>JAFEBP010000010.1:0-120140 GCA_018242605.1 Planctomycetota bacterium
GTTCCACAAACTCCAAACCCTTCATATCTTCAGGGCCATAAATACGCTGCCGCCGCAAGAACAAATGTGTTGCCGCACTCACCGGGCGAGGATGGCGATTCCCCCACAGCACCAGCCCCTGCTCTTCGCACGCCCGCAGCGTTGCTTGAACGAGCGGATCAGTCTCGTCATGATTCAGGGAAATCCCGTCGACATCTGTAAGAGTTCCTGCCGCCATCGCGATCGAGCGAAATCGATCACGCCCAATGTACGATTCCAGAATTTCACCGATAACAAGCGTTTTCATCTTATTGAATGATATTATTACTGCGCAGCCATCGCTCTGCGTCTGCGAAAACTATGTTAAAATTAAATTCGTGTTCACTTCCATAGGTCAGGTTAAACTCACGGTAAGCGTCGTTTAATGCCTGAACATAATCATCTAGCGACTGCCGCCCTCGAAATTGCGCGAATCTCCTCTGGAGCATATCATGAATAGTACTTCGGGCTGGACCGTCGGGCGAACGCTCACCACGGCCTCTCCCATGCCACGTCTTTCGCAATGGGAAACCCGGCATTGTATCCTTGATCTGGAGCAACAGATCCTCCACTTGCGTAGGGGATTTTTCAGGAAATCGGATTTTGATCATCTCTCTCAACCATTCGATCGGAATTACATGATGCGTTTCCAGATCCATGGCCGCCAGATACCCCTCCTGAATTACTTGTCGCCCCTGCCTTCGATGTGCCAGCAATTCCCTGATTTCCGCCACGGTGGGCCCATGCCCACCCGATTCAAGGTATGCATCCTTAATCGCCTGTTCACAAGCCGCCATCAGATGGCCACGCTGCAGGGTCCGATTCTCACCCCGGATCCTCCGGACATCCTGCACGAGCTCTCGAAAAGTCGCCCACGCGCCTTGTTCCCCACTTTGGCTTCGCCGCAACTTGTAAATTGAAAGAAGTTCATTGCTTGTATTTTCACCTCTGGTGACCAGTTCTGCAATTCTTGCTATTTCCTGAGCTTTCTGCCTTATTCGCTGCGCGGCGACCGCGTCGAGGGCCGCAATGGCCGCAGATTGCTCGATTCTGGTGCATGCTACCGAGACCGCCGCCGCCTTGCTGGTCACCGCCCCTGCGCCTACCACAGACCCAGCAGGCACGACAGCCATGGCGACCTGCGCGAAGACCTCACCGGTGATCCTCCCCCGCTGCTCTTCCGGCATCTGCTCAAGGACGCCTTGTAATCCCTCCAACAGTGTGACCGCGACCTCGGCCCTCCGCCTCCAAAGGACATCGATTTGATCGACCACATCAACTTGGTCGTTTGCCACCGCCCAGACAAGCAGCGCGTGTTCACTCGTCCCGGTCACCGCTGCATCATACATGGCGGAAACCGATTCGACCCCCGATCGAATACCCAGGCCCAACGAGTATAGTCGCTCATCATCCCCGGGCAGCAATGCCTGTCCATCGCAGACGATGCGCACATTGGTCGCGATCGGATTGTAATGCCACAGCACGTACGCGCCGTTGACCGCGGCTTTCTTTGTACCATCCCACATATCTGAAACAACATGGAATGCTCCCTGACCCATGCCCTTGACATAAGGGAGATCCGCCATCAAATTGAGCGGAATAGGCTCTTGACCGTGCTCCAGAGCCTGTTTCACAGCTTGTCTATGGGAGGGAGGCACGAGTTCCAGTGCCGACTTGCCGACCGCGATCGCGGTGCGTTGTGCCAGGTCATTCCAGTTGGGCGGTTGGTCGTCCCACCATTGCAGAAATGCCCCCTTCTCGTCTCCATCATTGACGAGATTGTACTTTTCACCGGCAATGACAACACCTTCCATCCATCCACGAACCTCGCGCGGCCCCTGCAGTTGCCACAGGAACGGGCGAGTCGCTCCGCCCAGGGTCTTTCGACCATTCCACTTATCTCCAACCTCGAAGGTGTACCCTTCCCACGTTGGCCCGAGGCAACCCGGGAGTCGGATATTCCCCGAAAAGAGCCGGGAAGAGGCCCCTGTTTCATCGACCCAGACTACCAAGTTGGAGATTTGCAGCGCAGGGATGGACAGAGAGATGAGGAAGCCATCAGCGCGATCGACTTGGAGTTCGAACTCCTCCGGCAACGCCAGTCTCGCGCCTCCCTCACCTTGAAACACTCCCGCCGCGTTTCCCCCGGTCAGGTTCAAGAACAAGGGAATCAACGGGAACTGGGTCTGCGGTTCGGGCCGCCGCAGTACTGAAATGAACGCGGAGCTCTGCGGACCGCCAACAGGTTCACCGTTGTTCAAGTCAATCACGAGTTCAACCATCTCATCCGATGGTGGTTCCGCATTGATGTTGAACCAGAGTTCTGCCGATCCGACATTGCCGAATCGATTCGCGGCAGATACCGAGATCCTGTTGGCGCCCTCCTGGATCTCTACGCCTGTGAGCAATATTGAAGGATTCAATGTACCCTGATACGGCCAAGGGGCGACACGCCACGTCGGATTTGACAGATCGGGCGATGTAGCCTTGCTGATGATGAGCGGGAGTTCAAGAACAGTGCCGACGCCCGGGATTGATCCGTCAATCGTGGCGTAGGCGGATTGAATCGAACCCGGGAGCCCCGGAACCAGGTTACAAGAAGAATCACGCACATTCCCAGTCAGGCGAATGTCCGCCAGAATCCTGTCACCGGAAAACGTAACGTTCGTGATCTGGAGATCTTCCGCAGACACATTGAAAATGGGGCTTGGAAACGACGGCGGCATGACATGTTGGGCGTCACTGAATGTCCCATCGTTCCGGATCGGGCGGATCACCAGGTCCAACGCCGTCACCTTCACGGATTCACTTAGAGGATCCGGATCTTGAGGATTCTCCACTTCACGCGGAGTGCACAAGACGGCAGGCATCAGTTGAACCTGGATAGTCTCCCCTCCCAACACTGTGCTCGCTGCGACAGCTTCGATGAACACCTTCACGGTTCGACCAGACTGCCCGATGCCAAGGTCATCCAGCGTGTAGGGATGGCCAGGGGTGATGTACAAACCTCCCTCGTGCACGCCTCGTCCGTTGCCGACCACTCGGCGCTGTTCACACGGGCCGCTCTGAGGCGAGCCGGCCGGATCTGTGCTTCGGTACGGCTGGAATACCGACCCTTGAGGAGATGATCCCACGCGTCCGTGCGCGGCGGATCCATACATGGCGCCGTTGTCGTCGTGCCCGCGGAGGGTCGGGTCCAGCCAAACACGAATTCTGCCGCCGCTGGGATCTGGAATGAACTGCCCGGACGGTTGCTGCTGAACGGCCATGGGGTCGCTACCGAAGTAGTTGAACGTCAGCGTCGCCAGCGATGCGTCAATGCTGCCGCGGATGAAGACTGTCATGGGCGTCAACGGGCCACGCGCCCCATCGCTCGATGTATCGAAGAGTTCAGCCTGCTCGCCTTGCCACCAAGGGGGTGCACCGTAACCGTCGGCAAAATCAGGGATGTTGTCCCCGTCGTTGTCCCATGTGCTTGCCAGGATGATCTTGCCTGGATGAGGCGACTCGCTCGCGGCCGTGGAATCCAGATCGTTCAATCCCTGGCGGGTGAATCCCGCATCATTATTCGAGTCGATCCACACATGGACAGATGGCGGGCCTTCCGCGCAGTTCGTCACCAGCCCATTGCACCCGGACTGCCCGTCGCCTCGATTCGGAACACCTACGATCTCCCGCATGTCGATCGGTTGACCGCTGGGATCCCGAACTGCAGGATTCGAGTTGTAAATCTTCTGGGGCCACGCCGGTGGGCTATCGAACCCGCCCGGCGGCATTGGCTGGAAGTTGTGGAAGCCTGACCCATCAGCGTTCTTGCAAGCTATCCCAATCGCCCCGAGGATGTGCTGGCCGCCTAGAGAATCACCGGGAACTGTGACAACCAACTGCTGGCCATAGGTAACTGGGATATACACCGGAGCGGGTCCGTTCGCGCAATCGGCCACGGAGAGCGGCTCCCCGTTCGCGTACAGCGTGCCGCCGCCCGGGATGCATGTCTTGATCTCGAAGACAAGGCAAGCACCGTTCTCGCATCCCGCCTCGATCGGCAGGCAAACCGCCTGCTTGCACTCCCGCGCCTCCGAACCATCCCGAGAGTCTTCAAGATCGCACACTCCGTCCCCATCCGTATCCCGGCGTCCGGGATCCAATCCCAGAGCCTCTTCGCTGGCGTTGTTGATTCCGTCGCCATCCCAGTCCGAAGCTCCATCGCCGAACGGCACTCCGGAACCTGACTGAGAGGCGTAAGTGGTCGCCGAATTGGGATCAAGCCCCAACCTGGACTCGCCGCCGTCGGATAATCCGTCCCCATCGGTATCGGCCATCGACGCGTTGCTGTGGAGTTTGGACTCGACCTCATCGGTCAATCCGTCGCCATCGGTATCACGCTGCAAGCCGGGTGCGGCCGGCCCCTGGTCCGCGCACGTTGGGTCCATGCCGTACTTCACTTCAAGCCCGTCTCGAATTCCGTCGCCATCCTGATCCGCGTTCATTGGATCCAGGCCCCGCTGACGCTCGAAATCGTCCAAGAGACCATCTCGGTCGGCATCATGCATCAGGTACTCGGGCAGAAGCCCTTCGCGCGTGTTTCCCTGATATGCGTGCCAAACGCTCAGCCCCGGAATCATCCACTCGGCCAGATCCTGCACGCCGTCGCTATCTGAATCGAAGTTCAATCGATCGCCGCGATGGAGTAGGTCCTCTTCATAATCAGTCAGTCCATCGTGATCCGAGTCCCGTGTCAGGTTCGGCGCGCTGGCGGGGTCGCAGGGGTTCGATCCCATCCGCCACTCGGTGCCGTCGGAGAACCCGTCATCATCGCTGTCGGCATCCTGCCAGTTTGGACAGGCGGGAGATTGGGAGCCCGCCAGTTCCTGTTCAAGCAGATCGGCCAGGCCATCACCGTCCGAGTCGGCGGAGATCACAATCTGGCACTCATCCTGGAGTTTCAAGGGGCAGTTGTCATCTCCGGTCGAGCAGGTGGCTCGCACCCGTACAAGTCGAGACTCGCCGGGAGGAATAACTCCTTGAGCCATTTGCACTGAAATCGCGCGTCGATCAACCCTCGCTGGAATTCCTCCTTCGTTGGGTGATTCGAACACCGGCGAGACAACCCAATCTGCCCCCTCCAACAACTCCCATTTGATTGTCTCGCAGAGCGGGCGACCGCCCACTCCGCCTCGAGGCGCTATGACCTCCAACGCTACCACGTCACCCGGGGTCGCCCATCGCGGGCACCGCAGATCGACGTCCGGAGCGCCCGTCGGAAGCGACGGACAGTCATTAGCACATTCAGAGCACAGCACGCACTGGTGCGTCGTGCCGTCGGGCGTAGTGACGGAATAGTCCATGCAGACTCGGATGTGCCGCGCCCCGGAAGGGAGGCACATGTGAATCGAGCCGCCGCTGCGGTCTCCTGCCCAGGTCAAGATTGGAGGGGGCTCGAACACTACATTACCAGTGCCATCGAGATTGCACGACGCAACGCACGTGAGGCCTCCGATGCCGTCGAAGTGCATTCCTGCGGGCACAAAGAACTCGAATGGAACATCGATACATCCCCCTTCGGCCGGGTACTCCGTCGGGCACGAGAGCCGGAGCGTTGGACGCAGCCAGTACAGCGGCCCATCACCGAAAGGGAAGCAGGATGCGTCGTTCACATGGGCCGGGCAGCCGCAACGTGCGCCAGCATCACCAACAAAGTTTGCTCCCGCACCTGATCCAGCGGCACCGGAGATGGAACTCACGCCAGCGCCGCCCCACATCCCCCACGCCTGTACCGTCATCTCACCGCTGAAGTAATCCTTCAGAGCCTCTGCGATGTCTGAACCGTCTTGCATGCCGTCGCCGTTGACATCTGCGCGCGCATCGTCTGAAGTGATCCACTCCATGATCGCGGCGAGGTCATGAATATCAACAGCGCCGGAATCATTTACATCGGTTCGTACATAGAGCCGGATTCCCCGGGCGTCCACATCGACCAAGCCCGCGGCGGTGCCAGAGCGCACCGCGAGAATCTCGCCGGTGCGACCCGAGAGCAGCACGGAGCGTGCACTCGGTCCGCCCGCCAGCTCCACAATGATCTCGGGAACACTGTCACGGTCCTGGTCTCGTACGAATCCCGTTACCGCGCTCAGTTGCATCGAGACATCAACGAAAGCGCTCCACACCAGCGCTCCATCGGCGGACGAGAAGGCAAAAACGGCCCCCGCGGCGTTAGCACCACTTGGCGTGCCTGGCGAAACTACGACGAGGTCCGGCTTGCCGTCGGAAGCGAGGTCCGGAACAACCAGAACTGGCGGTGAAAAGCGGCTGCCCACGCTTGGGGCCTGAATTTCAAGCAAGATGCGACCATCATCGCCAGAGAGCACTCGCAAGTGAATGCCATCGGCGGTCACGACTCCATGGTCAGGGATTCCGTCGGCATCAACGTCGATCACGGGATCAACGGCGAACACACAGGTTGTCCACAACACCGCCGCCGCCTCAACGGCCGCCCGCCAGCTACGCCCACATTTCATACATAAGTCCTTCTCGTCGGGGCAATCGAAGCGATCGCCGACCCCAATCAACATCCAGCTTCCCAATGTTCCATGAATACGGCAATATCCCCGCCATCTGTGCCGCCGTCGCAGTTAAGGTCAGACTCCCCGGCAGCCCATCGCTCAAAGAACTCCTGAACATCAGCACCATCCGCACCACCGTCAAAATTTACATCTGCAAGACATGGTGCCGGTACGCCGTCGTTCCGCAGGTACCTGACAATCATCTCCTCACCCGCTCCGAAGCCAACTGTTTCTTGAGATGAGCCGAGAACGTGGACATACACGTAATACGAGCCGTCGGAGCGGCGATCACCGATAGCGATGTGCGGAAAGACGTGCGACACCCACCACTGATGCACCGCGCCGGTACGGCCCAGTAGTGGCATCCCCGAACGGCACACCAAAGTGCCATTCACGAACGCCGCTGTGGAGTCTCGAAGCTCAGACGCATCGGCACGCTTGGTCAGCCACACCAAGCCGTAGTCCCCGACGCCATTGACATCCATCGCGAGCACAGGCCCTTTGAGGGCCAATCCATCCAACGGCAAACCTTCTCGTGCGAGCACCTCGTGTTCGCGCATCACGATCGCCTGAGCACCTTGGGGCCGCCAGAGCGTCCCCGCGATGTACGAACGCGGGAATACACACTGACCGCCCAATTCCGCGCATCCGATATGCTGAAAAGACTCCCAATAGGCACCGGGAATCTCAGGTCCCACCGCAGCACCCTCACTTGCGACTTCTCGGTATTGGACCGCCCCGCTGGCAGCTTCCACGGGAGATCGAACCATTACAACCGCTTCGTCGTGGTACGAACTCTGGCTTTCAAAGTTGGCAAGGAAGACCAATGGGTATCCGGATCGCCCGATGTGAAACTCTCGGATTGATCCGGAACTCCGAAACACTCGACCTGTCGGCAACGCATCTCCCCCACTCACGATTCGGTACATATCCCCGGCCTCGGTCCAAATCGCCTCGTTGTTCGCGGTTCGCTGCGTCGCCGGACTCGTTCCCCCAAGAAAGTACCTGCCACCGGCCCAAGTCAGTCTGGGCGATGTAAACCAGCGCCATGCACCTCCGCTTGGATCCAGCGTCCAGGATGAGTTAATTCGTATCGGAGGCTCAATCATTGGAGTTGGTGAGGACGCCGGAGCGGCTTGGTACCATCGCAACTCGTCGATGAATCCGATGAGGCCGGAGAGGTACTCACCCCCAGTGGGAGTTCGATCGATGCTCGCCACGACCGAGCCATCCGTATCAACCCCCACACCGGCTTCCCAGGTCGAGTACTCGTCTTCGACGAAATAGCAGCGTTCCCCCTCAGTCATTCCCCAAATTCCGTCGCCGGTTCTGGCAACTACTCCAGAACTACCCGATGCCGCGATTGATTTTACATCCTGGTATCGAGATCGAGCCCCAGAGCAAACCACTGTGGCGTCCGGCCCCAAGACGATTTCGCCTGCCTGCGATTGACCCCACGCGATCGTCACCAAGCTAGCGTAAAAAGCGCAAGCCGCCATATGCGATTTCATATTGTCCTCCGCCGCAAACCTCTATCCGCAATAAACCAAAGTCGTACGGCGGAGTCTACCCAGGTCCAAAAACAATTGCAACACGACTTTTCTCAATTTTTTGTCTTTTATAACATTCTTGCTTAAACGTTGAGATAGAAATTAATTATGCAATTTGCCATGCCCTGCTCGAGCACCAACGCCTGTAGTTGTGCCTGGATTCAAAAAAATGGACGAAGCCGTCTCTCCCGACGGATCGCCGGCTGGTGAGCCCGAGCAGCAAAAATACGCAACAACGTACGCAGGTCCGATAACTCTACTGGGGTAATTTCGATCCTGCACGATTCCATTCTTCAACATCCACTGCCAGATCTTCCGCCCTCCACCGATACTACCCGTAGCCGTACGATCTCTACTACACCCGACAGACTCATCTCTCGCTACAACCTGAGCATTCCTTCAGGAGGCACCCGCATGAACGACATTCGCCGCGTTCTGAATCAGGCCGCACGCAGACTGTGGATCACGGACACGCTGCGCACCGTGACGATCATGCTCATCATCGGGCTGACGGGGTTGCTCGCTGCGCGCGTGGTGGAACGGATCTTCGGGTTTGCCTTCCCGTGGCGCACGGTGTTCTACGCCTCCGCCGCGGCGGTGATGGTGATCGCCATCGCGTGGTCGTACGTGGCACGCAAGCGGGCCATCGCGGTCGCGACGATCCTGGATGAACGGGCGGGGCTGCGTGAGACGCTGAGCACCGCGCTGTACATGAGCCGGTCTGATGATCCCTGGGCCAAGGCGGTGCTCGAGACGGCGTTGGCGCGGGCCAAGACGGTGAAGGTGGGCGATGCGATCCCGATCGAGTCGCCGCGGCTGTGGCCGGTGCCGATCGCCGCGGGGCTGGCGTTCGCGCTGGTGTGGTACTTCTTCCCCGAGCTCGACGTGATGAAGGTCAAGGCGACCAAGGTGGCCCAGGAGCAGAAGGCCGCGGAGGTGGTGCAGGTCAAGACCGATCTTGAGCAGAAGCAGGACAAGATCAAGAAGGCGCTGGAGCAGGCCAAGGTCGAGTTCCTGGATCAGAAGGGCGACGACCCGGACGCCAAGGACAAGAAGCCCGAAGCCAACGACCCCGACGCGATGCGTCGCGAGGCCGTGAAGCGGCTGACGGACCTGGCCGACAAGCTCGAGGCCCAGAAGGAGGGCGAGAAGGCGGCGCAGGCCGAGGCGATGAAGGAAGCGATGAAGCAGCTCAAGCAGCCCGGCGACGGGCCGCTCAACGAGTTCTCGCGCTCGCTCTCCCGCGGCGACTTCAACAAGGCCAACGAGCAGCTCAAGCAACTGCAGGAAAAGCTCGCCGACGCCAACACGTCTCCGCAGGAAAAGGCCAAGGCCAAGGAGCAGATGGAGAACCTCTCCAAGCAGCTCAAGAAGCTGGCCGACAACCAGGGCGAACTGGCCAAGCAGCTCCAGAACGCGGGCCTGGACAAGAAGACCGCCGAGGAGATGGCCAAGAACGCGATGAGCAACAACCCCGAGGCCATGAAGAAGGCGCTCGAGCAGGCCAAGAACCTCTCCGAGGAACAGAAGAAGCAGTTGATGGAGATGGCCAAGGCCGCGCACAAGGCGGGCGAAGAAGCGGGCAAGATGGGCGAGTCGATGTCGAAGATGGCCCAGGGCATGACGCAGGAAGGGCTGCAGCAGGAGGGCCAGGAGGGCATGCAGGAGATGTCCAAGGAACTCTCCCAGTCTGAGATGCTTCAGGAGGACATGCAGAACCTGGATGCCGCGCTCGATGAAGCCAAGTCGCAGTTGGCGGAACTGGGCAACTGCCTGGGCGGCAAGTGCGACAAGCCCGGCCAGGGCGATGGCGAGGGCAAGGTCGGCGGCTGGAAGCCCGGCGAATCCCAAGGCAAGAAGGGCAGCGGCAGCGGCAACCCCGGCCAGTCCGAGGGCGCCCCCAGCCCCGAGGCGGTCGCGGCGGACTTCCAGCTCGAGAAGAAGAAGGCCAACACGCAGACCCAGGGCGGCCCGATCATCGGCACGCGCCTGGTGTACGGCGAGCAGGTCAAGGGCGAGTCGAGCGCTCAGTACTCCGACGCCGTCGAGGCCAGCACGAAGGAGGCCACCGAGGCGGTGGAATCGATGCAGGTGCCCCGCGAGTATCACGACGCGGTGAAGCACTACTTTGGCACGCTGCAGGCCAAGGTGAAGAAGGAAGCGGCGCAGAAGCCCGCGGAGAAGCCCGCGGACAAGCCGGCCGAGAAGAAGTAAGAACAAAGCGCACTTGCACCTCACCGCTCCCGGCGCCCTAAGGTCTCTCTTCCAAGGGAGCGCCACATGCCAACGACCGAGGCCGTACCGACTGGTTTGGGTTGGTCCGAAGACACCTGGGGGTCGCTCCTGCGCGCGATCAAGGCGAAGAAATGCACGCCGTTCATCGGCGCTGGTGCGTGCGTGCCCTTCCTGCCCACGGGCAGAAAGATCGCCCAGCAGTGGGCGGATGAAGAGGGGTACCCGTTCGACGACAAGACGAACCTGGTGAGGGTCGCCCAGTACCTGGCGGTCAAGTGCGGCGCGATGGACCCCAAGCTGCGGATCAAGGAGATCTTCGATACATTCAAGCAGCGGCCCGACTTCTCCTCGCCCTGCCAGGCGCACAGTCTGCTCGCGGACCTGAACCTGCCGGTGTACATCACCACCAACTACGACGATTACATGTTCGAGGCGCTGCGGCAGCGCAACCGCAAGCCGCGGCGGGACGTCTGCCGCTGGCGGGTCGATCGTCAACGCGATGCGCAGCCGGCGACGCCCATGCCGGAACCGACGGTGGATGAACCGCTGGTGTTCCACCTGCACGGCGTGCTCGACGACGACCAGTCGATGGTGCTGACCGAGGATGATTACCTCGAGTTCCTGATGAACGTCTCGGCCGATCCCGCACGCATCCCGCCGCGGATCGAGCGGGCGTTCACGGAATCAAAGCTGCTGTTCATGGGCTACAGCCTGGACGACATGAACTTCAAGGTGCTGTTCCGCAAGCTGGCGCTGTACATGCAGCGCAGCGGCGGGGCGCGGCACATCGCGGTGCAACTGGCCCCGACGCCCGGGGACAGCGCCCAGGAGTCCATCGCCCGCGCCGAGCGACAGAGCCTGTATCTGCGCGACCAACTGAAGCAGAAGGATGTCGAGGTGTACTGGAGCACCTGCGAGCAGTTCGCCAAAGAACTCCGCACACGCTGGGAGGCGGTGAAGAATGGCTGAAGCAGTTCAACAGCTCCCGTCGCAGATGGTGGAAGGCAAGCCGACGGCGGACCAGAGCCCGTATGTGGGGCCGCGGCCGTTCGAACGGGCCGACGCCTCGAAGTTCTTCGGGCGCGACGCGGAGGCCAACGCGCTCATCTCCCTCACACTCTCCCACCCGGCGGTGCTCCTGTTCGCGCAGTCCGGCGCGGGCAAGACGTCGATGATCAACGCGCAGGTGGTGCCGGTGCTGGAAGAGCGGGGCTGCCGCGTGCTGGCGAACATGCGGGTGAGCGGCTCGGGGACCCACCGGGCAGGCGCCAATCACTTCATCGCCAACGCGATTGACCACGCGTGGAGTGAGCTGCCGAAGGACGGTTCACTCCCGGACCGGGCCGGGCTGATGACGCTCGCGGAGTTTCTGGCGGCGCTGCCGCCCGCCACGGACGAGGACGGGCTGCCCGCGCCGAGCGTGCTGATCTTCGATCAGTTCGAGGAGATCTTCACGTGGGACCAGGACAAGTGGCGCGAGCGGGAGGGCTTCTTCCGGGAAGTGGGCGACGCGCTCGACGCCGACAAGCTGCTGCGGGTCATCTTCGCGATGCGTGAGGAGTACATCGCCGAACTCGCCCCGTACCTGCACCTGCTGCCCGAGCGGCTGCGGACCGTGCAGCGGCTGGAGCGGCTGCGCGAGGGCGCGGCGATGGAAGCGGTCAATCGTCCCCTGGAGGGCACGGGCATCCGCTTTGCGCCCGGGGTGGCCGAGAGCCTGGTGCAGAACCTGCTGCGGGTGCCGATCAAGTCGGCGACGGGGACAACGGACGTATCCGGCGAGTTCGTGGAACCGGTGCAGTTGCAGGTGGTCTGTAGAAAGCTGTGGGAGAAGCGTCCCGAGGGAGTCACAGAGATCACCGGCCAGCTTTTCAGGGAGTTCGGCGACCCTGACACCGCGCTGATCGCGTACTACGAAGAGGCGCTGGAAAGAGCGTCCGCGGTGAGCGGGGTTTCGTTCCCCACCCTGCGGAACTGGTTCACCGAGAAGCTCATCACCCGCGACGGCACGCGCGGGACGGTGTTCCAGGAAGCGGCGGACACGGCGGGGCTGGCGAATACCGCCGTGGCGGAACTGGAGCGCCTGCGCCTGGTACGGGCCGAGGTGCGGGGCGGGGCCCGCTGGATCGAACTAACGCACGACCGGTTCATCGGCCCGATCCGCGAATCCAACAAGAAATGGAAGCGGGAACTGGAGCAGAAGAACTCGCTGGGACGGTTGTGGGAGCAGAAGGCCGCGGCGTGGGCGCAGGCGAGGGATTCGGACGCCCAGCCCACCGACCTGGAGAAACTCCTCGTCGGGCGTGCGGACGAGATCAACGCGGTGGAGCAATGGCTCGCGAGCCCCGTGGCGACGGCGTTGGGGCACTCCTCGGTGCTCGATGAGTACGTGCAGGCATGCCGGGTGTTCGCGGAGCGCCGGAAGTTCTACATGGCCGTCGGGGTGGCGGCGATGGCGGTGATGTTCGCGGGCATGGCGATCTTCGCGCTCTACAGCGCGAACACGGCACGCACGGAAGCGATCAAGGCGAACAAAGCGGCCGAGGAGTCGACGCGGCTGGCCCGTGAAGCGGCCGCCGCGACGCTCGTGGCGTTGCGGGAGGAACGCGGGAAACTCGCTCAGCAGACCGCCCGCGAGAACGGGCGTGAGTTCGACGCGCTGGTCTACGGGATTCAGGCGGTCGCGGATGGCGACGTCGGCGTCGCTCCCACCGAGGCCGTGAAGGGGCTCATCGCCGGGCTCAACGCGGTCGACACCTGGACCTGGATACGAGGCATCGAGGACCCCGCGCGCAAGATACTGCTATCGAGGGACGGCTCGCGCGCCCTGGTGCTCTCCGGCTCGCTCGCCACGGCGGCGGACGCCAGGACCGGCGAGACGCTCTGGCGCAAGACCTCCGAGCTCGGGAACTGGCAGGACGCCGCGTTCGTCGGTGGCGGCGCCCGCGTCGCGCTCATACAGGCGCCCGGAAGGACCTTTGGGAACAATGCGAATCAGATGGTTCAGTGGAGCCCACCGGAAGCAAGCGGAGGTCTCGCGATCTTTGACGCCAAGACGGGGGCCTCCCTCGAGGACGCCTCGAACCAGTTCGCGCGGCGCGATGTCGCCTTCTGCAGCGACGATCGGTTCGCGACCGTCCGCTGGGGGAACGGCGGCACGGGCGTGTATGAACTGGCGACCGGCACCTGCGTCGTGAGCGTGACCGACCAGGTGCAGGACATCGTGACCACCGCCGACGGTCGGTTCGCGGGGGTCATCAGCCGGTCCGGGACATTGCGGTTGGCCGACTTTCAGAAGAAGGTGGTGACCGCAACATTTGAGCACCAGCCGCGGCGCACTGACTCAGACTTTGCGGCGGCGACCACATGGCAATCGGTCGCCATTTCGAGCGATGGGTCGCGGCTGGCGGCCATCACCAGGCCTTCCGAGCGCACGGCCTCCTCGACCGTGATCGTGTTCGGCAAGGACCCCGCCGGATCGACGAACCGCGAGTTCAGCCTGGGTCGGGCTGTAATCCTCGCGTCGTCCTGGGTCGGGGACACCTTCTGCGTGGTGGGCGACCTCCAGCAGAAGGACCTGGGCAACGCGATGATGCCCGCCGTCAGGTTTTACAGGATGCCCGACGCGGTCCTGGAGAAGGAAACGGAGACCATCTGGCCGGAGGGCGCGCACGTGACGCCGGAGGGCCGGATCGTCGTGTACGGCGCGGGCAACGAGGTCGGCGGGGCCGCTGTCGCCATGATCGACGTCGCCGGGCAGAAAATCGACGTATTCCAGGCCACCAACGGCGGTCGCATGCTGGACTCGACCACGGACGCGTCCGGCAAGTCGTTGATGTGCGTGCACAGTCAGAAGGGGATCTACGTTGCGCAGGACTGGCGGGGCGATCCGCAGTACCGCGGCGGCGGGTACCAGTCAAACCTCGAAGCACTCTCGCCCCAGGAACTGCTCGACCTGGCGTGCAAGCGGATCCGCTACCAGCCCGAGATTCAGCTCGTCAGCAAGTACTGCCCGCCGGTTTCGCCGGGGCGGTGAACCGCTGTCACGCGCTCAAACAGCGGTGTCACGGTCCGCCCTCCCGGGCATCCAACCGTGGATTGAACACCGCACCATCCAATCGCGTTGCGATACGTACGCTTAGGTCACGCCGCGGCGGCGCGTCGCACTGCACCATGCCCACGCACACGATCAACCTGGCGCACTCCCCCCACCTCTCTTGCAGCGAATGGCTGCTCACCAACGGCCTGGGCGGATTCGCGCAGGGCACGGCGTGCGGGATCCCCGACCGTCGCTACCACGCGTGGCTGATCGCCGCGACCAAGCCGCCGGTGGGGCGCGTCGTGGCGCTGCACTCGTGCGTCGAGTGGATTGTGATCGATCGTGAGGGCGTGCGGGAGCGTTTGTGCCTCTCGTCGTACCGGTTCGGCGGCGGCTCGATCGGACCGGCCGCGCCCGGTGTCTCAACGTTCACGCGCGGCACGAACAGTTGCGTGTGGGAGTGGCATTTCCCCCAGCACGACATCACCGTCGCCCGCGAACTGACACTTCACCACCAGCGCAACGCCGCGAGCATCCGCTACACGATCAACTCGCCGCGTCTCGCGGCGGGTTTGGAGGTACGACCGTTCACGCCGATGCGGGATTTCCATCATCTCTCCCGCCAGCTCGCGGGCTCGCCGCACGCCGAACAGTTGGACCCGCTCGTGCTCTCCCGCGACGGGCTGTTCCTGCGGATTTACGGCCGCTGCGGGCACCCCGTCAACGCCGCGGCGAACTTCCGGCAGGATCCGCAGTGGTGGCACAACTTTGAATACGCCAGTGACCTGGCCCGCGGGCAGGAGGGGCACGAGGACCTGTTCAGCCCGGGCATCTTCTCGATGCCCGCGCGTCAGGGCTCGTTCGCCATGACGCTGGAGTGCTCCGCGGCGGCCACCGCCGATGAATCCGCGCCCCAAGACAGCGGCGCCGAGGAATATGCGCTCGCCCGCGAGCAGGAGGCGACGCACGCCCGCGCCACCGCGGGGATCGCGGCCGATCACCCCCACGCCGCGACGATCTCGGCGTGCGTGTACGCCGCGGACCAGTTCGTGGTGCGCCGGAACGGGGCTGATGACACCGGCAAGCCGCGTGCGTCCACGTCCGTCATCGCGGGCTACCCGTGGTTCAGCGACTGGGGGCGTGACACGTGCATCTCGCTGCGGGGCCTGATGCTCACTACCGGCCGCCTCGACGAGGCCCGCCGGACGCTCGAAGCGTTTGCGGAACTGCGCGAGGGCGGGCTCATCCCCAACTGCTTCGACAACGGCTCGGGCTCGCCGGAGTACAACACGGCCGACGCGAGCCTGTGGTATCTGATCGCCGCGGCGGACTACGCGCGGGCCGCCAACGAGAAGATCGACGGCCTGATCCTGGGCGCGTGCCTGGACATCATCAAGGCCTACCGCGACGGCACGGCCTTCGGCATCGGCATGGATCCTTCCGACGGCCTGAT
The DNA here is from genome assembly GCA_018242605.1 of Planctomycetota bacterium. Taxonomy (GTDB): domain Bacteria; phylum Planctomycetota; class Phycisphaerae; order Phycisphaerales; family UBA1924; genus UBA2402. Next base: position 15,859 of record JAFEBP010000010.1, read on the forward strand.
CACCGCCGGCACGCCGGGCACGCAGCTGACCTGGATGGACGCCAAGCGCGACGGCGTGGTATTCACGCCCCGGCACGGCAAACCCGTGGAACTCAGCGCGCTTTGGTACGCTGGGCTGCTCGAGGTGGCATCGCTGCTGCCGGAGTGGTACCTGGATTCGGCGCGTCAACTGCCCGAACTGGCCAAGTGGGTGGGCCGCAACTTCGCCTCGGCGTTCTGGAACGAGAAGGGCCGCTGCCTCTACGACTGCCTCACGCCCCGCATCGCGGACGGCGTGGTGGTGGCGTGGGAACCGCAGGCGGACATCCGCCCCAACCAGATCTTCGCGGTGAGCCTGCCGCACAGCCCGCTGTCGAAGGATCAACGCCGGGGCGTGCTGGAGTGCGTGCGCAAGAATCTATTGACGCCCATGGGCCTGCGGACGCTCGCCCCCGGCACGTGCGGGTACTGCTCTCGGTACGAGGGAAGTCTGTTCGAGCGGGATCGGGCGTACCACAACGGCACGGTCTGGCCGTGGCTGCTGGGGGCGTACGCCGAGGCGTTCATGCGGCACAGCGAATTCAACGCGCCTTCTCGCGATGAAGCCCGGGACGTCCTCGAACCGCTCGCACGCGAACTGCTTGGCGTGCGAGATTCCGCCGGCCCCATACTGCAACTGGCGGAGATCTACGATGCCGACGAGCCGCGGCGGCCCCAGGGCTGCCCGGCGCAGGCGTGGTCGGTCGCTGAGTTGCTGCGGGTGCTGGTGATGACGTATGCATCGAGGGAATGAGGCCAACGAGACTGAACGGGAACGATTCCGGCCCGGGTGGCGCCGGATCTCCGCTGTGCTTGCGCTGTTCGCGTGCTTTCTGTCGCCGGCCTCGTGCGAGCGTGCGCCGGCACGCACCGTGGCCCCCGATCAGCCGAGGATCGTGGCGTTCAGCCCGGCGGTGGGGATCATTCTCAGCGACCTGGGGTACGCGGATCGGATCGTGGGCCGGCACGGATTTGATGATTTTCTGCCGCGAGAGATTCCGGCGTGCGGCGACCAGGGCGGCATTGATTACGAGCGGCTGATCAACATGTCGCCGACGCTGATGTTCACTCAGTGGGGCCTCAAGGGCACGCCGGACCGTCTCACGGAGATTGCCACCAAAGGGCACTGGCGGTTGCAGGATGTCACGTTGCTCTCGCTGGATGACATCGCCAGGGCCGCGGGTGACATTGACGCGGCGGTCTGCGGTTCATCCGAGCCCTCGGCGCAGCTCAAGGCGCTGCGTGAACGCATGAACGCCGCGTGGGCGCGGCGTGCCGGCCTTGAAAACGTCGGGCGTGTGCTGCTGCTTGGGAATGTCAACCCTCCCGCGGCGTTCGGTCCGGGCTCGTGCCATCATGACATCCTGTTGCGCCTGGGCGCGGTGCCGGCAATTCAGACCGGCGCGGCCTGGATCACGCTTGACTTTGAGGACATCCGGACGCTCGCCCCCGACGCCATCGTGCTCGTCGAGCCGCGCATGCAGGACGCCGCCCCCACCACCGCTCGCGCCGCGCTGGGGGCGATCGCCGAGGTTGACACCCCGGCGAAGAAGCGAGGCCGCTTCGCCCTGATCGACGATCCCAAGTCGCAGATCCCCAGCACCTCGATGATCGAGTTCGCCGATGCGCTCGCCCGCACGCTTGAGGCGTGGAAGTAGGACCCCCGCGTCGCTCCCGACGCGTTAGCGCAGCGTACGTGACCACCGATCGCCTTCCCGCGAGTCCACCGTCGTGATACGCTCGCCCGTGCATACACCGGAGCGAACGCGATGATCGGCGACGGATGGAACGAAGAACCCTCGGTGCGGCCCGACGTGCCCGCGCCGGGCGAACCCAGGCGCGTGGCGGTGGTGACCGGTTCGCGCGCGGAGTTCGGGTTGCTGCGGCCGGTGATGCTCGCCGTGGCGAAGCGGGCCGACCTGACGCTCATGTGCATCGCCGCGGGCAGCCACCTCGTCGGCAACATGCGCTCGTACTACGACGTGAAGGCCGACTTCAACATCGCCGACATCGTGCCGATGCAGGAGAGCGGCCGCAGCGGGCGGAGCGCCGACGTTCAGTCCGTGGCGCGGGGCGTGGCCCGCTTCGGGCGTGCGTTCGAAAAGCTCTCGCCTCAGTGGGTCGTGGTGCTGGGGGACCGCATCGAAGCCTTCGCCGCGGCCACCGCCGCGAGCATCGGCGGCTACGGCCTGGCGCACGTTCACGGGGGCGATCGGGCCGAGGGCGTGGCCGATGAGGCGATGCGCCACGCCATCACCAAGCTCGCGCACCTGCACCTGGCGGCGACCCCCCAATCCGCCGAGCGAATCGTGCGCATGGGCGAACGGCCATCCAACGTGCACACGGTGGGCTCCCCGGCGATCGACGCCATCGCGGACATCCCGCCGTTGGACGACGGGGCGTTCGCCGAACTCGGCTCGCCCGACGCCGTGCTGCTCATGCACCCCACCGGCCGCAGCGAGGAGCAGGAAGAAGCCGTCGCGGCCGCCGCGTTGGAAGCCCTCGCGGGACGCCGTGTGCTGGCGCTGTATCCGAATCTCGATCCCGGGCGCGAGGGCATTCTGCGCGCGATCCTGAACTCGGGGGTGGCGAACCGCGAGCATCTGCCCCGCGGCGGCTTCGTCGGCCTGCTCAAGCGCCTCGCCGCGTCCCGCGGCGTGCTGGTGGGCAACAGCTCCGCTGCGTTGATCGAAGCCGCGGCGCTGAAGGTGGCCGCGGTAGACATCGGCTCGCGCCAGGCCGGACGAGAGCGGTGCGGGAACGTTGTCTCCGCGGATTCAGAGCGTCCCGAAGCCATCGCCTCGGCGGTCGCGGCGGCGGGCAGACTCAAGCTCGACGCGTTGACGCATCCGTACGGCGCGGGCAACGCGGGCGTGCGCATCGCGGAACTGCTCGCAACGGTGAATCCGCTCGAACCGGGGTTCATCCGCAAGCGCTGCGCGTACTGACCTGATCAACCCCCCAGCACAAGCTCGTCGTGCGCCAGGAACATCCCCTCGGGCAACGACGCCTGGGTCTGTGCGTGCGGCAGGTCGTGAGCCATGTGGACGAAGTACGTCCGCTCTGCCCCCACCTCCGACGCGATGTTCACCGCCTGCTCGACCGTCAGGTGCGTGGGGTGGTGGCGATGCCGCAGGCAATCCAGCACCAGCGTGCGCAGTCCCCGCAGCCGCGGCCACGCCCGAGGCGGCACCGCCGACACGTCCGTGCAGTACGCCAGCGGGAAGGGCGAGCCTTCGGGCTGATCACCGTCGGCCTCGATACGCCAGCCCAGGATCGGCAGTTTGCCGTGCAGCAGCGGGATGGGCGTGAAGCGGATTCCGTGGAGCACCGTGGGCGTCGCTTCATCGATCGCGTCCTGCGGAATGCGGAACGGGATGAGCGTGGCCACGAAACTGTCGTTGATGTTGCGGTCCTTGTCGAAGATGTGCTGGTACACGCGGTGGAGATGGTCCATCGTGTGGTCGTCGGCGTAGACCTCGATGGCGGACTTCTGGACCGCGTTGAACCGCCGCACCTCGTCAAGACCGAATGTGTGATCGGCGTGGTTGTGCGTGAAGAAGATGGCGTCGCACCGGGGCAGGCCCGACCGCAAGGCCTGCTCGCGCAGGTCCGGCCCGGCATCAAGCAGGATCACCCGCTGCGTGCCGGCACGATCCTCGAATAGCACCGCGGCCGCGGTGCGAAGCCGGCGATCCCGGGGGTCGCTGCTCGTGCACACGGTGCAGGCGCAGCCGATCATCGGTACGCCCGCGGAAGTGCCCGTGCCCAGGAAGAGAAAACGCATCCCACAAGGATACATCGCGCGGACGTGCCGCACCGGATCATTCTTCCGGGCGCATCATCGGGAAGAGCATCACGTCGCGGATGGTTCGCTGGTTGGTCAGGATCATCACCAGGCGGTCGATGCCCAGGCCCATGCCGCCCGCCGGGGGCATGCCCACCTTGAGCGCGCGGATGAAATCGTGGTCGAACGTCCGGAACGTCTGCTCCTCGGCGTTCTTGCCCTCGTCCAGGCCCTTGAGCTGCTCGCGGAACTTGGCCTCCTGCACGTCCGGATCGTTCAGTTCCGTGTAGTGCGGGGCGATCTCCATCCCGGCGATGAACAGGTCGGCGCGGTCCGCGAGCATGGGGTTGGAGGGCTTGGGCCGCGTGAGCGGGGAGATCGCCGCGGGGTAATCCGTGATGAACGTAGGCACGGCGTGGTCGAGCTGCGCCTCGCCTTTCTCCTCGAAGAGCTCGTTCACGAGCAGCGACGGGTCCATCGCATCGATCGCCGCGGCGAGGTTGGGCCGCATCTTCTTGAGCGTTTCGCGCGACTTGCCCGCGTCGGTCATGGGGAAGCCATACGCCTTTTCAAACAACTCGCCGTACGCCACGCGCCGGAACGGCTTGTTGTAGTCGATCGTGAGGTCGCCGAATGGCAGGACCCCCTTGCCGCCGGAGACCTCCATCGCCGCGTCGCGGACGAGGCTCTCGGTCAGTTCCATCACGGTTTCCACGTCGCCGAAGGCGTGGTAGGCCTCCAGCATCGTGAACTCGGGATTGTGCTGCTTGTCGAGGCCCTCGTTTCGGAAGTTGCGGTTGATCTCGAAGACCTTGGGCATGCCGCCCACCAGCAGGCGCTTGAGGTACAACTCGGGCGCGATGCGCATGAACAGCTTGATGTCCAGCGCGTTCATGTGGGTCACGAACGGGCGTGCCGCGGCCCCGCCCGCCAGGGTCTGGAGCATCGGGGTCTCAACTTCCAGATACCCGCGCTGCTCCAGCAAGCGGCGCACTCTGGCGACAATGCGGGAGCGGAGTTCAAAGACCTGCAGTGTCTCGGGGTTGGCCCACAGGTCCACATACCTCTGGCGGTAGCGGATCTCAACATCGTGCAGGCCTTCGTGCTTGGCCGGCGGCGGCGTGAGGCTCTTGGCCCCCGGCAGCACCTCGTCGGCCCAGATGGTGACCTCGCCCGTCTTGGTCTTCATCACCCGCCCGCCCGCGACGATCACGTCGCCCAGGTCGCTCAGCTTGGCGAGTTGGAATCCAGAGGGGCAGTCGCGCTGGCTCACGGCCACCTGCAGATCGCCGGTGGCGTCGCGGACCTGCAGCCAGATCAGTTTGCCGTTGTCGCGGAGCAGCGTGACCCGCCCGGCCACCCGCGCCTTGGCGCGGGGGTCGGCGAAGCCCGGCTCCTTGCCGTGGGCGGAGTGCTCGGCATCGGCCGCGTCGCTGTGCAGCGCTCGGGCGGCGGCGTTGGCGATCAGACCCTCGACACGCGACCCGTACGGGTTCAGCCCCAGGGCCGCAGCGGCGTCGCGGTTGGCCCGACGCTGGGCCTCCAGCTTGTGAACTTCTTCCTTGTGGATTTCTTCGGACATTGGACGCAAGGGTACACAAAGCGAGGACGAATTGCACCCTGCCTCTGATAGAAAAGCCGCCGAGGTCTTCGCGCTGGTTCGCGCGTCGCAACGTCCGGCGCACGAAGGGACCCCGTGCCATGGCCCGGTCATCGGAGATGCTCCTGGGCCCGGTGCGACGGTCCGCCGTCCGCGCTCGCCCCACAGCCCGCGAGCGGCCGGCGTCAACCGCTGATATCGCCGCGAAAAGTCGCTCCACCGACCTATCGGCAACTTCGGGCGGGCCGCTGAGTCGTCAGCGATTCAAGGAAACCACCGAACCAAACCGCCCGGTCCGATCGACCCCGCCGCTCACCACCTCCAAGACATCGCCGCTATACCATCCGGCCAACCCCAATCGGAGTCATCCCATGCCCCAGATCATCTCAGCGCAAGTCTACCAGAACGGCAAGACCACGACCGAATCAGTGACCGTGACTTCCACGCTCGGGTTCAGCAAGCAAGACGAAAAGATGATCGTCGAAACCACGCTGGGCTTGACGGCGCTCCACCAGTCCTCGTCTTGCCAGAATGCCCCCGCCGGGATGATCGGCTATATCCACAACTACTCCGACAACTCGATCTACGCCGTGACGGCGATGGACAAGGCCCAGAAGACCATCACCATCCCCAAGGGCGGCATCGTGAAGAACGGCGTCCATCGCTTCAAGTAACTCGCGCCCGTCCCCGCACCGGGTCGGCACCATGGACGATCCCGCCGCGAACCCCTCGGCGAATCCGACGACTCCGCCGCCATCGGCCGAGCCGTTGCGTCATCTGTTCCTGGACCTCAACTCGTACTTCGCGTCCGTTGAGCAGCACCTGAACCCGGACCTGCGGGGCAAGCCCATCGCCGTGGTGCCCGTGCTGGCCGACGGCGGCTGCATCGTGGCGGCGTCGTACGAAGCCAAGAAGTTCGGCGTGTACACGGGCAAGCGCGTCTACGAGGCCAAGCGGCTGTGCCCGGACATCATCTTCGTCAAGACCCAGCACCGCGCGTATGTCGAGATCCACCACAAGGTGATCGCCGCGGTGGAGTCGTGCCTGCCTGTGGAGCAGGTGCTGAGCATCGATGAGATGTCCTGCCGCCTTGCCCGCGCCGAGCAGGACCCCGCGGCGGCGGTGGAACTAGCACTGCGCATCAAGAGCACAATCTCCCAGCGCATCGGCGAATCGCTGCGCTGCTCCATCGGCGTGGCGCCCAACCGCTGCCTGGCCAAACTCGCCACCGACATGCAGAAGCCCGACGGGCTGGTGGTGATTCAATCCCACGAGTTGCCGCACAAACTGCTGCACCTCAAGATCACAGACTTGCCGGGCATCGGCGCCCGCACCGCGGAGCATCTGAAAAAGAGCGGCATCGTGTCGATGGCGGATCTGTACGACCGCACCGAAGCGCAGATGGAGCGAGCCTTCGGCGGCATCATGGGGCGCTATTGGTATCGGTGGATCCGGGGCCACGAGACCGACGACCGCCCCACCCACCGCCGCAGCATCGGCCATCAGCACGTGCTGGGGCCGGATTCCCGCAGCCGAGACGCCGCGTGGGCCATCATCGTGCGTCTGCTTCACAAAGCCGCGGCACGCATGCGGCACCTGGGCTACTTCTCGCAGCGCATCAGCCTTTCCGTCGGGTTCGCCGGCCAGAAGCGCGGGCCCTGGGGAAGCAAGGAAGAAACCGATCCCCGCAACGCTCCGTACCACGCCGCGGCGAAGCTCCGGGGCGGCAAGCAGGACACCATGACCCTGCTCGCGGAGCTAAAGCCGCTCTGGGCCGGGTGTCCGAATCGAACCCCCAACTTCGTAGGCGTCACGCTGAGCGAGCTGCTTCCGGCCTCGAGCGTCACGGCGCCCCTGTTCGCCGGCGACCGTCGGCGTGAGGAGCTCTCACGCCTCATCGACGAGCTTGACGCGTCCCACGGCCCGCTCACGGTTTACACCGGCGCCATGCACGAAGCCCGCAACAAGGCGTCGGGCGGGATCGCGTTCCGCAGCGTGCCGGACCTGAATCTGCCCGATTCGGTGCGGTGAGGCGTGACGCCCCGGGCGCGGCTGGCCAATACAATCCGGTGTTCCCAACCCGGAGTCTTCACGCATGCGACTGTTCGCCATCGCCGCCCTGATGTTCCTGCCGCTCACCCTCGCCGGTTGCGGCGATGCCATGATCGCCGCGAAGGAGTACATGGGAATCCCTAAGCGCGACCAGATGGTGGCCCGCGTGCAGGACGCCCGCGACTCGCAGACGGCGGCCAAGGAACAGTTCAAGTCCGCGCTGGATGAGTTCCTCGCCGTGACCAAGGCCAGCGGCGGCGAGCTAGAAGCCAAGTACAAGAAGTTCAGCTCCGAATACGACGCGAGCGAGGCCGCGGCGGCCAAGGTCTCCAGCCGCATCGCCGACGTCGAGAGAGTCTCCACGGCGTTGTTCAAGGAGTGGGAGAAGGAGATCGGCACCCTCACCAACCCCGCGTACAAGGCCGACGCCCAGAAGGACCTCACCGAGTCCAAGGCTTCGTACGAAAAGCTGCACGCGAGCATGAAGACCGCCGAGGGCAAGATGGCGCCGGTGCTCGCCACGTTCAAGGAGCAGGTGACGTACCTCAAGCTCAAGCTCAATGCGCGGGCGATCGCCGGCCTTCAGGGCACGGTGCAGCAGGTCTCGATGGATGTTGACAAGCTCATCGCCGACATGAACACGAGCATCAACGAGGCGAACGCGTACATCAACCAGTTGCAGGCGACGAAGAACTGATACCGGAAGGCATCAGGCATCAGGCATCGGGCATCGGGGATGCAAACCCCGCTGCTGCCCGGGGCTCGTATCTGCGTTGGAATTTGCCGCAGGGCTCAAGGATCGGAATGTTGCGGTTGCGGCAACAAGTGGACGCGTGACGCCTGGATTCCAGCGGCGATCGGTATGACGCCTCGGTGCTCCGCCCACCAGGGGCCTTTTCGGCTCCGCCGCGGGATAACGGACGCCGACTTGTGCCAATGGCCCGACCGCCGCGCACGCCGGCCGGGCCGAAAGTTCGGTGGGGCTCGCTCTCGCGTGCCCGCACCGCGTGTGTTGAACGCTGCGACCCGCGGCGGGGAGAGAGGAAGTGGGTGTGATTGGCCCTGCCGCGATCCGCTGCTGCGTTCGGCCATGGTGTACCACAGGGACGCGAGCCGGGTTGCAGTCGACCGGTGACAGATTACTGAGTCGTTGCGTGATCGAGCAGCGCGGGTTCCTTGCGCGGCGTGAGTTCGTACAGCACCAGGCTCCCCACCTTGCGGCGGAACACCTTGAGTGCGCTGTCCTTGGGCAGGGTGATGCTCCGGTCGTTGCCCGAGCGGTCCATGAACACCATCACGTGGTCTTTCTCCACGGTCGCCATAAGCGTCATCGTCTCGTCGCTGATCGGCGAGCCCACGTAGTCGTCCGCGTAGAACCAGCCGTCGAGCCGTATCGACGCGAGGTTGGAGGGAATCAGCAACCCCTGCCCGAGCCGCTCTCGCACCTTGGCCACAAACTCCTGATCGCTCTTGCAGACGAACGCGGGGTCCCAGTTGCGTTTCTCCGCGTCGGCGTAGATCGCCTCGGCGGGCACAAACTTGAACTCGCGCCGAGGCCAGTAGACCCACATCACCGCCAGCAGCAACGACGCCGCGAGCGCCAGCATGCCGTAACGCCGCGGCGCGGACTGACGCGGCGAGCGGAAGGCGAGCGGCTGGGGCGGCGGGGCTTCTTTGGCCGACGCGTCGTACGCGAAGAGCCGGTTGAGCGAACTGTCGATGCGGTGCTGAAGTTCAACCTCACGCCGCGCCGCGTCGCTGAGGCGGGACTCGAACGCCGCCGTCTCTTCCGCGGACATCAAGCCGTCCAGGAAGCGGTCGAGCTCACCGGGGTTCACGGGCTGGCCGGGGGTGGTCATCGCGTCCCCTCCCCACCGGCGGCGCCGGCAAGACTCGTCCGCAGCGCCGCCTTGGCGCGGTGCACGTGGCTCATCACCGTTCCCTCGGGCAGCCCCAGAGCGGAGGCGATCGATGTGTAGCTCAACCCCTGCACGGTCCGAAGCACCAGGCACGACCGCGCCTTGTCGTCGAGCGTTTTGAGGGCCGCGGCGACCTTCGCGTCGAACGCCGCGTCGTGCGGCCCCGGCGAAGTACTCATATCGGGCCGCTCGTGGGTTCGGGAATCGTCCTCGTCCTGCCCGCGGGCCTTGGTGCGTGCCAGCTTGCGGCCCTCGTTGAGCGCCGTGTAGCGCACGATCTGACCCATCCACGCCGCGAAGCTCGTGGCGGGGTCGAAGTCATCGAGTTTGCCCATCGCGATCATCGCAGCCTCTTGAAGAACATCGTGGGCATGCGTGCGATCGCCGAGCACGGACGCGGCGATCATCCACAGCGTTTGATGGTGCGACCGGAACAACGTCGCGAACCCATCCCGATTGAGCCGCCCGCCCGCTTCGGGGTAGATTGCCCCGCCTCGGTCCGTGCGGCCATCCGGGTTGTACATCAACTGGAAGATGTGTTGCTCCGAACGAAAACTTGCAGCAATCCGACCACCACCCGAAGCGTACGTCCAATAAGTGCGTTTCCTCGATCCGACGTTCCGCCCTTGGCGCTGAGCCGAAACGTAGCCCCGGCCAATCCCAAGCAACCTGGGATGCCCGATCGCCCGGAGTATGGTCCAGCAGTTGCCACGGCGCCAGTTGAGCCCGCGGAGCGCGTGTACCTGTGGATCGAATACCTCACGCTCTTCGGGTTGCTCCCGTTGCTGTTTTGCTTCCGATCGGTCCACGTGCCGCTGCCGTTGCTGCTCCTGTCGGCCGCGGCGACGTGCTGGTGGCTCCTCTCGCGCGACCGCGACTTCGACCCGGAGCGGTTGTGGAACGCCCCTGGGTTCTTTCGTGGGTTGCCCGCGGTGTTGGCGCTCTGGCTGGTGGGAGTGGTGGTGCTCGCGGCGGGCGTGAAATGGCTCGCACCGGATCAGTACCTGGACTTCCCCAGAGATCGGCCCGGACTGTGGCTCGCTGTGATGGTGCTCTACCCGCTCGTCTCGGTCTACCCGCAGAACATCGTGTACCGAGTCTTCGTTTTTCACAGGTATTCCAGGCTTTTTGAGTCCCGCGAATCGATGATCTGGGCCTCGACGCTGGCCTTCTGCTGCGGCCACATCATCTTTCTCAACGCCACCGCCCTGTGTCTCACGTTCCTCGGCGGTTTCATCTTCGCACGCTCGTACGCGAAGTACCGCTCGGCCCTGTTGGTCTCGTTTGAGCATGCCCTATATGGGTGCCTGGTCTTCACGGTGGGGCTGGGCCAGAGCCTCTACCTGGAGGCGGTGCAAGCTCGTTAGCTTGCCGAACAGCGTGCTCCCTTTGGTTCTGGACACCTTTGAGGACGATGGCCGATGAAAATGCACGGTCGGGGAGATTCCCTGCCCAAAAAAAGACGGAGCGACCGGACCATCCGGCCGCTCCGCTTATCGCAGATCCCAAATTTGCCACACGCGAGACTCTATTCGGTGCGGTTCGGGGATCCGCGTCCATGTTTCGCATGATATGACCGCGAATTCCCACAACAAGCGGATTCTCGGAACACATGCGTGATATGCAGTGGTTACTGAACCATGCGCACGGGAACCATCGACGGTTCCCGAAATGCCGGTCAGGGTAGCCCTTCCACCGGTTTTGGGGCAAATCACCCATCCCGGGCGACGCGCCAAGACACCTCGACTCAGCCGCCCGCGGCGGGCCTGTCCGCCGCGCTGCGCTGCGTCAGCCAGGTATCGGCGATTTTGACGATCTGCTCGTGCAGTTCGAGCGCATCGCGGTGCTGTTCGTCGTTCTTGATATTGTTCACCATCACGCTGAACGTGATCTGCCGCCCGGTTTCCGGATCGGTCAGGAAGCCCGAGAGAGTCCGAACGCCGTTGATGTAACCGCTCTTGGCCTGCAAGTGGTTTCGCAACTTCATGCCCTGGAACCGCTTGCGCAGCGTCCCGGAGCCGATCTCCGCCAGCGAGTTCTTGTACGCCGCCCCGGCCTTGGGATCACGTCCGACGACATCGAGCCAGCGGGCGAACGTCGCGGGCGCCACCAGGTTGTCGCGGCTCATGCCGCTGCCGTCGGCCACCACCGTGCCCGCCGCGGCCTCGCCGAGCTTTTCTGCCAGCACCATCCGGAGCACCGCGGCGCCGTTGGACCAGGAACCCGGCTCGTTGGTGAGCTTGTGGCCGACCCGCTTGAGCAGGCACTCGGCGTAGAGATTCATCGAGTCGGTGTTGCACCGCTTGAGAACCTCCGCGATCGGGGTGTTGATCACCGCGATCGTCTTGCCGCCGTCGAGCTTTTCGTCCGCGTCCGCGAGCCGCACGGCGTCATCCGGCAGGGAGATCCCGGCCTGGTTGATCGACCGGGCCAGCAGTTTGCCCGCAAACGTCGCGGGGTCGTGAATGGTCACCTCGATCGGCGAAAGGCTGCGATTGCGCACCTCGCCCCGGATCACGAACTTGGTCCCGTTCTCTTCGCGCGTGAGCCACGCGCTGTTGTTTCCCTCTGCCACGGTCCTGGCCCGCACGTCAAACCGCAGCCACCGCGCGTCGGGCTGTAGCGAGTACGCCGCCGGAGATCCCGGGCCGTCCGGGCTTGGGGAGGGGAAGACGTGAAGCACGTTGGCGTGGAAGTTCAGACCGCTCACCTCGGCGCAGTAGTTTCGGCTGAGTTGATCCGCCGGCCACGTGGGGTGCACGTACTGACGATCAAAGACCCGATCATCGATAACCAGTTCGCGGGCCTGCGTCATGCCCGCCTTCGAGGCCGCCGCGGCGACCGTGGAGAGCATGTCCCCCACCGTCATCTTGGGGTCCATCCGCTCGAGCAGTTCGGGGTCCGCGAGCGAAGGATCGCCGTCACCCTTGAAGATCAGCCGGTCGCCGTCCTGGATGAGTTCCGTCCTGAAGGAAAAGTCCGGTCCCAGCACGAGCACCGCCGCGCCGCTCGTGAGGAGTTTCATGTTGCTCGCGGGCGTCATGCCTTCCTCTGCTCGCACGTTGGCGAGCATGGTCCCGCTTTTACCGTCAAAGATGCATATCCCCACCCTTGCCTCGCCAAACTTGTGCGTCGACATCGCGCGTTTGGCGTCGTCGGTCAGTTCGTTGACCTGACCGATCGCGCATCCCGCGAACGCGGCCAGGGCCAGAGCGAAGGCGGCGCGGTCATTACCGCGCCCGATACGAAATGCTGAAATGGCTCTTGCGAACATGATCGCTTCCGGTGGTGTGGTTCAGCGAGCGCAGCACAACCTTCGTGCGGCGACCCGTACAGGGTGTATCGACACGCGGATGGCCCCAACCGCAAAAACTGACAAAGTCTGCCCTGGGAGAGGGAGCGCCCGCGATGTGTGATCCATGCTGTTCGGGGCGCCATCGCGGCTTCGACGCTTGAAGCCGACCGATCAGGCCAGTTCCAACGCCGCTTCCAACTTGGAACGAAGCAGCCCGAGAACATCATCCACTTGTTGACGAGAAGGCAGGTCCCACACCGGCCATCTCACTCCGTCAACCACCGGAGCAAAGGCCAGACTCTCACGGACGTACTTGGGCGTTGACTTGACCGGCAGCAGATTCAGTGCCGCGTCGGGCATGGGCACACAGACGCGCGGCTTGGCGGGGTCGGGCACGATGTACGCCCACGCACGGTCAGGAGAGGACACGTGCCGGTAGGTGAGCGTCCATTTCCATACTCCCTGCCATGCCACACGTTCCTGGATGTCCCGATCCTTGACGAGCGTGTTCCGCGCGTGGACAACCGTCGCCCGTACGGGCTTGTCGATTCCCTCGATCAGGTCAATCGCGGTTGGAGCGCGGAAACGATCTTGCCACACGCCACGGCACACTCGAACACCCAAGGCCATTCACATCTCCCCGAATAACGAACTTTGGCTGAACAGAAGTGTAGACGCGCCATCCTCCACCCGCCGTCGATACTCCCACTTTCGGGCGTACCCTCCCGCCCCTTCCAGTTCACTCCGCACGGAACCCCTTTATGTCCTCCACCGCCGCGAAAGGCTTCGTCAAATACCAGCGGTTCTTCGAGCGTGCCCCCGCGATCGTCGTTGAATGGCACGATTCTCAGACCGACGCCGTCGGCTGGCTCGCGATCGACTCTCTCCGCGGCGGTGCCGCAGGTGGCGGCACCCGCATGCGCGCCGATGCCACCAGCGAAGAAGCCGTCTTCCTCGCGAAAACCATGGGGGTCAAGTTCCAAGTCTGCGGGCCGGATATCGGCGGCGGCAAGAGCGTCATCCGCTTCGACCCGGCGAAGAACCCCGACAAGAAGCGCGGGGTTCTGGAGCGGTGGTTCCGACACATCGGCCCTTACCTGCGGACTTGCTACGGCACCGGCGGGGATGTCAACGTCGATGAAATCAGCGAAGCCACCGCGATCACACGCCAATCCCTGGGCATCGGCCATCCTCAGGAAGGTATCTGCCGCGGCCACCACTGGAACGACGGCGAAGAGCCCGCGACCAAAGTCACCCGACTGCTGCAGGGCTGCGAGGCCCACATCAGCCTGCCCAATCTTCCCGGCCCGCGTAAAGGCGACTGGATGGTCGCCGATGTCGTCACCGGTTACGGCGTCTGTCGGTCCATCGAGCAGTATTACAAGCTCCGGGGCGAGCCCATCGAGGGCAAGCGCCTGATGGTGGAAGGACTGGGCGCGGTGGGCGCGTTCGCCGCGTATTACCTGGACATGCTGGGCGTGAAGCTGATCGCCGCGAGCACGTACGACGCCGTCAGCAAGCGCGTCATCATCGCCCGCGACAGCGAAGGCCTGGACACCAAGGCCCTAATCGTGAGCCGCAAGGGCGGGTGCATCGCCGGGCCTTCCAAGGCCCGCCACGGCGTCATCGCCAGCAAGACCGGCGACGAGCTCTTCGACGTTGAGGCCGACATCTTCGTGCCCAGCGCCCGGAGTCACACGCTCACCGCGCCCCGCCTCAAGAAGCTCGCCAAGGCCGGCGTCAATGTGATCTCCTGCGGCGCCAACAACCCCTTCGCGTACAAGTCCACCAGCAAGACGATGCACGCCTGGGTGCGCGACATGACGATCCTCGCCAAGGCCGCGGACGCCAAGTTCGCCGTGATCCCCGACTTCGTCGCCAACTGCGGCATGGCCCGTACTTTTGCGTACCTCATGACCGCCGGCAGCAGCACCAACGAGGCCGCCATCCTGATGGATACCGGCGCGAGCATCGACGCGGCGATGAACCGCCTGCTCGAGGGCCACCGCAAGGCCACCGGGCTGCTCGAACGCGGGTACTCGGTCTTCATCCCCCACGACTGACGGGCCCGATCACAATACCTGCCGCACCTTGATCTGGCTGCCGTCGGCGTGCACCACCCGCACCCGCGCGCCAGACGGCACGTACGTCGTCTCCGAGAGCGCGTCGTACCGAACGCCCTCGATATCGATCACACCCACCGGCCGCAGCGACGTGAGCACCACGCCTTCCTTGCCCACCAGCGCCGCCAGCCGCTGTTTCTCGGTGAGTTCCTCCTGGCGTTTGGCCTCGAGTTCCTCTTCCGAGGGCATGCCGATGATGCGTCTTCCCATCGGCGTGCTCGGCCAGACCCGCAGCGCAAAGCACGCGAACGCCGGCACCAGCACCAGCAGCGACAGCAGCCCGGACAGGCCCCACTTCATGTCGTAGCGGAACAGGCACACCAGGCCCGCGATCCCCACCACGCCGGCGATCACGCCCAGCATCCCGCCGCTGGGAAGAAGCAACTCGATGAAAAACAGAACGAACATCAACGCCAACAGCGCGATGCCCCAGGTGTGTAGTTCCATGCCAGCCTCATGAGCGATCAAAACAGCCCGGCGACACGGCCGGCGCCTATGCGTCGCGGACCGCCTCGACCCCGATCCGCATCGGCGTCACGGAGACGACCCGCACCTTGTGTCCGGACTGTATGAACCCCAACTCGGCGCACGCGTCCAGCACGTGGTCGCCCACCTGGATCCGCCCAGCCGGCCGCATCGGCGTCAGCGCCACCCCCACCTGCCCCGGCTTGACGAGCGAGCCCGACGCGTCGGGGTCCATGGCCTCCAGAAATCCGTTGTCATCATCCGAACCCGGGCTCTTGAGCACGAGCTTGCCCAGAAGGGGGATGCTGCCGAAGTGCTTGGCGACCAGCCACACACCCACGCCCGCCGTCCCGAACGAGAGGATGAGCGTCACCGCCCCCCACAGCATGTCGCGACGCCCTTCTGGCGAATCCGGGAACGCGCTGTCCCCGTTGGGCACGAATGTCCCGATCAATCCAAGGAAGAGCAGCAGCAACCCGGCGATTCCGGTGACCCCGAATCCGGGAATCACGAATACCTCCAGCCCGATCAGCAGCAGCCCCAGCAGGATCGCCGCGATCTCCCACCAGCTCGCGAGCCCGATGAGCGCGGGCGGGGCCAGCAACGCCACCAGCGCCCCCAACGCCACCGCGCCCGGCAGCATGACGCCCGGGTGCGTGATCTCGATCGCCAGGGCGATCAGGAAGATGACGATCAACACCCCGCGTACGAAGAAGTTCGTCAGGAAGAGCACCAACCCCTCGGACCACGTTCGCTCGAACCGCCGCACGTGGTTGGCCCCGAAGAACGCGGCCAGGTCCTGTTCGTTCCGCACCGGCTTGAGCACGGCCACGGAGTTGACCATCTGCGTGTCGTTGGAGGTGAGCCCGTAGTGCAGCATGTCCGCCGCGGAGAGCACCGCCGGCGCGGTCCCGTCCGTCACCTTGTCGATCAGTTCCCACTTGCCCGCGTCCGCGGGCGTCAGCGTCGGCCGCAACGTCGGCGTCGCGAGGCTCACATCCGGCGCCGCGGCGGCGATCATCGCCGACCCCGCCGGCACTGATACCCCGCCCGCCGGCGCGGGCTGCGGCGGGGCCAACGGCTGAGAGGGCGCGCCGCCGGTGCCCGGTGCGCCCGCCAGCCGCGGACGAGCATCGGGGCTCACTCCCGGGAAGAGCATCGCGAACTCGCGTCGATCGATGCACATCTTGACCCCGGTCGCGGGATTCCGGATATACCAGAGTTCAACGTCGCCCGCGATCAGCGCCTGTGCCAGATACTCATCGCGGAAGTACCCCCCCAGCGACGTGTTGCGCTCCCGCGCTGAACCCACGACCTGAGTCAGCAGTGGAGGCAGTATCGCCTTGAGTCCACGATTGCCCCTGGGGCCCGGAGGCATCGCCAGCGGATCGTTCAGCCCCGTCAGGCTCTCGGCCAGCGTCGCACCATCGGCTACGACGATCTCCTGGCACGCCATCGCGATCACAGCTCCCGCCGGGGGCAAGTTGGGCCCCGTGGGATTCAGCCACGCCACCGTGTTGCGGATCGGGGCCTGCCGCACCGCGCCGCAGATCGCCAGCAGCCCGCCGATGTCGCCGCCGGGAGTATCAATCTCGAAGACGATCGCGTCCGCGCCTGCCCGCACCGCGGTATCGATGCGGCGCGACACGCTCGCCGCCATGACACCCTCGTGATCGATCTTGCCCCGAACCGGAATCACCGCGACGTTCTTGGCCTTGCGTGCCGCGGGCACCGGAGCGGTGTCCTGCGCCCGCGCGGACGCCGCAAGAAAAGCGGCCACGACCGCCGCGGCGATCCACACGGGGCGGAGCAACGTCGCGATGGAGTGTTGAAGGTTCACGGCGTAACTGTATTGGTGAAAACCCGGCGACGGATTCAGTCGCTCCCGGTGCGAGCCGCACGCTTCAGCACGCCGCCGCGGCCGCGTCCGCCAGCACCTCGTACCGTCCGCCCGTCAGCCCCAGAGCGGCGAGAACCCCGCTCCATGCGTACAGGGTCCGGAGCGTCGCTCCATCCCTGACTGTCGCCCGCAAAACGCCGGGCGCATCAATGTGTATCAGCCCCTCGCCGCGGCACACGCTCGCCTCGCCCCGGAATCGCACCGGCCTCGCGACGATGATGCCGCCATCCAGCAGCATCGCGTGATATTCCGCCCGATCCTCGCCTGTCCAACGCACCGGCACCGCCAGCACCAGATCAGGACCGTCGGCGTCGTAGCCCAGGGCACGGCGCGACACCGCCCATCGCAGCACCATCGCCGGAGCGCGCTCTTGCGTGGGCGCAGCGCGAGAACTTTGGCGCCCGCCCGTCGCATTCACTAACTGCAGTGCGATCGCCGGGCTCATCCCCGCCCTCCCCCCGAAAGCGTGCCGAGCAGCGACGCGGCGATCTGCAGGCCCTTGCCCGCGGGGCTCACGAACTGCTGGCCCAGGTTCTCCACCGTTTGGAAGAACTCAGTCATGGTCTCCAGACGTTCACGGTGCGCGGCGATCTTGTCCGCCAGTTCTGGGGTCTCCGCGGCACCCACACGACCGGGCTTGGTCATATCGCGGATCTCGTGCAGCGAGGCCAGCAACGGATCGGCCTCGCGCTTGAGGCGTTCACGCACGATCGCGCGGAACATGGTCCACACGTCCTGCTCGGCCTCGAAGTATTCCTTTCGGTCGCCCCGCTTGTGAGCCCGTTGCACGATTCCCCAGTCCAACAACGCCCGCAGCGACATGGAGGCGTTGCCGCGGGAGATGTCCAATCGCTCCATGATGTCGTCGGTGCAGAGCGGCTCGCCCGTAATGAACAGAAGCGCGTGCACTTCGGCCATCGTGCGCGAAATGCCCCAAGCCCCAGCCATCTGACCCCACACCGCGATGAACTGGTCCTGGGAGACGCGCAAGGCGGCCTCAGGGCCATCGGAGTCGGGAGTTGGTTTCATCGCGGGGAGCATCTGTTCATCAGTATGCGCACGGCGTCACCCGAGTTCCACATTGTTTTCAGAAATTACTGAAAACAACTTGATTTACCCATTCTTTTCCCAAACAATCTCGCCCATTTTGCCTCAGTTGACAAGGAATGCACGACTACCGTGCGTCCGGCACCGCGTCGCCGTACGAGCATGAAGCGTTCAAGCAACTCGCCCTGCTGAACGCTCGGATTACCTGGGCCGGCGTCGTCGGTCCATCCCTCGCATCGCAAACAATCACAGACAAGGCCAACATGAGCACCATCCCCACCCCGGACGCGGACTTCACCATTTCACGAACGTTTGATGCTCCCCGCGACGTCGTCTGGAACGCCTGGACCCAACGCAAGCAGCTGATGCGCTGGTTCGGCCCCAAGGGCGTCACGATCCCTACGTGCACGCTTGAGTTGCGGCGCGGGGGCGTGTTCCACTACTGCATGCGCACTCCAGACGGCAGCGACATGTGGGGTCGCTGGACCTTCCGCGAGATCGATGAACCCAGCCGTCTGGTTTTTGTCGTCTGCTTCTCTGATCCTAAAGGGGGCGCAACTCGGGCGCCGTTCGACGCCAACTGGCCGCTCGAAATGCTCTCGACAGTGACGTTCGAAGAACACCAGGCCAGGACCACGGTCACCGTGCGATGGGCCGCGCTCAACGCCAACGCCGCCGAGCAGCAGACCTTTGACCAGGGACACGCCTCGATGCAGCAAGGCTGGAGCGGAACGATGGAGCAGTTGCAGGCGTTCCTCGCGGCCCGCTCAGACGGATGACAGACCGCTGCGGTCGACCGCGGTGGCCGCGCATGCATGATGGAATCCTCACAGGTGCATCGTCCGACCTGGAAACTCAAGGGCATGCTGTTATACTCCATAAGACATCCATATGGATGGTATATGGATGGATGATCAAACGATGAACGAGACCGAGAAAATCACCATCAATCTCAGTGTTGTCGATCTCGGCCAGATCGACCTCCTCGTGGAAGAGGGGCTGTATACCAACCGCACCGACTTCATCCGCGCCGGCATCCGCCTGCAACTTCACCAGCACAGCGAAGTTGTCAAGCAAGCCGTGGTGCGCAAGTCGCTCGTCATCGGGGTGCTCATCTTCGACAGGAAGCAACTGGAGGCCCATCGTTCCCGGAATCAGAAACTCGCCATCCGCGCGATCGGCCTGGTGTCGCTCTCCAATGACATCACCCCGGACCTGGCCCGGGACGTCATCGAAAGCGTGAAAGTGAATGGAATCCTGCGGGCAAGCCACGAAGTCCGCAGCGCGATCGCCGACCGGATCATGTGACCTGTATTGAAATCGTCAGACTCGAATTGCCCCGGCGAATCGCCAGAACCGCGGTGATCGAATCGAAACGTGCTCGGCGGGAGTCGAACCTGCAACCTTCGGCTTCGGAGGCCGACGCTCTATCCAATTGAGCTACGAGCACTGCTGATGCCACTACTGTAGACCCCTTCCGCCCGTCCTCCCATGCCCCACCCCGCAAACGCAAACCCCGCCCCGGTCTCCCGCGCCGGCGCCTCCCCCTTCGGGGCCGTCCTGGCACTGACGTTTATCAACAGCCTTGGAACGGGAGTGGTGACCAACGGCATCTTCTTCCTCACCGCCAGCCCCTCCTACGGATTCTCCCGCAGCCGCAACTACGCCCTGGGCGTGGTCCTGGGCATCACGTACATCCTGGGCGCACTGGGCGCGGGTCCGGCTCTGTCCGCCCTGCGCCGCCGATTCCCCAACCTCTCATCGCGCCGCGTGCTCGTAGGGCTCATGATTTCCATGGCGGCGTTGTGCGTCATTCCCTGGGCCGCGCAAACGGCGAATCACCTCGGCGCGCAGTGGCCCATCTGGCTCCTGGTCGTCCTGTACAGCCCGCTCACGGGCGTGCTCTGGCCCCTGGTCGAGAGCTACGTGAGCGGCGGAAAAAGCGGACCGCACCTGCGCTCGCAGATGGGAATCTGGAACGTCGTCTGGTCGGGCGCCGTCGTCCTCTCGTATTGGGGCATGTCGCCGCTTGTCGAATCCCACGCCGCGGCGACCATCTTCGGCCTGGGCGGCCTGCACCTGCTCGCCATCCCGTTCATCTTGGCGTGCGGCAAGGAACCGGCCCCGCACATCGAAGAACACCACGAGCCGCACCCGCCCGTCTACACCAAGCTCCTGGTCACGTTCCGTCTCCTGCTCCCGATGAGTTACGTCGTGAGCAGCACGCTGGGACCGTACCTGCCCGGCGCGATGGAGAGCCTGGGCGTGCCCGTGGATTGGCGTGCGTTCCTCGCCGCGGCGTGGCTCGTGCCGCGTGTCTTTACGTTCTTCACGCTGCAGCGTTGGCATGGCTGGCACGGCCGCTGGTCAATGGCGGTCGTGGGCGGTGGCCTGCTGCTCCTGGGGTTCGCGGTGTGCGTCGTCTCTCCGGTCATCCTTGCCGGAACTCCCGCGGTGGCGCTGCTGCTCTGCGGGCTGTTCATGTTCGGCACCGGCATGGCCACGATCTACATGGGCGCACTCTACTACGCCATGGAGGTGGGCAAGGCCGAAGTGGACGCCGCGGGAATGCACGAAGCCCTCATCGGCTTCGGATACACCGTCGGCCCCGCTGTGGGGCTGGTGGTCAGCGCGGCAGTGGACTACGGCACGCTCAAGGCGAGGACGTTTGAACCCACCGTCTTGGGTGCCGTGTCGGTGATGGCGGTTGGAGTTACAGCGATGGTGCTCAAACGCATCCATTCACACGCGACCGGCACTGAAGCCTCCGCGAAACAGTGACCTCCGGTTGTCACGGATCGGGCTGCCGCACGTAGTTGATCCACGCGAATGGCTGGTTGATGTCCTCCGGCGCCAGGTCACGCCGCGCCGTGCGCAGCACAACGTTGCCGGTAAGGTACACGACATTTGCGCCGTTGCCCGAGTTGTGGTGCTTGGCGACCCAGTTGGAGTTGCCCGCGCCGAACCAGCCGCGGGGGTTGTCCAGGTGGCGGGACTCGATCATGAAGATCACTCGATCCAGCGGACCGTTGAAGAGCGAGGGCTTCCCGAAGAACGAGCGCTGGCCGACTCGGGGCTCCAGCCACACCGGCGGGCTGATCATGTAGTTCACGCCGTAGTTGGGCATCTGGCCCGCCCACGTGGGGTCATTCTCAAAGCTGGCGGAGGGGCACCGGAGCGTCTTGGGCAGACCGGCACCGGAAAGGTCCGCGTCGAGATAGCCCAGCCCGCACACCAGGTCGACCCAGGTCTTGTCGAGTTCCTGTGACGGATCGAATGAAGGATGCACCACGCCGTACGCGTGATCCTGGAGGCGCGGAAACACGCCGCGATTGTCGTTCTCGTACACGTTGAGGACCGCGGCGACCTGACCCATGCTCGCGCCGCACGCGACGACGCGCGCCGCCTCGCGCGTGCCGCGCAGGGTCGGCAACATCATCGAGACCATCACCGCGATGATCGCGATGACGATCAGCAGTTCGATGAGTGTGAACGCCCGGGGCGAAGGCCCCCCCAAAATGTGGTTCTTCAGTGTTCGACTATCGACTGTTGCCATTGGCCGGCCCCTTGTCGCTGCGTCACCAGAGGCGGTGAGCCACCCAGTATACCGGAAATCACCGCCCATGCAAGCCCCAAATTCCGAAAATAACGGCCTGTCGCGCGCGGCCCTCTTGATTTTGCGGATTCTGAAATGGCCCGTCCGCCCGCGATACATAAGGGGATGAAGCGAGCAGATGCCCTCCGCGGCTCTCTGGTATTCTGCGCGCACCGACCGCACCCGGATACGCGACGAGAGAGCGGAACCTAACCTCGGTGACGGAAAACAACGCCGATAAAGCATTCGATTTTGCGACCCACTTCCGTCAGGCGCATCGGGCGCTGTGGCTGGTGGCGGCGGCCATCGTTTGGAATCCTTCGGACGCGGATGATGTCATGCAGGAAGCGGCGATCATCGCGGTCGGAAAAATTGATTCGTTCCAACCCGGAACGAACTTCAAGGCATGGATGGCTCAGATCGTGCGAAACGTCGCCCTCAACCACCGCAGACATGTCCAGCGTCAGGACCGTCGCTGGGGTGGCCGAGTCGACGTGCACGCGATCGAGACCGCCGCCAAGCCGCAGAAGACCGCCAGCCCGGTGTGGCCGGACGGCTCGCTCAACCCCATGCAGGATGCCATCGACGATCGCCTCATGTCCGCCCTCAAGGCGCTGGACCCGGTGGTGCGCTCATGCGTGCTCCTGCGCTGCGTCGAGGAGCTTGGGTATCCGGAGATTTCACGTTTGCTCGGCATCCCCGCCGGCACGGCGATGAGTCACGTCTTCCGCGGCCGCGCCCTCATGGCCGCGACGCTCGCGAAGGGGGAGGCCGTCCGTGAGTGAATCCTCGCTGTTCAGCGATTCACACCCCGATCCCGCTCTGGCGGAGATTGACGCCTATCTCTGCGGCGAAATGCCCGCCGCGCAGGCACGCGCGTTCGAGTCCCGCGTGGCCGCCGACGCCGCTCTCGCCCGCGCACTCGAAGCCCAGCGCCACGCCCAGTTATCCCTCCGCCGTGCCTTCTCGCCCCCGGCACCGCCGACCCTGCCGGCGACTCCGCCCTCCCCTGCGGCGCCGGCAACTCCCGTAGCGCCCGCCTTGGCCGCGGGCAAACTCGCCTGGCTTACCAAGCAATGGGCGATCGCCATCGCCCTCGCGTTGGTGGCGACCACCGCGATCACGATCACCACGGTCAGTCGGCGCGGCGGCGGAGGGGCCGCCGCGCCGATCGATCCGTTGACCGCGTTTGCCGCGGCCAGTTCCGACGGGTTCAAACCCTCGATCCCCCTGAGCGATCCCAACGAACTGAGCCTGGCGCTCTCCACCAAGCTGGCACGCCGCGTTGAAGCCCACGACGGCAACGGCGTGCATTTCCTGGGCTTGCGCACCGGTGTCGGTGGGACTCCCATGGCCATCGGCGTGCTCGCCACGGTCGGGGACTCCCGCGTTCTGCTCATCGCCGACCTCGCCGACCGGTCCGCGCCGGACCACCCCGCGGCGTCGGTCGAATGCCGCCCGCCCATGCACCGCCACGAACGCGTCGCCAAGGGCCTCAAACTAACGGAAATTTCCACCAGCCCCGCGCCGCTGCTGCTGGATCACTTCTCGGTCGATTGAATCGCGCACGCTGTGCTGTGCGCATCGCGCTCTCTCTTTTGTTGGGCAAGCCGCGGAACACGGCAGTCGGTTCCGCGGCTTGTCTTTTTCACCCTACCGCATCAGTCGCCTGGCCCCGTCCACCACCCGGTCCCACTGGAACGCCGGCCCCGGATCCACCTTGTTGGACTGGATGTTGTAGTGCCCCAAAAGTCCCGTATACGTCGCCAGTTGTTCGTCGCTCAGTTTCGACGTTATCAGTTGGCCGTTCGCGTCCCTGGGGTAATCGCACCGGATCCGTGGCAGCGTGGTGCACAGAGCCGCTGTCAGTTTCGTCAGTGAGTCGTACTGCTGCGGCGTCAGGTCGTACATCCGCTGAGTCGTGCCCTGGATCGGGCCCCGGACCAGTTCGGGGCGGATCGGCCGGCCCACGAAGTTGGGTGTCCGCACCCCGCCTGTGGCGCCCAGATCGCTGGGGATCGTGATCCTCAGCGCGTTCCCTCGCTCGTCGCGTTCGTACCAACGGTCAAAGGGATCTTTCTCTGCGTCGGCGTACGACCCGATGTTCGCGATCTCGATGCCCACCGACCGGTGGTTGGAACTCGTCGCGTGCCACGCCCGCTCCTTCACGTCCAGAGTCTGGTAGATCGTGCCGTCGATGTCG
The DNA here is from genome assembly GCA_018242605.1 of Planctomycetota bacterium. Classification (GTDB taxonomy): domain Bacteria; phylum Planctomycetota; class Phycisphaerae; order Phycisphaerales; family UBA1924; genus UBA2402. The sequence goes on from JAFEBP010000010.1 coordinate 39,863, forward strand.
AGCATGAAGTGCACCGACAACCCGCGCACATCGTGCAGAATCCGGAAGCACTGCCGGCTGGTGCCGCACACGTCGTAGTGAATCACGAACTGATCGACCACGCCCTGCAACGTCGGCAGGTCCCACCCCCCGCCACGCACCCGCTCCAGGTCATCGGGCGACAGACCCGCCGTGCGGGTGTCGTACCGGTTCGGCGACGCCGGCCCCTTGCCCCCCTCCGTCACCTTCGCCCATGACGACTGGTCGATCGGCACGAAACGCCGCTCCGTCCGGTACGCGTCGTATCCGCCCGGGTCCGTCCACAGAACCACCGGGGCGCCCGTGTGGAAGAGTTGCCCCGCGATCATGATCTCATCGCCGCGGCGTGTGTACGCTCGTGCGCCCGGCTTGGGCGAGCACCCCACCAGCGCCACTCCGACCACCAGAACGACCAATGCACGCAGAGTCAAAGATGAACCGCCCTTCGCAAATGAATCCGACATCAGGCACCCTGGGAGAACGACGTTGACCATCACAGGACCGCGCTTGCTCGCCGCGGAACAACTCGCGGCGGGCGACTGGGCGGTGCTGGGAGGGTATTTCGCGCTCCTGATCGGGAGCGGGATCTGGTTCTCTCGCCGCAAAGTAAAAGACACAAAGGATTACTTTCTCGCCAACCACTCGATGCCCGTCTGGGCCGTGGCACTCTCGATCCTGGCGACCGCTCAATCCGCGGCCACGTTTGTGGGGGTGCCGAACTCGTCATTCACCGGCGACCTGACTTACCTCTCTTCCAACATCGGCGGCATAATCGCCGCGTTGATCCTCGCGACCGTCTTCATCCCCGCGTACTACCGGCTCAACGTCACAACACCTTACGAACTGCTGGAGACTCGATTCGGCAAGGGTGCTCGGCTGGGGGCCTCTTGGGCGTATCTCGTCGGACGCGTCTTCGCGAGCGGGGCGCGCGTCTTCGTCGGCTCACTCCCCGGGTGTCAATTGGTGTTCGGCGATATCTCCGCCCCGCACATGATGATCACCATCTGGGCCTTCATCGCCTTCGGCATTCTCTATACGTTCGTCGGCGGCGTCAGCAGTGCGATCTGGACCGACGTGGTGCAGGTCACGGTGTACATCGGGGCGGCGATCGCGACCATCGTGATTCTGTGGCACAGGATTCCAATCGGCGCGGGCGAACTGGTGCACGCGCTCAGCCACCCGCCCGACAACGCCCCCTCGAAACTCACCCTGCTGCGGCTGGGCCTGGACTTTTCCAAACCCGGCTTAGGCTTCGACCCCACGCAGGAGTTCACGCTCCTTACCGTCATCACCGGCTTCGTGCTCCTCACCCTTGCTTCGCACGGCATGGACCAGGACCTCGTGCAGCGCATGCTCACCTGCAAGAACGGGGCCAAGGGAGCCAGATCGGTCATCAGCGGCGTGCTCGTGGGTATCCCGGCCGTGTCCATCTTTCTGGTGCTGGGCCTGCTCCTCTACGTGTTCTACCGGCGGCCGGACATCATGGGAGTTGCCGCACCCATGTACCAACCGTTGAAAGACACCGAGTTTCAGACCTTTGCGTTCCGCGAAATGCGGGGCGGGCTCGCGGGCCTCTTCCTCGCCGGGTTGTTCGCCGCGGGCCCCGCCGGCATCAACTCAGGTCTCAACTCCATGGCCAGCACCTTCGTCAGCGACATCTACAAGCGCCGGGCCAAGGATCGGGACGAAAAGCACCTCCTGCGTGTCGGCCGAATCGCGGTCGTCGCATCCGGGCTGGCCCTGGGTGTCTTCGCCTGTGTCTGCATTGCCTTGTACGACCCCAACAAGTCCTCGCTGCTCTCCTTCGTGCTCGGCGTCATGAGCTTCGCTTACGCGGGTCTGCTGGCAATGTTCGCGATCGGCCTGTTCACCCGCCGCGGCACGACGGCGAGCGCCCTGGCGGGGCTCGCAGCCGGGTTCGTCACAGTGTCGGTGCTCCAACCGCTCGTCTGGTCGTGGCTCGCCAATCAGACCGAGTGGACCAAACATCATCTAGCCTCCATCAAGATCGCCTTCCCCTGGCAGCTCGTGATCGGCGCCACGGTCGCCACGCTTGTCTGCGCCTCCGCCCGCGGCTCAGCGACCCAGCTGGGAGGTCAGGACGCTCCTCAACGCAACTGACGCCGAGAATGGGACCGTGCCACGCTTGCACAGCGTGCGAAAATCCTCCGCTGTCATCGCCCAGCGCCGGTGATCCTGCCATCGGTAGTTGATCCGGATGTACCGCTTGCCGAGCCCCTCATCCCGGAATCCCAGCCGCCGCACCAGAGCGGTGGAGGGCGCGTTGGCGGGGATGATGTTGGCCTCCGCCCGGTGCAGTTTCATCTCCCTGAAGATGAAGTGCAGGCAGATCGCCAGCCCCTCGGTCATGTATCCCCGCCCCGCGTGCTCGGAACCGAGCCAGTAACCGATCGTGCACGATTGAAACGCGCCGCGGCAGATGTTGGAGATCCCGATCGCCCCCAGGATCGCGCCGCTTTCCGCGTGCACTACCAGGAACCGCATCGAAGTTTCCAGCTTGGAAGACGCCAGCGCCCGGTCGAACGCCTCGGGCGCGTAGTTCGCTCCCTTGGTCTGCCCAGGCGGCGTCGAATCCCACGGCTCGAGAAACTCGCGGCTGGCCCGCCGCAGCGCCACGTACTCGTCCCGATCCGCTTCCACCGGATGGCGCAGGAACACGCGGGGCTTTGTCGGGCGCTTTGCCATGATTCCGCCGCCGAACGATCACTCCCACTCGATCGTCGCCGGCGGCTTGCTCGAGATGTCGTACACCACCCGGTTCACGCCCCGAACCTCGTTGATGATCCGGCTCGAGATCCGCGCCAGTACGTCGTACGGCAACCTCGACCAGTCCGCCGACATGAAGTCCTGTGTTTCCACAGCGCGGATCGCGACGCAGTGCTCGTACGTCCGGCCGTCGCCCATCACGCCCACGCTCTGCACCGGCAGCAACACCGCGAAGACCTGCGACGTCGAGCGATACAGGTTCGCAGCGACGATCTCCTCCAGCAGGATCTCGTCGCACTCTCTCAACAGGTCCAATCGCGGCTTGGTCACCTCGCCCAGCACCCGAACCGCCAGCCCCGGGCCGGGGAACGGGTGCCGCCACACCAACTGTTCCGGCAGTCCGAGCAGTTCGCCGAGCTTGCGTGCCTCGTCCTTGAACAACTCACGCAGCGGCTCCACCAGTTTGAAGCCCAGTTTTTCCGGCAATCCGCCGACGTTGTGGTGCAGCTTGATCCCCGCCGCCGTGCCCGCGTGACCGTGCCCCGACTCGATGACGTCCGGGTACAGCGTCCCCTGCGCCAGGAACTCCGCGTTCCTGATGTCCGTCGCCGCCGCCTTGAAGACCTCGATGAACCGGTGCCCGATGCGCCGCCGCTTCTCCTGCGGATCGATCACGCCCGCGAGATCCGAGAGGAAATCCCGCTCGGCATCCACCACGCGCAGATCGATCTTGAAATGGTCCCGAAACGTCGTCTCCACGAGTTGCCGCTCTCCCGACCGCAGCAGCCCGGTATCCACGAACACGCAGTGCAGTTGCGTCCCCACCGCCTTGTGCAGCAGGGCGGCCACCACCGCCGAATCCACGCCGCCGGAGAGCCCGCAGATCACCTGCGACGAGCCGATCCGGGACTGCGCATCGGCGGCCGCCGCCTCCGCGAACTGGCTCATGCGCCAGTCACCTTTGCACTTGCAGATCTCGTACAGGAAGTTGCGGATCACCTCTCCGCCGTGGGGAGTGTGCGTCACCTCGGGATGGAACTGCACGCCGTAGAAGTTCGTGTCGGCGTCCCGCCACAGCACCGCCGCGTTCGGGCACGTGGGCGTCGACGCGATCGTCTCGAACCTCCCCTTGGTATCGCTCACCTGGTCACCGTGCGACATCCACACCGTAGTCTTGTCCGGAATTCCCGCGAACAGCTCGCTCCGCGTCATCAGGGAGAGTTGCGCACGCCCGAACTCGCGGTGATCGGCCGACGTCACCGCGCCGCCCATGAGGTGCGCGGCGAGCTGCATGCCGTAGCAAATGCCCAGCACCGGCACGCCCAGATGGAAGATCGCCGGATCGCAGGTGGGCGCACCCGCCTCGTAGACGCTGCACGGCCCCCCCGACAGGATCACGCCCCGCGGGCTCATCGCCGCCAGTTCCTTCGCCGAGATCGTCGGCGCCACCAGCAGCGAGAAGACCCCGGCGTCGCGCACGCGCCGGGCGATCAACTGGGCGGTCTGCCCGCCGAAATCGAGAACGGGAACCACTTCGCGCTTCTGGGTGTTGGGGCGGTCGGTCATGAGTGCTGAGTGTAAAAGGGGGCCGGGCGAGGGGGGTGAGGATAGAACCGTGAACGATCCAGGGATGAGTCACCCGCGGCGGGCAGGAAGACCGCCGAGGACCGTCCGACGCGTTGTGCTGTCCCCTTCCTGCGGGCCCGAATGCTATTCGGACCCGTCGCCCTTGTCCCGCCTCGGCCGGCAGGGAATCTCAGAATGTCATGCGGACCCTCTGCGCCGATCAGTCCACCACATACCGCCACGTGCCCGGAGAGAGCTGCATCGAAATGTCGTAGAACCCCGGCGGCGGTGACGCGAAACACGTCCCGTCATACGTCAGCGTGAGCGTTCCCGTGGACGACAGCGAGCCGCCGACCACCAGCATCCCCAGCCGCGGCGCGTTCGCGGTCGTCACGTTTCCCGAGACGTAGATCAGCCCGTCGATCTGCGACGAGTAGGAGTCCAGCAGCGTGGTGTTGGAGGTGCCCGAGGGGTACGGATTCGGCGTGCCAGCCGGGTTGTAGTTGTACCCCAGCAGGATGCTTTCTGACAGCGCGGTGGTCGACGTCTTGATCGTAAAATCACCCTGCACCAGCAGCGAGGGAAAGCCCGACACCGCCGGCGCCCACGCCACGCTCCCGGTCACCGCGCTCCCCGCCCCGGGATCCAGGATGATCAGCGTGCCGATGATGCGGCAATCGGAAATCTCCAACACTCGCGCCCCGCAGTCGATTACATACACACCGCCGGGGTCAGGAGCTCCGTACGGGTTGCTGTTGGGGGACAGCACGACGTTCTTCAGTTGGTTCATCGAGTTCGAACGCGGGATTGAGCCGATCGAAATCACGGTCCCCATCGCCTTGAGCGCGGCGAATACAGTCGAATCTGGCATCGTACGTGCCGGCGCGAGCGCGGTGACGGACTTCTTGAACCCGGTGCCCAGCACCGATACCGAAGCTTCAGCGTCCGCGTTCACCGTCGAGAGCACGGAGTTGATCGTGAGATTGCTCGCCACCGCCGCGCCGGTCGCTGTGAGCGTGGTCGTCGTCAGCGTCACCAATCCGCCCACCGTCATCGCCGTTCCCAAACACGTGCGAGGCGTCCGCACCGCGTCAAGCCGCACGGACATTCGCTGCTTCGCGATCCCGCACACGCCTTCGCCCGTCACGACCACCGGGTCCGTCTCGGCCCGGTTCAGCGTCCCAAGTGTGTTGGTGACCGACACCGCGAAAGTGCCCGAGCCCAGGACCTTCTGCCCGAACCAGTCGCCGTTGCTCATCTTGCTCCGCCAGAGCGGGTTGTGAGCGATGTACGCCCTGGCCGCCTCGACGCCCGCGCGTGCCCGAAGCCTCGCGCCGCTGATGTCCCGCTCGACATCCCCCGTGCGAGCCCTCACTCGCGCCACCGCCAGCGAGCCCGCCCCGATGATGACCGTGAGCATGCCGATGCCCAGCGCCGCGATGTACGCACCGCCCCGCCGCAAACCCCTGGGTTTCGTCGCTTTGCACATCATGGCGCATCGCTCACGAAGACGCTCTCCTGCCTCACCGAGCGCCCGTCATAGAACACCGTGACTCGGATCCGCTTCATCCCCGTCTCGACGTTGACGGTCGCGTCCAGGTTCGCCGGATCAACGGGGTCGACGCTCACCATCCGTGTCCAACCACTCAGCCCCGCCATCGGCTTCCCCGAGGCGTCCTGCGGCGGCGATTCCCGCCAGCCGTCGTAATCGTCCACGCTCACGAACTTGCTCTTGTCCGTCAGCAGCAGCCCCCGCAGAGCCTTGATCACCGATCCCCCGCTCCCCGCGTACGGCTGCGCCGCCGCTTCCTCCAACAACCCCATCGCCAACGCCGCGCCGGTTGATCGCTCCACCGCCTTGCGGTGAGTGGTCGCCGCCGACGCCGCCGCACGCAACCCGGCGACCGTCGCCACTCCCAGGATCCCCGCGGCGATGACGCACTCCACCAGCGACATGCCGCGTCGGGCCCGCGATCGCCCGCTTGTGAGTTTCAGGTTCATGGTGCGCTCGGTTGGTTGTGAAGCGGAACGGTGACCTCGATCGTTCGATGCTCCGGCGCCGCCATGGTGATCGCAACTCTCACCGCCCGGTACACCGAGGCCCGGGCGGCGTTCCCCGGGATCGTCACCGTCGCGTACAACCGGTACAGGAATGCCTGCGTGGCCGACTGACTCCAGGATCCACCGCTGTTCATTGAGAATGTGAGCACATCCCCGGAACGGCTGGAGCCCGCGACCTGCACCGGAACCTGGCAGGCTCCCGAGGGATCGGTCGTCGTGAGCACGATCGCCGCCGTGTCGTCCGGATTGAGCGATGTGCCCGCGGCGAATGCGCAGGTCCGCCACGAATACACGGTCGTCAGGTTCGGCGTCGAGAGCGACACAGAATCCAGCACCGCCGACGTGGGCGCGGACCCCGACGCTCGCCGCAACTGCACGCTCAACGGGTCGCGTGTTCCCAACCCTACCGGCTTGGTCTGGAACTCGACGCGTGTGGGCGTCCACGCCGTCGTCCCGGTCGGCAGAGTTGCCTTGGCGCATACCGCCGCCCATTTCGAACTGCTCAGCGTGACGTCCGCCGTCGAGTTTGAGTTGACGTTCGTCGCCACCAGCATCTCGGCGCTCTGCGACGCCGCCGCGGCGCTGCGACCCGTCCCCGTCACGTACGCGATCTGAAATCCTTGGACTCCCGCCATCACATTCGTCGCTGTCCCGTTCACCGTTCGCACGATGGGCGCACCGGCGGCCCCAGACCATGAATACGTCACCGTGTCCGACACGCCATCTCCCGTGCGATCGGGCACCGCCACCGTGATCTGCGTGCCCGTTGCCGTCGTGACGCTCGTGGCATCGGCCAGGTCCGCGGACAACATCGCCTCCGCCACCGCGGTCGACGTCGCCGCGGAGGCGTCCCTGGCGGTGCGACGCGCCGTTGCGGTCGCCATCATCACCGCGCTCTGTCCGCCGATGAGCACGATCGCCAGGATGGCCATGCTGATGACCATCTCGACGAGCGTGAACCCGCGTCTGTGAAGCCCCATTGCTGTCATTTCACGCTCACGCTCCCAGTGACCGCCGCCACTGTGATCGTCCTGACGCCCGCGTCCCCCCGCAGCACCACGGAACCGGCCGCGACCGGGGCTCCATATCCATTAAAGACCAGCCGCGCGGCTCCCCCGAAATCCGCTGTCTTGATCGAAACCAGATACGGCTCTCCGCCCAACGACGCCGACAGCGTCGACCCTCTGCGGTCCAGCCCCAGGACCAGGGGCGCCGAGTAGGACGCGGACGCCACGTCGAAGTCAATAGACACGTTGGTGCCCTTCGCGCGCGCTGTCGCACGCACCACCCCGATGTCAGACGCCAATCGCCACGCCGCGGCGTCGAGCCGCTGGCACGCCATCGCGGACGCGTACCTCGGAGCCGCCATCAGCGACACGACGCCAAGGATCGCAACGACGATCACCAGTTCAACATAGGAAAACCCCCGGCGTGTGCCGCCGCCGTGCTCCCCCGATCCGAGCGATGACGGATAGGTTGTTTGCATGCTCACGCCGTGTTTTTCGGCACATTCGGCGCACGTCATCACCGAGGCGGGTTTAAGGCCGTTCACCCGCGGGCCGATAGGCAGTCGGCGCGCTGGCCGCGAGGAGCACGCTGCAAGGAGCCGTTGATCCATATGCCGCCAGACACCATCCTGATCGCCGACGACGAGGCGTGCATCACCTTCATGCTCGGCACCCGACTGGAGGAATCCGGCTTCAAGGTCCTTGTTGCTTCCGATGGCGACGACGCCCTGGCTTTGGCCCTCGCGAACCGCCCCACTGTCATCGTCACCGACTTCCAGATGCCGCGGATGTCGGGCCTTGAACTGGCTCAGCGTCTGCGTGAGTCGGACACCACCCGGAGCATTCCTTTGGTCCTGCTCACCGCCAGGGGCCACCGCCTGACCCCCACCGAGCTGCGAGATACCAACGTGCAGCACCTGATGAGCAAGCCCTTCAGCTTCCGCGAGCTCCTGGGCATCATCCAGGACATGTGCCGCGACAACCGCGCCCAGCGCAAGGCGGCGGCGTGAACAACAACCATTGCATCGACGCGGCGACGCAGCTCTGGACCCGCTGCACCGACCTGGGTTTGCGCTCCTGGCTGCTGGACTCCACCGGCGCGCTGATGCGCCGCCCGCAGGATCCCAGCAACCCCTCCGAAGACGACCAGCTCCCGCCCCTGGCCCGAGAGGCCGTCCGCCGAAAGGCCGCCGGGGCCGATATGCAGCCGATCTTCGTCGACGGCGTTGCGCTTATCCCGTGCGTCGTCGGCGACCGCGTGCTGATCTCCTGCGCCGCCGGCACGAACGACGCCCCGCTCGATGGGCTGCGAACCGTGATCCTGGGGATGCGCGACGACCTGCAGTCGCGCGAAGAATCCCGCGTGCTGCTCAAGGACTTCAGCGGCAAGCTGATCCAGTCCTACGAGGAAACCTACACCCTCTTCCGCGTCATGCGGCTGCTGGCCTCCTCGGCCGCGCCGCTCCAGCAGATCAACACCGTCTGCCGCAGCGTGCAGCAGACGCTCCCGTTCCGGTGGGTCAGCGTCTGCTTCCGCGACGATCCCCGCGTGGTCGAGGACCTCCGCGGCGCGATGTCCTCCGCCGGCGCCGCACCCACGCCCGCCGACGAGTTCGAGCGGCTCGTGCGCACCATGACCGCGGAAACCGAGGCCGACGGCTGGACCCGCGTCCTGGCGCCCGCCGACCACGCGCTCGCCGTGATCGCCGGCGCCGAACTCGTCTGCGATCCCATCACGTACGACGGCTCGGTCATCGGTCTCATCGTCGCGGGCAACAAGACCGGGACCGATCGCGAGATCGGCAGCCCGGAGATGCAGTTCATCGACGCCCTCGCAGACTTCCTGGGCACCTTCCACGAGAACATCGCCCGGCTCACCGAGCAGCGCGCCATGAGCATGGAGACGCTCCAGGCCCTGGTCGCCGCCATCGACGCCAAGGACCGCTACACCTGCGGCCACTCCGACCGCGTGGCCTTCCTCGCCAAGGCGATCGCCGCCGAGATGGGGATGTGCGCCGAGGTTGTTGAACGCATCGGCATCGCCGGGCTCGTGCACGACATCGGCAAGATCGGAGTCCCCGAGAGCATTCTCTGCAAGCCCGGCAAGCTTACCGACGACGAGTTCGCCGCCATCAAACGCCACCCCGAGATCGGCTACGGCATCATCAAGGCCATCCGCCTGCTCGAAGACACCCTCCCGGGCGTGCTCCACCACCACGAACGTTGGGACGGCCGCGGCTACCCCCACGGCCTGCGCGGCGAGAATATCCCCCAGATGGCCCGGATCATCGGCCTCGCGGACACGTTCGACGCCATGAGTTCCAGCCGTTCGTACCGCCCCGCGCTGCCGCGCCCGCTGGTGCTCGCGGAAATCGAACGCTGCTCGGGCATTCAGTTCGATCCCGCCATCGTTGACGCTTTCAGCCGCGTCAACCTCGCCGGGTACGACGCCCTGCTCAACCAACACGCCACGGGCGAGCAGCCCGCGCTCCGCGCCGCCGCGTAACCCCGGCGGGGCATTCAGTCGCCGCTCGTTTGTGCCGATAGCACACGCGGCAGTCCGCGCCCGGCGCGGGTTGTTCCGACGGGAGTGGTTATTCCGATGGCCTTGAGCAGATTGCTGAGAACCTTGCTGCCGGGCGACGAAGTGCTCATCGCTGGCTTCGGCCTCGGAGCCGCCGCCGTCGTCGTCGCCGCGTCCGGCACGCTCTGGTGGCTCACTTCGATGACCGAGCGACGCACGCTCGAAGAGTCCCGCGAGAAGATGGTCGCGGCCCTGGGCGATTCCATGGCGCAGAGCGTCGAGACGATGCTCGGCAACTCCGAGGTTTCCGCCGTCCGTCGCCTCGTAGCCGACGCGGCCCGCGACGCGGGGCTCTCGGTCTGCCGCGTCACGTTGGGCGACGGCAAGATCCTCGCCGACGCCGACCCGTCCCGGATCACCGCCCAGACGCTCCCCGATCAGTGGCCACCGCTCATCGACCAGCCCCCCGCCACCGACGGCCGCACGCTCGAACTGAACATCTCCGGCAAGGGCAAGGCCCGCCTCGAACTCGTCGCGCAGAACGCCTCTACCAGCCTGGCCAACAGCCGCAACACGGCCGTGGTGGGGATGGTCGCCGCGTGCTCGCTCGTGGGCCTTGGAGTTGTCTACCGGCTCAGCCGGCGCCGCACCCGGGGCCTGGGCGCGATCGATGATGCGCTCTCCCACCTCAGCGCGGGCGAGAAGGAACTGGCAGCGCTCGAAGTCAGCCCCACGCTGGGCGAACAGGCCTCCGCCTGGAACAGTCTCCTGCGCGAACTGGTCTCGCTACGCAACCGCGAACTGCTCGCCTCCGACCCCGGCCGCGCCGCCGGGGGCGAAAACCGCGACGGCTACTTCGCCGCGGCGTGCAACGCGCTCTGGCACGGCCTGGTCGTCGCGGACGACTCGCTGAATATCACCTACGCCAACGGCGCCGCCGCCGTGTTCCTGGGCGCCCGGCGCGAGACTCTCATCGGTCGCCCCCTCATCGACGTCCTGGGCGACAGCCCCAACGTCGCCCCGCTCCGCAGCCTCGCCGACGGAACCAACCGCGGCCGCATCGTCGTGGAAAGCCCGCTGGCCGCCTCGGGACAGGACGCGGTCTTTCGCATCAGCGCCCGCCGATTGCGCGCCGGCGAAGGCTCCGGCACCGTCCTGCTCATCGAGGATGTCACGCAGCAGCGTGTCGCCGACAAGGCCCGCAACGCCTTCGTGGCCCAGGCCACGCACGAACTCCGCGCCCCGCTCACCAACATCCGCCTGTACGTAGAGGCCCTCCTCGACAAGCCCGACTCCGACGTCCCGACCCGCTCCAAGCACCTCAACGTCGTCAACCAGGAAGCCCGCCGACTGGAGCGCATCGTCGGAGACATGCTCAGCGTCTCGGAGATCGAGGCTGGCACCATGAAGCTCGCCAACGACGACGTCCGGCTCGTGACGCTGTTCGAAGAGATCGAGAATGATTTCCGCATCAGCGCCCAGGCCAAGGGCATCACCCTCAAGTTCACGGTGCCCCCCAAGCTGCCCGTCATCGTCGGTGACCGCGACAAGATCGTGCTGGCCCTGAGCAACTTGGTCGGCAACGCCATCAAGTACACCCCCGCGGGCGGACTGGTGTCGGTGGTGGTCCGCGCCGAGAACGACAGCCTTCGTATCGACGTCACCGACACCGGCATCGGCATCGCCGAGAACGAGGCCGAGCTTGTCTTCGAGCGCTTCTACCGGTCCAAGGACCGCCGCATCGAAGGCATCACCGGCTCGGGCCTGGGCCTGGCCCTGGCGCGGCAGGTCGTCCGTCTCCACGGCGGCGACATCACCCTGGCCAGCGAACTCAACAAGGGCTCCACGTTCACGCTCACCCTCCCGGCAAGAGCGAACATCTCTCTCGCGGCGTAGCACCCAACTCCGAGACCTCGCCATGATGATCAAGGAGCAACGGCACGGCGCAGTCACGATCCTGGCACCCCAGGGCCCGCTCTGCCTCGCCGACGCCGAGGATCTGGAGAAACGCGCCACCGAAGCCATCGAAAAGACCATGGGCCGCTTCGTGGTCGACCTCTCCGCCACCCCATACGTCGACAGCCGCGCGCTCGAGGCGCTTCTCACCCTCACCGAGCAGTTGGCCCAGAGCGGCCGCGTCCTCAAGCTCTGCGGCGCGTGCGACACCATCCGCGAAATTCTCGACCTGACCGACCTCACGGCCATGTTCGAGCACTACGCCGACACCAATTCGGCGGTGAGGAGCTTCCTGTGAACGCCGGCGCCCCAAAGTCCCGCCTGGGCGACCAGTTGGTGCAGGACGGAGTCATCTCCGCCGAGCAGCTGGCCTCCGCGCTCGCCGAGCAGTCTCGCTCCAGCCGCATGCTGGGTGAACTGCTCGTGGGCCAAGGGGTCATCAACGGCGCCACGCTGGTGCGCACCCTCGGCAAGTGCCTGGGCGTGCCCGGCTGCCAGCTCCGCCACGGCCTCATCGATCCCCAGGTCTTCAAGCTCGTGGGCGGCGAGGAAGCCGAACGCCTCAAGGTCGTCCCGATGTTCAAGGTGCGCGACACCCTGACCGTCGCGATGGCCGAGCCCCAGTCCCTCCCCGCGATCGACCGGCTCCGCGCACTCACCGGCTGCCGCGTGCGCCCCGTGCTCGCTCTCGAGGCCAACATCCTCGAGTTCGTCAAGAAGTACGCCACCGGCGACGTCAGCGTCGACGCGTTCCTCACATCGCTCGCCGACTCCGATCTTGAGGTCGTCGAGCGCGAGGCCGTCGACGACGGCCCCGCCACCGACCTTGACCGCATGGTCGCGGGCAGCCCCATCGTGAACCTCGTCAACGTCGCGATGCTCACCGCCGTCCGCGACAAGGCCAGCGACATCCACATCGAGCCCGACCGCCGCGGCACCCGCATCCGCTATCGCTGCGACGGCTCCCTGCGCGACCTGATGAAGCCCCCGCCCGGCATGCACGCCGCGATCGTCTCTCGCATCAAGGTGATCGGCAAGATGGACGTCGCCGAGAAGCGTCTGCCGCAGGAAGGCCGCGTGCGAATCGTCGCCGAAGGGCGCGACATCGACCTGCGGGTCTCCAGCATGCCCACGCTGCTGGGCGAAAAGATCGTCGTCCGCGTCCTGGACAAATCCAACCTGCGCGTGCAGCTCTCGGATCTTGGCTTCCGCGATGTGACGCTCGGCTCCTTCGTCCGCATCCTCAAACGCCCCCACGGCCTGGTCCTGGTCACCGGCCCCACCGGCNNGGCAGCGGCAAGACCACCACGCTCTACTCCGCCCTGGACCTGCTCCGCAGCCCGGAAGTGAACATCGTCACCGTCGAGGACCCCGTCGAGTACCAGCTCGACCTGATCAACCAGATCCAGGTGCAGGAGCAGATCGGATTCAACTTCGCCCGCGCCCTGCGCAGCATCCTGCGTCAGGACCCCGATGTGATCATGGTCGGCGAAATCCGCGACAACGAGACCGCCCGGGTCGCCGTGCAGGCCGCCCTCACCGGCCACCTCGTGCTCGCCACGCTCCACACCAACGACGCCCCGGGTACCGTCGCCCGCCTCACCGACATGGGCATCGAGTCGTACCTGCTCTCCAGCGCGCTCAACGGCGTCATCGCGCAGCGGCTCGCCCGCACCATCTGCCCCCACTGCTCCACCAAGTACTTCCCCGCCGAGCACGTCCTCGAAGAAGCCGGCCTCAAGGACCGCGCCGCCGGCCAGCCCTTCCGCAAAGGCACGGGGTGCCGCCGCTGCCATGACTCGGGCTTCAAGGGGCGAATGGGCGTCTACGAAGTGATGGAAGTCTCCGCCCAGATCAAGCGCCTCATCCACCACGACGCACCCACCCACGAACTGCGCGCCAAGCTGCGCGAAGAGGGCGTCCTCACGCTCCGGGAAGAAGGCGTGCTGCTGGCGCTCGAAGAAAAGACCAGCCTCGAGGAAATCCTCCGCGTCACCCACATCGATGACGAAGGCGTCGCCGAAACCCCGCCGCAGGAAAAGAGGGCCGCGGCATGAAACTCGCCTACACCGGCTTCAACGCCTCCGGCCAGCCCGTCAACGGCACCATCGAAGCCGCCGACGCCGCCAGTGCTCAGGAAACCCTTCGCCGGCAGGGCGTCTACACCACCGCCGTCGAAGTCGATCAACCCAAACCGCCGCGTGCCCGCGGCCGCACCGTCTCGCTCAAGGACCTCTCCTCCTTCGCACGCCAGTTGGCGATCCTCATCTCGACGCACACCCCGCTCGTCCAATCGCTCGAAGTGGTCGAACGTCAGGCCCAGCCCGGCCCGTGGCGCGACACGCTCGCCGATCTGCGGCGTCGCGTCGAGGAGGGTGCATCCCTCTCGGAAGCCATGGCCGCCCACCCCGCCTGCTTCGACGCCATCTGCCGCAGCATGGTCGCCGCGGGAGAATCCGGCGGCATGCTCGACGCCATGCTCAAGGACCTGTCCTCGCTCCTGCGCCGCCAGTTGAGCGTCCGCAAGACCGTGATGGGCGCGATGTCCTACCCCATCATCCTCATCGGCGTCTCGGTGGTCGTCGTCACCGTGATGCTCACCTTTGTTCTCCCCCAGTTCCGCGAGCTCTTTGAATCTCTCCAGGCCCCGCTTCCGCCCACCACCAAGGTGCTCATGGCCGTGGGGTTGTGGCTGCGCGAATACTGGTGGGCTTTCGTACCCGCCCTGGGCCTCTCCATCGCGGGTCTGTGCTGGTGGCTCAAAACTCCGGGAGCCAAGGCCGCCGCCGGCGCCGCGATGCTCCGCGCCCCCAAGGTCGGCCCCATCCTCCGCGGATTCAGCACCGCCCGCATTGCCCGCCTGCTGGGCGTGCTACTACAAGCCCGCATCCCGTTGCTCGACGCCCTGCGCCTCACCCGCGAAGCCTGCGGTGTGGGCGCGTACGCAAATCTGCTCGAACGTGCTGAACTCGCCGTCACCCGCGGCCAGGGCCTAGCCGCCGTTCTCCACGAACCCACGCTGGTCGCCCCCGCCGTCAGCGAAGCGCTCGCCAGCGGCGAACGCACCGGCCACGTCGGCGAGGTGCTTGTGCAGGTCGCCGAGTACCTCGACGAGGACAACGACCACGTCATCAAGTCTCTGGCCAGCATCATCGAACCTCTGGTCCTCACCGTGCTTGGCCTGGTCGTCGGCGTTGTCGCCGTCAGCATGTTCATGCCGCTCTTTGATCTCACCGCCGCCGGCGCAGGCGCGGGCGGGGGAGGCTCGCCCTGATGTACCACTCATTCACCCCAGTCGGCGTTGATATCAGCGGCGGCAGCGTCAACGCCGTCCAGTTGCGGCGTTCCGGCGACCGCTGGGCCGTCCACGCCGCCGCCACATTCCCGCGTCTCAGCGGCGACGCCACGTCCCAGCAGGAGGCCCCACGCATCGCCCGCGTGCTGCGCCGCCAGTGCTTCCGGGGGGACCGCGTCGCCCTGTGCCTCCCGCAGGAACTCGCGCTCGCCGCCGTGCTCGATCTGCCCCCTGCTTCCTCGGGAGCACCCATCGACCGCATCGCGTGCGCCGAGATGGCACGCATGTTCAAGCGCGACGCCGCCACGCTCGAAACCGCGTGGTGGGAACTTCCCGCCTCCGCACGCCAGGGCGCGGCCACCCAGTGCATGGCCGTCGCCTGCCCGCACGATCAGAGCGCCCCGCTCCTGGACGCCTTCGAGGCCGCCGGCCTCTGCGTCACCGCACTGACCCCCCGCGGCATCGCCACCACCCGCGGCTGCGAGCAACTCCTGGCCTCCAGCGGCCCCGCCGTCATCGCGGACATCGGTCTGCTCGGCAGCACGCTCGCTGCCGTTCACGCAGGCACCATCGTGTACGAACGCTCGCTCGAAGGCTGCGACGTCCGCAAGCTCAGCGAAGACACCGGCAGCGCCCTGCAACTCAATCCTGCCATCGCCCGCATGGTGCTCGCCGGCAGTCTCGACTCTGCCCAGAGCCCCGAGGCCGCCGCGATCGCCAAGTCCGCGATCGATCGCCTCGTCGCACAGTTCGCGCGACGCATCGGCGAGCAACTCCGCGTCTCCATCGCGTACGTCGGACACCGTTTCCCGATCCCCGCGCCCCAGACGGTCCTTGTGACCGGCGAGTTCGCCTCGCTGCCGGGCCTCTCCGCCGCGATCGCCGGCGCCACGCAGATCGCCTGCCGACCCGTGCTGCTGGGCGAAGCGACCACGGTGCCGCCCGAGTTCGCCCACCTCGCGGCCCAAGGTGGCCTGATCGCGGCACTGGGTCTGGCCAAGACAGCATCGGAGGCCGCATGTTGAGCATCCCGGTCAACCTCGTCCCCCGTTCGCGGCGCATCGCCCGCGCCCGCGCCGAACGCACCCGCCGCTGGGCCGTCGGCCTCGCCGCTTACTCGCTGCTCCTCGCCGCCGCCTGCGGCGTCGCGTTCGCCATGTCCCGCACCAGCGGCGACACCGGTGAATCACGCCTCGCCGCCGTCAGCACCGAGGCCAGGGACCTCGACGCCCGCGTCAAGGCCCTCCGCGCCCAGGCCGCCGCGCTCAACAGCCAACTCGCCTCCGCGCGGGCTCTGGGCAGCCACCCGGATTGGAGCCTTCTTCTGGAGTTCCTCACCTCTCTCCGCACCGACGAGATCTCGTTCGACAGCGTCGCGATCGAATCAAGCCCCACCAACAAGCCCGGTCTCCCCGGTTCCTACTCCCTGCACGTAGAGGGCATCGGCAAGGACCACCGCACCGTCGCGCAGTTCGCCGTGCGCCTTGAAAAGGCCGGCCTGTTCGACCGCGTCGTCGTCGCCGACACGCGCGCCGTGGATCAGGACCGCGAGTCCCGCATCGCCTTCCGCATCGATTGCACCCTCTCCGACAAGGCCAAGCCATGAGCGCCGCCAGACCCCAACCACACGACTCCGCCCGCCTCTGGGCCATCGACGCCGCGGGCTTCGGCGCGGCGGTCCTGCTCACCTCCGCCGCCGCGTTCGCTTCCCTGCGCCCGCTCTTGGACCAGCGCGAGCAGACACGCGCCACCCAGCAGAGCCTGCACGACGAACGCGAACGCGCCGACCGCCTCCGCGCCGACCGCAAGGCCCTGGACGCGCGGATCGCCCGCTTCCAGTCCGATCTCGCCGCCGACAACTGGAAACCAGAGCCAATCTCCCAACTCAACGAGCGCTTGTCGCGCCTCACCGAATCGGCCGTTTCCAGCGGCCTCACCGTCGGCCAGCTCACGCCCGGCGCCCCGGCCGCGCAACCCAAGGTCACCGCCGTGCCGATCCGCCTCTCCGCCCGCGGCACCTACAAAGCCTGCCACGCTTTTCTCTCCGCCTTGAACGATCAGTTCCGCGACACCGCGACGCTCGCCGTCCGCTTATCGGCTCAGACCCAGGGAGCGCAGCGGGACGTTGAATTCCAGGCCGAACTGCGCTGGTACGCCGCGCCACCCTCACCACCCTCATCACCCTCATCACCCGCGCCGCCGGCACAACCGGCCAGAAAATAGCGACCGGCCCCTTGCCGCCCCCGCACCTGAATTGGACACTTGCGGGCATGGCGTGGAACCCTCAACGCAAGGCGTACGTGTCGGTGCTGGCCCTCGCCGGCGCCGCCCTCATCGTGGACCGTTTCTTCCTCGGCGCCTCCGCCGTCAGCGGCCCCGCCCCTGCCGCCGCGTCGCAGGAGTTCGCGTTGCCGCAGCGCACCGCGGCCGAGAAGGCCCAGCAACCGCTCAAGGACGAACCCATCGCCGGGGACTTGGCCGCCCGCCTGGAGGCCCTGCGCCAACCCGGTGACACCGGCGACCTGTTCTACTGCGGTTTCGCGCCCCCGCGTGCAGAGCTCGACGCCCCCGCCCCCGTGGAGACCACTCCCGCGTTTGATAAGGACGCGTTCATCACCGCGCACCCGCTCAGCGCCGTCATGCGCGGGAGCGGCGGTTCGCTGGCCGTCATCGGCAAGCGCGTCCTGCGCGTCGGCGACACGCTCGACGGCCTCACACTCGTCCGTATCGAGAATCAGTCGGCCGTGTTCGAGGGCGCGGGCACCCCGGTGGTAATCACGGTTGGTCGCGCCGATCCCCGATAACCGCCCCGATTTGTCGGCACAGGTGACCCATCCGGATGCGACACGCCGCCTTGCGTGAAGTCGCGAGCACGCGCCGTCGATAGGTTTTCCGTCCGCGCGGTGCGCGGCCTCACAAGAAATCCTTCTCACGGAGTGTGGAGCATATGTTGAACGTCCTTCGTCACCGTCGCGGTGCATTCAGCCTCATCGAACTCGTCATCGTCGTCCTCATCATCGGGATCCTCGCCGCCATCGCGGTGCCCAAGATGAGCCGCGGCGCCGCCGCCGCCGCCGACTCGGCGCTGCAGAGCAACCTCGCCACCATCCGCAGTGCGCTCGAACTCTTCCAGACCGAGCACGCCGGCGTGTACCCCGCCCTCGCGGACCTCGACAACGCCCTCACCCAGTACTCCGATGCCGGCGCCACCAAGTACGGCGCCAAGGACACCGCCGCCGGCGTCATCTACGGCCCCTACCTCCGCAAGGTCCCGCCGCTCCCCGTCGGCGCCGACCGCGGCAAGACTTCCTTCATCGGCTCCATCACCGCCGGCAACGGCTGGGTCTACGACGCCACCACCGGCAGCATCAAGGCCAACTGCCCCGACGCCGAAGTCGATGCCCGCGGCGTCAAGTACAACACCTACTGATCCGGATCCTCCTGCTCGCTACTCGAAAGGCCGCCCCTCCCCGGGGCGGCCTTTTTCGTTTTTGCTCCCCGCCGGAAACCCCCCTCCGCGCTGGCATTCGCCCCGGGAAAGTTCTACCCTGTGGCGAGGTCTTTTGTAACGGTTTCAATATACAGAGAGCTATACAGATGAGTACTTCCGCCCTCGATCGTCTCGATCTTTCCGCCCACCGCTGCTTCACGAACCTCCCCTCCGCGGAACTGGTGGAACGAGCGATCGCCGCGGGCGAGGGCCAGCTCGCCGCCAACGGCGCGCTCGTCTGCCTCACCGGCGACCGCACCGGACGCAGCCCCAAGGACAAGCACCTCGAAGACGTCGCCGCCATCCACGACAAGATCTGGTGGGGCAAGGTCAACACCCCCGTCACCCCCGCCACCTTCGACGGCGCGCTCGAGATCGCCGTTGACTACCTCAACAGCCGCCCCAAGGTCTTCAAGTTCGAGGGCTACGCCGGCGCCGATCCCAAGCACCGCCTGGGGGTTCAGGTCGTCACCGAGCAGGCCTGGCACAGCCTCTTCGCCCAGACCCTCTTCATCCGCCAGGGCACGAAGGCCGCCGGCGCTCCGGTCCCCTTCAAGAAAGATTGGACGATCCTCAACGCGGGCAAGATGCGCCTCACCGCCGAGCAGCAGAAGAAGCTCGGCTACAACGCCCCGGTGCTCATCGCCCAGAGCCTCACACGCAAGATCGTCGTCATCATCGGCACCGAGTACGCCGGCGAGATGAAGAAGAGCATCTTCTACGCCATGAACTACGACATGCCCGAGCAGGGCGTCTTCCCGATGCACTGCTCCTGCAACGTCGACCGCGCCAGCGGCGGCAACCCCGCCCTTTTCTTCGGCCTTTCCGGCACCGGAAAGACCACCCTCTCCGCCGATCCCAACCGCGCCCTCATCGGCGATGACGAGCACGGCTGGTCCGACAGCGGCTGCTTCAACTTCGAGGGCGGCTGCTACGCCAAGTGCATCAAGCTCAGCAAGCAGGGCGAGCCCGAGATCTGGAACGCCATCCGCTTCGGCAGCGTGCTCGAGAACACCGTCATCGATCCCGCCACCCGCGTGCCCGATTACGACAGCGCCAAGCTCACCGAGAACACCCGCGTCACCTACCCCGTCGACTTCATCGAAGGCGCCGTGATCCCCAGCGTCTGCGGTCATCCCAAGAACGTCATCTTCCTCACCGCCGACGCCTACGGCGTCATGCCCCCCGTCAGCAAGCTCTCCGCCGATCAGGCGATGTACTACTTCATCAACGGCTACACGAGCAAGCTCGCGGGCACCGAGGCGGGCGTCAAGGAGCCCGAGCCCAACTTCTCGCCCTGCTTCGGCGGCGTCTTCCTCCCTCGCCCGCCCGTCACCTACGCCAAGCAACTCGCCGAGAAGATCGCCAAGCACGGGGCCAACGTCTGGCTGCTCAACACCGGCTGGACCGGCGGCCCCTACGGCACCGGCCAGCGCTTCAGCCTCAAGTACACCCGCGCGTTCGTCACCGCCATCCTGGACGGCAGCCTCGCCAAGGCCGACTACCACGCTGACCCCATCTTCGGCCTCAGCGTCCCCAAGGCCGTCCCCGGCGTCCCCAGCGAAGTCCTCCTCCCCCGCAACACCTGGAAGGACGGCGCCGCTTACGACACCCAGGCCAAGAAACTCGCCGCGCAGTTCCGCCAGAACGACAAGGGCTTCGACATGCCCGAATCCGTCCGCGCCGCGGGCCCGCGTCTGTAATCTCACCCGCCCGATCTCCCGGAGCCCTCCTCACGGGCGCTGACAGCCCCCTGTCAGCGCCCGCTGTTCATTCCCGGCGTACACGCCGCCCGCCCGAGGGCATCCGCCGTCCCTCACCCGCTGTATACTTGTGCATGACGATGCCCTCCGCACTCCGCCGCGCCGCGATCGCCTGCACGCTGGCACTACCCCTCTTCGCCGCCCCGGCGCACGCGCAGCCCCCGGCGCCCGGTGGCCCTCAGCCCCTCCGCCCGCCCACGCCGGGCAAGCCTGATGAGCCCCCGATCATCATGAACTACCTCTCGCTCTTCGTCATCATCGCCACCGTCGTGGGCGCCAACCTCATCCCCAGCAAGCGCGGCCACCAGGACTGATCCCACCGACGCGAGAGCCCCCATGCGAGAACTACTGCGCTCCAACCGCGCCCTGGTGCTGCTGAACCTGGGGCTGCTATGCGCTCTGACCTGGCTCGCCCTCTCCCACTCCGCCCGCGCCCAGAACGCGGCGCCCAAGGCAGAGAACACCGGCCGCCCCCGCGGCGACTACACCATGGTCAGCGGACGCGTCAGCGCGGGCGGCTCCGACGCCATCTACATCCTCGATACCAACAACCAGGAACTCGTCGCCCTTCGCTGGGACACCGCCAAGCAATCCCTCGCCGGCATCGGCTTTCGTGACTTGAACGCCGACGGCAAGCTCGCCCCCGGCCGCTAACCCCCACCCCAGCCCGCCGGACACACCGTAGTGGACACACCCGCCCAACAACCCCTCCGCCCCACCCCGGCCGCCGATCCCCGGCGCACCGCGCTCTGGGCCAGCGCCGCCATCCTGGGCGGCTTGCTCGCCGTCCAGCTCCTCGCCGCGGCACCGCCCCTGGGCGGCGGAGGCGGCGCCAGCGGCGGTATGGTCTCGCAGCGGGGCGCCCACACCATCCTCACCGCCGACGCCAACAACGAGGACATCACCCTCGTCCTGGACGGCCGCACCGAGCAGCTCTTCGTCTACCGCACGAACACGCAGTCGGGCATCCAGATGTTCCAGAAGCTCAACCTGCCCACCGTCTTCGCCGACGCCAAGGCCCGCTCCTTCGGCAAGTGAGCCTCCCGCCGCGGCTTAGAAATCAAGCCCCAGCAGCGCGAAGTACTCCAGGTCGTTGCGCTTAAACCCCGCGCCAGGATCGCTGTTGTACCGATCCTCCAGCCCCATATTGAAACTCAGGTTGGAGGTGGGATCAATGATGAGTTTGTACCCCGCCTTGGTGTTGACGCGGTACTCCGACAGGTCATCGAGGCTCGGCAGCACTTCGCACGTCACCAGCACGCTCTGCGTCTTCGAGAACTTGTACTCAAAGTCCAGCCCCGCCAGCCCCTCGGGCACCGGCCCGGCCTGCGTGCCGCCGATCTCCTCCGTGATCCCCGCGCCCACCCGCCCGCGGAAGGTCATCGCGTCGGACTTCACGAACGTGTAGCTGGGGCCGCCGAACCCCGAGAGCCGCCAATCCCAATCCTGAAACTGGTCGTACTCCGCACGCCCCTTGGCGAACAGGCCCAGCGGCGAGTTTCGGAACAGCCAGTCGTTCAGGATGTTCGCCTCCGCGCGATCCTTGGAGACCGTGCCCTCGTCCGTCGCGTACGTGTACACGATCCCCGCCCGCGTCTCCATCAACTCCGCGATCCGCGAGGCGCCCGCACCCGCACGCACGCTCAGCGTGTCGGTGTTGCCGTCCGACCCGTTCGCGCCCAGCGCGACATTCCCGCGCCACCCTTCAATGAAAGAGGCCGTGTTGAGCCGAACCCGCTCGGACTCTGCTTCCTTCTGCTTCTTGAACTCCGCCTCCACCCGCGCCACCGCCGCCTCCTTGGCCTTGGCGAGTTCGTGCGCCTCGTCCATCACCGGCTCCGCGGGCGGCTCCGCCGCTCCCTGGCCCGCCTCCGAACCCGCCGCCGGCGGCGGACTCACCGACACCACCGTCACGCTCTCCCGCGGCAGCGTCAGCGTCCCCAGCACCGGGTGCGTGAACCGCACCGATGTCTCCGTGACACACACGCCCGACACCGTGAGCACTTCGCCCGTCGACAGCCGCACCTCATCCCCCGCCGCCGCCGATACGAGCGCCGCCACCAGCGCCGCGACAACCCGCCGCGAACGCCTCCGCACCATCGAATCGTCAATGAGGAACACACGCACTCCCGGGATGGAGAACAACCGTTCAACGCGCACACACCGTCCGCGTGGATTTTGGGGGCGCGATGGTAGCGGCGAGGCACGCGCAATCCACCGATCGCCCGGCCGATCTGCACCCGGCAACCGCCACGCTGCTCGCAACGCTCACAGCAGGCGACTGAACTTCACGAGCCCCCTGCTACGCGCATCCACCCCGCTCCCACACGTTGAAGAAATACGAAACATCCGCTCCGTCCACGCCGCCATCCTCGTTAACGTCTCCGTTCGCCGCACCCGACTCCCACGTAGCGAAGAACGCCTGAACATCCTGACCGTCGATCCCGCCATTTCGATCAAAATCGGCTGGGCATGGAGCGCCGACCTTCGCAACAAAACCCTTTGTCTGTCCTTCAGGCGTGAGACCAACGCCACAAAATGTCTTTCCATCGCCGGAGACGGCATCAACCTGGAACATTCGCCACCCAACCGGCACCACAACTCCGTGCTCGTAAAAATAATCCGCCGCATATCGCATTCCTGCGTTCGGCGTCCAAATCATGGCTCCAGAGGTCGCCTCGTTGATGCTCCCCGCCCGTCCAGCAACCACCTGGCCGTCGTCCGAAGTACAGAATGCAATATACGTAGTATGTGTGCCTACTGAGCCGAGGTCGGTAGGAACACGCTGGGCGTTCCACATGACCGCCCGATTGCCGTTGGCGCCTGAGTAGAATCCGACGATCACTGTCCCGTTTGCGTTGACGCCGTTAACGGTGTGAAAGTTTGATCCGGGAACCGACAATACCCTCATGCCCGTGCTCTGCTTCCAGACGAAGCCAACCTGTACACCGCTGCCCGTGCTCGACGAGTTTCCCACAATGGTCGTGCCGTCTCGGCTGATCGCGCTGGCAGAACTGTAGTTGTCACCGCTGCGGGCGAACCCAAGCCCCTGAACTCCGGTGGCGGCGCTCCATCGGAACGCCTGGTATGAATACGGCACCGGCGGGCGAAAGCAGTCGCCGACCACGATCAGCCCGCTCCCGCTGACAGCATGCGGGGAGGAATACAGATAGCCGCTCAGCACGGGCAACTGAACGGCCGCATCCGCGCCGTGCTGCACAAAGGACATTGACCCCGTCGCGAAGAAGGTTGATGTGTGGCTTCCGATGACAGTTTGGCCATCGGATGAAACGCCGACCAACACCGGGTAGGCGAGCACACCGGCGGCCGCGTAACGAACCGGGCCCGTGTCCTGCGTCCAGATGTAAGAATCATGGACTTGCGCCGTGTACCCGTACCAATAACCCACAGCCGTGTCGCCCGTTTGGGATAACGCCAATGCGTACGACTGCGTCGCTCCGGGTATCAGATCGATCGCGTAGAAGCCCGGCTCGGTCGCGGATGCACCTCCGCACAGCAGCATGCCCCCGAGAAGCGACCGCATCATGGCCCTGTTCATACGCTGTCCTCCGAAACCCAGTGGCACTTCGGTCCGCTCAATCGTCCGAGAACGGACCGCCGCGACGCGTGCGATGAACTGCCGCGGGTGAGGAATTATACGGCAACCCAAGCCACTTGTTTCGGCCTAGACAACATTGTTATCCAGATATCGAAGATAGCATGACCGTTCTGCCGGTGCTCCGCTACAGCACGCGGCGTTGCGTCTGAGAATCAATCAAATTGACGGGATCAGTGGCCCGAATCTACAGAGTGTCCCCCGACCCCACGCTCGCGCCGAGCGCCTTTCTACAGTCGAATCATACCGGACGCCGCTGGATTCCAGCAAGCCCCTCCCAGCGATCACCCCGACCGCAGCACGCGATCGCACGGATGCTCGTTCGTTCCCCGCTTACAGCCTCGTCGCCGCCAGGCTCGCCAACTCGCTCCGCTCGCTCTTGGCCAGCGTCACGTGCGCGAACAGCCGGACGCCCTTCATCTTCTCGATGGAGTACGCCAGCCCGTTGCTCGACTGGTCCAGGTACGGGTTGTCGATCTGCCCGATATCGCCGGTCAGGATCAGCTTCGTCCCCTCGCCCACGCGGCTCGCGATCGTCTTGATCTCGTGCGGCGTCAGGTTCTGCGCCTCGTCCACGATCATGAACTGGTGCGGAATGCTCCGCCCGCGGATGTACGTCAATGGCTCGAGCACCAGCTTGCCGTCGGCCATCAGCTTCTGCACCCGCTGCTCCACCGAGTGGCTGTCCGCCGCCTGGCTCTGCGCCCCCCTGGTGCTCAGCAGGTACTGCAGGTTGTCGAAGATCGGTTGCATCCACGCAGTCAGTTTCTCGTCCTTGTCGCCCGGCAGGTACCCGATGTCGCGCCCCATCGGCATGATCGGCCGCGCCACCAGCAGCTTGTCGTACCGCTCCTCGCTGAACACCTTGGTCATCCCCGCGGCGATCGCCAGCAGCGTCTTGCCCGTGCCCGCCCCGCCCAGCAGCGTGACCATCTTGATGTCGTCGTCCAGCAGCGCGTCGAGCACCATCGTCTGCTGCACGTTGCGCGCCATGATCCCGCTCACCGGCTTGCGCGGGCCCGTCACGGGGATCGCGTGATCCGTGTCGCTCAGCCGCCGCGCCAGGCCCGTGTGGTTCTCGTCGTCCTTGTCCCGCAGCACGATGTACTGGTTGGGGATCACTTCCTCGGCCAGCGTCTCCTGCCCGTCGCCCGCGAGGTGCGGCGCCAGCCGCTCCATGCTCAGCAGCCGGTCGCGGTAGAGCTCGTCGATCAGCTCGCCCTCCACGTCCAGCGTGATGTAGCCGATGTACAACCGGTCCGCGTCGACCTTCTGGTTCGTGAAGTCCTCGGTCTTGATCCCCAGCGAATCGCTCTTGATCCGCGCGCCCAGGTCCTTGGTGACGAACACCGTCCGCTGCCCCAGCCGCTGCAGGTGCCACGCCACCGCGATGATCCGGTTGTCCGGCAGGTTCTCCGCGATCGCCGGCGGCCGCTCGTACTCGTTCACGTCCACGCGGATCGTGCCCGTGATGCCCCCCGGACCCACCGCGTGCGCCGTGTTGGCCATCGGCAGCAGCGCCTGCCAGTTCACCCCGTCGCCGCTCAGGCTCCCGATCGCCCGCAGCCGGTCAAGATGCCGGATCGCCGCCCGGGAGTTGCGCCCCAGGTCGTCCTCCTTGCGCTTCATCTTGTCCAGTTCCTCGATGACCGTGAACGGGATCACCACGTGGTGCTCCTTGAACACGAACATCGCGTCCGGGTTGTGCAGCAGGATATTGGTATCGAGCACGAAGGTCTTGACCGCCGTGTCCGCGTCCGGTCCGAGCGATCGGACGGGGTGCGTCTCTCCTTGCCGCGATGCGGTGCTGATGGTCTTCTCTCCGACGAACGCACGGTTGGCTGTTGCCATGCGGCGGGGGCTTTCTGTGAGTGTCGGGCGGAACCTTGGCGCCAATCCATTGGCTCGGTCGCTCCGCCGGGGGCTGTCTCTCCTCCAAACGATACACCCTAGATCGGCACGCGGATGCGTCGGCACCAAAAAGGCCGCCCCCCGCCCCATATTCCCGGGGTGCTCCCCTCCCCCATCCGGCATTCCCCCGCGAAGGCCGAGCGCTCCGCCCGCCCGCGTAAACTACCCTGCAGTCCCCGCATGGCCAGAATCGCGCTCCAAACCTCCACCCAGTACCTCGTCCTGGCCGCCAAACCCGACGGCGGCCGCACCTTCGGCCTCCGCCGCGCCCGCGATCCGCGCCACCTCAACGACCAGCTCCGCCGCGAACGCCTCGTGGCCCTCAAGACTTGGGCCCTGCCCCAGTGGGCCGGCGGCGGCGATTCTCAGGTCTCGCTCAAAGACCAGAGCGAACTGCACACCCAGCTCGCCCAACTCCTGACCCGCGGCGTGCCCCTCGTCGAAGCGCTCGACGCCACCAGCAAGTCCGTCGCCAACTCCACCGCCCCGCGCGTGGAACGCATGCGCGACATGGTCGCCTCCGGCACCAGCTTCTCCGACGCCGCCTCCTCCGTGGGCATCTTCGACCCCGTCACCACCTCCGTCTACCGCGCCGCCGAACGCACCGGCGATCTCGGCGGCGCCGCCAAGCAGCTCGCCGGCACCACGCGCCGCCAGCTCCGCATCGCAGGCAAGGCCGGCACGCTGATGGTCTACCCCGCCATCGTGCTGAGCATCAGCCTGCTCGTCACCCTCGCGATGATCTGCTTCGTCCTGCCCAAGATCGGCCAGTCCATCAAGGACCTGGGCACCGAACTGCCCGCCTTCACACAGGCGATGATGGCCACCGGCGTCTTCCTCCGCGAGAACGCCCTGTGGGTCCTGGCCGGCGTCATGGCCGTCATCACCCTGGCGATCATCGCCCGCCGCGCCCTCTTCCTCGTCGTTGCGCGGCTCGCCCGCTCCACCCCACTGCTCAAGGACGTTGTCGTCACGCAGGAGTCCGCCCGTTTCTTCACCGTCATGGCCGCCATGACCCACAACGGCGTCACCCTCGCCGACGCGCTGGGCGTCGCCGTCGGCGTCATCAGCCACCCCAAGCTCCGCGGCCAGCTCACCACGCTCCGCAACAAGCTCATCGAGGGCGGCGTCCTGCGCACCCTCATCGACAGCGTCGACTCTCTCCCCCTGCCCACCCGCCGCCTGCTCATGGCCGCCGAACGCGCGGGCGATCTCGATTCCGCCTTCGACACGCTCGCCGCCGATATGACCGAGGAACTCGAACGCAAGAGCGAGCGTCTGCTCGCCGCGATGGAGCCCATCCTCATCGTCATCATGTTCCTGATGATCGGCTCCCTCGTGGTCTCGATCATGATCCCCCTGATCCGCGCCACCAGCGCCGCCGTTCAGTAACCGGCGACCCGCCTTCCCCTCCTTCGATTCCAGAATCCCTTCGCGCCGCGGCCCCCTCACACTCCCAGCGGCCCGTCGTACGCGTGATTCACCGGATCAATCCGCCGCATCGGCTTCTCGCGCGTCTGTTCCTCCACCACGTGCGCCACCAGCCCCGGCGTCCGCGCGATCATGAAGATCCCGTTGAATACCCGCGGGTCCAGCCCCAGGTCCGACAGGATCGCCCCGATCGCGCCATCGACATTGATCGGCAGCGGCTTGCCGATCGCCGCGAACGCCCGCTCCACCGCCCGCGCCGCCTCCACGTGCGTCGTCGCGCCGCCCTTGCTCTCTCCCACCCCCGCCGCCGCGGCCAGCTCGAACAGCCTGGCCGTCCGCGGGTCTTTCGTGTGCACACGGTGCCCGAACCCGCTGATGCGGTCGCCGCTCGCCTTGATCCTCGCCACTTCCTCCGCCGCGACCTCGTCGATACTCCGCCCCGCATCCTTTGCTGACTTCATGAGCCCCGCCAGGTACCGCGCGCAATCCTCGATCGCCCCGCCGTGATGCCGGTTGATCGAAGAGATCCCCGCCGCGACGCTCTGCGAGAGCGACGCTCCCGTCGACGCCACCGTCCGCGCCGCCAGGCAACTCGGCGGGGTCGCGCCGTGATCGATGCTCGAGACCAGTATCGCGTCCATCAACCGCCCCACCGCCGCGTCCGGCATCCTGCCTGTCAGAATCAGGTGCACCGCCGCGCCGAACGACACGTTGCCCATCAGGTCCGCGATGTTCCGCCCCCGCACCGCCACCGTATTGGGCGCGATCCGCGTGATCGCCGTCGTCCACACCGCCTTGCGCTCCGCCTCGCTCATCAAAGAGAGCGACGGCCCGCCATTCCTCGATGTCCGCAGCATCCCCGCCACCGCGCCGGGCAGATCGCCGAACGAATCCGCCACCACCGCACCCGCCCCGCGCAGCGCCGCCACCTTCCCCGCGTGCGTGCCCTTGTTCCCCTCGATGATCGCCCCCGCGTGGCTGAACCGCGTCCCCGCCGTCGCCGCTTTCCCGCCGATGTACGCCGCCACCGGCTTGGTGATCTTCTTCGCCGCCATCAACGCCGCCAGTTCCTCCTCCTGCGATCCGCCGATCTCCCCGAACAGCACGATCGCGTCCGTCGCCGGATCCGCCTCAAACATCTGCGCCACTTCCGCGACGCGCACCCCCAGCACCGCGTCGCCCCCCACGTGCACGATGCTCGAGATCCGCACTCCCGCCTGCCCCAGGTAATACGCCGTGCTCGACGACATCCCACCGGACCGCGAGATGATCCCCACACCCGTCCCCCCCGGCAGCGGCGGCTTGAACCACTCCCGCGCCGACTCGGCCCGCCCGCCGATCATCCCCACCACCGCCTTGCCCGGGCTCGCGATCCCCAGCGTGTTGGGCCCCAAGAACCGCGCCCCGGCCTTCTTCGCCGCCTTCGCGATCGCCATCGCGTCCCACACCGGCACGCGATCCGCCACCAGCACCACCAGCCCGATCCCCGCCTCCAGCGCATCGATCGCCGCCGCCTTGATTCCCGCCGCGGGCACGAACAGCACCGACACATCAACGCCCCCCAGCGCCGCCACCGCATCGCCGCACGAGTTGAACACGGGCAGCCCGAAGACCTCGCCGCCGCCCTTGCCCGGCGTCACTCCACCCACCACCTTCGTGCCGTAATCCAGCATCAGCCGCGTGCGGGCCTGACCCTCACGCCCCGTGATCCCCTGCACCAGAACGCGCTTGGTTTCGTCGATGAGAATCGCCATGCGCCGCAAGCGTAGTCCGCGGCGGCCCATGCTTGCTCGGGGCCTTCACGCACCAATCCATCACACGGCGGGACGGGATTTGAGCGATGCCTTCAACGTCGCCAGCGCCGCCTCCCGCGCCGCCCCGCTCAGCGGCCGCCGCGGCCCGCGAACCCGCTCGCTCCCGTGCCCCATCTCCTGCTGCACCAGCTTGATCAGGTGCACAAACTCCGGCACCACGTCCATCCGCAGCAGCGGCAGAAACCACTGGTACAGCGCCGCAGCCTTGTCCTTCTGGCCCGCCATCGCGTACCTGAACAGCGCCACCGACTCCGCCGGGAACGCGTTGACCAGCCCCGCCACCCACCCCGTCGCCCCCGCCCCGATCGCCTCGACGATCAGATCATCCACGCCCACCAGCACCGCCAGGCGCTCCCCCATCAGCGCCCGGATCGCCGTCACTCGCCGCACATCCGCCGACGATTCCTTCACCGCCTGCAGGTTCGCGTGCGAAGCCGCCAGTTCTGCCAACTGTTCCGGCAGCACATCCGTCCCGTACGCGATCGGGTTGTTGTACAGCATGCACGACAACCCCGTCGCCCCGATCACCGCCCCGAAGTGCTCGCGCATTTCCGACCACGGCCCCTTGTACGCGTACGGCGGCAGCACCATCAGCCCGCGGCAGCCGCACGCCGCCGCATCCTTCGCGTACGCCGCCGCCGCCCGCGTCGAGACCGAACTGATACCCGCCACCACGGGCGCCTTGCCGCCCACGGCTTTCACGATCGTCGTCAGCACCGCCGATCGCTCGTCGCGATCCAGGGCCCCGCCCTCGCCCAGTGATCCCAGCGCGACGATCCCGCCGCAGCCGCACTCCACCATCCAAGCCGCGTGCGCCGCGAGCAAGCCATGATCCACCCGATCATCGCTCGTGAACGGGGTCGTGATCGCGGGCAGAACCGTG
This sequence comes from Planctomycetota bacterium, assembly GCA_018242605.1. Taxonomy (GTDB): domain Bacteria; phylum Planctomycetota; class Phycisphaerae; order Phycisphaerales; family UBA1924; genus UBA2402. The sequence goes on from JAFEBP010000010.1 coordinate 69,925, forward strand.
TTCCAGTCGTTGTGATTCATCATGCTCGGTGTCCATCACTCGTTGCGCTTCAAGCAAGCCGGATTCCATGCCGCAGCGGATCGCGCGGGTCCAACAGTAACTCCCCCCGCGCCGTGATGTACGCCCGCCCGCTGATCGTCGGGATCACGCGCCCGTTCTCCAACCTGTAATTCCCGCGGAACGCGCTGCCGATGATGCTCTCCTGCCCCCACTCTTCGCCCGGCAGCAGTTTCCCGTCCGCGTGCAGGCACGCCAGCTTCGCGCTCGTCCCCGTCCCGCACGGCGACCGGTCGTACGCCTTGCCCGGGCAAAGCACGAAGTTCCGGCTTTTGCAGTCCTCGCGCGCGGGAGGCCCGAACAGCTCCACGTGATCGATCTCCGCCCCGTTCACGCCCGTGATCCCCCGCCGCGTGAGTTCCTGCCGGATCGCCCACGCCGCCCGCGTCAACTCCTCGATGTTCCCCGCCTCCACCTTCATTCCGTGGTCCTCGCACAGGAAGAACCAGTTCCCGCCCCACGCCACGTCGCCGCTCACCCGCCCAACCCCCGGCACATCCAGCGACACGCCCTTCAGGTGCCTGTAGCTCGGCACGTTCTCGATGCTCACCAACCCATCCGCCCCGAGCGTCGCCGCCACCGTCCCCGCGGGCGTCTCGATCAGGTGCGTCCCCGTCCCGACCCGGCACAGGTACGCGAGCGTGGCCACCAGCCCGATCGTTCCGTGCCCGCACATCCCCAGGTAGCCCACGTTGTTGAAGAAGATCACCCCCGCCGCCGCCTCCGGGTTCACCGGCGCACACAACAGCGCCCCCACCATCGCGTCGTTGCCCCGCGGCTCGTTCGCCACCGCCGACCGGAACGCCTCGTGCTTCGCGCGGAACACCGCCAGCCGCGCCGACATGTCGCCGCAGCCCAGGTCCGGCCCACCGGCCACCACCACGCGCGTCGGCTCTCCTTCCGTGTGCGAATCAACCACTTCGATCTTGCGCATGCTGCTTACGTGCTCCTCGCCGCGAACACCAGTTCAACCACGTCTTCCGGCCGCCCGAGTGTTCGCCCCTCGCGCTTCGCCCGATCGATCGCCCGCAGCACCAGCCGCTCCGCGTCCGGCCGCGTCTCGCCAAGCGTTACCAGTACCTGCACCGCGTCCTCGCTCATCGCGTCGGCGCCGGCTGCGCCGCGCCCCACCGCGCCCATGTCCAGTTCCCGCACCTCGCCCTCGCTCAGGTACCCGTCCACCTTCCCCGTGAGCTCCGCGATCACCGTCTCGGCCATCCGCTTGCCGATCTCCGGCAGCTTCACCAGCGCCGCCGCGTCCTTCCTCGCGATCGCCGAAGCGATCACCGACGGCTCCACCGCCATCGCCCGCAGCGCCTTGCGGTTGCCGATTCCTTTCACCGTCGTGAACAGCTCGAAGAAGTCCCGCTGATGCCTTGACAGGAACCCGATCAGCCGCGGGATGAACGACGCTCCCTGCCCCTGCCCCTCGAAGTACTGGTGCGTGATGAGCACCACCGGCTGGCCCGTTTTCGCCGCCAGTTGCTCCGCCAGGAACCGCGGCAGCAGCACCTCGTACGCGACGCTTCCCCCGCTCGGGGCGATCGTCGCCGTGAGGTCGTCCACGCGCTCCAGCATTCCTGAAATCCGGCAGATCATGCGCCAAGACGGTAGCCCATAACGCGGCTCCCGCTCCGCCCGCCCCGCGGCACCCCCGCAGTTGATGCTCATTTCTCACCGTGCCGATAACGCCAGCGCCGCCACACCCGCCCGCCGGGAACGCATTCCCCGCGCCAGGCGTCTCCGCGGCAACCGGAACCGGACCGTGCCACACAAAGCATTGGACTCCAACCCCGCCACGCCCTTCAGCCGCGACCTGAGCGGCGCCAACATCGCACGCCGCGTCGTGCTGATCGGCACGCCCGACACCCTCGCCACCCTCGCGCCCCAGTTCGCGCTGGGCTCAGGCCTCGCCACGCCCATCGGCGTCGTTCCCATCGAAGACTCCGCATCCCCGCACGCCAACGCCTGCGGCCTGCCCCTCATCGCCTCGCTCGAAGACCTCGCCGCCATCCACCGGCGCGACCCCGTCTCGCTCGCCGTCGTGAGCGTGCCCAAGCGCCTCTCCGGCAACCGCCAGCGCATCCTCACCCGCCTTCGCGAACTGGGCATCGCGCACCGGCTCGTGACGCCCCTGGCCGACCTCATGGACGCCCCCGCCGAACGCGCCCAGGGCCCCATCGATCTTGGCGAACTCATCGGCCGGTCCCCGCACACCATCGACCGCGACGCCGTCGCCCAGGCCATCTCCGGCAAGCGCATCGTCGTCACCGGCGCGGGCGGCAGCATCGGCAGCGAGCTCTGCCGCATCCTCGCCGAGTTCCAGCCCGCCTGCATCGTCATGATGGAACGCGGCGAGAACGCCCTCTTCGAGATCGACCGCTGCCTCGCCGAGCGCTTCCCCTCCGTCCCGCGCCGCGCGGTCCTCCACGACATCACCGACGCCGAGCAGACCCTCCGCCACTTTGTCAACATCCGCCCACAGGCCGTCTTCCACGCCGCGGCACACAAACACGTGCCCCTCATGGAAGACCACCCCTCGCACGCCGTTCACAACAACTTCTTCGGCACCCGCAGCGTCGCGGACGCCGCGCTCGCCGTCTCCGCCGAGCGCCTCGTGGTCATCTCCTCCGACAAGGCCGTCAACCCCACCAGCGTCATGGGCGCCACCAAGCGCCTCGCCGAGATGTACGTGCAGTTGCTCTCGCCCACCGCCGGCCGCACCACGCTCAGCATGGTCCGCTTCGGCAACGTGCTCGGCTCTGCGTGCAGCGTCCTGCCCATCTGGGAACGCCAGCTCGCCGCGGGCGGCCCCCTCACCGTCACCGACGCCCGCATGACCCGCTACTTCATGTCCATCCGCGAAGCCGCGGCGCTCGTCATCCAGGCCGGCGTCATCGACGGCATCGGCCAGCCCCCCAGCATCTACGTGCTCGACATGGGCGAGCCCATCCGCATCCTCGACCTCGCCGAACGCTTCGCCCGCCTCCACGGCTACTCCCCCTTCATCAACGCCGCGCCCGCCAACAGCGAGGAGCCCACTGTCGAGATCTCCATCACCGGTGCACGCCCCGGCGAGAAGCTCCACGAAGAACTCGCCTACGCCGCCGAGGCCCTCTCCCCCACCCGGTTCCCCGGCATCCGTGCGCTGCGCAGCGCCACCCAGCCCCACATCGACGCCGCCACCCTCACCGCCGAGCTCTCCGCCGTCCGCACCGCCACAGATAAGGGGCTGGTCCTGGGCGTCATCCGCCGCCATGTCCCGGAGATGCGTCGCCCCAGCGACGCGCTCACCCTCGGTGTCGAAGCCGCCGAACAAACATTTGGCGAACAGATCCCTGTTGCACAGGCCGCTTGATCGGCCGAACCAACAGGCGGACAATCAGTTAAGGCGAACCGTGTTTCCAAAGGGTCTTCCGGCCCCCGGCAACGCCGGTCCGTTCCGAGAACTGAACCGCAGCATGATCGATTCCCAACTCAGTCTTGATGAAATCCGCGCCGGCAAGGCCCAGGCCGAGCAGTTGCTCGCCAACCTCCGCGCCGCCAAGGACCAGACCGAGGCCTCCCTCGCACAGACCAACCGCCGCGACCTCTTCAAGCGCGTCACGGGCGCCTCCAGCATCGACAACGCCATCGCCTCTGCCACCCGCATGATCGAGGCCTATTCCCGCCTCATCGCCGAGCACGAGCAGGCCGCCAAGGTCGCCTGACGCCCTCCTTCACCCCCTGCGCTCAGCCCCGCGGCGTACCGTCCGCCCCCATGAGCGACACCGCCCAACCCACGCTCGCCGTCAAGCGGCTCGACCCCCGGGCCGCCCTGCCCCGCTACCAATCCGCCGGCGCCGCCGGCATGGACCTGGCCGCCTGCCTCCCCGAGTCCACGCCCTCCATCTGGCTCGAGCCGGGCGCCATCCGCCCAATCCCCACCGGAATCGCCATCGCCGTCCCCTTGGGCTTTGAGGCACAGGTCCGCCCCCGCTCGGGGCTCTCCACCAAGCACGGCATCACGCTCCCCAACGCGCCCGGCACCATCGATTCCGACTACCGGGGCGAGGTCCTCGTTCCCCTCATCAACCTTGGCAAAGAGCGCTTTGAGATCACCCACGGCATGCGCATCGCACAGATGGTGATCGCCCCGGTCGTGCAGGCCGTGATCGCGGAAGCCTCCGAGCTCTCCGCGACGCAGCGCGGCGCTGGCGGCTTCGGCTCCACCGGCCGCCACTGAACCGCCCCCCGCGCACCTCCCGTACCCTCTTTAGTCGCTCCTCCACGCCCACTTGGGCCCCAGGCGATCCACCCATGCCCCGCACACTGACCACGCTCCTCTCGGAACTGATCGATTACGCCGGGCTCTTCCCCCCCGCCAAGCTCGACATGGGCCGCGCTGTTGAGACGTTCAACCGCTGCCGCATGTCCGAGCACGCAGCGGCGCTCGCGCGGTTCATCTGCCCCGTCTCTCGCCTCGAGGAGTTCACGAAGTTCGCCGCCCCCCTCATGCCCGGCACCTTCGCCACCAGCGGCTACCGCGAGCACGCCGACGCGTCCCCGCCCTGGCGTCTCTCCGTCCTCATCGACGGCGACCTCGCGCAGAATCTCGACGCCATCGACGCGTTCAACCACCACCACTCCGCCGAAACCAACGGCCGAGCCTTCATCGACGCCCTCGAGATGAAAGTCACCGATCCCAACCAGATCGATGAAGCCCTCGACGAGATCCCCGAAGACATCCGCCCCTTCTTCGAGTTCCCCGTCAGCGCCGACTGCCGCGGCTTCGTCGCCGCCCTCGCCGGCAACCAGGCCGCCGCCAAGATCCGCACCGGCGGCGTCACCGCCGCGGCGTTCCCCACCCCCTCCGAAATCGCCGCGTTCCTCGTCGCCTGCGCCAGGGCCGATGTCCCCTTCAAGGCCACCGCCGGACTCCACCACCCCTTCCGCTCCAGCCACCGGCTCACCTACGAGAAGGACAGCCCCTCCTGCCTCATGCACGGCTTCCTCAACGTCTTCATCGCCGCGGCGATGATCCGCGCCAAAGGCCTCGACCTCGAACGCGCCGAAGCCCTCATCGCCGATGAAGACCACGCCTCGTTCAAGTTCGGCGATGACTTCGTCTCCTGGAAAGGCCACGGCCTCGAACTCGCGCCGCTCGCCAAAGTCCGCGAGACCTTCGCGCTCAGTTTCGGCAGTTGCTCCTTCGATGAACCCATCGAAGACCTCGCCAAACTCAAACTGCTGTAAGGTGAGCACCTGGTCACCGACGACTCAACCCCGCAGGGCCCCGCTGTCCGCATCGCCCTCAAGGTCGTGCCCGGCAGCCGCGCCAGTTCCATCGTGGGCCCTCTGGGCGAGCGCCTCAAGATCAAGGTCGCCGCGCCGCCGGAACACGGCAAGGCCAACCAAGCCGTCTGCGAACTGCTCGCCAAGGCGCTGGGAATCTCTACCCGCAGCGTCAGCATCATCGCCGGCCTCTCCAACCCAGAGAAGACCGCCCGCATCACCGGACTCGCCGCGCCCGATGTCCGAGCCAAGCTCTCACTCCCGGAAACGTGAACGCGACGAGTGTCCAACTTCTGTTGACTTGCGAGCGTGCCCGTCGCCACCGACACAGCTCCTGAAACTCGCCCGAGTTCGAATCTTGTACGAATGCCTCGCTGCGGCCCATCACGTCCGCAAATCTGCCGACTGCTGAGTCCCGATTCCCGGTTCCCGATTCCCGATTTTCGTTCTTCGCTCTTCGCTTTTCGCTTTTCGATGCCTCGCCCCGCAAGCGAATTCCCCAGTCGCATCCCGCTCTCCGCACTCCCACCCCGCTTGACTTTCCCCCCTGTTTTACAGATACTTCTCCGGTAGCTTGTTCATGACACGAACACTCGTCCATCCCGCTTCCGCCGCCGCCTGCCTCACGCAGTCGTGCATCGCCGCGTGCGCCCGCCTTGATAAAGGCCAGCGCATGTGCGTCCTTGCCGTCCTGCGTGATCGCGGGCAGCAGCCGATCCGGTGAACGAGAAACGTTCGCGGCGTCGGCTCTCGAAGAGGCCGACGCGGCGACAGGCTCCACAAGCACGTCCATCCGCTAAAGCCCTTCCAATCGCCCACTCCGCGATCGCCGTTCCGTGTTCCCGCCGTGCGCGAGGCGCGTCGTCCGCGGCGGGTAGTTCCAGCGCGCCCTCCCCGGGAGGGGAGTTGCCCCGTAGCTCAGTTGGCGGAGCAGCGTGCGCCTTTGGCCACGGAGGTCGCGGGTTCGATTCCCGCCGGGGCAGTTCTTTTCCCAATCACCGCCGTTCTCGGCGTGCGACGCACCATGCGCCGAAACCAACGGTTGTCCGCGTTAAACCCGTCCGCCGCCCTTGAGCGACTCGATCATTTGAACAACCGGAATCAGCAACGCAACGAACTCGATGGTGAGCAAGATCCCAACGCCCAAATAAATCGCTCCGGTGCATAGCTTCTTGCATGTGATCGGTGCCGACGACATCACGCACCGGGCGAGCAGGAGCGTGACACCCAGGTGAATCGCCGATAGCAGGCCGACCCCCGGCACCACCTGCCCCGGGTTGCTTCCGACGGCCCATCGCGAGACGTGAATCAGCTTCACCGTGACCCATGGCACCGCTACCCCGAAATCGGCGAAGCGTTCCTCCATGGGCGGCACCACAAGCGTCGGCACGGTCTCCACGGCAACGACGACCAGGAGCAGAGAGATCGCCGCCCCGGCGAATCCAGTATCATGCGCACTCGCTTCAGGAGTTCCGGGTCCAAAACAATTAAAGACCCTGCGCATCGTGAGCAGAACAACAAAGGCATGCACCGCGAACATCAGGAGAGGCGATGCGTGTCCTGGCAGTTGGGACATCGCCCACAGCGGAAACCTCGCCGCGGGCACAAGAATGCCATCGATCCACGGCACGCGAAGCGATTGAAGAGGAACGGCGATCATCGCCAACGCCGTGGCCCCGATGATACATGCCAACCAAAGAAACGCGGGTGTGACCGCGCGCCGGTAGGCCGGCGCAAACTCCAGCACGCCCGATCCTGCTTGTTGAACTACCGCCATGGAGAACTCCTCGGGTTGACGGTGGATGGCGCGTGCCCCACCCCCCCCGCATGATTCATGCAGACGGGTCGGGTCCCTTTGGCGAAGCTCTCGTGATCCCCCGCCCGCTGCTCAATTGACGCCGCGGCCGATTGTACCCGACAGGTGATGCACGTACCCATCGAACACATCGAGCCGAGTTCGTTCAAACCCAGCTCAACTCATACCCCGCCGAGACGCGTTCGCCGATCAACATCACCCCTTCTCGTTCACTCATATTCCCCGAGCCTGCCCCCCGGCACGTGGCTGCATTAGATGATCCACTCATCCCGCCACACCATTCCCGCCGCGACCGTCGCCGCCGCCCCCGCTTCCACCATCCCCGCCACCGGATACGCGCAGTAGTCCAGGCTGAACGCCCCCGCCGGCCGGTGATTCCCCGACAATCCCAAACCACCGAACGGCAGCGACCCGCTCGCGCCCGCCGTCCCCGTGTTCCAGTTGATGCACCCGGCGCGGGCCGCGCGGAAGAACCGCTCGGCCGCCGCCGCGTCCTTCGTGAAGATCGACGCCGCGAGCCCGAACCGCGTCGCGTTCGCCTGCTCGATCGCCTCTTCCAGACTCTTCACCACCGCCAAGCGCAGCAGCGGCGCGAACACTTCCACATCCGCCCCCGCCCCATCGCGTGCGATGTCATCCCCCGCGCTGAACCGCTCCACGCGCATCACCCCGGGCCGCACGAGCCACCCCGCGCCCTCCGCCGCCTTCATCTCCACCAGCGCGGTGCCCCCCGCGAGGATCATGGCCCGCTGCGCATCCAGCGCACTTCGCCGCGCCGCGTCGCTGATGAGCGGCCCCATGAACACAGCCGGCTCGCAGGCCGGATCGCCCACCGTCACCGCCCCCGTCGCCTCGCACACCGCGCGGATCACCCGCTCCGCCACCGACTCGTGCACGATCAGCCGTCGCGTGCACGTGCACCGCTGACCCGCCGTGATGAACGCGCACCGCACGCACTCCACCACCGCTTGCTTGAGGTCCGCATCCCCCATCACCACCGCCGCGTTGTTCCCGCCCATCTCCAGCGCCAGAATCCGCCCGGGCCTGTCCAGGTTCGCCTGCATGATCGCCCGCCCCACCGGCCACGACCCCGTGAACAGCACGCCGTCAATTCCATCGTGCCCGGTCAGTCGCTTCGCGACGGACGCCCCGCCCTGCACTAGGTTCACCACGCCCGCCGGCGCCTTCTCCGCTTCCAGCGCCTCGGCGAGCATCTCGATCAGCATCTGCCCGCACGCCGGCGCCTTGTCGCTGGGCTTGAACACCACCGTGTTCCCCATCGCCAGCGCGGGCACGATGTGCCCGTTGGGCAGGTGCGCCGGGAAGTTGAACGGCCCCACCACCGCCATCACCCCGTGCGGCCTGAACCAGCACCGCCCCTTCTTCCCCGTCCCCAGTTCCAGTTCATACCCCCGCACCCGCTGCATCGACCCGTTGGGGTCCAGCGTCACATTCACCTTGTTCGCGATCAACTGCGCCTCGGCCTTCGCGTCCCACGTCGGCTTGCCCACTTCATCACGGATCAGCGCCGCCAGCGCATCCACCCGCCCCGCCGCGATCTGCCCGAACTTCCGCAACACCCGCTCCCGCGCCTCCAGCCCCCACGCGGCCCACGCGCCCACCGCCCCGCGCGCCGCCGCCACCGCCGCGTCCACGTGCTCCGCACTCCCCACCCCCGCCCACACCACGCGATCCGGCGCCGCCGGCGACCGCGACTCCACCCGCTCACCCGCCGCGCCCGCCACCCACCGCCCACCAACAAAGTCCGCCGCGTCACGCGTGAGTGAACTATGAAGCGTTCCCATATCCCCCAGCGTAGCTTGGCCGTCCCGGCCACTCTTGCGTTGCTTGGCCGTCCCGGCCGTTCCTCTTTCCTTCTGTTCCCCAGTACTTCTCCCACCCCGCCGTTCTCCGCTCTCCAATGCCCCTCCCCGTACGCTCCCCCGCATGCCCCTCATCCTCGCCGCGAACGTCGAGAACTTCCCTCTCCTCACCACCATCGCCGCCGCCTTCGCCGCGGCGTGGGTGCTCGGCCTCATCACGCAGCGTCTGGGCCTCTCCCCGATCGTCGGCTATCTCCTCGCCGGCACCCTCATCGGCCCGCACACTCCCGGCTTCGTCGGTGATGTTGCCATCGCGCAGCAACTCGCCGAAGTCGGCGTCATCCTGCTCATGTTCGGCGTCGGACTGCACTTCCACCTCAAGGACCTCCTCGCCGTCCGAAACGTGGCCGTCCCCGGCGCGATCGGCCAGAGCCTCCTCGCCACCCTCACCACCATCGCCGTCTTCCACCTGCTCGGTTGGCCGCTGCGCTCCGGCGTCGTCCTGGGCATGGCGATGTCCGTCGCCAGCACCGTCGTGCTTCTGCGAGTGCTGATGGACCGCCAGATGCTCAACACCAGCCACGGCCACGTTGCCGTCGGCTGGCTGATCGTCGAGGACATCCTGACCGTCTTCGTCCTGGTCTTCATCCCACTCTTCGCCGTCGACCCCGGATCCGTCAACCCCGGATCCGCCGCCCCCAACGGCCTGGTGGACGTTCTCTGGGCCGTTCTCAAGCTCGTCGCGATGGTCCTGATTGTCTTTGTCGCGGGCTCGCGCATCGTTCCGTGGCTGCTCAACGCCGTCGCGAAGATGCGTTCCTCCGAACTCTTCACGCTCACCGTGCTGGTGCTTTCCGTCACAATCGCCGTGGGCTCGGCGATGCTCTTCGGCGCTTCCGTCGCCCTGGGGGCGTTCCTGGCCGGCATGGTGGTCGCGCAGTCCAAGGTCAGCCACCAGGCCGCCGCCGACGCCCTGCCCATGCGAGACGCATTCGCCGTGCTCTTCTTCGTCTCCGTGGGCATGCTCTTTGATCCAGCCTTCGTCATCAAGCAGCCCCTGCTCGTCAGCGCAGGGCTGGCGGTCGTGCTCATCGCCAAGCCCCTCGCCGCCCTCGCCATTGTCGCCCTCTGCGGCTACCCCGCCCGCACCGCGCTCACCGTCGCCATCGGCCTCTCTCAGATCGGTGAGTTCTCCTTCATCGTCGCCCAGGCCGCGCTCAAGCACCACCTCATCCCCGAGGCCGGCATGCAGGTCCTCGTCGCCGCCGCGATGATCTCCATCACCCTCAACCCGCTCCTCTTCCGCTCCATCGACCGCATCGAAGCCGTCGTCAAACGCTCGCCCCGGCTCTGGCGTCTGCTCAACACCCTGCACGACCGCCGCGCACACGAACTCAACGCCCGCGGCCGTGACGCCGCCGCCCACGCCCAGCGCCCCCTCGCGATCATCGCCGGATACGGCCCCGTCGGTCGCGTCGTTGACGCCATGCTCCGCGATGCCAAGCTCGACACCGTGATCTTGGACATGAACATCAGCACCGTCCGCGGCCTCGCGAACCGTGGCCGCGCCGCCCTCTACGGCGACGCCACCCGCCACGAGATCCTCATCGAGGCCGGCATCCGCCGCGCCGTGCACCTGGTCGTCACCCTTCCGGACTCCGCTGGCCGCGTCCCCATTGTCATGGCCGCACGCGAGCTCAATCCCTCCGTCGAGATCACCGTCCGCGTCCGCTACCTCGCCGAGGGCGACCCCCTCCGCGCCGCCGGCGCATCCCACCTGGTCTTCGAAGAAGGTGAGGCCGGCGTCGCCCTCGCCCGCCACGTCCTCGAACGCCGCAACATCGACCGCCCCACCATGGACAAGCTCCTGAGCGCCATCCGCCGCACCTGGAAGATGGACGTGGACCCACCCACCGCGCTCGACCCCTCCATCTCCCCATCTACCCCGGCACCAGTTCCCAGTTCGCCCACTCGGGAAGAAGGCCGGTAGCCGGCGCCGACGTTGTCCACGGAGACTTCGGCAGGTCAATTTCCTGATTTCCCATTTTCCTCCCCCACCTCCTACCCTTTTCCCCCTATGCCATCCTCCACATACACCACCCTCCCCGCCGACACCAATCAGGCCCTCGGACTCGCCCAGTACGCCATCGACTTCATGTCCGATGACTCGCCGAACTCCGGCCAGCCCGACGCCTCCGTCCTCGAGCGCATCAACCTCTTCCACACCGACGCCTGCCTCTGCGGCGTCTCCGCCATCGCGCTCGGGACCAACGCACCCGTCCTCCTCCGCCAGGAAGCCCTCGAGTACCGCACACCCGCCAGCGGCTTCGGCACGCTCCGCGGCGTTCCCTGGGCCTCCGGCTGCGTCCGCTCCGGCGTCCCCATCTTCGGCAGCTCCGTCGATGTCGCCGTCGAGAAGGCCATCGTCGCAAACTGCGCCGCCGTCCGCGAGTGGGACAGCAACGGCACCAACTTCGGTTACAACCCCACCCTCGGCCACACCGCCGGTGAGTTCGGGCACAACGACTTCTACTCCGTCGCCGTCGCCGCGGCACAGCTCCGCGGCAAGAGCGGCGCGTACGCCCTGAAGGGCATGATCCTCCTGGACGAGATCCGCGGCCGCCTCGCCGAGGTCTTCTCCCTCAAGTCCTACAAGATCGACCACGTCGTCCACGGCGCCATCGGCTCCGCCGCCACCTTCGGCGCCATGATGGGCGCCACCGCCGAGCAGATCGAGTCCGCCATCGGCATGGTCGTCGCCCATTACATCCCCTTCCGCGCCATCCGCGCCGGCAAGCAGCTCTCCGACAGCAAGGGCGCCTCCGCCGCCATCAGCACCGAGGCCGCCATCCTCTCCGTCAAGCGCAGCATGGCCGGCTTCCTGGGCCCGCGCGATATCTTCCGCAACCCCGAGGCCATCTTCCGCCTCTTTGAGGGCCCCGGCCAGCTCTTCCGCAAGGTCGAGAGCGCGGGCACCGGCATCCCCACCGCCCGCGAAGGCAAGGCCTACGCCAGCCCCTTCGAACTCGTCCTCGCCCGCACCGGCGACGACTTCGCCGTCATGGGCATGCACTTCAAGCTCGGCCTGTACGAGCACCAGTCCGCCGGCGCGCTCCAGGGCCTCATCAACCTCATCAACGCCCACCCGCACCTGCTCGACGGCCAGTCCGGCGACCGCATCGCCAAGATCGTCGTCCGCGCCTACGAACCCGCCTTCGGCATCATCGGCGACCCCGCCAAGCGCGACCCCAAGACGCGCCAGTCCGCCGACCACTCGATGCTCTACCTCGTCTGCTCCAAGCTCCGCAAGGCGCTTGAACTCCACAGCGCCTCGAAGAAGCCCCTGGGCTGGAAGGAACTCATGCTCCTTCCCTACGACTTTGAAGCCAAGGACCTCAAGGACCCCTTGACCCGCTCGCTCATGGAGAAGATGTCCTTCGAGCACGGCGGCCCCGAGTACGACGCCAAGTACCCCGACGGCATCCCCACCTCCATGGTCATCACCGACGACGCCGGCAACTCCTACGACTCCGGCCTGGTCATGTACCCCGGCGGCCACGCCCGCAACCACATGGGCCCCGACAAGATCGACCTCAAGGACGTCCTCACCCACAAGTTCGAGTGCCTGGGCTCCCTCGCCGTCGACGATGCCAAGGGCCTGGTCAAGCGCCTCAGCAACCTCGAAAAGAAGTCCCCCAAGGACGTCGCCGGCCTCTACGACTTCCCGCTCACCGTCAAAGCCAAGTTCGAGTAATCCCGCCCCCCATCACCGCCCCCCATCACCACACACCGACACCGAGCGCCACTCAAGGCGCTCGGTTTTTTTATCCTCGCCCGAGTGTCCTCCCTGATGCCCGATGCCTCTTGCCTGATGCCTTCCCCATCACCAAATCCACCGCATGTGCCCCACATCCGGCACCGGCATCCGCCCCTGCTTGATCGGCGCCGGGAAATACACGAAGAACGCCTTGCCGATCAGCAGATCGCGGTTCACCACGCCCGTCGTGGGGTCCAGCTTCGCCACCCACGGGTGCGGCTTGTCCCACAAGCGCCCGTCCAGGCTCTGCGGGCTGTTGTCCCCGCACGTGAAGTACTGGTACGGCCCCAGCGTCAACGTCGATGACGGGTGCGTCGCCAGCGCGGGCTGCCGCGCCCGCGAGTGCGGCTCGGTCGCGTCCCCCACCCGGTACGTATCCGCCTGGTAGTGCACATCCCGCGACAGCGCCACCTGGTACAGCGAAAACGCCCCGCCCTCGAACTCGAACCGCGCCTTGGGCCGCGTGTAGTTCTCCGCCACCGTCATCGTCTCGCTCCCCCGCGCCGCCTCGTCCAGCGTCATGTTCATCGCGAACTTCACCCGCTCCGCCGGCGTCCAGTCGTAGTCATACCGGCACAGCAGTTCATCCCCGTCCCACAACTGCAGCGATTGATCCACGTGCCAAAAGTCCAGCGTCGTCACCTTCCCCGCTTCCATGTTCACCGGCCGAGCCCCGTGCGCCACCTGCACCCACGGCTCCCACCCCCGCCCATCCTGCGTCGGCCGGCGGGATTCAATCACCGGCGCACCGTCCCCCAGCCTCGCGCGGAACTCATGCCCCCGCGCCGTCACCACCGCCGACACCTTCTGCCCCGCCGTCCGAGGACGGATCGCCAGCGACATTCTCAGATCGCTCACCGGGAACACATGGAACGCCGCGCTCCCGTTGTCGTTGTACGCGTACGTGTCGTCGATCGGCCGACGCGCCGTGTCCCACTGCAACTGCGTCGGCCCCTGCCCCTTGTACTCATACTCCGTCCGCCCCTCCACCTTCCAATCCCCACCCGATTCTCCCACGCCCACCGGAACCCACGGCGGCTTGAACCACGTTTCCAGCCCCATCGTCGGCGTCAGCGGCTCCCATTGGCTGTCGAACAGCAACTGCCACATCGCCCGCTGCGCCCGCTCCGGCTTTCTGCAGATGCTCCACCCCGGCAGCTTCCAGGGGTTCGGCTCCGACGCATCCCCCGCCGTCGGCGTGCGCACGAACACATCCCCGTCGATGATCGCCAGCATCTCGCCCGGCTGCCCCAGCAGCCGCTTGATGTAGTTCACGCCCGGGTCCCGCGGATTCTTGAACACCACCACGTCGAACCGCCCCGGATCGAACACCGAGTACAGATACTTCATCACGAAGATCCGGTCGCCCCAGTGCGTAGGCACGTTCACCTCGTGCATCGGCCACCCGCTCATCGGGTCGCGCACGTCGATCGGCGGGAACGATCCCAGCGGCACCGTCGGGTCCGCGGGGTCGTAGTACTGCGCCGCCTGCACGGGCTGCGGTGAGATCCCGTCATCCCGCATGTCCCGCGGCGACACCGCCCACTCATACCCCGTCTGCGGGCTCCTGAACTGCATGTGCGCGCCCCGAAGCGTCGGCGCCATCGAGCCCGTGGGAATCAGGAACGCCTCCACCACGAACCCGCGGAACACGAACGCCATCACGAACGCGATGATCACCGCCGTCACCGTCTCCTTGATCGCGTGCCGATACGGCGCCGGGTGCCCTTCCTCCGCCGCGGCGTGTATCATCGAGGTTGTCCCGGTTTCTTCAGCAGACACGTCGTGTTCCCGGCCGACCCTGCGCGTTCACGTTTGTTCGGCGTTCCGCCGCCGCGGGTTTCGATTGTTCGCACAGTAGCCCCCCACAGCCCCAACCCCACATAGGTGATGCGCCCCCGCGCCACTCAGGTGAATCCCCGCTCCCACTTCTTCATTCCCCAATGTCCCGCGTTCCCCGTTCCCCAACCGCCCGCCCCTACGCTCCCCCGTGCCCGAGTTTGTCGCCCGCTCGCCCATGCCTGTTCCCGCCGCGGACCTTTTCGCGTGGCACGCCCGCCCCGGAGCGTTCGAGCGCCTCATGCCGCCCTGGGAGCAACTGCGCATCATCCGCCGCGCCGGCGGAATCCAGGACGGCGCCACCCTCACCTTCGCCGCGAAAAAGGGCCCCCTGTGGCTCCCGTGGGAAGCCCGCCACACCGGCTACATCGAGGGCTCCCAGTTCTGCGATGAGCAGGTCAAGGGCCCCATGGCCTTCTGGCGCCACACCCACCGCTGCCTCCCCGGCGACACGCCCAACACCAGCATCCTTGAAGACCTCGTCGAGTACCGCCTCCCCGGCGGCCGCGTCGGCCAGGCCCTCGGCAACGCCCACATGCAGGCCCTGCTCGCCCGCATGTTCACCTTCCGCCACGAGCGCACGCGCCTGGACCTCGCGCGTCACGCCGGCGTCCCCCGCATGCGCATCGTCATGACCGGCGCCTCGGGCGCCATCGGCGGCGCACTCCTGCACTTCCTCACCACCGGTGGCCACCGCGTCCAGCGCCTCGTCCGCAGAAAAGCCGACGAGGCCGCCGGCGAGATCTTCTGGCAGCCCGGCGCAGGCCTCCGCGGCGGGCAGATCGACGACGCCGCACTCGAAGGCGTCGACGCCGTGATCCACCTCGCCGGAGAGAGCGTCGCCAAAGGCCGATGGACCGCCGCCAAAAAGGAAGCCATCCGCGCCAGCCGCGTCGAGGGCACCCGCCTCCTCGCCCGCGCCCTCGCCAACCTCCGGCACAAGCCCAGATGCCTCATCGTCGCCAGCGGCATCCACTACTACGGCGACCGCGGCGACCAGGAACTCACCGAAGAAGCCGGCATCGGCAGCGGCTTCCTCGCCGAAGTCTCCCGCGAGTGGGAAGCCGCCGACGAACCCGCCCGCCAGGCCGGCATCCGCGTCGTCAACCTCCGCGTGGGCGTCGTCCTCTCCGCCAAGGCCGGAATGCTCAAGGCCGGCCTGCGCCCCGCACGCCTCGGCCTCGCCAGCATCCTCGGCCGCGGCAGCCAATGGTGGTCCTGGATCGGCCAGGACGATCTCCTGGGCGCCATCCTCCACACGCTTACCACCGAGTCCATCCGCGGCGGCGTCAACGCCGTCACCCCCAGCCCCGTGCCCATGCACGAGTTCGCCTCCGCCATCGCCGCCCACGTCGGCCGCCCCCTCTTCGCCCGCTTCCCCGGCTGGCTCCTCCACGCCGCGCTGGGCGAAAAAGTCGACCCCCTCCTCGCCAGCACCCGCGCCGTCCCCGATGCCCTGCGCCGCAGCGGCTTCCGCTTCACACACCCGCTCCTCCCCGACGCCCTCGCCTGGGAACTCGGCTCGCCCCCGCGTCCACCCACCGGCGATCTCTAGCCTCACTCCTATCCTCCCCCATGGCCACGGCCGCGACCTTCCCCACACTCCCTGAGGCCGCGGCTGCCGCCGAGTACCTCATCCGCAGCGGCATCCTCGCCTCCGCCGCTCAAGTCAACGACGTGTGGAAGGGCTCCTCGGCCCGCGTCGAAGTCAATCAGAGCGATCTCGAACGCGCCCGCGCACTCATGGATGAGTTCCACAAGGAAAAGGCCGACCTCCAGGACGACTGGGAGGACCAGACCCGCCCCGACCTGTCCGCGCTCGATCCCGCTCTGGCCCCCGCCTGCCCCAACTGCCGCTCCATCCTCCCGCTCGATGCATCCCTCGCCAACTGCCCCGCCTGCCGCGAGCCCGTCGATGTCGTTTCCCTCATCGTCGCCCGCCACGGGCCCGAAGCGCTCGACGCCTGCTATGAGCCTCACGACCTCAACCTCAACGAGCGCGAGCTCGAAGACCTCCACGCATCCTGCGCCTGCGGTTACTCGCTCCATGGCCTGCCCGGCACCGGCACCTGCCCCGAGTGCGGCGCACCCTACAACAAGATCGGCCCCCTCTTCGGCGACCGACGCGATGAACAGCCTTGAACCACCCGCGTCAGTCCCCCGCGAACTACCCTCCCTGTTCACCGCATGAAACGCCGCCTCATCATCCTCGGCTCCACCGGCTCCATCGGCACCCAGACCCTGGAAGTCGTTGAGCACCTCAACAACCTGCACCGCCAGGGCCAGTTCCCGTACGAGTACACCGTCGTCGGCCTCGCCGCGGGCACCAACTCGCAGCTCGCCTTCGCTCAGGCCGCCGCCACCGGCGCCCGGCACGTCGCCCTCGCCGCCCCCGCCTCCGCGCCCGGCGGCATCACCCTGCTGGAAGGCCCCAGCGCCGCCGAGCAACTCGTCCGCCGCGTCGAGTGCGATGTCGTCCTCGCCGCCGTCGTCGGCGCCGCCGGCCTGCCCGCCACCCTCGCCGCCGTTGAACTCGGCCGGCAGGTCGCCCTCGCCAACAAGGAAACCCTTGTCGCCGCGGGCTCCCTCGTCATTCCCGCGGCGAGAAAATCCGGCTCCACCCTCCTGCCCGTCGATAGCGAGCACGCCGGCGTCTGGCAGTGCCTCCCCAACCACGCCGGCCCCGCCGCGCCCCCCGGCTGCGCCGACCACGCCATCACCCGCGTCGTCCTCACCGCCAGCGGCGGCCCTTTCCGCACTTGGGAGCGCGCCGCGATGCAGGCCGCCACCCCCGAGCAGGCCCTCAAGCACCCCACGTGGACCATGGGCCGCAAGGTCACCATCGACTCTGCCTCGCTCATGAACAAGGCCCTGGAACTCATCGAGGCCCACTGGCTCTTCGGCCTCCCCGCCGATCGGCTCGGCGCGATCATCCACCCTCAGTCCATCGTGCACGCCATGGTCGATTACGCCGACGGCTCCACCATCGCCCAGCTCGGCGCGCCCGACATGCGCACGCCCATCCAGTACGCCCTCACCTGGCCCCACCGCGCGGACGGTGTCTCCAAGAAGATCGACTGGACCACGCTCACCTCCCTTGAGTTCCAGCAGATCGACCCCGCGCAGTTCCCCGCGCCCTCCCTCGCCCTGCGCGCCATCGAAACCGGCGGCGCGGCGGGCGCCATCCTCAACGCCGCGAACGAGATCGCCGTCGAGGCCTTCCTCGCTCGCCAGATCCCCTTCGGCCGCATCTCCACCCTCGTCGCCGAAACGCTCGACGCCCTCCCCCGCCGCGACATCGACACGCTGCAAGACTGCCTCACCGCCGACGCCGCCGCCCGCGACTGCGCCCGCAGCCGCCTCGCGGGCTGACCAACCTCCACACCGGCCACGACGCCCAGCCTAAGCGCAGGCTCTGCGAAGCGAAGACCGGGATCGCACGCAGCCATGAACTCGACTCGCTCGTCCCGCGTGCCACATACAGAATGCTGGCGTTGCCACGCCGCAACCCGCGCGTCCCGCCCAACAACCCCAAGCCAACTCCGACTATCCTCACGCCGATGCCCACGCCCCGCGACTGGATGACACTCTCGATCCGTCCCTGCGCAGTACCGCGGCACGCTCCCGCCGCGATCCCCGGCCTCCGCCCCTTCAAAACCTCGGACGCCGAAGCGCTCGCCCGACTCATGCTCGAGAGCTACCGCGGCAGCGTCGACGACGGCGGCGAGACGCTCGACGATGCACGGCGCGATGTGAACAAACTCATCGCCGACGACTTCGGCGCCATGGACTGGGGCGCTTCGATCGTCGTGGAAGCCGGGGACATCCTCTCCTCCGCCACGATCGTCACACGCGACCGCGTAGCGCCCCCACCGCTCGCCGCGGGAGAGGCATTCCTCGCCTTCTCGATGACCGCGCCCGCGTGGAAGCGCCAAGGCCTCGCCCGGTCCGGCCTCTCCCACGTGATCGAACTCCTCCGATCCCGCGGCGAGCCAAGACTGCACCTGGTCGTCACACGCACCAACACCCCCGCCGTGATGCTCTACCAATCCCTCGGCTTCGAGAACGGCCCCATCGGCGGTGAAGGCGGACCTCACCAGAGCGCACCGAGCGTGCAGTGACGAGACCCGGAAGTTCCTTTGCTCTTGACCCCTGAACGACGGTGGCTGGAAATGATGGGAGACAAGTCCCCGGTCGGCACGGGTTCAAACCGTCCAATCCGGGCGTTCACCGGCACTCTGAGGTGGAACGAAGAAGATGTGGCCGCCGACGGGATGATCCCGAAAAACGCCCACGCCAACGCGGCAAGCGGGCGCGTGTGTACCTCACGGATGAGGCCCGCTTCGGGCAGCATGGCACGACGACGCCGATGTGGGCAAAAAAGGGAACTCGCTCCACCACGGTCAAGCAGACCGGGTACGAGTGGGTGTATCTCTTCGCCGCGGCGGCCGTACGCGTCGAAACGCGGGCTGGCGGCGTACGGGTTGGGCATCACGGTCTCCGGCGAACGCCTACGGATTGAGCGACAAGGAGCAGCCGTCATGGAGGGGGCGGGCGCAGTCTTTTTGAGTGCCCCGATTCACGCGCGGGGAGCGCTCGCGCTGAGTCCTTGATCACATCGCGTCAGAAGAGTCTGTGCATTCTCGGACCTATCGCCGCGAATGCATGTCCGGAATAATCACTTCATCTGTCGCGGTGTTTTGTGTTGCCGAGTACATTTCTGTGATGTGTATCTAGTGTGTTCGAACTGCGCGGGCGGAACCGCGCGTTGGCGTGGTTGTCCATGTCTTCCGCCCGAGCGCCTTGATTGCGGGGTCTCCATGCGGGCTTGCGTTTTCGTGCGCCGGATGCGGTCCAATCATCAGACATCTCGCCAAGCGGGGTTTCTCCACGCATCGGTACTCTTCGCGACGGCGCTGGGGGGAGCGGGTATGGCTGCGGCGCATCAGTTTGTGCCTGATCATCTCACCATGCACGTTGCCGACCCCCAGCCCGCAGGGATGGCGACAACGTCGGGCGTTCAGCTGTTCCTTGAACAACTCGCTGGGCAGCCATAATCACTCTTTTGAGGAGGGCGCTATGGCAGCAACACAGGCATTTTCATTCATGGCAGCGGTCGCGGTGGGGACACTGGGACACGTTTGGGCATCGACTCTCTACGTGCTCGCTCCTTCCCCACCTCCTTATAGCGACGGGCCATACATCACTGCGATAACCGCGCGTGCCGAAACGGCGTTTGGAGTGGAGTTTACTTCGATCGTTCAGGCACGCTCCTTCCGCTGGACACCGGATTGGGGGCGTGTGCCATTTTTGGATGCGCCGAACAACTACTACTACGCAGCAGCCAGTGACGCCGCCGGCGCCCGAACAGCCGGCATCGGACTGGAGCAGATTCAGACCGGCGCGCAGCGCATTACCGCGGTGATTCGCGACAGCGACGGCACCTACACCTCGCTCGGACGATCCGATGCGTACCGATCGTCGCGAGCGGTGGACATCAGCGCCGATGGTCAAACCGTCGTCGGCGATATCTACCAGACACGGCCCGACGGCAACGAAATCGGCCGCCCCTTCATCTGGACCGCGGCAACGGGGCGCGTGGATTTGCCGCATGCAATCGACGGTAATCCGTTCTTCCTCCGCACCCACTTCTCCGCCATCAGCGCCGACGGGCGTGTCGCTGTCGGCGACTCCAATGAATACGCATTTCGCTGGACCGCGGCCAACGGCTACGACTTTCTGAGCACGCCCGCCGGCGCCCAAGGCGCATACTTGGCCACCGATGTCAGCGCCGACGGATCGGTCATTGTGGGCAAAGCGGTGACGCTCGCCGGAGATTCCGTGGCCGCCTATTGGGACGGCAATAACGTCGGCCACATCCTTGACGCCCGTTGGATCAACGCAACAGCACTGCACTGCAGCGCCGATGCAGCGGTGATTTCCGGCTTCGGTGTGCAGCCGGGCGGTACGACGCAGGCCTGGATCTGGACTCGGGCCACCGGAGTGATGGCCGCGACCCAGTTCCTGCGCGACAACGGCATCAACATCCCCACGGGCTACATGGTCAACTCGATCACCGCAATCTCCCCGGATGGAACCGCCTTCGGCGGCTCGGCAGTCACCGCCGATGGTCAATCATATTTCTACTTCATCGCGACCGTGCCGACTCCTTCCGCGGGCGGGCTGCTTCTGGGAGCCGCGGTGTTGTACGGGCGCAGGCGCAGACGGCGACGATGACCACCTTCCCACATTGATGACGCCACACTCGGAGCGAATCTCGACTCCGCATTCCCCGAGACATGCACTCAATAGGAACGCCTGTGAGTGAGCGCAATCGCGATGGGCGTCCACGACGGCGGCGATCGCTCAACGCAAACGACTCTGCCTCAACCATCGCACTCATCGACCCCATAGTTTGCGGCTATGAAATCTCCTAACCCAAGCACCGACAATCACTTAACCCACAATTTGACGCCTATCCGTACAAATCCCTTGCAATACCACTCAAAATCCGTACAATGCTCTCTGAGTGGAGCCTTCCGTTCCAACCCCCTTCGCCCCTTCTCCCGCGCAGGTCGAGGAACTGCTCGTCGCACTCACCAATCCCGAGTCCTCCCTCTCCGACGTCGCCGTTGAGTTCCGGACCACGCTCCCCGCCCTCGTCGGCTGGCTGAATCTCCCCGAAGCCCAGGAGCGTTTGAGCAACATCGCCGACCGCGCCACCCAGCACGCCCGTTTCGTCGCCAACAACCATCTCATCCGCGTGCTCAACGCCGCCCTGCGCATCGTCGAGACGTACGAAGCCATCGAAAAGCGCGTCGCCGTCAACCTCTCCAGCCTGTCGCACATCGAGAACCGCCGCCGCGCGGCCGAGACCGCCCGTCGCGCCGGTGCGCTCGTGCTCCGCATCGCGCGCCTCCCCAACTTCTCAGCCGCCATCCGCCCACCCCGCCTCGAATCGCCGCGGCACTCAATTCCCGCCGAAGCCCCCGACCTGGCCCTCCTCCTCCAACTCCTCAACTCCCACGACCTCGCCCCCCACCCCGCCGCGCCCAGCGAGCAACCCGAACTCGTTCCCCTCACCGCGCAGGCGCCCGAAGCGAAATCGCAGGCGAGCACCACCGCAAGCCCCAGCGCGAACCGCGCCAATCCTCAACCCGCGCCACAGCCGAGCGCTGCCCAATCTCCCCCGCCCGCGGCCAAGCCCGCATCCTCTCCCGCCCAATCTGCTTCCCCTCGGGAGCGATCCACCCCAGCACGTTCCGCGAACCCCTCGCCCGTCGCACACCCACAGAGCACCCCTGCCGCGCACCAACCTCCCGCCGCGGACCAATCGCCCTTCCCGATGACCCCGCCGCTGCGACAAGCCGGGTAGCGCATCGCGCCGCGAGCACCCCGCTCGCACACCGCGCCAAGCGTGGGCGGCACGCCCAATCCACGCGGCCCACCACGCCTCGTCGCCCCAACCACACCAGCCCAGCCCTCACCCCGATCGCGCCGCGCGATCCCGGTCCTCGCTGCGCACACAAGCTCCCAAACCCTTCCGTTCCCACCATTGGTTCTCCGCTTTTCGCTCCTTCCTTTTCGCTTCTCGTTTTTCGCTTTTCGTTTTCGATTTCCCCCTCACCCCCTACCCTCCCCCGTCATGCCCCCGACCCCTACCGCCCATCCCGAAGGCCACCCGCTCACCTCGACGGTCGACTCCTTCAAAGGCATCATCGTCGCCTTCATGATGGCCCTGGTCTTCCGCGCTTTCGTCATCGAAGGGTTTGAGATCCCCACCGGTTCGATGGCCCCCACCCTCCGCGGCCAGCACACGCAGTGGGAAAGCCCTCAATCCGGCGCGCACTGGGCGGTAGGACCCGCCAAATACCTGCCGGGTGGCTCTCGCACACCCACAGCGGAACAGGGCCCGATGAAGGTGCTTGATCCGATCTCCGGCGCTGAAGTCTCCGCCACCTCCGCCCCCATCCGAGGCGGTGATCGTGTCTTCATCCTCAAGTATCTCTGGCCTTTCTACACCCCCAGCCGCTTCGACGTTGTCGTCTTCAAGAACCCCCGCGACCCCGCGCAGAACTACATCAAGCGTCTCGTCGGCGTCGGCGCGGAAGAGCTCGCCCTCATCGACGGCGATGTCTTCTCCCGCCCCACCAAGGACGAGCCCAAGCCGGGCGAGAACTCCTGGGCGCTGCCCGGCTGGAAGATCCAGCGCAAGCACGAGGCCGCCCAGCGCATCATGTGGCAGCCCGTCTACAGCAGCGATTACGCGCCCCTCTCCCCGCTCCGCGACGGCCGCACCTGGTTCCGCAACCCGTGGGTCGCCGCCGGCGACTCGGCGAAGAACTGGGAGATCGAGGGCAAGACCGAGTACCGCTTCTCCGGCGCCGGCACCGCCTCGCTCGCGTGGGATGTCAGCCGCCGCGTCATCAACGACTTCTACGGGTACAACCAGATCGGCGGCCCGCCCAACGGCGTCTTCCCGGTGAACGATGTGCGCATCTCCTTCGGCATCCGGCCGGAGAAGGAAGGCATCGCGTGGGCCGGAACCATCAAGGCCCGCTCGCACGTCTTTGAGGCACGCATCGAGGGCACCGCCGTCACGCTCCGCATGCGCCCCGATGAGAATGATGCGCCCTGGAAGACCATCGGTCAGGGCACGCTCCCCAGCCCCCTCGCCGCGGGCCGCGTCACCAACGTCGACTTCTGGCACGCCGATCAGGCCCTGAGCCTCTTCGTTGAAAACAAGCTGATCGCCCGGGGTGAATACGACTGGACCCCCGCCGAGCGCATCAAGTTCGCCACCACCGTCACGCTCGAGGATGTCTTTAACGCCGCCCCCAGCGCGGGCAACGCGGTCGCTCCCAACCTGCTCGCCGTCCCCAAAATCTACAAGGCCCCCGCCATCAGCATGGACTTTTCCGGCGGCGCGTTCACGCTGGTGCGCGTCGCGCTCGCTCGCGATATCTATTACCAGCCCGTCGACTACCCCCCGTACAACGATCCCACCCCCTGGTCCGCCGTGGGCCCGCACTCCCGCGCCAACCGCCCCGCCGCGGCGACCCACCCGCGGATGCCCCTCTTCCTCGGCGACGGCGAGTACTTCTTCTGCGGCGATAACAGCCCGCAGAGCCTCGACGCCCGTATGTGGGATGTGCCCAACCCCTGGATGGCCCAGCTCGAACCCAAGACCGGCGTCGTGACGCGCGACGCCCTCATCGGCCGCGCGTTCGTGGTCTACTGGCCGGGTTTCTACTGGAAGAACGGCTTCCTGCCGATACCTGACACCGGGCGGGTGCGCCAGGTGAACTGAGCGGCAAGCTCAACCGACCCACCCGGAATCGAGGGTTCATCATCCGCGGGTCAGCATCCAACTCACGCCCCACGTCCCCGCCGATCCCGCAATCGGCCGGTGGTCCCACACACATCCGCCTTCACACTGCGCCCCCACCGCGTTCCTCCTGACTCCGCCCGATTCCCTCTTCTTCCGTGCACATTCTCCACTACATCAAATGGCTCCGACTCCGTGACGGCGGCACCGTCCGCGCCGTGCTCGACATGTGCGCCGCTCTCGCCAAGCGAGGACATCAGGTCACCGCGCTCTCGTGCGACGATTCGGGCGTTCCCGATTCCTGGCGCACGCCCACGCCCGGCCTTCCGCACTCGGTGGTCATCCGCCTCGCCGACCCGCTCTTCGAGCGCCGCGGCCGCACCATCGACCAGGCCACGCGCGACACGCTCACGCAGCACCTGCCCAAGGACGCCATGGCCACAGCCCGCGAACTCTTCGCCAAGGCCGACGCGGTGCACATCCACGGGGCCTGGGCCAACCCCAACCACCAGTTGGCCCGCCTCGCCGAACGACTCAAAGTTCCCTACGTCATCTCGCCCCACGGCATGCTCGACGATTGGTCGATGGCGCAGGGCGGATCCAAAAAGCGCCTGCACCTGGCGCTCATCGGTCGGCGAACCTTGAGCCGCGCCCGCGCCATCCACTGCACCGCCTCAGCCGAACTCCAGCAGGCCTCCAAGCACTTCCCCAAAGGCCGCGGCGTGGTCATCCCGCTCCTCTTCGATACCTCCCAGTTCGCCTCGCTCCAAGGCCCCGGTGAAGCCCGCGGCGCCTTCGCCGCGGCGCTCACCACCCAGCTCCCCACGCTCCTCTTCCTGAGCCGCCTGCACGTGAAGAAGGGCGTGGAAACACTCATCGACGCCGGAGCGCTGCTCTCTCGCCGCGGCCAGCCCGTCAACCTCGTCCTCGCCGGGCCCTCCGACCCGCCCGAGTACATCGACGCCCTCAAGGCCCGCGCCGCCGCCGCGGGCATCGCTGCGACCACGCACTTCGTCGGCATGGTGGGCGGGAGCGCCAAGTGGAGCCTCTACCAGGCCGCCGACCTGTTCGTGCTCCCCACCAGCCAGGAGAACTTCGGCTACGTGCTGCTCGAATCGCTCGCGTGCGGCACGCCGGTGATCACGACCAAGGGCGTGGACATCTGGCCCGAACTGCAGGAGAGCGGCGGCGCGATCATCGCCGATCGCGAGCCACAGGCGATCGCCGACTCGGTGACCAGGCTCCTCGCCGATCCCGCCCGCCGCGCCCAGATGGGCCGCGTGGGCCGCGAGTGGGCGCTCACGCACCTCAACTCCGAATCCACCGTCACGGCGATGGAGAAGATGTACCGGGGCGAGTGAACTCCGCCGGCCCATCATCGGAGTACGCTCTCCCACACCGATGGACCGCTCAGCCCCGCAACCCCCCGCCCTTGCCGACTGGCTCGCCAACGCGATCCACTCGCCGGCCTTCATCCCCGCCGAGCGTGCGTTGCCGATCCACCACCGCGTCTTCGCGGCGTGGGCCACGCACGCGTGCGCGATGGCCGCGAGATCGCTGTTCAACCGGCCCGTCACGCTCGCGCCGACCGAGTCCTTTGCGGGCCCAGTCTTCGCCGCGACGCTGCGCCATGATGGCCATGACGCCGCGGTCATCGCCTTCGATCTCCCCGCGGCACGCGCCATCGCCGATGCTCTCTCTGTGTCGCTCGTGGGTGTGCGTGGCGCGGGCACGATCTCGCCCGCCGAAGCCGCGCTATTGGAGTACGCCTGCCTCGAACTGCTCGACCGCGTGCTGAGCGCCTCGGGACTCGCGGATTGCCCGCTCGTCCTCGGCGGCTTCCAGACCGGCGAAGACGCCGCGTCGCGTGTTTCGACCGGCGCATCGCTCCCGCTCTCGCTCACGATCGCGGGCCACGCCGGCGGCGCGCACGTGCGGCTGCCCCAGTGCGCCCCGCAGATCCCCCCGCTCCTGCCCGCCTCGCCGCTGGGTGCACACGGCGCGGTCTCGGTCTCGCTCGCACTGCCCACCTTCGCCCTCGCGGATTCGGAACTCGCCGAGATGCAGCCCGGCGACATCGTGCTGCCCGGCCTCACCGATCTGGCCAGCGCGGCCGGTTGCCGGCTCGTCACCCGCACGCTCTGGTGCCTCGCCGACGCCGCGATCGCGGCGGATGCGCCCGGCCACATCCAGGTGCGCTGCGGCCCGGTCAACGTGCGGCCCGACGCCCCGCTCGCCGACCCCGCGCCCCCGGCGCACCGCACCGCGTGCGTGCTCATCGGCGATTCTCCCGCCTCCGTGACCGACCTGACCGAACTCGCCGCCGACCGCTTCCTCTCCATCCGCAAGCGCCCCGGCGAAGAAGCCACGCTCCTGGTCGACGCCCGCGCCGTCGCGCGGGGCGAACTCGTCCGCTGCGAAAATGAGATCGGCGTGCGCATCACCCAACGGATCGGAGGCGCCTCGTGATGACCTTGGCCGCCGCGATGTTCCAGCAGGCACCCGAAGTAGAAGCGCCCGGCTACGGCTGGGCCGCCATCCGCATGCTGCTGGCGCTGGTCATCGTCGTCGCGCTGCTGCTCATCGTGGCGAGGCTGCTCCCGCGATGGCTCTCCCGCTCGCGTCCGCCCATCGGCGGCGAGGAGATCCAGATCGTCTCCAGCCGCCCACTCGAGCCCGGCCGCACGCTCTACATCATCCGCGCCAAAGGCCGCGAGTACCTCATCGCCACCAGCGAGCACGGCGTGCACGCGATCTCCGGCACGCCCCTGGACGCGCCGGAACGTCCGCCGGCTAGAGATTTCGCGGCCGTGCTGGCACAGCAACCACCAGCGGGGTAAACGAGGTGCGACCTTGTCAACTTCGGCGCGAATCAACCCCCGTCACCGCGCTCACCGGGCTGAACAGGTCCAGGATTTCCGTCTCTTCAATGGCGCGGCACGAATGGGGCACGTTCGAGGGCAGGTGCAGCACCTCGCCGCCTCTGACTTCCAACGTCCGATGGGCAGGAGATCCTTCCTCGCCCAGCCCGAACTCGCAGCGGCCGCGAAGCATCACCACGAACTGCTCGTTCTCGTGCCGGTGGCTCGGGAGCGTGAACCCGGGGGACAGGATCACGCGCGAGATCATCATCTTCTCGCCGATGATCCGCTGCCTCGCGATGAGGGGCATGGGAAAGTCGGCAGGCAGGTCCGCCCACGCTGTCTTCAAAGCAGTTGTGCTCACGAGCGATCTCCTCCCGCCGTGCGGGGTCAGGTCACTTCTTCTTTTTCTTCCGGGCGGCTTTGCGACGCCGCGGCAGTTTCGCCAGCTTCTTGCGCACCACCACCGGCGCGGCCACCGCGATCCGCGGGGCGCTCTTCATGGCCAGTTCCAGCACATGGCGTTCTTCAACGTAATCCAGCCGGCGCATCGCGACCTCGGGACGCATCCAGACCAGGGCGTCGACCTCGGCGTTGGCCATGAACTTGCGCCGGTGACGGCAGAGCATCAGCCAGAAAAAGACGAGTTTGGGCTTGCCGTCGATCTCGTAGTAGACCGTTCCCAGGAACTTCTGCGGCGCGCCGATGCAGCCGGTCTCTTCCATTACCTCCCGCACCGCCGCCTGCATCTCGCTCTCTCGCTTGTCCAGTTTGCCCTTGGGCAGGCACCAGTCGTCGTACGCCGGCCGATGAATCAACGCCACCCGGCCGCTGTCGTTGAAAACGACACCGCCCGCGGCGAGAATCGGCGCGCCATCCTTGCGCTTTCCCATGGTTCCTAGTTTATCCAGCGGTCGGTTGCCGATCCGGCGTTTTTCCTGAGAAACTCACCCCTTTGTCGCCCCGCTTCAAACACCCGCTCGCCGCCGCGCACCGTACCATCCCCACCTTATGGCCTACACCGTCCTCGCACGCCGATACCGCTCCCAGACCTTCGACGAAGTCGTCGGCCAGGAGCCGATCGCCCGCACGCTGATGAACGCCATCAAGAGCAACCGCGTGGCGCACGCCTACCTGTTCGTGGGGACGCGGGGCGTGGGCAAAACGACGATGGCGCGGCTGTTCGCCAAGGCGTTGAACGGCGGCACGCCGGAGATCGACGACCTGATCATGCAGGGCCGCGAGACCGACACGATCGAGTTCGACGCCGCGAGCAACACCGGCGTGGACGAGGCCCGCGAACTGATCGCCAACTGCGCGTACAAACCGCTGCGGGGCAAGTACAAGATCTACATCATCGACGAAGTGCACATGCTCTCGACCAGCGCGTTCAACGCGCTGCTCAAAACCATGGAGGAGCCGCCCGAGCACGTCAAGTTCATCCTGTGCACCACCGACCCGCAGAAGGTGCCGGCGACGATCCAGAGCCGGTGCCAGCGGTACGACTTCCGCAACATCCCCACGCAGCGGATCGCCGAGCACCTGGAAGCGGTGGTGAAGCGCGAGGGTTCAACGGCGGACGAGGAGCTGATCTTCGCCGTCGCGCGGCTGGGCAACGGCTCGATGCGCGACGCGCTGAGCCTGCTCGACCGGCTCATGGCCTCGGGCGAGAAGCACCTGACCAACAAGGTGCTCGAGGAACTGCTCGGGCTGCCCGACCGGGCGGTCATCGGCCGCCTACTCGACGCCCTCGCCGAGGGCAAGCCGGGCCAGGCGCTCGAGCAGGCTTCCGAACTCATTCAACGCGGCATCTCGATCGATCAGCTCATCGAAGCGCTCGCGTCGCGGCTGCGGGACCTGCTCGTGCTCGCGGCGTGCGGACCGACCTCTCCGCTCGTGGAACTCTCCGAGCAGGCCAAGGCCGAGGAAGCCGCGCGGGCGACCAAGTTCGACGCCGCGGGGATCGTGCACATGATCGCGTTGTGCGAGAACGTGCAGCGCAGCGTGAAGACGAGCGCGGTGCCGCGAGCATTGGTTGACGCGTTGGTCGTGCGGCTGGCCCTGACGGAGAAGTTCGCCGACGTGACCGCCCTGGTGGCCGGGAGCCAGCAGGTGTCCGCAAAAAAACGCTGACGGCGGGCGAGCAATCGCCACCACGCCCGCCGCAGCCAAGGCAGATCGCGCCCCCGCCGCCCGCCGCGCCCCCGCGGGCGATCGCCCCGCCGGTTCAGGCGGCCCCGGTCGCGTCTGCGCCCGAACCGCTTCCCGCTTCCGCGCAACCCCCGCCGGGGGACGAGCGTCCCATCGCCGAGCATCCGCTGGTGAAGCAGACGATGGAACTGTTGAACGCGAAACTAATCGGCGTGCAGCCACGGATGAAGAAAGAGTAACTGCGTCCGGAGATATCTGTTCGAGACCGGGGCGGCGTGCGTCCCGAAAGGAAACCCAAGGATCATGTTCGACAACTTCAAGGCGATGGGCGCCCTCGCGGGCCTGATGAAGAACAAGGAAAAGCTGCGCGAAGCCGGCGAGCGCGTGCGGGCGAAGATGGAGACCACCCGCGTGATCGGCGAAGCTGGCGCCGGCGCGGCGCGGGCGGTCGCGACGGGCTCGATGCGGATCCTGGAGGTTGAACTCACCTCGGGGTTGATCGTGGGGATGGCGGCGGACGAGAAGACGCGGGCGCTGGCCGGCAATCTCATCGCCGAGGCGTGCAACGAAGCGATCCGCCGCGCGCAAATCGCCATGAAGGAGGCCGTTGACGAGGAAGCCAAGGCCTTGGGCCTGGACGGCATCCCCGGCCTGGAGAACCTGCTGCAGTGAGCCTTCCGTACCGCGGCATCCCCGGCATCGAGGCGTGGGAGATCGACCCCACGGCGGGAGAGCTGCGCATCGGCGTGTCGCCGCAGTCACCGCCACCGCCCACCGAGGCCGTCCGCGAGCAGTGGACGGCGTTGCTGCGGTCCAACTCTCGGTACCACGACAGCCCGATCCTGAGCGTGCTGACGTTCGATCCGCACACCAACGAGATTCTCACCCGCGTTGACGGGTA
Source organism: Planctomycetota bacterium (assembly GCA_018242605.1). Taxonomy (GTDB): domain Bacteria; phylum Planctomycetota; class Phycisphaerae; order Phycisphaerales; family UBA1924; genus UBA2402. Next base: position 99,792 of record JAFEBP010000010.1, read on the forward strand.
CATGCGGTTGGCGGTGCAGCCGCGGGTGAACACGGGCGTGCGCCTGCTGGGAGTCACGGCTCTGCTGTGTGCCCGCGACCGCGCCGGGCGTGAGTTCGTGCTGCTGGGCCGGCGCGCCCCGGGCACGCGCGTGTTCGGGGGGATGTGGGAACTGGGTCCTTCGGGCGGCGTGGCCCCGCCCACGGCGAACATCGCGCAACTGGACTGCGACTACCTCACCCGACAGCTCGCCGACGAGATCAGCGAGGAGGTCGGCATGATGATCACGCACGCCGCCACCCCGGTCGCGTACATCCGCGACCACGGCGCTCACAGCGACGACGTTGTTCTGCGGTTCACGCTGGGGTTCATCGAGGACCTGCGCCACCAGCCCACCGCGGCCAACTGGGAATACACGGAAGTGGTGTGGATGCCCACCGATTCGGCGCACGCGTGGGACCACGAGGGCGTCATCGACGCCACGCGCGCGACGTTCAGGGTGATGGGCTGGATCGATCCGGCTTAGGCCCGGCGGCGACGGGGCAGGGCGCACAGACCGAGCAGGGCCGCCGCGGTGGCGGGCGCCGGTACCGAGGTGACCCGCACGCTGAAGTTGTCGTAGTCCACCGTGATCGAGTAGCCCGATCCGGTTGAACTGTTGGACGTGACAAAGCCGAACCGCATCGGCACAGCGGTGGCCGAGAAATCAGGGAGGCCGGCGCCGCCGTCGAGGCGGGAAAATGAGGCCGCGGTGAGCCCCGACGCGGTCTTGTGCCCCCAATCCCCGGTCGAGCCGGTGACGGAGAACGCCGCCACATAGACAAACGTTCCTTGCTTGAGGGCGACGCTGAGACCCTGGCCCTGACCGAATCCGCTGACCATGCGGTAATCCAGGTCAAACTTGAGCGCGCCGATGGCGCCTTGCGTGAGCGGGTCGTAGCGTGTGGCGGCGGTGCTGCCGTACCGGTGGAACGCGCTGATCTGCGAACCGGCGGAGGCGTTGACGGTGTCGAGCACGCGCAGGGCATTGCCCGGATTGCCGGTGCCGACGCTCTGGGATGAGGACGCCGTGCCGCCGCCGCCCGAGGGGTAGGTCTCGGTGGTCCATGTTCCTGCGGCGAAGTTGCCGTCGGAGAACACGATGTCGCCATGCGCGAGCGCGGCGAGGCCGCAGCACGAAAGTAACGCAACAGTCTTCATCTCTCGCTCCCGAATAAGAAACCTGCGCGGTACGGCCGCGTGTGCCACAGCATACCACAGTTCGGGGACATTGGGAAGAGAATCCTGCCCGGTCGGCGCGGCGGAGGCGGAAAATTCAGCGCACTCCTTACCGCGGCATCGTTATCGGGACTCGCCGCCCACCGGGCCGGCCTGGTCGGGGTTGACAATCTCGGGTTCGCGGCCAACACTTGCATAATGACGCAAGTACGCACAACGAAACCGATCTCTCCCAAGCAGGCCGCGGCGTGCTGCAGGCCGGTGGATGATCTGCTCGACCCCGCGATGTTCAAGGCCCTGTGCGATCCGACGCGGACGCGTTTGCTCTCGTGCCTCATCAAGTGCGCCCGCGCGTGCTCGGTCACCGAGGTCGCCGAGTGCTGCTCGGTAGACTTCTCCGTGGTCTCCCGCCACCTGACGATGCTGGAGAAAGCGGGGATACTGGAAGCCGCCAAGCAGGGGCGCACCGTGAGCTACGCGGTGCGGTACGCGCACCTGAGCAAGACCTTCCGAAAACTGGCGGCGTCGATCGACGAGTGCCGCCCCACGCGCGGTGGCAAGCCGTGCGGAGACAACTGCTGTGGGACGTGCTGACGACAGACCCAAGGTGCTCTTTCTGTGCACGGGCAACTCCTGCCGGAGCCAGATGGCCGAGGGCTGGGCCAGGGCGCTGCTCTCAGAATCGCTCGAGGCGTTCTCGGCGGGGACCAATCCGCAAGGCCTGAACCCGCTGGCGGTACGCGCAATGGCGGAGGTTGACGTCGATATCTCTGGGCACTCGAGCAAACGCGCTGGGGACCTGCGCGTTGAGTTTGACTTCGTCATCACCGTCTGCGGCGGCGCTCACGAACAATGTCCGGTGTTTGCGGCTCGCACTCGCATCATCCACGCAGGGTTTGATGATCCGCCGCGGCTGGCCACCGGTGCGCGGAGCGACGAAGAGGCGATGCCCCACTACCGGCGCGTGCGAGATGAAATACGGACGTTTGTCAGAACTCTACCCGAGCGGCTCATGCATCAGCGGAGCCAAACTACCAAGGAGCACCCGATGTCAACCGTCACCGTCTTCGATCCGCCCATGTGCTGTTCATCGGGGGTGTGCGGCGCGGAGCCCGATGTCGCCCGGGCCCGATTCGCCGCGGACCTCAAGTGGCTGGAGGGTCGGGGCGTAGCGGTTCAGCGATACTCGCTATCACAGCAGCCCCAGGAGTTCACCACGCGGGCCGCGGTGCTGCAAGCCGTCAGCGCCGGAGGCACGGGTGCGCTGCCGATCGTCATGGTTGATGACCAAATCGTGGCGGAGCGTGCGTACCCGAGCCGCGAACAGCTCGCGGTGAAACTCTGCCTCACTCTTGACACCGCGCCGATCGTGCCTGCACCGCGGCCGTGCGGCTGCGGGTCCGGCGCCTGCTGCTGAGCGACGCCGACAACACCCGTCGCCATCTCCGTCGGACCAAGTTCGTACCGAAGGACAAGCCTCATGGACTTTGTCAACTCTCCGACCCGTTACCTCTTCTTCACCGGCAAGGGCGGGGTGGGCAAGACCTCTCTCGCGTGTGCCACGGCCGTTTCGCTGGCGGATCGCGGCGAGCATGTGCTCCTGGTGAGCACCGACCCGGCCTCGAACCTTGATGATGTTTTCGGGGTGCGTCTTTCCAACACCCCCACTCCTGTGCCCGGCGCACCGGGGCTGGAAGCGGTCAACGTGGACCCCGAGGCCGCGGCGAAGGCGTACCGGGACCGCGTCGTTGGCCCGTACCGGGGCGTGTTGCCCGCCGACGCCATCGCCCACATGGAAGAACAACTCTCGGGCTCGTGCACGGTCGAGATCGCGGCGTTCGATGAGTTCACGGGCTTGCTCACCAACAACGCCATCGCCCGAAAGTACGGGCACATCATCTTCGACACGGCGCCGACGGGGCACACGCTGCGGTTGTTGTCACTTCCCGCCGCGTGGACCGGGTTCCTGCAGACCAACACTCAGGGAAGTTCATGCCTGGGCCCGCTCTCGGGGCTCAACTCCCAAAGGGAGCGGTACGAAGCGACCGTCAGAGCACTGGCGGACAAGCAACAGACCACCTTCGTCCTCGTGGCCCGGGCTGAACCCAGCGCCCTCCGCGAGGCGGACCGCACCAGCCACGAACTGGGCGCGCTGGGCATGAGTAACCAGAGGCTCGTCGTCAACGGAGTCTTTACTCCCACGTCGGCGGGCGACGAAATCGCCGACGCGATGGGGGCGCGGACACTTCAGGCTCTCGAAGCGATCCCGGACGGCATCGCGTCGCTGCCTCGCACGCTGATACCTCTGAAACGGCGCAACCTCATCGGACTGGAAGCGATCCGGGCGATGCTGCGCGACGAGTGCGTGGGGACGATTCCCGATGTATTTTCCGACGAGCCTTCGGATGCGATGAACATGCCCCCGCTGATCGACCTCATCGATCAGATCGAGGCGGCCGGGCACGGAGCGGTGATGACCATGGGAAAGGGCGGCGTCGGGAAGACGACGATCGCCGCGGCCATCGCTGTCGAGCTTGCGCGTCGCGGGCACGAGGTACACCTGACCACAACGGATCCGGCGGCGCACATCTCCGCCGCGATCGGGGCGTCCCTCCCGAACCTCACCGTGGATCGCATCGACCCGGTCGCCGAGACCAAGGCGTACCGCGACGGGGTGCTTCGGGCCTCCGCCAAGGAACTTGACGCCGCGGGGCTTGCGCTGCTGGAGGAAGACCTTCGCTCGCCCTGCACGGAGGAGGTCGCGGTGTTCCGGGCTTTCTCGCGCATACTCAACGAGGCGAAACGGCGGTTCGTGGTCATCGACACCGCGCCGACGGGGCACACCCTGCTCTTGCTGGACGCCACGGGCTCGTACCACCGGGAGATGATGCGGCAGATGAGCAAACTCCGGCCCGCGGAATCGACGCACACCGACGCCCAGGGACACTTGTCGGTCGAGGGCGTCAGCACGCCGATGATGAAGCTGCAGGACCGGTCGTACACCAAGGTCATCATCGTGACGCTCGCGGAGAACACCCCCGTGCTCGAGGCGTCGCGCCTTCAGGATGATCTGCGGCGGGCCCACATCGAGCCTTACGCGTGGGTGATCAACAGCAGCCTGTCCGCCACCGCTACCGCCGACCCGCTGCTTCTCGCCCGCGCCCGCGGCGAACACGCCATGATCGAAGACGTGCGTACGAAGCGAGCGACGAGGACGTTCATCGTCCCGTGGCAAGCGGAGCCGCCGGTGGGCGCCGCGTCGCTGCATCATCTGATCGGGGCGGCCGCTTCATGAAGATCTCAGGCATGGATACTGATTGTCGGCCGTGCCCGGCACCCCGCGCGGACCGTCTGAGTTTTCTGGACCGTTACCTCACGCTCTGGATCTTCCTGGCGATGGCGACGGGCGTTGCGATCGGCCGGCTGGCGCCGGGTGTGCGCGGCGTCATCGACAGCGTAACGGTCGGCACCACCAACATCCCGATCGCCATCGGCCTGGTGCTGATGATGTACCCGCCGCTCGCCAAAGTGCGGTACGAGGAACTGCCAACGGTCTTTCGCGGCTGGAAGATCCTCGTCCTCTCGCTGGTTCAGAACTGGATCGTGGGACCGGTGCTGATGTTCGCGCTCGCCGCGATCTTCCTGCACGACACGCCCGAGTACATGCTCGGGCTCACGATGGTCGGCTTGGCACGGTGCATCGCGATGGTGCTGGTGTGGAACGACCTGGCCAAAGGCAGCCCCGAATACGCCGCGGGGCTGGTGGCGTTCAACAGCATTTTCCAGGTGCTCTTCTTCGGCGTGTACGCATGGGTGTTCATGACGTGGCTGCCGCCGTTGGTGGGACTCAAGGGCGCGGTGGTGAACGTGGGCATGGCGAGCATCTTCAGGAGCGTGCTCATCTACCTGGGCATCCCGTTCTTCGCGGGCATGTTTACCCGCGCGATCCTGCGTGCCGTGAAGGGCGATGCGTGGTACACACGCGTGTTCATCCCGCGCATCTCCCCCCTCACGCTGGTCGCGTTGCTGTTCACGATTGTCGTGATGTTCAGCCTGCAGGGTCACCGGATCATCGCCGCGCCGCTGGACATCGTGCGGATCGCGGTGCCGCTGGTGTTGTATTTCGTGATCATGTTCTTGACGTCGTTCTTCATGGCCCGCCGCGTGGGGGCAGACTACGAACGGTCGGCCACGCTCGCGTTCACGGCCACCGGCAACAACTTCGAGCTCGCCATTGCGGTGGCGATCAGCGTATTCGGGATCGCTTCCGGCACGGCGTTCGCGACCGTGATCGGGCCGCTGGTGGAGGTACCTGTCCTCATCGGGCTGGTGAGCGTTTCGTTGCGGCTGGGGAAAAAGTGGTTCCCCAACAAGGCGGCGCCGCGCGTCACCGCGGCGCGAGCCGCGTGACCGGCCGACGACGGTCGCGGCCTCACTGGCGCTTCCTCTCCGCCCACATCGCGCCCGCCCGAACCAGTTCGCGTCGACCGGCCACCACACCCAGGATGACCGCGACGATTTGGAACCGCGATGCCCACGCCGCGTGTTGAGCCTCAAAGACGCCGCAAACGAGAGCCCTGAGCGCCTCAGCATCGCAACTCACGGCGATTGCCCTGAGGCCCCCATGCAGCCGATTGGATCACGCGCGACTTCCCCATGGCAGCACCTTTCGGTTGCCGCGCACAACCGTCCATCGTCGGGAGTTTCGACTGTGTTGAATGTCTGCGGTTCCCCGAGGCTTCACCTCGGTGTAGCAATCTCATCGCCGTCAAAGTCGCGGCCCAGCAGGCCCGGCCGCGTCCAACGGTACATGCCGGTTAGGTTGGTTCCCCCCAGCGCGGGCGGCTCCCACGACAGCGGCTGGTAGGTCAGGGTCGTGGGGAACAGCGCCTGCGGGTTCGACGGATTGAACCCGCGGTTGGCGCTTGAGGTCGCACGCACGGCCACAGAACCGTCCGCGAAGCAAATGGGCACGCGCGCTTCGGGGTACATGAAGTATGCGATCCGGGGGCCCAGATGACGCTGGTACGGGTCCCACGCGAACGCCTTCTGCGACGAGTATGCGATCTCTGCGGTGCGTCTGCGGCCGAGCAGCGTGCCGCCGAGAATCTGGTACGTGCTGTGCGTCGTAGCCTGCGTGACCGTGCCGACCGCCCCGACCACGTAATCGGGGCTATAGAACGCGGGGCCGATCTCGTAGGTGCTGGAGTATGGCCAGCGCTGCGTTCCGGGGCCGGGAGTCGGCTGAGGCGTCAGTTGACCGCGATCGAACGCCGCGGGATCGTTCGCCCACGCCTGAAGGCGTTCATCCTCGGGCGAGATGGACCATCGCAAGGGCAGCGCGGCGGCGTAATAGTCAGCGAGAACCAAGTGCGAGAACTTGATGTGAGGGATCCAAGACGAGATCAACGGGATATCCGCGCGGTTGGCCCGGCGGCGCATGATGTCGACGGCCTGCGCGGACGCTGCGGACAGATCGTCGCCGAACGGACCGCGCAGGTCGGCGTACGTGGTGGGATTCACCACACCTGCCTGCCACGAGAACGAGAAAATGCGATCGACGTTGTCCGAGGCGTACGAGCCGAGCGAACAACCGTACTGGCGGAGGTTGGTCATCGATTCGCCGAGGGACGACAGACGCCGCGTACGCGACGCCGCGGGCAGTAGCAGCGCGGCGACCGCTGCAAGCACCAAAGTAACGGCCAGAAGATCCGGGAGGGCGAAGGCGCGGCGTTTCATGTGGTCCCCTTGGCAGCTTCCGCGACGAATGCGCGGATGACGACACAAGGATACAAGGCCGCGTCCGTCAGGTTGCGTGCGCAACGGTCCCGAAATCCGTGATCGCCCGGGATTCAGTCAGATTTTCGTCGTTTCCAGCGGTCCCGATCGTCACCCGAACGTCCGGTCGGGTGTCACATCGGCTTCTTGTTGATGGTCACGTCGTACACGTGCAGGAGTTTCTCCTTGTCGAAGATCATCTCCTGACGCGTAGCACCGACGATGTCGTACTCGGTGGTGAGTTCGATGGCGTCAACGGGGCAGGCCTCTTCGCACATGCCGCAATAGATGCACCGCAGTTCGTCGATCTCGAACTTCATCGGGTACTTTTCACGATCATCCCAGGGGCTTTCACTGGCCTGAATGTGGATGCAGCGAGCCGGGCAGATCGTGGGGCACATCATGCAGGCAACGCACTTCACTCGGCCCTTTTCGTCGCGATTCAGGCGGTGCACGCCGCGGAAGTTGCCGGCGAACTGTCCGCCTTCTTCCACCGGCAGATGCTCGCGGCGGACTTCCGGGTACTGCATCACGCGGCTGGTCCGCCCCTGGCCCCATGAAGTGAACATGTGGCGGAGGGTGGTACCGAAGCCCTTGAAGATCGACGGCAGGTAGACGGCTTCCAGGCGCGTCATCGGCGCCGGATCGATGTTGATGATGTCCTCGGGGCGGATGGTCATGCTGGCGGGAGTGTAGGAATGTCCACCCCGGTCGGGAGGAATTTCGCGGTGCCCGGGCTTGGGTACTTCTGCTCGGATCGCGCCGGCACAGGGGGCGGAGCGGCACCCCCTTTGGGTCGAACTCCTGGATCCTCACGCCTGTCATTCGTCCCTAGGGCCTTGGCAACCTGGGGCGGTACGGGTGGCGGCCCACGTTCGGGTTGGGGGGGCGCGGGGCGTGCCCGGGTGGAAGTTTGAATGCATCGGAGTGCTGCCGGCTGGTCTTCGCCATGCCGACACATCGGACCGCGTGAGGGATGCCCTTCGGTCTCGACCGAAATACCTGACCGGCATGGAAGCGATCACCGAGTCTCACTCTGGCGACGATCGCCCCGAGCCGTTGGGCATCCGGGCGTGGGTCGGGACCGTTGGCCTTACGACCACGTCACGCGGAACTGCTGTGCCGCGCTGGCGACGGCCTGTGCATTCACGGAGGTGGCGCCTTCACCATCGATCGCGGCTTGAACCGCAGCGCCGACGTTCGGGCGGGAGACAACCGCTGAGGAACGAGTGGACTTGGCCACGGAGGACCTCTTCTTGGCCGCCTTCTTCTTGCCCTTCTTTTTCGCCATGTTCAAACTCCTTGAGTTGCAGGTGAACTAACGCTTCAACGCTCCGAGGTCGTACATCGCCTGCCACCGCAGGGAGTCCCAACTGTCACCCGAAGCGAACTCGACAAAGCCGGGCGGATCTTTCGTGATGTGCTTTGTGATCCAGTCCTTGATCAACGGCACCCGCTTGGCCGAATCGGCCGTGTACCACGACTGCAGCAACCCGGTGCTGTTGTATTGCCGCGGCACGAAGTTGCTCTGCCCGGTCACCCGGTAATACGTGGGCATCGGCGCCGACAAGACGCCGCCGGGGAGAATGAGGCAGTCATAGGCGAGGTAGCCGATCGTCATGGGCTTGGGGAACTGCTCCTGCATCGTCACCGATCGCTGGGAGACGCTCACGAACTTGACGTTGGCCCCGATCTGGGAGCCGGCGGTGGCGTTCAGCGTATTGGTCAGTTCCGCGTAGCGTTCCCCGGCGGACCTAGTGGCGTCGGGCGTGCCCGGGTTGGGCGCCGGCAGCGCGATCCCCGCGGCACCCGAGGCCCCGTGCGATGAGGCGTCATCCAGGTGGACGTTGATGCTTTTGGCCTGGAAGACGCGGGTCACCACGCGCACGTACACGGGGTTCGAGCCCGGTTCGCCGTTGGCGTACGCGTCGAGCATGCTCTGGTGCTGCGAGCGCCAGGCCTGCAACAGCGGATCGATCGTGGAGATATCCAGGCCCTTGGTCTGGGCTTCGCTGATGGCCACGGTAACGGTCGCGGCGGCCGAGCCGAGAAAGCTCAGTCCCACCGGGATGCCCTCGATCGGGAACGCGGCGTTGAGGCCTCCGCCGCGCCGGATGTCGAAGGAGTATGTGGGGAACGCGGCGGCGGGCAGGTCGTCCCAGCCGCTCACCTGCGTGGGGAACTGGCCTTCATCGCCCGTACGTTTGGCGTAGAACTTCTCGATCTCGCCCAGCACGGGCAACCGCACCAAGTGGGTGTCCAGCGGGAGGAACCCGTTCTTCTCGAACAGGGCGATCTCCTTGCCGATGGGGGTAGTGGTCAGGAACACGTCGCCGGGCTCGATGTCCCGCGAGAGCGGGTACGCGGGCATCACCTGCGAGGCGCGGATCGTGAGGCACCAATCGCGGGCGACGTGCCCGAGTTTGTCCGCCTTCTCCGCGTCGGTAACGCACCCGCCAAGCACCAGCGCCGCGGCGCCGCACGCGGCAATCGCCAACCTTCGCCAACTGATCTTCATGAAACTGCTCCTTCAGACAGGACCGATTCCTGCGCGGCGCGACTGTACCCGGCGTTCGCTGCCCGGAGCGTCGGTCCCGCAAGAAGGGTTCGCCTCGGGCATCGGCGGACCGGCCCGCTCGCCGAACATCCGCCGTGCCATCAGAGAGACGCGGCGGCGGCGGATCGGCGCGGCCTTCCGCCCTCTCCCCTACCCTTTTCTCCCTCAATGGCCGACCCCCGAGAAACCCCGGCGATGCAGCAGTACTACCGCTTCAAGCGGGCCCACCCGGGGTGCGTACTGCTCTTTCGCATCGGCGATTTCTACGAGATGTTCGACGATGACGCGGTGAAGGTCAGCAAGGCCATCGGGCTCACGCTCACCGCCCGCACGGAGGGCATGCCCATGTGCGGGCTGCCGTTCCATCAGTTGGAGCCGTACCTCAAGAAACTGCTGAACGCGGGTTTCCGCGTCGCCGTGTGCGAACAGCTGGCGGACGCGACGCAGGTGAAGGGCCTGGTGCCGCGGGGCGTGACGCGGGTTGTCACTCCCGGCACCGCCGTGGACGAGACCCTGCTCGAGGGCGACGCCGTGGGCACGCTGGGGTGCGTGCTCTTCACGGGCAACGGCGAGGACTCCCCCGCTTCCATCGCGGTGGTCGAGGTCTCCACGGGCGACTTCACGGTGTGCGACTGCGGGCCGGCGGAACTGATCGACGAACTCGCTCGCCGCGGCGTGCGGGAACTGCTCTTTTCCGACCCCGGCGACGGTTCGTCCCCGCCACGCGTGAAGCGGTTGCTCGCGGCGCTGAGCATCTCCGCAACGCCCCGTCCCGCCTGGCAGTTCCGCAAGGCAGAGGCGGTGCAGGCGCTGCGCGAGCACTTCGGCGTCTCCACGCTCGCCGGCTTCGGCCTGGGCGAGGACGAACCGGCCGCGCACGCCGCGGGTGCGGTGATCCGGTATCTCAAGGAAACCCAGACGCTCAGCGAAGAAGACGCCAAGCTCGTCTCTAATTTCGTGGCGGTGCGTGCCACGCTGCGGCACCTGCGCCCGCCCCGCCGGGAAGACCCCAGCCGCGTCTGCGTCATCGACGCCGTGAGCCTGCGTTCGCTGGAGATCGAACGGACCATCCGCGGCGGCGGATTCGACGGTTCGCTGCTGGGCGTGTTCATTTCCGGCGGCGTGTGCCGCACCGCGATGGGAAAGCGGCTCCTGCGGGAGTGGCTCTGCCGGCCGTTGCGTGACCTTACGCAGATCGAAGCCCGGCAACGGTGCGTGAGCGCGTTCGTGCAGGGGCGGGCGTTGGCGGAGCGTGCCGCGAACGCGATGGAAAAAATTCAGGACATCGCCCGCATCGCCGGGCGCGTGGCGATGGGGCGCTGCACGCCGCGTGATCTGGTGGGGCTGGCGACTTCTCTGAAAGCCGCGGCGGAACTCGCGGGCACGCTCGCGGGCGCCGAGGCGTTTGCGGTGATGCACGCCAACCTGACCGCGGCGTGCGGACAGACCGGGGCGCTCGCCGACGCGATCACCCGCGGGTGCGTCGAGAATCCTCCGCCGCACCTGCGCGAGGGAGGCGTCTTCCGCGACGGGTTCGACGCGGAACTGGATGAATGCCGCGGGCTGCAGCGTGATGCGGGCGCGTGGCTCGCCGAGTACCAGCAGCGACTCATCGCGACGCACAACCTGCCGAGCCTGAAGGTGGGGTACAACTCAGTCTTTGGTTATTACATCGAACTGCCCACGGCGCAGTCACGCCAGGCCCCGCCGGAACTGGTGCGCAAGCAGACGCTCAAGAACGCCGAACGCTACACCACGCCCGAACTGCGCGAGTACGAGGGCAAGGTGATGAACGCCCAGGCCCGGGCGATGGAGCGGGAGCGGGTGCTCTTTGCCGACCTGTGCGAACAGGCCGCTTCCAACATCTCGCACATCGCGTCTGTGGCAGACACGGTCGCGGCGATCGACGCGTTGAGCGGGATGGCGGAGAAATCCTTCCGCCGGGGCTGGCGCACGCCACGGATGGTGGACGAGCCGACCCTGAGCATCGAGGGTGGTCGCCACCCGGTGCTGGATGAGTCACTGGGCAGCGGCTTTGTTCCCAACGACGTGGAACTCGGGGGCGCCGCGGCGGGGCTGGCGCTCATCACGGGCCCCAACATGGCGGGCAAGAGCACGTTCATCCGTCAGACGGCGCTCATCGCGCTGCTGGCGCACGCGGGGAGCGACGTGCCCGCCGACCGGGCCACCGTGGGCATCATCGACCGGATTTTCACCCGCATCGGCGCCGATGATGCGCTGCACGCGGGTCAATCCACGTTCATGGTGGAGATGATCGAGACCGCGAACATCCTGAACCACGCCAGCGCGAGCAGCCTGGTCGTGCTGGACGAGGTCGGCCGCGGCACCAGCACGCTCGACGGCCTGAGCCTGGCGTGGGCCATCGTCGAGCACCTCGCCCGCGCGGATTCGAAGGACAAGGGCCCGCGGACCCTGTTCGCCACGCACTACCACGAACTGACCGACCTTGAGGATCGATTCACCGACCGCGTCAAGAACCTGCACGTCGCCGTGCGTGAGTGGCCGGCGGGTGACGGGCACGCCGAGATTGTCTTCCTGCACCGCATCCTCCCCGGCCGCACCGATCAGAGCTACGGCCTGCACGTGGCGAGACTGGCGGGCATGCCCGCGGGCGTCGTATCGCGGGCACGTGAGGTCCTGGCGGGCCTGGCCGTGCACCACGCCGGGGCCAGCGTCGCGGGCAACATCGCCCCGCCCACGCCGGTAGAACCCAAGGGCCAGTTGTCCCTGTTCACCGAGTATGTCCAGCACCCCGCCGTCGACGCCGTGCGGGAAATGCGCATCGAAACGCTCTCTCCGATGCAGGCCTTCGACTCGCTGCGTCGGCTGAAGGAAATGGTGGAAGCCACCAACGGCGCCAGATGAACTGTTCACACGCACCCAGCACACACGCTCGCTTCGCCGCGCTGATTGCGGCGGGCTTGTCCGTGGCCGCGTGCGAGCAGCACGTGGTGAGCTACAACGGCCTGCTTTCGGGCCTGCCCAACTCGCAGCAGAGCTTGCCGCTGAAGCGCAACTTGGGGGACTACAAGGACCCTACCCGGGTCTCGGAGAGCAGCCTTGTCGTTGAGGACAAGACCAAAGAGAAAAAGCTCGTGGCACGCACGGGCCGGCACCTGATGATCCACATTTACAACACGGTGGACGAGGGCGATTCCGATCTGTTCGTGCGCGAGGTGCTTTCCTCCGGCACGAAACAGGCCATTGTGCTCGACGGTCGCAGCCCCACCGATTATTTCAACCTCCTACGTTCGCACCAGCGCGATCTTCAGGCGCTGTTCTCCGCCATGCCCATGGGCGAGAACACGCCGGGCATGTTCATGCGGCCGGTCGGCAACGGCGTGCAGCGTGTCCGCGTGGACGGCATCGCCGCAAAGAATCTTTACTGGGATGGCTTCGACATGGTGATGGAAGGCGGCAACTGGAAACTGGTGGGCTTCACCGGCGGCGAACGCTGGCAGAAGTGAGCCGCGTTATTCCGTCGCGCCTGGGTTCGCCAGCCGCTCGTACAGCCATGCCTTGGCATATTCCCAGTCACGCTTGGCTGTGCGCGACGAGATCCCAAGCAGTTCGGCCACCGCGTCGAAAGACAGGCCCGCGAAGTATCGCAGGTTCACCACGCGTGCGAGCCGTTCGTCCTCTTGCTCGAGTTCCTGGAGAGCGGCGTCGAGGGCCTCCCAATCCATCATTTCCGGGTCGCCCGAGCCGGTGAGCGCTGCGGATTCGTGGAGTTCCACGCGATCTCGGCCGCCGCCGCGTTTGGGCCCTGCGTAAGCGCGGGCACGCTCGATCAGAATGCGTCGCATCGCGATCGCCGCGGCCGAGAAGAAGTGGTTCCGGCCCGACCACTTGGGGTCTCCACCCTCGCCCCCCACCAGGCGCATGTACGCGTCGTGCACCAATGCGGTGGCCTGCAGTGTCTGCCCGGGTTTTTCATGGCTCAGCCGAGCGCGGGCGAGGGCTCGCAGTTCGTCGTAGACCAAGGGCAAGAGCGCGGCCGCGGCGTGCGCATCGCCCTTGGCCGCGGCGTCTATCAACGTTGTGGCGTTGTGCTGTGGTTGGTCGTGCATGTCCTGTTGGCGTGTTACACCCGTCGAAGATGATAGTGCGGCCTGATAAACCGGGCGTTGTGCCGGGTCCGCGGCCCACACCTTCTCTAGAGATAGGCCGCACGGAAAACGTTTCGCAAGCTGTGTCACTGGGGCTCCGCCTTTCTCGCACTGCTAGTGTCGGTCGCCGCGGGCCGTGACAACAGTCCGCGGCGTCAACGGTCGGTCATACAAGAGATGCCTGACCCGACATGTGCCGTCATCCGCTGATTGCCGGAGCAATCAGAATCGCAATGACGGCAACTGGAAGAACACCCATCCCGATGTGACTGCCGGCGGGCATCGGGCATCGAAACTCCGCCGGCCTGAATGGCTGAGGGTGTCAAAAACGACACTCGCAGTCGGAACGAACGCCCCGCCCGCAACGGCGCCCATCATCACGATTTCCGCGAAGTCCGGTTAGCCTACCGCGGCCTGCACTTCGCATTGGATGTCGTTCGGGCGGGGCCATCTGCTTGGAATGTGCGCCCACACGCATGTTCCGAGCCGCGCAACCGGTGCGCTCGCAACGCACCATGGAGTACCGCATGAAGATGCAGACAGTTTGTGCCGCGCTCGTCGCGGCGGCCCTTTCGCAGGCGGCGTCCGCGGACGTGACCACGCACCGGATCGACTTCTTCCCCGACATTCCGGGCACGTACACCAACCAGCTCCGCTTCATCGGCCCGCAGGAAGGCCGCATCGTCGGCGTCCGCGTCTACATGGATTTCACCACGCAGCACGGGTACGACGCGTCGACGATCAACTTCCTCTTCGTCGCTCCGGTGCCCAACTCGCCCAACAACGGCTTCTTCCAGATCACCGGCGACCAGTTGGGCTGGAGCGGCGAAGGTCAGTTCGTGGCCGAATACCAGACCAACGCACTCGACGGCGACATCGTCGGCGGGCTGTGGGTCTGGGACCTGGGCAGCACCAACGACCCACCGTCTTACTCCGGCGTCTTCAGCGAGGACAGCCGCGTCGAGGTGGATATCGAGACGGCGGGCGGCACTCCGTGCCCCGCGGACTTTAACCAGGATGGCGGCATCGACGGCGCGGACGTCGAGGCGTTCTTCACGGCGTGGCAGGATTCGGCGCCGCAGAGCGATGTGAACCAGGACGGCGGAGTTGACGGCTCGGACGTTGAAGTCTTCTTCAACGCCTGGGAAGCGGGCGGCTGCTGAGCGCGGCCGACCTTGATCGGTTTCTAGTTATTTCCTGATGCCCTCCCTACGGCGCCGCCGCCGCGACACGTGTCGCGCGGCGGTGCTTTTTTCATTACTCCCTCTCCCGGACTAGAATTAGTTGGGTTATTCGGCCTACTCACTCGCGACTATTCCAAAGGCAGGTACATGGTGCCCCCAGTCAGAACTCAACGAGCATCGTGGCTTGCATGCTGCGTGGGGATTTCGCTGGCCGCCAACATCGCGGCGGCCCAATGCGCCGATTGGTCGGTCGGAGTCCTGGGCGAAATACCCGGGGTGGATGGCAGCGTTGTCGATGCCGTGAATTGGGATCCCGACGGAGCCGGACCGTCCGAACCTTGGCTGGTAGTAGTCGGCGGATTTCGATGGGCGGGGCTCGCCCCTGCCGTTAATGTTGCCGCGTGGGATGGTGTCGCGTGGAGGGCGTTGGCAGGTGGCGTTGGCGGCGGCGCGACCGGCGGTTACGCGACTTCGGTCGCGGTGTTTGACGGCGATCTCATCGTCGGCGGCACGTTTACGACCGCCGGGGGCGTCACGGCTAAGGGCCTTGCCCGATGGAACGGCAACACTTGGAGCGAGTTCGCCGGCGGTGTCCGCACGGCGAACGCCGTCAGCCCGGGAACGGTCGTTTCGATGACGGTCGACACCGATGGAAGCCTTGTCGTCGCCGGAGAATTCGCGTTCGCGGGCGATATCGCCGCGCCGGCCATCGCTCGCTGGCACGGTGCGTGGACGGCGTTTCCAAGCCCCGGGGGCCTCCCAACCCGGACGCCGACCGGGGTCATATCGACGTCTAGCGGGCTGTTCTGCGCCGGAGATTTCGCCGACCTTTCCAAGCTGAACCGCTGGCACAACAACGCATGGGAACCACTCTGGTCGCAATCCGCGATCGAGTTGTATGGTTGGTGGCCGGATTCGCAGGGCGGTTTGTTCTTGGCCGAACGCCAGCGACTCATCGGATTGATGTACTCGTATTACGCGTCCTTGTGGACCTCGACGGGATGGGCCACGATCAACTTTGGATACCCCGGCGACTTCCTGACTGCATTCGGGGAGTTTGGCGGCATCCGCCTGTTCGCCTATACCAATGCTCCCAGCGGCTCGACGCCGGAATGGGGAATCTCCGCTCAAGGCGCCCCCGCCTCCGGGCTCACGATCTATCCGGTCGGTAAGTTCGTTCAGTGGCGGGGCCGTCCGGTGGCCATCGGGCAACTCACGCATATCGACAATCGAAGCACATCGCACATCGCGGTGCTGTCAGATTCGGGTCGTTGGGAGTCCCTGGGGGGCGGTGGTGTCGGCGGAGTTTCAAGGCTTGCCGCGAACGATCAGACGATTCTGGTGACCCGCACGCACGAGATGGGCCGGTACGCCCGTTTTTTCGGAATCACCGACGTACTGCGGAACGGTGTCTGGCGGCACATTGAAACTGCGCCCGACTTCTTCACGTTTTCTTCTGCCGTTGTCGGCAACAACGCGTACGTCACAGGCACGGCGGCGAGCGGCACGAGGCTGTATCGTGAGGTATCGGGTGCCTGGGCGCCGGTTCCGCTCAACATCTCTACGCCGCTGAGCCTCTTCGCCGTGGGAGATGATCTGCTCGTTCAGGCCTACTCCGCGAATCCACAGACGGCGCGTCTGGCGCTCATCAGCGGTGGTGTCGAGAGGGATATTTCGGCTGGGCTCGGCGGCAACGTCAATGCGGCGGCGCTCTACAGGGGCGACATCGTCGTCGCGGGCGATTTCACGTCCGCGAACGGCGCTCCGGTTGATCACGTCGCGCGTTGGAACGGCACCGCTTGGGAGCCCATCGGCGCCGGTCTGCCCCGCGCCATCGTCGCGGTCTCGGCAAGCGATGATGAGCTCTTCGCGGCCGCGGCTGGCCCTTTGACCGTTTGGCGATGGAACGGCGCGAGTTGGGTAGAGACCGACACCGGTGTGGCGGACCCTGCGCAATCGGCGTGGACGCAGTTGACGACCGTCGGCGGCACAACTTGTTTGCTCCACGGAATCCGCGCTGCACCTCACTCGCAACTGCGGGCCTGGAATGGTTCGTCCTGGGAGCCGCTCGCGATACCCACGGGCATCGCGGCAACTACGTTCGCCGCCAACGGCAACCGTCTCATCCTCGGGGGCGCTGCGCTGGAGTTGCTGGGCCAACCATCCAGCGGCCTTGTCGCTTACGGCCCGATCGCCCCGTCCTGCCCCTCAGATGTTGATTGCAGCGGCGGGGTTGACGGCTCGGATGTCGGCGCGTTCTTCTCTCTTTGGGAAGCCTCGAATAACCGCGCAGACTTCAACCACGATGGCGGCATCGACGGCGCCGACGTCGAGAGTTTCTTCCTCGTGTGGCAATCGGGCTGTTGATCGTCCCTCTTCACGCTTCGACTCTGAGCAATCAGACTCATTCGCTGGTCTCTTGAGACGCACGCGGGACTCATTGCAACGCGCCGACACCCCCTTCCCTACACTTTGCCGTGCCTTCACCCGCGTCTAAAACAAAGTCCAAACGATCGCCGATTCAGACCGTTTCGCTGGTCTCATTGGGCTGTCCCAAGAACCTCGTTGATTCCGAGAAAATGCTCGGAATGCTCGCAGAATCCGGCCTGGCGCCGATTTCCTACGAAGGCGACGGGGGCTTTGGCGGGGCCGACGCGGTCGTGGTGAACACCTGCGGTTTCCTGGAAGCCTCCAAGGACGAATCGCTGGGCGTCATCAAGGAAGCCATTTTGGCGAAGGAACGCGGCGAGGTGCAGCGGGTGATCGTCGCGGGCTGCCTTGTGCAGCGTCACCGCGCCAAGATGCTCGAGTGGGCCCCGGGTATCGACGCCATGGTCGGTGTGTTCGATCGCGACAAGATCGTGGAGGCCGTGAAGGGCGGGGCCGTCACTCGGGCACGCTCCAAGTCGGCGCTGGATGCTTCCGACAAGCCCTCGTACTGGATCGCCGCGAACGCGCTCACCGCCGCCAAGGATCGCGGCCTCAAGACGGCGGGGCTCACCGTCAACGGCAAGGACGGCAACGGCATCGGCTACTTCGAGGATGATTCGGCCCGCCTGCGTCTGACGCCGCGGCACTACGCGTACCTGCGCATCAGCGAAGGGTGCAATCAGAACTGCGCGTTCTGCACGATCCCCAGCATCCGCGGCAAGATGCGCAGCAAGCCGCTGGACCGGATCGCGCAGGAAACCCGCGAACTCATCGCCGACGGTGCGTTCGAACTCCTGCTCATCGGGCAGGATACCACGAGCTACGGCGACGACATCGGCATGGGGCTCGACGCGGGCGTCGGCCTGCCGGGTCTGCTGCGGACCATCTCCGACACCATGACGGCCGAGGGCTGCAAGGGCTGGCTGCGCCTCATGTACGCCTACCCCACCAACTTCGGCCCGCGCATTGTCGAGGCCTTCGCCGACCTGGTGCAACGCGGCCGGCTGCTGCCGTACCTGGACATCCCGCTCCAGCACGCCAGCGACAAGGTGCTGGCCTCGATGCGGCGCCACGTCACACGCCGCCAGCAGGAAGACCTGATCGGCTCGATGCGGGAACGCATCACGGGCATGTCGATCCGCACCACGTTCATCAGCGGCTTCCCCGGCGAGACCGAGAAGGACCACGACCAACTTTTGGACTTCATCAGCACGATGAGGTTCGAGGCCGTGGGCGTCTTCGAGTACTCCAAGGAGCCCGGCACCGTCGCGGGCACGATGGAAGAGGATGCCTCCCTCGCGGTTCCGGCGGAGGTGAAGGCCCGTCGCCGCGGCGAGATCATGGAGCTCCAGCAGAAGATCGCCTTTGAACGCGCCGCCGCGATGGCCGCGGAATTCGACGAGAAGAAGCCCCAGACCACCGGTCGCCGCCTCGACGTCGTCATCGACGACGCTCTGCGCACCACCGGCCGCAAGACCTCGGGCGTGGGCGACGGCGGGCGGCTCTACCGCGGCCGCACGTACTTCCAGGCCCCGCAGATCGACGCCGTGACGTACATCCAGAGCCGCGAGAAACTCGCCAGCGGCGAAGTTGTCCCGTGCGTCATCGTCGGCAGCGATGGGTATGACCTGATCGCTAAGCCGGTGGCAGAGGTTGAGAAGCGGGTGGGCCTCAAAGTGCTGCGCTGAGTTCGGGCAGAAGTCCTGGCGTCCCGGTATACCAAACAGATACTTGACTTACTCGCAGAGCGATGTATCATGTACCACATACCGTACAAATTACGATCTACAAGGACGTATTCAGGAAGGTGTCCCCGTCCGCTCATGCCTGTCAACGAGTTTCCCAAGCTCAAACCCCACCCCGCCAAGGCCGTGCCGGCCCCTGAGATTCTGACCGCCGCCGAACCCGCCGCGCCGTACGCCGAGCTCGCGGTCACGAGCAACTACACCTTCCTGAAGGGCGCGAGCCACCCCGAGGAGCTCGTCGCCCGTGCCGCGGCGTTGGGGTACACGGCGATCGCTCTGACCGATCGCAACTCGCTGGCGGGCATCGTGCGGGCTCACGTCGCGGCGAAGCAGGCCGGGATCCGGCTTCTTGTGGGGGCAAGAGTCGGGCCGTTCGAGGATCATTCCGACGGCCCCACCGTCATACTGCTCGCCACGGCGATGGACTCCTACCGCCGCCTCTGCCGCCTGCTCACGCTCGGCAAGCGGCGGGCGGCGAAGGGTGAATGCCGCCTCAACGTCGAGGATCTCACCGAACTGAACGCCGGGCTGCTCGCCATCGTGATGCCGGATGTGCACGACATCGTCCGCGTCGAGGCGCTGCTCGCGCGGCTGCGGCCCATCTTTGACGACGACCGCCTGTCGCTGGGCGTGTTCATGCACCGGGGGGTCGACGATGCGGCCCGCGTCGCCGCGTGCCGCGCCCTGGCGGATCGCTGCGGAGTCCACCTCGCCGCCACCAACGACGTGCTATACCACGCGCCCGAACGTCGCATGCTTCAGGATGTGCTCGGCTGCATCCGCATGGGGTGCACGCTTGACACCGCCGGGCGTGCGCTGGAGGCGAACGCCGAGCGGCACCTCAAGACCGCCGCGCAGATGCACGGCATCTTCGCGGGCATCCCCGGCGCCATCGCCCGCGCGGTCGCCATCGCCCGGCGGGCGAGTGGGTTCACGCTCGATGAACTCCGCTACGAGTACCCCGAAGAGATCGTGCCGCGGGGCTCTACCGCGCAATCGCACCTGGAGCGTCTCGCGTGGGCCGGCGCGGCGGAGCGCTGGGGCCACGCCGACCGCGTGCCCGCCCCGGTGAAGGACCAGATCCGACACGAACTGGCGCTCATCGCGGAACTCAACTACGCGCCGTACTTCCTCACCGTGCACGACCTGGTCGTTTTCGCCCGGTCCCGCGGCATTCTCTGCCAGGGCCGCGGGGCCGCGGCGAACTCGGCGGTGTGCTACTGCCTGGGCGTCACCGCGGTGGACCCGTCGCGCGTCAAGATGCTCTTCGAACGCTTCATCAGCAAGGAACGCAACGAGCCGCCGGACATCGACATCGACTTCGAGCA
>JAFEBP010000010.1:120212-120477 GCA_018242605.1 Planctomycetota bacterium
CCGCGACGTGGGCAAGGCCCTAGGCCTCTCGCTCGACCTGACCGACCGGCTCGCCAAGGACGTCGAGTGGCACGACCACGGCCCGGTGCAGGCCGCGCAGTTCCGCAAGTTCGGCCTGAGCGCGACCGACCCCACGCTCAACCATCTCGTGCGCCTGGTCGGCGAGATCGTGGGCTTCCCGCGT
Source organism: Planctomycetota bacterium (assembly GCA_018242605.1). Classification (GTDB taxonomy): domain Bacteria; phylum Planctomycetota; class Phycisphaerae; order Phycisphaerales; family UBA1924; genus UBA2402. The sequence continues at coordinate 120,397 of JAFEBP010000010.1, forward strand.
CACCTCTCCCAGCACGTGGGCGGGTTCGTCATCACCCGCAGCCCGCTGTGCGAACTGGTGCCCATCGAGAACGCGGCGATG
>JAFEBP010000010.1:120538-120677 GCA_018242605.1 Planctomycetota bacterium
CGACGTGCTGGGCCTGGGCATGCTCGCGTGCGTGCGCAAATGCCTGCAACTGGTGAACGCGACCGACGATCCATCGCTGCAACTGCACACGATACCACCCGAAGACCCTGCGGTGTACGACATGCTGTGCAAGGCCGAC
>JAFEBP010000011.1 GCA_018242605.1 Planctomycetota bacterium
CGCGATCATCGCGATGCTGATGGGCATTTTGCTTCCCTCGCTGGGCAAGGCCCGCGGCCTGGCCCGCCAACTCAAGGACTGCACGCAGGTTCGCAGCATTCACCAGGGCATGGTGCTCTTCGCCCAGAACAACGGCGATGCCTATCCGATTCCCACCCGGCTGGACAAGAGCACGACGAACCCGACGGTCCCGGTCCCGTTCAAAAAGGACGTGCCGCGGCACGTGATGTCGGTGCTGATCTACAACGGCTATTTTCCCCCGGAACTCTGCGTCAGCACGGCCGAGTCCAACGCCAACATCAAGGTGTACGACAAGTACCAGTACTCCGAGCCGCAGGCCGTGACCGGCGACAAGAGGCTGGCCCTGTGGGATCCGGCGTTCCGCGCGGTGCCGAAGGACGAGCAAATCGGCTGGCAAAGCCCCGTCGATCCGGGCGGCTGTTCCTACGCGATCAACACCTTTTTCGGCGGCCGCGGCGCCGCTTGGAGCAACACTTTTCAATCCAGCGAGGCGGTGATCGGCAACCGAGGGCCTTCGTACATCCTGACCCAGCAGACGGGCGCGTGGACCCTGAACCCCACGCTTCCGGACACCTCGGCCTTCTCGGCGGAGTGCGGTGTTCGCAGCAACACGCTGCTGATACATGGCGGCCGGACCACTTGGGAGGGCAACATCGCGTACAACGACAACCACGTGAACTTCGAGACACGTCCCGATCCTGAGACGAGCCCGTGGACATTCACCGGCATCAGCGATCCGAACAACCGCGCCAAGTTCGACAATCTGTTCGTGAACGAGAACGACCATGACCGCATGCCCAACACGGCGAACTTGTCGGATTCTGATGGCCTGGCAAACCGCAACAACTACCTTCGCACCTGGTGGAACATCCAGTCGCCGTTCGCGGCGTATCCGTCGCTGAGTTTGTTCCTGGATTGATGCGGAGGGCGTCGGGTGGGACGGGAGTCGAATTGAGAAGTCCGGGGTTAACGCGCCGGGCTTTTCGTTTTTTGGGGGCGTGGGTGTGAGAGGGGAGGTGATGGGAGTGGGTGGAGGGAGTCACAACACCGGGGTTCAGGAGACCTAGGCTCTTGGCATGACGGCTGAGTTGCCCATCGTTTGTATTACACGCACGCCTCCGGGGCCCGCGGCGGTGGCGGGGGCGAGGCTGGTGATTCGGCCGGATACGCGGCCGACGCGCGAGGAGTTGCTGGCGTTCATCCCGGGGGCGGCGGTAGTGATCACGATGTACTCGGATCGGGTGGATCGGGAGTTTCTGGACGCCGCGGGGCCGGGGTTGCGGGGGGTGTGCAACTTCGCGGTGGGGTATGAGAACATCGACCTGGCGGCGTGCAGGGAGCGGGGCGTGGTGGTGACGAACACGCCCAACGCGGTGACGGAGGGGACGGCGGACCTGGCGTGGGCGTTGGCGCTCGCGGCGGCGCGGCGGCTGATCGAGGCGGATCGGTACGCGCGGAGCCCGGAGTATCCGGCGCGGGGGCAACTGGGGATGTGCGACTTTCTGGGGCAGGACTTCACGGGGCGGACGCTGCTGATCGTCGGGGCCGGACGCATCGGGCTGGCGGTGGCGATGCGTTCGCGGGGCTGGGGGATGCGGGTGCTGTACGTGGCGCGGGGGCGGCACTGGGACTTTGAGTTGGCGCCGCTGGCGGCGCAGCGGGTGGAACTGCACGAGGGGCTGGCGCAGGCGGACCTGATCAGCATCCACTGCCCGCTCACGCCGGGCACGCGGCACCTGATCAACCGCGAGGCGCTGGCCCACGTGAAGCCGACGGCGATCCTGGTGAACACAGCGCGGGGGCCGATCGTGGAAGAGCAGGCGCTGGTGGATGCGCTGCGGGAGGGGCGGTTGTACGCCGCGGGGCTGGATGTGTTTGAACACGAGCCCCAGGTGCACCCGGACCTGATCGCGAACCCGCGGGTGGTGCTGACGCCGCACATCGGCAGCGCGGAGACGCGGTACCGGGAGATGATGACGCAGATGGCGTGCGAGAACGCGGCGGCGATTCTGGCGGGCCGGGAGCCGCTGAGCCGGGTGACTGGATGAGACGGGCTGGAATGAAGGAGAACGCGCATGCTGAGGTTGCTGGCGGTGGTGATGGCGGTGTTGGCGTTGGTGCCGCGGGCGGGGGCGCAGTACTTCCCGTCGCGTGACGCGTGGGAGAGCAAGGCGCCGGCGGAGTTGGGGTTTGATGCGGCGCTGCTGGCCAAGGCGGTGGAGTTCGGCAAGACGCACGAGACGGACTGGCCGGCGGACTTCTCCCGGCAGGCGGAGATCTTTGGGCGTCCGCTGGGGCCGGTGCCAAAGACGCGGGCGGGCGTGAACGGGATCATCCTGCGGCACGGGTACATCGCGGCGGAGTTCGGGGACACGCTGGCGGTGGACCCGTCGTACAGCATGGCCAAGTCGTACCTCTCGACGCTGCTGGGCGTGACGCTGGACAAGGGGATGATCCCGTCGATCGACGACCCGGTTGCGAACCTGGTCAAGGACGGCGGCTACGACTCGCCGCACAACGCGAAGGTGACGTGGCGGCACCACGCGACGCAGACGAGCGAATGGGAAGGGGCGCTCTTCGGGAAGAATCACGTGTACGTGGGCAAGGAGGAGTACGGCGAGGCGGTGATGAAGCCGCGGGAGATCCATGAGCCCGGGACGTTCTTTGAGTACAACGACGTGCGGGTGAACCGGCTGGCGCTGTCGCTGCTGCGGGTGTGGAAGCGGCCGCTGCCGGAGGTGCTCAAGGATCAGATCATGGACGCGATCGGGGCTTCGAACACGTGGGTGTACCACGCGTACGACAACGCGACGGTGGATGTTGACGGCAAGAACATGAAGTCTGTGAGCGGGGGGACGCGCTGGGGCGGTGGGCTGTGGATGTCGACGCGGGACCACGCGCGGTTCGGGTACCTCATGCTGCGGCGGGGCGAGTGGAACGGGCGCAGGCTGTTGTCGGAGCGATGGGTGCGGGAGGCCACCGCCCCGCAGGGCGTGCGGAAGGACTACGGGTTTCTGTGGTGGCTCAACACGACGGACCGGTGGCCGGGTGCGCCGGCGGGGTCGTTCAGCGCGCAGGGCGCGGGGCAGAACTCGATCTGGGTTGATCCGGAGCACGACCTGGTGGTGGTGTGGCGCTGGCACGCGGAGGCGCAGCCGGAGTTCTACAGGTTGATTCTCGCGGCGATCAAGCCGGGGACGTGAACCCGGCGGCGCGGGCGTGGACGGCCCAGAAGTGATCGAAACTCGCGGCGATGGAGCAGGTCTGCATCGACTCGTGGGCGGCGCGGGACATGCGGGCGCGGGTGTGGGCGGCGGCGCAGAGATCAACGATGCGGTCGGCCCAGGCGGGTGCATCGGAGGCGGGGAGGATGAAGCCGGTCTGGCCTTCACGCACGACGCTGCGGGGGCCGCCTTGATCGGTGACGATGACGGGCAGGCCGCTGGATTGCGCCTCCATCACGACCTGGCCGAGGGTGTCGGTGGTGCTGGGGAAGACGAAGAGATCGCTGGAGGCGTAGCAGAGGGAGAGTTCAAGGCCGTGGCGGAAGCCCAGGAAGACGGCGTCTGTGCCGGCGAGGGCGGATTCCATCTCGGCGCGGTAGGGGCCGTCGCCGACGATCACGAGGCGGGCGGGGAGGTTCATCCGCCGCAGGCGGTCGGCGGCGAGCGACCAGACGCGGGTGAGGAAGGGGAGGTTCTTCTCGACGCTGACGCGGCCGGCGTACAGCACGCGCAGGCCGGGGCCGGCGAGGGCGGTCATGCGGGCGGGGTCGCGGAAGCGCGGGGAGAAGTTCTCCAGCACGATGCCCGGACGCAGGCGCGGGATGCGGCGGGGGTCGATGCCCAGGGACTCAACGGCGGCGGCGTATTCATCGCTGCGGGAAAAGACGGCGGCGAAGGAGCCGTAAAACCAGCGCATCACGGCGCGGGTCACGAAGGCGAGGCTGTCGTCGTGGAAGAGGCGTTCAACGTACGCGGGGAAATCAGTGTGGTAGACGCCCAGGGCGGGCACGCGGAGCAGTTTGGAGGCGATGAGCCCGACAAGACCCACGGGGCCGGGGGTGGAAATGTGCACGGCGTGCGGCGCCAAAGCGCGGGCGGCGGCGAGGAGCTTCAAGACGGGCGGGAGGACGAGTTCCAGATTCTCGTAGCGCGGCATGCGCATGGCGAGCAGCGGCGGGATGTTGATGATGTTCGGCTGCTGCGGGACGGGGAAGTTGGTGCTGGTGAGCACGGTGAGCGGGCGCGAGGTGGCCAGGGCGCGGTCGGCGATGTTGCGGATGAAGCGAGAGACGCCGTTGACGTCGCCGAGGGTGTCGGTGAAGAGGGCGACGCGGGGGCCGGTGGCGGATGCTTCGGGCTGGTCGCGGCGGAGATTCACGCGGGCTGCACCGCGGCGTGGGCGTGCCGGGCGGGGAGTTTCTGCTGGTCGCTCACTTCCTTGGCGACGGAGGGGAAGGCCAGGAGCAGGAGGGAGTTGAGGACGACCAGCAGCGTGCCGCCCTCGTGGGCGAGGACGCCGACGGAGAGGGGGACATCGTGGCCGGTGCGCGAGCCGATGAGCGTGGCGAGGCCCATGAGGCCGATGATGCCCAGGGCGATCGTGATGTTGATGGCGATGGTGCGGCGGGTGCGGCGGGCGAGGCTGACGCTCCAGGGGACGGTGGCGAGGCTTTCGCCCAGGAGGACGACGTCGGCGTTTTCGAGGGCGGCGGCGGTGCCGATGGTGCCGATGGCGAGGGCGGCATCGGCGGAGGCGAGGGCGGGGGCGTCGTTGACGCCGTCGCCGATGACGGCGACGCCGCGGCGGTTGGGGGGGCGGCCGGCGAGTTCGTGGCGGAGGGCGGCGACGGCGTTGAGCTTGTCGCCGGGGAGCATCTCGGCCTCGAAGGCGTCCAGGCCAAGGGATTCGGCGACGCGGGCGGCGGTGAGGCGGTTGTCGCCGGTGAGCATCTTGAGCGGGCGGACGCCCATGGCGTGGAGTTGGCGGACGAGGGTGGCGGCGCCGGGGCGAACGGCGTCGGCCATGATGAGCACGGCGCACTGGCCGCCGCCGGCGATGGTGACGCCGACGTGGCCGCGGTTCTGCACGCGGCCGAGGAGTTGCTGCACGCGGGCGCGGAAGCAGACGGGGACGAGGTCCTGGACGAAGGGGAAGCTGCCCAGGCGGACGGTCTGGCCGTTCCATTGACCTTCAAGCCCGCGGGCGACGGTGTGGTTGACGGAGCTGAGTTGGGCGGGGGCGATGCCGCGGGACTGGGCGACTTCGCGGATGGCGACGGCGATGGGGTGTGTGGAATCGGCTTCGAGAGCGGCGGCAACGGCGAGGAGTTCACGGCCGTCGGACCAGGCGACGGGGTGGACTTCGTAGAGGCGGGGGCGGCCGTAGGTGAGGGTGCCGGTTTTGTCGAAGCAGACAGCGCCGATGTTGGCGAGGCGTTCGATGGAGGAGCCGCCCTTGAACAGGACGCCCGCACGCGCGGCGCGGGCGATGGCGGAGAGGGTGGCGGTGGGCGTGGAGATGATGAGGGCGCAGGGAGAGGCAACGATGAGCAGGGTGATGGCGGTATAGAGCGCGCCTTTGTGGGTGGCGTCGCCCAGGAAGGGAACGCCGAAGCCCAGCCACCAGATGAGCAGGACGATGGTGCTGACGACCATCACGCCGATGGCGTAGGGGCCGCTGATGCGGTCGATGGTGCGCTGGACGGGCTCCTTGGTTTCGCGGGCCTTCATGACCAGGTCGAGGATCTTCTGGAGGCTCGACTCGCTCACAGGGCGGAGGACGACGGCCTCGATGGGGTCGTCGGTGTTGATGGTGCCGGCGAAGAGTTCATCGCCGGGCTCGACCTCGCGCGGGATGCTCTCGCCGGTGATGGCGGACTGGTCGAAGGAACTGGCGCCGACCTCGACCTTGGCGTCGGCGGGGACGCGCTCGCCGGGGCGGATCTTGACGCGTTCGCCGGCGACGAGGGATTCGGCGGCGGCCATGACCCAATCGCCGTTGCGGAAGACCAGGGCGTCGGTGGGCATGAGGGCGTGCAGGGCCTCGACCTCGCGGCGGGTGCGTTCCATCGCGAGGGCTTCGAGAGCGCCGGCGAGGACGAAGAGGAAGAGGAGCAATGCGCCTTCGCCGGGGTGGCCGATGTACGCGGCGAGGGCGGCGCCGACGACCATGAGGACGTCGATGTCGAAGACGCCGCCGCGGAGGGCGTCGAGGGCGGCGCGGCCGCCGTAGATCATGCCGATGCCCAGGCTGGTCCAGATGAGCGGCGAGCCGAGCGGGGACTTGAGGCTCAGGTCGAGGAAGACGCCAACGCCCAGGAGGAGGCCGGCGAGGATGGCCGCGAAGAGTTCGCCGCGGGGCGCGAAGGCGCGGGCGAGGAAGCCGTCGGCGGTGACGGGGGCGGTCGGAGTAGACATCCCTGTACGCTAGGGGGGCGAGGGAATTGGGGCGCAGTGGCGGGGAATAAAACGCGGAATTTGGCCGATATTTACAGGGATTTTGGCGTCTACATGAGACCGGGTCTCAGTCACCAGCGGACATCGCGCATTTCGACGCGGCGGTCTTCCCCGATGAGAACCATGGTGTTGGGCGGGACCATCTGCCAGCCGGGGTCGTTGCTGAGCGCTTCGCTGGAAACGAGGACGGCGCCCTGGCCCTTTTCGGGCTCGATCATGCGGCAGACGCCGCCGTCGCAGACGTAGCGGCGGCCGGTGTGCAGGTGCAGGCTGCTGGCGTGCTCGGGGAGATCGTCGGTGTAGCGCATGACGACGGCGCCGCGGCCGTCGCTGATGGCGACGTTGAGGTAGTTGTGCTCGGTGACGCCGGCGTCGCGCTGCATGATGGAGAGTTCGCGCACGGCGTCGGTCAGGGCGCGAGCCATTTCGTCAGAGTCGAGGCTTGTGCCGGCGCGGCGGGCGTGCTCGAGGAATAGGCCGAAGAGGTGCTCGGAATCGGTGGAGCCCTTGATGGCGTCGAAGGTGGGGTCGGAGAGGCGGGACTGCAGGACGCGGCGGATGGATTTGAAACCGCCGACATCGCCGTTGTGCATGAACGAGTAGTGGCCGTGGGCGAAGGGGTGGCAGTTGAGTTCAACGACGGGCTGGCCGCTGGTGGCGGCGCGGACGTGGGCGAGCACGGTGTGGCTGCGCGTGACGCGGGCCAGGCTCAGCAGGTTCATGTTGTTCCAGGCGGGGGTGACGCTGCGGAAGACTGCGGGCTCGTTGGTGTGGTCGTGGGCGTACCACGCGACGCCGAAGCCGTCGCCGTTCAAGGGCTCTTCGCTCTCGGTGCTGGCGATGCTCTGTCGGATGAGGGAGTGGCTAGGCTCGGTGAGGAGCGAGGCGAGGGTGAGCGGCGGGCCCTGATAGAGGACGAAGCGGCACATGGATGGAGCGTATGACAGACCGCCTGTTTGGGAGCGTTCCCAACCGGGCCAGAGCAGGGGAGACCCACGCGGAGCACTATTGCCCTGCGTTCTCGGCTACTTCTATCTCTTTCTTGAGGCGTTCGTCGTCGCGGGCGGATTCGGCCTGGGCGCTTTTCTTCGCCTCGTTCAGGCGGTTGATGGTGTACGCCTTGAGTTCCTTGGGGACCGAAGCGATGATGGCGCGGCGGAAGGCCTCGGCGCCGGTCAACTTCTTGCCCGCAGCCGCGTACTTGGTCTTGGCTTTTTTCTTTGGGGCAGCCATCGTCGGTGTACTCCGTTCAATCATATACGCAATTGGCGCACCGCTGTTCGGGCTGGGATCGAGGCGCGGGTTACCGGCCGCGGCGTTTTGGCGATGCCGGTGCCGGTTCGGCGGGGAGGGCCAGGGTCTGCACGCCGCCCAACACGAGCGCGGTGGACGTACTGCCGTCGTCGCGTCCGTCGCCGGAGAATTCCTCGATGTCCTGCTGGACCATGGTCAGGACCACGGCGTGGTGCCCTTGCGGAAGTGTGACTTCCTGCACGCCGCGGATGGGATCGCGCCACATGGCCACGACGCGGCTGGCGGGCTGCGAGAGGCGGTCCATGGGCCGCGAGAGTTCGCTCATTCCCAGGCTCGTGACGGTGAGCACTGCGGAGCCGGGGTCATCGGCCAGCACGCCCGCGAAACGGCCGGGCCAGCGGGCGTTCATCTGCGGGCCGTCCTGGAGGAGGGCGATGACGAGGTTGGGCCCCACGGCGCGGACGAGATCGCCCACGGGGTCGGGGCGGGCCAGGTCTTCGCAGATGAGGACGCTGAAGACGCAGTCGCTCGCGAGCTCGACGAACCGGAGCGTGCGGGGGCGCAGTTCGATCGCTTCCCACCACGACACCTTTGGGTTCAGAGCGCCCGACGCGTGGTACATCCGCACCTGATCCTCGGTCAGCTTCCAGCGGTGGTGCTTGGCCTGATGGAACTCACGCCAGCCCTCGACGTCGCGGATGCGGACGAGGGCTTCATTGCGCCCGAGTTCGCCGCGTTTGGGGCTGGTGGTGACGCCGCACACGAGGAAATCCAGATCGAACGGGACGCCGCGTTCGCCGAAGAGGCTCGCCGCGGCGACATCGGACATGGCGGCCTCGGGGAAGATCATGCCGTGCAGGCGGCCGACGCGTGCGGAAGCTTCCTGGACCAGCGATTGGAGTCGCTTGGGCGTCAGGTCCAGCGGTTGATGATCGAAGGAGAAGAAGGGTGTGGGGGAATCCGACGTGTGTTGCCTGACCACGTGGGGCACGAACTGGGTGGTCCTGATCGAGTATGGGTACGGGACGACCAGCACGTTGTACGTGCGAGAGCGTTCGGACTCCCACGCCACCGGCGGCGGGTTGGGCTTGCGCGTGGGCATCCAGACCGGGGTGATCTCCGCGCCGCTGTACAGAGCGAGGTGATGGCTCATCGAGCGGATCGTCAGTCCTGTCTGTGGAGTGCGCATCTTGGGGAGCACGAGTGCGCGGTCGGACGGGATATCGCGGCAGAGCGTGGTGGGCACGCGGGCCTTTTCGGGGTGGCGGCTGTCGGAGGCGCGTCCCAGTTCGTGACGTTCAAGGCACTCGTAGAGCTTGATCAAGGCTTCCACGGACATCGGACGGCGCGCGTGAGCGGGCGCGGCGCCGGGATCGTTCTGTGAGTCGGCGACCTCGTGCGATTTGGGGAGCCCCACCTGCCGGCAGGCGGTGTCGGCGATGGCCAGGAGCGTCTGCAACGGCTGCCAGAGTCCGGTCGCCGCGATGTTGGCCAGACGCGGAGGGGCATCGGCGTGCAGCACAGCCTTTCGGAAGGCGCGCCAGATCTCAGCCACTTCGCTGGGCGGACCGGGCGAGATATCCCTGCCCCAACCGGCCCCGATTTCCTCAACTTGATCATGCCAACCCTTGCGTGGAATCCACTCGGGCTTGAGGTTTTTGAGGAGGGTGGGGTTCCGCGCGACCACCATGCGGTACGCCCCGCTCTCGCGGAGCAGCCAGGCGGCGAGGCCGAAGACATCGGGCGGCCAGGAGAGGAAGCGGGGGTTGGGTTCGCGCCAACCTTTCAGGCCGAGGTGGTCGATGGCTTCGGCGATGGTCATGCAAACTCTCCGGGATCGTCCGCGCGGCGGTGTTCCAGGACGCCCTCGCTGGCGGCGACGATCGTGGCGGTCATGGCGTCGCCGCCGGTGTTGACCACGGTGCGGCACATGTCCAGGATGCGGTCCATGCCCAGGATGACGGCGATGCCCTCGGTGGGCACGTGCACGGACTGGAGCACGATCACCATCAGCACGATGCTCGCGCCCGGCACGCCCGCGGTGCCCACGGCCACGAGGGTGGCTGTCAGGATCAGCATCACCTGGTCGCCGAGGGTGAGTGGAATGCCGTACAACTGGGCGAGGAAGACGGCGACCACGGCCTGGTAGAGGGCGGTGCCGTTCATGTTGATCGTGGCGCCCAGGGGGAGCACGAAACTGACGATGTCTTCGGGCACGCCGATGCGGCGGGCGCAGGCCATGTTCACGGGCAGGGTGGCGTTGGAACTGCTGGAACTGAACGCCAGCAACTGGGCCGGGGCCATGGCGCGGAAGAACCGGGAGAAGGTGACGCGGTTGTGGCGGGGCGTAAAGAACCAGAGCAGTAGCGGGTAGAGCCCGAAGTTGACGATGGAGAGCCCCACCACCACGACCAGCGCGTAGATCGCCAGGGCCGCGAGCACATCGAGCCCGGTGGTGGCGATGATCGGGCAGATGAGGGTGAACACGGCGTAGGGCGCGAACTTCATCACGCCCTGCACGAGCATGGTGATGGCTTCGGTCAGGGCGTCGCAGGCATCGATGACGACCTTGGCTTTTTCCTTGGGGATGACCGTGAGCGCGCCGCCGATGACCAGGGCGAAGAGCACGACCTGGATCATCTGGGCGTTGGCGAGGGCCGCGAAGGGGTTGGCGGGCACGGTGTCGAGCAACTGGTCCCAGGCGGTCATCGACTTGGCCTTGATCTTGCCCTCGTCGGTCTTTTTGCTGGCTTCGGCGGCGTACTGGGCGGTGAGCTTGGTCTTGGAGGCTTCACCGATGCGCTCGCCGGGCCGAACCGCGCTGGTGAGCGCGATGCCGATGATGATGGCGATCGCGGTCGTGACCAGGAACCAGAAGAGCGTCTTGCCGCCGATGCGGCCGAGTTTGCGCACGTCTCCCAGGCTGGCGGCGCCGGCGATGAGAGAGAAGAGCACGATGGGTACGGCGATGAACTGCAGGCAGCGGATGAAGAGTTTGCCGAAGAAGCGGGTGCCATCAACCGCGAACTTCACCATCGCGGCGGCCCAGCCGGCCTGGCTGTTGCCTTCGCCCCCGGCCAGGAACGCGGCCTTGTCGGTGACGCCCAGCGAGGCCCATGTGGCGTCGGTCCACCACAGGTTCAGGGCGACGCCGGCGGCGACGCCGAGCAGGAGGCTGGCGATGATCTTGACGTGGATCGGTATTCTGGCCATCATGCGGCCAGAGGATACCCGGCGCGGGCGCGGCGGGTTGCGCGGCGAACCAGAATGATGCGGGCCGCGGCTTGATCAGGCGGGACGGATCAACTGGGGTTGTTGATCCAGCCGAAGGAGTAGCTGGGCGTGTTGTCGTTGCTGATCTTGCGCCAGCCGTTGGTGAGGTTCTTGCCGTTGGCGTACAGGTCGTTGCACTCGAAGTCGGCCAAACGATTGCGGCCGCCCTCGTCGGTGTTGGCGATGTACTCAACATTGTCGGACGGGGGCTTCCAGAACCGGCAGGCTCCGTCCAGGAACGCCAAGTGACCGCCCTTGCCGTGGCGGAGGGTCAACTGATCCCAGTTGCCGAACATGCCGTCCTTGTACGTCTGGTTGTAGAACTTGGTGCTTTCCTCGAAGAAGATCGGGATGTCGTGGAAGATCGTGAGCGTGCGGACCACCGGCTCGGGGATGGTCATGGGCGTGTCGGTGTAGGTGTTGGGCGGGACGTAGCCGACCTTTGTCTGGCAGCCGAGTTTGGCGCCTTCGATCTCGTCAAGCATCGTGTAATCGAAATCCACGCCGGTGCGCGACTGCCACATATTCACACGGTCGTAGTCCGTGCCGTCGACGCGTTGGCGCTTGTTCGTGGGGCACTCGCCGATATCGTGGGCGTTCTGCACGTACTGATAGATATAGCCCGGCATGCGGCGGCCGTCGGAGCCGATCTGCTGGGCCCACGCGGCGACGTTGGTCGGCGGGGGGGCCGGAGGCGGGGGTGGGTTGGTCTCCGGCGGCCAGTAGCGGGTACCGGTCGTCCAGTTGGGCCGACGCTCGGCGACGGGCCAAACCGTGTCCTTGAAGTCCATCGCGTACTGGATCGTGGCTGTGCCGAACTGCTTCATGTTCGACATGCACTTGGCGGTCCGGCCGGCCTCGCGTGCTTTGCCGATAGCGGGCAGCAGAATGCCGATCAACACCGCGATGGTCGCGATGACGACGAGCAACTCAATGAGCGTAAACGCACGCGAACGGGAACGCATGATGCGAACTCCCTGGCCGAGCCACTTGTTTCGATCCAACTCTTGGACCAGAACGGTCCGGATGTAGCCTAACTCTAACCATCCTCCTTCGGCGGGTAAAGGGCATGTTCATGAAACGGGGCACATTCCATTACCCATCGGTTCTACCGGACCCTGTCTGGGCGAGTTTCGGGTCCATGGGCGGGTTTCAGGACGCGACGCACTCTCCACCGGCCCGCCCCCTCCCGCGAGTCCTTGTGGGCCCGTCGTTGTCTTCCCAGACAAGTCCTTCATGCCACGGTCAGGGTTTTCACTTGTTCCGTCACACCGAAATGGAGTCTGCAACACAGCGATGTAGAGGGCCAGGGGCCGGCTTTGGTCACGGGCAATGACCTGAGATTCAGGTGAAGAGCACCGTGTCGATCACCGAAGTTCCAGATGCAGAGTTGGCGAACTTCCGTCGCTCCGACTGATCAGCGATCAAACATCAGCATGAAGTACGCCGCGAAGAGCAGAAGGTGGACGCAGCCCAGCAGCACGTGGGTGCGGGGCAGTGCGAAGGTGAGGGTGGCCGTCACCAGGGTCAGCAGGAGCATGACGATCTCGGCGGGTTCGATGCCCAGGACGAGGCGCCTGCCCGTCACGAGCGAGATGGCGATGACCAACGGGATGGTCAGGCCGATCGAGGCGAGGACCGAACCGAGCAGGACGTTTACCGATCGTTGCAGGCGGTCTTCGCGTGCCGCGCGGATCGCCGCGATCGACTCGGGCGTGAGCACGAGCACCGCCATGATGAATCCGCCCAGTGCGACGGGGGCCCCCAGCCGGATGACCACCGCGTCGAGCGGGGCGGACATCTGTTTGGCGAGCAGTACCAGCGGCAGGCCGTAGGCCCCGAGCATGACGGCGTGGAAGAGGGTCGAGCCGCCGGAATGGTGCTCCAACTCGCGGGCGACGGCCTTGTCGACGGCCGCCTCCGCGGGGTCCATGAAGAAGCCCCGGTGCCGCCCGTTCTGCACGTACAGAAAAATGCCGTAGATGACGGCTGAGATCACCGAAAGGAACACCATCTGGAACTTCGAGAGCATGGGACCCACGGTGCTGCGCGTGTAGTTGGGCAGCACCAGCCCGAGGACCGTGAGCGGCAGGATCATCACCAGGAAGGCGTTGGCACTCTGGAGGTTGTACGCCTGCTCGCGGTGCCGCAGGCCGCCCAGGACGAGCGCGAGCCCCATGAAGCCGTTGAGCACGAGCATCACGACGGCGAACATGGTGTCGCGGGCGAGCGTGGGCTTTTCGTCTCCGGTGGACATCACGAACCCCACCATCGCGACCTCGAGCCCGGTGATCGCGAGCGTGAGCAGCAGCGTGCCGGCGGGCTCGCCAAGGCGGTGGGCCAGCACATCGGCGTGGCGGACGATCGCGACGGCCGCGGTGAGGATCACACCGCACAACGTGGCTAGCAAGAGGACGAGCGCCACGGGGTGTTGGAGCATCCCGGCGATCGCTTGCTTGGCGAGCAGCGAGCCCGCGAGGGTGAGCACCGCCAACGCGAGCGGCCACTCACGGACCCAGAGATTGGAAGAGGCTTGCTTAGTGCTGGACATCATCGCGATCCTGACTCGACGGCGGGCGGGCCGGGCGGTGCGCGGCGGGGCATGACTCTCCCTGCGGCGAACCTACGGCCGGCACTCTCGCGGCGCGGGAGGTCGGCACGCCGCGTTTTGGATCGCCAGTGTAGCGTGAGCACCTTGAAGCTACTTCGCGGGAGCAGCGGGCTCGCCGCGCTTTGATCGTCGCTTCGCGGATGATCCCATGGGTTCCGCGGCCCACGGCATCAAGGAAACGTGCTTGCAGATCGCCGCTTCGGGGCGTGCGTGAAATCCGGCGTGGGGTTAGGTCTGCATCCGCACGATCGCCAGGGCAGCTCCCGCCAGCACCAGCCACTGCACAAACGCCTGCAGGAGCACGCGCCAGCCGACCGCCGCGAGTGCGGACCTCGACAGGCCGGCGCCGATGAGGAACAACGCCGCGGCGAACCCGAGCTTCGCGGCGGTCGTGAGCGCGGGGACGATGCTCTTGATGGAGGGCACAAAGGTCGCGATCGCGCTGGCCACGAGGAACAGGAGGACGAACCAGGGGAAAGGGGCGCCCGCCCTGGCCGGTCCGCCGCGTTCTCGTTTCATCACCCAGGACGCGAAGAGCGCGCAGGGCAGGATCCAGAGAACTCGCGTGAGCTTGATGATGTTCGCGGTATCGAGCGCCTGCGTGGAGGCATCGCCGGCGGCGTGGTAACCGGAGGCCGCGCCGACCACGGAAGAGACATCGTGGATGGCGACGCCGGCCCAGGTGCCAAACTGAAGGTCGGAGAGGTGCAGCCAGTGCCCGATCGCCGGGAACGCGTACAGGGCCACGGCGTTGAGGATGAAGACGCAGCCGGTGGCCACCGCCATGGCGCTGCTGGAGGCGCCGATGGTGGCCCCCACCGCCGCGATCGCCGAACCGCCGCAGATCGCGGTTCCGGAAGAGATGAGCAGCGTGAGTTCCTTGCCGGTGCGTAGGAGTTTCTCGAGCGCGAATCCGAGCACGAAGGAGCCCAGGATGGTCGCCGCGGCGAAGACCAGGCCGCTGCCGGCCTCCCTGGCGAGCGTGGCCAGATCGATTCGCAGGCCCAGGAGCACCACGCAGACCTGGATGATGAAACGAGACGCCTTTTTGCCTTCCTTCTCGAATGCGCCCAAGCCGGTGAGTGCGACGACGATGCCGACCGCGAGGGCGATGGGCGGGCTGCTCCATGGAGTCGCCGCCGCGATGAGCAGGAGGAGGAAGAGCACGCGGCGGAAGCCAAGAGGTGGAACGGGCACGGGGCCAAGTGTACCGCGGGCGGCTTGTTCATCGATTGTCGCGGCAAGAACGGGAACCGAACGAGAGCGATTGCGTCTTGCTCTCAAGTAGCCAGGGGCCCGAACTTCTAGGACTTTGCCCTTGCAGGCTCTGTTGGATTCTGTTACACTGCGATTCTTGGGGAGTCTGGGAAAGCCGCGCGGCCGTTCCCACCCGGGCCGAGGAGATTGAGACATGGCCAAGCGGAATCAGCGTCGGGGCGGATCGGTTGGGGGAACTCCGGAAGCCGTGAATCACACGCTGTGGGCGCAGCGCAACGACGACATCGAGGCCTCGCTGCTTCAGGGCACGAACGAGGAAGCCCTGCGCGACTACTTCGGCTCCGACGCGTACGACGAACTTCGCGAGTTGGGCCAGCAGGCCTCGCGCCGCACGGTGCGCTCCAGCGCCACCACGCCCAAGGTGCTCATCCTGCCGGGCATCGAGGGCTCCAAGATCGGCACGCCTCACATGATCATGGATGATGTGGTCTGGATCGACCCCATCGACATTCTGCGCGGCAATCTCTCGCAACTGTCGCTTGAACTCAAACCCACCCGCCACCAGGCGCTGGGCGTGTTCCTCTCGTTCTATCTGAAGCTCAAGCTGCGGTTGCGGATGCAGGGCTTTGAATCGGAGTTCTGGCCGTACGACTGGCGCTTCGGCGTGGACAAACTGGGCGCGGATCTGTGGTCGTACATCCAGAAGCAGCCCGGCAAAGTCCAGATTGTGTGCCACAGCATGGGCGGGCTTGTCACGCGTGCCGCGGCGTTTCTTGAAGACAAGGCCGGCGGACCGCAGCGCATCGAGAAGGTCGTGATGCTCGGCACGCCGAACCACGGCTCGTTCCTTGCGCTGCCGAGCCTGCGGGGCGTGGCGGATTTCGTCAAGATGATCGCGGCGATCGATCCGCGTCGCACGGGCCCGGAGCTGTGCGAGCAGGTGTTCAACACCTTCCCGGCGATCTACCAGCTTCTGCCGACGCCGGAAAAGTACTCGACCATCGACCTGTTCAAGAAGGAGAACTGGCCGGACAACACGCCCACGCTCCGCCAACAGCACCTGACCGGCGTCGCGACCGCCCGCGCCAAACTCCACCCGACCGACGACCGCTTCTATCTCATCGCCGGGTGCAACCAGGAGACGATTACCAACGCGTCGATGAAGCCGGACAAGAGCGACTTCAACCTGGAGATGTCGCGCGACGGCGACGGCGTGGTGCCGATCGACTTTGCCCGCATCGGCAGCGTGCCGACGTACTACGTGGAAGAGAGCCACGGTTCGCTGGCGAACAACTCCAAGGCCGGCGCGGCCGTCAGCGACCTGCTGCGCAGCGGCGCCACCGACGTTCTACCGACGTCGTACACGCCGACTCGCGCCGCGCCCAAGATCATCGATTGCTCGAGTTACGGCAAGGCGCCGGCGCTCCCCACCACCCGGAGCAAGAAACAACTGCGCGTCACGGACATCCCCCGCGACTTCATCCGCGGCATGGCGGGCGAGTTCGGGTCCGCCAAGTCCAGCGACAGCGCGGACACGAAGGCCATCGCCGTCCAAGCGCTGGACACCGGGGCTGTCATGCAGGGCGTGGTCGTGGCTCGCCGCCGCCAGCATCAGGTGAACATCCGCCTGGTGAAGGGCAGCATCACGGGCGTGCAGGCGCGGGCGTACGTCGTGGGCACCTTCTCCGGCGTGCGGCCGGCGGGTGCCGCGGCGGCGATCGATGAGTTCCTGCGCGGGGCCATCGCGGAGTTCTCCACCCGGCGCATGTACGGCAGCGAGGTGGGTGAGATCTTCCTGGTGCCCGCCGGCCAATCGGGCCTGCAGGCGGAGTTCGTGGTGCTCGCGGGCCTTGGCCCCTTCGATCAGTTCGACGGGCAGGTGCAGAAGACGGTCGCCGAGAACGTGATGCGGGCCATGGTCCGCAGCCGCGTGAGCGACTTCGCGACGGTGCTGTTCGGCGGCGGTTCCGGCTATCCGGTGCGTCAGACGCTCTCAAACCTCATCGAGGGGTTCGTCACGGCGCTACTGGACGCCGACGGGGCGTACGAGTTCAACACGATCAAGATCTGCGAGTCCGACCCTGAGAAGTACGAGCAGGTGCGTGACCAACTCTTCGACCTTTCTCGCAGCCCGCTGATGAACGAACTCGCCGTCACCTTTGACGAAGAGGAAGCGGCGGAGGTGCGACCGCCCAAGATCGCGGTGCGCCCGCTGGAGGCCCGCGGCATTCGGGCCGGCGCCAAGGTGGTCACGCCGGTCGCGGAGGACCGCCCCTGGCCGGTGTACCTCTCCGTCCGCACGCGGCCGCGAGAGGGCGACGCGCTGGAGATGCGCACCTCGATCCTTACCGCGGTGCGTCCCGTCACCATTACGGGCCTGGTCAATACCACCCGCGCGGCGGTGGAGAAGATCATCTCGTTCAAGAACACGGACCTGCGTCCCAAGGACGTGGATCAAACCGGAAAGCTGATCGCGGAGACCTTCCTCTCGCCAAGCGTTCGGGAAGTGCTGGAAGCCCAGATTCAGGCCGACGGGGGCCGCAAGCCCCGCGACCTGGTCTTTGTGATCGACCCTGAGAGCGCCCGGGTGCCGTGGGAGACGCTGCGCCTCTCCAACGCCACTCCGGCGCTGGTCGCGGGCATGAGCCGCAGCCTGGAGGCCGACGGGCTGAGCGTGGCGAAGTATCTCTCCCCGCGAGCCCCGAACGAGCGGCTTCAGGTTCTGCTCATCGCCAACCCGACAGGAGATCTTGCCGGGGCTGAGGCGGAAGGCACCAAGGTCAAGTCGCTGCTGGAGAACGCGGGTTACCGCGTGGACATGCTGCGGGGCCCAGAAGCGACGAAGGAGGCCATCCTCGACCGCCTGACCAATGAACGCTACGACCTGATGCACTACGCCGGACACGCGTTCTTTGATCCGGACAACCGGGCCGCGGCGGGCATCCTCGCGGCGGAGCATCGGGTCATTACCGGTCCCAACCTTGCCAAGCTCGCCGCCCTTCCGGCGGTGGTGGTTGTCAATGCGTGCGAGTCGGGCCGCATCCGGGGCGGGGTATCGATCCGGCCCCAGGCCGTGGGACATGAGCGAGCTCAGAAGGAACGGCCGGATGCGTCCCTCTGGCGTGCCGAGGCCCAGACCAGCGTCGCGGAGGCGCTGCTTCGCGGCGGCGTGGCGGTCATGATCGGCACGTACTGGCCGGTCATGGACTCCTCGGCGCTTGAGTTTGCCAGGTCGCTCT
Organism: Planctomycetota bacterium; assembly: GCA_018242605.1. Classification (GTDB taxonomy): domain Bacteria; phylum Planctomycetota; class Phycisphaerae; order Phycisphaerales; family UBA1924; genus UBA2402. The sequence goes on from JAFEBP010000011.1 coordinate 18,078, forward strand.
ACACCTCTCTCAGCCGCGGCGGCACGGTGGGCGAATCGCTTCTGCTCGCCCGGCAGAGCATCAAGGCGCTGAACGCCACCGAAGACCGCAAGGACTGGGCGGACTACATGATGTACGGCGACCCGGGCCTGCGGCTGACCCAGGCACGCGAAGGGCAGAACGCTACGGCCAACGTCCCTTCCGCGGCTCCCACACCGGTCCCGCCGGCGGCCAAGCCTGCGGTCGTCAAGGCTCCGCCGGTCAGGCCGTCCAAGAAGGCCACCAAAAAGAAGTGAGAGCCGGGGCGGCTGATTCAATAGATATCGCTCGTACACCGGGCGGAGGGACCCCAGATCGCCTCCGCCCTTTTGCATGGGACCGACGGGGGCATGCCTTGGCCGTCCTGCGGTTAGAACCGCTCCCCCGACCGGCCCTACCCCCGCTACCCTCCGCCTCACGCTTGGAAAAGTTCATTCAGACATTGATGGATGCCCTGGCAGTCGGCAGCTTGTACGCGCTCATCGCGCTGGGCTACACGATGGTGTATGGCATCCTGAAGTTCATCAACTTCGCGCACTCGGACGTGTTCGTGCTGGGTGCGTGGACGGCGTATCGCGCGGCCCTGTGCGCGGGGTGGACGAACGACGGCGTGCCCGAGCCCATCGCCCGCTGGGTGCTGTGGATTCTGGGGCTTATCGCCGCGGTCGGGCTGGTCCTGGCCGTTGTCGGGCGCACGGTCGTCAAGCCTCCGCCGGGGGCGCTGGGGCAATCGGGCCCGGCCCGCGCGGGGAGCACGTTGCTGGCGGTGGGCGTGTGGGGCTGGGCGTGCGTCGGGCTGGTGCTCCTTGCCCGCGTGCTCAAGGCCGGCGGCATGGAATATGTCGCGGGCGGGGTGATCCTGCTGCTGGCGATGGGGACATGCGGGGTGGTTGGCTTCTGCATCGAGCGGTTGGCGTACAAGCCGCTGCGCAAGGCGCCGCGACTCAACGTGCTTATCACGGCGATCGGCGTTTCGCTGCTGCTGCAGAACGTGGGTCAGCTTGACTGGATGTTCGGCACGCAGCCGGCTCGCATGCCCTCGCTGGTGGCGCAGGACAAGCCGCTGCTGACCATCCTGGGGACACCGAACGCTGACGGGTCGATCGCGGGGGGCGTCAATGTGTGGCTGGTCGACGTGATCGGCGCGGGCACTGCCATCATCCTCATGATCGCGTTGGACCGGCTGGTCTTCCAGACCAAGATCGGTCGGGCGATGCGGGCTGTGTCGTACAACCCCACGACGGCGGCGCTCATGGGCATCCCGGTGGACCGGGTGATCTCGTTCACGTTTGTGCTGGGCGCGGTGCTCGCGGCGGCGGCGGGATTCCTGTACACGCAGAAGTACCCCGGCCTGCTGCAGCCGGCGACGGGCACGTGGGTGCTGCTGGGCTTGAAGGCGTTCGTCGCGGCGGTGGTCGGGGGCATCGGGAACATCCGCGGGGCGATGGCCGGCGGGCTGCTCATCGGGCTGATCGAGTTCTTCGGCGTGGGTTATGTCTCCACGGAATATCGCGATGTGTATGTGTTCGGCCTGCTGATCGTGGTTCTGCTCGTCCGTCCGAGCGGTCTGCTGGGCAAGGCGGTGGCGGAGAAAGTCTGAGTTGGTTCTGTTCCGGAGTTGCACGTGACCAAGAACGCGACAGATCAGCTGCCCGGCCCCGGCGGGGCGTTGCTGCGCGCCTGGTGGCCGGTCGCGGCGGCCCTGGGCATAGCCCTGTTCGCGCACCTGGTGCTGCGGCCGATGCTCGGCGACTTCCCGAGCAAGCTTCTGCTGGACATCGGCATCAACATCGTGCTCGCGGTGTCGCTCACCATGGTGAACGGCTTCACGGGGCAGTTCAGCATCGGCCACGCGGCGTTCATGGCCGTGGGCGGGTACACGGGCGCGGCGATCGTCTATTACGGGTCGTACTTCGCGTTCGGCAGCGAAGCGGTGAAGGCCGGGGTGCTCAGCACGCTCAGCGTCAGCCACGCGGGAGCTCCATGGTTCACTTCGGGGGACGGGCTCTTCCTGGGTTCGATCATCGCGGGGGGGCTGGTCGCCGCGGCGTGCGGGTATCTGGTCGGGCTGCCGAGCCTGCGGCTGCGGGGCGACTATCTGGCGATTGTCACGCTGGGATTCGGGGAGATCGTCCGCGTGCTGATCCAGCGGACGGCCGAGGTGTCCTACGACCTTGACGAGATCAAGGCGGCGCCGCTGGTGGGCATCGGGCAGCTGTTCACGCAGCCGCGGGCGGAATGGCAGGCTCCGGTCTGGACTCGCGTGGGCGGGGCGCTGGGGTTCACGGGGTTGCCGACATATAACAGCCTGTTCTGGTCGCTGGCGGCGGCGGGGTTGACGCTGCTGGTGGCGTACCGCATCAAGGTGAGTTCGCACGGGCGGGCGTTGCTGTCGATCCGCGAGGACGAGATCGCCAGCGAGGCGATGGGCGTGAACACCACCAAGTACAAGATCCGGGCGTTCGTGATCTCCTCGTTCTTCGCGGGCATCGCCGGGGCGCTGTTCGCGCATACGACCGGGATCACGCTCAAGGCGAGCGAACTGGGCTTCGTCAAGAGCTTTGACATCATCATCATGGTCGTGCTGGGCGGGCTGGGGAGCATCTCGGGCGCGAGCATCGCGGCGGTGATCCTGAGCCTGTTGCCCGAACTGCTCCGCAAGCCGGGGTCGCTGGTGGAACTGTGGCCGTACGCGGCGGGCGTGCTGGTGCTGGGCGTGGTGCTGGTGGCCGCGGGCGGAACGAGGCCTGTGGCCAAGCGGGTGGGCAAGGCGCTGGCGGGGCTGGGGGTCGCGTCGCTGGTGTTCGCGGGGGCCGCGGCGGTGGCGATGAAGAACGGTGTAGACCTGTCGGCGTACCGGATGATCCTGTACGCGTTGGCGCTGATCCTCATGATGATCCTGCGGCCGCAGGGGCTGTTCGGGGTGTTCGAGATCTGGGATCGTGCCGCGTGGGACTGGCTGCTGCCCCGCCGAACGAGCGAGCCCGCCCGCCGGGGGGTGAGGCCGTGAGCGTGCTGGATGTCAAGGGGATATTCAAGTCCTTCGGCGGCCTCAAGGCCGTGCAGGATTTCGCGCTGACGCTGGATCGGGGTGACCTCAAGGGTCTCATCGGTCCCAACGGCGCGGGCAAGACGACCGTGTTCAACCTGCTCACGGGCGTTTACAAGCCCGACTCGGGCTCGGTGTCGCTGGCGGGTCAGGACGTGACCGGGCAGCGTCCGTTCCGGATCGCGCAGACGGGGATGGCACGCACGTTCCAGAACATCCGCCTGTTCGGTGAGTTGAGCGTGCTCGACAACGTGACCCTGGCGTGCCATGTGCGGTGCGCCCACAGCATCGCTTCTTCCGTGTTGCGCACCCGCGCGAGCGTCGCGGAGGAGCGTTCAATGCGGAACAAGTGCATGGAACTGCTCGGGGTGTTCGGTTTGGCCGACCGGGCCGACGAGCCGGGAAAGAGCCTGCCGTACGGGGATCAGCGCAAGCTTGAGATCGCCCGCGCCCTGGCCACCGACCCCAAGGTTCTGCTGCTGGACGAGCCGGCGGCGGGCATGAACAGCGGCGAGAAGGTCGCGCTGCGGGACCTGATCCGGCAGGTGCGGGTGCAGTTCAAGGCGACGATCCTGCTCATCGAGCACGACATGGGCCTGGTCATGGACATCTGCGAGCGGATCACGGTGCTGGACCACGGGTGCATCATCGCGGAGGGCACGCCGGCGGAGATCCAGAACAACCCCAAGGTCATCGAGGCGTACCTGGGCACGGCCGACGAGGAAGGGGGCAAGCCCCGTGCTTGAAGTCTCGAACCTATGCGTGAACTACGGCGCGATCAAGGCGCTGCACTCGGTCTCGCTCACGGTGGGCAAGGGCGAGATCGTGACCCTGATCGGCGGCAACGGCGCGGGCAAGACGACCACGCTGCGGGCGATCTCGGGGATCGTCAAGCCCGCCTCCGGCTCCATCATCTATGACGGCCGCCCGCTGGCGACACTGGCCCCGCACGAGATCGTGCGGTTGGGGCTCATCCAGGCGCCCGAGGGACGCGGCATCTTCCCCAACATGACCGTCGCGGAGAACCTGGAACTTGGCGCGTTCACGCGCAACGACCGGGCCGGCATCGAGGCCGACCGGGAGAAGGCCCTGGGGCTGTTCCCGCGCTTGCGCGAACGGATCGAGCAGAACGCCGGGACGCTCAGCGGCGGTGAGCAGCAGATGCTCGCGATCGCCCGCGCCCTGCTGGCCCGCCCGAAACTGCTGCTGCTCGATGAACCCAGCCTGGGATTGGCGCCGCAGATCGTGCAGGTGATCTTCCAGATCATCCGCGAGATCAACGCGGCGGGAACGACCATTCTGCTGGTAGAGCAGAACGCCCACATGGCCCTGAAAGTCGCGCACCGCGCGTACGTCCTGGAGGTGGGGCGTGTGGTGATGCAGGGGCCGGCGGCGGAACTCGCCGCGAGCGACGAGGTGCAGGACCACTACATGGGTCGCAAGCGCGCCGGGCACTGACACCTCCGGCGCTGCCCCACCGCTTCCGCCTGTTACGATCCGCAGCCCATGCCCCGCCGTTCACCGTTCCTCCTCTGGCGATTCATCACGGCTGATGTCCTGCGCCTGCTCGTGCTCTCGGCGGCGGTGCTGGTGACGGTCATCGCGTTCGCGGCGGCGGTCAAGCCCATTTCCGACGGCCTGCTGCAGGCCCAGGACCTGCTGCGGTTCATCTTCTTCGCCATCCCTCCGATGCTGGCCTTTGCGCTGCCTTTCGCGGCGGGGTTCGCGTCGACGCTTGTGTACCACCGGCTCAGCCAGGATAACGAGACGCTCGCGGCTCACGCGGGGGGCATCTCTCACCGCTCGCTGCTGATCCCGGCGATGATCGTGGGGCTCATTCTGGCGGCGTCCCTGGTGGTGCTCAACGAGCAGGTGATCCCGCGGTTCCTGGTGCGGATGCAGCGGCTGATCACCCGCGACCTGGCGACGTGGGTGGTTCAGGAGATCGAGAAGGGCCGGGCGGTGGACATCGGGGGCATGACCCTGTTCGCCGACTCGGCGCAGAAGTTGCCGCCCGACGCCGGGAGCGCCGCCACGGACTTGCTCCTGCTCAACAAGTTCGCCGCCATCGAGCGTGACGCGACCGGCACACCGACCACCGAGGTGACGAGCGAGCGCGGATGGATCTGGCTGTTCCCGTGGGAGGGAGAATCGATCGCGAGCGAGGAGAAGAAAGAGCAGGCGCAGTCCCGCGTGGTGATGCGGCTGGAGCACGTGATCGGGATGCGTCAAGGCCAGGGGCTGGGCACTTTCAAGGACCAGTTGGATGTGTCGTGGACGGTGCCCAATCCGTTCCGGGACAATCCCAAGTTTCTGACGTTTGGTGAACTGCGCGAACTGCCGAGTTACCCGGAACGCATGGGCTGGATCGACCTGCGGCGCAAAGAACTGGCCTGGTGCATGGCGGAGCGGCGGGCGACGACCGACCTTCGGGCAGCGGCCCAAACCACCGGCATCATCGAACTCGTCGACGATCAGGGGCGGGCGGTGAGCGTGACCACCTCCGGCATGACGGCGCACCCGGAGGGTTGGAAGCTGAATCCTCCACGAGGCGGGCCTGTGACGATCCGTCTGGCGCGGCGCGCCGGGCAGGACGACCGGCCCACGATCATTACCGCGCCCGACGTGGTCATGATTCCCTCGCTGGGCGGTGACCGTCTCGACAGGGCGTTTGACTTCAAGTTCAGCCTCACCAATGCGAGCGTGACCGAGACGACCGCGGCGGGGGCGGCGACGACGCAGCGTCCAACCTACCGCATCAGCGCGTTGCGGCCCGCGCAAAGCCCGTTGCCGGAGCTACTGGCGATGGGCACGCCGCGGCTGCTCGAACTGGCGACCACCGACGCGGTGTACTCAAACCCCGACCCCAAGACGCGGGTGGCGCTCGACGACCTCTCGAAGAAGACCGGTCTGCTCGTTCGCCAGGTGCTCGCGAAGCAGCACGAACGGATGGCGATCGCACTCTCGACGCTCGTGATGGTGCTGACGGGCGCGGTGACGTCGATGCGTTTGAGCAAGAGACTCCCGCTCACGGTCTACATGTTCACCTTCTTCCCGGCCATCCTGTGCCTCGTGACGATCAGCGGCGGGCAGCAGGCCACGCTGCAGACCGGCTGGCCGGGCCTGGTGCTGATGTGGAGCGGCGTGGGCGGGTTGGCCATTTACACGTACTTCAACTACAAGGCGCTCATCCGCCACTGATCCCATGGATGAAGCACCTCGCGAACCCGACGTTCAACCGCCCGACCGGCGCCCGTGGCGCAGGCGCACGCTGTCGCTGATCGCCGCGGCGACGCTGGCCCGGATTCTGTACCTTGCGTTCGCCTGTCCGTACACCCTGGTTGAAGACGAGGCGCACTATTGGGATTGGAGCCGGCACCTGGACTGGAGCTACTACAGCAAGGGCCCGGGGGTCGCGTGGACCATCGCAGCGTCGGTGCGGCTGCTGGGCGAGAGCGAGTTCGCCATCCGCCTGCCCGCGGCGCTGGCCTCCGGGGTTCTGCTGTTGTCGGTCGCCCTGCTCGCACGCGACGTGACCAACCGCTGGCGCGTCGCGTTCTTCTCCTGTGCGTGCGTGCTGCTGACACCGCTCCTGCAGATGATCGGCGTGCTGATGACCATCGACGGCCCGTACGCGGCGTGCTGGGCGGTGGCGATGTGGGCCGGGTGGCGGGGGTTGGGCCAACGGCGCCGAGCGTACCTGCCGCTGTGCGGGCTGGCGCTCGCGGCGGGGCTGCTGTACAAGTACACGATTCTGCTGGCGCTGCCGGGCCTGATCTGGTTCGCCGCGGCGGCGGGGGTCGCCACTGCGACCTTGCCACGGCGATCCTGGGTGCTCCCGGTCGCGGCGGCGTTGGGGCTGCTGAGCCTGGGCGCGGCGCCGATCCTCATCTGGAACGCGCAGAACGGGTGGCCGACGTTGTCTCACCTGTTGGGCCACCTGGGTGTCAAAGGCGGCGACGTTGCGGTCACGCAAGGAACCGGCCATTGGCATTACAACCCCCGTTGGACGCTGGACTATGTCGGCACGCAGTTGGGCCTGATCGGGCCCGTGCTCGGATTTGCGGTTGGGCAGGCGCTGCGGGCGTGGAAACACCGGACCGAGGATCCGCTGCGGTGGCGGGGCGAGATGTTCCTGCTTGTGAGTTCCGTGCCGATTCTGGCCTTCTACCTGCTGGTCAGCCTCCTCACCGAGCCGGAGGGCAACTGGCCGCTGGCGGGGTATGTCACGCTCATGCCGCTGGCGGGGATGCGGGTGGCCAATGGGCTAGATGAACTGCGAGAACGGACCGCCGCGTGGCTGGCGTTGCCGCCGCCCCGCCCTCGGGCGGGCTTGCTGCTCTCACGCCCCACCAACCTCACCCGCACGCTATGGATCATCTCGCTGGTGTTCGGAACGATCACAGGCCTGCTGATCGCGCGGATGGACTGGGCGGCGAGGCTGCCGCTCATCGGGGGCATCGTGCCGCTGCACCGCTTCATGGGCGCTGACGTCATGGCGGCGCACGTGCACCGCCTGTGCGAGCGGGTGAAGATCGAGACGGGCCTGGAACCGTTTGTGATCTCGAACCACTACGGCCGCAGCAGCCTGCTGGCGTTTTACCTTCCCGGCCGGCCTGTCACATACTGTTCCAGCAGCCTCATGCTCTCGGGTCGCAAGAGTCAGTTCGATCTCTGGTCATTCACGGATCTGCGCCGCGATTTGGGGCTGATCGGCCGGCCCGCGGTAGCCAACGGGGCGGTGCGCGGGGCATGGAAATCCGTGTTTGAAAAGGTGGAGGAAGTCGGTCGCCTCGACGGGGACGGCAAGAAGGACCGGCCCGCGTTCATCTGCCGCAACTTCCGCGGCTTTCCGCCCGACGGCCTCAAGGGCTCGCCCGCACGCTGAACCATGCAGCCCACACTCCACGAGCGACGCCGCCGGATTCAACGCCTCATCGTGGGCGTGGCGTTGGCGTTGGGCCTGCTGGTGGTCACGGTGATCGACCGACGCGCGTTCTGGGCCTTGCGCATCGAAGATTGGGGTTCATGGAAGGGCCGCGACTGGGTGCAGTTCCTGCGCACCATGGGCTACCTGCCCACGTGGATCGCCGTCGGCATCGCGGTGGGTCTGGCGGGGCTGGGACCGCGGTCGCGCCCGGTAGTGACGCGCCTGGCGTGGATGATTCCGGCGTCGGCCGCCGCGGGAGGCGCGCTGGCCGAACTTCTCAAGGTCATCGTGACCCGTCACCGACCGAGCCTGAGCAACACGGGGTTGTATTTCTACGACTGGTTCGATGCGCCCTGGCCGGGCCGCGGGCTGGGGCTGGCGAGCAGTCACGCCGGGGCGGCGTTCGGCGCGGCGTTCCTGCTGTGGAGGTTCTCGCCGCGGGTTGGCGTGTTCGTGACTCTGCTCGCGTGCGGCTGCGTGCTGACCCGGTTGCTGGCCGGTGCACACTTCGTGTCCGACGCGTACGTCGCCGCGGTGATGGCGTACGTGGCTTCCGGCTGGATCTGGAAACTCGGCCGCGGCGAAGCTGTCGGCACACCCTCGGGGCGGCTGCGATGAAGATCATCGATCGGTACATCTCGCGTCAGTACCTGACGAACGTGCTGCTTCTGCTGGCGTGCCTCTTTGCCATCGTCGTGCTCATCGATTTCTCGTTGAACTTTGACGAGTACCTGGAACTGGCCACCAAGTACGCGTCCGAGGAAGCCCGGGCGGCGCAGCCGCAGTCCCCCACCGCGAACCCCACCGGGCTGCGCGTGGCGACGCTCACGGTCTGGCTGCTCGCCGACCTGTGGTGGCCCCGGTTCTTCCAGTTGTACAACTACCTGCTTGGGCTGGTGATCGTCGGTGGTATGGGGTTCACCTGTGCCCAGCTCGTCAAGCACCGCGAGTTCGTGGCCGTGCTGGCCGGCGGCGTCAGCCTTCACCGTCTCGCCCGCCCGATCATCGTCGTCGCTGTAGTGCTCACCGGCCTGAGCATTCTCAATCGCGAGTTGATGGTCCCGCGGCTGGCGCCGCTGCTCACGCGCGACAAGAAGCAGGCGGGCTCGAGCTCGCTGGGCGCCGCGGCCCAGCCGCTGTGCGCCGACAGCGCCGGTCGGATCTTCTATGCGCGATCCGTGAACCTGGACACGGGTGACATCCAGGGGCTGAACGTGTGGGAGCGGGACCGGTCGGGCCTGATGACCGCCCGCATCCGGGCCACGAGCGCTCACTGGGAGCGCGGCGGCTGGACGCTCACGGGCGGCGAGTCGGAGCGGATCGTGTCCGAGAATGGGCAGACCGGCGTGTCGAAGCCGACGCCCCTCACGCGGCTTGAAACGGACCTTGATCCGACTGCCCTGCGCATGCGCCAGTTCGAGGGATTCAGCAGCAATCTGAGCACGCCGCAGATCGCGCAGCTCATCACCCGCACGGCCGGTGAAGCCAACGCGCCGGCGGGACGCATCGAACAGTTGCAGCGGCTGCTCTGGGGGCGCATCGCCCTGAGCATCTCGAACATCCTGGCGTTGCTCATCTGTACGCCGTTTTTCCTCCGGCGCGAGCCGTGCAGCATGATCGTGCAATCGCTGTACGCGGCGCCCATCGCGGTGGGCGCGATGTTGGCGGCGCTCATCGCGGCGTCGGCGCCGATCCCGGGGCTGCCGCCGCAGATCAGCGTGTTCGTGCCGGTGATGGTGCTCATCCCCGTGGCGATCGCGGCCGTTTCTTCGGTCAAAACGTGAGACCACGCCCCCTCCGATCGGGTGGTGACGCGACGACTGTAACGCTTTCGACCGCGGGGGGGGCCGCCGTTACAGACCGCACAGTCAAGCATTCCAGACCTTCAACCGATGTACGCGTGACCCCGGGCCGGATCGTGAGCGCCGCGGGGAGTTGGTCTCATCCCGCACGAGCATTATGTTGCGCATCGGCGAACAATCGAAACATGACCGCGGGGTCACCAAGGCCGACACGGGCGAGGCTGTGGCTGTCCGGTCCGGTTCCGGGTCACCGGCTTCACGCCGATGCTCCCGCGACATACCCGCCTGGATAAAGGGTGTCGTGGCCGGGCTGGTCATCGTCGCCCTCGGGGCCGTGTCGCTGAGCGCGGCCTGGGTGATGGGAGGGAGGGCGTTTCGTTCGGCGCTCGACGAAGAACTCACGACAGTCGCCGCGATCGCGGCGCAGAGAATCGACGCGGCGGCCCATTCCCACCTCACGGACGTGGCCCAGATGAACGGCCCCGAATACGCGCGCGTGGTGGCGCCACTGCGGGAGCTGATTACGGCGACGCGCTCGCTCAAGTACCTCTACACCGTGCGGAACAGCCCCGAGGGCCCGCGCTTCGTCGTGGACGCGGCCGATCCCGGGGACCACGACGGAGACGGGGTTGACGATCAATCGCACCTCAACGAACTTTACGAAGACCCCGACCCGGCGATGCTCACCGCGTTGGCAACGGGCGAGGCCACGGTCAGCGCACAGCCCTACACCGACAAGTGGGGAACGTTTGTGTCGGCGTTTGCGCCCGTCCGCGCGGCGGACGGCTCGATCGAGTGCTTCGTGGGCGTGGACATGTCGGCCGCCAGCTTCCAGTCGCGGACAGCGACGATGACCAACGCCGTGATTCTCGGCGGCTCGCTTCTCCTGCTGGGCGCTTGCGGCGTGACTGTCGCGGTGACCGCCCTGGAGATGCGCCGACGGGCGGCGATCGTCGCGCTCGCTGAGCGGGAACGAACGGTGCGGGTTCTGGCGGAGAATGCCACCGATCTGATCGAACTGCTGACGGTGACCGGCACACCGGAGTACATCTCGCCTTCGGTGCACCGAGCGCTTGGCTATGGCGAGTCGGAGCTGGCCTCCCTCTCGTGGCGATCCTGGATCAGCCCCGAGTTCCACGCGCCTCTGGAAGAGGCATTCGCGGCGGTCGTACGGGGCGAGACCGTGACGACCCGCTGCCGCGTGCTGCCCAAGGACGGTCGGTTACTCTGGGTTGAGTGCACCGCGTCGCCCGTCGCCCCGGATCGCCCGGGCGGGCCGATCGAGCATGTCATCTGGAGCGGCCGGGATATCACCAGCCGCATCGAGTCCGAGCAGTTGATGCGCGACAGCGAGGCGAGGTTCCGGGTGCTGGCGGACGCGGTCCCCGTGCTGGTCTGGCTCTCTGGTCGGGACAAGCGGGCGGTCGATTTCAACAAGCGATGGCTCGACTACACCGGGCGAACGCTGGAGGATGAACTGGGAGACGGGTGGACGACGGGCGTGCACCCAGAGGACCTGGCGGTTTGCCTGTCCGCGTATGAGCAAGCGTTCGACGCCCAGCGCGAGTTCGAGATCGAGTACCGCCTGCGCCGGCACGACGGCGAGTACCGCTGGATGGTCTCCAAAGGACTTCCCCGCTACGACAACGGCGAGTTCGTCGGCTATGTCGGGGGCTGCATGGATGTGACTGAACGCAAAGAGGCCAAACGGTTGCAGGCCGAGGCGCTGGCGCTGGCCACGAAGCTCGCGGCGGCCGCGGAAGTGTACGAGGCGGCCAGGACCGTGAACGACGCCGTCGGCCAGGCGACCGGGCTGACCCGCACCGCGGTGTTGCTGCACGATGAGAAAGGCGTCTGCCGATTCGCGAGTTGGAGGGGGATCTCCGCAGAATACAGAGCCTCGGTGGAGGGCCATTGTCCGTGGGCGGCCGGGGCCAAGGTCGCTCACCCGATCGTGATGAACGACACGGCGGCGGAGGAGTCGATGGAGGGCTTTCGCGACTTGTTCCGGAGCGAGGGGATCGGCTCGCTCGCCTTCATCCCCATCATCACGGACCGGGGCGTGCAGGGCAAGCTCATGCTGTACGGTGAGACAGCCGGCGAGATGATCCAGACGCACATCGCCGCCGCGCAATCGATGACACTTTCGCTGGGCATGGCCATCGGGCGTCTCAAAGCCGCCGCGACACTCGCCCGCAGCGAGGCGCGGATGCGGTCGCTGGTGGAGGGCTCCGACATCATCATCTGGGAGTTCGACACCCGCGAGAACCGGTTTACGTATGTCTCGCCGCAAGCGGCCCGCTGGGGGTATCCGTTGGCCGATTGGCTCACGCCTGGTTTCTGGCAGCGCACGCTCCACCCCGAAGACCGCGACGCCGCGATCGAGTTCTGCAAGCAGGAGATGCTCGGTGGAAAGAGCCACCGCTTCGAGTACCGGGCGATGAAGGCCGACGGCACGTTCGTCTGGATCGAGGACCTGGCCGGGGTCGAGACGGACGTGCAGGGCCGTCCCGAGCCGATCATGCGCGGCGTGATGCTGGACATCACCCAGCGCAAAGACTCGGAGCGGGCCATCGCCAAGAGCGAGCACCTCATCCGCATGGTGATCGACACGGCGCTCGACGCCGTGATCACCATGGACGGCAAGGGCAAAGTCACCGAGTGGAACGCGCAGGCGGAAAAGACGTTCGGTTGGTCACGGGCCGAAGCCGTGGGCCGCTCGCTCGGCGGGCTCATCATTCCGCCGGACCTGCGTGAACGCCACGAGAAGGGGCTAGCCGCCTTTCTGCAGACCGGCGAAGCCCGGGTGCTCGGGCGGCGCGTGGAGCTGCCGGCCATTCGCAAGGACGGCGGCACGATCACCGTTGAGATGGCCGTGACCGCCGTGCGTGATGGCGGAGAGGTGTACTTCAATGCTTTCCTCCGGGACATCACGGAAAAGAAACAAGCGGAGGCCTCGCTGGCGGAGGCCCGCCTCAAGGCCGAGGCAGCCAACCGCGCCAAGAGCGACTTCCTGGCGAACATGAGCCACGAGATCCGCACCCCGATGACGGCGATCATGGGCTACACCGAGTTGCTGTCCGAGGACGGCGATATCACGCTGGCGCCGGATCGTCGCCTCGAGTCGATCGCCACGATCAAACGCAACGGCGAGCACCTGCTCTCGCTGATCAACGACATCCTGGACGTCTCCAAGATCGAGGCCGGCAAGATGACGGTCGAGTCTCTTCCGACAGATCCTGCCCAGTTGGTCACCGATGTGATGAGCCTGATGCGCGTGCGGAGCGAGGCCAAGGGCCTTTACCTTCGGCACGAGTTCACCACGGCCGTGCCCCGGTCGTTCGCGTGCGATCCGTTGCGGCTGCGGCAGATCCTGGTCAATCTGATCGGCAACGCGGTGAAGTTCACCGAGACCGGCGGCGTCACGCTCCGGGTCGCGTGCGAGAGAGAGCCCAGCGGCTCGGCCCGCATGCGGTTCGAGGTCACCGACTCGGGGATCGGCATGACTCCCGATCAGGCCAGCCGCCTCTTCCGACCCTTTGCGCAAGCGGACGAGACCATGACGCGCAAGTTCGGCGGCACCGGGCTGGGACTCACCATCGCCAAGCGCCTTGCGGAGCTGCTCGGCGGGGACATCACGATCACAAGCGAGCACGGGAAGGGCAGCACGTTCACCGCGATCATCGCCGCCGGGAACATCGAGGATTCCTCATTGTGGGAGCCGGACACACAGACGAACGTTTCTCAGTCGGCCGCGGTCGAGGCTCCTGAGCCCCGCGGGGCGGAGCGGGGTCCGCTCCAGGGCCTGCGCGTGCTTCTGGCAGAGGACGGCGTGGATAACCAGCGCCTCATCGGGTTCCACCTTCGCAAAGCCGGCGCCAATCTCACCATCGTCGACAACGGCCGCAGGGCGGTCGAATCGATGACCATCGCGGGCGATCTTCACTCGCCGGTGCGCCAGCCGCCGCCGTTCGACCTGGTCCTGATGGACATGCAGATGCCCGAGGTCGACGGGTACGAGGCCACGAGGCTGCTGCGGTCCCACGGCTGCGCCGTGCCGATCATCGCCCTCACGGCGCACGCCATGAGCGGCGACCGCGAGAAGTGCATCGCCGCGGGGTGCACGGATTACGAAACCAAGCCGATCGACAAGGCCACGCTGATCGCGGTGTGCCAGCGAGCGACGCGAGACTGCCCGCGACGTGCGGCCTGACGGGACGATACCCGGGCTTGCCCGACACGCGTGCCGACTCTATCATTCCCGCTCGAATTTCAGGGAACCGACAGATCGTGCCAGCCGCCACACTGAAAAAATCGATGAAACGCCGCAGCGCCCGGAGCGTGTGGTGTGTCGTTGATTGTGGCGGGGCGCCGATTCACCGGTAGCCCGCCCACCTCCCAACACATCATGCCTCAGGCGCACCCCGGCCACCCGCCGGGGTGTTTCGTTTTCTCATCGTTCACACACTCTGCTCGCAAGGCCCTGGTGGCCAGAAAGACGACCCTTGAACAATCACCTTGACGTCCAGACCATCGAGGTCTCTCCCACGCACGCCCATGCCCCTCGGGATTCCCGTCCCCTTCCCCGCGGCCAGAGCGCCGTGCTCGACGGGGATGTCATCGCCCGCGGCATTCCGCTGGGCCAGTTGGTCGGCGCCGTTTCGTATGTGGACATGATCTTCTTCCAGACCCAGAGCCGCTACCCCACGCACGCCGAGAGTGTGCTGATGGAAGCTTACCTGGTCTCTCTGTGCGAGCACGGCGTGACGTCGCCATCCACGCACGGCGCCCGGGTCGCGGCCAGCGTGCGAGCGCCGTTCGGCGCCAGCGCCATCAGCTTCATCGCCGCGGCGATGGGGGCGTACCACTTCGGGGCGCTTGAGCTGGCGATGCAGGAACTCTCGACGATCATGCAGTCCGGGGCGGACCCGCGGGCGTACGTGGAGGAACGTCTCTCCAGGGGCGAACGTCTGTGGGGATTCGGGCACCGATTCCACAAGAGCCCGGGCGCCTCGACCATGGACGCACGATCCCTGGAGCAGCTTCAGGAGGCCACAGACCCGCGCGTTCGCCGTCTGCTGGAGTTAGCGGATGAACTGGGCTGGAACGGCCCTCACGTTGCTCTCGTGCGCCGCTTGGGGCGGCTGCTGTACGAACGCAAGCGTGTTCCGATCAACGTCGACGGCGTCGCGGCGGGGCTGCTGCTGGACATGGGCTTCGACGCTCGGATCGCGATGCTTTTCGTAGTGCTGGGCCGGCTGCCCAACATCGCTCGGCTGTACGCAGAGGAACAGGAACAGCCCGCCAACCGCTTCGTGGGCCTGGCATGCCGGGAAGACCCGACGTTTGACCGTACCGTGGACCGAGATCTGGGCGGCGTCGCGGAACTGCACCAGCGCCTTTCGTGATGGGCCGAGATGCAGCGGAGCAGCACCTGCACTTGCGATCACATTGATTGTCTATGGAGGGTCAGGGGTGACCCAAGGCACGGCCTCGTTCGCTCGGCCGAAACCCAGGCACGCCGAGCGAATCTATCGGAAGGCCTGAAAACTGGGGATCTAGGATTTGAACCTAGACTAAGTGAGTCAGAGTCACTCGTGCTACCGTTACACCAATCCCCAAATGTGCGGGAATCATAGCCGCCGAGGGGCCGGTTGGGCGAGCGTGAACCGCTCAAAACTGACCTTGGGTGAATGCGACCGGGGCCGGATCCCCTACCCAAGGTCTGCCTCTGTCAGGGGCACATCGGCGTCCACATCCCGGACAACCTTTGATCCCATTACTCGCTCCAGCATGAACGGCGGCAGGCCTGTTCCGGGACGCTTGATGGTCACATCCGCGGGCGTCAGTACTTCGCCCGCCCGCAGACGCCGCGCCGTGACGAGTGACTGGCGGGACACGGACCGCACGTTGCGCTCGCACGCAAGCACGCGTTTATTCGGTTCTCCCGCGCGGGGGTCATCGGGGCGTGGTGGGGAGCCCACCGCGGCTTTCGCGAGCCGGACGTATTCCGTGAAGCCGGCTTCGTCGAGCGACGCCGCGTGGTCCGGCCCGGCCGCGGTCCGATCGTGGGTCAGGTGCTTCTCCAGGATCTGGGCTCCGAGCGACACCGCGTACGCGCCGGTGTCAACACCTTGGGTGTGATCGCTGTACCCAGTGGGGCAGCCTGTGATCTCCGCGATGTGCCGGAGGGCGAGCACCGAGGCGTCCTGCGGTTGCGTTGGGTAACAACTCACGCATTGGAGATACGCCAACTGCTCGTGGAAACGTGCGAGGCGTGTGTGGGCTTCGGCCACTTCGCTCGCTTCCGCCGCCCCGGTGCTCACGATCAGGCCCTTGCCGGTAGCCGCCATCGCCGCCAACAGGGGGGCGTGGATGAGGTCTGGGCTGGCCGACTTGAATGCATCCCACGCGATCCGGTTGGCCGCCTCGACCAGTTCCACGCTGAACACGGTGATGATCGCGTGCAGGCCCAGTTGGTGCGCCAGGGCCACCACCTCTGCCATCTCCCCTGGGGGCAGTTGGAGGCGTTTGAGCATCGCGATCGGGTCCTGCTCACCGGCGGCCCGCTGGTACGCGGCCAGAATTGACGCCTTGCTCATGAGGCGCTCGGCCTCGAACCATTGGAGCTTGATGGCGTCGGCCCCGGCCCTATTCGCGGTCCGGGTCAGTTCCAGGGCCCGGGCGAGGTCGCCGTCGTGGTTCACGCCCAACTCGGCGATGATGTACGGGCGGCCAGCGTCTCCCAACCGGAAGTTTCGGGTGCCGATACGCATGCGGGGGGAGCGTAGGAGCGGGAACGCGACCCTCAGCGCTACCATCGCCCGTGACGATGACGACCGGACAAATCGCCGAGGCTGTCGGGGCAGAACTGATCGGAAGCCCCGACATTTCAATCAATCGCCTGGACGCCGCTGACCGTGCGACCGAGGGGACGTTGACGTTCCTGCGCTCCACGAAGTACGCCGCGGCGTGGAACAACGGCAAGGCCAGCGCGGTGCTGGTGGCTCGCGATGTTCCGCTCAACATGGTGCTTGAAGACGTTGACACCAAACGTCCTGCGCCCGGCCGCGCCGTGCTCGTCGTGGCGGATGCCGACGCGGCGATGATCAAGGCGTTGAACATTTTCGCTCCCAAACCAGCGCCGCCCGCCGCGGGGGCGCACCCCAGCGCCGTGATCGATGCGACGGCCCGGGTGGACCCCGCCGCCAGCATCGGCCCCAACTGCACGGTGGGCGCGGGGGCGGAAGTCCGTGCCGGCGCGGTGCTCGTGGGGAACGTTTTTGTCGGATGCGGCGCGCGCGTGGGCGAGGGCTCGGTGCTGCACCCGTGCGTGGCGGTGCTGGAACGGTGCGAGGTGGGCCGCGGCTGCATCCTTCACTCCGGCGTCATCATCGGCGCGGACGGGTTCGGCTACCACCCCAGCCCTGACGGCAGGGGCCTCGTGAAGATCCCGCACATTGGCAACGTCGTCATCGATGACGGCGTGGAAATCGGCGCCAACACGTGCATCGATCGGGGCAAGTTCGGCAGCACCGTAGTGGGCGCAGGCACCAAGATTGACAACCTCGTGCAGGTGGGGCACAACTGCCGCATCGGCCGCTGTTGCATCATCTGCGGCAACGTGGGTCTCTCGGGGTCGATCACGATTGGCGACGGCGTCATGATCGGCGGCGGCGTGGGCATCGCAGACAATCTTGAGGTCGGTTCCGGGGCCAGGATCGGCGCCAACGCGGGCGTCATCAACAACGTCCCCGCCGGGCAGACTTACCTTGGAACTCCGGCGGGCCCGGTTTCGGAGTGGAAGCGCATCTACGCCTTCATTCGACGCGTGGGCCGCAAGCGAGCGGCCGAGATTTAGTCCCGCGTTGCTTATCGGTCTCCGAGAATCTTCGCCGAGATCGACTTGGTGCTGCAAGGAACTGATCCGCCCCACGAAGGGCCGCGGAAGTTCCTTGCGTTACGCGCCGTTTTCCGGTAACGTGTTGAGTTGGACATTGGCACTCGCCCGCGACGAGATACGCCGCGGTTTTCGCACACTTGGAGATCGCCATGAACATCGCACCCATCCGCCGATCTTCCCGCCTGTCTGGCATGGCGCTGCGTGCGATTGTCATGCTCGCCGGCGCGGCGTCACCGCCCGTGCAAGCCCAGTCGTTCTACAACATCCCGCCCATGCCAAACCTGCAGACCAGTTGGATCGGCGGGCTGAGCGGGGACGGCAACACGGTGGTCGGCTGGAGTTGGAACGGACCGGACCGGGCCTACCGATGGACTGTCGCGGGCGGCCGCCAGGAGATCCCGCTTGCTCTGGGCGGATACGAATCGCAAGCGCTGGGCGTGAGCGATGACGGCAATGTGATCGCCGTCAATCTGCGCCTGCCCAACGGTTGGCACGGGTACAAGTGGACCGCCGCGGGCGGGTATCAGGACTTGGGCGTCTATGGCAGCGGCCAATGGCAGACCATTTCGGGCGTTTCGCGCGACGGACTGACGTTCTTCGGCCAGACGCACCGGTGGCTCGTGAGTTCCGGCTCGTCATGGGCCTATCGCTGGACGCCGTCGGGTGGATTCCAGATCTTTCCGCCGCCGGCGGGTTACGGGGACGGCTATGCGATGGCCTCGAACTACAACGGATCCTACATCGGCGGTCAACTGCGGACGCTGAGTTCGGGCAACGGCGACGCCATGCGGTGGGACGCCGCGGGCAACCGCACGTACCTGGGCACGCTCCCCAACGGCGGTCTGTACGACCTTGTGAAAGCGATGAGCAATGACGGCCTGACGGTGGTGGGGAGCAGTGCCGGTCCCGGCCTTGTGTACCGCGCCTTCCGTTGGCGCGACCTGGGCGGCGGAGCGTACTCGATGGAGGACCTGGGTCGCCTGCCCGGCACCACACAGGCTTTCGCCGACGCGGTGACGCGCGAGGGCTCGGTGGTGCTCGGCTCCTGCACAGGCGGCGGCGCGGACAAGGCCTTTATGTTCGCGGGCGATATCGGGATGATCGATCTGTTCACGTGGCTCCCCGCGATGGGTTTCAACATCTCCGGATTCCTGAACTTCAACGAAGTGTCCGCCGTGAGCAACGACGGCACGGTGATCGCGGGCACAGGTAATTACGGCGGCGAGCGACGCGCGTGGGTGGCGCGGGGGATCCCGTGCATGCACAAGCCCACGATCCTGTCTTCGCCCACGGACCAGGGCTTCTGCTTCGGCGGCACGGCGACGTTCAGCACTTCCGCGGGCGGCACATACACGGGCAATCTCACGTATGCGTGGCTCAAAGACGGCGTGCTGCTTTCGAACGGGCCCACCGCGGCGGGAGGGCTCATTTCGGGGGCCAACTCCCCCACCATCACCATCGCCAATGCGCAGGGCGGCGACTCGGGGGTGTACGAGTGCTGGGTGTCCAATCGCTGCGGCGGAGCCGCGAGCGGGCAGGCCACGCTGAACGTGACGCCGGGACCGACGTTTGACTACCTGCCCTTCAACACGAGCGTGTGCGTCAACAACGTGGCGTCGCTGGGATGCCAGGCCAGCCCATACCGGGGCACGACGTACCAGTGGTACCGCTACTACGACTACGGCTTCTTTCAGTTCAGTCTCCCCGTGAGTGACGGTGTCACCAGTTCGGGCACGACCATCACCGGCTCCCAGAGCCCCACGATGCTCTTCTCGAACACCAAGGGCGACGTTGCGGGCAGCTACTGGTGCTATGTCACCGGCACTTGCGCCACCGCCGCGACGCCGATCGCGGTGCTCTCCGTGCTGGCGGGACCGCCGGTCATCACGACACAGCCGTTTGATTCCATCTCCTGCGCCGCGGGCCCGGCGCCGTTCAGCGTCGTCGTCCCGGCCTCCAACGGGCCGTACACGTATCAGTGGTACCACGAGACATCACCCAACGTGTACGCGCCGGTGTACGACGGCCCCACCGGCGGCTGGGGTGGATGTGGATTCGCAATCGGCTCGGGCACCGCCACCCTCACGCTCACGGGCTACCCCAACATGCTCGACGCGGACGGGGTGAAGTTCCGGTGTGTTGTGATCAACGCGTGCGGCCCCACCAACAGCCTCCCGGCGCAGCTCACGATCTGCCCCGGCGACTTCAACTGCGACGGCGGCGTGGACGGGGGCGACGTGACGGACTTCTATACCGCCTGGGGCAACGGCGATGCCGCCGCGGACCTCAACTGCGATGGGGGCGTGGACAACGGCGACGTGCAGGTGTTCTTCGCGCACTGGTCGAACGGTTGTTGAGCCGGTTCAGTCTTCGCCCAGGGTCTTCTTGCGACGCAGGATGTGGTGGTAGTGCTGGGCGAAGCGGTGGGCCTCATCGCGGATCGCCTGGCACAGGCGCAGGCCCGGGTTTTCGCGGCCGAGCCGCACGGGCTCAGAGCGTTGCTGGATGTAGATGAGCTCTTCCTTCTTCGCGAGGGAGATTACCATGGGTGGTTTGACATTGAGCTGCTGGAAGGCCTCCAACGCCGCGTGGAGCTGGCCCAGACCGCCGTCGATGATGATCACATCTGGGTAGAGTTCGCTGCCCTCGCCGGCCTCGCGGTACCGTCGGCTCACGACTTCGCGGATGCTGGCGTAGTCGTCGTTGCCACCGTCGACGCTCTTGATGCGGAATCGGCGGTACTCGCTCTTGAAGGGCTTTCCGTCGATGAAACAGACTTTGCTCCCGACCGTCTCCCCGCCGCCCAGGTGCGCGATGTCGATGCACTCCATGCACCGGATGGGCTCCTCCAGCCCGAGCGTGCGCTGGAGGCTCTTGATCGCCTTGTCCGGCTCCAGGATGATGTTCTCGGTTTCGGGCTGCCAGCCGTCCTTGCGGTCGGCCCGCTCGTCGAGCCGCTCGATGGCCTTGATCTGATCGCGCAGGGCCGCGGCCTTCTCGAAGCGCAGTGCCTGGGCCTCGGCCTGCATCTGCTCGCGCAGTTCACGCAGCATGACGCTGCGCTTGCTGTCCAAGAACCGCACGAACCGGTCCACATCCGCCCCGTATTCCTCTTTGGTGATCTTGTCGGCGCATGGCCCGGTGCACTGGTTGATGGCGTAGAGCAAGCACGGCCGAAACCGCTTGTTCTTCTCGTCGCCCGCGATGATGTCGAGCCGGCAGGTGCGGAACTTGAAGACGCGCTGGAGCACCTGCACGGCCTCGCGCAGCGAGCCGGCATTCGCGAAGGGCCCGAAGACCTTGGCGCCCTTGAGCAGCTTCCGGAGGTCCTCGTCGCCCGCGCCGGTGGGGTTGCGGGTCACGAACACGCGAGGGAAATCTTCATTCTGCGTTACCGCCAGGTAAGGAAACGTCTTGTCGTCCGTGAGCCGCACGTTGAAACGGGGCCGCACATCCTTGATCAGCCGGTTCTCGGTGAGCAGCGCCTCCCACTCGCTCTCGCACTGGAGGATCTCGAAATCGTGCACGATATCGAGCATCGGCTGCTTCTGGTATCCCAGCGCGGTGGAGGGCAGAAAGTAGCTGGACACACGGTCGGGCAGGTTGAGCGCCTTGCCGACGTAGAGCACCACGCCCTTGTGGTCCTTCATGAGGTACACGCCGGGCGACTTCACCAGCCCGCGGGCCTTGCGGTTAAGGCGGACCATCCGCTCATCGAAGGACTCGGTGCCCCAGGGCGGCGGCGAGTCCGCCGCGGCGAAGCCCTCGGCGTCAACAGGCTGTGGGATCGGATCATCGGGCACGGCCAATCGTATCAAACGCCCCCCACGGCGCGCGAACCACGCCTCGCCGAGGTGTCCGCGGGTTCAAACAGCTGGTTGCGACACCAAGAGGTCTCCGGTCGTCGAGCCCTCCCGCTCCACCACGTACAGGTACTCCTTGTTGGTCAGGTGCCCCACCTTGCCCACTTTCTCTCCTTGCGGGTTGTAGATCCCGATCTGGGCTCCCACGTACCGCTTGTAATCATTCACGATCGTGTTCACCTTCCCCGTCGGGCCCGCGACTTCTCCCAGCAGCGATTCCATCGCTTCGCGGCCGAGGTACCCCTCGTTGCTGAACGAGACGATCAGCACGGGCGCACGCACCGCCTGGAGCAGCCGCCGAAGCGTCGCGTCGAACAGTGTGCGGGAGTTGAAGGCGCTGCGGCGCTGGCGGCAGTCCTCCCGCTTGCACGCCACGCCGTAGACGGGCGGCTTATCCCACCGCACGAGGCTCTCCCAGATGTGGTAGTTGCCTAGATAGGAATGCTGGTTGTACGGCGGGTCGATGTACGCCACGTCTGCTTCCAACGCCGCGGCGGCGTCGAACGCATCCAATCCGTGCGCCTCGCCCTTACCGCCGGCCGCTCGGGGCAGCACATCCGGCATGCGCAGTTCAAGTTCGTTGTTCGCACGGTGCGCCCACGATTTGAGATACGCCATCTGCAAACCCGTGGTCGAATCCACGCGGTCCGCGGCTTCCATGAGCGAGACCAGCACCACGGCTTCCAACTCGGGCGCCAACCCCTTGCGGACGATCGCCTCGCGGATCGCGTCGATCCGCTCGCCGTTCTTGGGCTGAAAGAACCGGGACTGCACGCAGAACGTGTCGGTGAAGTAGCCGGCACGGCCGGGCATCGTGCTAAATTCCGCGATTAACCGGGTGGCGTCGTCCAATACATCCTCGCGGTCGGCCTGCACATAGCATCGGGCCAGCGTCGCGGCGTAGGCGTTGTGGTCGTTCGCCAACACCCGGTACCCGGACCGCTTGAGCGCGTGACCGACCCGCGACGTGCCGGAGAACAGATCCAGGACGGTCGTCGCCCGCGGCGCCACGGAGCGCACCGTCTCCACAATCACAGGCACCAGCGTTCGTTTAGACCCGATGTACTTGACCAACACTCGCTCCAAAGAAGCCTGAACAGCCCGCTGTTCCTTGATCAAAGCATACTCCGATCCACGCTCGGTGTTCCCTCCGATTGAATCCCCGGCCCGGATTCCCGGCTCCCGATCCTCGCCCCTACCATCGGCTCCTATGTCGATACTGATCCTCCAGCACTCCAACAACGGCGGCCCCGGACGATTGGGCGCCTGCCTGCGAGACCATGGCTTCCGCTTCGACATCCGCCGCCCCGACTTGGGCGGCAAGGCGAACGCCATCCCCGCCGACCTTGACAACATCCACGGAGTTGTCATCCTGGGTGGCCCCATGATGGTGGCCGACACCGACAAGCACCCCTGGCTCGCCGACGAAGTCGGGCTGATTAAACTCGCGCACACGGCGAAGTTGCCGATCATCGGGATCTGCCTGGGCGCGCAGCTCATCGCCCACGCCCTGGGCGGGAAGGTCGATTGGCGTGAAACGCCCGCGGCGGGCTTCCTGCCCACAAACGTCACGATTCCGGGTCAGACCGACACGATCATGGCTGGAATCTCGTGGCGGCACCAGCAGTTCTATACGTGCAGCCAATCCGTCACCGCCGTCCCCCCGGGGACGACGGTGCTCGCGACGGCGCACGGGACGCCCTTCGCCGCGTTTCGGCTGGGTTTGCGCACGCTCGCTTTCCAGTACCACTTCGAGTGCGATCAACCGATGATCGAGGCGCTGGGCAAGGAGCCCTGCGGCAAGCCCGGGGGCCAGTCGGTGTGCCTCAGCTCGGGCGAGCTCAAGTCGCAGATCGACTGCGACTACGCCAACTACGCCCGCCTGAGCGATCGCCTGTGCGTGAACATCGCGACGTACTGCTTCCCCGTTCGTCAGCGCATGTCGGCCTGAAACTCGCACCGCCACGATCATCATGCCGCGATTGACGCTCACACCGCCCGGCGACTACGACCTCGCTCGCGATGTCTGTTCGTACGGCTACTTCCTGCTCGCTCCCAACCGCTGGCACGTTGAAGCTCGCACGCTGACCCGCGTGCTCTCCCTTCCACGCGGGCCCGTTGGCGTGGCGATCTCACAGCCCAAGGGAAAGGCGCTGTCCGTGTGGCTCTCTCACACGCTTGACACCACCAACCGGGCCGCGGCGATCATTCAACTCACTCGCATGCTACGGCTTGATGATGACGAGGCCACGATCGCCGAGTTCCATCGCGTGGACCCTCGATTCGCCGCTTCCGGCCGCGGACGGCTCTTCCGCTCCCCCACGCTGTTTGAAGACGTGATCAAGACCGTCACCAGTTGCAACGTCACCTGGCCAAGCACGGTGCAGATGAACCTGCGGCTCAGCGATGTCCTGGGTCACCGTATCGACGCCGAGCCCGCGCGAATCAAGGGCGCGAAAGCCCCACCGTCGAGCAGCGCGTTCCCGCTCGCCGCCACCATCGCGCGGACACGCCCGCAAACGCTGCGTGCCCGCTGCCGCGTGGGCTACCGAGACCGCCGCATCGTTGAACTCGCACGGTTGTTCCGAACACCGCCGAAGAAGGGCGGCATCGACACGGTGTTCCTCGAAGACCCGGCAACACCGGACGATGCGGTCTTCGACGCGCTGGTCGAACTCCCGGGCATCGGGCCGTACGCCGCGGCCAACATCATGCAGCTCATGGGCCGCTACGCCCGCCTGCCTCTGGACACCGAGAGCGTCCGCCACGGCCGCACGCTGCTGGGCTACAAAGGATCCTCGGCGCAGGTCATGAAGCGTCTAGACGAGCATTACGCTCCGTTCGGCCGCCACGCCTTCAGAAGCTACTGGTTCGAGCTCTGGGAGTTCTACGAGCGCAAACACGGACCGGCCTGGGGCTGGGAGCGAGACAGCACCGGCAAGATGTTCACCGCCGCGTTGCTCAACAAAGCCTAGTTCCTCGCGTGGGTTCAACCCCGCCGGCGTCGGCGGCGCAGAACGAACCCCGCCAGCAGCAGCGTCGCCCCGGGCGCTGGCGCCACGGTAAACCTTGCATCGCTGATGACATTTCCCGTGGCGGCGTCGTACGCCTCGAAAGTGAATCGCCCGGTGTGGGAGAAGTCCGCCGACGCCAGCGCCTCGATCGGCCGCGGAACCCGGGCGGTCGCGAACTGCGTAAACACCACGTCGAAGTCGGCCGCCATGACGGTGTCGAACGCGACGACAGCCGAGTAAGACAGCGCGAACGCATTGAAATCCCCCAGCGATGGATTCTGCTGCACGCTCGCCGTCCAAGCCGCGCCCCACGGACCGGTTGTTGAGAAAATGGGCGCCGAGGTGTTGTTGCTCTGCCGTTGCTCCAGCGAGGCTGTCGCGTCGAAGTAAGAAACGCCGCCGATCGTGAAACTCGAGCCGAACGTGGCCACCAGTTCCCCGGGACCGGTCAGCCCAAAGTAGTTCGCGACTCCTAGCTGACCGTCATATCCCAGCACCGTCCGGATGCGGATCGGCGTCCCGACCGGCGTCGAGGGCGAACTCACCCGGTACGAGAGCGCTGCGGTCGTGCGTGATTCCGCCACGACTTCGTTGGGCGGCGAGAACCGCGAGTTAAAGCCAGCCGCCCACGCGTAGTTCTTCGAGTATCCGCCGATGGCGTCGAATCCGAACCTCGCCTCCCCGCGTGCGAAAGAAAAGCCGTCATGCGTCGGGTCGGAAAGTGAGTTGACCGAAGCCACGTCTCCCAAACCCGGAGGCGGCATGGTCACGGTCTGCGTCGCCGCTTGCAACGGCGAGCCCTGGTACCGAGCCGAACTCTGCACCGTTACCGCGAACTGTCCGCACGCTACGGACACAACGCCCGCTACCGAAGCCAGAATTGCAATCACAGACACTCGCATGTTCATGATCTTTCTCCTCTGCGGCGTTTCCGCCGCTCGCGATCAACGTCCGAACCATTCTCTTCAAAACCGCTTCCCTGCTGCCAAGGGTCACGAAACCGACCTCTTCTACCGCCATTGCACTCCCGACGCCTCCAACTCAGCTCGATCGTCGGCTCGGTTGTTTCCAGACCCACCCTTTGCACTCATCGCTCTGCCCACTGGGCGGTGTACTACCCACAACGTCCCGGAGCTGCCTATCGGACTCGCGTTACCGGCCACTCACACCCATTTCATGCAACTGCGTTGAAATCCTCATTGGCGCGCGGCGTTGAAATGGGTAGACTGGCTTGCCGACGGCCACGGTAGGCCACCTTCACCAGTTATGCACCGGTACCGACCGCCAACCCAACGCACTCATCGCTTCGAGGCGATGAACGGATCTTCTCATCGCCGCGCCGCACCTGCGCGCAGCGAGGCGTTCTCGCTTATGGAAACCCTGGAGCCCCGCTGCATGCTCACGATCACCTCGTGGGATGGCGGCGGCGGCGACTTTCTCTGGTCCAACGCCCTGAACTGGACCGGCAATGTCCTGCCTGGTTCCGCGGATGTCGCACAACTCGGCGCCATCTCACCCGGCCACTCGATCCTGATCACCGATGACCTTCCGGTTGATGCACGCACGCTCGCCGGCATCAACTCGCTGGCTCCCTTGATCATCGACGCGGGCGTCAACATCCACATGATCGGCAGTGCGGTCCTGACGGGGCCGAATGCCACCCTCACGATGAACGGCGGTGCGATCACCGGCGGCGAATGGTCGGCGCCGTCCGGGATCATCGCCACCAGCAACGGAGGGACCATCTCCGGGGCCGCGATCAACGGGAGGATCTCTCTCCCGACCAGCGGCGCCACGCTGATCCTGACCAACGCCACGACGTTCAACGCGATCACCATCTCCGGGCCGAACGCCGCTCTGCTGCTCTCTGCGGATACTCATGTCACCGGTGAGATCTCGGTGAACTCGGCGTCGAACGTCTCCATCGCCCTGACGCAGAACGGCACGCTCACGGTGTCGCCCACCGGGGGCATCCGGCTCATGCCGGAAGCGGGCGGCTTCACACGAATCGGCGGCCCGGGCACCACGCTGCTGAACCGGGGCTTCCTCACCGACGAATCCGCGAACGGCGCGTTTGATTTGCGGGCTTCCGCGATCAACAACGAGGGCCTTTTCGACGCCGCGGCGGGCGAGTTCACGATCCCCGCGGCGACGGCGGTCATGAACTTCGCCTCCGGCGTGTTCAGCGGGGGCACTTGGCAAACACGGGCGACGGGGTCGCTGGGCACATCGTTCGGGTACGTCACGGTCAACGCGGCGACCATTCGCCTCGCGGGGGTAGGAGCGTGGAGCCCCTTGCTCCTCCTGACCCAGAACCGCGGCGAACTGGTCCTGGACGCACGCGCCAACGTCGCGGCGTTTCCCCAGGGCGGCACCCTGACCAACTCGGGCACGATCGCGGTGGGGCCGGGCAGCGTGCTTGCGATCGTGGGCGGTCTTGCGCAAACGGCCGACGGCATCATCCGCAGCCGCATCAACGCCGCCAACTACGACACCGGCATCGGGGGCATTTCGATCTCCGGCACCGCCAACCTCGCCGGAACGCTCCGCATCGATTTCGATCCCGGCTTTGCGCCCCCGCTCTCGTTCGTCTTCCCGATCGTTCAGGCGGGCTCCATCACCGGGCGCTTCGCGGCAACGCAGCGCCCGATGGTGCCGCCGGGAATGTCGTACACCGTCACCTACACCTCCGCCTCGGTGTCGCTCTCGATTGAACCGGTCATCGGGGCCTGGATCGGTCTGGGAGACGGCTTCTCCTGGAATGACGGCGGCAACTGGTACCGCGGCATCATCCCCGGCCCCACGGACTCGGCGGTGATTACTCCCGCTCGCAGCTTTGTCCTGCGCGTCCTTGCCGGCGATTTTCAGATTGGGACGATCTACTCCACCGTACCCATGGTGGTGCAGGGCAACCTTCAGATAGGCACCGGTGGATCGTTCATTAACGCTGATCTGCAAGTCCAAAGCGGGCGTCTGGAACTGATGCCCGGAGCGACGCTCGAGGTGACGGGCGCGTTCGTGCTCGCCGCGTCGGCGCAGATCGACGGTGATCTCATCCTGAACAACAACTCCCCCAGCGTCATCGCCAACAGCGCACAGTTGAAGGGTTCGGGCACGATCGATGTGCGCGGAGGTCTGCTCGATTTCAACGCGGCCGCCACGCACTCCCTCGCCGTCAGCGTGGGTTCGCAGGCCGTCGTCTCCTTCAGCACCGACCAACAACTTCGTTCGCTGGCGGTCGATGGTGTTGCGGACATCGGCGCTTCGTCCATCTCGGCCGCCGATTCGCTCGTGATCTCCGGCTACGGGCTCCTCCGCGTGGCCATCGAATCACCAGACGAATTCGGCTCCGTATCCACGCATCGCGCTTCCATCGGCGGCTCGCTCGAGATCTATTCGCTCAGCGGGTTCGACCCGTCCCGGGGCGTGGCCAGTTTCAAGGCCGACTTCATCGCCGCCGACGAGCTGATCGGTGAGTTCTCCGACCTGATGCTCCCCCCCACCGCCGCCGGTGCGCTCGTCGTGCGTTACGGGGACGCGGGCGTGCGCCTCCTCATGAACATCGCCGACTTCAACAGCGACGGTGCGGTCGACGGCAACGACATCCCGCGGTTCTACGAGGCTTGGTCGGCCGGCGAAAGCACCGCCGATGTCAACGAGGACGGCGGCATCGACGGAGTCGATCTCGACGCGTTCTTCGCGTTGTGGGAGTCCGGCGGGCGCTAGTTCTTCTCGACCCACCAGCGTTTGCCGTCGCGCACCACGCGGCGGTACAACGTGTCCCGCTCCACCGGTTCAAAGCCCGCGTCGCGGATCGCCTTGTGAAGCGTGCGCACGTTCACTTCCTGGTGCGTGCTCGCCCCGCCCACGTGCGTGATGTCGTACCACACCACGGTGCCGTCCATATCGTCCGCGCCGCTCTGCAGCATCACCTGCGCCATCGGCAGCGTCTGCATGATCCAGAACGCCTTGACGTGGGGGAAGTTGTCCAGCATGAGCCGCGCGATCGCCAGCGTGCGGTAGTTCTCCAACCCGCCCGGGCCCGGCAGGTGCTCCAACTCGCAGCCGTCGGGGAAGAACGGGAGCGGGATGATCGTTTGGTAGTAACCGCTGGCGGGCGGGAGATGGCCGCCGAAAGCGATCCGTTCTGGGAGCACCGCCCCGGGCTTCGTCAGCGTGATCGCCGGAGCCTTGTGCTCGTTGCGGTACCCCAGGTGCCCGGGTTCATCGCCCTCGGCGCCGCCGGGCACCGCCGTCGCATCCCCCGCGTACCCCAGACGCGCGAGGGCTTCGTCCTGCGCACATCGCAGCATGTCCATGTGCACCAGGCGATCCCGGCGGCTCTCGACGTGCCCGTAGAGCAACGTCGCGTTCGTGTTCAAGCCCAGTTCGTGCGCCACGCGGTGCACGTCCAGCCAAACATCGCTGCGGATCTTGCCCTTGAACGCCTCGTCGTGCACGCGGTCGTCGAAGACTTCGGCGCCGCCGCCCGGCAGGCTCCCCAGCCCGGCTTCCTTCAGCCGCGTCAGCACCCACCGGATCCCCTCGCGCCGTGCCGCGCGACCCTCTTCGCCCGCGGCGCTCGCGCCTTTGTACACCTTCGCGATTCTGGCCAGGTGCACGATCTCGACCGCGGTGAACGCCTTCACATGCAAATCGCTGCACGCGGCCCTTGCTTCGTCGCGGATCGCGGAGACCAGGTCGGTGTAGTAGGAGAACGGCAGCGTCGGGTGCAGCCCGCCCACGCTGTGAATCTCCGTTGCGCCCGCTTCCACCGCTTCGCGTGCCTGGACGCGCACGTAGTCCATGTCACGCGTGTACGCCTTCTCGTCCCCGGCCTTCGCGAAGAACTCGCAGAACTTGCACGACAGGGCGCACACGTTCGAGTAGTTCAGGTGACGGTTGATGTTGTAGTACGCGGCCTTCCCGTGCAGCCGTCGACGCACGCTGTCGGCCATCTCGAGCACCGACCAGATGTCGTGCGTGACGAAGAGCATGTCACCGTCGGCCAGCGTGAGGCGCTCGCCCGCGTCTACCTTGGCGCGGATCGCGTCCAGCCTCCGGTCGACGCCGCGACGGGCTGTGCTGCTTACGGGTTCGATTGTCGATGCGTTCATCATTTTTATCCGTTCGTCGTCGGGACCGAAAGGCTAGGGACCGCCGGCGCCGCCAACCCAGTGCCGGTGATGTCCGTGAGATGCTTGTAGATCCTGTGTATCAGCCGCCAGTACAACACCAAACCGACCACGGGGCCGGCGAAGAGGACCACAATTCCCGGACCGTACAGCACGGGCAGCAGCCACATGTACCGTTTCGCGGACGCCGCCGCCTTGGAGTCAGGAATTCGCGTCGCCAGCCATCGGATGTACAGCAGCACCGCAAAGAACTGCACGATCATCGCGATCCACTGGATCAGGACGACTGCCAGCGCGGTGCTGGAAAGGGCGATCATCTTCGGCGTCATGTTGGGGGTGAACTGCGCGTGAATCCCCATCGTCGTCAGCGTGAATCTCGCCACAGTGGAACACGCAACGACCAGCAGCGCGGTCCGCGCCACCCGCCGCGCCGCGCCCGGCTGCTCCTTGAGCGACATGCCCGGGTCCGGCGTGGTGAACTTGGTATAGGCCCACAACAACAGGAACGCCGGCACGATATCCGCCGCCTCGAACAGCCACGGCACCAGGTTCGCCCACGACTTCGCGAGGTTCACGATAGTGATGACGCACACGAACGCGAGCCCGGTTGTCACGAACTGCAGGATCGTGCCCACCAGCAGCCAGTACGCACCCGTGCGCAGCGTGCGGAGGTACGCCGGGGCCGCGTGCCTGAGTTCATTCCCCACCAGAGACCTGGCCACTGGCATCCCGCACTCTGGGCACGACCGATCCACCGGCAGACCGCGCAGCGTGTAGCCGCAGCCGATGCACGCGTAATCACCCGCGACGGCGGGCGCGACTTGCGTGGATTCGCCCCCGCCGCTCATGCCGACGCCCGCGCCAACCCCGAGGCGCCGATCACCTGCTCCGCGTATTCGTTCATCGCGTCGCGCAGTTGCTCGAAGCTCTCCAGCACGTAATAGATCGGCTGGAAATGATCGATCTCAAAGTCCGTCTCGCACACACGCTCCAGGTCGAACGGACGCCACTCGGCCACCGGCCGCGGCGTCTTTTCCTCGGCGGAGTGCCCCCGCCGCTCCCACTGGCCCTCCAGCGAGTACTTGCTCTCCGCGTGGCTGCTCACCAGCCCGGAGCCGTAGATCTTGATGCGGGAATCCTCGCGGATCAATCCGAACTCGACCGTGAACCAGAAGAGCCGGCCCAGACGCTTGATGTGGTACTCGTCCTCGCAGAGCAGGGCCGCCTTGCCGTAGGTCTGCAGGAAGTCCGCGAACACCCGGTGCGCGTGCAGCGGCACGTGGCCGAACACGTCGTGGAAGATGTCGGGCTCGGGCAAGTAGTCCATCACCTCGCGGGGCCGGATCAGCACCGTCGTGGGGAACTGCCGCTGGGCGAGGCATGCGAAGAACGCCTTGGCCGGCAGGTACCCGGGCACGCCGTAGCTGGCCCAGTCGCTCACCTGGCCCAGGTACTTGTTGATTCCCTCGAGTTTCGTGCCCTTCTTGAGGATCTTGCCGCCGGTGACTTCGCAATCGTGCTGAAGTTCCGTATCGCAGAGCAACGGGATGCGGTCCCCGGAAAGCCGCAGCACCTTGAGCCCCTGGATGAACGTCTGGCTCACCTGCTCCTCAAGCACGCTCCAACGGCGATTGAACAACTCGCTCCACACCTCGTGGTTCTCGCGCGTGTACTTGTGGTAATGCTGCGTGATGTAGAACCCGTTGGCGTCGATCTGGGCCGCCGGAAGTCCCGGCGCCGCGTCCGCGAGCAACTGCGCGTGGCGGGCCTCTTCGTTGTCGATGATGTTGTTGTACTTGATGTCCTGGCGCATGACCTGTGCTCCAAGGGCGAGAGCCCGCAAGTTCCCGAACGTGCATCCGCGAGCGCGAACAACAACCGACCCGGTCACACCACCGACTCGACCCGCTTCACTTCCGGGATGTGCGCCTTGAGATTGCGCTCGATCCCCACTTGAAGCGTGACCGCGCTCGAAGGACAGCCCACGCACGCGCCGTGCAGCCGGATCTGCACCGTCCCCTCGGGCGTCACACCCACCAGTTCGACATCGCCGCCGTCGGCCTGGACCGCGGGGCGGATAAGGCTCAGCACCCGCTCGACGCGGTCGCTCAGTGAAGGAGATTTCGCTGCGGAAGGCATCGGTGAATCGTAGTCGCCGCGGCTCGCGCACGCCCGACCGCGAGGCATCCCGAAGAGCCGCCGTACACTCCGGCAGCATGCAACGAACGCTTCTCGCCGTCTGCGCCGCCTCGCTCGTTCTGGCGTCCGGGTGCGACACCACCACCCGCGCCAAGGACAACCCGCTCGGCACCGCCGCCAACCGGACCGAAACCCCGTACATGCGAAAAGTCGCGGTCGACACCATCCGCGAGCAGCGTGCCAAGGGAGAGGGGGCCAATCCCCAGGCCGTGCTCAAGGACATCGCCTGGGCGTTCAAGGACCCTCCGGCCGTGCGTGCCGCGGCGGTTGATGCGCTCCTCAACGATCCCGACCCCGCCATCGCCGCCGACGCCCGCGAGATGGGCCGCCTGCTCCTGCCCCGCGACCCGTCGCGCGAGGTCGTGAACCTGCTGAGCAGAACGGCGATGGAGCGAGGCTGGACCGAGTACATCCCCGCGCTGGTGCGCAGCGCGGCGCGGCCCGTCCCGGAGAGCGACGACGCCACGCGCAGCGAACTCGTCGCCCTCCGCGCCCTGGGCGGGGGCCGCAGCGTGGAGCAGATCGCCTTCGACGTCTTCATGAACCCGCCCAAGGCCACCGACGACAAGCTCGATTGGCAGATGCGTTCCCGCGCCGACGCCTGGGATCTGCTTGCCCGTCTCGACGTCGACGGATCCAAGCGTGCCCAACTACTCGCGGCGTCGAACTCTCCCGGCGATGACCCCATCCTCGCCGCGCTGGGCGCCTGCCGGCGTGACCTGCGCACCGTGCCCCTCAGCGGCGATGAACTGACCTGGCTTGCCTCGCTCCGCAAGCCGGAGAAAAAGGACAACGCGCTCTGGTGGCGGGAAGCCACCGCCGCCGTCGCCCAGGTCCCGACGGATGTCGGAGACCTGCGCCTGCGGCACATCGAGGCCGTCCGCTGGGCCGCGGCGTACCGACCGCAGTTGCTGAAGTCCTCACGCGCCGAGCTGCTGGGTCAGATCAAGTCGATGCTCGCCACGCGGACGATGCACCGGCGCGTGGAGAAGGAAGGGCCCAACACCGGCCCCACGCCCAGCGAACTGCTCGAGAACCGCGAGAACGAACTCTCGTGGGGCGATTGCCTGAGCATCATCGTCATCGATGGGGCCATGCGGGAACCGCAGGTTGTCGCCGCGTTCTTCGCCCAGGCGCAGGGCGATGCCGCCGACACCACGACCGAATACGGCGGGCTGCTGGCGTTCAAGCGGGGCAGCGACAAGTCCACGTGCATGTGCTACCCGCCCCGCCCCGCACAGCGTCAGGGCGACGAGCGATTCGTCGCGAGCGACGACATGATCGCGGCGGGCGATCTCTCGCTCGCGCACTACCACTTCCACGTGCAACGCGAGAAGAACGACGACTACGCGGGCCCCAGCGCCCGCGATCTGGATTACGCCACCCGGTTCGGCCGTTCCTGCATCGTCTTCACCAGCGTGCGCCGGGGCGTCATGAACGCCGACTACTACCAGCCCGGCAACACCGTGATCGACCTCGGCGAGATCGCCGAGGTTCGATGACCCGTGGGCCCAAAAGAGAAACGCGCGCCGACCGAGGCGCGCGTTTCTCAGAAGTGTGTCTGTCCGAGCGCGGGATTCTGCCTCACGCCCGCGCGGTTGGTCAGCAGCCGCCCGCTTCCCAGACTGAGAAGAACGATTCCACGTCTCCGCCGTCGATGCCTCCGTCGAGGTTCACGTCAGCGCAGCTGCCGGATGCTTCCCAATCCTGGAAGAAGGACGCCACGTCGGCGCCGTCCACGCCGCCGTCCTGGTTGTAGTCAGCAGCGCAGGCCGAGCACACCGGGCCGAGCGGTTCCTGGTGGAACTGGATGTCATCCCAGAAAATGGTGCCGGTGCTGGGCACGTTGCCGAAGCCGAAGCGGCTCAGCACGATCTTGAGGTGATCCGGGTACGGGGGGAGGTTGAAGTAACCCTGGTCGTAGTTGAACATCACCTCGGCCTGGATGTCAGCCATGGGCCACCGCAGCTCGTAGTAACGCCACTGGTTGTTCGTGTGACCCTGGATGCGCAGGCTGTCGGGCCCTTCCGAGGCGGCGTCGAACGTCGCGTAATCCTGGGCGCGACGCTTCACGTTCAGTTTCATGAACGCCATGTCGCCCGTGATCGGATCGCTGGTGGGGATGTAGTACCAGCCCGACACGACCACGTCGCCGCCAAACCAGTCGAAGACCGGGTCGTAGTACACGATCGGGTTCTGGTCGAAGTTGAGCCAGTCCGTGGTCATGCCGCGGAACTCGCTGAAACCGGGTGTCTTGATCATCACCGACGCGATACCGGTGCGGGCCACCGCGGGGGGCTGGAGTCCGTCGCCGATCTGACGGCGCTTGGATTCGTTCGGATTCGACAGGTTGTGCCAACCCACCGGGTCGAGCGAAGAGGTGAACATGTCAATCTCTTCGAACGAGGGGTTCGTCAGGCAGTTGCCGGGCGTGGAGGGCGGGCAGGTTGTTTGACCGAAAGCCGCGGCTGTGACCAGCAGGCCCGCAGCGGCGAAAACGCGATTGAATGTCATTCCGTATCTCCGATTAGGGGGTGGGGGGAAGAACAGATACGCTCAAAACCCCGGCGAGTATCTTAACAGGCCGAATGTAAGCCTTTACATTATCGCATTAACCCATCGGGATTGCAAGCACAATTCGCCTAGAACTCTGAAAAAACTGGGAATTTGGCGTGATCGCGTCGTCAGGTTATGTGGACGTTCAGTGGAGGGCCGGTGCACGAATTTCAACAAGTGGGGTTGACACGGGCCGGGGATGTCGAGATAATGAAAGCGTTTTCATCGCCGACTGCTTTTTCTTCCCCCTTCGCGGATTTGCGCATCAGGATCAAGGATGGCCCCCCCCAACGACTCCACCACCGGACTGCTCGGCAACCGATTCGGTCATTTTGAGCAAGCCGGTCGTTCTTTCCGAATCACCGATTGGCGCACACCCATGCCCTGGGTGAACGTCATCTGCACGGGCCGGTACGGGCTGGTGATCAGCCAGGCCGGCGGCGGATTCTCATGGTTCGATGATGCCCAGCACAACGTGCTGACTCGCTGGGAGATGGACCTCGTTCGCGACTGCTACGGCAAGTTCCTGTACGTAGCCGATCGCGACAGCGGTGACCTCTGGTCTCTGGCGCCCCAGCCGTGCCGCGCGGAGTACGAACAGTTCTCTTGCGTCCACACCATGGGCGCCACCACGTTTCACACGCTGCGCCGCGGCATCGAGGCGACGTGGACGCTCTGCGTCGCCCCCAAGGACTCGGTTGAGGTCTGGGCCGTCACGCTGAAGAACACCGATGCCACGCCCCGTCATCTGCGCATCGCGTCGTACTTCGAGTGGTGCTGCAACACCGCGCCGGACGTGAAACGGGAGTTCCACAGGCTCTTCTTCAATGTCTCGCACGATCCTGCTCGCCAAGCGATCGTCGCGACCAAGAACATGTGGGACATCCGTCCCAAGACCGAGCGCGAGCATTGGAACAAGCCCTGGCCGTACGCCGCGGCCCACGCGGTCTGCGGGAAGTTTGAACGCGACCTGGCGATCGCGGACAAGGAACAGTTCCTCGGCAAGTACGGCACCACCGCCGACCCCGCCGCGATGCGCACCGGTGCTCCGGGAGTCGGCGGCTTCGGTCGCTTCGGCGACGCGGTCGCCTCTCTGGGCGGCGATCTGACGATCAAGCCGGGCGAAACCGTGGAACTGCACTTCCTCCTGGGCATCGGCGCCAATCCCGCCGAGGTCACCGCCCTCATGGATGCGTACCGCGCCCCGGGCGCCGCGGCGAATGCCGTCGCCGCGTCCACCGAGTTCTGGCGGAGCACCCTGGCCCCGACACAGGTCGAGTCCGCCCGCGCCGATTTCGATCTGCTGAACAACCACTGGTTGCCGTACCAGGCCGTCAGCGGCCGGCTCTGGGGTCGCACGGGCTATTACCAGCAGTCCGGAGCGTTCGGCTTCCGCGATCAGTTGCAGGACAGCCAGGTGTGGCTGCCGATCAACCCCGCCAACACGCTCAAGCAGATCATGCTGCACGCGGAACGCCAGTTTGTGGACGGCAGCGTCTACCACTGGTGGCACGCCCTGGCCGACTTTGGCAACCACACCGCCTGCAGCGACGACTACCTCTGGCTCCCGTACGTGGTGGCCTCGTACGTGCGTGAAACCGGCGATGACTCGATCCTCGACCGCACCGCTCCCTTCGTCGACGACCCCAAGGGGGCGACCATCGCCGAGCATTGCCGCCGCTCCATCGCCCGAGCTTTCGCACGCACCAGCCCACGTGGAATTCCCTTCATCGGAAGTTGCGACTGGAACGACGGGCTGTCGGCCATGGGCATCGACGAGAAGGGCGAGAGCGTCTGGCTCGCCATGTTCCTCTGCGGCATCCTCGCCGATTGGTCCGTCATGCTCCAGCGCCGCGGCGACGGCGCTCTGGCGAAGCAATACCAGGACAAACGCACGGCGTACGCCGCCGCGATCAACGGCCACGCCTGGGACAAGGACAACTACTACAAGTACGGCACCAAGGACAACGGCGAATGGGTCGGCGCCTCCTCCGCGCCGGAAGGGAAAGTCCACCTCAACGCGCAGACCTGGTCGATCCTGACCGACATCGCCCCGCCCGACCGCGCCGCATCCGCTTGGGAGGCCGTCAAACGCCACCTCATCACCGATTACGGCCCGCTGCTGGTCTGGCCCGCGTACACCGTACCCGACACGACCATCGGGTACATCACCCGTTATAGCCCCGGAAGCCGCGAGAACGGCGGCGTGTACATGCACGCGGCCACGTGGGCGCTCGCCGCGGCGTGCAAACTGCGCGACGCACAGAGCGTTTC
This sequence comes from Planctomycetota bacterium, assembly GCA_018242605.1. Taxonomy (GTDB): domain Bacteria; phylum Planctomycetota; class Phycisphaerae; order Phycisphaerales; family UBA1924; genus UBA2402. Next base: position 54,821 of record JAFEBP010000011.1, read on the forward strand.
GCGGATCTGGGCCGGCGTCTCCCCCGCTTCTCGTGGGCAGAACGCTGACCGCTACTTCGCCGAGCCCTACGTCATGCCCGGCAACGTGGACGGCCCGCTCTCCGACAAGCCCGGTCGCGCGGGTTGGACGTGGTACACCGGCTCGGCCGCGTGGCTCAACCGCGTCTGCCTGGAATGGGTCCTGGGAGTGCGTCCTACGTGGGAAGGGCTGCGGATCGACCCATGCCCGCCCAAGGAACTTGGCGAAGTTCGAATCACAAGGGCCTACCGAGGCGTACAGGTACATGTGGAGTTCAACGCGGCGGAGTTCCTGCCCGAGAGCAGGCCCACGCTCACCGTGGACGGTAAAGTCCTCGGCGGGGCGGTCTTGGATCCCGAACTGGTTGACTCCGCACGCTCGTCGGGCAAGCCGTTGAATGTCCGTGTGCGATGGAATACCACAGCGGATGTTGGGATCAAGCCCGCGGCCGTGAAGGCCAAGACGTAAGTATGATCACGCGACGGGAGTCACCCGAGCGCCGGAACGATCGTTTGAGCACGGAGACCGAGCCATGAAGCAGAACGCTGAAGATGGAAAGAACGGACAGGTCCGGAGCCTTCTCGGACGAGCGGGCGCCGCCGCCCACCGTGCCTTCACCCTGATCGAACTGTTGGTAGTCATCGCGGTGATCGCGCTGCTGATGAGCCTGATCCTGCCCTCCCTGGGCGGCGCACGCCGAACCACGTGGACGGTGATCTGCCAGAGCAACCTGAGCCAGCTGGGCAAGGCTCTGCAGATGTACTTCGACAACCAGAAGGACCCGATCTTCCCCGACCTGCAGGACCCCACCAACCCCAACGCCCTGCTCTACGTGAAGATGGTCGACGTGCTCAACGACTTCGTCGGCGGCGCGGGCAGCAAGGCCTTCAACTGCCCGGCGGCCAAGGGGCTTTCTTCCGTCCGCGACCCGGCCAACATCGTTTATCTGCACCGCGACGGTGGCCGCATCTATTCTCTGCCCCCGCAGAGCAACCCCACCACTCTTGATATCGATTACACCGGCGCCCGCGCGGGGAACATCGAGAAGTACACCGAGTACTGGTTCAACGACTTCCCCGCCATCCAGCTTCGCGGCGGTCGCACCAAGGGCGTCGCGGGCCAGCGCCTCCGCCTGATCCGCCGCCTCAACTGGGTCTGCTTCGCCACCGACGCGCTCGACGAGTTCCCCCGCCACGCCGCCAAAGGCAACAAGGGCAATGAGCAGACCGGCAAGAACAACCTCCTCATGGGCGACCTGTCCATCCGGACGCTCGCCTTCGAGGATTACTACAACGCGTACGACCCGCTGGGAGCCGGCCCCCGCTTCTGGGATTGGGGCCACAACTATCCTCCGGACGTGCCGTGAGCCGCCGGACCGTATCTTGGTTGACTTCGTTTGCTTGAACTACTCATGAGGGGCCTCGATGAACGATTTTTTCAAGAAAGGTTCGTGGGTCAGCTGGGCGATCTGCGCTGTCCTCCTGCTCGCGACGGCGTGGCTCTGGTGGGACCGGTCGGTGCATGAATCGCCGTTCACGCCGGAGCGCATGAAGGAAGAGGTTTCGATCAAGTACACCGACACCGGCGACGTTGTCACCATGCCGCGTGGCCGGTTCGAGAAACTCCTCCGCGACCCGGGCACCAAACTCGACCCGAGCAAGGGGCTCATTAATCCCAAAACCGGCCAGCCCACCGGCTTCCTGTATAGCCAGCGAGAATGGGAAGAGGCCGTTAAACGCGTCAACGAGGCGGTCGACCGCTCCCGCGCGAGCCTGCCCGAGAACGTCCGCCAGCGTCTGGACAAAGAGGCCGCGGCGGCATTGCCCACCGGCCCCGGCGGCACCGCGCCGGCCGTGAAGCCCGCTGAGGCCGAAAAGCCCAAGTAAGATAAAGGGCGGGAACGTCCGGAGTTCCCGATTCGTGCACCCTTCCACCGCCGCGCTTCGCGCGGCAGATTGCAGGCTTTGACCGAGTCTCGCTTCACCAACATGACCCGACGCGCCGCCCTGGGCACGCTCGCCGCGGGAAGCGTTGGGTACGCGCTCCTGGGCCCCCGCGGCGCGAAGGAAGACACCCGAGGCCGCCTGGTTCTGGACTACTGGGAAAAGTGGACCGGCCTTGAAGGCAAGGTGATGCAGGAGGTCGTCGCGGAGTTCAACAAGTCGCAGGACCGCCTTTTCGTTCGTTATTTCGCCACATCCGGCATCGACGAGAAGGCCCAGATCGCCATCGCGGGCGGATCGCCGCCTGATATCGTCGGTGTCTGGAACTACAGCGTTCCCGCTTTCGCCAGCGCGAACGCGATCCTCCCGCTGGACGACCTGGGCGCTCCGTTGGGGATCAAGCCCGAGATCTACGCGGAGGGCATGCGTCAGGTCGTCACGTTCCGTGGAAAAATGTGGGCCACGGTCAATACCGGCGGGTGCCTGGCGCTCTACTACAACCGATCGCATTTCAAGGAGGTTGGGCTTGATCCGGATTCCCCGCCGCGGACGTTCCCGGAGTTCGACGATGCCTGCCGCAAGCTGCTGATCAAGAAGAACGGCCGCATCCAGAGGATGGGGTTCCATCATCGCGAGCCGGGCTGGTGGTCGTTCATCTGGGGCTCGCAGTTCGGCGGCACGCTGTACGACGAGAAGACCAACACGTCCACCGCCGCGTCGCCGCTGAACGTCCGCGGCTATGAATGGGTGCAGTCCACGCCCAAGGAGTACGGTCTCGCCGAGGTGAACGACTTCCGCACCAGCTTCGGCAACTACGACTCGGCGCTCAACGCGTTTGTCGCGGGGCGGCTCTCGATGGTGGTGCAGGGACCCTGGCTTGCCAACATCATCAAGCTGTACAACGACAAGCTCGATTACGGCGTCGCGCCCTTCCCCGTGGCCGAGGGCATGTTCGACAAGAACGCCCCCATGGGCTTGATCGATACCGACACGCTCGTGATCCCGCGCGGCGTCAAGAACCCCGAGGCGAGCATGGAGTTCGTCGCGTACACGCAGCGTCAGGACGTGGTGGAGCGACTGAGCACGGTGCACTGCAAGGGCTCGCCGCTCGCGCAGTCGAGCGAGAGCTTCCGCAAGAACCACCCAAACCGCGGCATCGCGGTCTTCGAGGCGATCGCCCGCAGCCCGCGCAGCTACAAGGTGCCCGCGACCCGCTGCTGGGCCGCGATGAAAGACGAGATGGACCGCGCGCTGGACCGCGTGTGGAACATGCAGGATTCGCCCGCGTCGATCCTGGGCCTGGCGCAGAAACGCTCGCAGGCCATCCTGGATCTCACGGCCGAGCAGGAGCGCCGCAGGCGCGGAGGCGCCCCGTGAAGTTCCGCATGAAGGACGAGTTCGTCGGCCTGACGTGGGTGAGCCCGTGGATCGTGGGCTTCCTCGCGTTCCTGCTCATTCCCGCGGGGATGAGCCTGTACTTCTCATTCACCGATTACCCGCTGCTCGAGTCGCCGGTGTGGGTCGGGCTGGGCAACTACAAGCGGCTGCTGAGCGACGAGGTCTTCCACAAGGCGCTGGTCAACACGTTCATCTACGCCGGCGCGGCGATCCCGCTCTCGGTGCTGCTGGCCGTGGTGCTGGCGGCGCTGCTGAACACCAAGGGCCTGCGCTGGACCCGGTTCTTCGAGGCCGCGATCTTCATGCCGACGCTGGCGCCGCTCGTGGCCTCCTCGATGGTGTGGATGTGGATCCTCAACGGTCGCTTCGGTCTGCTCAACCAGTTCCTGGGGCTGCTGCACATCAGCGGGCCCAACTGGCTGCTGCGCGAGGGCTGGGCGATGGCGGCGCTGGTGATCGTCGCGCTCTGGGGCGTGGGCCAGGCGGTGATCCTGTGCGTGGCGGCGCTCAAGGAGGTGCCCGAGCAGTTGTACGAGGCCGCGAACCTGGACGGCATGGGGCCTGTGCGGCAGTTCATCAACGTCACGCTGCCGATGATCTCGCCGGTGATCCTGTTCAACACGATCACCATGCTGATCGGCGCGTTCCAGGTGTTCGTCGTTCCCTACGTTCTTTTCCAGAAGGACAAGGGCGGTCCGAACAAGAGCGGGTATTTCTATACGAGTTACCTCTACGACAACGCGTTCGTGTACGGCCAGATGGGCTACGCGAGCGCGCTGGCGTGGGTGCAGTTGCTGATCATTCTACTGCTGACGGGTCTGCTGTTCCTGGCCAGCCGTCGGCTAGTTTTCTACAGGGGCGCCTAGGAGTCTGTCCGCTGTCTGCCGCATATTCCACATCCCCCAGTGAACGAGCAACCGGAGCCGCGCCGTGAACCGCGAGCCCTCCCCGCCGCTCACGCTGCGCAGCGCCACGTCGCTCGTCACGCTGCTCATCGCCAGCGTGCTCTTCCTCGCGCCCATCGTGTGGATGATGGCGACGTCGTGGAAGCCCGAAGCACAGGCGGCATCCGAGACGATCCGGCTGTTCGCGGACCCGGTTGCCGACACACCGGCGGCGGCGAAGGAGAACTACAGCGCGGTGTGGAACGACGTGACGATCCGCTTCCCGATCTACCTGCGCAACACGCTCATCGTGGCGTTGCTCAGCGTGGTGGGCATGGTGCTCAGCAGCGCGGTGGTCGCGTACGGATTCGCTCGCGTCCAGTGGCGGGGCCGCTCGGCGCTCTTCACGCTCGTGCTCGCCACCATGATGATCCCGTTCCCCGTGCTCATGACGCCGCTGTTCGTGCTCTTCGCGAAGATCGGCTGGATCGGCACGCTGCGCCCGCTGTGGGTGCCGGCGTGGTTCGGCGCGGCGTTCAACATCTTCCTGTTGCGGCAGTTCTACATGGGCATCCCGCGCGAGCTGGATGAAGCGGCCCGGATCGACGGGTGCTCGCACTGGGGCATCTTCTGGCGGATCATCCTGCCGCTCTCTCGCCCCGCGCTCGCGGTAGTCGCGCTCTTTCACTTCATGTACGTCTGGAACGACTTCCTCGCGCCGATGGTCTTCGTGCAGCACCAGGACATGTTCACGCTCGCGCTCGGCCTGCAGTTGTACCAGAGCAAGGCGGGCAACACGCCGTGGAACCTGCTCATGGCGGCCAGCACGATGGTGATGGCGCCGGTGCTGCTGCTTTTCATGGCGACACAGCGGACGTTCGTGAAGGGGTTGACCGGCGGCGCTTCCAAAGAGTGAATCCGCCGTGGAGCGGGCACTAACCCGAACAAAATACGATCTTTCCGGCCCGCCTCGTGGACTCGTGGCGGAAGGTGACGTATTCTCATCGGGTTCCCCCATTTAGGAGAGAGACATGAAGAATGGTTCTAATCGTTCGCGTATCGCGGCGCTCGCCGCGGTGTCCCTGTTCGCGGCGCTTGCGTCGCAGGCGTCCGCGGGCTCGGTGTTCCTGACCGGCCATGATCCTGATTTCCACGCGCTGCTGGGCGGCAACTCCGCCGGAGCCGCGCGGATCAACAACGTGGCGATCAACTACATCATGGACCCGGCGTTCAACACGTTTGTTGCGGGCGGCGCCACCAAGTTCCTGTTCGTTGAGTCGCGGATCAGCCCTCCGGGCGGGCACGTGAACGGCGTGAACGGGATCATCGCGAGCGGGTACACGCCGGGCGTGAACTTTGATCATGTCGACGCCTCCGGACTCAACGCGGCGCTCGATCAACTGGGCTCGACCTACGGCGGGCTGGTGATCGCGTCGGACTTCGGCGGCGTGCTGACGCAGGCCGAGCTTGACATCCTCAACGCGCGAGCGGCGGACATCGCGACGTTCGTCAACAACAACGGCGGGCTGTACGCCATGGCCGAGGGCAACAGCGGCGCCGGGCTGACGCCCAACGGCGGCTGGTACGCGTACGTCCCGCAGGTCACGGTTTCTTCTGCGTTCAACCAGTCCGAGACCGGTATCACGACCACGGCGTTCGGTCAGTCGCTGGGCCTGACGAACGGCGACGTCAACGGCAACGCATCGCACTCCATCTTCACGCGGTTCCAGAGCCTGCAGGTGGTGGACGTCGACCAGTTCGGCCAGGTGCTGTCGGTCGCGGGGCGCACGTCGATCCCCGCCCCGAGCACGCTCGCGATGCTCGGGCTGGCGGGCCTCACGCTGCGTCGCCGCCGCCGCGCGTGATCGGTCGGTGCAGAATCTGATTCGCGAAACACCCGCCCGCGAGGGCGGGTGTTTTTCATTTTGAATGGGCGGCAATTCCGCGCGGTGATGCTGCAAGGTCCGAGGGTGAGGATCGCAATCATGTTGTCCCGGCAGAGTGCCGGAGGAAACGGGGCTGGCGACAAGCGACTGGTGCGGCGGGATACACGGAACAACCGTGAGTTTCCCGGCGACGCCGGATCGACGCACGCGGGCCCGCACACACAAGGGAACTTTCAAGGGAGTCATGAACATGAATCGTTCTGCTGCTATCGGTCTGTCATGTGGTCTGCTCGCGGCGTGCGTCGCCAACGCCCAGACCTTCAACCGCGTCATCGGGCTCAACGGGAACGAGACGGCCAACGGCGTGGCCCACACCCGCGACGGCGGGTACGTCACGGTCGGCACGATCGCCGAACCGCCCCCCACCGCCGACCGCGCGGACATCCTGGTCGTCAAGTACGACGACCTGGGCAACGTCCAGTGGGTCAGCCGGTTCGGCGGGCAGGGCGCCGACATCGGATACAGCGTGCAGCAGACCCGGGACGGCGGGTACATCGTCGGCGCCGAGACCGACAGCAACGGCCCGCTGCTGAACCTGGCGCTGCTGCGGCTGGACCCCGCGGGCGGGTACATGTGGTCGTGGGTGTACGAGGGCGATCTCTCTGGAGAGGACGGCGTGTACTCGGCGGGCGGGTGCGGCGTCGCCGCCCGCGAGGCGCTGGAAGGCTTTGTGCTCACGGGGCGCAAGCGCATCTCGCAGACCAACCAGGCCGGCGTGCTGGTGAGCACCGCGCCAACGGGGGCTCCGCTGTGGAACCTGCGGTACATCGATCCTCGCTTCAGCGAGCGGACGATGATGGGCTTTGCCGATGTGAAGGTGGACGCCAACGGGACGTACGTCGTGGTGGGCACAGAGCAGACCGGGGGCATCGGCAGCGCCAACCCGGACCTGGACCCGATCCTGCTGCGGGTCACCCCGGCGGGCGCGCCGATGTGGGCGAGGAACTACCGGATGTTCGTCGCGAATCCCAACTCGGTCGAGCACGCCTCGGGCGACGGCCTGGACCTCTGCCGCAACGGCGATATCGTCTTTGACGGCCGCAGCGACCTTGGCAACTCCGGGACGGTCAACCTCCAGGCGACGCGCACCGACGCCAACGGCAACATCCGATGGTCGCAGGCGCACCTGCGGCTGGGTTCCTCGTTCCGGTCGATCCGCGAGGACGAGCGGCTGACCATCGCGGCGGGCGGCTGGGCGGGCCCGAGCAGCGCGAGCAACGCGATGCTGCTGGTGATGGCGCCGGGGACGGGGCTGGCGGTCTTCAACCGGCAGTACGACTACATGCCGGTCGCCAACGGCATGGTCGACACCCCGCTCACGCCCGGCTACGTGATGTGCGGCAACACGCTGTTCCCGACATCGCTGGGCTTCGGCAATCAGGACATCGAACTGATCAAGACCGATCCCGCGGGCTTTGTCGGGTGCCTGGACCAGACGATCGAGACGGCTTCGGTGCGTCCGTCGGTCGAGCCCCCGCTGTTCCAGCCGGTGCCGACGCAGCAGGCTGCGACGTTCTGGCAGGGTCAGTTCCGCCGCTGGCAGTTGCGGGATGAGCACCTCTGCCGGCCGTGCCCGACCTGCCCCGCGGACTTCAACCAGGACGGGGGCGTGGACGGGTCGGACGTGAACGACTTCTTCGATTCCTGGGCGCTGGGCCTGCCGTGCGCTGACGTGAACCAGGACGGGGGCGTAGATGGGGCGGACGTCGGGTACTTCTTCCACTTCTGGCAGGCCGGCGGCTGCTGAAGATTTGGTCACGGGATTGGATTTCGGGGCACGCCCGGCCGAACGGCCGGGCGTGCTTTTTTCACGATCGGAGTCGGTTCGCGTGGTGCGCCGAGTAGCGGCGGTGCTTTTGAAGTTTTGGTGTTGGGGGGGCAACGAGAGTTATTGGGACTTGGGGTTGCCACACGGACACCGAGCGGGTGGGCGACCGGGAAGTCGGAGCCGTGCGCGGGGCGCATGAATTTTTGGTCGCGTGCGTGCTGCTGTGAGCGGAGTTTGGAGGAGGGTGCCGCGACGCGCGGGAGGGACACTGGGCGGCATGGCTTTGCCGGGGGGTCATCAGGCATGACGAAGGGGTCGCGAGTAGGAACGGATGAACTTTTGGTGGCGAGTACGAGTTGTGGGAAGTGCGAGTGAGGTCGAGCGGCCAAGGCAATCCTCGGGTGTTCGGATGAACTTTTGGTGGTGTTGGGCCCGCCATGCGCGTGGAAGCGGAGCGGCGGGATCGGGTGGTGCGGGCGGGAAACCGGTAACGGGTACAGGTCGGAGCGCATGAACTTTTGGTCGCGTGCGACGCGGTGACACAGGAAGTGTGTTATTGCGACGTGTGGGGGATGCGGTCCGGGGCGAAACGTGATGATGAACTTTTGGTGTACCGCCCTCTCGCGAGAAGGAGGGGCATCGAGACACCGCCGCGTCGATACGGGTATCCGGGAGTCTTGGGTTCTCAAAGAGCGATGACGGGTGATACGCGGCTGGTTCGGCTCGCGGCGGGAGATTGTGCGGATGGGCACTATTTGAGCGCACGCAGACGGTCGGCATTGGGGCGCCTGGAACGCGGCGATGTTGGTGTCCCCGAGGGGAGCCACCACTTCCGGGCACGCTCGCTTGAGGAATGTCGCACATAGAGCCCCGGATGGTGACGAGGCATATGCAAGGCTGCCGGCGGCGGTTGAAACGCAACGGCACATTCGGCTGAGGTTGCTTCGGTTCGCCGGCATCGTGCTTGCAACTCCACAGCAACGAACGGCGATTGAGGTCAAGCCACAGAACGCTCGGCTCTTGCGCACGATGTCCTACGTGGTATCGCAATGCTCAGCGGCGGAAGCGACGAGCATGGCGGGCGCGAGCACGTTAACGCGTTGGTTGGCCTGGGTGAGAATCATTCAGGAGCGGCGATGAAAGCGCGGCGTTGTCCCGTTCCACGCCGAGTCGTTCAGCTCAGTGCCAGAGTATCCAAGCCGGAGCAATCCGAACCGCTCCTTGCGACGCGGAGCGCCAACTTCACGACCCTAGCAGCCATCACCATCCTCCTGGCTCAAGGATCGATGTGCCGTTGCGTCAGCCGGGTTCACCTCCGCATCGGATCGGGGAAACTTCCCTGTTGGAGCTACTGCAAACACACGCTAACTTCTTCACGAGTTGGCGTCAGCAACATCAGGTTGGTCTTCACTTGCGTCGGAAGTGTGCTTGGCTGAGTTCGCGCCGACTAGAAGGAGAGTCACCATGCTGCAAAGAACGAGGAGAACGCTCACTACCAGCCCGCTGGCGGCAAGACGAACCTTGGCCGGAGCGGTCGCGCTACTGGTCTTGGCTCTGCTGCCCGCAACGAGCCACGGCGCGGAGCGCAAGGTGGCCAGTGGAGGAGCTGCGAGACCCGCTCCCAACACGTCGCCGACAGACTTCCACATTCAAATAAAGTCCGACACACCGATGACCTGGTTCGGTCAGCCCAGACTCTGGCAAAACCTGGTCGACCTGGGCCCGCCGGCTCAGCAAGATCCCGGGCCCGCTCGCACGCTCGACCTAGAGTGGAGCCCGATCCAGGGAAGCCCCGGCGACAACTTCGAATGGGTCCTTGAGTTCACGCAAAGAGAGTACAACAAGTACGACATCAAGACCTGGTTCACGCCCCGGCAGAGTCCCACCGACTGGCCTCAACTCGGATGGGAGGTGGATGCGGGAGGCAACGTCACCCTGCGCAACTCCATGCCTTCGGCCATCCGGTTCTCAGATCTGCTGTTCCAGTTCCCCTCTGCCATGGAAACGACGGACCTCCTGGCGCTCATCCGGGCCACTCCCTACGGCACTCAGGGCCTGATGACATCCGGCGTGGTTCCGGCGGCGGTCGGTGATATCCCGGGCGAGTTGTTCGTCGGACAGTTCAACATGCAACCCGGGGAGTACCTGACGGCCCGTGCGGACACGGTCTTTGCGGACGCTAGTTTCTCGCCGATCGAGTCCACCGTCGTGCTTGGCCACGAAGCCTACCCGCCGGCACCCGGCTCGGTTGTCGCGTTGATGATCGGCTGTGCGGGCGTGATGCGGCGTCGGCGGGCCTGAGTTCATAGCGTCTGGCACCCTACACCACGTAATCACCCCGAAGATCGGGCAAGCCACGGCGAGTTGCCGTGGCTTTTTGCGTCGGCCATTGCGGGCCCAAGCTACGACGCTGACGGGTGTTCATCTCCAGCGGCTGACCGGTCTCATCACAGGAAAGGCAACATCTTGTTCCAACCGGCATCCGGCAGCATCGGGCATCTCAAGTCCGCCACGGAGTGTGTGGTTTGTGACGAACGCCCGATTTCCAAACCAGAGGATTGGTTTCGCTCATCCTCCGCTGCGTATCCATACGAGCCCCTACTCCAAAGTCGCGATTGTCACCTCTCTACTGAAATACGCTCGCGTTCAAGGCGTTCTACTCATCACCGAGGAGCTGCTCATGCCTGCCACGCGCACAACATTCTTCCTGATCCTCATTGCCGCCACTGGGGCTTTCGCGCAATCTTCCACGGGGGATGAGAGTTCGCTGCTGGCGGGGCCCAAGACCGCGGCGGGGGCGGCCGCGCCGACGTTGGTTGAACGGGGGATGGATGGACGGCTGGTGCGTCCGGAGGCGCGGCCGGAGGTTGCGGCGCTGGCGCTCATCACCCTGACGCCGGAGCAGCGGGAGCCGGTGACAGAGTTCCTCAACACCCGGGCGGCGAAGGTGACCGAGCTGCTCAAGGATCACCGGGACCTGCTGCTCAAGATACAGGCGGCGAGACAGTCGGATGCGCGGGAGGAACTCATGCCGCTGCTTCGCGAACTGCGCTCGTTCGCCGTGCCGCTGGTTGAGCCGCCGCTGATGGAGCAACTCGCCGCGAAGCTGCCGGGCGAACAAGCGGGCCAACTCAGGTCGATCGTCGGCGAGTACATGCGCGCCGTGATGGCCGAAGAATCGGCCAAGGCTCCCGACAACGCCGATCGTCGGGGGGCGGTCGCGGCGCAGTATACACCGATCCCGCCGCGGATCGAGGTGATGCTGCTGGTGCGCGAACTTGCCCGTACATTGGGTGAAGTTGTGAAGGAGCGCAAGGAACGAACGGACGCGCTGATCAAGCCCCTGGACTTGACACCCGAGCAGGACGCCAAAGTCCGCGCGATCATCCGGAATGCAGGCGAGCAGGCCAACGGCTCACCGTCGGCGCAGGCGCGGCGCGAGATGTGGGAGAAGATCATGCAGGAACTGACGCCCGAGCAGCGGGTGAAGGCTCGCGAGGCCCACGAAGCTCAGAAGTAGTGCATTATCGCTGCGAAGGATGGATGGGGGGTGGAGCGGTCGCCTGGTTTGGCCGGGACGGCTGCGCAACCGCGGTCCTATAGGTGCGTGGGCGAACGGCGGAGCGTGCGTAGCATTTTGACCGCTCGGGCGGGTGCGTTGCTTGTTTCCCGTGCTTGGGTACCGGAGGGTGTTGGCACATGGACAGAGATACTGCCGTCGGTGGGTTGTGGTGTGCGCTCGCGGCGTTGGGGCTCGCGGGTTCGGCCGGGGCGCAATCGTGCGAAGGGCTGGTGGCGCACTGGTCGTTCAACGGCGGCTCATTCCAAGACCAATCCGGGCGCGGCAATCACCTCACGAACTTCGGCTGCGCGGTGGAACCGGGAAAGTATGAGGAGGCGCTGAATGTGTCGCCCAGTTCCTTCGCGCAGGCGGCGAACTCGGCGTCGCTCAATCCGGGCGGGGCGATGTCGGTGGCGGCGTGGTACCGGCCGGTGGTGTTCTCGGGGACGGGGAACGATCCGATCGTGGACAAGGGGTACTACGGCCACAGCAGCCCGTACTACCAATACCACATGGGTGTGTCGGGGCTGAACTACCCGAACCCGGGGTCGTTCGAGTTCGGCGTGGCGGTGAACGGCGTCTATCGCTCGGCGGGCACGCCGTACAACTTCTACCAAGCGGGGCGGTGGTACTTCCTGGTGGGCACGTACGACGGTTCGGCGGTTCGCTTTTACGCGGACGGCGTGCTGCTGCAGTCCAATCCTGTGAGCGGGGCGATCAGCACCTACGCGACAGCGGTGCGTGTGGGACGGTTCGACAATCTCGGCTCGTCGTGCCCGGGGACGATCGACGAGGTGCGGATCTTTGAGCGGGCGATTTCGGCGGACGAGGTGAGAGTGTTGTTCGAGCATCCGGATGGGAGTCCGTTGCTGGAGCCCGCGGCGGCGACGACGTGCGCATCGGCGGGAACTTCGTTTTCGGTCACGACGATCGGGACGGCGGGTGTGACGTACCGATGGGAGATCGAAACGGGGGCCGGGGTGTGGAGCACCATCGGCGGCGCGCCGCTGGAACTGGCGTGCGGCGGCCGGGTCACGGCGACGGCCCCGAGCGCGGCGCAGACGCTTCTACATATCTCGCCGTGCTTCGGGGTTGGGTCGTACCGCGTGCGGTGCGTCGCCGCCGGCCCGTGTGGGGAAGCGGCGAGCAACGTGTCGACGATATCCGTGTGCTCATGCCTGGAATGTCCCGCGGATTTCAACCAGGACGGGGGCATCGACGGCGTGGACGTGAACGACTTCTTCGCGTCGTGGGAATCGGGTGCGTGCGACTCCGACGTCAATGCCGATGGCGGCGTTGACGGGGACGACGTAACCGCATTTTTCGGCGCGTGGGAAGCGGGGGGTTGCTGAAGAAAAAGGTGAAGGGCCGGTTGCCTCCGCGCCATCGTGCCTGCGCGGGCATTACGCGCGGGGGCGGAAGAGCAGAAGGCCGATGGCCATGCCCACGCCCGCGGCGATGCCGACGCTGGCGAGGGGGTTTTCGGAGATCCGGTCGGAGAGGTCTTCCATTGCGTGGACCGCGCCCTTCTTGCCGGCGTCGACGGTCCGCTTGATATCTCCGGTGGCCTGGTTGACGCCCGCCTTGGCGGCGGACATCGCGTCATGCGCGAGGCCGGAGATATTGTCCTTCACTTCGCCCGCGCGATCGCCGAGTTGGTTCATGCTGTCCTTGAATTCGCTGACCGATCGTGAGCCGTGGATATTGGTTTCAGCCATCGTGAATCTCCCGAGTGTTGGTGGAACGATGACGTGCGCATCATCGTGTGTCGACCCGGGCGGTGCCCGTGTTCGAACGGGAGATCATGTCACCGGCAACTTCTCGTTCCATAGGGAAGAACTCCGCGAATGTCCCGCCGGCGCGGGATCGGCGACGCGGCATTTGTGGGAGATGTTCGCCATGGTTCAGAGCGGGGGGTGGGTCACGATTCACTGATCGCGGGCCCGCGAGCAATCGGGCGGAAAGATCTCGGAGCACGGACCGTGCCCTTCACGGGCCAAATACCAGGAGCGATGCCGATGAATGACATTCAAGCACACGACCAGACATGGCCTGGGCACGACGATGCACACCCGGGCGGGGATGAGGTCGGCGAAGCGAAGATCACGGCGGCGAAAGACAAGCTGCTGGAAGCGAAGGGCGCCGCGTCGGACGCCGCGGACGGGCTGCGTGAGAAGATCGCCCGCAACCCTGTCACGAGCGTGGGACTGGCGGCGGGTGTTGGTCTGTTGATCGGTCTGGTGCTGCTGCGGCCGAGGAGTTGATCGTGAAAGTGATTTCCCAGTTCGTTGTTCATGTGTGCGATCTGCTGGAAGCGGAAGGGCGGGAGCTGCGTGCGGTCGTTCGCGGAGAGTCCGAACAGCTCAGGATGGGGCTGGCCAGGATGGCGGCGGCGGTGACGGTGCTGACGGCATCGATGATCCTGTGCCTGGCGGGCGTCGGGCTCCTGGGGATTGGGCTCCTGTTGTGGCTTGAACCGCACGTGGGCCGACCGCTGGCGGCGGGCTTGACCGGGGTCGCGCTGCTCGCGTTGAGCGCCGCCGGGTTCACTGGGTTCAGGGTTCTGTCGCGGAGGTACGTGCCGTGACGACGCCACTGTTGGGCGATTCTGCGGCGGAGTTGCCGCGGGCGCCGACGCCCGCGCTTGTCAAGTACCGGTTCCTGACATGGGCGGATACCGTCGATCAACGTACGCTGGAGGCGAGGTCCAGCCCGGGACGCATCGCATCGGTTGGCGGGATCGCTGCGATCGGAGGGATCTTGGCGGCGTGGGTGCTCAAGCGGGGATCGCCAGTCGGACGCAGATCGACGGGCATCGTCGCGACCGGGGGCCGAGTGATCGGCGCCGCATGGCGGATGCGGGGGCTGTTTGTTGTCGCACGATACCTGCTGCTGGCGCTCAAGCGGCCGCGGAGTGAAAAGTTGGGGCCGTGATGGGAGTGGGCGCGGCTGAAGGGCGGCGCGGTTCTCGGCCGGGACGGCCGACCCACGTTACGGGATGGGCGAGGGGGGCGAAATCTTGAGCGTCAGGCCGGTGAGTTTGCCGAGGATCTTGCCCTTTTTGCGGGCGGCGCGGATGTCGGGCTCGGGATCGCCCTGAGCGGTGATGGTGATACGGAGTTCGTCGGCCTCGGCGGCCACGCAGAGATCGTGGACATGCTGGGTGTGGGAACGGTCCAACCCGTCGGCGGTGCGAAGAATGGCGGCGAGGCGCCAGACGAGCGCCTGATCACGCGGAGGGAGCGCCGCGAAGGCGGGGTAGCGGAGCGTGGGCGGGCGTTTTCGATGGAAGCGGGCGAGCATCGCGAGGACTTCGGTCTGGCGCGGCGAGCAAGAGGGCAGGCCCATGTGGCGGATGATGGTCTCGCCGTGGCGGTGGTGGCGCTTGTAGTCGACCATGATGCCGACATCGTGAAGTACCGCCGCGGCGGCCAGCAGGGCGCGTTCGTGGGGCTCTTCACCGAGGTGACGGAGGGGCACGCGGGAGGCAAGGAGCTGGTCGTAGAGCGAGAGGGCGAGCGTCGCGACGTGCTCGCAGTGCGACGCTTCGTAACGGCAGCGGCGGGCGAGAGCTCGGGCGTCGTCGATAATGCGGGCGTCGGGGGCGTCTCCGGCCTGCTCGCGGAGGCGGCGAGCCAGATGTTCCTCAACGATGTGCATCACCAGGCCTTCGCGGACGCCGCCGGGGTGGACCCGGAGTTGATCGCAGCCCAGGTGCTTCATGAGGATCACGACGGCGGAAAGGCCCGCGATGACGATATCGGCGCGATCGGCCGGGAGGCCGGGGACGCGCAGGCGCTGCTCCAGGGGGAGGGCCCGGAGCAGACGGATGAGATCACGCACCTGCACACGCGAGATGGGACCGAGCGAGGCGAGGGCCGGGCTGTTTCGCTCGATCATGACGCCGCGGGCGGCGGCGACGAGCGTGAGGATGGTGGTGAAGGTGCCGCCGCAGCCAACAAGAACGTCCGGGGCGTCTTCGGGCCGGCGGACGTTGCGCTGGATGGTGCGGCGGATGAAGCGGCGCATCTCGCGGAAGCGGTGGCCGGTGGAAGCCTCGGCGCCTCCGAACTGTTCGGTGACGCGGAGGGCGCCCAAGGGCATCGAGGCGTTGGCGGTGATGACGCCGGCGTCGCTGTACACCACCTCCATGCTGCCGCCGCCGATATCAACGACGGCTGCGCGTCCGGTGGAGAGGTCGTGAACGCGGGAGACGCTGCGGTGGGTGAACGCGCCCTCCTCCTGGGCGGAAATGACCTCGAGCGTCATGCCGGTGCGATCGCGGACGAGGGCGACGAAGTCCTGACCGTTGGCGGCGTCGCGTACGGCGGCGGTTGCGAAGGCACGAACCGTGGGAGCCCCGAGTCGTTCGGCGGTGGTCTTGAACCTCGCGATGGCTTCGACGGAGCGGGCCATGGCGTCGGTGCTGAGGCGATTGTCGGCGGCGAGTCCGTGGGCGAGACGGGTCATGGCTCGCTCTTCGCCCAGGATGCGCCAGGAGCGTTCATCGATCATCTCGACCACGAGGAGACGGATGCTGTTGCTGCCGACATCGATCACACCGATGGTGAGGCCGGCGATCCAGAGATTGGCCTGCGGGGCGGGGTCGGCGGGCGTAGCGGCGAGAGGCTGATCGACAACGGGCGCTGAGAGCGGGGCCGGGGGCGGCGTGGTCGCGAGGGCCTCGGCGGCGATGGGTGCGGGCGCGGCACCGTTGGTGTTGGGTGTAGCGGGCACGGGATGCGCGAGGGTGAGGGGCATGTTGATGGCCTCGGTGACGGGGAGAGCCGGGTGCGGGTGAGCGGCGAGGAAGTCGTCCAGCGGCTGATCGGCGGGGCGCAGGGCGATGGCTTCCTTCCACCACGCCGCGGCGGAGGCGCAGCGTGCATCGAGCACGGCGCTGAAGCGTTCGGCGAGCATGGCGAGCCCATCGCGCAGGCGACGCGAGGCGGGGAGGATCTCGGAGGCGTGCTGAGAGTTGATGGCGGTGACGTAGGCGATGAGGCGGCTGACGAGCGTGGCGACGTCGTTGACTTCGCCCAGGCGGATCTGGGCCTGGGCGAGGATGGAACCATCGAGCGCTGCGCGGGCCTCGCCGCGGGCTGCGGACTGAACCTCGCGGGCGTAGCGGAGAGATTTGCAGGCCAGTCGCAGTTCGTGGAGCGCGGCGGGGTTGCTCAGGTCCGCGGCGGCGGCTTCCTGAACGCGGGCACCGGCGGTAGAGGTGTGGGTGATGCGGCCGGAGGCGGGCGAGGAGAAGCGGACGGATTCCCGCACGCGGCGCGCGGCGCGACGCAGCGTGCGCGGGCCGCGGGCGAGAAGCAGATCGTGGAGGGCGTGGCCCGCGAGTCGGCGGTCGTGATCGATGAGGCTCAGGGCCTCGGCGATGGCGGCGGGCGCGGATTCGCCCGCGCGGCCCTGGACGGAGCGAAGCAGCGCGGCGTGGACATCGCAATCACGGACGACACCGGCGGCGCGGCGTAGATCGCGGACATAGCGGCGCAGGCGGCGCCACGGGCGGGGCTCGCACTGTTCGCGGGCCATGGAGAGGGCCACGAGCGCCTTGCGGGAGGCGACGCGGAGCGCGTGGATGCGCTCGGGCGCAAAGGTGGTGTGGGGCAGTTCGTCGCTGATCAGTTGCTGCGCGGCGGCTGCAACGTCTGAAACTCGTTTGCGCACGATGGCGGCGATTTCATCGCGGGTCGGGGATGTTGAGCCCTCCGTACGTCGCATAGACAAGAGCATAGCGGAGGCTTTACGGCGGCTGAACCTAACGGACTATGAAGATTGACAAGTCCTTGTGAGATAAAGGGTTATTCAGGCTGTTTTCAACCCTTCAAGGCTGCGAACGCGGCGATAGCCTTCTCTCGTGATCGGGAAAGGTCCACAAGAGGTTCGGGGTACACCAAACGAGCTCTGACGAGGCCCGGCAGCTTCCAGGGCTCGTGGATTTCATCTGCAGTGAGCGATGCGAGTTCGGTGACATTTGCTCGGATGTAATCTCCGGAGGGATCAAACTTCGTGCTCTGACTGACGGGGTTGAAGATGCGGAAGTACGGCGCGGCGTCGGTGCCTGTGGAGGCGGACCACTGCCAGCCGCCGTTGTTGCTGGCGAGGAAGCCGTCAACGAGATGTCGCATGAAGTGCTTCTCGCCCTCGCGCCAATCGAGGAAGAGGTTTTTGGTGAGGTACATCGCGACGACCATGCGGACGCGGTTGTGCATCCAGCCCGTGGCGAGGAGTTGTCGCATGCCGGCATCGACGATCGGGACGCCGGTGCGGCCCTGCTTCCACGCTTGGAGATGGGCTTCGTTCCTGTTCCAGACGATGCGGTCGGTGCCGATCTGGAAGGCGCGGTGCATGCAGACACGCGGGAACCCGGCGACGATGTGGATGTAGAACTCGCGCCATACGACTTCGCTGATCCAGTGGGTGATTCCCTCGGGGCCGGTGTCGAAGGGCGATGCGCTGCGGGCGTTGGCGGCCAGCGCGGCGGCGATGCACTGACGGGGCGAGATAGCGCCGATGGCAAGGTACGGAGAGAGAACGCTGGTGCCGTCCTGCGCGGGCAAGTCGCGGCGGTCCTTGTACTGAACGATGTGTTTGGCGATGAAGGTGTCGAGCCGCTTTTGTGCGTGGACTTCGCCGGCGGGCCAGAGTTCGGGGGCGATGGCGGATTCGAAGCCGGCGACTGTTTCGGGGACCGGATCAGGCCGGATGTTCGTGGCGGGCTGCTTCCTGGGGGCCGGGCGGGTGAAGACGCCCCCTTTGGCCTGAAGGTGCTTGTAGAGGGCCTTCTTGAACGGGGTGAAGACTGTGAAAAAGCGGCCTTCGCCAGTGCGGACATCGCCGGGCTCGACCACGGACTGGTCGGTGAAGGCGTGAGCGCGGCGACCGTCGTCCTGGAACGCGGCGATGGTGGCGGCGTCGCGTGAGGCTTCGTTGACTTCGTATTCCTTGTTGAAGAAGAGTTCGGCGCAGTTGTGGCGGCGGGCGACATCGAGCACGGCGCGGGGGACATCCGCGGGCTTTGCGGCGTGGGCGATCAACAGGGGGATGTTGAGAGAGGCAAGGGTGGTGGAGAGTTCGCGGAGGGTGCGGAGCGTGAGGCTCAGTCGCACGGGCGCGACATCATGGGCGAGCCATTCGGCGGGGGAGATGACAAAGAGGGCGACGACGCCTTCGTCGGCCTTGGAGCACGCCGCGGAAAGGGCGGTGTTGTCGATGGAACGCAGATCGGAACGGAACCAGTGGAGAGCGCGCATGGTGGTTGGGGGTAGAGGCCCCGGGGATTCGGCGGCGCGGGGGTTCTGGTTTCAGGTCTGGATTCAGTCCTGAGCGATGAGTGTTTCGCGTTGCCAGGCGATGTAGAGGCCGCGGCGCTTGTGCTGCCAGGCGCCGCCGCAGCGGGGGCAGTTCTTCCAGCCGTGGCGGGTGGGAGGGGGAAGGGTGTGGGCGCAGCAGGGGCAGGAGTCGGCGGCGATGCGGTCGTTGTGGACGCGGGTGACGGCGGCGAGGCGCGAGGCGGTGCTGCGGGCCCAGAAGTAAGCTGCGACGAGGACCATCCCGATGCTGGCGAGGGCCAGCGGGATGAGGTAGTCCTTGGGGGACGTGAAGAAGGTGCCGAGGTAGTACAGGCCGGCGAGGAACAACGAAATCACAACCAGGGCGACGAGGTCGGAGAGCCGCTTGCCGGGCGCGAAGAAGGGTGTAGAGGCGGCTTTCAAGGCGGCGAACAGGGCGGGATCATCGAGGTCCGCGGCGAGGGGCATGATGTTCATCACGGCGTCGGCGACGTGGGGGCGCTTTTGCTTGGATGTGATGCGCGGGGGGGTGTGGGGCGGGAACTCGCTGCGCCAGAGGTCGACGTTCCAGACAGCGCCGCATTCGGAACAGGTGCGGCGTCCGTCGGATTCGGGATCGATGGACAGGAGGTTGTAGGAGCAGGCGGCGCAGCGGCCTTTGCAGACGAACGCGGCGATGTACCAGAGCTTGACCTGACGGGTCCAGAGGCGGCCGAAGGTGAAAGGCCACAGGGCGCACAGGATGATCAGGCATCCAAAGAGAATGAGGGAGCCCCACCACCATGGAACACCCAACACACGCGAGATGCCCATGACCACGGCGCGGAGGATGGAGAACATGCAGCCCAGGCTCACGACGATCGAGATGAGGTAGCCGAGTCCCTGGCGCAGGCGGGCTGCCTTCGTGGGCGGGGCGGGCTCGACCTTTGCGGCGGGGGACTGGAGTGCGTCGGGGTCGGAGGGTTCCTCGAGAGCGTTGTGGTGAATCTCGACGCGGCGGCCGGCATCGTCGGAGATGTACACGGCGGTGCTAAACAAGTTGGGAAGAGGATTGCGCATGGCCCGCGAAGGGAGAACGTAGGACGGCGGGGTGGAGCGGATTCAGGCTCGGGCGCCGGGATCGTGCGAGGCGGTAGATCGTCGCCAGGCGACGAAGTGGCCGCGGCGTTTGTCAGGCCAGGCGCCGCCGCAGGCGGGGCAGTTGCGCCAGCCGTGGCGGGTGGGTTGGTTGGAGAGCGCGTGGGCGCAGCAGGGACAAGCGTTGGCGGCGAGACGGGCCCTCAAGACGCGGATGACGCGGTCGGCGCGGCCGGCTTTGTAGCGGAACCAGAGGTATCCGGCGATCATCGTGAGCCCGATCAGTGCGAGGATAGTGGCGACGATGCCGCGGGCCTCGACGGGGGTCTGGGAGACTGCGTAGAGAAGCGCGGCGCAGAAGGCGAGGCAGGCGATGTCGGACAGGAAGAGCCAGGGCGTCCAGAATGAGTTGCGGGCGGACCTGAGTAGTTCGAAGACGCGGGCCTCGTCCAGATCGGCGGCGAGGGGCATGAGGTAGTTCACGGCGTCGGCGACGTGGGGTCGCCGTCGCGTCGACGTGATCTGCGGGGGGGGTGTGGTCGGCGAACTCGGTGCGCCAGAGATCGACATTCCAGATCGCGGAGCACTCCGGGCAGGTGCGGAAACCTCGTGCGTCGGGGGCGATGGTGATGATGCGGTACTCGCAGGCGGCGCAGAGACCTTTGCGGAGGTGGGAGGCGACGTGCCAGAGTCTGACCTGCCGGGACCAGAGGCGGCCGAAGGTGAAGGGCCACACGGCGCACAGGATGACCGACGCGCCGGCGAGGATCGCCGAGGCCCACAGCCAATGCACACCCAGCACGCGTGAGATGGTCATGACGACGCCGCGGAGACCCAGGTAGATCCCGAAGAGGGCGCCGACGCACCAGAGCACGGTCCAGATGTGGTGCCACCAGCGTGCGGGCTTGGGCGGCGGGGCGGTGGCGGGGCGCGGCACGACCGGTTGGTCGCAGGGCAGTTCGTCGTCGGCGTCGGCGTCGTGGTGTTTGCCGATGACGTTGTTGTACACCTCGACGCGGCGACCGGCATCGTCGGTGAGGTATACAGCGCTGCTGAGGAGCTTTGGGAGCGGGTTGCGCATGGCGGACGGGAAAGGGGCAACGTAGGGCGGCACCGGGGTTCGGGGTGCGGATGGGGTCATAATTCCCTGAACGGGTGTCACGATCGGGTGCATTGGGCCGAGCGCTCCCACCCCAAGACCGAACACCCAGAACCGACGTACCGTTGAGGTTCCATATGGCCACTGCTCCGCTCGACAGACAACGCGCCGTAGCCCGCACCCGCCTCGCCCAGGCCGGCGTGGTGGCTTGTATCGCGCTGGGCGGGGCGATCGCGGCGTTCGGGCTGCCGGGGGTGCGTCCGCCCGCGGAGACCGAGCCGCTCAAGGTCACGGAGTTGGCGCCGGGGCCGACGACTTCGGAAGCGGTCAAGCCCTCGATGAACCTGAGCCCGATCGCGGACCGGCTCGCGCTGGTGAGCAATCACCCGGTGGTGCCGAAGGTGGAAGAGGTCAAGACGGACGGAAAGACCGAAGCCCCTCCACCTCCGCCGCCTGCGCCGGTGGAGGATGTGAAGTTCCTCGGGCTGGTTCACCTTGGCACGGCGCGGATGGCGCTGGTGGCGAAGGCGGACAAGCAGATGTTTGTTTCCGTGGGCAGCAAGGTCGGCGAGGACACGGTGACTGAGATCTCCGAGACGGAGATCAAGGTGGGGACGCGGACGATCAAGCTTTCGCCGAAGGCGGCGACGCTGATCACGCACGCGGGGAGCAGTTCGGGCGGCACGGGTGCGCCGGGGATGCCGGGAATGCCTGGGATGCCCGGGGGCAAGAACACCGGGGCGATGAACTTCCAGAACCAGGCGGCGGCGAACGCGGCGCTGGCGGCGCGTGCCGCGGCGTCGAAGGCGGGGGGCATCCGCCCGCAGCCGATGCCGCAGGGGAACTACTCGGCGGTGCCGGCGGCGCCGTTCCCTGATCCGGCGCGCAACGGTCGGTACCAGCAGTTGATTGAGAAGTACAGGAACGCGGGAGAGTACAAAACGGAACTCGAGGTGGCGGAAGCGGCGATGAAGCAGACGGATCAGGAAGCGATCAGCGGTCAGATACCGGGGTATCAGCAGACCAAGAAGTAAGCCGCGGCCGGCGAGGACCAACCACGCGTGAGTGTTCGTATTTGCTATCTTCGACGGGGCGACCGGGGCCACAGCATTCGTGAGCTGCGGCTCGTGGGTCAGGCCACGGACCAGCGACGCGGGGGCGGGGGCGTGGAGCCGGGCTTGCTGGATCCCAACGACGGGGCGGCGTGGATCGCCGAGCAACTGGCGGGGACGCGGAACACGTCGAGTCTGTCGATGCTGGTGCTGGATGTTGAGGGGAGCGGTTGCTCGTGGCTGAGCGCTCCCAGCAGCGATCCGCAGGTTTTGGCGGCGGTGGCGAGGTTCGGCGGGGCGTCGCAGGGGGATTCGGAGACGGGCGGGGGGCGGGTGTCGGCGACGCTGGAGTACTACGCCCCCACCGCGATGGATTCGAGCATTCAGTCGCTCTCCATGAACGGGCACGCGGCTCCGAAGGAGCGACGGCGCAAGGGCACGGCGGCGCATCACACTCACCGGATGCCGGTGCTGGCGATGACGGACGTGCCGGCGCGGCTGCTCATCGACGCGCTGGACGGCCGGGGCATTCCGGTGGAGAGCGTGGCTTCGCTGTGGCACGCGTTGGCGCAGGCGTGGGACCCGGCGTGGTCGGCGACGCCCAAGAGCGACGACCCGCTGACGGCGGACGCGGGGGCGTATGTGACCGGGGTGATCGTGGCGGATCCGGCGGGGCGGCTGGTGTGGGCGTGGTGCCGCGGCGGGAAGCTGCTGGTGGCGGGCTCGATGCGTGTGCGGATGAACGCGGTGGCGGGGGGCGATCCGAACCAGCCCGCGGCGTCGGTGCTGCAGTTTGGGCCGGATGAATCAGCGCGGCTGGTGGCGGAGTGGCTGGCGTGGGCGGCGCAGACGGGGTTCGCGCCGGCGCGGATCGTGTGCGTGATGCCGGAGGATGACGGGGGCGCTGCGGCGAGCGCGTTCGGCGAGGCGTTGGCCAAGGCGTGGCCGAACGCGACGATCGACGCGGCGCTCCACGCGGACCCTTTGGGCGCGACGCTGGCGAGGCTGGCGAGCCGCGTCGAGCAGACCCCGCAGACGGCGGCGCTGCCGACGGGTACGGACTCGCTGGTGGACCTTTCGTTCCGGCGCGGGCGGGACCATCGGCGGCTGTTCGTGTGGTCGGCGGCGGCAATCGCGGCGTTGGCGGGTGCTTTGGGCATCTGGGCGTGGCGGCTGGGGAGTGTGGCCAAGTCGACGCGAGAGGCCGCGGCGGTGACCGAGGAACAGTGGCGGGCGCTGGTGAAGCAGCACTATCCGGCGGCGTTCACGGGCGCGGGGGTGATCGATCCGATCCGCGAGGTGGAGTTGGAGGCGGACCGGCTGGGAAAGAAGGTCAAACCCCCGGAGCGGCTGGAGTTCGCCAAGCCGGTGCTGGAGGAGTTGGAAGTGGTGTCGATGGTGCTGGGGAACCAGGACTACGCGCTGGAGAGCGTGAACTTCGACAACTCGCGGGCGCAGTTCACGCTGATCGCCAACAGCACACAGGACGCGGCGGACGTGGAGGACGCGCTCAAGAGCATCGCGGGTTCGGCGGTGTCGTGGGCGATGGAAGAGCCGCGGCCGGACCCCAGGAACGCGAACAAGGTGCGGGCGGTGTTCAACGCGAAGTGGCCGACGACGAAGCCGAGCAAACCCAACTAGAAACACGAGCGCGAAGGCGAATACGGAGAATCACGGTACGAGTTCATGAGCCAGTTCACTGCCATCCCGACTTTGACGGACGACGACAAGATGCTCGCGGCGGCGACGGCCGCGCGGTCGGAGCGACGGAACCGGCCCGTGACGCTGATCGGGGCGTCGGTGGTGGTGCTGCTGGCGGCGGCGTTGTGGCTGCTGATGGAATGGAACGCGGCGGCGGCGGCGCGGCGGACGTATGCGTTTCAGCAGACCAAGGCGAGGCGGGCGGCGGAGGCGACGGCGCAGCTCCTGGACATGCGCAAGCGAGAGACTTCGGACGAGACATCGAGCAAGCTGAACGAGCCGACGGCGCGGATCTATCCGGACGTGGAGGCGGCGGCTCGGGCGACGGGGATCAAGACCAACGTGCTGCCGAAGGGGTCACCTCGCACGGCGCTGTCGACGCCGGTCTCGAAGCAGAAGTTGCTGGAATACGAGGTTCGGGATGAATCGCTGGCGGTGCTGCTGGCGTGGACGCAGAAGTGTGCCACGGACATCCCGGGCCTGGAGGTGTACGCGGTCAAGATCACGCCCGAACCTCAGCAATGGAGGCTGAACGTGACCTTCTCCCGGTGGGAGAAGAACCTGGAGAAAACGGAAGGAGCATGATGCACACCCCGCCACGCATTCTGTGTATCGCGGCGGCGCTCGCGTGCCTTTTGGCGGCGTGCGCTTCGACCGACAGTTCGTTCAAGTTGCCCAAGGACTCATCGGCCGACCTGAAGAAGGCCGTGGAAGCGGCGTCCCGAGGGGACAAGCTGCGCAAGGAGAAGAAGTGGGACAAGGCCGCGGCGGCGTACCAGGAGTCGATCGCGGCGAAGGGTGACATCGGCGCCGTGTGGGTGAACGCGGGGGTGTGCCTGATGCAGATGGGTGACTTCCTGCCGGCGCGGGACGCATTCCTGCGTGCGGCGGACCTGATCCCCGGGGACAGCCGGCCGTACGAGAACCTGGGGACGCTGTATCACCTTCGCGGGTATGACAAGGAAGCGCTGGACTACTACTGCAAGGCGGCGGACCTTGATCCCAACTCGCTGACGGCGCACCGGGGCCTGGCGACGGCAATCAAGAACACTCGCGCGGTGTCGCCGGCGATGCTGGAGCGGATGGACCGGGCGATTCTGCTGGAGACCAACCCGGAATATCTGCGGATGATGCGGATTGACCGGGGCCGCATCGCGGAATCACTGAAGGAAACGGAAAAGGCGACGAGCTAAGAAGCGGGCCACCGGGCGCTCGTGACGGGGAGGTCTTGCGCTCGCTGCGACGGGCCGCTGCGCTCATGCGGGCGAGGCGGCGGCGACTTGTCGCGCGGTGATCTGACGGGTGCGGACAGCGCTGGCGAACGACACACAATCCTGGATGACCCAGAGTTGGCTCAGCATGTGAGCATCGGCAACGGGATCGATGCCGTGAGCGGCGAGGAGAGATCGCAGTGCGCGCAACGCCGCGGGGCGGGTGGGGCGCAGGAGCACGGGGGCCAGTTCGTGGCTGAGGATACCGGCGGCGCGGCAGGCGAGGATGAGTTCAAAGGCCTGCGCGGCGTCGGTGACGGCTTGATCGCCGAGGTCCTTGACGTGCGGATGGTTGAGGACGCACGAGCGCCAAAACCCGAAGCCCCCACCGGAGAATGCGCCGCATTCAAAGGCGAAGGCGTGGGCTTCGCTCAGCACAGGATCGGCGCGAGAAAAGAAGGGCCAACGGCACACAAGGATGTAGATGGCGCAGGCAACGCTCAGGGCCGACCAGCCGAAACAGGCTCCGACAACGAAGGCTGCCGGGAGGCCCAGGACCAGAATCCAGCGCAGGAGCACACCACGCCGAGAGTAGAGCCGGGTGTGGGCGTGCTCATGCGCGATGATCGCGACCTCCTGCGGGAGCACGCCTCTGACGGCGGCCAGGGAGAGCAGGTCGTTGAACGAGGGCCAGCGGCCCTTGATCGCGATGGCGGCGGCGCGGGGAAGGCAAACGCCGGCAGCGCCTTTGGGCATGGTGCGGCGGGCGGCGCGCGAGCCGGGCTCCAAAATCAGGAGCCACCAGCCGGAGATGGAGTTGGGTTGTTCGCCTTTTATGACGGCGGCCCGGAGGTCGTCGCAGGCGATGGAGGGGAAGAAGTCCGTGCGTGCATCGAGTTCGGCGGCGAGGGCGGGCCAGAGTTTCTCGGCGCTCTCGGGAGTGATGGCGGCGAGGAGGGGAGCGAGGTCCAGGGCGGGGAGCGGGTCCGCCGCGGCGTCTGCGAGGAGGAGGCGGAGGCGCTGGTTGGCGGTGCGCAGAAGGGCGACAGGGACGCGGGTGCTGGCGTGGCCGGCCATGTTGAGCAGGGAATCTGCGCGATCGGCGTGCGCAGCGCAGATGGAGAGCCACTGGCGCGTGTCGGCGGGCTTGGAGGGTGTTGGGTGTGCTTCCACGGGCACGAAGGGCGAGCGTACGGGGGCTACAGGCGTGAGAGGGCGCGATATCCTGATGGGCGATGCTGCCACGATGTCCACGGTGCGGGTATGACCTTTCGGGGGAGGTAGTCCGGTGGGAGGACCGTTGCCCGTTGCACGGCACGTGCAGCGAGTGCGGGCTGGAGTTGGAGTGGGGCGACGTGGTGCGGCCGCAGCGTTGGCAGGTGCCGGGGTTTGTGGAACACGCGACGGGATTGTGGGGCACATTCGCCGCGGCGTGGCGAACGTGGTGGTGGACATTTTCCCCACGGTCGTTCTGGAGGAGGGTGAATATCACTGCGCAGGTGCGCCCGCGGCGGTGGCTGGTGTGGCTGGCGATCGTGATGCTGGGAACGAGGCTCTTCGCGGCCGCGGTGTACTGCGCTGCGGCGACGATCGACTACCGCGGCAATGGCGGGTTTGGGAAGGTGCGGGATGTGTGGGGCGCGGTGGCGGAAACCACGGCGAGGGCGCTGCTGAGGGGCGTTGCGAGAGCGGACGTGTACTACTCGACTCGGAAGCCGGGGGTGTTCAGGCTGCCGTGGCACGTGGACCTATCGGCGTATCCGGTGCCGGTGGTGTTGCGATGGACGCCGCTGCTGTTCGTGCTGCCGCCGGTCGTGCTGCTGCTGTTGCCGGTGACGCGGCGGATGGCGAAGATCCGTGCGGCGCACGTGGGGCGGACCTTTGTATATTCGCTAGCCCCCCTTGGAGTCATTCTGGTCCTGGATGTTCTCAACGCTGTGCGCGTGTTTACGCGGGTCAAGATCGGGGTTGATCCGTTCGAGAAGTGGCTCTTGACGCCGCGATGTGACCCATCATGGCCGAGCGTCATCACGGAGCATGCCGGCGCCGTCGTGACCACAGCGCTGCCTCTGCTCACGGCGTGGCTGACGGTGTGGTGGTGGCAGGCGCTGCACAGTTGGGGCTTGACGAAGCGCAAGGACCTGATCGCGACGCTGGTGGTCATCTGGTGCCTGGGGATCGCGATCGCGGTGGGGACAGGGGCGTTGTTCCTGATCGTGACGAGATCGGTGTGGCGGTGAAGGACGCCGAAATCAACAGCGGACTCAGGCTGGGAGTGGCGCGTTGGGCATTTGAGAGCCGCACGTACGTGACTGGCACATTGGATTTGGCTTAGAAGGGTGCCAAAGTGGCTCCTGACTGGGGGGGCCGACGGGCCGGGCCAAGTCCGAGGCTGGGGAGGGGATGCGGGGTGAAACTCACACGCGGTGCGGCAGACCACCGATAACACGACTCAGCTTGGTACATATCATCCTAACATTTACCTGCTTTTTTCCCTACGGTTGGGGTCTCTCGCCTAGCGCGAACGGCGGAACCAAGATCGCAAGCGGTGCGCGGTGGCGGGTGACTCGGGTCGCATGTTGGACGGCGGGCATTCATCAACAGGGCTTTGACCCATGAACCTCGCAAATGCCCGGCACACGGGTTGCACCGGCCCCCGGCTCACGTTCGAGCCCAACCGATTACCGGCCTGCTTCGTATAGTGTGAAACTCGCTGGAGAACCGCATGAGATACCCGTTTGGCACTGCTCGGAACCTGTTGTTGGCCTGCGTCATTGCCTCGGCGATGCCGGCGGTGGTGATGGCGCAGCAGCCATCGCGCGTCGGCGGGTTCGACACGCGGGGGCTGGACCCGTCGATCATCTCGGCGTTCAGCGATGTGAAGGCGGTCACGCATCCGGCGCACGACGCGATCATGGGGTTCTCTCTGGCGACGAACATCACGGAGGTGGTGATCAAGGGCGGCCAGGAGGTGACCAAGGGGCAGATCCTGGTGCGCGGGGATGACGGCGAGGACCTGGCGCTGCTGAAACTGCAGAAAGTGCGGACCGCGACCGATCTGCCGGTGCAGCGTGCGAAGAAGCAGGCGGAGTTGGCGGAGAAAGAACACGAGATCCAGCGCGAGGTGTCCAAGAACGGCGGCTCGTCTCCGCAGCAGTTGGACCGGGCGCGGCTGGCGGCCGAGGTGGCGGTGATCGACTTTGAGAACGCCAAGGTGCAGCAGACGCAGGAAGTGATCCAGCAGGAGCGCATGCAGGCGCGCGTGGACCGGTACCAACTCAGGGCGCCGTTTGACGGTGTGGTTGACCAGGTGCTGATGGACGTGGGCCAGGTGGCGGCGGAGAACGAGAAGGTGATCCGCGTGGTCAACATCGACACGCTGTGGATTGATGCGCCGGCCTCGACCATGGACCCGGTGACGATGACGCTCAAGGTGGCGGACAAGGCCTGGGTGCTGATCGACGTGGCGGGCGCGGCCCGGGTGACCGAGGGTCGCGTGGTGGAGGTAGCCCCCACCGCCGACCCGGCGAGCCGCACGCGTCGCGTGCGGGTGGAGATCGACAACCCCAAGGGGCCCATGCGGCTGCTCGCGGGCGAGCCGTGCTACGTGCGGTTCACGCCGCCGAGCGAAGAGTTCAACAAGAAGGTCGCGGACGCCGTCAAGCCGCGGGGCTGAGCGGTGCGGTCCGATTCGTGCAGCAACACCCGGTTGAGATTTTTTGGGGGCGTCCCTCGTGATCGAACAACAGAACTTAAAAACCCCGAGCTGGCAGCGAGTGGTCGCCGAACTCACGGTGCCGGTGGCCGATGATCGGCTCTTCCTGCTGAGGCTGGTGTCGGTGCTCGGCCAAGTGAGCGGCGCGCGGCAGGCGGTGCTGCACCTGCTGGGCGGGCAGCGCGATGATTCGCCGGCCGGCCCGGAGCCGCGGGCGGCGCTGGTGTGGCCGCTGGCGCCGGACATGGTGGACGCCTCGGGGCGGATGACGCTTCCGGTGGAGCAGTTGCTGGACCCTGCGCGGGTGGCGGAGAGTTCGATCGAGCGGGCGGCGGAGGCCAAGAACGCGGCGCGGGCGGTAGCGACATCGCGGCAGTCGGTGGTGTACGCGCTCGACGGCGATGATCAGATGTACGACCCCAGCGGGGGACGCGGGCATGTGATCGCGGTTCCGATCACGTCGGGGCTTCCTTCCGAGGCGGCGTCGCTGCCGCTGGCGGGCGTCGTGACGCTGCTGCTGGACGGGCGGTCGCGTCAGGCTCTGCAGACGACGCTGGCGCTGGTTGAGGTGCTGGCGGGGTATGTCTTCTCGCACGCGTCTCAGCAGGCGCTGCGGCGGGTGCAGGCGTCGTCGCGGTCGATGGACCTGGCGGCGCGGCTGTTGGCGAGCGTGAACCAGACGCCGAACTTCAAGGGGTGCTGCTTCCAGTTTGTCAACGATCTGTGCCGCGCGTTGGGCGTGGATCGCGTGGCGCTGGGGTGGGTGCATGGGAGCGGGAGCAACGTGGCGGTGCGTCGCGGGGCGGGCGGCGGGCGGCAGAACGTGAAGGTGACGGCGCTGAGCGACACGGAGAACCTGGACCGCCGCATGGCGATGATCCAGAAGCTCGAGGCGGCGATGGAGGAATGCCTGGACCAGGAGCAGACGGTGATCTATCCGCCGCCGCCCCCGAGCGGGCCGGAGGCGGACGCGGTGCTGTCGGGCGCGATCACGCACGCGCACCGCGAACTGGCGGCGAGCGACGCGAAGCTGCGGGTGGCGTCGTTCCCGCTGCGGGTGGGTGACGCCTCGGGGGACCGGATCGTGGGCATCGTGCTGGTGGAATCGACCGGCGACACGAAGATCGACGCGTCGGCGGCGGAACTGGTGCAGTCGGCGCTGGACCTTGTCGCGCCGGTGCTGGCGGTGCGGCACAGCGACGATCGGCTGATCGCGCTGCGGGTGTGGGACTGGGTGCTCAAAACGGCGGCGTGGGCGGTTGGTCCCAAGCACACGGTGTGGAAGGCCGCGGGCGTCGCGGTGATGGTGGCGACGCTGTTCATGTTCTTCTTCCGCACGACGTACCGGTTCGGCGCGGCGATGGAGTTGCAGCCGCGGGAGCGGCGGACGATCTCCGCGCCGTTCGATGGGACGATCGCGACGCTGGGCAAGGGCGTGGAGCCGGGGCGGAAGGTCGAGGCCGGGCAGACATTGCTCGAGTTCGACACGACCGAGCGGCGGCTGAGCTCGCTGGAGGCACGCAGCCAGATCGTGCAGTTCGAGACCGAGGCGGACGAGCAGCTCAAGAAGGGGAATCTCTCCGAGGCGCAGCAGGCCAAGGCCAAGGCGGACCAGGCGCGGGCCAAGATGCAGTTGCTGGAGCACGAGATCTCGCGGGCGAACGTGGGTGCGCCGATCGGCGGGGTGATCATCGCGGGCGACCTCAAGGACAAGGTCGGCGCGGCGGTGAAGCTGGGCGAGAAGCTCTTCGAGCTCGCGGACCTGTCGGACATGGTTGTCATCGCGAAGGTCGACGACCGGGATATCTCGATGATCTCGCTGGGTCAGACCGGGGAGATCAGCCCCAAGAGCGACCCGAGCCTGGCGATCCCGTTCACGGTGGAGCGGATCGTGCCGCTGGCGCAGGCGGCGGAAGGTCAGAACAACTTTGAGGTGCACTGCAAGCTGGACCGAACGCCGGGATGGTTCAGGCCGGGGATGGAGGGGCACGCGAAGTTCGACGGGCCGCGGAAGAACCTGGCGTGGATTGCTTCGAGGCGGATTTTGGACACGCTTCGAGTTTGGCTGTGGTGGTAGAGAAATGTTGAAAGGGGGAAATGGGGAAAGGGGGAAATTCGGATGGCGAGGATTGGGTGGGTCGGACAGTTTGAAAGGAGTCGTCGATGGGGCGGTTGCGGAAGGAGTTTCTGGACCGTGTTGATGCGGTGATCGATCGGTTGCTGGACGCGGCGGACGCGTTGGCCTCACAGCGGATTTCGTCACGGATCATCGAGCAGGTGTATGCGAGCACAACTTCCATCGGAGCGAACGTATGGGAAGCGGACGCGGCGATGAGCCGCAAGGACTTCTGCAGGTCGCTCTCGATTTCCCTGAAGGAAGCGAATGAATGCAGATTCTGGATGCGTCTGGCGGTGAGGAGAGCGTGGTTCGCGGCGGAGCGGATGAGCCCGGTATTACGAGAGGTTGAGGAGATTCAAAACGTCTTGAGCACCATGATCCGAAACACCAGGAAGAACGGCAACTAACCAACATGACGCGGTAGCCGACTGCGGTTCCTGATTTCCCGATTTCCGACTTCCACATTTCCACATGTCTTCCGAACGCTCAACATTTTCTCCCTTCTGGCATCGCGTGCGGACGATGATGCCGCGGCTGCGGCCGCACGTGCAGATCACGCGGCAGCACTACCGGGGCCGGCGGTGGCACGTGGTGCACGATCCGTCGTCGAACGCGTTCTTCCGGCTCAGCCCCGTGGGGCATGAGTTCGTGGGGCTGCTGGACGGGCGGCGGACGGTGGAGGACGTGTGGCAACTGGGGTTGACTCGGCACGGGGACGAGGCGCTCACGCAGAACGAGGTGATTCAGCTGCTCTCGCAGTTGTACGGGAGCAATCTGCTGTCGGCGGACACGGCACCCGAGACGGAGCAGTTGCTGGGACGCGGGCGGGACCGGCTGCAGAAGAAAGCGGCGCAGCAGGCGATCGGCCTGATGTACTTCAAGGTCAGGCTGTTCAACCCGGACCACATCCTGGATTGGCTTGAGCCGATCTTCCGGCCGTTGATCGGGCGGGTGGGGTTCGTGCTGTGGCTGATCTGGGTGATCGCGGGGGCTTCGGCGGTGCTGCCCAGGTGGGAAGAACTGACCAAGGGCTTTGAGACGGCGATCGCGCCTGCAAACTGGGGCTGGATGCTGGTGATCTTCGTGCTGATCAAGCTCTGGCATGAGTTGGGGCACGGCATCATCTGCAAGCGGTTCGGCGGGCAGGTGCCGGAGTTCGGCGCGATGATGCTGGTGCTGGTGCCCGCGCCGTTCGTGGACGCGTCGGCGGCGTGGGGGTTCGGGAACAAGTGGCAGCGGATGGCGGTGGGCGCGGGCGGGATGATCTTTGAGCTCGCCGCGGCGTCGGCGTGCGCGTTCCTGTGGCTGAACACCAGCGGGGGCGACCTGCTGCACCAACTGGCGTACAACGCGATGCTGTCGGCGAGCGTGTCGACGGTGCTGTTCAACGCGAACCCGCTGATGAGGTTCGACGGGTACTACATCCTGAGCGACCTGCTGGAGGTGCCGAACCTGGCGCAGCGGTCGTTCAGCATGCTCAAGTTCCTGCTGCAGAAGCACATCTACCGGGTGCGGGGCGCGGTCCCGCCGACGAGCAGCCTGGGCGAAGCGGCGGTGCTGATCGTGTACGGCCTGCTCGCGCTGGCGTACCGCGTGTTCCTGTTCGTGTCGATCACGGTGTACCTGGTGGGCAAGATGTTCGCGCTGGGGGTGTTCCTGGCGGTGTGGACGGCGGCGATGTGGTTCATCCTGCCGGTGGGACAGTTCGTCCACTGGCTGGCGACCAACTCGGGCCTCGCGGAGTTCCGCGGGCGGGCGATCCTGACGAGTCTGGGGCTCATCGCGGCGGGGCTGATCCTGATCGGGGTGATCCCGATGCCGGACCATCGCCGGGCGGTGGGCGTCGTCGAGAGCACGGCGCAGAGCGGGGTCTACTTCAAGACCGACGGGTTCGTGCGGCAGATCCACGCTCGCCCGGGGCAGACGGTGAGGGCCGGCGACCCGATCGCCACGTGCGAGAGCGAGCGGTTGAGCGCGCAGATCGAGCTGCTCAAGGCCGAGATCGTGGAGAACGAGGCCCGCGAGCGCGAATCGCGGACCAAGAGCATCGCGGCGGCGCAGGTGTCGGAGCAGTTCGTGCGGACACTGCAGGAGCAGTTGGCCTCGCTGCGAGACCGGGAGGCCAAGCTGGTGGTGCGGGCACCGCAGGACGGCGTGCTGGTCGGGCGGGACATCGACTCGGTGATCGGGCGGTTTGTGAAGGAAGGCGAGCCGCTGTGCCTGGTGGTGCAGCCGCAGAGCCTGAGAGCCGCGGCGACGCTTTCGCAGCAGGAGGCGTGGGTGTACAGCCTGCCGCCGGACGCGTACTCCGTGGAGTTGCGGCGGGCGTCAAAGCCGGGAGACGTGATCAACTGCCGGTTCGAGCGCACGCACGAGGCGGGGACGCGGTCGCTGCCTCACGCGGCGCTGGGGTACGCGGGGGGAGGGAGCTTCGAGACCGATTCACGCGACCAGACAGGTTTGGTCGCCAAGCGCCCGGTGCTTCAGGCCTACTTCATTCCGGTGGATGCGGAAGGGCACGCGGCTCCGGGGCCCCTGACTGCGGGCGGGGCTGATGCGCACCCGGGCGAGCGGGTGTACCTGCGGTTCACGCTGCCCCGCAAGCCGTGGATGTTCCAGTGGCTGGACCGGTTGGAGAAGACGTTGCAGGGGCGGGCGAAGTTGTGAGGAGCAGGCATTAGGCATCGGGCATCAGGCATCAGGCATTAGGAATCGGGAATCGGTAGGAACAAGAGCACCTTGGCACAGGCGTTGACGCAATATCACGTGTTGTACGAATCGCTCCGCAGCCGGCGGCTGCGGCCGGTGGTGCCCAAGGGGTTGGACATGGCGGCGTCGCGGCTGGGCACGACGCTGAAGCACCGCAAGCACAATCTCGCCGCGCTGCGGACGCAGGCGATTGAGACGGACGCGTTGGCGGGGGAGATGCACAACTGCTCGGAGGCGGCGCTGGATGACCTATTGGCGCGGCTGAGGGAAACGTTCTTGCGGGGACGGCAGGATGACTCGACGGTGTGCCGGGCTCTGGCGGCGGTGAGGGAGGTGGCGCGGCGGGCTACGGGCGAGGAACCGTACCTGGTGCAGTTGATGGGGGCCCTTGGGTTGTACCACGGGCGGATCATCGAGATGCTCACGGGCGAGGGCAAGACGCTCACGGGCTCGATCGCGGCACCGCTGATCGCGTGGCAGCACAAGCACCTTCACGTGCTGACGGTGAACGACTATCTGGCGGCGCGTGACGCGGTGAGCCGGGCGCCGATCTACAAGCGGTGTCTGCTCTCGGTGGGAGCGATCACGCAGGACACCGAGCCGACGGAGCGGTTTGATATTTACAGCCGCGGGATCGTGTACTGCACGCCCAAGCAGGTCGTGGCGGACTGGCTGCGGGATCAGATCCGAATGGGGCGGGCGACGACGCCGTGGACGGCGCGGCAGGGGATGCTACTGAACGGGGCGGGGCCTGGGACAGGGCCGATGGTGCCGGGGCTGCGCGCCGCGCTGGTGGACGAGGCGGACGCGGTGCTGATCGACGAAGGCGTGGTGCCGCTCATCATCGCACGGTCGCGGCGCGAGGACGACATGGCGAAGGTTTACCGCGAGGCGGCGTCGATGGCGGCGCGGCTGGACGAGGGGCCGGACTTCTCGATCGACCACGTGCACCGGCGGGCGGACCTGAAGCGGCGGGGCGAGGACCGGCTACGGCACATGTTCGCGATGATGCTCTCGCACGGCGGCGAGGCGATCTGGAAGGCGACGCGGCGCGGAGAGGAACTGGTACGGCAGGCGCTGGTGGCGCGGCATTGCTACATCCACCAGCAGCAGTACCAGATCGTCGAGGGCAAGGTGGTGATCGTGGATGAGTACACGGGCCGGTTCCTCGCGGACCGGTCGTGGGAGCACGGGCTGCACCAGGCGGTGGAGGCCAAG
>JAFEBP010000012.1 GCA_018242605.1 Planctomycetota bacterium
GCCCACGCCCCAGCCCACCACGCCCAGCCCGTTGATCATCGTCGTGTGGCTGTCCGTGCCCACGCACGAGTCCGGGTACGCCACCTTCTGCCCGTCCTGCTCGCGCGTCCACACCGTCCGCGCCAGGTACTCCAGGTTCACCTGGTGCACGATCCCCGTCGCCGGCGGCACCGCCCGGAAGTTCGACAGGCTCTGCTGCCCCCACTTGAGGAACTCGTACCGCTCGTTGTTCCGCTCGAACTCCTTCTGCGCGTTGATCGTGAGCGCTGTCGCGCTCCCGAACGCGTCCACCTGCACGCTGTGGTCGATCACCAGGTCGCACGGCACCAGCGGGTTGATCGCGTTGGGATCGCCCCCCAGTTTCTTCATCGCGTCGCGCATCGCCGCCAGGTCCACCACGCACGGCACGCCCGTGAAGTCCTGCAGCACCACGCGCGCCGGCATGAACGGGATCTCTTCCTTCACCGGGGCCTTGGCGTTCCAGTTCGCCAGCCCCGACACGTCATCCGCCGTCACCACGAACCCGTCCAGGTTCCGCAGCATGCTCTCCAGCAGCACGCGGATCGAGTACGGCAGCTTCGCCACGTGCCCGATCT
Source organism: Planctomycetota bacterium (assembly GCA_018242605.1). Lineage (GTDB taxonomy): Bacteria > Planctomycetota > Phycisphaerae > Phycisphaerales > UBA1924 > UBA2402. The sequence continues at coordinate 597 of JAFEBP010000012.1, forward strand.
TCTGCTTCGTCAGCGCGTTCAGGTCGTAGTAGGTGTATGTTCCGGCTTTGGTAGTAATCTGTGAGCGTGCATTGAACGGATCGGGACGCGGCATGGGACTTCTCCTGAATGGTGGCCCATTTTAGCAGCAAAGAAGCAGGACTAGAGATGAGGGAATCGGGATTCGGGAATCGGGATTCAATCAATCCCTTCGCGGCTCGCCATCACTCAAGCACGCCGGCGATCCGCGCCACCCCCCACGCACGAGACGCCCAACACACCCCCTTGACTATTAAGTAAGTAAACGCTAACATAACCGCGGTCACCACTCTCTCCCGGAGGTTCCTCATGCCGCTCCAACGCACCCTGCTCCGCGCCATGCTCTGGACTCTCGCCGCCGCCGCCGGCGTCGGTGTCCTCATGATCTTCATCCCCGGACGCGAGATCACCGGCCGCCTCTTCGCCACCGGCATCATCACCGCCGTCTCCATCGCCGTGGCCATGCCCATCGCCAAACTCCTCGACACCGAACTCCTCCGCGTCGCCGGCCTCGCCGGGCTGGGCGTCATCGTCTCCACCTTCGTCACCGCCCTGCTCGCCGTCTGGATCGGCCTCCTCAAATCCAGCCTCGAGGAAAAACTCGGCCTCACCGCCTTCGCCATGGGCGTCTGCGGCATCGCCGGCTCGGGCATGATCGCCCTGCGCTGCATCCCCGGCGGCAAACTGAGCGGCTACACCGGCCTGGGCTGCGCCCTCGCCGCGTTCCTGCTCCTGTTCGCCGCCATCTGGAGCAACGCCCTGGGCCTCTCCTCCTGGAACGATGAACTAGCCGAATCCGCCGGGCACCTCGTCCCCCTGGGCCTGCTCGCCATCGCCTGCCTCTTCGGCATCGGCGATGGCCGCCCCGCCTGGCGCATCCTCTGCGGCCTCGGCGTCCTCGCCGCCGTCGTTGCATTCCAGATGGGCATGGTCGGCGTCTGGATCAAGCCCGGAGGCGACCCAACCTGGTTCGCCCAGTGCATCATCCTCGCCGCCACCATCGCCCACGCCAACCTCGTCCACCGCATCCCCCTCCCCGCCGGCCAGCGCTGGCTCACCCTGGGCGCCATCGGCGCCATGATCGCCACCGCCGCCGCCGTCACCGCCATCAACATCACCACCCGCGGCTTCGATACCCCGCCCGGCGATCTCCTCTCCCGCATCGCCGCGGCGTGCGGAATCGTCACCGGCTGCGCCACCCTCTCCCTCATCGTCCTCCACCGCTTCAACAAGCGCGCCGCCCCCATGGCCTCCGCCGCCCTCTCCTCCTTCACCTCCCTCCACCTCACCTGCCCCCGCTGCCACGAAAAACAAAACGCACCCCTGGGCACCTCCGGCTGCACCGGCTGCGGCCTGCTCCTCACCGTCCGCATCTCCGAACCCCGCTGCCCCGCCTGCAACTACGCCGTCCTCGACCTCAAGTCCGACACCTGCCCCGAATGCGGCGGCAAACTCTTCCCCCGCGGCGTCGCCATCCCCGCCCTCGACCCCACCGACCCCCTCTCCGCCCCCAACGCCTGACCACCCTCCCCACCCAACCCCGCTCCCCACCTCCGAACTCTGGACTCTGGACTCTGGACTCTCCCCTCTCTCTCCTCTCTGAAATTTCAAATCTGAAATCTGAGATCTTCTCCTCCCCTCTTCCCGCCTCCTGATCCCTGAACTCTGGAGTCTGGAATCTGGACTGTGGAATTTGGAATCTCCCTCTTCCTCCCCTCTGAAATTTCAAATCTGAAATCTGAGATCTTCCCCTCCCCTCTTCCCTCCTCCCAATTCCCTCCTCCTGCTCCCTGAACTCCGGAGTCTGGACTCTGGACTTTGGACTCTCCCCTCTTCCTCCTCTCTGAAATTCCAAATCTGAAATCTGAGATCTTCCCCTCCCCTCCTCCCTCCTCTGCCCGGAGCGCAGCCCCGCCTCCCAAGCACCAACGGTGCGCCCTACCCCTAGCCCAGGGCGCAGCCCTGGGTTGAACTCTCCCCGATCACCCGCATCCCATCCCCGCTCCCTCTCCAATCCCCGCACAAAACCCGGCACGCCGCGTTCAATTGTGACAATTTTCGCAATTTTCCGCTCTTTCGGTTGGCACCGTTTATTCCGTGTGGCATGCTTTGGAAAACCCCCGAAGGAGGTTCTCCGTGCCGCGCGCCCGTGTCCCACGCCTGCTGAGCTCATCTACATTCTCGGGCATTGCGATCGCCGCGGCCGCACTCTTCTCATCACAGTCCCCGGCCCAACTCGACCCCTCCGGCATCGACTTCGTCACCGTCGGCGCTCCCGGCAATCCCGGTTACTCAGGTCCTGATGTCAACAACACCGTCACTGGCCGCGGCAGTGTTCCATACGAATACCGCATCGGCAAGACCGAAGTCACCACCGCCCAATGGATGGAGTTCTACAACGCCTTCTACGGCCGCGCGCCCTTTGTCAACGCACCCGTTCGTTGGGGCGCGATCGATCGCGGCGCTGGCCAGTCGCCAAGATTCGAGCTCGCCAACGCGCCCAGCGCCGGGCTCTTTCCCGTCAGCGGCCCCACCTGGCGCACCTGCGCCATGTTCTGCAACTGGCTCCACAACGACAAACGCACCGACCTCGATGCTGTCATGAACGGCGCGTACGACGTCAGCACGTTCGGGTATACCGGCCCCAGCGGCAATATCTTCACCGATCAGCAGGCCCACAACCCCGGCGCCAAGTACTGGATTCCCACTCTGGACGAGTGGATCAAGGGCGCGTTCTACGACCCCAACTACGGCGGACAGAATGTCGGCGGCTGGTGGTGGAACACCCCCGCGGCGACCAATGTACCCCTGATCCACGGCCCCCCGGGCGTCGGCCAGTCGAACAGTGCGTTCAGTCTGCCCGATGGGGGTGAGTACCGAATTCCATTGATGTCCTATCCCGATGTGCGATCGCCATGGGGGATGCTCGACGCGGCGGGAGCAACAAAGGAATTCACAGAAACAGTACAAAATGTTGGCGGAATTCTCAATAGGGCGACCATGGGGTCACACTGGACGGACGCGGATCAAGGCAGTGATGCAATCTTGAGGATTGGTAGCGAGTATCCAAGCCTTCCAAGTTTGTTCCTTGGCGTTCGCATAGCAGCGGCAGTTCCAGCACCCGGCTCACTCCTCGGCGTTGTCCTCGCCAGCGCCTGCTGCATCCGCCGCCACCGCCGCCGCGCTCTCCCCGCCGCCGCCATCGTCCCCGCCGCGGCAGCCCCTCCCCCCTGATGCTCAACGCCCGATGCCCGCCGCCTGATCTAACCCAACATCCACGATCACGCCGCGCGATCAACCGCCCGCGCCACCGGCCATCCGTCTCCAGAATCGCGCCGCGCTCCCACCCCGCGACTCCTTGGCCCCAGCGGGTAATGCGGTTCACGAAAAACAGAGCACCGTCTTTCAGGCCGCTTCAGCGGCCTTGCTCGCTTGTAGGCCACCGCTTCAGCGGTGGTGAACGAGAACGAAACCCCACAGATTCCTGCATTCCCCGCCCCAGCCCGTTTCAACGGGCTTGTCCCTTCGGCTTCAGCCTTCCACGTCCATCGCCAGTACACGGCCTTGCCCGGGCGCAGCGCTCGGACTCCTGAGCACCAACGCTGCGCCCCAGCCCTTGCCCGGGGCGCAGCCCCGGCCTCCTGAGCACCAACGGTGCGCCCCATCCCTAGCCCAGGGCGCAGCCCTGGGTTGAACGCCGCGCAAAGTCCAAGCCCCAACGGGGCGCCCTAACCACCCCAACCACCAACCCACCCCCGACCTGCCCCGCTCTCCCCGATCACCCGCATTCCATCCCGTCTTCCCTCCCCCCGATTCCCGATTCCCGAATCCCGATTCCCGTTTCCCTCTGCCCGACCTGACCTGACCCATCCACGACGTCCCCTCCGCCCGCTCCTCCGCCACCGCCCTTTCTCACCCACCGCCCGCTGCTGTGCGCACATGTCGCGCACTCCCGCCAAAATCCCCGCAACTCCACCCGCCCCCGGCGTATCACCCCTCAGCCGCCCGCGCATTCGCCCGCGGCCGTTGTTCTTTGACAATCGAACAGCACTCTCCGCCCCGGCCTCACTGCCCGCGTCGGCCGTCTCCACTACCGCGCCAGCGACCAAAAGTTCATCCGCACCCGCCAGCACCCACCCGCCGCTGCCCCAACACCATCCCCTCACGCGCCGCGCGACCCGTGCTCGCCACCAAAAGTTCATCGCGCACCAAATCTTCAACTCCTCCCGCCAGCCTCTTCATACCGCCCCCGCACAGCCCACTGCGGCCTCCAACCAACCCGGTGTCCCAATAACCCCCTACCTAGCGTCGCGCGCACGCCACCAAAACTTCATCCGCTCGGGCACCCCATCCTGACCGCACGTTATCTCCGCTCTTCATTTCCCCATTTCCTACTTTCCCCCTTTCCCACTTTCGTCCGCTCCACCAAAACTTCATCCGCGCACCAGATCTTCAAATCCCCCCGCCCGCCACTTCATCCAGCCCCCGCGCAGCCCACTGCGGCCTCCAACCACCCCGGTGTCCCAATAACCCCCTACCTCGCGCCGCGCGCACGCCACCAAAAGTTCATGCGCACACCGAGCTCGCCCTGAACTCACCCTGCCACCAAAACTTCATGTCCGCCTCTTCCCCGCCCGCCGCGCCCGCATCGTTCGAGCATCATCACCGGCCCGCTTCTATTCCTACCTATGGCCGCTGTGCGCCGACCGTACTTCCCGCGCCCGACGCTCCAACGCCTCCGGCCCGATTCCCGAGTCCCGAATCCCGATTCCCTCCCCCGCTCACACCCGATCCTTCACCTCGCACCGACCCGTCTCCAGATCCACCTCGGTGCGCACAAAGAGCGACTCGGGCATCGGCAGCGGGCACAGGTCCCCGGAGATCTCGAACTCAAAGCGGTGGTCCGCGCCCGCCCCGGTCTTGGTGGAAGGCACCGCCCGCACCGTCAGGCCCGCCCGCAGCACGCGGGTCTCGAAGCGCGCGATCGCGTCGTACACCAGTTGCTCCAGGTTCGAGGCCGAGATGCCCGACGTCGTCAGGCCCGTCAGGTCCGGGATCCCGTAGTTCACCACGCTCGCCGCCACCAGCGGGAACTCGTTGATGTCGTCGAACCGCGGGATGCACGGCGTGTTCAGCAGCCACGACAGGTCCCGCAGCACCGCCTGCCGCAGTTGCCGCATCGACATGATCCGCTTCTCGCGGCTCTCGGCCTTGGACTCCGGGTTGTCGTCCGTCAGCCGGTCCAGCAGCGAGGGTTGCAGTCGGTCGGATGTTGTCAGATCAGCCATGGCGTTTCATTCCGTGCCGCGCAGAAGCAATCAGGCCAGCGGCGGGTTGAGCTTGATGTTGCGGATCGCGAGCAGATCGAACTCGCCCGCGTCGGTGCCGAAGACGCGCTGCCCCAGCGGCGGGTCGGAATCAAGGTCCGACGCGCGGGCCAGCCGCAACTTGTCATCCACACCCTGGGCCTGCGTGCCGGGGTAGCGCACGGGGATGAACCCCACGCCCTGCCCGCCGCTGGCCCACACGAAGTTCGCCGGCGCCCACACCATGTCCCGCAAGTCCGTGGGCTTCTCGATGCGGATGAGCGTGATGCGGCTGAACGGGATCCAGTACAGCTTGCCGTCCACGATCGCCTCGAGCATCGGCCCGATCCGCAGGTCCGTGTCCGCGATCCACTCAAAGGCCGTGGAGGTGAGCTTCTCCGGGTCGGCGCCCGTCTCGATCGTGCCAGTCGTGGTGGGGGCCGCGTCCAGCGCCTTGGTCCTCAGCTCCGCCGCGGCGTCCGCCTTGCCCTGCGCGTCCATCGCCAGGGCCTGGATCATCCAGCCCACCCACGCCTCGGGCTCGCCCAGCACCAGCGGCGTCGTCTCGCCCGCGTACACCCGCTCGCGGATCACCTCGCAGTTGATCGCGGCGCGGCACGCCTGCCCCATCAGCAGCGCCTTGGGGTCCATCTCGCACACCACGCCCAGCTGCGTCAGCGCCCGCTCCCAGTTGCCCAGCACGCACTGCACCTGGAAGAAGAAGACCCGCAGCTTCGGGTCCGCCGGGTCCTTGCGGATCGCGTTCTCAAGCGCCGTGACGCACTCGGTGAGGCGGCCTTGTTTCAGGAGGTCTTCTGCGAGCATGTGAAACTCCAAGAGGTGGTTGGTGGAGGATAGGTGCCGGCGGTTGGCAGTGACCCGCCGCGCAAGGGGACACCCGCAATGGTCCCACCGCCCGGTGAGGATAGGACCGGCCGCACCACAGACATGATCGGCGCACAGGTATCTCGGCCAAAGCGCCCGATCCGCTTGCATCCGGATCGAGAACTCGGTATGCTGGAACTGGAACCGCAGACCCGGTGCCCCGCACCAGTCCCACAGGAGGCTTCCATGCTCACATCCTCGGATGTCGTTCTGCTCCAACGCAGCCGTCTGCTCGCGCTCGCCGCCGCCGCATGGTGCGCCTCCGCGGCCCTCGCGGCCGGCCCGCAAATCGTTTTCTCCGGCCGCATCACCGGCCTGACGCCCGGCGGGCTGCCCCCGCCCTGGGGTGGAGCCCACATCGGCGACCCCTGGCGCATGACCATCTGCTACGACCCCACCACACCCAACGTCTGCGACGCCGTGGGAGTGGGCTGCTACCCGGCGATCCGCGAGGTGCTCGTCGTCGCCGGCTCCGCTGTCGAGGGCGCGCTCGGCGCCCCGTTGGGCAACATCACCGTGATCAGTGCTCCGCCGCACGCCGCGGACGAGTACCGCTTCTCCTTCCACCTGCCCAGCGGCGTTGACATCACGCTGACGCTCACCGACCCCACCGGCGCTGCCCTGCAAGACGAGAGCCTGCTCGCCTGCGAACAAATGCCCGACATCTCCGCCTGGCGCACCGCCCGTTTCGAGATCGCCGGCACCCTGGCGCTGGGCGCCAGAGCCGGCGATGTGCGGTTGCAGTCGTGCTCGCCCGAGCTGCAATGCGGCCTGTGCCCGCCGTGTACCCCCGACTACAACGCGGACGGAGGCATCGACGGGCAGGATGTGGAAGCCTTCTTCATCGATTGGGAGAACGGCCTCCGCTGCGCCGACGTGAACCGCGACGGCGGCGTCGACGGGTCTGATGTGCAGCGCTTCTTCCGTCTGTGGGAGAACGGTTCATGCTGATGGCCGCCCCCCGGATGACAACGGTGAGGTGGCCATGAACCGCGAAGACACCAACCCCGACGGAATCGTCGACGCCATGAATGTGTCGGTGTATTCGGTTGGCATCGCATCCGCCGAAACCGGCCGATCGCCCGTACGTCGGCCCCCCGCGCCCGCGCGGCCCGGAGTGCCCGGCCCAACCGCGCCGTTGATGCGCCGCCTTCACACCCCACGGACTATTCCCCTACCCTTCCGCGTGACCGATGAGGAGTTCGTCAAAACCGCCAAAGCCCTCGCCGACCCGACCCGTCGGCGGATGATCGAGCGCATCCGCGAGGCCGGCCAACTGACCTGCTCTCAGGTCTGCGAGCTCTTTCCACTGCGGCAGCCGACCATTTCACACCACGTGAAAACTCTGGAAGCCGCCGGCCTCATCGAGGTGGCGCGCGAAGGCCAGTTCCACATCCTGCGCCTGAACGAAGACTCCCTCCGGGAGTTCGCCCGGGTCGTCGCCGGCCCCAAAGCCCGCGCCAAGGCCAGCTGAACCCACCCCGCCCATCGCGCCGCCTGCCAAACCGGCACCCGCATCGTCCGCCCGCACCGCTCAGTTGACAGGAAGCCCCCGCCGCACGCGTGAGTCTTCCACGCTCCAGCGTCACCCAAGCATATAGATAGTCATCTATATATCGGCACGCCGATTGCACCAACCAACACCACGTCGAGCGGTTCAATCCGCACTCCCACTTTTTTACCAGAGAGCACCCATGGCAACGACCAATCAATCACGGATCGCACTGATCACCGGCGGAAACAAGGGCATCGGCCTCGAAACAGCCCGCCAGTTGGGCAAACAGGGAATCACCGTGCTCATCGGCGCCCGCGACGCCTCCCGCGGCCAGTCCGCGGCCGAATCGCTCCGCAAGGAAGGCATCGACGCACGCTTCCAACCGCTCGAAGTGACCGACGCCGCCTCGATCGCCGCCGCGGCCAAAACAATTGAACGCGACTTCGGCCGCCTGGACATCCTCATCAACAACGCCGGCACCCTCCTGTACCAGCGCGAACACGTCGCCAGCGAAGTCTCGATCCAAACCCTCCGCGACACCTTCGAGATCAACTTCTTCGGATTGGTCGCCGTGACCCAGGCCCTGCTGCCCCTGATCCGCAAGAGCAAGGCCGGCCGCATCGTGAACCTGACGAGCATCCTGGGCTCCATCGCCGAGCACGCCGACCCCAACTCGCCGATCTACCGCGCCAAGTTCCTCGCGTACGACTCCAGCAAGGCCGCCGTGAACATGTTCACCAACCACCTGGCGTACGAACTGCGCGAGACTCCGATCAAGGTGAACGCCGCGCACCCCGGTTGGGTCAAGACCGACCTGGGCGGCCCCGACGCTCCCATGGAACTGGTCGACGGCGCCAAGACCGGCGTCGCCCTCGCCACGCTCCCCGAGACCGGCCCCAGCGGCGGCTACTTCCACCTCGGCGTTCACATGCGCTGGTAATCACTCACTCCCCCGGCCCGCGTGAACGCGCGCCGAATACGCACTCACAGGATTCAACCGCATGAGCAAGCGATTCATCAACAAGACTGTTCTGATCACCGGCGGCACCTCGGGCATGGGCCGCGCCACCGCCGTCGCCCTCGCCTCAGAAGGCGCGAGCGTCGTCATCACCGGACGCCGCGCCGCCGAAGGCAACGAGGTGCTTTCACAACTCAAGTCCCTGGGCGCCAAGGCCGCGTTCATCCAGGGCGACGTGACCGACGAGACGCACGTCCGCGACGCCGTCGCCGCGGCGGTGCACCTGGGCGGCGGGCTCGACGGCGCGTTCAACAACGCCGGCGTGGAACTCGGCGGCGTGCCCATTACCGAGACCACGGTGGAGCAATACCGCCACGTCTTCGACGTCAACGTGCTGGGCGTTCTCGTCTCGCTCAAGCACGAACTGCGCGCGATGCGCAGCGGCGGCGCGATCGTGAACAACGCCTCCGTCGCCGGCCGAGTCGCCATGGCGGGCGTGGGCGTGTACGTCGCGAGCAAGCACGCCGTGATCGGTCTCACCAAGTCCGCCGCGATGGACGCCGCGCCCCGCGGCATCCGCGTCAACAGCGTCTCGCCCGCCGCGATCGACACCGCGATGTTCGACCGCTTCACCGGCAACCGCAACCCCGACGCGCTCGCCTACATGACCAACCTGCACCCCATCGGGCGCATCGGCAAGCCCGAGGAAGTCTCCGCGGCGGTGCTCTTCCTGCTCTCCGCCGAGGCGGGCTTCATCACCGGCCACGACCTTCTGGTGGACGGCGGCCTCACGGTGCCCTGACCGCGCCGCCGTGAACAACCAGTGCTTCATTGAACCCGGGCGCGGGGCCACCGCGCATCCTTCCGCGAACAAGGATGCTGCACGCCCGCGTCCGGGTTTTTCGTTTTACTTCTGCGAGTAGTCGTACACGCCCCGCCCGCTCTTGTCGCCCAGCCGCCCCGCCGCGACCAGTTGCCGCAGCAGCGGGCACGGGCGGTAGCGATCGGCGTTGAGCCCGTCGGCCAGGACGTTCATGATGTGGATGCACGTGTCCAGCCCGATGAAATCCGCCAGGCGCAGCGGTCCCATCGGCAGGTTGCAGCCCAGCTTCATGATCTCGTCGATGTTCTGCGGCTCGGCCACGCCTTCCATCCACGCGTAGAAGGCCTCGTTGATGAAGGGCATGAGCACGCGGTTGCTCACGAAGCCCGGCCGGTCGTTCGCGGGGATCGGCACCTTGCCCATCGTCTTGGCCAGCGCCACCACCCGCTCCACCACCTCGCGGTCCGTCTGCAGACCCTTGATCACTTCCACCAGCTTCATCACCGGCACCGGGTTGAAGAAGTGCATTCCCACCACGCGCCCCGCGGCGGGGCCCGCCGCGGCGGCCAGCTCGGTGATGCTGATCGAGCTCGTGTTGCTCGCGAGGATCTCCCCGTGCGTGAACATCTGGGCGAGCTTGGCGAAGAGCTGCTTCTTGACGCCCGCGTCCTCGATGATCGCCTCGATGACGATGTTGGAGCCCTTGAGCATCTCGACGTTGGGCGCGTAGGTCAGGTGCGAAAGAGCTCGGTCCATCTCTTCCTGCTTGAGCCGGCCCTTCTCAACCTCGCGGGCCAGCCGCTTGCGGTGCCCGTCCTCGCAGCGCTTGAGCGCGTCGGAGACGGCGTCGCACACGACGACCTTGTACCCAGACACCGCCGCGACCTGTGCGATGCCCCCGCCCATTTGCCCCGCGCCGATGACGCCGATGGTGGTGATCCCGAGCATGTGTATCCTCGTAGTGGCCCGGCCTGACGTGGCGGGCGATGTGTTACGGCAGGGTAGCGACGCGGGGAGGGGCTCGGCGAGTGCCCACGCCTGAATCTCCGTGCCCTTTCGCGGCTACATTCCCGTCGCCCCCCGATGCCCCGGTACAAACTCACCATCGCCTACGACGGAACGGACTTCTGCGGATGGCAGCGGCAGGAGCCGCGGGAGTTGGACGCGGGCAACGTCCCCCCGCAACTGATCGCCGGCAGCTTCGAGCGCGACGGCGAAAAGCGTCTCCAACTGCGGACCGTGCAGCACGCCGTCGAGCAGGCGGTGATGCAGATCGTCCGCGAACACGTGACGATCAAGGGCTCCAGCCGGACGGACGCGGGGGTGCATTCCAAGGGGCAGGTCGCGGCGTTCACGTGCAGCGGCGATGAGGACGGCGCATCCGCGGATCGCTCCAAGGGCTGGCCAATCAGCCGCGGCACGGACCGGCTTTTGCGTGCCCTGAACGGGCGGCTTCCGGACGACGTGCTGATCACCGGCGTCGAGGCCGTGCCGGCGGAGTTTGATCCGATCCGCGACACGCGGTCCAAGGGCTACTCGTACACATTCCACGCCTCGCGCGAGCGGGCGCTGTGGGACCGACGATTTGTCCACCAGGTGTGGGAACCGCTGGACGTGGGGGCGATGCGAGCGGCGGCGGCGATGCTGGTGGGCGAGCACGACTTCGCGGCGTTCGCGGCTTCGGGGCATGGGCGGCTGACGACGGTGCGGACGATCTTCGCGTGCGAAGTCTCGACGCCCGCGCCGGACCGGGTGCGGATCGATGTTTCGGGGAACGGGTTCCTGTGGAACATGGTGCGGATCATCGCGGGGACCCTGGCGGACGTGGGACGCGGGCGGATCGCGCCGACCGATATTCCGGGGATCATCGCCGGGGCGAAGCGCGAGGAGGCCGGGCCGACGATGCCGCCCACGGGGTTGTGCCTGGAGTGGATCCAGTTCGGGCCGCCGGGGGCCGGCAAGTTCGATGAAGACGGCGAGTGAAGCGGGGGTTTTGATTGAAGCGAGCGAAGAATGGACCGCGCCGAACCGACATCGGCGCGGGCGGCTCCTATGGTTTCTCGATGATCGTGCGCGGCGTTCCAACCCGGCTGATTCTGGCGTGCGCGCTCGCGGTTGTGCCGCGGGCGGGGCTCGCCGATGATGGTCCACAGAACACCGAATCGGCCCTGCGCGAGCCCGAGCCCGCTGCGGTCGCGGCCTTGCGGACGCTCCGCGAACCCGCCGGCGAAGGACGCCCCGCGGCGGCGGATGTCGTGGTGGCGGGCGCGGCGGACGACGCGGTCGTTCAGGCCGAACTGGAGCGGATGATCGCGGCCCCGCTCTCGTCGGGGGCCGCGGCGAGCGAACTGGTCGCGGCGATCGGCCGGGCGTCGTGCCCGGCACCGGCGTTGTACGGGGTGGTCGCCAAGCGGATCGCCGCGGCGGCTCCCAATGAACTTTCGGCGTTGCTGGGAGCGCTCGCTTCGTTCCGCACCCGGGAGTCGGCGGTGCTCATCTATTCCTACACCAACGGCGGCGGGGCCGCGTCGGTGCGGGCGGCGGCGTTCGCAGCGCTGGGGCGGCTGACGGGCCGCGACGACCTGGGTGAGAACGCCGAGCGGTGGGCCGACTGGATGCTCGGGTCGCAGGGGTGGGACCAGGCGAAGTGGTCCGAAGCGTTGATGAACGCCCAGGCCGCCCGGGCCGACCGCGCGGCGGCGAGGCGTGAAGAGGCCGCGTCGGACCTGATCGGCGCGCTGCGGCGGCTGCACCTGGCGACGCCGGTGGACAAGCGGGCCGCGTTGCTGGCCGAACTGCTGCGGGACTCGGTGCCCGAGGTGCGGGAGTTGGGGTTTGAACTGGTCTCGCGTGAACTGGCCAACTCGGGGACGCTGAGCCCGGCGGTGGGCGAGGCGGCGTTGGCGCTGCTGGCGAGCCCGCAGCCGCGGGTGCGTGCGGCGGCGGCGGTGCTGGTGCGCCAGCTCGCGCCACAGGGCGCCGAATCGGCGGTGCAGGCGGCGCTGGTCAAGGAGACGGATCCGTCGGCGGCGTCGGACCTGTTGCTCGCGGCGGCCCGCTGGCCCGCGACGGCGGTGGTGCCCCCGACGCTCGCGTGGCTGGAGCGTGATTCGCCCGCGCGGGCGGCGGCGATGGAAGCCTGCATGCGGCTGCAGTCCGCGGGTCGGTTCAGCAACGCCGATCGCGAGGCGGTGCTCACGGTGCTGCGGCGGGCGAATCCAAGTGAGTTGCCGGCCTCGGGGTGCATGCTGCTAATCGACATCGGCGATGATGAGGACCGCGCCCGCGTGGCCCCGCTGATGACGACCGGCACGGCGGCGGTGCGTGCGGCTGTGGCGGATGGATTGGCGTGGGACCCGGCGTTCACGGACGCGGTGTTCGACGCCGCGGCGAAGGACGCGGACCTGTTCCTGCCCGCGGCGCGGGCCGCGACGGTGCATCGGCCGACATCGGCCTCGTTTCTGCGGGTGGCGACGTTCCCGGCGGTGACGGAAGACACGCGCCGGGCGGGGCTCATGATGCTCGCGGGGCTGCTGCCGGCGACGGAACTGCTGACGGCGATCAAGTCGGTCTCGGGAACGCCCGCGGCCCCGCTGCGGGATTCGCTGCTGGACTCGCTCATCTCGGAGAATCGGGTGATGTCCGAGGGCAAGGCCCCGGAGAACCTCAGGGCGATCGCGCAGGGCGTGGTGCTCGCGGCCCGCGCGGCGCTGGCGCGGGGCGACGCGGGCGCGGCGTACGCGGCGATCGACGGTGCGCCCTTCCTCTCGGGCGTGGTGCCGGTGGAGGAGACGGCGGGGCTGCGCTGCACGGCGCTGCTCGCGCTGGGGAAGGTGGAGGAGGCGGCGCGGGCCAAGGCGCCGCTCGCGGCGTGGATGGAAGGGCTCGCCCTTGCCCGCGGCACGCCGAACGAAGGGCGCATTGCGGATGTGATCGAGCTGCAGTTCGCCTCGGAGATCACGCCGGCGGAATCGGCGGTGCTCGCGGCGGTGCACGAGCGGAGCCGCAAGGAACCCGCGTTTGAGATTCAGGGTCCGCCCGCGCCGGTCAAGTGATCCGCGGCGTCGGGCATCGCTTCGCGGGCCGCGTCGAGCGAAGTTTCCTCATCAAAGCCGCGGGCGGCCAGGGCACGCAGCAGTTTGTTCATCCTGCGCTGGGCGGGCCAGGAGGCGGGGACCTTGGCGGCGGCGGCGCGGGCGAACTGTGCCGCGGCGGCGGACTGGGGCGCATCCAACCCCGCGGCGACCAGGGCGTCGTTGATCGCGCCCTGCTCGATGGCGCGGCGCTCGAGCGTGCGCTGCGCCAGGGTGCGGGAGACCGGGCCTTTGCGGAGCAGGGAGCGCAGGAGCGCATCGGCCAGGGCGCGATCATCGAGCTTGTGCTCGGCGATGAGTTGGGAGATGGCCTCTTGGGCCGCGGCGGGATCGTGATGAGAAGAGGCGAGGCGGGCCCGCAGTTCCGCGACGGACTTGGGGCTGACGCGCAGGAGTGAGACGGCCTTGCGCCGGGCCCGGTCGACGTCCTTTGGGTTGTCGGCGTGCGGGGCCGCGCTCCAGGGGAGGCTGGGCCCGGCGGGCTTGGCGGGCCGGGGGCTCATGCGAGTTCATCCGCGAGTGCTTCGAGTTCGCTGTGGGCGTGGGAATCGCGGTGTTTCTTCGCCGCGGCGAGGCCGAGAGCGATCACGGCGTTGGCATCGGCGGTGCGGCCGGCGGCGGCGAGGGCGCGGGCCTTGTGGTAGTAGGCGTAGCAGTAGGCGGGGTCGGCGGCGAGGCAGCGATCAAAGTACGTGGAAGCGGTGTCGGTGTCGCCGCGCTTGGCGTATTCCTGGGCGAGCCCGTAAAGAAGGAGTGGGTCGTTGGGCTCTTTGGCGAGGAGTTTTTCGAGGTCGGGGATGGAGGGCATGCGTTTGAACTTTTGGTGTGGTGCGCGCGGGGCGCGTTGGAAAGGTTATTGAGACATCGCCGGGCGGGCGGTAGAGGATTGCGATGAACTATTGGGCGACGGGGGAAGGCGGGATCAGGGGAAAGGGGGAAAGGGGGAAAGTTGGAAATGGGGAAATGAAGAGCGGAGATTGCGTGCGGTCACGGTGGGGTGCGTGGGCGGATGAAGTTTTGGTGGCGTGTGCGCGGCGCGATGGAAGGGGTTATTGGGACATCGGGGTGGCTCAGGGCCGCCGTGGGCCATGCGGGGCGGGATGAAGAGGCGGGTGGCAGGAGTTGAAGAACTAGTGCTCGATGAACTTTTGGTAGCGAGCTCGGGTGGCGCGGCGAGTGAGGGGATGGTGTTGGGGCAGCGGGGAGGGCTGCCGGGTGCGGATGAACTTTTGGTGGGGGCGGGCGACGTGGGGAAAGGGGGAGATGGAGAAATAGGGACATGAAGATTGGTGGCGGGGTGAGTTCAGGGCGGGCTGCCTAGGCGGATGAACTTTTGGTGTTGCGCACGGTCGCGCGACGCGTGGGGGATGGTGTTGGGGCGGCGGCGGGGGGGCTGCCGGGTGCGGATGAACTTTTGGTGGGGCCGGACGACATGGGGAAAGGGGTTGATGGGGAAGTTGGGAAATGAAGAGTGGTGGCAGCGTGCGTTGAAGGATCTGCGGTGCATGGCGGTTTGCGTGATGAACTTCTGGTCGCGGGCGCGGTGGTGGTGGGGCTCGGCGCTGGTGAGGCCCGGCGGAGAGTGCTGTTTGATTGTCAAAGAACAACGGCCGCGGGCGGTTGGGCGGGCGGGTCTGGGGTGATACGCCGGGGGCGATTGAAGTTGCGTGGAATTTGGCGGGAGTGCGCGACATGTGCGCACATCGGCGGGCGCAGAGCGCGAAAGGGCGGCGAGGGGCGAATGCGCGGCGGGGCCGGTGGTGGGTGGGTTGTTCCGGAGAAGGGCGGGAGTTGATGGCCACCGCGGCTGGGTCAGTTCAGTCTGCCCGGGGCCTTCCACAGGGGTGAACCGTCATGTTGAGTCGGAGCTACACTGCCGGATTCCGTGAGCGGGCGTTTTGTGAAGGTGACGGGAGGTTCAACATGGTGGATGTGCGTTGGTGATGCATCGCGGTCAAAGGAGTCAGCAGCCCTGGGTGCGAGAAGCGCCGCACGACATCGGGTATCTCTCGATCGTCGGGTACTCACCCGTGCACCGTCCGGATGCGCACCTGCGTATCGGGGAACTGCTGGTTCGTGCGACTGAGTTCATCGATCTGCCTCCGGCCGAGTGGTATGTCTGCGAGAAGGAAGACACGGCCACCGGAGAGATCCCATCCAGCAGCTCAAAGGGCAGCATCCCTGCGAATCGAATGATCGACGGCGACATCGGCATGGGGCGGGTTCCCGTCAGGGCCGAGACGGTGTACATTGAATCGCGGGCCGGTTCACGAGCCAAAGGGAATCGGGCGCCCCACCGGCCGGTGTGGGGGTGCCATTACGAGTTGGCCGACCACAGCATCATCGCGGGCCGGCTCAGCGCCCCGATGCACCAGTTCGTGCTGATGATCCGAACATCGCTGTGCGCCACGGTGAAACAGGATCGTTTCTTGGCGCTGCTTCGCGAGTGCATGGCGTTCTACGAGAGCAGCCTTGGGTGCTACCAGGCGTTCATCGACATCGCGCGAGTGGATGAACTGTGCGGTAGCTGGTTCTACACCCAGTTCGCGGCGTGCTCCGATCCGAATCCGTGGCATAGGGACCTCGAGTACACCGAGTGGGCACTGATGGATTGGGAGGCGCGGCAACGCCGCGTGAGGGGGGTATTCTGGGGCCACATGCTGGGGAAGGAGATGGCGGGGATGTTGGATCCGACGGGCACCTTTGTAGATGAGTTCAACCTCCCCTCTGAGAACTTCGTTCTGGCGTTCCATCGTGCGGAGCGGCTGCCGGGCGGCGGCTTGTATGTCCGGATGTCCGAGGAGCCCTTGGAGTTGGTATCCGACCGATCCAACGTCGGCACGCTGGCGGCGATCGCAGCGTGCCGCTTCAAACAGAAGTTGAGGGAGCGGGGCTTGCTGTGAGGCACCATGGCACAGGTATCACTTTCCGACTTCTGTGTGTTCGATTGCAGATCTCTTTTCGACACGAGGTACTGGTATACGTGGATGTCCGAACACGTCCGCGAACTGGGCGCGGACGCCGAGGATCGCCTTTGGCGTCACGAGATCGAGACTGACCGGCCGATTCCCGTTCGTTTGTACCATGGCCGTGTCAAGGGGGACGGGATTGGCATGTCTGGACCGATGTGCCTGGTGAGCGGAAGAGTGAAGGAACTCCTGATCGGTGCGGAGTGTAAAGGTGCTTCGTTCCATCCCGTGGTGGTGTACGACCGCAAGGATGCGAAGATCGTGGACCGCGACACGTGGTGGCTGCGTCCGCAGCGTGGGTCCGGACGGATCGACACGTCGAGAGGTTCGTTTCTGATTAACTCGAAGCTGTGGCGAACGGACCCAGAACTCAAGGACGCGGTAGGCCTCTTCTTTGACCCCAACACGTGGACCGGTTTGGATGTCTTCCTTTCCGCGGCGGGGTACACCGTATTCGTCACGACCCGAATCGCCGAGGTGCTGCAAAACGCCGGCGTGACCATGATCGAGCTTGATCCGGCGCCCTTGTATGGCAAAAAGCTGCGGGACGATTTGGTTGCGGACTTGCGGAAGAGATGGCCGGAGCGGTTCAAGCCGCGCAGCGGCTGAACGCGGCGAATGACATGGCGGGTACGGAGGCCCGCATCGCGATCAACGGACCTGATCGGGCTGGACGATGTGCCGGCGCCTTCGTGCACCTTGAGGTGATTTGCCGAGATCTGGGAGTCGTGTTGCGTGACCCGTAGTAGACATCGCCAAAGTTCGACGTGCCAGAAGAACCCCGACACGTGGCGTGCGGACGGTGCCTTGTTTTATCGCCTCACCAGCACCGGCGAGGACCCGGAGCACGAGAAGCCGGCCGATCGGTGCTTCGGGCATGCGGTCCTTTCCGAGGGCATTTCAATCTTTGACCTGTTTGACTCGAAGGAGATACGAGATTGGAAGCATGGAACGCTCTTTGTCGAGCCCGGCGTTCGGTTGGACGACCTTCCCTGGAATACGGCCAACCAACTGATTGTCTCTGATCGTTTGAAGGCGTTGCTCGAAGATCTTGCGCCAAGGCAGGTGCAGTACCTGCCGATGAAGGTCATACGGGCCAAGTGGAAGCTGGTGGATTTGTCCCGGTTCGTCGTGCAGAGAAAAGGCAGCAGAATTCTCGCACCACTTGGATCGTACTGGCTGATGAACACGCTGATGGAAGTCGATTGCATGAACGTGGAGTTGGCGAAGACGGACCTGTATCGAACGTGTATCGAGACAAGCCGCGTTCCGCCGAACGTGCAGGTATTCCGGATCAAGGGCAGAGCCGCGAGCGCCTTCTGCCGGCGCAAGGTCCGCGAGGCATGCGTCGCCGCGGGTATGCGGGGCGTGCAGTTTCGGTGGGTCATGCACACGGGCGAAGGTGCATGACGGGTCCGACGCACACGAACGGCGGTGGCCCAGCGCGTCATGCAGCGACGTTCAGAGCGTCTTCTGCAGGCAAGGCTGGTGCATGGGGGCAGGTGGTGTTACCTGAGAGAGAGGCGGCAGGGGTGCATCAAGATGAAACACGACATAAAGCAAGCGCCACCGTTGGAGTACATTCACGGAGTCTTCTACTTTGAGCATGAAGGATTCGACGCCGCGGGCGTTGCGGATGCGCTTCTGGAGATCGGGATCCGCTACGGATTGGTGCCTCCGTCTGACGTCCTGATCTGGGACTCGCGACCGCCGGATGTCAAATCGCCGTTGAAACGCGGCGGTGTGCCAAGTCTGAGTGAGGAGCGACTGATGCCGGAGCATCTCCGTGAGTTGTTGAGTGCCGGGTCCGGGAAGATCGGTCGCGTCATGATTGATGCCTTCCGACGCGGCGCAAAGACCAAGTGGCTGGACTACTTGTTTCGGATTGAAGTGGAGAAAATCCGCGGGAGAGACCCCGCGGACCCAAACGATTCCGCGAGAATTGCCGATTCTCACGCGATCATCAGCGTGAGATCGTCTGCCATTCAGGAGCTTGCGGACCACGGGAAGCAGTTTGTTCGTGATGTGGTGTCCGTCATCTCGGGATTCCAGGGTTGCTTTTATGGCTTTGTGGTGTGTGATCCGGGGGATACGACCAACGGGACGTGCTTGTATTCAACCAACAGCATCACGTCGTATTCGCACGACGTGCTTGAGACCGATATGGTGTGGTGGCATCCTCAGACGCCGCGGCGTCAGCTTCTACGCAAGGTGTATTGGGGTCAGTATCTGAATGCCAAGGTGATGGGTGTCTTGTCGGAACCACCGGATGTTGTCGCCGCGTTTGAGCAGTGGACGTTTCGACGCTGGTTTGATGGGGTGCTTCTGCCGGGCACCAAGTACGTCACGCGGTTTGAGAGTGGGAGTGCATTCCTGGCGTTGAGCGAGACGCCGATCGACACGAGCGAACATTACGGTTTTGCGGGCGGGTCTCCCCATGGCTGGTACATGGAGTTGTACGCATGGTTTCACGTGCAGTGCCGCGGCAGAGGGCTGATGGCGTAGTGGGAGCGGCATCAGGCGGGAAAGGGGACGCGGCGAGATTGGACGGGCATTGGTGCGTGCAAGAATGAGGACTGGCAAAGCAGCGGTTTCGTCGTGAAGGGACACGGAGGTACTCTGGCGTGGACCGGGCAAGAAAAAAGAAGAGAATGCGATTCGTGCCCCAACCGGATCTGTGGCGTACCGACGGCCAGGCGTTTTATCGCTTGTCGAGCACGGGATCGGATCCGAACATCGAAGGTCCGGGTGATCGGTGCTTCGGTCTGTTGCGAATGCCCACCGGGTTCACCATGTGGGATCTTCACGACTCGAAGCCGCTCCAAGGCTGGACGGAGGGCCTGCTCGTTGTCGAGCCGGGAATTCCGATCGACGATGCGCCGTGGAACACGAAAGACGAGTTGGTCGTCTCGAACCGGCTCAGAGAGCTTCTGGAGTTCATCGCGCCGGGCCAGGCGCAGTACCTGCCGATGTCGCTCAAACGGGCCAGATGGGAAGTTGTAGATATGTCCAAGTTTGTCGTGCACGAGGAGGGCGCGGAGATGATCGGTGGCCCGGGCGATTACTGGATGATGAACACGCTGGTGGAGGTTGATTGCATGGACTGGAAGCTGGCAAAATCGTCTCCGTGGCGGTCGGCGATCGATGTCGCGAAAGTGCCTGGGGATGTACAACTGTTCAGAATCGCCGATCAGCGGTCGGTGGTGTACTGCCGGCGGCGGGTTCGTGAGGTGTGCGTTGAGGCGGGCATACGCGGGCTGCAGTTCCGGGAGGTGCTGTACACGCCCGAGCCGGGCTGAGGTGGGAGGTGAGTTCCGGGGCCACATGCCGGGGAAGGAGATGGCGGGGCGGTTCGATCCGACCGGCCCTTTAAAGATGAGTTCAGGGACTGCGCTCATCGGTATTGGCTCGCTCGACGCTGCGGCCGGCCGCGGCTAACCATTGCACCGCATGAGTGCCGCGAAGGAAACAACCCGGGTGAAGGAACTGCGCTCGCTGCTGGAGCGGGCGAACCGCGCATACTACGTGGACGCGGCGCCGATCATGTCCGATCCGGAGTTCGACCGGCTGCTCAACGAGCTGGCCGAGTTGGAGGCCAGGCACCCGGAGCTGGCGGACCCGGACAGCCCGACCAAGCGCGTGGGGGGGGAGCCGATCAAGGGG
>JAFEBP010000013.1:0-82355 GCA_018242605.1 Planctomycetota bacterium
CCGATTCCCCGCCGCGGCGTGCGGCGGGTTCCCACCTCAGATTGGAGATTCACATGAGCAGCACCAAGTCCAAGTCCCCCGCCAAGAAGCCCGCCAGCGCCGTCCGCAGCGCCAAGGCCGCCATCGACGCCGCCGCCAAGGCCCGCAAGGCCGCGGCGAACGAGATTCAGGCCCGCATCGCCCGGCTTGACGCCGAGATCACCGGAACGGATACCGACGGCCCCCACGCCGCAACGCCCGCGACCCCCGCCACCGCCGCCGAGACCGCCAAGGACGCGAACGGGGCCAACGTCCCCGCCAAGGGCGGGAAGCGGGCCACGACCGCGAAGCCCCCCAAGCCCGCCAAGGAGCCCAAGGCGGCGAAGGTCAAGGCACCCAAGCCCCCCAAGGCCAAGCGCGTCTCCTGCCTCGACGCCGCCGCGATGGTCATCGCCGAGAGCAAGGTCCCGATGCGGGCCACCGAGATGATTGCCGCGATGCAGGCCAAGCACCTGTGGTCGAGCCCCGAAGGCAAGACCCCCGAGGCCACCTTGTACGCCGCCATCATCCGCGAGATCGCCGCCAAGGGGAACGCGGCGCGGTTCAAGAAGCACGACCGCGGGGTCTTCGTCGCCGGGAAGGGGGCGTGAACGATGAAACTCTCTGATATCACCGTCGGCGGCCGGTACACCGCCAAGGTCTCCGGCGTCCTTACCACCGTCCGCGTGCTCGCTATCCGCGAGGTACCCAACTTCAACCGGGGCAACCCCCGCTGGCTGACGCGGGTGGATGTCATCAACGAACGCACCGGCCGCAAGACCACCTTCGCCTCCGCGGCGCGGCTGCGCCGTCCAGCGCCCGACGCGAACCCCCGGCCTATGGACGCCCCCGGCCACTAGCGCCCCGGCTTCCCGGCCCCATCGCCACCGCCCTGCAATGCTGCCCCGGCCGACGCCGGGGCGGCGTCACTGAGGGGCGCGGCCGCCAGCGGGGGCTTGGGCTTGGCGGCGGCCGCGCGTGTCGCATCCACGATGATCTGAATCACGAGAGTTCCGGCCATTATCCAGATCGCGGCCACGCAGACTACTTCCACACAACGGATGACCACCGCCGCCCGCCGCGACCACCGCACCCGCGGGGCGTGATCGGTTCCCGCTTCGCCCCCAACGCCAACCGCCTGCCCTTCCAGCCCGCTCGCCGCGTCCGTAACGTGCTCCATGACAATGCTCCGTGGTTCGCCCCCGGCCGCGGGGCGAGATGTGCGTGGCCGCGAGCGACGCCTACACCGCGCGCTGCCCGGCGTTGTACGAGTCCGGCTTCTGAGATCCGACCGTTTGCTCGAGGTGCTCGATGCGTTCGGCGAGGTGGTCCAACTCCATCGACTCGCGGCCGAACTTCAGCACCGCCGTCGATGCGGACACCCGCGCCGCATGAGGCGCCGAGGGGTCGGAACTGATTTTGAGCAGTGTCTGCAGCGCCATCGGGGCGTACCTCGTCGCCATGCTCATCGCCTGCGTGAACGTCTCGCGGCGGGCTTGGTTGAACGCCGCCTTGAAGTGCGGCAGGGTGAGCCATCGCCTCAACGTCCGCAGCGGCACGCCGCACTTCTCAGAGGCCAACGCGATCGTCGGCTCCCCGATCAACGCCGGGATTGCCCGCTCCTGCTTCAGCGTCAGTTTGGGGCCTTGGTCGTCCATACGGTGCCGCCGAATGCCATTCGTTGCCACCTAACCTTGCCGGATCACTGTCCGGGGACCCGTGAACACAACTCATTCAAGGATCGCTCGCCATGCCGATCGCACCCAACGCGCTGTTTGAACAGGTTGGTCTTGCTTGCGCGGGAAGTTCTCGCTGGGGGACGCGGCCGAACACCGCCAGTGTGGGTGTATACGCCATCAGCCTCAGCCCCGATCCCAAAGCGTGCGCATCCCTTCCCGCGCCGAACTTCAGCGCCGTTCAGATCGCCAAGTGGATCGCACACGTGCCCGCGATGAGGCTGCGGGGCCAACCGCCCACGCCCGTGGCGATCGCGGACCACCTTCGTACGTTCTGGCACCCCGAGGAGACAATCGTGTACATCGGTAAGGCAACCTCTCTTTCCTCGAGGGTGCCTCAGTTCTTCGGTCACACGCTCGGTAACTCCAGCCCTCACAAGGGAGGACATTGGCTGAAGGCGCTTGTCAATCTTCAGGATCTTCACATCCACTGGGCGTGTTGCGACAATGAATCCCAGGCTCGCGCTTACGAAGACGCGGCGTTGACCGCGTTCCGCAACCAAGTTCTCGCCTACCGAACCGATCTGCACGCGACCCCTGTAATAGCGATTCCCTTTGCGAACCGAACGCACGAGGGTCGCAAGCAAAGCGCGTTGTCCCCCGAGACCCTGTAGCGGCGAGATCACGCGCCGCCTCCATGCCGCTCCGCCTTCTTCCCCGTGAACTGCTCCCATCGCTGCACGATCACGTCGCAGTACAGCGGGTCCAACTCCATCAGGAACGCGCGCCGGCCCTGCTGCTCCGCGGCCATCAGCGTGCTGCCCGAGCCGCCGAAGAGGTCCAGCACGTGCTCGCCCGCCTTGGACGAGTAGGACATTGCGCGGGCCGCCAGTTCCACCGGCTTCTCGGTGAGGTGCACCATGCTCTGCGGGTTGACCTTCTTGACGTGCCACAGGTCCGGCACGTTGTTGGGGCCGTAGAAGTGGTGCCCCGCCCCCTCGCGCCAGCCGTAGAAGCACCACTCGTGCGCCCCCATGAAGTCCTTGCGGGTCAGCACCGGGTGCTGCTTGTCCCAGATGATCGCCTGCGCGAAGTAGAGTTCGTTCGCCTTCAGCACCGGCGGGTAGTTGCCGCAGTTGGCGTAGCCGCCCCAGATGTAGAAGCACCCGCCGGGCACGAGCACGCGCGAGATGTTGCCGAACCACGCCGCCAGCAGGCGGTCGAACTCGGCGTCGCTCACGAAGTCGTTGGCGAGGGGGCGGTCCTTGGCGCGGAGTTTCTTGTGGGTGGCGCGGCCCTTCTCGGGGTAACGGTTCAGGTCCGCGCTCTGCTGGTCGTGCTGGTCAGCCTTGTCGGGCAGGGAGAAGGAACTGAGCCCCGCGACGATGGCGTTGTTGCTGCGCGGCTCGACTTTGACGTTGTACGGCGGATCTGTGTTCACGAGGTGGATCGGCTTGCCGTCCAGCAGGCGGTCCACGTCCGCGGGCAGGCTGCTGTCCCCACAGAGCAGGCGGTGGTTCCCCAGCACCCACAGGTCACCGGGCTGCGTCGTCGCGGCGTCCGGCGGCTCGGGCACGTCGTCGGGGTCGGTGAGGCCGGGGTTGCCGGGCGGGGCCATGATCTCGCCCAACTCCTCGGGCGTCCAGCCCAGCAGCCCGAGGTCGAAGTTCATCTCTTTGAGGTCGCCCAGTTCCAGCGGCAGAAGTTCCATGTCCCACTCCGCGATCGAGGCGGTCTGGTTGTCGGCGATGCGGTACGCCGCCGCCTGCGCCGGGGTCAGCCCCTCGGCCACGTGCACCGGCACCTGCGCCAACCCCAACTTCTGCGCCGCCTTCAGCCGCGTGTGGCCGACGATCACCACGCCGTCGCGGTCAATCACGAGCGGTTGGCGGAACCCGAACTCCCGCAGCGACTTGGCAACCACCTCGACGGCGGCCTCGTTCTTGCGGGGGTTGCGGTGGTAGGGCTTGACGGACTCGATGGGGCGGAGTTCAACGACCATGGCGGGCTCCGGGGCGGGCGTGCATTACTGAGAACGCATTATCAATAATAGCCAGCGGCATGAGCGCTGCAAGAGGAGCGGCGGGATTCCCGGCGGGGACCACGCTCGATGTTCCAGCCCCGGCGGGCTTCGGCGACTGTGTCCACAAAGAGTCCTGTCGGATGGCACCTTCCGCGTGCGGCACAGCGAACCGGGCACCAACGTCTCAGCGACTTCAAACAAGAGAACGGCGTCGGGCTCGAGCGGATTGTCGAATCTCTCAAGCCATCGCCGGGGCCGCGCGAGCAGCAACTACTATCTTGGATGGTCCTGAGAGCCGCTGGTCGCGTCTTGCCATGGCTGGCGCTGGCCATCCCGGCCGGCTCATCAGCGGCTCCTCCGAATGCGGAGGCTGTCCCGGAACTGGTCGTGCCAGTGCAGGCGCTGCGAATCGCCGACGACGACGGCGCACGCCGCGCGGCCATCGAACCCGCCCAGGTGGCCCGATGGGTCGAGTACGCGAACGGCGTCTACAAGGCGGCGGGGTTGAGGCTCGTGTTTGATCCCGAACACGGCGCATTCGACGATCTGCGTTCGACGCTCATCAACTCCGTGATGCCGGATGAGAACGCGACGCCGGAGTCGTTCCGAGACTCCGCGCAGCAGATCCGGGAGACATCGGCAAAGTACCCGGGGAGAATGGTGGTGCTATTTCGGCACGGGGCCGGGCCGAACCCGACGGGAAACGGCTTCTCTGACCGCAGCAGCCCTTGCGTCGTCATGCCCGGCTTTGAGTGCACGACGGCCTGCTCCCGCCAGAACATCGCGCTCTTTGCGCACGAGACGGGGCATTACTTCGGGCTTCGGCACACGTTCCGGTACAGGCACAAGACGGTGGCGGAGGCGGAACAGCACCTGCGCGATCTCGGCGGTGACCCCGCGGTGTTCGACCTGGATGGATTCGCGGACACAGCCCCCGATCCCGGCATCGATGAGGTTGGATGCAGCGAAGTCCTGACGGTGCGTCTCAACGGCATCGACCTGCCGCTCCCACGCGGCAACGTGATGGCGTACCTGGACAGCCCGACGCTGAGCATCTCCCCGCAGCAGGCCGCCCGCGTGCGATGGGTGGCCCGTTGGCGAAAGGACCGCGGCATGGCACCTAGCAACTCCGCACCGGCCGGAGCAGGGACGACGGTATTGGAGTGCGAAGACCTGCCGTGGACGGCCCGTGGCCTTGACGCCAAAGAGCAGCCGATGACAGACTTTGGGTGGTACGTGTGGAGTGGCGAACGTCAACTCCTCTGCATGGCGGACAGGGAGGGGGCGCAGATCACGATCCGGTTCCAAGTTCAAACCGGTGGCAGATATGCGGTGGACCTGTACGGCACGCTGGCCCCGGACTTTGGCATCATCAAGGTCCGCCTCGACGACGGCCTGCCATCGGCACCAATCAACCTGTATGCACCCGACGTGCTCGTGAGCGACAGGATCCCACTGGGGGACAAGATGCTCGCCAAGGGCGAACACCGGCTGACCGTGACCGTGTCCGGTCAGTGCAAGGAGTCCGCGGGATGGCGATTCGGATTGGACTGCGTGAAACTGCGGGCCCAGAAGGCAAAGTAGTGGCCTCGCAGAACCGATCGGACGCGCTCTGCAACCCTCTGCGATATGGCGTCGCGCTGGTTGCTCCGAGCCTCTGAGACGTAGGGTCAGCCGACCCCCGGTATCAGCCCGCCATGCGGTCGGGCTTCTGACACAACCCCCAAATCCCATGCGGGAAACATGAGTTGTGTCAGTGTCAGGAGCTCGCACAGAATGCACACAATGCACAGAAATGCCGGGGGCAGCACCGGGACCGGGTGTTTGCGTGATTTGTGTGATTTGTGCGCGGGGGTAGTGACCCCGCACAATCTCCCTTGTCACCACCGCTTGTCCGCGCCATCCCGCCACGATCGAACCAGGGCTTCGAGGTCGGCCATCGACACTCGGACCGCACGACCAATCCGAACGATCGGGAACTCTCCGCCGCGGGAAGCGAGCCTCCAGACCGTCCGCTTGCTCACAGACAGATACTTCGCGGCCTCGGGTATGCTGACCAGCAAGCGATCGGGAGTCGCTTTCGTCGCAGGCTTCGCCTCCGGTGGGGGCGGCGTCGGTTTGGGGCGGGGGGCCACCGCAACGACCGGTTCCGGCGCGACAGGCGGCGGTTGTGACGCTGCCCGCTTCTTTGAACGCTCTTCCTGGCGCATGGCGCTGCCTTCTTCAAGAGCGACGACGAGTTCAAGAATGGACTCCGCCAGACTCCGGGCGGCGGCGGCTTCACGGGCGGTGGGCTTCATGGTGGACTCCTTGGCACCGCACCATCGCGCCGTTGCGGAGCACGCACATAAGCGTGCCCGTTGTGCTTGCCGAGGTGGGTCCCAATCCTCTGCGGAACGGGCGTCCCCTGCGATTCGATATTTGCCACGACACCCTCCCCACCACCACATCATCGCCCTTTCGTCGGTGCCGCGGCTTTCACCATCGCCAGCGCCCCCGCGCGTACAGGCTCCGGGAGGGCAACCGGGCACGCCGCGAGCCAGGCAGCGAGCGCGTCGGCGGCCGGTTTGGGCTCCGCACGGTGTGCGCCGGAATCTGCGCCGCCCGAATCGGAAACCCGCGTATTCTTCGGGGAATCTTGCGATTGTTCGAATCCCATCGGGGTCATTCCGTCGTTCCAGAATTGTGCCGCGGCCACCCCTGGGCCGCGGTTTCGTTGTTTTTGGGTCGGACGTTTGAGTAACCACCGACGAGTTGATCGGGCCGCGTGATTGGAGGATCGTTTTCGCGGCCGGGGGGCCATCAGAGGTGCACGGCTGTGGGAAGTGCGGGCGCCGTCGGCCGAATCGGAATCGCACCCCCAGAGGCCGGTCGGCCCAGAAGTTGATCGAGACTGGTCAGTTCGCCGGCGCGAACAGCGGCGGCCTCGGATAGACGATCGCCCAAATTGGGTTCTCGGCGCCCCCACCCCCGCGCCGGGCCGCATCAGTCGGCGAAGCGCAGGGACACTTGGCCGTCATCAAGGAAGTAGGTACCGATAAGAGCCTTTGCGGCCGATTCTTCTGCGCCGGGGGCGCGAGCCAGGCGAATCCACAGTCGCTGACCGCCCTCGATCACACGCACATCGACAGATGCATAGCCCGCGTTCCGCAAGCCGGCACCCAGCTCGCGTGCGAAGTTGGCGGGATCGACGCGGGTCTCCCACAACAGACTGTCGGCCACGGGCTCCAGGCGCTTGGTGAGCAGGTCAAGTTCGCGCTGATTGAGGAGGGGGCCCTGAAGGCGGACTTTGCCGGAAAGTGGGACCTGTGTGAGCGTGAGCTGGGCCAGAGGGGCCAGCGAACGAACTGACCGCTCGATCGAATCGAGCGGGGGCGGCTCCGGCACCGCCGGCGCGGGCGGCGGCGGGAGCTGGGCCAGCTGAAGTTCGGCAGAGCGCGTGTCGACCCGCGAGATCTCAACCGCGCGACGGGCGGGCTGGAAGCCGTCTTTGGCTGCGCGGATCGTCCACTCACCCACCTCGCGTTCCACCGTTGCGGATCCGTCCGTGAGGGGAATTTCCTCGGACTCCACACCGGGCCGCTCGATGGTGACCCGGGCGTCGATCGGCTTGACCGTGATGCGCAGAGCCCCCAATCTGCTGATGAGCCGGAGTGCTCCGGGCTGCTGTGTTCCGGGTGTGACGCGGAGCGATGCTGATTCCGAGGCGAGGACGAACCGTGAATCCTGCCCCGCCAAGGACAGGGCCTGCGGATCGGCGTCGAAGGTGACGCGGCCCTCTGAATCGGCGGTGACGGTCTGGCGAGAACCATCGGAAAAGGAGATCGTCAAAGGGAACGACGGACGCGCCGGCTCTGTCTTGAGCACGACATGCACGGGCGGTTCGCGCGTGAATGAAGCCTGCGCCGTGCACAAAGGGCGCCCGTGTGCGTCGAGCAGCCGGATGACTCCGAGGGCGGTCCGCGGCGCCGACAGCTTGACCGAGCCATCGAAGCCCCTGGTCTGCGAGCCCGAATCTCGTTCGAGGGCGGCGTGGAGCGGCGTGGTGGCGCCTTCGAGTTCAACCTCGACCGAGGCATCTGCCGGCGCGTTGCCGGCGCGAACACGCAGTTCGCCCGCCGGCCCTTGGAATGAAATCGAGGAACCGTCCGGGAGCTCGAGGAACGGGCGTGGCCGCAGCTCGATCCACGCGCCGCACCCGATCGCGATGAGCGCAAGACCGCAGAGGGCGATCGTCTTTCTGTGCTTCTTCCATCGCTTTCCGCGGCGGCTGGGCGCGGGCGACGGGGGCGTGGCGAGCGTTGACTCCTCTCCTCCCAGTTCGCCCAGCGCGTCGAGCACCTCCTGAGCGGATTGGTACCGCTGGTCGAGCGGCTTGGCCATCATTTTTCGGATGATCTCTGACAACTCGCGGGAAACACCCTCAACCACCTCGTGGGCGGGCGCCACCTCCAGGTTGGGAGACACGTGCCACTGCATCCAACCGGCGACGGACGCGGTGGGGTCGGTCGCGGCGTCTTCGGTCAGTTCGGGGAACTGATCCGCGAATCTGCGGGCGCCCAGGAGCATCGAGTACGCGACAAAGCCAAGGGAGTAGATATCGCTGGCCGGGGACTCGACCGCGTGGGGCTTGCCCGAAGTTTCGGAAGGACAGAACTCGGGCGCAATGAACCGGACGCTCTCGGCCGAAGACGGCAGGTTCGGATGTTTGTGCCCGGCGAGCTCGAGGTCGGCGATGCGGTAGGTGGCGTGCTCCCCCTCACCGGTGACCAGGATGTTCCGGGGCTTGATGTCGCGGTGCAGCACCGGGGCGGTCTCGAAGGTGTGCAGATGGTGCAACCCCCTCGCCA
The DNA here is from genome assembly GCA_018242605.1 of Planctomycetota bacterium. Lineage (GTDB taxonomy): Bacteria > Planctomycetota > Phycisphaerae > Phycisphaerales > UBA1924 > UBA2402. The sequence continues at coordinate 8,568 of JAFEBP010000013.1, forward strand.
CGTGGTGGATCATGCGGGCCACCTCCCGTTCGGACGTGGGATCGTCCCCGATCCGATCCTGGAGGCACTGGGGCATCCACTCCATGGCGATCCAGTACTCGCTCTCGCTGAGACGTCCGCACTCGACGATGCCCACGATGTGCGGGTGCGAACCGAACTCGAGCAACGCGAGGGCTTCGCGCTCGAACTTGTCCATATAGCGAGAGTCGGAAGGATCAGGGCTGCGCAGGATCTTCACGGCGACGGGGCGCTTCATGCCGTTGGCCAGCGTCTCCTCGGCCTGGTACACAACGCCCGCATGGCCGCGGCCGTGCGGACGCAGCAGCGTGAAGCGACCGATGGTCTTGGGTGCGCCGGGGTGCTGGGCGGGGGAGGATGGCTTCTTGGTGGTTGCGTTCATGGATCAACTCGGTCGGGTGATGGGAAGGGGTCGGCTTCAGCGGGCGGAGGCCGTTCGCCCTCTCTCTAAAGCGAATCCGTAGAGCGCTCCGATCAGCCGATCGGCGTCCGGCGACACCTTGTCACCGGTGGCGGCCACCTGCTGAAGAGCGCGGAGCGCCGATTCGGGGTCGGCCGCCCGTCCCATCAGCGCGGCGCTGCGGGTGGCCAGGCGCTGGTAGAGTTCGTGGGCACGCGGATCGCCCTGCTGCTCACGGTGCCACGCGTTCGCCAACTCCTGGGCGAAGACTGGCCCGAAGCCGTCGGCGATGTTGCTCTCGGGAAGCGTGCGCTGCAGAATAAGGAAGGCGCGATCCCAGTTCTCTTCGCGCCGCGCCGCCGCGGCCCGCGGGCGCAGCGCCGCCAACAGCACGGCGGCGACGACGCACATCGTGAGGGCCAAGGCGACTAGCCGAGGCGTATTGCTCCTCACCGGCGGCAGCGAAACCCGCAGAGTGGTCTGGTCCGAGATGGTGATGGTGTCGCCGTGCTTGAGTCTCACGGTTCGCTGCGCCAACTTGCCACTCACATGCGTGCCGCCGGGCGCGAAGTTCTCGAACGTCGCGTGGGTCTCGCTGACATCGACCGCTGCGTGCTCCCAATGGACGCCGGGCTCATCGATGCGAAGATCCGCCGACGAAGACCGCCCGATGCTGACCCTGCCACGAGCCCGGACGACGCATCGGCCCGCCAGCGGGCCGGAGGTGATCTTCAGTGTGAGAACGCTCATCGTGCGACTCCTCGTGTGCCGGAAGGTCAGAAGGGAAGCCCGTCGCGCAGAATCTTGAGGAAGAACGGCCCGAGCAACAGCAGCAAGGTCGCGACCAGGACGATCACGGCCGGGCCCATGATCTTGACCCCCGCCGACCCCGCGGCGGCCTCCGCCGCGTGGATGCGCTGCAGACGGACGCGATCGGCGAACTGCTCCATCGCGTCGGCGATCGGGCGGCCGAGTTGCTCGGCCTGGGCGAGGGTGGCGACGAAGCTGCTCACCTCGGCCACGTCGACACGTTCGGCCATCTCCTGCAGCGCGGCGCCGCGCGTCGTTCCCATGTTGATGGAGCGCAGCGCCCGCGACAGTTCGCGTCCCAGCGGTGAGTTGGCGCGGTCGAGCGCGACCCTGGCCAGGGCGATCGCCGGCGAGGCCCCGGCGCGGCAGAGCAGAACGAGCAGGTCCAACGCGTACGGAAAATCTCGACGGATCGCCTTCTGCCGCGCCAGGTGCAATGAACGCAGTTCCAGCAGGGCGATGGCGACGAACCCGGGAGCGATGAGCACGCTCAACGCCGCGCTGGTCTTCCAACCGCCGATATACAACAACGATCCGCACACGGCGGCCGCCGCCGCGCCGACGACGGTGGTCAGCCCCAGGAGACGGTGGGGTCCCAACCGCTCCGCGTTCGGATCGAGCCCGGCGCGGACGCGAACCATGTTGATGATCGTTTCCGGATAGATCGCGCGTGCGAGCGGCGCGGCGGCCTCGCCGACGGCCAACGAGACCGCGGCTCCCAATCCCGTTCCCGGCCCGGGAGCGCCCAGGCTTTCAGAGACGCGGCGGGCGCTGAGGTACACCGCCCCCGCGCACGCGAGAACAGCCAGAAAGACGAGCCCCGCGGCCAGGAGGTGCCCGTAGAGTTGAAGTACCGGGGTGTTCATGGGTGACCTTGTGGTGAGGTGCGTTCAGATATCAACACCGATGATGCGGCGGGCCCAGGCGATCGCACCGAAGATGATCGCGGCGGACACGCCCAGCAACAGCCAGCCCAGAGGCGTGTTGATGAGCAACCGGACCGCGTCCGGGTCGACGAAGTACGTCATGGCGACGAAGACGAACGGTGCGACGTACAGGCACTTGAGGTTGAGTCGACCTGCGGAGGTGGCCGACTTGACCTTTCCCCGCATGACATGAATCGCTTCGATGGCCTTGGCGATGCGGTTGAGAACGTTCCCGATGTCGCCGCCCATCTCGCGTCCCACGAGCAGGGCCGAGGCGAAGAGATTGAAGTCCGCCAGGTCCAAACGGCGGCGGGCGGCCTCGATGGTGTCCGACAGCGGGGCCCCGGCTTTGTAGCGGTTGCTCATCAGCCGCAGCTCGGTCCGGATCGGTTGCGGGGAGTTTGCAGCCGCGCGGGCGATGGCCTCGGGCAACGTGCAACCCGCGTTCACCGCGGCGGCGAACGATCGGATCGCTTCGGGGAGCTGGGCCTCGATGCGTGCGCGACGACGCTGCCACATGACCTTCGCGGCGATGTTGCGGGCGAACCAGCACGCGCCCACCGCGGGCGCCACCATCCACCACCGCGGCGCGAGCACGATGCAGATGAACGCGACGGTGACAACACCCGCGTAGTACAGCGCGGCGTATTGCTCGTACGGCACTGGGGTGGGCGAGGCCTTCTCGGAGGCCGTTCGCCACCACTCCAGTTCCTCGGCGTGGAAGCGGCGGAGCGGCCCGCGCAGACCCCACGCGAACGCGGGGATGAGCAACGCCGCCGAGGCGGCGGTGGTGACGATGAGGTGGGTGGTGTTCACGCGGCCTCCGAACTGAGCCACTCGGAATCGGTCAACAAGCCGGACGCAACGAACGAGGGCAGGAAGCTCGGCATGTACCCGGTGGCCCGCAAGCGGCCGTCGCGACCGGCGGAGAAGATCTGTTCCACCTCGACTTCCCCGGTGCCGGGATTGATGCCCATCACTTCGGCGATCTGGGTGATGCGACGGCCAACCCCGAGGCGTTGGATGTAGACAACCAGGTTGATGGCCTGCGAGACCTGCCGCCTCACGGCGGGCAGGGGAAGATCGATCGCGGAGCAGATCAGCGTTTCCAGACGGGACATGACGTCTTCGGCGCTGTTGGCGTGGATCGTGGTGAGACAGCCGGCGTGGCCGGTGTTCATGGCCTGGAGCATGTCGATGGCTTCGCCGCCCCGGCATTCCCCGACGATCACGCGGTCCGGCCGCATGCGCAGCGCGTTCTTGACCAGTTCGCGGATGGTGACCTCGCCGCGACCTTCGGAGTTCTGCGGGCGTGCCTCCAGAGAGACAACGTGCTCGTGATCCAGGCGGAGCTCGGCCGCGTCTTCGATGGTGACGATGCGCTCGCCGGCGGGGATGAGCCTGCCCAGGGCGTTGAGCAACGTCGTCTTTCCGGCGCCGGTGCCGCCCGCGACGATAATGTTCTTCCTGCCGCGGACGGCGGCGGAGAGGAACGCGGCGGCGCCCCGGTTGAGCAACTTGTTAGCCACGAGCTCGTCGATGTTCCCGGCCTGCTTGCCGAAGCGCCGGATCGTGAGGCACGGTCCGCGGAGCGCCAGAGGAGGGATGATGGCGTGCACGCGTGCCTTGGGGAGCCGCGCGTCGACGGTCGGCTGGGAGAGGTCGATTCGGCGCCCCAACGGCGCCACGATGCGCTCGATGACGGAGAGAAGGAGGTCGTTGTTCACGAACGTCTTGTTGCTGCGAACGACCTCCGAGTACGTCTTCTTGTCCGGGAGCGTGCGGACGCGCTCGACGTACACCAGCGAGGGTTCCACCACCATGATCTCGTTGATCCCGGGCGCGTCCATCAGGTCCTGGAGCGGCCCCAGGCCGAACAGCAGGTCGCAGGTGAGCTTTTTGAGCAGCTGCCCGATGATGTACTCCACCAGCGGCTGGCTCATCTTGGCGGCGCAAACGCGCACGGTTCGATCAAAGGCGGCCTCCGCCTCGGCGCTCATCGGCTCGTCGGGGACGATGCCGGGCACCTCCCGCAGCACCTGCTCCAGGCACCGCACGGCCTGCATCTCCATGTTGTGATTGCGGCCGGGCGTCCGAACTCGCGGGGCGGGAGCCGCGGCATCGTCGCGCTGAGCGCGGTCCTTGATCTCGAACCGCGTCTTGAACGCCTGAACGAGCAGGCGGGAGCGCATGGCGTCATCGGAAATGACCCGCGCACGCAGCTCGTTGTGGAGCACATCATCGATCGCCTTGTTGACCTCGTCGAGTTGGTCTGGCGACGGGCCGCCCTCGCGCACCTCGAAGACATGGAGATTGATGCGCTGGAGGGTGAGCGCGTGAAGGTCGTGCTGCAGGCGGTGCATCTCGACCGATTCGTCCTCTCGCGAGGAATCGACCGCGGTGGAGGAATCGAGTGTGATCGTGAACTGCGCGAGCGAGAGTGTGCTGATGTCGCGCAACCGGCGCGTGACCCCGTGGCCGATCGATTGGCCGTCCAGCACCACCTTGTCGGCGCCCGGACGCACGCTGGCGACCCAACCGTTGTTGCGCCGCTGCACGCTCACGTGATCCGGCCAGACGAAGCGGGCGGACGGCAGGCGCACGTGCGCCGCGGGCCCGCTGCCGATGATGAAGTCCGATCTGGCCTCGAACGCGAGGCTGCTCGTGTTGTCGACGATGTTCTGGACGATAACGCGCACCGGTAGTCTCCTTGCGTGCGATGGATGGCGTGCCGGGCATTCAGCGGGCCGAGAGGGCGTCAGCACGCCCGTCTCCGCTGATGCTGACGGTCAGGGGCAGACGCATGTCGCGGGACTCGGCCAGCAGAAGTTGCAACTGCTCGTGCGTGATCTGGATCATGATGGCGCGACCCCTCCCATGCCCGGGATCATCCAGTTCGTCCGACATGGTGACCTGATCGTCGCGGAGCACGTTGCCGACGGATTTGACCAACACGCCCTTGAGCAGGAGCTTGGGGGCCACCTCGTCCGCCCCCTGCTGACGCAACATGGCGCCGATGATCTCCGCGGGTTCTGAGTTCTTTGGAACAGCCGGCACCTCGGCCTGCCGGGGTGTGCACACGTACACGTTGATATACCGGCCCGGGGCGATGTTCGTGGTGTCCCGGGGCGCGATGGCCAACCCCTCGTACCCAGGATCGATCTGGAACGACGTCATCGGGACGAACATGGGTTCGCTGAAGAAGGCGCCCTTGGGGACCGGGTTGCTCACCGTGCGACCGATGGTCAGGTCCCGCTCGGCCGCGCTGTACGTCGACTTCAGAAAGTTGTCGTCGATCACCGGGTAGGTCTGCTCGACAATGTCCCCCTTCTGCAGCGTGGTGTTCGCCGGCAGGTCCCGCGCCGCCACGAGCACCGTGGCCGTGGGGATCGGCTTGGGCGTGTTGGCCTTGAGGTACAACACAGCCGACGCGGCGGCGAGCAGCCCGCACAGGCCGGCGGCGGCGAGGAAGAGTTTGTCGTTTTTCTCCAGCATGGTCGTTCTCCGGTTGAAAGGGGTGTCATTCCCTGAAGCGAAGAACCCGACCCGATCCGATCACTGCCATGGCCGATTGAGGGCGATGATCCGGACGCTCAGTCCGCGAGTTTGAGCGGGCCGTCCACCCGGCCGATCGACTTCTCGATGGAGTTGGCAAACCAGGATCGCACGCGACCGGTATCGGATCCGCTCTGTGTGTAACCGTTGGTGCCGCCGGTGTAAGTCCAGGCTTCCTTTAGCGCTCCGCCCCGGCGGTCAAGCCGGATGGGCCCGATCAGGCCGAAAGCGCCGGCCTTGGCCGCAACCCTGGGCCTCAAACGCGTGTTGACGGGGGAGTTGGGGAGCCCTCCGACGGCAAGGTCCTCGGGCACCGCGGGATACCGACCGTTGCTGACCGCATGGAACGCGCGGCGACCCGACACCGGCGCGTCGCGGCCCGAGGTATGACCGCCGGTGGCTCGCGCGAAGACGCGATCGTGCATCCTCGCCCGCAGCGACAGATCGGCCATGTAGATGCGCCAGACCGCGAGGCTGAACATGGTGAGCGACACCAGGGCCACCACGAGCAGCAGCAGCTCGAGCATCGCCGTGCCGCGTCGACCGCGATCAGTGCTGGGTGAGGTCTTGGAGTGCGCGAGGGTCATAGTTTGGGCTCCCGATGTCGTCAAACCAGGCGGCCAGCGCGGGGTCTTGCTCCAGCAGCTTCGGCAACGCGCGAGCGAAGGTCAGACGGGGCTGCCACTGCCAACCGCAGGTGCTCCAGATTCGCCAGTGGAACGGGATCTGCTGACCCTCGTCGGCGAGATGAAAAGTCTCGGCTTGAGCGACGGCCATCGCGCTACCGGTCTTGTTGAACGGGCGTCGGTTGAGCCCCGCGAACACCCGCGACTCGTGGGACCCCTCTGGATGACGCGCCACCGCCGTCACGGCGAAGGCGTAGTTGCGTTCCTGCCGCTTGGGCTTCTTCTCCAGGAATCCGTCGTGGGTATCGAGCACGATGAAGCGGCCGCGGATATCAAAGGCGACCACGGCGCCCATCGCGCTGGTCCAGCGTGCCCAGACGTCGCTGCCTCGGCCGTAGTGAATCCGCGAGAGCGTGCCATCCCAACCCTGACGATCGGTCTTGATTCGCTGCTCCAATAGGTAGGCGATCGTGAGCAGTCGCTCTTCCATGCCGCGGGGCTTTCGCACCGGCGCGCGGACGCGGCCGTCGGAAGAACCCAACTGGACCAGCTTGATCTGCACGCCATAAAAGTCCTCGACCTTGGCGCGCTGATCCTCAACAATTCCCGGCGTGGCTGCCAGAAGGTCCTTCTGCCAGGTGTTGATCTTCTTGATGCGCTTGATGAGTGAACGCGAGGCCATCTGGCGAGCGCCGGTGGGGCCGGCCTTGGCGATGAACTTGGCGAGTTGCGGGGCCTCGAACGCGGCGATGCGTGCTGCGACCACGGGCGCGAACCAGCCCGCCGAGGAGATCGCCTCTTCCCAGTTGTCGATGATCTCCGCGACCGTGGGCCACACCGCCCACGCCAGCGCCTCGGCGGACCCGGTCCGAACGATGTTGATGTTGGTCGCGGTGACCAGATTCACTGTCCGGCTCGTCACCACGGTGGCGGAATGTGCGGCCGCGTCCGCCGCGGTCTGCATGTGCATCTTTGAGGATGTAGCACGCCCGGTGTTGATAACCAGGGCGAGCGCGGCGATGATGACCACCAGGAGCACGCCCGTGAGCAGGTGCATGAACCCCCGCGTATCGGCGTGGAAGCGGCGGAGCAACGAGGTCATGGTGTGAGCCTCCCCAGCGAGAAGCGCGAGGCCGCGACGCGGCTGCCGTGCGAACGCAGATCGACGCGGGCGCTGATGTCGATGTAATGTCCCCGAACCCCGGCGATGGTGCGAGCCCGTGGGGCCAGCACGGTGGCCGCGAAAGGCATATTGAGCCGGAAAGGAAACTTGATCTCCACCGAGAGGTCTTCGGGCCCGCCGAGAATCTCGTCCGGGCTGATGCGGATGTCAGTGGCGTCTTGCGCGAACGCCGCGCGGCTCGCGACACCTCGGAACGCCCAGGGGGCGCCCTGGCGGCGGAGAGTCTCGCCGAAGGCACGGGCCTCCTGATGATCGGCGCGTCCCCGCGGCGAGATGGATGCCAGAATGATCGCCGAAGTGGTTTCCGCGTTGACCTTGAGGTGATCCGGGAGCCCCACCGCCGCGGCCCGCGCCGCGGCGAACGTGGCGTAACGAACTACCAGGCCAGCGCTCGCGAGCAAAGCCATCTGCAGGATCAGAAAGAACAAGACGCAGAAGATCGGCAGGCAGAACAGCCACTCGATCACAACGCCGCCTTCACGGGCATGATGAATGCGGTCGAGCAGTCGCTTCATGGCCACATCTCCGCGAAGTACGATGATCGGGCCAGGACCGGCAGTAGCAACGCCCCGAAGAAAAGGCCTGGGGCCAGCGGCAGAAAGCGGCGATCAAACTCGTGTTGATGTCCTGCGATGCTCGCGCCGTTGGTCAGCACTGTGGATGCGAACGCGCGCTGCATCGAACGCAACGGCCTGCCGTTGAACAGCCGGTTGATGACATAGAACGTCGCGAGCACGCACGATCCCAGAAACAGGATCGACAGCGTGGCGACCGCGCCAAGGAGCGGGCTGACGGCCGCGAGCAGCTTGACATCGCCGCCGCCGAGCCCGCCGCCCAAGGAAAGTGCGGACCCCACGAGCAGCACCGCCAGAAGGGAGGCCATCGCGTGGCCGAAACCCGGGCCGCCGATGAACGACGCGAGCCCCTCGGAGAAGTCGGCTGTCAGCGAGTGAGTTGCAGCCAGAACCATGCCCCCCACCGCGGCCGAGTAGGTGAGCGAGTTGGGGATAAGGCCGCGGATCAGATCGTTCCCAGCCGCCGCGGCGAGCACGAGCAATGCCAGCACTTCGCAGACCCCGATGGAAGGGGAATCGAGGCAGATGCGGATGGGGATGACCGAGGCGGCGGAGAGGAGGAACGCGAGCAGGTACCACCGTGTGGGCCCGATCTGCGGTTGCCATCGCGTTCGCGGCGGAAGTTTGACAGATGCCGGATGCATGGGAGAGATCCAGAGAAACGCCTCTCGATCGCGTCAACGAGCGAGAGGCGATGAATTTTCGCTTGGGCCCGATTGGTTCAGCACGACGGCTTAGCGGTACGAGGGCGTAGCGCTGCCCGCCATGCCGTCAGCGGACGTCGCCGCGTTCTGGGCCTGGGTCTTGATCTTCCCCGCGGTGGAGTTCACCACCGCCGCGAGAGCGATGATGCCGCCCAGGGCGATGACGGTGAGCAGGACCTTCTCGATGACGCTGCCGCGCTCATCGCGGTTCATCTTGCGGGCCAGGCTCATGATGGTGGCGGAGGCGCGACGGCTGTTGGTGAGGCTGTTCATGATTCAACTCCTGATCTTTCCCGGGGGTGGTTCCCCGTGGTGCGTGTTCGCCGCCGAGGTGCTTTGATCGTGCGAGGCCCCGGCGGCACTGGCTCGCGCGATTGTGTTCGATTCGTTCGGTCACCTGCCCAAGGCGGGCGACACGAGGGCCCAGATCCCGGCGTTCACGAAGATGAGCGTGCTGACCATGAGGAAGGCGTAGAAGGTGAACGGGTAGATGCGGCTGGGATGCGTTGAGGCGTTCGTGTTCTCGTTCGAGTTCATGTGTGTTCCTTTCAATACCAGAAGCGATGGAGCGATTCAGATCCGATCAAGCCGGGCGGGTTTTTTGAAAAAGTCGCCGGCCTGACGTGTTCACGGGAACGGGCCCGTAACGGTCGAGGAAATGCGGTAGAAGTACCGCATCAGGATGTACAGCATGGCGGGTGTCAGGGCCCACACGGGCAGGACCATGACCATGAGGATGCACAACTGATCCAGCACCATGCCACCGCGGGCGCGGCTGATGCGCCGAGCCCACCAACGGGCGCGAGTGTGCCACAGGCGCAGGAACAAGGAACTTTCAGGCGGGTGCGGAGCGTTCACGGGCGGGGCCCTCCGTGGGTGCCGGCGGCTTCGAACGCCCCGTCGCCGCCGCCCGGCACTCTCTGCAACGTGAGCGATTCCCGGGCCAGCGCAAAGATGTCGCGGGTGATGAACCCCTCGTTCTCCAGCCCCACGCGGCTGATGTGGGTGATCCTTCGGGCCCCTCCCGGGAACCGTCCGACCTGCACGACCAGATCGATGGCGCTGGCCACCTGGCGGCGCAGCGCGGAAAGAGGCAGCCCGACGCCGGCCATGAGCGCCATCGTTTCGAGGCGCTGGCACGCGTCGAACGGACTGTTGGCGTGGAGGGTTGAGATCGAACCGCGGTGACCGCTCGTCATCGCTTGCACCATGTCGAGAGCCTCGCCCCGGCGAACCTCGCCGACGACGATGCGGTCGGGGCGCATGCGCAGCGACGCGACGAACAAGTCTCGGATGCTGACTTCGCCCCGCCCGTGCCTGTCGGCTGGACGCGCCTCGAGCCTGACCACGTGCGGCTTGTTGATCTGAAGCTCCCGCGTGTCCTCGATCACGATGACGCGTTCCGCGTCATCGAAGGCCCCGCCCAGGATGTTTACGATCGTGGTTTTGCCCGTGCCGGTGCCGCCGCTGACGATGATGTTCGCGTGGCTCGCGACCGCGGCTCTTAGGTATGAAAGTGCCTCGGCGGTGATCGAGCCTTTCTGAAGCAGGTTTTCTGCGGTCATCGGAGTCTTGCCGAACTTGCGGATGTTGATGGTGGCCCCGAACGAGGCGATGGGCCCCAGCACCACGCAGATGCGCTCACCGTCGGGCAGGCGGCCATCGAGAATCGGCGTGTCCTGACCGATGCGCCGACCGACGAACTGGGCGATGTGTCGCGCGGCGGCCAGCACGGCGTGCTCATCCTCGAACCGCACCGCTGTCCGGTGCAGATGGCCGTCGCGCTCGATGTACACATCGTCCGGGCCGTTGACCATGATCTCGCTGATGGTGGGATCGTCCATCAAGTGCTGCACAGGCGAAAGAAAGAACTTGGCGGCGGCCCGCCACGCGGCGGCGGCTGTTGGCTGTGCCGCTTCCGGCTCGTCGGCGTGCAATGAGTTCGGGGTGTCGTCCGTTTCCTGAGTGGCGTCGGGTGGCATGGGTAGGTCCGTGGTGATTGAAACTTGGGAGAGGCCGACTCGCGTGCCCGCCCCGGGTTACTTGTCCTTGATGGTGAGTTCCAGCGCATCGTGACGCAGTTGGCTGTCGTCCAGGCTGAAGGGCATGGCGTCGCGCCGCGACTTGAGCTGCGTGAGCAGATCCTCCAGCGAGCCCCGATACCCCAGCCAGATGTCCGCGGCATCGACGCCCTTGCCCGTCGAGAGGGACCGGACGTGAACGGAGGTGACACCCGGCAGACCGCGCAGAGCGGCGATCACCGGCGTGACATCCTCGATGGCGTGCGCGCCCAGCAACGCGATGCGCACCGACGCGGGTGCTTCCAGCGAGCGGCGCAGCTCGGCCACGAGGAGGCCGACCGCGGCACGGGCGCGACGATCCGGGCTGGCGCCCTTGGCCCGCTCGGCAGGGCACGCGGCTAGTTCATCGCCGCCACGGAAAACAAGGCGGAATGAGTGCCCGCCGCCCGCCGCCGGCAGAGCGCAAAGCTCCAGGTCCCCCGGCTGAGCTTCTCCGCGATCAAGCACCGTCAGCCCGATCGCCCGAAGCCTTCGCGAGAGTGCGGCCGCGAGTTCACCGTCGGCGTCGTTTTCGATCGCGAAGCCGATCGGGGGCGACCCCGCAGATCCGTAGGCGCGACGCAGCGCCTCGATCGCGGCCGCGGCCTGCGCGGGCGGCTCGTCGTCGCCGCAGAGCATGAACGCGTCATCGCGCAGACCGACGCTGTCGCTGACGAGAGCGATATCTCCCAATCGGACGTGATCCACCCGCAGGCGGATGCGCTCGTTGCCGGCCCCCGAGATGATGAACTCCGGCAGGTCCGGCACGGACCCAACGTACTCGATGTCCACTCCCGCGTTGATCCCGAGCTCTGCGGCGTCCTGGCGCGCCTCGCTCACTCGCTGAACCCCGGGCACCTGCCGGAGCACCCGCTGCAGGGTGGCCAGATCCGCCGGCTCGATGCCGCTGAAGCGGATGGTGAAGCTCTTCGAGCCGGCCGCGGCCTGAGAGAATCGGTCTCGGATGTGCTCTGCGAGCTGGCGGCAGTACGAGTTGAGTTGGTTGCGGTCCAGCACGCCGTACGTGTCCGGAACGATTGAAAACTCCCAGGAACCCAAGGTGGCGCCGCGCCGACCGTCGACCATGACGTAAGAACCCGCGTACGCATCGCCGAGATCCGCCACCGTCAGCATGACGATAATGTCCGCATCGCATCGGCGGCCCGCGCCGATGGCGGCGGACGCTCGATCCATCGCGGCGTCCTTGGCGAGCGTCGGTCCGCCCGAACACGCCACGCGCTGAACCCCGGGGCCGGTCAACAGTTGGCCGATGGTGTTCGCGAGAGAGTTGGCCATGTTCGTCGGGTCCTGGCGGTGCGTCGGCGCCGCGGCAGTCGCGGGTGAGTTCGCGTCCGAACCTGGCGCGACCGGTGGCACGAGCGAGGAGCCCGCGACCTCATCGCGCCAGCCGGTGCCGATGACCGCGATCCGCGGTCGCTGGAACGCCTGGTACGCGTCCAGAAACGCCTGATTCACCACCGTCGGCGGCGGCGTTTCGCGTTGGGGCGGCGGAGTGCGGGGCGCTGCTCGGCCGGGGCCGCTGGGCGCTTCCACCGGCTGGGTCCAGCGCGATCGGGGTTGGGGCTGCTGCGCGAACGCCACACAGTGGCCGGCCGCGGCGGCGAGTGCAACGAACCGGAGGATGGTGGTGTGGTGATTCATCGATACGCTCTTTCCGTTGGTGGTCCCGAGATCGGTTTGATCTGAAGAACGTCGCTGCCTTAACGAGCGGGGCGAATTTCCAAGCGCCAATCGGCCGCACGAGAGTCCATCGCGTTGCCGCGGAACTCCACAGCGGCGCGGGCCGGCATCTGCAGGTATCGCCAGTCGGGCTGGCTTTCGAGCCTGCGGCCATGGCTATCCAGGAAGAGGAACCGGTACTGAACCTTGGGCTCGGTATCCCGGGTGTTGGCGCGGGCGATGACCGTGACATCCATCGGCGGCCCCGGTTGCATCACGACGTTGGAGATGAACACGTAACGGTCCAGTTCATCGAGCACCACGATCTGAGGCGAGTCCGGGAACGGATCCGGCACACCCGCGGGCGGGGGCGGTTGGAGGGTCGTGCAACCCGCGGGACCGATGGCGCTGATCGCGAGCAAGAGAGTGGTATTGAGGAGTCTGCTGTTCATGTGCGGCTTCCTTCTTCGCGAGCAGATGCGGGGCCGGCCTGTGCGGCCCCCTCACTGCCCCAAGCGAGATCGACGGAGTGATCCGATCAGCGGCTGCTGACTCGCTCAGAAGCAGGGCCGCGGGCCGCGAGCACGGCGCTCACTTGCTCCGCCAGGGCCGCGACACGCCGCGACCTGGGGCGGTACGGCGGGTGCTCCTGACCGAACAGGCGCGCGTACCCGGCGGTGCCGGCGCGGGGCGCCACCAAAGAGGCGCCTCCCTCAAGAACGTGAAGACCGCCGTGGTCGGAATCGATGTCGATGCCCTCCTCGCGGTACAGGTTCTTGAGGTCCTCAAGGGACAGGTCCCGCAGCCAGCCCGCGGCACGGTACCGTTCAAGCACGTCCTGGGTGGGCGTTCGGACACATCGACCGCCCAGGATGTACGGCAAGTCGTCCCCGGCTACTGGAGCCTTTGTCTGGTCGTTGGCGTAGAGCGTTCTGCCGGAAGACTGCCAGGACCCGCCGCCGGGGGCCAGACGCACATAGTGCACCCGCATCTTCTGGCCCGCGCCGGGCGGATCGACATCTGTAAGGACGATCCGGCCTCCCTGCTGACCGCCGATGGTGATCTCGACGCGCGAATCCGCGCGAGAGATGTTGACCGGCGCCATGTACACGCGTTGCGGGAGGGATTCGTCCTGCGTCGTGTCCGCATGGGCGTTGACGATCTGCAGCGCGCCCGCTGCCACGGCGATCCCGCCGCCGATGGTCGCCGCGGTGTTGTCGTTCGACACACCATACCCCACCGCTGCGGCGCCGCCGGCGACGAGCGCATCGCCCAGTATCGCTCGAGCGAGTCGGACATCATCCAGCGACGTCCAGCGGTAATCGGTCGCCAGGGCGTTGAGATCCTGCACAAGCGGGAATCGCCCGGCCAGCGCCTCGTTGACAGCAATCGTGGCCGGCTCATCGGCGCTGGGGGTGCGGGGGACAAAGCGTGCGAAACAGTCGTGGTGTCCGTACGCCTGCTTCTCTGGCCCGCGGCCATAGTCAATGATGAAAACGGTGTTGTCGCGGCCGGCGAGCAGAGATTGCGCGGTCGCCGTAAAGCCCGGGTTGTACACAGAGGCTTTGCGGAAGTTGTCAGCGGCTTCGTCGGTGCGGTTCAGGGCCAGGCTCGCCAGGCCGTGCAACGCGTACCCCAGAGAGAAGTTGGTCTCCACGGGTTGGTACCCGTTGTCGAGCCACGCGGCGTTGCCGCTCTGCTCCTTCATGACCGCCGCGACGGCGATGGCCTCGTGATCGAGCGACGGAGCATTCGCGGGCTTCTCAGCATCCTGGAACTCCTTGAGCAGAAAGAGCGACGACGCCGAAGCGGCCCGGGCCTGATCCCACTTGCCCAGCATCAACTGGTTGATGGCTGTGTAGGAGTAGGTCATGGCCTGCTCGAAAGGCTCGCCCTTGCAGGTCTTGTCGGGCCCGAGCGTGATGACGGTCTGATCGGCGTTCATGCCTCGGGTGCGCAGAATCTCAAACGCCTCGAACGCGTACGGCTCCGCCTCTTCGGGGCGGCCGTCGGCGCACAGCAACTGCTGAGCCTGGTTGAGGCGGCGCACCCTGTATGTCTTCTCTGCCCCAAGCTCCGAGACCGCGCGTTCGCCCGCGCGGGCGTATTCACCCAGGTCGATCAGGTTCGCGAGCTTCTCATCCCGAGAGCCCGCACAGCCGCCCGCGGCGATCGAGAGCAGCAGCGCCGCGCCGAACCAAGTTGCCCGGTTCCGGCGCCCGCACAGAAGGATCGTGTTCACGTGTTTGCTCCTGGTGTGTGTGTGGTGTGACCGGCGTTTCACTCCGGCACCCCTCAAGCGAGTTTCCTGTGCGACGCCGATCAGCGGTCGCTTCAGTTCCACGGCTTTCCCGCCGCGGTGCGCTTAAACTCCACGCCGCCGGTCCAGTTGCGCTCGCCCGTCGCGAGCGCCGTCAGGCGGTACTGAAAGAAGTACAGGTCCGTGCGCTCGCCCGCGCCGAATCGCTCGGCCGATCGCAGTTCGGCGTCCAGGCGGTGCGTGGGCGCTCGCTGTTCCATGGCGTGCTGCTCGGCGTCGGAACCGCTTCGCGCCGCCTGGGCGGAGCCCCGGGGCTCGACGAAGATGATGTTCTTCTCCTCGCGCAGCCGGGGCGGCCAGATGAACTCCAGCAACCGCCACTTCTCCGCATCGCTGAGCAGATCGCTGCTCAGGTTGGTGAACGAGCCCAGGGTCACCACCGCCGGCGGTGACAGCGGTGAACGGTCGCGGAGAAACTCGCTCTGCCGCAGCTGCGCCTGCGTTTCGGCGACGACGAACTGATTGTCATTCACCGTCATCCGAGTAGATTGCTGAACTCCCGCGCAGCCGGTGAGCAGCGCAGCGCCGAACACGGCGATTGCTACAGCGTTCATGGTGGTCTCCGGAGTTGTGGCCTGAATCAGCGCGGCCGACCTTATCGCTTGCCCTTGATCAGACCCTGCGCATCGCTCGCGACGCCGATCGCGTCCCCGACATCATCAAGCGTGGGCCCTGCCGGCGGAGCATTCCTGGGGGTCTGGATCGGCGGAGCGCCGGGCGCCGGTGCCGGCGCGGGAGGCGGCGCGGCGGGCTTGGGCCGCTGACCGCCCTCACGCACCGTCTCATACCGATCCGCCCACACCTGCACCCCATCGCTGAGGCGGTTGAGGCGGAACTGAAACGCGTACATCCGGGTGGTCCCCCGTTCGATCACGCCCATTTTCGAGGAGAGCCGGTACGTGAACTGCGGGTCGGGTCGGGCGGGACCGCCCGCGCCTCCCATCCCCAGCAGATCGGCGGGCGGCCCCGCCTCCTCGCGGAGCGCCGCCTCGCGTTCGGCACGGTTGCTCACGATCGTGAAGTTGCGGTAGAACAGATCCGAGTTCTGCAGCTTCCCGACCAGCCGGTCGCGCGCCATCTCAAGTTCACTGGTGGGCAGCAGGCCCATCGAGAGATTCTCCATCGAGCCCATGAGCATCCAGCCTTGGTGGCCGCCATTCTCGTCAACCGCGATCCGGTCCAGTTCGGTTGCGAGGAACTGAGACGCCTGATCGGTCGCCTCCGCGACCTGTGAAATCAGCGGCCCGGGGGCGTGCTCTTCGCCCCGGGTTGATCCGCCGGTGGCAATCCGTCCATGGCCGTTGCCGGTGGGAGCGCCACCACACCCCCCCACCGATGCCGCGGCGGCCAGACAGATCACGCCAAGCGCCGCTCCAGACATTCTGAATCGACGAGGCTTGTGTGAATCGTTCATGCAGCAGCGGCTTTGGATTCTGGTAGTCATGGGTGTGGTTCCTGTGAGGGATAGGGAACAAGGTGTGCCCTCCGCTCCCCAAAGCGAATCACAGAGCGAATCCGATCAACACCTCCTCAGACCAGATGAAATTGCGCGAGCCTTGAGGATCAACAGGGGCGTAAACTCACCCATGGCCGACGACCGCACCACCCATCTGTCGCAACTGATCGATTCGGTGAGCCGGGGTGAATCCAACGCCGCGGCGGAGGTGACCCCGTCGGTGATCCAGGAGCTTCGCGCCATCGCCGGCGGGCTCTTCCGGGGCGAATCAAGCGGCCACACCATGCAGCCCACCGCTCTCGTGAACGAAGCGTGGCTCCGCGTGTACGGCAACGTGCCGGTCGCCTTCAAGGACCGCAAGCACCTCATCAACACCTTCCGCCTGGTGATGAAGCACCTCCTGATCGACCGCGCGAAGAAGTACGCCGCGGAAAAGCACGGCGGGGGGAAGCGCCCGGCCAGCCTCGACCCCGCGAACCTGGAGTTCATCGACGTGCCGATGCTGCGCGAGTTCGGCATCGAACAGGTGGAGGCTGTCAAGGCCGCGATCGAGCGCCTCCGGGCCGAGAAGCCCGAGTACGCGGACATCGTGGAGTACAAGTACTACGTCGACCTCACCGAACCGCAGATCGCCGAGATCATGGGCATCGGCGTGGCGACGGTGGGCCGCTACTGGAGGTTCTCGCGGGCGTGGCTGCACGCGGAGGTGGGCGGCGGGAGCGGATCGACGCAGGACGGATCCGTCGCGTAGCCCGGTGCGAAGATAAGGCCACACAAACCGATCTCATCGTTGCGAATTCAAGGTGCCATGAAGCACCGTTGTGCCTCAACAGATGCGGCCGCGTGACCCTTCCCCACGAGGATCACGCGGCCGCTGCATTCCTTCCTTGTCAGCGACTCAGCA
Source organism: Planctomycetota bacterium (assembly GCA_018242605.1). Taxonomy (GTDB): domain Bacteria; phylum Planctomycetota; class Phycisphaerae; order Phycisphaerales; family UBA1924; genus UBA2402. The sequence goes on from JAFEBP010000013.1 coordinate 25,785, forward strand.
ACCGCACTCCCAGTGCCTGAAGAACGCCTCCATGTCGCCGCCGTCGGTGCTGCCATCCAGGTTCACATCCGCATCGCCATCCTCAAAGTCGTAGAAGAACGCCTCGATGTCCTGGCCGTCGATGCCGCCCGAGTAGTCCCAGTCGCCGAAGCACTCGATGTCGACGTACACCAGGTCGCTGTAAGCGCTCGTGTCTGAGCAGTTGCCGCCGACTTCACACTCGTAGAAACCCGAAGCGTCGGACGTGGGGTAGGCGATCACCAGCGTCGGGGTGTGGGAGCCGTGCATGAGTTCATTGTCGTTGAGCGGCTCGCCGTCCTGGTACCACTGGTAGGAGAGGGGCCCGCTCCCGCTCGCCGCGAGCGAGAGGACGATGCTCGCGCACGGGGGGATGGCGCCCGGCTCCTGCGGCTGACGCGTGATCACCGGGGCGCAGTCGCTGATCACCGCGACGGGGTCGAAGGTGTCGTCCTCGCCGCAGCCGTTGTACACCAGGCACGAGTACTCGCCCTCGGTCGCGCGGTTCACCGAGCGGATGGTGAGGTTCGCCGTCCGCGTGCCGGTGAAGCTGGCCCCGTCAGCAATGGCAAGACCGTCCAGCGACCATTGGTACTGCGGCGACGTGCCAGTCGCGCCGACCCGCAGTTGCAGCGTCGCGCCCGGCGCCACGCGGTACTCGCCGCTCGACTGTGAAGTGATTTCGGGCGCGTCGGTCCGCGTCAGTGTGAACGGCCCGAGATCGCGCGAACCGCACAGAGAATCGATGTGGCAGGTGAACGAGGCGGCGCCCGACGCCAAGTCCGTGAGGTCGGCGGTGTAGCAGCTCTCGAACGGGCCTTGCGCAACGATCTGCCCGTTGCGCCTCCAGGTGAAGGTCGCCTCCGGCCCGTCCGCGTCAACGCACAGGTCCTTCCCGAACTCCAGCTCGTCGGCGCACACACTCTGGCTCGCCGGCGGGGTCGTCGTCACTTGCAGCGCGGGGTAGACCTCAAGAAGAGCCTCGCCCGTATCCTCCCAACTGCCGCACTGGTTGAACACGCGGCACGAGAAAGAAGCCAGATCATCCGTCAGCTGCGCAGCGGGCAACGTATAGCTGGACCCCGTCGCTCCCAGGATCGGCTGCCCGTCGCGGTACCACTGGTACAGCACGGTTCCGTCGCCCTGCCCCAGCGCCGAGAAGCTCACGGGCCGTCCGGCACACGTGGCCTGATCCAGCGGATCAGACACGACGTACACGGCGCCGCACGCACGCGTCGTCACGGTCGCCTCGAAGCCGGAGATGAAGAAGGTCTCCGATGGTGTCGTTGACGAATCCCGCTTCACACCCACGGTCAAGCGATTGACCTTGTCCTGTGTCCATCCGCCCGTGGGGGCGCTGAGCAGCCGACCGCCGCCGGAAGTCAGCCAACCGCACCCGCCGGACTTGGTGCCCGACCACGTCTGCTGACTGATCGAGCCCGCAGCGCGCATCTGCCAGGCGCCGGCCACGCTGTTGGTCCACGATCCGTACGCGTTGACGCGCACGGCCGTGACTTCTTCGTCGGCCGCCGCGCCGAAGCCGCTCCATGAGGTGGCATCAAGCCAGTTGTTCGCAAAGCCCGATCGCCCTTCGGAGCTGCAGTTGGGGCTTGCCGGACGGTTGCGACAGGCATCGCCGCCGGCGGAACACCCGCCGGAGACGCACCCCTGCGCGTTGGACTCGTAGTCCCAGCCGTTCACCGTCGCGACGGTTCTGGCGCACAGCGTGTATTGGTGGTAGTTCCAACCCGCCGAATCGGCCTGGGCAATTGCTTGCGATGCCGCGAAGGCCAGGGCCGCGGGTGTGAGGATCATGATGGGGCGAGTTCGCATCGGTGTGCTCCGGACTTTGGGGGTCTCTGGGGTCAATGGCCGCGTGACCCATCGCGGCGGCCGCGGCGACGCTGCCGCTTCCATTCCCAGAGCGATTTCCCAGACGCATCCGATCAGGTTGTTTGTGCCGAAGCGGCCGCGCGGCGCCACTCCGCGGCCGAAACAACCGACCACCAGCCGCCCTTCACAGCCGTTCAGGCCTCAGCAGCCCCGTTCCCACCTCGCGAAGAAGTACTGAACATCGCCGCCGTCCACGCCGCCGTCGGCGTTCAGGTCCGCGGTCGCCGCTCCCAGTTCCCAGGCCTCGAAGAAGTCACCTACATCCCCGCCGTCAACGCCGCCGTCGTTATTGAAGTCGGCCAGGCACGGATCGCATGCGTCGCCCAGGCCGTTTCTATCGGTGTCGCGTTGATCCGGGTTGGGCCGGTCGGGACAGTTGTCCGGCCCGTTCGCATTGAGCGTAAAGCCGGCGGGCGGCGTCGGGCCAAAGCACGCGACAGTCTGCATGACCACCGAGTTCCGCACCCCGTCGCCATCGGGGTCGGGAAACGCCTGGTTGCGCCAACGGGTGGCGTCGTCGGGTGCACAGTCCGCAACGTTGGGCACGCCATCCCCGTCTCGATCCGCGTCGCACGCATCGCCGATGCCGTCGTGATCCCGGTCCGCCTGGTCCGGGTTCGGCACGGTCGGACAGTTGTCGCAGGCGTCGCCGCGTCCATCCGCATCGGAATCGGCCTGGCTCGCGTTGGCGATGTTCGGGCAGTTGTCCACGCCGTTGCACCACCCGTCGCCGTCCGGGTCGCCGCCGAGCGCCGGGTTGCACGGAGCGGGACGCAACACCAGCGTGGTGTAGTTGTCGTAGTGGATGCTCGCGCCGTTCGTGGCATCCAGCGTGAGCCGGAACTCTGCGTCGTACACTCCCGGCCGGTAGCGGGAGCCCACCCGCGCCCCGGTGACGGGGATCATGTTCACGGTCAGCCCCGGGCCCAGCAGTTCCCACGTGAACCAGTCCGGCACGTCCACCCTCGCACGCAGTAGGGCGAAGCTCGTCGCCGTGTAGGTACGGAACTGCTCGTTGGGGATTTCGACATCGACCTTTGTCCGCACGATCACCCTGGTGGACGTGATCTCCGCTGTGAACTCTGAAAGCACTACGGCGCCGAGCAGACCACCGCCCGATTGCACGCGCTTGGAGCTCCCGCGGTTGGTGTCGTATTCAATGAGTGTACCTGCATCTGATTCGTAATGTCTTCCGTCGGAGACCTCGGTTACGCCTTCCGCGTACGAACCGCCCGCGTCCGCGGCCCACAGCACCGCACCGCGCTCACCGGGGTCGCAATCCCAACCGATTCCGTTGTTGTTGTAATCGGTCTGCTCTGGGTTGTAGACCGTGGGGCAGTTGTCGACGGGCCCCGCCCGCAGCGTGTATCCGTAGGGGGCGTAGGTTCCAAAGCACGGCAATGCGACGGGGGTCGCAGTCTCGGGAAGCCCATCGTCATCCGAGTCAACGTACGCGAAATTCTGCCAAAAGTTCCGATCCAATGGATCGCAATCGGCCGAATCCGGCACCCCGTCGTTGTCATCATCCGGATCTGTCGCGTCTGGGATGCCGTCACCATCAAAGTCCGCCTCGTGCCGAACCCGCAGCCGGAACGCGTCCACACGCAGCGTTGATCCGGTGTACGCCGCGTCACGAACCAGAAAGGCCGACAGGTTATTGACGTCGTCTTCTGTCCACCCCGTCAGCCGGCTGGTAATGTCCCACCCGTCTCCAGCGTACCGCCAGGCGCACGCCGTGCTTGATCCCTGGTCCCAGGTCACACTGTCGGATTCAGTCGCCGGGAATCTCCCGCCGTACACCCGCATGCGAACGCGAGCGTTGTTTGTCCCTGTGTCGTACCGGCACTTGGCGTTCACCCACACGCCTGTGATCGTCCTGCGCGGGGGCAGCGTGAAGTTCTCGAACCAATCGACCACCAGCCGATCACCGAACTGGTCGTTGTAGGCGTACCGCCCGTCACCGTTGCAGTTGGAGTTGTCCGCGAACCGCGCCTGCGACTCAGCCGACCAGTTGTTGGTGCCGGATCCCTCGGACACGGACTCGGCATACAGGGTCACGGTCACCGGTTGCGCCAGGGCGGCGCCGGCGAGCACGGCGCCCATTGTCAGGAGTTTCCACGCCGCACCGAAGCATGCTTGCAGGCTCATGTCTGTCTCCCACCGACCGCGCATCGCGATCAACACCGGCCGAGCTCCCACACATCAAAGAACGTCACCACGTCGGACCCATCCACCCCGCCGTCCTCATTCACATCCGCGTCCGTCGCACCGTACTGCCACGAATCGAAGAAAGCAGTGACATCCGCACCATCCACGCCGCCGTCTTCATTGAAATCCGCGTAGCAACGCTCGCACACATCGCCAATACCGTCGCCATCCGAATCACGTTGATCGGGGTTGAATACGGTCGGGCAGTTATCCTCTGCGTCGCACCACCCGTCCTCATCAAGATCAGAAGGGCAGGGAGGTCCGAACACGACTGTGGCGTGGTAATTATAACGGTACCCCACATATAGCTGATATGTGCCAGGTTGCAGGGTCGCCCCGACCAGGCCTTGATCGTTAGACAATGACCAACCATACCGATCTCCGAACACTTTGTATGTTGTCGGAACAGTCACTCGGAGCCGCAGCCGAACGAAGGCGAAGACGCTATCGAGCCGCAGGCACATCGTTCCCAGCTGTTCGTTCCAATAAACGGTATCGCCGTTAATAAGCCGAGTGCCGACGACGGTCCAAGAGTCGCCTTGCGCACTGACACCTGCCCCGGCACTGGAGACATATCCGAGAAGCCCGCCGCCTGATTGAACGCCGGCGCTCCAGTGCCTTGCGGCAGAGAAAAACACGCTGGGGCGACCATCGGCAAAGGCGATGCCTCCGCAACTATCGCTAATCATGCCGCCGCCTTGGCAGTCGATCGCGTCTGCGCTGTCCAACACGGGGCTGTATGCGCTGCCCTCAAGAGGATCACAATCGGAACCTACCCCGTTCGAATTAGAATCTTCCTGCGAAGGGTTATACAGGTGGGGGCAGTTGTCGAGCTCATCGAAGACTCCGTCCAGATCCTGGTCGCACGCATCTCCGATCCCGTCGAAGTTGACATCCTGCTGGTCCGGGTTGAACATTGTTGGGCAATTGTCGTATCCATATGAAGCGAATCCGGGAGGCGGGAACAAGCCGTAGCAAAGCACGGTAACCGGTGGTCCGACGCCGTACCCATCACCATCCGAATCGACATAGGCCGTGGTTGTCCAACGAGCTGGATCCAACGGCGCACAGTCCGAAGCGTCCGGCACAAAGTCATTGTCATCATCCGTATCGCACCCATCTCCGCGCCCGTCCCGATCGGTATCGATCTGGTCGGGGTTGTACGTTCCCACGCAGTTGTCCGGGCCGTTGGCGTTCAGCGTGTATCCGGCCGGCACCGTGTTCCCAAAGCACGGACACGCAACGAGCGAGACCGAATCTCGCACGCCGTCCCCGTCGCTATCGGGGTACGCCAAGCTCCGCCACGCCGAAGCGTTGTCGGGAGCGCAGTCCGACCCATTCGCGGCCCCATCTCCGTCACGATCGCCGTCCTGCGAATCCGCGATCCCGTCTCCGTCCAGGTCTCGTTCGCACGTCACTCGGAGCCTGAAGCCTCGGATGCGCAAATGCGGTTGGGTGTTGTTGTACCGCTGCACCCATACTTCGGTGTTGTTCAGGCGATCCGGGTCATCGTTGTACGCCGCGAGCAACGTGGCGCCCAGGTCGCCGTTGGCACCCATCCGGTACCGGCAAGTGGAGTCCGGGCCATTCCATGCCGGGCTGATGCGGGTCGCCGTAGGAGTGCCGGGCGGCTGCACCGACAGACGCACGTAGACATTGACGTTGTTGCTCGTGCCGTACTTCGCCACAACATCAGCATTCACGCCGGTGATGACGTACCCGGCCGGGCGCACGAAGAGGCTCCCTCCAGAAACTCGGAACTCGGTCGCTTTGAGATAGTCAGTGGCCGTTGACGAAGAACAAAGTGCCGAGTTGGAGGAGTCACAGCCGCAGGATGAGTCACAGGTGGGGTTGTTTTCGGCAAGAGCCTCTTCAGTCCAGTTCGTGGCGCTCGGGACGGAGCCCGTCCGGGCGTACATGTCGAATGTCTGAACCTGCGCCGCCGCCATGGGCGCAGTCACCGCCCCAAACAGGACCACGCAAGCGAACAACGACCGGGCGGAGAACGGGGTCCTTGGCATGACGGGATTCTCATTCAAGGCGTTGTATCCTGCGTGCTCGGCGCTGTGCGTTGGTGACGAGGCCTCAGCACAAGCCCGCCTCCCACGAATCGAAGAATGTTGAGACGTCGGCCCCGTCAATACCGCCGTCGTTGTTCACATCGGCCGTCGGCGCACCCGCTGCCCACTCGTCGAAAAAGGCATCGACGTCGCTTCCGTCGATGCCTCCATCCGCGTTGAAATCCGCAGTACAACGCTCACAGGCGTCTCCGATACCGTCACCATCCGAGTCGGCCTGGCTCGGGTTGCGCGTGGTCGGGCAGTTGTCTTCGGCATCACACCAGCCGTCGTCGTCAAGGTCAGAACTGCACGGTGAGCCAAAGTCCAGAGTAATGTTGCCGGTGCCATAGCCGGACAGATAAAGCGTGCAAATCCCGGGCTGAAGCGTGTGGCCCGCGAGACCATTGGAATCATATATATTCCACGAGAACTCCCGACGATCAACGGAACCGCGCACACGGTAGGTCGTCGGCGACGAGACACGCAGCACAACTCTTGCATCGGCAAAGAGCGATGCCCCAACTTGGCAGTAGTCTCCTCGCTGCGCATCCCAGTACAACGAATCACCCAATTCGCTGTAGCCGCTTCTGAGTTCCCAGGAGTCTCCGTATGCGGTTACGTCGATACCCAATCGGGCTTCGTAGTCCGAATATCCCAACAGGCCTCCTCCGGACTGCACGCCAACACTCCAATTTCGTTGCCAGGAGTATGCTACAGATGGAACACCATCCGCCGGGCTAGTTCGGCCGCAGGAATCGGAGATTGCTCCGCCACCCTGCAGCGCAACGTCCTGATCATTTTCCAACAAGGGGCTGTATCCGCCGCCCTCGAGCGGATCACAGACCCAGCCAAGTCCATTATGGTTTGGATCGAGTTGGTCGTGATTAGGAATGTATGGGCAGTTATCGACGTCGTTTGGAACTCCGTCGCCATCATTGTCGCAGGCATCTCCAATGCCGTCGAAGTTGGAGTCTTGTTGATCCGGGTTCGGAGATGTGGGACAGTTATCGATCGGAGTTGACTCCACCAGCAGGAAGCCCGGCGGTGGAATCTCGCCGAAACACTCACAAGCAACCAATGAGTTTGAATCCCGGAAACCGTCTCGATCGCGATCAGGGAAGGCCTCACCCTGCCACGCGTCCGCGTTATAGGGCGCACAATCGAGTTCGTCGGGGACGCCATCATTGTCGTTATCATCGTCACAAGCGTCTCCGACTCCGTCATGGTCTCGGTCAACCTGGTCATGGTTTGGTGTCGACGGACAGTTATCTGAGAAGTCAGGAATGCCGTCGTGATCGGAGTCTGTGTCTGAGTCGCAGCCGTCGCCTATCCCGTCGCCATCGGAGTCTCGTTGATCACTGTTCTGAACGGACGGGCAGTTATCAGGGCCGTTCAGATTCAGTGTAAAGCCGGGAGGAGGCGTCGTTCCGAAGCAAGCGCAGGTGGTAAGGGACGTTGAGTTACGTACGCCGTCGCCGTCCGGATCGGGGTAGGCCCGGTTCCTCCAAGCACCCGGATTCAGCGGCGCACAGTCGTTCGCGTCCGCGACGAGATCGTTATCGTCGTCTCCGTCGCACGCGTCCCCTTCGCTGTCGCCGTCGGTGTTGCGCTGATCCGTGTTGGGAGTGTTCCAGCAGTTGTCCGGTCCGTTGAGGTTGAGGGTGAAGCCCGTTGGGGGTGTTGTCCCAAAACAAGGGCAGTTGACCAACGTCCCGGTCGTCCGCACGCCGTCGCCGTCGGGATCCGAGTATGCCTGGGCCCGCCACGCCGCCGCGTTCAGCGGCGCACAGTCCGAGGTGTCCGGCACACCGTCGTTGTCATCGTCCGAGTCCGTTGCATCGGGCGTGCCGTCCCTGTCAAAGTCCGCCTCGTGCCGAACCCGCAACCGGAACGCATCCACGCGCAGCGTTGAACCCGTATACGCCGCGTCACGGACCAGGAAGGACGCGAGCGCGTTCACGTCCGCTTCTGTCCAACCTGAGAGATGACTCGTGATCTCCCACCCGTCCCCGGCGTACCGCCAAGCGCACGCCGTGCTTGATCCCTGGTTCCAGGTCACACTGTCTGACTCGGTTGCCGGGAATCGGCCGCCGTACACCCGCATGCGCACCCGGGCGTTGTTCGTCCCCGTGTCGTACCGGCACTTGGCGTTCACCCACACGCCGGTGATCGTCCGGCCCGCCGGCAGCGTAAACGTCTCGAACCCGTTCACCACGAGCCGATCGCCATACTGATCGTTGTACGCGTACTTCCCGTCGCCGTTGCAGTTGGAGTCGTCCGCGAACCGCGCCTGCGACTCGGCCGACCAGTGGTTGGTGCCGCTGCCCTCCGTGACCGAGGCCGCGTACAGCGTGACCGTTACCGGCTGCGCACCGGCCCCACCCACCAGCACCGTACCCGCCACCAATGCCCACAGCACCACACGAGCGCACACTTGAATGTTCATCGTCTTCCCTTTTTGCCATCACGCAAACTCAACAGCGGCCCGCCTCCCACAGATCAAAGAAGCTCACCACATCGGACCCATCCACCCCTCCGTCGTCGTTCACATCAGCCGCGGCGTCGCCGCGCTGCCACGAATCAAAGAACGCCGTCACATCTCCGCCATCAATGCCGCCATCGCTGTTAAAGTCCGCCGTACACGCCGCGACGAACCGCACCTGGGCGATCCCCGCGGCGCTGCTGAGCAGCCGAAAGCTGTGCGAGCCCGGGCCGAGCGTTCCGACCGGGCTGGCCGAGAAGTCAAAGTCAAATGACAGCGGGTCCCCCTGGACTTCAAAATTGGTCCGCGTGCTGAGATCGAACCGAACCTGGATCAGCACCCCCACCGAAGCTGACACACGGCACTCCACATGGTCCGATTCGCTGAACGTGAACGGATCGCGCAGCCGCGTGGCGTTCAATGTCCAGGTGTCGCCGTCACCCGCGACGCTCATCGAGACGTACCCGAGCAGCCCCCCGCCTGACTGAACACCCAACCGCCACCGCCTCGCTGAACTCACAACCACCGATGAACTACTCCCGTACAGCGTCTGTACAAAGTCCACAATCTGGCCCGTCAAGGTGTCGGTGCACAGCAGCATCTCTTCGACCGTGCCCACCATCTGGTTCGCAATATACCCCGTAAGCAGGTTCCCTCCTTCAGCCGGATCGCAATCCCAACCCAAGCCGTTGTGATTCGGATCGAGTTGATCCGCGTTGATGATCCCCGGGCAGTTGTCGGGCCCGTTGGTATTCAACGTGTAGCCGGGGTACGGAGTGGTTCCAAAGCAAGGGCACTCAACCAGCACGATTGAATCGCGCACCCCATCCCCGTCTGAATCCGGGTACGCGCGATTTCGCCATGCGCCCGCGTTTGTGGGATCGCAATCCGCGACGTCCGGCACTCCGTCGTTGTCATCATCCGTATCGCAGGCATCACCCTGCCCATCGCCATCTGTGTCCCGTTGATCTGGATTAGAAGCCCCCACGCAGTTGTCCGGGCCGTTCGCGTTCAGCGTGTACCCGGCCGGAACTGCGTTCCCGAAGCACGGGCATGCAACGAGCGAAACCGAATCGCGCACGCCATCCCTGTCGCTATCCGGGTACGCCAAACTCCGCCACGCCGCGGCGTTCAACGGCGCACAGTCGTTCGCGTCCGCGACGAGATCGTTGTCGTCGTCTCCGTCGCACGCGTCCCCTTCGCTATCGCCGTCGGTGTTACGCTGATCCGTGTTGGGAGTGTTCCAGCAGTTGTCCGGCCCGTTGAGGTTGAGGGTGAAGCCCGTTGGGGGTGTTGTCCCGAAACACGGGCAGTTGACCAACGTTCCGGTCGTCCGTACGCCGTCGCCGTCGGGATCCGAGTATGCCTGGGCCCGCCACGCCGCGGCGTTCAGCGGCGCACAGTCCGAGGTGTCCGGCACACCGTCGTTGTCATCGTCCGAGTCCGTCGCGTCGGGCGTGCCGTCACCATCGAAGTCGGCCTCATGCCGAACCCGCAGCCGGAAGGCGTCCACGCGCAGCGTTGACCCCGTGTACGCCGCGTCACGCACCAGGAAGGCAGATAGAAGATTGATGTCGTCTTCCGTCCATCTCGCGAGTTGACTGGTAATCTCCCACCCGTCCCCGGCGTACCGCCAGGCGCACGCCGTGCTGGAGCCCTGGTTCCAGGTCACACTGTCGGACTCGGTCGCCGGGAACCTGCCGCCGTACACCCGCATATGCACGCGGGCGTTATTCGTCCCAGTGTCGTACCGGCACTTGGCGTTCACCCAAACGCCGGTGATGGTCCGTCCCGCTGGGAGCGAAAACAACTGAAAGTAGTCCACGACCAATCGGTCGCCGAACTGGTCGTTGTACGCGTACTTCCCATCGTCAGAGCAGTTGGAGTTGTCCGCGAACCGCGCCTGGGATTCGCTCGACCAGTTGTTGGTGCCCGCCCCCTCGGATACCGACTCGGCGTACAGCGATTCCGTCACCGGCTGCGCAAGGGAACCTGGTGCCGCACAGAACACTCCGCACGCCACCGACATGAACCACCGTGAAAGACGCGTCATTCCTGTTCTCCCACAATCACCAATCCGCGGAGTCTGCACCGCTTACTTCTGAAGCGGGATGTCGCCCTAAGAATGCTCACGCTCCACACCTCTTCGAAGTCGCCGCCACGAAGTTCGCAGGCGCCGGACTTCCCAGCACGACCGGCCGCGACGGCCGAGCCACCTAGCGATGCGCAACTTCTCCAAGTTCACACCGACCAGTTTACGAATCTCTGATGCACCGAGCCCACTTCGAATCGAACATCTCCCCACCAAGCAGGAGCGACGCTTCACCGAATCCGTTGTTCTGATTCCCACCGCCGGTGCATGCCCACAGAAAGGGCATGTTACTTGAGAATCCCCCTTGGGTCAAGGAGCTTTTCCCGGGTACTCGCGCGCCCGCGGTGACTTTCTACCGCATTTTCCGACGAACGAGCAGGCGTGCAGCCCCATCGCGCTGAACATCCACAGACATCTCGACTCTCCGATCTGCCCGGTCGGTTTTTCTCGCTCTTGAGAGAGAACGCCGTTCGCGAGCGGCGTGGCTCGACCGAGGCCCGGCTTCGGCGATTGCCCGCGTGATCTGTAACCCTGGTAGACTAGCATTGCTCATTGGAGATAGGCACTCATGGCCGTGGGGATCCGGGAACTCTTTGACGTTTTCGAACGCGTCGTGACATTGCCGCCCGAGCAACGCGAGTCCGCGCTCCGGGCCGCGTGCGGCAGCGACGAGCGGTTGTACGCGCAGGCCAAGCGGTTGCTGGAGAGCGATCGCGGGGAACTGGCCGAACTCAAACGGCCCGATCCCGTGCAACGGCCCCGATTCACGGCGGATTCCACGACGTCGCTCCCGATCATCGCTGAATCGCCGAACCCTTCCGCCGTCTCGTTCTGCGCCGACGCCTCCGCACCGCCCCCCGCCGTGCCCGACTTCTGGCTCGCGCGACTCATCGGCTCGGGCGGGTTCGGCACCGTCTGGCTCGCGCGCAACACGCTCACCAAGGAATGGTGCGCGGTCAAGATCATCCCGGCCTCTCATGATTCCGAGGTCCGAGGCATCGAGGACTTCATCGCGGGCATCCGCGGCTCGCCCTACTTCATGCCTGTCAGGCACGTCGGCCGCGTGGACTCATCCATTTACGTCGTCATGCCCAAGGCCGACGACGCCGCGGGCCTCGACTTTGACCCCGAACGCTACACCCCGATCACGCTCGAAACGCGATTGTGCCAGGGAGTGGTTCCCGCCCGTGAGGCCGCCCGCATCGGCGCCGATCTCGCCGCGGCCCTGGCGATCATGCACGCCCGCCACATCTGCCACGGCGACATCAAGCCGGCCAACATCATGCGGTTCGAGGGCCGCTGGGTCATCGCCGATTACGGGCTGGTTTCTCGGCTCGACGGGAGTGCACGCCGCGGATTCTCCAAGGATTATGTCGCCGATGGGGTCGACGACAAACGCCTGGCCGATCTGATCGCCCTCGCACGAACTCTGTACAGACTTGCCACCGGCGATTCCGCGGCGGAGATCGGCTCGCTCGTTCAGGACCCCCAGCGTCTGGGCACGAGTGCGCACGCCCGAAAGCTCGCGGATGCACTCGTCCGAACGCACGACCAGGACTCACGCCGCGCCATCCGATCGGCCGATGCCCTGAATGCCGCGCTCCAACGCGCCGCGCGGCCGGTGTGGCAACGGCCCGTGCTGAGCGCCGCGGCGGCGCTCGCGATCACGGCCGCGGCGCTCAGCATCCGCGCCGGGCTCAACCCCGCGGCGCCGGCGGCGCCCGAACCCAATGTGCGGCTGGCGCTGGGAGCGGTCAAACGCGACAACTCGGGACGCGCCGTAGGGATCATCGATCGCAGCGTCTCTCTAGGCGAAGCCGGCGCGACGATTACCGAGGGAGAGGCGGTCAAACTCTTCACGTCGATCTCGCCGGTTCGCTGGGCCGCTGTCGTCACCTGCAACCCTTCGGGCGAACTGGCGAAGCGCGAGGAGTTTGGACCTAACGCCCGCCCGGCGCCCGGCCCCGGCGAGTTCAGCTTCCCCGTTTCGAAAACCGGCTGGGATGGCCTGGACGCCGGCCCCGGGCGATATGGAATGCTCATCGTGACGTCCGACACGCATCCGCCAAGCGACGACTGGTTCGACCGACTCAAGAGCGCCTGGAGCCAGAGTGGTGCATCGAACTGGGGCACCCCGGGACTTCCCGACGCGTGGCTCATCCGCGGCCGGATTCGGGCCGCGGACACGCGACGTTCTTCGATCGATGCGCCAGCGCTTGAACATCCGCTCTCCGCCTGGGTGAACGCGGTGCGGCGCGCTGTGGACCCGGCCGGCACTTCTCCGCCGGACATCCAGGCTGTGATGTTCGTCGCGCGTCCAAAATCCGCCTCACCCGGACCCGCCGCCAACGGAAATCCTCCATGAAGCACAACCGCCTCGCGATCTCCGCCGCGCTCGCTTTCGCGGCATTTGTCACGGTGTCGGCCGCGCCGGCCGCGCAACCACCGGTCGCTCGATTTGATCCGGCCGCCGCGACTCCGTTGGCGCCGCTGACAACCGACGAGGCCAAACAACTTCAGACGCTTGGGGCTTCGATCCGGGCGGCGCTCACCGAGGGACGCATCGACGAGGCGCATCGATTCGCCGTGGAAGCGGCGGGGCTGCGAGCGCAGCGTCAGGGCGCCGCGTACTGGGAGGCCCGCCGCGCCGGAGTCATGGCCGAGGACCTGGGCGCCATGGAAGCACTGGGCCGCGCTGCCTGGCCCGAACTGGCCTCCAGTTTCAAGTTGCAGGGAGCCATGGCGAAGGCTCACGACGACGGGGAGTACGCCGAAGGGGTTCGCCTGGCCCGACAGCAGTCGGCGATCCGCGTGAATCTGCTCGGCAGGAAAAACTCGTACACCGCCCAGGCGTGGAACAACCTGGCGCTCTTCCTCACGAATCAGAACGAGCTGGCCGAGGCCGAGAGCCTGTACTGGGACGCGCTGCCCGTGCTGCAGGCCCGCTACGGGGAACTCTCGTTCGACGTGGCGCAGGTCGTGCACAATATCGCCTGGCTGACGCGCATCAGAGGCGACGTCGCGGAATCCGAACGGCTCTTTTCTCGCGCGCTTGAAGCGAGGCGACTCCTGGTCAAGGGGCCCGCGGGCGCGGAGAAGCTTGCAGAAACGCTCAACGGGCTCGCATCGCTCTACTTCGACACCGACCGCGTCCCCCGCGCTCGCGAACTCTACACCGAAGCAAGGACCATCCTGGCCGATGCCGATCCGCGTTCGTCCGTCATTCCAAAGACGATCAACAACATCGCCGAGTGCGAACTGGCGATGGGGAATACGGCGGAAGCACGGCAACTGGTGGAGCAAGCGCTCAAGCTCCGGACGTCGCAGTTGGGATTGAGCCACCCGGACACGCTCTGGAGCCTGACGACGCTGGCGGAGGTGAAGATCGCCGAGAACGATCTCTTCAGCGCCGACGCGTTGCTCTTTCAAGTCCTGCAGGAACGCCGTCAACGGCTGGGTTCCAAGAACCAACTGGTGGCCGACACGCTCCGACGATGCGCCGACGTCGCGTTCCTCGCGGGCGACACCCGCGCCGCGATCGAGCGCGCGGGCAGCGCCCTGGACATGATGGAGCAACTGCGGACGGACGTGTCGGGCGATGAGCGCGCCCGCGCGGCGTACAGCGGTCGGTTGGGATTCTCCGAGACCGGCGCGCTGCTCGCGCACCTGCAGGCCGCCTCCGACGCCGCGCCCGAGCAGATCCTCCGCACCATCGAACGCACCCGCTCCCGCGAGTTGCTTGACCTGCTCGCCCGAACGTCGGGCGATGCGGCGCAGGAGGCGGTCAACCAGGCCCGCGAAGCAGGAGACACGCAGCGTGCCGACCGGATCATCGCGCTGCGCGAGACCGAGACTCGTCTCATTCTCGCGCGCGACGCGGCCGATCGCGATTTCGCCAACGCCGAGGAGTCGGACAAGCCGGACGCGGAAGAGCAGCGGGCCCGCGCCGCCGCGGCGTTTCGCGAAGCCGCGGACCGCGCCGCCGACGCGTCCGCCGCGCTGCTTTCGCTCGTGCGGGAAGCTCTTCCGCAGGCCCAGTCCAGGCCGGTCGAGCGGTTGACGGCGGGATTGGCTCAGTCCGACCTGGCGCTCGTTTATTCGTGGAGCGAGCACGGGATCGTGCTGATCCGCGCGGATTCTCGCGGGGTGCGGTCCGGGATCATCGTGTCCGGCAAGGACGCGGCGAAGAAGGTGAACGAATCGGCGGAGGCGCTCCACGCGGCGCTGATCGATCCGGGTTCCAACGCCGCGGCGATGACGCAGATCGCGTCCGCTCTTCTCGACGCGCTGGTGCCCGCCGGCACGCGGGAAGAACTCAGGGCGGCCGGCCGGATCATCGTGGTGCCCGACGGGCCGCTCAACGCGCTGCCCATGGAGGCGATTCTCGCGGCCGATCCGGCCCTCGCGAGGATCCCCATCGCGTACGCGCCGTCGCTGAGCGTCTTCCTGGCGGCGGGCGAGAATCGAGTTGCCAACGTCGATCGCGCCTCCAGGCCGATCGTGATCGTGGGCGATCCGGTCTTCTCGGATGAAGCTGTGCAGAATCAGGCCGCTGCGCCGCTGACGCGTCCGCCGCTCGTCGCGATGAATCAGTCGCGGATCTTCGACAAGAATCTCCAGCGACTGGAAGGCACGGCGATGGAGGCGGGCGGGATCGCCGCGACCGCCGCGGCCCGCGGCGTGCCGGCCACGCTTCTGCTTCGCGAACAGGCGACCGTGCCGGCCGTGACGCAGGCCGCGACAGGTGCCCGGATTCTGCACCTGGCCACGCACGGATTGATGGGCTCGCGGGCCAACCCCTTCGGCGCGGGTCTCGCGCTCACTCGCCCGCAACGGCCCACGGAGCAGGACGTCGGGCTGCTGCGGCTGGAAGATCTGGTCAAGCACTGGCGAGGCCGCCTGCGAGGCACCGATCTGGTGGTGCTCAGCGCCTGCAAGACTCAGGCGGGCGTGCGCGTCGGTGGCAGCGACTTCGCGTTGCCGTGGGGCTTCTTCTACGCGGGCGCTCCCAGCGTCGTCGCGTCGCTCTGGCTGGTCGACGACGAGGCGACGTCGCTGTTGATGACACGGTTCTACGAAAACCTGCTGGGTTCGTTCAAGGAAGTTCGCACCGCGGACGGAAAGACCTACAGCGCGGGCACGCCGCTTGGGATTTCCGCGGCGCTCCGCGAATCTCAGGCGTGGCTGCGGACCTTGACGAAGGAGCAAGCGACGACGAATCTCGCCGCGGCTCGGGCCTCGCAGAAGATGACGGAACGCGGGATCGCCGCGGGGAAGAAGCGGGACGAAATCGACACCGGCGTGGTCACGGTGGCGGATTCGCCCTTGCCGTACGCCCACCCGTATTTCTGGGCCGGTTTCGTTGTGGTCGGGAACCCCGAGTGACTCTCCCGCGGTCGGTTGCCGGGACTTCTTGAACGCGAGTTCAACGATGAACTTTGTCCTGATTCCAGTTCTTGCGGTCGTTGTGCTGTTCTGCGTGGTCGGGCTGCCGCGGGTGCCGGGGTGGTGGAGGAGGATCAACGTGATGCCGACGCCGACGAAGAACTCGGATCTGCTGCGGACGCTGTTGTCCCGGGAGGATGTGACGTGCCCGGGGTGCGGGTACAGCCTGCGCGGGGTCACGGGCGACAACTGTCCGGAGTGCGGGCTGGCTCTGGATGTGGTCGTGGGGCCGGGGGAACCGCATAGGTTTTTGATGAGATTGGTAATGGGCGCCGCGGCGGTGATCATCGCTTCGAGTCTGGTCTGGATATTGCGGACCGCGTACCAGTTGATGCAGATGCCGAGCGGGATGACGCCCCCGCCGTATTCGCTTTGGCGCTACATGATTCAATCGATCGTTCTTAGCGGGGTGTATTTGTGGATCGGCGTCCTGGCGATGCGGCACGTTCGGAAAAGTCCGCCTTTGAACTGGAAACATCCGGCTTGTTTGCTGATCATCACAGTACTGGCCGGGATGCTGATCAATCTGCTCATGACTTTGTTGTCGATGTTGTTCGGAGTGAACTTCTGACCGCTGTTGACGACTCGGCTGCGGCGCGCGATTCGTTACGGCTTGGCGCGGGGGTTGAGTTTGAGGAGCAGGTACGGGGTCCTGGGCATTTCGTCTTTGCCGCTGAACCACGGGGTGAGGTGGATCTGGGAGGTTGTGATGTAGAGTGAGCCGTCGCGGCCCCAGGCGAGTGAGTCGGGCCAGGCGAGGCGGGAGTCGTGGGCGATCTGGTTGAACTCGCCGCGGGGGGAGCGGGAGATGATGGCGTCTTTTTCGATCGCGGTGAAGTAGACGGCGTTGTCGGGGCCGATCTCCATGCCGTCGGTGACGACGGTTTCGCCGAGCGATTCGACCTTGGCGGCGAGTTGCTCGGCGGAGAGAGATTCGTCGCGGAGCGCGGCGGTGGGGATCGCGTAGAGCGTGCGGGCGGTGAGGGCTTGCCAGTAGAGGCGCTCGCCGTCGCGGGAGAGGGCGATGCCGTCGCTCTGGATCGCCGCGGGTTCGCCCTTGTGGGGACCGCCGGCGAACCTGAGCGGGGTGCCCTGCACGGTGGGCAGGATTTTCTCGGCCATGACGGAGGGGTGCGCGTCGAGCACGCGGCGGGATGTGCCGCGGGCGAGGTCGCAGACGATGATGCCGCCGCGGCCGGAATCGGTGATGTACGCGATGTTGCGGGCGGTGTCGACGCGGATGTCGTCGAGATAGCTGTCGGCGGGGGCGACGGATTCGGGGAAGTTGATGACGGATTCAACCTGGTCCTTCGCGCCGAGCTTGATGCACACCGCCTTGGCGGCGCCGGGCACCACGCCGGAGAGTTGCGGGCTCGCGGGGTCCAGGATCCAGAGTCGATCCTTGTCATCGACGTAGACGCTCTGGACGCAGATGAAGGAGGTGGTGCTCGGCGCGGGCTTCGCGGCGTCCCACTCCTGAAACTTGGCATCGGGGAAGGGCGCGGCGGAGCCGTCGGGCTGAATCTCGGCGACGGCCCAGCGGTACGGCCCGGCCCAGCGCGGGTAACTCACGAAGATGCGGCCGGTGCTCGAGACGGCCACGCCGGTCCATTGGTAGTCCTGGCTTTTGGCGACCTCGACCAGCGACGGGGCGGTGGCGGGAGGTTCGGCGGCGAGCGCGGGGTGAAGAAGGAAGGCGGTGGCGACCGCCGCGGCGAGGAAGGTGGCGGTGGACATGGGGCGAGGTACGAGCGGGAGGGATCGGGAGTTCATGACGGGGGTGCTCGGGGTGTGGTGGTTGTTGATTGCGGGGAGTGTGCGATGAAGTTTTGGTGCGGTGCGGGGCGAAGGGGGCCGGGTCGCGGGAGGGTCGGGGCCAATCTCGCCAGCACGCCCCTCCCCCACCACTGTTTGCTCGGTCGCAGGGTGCAGCGTGATTGCAACAGGGTTGTTTCGCGCGTGGTTGTTTCGCGTGTGGATGAACTTTTGATGCGGGGGGCGGGTTTTGGGGGTGAATCCGGTGGAAACTCCGGCTGCTGGGGCTGGGGTCTCGGTGCGGCGCGGATGTGCGGATGAACTTTTGGTGCGAGGTACGCCGTGGAGGAGGGGTGGCAGGGGGAAGGGCTGGTTCTGGGGGCCGCGGGCGGCTGCGCGGTGCGGGGTGGCGATGAACTTCTGGTGCTACGTGCGCCATTAAAGAGGAATGGGTCAGGGGGAAGGGCGGGTTCTGGGGACTGCGGGCAGCTGCGCGGTGCGGGGGGCCGATGAAGTTTTGGCGCTGCGTGCGCCATGTAAGGATGCACGGGTCAGAGGAAGGGCTGGTTCTGGAGGCTGCGAGCGGCCTCGCGGAGCGGGGTGGCGATGAACTTTTGGTGCTATGTGCGACATGAAGGAAGGGCGGGGCAGGGGGAAGGGCTGGTTCTGGGGGCCGCGGGGGGGCTGTGCGGTGCGGGGTGCGGATGAAGTTTTGGTAGGCGCGTGCGACGGTGGGATGAGGTCGGGGGGCGAAGGCCGCGGGTGGGACCGGATTGCGGGTGGCGGGCGGGGGTGCGGATGGAGTTTTGGTGTCGTGGGCACCGCGTTGGGAATGGACAGGTGGAAGCGTGGGGGCTGGGTTCTGGGGCGGCGGGTGCTTCTGGGGTGGATGAAGATTTGGACGGCGCGGGGGGAGAGGGGGGGTGGAGTGGAAGGGCTGAAACGGCCGCCGCGGAGCGGGGGCGCACCCGGACGAAGCGCGGCGGAGCGGCGCGGGTGTGTGGATGTCAAAGACCAACGGGCCCGTGGCGGGGGCCGGCGGAGAGATGAGGGGTGGTACGCCGCGGGGGCGGGGTTCGGGGTGATTTTGTTTGGAGGGGCGGGGAGTGGGCGCACAAGGGTGGGAGGTCGGCCGAGATTTTGTGCGTGCGGTTCGGGTTTTCGTTGGAATAGCTCAGCGCTCGCGGCACGGCGTCGGTTGAATGTTCATGGTTCCGCCGATGGGCGGAAGGGCAGGCGAGGCATCTTCTATCTCACGAAACCCCCACCCCCCGCCTGGAATCGGTGAGTTGTGCAGTCACCCAGTACGACTCGCTTGGATAGCTGCGGCCCCGCGGCTCCGCGCGGGCATGAGGCTGAAGTCTGAGAGGTCTGTAATTTTGAGGCACGGTGCGCCCCCTCAAGATGCTGGAGGCAAGTTATCCGCAGCGCCGTCGCCCGGTAAATGTTCGCAATTTGTACTGATATTCAATGCAACTGCACTTTCACCATATGGTGAATCTTTGCCTACGATGAATATCGCCGATGGTTACCGTTTCACCGCGTGGTGAAAGTGGCATTATAGTGAAACACGAACCTCCAACTACCCGAGTCGAAGCGAGGCCTTGGCTCGAAGGTCTGGCGAACCGAACCGAATCGTTCGAGGTGATACGCAATGAGCAGAGAGAGGGTGACGGTGAGTTGGGGCGGTGGGACGAGATCGTGACGATCCGCCCGCACGGCTCGTCCGAGTCACTGCGGCTCTTGATAGAGTCGAACGTCCGCCTGCATCCCCAGCGTGCGATCGCCGTGGTTGATCGCCTGCGGCGCGAGCCCCTGCCGCCGGTTCCAACATCGCTCGCAGTGGTAGCGGCGCCGTATATCTCGGAGCGGGTTGCTCAGGTCTGCCGCGAGGGCGGGATTGGGTATGTGGACGCCGCGGGGAACTGCAGGATTTCGGCACCGGGCTTCCACCTGCAGGTGGAAGGACGGAAGAACGAGCTTCCGGACACTCGGCCTGCAGAGAATCTGTTCGCGGCGAAATCGAGCCGGATTGTGCGAGCGCTGATCGAGCAACCGGAGCGGGTGTGGCGCGTACAGGACTTGGCCCGCGAGGTCGGCGTGAGCATGGGGCTGGCTTCTCGCATCAAGCACAAACTGATCGAGCAAGCGTTTGCGGAAGAGATCGCGCCGGGAATCCGGGCTAGGAATCCCGGTGCGTTGTTGGACGCGTGGGCGGCCGTGTACAAAGGCAGGTCGCGAGCGATCCTGGTGTACAGCATGGATGAGATCGCGGCGCTGGAGCGGCGGATCGCGGGGTGGTGCGCGGATCACGCGGTGAAGTTCGCTCTGGCGGAGTTTTCCGCGGCCGCGCGTCTGTCGCCGATGGTGCGGCACAAGCGTGCCGCGGTGTACATTCAAGAGGCACTTTCCCGAGATGTGGCGGGCCTGATGATGCGCGAACTCGAACTGAAAGAAGTGGACACGGGCGCTACTGCTGTCCTGTGGGTCACCGAAGATGACTCGGTGTTCTACAACTGCTCGAAGCAGGATGGGCTCACGATCGTCTCCGCGGTGCAAGCGTACCTAGATCTGATGAGGAACCCAGGACGGGGACGAGAGGCCGCGGAGCAGGTGTTGCGGTGGCGTGGGACATCGGGGCTTGAAGCGGGGAGGAACAACGTCTCATGAGTGCGCGGATTCCGAGCGGCGAGGAGGCGGGGGCCGGTCGAGCCGTGCTCATGGAGGTGCTGACTGTCCTAGGGCGGTATGTCGACGGGATGGTGCTCATCGGCGGTTGGGTGCCGGAGATCGTGTTTCCGAAGCGCGGGCACGTCGGCTCGTTCGACGTGGATCTCGCGCTTGATCCTCGCAGGATCCCATCCGACGCGTACGCCTCCATCCGCACGCGGCTGATCGAACAGGGATATGTGCAGACGGGCGTCCACTGCGGGGTCTTCACAAGAGAGTTGCATGCCGACGGCGGGCGCCTCACGGTCAAACTTGATCTGATCACCGGCCTGAATGCGGCATCGGGTTCGCACGTAGCGAACGCGACGGTACAGGACTTAAATATCGGCCGGCTCCGCGGCGTCGAGATCGCGCTCGACCACGCCGTCAGCGTGACGTTGAGCGGGGCGCTGCCGTCCGGTGTTCAGAACACTGTCGACGCACGCATCGTGACCGTGCCGGCGTACTTGTGCATGAAGGCGTTCGCGCTCAACGAGCGAAAGAAGGAGAAGGACGCGTACGACGTGTATTTCTGCCTGCGTCACTTTGCCGGAGGTCCCGCGGCGCTCGCGTCGGACTGTTCGCCGCTGATGAAAGTGCCCGGCGCGGCCGAGGCCTTTGAGGTGCTGGGACGGAAGTTCGAGACGATCCACAGCATCGGCCCGCAGTGGGCGGCCGATGTCGCGAGCGGGCAGGGCGACGATCGGGCAATGATCAGCCGCGACGCGTTCGAGCGTGCTCAGTTGTTTCTTCGCGAACTTGGATTGCGCCGGGTGTGAGGAGTGCGGCACCCAGTGCATCGGTTGAGGAGGTGCGGAGAGGATGGCGCGAGGGCTGGGGGCGAGTCGCTCTCGGCACTCAGGATGGGCTGACATCGAGGCGCAATGATGCGGCGTTGATTGTGCGGGCGCGGCTCGTGAATGTGCGATGACGTTTCGCTGCGTGTCATCCCGGTGTTCGCTGCGCAGAGCCTTCGCTCACACCGGGCGTCGGGGGCACAGGAATGTCGCGGCTTTGGTGAGCGCGTGGTGACAGCACATTGCTCCGCGGACGGAGCAATGCCACACGGAGTTTTGGAGTGACACGGCGCGGGGGTGTCGTGCGTCTTGTTGGGTGAGAAGTTACTCGCCGATCTTGTCGGCCACGAATGCGCTGACCTTGTCGATGCCGATGCGCTGCTGGCCGCCGGTGTCGCGGTCGCGGACGGTGACGGTCTGGTCCTTGAGGGTGTCGCCGTCGATGGTGAAGCAGAAGGGGCAGCCGGCCTCATCCATGCGGGCGTAGCGCTTGCCGATGGTCTGCTTCTCGTCGCACTCGATGGCGCCCAGGCGCCAGAAGCGGGCGGAGAGTTCGGCGTGGAGTTTGTCGGCGACTTCGGGCATGCCGTCCTTGCCGACGAGGGGGAAGACCGCGGCCTTGATGGGGGCGACGCGGGGGTTGAACTTCATGAACTCGGGGCTGGGGCGCGATTCGTCCTTGGTGTAGGCTTCGCAAAGGATGGCGAGCACGCCGCGGTCGAGGCCGGCGGCGGGTTCGATGCAGTGCGGGAGGTACCGCTCGCCGCGGCGGCCGCCGTTGGGGAGGATCTCGCCGCGTTCGGTGTCGTTGTACTCCATCTTGGCGCCGCTGTGCTTCTGGTGCTGGGTGAGGTCGAAGTTGCCGCGGTGGGCGATGCCTTCGAGCTCACCGAAGCCGGGGGCGGTGAAGGGGAAGCGGTACTCCACGTCGCTGGTGCCGCAGGAGTAGTGGCTGAGTTCGTCCTTGTCGTGCTCGCGGAGGATGAGGTTCTCGCCGGCGAGGCCGATGCGCTTCCACCATTCCATGCGGAAGTCGCGCCAGAACTTGTACCACTCCTGCGATTCGTCGGGGTGGCAGAAGAACTCGAGCTCCATCTGCTCGAACTCGCGGCTGCGGAACGTGAAGTTGCGGGGCGTCACTTCGTTGCGGAACGAGGTGCCGACGTTGCCGATGCCGAAGGGCATCTTCACGCGGGTGGTGTCGGCGACGTTCTTGAAGTGGACGAAGATGCCCTGGGCGGTCTCGGGGCGCAGGTAGGCGATGTCGTCCTGTGAGGCGGTGGCGCCGACGTACGTCTTGAACATCAGGTTGAACTGGCGGGGCTCGGTGAGAGAGCCGGGCTTGCCGGTGAAGGGCGAGGGGATATTCCCGAACTGGGCCTTGAGCGTTTCCATCGGCACCTGCGCGAAGAGCGCGTGCACGGGCTTGCCCTTGTATTCACACTTGAACAAGGCCTGGCCGGAGGACGATGCGGCGACGGGTTCCAGGCCATCGACACCGAGGAGCTTGCGGAGCTTCTTGTCGTCGGTCAAGATCGTGACGGCTTCGCCGGGCGTGCTCGAGACGATGGTGAAGGCGGGCAGGCCGGCGGTGGTGGGCGCGGGGGCATCGATGGGTGCGCAGAACGCGCCGATGAGGTGATCGGCGCGGAAGCGGCCCTTGGTTTCCTTGTCATCGACCATGGGGTCGTTGAAGCCGGCGACATGGCCGCTGGCTTCCCAGACCTTGGGGTGCTGGATGATGCGGGTCTCGAGCGGGACGCAGCGCACGGGCTGGCCGTTGGGGCCGTTGGCGCCCCAGCAGGGGCGCATGATCATGTCCTGCCACCAGGCGTCGCGGAGGTTTTTCTTGAGTTGGGCGCCCAGGGGGCCGTAATCCCAGAAGCCGTTGATGCCGCCGTAGATGTCTGAGGCCTGGAAAATGAAGCCGCGGCGCTTGCAGAGCGCCATGATGGCGTCCATGGACTTGGGCGCAGGGGAAGCGGTGGTGTTGGCGGGGTCGGTCATGGTTGGTCCTTGCGAAGGGGGTGAGTATAGAGGATGGACGGCGCACGGACACAACCGCCCCACTGTTCGTGGGGTTCGAGCGGATCGGAGTGATATTGGCGGGATCTGGGCGGGATCGATCAGAGCTCGATCTTGATGCTCTTGATCTCGGTGCGGCAGCGCTGCTTGATATGGTTGAGGCCGCCGCCGCGGAGCCAGCGATCAAACTCGTACTGGGTTGCGGAATCGGCGACGCGGATGGTGAGGACGCCGTTGGAGCCGATTTTCTGGATGGTGGCGCGATCGGCGAACTCGCCGGGGGCGATCTCACGCCACATGTCGTCCAACTCCCCCACTGTTTTCTGCTGCTTGGCGAAGTTCTTGTACAGAGCGGTGACGTCTTCGTGAAGAGAAAGATCCGGCGCGACTTTGGCTTTGAAGCGGCGGAGACGCTGAAGTTCCATCGTGACCGGCGATTGTTTCATGACGCGGCACCCTTGTGCTGTTCAGGTTCAACGGATCGGAACGACTCATGGCGGCACAGAGGGTGCCGTGGAAGGAGAATACTACAGGAAAGGCGTTGCCATTGCAACCCCTTTCGCGCCCCTACATTGAATACGTATGAGCCTGACCACCCTTGACTCCCCCACTGCTGTCGCGGCCCAGGCCGCGGGCGATGCCACGGGCATCGTGATTGAGAATCTTTCCAAAGTTTTTCCCGCATCGATGGGGGTGAAGAGTGCCGCGGCGGTGGATGGCATCTCGCTGACGATCGAGGCGGGCGAGTTGTACTTTCTGCTGGGGCCTTCGGGGTGCGGCAAGACGACGCTGCTGCGGATGATCGCGGGGTTCATCGAGCCGACGGGTGGAAAGGTGCTGTTTTCCCGGGGCGGGGAGACGCGCGACGTGACGTATCTGCCGCCGAACCGGCGGAATACGGGCATGGTGTTCCAGTCGTACGCGCTGTGGCCGCACATGACGGTGCTCGACAATGTGGCCTTTGGCCTGGACATCCGCAAAGTTCGCGGCAAAGAGCGCGAGCAGCGGGCGATGGAAGCGCTCGAGGCGGTGCAGATGGGTGAGTATGCGCAGCGCAAGCCGACGCAGCTTTCGGGCGGTCAGCAGCAGCGCGTGGCGCTGGCCCGCGCGATGGTGATCCGGCCAAGCGTTCTGCTGCTGGATGAGCCGCTTTCGAACCTTGACGCGAAGTTGCGGA
Organism: Planctomycetota bacterium; assembly: GCA_018242605.1. GTDB lineage: Bacteria > Planctomycetota > Phycisphaerae > Phycisphaerales > UBA1924 > UBA2402. Next base: position 50,446 of record JAFEBP010000013.1, read on the forward strand.
TCGAGCTGCGCGGCGAGATCCGCAGGCTGTGCAAGGCTTCCGGGATGACCACGATTTACGTCACGCACGATCAGAAAGAAGCGCTCAGCATGGCGGATCGGATCGCGATCCTCAAGTCGGGCAAGGTCGTGCAGACGGGGACACCCCGGGGTTTATACCGGGAGCCGGGGAGCAAGTTCGTGGCGGAGTTTCTGGGAGAGACGAACTTCATCCCGGGCACGATCCGCAAGATCGGGGAGAGCGGCGTGAGCATCGAGACCGCGGCGGGGACAGTGCTGGCGCGGACAGCGCTGCCTGTGGGCTGCGGCGTGGGGGCGAATGTGACGCTCTCGATTCGGCCGGAGGCGATGGTGTCGGCCCGGAATGAGAGCGTGAATGTGCTCAAAGGTCGGCAAAAGGAAGTCACCTATTTGGGCGATACAGTGCAGCGCGTGGTGGAGTTGGATGGCGGCGTGCAGGTGAGGGCGTGCGTGTCGAACCCCGGGTGGAGCGTGGCGGAAAGCCCGAACTCCCCCACTGCTCTCGCGGTCGAGCCGGCGGATGTGGTTGTTTTGAATAGCTAACATTTTGCTAATATGAAAATGCGTAGATGGCTGGTACGCCGAGTCTTGCATTGCTCTTGATGCATCGTCGCCGCATGAAGTTGTTGGTTTGGCGATTTGTTGTCTCGCGGCGGGCCGCCTTAGTTGCCGGATCTGCGTCACTTCTCTCGCTCGATCGGATGCCGAAGTCCAATCGTTCCTGCGCAGGTGTGCCGACTTCCGCTCTATGCGAGAGTCTTGGCTCGCCGCCTGTCGTTGTTCCGTATAGAGGCGTAAGTGCATTCAGATTCGTTCCACGTGAAACACTCAACGGTCGGTCCGTATTTCTCTGCATCCCACCCCGATCGTGTAAGCTGGACGCACCGCCATTCCGATCGTAATTCCGCAGGGAGTCGCATTCGCAAGTTCAACTCGTGGAGAACTGGCGGGTCAATCGCGACAAGCGCGAGTGACATGATCGCGGTAATCTCAATCGGCGAGACCGGCGAGCTTTCGGTCCCTACGGAAGTTCAGAAGCGGGAGGGTCGAATCGAACGTTGATCGTTTCCGAGAGAGAACGGTTCGCAGCTTCGAAGCCGACGCCGTCCATCCATTCGGTTCGGCGATCTACATCGTGGTGCAACTCAACATCGAACTCAGTTGCAGGCAGCGGCACCGCTTCGATTCCTTTCAATGGCCATCCCTCCATGGAGCGCATCCACAACTCGAAGGTGCTTCAGGCGCGGTGGAGAACCCGTCACTTCCAACGTTCCACGCGAAACAATTCGTCCCAGCGACCCCAAATGAACGATTCAATACGAGGTTGAAGTCTGGGACGCGTACTGTTCCGCCCACATTCGACCCTCCCAACTCACTGAGACACGCATGACTACCACGCAAAGCACGGACGCAAAGCACCCCATTCGCAAGCTTGGGAGAGGACTGGGAGCACTCATCAATCCGAGTCCGGTAAAAGTCGATATCGTGGAGGCGAAGCCGCCGACCCCCGCCGCAATACCAAACATTTTGCGTACTCAACAGACTGCGGCTTCGAATCCTGACGGACTCCAAACGATTCCGGTAGGGTTGATTGACGTCAGTCCGTTCCAGCCCCGCAAGGCGATGGAGCCTGGGGCGATCGAGCGGCTCGCGGATTCGATCCGTCGGTCGGGGATGATGCAGCCGGTGATCCTGCGCCGCAGGAGCGGTGGGGGGGTGGTGCAATATGAGTTGGTGGCGGGCGAGCGGCGTTGGCGTGCCGCGCAGATGGCGGGGCTCACGGAGATCCCCGCGCTGGTGCGCGAACTGACTGACGAGATCGCCGCGGAATGGGCGCTGGTTGAGAATGTTCAGCGCGAGGACCTCAACGCGATGGAGCGCGGGTGGGCGCTGCGCGCACTCGCGGAGCGATTTAATTTAACACAGGCGGAACTGGCGCAGCGCGTCGGGCTTGAGCGATCGACGGTTGCGAATCTCATCCGGCTGACCGAACTTGAGCAGGAGATCGCGCAGATGATCGTGCGTGGCGATCTTACGGCGGGGCACGGGCGCGCGCTGCTGGCGATCCCCGCGGGCGAGGCGCGACTGAACCTGGCGCGGGAAGCGGTGCAGAACGGATGGAACACGCGGCGGGTTGAGTACCTGGCGCAGGCGCACTCGGTCAAGCCTGAGAACGTGGGGTCCAAGCGGGTCACACCGCAGGAAATCACGGCGCGCCAAGCGGTGCTGCGTGACTTGGAGCGGCAGATCGGTCAGCATCTGGGAACAAAGGTGCTCATCACGACCGATCGCACGGGCGCGAAAGGCAAGCTCACGGTGGAGTTCTACAGCATCGACCACTTCGACGGACTGCTCGCTCGGCTGGGCGTTTCGACGCGATAGACTGAGCAAGTTTCCTACATGTAGTTTGATGCGCGGCGGGCGCCGGGCGGCGCTATAGTTCGCAACCTCATATTACACGCAGCGCGCCGCGTTGTCCGCGGCCACGGCCGCGTGTGATCGATGGACCCATGGAACCGCCGCCCTCGTGTCGGGCATTCGTACCCGCGGTCCGCAAGCCATCGTGTGTGAAAAGGAAGCCAGAACATGGCAAAGAAAAGCAGAGTCAGAAGCCCTTTGGCGGCTCTTTCGTTCAAAGACCTCCAAAAGGAAATCAACAAGCGCGTGCGGCAGGCCGACAAGTTGCTCGCCAAGCGCAACAAGCTCGCCGCGAAGGTCGCCGCGCTGGATTCGCAGATCAGCGAGATCGAGCGTGCGATGGGCGGGTCGCGCGGGATGGGTCGCACGGCTTCCGGCGGCGTCCGCAAGCGTCCGCACAACGAGACCAATTTGGCTGAGGCTCTCGCGGCGGTGCTCAAGGGCAAGACCATGGGCCCCACGGAAGCGACCAACGCGGTGCTGGCGGCCGGCTACAAGACGACGGCGGAGAACTTCCGCACGATCGTGAACCAGACTCTGCTAAAGCACAAGAAGTTGTTCAAGAAGGAAGGCCGCGGCGCGTACACCGCCGCCTGAGGCCCGGACACGAGTTCAAAAACGGAACGACCCGCGAACGTGAATCGTTCGCGGGTCGCGTCGTTTTGATGCAGAAGCGATGACGCGGATTACCGCGGCACGGGGAAGGGCTCGAGGCGGCTGGGGCGGTCGGTCATCCAGGCACGGGACATGTCGTTCCAGAAGAAGCGATTGTCCGTGGCCCAAGTGAAGGACGTGCGGTTCCCCAGATCGACCGGGCGCTGATTCGCCGAGATCAACTCGGGCGACAGGTCGTGGCGGATCTGCTCGTTGTTCGCATCGCCGGTGCAACCCACGAGGGAACCGACGAGGAGAATCGCCGACGCAAGGCCGACAACACGAACAACACGATGGCACTGAGGGCGATTCAACATGCGACTGCTCCAGATTCTGCCCACGACACTGTTTGTGGGGCCTAGGTTGTAACGCGCTCGCCGAACCACGTCAATCCGGTCCGCCAGAAACCAGCAAAGAAAGTGGATCGGAAGGTGTTCGGTACGTGGTCGAACGGCCTCACAGGTGTACATCCGTTTGCGTCGCCCGTTGCAGGCAGAAAGAGGCCATGCTGCCGTTCCGGCAGCGCGTCGGCCGCGGGGGTTGATTCGGCATACCGCCGGCGGTCCCAAGGGCCTCACGGGGCTGGTACGCGGGTTGCACTTTGATCCGCCATGAGGCCCGATCGCTTTACCAACACCGCTCAGCAGGCACTCGCAGACGCTCAGTCCGACGCCCAGACCCGGAGCAATCCGGAGGTCACGGGGTTGCACGTGCTGAGCGCCCTCATCTCGGACCGCACCGGTCCGGGGTGGTCTATTCTCGCCAAGGCGGGGGCGGACCCGGCCCGCGTGAAGCAGGTGGTGGATGCCGAGCTATCTCGGCTGCCGCGAACGTCGTCGGGCGCGGGGTCGACGGGACGGGCGATCACGGATGTGCTGACCAAGGCCGAGGCCGAGTCCAAGCGCCTGGGCGATGCTTACATCTCGACTGAGCACCTGCTGCTGGCGTGCGCCGAGAGCGGTGGGGGGGGCAAGGAAGTTCTGACCATGCTCGGGCTGTCGCGGCCGCGGCTTGAAGAAGCGGTCAAGTCGATCCGCAAGGCCAGCGGGGTGGAGACGATCAACGACCAGAACGCCGACGCGGGCATGGAGTCGCTGAAGAAATACGCCATCGACCTCACGGAGAAGGCCCAGCAGGGCAAGCTCGACCCGGTCATCGGGCGCGAGGAAGAGATCCGCCGCTGCATGGAAGTGCTCAGCCGGCGGACGAAGAACAACCCGGTGCTCATCGGCGAGCCGGGCGTGGGCAAGACGGCGATCGCGGAGGGGCTGGCGCTGCGCATCGTGAACGGCGACTGCCCGGAAGGGATGCGCGGCAAGCGCATCATGGCGCTGGACGTGGGCCAGTTGCTCGCGGGCGCCAAGTTCCGCGGCGAGTTCGAGGAGCGCCTCAAGGCGGTGCTGCGCGAGGTGCAGGCCTCCAAGGGCGAGGTGATCCTGTTCATCGACGAGCTGCACACGATCATCGGCGCGGGCGCGGCGGAGGGCGCCGTGAGCGCTGGCAACCTGCTCAAGCCGGCGCTGGCGCGCGGGGAGCTGCGGTGCATCGGCGCGACGACGCTGGATGAGTACCGCAAGCACGTGGAAAAGGACGCGGCGTTCGAGCGTCGCTTCCAGCCGGTGCTGGTGGATCAGCCCAACGTTGAAGAGACGGTCGCGATTCTGCGCGGGCTCAAGCCGCGGTACGAGGCGCACCACGGCGTGAGGATCCTGGACAGCGCGATCCTCGCGGCGGCGCAGTTGTCGCACCGCTACATCGCGGACCGGTTCCTTCCGGACAAGGCGATCGACCTGCTGGATGAGGCCGCGGCGCGGCTGCGGATCGAGAACGACAGCATGCCGGTGGAGCTTGATGAGCTGCGGCGGCGGATCATGCAGTTGGAGATCGAGCGCGAGGCGCTCAAGATCGAGCTGGACGACAAGAAGGCGCCGTCGGCGGATCGCCGCGGCACGCAGGAAGGCACGCGGCGGGAGCTTGACCGCGTGGAGCGCGAGCTGAGCGAACTGCAGGAACAGAACCGCGCACTCACCACCCGGTGGGAAGCGGAGAAGAAGGAACTCGACGCGATCAAGCGGATCAAGGAAGAGGCCGAGGCCAAGCACGTGCAACTGGATCAGGCGCAGCGGCGCGGCGATCTGGAGGCGGCGGCGCGCATCCGGTACGGGGAGCTGCGCGACCTGGAGCAGCGGCTGGCGACGGCGGAGAAGGCGAGCGCGGCCCGCAAGGAGCACGGCGATGCGCTGGTGAAGGAAGAGGTCGATGCGGAGTCGATCGCGGAGGTGGTGGCGCGATGGACGGGCATCCCGGTCTCGCGGCTGGTGGAGGGTGAGCGAGAGAAGCTGACGCGGATGGAATCGCAGTTGATGAAGCGGGTGGTGGGGCAGGAGCACGCGCTGCGCGCGGTGAGCGACGCGGTGCGCCGCAGCCGCGCCGGGCTGGGCGACCCCAACCGGCCGATCGGCTCGTTCCTGTTCCTGGGCCCCACTGGCGTGGGCAAGACCGAGACGTGCAAAGCGCTGGCGGAGTTCCTGTTTGATACTGAAGAGGCGATCGTCCGCATCGACATGAGCGAGTATGGCGAGAAGCACGCGGTGTCGCGGCTGGTGGGCGCCCCCCCCGGGTATGTCGGGTATGACGAGGGCGGTCAGCTCACGGAAGCGGTCCGCCGGCGTCCGTACTGCGTGGTGCTGCTGGACGAGATCGAGAANNTCGAGAAGGCGCACCCGGATGTGTTCAACATTCTGCTGCAGGTGCTGGACGACGGCCGCCTCACCGACGGGCAGGGCCGCACCGTGGACTTCAAGAACACGATCGTGGTGATGACCAGCAACTTCGGCTCCGCGCAGATTCAGGAGCTGGCGAGCGGGGGCGCCGAGGACTGGGAGATCGAGGCGGCGATCCGCGAGATGCTGCGTCGCGGCCCGGCGGGCATGGCGGCGGAAGAGATGGGCAAGGCCGCGGGCCTGCCGCCCAAGGTGGCGGAAGTCATGACCAAGGCGGCAATGACAATGACGGGCGGGGGCCTGATGCGTCCGGAACTGCTCAACCGCATCGACGAGGTGGTGGTCTTCCACCAGCTGCGCAAGCAGAACATGAAGTCCATCGTCGAGATTCAGTTGGGTCGCCTGCGTGCCCGCATGAAGGAGCGCGGGATGGCGCTAGAACTGACGGACCGCGCGGCGGCGGAGCTGGCGTCGGAGGGCTGGGACCCGGCGTTCGGGGCGCGTCCGCTCAAGAGGACGATCCAGCAGCGTCTGGAGAACGCGTTGGCCGGGCGGATCCTGGCCGGCGAGTTCGGCGACGGGGACACGATCAAGGTGGATTTCGAGGGCGGGGCGTACACATTCATGCGTGCGTCGTAAGCACCGGAGAAACGATGGCGAAGAAGAACAACAAGTCCCGCAAGCTGCCCTGGGCGTTCCCGAGCGTTTCGATGCCGTGGCGTGCCGCGCCGGTGGCGATCTCGGTGCCGCTGTGGCTGTCGGGGGTGCTGGCGCTGCCTCGGCGGCGTCCGCCGAGCATGTGGTTCGGCGGGACGTACTGGGGCGTGGTGACACGGGCGCCGTGGGCGCGGCGGTGGGGCTATGTAACTCCGACCGTCGGTCGGCGGCGGACGCGCCTGTCGGACCGCGAACGCGGCTGAATGCTCGGCGTGGCGGGGCGGTGGCCCAATTCACGGACCCGGCGATACACTGCGCCCCATGCAGAGCAAAGCCGCGACGGTCGCCGAGTATCTCGCCCAACTGCCCCCGGATCGGCGCGAAGCGCTGGAGAAGGTCAGGGCGGTCATCCTCAAGAATCTCGACAAGGATTATGAAGAGGGCATGGCGTACGGCATGATCGGGTACGCGGTGCCGCACCGTGTGTACCCGGCGGGGTACCACTGCGACCCGAAGCAACCGCTGCCGTTCGCCGGGCTGGCCTCGCAGAAGGGGCACATGTCGCTGTACATGATGTGCCTGTACGGCAACGCCGAGCACGAAGCGTGGTTCCGCAAGGCGTGGGAGAAGACGGGCAAGAAGCTGGACATGGGCAAGGCGTGCATCCGCTTCAAGAAGGTGGATGACCTGGCCCTGGACGTGATCGGCGAAGCGATTGCGCGCGTGCCGGCGAAGAAGTACATCGCGGCGTGCGAGGCGGCGCTGGAGGGAAGGGGCGGCGGGGCGGGCAAACCCGCGAAGAAGGCCGCCAAGAAGGCGGCGAAAAAGGCGACCCCGAAGAAGAAAGCGGGAAAGAAGTAACGGACCTGTGAAGGGTCCTTGGGGATCCGCCTTTGCTCCGCTCGGGCAGCATGTGCGTTGGCATTTTCACTCGGGCGGCCGGAATTTACTGGCCGGTCCCGGCGGCGACTGCGCATTGGTTGATGCCGCGACGGACAGGTCCGCCCTGAGCACGGGCGGCGCGGCACGAACGACACACCCATATCGGAACCGCACAGCACAACGCCCCACCCGGGGAGGATGGAATCCATGCGCACTTACCACACCACGATCCGCACCATCACGCACCTTTGCCTCGTTGCCGGCCTGGCGGCGACGGCGCACGCCCAGTGTTCCTCGGACAAGCTCATCGCTTCCGACCCTGCGGCGAGCGACTGGTTCTCCACTTCCACCGCGGTGTCGGGCTCGTTCGCGGTGTTGGGCGCGAGCGGGAAGGACACGGCGGGCAACAGCGACACGGGCGCGGCGTACTTCTTCGCCAAGAACGGGTTGAACTGGGTGCAGACGCAGAAGGTCACGGCCTCCGACGCCGCGGCGGGCGATAACTTCGGGTATTGCGCTTCCATCAGCGGCGATTACGCGATCATCGGCTCGCCGCGTGACACGTACGCGGGCTTCTACCACCTGGGTTCGGCGTACGTGTTCCACCGCGTGAACGGCGTGTGGGTGCAGGAGTACAACATCCTGGTCCCATCGGCCAACCGCGGGGCGGATCTGCGCTTCGCGCTGAGCGTCGCCATTGACGGGACGACCGCCGTCGTCGGCAGCGAGTTCGAGAACAACGGGCGCGGCGCGGCGTATGTCTACACGCGTTCGGGCACCACATGGACGCTCCAGCAGCGGATCGCCGGGCCGGGCCTGAGCGGGCTGTTCGGGTCGGCGGTGTCGCTCGACGGCGACCACATGATCGTCGGGGCGTACCTGGACGACTCGAACGTTGATGCGGGCACGGGCGCCGCGTATGTCTACGAGCGGGTCGGCACGACCTGGACGCTGCACAGCACGCTGAGCGGGCAGGGCACGATCATCAACTCTCGGTTCGGCGACAGCGTCTCGATCAGCAACGGGCGCGCGGTGGTGGTGGCGCCCGACGTGGGCTCCACGGGCCGCGCGTACACCTTTGTCCGCAACGGGCTGGGCCACTGGCTGCACGACACGGACTTTGACGGAGCGGGCACGGCGACGCTCAAGGACGACACGCTGATGCTCTCTCGCTACGACAACAACGTCGGGCACGTGGACGAGTTCCACCACGAGTCGAACCAGTTCATCTCGTTCTGGGCGGCGGGCCCCACGCACTCCGCGGGCGGTTCATCCGACGGCTTCGGCTGGCAGATCGCCTACGACGGCCAGAACCTGCTTGTGGCGGCGCCCAGCACCGACAACCCGGGCGCGGCGGATTCGGGCGCGGCGTACGCCTTCGAGACTTCGATGGTGTCGCTCACCGGCCGCTGCGGCACGGCGACACCCATCGACGTGAACACCACGGTCACGGGATGCACGCAGGGGTTCCTGCGTGACGGGTACAGCGGCTGCGACATCGGCGGCAGCGCCCCGGACGTGTACTTCACCTTCACCGCGACGTGCGCGGGCACCTACGCGTTCAGCACGGCGGGGAGCATGTTCGACACGATGCTGAGCCTGCACAGCGCCTGCCCGGCCACCTCGGCCAACTCGCTGGCGTGCAACGATGACGTGAGCGGGACGGACCGCACCTCGTACGTCTCCAAGTCGATGAACGCGGGCGAGACGGTGCTCATCCGCGTGAGCGGCTACGCCGCCAACTCGGGCGTGTTCAACCTGAGCGTCACGCCGTCGGCCCCTTCCAACGACGACTGCGCCCATCCGATGACGATCCAGGAGGGGCAGTTCTCCTTCGACAACTGCTTCGCCCAGAACAACCTGCAGCTTGACAACATCACCATGGAGGGCGACCTGTGGTACAAGTACTCGCCGGTGTGCAGCGGCACGGCGACGCTGGACGCCTGCGGGAACAACGCGTACTTCGACACGCTCCTGGCCGTTTACCACGGCGGGATGTGCACCGACGTCTTCGCCCCCAATCGCCTGGTCCTCGCGGACGACGTAGCGTGCATGGGCGGGTTCACGTACACGGCGGGCGCATCGTTCCCGGTGGTCGCCGGCGAAGACTACCTGATCCGCATCGGCGGGTACCCCTTCACCGGCGCCGGCACGTTCAACCGCGGGCACGCCATCTACGACCTTGAGCTCGCCACCGCGTGCCCGGCTGACTTCAACCAAGACGGCGGCGTGGACGGCACCGATGTGCAAGCGTTCTTCGCGGCGTGGGACGCCGGTCTGGCCCGCGCCGACGTGAACTGCGACGGCGGCGTCGACGGCTCGGACGTGGACACGTTCTTCAGCTCGTGGGAGAACGGCGGTTGCTGAGGTCGTCGCGGGGCGGTCCCCGCCGCGGCGGGCACCCGCGACTTGCGGTCGCGGACCTGACTGATCCCCGGCCCAAACCGCAGCAGATCGCCTGGCATCACTGAGACATAGAAAGGGCCCCGAAAGGGGCCTTTTTCATGCGCATCAACGTCGCGATCGCGACGGCCGCACGCTCGCCGGTCGTGATTCGCGTGGCGCGGAGTCTGGCGGCGCGGCGTTGTGCTGGGGAGCCCGCGGGCCCGGGAACGCCCCACCGGGAGGTCCGTCGCCGGTCTGGGGTGGATACCCGGTGCAATGGGGCCGGGGTCGGAATTCGAGACAGGCGTGGAAACGTCGGGGTACCCTTCACTACCGATGCTCCGCCCGATCCAACTGCCCGTGCTGAACCTGACACGCCGCGCCGACGCTCCCAAGGAAAAGTGCGGCGTCTTTGGCGTGTGGGGGCATCCGCGCGGCGCGCAGTTGTGTTACCTGGGGTTGTACGCGCAGCAGCATCGCGGGCAGGAGTCCGCGGGCATCGCGGTGTCGGACGGTTCGCGGCTCAATCACCACACCGGGATGGGCCTGGTGCCGGAAGTGTTCGACGCGGACCTGCTGGGCGAACTGGACAGCATCGGCGGGCGGGGCGCGATCGGGCACAACCGCTATTCGACGGCGGGCGGGAGCCTGGCGTGCAACGCGCAGCCGCTGCTGGAGAGCTACGTGGGCGGGCAGGTGGCCCTGGCGCACAACGGCAATCTCATCAACGCCGACGCCCTGCGGGCGCGGTTCGAGGAAGCCGGGCACATCTTCCACACCACGAGCGATACCGAGGTGATCATCCACCTGCTGGCGGCGCCGCGCCAGCAGAAGGCGCACGATCCCCTGGGCGCGTCGCTGCGGTACCTGCAGGGCGCGTTCAGCCTGGTGTTCCTCTTCCCGGACCGGCTGGAGGTCGCGCGCGACCCCTGGGGTTGGCGGCCGCTCTCGATCGGACGGTTGCCCACGGGCCAGTACGTGGTGGCCAGCGAGACGGTGGCGCTCGACGTGGTGGGCGCGGCCTACGTGCGTGACGTGGAGCCCGGCGAGATCGTGACGATCAACGACGCGGGGCTGTCGTCGCGCCGGTTCGCGGAGCCCGCGCCGAGGCTGGCGCAGTGCGTGTTTGAGCACGTGTACTTCGCGAACCCGGCGAGCGTGGTCTTCGGGCAGAACGTTGAACTGGCCCGCGAGAAACTCGGCGAGGCGCTCGCCCGCGAAGCGCCGGCGAACGTTGACTACGTGGCGCCGATGCCCGATTCCGGGCGCTCCGCGGCGCTGGGCTATTCGCGATCCAGCGGCATCCCGTACCGCGAAGCGATCGTGCCCAACCGGTACGTGGGCCGCACGTTCATCAAGCCCAGCCAGGACCAGCGCCAGGCGGCGGTGCGGCTGAAGCTCAACATCATCGACGAGCTGGTCCGCGGCAAGCGGCTGGTGGTGGTGGACGACTCGATCGTCCGCGGCACGACCACCAAGGCGAAGATGGACCAGTTGCGGGCGGCGGGCGCGAAGGAGATCCATCTGCGCATCTCGTGCCCGCCGATCCGCCACCCGTGCTACTTCGGCGTGGACTTCGCCAAGCGGAGCGAGCTGGTGGCCACGGGGCGCAGCGAGGAAGACATCCGCGCCTACCTGGGCGTGGACAGCCTGCACTACCTCTCGCTGGAGGGGCTGCTGGGATGCATGAAACGACCGGGCGAGCACTATTGCACGGCGTGCTACAGCGGTGACTACCGGCTGGATCCCGAGCACCCGATCACCGAGCAGGTGATCGAGACCAAGCAGGTCAAGATGTTCGGAGAGGCGTGACAATCGGGAGTTTGAGAGATCCCCGCCGGATCGCTTGACGGTCTGGCGCGAGAAGCGGGCGCGGGGCATTCGCAGCGCGGTGCCGCGAGAGGCCGCTTCGGACATCGGCCGGGCGTTCACACGCGCCGTGCCGGCGCCTGTTCCCACCTTGCGCGCTGCACGAGGAGACAGAGATGATCAGCAGCAGATTCGGGCGTGGCGGCGTTGCGGCTTCGTCGGGGGCTTTGGGTGCGCTGCGAAGGCGGTGGGGGACCGGCTGGGCGCTGGGGGTGTTGTGCGCCGCATCGGCGGCGGCGTCGGGCCAGACGATGCTGGGCCCGACGCCGTACCGGTGCTTTTCGGACAGCCCGTTCGCGTCGCTCGCGTTTGATTACTTCCATCTCGAGACGTTTGAGGATCACCTGTTCAACGTGCCCGGGGTGTCGGCGGATCGGGGCGGGGTCACCAGCGTCGTGTTCGGCCCGTCGATCCACGACTCGGTGGACTGCGACGACGGCGTCATCGACGGCTCGGGGCTGATGGGAGACTCGTTCTTCTCCGCCGCTCCGGACATCACGTTCACGTTCAACGCGGCGGTGCTGGGGCGGTTGCCGACCCACGCCGGCATCGTCTGGACCGATGGCGGGGGCGGGGCGATGGTGACGTTCGAGGCCCGTGCCGCGGACAACACGCTGCTGGGCACGGTCACCGGCCAGCACGCGGACAACTCCGTGAACGGGACGACCGCGGAGGACCGCTTCTACGGCGCGATCTCCGACGGGGGGATCAAGTCGATCCGGATCCGGCACACCTCCGGGGGTCTGGAGGTGGATCACCTGCAGTACGGGGCCGCGGCAGCGGCGGCGCCGTGCCCGGCGGACTTCAACCAGGACGGTGGCATCGACGGCGCGGACGTGCAGGCGTTCTTCGCGGCGTGGGAAACGGGGGACCCCGCGGCGGACGTGAACCAGGACGGCGGCGTGGACGGGACGGACGTCGAGGTCTTCTTCGCGGCGTGGGAATCCGGTGTCTGTTGAGCGTGCGATCCGCGGTGGGCGGTGCGTGTGCGCGCTCGGCACCCGCGGCCAATCCCGGGGTCGTACGCTTGCCGCATGGCCCTCCGCGGATCTACAGCTCATCAGAACGCCCCTGTCGTGACCGTGCTCGGAGTCGGGCAGATGGGCCTGGTGCTGGCGGGCGTGCTCGCCTCGCCGGAGCCTTCGCGCATCACCGAGAACCCGGAGCGGCCGGGGCTCTGCCGGCCCGTGCATGTGCGGATGTGGGGCCACAACGCCGATGAGGCCGGGCGCATCGCACAGACGCGGACGAGCCCGAGATTGGCGGGCTTTCAACTACCGCCCGAGGTGGATGTGGTTCTCAAGGACGGCGCGGCGCTGGCGGACGCGAAGCTGATCGTGTCGGCGATCCCGGTGCAGTACATCCGCGACACCTGGACGCGGCTGGCGCCGCACGTGCCGCCGGACGTGGGCGTGCTGTCGGTGGCCAAGGGCATCGAGACCACGACGCTGCTGCGGCCCACGCAGATCATCGCGGAGGTGCTGCGGCAGGAGGGGCGGGACAACCCGGACGGACGGCCGCGGCGGATCGGGTGCTTGTCGGGCCCCACGATCGCGGCGGAACTGGCGCGCTGCCTTCCGGCGGCGATGATCGCGGCGAGCGACGATCTTTCATTCGCGAGGGAGATCCAGCAGTTGTTCGGCAACAGTTGGATGCGGGTCTACTCGAACGCGGACGTGCTGGGCGTGGAACTGGCGGGCGCGGTCAAGAACGTCATCGCGATCGCGGCGGGCATCGTCGACGGGCTGCAGGCCGGCAACAACGCCAAGAGCGCGCTGCTGGCCCGGGGCCTGGCGGAGATCGCGCGGCTGGGCGAGGCGATGGGCGCGAATCACGACACGTTCTTCGGCATCGCGGGCGTGGGCGACCTGGCGACCACGTGCTTCTCGCCGGAGGGGCGCAACCGCTCGTGCGGCGAGGCGCTGGGGCGGGGGCGGCGGCTGGATGAATACCTGGACAGCATCCCGCACGTGGTCGAGGGCGTAGCGACGGCCAAGAGCGTGCTCGCCCTTGCCAAGAAATACCGCGTGGAGATGCCCATCACGAGCAGGGTCCACGCGGTGCTGTTCGAAGGGATGGACCCGATCGAGGCGATCGGGCAGTTGATGGCCAGAGAGCAGAAGGTCGAGCGCGTCGGCTGAATCAGTGGCCGCAGCCGCAGCCGCCGGACTTGGCGCGGGGCTGCTCGACGGGAGCGGGCCCGAGCATCTTGTCGAGCTTCTTGGTCAGGAACGCGGCGTGGTGCTCCAGGTGCCAGGTGTAGAGCGCGACCATGCGGCGGACGGACTGGGGCCCGCGCTCGGGGTGCATGGCCTGGCGATCGAGTTGTTCCTCGCTCAGGGACATCAGCCACTGGCCGACCCACTGGCGGAGCGTGTGGATCACGGCCATGTGCCCGCCCAGGGCGTTCATCACGCGGGCGTGGTCGCCCTCGGGGCTGTCGGCGTAACCCTCGTGCCGGTTGCCGTAGATGTTGGAATCAACGAAGGCGTTCTCGTCCCAGTTGCTCAGCAGCGGGTTCTCTTCGGCGACGGCGCGGCGCATGCGGTGCACGCTGGCCAGGTCGGCGTCGGCGCAGTGGCCGACGAGGACTCGCACGGGCCACTGGCCCACGCCCGCCTCGGGCAGGAAGGCCGCGTCGATCTGGCGCTCGTCGAGTTCGAAGACGCGGCGGTCGAAGTTCTCGATGCCGCGGCGGTAGCGGGCGATCAACTGGAGGCTGGGGAGCTTTTCCAGTTCCTCGGCGGTCATGGGGATGAGCGGGGCGGCCGCTTTGGCGCCGCCGCAGCAGCCGGAGGAAGACCCCTTCTTCTCGCCCTTGCAGCAAGAGTCGGAGGAACAGCATTCGTCGGTGTGGGAGTCGGACATGCGGGATTGTAGGGCCTCGGGAGATGGCCCCACGCCACGCACGCCGCGTAGAAACACCGGTTCAGCGGCGTTTGGCCATGCACTCGCGGTACACGGCTTCGTACTGGTCCATGAGCAGCGTCTCGTCGTACGTGCGGAAGACGAAGGGCTTGGCGGCGGACTTCATCTTCTCGAGGCGCGGGGAATCGTTGAGGAGTGAGGCAATCTCGGCGGCGAAGGCTTCGGGCGTGCGGTCAACGATGCTCGCGGCGCCGCCTTCCTGCAGTTCGGTCCAGATGTCCACGCCCTTGGTGGTCACGATGGGGGTGCCGCTGGCGAGGGCCTCGGGGAAGACGAAGCCGAAGTTCTCCTGGCTGGTAGGCAGGGCGAAGATGTCGCAGGCCTGGTAGAGGCTGATCTTGAGCGGGCCGCCGACGTGGCCGACGAAGTGGCAGTAATCGTCGATGTCGAGTTCGCCGACGAGTTCCTGCATCTTGCTGGCGTACTCGGGGTCGCCGGTGCCGGCGAAGATGACGTTGCACGCGACGCCGTTCTGGCGCAGGCGGTGGGCGGCCTGGATCAAGATCTCCACGCCCTTCTTGTAATGCAGGCGCGACAAGAAGAGAACGTTGGGCCGGCCGTTGGCGAGCACCGGGAACTTCTGGCGCGCCAGTTCGGGCCCGGGGGGCTTGCGGAAGGGGTTCAGGTCCAGCAGGTTGGCCACCACCACGCCGTGGCCCCTGGGGAACCACTTCTTGCTCTGGTCGAGTTCGGCCTGCGCGGTGCAGTGCACGGCGGCGGCGCGCTCGAGGTGCTTCTTCACGTACACCCAGTGGAAAAATCGCTTCTTGAAGGCCTTCTGCGCGACGGACCAGTCGTCGAGCATGCCCCGCAGCGAGACCAGGTAGGGCTTGTGCTGCGCGTAAGCCATGCGGGCCAACTGGGCGTTGCAGTAGTTCCACACGCCGTGGACGTGCACGATCTCCGCCGCGGCGGCGCACTCTCGCACGGTGCGCATGTGGCTGCGGGCGAAGGGTTTGTTGTCGACCTCTGGGGGCGGCAGGACGATGAGGCGCGGCTTGCCGGGGGTCTTGCCGTCCCAACTGGCGGGGGCGTCGCCGCGGTCGCAGGTGAGCAGGGTGACGTCGTGCCCGCGCGAAGCGAAGCCGCCGGTAAGGTCGACCACGGCGCGGACGGGCCCGCCGCGGGTGAGCGAGAGGGAGGGCAGGTAGTGCAGGATCTTCATGCGGGCTTGCGCCAGGCGAAGACGAGGTAGCGGATGAGCAGTTCGTCGTCGGTGTACTCGGACAACTCTCCGGCGGCCCGCAGTTTGGCCAGTTCGCCCGCGAGGTTGTCGTCGCGCCGCTGGCCCATGGTGGCGCCGGGGAAAAGGCGGTCGAGCATCTCGCGCCACTGCGCCAGGGAGATGCGGTTGAGGTAGGAGTTGGACTGGACCAGCTTCATGCACTGCGGGCGCAGGTGCGGCCAGTAGGGCATGCCCTCGCGCTCGCCGGAGACGATGCGGGGATCGTGCTGGCCGGTCTCGCTGGTGTAGAGATGGATATCCGAGAAGATGCATCCGCCGGGCTTGAGCACGCGCACGCATTCCCGCAGCACCGACTCGGGGTCGGGGATGTGCTCGAGCACGCTGAAGGAGTAGATCACGTCGAAGGACGCGTCGGGGAAGGTCATCTTCGCCGCGTTCATCGCGATGACGGGCTTGGGCGTATTGGCGTCGGGGAGTTGGCGGCGGAACTCGGCGATGATGCCGCGGTCCATGCCCAGCACGCGGCGGCCTGCGGTCTTGACGACGCGCTGCAGGCCGTTCTCGCGGAGCATCTTCAGGTAGCCGCCGATGTCGAAGGTGCCGGGGATGACGTCGAGATCGATGCCGGTGACGTCGCAGCGGGTGGCGAAGTAGCGGCTCTGCATCTGGCCCTGGCCGGGTCCGATCTCCAGGGCCTTGAGGCCCGCGAGAGGCTTGCCGAGGATCTTGACCATCTGCGCCTCGGCCTCGCGGCAGGCGCGGATGACGGTGCTGACTTCCGAGGGCAGGCGGCGCATGGCGACGCGGCTGGCGTGGTACAGGTGCCGCAGCTCGGAGAACATCCCCAGCGAGCCCGAGGTGCTGGCCGATCCCGAGGGCGGGGGTGGCGCGACAGCGGGTTGCGCGGCGGGTGCGGGTGGCGAAGTGGAGGGCGGCGATGCGGGTGCGGAACTCATCGTGGGGCTCGTCGCGGCGGTGCGCCGGGGGGAAAGGCTAGGCCGAGAATAGGTGGATTGTGGCATGGGTCTGGCCGCGCGGAGGATGAGACACCCCCGCGCGCCGGCGCGGGGCGTTGTAGGGTGTGATCGGGTGTCGTGGGGGGCGGCTTTGGCGGGAAGGCGCGGGAGTTGGACACGGAGGCTAAAAGATCGGCTCACTTATAGGGCGTTCAGTACGAGAGAGTTTCGACGGGGCTCCGTCGGGTCACACTTCCCTTACCTGCTAGGGACTCTGTGCGCTCAATCTCGGGAACTTAGGTGCCGAGCAGCGGTCCACCGAACATCGCGGGCAAGTCCGCCACGAGTAAAAAATCAGACCCCGTCGAGTCAACGCAACTCGGCGGGGTCTGGAGAGATGGGTTCCAGTCAGTGGCTTAGTAAACCTCGGGGTCGGGGCGCTCCAGGTCGCTGACCTTGAAGAAATCAACATCTCGTGAGAGACAGAGCAGTTCAAGCTTCTCCTTGAGGCCGTACATCCCTCCGTCACGCGCAAAGGGACATCCGAGCATGCTCGGCTTCTGCACCAAAACTTCTACGCGGCGCCGCTTTCCATTGTCGAACGGCGAGCTGACCGCTCCCACAATGTTGAAGCCCGTCTTTCTGCAGACTTCGGCGATCTCCGTCAAGAAGTACTTCGTGCTCGGCCGGCACGCATGCTCGTAGGCCTCCAAGTCCATCACATCCTTCGCCTCAGAGCCATACAAAGTGTCGATGGTGTGCTTCCCACGCTCAAGAGCCAGCGCACGCTGGTTCGAATGCTGATCATCTTCCTTGAACTCCGTCACAATCGCCCCAAACGCACCTTGCGTCAGGCGCCACCAGCCCCGATTCGGGAAGTGCCTTTGCGGGTCCAATGCCCCTCCGTCAACCGACAGGAGCGGAACTCCGCGATTCCAAGCAAGACCGATAAAAGCCTCCACGCTCCTGGGTGTCGCTTCCGCCTCGATGCACACCATCGCGTCGCCACCCTGCTGAGGCTGTGCGAAAACTCCGATTCGCGAGACGACCACGCCATTGTGGCTTTCGCAAATCGACTGAATCTCGTGGGTAAGCCCCAAACGATCCGGCACGAAGAACACCATCTGGGCACCGATCTTGACGGTTCCCGGAAGGATCTTCTCAAGCCAAGAAGAGGGCTGACCTGAAGCGCTCACCACAGCGCTCAGCACAACACGTCGCTTACCACCGTTGCTCATTTGCTGATACTCCGAGAACCCATACTCTCGGGAACCTAGCATACTGCAAAGAACAGTCTGTCACAAGTGTCATTTTGAAAAAAACAGAAAAGAAAAGTACATTTTCTGTGGGTATTGTTTCGATCGATAAAAGCCGCGATATCCGCTAGGAGAAACGATGGATTTTGTTAGGGTTAATTCCGAACGTTGTGCGAGTATTTACCATCTCCTTTCGAATCTCACAGCAGGGAACAAGCGCGATTTGCTCGTCCGGGCCGGAGTGGGCCCCTCGACTTTGAGCATGATCACGGAGAATGCCAAAGCTGCCGCGACAAAGGGTCGCTCAAAGTCCTCAAAACTCGATCGTCCCGGCCCGCGCCTTTTGGACGCCGTCGCGCGGTTGGCGATGGTGTGTAATCAGGATCCGCATGAGTGGGTCTGTGCGTTCGGACTGCCCAAGGAGCGAGCGAATCAAATCGTAGAGCGAGCGAAAGAACGTCATACAGGACGAATGCCGCGGAAAGCAGATCGGCCGATGTCGCTCATAGAGCAAGTGGAAGATCACCTCGCGAATGGCAAACCGCCATCCGATCAGCCCGTCATTCGCGTCGGACTCCTTCATTGGGAGCCATTCACGACGCTCCCCTTGCGGCACCTCGACGTGTCCGCGATCGTCCCCGGAAGTCCATCCATTCCCCCGCACGAGCTCAGCATGGCTGCGGCATGGGTTCGCAAGACCGCCGGAACCGTGCTGCCAGAAATTCGACGCTTCGAGTTCCACAAGGTGGATGAAATCGACGAGTTGATTCGAGGATTGGGAGTCAGAGGAGGTAAGCGTCGCTGGGATATCGCGGTGGGGCTGTTCGACCTGCCTCAGCGCCGTCGGATGGGGCTTTGGTTTACCGATGTCCCCGGGTTCCGGGTCCGACTCGGGGCACTGTTCTTCTGCAACACGGAGGGGCAGTTGGCACCAAAGTGGGATCACATCGCAGCTCCTGACCGCTCGGATTCGAAGAGGGTCTTCCACGTTGTGACGGTCCTCGAGGAGGCCGCATGGGTGTTTCTGCGCGGGCCCGTGCAGTACCCAGAGCATGCGATCCATGCGGTTCGGTCCCTCAAAGTGGACGAACTCGTGATTGAGTGTGCGAGAGTCGCACGATCCCTTGAACTCGATTCCCCTCCCGAATCTCCGATCGGCTTCCTCCTCGTGACGGATGAGGAAACGTGTCAACGCGTTCAGCGAACATTCTCTGCATTCCGCGAACACCCACTTAACGGCGTCGCCACGGCGCAACGGCAATCAACGCCTGAAATCGCCTCATCCGAACAGGAGAGCCAAACCGACGTAGACGATCAAACAACCCTTCGGAAGTTCTCCAACTGGCTGGTGAAACCAGTCGAAGATCCGGAGGACACGCGACCCGGCTACAACGTCACGCTATGCCTCGCCCCGAGTGAAGAACGGCTATATCGGCAGATGCGGCGAGCCAAGATCTACGAACTCTTCGAGAGTGCGTTGGAGGATACCGCGACCTTGTACGCCGAGTTCTGTGCGCAAGGCGCGCAGCATGCTGGAGCGCTTTGCCTTTTCGTGAATAACGGCCACGTCGACTGGAAACCAAACTCTCGTCTGCCGCGAGGAATCTGGTCGGCACGCGAGTTTCGGCACATGGGGCGAGATCGCGGGGTGGGCTATCTCGAACACCCACGCATCGCCCAGGCGTTCTGCCGACGCCTGTTCATGAAACTCCGCGAAGTAGTAGAACGGGACGCGCAGTTCAACCTCTGGGCGAGTGAAAGCGCCGACACATCGCCAACACACCTTATCACACGGAGCGATCGCGACGAGACGGTGGCACGGCTTGCACATCAGATGACCCATTGGCTGCTTCCTCCGCATGAGGAGTGGCACAAAGAGCTTCAGAGACTAACGAATCGTCCCTGTCCCGAGGCCTGTGAGTATTTCAGGCAGCCGAACGGCGGTGAAGGATCTCAAATACGCCCCTCTGATCGTCCGCGATAAACGCCAACAAGTTCAGTTGCAATTGCACACGCGGCTAGATGGAGCCTTTCTCGCCAATTCCTTCGCGTACCACGCATCCTACCTCCGCGCCAACCGCCCCGCCTCCCGACGCACGCGCTTGTTGATTTCAAGCAGCGTGATCTCACGGCGGAGCATCGCGGGGTCAAGACCGGTGACCTCGCAGAGGTCGTCGAGCGTGAGCGGATCGGCGAGGGCTTCGAGGATCTTGCGCTGGGGTTCGGTGAGGCCGATGGCGGGGGGAGCGGTGGGGGGGAAGAGGCCGTCGGGTTTGGGTTCCGTCTCGGATTCGGGGTCGGGGGACTTGGCGGGGAATCGCGCGGCGTGGGTGCCGCGGAAGTGGTGGTGGGCGGCGCTCTCCAGGAGTTGGATGACGTCGGCGGGATCGGTGACGAGCGAGGCTCCGCCGGACTTGATGAGATCGAGCGTGCCGCGGCTGCCGGGGGCGTCGACGCGGCCGGGGAGGGCGAAGACCTCTCGGCCGTGGTCTTCAGCGGCCTGGCGCGCGGTGATGAGCGCGCCGCTGCGTTCGCCGGCTTCGATCACCAGGACGCCCAGGGAGAGGCCGGAGATGATGCGGTTGCGGGCGGGGAAGTTGTCGGCCTGGGGCGGGGTGTTGAGAGGCAGTTCGGAGACGACGGCGCCAGCCGCGGCGATTTCGTCGAAAAGTCGGGCGTTTTCCGGCGGGTAGCACTGGGCCAGGCCGCAGCCGAGCACGGCGATGGTGCGGCCCCCGGCGGCGATGGCGCCGCGATGGGCGGCGCTGTCGATGCCGCGGGCCCCGCCCGAGACGATTGTGATGCCCGAGCGGGCGAGCATGCCGGCGAAGCGCTGGGATTGCTCCATGCCGTATGAGGAGCACTGGCGGGAACCGACGATCGCGAGGGGGTAGCGGTCCTGCTCTTCGTTGTGCAGCACGCCGCGAACGTAGAGCACGGCCGGTGCATCAGGGAGTGAAGCGAGCAGGGGCGGGTAGCCGTCGCCGCCCTTGGCCAGGATGCGGATTCCCATCGACGCGGCTTGCGTCTGTTCGGCTTTGGCGAGTTCTTCGGCGGCCCGCAGGCCGGCGGCGATGGAAGCGGCTTTGCTCTCGCCGATGCCTTGCACGCGCTTGAGGTCGGCGGGGGTGGCGGTCAGGGCGCGCTGGGGGCCGAGGGCTTCGAGCACGCGGGCGGTGAGCACCGGGCCCAGGCCCGGAGTGAGCGACAGCCGGAGCATCACCTCCAGGCGCTGAGATTCCGACATGCCCGCGGCGTCGCTCATGTGAAGGGCTCAGGGTTTGGGGGTCGTTGTGGGGGTGGGAGTGGTGGGGGCGGCGGGGGTGGTGGGGGTGTCCACGACGAGGGTGTAGGAGTCGCCGATGGGCGAGACGTTGTTCCAATCCGCCAGGCGCGCGTAGATCTTGAGCGGGCGGCCGATGGGGACGGAGGTGGCCAGGTGCTGCTCGACGGGCGTGGGCGGGTAGGCGAAGGTGGGGTTGGGGCGCTTCACGCTGATGAACGCCGAATGGAAGCCGTGCCCTTCCAGAACGCGGTCGAGCAGGATGGTCCAGCCCGGCGAGTTGGGTGATGCGACGACCTGCGTGAGGCCCTCGGCGGTCTCGACGCGCAGGGGCGGGCCGTCGTACGGGGCGGTCACCACATCGGGTGGAGGCGAACCGTTCGCACAGCCGATGATTGAGAAAGCGCCCGAGGCGAGAAGGACCAATGTCCCCGCCGCGCGGGTGAGACCACGAGTATGCTTCAGTGTCGGCATCGGGTCAATCTTTGCCCTCTCGCGCCACGGACGGCGACCCGGGGGAAGAAAGAGTTGCCCGGCCCGCGTCGCGGCGGCCCCAGGGGCCTCCAAAGGCACGGGCGGCCGGCAGGCCAAAGGAGTGGCCCCCATGAGCAACGCACCGCACACCGCTCGCCGCAATCGTTCCAACCGAAGTTTCTCCCTTCGAAACCAGACTGTTTCGATCGCGTGCCTCGCGGGCGTGCTGGTCGGCGCGCTGGGGCTGGCCTCGTGCGAGACCGTCAACGACACCGTGAACTACGCGGTGGACGGGCTGTCCACGCCCTCAACGCCCATCCGCAAGGAGACGGACGCGTACCGCAAGGAGCCGGAGATCCGGGTGCGGGTGCAGAAGGCGGCCCACGATTCCACCGTGGCGGGGCCGGTCCGCTTTGTTGCGCGGCCCGCGCCGGGGGCACGCACGAGCCGGCGGGCCGCGGCGATGCCCGGGCCGCTCAAGGTCTCCAGCGGCGACAAGGGCGTGAGCGTTGTGGATAGCGCCGGCGCTGTGCACGACTTTGGCTTCGGTGCGGACATTGAGATTCTCGTGAGCGACGGCACGCCCGACGGGGCCAGCGAGGCCCCGAGCGAATCGATCGTGCTCGACGGCAAGGCCTACCCGGGCTATGTCACGATACATCCCAAGTGGAGCGAGGACGCCAAATCGTTCGACGTGTGCATCTCGATGCCGGTGGAGGCGTATCTGCCGGGCGTGCTCTCCAAGGAGTTGTACAAAGACTGGCCCCGCCAGACGTTCGAGGCCCAGGCCGTGGCGGCACGCACGTACGCACTGTTCGAGCGGCAGCGGGCCCGGTCGGAGGGCAAGCCCAGCGACGTGGAGGACACCACGGCCGACCAGGTATTTGGCGGCACCTCGAACCTGACGGTGGCGGTGGAGGCGGTCCGCGCGACGCGCGGGCTGGTGCTCACCGACAACGGCAAGTTGATCCGCGCGTACTTCTCCAGCCAGTGCGGTGGTCGGCCGGCCTCGGCCGAAGACGCGTGGCCCGTGAAGCGCGGGCAGGACTTCAACAAGGCCGGGCCGCTCCAGGCCAAGCAGCGGCAGATCTACTGCCAGCGTTCGCCGCTGTACCGGTGGACGACGACGCGCACCGCCGACGACCTGAACAAGCGCCTGCGGGCGTGGGGCCGGGGCAAGAACAACGAACTGGCGAGTTTCTCGCGCCTGCGGAGTGTTGAAGTGAAGGACCGCAACGCCGCGGGGCGTCCGGACGGGTACATCCTGCGGGACGAGAACGGGCGCGAGTACCGCGTGACGGCCGAGGAGCTGCGTGAGGCGTGCAACTGGCCCGTGCCGGGGCTGGCGCCGATCACGCGCGAGAACCGGCTCAACAGCGGCGACGTGGAGGTGACAGTGTTCGCGAACGAGGTGCGATTCGCGGGCCGCGGGTTCGGTCACGGCGTGGGGCTGTGCCAGTGGTGCGCCAAGGGCATGGCGGAGACGGGCATGGACTGGCGTTCCATGGTGGAGCAGTTCTATCCGGGGGCCGAGGTTCGCCGGTTGTACTGACAGGGAACTCGGAGCCACTGAGCAGACACCCGCAGAGGCGACAGGACGCCGCCGCCGGGCCGCTTCAGCGCGGGATCACCGATCGGCGGTCGGGGTGATTCCCTGCGATGTCCGCGGGGTGTTTGGGGGATTCCGCCGCGGGACCATCTTGACGATTGCGTCCAATTTGATCACATTTGATCACATTTCATCACATTCGTGATGGGTGACCGCCGCGGGGGGTGTAATTCAACTGTGTTGGGCCTCTGGGCGCGTGCGACGGGCACGGGCGAGGTGCACATGTGTTGAACCCGAGTTTCCGCTCGGATGCTGTTTGAATCACGGAGAATAGAGATGAAGACCGTCGTTTCCTGTGCCCGTCCGGGCGTGTTGCTGGTTGCCGCGATGGGTGTCTGCGCCCTGGCCACCCCGGGTCAGGCCGGGATGATGATCGACAACTGGTCGGTGCACCAGGGCCCGATGGTCAACTTCGATTTTTCGGGCAACACCGTGACGGGCTCCATGCTCGGCGGCCAACGCAAGATGTACCTTCAGAACATCTCCGGGCAGGGCCAGGCGACCGCCGAAGTCGCCAACGGCATGCTCCACATGACCCGCACGGCTGATGCCTTCCCCGACGTGTCGCAGATCTGGGACGGCGGCGTGAATCAACGCGGGCTGGGGGGTATCGACATCACCCAGGGCGGCGAGAACGATCGTCTGCGCGTGTTCGTGCGGACGAACGGCCGGGCGTCCGTCGGCGTGTACATCAGCCAGGACTTTGGTTTCAGATCGCTGGGGTACTTCAACATCCCGGGCCCCGGCGCGGGGAACTACGACCTGCTGTTCAGCAACATCCGCCCGGATAACGTCGGCGCCCCGGGCGCGGACCTGCGCCATGTCGGGGCGATCTACTTTGACGTGCAACTGGACTACTACACCTTCGCCGCGCCCAGCGCGACCGACTTCCAGATGGGCGCCTTCTCCATCGTTCCGGCGCCGGGCGCGGCGGCCGTGCTGGGCCTCGCCGGGCTGGCGGGTCTTCGCCGCCGCCGCTGATCTTTCGAACGGTTCGCGATTCATCACACAGTGAACGTCTCCAAGGCCGCGGCATCGTGCCGCGGCTTTGTTCTTGCGCGGGCCGGGGGGCTTCCCGCGGGGTCAGGATGGCATGGCCTGGATGTCCTGCTCGAGGTGGGCGGCTTCGCCGTCGCGGCCCGCCGCGCGCAGGGCGTCCACGAGCTTGTTGCGGATCGCCTTGAGCGTCACGTGGGGCGGGTTGACCGGGAAGACCTGGTGCGCGACGGCGTCGGACTCGATGAGCAGCGCGATGGCACGCGGCAGGTCGCCGTTGTGCCGGACCACCATCGCGTAATCGCAGAGCCCGCTGGCGATGGAGGGGTGGGCCGGGCCGACGCACTTGCGGCACATCTCCACGGCTTTGGCCACCTGCACTTCGGCCTCGTCCCACTTGCCCTGGGCGATCGCGTAGCGCGAGAAGGCGGCGTAGTGGATCGCGATCACCTCGTTCTCCTCGCCCAGCAGCTTGCGGTGCATCTCCAGTGAATCGTCGAGCAGCGGCTTGGCCCTGACCAGATCGCCCAGCGCGATGTACGTGGAGGCGAGGTTGTACATGTTGCGGGCCAGACGGGTCTGGTCCGAGCCGGGGTCCCGGCGCTGGATGTCGACGGCCTCCTGGAGCAGGGGCGCCGCCTCCGCCACGTGCCCCTGCAGCTTTCGCACCAACCCCATGCTGTTGAGCACGTCGCCGAGCCGGGGGTCGTCGGACGGGATGGTGGCGCGGCACAGCTCCAGCGCCTTGTCGAGCACCGTCTGCGCGCGGTCCAGATTTCCGCGCTCCTTCCACATCGAGCCGATCGCCTGCAGCACGGAGATCCTGGCCTCGGGGTCGACCTGGACCGAATCGTCGAGCATGTCCCTCTCCGCCTGCTCGATGGCCTCGATGAGCGTGGGCTCGCCCCCGCCGGAGGTCTTGGGGGTCGGGAGCATGAGCGTTCGGTAGAGTTCCTTGGAGACCGCCTCGGCGACCTCGGTCTTGCGTTGGGCCAGCCTGGACTTCTCGACGGCGACTCCCCGGGCCCGAATTGCGGCCTGCGCCTGGAACGCCGTCCCGATCACACCGCCGACGAGCGCCAGCACCGCAACGCCGGCCGCGATCACCAGCCCCCGGTTGCGCTTGGTGAACTTGCGCAGCAGATAGAGCGTGGTGGCGGGCCGGGCGGTGATCACCTCGTCGTTGAGGTAGCGGCGCAGGTCCGCGGCGAGTTCCGACGCGGATTGATAGCGGCGGTTCTTGTCGATCTCCAGGGCCTTGGCAGCGATGGTGTCCAGATCGCCCCGGAACTCCTTGTTCGCGGCGGAGAGCGCCATGGCCGGCTCGTTGAGCTTGACGATCGAGGCGTCCACCAGCGACATGCCGGCGGTGTCGTGCGGCAGGCGCCCGGCGAGCACTTCAAAGAGCATTACGCCCAGCGCGTAGACGTCGGTGCGGGTATCGACGCCGCCGGAGCGCGCGCTCATCTGCTCGGGGCTCATGTAGGGGATCGTCCCGACGATCTGGCCGGCCTCTGTCGCGATGGAGGCCTGCATCTCCGCCGTGCCCTCCTGGGTCTGGATCGCGCGGGCGATGCCGAAATCAAGAATCCGGGGCATCGCCCCGCCGGGGAGCGGGGCGTGGGCGCCGGTGGCGATGCCATCGGCACGCTGCGGGTGCATTCTGCTGGGCGTGCCGGACCGGTCGGCCGTGCTGAGTGCTTCCTGCACCAGGATGTTGGCGGGCTTGAGGTCGCGGTGGATGATTCCCTGCTGATGGGCGTACTGCACCGTGTCGCAGATGGTGATGATCAGTTCCAGCTTTGCCCGGAGCGTCAGGCTGTTCTCTTTGACGTACGTGGTAAGCGGGACACCGTTCACGAACTCCATCGCGAAGTACGGAACACGCGCTGCGCCCACGGAGGTCACACCGGCTTCAAAGACGCTGGCGATGCCGGGGTGGGAGAGCCGGCCGAGGAACTCGACCTCGCGCCGGAATCGGCGCAGCATGGCCTCGGAGTTGAGCCCCGCGCGCATGATCTTGACGGCCACGCTGCGGCGGGGGGTTTCCTGGAGCGCCTCGAACACGTCACCCATGCCGCCGGAACCGATCCGACGCAGGATCCGGTACTGACCGACGAACTCCGGGGATTCGCATTCGTCCGCCCCTTGGCCCTGGGCGCCGGATTCATCGAGCAACTGCTGCAACCCGGCCCGGAGGTGGCCAGACCCCACGAGCGATTCCGACGCGCGGTCGTTGCGGAGCATGCGCATCGCCTGCTCGCGGACCTGGTCGTCGCCGCCGCTCAGTTCCTGGATCCGGGCGGCCCGGGCCTGTTCGGGCAGGTCCGCCGCGGCGAGGAAGATGTCCATGGCCTTCTGGTATTGCTCGGGGGTCATGACTGATCACCCCCGCCCAGTTCGCTGCGCAGGAACGCGCGGGCGGCCCGCCATTCGCGCTCGAGCGTCGGGACCGAGACATCGAGCACCTGCGCGGATTCTTCCATCGTCATCCCGCCGAAGAAGCGCAGCTCCACCAGCCTGGCCTGGCGCGGGCTCAGGGTTGCGAGCTTATTCAGAGCGTCATCGAGCGCGAGCGAGTCAACCTCGCGTTCGCTGCCGGGGATGCCCGAGAGGGTGGTCCGCTGGCCGGGGGTCGATTGGCGGCGGCCGCGCACTGCGCGGGCATGGTTCGAGAGCACCTGCCGCATGGCGAGGGCGGCGAGGGCGAAGAAGTGCACGCGGCTGTCGACCGAGAGTTTCGCCGAACCGATCAGCTTGGCGCACGCTTCGTTCACGAGCGAGGTGGGCTCGAGCGTGTGGGCCCTGCCGCGGCTCTTCATGAGCTTGCGGGCCAGTTCGCGCAGCTCTTCGTAGACCAGGGGCAGCAGTTCATCGGAGACGGAGGCCCGGCCCTCCTTGATGTCGGCCAGGAGTTGTGTCAGTCGTTCTTGGCTCACAATGACCCACAGAGAATCGATGCGTGTGTGAGCGGGCGCCTTGAGAAGATCGCCACTCGCCAAATCGTCTCGAATCGGACCGCCGCGTGGTTTTGAGATGAACACCGAGCCAGACCGCCTTGGTCTGCGCTTTTACCCCGACAACTCACCGTGATCGGTCCGCCGATTGGCGGCGCCCGGGTGAGAGCGCAAGCGTAGCAATCTTGGAGGAACTGCGTGCCCGTGATGAGGGCTGAGCGGAACAGGAATGGTCTCAAGACACCGTGCCGTTGCGAGCGTGCCCGGGCCGTGGTGGGGTTCCCAACCGGTGCTGGAACGCGGACGAGTTCCGGCTGGTGACCGCGCGGGGTCAGCGCCCGCGCGGTGGCGCGGCCGCTACACGAACCGACTCCGGGCGGTGGCGACCGCGCTGAAGCGCACTCTAGAAAGTTACTCGCGGGTGATCACGGCTGGGACGGGGCGGCCGCCGCGTCGGAGGTGGGGGAGTCGACGCCCAATGAAGCGGGTTGGCCGTGCTCGGCGGGGTGGAGGAACTTGCCTTTGTAGCGGGCGGGCTTGGTTTGCTCCACCTGCAGAGGATGAGCGCGGGCGTACGCGTCGTTGCGGGCGGCTGTCACCTGCCAAGAGACCTCCAGGTTGCCGGGGACGGTCTTGATGACGAAGCGTCCGTCCTTGACCTTCGAGGCGATTCGGGCGAAATGAACATCGGGGGCGTGCTCATCGGTGACCGTCAACTGGTAACGGGGGCTGGTGTTGAGCGACTCGAACCAGGCGGGGAGGGTGATGGTGGCGAAGCCCTGATCGTCGGTCACGGCGACGCCGCTGTAGATATTGAGATACTCGTCGCTCTCGATGGTGGAGTGGACCAGGAGCTTGTTGGCGGGGTCCTGCGGATGGTCGATGGTGAAGTTCTTCACGGTGGCCGTGAAGGTTCCGTTGACCTGCAATCGGTTGACGCCGGGGTCGGTGATGCCGATGCCGACAAAGCCGTTGGGTTGGAAGGACATGACCGAACCGCCGGCGATTCCTGCGGAGGCGCCGTTGCGGATGAGGAGGCACCCGGCGCCCTCTCCGTTGCCTGAGCCCGTAGAGATGAGTTTCCAGAACACCCCGCCGGTAGAGGTATTGACGAGGTTGAACCACGTTCCGCCGGTGGCGGAACTGGTGAAGGAAGAGATCAGGTTGGTGCTGCTCACGACATGCAGGGGGAAGGAGGGCGAGGGTTGACCGATGCCCACGTTGCCCGCGAAGGAGTTGGTGAAGTTGCCGAACGCGTTGGAGGCGTTGCGGAGAGCGACATTGGAAGAGAGGCGAGCGTCGGCGAGTGCGCCTGTGAGGTTCGCGGCGTCGGTGTAGAAGGACGCGGGTTGGCCGTTGAGCGCGGCGGCGTTGACGTTGATGAGACCGGCGCCGTCCACGCCGCTGAGCCGCGCGGACGGGAGCGTTCCCGTGAGGTTCGCGGCGTTGGTATAGAACGACGAGGCCTGGCCGTTGAGCGTGGCGGCGTTCACGTTGGTGAGGCCGCCGCCGTTCACGCCGGAGAGTCTGCCGGCGGGCAGCGTGCCGGAGGTGAGGTTCGATGCGTTGGAGTAGAAGGACGCGGGTTGACCGTTGAGCATGGCCGCGTTGATGCTGGTGAGGCCCGAGCCGTTCACGCCGGTGAGAACGGCGGCGGGGAGAACGCCGGTGAGATTCGCGGCGTCCAGGAAGTACGAATCCGGGTGCCCGTTCAAGCGCGATGCGTTGACATCGGTGAGACCGGAGCCGTTGACTCCCGCGAGCGCGGCGGCGGGAAGGGTTCCGGTCAGGTTCGCGGCGTCGAGGAAGTACGAGCCGGGGTGGCCGTCGAGGAGGGACGCGTTGACGTCGGTGAGGCCGGAACCGTTGACGCCTGTGAGGGACGCGGCCGCGAGCGTGCCGGTGAGGTTGGCGGCGGAGAGGTTGGTGAGGAACTTGCCATCACCCGCGAAGGCGGAGGCGGCGACGACTCCGCTGGAAGCGGGCGCGCCGACGATCGCCAGGGAGTGGTTGCCTCCGCCGGTGACCGAACGGAACGTGGTGCCCACAGGAGGAGCGGGGACATCGCACTGGCCGTCGACGGAGCTTCCCCAGGCGTACGCGGCGCCGGCGTTGGTGACGCCCAGGCTGTGATAGATGCCCGCGCCGATCCCGACGAACACCTGGCCCGGCGGCAGCGTTGGGGGGTTGAGTTGGTTCTGCGCTGCGCGGCCGGAACCGATCACCGCGCCCGCGCTGGTGAGAAGGAGGGAGTGATTGCCGCCCGCGGCGATCGCGACGATGATCTGGCCCGGGGGCGGCTGTGGCAGGTCGCGCTCGCCGTAGAGGTTGGAGCCCCACGCGACGGCGTGGCCCTGGTTGGTCAGCGCCAGCGTGTGGCTGATGCCGGCGGAGATGGCTGTGTAGAACTCGCCCGGGGGCGGCGGAGGAACCTGGAGTTGCTGGACTGTGTCGTTGCCCCAGCAGATGACTTCACCATCGTCGAGAAGAACGGCGCTGTGGTACGCGCCGGCGGAGATCTGCTGGATGGCGCGGCCGGGGGGCAGCGCGGGCAGGTCGAGTTGGCCGAAGGAGTTGTTGCCCCAGGCGAGCAGTTCGCCCGCGCTGGTAAGCGCCACGGTGTGGTAGGCGCCGGTCGAGGCGAGCACGAAGTACTGACCGGGCGGGAGCGGGGGAACATCGTTCTGACCCAACGTGTTGTCGCCCCAGGCGATGAGTTTTCCTCCGCTCGTGAGAGCCGCGGCGTTGTTGTTACCGAACCCGGTGGCGATGGAGGTGTAGTACTCGCCGGGCGGCGGCGGGGGGATGTTGACTTGGCCTTCATCGTTGCGCCCCCAGCCCATGATCCGGTTGGGGCCCGCGACGGACCAGATGCCCAGGGTGTCGTTCACATCCGAGTCGAAGCGGGATCGACCGACAGTGCCGGGGGAGATGTTCATTCCGGAGAGGTTGGTGAGACCGCCGCCGTTGCCCGCGAGCATGTTGGCGGGGTTGCTGAGTGTGACCTGACCGGTAAAGACCTGGTTGGCATCGAGCCTCGCGACAGAGGCGGGGAGGGACGAAAGAGGAAGGGTTCCCGTGAGGTTGCCCGCGTTGCGATAGAAGGTTGATGGCTGGCCATTGAGTGTGCCGGCGTTCGCCGCGGCGAGTGAGAACAGGGCGTTGGGGGCGGCGGAGACGGGCTGGCGGGGAGCCAGTGTTGTCAGGCCGGCGGAATCGGAACAGCCAGTGCCGGTATCGGGTCGGACCGAGACTTCAAGGAAAGCCTGGGCACCGGAGAATGCTGGGCCGAAGTCCAGTTGCACCGTGAAACGTCCGTTGATGACGGTCGTGTTGTCGGCGCAGAGAGTGGGTCCGATCGGAGTAGAACCCGCCGCGGCGTCAAAGAGTTGGAAGCGCAGGTCATAGACACCGTTGACCGCGGCGCCTGCCTCCTGAAGTTCGCCCTGGTAGGTAAAGGCGGTCGACAGCGGAACCGGCTGCGCGTGCGTGGGCACGCAGGCCAGGTGGCACGCGGCGATCAAAGCGGCGATCACGTGATGATTTCGCATGGTTCAAAATCCCCGATCTAGATGACCAACTTTCCCGAAAAAACGCGCTGCAGATTCACGCTAACAGACGGCATACACCATTTCAGTTTAGACAGTTTAGAAGGATTCAAATAAACCACCTCACGTCTGTAATTGGTCCCATAAACGTCTGGTTCTATGAAGTGCGCCGCTGCGTGTCGAGCATTACAAAGCAGCCACTGCTGCGCGTGGGTGCCTTCGGATCGTGCGGGCGATTTGCCAGGCTTGGGCGGCGTCGCTCGAGCGTTGGAAAAGGCGGGCGGCTTACGTCCGCGATGTAGACGCGCGTCGCTGGAACCACTCGCGGCTCGCGCGACCGCGTGCAGCGCGATTCAGGGCAGGTCATGCGGACGATGGTGTGCCGCGCGGTGACGGAGGACGCTGTTCCCGCGGCAGCTTGCGTCGAGCCTGGCGCCGGTGATTGCCGCGCTGCCGACGACTCAGGGGGGAGGCGATCGTGAGCGGGCGGTGCGGGTGATGGCATCGCGTAGCGGGGCGCGGGTCCGCGTGGGATCGTCGGTATCGAAAAGAAAGGGCGGAGTGGACCGTGTGTGCGGCGTCGTGCGGGCGAGCGGGGGCGTTTGGTGCGGCTTTGATCGGCCGCGAAGTTCCCTACACTCCGCCCCCATGACCGCGACCAAGCCCGTTGTCTCCACGATCCGCACCGGCGAGTTCCACCGCTGGAGCCGCACGCTCATCCCCACCACCCGCGAGGCGCCCAACGACGCCGAGGTGCCCAGCCACGTGCTGCTGCACCGGGCGGGGTTCATCCGGCAGGTGGGGGCGGGTATCTACGACTATCTGCCGCTGGCGTGGCGGGTGATCGGGCGCATCTCGGCGATCGTGCGCGAGGAGATGAACGCCGCGGGAGCGAGCGAGATGCTCATGCCCGCGCTGGAGCCCTTCGAGCTGTTCGCGCAGACCAAGCGCGACGAGGCGTACGGCGACAACCTGTTCCGGCTCAAGGATCGGCGCGGCCGCATGAACGCGCTGGCCCCGACGCACGAGGAGGTCATCACGCAGCTGATGATCGGCGCGCTGACGAGCTACAAGCAGTTGCCGCTGAACCTGTACCAGATCCAGACCAA
>JAFEBP010000013.1:82363-169640 GCA_018242605.1 Planctomycetota bacterium
GACCAAGTTCCGCGACGAGGCGCGGCCGCGGGCGGGCCTGCTGCGATGCCGCGAGTTCCTGATGAAGGACGCGTACTCGTTCCACGTGGCGGTGGAGGGGCCCGGGGGCCTCAACGAGACGTACGACGCGATGTACCGGGCGTACACGAACATCTTCACGCGGTGCGGGCTGGACTTCAGCGCTGTGGAGGCCGAGAGCGGCCCCATCGGCGGCTCGGCGAGCCACGAGTTCATGGTGAACTGCGCCAGCGGCGAGGACACGGTGCTCAAGTGCCCGGCCTCCGGCTACGCGGCGAACGTCGAGAAGTGCGAGATCGGCGCGCGGCCGCACGACCTGGCGGCGGCGCCCACGGGCGAGTTGCTCGAGGTGCATACGCCCAACCTGCCCGGCATCGAGGAAGTCGGCAAGGCCATGGGCGTCAAGCCCGGGCGCATGCTCAAGACGCTGGTCTTCAAGGTGACCGGCGAGGGGCCCGTCAAGTGGGTGCTGGCCACGGTCCGCGGCGATCACGACGTGAACGAGGGCAAGGTCAAGATCCTGAGCGGGTGCTCGGTGGTCATGGCCCCCGAGGCCGAGGCGCGCCTGGCGGGCTTCGCGATCGGGTATGTCTCGCCCCGCACGGTGAACAGCGTGCCGGGGGTGATGCTGCTCATCGACGCCGACGCGGCGCAGGGCGGCTTCTGGGCCACCGGCGCCGACAAGGATCACTACCACGTCAAGCACTTCAACTGGCGGCGCGACGTGGGCGCGGCGCTCGACGACGCATCGAAGGTGAAGGTCGGTGACCTGCGCAACGCCATGGCGGGGGACCCCAGCCCGCGCAGCCCCGGGGCCACGCTGGTCACGGGACGCGGCATCGAGGTGGGCCACATCTTCAAGCTGGGCACGAAGTACTCCGAGGCGATGGGCCTGCAGGTGCTCAGCCCCCAGCAGCAGAAGCAGACGGTGATCATGGGGTGCTACGGCATCGGCGTGAGCCGGACGATGGCGGCGTGCGTGGAGATGAGCCACGACGAGAACGGCATCATCTGGCCCGCGGCCCTCGCGCCGTACCACGTGCTGATCACGCTCATGAAGCCCGAGGACTCCAAGCACGCCGAGGTGGCCGAAGGCCTGGCCCGCCAGCTCAACGGCGCGGGCGTGGACGTGCTGCTGGACGATCGCGAGGAGCGCGCTGGCGTCAAGTTCAAGGACGCCGACCTGGTGGGGCTGCCCATCCGTCTGACCATCGGCGACAAGGCCCTGGAGCAGGGTGGCGTTGAGTTCAAGACGCGGCGCGACACCGGCAAGGGCGAGATCGTGCGGCTGGACGTGGCCGTGGAGCGGGTGCTGGCGGCGCTGAACGCCAAGGCGTGAGCGGTTCGATTGCAAAAACAAGCACGCCGCGCTGTGAAGCGCGGCGTGCTTTCTTTTTGAAGTAGCTATCTGTCGATCGGCTCGGCTCAGTTGCAGCCGCCGGCCTCCCACACGGAGAAGAAGTAATCGACATCGGAGCCGTCGACGCCGCCGTCCTGATTGACGTCGGCGGTGGGGTCGCCGGTTTCCCACGCCGCGAAGAAGGAGTCCACGTCGGCGCCATCGATGCCGCCGTCCTGGTTGAAGTCGGCGGGGCAGCAGAAGGCGGTGGAGAAGTCGGCGGGGTCGCTGGTGACCGGGCCGCAGAGGTTGGAGACGATGCAGCGCAGGGACGCGTCGGCGGCGGAGCCCGCGAGGGGCGAGACCGTGAGGTTGGCGGAAGTAACGCCGACGGCGTTGAGCACGGGGACGCCCAGGTTGCTGTTGTCGCCCTCGGCGAGGTTGGACCAGCCCGCCGCGCCGGAGGGGAACCACTGCCACTGGTAGGTCAGGGCGTCGCCGCTGGTGGCGGTGATGGAGAAGGACGCGGAGGCGGGGTCGCAACTGCTCGCGGGCTGCGGCTGTCCGGTGATCACGGGCAGCGAATCGGTGGAGATGGTGAGGGGCGCTGCGTTGCTGTTGGTGGTGCCGCAGCCGTTGGTGACATCGCAGGAGTAGGAAGCGATGTCGCCGGGGTCGACGGCCAGGAGGGTGAGGGTGGCGGTGGCGGCGCCGGAGATGCCGGGTCCGTCGGCGAGGGGCGCACCGTTCTTCTTCCAGAGGTACGTGTCGGCGCTGGTGGCGGCGACGGAGAAGGTGGCGTCCGCGCCCCGGCAGACGCCGGCCGCGACGGGCTGGAGCGTGATCTGGGGCGGCGTGTCGCTGACGGCGAGGTTGGCGTAGTTGCTGAAGGCGGGCGAGGGCTCGCAGATTCCTATGACGCGGCAGCGGTACCTGTCGGCATCGGCGGCGGTGACGCCGATGATGGTGAGCGCGGGGGTCAAGGTCCCCGAGTAATGGGCGCTGTCACTCAGGAGGACACCGTTCTTCTGCCAGCGGTAGGTGAGGCTGGTGCCGGTGGCGGTGATGTTGAGCGTGGTGTTGCCGCCGGTGCAACCGGTCTGCGTGAGGGGATGCACCGTCACCCTGGGCGGCGAGTTCACCGTCACGGTCGCGTTGTTGGTGGTCAGTGAGTTGCATCCGTTGCTCACGCGGCAGCGGTACACGCCCGTTTGTGATGCGATGATCGGATTGAAGACGAGGCCGGGGGTGGTGGCGCCGGTGACACCGTTCCCGTCGGCGATGTCGACGCCGTTCTTCTGCCACTGGTAGGTGGTGGCGTTGCTCACGTTCACAAATATGGTTACGGGTCCGCTTGATTCACACAGGGTCGTCGTCGATGCAGGCTGAGCGTTGATCGTGACAGGGAGGTAGACTGCGACTACGGCGGAGTTGCTGGTGACCGAGCCGCAGCCGTTGGTGACGACACAGCGGTAGCTGCCGTTGAGATTGCCCGTATAGCCGCTCGCCGTGAAGGTGAGGAGTGCCGCCCGGGATCCGGAGATCTGGCCGTCGTCGTTGAGGTTCACGCCGTCGCGCTGCCAGCGGTAGGTGAGGCC
This sequence comes from Planctomycetota bacterium, assembly GCA_018242605.1. GTDB lineage: Bacteria > Planctomycetota > Phycisphaerae > Phycisphaerales > UBA1924 > UBA2402. The sequence continues at coordinate 85,319 of JAFEBP010000013.1, forward strand.
GCCGCCGGTGGCGGCGACCTGGAGGGAGCCGAAGCCGTTCTGGCAGAGGTTCAGGGGGGCCGGTTGGATGGTGATGGCCAGCGGGGTGTTGACGCCCAGTGCCGCGGCGTTGGAAGTGACCGAGCCGCAGGGAGAGGTGATCACACAGGTGTAGTTGCCGGCGTCGGCCGCGACCAGCCCGGAGATCGTGAGCGTGGGGGAAGTGGCGCCCGAGACGCGGCCGGCGTTGGCGAGCAGCGTTGCGCCCTTCTTCCATTGGTAGGTGAGGTTGGCGCCGGTTGCGGCGACGGTGATCGACGCGCTGCCGCCCGTGCAGCCGTTGGTCGCGGGGGGCTGGGTCGTGATGACCGGGATGTTGATCGTGAGGTTGGCCTGGGCGCTGGTGAGGGAACCGCAGTTGTTGGTGATGACGCAGCGGTACAGACCGGCGTCGGCGCTGGTGGCGGGGGAGACGCTGAGCATCGCGGTGGTGGCGCCGGAGATATTGCCGCCGTTCGCGAGATTGGCGGTGCCCTTCTGCCACTGGTAGGTGAGCGTGCCGCCGGTGGCGGCCACGGAGAAGACAGCGGCGGTGTTCGAGCAGATGAACTGATCGCCGGGCTGGGCGGAGATCGCCACCAGCGGGTTGACGGTGACGAGCGCGGCGGTGGTGTACACCACGACGACCGACCCGCAGTTGGACGTGACGCTGCAGCGGTACGAACCGGTGTCGCCGGCCTGCGCGTTGGCGATGGTGAGGTTTGGGGTGCTTGTTCCGGAGAACTGACCGCCGTCGGACAGGTTGACGGTGTCCTTCTGCCATTTGTACGAGAGATTCAGCCCGGTCGCGGCGGCGGAGAGAGCGATGTTGCCGCCCGCGCACAGGGTCCGCGGCGTGGGGTTGACGGTGATGGCGGGGGCCGGGTTGAACGTGATGCCGGCCGCGAGGCTGGAGGCTGTGCCGCAACTGTTGATGACACGGGCGTGGTGGAAGTTGGCGATGTCGGCGTTCTGGGCGTTGGTGAACGTGATCGTGTTGGTGGTGGCGCCCGAGACGATGGTGCCGTTGGCTTTGACGCCGTTGGTGATCAGGCCCTGGTTGCCGTTGCGCCATTCGTAGGTGAGGTTGGGGCCGTCGGCGACGACGGTGAATGAGAAGGTGCCGCCGGTACAGGTGGTGGTGGCGACGGGGTTGGTGATGATGTAGGGCGTGGTGACATCGAGGGGGACGGTGTCGGTGGAGATGGTGCCGCAGGCGTTGGTGATGTCGCAGCGGTAGTTGCCGGCGTTGGCCTCGGCGATGGGGCTTATCGTGAGCGAGGGCGTCGTCGAACCGGAGATCGTCGCGCCATCGACCAGCGCGATGCCGTTGCGTCGCCACTGGTAGATGGGGTTGGTGCCGGTGACGGCGACGGAGAAGACGGCGTCGGTGTTGGCGCACCCGGTCACGCCGACGGGCTGGGCGGTGATGATGATCGGGCTGCTGCGCGAGAGGCTGGTGGGGGTGGTGGTGACGTTGCTGCAGACGCCGGTGACGCGGCAGGTGAAGTTGGCGGTGGCGAAGGAAGCACCGATGTTGACCTGCAGCGTGGGGGAGTTGACGTTGACGTAGGTGCTGGACTCGGAGAGGTTGTTGCCGTTACGGCGCCATTGGTATGAAAGGCCATCGCCGGTGGCGTTCACGGTGAGGAACGTCGTGCCGTCGATGCAGCCGGTCATCGTGGCGGGGGGCTGGGAGACGATAGTGGGCGCCACGAAGGTGGAGAGCGTGGCCGGGGAGACCACTTCGGTCACGCCGCAACTGTTGGGTGCGCCGCAGGTGTAGGTGCCCAGGTCCGACTGGTGGATGTTCAGGAGTTGCAGCGTGCCGGTGTGAGCACCGGCGACCGTGGTGCCATTGGCCTGGAGGCCGTCCTGCAACGCCGTTCCGCCGGGGCCGTACCACGCGTACGTGGGGTTCAGCGTGGCCTGCACGGAAAAGACCGCGTCGCCGCCCAGGCAGACCTTCTGGTCGTCCGGGCTGGAAATGACGTCGGGCGCGGAGTTCACGACGCTCAGGGTCAGGATGCGTCCGGTGGCGGTGCCGCACTCGGCGGGGAAGCTGGGGTCTGTGCTGGCGGTGCAGCGGTAGTCGCCCGACGCGGCGGCGGTGTAGTTGCGGAGCCGCAGGAGCGTGGTGTCGGCGCCCGAGATATCCGCCCAGGGGAACGCGGTCGTCGAGTTGAAGAGGTAGTCCCACCTGGTGCCGGTGCGCTTGAACCAGCGGTAGTACACCGTGCTCTGGGTGTTGCTGTCGGCCTTGGAGCGAATGTAGATGCCGTCGGCGACCGGGTAACTCTCGCAGAAGTTGTGGTCGTTGGTGCTGGGATCGATGCCGAAGTACGTGTTGTCGAACTGCAGCCCGGGGATGACGGTCAGCGTGCACGTGTACGGCCGGAGGGCGCTGCAGGTGTTGGCCACCACGCAGAAGTACGTTCCCTGGGCGGTGCTCGCAGCGCTGGAGATGGAGAGCGTTCCGGTGGCGGTGCCCGAGAACTCGGTCTGGCTCCCCAAAGGGAACCCGTCAGAGAGAGGGATCGTCGTCGTGCCGATGGTCACGTACCACTGATACGTCACGTCCAGGCCGGTGGCGACGACAGGACCCAGGGTGATCGGGGTTCCCGGGCAGGTGGTAAACGTGTACTGGTTCGGCACGTTCGTGACCACCGGCGGTCCGGGGAGCACCGTGAGAGTCACGGTGTTGGAAGTTCGCGTGATTGGGCAGGTGCCTGTGCGTTGGAGCACGCAGTAATACTCGGCCTCGTCGCTCTCGGCGACATTGTTGAAGAACAGGTGCTGGGTGTTGGAGTTGCTGATCGGTGCGCCGTTCTTGTACCACTGGTACGTCGTGACGGAGTCCGGCACGGGGCCGCTGACGTTGAGATCGAAGTTGGTGCCCGGGCAGACCTCCTGGCTGACTTCCTGGATGGTGATGGGGCCGGGCGCTGGGAGGACGGTGATGGTGCAGGTGCTCGAGTACTTGTCGCCGCAGGGAAGAATGGTCCCGTGGTCGGGGTTGTACGCCTCGTTGAAATGGCAGCGGTAGTTGCCGGCCCAACCAGGGTCGCCAAGATATATGTTCATCTCGGCATCCACGCCTGCACCGGCGGGACCGACATCAAGCCAGTCATTGCCTTGTTGACGCTGCCAGATCCAGCTCACGGTCTGGTCCTCGAGGAACCCTTGTGGCTCGGCGCCCAGGAAGCTCGCGGTAATCGTCACCAACTCGAAGTCGCCTTGGCACCTCGTGTAGCCGGACGGGGGCTGGACCTTGAAGCAACACACATCAGCGTACACGTGTCCGCCGAGGATGGTGTTGCAGAGCTGCGCTTGCGAGGGCGTGGGGGTGAGCGCCAACGCCGCCGCGGCTGTCAGCAGGGCCGATCGCACGCCGCGCCACACTCGGGTGATCCCGTTCAGTGAGAGGCTCGCGCGGGGTGTGGTGGGTACGGATTGAGGTGTGGGCTGGTGAAACATGGCGGCGATCTCCGGCACGGTGGGTGATCGCAGGCACGCTGTGCTGTGGTCCGGCACGGCACAACGAGTCTGCATCGCGGAAGCGGCCGAGGCCGGGTATGAAGTCCCGGTCGCGGGCGTCCAGGCGACCGCATCCGTGCATCACCAGCAACGACGTTCGCCACGCCCGGGCGCAAACGACCGCGCGGAATTCCTGTTGATCGCGAAGAAAAGCAAGCGGCCGCGCGTCCGGCAATGTGCCGGTTTGGAGCGCGGTTTCGGGGCAGGATTGGTATGTGTCAGGTAGGCCCGGTCCGATGGATGCCAGACCTGTGTCGCCGGCGACTACGCGGCGGCGCGCTGGGGCTCTTCAACTCCGGAAGGCTGTTCCGCGGCTTCCGCGGGGCTGAAACGCAGGAGGCGTTCGCGGCGCAGTTCGGCCACCCGCACCTTCAGGTCGTGCAGCGACGTGAGGTGCCGAATGCACTCGGCGACAAAGCGGAGCAGAGAGGCGATGCCCCACACCCCGAGCGCGGCGATTGCCAACTGGATGTCGAAGTCCGACATACCGAGAGGATCGGGCGGCGAACCTTTGGGCTTAACGTGCGGTAGAACGCCCAGACGGTGCGGGCCCTCCAGACCAACCCCCCGGGCGCAGGATTCCGGGCAATCGTCCGGTCGTGGGCGGCGACCCGGGAGCGTCGGCGCAGACGCAACCCGAACGTGGCGACTATCTTTACGGCCATTCGCCGCGGGAGCTCGGCCCGCAGCGAGACCGGCAGGCCGCAACAGGGGTTGATGAACAGGGGACCATGGTGATTACGCAGAAGGTTGACCGCAGGCCGCGCACAGCACGCTTGTTCGCGCTCATCCTGTGCCTGCTCGGGGTGCTGCCGATCGTGCGCGCCCAGGATGCGCCGCCCGCCACGCCCACACCGCCGCCCGTTCCCGGCGCCGGGGGCGAGATTTCGCTCACGCTGGAGCGGTTCGGCGTGGGCGATCAGGCCCGGGTGGGCGACTGGGCGGGCATCCGCATCGGGATGTTGGACAACTCGACCAAGCCCAGCCGCGAGGTGATCGTGCGGCTGGAGACGCGCGACGCAGACGGGGACAAGCCGCTGTACCAGCGGCAGTTCTCGAGCAACTCGGGGACGAACCAACCGGTCTGGCTGTATCTGCGCCTGCCGTTTGATTTCGGCAACAACAGCGGATCGCGGCTGGTGGTGCGCGTGTACGCCGCGGAGGAGACTTCGGGCGCTGGCGAGGCCGGCGCGCCGGGATTCCGCGCCGGCAGGCTGCTGGGCGAGCTGCCGGTGGCTCCGAACCAGGGGCGTGTGCTACCGGCGCAGATCGGCCTCATCGGGGTCTTCGGCAAGCGGTCGCTGGGTCTGGAGCAGTACGCACGCCGCAACGGCACGACCGACACATTCCACGAACTGGGCACCGAAGTCATCGAGCGGGCCACGGATCTTTCGCCGCAGGAGATGCCGGACCGCTGGATGGGTCTGGCGCCGATGGAGGCCGTGGTGTGGGCCGACGGCGACCCGGCCAAGCTCCGCGGCGATCAATCCAAGGCGGTGCGCGACTGGGTCAACCGGGGCGGGCATCTCATCATCATCCTGCCCAACGTGGGCCAGACCTTCACCAATCCCACGTCCAACGAGTTGTACGACATCATGCCGGCGGTGAGCGTCGTGACGCGGGAGAAGGTGAACTTCGAGCCGTACCGCCCGCTCTTCTCGCTGTACGAGAACCCGCTCTTCCCGAAGACGTCAACGATCCAGGTACTCACGCCCCGCCCCGAGGCGGGCACGGCGGAGGCGATCCGGGTGCTCAACGGGCCGGACAACGACTGCGTCGTGGCGCGGCGGCTCGTGGGCGCAGGCGCGGTGACACTAGTGGGTCTTGATCTCAACCAGACGGCGCTGGCGCAGGGCAGCCAGATCCAGGCCGAGGTCTTCTGGCACCGGGTGCTGGGCAAGCGCGGCACGCTGATCGACCCCAACGCCAACTCTGCCAACTCGCAGCGCAGCCCCTCCTGGATCCCCGGGCAGAACCAGGCGTACACGGTTGATCAGGACATCGCGGCGCAGATCGCCAAGACGGGCCGGTCCGCCGCGGGCGTGCTCGCGGGGCTCATCGTCTTCGCGCTGTACTGGGCGATCGCGGGCCCGATCGGGTTCGCCGTGCTCAAGCGGCGGGGGTTGTCGCACCACTCGTGGGTCTTCTTCATCGCGTCGGCGGGCGTGTTCACGGCGCTGGCGTGGGGCGGCGCGACGGCGCTGCGGCCCAAGCGCATCGAGGCGACGCACTTTACCGTGCTGGATCACGTCTTCGGCCAGCCGGTGCAGCGGGCCCGCATGTGGGCCAGCGTGCTGGTGCCGCGGTACGGCAAGGCGACCATCGGCGTGGGCGACCCCAAGACCCCCGTGCCGGCCAAGGGCTCGCTCAACGCGATCTCGCCGTGGGATGCGCCCGACCCGGGCGCGGCGACGGACTTCGGCGGCTTTCCCGATGCGCAGGGGTACACGGTGGACTCGCGCTATCCGGACCAGATGACCGTGCCCACGCGCTCCACCGTGAAGCAGGTGCAGGTGGATTGGGCCGGGGGCCCGCCGTGGGAGATGCCCTTCCCCATCGGTGAAGAAGGCAAGGCCACGGGCGGCACGCTGGTGCTGCGGGGCGAGCGCACGCCCACCAACGGCCAGCCGCTGGTGACCGGCACGCTTCAGCACAATCTGCCCGGGACGCTGTCGGACGTGATGATCGTCGTCGTGACGCGCCAGACGCCGCTGGACCCGGTCCGGCCGGCGCCCAAGAACCTCTCCCTGCCGGGCCCGATGCGGTGCACCGCCTACGCCTTCCCGGTGGCGGGCGTCTGGCCGCCGGGCCAGCCGCTCTACCTGGACAACGCCACCGTGGTGCGCAACGAGACCAACGCGATGGCGCGGAGCAGCGCCGCGGCGTACCTGGAAGGCCTGATCCCCACCGCGCCCAGCCAGCAGTACGTTCCCACCGGCGACCCCATCGGCCGGCCGTCAGACCGGTACACGGCGCTGGCGTTCCTGTCGCAACTGCCCCAGCCCGACCGCACGGCGACCATGCGGATCAACTACATCCCCCAGCGGCTCGCGACCCACGGCTGGGACCTGGGCGTGTGGTTCACGCAGCCGTGCGTGATCATCGTCGGCCAACTGGGCGCGAGCGTGCCCGCCGAATCGCCCGTGCCGCTGACCGTTGACGGCGAGAAGGCCCAGACGCTGGGGCGCACGCTGGTGCGCTGGGTGTACCCTCTGCCCGACAATCCGCCCCGGTTCCCCGTCAGTTCGGACGCCAAGCCCGACGAACCCGCCAACCCCGGCTGATCGCCCAGCGAGAACGAACGTTGAACGGAGTCAAACGACCGTGCCGATGATCGAAACCATCAACCTGACCAAGCGCTACGGCGATCTCGTTGCGCTCAACAATCTCAACCTCACGATCAACGAGGGGGATTGCTTCGGCTTCATCGGCCCCAACGGCGCCGGCAAGACCACGACCATCAAGATCCTCGCCACGCTGCTCAAGCCCTCCAGCGGGCAGGCGAACATCGCCGGGCTCACCGTCGGCTACCAGAACCGCCAGATCCGGCCGATGATCGGCTACGTCCCGGACTTCATGGGCGCGTACGAGGACATGGTCGTCACCGAGTATCTGGAGTTCTTCGCCGCGGCGTACAACATCCACGGCACGCAGCGCAAGAAGGTCGTCTCCGACGTGCTGGAGCTGACCGACCTGGGCTACAAGGCGACGGCGGAAGTGAACTCGCTTTCGCGCGGCATGCAGCAGCGGCTCGCGGTGGCCCGCGTGCTGCTGCACGACCCCAAGGTGCTGCTGATGGACGAGCCCGCCAGCGGCCTGGACCCGCGGGCCCGCATCGAGATGCGCGAACTGCTCAAGGAACTGCGCCGGATGGGCAAGACCATCCTGATCTCCAGCCACATCCTCCCCGAACTCGCGGAGCTGTGCAACGTGGTGGGCATCATCGAGCGCGGCAGCCTGCTCTTCAACGGCACCGTTGAAGAGGCGCTCAAGCGGGCCAAGGTCGGGTACGTGCTGCACGTGGGCGTCACCGAGCGCATCGAGGACGCGGCCAAGGTGCTCGCCAAGCTCTCGGGCGTCAAGAAGGTCGCGATCGCCAACGACGACAAGCCCGACGGCAAGGTCGGCCGCGTGCTGCACGTGACGTACGACGAGGCGTCGGGCGCTTCGGCCACGGACATCCCCAACGTGCTGGTGAACAACGGCTTCCGGCTGACCAAGTTCGCCGAAGAGCCTGTGAACCTGGAGACGGCGTTCATGCGGCTGACCAAGGGCCTGGTGCAGTAACGCCCCGGGGTACCGCCGGGCGTCCGAAGGGACAGGGCGGGGGGTTCATCGGAAAATTCGCGGGTGCGGCGGTGATTTTCCCGCCGCGGCGAGCGCGGATTGCGCACGACAGGTAGACCACGCGACGGGCGTGGTCGGCACCCACACCACACGCTCGCGGAACTCCCCATGAACCTCACCCACGCTCTCCGTGGCCGGTCGCTGCTCGCGCCCGCCCTGCTCCTCACCCTCTGCGGCGTCGCCCGCGCCCAATGCCTGGACCAGGTCTTCGGGGCGTTCCAGCCTCAGGACAGCGGGGCCTTCGGCGACTCGCTGGTCGTCAGCGGCGATTGGCTGTTCGCCGGGGCGTCGGGCAGCGCGGCGCTGGGCCAGCTCCGCGCGGGCGTCGTTGATGTGTTCCACCGGACCAACGGCGGGCCGTGGCAGTTCAGCCAATCGATCCATGCCCCCTCGCCCGTTCAATCGGGGAGTTTCGGCGATGCGTTCGACGCCGACAGCGGTTGGTTGGCCATCGGCAACCGCAACTACGCGCCCGCCGGCAACATGCCTTCCTTCGGTCAGGTGCTGGTGCTGCAGCAGTCCGGCGGCAACTGGCTGCTGACGGCGAACCTCGCCCAGCCCGCGCAGGACGCGGTGGCCTACTCGAACTTCGGGCAGGCCATCGCGGTGCGGGGCAACCGCATCGCGGTGGGATCCAGCGCCGGGACCGGCGCGGTCGTGGTGTACCGATACACGGGCTCGGCCTGGCAGGTTGAGCAGCGGATCACCAATCCCAACGGCGATTCGGGCGCCGGGTTCGGGCAATCGGTGAGCATGGACGGCGGCTTCATGATCGTGGGCGCCCCTTACGCCAACACGGCGGTGCCGCGCTCGGGCGTGGCGTACGTGTACAAGCTCACCGGGGGGACATGGGGCCTGGTCTCGGGCATCAGCGGCGATTCACAGTTCGGCGCGCTGGGAAGCCGAGTCCGCGTGCGCAACGAGACGTTCGGCGCGCTGCAGCGCAACACGGGCGGGCTCAAGGTCATGCGGACGCAGGGCTCGGGCTTCAGCGGAGTGATGGAGCTGGGCAACACCGTCGGCGCGGGCACGGCGTACGCCACGGCGTTCGACATCGCTTCGGACGGCGGCAAGATCGTGGTGGGGGAGGGCAACGCGCCCTTCCGCGTTGACACGTGGGACCTTGGCGCCAACGGCTGGACGCGCAGCGGAACGGTCATCACAAGCCGCGACCCGGACCTCAACACATCGGCGTCCAACGTTTCGCTCGCGGGTGATCACATCGCCGTGGGCATGACCGAGAATCGCTTCGGCGGGTACGCCCGGGCGGGCGTGGCCATCTGGGCGGCGCTGCCGTACCGCGAGGGAGGCCGAACATGCGCCGACGCCGCGGTCGCCAGCTTTGGAGAGCACCACGGCTGCACGGGCAACGGCACGCTCGACGGGTTGACCGTGTGCCAGCCCACCGGCGCGGCCCGCGCGGCGTGGTACCGCTTTGATCCTCCGTGCCCGGGCCTGTACACCATCGACACCGTCAACTCGAACTTCGACACCGTGCTCTCCGTGTACGACGGCTGCCCGGACGCGGGCGGCACGATGGTGGCGTGCAACGACGACTACCCGGGCCTGGGCCGGCAATCCCGCGTGCAGGTGCGGGTGGGCGGGCCAGTGCTGATCCGCGTGTGCGGGTACGTCGGCGCCGAGGGTCTCTATCAGCTCAACATTTCCCTGCCCCAGGGCCCCGCGAACGACTCGTGCGACACCGCCGTGGTCACCGGCGGGTACGGCGCACATTTCTGCAACACGCAGGCCACCGACGACGGGCTCAACGACCTGGCCTGCACCGGCTCGGGCACGATGCACAACGACGTGTGGTACAGCTACACCCCCGCGTGCAGCGGCCTGCACACCTTCAGCGCGTGCGACGCGGACTTCGACACCGTCATGGCGCTCTACGAGGGCGGGTGCGCGGGCGTGGGCCATGGTCCCGTGGCGTGCAACGACGACAGCGATTCCTGCGGGCTGCGGTCGGTCGTGAGCGCGAGCCTGGTGGAGGGCACCGAGTACCTCCTGCGCATCGGCGGCTACGCGGCGAACAGCCTGGGCTCGGGCACGCTGTACATCTTCGGCAACGGCGGTTGCCCGGCCGATTACAACGCCGACGGCGGCGTTGACGGGGCCGACGTCTCGGACTTTTTCAACGACTGGGAGGGCGGCAGCTTCCGCGCCGATGTGAACTGCGACGGCGGCGTGGACGGGAGCGACGTCTCCGTCTTCTACGCGGCGTGGGAGAACGGCGGCTGCTAGGAGGCGGTTCGCATCCGGGATCGACTCTTCGGCGTGCCGCGGTGAAACACCCGCGGCACGCCGCGTTTTTTGAAGCGCGGTGGGCCGGCTCGCACCGGATCGAGAACATTTCCTTGCTTGGATTCCCCCGGGCCGTCGGTAGACTCTTGACACATGAACGGCCGCTCGCGCCGGGCGCGAGCGTTTCCGTCGGCATCAACCTCTTCGGGCTGGTCCGGCGGAATATGCCGCCGTGGCGTGCTTTTCGCGTCCCGGAGAAAGGTCAGCCATGAACAGCGCCTGGTGCATCCTGACAATCTGCGTCGTGAACGCGGCCCACGCGACCACGACGGTGTACGCGCGGAACCTGCCGGGGTTTCTCGCCGCGGCTCCTGATTCCTTCGTTGCCGTGAACTTTGATTCCGTGCCGGCGGGCACCAACATCGCGGATCAGATGCTCGGCGGCATCGTTTTCCTTCAGACGGGCGGGGCGGCGCCGATCGTGGTGAACGCCGCGGACACCGTGACGCCCGCGGGCTTCGCCGGAGCGCCGCACCCGGAGACGAACAAGCTGATCGCCACCACCGGCGATCGCGTGCTCTCGCCCGGCGGGGTGGTGCTCGGGCCCGGTCCCAATCCGCAGATCGAGGACGACGACCTGACGCTGCTGTTCAGCACGCCGGTGAAGGCGTTCGGCTTCGATCACATCTCGCAGTCCGCGGACGGGGCGGGGTTCACATCCATCGTTGTGCGGACCTCATCGGGCGCGGTGCTGTACAGCGGCTCGATTCCCATCTCGAACCTGGGCGGCGGCGGAGCGCCGGCGGGCGTGGACTTCTGGGGCATCGTGTCTTCGGACTTCAACATCGCGCGCGTGGACATCAACGAGGGCGATTCCAACGACCAGTATCCGGACAGCAACATCGGGTTCGACACGCTTCGGATCGTGACCGCCGCGCCGTGCCCCGCCGACTTCAATCAGGACGGCGGCGTCGACGGCGGCGACGTGCAGGATTTCTTCGCGGCGTGGGAGATGGGAGACTTCACGGCGGACGTCAACGTCGATGGCGGCGTCGACGGCGCTGATGTCAGCGCCTTCTTTGCCGCGTGGGAAGCCGGCGGCTGCGGGTAACCGCGAGCACGATGACCGCAGCGCCGCGCGGCGGAGTCGCCGGGCGGCGATGACGTCGCCAGTGAATTCACCGGCACGGGAAACTTCCCTGATCTGTTGCCAACACGCCAGATGACGCGCGGACCGGCGAACGATTTGAACGCACCCAGCGCCTCGCCCCGGTGCCCGCCCCGCACGCTTCTTTGATGGTGCGGACGCGGGATGGCGCGAACGGCTCAAGAGCGTTCGATCTCCGGACTGCGGGCCTCGGTGCCATGAACCAAGGAGACAATCATGTTGCTCCGCTTGATCGGACGTCGAACAAACCCCGCGTCGTTTGTTCGTCGCGGCATGCCGTCGTGGCTGTTCGCGGCGCTTGTTCTGGTGCTCACCTTGTTCACACCCGGCGCGGCCACGGCGCAGTGCGCCCCGCGGTGGTTGACGGGCATCGGGAACCCCGGCACCGACGGCACCGTCACGGCGCTGGCTGTGCTGCCCGACGGTGACTTGATCGTGGGCGGCACGTTCTCCACGGCCGGGGACATCGCCGCGAACCGCATCGCTCGCTACCACCCCACTTCAACGAACACCGGCACCTGGTCCGCGCTGGGCGAAGGAGTGGACGACACCGTCGCCGCTCTGGCCGTGCTGCCGGATGGTGATGTCATCGTGGGAGGCGCGTTCTCGCAGGCCGGGGGCATCGCGGCGAGCATGGTCGCCCGCTTCCACCCGACCTCGGCGACGACGGGCACCTGGTCCGCGATGGGCTCGGGCATCGGCACCGGATTCGGGAACGGCGTCGCGGCGTTGGCGGTGTTGCCGGACGGTGATGTGGTCGCGGCCGGCCGATTCACCGTCGCCGGCGGTCTGGCGGTCAACAACATCGCACGCTACCGCCCGACGTCGCCGACGGCGGGCACTTGGTCGAATATGAGTGGGGGGCTGCGGAGCCAGGGCGGGATGGTCTACACCGTGGCGGTGCTGCCGGACGGTGATCTGGTTGCGGGAGGCGACTTCTACGTGGCCGGCACCGTGCAGGTGAGCCGGGTCGCGCGATACCACCCCACCTCACCGACCATCGGCACCTGGTACGCGATGGGATATGTCAATGACACGCCGTTCAGGATGTTGACCCTTCCCGACGGCGATGTGATCGTGGGCGGAGTGTTCACCAGCACGGTCGGGGGCCTGCCGGTCAACCACATCGCCAGGTACCACCCGACCTCGGTCTCGACCGGCACATGGTCGGCGCTGGGATCGGGAACGGACCACTGGGTAACGAGGCTCGCGTTGCTGGCCGACGGGGACGTGATCGTGGGCGGGTTGTTCAACTCGGCCGGCGGCGTGCCGGCGACGCGGATCGCCCGGTACCACGCGGCATCGCCGACGACCGGCGATTGGTTCCCCCTGGTCACGGGCCTTGACAGCGCCGCGGAGGCGTTCGCGGTGCTCCCGGATGGGGACCTGATCGCGGGCGGGTTCTTCACCGCGATCGGCGGCGCATCCGCTCGGAGCATCGCGCGGTACTCATGGGGAAGTGCCATCAGCCTCAATGAGCATCCCTCCGATTCGGCGGTGTGCGTCGGTGAGGATCTGGAGATTCACGTCGTCGCGATCGGCAGCGATCCGATCACCTACCGGTGGCGCCGTGACGGCCACACCTTGAGCGATCAGGCCGGGCACATCGCCGGCGCGACGACGCCTTCACTCAACATCATCAACCCGGTCCCGGCGGATTCGGGCGAGTACGACTGCGTCGTCACCAACCAGTGCGGGACCGTCGTCAGCAACCCCGGCACGGTGACGATCGTGCCGTGCGGCACGGTGGTGTATGTGAACGGCTCGGCGCCCGGCGGCGGCGACGGTTCGTCGTGGGACGCCGCGTTCAACACGCTGCAGAGCGCGCTCGACTGGGCGAAAACGCATCCATCCCTCCGCGAGATCTGGGTCGCCCGCGGCACCTACGCCAACGGCGCACGAGGAGCGTTCGTGCTGCCCTGCGGCGTCGGCGTTCTCGGCGGTTTCGCCGGCACCGAATCCACATCGGACCAGCGGGACTGGGTGCTGAACCCCACGGTGCTGGCTGGCGACGGCATCTCGGCCCCCGTCGTCTTGATCGAGAACTGCGCCATGCCGGCGACGCTGTCGGGCGTCACGGTCCGCGGCGGACAGACGCCGCCGTTCAGCGAGAACGGCGGGGCCGGGGTTCGAGTCCATGACTCCACGCTCACCATCAGCGACTGTGTGATTTCCGGCAACATCGCGGGCGTCGCGAGCCCCGGCGGCGGGGGCGTTTACGCCTGGCGTTCCGTGCTGCGGCTGGAACGCTGCGAACTGCGCGGCAACTCCACCGACAGCGGGGGCTCGTCCTATTACGACCCTCCCTCCAGCGGCGCTGCGCTCAACTCCGTTGATTCGGATATCACGGTGCTGGAGTGCGTCTTCCGCGACAACACCACCGGACGCGGCGGTGACGGGTACTGCGAGCCGAACCAGACCTCCTTGCCCGGCGGCGACGGCGGCAGCGGCGCGGGCATCGCCATCCGCAACGGCTCGGCCACGATCGTCAACTGCCTGTTCGTCGGCAACTCCGTCGGCGGCGGCGGGACGGGCGCGGGCCCGTGCTTCAACAACAACTACCGCGCGCCCGACGGCAGCCCCGGCCGGGGCGGGGGCATCTACAACGCCGGATCCGACATCAATATCGTCAACTGCACCTTCGCGTACAACTCGGGCGGCGCCATCGGCGGCTACGGATCTGGCCTGATCCTCTCCAACTCGATTCTGTGGTACAACGACGGCAGCCAGCAGTTCACGTTCTCCTCCGGCACACCCACGGTCGGGTACTCGTGCATCCAGAACTGGACCGGCTCCTACGGCGGCGTGGGAGTCATCGCGTCGAACCCGCTCTTTGACGGCGCGGGAGGCTACGGCCTGTCGGCCGCGTCGCCCTGTATCGACGCGGGGAACAACACCGCCGTCCCGGCGGGCGTGCTGGCCGATCTGGCGGGTGATTCACGCTTCTTCAACGTGCTCGCGGCCCCGGACACGGGTGTGCCCGGCGGCGCGGGCGGCGCCTCGATCGTCGACATGGGCGCGTACGAACACGGGGGGCCCTGCCCCGGCGACTTCAACGGCGACGGCGGTGTCGACGGCTCGGATGTCGGCGCGTTCTTCATCGATTGGGAACTGGGCGCATCCGCGGCCGATGTCAACGGCGACGGCGGTGTTGACGGCGGCGACGTGCAGTTCTTCTTCCAGGCGTGGGAGGCCGGTTGTTAATGCTCCCGCACCCAAGTTGACACGTTCGGGGAAACTTCCCCGATTCCACTTCCCGGGGCGAAGGCGCCCCGGGACTGACGAAGGATCATGACGCTCTCAGCCCCGCGCACCGGCGCCCGGCCCGCACGCTTCCTTGGGAGGCGCGGAACAGGCGTTGCGGTGGGTCGGCACGACGTTTGAGCGCCGAGCGGCTTGGGGGCCCTGTTACGGAGAAACACCATGTTCACGCGCTTGATGGTAAATCGATCGAACTCTAGTTCGGTCGCACGCCGGTGGGTGCCATCGTGGTTGCTCGCGATGGTGGTGGCGCTGTTGTCGCTGACACTCGCCCCGGCCCGTGCACAAGACATCGCCTGGACCAAGGTCCCCACGCCGCCCAGCCTGCAAAAGCACGCGATGGCGTACGACTCCGCCCGCGGCGTGATGGTGGCGTTCGGCGGGCTCGTGGGCGGATCGATCTACAACGGAGAGACGTGGGAGTGGAACGGCACCGTCTGGACGCAGCAGATTGTCACCGGCCCCTCGGCTCGGGCGGAACACGTGATGGCCTACGACTCGGCCCGGGGCGTGACCGTCCTGTTCGGGGGCCGCACCGCGTCGGGAAGCTACAGCGATGAAACCTGGGAGTGGGATGGAGCCGCGTGGACGCAGCGCCAGGTGAGCGGCCCGGGCGCGTCTTCTTCGTACAAACCCGCGATGGTGTACGACTCGGCCCGCGCCGTGTCCGTGCTGTTCAGGGGCGGCCAGACCTGGGAATGGAACGGGACAATCTGGACCCGCCGCGTCGAAGACGGCCCGTCGGTTTCGAGCGCCGTCCGGCCCGCGATGGCTTACGACTCGGCCCGACACGTGACGGTGATCTTCGGCGCCAGCCCCGGCGATGACCGAACCTTTGAGTGGGACGGCACGCATTGGGATGTCCGCGCCGACAGCGGTCCATCGCCGCGCACGGGCGCAGCGATGGCGTACGACGCGGCCCGCGGCGTTTGTGTCCTCTTCGGCGGCGATGCGAACACCGGCGACTCGTCCGTGTGGGAATGGAATGGAGCGACCTGGACGCGCCGGTTGATCTCGGGACCCGCGTATCGGTCATTCCACGCCATGGCCTATGACTCGGCCCGTCATGTGACGGTTCTGTACGCCGGCTCGCTCGATCACTACACCTGGGAGTGGGACGGAACGGCCTGGAGGCAGCGAACTTCCGGCGGGCCCTCCGCTCGCGTCTTTCACGCGATGGCGTTCGACTCGGCACGCGGGGCGACCGTCCTCTTCGGGGGCTACCCGATCATGGACGGTCCGCCGAGCGCCGAGACCTGGGAGCGGGTCGGATCGAACTGGGAGCAACGGATCGCCGCTGGCCCCGCGGCTCGGTACGACCACGCCATGGCGTTTGACGTTGGGCGCGGAGTCACCGTCCTCTTCGGCGGCTCTGGGGACAGCATCACTTGGGAATGGAACGGCATGACCTGGGACCAACGGCCGGTGAGCGGACCTTCGGCACGGTCCGGCCATGCGATGGCGTACGACTCGGCACGCGGCGTCACCGTCCTGTTCGGCGGCTACTCCGGCGGCGGCGAGACCTGGGAGTGGAACGGGACCGCCTGGACCCAGCGCCTGGTCAGCGGACCTTCCGCACGCTATTTCCACGCCATGGCCTTTGATTCGGCCCGCGGCGTCACGGTGCTCTTCGGCGGGTACGGAGCAGGCGGGTACAGCAACGAAACCTGGGAATGGAATGGAACGACTTGGATTCAGCGGCCGGTCAGCGGACCTTCGGCACGGTCCGACCATGCGATGACGTTCGACTCGGCCCGGGGCGTCACCGTCCTGTTCGGCGGCGACACCGGCAGCGGCCCGAAGCTGAACGACACGTGGGAATGGAACGGAAACTCGTGGACGCTCCGGGCGATCGCCGGTCCCGAGCCACGGTACGGCCACGCGATGGTGTACGACTCCGTGCACGGCGCGACGGTGCTCTTCTCGGGGCTCGACGGCGGCAGCTACCTCAGGGACACGTGGCTCCTGGGCGTGCCCTGCGCCACGCCCGACATCACCGCCGAGCCTGTCCCGGCGATCCTCGCCCCCGGCGGTTCGGCGACGTTCGCGATTCAGACCTCCGATCCCGCCGCGACATTCCAGTGGAGGAAGAACGGAAGTTACATCAAGGAAGAGCTCCGCGTGAGCGGCACGAACAGCCCCACGCTCATAATCGCCGGCGTGCAGCCCGGAGACCAGGGCTACTACGACTGCATCGTCGCGCGCGAGTGCGGCTTTGTCATCAGCGATCCCGTCGCGCTCTCCTGCCGCGCGGAACTCACACTTCAGCCCGTCGGCGGCGCGTTCTACCTCGGCGACCAGATCGTGCTCGAGACCTCGAGCGCGCCGGTGGGCGACGTGACATACCGGTGGCGCAAGGACGGCGTTGACGTCTTTGACTCCGCGGTCTATTCGGGCGCCTCGACGTCGACGTTGATGATCAACGCGGCCGATGTGTCGCTCTCGGGCTCGTACACGCTGACCATCACCAATACGTGCGGCACGGTCACGAGCAACGAGGCGATCATTGACATCCGGCAGTGCATCGCGGACTTCAACGTTGACGGCGGTGTCGACGGGTCCGATGTGGGCGCGTTCTTCTTCGCCTGGGAGCTGGCGGATGTAGCGGCCGATGTCAACGGCGACGGCGGCGTCGACGGCTCCGACGTTCAGACGTTCTATGTTCACTGGGAGGTCGGCTGCTGAGTGACCTTGGCCAAGGGGCGCGCCATGAAACACACCACAATTTCCGTGTCAAACTGCTTTGCGGTGTTCGATCGCCTCGTGCGCCGCGGTCTGATCGCCGGCGCTTTCGCGCTGTTCATTCCCATCTTGATCGCGTCGGCGCAGGAGGTGGAGTGGACCAGGAGGATGGTTGCTGGGCCATCGCCAAGGTGCTTTCACGCGATGGCCTACGACGCCGCCCGAGGAGTCACCGTTCTCTTTGGAGGATTGACCCCGGAAGTCTCGTATACCGGTGACACCTGGGAGTGGAACGGCAAGACATGGACCCAGCGCTACGTGGAGGGCCCGTCGCCACGGGGCCGCCACGCGATGGCCTACGACTCGATTCGCGGCGTCACCGTTCTCTTCGGGGGAGAGGTGAGCTACCCCGGGGAAGATATAGCTGACGCCCAAACTTGGGAATGGAACGGGACCGCGTGGACCCTGCGGGCGGACACAGGACCTTCGCCGCGCGTCGATCACACGATGGCGTTCGACACCGTACGAGGCGTGACTGTCCTGTTCGGTGGCGCGAACAACGACTTCAGCCGCAGCGGCGAGACCTGGGAATGGGACGGACTCACCTGGACACTGCGCGCCCGCGACGGACCGGCTCCGCAGCGATGGCACGCGATGGCGTACGACTCAGGACGCGGCGTGACGGTGCTCCTGGGAGGCGATTTCCTGGCTCCAACCGAGACGTGGGAATGGAGTCAGTCTGTCTGGAAGCAACAAACTGTGCCCCCGCCCGCGTGGCAATACGACCACGAGATGGCATACGACTCCAGTCGGCTTGTCACAGTGATGTTCGGAGGTTACAAGTACTACAGCGGCTCATCCGACGAGACCTGGGAATGGGATGGGTCGGATTGGGCCCGGCGGGCGATCGAGGGGCCCACGCCGCGACATGACCATGCGATGGCGTATGACTCGGGCCGGTCTGTGACCGTGCTCTTCGGCGGAGACAACTACCCGGAAGGGATGGCCGACGACACCTGGGAGTTGGGAGCCCCCTGCGCCGCGCCCGTCTTTACCGCTCAGCCGATCGGCGGCACATTCTACGCGGGCGAAGAAATCGTACTGACCGCGTCGCTCAATGCCGCGACGGGAGTCCGGTGCCGATGGCAGCACAACGGCTCGGACCTCACTGATTCTGCGAACTACTCCGGATCAACAACACTCACCCTGAGGATCAACGCGACCGATCAATCGCAATCCGGTTCCTACACGATCTCCGCCACGAACTCGTGCGGCACGGCCAAGAGCGATGCAGCTGTGATCGAGATCGATCCATGCCTGGCGGATTTCAACGATGACGGTGGGGTTGACATCGATGATGTCAGCATGTACTTCGCGTACTGGGAGTCAGGCGTTGGCATCGCCGATGTCAACCGCGACGGAGGCATCGACGGGGCCGACGTACAGACGTTCTTCATCCGGTGGGAAGGAGGATCCTGCGAGTAAGGCTGCACACGCCATCGCGACATTGATTCCGCGGCCGAAGCAACGGTCTAGCGCTTGGTCCACCCGTGACAGGTCGGCGCCCGGCATCATCGCGCCCGCGTTGACCCTTGCGGTGTAAGCAGCGGTCAGCATCGGCGAAGGGCTCAACGGTGCCGCGACCGGCAACTCGCCGCTGTCGGGTCCTTTCGAACACCGCTTCATATTGCCGCTGTCGCCCGCAAGAACATCGTCGCTCGCACACATTGGTCCGTGTAGGGCTGACGTTCCGGAGCCAACTGATGCGCGAAGTTCAACTTGTGTTCGGCCTGGCGATCGCCGCGGGGGGTGCGTGCGCGCAGGAGCCTTGCGCCCCGCGTTGGCAGGGGTTCGCCCTGAACGATGCCGGGCACGTGCTCTATGCCGACGCCTCGGGCCCGACGCTGTACGTGGGCGGTTCGTTCACCACGCCCGCGGCGTACATCGCGGCGTTCACCGGCGACGGCTTCGCACCCGTGGGCGGCAATCTGCACGGCGACGTGCGGAGCATCACGCGCCACAACGACGGCGGCGGCTCAACGCTCTACGTCGCCGGATTCATCGGCGTGCCCCGGTCCGCCGGATTCAGCGACAACGTGGCGCGGCTTGAAAACGGGGCCTTCGTGCCGTTCGGCTCCGCGGGCACGAGTTCCTGGATGTCGGCGCTCACCTCGTACAACTTCGGCGCGGGCCCGCGCCTCATGGGCAGCGGCGGATTCGGCTTCCCCTGCGAGTACGTCACCGAATGGACGGGCTCGGCGTGGCAGTGCATGGGCCAGGGCCTGGGGTCTGTCGTGACCGACTCGGTGGTCTTTGACGATGGCTCGGGCCGCGCGCTCTTCTGCGTCGGTTCGCTCATCGTCAACGGCGCGCCGTTCTCCGAGGGCATCGGCATCGGCAAGTGGAACGGCACCGCGTGGTCCACCGTGAACGGCGGCATCCGCGGCGGCTCAGGCACCACCTGCACCGTGTTCGACGCGGGCTCGGGCCCCGAGCTCATCGTCGGCGGATCCTTCCTGGGCGCCGGCCCCACCTCCGGCTGGACGCAGGCCCGCAACATCGCGCGCTGGAACGGCCAGCGCTGGGCCCCGCTGGGGGCGGGCCTGAACAACCAGGTCCGCGCGCTGGCGGTGTTCGATGACGGCTCGGGGCCCAAGCTGTACGCCGCGGGCGACTTCACCATCGCGGGCACCGCGCCCGCGCAGCGCCTGGCGCGCTGGGACGGAACAGCCTGGTCTGCCTGCCCGGCGGGCGGAGTTCCCACCGGCACCATCAATGACATGACGGTGTTCGATCCGGACGGGAATGGGCCGCAGATGCCATACCTCGCGGTCACCGGGTCGTTCGGCGCGGTCGCGGGCGGCGCCATCGCGGCGGCCAACTTCGCCCTGCTCGTGCCCGGCCGCTCCACAGGAGACTTCAACCAGGACGGCGGTGTCGACGGCGCGGATGTCGAGGCGTTCTTTGAGTCGTGGGAGGCGGGAGACGCGGCGGCGGACCTCAACGGCGACGGCGGTGTCGACGGCTCGGATGTGGCCGCCTTCTTTGTCGCGTGGTCTTCGGGGCTGTGCGGCTAACCTTGCTCGTCCCACCGTGTCGTGGATGGGTACCCCGAGCGATCGACCATGGCCAACAAACACCCTGCCGTGTTGCTTTCCATCCTGTTCGCGTGCGCCCCAGCCGGGGCCCAGCCGATGTGGACATCGGAGGCCCGCTCCGTGAACGCGAATGTCTATGCCAACGCCGGCACGAACGGAGACTCGCAATCGTCCGGGGGCCACCTGCTCCCGTTCGAGGGCTCCATCGGGCCCGTCGCCTCGGGCCCGTGCAGCTTCGACGGGATGGAATACGGCGAGTCCTCCGCCACCGCCGCCGTGACCCAGCAATCTTCGTTCACCGAACGGGGCCTCATCGCCGTCGGTTCCGCCGCGATCTACTTGAGCGAGTCCAATCAGAACGTCGTCTGCGGCTCCTCCGGAGACGCCAGCAGCGTGGGCACCGTGGAGTTCACGCTTGGGGCCGGTTCCGCCTTCACACTCACGTACAACCTTGTCTCGGTCATCGGCGCCGCCAGCGTCGATCTCTACCACCGCGATTCAGACACGTACGTCTTCATCCTCGCGGCGACCAGCCAGGGAACGCTCGCTGATGTGATCGTCGGCGACCTCCCCGCGGGTCGATACCTCCTGAGCTGGGGCGCTTCAGTCGCCACGCAAACCGGCGGTCCCGCGAATGTCACCACCTCGTACGACTTCAACCTTCAGATCGGCGGCGCCGGTCCGTGCATCGGAGACTTCAACCAAGACGGCGGCGTTGACGGCGCGGACGTCGAAGCGTTCTTTGTGCCATGGCAGGAGGGGGACGCCGCGGCGGACGTGAACGGCGACGGCGGCGTTGACGGCGCGGACGTTGAGACGTTCTTCCTCGCGTGGCAGGCCGGGGGCTGCTGAACCGATACCATCGTCCCGGGTGCGGCGAAAGCGCTGACCCCGGAGGACCGATCGATGCGAGTTCCGCTAGCGCTCGTGCTGTGCATGGTTTCCACCGCTTCCTCGCCCGGGCAGGAGGGCTTTGGCGGTGCGGTTCGCCGCGGCCCGTTCCAACAGGCCGCGGTGCTCTCGCTGGTGCCGTCCTTTGATTCGCGGGATCCACTCCCGTTCCTGCCTCCGTACCGCGCGGCCGCCGTCGCGTGCTTTGACCCAACCTCACCGCCCGCGCCGGAGGTGATCGAAGCGCTCGAGGGCCTCATGAACGGGTACGGGCCGCGGTACGTCATCACCGCGCGCTGGACGAGCACCGCCGCGGGCAACGCGGGCCCCATCGGCAACCCGCCGACGCTCACGTACAGCCTGGTGCCCGACGGCGTGTACATCCCCGGCCAGAACTTCGAGCCCGACAGCGTCAACTACCTCTTCACGGTCATGAACACCCGCTTCGGCGGCAACACCGCGCTCTGGCAGGCCAAGGTCGATCAGGCGTTCGCGGCGTGGGCGCTCAACTCGGGCGTGCGGATCTCCCGCGTGAGCGACGACGGCGCGCCCTGGCCCGGCAGCCCCGGCCAGGCCGGACTGCGGGGCGACATCCGCCTGGCGATGCACCCCATGGACGGAGTCAACGGCGTGCTCGCCGCCGCGAGAATCCCGACCATCGGCGACATCGTGCTGGACTCCTCCGAGAACTGGGCCGCGCCCGGCAACGACTATCGATTCCTGCGCAACGTGCTTGCCCATGAAGCGGGGCACGCGCTGGGATTCAATCATGTGGGCCCCACCGACAGCACCAAGCTCATGGAGCCGTTCTATTTCAATGACCGAGACGGCCCGCTCGACGATGACATCCGCGCCGCCCACCGGAACTACGGCGACCCCGACGAGAACAACGACTCCATCGCCGCCCCGACCGCGCTGGGCGCGCTGAACCCCGACGCGACGCTCACGCGCGTAAAGCTCTCGCTGGACGGCGCGGCCGACACCGATTACTTCGCGTTCACGCTCACCCAGCGTTCGCAGGTGATGGCCGCCGCGTCGCCGGTGGGGTCCAGTTACTTTGTCGGCCCGTACAACGGCACCAACACGCTCACCAACACGCTGTCGATGCAGTCGCTCTCCGTGCAGTTGCTCACCACGGCGGGCGGCACGATCTCCGCGTCGCCCGCGCACGCCCCGGGCGTGAGCGGCCAGACCCCGCCCGCGCCGCTCGACTCCGGCGACTACATCGTCAAGGTCTTCAGCCCCGCCGGCAGCACCGACAACGTCCAGCGCTACACGCTGACGCTCACGGCCTTCGGCCTGCCTCCTTGCTTCGCCGACTTTAATCAGGACGGCGGAATCGACGGTGCCGACGCCGATGCGTTCTTCGCCGCGTGGGAGCTCGGCCTGCCCGAGGCCGACGTGAACCAGGACGGCGGCGTGGACGGGAGCGACGTGACCACGTTCTTCGCGGCGTGGGAAGCGGGCGGCTGCGGCTGACCCCGGGCGGGTGTGGCCTCGCGATAGGCGCACGCCCACGGGTCTGCGCGGCGTCGGGTGCTTTGAGGGAAATATCCCTGATCGCGCAGCGGCGTCTCGCGTCGCCGCGTGCGCGGAGTATGCTGATACACATCAGTGAGTCTTCGACATCGCGTGATCGGCTATTGCCGGACATTCAAGACCAACTGATGGCGACCATGTCGCTGAGTGGTTTACGCGCGCACGCGTGACCCAGCGTCTCCACCAAAAGGGGAAAGACCATGACCCGTCTTTCGCGGAGTCGATCGAATCTCGTCTGTCATCATTTTCTACGGATCGGTTCGGCGTGCGGGCCCGGCGCGCTCGCTGCGCCTGCCGCGGGTGTGTGCGGAATTTCACACGCCCAGAAACCCCGACGGTCCCAACTGGAAGACGCAAGCCGATCGCCGCGAGTTCACCGGGCGATGACGCATCACACCGCGCGCGGCGTGACCGTGCTTTTCGGCCGAGCTCGGGAAGATCGCATCGGCCCAACCTGGGACCACGAAGATACCGCCCGGACCGGGCGAGTGCTCGGCGGCCCGTCGGCTGTTGTCGCCCTGATCCTTCTGCTGCTGTCCACCTTTGGCACGCCTGCCCGGGCTCAGTGCCTCGCGGGATGGCTGCCGAGCGAGAGCGTTCCCGGTATTGGCGACGGTGTCCTCGCTCTGGCGACACTCCCTAGCGGTGACGTCATCGCGGGCGGGACGTTTACGACGGCTGGCGGCGTGCCGGCGAACTACATCGCCCGTTACAACCCAACCACCCGGGTCTGGTCCGCGTTGGGATCGGGCACGAATGCCTTCCTCTGGGCTGTTGCAGTCCTGCCGGACGGTGATGTGATTGCAGGCGGGAGGTTCACCTCCGCCGGTGGTGTAGCGGCCAACTCCATCGCTCGATATCACCCGACCACGGGCCTCTGGTCCGCGTTGGGGTCTGGTGCAAACGCCGATGTCCACGTCTTCGTCGTCCTGCCCGATGGTGACATGATCGTGGGCGGAAGCTTCACCACGGCCGGGGGCATGGCGGCGAACCACATCGCCCGCTACAACCCAACCACTGGCGTTTGGTCCGCGCTGGGATCGGGATTGAATAGCACCGTCTACTCCCTCGCGCTTCTACCCGGCGGCGATCTAATCGTGGGCGGGGAGTTCGATTTCGCCGGCGGCGTGATGGCGAACCACATCGCCCGCTACAACCCAACCTCAGGCACCTGGTCCGCACTTGGAGAGGGGGTGGCTGACAGCAACTTCACATCCGTCGACGCCCTCGCAGTCCTGCCTGGCGGCGACGTGATCGCGGGTGGAAACTTCAACAGGGCCGGGGGTGCGGCCGCGAAACGCATCGCGCGTTACAACCCAGCCACAGGCATCTGGTCCGCTCTTGGCGCGGGGACAACCGACGACGTATCGGCCATGTCGCTCCTGCCAGGTGGAGACCTGATCGTGGGCGGGCGGTTCACCATGGCCGGGGGCATCGCGGCCAGCAAGATCGCTCGCTACAACCCGGTCACAGGCGCTTGGTCCGCCTTGGGATCCGGGATTAGTGGCGACTCAGAGTTCAACGTCGTTCAAGTCAGAGCCCTCACAGTTCTGCCGGGCGGTGATGTTGTTGTCGGCGGGTGGTTCGGCTCGGCCGGAGGTGTAATCGCGAGCCACATTGCCCGCTACAACCCAACCACAGACCTCTGGGCCGGGCGGGGATCGGGAATGAACGACGATGTCCACTCCCTCGCGATCCTGCCGGGCGGGGATGTGATCATTGGAGGGCAATTCACAACGGCCGATGGTGTGTCGGCGAATCACATCGCTCGCTACAACCCGACCACCCGCACGTATTCCGCGCTCGGTTCCGGCATCAATACGTTGTACTCAAACGTCACCGCCCTTGCGGTTCTGCCCGGCGGTGATGTCATCGCGGGCGGCAACTTCACCATGGCCGGCGGCGTTACGGCAAACTCCATCGCTCGCTACAACCCGACCACGGGCGTCTTTTCCGCACTTAGTTCGGGGATGGGTACGTTGTACCCAAGCGTCCTCGCCCTCGCGGTTCTTCCGGGTGGGGACGTAATTGCGGGAGGGACCTTCACCATGGCCGGGGGCGTTCCTGCAAACTATATCGCCCGCTATAACCCGACCACCGGAGTGTGGTCCTCGCTGGGCGCGGGGACAGACGGCTTGGTCTACGCCCTCGCGCTCCTGCCGGGCGGGGATGTGATCGCGGGCGGGACCTTTACCGCGACCGGGGGCACGACGGCAGGCTACATCGCTCGCTACAACCCCACCACACGGGTCTGGTCCACTCTGAGTTCGGGGATGGACCGCTTCGTCGTCGCCCTCGCCGTCTTGCCGGACGGAGATGTGATCGCGGGTGGAAACTTCACCAGAGCCGGTGGCGCGGCGGCCACATATGTCGCGCGCTACAGCCCGACCACCGGCACTTGGTCCCCACTGGGAGCGGGGATAGAAATATCCAATAACGGCTCCGTGTACGCCCTCGCGGTCCTGCCGGACGGTGACGTCATCGTGGGCGGGGATTTCATCAGGGCCGGAGGCGTCGCGACCAACTACATCTCCCGATTCAACCCGACCACCGGCGTCTGGTCCGCACTCGGAGCGGGGACAAACGGCAGCGTCAGAACGCTCGCTGTTCTGCCGGGCGGCGACGTGCTCGCGGGGGGTTTCTTCTCCACCGCGGGCGGGAACGAGTCGGCGTATTTCGCTCGATACACCTTCGGGAGCTCCGTCGCGAAGATCACCTCGCAGCCGCAGAACACATCCGCTTGCCTCGCCGGCAGCGCGATCTTCTCAGTTACCGCCACGAGCGATGAGCCCCTCACCTACCAATGGCGCAAGGACACCGTCGCGATCGAAACGGTAACGAACCCTTCCGCCGCGACGATGACGCTGATGCTCACCGATCTATCGGCCGCCGATGTCGGTTCGTACGACTGCATCGTCACCAACGTCTGCGGCAGCACCACCACCAACCCAGCCACCCTCACCATCTGCATCGGAGACTTTGACTGTGACGGCGGCGCTGATGGCGCTGACGTAGGCGCGTTCTTTGGTGCCTGGGAAGCAGGAGAAGCGCGGAGTGATGTGAACGCCGACGGCGGCGTCGACGGCGCCGATGTAGACACATTCTTCGAGCACTGGGAAGCGGGCTGCTGAGCCTTCACTCTAAAAAGGAGTCAGTTGTGAAAAACACGATCGGCTGTATCGTCCTCGTTGCAGGCCTGGCAATGACAGCGAGCGCTCAGGACACGTCCCGCCTGGAGCTGGATTGCAGCCTGGACGGGGTCACGTGGTCTCACGATGTCGTTGTCAACCTGTCTTCGAACCGTGCTGCCGATGTTCTGCTCCGGGCCCGGATCTCATGGACCGGCGCCGCGCCGGCCTCGGGGTTTGCCTACCTGGTCTGGCAGCCGGTGATCGGCAACGTCCGCCCGGGCATGGACTCAATCAACCCGTTCGCCGATCGCGGCAACAACACGAACGGAGGCGCTGTAGACCTCGACGGCTCTGCCCTCGACGGCCCATTCGGCCGCATCCGACCGTTCGCCTCGACCGGCCCGACGCAGACCCACTTCTACACTGCACACACTCACGCGGGCGGCAGCGGTGGCGCTCCCCCGGGGACGTACCTCCGCATCGCTCGCGATGACATCACCCGCTGGATGGGCACGGGGCCGACCTCGGGCACCTCCGCCCTAAACAACTTCAACGGCGCAGGTGGCGTGGCGTCCGTGCAGAAGTCTCGGGAAATCGTCGGCCCGAACGACCCGCCGTACAACCCCGACGTGACGGGAGTGACCATCCTGCTGCTCTCGCTGCACGTGGGAGGTCCCGCTATGGGCCAGCCGCAGGTTCTAAGCTGGGGCGCGCCGACCACCGGCATGAGCCGGAACACCATCAGCGGAGCACGCGAAGCATCGTGGTACAACGGCCCGGGCGACTACTCTGGTCGCCTCAAGGGCACCGTGGAAGTCATCCCGGCGTCGATCACGATCAGCGATCAGACCGTGCTGCACGTCAACGCGGCGGCCGCGGCGGGAGGGAACGGATTCTCGTGGGCAACGGCGTTCCGCGACCTTCAGGACGCTCTCGACGCGGCGCGGGCGCTCAGCGCCCCGCCTCAGATCTGGGTAGCGCAGGGAACGTACCGGCCGGACCGGGGCACGCGCGATCGAGATGCTTCGTTCCGGATGGTCTCGGGCGCCACGTTGCTCGGCGGGTTCGCCGGCACCGAATCCGAAGCTTCGCAACGCAACCCGGTCGCACATCCGACCATTCTCACCGGCGATCTTGGAGTTCCACCCGCGAACAGCTTCCGCGTTATAACAGCAAGCTCGCTCACCTCCGCCGCGGAAGTCGTGGGCTTCACGATCGGCTCGGCGATCGTCGATGAGTTCGTCGGCGCGGGCGGCGCGGTCTACGCGGAGTCCTCGCGGCTCAACATCACTGATTGCATCCTGACGCAGAACTTCGGCCGTGGGCCTTATATTGGTGGGGGCGCCGCCGCGGGGCTCTTT
Source organism: Planctomycetota bacterium (assembly GCA_018242605.1). Taxonomy (GTDB): domain Bacteria; phylum Planctomycetota; class Phycisphaerae; order Phycisphaerales; family UBA1924; genus UBA2402. Next base: position 112,599 of record JAFEBP010000013.1, read on the forward strand.
GCAGGAGCCGGGTCGGCCGTACGCATGACCAACTGCCGGATCGTCCGCAACGGTGGCGAGCCAGGCGGATACGAGGCGTCTCCCTACGGATTGCCGGGAGGGACCGGCTGGGGGATCATCTGCGATCAGTCCTCGCTCGTTGTGACGAACTGCGTGGTCGCCGAGAACACCGGGGGCAGCGGCAGCGGCGGATCATGCACCGCGGGTGTCGGCCATGATGGCGGCAACGGCGGCGACGGCGGCGGTCTGTCGCTGACCGGCAACTCGACCGCAACGGTGACGAATAGCGTGTTCGTCGGCAACCGGGCCGGCAACGGTGGCTCCGGGGTGTATTGCAACGTTCGCTCGGGCTCACCCGGATCGCCGGGCACCGGCGGCGGAATCTCCGTCGCCGATTCCACGCTGACGCTGACTAACTGCTCGCTGGCCTCCAACTCTTCGGCGATCGTCGGTTCCATGCCGGGGGTCACGGTTCGCAACTCCATCGTGTGGAACAACACCTGGAGCACGCAACTGGCCGGCGGGGCCAGCGTTGAGTTCTCCTCCTTGCCGCAGGCCTATCCCGGCGCCGGCAATCTCGTCGGCGATCCCATGTTCATCAACATGGCCGGCCCGGACCACATCCTCGGCACGCGGGACGATGACCTGCGCCTCGCGCCTTCATCGCCCTGCATCGACGCCGCGGACAACTCGGCCGTACCGCTCGGCGTTCTGACCGATCTGGCGGGCGGACCGCGCTTCTTCGATGAACCGTTCACCTCCGACACGGGCGTGCCCGGCGGCGCGGGCGGGCCCGCGATCGCCGACATGGGCGCTTTCGAGCGGCCGCTGATCTGCTTAGGCGATTACAACCTTGACGGCGGCATCGACGGCACGGACGTGCAGGCCTTCTACGCCGACTGGGAAGCCGGGCTCGCCGGAGCCGATCTCGACAACGACGGCGGGGTTGACGGCGCGGACGTCGAGGTCTTCATCACACGCTGGGAAGCGGGCTGCTGATCCGCCTTTGGCGCATCTCCGAACCGCGCGATCAGATCATGCGTTCACAAACCACGAGGCTCCGGTCACGATGCGCACAGTCCCGCGATGCACAACGAAGGGTTCTTCGCGCAATCGAGCCGCCATCCGGTCCTGTAACCACTTAACAGGCCTTTCGTTTTCAACGATTTGTGTATGATCCTTGTGCCATGGCGCTCTGTTGGGTTCATTGCTCACCCTCGGCCTTCTGTCAACCCGCCCCGCGCCTATCCGCATCACGGAGATCTACATGAACCGGCCGAACCCGAACGCGCGTCCTTTGTCTGCTTCCCTCGGTCGTTTCTGTATCGCAATCATGGCTGTGTGCGGCACCGTCGGCACGCTCGCCTCGGCACGGGCCGATGACCCGGCGTTCGCGGCGGTGAAGGGAGCCGATGACGGCTACCCGTCCTTCGACATCCGCTTCAACGCTGACGGCGAGCCCACGCAGCCCGTCGTCAACGCTCTCGCGAAGATCACCAAGGGCCCGGCGCTCGCCGATGAGCTCGCGCGGCTGCGTGCTTCCGTCGATTCCGTCCAGATCGACGACGATCCGTGCTTCGGCACGCCCCGCTTCGTCCGTTCCACCAGCGCGTTCCTCACCGCCGCCGACCCCGCCGCGGCTCCCGCCGAGGTCGTCGCCAAGTTCATCCGCGCGTACCCCGCGCTCTTCGAGATCGACGCCGCGGAAATCCCCAATGCGCGCAAGACCCGTGACTTCGTCACCGAGCACAACGGCGTTGCACACCTCACCTTCCAGCAGTTGATCGACGGCATCGATCTGTTTGACGCGGGCATCAAAGCCAACGTCGCCCGCGACGGCCGGCTGCTCAACATCTCCAGCACCATGCTGCCGCGCCCGGCCAAGGGCTTCAGCGTCGCGGACGCGAAACTGACCGACCTGGAAGCGATCCGCGCCGCCGCGGCGAACGTGGGCGTCGATGTCACCGCCGACCCCACCCCAGCCGCCGAACCGCAGGGCGCGAACCGCAAGCGCACGTGGAACAACTCCGTGGACTTCCGCGCCGACCGCGCCATCGCGACCCAACGCGTTTACTTCCCGCTCAACCGCGACGAGATCCACCCGGCGTGGTACGTCACGATCCCCGTCAAGGGCATCGGCCACACGTACAACATCGTCGTCGATGCCATCGACGGCACCATCCTGCACCGCGTGGACGAGTTGTGCATGGAAGTGGGCACGACCAATCTGCGCGTCTTCACCGTCGGCCCGGCGCCCTACCCCGAGCCGCTGTTCGACTCGCGCCGCATGGTCACGGTGAACCCCAGCGACCCGGGCGTCTCCACCGCGTCTCCCTTCGGCTGGCACGACACCAACGGCGTCGCCGGCGCGGACTTGACCGACACCCGCGGCAACAACGTCGACGCGCACCTGGATGCCAACAACGACAACTACGCCGACCTGCCGCGTCCCAACGGCGGACCATCGCTCGTATTCAACACATGGCGTGACCCAGCCGCCCAGCCCGCGACATGGGGCGACGCCTCTGTCGTGCAGAGTTTCTATCTGGCCAACCTGTACCACGATCGCCTGCACACGCTGGGGTTCACCGAAGCCGCGGGCAACTTCCAGACCAACAACTACGGCCGCGGCGGGGTCGGCAGCGACGCCGTGCAGTTCGATTGCCAGGACGGCAGCGGCACCAACAACGCCAACTTCGCCACGCCCGTCGACGGCACCCCCGGCCGCTGCCAGATGTACCTGTGGACGTCGGCTACGCCGCCACGGGATAGCGCCCTCGACACATCCATCGTGATGCATGAACTGACGCACGGCCTCTCGAACCGCCTCACCGGCGGGCCCGCCAACTCCAGCGCGCTCAACGCCACGCAGTCCGGCGGCATGGGCGAGGGGTGGAGCGACTTTGTCGCATTGTGCCTGGACTTCATGCCCGGCGACAACCCCAACGGAACGTATCCGGTGGGCACCTACTCGGCCAACAGCAGCGCGGGCCTGCGCCGCCGGCCGTACAGCACCAACACCACCACCAACCCCTTGAACTGGGACGCCTACGGCAGCGCCGGCACCACCAGCTACGGCATATTTCGTTCTACCGAAGTGCACAACACCGGAGAAATCTGGTGCAGTGCGCTGTGGGACTGCCGCGCGGGCTTGTTCCAGACCCGCGGCAACGCCGCCAACGAACTCATCCTCAAGTTGGCCGTGGACGGGATGAAACTCCAGCCCGCGAACCCCTCGTTCATCCAGGCCCGCGACGCGGTCATCCAGGCCGATCTCGCACTCACGGGCGGCGCCAACCGCTACACGCTCTGGCAGGCCTTCGCCAAACGCGGGCTGGGCGCTTCGGCCAGCACGGCTTCGTCCGCCGCGGACTCCGTGACCATGGGGTTCGATGTCCCCGAGGGCACGGACGTGGGCGAACTGCCCGCCTCCGCCGGAGTGCTCGCGGGCAGCAGCCCGATCACCAACATCTCCGGCTCGCTCAGCACCGGTGATGTTGACATGTACCGCATCAACATCTGCAACTTTTCCGCCTTCTCCGCCACCACCGAGGGCGGCGCCGCGTTCAACACCCAGCTTTTCCTGTTCGACAGCAACGGCCTGCCCGTCACGTTCAACGACGACACCGCGACCGGCACCCAGTCGCGCATGACCGGTCAGTTCCTCACCGCCAACGGCGATTACTACCTGGCCGTCAGCGGCGCGGACCGCGACCCGGTCTCGAGCCTGGGCGAGTTGTGGCTCGACACGCCACTCACCACCGAGCGCACCGCCGCGGGACCGGGCGCGGGCAACGTCATCACCGGTTGGACGGGGACCGACGCGACGGATGGCGGCACATACACGATTACTCTCACGGGCGCGTGCGGCTCCACCCAGGGAACGTTCCCCGCCGAGCCCAAACCGCTCACGGCCTACGGCGTCTCTTCGCCCGGGCTCGCCACGTACGGCACGCCCATCGGCAACACCACGTTCACCGTGCGGGTCAGCGCAGCGACCCTGCCGGCATCAACGTCGATCTCCGTCACGCTCAACGCCTCGGCGCTCGGGCTGGGCACGCTCACGCTCAACAGCGCGGGCAACGGCAACTACTCGCGCCAGGTGACGCTGGGAACTCCCCCGGGCGGCTTCCACGATCTTCCCTATCACGTGACCGACGGCCAGGGCCGCACCTACGACGGCACACTCCTGCTGCACGTGAACGATGCGTCGGGCGCGTGCTGCCTGCCCTCGGGCGGCTGCGCCTTCCTCACCCACCAGGCGTGCGCCGCCCAGGGCGGCACCTACCGCGGCGCGGGCGTCCCCTGCGATGTCAACCCCTGCCAGAGCTGGACCGAAGTGGAGCCCAACAACTTCCGGCCCTTCGCGACGGACCTCTCCCGCAGCTTCGCGCCCGCTCCGGGCACGATGTACCACATGGGGATCAACGGATCGCTCCCGAACTTCACCGACAACGACTACTTCAACATCGGCGAGTTGCAGGAGGGCGACGTCATCACCATCTCCGACAACGGCGCGGCGGGGCTCGGCGGCTCCATGAGCAACGCGCTGGTTCAACTGCTCAGGGCCAACGGGGGCGCTCCGACCGTCGAGGTCGCGGACGATGAGTCGGGCCCCGGGAACGATGCGATGATCTGGAAGTTCACGATTTCTTCGACCGACACCTACATCATCCGCGCGTCGCGGGTCAGCCCCACCATCACCGGCTCGTACCGATTGGGGATTCTTCTGGAGAATGCCGGCGTTGCCCCGCTCACCGGCGGCGCGTTCGCCAATGAAACAGAACCGAACGAAACCGTCGCGACCGCCAATAACGCCTCCACCTCGTGGCGGCCCGTGCAATACCTGAGCACCGTCGCGGGTTCCATCACCGCCGGCGACACCGATTACTACTCCTACCAGTTCACCACGGGCGATGTGGTGACCTTCAACATCGCGGCGGCCGCGCCGCTGGACGCTCGCCTCAACTTGTATAACTCCGGGGGCATCATCCTCCGCCAGGAGGACGGCACCAGCACCGGCCCCGGCGGCGATTCGCCCATTCATGCCTACACGGTCCCCAGCACCGGCACGTACTACATCAGCGTGTTCGCCGCGAGCGGCACCGGCGGGTACTTCGGCGTCGCCTACCTCTCCACCAACACGCGACCACTGCCGCTCTGTTTCGCCGATTTCAATCAGGACGGCGGAGTCGACGGGGCCGACGTGGATGCGTATTTCGCCGCGTGGGAGTTGGGCCAGCCCGACGCCGACGTGAACCAGGACGGCGGGGTGGACGGCGGAGATGTGGGCACGTTCTTCGCCGCGTGGGAGGCGGGCGTTTGCTGATGGATGCCGCGGCACGAATGGCACTTGAAAGCACAAAGCACATTGAACAGGTCGGTTTCCGTCGAACCAACTTCTCTAACGCAATTTGGTGCGAGAACGTTGCCTTTTTGGCACAATTCATTATGATGGGACGCTGGAGGCTTCGCCCCAGTAGGTAGCCGATTTGAAAAGCGATCGCCACAGACTTGAAAAGCACTTTTCCGGTGGACATTCACCAGGCACCGCGAATACGAAGAAGCACTGAGGAGGAACAATGAATCAACTCCAATCAACTGCGAGAAATCGAGCCTTTTCTTCAGGCAATCTACTGACTGAGTGCAGGCGGATACGCCCCACGGGTGTGCACCAGACTTGCTATCCCGTTTCTTGGATTGTCATGCTAATCGCAGTCATCGGCACTTTCTCGACTGGACGACTGGCGACCGCCCAACCTGTCCTAATCACGGCTTCGCAAACACTCGGACCGGGAGCAACCACGATTACACCCACGGCCGGTGGCGCACCAGTTCCGCTTGAGACCGCCATGATCATGGTCAAGGGTGCCACGCTCACCCTCAACGGCCGATTCAGAATCGCAGAATTGACGGTTGTGCGAAGCGATTCCAACATCCCCGGACGCGTTACGCATGATGCCGAGTTTGTGTTTGATTACTCCGCCGGGGCCGGAACCGATGTTGTGCGAGGGTGCCAGTTGACCGTCGCGGGCGATGTCTCGATTCAAGGTGGCGTCAACGCGTTGGTTGGCAGTGCCATCGACGTGAACGAGCGTGGATACGGGATCGGCGCCGGCCCGGGCGCTGGGACAGGGAGCGCCGGGGGCAGTTACGGCGGCACCGGCGGTGGCGGACCGGGGGGCTCGTTCACCGGTTCCGGCGGACCCACTTACGGGTCCGTCTCTCAACCCACATCGCTCGGGAGCGGCGGCGGAACGACCAACGGCAGCGGCGGTCGAGGCGGCGGTTCGCTGCGATTGATCGTCGGCGGAACCCTGACGGTGGACGGCACAGTCGCCGCCGACGGCGGTCGCACCGGCGGGTACACCACCGGTTCCGGAGGGAGCATCTGGATCACCGCTGCCGGGCTCGCCGGCACAGGTTCGATCCACGCCGACGGCGGACCGGGTTACGACACGGTCAACTGGGGCGGCGGCGGCGGCGGACGCATCGCGGCCTACTACGCAAACTCATCGTTCACGGGGTCGATCAGCGCGTTCGGGGGCGGCGGGTACGAGCAAGCCGGCGCGGGCTCGGTGTGCTTGAAGCAGGGCGCCGATCCTTCTGTCACCATCTACGACAACGGCGGGATGTTGGGGATAACAAATCTCCGACAACTTGAGGAGTTCGACCACTTGGTCGTGCGCCGCGGGGCGACGCTATCACATCAAGCTGAACAACCGGGAGGAACTTACCTCAGAGTGTTAGGGACCATGAACATCAACGCGGACGGTCGCGTAGACGTCACGGGCAGGGGGTATCCATGCGGTAGTGGACCGGGCGCTGGCTCGGGCACTGGTGGAGGAGGTCACGGCGGAGTGGGTGGTGGTGGACCCGGAGGTGGTCATCCCGGTATTGGTGGTCCAAGATACGACAGCGTCACACTTCCCAAGGACCTGGGTTCTGGTGGTGGATCGGCCAAATGGTGCGCCAATCGCGCGGGCGGAGGTGCTATCCGCCTCGATGTCAACGAAGACTTGGTTGTAGACGGTTTGATCTCGGCGGACGCCCGCGGTCTGAGCACAACGTCGTACCATTCTGCAGGCTCGGGAGGCACGATTCTCATTTTCGCCCGGACATTGAGTGGCGCAGGAACGATTTCTGCCAAGGGGGGAGAAGGTCATGACTCAATCAACTGGGGTGGAGGGGGAGGTGGGAGAATCGCGATTTATGCGTGCGACCGAGCATTTCCAACGGCGAGCATTTCGGTGCCAGGGGGAACTGGATTCCAATCCGGGTCACCAGGAACCATCTTCTTTGGTTCCGGAGATTTCGCCCTCAGCAGCCAACCGGCAGACGCCGCCATTTGCGCTTCCGCATTGGCAGCTTTCTCGGTGGAAGCGACCGGCCTTGGAAATCCGCAATACCAATGGCAGATTGAAGCGCTCCCCGACAACTGGCAACCGCTGGGACTAACTCCGACGCCACTTCCAGGAGGGGGCACCGCATTTGTTACTCCTGCTGACTCTCCAAACGTGGAAATCGGAGTGCACGGCCGAACAGGCACATTCAATGTTCGTTGCATTGTCACCAACGCCTGCTCGACGGTGATAAGCGATTCCGCCGGTCTCACGGTATGTGCATGTTTGGAGTGCCCAGCCGACTTCAATCAAGATGGGGGTATTGACGGGACGGATTCGCAAGGATTCTTCGAAGCTTGGGAATTTGGAAATTGTGACGCTGATGTCAATCAGGACGGAGGGGTCGATGGTGCGGATGTAAGTGTGTTCTTCGCTGCTTGGGAGGCGGGCGGGTGCGGCTGACCGCGTCACTCGCCTGAGTGCCCGGTGACGCCGGCCCCGAGTCCGGCACAACATCCGCGCAGATTGTGGCCCCGGTGCCCGAGCAGCGTCGCATTGGAGCCCGGTGGGTCAATAGGGGCCCCCGTGTTCCGGAGGCGATATGGTCGAGGTTCATTCGGTGCGGGCGATGGTGGCGATCGCGGGTCTGGCTGTAACGGCGATGGAAGTTCGCGCGATCGATCTACGCTGGAACAACCCAGCGGGCGGTTCCGCGTCGACGACCTCCAATTGGAACCCGACCCAGACTCCCACCTCCGCCGATGCGCTGCGGTTCCTTCTCAGCGACACCTACGCCGTCACGTACTCGGACACAGTGGCCGCCGCGGCGTCGCACTCGTACGAGGCCGGCGCCGTGACCGCAACGATGGCCGCCAACTACACCATCGGCGGATCGCTCCGCGTGTCCGGCGCGCTTTCGCCCGCTCCTTCGGCCCGGCTCCAGGGGACCGGGACCACGCCGCTGACCACCGCCATTCAAGGGCCTGTCAATATCGCCACCGCCTTGAACACCGGCGGCTCGCTCGAGTTCTCCGGCAACGGTTCCTCCGCCAACACCCGCACCTGGAATGTCGGCGGCGGCATCTTCGCCGGCGCCGCGGGCACAGGTTCGCTCTCGGTCACCAACGCCGCGATCCTGAACGCGCAAGGCGGAGCCACCGTCGGCGATCTGGCGAGTTCGACCGGGTCGCTGCTGCTGACCGGCGCCGCCGGGACGTTCCAAAGCGCGCGGCGGAGCACGATGAGCGTCACCGGCGACCTGATTCTGGCGGCACGTGGGCACGCATCCGCAACCCTGTCGCAGGGTGCCCTGTGCACAGTCTCGGACGATGTCATCGTGAGTCAGTTCCTCAACTCCGCTTGCACGCTGCTGGTCTCCGGCGCCGCCGCCAACGGACGCCCCGCCGAACTGCTGATCAACGACCAGCTCCTCGTCGGGCGCAACGAAACGTCAGAGTTTGGGGGCACTGCGACCGTGCGGGTCGGCGTCGGCGGGCATGTCGCTGCCGCCGGCATAATCGCCCTGGGTGATCCCAACACGTTCGGCACCGGCACGCTGCGGATCGAGGGCGGCGCGGTGGAGTGCGCCGGGGTGGACGCAGCGGAGCCCAGGGGCATCCTCCAACTGGTGAACGGCACGCTCACCGTCCGCCAGGGCGGCGTGATCGGGCCGGGGCTGGGGGCTTACGTGCTCGACGGCGAGTCCGCCGCGGACAACCCGGTCCTGATCATCGACGGCGCCTCACGCTTCGACACGGTGACACCCACGTCCATCCGCGTCGGCAACGCCAACGCCGGGACGATGCGTGTGATCAACGGGTCGGGGATCAACCTGCACCAGGGCGTCCTTCGCCTGGGCACCGCGGCCGGCGGCCGCGGCACGCTCGAAATCTCCGGACCGGGCAGCACCGGCGCTGTGGGAAGCGTCTACGTCGGCGAAATCAGCCGGGGCGATTTCACGCTCGGCCCCGGCGCGGTGATCTTGAACTCGGGGCTGTTCATCGGTATGCACCCCGGAGCGACCGGCAGCGCGACGATTCAAGGCGCCGGCGCGCTCTTCCGGGCGGTCGGCAGCCCGCAGATCGGAGGCCTGCAGCAGACCCCCGGCGGGACCGCTAGCCTGTTGATCGCCGACGCCGCGCGGCTGGAGAACTTGGGCGCCAGCATCGACATGCACATCTGGCACCTCGGATCGGTCGTGGTGCAGGGCGAGGGCGTCCTGACCTCCGCGGCAACGATCATCGTGCGCGGCTCGTTGACCGTGGACTCCGGCACCGTGCAAGCGCCCCTCGTGGCCACGCAGGCCAACGGCTCGGTGGGCGGCATGGGAACAGTGACCGCACGCATCGCCAGCGAATCCACCGCCGCGATCACCGCGCGCCCCACGGAACACGAATCAACGCTCACACTGGGTGTCGCTCAACCCGACGGGATCAACCTGGAAGGGCTTCTGGACGCCGCCGACGCGACGGTGGTGCTGATTGATTCCGACGGCGCCCAACTCGCCAACGTCCAGATCGCCGGCGGGCTGCTCCGCTGCGAGCAAGGCATCCGGACCGCACCCAACTCGGCTCTCTCCGGCTTCGGAACGATCGACGCCGATTTCACACCCCTGGGAGAAGTCCGCACCGATGAACGCGGCCTGACGTTCGAGCGTCGCGTGAACGGCTTCGGCCAAGGCTTCGGCGGCGGGACATTCCGCCTCGGCGCGGCATCCAATGTGGAGGGCCGGGGTCGGGTCAGCGGCGAGTGGTGGAACGGCGGGATTTTCTCGCCCGGCCCGGGCGCGACGGAAGTCCAAGTGCAGGGCAGTTTCAATAACTTCCTGGTCGAGGAGCGCATCACGGGAACGATCGTCATCGACGTCTCCCCCTCCGGCAACGACCTGATCAATATCTCGGACCGCCTCACGCTCGGGGGCACGCTGGAGGTTCGCCTGGAGCCCGGTTACCAGCCCGCGGGCAACGACCGCTTCGTCATCGTTCGCGCGGGCGCTGTTGAGCGGGAGTTTGAGAACCTGGTCCTGCCACCCGGCTTCTCGGTCCAGTACGACACCGACGCTGTCATTCTCAGTTACACGGCGCCGTGCTTCGCGGACTTCAATCAGGACGGCGGCATCGATGGCGCGGATGTCGACGCGTTCTTCGCCGCCTGGGAAGGCGGGGATGCTTCTGCGGATGTAAACCAGGATGGCGGCATCGACGGCGCGGACGTCGACGCGTTCTTCGCCGCCTGGGAAGCGGGCGCTTGCTGATCCGGATGGAATGACCCAACAGCCGTGGAACTCCGACGAGGCGTGTCCCGTCGCTTCGCCGGTGCCCGTCCAGACGCGCTCGAACGCGGCTGCGTCCTGTAACTACGCCCGATTTTGCTTGTATTTTCATCAGAAATGAGTACGATGGGCGTTCCAACGCGCACGTCGGGGTTTTTGTGCTCCCGAGGTGTCGTGTTTTTCATTCTCCCCGCCCCGTCTGCATCACGGAGATCTGCATGAATCGGCCGAACCCGAACGCTCGTCCTTTGTCCGCTTCCCTCGGTCGATTCTGCATCGCGTTAGTGGCCGTGTGCGGCACCGCTGGCTCGCTCGCCACGGCCCGTCCCGCCGATGATCACGCCGTCGCCGCCAAGCAGGCCGATGACGGCTACCCGGCCTTCGACATCCGCTTCAACACCAACGGCGAGCCCACGCAGTCGGTCGTCAACGCCCTCGCCAAGAACACCAAGGGCCAGGCGCTCGCCGATGACCTCGCGCGGCTGCGTGCCTCCGTCGATTCCGTCCAGATCGACGATGATCCGTGCTTCGGCACGCCCCGCTTCGTCCGCTCCACCAGCGCGTTCCTCACCGCCGCCGACCCCGCCGCGGCTCCCGCCGAGGTCGTCGCCAAGTTCATCCGCGCCTACCCCGCGATCTTCGAGATCGACGCCGCGGAAATCCCCAACGCCCGCAAGACCCGCGACTTCGTCACCGAGCACAACGGCGTCACCCACCTCACCTTCCAGCAGTTGATCGACGGCATCGATCTCTTCGACGCGGGCATCAAAGCCAACGTCGCCCGCGACGGCCGGCTGCTCAACATCTCCAGCACCATGCTGCCGCGCCCGGCCAAGGGCTTCAGCGTCGCGGACGCGAAACTGACCGACCTGGAAGCGATCCGCGCCGCCGCGGCGAACGTGGGCGTCGATGTCACCGCCGACCCCACCCCAGCCGCCGAACCGCAGGGCGCGAACCGCAAGCGCACGTGGAACAACTCCGTGAACTTCCGCGCCGACCGCGCCATCGCGACCCAGCGCGTCTTCTTCCCGCTCAACCGCGACGAGATCCACCCCGCGTGGTACGTGACGATCCCCGTCAAGGGCATCGGCCACACGTACAACATCGTCGTCGACGCCCTCGACGGCACCATCCTGCACCGCGCCGACGAGTTGTGCATGGAAGTGGGTACCACCAACCTGCGCGTCTTCACCGTCGGCCCGGCGCCCTACCCCGAGCCGTTGTTTGATTCGCGCCGCATGGTCACGGTCAACCCCAGCGATCCCGGCGTCTCCACCGCGTCTCCCTTCGGCTGGCACGACACCAACGGCGTCGCCGGCGCGGACTTGACCGACACCCGCGGCAACAACGTCGACGCGCACCTGGACCGCAACAACGACAACGTCGCCGACCTGCCGCGCCCCAGCGGCGGCGCTTCGCTGGTCTTCAGCCCCGTACTGGATTTCGCCGCGGCCCCCACCTCGTGGAGCGACGCTTCCGTCGTGCAGGGCTTCTACTTGTCCAACCTGTACCACGACCGGTTGTATTCCTTCGGGTTCACCGAGGCCGCGGGCAACTTCCAGACCAACAACTACGGCCGCGGCGGCGCGGGCGGCGACGCGGTGCAGTTCGATTGCCAGGACGGCGGCGGGACCAACAACGCCAACTTCGCAACGCCCGTCGACGGCACCGCCGGCCGCTGCCAGATGTACCTGTGGACCACGGCCACGCCCAACCGCGACGGCTCTTTGGACACCGCCGTGGTCTTCCATGAGTTGACGCACGGCCTCTCGAACCGCCTCACCGGCGGGCCCGCCAACTCCAGCGCGCTCAACGCCACGCAATCCGGCGGCATGGGAGAAGGGTGGAGCGACTTTGTCGCCCTGTGCCTGGACTTCATGCCCGGCGACGATCCCAACGGTTCCTACCCCGTCGCGACCTACTCCGTCAACAGCGGCGCGGGCATTCGGCGTCGGCCGTACAGCTCGAACCTCTCCGTCGACCCGCTCAACTGGGACGCGTACGGCACCTCCGGCAGCACGAGCTACGGCATCACCCGTTCCACCGAAGTGCATAACACCGGCGAGCTCTGGTGCAGCGCGCTGTGGGACTGCCGCGCCGGCCTCTTCCAGACTCGCGGCAACGCCGCCAACGACCTGGTCCTTCGGTTGGTGGTGGACGCGATGAAGCTCCAGCCCGCGAACCCATCGTTCACGCAGGCCCGCGACGCGGTCATCCAGGCCGATCTCGCACTCACAGGCGGCGCCAACCGCTACACGCTCTGGCAGGCCTTCGCCAAGCGCGGCCTGGGCGCCTCGGCCAGCACCGCTTCCTCCGCCGCGACGACGGTCACGCTCGGCTTCGACGTGCCCGAAGGAACCGACGTGGGCGAACTGCCCGCCACCGCTGGCGTGATCGCCGGCAACGGGCCGCTCACCAGCATCTCGGGCACGCTCACCACCGGCAACGTGGACATGTACCGCATCAACGTCTGCAACTTCTCCGCGTTCTCCGCCTCCACCGTCGGCGGCGCGGCGTACAACACGCAGCTCTTCCTGTTCACCAGCACCGGCCTGCCCGTCACGTTCAACGACGACACCACGACCAACACCCAGTCGCGCATCACCGGTCAGTTCCTCACCGCCAACGGCGATTACTACCTGGCCGTCAGCGGCGCGGACCGCGACCCGGTCTCGAGCCTGGGCGAGCTGTGGCTCGACACGCCCCTCACCACCGAGCGCACCCCCACGGGGCCCGGCTCCGGCGGCGGCCGCACCATCACCGGCTGGACCGGCACCGACGCCACCGCCGGCGGCAACTACGTCATCACCCTCGCCGGCGCCTGCGGGGCCACCGTCGGCACGTTCCCGGCCGAGGCTCAGCCGCTCACGGCGTACGGCGTGTCGTCGCCGAGCCTCGTGGCCTACGGCGTGCCCGTGGGCACCACCACGTTCACCGTGCACGTCAACTCCGCGACGCTCCCGGCGTCAACCTCCATCGCGGTGACGCTCAACGGCTCCGCGCTGGGGCTGGGCACGCTGACGCTCAACAGCGTCGGCAGCGGCAACTACTCGGCGCAGAGGACGCTCGGCACACCCGCCGGCGGCTTCTACGACCTTCCGTACCACGTCACCGACGGCCAAGGCCGCAGCTACGACGGCACGCTGCTCCTGACCATCAACGACTCGCCCGGCGCGTGCTGCCTGCCCGCGGGCGGCTGCGCGTTCCTCACTCACCAGGCGTGCGACGCCCAGGGCGGCACCTACCGCGGCGCGGGCGTCACGTGCGATGTCAACCCCTGCCAGAGCTGGGCCGAGGTCGAGCCCAACAACACGCGGGCGTCCGCGACGGACCTCTCCCGCAGCTTCGCGGCGTACGACGGCAACGTCTACCACATGGGGATCAGCGGCTCACTCCCCAACTCCACCGATTCTGACTTCTTCAGCATCGGCGCCCTGCAGGTGGGCGACGTGATCACCATCAGCGAGAGCGGCACGGGCGGCCTGGGCGGCACCATGACCGACGCGCTCGTCCGCCTGCTGCGCAACAACGGCGGCACGCCGGCCGTTGAGGTTTCCGATGACGATTCCGGCCCCGGCACCGACTCGCTGATCTGGAAGTACACCATCGCGACCGCCGACAACTACATCGTCCGCGCTTCGCGCTTCAACACCTCCGCCATCGGTTCGTACAAGGTCGGCATCTTCCTGGAGAACTCCGGCGCCGCCCCGCTCACCGGCGGTACCTTCACCACCGAGGTGGAGCCCAACGACACCAACACCACGCCCAACAACGCCTCGTCGTCCTGGCGTGCCGTGCAGTACATCAGCTCGGTCGAGGGCTCGATCACCTCGGGCGACTCGGACTTCTACGCCTATGACTTTACCGCGGGCGACCTGGTGTCGGCCAGCGTCGTCAGCGCCTCATCGCTGGATGCCAGGGTGAGCCTGGTCAACTCGGCCGGCACGACCCTGCTCCAGGAAGACGGCACCAGCGCCGGCCCGGGCGGCAACTCGCCCCTGTTCGCGTACGTCATCCCGTCCACGGGCACCTATTACCTCAACGTCCTGCCCGCCTCGGGCACCGGCGCCTACTTCGGCGTCGTCTACCTCTCCACCAACACGCCCCCGCCCTCGCCCTGCATCGCCGATTTCAACCAGGACGGCGGCGTCGACGGCGCCGACGTGGACGCCTTCTTCACCGCGTGGGAGAATGGCCAGAACGAAGCGGATGTCAACCAGGACGGCGGCGTCGACGGCGCCGACGTCACCACGTTCTTCACGGCGTGGCAGGCGGGCGGCTGCTGAGCTAGTCCCGGAATACGAACGGACCACGAGCACCAGAATTGCCGACCCATCGCCGAGATGCGCCGACCGCACGCTTCCCAATTCCGGAGCGCTCGCGGCGACGCTTTCTCATGCGAGAGAGTCCCGTACACCGGCCGCGTTGAACCGCAACCGCGGCTCGCAGCGGCTGTAACACCAATTGATTTGGGTGTGTTTTTCCATGGTCTTGTCGGCCGGATACAACGCGTTCACTCCGGGCCGAGTCAGGCTCGGACGCGCTCGGCAACGCCAGATGTACGCTGCCAGGAACTTCAACCAGCCCACCGGATGTGATGCCGCCGGGCGCCATCGCACCCTCCCTTCGCGCTCCCGTCACGCGCACGCCGCGTTCGACACGCGCGATCGCTCCCAAGGCCATCAACAGGAACTCGCCCAACCACTGCACCTACAGCCACGTCGGAACCTGGAACTGTTCTGATCCGGAGGATCCAACATGCAAGCATCCGCTTATTCACATCCGCGCCCGGGGCACCGGCGTGGTGGGTTGCTGACCGCGCTCGTCCGGCCGCTGCTTATTCACGCGCGACGCTCCGCCATCACGCTGTTGGTCTGTGTCACCGTGGCGACGCTCTCCACCGCTGCGCCAGCGCAATCCTGCGGCGGTCAGTGGCTCGCCGGGAACGGGCTGCCGGGTCTGGATCGGGATGTATACGCCACGGCATGGTGGGACCCCGACGGCCCCGGTCCGCGTCGGGCGATGCTCGTGGTCGGCGGCGATTTCACGATCGCGGGTGAACTCATGGTGAACCATATCGCCGGCTGGGACCCCGACACCCGCGCCTGGACCACCCTGGGTTCGGGAGTCAGCGGGGGCGTGCGCGCGTTGCTGGTGCTCCCCGGTGGCGACCTGATCGTGGGCGGAGCCTTCACGCAGGCAGGCGGGATCGAATGCCAGCGCATTGCCCGGTGGGACGGCGCGGCGTGGCACCCCCTGGGAACCGGCATGGACAACACCGTGACCGCGCTGGCGCTGCTCCCCAACGGCGACCTCGCCGCGGGCGGCTCCTTCACGCTCGCCGGCGGCGGCGCCGCCAGCCGCGTCGCGCGGTGGGACGGCGCAGCCTGGACCGCGTTCGGGTACGGGCTCAACAACACCGTCAATGCGCTCACCACGCTTGCCAACGGGGACCTGGTTGCGGGCGGGGCATTCACGACCACCGTCGACGCCAACCTCTTGCGCGTCGCGCGCTGGACCGGGACCCGTTGGTCCCCGCTCGGCGCCGGCATGAACAACACTGTCAGAACTCTCACCCATCTCCCCAATGGCGACCTGGTCGCGGGCGGGTCGTTCACAACGGCCGACGGACAATCCGCCAATCACATCGCCCGGTGGAACGGCGTGTCGTGGACCGAAGACGGACTCGGTCTGGGAGGCACCGTGTACTCCCTTGTGACATCGCCAAGCGGGGATTTGGTGGCGGGCGGATCATTCACGGGCAACTCGATCGGCAACGGCAACATAGCGCGCTGGAACGGCGCCGCGTGGACCGCGTTCGGAGAGGGCATTGACGGCCTTGTTCTTTCCATCGCCATCAGCCCTGAAGGCGCGTTGTTCGCCGGGGGCAATATCGCCATCGCGGGCTCGGTCGGAGTTCGCCACATCGCCTGTTGGGATGGATCAGAGTGGTCCGCGTGCGGACATGGAATCAGCGGCAGAAGCGCTCCAACTCTCTCCGCCTTCGCCGAGATCCCCAGCGGAGACCTGTTCGCCAGCGGCGTGTTCGAATCAGCCGACGGTGCGGTGGTCAACGGAATCGCCCGTTGGAACGGAGCCGCGTGGTCTTCAATGGGTCACCTCACGGGGCAGGCTGTCGCATTGGCCGCCCTCCCCAACGGCGATGTGATCGCCGGCGGACCCCTCGCGTACGCGGGCGAGTTACCCGTCGGCAACATCGCCCGCTGGAACAACGGCGTGTGGTACGCGATGGGCCAGGGATTCAACGCCCGCGTGAATGCTCTCACGACACTCTCCAACGGTGATATGATCGCCGGGGGTGAGTTCACCCTCGCCGACGGCCAACCCGCCAACCGCGCGGCCCGCTGGGACGGTTCCTCATGGTCGCCATTGGGTAGCGGCATCAGCGACCGCGTGTACGCCCTGGCCACGCTGCCCAACGGCGATGTGGTGGCCGGTGGCAGATTCCTCTCCGCCGGCGACGTTACGGCGAACCGCGTCGCCCTCTGGGACGGCAGCCGTTGGTCGGCGCTGGGCGCCGGATTCAACGATTCGGTCTATGAACTGATCGTGCTCCCCAACGGCGACATCGTCGCGGGTGGAGCGTTCACAACAGCATCCGGCCAAGCCGCGAACCACATCGCCCGGTGGGATGGCGCCGCGTGGAGCCCGCTGGGCTCGGGCACGAACAACTCCGTCACGGCCCTGGCCGCGCTCCCCAACGGCGATGTGCTCGCGGGCGGCTCGTTCACCACGGCGGGCGGCGCGCCGGTCGCGAACTCCGCGCGCTGGAACGGCTCGGAGTGGTCCTCGTTCGGCGGCGGGACAAACGCGCAGGTGGACGCGATGACGGTCGTCTCCTCTGGTGAGCTGGTCGTCGGCGGCAAGTTCACCATCGCGGGGCAGACCGTCGCCGGTTACTTCGCTCGCTGGTCCTTCACCAACATCCCCACGATCGCCCAACCTCCGCCGCCCCAGGACGGCGAAGTCGGCACGACACTGACCCTCGCGGCCCTCCCCACCGCGGGCTACTCGAACGTCTCCGTGCAATGGACGCGCAACGGCCAACCGATCATCGACGGGCCCGGCGGCGCTTCCCCCGGCGGCGGAACCGTCACCGGCGCCGCCATGGTGCTCGAATCGCCCACGGCGGGCGCGCCAGCGCTGCTCACGATCGCCAACGCGGCGTTGACTGACGCGGGTGAGTACACCGTCGTTCTCTCCAACGCCTGCGGACAGAACCAAAGCCCCGCCGCACGCGTGCGCATCCTCCCTTACTGCCCCGCCGACTTTGACCGCAGCGGCGGAGTCGATGGCGCCGACGTCGAAGCGTTCTTCACCCTGTGGGAGCAAGGCGACAGCGGCGCGGATGTGAACCAGGACGGCGGAGTCGACGGCGCCGACGTCACCATCTTCTTCGCGGCGTGGGAGGCGGGCGGCTGTTGACCTGAAACTCCGGCACGATGGCAACGCACGCCTGGAAAACGCCGCCGATAACACCCAGAGCACTGACGACAAGCGACGTCTCTCTGACCGCACCACGCCAAAGAGCAGCCCGTCAGGACCGCCAATGGAAATATTGGCTCGAATTAACCATACAAAATACTATCGTCTTAAAAATCTCACGGATATTCCCTCAAAGTGGTCTTGAAATAGTCTGAGACTGATGTCATACTAGAGGCCGTCGTCTTCGCCCGGCGATCGACCGCGTGTGCGATTCGATTTCGTGCGTGGGATGGCGTTCGTTGCACCGGAGAGAAAGACATGAACTCAAATAGTCAGCTGGTTATCCGTCTGTCCATTGGCGTCGCCGCCACACTCGTCGCCGCGGGCGCAGCTTCCGCCGGGACTTGGGCCGAAACCGGCCCGGGATTCGGCGGCCCCCCGCAGCCCGACGCGGGCAACCTGATCGGCGATCCCAACACCAACATCACCGACGGCTTCGGTCCGCTCGACCTCATCACGGGTCACCACCTCAACGGCGCTGACAAGGACCTGTACCAGATCCGCATCACCGATCCGGCGAACTTCTTCGCCGAGACCTCCGGCGCCGCCTCCGGCCACAACCTCGCCCTGGCTCTCTTTGATGCCTCGGGCAACGGCGTGGTCGCCAACTACGACAAGGCCGCGGACGACACCAACGCCCGCCTGGACAACACCCGCGTCACCACGCCGGGCCTGTACTACCTGCTGGTGTACGGCGAGATCATCAGCTACCCGGCCGGCCCCGGCGGCTTCATCTGGACGCCCCCGCCGTCTTCGGCCACGGGCCTGGTCGGGCAGCTGGCCCCCAATGCCGGCGCCGGTGCGCTCTCCGTCTACAACTTCGATTTCGGCCGCGGTTTCTTCGCCAGCAACGTCCAAATCCCCTACACCGTCAGCCTCGGCGGATCCGGGTTCGCGATCCCCGCGCCGGCCTCCGTGGCCCTGCTGGGCATGGGCGGTCTCTTGGCCGGCCGTCGCCGCCGCTGATCTCCGGGACCACAACCGGCTTCCAGTAACACCAAACACGCGCGGCCGCTCCTCCCGGGGAGGCCGTGTTTTTTTCACCGCCCCCTCCGGCGAGCCCATGAAAAGACGCCGCGACCCCGGCGTGTTACAGCGGGGTGGCGGCGTTGTTCGTTGCTCCGCGGCGTTTACTTGTGGGCGGGGATCGCATCACCCTTGATCAGGGCCTCGATCTCCTGGGTCAGCGTCTTCTCCTCGTCGGGCGAGTAGCCCACGTGGATCTGCCGCACCACGCCCTGCTTGTCGATCAGGATCATCGCGGGGATGGCCGAGATCTTGAACGTCTTGGCGATCGCCCCGTCCGTGTCCATCGCCTGCGTGAACGTCAGTTGCTTGCGCTCGATGGTCCGCTTCACCTTGCTCTCGTCGCCCGCCTTGTCGCGGTTCATCCCGACGATCGCCACCGGCTGATCCTTGAACTGCTCGCTCAACCGCTGGATCGACGGGATCGCCTGCATGCACGGCCCGCACCACGTGGCCCAGAAGTCCAGCAGCACCACCTTGCCCTTCAGGTCCGCGAGCGCGAAGTTCTTGTCGTCCACCGTCTTGGTCGTGAACGCCGGCGCCGGCTTGCCCATCCACGCCTCGCGCATCACGTCGGCCGGAGAGATCGTCTCGCCCGGCTCCGCGTTCACCGCCGCGGCGTCCGCGGGCTTCGCCGGCGCCATGCCCGTCGGCTGCGCGGGGGTCATCCCCATCGGCTTCGCCGGAGTCATGCCCGCCGGGGCCGCGCCGTCGCGCTTGCGGGGCGCCATCGAGATGCCCGGGGTCATCTCGTGCTCGAACTTGCCGCCCCGGGGAGCGTCCGGAGAGTACACGAACAGGCTGTCGGAGGTCGGCTCGTTGATCGCCACGCCGTTCACCCGCACGGTGACGTACGCGTTCACGGAACCGCCCCCGCCGTTGCGTTCACCGAAACTGTCCGCCGCGTCCAGCGCCCAGTTGGTGCGCGAGATGTCGTAGCGGATCTCCCGCAGCAGCCCGGTCTTGTCGCTGAACCACGCCTTGATCGGCACGACATCCCTGCCGCCGCCCGAAGCGCCGAACGAGTACGGGCAGATGCCCTTGCCGCTGACCCACACGCCCGAACGTTCGTCCAGCTCGCCCGGCGTGACCTCGTCCGCGCTGATGAACAGTTCTAGCCCCGCGCCCGGACCGGTCATGAGCAGCGATTGCCCGGGCGTGGGCACCATCCCCGCGGCGAGGTTCCCCATCGCGTCCGCCCAATCCACCGGCCCCTCCGGGGAGAGCTTGGTGATCTCCTTCTCCTCGTTGGGCTTGCCCTTGTCGTCGCGGCCCGAGCGGATCTGGTTGGTGAACACCTGGTCGTAGCAGTAGACCGCCGTGCTCTCGTTGCGGAGCGTGTACCGCCGCGGGCCCGCGTACGCGAACCGCGTGGAACTGCGCGAGGGCATCCGCAGTTCCTTGCCCGAAGCGGACTTGAGCTCGAACACCGTCTCCACCTCGGTCTGGTCTCGGTATGTCTTGAGCGCGTGGTACGCGGAAGCGGACTTGGCGAGCACCGCCTTGGCGGCGTCGCTCAGCGTCACCTCGCGCCCGGCGATCTTGGCCGGGGCGCCGGCCTGCTGGGCGCTGCCCGGCACGGTCTGGGAGAATGCGCAGAGACTCGCCGCGAGCCCCGCGATGGCAACGATTCGGTTCATCATGATTCAGGTTCCGGTTCGCCCGTCGGGGCGGTCGTGTCAGGGGAAGCGCCGCACGCCCCGCGGCGGCGGTGGGGGAGGCCACGCCGGTTACTTGGCCGGCTTGTTGAACACCTTGAGCGCATCCTCGCACTGCGAATCAAGGTCGTTAAAATCAAACTTGTCCTTGAGCTTCTTCACGCCGTCGAGCGCCGACTGCATCGTCTCGATCGCCTTCTCGCGGTTGCCCGTGTGGTAGTAGGCCCAGCCCAGCCGCCACTTGGTGTACTGCGCCCAGCGCGAATCGGGCTTGGCCAGGTCCGCGGCCTTCTTGGCGGTCTCGAAGGCCAGTTGCTTGTCGAACCTGGGCTCGTCGTCGGTCGAGACGATGCACGCGGACGCGAAGCCCATGATGTCCTCGTTCGTGGGGTACTTCGCCAGCAACTCGCGCACGTACTGGTTCACCTCGTCGGGCTTGCCCCGCTGCATCAGGATCATGAACTTCCACTGGTACGCCGCGGAGGTCTCCAGCGTCGGATCGGCCTTGAACGCCGCGTTGAGCGATTCGAGCGCCGCGGCCTGATCGCCCCGGTCCATCGCTTCCTTGTAGCCGGGGAACTTGGCGAAGACGTCGTTACCGTTCTTGCCCTGGGCCTTGGCCTTGGCGATGTCGGCCTCGCTGCGCTTCCTGGCTTCCTCTTCGGCCGCGCGCTGCAGCTCTTTTTCCTTCTTGATGTCGAACGTGCCCGCGAGCACTTCGCCCACGATCCGCTCCACGGTCTCGGGCGAGCCGATGCCGATCCACGCCACCTGCCCCTTCTGGTCGATGATCCACGCCGTGGGGATGCCTCCCGTGCCCGAGGGCTTGAACCACGTCGTGTACATCTGCTTGTCGGGCGTATCCATCGCCACTCGGTAGTCCATCCGGTCGTCCATCTTCGTGACGAACTTCTCAACCGTCTCCATATACGCGGTGTCGGACGTGTCCTTCTGCTTCTCCATGATGCTGATGCCGATCACCTCGACCTTTCCCTTGTTCGCCTGCGCGAGCTTGGTGAGGTGGGGGATGGCCGCCTTGCACGGGCCGCACCACGTGGCCCAGAAGTCCACGACGTAGACCTTGCCCTTCTCGAACTCCTTGAACGGCTCGCCCTTGACCCACTTGGCCACCTTGATCGCCGGGGGCGCCTTGCCGAGCAGCGCGTCGGCCGGCGACGCGGCTTCAGCGGGCTTCGACGCGGCGGGCTGGGCGGCCTTCGCCGCGCCGGCCGGCATGGCCATCGTCTTGGTCATCGCGGGGATCGACTTGGGAGCGTTGGGGTCCTTCGCGGGCTCGGGGGGGATGCTCTTGAGATCCACCTTCACGCCCGCCCGCGCCAGCGCGTACTCCAAGCGGTAGTCCTCGCCCGCGCCGCCGCCGGAGATCAGTTCCTGGATCTTCCCGTCGCGGCCGATCACGTACATCGTCGGGAACCCGCTCACGCCGTACCCGGTGTTGAACACCGACGTTTTCCAGTTCTCCTTTCCCGCCGGGTCAAACGCCATGGTGAAGGCGTACTTGCCGTCGTTCTTCTTCATCCAGCCGTCGTACGCCTCGCGGGTGTCGTCGGCCGTCACGCCCAGGAACGCGACGCCCTGGTCGGAATACTTCTTGTATACCCGGTCGTTGTTGGGCATCGCCGCCTGGCAGGGGCCGCACCATGTCGCCGAGATGTCCAGGATCAGCACCTTGCCCTTGAAGTCCGAGAGCTTGATCGCCTGGCCCTTGGCGTTGACCACTGAGAAGTCCGGCGCGGCGTCGCCCGCCTTCACCGCCGTGCGCGCCGCCGCCGGCTCCACAGCCGCGACCGACTGGCCCAGCGACGAAGCGCACAACACAAGACACGCGGCGAGCGAAACGGTGCGGGAGAGATTCATGGAGTTTGGTTCTCGGGAGTGAATGGAAGTGAATCGGTATCGACGTTTAACAAAGCACGAGGCCGATGCGCAGCGCTCCGGCGCACAGCGCGCACGCCGCGCGAGAGTGACCACGCTGTCGCGGATCACTTGGGGTTGTTGATCCAGCCGTACCCGTACGGCGCGCTGGGCAGGATGCCGGACCACTGTGTCTTGCGACGCTCCATCGGCAGCCATCCGTTGGTGGCGGCCGGCGCGGTGACGTAAAAGTCATCGGCCTCGAGGTCGCCCGCGTCGCGCGTGTTCTCCTGGCCCGCCGCGGGGGCCTTGAGCGGACGGACCGAACCCTCCAGATAGCCGATGTTGCCCGCCTTGTTGTGGCGGCCCGAGACCTGGTCCCCGCCGATGTCGCCGCGCGAGCCGGCGAAGAGGCCGAACCACGCATTGTCGCCGTCGGGGTCCTGCACGGGGTCGCCGGGGTAGTTGGTAAGCTGGTTGTTGAAGTAAAAGCTCTCTTCCACGAAGATCGGCACTCCCGGCAGCATGGTGAGCTGCTCCCCCGTCACGTTCGTGCCCGGGCGGGTATCGATCCCGAAATCAGCCGGGTTGGTCAGGTACGCGAACTTGGTGTTCATGCCCAGCTTGGCGCCCTCCACGCGCTGCACCATCGTGTAGTCCCACTTGAGCTCCAGCGCCAGGAAGTTGTTCGTCGAATCGGCCCGAGCTTCGCCCGTGGCGGACTTGCGCTTGCTCGTGGGGCATTCCACGATCTTGTCCACGTCGCCGCAGTACTTGAACAGTTGGCCCGCCTCGTACACCACCAGCGAGTTGGGCCCGTCGCCCAATGGCCGGCCCCAGCGCCCCCAGCCCGCCGCGGGCCATACCTGGTCGTTGAACTCCAGGGCGTACGCGTTGGTCGCGATGATCATCTGCCGGATGTTCGACCCGCACACCGTCTGCCGCCCCGCCTCGCGGGCGCGGCCCAGCGCGGGCAACAGCAGACCCACCAGCACCGCGATCACGGCGATGACGACCAGGAGCTCGATGAGCGTGAACGCCGCACGATAGTGCTGTTTCCGTGTGGACATGGCCGGTCTCCGCTGCGAACGTGAAGCGACGCCGCTCACGCACCCGCGACATGCTTCGGGAACCAATACGAGAGATTGACGACAGGAACCGGGTACCGCACCACGGTGCGGTATCCCACAAAGCCGGAGCGGTCCCATCCCAGGGACGCGAAGGCATCGCCGATCATGGCGGAGTAGTCGGGAATGTCGGGGGTCGAGATCTGATGCAGACCCCTGGGAAGTTGCTGAACCGGCGCCTGGAGCGACACCTCGTCCAGGTGGAAGGCGGGATTGCCCGGGGCCACCGGGATGCCGTTGAGACTGTGGAGCGTGGTGCCCAGCAGCGGAGGTCCGCCAAACAGGCCCTCCTCCACGAGCGCATCCATCACGAGTATCTTGCTCGGCATCCGGGGCGTGAAGCCCTCGAAGCACGGGTAGTGCGCGCCCGACGCCAGGTTCGAGCCGCGCCTCACGAGTTGCGCACTCACCAGCGACACCGGCTCGTTCACCGCCGGAACGCCCTCGGGGAGCACGTTGAGCACCGCCGTGGTGGTGTTCACGATGTCCATCCGCGGCAGCGGACGGCTGCAGTAGTTCGTCAGCAGGTAATCGCCCACGTCCTCGGTGAAGCGACCGTCGAGCGTCCGCCCCACCGTGGAGTCCGGGTCGTTGGGCGAGCCCGCCAGGAGCGTGCGACCGAACATCGTGATGGCGTGGCTGGGCCGCAGCCGCTGCACGTTGTACTTGCCCAGCACATAGGCCGTGTCGCAGAAGTTCGGGGCGTCCGTCGACCGGCGGATGATGAACGTCGCCAGCGACACGTCGCAGCAGAACCCCAGCAGGATCGACATCGACTTGTAGATGCTCTGCTTCGCCGCGCCCTCCGTGTGGTCGCGCGTCGCCGGGCTCAACCCCGCGAACGCGGCGTTCAGCCCAGCCCGGCCGCCCGGGAACTCCGAGATGATCCGTTCGAACTCACGAACCGCCTTGTGCGCCCGCTCGCTGCACGATTCCGACAGCCCGGCCCGGCTCGCCGCGGCGAGAAAAATCCTCAACCCTTCCGGCGAGGGGACTTCGTGGATCACCGAGGTAATGTCCGGCGGCCTGAGCGCCCGCAGCAGCCTCGCCGTCAGGGTCTGATCGATCCCCAAGTCGCGCGCCATGGTCGACGCACGCGGCGCCCGCCCGCCGATCTCCGTCACCACGGGACGCAGCGCGTCATGAATCTCGCTGACCACTCCCCGCACTTTGCCCATCGTTCCGGATTGAGAGGCATTCATGGACCCGGAGTCTATCCGGGATCGATCTGCCGCTCGGGCACCGGGCACGACCACCTCGGCGGAAACTTCCACGGGAACTGTTGACAGAGCGGTATCCATATTCACATCGCACGCCGTCGGGTTGAAAGGCTGCCTCGATCATTCTCCCATAATCGGTCTGGTTTGTCAAGATTAGTCTTGAAATTGTCTCAGACTATCGTCATACTATCCCAGAGCTCGGTTTGTTCACTCTTCGCGCGGTCACCCGGTCGTGGGGTGGTGGTGCGCGGTCGGTTCAACTCGGAAACAAGGAATGCTCGGCGAGCGTCCATTCCAGCCTGTCGTTCTAGGCGTCTGCCAGGCCGCCGCGTTTCGCGCCGCGGCCGTCATCTCCTCTTCCGAGCATCATGCCAACCGCCGGTCTCGTACCGGAAGTCTTCTGCACCCCGATCACGCTTGTCCAAGCCGCCTGTTCAACTCCCGTTGGCCATACCTCGGCACCGTCATTCGTTCCTGACACAACACCGGAGCGGCCCGCCGCGGCCGCCGCAGCACCGGAGCAACCCATGCGTACACGCACCCCCATCGCTTCTTCCCTCGGCATGATCCCCGCGCTCATCGCAACCGCCGGCGCCCTCGCTTCACTGCCCCCCTCCACCCAGACCTGCATGGTGAACACCTCGCAGACGGTGTCGGGCATGGGCCCGGTGAACTCGCCGTTCCTGCCCTCCCAGGGCCAGTCCGTCGGCGCCGAGTCCTTCGGCCCGGTCGCGATCAACAACAGCAACTACGCCATGGCGGTCACCAATGTGTACGCGGCCCCACCGCTCACCTCCGCGCTGCTGGACAGCGTCAACGGCCTCTCGCCGTACATCGGCTGCGGGATCCTCCCCGGCGACGGCCCGGCCCTGGGGCTGCCCAACTCCAACTACGCCGCCCTGGTGTTCCACACCCTGGACCTGAATAACAACGGCCTGCGCGCCATGAACGTGCGGGTGGGCACCGGCGAGTTCGGCCCCACGGTCACCCCCTTCGCCGGCGTCGTGCAGGACAAGACCACCTTCGTCGTCCAGGACGGCCAGGCGGTCACCGCGCCCGGCGTGCTCGCCGGCACCACGTTCGGCTCGTTCAACTCCGCCCGCGTCCTGGGCGTGAACGACGCGAACCAATATCTCGTCGGAGCGTCCATCATCGAGGGCGGCATCACACGCAACGCCCTCTTCAAGATCACCACCAACGCCTCCGGCCAGGTCCAGAGCCAATCGCTGGTGGCCAAGGAAGGCGGCCCGGTCGGCGCCGGCCCAGCGACGTGGACCACCCTGTGCACGGCACCCGTCGCCGCGGCGATCAACTCGGGCGGCTCGGTCGCGTTCTCCGGTGTCACCTCCACCGGAGAGCGGGGTGTGTACGTCGACTCCATCCTCGTGGCCCGCACCGGCGACGCCAGCCCCCAGCCCGGCGCCGTGTGGGGCGACCTTCTCAACGCGCCGGTGGATATCAACGCCAACGGCTCGGTCGCCATCCGCGGCCCCTTCGGCGACGGAACCGTGCTTGAGAGCGGAGACGCCGGACAGACGTACGCCACCGCCCAGGCCACCACCCAGGGCACGCTGAACATCATCAGCGGGGCGCTGTCCACTGACTTTGACGTGGACCTGTACCGCCTGCGCATCTCCGATTTCTCCGCCTTCTCCGCCACCACGGTCCCCGCCGCCGGGTTCCCCGGCTCCGCCGGCGACACCGTGCTCTATCTCTTCCGCAACTTCGAGAACTTCAACGGCATCACGCGCACCGTCCTGGCCCGCAGCGACAACGCGGCGTCCGGGGTCGTGCAGTCCACCCTGACAGCCGCGAATCTCCCGGCCGACCAGGGCAGCGGCGCCAGTCAGTATTACCTCGCGGTGGCAACCCCCAAGACGCGGCCGGTCAACTCCACCCAGGCCGAGTTCTTCCAGGAAGACCCCGCCTCGCTCGCCGTGGTGGCCGACAAGGTCTACTGGTCCGATCTGAGCGAGGGGACGATCGTCCGGGCCGATATCGCCACCGGCGTCATCGACGCTACCTACCAGGCCAGCTCCATCCCCGCCCCGTACGCCGGACAGGTGACCGGCTCGGCGCCCTCGATGAACACCGCCATCTCCGTCGCCGATACCGGCGGCCACCGTTACGCGTTCTGGACGACCTCCGCGTACGCCGAAGAAAAGATGCGCCGCGCCGACCTGAACGTCGCCCCGTTCACCGTCGAGACCATCCGCGCCGCGAGCAACGCCGTCGGCGAGTTCGTCGGACAGTCCGGAATGGTCTTTGACCCCGTCGCCTCGCGCATTTACTGGAGCCGCCCGGACATCTTCTCCAGCGATACCCGCGGCGTGCTCAACTACTCCAACCCCGACGGCACCGGCGGCGCAACGCTCATCGCCTCCAGCGCCAGCGGCCCTCGCCCGCGCCACCTCGCGGTGCACCCGGCCCTCCGCCGCATCTACTTTACCGAAACCGCCGCCCAGCGCATCGCCCGCGTGAACATAGACGGCGCCACCCCCGTGGTCACCTCCGTGGTCACCGGAATCACGCCCACCGGCATCGCGGTCGATACCGACGCCGGCAAGGTCTATTGGAGTTCCTCCACCACCGGCATCATCGAGCGCTGCAACGTCGACGGCACCGGACGCGAGGTCTTCAAGTCCGGCCTCACCAGCACCACGCTCACCTACAACACCGGCTCGCTCGCGTACAGCGGCGGTTTCCTCTACGCCGCCGATGTCGTCGGGCGTCAGGTCGTGCGCATGAGCACCGCCGGCCTCCAGCCCGCGTCGCAGCTTGTGGTTCAGTTGCCCGCACGCATCGGCGACCGCACCACCGATTCCCCGACGAAGTTGGATTCGCTCTCCGCCTGGGTCACCACCGGGAACCCGTCGGGCTCCGCGATCCCCTACCAGATCAAGCTCAACGGCGCCACCGCGTTCTTCGAGCAGTCCATCGTCGGCGTCAACGGTGTCAAGGTTGCATCCACCGGCGATGTCCTCGCCGGCACCAACGGCGCGCCCCTCGCCACCGTGGGCTCCCGCACAAGCCCCGTCCGCCTCAGCGACACGGGCCTGGCCGCATGGCGAGCCACCTGGCTCAGCGGCGCCTCCACCATCACCGGCTTGTTCCTGGGTGCCGACAAGGTCGCCGACTCGCTCACCCCCGTCACCGGAACCCGCGGCGGAATTCTCCGCGTCATCAAGGATGGCCCCACCGGCTTTGACATGTCCGACAGCGGCCAGTTCATCATCGCCTCCACGATCCAGTCCGCGGTCGGATTCGGCGAGACCCCGGAGAATCTCGTGGCCGTCATCGCCTTTGACTCCATCCCAACGCCCCCCGTCACGTGCATCGGAGATTACAACCAGGACGGCGGCGTCGACGGCGCCGACGTCGAAGCGTTCTACAACGACTGGGAAGCCGGAGACGCCGCCGCGGACCTGAACCAGGACGGCGGCATCGACGGCGGCGACGTCGAGACCTTCTTCCGCGCGTGGGAAAACGGCTGCTGAGCCCGCTCACCCCGCGCCGCACATCTTGCCATGATTGCACGGTCGGACCGCGAGCCCGACCGTGAAGTTTCGCGCGCCACGCTGGTCTTGACGGTCAGGAAACCCGGTGCTTGCGCTGTCCCATCGGGACGATCCGTTCGCCCTGCCCGACGCCCCCGTGCGTCAACACCCGTTCTGCCACCGAACGAAAAACGCTGCGACATCTCCGGCGTCGATCCCCCCATCGCATTCCATCTCCGCGGACTTTTCCGCCCGCTCCCACGCGCTGAAGAAGTCCGACACGTCCGCGCCGTCAACGCCGCCGTCGTGGTTGAAGTCCGCGGCACACAAAGGGGGTACACCGTCGGGCAGACCCGGGATCGTCGCGATCCATGACTCGTGCTCGTTCATGTCGCCGCGTGAAGTGAGATGAATCCCGTCGCCCGCCAAGGTCAGCCCGTCTGCGGAGATGCCCGCCACCGAGTAGAGCCGCCAATCCAGCACCGCCTCGACACCCAGCGCCGCCAGCACGTCACGCATCCCGACCACCCCCAGCCGCTGGGTCCAGATCGCCGCGCCGTCGCAGCCGGCCGCATGGCCCACCAGCACCGAGCCATCGGCCGACATGTCGCGCACAGTGAAGCCGGGGATGAGTCTCGCAACCCCGTTCTCGTACAACAGCGCCCCTCCGGCGCCGTTGCCGCAGAGCTTGGCACCGTCGTCGCTGCACGCGACCACCGTGCCGCCCGGCCAGCCCGGGAGCGGATCCACCCGATCCGCCAGCCGGTCATAGACAAACGTGTCGCCGAACATGAGCGACCCGTCGGGCGTGCTGACGCGGCAGATGCCGCCCATGTTGGGCGCGTCGCGCGTCTGATCGCACTCGTTGGTGTATCCGCCCTGAATCGTGTGCGCGCCGCCGATCGCCACGCGCTCGCCCGTCTGGCGGTCGAAGTACCCCGGCCCGTAGCTCAACGCGGCATAGCACGCGTCGCCGTACCACAAGGCACCCAGCAAGTATCGCCCGTTCCCGGAGACTCCGAACACAGACACCAGCTCGGTCTGCCGGACGCCGTACCCGCGTTCCCAATAGAAATAGTCCGCGCCGTAGGCGTTGCCGAATACTCCGAGCAATCCGATGACGCCGCCGTCGTCCGAAATGCCCATCGGTGTCGCCCAATAGGGGCCTGAGAAGTACGACAGTCCGCCCGCTCGCGTCCAAACTCCCGGCAACTGCGCGCACGCGCACACCTTGACCGAAGCGGCCGCCCCATCCGCGCTCAGCGCCACCGCTTCCGTATATCTGTACGGGTATTCCGCCTCTTCCGGGATGAATCCCAGGCTCTCAAACGTCGCGGTCTGTGCCGCAGCGATGCCGGATATCAAAGCGCACACAACAGCGGAAATATGTTTCATGGGGCGTCTCCAATTTCACGCACGCCCTAACTGTACTGACAATCAACGCCGCTCGCCCGCCGTGGTGTGCGCCCGCGCAACGGTCGTCGCAGACACCCAGGCCCCTTCCCAACGTCCCGAAACCCCAGAATATCGCCTCAACCCGGCAAAAACCCGGCCGGCGATACGCGCTGCGCCCCCGGCCAACAATCAACTGTGAACTCCCCACGCCGCGACGGCCCGATCACCCTCCGCACTCTCCGCAAGATGGCCCGCGAAGGCAGGCCGTTCGCTTGCCTCACCGCGTACGACGCCACCACCGCCCGCTGGCTGGAGCGCGCGGGCGTTCATGTTCTGCTCGTCGGCGACACCGCGGCTGAAATGATCCTGGGGTTCCAACGCACTATCGACATGCCCCTGCCCATCGCCCTCGCACTCACCGCCGCGGTGAAGCGCGGAGCGCCCGACACCCTCGTCATGGGCGACATGCCGTTCATGTCCTACCAGGCCGACGAGTCCGAGGCGATCGTCAACGCCGGGCGTTTCCTCACCGAAGGCCTCGCGGACTGCGTGAAAATCGAGGCCGACGCCTCCTTCGCGCCCCTG
Organism: Planctomycetota bacterium; assembly: GCA_018242605.1. Lineage (GTDB taxonomy): Bacteria > Planctomycetota > Phycisphaerae > Phycisphaerales > UBA1924 > UBA2402. The sequence continues at coordinate 143,102 of JAFEBP010000013.1, forward strand.
ATCGCCAAGATGGCCCGCGCCGGCATCCCCATCTGCGGGCACGTGGGCAGCAAGCCGCAGCGGGCGGCCCTTTCCGGCGGCTACGGCTCGGCCGGCCGGACACCCAAGGAAGCGGCCCAGATCGTGGATGACGCCGTGGCCCTCGAAAAAGCCGGCTGCGTGCTCCTGCTGGTTGAGGCCGTTCCCCCGGAAGTAACCGATAGCATCATGAAGGCGACCACGGTCCCGCTGATCGGCATCGGCGCCGGCACCGCCTGCCACGGGCAGGTGCTGGTCTTCCAGGACCTGTGCGGATTGACCGATGAACCCCCGCGGTTCGCCCAACGTTCGGCCGATCTGGGAAACCAAATTCAGCGCGCCGGCGAAGATTGGGTCAGACGAGTCACCGAACGAAACATCGGTGGTGAGTCGTACGTCATGCAGCAGCCCCAGGTGGCGACCACCGTGAAACCGCAACCCGCACCGAAAACGTAAACCATGCGACGCTTCCTCGCCTTCGGCCCCGCGTTCGTCGTGCTCCTCGCAACCGCGGTGGTGCTGCTGGTAGCGCCCAACGCCATCCGACGGATCAACGCCGCGAACGTGCAGGGCGTGGTCGCCGTCGCCCAGAGATCGCTGGATTCCGACGACGTGCTCGAACGGCTCAACCGCGCCACCCGCAACATCGCCGACGCGGTGGAGCCCTCCGTGGTGCACATCGAGGTCTATGACTCCGGCCGCAGCCTCATCGGCGCGTCCGGCTCGGGCTGGATCTTCGACAACCTCGGCCACGTCGTCACCAACGCCCACGTGGTGGGGGCCGCGGACTCGATCGAGGTGCAGTTCTTCGACGGCCACTCCGCCCGCGCCAAGATCGTGGGCCTGGACACCGATTCCGACATCGCCGTGATCAAGGTCGAGAACGCCAGCGACCGCACTCCCGCGCGGCGCGCCAGCGGCGAACGCCTCCACATCGGCGACCGCGTCTACGCCTTCGGCTCTCCCTTCGGTTTCAAGTTCTCCATGTCCGAGGGCATCGTCTCCGGGCTGGGCCGCTCCGCCCGCACCCCCATGCCCCACTCCCGCATCGCCAACTTCATCCAGTTCGACGCCGCCGTCAACCCCGGCAACTCCGGCGGCCCCCTGGTCGACATCCGCGGCCGCGTCGTCGGAATGAACGTCGCCATCGCCACCGCCGCGGACTCCCGGGGCGGGGGTGAAGGCCAGTCCTCCGGCATCTCCTTCGCCATCCCCCTGGGCACCATCGATTCGCGCGTGCGACAGCTCATCGGCGGGGGCGTCGTCGCCAGCGGCTACCTGGGCGTCTGGTACACCGACAACCAGGGCCGCGCCGAGAACGGCAAGCCCCGCGGCGTCACCATCGACGACGTCATCGACGACGGCCCCGCGGAAAAAGCCGGCCTCAAGGTCGGCGACCTGGTCCTCAATATCGACGGCGAAGCCGTGACCGACGGCGGCACGATGTCCTCCATCATCAGCGCCCGCGAGCCCGGCCAGCAGGTAAGCCTGGACATCTGGCGCGACGGCAAGACCATGGAACTCTCCGTCACGCTCGGCGAGCGCACCGAAACCAACCCGATCGAGCAGTACAAGACCCGCCTGTGGCGCCGCTACGGCGTGGAGTTCGGCGACGACGGCGCGGGCCGCGTCGTCATCGCCCGCATCGCCGAGAACAGCCCCGCCTCCGACGCCGACCTCACCCCCGGCGCCCGCGTCGTGGGCATCCTGGGCATCGAGCCCCCCAGCGCCGCCATCGCGCTGCGTGCCTTCGGCAGTTCCAACATGCTCCGCGGCCGCTCCATCCGCTTCACCGTGCGCGACGACAACGGCAACGACCGCGAAGTAACCCTCAAGCAGCGCGACGAGAAGTGAGCCGACCGGTGCTCTACCGGTTCGCTAGCCCATACTCCCCCGCCTGCGCCCGCGTCATCGCCAGCATCCCCGCCGCGTCAGCCTTTGCGTAGAACCCGCGGTACCACTCCGCCGTCGCGCGCATCGTGCGTTCAAAACCCCAGCGCGGCTTCCAGCCCAGCTCCCGCATCGCCAGCGACGCGTCCAGCATCAAGAGCCCCGCCTCGTGCGGCGCATTGGCCGGCGGATCGTGCTTCCACGCCGCGCCGCCGCCCCACGCCTTCGAGAACGCCTCGACCACCTCGCCCACGCTGAGCACCTGCTCCGCCGGCGGACCGAAGTTGAACGAGGGGCTCACCGCATGCTTCTTCTCGCACAGCGCACGCGCCAGCGTCAGGTATCCACCGATGGGCTCCAGCACGTGCTGCCACGGCCGCACCGCCCTGATGTTCCGCACCGTCATCGTCTGGCCGTTCGCGAACGCCCGCACCGCGTCGACGATGAGCCGGTCCTCGCTCCAATCGCCCCCGCCCACTACATTGCCCGCCCGCGCCGTCGCCACCGCCGTCTCGCCCGTGTGGAAGTACGAACGCCGGTACGACGACGCCACGATCTCCGCCGCGGCCTTGCTCGCCGAGTACGGATCATGCCCGCCCAGCGGATCATTCTCGCGGTACGGGTACACCCACTCGCGGTTCTCGTAGCACTTGTCCGTCGTCACCACCACCACCGCGCGCAGCCCCGGCAGTTCGCGGCACGCCTCCAGCACGTTCGCCGTGCCCATCGCGTTCGTTTGAAACGTCGCGATCGGCTCGCGGTACCCCCGCCGCACCAGCGCCTGCGCCGCCATGTGGATCACCACCGTGGGCCGAAAGTCCCGCACCGCCCGCGTGAGCGCCCCGGGCTCACGGATGTCACCTTCCACATGCTCGCACAGCGTGTGCAGGTTGAGCGCGCTGAACATGCTGGGCGAAGTCTCCGGCGGGAGCGCAAAGCCCCGCACCGCGGCCCCCAGCCCGTGCAGCACCACCGTCATCCACGATCCCTTGAAGCCGGTGTGCCCGGTGAGGAGCACGCGCTGCGTCGACCAGAATGAATCGGGGGTGGCGTTCACGGGCGATTGTTGGAGCCGCGGCGCGCCGCTGCCCGCCCGACTCGGCAACCACCGGGTGCGTCGCCCCGCCCCCTCATACCCTTGTGCCACATGCTCTGGCAGCCTTCACTCCCCGAGAAATACCTCACGATGCCCGGCGCCGAACTGGCCGAGGCCATCGACGCCCGCCGCGCTCAACTCGGCAAGGCGCTGGTCATCCTCGGCCACCACTACCAGACCGACGACGTGATCCGCCACGCCGATTTCACCGGCGATTCGCTCAAGCTCTCGCAGATCGCCGCGGGCCTGGCCAAATCGGGCGAAGCCAAGTGGGTCATCTTCTGCGGCGTTCATTTCATGGCCGAGACCGCCGACATGCTCACGCCGGATGACACCGCCGTGATCCTGCCCGACCTCTCCGCCGGCTGCAGCATGGCCGACATGGCCGCGTACGACGACACCGTCGCCGCGTGGGAATCGATCCACCAGTGCCTGGCCGAGCAGAAGTGGAACGGCAAGGTCGTCCCGATCACGTACGTCAACTCCTCCGCGGCGATCAAGGCGTTCGTCGGCAACCACGGCGGGGCCTGCTGCACCAGCAGCAACGCCAAGGCCGTCTTCGAGTGGGCCATGCGCCAGGCCGACAGCGTGAAAGTCCTATTCCTCCCCGATCAGCACCTGGGCCGCAACACCGCCGCCTCCAAGGGCATCGACGTCGCCACGCGCACCTGCGTCTACGACCCCAAACTCGCCCGCCGCGGCGAGCCATTGGGCGGCGCCACCCCCGAGCAGGTCCGCGACAGCGATGTCATCCTCTGGGCCGGACACTGTTCGGTGCACAAGTTATTCCGCCCCGAACACTGCTCGACCGTTCGGGAATTAGACGCCAAAGAAGGCACAAAAACCACCATTCTGGTGCACCCCGAGTGCTCCAAAGAGGTCGTCGATCGCTCGGACATGACGGGTTCCACCGAGCACATCATCCAAACGATTGCAGCCGCGCCGCCGGGGTCGCGCTGGGCCGTGGGCACCGAGGTTCACCTGGTCTCACGGATCGCGCGTGCCGCCGCGGAGCGGGGGGTGTCGGTGCGCATCCTGAGCGATTGCCAGTGCTTGTGTACCACGATGTACCGCATCGATGAACCCCACCTGCTGTGGGTGCTTGATCATCTCGCCGCGGCCAAGCCCAAGGTGGTCAACCGCGTGTCGGTGCTGCCCGCCGTGCGCGCCGGCGCACTGCTCGCGCTTGATCGCATGCTCGCCCACTCCGCCGCCTCGCGCGTCGCGGTGGAATAAAGCGTCCGAACTCAAAACTCGGCAGAACGTAAGAGCACCATCCGCGAATACCCATGGAACAACACGCCATGACCAAGCAACTCCTCCGACTCTGCGCCGCCACGATGCTCCTGCTCCCCGCCGCCGCGACCCTCGCGCAGCAGACCGCCGCCGCGACACCCGTCGCCGCGTCCGCGGAGGACATCGCCTTCGCCAACCGCCTCTCCAAGGCCTTCAAAACCGTCGCGAGCGGCCTCGAACCCGCGGTGGTGCACATCACCACCCTCAACAAGGTGCAACCGGTGGCGTACGACATGTTCTTCCGCCCCGTGCCCCAGGGCCCGGCGCGCCTGCAGCCCAGCAGCCTGGGCTCGGGCGTCATCATCTCGCAGGAAGGCTTCATCGTCACCAACAACCACGTCGTGCGCAACGCCGACGCGCTCAAGGTCAAGATGTACGACGGCCAGGAGTTCGACGCCAAGCTCATCGGCCGCGATGAACTCACCGACCTGGCCGTGATCCGCATGGAGCCCAAGGACGGCCAGAGCCCGCGGCTCTCCCCCGCCAAGTTCGCCGACAGCGAAGCCCTCGAGGTCGGCGAGTGGGTGGTGGCCATCGGCAGCCCCTACGGCCTGAACAACACCGTCACCGCCGGCATCGTCTCCGCCAAGGGCCGCACCGTCACGCCCCGCGAAACCGGCCGCGTCCAGGACGACTTCATCCAGACCGACGCCGCCATCAACCCCGGCAACTCCGGCGGCCCGCTGCTCAACCTGCGGGGCGAGGTCGTCGGCATCAACTCGGTCATCTCCACGCGCTCGGGCGGTTACGAAGGCATCGGCTTCGCCATCCCCGCCAACACCGTCCGCACCGTCATCGACAACATCATCGCCAACGGCCGCGTCGTCCGCGGATGGCTGGGCGCCGCCCTCGAAGAGGCCAAGCCCGCAGAACTCGCCGGCCAGGCCCCCTCGGGCGTGCTCGTCGCCAGGATCGTTGAAGACGGCCCCGCCGAACGCGCCGGCCTGCGCGAGGGCGACGTCATCGTCAAGTTCAAGGGCGCCGCGATGAACGAGAACCGCCTGCGGAACGCCATCGGCATCACGCCCCCCGGCACCAGCGTCGACCTCCAGGTCGTCCGCGACAACGCCCTGAAGAACCTCACCGTCACCCTCGGCGACCAGAGCGAGGTCCGCAAGAACGGCGATGTCCCCATGCTCGGCATCCGCGTGCAGACCCTCACCCGCGAACGCTCCCGCGAACTGGGCCTCCGCGGCGTCAAGGGCGTCGTCGTCCTCGATACCTACCCCACCGACCGCAAGGCCGCCTCCGAACTGGAGCCCGGGGACATCATCGTCTCCGTCGACGGCAACGACATCACCAACATCGAGCAGTTCTCCGACGCCGTCGGCCGCATCGATTTCAACCGCGGCTCACGCTTCCAGATCATCCGCGGCAGCGTCCGCGGCTACATCGACGTCCGCGACTGATCCGTCTCACACCTCCGCCCACCCCCTCACGCCGCGCCGGCAAAACTGCCCGCGGCGTGCTTCTCTACTCCCCGAGCTTCTCAAGCAGACTCTTCGCCATCGCCATATCCATCCGCAGCATCAACGGCCAGAAGCTGTTGGCCTCATCAACCACCACCAGCGTGATCCGCGCATCCACGTGCCCGCCCGCCCCGCTCCCCTCCGACACGCTGGGCATGATCTTGCAACTGATGTCGTCGCCGCTCAGGCTGATCTCCCCGTCCTTGGCCTCGTACGGCCTGGTGTACAAGTCGCACGCCGCCGGCTCGATCTTCGCGCCCTTCCCCTTGCCCGCGATCGCCGTTGAGAGTTGACCCTTGAGCGCCTTGATCTGCTGCGCGCTCAGCGTGAGCGTCGCCGCCGGCTTGGGCTTGCCGCCCGCCATCACCTCGATCACCGCCGCGCCGCCCTCCCGCTTCACATTGACGCCCAATCCCTCCTTGATCGTGCACCCCTTCCACTCATTGAGTTCGAACTGGCCAGGCCGCAGCAGGACGCCCAGCGCCGGCCCGCCGTCGGGGAAGAGGTCGGCCCGGATCAACCGCTCCATGTCGCGGGGGTTCCGCTCAAACCCGGTGAGCACCACGATCGCCGCGTCCTTCTCCAGGTAGCGTGTGAACCACGTCGCGTACCCCTGCACGCCCCCGCTGTGCGTCACCAGCGTGCCCACCGCCGAGTCCTCGCACTCCCACCCGCACGCGTAGTTGTGCTTGAACGCCTTGAAGTACTTGGCCTTCGCCGCGCCGTTGAGCACCGAGTCGGTCCGCAGCGCCCGGTCCCACGCCAGCATGTCGTTCACGCTCGACACCACGCCGCCAGCGCCGATGTACCCCCATTTCACCGGGTACGGCCATTTCGCGGCGTTGCCCACCGCTTTGCCCTTGGGCCCCATGCGGTCGGTGAGCCGCGACGCCTCGAACATCGATGGATCCCCCATGATCGCCGTGCTCTTCATCCCCGCGGGCTCAAAGAGGTGCTCCTTGAGGTACGCCTCGTACGTCTGCCCGCTCGCCCGTTCGATCACCGCCGCGAGCGTGAAGTACCCGCTGTTGCTGTACTCCCACTCCTCTCCCGGCGCGTGCCGCGCCCGCGCCGACATGTTCGCCCGCGCCGCCGACGGCCCCGAATCCTCCCCGCCGAACGCCACGTCCTTCTGGCTGATCCCGCTGGTGTGAGTCAGCAGATGATAAATCGTGATCCCCTGATTCTCCCTTGGCACATCATCCACCCACATCGCCACGCGATCATCCGTGGTGAGCTTGCCGTCCATCTCCAGCCGCAGGATCGCCGCGGCGGTGAACTGCTTGGTCACGCTCCCGATGTCGAACAGCGAATCCGCCGTGATCGGCGCCAACCCCTTGTTCGCCAGCCCGTACCCCTTGGCCAGGATCGTCCTGCCCTCCACCTGCACGCCCGCCGCGCCCCACCACGTTCCCAGGTGCGCGGCCTGAATATCGCGATCGATCTTCTCTGCGGTCTGCCCTTCAACCACGTCCGCGACGCAGACCGAAGAGCAGGCGATGATGGCGGCGGCGATCAATCTCATGATGAAGCTCCTGGGCGGCCGTTGGTTCCTACGGCAGGCTACGCGGGTTGTTCACGGAATCTTGCGCAGCCGATACGAGTCTTGCCCGCCATCCGCCGGGGCCAAACCACCGCCCTAACGTTGATCCCGCCCGCTCCGTACTCTCGTCTCTCCCATGCCCTGCGTCGTCTGCTACTTCCAGATCCACCAGCCGCACCGCCTGCGGCGCTACAGCGTTTTCGACGCCGGGCCGCCCTATTTCGACGAGGCCAAGAACGCAGAGATCATCCGCAAGGTCGCCGACAAGTGCTACCGCCCCGCCACGCAGGTGCTGCTCGATCTCGCCCGCCGCTTCGACGGTCGCTTCAAGGTCGCATTTTCAGTCACCGGAACAGCGCTCGATCAGTTGGAGGCCCACGCCCCCGACGTCATCGGTCACCTGCGCGAACTGGTCCGGGCAGGCTCGTGCGAGATCCTCGCCGAAACCTCCGCCCACTCCCTGTCCTTCGCCTATTCGCCCGCCGAGTTTGAAGAGCAGGTCGTGCTCCACGACCGCGCCATCACCAGCATCTTCGGCGTCACGCCCACGATCTTCCGCAACACAGAGCTCATCTACAGCAACGCCGTCGCGGCCCGCGTCGCCGCGATGAAGGATGAAGAATCCAAGCCTCGCTACGCCGGCATCCTGTGCGAGGGCGTCGACACGCTGCTCGCGGGGCGCCCCCCCTGCGTCGTCTACGCCCCCCCGGGCGCTCCCACCGGCCGGCACGGCAAGCCCCTGGGACTGCTCCTCAAGAACTACAGCCTCAGCGACGACATCGCCTTCCGCTTCGGCAACCGCCAATGGAAGCACTGGCCGCTCTCGGCCGACAAGTTCGCCGAGTGGGTCGCGCAGACGCCCACGCCGCTCGTCAATCTCTTCATGGACTACGAGACCTTCGGCGAACACCAGTGGGCCGACACGGGCATCTTTCAGTTCCTGTCCGCCCTGCCCGAGGCCGTCTTCGCGCGAGACAAGCAGGCCGCGTTCATCACCCCCAGCGAAGCCCTCGCGAGGTACGCCCCCAGCGCCGAGTACAACGCCCCCGAACTCACGTCGTGGGCCGATGCCGCCCGCGACCTCTCGGCCTGGACGGCCAATGAAATGCAGCGCGACGCCCTCCGCGCCGTCTACGCCATCGAGGAACGCATCAAGGCCGCGCGGGCCCGCGCCCGCGATGATGACGAACGCGCCAACACCGAAGCCCTGCTCGCGGACTGGCGCCGCCTTACCACCTCCGATCACTTCTACTACATGAGCACCAAGGGCGGCTCCGAAGGCCAGGTCCACTCATACTTCCGCCCGTACGACTCCCCCTACGACGCGTACATCACGTTCATGAACGTGCTGGGCGATCTGACGCACCGAATTCCCTGATCCTAAGACCGATCCACCGACGCGACTCCGCCCCCACGTTCGTGTGGATGAGGCCTTAGTTCCCCGGCACAGCCGATTCGCACCGCGACCGTTCTTATTTCATTCGGTTGAACTCGCCTCAGCCCTCCTCATATTGTTTCCCCCAAGTCCGGAAACAAGTTGCGTGGGTGACAAAGCCGCTTGGGAGCGGGAAGCACAGGGACTTGGTTCGCGGGCGGGAGGCCACTCAATGTCCATGTTGAAGTTCGTGCGGGTGTGGAACTGCGCCGGTGCAGTGACGCTCGGAGTTCCGTTGGTCTGCTGCTGCGCCTCCGAACCCGGCAAGGAAGCTCCGGTCTCAGCGCCCGTGGCCCCGGCCCCAGCTCCTGAACAACCCGCCGCGGCCGTCCCCGCGGACAGCTGGTTCCTCTTCCCGCAAGCCTCCAGGCGCAAGCTGATCCGACTCAACAACTCGACCACCGCCGATGGGTTCACGGATTTTGAATGGGTCATCAGCACACCCAAGACGGAAGAAGCCGCGCCGGTCTGGCCTCCCAACCTCGGCCTGGACCGGAAGATTGTGATGACCGCGAAGATCGTCAGCAACTCGGAAGTCGACGTGCCGATCCGCCTGGACACCAACGTCTCCGCCGAGCTCAAGTTCGCGAAGTACACCGTCGAACTGAGTGGCGCCGGCGTCTCCTGGCAGGAGTGGTACTTCATCAGAATGAACAAGATCCTCACCAAGCAGACCGACAACACGAATCTGATCGATAATGGCGAGATCGTCTGGCAACTCGACAAGTCCACGGTCAGCAGCGACGCGTTCCCGAACTGCGGCGAATGTCCCACCTCAACAATTCAAACGGCACACTGGGTGACGGACACAGCCGGAATCCGCACCAACATCGGAATGGTGCCCGCCAGCATAACGCCCAAGCTCGTCTACCGGGTGCTGAGCGAACTGCCCGCCGCGGCGGGCTCGCAAACCCGAAGCTGGGCCACCGCGGGACGGACCGGCCGCCCGGTGCTCACGGGCGTTCTGACCGGCAAGCAGTACGTTGAAGCACGCGAGTTCTGCGGGGTCAAGCTCCCCACACTGCTGCAACCGGAAAACGTCCGAATCCACGGCACCGGGCCCGGCCCCTCGTGGTCGGAGGCACGCAGCCAGTTGGTCATGATCAGCAAGAGCGCCAAGCACCCCTGGACCGGCGACTGCGTCTGCAACCACCAACTCTGCGACAACGGCGGAGAGTGCATGTGCCAGATCGACATGGGCACCGGCGCGTGCACGTGCATCTGCGTGCCTCCCGAGATCTTCAACCTGGTGTGGACCAAGTAGCCGCGTTCGAGTCCGCCCGCCCGAGCCGCCCATTCTCATCCGGAGTGCCGATGTCCGCGACTTCCCAGCGCACAGTTCTTGCCGCCCGCCTTCTAATTCTGTCGTCGCTCGCTCTCATCACGGCGTGCCGCGATTCACCTACCGCGGGAAAGGGGCAGCCCACCGGCCGAGCGCCGGCCCATTCCCAGCTCGTGTCCCCGGCAGACCTGAAACTCCCCGCCGGTTACACCGCCCCGCACATGGTCAGCCGACGACTGGTGCGGGTTCCCGATCCCTCGCGCGCCGATCGGTCGGGTTGGCTCTGGGTGACCTCGACCGAAGCCAACGGCACGGTGGTGATGAAATCGGCGCGCACGGCCAACGAGCCGCGAGCGGCGGTGATCCGCTTCGCAGACCGGAACGCGAACGTGGTGTTCGAGCAGTTCGAGGTGACTCTGAACGCTTCCGGCGCTCTGCCCTGGATCGAGTGGTACCCGGTGGCCATCACAGACCCGCCCGTCGCGAAAGAAGGAGTCACCCAAGTGCGGTGGGGTGACCACGACGAATGGAAACTGGTAAAGGTCCAATCGGCCGAGGCGACGCTCGCCAAGTGCGCTGGCTGCCCCAAGGCCGGCGATTCCACGTGGGCGCTGGATTCCAACGGCATCGCGTTCGACATCGGCACGATGGCCCGCGGCGGCGGCACGCCCAACGTGTACCGCGTGCTCCGATCAGCCGCCGCCGATGGCACGCTCGAACGGCTCTGGTTGGACGGCGCCGACAGACCCATCCTGAGTTGCATGGCGACGTCGGCGCCGACAGTTCGCAACTGCGAAGGCGATTTCTGCGACGCGTGGGGACAGGAGTTGATCGCCGACGAGAACGTCAGCGTCTTCGGAAGCGCCGAAACCTGGAGCGAGCCTCGCAGCATCGGCATGTCAGACCTCTCGCTCGAAAGCCTGCCGACCGGCGGCGCCTGTGAATGCGAAGGGCAGGACTGCAAGTACCATAACGAGCCGGGCATCTGCCACTGCCAGAACAACCCCAAGCTCGGCACGTGCATCTGTTACTGCGGCCCCAAAGTCAGGCGCGGTGGTAGTGGGGGTGCGGGTGCGGGTGGAGGCGCTGCCCGCTGATCTGCGCATCGGTTGTCCCGCCCATCACAGCCGCTCAAACCCCGGCAGTTCGCCCACCAGCGGCAGGCAGTACTCGATGAACTTCTTGCTCACGTTGTTGTGCCCCGCCAGGAACGACGCGGGCATGTGCCGCGTCTTGGCCGCCACCGCCGACAGTTCCACACGCCGGTAATCGCTCGTGTACGCCTCGCCCTCGCGCTCGCCCATGTACGCCGCGCTGCCGCTGCCGGTCCGCACGATCGCCACGCTCCCGTCCCCGTGCCCCTGCATCGCCAGCATCGCCGCGAACCGGCCCGACCGCCGCGCCTCGATCCGGTCGATGATGCTCGCATCCGGCCAGCACCGCTGCACGTAGCCGAACGTGTCCGCACGCACCCGCGGCGGCTTTCCGCCCGCCGGCGTCAGCGCCTCCTTCAGGTGATCGCCCAGCTGGTCGCCCAGCGCGCCGCTGCCCGAGAGCTGCACGTTGCCGTGCGAGTCCACCTGCGCGTTCTTGATCAGCTTCGCGCCGATCGGCTTGCCCTCGCGATCCGAGATGCCCTCGCTCACCACGATGTGGCAGCGCCCCTTCACGCTGTAGATCGACTCGACGTCCGCCACGAACCTGTCAAGGTCAAAGGGCACCTCGGGGCAGTAGATCAGCTGCGGGCCGTCGGTCGTGGGTTGAGGAATCTCGTCAAACTCGCGGTCCCGCCGCCGCGCCAGCGCGCTCGCGGCGGTCAGGAACCCCGCGTGCCGCCCCATCACCACGTTAATCTTGATGCCCGGCAGCGAGATGTTGTCCATGAAGTCCGCCATGCAGGCCATGGCCACGAACCGGGCCGCGCTGGGGAATCCCGGCGTGTGGTCGTTCTCCAGCAGATCGTTGTCCACCGTCTTGGGCACGTGGAAGCAGCGCAGGTCGTAGTTGCTCCGCACCGCCATCTCGCGCACGATGCGGCAGGTGTCGCTGCTGTCGTTGCCGCCGATGTAGAAGAAGTACCGCGCCTCCTGCTTGCGGCACGCTTCCAGGATCCGCTCGCAGTACGCGCTGTCCGGCTTGTCGCGCGTGCTGCCCAGCCCCGCCGAAGGGGTCATCGCCAGGCGGTCCAGCCGGTCCTGGTCCGTGTTCGTGAGGTCGATCAGGTCGCCCTTGGTGAGCCCCTTCACGCCGTGACGCATCCCCAGCACGCGGCCCACGATCCCCGCCGAGACAAGCCCCAGGCGCAGACCTTCCACCACCCCGACCAGGGACTGATTGATGACGGCCGTCGGGCCGCCCGACTGACCGATGACAGCATTTCCGCGGATGAGTTCAGGCATGGACAGGCTCCAAAAGGGGTGTGAAGAGTGGGGAGAAAGTGTAAGCGAACCGACCGCGCCGATGCGTCGAAAAGGCCGTAAACTCCCACAGAATTCACTGGTTTTGCACCACCACCTCCCCTGCAAGGCCGATAGCAGCCCCCTCTCGCCATTGCGCGCGCCGATGAAACCGTTTCATGACGCGGCGCCGATGCCAGCGACCGATCCGAGCGCCCAGACTCCCTACCCTCCCCTCCCCCGTCGGAAACCAGAGAACGGCAACCAACAGGAGATACCCCTCATGCACCGTGTGTACATCGCGCTCGCCCCGGGAGACGGAATCGGCCCCGAGATCATGGACGCTTCGCTCGCGCTCTTCAAAGCCGCGGGAGTGGGGGACCACGCCGAGTTCGTCCCCGTGGACATGGGCAAGAGCGTCTTCGACACCGGCAACACCAAGGGGATCACCGACGAGGCCGTCCGCACCGTCGAGGACTGCGGCGTGCTCTTCAAGGGCCCGATGGAGACGCCCAAGGGCGGCGGCGGCAAGTCGATCAACGTCACCCTGCGCAAGCTTTTCAGCACGTACGCGAACTTCCGCGTCTTTAAGTCGCTGCCCGGCGTGCAGACGGTCTACAGCAAGGCCGGCATCCACCTGGACTTCTCCATCGTCCGCGAGAACATCGAGGACACCTACGGCGGCGTCGAGCACCGGCTCAGCAACGACATGATCCAGTGCAAGCGCCTCATCTCCGCGCCCGGCTGCGATCAGGTCCACCGGTTCGCCTTCCAGACCGCCCGCCAGCTCGGGCTCAAGAAGGTCTTCTGCGGCCACAAGGCCAACATCATGAAGATGACCGACGGTCTCTTCCTGGACCGCTTCAAGTTCGCCGCCAAGGACTTCCCGGAGATCGAAACCGGCGACGTCATCGTCGACGCGCTGTGCATGAACCTGGTCATCAAGCCTCAGCAGTACCAGATGATCGTCCTGCCCAACCTGCAGGGCGACATCGTGAGCGACCTGGCCGCGGGCCTGGTCGGCGGCCTGGGCTTCGCCCCCTCGGCCAACATCGGCAAGCACATCTCGATCTTCGAGGCCGTCCACGGCACCGCCCCCGACATCGCCGGCAAGGGCGTCGCCAACCCCACGAGCCTCATCCTCTCGGGCATCATGATGCTCCGGCACATCGGCCTGCTCAAGCACGCCGCGGTCGTCGAGAACGCCCTGTTCGCCGCCCTCGAGACCGGCCTGCACACCGGCGATTTCGGCGACCCCTCACTTCCGGGCTACAAGAAAGAACCCGCCACCACCAAGCAGTTCGTGCAGGGCATCATCGACAAGCTCGGCGAGAAGCCCAAGACCGTCCCCGCCACGCCCGTGCCCGAGCAGTCCACCCCCACGCTCAACCACGCCCCGCGCCCCAGCTCGCAGCAAGTCATCCGCACCTTCGTCAACATCATGAGTCACGTCGCGGGCTGCGACGTCTACCTCGATTCCCCGCTGGCCCCCGTCGCCCTCGCCCACGAGATGCAGCAGGCCGCGCAGGACACCCCCTTCAAACTCACCCTCATCTCCAACCGCGGCACGCAGGTCTGGCCCGGCGGCAGCGTCTACACCGAGTGCGTCGATTACTACCGCGTCCGCTTCGAACTCAAGGACGGCATCCTCCCCGGCAGCATCGGCCAGAGCCGCGCCATCGCATTGCTCGACAAGATCGCCGAGAAGTTCATCGTCTGCTCCTACGAACTCCTCCGCACCTTCGACGGCGTCCGCGGCTACTCCATGGCCCAAGGCCAGTAACGTAGTTTGGGCGTCCCGCCCATCTTCGTTCTCCACGTAGCTTGGGCGTCCCGCCCACGGACGCCCCACGCCCACTCCGCGCCCGCCGCAACGCTCACGGCGATACGATTCTTGCTGCAATGATCGTCAACGGCGTCAACTTCCCCGAAGACAAACTGCGCGAGTTCTGCGATCGCCACGGCGTCGCCCGGCTCTCGCTCTTCGGCAGCATCCTGCGCCCGGACTTCCGCCCCGACAGCGATGTCGACATCCTCGTTGAGTTCGCGTCCGGAAAGACGCCCGGCATGGTCGGCTTCGGCGGAATGATCCTTGAACTCAGCTCCCTGCTGGGCCGCACCGTCGACCTGCGCACCCCCTTTGATCTCTCGCGGCATTTCCGGCCGGATGTCCTGCGCGGAGCCAAGCTGCTTCATGCCGCATGACCGCCGACGATCTCCGATCGACGACCGCGTCCTTTTTGAGCACATGCTCCAGGCGGTAAGAAAATGCTCAGCGATGCCGGGCTTTCGAAAGACCCGATTGCACCTTCGCGTATCGCCACAAAACCGCCGAAAGCGATGCTGGACCCAACTGAAAGACCTCACTGGGTCATTCTGATTTCTAAAGGATCGCTGGTTCGTTCATTGGCGATGACCCGGAAATTAACAACTTGGACATTGTGGACGGTTTCACGCCAAGCCTCTTTCGAAAGACATATCGCTTGAAGCGGCTGATTCGCTTCCCATCGAGCTCGGTAGAAAAGATTGATAAATCTTTCACCGCTCTTGCCCGTGAGCCCGACAACAACAATGACTCCAGTCAGTGGTTGGCCAGAGGCATTCGTCATTGTGAGCGTGTCGTTGGCAACTTTACCGAATTCACGTGCTTCCTGAAAAGCTGCCTGGAGAGGCAGCGCACCAGTAGCTGGTGCTTTGATCTCCATGAGATATTCCGCGAGGCGATAGCGACACGACACGATGCGGGAGTGCACTTTGCTGATTTTCTCATCGGTTTCGCTGAGCTTGCTGGTTTCGATTCCAACACCGATGATGCCCAGTGTGAAGGCGGTCCCATCATTCTCGATGCCTCCGCGCCACGCATCTAGACCAGCCCGCAGAAGCGCTTGCGAACTCGGTGCTGTCTTGAGGATCGTGTGCAGTTCGTTGAAGGCATCGCCGGCTTCAGTTGCAATTGGCGCCAGTTCGCCACCGCGATCCGCTATTGCCTTTGCCCGACTGACCCCGTCCATAATTGCGGCAAAGAGTTCCGCCTCGCTAACCCGCGCGCCCAGTTCATTCTCACCGATAAGCGGCGCGGCGACCAACTCCGAGAGTTCATTGATCTCCGCACGAGATGGCCTACCCACAACGGGCGCGGCGGGTTCCTGTGCGGAGCTGTGGTTAATGAGATTCGGAACGGTTCTGGATGCACCATCCGACGCCGCACTCTCTCTCGCCGCGATTCGCCAACCCAAGCGCATTCCGATGCCAATCAACACTACCGCCGCGATAACAAGGCCCAAACCGCCAAGCAACCATGTAACCCAAGAAAACCGATTCGATACAACACCTTGCGATTTTTCCATGACCCCATACTCCTAAGCCAGAGAGCGCACTGTGCGGCCCCTCAAGTTGTTCAACAATATTTCCTACCCTTCCGTTCAACTTAGTTTAGATAGTACACGAGAATTAATACCCTCACCGCGGCCGCATCCTCGGATCCGTGAACGCCCCCTCCGCCTTCCCCTTCACCGCGTACAGCCAGTCGCTCACATCCGTCTGCGCAAACTCCACGATCTGCCCCTCGCGCAGCTCCCTCGCCACGACCGGCCGATTCAGCAGCTTGCCGCGCAGCGTCTCGCCCTTGATCGACTCAAGCTGCACCCACATGTGCTCGGCCTTGCCCGCTCTCTCGAACTTGGCCTTCACCAGGAACCCGCCGTTGCCCTGGCTCGTCCGCCACACCTCCACGAACTCCGGCCACCGCGTCCGCGCGGTCTTGATCGCCTCGTTCATCGCGCCGTCATCCGGCCGCACCATCTCCACGATGCGGTCCAGGAAGAACTTCAGCGTCTCGCCGGTGCGCATCGCCGCCTTGAGTTCATCGCTGGGCGTCAGGTACGTGTCGAGCGCCACCGGCAGCACCGCGATGCACGTGTCATCGATCAGCTCGCACGCGATCTTGCCCAGCATGGCATACGCCTCCTCGGGGTTCAGATCCGTGCCGCCCACGAAGTCCACCGACACGAACCCCTTGTGCGCCCTGAACGCCGCCCGCGCCGCCGGGTCCGCGATCTCCGCCGCGTGCTGCTCGATCCCCGCCGGCGGCACGTACGTCACTCTCGCCACGTTGAACATCACCATGCGATCCTTCAGTTCCGCCATGTAGCAGTGGATCAACTCGGTCTTTGGGCCCATCTCCAGCCCCTTAGCCGCCTCCTCACCCATCACCTTCGCGAGCGCCCGCCGCGCCGTCTCGATATCCAGTTCCGCCGGCCGGTCCAGCAGCAGCGTCACCGCCAGCGGCACACCCTCCTCTTGATCGCCCTGCTCTCCCTTCGCCTGGCCGCGGCCCTCCTTCGCCGGCGCACCGGGCGCCGCGCCGCCCCCGGGGCGGCCCGGCGCACCCGCCGACTCCCGACCCGCGGGCTTCGCCGGAGCTTCGCCCCGACCCGAGTCCCCACACCCTCCCAACAGCGCAACAACAACCAGCCCCACCATCGACGCCACGTGTTTGACAATCACTCCATTGCCCTTTCCGCAATGGGCCGCAACAGGCCCGCCCGCTCGAAATCACCCTGCAAACGCAACTCTCTCCCCTACCATCCGCCCTCATGATATCGACGCTCGCCGAATCCGCCAACGGCCTCTGGCCCCTCTTCGTCCAGTCTTTCGACGCCTTCACCGTGCTCCTCCTCGCCGGCTCGGTCTTCGGCATCGCCCTGGTCTTCGTCTGCATCTTTGAAGTGCGCGAGAAGAACATCCTCCCCGCCGCGAACGTCAACCGTTTCCGCGACCTCGCCCGCGCCGGCCGCTGGGAAGACCTCTCCGACGCCGTCCGCGAAGATTCCTCCTTCGTCGCCATCGTCATCCGCCCCGCCCTGAGCCAGGCCGGCAAGGACCGCACCGCCATCCGCGAAGCCGCCGAACTCGCCGCCAGCGAAGAGTCCGCCCGCTGGTTCCGCAAGATCGACATGCTCAGCGTCATCGGCAACCTCGGGCCCCTGGTGGGCCTGGCCGGCACCGTCTGGGGCATGATCCTGGCCTTCACCTCCCTGGGCAACACCGGCGGCCAGGCCGGCCCCGCCGACCTCTCCCTGGGCATCAGCAAGGCCCTCTTCCACACCCTGCTGGGACTCTGCCTGGCCATCCCCTGCCTGCTCGCCTACGGCATCTACCGCAACCGCATCGACCGCCTCTGCACCCGCGGCACCGTCCTCTCCTCTGAAATCGTCGAGCACATCCCCGCCGCCGAAGACGCCCCCCGCGAACTGCCCCGCGCATCCGCCGTCCGCGCCTAACACAAACCCACTCTCTACTTCATTTCCCCATTTCCCTATTTCCCAATTTGCTGTGCGCCTCCGCCCTCACCATCACCCCCCCGCCGGCAAGATCAACGTCACGCCCCTCATCGACGTGGTGATGGTGCTCATCGTCTTCTATCTCATCGTCGGAAAGCTCGCCGCCGATGCCCGCGCCAAGGTGCAGCTCCCCGGCGCCCGCGTCGGCGTCACCGACAACGCCGCCGCCGATCTCACTATCACCCTCCAGGCCGATCCCAACAGCTCCGTCATCTTCGTGGGTGACGAACGCTGCACCATCGCCGACCTCCCCGCCATCCTCCGCGCCCGCGGCATCAACCAGCCCGGCCGCTCCGTCCAGCTCCGCGCCGACAAAGCCCTGGATTACAGCAAGGTCTCCCCCATCATCGCCGCCTGCCGCGAGGCCGGCGTCCCCAGCCTCAAGCTCATCGCCCAGCGCGAAGACCCGGGGGCCCGGTGAAGCACTACTTCCGCAACCGCAGCGCCCGTGCCGTGCACGAGCAGCACGCCGGCCCCAACATGACGCCCATGGTCGACGTCGTCATGGTCATCCTCATCTTCTTCATGGCCAGCGCCGCCATCCTGGGCCCCGAGTGGTTCCTCAAGTCCGCTCTGCCGGTGGTGGGGGGCTCCGCCGCCGCGTCCAAGACCACCCGCATCAAGATCACCGTCGCCCGCGGCCCCGACGCCACGCCACTCATCACCATCACCGCCGGCGACGCGCCCCCCAAAGAGTCCTCGCTCAGCGGACTGGCCGCGATCCTCGCCGCGCTCCCCGACAAGTCCAACGCCATCGCGCTCGTCTCCCCCTCCGCCGATGTCCCCTACGACTGGGTCGTCCGCGTGCACGAAGCCTGCGCGCAGGCCGGCATCGCCCGCGTGGGCCTCGCCGAGTAACTCAGCAACTCTGCATCACGTCACGCCGCGGCCCGACGCAACCGGTCCAGCACCGCGTGCCACACCGCCCGCTCGTCCTCGTCGCCCGTGGGCGTCGGCTCTTCCACCACGATCACCGACGGATGGCACTCGTCCGCCTCCCGCATCGCCGCGTACAGCGATGACGCGTAATCCACCGCGATCGCCGGCAGGATGATCACCCGCCGCGCCGACGGCGCCGCCGCGCCGTGCACCAGCACCACCGCGTCCCCCTTGGCCGCCGCCACCGCCGCCGCGATCCCCGGCCCCTTGGCCAGCACTGTCCTGGCCGCCGGCGCATAGTGCGACGGCAACAGCCCCGGGCTCTCCAGCACACCGAACCGCGGCCCATCGTCGTACGTCACGCCCTTGCCCAGCGTCTTGGCGATCGCGTTCGCCCCGATGATCCCCGGCCGCAGCACCCGCACGCCCGAGCCCGCCAGCGACACCACCGTTGATTCAATCCCCACGCGGCAAGGCCCGCCGTCCAGCACCAGCACCTGCTGCGGCGCAAACGCCGCCTTCACGTGCTCCGCCGCCGTCGGCGACAGCCGCCCCGACAGGTTCGCGCTCGGCCCCACCAGCGGCCCGCCGAACTCGCGCAGCAACTCCAGCGTCAAAGGATGATCCGGGCACCGCACCGCCACGTTCAAACCCCCGCCCGTCACGATCCCCGGCACAATGCTCGCCTTGGGCAGCACGATCGACAACGGCCCCGGCCAGTACGCCTTCGCCAGCGCCGCGGCATCCTCTCCCCAGTGCGTCACCAACCGCTTGGCCATCTCCGCGTCCGCCACGTGCACGATCAACGGATTCTGCGCCGGCCTTCCCTTGAGCTCGAACACCGCCCGCACCGCCTGCTCGCTCAGCGCATCAGCGCCCAGCCCGTAGACAGTCTCCGTCGGGAACGCCACCAGCCCGCCTTCTTTTAGCCGTTGAACCGCCGCCGCTACTTCAGGACTCCTCGCCATGCCCCAAGCGTAGTGCGCCACCACCGGCGTGCCCCGCCCCGGGCACGCTCATCACAGGCCCCCGAAATGGGGCAAACCGCCGCCGCGCATTCACATCCCCCACACAACCCCGCTCGCTACACCCCGCACTCCACATCGCACGCCCAACTGGCCACCATCGCTGTCCCCGGCGCCACAATCTCCGTCCCCGTCCCCGCCTGACCCCTCGTCAACAGGTTGAACCCGTCGTTCACCATCGTCACCGGCTCCAGGCAGAAGTACCCCGCCCCCGCCGGCGAGTACACCACCGTGTGCCCCAGGTTCGCGCTGCACCCGTACCGCACGCTCACTCCCGCCGCGGGCCACCGAATCTCCGCGCCATCCGGCGTGCCGGCGAACACATCATCCAGCACCAGGTTCTGGAGCGTCGTCCCCGCCGCGAACGCGCGGCACACCTCGTCCTCCGCCGCCGGCCCCGTGGGGATCATCGCCACCGCCGGATACCGCGCCAACCCGCGCACGCGGATCACCGCGTCATCCGGCTCGCTCCCCAGCCGCCGAAACCAGAACGGATGAAACCCCAGCCCCGCCGGGAAAGCCTCTTCGCCCAGGTTGCGCACGCTCAGCTCGGCTTCAAACCGTCCGGGCGACTCCACCGAGTACCTCACCTGCGCAACAAACGGCCACGGCCAGTTTCCGTCGCGCACCTCGCACTCCAGCCTCACCGCCACCGGCGAACGGTCCAGCACGCGCCACGCCCGCGCCTTCACGTCACCGTGAATCGCCGTGCCGTCGATCCAATCCGACTTCAGTTGTCGCTTCTTGCCCGCGTGCGTGAACGCCGCCCCGACAATCCGGTTCGGCCAAGGCGCCAGCAGGTAACTCCCCAGCTCGTTGAACCACCCCGTCCCCGCCATCCGCAGCAGCGGCGTCCACCGCCCATCACCGCCGCGGCACTCAAACCGCGACACCCCCGCCCCCAGCCAAGGCAGCACGCCCACGCGCAGCGCGTCGGATTCGATCACGATCTCGCCCATGTGCGCTCGCGCTCGCCCGTGATTACTTGGCCGTCGTCGTGCAACTCGAGGGGCAGCCCCCGCACAGACCCAGCGGGCACCCTGTCTTCACGAGGTTGAACCCCATGAACCCGAACGCCGCCAGCCCCGCAAAGGCCAGCAAAGTCTCCAGAAGCCCGAATCCTTTTCTCTTCTTCATGTCTAACAGTAGCGGGATCCGGGATTCGGGAATCCGCTTCTCCCGCCTCCGCACCGCCAACAATTCCCATTCTCTTTTTTCCGGCCTGATGCCCGATGCCTAGTGCCTGATGCCTTCCCCCCCCATGCTCCTCTCCCGCTCCACATCCCCCATCCACGGCCGCGGCCTCTTCAGCGGTCAGCCCGCGTCCATCACCTTCCACCCGCACGACGACGGAATCATCATCCGCTGCACCGCGCCCATCCCCGCCGTCACCGCCAACGTGACCCCCAAGCCGACCATCCCCGGCATCCCTCCCCAGTTCCCCATCCGCAACACCACGCTCGCGGCACCCAACGCCCAGGCCCTCACCATCGAGCACGCCATGAGCGCCCTCGCCGGCCTGGGCATCACCGCCGCCGCCATCGAACTCACCGGCGGCGAAGTCCCCATCCTCGACGGCTCCGCGCGCGACTTCGCGCACGCCCTGGCCCCGCTCCGCATCCCCGGCCCCACGCCGCGGCCCATCACCCTCGCCGCGCCCATCGAAGTCCGCGAGGGCGACGCCTTCATCAAGGCTGCCCCGCGCGCCGCCGGCTTCTCGTACACCTACGAACTCGACTACGGCCCCACCTCCCCGATCCCGCGCCAAACCGCCACGTGGTCCGGCGATGCCGACGACTACCTCGCCAACATCGCCCCCGCCCGCACCTTCTCACTCTCCCACGAAGCCGCCGCGGCACGCGCCGCCGGCCTCTTCTCCTCATTCACTCCGTCCGACCTGCTCGTCATCGCCCCCGACGGCCGCCCCGTCGACAACGCCTGGCGCTTCGACACCGAACCCGCCCGCCACAAACTCCTGGACCTGATCGGCGACCTCGCCCTCCTCGCCCGCCCCCTCCACGCCGACATCACCGCCCACAAAGCCGGCCACGCCCTGACGCACAAGTTCTGCTCCGCTGTGCTGGCAATCCGCTCCTAACGGCGCCCCCGCCCGAACGAAAGCACCGAGCAGCGAACACCGCGATAACTCCCCCAAACCCGCGCCCGCAACCACCCAGCAAGCTCGGCATCACAAGCCGGGCGATCGGTACGTCCTAACAATCCCCTCTCCAAATTCCCCCCCAATTCCGCACTCTCCCAAAATCCTAATCCTCTCCCCATCCGAAATACCAGCGACTCACTCCCTCTCAGCGTTCCCGTTCCGCTCCAATGCCCGGACCATTCCTCCAACTCATCGCCCGCGGCGACGAAACCGCGGTGGCCGCATGCCTCGATGAGTACGGCGGCATGGTCTGGGGCCTGGCCGAACGTTACCTCAAGGGCTTCGGCGAAGACCTCGAAGACGCCGTTCAGGAAGTCTTCGTCGAAGTTTGGCGCTCCGCCGCGCGCTTTGATCCCGCCATGGGCTCCGAGCCCGCCTTCATCGCCACCATCGCCCACCGCCGCCTGATCGACCGTCAGCGCCGCGTCCAGGCCCGTCGCGCCGTGCAGCTCGAGGACGACCGCATCATCGAGTCCAAGGCCGTCGTCAAAGATGGTTCCGCTCTGCGCGACGATGTCGCCGCCGCCGCCCGCGCCTTTGAATCCCTCGACAGCGACGAAAAACAAGTCCTCTGGTACGCGCTCTACCAGGGCCTCTCGCACGAAAGAATCGCGAAAGCGATCAACGTGCCTTTGGGAACGGTCAAGACCAGAATCCGCCGCGGCCTCTCGCGCCTGCGCGAGGCCCTGAGCACGCACGCCGGGAAGGAGGTGGCCTCATGAGCGACAACGCCATGAACGCGCCGATTTCCGCCGACGCCCAGCGCCTGCTCGACCTCCTGGCCGATCGCGCCACCGGTGCGCTCGGCCCCGCCGAAGCGGCCGAACTCGATTCCCTCCTGCGGCGCGTGCCGCAGCTCACCGACGCGGACGGCCGCACCATCACCCCCGATTACTTCGAAGCCTCCGCCGGCGCCGCCATGTTCGCTCTGGGACCCCAACCCCAGCCCCTCCCCAGCCAGGTCCGCGAGCGACTCCTCGCCCGCGGCCGCGAAATCGCGCGTGAGGCCTCCCGCCAAGTCGCCCCCGATTCGTCAAGCCCCGCGCCGGCCCCCTCCAAGCCCGCAGGGCCCAGCGTCCTGGCCAAACTCGGCATGCTCGGCTGGCTCGCCGCCGCCGCGGCGGTCATCCTCTCGGTCATCAACATCTACAACGCCCAGCCCCGCCCCGCCTACCGCGCCTACCGCGACATGCTCGCCTCCGGCGTCCAGTCCGTCGCCTTCGCCCCCCAGGGCCGCTTCAAGGATCAGAACATCCGCGGCGACATCGTCTGGGACAAGACCACCAAGACCGGCTACGCCCGCATCTCCAACATCGCCGCGCTCGATCCCAAGCAGCAGCAACTCCAGCTCTGGGTCATCGACAAGGACCGCCCCGCCGGCCCGCAGACGCCCATCGACGCCGGCTACTTCAGCCTCGATAGCGCCTACCTGGACCCGGTCACCAAGGACTACATCGTCCCCATCACCGCCCGCCTCCAGGTCTTCAACGAGCAAGCCATCGGCCTCACCATCGAACACACCGGCGGCTCCGTCACCCCCACGATGGAAAACCTCGTCGCCGTCGCCCCGCTCAAGTAAATAAAGTGGCTCGCACGGTGGCTTGGCCGTCCCGGCCATCAACACCCCACAACTGCCCGCTGCGCATCGCCCCGCACCGATGCCGCTTCAACCACGCCTCCCGGAGGTGGCCCGACGGTCCCCGTCGGTCTTCCCTACAAACGCCCCTTCCACACCAAACCCCGCCGCGCCTCATCACGCTCCAGCACCCGCGCTCTTCTGGTCCCGATCGGCGCCAAGGGCTGTCACCACGCGGTGCAGCGATGCAGCTCCCAGCATCGCACAACGCCCTTCACCCCCGCCCCGCCTCCACCTCCTCATCCCAAATCGGCCAAGGCGTCCCCGGCTTCTGCCGCAACGCCTTCAAATCCCGCACCCACGGCAAATCCGGCAACTCATCAAACTCACTAGGCTCAAACCGGCACATCCCCGCGGAGAACCAGAACATCCCCAGCGTGTCCCCGTGCGTCCAGAACCGCCCATCGTCACACCACTCATGCGTCGTTGGGTAGATTCACCACGATTGCGTACCGCTGGAGTTCTCGCGTCCGCGCCAGCATGATTTGACCACAGCCCCCCATGCCATCCGACCCAGAACCGCTACCGCCGGTTCCTCGTAACGAAGCCGTGCTGGGATGAACAGCCCGGCATTGGACTCAACATCCGCTTTCCCAATGTCTGAAAAACACCTCGACATCCGAGCCATCCACTCCATCGTCGTCATTAAAATCTGCTGCCTCATCGCCCGCCTCCCACAGTCCGAAGAACGACTCTAAATCAGCGCCGTCGATACCGCCGTCGTTGTTGAAGTCCGCACGACAAACTACTTCAACAGTGAACGAAAAGGCGGACGATTTTCCAAATATATTTGAAACGATCAAGTCGTATGTTCCACCGGAGTCGCGAGAGCATACAAATTGGTACGACCTGTCCGCCGTATTGCACGTGTACCCGTTGGATTCACACACCCAGACCCCTTCGAAATAGCTCGTGCACGCGTCGTACCCGGCGAATCTGGGTCCGACGATTCCGACACCGAGTGATACTCCATTCCTGAACCACTCTGTCGAGGTTATGTTCTGCATTCCACGCATCCAATCGGCCGAGGAGAGCGAGCATTGATAGTCGCCGACCAGCGCAAAAAGAACCACTTCATCGCCAGGATGTACTGCAATTTCGCTTCTTCCAATGGCGAAACACGGTCCGGCTGCGTCATAGCGATTTGGGGCCCTCAAGCACCAACGGCGGTTGACCGCATATGCCGAAACAAATCGGGCTGAAGGGCCCACGGGAGCCGTGTACTCAATCACCATGGCGTCCGGTTCGCAGCATGTGACCGGACCCCAATCAGACCAATGACCTGAACCGGCATCCATAACCGCCGCTTGTTCGCCGGGCGGAGCGTCATCAGGTTGCCCCACTCCCCAGCTAGTGAACAAAACCGGATCGCCAGAATCCCACATCCAGTTCTGGTCCGGCTCCAACTCCGGCGGCACCGTTTCATCCAATCGCACTTGATGAAGTCCGATCAAGGCACTGGTCGCGCCGCTGGAAACGAGAAGCCGGCGAACGAATTCGTTCTCTTCAGGAGTACCAATATGCACCAAATGAGTGCTCTCGTAGCCGTGGTCCAGCCCGTTCCAAGTAACTTGCCAATATGCAGCTTCCGCCCCAAGAAATCCGCGCTGAAAATAGTACATCTCGTAGTTGGCTTGCCACACTGAGTAATCAAAGAACTGAGCACTCTCCCCACCGTGAGCGACAACTTGATACCAATGCCCATTGCCTCCATCTTCGACCCGCCATTGCACGGGTTGAGCTACGGCCGCCGAAGTCGCCAGACCGACCAATATGGCCAACGTGTTTCTCTTGATTCCCCGCACGCTAATACTCCTAGTTATGAACGGCCGACGTACTTCAACAGCCGTCTTCCCACCGCTCAAAGAACGCGCTGACGTCGGCACCGTCGATACCGCCATCCGCATTGAAATCGGCCGGACAAGCCACGGAAAAATTCACCGTATCAGAGTACTTCGGCGCACATCCGCATCCGCCCGCGATGCGGCAGCGATAGCCGGTGGCCTGACTCGGCGTTGGGTGATTGATCACCATCGCGGCCGAGCGCGTGTTGAAGTAACCCCCGCCGTCGACGAGACTGAACCAAGCATCCGGAGAGTCGGGGTCGACCACATCAGGGTTGCGGCGTTGCCACTGGTACGTCGCAGGTGCCGTGCATTCGGGCAGGTTGGCAACTTCAACAACGAAGGTGACCGGAGTATCGACACCAACCGCCTGATCGACAGGTTGACCGGTGATGCTCAAGGAGCAGTCAACCTGCCCGAGCAGGGGCGAAGTGGCGGTAGCGCCAGGCGACACAGGCACGCCCACTTCGCAGACGAATCCGTTGGGCGATTCATCCGTCAGCGTCGTGGCGCCCGCATTCTCGTTGAACTTCAAGAGAAGTTGTGTATTGGCGTCGCTGGCGATCCCTGACTCCAGCGGCGGCACAAACGAACCGCCGTAACGGGCGACCGAACTGACGCGAATCCAATCGAGCTTTCCGAGGAAGCTCGGTGTGGCATGCTGAGCCAGGAAAATCATGCCGATCGCCATGACCGAATCCGCATGATCGGCATACGCCACAGTGTTTCCAAACACCGCCTGTGAAACCCCATCCACATAAAGCGTCGCGACGTTGGCCTGTCGGACCCACGCCACGTGATGCCAGGTTCCGCTCGTGAGGGACGGCAGAGTTCCACGACAATCTCCCTGGTTGATGTCGTTGAAGCATCCCGAAGCCACAAATCTTCCGTCGCCCAGCGCTATCGCTTTGTCTTCTCTTGAATCGGCCCACTCTTTGATAATCTGGCCATATTCCCCGTCAAGCCAGACCCTCATTTCATACGTGAAATCTCCCTGGTGGAGAAGGGTGTTGCCATTAATCTTGATCGTGTCAGTCGCGTTGCGAAACGCCGCATAGGTGGTCGGAGAATCCTGCGCCCCCGCCCCCATCGTGCATCCCGTTGTCAGCGCCGCCGCGATCATGCATGTACAACGCATGGGAAATGCTCCTTGCTAACCAAAGTCGACGAATATCTCGCCTGATCCGACCACGGTAGATACAGATTGACCTGACCCAGGAACCGTGG
>JAFEBP010000014.1 GCA_018242605.1 Planctomycetota bacterium
CCCGGCTACTGGCCTGCACCGTTTCGCGGTGGGGGAGGTTGGCATCACGGCTGTGGGGGCGGTCGACGGCGGAGCGGTGGTGGGAGTTAGCTGGGGGTAGCCGGGACTGCGGTGGAGTGCGGGTGGCGCGGCGGGCGCTACCTGCATCGCTTCGCGATGCGCAACATTTGTGGCACGGCTACCGGGGGTGCGGCTTCGCCGCGACCCCCGGCTACTGGCCTGCACCGCTCCGCGGTGGGGGAGGTTGGCATCACGGCTGTGGGGGGTGCGGCTTCGCCGCTGCCCCCGGCTACTGGCCTGCATCGCTTCGCGATGCGGAAGATCTGTGGCACGGCTACCGGGGGTGCGGCTTCGCCGCGACCCCCGGCTACTGGCCTGCACCGCTCCGCGGTGGGGGCGGAGGCGTGCGGCGTCGCACGGTAGTTCGATGTCACTTGCCTGTGGTGGGGTGGCCGGTGGTTGGGTGGGCCGGTGGGTTCGCGGGCGCTGGTTTAGCTCGGGCGGTGTGATGGGGTGGGCGGGTACGGTTGGGGCATGAGATTGCGAAGGCAGAGTGTGGTGCGGGTGCGGGCGCTGATGGTGGCGGGGGTGGTGTTGGTGGTGCTGGGGGCGCTCGCGGCGGGTGGGCATGGGCAGTGGACGGTTGGGGGGCCGTCGGGGATTCGGGGGAGGGGGGTGGGGTTTGACGCGGCGGGGAACGCGGCGTGGCGCGAGGCGGGGGTGTCGCTGTTTCGCGGGGCGGCGGGGGTGTGGGTGGCGGAGCGGTCGGTCGCGAAGGTGTCGTTTGATTGGGGCGGCGGCGGGGCGGTGTTCTTTGGGGTGGATGATGAAGTTGGAGGGCCGCGGGGGAATGATTCGTCGGTGTGGTGGCGGCCCAACGCGGGGCTTGGGAGTGTTCAGAAGGGGGCGGGGGGGCGGTCGTGGTTTGTGACGGTTCCGCTGTGGCCGCTGGCGGGGCTGGTGCTGGTGTGGGCGGCGGTGGAGTGGCGGCGCGGGAGGATTGGACGCGGGGCGTGCCAATGGTGCGGGTATGAACGGACGGGGCTGGGGGGCGGGGTTGCGTGCCCGGAGTGTGGGCGGGGGGAAGGGGGGTGAGGCGGTGGCCAGTTGCCGAGGCATGACTTCGATGACACCCGCCCTAATCTATGCCCGTGACATCAACTGACTCCTCAAGCGGCGTTTCCCAAGAGCTCTTTGGTTCACCGATTGATCGCTTTACGAAGCGAGTGAAGGCATTTTCCGGCGTCATTCCATCGGTCATGACGGTTTTGGGCTTTGGCGCAGAGACGGAATCCAGGGCCATCGATGCATTCATGAAGGCACACGGGTCGCCTGATGAACGAAATCCTACGAAAACACGTATCGATGTTCACAAAGTGGCGGTACTGGACGATTTCATGCGTCGGATCGAAGAAACGTTAATCGCGGTGACGCACCTTCCCCCGACCATGCTTGTATCGATGGTGAGCGAGTATGACGTATTGCTTGGCCGTCTTATAGACGCAATGTTCCGAAGCAAGCCGGACGTTTTGAATAGCTCAGGCCGCACCCTGACCTTCTCTGAAATTAGTCGACTTGGAGATATCGAAGCCGCGAGAGCGTTCCTGATTGAAAAAGAAATTGAGTCGGTTCTTCGCGACAGCCATGCTCTGCAATTTGACTGGCTCGAGAATAAGCTCAAAATTCCGTTGCGTAAGGGATTGCAGCGATGGCCCCAGTTCATTGAGTTGACGGAGCGGCGAAACCTTTATGTTCACACGGACGGTGTAGTCTCGTCGCAGTACATTGACGTCTGTAGGAAACACGGAGCCCCGCTGGGTGACAAGATCCAAGTGGGCACAAAGCTCAATATCGACCACGATTATCTGATATCGGCACGCGATGTTTTAATAGAGATAGGCGTAAAGCTCGGCCAAGTAATGTGGCGAAAGCTAGTGCCTGCTGAGATCGATCGCGCAGAGGACCATCTGATTGCTTGTACCTACGATCTGCTTCAAGCAGGGCACAACCGCTGCGTCGCCTCGATTCTGCAGTTCTTTGTGGAAGAACTAAAGACGAATGATGCTAATAAGCGCATGGTATTGACAGTCAACTACGCTCAGGCTCTGAAATGGAGTCGTCAATCTGACAAAATGCGAACCCTTGTCAGTAATATTGATGTATCTATCCTTGCACCGAAGTTCCAGCTCGCATTCGCCGTTCTGCTCGATGATTACGTCAAGGCGGCGAGCCTCGTCCGCGAAATCGGATCCAGAGGAGCAATCGGAATGGTAGAGTACCGCGACTGGCCTCTATTCAAGGAATTGAGGGATCAACCGGAGTTTCTTGCTAGCTTTGAGCAGGTCTTTGGTCGTCCGTTCCAACCGTTCCTGGAAGAGAAACTCAAATTGGCCCGAGAGGCACGAGACCATGCTGGCAAAGCGATGATGGACCAGTTACCCAAACAGGTCGAGGAGCTAAAAGCAAGCAAACGATCTGCCGACCAAGAACAGGCTCGACATCCAAACAAGGAGACGCCGCCTACGAATCCAATCGCTTCACTGCAAATTTCCCCAGAGCTTGAAACTCGCCATCCTCAGGAGTAGCGGAGGTAGGTCGCCCGCCGGACTCATCATTTCGATGCCGCCTGCCGGGGCGTGCCAATGGTGCGAGAATGAAGGGAAGGGGCTCGGGGGGCGGGGTGGCGTGCCCGGAGTGTGGGCGGGGGGAAGTGGGGTGAAGCGGTGACCACCTTCCCAAGCACGACTTCGATGCCACCAGACAAGTGACCCGATCTGGACAATGAGTTAAGAAACTTCTTAATTGGCTCGATACCAATTGTTTTCGATGCCACCAGCCCATCCATCTGATGCTCACAACTCAAAGGAGTTTCTGGATTGTCTCGATAACGCGGCCAATTCTGCCGGTAGTTTGGTTATTGTCCATAAATCGCTGCACCTCGCTATCCGCTTCCTTCCTGAGTAGCAGCCCGCCCTCAGCCACACCACTAATTGTGATTTCTTCGATGATGCCCGCACTGACCAATGCGTGCAGAATGCTCATGCACAATTTGTGACGGCCGAGAATGCCGCGCTTCCAATTTGGTGCGGCGAATGAGCGCACGATTCGACCCGATCGCCAGAACTTGCAAAGCGCCAGCTTTACCAATTCGTTTGCCACTCTTTGGGAAGAATTCCCACGGCCAATCAAGAGCTGCGCGGGGATGTCGAGCTCGCACTTTTCAACGGTTACCTGTTGCCAAGCATCTCGTGAAGCGTCGGAGAGGTCGAAGTCGCCTTCAAATCTACACTGTCTGAAGATTGTGCTGCTGTCGACGTCGCAATCGGCGAAAACTACATCACTGAAGGTACAACTCTGGAATGTGATTCCTCGCAAATCAAGTCGGCCGGCCGCGCCCTTAATGTAAAGTCCCTTGGCTGTCGAACCGCTCGAGAGTCCCAGCTCGCTTAGAGTTTTCTCAAGACGCTCCTTCTTTGTGATGTTAGCGTCTCGTTTGGTTATCAAATCTCTTGCCAGGTGGAAGAGAAAGCTCCTGGCTTTCACATTCTTCTCCGGGACAGCGCAATACGCCTTTGCAAGGGCGTTCGCGAGATCTACGTCAGGTAAGAACGACAAGACGTGATCGATAAGCGCGCCGCCCGCATATTCTTCCATAATTGACAGGGCGCACCGATCATCTGCCAGCGTCGCTCCGACGATCCCCTTTAGCACTCGTCTTGCCTTGAACTGCAGTGGCAAGAAGGTGTATCTAAACCGATAAGCACTGGCGTTCCCTTCTACGTCCGCTTTCTCAATCAATGGGTGTACACTCAGCTTACTCGTGTCCTCGCTCGAATAGCCAGCCATGATTAAGTCATCGATGTCAAAGGTCGTTGCCAGCTCTGTTGCGACGATCTCAAATGCGCAAAGCTGCTCATCTGGAGACGTCTTCAGTCGTTGCCTACTTTGCTCTCTGCTGCAAAATGCACGAAGAATCGAGTACATGTCATTCGACAGCGGGTCGGAATGCTGCGAAAGTTGAGCGTCCGATTCGACGGCGCCGGCTATTAGACCGATAACGAATGGGTGGTAGAGTATTTGAGTGCGGCCGCCGGGAGTGGGTGGCTGGTTCAGTGGACGAATTTTATTGAACCAATCCAGTGCTTTCGAGCGAAGGTCGCGCTCCTTTGAGAACCGACGGTCCAAGTAATCGAGGGCCTGTTGTCTTGTAAAGGGGGCAAGCCGTTCTTGACGGATGCCGTTGACTTTGTCCCCGATTTCCGCGGACCAATAGAGACTTCGGCTAGTTAACAACACGCGAGCATCGGATGCTTGGGCAGTTTCGAGGAGGCGATTGAGTGTATCTCGGGCGTTAAACTGGCTCCCGCCATTGGCACAGAGTTCATCAAAACCATCGATAATGAATGCTACTGCGCCAACTCTTACTAGGTAGGTTAAGAGTTCGCTAGACACGGTTAACGAGGAATCGAAGTGCCTGATTGAGTGCAGAGTGATATCCCACACGTCATCAAATGACTCTCGCGCCTTCGCCCATTGGCCTGCTTCGAGGTAAACTGGAATTACGCGAGTTTCAAGGGCAGCCTTCGCGAGGCGCTTGGCGATTGCTCTTGACACTGTTGTCTTGCCGATTCCCGCATCGGCGAGCAGGGCAATAACATGATCGGTCGTCTCCTGTCTCGACGCCATCCATGAATATATATTATCGTCTAGGTTCTCCTTTGCCTCTCTCTCTGGACGAGGTGTCACGTAATACGCTTCTTCCGGCAAGGATGTGACGACCTTGTCCAAATACCCCTTGAATCGGCCGTAGGTTGCTTCCCAGACTGTCTTCTCCAGTTCAAGAACTTTCACAGTAGCCCCCAAGTCTACTTGAATCTGGGCAAGCCGTGGGGACATGCTGTTTGGAAGAAGTAAGTATTTGTGGTCGGCATTCCTAGACATTGCCCTGCGGGCTTCTCGCACATCTGCGGATGTTGCGGCCGCATGTAGGTAACCAAAAAGTGCCCTAACTTCCGAGAGCCCCGCCGTCGCCTTAGCTTCGTACAGCTGAAAGGCTTGACTTGTGGGAATATCGATCTGGGTGATGTCGCGGTACCCCAGAAGTTCTAAATCGTTTCTTGAGAAGGTTCTGGCCATTCGTATGTCCTAATCGCTTGGCGCGGTTGCCACATTGCGATGCAATTACATATTTCCAATAACCGCGTCGCCGAACTCGGAGCACTTGACCTTCTTGACCTGGGTGTCGCCCTCGGCCTTCATGAGGCGTTCGAAGTCGTAGGTGACGGTCTTGGCGGAGATGGCGCCGTCCATTCCCTTGATGATGAGGTCGGCGGCTTCGGTCCAGCCCATGTAGCGGAGCATCATTTCGCCGGAGAGGACGACGGAGCCGGGGTTGACCTGGTCGAGGTTGGCGTACTTGGGGGCGGTGCCGTGGGTGGCTTCGAAGATGGCGTGGCCGGTGACGTAGTTGATGTTGGCGCCGGGGGCGATGCCGATGCCGCCGATTTGTGCCGCGAGAGCGTCGG
Source organism: Planctomycetota bacterium (assembly GCA_018242605.1). Taxonomy (GTDB): domain Bacteria; phylum Planctomycetota; class Phycisphaerae; order Phycisphaerales; family UBA1924; genus UBA2402. The sequence continues at coordinate 5,526 of JAFEBP010000014.1, forward strand.
AGAGGTAGTCGCCGTTCAGGTTGAGGGTGGCGATGACGTCGAAATCCTTGGGGCGGGTCAGGACCTGCTGGAGGGTGATGTCGGCGATGGTGTCCTTGATGAGGAGCATCTTCTTCCACTTTGACTGACCTGTGGAGTCCGGGCCGTGGGAGGCCCAGATGGAGGAGAGGACGCCGGTGACTTCGGCGACGATGTCGGCCTTCTGCTTGGGCGTCATCATGTCGTAGCCGGGGTCGATCATCTTGGCGTTGTCTTCGGCGGAGAGGTTGGGGTTGGCCTCCTTGTTGCCGAGGATCCAGGTTTCGCGCTCGGTGACGGTCTGGTTGCGGAAGTAGGTGCTGGCGACCTTGTAGCCCCAGTCCTTGAAGGCGCCTTCGGTGAACTTCATGATGTTGCCCTTGTGGACGAGGGCGACGGACTTGCGCTTCTCTTTGAGGGCGTAGGCGATGGCGCTGTGGACGAGGCGTTCGGTGCCCAGGGCGGAGACGGCCTTGATGCCGATGCCCACGGCGGTGCCGGCGATGTCACGCTTGGGGCCGCCGACGGATTCGAGCATGGCCTGCCAATCCTTGCCGGCCTTCTCGGTGCCGAAGCGGATCTTGGCGAACTCCTTGGGGAAAGTGGCCTGCCAGAAGTCGAGGATTTTCTGGGATTCGGCGGTGCCCGCGGCGTATTCGATGCCGGCGTAGATGTCTTCGGTGTTCTCGCGGAAGATCACCATGTCGCAGTCCTGCGGGCGCTTGACGGGGCTGGGGACGCCCTTGAACCAGCGGACGGGGCGGAGGCAGACGTAGAGGTCGAGCATCTGGCGGAGGGCGACGTTGAGGGAGCGGATGCCGCCGCCGATGGGGGTGGTGAGCGGGCCCTTGATGCCCACGAGGCACTTGCGGAAGGCGGCGAGGGTTTCTTCGGGGAGCCAGTTGCCGGTCTTGTTGAAGGCTTTTTCACCGGCGAGGACTTCCTGCCAGGTGATCTTGCGCTTGCCGCCGTAGGCCTTGGCGACGGCGGCGTCGAAGACGCGGACGGAGGCGCGCCAGATGTCCGGGCCGGTGCCGTCGCCCTCGATGAAGGGAAGGATGGGGTCGTTGGGGACGTTGAGGCCGGAAGGGGTCATCGAGATGGTGCTGGGCATTGGGGGTCTCCGGGTGCTCGCCGCGGGGCGGCGGAAGGGGGATGAAGTGTCGCGGCGTGTGTGCCGCGGCGGAAAAACAGGGTAGGGGGTGGGAGGGCGCGCGGGGAAATGTGCGCGGGGGTGTGGCCGCGGGGGGCGGGGGTGCGTAGGGGGAGTGGGTTGCGGGGCGGGCTTGGAGTGGAAGTACCGGGTGTTCAAGACGCAGGCGATTGCCGCCAGCGGTCGAGTTGAGCGACGAAGTTTCTGAACGACGGGCACTTTCGCTCGAGTACGTCCAGACGAAGGACGCCGGCGACGCGCTCGTTCACGAGATCTGGAACGTATCGTGGCTGGACTTTTGCAGCGCGGAGCTGAGCTTTCAGCCATTCTTTGGGCTGCGCGAGGGATTCGGGATGGCCGTGCCCTTTGAATCCGGGCGCATTGGCGATGCTCTGGATGGCGGTCTCGTCGGCGATGAGCCACGACTCGATTTCCTGAACGGGCACGGCGATGCAGCAGGATTCGGACACTCCGGCCGGCTTGATGATCTCACGGGCGACGAGCTCTCGGATCGACTCCGGGGAGCGGCCGTCCGCGTCGTGGCAGATGATGAAGCGGAGGACGCCGGCATTGATCCAGGCTCGGATATCGCGGGCACCCTTGGCGCGGAGGTTTCCGCAGCCGTCGTAGCCCTTTTTCTTGATGGTGATTGGTGCCGCGAGGCGGCGGCGGGTGATGGAGGCGAGTACGTCGGCGTCGGAGGCGTGTTCCGCGAGGATTGCGTACATCATTGCGCCTCAGAGCAGTTCCAGGTATTCGGCGAGGGTGCCTTTGTCGTCGAGATAGTCGTCAACGGCGGAGCGTTGGGAGTCGTTGAGTTCGGTCACGCTGGTGCGGCCGTCGGCGGCGGCGACGAGTCTGAGGCCCTTGGCGCCGATGAGGTTGATGACCTGCGGTGAGTGCGTGGTGCAGATGAGTTGGGTTCGGTCCGAATAGGCTTCGAGCACCCCAATGACTTTGGCGAGCAAGCCCGGGTGGATGCAGTCTTCGGGTTGCTCGACCAGCATGCAGGATGACTTGTCGAACACGAGGTGGGTGAGCAGTTCAACCACTCGGCGCGTGCCGGTGGAGAGGCCGGTGAAGGGGAAGTACCGGTGCGAACCGGCGATGTCGGGGCCGGGCATGAAAGAGATGGCGTAGCGCTTTTCGAGCGTGTCGGGCGCGGGCGATGGGGAGTGACGCGGCGCGATCTCGACGATATTGATTTCGTCGATTAATCCGAGGCCGCCGGGCCCGAGGAGAGACCGGAGTTCATCGAGTCTGGAAGGGTCCTGCAGGTGCATGTGCAGCAGCCTCATCGACACCGAGCGGCCGGGGTTCCCCTGCCAGAGTTCACCGAGCCAGGCTTGGTACCGGGTCTGGTCGACGACGTCCGATTCGTTTGAGAAGCGGCTGACAAAAGGGGGTGCGTGCTCCTGAACATTCTGCAAGAGCGGCAGGTAGCGGATCGCGCTCAGATAGTTTCGGACGCGGGTGAGTGGCTGCAGCACGGGATGCTCGCTGGGCAACCAGGAGCACAGTGTCGGCAACGCGTAGCCGGTAGCTCCCAGACGGGTCGCGAGCGGCAGATCGGTTCCGGGAGCGCTGATTTGTTCGTCAACCCGGCTGAACAGGGTCTCGTCATTTCTAGTGAGGCGTTCCTCCAGCTGAATGCGGGGAGCGCTGCGAGGCCGTTCTGTCAGAACGTATTCAAAGTCGGCGCCGTCGAGAGTGAACCTGATGCCCAGTTCCGTGGGGAGCTTTGCTTGCCGCGGCGCGAAACCGATCGACAACTCCGGATCGCCGACGCACGTGCTGGCGACGATCTGTATGGCGTGCAGGATGTTGGTCTTGCCCGCGCCGTTCTTACCTACGAACGCCACGACGGGCTCGCCGAGGCGGATACGAACGTCTTCGCAGGACCGGAAGTTCTTGATTTCAATCGCTTGCAGCACGATGAGTTTGTCCGACGCCGGAGTGCATTCGTTCGCACGAAGAAAGTAGCGCTTCGCTTCAAATTCTAGGTGCGATCGGGGAACGCCGCGGTTCAGGGGTCCGACGCGTGGCCGTTGACTTCGTCGCCGACTTTGAGTTCGACGGTCCAGTCGCCGCCGACGAGCTTGACATCTTCGCGGTTCCACTTGACGGTGCGGCCGGGGAAGGGGTCGCGGAGGTGGAGGATTCCGGGGGCTTCGGCGAGGATGGTGACGGAGACGGTCTGGGCGGCGCGGCGGGTGGCGCCGATGCGGAAGCCGCCCTGGGCGGAGAGGTTGTCGAAGGAGACATCGGCCCAGGAGGGGTCGACGGCGGGGAAGACGCGGACGACGCCGCCCCAGGATTGCAGGAGCATCTCGTGCATGGCCTCCATGGCGAGGAAGTTGCCTTCGAGCGTGAAGGGGCGGTAGGTGAAATCGGAGAGGCCGGACTTGGACTGGTCGCCGTTCAAGTGGAAGCCGTTGGGGCCGGTGAAGGCGCGTTCGTAGTCGCGGAGGTACTTGAGGGCGCGCTGGGGCTGGCCGGCGCGGGCGCACATGGCGCTGAACCAGGCGAAGGAGTATCCGCACCATTGCTTGGTGCCCTTGGCTTCGATCTGGTCGAGGGTGGCGGCGATGGTCTTGCGGTCATCGTCGGAGCCTTCGATGGTGATGAGGCCCAGGGGGTGGATCGCCATGGCGTGGCTGAAGTGGCGGTGGGACTGGTCGAAGGGCTGGCCCTTGGCGAAGGTGAGGGCGTGGGTGGTGGGGTCGATATCGAGGGGGGCCAGGAGTGCGAGGGTTTTGCGCCAGCGGTCGGCGGCGGCGGGGTCGCCGGTGGCGTCGGCCATTTCGGCGTTGATGGAGAAGAGGAAGCGGAGGAGAGCGCCGTCGTAGTTGCTGTTGGGGGGGAGCCAGGCGGCGTAGGAGTTGTCGTGGATTTCGGGGGAGGAGGAGAGGGGGAGGGTGCCGTCGGGATTGAGGAGCGCGGCGAGGGCGTTGCCGACTTCGCTGCACCAGGGGTACGCGCGTTCGCGGAGGAACACGGGGTCCATGGTGTGCTTCCAATGGAGGTAGAAGGTCTGGGCGATCCAGGCGCTGTGTGTGGGGGAGAGGGAGTACTGGCCCCAGCCGCCCAGGGGGTTGCCGGCGAGGGACATGACGCCGGGGACGACAGCGCCGTCGACGTTGTAGAAGTCTTTGGCGAACTTGCGGTAGCGGGGGAGGAGGTTCCAGTTGTAGTTGATGAAGGAGAGGCCTTGATCGCGCAACGCCGCGGCGTGGTAGGCGAGGTAGGTCATCTGGGTGTTGAGGTCGTTGTGGTAGTCGCCCTTCCACGGAGGGAGGCCGCCTTCATCGGCGGTCCAGAGGCCCTGGAGGGGCATGGGTGGGCTGAGGGGTTCGGAGCCGGCGATGTAGAGGTGCTTGCAGAGGTTGTACTGGCGCTGGAGGCGTGCGTCGGGGATGGTGATGGAAGAGGCGCTCCAGGCGCCGGGGCGGGTGTGGGAGGGGTCGGGCTCGGGGGTGGAGTAGTGGACGATGCGGGAGGAATCGGGCGGCGGCGGGGGCTTGGGGGCGAGGGCGGGGATGGGTCCGGCGAGGTTGGACCAGGGGAACATGATGACGGCGGTGTCCTGGGCGCGGTGGTACCAGACAGCGCGGAGGGCGTACTCCAGGTTGTTGGAGCACTTCTGGATGAACTGCATCGCGGTCTTGTTCTCTTCCCACTTGCCGGGCTGGTAGCCGAGCCTGTCCAGGCCGGTGGGGCGCAGGAGGCGGATGATGGGCTTGTTGTCGCCGGGGATGCGGGCGGAGATCATGGGCCCGCTGGCCTTGAACTGCACGGGAGTCGGGAAGCCGGCGAGGGTGACGTAGACGGTGCCGGTGACCAGGTCGAGGTCGAAGCGCTGGATGGTGTTGGCGGCGGGGAACTCGAGCTCGACGCGGCCGACGGGGAGCTTGGTGGGGTAGGGGATGGTGTCGTAGGGCTCGTCGAAGAGCTTGACGTGCGCGGCGTGGTCCTTGGCCTCCTTGAGGGCGATCATCTTGGCGTAGGTGAAGTCGGGGGAGGTGAGGGCTTCGGGGAGGCGTTCGTCCCAGAGTTCGCCGCTGTCGATGCTGACGTAGATGACGTTGTTCTTGCCCCAGATGAGCGCGCCGACGACGCCGCTGCCGATGGGCATGGCTTCGTCCCAGCGCTCGATAGCGCCGTCGCGGGTGATGTGGGTGGGATCGATGGGGGGCTCGGGCTGGGCCAGGACAATCAACGCCGCGGCGAGGAGACTGAGCATGAGGAGATGGTACACCGGCGCGGCGGAGAGAGGGCCATTTTCGGACGTGCGGCGGGGGCTGGAGATGGGGCGCGGTTGCTAAGATTTTGCGATGCGGAACGCTCGTTCGAGCGGCATCGACAGGAGAGGGAGATTCAACATGTGCGCAGCGCGATTCGTTGTGGTGCTCGGCGGCTTGCTCGGCGTGGCGGCGGCGTCGGGGCAGGTGATCTTCGCGGATCAGTTCACGGGCGGGGCGTCGCCGCTGTGGAGCAACTTTCGGGGCAACTGGATCGCGTCGGGCGGGGAGTACTTTGCGCAGGCGCCGAACAACAACCCGATCACGCTCACGACGGTGCCGTTTGTGCTGACGGACTTCATGGCGGAGGTTGATGTTCGCGCGGTGAGCGACGGGGGGATCTGGATTCACAGCGACGGGGTCGCGAACAACGGCGTGCTGCTGGTGACGGGAGGGTCGGGTCACACGGGGCGTGGGTTCTACTGGCACACGGTGACGAACGGGGGGTTCAGCCCGGCTTTGGCGCAGACTCCGGCGTTGTTCAACCAGGGCGACAACCTTCATCTGACCGTCAACGTGACGGGCTCGGTGTACGAGGTGTACATGAACGGGTCGGCGGAGCCGGTGGCGCTGCTCAACGTCGGGGGATTCCCGCAGGGGCAGTTCGGGCTGTACGACTTCACGAGCCCGGGGCAGCGGTTTGACAACGTCGAGGTGCGGTGCCTGGGGCTGATCGTGCCGTTGACAGCGCAGAGCACGTGCCCGGGGGGCGGGGGCGAGTTCAATGTGCGTGCGGGCGGGCAGGGGCCGTTCACGTTCGGGTGGGAGTACGCGATTGCGGGCGATGAGCCGCGGGTGTACCGGCCGTTGCTGCAGGGTGAGAATGCGCCGGACGGGGATGTGCTGTTCACGGCGGCGGTGACGCTTGCGGGCCGCGACGCGCGGGTGGTGATCGAGGGGTACCAGCGCAAGAGCGATCTGCTGCTGCGGTGCAACCTGGGCGGCGCGTGCGGTGCGGGGCAGTTCGAGGCACCGCTGCGGGTGTGCCTGGGGGAGTACAACTGCGACGGGGGGATCGACGGCGGGGACGTGAGCGCGTTCTTTGCGGATTGGGAGGCGGGGCTGGGCGCGGCGGACATGAACGAGGACGGGGGGGTGGACGGGGCGGACGTGCAGGTCTTCTTCGCGAAGTGGGAAGCGGGCTGCTGAGCGGGAGCGAAAAGCCGAACGCGGCGCTCGTTGGGTTCGCGGCGTGCTCTGTGAGGAGTGCCGCGGACTTGGCGTGCGCCGCGTTCGGCGGGGCTGCGCTACAGGGGTGATGCGGGTTCAGCAGCCGCCGTTCTCCCAGGCGATGAAGAAGGTGACGACATCGGAGCCGTCGATGCCGCCGTCGAGGTTGACGTCGGCGTCGGAGGTGGCGGCGGACCAGGCCTGCATGAAGGCGTCGACATCGGCGCCGTCGACGCCGCCGTCGTTGTTGAAGTCGGCGGGGCAGGGGTCGGAGAAGTTGCAGTGGGAAGCGGTCTGGTAGATCTTGAGGACGTCGGAGGGCGTGAGGACGGACTCGAGCCAGACCATTTCATCGAGCATCATGCTGCTGAAGCGCGACGGAGAGGGGGGCAGGATGTAGAGCGGGCCGGTGTTGAAGGCGTCGATGCCGATGTGGGGGTGGGAGGCGTTGAGGACGCCGTCGATGTAGATGTTCATGACGCCGGCGGCGGAGTCGGCGGTGAAGGCGACGTGGTGCCAGACGCCGGGGGTGATGGGCGCGTTGGTGGTGGCGTAGCCGTTGCAGACGCCGAAGGTTCCGCCCGAGCAGAGGATCAGGTTGAGGTTGCCGCCGTTGGAATCCAGGCTGTAGAGCGCGCCGTTGATCGGGTCGGACTTGCTGAGGATGGGGAAGTTGTCGGCGAGGGATGATTTGTTCATCCAGAACTCGATGGTGAAGTCGTTGGCGTCGAGGTTGATGTCCTCGGAGTCGGCGACGGTGAGCGAGTCGTTGGGGCCGAAGCGCAGGGCGGAGCCGGGTGCGCCGCCCGCGGCGGGGACGGGGACGGGCGAGCCGGTCACGACGGCGTCGTTGCCGGAGATCATCTCGGCGACGGCGCGCTGGGGGGTGGGCTCGTCGAAAGTCCAGTAGGCGAGGGGGTCGCCTATGGAGTTCTCGCAAGGTTCGCCGACGGTGAGGGCGGTGCCGCACTCGCTGCAGGCGGTGTCGATGTTGGGGTCCCAGAGGCCGTTGCGGTTGACGTCAACGACGAAGTAGTACTGGCCGCGTTGAGGGATGGAGCCCAGGGAGACGTGGTTGAGGGCGCCGGCGGCGCCGGTGTTGAAGGTGTTGGCGCCGTCGGAGGTCTGGTCGATGAGGATGGCGCCGGGGGCGCGGAGGGAGCTCTTGCGGGTGACGTAGACATCGACGTTGGTGAGCGGGGGCAGGCTGTCGCCCTGGAAGTAGATGGCGTCGTTGGGGGCGTAGACGTCGGCGTCCTGGTTGTAGGCGGTCTTGGCGAAACCGTGGGCCTTGTGGTTGCAGAAGAAGCGCTGGGCATCGCCGCCGCAGACGCCGTCGTCGTCGCCGTCGAGGCGGTTGCCGGCGAGATCGGTGACGGAGTCCAGGACGTTGAGGACGTAGGAGCCGGATTTGAAGTGGCCGCCGCCCTGGGGCGTGATGAGCGCGGCGGTGTCGCCGCTCTGCATGGTGATCGAGACGGCGACGGTGCCGCCGTGGTCGAGCAGGATGTCGGAAGCGGAGAGGGGCTTGACGCGCTCGGAGAAGATGATCTTGATGCCGTCCATGTCGCCGTTGGCGTCGATCTGCTGGGACATGCCGACGAGGCGCGGGCACTCGGCGTCGGTGTGGATGCTCATGCAGTGGCGGTTGGCGGAGAGGTTGGGTGCGTTGGGGCAGGTGTCGATCTTGGCGGTGGCGTTGTTGTGGTCGAGGACGATCCAGGAAGAGAAGTTGAAGTTGCCGGGGCACAGGCCGATGCTGGCGATGTCGAGGCCGACTTCGATGCGGTCCTTGTTGGGCTCGAAGTGGAGCACGGGGGATGTGAGGGGCTCATCTGTGTTGCCATGGCAGATGGAGAAGAGTTGCACGCTGGATTCCAGGAGGTTGGTGGTTCCTTTGCGCCGCTGGGTGACGCGGCACTCGTAGTCGGCGCCCAGGTCCCACCAACTGATGCCGCCGGTGGCGGGGTTGGTGTCGATGTCGAAGTAGTAGTGCAGGACGCGGGTCTCGCCGGCGGACATGCCGGGCCAGACCTGATCGCACTGGGCGACGCCGGCAAAGATGGCGCGGCAGGCGAGTTCGCTGCCGCTGCGCTGGAAGAACTCGTAGCTGAGGATTTCATCGCCGCCGTTCTTGCGGCCGATGGCGTCGGCGGGGGAGTCGATGATCTGCTGACCCTGGTAGCCGGAGCCGAGCTTGGTGGTCCAGAGGTACTGGCCCATGGCGTACTTGTCGTGGGGTGTGTCGCTGAAGAGGAAGTTGACGGTGGAGTCCTGGCCGGAGCCCTCGCAGACGGGGACGGGGTTGCCGTCTTCGGTGGATTCCTTGCAGGGGGGGTTGGCGTGCGGGAAGGCGTTCACGGCCAATCCGGGGCATTGCTTGCGGGCGATGATGCGGTCGTTGACGGCGTTGAGGTCGTTCTTGAGGAAGATGAACCCTTCGGAGAGGTTGACCCAGGTGGGCGGGAACGTGAGCGTGACCACGCTCTCAAAGACATCAAAGAAGGCGCGGACCGCGAGCATGACGGCGTCGAGGGTCACGAAAAGGAACTTGCGGTCCTGCTCGTGGACCTCGATGTCGAGGTTGATGCGGTTCTCGGTGCGGTTCTGGATGATGTCCTGGTCGTTGGGGCCGTCGTTGAAGTAGATCTCGTAGCCCAGGTCGTTCCAGCGGTAGGTGTGGCGGCCGGTGCAGTGGCGGTTGCGCTTGGGGTTGCGTTCGATCTTCTTCTCGATCTGGCCGAGGTTGATCTGCGGGCTGGTGTACTGGTCGATGATGGTGGCGGAGTGCTCGGGGCGGTTCTTCCAGACGATGCGGCCCTCGCCGTCGCCCCAGAGCGGGTCGCCGTCGCGCGTGAACCAGGCGCGCTTGAGCGTGATGTGCTGCTGCCAGGCGCCCGAGGGCGGGAATGCGCCGCAGAAGTTGCCCTGGGGCAACTGCGACTGCACGGCGAGACATTGGCCGACGTCGCACTCGTCGGGCACGCCGTTGCGGTTGCAGTCAAAGGAGGTTCCGGAGGCGATGTCGGTGGCATCGTCCACGCCGTTGTGGTTGCAGTCGGTGAGCGTCCAGCGGGCGATGTTGTTGGCCAGGGCGTTGTCGACGGTGCTGAAGCGGCCGGCGGCGTAGAGGCCGGGGTCCGTGGGGACGGTGCGGGGCAGGAGGGCGTAGACGCGGCCGTTGGCGCCCAGGCGGAGCTGGTCCCACACGCCGGCGTGCCAGCGGGCGATGTGCGAGGCCGAGACGCCGCCGGCGTGCGTGAAGTCGCCGCCGAGGTACAGGGAGTTGGTGTTCGGCGCCGGCGAATCGGCGTACGAGACGAGGGAGTAGACGCCGCCGTCGACGCCTTCGCCTGAAGCGCCGGCGAGCTTGGACCATGTTGTTCCGTTCCACGCGCCCACGTGGGTCATGTTTCCCAGAGCACCGCCCAAGGGCTGGATGAACTTGCCGCCGGCGTAGAGCTTGTCGCCGGCGCCGTCGTTGTGGACGGCCAGGGCCCACACATCATCGTTAAGACCCGGGCCGACGGCGGACCACGCGCCGCCCTGCCACTTGGCGATTCTCGTCGCGAGAACGCCGCCGGGGGTGGAGGTGGTGATGCCGACGTTAAAGAACGTGCCGCCGGCGTAGAGCGCGGCGGGATGGGGCCCCGCGCCGTCATCGTCGTAGCTCGCGAGCGCGTAGACGGTGCCGCCGACATCGCCGCCGACGGGGGTCCAAGAGACCGTGTCCCACTTCGCGAGGTTTTTGTAGGGCAGGGTGCTGATCGTGTTGAAGGTACCGCCGGCGTAGAGCTTGGGCGGGTTGGGGCCTGATCCGTCATCGTCAAAGACCAGCAGGGTCTGCACGGTGCCGGTGGCCCCGGCGCCGGCGGTTCCGACGCTCGTCCAGGCCGATCCGTTCCATCGGGCGATGCCCGGGATCGCCGCGGTGCCGATCTGCGTGAACGATCCGCCGATGTACAGATCGCCGTTGTAGACGGCCAGGGCCTTGATCGCGCCGTTGAAAGTGATGTTGCTTCCGAACGTGGACCACGAGGTGCCGTTCCACTTGGCGATGCGGCTGGCGCTGGTTCCTCCGGCAGAAGTGAAGAGGCCGGCGGCGACGAGGTACCTGGTGCCGCCCGAGGTCCATTCGACGAGCGCGTTGATCTCGCTGTTCGCGGGGCTCTGGGGGATTGTGACGCCGGGGTAGGCCGCTTCGTAGTGCCAGGCCTGCTGTGCGCCGCAGAGATTGACGGCGAGGGCGGTGCCGGCGGCGGCGAGGAGGACGGCGGCGCGGCGGACGGGGCGGCCGGGCGTGACGCCGCGGCGATGGGAGCGGAGGGGGGCGCCTAGTGAGGACTGGATGGTCATGGAGTGTGCCCTTGGGGAGCGTGGGCGGACGAATCCCGTTCATGCACGCGATGAGGGGTTCATCCTTCCCGGCTCAGGCACTTCGTTGCGTGTGCGCGGGCATTTCATCGGAATGATGAGTTATTATTTTGTGCAGCGCCGGTGAAAGAACTGGCGCGAGGGATTTGGGGGCGGGAGCGAGCCGGGGCGGACGCGGGGCGGTGCTCCTATCGTCTTGGCGTGCAGGACAACACAGAGAACACGGTGCGCGAGGTGAAGGGGTGGGCGGTGGCGTCCAACTTCGCGTTTACGGTGGCGGGGGGCGTGGTGCTGGGGTGGGCGCTAGAGCGGTGGGTGTGGCCGAAGGCGACGCCGTGGCTGATCCTGTCGTTCGCGTTCGTGGGGATGATGAGCGGGGGGATCCGGTTCGTGAAAGAGGCGATGGCGATCAACAAGGAAGCCGGCAAGAAGCGGTGACGGTCCGGCCGGCGTGTTCGCAGTTGCGGAACGGTCTTACAGGAAGGATGGATCGCGATGCTGTACACGGTGTTGAGCGTTGTTCATCTGGTTCTGTTCGTGATCGCGGCGGTGGAGATACTGGGGGGTTCAAAGCCGCTGGGGCAGAAAGTGCTGTGGCTGGTGCTGATCCTGCTGCTGCCGGTGATCGGGCTGATCCTGTACTTTGTGGTTGGGCGGCGGTAGCGGGGGCGGGGCGGCGTGCTAACAATTGGGCATGGAAGGCAAGCCGCAGACATCGACGCTGGTGGAAGCGTCGCCGGTGGTGGAAGAACTGCCGCCGTACAACGTCGTCCTGCTGGACGATGACGACCACACGTACGAGTACGTGATCGAGATGATGATGCGCCTGTTCGGGCACCCGCTGGAGCGTGCGTTCGAGATGGCCAAGACCGTCGACAAGACGGGTCGGGTCATCTGCTGCACGACGCACAAGGAGCACGCGGAGCTGAAGCGCGAGCAGGTGCACGGCTTCGGCCGTGACCGGCTGCTGATGCGTTCGATGGGTTCGATGTCCGCGGTGATCGAGCCGGCGCAGACGCCGGGCGCGTGAGCCGCAGTTTTCAACGTGAGCCAATCTACCCCCAAGCCCCTCGTTGTGGTCGCCGAGCACCTCGACGCGGCCGCGTTCGCGTGGCTGGGAGAACGCTGCGAGGTGGTGGCGTGCGCGGCCAACGAAAAAGAGCGGTTTGCGGGGCTGCTGGCGCGGGCGAGCGGGCTGGTGGGGCGGACGTACACGCGGGTGGACGCGTCCTTGCTGGCCAAAGCGCCCAAGCTGCGGGTCGTCGGTCGGGCGGGCGTGGGGCTTGACAACATCGACGTGGGCGCGTGCCGCGGCAGGGGCGTGGAGGTAGTGCACACGCCCGACGCCAACACGCAGGCGGTGGTGGAGTACGTGTTTGCGATGCTGCACGACGCGGTGCGGCCGCGGGTGTTCCTGGATCAACCGCTGGCGAACGCGGAGTGGGAGCGGGTGCGTCGGGAGTTGATCGCGCCGCGGCAGATGAGCGAGATGACGATGGGCGTGTGGGGGTTGGGGCGGATCGGCAAGCACGTGGCGCGTGCCGCGGCGGGGCTGGGGATGGACGTGCTGTACAACGACCTGGTGGAGATCGAGCCGGAGGAGCGGCACGGGGCCACGCCGGTCTCGCGCGAGGAACTGCTGCGGACGAGCGACATTCTCACGCTGCACGTTGATCCGCGGGAGGCCAACCGCGGACTGCTGGGGGCGGATGCGCTGGCGTTGTGCAAGCCGACGGTGTTTCTTGTGAATACGAGCCGCGGGATGGTGATTGATGCCGGCGCGTTGGGGGCGTTTCTTTCCGCCAACCCGCGGGCGACGGCGCTGATCGACGTGCACGAGCCGGAGCCGATCGTGGCGGGGTACCCCTTGCTGGGGCTGGCGAACGCGCACCTGTCGCCGCACATCGCGGCGGCGACGGCGACGGCGCACGCGAACATGTCGTGGGTGGTTCGGGATGTGGACAGGGTGCTCCGCGGGCAACCGCCGGTGCACGCCGCGCCGTAGAGGCGGGGAGCGGGCCGTGCTGTGTGTCGTTCAACGGGTATCGTCGGCGAGCGTGGTGGTGGACGGGGTCTGCACTGGCGAAGTGGGCCGGGGTTTGCTCGTGCTGGTGGGGGTGCATCAGACCGATACCGACGCGGACGCGGCGTGGATGATCCAGCGGCTGGTGAACCTGCGCATCTTTGCGGATGAGGCGGGCAAGATGAACCTGAGTGTGCAGCAGATTGCGCCCGCGGCGGAGAACGGCGTGTTGCTGGTGCCCAACTTCACGCTGTGCGCCCAGACCGGCAAGGGGAACCGGCCGAGTTTTACCGAGGCGATGGAGCCGGCGCGTGCGGAGGCGATGTTCCGGGCGGTGTGCGGGGGGATCGCCTCGGCGGGGGTGCGGGTTGCGACGGGCATCTTCGGGGCGGACATGAAGGTGTCGCTGGTGAACGACGGGCCGGTGACGATCCTGCTTGATTCCGTGCCGGCGCGGCGGAGCGCGTGAGGCGTCGGCACGCGGATTGCGGTAATCAGGGCGGCCCCGCGAACCGATTCAATACTTATGCCTCCCACTCAGGCTGACAACATGTCCCGCATCCTCACGATCGACGTGCCCATCGTGGTGCGGCTGGGATCGTGCGCGATGAAGGTGTCCGACGTCACCAACCTGGCGCCCGGCTCGATCATCGAGCTGCCCAAGCGGGCGGACGCGGAGCTGGACCTGCTGTGCAACAACAAGGTGATCGGGTGCGGGACGGCGGTGAAGGTGGGGGAGAACTTCGGGCTGCGTATCACCTACATCGGCGATATCAAGCACCGGATCGGGGCGATGGGAGCCGCGGCGTAGCGGCGCAGACAATCTGGGGTGTTCGCGGGCCACGGCCGCGCCGAGAACGATTCGATCATGTATCCTTGGAGCCGTCGGACGGTTCGGCCTCAGGGTAACGCTTCATGCCAAGAGACATCCCGGTCGGGAACGGCGATCTGCTGATCACCTTCGATAAACAGTATCGGGTGCGGGATATCTATTACCCCAACGTGGGCAGGTTCAACCACACGGACGGGCACGTGCAGCGGTTCGGGGTGTGGGCGGACGGGATGTTCGCGTGGATCGAGGACCTGGGGTGGGAGCGGACGCTCAAGTACCAGGCGGACACGCTGGTGACGGAGGTGGTGCTGCGGAACAAGCACCTGGGGCTGGAGATCGTGTGCAACGACGCGGTGGACTTTCACCACCCGGTGTACCTGCGGCGGGCGATGGTGCGGGACCTGCTGGGCAAGGACCGGGACATCCGGCTGATCAATCACTGGGACCTGTCGATCCGGGGGACGCCGGTGGGCGACACGGCGTCGTACGACCCGAGCACGAGCGGGGTGGTGCTGTACAAGGACGACTCGTACTTCATGTTCAACGCGTGCGACGAGAACAAGTGCGGGATCGACAACTGGTCGATCGGCACGAAGCGGGTGCGGGGGGCGGAAGGAACGTGGCGGGACGCGGAGGACGGGCTGCTGGGGCGCAACGCGATCAGCCAGGGGTCGGTGGACGCGACGATCGGGTTCAACCTGCAGGTTCCGGCGAACGGCACGGCGCACGTGACGAGCTGGGTGGCGTGCGGGCGGTCGTACCGCGAGGTCAAGACGATCAACCAGCGGATCCTGGAGCTGGGGCCGGACCGGATGATCGAGCGGACGCACGCGTACTGGCGGCTGTGGCTGAGGTCGGAGGTGGTGGACCGGGCGGGGCTGCCGCACTCGATCTCGGACCTGTTCAAGCGGAGCCAGCTGGTGCTGCGGACGCAGGTGGACAACGGGGGCGCGATCATCGCGGCGAACGACAGCGACATCACGCAGTTCGGCGGGGATCACTATTCGTACTGCTGGCCGCGGGACGGCGCGCTGGTGACGTACGCGCTGATCCTGCTGAACCAGAGCGAGCTGTCGCGGGCGTTCTTCCGGTTCTGCGCGCGGGTGATCCAGCCGGACGGGTACTTCCTGCACAAGTACACGCCCACGGGCGACATGGCGAGCAGCTGGCACCCGTGGATCATCGAGGGCCAGCGGGTGCTGCCGATCCAGCAGGACGAGACGTCGCTGGTGGTGTGGGCGCTGCGCAAGCACTTCGAGGCGTTCCACGACGTTGAGTTCATCAAGCCGCTGTACACGCCGCTGGTGCTGCGGCCGGCGCAGTGGATGCTGGCGTACCGGGATCACAACGGGCTGCCGCAGCAGTCGTGGGACCTGTGGGAGGAGCGGCGGGGCGTGCACCTGTTCACGGTGTGCGCGACGATCGGGGCGCTCAAGGCGGCGGCGGCGTTCGCGACGGACTTCGGCGAGCACGACTCGGCGATGGCGTTCCGCGAGGGCGCGGAGAAGATGACGGCGGCGATGCGCAAGCACATGTGGAGCCCGGAGCACAAGCGGTTCGCGCGGAACGTGATCCCCAAGAACGGCGGCTACCGGCTGGACATGACGGCGGACGCGGCGAACTACGCGATCTTCGCGTTCACCGGGCTGCCGGTGGACGACCCGATGGTGCGCGACGAGATGGAGAACGCCCGCGAGCGGCTGGCGGTCAAGACCGGCGTGGGCGGGTACGCGCGGTACGAGCGGGACTACTACCACCAGATCGAGCGGGACAACATCGAGATGGTGCCGGGCAACCCGTGGGTGATCTGCTCCTTGTGGCGGGCGCAGTGGGTGATCGCCAACGCGAAGAACAAGGACGACCTCAAGGAGGCGATGGACCTGCTGGAGTGGTGCGTGTGGCGGGCGGAAAAGAGCGGCGTGCTGGCCGAGCAGTTCCACCCGTACACCGGCGACCCGATCAGCGTGAGCCCGCTGACCTGGAGCCACGCGACCTTTGTGATGGTCGTGATGGAGTACCTCAACAAGCTCAAGAGTTTCGAGGACCGGCGCAAGAGTTGAGGCCGGCCGCTCGGCTCTAGAATCCGGCATGCGCGACCCACGGCTCGACTCGCTGGCGAAGGTGCTGGTTGGCTACTGCGCGGCGGTGAAGAAGGGCGACCTGGTGACGATCGTGGGCGAGCCGGCGTGCATGCCGGCTGTGGGGGCGCTGTTCGAGCAGGTGCTGCACGCGGGCGGGCACCCGTCGTTCCACCCGCGCAGCGAGGCGCTGCAGGAGATCGTGCTGCGGCACGGGAGCGAGGAGCAACTGCGGCACGTCTGCCCCTTCGAGGAGTTCCGGCTGTCGCGGTGCGACGTGCTGATGGTGCTGCGGCACCAGGAGAACTCCAAGTTCCTGGGGCGGGTGGATCCCGCGCGGGCGGCGATGGCGCAGGCGGCGCGGCGGGGGCTGTTCTCGATGTCGTTGCGCCGCGCGGCGGCGAAGGAACTGCGGTACGTGCTCACGGAGATTCCGGGCAACGCCGCGGCGCAGGACGCGGAGATGTCGCTGACGGATTACGAGGACTGGGTGTACCGGGCGGGGATGCTGCATCTGCCGGACCCGGTGGCGGCGTGGCGCGAGCTGCACGCGAGCCAGCAGCGCGTGGTGGAGTACCTGAGCGGCAAGAGCGTGCTGCGGTTCAGATCACCGGCGTGCGACCGGGGCCCGTGGCGGCACGAGGGGACCGATCTGACGGTTGACGTCTGCGGGCGCACGTGGATCAACTGCGGCGGGGGGGAGAACTTTCCCGACGGTGAGGTGTTCACGGGCCCTCGCGGTGTGGACGGGGTCGTGAACTTCACGTTCCCGTCCGTGTATCGGGGGCGGCAGATGGAGGGCATCCGGCTCAAGTTCCGGGGGGGTCGGGTGGTGGAGGCGAGCGCCACGAAGAACGAGGAGTTCCTGATCGCGCTGATCGACCAGGACGAGGGCGCGCGGGGCGTGGGCGAGATCGCCATCGGGACGAACTACGAGATCCGCGAGTACATCAACAACACGATGTTCGACGAGAAGATCGGGGGGACGTTTCACCTCGCGCTGGGGGCGGGGTTCCCCGAGACCGGCAGCACGAACGAGTCGGGGCTGCATTGGGACATCGTGAGCGATCTGCGGCCGGGGGGCGCGTTCCCGGGGAGCCCCGGGGGGACGATCGAAGCGGACGGCGAGGTGTTCCACAAGGACGGGAAGTTCCTCTTCGGCGGGTGGCCGGGGGTGTGAGGGCGCGGCCGGGTGCGAGGAGAGGGTGTACGCTCTGGCCTTGCCAGGAGTGTTCCATTCCAGGAGTGATTCATGCCGCTGAGTTTTTCACGCCGCGAAGTTCTTGAGGCCGGGGTGGTGGGCGCCGGGATGCTGATGATGCCGGGGGTGGCGCTGGCGGCTCGGCGCGTGCAGGCCGGAGGGGCCAAGCGCGTGCTGCGGTTGGCGCACCTGACGGACCCGCATATCCAGCCGGAACTGAAGGGGGGCGAGGGCGTCGCGGCGTGCCTGACGCACCTGATGGCCCAGAAGGACCGGCCGGAACTGGTGCTCAGCGGCGGGGATCACGTGATGGACAGCGTCTCGCAGGAGAACGGGAGGGCGTCGCAGTTGTGGAACCTGTGGAAGACGGTGTGGAAGGACCACTGCACGCTTCCGGTCAGGTCGTGCATCGGCAACCATGACACCTGGGGCTGGGACAAGGCCGGGAGCAAGACCTCGGGGAGCGAGCCCAACTGGGGCAAGAAGCGAGCCGTGGAGGAACTGGGGATTCCCGCGCCGTATTACTCGTTCTCCCAGGCTGGGTGGAAGCTCATCGTGCTCGACACGGTGCAGCCGATGGGGGAGAAGGACTACCAGGGCGGGCTGGATGATGCGCAGTTCGAGTGGCTGGGCGGGGAACTGAAGGCCGCGGGGAAGATGCCCGTGCTGGTGCTGAGCCACGTCCCGATCATGCACGCGAGCATGCTGCTGATGAAGGACGACGGCAAGGCGCGGCAGACATCGCGGGGCAAGGTGTGCATGGACGCGATGCGGATTACGTCGCTGTTCGAGAAGTACCCGAATGTGAAAGCGTGCCTGAGCGGGCACATCCACGTGCAGGAGCGGATCGACTTCCAGGGCGTGGCGTACCTGTGCAACGGGGCGGTGTGCGGCAACTGGTGGAAGAAGAACAAGAACGACGGCACGCCGCACGTGAACCGCGCGGCGGAGGGGTACGCGCTGGTGGACCTGTTCGAAGACGGCACGCTGGCGTGCGAGTATCAGACGTACGGGTGGAATGCGGTGGAGTAAGAAGAACGAAACACGCGAGGGCGAGGGAGGTGCACGCCTCGTGGCGGCGAGCACCTCGGCTGCGCCCTCGCGTGAGCGATTTCATGGACGGTTCGCGTGGGTCAGCAGCCGGCCTCCCAGCGGGTGAAGAAGGCTTCCACGTCGGCGCCGTCGATGCCGCCGTCCTGGTTGAGATCCGAGGCGCTCGCGCCGGCTTCCCAATCGAGGAAGAAGGACTCGACATCCGCGCCGTCGACGCCGCCGTCCTGGTTGTAGTCGCCGGGGCAGCAGATGTTGACGGTGAGTTCCGCGGTGTTGCTGGTGGTGTCGCCGCACGAGCCGGAGATGGAGCAGCGCACCAGCATGGTGCCGTCCTTGGGCGTGTGGTTCACATCGTCGTCCACGAAGCCTTCGAGCGTGAGGTTGGCGGTGGTGGCGCCGGCGGCGGTGAAGTGGGAGAGGTCGGCGTGCTCGTTGGCGCCGTCGTTGATGTTCTGCCAGACGCTCAGGTTGGGGTTGAACATCTCCCACTGGTACGAGGCGTCGGACGAGGTCGTCGCGACGTCGAACATGGCGGGCACACCGTTGCAGATGTTGAGGCTGTCGGGCTGGTCGGTGATGGTGGTGCCGCCGCCGGTGGTGAGCTGCGCGGCGTTGGTCATAGCCTCACCGCAGGCTGAGGAGACGAAGCAGCGGAATCCGACGGAAGCGCCGGGATCGAGGCTGATGGGCGTGAGGTTGAGCAGCGGGTCGGCCGAGCCTGTGGCGTCGAAGGCGTTGAGCCAGGTGGTGGGGTCGATGTTGACGCCTTCGGTGACGTCGAGCCATGCGCCCGAGCCGGCGGGGGACCACTGCCAGGTGTACTGGGGTGCGCCGTCGGCGAGGGTGGAGAACTGCACGGGGCTGCCGCCGCAGGACTGGGCGTCTTGGGGCTGGGTGGTGATCGTGGGTGCGCCGTTGATGGTGAGCGTCGCGGGCGTTGTGGGGGCGGAGCCGCAGGCGCAGGTGAGCACGCAGCGGAACGCCGCGGCGGCGGTCATGGAGATGCCCCCGGGCGGGAGGGAGAGCGTGGGGGAGGCGGCGCCGAGCGCGAGGAAGGCGGGCTGTCCGGAGGCGGGGTCGAGGTTGGCGCCGTCGATGACGGAGTGCCAGACGGGGTCGGTGGCGGGGCGCCATTCCCAGGCGTAGGTGGGCGGGGTGTCGGACTGGCCGAGGGCGTCGAACGTGGCGCCGTCGGAGCCGCAGATGGCCAGCGACTGTGGGGCGCGGGTGATGGTGATGCAGGGCGCGGGGCCGCCGGTGTCGCCCAGGTACATGAGGTCGCAGCGGTGGGTGGGGCCGTAGATGTCGATGTTGAGGTAGGAGATGTGCGGCACGCCGTGTTCGTCAACGTCGATGCCGTTGCCGTAGCGGCCGAGGATCTTGTGCGGGCCGGGGTCGCCGTCGCCGTCGACCCTCACGACCGCCCAGCCGGAGGGGTCGCGGCGGGCGATGTACTGGTCCTCGTTGGCGGTCAGGCCGAAGGTGGCGAAGGGCTGGTTGGCATCGCTGAGCGTGAGGGCGTTGCCGCTGCCGTTCTCCATGGGCACGAAGGTCTCGAACTGCCAACCGGCGGCGGTCTTGTGGGCGTAGGTGATTCCCGCGTCGGAGTTAAAGAGCATGTGCGGGGTGTTGTCGGTGCCGATGGCGAGGGAGGGGTCTTCGCCGTTGACGCCCAGGTTCTCGAAGGTCCAGACACCGTTGCGGAGCGTGGCGTAGCGGATGGGGCCCCAGGCGTTGATGGTGTCGGAGGGTTGCGCGAAGGCGATGTGGGGGACATCGGCGTTGTCCAACTGCAGCCACGTGTTGGAGAAGCCGATGGTGGGCGTCCAGATGTGCGGGATCACCAGTTCGGCGGCGTCGCGGACCCACTGGCTGCCGTTCCAGTGCGTGTAACGGATGGCGTAATCGCCGCCGTTGGCGTCGTTCATGTACGCGATATGGGGGCGCTGCTGGGAGTCCAGGGCCATCGACATATGCGTCGGGACGACGGCGGGGTCGGTGTCGACGGTGGAGACGGTCCAGCCCGCGGCCGAGCCGATGGCGAAGCCGATGCCGCTCCAGTTGTCGTAGGCGATCTGGTAGAGGCCGTCGGTGCCGCGGCGCATGGTGGAGTGGCTGCCGGCGCCCTGGTCGACGGTCATCCAGTGCCAGTCGGCGCCGGTGCGCCAGGCGAAGCGCAGGGTGTACATCTCCGGGGGCGAGCCGGCGTGGTCGTCCTCGCAGTAGTAACTGATACCCACATCGCCGCCGCGGGCGACGATGGAGCTCCAATAGCCGACCTTGCCGTTGCGGGCGCTGCCGGCGTTGTCGACGATGACCTGCGCGCTGGCTGCGGCGCCGGCGGCGAGGAGGAGGACGGCGGGGAGAAGGCGGAGAGAGGTCTGCTGGCGGCGAGTCATGGCGGGCTCCAGGTTTGGTGTTCGGCGCGGGCGAATATCGATGTCGATATCCACCATTCAGGAGAGGCGGTGCGGAGGGCTGATACCAGAGACTCGGTCTCAACTTCACGGATTTGAGGGCGAGGGAGGGGTCTGTCCGGATCGGGTACGGTGGGCGATGCGTTCGGGGCGGATTTGGGCGGGGGGGCGAAGGGTGCGGACCGGTGCACTGTTCTGGGCGTCAGTCTCGTGCGCGACTCGGTTTGCGGAGAGTGGGCGTCCGTGGTTAGTGGCTCCTATCATCCGGGCATGAGCGCACTTCGATCCCGTTCGGTCTGGTTTTCTCCCACGTTCGCCGCGGCGTGCGTGCTGGGTATCTGCTTTGTGGCGGGCATGTCCGTCCGCAGCGGCGCGAGGCCGATGCCGGCGCCCACCGCCGCGACGGTGGGTCTGGTGGACATCCGCAAGCTGATGAACAGCCTGGATGAGCTCAAGGCCCGCAACGAGGGCGTGGCGGCCAAGGGCAAGAGCCTGCAGGACAAGCTGGCCGATCTGGACAAGCAGATCAAGGACATCGACAACGAGATGAAGCTGCTGCCGGAGAACGAGACTCGCAAGCGGACCGAGAAGGTGGCGCTGAAGTTCGAGCTGCGTGCGACGCTGGAGGCGCGGGCCAAGGCGTACCAGCAGATGATCAACCTGGAGAACGGGGAGATCCTGAACGACCTGTACACCAAGGTGCAGAAGGCCGCGGGGCAGTTCGCGGCGCGCGAGGGGTACGACTTCATCGTGATCGACGATCGGGCGATCTCGCTGCCGCCGAACGGGACGGACAAGGAGTACAACGAGATCATCCTGACCAAGCGGCTGCTGCACGTGAAGGACGGCTTCGACGTGACGGACTCGCTGCTGACCATGATGAACAACGAGTACTCGGCGAGCCTGAAGAAGCAGTAAGGCGTCGCGCTGGTTCGCGCCGTATGCTCCGGAACGGATGACGGCGCTCGTACTGACACCCATCGTGCTGGTCGGCTCGCTCGGTGCGGGCTTTCTGGGTGCGCTCACGGGGCTGGGCGGGGGCGTGGTGATCGTCCCGCTGCTGGTGCTGGTCTTCGGCGTTGACATTCATTACGCGATCGGCGCATCGCTGGTGGCGGTGATCGCGACCTCGTCCGGGTCGGCGGCGGCGTACGTGCGCGACGGGTACACGAATGTCCGGATCGCGATGCTGCTGGAGGTGGCGACGGTGGCGGGCGCGCTGTGCGGGGCGTGGCTGGCGCGGTACACGCCGGGGCCGACGATCGCGGTGATCTTCGGCATCGTCGTGCTGTACACGGCGCTGTCGGCGCTGCGGCCGCCCGCGCCGCGGCCGCTGGACGAGCGGCCCGATCCGTTCGCGACGCTGCTCAAACTCAACGGTTCGTACCCGGCCGACGGGGGGATCAAGCGGTATTACCCGCACCGGGTGCCGTGGGGCTTCCTGGTGATGCTCTCGGCCGGGGCGCTCTCCGCGCTGCTGGGGATCGGCTCGGGGATCGTGAAGGTGCTGGCGATGGACCGGCTGATGCGGCTGCCGTTCAAGGTCTCCACGACGACGAGCAACTTCATGATCGGGGTGACGGCGGCGGCGAGCGCGGGCGTGTACCTGCACCGCGGGCAGATCGAGCCGGGGCTTGCGATGCCGGTGGCGCTGGGCGCGCTGGGGGGGTCGTTCCTGGGGGCCAGGACGCTGCCGCGGATCAAGACCAAGACGCTGCGGATCGTGTTCGCGGTGGTAGTGTCGGTGGCGGCGGTGCAGATGATGTACAAGGCGGCGACGGGGAAGATGTGAATCGCATGGACGAGACACTGCAACAACACGCTGTTGGACCGCCGAAGCTCGAGGCGATGCTGAGCCGGGTGCTGTCGCTGGGCGTGTACGCGGCGGCGGGGATGGCGGTGCTGGGCGGCGTGGTGTACCTGGTGCAGCACGGGGGCGAGACGGTGTCGTACACGCGGTTTGACGGAGAGCCGGGGGGCCTGACGAACCCGGCGGCGATCGTGAGCGGGGCGCTGGGCGGGGACGGGCGGGCGATGGTGCAGGCGTCGGTGCTGATCCTGATCGCGACGCCGATCATCCGGGTGCTGGCGTCGCTGGTGCTGTTCATGGTGACGCGGGATCGGCTGTATGTCGCCGTGACGCTGCTGGTGCTGGTGCTGCTCTGCCTGGGGCTGTGGGGGGCGATTGAATGAAGCGGGCGTGCGTGTTCCTGGATCGCGACGACACGCTGATTGAGTGCACGTGCCTGCCTCCGCCACCGCCTCCGGCGGCGAAGGGTGACCTGGTGGACCCCGCGCTGGTGCGGCTGCTTCCGGGCGTGCTGGAAGGGTGCGCGCGGCTCGCGGGGGCGGGGTTTGCGCTGGTGGTGGTGACGAACCAGGGCGTGGTGGCGCGGGGCGGGGCGGACACGCGGCGGGTGGAGATTGTGAACGACCGCGTGCGCGAGTTGCTCACGGTGGACGGGCGGCCGCTGGTGGAAGCGGTGTACTACTGCCCGTTCCACCCCAAGGGCGCGGTGACGCCGTGGGTGCGGGAGCACGCGTGGCGCAAGCCGGGCGCGGGGATGATCCTGGCGGCGGCGGAGGACCTGGATCTGGACCTGGAGAAGTCGTGGCTGATCGGCGATGCGCAGCGGGACATCGACGCGGCGGAGAGTGCAGGGCTGGGCGGGCGCGCGGTCATGGTGGGCGATAGCGTGAGTTTCGCGGCGGCGGTGGAGCGGGTTGTACTCGGCGCGTGAGCGGCGATCAGCAGCCCTGTTCCCAGTGGAGGAAGAAGAAGTCGACATCGGAACCGTCGATGCCGCCATCCTCGTTGACGTCGGCGCCGGGCAGGCCGCGTTCCCAGTCGAAGAAGAAGGCGTCGACATCGGTGCCGTCGATGCCGCCGTCGTTGTTGTAGTCGCCGGTGGGGTCGACGGAGATAGTGGCGATGGCGCTGGGGAAGCAGCCGCAGGAATCGCAGACCAGGCAGTCGTAATCGCCGCCGCCGTTACAGTCCACGCCCTGGACGAAGAGGGTGTTGGAGTTGACGTTGTAGTAGATGTTGTTCTGGCCTTCGGTGAGGGGGATGAACTCGCCCTGGGCGTTGCGTTTGCGCCACTGGAAGGAGAGCGATCCGCTGCCGGTGGCCTGGACGGTCATCTGGAAGAACGCGCCGGAGTTGAGTGCGCCGCCGACGGGTTGCTCGGTGATGGAGACGCCGGAAGAGCCGAAGAAGATGGAGCCGTTCTGCGAGTTGCCCGCGCTGGGGCCGTGGTTGGCGGTGATGTTGCCCACGGGCATGGTGATGTTGCAGGCGTAGATGGCGATGCGACCGCCGCCGCCGGGGCCCCAGGTGCCGCTGCCGCCGGTGGCGCCGTTGGCCTGCACCAAGCCGGAGCCGGCGAGCTGGCCGGCGCGGATGAAGAGGCTTCCGCCTGCGCCTGCTCCGGCGGAGGAGGGGGGCTGGGCGCCGTTGGCGGCGAGCGTGCCGCCGACGGTGAGGACCTGGGTGACGTTGAGCTGGATGGCGCCGCCGCCGCGGCCGCCGGCGTTGCCGACGTAGTTGCCGCCGCCGCTGCCGAGATCGAGGGGCTGGGTCGCGGAGCCGTAGGGGAGGCCGCCGCGGAAGGGGTTGGCGTCGCCGCCGCGGCCGCCGTAGCCGCCGCCGGCTGCGCCGATGCCTCCGTTGGTGCTCGCCTGGCCTGCGCCCGGGCCGGTGTCTGAGGGGAAGCCGCGTCCGTTGGCGTTGATGGTGGAGCCGGTGGGGATGGTGGCATTGCCGGCGACGTTGATGGTGACCGGGGCGCCGAAGGGCGAGTTGATGGTGCTGTTTCCGGCGAGGGTGATGTTGCCCTCGATGGTGTTGATCCCTGCCAGTTCGAGGCGAGAGGCGCCCAACACAGAGATGTCACCGTGGACGGTCTGCGAGACGGAACATTCAGCGTTCGCGGAGTTCTGGACGGTGAGCGATGCGCAAGAGAGATCGGTGGTGATGGGGGTTGGGGCGCCCAGGGTGGTGGTGTTGTTGTCGAGGATGATGGTGGGGTAGGAGGCCGCGGCGAGCTTTGTGAGGACAGTGCCCGCCCCGCCACGCGTGGGCGGGCTGTTGGAACTGAAGCCGCCGGTGGCGGCGATGGTGCCGGTGAACGAAGAGGTGTTGAAATACGCGGCGATGCGGCCGCCGCCGCCGGCGCCCCAGGTGTTCCCGCCGCCGTTGGAGCCGTGTGCGGTGATGGAGCCTGAGCCGGCGAGCGTGTTGGTGTTGATCCAGATGGATCCGCCCGAGCCGGAACCGGCGGAACTGAAGCCCACCGCTCCGTTGGCGGCGATCGTGCCGGTGACGGTGAGGGTTCCGGAGACGTCCAGCCGCAGCGAGCCGCCACCTGCTCCACCGGGGTTGCCGATCCAGTTGCCGCCGCCGCTGCCCAGGTCGGTGGGCTGGGTGATTGAGCCGTAGGCGGTGCCGCCGGAGAACGGGCCCGAAGAGCAGCCGTTGCCGCCGTACGCCGCTCCTGCGCCACCGAGGCTGCCGTTGTTGCTGGCGATGCCGCGGCCGGGGCCGGTATCGCCGGGGAAGCCCAGGCCGCTCAAGTTCATGATGGAGCCTGCGCCGATGGTGCAGTTGCCGCCGATGATGAGGCGGAGCGGGGAGGCGGGTGTGTGTGCCAGCGTGCTGGCGCTGTTGGCCAGGGTGAGATTTCCGCCGATGGTGTTGGCGCCGTTGTACTCAACGCGTGCGCCGCCCGTGATGTCGACATTTCCCGCGACGGTCTGGGGCACGGAGTAGACGACGTTTGCCGAGGCCGCGATGAGGACGGAGGCGGGGTTGATGTTCACGCCGATCGGGGTGATGGCGCCCAGGGTGCCGCCGGCGTTCTCGATTCGGAGCGCCGGGTTGGCGTCGGCGGCGCGCTTTGTGAGGATCGTTCCCGCTCCTGCGCGGGGCGGGGAGCTGCTGCCGCCGAATCCGCCGGTGGCGTCGAGGGCGCCCGAGTAGGTTGAGGAGTTGTAATAGATCGCGATGCGGCCGCCGCCGCCGCCGCCCCAGGAGTTGCCGCCGCCGTTGCCGCCGCCGGCGGAGATCGCGCCGGCGCCGGCGAAGTTGCCGGTGTTGATCCAGAGCGAGCCGCCCGAGCCGCTGCCGGAGGAACCGGCCGCCTGCGCGCCGTTGGCGGTGATAGTGCCGTTGACGGTGAGGGTTCCGGAGACGTCCAGCCGCAGAGCGCCGCCGCCCCTACCGGCGGGGTTGCCGACGTAGTTTCCGCCGCCGCTGCCCAGGTCGGTGGGCTGGGTGATGGAGCCGTACGCGACGCCGCCGGCGAAGTTTGAAGAGGAGCAACCGTTGCCGCCGTACGCCCCGCCGGTGCCGCCGATGACACCGTTGGTGCTGGGGGCGCCGCGGCCGGGTCCGGTGTCGCCGGCGAAGCCCAGGCCGGTGAAGTTGAACAGCGATCCGGTTCCCACGGTGCAATCGCCGCTGATGATGAGCCGCAGGGCGGAGCCCGCGGCGTGCGCCAGGGTGGTTCCGCCGCCGCTGAGCGAGAGGTTTCCGCCGACGGAGTTGACGCCGGTCAACTCGGCGCGGGATGTGCCGGAGATGTCGACATTGCCAGCGATGGTTTGGGGCACGGAGCAGACGACGTTTGCGGCGGTGGCGATGGTCATGGAAGCGGCGTTGAGGTTCACGCCGATGGGAGTGCTCGCGCCCGTCGTTGCGCCGGCGTTTTCGACGCGGAGCGTGGGGTTGGAGTCCGCCGCGAGCTTGGTGAGGATGGTTCCCGCGCCCGCACGGATCGGGGCGCTGCTGGCGCTGAATCCGCCGGTGGCGGAGAAAGAGCCGGCGAAGCTTGAACTTGCGTAATACACGGCGATGCGTCCGCCGCCGCCGGCGCCCCAGGAGTTGCCGCCGCCGTTGGCTCCGTTGGAAGACAAGGAGCCGGCTCCGGTGAGTGTGCCCGCCGTGATCCAGATGGAACCGCCCGAACCGCTGCCCGCCGAGCCCGCGCCCTGCGCGCCGTCGGCGAGGATTGAGCCGCCGGCGGTCAGCGTGCCCGCGACGTCGAGGCGGACGCATCCGCCGCCCGCGCCGGCGGGGTTGCCGACGTAGTTGCCGCCGCCGCTGCCGAGGTTGGCGGGCTGGGCGATGGAGCCGTACGCGGTGCCGCCGGCGAAGTTGGACGATGAGCAGCCGTTGCCGCCGTACGCGCCGCCGGTGCCACCGATGGAGCCGTTGGTGCTGGCGATGCCGCGGCCGGGGCCGGTGTCGCTGCCGCCGCCGCGGCCGGAGACATCGATGCGGCTGGCGACGCCGCCGCTGCTGCTTTGGATGGAGCAGTCGCCGGTGATGATGAGGTGCATGCCCTCAACGACATCGCCGGGGCCGTAGGTGAAACTCTGGTTGGCGGAGTGCGTGAGCACGGCGGGGTTGGAGCCGCTGCGTTCGAGCGCGAGGGAGGCGATGGTCTGGCGGCCGTTCACCGTGAGGGTGGTTCCCCGGACGGTGATCTGCGCGGTGGTCAGGGGCACGCCGGCCACGGTGGTATCGGTGGGGCCGATGGTGGTGGGGGCTGTAATCAGGACGGGTTGTGCCGACGCGAACGAAGCCGCGGCCGCGACGAGTGCCCACGCCGCCGTGTGTAAGGAACGCATGAGAGCCTCCCGAAAAAAAAAGAAAGCCGCTGAGATGCGGGGCGGCTGTATCGATGAGCATACCAAAAACGCCGTGGCGTAGCAATCAAAAACGAGTGCATTCACAGGGCGGGAGGCGCTCCGCGGAGATGCGCCCATAATCCTCGCGTTGTCAGCGCTGCGCACTCTTCGTGCCGGGCAGCGGCGAGTCGGGCGGGGCGCCGCGGAGGACGCGGAAAGCGCGGATCACTGAGCGAGATGAAGTGACACAGGGCTCGGAGGCGGCAGCCCAGGAAAGCACCAAACTTGTGTTACCCTATCAGAAAACATACGAAATTGCCGTCATGGCGATAATGTTCGTATGTTGAACGGTTATTTCAAGGCACAGGCGGCTCTCCCGGTACCTCCGCCACAGCCCTCGCACCCACAATTTTGGGAATTTTCGGAATAATCGTCAAAAAGAGTTGGCACGGAAAATTCGGTGTGGCATGTTGAAGGTGCTCTGACCCGGATAGTCGGTCTATCGGGTCTGGGTGGGTGACGCAGAAAACCGGGAGCCGTGGTGGGATCTGCCACGGAGCAAGGCGCGTGACACGCGTCCCCGTGGTAACTGCGCACCTGAGGAATCCGCCTTCAGGGAGACAGCATGAACCTTCTTCACTATGTCGAGAGCACGGATTCACGCCTGGGCGGCGTGCCGCGATTTGTGCTTGACGCGAGCCGCGTGATGGCGGCCGAGGGTCACCCCTCGACGATCCTGACGCTTGACAGCACCGAAACTCCGGCCGAGTGGTTGGGGCAGCACGACGGATCTCTTCCCGCCGTGCAGCGCCTGGACCGTCCGGCCCTGCTGGGCAAGCTGTTCGGGCCCGCGGAGATGCGCAACATCCGGCGTGAGCTCAAGAAGGCCGATGTGCTGCACCTGCACTGCGTGTGGAGCCCGACGAACCTGCAGATCGCGGCGGCGGCGCGGCAGATGGGCGTTCCGTATGTCGTTTCTCTCCACGGCATGCTGGACGACTGGTGCATGGCGCAGCGGAGCCTGAAGAAGAAGGCGTACATGAGCCTGGGCGGGCGCGTGTTCCTCGAGAAGGCCGCGCGGGTTCACTGCACGGCGACGGCGGAACTGAGCCAGAGCAAGAAGTGGTTCCCGCACGGGGCGGAAGCGATCATCCCGTACCTGATGGACCTGGAGCCGTACCGCAACCTGCCGGGGCGCGAGCTCGCGGCCAAGCGGTTTGACTTCCTGGGCGAGAACAAGGGGGAGCCCACGGTGCTCTTCCTCTCGCGGCTGCACTACAAGAAGGGCCCGGAGTTCCTGCTGCAGGCGGCGTCGATGCTCAAGTCGCAGCGGATCCGCGGTCAGGTGGCCTTCGCGGGCACGGGCGATCCGGCGTACGTCGAGAGCCTGCGGCAGATGTCGCAGAAGCTGGGGATCGCGGAGAACGTGCACTTCCTGGGCCAGGTGATCGGCGCCGAGAAGCTCAGCCTGTACCAGAACGCGGACCTGTTCGTGCTGCCCACCAGCCAGGAGAACTTCGGCCTGGTGCTGATCGAGGCGATGGCGTGCGGCACTCCGCTGATCACGACCAAGGGCGTGGACATCTGGCAGGATGTACAGGCCAGCGGCGCGGCGGAGATCGTCGACCAGGCCCCGGCGCAGCTCGCGGGCGCGATCGCGAAGCTGCTCAGCGACGAGCGGCTCCGCAAGACGATGGGCGCCAAGGCGCGTCCGTGGGTGTTCGACACCTACGGGGAGTCGGCGCTGATCGGCAAGTACGAGGATTTCTACACCCAGTGCGCGAATCAGGCCCCCGGTGCATCGGCGGGCGGGGATGAGATGGCGTCGGTGGGGCAGGCCGCGGCGCTGGTGTGACACAAGCTACGAGTCTCGTGGTGGGAGCGTCTCGCTCTTGCACTACCCGTCGCGGGTGCGGCGGGTTTTTCATTTGGGGGGCGCCTCGTCGGACGCGGCGCGGGGAGTTGATCAGATAGATTTGGCGTCCGATGAAGGGGTTTGTGCCTTCCACTTGGCGTGGAAGTCGCGGATGGCGGCGATGGCCTGGTCGGCGGTGTCGAGGCAGATGGGGATGTTCAGGTCCTCGGGGTTGGCGAGCGGCAGGCGCGGGTCGAGCATGCTGGTGCGGGCCCAATCCACCAGGCCTGTCCACATCTTGCCGACGAAGATGAGGGGGACGTTCTCCACGTGGCGCACCTGGAGCAACTGCCAGATCATGAGCGTTTCGAGCACGGTGCCGATTCCGCCGGGGACGACGACGAATGCGTCGGAGGCGATGACGAAGTGGTGGAGGCGGCTGAAGAAGGTCTTGTGCTCGAAGGCCTGCTCGACGAACGGGTTGACCTCCTGCTCGAAGGGAAGTTCGACGCGGATGCCCATCGACTGGCCGGCGGAGCCGACGCTCGCGGCGCCCTCGTTGGCGGCCTGCATGAGGCCGGGGCCGCCGCCGGTGACGATGTCGCAGCCCATCTGCGTGAACGCCGCGGCGGCGCGCTTGACCTCTTCGTACACGAACGTGCCGGGCTTGGCGCGGGCGGACCCGAAGATGGCGACGCGGTAGCGTTCGCGGCGGCTGGGGCGCAGGCGGGTGAGGTTGTTCACGACCTCCCACAGGTTCATGACCGTGGAGGCGAGGATCTCTCTGACTTTCTCCTCGTCGGCGAGGCTCACAACCTTGGGTTCGGCGGGGGTCGACGGGTCGCTGGGCATGCGGAGGGTCCTTCAGACGTTGGGACGATTGGAAGAGGGGTGCGTGCGATCAGATCTCGATGGTTTCGAGGTGTTCGGGCATCTGGGCCGTGAGGCCGAAGCGCTTTAGTATGAGGCCGCGGAGCGTGGTCCGCTGCATGTCTTCGCCGTGGGTCAGGAAGATTCTGGGCTTGGACGGGGCGACCGAGCCGATCCAGGCGAGCAGGTCTTTCTGTCCGGCGTGCCCGCTGAGGCCGCTGAAGGTGTGGGACTTGGCGCGGACGGGGACGGGCTTGCCGAAGATGCGGACGGACCTGGCTCCGTCGACGATGGCCCGTCCGATCGAGCCGCGGGACTGGTATCCGACCATGAGCACGAGCGTGGTGGGGTCGGGGAGGTGGTTGATGAGGTGGTGCATGATGCGTCCGCCGGTGCACATGCCCGCGCCGGCCAGAACCATCAGCGGGCCTTTCATCGCGGCGATGGCGCGGGAGTCGCCGGGCTTCGGGCACGCCTTGACGGTGCGCAGGTTCCTGGAGAGCTCGCCGGATTCGAACATGCCGACCGCTTCGTCGTCGAAGAGTTCCTTGTGCTTGCGGTAGATCTGGGTGGCCTCGATGGCCATGGGGCTGTCGACGAAGATGGGGAAGGGAGTGAGCGTCTTGCGCTTGAACGCGCCGGCGAGCAGGTACAGCAGCAACTGGGTGCGGCCGATGGCGAAAACGGGGACCAGCACGCGGCCGCCCTGTTCGACGGTTTCGCGGACAGCCTCGCGGGCTTCGATCGCGGTTTCGTTCAGGGACGGGTGATCGCGGTCGCCGTACGTGGACTCCATGAAGACGACGTCGGCGTGCTTGAACGGCGTGGGGTCGGCGTGGAGGGGAACGCCGCTGGGGCCGATGTCACCGGAGAAAACGATGACTTTGCGGACGCCCTTCTCCTCGACGGTGACCTCGAGGCTTGCCGAGCCGAGCACGTGCCCGGCCTCCACCGCGCGGACGCTGATGCCGGTCGCCACCGGGGTGGGGTGGTTGTACTTCATATTCCGGAAGAGCGGGCGCAACTGCTCGATGTGGCGCGCGGTGTAGAGCGGCTCGACGGGCGGCTTGCCCTGGCCGGTGCGGGTTCGGGCTTGGCGCTTGGCGTCTTCCAACTGGAGGCGCGCGGAATCGCGGAGGATCAGGTCGGTGAGGTCGATGGTCGCGGGGGTGGCGTAGATCGGGCCGGCGTACCCGAAGCGGGTCAGCAGCGGGAGCCGGCCGGTGTGGTCGAGGTGGGCGTGGGTCAGCACCACGCTATCGAGCTGCTGCAGCGGGCCGCGTCTGGGGAGGCGGTTGTAGTTTTCGAGCTTGTTCGCCCCCTGGAAGAGGCCGCAGTCGATCAGCACGTTGGCCTGATCGGTCTGGATCAGGTAGGCCGAGCCCGTGACTTCTCCGCCCGATGCGCCGTGGAGGGTGATCTTCATCGCCGGTGCTCCGTGTAGAGTCGCGGCGGCGTGCCGCGGCGATCCGGTGGCTGGGGTTGCGGTGTCGGACGCTCGATGCGATCCGCGTCGCTACGTTAGGCCGACGCGGGGAGATGTTGCATCGGCGCGGCGGCGATCGTTCAAGCGATGAATCCTGAGCGATCGTGGCCCGGGCTTCCGTGTAGTTTCCAACGGCGGCCGGAAGGAGCGAAGTCGATCTTCACACAAAGGCGCCGATCATGACATCAGCGAGCGACGGAATGCGGAGCGAACGCCAGATTGCGTCGGCGGAGTCGGGTGGACTATCGACCGCTCCGCGGGGCCGGTTTCGGGCGGCGTTGGCGGCGCTGCTGCTCATTCTCCCCGGGCTCATGGGCAGCGGCGTTGCGTCGCGGCTGCCGCCGGCGGACACGGTGGAGGGGTACGTCGCGCTGCTGCTCATCAACGAGACGCCCTTCCCGGGAGAGCGGGCGTGGGTGAGCGAGGAAGAGACCAAGGCGGGGATGCTCGCGATCCTGTGGGTGCTGGAATCGCGGCTGCACCACATCCCCAGCGGGTATCGGCAGGAACAGATCGCGGCGGAGCGGTGCGAGAACATCATCGACGTGATCACGGCGGGCGGGGAGAAGGGGCAGTGCGACGGGTTCTATCGCGATGATTCGGGGCGGTACGTCGCGGTGCGGCGGGTGCACGAGCGGGTGGATTACCTGGTGGCGTGCGCGTCGCGCGGTGCGCCGGGCCGCTTTGCCCGTCTGCTGAAATACGCCGAGGATCTGTCGACGGCGTATGTTCGAGGCGGGATCGGAGCGGCCGACCGTTTCGCGGGGCTGTCTGACGTGAACGGGACGTACGTGACGGGGCGGGCGTACTCGTGGATGACGGATTGCGATGGCTACAACCCCGGGGGCAACTTTGTGCGCATCCCGGATGCGGACGGAGGTTCGCTGGGGGGGAATCGGTTCTTCACGCTGAAAAAGTTGAAGTAAAGCCGAGGGACACGGGATTCGGGAATCCGGATTCGGCCCAGAACTTCGAGTTGGTTCCGTGGGTGTGATCGGATGAGAGGCGTTTGTCCGCTGGTCAGGGAGCCTGAAATGAAACGTGCGTGTGTGTTGGTGTTCGCGGTGTTGGTGGCGGGGCTGATGGGGTCGGGGCGGCTGACGGGGTCGGGAGCGGAGGATGAACTCGCCGCCAAGCCGTGGCTGTACGAGGTGGTGCGTCACGCGTACCGGTGGTACATCGACGAGAAGGACATCGACGCGGTGGCGAAGGCCAACGAGGTGGTGTTCTGGGTGCGGGAGACCAAGCCGAAGCTGGATGAGGGGGATCAGAGCCGGTTCGGCGAGGTGATCCTGCCGCAGTTCTCGCTGCGCTTCAAGGTGAAGCGGGCGGACTACACGATCCCCGAACTGAACGTGCAGGTGAAGACTGATACGTTCAAGATCGTCAGCGTGAGCGGGGCCGACGCGGGGGGGCGTGCGCCGGAGGGCTTCACCGAGGTGAAGGCGGGCTACGCGGAGATGCGCGAGCATCTGTTCAAGACCCGCGCCCTGGCCGCGTTCCCCGATGGGGCGCTGATGGACCGGATGCGGTTGGCGGTGCGTTCCGAGATCGTCAAGGAGTACGCCGACCGCAAGGAAGCGCCGCCCGAGGGGAAGCAGACGGTGTACTTCTGCTCGCTCTCGCCGGTGGCCAACGAGGCGTGGGTCTTCTGGGAGACGGGCAAGATGCTGATCCGATTCGCGTCGGACATCGACCTGGCGAACCCGTCTGTGTGGGAGCACGAGAAGCTGGCGGTGCGGACCTATCACCTGGACAGCAAGGTCGTGGTCTCGCTGGACGAGGTGGCGGGGAGCAACGCGTTCATGACGCGCAACCAGGCGGGCCGGGCCCTGTTCAACTGCATCGTGCTGGGCAAGAAGGTGGAGTTGCAGCCGGGCGTGCCGGTGGAAGCGCCCAAGTAAGCGGCGTCATCGCGGCGGGTCGCCCGCGGGTGGTTACTTCACGGGCACTTCGGACGGCTGCCATCCGGCGCCGGGGTCGAAGGACTTCATGGAGCGGGCGATGCGGTCGGTGTCGTTGCCCAGGTCTTTCTCGTAGACGACGCCGTGGTGGCTCACGATGAAGGTCTTGAGTCCGGAGTTGGCGTACTCGGCGGGCCAGGCGACGATGCCGAAGCCGCCGATCATGTGGCCCTGGACGATGAAGTCGAACGCGCCGCCGGGGGCGGAGGGGCCCTGGGCGGTCAGGATGCGGTAGAAATAGCCGTGGTAGGCGTGTGGGCCGGTGCCGTCCTTGGCGGAGTAGCCCTCGGCGCTGGCCGAGGCCGCGAGCTCTCCCAGAGGGCTCAGCGGTTCGCCGGGGTTGGTGGGCCAGTAGAGGCCGTTCTTCTTGCCGGCATCGCTGCGGAAGGAGCGTGCGTATTCGCGCCAGCCGTCACCATCAACGTCCGCGGCGGCGAACTCGCGCTGGGCATCGCAGATGGCCAGGCAGACCTGGATCGCGGCCAGTTCGTTGCGGCCGATGCGGCGGGTGAGCATTTCATCCAGGCCCGCGGCGGTATCGAACTTCCAACCCTTGTCGTCCTTGACCAGCGGGATGGGGCAGGGCCATGCGGTGGCGCCCACTTCCAAGGTCAACTCGTCGTCGCCGTCGACGCTCTTGAGGGCGTGGGATTCGTCGTACAACTTCACGAACTCGGCGCGGCCGTTGGCGTCGGCGACGGCGTCGCCCGAGGAGAGCAGGTCGCGCGATTCGGGGCCCAGGATTTGCTCGAGTTGCTTCTGGTCATCGGCGCGCAGGGCGCTGACGAGCGCATCGACGGCGAGGTTGGGGTTCTCGAAGGTGCGCTGGGGGGCGGAGCAGCCCTGCATGAACGCCGCGCCGCACGCGATGATGGCGATGCAGAAGGCGATGGCTCGCTTGCCGGCGGAGTGGGTCTGGGTGGTCATGAATGGTTTCCCGCGGAGTGGATCGGAGGTGTGGATCGCGCAGTAGAGGATCAGCGACGACCGCCGCCGCCGCGGCCGCCGCCACCACCGCCGCGGGATGCGCCGCCGGAGGATCGGGCGGGGGCGGAGCGTGCTGCGGAGGAGGTTGTGGAGCGGCTGGCAGCGCCGCGGTTGCTGGCGTCGCGGGCGGATTGGCCGCCCTGAGAAGCGTTGTTGAATGCGCCGCCGCGGCTGGAGGAGCCGGCGTTGGAGGTGCTGGGGCGGTTGGCGGTGGAGGGGCGGTTGGCGCCCGCGGCGGTGTTGGAGGGGCCGCGGGCGTTGTTGCCCTTGAAGGCGTCCGCGCCGCCACGGTTGATGTCGGAGCGGCCGGCCTCGGCGCGGCCGCGGTAATCGCTGCGAGCCTGGGTGGCGCGGTTGTTGGCGCTGGTGGCGCCGACGCGGCTTGCGGAGGCCTGGTTCCTGTAGGAAGCGCCCTGTCGGTGGGCGGGGTCGTGCTTGAAGTTGCCGTTCTGGCCCTTGAACTGGTTGCGGTTGATGTTGCCGTTGAAGTTGGTGTTGCGGTTGATGTCGATGTCGACGTCGCCGTGGCCCCAGTTGCAGCCGCCCATGGCGTAGCCCCAGGCCACGCCGCAGGCCACGCCCAGGCCGAAGGAGACGACGTTGCTCGCGACGTACCCGGGCGGGTAGTAGGGGTAGGGCGGGTAGGAGGGGTAGGGCCAGGAGCCGTAGACGACCGTGGGGTTGTACTGCGGGACGTAGATGACTTCCGGGCTGGTGGATTCGATCACGATGACCTGCGTGCCGTTGTCCGTCTTGGTGGAGACGTTCTGTTCCTTCGTTGATTGAAGGTTGCCGGTCTCCTTTGCCTTGGCGCGGAGCTTCTGGACGGTGTCCATCACTTCCTTGGGCTGGCCGATGAACGCGTCGCCGATTTTGACGGTGGTGCTCAGGTTTTCGCTCATCATTGCGAGCACCTGCGGGAAGTTCACGAGCGATCGGATGCTGGCGTCCCAGGGCTTGGTCTCGAGTTCCTTGGCGAGGGCATCGCCCTTGAGGCTGGTGTTGGCCTTCACCCAGCGGTCGGCTTCCACGACCTCGATGGGGTAGGTGGAGGCCATGAACACCTGGGCCAGCAGCGAGTCGGGGTACAGCGCCAAGGGCGCGAGCATCTGCTCGAGTTCCTCGGGCTTGAACGCGGGCTGGTCGCCGGCGGGCGGGGCCGAGTCGGTGGTGGCGGGGGCCAGCGCCGCGTTGGTCGCGGGGGCGGCGGTCGGGGTTGGGGGCGGCGGATCGGGGAGCTTCTGCTGACCCATCGCGATCGCGGCCATGCCCGCGATGCAGTGAACCACGAGCAGAGCGAACGCGGAACGTGCGATGTTCATAAGAAGATCCTGTCTGATCAGGCCAGATGTTCCCGATCTGCGCGGGCATTATATCGCATTGGCGCACCACTCGCCGCGAGCGGGGAATCTCATCGCCACAGCAGCGTGACGACGTGGACTTCCACCGCGCGACCTTCGCCCACGGCGTCCACCTTTTCGTGCGTCTTGCCCTTGATGTTCACGCTGTCGAGGGGCGCTGCGATGAGACGGGCGATGTTGGCCCGCATCGCCTGTTTGTGAGGGCTGAGCTTGGGGCGCTCCAGGATGACGGTGGCGTCGACGTTGCCGATGTTCCATCCCGCCTGGGCGACGCGCCGGGCGGCCTCCGCGAGGAAGATTGACGAGTCCTGCGATTCGTGGCGAGGGTCGGTGTCGGGGAATAACTGGCCGATGTCGGGCTGGGAGATCGCGGCGAGGAGCGCGTCGGTGACGGCGTGGTAGAGTGCATCGCCGTCGGAGTGGCTGATGGGGCCGTGGGTGTGCTCAAGAATGACGCCACCCAGAATGAACGGTCGGCCCTTTCCCGCCGGGGCCTGAACCTCGAGGCGGTGCAGGTCGTACCCATGGCCGACCCTGAACGGGGGGGCTTTGGGGTGGGCGGGGCCACCGATGGCGGGCGAAGGGGTATGATCGGCCATGCCGCCCGAGTCTACGCGCCGAAGCGGCGGAAAGTCGATACTGTCCGGTCGAGGGGCCGGACACGTGAAGCGGTCCGAGCGCCTGTTTGGTTTCTGTGATGTCTGCACGGAGTGATGTGATGCGATTCTCGAGCGTCAACCTGGCCATGACTGTTCGCGCTGCTTCCCTGGGCGCGGCGCTGCTTGTTCCCTTTGTCGTCGGCGGATGTCAGTACGACGAGCGGCAGACGTTCGAGAGCACGCCCTACCGGCCAGAGACGGTGACGCTGGTCAACACGGCCACGGGCGAGAAGGTCTGGACCTGCGACGTGCCGGTGGGCCAGAAGCTCGAGATCGCGTTCAAGAACAAGGCGCCCCGCGGCCGCGAGCTTGGCTACGACGAGATGACCTGGGTGATCTCGGGCGCGGCGAGCAAGGAAACCGGGAAGAAGAACTCCGTCAAGGTGCCGCCGGACACCAGCCGCCGGTTGGATGTCTCGCTGCGGCCGATCCCCGAGGCGTACCCGGCGCCCGCGGCGCCGACGACGAAGTGATCGGGTGAACGAGCTGGCGATTCTGTGAGTTAGACGGCACGCACAAAGGTGCCGCGTTCCCGGTCTTTGACGACCCCGGGGAAGGCCAACGCGCGCCCGTGGGCGACGCAGTAGACGCCGGGGGGCATCGCGCCGGTGGCGAAGAGGGCCTCGGTCAGGTTCTGGAGGGCGTCGGACCGCTTCATCTCGAATGGGCGCATCGCGCCTGTGAGCACGACGGGCACGGTCGGGGAGATCTCGCGGCAGAGCAGCTCGCCGGTTTTGTCGAGGGTGTCGGTGCCGTGGAGGATGACGATGCCGTGGACGCGGGGCGTCTGGGCGAGCGTGTCGCGCACGGCCTGCACGACCCGGGCGCGGTCGTCGTCGGTCATGAACAGGCTGTCCTTGCTCATGAGTTCGGTGATGGAGATGGCCAGGCCTTCCAGGCGCAGGCGCTGGAGCATGCGGCGCACGAGGGAGTGGCGGTTGACGAGCGCGCCGGTGGCTTCGTCGTAGACTTTTTCGATGGTTCCGCCCGTGGTGAGCAGGGCAACGTGTCGCATCGGGCAACGGTAGTCAGGCGCGAATCGCGCGTGCCCGCGGCGTCTCAGGTGCCGGCGAGAGATTCGACGCTCAGGGGCGTGGCGCACTCGGGGCAGGCGGTGCCCCGCGCGCCGCGGAGGTTATAGCGGCATTTGGGGCAGGGCAGATCCCGGTCGGAGAGGTAGCGGGCCAGGTGCTCCTCCGGTGCGAGCTGGCCGGTCTGCCACCAGGCCCGGGCCTGGGTGATGAACGCGTCGGCGTCATGCGGTGATGAGAAGGCGCGTCTGGGTATGATCGCGCCGTCGGCGCCGCAGGAGAAGACGAACGAGCCCGCGGCTTCGCGGATCGTGACCATGCGCCAGGCGATGCGGAGCGATTTTGACTCGTGGGCGATGTCGATTCCGCCGGGATCGATGCCGACGGTGACCCCGCCCACGTAGCTGGAATAGTCGGCGCGTT
This sequence comes from Planctomycetota bacterium, assembly GCA_018242605.1. Taxonomy (GTDB): domain Bacteria; phylum Planctomycetota; class Phycisphaerae; order Phycisphaerales; family UBA1924; genus UBA2402. Next base: position 43,415 of record JAFEBP010000014.1, read on the forward strand.
CCACCCTCGAAAGTTCGTTCTGTTTGGCGAGTTTGTGCGTGTTGGTGGTGGTTGTTGCCAGCGCGATGAACGCCCAGAGCAGCAGGCCGATGGCGGCGCCCTCGTAGTACATCCCGGAGGTGCTCGCGGCGCGGCCGATGAACAGAGACACTCCCGCGATCGTCAGCGGGAAGGCGGCGATCAGGAAGCGGTTGCGTTGGCGGCGGTATTGGCGATCGAGCTGGGCCCAGTGCGGGCTTTGCTCGATGAGTGCGCGGTTCACTTCGATCCAGTCGGATCGTTGAATCTGGGCCTGGATCACCGATCGCTGGTGCACGCGCGGGGAGGATACGGCGGTGGGGGGGGTCGGTGGGCGTGGTCGGCCGTGGCGGTTCTCAGTGGTCCTTGTCGTAGTCCGCGAACGCGCCCTTGGCGGTCTGCTCTTCCATGTACTTCTGGAACTCGGTCATCTTGTAACTGATGAAGCAGAAGGCGTGGTGGAGCGCGAGCCATTCGATGTCGGTGGGGTCATCGCCAACGTCTTTGCGCAGCCGGTTGAGTTCAGCGAGGATGGGTTCGGCTTTCATGATGAAAGATAGTCTGGCGGTGGGGGGGCGGTGGGGGAGCGGCGGTGGGGCGGGGCGTCCGGGGGTTACGATGCGGCATGACTATCTCACCGCGCCGTTCGATTTTCTGGTCGCCCACGTTCGCCGCCCTAGTGCTGGGGGGGTGCTTCGTGATGGGCATGACGCTCCCGACCGGGGCGAAGAGCGCCGCGCCCCAGCCCACGCGGGTGGGGCTGGTGGATACGCGTCGCCTGCTCAAGGGCCTGGACGAGGCCAAGGCCCGCAACGAGACGATCGCGACGCGGCGCAAGTCGATGTCCGACAAACTCGCGGAGATCGACACGCAGATCAAGGAGATCGACACGCAGCTGCAGGTGATCCCCAAGGACGACACGGCCAAGCGCACGGACCTGATGGCCAAGCGGTACGAGCTGGGCAGCACGCGCGAGGCGCGGGCCAAGGCGTTCGAGCAGGTATTCTCGCTGGAGATCGGCGGGCTGCTCACCGACGTGTACAAGCACGTGCAGGCGGCGTGCGAGGAGCTGGCCAAGCGCGACGGCTACGACCTGGTGCTGGTGGATGACCGGGCGATTCAGCTGCCGGAGAACGGCAACGACCGCGAGGTGACCGAGATCATCCAGAACAAGCGGATCATGGCGGCGCAGGGCGGCATCGACGCGACCGAGGCGCTGCTCACGATGATGAACAACCAGTACGCCGCGGGCCTGAAGAAGCCCTGAGCGTACGTACGATTGGCCCCATGCCCCTGCGCCTGTACAACACGCTGACGAAACAGAAGGAAGACTTCGTTCCCGCCGACCCGACGCGGGTGACGTTCTACACGTGCGGGCTGACGGTGTACGACTACGGGCACATCGGCAACTTCCGCTCCTTCCTCGCGGCCGACGTGCTGCGGCGCTGGGTGGAGAGCCCGCTGTGCGATCTTTCCGACGGCCGCGGCGGCGTCAATCACGGCCCCCGCGCCGTGGTGCACGTGATGAACGTGACCGACGTGGGCCACATGACCGACGACGCCGAGGGGGGCGAGTCGGGCGAGGACCGCATGGCCGTCGCGGGCAAGCGCCTGCTCGAGGCCAAGAAGAGCGGCAAACTCCCCGCGGGCGTGGAGATCGACCCGCGTGATCCGTACGCGATCGCGAAGTTCTACACCGACTGCTTCGTCGCCGACGCCAAGAAGCTCGGCCTCAAGGTGGTGATCGACGCCGAGAAGGACCCCACGCTCATGCCCCGGGCGACGGCGAACGTCGCGGGGATGATCAAGGTGGTGGAGCGGCTGATCGCCCGCGGGCACGCCTACTGCGTCGGCGAGCCCGGATCGCGCGTGGTGTACTTCCGCGTCAAGAGCTTCGCGCCCTACGGCCGGCTCTCGGGCAATACGCTGGACGCCCTGCGCGAGGGCGAGGGCGGGCGCGTGAGCTCCGCGAACCAGTCGAACAAGGAGCACCCGGCGGACTTCCTGCTGTGGAAGGAGGACCCCACCCACATCATGAAGTGGGATTCGCCCTGGGGGGCGGGCTACCCCGGCTGGCACATCGAGTGCACGGTGATGAGCGCGAGGCGGCTGCTGGGCGACGGCGTGTTCGAGTCGCTGCTGGCCAGGCCCACCGCGGGCGACGCGATCATCGATCTGCACAGCGGCGGCGAGGACAACATCTTCCCGCACCACGAGTGCGAGATCGCGCAGAGCTGCGGGGCGTTCTGCGCGGACCCGTCGCACGGCACATTCTCAAGATCGTGGTTTCACCCTCGCTTCCTGATGGTGGAGGGCGCGAAGATGAGCAAGAGCAAGGGCAACTTCTTCACCGCGCAGGACATGTTCGCCAGGGGCATCTCCGCCGCGGCCCTGCGGCTGGAGCTCATCAAGACGCACTACCGCAGCAACGCGAACTTCACGATGCAGGGGCTGGCCGACAACCAGCGCATCATCGACCGTTGGCGCCGCGTCGCCGACGCCGGCCCAGCGGGCGGGCCGGAGTTCCTGGAGCAGGCGCGGGGCGATGAGGCCGCCAGGGCCTTCGCGGATGCGCTCAACGACGACCTGAACATCGCGTCGGCGATCGCGACGGTGAACGGCTGGATCAACCAGATCGGCACGCCCACGCCGCGGCACGCCGCGTTGATGCGGATGTTCGACGGCGTGCTGGGCGTGGTGGATCTGGACCGCGGGCAATCGACGCAGACGGAACTGGCCTTGTTCGCGCCGGGCGTGGAGCCCAGCGCGAAGGTGGAGGAGTTGCTGCGTCGCCGGCGCGAGGCCCGCGCGGCCAAGGACTTCAAGGCCAGCGACGCCATCCGCGATGAACTGGCGGCGATGGGCTACGCGATCAAGGATGCTCCCGGCGGCAAGGTCGAGGTCCGCCGGGCGTAGGGCGTTCAGGCCAGGTCGAAGACCACCAATTCAGACTCCTGGGCCGCGGCGATATCGAGCCGCGGCTCTTCGGAGAGGCCCGCGCCGTCGCCGGCGCGCAGGGTCTGTCCGTTCACGGTGATCTCGCCTCGGGCGACCTGCACCCAGGCGTGGCGGCCGGGCGCGAGCGGCAGGGAGACTTTGGCGCCGGCGTCGAGGATGGAGCCGTAGAGCCGGGCGTCCTGGTTGATGAGGATCGAGCCTTCGGAGGCGTCGGGAGAGACGAGCAGTTGGAGGCGGTTGCGGCGGCCCTCCATGGGGAAGAGCTTCTGGTCGTAGCCGGGGGTGAGGCCGCGGGAGGCGGGGCGCAGCCAGATCTGCATCAGGTGCACGGGCTCGGTTTTGGAGGCGTTGAACTCGCTGTGCTGGATGCCGCTGCCCGCTGTCATGCGCTGCACCTCGCCGGGCGAGATGGTGGCGACGCCGCCGGTGGAGTCGCGGTGAGCGAGGGAGCCCGAGAGCACGTAGGTGATGATCTCCATGTTCTCGTGGGGGTGGGTGGGGAAGCCCCCGCCGGGGGCGACGACATCCTCGTTGATGACGCGCAGGGAGCGGAAGCCCATCCACTCGCGGTCGTGGTAGTGGCCGAAGGAGAAGGTGTGGTACGTGTCGAGCCAGCCGAAATCAAAGTGGCCGCGCTGGGCTGATGGTCTCAGGGTGATCATGGTGTTCTCCGTTGCGTGCGGAATAGTTGTTTCAACAAGTATTGTACGAAAATGAAACGCCCGCGGTTCGCGCCGGGCGTGTGTGTTCGCGTCCCTGGTTCAGGCCTTGCCGGAGGCCCAGCGTGCGGCGGCGGCGGCCACGCGGGCGCCGAACGCCTCGGCGGTGGCGCGGTCGCTCACGGGGGGCGTCACGTCGGCGCCGGCGTTGTCGGCCTGGGTCATGAGGCCCAGCCAGGAGCCCAGGCGGTTGATGGTCTTGGGATCGTCGGGGGAGCCCTGGGTGTAGAACAGGCCCTGGCTCACCCAGATCATGCTGTGCTGGCCGGCGAAGACCGCCAGGTCGGTGAGGGCGTTCAACTTGTCGCCCGAGAGGCCGCCGCTGTTGGTGAATCCCGCGGCGAGCTTGTCCTTCCAGCCCTGCGTGAACCAGACGCCGCTGGAGGTTTCCATGAACTCCTTGAACTTGGCGGAGACGGTGCCCATGTACGTGGGCGTGCCGAAGATGATCGCATCGGCGGCGGCGAGGGTGGGCCAGGACCCGCCCAACTGGCGGTTGGCGTCGGCGGGGGGCAGGTCGGCGACGGGGACGAGGTGGACGGCGGCACCGGCGGCGCGTGCGCCCTTGGCGACGTGCTCGGCGATGGCCTTGGTGTGACCGAATCCGCTGTGGTAGACGATTGCGATGGTTGCCATGGTGGTTTCCTGTGTGCGGTTCTAGTGGGCCGCGGGAGCGCTGCGGGCCTTGACGAGCAGCTTCGACAGCGTGTTGAGTTGCGATTCACTCATGTGGGCGAGTTGGGAGTTGTGCAGGTCGGTGATGGGCTGGTCGAGATCGGCCAGGCGGGCGAGGCCCGCGGCGGTGATGCTGACGCGTACAGCGCGCCGATCGCTTCCCTCTCGCCGGCGGCGCGCCAGGCCGGCTTTCTCGAGGCGGTCCACCAGGCGGGTCACGTCGGGGACGCGGGCGACGAGCTGGGCACCGATCTCGTTGCACAGCCGCCCCTGGGCGCCAGCCGCCCGCAGGATCCGCAGCGCGTTGTACGTCGCCTCGCTCAGCCCGGCGGAGTCGAAGAGGTGCGCAAAGGGCGCGGAGAGAACGCTGGCGGTACGGAGGATGTTCAAGTAGGCCTCCTGCGAGGGGGATTCGAAGGGGCGCTGCTTACCGATTTCCTGGGCGAGGGTGGGCATGGTGTATCCGTATCAACAATAGTTGTTTAAACAGTAAACAGCCGGCCGGGCCGGGTCAAGCGGGCACGGGGCCGGGGCCGTCGTTGGGTTATGGGCCCCAGGGAGGGATGGCGGGGGCGGGAAGAAATCGCGTGATGAGCGCGTGAGCGGCGGCAGGATCCTTCGTTGGCGAGTGTGGAAGCGGACACCGATTCGCTCGCAGCAACCCAACCCACACGAGGAGATGGTCATGAAACGCACGCAGACAACCAAGGTTCTTTCCCGCACGCTCGCCGCCGGCCTGGGGCTGCTCGCGCTGGCCCAGTCCGCCGCGGCGCAGGTCAGGGGCGTGGGAGACATGTCGTTCGAGTTCAACGCGCCGCGCCGGGCCGGCACGGTGCGGGTGCAGTTCTTTGATTTCAGCGGCAACTCGCTGATCGACATGCCGCGGCTGAACATCGCGATCCCGTACGACGCCACCAAGACCCCCGACCAGAACCTGGTGATCAAGCGCAACGCGATCCGGGCGGCGGTGCAGGCGCAGTTCGGCGGGTACACCGACGCGACCGAGCCGGTGGTGCAGGCCGGGGTGAGAGCCACGGCCTTCGCAAACCGCGACGGCAACGCGAACGCCGGCTTCCGGGGGTTCAACATGACCAACGTGCCCTTCGACGTGCAGCGCAACCCCAACAACGCCCGGGCCATCGACCGCATCATGTGGGGAGTGACCATGACCGGGGGCAACACCGGCGAGCTCTTCGACACGGTGATCAACCGCGCACCGCTCCGCGTGGACCCGCTGGGCGGCAACTGCGGCCACTCGCGCGTGTCGTTCGAGAACCCCCGGTTCAACCCGCTCACGGCCGACGGCATGCCCGCGCAGTGGCACGCGGGCATCGTCGTGAACGATACCGAGATGGGCGCGGTGATCGGCCTCTCTGACCTGCCCATCGTCAACGGCGTTCCCGACACGAGCGGCGCGGCGATCGCGGCGACGCTCTACCAGCATCTGCCGTCGTCGGTCTTCTCTTTCGCGACCGTGGCCAACCCGGCGCTCACGGGCGCTCACGATTTGAAGTTCGATTTCACGTCGCTCGTGCCCGACGGGGTGACCACGTGCGGCGTGGCGTTCGGAACGACTTCGGACAGCGAGGGCGTGTACGGCACGTACGCGTTGCCCACGCCGGGCTCGTTCGCGCTGCTGGGAGCCGCGGCGTTGGTGCTGCGTCGCCGCCGCTGACGCGACCTTGACACTCGCACACACACGGAACGTGCGGCCCGCGAGAGCGGGCCGTGCGTGTTGAAGGAGACGGCAAGGTGCGTCGCGGCCGTCGCGTGCCTGCTCGCCCGAGAATGAAGGCCGTGGACGGTCCGCCGCTCGCGTTCAGGACTTGCTGTGCGCTAAAGGGTGGAACAAGGGTCATTCTGGCGTGAGGGGTGAACCTGGCCTGTGGAAAGCCCGTCGGTTGCGCCGGGGTGTGTACGGCCCGGTCCGGGGGGTGTGCTTGACTTGTTGCCGCAGGTATGCTCTGATTACCCGTGTGGGAGCCACTTCGGGGCGCGCCGACGACGGCGAATACGCCCGACGCTGGAGCTTCCGCGGACGAGTTGAAAATCTGGGTTCGGGTTTTGGTGCGGATGTGGCCTGCGTGACGCGCAGGGCCGCAATCGCGTTTGATCTCGGAGGGTTGGTCGCGTTGGCGAGTGTTTCGCCGCGGCGCCCCGAACCTGTGGAATCGTGAGAGTTCGAATCGGCCCGGCGCTTTCGCGCTGGGCGTTGCTTGGTGTTTCGGCCCTGCGCTCACGCGTAGGGCAGGAGTCAGCGGATGGAATTCTACAATCACGGGCAAGGACAGGGGCAGGGCCGCAGGAGACGCCGGCGCGGTCGGCGCGGCCGCGGCGGTGGAGGTGGGGGCGGCGGAGGGGCTGGCGGGGGAGGCGGTGGGGGCCAACAACAGCAGATGCAGCGCGGGCCTGACGGGCAGCAGTCGGGCGGGAACTCTCAGCCCTCACGGCCGCCGGTTCTTCCGCTGGACATCGACGGCAATCCGCTCATCATCCCACCCAACGCTCACCGGTTTGAAGACCTGACATCGATTGATCCGCAGCCGCGGCTCACGCTCGAGTACCCCGGCTGCCCGGCTTCGTGCCGTCTGATCGATCTGTTCTGTCCGATCGGCCGCGGGCAGCGAGCGCTGATCGTGTCGCCCCCTAAAGCGGGCAAGACGACGCTGCTCAAGGACATCGGCACGTCGATCCTGCGGAACCATCCGACAGTCGAGCTGGTGGTGCTGCTGGTGGACGAGCGGCCGGAGGAAGTCACGGACTTCCGTCGCCACTTCGCGACGGTGGTAGAGAGCCTGGCGCCTGCTGATTTGATCGCGCGGGGTGAAGAGGCGGCGCGGGAGCTCGCGGCCGACGGCACCGTCGCGGCGGCGTCGACGACCGAGACCGCGGCCCCGGCGCGGCCGATCCGCTGCCGCGTGATGGCCAGCAGCAACGACCACAACGTTGACCGGCACATCGAGGTGGCGACGACGACGATCGAGCGCTGCAAGAAGATGGTGGAGGCGGGCAAGCACGTGGTGGTGCTGATGGATTCGCTCACCCGCGTGGGCCGAGCGTTCAACAACAGCAAGCGCTACGCGGGCAGCGGCCGCACCATGACGGGCGGCCTGGACAGCAAGGCGCTGGAGATTCCTCGTCAGTTGTTCGGCTCGGCCCGCAACACGGAAGAGGCGGGGAGCCTCACGATCATCGCCAGTTGCCTGGTGGACACGGGCTCCGCCGCGGACCAGGTGATTTTCGAGGAGTTCAAGGGCAGCGGTAACATGGAACTGATCCTGGACCGCCGCATCGCCGAGCGGCGTCTGTTCCCGGCCATCAATCTGGCCGAGAGCGGGACGCGCAAGGAAGACAAGTTGATGGGAGAGAAGGAACTGGCCACGATGACGGCCCTACGCCGTCGGCTCATGCAGATGCCCCCGCACATGCAGGTGGAGCAGTTGCTGGCGGCGCTCAAGCGTTACCCGACGAACGCGGCGCTGGTGGGTTCGGGGCAGTAAGCGGCGGGTGCGGGATTGCCCGGTGTTTTCTATGGGCCTTGGGATGCGGCGTGCAGCGCGGTCTTTCTGCGCGCTCGATCGGCCACTTGCCGGCGCCGAGGGACCGTGGTAACAATCACCCCAAGTTCGGCGGAGCGGCGGGCGCACAGGAGTGCTCGCGCCGTCGGGGGTTCGGGCACGGGGGTTTCTCATGTTCAAGCGGGGATTGGTGGCGAGCGCAGTTGCGGCGGTGGTGCTGTGCGGGTGCAACGACCCGGAGGCGGGCGAGGTGGAGATGTGCTACAGCGCGATCTATCACTGCTGCGACAGTCGTGACGCGGAGTGCGTGCTGAAGCTGCTCGCGCCGGCGTCCATCGCGTACTACGACCGTTTGCTGGGCATCGCCCGCACGGCGAATCGCGAGCAGGTGGAGGCGCTGCGGCCCACCGAGCGTCTGGAAGTGCTCAAGATGCGGCAGTTCGCGACGCGGCCGGAGCTGGCCGCGTTCGACGCCTCTTCGTACATCCGCTTCATCGTTTCTCGCGGAGTCTGGGCCGGGGGGGAGAAGCCGCGGATTTCCAACGTGAAGGTGCGGGGCGACACCGCGACGGCGAACATCCGTGATGAGAAGGGCAAGGCGACGCACCACAAGTTCGACTTCGTCAAGGTCGACGGGATGTGGAAGATCGACTGGAACCGATCGGACGACATGTGGGACGAGTACATCGAGAAGGACGCGCGGCGCGAACGGATGAGCGTCAACAACCTGCTGTTCTTTATCATCGAGGAGGAATCGGAGATGCCCGTTAAGGCGGACATCTGGGAACCTTCGAAATAACTCTCCCGAGGTCGTGCGGTCCTACGCTTGGCCAGCGTCCCCCCGATCGACGGCCGGGCCCGATGCACGGGCTGCACCGTGAACCTGGTCAGGGCTTGACCGCAGCAGCCATAAGCGGCGGCGGCCCGGTGCCGTCGGTGTCCTGGCCGTCGATCGCGGGGATGCGTCTTTTGGGGCCGCGAGGCGCGGATCAACTGCGTAGAGGAGTCGCGTGATGAGCGGAGATCTCAATCTCAAGGCGGGCGGGATCGCGTTCTTGTTCCTGGGCATCGCCCTAGCCGGGATGGTCGCGCTGCTCGCGCGGGCGCCGGTGGCCATCGCCTTCACGGTGATTCTTGCGGGGTTCATCGTCTTCTCGACGGTGGCGCTTATGAACGCCAAGACCACCGGCGGGCCGATCGGCTGAGGGGCGCTCGCGGTTCATGCCCCACCGTTGAAAAGAAACACCCGCCGCGAGGGCCGCGGCGGGTGGTGTTGATTTAAAGTTTCTGCCGGCCGAGCGGGTCCGTTGACCGGTGCGAGACGCGGGCGATCAGCGCGAGAGGCTGTTGAGTTTCGACTCGATCTGGTCCAGGCGTTCGCGCAGTTGGCGGTTTTCCATAGTCAGGCGGTCGATCTCTCCCCGGGCTCCGCGGAGCGACTGTTCCGTGGACTTTTGGGCGTTGACGGATTCCTTGAGTCTGGAGTTGAGTTCCTTGACTGCCGCGGCGGCGTAGATCGTGAGGGGGTGGGTATCCACCTGCAGGATGCTGCTGCCGTCGGCGAGCTTCTCGCCGCTGGGCTTGACGTGATCGGGGAAGACTTGTGCGAACTCCTGCGCGATGACGTTGAGATAACGGCGGTGCTCCAAGCCCGGGTGCGCGGCCAGGTATGAGGGTGTGTAGTCGAACGACACGAGGCGCACCTTGTCGAGCGTGTCGAGGGCGTTGGTGACGGAGCGGACGTTGGTCTTGATCCGAGCATCGGAGTTGGCGAGCCACGAGCCGGACGCGGTCTTGCTCGCGTTGCCTTCCACCTCCAGCCGGTTCGCGGTGGGAACCCGGGCGATGCCCACGAGGCCGGTGGTGCCGGTGATGATGACGCGATCGCCCACGCCCGACTCGGCGATGCGGAACGTGTCGTCGGCGCTGGCGATGCCGATGTGGAAGGACTTGCCGCCGGCGGAGGTGTCCTGCCAGCGAAGGGTGGGGCTCGCTGTAGACGCCAGGTGCAACAGGGTGGCGGGAGTGACGGTGCCGATTCCCACCGAGCCGTCGACGTAGAGGACGCTGTCGGCGGGGTTGACGGGAGCGAACATCGAGATGCCCCCGCCCACCGGGTTCAGGCGCAGGTTGTTGGCCGATCCATCGGCCAAGACCGACTGGATGCCCTGGTACGCGAACCTCATTCCCTGACCGGTGGAGAGGGTGACGGCGAAGTCGCCGCCCGTGACCGCCGCGGTCGTGCCGGTGATCAGGTTCGAACTCAGCACGTGCAGGCGGGTAGTGGGCGTGATGCCGACACCGACGTTGCCGGTGGCGTCGACCTGAACAACATCCGCGGGCGAGCCGTCTGAGGCATCCAGAGAGCTGATGCTGTGAGAGTGATCGCTGCGTGCCGCGGTGTTCGCTACTCCGTTGCCCGCGAACGCCACATTGAGCGTGGCGGTTCCTGAGGTGCTTCCGCCGGTCAGCCCGGTCCCCGCGACGACGGCGGTGATGTCGCCTCCGCTGTCGTTGTCGACGCCGTCGGCGAATCCGCTGGGGATGTTGAGCAGTTCGGACCAGTTGTGGGTGTGGTCGCTCCTCGCGGCGGTGGCCAGCACGCCGCTGGTGCCGAACGCGACGCTGAGCGTGGCGGAGCCGGAAGCGCTGCCGCCGATCAAGCCCGGGCCGGCGACGACGGCGGTGATGTCGCCTCCGCTGTCGTTGTCGACGCCGTCGGCGAAGCCGGGCGGGATCCCGATCAGTCCGCTCCAGGAGGCGGAAGAGGCGGAGTCTGCGGTGAGGCTTCGGTCGGCGGTGTAGGAGTGGTGCGCCATCGGCGCGGCTGTGAGGGGCTGGCGGGGGGACAGGGCCGTGAACGAACCGCTCCCCGCCGGCGCCACCTCGATGGCGAGCCAGCGGGCGTTGCCGTCGAACATCACGCCTTCGAAGGGCAGTTGCACGGTGAATCGACCGTCAACGAGTGCCACGTTTGTCGCGAGCGCTGTCGGGCCGATCTGGCTTCCGCCGACGGATGAACTCAACAACCGGAACCGCAGGTCAACCGGCCCGGCGGCGGGCGCGTCGGCTTCCTTGAGCTCGCCCTGGTAGGTGATGCCGCCGTTGGTGCCCGAGGCGCGGATCATCTCATACCCCAAGGCCCCGCCCGACGCGTTCCAATCGGTCGGAGGGATCGCGGCGGAGCCGAGGTTGTTGAGATCGAGCGTCGAGGAACTCACCGCGTACCACAATCTTCCTGCGACATAGGAGGGCTGTGCGTCGATGCGAATGGGGAACTGCGAGGCGTTGGCCGTCACGACGAAACCCACAAAGAACTTGCCGTTCACGCTGACCGGCGAGTCGAGCAGGTATTCGTTGAAGATGTTGGAAGACGCATTGGCCCCCACGACGTTTTTCACCGCCAACAGAACGGCATCGGTCGGGTTGCCGTCGTCGTTTGGATCTTCCCACACACACACGCGGGCCGCCATGCCGTTGCATCCGCCGCCCCAGGCGATGGATACCGAAGTGATGTACTCGGCCCCCGGCACCGATGCGTATTGCGCCAACATCGCGTACTCGCCTGTGACATTAAACCGATAGTTGTTCTCCCCCGCACCGTCGTCCCATTGGTATGTCGCGGCCCGCGACGAGTACCCGCCTCCGCCGGGGACGAAGTTGGGATCAGCCACGACCAACTGCCCGTGCGCGGCGGCGCAGCACGTGAGGGCGATCAAGGGCGCGGCGGCGCGCCGCCAGGGCCGCAAGACGCGAGCGAGCCGGCAACAGTTCATTGGATACATTAAAATCTCCTCTTCGTTGTGCCCGCCGATGGGAGTGCGCACCACCACCATGGGCCTGCGGGTGATCCGATTTCAGGCGAGGTTGACAGCACCGGAGCGTGGATGTGAGCCCACACGAAGTGGTCGAGCGCCAGCGGGAGCGAGACCACCCCCGTCTGCGCTTGACGCGTTGTAGTCGGCGGATCAACGGACCCGCGCGTAGTAGTTCCAGTCTTGCGACTTGGGACCCCCGTGTCAATAGAATTTACTGGGTTATGGCCTCAATTTGCGTCCCGGCGGACGCGCCGAGCCGCCCGTTCCGCGTCGACCACCTACCCTTTCCCCCACATGCCCCGCGAGGTGTATCTTGAAACATTCGGTTGCCAGATGAACGAGCTTGATTCGGAGCTCGTCGGCGGCCAGTTGCGCGCGCTGGGGTACCGCTTCACGCAGAACCGCGATCAGGCGGACATCGTGCTGTACAACACCTGTTCGGTGCGCGAGCACGCGGAGCAGAAGGTCTGGTCGCGGCTGGGCGAACTCGTGGAGCGCAAGAAGGCGGAGCCCTCCCTGGTCGTCGGCGTGCTGGGGTGCCTGGCGGAGCGCGACGGCACCGACCTCATGCGGCGCATGCCCGTGGTGGACGTGATGGTGGGGCCGGGCGAACTCGACAAGCTCCCCGCGCTTCTGGACAACGCCGTCAAGACGCGCGAGTCGATGCTCGCCGAGGGCGTTGACCCCGGCCGGGGCGTCCCCAAGAGCGCGCGGCTCGCCGCGCTGCAGGGCAACACCTCGCGCCGCAGCGCCACGCTGGCCGCCGCGGCGGACACGCTCGAGCTGCTCGATCTGTCCCGTGCGGTCTCGCCGCTGGACGACACCCAGGGCCCGCAGCGCTCTGCCTATGTGCGCGTCACGCGCGGCTGCAACAAGTTCTGTACGTACTGCGTCGTGCCCTTCACCCGCGGGGCCGAGGTGCACCGTCCGCCCGAGCACATCATCGACGAGTGCAAGAAGCTGGCCGACTCGGGCGTGATCGAGATCACGCTGCTGGGCCAGACCGTGAACCATTACCGCTTCGAGCACGGCGCCGCCGTGACGGTGAACGGCTTCGTGCAGCCGCAGAAGGGCCGGTCGTACAGCGGGGGGCACCGGCGCGATCCGTTCGCCGGCGCCAACGTCACCACGTTCGCCGATCTGCTGCGGCGCATCCACGACGAGGTGCCCTCGATCCTGCGTCTTCGCTTCGTCACCAGCTATCCGCGGGATTTCGGCGATGACGTGCTCGAGGTGATCCGCGATCACCCGCGCATCTGCCGCTACCTGCACGTGCCGGCGCAGTCGGGGAGCAACCGCATGCTCGCGGCGATGAACCGGGGCTACACGGTGGAGGAGTACACCGAGTTCCTCGATCGCGCCCGCGCCCACCTGCACGAGCCGCACAAGGGCCGCCCCTGCGAGATCTCCGGGGATTTCATCGTCGGGTTCCCCGGCGAGACCGACGAGGACTTTGAAGCCACCAAGGCGCTGGTGCGCCGGGCGCGGTACAAGAACGCGTTCATCTTCAAGTACTCGCCGCGACCCGGCACGGTGGCGTTCGAGAAGCTGCCCGACGACATCCCAGACGCGGTGAAGCGACGCCGCAACAACGAGCTGCTCGCGTTGCAGGGAGAGATCTCCGCCGAGCAAGCCCGCGCGTACGTGGGGCTGGAGATGCCGATCCTGGTGGAAGGCCACAGCGTGCGCGAACGCAAGAAGCAAGCCGCGGCGGGCGCGTGCGGCGATGCGCCCCGGGGCATCTCGCTCACGGTGAACGGCGCGAGCGTCGAGCCGGCCCACGGCCACGGCTCGGCCTGCGCCATCGATGACGAGCCCGAGCCCGCTCCCCCGCAAGTTCCCGGGGTGGATGTGCAGCTCAGCGGCCGCACGGATACAGACATGATCGTCGTGTTCAATGCGCCCGCGCGTGACGTGGGCGCCATGGTGGGCACGACGATGCGGGTCCGGATCCTTTCCGCGACGGCGTTGGCCCTCGTCGGTGAGGCCGTCGTTCCCAACCAGTAAGCGTCTGTGCGCCATGGCGTGCGCACCCGCGACCAGATCAGACACACTCCGCCATGTCCACGCCAGCAACACCCCAACCGATGACCACTCCACCCGCACCCGCTCAGCCCGACGGGGCGGAGATCCAGCGCGCCATCGAGGTTCTCTCCGCCGTGGGCCCGCAGAAGCTCCAATCCTGGGGCTGGCTCTTCCGGCCGATGAGCTACTACATGCCGCACAACGACACGCGGTTCCTCAACGAGAACCGCGACCTGTGGACGGGCCCGCAGGAGACCCGCGACATCGACTGGAACATCGACCACCAGATGTCCGTCGCCGCGGAGGTCGGCCGGCACGTGCTGGAACTGTCGGACATCCCCAAGACGACGGAGACGGTCGGCGAGTTCGCCTGGGGCAACCCGTTCTGGAACAACGCCGACGCGCTGGTGCAGTACGGCCTGGTCCGCTCGCGCAAGCCCCGGCGGATCATCGAAGTGGGCTGCGGATGGTCGAGCCTGCTGCTGGCCAAGGCCGTCACTCGCAATGACACCGAGCGGGGCGGCGAGCCCACGGTGGTCACGCAGATCGAGCCCTTCCCGCGACGGGCCGTGCTCGCGGCGCTGCCCAACTCGTGGAAACTGCACGAGTCGATCCTGCAGCGGGCCCCGCTCGAGCTCTTCGACACGCTGGAAGCCGGCGATTTGCTGTTTTATGACGGGTCGCACGTGGCCAAGACCGCCAGCGACGTGAACTGGTTCTTCTTCCGGGTTCTGCCGCGCCTCAAGCCCGGCGTGCTCATCCACATCCACGATATCTTCCTGCCGTTTGATTACCCCGAGCAGTGGATCTTCGAGCGCGGCCAGACGTGGAACGAGCAGTACGTGCTCCAGGCCTTTCTCATGAACAACCCGAGCTACCGGGTGGAGATCGCCAACCGGTACCTGTGCACGTACAAGCACAAGGAACTCGAAGCGCTGTACCAGGGCGTCCAGCCGACGATCGGCTGCTCGTTCTGGATGCTCAAGCGATAGCGCACCCTCGGCCCGCCCTCTACCCTTGCCATCATGCCCCGTACCTGCGTCATTTCCGGTTTGGGAGTACTCAGCGGCTGCGGCGCCGGCGCCGAGGCGCTCTGGTCCGCCCTTCTGTCGGGCACTTCCGCGATCAAGCCCATGCGGCGCATCGCGGCGGGCGCGGGCGGCTGCGCCCTGGCCAGTGAAGTCCCCGAGAGCCTGGGGGCCAAGGACTACGTTCCCAAGGGGTACCGCAAGGCGGTCAAGGTCATGGCCCGCGACACCGAGCTCGCCGTGATCGCCGCGTCATTGGCCGTGAAGGATGCCGGCCTCACGACGCGCGCGGACGAGACCGGCACGACCACAATTGCCTCCGAGCGTCTGGGGTGCCAGATCGGCGCGGGGTTGATCCCCGGCGAAGTCCCCGAGCTGGCGATGGCGTTCGCGACGGCGTGCGACCCCGCCGCGGCGAACGAAGCGTCCCCGCACGGCTTCAGCATCAAGGCCTGGGGCACGATCGGCGAAGAAGCGGGCGCCAAGGGGGGCATGAACAACCTGACGCCGCTGTGGCTGCTCAAGTTCCTGCCGAACATGCTGGCGTGCCACGTGACGATTTTGCACGGGGCCGAGGGGCCCAGCAACACGCACACCTGCTCGGAGGCGAGCGGCCTGCTGAGCCTGGGCGAGACGTGCCGCGTGATTGAGCGTGGCGGGGCCGACGCGTGCTTCAGCGGCGGGGCCGAGTCGAAGGTCAACCTCATGGGCACGGTGCGCAACGAACTGCTGGGCCGGCTGGCGGCATCCGCCGCGACCGACGCCCCCGGCGACGTGCTGCGTCCGTACGACCCTACTTCGCGGGGGGCGATCCCCGGAGAGGGCGCGGGGATTCTGATCGTTGAGGAATCAAGCCACGCGAACGCCCGCGGCGCCCGGGCGTACGCCCGTGTGCTGGGCTTCGGTGCGGCGCAGTCCGTGACGGGCATCCAGAGCATGCCGGGCAAGGGCGGCCAGTCCGGTCGCGGTTTGGCGCTGGCCATCCGAGCCGCCTTGCGTGACGCGTCCGTCACGGCCGACCAGATCGACGTGGTGATTCCCCAGGCCCTGGGCCTTGCGGCGAACGACGCGGCGGAACTCGCGGCCCTGCGCGACGTGTTCGGCCCGCGGCTTGATTCCCTGCCGCTCGTGCTGCTGACGCCGTTCGTCGGCGACTGCGCTGCCGGCGCGGGCGGGTTGGCCGCGGCGGTCGCGTCTCTGTGCCTGCACCACGGACGTGTGCCTCCCGTGGCCGTCACGGTGGGTGCGTCGGGCGTGCGGCCGTGGGCCGGGTCCGTGAAGCCCGGGCGTGTGCTCGTGTGCACTTCGTCGTTGGCCGGCCAGAACGCCGCGATGGTTTTCGGCTCTGTGTAACAGCGATCGATCTCCCCCGTTCTTGTGGCCCGGCGCCGGCCCGGCCCGTACGCATAAAGTACTCCGGATGAAGTGCGACCTCTGCAACAACGAGGCTTCGGTCCACGAGGTCACCGTCCGCAACGGCGTGAAGTTCGAGCGCAACCTGTGCGAGTCGTGCGCGGCGCAGCACGGGCTGGAATCGCAGGGCGGTGGCCCCATCGCTGAGATCATCAAGCAGTTCATGGCGCCGGGCGGTTCGGCGGTCGCGGTCCCCGTGGTGCCGGGCGGCCAGCGGGTGGCGGTGTGTCCTTCGTGCCGCATGACATTCAACGAGTTCAAGCAGGGCGGGCTGCTGGGCTGCCCGGAGTGCTACCGCGCCTTTGAAGCACAACTGGGGCCGTTGCTGGAGCGGGCCCACGAGGGTGCGATCGCCCACGCGGGCAAGTCGCCGCGGCGGCAGGGCGCGCCGGTGGCGCGCCCCACGGGCCTATCCCTGGCGGAGCGGGCGATGCGGCTCGAGGCCCTGCACAAGCAGTTGGAGCAAGCCGTCCGGAGCGAGCAGTACGAGATCGCCGCGAAAGTGCGGGACGAGATCAAGCGGATGGGCGACGCGCCGGGGGCCCAGCCATGAGCGATGCGCGGCCGCCCCAGCCCCCGCAGCCGCCCCCACCGGCGGATGTGCTGCCCGAGTGGCTCAAGAACGAGGGCGACGGGCCCGATGTGGTGCTGTCATCGCGTGTGCGGCTGGCGCGCAACCTCGCCGGCCAGCCGTTCGTCTCCAAGGCGTCACGCAAGGATCGGCAGTGCAGCCTCGAGCGTTGCCGAGATCGCGCCCTGCACGCGGCGCTGGCCCCGCGGTTGATCTGGTACGACCTGCACCTGACGCCCCCGCTGGAACGCGCGATGCTGGTGGAGCGGCACCTCATCTCCAAGCAACTGGCCAAGGGCCGGGGCGGTTCGTCGGTCACCGGCGAAGACCCGCGCGGCGTGGCCATCGCGCTGCCGGACGAGCGGCTCTCGATCATGGTCAACGAGGAGGACCACCTGAGGATCCAGGCGATCCGCAGCGGCCTGGCGCTGGGCGAAGCGTGGGCGGATTGTGACGCCGCGGATGACAAGATGGAGGCCGGGCTCGACCTGGCCTACTCGCAGCGTTTCGGGTATCTCACAGCGTGCCCGACGAACGTGGGCACGGGCCTGCGGATGAGCGTGATGCTGCACCTCCCCGGGCTGCGGGTGACGGGCGAGATCGACAAGGTGAAGCGCGCCGCGGCGGACATGTGCCTGGCGGTGCGCGGGTTCTACGGCGAGGGATCAGAAGCGATCGGCGACCTGTTCCAGTTGAGCAACCAGACGACGATGGGCAAGACCGAGGCGGCGATCCTGCGCGACATGGAACGGGAGATCGTGCCCCGCATCGTGGAGTACGAGCGTGCCAGCCGCAAGGAGCTGTTGGGCCGTCGACGGGTGGGCGTGGAAGATCAGATCATGCGGGCCTGGGGCCTGCTGACCCACGCGCGGCTGCTGGCCACCGAAGAGGCGATGCAGGCCCTGAGCCTGGCCCGCCTGGGGGTGCTGATGGGCATCATCCGCGGCCGCGGCAACGCGCCGGTTGATCCGCGGGCCATCAACCAGTTGATGCTGCTCGTGCAGCCGGCGCACCTGCAGCGTGCGGTGGGGCGCGAGCTTGACCAGGAGCAACGGCGGCTGGCGCGGGCCTCGCTCGTGCGGGCGCGGCTGGCGGTGGTGGGCTGACGATTCACCCCTGGTGATTCGGATTCTCGCCGCAGGCGCGTTCGATCGCCTCGACGAGGGCGTCGGGCAGGTAGGGCTTCTGCAGGAACCCCGCGTGGGGCGTTTCCTTGAGGTTCTCGACGACTTCCTGCTCCGCGTATCCGCTGGTCAGGATCACGGGGATGTCCATACCGAGTTCTCGCATGCGTTGGATCACGGCGGGGCCCGAGAGCCCCGGCATGGTCATGTCGAGCAGGATGGCGCCGACCTGGTTGCGCATGGCGCACAGCGTCTGGATCGCGGCCTCGCCGTCGATCGCCTTGAGCGTCGCGAAGCCCGCGCGGGCGAGGGCGGCGCACGCCATGTCGCGCACGACCTGCTCGTCGTCCACGACCAGGATGCGGCGGTCGTCCTTGTGCCGGGTGTGATCGCCCCGCGCCGGGGTCGCCGGCGCGGCCGCGGTGGCGGCGACGGCGTTCTGCGCGATCGGGAAGAGGATGCGGACGGTGGTGCCATTGCCCGGCTGGCTGGAAACTTTGATCGCGCCGCGGTGGCCGCGCATGATCCCCAGCACCGCCGCCAGGCCCAGCCCGCGGCCGGTGAACTTGGTGGTGAAGAACGGGTCGAACATGCGCTGCATGGTCGGGCCGTCCATGCCCTTGCCGCTGTCGGCGATCTCGAGGTAGACGTAGCGGCCTTCAGGTTCCTCGCTGGAGACGTAGGTGTTCTTGAGGTAGTCGGTCGTGGCGTTCATCACGCCCGCGCGGACCACGACGGACCCGGGGCGACCCTCCAGAGCGTCCGCGGCGTTGGTGAGCAGGTTCATGAGAACCTGGCGCACCTGCGTGGCGTCGCCACGGATGAGGGGCAGGTCGGGCTGCAACTGGAAATCCACGTTGGCCGTGCGCGAGATCGAGACATCCAGGAGCTGTGCCATCTCCAGCACCAGGTCGGACAGGCTCAGGGGCTCGGTGCTCAGCCGTCCCTTGCCCGCGTAAGCCAGGAGCTGGCGGGTCAGGTCCGCGGCCCGCTGCGCGGCCTGCTCGATGGTCTTGAGGACCGGCCGCAGTTCGGACTTTTCCCCCGCGGCGTTGATCGCGAGCCCGGCGTTGCCCAGAATCCCCACGAGCAGGTTGTTGAAATCGTGCGCGATTCCCCCCGCCATGACTCCCAGGCTCTCCAGCTTCTGCGCGTGCAGCACGCGGGCCTGCAGCCGGTCGCGCTCCTCCTCGGCCAGCTTTCGGTCGGTGGCGTCGTGCACGATCGTAAACTGCAGGGTGTGCCCCGCGTAATCCAGCGCGCTGGTGTGGATCTCCACGTGCCTGACGCGGCCGTCGGCCAGACGGTGGCCGCACTCGAACCGGCGGCTGCCGGGGGCGGCGCCGGCGATGGCCACGCCCGGGTCGCTGCCCGGTTCGCTGACCAGCTCCGCGATGCGCATCGTGCGCAGGCGCTCGTTGGAGTATCCGTAGAACCGGCTGGCCGCGGCGTTGGCGTCCACGATCTGCCCGGTGCCCTGGTCCAGCAGGAGCATGATGGAATCGTGCCCCTCGAACATGGCGCGGAACCGTTCCTCGCTGGCGCGCACGGAGTCCATCGCGCGCCGCTGCTCGGTGATGTCGCGGATGATGGCGTTGATCACCGTGCGATTCCCGATCGAGGCGACGCGCGTTCCGGCCAGGGCGTCGAACTCGGTGCCGTCCTTGCGGCGCATGCGGGTCTCGAAGACGTCGTTGCCCTCGCGAAGGATCTTCTCGATGCGGGCGGCCACCCGCTCGCGGGACCGCTCGGCCTTCACTTCGAAAATCGGTTTGCCCCGCAGCTCGGCGGGCGTGTACCCGAGCATCTCCGCCATGGCGTCGTTGGCTTCGATGATCGTTCCGGTGGCGTGGTCGGCGATCCACACGCCGTACGGAGACTGCTCGAACAGGATCCGGAACTTGCGCTCCGCCATCGCCATCTCTTCTTCAGCGGCCTTGCGCTCGGTCACATCGATCATCGCGCCGCGGAGCCTTGTCGTTCCCTGCGACCTGGCCACGGTGGTGATGTCGTGGATCCACACGGTCCGGCCATCGGCCGCGACCATGCGGTATTCCAGCTCGTGATCGACCCCGTTGCCCGCGCACTGTGCGCGGAACTTCAGGGCGTTCTCCCGATCGTCGGCGTGCAGCGTGCCGGCCCAGAAGCCGGGGGCGTACCACGCATCGAGCGGGTAGCCAAGCAGCGACCTGGCGCGGGCGCTCACGAAGGTGAACCGGTTGAGCGAGACATCGAACTCCCACGCGATCAGGCCGGTGCCTTCCACGAGCAGACGGAACCGCTCGCGGCTCTCGCTGAGCGTCGCGACCAGGTCGCGCTTCTCTTCGCTCGCGGTGGAGAGGCACAACGCGGTTCCCGAGAACGCGGCGATGAACGCCCACAGGATGCTGATGCCCTGTGGCACGGTCCGCATGTCGAAGGGCCCGCGCCCGGTCACGGTGGCCCATCCGGCGATGAGGCACATCAGGAAGGAGAGAGAGGCCGTGTTCCGCGGCCCCAGCCGCATCGCGCCCCAGATGAGCGCGGGCATCGGCAGGAACGTCAGGGGGTGTTGCTCGCTGCCGGGCATGGTCTTGCGGCCGAAGGCCACGAGCGTCGTCAACGCCAGAACCACGGTGACCGCGCCGGTTTCCGCGATGCGGTGGCGGACGATGGTCGGGTCCGCGGCCCACATCACCAGCAACGGCGTGAGCAGCAATATCGACACCGCGTCGCCCGCGTACCACACCGACATCGTCGTTCCGAACTGCGCCCACGACGTGGTGAACGGGTTGGACGTGGCCAGAGCGCCGATGAGCGCGGCCGGCAGCGTGGCCAGCGGCGCGGCGACGAACACGATCGCCACGCCGTCGGCGATCCGGCGCATCCGCGGATCGAAGCCCAGCACCCGACGCAGCAGCCACCACGCCAGCACCGTTTCGAGCGTGTTGCCCACGCCGATCGCGATCGAGGAAGGGACGAACTGCCAATCCGTATAGAGCCCGTTGGCCACCGTGGCGCCGATGAGCATGGCGGGCCAAACGCGCTGTCCGAAGATGATCATCGCCGCGAGCGCAAGCCCGCTGGGCGCCCAGATGAGCGATGCCTGAGGTGCTATCGCGCTGAGGCGCAGGCTCCAGAGCGCTGTTGCGACGTATATCACAGCCAACACAACGATCAGAATCGCCAATCGCGATGTGGATGTGACGGCCCGTCCCCACAACCCTTCGCTTACGTCAGGAAGAAGTTGGTCCCCGCGCCCCATGCCGGCCAGTATAGGTGCGAACGGGTTGCGAACTCCCCGGTTCCTCGCGGTGAACTCGCGAAAATTGCTTGGAATTCCCCATGTGAGCAAGATCGCACGCTCAGAAGTCGTGTAAACGCCGCGCATTTCTGGGGAAATGTCCTGCTTCTTCGGAGTTCATGAAGCGGCTCTCCGCGCTCACGTTCCTCCATGCGCCTGGAGATTTGAACATGCGGCCTGACGATTGCACTGAACGCACGCTGTCGCCGAACCCGTGTCTTCCTTCGCGCGCACCGTCCTTTGGAATCGGTGAATGCGCCGCCGATCGTCACCGTGTTGGGGAATCGATCGTCAGGGGCTGGCGCACCAAGGGCGATCGTGCATCCATGGTCGGGCACACTCCGCAGATCGCTCCGCCCGTTGGCTTCGTACGCTTCGGGCACATGCTCGTCCTCAGTGTCATCCAGGGGCCTGACAAAGGCCGCAAGTTCGAGTTGCCGGACCACGAGCCCCAACTCATCGGGCGCTCCAGCGAGGCGCTGCCTCTGACCGACAACGCCGTCTCTCGTCGGCACGCCGAGCTCACCCCCGACGACGGCGCGTGGATCATCCGCGACCTGCAGAGCCAGAACGGCACCTTCGTCAACGGCGTGAAGATCGAGGCCGCGCATCGGCTGCGCCCGGGCGACCAGATCCGCACCGGTCAGACGCTCTTCGTCTTTGGACAGACCGAGACGCGCGATCCTGAGGTCGTTCGCGTGGTGGGCCCCAAACGAATGGACGCCACCGTTGAGCGCACCGCTCCCAGCGAGACGATGTTCGCGCAGGGCGAGACGTTCGACGGCAGCATCTTTGCCGACGCCGAGCCCAAGGCCGCGGCGGCCGATCACCTGCGGGTCATCTACCGCCTCACCACCATGCTCTCCTCGCGCGTGATGAGCGGCGAAGAGATGCTCCGGGGCGTGCTCGACATCGTCTTCGCCGAGTTCCACCCCGAGCGCGGGTGCATCATGCTCGTGGGGCCCACGCCCGAATCTCCCATGACCGTCGCGGCGGTCAAGTACCGCGAGCCGCCCGCGGACCCCGACCAGGCCAAGATCCACGTGAGCCGCACGATCCTTCAGCACGTGGTGCACAAGAACGAGGGGGTGCTGTGCAGCAACGCCATGACCGATCCCCGCTTCGCCAAGGGCGACAGCGTGATGCGGTTCAATATCCGCTCCGCCCTGTGCGCGCCCATCCGCTTCCGTGAGCGCACGTTCGGCGCGATCTACGTCGACTCCTCGATGGTGAACTACACGTTCACCGCGGCCCAGTTGGAGCTGCTCAACGCCATCGGTCAGCACGCCGGGCTGGCCCTCTCGAACGCCGAGCTATATCAGCAGAAACTGCAGTCCGAACGCCTGGCCGCGATGGGCGAAACCGTCGCCACCCTGAGCCACGCGATCAAGAACATTCTCCAGGGCCTGCGGGGCGGGGCCGACGTGGTGGAGATGGGGCTCAAGAAGGACGACCTGCGCATCGCCAAGGGCGGCTGGGGCATATTCCAGCGCAACCTGGAGCGCATCATGGGCCTCACCATGAACATGCTGGCTTTCTCCCAGCAGCGCCGCATCGAGTTGGAACTGACGCGTGTGGGCCCGCTGCTCAACGAGGCCGCGGCGCTGATCCAACCGGTGGCCGCGATGAAGAAAATCGCGCTGATCTGCGACACCGACGCCGAGATCCCTCCCATCGCGATCGACGGCTCGCTGCTGCACCAGGCGGTGATGAACCTGGTCAGCAACGCGATCGAGGCGGTGGAGCAGGGCACCGGCGCCGTGACGATCCGGGCCGTGTACCACCCGCGCACCCCCCGGACCACCGCGACGGTCCGCCAGATCGCCGGGACGCCGCTGATGCCCGCGGGGCTGGAGGATCGTCCGACCGTGGAGATCGATGTGAGCGACAACGGCCCGGGCATCCCCGCGGCGAAGCAGGCGTGGATCTTCGAGCCTTTCAACACCACCAAGGGCGCCAAGGGCACCGGGCTGGGCCTGGCGGTGGCCAAGCGCGTGGCCGAGGAACACGGCGGCCGGATCGTGCTGGAATCCACCGAAGGCAGGGGCGCGACGTTCCGGATCTTCCTGCCCGCCGATCTGACGGCCTCCAACGACCCCAGCGCCACCGCCGCGAGCAAGAACAGCGGGCCGCCGGACGCGAGCGGGTCGCGACTTTCGGGCGAGAGCGTCCGTTTGAGCTGACCGTCACGCCGAGGGCGGCGGGTCTTGGGGCTTCTTCCCGTCGGCGGCGGTCCAGCGGACGACGGTCGCGTTGGAGCGGTCCACCGGCTTGGGCGCGGCGTGCTTGCGGTACATCGAGTTCCACAGGTTGGGCAGGCTGGCGAAGAACGTCACCGAGATGATCGCCACGACCATGATCACGGCGTCGGTGCCGGAGCCGGCGATCAGGACCCAGATGAGCAGGCCGGCGGCGATCGTGGCGATGGCCGCGATGGTGTACTTCATGAGGTGCGAGGGTAGGGACCGGCCGCGGGGCTCAGTCGAAACCGCCCCGACCCTGCTTGCGCTCGCTTCGGATGCGTTTTTCCTGCAGGCGGCGTTCCTTGCTCCCCCGGGTGGGCTTGGTGGGGCGCCGGACCTTGGGAGGTGTGAGGCACGCGCGGACCATGGCGGTGAGGCGCTCGAGGCACTCTTCGCGGTTGCGGGATTGCGAGCGGTGTTCGTCGCTGGCGATCAGGATTTCACTGTCGGCGATGAGCGAGGGGCCCGCGATCGCCCGCAGGCGGGAGAGCTGCGAGGGCGAGACTCCGATATCCGCCAGCCGCACCCGGAGCTGGCACTTGGTGGACTTCTTGTTGACGTTCTGCCCGCCGGGGCCGGAGGCCGAGGAGTACGCGAAATCGAGCGCCGCGGCGGGGATCGTGAGGGTGGGCCCGATGCGGAGGCCCGCGGGCGGCGGAGGTTGGTCCAGCGGTTCCATGCGCCAAGACGCTAGCATCCCTGCATGAACGGCGACACGACCACCATCTCGGAATCTGAACGGCAGGACCACCTGACGTGGCTGCGTGAACTGACGCAGATCCCTACCGCCGCGGGCAAAGAACAGCGGGTGATCAAGTGGCTCGAACGCTGGTTCGCCGCCCGCCCCTCGCTCCAGGTGACGCGCGACAGCGCGGGCAACCTGCACGCGGCGATGGCCAACGAGCCGGCCGGGCGACCGGTGTACTTCACCGCTCACCTGGACCACCCCGCGTTCGTGGTGGAGCGGATCGTCGCTCCCGAGATCCTGGAACTTTCATTCCGGGGCGGCGTGCTCGATCCGTACTTTGTCGAGGCGGGTGTGGTGGTGCACGACGCGAACGACCAGACGCACCCGGCGACCCTCTTCGGCCCGCCCGACGCTCACAGCGCCCCCGGGCCCTTCAAGCACTACATGGCCGAACTCCGCCACCCCACCGACACGGTCGCGGTCGGCGACGTCGCCACGTGGGACGTAGGCCACAGCGAGATCATCGAGGGCAACCTTCACGCCCCGGCGTGCGACGACCTGGCGGGGCTCGCGGCGGCCCTCGCGGCGTTCGACGTGCTGATCCGGCCGGGCGTGCCGCCGCACCCGGTGCGGCTGCTGTGCACGCGGGCCGAGGAGATCGGGTTCATCGGCGCCATCGGCGCGTGCCGCGAGGGCACAATGGACCGGCAGGCCCGCGTCATCGCGCTGGAGAACAGCCGGAGCTTCGCGGATAGCCCCATCGGCGGCGGCCCGATCGTGCGGGTGGGGGATCGGATGTCGATTTTCAGCCCGGGGCTCACGGACGCCATCGCCAAGCGTGCGGAAGAAGTCGCCGCGGCGAACAGCGGCTGGAAGTGGCAGCGCAAGCTCATGGCGGGCGGCGCGTGCGAGGCCTCGGTCTACTGCACGGCGGGTTACGAGGCCACGTGCGTCTGCCTTCCTTTGGGCAACTACCACAACATGGCAGACCTCGAGGCCGTGCAGGCCAAGACCAACGCCGGCCCCGCCAAGGTGGCCAGGGAGTTCATCTCCGTCAGCGATTACGAAGGACTGGTCGACTTGCTGGTGGCGTGCGGCCGCAAGCTCCCTCCCGCGGTGACGGTGGGCGACAAGTTCGAGAAGCTCTGGAACGAGAGGTCATTCGTGCTGGGATGACGCGGGGGCGCTGACAGATTCGCGGCCGCGTGCTGTATAGGGGGTATGTCCTTGGCGGTCGGATGGCCAACCCTGCTCCTGCTCGCGATCACCGCTTCGGCGGGCGCGGCGCTGCTGATCTGGGGCATGTTTGGCGATCTGGCGAGTGGGCGGCTCCGTTGCCCGGCGTGCTGGTACTCGCTGATCGGCATCGCTCCGACCGAGAGCGGCGAGCGCCGGTGCCCGGAGTGCGGACATGTGTGCCGGGGCGAGCGCGAGGCCCGCAGATCGCGGCGGAGGTGGTGGGCGGTGATCATCGGTGGCGCGGCGTGCATGGGAGTCACGGTCGTCCCGGTGTACCGGTGGGCCGCGAGCGGTGCTTGGATGCCCTACACCCCCGATACTGCGCTCATCGCGCTGGTGGGCCGACCCGGCAGCGGCTGGGCGTACTCGCTCTTAACGGACCGCCTGCGCGTCGATGATCTGGTGCTGGGCCGGCTGGAGCAGGGACGCCTGTGGGAGTGGCAGCGGTCGATGCTGATCAAGCGGTGCGCCGCCGCGGCTGGGGACCTGAGCCTGCGCATCGAAGACCGCGACTACGCACGCTACCTGGGCGAACTGGCGGCGCGGAACTTCGCCGACCGCGAGCTGGTGGCGAGCGGGCTGGCCACCGCCGCGAGCAACGAGGTTGACGCCCCGCGGTGCTCGTCTCCGCAGGCGATCATCGCCGCGGCGGAGCAGGGCGGGGCCGCCCTCATCAAGGAACTCTCGCCGGTGGTGCCCAATGTGCTGGGGGACGTGGTGATCGCGGATGAAGCGGGGGACGCGGCGGACCGCACGCCGCTGGACGCGACCCGCCTTGATCTGGAGTTCGACGGGCAGGAGGGGCTCGACTGCATCGTGGTCGTGAACCAGTGGCCCATGCGGCAGGTGTTCATCCTGCTGGCACGGCGCGGCGTCACATGGAGGTTCTGCGGAAGCCTCTCGGTCTCCCGCCCCGTGTACTCGGGCGAGCGGGCCCGGATCGAGACGATCGGGGGCCGTCCGTTCCTGGTGTATCCGCAGAGTGTGGCGCACGGGTCGGACTTCCGCAACGAGCGCGAAGTGTGGTGCTCGCTCACGGCCTCGGGCATTTCCGAAGCGGCGCAGTTCCCGCGGCTGGGGCACCTGGATACCCGTTTCGCGCTCGGTTACGACTTGGCCTCGGGCATCACCGACACCTTCGTGCGGGACGGCAAGCCGGGGTTCAACGTGTCGTTCAAGGTGAAGTACACCACGAACGAGTCGATGTGGGAGCGGATCCAGGCCCCGGGCGTTGAAGAGGCGCGGAAAGTGCATGATCTCTTCGAGCGTTCATGGACGCAGCGGTACGTGTGGAGCGATCGCGTGGGCCGCTTCGTCGTGGAGTCATGGGCGCACGGTGGGGTGACGCGCACGGATACGCCGCCGACGCTGGGGGTGCGCAAGAGCACGTTCAACAACTTTGTCCGCCTCAACCATGACGCGCTGCTGGAGTTCGCCGGGAGCGGCGCACCGGGGGCGCGGGAATGGGTGACGCTGCTGCCCCGGGCCTGGCCCACCGCGCCCGCCGCCCAGACCCTGGCGGAGGAAGCGGCATCGCTGCCCGTGCCGGTTCGCAAGTGAGCGGTCGCCCTCTACGCTTGCGCGTGAATCTGCCGGATTCATGGCTGGTGAGAGTGGTGGCGGCTGTTCTGTTCGCCGCGGCGGTCGCGTGCGCGTGCTGGGCGCTGTGGGGGGACCGCCCCAGAGGCCGCAAGCGTTGTCGAAAATGCTGGTACACCCTGCCTCCCGAGGCCGGGGCGAGCACCCGCTGCCCGGAATGCGGGTATACCGCGCTGCGGGATTCCGACGTGCTCCGCACGCGCCGGCGGTGGGGGCTGCTGGCCCTGGGCCTGCTCATCGCCGTCGCGGCGGGCGTGCCGATGGTGGGCAAAGGGCGCCTGCGGCGGGCGATGCTCTGGTTCATGCCCACCTGGCGCACGGTCGAACGCCACGAAGTGGCCGGTTACAGCGTGATCAAGCTCGAGGCCAACGACGACCAGCGGCTGCCGCCGCGCATGATCGAAGTGCGGCACCTGGGCGAGGTGGTGTGGCGGATGACGGGCTTTCACCCCCAGATCGGCGGCGCGTTCGCGTCGGGCAAGACGGGTCCGGGCGCGGGCGTCGTGCGGGCGGGCATCGGCCAGGATGTCACGGGCGACGGGCGGCCCGACTTGATCGTGGAGGACCCCAACCCGGGCACGGGGAACATCGCGGTGCAGTACGTATTCACGCTGGTGCGCAGCCCCGAGGGGCCGAGCCTGCCGCCCATCGCGGTGATCCCGTACTCGGGGCTATGGCGCGATGTGGACAACGACGCCGTGCCGGAGTTCGAGGCCGCCGATCGGACGTTCTCCTACTGGTGGACGACCGGTGCAGGCTCACCATACCCCACCGTGATCCTCAAGTGGCGGGGGGATCACTTCGCCGTGGCCCCGGAACTGATGCGCCGGCAGGCCCCTTCGCGCGAGGCGCTGCAGACGATCGCGGTGAACGACCGGGGGCTCATCTCCGCCACGGGGGCGGACGGGTGCGCCCCCGCGCTGGCGCGGGCTCTCACGCTCATCTATGAGGGCAACAGCGGCGCGGCACTCGATTACCTGCGGCTGGTGTGGGACAACCTTCGCACGACCGGCGCGGCCAAACAGACGGGGGCGACCGACGCCGACAGCGCCTTCGCCAAGATCATGGAGAAGCTCAAGGAAAGCCCGTTCGGGGCGGAGGTCGTGGGGATGCAGCCGTGACGCCCGGGGGGCCGGGGCCGGTACCATCACGGTGACGCAACCATGACGACCGAAATCGAACTCAACATCCCCCCGCAGCCCGACGACGTGTCGTGCGGCCCTACCTGCCTCTACGCGCTCTACCGCCACTTCGGCGACAAGAAGATCTCGCTCAGCCGCGTGCGGTCGGAGGTGCAGCGCCTGGACAACGGCGGGACGCTGCTGGAGATCCTGGCGTGCCACGCGCTCAAGCGGGGGTACTCCGCGACGATCTGCACGTTCCACATCCAGATGTACGACCCCACCTGGTTCGCGGCCGACGGCGCGGCCCACACGCCCTCGGATCTGTCGGAGCGGCTGGAGCAGCAGGCGTCGGCCAAGCGCGGCAACCCGCGGCTCAAGATGGCCACGAAGGCGTGCCGCGAGTTCCTGCGGCTGGGCGGGGAACTGAAGATGATCGATCTGACGGCGTCGTTGATCTCCGGCTATCTCCGAGAGGGGTTGCCGATCATCACCGGGCTGTCGTCCACGTTCCTGTACCGGCACCGGCGCGAGTTCGGGCCCAAGAACCTCGAGGACGACATCCACGGCGAGCCGCAGGGACATTTCGTGATGCTGATCGGCTACGACAGCCACAAGCGAGAGGTGCTGGTGGCCGACCCGCTTGATCCCAACCCGCCGTTTCATACGGCCAAGTACCGTCTGCCCATCGACCGCCTGCTCAACGCGATCCTGCTCGGCGTGCTGACGCACGATGCGAACCTGCTCGTGGTGCGGCCGGCGCCGAAACGCAGATGACATGTGCGAGGCGTCGGGCCCCGCCGCCGTAGAGGATGGCCGGACCGGACGTGTTTGAGAAGTTGAACGCACGACTTTCGGAAACTCACAGGTTCACGCGACGGCCGCCGATCGCATCCCGCCTCTCCGCCCGCCCCACACTTCACCCACACCACCCCTCATGCCAGCGATCCTCCTCGTCATCGACAACCCCAAGGACTGGCCCCTCAACATCGAGGGCGTGGACGTCATCTCCTCGCGCAAGTACCTGACCGATCCGGCGTACTCGCTCACGCGCGGGGCCAAGGTGTTCAACCTCTGCCGGTCGTACCGCTACCAGAACCTGGGGTACTACGTGAGCCTGCTGGCGCAGGCCCGCGGGCACAAGGTGCTGCCGGACATCTCCACCATCCAGGACATGAAGTTCACGGAGATCGTCCGTGGGGCCGGCGAGGAGATGGAGGAACTGATCCAGAGCGTGCTGGAGAAGGAACCGCACGGCGAACCCTTCGTGCTCAGCGTGTACTTCGGGCAGAACGTCGAGAGCCAGTACAACCGCCTGGCTTTGGCGCTCTTCAACGCCTTCCCCGCGCCGTTCCTGCGGGCCCAGTTCCGCCACGACGGAGACAAGTGGCTGCTGGAGAGCGTCAAGACCATCGCGGCGAGCGAGATCCCGCAGGATCACTTCCTGGATGTGCTCAACTTCGCGACGCACTACTTCGTGCGGCCCCACAAGGCCCCGCGCCGGCAGGAGGCCCGCTACACGATGGGCATTCTGCACGACAAGGAGGAGTCAAAGACTCCCAGCAACGAGAAGGCGATCAAGAAGTTCATCAAGGCCGCGGACTCGATGGGCATCGAGGCCGAGATCCTCTCCAAGGACGACTACGGGCGGCTGGCCGAGCTCGACGCGCTGTTCATCCGCGACACGACGAGCGTGAACCACTACACGTTCCGGTTCTCTCGCCGGGCCGCGGCCGAGGGGCTGGTGGTGATCGACGACCCCGAGAGCATCGTGCGCTGCTCGAACAAGGTGTACCTGGCGGAGCTGCTCAACTGCCAGCGGATCGCCACGCCGCCCACGCTGATCCTGCACCGCGACAACTGGGAGAGCGGCCCGGCGATCCTGGGACTGCCGCTGGTGCTCAAGCAGCCCGACAGCAGCTTCTCGCTGGGCGTGATCAAGGTGAAGGACCAGGCCGAGTACGAGCGCGAGATGGAGCGGCTCTTCAAGGTGAGCGACCTGATCATCGGGCAAGCGTTCGTGCCCACGGGCTACGACTGGCGCATCGGGGTGCTGGATCGCGAGCCGCTCTTCGCGTGCAAGTACTACATGGCGGAGAACCACTGGCAGATCTACGACAACTCCAAGAAGGGCGACGATGCGCTGGGCGAGTTCGAGACCTGGCCGATCGACGCGGTGCCCCCGGACGTGCTCAAGTGCGGCATCCGCGTGGCCAACCTCATCGGCGACGGGCTGTACGGCGTGGACATCAAGGAAGTGAACGGCAAGGCGTACGTCATCGAGATCAACGACAACCCGAACATCGACGCGGGCGTGGAGGACAAGATCCTGGGGGACGAGATCTACCTCCGCGTGATGCGGACCTTCCTCAAGCGGCTGGAGAGCCGCGGGCGGTAGCAACGGATGAAACGCAGCGTGCGGCCATACTCGCAGGCGGAGCGCGACCAGGTGCGGGCGGTGATCGAAGCGGCGCCGATCGTGGGGGGGCGGCACCTGCTCTGGTCGCTCGCGCTGGTGCTGCTCGCCGCGGCGTGCGGGCGGGGCGCGTTCAGGCTCATCGCTTCGCAGGTCCTGGTGGCCGCGTTGCTGGGGATCATCGCGGCGGTCCTGGCTGGGTTGGCGATCGTCCGCTGCATGGGGTGGGTGATCGGCCGGGGCGTGGACCGGGAGTTCCGTGCCGCGGCACGCGGGGCGCTCACCGGGGGCGAGGCGGAGGTGATCGAGTTTGAAGCCACGCAGGCGTGGTCGGCGCCGGAGATCGACGACGATGCTCCGGCGGTGCTGCTCGCGGACGCCGAGGGTTGGCGTCTGTATGTAAACACGCACGACGAGGGAATGCTGGAGGATCCGGACCACGTGTGCGGACGATGGGAGATCGTGCGCAGCGTGGTGGGCGGGTTCGTGTTCAGCGTGCAGGAGGGCGGGGCGAAGATCCCGGTGAGCAACGCCTCGAACCAGGCGGATGAACTCGCGTTCAAACACGCGTTGGGGGAGGTGATCAGCGACGGCGTCGCGCTGGTGCGGGCGGAGCAGGTGCCGGGTGTGTGGCCGGGAGCGGCGAGCTCGGCGGGTCCCTCGGAGAAGCCGGCGAAAGACTCCGAACGCGCCAAGGCGGGAGCGGAATAACCCGATTTCCCAACGCCGCGGCGGCGGGAACCACGCGGTCGGTCGACGCGTCAGAGTTGGAAGGAAGCGCACGTACACATGGCCCATCGGGCGAGAGCGCCGGTGCGCCAGGGAGCGAAGCACATGAACAAGCGAAGTCTGGCGATGATTCTGGGTGTTGCCGCCGCAGCGGTGATCGCGGCGACGCAGTTGGGCGCCGGCCCGGTGCCGATCGATCAACTCAGCGCCCGGGTCGGGCGCGACTGCAAGGTGCAGTTGCGGCGCGATCTGCTGGGCGCGGCGAGCAACCTGCCCGTCAGCGTCTTCAGCGACGCGGTGCAGGGACTGGCGGTGTCGATCATCGGCGAGCTGGCGGCGGTGAACGACTCGTGGATCGTGCTCAAGACCACGCGGCGAGAATCCACCGAGGCGCGGGTCAACATCCGCAAGGACGAGATCTGGATCCCCCGCGACGCGGTGCTGCTCGTGCAGTTTGATGCGCAGTGAACGTGAATACTCGGCACTACCCTCGTGCATGAACGTTCAGCCCGTTACGCTGCGCGGCCGGTTGGTGCGTCTGGAGCCGATGCGGCCCCAGCACGCCCATGGCCTCTTCGAGTGCGCGGATGAGTCGTGCTTTCAGTACCACCTCTACCCGCCCCGTCCGTGGACGCTCGAAGCGTTCCGCGAGAACACGTTTTTCACGCTCTCGATGCCCGGGCGTTTGCCGTTCGTGCTGATCGACCAGGCAACCGACCGGGTCATCGGCACCAGTTCGTACATCGACATCCGCCCGGCGCACCGGGGGCTGGAGGTCGGGTTCACGTGGATCGCGACGCCTTACCGCGGCGGCCCCGCGAACCCCGAGATGAAACTGCTCCTGCTTCGCCACGCCTTCGAGTCGCTGGGGGCGGTGCGGGTGCAACTCAAGTGCGACGTCCGCAACATCCAGAGCGCCGCCGCGATCCGGAAGCTGGGGGCAACGCTCGAGGGCGTACTGCGCAAACACGTGGTACTGCCC
This sequence comes from Planctomycetota bacterium, assembly GCA_018242605.1. GTDB lineage: Bacteria > Planctomycetota > Phycisphaerae > Phycisphaerales > UBA1924 > UBA2402. The sequence goes on from JAFEBP010000014.1 coordinate 75,582, forward strand.
GACGGCTTCATCCGCGACAGCATGATGTTCTCGATCATCGCGTCGGAGTGGCCGGGGGTGCGGGCGGGTTTGGAGGCGAGGCTGGCGGGCGCGAGCAAGGAGTGAAGAGACTCAGCCCCCGCCCGGCGGCTTGCCGGTCGAGGCGTCCTGGCCGCGGAAGTGGCGGACCATGTCGCGCATCATGAGCATGCCGCGTTGGCGCTTTTCCGGGGTGGAGCGGCCGCCGATGTTGCGGTCCATGAAGGTGAAGACGCGGCCGAGTTCCTTGCCGGTGGGGGCGCGGTTGCCGTCGGCCATCTGGGCCTTGTCGCGCTGGGCCTGCTTGCGGACATCCTCCAGGCGCTTCTCGTCCGGGGTGTCGCGGGGTTCGCCGCCGATGGCTTCCATCATCTTGACGAACGAGAGGAAGGTCTGGTCTAGGTATTCGCCCTTGGCCTCTTCGGGCACCTTGGCGTAGTCCTTGGCGTACTTGTCCCAGGTGTCCACGGCCAGACGCGCGGCGTTCTCCTCGATCTGGCTGCGGGCGGAGCCCGCGATTCCCGAGGCGAAGCCCGCCAGCAGCACCGAGTCCGTGCCGTTCATGTTCTTGAGGCGCTGGACGAGTTGCGAGATGAGCTTGAGGCGTTCTTCCACCGGCAGGTTGTTGAACTCGTCGGTGAGGAGCGTGTAGTTGAAGACGTCGTCGAGCGCGCCGGTGGCGTAATCGGGCTGGGGCACGGGGCGGAGCGCGAAGTAGAGGCCGGTGCCGGCGGCGAAGGTGAGCACGCCAGCCGCGGCGTAGAGGTGGCGGAGCGTACGGGGGCGCTGCTTGGGGTCCTGCATCTGCGCCCGCCACCAGGATTTGATCTTCGCGACGCGGGCGGCGGCGAAGGGCGGCAGCGTGAGCGTGAGGCGCTTCCGGGCCTTGGCCGGGCCGATGGTGGCCGCGCCGGGGACATCATCCATCAGGCTGGGGAGCGGGGGAGCGGAAATTGTCGAGTCGGTCGTGTTCAAGCGTGTCGGTTCCCGCGAAAGTTGGGGCGTTCAGCCGCCCAGACCGCCGCCGAAGGTGATGATGTCCTGCAGGAAGAGCCCGTTCTGCTCGGTGGTGGTGAAGGGTACCTTGTCCGCGCGGAAGTCGCCGTAAAAGAAGCCGTTGCGGTCGAAGAAGGTTTCCTGCTCGTCGTTGGAGAGGTTGTCCGCGTGCTTGGAAATTTCCTTCCAGCGCGGGTGGTGCCAGTCCTTGTAGTCGTACACCACCACGCCCTTGTTGTTGGCCTTCTCGTACGCCTTGCTCACGCCGAACTGCGGGTTGCGGACGGTGATGAGTTCGGCGGCGACCATCGCCTTGCCGGCGACATAGTCGTAGCTCCACCCGATCTGCGCCCAGATGGGGCGAGGATCATCGCTGGAGCCGCCGACATCGGAGGGGCACTTGAACGGCTCGGTGACGACCCAGTCCGCGTCGGGCGCGGGCCGGAAGGGCATGGGGGCGTCGATGTACTTGACCATCACGTCCAGAAGCGTGGGGTCGTTCTCGTTTCCGCCCTCCAGGATCGGCCGCACCTTGGGCAGCAGCAGACCCTTGGACTCGGCGTCCATGTACATCTGCAGACCCTGGCCGATGCCGCGGAGGTTGTTCATGCACTTGACGCGACGACCGTTCTCGCGGGCGCGGCCAAGGGCGGGCATCAGGATGCTGATCAGCAGGGCCACCACGGAGATGACCACGAGCAGTTCGATCAGCGTGAAGCCGCGGGGTTGTCCGGGACGGGCCATCATGGGAGGGTTATCGGCGAGTGGGCCACTATTCTGGCGGTTCCGACCGTGCGTTCTACGCTGATTTCGCGGGCGCGTTTCATTGGATGCTTCGGCGAGAGATTCTGTGGGCAAGTCAGACGCCGTGCTTCGAAGTGCGATTGACCTCCATTGTGGACATCAAGATCACGTGATGGGATTCACCCGGGGCATGGCGAGGTCGGAGTTAGAAATCGACGCGCGACCATGATTATTGGACGTTATGCTGCATTCGGGCGGCTCGCTTCGGCGTTTCAGCGATCCGTTGTCAACAGACATCCGTACAGTTATCGACATCACCATGAGTGTGAGGCCTGTGGAATCGTGGGCGAAACCGCGATCCCCTGTTCAGCGTACCGACGAATGGCCCTCGCTCCTTGGCCCGATGAAATGTCAGTCTCGTGACGCAACATTCGCAGGCAGCCCCGTTCGCGGCTGTCTCCTCATCTCTCTGCGCCTCGTTCGCGAAAGCACCTTTGAATATGCACCGGAACATCCTCGCCACTATTCTCGCTCTGTGCGGCACCGCGGCCGCGGTTGACAACGCGGGCCGCGCCATCGTGAACCCGCGCGAGGGGTGGCTCAACCTGCGCACCGGCGATGTGGATTCGTCGACGCTCGCGAACCTGATCGGCCAGGCGACGTTCAAGCCCGGCGTGTACGTGCTGCGCCTGAACGGCCCGATGGATGATCAGCGCGGGGCGGCGCTGGGAGCCGCGGGTGTGCGGCTCGAGGGATACCTGCCGACCAACTTCTTCCTGGCCGACCTTTCCGGCACGGCGCCCGGCGCGGTGAAAGCGATGGGTTTCGTGACCGGTGTATACGAATACCAGCGGGCGTGGAAGGTGGACCAGAATCTGAACCTGGGGGCCAACGCCAGACCGTACCAGACGAACGAACGAATCAACCTCGCCGCGGCGGGGCAGGTGGCGGCGAAGGTGTGGCTGTTCGAGGGCGAGGTCGACGGCCCCGCGCGGGCGGCGCTCGCGGGCGTGCCGGGCCTGGTGATCCGCGGGAGCGAGACCGTGGGCGGCGCGGTGGGCCTCACGATCACGGCCCCCGGTGCGTCGATCGCCGCGGTCGCCGATGCGCCCGGCGTGCAGTTCGTCGAGGAGTACCCCGAGTACGCGGCGCGCAGCAACGCGCTCACGCGTGCGGTGGTGCAGAGCGGGCTGCCCAACGTCACTCCGCTCTACGACCGCGACCTGACGGGCACGGGGATGGTGATCGGCGTGATCGACGGGTGGATCGCCGCGTCGCACTGCGCGTTCGCGGACGGCTCGGTGCCCATCGGCCCGCTGCACCGCAAACTGCTCGCGTACAACACGACGCAGTCGTACGACGCGCACGGCACGCACGTGGCCTGCACCGCCGCGGGAGACGCGGGAACCACCGGGGACCTGCGTGGCGTGGCGTACAACGCCAAGATTGTCTTTAACACGTGGCCGGACATGACCGAGACGAGCGCGTTCACGAAGTTCAACCTGCACTATTCGCAGGGAGCGACGGTGCACACCAACTCGTGGGGCGTGGACTGGATGGACGCGTACGACGGCGCCTGCCGCGCCATCGACGATCTGCAGTTCCGGTTCGACGACAACCTGATCCTGCACGCCGTGAGCAACAGCAGCCTGGTGCACAACCCCGAGAACGCGAAGAACTCGCTGGCGGTGGCGGCGAGCAACAACTACCCCTCGTACGACTCGATGTGCTACGGCGGCGCGGGCCCCACGATCGACGGTCGCCGCAAGCCCGAGGTGACGGCCCCGGGCTGCTCGATCACCTCGGCGGGCGGCAACGGGGGGTGCAACGTCAGCATCATGAGCGGCACGTCGATGGCGACGCCGGCAACGGCGGGCGTTGCGCTGCTGATGCGGCAGTACTACACCCGCGGCTTCTATCCCGGCGGCGCGATGAACGGCGCGGACGCGTTCAACCCCAGCGGCGCGCTCGTCAAGGCGACGGTGATCGACTCCGCCCAGGACATGTCAGGCGATCCCGGGTACCCGGGATCGCGCGAGGGGTGGGGGCGCGTGCTCGCCGACGCGGCGTTGTACTTCTCCGGCGACGCCCGCAAGTTGCGAGTGGCGGACGTGCGCAACGGCACCACTCAGGCGCTCACCACCGGCGGCTTCTGCGAATCGACCATCAGCGTGGACAGCGCGGCGATGCCGCTGCGTGTCACCTTGGTGTGGCACGACGCTCCCGCGGCGGTCAATGCTTCGTTCGCGCCGGTGAACAACCTTGATCTGGTGGTCACCTCACCTACGGGCGAGGTGTACCGGGGCAACAACTTCTCCGGCGGATTCTCCGCCGCGGGAGGAACGGCCGACATCCGCAACAACACCGAGCAGGTCCACATCGCCGCGCCCACGCCGGGGCTGTGGCAGGTGCGGGTGGTGGCGACGGCCGTCAACCAGGGCCGCCAGGGCTTCGCGCTGGTGATGACCGGGGCGATCTCCGACCCGCCGTGCGTGGCCGACTTCAACGGCGACGGCGGCGTGGACGGGGCCGACGTGGAGGCGTTCTTCGCCGTCTGGGGCGCGGGCGATTCCCGCGCCGACATCGATCTCAACGGCGGCGTCGACGGCGCGGACGTCGCGGCCTTCTTCGACCTCTGGGGCGCGGGCTGCTGAGCGGCTACTTCTTCCGCGCCAGCGTGTACCACGCGAAGGTGTCGTTCTCCAGGTCCATCGGGTTCTCGCCCCGGTCCCAGGCCAGCGCGCTGCCGAGCTTGCGCACCGCCTCGTTGTCGACGTGATCGAACTCGAGCACCTCGAATCCCTCTTTTTCAAGCAGTTCACGCGTGAATGGGCACTGGCCGTCGGCCCAGGGGATGTACTTCTCTTCGTTCTGCTTGGGACAGATGTTGTAGATCAGGAAGATGCCCCCGCTCTTGAGTGCCGAGGCAACCTCGCGGACGAACGTGGCGTCGTCCACGCCCAGGTCCACCAGCATGCGCTTGTCAACCTCCTTGGAGGGATGGATGTAGCCGCGTTTGAGCGTGTTCTTGGAGATGAACAAGTCCAGGTTTGATCCCACCGCGGCCTTGACGGCCGGGTCGCCGGGCCACTGTCCGCACGCCAGGGTGATGTTGCCGTCGGGCGCCTTGGGCTCGCTCATGCCCACGCCGGCGATTTTTCCGGTATCGCCCGGCTGGCTGTAGAGCTCCTTCAAAACCGGATCGACATCAACTCCCACGACATCGGCCCCGATGCTGGCGAGCAGCCGAAGATGGCCGATGCCCCCGTAGCCGAAGTCGGCGATGCGCCGCTTCGCGAAGCCGTCCTTCGCGCAGCCCAGGTGCGCCGCGGCGAGGTCCAGGGGCCGGGCGTACGCGAACGGGCTGCCGTAACGGGTGTAGTAATAGAAGCGGTCGTCGAGCTCGAGGAGCTTGTAATTGCCCCGTTCCTGCTCGGGGAGCTTCTCCCAGGCGTCCTGCGAGCAGGCCTTGCGGTCGGCGCGGTTGAAGTACACGCGACGGGTGTCGACAAACGGAAGCCAGTTCGACGCGAGCATCCACTGCCGGACGGCGTCGCAGGCGACCAGGCGCTGGCTGCGGCCCGCTTCCTCTCGCAGCAGTTCGATCGTCGAACCGCCGACGGGGTCGGAGTCCGAAGCGCGGGGGTCGCTGCTGGGCTGGTGGGCCTTGGGGGGGGTGTCCTGGGCGAGGGTGACCGAGGTGGCCGCGAGTGCGGCCAGTAACACGGGGATGGCTCGGGTGGGCATGATGCATCATAGAGATGGGAGCGGGAATCGAAACCCGTCAGCCGCCCTGGCACCTGGAGCAATATGGTCCGAATGGCCGGGGCGAAGCCGGGATGTACGGATTGTGTTCATTGAGGGAAAGGAATTCCGCGTTCTTTCGCAAAGTCGTGGAAACGGTTCGGGCGATCTGCTCGTAGGTATTGATACCCGTGGGGGCGTTCTGCCCGTCACGGTCGCTGCTTCTCGGCCCGTTCATTCGTGTGTGTGTGATCCCAAGACCCGTGTGGGGCACTTTGACAGGGGTGATTGATGTTCAGAAACGAGACTGGGTTTCGTCGTTGTGCGTTTGTCGCCGCGGTTTTGGTGTCGGCGTGCGGCCAGGCGTTCGGGGCCGCGGAGGCCGACAAGGCCGGGCTGCTGGCCCGCTACCCCGGGCTGAATGTGATCGAATGGGACGGCCGGCCCGAGATGTTCTACGGCGTGCCGATGACGGTGGCGAATGACCCGCGGATCGCCGCGGACACCTGGCTCAGCAACCACGGCAGCGCGTTCGGGGCCGGTGACCTGACCATCCGTTACGAGAGCGAGGCCGAGATCGCGGGCGGCCGCTTCACGGCGTTCCATTACTCACAGTTGATCGACGGGCTGCCCGTGGACCTGTCGCAGATCGTGATCGTGGTGCTCAACGCGCCCGACGGCCAGAAGGTCGTTTCCGCCGCGGCCAAGGTGGCCACCCCCCCGCAGGACGGCTTCCGTCCCGACGGCGTGACCGCCGACGACGCGGTGGCGAAGGTGCGTGCGATGGGCGACTACAACAAGATGCCGTTGTGGAGCGCCCCCGAGATGGTCGTGTACATGGGCGAGGGCGACTTCCCCCGGTGGATCACCCCGACCCGCGCGTGGAAGTTCGTGGGCAACGAGCCCAACGGCGCGGACTCGCGCAAGTACACCTTCTTCGTCGACGCCTCCTCCGGCGAACTGATCTTCGCCCGCGACGAGATCCTGCATATCGACGTGGTGGGCCAGGTGCGGGCGCGGGCCACGCCCAGCCCCGACGGCAACGCCGCGGCGGACTGGTCGGGCAACCCGCCCGCCGAGCGGCCGGTGCCGAACATCCGCGTGCGGATCAACGGGAGCAACACGACCTCCGCGTTCACCGACGCCAACGGCAACTTCACGATTCCCTACGCCGGGACCGGCGCGGTGACGATCGACTGCTCTGTGGGCGACGGCCGCTGGGCGCGTGTCGTTGAGAACAACGCCGGTGTGGCGCTGATCACCGCGAGCACCACGGCGACCCCGGGCGTTCCCGCGACGCTGCTGCTGAACCCCGCGCCCAGCACGGAGTTCACCAACGCGCAGGCCAACGCCTTCATCCAGCAGACACTCACGCACAACTTCATCCGCGATCGTGTTCCGACGTTCGCGCCCCTGGACACGCAGTTGCCTTGCAACACCGGGGTGACCGGCAGTTGCAACGCCTTCTACGACGGGGCGTCCACGAACTTCTACAACCTGAGCACCGCGAACGGCTGCAACAACACCGCGTTCAGCTCTGTCGTGTCGCACGAATACGGCCACCACATCGTGAACCGACGGGGCCTGGCCCAGGGCGGCTTCGGCGAGGGCTACGGCGATTGCGTCAGCATCCTTGAATACGACGACCCGATCGTGGGCCGCTACTTCCGCACCTCCGGTGCGCCCGTCCGCACGCCCGACACGACGAACCGGCAGTACCCCTGCACGGCCGGCGAGGTGCACGCGTGCGGCGAGATCATCGCCGGCGCGATCACCAAGCTTCGCCGCAACTTCGGGAACACGTTCGGCTCCGCCGAGGGGCTCACCCGCTCGCGCCAGTTGTTCGTCGACTGGACGATGGTGACGCTGGGCGGCGAGGCCGGCATGCAGTCGGCCGTGCCCCGCACCGTCGCGGAGTTCCTCACCATCAACGACGACGACGGCAATCTCTCCAACGGCACGCCGCAGGCGTGCGAGATCGCCAACGCGTTCAACCAGCACAATGTGCAGCTCACCAACGCGTCGCAGGATTCGGTGGTGTTCGCGCTGGCGCAGCCGCTGGTGCAGGAGATGCGGCCGGGCGTCGGAATCCCGGTTGATTTCACGGTCCAGCCGCTGTGCCGGCACGACGCTCCCAACTCCGGGCGGGTCTTCTACCGCGTGGGCGCGAGCGGGGCGTACTCCCAGATCGCCCTCACGCAGGTCTCCCCCGGCCGGTACGTCGGCGAGGTGCCCGCGCAGCAGTGCGGCGCGAGCGGCACGGCGAGCATCCAGTACTACTTCGCGGTGAACACGCTCAACAACGGCACCAACACCGCGGGCCCCACGGCCTATTACCCGCCCGCGGGCACGTCGTTCGCGCCCGTCACGGCGTATGTCTTCTCGACCAGCACTGATATGAACGACGATTTCGAGGCCGACCGCGGCTGGACGGTGGGCACCACGACCGCGACCACGGGCCAGTGGGTCCGCGGCGACCCGGTGGGCACGATCGCGCAGCCCGAGGACGACCACTCTGCTTCCGGCTCCCAGTGCTTCTTCACCGGCCAGGGCGCGCTGGGCGGGGCCGACGGCGCTTTCGATATCGACGGCGGCATGACCACGCTGCTCAGCCCCACGTACAACATGGCGGGGGCCGACGACGTGATGGTGACCTACTGGCGGTGGTACTCCAACGGCGCCGGCGCCGGCCCGTACGAGGACACCTTCCGCGTCGATGTCAGCGTCGACGGCGGCACGAACTGGACGAACGCCGAGACGATCGGGCCCGGCAACGCCGCCGATCCCAACGTCAACGGCGGGTGGGTGCAGGCCCGCTGGCTCCTGCGTTCCAAGGGCCTGGCGCCCTCGTCGCAGATCAAGCTGCGCTTCATCGCCGAGGACGCCGTCAACGGCAGCCTCGTCGAGGCCGCCCTGGACGACTTCTCGATCCGCGGGTTGGCGTGCTCCAACCCGGTCCCGTGCATCGCCGACTTTGACAACAACGGCGGCGTCGACGGTGCCGACGTTGAAGCGTTCTTCGTCACCTGGACTTCCGGCGACAGCGCCGCGGACGTGAACCAGGACGGCGGTGTCGACGGCGGCGATGTCGCCACCTTCTTCATCGCCTGGCAGGCCGGCGGCTGCTGATTCCCCCCTCTGACTCACACACGCGGGGCCCTTGCGCGAAAGTGCGGGGCGCCCGATTCGAACGAAGATTCACATCGCTCCCCGCGGCGAATCCGGAGAAACCCATGACGCTTTCCAGAGTGCTGCCCTTGACCCTTACGGTGCTCGCCGCTGCGTCGGTGTTCCAGCACGGTTCGTTCGCATCCGAGCCCATCCCCGCGGACGACTGCCCCGACTGCGAGTGCGGCTGCGGAAAGGCCCACGCCCTACGGCTCCGCGCCGCGGCGGGACTGCCCATCGGTGAGGGAATCGTCGCGCCCGGGGGCGGGTACGGCGCGCGGGAGGCGTCCACGGATACGGACGTGCTCCACAGCGACCTGGACCTGACGCTGGACATCCCCAACACGTCGATCTCCGGCAGCAACACCATCCGCGTCCGCAGCCTCGTGAACGGGCTCACGACCCTCACGTTCACCCTCCGCTCGCAGTACGTGATCACGGGCGCGACGATCAACGGTTCGACGCCCATCACCAACATCTCCGCCCCGGGGACCAACAGTTACGCCCGCACCGCCACGCTCGACCGCGCGTACAACGCCGGCGAAGAGTTCACGATCCGCATCCCCTTCAGCGGCCTGGCCGTCAGCCGCGGGTTCGGGTCCATCGAGTTCCAGACCCAGCCGAGCAACGCCGCGAACCCGATCGTCGCCACGCTGAGCGAGGCCTATTTCGCGGGCACGTGGTGGCCGATGAAAGACGGCGACTTCGGTCAGCCCGGCGACAACGGCGACAAGTTCACGATGACCATCGCCGTGACCGCGCCCGACACGCTGACGATCGCGTCCAACGGCGTGGTGCAGTCGATCGTCCCGGTCGCGGGGGGCAACCGCAAGACCACATGGGTCACGAACTACCAGATGTCCACGTACCTGGCGTGCTTCGGCGCCAGCGTGTACAACACCTGGACGGTGCCGTACACCTACACGCCCGACGAGGGCGGCCCGGCGCGCACCATGCCGGTGCAGTTCTTCGTGTACCCCGAGCACGACACGCAGGCCAACCGCGACGCCTGGAGCTACAGCGTGCAGATGCTCGCGACGTACCGGCCCTTCTACGGCCTGTACCCGTTCGTCAACGAAAAGTACGGCATCTACGACTTCCCGTTCGGCGGCGGCATGGAGCACCAGACGATGACCGGGCAGGGCACGTTCGACGAAAGCGTGACCGCCCACGAGCTGGGCCACCAGTGGTGGGGCGACAACGTCACCTGCAAGACCTGGAACCACATCTGGCTCAACGAGGGCTTCGCGACGTACACCGAGGCGATCTGGGAGCAGTACAAGCCCGGAAGTTCGGGCGTGCCGGCCCTGCACGCCGCGATGGCCGCGCGCCGTCCGGGCAATTTCGGCGACAGCGTCTACTGCCCCGACGCCTCCAACATGAACCGCATCTTCAGCGGCACGTACACCTACCGCAAGGGCGGCTGGGTGCTGCACATGCTGCGCCACATGGTCGGTGACCAGGCCTTCTTCGACGGGCTCAAGGAGTACCGCCGACGCTTCGAGGGCAAGGCCGCCACCACGGAGGATTTCATCGCCGCGATGTCGTTCGTGAGCGGGCAGAATCTGGACAACTTCTCGCAGCAATGGGTGTACGGCATCGGCGCCCCGACCTACGCCTACGGCTGGCAGACGACCAACATCGCCGGTCAGAACTACCTGCGCGTCAACGTGCGGCAGACGCAGAACACCGCCTGGCCAGGACGCGGCACGCCCGGCGACGCGTACACCACGCCGGTGGATCTGCGCGTTGATTACGCTGGCGGCTCGCAGACCGTGAAGGTGACTCCGTCGGCCCGCACCTGCAACTTCCTCGTGCCCATCAACGCGCCCGCCACGGCGGTGACGCTGGACGAGTTCAACTGGGTCCTCAACGGCGGCAAGACCGAAGAGGCTTACGCCGCCGGTTCGCCCAAGATCGCCGCGGCGTCGCCCGCACCCGGCGCGGTGTTCGCCAGCGATGCGGGGCCCTCCAACGTCAGCGTGACCTTCTCCGACGCTGTGACCGCTACCGCCGCGGCGTTCACCGTCACCGGCCCGACCGGCACGGTGCCCTTCACCTACTCGCAGCCGAGCACGCTGGTCCGCAACCTGGCGTTCTCCTCGCCTTTGGCGTCGGGCACGTACACGGTGCGCGTCCGGAGCACCATCACCAACGCCAACGGTGCGCTCGACGGCGACATCATCGGCGGCACCCTGCCCAGCGGCGACGGTGTCGCGGGCGGCGATGCCGTGTGGACGTTCACCGTCTCGGCCCCGCCCTGCGCCGCGGACTTCAACAACGACGGCGGCGTCGACGGAGCGGATGTCGAAGCCTTCTTCCTCGCGTGGGAAGATTCGCAGGCTTCCGCGGATGTCAATCAGGACGGCGGCGTCGACGGCGGCGACGTGGAGTTCTTCTTCCAGCGCTGGCAGGCGGGTGGATGCTGAGCCCGCGACTCCCGCCGACAGCGGCTCACTGTTGAAATGAAAAACGCCCCCTCGCTTGAGCGAGGGGGCGTTTGTGCTTTGCGATCAATTCAGTTCCGCCGGCTCAGCAACCGCCGGCTTCCCACACGCTGAAAAAGTACTCCACGTCGGCCCCGTCGATGCCGCCGTCCAGGTTCACGTCGGCGCACGGCAGGCCGCTGGTCCAATCAAAGTAGAACGTGTCTACGTCGGCGCCGTCCACGCCGCCATCGTTGTTGTAGTCCGCCGCGCACACGGCGCACCCGGAGCTCAGGGCCAGGGTGGCCCCTGTGCTGGTAACGCTTCCGCAGAGGTTGGAGACCACGCAGTCGTACACGCCGGTATCAGCGACCGACACCGATGGAATCTCCAGTGTGTCCGAGCCCGCCCCGGGGATGGGCGTGGCGTCGTGGCGCCATTGATACGTGCGGGGTTCCGTGCCCGCCGCGGCGACTGCGAAGGTCACCGGCGAGCCCTCGCCCACCGTCTGATCCGCCGGGTTGAGCGTGATCGAGGGGCCGACGGAGACGTTGAGCGTGGCCGCCGTGGTGGTCGCGTTGCCGCAGGCGTTGGTGAGCACGCAGTCGTAGTTCCCGGCGTCGCCGGTGGCGAGCGACGGGATCGTGTAGGTGGGGTCGGTGGCGCCGGAGATCGGCGAACTATTGTGCCTCCACTGATAGGTCGGTGCGGGCGTGCCCGAGCCCGCCGCGACAAAGACCACCGGCGAGCCGACGCAGCCGGACTGATCCGAGGGGTTCTGCGTTACCAGGGGCAGAGTCTGCACCGTGAGCGTCGCGGCGTTGCTCGGCGCCGAACCACAGGCGTTGGTGAGCACGCAGTCGTACGAGCCCTCGTCGCCGGGGGTGATGGTGTTGAGAGTGAGGGTCGCGGAGGTGGCCCCGTCGATGTTCATGCCGCCCTTGCGCCATTGGAACGTCGGCGCGGGCGTGCCCGTGCCGCTCACCGAGAACGAGGCCGAGCCTCCCGAGCACGCTGTGACCGGGGAGGGATTCCCGGTGACGGCCGGGGCGGTGTTCACCGTGAGCGTCGCGGCGTTGCTCGGCGCGGAACCGCAGGCGTTGGTGAGCACGCAGTCGTACGAACCTTCGTCGCCGAGGGTGATGGTGTTGAGCGTGAGCGTCGCGGAGGTGGCCCCGTCGATGTTCATGCCGCCCTTGCGCCATTGGAACGTCGGCGTTGGCGTGCCCGTGCCGCTCACCGAGAACGACGCCGAGCCTCCCGAGCACGCCGTGACGGGGGAGGGATGCCCGGTGACGGCCGGGGCGGTGTTCACCGTGAGTGCCGCGGCGTTGGTGGTCACGCTGCCGCAGGCGTTGGTGGCGACGCAGTCGTAGTTGCCCGCGTCACCGGCGGAAGCGGCGGGAATGTTGAACGTTGGTCCGGTCGCTCCCGGGATGTTGGTGGTGTCCTTGCGCCATTGGAAGGTCGGGGTGGGAGTTCCCGACGCCGCGGCGGTCAATGTCACGGGCGCGCCGACGCACACCGTCTGGGGCGATGGATGCGTCGTGACGCCCGGGCCGATCTGCACCGTGAGCATCGCGCTGTTGCTGGTGGCGTTGCCGCAGGCGTTGGTGGCCACGCAGTCGTACGAAGCCATGTCCCCGGCGGTGACGCTTGGAATGACGAACGTGACGCCGGTCGCGCCGGAGATGTTCACGCCGCCCTTGCGCCACTGCAGGGTGGGCGTCGGCGTGCCGCTGGCGGCGACTGTGAACGAAGCGCTGGTCCCGGTGCAGCGCGTCACGTCCGTGGGATGGGTGGTGATCGTGGGCGTGGAGCAACTGCTGGTGATGGTCAGCAGGTTCGAGGCCGAAGTGACGGACTGGGTGTCGGGGTTGGTGACGGTGATCGTCCGGCCCGTCACCGAGGCGTTCGCCGCGACCGACACGTTGAGCGTGACCCGCGTGGCGGAGTTCCAGGTGATGCTGTTCACCGTGACCCCGGTGCCCGACACGCTCGCCCCGATGTGGTTGGGGAACGCGGCGACGGGGTCAAAGAAGCCCGAGCCCGCGGCGGACGTGCCGGTGACGATCAAGTTCACGTTGGTCGCGCCCTGCTCCACGGTGTTGGGCGAGCACGAGGAGGGCGTGGCGGGCGGGGGCGCGAGCAACTTGGTGACTCGGACGGCGTAGGAGTTGGGGTTGTTCGCGTATTCCTGAAAGGTCCACATCGTCATGTCGTCGGAGGGGTCGACGACGGTGTGGGAGTAATCGCCCCAGCGGTTGCGGGTGCCGCCGCCGGTTTGCGTATAGGCCGCGACGCCGGTGATGATGACCGTGGGCGATTGGATCGTGCCGAGCGTGTCGCTCGACAGGCGGCCCGCGGCGGCGGCGCCGACGAACTCGTCGGTGGCGGCGAACGAGGTGCCCAGCGCCATGTGGCCCTGGCCCGACATGCCCACCGAGCCCATCCAGTAGTAGCGCGGGCTTGTGGCGGCGGAATCAAAGAGCGTGCCGGACTGTCGCAGGGCCGGGGTCACGCCCAAGTTCTGTAGTTCGTACCAGCGCACGCCGTTGCGGCCGCCGCCCACGGTGGCCACGCCCGAGGCGTTGACCTCGATCTGGTGCGCTGTCCACAGTGTCTGCGAGCCGGTGATGCGGTTGGTGTGGATCTCGGCGGCGAGCAGGCGGTCGTCGATCGCTTCGAGGTCCACCGTGCTGCCCTGCGCGGGCACGAGGACCGGCTCGGCCGTGGTGGGCACGTTGACGAACAGGCTCGACGAGATGGTGGGGGTGCCCCCGGGGTTGGAGACCCGGCGCAGCGCGAGCCGGCCCAGAGCGCCCGCGTCGGCGCCGATGAAATAACCCACGGTCGCGGCGGGGTCGTCATTGTTCACGCCCCGGGGGGCGTCGGGCCCCACCGAGCCGACGATCAGGCTGCGGAACGCCGTCACGACGATGGGCCCCGCGCCCAGAACGCTGCTCTTGCGGATCACCCACGCGGAGCAGTTGTAGAAACTCGGGTTGAACATCCTGCAGCCCATGTACACCGCGTTGGCGTCCACGCCCAGCGAGGGGTAGTCTGCGAACTGGTTGGTGTCGGCGTTGGGGCTCGTTCCCACCAGGTCCTGCTGGAACTGGAAGAACGTGAAGCTCGAGGTGCTCGTGATGGTGTCGCTGCTGCTCACCGCCAGGAGGATGCGGTTGGGCGTCGAGACGTTGATGGCCCCGATGAACCAGCGCCCGCTGGTGCGGTCGAACCGGGTGTAGGGATCGCTGGTCCCCGAGTTGTTGCGGACAGAGTTGAAAAAGGTGTTGAGACCCGCGTTCAGCGAGCCCAGAACCCCCGTCTTGCTGAAGACCTTGATGCGGCCGTTGCATGTCACCAGGATCTGGGTGGGGCTCACGTCGCCCATGGTGTCGGGCGGGAGTGCGCCGGTCTCCGAGAGCTGCACGCCGTTGAACGACGTGCCAAGCACCTGCGGGCTGCGCTGCCCGTACCCGCTCAGACGCTCGGTGACCGGGTTTACGCCGGGGGGCAGCGGGGGCCACGCGGCGACCGCGGGGGAATCGGGCGACTGGGGCAGTACGGAGCGATCGGCGGAGATGCGTTGCGGCTTGCCGGTGGTCTTGGGCTCCAGCGGACCGGTGTCGGCGGGCTCGCGGGCCATGATCTGGGCCACCGTTTCGGTGATGCCCGGTTCGCCCGTCCATGGTTGACCCTGTTGTTCATCCTGAGCACGCGCTACGCCCAACGCCGTGAGCAGTGACAGGAGGGCGACCGTCAGGCGAATGCCCGGGACTGAACGAAACAGATTGCCGATGCGCATGAAAAAAGACCTTTCACCCCAAATGAGCGGGCCAGGCGCTGCGAGAATGGCCCCGACTATCGATGTACGAAGGCGGCTACCCCGGAACCGGGCCCGCCCGTCCTCCAAAGTGTATCAGAATATCGGTCAGTCACAAGCGAATTATCGCACCCGGCCACCTCCACGCGGCGAAAACGCGAAACTACTGTTCCCCCATGCCGGGCCGGCAGAAAACCACGATGCGATCTCTCGGTGAGTTCTTCGGGCACATCTGGAAAGGTGTGAGCACCGATCCCTCGCCCACCAAGCGCATCGAGGTGGCCCGGAAGGTGCAGGAGGCCGTCCGCGAGACGCCCGACGGGCCGGTCAAACTCCGCAGGACCACCGTGGATGAGGTCGAAGTGCCCAACCCCGGCGCGGTGAACAAGCCCCTGCGCGGGTGAAAACCCCGGCGACCCCCATGGCTCAGAGCGTTAACTGTTCGGCGGCGCGTTGAGCGGCCAGGCCGGCGGTTTCCATCACGATCACCTCGCTGCGGCCCTTGAGGTGCTGGTAGATGCGCGCGAGGTACTCGCCGATGATCCCCAGGAAGAGCCCGTTGATCCCCATGCCCAGCAGGATCAGCACCACCGTGGTGGTGAAGCCCGCGGGCCACTGGCTTCCCCAGACGAGCCGCGCCGCCGCGTAGCCCAGGATGAGCAACAGCGTCGCGCCGCAGAGCGCCAGGCCCATGAACGTTGCGATGCGCAGCGGCACCACCGAGTGGCTCAGCGTCGCGTCCAGCGCGAGCGAGCACAGCCGCCAGAAGTTGAACTTGCTGACCCCCGCCGTTCGCGGGTGACGGTCGTACGGCACGCCCGCCTGCTTGAACCCCATCGTCGCGATGCGGCCCCGCAGGTACAGGTGCGGGTCGCGCACCCGCCGCAGTTCATCGAGGATGCGCCGATCGACCAGACGGAAATCACCCACATCGCGGGGCAGGTGATCCTCGCTGATCTTGTCCAATCCCCAGTAAAACAGCCGCCGCGCCCGCTGGATGAGCCAGGGCTCCTGCCGCGTGCGGCGGATGCCGTACACCACCGCGTTGCCCTCTTCCCACAGCCGCAGGAACTCGGCGATGATCGCCGGCGGATCTTCCAGATCGCAGTCGAGCTGCACCGCGGCGTCGCCTAAAGCGTGCATGTAACCGGTGTGGATCGAGAGCTGGTACCCAAAGTTGCGCGAGAATCGGTAGCCACGGACGCGGGGGTCGCCGACGGCGATGGCCTTGAGCTTCTCGAACGTGCCGTCGGTGGAGTGGTTGTCCGTCAGGATCCACTCCCAGTCGTACTTGGCGGCCTTGGTCTCGAAGAACTCCTTGACCGCCCGGTAGCACGCCTCGACGTTGTCCTTCTCGTTGTACGCGGGCGTGCAGATGCTGATCAGCTTGCGTTTGGTGCGCGGGCTGGGGAGCGTTTCGATGATCGTGTTCGCGGCTTGTTCGAGCATGCGTTGGATCGGCACTGCGGGATCTGAGTTTATGCGCGGACCGAGTTTGCAGCCCTGCGACTCGGACCTGCCGCGGCGGCCGCGCAGAGCCATGCGATCCGGAGAAGCGAATAGCAGAATTGGCTGTGATTACAGCCCGAAACCGGGCTTTTCACCGGTTTCGATTGCAAAACGCCGCTTGACACGCTCTCGGTCATCGCTATCCTTCCCCGTGCATCAAGAGTCCTGGAGCCGTTGGAGGCTTCGGGCGGCAACCGAGCGGATTCCTAAAATCCCCGCCGCGGTGCCGAGCCAGCCCCTTGAGGGGCAGCGATGTGGCCGACCGGCGCAGTGCTGGTTGCGGCAAAATAACGGGCGTGTTGCCCGTCATTCGCGCAAAAGGCTAAGCCTCTGGATGCCGTGGAGAACACGGCAATGTCTAATTCCAGCTTCAACGTTGATCCCCGGGCCGACTACCTCGAACACGCCTCGCTCGAAACGCTCGCCATCCGCGGCGGCCGGAGGCCCGACCCTGCCACCGGCGCGATCCTTACGCCCATTGTGCAGTCCACCACCTATGTGCACGACGCAGTCGGCGTTCACAAGGGCCACACCTACTCCCGCGCCAGCAACCCCACTGTCTCAGCATTGGAAGAGGCTTTGGGCGCGTTCGAAAACGCCCCCGCGGCGGTCTGTTTCTCCACGGGCATGGCCGCCATCACGGCGTTGTTCCTCTCGCTGCTCAAGAGCGGGGATCATGTCGTCGTTTCTGATGTGATCTATGGCGGCACCACGCGCCTCTTGAACATCGTGCTCGCCCCGCTGGGCATCAGCGCCACCGCCGCGGACGCGTCCGACCCGGCCGCGATCGCCGCGGCGATCCGGCCGAACACGCGGCTGGTCTTCATCGAAACCCCCGGCAACCCCACGCTGAAACTCGCGGACGTCGAGGGCGTGGCGCAGGTGTGCCGCGCCAAGCACGTGCCCCTGGCGGTGGACAACACGTTCCTCACCGCCGCGTTGTTGCGTCCGTTGGACCTGGGCGCCGACATCGCGTTGTACTCGACAACCAAGTACATCGAAGGACACAACGCGACGGTGGGCGGATCGATCTGCACGCGCGACGCGGCGCTGCTGGATCGCCTGCGCCTCGTCCGCAAGACCGTCGGTTCCATCCAGGCGCCCTTCGACGCGTGGCTCACGATCCGCGGGCTCAAGACGCTGCCGCTGCGCATCCGTGAGCACTCCCGCAGCGCGCAGGTGGTGGCCGAGCACCTGGCCCGGCACGCCAAGGTCGCCAAGGTGCATTACCCGGGCCTCACGAACTTCGTGCAGCGCCGGCTCGCGTCCCGTCTCTCGGTGCTCACGGGCGGGTTCTTCGGCGGGCTGGTGTCGTTCGAGGTCAAGGGCGGCGTCGAGGCGGGCACCACCGTGATGAACTCCGTGCGGCTCTGCTCGCTGGCGGAGAACCTGGGCGCGGCCGAGACCCTCATCACCCACCCGGTGACGATGACGCACGCCGATGTGCCCCGCGCCCAGCGCGAAGCCACGGGCATCACCGACGGCCTCATCCGACTCTCGGTGGGTTTGGAAAGCCCCCGCGACATCATCGCGGACCTCGATCAGGCGCTAGAGCGGGTGACCGGGACACCCGATATTGACCTGCAGGTCCCGCGCCAGCACCGCGCTTCCGCACCGGCGGAGAAGGTGGGGGTGTGACCATGCGGCTCGTATTTCCTGATGAAACGGGTTACATCAAGTTTCAAGACCACTCGCGGGTGTTCGGCGAGTTGAATTCCCGGTATGCTTCATTACCCCTGCCCGGAACCGGGGGTAGACAAGAGACAAACGTCATGGCGAACCTCTCCAGCCCCATCACAGTCCTGAAGTTCGGTAGTTCGATCCTCCCCGTGGAAGGGGCGTTGCCGCACGCGGTGCACGAGATCTACCGCTACGTTCGCCAGGGGCACGTGGTCGTCGCGGTCGTCTCCGCCTTCGCGGGCGAGACCGACCGGCTTCTCAACCACGCCCGCAAGTACGGCGAAGCCGCCGACCCCAGCGCCACCGCGTCGCTGGTCTCGCTGGGTGAAGCCAACAGCGTCGCGCTCCTGGGCCTCGCGCTCGATCAGGCCGGCATCCCGGTCAACATCCTTGATTCGGCGGGCATGGGCCTCAAGACCATCGGTCTGCCCACCGACTCGCGCCCGTCGGGCCTAGATGTCGAGAACGTCCGCCGGGCCCTGGCGCAAAAACCGGTGCTCGTGGTCCCCGGGTTCGTCGGGCGCGATGAACTCGGGCGCGTCACGCTGCTGGGCCGGGGCGGTTCGGATTTCACCGCGCTGTTCATCGCCGGTCAGTTGGGAGCGCAGCAGTGCGTGCTCATCAAGGATGTCGACGGTCTCTACGACGCCGACCCGGCCACCAACAAGAACGCGAAACGCTACGAGCGCGTGTCGTACGACGAGGTCCTCAATCTGCCCGAGGGCATCGTGCAGCACAAGGCCGTGCGGTACACCCGCGACGTGAGCCTCAACTTCGGCGTCGGCAGCATGGGCCACCGCGTCGCCACCTGGGTCTGGGGCGGCAAGAGCCACTTCGCCGACAAGCCCGCCAAGGTCAAGCCCATCAAGATCGCCCTCGCCGGCGCCGGCATCGTCGGCCGCGGCGTCTACGAGCGCCTCGTGGGCCTGCCCGCGTTCTTCGAGGTTGTCAAGGTCGGCGTGCGCGATGTCAAGAAGCACGCCAACTCCGGGATCCCCGAGAAGCTCCTCACCACCGACATCGACGCGGTGCTGTCGAGCGGGGCCGATGTGATCGTCGAGACCATGGGCGGCATCTCTCCCGCCAAGGATTTGATCTGCGGCGCGCTGCAGAAGGGCAAGCACGTCGTCACGGCCAACAAGGCCGTGCTCGCGGCGGAGTTTGATACCTTCACCGGCATCCGCCGCCAGACCGGCGCGAGGCTGCTGTACAGCGCGAGCGTTGGTGGCGGCGTGCCGATCATCGAGGCCGTGCGCGCCGCGGCCCGCCGCGGCCGCATCGCCAGCGTGCGGGGCGTGGTGAACGGCACGACCAACTTCGTGCTCGGCCAGTTGGCCCAGGGCGTGGAGTTCGCCGAGGCGATCCGCAAGGCGCAGGCCGCGGGCTTCGCCGAGCCCGATCCCAGCGCCGACATCGACGGCTCCGACGCCGCGGCCAAGGCGTGCATCCTCGCTCGCGAGGCCTTCGGTCATCCGATCTTCCCTAACCAGGTCAAGAAGATGGGCATCGGCCATCTCACGCCCAATCACGCCGCGCAGGCGCAGGCGCAGGGCGGCGCGATCCGGCTGGTGGCCCACATCACCTGCCCCCGCGGCATGACCCACGCCGCGGTGGCCCCGCTCATCCTGCCCAGCGATGATCCGCTCGCGCAGGTGCATGATGAACAGAACTGTTGCGTCATCACGCTGGAAGACGGTTCACGCACCGTCGTCACCGGGCGCGGCGCGGGCCGCTGGCCCACCGCCGAGGCGATGCTCGCGGACCTGTTCGAACTCGTCCGCGGCGAGGGCTCGATCGAAGAAGAGGAATACATCGGCGAGGTGGCCGCATGAGACCCGCCACCCGACTTGTCCAGTTCAATGCGTGCCCCGGCGAGCCCTTCGGCGCCACCTGCACTCCTGTTTACCAGACCGCGACGTTCGATCAGGATTCGCCGCTGGAGTTCGGCCGCTACGACTACACGCGCAGCGGCAACCCCACGCGAGAAGTGCTCGAGCGGCAGATCGCCGACTTGGAGGGCGGCGTGCGCTGCTTCGCGTTCGCCAGCGGGCTGGCCGCCATCACGGCGGTGCTCAACCTGCTCGGCCCCGGCGACGAGGTGCTCGCGTGCGATGACCTGTACGGCGGCACGTACCGATTGCTGTCGCGCATCCTCGCCCGTCGCGGCATCGTCGTCAACTACGCCGATCTCACGGACACGCAGGCGGCGGCCGCGGCCTTCACGCCCCGCACCAAGCTCGTGTTCCTGGAGAGCGTGAGCAACCCGCTCATGCGGATCTGCGACATCAAGGCCATCGCGGAGCTGGCCCACCGGCACAACGCGCACCTGTGCGTGGACAACACCGCGCTCACCCCGCTCTCCTGCCGTCCGCTCGAGTTGGGCGCGGACTTTGTTGTGCACTCCGCGACCAAGTATCTCTGCGGCCACAGCGATGTCACCGCCGGGGTTGTCACCGTGCGCGACAAGGCGCTGGCCGACGAGTTGTACATGATCCAGAACGGCGAGGGCGCCGGGCTGGGGCCGCAGGATTCGTACCTGCTGCTGCGGGGCCTCAAGACGCTCGACCTGCGGCTGGAGCGCCAGCAGCGCTCGGCGGCGAAGGTCGCCGAGTTCCTGGAAACCTGCCCGGGCGTCACGCAGGTGCTCTTCCCCGGGCTGGAGAAGCACAACGTCGCGCACTTGCGCCAGTCCACGGGGCACGGCGCGGTGGTGTGCTTCCGCACGGGGTCGCCGCAGGTGTCGGCGGCGATCTTGGAATCGCTCACGCTCTTTGGCATCCGCGTGAGTTTCGGCGGCGTGTCGTCGTCGGCGAGCCTGCCGTGCCGGATGAGCCACGCGAGCATCCCGGCGCCGGTGCGCGAGGCCAGGCACTTTCCAGAAGACCTGATCCGGCTGAGCATCGGGATCGAGGACGTGAGGGACCTGATCGAAGACCTGCGGCGCGCCGTCGCGTCGGTCGCGACGGTGGTCTGCTGCGAACCCGCGGTCTGCAGCCAAGGAGTTGCGTGATGTCGTTGAGCAAGGCGGTCGTGGCGGTGGTGGGAGCGACGGGCGCGGTGGGGCGCGAGGCGCTGGCGATCCTCGAGCAGATGCGCCACCCCGTCGGCGGGCTGCGGTGCTTTGCCTCGGCGCGTTCGGCGGGCAGCGACCTGCCGTACGCCGGCGGGACCGTGAAGGTCTCGGAGATCAGCGAATCGGCCTTCGCGGGCGTTGACGTCGCGGTGTTCTGCGCCACCTCGGGCGTGTCCAAGCAGTTCGCGCCCGCGGCGGTCAAGGCCGGGGCGTGGGTGGTGGACAACTCCTCGGCGTTCCGCATGGACCCCAAGGTCCCGCTCGTGGTGCCGGAGGTGAACCCGCGGGCGCTCGAGGGCGTCGCGCGGCCGGCGATCATCGCCAACCCCAACTGCTCGACGATCATCTTTCTCGTGGCCGTCAATCCGCTCAAGGTCAGGTTCGGCGTGCAGAGCGCGGTGGTCTCGACGTACCAGGCGGTGTCGGGCGCGGGGGCCGCGGCGATGGACGAACTGACGGCGCAGGTGCGCGCAGTGCTCGCGGGCGAGAAGGCGACGTGCAAGGTCTTCGCCGAGCAGTGCGCGTTCAATGTCTTCTGCCACAACTCGGCGGTGGATGTCGCGACCGGGCTCAACGTCGAAGAAACCAAGCTCATCCTCGAGACCCGCAAGATCTGGAACGACAACGGCGTGCGCATCACCCCCACGTGCATCCGCGTGCCTGTGTACCGCGCCCACAGCGAGAGCGCTGCGATCACGCTGGCACGCCCGGCGAGCGAGTCGGAGGTGCGCGAGGCCTTCGTCGGCGCGCCGGGCGTACGGGTGATAGACGACCGTGCGGGCAACAAGTTCCCCACGCCGCTCAAGGCCGCGGGCGGGGATGACGTGCTGGTGGGCCGCATCCGCCCCGATCCGGCGCACCCGCTGGATGCGGACGGGCGGAGCCGCTACTGGTGCCTGTGGTGCTGCGGCGATCAGCTGCGCAAGGGCGCGGCGCAGAACGCGATCCAGATCGCCGAACTTGTCGTGGCGTAAGGTCGGCGGTTGGTGCGGGCCGGGCCGATCCCCTGTTCACCCCGTATACTCATTCATTGCTGGATGCCCCTCGAACGCGAAGCTCCGCGGCGTATGCCGACGGCAGCGGTAGGCGTTCAAGGCTCGGCCTATGGCCGAAGTCTCGGAGCGGCCCCTGAACTCCATGCCGCGCTGCGCCTTTCGGCGCAACCGACAGCCCGGACAGTTCATCATTGAGGCGAGAAGGTCGAACGACCGCTCCGCGGCGTTTGACGCGCGCCTTCGCCGCGCACGAACCTATGACCACGATTCATCCCACATCAAGCATTTCCTCGCGGTCGCAGTTCGGCGACGGCGTGACGGTCGGGCCCTCCTGCACGCTCACCGGAGATGTGCGGCTGGGCGACGGTGTCCGGCTGATCGGCAACGTGCAGTTGCAGGGGCCGATTTCGATCGGGGCGGGGACGCGGGTGTACCCGTACGCGTGCCTGGGCTTTGATCCGCAGGACTGCAAGTTCACGCCCGGCGACCCGACGGCGGGCGTGGAGATCGGGGCCAACTGCGTGATCCGCGAGTACGCGACGGTGCACGCGGCGACGCGGGCGGACCGGCCGACGCGGCTGGCCGACGGGGTCTACATGATGGTGAACTCGCACATCGGGCACGATGCGCAGGTGGGGGCGGGGGCGATGCTGGTAAACGGTTCGAACGTGGGCGGGCACGCGGAGATCGGGGAGAAGGCGACGCTGAGCGGGTGCGCCGGGATTCACCAGTTCAACCGGATCGGGCGGCTGGCGTTCGTGAGCGGGGCGGGGTTCATGAGCTGCGAGCTGCCGCCGTTCTGCACGGGCTACGGGCGCAACCAACTGGCGGGGCTCAACCTGGTGGGGCTGCGGCGGTCGGGGATCTGCCGGGAGGAGATCGATGCGCTGCGGTCGGCGTTCCGGGCGGCGATGTGGCCGCTGATGATGCGGGCGGAGCGGCAGGAGATTTTGGACGAGGCGGCGCACGGGAGCGCGCTGGTCGCGGAGTTTGCGTTGTTTGTTTCGAAGGCCAAGCGGCCGCTGTGCGAGGCGGCGCGGAACGGGGCGGCCGAGGAGCACGCGTTCTAGCCGAAGAGGCCGGGTTGCACGGGCGGGGGCGGGGGCAAGAGGCAGGCGGCGTCGTCGTTGCGGACGTTGTTGACGTGGGTGCCCACGGGCGAAAGCGTGAGGCGGTCTTCGGGGGCGGGGCGCATGAGTTCCGCGGCGGCTTCGGGCGGGCCGGTGAGCCAGGCGGCGGCGTCGGCCGCGTCGATCATCACGGGCATGCGGTTGTGGACCGGGGTCATGATGTCGTTGGCGGAGGTGGTGAGGACGGTGAAGGTGAGCAGTTCGCCGCCGACGGGGTGGGTCCAGCTTTCCCAGAGGCCGGCGAAGAGGAAGACCGGGTCGTGGGCGGGCCTGATGTAGAAGGGCTGCTTCTTCGACGAATCGCCCAGGGGTTGCCATTCATAGAAGCCGCTGGCGGGGACGATGCAGCGGCGCTGCTTGAAGGCGGCGCGGAAGGCGGGCTGGGTGGCGGCGGTCTCGCTGCGGGCGTTGATGGTTTTCGCCGCGATCGAATCATCCTTGGAAAAGAAGGGCACGAGCCCCCAGCGGAGCATGGAGAGGGTGCGGTCGTTTTCGACCTGGCGGACGACCGGCGCGAACTGCAGCGGGGCCATGTTGTAGCGGGAGGAAAAATCCACGCCCGTCGTGAGGCTGAGCATGGCGTGAATTTCGCGCCATGTGTAGAGGATCGTGAAGCGGCCGCACATGTGGTTTATTGAACGGCGACGATCCGGCGGACCTCGCCGTCCTTGCATTCGACGAGGACTTCGTCGGCCTCGTCCAGGAAGAGGCCGTGGTCGACGACGCCGCAGGTGCCGTCCAGCTCGGTGGCGAGCTCGCGGGGGTCGCGGTCGGGCATGGTCATGTCGAAGACGACGCCGCCGCCCTCGGTCTCGAAGACCTTGCCGTCGAAGTCGCGGCGCAGGACGCCGGAGAGGCCGAGGTTGCGCAGGTGCCTGCGGATGCTGGCGATGCCGAAGGGGATGACGACGACGGAGAGGAGGGCCTTGGTGCCCAGGCGGTCGCTCACGCGGTCCTCGGTGGTGAGGTAGACGCAGCGGTCGGAGACCTCGGCGACCAGGCGCTGGCGGGTGATGGCGCCGTGGTGGCCCTTTAGCATGCGGACCTGGTGATCGACTTCGGAGGCGCCGTCGAAGATGTAGTCGACCTGCTCGACGTCGGCGAAGGGGATGACGCGCAGGCCCAGGTCGGTGGCGAGCTTGTGGGTGGCGAGGCTGGTGGCGACGCAGGCGAGCTCGAGCTTTTCGGCGAGGCAGCGGGCGGCCAGGGCGCGGGTGGCTCGGTCGGCGAGGATCCCGGTGCCCAGGCCCACGATCATGCCCGAGGCGATGGGTTCGATGGCGGCGAGGGCGAGCGGGTCGGTCTGTACGGTCTGCATGGTGTTACTCGAAACGGATTCCCTGGGCGAGTTTCAACTCGGTTCCGTAGTTGATGGTACACGTCTGGCGGCGCATGTACGCCTTCCACGAATCGCTGCCGGATTCGCGGCCGCCGCCGGTCTCCTTCTCGCCGCCGAAGGCCCCGCCGATCTCCGCGCCGCTGGTGCCGATGTTGACGTTGGCGATGCCGCAGTCCGAGCCCGAGGGAGAGAGGAAGGCCTCGGCGGAGCGGAGGCTGTCGGTGAAGATCGCGGAGGAGAGGCCCTGGGCGACGCTGTTGTTCATGGCGATCGCCTCGGCGACGGTCTTGAACGTGAAGACATAAAGGATGGGGGCGAAGGTCTCCTCGTCGGAGATAGGCAGGCGGTTGTTCGCGGGGGCGCGGACGATGGCGGGCTTGACGTAGTGGCCGCCGGCGATCGGGGCGGGGAGGGCTGATTTGGGGATGGCGTCGCCGCCGCAGACGAGCGTGCCGCCCTGCTGCACCGCCGCGGCGATGGCGTGCTTGAATCCGTCGACGGCCTTGGCGTTCACGAGTGGGCCGACGAGGGTGCCATCGGCGAGCGGGTCGCCGATGCGGATGGTTTCGTACGCGCGCTTGAGGCGGGCGACGACATCATCGGCGATGGACTCGTGGACGATGAGGCGGCGGGTGGTGGTGCAGCGCTGGCCGGCGGTGCCGACGGCGGCGAAGACCACGGCGGGGATGGTGAGGTTGAGGTCGGCGGAGCGGTCGATGATGACGGCGTTGTTGCCGCCGAGTTCCAGGAGGCAGCGGCCCATGCGGTCGGCCACGACCTGTCCGACGCGGCGGCCCATGCGGCAGGAGCCGGTGGCGGAGATGAGTGGGAGGCGCTTGTCGGCGACGAGGCGCTCGCCCACGACGGGGTCGGTGCCGATGACGAGGCGGAAGACGCCGGGGAAGCCCATGGAGGCGGCGACGCGCTCGGCGATGGCGTTGCTGGCGATGGCGGTGAGGGGGGCCAGGAGGCTGGGCTTCCAGACGACGGTGTCGCCGCACGCCGCGGCGAGCATGGCGTTCCAGGCCCAGACGGCGTTGGGGAAGTTGAAGGCGGAGATGACGCCGATGGGGCCCAGGGGCAACCACTGCTCGAACATGCGGTGGTTGGGGCGCTCGCTGGGCATGGTCATGCCGTACAACTGGCGGGAGAGGCCGACGGCGAAGTCGGCGATGTCGATGGTTTCCTGGACTTCACCCAGGCCTTCCTGGCGGATCTTGCCGACTTCCAGCGAGACCAGTTCACCCAGGGGTTCCTTGAACTTTCGGAACTCATCGCCGATGGCGCGGACGACCAGGCCGCGCTGGGGGGCGGGGATGGAGCGCCAGGTCTTGAAGACTTCGCAGGCCCCTGCGACCTCGCGTTCATAGATGGATTCATCATCAAGGCGGACCGAGGCGATGGGCTGGTCGGTGCCGGGGCTGCGGACCAGCACGTGGCCCGGCTCCGCCGCGGCGGCGTTGAGATTGACGCGGGGGTTCTTGTCGAGTCCGAGTGCGGAGAGGCAGGTGTGGGGCATGGGGAGGGAGTTTAGGGGCCAGGGGAAATTGGGAAATTGGGAAATGAGGAAATGGGGAAATGAAGAGTGGTGGTGGCGGGCGGGCAGGGCGGGGTGCGTGTGCGGATGAACTTTTGGTGGCGTGTGCGCGGTGCGCGGAGAGGAGTTATTGGGACATTGGGAGTTGTCGGGGGCCGCGTGGGGCGGTGCGGGGGCGGGCTGAAGTGGCGGGCGGGAGGAGTTGAAGATGTTGGTGTGCGGATGAAGTTTTGGTGGCGTGCACGGGGACCGCAGCGCTTGGGCATGTCGACTTCAGATGGCGGCGGATGGGGTGTGGCGCAGTTGGGTGCGGATGAAGTTTTGGAGGCGTGTGCGCGCCGCGAGGAGGAAGGTTATTGGGACATTCGGAGTGGTCGGGGGCCGCGTGGGGCGGTGCGGGGGCGGGATTGAAGAGGTGGGCGAGAGCGGTTGAAGATGTGATGTGCGGATGGAGTTTTGGTGGCGGCGGGCGACATGGGGAAAGGGGGAAATAGGGAAATAGGGAAATGAAGAGTGCAGGCTGCGTGCGTTCATTGCGTGGGCGGATGAAGTTCTGGTGGCGTGCACGGGACGCGCAGCGGTTGGGCAGGTCGTGTTCGGATGGCGGCGGATGGGGCGGGGTGCTGCCTGGTGCGGATGAAGTTTTGGTGGCGGCGGGCGACATGGGGAAAGGGGGAGATGGGGAAATAGGGACATGAAGAGTTGTGGCGGCGTGCGTTGAGGGGCTGCGGTGCGTGGCGGCTTGAGCGATGAACTTTTGGTCGTGGGCGCGGCGGGGGTGGGGACCGGCGCGGGCGGGGAGGCTGTGCGGAGTGTTCTGTTAGATTGTCAAAGAACAACGGCCGCACGTGATTTGGCGGGCGGCTGAGGGGTGATACGCCGGGTGCGGCTGGAGTTGCGGGGAATTTGGCGGGAGTGCGCGAGGTGTGCGCACAGCGGCGGGAGGTGATGGACGATTGCGAGCTGCGTTCGCGCATGCAGCGTCAAGCCGTTGGAGCGTCGTGTATCCCGAACTCGATGGCGACGGCATGTGCGGGTGGTGATTCGCGGTGCCGGAGAATACCCGAATGAACTGGCGGTTGCGTGGAGAGTTCCCCTATAATTGCCGGTAGAGCGGACTCGCCATGAACGCGACGCCTCGGCATTCCGGCAGTTCTTGCGAAGGCAGGCTGATGACTGCCCGTTGCGAGCGGGCTGGATGTGAGGCGGGGTTCAGTTCTCAACTTCAATCGGTGGACTTGCGAGGCGGCGTTTCGCGACGTTGCGGAGTGTTCGCTCGCATCAACTCGCGCCGCAGCCTTGGCGGCGGATGGGTGATTTTCTTCACATTTCAACAACACGGGGATGCACTATGAGGACTCAGACACTATCGCTACAGATTTGCCTGGTCGCGGCGCTCGGTGCGTCTTGCCTGGGGCAAGAGCGTCGGCTGTACATCACGGGGCTTCCGGCGGGATTCAATGACGGCCGCGTGCTGGGGTTGTCACGTGACGGATCGGTCGCGGTGGGGAACATGTCGGGGAACAATGCTCTGCTGCGCGGGTTCAAGTGGAGCGTGGCGACGGGACGCGTGGACATCGTTGATCCGGCCCTGGGGTCACGAACGGAGTTGACCGATGTTTCTGATGATGGACTGAGCTTGGTTGGGGCCCACTGCAACAACAGCTATGGATCAGACCGCCGAGTGATGTTCAGTAGATCGGGCGCGCCCTATCAGAACCTGCCAATTCTTGAACCATACTCGCGGGGACATTCCGACGCGTACATTAGTGGCGATGCGACGATTGTGTCCGGCACATGCCTCTCCGCAACGTTGTACGGGCAGGCGTTCATCTGGACTGCCGCAACGGGGATCAGAGGTCTGGGCTTTGCACGCCCGGGGGATAGTCGAAGCCAGGTGCTGGGAATGAGCCGCGATGGATCAACAATCGTGGGTAGTTCGGAGAGCATTTCGCAAGGTACGGGCACCGGGTTCATCTGGACTGAAAAGACGGGGATGCGGGCCGTGATCGGTCTGAACGGAGACACGGACTGTCATTGCCGCGGAGCCAACATCGACGGCAGCGTCGTCGTTGGCGACACATCCGCTAACGCGACCCTCTGGGATGCTGACCGCGTGGCCCATGATCTCGGCAACCTCCCGGGCAGGCTGGTGGGTTATGCCTACGCCGTATCTGGGGATGGCAAAATTGTCGTTGGCACGTCGATCAAAACCACGCCCATCGGTTTCATTTGGACCGCAGAATCCGGGATGCGAGCCGCATCGGATGTCCTCATCGAGCGCGGCGTGGTGATTCCCAGCGGCTTTTCGATTCTGTATTGCTACGCGATTTCCGGAGATGGCTCGACCATTGCCGGCTCGGGGCGCGGCACCAACGGCATTTGGCAGGGCTTCGTGGCGTACATGGGAAAGCCCTGCCCGGCGGACTTCAATGAGGACGGCGGTGTTGATGGCGGCGACGTGCAGGCGTTCCTGCGGTCCTGGGAGAGCGGGGATCCGCACGCGGACGTGAACTACGACGGTGGAGTGGATGGTGAGGACATGGGCGTGTTTTTCAGCTCTTGGGAGGCTGGCGGATGTTGAGGGGCTGAAACGCCGGGGCGTTTGAAGTTGCGGGGAACTTGGCGGGAGTGCGCGAGGTGTGCGTACAGCGGCGGGAAGTGGGTGCGAAATGCCAGTGGCGGAGGAGAGGGCGGTGGGGCCGTCGTGGATGGGTCAGGTCAGATTTGAAATTTGAGAGGTTGGAGAAGAGGGAGAGGCCAGAGGCCAGAGTCCAGAGTCCAGAGTCCAGAGTCCAGATTCCAGAGGCCAGAAGCCAGAGTCCAAATTCCAAAGTCCAGATTCCAGAGGTCGGGCGGAGGGAATCGGGATTCGGGATTCGGGAAGAGGGAAGAAAGGAAGAGAAGATGGAATGCAGGTGATCGGGGAGGGCGGGGCAGGTCGGGGGTGGGTTGGTGGTTGGGGTGGTTAGGGCGCCCCGTTGGGGCTTGGACGTTGCGCGGCATTCAACCCAGGGCTGCGCCCTGGGCAAGGGATAGGGCGCACCGTTGGTGCTCAGGAGGCTGGAGGCTGCGCTCCGGCAAGGGCTGGGGCGCAGCGGTGGTTCTCAGGAGGCCGGGGGCTGCGCTCGGGCAAGGGCTGGGGGGCACCGTTGGTGCTCGGGAGGCCGGGGGCTGCGCCCGGGCAAGGCCGTGTACTGGCGATGGAAGTGAAAGGCTGAAGCCGAAGGGAGAAGCCCGTTGAAACGGGCTGGGGCGGGGAAGGCAGGAATCTGTGGGGGTTCGTTCTCGTTCACCACCGCTGAAGCGGTGGCCTACAAGCGGGCAAGGCCGCTGAAGCGGCCTGAAAGACGGCGCTCTGTTGTTCGTGAACCGCATCGCCCGTTGGGGCCCAGGAGTCGCGGGATGGGAGTGCGGCGTGATTCTTGAGCCGGATGGGTTGCGGTGAGGACCGGTGATCGCGCGGTGTGATCGTGGGTGTTGGATCAGATCGGCCAATCGAGTTTCGCATTCAGAGTTGCGGTGAGGGGCTCACGGATTGAGTGCGAGGCGGGGATGTTGGCGGGATCGCGAGGGGTCCGAGTATTCTGCGGGGTGGGCGAGGGTTGCGAAGCGATTAGCCGGGCGGGGCGGTCTCGCCGCACTGGAGTGTGAGCCCGGTTGTTGCGGCTCGAACACCAAGCACTCACCCATTGACTTTGAAGGAGTCTTCTCATGACCCGCTGGTTTGCCATGCTCACAGTTGTCGCCGGCCTGGGCGTTGCCCCGGCGATGGCGCAGAATGAAGTCGAACCCAATGACTCGATCGCGCAGGCGAACGGGCCGTTCGGGTCCGAGGCCACGATCTCGGGGAGTTACGCCGCGTACGGCGATGCTGACTTCTACCGCGTGCAACTCACGGAGGTGAGCGATCTGACGGTGCGGATCTGGGGGCCCACGCTGGGCGTGTGCCCGAACGGGTTTGACCCGATCCTCACGATCATGGATGCGAACGGGACGACGATCGCGTACAACGACGATGAGAGCGGCGCGGGGCTGTGCTCGCTGGCGAACCCGACGACGCATCCTTCTCTGCATGCTCTGTATCCGGGCACGTACTACATCCGGGCGACGGTGCTCTCGGCGATCGCGTATCCCGCGCCGTACAAGCTGGTGGTGAGCGCGGTGGCTCCGCCGGTGCCGGTGACGGAGCGGTTCACGTACCAGGGCATTCTGCAGCAGAACGGGGAGCGCATCACGGGTGAGAAGTCGCTGTCGTTTTCGCTGTGGTCGCACCCGACTTCCACCAGCCCCAACGCCCGCATCGGTCAGCCGATCACGTTCGGCGCGATCGACGTGATCAACGGGCTGGTGCAGGTTGAGTTGGAGTTTACCGCGCCGCCCAGCGCGTTCGACGGCACGGAGCGGTACCTGGAGATCAGCGCGGGGGAGGGCTTCGGGGCGTTGCAGGTTCTGACGCCTCGCCAGCGGTTGACGGCGACGCCGTACGCGTCGCGGGCGCTGAAGGCGAGCTCGGCGGCGCACGCGGACACGGCGACGAGCGCGACGAACGCGGACGGGGCGGCGTACGCGGCGGAGGCGGGGCACGCGCAGACGGCGACGGTCGCGTCGTCGGTGCCGTGGGCGAACATCACGGGCAAGCCTTCGGGCTTTGCGGACGGGTCGGACGATACGGCGGGGTGGAACGTGCTGAGCGGCGTGACGTTCAACTACAACCCGGTGGGCATCAACACGTACAGCCCCGGGGCGTTCAACTTCGTGGTCAACGGCACGGCGGCCAAGCCGGGCGGGGGCTCGTGGTCGGTGTTCAGCGATGAGCGGCTCAAGCACGACATCACGCCGATGGCGGGCACGCTGGACCGGCTGCTCAAGCTCCGCGGCTACACCTACGAGTACAACGACGATGCGGTGCAGAACCGGCTGGCGATGCCGGGCACGCAGATCGGCCTGCTGGCCCAGGAAGTGGAAGCGGTCTTCCCGGACTGGGTGCAGAAGGACGCCGAGGGGTACCGCTACGTGACCGAGCGTGCGACCACAGCGCTGATGGTCGAGGCGCTGCGTGACCTGCGGGCCGAGAAGGACCTGGTGAAGCAGGATGCACAGAAGCAGATCGACACACTCCGCACCCAGAACGAGGAGCTCAAGGCTCGGCTGGAGCGGCTAGAGAAGGCGATGGGTCGGTGAGGATTGGAGAGAGAGCGAGAGAGATCGCGCCGCCCGGGCTGATGGCCCGGGCGGTGTGTTTTTTGGGGGTGTATTGCGACCTGTGTGTGGGTTGGCCGATGGTCGGCGCTTCGGAACCGGGGAAGCAAGTACAATCGGAGTGATGACCGACTCACAACCGGAGCTTGCGGAACTGGAGAGGTTCGTTGTCGACAACGAGGACCTGCAGAAGCTAGAGGCCACGATCGGGCGGTTCAACATATTCGATGCGCTGCGTATCGAGCGGGCGGAGATCCGGCACAGCAACTTCCTGGCGTGGCTTCTGGACCCGGCGGAATCGCACGGACAGGGCGACCTGTTCCTGAAGGCGGTGCTGATGGACATGCTCCGCGAGGCACGCGGGCAGGGGGTTGTGGTGCCGATCAGCCCGGTCGAGATCGATGGGGCCGAACTGCAACAGGTGTCGATCAGGAGGGAATGGAGGAACATCGATCTGCTCATCGTGTGTGAAACGCCGCGGCTGGTGGTGTGCATCGAGAACAAGATGCACTCTCACGAGTGGGCCGAGAAGCTTCAGAAGTATGAAGATGTAGTGGCCAAGGAGTACAAGGGTTGGCCGGCGCTATTCGTGTTCCTGAATCCAGAGGGAGAAGCGGCGACCGACGCGGATTGGATGGCGTACAGCTTCGCGTCGGTGCATAAGGCGATTTCGCGAGCGAGAAGGATTTCGGCGGGGGCTTTGGGTGGGGATGTGGGCGTCGCGATCGACCACTACTTGAACTTGATCGGGAGCCGATTCATGAAGAACTCGGAGATAGAGCGGCTGTGCAAGAGCATTTACGCGAACCATCGGCGTGCGATCGAACTGATCATGGAACATGCTTCGACGCCGAAATCGGAGCTCGTAGAGGCCATCCGCGTGTGGGCCGCGGGCGAGCGCGGGTATCGGGTGCGGGAATGGGTGCATGGATACGTACAACTCGTTCCCACGTCGTGGTTGGGTTCTCTGAGCGAGAAGGATGCGCAGCCGTCGAAGCATGCGCCGTGCGACTTGTTCATTGAGGTTGACGTGGTCATCGGTCCGCCGTCGCGCGTGGTGACTCGCCTTGTGGTGGGGCCGGGTGCGGATGCGGCGAAGCGATTTGAAGTAATCAAGAGGCTGGGCCAGGCGCCATTTGCGTTGGCTCCGCAGCGAAAAGTGCTCGCCCCGATATGGACGCGCGTTGGGTCGAAGACGCTCCTCACGTGGGATGAGGAACAACCACCCATCGAGGAGATCATCAAGCGGGTGTCTTCTTATGTGGAGGAACTCGCCGAGAAGACCAAGTCGTTGCCGGAGGCGCTCAAGGACTTGATGGGGAAATAGGGGTTGTCGGACTCGGCGCTGAACGCGAGAAACTCGGCGGCCGGCAGCGCGGGCGTGGGGCCGGGTCAGCAGCCGGCGGCGCGGTGGGTGAAGAAAACGTCGGAGTCGGCGCCGTCGACGCCGCCGTCGCCGTTGATGTCGGCGGCGATGTCGCCGTTCTCCCAACGGGCGAGGAAGGCGGCGTTGTCGGCGTTGTCAACGCGGCCGTCGTGGTTGAAGTCGGCGGTGCAGAAGACATCGCCGGTGATGATGAGCGGGAGGCAGAGGGCCTGATTGAGGCACGCGCCGGAGGAGAAGGAGGTGCGCTGGTGTTCGGTGGTGCCGCGGGGGCCGCCGGCGAGGGTGCGGTCGTTGTTGGAGTCCAGGCCCCAGGATTCGGTGGTTGAGCCCGGGCCGGTGTGGGTGATGTTGACGACGTACGTTCGCGACGGCTGGCCGGTGGAGATCGAGAGTTGGTTGGTGGTTCCCTGTGCGAAGAACTCGAGTTGGACGAAGACGCGGGTATCGGGCAGTGCCGGCGGGGTGGTGGGTGTCACGACCAGGTCGTACGCGCCGTTGGGGAGAGAACGAACCGGAACGGTCGACCGAAAGAGAGGGGTTGCGTTGGAGGCGATCATCGGGCTGGCCTCGAAGTCGGCATCGTCCCAGATGCTCACGCGGACGTCGTAGGAGAGGGCCGTCGTGCCGCTGTTGGCGACGGGGATGGAGATGGTGCGCAGGGCGTTGTTGCGCGTGATGGCCCAGGGGCCGACGGGGCCGAAGTCG
Organism: Planctomycetota bacterium; assembly: GCA_018242605.1. Taxonomy (GTDB): domain Bacteria; phylum Planctomycetota; class Phycisphaerae; order Phycisphaerales; family UBA1924; genus UBA2402. Next base: position 109,064 of record JAFEBP010000014.1, read on the forward strand.
ACATCTTCAAGGACGTTGCTGATCCTGAAGAAGGCGGCGCAGGCGGCGGGAGTGTTGGCGTCGTAGGTCGTGGGCGATCGCGGCGCGTAGGTTGAATCGACCAGAGTGGCCCGAGGGTCGCCCTCGTGCCATACCAGGCGACGGATCGGGGTGTCCGGCGCGATCGGAAGGAGTTCCTGGGCGGCGGCGCACGAGGCGAGGGCTGCGCACACGAAAACGAGATGGTTCATGATCAAGAACTCCGATCGGAACGGCCGCACGCAACGCCGAACGCCCGCCCACAACGGGGGATCATTGGGGGTGAGCGGGGCAACAGCACGCGGGTGGGGTTGGATCGGGGCGGCTTCTTGACCGTGTGGAAGGCCGGTGCTAACCTTCTCCTCGAACCAATGCCGCGAGAGTTTTCCAACTTCTCCACCGTCGCCGCCCTGAAGGGGCACGGGGTCGCATTGAAATCCTGCAAACTGAGCAAAGCGAAAGGCGTGAAACGCCCGGCTTGTGCTGCTGTTTGCGGATGAACGCGTAGACGTTTCCAACCGCATTTCAAAGGCCCGCCGGGAGTATCCCGGCGGGCCGTTTTCGTTTTCGGCATGCCGCGTGTGCGGCTGCCAGGTTCCCACCCTTTCGGAGTTGATCCATGAGCCAGACGAGTACCTCGGAGATGACGACGGAATGTACATCCTGTGCGGCGGCGATCACGCCGCAGCGGCGACCGCTGTGCGGGGAGATCCTGCGGTGCGGGGATTGCAACGCGGAGATGGAGGTGGTGTCGGTGTCGCCCTTGCGCGTGGAAGAGGCTCCGCAGGTGCAGGAGGATTGGGGGGAGTGAGGAGCGGGAGGAAGAAGGCGAAGGGGTTCTTCGCGAAGGGGGGGATTCCTTCACCCCTCCGGGGTGAAATGAACTCGCATCGGTCTCCACGGGTTGCGCTCAGCCCGCTGGGCGCGGGCTTCGCTTCACCCGTGGCTACACGCCTTCGCCCCTTCGGGGCTGAGAGGGGCGGGAGAGTTGAAGCGTCTTTTGCCGGTGGCCTTTGCTCCTTCGGGGGAGAAGAAGGGCGCGGCTTCAGTCGTTGGGTACCGGCACACTGCTTGCACGTTTTTCGTTGATCAGGTCATCAGGAACACCATTCATGCGCATCGCACTGCTTCATTCCCGCATCCGCGTTGAGGAGCGTCTGCTCGCGGACGCGTTGACGGCTCGCGGCATCGATTTCGACATCATCGATGTTCGCGAGGAGGTCTTTGACATCTTCGACGCGGGGAAATGGGCGGGGTACGACGCGGCGATCGACCGGTGCATCAGCCAGACGCAGTCGCTGGCGGTGGCGCGGGTGCTGGAGCGGTTCGGGGTGCGGGTGGTGAACGCGTCGGGCGTGATCGAGGCGTGCGGGGACAAGCTGACGACGTCGCTGCTGCTGGCGCGTGCGGGGGTTCCTACGCCGCGGGTGCGGGTGGCGGTGGATGAGCCTTCGGCGCTGCGTGCGGTGGAGGAGATGGGGTATCCGTGCGTGCTGAAGCCGACGGTGGGGTCGTGGGGTCGGCTGCTGGCGTGCGTGCGGGATCGGGACGCGGCGGAGGCGATCGTGGAGCACAAGGCGACGCTGGGGGGGCCGCAGCACGGGGTGTTCTACGTGCAGGAGCTGGTGGACAAGCCGGGGCGGGACCTGCGGGTGTTCATGGCGGGCGATGAGCCGTTCGCGGCGATCGCGCGGACGAGCAAGCACTGGATCACGAACACGGCGCGGGGCGGGACGGCGTCGGCGTTTCGGCTGGACGCGGCGGCGTCGCGGATCTGCCGCGACGCGTCGCGGGCGGTGGGCGGGGGCGTGCTGGCGGTGGACCTGCTGGAGACGGGCGGGGGCGAGGTGCTGGTGAGCGAGGTGAATCACACGATGGAGTTCCGCAACTCCATCGAGCCCACGGGTGTGGACATTCCGGGGCGGATCGTGGAGTATGTTGTCGCCGCGGCGGCGCAGAACGAGAGAGCGGGGGCTTTGGCATGACACAGGGCACTGAACAGGCGCGGTTGCGGGTGGCGGTGGTGGGCGCGAGCGGGTACGGCGGGGGCGAGGTGCTGCGGCTGCTGCTGGACCACCCTCGGGTGGAGGTGACGCAGGCGGTGTCGCAGTCCCGCGCGGGGGAGTTCGTGCACACGGTGCACCCGAACCTGCGCGGGCGGACGAGGCTGACGTTCGTGACGCCCGATGCGCTGGAGAAGAGCGACGTGCTGTTCCTGTGCCTGCGGCATGGGCAGGCGGCCAAGTCGATCGATCGGTACGCGGGGCTGGCGGACCGGGTGATCGATCTGTCGGCGGACTTCCGGCTGCGGAGCGAGGCGGAGTATCGCAGGTGGTACGGCGAGGCGCATCCATCGCCGGCGTGGCTGGACCGGTTCGTGTACGGCCTGCCGGAGTTCCAGCGTGCGCGGCTGAAGGGCGCCAAGTTCGCGAGCGGCGTGGGCTGCAACGCGACGGCGATGAACCTGGCGCTGTACCCGTTGGCGCGGGCGGGGCTGATCCGCAGCGCGATCTGCGACCTCAAGGTGGGGTCGTCGGAAGCGGGGGCGGAGGAGAGCCAGAGCAGCCATCACCCGGAGCGCAGCGGCGTGGTGCGGACGTTCGCGGCGGCGGGGCACCGGCACGAGGCCGAGGTGCGGCAGGAGTTGATGGGCGAGCACGGGGCGTTTGACCTGCACGTGACGATCACGAGCGTGGAGATGGTGCGCGGGGTGCTGTGCACGGCGCATGTCTTTCCGACGCGGCCGGTGGACGAGAAGCAGTTGTGGAAGACGTTCCGCGAGGCGTACGGCGAGGAGCCGTTCGTGCGGCTGGTGCGGGACAAGAGCGGGCTGCACCGGCTGCCGGAGCCCAAGATCCTGGCCGGGAGCAACTGGTGCGACGTGGGGTTCGAGGTGTCGCCGACGGGCGACCGGATCGTGGTGCTCAGCGCGATCGACAACCTCATGAAGGGCGCGGCGGGCTCGGCCGTGCAGTGCATGAACATCATGAACGGCTTTGCGGAGCGTGAGGGCCTGACCTTCCCGGGGATTCATCCTTGTTGACCCAACATACCCATTCAGACCTGTCGGCGGGCCCGAACGAGCGCGGCACGGGCTCATTGTCAGCGTCGGCCGGCACCGGGTGCGCGCCGACATCCGGGGCGTCGTGCATGCCACAACAGATCGTGGTGGTGAAGCTCGGGGGCGCCGCCGCGCAGAGCGTTGAGGAGTTTGCGGAGGACGCGGCGGCGCAGATCCGGGCGGGGCGGCGGCTGGTGCTGGTGCATGGTGGGAGCGACGACACGAACCGGCTGAGCGAGCAGCTGGGGCATCCGCCGCGGTTCATCACGTCGCCGTCGGGGCACACGAGCCGGCGGACGGATGCGCGGACGCTGGAGATCATGCAGATGGCGTGCCGCGGGGCGCTGAATCAGCGGGTGGTGGCGGCGCTGCAGCGGCGCGGCGTGAACGCGGTGGGGGTGTCGGGGGTGGACGGGCGGGTGTGGGAGGGGGAGCGCAAGGCGGCGGTGCGGTCGGTGGAGGATGGGCGGATCGTGATGGTGCGGGATGACTACACGGGCACGGTGTCGCGCGTGAATGTGTCGCTGCTGCGGACGCTGATGGAGGCGGGGTTCACGCCGGTGCTGTGCCCGCCGGCGATCAGCACGAACAACGAGCCGATCAACGTGGACGCGGACCGGGCGGCGGCGGTGACGGCGGCGGCGCTGGGGGCGAGCGACCTCCTGCTGCTGACGAGCGCGCCGGGGCTGCTGCGGCAGTTCCCGGATGAGTCGTCGCTGATCCGGCGGATTCCGCGGGGGCAGGCGGAGTCGGCGCAGGAGTTTGCGCAGGGGCGGATGAAGAAGAAGGTGATGGGCGCGACCGAGGCGCTGGTGGGGGGCGTGAAGCGGGTGGTGATCGGGGATGCGAGGCGGGCGCGGCCGATCGAGGCGGCGCTGGCGGGAGAGGGGACGGTGCTGGAATGACCGTGCTCTCGACGGAAGTGCGGCGGACGCAGTGCGACGCGGCGGAGGCGCTGCTGCACGCGTTGGTGGCGACGCCGAGCTTGAGCGGGCGCGAGGACGCCGCGGCGAGGGAACTGGTGGGGTGGATGCGGGGGCTGGGGTATCAAGCGCGGGTGGATGAGGTGGGCAACGCGGTGGGGGAGTTGGGGCCGCCGGCGGGGCCGGGCGTGCGGGAGATCGTGCTGCTGGGGCACATCGACACGGTGCCGGGCGAGATCCCGGTGCGGCGCGAGGGGGATTTGCTGTGCGGGCGGGGCGCGGTGGACGCGAAGGGGCCGCTCGCGGCGTTCACGATGGCGGGGGCGACGGCGCGGTTGGCGGCGGACACGCGGGTGGTGGTGATCGGCGCGGTGGGGGAGGAGGCTCCGGAATCTCGCGGGGCGCGGCACGTGGCGGGGCGGATGCGGCCGGACCTGTGCATCATCGGCGAGCCCAGCGGGGCGGACGGGTTCGTGATCGGGTACAAGGGGCGATTGCTGGTGGACGCGAGCGCGGTGGCGGATTCGGCGCACAGCGCTGGGCCCGCGGCGACGAGCGCGGAGTTGCTCGCGGCGTGGTGGCAGCGGGTGCTGGAGTGGGCGGCGAGGACGAACGCGGGGCGGGAGCGGGTGTTTGAGCAGGTGCAGCCCCGGCTGATCTCGTTCAACACCAAGGCGGATGGGCTGACGGAGTCGGCGCACGCGGTGGTGTCGGTGCGGCTGCCGACGGATGTGCCGCCGCGGGTGGCGGAAGCGGCGATGCAGGAGGCGTGCGGGGACAGGGTGGGGATGGAGTGCCGCGGGGCGGAGCTGGCGTTCGTGGGGGATCGGCAGAGCGAACTGGCGAGGCGGTTCAGCGTGGCGATCCGCGGGCGGTTCGGGCGTGCGGCGCGGATCGCGGTGAAGACGGGGACGAGCGACATGAACGTGGTGGGGCCGGTGTGGAACTGCCCGATCGTGGCGTACGGCCCGGGTGACAGTGCGCTGGACCACACGCCCAACGAGCACATCAGCATCGCGGAGTATCACAGCGCGATCGAGGTGTTGCGGGGCGTGCTGGAGGGGTAGCGGCGTGGGACTGCACGGGCGGGTGGGCACCGTACAGTGGGCCGATGCCTCCGGTTGCACAACCACCTTCGCTCCAGGCGCTGGGCGCGCTCGAACGCGGCTTGCCGGGGCTGGCGGACAGAATCGCGGGCGACGCGACGGAGGCGAACCCCAAGGACGCCGCGGCGTGGAACGCGCGGGGCAAGATCGCGCTGGCGATGCGGCGGCCGGACAAAGCGGTCGAGTGGTTCCGCAGGGCGATGGAGGCGGACCCGAGGTTCAAGCCGGCGGCGAAGAACCTGCGGGAGGCGGAGCAGTTGCCCGAGCCGCCGCGGCCGCGGGGCAAGGCGTATCTGGTGATACTGCCGTGGGGTCAGGGGTTCTTTTCGGATGTGGACATGGTGCTGGGCGGGCTGCTGCTGGCGGAGATCACGCGGCGGACGGCGATCGTGCATTGGGGGCCCGGGAGCCTGTTCCGCAATGAGGGGCCCGAACCGATGCGCGACGGGTGGAGCGAGTTCTTCGAGGCGCTGGGGGATGCGGAGCGGGGCGAGGTGTTCGCGCTGGATCAGGAGGCGTGGTTCCCGCCGTACTGGAATCGCGAGACGATTCGGTATGCGCCGCCGGATCGGCTCAACGGGCCCAATGCGCTGAAGGTGGCGTTGCTGCACTTTGGTCGGGCCGAGCGGGTGTGCGTGCATGACTTTCACACGGGCGTGGTGAACCTGCTGGACTGGCTGCCCGCGGAACATCGGTTGCGCGGGGCGACGGTGGACGCGGCGTACCGGGACCTGGCGCGGTTGTACCTCAAGCCCCGGGGGCAGTTGCTGAGCGAAGCGGAGGCGTTCGCGGCGCGGCACTTTGCGGGTTACAGCGTGCTGGCGGTGCACGCGCGGGGGACGGACAAGTACATCGAGGATGAGCGGATCGCGGCGGCGCACGGGCAGTATCACGGGCGGATCGATACGTTCCTGGCGGGGCGGCCGAGCGGGCGGGTGTTCCTGATGACGGATTCGGTGCCGCTGCTGGAGGAGTATCGGGCGCGGTACGGGGAGCGGCTGATCGTGACGGAGGCGGCGCGCGACGCGGGCAGCCGCGGCGTGCATTACCTGGGGCTACCGGGGCGGGCGGCGCTGGGGCGGGAGGTGCTGCTGGACGCGCTGATCGCGACGCGGTGCGACGCGTTCCTGGGGTACGGCATGTCGAACGTGTCGTGCTTCGTGCGGTGCCTGAAGGATTGGAACCCGGGCGCGTGCGAACTGATCGGGCGCGTGCTGGTAGAGGTGCGCAAGTAGCGGCGCATGAAAAAAGGCCTGAAGCTCCACGCACACGGAACTTCAGACCTTTACCCTGCGAGTCGCGGGCGGATTATTCTGTGAACAGCGAGTCGATGTGGAGCCGCGTGAAGGGGGGCTGTTCGATGCCGGTGACCACGCGCCAGAAGGGCTCGCCGTGGCCGTCGTCGAACCAGGCCTGGAACTGGCCCTTGGGGTCGTCGGCGTAGGCGTCGAGTGCGGGTCCGCCGACGTAGAGGCAGCGGTGGATGAGGAGCAGGTCGTCGGAGACGTACTCGGCCTCGGCGGCGACGCCGGAGATGGCGTCGACGATCTGCCCGAAGAGCACGGGCTTGGCGGCGAGGAGCACATCGGCGTCGTGCCAGATGTAGTAGCGGTACTTGGCGGGGTAGCGGCCCCGGATGGTGTCGCGGTTGCGCATCAGGTCGACGGCGCCGCGGGGGCCGTGGAGCCGGCGCTCGAGCATCGAGACGGGCAGGCAGCGTTCCAACTGCTCGCAGAACGAGTCGATGTCGGTGATGTGGCGGCCGTAGAACATGCAGACTTCGGCGTCGCGCTGGGACGCGAGGAAGCTGCCCATCGCCGCGGCGAACTGCGTGCGCCGCTTGGGCGCATCGGAGGAGGCCACGAGGTGGTGTTCATCGAGGAGTTGTTGGACGTCGGCGTGCCACCTGGGTGCCGACATGGGCAGATCGAACTTGCGGGATAGCGCACTCATAGCGTTCTACGGGTTCGGCCTGAACCCGTTGGACTCCGAGCCCGGGGCGGCCGGACACCGCCACGAGCGTACAGATTGATCTCCCCTGCGGCGGCCCGCTCCGACGGCCCGCCCGGTTTCCTACAACCGCAAGTCCACCTTCAATATGCCACACGGAATAAACGATGCCAACTGAAAAGACGGTTTTTCCGGAAAAATTGTCAGATTGTCCACAAATTGACGGAACCGTTCGGGGAGGGTGCGGTGGGTGGGTGCCCGGGGTTGGGGGTGAAACAGGATGTCCGGCGTGTGTTCGAATGGGGTTCAACAGCCGCCGTTTTCCCACGCGGAGAAGAAGGTGCTGATGTCGGCTCCGTCGACGCCGCCATCCTGATTGACATCCGCGGCGGCTTCGCCGGGTTCCCAGGCGGCGAAGAACGCGGTGACGTCGCCGCCGTCGACACCACCGTCCTGGTTGAAGTCGGCCGGGCACGCGAAGCACTGATTGATGGTGAGGGTGGCGGGGTCGCTGGTGGATGTCCCGCAGTTGTCGCTGACGAAGCAGTACACGCGGTCGTAGAGCGGGGAGGGCGCGAGGTCGGCGATCGAGATGGTGGCGGTCTGTGATCCCGAGACGGTGCCCAGGCCGGCGACGGCCCCGTCGGTGAGGTAAGTCGTGCCGTTTTCCGGCGTGATCGCGTACCAGTAGTACGTGGGAAGGTCGGCGACGACGCCGACATTGAACATGACGGTGTCACCCGGGCATCCGGACGCGGGTGCGGGTTGGGAGTGGATCGATGGGAGGGAACAGACATCAAGGATCGCCCCGGCGCTCGTGACGTTTCCGCAGGAGTTGGTCACGAGGCAGGAGTAGGTGCCGGCATCATCGAGTTGTACGGGGTTGATCGTGAGTGTGCTTGTTGTTGCGGTGTTGATCACGGTGAGGCGTGCGTCGGGCAGGGGGATCGGAACGCCGTTGCGTTGCCAGGAAAAGGAGTCGGGGTTGTCGGAGCCTTGCACGGCGACGGAGAAAGATGTGGGCAAGCCCGCCGCGGCGGTGCGCTGGGTGGGATCGCGGACGATCCTGGGCGATCCGTTCCACGTCCAGCGTGCGAAGCGAGGGGACGCGACGAACCCGGCGTTTTCGAGTTCGCCGGAAGCGATGAGTTCGCCGCCGAACACAGCGAGCGAGGTGCCTTCGGCGTCGAGCCCGGAACTGAGGGGCTGCCAGGCCGATCCGCTCCAACGGGCGATGTTGCGAGCGGGGATGCCGCCGGCGGTGGTGAAACTGCCGGTAGCGATCAGTTCCGCGTTGGAGACGGTCAGGGCGTTGACGTGCCCGTTGAGTCCGGCGCCCAGCGGCTGCCAGGAGACGCCGTTCCAGCGGGCGATGTTGTTCAGCGTGAGGGAACCGGAAGAAGTGAAGGAGCCCGCCGCGAAAATCTCGTTATTAAAGATGGTGAGTGCGTAGACGCTGTCGAGTGCGCCGCCGAGGCCCGAGCCCATGGCGGACCAAGAGGTGCCGTTCCATCGGGCCACGCGGTTGGCGGGCGTCCCGCCGGCGATGTTGAATGATCCGCCGGCGATCAGGTCTGATCCCAGTGTCACCAGAGCGAACACCGGCGCGTTCATGCCGGAGCCCAAGCCCTGCCAGGTGCCGCCGAGCGACGACGCGATGTTGTAGCACGTGGGAGGGGAGACGGAGAAGAGCCCCGCGGCGACCACGCGAGAGTTGTACGAGGTCAGGGCGAAGACGGGTCCGTTCAACACCGCGGCGAATGTCTGCCACGATGAGCCGCGCCAGCGGGCCACCGGGCCGGTGGTGGGGACTCCCAGGGCGGACGTGAAACTGCCGCCGACGATGAGGTCGGAGCCGAAGGTGGTCATCGCGTAGATCGGGCCGTTGACACCGTTGTTCACATAGCGCCAGGCGGTGCCGGTCCACAACGCGAAGTAGCCGGCGGGCGCGCCGCCGGCGCTGGTGAACTCACCCCCGGCGACGAGGGCTCCGCCGTACGCCGCCATGGCGTACGCGGGGCTGTTGAGGCCCGTGGCCAGAGGGCGCCATGCATTGCCGGTCCAGACGGGCACGTGAATGGTCGGGACTCCGGCGCTTGCGATGTTGGTGCCGAAACCGCCGGCCACGAGCACGCCGTTGTGCTCGATCATCGCGTTGACGCGTCCGGCGAGTTCGGACCCGCCGGCCGGTGACCAATCAGAGCCGTTCCAGCGGAAGACATGGCTCGGCGAGCTGCTGAAGGAATCTCCACCGGCGAGCAGCGCGCCGCCGAAGGACGCCAGGCAGCGGATGTTCTCGGCGGGCCCGGCGCCCAGGTTCGACCAGTTGGTCCCGTCCCACGCGGCGACACGCTGCGAGGATGTAAATGGCGGGGTTGATTGGTTGGTGGAGAAGTTCCCGCCGGCGATGAGCGCGTTGTTGTGGACTGTGAGCGCGAGGATCTGGCCGCTCGGACCGCTGGAGTTGGTGAGCGCCCGCCACTGCGATCCATTCCACCTCGCGATGGAGCGAACAAGAGTTCCGCCGGCGGTGCTGAAGTTTCCCGCGGCGATCAACTCTCCCCCGTAGACCGCGAGCGCGGACACCTGCCCGCCGATGCCGGTGCCCAGCGGCGTCCACTGCGCTCCGTCCCACTTGGCGATGTTGGCGGCGAAGACCCCTCCGGCGGCGCTGAATGATCCCGCCGCGATCAACTCACCGTTGTACACGGTGAGCGCCTGGATGCTGCCCGCGCTGAACCCGCCTCCGAGCGATTGCCAATCGGTGCCGTTCCATCTGGCGATCCGCTGGAGTTGTGTCTGACCCGACGCCGTGAAATCGCCCGCCACAATCAGGTCCGGGCCGAAGGAGGCGACGGCGCGCACGGTGCTGTTGAGCGACCGGAACGCACGGAACTGCGTGCCGTCCCAGCCGACCACTGAGTCCCCTGAGAAGTTGTAGGAGGAACCAACGGCCGCCTGCACGGCAGCGTTGATGCGGAGGTTGCCGGCCATGATCAGCATCGGCGACTGCGTTTGCGTGGGTTGCCAGAGGCCGAGCGCGAAGATCTCGTTGTCCTGTCGGTGCACCTGCTGGTCGGCGGGGGCGAGCCACCGGCCGGCGCAGGTGGGCTGCGCGGCGGCGTTCGCTCCGCACAGCGCGAGCAGGCCGATGAGCGCGCTCGCCAATCGATGAATCGCTCGTGATGGTCCGATCCGTCCGATGCTCGACCGCATGCGACCTGCTCCTGGCTCGATGTGATTGATGGGGCTCCCTGCCGCGGTGTGAGGTCGTGCTGCGATGGGCACGCACAACCCCGACCGGCCGAAGGGTATCCAGAATCGATCTTGGCGACACGGGATGACGGTCAAAGACCGCCGCGCCGGCGGCTCGATTCGAAGGGGGCTCGGGTTCGGGTCGATTCGCGGTTGGACGTCCGTTGCCGACGCGGCCCTCAACGACGAACGCCCCGCCGGGTTCGCGTGGCGAACCGGGGCGGGGCGTGGAGATCGTGAGCGCCGGGGGGTATTACACGCAGCCGCCCGATTCCCACGAGGCGAAGAACGTGTCGACATCGGCGCCGTCGACGCCGCCGTCGCGGTTGACATCGGCGCGGGGGCCGCCGCGTTCCCAGACGAAGAAGAAGGCTTCAAGGTCGGCGCCGTCGATGCCGCCGTCGCCGTTGAAGTCGCCGGAGCATTCGGCGCCGGCATCGGCGCGGAACCACAGGCGTGTGGCGGGGGAGGTCAGGAAGAAGTCCAGCAGCATCGCGCCGACCTTCTGCTCGCCGAGGGAACTGGGGTGGGTGCCATCGGCTTCGAGGTCCTGGCAGCGCCAGATGAGGCCGTCGGAGCGGGCGTCCAGGCCGTCGGCCCAGAGGTACGGGCCCCAGGCGAGCCAGGGCGCGACGTTGAGGGAGAGGTCGCCGGCGCGGGGATCGATGCCGCCGCCGGCGAGTTGGCGGAGCTGCGCTTCGATGAGCCACTTGACGGCGAAGCCGGACTCAAAGGCGTACGGCTCGGGGTTGAGCGTGGTGGTGGCGTAGCCGGCGTAGATGCGGCTGGAGAGGAAGGCCTGCTGCATGTTGGGGTAGCGCGTCTTGAGCGCGCGGCAGATGTTGCCCATCTGCTCCACGAGCGTGAAAGCGTCGGCGTTGGCGGCGGGGAGCGGGACGGTGGGGTTGGAGTTGGCGACCTTGATCCACGCGGCCTGAACTTGCTGCTCTGAGAGGCCGCGCGGCGCGAGGACGGTGTCGCGCACGCGGGTGTAGTTGGCGTCGGTGGGAGAGTCCCAGGTGCCGGCGGTTTGTCCGCCGGCGGCGCCGTCGATGATGGCGAGAGAGGTGTGGTTGACGTCGGGGGACGCCGCGGCCTGACCGCTGAAGGAGAAGGGCGTGCAGGTGGCTCCGCCGCAGAACTCCTGGGTGGTGTTGGACATGCCGATGGAGAGGAGCACATAGCGGCCCTGCGCGGCGGGCTGGCCGAGGACGTTGAGCGGGCGGATGTTGTTGGCCCGCTGCATGCCCAGCAGGCTGTGACCCTGGGGCATGGTGTTCTCGCCGCCGGGGTAGAGGCCGCCCTGGAACTGGCCCAGATAGAGGCCCGCGCCAAGGTCATCGAGCGAATGGTGGCCGATGCTGGTGCGGGTGCAGTCGGAGGCGAAGAGGGACGGGGATATCAGGGCGCAGGCGATGGCCGCGCTCAAACGGGTGTGCAACATGTGGGTTCTCCAAACTGGTGCTTTGCTGCCGCGGGTGTGGGGCGGGCGTTGGCCCGCTCGCCGGTGATTAACGCTTCGGGGCCGGGGTGTATTGCCGGTGCGACGTTGATTTGTGGGCGGGGTATTGGTGCGAGGGGCGAATCAGTGGCAGCCGCAGGACTCTCAGGGACTGAAGAGGGCGTCTGTGTCCGCGCCGTCGAGGCCATCGCCGTTGATCTCGATGGTGGTTCTTTCGCGCCGCGGCGGGCGAGGCATATCCGCGATTCTGGTTGCGACTTCGCTGCGGTGGCCGAGGGATGGGTACGCTCAGGCGTAGCGAGCCCGAGAGGGACTCTTCGGACGCGGTCGGCGATCGGGAGATGATCATGAGATTTCTGTGCAAGTGCGCGATGGTGTGCCGGGCGATCTGTCCGCTGGTCGCCGCGGCGTTGATGCTCGCGGGGTGCGACGGGCTGGGCTCCAAGCCGTCGGCTCGCATCACGGGGGCGCACCTGGGCGGGCTCTCGCTGGATGGCGCGACGATCCGGTTTGATGTGGACGTGGCGAATCCGGGCAAGGAGGCGATGCCGGTCTCGAAGCTGGACTACGCGCTGTCGACGCAGGGGCAGAAGTTCATCGAGGGGGAGGCTCCGGCGGTGGACGCCGTGCCGGCGCGCTCGCGCAAGACGATCGTGGTGCCGGTGACGCTCTCGTTCGCGCAGTTGCTCGAGGCGCTGGACATGGGCGAGCCGGGGAGCGTGGTGCCGTACGACGCGGACTTCGGGATGAACGTGACCACGCCGCCGGACAAGGAGGGCAAGACGGATCAGCGGCTGGCGATGAAGTGGGAGGGCAGGTTTCCGGTGCCGGCGATGCCGCGGATTGAATCGAGCGAGATTGAATGGACGGACACGGGGATGCTCTCGACCAAGGGGTTGATCAAGATGAACGTGACGAACGTGAACAAGTTCGATGTCACGCTCAAGAAGATGGAGTACCGGGTGCGGCTGCAGGGCGCGACGCTGGCGAGCGGGGGCATCCCGCGGTCGCTTTCGTTTGGTCCGGGTCAGCAGCGGGCGATCGAGATCCCGGTGAAGCTGTCGGCGCTCAAGGTGGGGGCGGCGATTCTGGATGCTACACGGAAGCGCGAGGCGGGTTTCGGCGTCACGGCGGACCTGGAGATCGGCACCGAGTTCGGGGATATCAGTTTGCCGTACGACTCGGCGAAGCGGCCGGGGACGCGATGAGTTCTCAGGCGGCGGAGTTCATTCAGGTGGACCTTGGCGGGGCGATTTCGGTCTCGCGACGCGTCCAAGTGGTTTCATTGTCCCATAAGCCTGAATGGTTGAGATGGCCCGAATTGGGGTGCGATGAAGCGGGACAGGTTATAGAATTTGCTCATATCTGATTGACCACGACCCGACCCAAGGGAGATCATCATGCGCGCTGCACGAATCATCGCTTTGACCGCCTTGACCGCTTCCAGCTTCGCGTTTGCGCAGCCGATCCGCCGCGGAGAGATTGTTCTGTCGGTGGGCGATTCCCCTGCGTGGGCGGGGGGGCAGACGGTGGAGAGCATGGACACGCCGTTCACGGCCACCGACGGCACGGTGGGGTTCAACGGCGGGTTGACCGGCGGCACGCTGGGTTCGCGCGTATTCATCTACTTCAACAACGGGCCGACGTTCTTCTCGAACGAGGCGAGCGGGGGGTACACGCTTTCGGGCCGCGAGGGCTCGATGGGCGTGGCGTGCGATGGGCGGTTCGTGTATTCGCCGTCGCTGACGCGGCCGGGGAGCACCGGTTCGAGCGATTCGTTGTGGTCGAGCGCGGGCTACCTGCTGGCCGAGCCCGACCCGGCCCCGGGCGCGCCGGGCAAGTTCATCAAGTTCACGAGCCGTCCGCTGATGCTGGGCCGGGGCGACTTTTCGTTCGTGGCGGGCTTCTCGAACACGGCGGGCGGGACGACCACGGATCGCGCGCTGTACAAGGGCAACGTGAACGGCGGGACGTTCACGCTGCTGTACAAGACGGGCGACACGTTCGACGGGCGGGTGCTGCGGTTCGCGACGCCGACGATGTCGTTCAACTATGACTTCTCCGACAGCGGCGAGAACGTGATCCAGATCGTGGGCATCGACTCGGGCGCGGGCACCAACGCGGTGCTGGCCAACGGGCACCTGGTGGCCGTGCAGGGCGAGGCGCTCGCGAGCGACCCCAACGAGGGGTGGCAGAACTTCACCGGTGTGGGCGTGAACGACTCGGGCCAGCAGATGATCTTCGGGGATTTCATCACCGACATCGCCGCCGACGCGTTCATCACCGTGAATGGCAACATCATCGTGCGCGAAGGGGACACCATCGCGGGCACCACGCTCACGACCCCCGCGAGCGTCCGCACGGCGAGCATCAACAATCTCGGCAAGATCGCGGCGATCTGGCAGATCGCGGCCTCCACGAACCGGGCGCTGTTCGTCGGCGACGCGACGGACTTCCGCGGCACGGCGATCAAGATCGTGCAGACCGGCGACCTGCTGGACATCGACGGCGACGGCGTGGGCGACCGCGTGGTCTCGGACCTGGTCGAGTCGACGGTGGCCTCGCCGGGCATGGACCTGGCCGACGACGGCGCGGTCTTCACCTCGCTGAACCTCACGCCCATCGGCGGGGGCACGGCGGTCAAGTCGATCGTGAAGTTCTGCTTCGCCTGCACCAACGAGCCCTCGTGCCCGTGCTGCCCGGCTGACTTCAACAGCGACGGCGGCGTGGACGGGCCGGACGTGGAAGCGTTCTTCACGGCGTGGCAGGACGGCAACGCCTGCGGCGACGTGAACAACGACGGCGGCGTGGACGGCGGGGATGTGGAAGCGTTCTACACGCTGTGGTCGGCGGGCGGCTGCTGAGCGCAGAGGTGATGTGATGAAGAGGGCCGCGGCGTGGCGTTTCGCGATCCGCGCGATGCCGGACGCCGCGCGGCCGGGCGGCCAAGAAGCGACACCCAGAGAGACGCGAGGAGAATCCGTGAGAGCAGCCACTGCGGTTTTGACCATCCTGACACTCGCCGGCCTAGCGTGCGCGCAGCCGGTGCGGCGCGGCGAAGTGATCCTGTCCGTCGGCGACGCGCCTGCGTGGGCGGACGGGCAGGCGGTGGACGGGATCGAGACTCCGTTCACCGCGACCGACGGCACGCTGGGGTTCGTGGGGGGCCTGACGGGCGGCACGCTGGGCGCGAGGACGTTCGTGTTCGCGGGCGCCGGGCCGGTGTTCTTCTCGAACGAGGCGACGGGGGGGTACACGCTCTCGGGGCGTGAGACGTCGATGGGGGTCACGTGCGACGGGAAGTTCTTGTACTCGCCCCGGGTGACGCGGGCCAACGGCGTTTCGGGTGACGGGCTGTGGTCCAACGCGGGGCTGCTGCTGGCCGAGCCGGACGCCGCGCCGGGGGCTCCGGGCAAGTACCTGGCGTTCACGAGCGGCCCGGCGATGCTGGCCAACGGTCAGTACTCGTTCATGGCGGGCTTCTCGAACTCGCCGGGGGGCACGACGACGGACCGGGCGGTGTATAAGGGCAACTTGAACACGGGAGTGTTCACGCTGATGTACAAGACCGGGGACCTGGTGGACGGGCGCGTGCTGAGGTTCGCCACGCCCAACGTGTCGTTCAGGTACGACTTTTCCGACAACGGCGAGAACGTGATCCACATCGTGGGCGTGGACGCCGGCGCGGGCACCAACGCCGTGATGGCCAACGGCCACCTGGTGGCGGTGCAGGGCGAGCCGCTCGCGAGCGACCCCAACGAGGGGTGGCAGAACTTTACCGGCGTGGGCGTGAACGACTCGGGTCAGCAGATGATCTACGGGGATTTCATCACCGACATCGCCACCGACGCGTTCATCACCGTGAACGGCAACATCATGGTGCGCGAAGGGGACACGATCGCGGGCACGACGCTCACGACCCCCGCGAGCGTGCGTTCGGCGAGCATCAACAACCTGGGCAAAATCGGGGCGATCTGGCAGATCGGGTCCACCGCGAACCGGGCGCTGTTCATCGGCGACGCTGCGGACTTCCGCGGCACGGCGATCAAGATCGTGCAGACCGGCGACCTGCTGGACATCGACGGCGACGGCGTGGGCGACCGCGTGGTGAGCGATCTCGTGGAATCGACGGTCTCGGGGCCGGGCATGGACCTGGCCGACGACGGCGTGGTCTACACCTCGCTGAACCTCACGCCGATCGGCGGGGGCACGGCGGTCAAGGCGATCGTGAAGTTCTGCTACGACTGCTCGAGCGAGCCCGCGTGCCCGTGCTGCCCGGCCGACTTCAACAGCGACGGCGGCGTGGACGGGCCGGACGTTGAAGCCTTCTTCACGTCGTGGCAGGACGGCGTGACGTGCGGCGATGTGAACAAGGACGGGGGCATCGACGGCGGCGACGTGGAGGCGTTCTTCACGCTCTGGTCGCTGGGCGGGTGCTGAGGCCGGCGGCTCACATCGCGAAGAGTTTGTCCATCTGATCGCTCACGGTGCGCAGGCGTGCGGCGTCACCGCCGCCGACCTCGGCGGTGGCCCAGTTGCCGGCGGGGGCGGTGGAGTAGCCCACTTCGTCGAGGGCTTTCATCACCGACGCCCAGCCCGCGTCGCCCTCGCCCAGTTGCACGTCGAAGCCTTTCCAGAGGCCCTCGTCGTTGCGCTTCTTGCGGGAGAAGTCCTTGATGTGGAGCTTGGCGATGCGCTTACCCAGGACCCGCACCCACTGGTCGGGGTAGCCGTAGTTGATGACGTTGCCGATGTCGAAGTGGAAGGCGACCATGGGGTCCTTGAACTCGTCGACGTAGCGGGCGGCCTCGAGCGGGCTGAGCAGGAAGTTGTTCCACACGTTCTCGATCGCGATCTTGACGCCGCACTCCCTGGCGAGGGGCAGGGCCTTCCTGATTTCGGCCTGCGTGAGTTCCCATGCCTGGTCGTAGGGCTGCTTTTCGTTCACCACGCCGGGGACGAGCAGGATGCTCGCGACGCCCAGGGTTTTGCCGTCGCGCAGGGCGGTCTCGAGGGCTTCGAGACCCTTGGCCCGCACGGCGGCGTCGGGGGAGTTGAGGTGGAACTTCCAGTGCAGGGAATCGACCAGGCCGTGGACGACGATGCCGGTGTCCTTGGCGGCGGCGGCGATTTCCTGCATCGGGATGGTGGTGGGGCTGTCCATCTCGACGCCCTCGAAGCCGCACTCCTTGAGGAGGCGGAACTTCTGGGCGACGGTCAGGTCGCCGCCAACCATGCCGAACATCACCGCCTTGCGGAGCGTGCGCTTGGGTTCGCGGGTCCGGCCGGCGAGGCTCAGCGCGGGGCTGAGGGCGGGGAGGGCGAGGGCGGAGGCGGCGATGAACTCGCGGCGTGTCATGGTTGGGATTCCGTTGCTGTTGGAACGAACAGAAGCGAGCAGATACGGGAGCGTACGTCGGGGCGGGCCATCTCAGGCGGCGCGGTCGGCCTTGCCGCGCATGAGGATGTAGTACGCGAGCATCGCCAGGCCCAGGCCGACGAACCAGGCGTAGGCGTAGATGGTGTCGAAGAAGGCGGGGAACCGGTGCGAGAGCGTGGCGGCGTTGATGAAGCCGGGCAGGTTGGGTGCGACGGCAATGACGAGGGCGGCGACGGCGGCGGCGTTGATGCCCGCGTGCGGGCCGCGGGGGTCGTACAGGGCTTTCACGTCGAGGTTGGTCTTGCGGATGATGTAGTAGTCGCAGAGCATGATGCCGGCGATGGGGCCCAGGAGCGCGCCGTAGCCGATGAGCCAGGTGAAGATGTACGCGGAGAGGTTGTTGTAGAGGTACCAGGGCATCATCAGAACGCCGATGACGGCCGTGATCATGCCGCCGGTGCGGAAGGAGATGCGGCCGGGGGCGAGGTTGGAGAAGTCGTTGGCGGGCGAGACGACGTTGGCCGCGATGTTGGTGGAGAGCGTGGCGACGGAGAGGGCGACGAGGGCGAGGATGATGATCGGCACGCTGCCGAGCATGCCCACGAGCACGACGGGGTCCCAGATCGCCTTGCCGAAGATGACCACGGTCGCCTGCGTGACGACGATGCCGATGAAGCAGAAGAGCGTCATGGTGGTGGGCAGGCCCAGGGCCTGGCCCCACACCTGGGCTTTCTGTGATTTGGCGTAGCGGGTGAAGTCGGGGATGTTGAGAGACAGCGTTGCCCAGAAGCCCACCATCGCCGTGAGCTGCGGGAAGAAGACCTTCCAGAACCCGCCGGGGGTGGGGAACGCTGAGGTTTTGGTAAAGAGCGCGGCGGGGTCGGCGACCTTGAAAAGCGCCCACGCCAGGAGGGCGAGGCCGGCGACGATGAGGAACGGGGCGGACCAGGCTTCGAGCCATTTGATGTGGTTGATGCCGTGCCAGACAAAGTGCAGGTTGGTGAGCCAGAAGGCGATGAAGCAGGCGAACTGCCAGGCCGTGATGCCCAGGGGCGGGTGCGCGGCGATGCGGGCGGTTTCCGCCGCGGCGTCGATCCAGCCGAGCGCGACGAGCACCTGGTAGATCGCTGCGCCGCCGATCCAGGTCTGGATGCCGAACCAGCCGCAGGCGACCAGGGCGCGGGCGATGGCCGGGATGTTGGCCCCCACGGTTCCAAAACTCGCGCGCATGAGCACGGGGAAGGGGATGCCGTACTTGGCGCCGGCGTGCCCGTTGAGGATCATGGGGACGAGCACGATGAGGTTGCCCAGCGCGACGGTGAGCAACGCCTGCCACCACGCCATGCCCTGCTCGATCATGCCCGAGGCGAGCGTGTACGTGGGGATGCACACGGCCATGCCGATCCACAGCGCGGCGATGTGGCCTGTGCTCCAGGTGCGCTGGTCGGGGGTGGTGGGGGCCAGGTCAGGGTTCGAGAGCGTGGCTGACATGGCGGTCACGATAGACCGGGCGGGCTCGCGGCGTGGCCCGGCACTTCCAAAAGCCACGCCGCGCGGTCGGGGTCACATGGTGGGTCGCCATGTGTTTACTGCGTGGCTGATTCAGGCCGGCTTCATCAGCACCCGCCGGCTTCCCACGCGGCGAAGAAGTTGTCAACGTCGCCCCCGTCCACGCCGCCATCGGCGTTGACATCGGCGTCGCAGTGGCCCACCTCCCAGCGGTCAAAGAACGCCGAGACGTCGGAGCCGTCGATGCCGCCGTCCTGATTGAAGTCGGCGGGGCATGCGAGGCAAGCGCAGATGGTGAGCGTCGCCGGGTTACTCAAGGCGCTGCCGCAGGCGTTGGAAACGACGCACCGGAACCAGCGCCCATCGAGATCGCCCCGTCCTTCGGTGCAGGCGAGGCTCACGATGAGCGTCGGATCGTGCGAACCGGTGACGGTGGCGCACGTGGGCGAGCCGTCGACAGTCAACGGGCCATCCGCCAGATCGATCCAACCGAGTGTCGGGTCGGCGGTCTGCCATTGGTAGGCGAACGAGATGTTCCCTGTTGCGACCGCCGAAAACACCGCGATGCCCGAGGCGCAGGCGTTCATGGCGGCGGGCTCCACCGAAACTTGCTGCTGCCCGCATGTCCAGAAATCAAGGCTCTCCGCCGCGGTGCCGACGCCCGCCGAGCCGCGGAAGGCCTCCCGGTGAACTCTGACGCGATCCAGTTGGGCTCCGGGGAGCATTCCGAACTGAAGGTCGGAAGCGTTGGTAGACCCCGTGTTGTTGGCGTTGTGGTATATTCCTATGTAAGCGGTCTTGGGATTTGGCCCGAATCCGGAGCGATCGGCGTACACAACCGGCCCGGTGGTGATTTTCTCGGCAACTTCGAATCCATCGACGAACAGACGGGTCCGGCCGGGCTCGAAACTCCCCGCGACGTGGTGCCAGGAGTTGAGACTGATCTCCGTGCCCGCCGGCGCATTGAGCGAATCGTACAACCCGATGCCGCGGCCAACGGCCATGCCAATTCTCCCCGCGGACGACACCGAAAGCGAAAAGCCACGCCCGTCATTTCCAGCGCCCGGCGGCAGGTACGAAAAGACCGTCTGTGCTCCCGCTTGCGAGAGCTTTATCCACGCCTCGACGGTGAGGGTCTGGGATTCGAGCTTTGTGTTGCTGAACGGATTGGCCCAGAGATAAGGCAGCGAGGCGGAACCGAAGCGGATGCTCTTTCCGCCGAATACATGGCCGCGGGCGCTGACCGGGGTATCCGAGCTTCGCGTGATGTCGCCCGCGAAGTTCATGTGCAGTGCTGGTCCAATCGCGCTCACACCCGTATCGAGTGCTGTTGAACCCATAGCCTCATCGAAGCTCCACATGGACGCGGGCACGGGCTGGGCAATCGCGCTGCCAAAGAAGAGCGGTGAGAGCGCGAAGAGATATGTCAGTACGGGAGAGAAGTCCCGCCGCAGGCTTTGGACTTGGAAAGTCATGGCCGCGGCATGCTTCGATGACACACCTGCGGACACGTTGCCCAGCACGACATTCAATATCGAGTTCACGCGTGCCTCCGATCGATCGACGTTGCCACTGATTACCGGTAGGCGGCTGCCCCGCGCGAACCGCCCGCGTACCGATCCCACTGCACCAGTCTACCAGAACTGCCGGAGGCCTGCAAGGTTCTTTTCCCAGATTGGCCTCGATCGGGCGGTGGGATCGGGTTCCACGCCGTTGTGGGAATTTACGGTGCGGCGGCGATGCTGCACAGCGCCGGGGCGTCTATTGGCTGCGGCACGAAACTAACTCATCCGCACCAGCGGGGGCATCACCGCGCCCCCGGCGATGATGTGGTCGAGAACTTCCCGCACGGCGGCGCGCTGGCCGGGCCAGACGAAGGCGGACGTGTCCGCCGCGGGCACCCAGCGCCACTCGCTGTGTTCCTCGTTGAGGATGGGCGTCCACCGCGGGCCGACTTCGACGACGAAGCGGGGGGAGAGGCAGATGCAGTCGAGGCGGGCGACGAAGAACGGGTGGGTCTGTTCCAGGGCCCACATGCCCAGCGCGAGGCTGCTCTCCAGGCCGACCTCTTCGAGCATTTCGCGCTGGGCGGTCTGCACGGCGGTCTCGCCCTCGTGCACGTGGCCCATGATGGGGTGCCAGGTGCTCTTGAGGGGTTCCTCGGCGCGCAGGAGTTGCAGGAACTCGACGCCCGGGGCGGCGCGGCGGAAGATATAGACGTCCACCACGTCGCAGCGGATGGTGGGCATGGCTTACTCCGCGCGGACGGTGTTCTTGATCGTGCCGATCTTCTCGACCTCGACCTCCACCACGTCGCCGTGCTTGAGATACACGGGCGGGGTGCGGGCGAAGCCCACGCCGCTGGGGGTGCCGGTGGCGATGAGGGTGCCGGGGAGGATGGTGGTGCCGCGGCTGATCTCGTGGATGAGCGTCGCGACATCGAAGATCATGTCCGAGGTGGTGCTGTTCTGCATCTCGACGCCGTTGACGCGGGTCTTGAGCGTGAGCCTCTGCGGGTCGGGCAGTTCCCTGGGCGTGACGACGCGCGGGCCGATGGGGCAGAAGGTGTCGAAGCCCTTGCCCCGGTTGAACTGGCCGCCGGAACCATCCTTCTGCCACCAGCGGGCGGAGACGTCGTTGAGGGCGACATAGCCGAGCACGCAGGAGAGCGCGGCTTCCCTGGGGACGTCGCGGACGAGCTTGCCGTTGGGCGCGCGGCCGACGATCACACCCAGTTCGCACTCGAAGTCCACCTGCGGGCGGTCCTGGCAGACCTTTGGGATCACGATGTCGTCGCCGCTCAACACCGTGGACGCGGGGTTCTTTGAGAAGAGCATGGGGCGCTCGGGCACGCCCTTGCCCTGCTCGTGCGCGTGCGCTGCGTAGTTCATGCCCACGCCGATGATGTGGCGGATGAGGGTGAGTTCGCCGCTCGCGTGTTCAACGGCGACGCCCAACTCGGTGCGGATGAGGTTCATGTTCGCAGGGTAGCGGAGCGTTGGGGCACCCGGCAGGGGCCGCGCCGGGTCGGGCGAGCGGGGAACCTGCGGGCGCGGTCAGGTCCCATATGGCTCGGGCGCGGGCGGAGAGGCGCGGTATCCTTGAGATTCGGATGTTTCGGCGTGAGTCGCTCAGGAGAAGGAGAGAGGCATGAGAGTTGTGACAGCGGCTGTAACGGTGCTGGTGTGCGCGGCGGCGTGCCATGCGCAGACGGCGTTCACGTACCAGGGCGAACTGAACGACGGCGGTGTGCCGGCGTCGGGGTTGCATGACTTTCGCTTCCGCCTGTATTCTCCCGTCGGCGTGCAACTGGGTTCCACTCTGTGCGCCGACAACGTGGCGGTGGATGGCGGGCGGTTCACGGTTCAACTGGACTTTGGAGCGCAGTTCAGCGCGACGACGCCGCTGCTTGAGATCGAAACCAGGGCGGACACAGGACGCGGTTGCGGGGATCTGGGCGGGTTCGTCATCCTCTCTCCGCGCCAACCGGTGACGGCCGCGCCCAAGGCGACGCACGCGCTCACGGCCGATGCGCTGGGCGGGCAGGCCCCGGCCTTCTACCTGAACGCGGCCAACCTGACAGGCGTGCTGGGGATCTCGCAGGGCGGCACGGGCGCCGCCGCCGCGGCGACAGCCCGCGCGAATCTCGGGGTGCCCGGGTTGCTGACGTTCAACACCTTCAACGCGACTCAGTCGTTCCTGCTTTCGGGCGACTCTATCGGGCTGATTGTCCGTCCGGCGGCGGGCGCGGCGAGTGATCTGCAGCAGTGGCGCAACTCGGCGAATACCACGGTGACGCGGATGAGCAGCGCGGGGGCGCTGATCAGCTCAGCGGTCGTGCAGGCGGCGGGGTTCACGTTCACCTCGCCCGTGACGCGGACGATGGCGGTGTCGCCGGCGCAGTTCTCGCCGTCGTACGCGGGGTTTGACTACGACAACAACGGCAGCCGCGTGCGGGGCCTTACTTCCGGCCAGACGTGCGCGTTTGTGGGGGGGCTCAATCTGCCGGACGGCGCGACGATCAACGCGGTGCGGTTCCACGTGCGCGACGAGGGGACGGGCACCGCGACGCTCATCATGTACCGCCAGTCGCTGACCAGCACGGCCAGCTTCACGCAGTTGGCCAATGTGGCGTCCAGCGGCGAGGTGGTGGGCATCCGCGTGTTCAGCGATACGGTGATCGATCAGCCGCTGGTGGACAACACGCAGTACCAGTATCACCTGTATATGTACTTCACGACCCCGACCCCGGCGAACACGCTGGATGTGTGGGGGGTCAGGATCGAATACACGATTCCCGGCCTGTGATGCCGGGAGTGGGCGCGGCGCTTTGCCGGTGGGCGATCAGCGTTGCTCGATGACGACGGGGATGCTCAGGCGCGACGTCCAGGCGCTGGGGCCCTGCGTCCACCAGAGCACGTCGGAGGCGTCGGGCTCGCGGGTCATGTTCACCGGGTCGGTGAGCTCGCCGAACTCAACGCCCGCCTTGAAGCGGGATTCCAGTGCCTGCCGCAGGGCGCTGATCGCCTCGGCGGAGTCGGCGATTTCGGCGACGTACGCGGCGGGGGGCGTTTGCGGGAGCGGCGGGCCGACGAAGGACGCGGCCTGCGACGCCGGCAAGGGTTGAGATTCGTTCGAGGCTCGTGAGGCGATGCGGGGCGCATCGCCGGCGGCGTTGTCGCTGTCGTGCGATGGAATCGCGGCGGCGAGCGTGGCGGCGATGTCCCTGGGGGCGCTGCCCCGGAACCGCCAGGATTGGTCCTTGGCGGAGAGTCGGGCGATCTTGTCGGCGGGAACGCCGACGACGCGGACGACTAGGCGGCCTTCGCGTGCGAGCCCGGCGGCGTGGGCCGCGGAGGTGATTTCCTGCGAAGCGGGGGGGCCGAACATCGGCTCGGGCTCGGCGGCCGCGGCGATCTGAGCGGTCGCCGCGGCGGGAGCCTCATCCGACGCGGCGGACTTGGCGGCGATCTGGATTTCGGGGCCTGGCGTGGGCGTCGCGGAATCGGAGTTGCGGGCGATCGCCCCGACTGAAGCGAAGGGTGACTTGCGCGGCTTGACGAGCGACACGCCCATGTACACCGCGCCGCCCGCGAGCAGCACGAGGGCGGCGGCGAGGGCGAATCGCATCGGCGCCATCGAACGGTTGCCGCGGTATGTTTCGATCTTGTACGACTCGACGGGAATGCCCGCTGTCGCGGCCTGTTCGGTCGCGGCGGGCAGTGTGCCCACCAGCGCTTCGCGTTCGAGCGCGGCCAGGGTTCGTTCCATCAGCACGGCGGGGGCCCGTTCGCGGGGCAGCTTGCGCAGTGAGACCCGGTCGGCCTGCATCTGCGCCACGCGGGCGGCGAGCCCCGGGCGGCCCGAGGCCTTGGCGAGCGATTCGGCTTCCTTGGGGGAGAGGCGGCCTTCGATCCAATCGAGGAGCAACTCCTCGTTCACGGGACCGGCCGTGGACGGGGTTGGCTGCCTGGGGTTGGGATCGTTGCCGGGGTTCATGGGTCAGGGTCGTGAGAGTGCCGAGAGGCTATTTTCGATCGCCCGCGCCGTAAGCCTTGCGCGGGGGGAGAGGTTGAATCTTCGCCACGGGGAGCTTTTCGACCAGATCCCGCAGCGCCGCGCGTGCCCGGAAGAGCCTGCTCTTGACGGTGCCAACGGCGACACCGAAGACTTCGGCGATCTGCTCGTAGCTGTGACCCTGGCAATCGCAGAGAATGAGGATTGCCCGTTGCTCGGGGTCCAAGTCGCGCAGAGCCGCAAGAACGCGCTCCCGGTCTTCATGGGCTTCGACGCTCAGTCCCTGCTCGGGTTCCCGCTCCTGTTCAAGTTCTATTCCCCCGCCGCTGCCGTCACCCCCATCATCTCCCGAACGGCGTTCGGAGAGGGCTTCGAGGCTGGCGTGGCGCCTGAGTTTCTCGGAGCGGAGCTTGGAGAGGCAGACGTTCATGGCCACGCGGGTGATCCACGTGGTGAGCTTGGCCCGGCCGTCGAAGGTGTTGATCCCCTGAATGAGCTTCACGAACACGTCCTGGGCCAGATCCGTGGCGGTCTCGCGGTCGTGCATCATGCGGACGCAGATGGAGAAGATGCGGTCCTGGTGGCGTGCGATGAAGGCCGACCACGCCGAGGACTCGCCCCGGCGGATCGATTCAATGATGGAAACATCCTGCGCATCCTCGTCGGGCTGCGGCGAATATGTGGGGGCGTCGGGCACGCGGGAGAGAGTGTAGGGGATGGGAGGAAGGGTTGAACCCGCCCGGCCCCCGGGGTCAGCAGCCCGCTTCCCAGTGGGCGAAGAAGACGCTGACGTCGGCGCCGTCGACGCCGCCGTCGGAGTTGACGTCCGCCGCGGCGTTGCCGGATTCCCAATCGGCGAAAAAGGCGTCCACATCGGAGCCGTCGACGCCGCCGTCGACGTTGTAGTCGGCGATGCAGGTTCCGATGCCCGGGACTTCGAGGGCGTAGTTGTAACCGGCCGTGTAGTTCTCATTGGCGCCCGCGCTGATCGAGAGCACGCCGGAGATGCGGTACTCGCTGGGGACCAGCGTGCCTGAGAGGTCGAAGGGCCCCTGACCGTTGGGCAGGAAGGCGGAGTAGAAGACGTACTCCCAGTTGAAGCCGTTGAAGCGCTGGAGGGCCACGTAACTGAACGGGCTGGCCCCCGGCAGCGCGATGGAGCCGTGCAGGCGGAACGCCACCGGGCTCTGGACCGTGAACGACAGGGTGATCTCGTTGCCCGGGTTGACGGCGTGCATCACGGCGGAACCTGCACCGGAGACGCCGGCGACGACCTGCGTGGAGGCGGACGCGGAGATTGATTCCATTTCCGCGGGCGAGCCCATGATCTCGTACGTGTGGTGCAGATCGACCAGGACGCCGCCGTAGTACGGGTGATCGCCGGGCAGGACTCCGGAGGTGGACCCTGAGAAGTGCATGTCGTCAAAGTCCGTTGCGAGCAGGGAGGACCGGGAGCGGGAGTCGTTGCCGCTGTGCGTGTCTCCGCCCGCGCCGTAGACGTAGTTGAAGTTCAGGGTCGAACTGCGGCCGCTGAGCGCTTGCGCGGCGGCCGACGAAGTCAAAAGACCCAGCGCGATGCAGGAAAGGACCGAGATACGAGAGGTCATTTGGGCGCTCCATGGCGGGAGGCGATGCGATGCATGCACGCGTCCGGCGAACAGCATCCTACAGGATTGGGTCCGAATTGCCAAACACTTCCGGCGTTGGGCCATGAATTTAATATCGTGGACGCCCATAACCCTGCGAAGATTGGGTTCTGGTCGTTTCACGACGGGAGCGAATCTCAAAGGGAATGTGGCCCCCGATCCATCTCTTGCTCGCGTTATCACTACTTAGTACCGCGGCGGTTCATTCCGCCCCGGCTACCGGTCCGTGCGACGGGAGCATCGGGGCGGCGGGGTTGGCGTATCAACTCCTCCGCGGCGATGACGATTCGAGGAGACAGACAGATGAGAAAATACCTGATCGGAGCGGCCGCGGCGATCCTGGCGGCGGGTGGCGCATCGGCCATCACGGTTCGCGGCGGCACGGGCGCGAACGCGGCGGGGTTGCAGGCGTTTGTGGATCAGTTCCGGGGCGACCTGGGCGCCCTCAACGCGAATGTCGCGGGCACGCAGAACGGCGGCGCGGGTCGGCGCGAGATCAACTGGGACGGAGTTCCCGACGGCTTCTCGTCGCCCAACGCGCTGCCGGCCAACTTCTTCAACGCCAATTCGCCGCGGGGGGCTGTGTTCTCAGGGGCGTCCTCGTTCGCGGTGAGTTCGCGCGACACGACGGCGACGCCGGTGCGGTTCGGCGACATTGACGCGTCGTACACGTCGACGTTCCAGACCTTCAGCCCTCAGCGGCTCTTCACGTCGCTGGGGTCCAACACGTACGACGTGGAGTTCTTCGTGCCGGGGAGCAATACGCCCGCGCTGGTGCGGGGATTCGGCGCGGTCTTCGCGGATGTGGATCTTGAGAACCGGACGACGATCGAGTGCTTTAACGAGTCGGGTGTGTCGCTGGGCACGTTCGCGGCGTCGGCGCTGGACGGAGGGCTGTCGTTCGTGGGCGTGTTCGACGGTGTCGCGAGCATCCATCGCGTGCGAGTCACGTTCGGCAAGGCCGCGCTGGGTTCCGGGGTGATCGACGGGGGCGGGACCGACCTGGTGGTGGCCGACGACTTCCTGTACGGCGAGCCGGTGCAGGTGCCGGGCCCGGGCGCCGCGTTGCTGCTGGGGCTCGCGGCGTTTCGGCGGCGTTCGCGGGTGAACCCGTCGCGAGGATGATCGGCGCGGGCGTGCGCCGGTGAGTGACGCGTCTGTATTCATCATGAGGACAAGAACGGCGGCGCCGGGCGCCGCCGTTCTTTGGTTGGACAGTCCGTGGCTGACGCGTGCGGGCGGGTCGGGGCCGATCAGCAGCCGCCCTCCCAGTGCTCGAAGAAGGTGCTGACGTCGGCGCCGTCGACGCCGCCGTCGGCGTTCACGTCCGCCGCGGCGTCGCCGAGTTCCCAGCGGTCGAAGAACGCGCCGAGGTCGGTGCCGTCGACGCCGCCGTCGCAGTTGTAGTCGCCGATGCACACCGTGAGCGCCGCGGGGTGGGTCGTCTCGTGGTCGCAACTGTTGCGGACCACGCATTCGTACTCACCGATGTCGGCGGCGGAGATGTTGGAGATCTCGAGCGTCGGGCTCGCGGCGGTGGGGTTGACATCGGTCTCGATGGGCACGCCGTCCTTGCGCCAGCG
The DNA here is from genome assembly GCA_018242605.1 of Planctomycetota bacterium. Lineage (GTDB taxonomy): Bacteria > Planctomycetota > Phycisphaerae > Phycisphaerales > UBA1924 > UBA2402. The sequence continues at coordinate 136,474 of JAFEBP010000014.1, forward strand.
GTAGGTGAGCGGGGGATCGCCCGACGCGGTGACGGTGAAGGAAGCGCTACCGGAGAGGCAGCCGATCATCGGTTGGGGCTGCGCGGAGATGTGCGGGCAGCCTTCGTACGGCGGGTCCTCGGTGGGCTCGGTGCCTTCGGTGCCGTCCTCGGCACGAAGGTTGGAAATGAACACCGCGCTGTCCAGGATGTGGTCGTTGACGTCGCCGATCTCGAAGATCAGGAAGTGCTCGCCGTCGGGGAGTTTGGCCGTGGTGGTCGTGAGGTGGTGGATCAGCCCGTGGGGGTTGGAGAACGCGGTGTTCAGGTCGTCGACAGTCTCAAAGCCCGCGAAGGAACTGCCCACCTGCACGGCGTTGCCGCCGGCGTCCAGCGTGATCTGGTTCGCGGGGTCGGTGCCGTCGAGGAAGACCAGGAACGAGTCGGTGAACTGGCTGGTCCAGGAGGGGAACTCGACGGAGCCGAAGATGAAGTCGAACTTGATGGCGCTGGACTGGTCGAGCGTGAAGTCGATGCGCAGGGCCGCGACGTCGTAGGAGCCGCTGAAGTTCTCGATGTTGCCGGCGAATGCGCCGTAGGCGTCGAACTCCGGGGTTCCGCCGCTGTCGGGCTCGGGGACCATCTGGTTGTTGACCTGCTCGGGCGGGGAGGAGGGGTCATAGTCGGGCGCGGTGGCGCCGGGGATGGGGCCCAGGTTGTCGACATTTCCGCTTGAGAGCACAATGCCGGGCCTGATGGTGATGGGGCGGGTCTCGAAGTTTGAGTACGTGCCGAACTGGCCGTCGACACCGTTGTGGATCGAGACGGCGTCGATGGTGAGGCCGACGGGGTTCAGCGCGGCGCCCAGTACGTCGACGTCCATGGTCCGGTGGGTCGTGACCGATCCCGGGGCAACTAGCGGTAGCGCGAAGAGGCCCAAGAGGCAAGCGGCGCCGCGGATAGACACGGACATTCCACGGCTGTAGTTCAGCGCGTTCATGGCGAGATTCCCTTTGAAGGCCGACAACATTCTGTCGGCAAACATCAGGAGCAACATAGCGGGAGTGCAAGTACACCGCAACGAGGAAATTTCCCTGATGCGGTCCCGGCATGTGAGGCATCGGGACGTGCGCTGCGCGTCCTTGACGCGTGGATCCGGGCGCCTTTGGGAAGTGCTGGGGCTGCGAACGTCCGATCATGCGCGCTTCGAATTTGGTTTCTCCGGCGGGCTGCGGGCGGAGCGATGGATGGTTTCAGCAGCCGTTCTCCCAGTGCTCGAAGAAGGTGTCGACGTCAGCGCCGTCGACGCCGCCGTCGGCGTTTATGTCGGCCGCGGCGTTGCCGGCTTCCCAGTCGAAGAAGAACGACTGCACATCGGCTCCGTCGATGCCGCCGTCCTGGTTGTAGTCTCCCGGGCACTGGCCCGGGGTGATGTCGGCGATGCGCACGGTGACGGCGTCGTCGGAGGTGTCGATCTCGGGGGCGGTGCCGGGGACTTCGCTCAGCCGGACGGTGATGGAAGCGGACGGATCGAGTTCGGGCACTTCAACGACCCAGCGCGGCCCGGGCACGACGCGCGAGAGGCAGAACTGCTGGCACTCGCACCAGGGGATGGGCGTGGGGGCGCTCGCCGGTGGATTGCAGAGATTGACGTCGTAGCCCGTGCACGTCTGGCAGAAGATCAGGCACGTAAAGAGCATGGGCCCGCCCGGGCCCGCCGGCCCCCACGGGTGGCCGGGGCCGTAAGAGATGAGGTCTGTGGAGCCGCAACTGCCGCCGCCGCCGTGTCCTCCACCGTAGACCACGCCGCCGCTCAGAACTGCGATGTCGGCGCTGAGGTTGATAGTGTCGCCGTACGTGAGTTCATGCTTGATCTCACCGGTGATCATGTATCCGCCGGTGGGCGAGGGTTCGTAGCGAAGGCTGGAACCGTCCATGATCCGGTTGTACCGGGCGTTGGGGGGCACGACCTTGAAACCCCAGTCGTCGGACGTGATCGCCTCGGGCGCGGATCCGGGCAGCGCTGTCACCGTCGCGGTGATGACATCCCCGGGCTTGAGCGAGGGGACGGTGAGCGCGTTGGAGTCGATCGCGTGGGTGCAGCAATAGCACGGCAGGCCGGGGATCACCGAGGGCTTGCAGCTCACGCACCCGGCCTCGGAAAAGCAGGAAGAGGCGCACACGCCGCCGGTGCCGCTGCCGCCGCCCACGATCAGGGCCTGGGAGATCGTGCCGATGACCACGCCGTTGACTCCCACGGTGAGCGTGCTGGAAAGGTCCACGGGCGTGGGGTCCTGATTCGCGAACAACGCACGGGCGCTGATCTGCCAGGTGCCGTCGGGGCTCTGGGCGATGGTGATGTCGTTTGAATCGACGATGCGGTTGTAGTTCTGCGCCAACGTCGGCGACGCGGCGCCGGCCAGCGCGATGAGGCCCAGCAGGGCCAGACGAACTCTGGGGAGCGCCCGAGCGGGTGCGGCGAGAGAGGGAGTGCGAACCGGGGAAGCGGTGGGTGTGCGGGTGATCATGGGTTGCCTTTCAAGTTCTGGCCGCACTACGGGCGGGGCGCGAGATCTTTCAGCGTGCGCACGCTTTTGGGCCCGCTCCCTGGAAGTTCAAGGTCCGATTGGTGACAGGACGGAACGGGTCTCAAAATAACACCGATGAAAGGCCGCGAAGGCGGATGGGGCGCCCTTATCCGCACCCGCCCGCTTCCCACGCGGCGAAGAAATCGCTCACATCCGCGCCGTCGATGCCGCCGTCCTGGTTGAAGTCCGCGGGGCAGCTTTGCACAAAGCCGAGCGTCGCGGGGGAGCTCGTGGTGCTCCCTCCCGGGCACGCCGTCGAGACCACACAGTCGTACACACCCAGATCCGAGGCCTGCACATTGGTCAGCAGGAGTGTGGGTGTCGCGGCGGTGGCGTTCTCGATCGTGCTGATCGGCACGCCGTCGCGACGCCATTGGTAAGACAGTGTGCCCGGACCGCCGGTGGCCGTGATCGTGAACGTGGCGCTGCCCGTGGGCGCCGTGACGACCGGGAGCGGCTGCACGCCGATCACCGGCGGCCGGGGCCCGAAGTAGTACCGCGCGGCCCGGCTCGCCGAAGCAGCGCTCGTGGCGGTGAAATCTCCGCCCGCGATGAGATCGCCGCCCGGCAGCACCACCAGGGCGTTGACCGTGTTGCCGGAGATCCCGGATTGCAACGCGGACCACGCGCTCGTGCCCGGGGCGTACCGCGCGATGCGGCTGAGCGGGAGGGAGCCCGAGAACGAGAACTGGCCCCCGATGATCAGGTCCCCGCCCGGCAGCGTCACCATGGACCAGACGGTGCCGTTGAGGCCCGATCCCAGTGGCGACCAGTTATTGGATGCGGGGTTGTAGCGGGCGACGCGGATGGCCGCGCCGCCGCCGGCGGAGTTGAAGTTTCCTCCGGCGAACAGGTCCCCGCCGGGGATCAAAGTGAGCGCGGTCACGATGTTCGAGACTCCCGTGCCGAGCGCGGACCAGGAGTTTGTTGCAGGGCTGTACCGCGCGATGTTGCTGGCCGCGATCCCGCCTGCGGTGGTGAAGTTGCCGCCCACGTACACCTCGCCGGTCTGGCTGAGCGCGAGGGCCGCGACGGTCGACGGCGCGGGCGGGGCCGCGCCCGTGACGCCCGAACCCAGCGCGAACCAAGCGCCGGTGGTGGGGTTGAGCCGTGCGATGTTGTTGACGGCGACCGCGCCCGCGAGTGAGAACACGCCCCCCACGATGACGTCGCCGTTGCTCAGGCCGAGCAACGTGTACACGATCGGTCCGGTGCCGCCGGTCAGGCCGGCGCCGAGCGCGGACCACGCGCCTGTGGTCGGGTTGCAGCGGGCGATGTTGTTCACCGGCGTGCTGCCGGCGGAGGTGATGTTCCCGCCCACCACCAGGTCGCCGTCGGGCAGAACGACGATCGCGCGGACATTGCCGCTAACGCCGGCGCCGATGGGCGACCAGACGCCGGTGGTGGGGTTGTAGCGTGCGATGTTGCTGGCGGGCAAGCCCCCGGCGGTGGTGAAGGAGCCGCCCGCGATGACGTCGCCGCTCGTGTGCACCGCGAGGGCGTAGATCGTGCCGTTGGTGCCTTGCGTGCCGATCCCGGGTATCCATCCGCCGACGCACTGGGCGCGGGCGGCGCTTGTGAACACAAGGATGATCGCGAGCAACGCGGCGTAAGCCGGGCGCACGGCCGCGTGCGTGGGGCTTGGCGACCGGAGGAGTTCGGTCGCGGGGCGGAGGGCGGCGCGAATCAGAAAGCCAATCATGTTCCGGGTCCTTGGGTGTGCGTTCGTGGAGTCGGTGCGCGTCGGCCGCGTGCGATCCGCTTCGTCGCCGAGCGCTACTGACAGCGTACCCGATTCGAAAGAGCGGGGCGACAACTCGAGGCCTGTTTTTGAGGCTTGGGGGCGCGCAAACAGGCCGGAGATTCTCCAGAGACCCGTTATGGGGCCGGGTGAGAGTCCATCGCATGCGGGCGGAGTACGGGCGTCGCGGTCACTGGGGCTTCGATGCCTTGGTCTCGAACGATTGGTCCGTCAGCGACTCCAGGAACGCCACCAGGGCCTTGATGTCGTCGTCGCTGAGGCCGATGCCGCTCTCGGGGTGCTTGGCCAGATTGGGGTCGAGCGATTCGGAGCGGTGCACGCCGGTGCTGTAGTGGCGCACCACATCTTCGAGCGTGGCGAAGCGGCCGTCGTGCATGTACGGCGCGGTGAGCGCCACGTTCCGCAGGGAGGGCGTCTTGAACTTGCCCGCGTCGGCGCGGTTGCCCGTGACGAGCATCCGCCCGTTGTCGGCGTCGGCTTCCACGCCCAGCCCGTTGTTCTTGGGCTGGCCGTCGGTGAAGAGGTTGCCGCCGTGGCAGTGGAAGCAGTCAGCGCCCCGGATGTTCCGCGCCGGGTCGTACTCCTTGATGAACAGTTCCAGCCCGCGGGCTTCGCGCGGGGTGAACTCCTCGCGGCCCGCCAGCACCCGGTCGAACTTTGAATCGGCGCTCACCAGTGTGAGCAGATATTGCTCGATCGCCAGCCCCAGACGCTCGGGCGTCACGCCCGGCGTGCCGAAGGCCCGTGCGAAGAGCTCCGGGTATTTGGGGCTGGCCTTGAGCCTGTCGATCGCTTCCGCGATCGGCAACTTCATCTCGCGAGCGTCGGAGATGGGCGCGAGCGCCTGATCGCGGATCCTGGCTCGCTTGCCGTCCCACGTCATCGAGTGTGCCCACGCGAGATTGAAGAGCGGCATCGAGTTGCGCGTCCCCGCGGTGCCGTCGACTCCTCGGGAGAAGCGCAGCGGGTCGGAGTTGGCGTGCTTGGAGGTGTGGCACGAACTGCAGGAGATCGACTCGTCCCGGGAGAGCCGATCATCGAAGAAGAGTGTGCGCCCCAGGGCCACTCCTTCGACCGTGAGCGGATTGTCGGCGGGGAGGAGCGGTTGGGGGAAGTGCGCCGGGATGCTCAGCGTGAGCGGGGTGGTGCCCGCCGGCGCGGACAGCGCGGCTGCTGACGATGACGGAAGCGCGTCGAAGGGCCGGGCCGAATCCACGGCGAACGCTGCGGCGATGTTCGCGGCGAGCGCGGTGGCCAGTTCGTCGCCGGGCGCCGAGTGCGTTGAATCCGTTCCCGCAGCGTGATCGATCCGGATGACCCCGGCGGAGTCGTCGGCGGCGACGCCGAACACGCGGCCCGCGTCGAGGGTCAACGTGATCAGCGTGTCCCGTTGGATGTCTGCCGCGACGGGAAGACGCACGTGCATGAGGTGGGCATCGTTGGCCACGTGGAACGAATAACCGCCCAGTTCGTTGCCCGCCCCGTGCTCGCCGCTCACGTACCGCCCCTCGATCGCCATGAAGATGTACCCGCCCTGCCAGTTCCAGTGCAGGCCGTTGACCTGCGGGTTGAGAGGGTCCGTCGGTCCGAAACCGGCCGGGTCGCTGTGGTTGAGGGTGGGGGCGAGCCCGATGTCGAACTCTAATGAGTCGTACTTGCCCGGGGGCACAGAGATCGCTTCGAACGAGTCACGGTTCGCTTTCGCGATGATCACGCCGCGGCCGGCGCCCGTGACCATGGCGACCGAGTCGCCCGCCGCGAGCTTCACGTTGGTCACGAGGTAGTCCAATCGCGAGATCGACAGCGTCTGCCCCGCGGCGGACCGGATGCTGACATCGTCGAACCGCAGCGGAGCGCCGGCGACCGTGTGATTGAACTTGAGCCAGACCTTGGCGGCGACCGCTGATTCCTGGGCCGGGGCGGCGCAGGCGAGCCCGAACAGCACGGACAGAGCGAGCGTACTCGCCCGCGGTTTGCGGCCGCGGATCGCGGGAATGCTCGATGGTGAGCAGCGGATTGTGGTTGCGGTGTTCAGCACGCCGGAGCTCTCAACAGCATACGGGCGGTTTCATCTCCCAGTGAGAAGATCGATCGCGCGAAAACGCCGCGTGGAATGGCGGTTCCACGCGGCGGGTGGGTTCGGTCGGGGCACGCCATCAGCAGCCGCCCGCGGCCCAGATTGCAAAGAACGGGGCCAGGTCGTTGCCATCAACGCCGCCGTCGTAGTTCACGTCGGCCCGGTCCGCGGCGGCTTCCCAATCGGTGAAGTACGCTGTCACGTCCGCGCCATCGACACCGCCGTCGGCGTTGTAATCCGCGGGGCAGGGGTAGTAGCGGTCCACGCCGCCGGGCACGCTCACCGTGCGCGTCACGTTGTCTGTCGCGACGACACCGTAATACGTGGGGCCGACGATGTACGGGTAGATGCCCACGTTCGATTCGTTCACCGTGAGGAAGTACGCGAAGGTGCCGTTGGGGTACTCGGGCGTCACGCAGAACCGGCCGTTCTGCTCGTTGAGCGTGCCGCTGCCGGCGACGAACTCGTAGTCCTCGATGAAGTAGCCCAATGGATAGGCCCCGCCCACGGCGGGCCCGTAGTTGGCGCTGGTGAGCGAACTGCCGTTGGCCAGCGACGTCCGCTGGGTGATGTTGCGAAGGCGGTAACCGGGCGTCATCCGGACGATTCCACCGGTGCCGTTGGTGTTGGCGTAGCCGTAGGGGCCGTACACGGGGAATCCGTCGAACGCGAAGCCGATGATCGGGGAGTGACGCGAGCCGTCATCACCGAACTCGGCCCGCAGCGAGCGGGGGTGCTGGTGGTAGTGGTACGCGTTGTTGGGCGAGGGGTGCCCGAGGGCCGAGTCGAAGCTGACCGCCTCGACGACGTTGGCGTCGTTGTGCCACACGTTGCGGTTCTGGTACGAGCGTCCGTCGGAGGCGTTGAAGAACTGGGTGCCGTCCACCATCACGCCGATGGCGCCCAGGCCCGTCGCGGTCTTGGCGCCGGTGTTCACCTGCGGCGAGCGCGGGATCCGCACCAGCACGTTCTGCATCTGCGCCGTGTTGGGGTTGGAAGGCCAGGGGCCGATGTTGTAGTGGGGGATGTCGGTGGAGTTCACGTAGGTGTTGGCGGCGTTGAAGCGCACCTGCTGCACATCGGCCGGGATCTGGCTGAGCGCGGGGTTCAGCGTCGCGCTCGTGCTGCGACCGCGCAGATTCGTCAGGTTCTGGAGCCACGAGTCGAGCGTGGGATCAACCGCGAGGGCCGCGGCGGGGAGCGCGGTTGAAAGTGCAAGGGTGATCGCGGTGGTGCAGGTCTTCATGGTGTTCGTCCTCGTTCGGCGGAGCAGGGGCAATCATCGGGAGCACGCTGCGAGTCCCCCGCTCACAGCGTTATTGCCGCTTCAGGAACTGCGGGGACAAGAATCGCTCCAAGATACCTTTTGAATCGCCCAAGGAGAGATTCACGACGCGAGCGTCCGAATTGCCGTTCGTGGCGGCAACGGGGCGGACTGGTGCCGGGAGCGGGCGTATCGGCGTCAGCCCGGGGTGGCTCTCTGCGTTGCCTGCGGGAGCGTGCCGAGTTCGCCGTCGTGGATCAACGCTGCCGTCGTGACGAAGCGACTGACGGCGGCCGAGCAGCGACTCAGCAGCTCGCCTCCCACCGGATATAGAAGCTCTCCACGTCTGTCCCGTCCACGCCGCCGTCGCCGTTCACGTCGGCTGAGGGGGTGCCCAGTTCCCATTCCGCGAAGAACGCTTGCACATCCGCGCCGTCGATGCCGCCGTCGCAGTTGAAGTCGCCGACGCAGATGGTCAGCGTCGCGGCGTTGCTGTTGACGCTGCCGCAGGCGTCGGTGATGATGCAGTCATACTTGCCCGCATCGGCGAACGTCAACGAGTCGAGCGAGAGAGTCGCCGTTGCCGCGGTGGGGTTGACGGCGATGTCGATCGGCACGCCGTCATGCCGCCATTGGTATGTGAATGGGCCCGCGCCCGAAGCGGCCACGGAGAACGAGGCAGAGGTTGCTGCGCAGGCATCGGCGTCCTCGGGTTGGGCCGAGATGCTCGGTCCGGAGGAGCCGAGGATGGAGTAGCGAGCGAAGTAGCCCAGGACGCGGCTCCCCACGCTGGTGAAACTGCCGCCCAGCGCCACGTCGCTGTTGGGGAGTGCCGCGAGCGCGGAGACCGGCGCGTTGACGCCCGTTCCCAGCGCCGACCACGCGACGCCGTTCCAGCGGGCGACTCGGTTGACGGTGACGCCCCCGGCGGTGGTGAAGGTGCCGCCCGCGATCAGGTCGCCCCCGGGCAGCAACGTCAGGGCCGACACCGTGCCGTTCATTCCGGAGCCCAGAGCCCACCAGCCAGCGCCATCCCAACGGGCGATGTAGTACCGAGTGGCGCCCCCCGCGGTCGTGAACTCTCCGCCGGCGATCAGATCGCCATTGGGAAGCACAGCGAGCGCCATGGCCGCGCTGCCCAGCCCGGAGCCCAGGGCGGACCAGGTGTTGGTGGCGGGGTTCCAGCGTGCGATGCGGTTCGCTGCGACGCCGCCGGCGTTCGTGAAGAAACCACCGACGATCAGTTGGCCGTCGGGCATCACCGCCAGCGATTGAACATACGTGTCTGTTCCCGATCCCATCGCGAACCATGAGTTGGTGGTGGGGTTCCATCGGGCGATGTTGTGCGCGGCAACGCCCCCGGCGGATTCAAAGCTGCCGCCTGCGATCACCTGGCCGTCGGGCAGCACCGCCAGCGCAAAGACCTGGTTGTTCACACCCCCGCCCAACGCGGACCAAGTAGATCCGTTCCACCGTGCGACGGACTTTCCTCCGGTGGCGGTGAAGTTGCCCGCGGCGATCGGATCTCCGCCCGGCAGCACGGCGACCGCATTGACCCGACCGTTCAACCCCGTACCCAGCGCCGACCACGCCGCGCCGTTCCAGCGGGCGATGCGGCTGGCGCTGATGCTTCCGGCGGCGGTGAACTCTCCCCCGGCGAGCAGATCGCCGCCGGGCAGAATCGTCAGAGCTGCGACCGTTGGGGACGTGCCGCCGCCAATTCCTGAACTGAGCGCCGACCAGGATGCCCCGCTCCATCGGGCGATGCCGTTGGCAGGGACGCCGCCCGCGGCGGAAAAGATCCCCCCCGCGACGAGATCGCCGCCGGGCGCGACGGCCAGGGAGTACGCGGCGCTGTTCAGCCCCGTGCCCAGCGCGAACCACGAAGCGCCATTCCACCTCGCCACGCGGCTGGCGCTCACGCCTCCGGCTGTACTGAAGTCTCCGGCCACGGCGAGCTCGCCCCCGGGCAGCACCGCCAGTGCGGACACGGTGCCGTTGATCCCCGAACCCAGCGCGGACCAGGCCGAACCGTTCCAATGCGCGATGCGGCCGGCGCTGACGCCGCCGGCGGTGTTGAAATCACCCCCGGCGATCAGGTCTCCGCCGAACACCGCCAGAGACATCACTGCGAAGTCCATCCCCGAACCCAGCGCGGACCACGTGGATCCGTGCCAGCGTGCGATGCAGTTGGCCGCGTTGCCGCCCGCGGTGGTGAAGGACCCGCCCGCTACCAGGTCGCCGTCCGGAAGCACTGTGAGCGATCGGACGACCGGAGAACCGCCGCCCGTCATGCCCGAACCCAGCGCGGACCAGGCGGAACCGTTCCAGCGCGCGATGCGGGCGGCGGGCGAGCCCCCGGCGGTGGTGAGGTAGCCTCCGGCGATCAGGTCGCCGTTGGGCATGACCGCCAGCGCATAGACCGTGGCGTTGAGGCCCGTGCCCAGCGCGGACCAGGAGTTGGTGGTGGGGCTCCAGCGCGCGATCCGGCTCGCGGGCCCGCCGCCGGCGGTCGTGAAATCGCCCGCGGCGATCAGGTCTCCGCCGGGTAGAGCCGCCAGCGCGTAAACGCCCCCGCCGGCCACGCCCGACCCTAGCGCGGACCATTCTCCGGTGGCCGGGTTCCAGGCGGCGACACCGTTGGCGAACTGCGTGCCCGCGATGCTGAAACTACCGCCCACTACCAGCATCGGAGCCAGAGGTCCCGTGCCGTCCGGGTCCCACACCGTCATCGCGGAGGCGGAACCTGTGAGATTGAGCCCGCGCAGCCCCTCGCCGGGCAGCCATCCCGGCGGACACTGAGCCGACGCGGTGGGTGCGGGCAGAGCCACAGAATAGAAAGCGCCCAACACGACGGCGGCGGAACGCAGCACTCGTCGCGCGAAAGGCACGCACGTTGATCGTTCACGGATCATCTTCGCCCTCCTGGAGATCGCTCTCACGTATTCGTCGGGCCCGATGGCGCCCGGGGCGCTTCCGTCAGCAACCGGCTTCCCAGCGGATGTAGAAATACTCCACGTCGGCCCCGTCCACGCCGCCGTCGGCGTTCACATCGGCCGAGGGATTGCCCAGTTCCCATTCCGCAAAGAAGGCTTGCACATCCGCGCCGTCGATGCCGCCGTCCTGGTTGAAGTCGCCGATGCAGCAGGTTGCGTCGTCGATGGTGAGCGTCGCGTAGTTGGTGTACGCACCGCTGCAGGAGTTGCGGACCAGGCAGTTGTAGCGTCCCGCATCATCCGCGGTGAGGTTGTTCAGGACGAGTTCCGCCGTCGCCGCGGAAGGGTTCGCCTCGATGTTGATGGGTTGATCATCCTTGAACCACATGAAGGTGTAGGGCCCGTATCCGTTCGCGGTGGTCGAGAACGACACTGTGCCGCCCGGGCAGGCGGCGGCGTCCTGCGGATCGTCGGGCACGACCTGCGAGTTCATGGTGATGGTCGCTGGATCGCTGACGTCGGTGCCGCAGTCGTTGGTCACAACGCATCGGACCTGATAGGTTGTGATGCCGGCGCACGGCGAGATGCTGATGGCGGCCCGGCGCGCCGTCGCGCCCGCGGCGTACGCCGATCCGCCGCAGGGCAGCGCGATGGGGTCGAGCGCGAGCGATGCCCATGTCCCGGCCCCCGTGCCGATCTGCCACTGGTAGGTGATCGGCGCGGAGCCGGCGGTGGAAACCTCGAAAGACGTCTGCTCGTTCGCGCACGCGATCGCGTCCGCGGGTTTTTCCGTCACGGTTGGCGCGACGGGCTGGCCGTAGTGCGCGAAATACGGGATGCCCATCTGGCCGGTCCCGGTGGTCTGGAAGTTGCCGCCCGCGATTGGTTCGCCCGCAAAGGTGGCGACGGCGTACACGCCCCCGCCGATCCCCGGGCCGATCGCCGACCACGTGCCGGAGGCGGTGTTCCAGATCGCGATGCGGTTCGCCGGCACGCCGCCGCCCGCGATGGTGAAGTTGCCGCCCGCCAGGAGGTTGCCGTCGGGCATCAACATCATCGCCGACACGTTGGAGTTCATGCCGCCCGCGCCCATCTGTTGCCACGCGGCGCCGTCCCAGCGGGCGATGTAGTTGGTCGGGAAGCCGCCGGACGATGTGAAATAGCCGCCCGCGATGAACTGGCCGCCGGGCAGCACGGCCAGGGCCGTTACGAGGTTGTTGATCGGCGTGGCGCCGATCGTCGACCAGTTGCCGGTGGCCGCTACCCAGCGGGCGATGAATCGAGCCGAGATTCCCCCCGCGGTGGTGAATGCGCCGCCCACGACCAGGTCGCCGCTGGGCAACTGGGCGAGCGAGTAGACCGCGCCGTTCACGCCCGCGCCGATCGGGGACCACGTCTGCGTCGCGGGGGACCAGCGCGCGATGCGGCTGGCCGCGGCCCCGCCCGCGGTTGTGAAGTGACCGCCCGCGATCAGGTCTCCGCTCGCGGTGACTTTCAACGCGTTGACGCGATCGTTGACTCCCGAGCCCAGGGGCGCCCAGGATGAACCGTCCCATCTGGCGATCCAGTATCCGCCCGCGATGGCGACGTCGCCGCCCGCGATGAGATCGCCGTTGGGCAGGACGGCCAGCGCCCGGGCGGCAACGCCGCCGTTGCCCAGCGGTGCCCAGGTAACGCCGTTCCACGTGGCGATGTACCTGATCGCCGAGTCGCCCGCGACTGATGTGAACGTGCCCCCGACCACGAGCACCGGTGCTTGCGGCCCGGTGCCGTCGGGATCCCACTGGGTCATCGCGTACACCAGCCCGCCGGGCCCGCCCGCTTCTCCGCCGTTGATCCAGCGAGGTGCGCACTGTGCCGCGGCGTGGGTCCCCGCGATCGCCGGCAGCAGGCCGCACGCGAGGGCGAAGAGTGAACGGCGGTTGAAGGCTCGGGGCATGATCGTCTCCTCGGGTGTGAAGGATCGCTGAAGGTGGGCGTGCACAACTTCTTCGCCACCGCGGCGGGTCCGGGGATGAGCGAGGCAATGACGCATACGGAACTCATCACGAGCCCTTGGCGCCCACCGTGAACATGAGAACTGTTCTGAGTGCGGCGACGGCCTTCAACAGGGAAACTTCCCTGTTCATGGCGGCGGGGTCAGGATCGGGCTCTGCGTGCGTGCGGCGCATGAAAAAAAGCGGACGATGCCTTCACCGTCCGCTTCGCGTTCAGGTTTCAGGATGCGCCGCGGCGGGGCCGCGTGCGTGGATCAGCAGCCGGTTTCCCACTTGCTGAAGAAGAACTCCACGTCCGCGCCGTCGACGCCGCCGTCGCCGTTGACATCACCGTCGTTGTCGCCCGTCTCCCACACCATGAAGAAGGATTCGACGTCGGAACCGTCGACGCCGCCGTCGCAGTTGAAGTCGCCGGTGCAGTTGGAGACGAACGCGGAGTTCGTCGTGGCCGAGAGCTGGTTCTCGCAGCCGCCGTCGATGGTGATCGTGCAGCGGTACTCGCCCGCGTCGTTGGCGTTGGGGCGGATGAGGATGACACGGGAGAAGAAGCCGTTGCTCTGGACCAGGATGCCGTGCTCATCGAACGAGCCGTTGAAGTCGGTGGTGACGGGCGAGCCGTTGTGCTCCCAGGCGTAGTTGACGAAGCCCAGGTGCGGGGCGATCTCGGTGGAGACGATGACGTAGAACGGTCCCTGGCTGCCGTCCTGCGGCACGGTGGCCATGCAGCGGGTGAACGAACCGTCCTGCGGCTGCGAGGTGATGGCGATGTCGGGGCAGTCGCCGATGGTCAGCTCGCCGGGGCCGCGCTGGATGCCCGACGGCGGGCCGTAATCCCAACCCGCGATGCGGATGAGGATCGGCTGGCCCTCGGTAACGTTGTACCCGATGGTGCTGCCCAGGGAGTAGTTGCCCGAGTCATCGTTGCAGGCCAGCTCGGTGGTGCCGTCTGCCGTGAAGAGCGACATGATGGAGTCGAAGTTCGTCACGGGCGAGACGGTGCTGAACTGGGCGAAGTGCGTGTGGGTGGGCGTGTACATGAACCACACGTCGGCGAACGAAGCGCTGTACGCGCAGCTGGTGTCCCCCTCGGTGCGGGCCCACGAGGTGTTGAAGGGGAAGGTGCCTTCGCCCACCGGGGTGGCGTTGGCGACGAGGTCGTTCGGCGGGTACGGGGGCTGGGGAACGACGGTGGGGTCGTACCAGAACGAGCCGCCCAACTGAGGAGTCGAGTTGGCGTAGGGGTTGGTGAACTGGACGAAGGTGCCGTTGTCGCCCTGACGCAGGTCGTAGGCGTAGTAGGTGTCGGAGGGCTCGGCGTTCCACACGTTGGTGAGGTACACGGTGTTGTTGCCCACCGCCAGGCCGCGGTACATGCCGTAGGCGTTGGGGAACTGGCCGTACGGTCCGGGGGAGATGCGGTGCTTGACGCCGGTGGTGGGGTTGATCGAGTAGAGACCGGACTGGCCGTACTCGCTGTAGCCGTAGAGGAGGCCGTCGGCGGGGTTCGCGTCCAGCGCGAAGAACAACTCGCTGGTCGACGCCACCGCGAGGGTGCAGGCGCCGGTGGAGGGGTTGATCTCGTAAATGCCGCTGGGGTTGGCGTACTCGGCCCAGCCGTAGAGCTTGCCGTTGAGGTAGCCCATGTCGAAGATGGCTTCGGACAGGTGGGCGGCCTTGGTGGGATCGCGGCCGGGGATGGTCTCGTAGAGGTCGGTGGAGAAGACGCCGTTGGTCAGGTAAATCAGGTTCTGCGGGGTGCAGGCGGCGCCCTGGATGGCGAACTGGAAGGTGGAGAACCAGGACACCGAGGACGGGAAGCTGCTGTCGAGGGTCACCTCGTAGCAGTAGGGAAGGTTGTCGGGATCGGAGCCGTTCTCACCGACGAACAGCCGACCGGTCTGTGCCGTCGCCGACGCGGCGAGCACGGCCAAACCACAGAGAGCTACCAGAGTCTTTGCTGACATATTCAAACTCCTCGAGAAACAGTTGACGCAGATCCGCGGTCCGTGCAACGGCTACAAGGACGCTGCCGGGGTGCGTGCGCGGGGATCGTGAGATTTCATTCAAAAGCTATCCCCGGTCCGGACGGGTATCAATCGTTTTCAGAACATTTCAGAAATTTCAGGCCGGAGGGGGCCAAATGCGGTAAACTCCCTTGGGTCAGCCGGAGGTTCTTCACTGTTGACCTGTGACCAGGCGCCTCATGACCAACTTCAACTCCGATAATAACACTTCTGAGAATGATGAAAGTGCGGCTGTCCCGCCCGACTCGGGTACCGGAGTTCACGCATCAGACATCGAGGCCCAGGCTCAGGAAGTACTGGCCGAAGTCCGTCTGGCACTCGCGGAGCTCATCGCCGGGCTCCCCAAGCCGGTCCGGCGTGCAGTGGACCTGGAACTCACCTTGGGGCTGGACAAAAAGCTCGCGTGGCAGCTCTTCCGCGTAGCCCATGCGCCCCACCCGTACGCCGAGGTGCAGAATCTCCCCGCGCCCTCTTCCATCCGTCGATTGCTCGACGCGGCCCGCAAACGCCGCGTGTCGGAGCACGTCGTGGCGAGACTGGGCGCCGCGTTCCAGCAGTTCGATTCGTTCGAGAGCGTGCATGCGCGCGATCGCGAGTCGTTGCTCTCCATGCTGAGCGGGTTGGGCGTCGGCACCGATGAGCAGTTCGAGCTAAAGGTGCGCAAGTCATACTTCCGGGCGGCGGCCCACATCTGGGGCTTGCACTGCCGGCTGGCGGTGCGCACCGCGATCGTTCACGCCAAGGAAGGGCCCGCATTCATCGAGGACACCGCGGTGATCCAGGCGGCGATCGGGCTGGAGCGGGTCCGCGTGAACCAGGCGACCGAGTTCATGATGGCGACGCGCACCGTGACCGAAGCCCAGCCGGCGGGCCAGGCCCCTGCGTCGCCGGTCCGCCACCCCACCGAACTGCTCACGGAGTTCTGCACCGGCCCGTTGCCGAGACTCTCGGCGTCTCCGCAGGGCCAGGCGCTCGGTGAAATCAAGCTCAGCCTGCCGCCGGGGCGGTCCGGCGCGGTCACGCTGTATTCGCTGCAACTGCACGAGTATGTCGCCACCGCACGCCAGCCCAGTTATTTCGGTCGCACGCTGGTGACCATACCCACCGAAGCGATGGTGTGGGAGCTGCTGGTGCCCCATGGCTGGACCGTCCCCACCACGGCGCGGGCGAACATGTACGGCAATCGCGCCCACCCCGAAGGCGTGTTCTCCGAGCAGGCCGGCGACCTGATGCCCCAGCGCGAGACGGTGGAGTACCTGGGCGTGCTTGACCGCGTCCCGGCGTTGGACGGCTCGCCCCGCCACAGCGAGGTCGTCACGCACGCGCTCAAGAAGCTCGGTTGGCTGGGCACCCGGTTTGATGTGTACCGGGCGCGCGTGCAGTACCCGGTGATGCACACGCTGCTGAGCGTGCGTGCGGACGCGCCGCGGCAGTGAAATCCCCGCTCACGCCCTCCCGGTCACCACCACGATCCAATCCTCTCCGAGCTGCTCGGGCGACTCGACCGGCGCTGGGGTCTGGCCGGGCGCGATGTTGACATCCGTGTACACATCCGTGCTCGTGAAGCCCACCTCCATCATGGCCTCGCGCAGCTCGGCGATGCTCCACAGCCGCCAGCGGTAGGTGAACGCGTTGGGATACTCGGCGACGATCTCGCCCGCGGACTCAACACGGAACGAGATGGAGTTCTCCACGATCCCCGTGAGCGGGTCCGCGGCGTCGTGCGACCAGTGATAATGGATGATCTCCCCGCCGCGGGAGGGGTGCCGGCGGGTGAGCGAGCCCTTCTTGAACGCCCCCGCGCCGCCGTAGGTGTCGCACGCGAAGATGCCCCCGCCGAATCCGCAGTTGCCGCGCCGCAGACGGTCCAGGCACGCCGCGAGATAGGCCACGAGCGTGGTGCGATCGTGGATGTACCCGATGGAGAAATTGCCGACGAAGATCACATCCGCTGCGTCCGCGGGCGCGTCCGCACCCGTGGCGTCGGCCGCAACGAGCTGGAGTCGACCTTCAACGCCATCGGCCCCGGCCTGCTCGGTCGCGCGCTGCAGCGCGGTAGGGTCCAGGTCAATGCCGATGGCCCGCGATTCATCGCCGCGGCTCTTGCCTTCCGCCGCCCACCGCCGTCCGATCGCTGCCGACCCGCAGAAGTCTTCGCGCAGCACCAGCGGCTGCGCACCGTGCGCGGCGTACAGAAACGCCACCACGTGGCGCGGCGATTGGACGCACAGTTCGTAGCACTCCAGCGGGGTGAGCATGCGGTGCGGCAGAGTATCCGCGGCTAGCAGCCGCCGTTCTCCCACGCCGCGAAGAACGTGGAGACGTCCACGCCGTCCACGCCGCCGTCGAGGTTCACGTCGGCCGATGCATCGCCATTCTCCCACGAGGCGAAGAAGTCGCTGACGTCGCCGCCATCTATGCCGCCGTCCTGGTTGAAGTCCGCCGGGCAGAACGGGGGCGAGAACTCGACGAAAACGCTGCCGGGGCCGTAGACGACGCTCGCGTTCTCCGGGATGTCGAGCGTGGAGAACTCGCCGATGATCGACGCGGCGTGCAGTACTTCAAACTGGAGCCCTTCGGGCGCGTAGCTGTTGATCAGGCGAACCCGCAGCGTGCCGCTGAGGGTGGCGGTTCCCTCGATGGTCAACCGGTCGTATTGGGATCCGGGCAGCTCGCCGCCGATCTCGATGTCCAACGCCGCGTTCTCGCCCTGGGTGTATCCGGCGTTCCCGACGACGTCTGCAACGGTGATCATTCCCGGCGACTGACCGGGCGCGATGGTGCCGCCCTGGTTGTTGAGATAGCCACGCACCTGGCCCGAGCCCTCGAGCCGCCCGCCGGCCAGCACCATCGGGTATTCTGCGTAGCGACCGCCGATCGTGCCGCCGTTCAGGATCGTCCGGCCCGATTGCTGCACGAAGTTGGTGACGTACAGGTCTCCGGCCGACGCTTCCACCACGCCCTGATTCACGAACGGCAGATCAATCTGTGTGATCCCGCCGTCGTACTTCCCGAACCGTCCCAGGTTCGTGAAATTGCCTTGCGAGAAGGCCGCGCCGCCGAGGGAGCCGGTGCTCAGGCAGGCGAAGACGCCGTCAGCTTCATTGGTAATCGTCGCGGCGGCCGACATGCCGATGTTCCCCGCGAGCCACGAGAGCGCGCCGGAGTTGCTGACCGTGCCCTGGTAGGCGACGACATCGGACTCGATCCTGGCGGCGCAGCCGGAGGCGATCCGGGTGAGACCGGCGCCGTTGAATGTGGGGGGCAGTGAGTACGAATCGGTGACTACCAGTGTCCCCGCGCCGGTGCGGGTTCCCGGCCCGCTCAGACGGCGCACCGTGGCCGTCGCGTTCGGGACCACGTCGATCGCCCCGGGCACCTGCATCTCACCGTCGCCGCCGACGGCAACGTTGCCGAGCTGCGCCGTTGAAGCGATCGCGAACACGCATCCGGCATCAACCGTCACCGCCCCGTTGAGCAGCGCGGGGCCGAAAAGTTCCAGCGTGCCCGTCTGCACCCGCACCACGCCGTTATTGACGAAGTCCACGCCGATGCGCGTGACGCCCGACCCGCCGTTCTTGTGGAACAGGCCGGCGTTGAGGAAGTGCCCCGCCGCGATGATGCCGCGGATCTCTCCGTTGCCCTGCGCCAGAAACGTCGCGCCGGAGCGGTTGCGCACGTAGCCGCCGGGGAAGTTCTCTGAGTTGGACGAGTCGATGTAGAACGTTTGATCTCCGCGCCAGAGCACGGAGGCCTGGTTCCGCAGGTCGCCGGAAACGATCACGGTCGAGTCCGGGTCCACGAACATCGCGGACTCCACCTCGTGGTACCCGATGTCGAACGCGGCCGAAGCGCCCGTGGGCACCGTGACGGTGCCCGCGTAGGTGTGCGTGCCGTGGCGGAACGTTCCGCGTGCGAGCACCGGGCCGCCGTAGAACGCGAAGTCCGAGGCGTCGGCGTTGTGCCGGACCGTGAAGGCCGACGTGGTGATCAGGCTCCGGACCGGGTCGGCGTAGTCGAGCGTGACGCCCGCCATGGAGATGAAGACGTCATCGGCCGCGCCGGGCTCGCGCGGGCACGAGTGGCACGTCTCGGAGACGAAGGTGCCCGAATCCCAGTTGTTGAAACAAAAGCAAGACACTGGCGGCACGAAGTTGGAGCAGCTCCCATGCCAGTTGAGCGTGCCGCACGAGTTGTCGAACGAAATGGTTTGAGCGGACGCGGTCAACGCGCACGCCGCCACGAGCAATCCCACGAGTTTCATCGAAGCCTCCGGATAGGTGATGTTCCCTAATGTACCGAGAACTACCGGTGCATTCAATGAATTTCGCGGGCGAGGCGGCGGATTGCGCCACCCTTGGCCTGGAGGCTTGAACAGGGCTGTTTTATCGCTCTGTATGACGCGCAAAGAAGCGAGATGCGCCTCACGCGCCGTGCGTCTGCACGCACCGGTCGATACGCCGCAGGCTGCTGGCCTTGCCGAGCACCGCCATCGTCTCTCCCAGCCCGGGGCTGACGCCCGCGCCGGTGAGCGCGACGCGCAGGGGCTGGGCGATGCCGCCGGGGTTGGGCATGCCTTTCTCCTTGGCGAAGGCGTCGATCGCCGCGGTGATCGCCTCGGGGGTCCAGGGCTCCACCGTGTCCAGCCGCCCGCGGAACTCAACGAGCAGCTTCATGCCCGCGCGGTCCGCGCTCAGCAGGTTCTTCTCCACCGCCGCGGCGTCGAAGGTGTACTCGTCATCGCCCGCCAGCGCGAACGCCGCGGGGCGCAGCGCATCGCGGAGCGTCTTGGCCCGGGGCTTGAGCGCGCCGGCCAGGATCGTCAGTTGCTCGGCCGACAGCCTCGACGCCTTGGCGTGTATCTCGGGCTCAAACTCCGCGAGCCATTCCATCCACCGGCGGGCGAACTCCGCGGCGGTCAGCGCGCCGATCGCCTCGGCGTTGAAGGAGAGCAGCTTGTTGCGGTCGAACTTCGCGTTGGCCTTGCCGATGCGGGCCAGGTCGAAGTGATCGGCGATGAACGCCGCGTCGAACTTCTCCAGGTCCTTGCCGTCCTGGGTCTTGAGGCCCGGGTTCCATCCCAGCAGCGCGAGGAAGTTCACGATCGCCCCGGGCAGGTAGCCGTTGCCGCGGAAGTCGCTCACCTCGATCTCCGGCAGGGCGATCTTGAGGTGCCGGGCGATCCGCTCGGCGGTGTCCAGGGCGTCGTTGTCCGCCGCGATGAAGCCGGTGAGGGCCGCTTCGTCGATTCCCAGAGTCATCGCGAGTGACGCGGGGGTGAGCGAGGGGTCCTTCTGCATGGCGGCCTTCAGCGATGCGCGGGCGATCTTGGCCTTGTCGCGCTTGCTCATCTTGCTGCCGTCCATGTTGAAGATGAGCGGCATGTGCCCGTACAGGGGCGTGCGGAAGGGGGCGCCCGTGTCGGTGCGGCGCAGGGCCTTCTGCATCGCCACGTGGCGGGGCGTGTTGGCCAGGTGCTCCTGCGCGCGGAGCACGTGCGTCACGCCCATGAGCTCGTCGTCGATCACCACCGCGAAGTGGTAGGTGGGCATGCCGTCGGCCTTGCGGATGACAAAGTCGTCCAGTTCGCCCGGCGCGATCTTGACGTCGCCGAGCACCTGGTCGGGCACAACGATCTGCTCGTGGGGCGCGAGGAAGCGCACCACGTGCGCGTCGCCGCGGCAGGCCTGCTGCCAGCGGTCCTCGTTGAACACGCCCGGCTGCACGTCGGCGGGCCGCTCGTAGCGATACGTCTTCTTGGCCGCCGTCGCGGCCTTTCGCTTCACTTCCAGGTCGTCGCCCGTTTCGAACGCGGGGTACGCGCGCCCGGCGCGCACGAGCGATTCGATGTACTGGTTGTAGAGCGCGAGCCGCTGGGCCTGGAAGAACGGCCCGACGTGCCTGGGGTCACCGCCGATGGGTCGCTGCCCGCCCAGGTGGCGCAGCACGGGCCCCTCGTCCCATTCGATGCCCAGCCACGCCAGGTCTTCCATGATGCCCCGCGCCGATTCCTCGCTGCTGCGGGCCAGGTCGGTGTCCTCGATGCGCAGGATGAACTTGCCGCCGGTGCGCTTGGCGAAGGCCCAGCAGAAGAGCGCGGTGCGGGCGCCGCCGATGTGCAGGTGCCCAGTGGGCGAAGGGGCGAAGCGTGTGACCGTGAGGCCGGAATGTGTGGAGTCGTTCACGAGTGTGTCCGTGGGAGGAAGATCGATGGTATTTCACGCAAGTCCCGCGGGCGCGGGCGGTCACCCCGCGGCCGCTCGCCCGGTGGCGGTGCGGCTGCGAAGCACGGGCCGTGGAGCGACGGAGCGTTTCAGCCCGCCGCGGGAGCGATGGACTGGATGTGCACGTCCCGCAACTGGTTGGCGGGCACGGGCGAGGGGGCCTTGGTGAGCAGGTCGGCGCCGGTCTGGGTCTTGGGGAAGGCGATGACGTCGCGGATGTTGTCGGTGCCCAGGAAGTTCATGACCAGCCGGTCCAGGCCGAAGGCGATGCCCGCGTGCGGGGGCGCGCCGTAGGAGAGGGCCTCGAGCAGGAACGAGAACTTCTCCTTGGCCTGCTCGGGCGTCATGCCCAGCAGCTTGAAGACCTTGCTCTGCACCGCGCGGTCGTGGATGCGGACGCTGCCGCCCGCGATCTCCTGGCCGTTGAGCACGATGTCGTAGCCGGCGGAGACGATCCCCTCGATGATCACTTCGTCCTCGGTGTCGGCATCGAGGAAGGCCTGCATCTGGTCGTCGCGCGGGCTGGTGAAGGGGTGGTGCATCGCGACCCACTTGCCGGTGTCCTTGTTGCGTTCGAACATCGGGAAGTCCACGACCCACAGGAAGTTCCAGGGGCCCCCCTCGGCGCCGGGCTTGGGAACGATGCCCATGTCGCGGGCGACCTTCTGGCGGAGTTCGCCCATGGCCTTGGTCGCCACCGAGTAGGTGTCGGCGATGAACAGCACCGTGTCACCGGGCTTGAGGGACAACGCGGCGAACAGATCGGCCTTGACCACTTCCAGGTGCTTGGCGATGCCGGTCTCGAACGCTCCCGCGGCGTTCACCTTCACGACGGCGACGCCGCCCGCGCCGAAGCCGCCGACGAAGGGCGTATACCCGTCGGTCATCTTGCGCGAGAGCTTCTCCGCCCCGCCGGGAACGACCATGGCCTTGACGACGCCCCGCTTGCTGTTGAACCGGGGGCGGTCCTGGCCCTTCTCCAGCGTTTCCTTGAAGAAGGTGATCTCGGTCTTGGCGGCGATCTCGGAGATGTCCTTGATCTTGAGGCCGTAGCGGGTGTCGGGCCGGTCGATGCCGTAGTCCTCCATCGCCTCGCGGTACGTCATGCGCTGGATCGGCGGCACGGTGTACCCGGTCATCTCGCCCCACAGGCGGCGGACGAACCCCTCCATCATCTCCATCACCTGGTCGCGCCGCACGAACGACATCTCCAGGTCGATCTGCGTGAACTCGGCCTGGCGGTCGGCGCGGGGGTCCTCGTCGCGGAAGCAGCGGCAGATCTGCATGTAGCGGTCGCAGCCGCTCACCATCAGGATCTGCTTGAACAACTGGGGCGACTGCGGTAGCGCGTAGAACGTGCCCGGCACGTGCCGGCTGGGCACGATGAACTCTCGAGCGCCCTCGGGCGTGCTCTTGTACAGGATCGGCGTCTCGATCTCCAGGAAGCCGTTCTCGTCGAAGTACTTGCGGGTGACCTGGTACAGCTTGTGCCGCGTGCCCAGCACCTTCTGCATCGCCGGGCGGCGCAGGTCGATGTACCGGTAGCCCATCCGGAACTCTTCGCCGGGCAGCTTGCCCATGCCGTCGGGCAGGAAGGGCGGGTTGTCCGTCTTGGCGAGCACCTCGAGAGACGTGACCACGATCTCGACCTTGCCGGTGGCGAGCTTGGGGTTCTCGCCGCCCTCGCGGATGCGGACCTTGCCCTCCACGGCGATCACGTCCTCGTTGCGCAGCTTGCGCGCGGCGTCCATCATCTCCGCGGTGACGCCGTCGCCGGGATCAAAGACCAGCTGCGTGATGCCGAAGCGGTCGCGCAGGTCGATGAAGGCCAGGCCGCCGTGGTCGCGGTAGGAGTTGACCCAGCCGTTGAGGCGGACGGTGGCGCCGACATTGGAATCGCGGAGTTGGCCGCAGGTGTGCGTGCGGATGAGCATGGAGGTTCCTTGGGTTGTTTCGAAGGGGGCAAGTATAGGGATAAGCCTTCGCCCACCGGGCTTTGGGGCCATGAAGTCGTGCGCGCCGCTCCAGCGAATCGTGAAACGCTTTCATGGGGCCCCGCCGCCGGAATTGCTTGACTTGTCCGCCGTTTTCGGTAGGCTACGAAAGACCGCACCTTCCGGGAGTCTTCCGATGCGCCGCGATTGCTTTGTGTTGGGTCTGTTCGTCTCCGCCGCGTGCCACGCCCAGTGCACCCCCACCTATCACGGCGAACTCGGCCTGCCGGGGCTGGGCGACGGGTACGCGGACCCGATGATCGCCTGGAACGACGGCCGCGGCGAGTCGCTGTACGTCGGCGGTTCCTTCTCGGAGATCGGCGGGGCGTTCATCAACCTGCTCGCGAAGTACAACGCTTCGAACGATACTTGGTCCGCGCTGGGCAGCGGCCTGAGCACCGGGTTTACCAACGGCTTCCTGGCCTCGATGGTCCCCTGCCGCTTGGGGAGTAGCACCGGCGCCGAGCGACTCATCGTCGCGGGCCGCTTCACCAGCGCGGGCGGTGTGCCGGGAACGGAGGCGATTGCCGCCTGGACCGGCCAGCGATGGGAAGCGATGGGCCTGACCGTGCCTGCGGGCAACGCGATCTGGGACACGGTGGTGGGGGACATCGGTCAGGGGCCGCGCCTGTTTGTCGCCGGCGGCTTCGGCATCCCGTTCGGCGGCATCGCGCAGTTCGACGGCCAGACGTGGAGCGCGGTGGGAACGGGCGTGGGCATCGCCGGGGCCTTCAGCCCCTACATCGCCGATCTGGAGATCTTCAACGACGGCTCCGGCCCGGCCCTGTACGCCGTGGGCCGCTTCGATACCATCGACGGTGTGGCGACGCAACTCGCCGCGAAGTTCAGGAACGGTCAGTGGTCCCGCATCGGCCTGGGGATTTCACGCCTGGGCGATGCGCTCAAGTACCTGGACGCCATGACGACGTACGACGATGGCACGGGCCCGGCCCTGTACGTGGGCGGCACGCAGTTCGGCATCAACACTGTCGCAGGATCGACCAATGTCGCCAAGTGGAACGGATCGGCGTGGACGAAGTCGGGGCAGGTGCTGGGCACCGGGCGAGTGTCGGCCCTGCGCGGTTGGAACGATGGCTCGGGGCCGGCGCTGTACTTCGCCGGCACGGCGTTCCCGGGGATCAACAACTTCGGTAAACTCGTGGCGGGTCAGTGGGTGTCGGTGGATGGCAGCCTGCGAGATTCATCAACGCCCAACTCGGCCACCAGCGGCAACTGGCCCAGCGCGTTCGGCTTGGCGGAGGCGGGGGGCAATCTGCTGATCGGGGGCAGTTTCATCACCATCGGCCCGGTGCCCGCACGTGGCTTGGCGACGCTCCAGGCCTGTTGCCCTTGCCCCGCCGATTTCAACCGGGATGGCAGCGTCGACGGCAGCGATGTCGAGTCTTTCTTTGTCGCCTGGCAGGCCACCGATTCCAGCGGCGATACCGATTGCAGCGGCGGCGTGGACGGGAGCGACGTCGAGGCGTTTTTCAGGGCTTGGGAAGCCGGGGGATGCGTGTAATTGGGATTGGAATTTATCCGAACGAGCGGTGGCCCCGAATAGGTGGAAGGTGTAAAATTTTACAACAACTCGGTTTGTTCCGCCCACGCGATCCACACACAGGAGATTTTTCGATGCGCACTTCCGGCCTTTTGTTCGCGGCGTTGCTCACGGCTTCGGCCCACGCTCAGTGGTCGAACGATCCCAACACCAACCTCGTGATCGCGGACCGCCCCAACGGACAAGCGACGCCCAAGGTGCGGATCTTCGCCGACGGAAGTTGCGCTGTGAGTTTCATCGGCAACGTCGGCAACGGCTTCGACACGTTCCTCCAGAGGCTGGACCGCGGCGGCTCCGAGGTGTGGGCCCACAACGGCATCACCGTCGATGACTCGCACTACTCATCCTCGCAGGATTACGGCTTCGACATCGACGCCGACGGCAACATGTACCTGGCGTTCCGCAACGACACCAGCGGTGTGATCCAGGTCGGCGTGCAGAAGATCAGCCCCGCGGGCGTGCCGCAGTGGAACGGCGGCGCGGCGGTGCTCGTCACCAGTGTCGCCAGCGGCGTCTTCATCGGCAACCCGCACGTGTGCGTCACGAGCGACGGCGGCGTGGCCGTGGGCTGGTCGCAGAACTCCTCGATCGGTGTACAGAAGCTCGATTCCACCGGTGCGCGTCAGTGGGCAGCGGGCGGCATCGTCCTGACCCCGACCACCGGCAGTTACTCCTTCGCCGAGATCAAGCCCGGCGACAACGGCTCGGCGATCGCCCTGTGGGTCCGCCCCACCGGCAACATCAACAGCCCGCGCCACCTGTACTCCCAGAAGTTCGCCGCGGACGGCGCGCAGCTCTGGAACTCGGGCAACCCCCGCATCGTCTACGACGGCGGCAGCGTGCAGAACGGTTACTTCCCCACGTTCCATTCCGACGGCGCGGGCGGCGCGGTCTTCGGCTGGTACGAGAACAGCGGCAGCCGCTACGCCCGCGTGCAGCGCATCGACTCCTCCGGCACCGAGCTCTACGCCCACAACGGCGTCCCCTCGGCGATCACCGCCGGCCGCATCCACCTGGACCCCTCCATCGCGTTCAACGCGGCCACCGGCGAGATCTTCATGCTCTGGAACGAGTCCACGACCGGCACCCAGAACACCTGGGGCACGTACGCCCAGAAGTTCTTGAACGGCGAACGCCAATGGTCCGACGACGGCGTCGAGATCGTCGGGCTCACCAGCGCTCAGACATCCTTCGCGCGCTGCGTGCTGAGCGGCGACGGCATGATGGGCTTCTGGTTCACCAAGCCCGGTTTCACGGCGACGCCCCTCACGGTGCGCGGCACGCGCCTGAGCAACTCCGGCGAGTTCGTGTGGTCGCCCCGCATTCTTGAAGTCAGCCCCACGCTCAGCGACAAGGGCCGGCTTGACGCCGCGTCCTCGCCGCAGGGCTGCGCGTACGTCGTGTGGCACGACTCGCGCACCGGCAATCAGAACGTGATGGGCCAGAGCATCATGCCCGACGGCACGCTGGGCGCCTGCCCGGCCCCCTGCCCGGCCGATTACAACATGGACGGCGGCGTTGACGGCGCCGACGTCGACGCGTTCTTCACCGATTGGGAAGCCGGCGCCTCGAACGCCGACGTCAACGGCGACGGCGGCATCGACGGCGCCGACGTTCAGACCTTCTTCACCGCCTGGGAAGCGGGCGGTTGCTCCTGAGTCGGTGAGACCTGATCCAACCGCGTGGGGTCGATCCGCGCGCGATGTACGTCCCCGCGTGTGTGATCGCGTGACCGCGTACGAGAGACCCCGACGTCGAACGCCGGGGTCTTTTTCTTTCTGTTGATGGGTCCGAGCTATGCGTGCGCCGGCAGCCGCGGCGCCTCGAACGCCACCACGTACTGAAAGCACACCACCGGGTACGCCAGCTTCAGGCGGAAGACGCGGAAGTCCTCCATGTTGTAGCCGAGTTGAGAACTGACGCGGTCGATGATGCCCGTGTACTTGGGGACCTCGGGGACCAGGAAGCGGTGTTCGCCGTTTGGCACCAGCGTGGGCGACTCGCCCGCGGAGGTTCTGTCCGCGTCGCGGTCGCGGTCGTTGGGGTTGGCCGGGCCGCGTGCCCCGGGGTTGAACACCAGCAACTGCGGGTGGCCTTCGGGGAAGATGTCCTTGTGCACGATCGCGTCGCACACCAGCATCTGCGCCGGGATGTCGACAAAGAGCGACACACCCCGCAGAGGGCTCTGGGGCGTGCCGTACCGCGGCGAACCGCGCGGGTTGTGGCTCGCCGCGAGCATGTCCATCACGGCGTGTTTGCCCAGACGATCGTGCAGCAGGCAGTGGCGCAGTTGCCCGCCCACCACGCTGGTTTCCACCCGCGCCGCCTCGTGGGTGTAGAACTCCTCCAGGGAGATCGGGCGGTACGACGCCCCCTGCTGGGTCTGCGGATCCGGATAGGGTGCGCCGCAGGTGTAATAGACCTGGGTGTCGGCCCGCAGCCGCCGCATGGCCAGCGCGCCGTGGATCGTCGTCACCGCCACCGCGTCTTCGTGACCGGGCGAGGGCGCGAACATCATCGTCGTCAGCCACGTGCCCGTCTCAACGCCAAGGATGCGCCGCATTCCGCGGAACACATCGGCCCGCCCCGATTGGTCGAGCCGGGCCTGCAGCGTGCGGGACTTGCCGCCGATGGCCGCGGAGAGCGCGGCCCGCGTGCCGAAGTGATCGTGGATGAGCGCCGCGAACCGATCGATCGCGGCGCGGGCCTCGGCCGCCAGGCGCGGGTCCACGCCCAGGGCCTCCGCCGCGGCGACCACCGCGCGGAGCGATTCCGGCCCGGGGACGGCCTCCAGCACTTCGAAGTGATCCGACCGATCCAGCGAGCCCAGCAGATTGCTCACCGTCACGCGGCTCAATCCCAACCGCTGCGCCAGTGCTGTGGGCCGATGCGGCGCGCCCGGCACAGTCTCCAGCAGCGCGCGGACCGAAGTCACCAGAGAACCGGCGACTCCGCTGACATCGGGCGCTGTGGGTGGTGAGAGCATTGGGAAACTCTACGTTACTAAGGTTTTATTCGCAAGGCGCTCGTATGTCGAGCAGATGTAAATATTTACGACGGCGAATGGCAGTGGCTCTTAACCCGAATAGCCGTGGGCCCGCCTGTCCTCAGAAACGTCGAATATCCCGAGTTCCAAACAAAATACAATCAAGCCGGGCGTGAGCCTGCGGCGTACCGCGCCCAAAGAACAACTCGACACCGGCACCGAGAGTTCAGTGCCGACATCGAGTTGTTGCGTGTGTCAAAGGTGATGTTGCGGATCAGCGACGAGAACGCCGCCGTGATCCTGCGAGCAGCCCCAGAAGAACGGAGCAAGCCGCCGGGGCCGGCACCGCGGTCACACTGACATTGTCAACGCCCAAGTTGAAGAAGTTGACGTTGTCGGTCTCGGCGAATCGCAGGCGGATCGTCTCCCCCGCGTGCGCCTGGAAGACGGCGGTGACGTCCACGGAGAACGCGTTGTACCCCGTGACCGCCGGCGTCTGCGCCGTGGTCTGGAAGAGGTTCTGGAGCACGTTACCCGCCGCGACGCTGAAGGCGTCGCCGGTGATGGTCATGAGGTCGACGCGGGCCTGCTGGTTCAGGTTGGTGCCGCCCGCCGGGTTGGCCAGGGCCCAGTCCAGCGAGTTGATGTTGAAGTACGTCCCCGCGCCGTTGTTGAGGAACAGCGAGAACGCGACGGTGGCGCTGGTCACGCCGGTCGGAATCGTGAAATCCTGGTACAGCACGTGCGCCCCGCCCGCGCCCGAATCGGTCATCGCGGCGTTAATTCCCTGCGGCGGGGCCGGCACGTCGAACCCGTTGACGGGGCTCAACACGCCCGACTGCACGAAGAACGTGCCGTCGCTGCCGACCTGGTCGGCGGTGGTCCAGCCGGCCAGGCCGGACTCGAACCCGCCGTTGACGAGCGCGGCGTTCGCGGCGCCCGCGAGGGCGCACGCGATCGCCGTGGCGGCAGGCAGGTGGTTGGTGATGGAAACTGTCTTCATGATGCTCTCTCCCTCTGGCGGTGTGTCACGGACGGCGACGGATGACGTAGACGACGTTGTCGGTATTGGAAACTACGTACAGGTTGCCGTCCGGGCCCTGCTGGATGTCCGGCGTGATGCCGAACCCCTTGCCGATCTGCAGGCTCTCGCTCTCGGTGCCGTCGAACTTCTGGGCGCGGAACAGGTTGTCCGCCACGTGGTCGGCCAGGCGCGGGTCGGCGCTCACGTCCACGTGCTGGCGGTCGGGGGTGAGACGCAGCCGGTAGATGCTGCCGCCGTTGGCGCCCACCTGGGCGAAGCCGCGGGCCGAGCCGATCCACAGCGTGCCGTTGTACTCGGCCCCCAGCGCGTTGCCGGTGACGAAGGCCGCGCCGGCGGGGCCGATCTCGTACTTCCAACTGAACTCAGGATCGACGTACGTGGCGCCCGGCAGCATCAGCATGCGGCTCTTGGCCACCGACGCGGTGTACGCGATGCGGGTGGGGGGGTAGCGGACCTGCTGCACCGCGCTGTTGAACTGCGTGGTCTCGATCGCCTTGAACTCCGCGATCCGCGAGAGCGGGCCGGCCAACTGCACCCAGCCGCCGTTCATGCCGCGGACCACGCGGTTGAGCTCGCTGAACGCGTCGTCGGCGTTCTCAGCCTCCCACAGCGCGCCGCTGAACGGATCGAACGTCATGCAGAAGCCGTTGCGGTGGCCGTACGAGTAGACCTTCTGGATATTCGCGCCCGCCTCGCCGCCGATCGCGGCGCCCGCCGCGAAGAACGGGTTGTCGGTCGGGGTGCTGCCGTCGGTGTTCAGCCGCAGGATGACACCCGAGAGGTGGGCGTTGTCCGGGGCGGGGCCGCCGAAGGTGTCGTCGGTGAACGGCGCGGTGAGGAACGGGCCGTTGGCCAGGTTCTGCATCCAGCCGCGCCGGCCCTGATCGCCGAAGAAGTAGTACAGCTTGCCGTCGGGCCCGAAGCGGATGACGCCTCCGTTGTGATTGCCCTGCGCGTTGGCGTTGGTGCTCCCGGGGTGCCCGGGCACCGCCGTGTTGTCCGTCTGCAGCGAGCGCATGCGGACCAGGTTGTTCGCCTGCGTCAGCGTCGTGCCGTTCCAGGTGAAGCGGTCGACGCGGTTGCCCATCAGCGGCACGTTCAGGACCGCCGTGGTGTCCGCGCCCGTGCTGCTCTCGGTCCAGCACAGGTACACCGAGGGGTCTTTGGGGAACCCGGGGCTCAGCGCGATGCTCAGCAGCCCGCGCTCGGAGTTGGAGTTGACGGCCAGGTCCAGCACCGGTGCCGCCTGCAGCACGCCGTTGGTCACGCGCCTCACCTGGCCCGAGGCCTTCTCGAGCACGAGAAAGTCGTTGCGCCCGATGAACGCCATGCCGATGGGTTGATTGAGCCCGCCCACGAAGACCGAGGCCTCAAGGTTGGGGTCCAGCATCGTGAGCGGGGTGGTATCGGCGAGGGTGCTTCCGCCGAGCGACGCGCCCGCAAGCAGCGTCGCAACCTTGATTGCACCAAGCCCGCCGATCGCGCGGCCCCGCGGGTGAGGCGGCGTGGGGCGTGCGCGCTCGGACACTGAGTTCTTCGGTGTGGTCTTGCTCATTCGCTCCTCGATTCGTACTGGGCAAGACCGGCGTGAGACGAACGATTTCTTCCCGGCGAGTGAGCGCCGTGATGGAAGAAACGCCGGCCTTGCCCACACCCCAATGTCCGGCGGGCCGCGGCGCATTGCAAACCGGGCGTCGCCGCTCGATCAGCGCGACCTCACCGCGAACGGCTATGGATCGCCATCTCCAGCCACGCGTCGGCTTTCGCCGTCTCCGCCCGCACCACCGACCACTTGCGCCCGGCGTTGTGCTGCGCGATCGCCCACAGCGCGCGGCAGATCAGCCGCCGCGCCGCGCCCCGTGTCCGTTGCGCCAGCGCCCGCAGCACCCGGGGGCCGGCTTCATGGATCAGTTGATCTTCCAGCGAGACGAACACCTCGACCCCGCCCGGGTCGCCCTGCCGCCCCGCGCGGCCCGCCAACTGCCGGTCCACCCGCGCCTCGTCGTGCCGCTCCGTGGCGATCACCAGCAGCCCGCCCGCGGCCCGACTCTCCGGGGTCAGCCGGATGTCCGTGCCGCGCCCGGCCATGTTCGTCGCCACCGTCACCGCCCCGTGGTGCCCGGCCCGCTCGATGATCTGCGCTTCCTCCGCCTCGCGCGTGGCGTTGAGAATCTGCGCGGGAACGCCCCGGTCCTTGAGGAGCCGGCCCATGCGCTCCGAGGTGATCACGCTCCACGTGCCCACGAGCACCGGTCGGCCGCCGCGGTGCGCCTCCGCCGCCCGGTCCGCGGCCGCTTGCAGCTTCTGCTCCTGCGTGTCGAACACGCGGTCGGGAGAGACCTCGCGGATCACCGGCTTGTGCGTGGGGATCGGTACGCACGCCAGGCGGTACCACCGCCACAGCTCCGGCGCCACCTCGCGCGCCGTGCCCGTCATGCCGCTCAACCGCTTGTACCTTTGGAAAAAGCCCTGGTAGCTCGTGCGCGCCGTTACGTGCGTCTCCGCCGAGACCTCCACGCCCTCCTTGGCCTCCACCGCCTGGTGCAGGCCCAGCTGCCACTGCCGGCCCGGCAGCACGCGCCCCGTCGAGCGATCGACGATGACGACCTTTCCCTCCTCGTTCACGATGTAATCGCGCCCGCGCTGGTGCAGGTCCTTGGCGGTGAGCGCCCGGATCATCAGCTCCTCGCGCCGCCGCGGCCCGGCCCAGAAGGGCGGCAGCGTCCGCGCCGCTTCCGTCAGCTTGTCGCGGCCCGCCTCCGTGAGCTTCACGTGCCGCAGCCGCTCATCCGCGATGTAGTGCTCGCCCTGGGCCATCTGCCGCGCCAGTTCCGCGGCCATCAGATAGTGCTTCGCCGCGCCCTCGTCCGCCTCGCCGTGCTGCGCGATGATCGCCGGCGTCACCGCCTCGTCGATCAGCACGCTGTCGGCCTCGTCGATGATCGCGAAGTTCAGCCCCCGGTGCACCACCTTGGTGTGCCAGTTGGGATCCTGCTCGCGTGTTCCCTTCGCCGGCGCGAGCCCGTCGAGCAGCAGCCCCGTGAGCCGCGGCTCCAGGGGCGAGGCCAGCCGGTCCCGCAGATGGTCGAAGATCACCTGCTTATCCGCCGCGTACGTGATGTCCGCGGCGTACGCCCGCTGCCGGGCCTCGTGCGTCGTTGAATCCTGGATCACGCCCACCGAGATGCCCAGCCGCCGAAACGCCGGGGCCGTGGTCTGCGCATCGCGCCGCGCCAGGTAGTCGTTCACGGTCACCACGTGCACGCCCTTGCCCGTCCACCCTTCGATCGCCGCGGGAAGGATCGCCGTGACCGTCTTGCCTTCGCCCGTGGCCAGCTCCGCGCACCGCCCCGCGGCGAGCGCCAGCGCGCCCAGCACCTGTTCCACGTGCAGCGAGAGCCCGATCTCGCGCCGGATCACCTCGTACGCCGCGGCGAACGCCGCATCAACCGTTGCTTCCTCATCGCGCGAGAGCATCACCGCCTCGCGCACACCCTGGATCACATCGTCCAGCGCGCCCTCCGAGTGGTTCCTGAACCCCGCCGCGGCTTTCACGATCGCGTGCGCACGACCCCACGGCAGCGCCCGCGCCGCCCGCAGCGCCCGCCACGCGCTCACCCGTTCGCCCAGCACGTCAAAGCCCTGGGCCGGGGCGATCCGCTTCCACGGTGACGCCAGCGACGGCCACAGCCGCGCGGACTCGATCGTCCTCGCGCCCGCCCGCACGCTGATGGCGCCGGCGTCGCTCATGCCCGCACCTTATCACCCAGGTATTGCCGCAGCGACCGCCACCACTGCGCCAGCAGCGGCCGCGGCGCGGTATCGAATCGGACATTGGCCCGCAGCCCCGGCTGCCATCCCGTCTGCGGCGTCTGGGGGACCAGTTCCACCACGAACTGCGGCGTGAGCGAAGTCTTGCGTTCCGGGTCTCGGGGATCGAGCACCACCTCGCCGCCGGCGTCGGTCGTCAGCGACCGGTTGGTCACCTCGCGCGAGCCCACCGGGGCCACGCGGATCACCGAGGCCGGCACCACGCGCCCCGCGTCGCCCCGCACGCGGATCGAAGCCGTCGGCGCCGCCCGTCGCGACGCGTCGAAGATGTACGCCTGCTCGCGGTCCGCCACCGCGCTGCGCACCGTGAGCTGATCGGAGATCACCAGCCCCATCAGGCTCCCGTGCGTCACGTACCGGCCCGCCAGGTCGCGCAGCCGGATCTGCGACTTGGGCATCGGCGCCACGCGCCCGGCGATGCCCGACCGCACGGTGAGCGCGTCGGCCTTCTGCTGCGCCCGGGCCAGCGCGCCGGCCATCTGCTCCACGCGGATCGCAGAGATCGTGTGCTCCTGCGGCACATCCGCCGAGGCCGCGTCGCTGTACGAGAGGGCCTTGGCGTAATCCGCCTGCGCCCGGGCCAGTTCCGCCATCACCTGCGGGTTGCGCATGGTGAGCAGCACGTCCCCCGGCTTCACGCGGTCACCTTCCTGCACCTTGAACTCTTCGATGAACCCGTCCTCGCCCGCGCGGATCGGCTCCTGCGCCGCCGGTTCGATGATGCCCGGCGCGTACGCCGGCGCGGGGAACGGGATCAGCCCGGTGACCAGCAGCACCGCCGCCAGCGCCGCCGCGGATATCCCCACCGCCCGCGACCGCCGGCCCAGCAGCACCGGCGACGCCGCCAGGAACCCCAGCCCCTTGAGCAGCGGCCACGCCACCCACATGCAGCCCGCCGCGATCGCCAGCACCGCCCCGAGCGTGAAGTACCTCTGGTCGCTCCACAGGAAGAGCACGATGCCCATGCTCACGATGATCCGGTAGGGCGTCGCCATCACCTGGTAGACGAGCAGCACCCAGAACTCGGTATCGTCGCGCACCGCCGGCGGCTGCGCCGAGGTGACCTTGAACGCGTGCCGCAGCGTGAGGAACCGCAGCAGTTCGCCGCCGCGCTGCGCCAGGTTGGGCGAGCCCAGCACGTCGGACAGGATGTAATAGCCGTCGTACCGCATGAGCGGGTTGGCGTTGAACACCAGGGTCGTGACGCCGCTGATGAGCATGATGTTGTACGTGAGGGTCCGCAGCGTGTTGGCGCTGTCGTCGGCGTGTGCCCAGATCACCGCCGCGATCCCGGCGACGAAGGTCTCAAAGAGCATCCCCCCGCACGAGACCATGACCCGCTTCCACACCGGCGAGAAGCGCCACGCGTCGGAGGTGTCGCAGTACGGGAACGGGATGATGTACGCCACCAGCATCATCCCGATCTCGGTGCACCGCCCGCCCATCGCCTTGCAGGCGCAGGCGTGCCCCAGCTCGTGCCACGCCCGGATCAGCATGAACAGCACGGCCATCTGCACCAGGTTCGCGGGCTCCAGCACGCCGTTGAGGCTGCTGAACAGCGCCGGGATGTTCGTGAGCACGCTGTACAACCCCGCCAGCACCACCAGCAGGTACACCGCCAGCCCCGCACGCGAGAAGATCGGCGCGATCAGGTGCTTGCACCGCTCCAGCACCCGCTCGGGGTTGAACAGCGGCAGCACGAGCGACAGCCCCGAGCCGGTGCGCAGTTTCATCCGCCGCTTGGCCGCCTCGCGGTGGCGGCGTTCGATCATGTCGGCCGCGAGCGGCAGCTCCCCGCCCAGCAGCCCGAAATACTGCAGCTTGCTCAGCACGTCGATGCACTCGCGCTGCGTCGGGGCGTCGTCGCCGCGCTGCGCGTTGCACGCGTCCCAGGCGTCCTGCACCGTTCGTTTCCCGTCAAGAAAGCCGATGAAGAAATACGCGGACTCGCTGAGCCGGTAGAAGTTCCCGCCCGCCGGGTCCTCGATGATGTACGACACCGAATCGTCGCGCCGCTGCACCGTGATGCGAGCGTGCGTGGAGACCCGCGGGCGCGTCGGCCCCACGCGATACCACAGATCGCTGAACGATGAACCGGGGTCTTGGCGGAGCAGTGCGAGCATCGGAAAAAATCAGTCTGTCATCGGGCGGTCGGTTTTCGCGGTAGTGGTGGTGGTTTGGGGGGCTAGCACGCGGCGGGGCTTACCACCACCAGCGCATCCGGACCTCATCCACCACCGGACGCAGCAGCGTGGCCAGCGGCGTGGTCCATCCGTCGTCCAGTTTCGCCGTGCCCGTCATGCCCGGCCGCAGCGTCCGCAACGCCGCGTCCCCGTCGGCCACGGCGGGGGTGAGTTCAACCTCGTACGTCTGCGCCCCGTCCCGCGCCTCGGCCACGGGCGTGATGCGCGCCACCGTCATCGGCATCTTCTCTCCCGGCAGGGCCTTGCCCACGAACCGGCCCGTCTGCCCCTGCTTCACGCGCAGGATGTCGCGCTCGCCCACGAACGCCACGCAGACCTTCTTGTCCGTCACCACCTCGAAGAGCGGCTGCGTCGGGTCCACCTTCGCACGCACGTACTGCTCCAGGTCCCCCTTGCCCACCACGCCGTCGATCGGCGAGCGGATCACCGCGTGCGCCAGGTTCTCGCGGGCCATGTCCGCCACCGCCCTGGATTTCGCCGCGTCGTACTCGTACTGCTTGGCCTTGGCCAGTTCACCCTTGCTCAGCGCCGCGGCGTGCTGCGTCAACTGCGACGCCTGCTCGCTCTCGGCCTGCACCAGTTGCAGCCGCATCTCCGCCGTGTCCATCTCCGCCAGCACGTCGCCCGCCTTCACCTCGTCGCCGGGCTTGACCTTCACCGCCGCCAGGTAGCCCGAGTACGGCGGGACGATCGTCCTCGCCGCCGCGGCCTTCACTTCCGCTGGCGATGAAATCCGCGACGGCACCGGCAGGACCGTCGCGCCCAGGAGCGTCGCCAGCACCAGGGCAACGACCAGCTTCATGCCCGTGTGCCGCGGCCCCACCGCCTGCACCGCCAGCTCGCGCGCCCGGTCGCGGATCACTTCGTACACGCCCCGGTCCGCCAGCCGCCGCGTCCACAGCGCGGGCCCGACCGTTTCGGCCACCAGCCGCAGCAGCGCGACCGCGCCGAAGGGGAACGGCGCGTCGGCCTCGCGCTCCAGGATCGCCACGCCCACCAGGTCGCCCTCCACCCGCAGCGGTAGGCTCAGGAGCGCGGCGGGCCCGAAGCGGCGCGACAGTTCCTCGTGCGCCCGGCGCACCCGGCGCTGCGCGGGGTCCGCTTCCGCGTCGGCCGGCGCGGGGAAAATGATTTCGCAGTCCTGCGATGCGGCTTCTTCCATCGCGGCTTCCAGGGCCTCCACCGCCGGGGCGTTGCGGTCGATGCTGTCCGCGCCGCTCACCGCCACCAGCCGCAGAAAATCGCCCTTCACCAGCCCGATGGAGACCCGCGTGGCGCCGAAGCGGCGCTTCAGTTCGTGGCACAGGATCGCGCCCATCCCCGCCGCCGTCCCGCCCTGCTGCGACGCGTCGAGCAGTTCCACCGTCTGCCGCAGCATGAGCTTCTGCTCGGCCTCGGTCAGGCACTGCTGCTTCCACAGGAAGGCCTCGAAGCGCCCCGCCGCGAGCACCAGCGTGCGCAGTGCGTCGGGCTCGGAGTACCCCTGCCTGGGCGCCGCCAGGATCACCGTGGCGCCCTCGATGCGTCCGTCCGCCGCGAGCGGCGTGGCCAGCGCCCGCAGGCGCACCTCATCGCCGTACATCGCGCGGTTGCCGCGAGAGAGCGCGATCGTGTCGCCGCGCCCGTGGGCCCCCGGCTCCGCCACCGTCTCGGCCGCGAGCCGTTCCAGGCGCGTCAGGATCGCGGGCGCGAGCGGATCGGTCCCGTCGGTGATGCGGTTGATCGCCGGCGCGCGGAAGATCGCCGCGGGCGGCACCGGCGTTTCGCCCCCGACCCCCAGGAAGACCGCGCCCGCCACGCCCTCGACCAGGGCGCACTGGGCTTCCAGCAGTTTCTGGAGGAACGCGGCCACCTGCTCGCGCGGGTCCGGGCCGGACGCGATCGATCCGCCCTCTTCGGGCGGCCGGGCCGCTTCATCGTCTTGTGTCTGCGCTTTGGTGGTGGTCATGGGTGGGTGCGCCGAGGAACTTTATGTTGACCGTGCAAGGGGCGCATAGGCAATCTATACGCAGCCGTGCGTCCACGGTCGCTTCCCCGGCGTTGAACCGATCAGGCACCGCCCGTTCCCGGGCCGAAGAGCCCTTTTTGAAGCAAAATCCGGGTGAAACGAACGACCTTCGTCGCGTCTATGCGGGTTTTGATTGGGTGGATCGCTTCCCGCGGGGCAACTCGCACGCGATGCCGAACTCCCGGCAGATCTCGTGGTCCGCGCAGCACGCCCCCCGCGCCTTGCAGGCCCGCCGCCCGTGCCAGATGAGCATGTGCGACGCGTCGCACCAGCTCTCGCGCGGGAAGAGCGCCATCAGGTGCCGCTCCACCATCGCCACGGTGGTGTCCTTGGGCACCAGTTTCATCCGCTTGCTCAGCCGCTCGATGTGCGTATCCACCACGAACCCGTCGTTCACGCCGAACGCGTTGCCCAGCACCACGTTCGCCGTCTTGCGGGCCACCCCCCGTAGCGTGAGCAGTTCATCCATCGTCCGCGGCACCTGCCCCCCGAACTGCGCCACCACCGCCGTCATCGCCGCGTGCACCGCCTTGGCCTTGTTCCGGAAGAGGCCGATCGACTTGATGAACGGCTCGATCTCCGCCGGCGTCGCGTTGGCGTAGTCCCGGGGCGTCGGGAACTTGGCGAACAGCGCGGGCGTCGCCTTGTTCACCCCGACATCCGTCGCCTGCGCCGAGAGGATCGTGGCGATCAGCAGTTCGTGCGGAGACTTGTAGTCCAACTCGCAGTGCGCATCGGGATAGTGCGTGCGCAGCGCTCCGAGCAGGCTCGCGGCGCGCTTCTTCTCCGCCGCAGTGACCTTGGGCAGTTCAAACGGAATCTCGTTCTCGGGCATCGTGAAAGCCTACGCCCGCAACGCCGCGGTTGCGTCGGGCCTCGCGATCCGCGTTCACGCCTCCTAGCGTTGCCCGTGCCCAGCGAACGCGGCCTGATCCTGGCGATCGAAACCAGCAACCCCTCGGCGTGGCAGCCGGGCGCCCCGTGCAAGCCGGGCGTCGCGGTGGGCCGCCGGGGAGAAGTGCTCGGCCGCGCCGACATCGACCCCACCGCCACCCACGACGACGCCCTCATGGTCGCCGTCGACGCCGCGATGCGAGCGGCCTCCGCCACGCCCCGCCACCTCTCCCGCGTCGCCGTCTCCGCCGGCCCCGGCGGGTACACCGCCGTCCGCCTCGCCGTCACCACCGCCAAGCTCATCGCCGAGGCCACCGGCGCCGAGTGCGTCGCGGTGCCCACCGCCCACGTCGTGGCCCGGCGCGTCGACGCCGCGGGCCAACCCTTCGCGGTGCTCCTGGCGTCCAAGGGCCAGACCGCCTGGTGCACCGTCTTCGCGCCCGGCGGCCCGCGGGCCGGCGCGCTCGTCGGCCCCGCCGATGTCGCGGGCCTCAACGTCGGCCTCTTCATCGCCGATCGCTTTCTCCCGCCCGCCATCCGCGAAGCCGCCGCCGGCGCGCGGATCATCCCGCCGGTGTTCGACGCCGCCGCGTGCATCGAAGCCTCCTTCGACTTCCCCGCCGTCGATCCGATCGCGCTCACGCCGATCTATCCGCGCGAGCCCGAAGCAATCACCAAGTGGCGGGCTCTGCACCCCGGCTGATAATCGAGCCCGACGTATGTGGACTCACCCGGCGCGGGGATATTTCCACCACAAACCGGTGCCTCCGCGGCCCGAGCGGGCGGCCTTCTCCAGAACCATCCGCAGCGATTCGATGCATCGTTCGGCGCTTCTGTGAAGTTGGGAAGAGTGGGGGCCGATCACAGCGTGTGCCGCTTAGGTAACAAGCGGGCCTTGGGTGGCCACGGACGGCACGCCCCGCCCGGTTGTTCGTCGTGTGCGCGTGTACGGAGGTTTCGCAGTGGACGAGAACACCCCAGACACTTCTCCGCCCGAGGATCTCTCGCAGAAGAGGGTGTTCACCACCGGCGAAGCGGCCGAGGTCTGCCGCGTGAGCCAGCAGACCATCATCCGGTGCTTCGACGCCGGACGACTGACCGGCTTCCGGGTGCCCGGGAGCAAGTTCCGCCGGATCCCTCGTGAAGACCTCATCCGCTTCATGAAGGCCAACAACATCCCGCTCGACGCGCTGGAATCACCCAGGCGTCGCGTGCTGGTGGTGGACGACGACCCCGCCGTGATCCAGATGTACCAGGACGCCTTCGGACGCGACCCGCGGCTGGAAATCCGCGCCGCCGCCAGCGCCTACGACGCCGGCATCCTCACCGAGAGCTTCCGCCCCGCCCTCATCATCCTGGATTACATGCTCCCGGACCTCAGCGGCGCCGCGGTCTGCTCACGCGTCCGCGGCGATCCGCGCTACGCCGACATGAAGATCCTGTGCGTCAGCGGCGTCGCCAAGCCCGAAGAGATCAAGAGCCTCGTGGCCGCCGGCGCCGACGCGTTCCTCAAGAAGCCCTTCGACTTCACCACGCTGATGGACAAGGTCACAGAGCTGCTCGCGCTCAACGCACCCCCCCGACAGGATTAACCACCCCGCATGACCGCCGGCGTGACACAATCGCCAGAATCGGCCAAGCGATCGCAGCGCGTCGAGTCCATCCTGACGCGCGTGCACGATCTGCCCACGCTCTCGCCCGTGGCCACGCGCCTGTTGGCCGTGGGCCGCTCGCGCGACGCGGACATGAAGGAGATCGTCAAGCTCATCGAGTCCGACCCCGCGCTCTCCACGCGCCTGCTGGCTCTGTGCCGCCGCGCGGACAAGGGGCTGGGAGAACGCATCACCACCGTCAAGCGGGCGGTGCTCATGCTCGGCTTTGAGTCCGTCCGCTCCGCCGCGCTCTCGGTGGCCGTGTACGACCACCTGCGCCGCGATGATGACCCCACCCGCGCCGCCCTCGACCACGAACTCGCCGCCGGCATGGCGCTTGACCTGGCCACACCGGCCTTCGACCGCCAGGGCTACTGGCAGCACCTGCTCGCCGTGGCGTGCGCCGCCGAGTCCATCGCGGAGGCGCACCCCAAGCTCCGCGTGCAGGGCTCCGAGGTCTTTCTGGCGGGGCTGCTGCACGGCATCGGCAAGCTCGCGCTCGACCTGATGTTCCCCAAGGCCTACTCCAACGTGCTGCGCATCGCCCGCCTGCGATGCCGCGCCAGCGCCGAGGTTGAACTCCAGGTCTTCGGCCTGGACCACTGCACCGTGGGCGAGCGGCTCGCGCACCACTGGGAACTGCCCCCGGCCGTGATCGCCACGACGCTCATGCACGCCTTCCCGCCCAACGACGCCGCGGGCGACACCTCGTCCCGCATCGTCTCGATCGTGTCCGTCGCCAAGCGCGTGTGCCGTGAACTCCACCTGGGCTGGTCCGGCGACTTCGACACCCCGCCCAACTCCGCCGGCGGCTGGCGCACCCTCGGGCTCGACGCCCGCGGCCCCACGGCCATCATCCCCGCGCTGCTCGAAACGCTCGCCGACCGCTGCGAGGTGCTGGGCCTGGGCAAGTTCACGCCCCTGGAACTGCTCACCCAGGGCGTCTTCAACGCCAACCAGCGCCTCGTCGACGCTCACCTGGCGTTGGGCGACAAGCCTGTCTGAGGAGTCGGCTTCAACCCCTTCGATCGCGTCGCCGATCGCGCCATTGGAGTGCGGAACCTCCCGAGCGCCACGCTCCAACGGCGAATCACCTGTCATGTGCAACCTCTTCCAGTTGTTGGAGCGGACGAGGAGCCGGGGGGCCAGGATTTTGTTCTTCACGGCCCTGATCGCAGTGCTCCTCGCGTTGCTTCCCCCGCAGTTGTGCATCGGCGTCCTCCCGCCCGGCCCGATCGGCGTGAGCATCAGCGAGGGCGGAGCGCAGCTGGGCTTGCGGGGCAGTTCCGGCTTTTATCCCGGCGTCTTCGTCTCGGAAATTGAGCCCGCGGCCCGCTACAACTGGTGGGCGAGGCTGAACGTGATCGGCGGCATGCCGAGCCTGCACGTTCCCTTCTGGCTGATCGCTCTGGCGTTCGCCGACGCGGGCCTGCTGCTGGAGCGGCGCACGCGTTGTTCGTTCGGAATCGGCCGGTGTGACGCGTGCGGGTACGACCGCAAGGGTCTTGCCGCTCGCCTGGCCTGCCCGGAATGCGGAGCCGCCGAGACCCCGGCCACGTGCGGCGCACCCGCCCAATGAAAAACCGCCCTTGCGGGCGGTTCGTGGTTCAGGGTCGGGCGGTGCTTACCGCATCAAATCACGCAGCGACTTCTCGATCTTGTCGCACCACTCGCGGTATTCCTCTTCCGTCGCCATGTTCAGGTTCATCATGCGGAAGTTGGGGTTGTTCCGCACCATCGCCTTGATCTTCTCGAACGCCTGGCGGGCCTTGTTCACGAACGCGCCGCGCTTCTGGCGGTCCTGCTCGGCCTGGGCCGCGCCGTAGTTCATCTGGAACGTGCTCCAGTACTCGTTCATGTGGGTTTCGTCGGTCTTGGCCTGGCGGCGGTAGTTGTTGTTCCACTTCTCCGCCTTGCTCACCGGCCACAGGGTGCCCGGCTCGTCCTCGCCCACCCACTCCAGCTCCTTGTAGCCCATCAGCTTGGCGAGCTCCGCCACCGTCGCCGCCGTGCCCTTGGAGAAGCCAACCTGCAGCGCCGTCTCGGCGGTAAAGGTCAGGATCTCGTGCTCGCGGTTGACCAGGATCTCACCCGAGGTGGTGTCCTGGTACCACTTCACCTCGCCGCTGGGCAGCTTGGTGCAGGAGAGCGGGACCTGGATCTGCATCGAACGCATGATCTTGGGGTCGTAGTTGCCGCGGGCGCTGATCTTCTCCATCATGAAGAGCACCTCGTCCAGCTCGCGGCCCTTCATCGCCACCAGCTGGCCCGACCAGCCGGTGCACGCGCCGTAGTTGCCCTGCGGGGTGAAGTAGATTTCCTCGACGCAGTGCGAGGTCATCGCCGCCGCCGAGATCGCCGCGTCGATCCAAGACACCACGCGGAACTTCTTCTTGTACTTGTTGTGGATCGTGTCGCTGAGCTTCTGGATCTCGCTCAGCGCGCCGCCGCCGGAGTTGAACCGCAGCACCACGACGCCCGTGCCGTCGTTGCCCAGTTCCTCTTCCAGCATCGGGAGCATCTGGTCAAGGGCGTAGGCCGTCATGTAGACGCCCACCATGTCGCCCTGCTTGTCGTCGCGCTCCTTGCCCATCGTGATCACCGCCGCCTTGGGCACGCCCGGCCGGCCTTTGGGGGTCTTGATCTTCGCGGGGTCCGCAGCCACCGCCGGCGTCGCCGCCACGGGCTTGGCGACGTCGGCCGCCGCGCCGCCGTCGGACTTGCTCAGCTTGGAGAACTCCGCCGGGGTGAACATCTTGGTCTGCTCGATGCCCGCGACGGTGTACTTGAACCAGACGTACCCCTCCAGTTCCTTCACCACCGTGCCCTCCAGGACCTGTCCGTCCTTGAGCGTCAGCGTGTCGGCGGCGGGGGCGGAGGGAACGGCGAACAGCACCGCCGCGGCGATCGCGAGACCACCGAACAGCGAAGCGGTTTTTCTCAGGAGTTTCTTCATCGGTCTAAACCTCGATAAACGGGGCCCATCCAGGGGCTGGGAACGGAAAAGGCCGGGGGCGTGTGCAACGCCCGCGGCCGCTCTGGTCGTGAGACGAACGCGGGTCGGCTTACTTGCGATCCTTGAGCTGCTCGATCTTGATCGATTCGATCCGGGTGCCGATCGAGACCTCGTCGGGGATGCCGTTCTCCTGCAGCCAGCGCTGCGAGATACCCTCGCCGTACTGGCCGATCAGGATGCTCTTCATCTCGGTCAAGATCTTGATCCGCGAGCCGCGCGCCGCGCTGCGGGCCTGGTAGTCGCCCGGATCCTTGACCCGCACCTCGCCGTAATCGGCCAGGAGCTTCTTGAGCCGCCGCTTGGAGCTCTCGATGCCCCCCGCCCAATCCTTCATGATCTTCTTGGACTTGCCCTCAACCTTCACGCCCACGCGGTCCAGGCCCATGGCGCTGAGCATTTCCTCGGGCGTGGAGATGGTCTTCTTGGAGACCCCCAGCGCCAACGCCGTGTCGGCCTTGAGCGTCAGGACGTCGTTGCCCTCGCCGCTCACGCGAGCCACCTGGCTGTCGGCGTTCGCGTCCTTGCCGTCGTCGGTGAGCAGGAACTCGTTGCCCGTGGTGGGGTAGCCCTCGAACAGCTCGGCGCGGCCGTCCACCATGCGGTAGGAGAGCACGTACTCGATGCGGGCCATCGCCCGGATCAGCCGCGGGTCGTACCCGCCCGCGATCGCCCAGCCCTCGGCGTGCGCCAGGCGCAGCGACCGCTGCTTCTCACGCACCACGTCGTCGCCCGTGTTGCCGAAGATCGTGCTCAGGTTGCCCAGGCCGCCGATGCGTCCCTCGGGCGCGAAGTACATCTCCGGGCACACCATCGGCAGCAGCGCCGCCCCGCCCATGGCCTGCTTCACCCAGAACGCGATCCGGGGCTTCTTGTCCTTCCAGTTCTTCGGCACGTCATCCGTGAAGATCTCGCACAGCTTCTCGCCGCGGAACATCTCGTCGAACGACGCCGTGTCGTCGGAGAGCTTCTCGCTATTGCCCCACTTCATCCGCGACCACTCGGAGTTAAGGGCGATGATCACGGTGTCGACGTTGTTCTTGCGGGCGTCTTCCATCGCCTCGCGCAGCGGCGTCTGGCTGATCTCTTCCCCGAAGTTGCCCTCCAGGTCGATCCAGTAGTACCGCTTCGCGCCGTCCATCGCCGGGGGCGTCTCCGCCTTCGCCGGGGTCGCCGGGGTCATGGGCTTGGCCGCCTCGGGCTTGGTCGTGTCGACCTTCCCGTCGGCCTTGCGCTCGCCCTTCACGATCTTGAGGATCGACTTCTTGTCGTAGTCGGTCTCGAACGACAGCCCGTTCACGCTGCCCTTGAACTTCACGTTCGTCGCCGTCTCCGACACCACCGTGCCGCGCAGCGTCCGTCCGTCGGCGAAAATCAGCGTGTCCGGTCCTTCTTCAACCGCGACCTTCGCCGCCTGCTGCGCCTGCGCCGGCGAAGAGCCCAGCGGCGCGAAAGATCCGCACGCCGCGATCAACGCCGCCGCGGCCATCAGCCAGGTCCGTCCGTTCTGGGCAAGTGTTCTCATGAATCAGTTCCCATCTGTTGCGCCGCGG
This sequence comes from Planctomycetota bacterium, assembly GCA_018242605.1. GTDB lineage: Bacteria > Planctomycetota > Phycisphaerae > Phycisphaerales > UBA1924 > UBA2402. Next base: position 180,065 of record JAFEBP010000014.1, read on the forward strand.
CGGACTCGCCGTGGCCGTGCTCGAATCAAACTTCACCCCGACCATCAGCCGTGCGATCGCACGCCGCGTGGCCACACATCCCCCTTCCCTTGACCCGCTTTCCCACGCCGGCGAACGGACCAAGAGTAGGTCGAATCCGCTGCGGGCCTTCCGTCATCGCCCGTTACACCTATGAGACTCCAAACCCCCGGGCGAGTTCCAGCCCTTCCCGCAAGTTTGTCACCCGCCCCTCCAACTGCGCGTCGTACACCCCGTCCAGAACCCGCTTGAACGCCGGGCCCGGCTTCATCCCCATCTCGATGAGATGATCGCCCGTCACCAGCGGCTTGGGTGCAATCCCGCCTCCGAACGACGCCAGCCATCCTAACTTACTTCGAACATCTTGCGCCAACGCGGGGGATCGGATCTCCAGCAGCATCATCGCGGCCTCAAAACCACCCCTGGCCGCGTGCCGCTTCTGCACCGCCACCGATTGCCCGGCCCAATCCTTCTCCAAGTTCGCCAGTTCGCTCAGGGTCGCTTGCAACTCATCCTTCTCTTCATTGCTCAGGCACAGCGCCCGCCGCCACCCCTGCGCGGTCTTGCGTGCCCCCTCCCCCTCGTGACCGAATCCAAGATCCAGCGACCACGCCGCCATGGCCACCGTGCTCCCCGATTCGGCCGGCAGCCCCGCCAGGTGCCGCGTCGAGCATTCCCCCGCGGGCGCTGCGCACCCCAGCGCGGCCGCCACCAGCCCCAGTTCCCACATCCACCGCGCCGCCGTGGCCCGCGACTCGTGCCCCATCATCCGCCGCACCTCATCGCCGATCCGCTCGCGGCTCACCCCGCTCAGGCCCGCCGAGTGCCGACGGATCGCCGCCGCCGTCCCCGGTTCGATCTCAAACCCCAGCTTCGCCGCCAGCCGCGCCGCCCGCAGGCTCCGCAGGTCATCCTCCGCCAGCCGCTTATCCGCGTCGCCCACCGCGCGGATGATCTTCGCCGCCAGGTCCTGCGTGCCGCCCACGTAATCAATGATCGTCCCCCCGCTGGGCGCCGCGGCCCCGGCTGTCCGCCCCGTGGGATCCAGGAACAGCGCGTTGACGGTAAAGTCCCGCCGCGCGGCGTCTTCTTCCGCCGTGCTGAACCGCACCGAGTCCGGCCGTCGCTTGTCCGAGTACGTCCCGTCGGTCCGGAACGTCGCCACCTCCGTGGTCTCCTGCCCGTCCCGCACCAGCACCACCCCGAAGTGCGCGCCCACCTCCGCCGTGCGATCAAAGAGCTTCACGATCCGCTCGGGCGTCGCGTCCGTCGCCACGTCGTAGTCTTCCGGCCGCCGCCCCAGCAACTCGTCCCGCACGCACCCGCCCGCGAAGAACCCCGCGAACCCCGCGGTGTGCAGCACCGCCACCACCCGCATCGCTGCGGCGCGGGCGCTGTCGTGAGAGTGGGGGACCTGCGGCACGCGCGATGATATGTGCCGCGCGTGGCACGCCTCCGGCTCCGAGACATGATGCAGCGCCGCCTTTTCAGCACGGCCCGCTCAACACCGCCCTCTCAGCACCCCTGCACCCACACATCAAAGAACGCCCCGATGTCCGCCCCGTTCACGCCCCCATCCGCGTTGATGTCCGCGACCGCCGCGCCCGCGCCCCACGCCGCGAAGAACGCCTCGATGTCGGCGCCGTCCGCGCCGCCGTCGCAGTTGAAGTCCCCCGTGCAGACGGTGAGCACCGCCGGCAGGCTCGTCGCCGTGCCGCAGCCGTTGGTGACGACGCAGTCATACACGCCTTCGTCTGTCGCGGCCGTGCCGGCGAATGTAAGGGTGGCCGTCGCGGCTGAAGGGTTCGTGGCGAGGTCGATCGCGGTCCCGTCCTTGCGCCATTGATACGTCGGCGTATCGCCGCTGGCGACAGCCACACGGAGCGAGGCCGTTCCCGCCGGGCACGCAGTTACGGGCGTGGGGTTCATGGTGAATATTGGTGCGGGAACTCCGAAGCGGGCAAAGTGGGCGGAGACGACCTCGCCCGCGTGTGAAAACGCACCTCCGGCCACGATGTCACCATTCGCGGTTGTTGTCACAGCCATCACGTCGGGACTGAAGTTGCCTCCAACGAGCGCCGGACCGATCGCCGACCACGAGTTCGTGTTCGCGTCGAATCGGGCGAGGTTCTTGGCAGCGACGCCGCCGATGCCGTTAAACTGGCCCGCGACAAGATACTCGTGATCGCTCAATGCCTCAATGCACGACACTCGATCTGACAAATAGGCCGCGGATGGGATGACGGTCCATGTACCAGTCGCCGCGGAACAACGCAAAAGCGCGCCTGACCCAGAGACACCTTCTGGGCGAAGCCCTGAGCCTCCCACCAGGATGTCGCCGTTCGGCAGTGTCGCCACCGCCGAAAAGCCCCCGAAGACGCGAGATCCGATTGGAAGCCATGAGTCTGTCGCGGGAATGTACCGACCGATGTTCTCCACCCACGGATGCAAGCTCCCGTTGGTGAACTGCCCGGCCACAATCACGTCTCCGTTGGGATTCACCGTCGCCGCGGCGATGCCGGGGTCGAAGCTGTTGCGGGTCGCTACGACATAACTGGCGCTAGAGAGCAGCGGCCGCACGCTGTTCGACGCCGGGTCGTACAGCACGATATTGTTCATGCTGCCGACAGTCGGAGCGTCGATACTGAAACGCCCCGCCACCACGATCGTGCCGTCCGGCCGAGGAGTCAATACCCGAACTCCATCCAAGTTGGTCGTTCCCGGAACGGGGTTCCACTGCCCGGTCGTTTGGCTGAATCGTGACAATCCGTCGCTCGTTCGAACTCCCTCGCCGGGGTATGGCCGTGCTGCCAGCAGGTCGCCGTTAGGCAGTTCCGCAAGAGCGACAACCGTTCCGCTCAGCCCGTCACCCAACGCCGACCACGAGTTGGTCGATGGGTGGAACCTTGCGACGCGTCGAGCGGGAACTCCCCCAGCCGAAACGAAGTCCCCCCCGGCGACCACATCACCGTTCGATAGTCGCTTCAGACAGTAAATGCTGTCGTCAAATCCAACGCTTAATCCGGACCAACGATTGGTATCAGGCGAGTACAAGGCGATCGAGCGTGCGGGGACATTCTGGACCGAACCGAATCGACCGCCCATGAGCACTTCGCCCGTGCGAAGTGCTTTGACGAACGCGCAGTTGTAATAAATGGAAGATCGCGACGGAACGGCCGTCATCACATTGGTGGCGGGATCGAGGCGCCTCAAAGCCGAGGAGGAACCTCCGCCGAACCATACCTGACCATGTCGGTCCATGTCCATTGTGTTAACGTACGAAGCGTCGATGGCGATCTCGGTCCAGGCACCCGTGGCGAACGTGCACCGCCTCATACCTGATGCAATCGGTATGCCCGACGATGTGTAGAATTTTCCGCCCGCAAGAACATCGCCGTTCGGCAGCACGATCAGCGAGAAGACGTTGTCGCTCTGGTTCGCCGAAACGAAGCCGGCACCAAGCGGGCCCCACGCCTGCGTCTGAAAGTCGTAGCGAGCCATGACCGGATTGGCGGTGTCACCCGCGGTACGGAATCCCCCTCCAGCGCCCAGACTCCCGTCCGGCAGGATCGCCACCGCTCGGACGGCGCCACCGACTCCGGATCCCAATGAGGTCCAGTCCCCGGTGTTGAAGTCATATCTCGCGATGTTCGAGGCCGCATGACCACCGGCCGACGTGAAAAAGCCGGCGGCGATGACGCTGCCATCGGCCAACACTGCGACGTCGATGACCCGGGGAGACACCCCTCCCGCGACGCCGCTGCCCAGCGCGGACCACGTGTTGGTTGCAAGGTGATAGCGAACGATGCCATTTGCGGGCATTCCGCCGATCGTCGTGAACTGTCCGAATACCAGAAAGTCGCCATCGGCGAGTTGTTTGATCCCTCCTGTCAGTCCAGGCACCAGCAAGGACCATTGGGCCGTCGCGCGTGCATACCGGAACAGCCCCGTGCCCAACGTGCCACCACAGGCTTGGCCGTAGGACGCGACGAGCAAGTCCCCGTCGGGCAGCTCGATCGCGCCGGTGGGGTATTCATCGATACCGGCGACATCCCAGCCCCGCAACCACTGCGCCTCGCACTGCCCCCGCGCTCCGCGCACGCACAGCAGCGAAACCAACATCGCGAGCGCGAGCCACGCGCATCCCCATCCGCGCACCGCAGAACCGCCCGGGCCCGCTCCGTGTCCAATGCTCATTGAAATGATCTTCATAGTTCAGGCCTCCTCCAATCAAGCGCGTTGGTGCGCTGCGTCAATTTTAGAGCCCCGCCCGCCCCACGCCGCACCTGCACCCCCGGTTTTGGCCTCCTGAACCCCGAATTGACCCGCCGCGGGCGCTCCGTTGCATCAAAACCCAGCGTCTTATGACGGCGGGTGGCAAGCCTCCGGCTCTGAGGAGTCATGATGCGGCGCCGCTTCTTCAGCACTGCCCGCTCAACACCGCCCTCTCAACACCCCTGCACCCACACATCAAAGAACGCCCCGATGTCCGCCCCGTTGACGCCCCCATCTGCGTTGATGTCCGCGACCGCCGCGCCCGCGCCCCACGCCGCGAAGAACGCCTCGATGTCGGCGCCGTCCGCGCCGCCGTCGCAGTTGAAGTCCCCCGTGCAGACGGTGAGCACCGCCGGCAGGCTCGTCGCCGAGCCGCAGCCGTTGGTGACGACGCAGTCATACACGCCCTCGTCCGCCGCGGCCGTGCCGGCGAATGAGAGGGTGGCCGTCGCGGCCGAAGGGTTCGTGGCGAGGTCGATCGCATTCCCGTCCTTGCGCCATTGATACGACACCGCGCTGTCGCTCGTCGCAACGACCGACAACGAGGCCACGCCAGAGGGGCACGAGGTGACCGACATCGGATGGCGGCTGATGAGCGGGACGGGTGTGCCGAACCGCGCGAAACTGGCGGAGGTGTTACGGCCCGCGATGGTGAAATCGCCGCCGACCGCAACATCGCCGTTCGCGAGAGTCGTCACCGTATAAACGTCTTTGGACGACAAAGAACCGCCGATTCCGGTGCCGACCTGCGACCAGGAGTTGTTGACGGGGTCGTACAGGGCAACGCCCCGCGCGGCAATGCCCTCGATCTGATCGAACTGCCCCGCGACCAGCACCTTGCCGTCCGGAGTGCCGCACAGCGAGCGGACATATCCCAATGAGGATCCACTGGTCGCCGTTCCGACGTTCGACCATTGATTCGTCGCTCTTGAGTAGCGGCCCAATGACCTGATGGGCGGGTTGACCCGCAGAAGCCATCCGCCGGCAAGAACATCGCCGTTCGGTAACGCTGTGATCGCGAGAACCTCGTTGTAATCCAAGCCTGCTCCGAGAGATGCCCAAGAACGAGTGGCCGCGGCATATCGTGCGACATGATTCGCGGAAAGGCTGCCGATCTGTCTGAACTTGCCGCCGACCAGAACGTCTCCGTCTGGCGTCATCGCGATGGTGTAAACCTCGTCCGACACCTGCGCATTGCCTCCTCCAAGGGCCGACCATGTTTCCGTGTCCGGGGAATAAACGGCGAGGTTGGGCCCGGTCGCCACTCCGGACGGAGCGTAGAACCGGCCGCCGATGATGACGCTTCCGTCCGGCCTTGTTGCCATCGCGTTCACACGAACCGCCGAACCGTCCCAGCCGGGCAGCCCAGACCATGAGTTCGTCGCGGCTCTGAACCTGGCCAGATTCGTGACCGGGACCCCGCCGGCCAGATAGAACAACCCGCCGGCAAGAACATCTCTGTTCGAAAGCTCAGCGACAGCCAGCACTTGGCCGTTCGTTCCTTCGCCCAACGCCGACCATGTGTTGGTGAAGGGGCTGTAACGCGCGATGAAATTCGCCGCAACATTCGCGGCGGACGTGAACTCGCCGCCCGCGATCACGTCACCGTTCGCTGCTCTTGTCGTGCAACGGATGGCGCCGTTGAACCCCGGAGTCGTTGCCGTCCACCGGCGAGTGCTCGGACTGTAAATCGCGATGCCCCGGGCGGCAATGCCGTCGATTGTTGAGAACGTGCCGCTCGCTACCAGGTCACCGCCAAGAAGCGGAAGAACCTGCCCGGCGCGCGCAGGGCTTGAGTACGCCGATGGAATCGGAGTCACGAGATGTGTGCTCGGGTCGAGCTTCGCCACCATTCCGCGATTTTCCAGCGCGCCAGCGACGAGCACCCCACCGTCCGAGTCCTTCGCGAGCCCGTACACAAGATTCTGGTACGCGGTGACAACTCCCGACCAGGAGTTCGTTGCGACGTCAAACGTCATCAGGCCCGAGGTCGGCAGACCGATCGTGTTCCTGAAGATCCCGCCGACGATCACGGTTCCATTTTGCAACGCGACGACCGACGTGATCAAGTCGCTTCCAGTTAGCGTCGGTATGCCACTTCCAAGCGCCGACCAAGATTCAGATGCGACGTTGTACCTCGCAACATATTTGACGCCGACGCCGCCGGCATTCGTGAACATCCCGGCCGCGATGACATCGCCATTCGCCATCACCGACACCGCCGCCGGTGCGCGATCGAGGCCCGCACCCATCGGCGCCCAAGCCCCTGCCGCTCGGTCAAACCGTGCGATGTTGAGAGCCGCCCCGCCCCCCGCGGTCGAGAAACTCCCTCCCGCGACGATGTCACCGTTGGGGAACACGGCAAGCGTCGACACTCCGGCGGTCGTGCCGCCGCTGACGCCGCTGCCCAGCGCGGACCATGTGTTTGAAATCGGGTTGTAGAGCGCAACGCCGTTGGCCGCGACGCCCGCGATCGAAGTGAACGTGCCCCCAACAACCACGCTGCCTTCCGGTGAAAGCGAGAACACTTCGGCGAACTCAGACGCGATCCGATTGAATCGTTGAGTGGCTCGGGTGTACCGGAATACGCCGGGCCCTTGCATATCACCCAAAGCTCCGGCGGATACACCCACAAGGAAGTCGTCGTTCGCAAGTGCCCCAACGCTGCCGATGTTGTAGAGTTCCGATCCTGCGGAATCGGCTCCCCGCAACCACTGCGCCTCGCACTGCCCCCGCGCCCCTTGCACGCAAATCAGCGAAACCAACATCGCGAGCGCGAGCCACGCGCATCCCCATCCGCGCACCGCAGAACCGCCCGGGCCCGCTCCGTGTCCAATGCTCATTGAAATGATCTTCATAGTTCAGGCCTCCTCCAATCAAGCGAGCTGGTGCGCTGCGCCAATTTTAGAGCCCCGCCCGCCCCACGCCGCACCTGCACCCCCGGTTTTGGCCTCCTGAACCCCGAATTGACCCGCCGCGGGTGCTCCGTTGCATCAAAACCCAGCGTCTTATGACGGCGGGTGGCAAGCCTTCGGCTCTGAGGAGTCGTGATGCGGCGCAGCTGTCTCAACACCGCCCGCTCAGCAACGCCCTCTCAACACCCCGGTACCCACACATCAAAGAACTCCCGATGTCAGCGCTGCCCTGCCCCGCCGAATACAACGCCGACGGCGGTGTCGACGGCTCCGACGTTCAGGAGTTCTTCGCCCGCTGGGAGCAGGGCGCCTGCTGACCATGCACCCGCGCGGACTGCGTTCATAACAACGCCGCGGCGTCGAACCCTCGACGCCGCGGCGCTTTCGTTCAATCAAGGCCAATACCGAACGTGATTCAGCAGCCCCCGCCCTCCCAATACTGGAAGAAGATCTCAACGTCCTGCCCATCGACGCCGCCGTCGTTGTTCAGGTCGCTGACCGGGTCGCCCGCCTCCCACAGCGCGAAGAAGGCCTGCACGTCGCCGCCGTCGATGCCGCCGTCGTCGTTCACGTCGGCGTAGCACACGGTCTTGACCACCACGCGGTTGGCGAAGTACTCAACCTTGTACCCCACGCCGTTCACCGCCGCGGGCCCGAACACGTTCGTGAACCCGCCGACCACGCTCGCGCCGGAGATGATCGTCCACTCCTCGCCCCGGTTGGCCAGGTACCCCGGCAGCGGCTCGATCCGCAGCGTGCCGTCGAGCGTGATCGTCCGGTCGCCGGTGATCTGGTCCGCGTTCGCCTGCCCGGGCCCGGCGATCTGCACGATGTACTGGGAATCAGGCCCGAACGTCGTGTTCGCCGCGGCACGAAGATCGATCAATCCGATCGGCGTGCCCGGCCGGCCCGGCGAGATGATGCCGTTGTTGGTGAGCCGCACGTACAGCCGGCCCGTGCCGCCGATCGTGTGGTTCACGTCGTTGGTCAGCACCTCGCCGCCGCCGTTGTAGGTGAAGTACGACGTGTCCAGGTTTGCCGAGGCGTTGAGGTACAGCGCGCCCGCGCCGGAGATGGTCTGCGATTCCAGGATCACCACCGGCGTGCCCGCGCCCCCGGCGCTGGTGTTCACCGTGATCACCCCGTTGTTCACCAGCCCCGAACGCAGCCCCAGCGAGTTGCCCGTGAGCACCCCCATCGCCCCGCTCACACGCACACCCACCAGCGTGCAGGGCCCGGCGATCACGCTCTGCCCGCCGTTGGTCGCGTTGATGTTCCCGCCGTTGATCGTCGCGCCCGACAGCGACACGGTCGACGCGTCGGCCAGCAGCTGCGCGCCCGAGGCCTGCGTCAGTGTCATATTGAGCACGCTCAGCACCGCGCCGTTGGTCGCCTTCATCGTGGCGTTGTTGGTCTTGACCGCCGCGAGCAGTTCCAGCACCCGGCCGGCGCGGTCGGCGTTCACCAGCCCGTTGTTCAGGAGGTTCACGTAGATGTGCCCGGTGCCGCGGATGGTGTGCGATGCGCCCTGCGTCAGCACCTCGCCGCCTCCGTTGTACGCGAGGTACGCTGTGTCCAGGTTCGTCGAGGCGTTCAGCACGATCTGACCGGTGCCGGTCAGCGATTGCGAGTTGAGGACCTGCACCAGCGTTCCGCCGCCTCCCTCGGTGGGGTTGACGGTGATGACGCCGTTGTTGGTCAGCCCGTTCGACAGGCCCAGCGTCACGCCCGTGTTCACCCGGAGCGGGCCCGACGTGGTCACGCCGACGAACGTGCTGTTGCCCGAGACGTTGCCCGTGCCCCCGTTGACGGCGTTCACGTTGCCCCCGCCGATCGTCGCGCCGCTGAAGTCTGTCGACCCACCGTCGGCCAGCAACTGCGCCGCGGGAGATTGGTTCAGTATCAAGCTTGCAACGCTCAGCACGCCGCCCCCCGTGGCCTTCATCGTCGCGTTGTTTGTCTTGGCCGCGGAAGTGACCGCCAATGTCCGGCCGCTGCGGTCCGCCTGCACCAGCCCGTTGTTCACCATGGCCACGTAGATGTGGCCCGTGCCGCGGATGGTGTGCCCGGCGCTCTGCGTGAGCACCTCTCCCCCGCCGTTCCAGGTCATCTGCGCCGTCTCGATGTTCGGGGACGCGTTGAGCACCACCGTACCCGAGCCCGACAGCGTCTGGGACGCCATCGTCTGCATCGTCGACGCCGCGTTCCCCGCCTGCGAGTTGATCGTGATCGTGCCGTTGTTCACCAGCCCCTGGTCGATCTGGAAGTTAATGCCGTCATACACATCCAGCGGGCCCGACGCCGCAACCCCGTTCAGCCGGGACGTCCCCGTGACCAGCATTCTCCCGCCGCCCTGCGCCCTGACGTTGCCGCTGTTGATCGTCGCCGAACTGAACTCCACGTTGCTCGCGTCCGCCAACAACTGCGCCGAGGCCGCCTGGTTCACGGCCACGTTCGCCAGACGCAGCAGGCCGCCGCCGATCGACTTCATCGTCGTGTTGTTCGCCTTGGGCTGGGAAGTCAACTGCAGCGTCCGGCCGTTCACGTCGGCGCTGATCAACCCGTTGTTGACCATGTTCACCAGCACGTTGCCCGTGCCCCGCAGCGTCTGACCGCTCCCCAGCGTGAGCACTTCGCCCCCGCCGTTCCACGACATCACCGCCGTGTCCAGGTTCGGCGAGGCGTTCATCGCGATCGTGCCCGTTCCCGTGATGCTCAGCGAGTTGCCCGTCTGCAGGTACGTGCCCGCAGGGCCCGCCGAAGCGTTCACGGTGATCGTCCCGTTGTTCGTGATCGCGTTGAACAACTGCAACGTCACGCCGCTCTCAATCGCCGTCGGGCCGGTCATCGTCAGGCTGTTCCAGCTCGAGCTGCCGGTGACGTCCAGCAGCCCCGTGCCCGACGCCGAGAGCAGCCCGCCGGTGATCGCCGTCCCGCCCATGCGCACCGTGCCGTTGATTGCGCGCACCTGTCCGAGCGCCCCCTGGTTCACCGGGCAGGTGATGTCCAGGAAACCGCCGTTGGTCGCCGTCATCAGGTTGTTGTTGGTTTTGGTCTGCGTGTTGAGCCACAGCGAGCGGTCCGCCCGGTCGGCCGTCACGTTGCCGTTGTTCGTCAGGAAGACGTTGATCCGTCCCGTGCCGCGGATCGTGTGCGACGCACTCTGCGTCAGCACCTCCCCGCCGCCGTTCCAGATGATCTGCGCCGTGTCCAGGTTGGGCGACGCGTTCATCACCACCGTTCCCGGGCCCCCCAGCGCCGTGCTGTTGCCCAGCGTTAGGTAAGTTCCGCTGGCCCCCGATTCCGGGTTGATCGTGATCGTCCCGTTGTTCGTGAGCGAGTTGTACGTGGCGATCTGCGTGCCGTTGGTCACTCCGAACGAGCCGGTCGTGGTCACGCCGATGAACGACGCATTCCCGATCGTGTACGCCGGGCTCGCGCCCAGCACGTTGATGTCCCCGCCCGTGATCGTCACGCCCCCCACCCGCACCGTGCCGCCGTTGGCGTCGATCCGCCCGCCCCCGGACTGGTCCACCGACGCGAGCACGTCGAGCGTGCCCCCGTTCGTCGCCGTCATCAGCGAGTTGTTCGTCTTGGGCGCGTTCCTGAGTTGCAGCGTCCGGGAGGCCCGGTCCGCGTTGATCGTCCCGTTGTTCACGAAAATCGTGTTCACGCTCCCCGTGCCCCGCAGCGTGTGCGTCGAGGCCTGCGTGATCTGCTCGCCCCCGCCGTTCCAGATGATCTGCGCGGTGTCCAGGTTCGGCGAAGCGTCCAGGACCACCGATCCCGTGCCGGTCCACGCGTGCGACGTCGCCGCCAGCAGATACGTCCCGAGCCCGCCCCCGCCCGCGTTGATGGTGATCGTGCTGTTGTTGGCCAGCGTTCCCGTCAGCCCCAGTTGCGTCCCGCTCGCCGTGTTCAATACTCCCGTTGGGTTCGTCAGCGTCAACCCGCCGATCGTGAAGTTCCCGTCCAGCGTGACCCCGTACGAGCCCCCCGCGCCGATCGTCGCCGTTTCTCCGGAGTTGTCGGGCACGTTGTTGGGCGTCCAGTTGAACGGATTGCTCCATACCCCGCTCACGCCGTTCCACGACATCTGACCGTGGGCTGTTCCCACGCTCGCGACAAGCCCCGCCGCCGCCGCGATCAGGCTCGGCAACATACCCGCTGAAGTGCGCACGCAACTTTTCATGATTTGTTCCTTTATTTCAACGCCCCGCGGCGTGAACACACCGCCGAGCCCGGCTCAACGCCGGAATCTCTCCCACCTCATGTCCGTCCGGCCGCGCCGAACGAACGAAATGCCGGACGGATCTGAACCGTCCCACCCCGCGAGTTTCGGCCCCTTGGCGATGATGAATGTACAGGGAATGATGCTGCGTTGCAACCCCAAGCGGCTCCCGCGGTGAAAAAGAAGCACATTTCCCTGAACTTCAAACCACCGTTGGCAGAACAGTCTTGTATATGAGATAGATTATTGGTCAAAATCCCGCCCCTTGTTTCCACCTGACCTACACAGAAGCGAGCCCCGCGGCCGCCCCCGCCGCTCGTCCGCGTCGATCGACCCCGCCGAACGGCCCCCGATCACTCCCGAGATATCATCCACCATGCCCATCATCCTCCGATGGCTCCTGCGCCAAGGACCCGCCAACCCCATCGCCGTGCGCCTCGTGCAGAACGCCTCGCGCCGCTCCAAGCACATGTACATCCGCGCGGCGTACCTGGCCGTCCTGATCGTCGTGCTGCTCTGGGTCCTCCTCCTGGGCACCAAGGCCGGCGCGCTCGATTACCAGCGCCTCGCGCAGGCCGGCGCGGGCGCGTTCACCAACATCGCCTACCTCCAGATCGGTCTCATCTGCCTCCTCGCCCCTGTCTTCATGGGCGGCGCGATCGCCCAGGAAGCCTCGCCCCGCACCTGGGACATCCTGCTCACCACGCCCCTCACCGCCAGCGAGATCGTCCTGGGCAACCTGTTCGGTCGCCTCTTCTTCGTGCTCGCCCTGCTCTTCTGCAGCCTCCCCCTCTTCGCCCTCACGCAGTACTTCGGCGGCGTGCCCGGCAGCGCGATTTTCGCGTCCTATCTCGTCGCCGGTTCCGCCGCGCTGCTCGTGGGCTCCGTGGCCATCTCTCTGGCCGTCAGCCGCCTCGTCGGCAAGCGCGCGTTCTTCACCTTCTTCATCGCCATCATCACGTACCTGGGCGCCACCATCGCCATCGACTTCGGCCTTCGCAACGCCAACCAGGGCGCTTCGGGGGGCAAGGGCGTCACCCTCATGACCGCCCTCAACCCGTTCCTCGCGCTCACCGCCCTCCTCAACCCCTCCACCTATCCCACCGCCTCGGAAGGTTCGCAGACCGGTCTGCAGGCCTGGCTGCTCGAAACACCCGTGCAGACCTGGTGCATCGGAAGCATCCTCCTCTCGGCGCTCTTCATCGGCGTCTCCACGCTCACCGTCCGATCCGGCGGACTGCAATCGTTCGGCACCGATGACTCGGGCCTCTCGCTCTGGCAGCGCATGCTCGGCTCCAAGTCCGCCGGCGGTGAAGAAGGCGAGGGCCGCCACCGCGCCCCCAGGCACGTCTGGCACAACCCCATCGCTTGGCGCGAAGCCGCCAGCCGCAACAGCCAGCCCAGCAAGATCATCGCCCGATGGATCTTCATCGCCTCGGGATTCCTCGGAGGTGCCGGCGTTGTCTGGGCGTACCACACCCACATCATCCAGTCCGCCGGTGACTTCCAGTTCGTCCTTCTCAGCGTTCTGCTCATCGAACTCATCGGCATCTCCGTCGTCGGTATCAACACCGCCGCCTCCGCCATCAGCAAGGAGCGCGAGGACGGCACGCTGGACCTCATCCTCACCACGCCCATCACCGCCCGCGCGTACCTCATGGGCAAGCTCCGCGGCCTCATCGCGTACCTCCTCCCCCTCCTCTCCGTGCCCCTGGGCACGCTCGCCATGGCCTGCCTCTACGTGATCGTCGGCGGCTTCGGCCGCGACGACGCCGCCACCGCCCTCGAAGTCACCAAGACCGTCAACTCCGTTCCCGCCCAACTCCCGCTCCTGCTCCCCGAGGCAGCGCTCCTGGCTCCGTTCGTCGTCATCCCCTTCATCGCCTTCTGCATCATGGTCGGACTGCAATGGTCTCTCAAGAGCCGCGGCATCCTGGGCTCGGTCGTCGGCACCGTCGGCGTCGTGGGCGCGATCGCGGGCGTGGTGGGGCTGTGCGGTTGGTCCGCGTCCCCCAGCCTCCCCGGTCTTGGCCCCGTGCTCGGCTGCCTGAGCCCCGTCTCGTTCCTGCTGCTCGTGCTCGATCCGGGCGAACGCCTCGGTCAGACGCTCAACTCCTTCGGCCTCTCCGGCTCACGCCTCACCCTCGCCCTGGGCTCGCTCGTCTGCCTGGCCGTCCACGCGGGCATCTGCTACGGCATCCTCAACAACATGGTCCGCACCTTCGACATGACCGTCCGCAAACTCGCCGGCAACAAGTGACCCGTCCTCGACAAGCAGCAACGCAATCCAGTCCCTATGCTGCACCTGCGAACGCCGCTCCCAATCCGCCGAAACAAGTTTCCCCTCCGCGATGCAGAACAACCCGATCAACCCGCCCTATTCCATGATGCCCACATCGCGGCGTCGCGGGCGTGATGCGCTCGAGCAGTTGGACCTTGTCCTGGTCATCCTCGCCGGCTTGTCCATGCTGGCCCTGGGCGCGTCGATGCTCGCGGTCGTCGTCCTCCTGGCGGTGCAGGCCACGCCCAATACGCAACCGTTGTATTGGAAGATCGCTCTCGGCATGGCTCTTGGAGGGGTGTTCGGGATGATCCTGCCTTATTTCGCCCACCGCGCCATCGACCGCACGCTCCGCCGCACCCGCCCGGCAAGCCCCGCCGCACGCCGCGCCGGTTGAACAACCTCTAGCTCCTTTCGCGGCGGTTTTTTGATCGCTTTTCTCCGGTCGGTGAACCACCGCGGATGCCACGGCCGTCGCGCTCAAACACCTCAACCATCGGTGAATCCCGGTCCGATTGCCTCACCAACGCCACGCGCGTGCGCGAGCGGGAAGTCGTTCTCTTCAGGTCTTTCGTGATCCAATCTTCCCCGACCCGGTCGTATCGGCGCCCTGTTGAATCGCCGCATTCCTGACCGCCGACTCATCAAGTAACCAGACCTCGGGCCACCCGAACAGATCTCGCATCCGGTCGATTTGTATTGCCCAACTTCAAATTACCGGAATTCCCGCCAAATTGCGTGACAGATTTTGCCTCCCTGCGTTCATAATAAGTCGGGCGCATTCCCGCCCTCCGACGCGTGTAGCACACCAACTCGCAAGGAATACCGCCATGTGGACCCGCACTCTCCGCCTCGTCATTCTGGCTTCTCTCTGCGCCGCGTCCGTCGCCGCAGCGCAGATGAGCAGCCGCCCCAACCCGCCCACCGATCCGATCACGCCCGTCAACCCGGACCCGATCGCCGATCTGCAGTTCGTTCCTGTGTGGCACCCCTCTCCCATCGTCCCCGATCCCGACGCCCACGTCCCCCCGCTTGACACCATCCCGCCCATGCCGATGCCGGAGGGAAGCCAGAACGCCGACCCCGCCGTCCGCCCCCAGGCAGTTATGGTGTACGACGCCTTGACCGGCGAGTCCCGCGAGATACCCATCGCCGACCCCGATGATCTGCCCGAAGCGATGCGCAGCACCCCGGAGTTCCGCGGCGTCGGACTGCTCGCCGCCGGCAACGAGTACGCCCGCGGCTTGGGAACCATGGTCGCCGCCACCAACGCCGAACTCCAAGCCTTCCCCGCCAACCCCAACTGCAAGCTGGCGATGCGCTTCGTCAAGAACGGCACCGACTACTGGTTCTCCTGCTCCGGCACGCTCACCGACGCCGGCGTGGTGCTCACCGCGGGCCACTGCGTCTACACCCATTCGTTCACCACCGGCAACCCGCCCGTCACCATCGCCATCAACGACTGGGCCACCGAGATCTACGTCTACCCCGGCTGGGACGGCGCCGCTCAGGCCCCTCCGGCCAACACCGTCTCCCAGTACTGGGGCTACGCCCGCGGCACCCAGTTCCTCTCCAACACCGCCTACATCAACAACCAGGATTTCAACGCCGACCTGGGCGCCATCCGCCTCCAACGCACCGTCACCCGCAACGTCGGCATGCTCACCGGCTGGTACGGCTACGGCTTCACCGCCTGCGACTCCTCCCAGACCCACTACAACTGGTCCTACCCCGCCGAGACCTGCAACGCGCCGCTGAACACCCTTCACACCGGCCGCCAGATGTACTTCTGGTCCGGCACCATCGACGGCTGCCCCAACATCCTCCGGGGCAACAAGTACCTCATCAACACCACCCCCGGCTGCCTCACCTCCGTCTGGGGCGGCATGAGCGGCAGCAGCCTCTACCGCTTCGTCAACAACAGCCGCACCGCCCTGGCCGTCTGCTCCACCAGCGACCGCAGCAGTTACGCCTACTACTGCGCACTGACCGACTGGTTCTTCGCCCAGCTCAACGACTGGCGCACCGGCACCCGCACCTCCACCTTTGATGTTGAGGCCCTGCGGTACCGCCTCACCAGCAACGTCAACGTGCAGGCCGGCACCCAGACGCCCACCGCCACCGTCACCATCTCCAACGCCACCGACAACGATCCCCCCGCCCGCACCTTCACGCTGCGCGTCTACCTCTCCCCGGACAACACCATCGACGCCTCCGACACGCTCCTCCAGACGTTCAACTACAGCAACATCGACTTCGCCCCGATGCAGAACAAGACGTTCAACATCCCGGCCCTCACCATCCCCGTCAACACCCCCGCCAACAACTACTGGATCGGCTGCGTGCTCGACGCCGCCTCCGATACCAACCCCAACAACAACAACACCAAGCAGTGGGACGCCGCCCAGATCACCATCACGCCCTGCGCCCGCGCCGCGCAGGTGAACAACGTCAACGCCATCGGCCGCTGCAACGGCATCGACATTTCCTGGGACTTCGTCCCCGGCGCCACCTCGTACAACATCTACCGCAACACGGCGAACAACAGCGGCGCTTCCACCTTGATTACCTCCACGACCGCCACCCAGTACACCGACACCGGCGTCGTCGCCGGCCCAACGTTCTACTACTGGATCCAGGCCGTCAACGCCTGCGGGCCGGGCTTCCTGTCCAACCCCGGCTCCGCCCAGCGCCAGGGCGCCCTCCAGCCGCCCACCAACGTGAGCGCCACCGACGGCCAGGGCTGCAACTCCATCCGCGTCACCTGGAACGCCTCCGCCTACGCCTACCGCTACGACATCTACCGCGCCACCACCAACAACTTCGCCACCTCTCAGTTCCGCGCCACAGTCTTCGGCACCTCGTATGAGGAGACCGGCATCCCCGCCAACACCACGTACTGGTACTGGGTCATCGCGGGCTCGCAGTGCGCCAGCGCCTCGGGAGCCCCCGACAGCGGCCGCGCCGGCGGCGCACTGTCCTTCTACCTCCAGCCCCAGACCCACAGCGTCTTTGAGAACGCCAACACCACCTTCTCCGCCGCGGCCCTGGGCGCCGTGACTTACCGCTGGTACCACGGCGTCACCGCACTCACCGACAGCGCCCACTACTCCGGCACCGACACCACCACCCTCACCATCTACGGCTGCACCAACGCCGACGCCGGCCTCTACCGCCTCTTCGCCACCAGCCCCTGCGGCAACGTCTTCTCCGCCAACTCCACCCTCACGGTCGAGCCGCCCCCGGCCTGCGCCGCCGACTTCAACGGCGACGGAGGCATCGACGGCTCCGATCTCCAGGCCTTCTTCGCCGCGTGGGAGAACCAGAGCGACCCCCGCGCCGACGTGAACCAGGACGGCGGCATCGACGGCGCCGACGTCGACGCCTTCTACGTCATCTGGGAAAACCAGATCTGCTGATCGTCAGAACACCTCTCTTGGGCGCGGCCGACCCTCGTGGTCGGCCGCGTCCGTTTTTGGAAGCGCCGCGATCGCGGAAACAAAGCCGCCCCGCCGTCTTCCGGCGGCGGGGCGGAAATCTCGCATCGAACCCCATCACTGACCGGAATGGTGCTTCATCGCCTCCTCGATCCGCGCCTTGACGGCCTCGAGGTTGAAGCTCGCGCCCTTCTGCATCGGCGGGTACTCCAGCGCCGTACCGGCGAGCTTGGCCACTTCCTGCTGCACGAACACGAACCGCCAGAACTCATACTGGAACCACGTGAAGTAGTTCTGCGAGCCGTTGAGCGTCCCGTTCGCCGGGAAGTCCAGCCGCTCGTACGGGTCCAGGCGCAGGTTCGTCAGCACCGGCGCATCCACGTGCGCCTTGGAACCCACCCAGCCGCCCGGCTGATCGATGAACCGGTACTTGAAGTCGTCGATCCGCACCGCCCCCAGCGTGCTCTCGGCAAAGTAGAAGACCTCGTGCCGCGCCGAGGGGCCCTTGCCCGTGATCATGTCCATCTGGTTGTAGCTGTCCAGGTGGTTCTTGTAGGTCCTGTCCCCGATCTTCTTGCCCTTGAGCAGTTCATCCTTGATGTTCGCGTTGCCCGCCGCGGCGACGAACGTCGGGAACCAGTCCAGCCCGGACATGATCCCGTTCTCCACCGCGCCCGCCGGCACGTGCCCGGGCCAGCGGATGATCGCCGGCGCGCGGAAGCCCCCGTCGTAGCACGTGCCCTTCTGCCCCTTGAACGGCGTGTTGCCCCCGTCCGGCCACGTGAACGTTTCCGTCCCGTTGTCGGTGGTGAACATCACGATCGTGTTCTCTTCCACGCCCATGTCCTTGAGCTTCTGCATCGTGGCGCCCACGATGTCGTCCAGCTGCGCCATGCCCGCCTCGTGGATCGACCACCCGTTCTTGGAGTTGCGCATCTTCTCGTACTTCTCCGAGAGGTGCGTCACGATGTGCATGCGCGTGGGGTTCAGCCACAGGAAGAACGGCTTGTTGTCCGCCTTGGCCTTGTCGATGAACTTGAACGCCAGCGACTGGATCTCGTCATCCACCGTCTCCATCCGCTTGGGATAGAGCGTCCCGGCGTCCTCGATTCTCTGCTTGCCGACCTTGCCCCAGCGCGGCATCACGGTCGCGTCGTCCTTGTCCGTCGCCCACGAGTGAACCATGTTGCGCGGGCCCACCTTGTCGATCAGTTCCGGCGGATAGCCCGGGTGCGCCGGGTCTTCCATCGCGTCCAGATGGTATAAATACCCGAAGAACTCGTCGAACCCGTGCACCGTCGGAAGGAACTCGTTCAGGTCGCCCAGGTGGTTCTTGCCGAACTGGCCCGTCGCGTACCCAAGATCCTTGAGCGCCGTCGCGATCGTGCACGCCTCCGCCGGCAGCCCGATCGGCGAGCCCGCCTGGCCCACCGTCACCATGCCCGAGCGGATCGGCAGTTCGCCCGTGACGAACGCCGCGCGCCCCGCCGTGCAGCTCGCCTCGGCGTAATAGTCCGTGAACCGCATCCCTTCCGCCGCCAGCTTGTCCAGGTTTGGTGTCCTGCCCGCCATCATGCCCTGGTGATACGCGCCGATGTTCGACCAGCCGACGTCGTCGCCCATGATGACCACGATGTTGGGCTGCTTGGCCCCGCCCTGCGCTTCCGCGCTGGGCGTCATCAGCACGCCCGCCGTGATTGCCAATGTCGCCACGACCGGCTGCACCAGCCGCTGCAGCAGCGTCCGGGCGGGTGTGGAGCTGAGTTTCCGACTGCGCATGCAAATCTCCTTGGTAGGTACCGTCAAGAAAAGAGCTAAAAATCGGGGTTCCGGGCCGTCGCGTTCCCGCGTCGCCCCAGGTGATGAGTCATCTCCCCTCTCGCAGTTCGTCCAGCCGCGTGCGGAAGAACTTCGCCCACTCGTCGAACGCAGTTCTGGCGTACGCCCACGTCGAGAAACTGTCGATGTACGCCCCCGTGCCCTTGGTGAACCCCGTCCCCACGCCCTGATTCAGATCGATCACGTACTGCTTGCCGAACTGTGTGTCCGCGAACTCGCCCACCAGCCGCCCCGTGGCCCCGTCCATCATCTGCAACGCGATCCCTGTTTCTCCCAGGTACGGCGCCGACCCGAACCCCTTGCCCGATGTTTCGCCGATCAGCGCCCCGCCCACCACGCCCCCGCCGAACGGCACCGCCTGGAACGCCAGGTTCTCCGCCACGTTCGTCGGCGCCAGGTCATAGATCGTGAACCGCGCCACCAGCACCCCCGGCCCCGGTTGCTCCACGATCTGGTACTTCGGCGACAACTCCTTCACAACCGCCTTGTGAAAATAGTCCACCAGCCCCGCCAGCGTGACCGGATCGATCGACTTCTGCGACGCCCGACCATCCAGCCGCACCAGGATGCGGTCCACCGCGACCTTGTCGTACGCCTTCCACCCCGCGTCAGGCGCGAGCCAACTGAACCCGCCCTCTAACTTGGCCGAAGGCTTCAGTTTCTCCGGGTGCGCCAGCACCTTGGTGTACGCCTTGCTCGCCTCTCCACTCGCGCCCGAAGCGCACCCCGGCAACACCGTGGAAACGACCGCCAGTCCCAGACCAACCGCAACCCATGCCACCGATACCGCGCGCGTTCCAAGGCCGCTCATGGAGCATTCTCCCATGTTGTACAAGCCGCATCGTGGCGGCAATTCAGGCTTCTCTAAAGAAGATCCCTAAGTCATATTCATATTCCCGGGAGAACAGCGTTTTCAACACCTCTCGCGAATTCCCCTCAAATAAGACACGAATGCACGTGACGGCTCATCATCCGGCCGAAACTCGGATCCGGGGACATTCCCGTGAATGAAATCATGCGAAAGATGATTCTCATAAATGAGAGATTGCCGAGTTCCCGCCGCAGCGCGTCGTGTCTCTCCCATCAAACCACTCCGTACCCTCCCCCATGCACCGCGTCGACCATCTGGAGCACCGCCGCGCCGAGCCGCGCCACTTCGTCATGCTATGGACGTTCTTCCTCTTCCTCTCCGGCGTCATCTGCATCGGCGGCGCCGGGCTCCTGGGCGCTATACAAGTAGATGTCTACCGCCCCGCCGCCAAAGCCATGCTCGCCATCGCCGGCGTCGGCATCGCCGTCCTCTGGCCCATGGTCCGCCTCAGCCAGGCCGCGCCCCTCAACCCCCGCGCCGCCTTCGCGCTCGATGCCCTGGTCGTCTCCCTTCCCACTCAACCCGTCATCTGGGCCCAGGGGCTTCCATGGATGGCGGGTTGGCCCGCCTCTGTCAGCGCGATGATCTCCGCGATCTTCATCCTCTGGGCCGTGATGGTGGGGGGGGTGCTCGCCCTCTACTTCCTGCGGTTCCAACGCTTCCTGCCCCGCTCCGCGTGGATGCTCCTGCTCGTCCTCCTCGCCGCCGCGGGACCGATCGCGCAGCTCTCCGCCCCCGCCTCCAACGACACCCCCATGCTCGGCCTGCTCGCCTCCCCTGTCACCGCCATTTTCGAGGCCGCCCGCGACCGCTCCTGGACCGGCGCCGCCGCCGCCGTCGGCAACCAGCACTGGGGCGTTGTGGTCGCCCTCGCGCTGCCCGCCCTCGCCGTCTGGTGCCTCATCGGAGCCCGTCCGACGCAGCGTCCATCCACCCCCTAAACAGAACGCGTACCGGCGTCATCCCCTATTGCCCCCGCCCTCTTGCCTTTCCTCACATGCCTGCTGATACTGATACATCCCCAGCGGGAACTTGACCCGGCCCCAAGGCCGCGTTTTTTTTTCGCCCTTGGTTCGTCCGGATGTACTTGAGGAGCAGGCGTATGGAGATGGTCACCAAAGCGGAGAAGGAACAGATCGAAGGCCGCCTCACGGCGCTGATCGCGAACCGCACCGTGCTCTCCCAGCGCATCGCCGAGGCCCGCGCCCTGGGCGATCTCAAGGAAAACGGCGACTACCACGCCGCCCGCGAGCAGCAGGGCATGGAGGAAGCCGAGATCCGCCGAATCCAGCAGCGCCTCTCCAGCCTCAGCGTCATCGACGAAAAGATGTCCAAGGCCCTGGTCGACACCGTCTTCATCGGTTGCACCGTCCGCCTCCGCGAAGAAGGCAACGGCGACGAGGACCTCTACAAACTCGTTGGTGAATCCAGCACCGTCATGCCGATGGATTATGTCGAAGTCACCGCCACCAGCCCCATGGGCGAAGCCTTGCTCAAGGCCAAGATCGGTGATGTCGTCCGCGTCAACGCGCCCCGCGGCATGAAGCAGTTCCGCGTGGTCGAGATTCTCTGAGTCCCCGCCGCATTCCCGGCGGGCGGGTCCGTAGCAAAGGGGTTCCACATGGCCAGGTTCATCGTCGTGGGGGCGGTTCTGTCGTTGTGCTCGCACCCCGCCCTCGCCGTCAACCTTGATCAGGCCCGCGCGCTCGCCCGCGAAGCCATCGCCGCGCAGGGCGGGCACATCAACCCCGGCGTGGTCCAGCTCCGCTTCTCCCGCGGCGTGGGCGCTCGCGTCGCCGATGGCAAACTCTCCCTCCCTGCCAAGCCCCGCGAGGCCGCCGACCTCCTCTCCCGCGCCGGCTGGGCCCGAGCCCACCACGTCGATGACGCCGAGCTCAACCGCCAGCGCGCCGTCGCCGAGGCCGATTGGGGCTTCCCGCTCCCCGACCTCACCCAGGAGTTCCGCCTCACCCTCAACCCCGGCGAAACCGTCGAGGCCGTGCTCACCACGCTCAACACCCTCCCCAACATCGACTACGCCCTGCCCGTCCCCCTGCCCGCGCCCGAGCCCAACCCGCCCTCCTACCAGCCCCAGCAGCGCTACCTCAACCCCACCGACGGCGTCAACGTCCAGCCCGTCTGGGCCTGGCCCGGCGGCACCGGCATCAACGTCCGCATCTGCGATATCGAATATTCCTGGAACGCCGCCCACCGCGACCTCCCGCCCATCACGCTCCGCGGCCCTCAATGGGTCGATCCCGACGGTGTCGTTGAGCACGGCACCAGCGTCCTGGGTGAAATGCTCGCACGCAACAACGGCTGGGGCACCACCGGCGGCGCGTACGAAGCCCAGGGCTATTTCGCCGGCGTGCAGACCTCCGCCGGCGGCTACAACATCGCCGCCGCCGTCACCGCCGCCATCCCCGCCCTCCGCGTCGGCGACATCATGGTCATCGAGCAGCAGATGCTCGGCCCCATCGACGTCATCCCCGTCGAGTGGCTCCGCCCCACGTACGACGCGATCCGCCAGGCCGTGGGCAACGGCATCATCGTCGTCGCCGCCGCCGGCAACGGCAACCAGGACCTCGACGCCGCGATCTACCGCACCGGCAACAACGGCCACTGGCCCTTCCTCGCCGCCAACGACTCGGGCGCCATCATGGTCGGCGCCGGCGCCGCCCCGGCCGCCAACGCCGGCACCGATGTCGTCCGCTCGCGCCTGAGCTTCTCCAACTACGGCTCGCGCCTCAACCTCCAGGGCTGGGGCGAAAAGGTCTACACCACCGGCTACGGCGATCTCTACCAGACCGAGGGCTCCACGCTCTGGTACACCAGCATCTTCAGCGGCACCAGCAGCGCCACGCCCATCGTCGCCTCCTGCGTCGCGCAGGTGCAGAGCGTGCACAAGCAGCTCCGCAACCGCCCCCTCTCGCGCGATGAACTCAAGGCCGTGCTCCGCGTCAGCGGCCGCGCCCAGCAGGCCGGACGCTTCCCCGTCTCCCAGAAGATCGGCCCCATGCCCGACAGCGTCGCCGCCCTCTTCGTCCTCTTCGGCCCCGGCGACTGCAACACCAACGGCCGCCCCGACGGCATCGACATCCTGACCCACCTTGTCCGCGACCGCAACGACAACGGCCGCCCCGACTCCTGCGAGGGCCTCTGCCTCAGCGACTTCAACAGCGACGGCGGTGTCGACGGCCGCGATATCGAGGCCTTCTTCCGCGCCTGGTCCGCCGCCCAGACCCCCGCCGACGTCAACGAAGACGGCGGCGTCGACGGCGCCGACATCTCCGAGTTCTTCGACGCCTGGTCCCGAGGCGTCTGCTGATCCGTTCGCCCCAATGAGCCAGGCCAAACCCTACGAACACGGCATGCGGCCGCTCTTCGTGCTCCTCGGTGTCGCCGCCGCCGTCATCGTCTGGTTCCTCCTGCGCGCCGCCCCCGAACTCTCCCCGCAGGCCCGCACCGTCGCCAGCCTCGGCGTGCTCATGGCCGTCTGGTGGATGACCGAGGCCCTGCCCATCGAGGCCACCGGCCTGGTCCCCCTCGCGCTCTTTCCGCTCCTGCGCGCCACCACCATCGAAGCCGCCGCGGCACCCTACGCCAACAAGATCATCTTCCTCTTCCTGGGCGGCATGCTCCTGGGCTGCGCCATGGAACGCTGGAACCTGCACCGCCGATTCGCCCTCAACGTCGTTCGCGCTCTGGGCTCGGGCCCCTCGCGGCTCGTCGCCGCGTTCCTGCTCGCCACCGCCTTCGTGAGCATGTGGATCAGCAACACCGCCGCCACCATCGTCATGCTCCCCATCGCCGCCAGCGTCGCCGGCTGGGTGAGCGACCACGTCACCGGCGATGACGCCCCGCACCGCCTCTGCCGCCAGCGTCTCGGCCCCGCCCTCGTCCTCGCCGTCGCCTTCGGCGCCAGCATCGGCGGCGTCGGCACCGTCATCGGCACTCCCCCCATCGGCCAGTACCAGGCGTACGCCAACACCCTCGTCTCTCAAGGCCGCGGCAGCCCCGTCTCCTTCCGCTCCTGGCTCAACCTCGGCCTGCCCGTGCTCGCCGTCGTCCTCCCCTTCACCTGGTTCATCCTCGCCAAGGTCATCTTCCCCATCCCGCTGCGCACCATCCCCGGCGTGCGCGCCACCATCACCGACGAGCTCAAATCTCTGGGCCCCATGTCGCCCGGCGAACGCTGGACGTTGTGTGTTTTCGCCGCCGCCGCCACCGCGTGGGTGCTCAACCCCAGGTCAGAGCAGTTCGACACGCCCATCGCCATCATCGCCGCCCTCGCCCTGTTCCTCATCCCCGTGAAGGAAGCCGGCCTCCGCCGCCCGCTGCTCACCTGGCCCGAAGCCGAGAAGGCTCCCTGGGGCATCCTCATCCTCTTCGGTGGCGGTCTCTCCCTCGCCGACTCCATCCGCGAAACCGGCGTCGACCGCTTCATCGCCTCCGGCGCCGACGGCCTCTCGGGCATGCCCCTGCTCCCCCTGCTCTGGATCATCGGTCTGGTCACGATCATCCTCACCGAGTTCACCAGCAACACCGCCCTGGTCGCCGCGGGCCTCCCCGTGGCCGAAGCCATCGCCCTCAAACTCGGCATCTCTCCCGCGCCCATCCTCGTCACGATGACCCTGACCGCCAGTCTGGGCTTCATGCTCCCCGCCGGCACCGCCCCCAACGCCCTGGTCTTTGCCTCCGGCCGCGTCACCATGCGCGAGATGATGAAGGCCGGCTTCTGGCTCGATGTCGGCTGCGCCTTCAGCGTCCCGCTGCTCGTCATCACCGCCATGAAGCTCGGCATCCTCCCCGGCCAGAAGTGATTCCACGTGGCTTGGCCGTCCCGGCCATCAATCACATCTGCTCACCGTGGCTTGGCCGTCCCGGCCATCAATCGCACCCGCCCACCGTGGCCTGGCCGTCCCGGCCATCGCAGCCCTCAACCCGCGCGAGCTCACCATCCTCTGTTCCCCTGGACACAAACGGGCCAACGCGACCGTATCGATTCCGCGCACACACCCACACCCCGCAGCAAAACCGAACACCCCCGAACGCGCCGCACCTCTCGATGCGCCGCGTCCGGGGGCGTGTTTTGGAGTGTCGTCGTTCTCTTACGCCGCCTTGCGCTGCGCCGCCGATTTGGTCCGCTTCCCGATGCGGCCCACCGTGTCGGCCTGCGACTGCGGCATCGTGCCCCGCAGCACCACATCCACCAGTTCCAGCGGCGTGGTCGCCCACAGGTCAACGTGTAGTTCTTCCGCCAGGCCCGGCGCCCGGTTGAAGACGCCCCCGCCCACCGCGATCTTGGTCCGTCCCACCGCGCCGATCTCGCGGATCTGATCGATGATCCCGCGGATCTCCGGCAGGTCGCTCGCCGCCGACGCGAACATCAGCAGCACGTCGGGCCGCCGCTCGTGCACCTGCGAGAGAATCTCGTCAGAGGGAATGCCCCCGCCCGTGAACGTGACGTGGCACCCGCCCGCTTCGAGCAGGTCCACCGCCATCTGCGCCGCGAGCTCCTCGCTCTGGCTCGGCCCGCACACCGCGAACACCGTCTTGGTCTTGGGGCCGCCGCTGCTCAGCCGCGCCGAGGTCTGGTCCACCAGCATCCGCAGCAGCCGCGTCGCCAGGTGATACGCCACGTTCGTGATCTGATCGGCGCGGTGAAGCTGCTCGATCATCTCGTACGCCGGGAAGAACAGGCTGTTCATCACCGTGGAAGCCGGGATGCCCTGGTCGATCGTGCCCTGCACGATCCCGCGGGCCGCGGCACGGTCGCCGTTGACAAGGGTTTCGAAAAAGCGCTCGACGAGAGTTTCCTGAGTCATGTGAACCGCTCCAGAATCCGTTCTGGTCCGGGCACGGTTCCACCATGGCCCATACACACACACCTGATTAAGAGGCGGCCCCATCCACGGGCCGCGGCACGCACACGGGAGAGTTCCCGCTTGTAGATGCCACCTCCATCGACCCCTGCGCGTCCAACAGAACAAATTTGCATGCCCCATGCGCACAACGCGCAAGAGCGATAAGCAAAACTGCGCTATCAGACACCCTCATAAGGCCCCCAACCTCCCCCAGCCCCCCGCAACACATCCCTCATCCAGCACCCTTCACCCACCCGCCCATCCCGTTATCCGCCTTTTCTATCTCATCACCCAAATCTCAAACCCCGATTCCCGATTCCCGATTCCCGATCTCCGTCCTCTGCCCCTTCTGGACTCTGGAATCTGGACTCTGGAATTTGGAATCTGGATTCTCCCCCCTCCCCTCTCCTCTCCGCCCTCTCAAATCTGAAATCTTGAAATTTGAAATCGCTCCTCCTCCCCCTCCCTCCGCCTCCGCTCGAACCGGGGACACTCCCCACCACCAATCCCACTCTTCTTCGCCGCCCGCCCGTCACCCGCTCGCGCTTGGCCGGCTCACCCCCCGCCCCGCTACCCTGCCCCAAATGTCCGACGCCATCACCATCGTCAAACCCGAAGCGCCCTGGCGCGACGTCATGGACGGCGCCAGCCGCCTTGAACTCAAGGTCCTGGACCACGGTTTCGTCGCCCTCGTCGACGCCATGCCCCGCCTCGTGCCCGAGGGACAGACCGCCGATCAGGCCATCGTGCAGGCCGCCCGCGTCTCCTACGGCCAGGGCACCAAGCACGTCAACGAAGACCGCGGCCTCATCCGCTACCTTCTCCGCCACCGCCACACCACCCCATTCGAGATGGTGGAGTTCAAGTTCCACGTCTGCATGCCCATCTTCGTGGCCCGCCAGTGGATCCGCCACCGCACCGCCAACGTCAACGAGTACTCCGGCCGCTACTCCATCATCCCCGACCGCTTCTACACGCCCACCGTCGACTCCATCCGCAAGCAGAGCGCCGCCAACCGCCAAGGCGGCGAGCAGACCTTCACGCCCACCGACGCCGAGGAAGTGAAAACCGCCGAGGAGTTCATCAACTTCCTCAAGGCCGTCGAAACCCAGTACGCCAAGTACATCGAGCTCACCGACAAGGGCGTCTCCCGCGAGCTCGCCCGCATCGGCCTGCCCGTCAACATGTACACCGAGTGGTACTGGAAGTGCGACCTGCACAACCTGCTCCGCTTCCTCTCCCTGCGCATGGACTCCCACGCCCAGCTCGAGATCCGCGTCTTCGCGCAGGCCATGTGCACCCTCATCGAGAAGATCGTCCCCATCACCGTGCAGGCCTTCCGCGACTACGAGTTCGACGCCATGCACCTGACCCGCCTGGAGATCGAAGCCATCCGCGCCCTGCGCGCCGGCGGCGACGGCAAGCTCGCCACCGACAACAAGCGCGAGCAGGCCGAGTGGGACGCCAAGCGGGCCAAGCTGGGCCTGTAGCCAACGTACACTCTTCCGCCCATATGCCCCTGCTCCAAGCCCAGAATCTGCGCAAGACCTACAGCGGCCGCACCGTTGTGCACGATGTGAGTTTTCACGTCGAGCGCGCCGAGGTGGTGGGGCTCCTGGGCCGCAACGGCGCGGGCAAGACCACCAGCTTCCGCATGACCATCGGCATGATCGATCCCGACGCCGGCGCCGGCAGCAAGGTCCTCTTCGACGGCGTCGACGTCACCGGCCTTCCCATGTACGAGCGCGCCCGCCGCGGCATGGGATACCTCTCCCAGGAACCCAGCGTCTTCGGCCGCCTCAGTTGCGAGGACAACCTCCTGGCCATCCTCGAAACCCTCGACCTCTCCCGCGCCGAGCGCCGCATGCGCGCCACCGAGCTGCTCGACCAGTTCTCCCTCGCCCACAAGGCCCGCCACGCCGCCCGCACCTGCTCCGGCGGCGAACGCCGCAAGCTCGAGATCGCCCGCGCCCTGGTCACCAACCCGCGACTCATCCTCCTCGATGAGCCCTTCTCCGGCGTCGACCCCATCGCCGTCGAGGAACTCCAGGCCGAGATCCGCCGCCTCGCCGACCGCGGCATCGCCTTCCTCATCACCGACCACAACGTCCAGCAGACCCTCCGCGTCTGCGACCGCGCTTGCATCATCGTCGAAGGCAAGAAGATCGCCGAAGGCCCGCCCCGCTCCCTCATCAACGACCCCATGGTGAAGAAGGCCTACCTCGGCAACCTCTTCCGCGGCGACGAGTTCGACGACGCCGCCGCGTCCAGCGCCTCCACGCAGGCCTGATCCCAACCACCACCGCTACCCGTCTACCGCACGTCATCCGCGCCACCGCGAAACGGGCACCGCGCACACGCACCGCGCCCTCCACCCCCACGCGCCCAATCCCGCGCTTCCAAACCTCACCGCGTGAACAACCCCGAACATCCCTCCCCCTTCTGCAGGCCGGAGGCCTGATCGTCCGTAGACGGGGGTTGCCGTCGGCTCTGCGACGGCTACCCCCGGAACCCCACGCCAAAAAGCCCCCGCAGCCCGAAGGGCTGCTAGTGCCGCCCGCCCATGCACCGCGCGTTCCGCCCCACGCTCCCAATCCCGCGCTTCCCCAACCCCCGCCGCGAGAACAACACATCCCTCTCCGCTCTGCAGGCCAAAGGCCTGATCGTTCGTAGCCTGGGGTTGCCGTCGGCTCTGCCCCGGCTACCCCCGGAACCCTGGTGAGAATGCCATCTACCGGAACAAATCTCATCCTCCGCTCAAACGAAGCCCGGTGAATGAAAATCGGATATCGAGTGGAATGCTCCGCGCCAGTTCCCGCAGTTGTGGCGGGATTTCGACTGCACATACACGCTGACCTGAGCGAAGCTCCGGCCACACGCTCAGTTCGATCCGTGCCGAGCCTATACCGGCTTCGGACAGCCGCTGCCAAACACACCGCACCTTCTCGGCCGACTCGTCGCTCCAACAGCCGGTCTCAAGATTCTGCTCGAAATCGAACACCGGACGCATTCGCCAACGAGCCGGCGTCGCCACACGCCCGCGCCCGCCACGATCGATGTCGCGGCAAAAAATAGGGTGGCACGGGAGCCCAACAGCCTGATTGATCTCCGCCAGATGATGGTCAAACGAAACGACGGTCAGAGTAAATCTGACCTGCACGGCAAATGACGGCGGAGCGAACGAGAACGGGCCCGCCAGCCCGCACGAGGAAGCTGATTCAAGCACTTCCGCGACATAGATTCGGGAGAAGTCGGCGGCAATCAGAACTCTAAGAGCATCAACGTCAAGTGTGACCGAACACACGGCTCCAGTATCATGCACGGCCAGGATGGTTGCCGTCTTTGTCCACGCCGAGTCTCCCCCCGGCGAGATGCCGCACAGCCGCGAGTGGAAATGCTCCGTGGCAGCGGCAAGTTCAGTCCAGGGGAGTTTCAGCTGTCCAGCGGAATCAATCTGCCCGTCGTGGCACGGTACACGCATGGCCCAGGTTGTCTGTTCGTCTTCATCGGTAACGAATGCGTCAAATCCAACCGAGGAGCCGGCGATGATCCGCCGCACGACCTTCGTATCGACGCGGTGAGCGCTCGCTCCTATGAAGACGATCACGCGAGGAAGTCCGTGCGCGGAATGAATGGGGCTCTTATACGCAGTCATCGTCTCAACTCTCGGCGGCCATCGTCAACCCGGCTGGGAATCCGAGCGTTCGCCATGTGTAGGCCATTCAACCGAATCTGCTGTCTGATCATTCCAGGTACAGTCCTTTATACGAATTCGGCACGCATCAATGATATCGATTGAGTAGGCATCAACTGCGGCCAATGTCGCACGGCCAAACGTCGATCCAAATGCCTCGTTAAATCGCGATACCAAATCCCATGTGCATGCTGCCCCCTGGCGCTTCAACCGAAATCTGGAACCTCCGATCTCGCGTCCAACCGAGGCGCCCAAACCCCCCGCCCTCACGCAGACGCCATCGTGACCGTGCGGAAGCACCAACCAATGGGCCTCGGCCAACCCAGGCAATCACACCACCGCACAACTCCTCCCCCCTCTGCAAGCCGGAGGCCTGATCGTCCATACCCGGGGGTTGCCGTCTGTTCCGCGACGGCTACCCCGGAACCCCACGCCGTGTTGCACACCAGCCCCGCGCAGCGCGCCCCTCCCCGCCGCTACACTTTGATCCAATGCCCCCGTTTTACATCACAACGCCCATCTACTACGTCAACGACAAGCCCCACATCGGCCACTGCTACAGCACCACCGTCGCCGACGCCATCGCCCGCTTCGAGCGCCTCCGCCGCGGCGACCCCGCCTCCGTCTTCTTCTTGACCGGCACCGATGAGCACGCCGACAAGGTCGTCACCTCCGCCGCCGAGCACGACCACACGCCCCAGTCCTGGGCCGACCGCAACGCCGAGGAGTTCAAGAAGGCCTTCGCCTTCATGGGCGTTTCCAACGACGACTTCATCCGCACCACCGAGCCCCGCCACAAGGACAAGGTCCCCGTCTACATCAAGCGCCTCATGGACAGCGGCGACATCTACCGCGGCGAGTTCACCGGCTGGTACGACACCTCCGAAGAGGCCTACGTCACCGAGACCGAGGCCCGCGATCACGACTACAAGAGCAAGGTCAACGGCAAGCCCCTCGTGAAGCGCACCGAGCCCTGCTACTTCTTCCGCCTGGGCAAGTACCAGCAGCGCCTGCTCGAGCACATCCAGAACAACCCGCGCTTCGTGCAGCCCGACTCGCGCCGCCAGGAAGTCCTGGGCCGCCTCCGCCCCCCCGCGGTCCTCAACGATGTCCCCGTCTCGCGCCCCGTCACCGCCGACCCCGCCACGCAGTGGGGCATCCGCATCCCCGGCGACGACGCCAACCGCGTCTACGTCTGGATCGACGCCCTCTTCAACTACCTCACCGTCGTCGACAACCCCCAGCGCCGCGCCATGTGGCCCGCGTCGGTCCACCTGATCGGCAAGGACATCCTCTGGTTCCACGCCGTCATCTGGCCCGCCCTGCTCATGGCCCTGGGTGAGCCCCTCCCCGGCACCATCTTCGGCCACGGCTGGTGGATCAGCGAAGGCCAGAAGATGTCCAAAACGCTGGGCAACTTCATCGATCTCGACAAGCTCCGCTCGTACGCGGAGAAGCACGGCCTGGATTCCCTCCGCTGGTACCTGCTCACCCAGGGCCCCCTCAGCGGGGCCGACGCCGACTTCAGCCACGCCAAGTTCATCGAGGTCTACAACTCAGACCTCGCCAACGGCATCGGCAACTGCGCCAGCCGCGTCGGCAACATGGTCGACAAGTACTTCGGCGGCGCCCTGCCCGATCCCCACGGCGTCTACACCTGGATCGAGCCCAACGTCCCCAGCGGCGCATCCAAGGAAGCGATGAAGACCGCCATCGGCGTCCCCAACGATTCCGCCGTCCTCCGCTCC
This sequence comes from Planctomycetota bacterium, assembly GCA_018242605.1. Classification (GTDB taxonomy): domain Bacteria; phylum Planctomycetota; class Phycisphaerae; order Phycisphaerales; family UBA1924; genus UBA2402. Next base: position 211,241 of record JAFEBP010000014.1, read on the forward strand.
GGCACCTGCCTGGTCGTCACCCCCTGGGCCGACGAGATCAAGGCCAACGTCGACAAGGCCCTCGCCGCGCTCGACGCCCACGAGGTCGGCACCGCGCTCCTCCAAGGCATCGAGATCGTCCGCAAGGTCGACGGCTTCATCAATCTCACCCGCCCCTTCAGCATCGCCAAGACCATGGCTACGAACCCCGACGCCGCCAAGGAACTCGGCGCCATCCTCTATTGCTGCGCCGAGGCCGTCCGCATCGCCAGCATCCTCCTCTCCCCGGCGCTCACCGGCAAGATGCCCGCGCTCTGGACCCTGTGGGGATGCACGCCCCCGCCCAACGCCACGCTCGCCTCGCTCTGCGAGTTCGCCGGCCCGCACGCCCTCAAGCCCGGCCAGCGCATAGGCAAGGGCGAGATCATGTTCATGCGTGCCGAGGCCTAGAACACGGATCATCCATCCGCCCGGGGTCATACCGTTGCCCCGATGGATGGCATGTTCGATCAACGCCGCTACCTGATCCCCTTCCGCTCCTCTCTTCTCCCCCAGATCTTCACCGACACCCTCGTGATCGGCGCAGGCGTGGCGGGTCTGCGCGCCGCCATCGCCGCCGCGGCCCACGGCGAGTGCATCGTCCTGAGCAAGGGCGACCTCAAGACCACCAACACCTCCTGGGCCCAGGGCGGCGTCGCCGCCGTCACCGACCCCGCCGACACCACCGAGTCCCACATCAAGGACACCATCGTCGCCGGCGCCGGCCTCTGCGACGCTCCCGCCGTCCGCACCGTCGTCGAGCAGGGCCCCGCCCGCGTCCGCGAGATCATCGAGTGGGGCATGCGCCCCGACCGCGACCCCGCCGGCAAGATCGCCCTGGGCCGCGAGGGCGGTCACAACGCCCACCGCATCATCCACGCCAACGGCGACGCCACCGGCGCCGAACTCCAGCGCTGCCTGGTCGAGAAAGTCCGCGGCATCCCCGCCGTCCGCATCTTCGAGAAGTGCTTCGCCCTGGACCTCATCACCCCCAGCGAAGAACCCGGCGCGCCCGTCATGGGCGCGATCACCCACCACCCCAAGTACGGCCTGCAGATGATCTGGGCCAAGGCCACCATCCTCGCCAGCGGCGGCGCGGGCGTGCTCTACCGCGAGACCACCAACCCGCCCATCGCCACCGCCGACGGTCTCGCCATGGCCTACCGCGCCGGCGCCACGCTCGCCGACATGGCCTTCGTCCAGTTCCATCCCACCACGCTCTACCTCGCCGGCGCTTCGCGCAGCCTCATCACCGAGGCCATCCGCGGCGCGGGCGCGCACCTGCTCGACAACTCCGGCCACCGCTTCATGGTCGATGTCCACCCGCTCGCCGAGCTCGCCCCCCGCGACATCGTCAGCCACGCCATCGTCCGCCAGATCGCCAAGCAGGGCGGCGCCCACGTCTGGCTCGACTGCCGCCACATCGCCTCCTTCGGCACGCGCTTCCCCGGCATCGCCGCCCTCCTCAAGCGCTTCGACCTTGACCCAGCCCTGGACCTCATCCCCGTCCACCCCGCCGCGCACTACATGGTCGGCGGCGTCCGCACCGACGCCTCCACCCGCAGCGATGTCCCGGGCCTCTACGTCGTCGGCGAGGCCGCCGCCACCGGCCTGCACGGGGCCAACCGCCTCGCCAGCAACTCCCTGCTCGAGGGCCTGGTCTTCGGCGAGATCGCCGGCCGCGTCTGCGCCGAGATGAAGCAGCCCGCCGGCGGCACCAACGGCGGCAAGCCCGCCGGATGGGGCGGCGCGGGCCGCGCCGCTCCCGTCCCCGTCGTCAGCGACATCCGCCCCAGCGACCGCGGCGAGCTCGACCTCAACGACGTCCGCTCCTCGCTCCGCTCCTCCATGTGGCGCAACGTCGGCATGGAACGCACCGGCGCCAAGTTGGAAGGCGTCATCGACATGATCGACTTCTGGGCCCGCTACACCCTCGACAAGATCTTCGACGATCCCAACGGCTGGGAGACCCAGAACATGCTCCTCTGCGGCGCCATCATCGCCAAGAGCGCGCTCTGGCGCACCGAGTCCCGCGGCTGCCATTTCCGCACCGATTTCCCCGAGCCGCGCGAAGACTTCCGCGTCCACGATCTCTGGCGCCGCGGCCGCGTCGCGCCCCTCTCCGCCCCGACCGAGTAAGGAGTCTCCCCATGCCCTGCCTGGTCGCACTCATCGCGTACTTCACGCCCCGCCTCGTGATGATCCTCATGTGGCTCTTCGGCGACTACCTCGGCAGCGCGTACCAGACCCGCATCTGGCCCATCCTGGGCTTCTTCTTCATGCCCTACACCACCCTCGCGTACGCCTGGGCCAAGCACAGCGGCGGGCTCACCGGCTTCCCGCTCGTCATCTTCATCATCGCCGTCCTGCTCGATCTCGCCGCCCACGGCGGGGGCGCCCGCTCGTACCGCAACCGCCGCCGCTGACCGCCGCGTTACTCCTTGGAGATCGGCAGCACGTCCGACGCCTTGCCGCTCGCCCACTGCCGGAACCGCGGCCAGAACAACTCGCGCAGCAGGATCTTGATGCACGCCGCCGTCGGGATCGCGATCAGCAGCCCGTAGAACCCCGCCAGGCTCCCACCCGCGATCGACGCGAACAGGATCGTCGGCGTATCCATATTCGTCGTCTTGCCCTGCACCCGCGGCGTCAAAACGTAATCATCCAGCACCTGCGCGATCGCCGTCACCCCCAGCGGTGAGCCCACGATCCACCACCAGTGCGACCGGAACCCGTCCCCGGGGTCCAGCCACGACAGCAGCATCGCCACCGGCAGCATCACGCCCGCCGCGTACGGGATCAGCGTCAGCATCCCCGTGATCGGCCCCACGATGAACGCCGCGGGCACGCCGATGAACCAGAACCCCAGCGTGTACACCACGATCAGCACGCTGCAGATGATCAGCCGCCCGCGGATGAATCCCGAGATCACCGCGTCCATCTGCCGCACCAGGTCCAGCACCTGCCCCTTCTTCTGCTCCGGCAGCAGGCTCTGCCAGAAGACCAGCACCTTGCCGTACCCCGTGCTGAAGAAGAAGAAAAAGAACGCCGTCAGGAAGACCCCGAACAGCAGCCCGCCCAGCGAGCCGATCGTCGCGAGCACCGCCCCGAACGCGCCGCCGCCCGCCTGCACCAGGTTGCGCCCGATCGCGCTGGCGTTCTGCGTCAGCCACGCCCGCGACCACTCCAGAATTCTGAACAGGTCCGACGGTTCCTCCGCGCCCGGCATCACGTCCGCCTCGGGAGTGCCTTCAGCCGCCGGCGCCGCGGGCGGTTCGAGCGCTGCATCTTCCTTCGTCCGCGGCGGCCCCTGCACGTCGCCCTCGTGCTCGGCCTTGGCCTTGGCCCGCGCCTTGACCAGAAAATCCCGGATGCTCGCCCACGATGTGCCCTTGTCCGCCACGCGCTGGTGCAGCACGCTGTCATCGGGCTTGCGGACGCTGCGCGACACCAGGTCCACGTTGTCCGCGATCGACTGCACGAGCTTCACGCCCTGCACCACCGAATAGCCCAGCCCCATCGCCGCGGGAGCGCCCACCAGGATGAGCGCCAGCACGATGATGCTCGCCGCGACGCGGGCCCGCCCTACGCGCCCGCCCTGGGTCATCCGCGCCACCAGCGGCTCGAACAGGTACGCCAGCAGCAGCGCCAGCAGGATCGGCACCGTCACGATGCTGAGTTTGTACCCCAGCCACACCAGCCCCACGCCGCCCGCCACCACCAGCGCATCGCGCACCGGCTGGATCTGCCACAGGTGCAGGTTCCGCCAGTTGGTCTCGGTGTTGGTTGGTTTGCCGGCCATCGCGTGAACTCGTGAACCACTTGAACGAATGATCTAGTCGTAGGCTCCTCCCGCCGCCCGTGTTCGCTGCTTCTCCCCGTTCATGCCGCCGCCATCATCTTGCCCAGCGCGGTCCGCGACACCAGCCACAGCGTGCCGCACCCCGCCAGCACGCCCAGCACGTTGGCGCTGTAGTCGTCCCACCCCGCGTGCCGGTGCACGAACTCAAACGCCTGCGTGCCTTCATCAAACGCCGCGTACAGCGCCGCCGCGATCCCCGTCCGCACGATGTTGCGCGCCGAAAACACCGGGCCGAAGAACCCGCACAACCCCGCCAGCACGGTCCAGAGCCCGAAGACGCACATGTGCACGAAGATGTCCGTCCGCGGCACCGGATTGGGCACCTGCAGGTTCGGCCAGTGCGTCAGCGTGAAGATCAACGCCACGTACGGCCAGAAGCACCGCCGCGCCAGCGTCGCGTACTTCACGACACCGCTCCAACACCGCTCGCCGCGGGAGTCACTACCACCGTGGGGGTGGGCGTGGGTGCGGGCGCGGGCGCGGGGGTGGGGGTGGCAGTGGGGGTGGGTGTGGGGGTCACGGCCGCCACGCCCCGTTTGGCCAGCATCGCGTCCCACTCCGCCAGCAGCCCTGACGCCAGTTTCGCGTAGTCTTCCGCCCCCGGCGCCTGCGGCGCGTACTCAAAGATCGTCTTGCCGAAGCTCGGGCACTCCGCCAGTTTGATGTTCCGCCGGATCGCCGGCTTGAGCACCCGCGCGAACTTCCACGGCGATTCCTGCGCCCGCGCCTGCTCAAAGAACGATTCCAGGTCCGCCACCACTTCCTTGGTGTGCGCCGATGAGGTGTCGTGCATGCACAGCACCACCCCCGTCACGCGGAGCTTGGGGTTCACCGCCGCCGTCACCAGGTTCACCGTTTCCAGGAGTTTGCCCACGCCCTGCAGCGCGAGGAAGTGCGCCTGCATCGGGATGATCACCTCGCGGGCCGCGGTGAGCGCGTTGATCGTCAGCAGCCCCAGCGAGGGCGGGCAGTCGATCAGCACGAACTCGAACCGGTCCCCCAGCGACGCGATCGCCTTCTCCATCCGCTTCTGCCGGTCCGGCAGGTTCGCCAGTTCCGTCTCCGCCGCCGCCAGGTCGGTGGTGCTCGGCAGCACCGCCAGGTTCTTGGAAACCTCTCGGATCGCCTCCGACGCCGGCACCCCGTCGTCGATCAGCACGTCGTAGATCGTCCGCTCCAGCGTCGCCCCATCCACCCCCAGGTGCAGCGAGGCGTGCGCCTGCGGATCAAGATCGATCACCAGCGTCGGCCGCCCCGCGCGCGCCAGCCCCGCGGCGAGATTCACCGTGGTCGTCGTCTTGCCCACCCCGCCCTTCTGGTTCATCAGGGCGATCGTGCGCACAGGTCTTTTCATCGTCGGCTCCGGCATGGGTCAAGGGTACGTTGGGTGGGGGTCGGGGGAGGAAGAAGGGCCGACGCCCGGTCTGAACGCAGGCTCTGCGCAGTGAAGACCGGGATGGCGCGGAGCGGGGGCGGGTGAGGCGGGGATTTCAGATTTCAGGATTTGAGATTTCAGAGGGCAGGAGGGGAGAGGCCAGATTCAAGAGTCCAGATTCAAGAGGCTGGAGATGGGAGATCAGAGGTGGGGCGTTGGAGGTTGGGGGTGCGATGAAGTTTTGGTGGTGGGCGCGGTAGTGATGAGCGGAGTGGAGTCGGCGAGCGGGGCGGAGAGCGGCGGAACGGGGGCGGGCGGGGGCGTTGGCGGAGAGAGAGGAGGTTGGGGCGATGAAGTTTTGGTGGTGCGGGCCCGAGTAGAGGTTGAGGCCGCGGCGGGCGCGATCGAGGTGGATGAGGAGCGAGAGGCGGTAAGAGAGGAAGTGAGAGGGGGCGGGGAGGGGGGTTGGGGGAGTTGCCAGGTCCAGTGGCGGTGGTTGCGGGCGGAGGGTGGGCGGGAGGGGGAGGCGGGGTGCTTGGTGAAGTTGTTTGCGTTGGAGTTGGATTTGGAGTTGGGCTTGGTCCCGGACTTGGAGCCGGGCTTGTTCTTGCGCTTGCTTGAGTTGGGCGGGTCGTTGGGAGTGCAGGCGCGGGTGAGGTTGAGGCGGTTGGCGGCTTGGTGGACGGCCCAGCGGGAGAAGCCGTAGGCGTTGACTGCGCCGTCGAGAATCTCGCGGACGGGGTGGGGTGCGCCGTCGCTGAGGGCTTGGGTCAGGAACTGCGCGGCTTGGGAGACGCGGGAGTTCTTCTGGGCTTGCGGGGAGAGGAGGTTGAGGTCGAGGGCGGGGAAGAAGGCGATGGCGGGAAATGGGGAAAGTTGAAATTCGGAAATGGGGAAATGGGGAGTGGAGGGAGCGGGGGCTGGAGAAGAGGACGCGGAGGAAGAGGGCGCGGCCGCGGCGGCGGTGGAGAGGGAGTGCGGGGTTGGCGTTGACGGCGCTGGTTGCGGGTGTTGAGCTCGCTGCGATGGGCTCGTGAATGAGAAGGGGATGGCGTGAGTGAGGGCGGTGAAGTTGGACTTGATGGGGATGAGGAAGTGAGTCGCGGGGTGCTCGGGGAGCATGGTGTTGCGCTCGATGGTGAGCATGGAGCGAGCAACGGAGGCAAGATAGAGCGAACCGGCGGCGCGGTGGACGGCGGCGCTGCGGTGGGTTTTGCTGAGGTGGCAGAGGACCAGGATGGCGATGTTGCGGGTGCGGGCGATGGTGCCCAGGGTGTCGAGGGCTTTGCGGACGGCTTTGTTTGACGCCGCGTCTTTGTCGCCGAGGTGGGCGCCGATGGTGTCGACGATGATGAGGGCGGGGTTGGGGAGTTCGTCGAGGCTGATGAGCAGGTCCTCGATGTCGGTGGAGTCGGTGAGGTCGAGGTTGCGGCGCTGGTCTTCGGTGGGCGGGGGAGGATCGGCGCGGAGACGCAGATCCTCGGTGGTCATGCGGTTCTCGCGGCAGCGGGTGCCGGCGTCGTAGAGACGCTGGGAGAGCGTGTGGGGCTTGAGATGGCCGTAGGGATCGGGTTGCGAGACGATGCGGCGGGAACGGTGCGTGAGGTGGATGCGGGAAAGGTCTGCGCCGAACGCCGCGAGACGGGGGACGAGGGTGGTGGAGGCGTGATCCTCGGCGCTGAGGAGGAGTGTGTCGTGTGGTGCGAGGGGGAGTTGGATCGGGAGATGGGGAGATGTGCCGGGCGGGGCGATGCGAGGATCATCGATAGTGTTGGGCGATGAGGCGGGTGGGGTGGAGGTGGAGGGTGCGGGAGTGGAGTTGTTCGAGATGGGCGCGTGCGGATTTGACTCGCGCGGCGGCGATGGCGCAATTGCGTGCGAGTCTGTTTGCGCGGAGGCGAGGTCAGCGAGCGCGGGATCGGAGTTGTCCGCGTGGAGCGTGCTCAGATTCGCCGCGGAGGGGTCGGTGGGCTGATGTGCGAGGTTGCTGGGGTCTTGGGGAGTTCTCGCGTCATCGCTCCGTGCGATCCCGGTCTTCACTTCGCAGAGCCTTCGTTCAGACCGGGCGTCGGGGGCGGTGCGCGTGGAGAGTTGGGCGGCGAGTGAGAGGGCGAAGGTGGACTTGCCAGCGCCGGGCTCGGCGGCGAGGAGGGTGATGCTGCCGCGGGGGATGAGGTTGGGAATGAGCCAGTCGAGCTTGGAATGAGGGATGTTGCAGAGGGGCGTGGCGGGCATTTGGGCACTCCTGTTCGCTGAGGCGCGAAGGAGGTGCGCCTCTGTAATTGCGCGCGGCGGGGAGTGGAGTGCCGGGGGGCGTGCGCACGGGGGCGGGCGGTGCGCGGTGCTGTCGAAGCCCTGCGAGAGATTTTTTTGATTCATGCGGGGCTGTTGCTGAGGGGGCGGGCGCGAGTGGCATGGACTTTGTTTTGGGAATTTCTGGAGGGGAGGGCGGAGGGGGCGGGTTGTGCGCACGGGGGTGGGCGCGGAGAGACCCATGGCGTGGGGTTCATGGGAATTCGGGTGGGCGTGCTGCGGGCGATCCCGGTCTTCACTGCGCAGAGGTTTCGTTCAGACCGAGCGTCGGGGGCTTGGAGGCTTTGCAAGATCGGCAACGGATTCGTCTGGGATGACAACCTTGGTGGCAAGGGAAGTGGGATGCCACCGGTAGTGCGACCTATCCTCCTTCCCATACCCGCCCGATTCCCGTACGGTGTTCTCGCGAGCCGATAAGGAAGCGTGTTGGGCGTTCGATTTCGGAGATTTCAAGGAGTAAGACGCCGCCGTGCCTGCGTTAGCCGTGACATCTGCGACGCTCCGGAACCGCATCAAGGCGTGCGGGTACACCGGGGATCGGCTTGCCGAGGGATACTCCTTCGGCCAAGTGTCGCTTGCGCTCGGCGGGTTCATCGGCAAACCGTGGGACGCGCGGTCGGCATGTCTCGCGGTTGTGGATGCTACGACAAGCAGCCGTGACGCGGCGGAAGGGTGCCGCGCGTTTGGCGCACCGACCGCAATTGTTTGTCGGGGAGACTCCTTCGACTGGTGGGAGATCGCGGCTAGCGGTCCGCGCGAGCCGAAGACGTTTCGCGCCAGCGAGGTCGAGGGATTCTTCCGCCAGCACGGTGCGCAACTGAAGCCCGAGCACATCTACGCCGCCAAGTTGCACCGTCCTGTCCCTGCGGGAGTGCAGATGCAGTTCGTCGATGTCGGACTCCTGCCCCGACTGGAACGCCACGCGGGCGAGCAACTCAACCGATTGGTGACGCAGGCGACCCGAACGCTGATGGATGACTTGGGCAGAAAGGTCCGCTCAGGGACCGACCGAGAGGGCGTGTACAAGTCGGTCTTCTGGATGCTTGCGGCGAAGTTGCTGAAGGAGAAGGTAGTCCGGGGGTTCAAATCGCTTGATCTGCACGACACGACCGAGGTCTTTAGGGTGGTGGGCGAGCACTACAAGGAAGCCCGTGATTATCCGCCCGGCGATAAAACTTGGAAGCCCGCGCTGGCACGGGTGGCGTCCATTTTCGCGCAGTGGGGCGGACTAGGCAACATCACTGCCGAGTCGCTCGCGTACCTCTACGAAACCTCACTGATCGATGCGCCCAAGGGCAAAGCGGGCAAGGGTAAGGCGAGCGGACCGGTCGACGTGCGCAAGACGCTGGGCATTCACAGCACGCCATCGATACTCGTGGACCACATGCTCTCGCAGTTGTGGCCGCTTGTGGACTCGGACAGACTCTCCGACCAGCGGGTCTTCGAGCCCGCATGCGGGCACGGTGCGTTCCTAACGGCGGCGATGCGCGACCTCCGGAACTGGTCGGGCATGGACGACAGTGCCGGCCGGCACAGGTTCCTGCGCGAGCGGATCAAGGGCGTCGAATTCGACGCCTTCGCCGTCGAGATCGTCAAACTCTCGCTTACGCTCGCGGACGTCCCGCACGGCAATACATGGCAGATCGACAGGGGCGACATGTTCGAGCCCGGCGTGCTCAAGGGCGCGGCAGAGTGGGCGACGATCGTGTTGTCAAACCCGCCCTACGAGGATTTCAAGAAGTCCAAGGCGAAGCAGTGGCTTGGAACTGACGAGCCAGTAACGGCCGAGACCAAGGCCGTCGAGATGCTCAAACGGGTGGTGCCAAACCTCGCGCCGGGCGCGGTTTTTGGCTTTGTGCTGCCGCAGGGAACGCTGTACGACCGCGAGGCCAAGCAACTCCGCAAGGACTTGTTGGAGTCGTGCGAGATCGCCGAGATTTCGTTGTTCGAGGACAAGCTCTTCAGCGTGGCCGACCACGAGGCGTGCATCCTGCTGGGCCGCCGCAAGCGGGGCGCGGCTCGTGTCTCCAAGGTCATGTACCGTCGGGTGCGCAACCGGGACATGGGCGAGTTCAAATCGGCCTTGCGATTTACGCGCGAGGATCGGTTGGAGCCGCCCGAGTTGGGGCGGGGCGAGAATGCGAGCCTGTACGAGCCGGACTTGCGCGGCGTGTGGCAGCACCTAAAGGATGCCTCGCCGCTCGGAGAGGCGTTTGATGTGCAGCAGGGCTTTCAGTTGAAGGCGAAAGCAACGCTTGGTTCGCGGAACATTGTGAGTAAGTCGGCCAAAGCCGGATTTACCAAGTCCGTGCTCAACGCGAGTGATGACTATACCGTGTGGGAGTTACCACAGGCGGAATGGGTGGACCTCCGCAAGGCGAACGTGCGACGACCAGGCGCTGCCACGGTGTTAGGGGTGCCGCAAGTCGTGCTCAACTACGCCGGGCCGCGCGAAGCGTGGCGATTCACGCCGGTCGTTGATCCCGAAGGCATCGCGGTCAGCAGCCGGTTCCTTGCGATGCGGACGAATGACGGATCGAAGCATTCGTTGCGCACGATGTGGGCTGTGATGTTGTCGCCGATTGCCAACGCATTCGCGTACTCGTGGTCCGGCAAACGGCAGACGCTCGTTCGAGAGTGGCTCGCGATGCCGCTGCCCGCGCCAAGCACGGCGCAGAAGGCCGAGATCGAGGCCGCCGCCTCCGCGTACCTCAAGCTCGCCGTGCCGCCGCAGGCGTTCACGCTCACGCCGCCGGATGAGCCTGCGATTAAGCGGGCCTTGCTCGATCTCGACGCCGCCGTCTTGCGCCTGTACAACCTGCCGCTGCCGCTCGAACGCCAGTTGCTGGCGATCTTCGACGGCGTCGAACGCCCCGGTGTCGGTTGCACGTTCCGAGGCTACCCGCCGGGGTGGTCGAGCCGTCCCGCCGCGCCCTCACTCGAACTGCCCGACGACGACCGGCCCATTTGGGAGCGGATCGCCGACCTCGCGGAACGACTGCCACAAGAAATGGTCGCGCAGTTGCCTACCGACGGCGCATCGCAGTTGGATCATTACTTGTACGGAGCACCCAAGTCCGCCCGATGAAGCGAGTCTTTGCCGATACCGCGTATTGGATCGCGCTCATCAATCCCCGAGAAGAGCTTCATGCCGCCGCGCTCCGTGCTCAGAAGCAGTTGCGATACACGCAGGTCTTTACCACCGACGAGGTGCTGAGTGAGGTACTCAGTTTCTTCAGCAAAGAGGGTCGCTTCTGGCGTGAGCAGGCCATACAGGTTGTCGAAGGCATTCGCAAAGATCCACGCGTAACCGTCGATGAGCAATCCCGTGCAACTTTCGACGGTGGTCTGGACTTGTACAAGCACCGCTTGGATCGCCGTTACAGCCTCGTCGATTGCACCTCGTTCCTTTCGATGAGGCGACATGGCATCACCGAGGCTCTAGCCTATGACCATGACTTCGAACAGGAGCAGTTTGTCGCGTTACTCCGCGCCCAAGCCTCAGGCACGTGATACTGCCAACGATGCCGTGGCTGCCGCCCCCGGCACCCCCGCTCAAGGCACTCGGAGCGTACGGCCAGCGCGGCGGGCGTCTCCCTTCCGGGCATGGAGAGATGCAGAGAGGTCGGCGCCCTTCGGTGCATTGGCGACACTCGAAACATCGAAACCGCGATGAGAGCGGGCGAGGCGCGCATTTGCATGCGAGGGAGGCACGCTCGCGTTTGAGGATGCAGAAGACGGTGTTCAAGAAAGGTGGTATTAGGTTTCGGGCTTGGGGTCCTGCGCCTCTCCGGGGTTACAAGAAGGAGAGGGAGGTTCTTTGTACGGGGTGCGCGACGCTCAGGGCGGCGGCGCTCCACCACGTTGTATGAAGCCGGATTTGTGGTTACGGCCCGTCGCCCCCACTGGGGGCGAGCGGGGGGGGCGGATGCGCGGGGGCTTTGGGTCACCGAGGGTGCTTGGGAATGGAGTGAGCGTGGTGATGAGCGGATGGTCTGTGGTTCGTGGGCGTCCGGGTGGGGCGGTGGGGTGTTGCTCCGCGTCATCCCGGTCTTCACTGCGCAGAGCCTCCGTTCAGACCGGGTGTCGGCATACTGCGCGAGCCGGCGCGGTGACGTGCCGGGCATCGCCGCGTCCGAGCGCGGCTATCCTGCGGCGATGCCGCCCGACTCACCCGTTCAGCCCGCCCGCGTTCTGGGGCCCATCGATGCCACCAGCATCGTCGTGGGCGCGATCGTGGGGGTGGGCATCTTCTTCAATCCTTCGAAAGTCGCCGCGCTCACGGGGTCGGGCGGGTTGGCGCTCGCGGCGTGGGGGGTTGCGGGGTTCATCGCGCTGTGCGGGGCGCTGACGTTCGCGGAGTTGGGGGCGAGGTATCACGCGAGCGGGGCGCAGTACGAGGTGTTGCGCGATGCGTTCGGGCCGTTCCCGGCGTTCCTGTACGTGTTCTGCAACGCGACGGCGATCCAGGCGGCGGCGATCGGGGTGATCGCCAAGGTGTGCGCGGATCACGTGCTGACGGCGGTGGGGCGGAACCCGGCGGAGATGTCCACGGTGTTCGTGAGCGCGATGGCGTGCACGCTTATCGCCGCGCTGGTGGCGGCGAACATCGTGGGGGTGCGGTGGGGGGCGCGGGTGCAGACGATCACGGTGTTCGCCAAGATCATCGTGCTGCTGGCGATCGCGGCGCTCGCGGCGTTCGCGCCGGCGAGCGTGCACGCGGCGACGACGCAGATTCCGCGGACGCTCTCGGCGCCGGCGGCGGTGATGGCGGCGCTGGTGCCGGCGTTCTTCGCGTACGGCGGGTGGCAGCAGGCGTTGTGGATCAGCGGGGAGGTGAAGGAACCGCGGCGGAACCTGCCGCGGGCGATCCTGATCGGGGTGGGGATCGTGATCGTGGTGTACCTGCTGGCGAACTGGGCGTACATCTCGCTGTTGGGCGTGGACCGGGTGGCGACGAGCAAGGTGCTGGCGGCGGACGCGGTGGGCGGGGTGCTGGGCGAATCGGGGCGGCGGTTCATCGCGGCGGCGGTGGCGGTGTCGGCGTTCGGGGTGCTCAACTCGCAGTTGCTGGCCGGGCCGCGGCTGGTGTTCGGCATGGCCCGCGACGGGCGCTTCTTCGCGCCGTTCGGTCGGCTGAGCCGGGCGTTCAAGACGCCGGCGAACGCGATCCTGCTGCTGGGGATCGTGGGCGCTGGGCTGCTCATCGCGGCGGGGTTCAACGCGGTGGACCTGTTGTCGACGGGCGCGGTGTTCATCGACGGGATCTTCTTTGCGCTCACGGGGGCGGCGCTGTTCATCGTGCGCAAGCCCGCCGACGGCGGGTTCCGGGCCCCGGGCTACCCGATCACCCCGGCGCTGTTCGTGATCGGCGAGCTGGGCGTGGTGGCCGGGGCGTACGTGGACCCGGGGATGCGCCAGCCCGCGATCATCGGGGTGTTGTGGATCATCGGGGCGGCGGTGCTGTACTGGGTGTTCTTCCGCGGTCCGCGGGCGTCGGGAACTTCCGAGGGCCCGAGCGCCGCGCAATAAGTGCGCCGATGTGAAGGTCAACGTGCAATCAGCCGATGCCCCGGCCATACCCTCTGGGCCCACGCCGCGCATGCACATTGTTCTGCTCAACCAGGCTTTCTACCCCGATGTGGTCGCCACAGCGCAGATGGCCACCGACCTGGCCAAGCACCTGGCCCGGCGGGGTCACACGGTGACGGCGATCTCGTCGCGGTCGATCTACGGCAAGGCCGGCGCGGTGCTGCCGCCGACCGAGACGATCACGGATGTGGGGCCGGTTCCGGCGGGCGCGACAACGCCGCCCGGGCAGATCAACATCCGGCGGGTGGGATTTTCCATCTTCGGCAAGCGCGGCACGCTGGCGCGGATCGCGGACTTTGCGTTCTTCTATCTGCTGGCGGCGCTGCGGATCCTGACGATCCCCCGGCCGGATGTGGTGGTGGGGTTCTCGACGCCGCCGTACATCGCGCTGCTGGGGTTGTTCTCGCGCTTCTTCCGCGGCAACAAAGCGGTGTACTGGGCGATGGACCTGTACCCGGATGTGCCGGTGGCCAGCGGCATGCTCGAGCCGAATGGGTTGGTGACGCGGCTGCTGGAACGCATCCATCGGCGGCTGATCCGCTCGGCGGACGCGACGGTGGTGCTGGGGCGGTGCATGGAAGGGCGGCTGCTCGCCAAGGGTTTGCCGAAGGACCGGATTCACTTCATCCCGGTGTGGTCGGACGAGTCGGGCGTGCAGCCGGTGGCGCGGGCCGACAACCCGCTGCGGGCGCAGTGGGGCCTGGGCGAGGCGTTCACGGTGATGTACTCGGGCAACTTCGGCCTGGGGCACGACGCCGAGACGATCAAGGCCGCGATGCTGGCGTTCAAGGACCGGGCGGACGTGCGGTTCGTGTTCATCGGCGGGGGCAAGCGGCGGGCGGAGATCGAGGCGTTCATCGCGGCGCAGGGGCTCAAGAACGCGACGTACCGGGATTACGTGGCGCGGGCGCAGTTGTCGCAGAGTTTGAGCGCGGGCGATGCGCACCTGATCTCGCTGAAGGAAGGGATGGAAGGGCTGATCGTGCCGAGCAAGCTGTTCGGGATCATGGCGGCGGGGCGGCCGGCGCTGTTCATCGGGCATCCGGATTCGGAGATCGCGCGGATCATCCAAGAAAACGACTGCGGCGAGGTGGTGCGCGAGGGGGACGCCCAGGGGCTTATCGCGGCGATCGAGCGGCTGGCCTCGGACAGCGGCGCGGCGATGGCGCGGGGCGCCAAGGCCCGCGCGGCGCTGCTGGGCCGGTACGACGCGGCGACGGCGTGTGCGCAGTGGGCGAAGCTGCTCGAAACGCTGTGAACTAGCGCTCGGTCCAGACGGAGGGGTCGGACTTGCGTTCGAGCCAGTTGCCCTGCGGCACGGGGACGAACCCGTAGCGTTCGTAGAGGCCGTGGGCGTCGCGGGTGGCCAGGACCCAGCGGCGCAGGGACTGGGTGTCGGGGTGGGCGAGGAGGGTCTCGACCATGCGTTTGGAGAGGCCGCGGCCGCGGTGGTCTTCGCGGACGATGACGTCGCAGAGCCAGGCGAAGGTGGCCCCGTCGGTGACGGCGCGGGCGAAGCCGACCTGCGCGCCGGTGGCGGAGTCATAGGCGCCGCAGCAGATGCTGTTGGCGATGGCCTTCTCGAGGATGTCGCGGCGGATGCGGGCGGACCAGTACGAGGCGCGGAGCATCTCCCAGACGGCCCGGGTGTCGATGCGGGCGGGGTCGGTGCTGACGTCGTAGGTCATGGCGGAGCGTAGTGGCCCGGACAATCGTCGGGCCGCTATGGTTCGGCATGAAAGCTTCCATCGCCGCCGTCGCTTCGTTCATTGCCCTGGCCGTGGGCGCGTACGCGGCGGTGCGGGCGACCGCGCTGGAGCAGCAACTGCACGATCTCTCGGCGCGGGTGCAGGGCGTTGAACTGACCAAGCCGGGGATCCGCGAGGTGATGGGGCAGGTGTACACCCATTACAACGATCTGGGTGCCGCGGCGGAGCAGGGCAACTGGGGGCTGGCGCAGTACAAGTTGATGCAGCTCGAGGAGTTCATGAACATGGTGCCGACGCTGCGGCCGATCGAGAACGGGCTGAAACTGGGCGATGTGAGCGGCGCGTTCGTGAAGGGGCCGCTGGCGGCGATGTACGCGGCGGTGAAGTCGCAGAACAAGGCGGACTTCATGACCGGCTATCGCGGGGCGGCGATGACGTGCAACGGGTGCCACGCGGCGACGGGGCGGGTGTATATCCAGATCGTGCCGGCGGTGAAGGCGCCGTGAGCGGGTTACGCGACGCCCATGCGGCGCGCGGCCCAGGCGGTGAGGGCGGCGGTGGCGCGGGGGGAGAGGCGGTTGGCGAGCAATAGTCCGCGGGTGAACGCGCCGACGGCGAGGCGTTCGCGGCGGCGCTCGACCGCGCGGACGACGGCGCGGGCGAAGCGCTCCACGGGCAGTGCGTGGGCGGCGAGCATGTCGGCTTCGAGCTTGAGGGTGGCGGAGTCGCTGGCGCGGGCGTCGCGGACGAGGCCGGTGTTGATGGCGGGCGGGATGGCTTCGAGCACGGTGATGCTCCTGGGGCACTCGTGGCGGAGGCAATCACCAAAGGCGCGGAGGGCGGCCTTGGATGAGCAGTACGCGGCCTTGGCGGGGAAGCCCAGGTGCGCGAACTCGCTGAGGATGTTGACGATGTGGGCGCGGGGGCGGGCGGCGAGGCGAGGGAGGAAGGCGCGGGTGCAGTGGACCGCGCCCCAGAAGTTGACGGCGTGGACCCAGTGCAGATCGGCGAGGGGGAGCGTGGCGGCGTGGCCGCGGGCGTAGACGCCGGCGTTGTTGATGAGGACATCGGGCCCGCGGAGGTCGGCGTTGATGCGGAGGGCGGCGGAGTTGACGGCGGATTCGTCGGAGACGTCGAGGGGGATGGCGAGGTGACGCGAGCCGGGGAGCGAGGCGACGGCGGCGTGGGCGGCGTCGGGGTTGATATCGAGGACGGCGATGGTGCTGCCCGCGGCGGCGAAGGCGTGGGCGAGCCCGAGCCCGATGCCGCGGCCGCCGCCGGTGATGACGACCACTTTGTCCTGCAGGTACGCGGGCATGGGGGGGATGGTACCGGTGCGGACATATGCTATTTGGCCCATGGATGTCCGCACCACAACACGCCGCGGCTTCACGCTGATCGAGCTGCTGGTGGTCATCGCGGTGATCGCGGTGATGATCGGGCTGCTGCTGCCGGCGCTGGGGCGGGCGCGGGAGGGAGCGCGGCGGAGCAAGTGCCTGGCGAACATCCGGCAGTTGTCGCTGGCGAGCGGGGCGTACGCGAACGACACGAAGCGGGGCGTGTTCGTGCCGACGCTGTTTGACTGGGAGGACAACATCGGGTGGTTCTTCCCGGATTACATTGATTCGTACGCGGTGGCGATCTGTCCGTCGACGCGGAACGTGATCCGCCCGAACCTGACGCTGAGCCAGGAGACGGGCGAGGATGTGAGCGCGACGTACGGCCGCGAGTTCATCCGCGACACGTTCTGGTCGGCGCGCGACCGCAACGACGACGGGGGCGGGCATTCGTACGAGGTGCGGGGGTGGTTCAGCGTGGGCAAGTATCCGGACGGGCAGGTGGTGTGGGGGTACGAGAAGGGGACGGTGGGGGTGCAACTGGGGTGGTCGCCGAGCGATGCACCGGACCTGCAGACGATGCAGACGCAGAACGTGCTCAAGACGGTGACGACGACGCTGTTCCCGGATCGGGCGATACTGTTCGTGGACAGCGACAACGACGAGTCGATCTCGGACCTGATCGGGCGGCGCGACGGGATCAACAACTGGCCGGACACGTGGAACAACCACGCGGTGGAGGGGTACAACGCGGCGTTCGCGGACGGGCACGCGCGGTGGGTGAAGGCGGACCCGGGGATGATCCGGATGTACATGGATGCGTGGGACGAGCCGCCGCGGAACTTCCGCGAGGTGTCGGAGTACCGGGATCGGCCGTTCACGTATTCGGGGTACAGCATCCGCGAGTATTACGGGCCGCTGCAGTGAAGTGCGGACAGCGGGCGACCTGCGCTCTGCGTGGGCACGCGAGCTGCATGGATACGCCCGCTTGTGGGTGCGGGGAGTGCTGGGAACTGGCCGCGGGGGCCAGAAAGGCGCCGGCCGGGCGGGGGATCGCACGGAGGACCGCCTCGCCCGGTCGGCACGCGTGTGTGCGGGGCTGAGCCCGCGACAGAGCACACGCTCTGATTGACGCGGGCTGAAACTCGCAGCACTTGGGATGCGTGGTGCGGCGGGAGACCTTGCAGAGAGTTTCAACAATTTGTTTCGGGCGGTTGATCCGGTTGGAGGCACCTGGCCGGCGCTTTTTCTGTCAGTCTGGGGGGCGGCCCATTTTCACGCGCTGCGGAGCGTGTGGGAGCGTGCGCGAGGGGGTGCTCTTTGAATCGAGAAATGCCGGTGTGGCCGATGTGGGTTTTGCTCAATCAATGCGTCTTTGCGGGTGCCGTGGATACCCCTGGATTGGGCATTAGGTTTGCTGGGCGCGTTCGTCGCTCAGTGTTGAATGTTGCTACCGGAGTGCGAACACATGGCTACAGCGAAGATGCTGCGGGTTGCGTTTGTTGTGAGTGTGATGGCCGCCGCGGCATGTGGGTTTGCCCAGAATCTCAACGGGGCGCTGGGCGGGATGCGGTACGACAACTGGTGGCGGAGCGCCGGGTTGGCGGAGCCGCGGGGCACACATCCTCTTTATCCCTCCACGGGGTTGAAGAGCGGGTCGGCCACGTGGAGATGCGTGGAGTGTCATGGGTGGGATTACAAAGGCGTCGACGGTGCGTACGGGTCGGGGGAGCACTTCACGGGGATTCGCGGCGTGCTGGGGTCCACGAAGTCGCGTCAACAGATGATTGATCTGATCAAGGTCGGGCACGGGTACCAGGCGGCGGGCATGCCGGACCGTGACGTGGGGTATCTGGTTGATTTCATCAAGGGCTTTGCGTCGGACACGTCGGGGCAGATTGACGCTTCGGGTCAGTTCGTGGGGAGCACCGATGAGGGCCGGTACTACTACAAGTCGGGGAACAACGCGTACACGTGCGAGCATTGTCACGGGAGCGACGCGGCGGACATCGTTCGGACGGCGCAGCGCGATCCGTGGCAGTTTCTGCACAAGGTGAGATTCGGGGTGGAGGGCGGCGATCATGGGCCGATGACGAGTTGGCTGTTGGCGGGCGGCACGGCGGGTTCCGCGGCGGCGATCGGGCGGTATGTGCAGGCGGGGCTGCCGGGGCCGGCGTATGTGGGCGATCAGGCGTGCGCGGCGTGCCACGCGGACAATCCGTGGCCGGGGTTCTTTGAGTCGTACAAGCAGACGGGGCACCCGGGCAAGTTGGTGCGCACGGGTGGAGCGGCGCCGGCGGGGGATGAGTGGCGGCAGGTGGCCGCGCCGCCGCTGCCGAGCGTGGGCGGTCGGCAACTGGGATGGTCGGACGTTGAGTACGTGATCGGCAACTACAAGTGGAAGGCGGCGTTCATCGATCGCGCGGGGTATGTGTACACGGGCGCGGCGAACGATGCGACGCAGTGGAATCTGTCGTCGCACCGGTGGGCGGGTTACAACGCGGGGACGATGAGCAAGCCGTTTGACTGCGGGGCGTGCCACACGACTGGGTACAGCACGCAGGGCCACCAGCACAATCTGCCGGGGCTGATCGGCACGTGGCATCAGGACGGGGTGCGGTGCGAATCGTGCCACGGGCCGGGCGCGGATCACGCGGCGCACCCGACGCGGATGCGCACGGCGGGTGGGAAGAGCTGCACCGAGTGTCACGCGAGCAACACGGAGTTCCGCATGGCGTGGAAGGACGGCTTCATGGAGGACGGCCAGCAGGGGCAGGAGACGGCGCACTCGCCGCACTGCGGGCAGACGTCGTGCGCGACGTGCCACGAGCCGCACCGGTCGCCGACGGCGCACGCGAACGCGATCCGCAGGCAGTGCACGGATTGCCACGCGGGCAGCGACGCGAACAACCACTACGTGGTGTCGTCGATGCCGGCGGTGGCGTGCGTGGACTGCCACATGCCCAAGATGGGCAAGAGCGCGGAATCGGCGGGCGCGTTCCAGGGCGATGTGCGCGGGCACATCTGGCGGATCACGACGTCGCCGCTGATGGCGGCGCAGAACACGCTGACGACTGCGGCGGGGACGTTCTGGAGGTACGACGCGAGGAACCAGGCGGTGGTGACGCTGGATTACGCGTGCCTGGCGTGTCACACGAAGATCAACAGGCCGCTCAGTATTCAGGAGGCGTCCAGGTACGCGACGGGGATTCACCGCCGGCCCGCTGCGCCGCCGCGGTGCGCGGTGTGCCCGGCGGACTACAACCAGGACGGGGGCGTAGACGGCAGCGACATGTCGGCGTTCTTCGTGGACTGGGAGTCGGCGGAGAACTGCGCGGACGTGAACTTTGATGGCGGCGTGGACGGTGCGGACGTGGAGACGTTTTTCCGCATCTGGGAGACGGGGGCGTGCTGAGAGTTTCGGCTACTTGCGGCCGCCCAGGACGCGCACGACCATCGCGGTGATGGGGGCGGCGTCCAACGGATCGACGAGCACTGGGAGCGTCGCGGGTTCGGCGGCGGCGCGTGCGCGGCGGGGGCCGAGGGCGGCGAGGGCTTCGAGGCTGGAGCGCAGGACGGCGTCGCCGGGGAGGGTGACGAGCGAGATCGACGCGGCGCCTTCGATGGCGCGGACTTCATCGTCGGGGCAGCCTTCCAGGACTTCCTCGCGGCGGAGTTCGAAGGCTTGCGCGTAGGCGGCCCACGCCGCGGCGTTGGGCTGCTCGTGGAGGCGGGAGAGAACGTCGGCCAAGACTTCGCGGGCGTGCATGAGCCGTGGCGCGCTGGCCTGCACGAGCATGGGCACGATGGCGGAAACGGCGACGACGCCGAGCTTGAGTTCCGCTCGCTGGGCGACGCTGCGGGCTTCGGACCGCGCGACGATGGAGGCGTGGCGGGATGCGAAGCGGTCGAGCGCGGCGGCGAGCGGGACGCTGATGCCCGGGTCGGGGCCGCCCTTGAGGAGGTCCGCGGCGAGGGCGCCCAGGTATTGCTTTTCGTCCTCGTACATCCGCTCGTGGGAGAAGCTGCGCAGGGCGGAGAGGGCTTCTTCGCGGGCGATGCGTTCGCCCACGTCCCACATGTCGCCCACGGGCGTTTCGCCCTGGACGCCGCTGACGAGGACGCCCGCGCGCCAGAGGGGTTGGAGCCAGGCCCAACTCTCCATGAAGGCGCGGTAGGTGGCGACGCGGCCGGCGGCGGCCAGCGCGCTCCTGGCGTCGCCCGCGCCATCGAGCGGGGCGGGCAGGAGCGTGACCGCCTCGCGTGCGAAGAGCAGCGCCGCCATCGCGGGGGCTTCGCGCGTGGTGAGGTGGTAGGGGCTGACGACGATCCGCATCGGGAACGATATGACGCGGCGGGCGAACTCTCTCATCCCCCGCCCGTGTGAGGCGAGGTTCCTGCGTACCCTCGTTTCTCGCATGAACGTTCTTGTCACCGGCGGCGCCGGATATATCGGTTCTCACGCCGTGCAGCGGCTGCTGCGCGACGGTCACACTGTCTTCGTGCTGGACAACCTGGTGCGCGGGCACCGCAAGGCGCTGCGCGCCATCGGGCTGGGCACGAACGACCGGCTGCGGTTCATCGAGGGCGAGGTGACCAAGCCCACCGCGATCACGCGGGCGTTCCGGCAGTTGCCGTTCGACTGCGTGATGCACTTTGCGGCGCTCGCGTACGTGGGCGAGAGCGTGGACCAGCCGCTGCGGTACTACGACGCGAACACCACGGGGCTGCTGCGGATCCTGCAGGCGTGCGAGAAGTTCAACGTGCGGCGGCTCGTGTTCTCTTCGAGTTGCTCGACGTACGGCGATCCGCCGGAGGGGCGGATCCCGGTGGACGAGGATTGCCCGCAGCACCCGGTGAGCCCGTACGGGCGGACCAAGCTGGCGGGCGAGTGGCTGATCCGGGATTTCGCGGAGTCACGCCGGCGTGCGGGCAAGCCGTTCGCGTACGCGTTCCTGCGGTACTTCAACGTGTGCGGGTGCGACACGACGGGGTTGCTGGGCGAGGATCACGAGCCCGAGACTCACCTGGTTCCGATCCTGCTGGAGGTGGCGCTGGGCAAGCGGGAGCGAGTGGATATCCACGGCACGGATTATCCAACGCCCGACGGCACGTGCGTGCGGGATTACGTGCACGTGGAGGACCTGATCGACGCGCACGTGCTGGCGATGGAGAAAATGCGCGACGGCGAGGGCGGCGCGTACAACGTGGGGATCGGCAAGGGGTATTCGGTGCGGCAGATCATCGAGTCGGCGCGGCGCGTGACCAAGCACGCGATCCCGAGCCACGAGGGGCCGCGGCGCGCGGGGGACGCGGCGATGCTCTACAACAATCCGGAGAAAATCCGGCGCGAGCTGGGGTGGTCGCCCAAGCACACCGATCTGGACGAGATCATCGCCACGGCGTGGCGGTGGTTCTCGGCGAATCCGAACGGGTATGAGTCGTAGTTGTCGGCGCGATGATCAGCCGGGGCCGGTGAGCGAGCTGCCGCCGCTGGGAAGGACGGGGGTCATCGTCGGGTTCTTGGGCGGGACGGGGTTGCTCTGGGGGTTCTGCTCGCCGGTCTTGGGCGCCAGGAGGTATTCCATGTCGCCGGTCAGGACGTCGACCTTGTAGGACGGCAGGGCGTAGGCCCACGGGCTCCACTTGGCGTTCCATTCTTCGGCCTGCTTCTTGGAAGCGGCGGCGGTGGCCTTGCGGGCGTCTTCGTCTGCCTTGGCCGCGGCGGCCTTGGCGGCGGCTTCGGCGGCTGGGTCGGTCTTGGCGGCGTCGGGTCCGGACTCGGGCGTGACGTCGGGCTGCGGGCCCTTCTTGCTGGCGTCGCCTTCTTCGCCTTCGCCCTTGGGCTTGGAGACGTCGGCGGTGGCGTTCGCGGCCGGGGGCGCCGCGGAGGGAGTGGCGGCGGCGGGGGCGGGTGCTTCCTCCTCGTAGCGGGCGGAGAGGGAGGCCCAGGTCTTGTCGTCCTTCTTCACGAGCCTGGTCGTGATGACGGTGCCGTCGAAACAGCGCACTTCGTAGACGGTGGCGTCGGGGGAGTTAAAGTCGATTTCGGAAGCGGGGCGGACATCGTCGAGCGTCATGAGCGACAACTGCTGCGCGGTGCGTGTCGCGGCGTACTTGTCCTTGGGGGTCCGGCCGGCGGGGATGTCCTTGATGAGGTACTCGCCGTCGGTGGGCTTTTCGCGGTAGACGTGGATCGTTTCGCCGCCGGGGCGCTTGATGGTCGCGTTCTTCACCTTGTCGTTGGGAAGTTCCAGGATGCTCTTGTCCACGAAGGCCATCGGGTCGGCCTGAACCTCCAGCTCGGCCTCGACGAGGTACGACTGGGCCTCACCGTTGCGACGCACGTAGCGTTTGGCCTTGCCTTCGGGCGGGGGCGAGAAGGGGTCGGTCACGCCGCCCATGTCGCGCTTGCCGATGATCAGGCTCGCCAGGTCCTTGCCGTCGGCGGCCTTGAGCGTGACGAGCGTGCTCTTGGCGTCGTCCTTGGAAGGGTCGCCGATCTCGAGCTTGTCGTAGAGGTCGGGCTTGGCGGTCTTGGGCTCGATGATCCGGGCCTCGGCCATCCCTGAGACGATGGGCCGGATCTGATCGAACTTTGCGGGGAAGTTGCCCTTGTTCTCGACGACCCAGTTCCTGCCGGACGCGTCACGGACGAAGACGGACTGCTGCTTGCCCTTCTGGAGGACGATCCGGGCGATGTCGCCGGCCTTGGTATCGAGGCCCGCGAAGAGGGGCGCCTGCGCGGCGGCCTCGACGGACGTGGCGGGCGTGCGGTTGGTGGCGATGAAGTACGCGGCGCCCGCGAGGGCGGCGGTGGCCGCGGCGAGGATGACGAGGTTCTTGCCGGTCATGGTGCGCTCCCAAAAAATCGTCGGTGTGTGTTGGCGAGATCAGTCGGCGGTCTTGACGCGGCGGCGCGAGACGCGGTAAGCGCCCAGGCCGACGGCCGCGACTGAGACCAGCAGCGGGATGAGGCCGATGTTGATGAACTTGAGCTTTGTGCCCATCATCTCGATGTCGTGGCGGAGGCTGCTCTTGACGACGCGCAGCTGCTTGCGGGTTTCGGCGTATTCACGCTGGAGCTTCTCGATCTCGGTCTTCTGCTCGGGCGTCAAGACGAAGGCGTCCTGGCCCTGCTTGTTGGCCTGGAGTTCGCCGATCTTGCGCTGGGTTTCCTCGACCTTCTTCTCCAGGTCCTGCTGCTCCTTCTGGAACTTCTGGTCGGCTTCCTTCTGCATCTGCTCGACGCGGGTGAAGGGGCGGGAGGATTCCTGGCGGGCGCGGACGGCGATCAGGTCGTTGCTGCCGCTGAGGTTGTCGAGCGCGTTCATGATGACGTCGCCGTTGTCGCCGAACTTCTGGGCGAGCTGGCGGCCCAGGAACTCCTGGAGGCGGACCCACATGAAATCGGCGGCGACGTCGGTGTCGGCGAAGAGGACGACGTTGATGGGTTCCTTGCTCTCGCTGAGGAACCCGGCGGAGGCCTTGGCGGCTTCCTCGGGCTTCTCACCCTCGACGGCGGGGCGGCCGGTGGGGAACGCGCTGTGGACGCGGCCGCCCAGGCGGGCCGCGATGGTCAGCGCTTCGGAGCCGGGGACGTATTCCTTGAGGAGGGCCTTGGGGTCGGGCGCGCCCATGATCATGGCGGTGGGCATCATCATGGCGCGGTCGCTGGTTTTGGCCAGGGGCGTGATGGTCGCGGCGAGGCCGGGGGTGGGGGCGTCGGCGGCGGCGTTGGGTTCCTTGCCGTCCTTCTTGGGCGCCTCGATGGGCTTGGCCTTGATGACGCCGGGGGTGGCGAAGTTGATCATCTCGGCCTGGCCGGTGATGGGATCATCCTTGGTGATGAAGGGGGGCTTGAGCTGAAGGTAAGCCAGGTAGAGGACGGGCTCGGAGCTGCGGCCGGAGGTGACGCGCACTGCGTTGGCAAAGTCGGCGGCGAAAACATCCGGAACGACCTCGACACCCCAGGCGTTGAGGAGCTTGTCGAGGTTGCTGGAACGGTTGGGCGGCATGCCGCCGGGGGGCTGCTCGCGGTCGGCGTCGGCGTTGGGGTCGACGAAGAAGACGGCGCGGCCGCCCTTCATGACGAACTGGTCGATGGCGTAGAGGGTGGCGTCGGAGAGGCCCTTGGGGTGCATCACCATCAGGACCGAGATGTCGTCGGGGACGGCCTTGCAGTCCTTGCCGAGAGAACGGAGTTCGAACGCCGCCTTGATCTCGTTGGCGATGTACCACGGCGGGGTCTGGCGCGGCTGCCGGGTCTGGGGGTCCATGGTGAACCCGCCCTCCAACTGAAGCGTCGAGATGAGGCCGACGACCTTTTTCTTGGGGCTGGCCAGAGAGTTGATAAGCTTGGAGAGGTCGTACTCGAGGAACTTCTCCTTCTGGGAGTCGAAGAAGGGGATCGTCTCCTTGCCGTCGGCGGTGTTGGTGCCGACCAGACCGAAATAGAGGTTCTCGCCGGCGGCGGAGACGGGGACGCCCTGGACGCCGGCCTTGACGGCCTCGTCCTCGGCCTCGGTGAAGGGCTCGGGGTCGACGACCTTGAGGATGATCTTGCCGTTGCTGACGCGGGCGTATTCCTCGAGGGTCTCGCGGACGCGCTGGGCGTAGGTAGCGATCTGCCCCTTGCCCTGGGCGAGTTTGCCGGAGTAATAGAACGTGAGCTTGATGGGCTCCTCGGGGCTCTGCGCGATGTTGCGCGAGCCCTTGGTGAGCGTGTAGATGCTGCCCTGGGTGGCGTCGATGCGGGCGCCCCGGAGGCCGAAGCCGCAGAGCATGTTGACGGCGACAAAGAGCGCGATGAGCAGCAGGACGGAACCGAAGAGAGTGGCGCGGTTGTTCATGGGTTGAACCGGTTCAGGATTTCTTGGACTCGAGGACAACGCCGTTGATGAAGAGGCACACCACGATGAGGGACGCGAAGAAGACCATGTCGCGGGCGTCGATGACGCCCTTGGCGATCGAGTCGAAGCGCGTCAGGAAGCTGAAGGACTGGATGGTGTCCACGATGATCGGGGGCGCCCAGCCCTGCAGGAAGTTGGTCACGGGGCTGAAGCCGGCGAGCAGGAAGAGGAAGCAGACCACGACGGTGAGGATGAAGGCGATGACCTGGCTCTTGGTGCAGGCGGAGATGCAGGCGCCGATGGCGAGGAATCCGCCGGCCATCAGCAGGCTGCCGATGTAGCCGAAGAAGATGGCGCCGTTGTCGGGGCGGCCGAGGTAGTTGACGGTGATCCAGACGGGGAAGGTCAGGACCAGAGCGACGCCGGTGAAGGCCCAGGCGGCCAGGAACTTGCCCGCGACGGCGGCGGCGCGGCTCACGGGCAGGGTCATCAGCAGTTCGAGCGTGCCGGTCTTGCGCTCCTCGGCCCAGAGCCGCATGGAGACGGCGGGGATGAGGAAGAGGTACAACCAGGGGTGGAAGTCAAAGAACGCGCGCAGGTCGGACTGGTTGCGTTCGAAGAAGTTGCCCAGTTCGAACGTGAAGATCCCGGTGAGGATCAGGAAGATGACGATGAAGACGTACGCGACTGGGGTGACGAAGTACCCCGCGAGTTCGCGTCGAAAGACTGGTCCTAATCCGTGCATGGGTGAGAATCCTGTCGGGGTGCTGTTGGGCCGCCGCGGCGGGCGGCGGGGCTCGCGTTTAGCGTGAGGATGTGGTGAGTTCGCGGAAGACGTCGTCGAGGCGGCCGGCTTCGACGCGCATCATGTCCACCTGCCAGCCCTTGGCCTTCACGAGGTGGCTGACCTCGTGGGCGATCGCCTTGCCGTGGCGGGCGATGACGGTGCAGCGGACCTGGGTGCCGTCGGCGGTCTTGTTGGTGCCGTTGTCTTCCACGGACTCGACGCTGGGGATGCGCTTGAGTTCCTCGAAGATCATCACCCCCGGGGGCGGGATGAGGGCGAGGGTGACGGCGTTGTGGTACCTGCTCTTGGACATGAACTCGGCGGGGGTGCAGTCGGCGACGATCCTGCCGCGGGCGATGAGGACGACGCGCGAGCAGACGGCCTCGACTTCCTCCAGGATGTGGGTGCTGAGGACGACGGCGCGGCCGCCCTTGCCCTCGGCGTGGGCCTTGGCCATTTCGCGGATGAGGAGGCGGACTTCGTGCTTCTGGTTGGGGTCCAGGCCGTCGGTGGGTTCGTCCATGATGAGCACGTCGGGCTCGTGGAGGATGGCCTGGGCGAGACCGACGCGGCGCTTGAAACCCTTGGAGAGTGTCTCGACTGGCTGACGGAGCACACCGCCGATGTGGGTGCGGTCGACGGCCTTTTTAATGGCTTGCTTCTTGGCTTCACCCTTGAGGCCGCGGACCTGGGCGCAGAACTCCAGGAAGGCCTCGGGGGTCATGTCCATGTAGGCGGGGGCGCCTTCGGGGAGGTAGCCGATGCGCTTCTTGACGGCGAGGGGTTCGGCCTGCACGTCGTGGCCGCAGACGGTGGCGGAACCGGAGGTGGGGGCGAGGAAGCCGGTGACCATCTTCATGGTCGTGCTCTTTCCGGCGCCGTTGGGACCGAGGAAGCCGAGCACCTCGCCGGTCTCGACCTTGAAGGAGATCGAGTCGACGGCCTTGATACCGCCCGAGTTGGGGGATCCGAACCACTTCGTGAGCTGTTTTAGTTCGATGAATGTTTGCAAGATGTACGCTCCAGCCGATCAAACTTGGACAAAAACCAACTCGGACCTAGGGTAGGGAACGAATCGAAGCGCCGGGGCTTGATCGAGGGGAATCATTTATAGACCAAGCGATGAGAAAGTGAAGGGTTAAGTAGGTGTGCAGCGTCCGTGCCGCTGACGCGGCGCGGGGGCCTAGGTATTTCACACGATGGGGGTTGGCGTTCGGCGGCGGGAATTGGATGGTTGATGGGCCCGGGACACTCTCTCCCCGGAGAACGGAGCCCTCGCTTGGCTGACCGAAACGACAACCCTCTGAACTCGCCGGACCGTTGGTACCGGCTGTTCGACACCGAGTCCAATCCGCATGTACGCATCGACGTGCCGCCGGTGCGGGACGAGCACGTGCAGACGCTGGCCGCGCGGCTGCACGATATCGCGGGCAAGGCGCGGGGCCGGCTGTGCCTGGATCTGACGGTGGTGGAGGAATACTCCTGGACGTGGATCAAGGCGCTGCTGGACCTTTCGTCCTACTGCAGCGATCTGGGCGGGGCGTTGTGCCTTGAAGGCATGAACCCTGAAGGGGCGGGCAAGTTCAAGGCGAACAAGACGCTTCGCACGCCGCGGTTCGGGGGCGTGCGGCAGCCCCAGCGTGCATCGTCGGAGCTGCTGCCGATCAGCGGGCAGCAGGCGGCGTACGGCCGCACGGGGTTCGCGGCGCGGCGGGGCTTTCCCGCGGCGGCGTGACGCGGCGGGCGTCCGTCGGGACGTTCACTCTCTCCATCACCTTGGTTCTCTCACCCTCTCGGCGTTCAACGCACAGGAGTCACCATCTTGAGCACTACTCAACTGACCGATCACGGCGCTTCGGCGCCCATCGATATCCCTCCGCTTCCCAAGTCGATGATGACCATCGAGGACATCAACGGCATGCAGTTCGTTCGTATTGACTGTCCTGCGGTGCGGGAGCGGCAGGCGTTCGCGCTCACCGATCCGCTCTGCACGCTGGCCGACCGGAGCAACGGGCGGGTGACGCTGGACCTGTCGGGCGTCGCGGCGTTCTCGTGCGCCTGGATCAACGTGATCCTGGCGGTGGCGAAGCGCTGCAAGTCCAAGGGGGGCGGGTTGATACTGGCGGGGCTGTCGACGCAGGCGCAGGCGACGATGAAGCAGATGGGGGTGCACAAGCAGGTGACGATCGCGAAGGCGGCGTAGCTGTGGGGCATCAGGCTTCGGGCATCAGGGAGGAGGGAGGAGGGCGAGCCGCGAGTCGGGCGGGGCGGCGAGGTCATATGCTGTGGATATGGCCAAGCGCGTGCAGCCGCCGATGGATCGCGACGAGTTTGACGAGGGGCCCAGCGCCGAGGATGTCGAGCGCTTCGGCGGTGTGACGCGCCCGTGCCCGGTGTGCAAGGCGGAGTTGTACGACGACGCGGAGCTGTGCTGGAAGTGCGGGCACGCGCTGAGCAACCAGCCGCAGGCGCGGCCGGTGTGGATCATCGTGATGGGGGTGATCGCGCTGGCGCTGATCGTGTTGTACCTGGTTCGGTAGGCCCGCGGGGGCGCGGCGGGCTTACGAGAGCGCTTCGTCGAGGTCGGCGATGAGGTCGCCGGCGTCTTCGATGCCCACGGAGAGGCGGACCAGGCCGTCGGCGATGCCGAGCTTGGCGCGTGCCGCGGGGGGGATGCTGGCGTGGGTCATGATGGCGGGGTGCTCGATGAGGCTCTCGACGCCGCCGAGGGATTCGGCGAGGGAGAAGAGGTGGACGCGTTCGAGCATCTTGCGTGATTCGTCCAGGCCGCCCTTGATGACGACGGAGATCATTCCGCCGAAGGCGCGCATCTGCTTCTTGGCGAGGGCGTGCTGGGGGTGGCTCTCCAGGCCGGGGTAGATGACCTTCTCGACCTTGGGGTGCGTGGAGAGGTGGCGGGCGATGGCCAGGGCGTTCTCGCAGTGGCGCTGCATGCGCACGTGCAGGGTCTTGGTGCTGCGGAGCATGAGGAAGCAATCCGTGGCGCTGGGGACAGCGCCGACGGCGTTCTGCACGTACTTGAGACGCTCGGCGAGTTCGGCGTCGCTGGTGGCCAGGGCGCCGGCGACGAGATCGCTGTGGCCGCCGATGTACTTGGTGCAGGAGTGCAGGACGATGTGTGCGCCCTGGGCGATGGGGTTCTGGAGGTAGGGGCTGGCGAAGGTGTTGTCGACGAGGAGGACGGGGCGCTCGATGGGCTGGCCCAGCGGGCCCAGGGCGTTGTCGCGCACGCCGTGGCCGGGGCCGGCTCGCTTGGCCCACTCATCGGCGACGGCGCGGATGGCGGCGATGTCGATGATCTTGAGCATGGGGTTGCTGGGGGTTTCCAGCCACATCAGGCGGGTGGTGGTGCGCATGGCGGCACGCACCTCGTTGACGTTGGTCATGTCGACGCGGGTGGTTTCCAGGCCCAGGTGGCGGAAGACCTTGTCCAACTGGCGGAAGGTGCCGCCGTAGACATCGTCGCTCAGGACGATGTGGTCGCCGCAGCGAAGCTGGTGGAGCACGCAGTCCATCGCGGCCAGGCCGCTGCTGAAGGCCATGCCGGTGGTGGCGCCCTCGAGGGCGGCGATGTTGGATTCCAGCGCGGTGCGGGTGGGGTTCTTGCTGCGGGCGTAGTCGTAACCGTCCTTAAAGACCCCGGGGGAGGACTGCACGAAGGTGCTGGTCATGTAGATCGGCGTCATGATGGCGCCGGTGGTGGGGTCGGGCGATTGGCCGGCGTGGATGCAGTTGGTGGCGAAGCGGTAGGACATGGGTGGACCCGGATGGAACGACCGAAACCCGGCCGCGGTGTGGGGAGATCGTGGAACGTGACCGTCGCCCGAGTGTAGTGCCGTTTGTGTGGGGCCCGCACCGAGCGCGGGGCTACTTCTTCTGCTTCTCGCCGAGCAGATCGCGGAGGGCGTCGATGGCTTCGGCGTGGCGGCGGGAGACGGTGGATTTGTTTTTGCCCAGGGCGGCGCCGACTTCGGACATGGACTTGCCTTCGAGGTAGAGCATGCGGACGAGGGCGGCGTGGTCGGGGCCCAGGGCGCTCAGGGCGGTCTTGAGACGGGCGCGGATTTCCTTGTCTTCGAAACTCGACGCGGCGGGGGGGCGGCGGTCGGTGGGGTCTTCGCGCGGGGAGTCCTGGTCGCGGAGGCTGCTGAGGAGGTAGACAGCGCCCAGGCGGTCGACGGCCTCGGCGAACTGTTTGGCGAGGTACTCGGGGTCGTCGCTGGCGCTGGTGCGGGCGACGTTGGCTTCAAGCACTTCGTTGGCGTTGGCCTGCTCGGTGACGGCGCGGCGGGCGGCGGGGGGGAGCCAGGTCATTTTGCGAAGGCCGTCGAAGATGGCGCCGCGGATGCGGTAGTGGGCGAAGGTGGTGAAGGAGACGCCGCGGGAGGCGTCGAACTGCTTGGCGGCTTCGACGAGGCCGAGTTGACCGAAGGCGACGAGTTCTTCGTAGTCTGCGTGCGCGGGGAGGGTCTTGGCGATGTTGCGCGCGAGCGCCCTGACGTAGGGCTGCTGCTCCATGATGAGGCGGTCTTGCGGGGTCATCTGGGGGTCATCTGGCGGTCATCGGGGGTGGGGCGGAAGGATACGGGCGCTGCCCATCGGTGTTATCACGGGCGGTGGTTCTTGTCGGGCCGCATGGGCGACTGCCGGGCAGGAACCGGGGCGCGGGATTCAAAAAAGTGGGCGATTTTCAGCGAACCCAAGGGTGGCGATCTCGTACGGCAGGCGACGCGCCGGCGTGCGGCGCGGCTCGGAGGAAGACCCCATGAATATCACGCTTGTTGACGGTCCTATCAAGTCCAGCCCCGCGTTCTCCCGGTTCGTTCGCGAGAAGGTGGGCGGGGCGATCGCACGGTTTGTCGGAAAGATTGATCGCGTGCGGGTGCACGTGAGTGACGCCAACGGCCCCAAGGGGGGCATCGACAAGGTGTGCGCGATCTACGCCATCGTTCCGGGCGGGAGCGCGGTGATGGTGACGCACGCCGCGGCGGATTACTACGGGGCGGTGGGCGCGGCGGCCCGGCGGCTCAAGACAGTGCTGGGGCGGCGGCTGTCGCGGCGGTGACACGCGGGCGAGAACAGAACACACCACCCCACACGCGCTGCGCCGCGGGATTCACTCCCGCGGCCGCGGCTTTTGATGGACCGCTACGCTCTGTGGATGACGCAAGCACAGATCGATCAGTTGGCGCTGGAAGCGGCGATCGAGCAGGCCCGCAAGTCGCTGCGTGAGGGGGGCATCCCCATCGGCAGCGCACTGGTGACGGGCGAGGGCGTGGTGGTGGCGCTGGGGCACAACCTGCGGGTGCAGTCGGGGGACCCGACGGCGCACGCGGAGACGGTGTGCATCCGCAACGCGGGCCGGCGGCGGGACTGGCACACGCTGACGCTGGCGAGCACGCTCAGCCCGTGCGCGATGTGCAGCGGCACGGCGGTGCTGCACCGGATCCCGCGGATCGTGATCGGCGAGCACACGACGTTCCTGGGGCGCGAGGACTGGCTCGCGGCGTCGGGGGCGGCGATCGTGCTGGCCAACGATCAGCGGTGCGTCGCGATGATGCGCGAGTTCATCAAGAAGCGGCCGGACCTGTGGGATGAGGACATCGGCATCCCCGAGCGTGGAGGCTCCGGATCAGGCGCTCGAAGCGCGGGGCGAACGAAGCGCCGTCGGTGAGCGGCGAGGAGGCGACGTGGGCGCGGAGTTGGCTCCGTAGGCCGCCGAGGCGCTGGGTGTCGGCGGCGAGCTTCGCGGCGAGGGAGATGTAGGACTCGGGGGAGTCGGCGATGAGGCCGGGGAGGTTTGCGGCGGAAAGGACCGTGGCGCCGGTGCGGGCGGCGTGGGTGGTGCCGCGGAGCGAGATGACGGGCACGCCCATCCAGAGCGCTTCGCAGGTGGTGGTGACGCCGCAGTACGGCATGGGGTCCAGGGCGATATCGATCTGCGAGTACGAGGCGAGGTGTTCGGTGTAGTCGAGCGTCTGGGGGACGAGGGTGATGCGGTCGCGGGGCAGTTGGAAGCGGTCGGTGTGCTTCTCGAACAGGCCTCGGGAGAAGTCGTCGGCGAGGCCTTTGCCCTTGATGAGCAATCGCGAGTTGGGGATGGCGGCGAGCACGGCGGCCCAGGTGCTCAGGCAGCGGGCGGTGAGTTTGCCGGGGTAGTTGAAGCTGCCGAAGGTGATGAAACCGTTGCGTTCACAGGGCGGGGGCGAGGGCTGGGGGGCATCGGCGGGGGGTTCCCAGCAGAGCATGGAGCCTTCGATGCGTTCGAGCGGTTCGGGGCCCAGCGGCGCTTCGAACGGGGGGTCGGTGATGGCGTCGACGATGCGGGCGTCGATGGCGGGGATGCCGGTGGTGTTGGGGTAGCCCAGGTACGTGGCTTGCACAGGGGCGATGCGGGCGGCCATGGCGTGGACGCGGGTGCCGCCGGTCAGGCCCGCGAGGTCGATGAGGACATCGATGCCGTCGGCGCGGATGGCGCGGGCGAGGGCTTCGTCGTTGAGGCCCGCGACGCAGCGCCAGCCCTTGACGAGCGAGGCGAGGGCGTTGCTGGTGGCGTCCTGCGCGGGGTGGGCGGAGTAGAGATAGATCGCGGTCAACTTGGGGTCGTGGTGGCGCAGGAGCGGGGCGATGAAGCGGGCGACGGGGTGGTCGCGCAGGTCGGGTGAGAGGAAGCCGACGCGGAGCTGCTTGGCGTCCGGGCGCGGGCGGGGCGCAGGGAGTTTGGGTGCTCGGCTGGTGCAGATCTCGCCGAAGCGGCGGTGGGCTTCGGCGATGTCGGCGGGAGAGGCGTCGATGTAGTTGAGGAGGAACGCCCACGCGGCGGCGCGGTCGGCGTCGTTGGGCGCCAAGCGGACGGCCTGGCCGTAGGCGCGGGCGGCTTCGTCGGCGATGCCCAGTCCGGCCCATGCGGAGCCGATGATGGACCAGGAGCTGGCGCGGTGGGGTTCGATCTCCACGGCCTGTTTGGCGGCGCCGATGGCCTGCGCGAGGCGGCCGGCGGAGAGCAGGCACTTGGCGAGGCGTTCGCGGGCGAGGGCGGAGGCAGGGTCGACGCGGGTGGCGCGCTCAAAGATGAGGAGGGCTTCATCGCCGCGCCCGAGATCGTGGAGGACCTGCGCGTATTCGATGAGGCAGTCGCGCTGCGGAGGATCAAGGTCGGCGGCGCGCTTGAGGTGGGGGAGGGCTTCGGGAAGGCGGCCGCGGCGGGCGAGGGTAAGGCCGAGCATGTACGCGGCGGCGATGTCGTTGGGGCTGCGGCGCAGGTGCTTGACGGCCAACTCCTCCGCCCGGGGGAAATCGGCGAGGAGGAGGGCGCGCTGGATGGCATCGAGCGGGCTGACGCGTTCTGCGGTGGCGGGCATACGCAGAGCAGATCGGCCAAGGGCGGGGGAAGGGTGGAGATTGGCGGGGGGCCCCGGTCCCGGAATCGGGGAGTGGGGCGGGGATCAGCGCAGGGATTCGAGCACCGGGGGGAGTTGGTCGGCGAGCTCGGAGGCGAGCATGCCCGCGCTGGCGCCGGCGCGCTGGGCCCAGCGTTCACCGGCGAGGGCGTGGGCGAGGACGGCGATGCGGGCGACGTTGTAGAGCGAGAGGGGGCTGTCGCCGACGCGGGAGAACTGTGCGGCCAGAGAGGCGATGATGCCGCTCAGGACATCGCCGGTGCCGGCGGTGCCCATGCACGGGTGGCCGTGCTCGCAGACCCAGGTTTCCAGTCCGTTGCTGACGACGGTGCCGGAGCTCTTGAGGACGACGATGCAGCCCAGGCGCTGGGCGAGCGCGGCGGCGGCGGCGGGGCGCTGGGCGGGGTCGGTGGGGCTGGCGGTGATCTTGAGAGCCGCGGCGAGGCGCTGGAACTCGCCGGGGTGGGGCGTGAGCACAGCGCGGGCGCGGAAGTCGCGGAAGAGATCGCGGATGCGGGCGAGGCAGGTGAGGGCGTCGGCGTCGATGACGGTGGCGACGGAATCCTGCTGCACGGCGCGGAGGGTGAGGTGCTCAGCGCCGGTTGAATCGCCCAGGCCCGGGCCGATGACCAGCGCGCTACAGGAGGCGACGACTTCATCGAAGACCTGCGGGGCCTCGGCGGCGAGGGGCTCGCCGGAGGCGTCGGTGGGCAGGACGATGCCGGTGGCGGAAGGGGCGATGGCGATGGCGGTGTTGATGATCGGGCCGGGCACGACGAGCTTGGCGAGGCCGGCGCCCGCGCGGAGCGCGCCCAGGGCGGCGAGGGACGGCGCGCCGATCATGCGGCGATCGGTGGAGGCGCATCCGCCGACGATGGCGACGGTGCCGAACGTGCCCTTGTGGCCGTTGGTCGCGCGGTGCGGGAGGCGTGGCAGTGGGGTGGACATGGGGGTCAGGGCTTTTCGTCGCTCTTGATCTGGAGGCGGCCGAGGACCTGGGCGATGCTGATCATGGACTTGAAGCCGTCATCGTCGTTGAGGTCGGAATAGGCCAGGCAGATGTGGGTGGCGTCGAAGGGCGTTTCGTTGAGCGTGCCGTCGAGATCGATCCAGCGCGGGGCGCCGTCGATCTCGAGCAGGGCCTGGGCCCACATGTGGTAGCCGAAGATCGCTTCCTGGCCGACGAAGGCGTCGGCGTAGATGAGGCCGGAGGCGGCGCGGGCGGGGATGCCGTTGGCGCGGAGCAGGGCGACGAGGAAGACGCCGTGCTCGGTGCAGTCGCCCTCGCGGGTGCGGGCCACCTCGGTGGCGGTGCCCATGCCAACGCCCAGGTTCTTCTTCTTGATGTAGCGGTAGGTGAACTTGCGGCAGGCCTCGGCTTTTTCGGCGGCGGTGGCGTCGGGCTTGAGGCC
Organism: Planctomycetota bacterium; assembly: GCA_018242605.1. Taxonomy (GTDB): domain Bacteria; phylum Planctomycetota; class Phycisphaerae; order Phycisphaerales; family UBA1924; genus UBA2402. The sequence goes on from JAFEBP010000014.1 coordinate 245,919, forward strand.
CTTGACAGCGCGGGCGGCGAGGTCCTTGATCATGTCGTCGCCGGTGTTGACGGCGGTGGTGGAGGCGAGCAGGGCCTTGTCGGCGGCGTCGGGCTTGGGGGCGGGGACGGACGCGGCCGCGTTGATGGTGAGTTTCGCGGCGGTGGGGGAGAGGCGTTCGACCTTCTGCGCGCCGGTGTCGGGGAAGTTGGGCAGGTCACCGTCGGGGACGCTGACGATGAACGCGGCGTGCTGGAGGGTGCGGGCGTGTTCGATGGGGCGGTCGGGCTTGACGAAGGTCTTGACGAAGACCTCGGGCGCGGCGTCCTCGATCTTGCCGAGGGCTTCTTCCCTGGTCGCGGCGACCATGAGCATCGACATGCCGCCCATCATGGTCTCGGTGCGGACCATGACGCCCTCGGGATCGAGGTATTCGGTGGAGGTGACGCCGGGCGCGGCGGAGGAGACGGTGGCGCACTTGGTGGCTTCGATCTTCTTGCCCATGGCCTCGATGACGGCCTTGTCGCCGATGGTGTGGGTGGTGGTTTCGATCTTGAGGCCGGAGGTGGGGTCGATGGAGCGGACGACGATTTCCTTGGCGCCGCTCTTGAAGCGCTGGACGACGTATTTGTCCGCCGCGGCGGGGGTGAGCCAGATTCCCTCGGGCCTGGGCTTGGTGGCGTTGGTGACCTGGCCGGACTGGGAGGTCTTGACGGCGACGCCGGTGTCGCTGAAGGTGTATTCCTGGACGACCTCGGTCTGGCCCATCTTTTGGATGCTCTTCATGGAGATGGGCTTGCCGTCGGTGGTTTCGACGAACTCGCCGCTCATGGAGATGGAGACGCCGACATCGCCGCGTTTCATCTCAAAGAGGACGGAACTGGAGGAGGTGATCTTGCCGTCGGCCTCTTTTTCGAAGGCGTGCATGTGGCCGGCGCGCTTGCCGAACATCTCGACGATGTACCAGCGGTCGGTGTCGGCGATGGCGGGTCGGGCGAGGGCGAGGAGGATCAGCAGGATCGCACGGGAGAGCAGGCGCATGGGGGAGGGTATGAGGGGGAGGGGAAAGTGAAAAACGAAAAGCGAAAAGTGATACCGGAAGGCATCAGTAGTCAGGCATCGGGCATCAGGGGAAGCAAACCCCTCTGCGGCCCGTGGCTCGTATCTGCGTCGAATTTTGCCGCACGGCTCAAGGGTCGGCGTGCTGCGGTCGCGGTAACACGTCGGCACGTGACGCCCGGATGCCGGCGGCGATTGGGATGATAAGCGAAAAAAAGCAAAGGCCACAGTCGCGCAGCGAGAAGCGAAGGGCCAGAGGCGAGAAATCGGAAACGGGAGAAGGGGCGGAGTGGCTGATGCGAAGTTCTCTTCGCACGCGGAGGCGCGGGCTGCGCGGCGACCATGGCGGCGTTGTGCAATCCCGGTGGGATTGAAGAACGCGCGTTGATCTTGGGCGCTTCAGGACTTTGGTTCGCTGGTGGGGCGGATCAGCCGCAGCCGCCGGCTTCCCAGGCGGCGAAGAAGGTGGTGACGTCGGCGCCGTCGACGCCGCCGTCGGCGTTGACATCGGCGGAGGGGTCGCCCGCTTCCCACGCCGAGAAGAACGCGCCGACATCGGCGCCGTCGATGCCGCCGTCTTGGTTAAAGTCGGCGGGGCAGGGGGTGCAGTTCTCGACGGTGAGGGCCGCGGCGTTGGAGGTGACGCTGCCGCAGGGGTTCGTGAGGATGCAGCGGAAGGAACGCGGGGTGACGGTGAGGGAGGCCGGGAGCGGGCGGATTTCGAGCGTTGCAGTCGTCACGTTCGAGGCGTTGATGAGCGGGCCGGCGGCGCTGGCGTTGTCGCCGGCGATGAGGTCGCTCCACTCGTCTTCGTCGCCCGCGGGCTGCCATTGCCATCGGTAGGCGATAGGGGCGGGCCCGGACGATGCGATCGTGAATGTGGCTGGTGAATCAAGGCACGCGACGGTGTTGGCGGGTTGGACAGTGATCGCTGGCGCCGTGTGGACGGCGAGGGTCGCGGGGTCGCTCTCGATGATCTCGCCGCAGACGTTGGTCACGACGCAGCGGATGGGGACGTTGGTGTTGCCCGATCGGTAAAAGAAGGCCGGGTCGATCACGAGTGAAAGGTTCGCGGTTCCGGCACCCTCCGCGGTGTACAGGTTGCCGCCGAAGTGGTAGTTGAACCCGTCACCCATTGGGAACCAGTGTGGCGTGTCGTCGAAGTCGTACACGAAGTGCTGCCACTGGTATGAAACGCGGCTGCTCAGTTCGTCGGCGCCCGATGTCGAGACCACGAACGACGCGGAACTCTCGGTGCAGGCCGTCTGGTCGGCCGGCTGCGTCTGGATCGTGGTCTCGCAGACGGGCGGAAGGAACGTGACGAGGACTTGCGTGGGTTCGTAGGTGAGTTGGACGCGGTTGGTAGGGAAGCCGGGGCCGAACTCGACGGCGTTGAACGTGCCGGTCACCGACGCGGCTGCGAGCACCGGGAGCGTTGTGCCGATCAAATTGGACGGCCAGAGACCCGAGTTTCGAACCGACATCGGGATAGTCCACAAGGTCAGCCGAAGTGTGCCGGCGATGGAGGCAGCGCCGTTGACTTGGAGGAATGAGCCTATCGGCGCGCTGAAGTCACCATACACCCACAATGCCCCAGTCTGCGCGACCTCCAGCACCGAGGACGGGTGTTGGACGAGGTTGCCGTCGATGGTGAGGCGGGGCATCGGGCTTTGGCCGTTGTAGATGACGGCGTCGGGCACGACGATCTCGCCCAGCGAGTCGAACGGGCCCGTCCACGTGCCATGCCCGCCGATGCCGCCGCCGGGACCAAAGGCGACATCGAGCCCGGGGACGTCGAACGTCTCGCTCACGATCAGCGTGTCGCATTGGATGTCGGGGGCGAGGAACGGGGAGCCGCCGACCATGATCTGGGGGTTGTTGACGGAGCCGTTGGTGATGAACGTGTTGTCGCCCAGGGCGAGGCGGTGGGTGCGGACCTTGGCGCCGTTCAGCAGGACCAACCGCCCGGCGGCGGTGGGCTCGCCCTCGACGCCGACGGTGAGGGTGCCGCTGACGTTGAGCACCTCTCCGGGCCCCGAGAGCGTGAGTTCGCCGGGGAGGCCGACGCCCCCGCCGCGGGCGATGAACACGTCGCGGCTGGTCATCCTCGCTCCGTTCTCGACGCGCATCTTGCCGCCGACGGGGAGATCGCCGGCGACGTAGAACGCGCCGGAGCAGTCCAGGGTGCTTCCTCCACCCGTGACCTTGATCACCGGATCGCCGAGGTAGGTGTTGAAGGCGATGCCGCTGGTGCACTGGACCTGGCCGCCTGAGTCAACCAGCAGGCGTGCGCCGGCGGGGGTGCCGCGGATCTGCAGCCCGTCGTTGGACCCGAAGGCGTTCGCGCCGGGGCGGATCTGCTCGAGAAGGGCCCGGTTGCGGACGTGGATCTCGCCGTCCATCCAGTTCTCGCGGCCGACGTAGACCGAACCGAAGGTGGCGCGGGCGCCGTCGTCCAGGAGGAGCGCGGGGATGCTCAGCGGTACGGTGTAGGTCCGGCCGACGTTCAGGACACTCCCCGCGTTGCCGACGATGCGCGAGCGGAAGTAGGGGTTGTCGGGCTCGTGCCCGACGATCTGGACGCCGCCGGCGCCGGAGGGGTCGGTGGCGCCGATTGAAAGCCCGCCGAGTGAGGCCGACGAGAGATTGATCGACGCGCCGTTGGTGACGAAGATGCGCCCCCGGCCGGTCTTGCCCGCGTAGAGGTTCTGGGTCTCGCCGCCGATGGGCGTCGCGAGAGTGAGCGAGCGTCCCGGCCCGTCCAGGTCCAGCCGCCCGGAGTTGCCCGTGCCGTTGCCGATGGTGATCTGGCGCAGGCCGGTGATCGAGCCGGCGGACCAGTCGAGTGAGCCGTCGCCCTTGTCGGCGATGATGAGTGATTCAACGTCGAGGGTGCCGCCGTCCATCGTGATCGTGCCGCGGGTGCGGGGTTCGGACCCGAGGCGGATCTCGGTGGCGCGGACGAGCCCGCGGTCGTGGAGGTTGATGGTGCCAAGGGTGGTGGCGCCGCCGGGGGGCGGGCTCTCTGCACCCAGGAGGATCTGCGAGTTCGAGCTGGAGGGAATGAGTGAACTGACGCCCTCGAAGCTGCCGGTGAGATTGATGGTGCCCTGGGCGCCCGGGCCGTTGCCGACCTTGAGCGGGGTCGCGGCGGAGTATTGCAGGGTGCCGCCGTTGGTGAGGTTGATGGTGCCGAAGCTGTCGTCGCCGCGGGCGAGGCTGATGCTCGGGCCGCTAGTCTGCAGGAGCCGCCCGCGGGCGTCGACGTTGATGATCCCCGTGGAGCCGCTGGCGTAGGCGACCACGAGCCCGCTCTGGGTCCGCAGCGTGCCGTAGGTGTCGACGGCGAGGGTGGCGACGCAGTTGTTGCCGAAGCCGACGGCGGCCACGCGGTCGCAGAGCATGCCGCCGAAGAGCGAGAAGCCGGCGGTCGCGCCGGTGTCGCCGATGAGCAGCGAGCCGCCGATGGGCAGGCACTGGTCGGTGGGCGAGGAGAGGGTGCCGTCGGAGACGACCAGGTTGAGCGTGCCGGCGTAGGCACCGATCCCCCCGACCTTGCGTCCGGCGGGCACGCGGACCGTGGACGGAGCAGCAAGGTTGAACGCGGCCCCGGCGTTGTCGGCGGGCCGGCCCGACGGGCTCCAGTTCCCGGCCGAATCCCACTCGCCGTCGCCGGTGGTGCCGGTCCAGGTGGACAGCGGCAATTCCTGTGGCGTGCCGGTGATCTTCATCAATGTGATTTTGACGGTGTCTTCCGCGAGCCCGTCGGGCCCGAGATCGATCTTGAACACGATCTTGTCGCCACGCAGCACGGCCACCGTTTGGGCGTACGCGGCGGTCCCGCCGTTGAGGCGATTGCGCCAGAGTTCGGTGCCGTTTTTCGTGACTATGAGATCGGTGATGCCGCGCTGGCCGGGGTGGTCCTGAAAGACCGCGTTGATGGTGATCGGGCCGCAGAAGTTGTCCGCGGTCCACGTGATCTGCGAGTATGGGTGCCACGCGACCTCGCCAGTGTTCAGGCTTACCTGCGTTGGAGAGCCGGCGCACTCCTGGGTCGTCGGTGCACCGATGCACTTGACAATAAAGGAGTGCGGGCAGCCGAAGTTGCTGAAATCGCCGCCGAAGGACTCGAAGCCGTGCCAGCGATACGGCGTCGGGCCACCCGACAACGACCAGAAGTTGTCGATCGGGTTGCGCCCGTTCCAGTCCGCGATGAGGTCCCATGTGATGGTCTGTCCCAGCGCACGCCGTGAGCACAGCGCTGAAAGCGTGGCGAGGAGCAGGCAGAAGATGGTGAGGCGTTGAGCACAGGTGCCGGGACGCGCGGAGCGAAGGCGCGGTGCGGAAGGCGCGTTCGCGCCGGGGATCATGCTCGCCATGGTCTGCTTCCTTGGTGTGGTTGCTGGTTCAAAGGCACGCTTCTTTCGGATCTCGTTCTCACGCTCCTCGGCGCCTTTCCCGGCGGCGAGAGGACTTTCATTCGTGGCGGGGGCTCATCGGGGCGTTCAATGGGGTTGTGCGCGATTTCGAGGCGGGTCATTCTCGGAGTGACCGGGGATCACTGGATCACTCCCAGAAAGGGGCGGGAATTGCGGCCGCGAGCGTCGGGATTGGGGAGATTTTTGAGTTTTGTTGGGGTGGTGCGAGCGAAGAGAGCGTGGCGAAGGGCTGGCGGTCGCGCGGGACCGCACTGCTGCGGAAACGATGTGGGAATGCGTGCTCGAGTGGCCGCGGCGAACCAAGATCGTCCGAACCCCGCGGGCGTGGCCGTTGGGCGTGAGTTCCATATTCGTTGCGGGAACGTGTCCTTCGCTTCACACCTTGCACGAGGTTCCGCTCGGTGCTGCCTGCGCGAGACTTTCGCGGCGCAAGCACGGATGCGCGGCGGCCGCGTCGGGTCAGAGTGTCGCGTAGGCATATTCCACAGCGGTGCGAGCGCGCACAAAGGCCGGGGCGTTGGCGCCCCGGCCTTTGAGGATTTGATCTGCGCGATCGGGCTGGTTCAGTACGAGAAGTTGGCGTTGGCGTCGGTGGTGCCCATGCCGCCGAAGCCGGTGTTCGCGTTGAACGCGCCGGTGGTCGTTGCGGCGATGACGGACCCCCAGACGTTGCCGGCGACCGAGTTGTAGTTGATGGAGGTGTTTCCGCTCGCGGTGTTGCGGACGATCATGTTGCCGGCGGCCGCCACCTGGATGCCGACATCGTTGCCGATGACGCTGTTGGATTCGATTCGGCTGTCGGTGCCGGCGACGTAGATGCCGGCGCGGACCAGATTTGGCGAAGGTCCGTTGCCGTTGCTGGTGTTGGCGCTGATGATGCAGCGGCTGTCGACGGAGATGCCGTAGCCCTGGTTGGCGGTGGAGATGCAGGCCCGCACGACGGCCCCGTCGTTGGCCTGGATGCCGTTGGCCTGGCCGTTCACGGCGGTGCAGGTCTCCACGATGCTGTTGAACCCGGAGAGGATGCCCACATCGTAACTGCTGCTGGCTCCGCAGTTGATGAACTTGGCTTGTTCGACGGCCTGGAAGCCGCTGTTGCAGTTGCTGGCCGAGCAGTCGGTCACGGAGCTGTTCGTTCCGACCGAGAAGCCGATGCCGCCCGAGTTGGTCGCGGTGCAGCCGTCGATAGCGCTCTTGGTGGCGATGAACGCATCGCCACCGGCGCCCGAGACCGAGCAGCCCCGGACTGTTGAGCCCGTGCCGACCACGATCCCGTTGCTTCCGGTCTGCGACACGGCGCAGTTCTCGACGATCGCGTTTGCACCGGCGCTGATGCTTGACTCGCCGGCGTTCATGACCCGCAGGTCACGCAGGTTGGCCCCGGTGGTTCCGCTCGTGCTGATCCCGTTGGTGCCGGCGTTGACGATGCTGCCGTTGCGGATTGAGGCTCCCCGCACCGCTCCGATGTTGATGCCATACTGGCTGCCGTTTGAGATGATCTGGAAGCCGCCCAGGTCGAGCGTGACGCCGTCGGCCGCGATGAGGATCACCGAGTCCCGGTTCACGGAGCCGGTGATGTTGCCCGTGAGGTAGTACGAACCGGCCTGTGTGATCTTGAACACGCTGGCGGCATCGCCGGGCGTGTTGCTCGAGTTGATCGCGATCCGCGGTTCGATCTCGGTCAGCGTCTTCATCGTGCTCTGCACAGCGCCCGAGGGCGGGTTGAGCGGCCCGGCGACCAGCGTGCCTGCGAACAGGGCCAGAGCCAGCGTGGCGGTCCCGAGGGCGGCGTACGGAGCGAGGGCGTGGATGGAGCGGGTCGAGCGTTGCACGGCTTCTTTCCTTGGTTTCGAGTGTGTGTGGTTGGCGGACACCCTCCAGTGCGGCGAACGGCACCGGGGCGGCTAGCGGCGGCGAGAATTCACTCTCCGCACGCGGGAAGCGCGGGTCCGCCGTCTGTGCGTGGGGCGGGTTGCGGGCGGTAGAATGGCGCATGGATGACAGGGTGAATGAAAAGAGCGGTGCGCGGCTGCCGCGGGGGTACGTGGTGTTTACGGCGTTCACGGTGGTGGCGTGCATCGGGTTGTGCTGGCAGGTGCTGACGCTGAGCCGGCAGGTGCGGGAGCTGCGGGCGGCGCAGGATGCGGCGGCGTCGCAGGCGGCGACGCGGGCGGGGTCGAGCGCGGTGACCATTGGTGAGTATGTGCCGCCGCTGGCGGCGATCGGGGCGGATGGGAAGGCAGCGCCCAGCGAGCAGAGCAACTACCTCAACTTCAAGGATGGGCGGTACGCGACGGTGATGCTGGCGACCAGCGGGGGGTGTCACACGTGCGAGCAGACGCTGCCGGTGTTCGATGTGCTGGCACGCAAGCACATCTCTGACGGGATCACGGTGGTGGCGGTGCAGATCGACGCGATGAAGACGGCGGAACTCAAGGCGTCGCCGGGGACGCTGCCGGTGGTGATGGTGAACGACTCGCCGGGGACGTGGCTGCGGCGGATTCCGCTGGCGCCGTCGGTGCTGGTGATCGATGGGGACGGGGCGGTGCGGCAGACGTGGTTCGGGGCGATGTCCGGGGCGCAGCAGGATGAACTGGACCGGTTGATTGAAAAGGCGCAGCGGGGGTGGAAGTAGGGGGGAGGGAATCGGGATTCGGGAGAGAAGGGGAGCGTGGGAGCTTCGTCGCACTTCAACGGTCAGGTTCAAATTTCAGAACTTGAGGCCGGGACGAGGAATGGGGCATGGTGATTCAGGGCGGGGTGGTGCGGAATGCAGGGGGTGGACGAAGTGCGCGTGAAAAAAGGCCTGCGCGGAGGCGCAAGCCTTTTGTTGGGAATGACGATTCTGGGTTAGATGTTGGGATTGAAGGGGACGCAGCCGGTGGCGCAGGCGCGGGCGGCGTAGCAACTGTTGCTGTAGACGACGCCGTTGCTGCAGATCACGGGGTTCCAGACGTCGAGGCAGTTGCGGGGGCCGCAACCGGTGCCGCCTCCGCCCGCCGCGGAAGAGTTGCTGGCGGAAACCATCACCGCACCGACCGCAACAACGAACGCGAGGGCGACCAACCGTTGAGCAAGCTTCTTCATGGAATGACTTCCGTTGGGTGAACACATCGGACGAGCCCGATCCGAACGCCGGACCAGATGCCGATTGCCCAGTTTACCATGAGGCTGTCGCGCGTGCAAGATGATTTTATAGGAAGCGGGTGATTCGTTGATCAGGTGACCGAGCGACGCGTCTGGTCACGTTCACGTCGCTGGGAATGCGTGCGCTCCGGCCTTGGCCGCGGGGTTGGCGGGGTCGGGGTGGAAGGTGGTGGGGTCGGTGAAGTGGGGGTTCTTGCCGTAGGTGCCGTTGGTTTCGGGCGAGGGGAGCGCGGGTGGAGCGGGGTTGGTCGGGTTCCACCAAACGTTGCGGGCGAATGTGAAGGAAGGGGCGTCGGTGGCATCGCCGATGTTGATGGCGGTGGCGTTGTAGATGATGAGGTTGTCGGTGATGACGCCGCGGCGGCAGGGGACGAAGCCGGGGGCGCGGGTTTCCTGGAGGATTCGCAAGGGCCAGCGGGCGGGGGTGTCGATGGTGTTGAAGCGGACGGTGGCGCCGTCGACGCCGACGAAGGCGATGGCGGCTTCGGAGCCGGTGAAGGAGCATCCCTCAACGGTGATGGCGGCGGCCTCAAAACCTAGCGGCCTGGGGCGGAAGAAGGCCAGGCCCGTGCTGCCGCCGATGTTGACAGCGCGGCGGCCGGCGTGGTCGAATCGGCAGGCGCGGACGGTCACGTTCTTCGTGCCGCCCTTGAGCTGGATGCCGCTGGCCCCGCCGGTATCGGTATTGCGGAAGGCAGAGTCGCGGATGGTGCCGTCGGTGCAGCCGACCATGTCGATGGCGCTGCCGCCGTCGCTCCAGTGTTCGACGGTGCAGTGCTCGATGAGGAACTCGGTGAGGCCGGAGAGCTTGATGCCGTCGTGGTTGCCCTGTGCGCCGATGTCGGTGACGGTGAGGTGGCGGAGGGTGACGCCGGGGGCGGGGTGGGTGAGTTCGCCGGCATCGTCGATGTTGAGGCCGTTGTCGGAGGCGCTGGTGAGGCGGAGGTGTTCGATGGTGATGTACGCGGGGGCGGCGAAGTGGAGGCACTCGCTGCGGCCGCGGATGGTGGGTGGGTTGGCGGGGTCTGCGCCGGCGATGGTGATGGGCTTGTCTTTCTCGCCGCGGATGTGTTCGAGGAAGAGCGATCCTTCGTACGTGCCGGGGGCGAGGGTGATGCGGTCACCGGGCTTTGCGTTCAGGATGGCGGTGCGGAAATCGGCGAGGGTTGTCGCGGGCTCGCCGAGCGCCATGAAGAGGACGATGGCCGGGAGGAGGGGCATACGGAGTGAAGGATATTGGGGAGGGTGGTGCGCGCGGGGCCTACGGAGCGACAAAGAAAAACGGGTTGCCCGCGTGAGTGGCGCGGGCAACCCGTTGAGTTGTGCGAGGCGCTCGCGTTACTTGGCGTCTTTGAGCATGCCGAGCTGCCACATGAGGAAGATGCGGGTGTCGGCGGCGTCGCGGATGCGGAGGTTGAGGGGCTTGCCCTGGCCGTGGCCGGCTTCGCGATCCACCCAGAGGAGGACGGGCTCTGAGGCGGGGTTGCTGGTGGTGGCGGCCTGGAGGGCGGCGGCCATCTTGCGGGCGTGGAGCGGGTGGACGCGGCTGTCGTTCTCGCCGGCGGTGAGGAGGACGGCGGGGTACTTGGTGCCCTTCTTGATGTTCTGATAGGGCGAGTACTTGAGGATGTAATCGAACTGGCCGGCGTTCTCGGCGCTGCCGTACTCGGGGACCCAGTACTTGGCCATGAGGAAGTTCTGGTAGCGGATCATGTCGAGCAGGGGCACGGCGACGATGGCGGCCTTGCAGAGGTCGGGGTGCTGGGTGACGAAGACGCCGGTGAGCAGGCCGCCGTTGCTGCCGCCCATGACGGCGAGCTTCTTGGCACTGGTGTACTTGCGCTGGATGAGGTATTCCGCCGCGGCGGCGAAATCGTCGAAGACGTTCTGCTTGCGGTCCAGGCGACCGGCGTCGTGCCAGGCGTCGCCGTATTCGCCGCCGCCGCGGAGATTGGCGACGACGTAGACGCCGCCGTCTTCAAACCAGGAGAAGAGGGGCGCGGAGAAGGAGGGCGTGAGGGCGATCTTGAAGCCGCCGTAGCCGTAGAGGATGGTGGGGTTGTTGCCGTTGAGTTCAAGACCCTTCTTGTGGATGATGAACATCGAGACCTTGGTGCCGTCCTTGCTGGAGTACCACTCCTGCTTGACTTCGACGGTCCTGGGATCGACGGGGACGGCGGGGCGCTCCCAGAGTTCGGGCTCGGCGGAGGGGTTGGCGAGGTCGACGCGGAAGATGCTGGCGGGGTAGTTGTAGCTGTTGAAGGTGAGGTAGGCTTCGGAGCGCTTCTGATCGGTGGCGAGGCCCGCGCTGCCGATGCCGGGGAGCTTGAGCGAGCCCTTGGACTTGCCGGAGAGATCGAAGAGCTCGATGGTGCTGCTGGCGTTCTTGAGGTAGTTGACGGCGATGACGTCCTTGGCGACGGAGACGCCCTGGATGACGGCGTCCTTGCGCTCGGGGATGATGGTCTTCCAGTTCGCCTCTTCGGGCTTGGTGAGGTCGACGAGCACGACGCGGCCGTTGTCGGCCTGGTACGTGGTCTGCATGAACATCAGGTCGCCGACGACATCGCCGCCGAAGGAGGCGGGCTTGCCCATGGCGACGGTGCGCTTCTCGAGCTTGCCGGTCTGCTGCCAGGTCTTGAAGTCGGCGACCCACAGGTCGTTGTTGCGGGTGTCGGTGGCGTAGGAGAGGACCAGCCAGCGGCCGTCCTGCGAGAGGCCGCCGTCGGGGCCGTAGGTGGTGGCGAGGGCTTTGTTCTCGTCCGGGGTGAACTGGCGGACGATCTGCTTGTCGGCGGAGGGCTCGGTGCCCATCGCGTGGTACATCACCTGGCCGGAGTAGGGGTTCTTGACGTCGGACAGGTTGCGGTACACGAATCCGGAACTGTCTGGGAGCCAACTGATGCTGCTGACCTTGCCGGAGATGGCCAGGGGAAGGACTTTGCCGGTGTCGACTTCCATCACGTGGAGCGTGGAGTTTTCATCGCCCGCGCGGTAGGTGCCGTACGCCAGGAGCTTGCCGTCATCGGTGGGTTCGTACCAGGCGATGGTGGTGAGACCGGAGGCATCGATGGTGGAGGGATCGAGCAGGAGCTTGGGCTCGCCCTTGTAGCCGTCGCGGACGAAGACGTTGGCCTGGTTCTGGGTGCCCTCGCGCTTGGAGTAGAAGTAGCGGGTGGCCTTCATCTGCGGGGCGCTGATGGAGCCGACTTCCATGAGGGGCTTGAGACGCTCTTCGAGGGCCTTGCGGCCGGGGAGGCTGTCGAGGACTTCGCGGGTGTAGGCGTTCTGGGCGTCGGTCCACTTGCCGACTTCGTCGTTGATCTTGCCCATGTTCTTGGGGTCGGCGTTGTCCCCCTCAAGCCAGCGGTAGTCGTCCTTGATGTCGACGCCGTTGACCTTATCGGTGACGGGGTCGACGCGGGAGGCCGGGGGCTTGGCGGTCGTCGTGATGGGGTTGGGGTCGGCGATCGCGGCGGCGGCGACTGAGAGCGCGCCGGGCTTGGGATCGAGGACCTGGCAAGCCGCGGCGGCGATCGTCATGGGTAGAGCGAAAGCGAGAGTGCGCATTGATATCTCCAGAACTTTGGGGGCAAGTGTAGGGATGAGGGGTGGAGGGATTTCCGTCGCGAGGGCGTGGAGCGGATCAACGGCGGAGGCCACATCGATCGCCTGCTGATTAAAACCCTAACTGGAGTGGGGTGAATCGAGGGGCGGTGAGGGGTGGACGCCGCGGGCTCGCCGCGCACATGGGCGGCTTCAGGATTGAAGCGTGAATTGGCACGCGTCAGAACAGGAAACTGATACCCACGCCGAAGAAGACGTTGTCGGCTTCCTGGTTGAGCCCGAAACCGACTCGGGCGTCGAGTTGGACACGGTTGTTGAGAAGCAGGGCGCCGCCGACGTCGACATACTGGGCCGCGTCGGAGCCTTTGCTGTTGGGGCCGATGGCGTAGTACTCGGCAAAACCGCTCAGGCCGTCGACGATCGGGAAGGAGAGGTAGATCGAACCTTGTCCCTGCGTGAAACGGTCTCCCGAACTGGTGGGCCAGGCGATGTTGGCGTTGCCGCCGAGCGTGAGCCCTTTCCAGCCGTCGCCGAACGATTGGCCCAGGTCGCAGGACCAGATCAGCTTGAGCGTGGGTTCGACGCTCTGATTGCTGACGCTGTCGGAGCCGACGCCGAGCGTGGTCTGAGCGCCCAAGGCGAGGCGGGGGAGCCAGCCGTCCTGATCGCACATCTTGAGTTTCAGTCCGAGAGATACATCGTTCCAACCCTGCGTGGATTGGAAGCCCGAGCCGGTCGAGTCATCCGTGCGAGACCATGAGTAACCGGAGGTGAGCAGGCGCAGTTCGAAGCGATCTTCGATCAGTCCGACGCGGGCGAGGATCTCCGGCGCGTTGTGTCGCTGGGTTTCAACCTCGTCACGGTTTCGAAAGGTAAAGGTGTAGCCGGTCTCCAACTGGAAATGCCCGACGGGTGCGATGCCCGTGGAATCGCTGAACGAGGGGCGGTCGGTGGAGATGACCAGTGGCGCGACCTGGGTCGTGGTGTCCTCGGGCTGGGCCGGCGGCGCTGGATTGTCCTGTCCCGGAGCGACGGTGGAGATCGCCCCGCCGAGGAAGCAGACAGCCAGAGCGCAGGGACGATCGGCGATGTCGGCCGTGTGCCTGCGCTGCCGGGTGGATGAAGTGCGGTATCGACCGATCGATCGCAGCTTGCGCCGAGGTCGTTGCGCACGCCATTCATTGAAGTACAAGCGGAGAAGGTTCAACTCCGCGGCCAGGCCGGCGGCGAGAAGCACGGCGGAGAGCACGATCGCGGTGGTGTCGTTCATGGCGAAGCTCCGGGATCGCGGCGAGGCGCACGCGAGTGGAAAGAGTGTCGGCGGGGAGACGAGTTCCTTCGATCAAGAAGGCATCAATAACACCCGCGGAGGCGCAAGTGGCGCATCAAGTTGTGTCCGCGACGGGGGATTGGAACGCGGTCTTTACGCGGCCTTTATGCGGAGGGCACATGCGCTTATGCCCTCCTGAGCGACAACGGGACGCGTCGCGGCGATGCTTACCGCAGACTGGATCTTCACCATGAACGACCTGACTTCCATCGGATGGTTCCTGGCCTGCCTGATCGCGACACAGGGGTTGCTCAGACTCTGCGGGTGGCTGCGGCCGCGTGAGCGGGCGGCGGGCGAAACAGGAGCCGAAGCCGCGACGAAGGAGGCGCACCGATGACCTGGATCTACTTTGTTGCGGCGATCGTCGCCCTCGCGTTGTTCGTGTATCTGCTCGCCGCGTTGCTCAAGCCGGAGTGGTTCCAATGACGTGCACGCTTGCGAATGTCACATTCAACGGGGCGCTGCAGATCGTGGTGTACGTGGCAGTGCTGTTGGCGCTGGCCAAGCCGCTGGGAGGGTTCATGGCCCGCGTGTTTGATGGACCTGTTGGCAAAGCACCGTTGGGGCTCGGCGCTGCGATGGGTTGGTTCGAGCGTTTGGTCTACCGGCTGTGCGGCGTTGGAATCAACGCGGACGGTTCGGCGGTCGAGATGGGTTGGAAGCCGTACGCCACGGGCATCCTGCTGTTCAACGTGCTGGGGTTCATCGCCGTGTACGGGCTTGAGAGGTTGCAGCATGTGCTGCCCGCGAATCCGGCGGGGCTGGGGCCGTTGGAGAGCGGTTCGGCGTTCAACACCGCCGTCTCCTTCGTCACGAACACCAACTGGCAGGGCTATGGCGGCGAGACGACGATGTCGTACCTGACACAAATGCTCGGGCTGGGCGTGCAGAACTTCCTGAGCGCTGCGACGGGCATGGCTGTGCTCGTCGCGCTCATCCGGGGTCTTTCGCGAAAGTGCGCGGGCACGATCGGCAACTGCTGGGTCGACCTGACGCGGGCGACGTTGTACGTGCTGTTGCCGCTCTGCGCGATGCTGGCTGTTGCGCTGGTGTCGCAGGGTGTGGTGCAGACGTTCGACGGGCCGCGGGAGGTGAAGCTCACGGTTCCGCTCTCGTACGGCGAGCCGGTGAAGAACGACGCGGGGGAGATCATCAAGAACGCGGACGGCACGGAGCAGACCCGGACTGTGGCGGTGACGACGCAGATGATCCCGCTCGGGCCCGCGGCGTCGCAGATCGCGATCAAGCAACTGGGCACCAACGGGGGCGGGTTCTTCAACGTGAACTCGGCGCACCCGCTGGAGAACCCCACGCCCCTGTCCAACTTCATGGAGGTGCTGGCGATCCTGCTGATTCCCGCGGCGTTGTGCCTGACCTTCGGCGAGATGGTCAAGGACCGTCGCCAGGGGTGGGCCGTGCTGGCTGCGATGGTGGTGATCTTCGTGCCCTTGCTGGCGGCGACGTACTGGTTTGAGGCGCAAGGCAACCCGAGGATCGCGGCGGGGGCGCACGGGGTGGATCAGTCCGCGTCGGGGCTTTCACCCGGCGGCAACATGGAGGGCAAGGAGGCGCGGTTGGGCGTGGCGGGTTCCGCGGAGTGGGCCGCGGCGACGACCGCCGCGAGCAACGGCAGCGTGAACGCGATGCACGATTCGTTCACGCCGCTGGGCGGGTTGATCCCCATGTGGTTGATGCAACTGGGGGAGGTGGTGTTCGGCGGCGTGGGCAGCGGGCTCTACGGCATGCTGATGTTCGTGATCGTGGCGGTGTTCGTCGCGGGGCTGATGGTGGGCCGGACGCCGGAGTACCTGGGCAAGAAGATCGAGCCGTTCGAGATGAAGATGGCGGCGATGTGCGTGCTGGTGCCCTGTGCGCTCGTGCTCGTGGGCACGGCGACGGCGGTGCTTGTTCCCCAGGGGCAGACCACCAGCAACCCCGGCCCGCACGGGTTCGGTCAGATCCTCTACGCCTTCAGCAGCGCGGGCAATAACAACGGCTCGGCGTTCGCGGGGCTGAGCGCCAACACGCCGTTCTACAACATCGCGCTGGGGCTGGTGATGTGGTTCAGCCGGTTCTGGATCATCGTGCCGGTGCTGGCGGCGGCGGGTTCGCTGGCATCGAAGAAGGTGACGCCCACAACCTCGGGCACGCTGCCGACGCACACGCCGGTGTTCGTGCTCATGCTGGTGGCGGTGGTGATCGTGGTGGGCGCGCTCACGTTTGTGCCCGCGTTGGCGCTGGGCCCCATCGCGGAGCATCTGCAACTGGTCCATCGGTAGGTCGTCCGCATCGGCATCGACACTTCAAGGCACACCATGTCGCGATCCACTTCCAGATCCGTATTCGACCCGGCCCTCGTCAAGCCCGCGATCGGTTCGGCGTTCGCGAAGCTCGCCCCGGGCGTGCAGGTGCGCAACCCGGTCATGTTCGTCGTGTGGGTCGTGAGCATCCTTGCGACGCTGCTGGCGATCGCGGGGTACGCGGGGCACGGCGAGGTCGGCGGATACACGCCCACGCTGGTGCTGGTGATCGCGCTGTGGCTGTGGTTCACTGTGCTGTTCGCGAACTTCGCGGAGGCGATGGCCGAGGGCCGGGGAAGAGCGCAGGCGGCGTCGCTGCGGAGATCAAAGCGGGACGTTCAGGCCAAGCGGGTGGAGGGAGCGTGGGTCCACGGGCGCGGGGTCAGCGGGTGCAGAGCCGGGCTCGTGTCGGGCGCGATGCTGCGCAAGGGCGACGTGGTGATTGTCGAGGCGGGCGATTTGATCCCGGGCGACGGCGAGGTTGTGGAGGGCATCGCGTCGGTGAACGAGTCGGCCGTGACGGGCGAGTCGGCGCCGGTGATCCGCGAGGCGGGCGGGGACCGCTCCAGCGTGACGGGCGGCACGCAGGTGCTGAGCGACTGGATCATCGTGCGGATCGGTTCCAACCCCGGCGAGAGCTTCCTGGACCGCATGATCGCGATGGTGGAGGGGGCCAAGAGGCAGAAGACCCCCAACGAGATCGCGCTGGACATTCTGCTCGCCGCGCTCACCATCATCTTTCTGCTGGCGTGCGTGACGCTGTTGCCGTACTCGATCTACGCCGTGGCGCAGGCGAAGGCCGCGGACGCGGCGAGCGCGGCGACGCCGATCACGGTGACCGTGCTGGTGGCGCTGCTGGTGTGCCTTATTCCCACCACGATCGGCGGGCTGCTCTCGGCGATCCGCATCGCGGGCATGGACCGGCTGGTGCAGGCGAACGTGATTGCTACGAGCGGCCGGGCGGTAGAGGCGGCGGGCGACGTGGATGTGCTGCTGCTGGACAAGACCGGGACCATCACCTTCGGCAACCGCATGGCCTCGCGGTTCATCGCGGTGGACGGCGCGAGCCCGGAGGAACTCGCGGACGCGGCGCAGATCTCGTCGCTGGCCGACGAGACGCCCGAGGGGCGCAGCATCGTGGTGCTGGCGAAGCAGAAGTACAACATCCGCGAGCGCGACATGCACGCGCTGGGGATTGACGGCCGGCCAGCGACGTTTGTGCCGTTCACCGCGAACACGCGCATGAGCGGCGTCGATCTGCCGGTCTCGACGGCGTACCCGGTCGGCCGGCAGATCCGCAAGGGCTCGGCCGACGCGGTCGAGGCGTACGTCGCTCGCATGGGCGGACGCCCGAGCGAGGAGGCCCGGAAAGTTGTCAACGAGGTGGCCAGACGCGGGAGTACGCCGCTGGTGGTGGCCGACGGCAAGGGCCGCACTTTGGGCGTGATCGAGCTCAAGGACATCGTCAAGGGCGGCATCGCCGAGCGGTTCGCGGAGATGCGCCGCATGGGGATCAAGACGGTGATGATCACCGGGGACAACCCGGTGACCGCCGCGGCGATCGCGGCGGAGGCGGGAGTGGACGATTTCCTCGCCCAGGCCACGCCCGAGGCCAAGCTCAAGCTCATCCGCGAGTATCAGCAGGGCGGGCGGCTGGTGGCGATGACCGGCGACGGGACCAACGACGCCCCCGCGCTCGCGCAGGCCGACGTAGCGGTGGCGATGAATTCGGGCACGCAGGCCGCCAAGGAAGCGGGCAACATGGTGGACCTGGACAGCAACCCCACCAAGCTGATCGAGATCGTGCAGATCGGCAAGCAGTTGCTCATGACGCGGGGCTCGCTCACGACCTTCAGCATCGCCAACGACGTGGCGAAGTACTTCGCGATCATCCCCGCGGCGTTCGCCGGCATCTACCCCGAGCTCGATGCGCTCAACATCATGCGGCTCAACGCGGGAACGGCGATCCTGTCCAGCGTCATCTTCAACGCGCTGATCATCGTGGTGCTCATCCCGCTGGCGCTGCGCGGCGTCACCTACCGGCCGGTCGAGGCCTCCAAACTGCTTCTGCACAACCTCCTGGTCTACGGCGTGGGCGGGCTGATCGTGCCGTTCGTCGGGATCAAGGTCATCGACGTGCTCGTCAACCTGTTGGCGTTTAGGAACTAACCCATGCTTGCGCACCTTCGACCGGCCCTGGTTCTTTTCCTGCTCCTCTCGATCGTCACGGGGGTGGTGTACCCGCTCGCGATCACCGGCGTGGCGCGGGTCGCCTTCGCCGACAAGGCGAGCGGCTCGATCATCAACGCCAACGGCAAGCCCGTCGGCTCCTCGCTCATCGGCCAGGAGTTTGGGACGAGCGATCCCGCCGCGGCGGCTGCGCTGGCGAAGTGGTTCTGGGGCCGCACGAGCGCGGCGGGCCCGGCTCCCTACACCGCCTTGAACGTGGAGAAGGGCACGGGGTCATCGGGCAGCAACCTTGCCCCGACCAATCCCGTGCTTATCGACAACGTCAAGGCCCGCGTCGCCGCGCTTGCGGCGGCTGATGCCGCGGTGCAGGTGAATCGCCCGGCGGGTCAGGGGATTCCCATCGATCTGGTGACATCGTCGGGCAGCGGGCTGGATCCGCACATCTCGCCCGCCGCGGCGGAGTATCAGGTGCCTCGGGTGGCGAAGGCGCGGGGAGTGAGCGAGGACACGGTGCGCGGGTTGGTGTTGAAGCACACGGTGGGGCGGACGATGGGGGTGCTGGGTGAGCCGGTGGTGAATGTGCTGGAACTGAACTTAGCGCTCGATGCGGCTGCATCGAAGCGGTGAAGAGCGGCGGTGCTGTCCAAGCGGTTGACCGGCAGGCGGGACGATTCGCGTGGTCTCGAGCGCTCAAGGGTTCGCGGTTCACGAGCCTGCGAGACTCGTCAAGAAATCCACTCGGATTGGAGCCTCGCGCATTCTCTGCAAGTGAATCTTCCGGTGCGGCGGGAGAGAGCGGTCGCTTTCTTGGGCGCCTGTGCTGATCAGAGCTTGAGCGAGCGCACGCATCGCCGGTGCTACAATCATTTGTTGAGGCACGGCCGTGGCGCGGGTTCAAAGCCAGCGCATTTCGAGCCGGAATTGGAGAGGACATTCATGGAAGAGCAGTCGCACGAACGGCTCCGCGAGCACCCATCGTCAAGGTTCGCCGCGCCCCAGCATCGCTTCGATCTCGAGGTCGTGGCGGGCGTGCTCGGTCAGGAAACACAGGCCGGCGAGGCCGGGCATCGCCAGCAGACTTTGTACAAGCACGGCGGGACCACCGTGGCCCTTTTCCTGTTCGGACACCTCTCGCACCTCGCGCCGCACCGCACCAAGGGTACCGTGGTGATTCATGTTCTCAGGGGCCATTTGCGTGTCACGGCCGAGCGTGAGACGCACGACCTGCGTTCCGGTCAGATGCTGGTGCTGGCTTGCGGAGTCGAGCACGGCATCGTCGCGCCGGAAGAGAGCACGATGCTGCTGACCGTTCACCTCGAGCCTCTGGCCGCCACATCGGCGGACCCCAACGCCGCCCCCGCCCAGCTCGCCATGGAACCCGGCCTTCGGCCGGCGTTGGCGCGCTGGGACAACGAGGGCGGGCATCCCTCGTCGATCGAAAGTTCTTCCGGCGCGACACTCGCTGAAGCGAAGCCCGGCACCTTGTCCGGCCGCACCGAACCGCTCACCGGTCGATCGCTCGGGGGAGAGCGAGCATGCCCGGGCGCGACCTGACCATCTGGACCATCGGTCATTCCACGCGCCCCATAGGCGAGTTCATCGACCTTCTCCGCGCCCATCACATCGCCCTTCTCGCGGACGTGCGCTCGCACCCGGGTTCGCGCAAGTTCCCTCAGTTCAACCAGATGCAGCTCGCCGCGGCGGTTGAAGCCGACGGCATCGGCTATGCCCACTTTCCCGAACTGGGCGGGCGGCGCAAGGCCCGCGCGGACTCGCCCAACTCGGCGTGGCGCAACGCCTCGTTCCGGGGCTACGCCGACTACATGCAGACGAAGCCGTTCCGCGACGGCATCGATCGGCTGCTCGGAGCCGCCCGCGCCCGTCGCACGGCGATCATGTGTTCCGAAGCGGTGTGGTGGCGATGCCACCGGTCCATGATCGCCGACGACCTCAAGTCGATGGGCGTGCTGGTCCTGCACATCCTGAGCCCGACCAAAGTCCAGGAGCACCCGTACACGTCGGCCGCCGCGATCGTCGGCGGGCGACTCTCATACACGGGCGGCCTGCTGGCCCCTGAACGAGAGTCTCAAACGGAACGCGATGACCAAGACCTTTAAGGCGACCACGTCGAGTTGAAATGCGAAGCGGGCCGGGTACGCGGCACGATTAAGTAGAAGGTCAGCGCTGCGATCACGTTCAAGGGGTACACGGTCCACGCCTCCGGGCCGGAGCCGCAGTATCTGATCCTGAGCGACACGACGGACCACCAGGCGAAGCACAGGGCTCCACGCTCAAAATGACCTGGAAGAACGCCAAGAGACTTACTGCGCGTCGCGCGCCGAGATGATTGCTGACGAGACGCCATTGCGCTGTCAGAGCGGGTCGTCCGGCGGGAACGGCCTTTGTGGAATGTTGGACTATCCGCGCGGGGCGGCGGCGAAACGCTGCGGACATTTCCTCCATTTCGGACGTCCTCGGCTGCGCCGCCATTGGCGCCATGTTGCACCGAATGGCGTGCCGCGGGCCGCACCGATCCCCTTGGGTTCCGCGGAGTCGTGGGCCGGCAGCGGCCGTTTATGCCGCGTTTATCCCGAAAGTGTGCATCTTCACGTACTGTTGTGATACCTCCATGCATGGTCAAGTGCGACACTCCCGTCCCGATCCCGCCGAACTGCTCGCCCGCATACAACGGGACGAGGCTGGGGCGGCTGGGGGAAGCGGTGGGGGCGGCACGGAAGGCGTCGCACGCGGCAAGCTCAAGATCTTCTTCGGGATGGCGCCGGGCGTGGGCAAGACGTACGCGATGCTCGCGGCGGCGCAGCGGATGGCGGCGCAGGGGGTGGATGTGGTCGCGGGGGTGGTGGAGACGCACGGGCGGGCCGAGACGGAGCAGATGCTGCTGGGGCTGGACATCCTGCCGCGGAAACGCGTGGCGTACGCGGGCACGACGCTGAGCGAGTTTGACGCGGAGGCCGCGATCCTGCGCAGGCCGGACATTCTGCTCG
Organism: Planctomycetota bacterium; assembly: GCA_018242605.1. Classification (GTDB taxonomy): domain Bacteria; phylum Planctomycetota; class Phycisphaerae; order Phycisphaerales; family UBA1924; genus UBA2402. The sequence goes on from JAFEBP010000014.1 coordinate 266,935, forward strand.
TGGATGAACTCGCGCACACCAACGCGCCGGGTTCCGCGAGGGAGAAGCGGTGGCGGGACGTGCAGGAGTGCCTCAGGGCGGGCGTGAACGTGTATACAACGCTCAACGTGCAGCACCTGGAATCGATCAACGACGTTGTCACGCAGATTACCGGCGTGCCGGTTCGAGAGACGGTGCCGGACTCGATCTTCGACGAGGCCGATGAGATCGAACTCGTGGACCTGCCGACCGAGGCGCTGCACGAGCGGCTGCGCGCGGGCAAGGTGTATCTGGGGGAGAACGCGGCCCGGGCGGTGGATCCCGATGACGGCTTCTTCCGCAAAGGGAATCTCACGGCCCTGCGCGAGCTGGCACTGCGGCGGACGGCGGCGTGGGTGGATTCGGAGATGCGGCGGTACAAGCAGGACCGGGGGATTCGGGCCGTGTGGCCCGCGGGCGATCGGATCGTGGTCGCGGTGAGCCCCAGCCCGATGTCTGGAAAACTCATCCGGGCGGCCAAGCGCATGGCGGCGGGGCTGCACGCGGATTTGATCGCGGTGTATGTGCAGACGCCGCGGACGGCGGAACTGGCGGCGGCGGACCGTGATCAGCTAACGCAGAACATGCGGCTGGCCGAGAGCCTGGGTGCGACCACCACGACGCTCGCGGGCGACAACGCGGCGCGTGAGTTGATCGCCTTCGCCCGGGCCCGCAACGTCGGCAAGATCGTTGTGGGCAAGACGGAGCGACCGAGATGGAAGGAGGTCCTGCTCGGTTCGTTCATTGACAACCTCATCCGCGAGAGCGGCGACATCGACGTGTACGTGGTGCGCGGCGATGATGCGCCGGCGGTGGCGGGGGATCAACCCGGCGAGCATGGCCAAGCTGCGCGGCCGCGGGCGTCGGTGTGGGGGCTGCTCGTGTACGTGTTCGCGCTGCTGCTGGTGGTCGCGGTGACGGGGTTGGGCGTGACGGTGTTTTCCGGGCTGGAACTGGCGAACATCGCGATGGTGTACCTCGCGGCGGTGGTGGTCTGTGCGATCTGGCTGGGGCGCGGGCCGGCGATTCTGTGCGCGGCGGCCGGGGTGGCGGCGTTTGACTTTTTCTTCGTGTCGCCGCGGTGGAGTTTCGCGGTTTCGGATGCCCAGTACCTGCTGACGTTCGCGGTCATGCTCGCCGTGGGGCTGGTGATCGGCACCCTGGCGGCGCGGACGCGGAACCAGGCCCAGCAGGCGTGGGACCGCGAGCGGCGGACGGCGGCGCTGTACGCGCTTTCGCGCGAACTCGCGGCGGCGCAGGATGCAGCGGATGTCGCGCGCGTGGCGGCCCGGCATGCGCACGACATTCTTGCCGCGGACGTTGCGGTTGCTGTTCCTACTCAGGGCCGACAGGCGCCGGTGCTTGATGTGCTGGCGTTCGCGGGGGGGCCGGACTGGTTTGATGATCGCGAGAAGGGCGTGGCACAGTGGGCCATCGATCACGGGCAGGCCGCGGGGTTCGGCACTCGGAAGCTGCCGGCGTCCGCGGGCCGGTACGTGCCGCTCGTGGGCACGCGCGGCACGCTGGGGGTGCTGGGTCTGCACCGGCCCGGGAGTGGGGGGGCGAGCGCCGGGCCCGGGGAGTTTGACGCTGCGAGCCTCCTGCTGATCGACGCGTTCGCGAGCCAGACCTCCTCGGCGTTGGAGCGCGTGTCGCTCAGCGAGTCGCAGCAGGCCGCGAAGCTGGAGGCCGAGCGCGAGCGGTTGCGCAGCGCGCTGCTGAGTTCGGTGTCGCACGATCTTCGCACGCCGCTGGCGAGCATCACGGGGGCGGCGAGCGTATTGGAGCAGTCGGCCGCGGCGGGTGAGACGGATGCGGGGACCATCGATGACGGCACCCGGGCGTCGCTGCTGCGGACGATCGTGGATGAGTCGGCGCGGCTCAACGACATCATCGCCAATCTGGTCTTTGCCACGCGGCTGGAGTCGGGCGCGATCGCCTTGAATCGCGAGTGGACCACGTTGGAAGAGGTTGTGGGGGTGGGCCTGGCCCGCCACCGCGCGGACCTGGCGGCCCGGCCGTTCCGTGTGCAACTGCCCGCCGATCTGCCGATGATCAGGGTGGATAACGCCATGCTGCCGCAGGTGGTTCACAACCTGATCGAGAACGCCTTGCGTTACACACCCGCGGGCACGCCGATCTCCATCAGCGCGTGGGCATCGGGGCCGCAGATCGTTGTGAAGGTGGCGGACGAAGGCCCGGGTCTTGCGGACGATGAGGCGGCGAAGGTGTTTCAGCGGTTCTACCGCGGCCGTGCGTCCAAGGCCGCGTCGGTTGCGGAGGGGGCTTCAGCGTCGAGCACGGGCATGGGGCTGGGGCTGACGATCTGCGAGGGTGTGATTCGGGTTCATGGCGGGCGGATCTGGGCGGAGCCCAACTCGCCCCGGGGAGTGGCGTTCATGTTCTCTTTGCCCGTGGAGCAGCCGCAGCCGTCGGTGCCGCGGGAGTTGGTCGCGGAGGCTCAGAGCCCGGGAGGTGCGGCATGAGCGAGCAACGCGCCACGCCCGCGAAGGCCGCGACGCCGATCGGTCATACGCCGCTCGTACTGATCATCGAGGACGAGGAGCCGATCCGACGCTTTCTGGTCGCGACGCTCGGGGCGAACAACTTTCGTGTGAAAGAGTCGGGCACGGCGCACGATGGCGTGCTGCAGGCGGTGACCATTCGGCCTGATCTGATTCTGCTTGATCTCGGGCTGCCTGATGGTGACGGCCTGCAGGTGACCAGGACGATCCGCACAGAATCGGTCGTCCCGATCGTCGTGCTGTCGGCACGCGGGCAGGAGAGCGACAAGGTCGCCGCGCTCGACGCCGGCGCGGACGACTACCTCACCAAGCCGTTCGGGGTCGGCGAGTTGCTCGCCCGCATCCGCGTTGCGCTGCGGCACTCGGCGCTGGCGGGGTCGCTGAGTTCGGACGGGGAGCCCAAGCCGTACGAAGCGACGGTTGATGGGCGCACGCTGCTGGTTGATCCCGTCGCCCGGCTCGTGTACGTGACCGACGAGGCCGGGCGGCGCGAGGTGCGACTGACTCCGATGGAGTTCAAGTTGGTGGCGTTCCTGGCCAAGCACGCGGGCAAGGTGCTCACGCACCAGATGATCCTGCGGGAGGTGTGGGGCCCGCAGCACCAGGCGGATGTGCAGTACCTTCGCGTGTACGCGGGGGAACTACGCAAGAAGCTGGAGGCGGATTCCGCCCAGCCGCGGTTCATCCTGACGGAACCGGGTGTGGGGTACCGCTTGCGCGACGCGGCGGCGCACGGGGCGTGATCCGGGGCGATGCTGCTGCGGAGGACCGGAGTTTCGCGGCGTTGCTGTTTGGAGTGCGAAATGTCAGCATCCGCCGGCGGACCAGCGCTGGAAGAAGTACTCGACATCGGCGCCGTCGGTGCCGCCGTCCTGGTTGACGTCGCCGGAGGGGTTGCCGGCTTCCCATTGCTCGAAGAAGGCGCCGACGTCGGAGCCATCGATGCCGCCGTCCTGGTTGAAGTCGGCGGGGCAGGGGATGGGGGTGGGGATGCGGATCATCTGGCGGACATCGCCGGCGGTGGAGCCGCCGGTGAAGATCACGGAGGCTTCCGCGGCGGAGAAGAGACCGTTGTTGTCGGCGTCGTGGAGGCGATAGATGCGCTTGCCGGAGTTGTCGGAGATGAGCAGATCGCCGTTCTCCAGAGCGACCAGGTCGACGGCGGTGAAGCCGGACTCGGAGTTGACGTAGACCATGACGGCTTCGCCGGCGTCGTTGGCATCGCCGTCGTTGTTGAGGTCCTGGACGCGGAGGATCTGGTCGAGGCCGCCGCTAGCGATCTGATGCGTATAGAGCGCGCCGGGGCGGATGGGGTCGGCCTCGAGCGGGAATCCCGCCGACACGGTGATGCCGGAGAGATTGCCGGCGGTGAACCAAGGGGTGAACTCACCGACGTCATCGGCGCGGTTGCTGTGATTGGAGTCGACGAACTTGAAGATACCGTGGAGATTCAGAGAGGAGTTGCGGAGGAAGCCGACCTGCACGCCCTCCTGGTTGCGCGGGGCGAGCCAGATTTCCTGCGGGGAGTACGGGCCGTTGGCGACGGCGCCGAAGGCGCCGGTGGTGACGTACGGCAGGATCTCGCCGGCGGCGTAGAACTTTCCGTCGTTGTCGGTGTCGATCATGCGGTAGATGGCGTCGGCGCCGTTGGCGTTGCCGGCGTTGACCATCAGGAGTTCACCGGTGTCGGTGAAGTACGTTCCGGTGGGGAAGGAGGTGGCGATGCCCGAGCCGTTGGGGGACGAGGCGACGACGCGGCTCTCGCCTGCGTCGAGGGCGTTGCCGTTGCCGTTGGCGTCGCGGAAGTAAAAGACTGATTGAAGGACCTGATCGCCGCCGACGACGGTACCGTCGCTCGCGCGGTAGGCCATGCTGTTGATATTCTGGATGGCGGGGGTGCCGTCGGCGTTGCTGCCGTCGTACCAGGGGAACAACTCATCGGGGTTCTGGAAGACGCCGTCGTTGTTGACGTCGGTGAGACGCCACAGCCGGTTGACGGTGCGATCGGCGAAGAGCAGGGAGAGTTGTGCTTGGGCGGAGCAGGAAATGGCAGCCGCGGCGAGGACGAAAGCGACGGTGCTGGAGTTGTTCATCCCGGCATTATCTATTGGATCGGTCGGCGATGCAAGGTGATTTGGGGGGGTGAGAGGGCGGAAAGTGCGGGCGGGTCCTGTCGAGGAAGGGGCACTGGGAGCAAAAACGACGACGCCGGCACGCAAGTGTGGAGCGTGCCGGCGTCGTGCTTAGGAGAGGTTGTTGGTGTAGGTGGGGGGGGGAGAGATTACTGGCAGCCGCCCGCTTCCCAGGCCGCGAAGAAGGACTCAACGTCGCCGCCGTCGATGCCGCCGTCCTGGTTGACGTCGGCGCTGGCGTCGGAGGCTTCCCACGCGACGAAGAAGGACTGCACATCAGCGCCGTCGACGCCGCCGTCCTGGTTGAAGTCGGCGGGGCAGGCGGAGCCGGGCTCGCCCATGTCGATCATGTAGGCGCGGCCGGTGAAACCGCAGTTGGAGCACCCGCCGTAGTTGCCGACGATGTAGCGGCCGTCGTGGCTCATGGCGCGGACGCTGGTGAGCACGTAGCTATCGATGCCGGTGAGGCCCTGGGCGACGAGGTAGTCCTTGAGGGGCTGCATGCCGACGCCGCGCTTCCAGATCCAGGCCTGGGCGACGCCGAAGAAGGGGCTGACGTTGCCCAGGACGGTGTTGCCGTCGTCGCTGACGCACGAGGCCTTGTAGGTGGCGGGCTCGAGCGCGTCGATGGCGCCGAGGTCGGTGAAACCGGTGGCCTGCGACCAGATCAGGGCGTTGGGGATGTTGGGACCGAAGCCGCCGATGACCCACTCGCCGCTGTCGCTGACGCCCAGCAGTTCGTAGGTGTCGCGCAGGTCGGCCTGGGTGTTGTCGCTGATGGGGCTGTAGTCGTAGTTCTGGGTTTCATCGTTCCAGATCCAGCGGCAGTTCCAGAAGGAACCGAAGTACTCGAAGCCGACCACGACGCGGCCGTCGCCGGAGACGGCGTCGGCGTGGGTGTACTGGCCCTGGCCGTAGAGGGAGTAGGGAACGCCGTTACGCCACACGGCGCCGACGTAGGTGGAGCCGATATTCGCTCGGCCGACGATGGTGGTGCCGTCGCGGGAGATGTCGGTGACGTAGGAAAGGACCGTGCCGTTGGGCGCCCAGTCGAAACGGCTGGGGAGGAACGTCCAGGTGTTGTCGGCGTTCAGCGTGGCGGCGGTGCGGATGGTGCCGTTGAGGTGGTGGGAGGCGATCACCGATCCGTCACCGGAGCAGAAAACGCCCTGGCTCTGGTTGCTGCCGGGGAAGGTGACCGGCCCGCCGCTGCGGGTCCACTTGAAATCGGTGGAGGTGTTCACAAAGCCGGTGACCAACGCGCCGTCGTCGGTGACGCCGGTGGCGGTGCGGGCCGTTCCCAGGTCGGTAAAGACCGGCGGGGAGGCGAGTGCGGTGGCGGTCAATCCGGCGGCAATGGCGAGCGAGTGCAGTGTGTTCATGGGGCTCCTTGTGTGTATTTTGATCGGTCTCTGTCAAATTTCTCCAAAGACGATCATAATGTATCTCTCAGAATCGTTATTTGCAATATCTTTGGAGAAGATTTTCAGAGAATTTCTGTTTTTCCTTGAATATCGCGGGTCAAGGTGTAATCTTTGTGGATAACCAGCGGCCCAGCCCCGATTGACTATGGATACACCAGCCTCGAGCACCATGATGCACTACTCACTCGCCGCCTCCAAACAAAATCCTGCAATCGAGATGTCGACGTTCGACGAGCAAGTACGATTCGCGACACAGCGGGTACGAGTGGCGCTGGGAGATGCGTTCGGACTCGCCGGGGTCGACGCGGGCAAGCCAACCAACGTGTCGCGCTCGCTGGGGCTGGACAAGAGTCTGGCGTGGAAGGCGTGCCGGATGGTGACGGACGAGGATGCTTCTTCGGTGGTCTCGCGACTGCCGGGGCGCGCGGGGGTGCGGATCCTGATCGAGGCGTTCGAGCGGGCGCGGGTGGAAGCGTCGGCGATCACCGAACTGCGTGAGGCGTTCAAGCTTCTGGACGAGGTCATTACGACGCACGCCGGCAGCCGCGACACGCTGCAGGCGATGATCGGCGGGGCCACGGCGGACGTTCAGCGCGAGCGGGACGAGGCGCAGCGAAAGCTGGCGTTCCAGGGGCAGAGCGCGACGTGGGGCGTGCGGACGCGGGTGCAACTGGCGAGCCACTTCGTGTTCCCGAGCAAGACGCCCGGCAAGCTCGACCTGGGCGTGATGTGCGGGTTGATCGACTTTCGCAGGTTGCGGGCGGATGTGCCGTGGGCGATGGCGAATCTCTTCGCGTACGCGGATGACGGCGCGCCCATCCCGACCCGGTATGAGTCGCTGGATGAGACGTTGGCGCCGGGCGAAGCGCCGCTGATCAAGAGCCTGTGCTCGCCTTCGTTGCCTCCGCTGCGGGGCATTCCCGGGCGACGGGACGGGATGACTCGGTTTGAGTTGACCGAAGGGCCGGTGGGGAACACGGGTTCGGCGACGTGCATCATGGGGTGGTGCAATCGCGGGACCGTGGAGCCGCGGCGCACTGAGAACGAGCTGTACGGCGAAGCGATGACGCGGCTGAACACTCCGGCGGAGGTGGCGATCCACGACCTGTTCGTGCATCGGTCGCTGAAGTTCGCGATGAAGCCGACGGTGCACGTGTACAGCCAGTTGCCCGGCGGGCCGGTGTACCCGTACGACGGTCGCGATCAGGGGCTGTTGCCGATCGCTGACGAGATCATCGACCTGGGTGAGGGGCCGCCGGATCTGACGACGCCGGAGCTGCCGCGGTACCGCTCGATGATCGAACTCGCGGCGTCCAAGATGGGCGTGGTGGTCGGCGAACTGCACGGGTTCCGGCTGCGGCTGCGGTACCCGCCGGTGCCGTCGCTGGCGGTGTTCCGGTACGAGTTGCCGGAGTGAGCCGGGGGCGGGGCGAGTGATACCAATCTTGAAATGAAAACGCGGATGACCGGCGAGGTCATCCGCGTTTGTTTTTGTTCGCGACCTTGGGTGAGGAGGGTTCAGCAGCCGCCGGCTTCCCAGGCCTGGAAGAAGACCTCGACATCGGCTCCGTCGATGCCGCCGTTCTGATCGACGTCGGCGCTGATATCGCCCGCGGACCAGGCGTTGAAGAAGGCTTCGACGTCGGAGCCGTCGATGCCGCCGGAGGCGTCGAAGTCGGCGGGGCAGGGGGCGGAGATCGAGATGAGCACGGTGTCGGTGCCGGTGGCGCCGCTGTTGTCGGTGACGGTGAGCGTCACGGTGTGCTGGCCGACGCCCAGGGTGGCGGTGGGGATGGCGGAGGGGCCTGAGGCGAGCGTAGTGGCGCCTTCCGTCCAGGCGAACTGGATGATGGAGCCGTCGGGGTCGCTGCTCAATGAGCCGTTGAAGGAGACGAGCTCGGTGCCGTTGCCATCGGAATCGGTGAGGGACTGATCGGGACCTGCGTTGGCGACCGGGGGTTGGTTGGCTCCGGCGCGAACGCCCAGGACGCCGTTGGTGGAGGTGTACTTGTAGACCGTGTCGTTGCCGGGTTGGCGGACCTTGACCCAGTAGTAATACGGCGTCGCGGGGGTGGCGGTGGTGTCGTCGTACGAGAAGACGCCGGCGGCGAGGGATGCGATCTGCGTAGCGGCCTGGATCGAGTTGCTGGTGGCGCGCATCACCTGGAAGGCGTTGGCGTCGGGGATGACGTTGGGCCAGGTGACGCGGACCTTGTCGGTGAAGGTGTTGTTGGAGGCGCTGGGCGCGACCACGGTGCTGAAGGACTGCAGCGAGAGCTTGTACAACTGGCTTTCGCCAGCGGGGACGGCGGACACGGCGGAGACGCGGATGACGAACGTGCCGGCGGGGCTGGCGAGGAAGTTGGTCGTGGTTTCTGCGACGCCGGCGGCGGTGTCGTTGACGAGGCGGTAAAGGGTGGTGCCGGTGCTGTTGCGGATCTCGAACTTGAGGTCGGCGATGGCGGCGCCGTTCGTGGAGACGGACTGCGCGGCGGTGGGGCAGGAGCCGTCGCCGTTCTGCGCGGACTCAAGGTACGTGGTGCCCACGGGCGTGAGGGTCACGGAGATGAGCCGCGGCTGATCGAGCGTGAACGCGTAGTAGTCGGAGTCGCCGCTGTTGTCGATGCTCAGGGTGGAGGCGTTGTTGACGAGCGGGGTGGGGACGGCTCCCAGGGCAAAGACGTTGGCGCCGGTGATGGTGCCCGCGGCGGTGGCGGTGGCGGCGGTGTCGTTTGGCTCGTTGGCGTCGCCGTAGTTGTACTGAACGGCCCGGATGTCGTCCTGCTGGGGGCCGTCGTACGCGGTGTTGACGAAGGGCTCCATCAGCTTGTATTCATTGCTGGTGTTGCCGATGGGGCAGACGTGGGCGAAGCCCAGTCCGTGGCCGTGCTCGTGCATCACGACGTTGCGCAGGAAGCGGTAATCGCCGCCGCTGGAAGCCCAGTTCTCCGAGCGATCGATGACCATGTCGCCGTTGTCGGGGAACTGGTTGTAGGCCAGGATGCCGTTGGCGCCGTCGATGTTCTTCATGCCGATGCGGACATCGCCGCGGGCGGACGAGGAGAGCGAGCCCCAGGCGGCGCCGTCGTCCCATTCGTTCGTGCCGTTGCGGACGCGGGTGTAGGAAACGCCCGAGAGAGCGGCCCAGCGGTCGAAGCAGGCCTGGATCTTGCTGATCCACAAGGCGCGGTTGCCGCCGAAGAGAGAGTCCATGCGGGAGAACAAGTCGCTGGCGCCGGCGCCGCCGGGCGCGTTGGCATCGCCGACGACGGTGCCGTCGGGAACGAAGCTCCAGGTGAGCGCGATGGCGGTGCCCTGACCGACGCGGCTCCAGCGGCCGCCGACGTTGAACCGGTCCTGGTAGCCGCCGCGCATGTAAGCCTCGAGGGCGGCCTGCACGTCCGGCGGCGGAGGGTTCTTGGGGTCGTAGCAGGCGGCGAAGACGCCGGGAGAATCGGGGTCACCGGCGTCGCAGAGTTCGGGCGCGAGGCGGCGGGCGAAGATGTCCCAGACATCGCGGTGGTCCTGGAACGAATAGTTGTGTTCCGGGTAGTTCGGGCGCATCATCTCGTTGCGGTAGGGGTCGGCCCCGAACGAAACGGTGGCGATGCCGGCGGCGGCGATCATCAGTCCCAACAACGATGCAGTCTTCATACGCCTAGCTCCGGGAAACAGGCGCAACGCCGGGATGGCGTCACGGCCTACCAGCTCAGTTGATCGCGGCGATCCTCCGGCCGCGGGGCCGGAGACGGATTCAGAATTCTCTACTTAGACAGGGTTGCCCAGATAGACAACCGACAGAGCACCCCGCACAGTGGACTCGGCACCCACCGAAGACTCACCGGCATACACGATTCGACGCATCACCATAGGTGGGTTCCTTTCGTCGAACCAGTTTTGGGCTTTGTGGGGGTGAATGACCGAAAAATGCCGCAAGGATGGAATGGACGGTCGCGGTGCGGATGTCGGAGGTGCGGCGATCCCAACGTCCGCAAACCAGCGTGCGGCGCGCGGCGATTTCTCGTTGAGCATGCCGGGGGTATCCGGATCGTGTAAACTAGTCCGAAGGCGTGCCCGATGCCACCCGCTCAACTCCCGACCCGTTCTGGCGCTTCGCGCGAAGTCTGCTTCGTTATCGCGCGCTCATCGTCGCGACGTGCGTGTTCGTGCTGCTGTCGGGCCTGACGCTCTCGGCGGGTCTGCTCGGCGCGATGCCGGTGATGGAAGCGATCCTGGGCAAGGGCCGCAACCTGGTGGACCTGGCCAAGGGCCTGAACGAGACGCTGGCGCACAAGGCGACCTGGGCCACGTTCGCACAGATTCCCGAGCACATCATCGCGGGGTTGCCGACGGACCGGTTCGTGTCGCTGGCGTGGATCATGGGCGGGCTGGCGGTGTTGACGGCGTTCGGGGCGGCCTGCAACTTCATGCACGCGTACGCGTCGCTGACGGTGGTGAACCGGGCGGTGACGGACGTTCGGCGGCGGGCGTTCCACACGATCATCCGGGCGCCGCTGTGGACCGTGCTTCGCAACGGGACGGCGGAGCCGATCAGCCGGATCGTGAACGACTCGGCGCAACTGGCGAACGGGCTGACGGTGCTGCTGAGCAAGGCGGTGTTGCAGGTGGTCAAGGGCATCGCGGCGCTGGCGGTGGCGCTGGCGATGGAGTGGCGTGTCACCGTGGCGGCGCTGCTTATCGCGCCGCTGCTGGCGGTGATCATCCGGCAACTGGGCAAGCGGATCAAGAAGGCGGCGAACGCGGCGCTGCAGAGCCAGGCGGGTCTGTACGGCGCGGCGGCGGAATCGCTGCAGGCGCTGCGGGTGGTGAAGGTGCACACGACCGAGCGGATGGAGAGCGGACGCTTCCACCGCATGAACAAGCAGATGCTCGGGGAACTCAACCGGGTGCGCACCGCCAAAGCGCTGGCGAGTCCGCTGACCGAGGCGCTCTCGATCTTCCTGCTGTGCGGGCTGGTGTTGCTGGTGGGACGGGCGGTGATCGCGAGCAACGTGGACCCGGGCAGGATCATCCTGTCGCTGACGTTCCTGGCGGTGGCGGGGGCTTCGCTCAAGCCGCTGACGGGGATCATCGGCGATATTCAGCAGACGCACCCGGCGGCGCGGCGGCTGGCGGAACTGCTCGACAGCCCGCCCGAGCCCGGGCACGGGCCGGGGCTGGCGCGGCTGCCGGCGCACCGCGAGTCGATCGTGTTCGACGGGGTGAGCGTGATGTACCCCGGGGCGGAGCGGCCGGCGCTGCGCAGGGTGTCGCTGCGGGTGGAGCACGGGCAGCGGATCGCGGTGGTGGGGGCCAACGGGTGCGGGAAGACGACGCTGCTGGGGCTGGTGCCGCGGCTGTACGACCCGAGCGAGGGGCGGGTGCTGATCGACGGGCGGGACATCCGGGAGTTCTCGGTGCGGTCGCTGCGGACGCAGCTCGGGATGGTGGCGCAGGAGACGGTGCTGTTCCGCGGCAGCGTGCTGCACAACATCGTGTACGGCAGCGGGGCGTCGCGCGAGCAGGCGATCGCGGCGGCCAAGCGCGCGAGAGCGCACGAGTTCATCTCGGCGATGCCGCAGGGGTACGACTCGTTGCTGGGCGAGGCCGGCGGCGGGCTGTCGGGCGGGCAGCGGCAGCGGTTGGCGATCGCGCGGGCGATCCTGCGGGACCCGGCGATTCTCATTCTCGACGAGGCCACGAGCATGATCGACGCGGACAGCGAGGCGGGCATCTCCGCGGCGCTGGCGGAGTTCTGCATCGGGCGGACGGCGCTGATCGTGGCGCACCGGCTCTCGACGGTGCTGACGTGCGACCGGATCGTGGTGCTGCGCGAGGGTGAGCTCGAAGACCAGGGGACGCACGAGGAGTTGCTGGGGCGGTGCGAGACGTACCGGTCGCTGGCGCGGCATCAGTTTCTGATCCCCGAGATCAAGCCGCGGGAAGCGGCGGGCGTGGAGCACTCGGGCTGATTACTACGGAAGATCCATGCACGACACAGATGCGCAGGGCAACGAGTTCTTCAAGTGCGACTTCTGCCGACGGGCGTGGGCGGAAGAGCTGCCGATGGTGGAGGGGCACAAGGGCAGCCTCATCTGCGGCGATTGCCTGCGCGAGGCGTTCACGAAGCTGGTGGTCGAGAGCGGGGGCGAGACCGTGCCCGACCCCGTGACGTGCGCCCTGTGCCTGCTGCACCAGGAGGGCAAGCACTGGTGGAAACAGGAGGGCGGGGCGGTGGCGTGCCGGCGGTGCGTGAATCAGTCGGCGCGGATCCTGGCGAAGGACAAGGAGAGTGGGTGGGTGCTGCCGGGGAAGGGGTGAAAATTCAATCCGGCGCGGGATCGACGGGCGGCAGGATCACGCCTGTTTCTTCGCGGCGGCGTCCTGGGCGTTGAGCGCATCGGCAAGGTTGGCGGGATTGGAACCGATGATCGCGCCGGGTTTCGCCGGCGGCGTGAACGCCTTGGTCAGGATTTCGGAGGACTCGGGCGAGAGATACGACCGACCGTGCTTGTGGAAGTACTTGAGGATGTACCACTTGCGGACCTGATCGGGCTGGCTCTTGATGGCGTCGCTTTTGAAAAGATAGTCGAGTGTGGTTGCGGCCTTCTTCCACTCGTCGAGCAGGATGTTGGCTCCCATCTGTTCCGGCAACTTGTTGCCTTCGGCGATCGTCTGAAGCGTGGTCTTCTGTTCCGGCGAGAGCGACTGGCCTCTCGCGCGAGTCACGAGGCACTTGTTGATCTGGTAGCGGTCCTCGTTCCAGAGGCTGTGCTTACCGTTGCGGGTGTGGGCTTCCTTGCCGATCTCCAGGATCGCGTCGGCGTCATCTTGCCGCTCGAGCCACAGGAACGCGAGGGCGATGTCGAACGTGATCATCGGGTCGCCGATGAAGTGGGCGCGGCTGTCGATCACGGTCTTGCGGAACGCGTCCGCTTCACTCGCGCGGTTCAGGTCGGCCATGCGTTGCGCCGCGCGTGCCACGAGCGTCAGGTCGATAGGCGCGGCGATGCGAAGGTACGACATGCCCTGTTCGATCGGCGCGTGCGAATCCGGGTCGCCCAGTTCGAGAACGAGCTGGGTGCCGAGCCAGTCGGTCAGACCCCGAGAAGTGAGGCGAGGCATCTCGATTTCCGGGTACTCGCGCGTGCAGCGGACGAAAACCTCCCGCATCGTGGAGTCGAAATCGTCGATCTCGACGAAGTTGAACCGGCCGCGGCCCTTTTCCGCGAGACTTTGGACCGTCTGATTGGGCTTCTCTCCCTTCCGAAGGCACCAGTAGATTCCGAGGCTGAAGAAATCGGACGATCGGATATTCGATTCGATCATGTCCGTCAGGACTTTGTCGGCGCCGGAGTAACCGAGAACCACCAACCCCGAACGCCTCGACAGTTGCACGAAGGGTGTCTTGAAGTTCTCGAACGTCTGGTCGACGGCGTCGATCGAAGTCTTCATGCCCGGGTTGCGGTAATCTCCGTGCAACTTGATGACCAGCGGGTACTGGCCGTAGGGCTCAATTTTGGCGAATAGAGAGGGGTCCCAGAGTTCCAAGGGGCGCCGGACTGATGAGAGGTTCATGCAAGCCATCATGACGAGGTCGTCGAAGTTGGTGGTCATCACCTTCTCGAACGATGCACGTCCGTGCATGAGACTCGCGAGGTAGTAGTAGCCGGAGGATGGCGAAGCCCCGGAAATGCAAGAGTTGATGTAGTTCTGCCGCAGTTGGGCGGTCGGATGCGCCAAGTCGAACAGACGTTCGAACTTGCGGTCGTCGTTCAGATACCAATCTTCGTTCTCGAACGCATCGTGGCGATCTTCGCTGCGAAGCGTGGAGACAAAGTCCTCCATCATCGTGCTCGCGAGTTTGACTCCGCTGGTCGCGCTGGCACCGGCGCCCAAGAACAGATGGAACTTCTGATCGCCCTTCGGGTTCGCGACCGCCTTGATTCGGTCCGCCAATGCTCCCACGCCCATCCTGTTGTTGCCGTTCTTCTTCGCCATGCAGCCTCCAAACCGTCCTCAATCCCCCACCGAATCAAGGACGGGGAGACGGCTCGATGTAGATTACTTATTCAACAACTCCCGCTCGGTCAGGACTTCCCTGCAACTGCGCTTGGCGTCCGCGATCATGCGTGACATGGTCTTGGGGTCGCAGTCGAACTCGCTCGCGATGGTCTGAACGGAACGCTTCTCGACCAAGCGTTCACGCAGGCATCTCCAAATGGGTTCGGGCATGGTGTTCGCGAGAAGGCCGATGATCTCGGCCGCGGAAGGTTCGGATCCCGCCTCGGCATGAAGCGCCGGTGGATGATCAAGTTCTGAAAGGAGCCGTTCGTGACGGCGTGCCGCTCGGCGGCGCGTGTTTCGCGCGGCGTTGAGCGCTGGTTTCAGGGATTCGAGAATCAAGTCCTGAACGTCTTGGACCTGGCGTTCACCCGGCGAGGCGACCGAGGGTGGGTGGTTGTGTGCCCGCGATACGAGCAGCCACAGCGCCTCTTGAACACAGTCTTCCGCGTCCTGCCGCCTCAGGCGTTGCTGGACACCCACTCGACGAACAAGCTGATTCCAAGCCTGCACGGCGGGATCTTCGGATGTCGTGTTGGTGGGTGCTTCGCCCGTAACAAGTCCTCCCGAATGAGACAACCCAGTCCCTCGTTATCGGATACTACCAACGAACCCTTTCAGTTGCAAGAGGATCAATGCGAACATATTCCTTACTTTCGATTGTTTGGTTCATGAATTGTGGATAAGTTGCCTTGAAAGGCGCTTTGATCAGGGGATTTTTCGCCCCATTTCGCGGAATTCCGAGAATCTGGGGAACTTGCGGCCCGTTAGGAGTGTGGGGACTGGCATTTTCCGGTCCCTTGACAACAAAGGGCTAGAACCATGCCGAAGGGATGGACGCTCTGGGACTGGATCCTCTACCTGCTGGGTTCAAAAAAACAGGAGGACCAGGACGATACAGGTTGACGGCCCCATGTGTTCAAGACGGGGGTTAGAATCAGGAATCAGAACACATAGGGGACAAGTCATGCCGAAAGAGATCTGACAAGTTTCACCAAAATACCAAACACGCCGCGCATCCGCGCGGCGTGTTTGTTTTTGGAATGATCCGGATCGCTCACTTGGCGCGGACGGGAGTCTTCCTTTTCGCGGCCTTGCCGGCGGGGGCTTTCTTTGGGGCGGGCTTGGGCGGGCTCTTTTTCACGGGCGCGGCGCCCTGAACTTGGAGGAGGGCATCGAGAACGGCTTGGGCGTGGCCGGGGGTTTTGACGCGGTCCCAGCGGTGGGCGACGTTTCCTTTGGGGTCGATGAGGTAGGTGGTGCGGATCATCCCCACGACGATCTTGCCGTACATGTTCTTCTCGCCCCAGACGCCGTAGGCCTCGCACACCGGGGGCTTTGCGTTCTTGGCGGGGACATCGGCCAGGAGTGGGAAGGGGAGGGAGAACTTGGCAGCAAAGGCGTCGTGTTCGGCGGGGGTGTTGGGGCTGACTCCCAGAACGACGGCGTTGTGGGCGGCGAAGTCCGCGTGACCGTCGCGGAACTGGCAGGCCTCGGTGGTGCACAGGGGGGTGTCGTCGTCGGGGTAGAAGTAGAGGACTACGTACTTGCCGCGATAGTCCTTGAGGCGGTGCTTCTTGCCCGCCTGATCGGGGAGCGAAAAGTCAGGGGCGGGGGAGTTGACGGGGATGGTTGTGTTCATTTGGGTGGTTTGGTGAAACGGGGTTCGGGCGAGGATTCGACGCCCGCCGGATCGGGGATGCAGTGCCGCATCGTTCGTGACCTGCGTGTCAGAAAGGGGCTTTGGAGCGGTGATTTCGCCCATGCCACCGTTCCGCCGACCTACCCTGCCGCCGATGATCGACAACTCCAACCTGAGAACACACATGGCCGGCGGCGTGCTGGTGGCCCACGTGAAGTGCCAGAAGGTCAGCGACTTTGAGGCCACGCCGCTGCGCACGGACATCGAGAAGATGGCGCCGCAGGCCAACTGGAAAGTCGTTGTCGACATGCAGGATGTCCTGCTGCTGGGATCGTCGGGCATCGGCATGCTGGTCACGACCAAAAAGGCGTGCGACCAGAACAAGGGCAAGCTCATCCTGTGCGGCCTGTCGGAGGAGTTGTACGGCGTGATGAAAGTCTCAGCGCTGATCAAGTTGTTCACGATCAAGAAGGACCTGAACGAGGCCCTCGCGGCGTTCGCGTGAGAGCGTGTCGCCATGGACAGCCCGCGTACACCAGCGCCCGATGAACCCAGGCCCGCGAGGCTGGCGGTGTTCATCTCCGGCGGCGGTCGCACGCTGCTCAACATCCATGATCTGATCAGGTCGGGGGAGTTGCACGCGGCGATCGCGTTGGTGGTGGCGTCGCGGGCGTGCGTGGGGGCCGACCGGGCGCGTGATCGGGGGTTGCACACGCTGGTCGTCCCGGGCAACATCGGGCGGGAGGAGCTCGCCGCGCTGCTCGCGCCGTTGGGGATCGATTACGTCGTTCTGGCGGGGTACCTGAAGTTGCTCCCGATCCCGCCGGGGTTTGAGCGGCGGGTGATCAACATCCACCCGGCCCTACTCCCCAAGTTCGGCGGGAAAGGCATGTACGGGCATCATGTGCATGAGGCGGTGCTCGCGGCGGGTGAGAAGGAGTCGGGCTGCACCGTGCACTACTGCGACAGCGAGTACGACCGGGGGGACATCATCCTTCAGGCCCGCTGCCCGGTATACCCGACCGACACGGCGGATTCGCTCGCGGCGCGGGTCTTTGACCTGGAGTGCCAGGCGTACCCGGCGGCGCTCAAAAAGGTCATCGGGGCTCGGCGGTGAGGAACAGCAAGGTCAACTCCTGGTGGCGGTGCGGTGCGGGCGTCTGGCTCGCCGCGGCGTGCGTCGCTGCGCCGGCGATGGCGCAGGAGAAGCTCGAGCAATCAACGCGGGACCAGGCGCCGGGGGCGGAGCCGCAGACCCCGGAACGGCTGGGCGCCAAGGCGCTCGCGCTGTTCGAAAAGGGTGAATACGACGCGGCCGAGGCGCTGCTCCAGAAGCAACTGGCGCTGCAGCCGGGCAACTTCGTGGCGTGGTACAACATCGCGAGCTGCCGCGCCATGGCGGGCAAGCCGGGCCCGGCGATGGAGGCGCTGGAGAACGCCGTTGAGAACGGGTTCTGCGACGGGGTGCAGATGGCCAAGGACCCCGCGCTCAAGAGCCTGCACGAGGAGGCGAGGTTCAAGGCGCTGCAGGCTGCGTGGGATCAGGTGCTGATTGCGCGGCGGGACGCGAACCTCAAGCGGTGCGAGGAGATCTTCAAGGGTCGCGAGTACACCACCGCGACGGATGATGAACTGCGGACCGCGTACCGCTCGGCGTTCAATGAGAAGGCGTTCGGGGAGGCTCGGGCCGAGATCACGCGGATCGCGCGGTGGGCGGACAAGAACCTGTTCCCGGGGATCCTGGACCCGGCGCAGATGAAGAACGACGCGTGGGTAGTGGTGGTGCTGCCGACGCGGCTGGATTTCGGGCGGTTCATCGTGTCGTTGTACGGGCCCGACGCGATCTCGGGCAACAGCATGATTGGGGGCGCGTACGAGCACGACGAGAAGCGGCTGGTAAGCATGGACATCGGGTCCACGATGCGGCACGAGTTCTTTCACGTGCTGCACTGGCGGAGCTGCACGCGGCTGGGGCAGATGCACCCGATCTGGATCCAGGAGGGCTTGTGCAGCCTGATCGAGGACTACGACGTGGAGGCGGGGAACGTCGTTCCGGTCGCGAGTTGGCGGATCAACATCGCGCAGCGGCTGGAGAAGATCAACAAGCTCATGACGATCGAGCAGCTGGCGGCGATGAACCAGTCCGCGTTCGGCGGGCGTCGGCCGCTGGCGAATTATGCGCAGGCGCGGGCGGTGTTTCTGTATCTGTACAGCCGCGGGAAGCTGAAGGACTGGTACGTGCATTACACCGAGCACTTCAAGGAGGATCCGTCGGGGATCAAGGCGATCGAGGCGGTGCTGGGCAAGTCGATCGCGGAGGTGAACCGGGATTACCGCGTGTGGCTCAAGGCGCTGCCGCCGGTGCCCGAGCAGATCAAGGCCGGGGCGGCGAGCCTGGGGATGGATGTTGATTCGGGGAGCGGTGAGGGGCCGGTGGTGGCGGAGGTTGACAGGAAGCTCAAGAACATGCCGGATTCGAAGACGGCGATCCGGCGCGGCGACGTGATCACGAGCATCGACGGCAAGCCGGTGCGGGATATCGCCGAGTTGGTGCGGGTGTTGGGGCCGTACAAGGTGGGCGACGTGGTGGAGGTTGAGTACCGGCGGGTGAAGAAGTTCAGCACGACCAAGGTGACGCTGGTGCCGAGGTGAGGCGGGCTTGACGCCGGGGCGTGGCGGGGCGCGGGCCACTACGCTTTGAACGCATGAGCACGTTCTCTTCACAGTCTGTGACGGACTTTCTCGCGGCGACGGCGGCCAAGACTCCGACGCCCGGCGGCGGCGCCGTGGCGAGCGTGGTGGGGGCGCTGGGGGCGGCGCTGGCGCAGATGGTGGTGAACTACACGGTGGGGAAGAAGCAGTTCGCGGCGCACGAACCGGCCTTGCAGGCGGCGCTGTCGAAACTGCAGATCGCATCGCGGTTGCTGCTGGAGTTGGCGGAAGAGGATGCCGCGGCGTACGGGGCGGTGAACGAACTGTCGCGCCTGCCCGAGGGGGACCCGCGGCGCGGCGAGTTGGCGGCGGTGCAACTGGCGAGCGCGCGGGTGCCGCTGGCGGTGGCGGCGGCGTGCACGGATATCCTGCGGCTGCTGGAGACATTGGCGCCGATCACGAACAAGTACTTGCGGAGCGATCTGGCGATCGCCGCGATCCTGGCGGACGCGGCGGCGCGTGCGGGGCGGTGGAATGTGGTGGTGAACCTGCCGGCCTTGAGCCCCCAGGATCGGGATCAGATCGGGTCGGCGGCTGAAAAGCTGGTGGGGGACGCATCCGCGCTGGCCGCCGGCATCGAAAGAGCTTGCGGCCATGCCTCGTGAGGCGACACCGTTGCGATATCTTGATCTCTCCAACGAAGCCACGCTTGAACCGCTGATCCGCATGCTGCAGCGCATGAGCGGGGGGAGCAGTTCCAAAGAAATCCTCGCGGATTTTCTGGGGCAATACGGGCGGGTGCGACCGGTGGACGCGTTCGTCGGCGTGAAGCCTGATGCGGACGGGTACCGCGTGATGTACGCGGTGCGGACGAAGGACGCGGTCAACGGCAAGGCGCTGCACACGCGGGATGTGAACCCCGAGGCGCTGGCGCTGCTGGAGCTGCGCAGAGGCGGGTTCTTCGGCGAGGTGATGGCCGAACCCAAGCCCAAGATGGTGTACGACGTGCCCGCGATCGACGATCCCACGGCGGGGCCGGTGGTGTCGGGCCTGCGATCGTGCATGTGCCTGCCGATCTTCAAGGGGGAGGAAGTCTTCGAGTGGACGTTCGCGTTCAGCTCGGCCCCGGACGGTGTGATCCAGCCGCGGGACGTGGGGCAAGCGACCGTGACGGCGAACCTGCTGGGCGCGGCGAACCGGCACGCGGACGCGGTGAACGAGATCGAACGGCTCAACGGCGCGCTGCGGACGCAGTTGGACGGCATCGCGCGGGTGCAGCAGTCGTTGCTGCCGGCGAAGATCCCGGAGATCCCGGCGGCCGAACTCGCGACGAGCTATCTGACGAGTGATGAGGCGGGCGGGGATTACTACGACTTCTTCCCGCTGCCCGGAGGGCGGTGGGGGATCCTGATCGCGGATGTGTCGGGGCATGGCGCCGCCGCGGCGACGGTGATGGCGATGCTGCACGCGATCCTGCACTGCTACGACCCGGACAGCCAGACGGGGCCGGACCCGGCGGCGATCATGAAATACGCGAACGAGCGGCTGTTCGCGGCGCGGTTGGACGGGATGTTCGTGACGGCGTTCTTCTGCGTGCTCGATCCGGTGACGGGAGAGTTGGCGTACTGCAACTGCGGGCACAACCCCCCGCGGCTCAAGCGCGGGTCCAGCGGCGAGGTGGCGGCGCTGGACGGCGGGGGGGCGACAGTGCCCCTGGGGATTCTTGATGATGCGGCGTTTGTCACGGAACGGCTCGTGCTGGGGGTGAACGACACGGTCGTGTTGTACACCGACGGGATCACCGAGGCGTTCGGCATGACCGGGGAGATGTTTGGGGATCACCGGCTGGACGCGGCCCTGACCACCTGCACAGGTCAGCCCGACTGCGTGGTGGATTCGGTACACAAGGCCCTCTTCCAGCACCGCGGCAAGCCGACGCGGGACGACGATCAGACGATCGTGGCGCTGCGGTATCACGGGTTGTGCGCGATTGCCTGAGCGACGCGATATCCTGTGGCCCGACGCGTCCCGGTCATGACGGCGCTCCGTACACACACCGCCGTCCACAGTTCAACGTCAATAGCCGATGTAACCCTTATGCAGAACGAACAGCCGGAACTAGAGCCGACATTCCAGGAAGCGCCGCAGACGGAAGCGTCCGATGGGGACGCGGTGGCGCGGCCTGATCCGGGGTCGCCGCAGGCGGCGCTGATCGCGTGGCTGCTGGGCGTGTTCTTCATCGGGGCGGTGTTCTTCACGAATCAGTTCACGCCCAAGCCTTCCGCGCCCGCGGCGGTGGCGGGGGCTCCTTCCGCGCTCGACGCGTTCGAGATGGAATCCAAGATGTACGTGCGGCTCGCGGCGAGCGCGATGGCCGACCCGGCGACCAAGGCGCAGACATTGTCGACGATCGAAGCGCTGGCGGCAAAGCCGGAGCAGCGGCTGCGGGTGGCGTTTGTGGCCGCGGAACTGGGTGGAACCAAGAAGGCGATCGATCATCTGGACGCGCTGGAGAACGATTCGACGGTGTCGGAAGACATCAAGGCACAGATCCCGCTGGCGCGGGAGGCGGTCTCGAACGATCCGGCGACGCTGAGCGACGATCAGAAGACGCAACTGAAGAAGGACTTTGGCTGGTTCGGGGAGTTGTCGCTGGTGCGGGGGCTGGCGGATACCGATCCGCTGCGCAAGAGCGTGATCGGTGAGATCTGGTCGCTCCTGCTGCTGGGGCTGTTCGGGATCGCGGTGGCCGTTGTGGCGATCTTCGCCGGCTTGGGGTGCTTTGTCACGATGATCGTGCGCATGGCGGCGCGCCGGATCCAACCGGCGTTCGAAGCGCCCGCGCCCGGCGGGAGCGTGTACCTGGAGATGGTGGCGGTGTTCGTGGGGGTGTTCCTCGTCTTCAAGATGGCGATGCCGGTGCTGCTGGGGATGATCGCCGGCGTTGGAAAGGGCGGGGAGTTTCCGTCGTGGGCCGTGACGGCGCAGCTGGGGGCGCAGTGGTGCCTGTTGGGGCTGGTGTTCTATCCGCTGGCTCGCGGTGTTTCGTGGGAGCGCATGCGGCACGACCTGGGCTGGCACAGCGGCAAGGGCGTGATGCGGGAGATCGGCGCGGGGCTGTTCGCGTACTTCGCGGGTCTGCCGCTGCTGGTGCTCGCGGCGATCATCACGTTCGTGGGCATCATCATCAAGACGGCGGTGACGGGCGCGAAGGAGCCGCCGAGCAACCCGATCCTGGAGATGGTCACCAAGTCTTCGGCGCTGGAGCTGGCGCTGCTCTTCACGCTGGCCACGGTGTGGGCGCCGTTCGTGGAGGAGTCGCTGTTCCGCGGCGCGTTGTACCGCCACCTGCGCGGGCGTCGGCACTTTCTGATCGCGGCGGTGGTGTCGGCGTTCGCGTTCGGAATCATGCACGGGTACGACACGTTCCTGCTCCTGCCGGTGATGACGCTGGGCTTTGTGTTCGCGCTGATGAGAGAGTGGCGGTCGTCGCTGATCGGCTCGATGGTGGCGCACTCGCTGCACAACGCGACGGTGCTGACGCTGCTGTTCCTCGCGCTGTGGGCGCTGGGGTGAGCCGCGGCGGAGGCTGAAAGCCCGCGCGGCGAGTTCTACCCTTGTTCATGTCTCCTGCTCGCATCGCCGCGGTTCGGTATCTCAATACATCGCCCCTGATCGAGGGGCTCAACAAGGTTGAGGGGCTGTCGCTCATCCCCACGGTGCCCGCGCGGATCGCGGACCTGCTGGTGTCGGGAGAGGCGGACATCGGGCTGGCGTCGATCGTTGATTCGGTCGCGGCGGAGAAGCCCCTGGCGCTGCTGCCGTGCGGGATGATCGGGTGCGACGGACCGACCCTGACCGTGCGCCTCTTCTCGGCGCAGCCGCTGGAAAAGATCACGGAACTGCACGCGGACGCGGACAGCCACACGTCCACGATCCTGGCGCAGGTGCTGCTCAACAAGCTGTACGGGCTGCGGCCCAGGATGGTGGAGTTTGACGCGCGCGAGCGCGTGGCGACCGCGGGGCCCGGGCGAGAGACTTCGCTGGAAGAGTCGTGGCCGTCGGCGGTGGTGTTGATCGGGGACAAGGTGATCACGGACCCGCCGCCGGTGGATCGGTACCCGCACCAGTTGGACCTAGGCGAGGCGTGGAAGCAACTCACCGGCTTGCCGTTCGTGTACGCGATGTGGATGTGCCGCGCCGAGGAAGTGGGGAACGACTCGATCCGTCACGCGGCGGTGCTGCTGGATCGGCAGTTGCGGCACAACATGACGCGGATTGAGTGGGTTATTTCGACCCGCGCCCACGAGGCCCGTTGGCCGGTGGAAACGGCCCGCCGATATCTCTCCGAGCTGCTTCGGTTCAGAGTGGGGCCCAGGGAGAAGCAGGCGGTGGAGCGGTTCCTGGCCGACGCGGCGGAACTGAAACTGCTTCCGCGGCGTAGCGTGGTGTGGGCCTGGTCGCCCTGAGCCGCTGATCGACCAGGAACCCGATAGCAACCGAACGGAACTAGTACCTGTACACCCGGGTGTGATCCGACGTGGGAGGGGTGGGGTGACGCGGCCCCCGTAAAGTTCGGTCGGGACAGTCCGCGACACCACACCGTGCCTCCACTTCCGAAACTGAACATCTCCGCCCTGTCGCTGCTGGAGCAAACGCTGCGCGATTCGCCGAAGGACGCGTTGCTGCGCGACATCGCGCGGGCCGAGGTGCTGGTGGATCAGGTGGACGACGCGCAGACCTACCCCGAGGACTGGGTGATCTTCCGCGTCACCGGTTCGCGGCCGCAACTGGCCGAGCCGGCGATGATCGAGGGATCGGCGCTGAAGGCGGAACTGTCCTCGCTGGTGGAGCGGTTGTGCGACGCGGGCAAGCTGGGGATCAGCGACTTCGGCGAGAACAGCCTGATCGACGCGGACTCGCTGTGCCGGCAGTGGAGCATGAGCCGCCAGACGCTGAGCCGCTTGCGCCGGCGCGGGCTGGTGGCCCGGCGCGTGCTGGCGGAATCGGGCAAGCCGCGGCTGATGTTCTCGCGGGACACGGTGGCGAAGTTCGCGATCGCGCACCCCGACGCGATCGCGCGGAGCGCCGAGTACTCGCGGATGGGGCCGGAACTGGAAGCCAGGATCGTGCGGCGGGCGATGCGGTACAAGCGGCTGCTGGGGTACTCGCTGAACGCCGCGGCGGCGCGGATCGCGGAGCGGTTCGGTCGCAGCCACGAGGCGGTGCGGCAGGTGCTCAAGCGGTACGAGCGCGCGGCGGGTGCGCGGGCGGCGGGGCGGCAGGGCGGCGTATCGGGGCCGATCTTCAACGAGGCCGATCCGCTCACCGATGCGCGGCGCGAGGCGGTGTTCCGGGCGTGGCGGCTGGGCGTGGATCCCAAGCTGGTGTGCGAGCAGTATCGCCGGTCGCGTGCAGCGGTGCGGCGGGCGGTGAACGTGGCGCGGGCCCACCGGCTGAGCGACCTGCTGATCAAGGGCGCTCTCACGCACCACGCGCCCCCGCAGCACCCCAGCGATCCGCTGCGCGAGAAGCTGCTGAAACGCGGCACCGAGAAGAAGACGGCGACGCGGAAGATCGAGATCTCGCCGCTGGATTCGCCGCCGGCGAACGCGGGGCTGGGCGCTCCGGTGCCGCGGACGATCAACGAGATCATCGCGATCTCGCGAGCGAACACGCCGCCGCTGGGTGTCGAGGAACGCACGCGCGTCGCGGCGTACCAGCATCTTCGGTCGAAAGTGGCGGAGACCATCGCGGGGCTGGACAGGCTGTTCCCGCAGGCGACCTCGCTGGACCAGGCCGAGACGATGCTGCGCTGGGCGGCGCGGCTGAAGGTGGAACTGATCCGCTCGCAGTTCCGGCTCGTGATCGACACGCTGGAGGGACGTCTGGAGCGCAAGGTGGATGACCTGCCTCGTTCGCGTTTGCCGAAGCTGATCATGGAAGCGATCGAGGCGGTGGCGGGGGCGATCGACGGGTTGGATCCCACGCACGGCGGACGCCTGGCGGCCCCGGTGAGTCTGGCGGTGACGAAGCTCGCGGCCAAGTGGGCGCGGGAACTGCAACCGGTGACGCTGCCGCCGGGCACGAGGCTGCGTGCCCAGCCGCTGCTGCCCAACGCGCCGGACATTCCGGACTGGAGCCGCTCGGTGTGCCCGTGGCAGCGCTGGCTTGAACCGCACTTCCGCACGCGCGAGGCGGTGGATACGGGCCGGCTGGCGGAACGCGAGCGGGACTTCCTGCGGCAGCGGTTCGGTTGGTACGGCGGCCCGCCGCGGACGCTGGCGGAGCTGGGGCCGGAGTTCGGGCTCAGCCCGATCCGCGTGGTGGTGTTCGAGCAACGGGCTCTGAGGGCTGCGCGGCAGCCGAAGTGAGCGGTTTCGGCGACGCCCGATCGCACCAAAGTTACCTAGATTCTCAGTTCTTCTGCGTCGCGGTTTTTGCCGTTGGCGTTCTGTGCAATTGGGAATACGCGGGTACCATGCGGATTGTCCGCGGCATCATGCCGTGGGAGCGGCCGAGAGTGTGGTCCTTTTTCGCGTCGGGGAGGTGATCGCAACTCCCGGGCGTGACTTGTGAAATCGAGGTACCTGTGGGTGGAATTTCTGAGCGGATTGTGGCGGTGTTTCTGGTCGTGGCGTGCTTGGTCTTTCGTGCCGGCGCCCAAGGGGTTCGCGTTGTGCCCGCTGATCCGGACAAGTTCCGGGAGGAGACGCCGGACACGCGTCACGGCGGACAGGCGTTTGGCCCCGCGCCATTGTCTGTGCTGACGACCACCCCGGTGCGGAACGGGCCGCAGGTGTCGCGATCGGCGTGGATCGACGTGATTTTCAATCAGCCGATCACCATTCAGTCACTGGTGACGCCGGGCGCGTTCACGGTGGTCGGGAGCGTGAGCGGCAGCCATCCTGGAGTCGCGGTTCAAGGGGCCACCGGGCGTGACATCCGGTACTTTCCGGACACGCCGTTCGCGATCGGAGAGACTGTAACTGTCTCGTTGTCGAGCGCGGTGACGGCGACGATGGGCGGGACATTGTCGCCCTACTCGTTCCAGTTCTTCGTGCAATCCGTCGTAAACGTGCCGGTGGTGGGCCACACGGGCAACACCAGCGCAGGTGAAGTGTGGGCGGCGGGATCGGTGCACCTGATCACCGGCGACGTGACGGTTCCGGTGGGTCGCACCCTGACAATCGAGCCCGGTGCGATCGTGAAGTTGGCGGCGCAGACTTCGGGCTCGCGTCGGGTGCTGCTGGTCAATGGATCGCTCGTCGCGAGCGGAACGGCTGCAGCGCCGATTGTGTTTACCAGCAGCCGCGATGACCTCTATGGCGGAGATTCCAACTCGGATGGGACGGCGACTTCCGGACAACCGGGGGATTGGGGCACGTTGCGTTATGCGGCCTCGTCGGTGATCAACTACGCGCTCAGCAACTCGGTCTTCCGATTCGGCGGCGGCAACAGCAGCGAAGGGCACGAGGTGAGGGTGACCGGATCGGCGTCGCTGACTGTGACCGGTTGTACCTTTGAGGGTTCCGCCGCCGACGGCATGCGGATTGACAGCGCCAGCGCGAATCTCGCGGTCAACTCGAGCGTCTTCTTTCGGTGTCAGTATGGCCTGTACGCGACGGCGTTCGCGACCGGCACATTCTCGAACAGCGTGTTCACGTTGTGCAATCTGCCGATCTCCCAGGCGGGCACCGCGCCGGTGTACACCTCGAACATCTTCACGGGCAATGTCTACCAGGCGATCGCCGTGGGTGAGACGCTGACGCAGAATGTGCTGTGGCAGAACCTGGGAATCGCGTATCTGGTTGATCGGGACCTGACGGTGCCCGCGAGCCGCACCCTGACCGTGGAGGCAGGAGTCGTTGTCAAGTTCCAAGCCGTTTCAGGAAATGTCTACCGGCGCCAGTTCGACATTCTGGGTGGATTCGTGATGCAGTCCACCGCCGCGAATCCGATCGTGTTCACGAGCAGCCAGGACGATGAGTTCGCGGGCGATACCAACGGTGACGGCACGGGCTCCTCGGGGGAGGCCGGGCATTGGTCGTTCATCCGCGTCAGGGGGAGTGCGAATATTGTGTTCCATGACGCGATCGTGAAATACGGCGGTCGGTATCGGTATTCCGATTGCTGCGGCTGGTACGACAACCTGGATGCGAGTTCGAGCCTCTGGGTGAGTGAGTCGGCGACTCTTCGGGTGACAGGCGTCGTGATTGGGAACGCCTGGCGTACGGCGCTCCGGGGTGACAGCAACAACGCGACTCTGATCGTGCAGGGGTGCACGCTGCAGAACTCGAACTTCGGCCTGTACTGCACCGCCCTGGCGTTGGGCAGCATCGAGAACTCCACGTTCCGGCAGAACGTGTATCCGGTGTGCCAGGCGGGAACGGAGCTTTTCTACATTGGGAACACCTTCCAGAACAACACGTGGCAGGTGATCGCCGTCGAGGGAACGCTGACCCGCGATGTTGTCTGGGACGATGTGCAGTTCCTGGGCCTGCCGTACCTGGTGATCGGGGACGTCACTGTGCCGACCCAGTATCGGTTGTTCATCGACGCGGGAATTGTGGTGAAGTTCGCCGCGGTGTCGGGGAATGCGTATCGGCGGCTGCTGGATGTCGTCGGCGGGCTTGAGCTGAGGTCCACACCCACAAGCAGGGTTGTCTTCACGAGCAGCGCGGACGATTCGTTCGGAGGCGACACGAATCGGGACGGTTCCGCTTCGGCGCCGAGCCCGGGCGATTGGGCGTTCATCAGAGTGCGCGGCAGCGCGGTGGTGAGTTTCCACGACGCCCTGGTCCGGTACGGGGCGAGGTACAGGTATTCGGACTGCTGCGGGTGGTACGACAATCTGATCGCCAGCAGCAGTCTGTGGGCGAGCGAGAACGGGATCCTGCTTGTTCGCCAGAGCACGGTCGAGTACTCATGGCGGAGTGCGGTGACGTGCGATAGCACTTCCGCGACTCTGGTGGTGGATTCGTGCGTGCTCAGCGACAACGCCTTCGGCGTGTACTGCTCGGCAACGGCGGGCGCGACACTCCAGTCCAACACGATCACCCGCAACACGTACCCGGTGTGCCAGGCTGGCACCGACATGGTGTATCTCGGGAACTCGATCGTCGGCAACACATGGCAGGTCATCGCGGTGGAGGGAACGCACAACCGCAACGTGGTGTGGGATGACGTGCAGGGCCTGCACATGCCGTACTACGTCATCGGCAACGTGAGCGTGCCCGTGGGGCTGCGTCTCTCGATCGATGGCGGAGTAGTCGTCAAGTTCGACGCGATCCAGGGCAACGCGTATCGGCGGTACATCGACATATTCGGTGTGCTTGAAACCCGTGCGTCGGTCTGCGCACCGGTCGTGTTCACGAGCATCCGCGATGATCAGTACGGCGGTGACACCAACCGTGACGGCGCGGCCTCCGCACCCGCGCCGGGTGATTGGTCGTTCATCCGGTTCCGTGGGAGCGGAATCAGCGATGTGCACGATGTCGTGATCCGTTTCGGCGGGCATTACAGGTACTCGGATTGCTGCGGTTGGTATGACGATCTTGCCGCCAGCAGCGAGGTCATGGTCCAGGAAAACGCGACGCTCACGCTGCGCGACGCGGTGTTGGAGCAATCGTGGTATCGCGCCATTCTGTTCGATAGCGCCACGGCCGCGATGTCGGTCGACCGAGCCTCATTGACTTTGGGGCGAGTCGCCCCGAACAACCTGGGTTTGACGAACACAACCAGCCGCGGCGTGACCGCCACCAACGTCTGGTGGGGCGATGCCAGCGGGCCGTCGGGCGTGGGTCCCGGCTCCGGCGCTTCCGTCACGGCCAACGTGGTCTACTCACCTTGGCGCACGCGGCCGGGCTTCCTTGCGGCGGGCGTGGACAGCACCGGCGGGGATGCGCTTGGCACGATTCCACCGGCAGGCACGGTGCTCAGCGGTTGGGAAAGCAACACATTCATCCGCGCGTTCAACGAGCGGTTGGGCGTGTCGCTGTCCGCCTCTCTGACGGTCGAGGCGTCAGACGTCGGAACAGTCAACCAGGGCGGACAGATCGTTGCGACGACGATCCCCGCGGGAACATTCGTTAACAGTCATCTGCTGCACCTCAACTCCGTCGGTACCGCGTCGGTGCGCCGCCAAGGCACGGTCACGTTCGATACCACGATTTTGGGCGTCATTGTGACTGCCAACGGCCTGAACTCCACGGATGCGATGCTGGGTAGTCCCGGTGTCGTGTACCCCACGAACGTAGCGGGTCGCGGCGTCGAACTCGACGCTCCCATCCCCAACGACGATGAGTTTGAGATCATGGCGGATCGCCGGACAATCAGGTTCCTCGGTTCGGTGTCATCGGACGTGGATGAGGTCCGCGTGATCACCGCCGCGGCGACAGACTGCAATGCCAATGGTCGGCCCGATGCGTGCGACATCAGCGAAGGCCGGAGCGAGGATCTTAACAGCGACGGCATCCCGGACGAATGCCAGGTGACGTGCTACGCGGACTTCAACCAGGACGGCGGCATCGACGGCGCGGATGTCGACGAGTTCTTTGCCGCATGGGAAACGGGTGATGTCCGCGCGGACGTCAACCTTGACGGCGGCGTCGATGGCGATGATGTGAGCGTCTTCTTCGCGGCGTGGTCGCTGGGCAGTTGCGAGTGATTCCGCCGCGCTGAATTACCGGATCGGGCTGTGCCGCGTGCGGTGTTTCAGGCCGCCGCGGCGTCGCTGGCGCCCCATTCCTCTTTAGGTTTGTGTCGGTAGTGCGTCTTGATCACGCGGGCCAGCTGCGCGCCGAACAGGTCGGTGATGATGGAGAGTTCGGGGTGCAGCGCCGTGGGGAACGAGTTGCGGGCGTCGCGGAAGATGGCGAGCACCGCGATGCACTCCTGCGATGACCAGCAGGCGCGGACGGCGAGGTTGCTGCCGCTGAGCCAATGGTCGCCGTTGAGCTCGGGCACGCCCAGCTCGGCGGCGCTGCCGGCGAAGGTGAGTTCGCGGTGCTGCTCGCAGGCGGGGGCGAGCGAGCCGGCGAGCTGCTCGAGCATGGACTCGGCCGAGTCCTTGGGGAGGTCGAAGTTGATGTACGCGCCCAGGGAGTAATCTCCGCTGCTGCTGGGCAGGAAGATGGCGGCGTTGGTGCTGCCGGCGCGGCGGAGGACGTACTCGAGCGTGGTGCGGAGCAGGCCTTCGAGTTCCAGTTCCTGGCGGATCAGGGCGTTGAACTCGGCGCCCAGGGCGACGCGCTGGAGCTGGTCTGAGAGGCCGCGGCAGGTTTCGCCCATGCCGGCGCACATGGTGCCGACCTGGCTGAGGAGGTTGGTGTGGGCCTCCCGCAGGGCGCGGATCTTGTTGTTGAGCTTCTCGCGACGCTCGCGCCGGGCGCGGGCCCGGATGACGCTCGCCCGCGCGAGGGTCACGGCGCGGAGGACAGCGGTGGCGTCGGGGCCGCCGTTCTCGCAGGGGACGATTTCCCTTACGCGGGTGCGGGCGGCGCGGATGGCGTCGTTGGCGGTGGGGGCGCGCATGATGAGCACGCGGCCGACGTTGCGGCGGGAGAGGTGCGAGAGCAGTTCCCAGCAGCCGGCGCCGACGGCATCATCGATGACCACGACGTCGGTGGCGTGGACTTCGAGCGATGCGAGAGCCCCCTGAGTCGAGGCCTCCATGTGGACGCTGAGGTCGGATTGGCCGAGCCGTTCGGCGATCGCGTTGCGGTCGGTGCAGCAGGGGCCCACGAGGAGCACACCGGGCTTGGCGGGCCGTGCGCTGGCCTGGCCCTGAGCGTTGCCGTGATGTCGCGTCCTGTGTCGGGGCATGGGCTCTCCGTGGTTCGGCGTGCTCGCGATGGCCGCGAGCCGGCTCGCGAGGAGAGATCGGCGAAACCGCGCGGAGAGTTCACCACAGTCGGCATGAACCGCAGCGACGGCGCGGACGGACTGCCCCGGTCAGGGAGGGGTCAGCGGGCGATGGCGGCACCACATTCGGGGCAGGTGGGCTCGGGCAGCCCGCGGATGTCGTAACCGCACTTGGGGCAGGCGCCCTCGATGAGCATGTGCATCTGGTCGGGCTGCACGCCCATGAACCCGACCTTGGCGCCGTTGTCTGTCAGGATGCGGGTGGCACGCTGGTTCGCGAGTGCCATGAGCAGCAGGCCCAGGCAGGGGAAGAACATGAGCAGCCCGCCGATGATCGCGACGACGATGTTGGTGCCGGTGGCGCGGGCGACGCGAACGGTTTGCACGATGGAGACGATCACCGCGCCCATGTAGCCGGCGAGGCAGAGCCAGAGAATCACGACGTTGTTGATGCTGGCGGCCAGGACGGTGTATCCGACGCTCATGGCCAGCGATGCCAACACGCACCAGAGCAGTACACGCTGCGCCCGGGCCACCTTCACCAGGTAGATGCGCTTTTTTCCTTTCACGACAGATCGGCTGAACGTGTCGTTCATGGGGAGTTGTAGGCGACATGGCAGTTCGTGGGTGAGTCAGCGACGAAGTGATTCCGGGTTCGCCGGCGCGACGTTCTACAAACGAGGCGCAAGAGGTACGGCATGGATGAGCCGCGTGCTCGCTCCGCACGACGATGCGGGCGTCCCTGTCACACGGGGTTGCTCTTGACGCAGGGACATCTTCGCACGATGAAGATGGCGCAGACCTCGATTTGTGCTGCGAAGTAAGGAGCACTTGATGGCGAACGTGTGTGAGTTGGGGAGTGCTCGGAGCTCGCGTTGGATGTCGCTCAGTTTCAAGCGAAGTGTCGACGCTCCGGCGTGGAGGCCGCCCCAACATGTTCCCCGTGCGGGCCGGCATGAGTGGCGGCGACGGCGGTCCGGGAATGGATCGGCACCCTCCGGCCATGAATTCAACCGATCGTAAGTTCTGCGTTAACAATAACTTGCGTGGTGATTTTCGCTGATTCTACGAATTGCCACTTGCACCGGATTTGGCTTTGTGGTATTCTGCTTTGACGTCTTGCGTTCCGGACGAAACGCGGCCTTGTGAGGAGTCATCGTCTGGAGGAGCAAGACACATGGCAATATCAGGGGGTCATCCGGAAGCCGGCGTTGTGGCGTTGGGCGTTGCGGTGCGGTTCGCGATGAACCGGGCGGGCGCGAGGTGGACGAGCATCGCCGCGTGCGCGGTGGCGATCTCCGTAGGTTCGGCGAGCGCCGAGCGGATCGGGCCTCCCGGCGGGGATTACTTCGTGCAGCCCGGCGACAGCGTTGCGATCATGTTCCTGCTGACCGAGAGCACGACGCCGATGTATGGCTATTCGCTGGACCTGGACATCGTGCCCGATCCGGCCGCGACGGGCGCTGTTACGGTGGATGTGTCGCTGTCGAACTTCTTTGACACACGAAATGTCATCTCCGCTTCGGGGCACTCCCGCAGCGGGCTCTTCAGCGTGATCCGCCCAACGTCCGACGGGATCTTCTTCTCCACCAATGCGTCGATGCTGGTGGGAATCACTTCGGTGCCCGGTGTGAATGACGTGTTGGCGCAGGCTTATGTGCGGGTTTCGCCGGACGCGCTCGGCGACTTCTCGATCAGGGTCGGCGGCGCGTCGGCGCTCGCGACGCCGCAGGGTCGTGCGATCCCGTACCAGGCTTCGGACGTGATCATTCACGTGCTCCCGGCGCCGGGGTCGAGTTTGATGCTGCTCGGGGCCGGGCTCGTTGCGGCGCGTCGTCGCCGCGGCCACTGAGGAGCGAGGATTGGTGGGGCGGCGGATCGTGCCGCCG
This sequence comes from Planctomycetota bacterium, assembly GCA_018242605.1. Taxonomy (GTDB): domain Bacteria; phylum Planctomycetota; class Phycisphaerae; order Phycisphaerales; family UBA1924; genus UBA2402. Next base: position 299,146 of record JAFEBP010000014.1, read on the forward strand.
CGGGGTTCGTGTGGGTGCTTTGATTCAATACTAGTTTGCATTCCAGGGGGCTTGATATGGCCTGCACGCTCGTGCGCAAGTGTGGTCTCACGGTTCTCGGGCTCTTGTCGACAGTCGCGGCGGCATTCGCGCAGACGCCGCCCCGGGTGGTTGACGTGACGCCCGACCCGCGCTTCATGGTGGTCGACGTGGACGGGCTTTCGTCTGTGCGCCTGCGGTTTGACACGGATGTGGTGGTGCCCCCGGGCGCCGTGCAGGTATTTGACGGCGCGGCGGTCGTCCCCGGTGTCACGACCGAGTACGACCCCGCGACCAAAACGCTGACCGTGCGGTGGCAGAACTCGATCACCGCCTCGCGCGTGACGATCGTGGCGGATCACTCCATCACGGGCGCCGGGCGTCCGCTCGACGGCGAGGTGGCGAATCCGGATTCGCCCGTCCTCCCATCGGGTGACGGGCTCGCGGGCGGGCAGGCGGTGGTGCGTTTGAACGCGTTGATGGGGGACGTCAACCGCGACTTCGTGGTGAACGATGCCGATGGAGAGCTGATCATCCCCGCGATGGGCAGCGCACGCGGCGAGCCCGATTTCAACGCGCTCGCGGATCTCAACGGCGATGGTTACATCAACGTGCTTGACGTCGCGGCGTACGTCGCGGGTTACGGCGCATCGCTGCCCACGGGTGATGGATCGGCGCCGGTGCTTGCCGCTATCACGCCCGATCCGGCTCAGGACGTCACGACCCCGGTGGAGGAGATCGGGGTTACCTTCTCCGAGCCGATCGACGCCGTCCGGTTCGACGCGGGCCGGTTGTTCGTGCTCAACCTCGCCGGTGACGTGCTGCGGCCGACAGGGGCGACGCTTTCGTCCGACGGGCGGGCCGCGTCGTTTACGTTTTCGCCGCGGCTGCCGCGATGCGATCGATACACGGTGAATCTCAGCAACGCGGTCGCCGACGCTTCGGGCGTGTTTCTGACTCGCCCCGCGACCAATCCGCGGCTGACGGGCGTTTCCCCGCCGCCCCTGGTGACGCTGGAGAGCCTGCCTGATGTCACCATGGCGTCGGCGGTGCAGGTTCGCGGGAGCGCGCCGGGTGCGGTGCGTGTCGAGGTGTTGTCGCCCACCGGAATGGTTGTCAGCGCCGAGCCGGGGCCGGACGGTGCGTTCGCGGTGAGCGCGCCGCTCGCGGCGAACCGCAACAACGCCCTGTTCGTCACGGGCATCAGCGAGTGCGGCACGCGCGGCTCGCCGGTATCGGGCATGGTCATTCAGGACATGAACGGCCCCAGCGTGTACATCGAGTTTCCGGCGGACAACGCCCGGCCGACGGACGCGACGGTGGATGTTGCGGGCCGGATCGGCGATCTCTTGAGCGGCTTCATGGGCCTAACGGTGCGGGTCAACGGGGTGGCGGCGAATGTGAACGTCGGCATCGGCACGAACGGTTCCTTCTTTGCGCCGGCGGTCCCGCTCAATCCGATCGGCCAGAACACCATCATCGAGGCGGTCGCGACGGACCGCGTCGGCAATACGACGACGCGTCGGGTGACGGTGGTGCGAGCGGCCCTGGAAGGACCGCGCATGGCGGCGGTGAGCGGGAACGACCAGCACGGGCTGGTGAACGGGTATGTGCCCGACCCGATCGTCGTCCGCGTGACCAATCCGGACGGCACTCCATTCCCGAACAAGATCGTGACCTTTGATGTTGACCGCAACAACGGACGCGTATCGCCCGACGGCATCGCCGAACCGCTCGACATGATCCAGGTCCGCACGGATTCCAACGGTGTGGCCCGCGCCAGGTGGCGTCTGGGCGGCACGGCGGGCATGGGCAACAACCGGGTGAAGGTGACGTCGACGGACATCGCCGGTTTCATCGGGTTCTGCGCCTCGGCGGGGCCCGGGCCTGCTTCTCAGATCAATATCGGAAGCGGCAACAACCAGGTGACCGAGGTGGGGACACCGGTGGCCGCGCCGTTGGTGGCGTGGGTCAGCGATTCGTGCAACCCGATCGAGGGTGTCTCGGTCACGTTCCGCGTGGTGAGCGGGGACGGGCGTGTCAACGGCGGCAGCGTCGCGATGGCGACGACCACCCGCACCGGGCACGCGGCGGTCAACGCCGTCGCGGGTTCTGCCCCGGGCAACACCGTGATCGAGGCCAACTTCGCCGGCAACATCAACGGCGCCGCGGTGTTCACCGTCCGCGGCGTGTTGCGCGATGTCGAGCGGCCCACCACGCTGAGCGGGCTCATGCTGGACAACGCGAGCCACCCGTTGCAGGGTGCCACGCTGACGCTCAGCATCGGCGGAAGGCTCATCGGTTCGACGCAGTCGGATTCCCAGGGCCAGTGGCGATTCTCGGGATTCGCGGGCAGCGGGCTGGCGATTCTGGATGTCAACGGCGCGACGGTGAACGCGGTCGGCGGCCGATCGGTTCCGCCCAACAGCTACGCGTCTCTGCACTTTGAACCGATTCTCGTCTCAAACGCCGACAACACGATGCCGATGGGGCCGATCCTACTGCCCCCGTTCAACCCGATGAACACGCGGGACTACAGCACGACGCAGGACACAGTGCTGACGATCGAAGGCATCGACGGGCTGGAGTTTCTGGTTCGTGCAGGAAGCATGTTCCTGCCCGACGCCAACGGTGTCCTGCACCCGGCGCCCGCGGGCACGCACATCGCGCTCAACCAGGTGCACCATGACAAGGTGCCGATGCCCATGCCCGACGGCGTGGCTCCGCCCTTCGCGTGGACGCTGAAACCCGCCGGCGCGGTCTTTGACCCGCCGATCACGATCAAGTACCCGAACATGACGGGAATGCCGCCGGGGGGCATGGCGTACTTCCTGTCGTTCAATCACACGACAGCGCGGTTCGACATCATCGCGAGCGGGCACGTGAACGCGGATGGGTCGCTGATCGTGACCGACCCGGGGAGCGGGCTGAGTATCGCGGGGTGGGGGTGCAACTGCCCGCCGTATGCGGTGACGGCGGACTGCTGCAACATGGGCTGCGTAAATGAAGGCGAGCTATCGGGCGGCACCGTCATGTCGAACGCTTCAAATGGGCAGGTGTGCCCCGGGGATACCGTCACGTGGATGATTGACGGTGTGGTTGACTCCGGCGGCGGAAAGGCGTGTCCGGAAAGCCAGCAATCACAGCAAGTACCGCCAGGCGCTTTGACGTATTCGTACGAAGTAAGAGGTCCGAGTGGCGTCGTTGGGAGCGGAGTCGGACCATCCGCGATGGTGACGCTTCCCGTGGCAGGCGCGTATACCTGTACGTTTACAGCGACTACGGAAAGGGAATGTCCGCCGAGTCCACGTACTTTGTCGTCCGAACCGTTGTCGACCGGGGAACTGAGTGGTGCGCAATGGGTGTCCCGCTTCCCGGGAAGTTCAAGCACGAGTGATCTTGTATCGCCTTTTCAAGGTAATGTTAATGCATTCATAGATGCATTGCGAAGTGCCGGCGCTTCGGTCACGATTAGTGCTACGCTTCGCCCGCCAAATAGAGCGTTCTTGATGCACTATTCATACCGAGTTGCCAGAGACGGTTTAAATCCGGCGTCAGTGCCTCGCCGCAATGGAGTTAATATTTGCTGGCTTCACACGACTGCGAACGGCGGCGCAGATTTGGCTACATCAGTTCAGGCAGCGGAAGCAATGGTTGTTGGATATAACATAGCATTTGCACCAGCCCTTGAGAGTCGACATACAGAAGGGAGGGCAATAGATATGACGATTAGCTGGTCTGGAAACTTGCAAATTGTAGATGGTAATGGTACTTTAGTGAACATCACCTCTGTGCCCCGTAATGGTTCTGGGAATACAGATCTCCATGCGGTCGGTGCAACATTTGGGGTCATCAAACTGGCGAGCGATCCGCCCCACTGGTCAGATGACGGGCATTAGTATCTCCCGTGTCGCTGGGATCGGCCCGGAACCGATCGGGCGTGACTCAAGACGTCGACGTTGGTGTACATGCTTATGGTATTAAATATGTGTTAATAATAATCAGAAGCAAAGATTGTACTTTCGTGGCCGAGAATCGAGATCAAAGCGAGATCAGGGATGAACACACGTACATTGATGGCTGGATGCATCGGGCTTGCCTTCTGCTGCACGCGATCCGAGGTCTTGGGACAGACGCTCGACGGTTCGTGGGTGGTATCGGTGAACGGCCAGACGGTGCGGGCGTACGCGAACGGGGGATTTCGAATTCCAAACGTCGCGGCTCCCGATCAGTTTGGTGCAGGTGGTCCAGGGAGTTCGCCGGACTTTCTGAGTGATGACTATCTGCGGATTATTGGGTCGTCTACTCAATCCGGACGCACTCGGTACTTGTTTAGTTCCCCATTTCGTATTCGTCAACGTCAAACGTATACTGTTGGCGACCTGATCATTACCGACACTCCTCCCCCCTTCCCCCAGTCCCTCCGCCTGACCGCGTCGAACCAGACGCTGACGCAGCCGGGGCAGACGCAGTCGCTGCAGGCTCTCGGGCGCCTCAATGACGGTACCGAGCAGGATGTGACGCCTCAGTCGTCGTGGACCAGCTACCGCACGAGCAATCTCAACATCGCCAATGTCGATGCGAACGGCGTCGTGACCGCGATAGGCGAGGGCACGGCCTTCATTACCGCCATCAACGAGGGGGCCACGGCCATCATCCGCATCAACGTCGCGCCGGCGGATCCGTTGACGGTGGTGGAGGGGTACGTGCAGGGCTCAGACGGTCCGTTCATCGCCGACGCCGAAGTGACGCTGCTCGGGCAGGGCCTGACGGCGAGGACGGATTCGAGCGGTCATTTCGTGATACCCGGAGCGATCTCGCGCAATGCGGACCGGACTCCCAAGGACATTCAGGTGCACGTTACCGCTCCGCTGTACTTTGCCGGCGATTCGACCATCGTGTCGGCCATGAGCGCCATGACCACGGACGTCGGCATCGTCAGGTTGACGAAGATCCCGTCCAACCCGGGGCGCGAGTTCGGCGTGGCGTTCCAACGCAACTACGACAACGCCAACGTCGGTCTCAGTCTGTTTGTTTCGGGCAACCGCGCGACGACGGGGTGGGTGGATGTGCCGGGGCTGGGCCTGCCGCGGCAGAACTTCAGTGTGACGCCGGGGGTGATCACCACCGTCTCGATGCCGACTTCGGTGCTCGTGAGCGCGGACAATGGAACGGTTCCCAATGGGGTCGTGGTCCACGCCGAAGACGACGTGGTGGTCTACGGGCTCAACCGTGCACCGTTCACGACGGATGCGTACGCCGGCCTGCCCATCGATACCTGGGGCATGCGGTACCGTCCGATGTGCCATGTCGACCTGGGTGGGTCAAACAACCGGTCACAGTTCGCGGTGATCGCGGCGCAGGACAACACGGTTGTCACCATCACGCCCTCCACCTCGGCCAACGGCCGGACGGCGGGAGTGCCATTCAATATCACCTTGAACCGGATGCAGGTGTACCAACTCCGAAGTAATGTCAATGGTACCGACCTGACCGGTTCACTCATCACGGCCGATGCGCCGATCGGTGTGTTCAGCGGAAACTCCTGCGCGAATGTTCCTTCCAACCGGAGTTTCTGTGATCACCTGGTGGAGCAGATGCCGCCGACGGATTCCTGGGGGCTTCGGGTCATCACGCTTCCGCTGGCCACGCGACTCAACGGCGACACTTTCCGAATCCTGGCGGATCAGAACGGAACGAATGTTCAGATACTGGGTCCGACGCCCGCGGGCTTCACACTGAATGCCGGTCAGTACTCAGAGCGCATTCTCACCGGCAACAACGAGATCATCGCGGACAGGCCGATCCTTGTGTGCCAGTTCGCGAACGGCGGACAGTACGACGCGCGCCCCGGCGATCCGTTCATGTGCATCGTGCCGCCCTCGGAGCAGTTCCTGCCGTCCTACACGTTCTCCACGCCGGCGATCGGGTTCCCCACGAACTACGTCAACGTGATCGCGCGCACCACTGACGCGGTAACCGGTGGCGTCATTCTCGACGGCGCCGCGGTGCCGCTCGGTCAGTTCCAGAATATCGCCGGCACGGAGTTCTCGTGCGCCAAGATCCCGGTGGTGGTGGGATCGCACACCATCCGGGCGGGCCAGCCGCTTGGAATCTACGTTTACGGGTTCAATCGAGACGATTCATACGGGTACCCGGGCGGGCTTGCGCTGGCGCCCCGCCCGCCGCGCCGGTTCATTCCGGACGAAGGCCCCACAGTGACGATCGTGCCGCCGCTCGATCTGAGCGGCGTGGACATCGCGCCGACCCCGGCCTCGCCCGGTTTTGCGAGCGGATCTCCCGAGAAGCATGGGCCGGTCGCCCCGCTGACGAAGAACGCACAGGGCACGCGGCTCGGTTCGACCAGCACCACCGTGCCGCACGCTTCCGTGACGCTTTCGAACGGTCGCACGATTGATCTGGGCACGCTCGGCGGGGCCACCAGCGTCGCGACCGGGATCAACGCATCGGGGCAGGTCTGCGGTTATAGCCAGGTCGCGACCGGCGAGTTTCATGCGTTCAGGTGGATTCCCGATGTGAACGCTTCTGGAGGAACAATGCACGATCTCGGCACCGTCGGCGGGCCGTGGTCCCGCGCCGCAGCGATCGCGGACAATGGTGATGTGGTGGGAGAGAGTGCCACCGCTGACAGTTCCACTGCCGCGTTCCTGTATCATGCCGCGACCGGCGAACTCCGGGCATTGCCAAGCCTTGGCAGCGGTCGCACCGCCGCGACCTGCATCGCGCCAGGCGGCCTTGTGGGCGGCTGGGCGACCACCGGAAACGGCGCTGAGACTGCGGTGGTGTGGGGCGATGATGGCCAGATCATCGCGCTGGCGGACCTGCTGGGCGCCGGGAGCGGCTGGACGGTGCGGCGCGTGACTTCGGTGAGCTCAAACTCCTCCGGTGAGTATGAGGTGTTTGGGGCCGGCCAGTACCGCGGCGTCGAGACCACCTTCAGCCTTGTCATCAAGTCCACACGCCCTGTGCCGGGCGACATCAACGGGGACCGCAGGCTCGACGAGGCCGACCTCGTCATGCTGCTGGCCAACATTGAGTCGGGCGATCCGTGCTGCGACATCACCGGAGATTCGGTGGTTGATGAAGCCGATGTGAAGGAACTGATGCGACTGATTGCGGGCGAGTAGGCGCCGGCGTCGGAACGGCATGTTCCGTGGTGATTATCTCTTTCTTGGGGGATTAGCCGACTTTCGATGGTCGGCTAGTTCCGTTTTGGAGTTGATGGCGGACCTGCTCCGCACGCGAGAGCTCTGCAGCGCCACTTGGAATGAAGGAAGCGCCGGCCCGGTTGGCGCGGCGGTTCACGTGACGAAAGTGCCTCGGCGGTTGGTTCGCGGGGGGCCCGTTTGTCGTCGAACTATCTGGCCGGTGAGATGCGAACCGTGACCGGCGTGCCCATGGGGGGCACGGTGTCCGCGTTGGCGATCCACTGCGGTTCTTCGACGCCCGAGTCGGGGTTGTACATTTGGGTCCAGGAGATGGTCTCGTTGCTGAAGCAGGTGAGGCCGATGAGGCTGCCTTCGGCGTCGGCCTGGTACCAGTCCTGGCCGCGGCGGTTCACGGTGTTGCTGCCGCTGAAGACGAAGCCTTCCTTGGGCGAGTGCTGGGCGAGGGTGCGGTGGTCGCGCTGGTTGAGAATCCAATCGGCGGGGGAGGATTCCTTGCCGTTCACGATGAAGGTGATGCGCACGCGGCCGCCGGTGGGGGCGGTGGCGGTGATCTTCTTGTCTTCCCACGTCCACACGCCGGGCTTGCCTAGTTCCAGGCCGATGAGCAGCATCGCGGCGTGGATGTTCGAGGGCTTGGTCCGGGTGACCACCAGGGCCTCGTGCTCCTTGGTGTCGGGCGTGCAGGCGACGAGTTCAAGGTAGACCACCGGCGTGCGTTCGTTGTGACAGTCGATCGGCACGGTGCCGTCGAACTCGATGGTCTTCGTGGCGGCGTCGACGCGGACACCGGGGAAGACTTCCTTGAGTGCCGGCGCGGCCGGTGGCGCAGCGGGTGCCGCAACGGGCGGCGAAGCCGCCGGTGCGGATGGTGCGGGGGGAGGTGGCGCAGGGGTCGGCGACGAAGGAGCTGGAGCCGCGGCTTGAGGTGCGGCGGGAGGCGCGGCGGGAGGCGAGGCGGGCGCGGTCGTCGCGGCTTTGTGAGCGCAGCCGGTGAGCCAGAGGCCCGCGAGAGCAAGGATCGGCGCGATGCGGGGTGTTGTGCAGTTCATGGAGCACCGACCTTTGCGAGTTGTTCGCCTCGGGCCAGGGCGGCGAAGTGGCCGCCCCGTTGTTCGTAGTTCTTGAACTGGTCCCACGAGGCGCAGGCGGGGCTGAGAAGGGCGACATCGCCGGGGCGGGCGCGGGAAGCGATGGCCGACATGGCTTGATCGAGCGTGCCGCAGGCGAGGGCCTTTGGGCCCGCCGCGGCGGCGATGGCCGGGCCGGTCTTGCCGATGGTGTAGAGCCCTGCGAGTTGGTTCGCGAGGGCGGCGACGGGAGAAAGGTCGGAGCCCTTGTCGTAGCCGCCGACGATGAGGTGGACACGGGAGCGGCCCGGGGCTTCGTCGAACGCACGCACCGCGAGGAGGCAGGAATCAGGAGTCGTTGACTTGCTGTCGTTGAAGTAGCGCACGCCCGCACGCTCGCACACGCACTGGAGGCGGTGGGGCAGGCCCGCGAAGTCGGCCAGGAGCGGCAGGAGTTCGGAGGGTGTGTTGGCGATGCCCGCGGCGTGCGCCGCTGCGGCGGCGGTCGCGGCGTTCAGCACGTTGTGCGCGCCGGGGATGAGGAGCGGCACGCCGCCCTTGGGGACAGCGGGGGTGATGGCGGTGGGGCCCGCGGCGGCGGCGATGCGGGCGGCGAGCGCGGCGTCGGGCGTGCTTGCCGGGATGATCCGGGCGGAGCGCTGGTGGTAGCGGAAGATGTTCAGCTTGGAATCGCAGTAGTGGTTGAAGTCGCCGTGCCAGTCGATGTGATTGTTGGAGATGTTGGTCAGCACGGCGACATCGGGGGACCAGCCGCGGGCGGCGTCGAAGCCGACACCCTCACCGAGCCAGTAGAGCATCGCGCTGCTGAGTTCCAGAACAACGTGGTCGGCGGGGGTGATGGCGCTGACGTCGGCCAGGAGCGAGCCGCCGATGTTGCCCCCGAACCAGACGCGGCCGCTGATCTGTCCCGAGGCGCTGAGACGCTCCAGGATGTGGGCGATCATCGCGGACGTGGTGCTCTTGCCCGCGGAGCCGGTGATGCCGATGGTCGCAACGCCCCGGGGCAGAGACTCGATGACGAGGCGGATCTCGGTGGTGACCGGTATGCCCGCGGCGTGGGCGGCGCGGAGGAAGCGATTGTCCCACGGCTTGGGAACCGCCGGGTTCGCGACCACCAGATCGCAGGTGGTGAAGTCGGAGATGTTGTGCTCGCCCAGACGCAGCCTGACGGAGCCCTGTTCGACGAGATCGGCGATGTCGGCAACGCCGTCCGCGAGCTTGTCGGCGGGCTGCATGTCGGTGACGAGGACGTTGGCGCCCCGGCCGACGAGGAAACGGGCGACGCCCGCGCCGCCGCCGAAGTGGCCCAGGCCCATGACCGTGATATTGGCGCCGTCGAGTTGCATCGGGGCATTGTTGCGGGCGTGGGGTATGGAGGAAGCACCGCAGCGGCGGCACCGGAGAATTACATCAGCGCCACGGGGTCAACGTCGACCGCGGTCCTGGTGTCGCTCTTGAGCAGGCCCTTGGCGCGAAGGGAGGCCAGGAGGCGGGAGAGGGCCGCGGCGGTGGGGGCGGTGACGTCGATGCCGGTGCGGAACTGGCCGGCGATGCGTTCGATGGGGCAGGGAATGGGGCCGCGAACGGCGGCGTCGGGCGGGGCAGCTTCGCGGAGCGCGGCGGCGAGCTCTCGCCCGGCTTCCTGGGCTTTCTCGGCGGATTTGTCGCGGCAGACGATGCGTGCCATGCGAGAGACGGGCGGGAGCCGGGCGCCCTTGCGGACGGACATTTCCAGTTCGGCGAACGTCACGTAGTCGTGGCGGGATGCCAGGATGATCGCGGGGTTGGTGGGGCAATGGGTCTGGACGATGACGGTGCCGGGTTGCTCGCCGCGGCCGGCGCGGCCGGCGACCTGGCTCACGAGTTGAAACGTGCGTTCGGCGGAGCGGAAATCGGGGATGTGCAGGGCGGTGTCGGCGTCGATGATGCCCACCAGGCGCACTCCGGGAAAGTCCAGGCCCTTGGCGAGCATCTGCGTGCCCACGAGCAGGCGGACTTCGCCGCTGGCGAAGCGGGCGAGGGTTTCGGCGTATTCCCCGCCGCCCCGCATCGAGTCAGAGTCCACGCGGAGCATGGTGCGGCCCTCTTCGATGCCGAGCGCGGCGTACTTGCGGGCGAGTTCTTCCTCCAGTCGTTGGGTGCCGCCCGAGAAGAGGTTGAGTTTGCCGCCGCAGACGGGGCACTTGGTGGGCACCATCTGCTCGGCCTCGCAGTGGTGGCAGCGGACGAATCCGCCCAGCGCGAAGTGGCGGGTGCGGTGCAGGACGAGGTTGGCGTCGCACTGGTCGCAGCCGAGCACGTGGCCGCAGGCCTTGTTCTGGCAGGAGATGTAGCTGGCGAAGCCGCGGCGGTTGAGGAGGAGGATCGCCTGCGCGGGCTCGCGCAGTGTCTTTTCGAGCGCGGCTTCGAGGGTGGGGCCGAGCAGGTGCTGGAAGCGGTCCGGGCCCATCTGGTAGCGTTTACGGCGCTCCTCGGTCATATCGACGAGCGTGACGACGGGCAGGGAAGCGCCCCCGACGCGGCGGGTCAGGCTCCAGAGCTGGAAGCGCGGGGGCTGCGACGTGGCGTTGTGCCAGGATTCCATCGAGGGCGTGGCGGAGCCCAGGACGACGGGGCAGGCTTCGAGCTGGCCGCGTTTGATCGCCACGTCGCGTCCGTTGTAGCGCGGGAGGCGATCCTGCTTGTACGAAGAATCGTGCTCCTCATCGACCACGATGAGGCCCAGGTTGGCCAGGGGCGCGAACACCGCGGACCGAGCGCCCACGACCACGCGGGCCTCCCCTTCGCACGCCCGGCGCCATTCCTTATGACGCTGCGCGGCGGTGAGGCCGGAGTGGAGCACGGCGACGCGGTCTTCGCCCAAGCGCCCGGTGAAGCGGGCGGCGGTCTGCGGCGTCAGGGCGATCTCGGGGACGAGCACCAGGGCCGTGCGGCCTTCAGAAATGGTCTGCGAGATGAGACGCAGGTAGACCTCGGTCTTGCCCGAGCCCGTGACGCCACGCAGGAGATGGACGGAGAATGAGCCGAAGGCGGCGGCGATGCCGTCGACGGCGGCGGATTGCTCGTCGGTGAGGTCGAGGGTCTTGTTGAGTTCCCAGTCGGCGCGTTTGAGAGCCGCGGCACGCACGTGGGTTTCGTCGAACTGGCGGAGGAATCCCGCGGCGACCAGTGCGCGGGCGGTGGCGACGGTCTTGGCCCCGCAGCGGATCGACAGTTCCTTCAGAGGCATGGGGAACTCGGCATGCGGCAGGGCCTTGACGGCGTCCCACATCTTCGCGGCGTGGCCGCGGAGCTGGGTTTCGTCGGGGGGCGAGGGCTCGCGATCAACCATCGCGATGTTGCGGCTGCCGGTGCCGGCCTTGACCGGGGCGGGCATGACGCTGGCCAGCACCATGCCCAGCGGGCAGAGGTAATACTCGGCCATCCATGCGCCGAGCTTCATGAGCGAGGGCGGCAAGAGCGCGCCGCTGGTGGACGTGATGGGCTTGATTCGGTTCGGCGGGACGCCCGCGGCCAGCGCAGCGCCGCCGACTTCGAGCACCACGCCGGGCGCCGGGCGATCCCCTTTTCCTAGCGGGACCATCACGTGCTCGCCGATCCGCGGCGGGGGATCACCGCAGCCGTAGGTGAAGCCGTCGGGCCCGTCGAGGATGTCGATGCCTCGCTCAACCGCGACGCGGACGTACCACGGGTAGGCCGTGGGGGTGTCGGGCGCGAAAAGGGTCGAATCGGGGGTCGGCATGGTCCGGCGCGGGTGGACGCACCCCGCGATGTCGAAGAGTACGTGCGGAGGAGCGAGGCCCACGCGGGCGCAGCAAACAGGCCCGTCCGCGCGGGCGGGCGGGCCGATGAAGTGGCGGATGAATACCGCGATGCCGCGCGGCCATCAATGAACGCGGCGCAGCCGGGGCCGCTCATGGCTCGGGGGGTGCGCTGAACGCTTTCACGGGGTGAGCGTGCAAGGGACGCCGCACGCCCATCCTCGCCCTGCTCCGCGGCCGAACCCGTACCCCATGGCGACGCCGCGTGTGGTCGGGGGAGCGCCGGCATCGGCGGACCATCGCTCGAACGCGGGCAGATGGTTGTTCTTCGACGCGGCCCTGAGGTTTTCAAACGCCGAGCGGATGTCGGGATCGGTCACATCCGTCAGGAATCGGTCGTACATGGCGATGTTGTCGCGTTCGAGCTGGGCCGCGACCCGGTTGCACTCCGCGAACGTGGCCGGCACGGCGGGGACATTGCCCGGATCGCCGGCGGGCACTGTGACGCCGTGGCGTTTCATGAGAGAGGCGATGACGTTCTCGTGGCGTTCCTCGGCGTTCACGATGTTGACGAAGGGTCGTACCTGTCCCTGTTTCGCAAGAACGCCGCGATAGAAGACCTGCACGCGCCGCTCATCCTGCAACGCGGCCGTGAGGGCGTCGGCGGTCTTGGCGTTGACGGGCGTGCTCGCGCCGACGGGCACAGCGCAGTCGCAGCAGCCCGTGCACGCGGTCTTGGAGGTGGTGCATCCGACGCTCAACGCCGAGACGGCGGCGAGAGCGAGCAACACATTGACACTCTTCATGGAAGTCTCCTTGTTCAGCGATGGCGTAGCCTGGGCCTTCGCGGCAAGGGTGTGCTTGATTGTTCCCAAGCCCAAACGTCATCTGGACTGAGGCACAAGCTCAACGCTTGTACGAGCCAGCGATTGCGGGTGTTCAAGGATTCATCTCGGTTGTAGTGGCGCGGCCATGAGATCGAGTCTCATTCTGAAGCCGAGCCGCGTTCGTGCCGACCGCGCGCGGAAGGCTTTCTCTCGCGCGCCGCGCATGAACTACGGGTGGTCAGATTGCGTCGCGCAGCAGTACACCAATGAAAAGCACGGCGCCGCGATGGCAGCGCCGTGCGTGCCTGCATTCCGGGGATTCTCAACAGCCGCCGGCCTGCCAGTAGAGGAAGAAAGTGTCGACATCTCCGCCGTCGATGCCGCCGTCGAGGTTCACGTCGGCGCAGGGTGCGCCGTCTTCCCAATCGGCGAAGAACGCGGAGACGTCGGCGCCGTCGACGCCGCCGTCCTGGTTGAAGTCGGCGGCGCACGGGGCGCACGTCGATGCGCTGGGCGCGTCGGTGATGGTGATGTTGTCAAAGCCCACGGCCTGGTGGCCGCGGCGGACGTTCAGGATGTACGCGTCGACAGGACCGGCCGCGGCAAGGCCGCCGACGAGATAGGTGTCGGTGAGCGGGAACTCGGAGCTTTCGCCGCTGGCGGGGTCCGCGAAGCGGATGGACTCGATGCGGTTGGAAGAGAAGTCGATGCGGAGGGACATCGTCGTCCAAGGCCAGATTTCCATGCCGTTGAATGTGGGGAACCAGAAGGCCTGCGCGACGCCCTCGGGCGTGTAGGCGCGGTAGTAGAAGCCGCCCTCGCTGAACGGGTCGGCAGGATTGGGTTTGTAGAGGCCGAAGGCGGCGGCCGAGAGCTCGACCCCGTTGGGTGCGGTGGAGCGCAGGTCGATGCGGCCGATGAACGGATCGGAGCCCGGGCCGAAAAACGATGCGGCGAGATCGACGCTGACGTCCTTGCGGCCGCTGAGGCAGGCGGTGGTCTTGCGGACGGCGACGCCCTGCGGGTTGGAGTCATCGGTCATGCCCGCGGCGAACTGCGCACCGCCCGCCGGGTTCGCGGGAAGGTTGTAGGGGTTGCCCACGTACGTGAAGACATCGAAGAAGCGATCGATGGAGAGGAGGTAGCCGCCCTGACCGTTGAGCGGCGTTCCCAGTGGCGAGCCGGCGAAACGGGCCTGCTCAAAGTCGGAACCGCAGCCGTCGGGCCCGCGGGTGCCGAGATAGACCAAGCCGATATCCTGGGGCCGGAAGGCCGAGAGCGGACCGTGGTACCAGTTGCCCTGATTGACCGTGATGTCGAGGATGGGGTCGGCGATATTGAGTTCGTAGTGGTACTGGAGGTGCACGCTGGAGGGGCCGCCGATGGGCGCAAAGAGCAGGTGCGGGAAGGAGTAGGCAAACGGCGTGGAAGCGTCGAGGCTCCACCAGGTGTCGCCCGAGAGGCGGTGCTCGTTGCCTTGCGGATCGGTGTATATGTCGCCCTCGTAGTGGAAGTCGTTCGGTTCTTCCTTGAGGTACTTGGTGTCGGACTTGGTGCCGGGGCCGTTCACTTCGCCGCCGTCGGGGAACGTGTCGCCGATGTTGCGGCCGTCGCGCGTCCAGTGGCCGGGGGTGATCACGTAGCGCCCGCCGGGGCCGGTGAGCGTGACGGAATCGCGGACCTTGAAACAACCACCGGGCTGGCCGCCCGGCCCGCCGATGCCATGGCCGCCGACAAGGGCTGTGCCCTTGAGGCCCTTGAAGTGGACGGAGTTGTCCACGCCGCCGCGGCCACCGCCGCCGGACACCCCGCCGTTGCCGCCCAGGCCGGGGCGCGTGCCCCGGACGCCGTTGCCACCGCCGATGCCGTTGCCCCCGCCCAGTCCGCCGGGCGCGTTGAGACCGCCGCCGGCGTTGGCGCCGAGCGTTGAGAGCGGATCGGTGTTCAGCTTTGTGGCGGAAATCACGACCTTTCCGGCCTGACCACCGCCGCCCGAGGCACCGCCGCCGTGGGCGAGAAGTATGGAGTTGGAGATGCTGATATTGGAAGCAATGGAGACCACGCTGCCACCGCCGCCACCTCCGCCGCCGGGGCCGGGCCCCGAAGCGCCCGACGCGTTGAGCGTGGCGTTGCTCAGGACGATCGTGCCGGCGATGGGGCAGGTGCGGAGCAGCAGCGCGCCGCCGCCGGGCGCTCCGGGCGCGCCCGCGCCGCCGCTGAAGCCGTTGGTGCCGTCAAAGCCCGTGGTGCCTCCGGTGCCGACTTCACCCTTGAGGCCATCGGCGCCGTTGTCGCCCTTGGTCGCGGCCTGGACGATGTGCAGCACAACGCCCGCGATGCCGCTCGTGCCGTCGACGCCGCGCGTGCCTGGCTGTCCGTTCTGGCCGGGGTCGACGGTGCCGCCACCGCCTCCACCACCACCGCCCCCGCCGCCCGCGCCGCCGCCGCCGGAACCGCCACCGCTGTTGCCGGGGCCGCCGCATCCACCGCCGCCACCGCCACCACCACCTCCGCCGCCACCGCCCCCTCCGCCGGCGCCGCCTCCGCCCCCGCCCTGGCCACCGCCTCCGCCGCCTCCGCCGCCGCCGGAACCACCGCCACCGCCGCCGCCCCACAGGAGCAGGTCAGCCGGCATGGGATTCAGAATGACGCCCAGACGCGGCGCGCCGTTGTGGCCACCCTGAGCGCCGCTTCCCGCGGAACCGACTCCACCGGGGCTGCCCGGCAGGCCGTTAAAGCCCAGATCTCCGGGCAATCCCGGGTTTCCGTTGAGCACGGGGCGCAGGCCGGCGCCGCCGGGCGTGCCACGGGCGCCCTCGTGGCCGTCTTCGCCGTCGGTGCCGTCGGTGCCATCATCACCATCTTCACCTTTGATGCACGGGGGACCGCCGGCGCCGGATGCGCCGAAGAGGCCTTTGTGCCCCACAAGCGTGGCTCCGGCGCCGCCCGCGCCGCCGAGTCCGAACGGACCGCCGGTGCCCCCGGCGGCGCCGGTGCCGGGATCGCCGCCGCGGCCGCCCCCGCCGCCCGTGCCGCCGGGGCCGCCGACCCCGCCTGCGCCACCGAGACCGCCCAGACCGCCGGCCGAGAGGCCGAAGGCGATGCCGCCGTTGGTGCCGTTGCCCGCGTTCGCGCCGTTGACTCCGGCGAGGCCCGCGCCTCCGTTCCTGCCGCGCGCGCCGCCGTTGCCGGTGCGGCCGGGGTCGCCATCGAACCCAGGTGTGCCGTTGGCGCCCGGGCCGCCGTCCAGGCCCGGCTCACCGTCGCGAGCGGGCGGGCCGTGATCATCGCCATCGTGTCCGCTTTGCAGAGGCGCACCGCCGGCGCCGCCGCCGATGCCCGCGCCACCGGTGCCACCGGTGCCGCCCCAGCCGATCGCGCCGGGGTTTCCGGGCGCGCCGATCGCGCCGCCCGCGCCGCCGCCGCCACCGAGGCCTCCTCCGCCGCCGGCGCCGGGATTCGGTGGCGCTGCGCTCAATCGTGCACCGCCCGCGCCGGGAACACCCGCGAGCCCGGCAACTCCGCCGCCGAGGGTGCCGGGCGCCGCGGCGATGACGCCGCTGATGCTGATGCCGTCGCACGACTCGAGCACGAGCGGCCGTGATCCGGTGGCGACGATACCCGCCGGGACGACGAGGTTGGGGAACGAGAACACGGCGACCGGGCCGTTGGCGGTGTTCTCGACGCGGGTGCGCACCGGCACGCCGGCGACGCCGGTGCTCGCGCTGATAACGAACGTGTCGGTGTTGATGGTGGCGTTCGGGGGTAGGACATACGCGCCGGCCTGGCATTCGCAGGCATCGGGGATCAAGTTCTGATTCACGTCGGTCGCGACGGAGCCGGCGCTGAGCGTCTGGATCATCCCTTGCACGCCGGTGAGGTCGCCCCCGCCCGGCGCCGACACTCGGGTGGCGTTGGCGGGAGAAGAAACACTGTGCATGTACACGCGGCCCGAGGTCCAGGCCCAGGCGTTGGCTTTGGCGGAGTTTCCGGAGAGATCAAAGGACGTCACCGCGCCCTGCGGGGAGATATCCGTGCTGCCATCGCGGATCCGGTCGGCGTTGAGCGAGCCGGGGATGTGGCGGTACCAGCGATTGCCGGCCTGGATGAAGACCGCGCTGCCGGAGGCGGTGGAGGCGTCGAGCTTGCGGAGCACGCTCTGGACGCGCGACGTGTTGGAGAACTGTGGAAGCGAGATCGGATCGGTTTGAGTCGTGCCTTGACGCACGAGGAAGACACCGTCGTCGGTCCAAATCCAGGTGCGGGCGCAGCCGGTGGATTCGCCGTCGAACAGCACCGCCATGCCGGTGGGGGTATTGGATTGGAAGAGCCCGCCGTTGATGCTGACCCGCTCGGCGATGTTGGTGGAGGGGTTGTAGATGTAGGCGTTGCTGCCGTTGCGGATGACCGCGGTGGCGCCGTTGGGGCTGGATGCATCCGCCCCGATGACCACATCAAGCGCGCCGCTCAGCGAGGCGACACCGTTGGTGGTGACCTCGGTCATGGAGTTGGTGGACGGCTGCCAGCGGTACACCCGTTGGTTGCTCCAGAAGAAGACCTGACTGCCGGTGGGTGAGAGGATGTCCTTGCCCGTCGCGAATCCGGCGATGTTGGCGCCGCCGGTGATCTGTACCGCCGCGCCCGAGGAGACATTGAACACGGCGCCCGTGCTGGTGCGGGCGAACACCGCAGCGCCCGCGGGCGAGGAGAGGTCCGGCGCTGCGAGCATGGCCTGCACACCGGAGAGGGACGAAGCCCCGTTCTGGACCTGCGTGGTGGTGTTGGTGCCCGGAGAATGACGCAGGAGTTGACTGCTGGTCCAGGCCCACAGGTCGCTGGTGTGTGCGTTGGACTTGTTCGTGGAGGCGAAGAGCCCGAGCACGCTGGAGATCGGGCCCCCGCCGGGGGCGGTGATTTCCGTCGCGGTGCTGGTGCCGGGGATGTGCGCGTACACCCGTGACGCGGAACTCCACCAGACGCGGGAAGTGGTGGGAGAGAGCGCATCATCGGCGACGGCGTACTTTGAAGCCGCGCCGGTGGAGGCGCCGCCAAAGGTCACGAGGTTCGCGGTGGCGCCGCCGGTGTTGTACAGATAAACGCCGTCGGCGGCGCGGAACCAGACGGAGGTGCGCGAAGCGCGGGTGACGTCGCGGGCCTCGAACGCGTCGGTGGTGGCCAGGGCCGCGCCGCCCTGCTTGGTGATCGCGGCTGCAGCGGCGGTTCCGGGCGTGTGGCGGTACGTCTGCGCGCCGGTCCAGAGCCAGACATCGGTGCCGGTAGAGGTCTGTGCCGCGGCGTGCATGGTGGCGGCCGCGCCGGCGGCGAGGAGGAGAGCGAGCGATCTGCGGGAGGAGAGGAGCGATTTCATGAGATAACTCCGAGAAGAGAGCCTTCGGGAACCGAGAGGCATGTGATGTCGGCGGAGAATGCGAGGAATGACACGACGCGCGGAACGCGGCCGGCATCTCGATCAGCAGTACGGGTG
Organism: Planctomycetota bacterium; assembly: GCA_018242605.1. GTDB lineage: Bacteria > Planctomycetota > Phycisphaerae > Phycisphaerales > UBA1924 > UBA2402. The sequence goes on from JAFEBP010000014.1 coordinate 317,515, forward strand.
AAGCGGGACAAGGAGAACGGCGGACGCCGGTTGAAGCGAGAAGTTGGTCGGATGTCCGCGGGAACAAACGGTGGGTAACACCGGAAGTTCGTGCGAGACCAGAGAGTCTTTCAGGGCTTGGGGTGAATTCGTCTTCGGCGCTGAAAAGCGTGCGTGCAGGTCCAACTCCGCGGGTTGCTTGCGGAACCGGGCGGATCATCCGCGCGTTCGGAAGCTCGACCGCATGCGCTGACCCGCAGCGCATGGCCCGCAGCGCATGACCCGCCGAACGGTCGCCCGTGCCGCGGCCCCGCATCGCCGGTGCCCTGAACCGCGATCGCAAACACGCTACGCTCCTGTGATTCAGGTTGGTCTTGGCCCCGTGGCGGAACGGCAGACGCAGCGGACTTAACATCCGCAGCCCTTCACCGGGCGTGTGGGTTCAAATCCCACAGGGCCCACTTGATTTTCGCATTTTTGCTGTGTTTTGAGGAGGTTTTTGCATCGTCGCCAGGACGGGTTCTCAGCGGTTCCCGCCCAGTTGTGCTGAGTCGGCCGACCGTGGAGTCAAGCGATGACCATCCGACGCCAAATGATCCTGCTCGTTGCTCTACCCACGCTCGTTATCAACGTGCTAGTCGCCGGCTTCACGACGCTGTACATATTTCGGCAGTCGCGCAGCGCCATCGAACGCGATATGACGCGTCTCGCCGCCAACTATGCCTCGAGATTCGATGGGCAACTGCGTGAGGTGGCGCGCATCGCAGAGACCACTGCCCGCGTCATTACTTCCATTCCCGCAATCACTGACGATCAGATCTACGAACTTCTCGCACGAAATGTGGAGCAAACGGATCTCGTGTACGGTGCCTGCATGGCGTTCGAGCCCGGCACCCGGAGGCCGAACGGAGAGCTTTTCGCGCCGTACGTGTGCAGGAGTGACAACGGTCTGCGTCGGATGAACATCGACGCCGGTGTGTACGACTGGTACCGCGACCCAAGCTTTACGTGGTTCTCGCAGCCCAAAGCTCTCGGTCACGCCCTCTGGAGCGCACCCTACTTCGACGAGGGCGCGGGCAACGTCCTCATGAGCACCTACTCGGTGCCGTTCATGTCCCATGGGTCATTCGGCGGCGTGAACACCATCGACATCAACCTGCCTCGCATCCGGGAAGTCGTCGGTCGCGAGTTCGACAAGAATTTGGACTTCATAATCCTGGACGCTGGCGGGAGGTTCGTGTTTGATCCCGACGCAAAGAAGATCATGTCCGAGACCATCTTCGAGCACGCGCGGCGAACCAAGAACGCTGCGCTCGAAGCCCTGTCTCGTCGAATGCTTTCGGGAGTCTCCGGGGTGGGCGTGATAGACGCCTGGGATGCTCCGGGCCGCCGACTCGTGTTCCATGCCCCGATCCAATCTACGGGTTGGGTCTTCGTGTGTCGCATCCCCGAGTCTGTCGCGCTCGCGGAGGTCCGCTCTCGCGTCGCCTGGAGCGCCGGTACGCTCGCGTTCGCGCTGGCTCTCACAACTGGCAGCATCTTCGTCGTCTCGCGCCGAATCGGCGGGCGTGTTCACGCCGCAGCAGACGTTGCGGATCGCATCGCCCATGGCGACCTCACACGGCCTGTCGCCGAGTCAACCTCCACCGACGAGACGGGCCAACTCATGCGCTCCATGCAAAGCATGGACCGCAATCTCAACTCGCTGGTCGGCAACGTCAAGCAGGCCGGCATCCGATTGTTCTCGACCGCGACGGAGATCGCGGCCACCAGCAAGCAGCAGGAGGCCTCGTCCGCCACGTTCGGCGCCGCATCCAACCAGATCGCCGCGGCGGTGAAGGAGATTTCCGCGACCGGTCGTGACCTGGTGAAGACCATGGAGTCCGTCAACCGCATGGCCGGAGAGACCGCCACGCTGGCCGGATCCGGACATGCCAGCCTTAAGAACATGGAGGTGATGATGCGCGATCTTGACGGGGCCACCGCCTCGATCGCCGACAAACTCAACGCGATCAACGAGCGTTCCCAGAAGATCACGACCGTCATTACCACGATCACCAAGGTGGCCGACCAGACCAACATCCTCTCGATCAACGCGGCCATCGAGGCCGAAAAGGCGGGCGAGTACGGCTCAGGGTTCTTGGTCATCGCGAGGGAGATCCGGCGCCTGGCCGACCAGACCGCCTCCGCGACGCTGGACATCGAGCAGATGGTCCAGCAGATGCATGGCGCGGTGTCGTCGGGGGTGATGGAGATGGACCGCTTCTCTGATCAGGTCCGCCGCGGTGTGCGCGAGGTGGCTTCGGCGGGAGCGCAGCTCAACGAGATCATCGACCGCGTGAACCTCAGCACCACCAGCTTCAGGCAGGTGAACGAGTCGATGCAGTCGCAGTCAGAGGGAGCTCAGCAGATCAGCGATTCCATGGCCTCCCTCGTCGCCAACGCCAACCAGACCCAGCAATCGGTGAGAGAGTTCGGCCGGGCCGCCTCCGACCTCCAGTCGGCGATTGCCCTCCTCCGGGAGGCTGTCGCACAGTTCAAGACCAGGGAAGGGGCTCCTGCGGCGATTTCGGACTCTGCTCTCGCATGACGCGGCCTGTGTCCGCGCGGCGTGGGAAGCCGTTCGCGGCGATACCCAGGGCGGCGCTGACGGCGCCAGAAAAAATCCTTTGCGACAGAGCGGCCTCTCTGGTGCCGAGCAACAAGGCCTTTGCCTGAAGAACGTACTACGTTGATGGGGCCCAGCAGATCACACACGAGTTCCTGGTGTCCCCCAATAGAGTGCAGCACGCCGGCAGCTCCATAGGATTGGCCTTGAGCACCTTGGAGACGAATCAAGAACCCTCCGTCGGTTCGGAACCCGAACGGCGACCTGTGGCCAAGTCAGTTCCGGCGCACGAATCGGCACGGGGGACCGCCAGGGACACCAAGGGCCGGCACCTCGTCCGCGCCGCCATCGTGGGCGTGCTGGCCGGCCTGGTCGCCGTCGGATTCAAGTGGTCGCTGGCAGAGTCAGAACGCTCGCGCGCGGGCCTTGTCCAGTGGCTTCGCACGCTCCCGCATGCAGGACTCTGGGCGTGGTCCGTCTTGCCCGTGATCGGGCTGCTTATCGGGAGCCTCGTTGGCTGGTTGGTCATCCGGTTCTCACCCGACGCATCCGGCAGCGGCATCCCGCACCTCAAGGGCGTGCTGTTGCACGTGCGGTCGATGCGGTGGAAGTCTCTGCTACCCGTCAAGTTCATCGGGGGCGCCGTCGGGATCGGAGCGGGTCTGTCACTTGGCCGCGAGGGGCCAACGGTGCAGATGGGGGCCGCCATTGGCCAGGCGGTCGCCGATTTCCTCCGCGTGCCGTCGCGGGCGGTACCGCAGCTCCTGTCGTGCGGGGCAGGCGCGGGGATCGCGGCCGCGTTCAACGCTCCGCTGGCAGGCTTCCTGTTCGTGATCGAAGAACTGCACCGCGAACTCTCGGCACGGACTTTCGCAGGAGCACTTGTCGCTGCCCTGTCCGCCGACATCGTCGCCCGCGCCCTGGGAGGCGACTTGCCGTCGTTCGCGATCAGCGGGTATTCGGCCATACCGCTCGCGGCGTTGCCCGCCGCCGCGCTCCTGGGTGTCATCGGGGGGGCGTTCGGCGTGGTGTTCAACCGCTCGCTGCTCGCATCGTCGGCCGCCGCTCTTCGAACTCACAGGGTCCCGCGCTGGGCGCTCCCCGGACTGGCGTGCGGCGCCTGCGGCCTCGTCGCGTGGTGGCTTCCGGACGCGGTTGGGGGCGGCCACTTGACCGCCGAGCACCTGCTCAGCGGCCACCTCGCGTGGGGGTTCTGGGCACTGCTGCTCCTGCTAATCGCCAAGTATGTGCTCACGGTCGTTTCGTACGCTTCAGGAGCGCCGGGCGGCATCTTCGCTCCCATGCTGCTCCTCGGCGCCATTGTCGGCGCGATGCTCGGTGGGCAGCTGAGCAGGCTGTTTCCATCCCTTCAATCGCACAGTACGGCATTCGCCATTCTTGGCATGGCCGCGCTCTTCACGGGGTCAGTGAGGGCGCCGCTCACTGGTATCGTGCTGATTGTCGAGATGACGGGGAACTACCAGCAGTTGCTCGCGCTCGGGGTGACGTGCCTGATCGCCGACCTCACCGCGGGGGCGCTCCGCGACAAGCCGGTATACGAAGCACTGCTTGAAGCCGACCTCCACCGCAGGCCGCCGGCCGGCAACTCCCCGGCTGACATCGCCGCGCCGCGCACGATCTACATCGGCGTCCAGCGCGGGTCCAGTATCGACGGGCGGTCAATACGCGAATGCGGCCTTCCGCACGGATGCCTGATTGTGGGGATCGAACGCGCGGGGCGGGAACTACACCCCGACCCACACCTGGTGCTGCACTCGGGCGACCACCTGACCGTCGTCGTGCCCGAAGGAGAAGCCGCCAAGGCAATGACGCTCGTTCGGCTGGCCACCGGCCTGTAGGCCTCTGGGCGAACGGGGCGGCGCGCCCTCGGAGGAAGAATCGGGCCGGCGCGGTTCTTTCCCCGCAGGGTGCATTCTCATGGCCGTCCGTTTGTGCGAGGAAATGCCGGAGGGCTGCATGTGCCCTGAATCTGAGCTCATGCCTCGAGCCGATAAGGCTCAGACGCTGATCGAAGAGCAAAAGGGTTGATCCCGAACTGTGGTAGCCGATCGGTTACACACCCTGAAGGACACAGATATCACGCCGCTGCTCGATGGACAATCGCGGCCAGCTGGCCACAATGCTCCAAAGTAACTCGTCGTGAGTGCCAAGCAGAACGCCTCGCCGACTTCAACGGCGATGGGTTCATAGACTCTACCGATGTATCGGACTTCATATAGGTGTGGACGGAGGGCCGATAAGGCGATGAGGTTGTCGAGTTCTTGCTTGTAATCCCGATTGCGCTTGATGAGGGCTGCAAGGGTGGTCATACTCCAAGGGACACACTATGAAGGCGCTCAGTTTTCTGGCCACCGGTGTTGCCCTTTGCGGGGCGCTCTCCACGACAGCGAGCGCATCGTCCTTTTCATTTATTTATCCTACAGCAGGGAGTGACTACACGCGGCCTCTCGGAGTCTCTGATGGTGGGAAGGCTGTTGGATGGCTCCTTCGGCGGCAGGCGTCGTCGGGGACATTTTCGTGGACAAGTGATGGGGGGACCATTGACTGGAGTGCCGCCGGGATCAGTTCGGTCGCGGCGAACTATGGCATTTCGGGCGATGGGTCGGTTATTGTGGGAAGCCATCTTGCGCCTGGAGGCGTGCGTAGCACGGCGTTCCGGCGTGTTGGGGAAGGGTCGTTGCAGAACCTTGGGAATCTTCCCACGTGGGAGTACAGCCGGAGCACATTGGCGTCCGCGGATGGTTCGGTAATCGTCGGTCGACTTAGCCGTGGCGTCGTCTATCCCGATGTTCGTTCAAGCCCCTTTGTCTGGACACAGGCTGGGGGAATGCGCGACTTGGGTAAACTTGCAGACGCGGCGGAGTGCGAGGCTACGGCGCTCAGCACGGATGGCTCCACGGTGGTTGGCTGGTCTGAGTTGAACATCGGCACGACAACAACAGCGCCTTTAGTGTGGCGCGGTAGCGGACCTCTTAGAGTACTGTCGCTCGACGGCGTTCACGCCGGGAGAGGGGCCAAGGCAACAGGTGTATCAGGCGATGGGCGGATAATAGTTGGCTGGGCATCGGATCCGGATCCGACCTACGCGCGAACGGCCATTCAATGGATCGACGGCACACCCCACCAGTTGCCATTGGTCGGAGACTATTTGAACAACACCGCCCTGTGGATTACCTCGGATGCGAGGATGATCGTTGGTGGGGTGAGCGGCAGCTCTTCGGGTCTTCCCAGCCATTCGTACATTTGGTTTGCTGGGGGTGGCGGCATTCCTCTCTACGACTATTGGGCGCAAAACGGCGTTCAAATGCCCGTGGGATGGGCCGTGTCGGCCCTCAATGCCATGTCACCCGATGGCAACACCTTTGTGGGCGAGATGAAGCAAGGGACCAATGGTCCCACCTATGGATTTGTCGTGACGGTACCGGCACCTGCTACGAGCTTAATCGGCATGGCGTTCGCCTTTGCAGTGCGTCGACGCCGATCACGATCGAGGTGAATCGGAGCTTAGCCTGCGCTGTGGTAGTACTCACTTATCGATGAGATTGAATGCCCAGGGACACACAACGATGGTGCTTGGTTTCCTAGCCACCCGGGTTGCCCTTTGCGGGGCTCTCTCCACGACAGCGAGCGCATCGTCCTTTTCATTTATTTATCCTACAGCAGGGAGTGACCATACGCGGCCTCTCGGAGTCTCGGGTGGTGGGAAGGCCTTAGGTCAGGGCCATCGCGTAGTGATTCGGATTTGATTGGGTACTCGCACACACTCAAGGGAGCCGAGGTGGAGGCACTCAAGACGCTCCCCTCGATCCCGTCCTCCCACGACCGGGCACCCGCGAGCGGCGAGAGTGTCTCGGCGTTCTGCTTGGCGCGAAACGGGAGTTTTCGTGAGTCCGGGAGCGCACACGGGAGACTCAGCGGGCACCGGGACGACCAGGGTGGAGAGGTCGCGGAAACCCCATCAAACACTGGGAAAACCGCGTTTTCAACGGTGGCTGACGCTACCATGAACGGACCACGGCCCCGTGGCGGAACGGCAGACGCAGCGGACTTAAAATCCGCAGCCCTTCACCGGGCGTGTGGGTTCAAATCCCACCGGGGCCATTGCAGAATCGCTGTTTTTGCCGTGTTTTCCTGGCGTTTCTCCACGCTCGGAGTGACGCCAGTTCAGTCTTCCGAAGTCTCCTTGAGTCTCACGAAATCGTCCCATTTCCGACAAGCAATCCGCCGAGACAGTTGAGGAGGGTTCTGGCTCCTTGGGTCCCTCCGAAGTGATGCTGGCAGGCCCCGGCTGCGACAGGTTACGCTCACGATGGACCGCTACTCCCACACCGGCCGCGGCGACGAGTTCCGCGCTCTCTCGACGCTTCCGAACCCGCGCCGTGCATGCAACCCCTCAGGCAGGGCCTACTGCCCTTGCCCCGACGCCGGCTTCCGCTCCGCCAGCCGAGCCAGCAGCGCCTCTCGCTTGGCGGCCAGATCGGCGGAGGGTTCGTGCTCAGCCCACCCGGCGTAGACAGCCTCCAGCTCGTGGAGCAGCGGCTCGCTCCGTTGCGGAGAACACAGCTGGATCTGCTTCTCGAGCACGTCTTCCGCGGCCGCGTAGTCGTGGCGCTTGGAGAGGATCTGAGCCAGGCGGGCTCCGACGATCGCGCGGATCGTGTCGACCATCGGACGTGAACCGATCGCCGCGATCACCTTGCGGCAGTCCGCTTCGGCCTCCTCCAGTCTGCCGAGGTGGACCAGAACTCCTGTCCGCATCAGCAGCGGGTTGACCGTCCGGAGGTTCTGCGTCCCTCTCGCGGTCGTTCGGGCCTCGATCAGCTCGTCCAGCAGGGCGAGCGACTCTTCGTACTTGCCGCTCCGCGACTGCACGAACGCCATCGCCAGCTTGATGGGCAGCGTGTTCTCGTGGGTTGGTCCGAAGCTCTCCACCGAGCTCTTGATCGCTTCACGAAGCAGAGACTCGGCCTCGTCGTACTGAGCAAGATCCGCAAGGACGTTCGCCGTCTTTGCGATGGATTTGTTCGTCACGTCCGAAGATGCGGGCAGCAGACGCCGGCACTTTGCGAGCACCGCTTTGTGGAACTCGAGACTCTCCTGAAGCCGGCCGAGCTTCCTGAGCGTCGCGGCCCACTCCCGCTCGATGCTCAGCCGCAGCGGGTCCGACTCCTCCAGCACCCGCTGCGCCCGCGCGAGCAGATCGCGCGCCCTCACCTGCATCGCTTCGAGATCATCCATCGCGTTGAGCATCATGAGCTCATCGAGCTGAACCGCCAGCACCTTGGGATTATCCGGCCCCAGGCCCTCAGAGAGAGACCCCACCGCCCTGCGATACGCCAGAAGCGCGTTCGCACGCATCGACAACGCCGCGAACGACGAAGCGACATTCGCCTGGAGCAGCCCGCGGGCACGCGGCTGATCCACAAAGCTCTCATCGATGGCCCGGACGCTCGGCTGAAGGATCTCCCGATCGAGCAGGTCGCTCGCAACATCAGTGGTATTGATCCGGAGCAGCGCCGCGTCGAACGCGGCCAGCAGGGACGAACGCTCCGCCTCCGCCATCCGATCGACCTCCAGCGCCTTGATCAAACGCGCCCGCATGTCGCTGGCGAGATTGTTGCCCATCGTAAACGCGTCGAGTGATCGGAGCATCTCGGCCTGGAACTCGGCGACCTGCTGCAGTTCCTTCGAACGCTCGGCCTCCGCCCGGGCAAGCCGCGTCTGCGCCGCCTCCGCGGCGCGGGCCGCCGCCGCTTCCCTGCGCGCCTCGCGCGCCTGCGATAAGGTGCCGGCGATGCCCAGAAGCAACGTCGCGAGCACGAGCGCCGCCGCCGCCACGACCGGCCGGTGCCGGCGAGCGGACTTGCGCAGGGCGTACCAGGTCGAGGGCGGCGCGGCGAGGACGGCCTCGCCGCGGAGGTACCGCTCGAGGTCCTGCTCCAGCTCGGCGACGCTGCCGTAGCGCCGCTCACGGTCCTTCTCGATCGCCCGCAGCACGACCCAGTCGAGGTCGCGGCGGAGCTGCGTTCGGAGCCTTGCCGGCTCGGTCGCCCGCAGCGTGGAAGCCCGCGTTCCGCGGTCGGTGCCGGTGCGGAGTCGGACGCTGGGCGCGATCACCTCGGCCTCGAGGATGGCCTTCTGGAGCGACTCGCCGCTCTTGCGGCGGAGCGAGCCGCTCGGCACGGGCGTTTCGCCCGTCAGCAGCTCATACAGCAGGACTCCCAGCGAGTACACATCCGAACGCGTGTCCACGTCGCTCTCGCCCTGGGCCTGCTCGGGGCTCGTGTACTCGGGCGTCCCGATGAACTGCTGCTGAACGCTCACCATCGTTCCCGCGCGCAGATCCTGCCGGATCGCCTTGGCGATCCCGAAGTCGATCACTTTCGGCGCGGGCTTGCCGTCGACCCGGGACACGAGGATGTTCGACGGCTTGAGGTCCCTGTGGATGAGCCCGCGCTGGTGGGCGTGGTGCACGGCGCGGCAGACGGTGCAGAAGATCGCCAGTCGCTGCTCGATCGTGAGGCGGCCGGCGTCGCAGTACTTGGTGATCGGCTCGCCCGGGCAGACTTCCATCGAGAAGTACGGCCGGCCGCTGTCGGTCGAACCCGCGTCGTAGACCTTGGCGATGTTGGGGTGATCGAGCAGCGCCATCGCCTGGCGCTCGCGATGGAACCTCGCGATGACCTCGCGGGTGTCCATGCCGAGCTTCACGACCTTGAGGGCGACTTCGCGTCTGATGGGGGTGGACTGTTCGGCGAGGAAGACCGTGCCGAAGCCGCCCTCGCCCAGCACGCGCACGATGCGGTAGGGGCCGATGGTCATTCCGGGCGACTCGGCGATCGCGGCCGCGAGCCGCGAAGCGTCGACAGGCGAAACCAGCGGCTCAAAGTCAGCGCCTCCCGCGGCACGATCCTCGCGGAGCATCCTCAAGACCTGAGCACGAACCTCATCATCGTCCGGACACTCGGTTTCGAGCTCGCGTGCTTGATCTGATTCCGGAAGGTCCAGCAGCCGCTGGAACAGGTCGCGCGCGCGGGCACGCTGGAGCGGAGTCATGTTCCGTCCCCGACACGGAGCTTCACCGCAAGTTCCGCGTGGGCGGTTCGCCACAGGCGATTGATCGTCCGTTCGGACTGGTCCATCACGATCGCGACTTGCCGGATCGACATGCCCGCAAAGTACCGCAGCTCAACGATCCGAGCCAAGGTCGGGTCGTCCGACTCCAGTTCCTCAAGCGCCGATTCCAGACTCAGCACGTCAACGATCGCCGACTCCGGACGGTTATCGGCCACATCCACCATCGTCAGGCGCTGGGCGCCCCCGCCTCTCTTCAGAGCGTTCCTCGCCCGAGCCTGATTCACCAAGATCTGCCGCATGGCCATCGCCGCAACGGCCAGCAGGTGCTCCTTTCCGTTCCAGGACGCAGGTGCAGAGCCCATGAGCCGAACGCAGGCCTCGTTGCAGAGCGCGGTCGGCTGGAGCGTGTGCGGGGCACCTTCCGAGAGCAGGAGCCTCGAAGCGATCGCCCGAAGATCGTCGTACACCAATGGCAGCAGCCGCTTGGTGGCTTCCCTGTCGCCCTGGGCCAAGTCGTTCAGGAGCATTTGGATTTGGTTGGCGTCACTCGGCACCGCTCTGGACTCCTTCCACTGTACGCACAATCCCTGAAAATGCACGCACAGTCTCCGAAAACACCAGAAATCACCGCGCCGAGTTGTCGCTCCGCCGCCGCAGATCGTGTTTCTGTGAGCAGAGACGCGTCGTATCCCGAAAATCCGGAGCAGACTCATGGCTCGCATCTATCCTCATGTCGCTGTCGCCCTCATCGCCCTCGCCGCGGCCGCCGGTCCGGCCTCCGCCCAGCCCCTTTCCAACGGCTTCACGTACCAGGGCGAACTGCAGACCTCGGGCACTCCCGTCGACGGGCCCGCCGATCTCCGCTTCACCCTCTGGACGGCAGCAACCGGCGGCACCCAGATCGGTGCCACCGTGCAAGCCCTGGCCGTCGACGTCTCCGCCGGGCGCTTCACAGTCACCCTGAACGCCGGCAACGAGTTCGGCGCGGGTGCGTTCAACGGCCAACGCCGCTGGCTCGAGATCTCCGTCCGCACCCCCGACAGCGGCGGCGCCTATCAGGTCCTCTCACCGCGCCAGGAAATCACGGCAGCGCCCTACGCGGCGTTCGCCGCCGACGCTCGCACCGTCGGGGGCCAATCCGTCGCCGACCTCCGCAACGCCGCCTCCCTGACCGGCACCCTGCCGGAGGCGGCCCTCCCGACGAGCGTGGCCCGTCTGTCGACCACCAACGCCTTCTCCGGTTTGAGCTTCTTCAGCAACCCGGGGAACATCTTCACGGGCGCCCACTTCGGCACGTTCTCGGGGAACGGCGCGGGCCTGGAAAATCTGCAGAATCTCAACGCCGGCGCCGTCACCACCGGAATCCTGGCCGACGCACGGCTCTCCCCGAACGTCGCGCTGCGGAACGCCCCGAACACCTTCTCTGGTCTGGCGATATTCAACGACCGCGTCGGCGTCGGCACCGCTCCCTTCGAGTACTTCCGCATGCATCTGAATGGAGGTTCGGGACCGTGGAAGGGAGGCGTCGCCGCGGGCGGCACGATCTCCACGGTGGTTCTCGGTGAACTCGGCGGTCGGGCAACGATCGGCGCCAACGACCCGCGATTCACGTACTGGACCGATCTGAGGATCAATCCCTCCGGCGGCCGCGTGATCATCGGCGGCGGCGGACAGACCGACTCGTCGGGCACTCTCCACGTCGCCAGCGGCGCGCCGGCATCGCTCGGCGGCGGCGGGTACATCATGGTGGGCAGCGCGGGCACGCCCAATCTGCTCATCGACGACGACGGGATCATCGCTCGCAACAACGGCGCGGCCTCGAAGCTCTATCTGAATCGGGGCAGCGGCGCCGTCACCGTGCCGATGCTGGAGACAGACCTCGGTATCCGGTTCTCGAACGGCACGGTGATGACCTCCGTGCTGAGCGTCCAGGAGGCCGGGGACACGTCCATCCGAACCGTGTCCGCTGGGGGCTGGGGCGAGTGGTCGATGCGGGTTCCCGGAGCGCGGCTCGGGATGGGTGTGGTGGCCAATCCTGTGGATTCGCTTCAGGGCTTCGATGTCCTGGCGTTTGCGCGCGTCAACGCCAACGACTCGGTCATCATCCGGATCCAGAACAACGGCAACGACGCCACCGCGTACGTCAACTCCCGCTGGATCTTCACGCTGCTCCCAGCCACCAATCCGTGAGCAGAGGCCCGTCGTACACCGGAACCTCGGAGCAAAGCCATGTCTCGCATCCACTTCCGCATCCTCCCCGTCGCCCTCGCCCTGATCGCCCTCGCCGCAGTCGCCGGTCCGGCGTTCGCCCAGCCGATCTCCAGCGGTTTCCCCTACCAGGGCGAACTGCGGAACTCGGGCTCTCCCGTCGACGGGCCCGCCGATCTGCGCTTCACCCTCTGGACGGCAGCAACCGGCGGCACCCAGCTCGGCGCCACCTTGCAAGCCCTGGCCGTCGACGTCTCCTCCGGGCGCTTCACGGTGACCCTGAACTCCGGTAACGAGTTCGGCGCGGGCGCCTTCAACGGGCAACGCCGCTGGCTCGAGATCTCGGTCCGCAACCCGGCAGGCGGCGGCGTCTACGAGGTGCTCTCGCCCCGCCAGGAACTCACCGTGACTCCGTCCGCGGCGTTCGCGACGGACGCTCGCATGGTCGGGGGCCAATCCGCCGCCGACCTCCGCAACGCCGCCGCCCTGACCGGCACTCTGCCCGACGCGGTCGTCCCGACGAGCGTGGCCCGTCTGTCGACCACCAACGCCTTCTCCGGATTGAGTTTCTTCAGCAACCCGGGGAACACGTTCACGGGCGCCCACTTCGGCACGTTCTCCGGGGACGGCGCGGGACTGGAGAATCTGCAGAATCTCAACGCTGGCGCCGTCAACGCCGGAACCCTCGCCGATGCGCGGCTGTCCCCGAACGTGGCGTTGCGAGACGCCGCCAACAACTTCTCGGGTTTGGCGATCTTTAACGACCGCGTCGGTGTCGGCGGCGCTCCCTCCGATTTCTTCCGCATGCAGCTGAATGGAGGTTCGGGACCGTGGCGGGGAGGCCTCGCCGCGGGCGGCGCGGTCTCCACGGTGGTTCTCGGTGAACTCGGCTTTGATGCGACGATCGGCGGCAACGACCCGAACTTCACGTACTGGACCGACCTCGCGATCAACCCCTACGGGGGCCGCGTGATCATCGGCGGCGGCGACGCACAGGTCGAATCGTCGGGGACTCTCCACGTCGCCAGCGGCCAGGAAGCATCGCTCGGCGGCGGGTACATCATGACCGGCGCCGCACGCACGAACAGCCTGCTCATCAACAACGACGGGATCATCGCTCGCTTCAACGGCGCGGCTTCGAAGCTCCGTCTGAATCAGGGCAGCGGCAGCGTCGTCGTGTCGATGCTCGAGACAAGCCTGGGTATCCGGTTCGCGAGCGGCGCGGTGATCACCTCCGCGCCGAACGTTCAGGCGGTGACGGACCCGGAAGTTCAAGTCGTGTCCGCTCGGGGATACAGAACTTGGTCGCTACCGGTGGCCGGAGCGAGGACCGGGATGGGCGTGATGGTCAATCCTGCGGGGGGAGCGCTCGAGGACTCGGACGTTTTGGCATATGCGCGCGCCACCGACTACTTTGTCATAATCCGTATCCAGAACATGGGCAACGACCCCACCGTATACGTCAACCGGACCTGGATCGTCACGCTGTTCAAAGGCTCCAATCCGTAAGTGACCTTCCCCCCTGAACCCAGTCCGGTCGGAGTCTCGTACTCCGGCCGGCTTTCAGGAGGACCCAGGCGATGGACAGGAAGCGTCACTCGGCGTCGGCGGCGACAAGCAATCCGCCGAGACGCTCCCAATCCTTGTCCCGAATCGCCTCCAGAATCGCCGTATCTCCTGTAGAATCAGCACTGAGGGCCCGAGCCGGAACGGCAGACGCAGCGGACTCAAAATTCACAGCCCGTCACCGGGCGTGTGGGTTCAAATCCCACCGGGGCCAGTCGACACGGCCAGTCGACACATCGCGGCGGTACCGTGATCGCCGCAGGCTTCGGCCGGCCCGCGGCCTTCAGGGCTGCGGGGCCTTGTAGCGGTAGTACACCTCAAGGCTGAGCGTGCAGATCGCCGTCTGGTAGATGCGTCCGCCCAGGCGCGACCATTCGTCTTTGGGGTCCCACGTGCCCGCGGCGGGGCCGGTCTGGTGCTGGTGGCGGAGCAGTTCGGGCACGAGTTGATCGTTCCAAGCCCGCCATTCGTCGCCCTGGTGCTGGAAGAGCGCGAGGGTGGCGTAGTACCAGTAGTGGGTGGGGGCGCCGTCGGCCCAGCGCGGCGGGGTTTCGAGCACGAATCGCGCTGACTGCTCCATGCGGGGCTCGGCGCGGATGTGGCCGAGCAACTGCTGGATGAACATCGCCTCGGCCGTCATCGCGGCGCTGGGCGCCTCGCCCCGCGTGTACGCGTACCGGCCGGGCTGGGAGGGCGAAGCCACGGTGTTGAGCCACGCCGACGCGGCGTCGAATGCGGACTGGGGCACTGTGAAGCCGGAGCGGCGTGCGCTGTGCATGGCCATGACCTGCCAGCCGATGACGGAGGTGTCTTCAGCGCGGGCGCGGGTGCCGCGGCGGGCGGGGTCGGGGTTGGCCTGGATGGAGATCATGAACGCCACGGCGCGCCGGGCCGCGCCGGCGAGCTTGGGATCGCGCGTCATCGCGAACGCTTCGCAGAGCGCGACGGTCGCTATGTTGTGGCTGTACATCGTCTCGCCGGGGGCGTCCGGGCGGGCGGGGTCGCGCCGCAGGTCGCCGTTGGCGGACTGCCGCGCGATGAGCCAATCGAGCGCGTGCTGCACGTCGGCCCGGTAGGGACCATCGGCCGTGTGGGTGTGGCCGGCGCCCAGGAAGCAGAGCAGCGAGAGGCCGGTCATCGCGGCGTCGGAATCGATCTCCGCCGCGCCGCCGGCGGGCTCGTGCCCATCGTCGAAGCGACGCCCGGACCAGTGGCCATCGGCGGATTGGTGTGCCTTGAGCCAGTCGAGGGCGAGGCCCACAGCGCGCTCTGTGTCTTCGCTGCCGCCCATCTTCTTGAGGAGTTCGCCGCGGGATTCCGGGGCTCGCTGAGCGAACGTGTCGAGCGGTTTGGGATCGGGCTCGGTGGGTGGCAGGCGCGAGGAGTCACCGGAAGCGAAGTGGGTTGGCACGGGCGCGGGGCGAGATGCCGGACCGGTGGCCGGGCCCGCGGCGGATGGCTCGCGGGTGCTGAGCGCGGCGGCGATGGGAAGGCTGGCTGAATCGCTCGCCGCGGCGGGCACGGGCGCGGTCTCGACGCGTGTCGTGATGGATGGCGGCGAAGCGGGCGAGCCGATCGAGAGTGCGGCGCGGGGCCCGTCGGTGATGCGTGAAAGGGACTCAGGCACGCTGGACTCTGCGCCCACACGCGGTGCGGTCGCGGCGTTCTGTGGTACAGAAACAGCGGGTGCGGTGCCCACACCGGCGGTCGGTGCGGGCGCGACGGGCAACGCCGCGACCGAGGGGCCCGGTGTGATCGAAGGTGCCGCCAAGGGCACCGCGGCGGCGCGGTCAGATTCCGGCGCGGCGCTAGTGATGGGTGCGATGGTGGCTCTCGCCGCGGTGACGGTGGGGGTGGGGGTGCTGAGGCGGGCGGGCGTATCGGAGCCGGTTGGTGCGGGCGTTGAGACCGCTGTCTCGGTGACGGTTGCGCTGGGCGCGGCGGCTGTTGGCGTGCGAGTGGCCGTGGGGCCGGCGTCTAGTGCGGGGAGTTGTGGCGCGGCGTTCACTGCCGCGAGCGGCGCGGATGAGGCTTGGGGCGTGGGCTCCAGGGGCGGAGCCTGATCCGACGGCGCCGACTTGCTGCTAGAGGGTGAGATTGCGACACGCGTCGCGCTGATGGGCGTGGCGGTCAACGCGGGCATCGGCGCGTTCGAAGTCGATGGGGCGGGTGTCTTGAGCGAAGATTCATCCACGGCGGGTGACGCCGCGATGGTGTCGGGCGTGCGTGCATCGGGATCGAGCGGCGAGAGCGCGGTGGACGCGAACGAGGGTGAACTCGTTGGTGCTGGCGCGGGCGCGGGGCCGGAGAGCGGGGCTGCTTGGTCGCGGACTTCACCATTGGGCGCGGCGAGCGAGACGGGTTGCATGCGCAGCGGCGATGAAATGAGGTCGGCACGCGACTCCGGTAGATCCGTGGATGATGTGAACGGGTCGGTGAGTTCGCCCCGGACTTGGAGGATCGCGCCATCCGCGACGCCGGACGAAGCGAGGATGACCCGGTTGCCCCCACCCTCGGCGAGGTAATCGCCGATCCGGGACCCGACCTTCCACACGGCCAGCAGCGATGCCACCAGCGCGTGGATCATGAGCGAAATGAGCACGCACTGGGCGAGCAGGCTCAGCTTTCCAAAGCCGCGGCGGAAGCGCGGATCACGCAACGTGAAGAAGAGCACGCCGAGGGGAAGCAGCAGGAGCAACCACGGCGCGATGCCGCGCAGCAGGAGCAGCAACGCCGCGAGCGTGGCCTGCGCATCGGAGTGGAGGTACACCTCGCGCGAACTGGTGGTCCAGAGGCCGTAGTCCACGGCGTCGGCGGCGCCATCGCGCGGCGGGAGGATGCCCGAAGCGCGGCTGGAACTGAAGCAGAGCCGGAATCCGTCCATGCTCAGCGCGGGGTCAAGATCGTTCGCGGTGGAGTTGACCGCGCTGCCGAGGGGCTCGGGGGGGCCGACCTCGCCGCGGGAGAGCCGGGCGCGGTAGATGTCAAAGCCGCCCATGCCGCCGGGCCGGTCGGAGGCGAAGTACAGGAAATCGCCGGCGGGGCTGATGCAGGGCGAGCCTTCATCGAACGGCGTGTTGAGCGCGGCGACGGGCGCAGGCCGATCCGAGTGATTAGGGGTCAGGGCGACCTTGTACAAGTCGTAATCGTGCCGGTCGCGCGATTCACGCACGGTCGCGGGCCAGGCATCGCGCTGGCGGGGCGGCTCACCCGCGCGTGGGCGGTTGGAAGAGAAGTAGAGCGTCGCGCCGTCGGGCGTGAGGGCCGGTCCGTATTCGTTGTGTTCGGAGTTGATCGCGGGGCCGAGATTCTCCGGCTCCCGCCAGCCCGTGCCGTCGGCGCGGGCGACCCAGATGTCGTAGCCGCCTTGTCCGCCGGGGCGATCGGAGTAGAAGTACAACTGAGTTCCGTCGCGGCTGAGTTCCGGGCCCAACTCGTCGTTGGTCGTGTTCAGCCCGGTGATCGGGGCGGGCGTCGACCATCCGTCGGGTGTCCAGCGGCACTCGTACAGATCCGCGTTGGCGCCGGGCTTGCCTCGCACGAAGACCATGCGAGCCCCGTCGGCGCTGATCCGCGGCTCATACTCGTCGGCGGTGGTATTGAGCCCGTTGGGCACCTCTACCGCGGGCTGCCAGAGGATGGAGCGCAGCGGCGCCTGCGGTGCGGGCGCGGCGATGCGGTCGCCATCGGTGTAGATCGATGTTCGGGCCGATTGCAACTGCCACGCGACTGCGGCGGTGATTCCCAAGGCGGAGAGGCCCGCGAACGTCCAGGCGATGGCTTTGGTGGCGGGTGACATGGCGTGAATACGGGCGGGGCCGCGTGAGGGAGAATCAGGCGCCGGTGGGGATCGTCTCGAGGTAGGGCTCGGGGATGCCGGCGGCCTTGCAGATGTCGAGCACGCGGGCGATGTTGGCGTAGGGCGTGGTGCGGTCTCCGCGGAGGCTGACCTTCTGCTTGGGGTTGGTCGCGACCGCGCCGCGGAGCATCTGGGAGAGGTCCTCGTCCGAGATTCTCTTCGTGCCGACGATGATCGCGCCGGAGGCGTCGACGTTCACGATGATCTCGCGGAGCGCGGCGGTGAGCGGGCCCGACGCCTTGGCCTGCGGGAGCGCGATCTGCATTTCACGCTCGGTTTGGTGCAGGCTCGTGGCGAGCAGGAAGAAGATCAGGAGATTGAACAGCACATCCACCATGGGCACAAAGTCCAGGTGAAGATCGGCCTGCGAATCGGCGTTGCGGATGAGCATGGCGTTTCCTTTCAGGCCGTCGCGGCCACGCCGTTCATCACAGGCTCGGCGTCCGGGGTCACGATGCGTGTGGGAGCGTCGGCAACGGGCTGGCGTTCCGCCGCGGGTAACGGCTGCTGGGACCACTGGCCCACGGCGGCGTCGAGCAATCCCGCGGCGGCGTCGACGCGGCCCATGATCATGTGGTACGCGATCAGCGTCGGGATGGCGACGGCCAGGCCCGCCGCGGTGGCGGTCCAGGCTTCGTAGATGCCTTGGGCCAGGCGCTCGGTCTTGCCGAGGGAATCTCCCGACGCGGCGACGACGGTGAAGGTGCGGATCATGCCCATCACCGTGCCCAGCAATCCGAGCATCGTCGCGACCTGGGGCATCGCCGAGAGCAGACGCATCCGCCGACGCAGCGTGAGCACCTGCCGCTGACCCGCTTCTTCGATGAGGCGATCGCGGGTCTCGCGGGGTTCGTGCGCCGCCCGTGCCGCGGCCGAGAGCACCGCCGCGAGCGGGCTGGGGTCGGCGGCGCAGCGATCCATGAGCCGCCGGGGGTCGTTGCGGAGCGAGGGGATTTCAGCGACAAGCGCGGGCGGCGCGATCCGGGACCGACGCAGCACGATGAGCCGCTCCACGATGATCGTGAGCGCCACCAGCGAGCAGAACCCGATGGGCACCATGATCCATCCGCCCTTGACCATGAGGTCCCAGACGGAATGAAGCGGCATGTCGCCGGAGGGCGCATCCGCGGCGAGCGTGAAAGGCAGGGCAATAGTGGGTGAGTCGAGCATGTGAGCGGACCTTACTTGAGTCGGCCGGGGGTGACGGGGAGCGACGCGGGTTGATCCACCGAACTGGTGCGCCCGGGCAAGGGCGCGGGCCGCGCGGCGGCCGCGGCCTCGGTGGCGGGCTTGGCCCACTGGGAATCGGGGAATCGCTTGGCGACCTGCTCGAACTGAGCGATGGCCTCGGTGTGCTTCTTCTGTTCGGCGAGGCAGCGGCCCGCTTCGTAGAGCGCGGCGGCGCTCCACTGCGGGTATTGGTAGAGAATGTCGACCTTGAGCAACTCGCGCACCGCTTCATCGAGGCGTCCAAGGCCGTACAGGCACTCGCCGATCTGGAACTGCGCCCTCGCGGCGGTGGGGCCGTCGTGCTTCTCCACAACGTTGCGATACGCCGCGATCGCGTCCTCGCGTTTGCCCGAGTTCTCGAGCGCCCAGCCGATGCCGAAGGCGGCGCGGAACCACTGGTCGCTGTCCGCGAACAGTTCGCGATGACGCGAGAAGGCTCGTTCGCTCGCGGCCCAGTCCTGAGTCGCCGCCGCGGCCTCGCCCAGCCGCAGCAGCGCCGCCGAGCGGAGCGGTTGATCTTTGGTACGGTCGGCGACCACGCTGAACTCTCGCGCGGCCTCGGCCGCACGCCCGGTGGCGAGCAGGGCTTCGCCGTACGTAACGCCCGCGGAATCGAGCAGGTCGCTGCGGGGGAACTGCGTCGCGAAATCCGCAAGAGTCTTCGCGGCGTCGCCGGGTTGGCCGGCGCGCAGTTCGCACACGGCACGCAGATACACAGCGCGCGGGAGGAGCGCGTCGGTGTCCGCATTCTCAGGGCCCGACGCCGCGCCGCGGCAACGTTCCAGCAGTGGCAGGGCCGCGGCGAAGTCTGACTTGGAGATGTGAAGCTGCGCCAGCTCGATGGCGGCGTGAGCTTCGATGTTCTTCGGCGGACCGTTGTTCAGCAGCGCCGTATACGCATCGATCGCCTCGGGCACGCGATTCAGGTGAGCCAGGGCCCAGGCCCGTTCGTACGCCGCCGCGGCGGCAAGGGTCGGATCGCCGGCGGCGCTGTTCGTTTGAAGAGAATCGAACTCCTTAATCGCGTCTTCGAGTTTTCCCGAGCGGCAGAGCGCGATGGCGTGCTGAATGCGGGCTTCTCCGGCGCGGGC
This sequence comes from Planctomycetota bacterium, assembly GCA_018242605.1. Lineage (GTDB taxonomy): Bacteria > Planctomycetota > Phycisphaerae > Phycisphaerales > UBA1924 > UBA2402. The sequence goes on from JAFEBP010000014.1 coordinate 337,154, forward strand.
GTGCGTCGGGTGCGCTTTCACAATCGCGGCGTATGCGGCTTCGGCCTGCTCGTAGTCTCCCTGGCGCAGGAGCAGGCCGGCGCGATCGAGGGCGGCGTCGATACCAGCGTCACCCGCGCCGGGCGCCGAGGCGAGTTGATCGAGCAGGGCCGCGGCGTCGGCGTCTCGTCCTTGCGCGGAGGCGATGGCCGCGAGGTGACGCAGCGAGTGGGTCTTGAATCGGGGCGATTCGGACTTGGCTTCCAGAGCCAGCGTCTGTTCGAACGCCGCCTTGGCTTCATCGAGTCGTTTGAGTTCGACGAGGGCTTGGCCTCGTTCAAACGCCGCCTGAATGGCGGCGTCGCTCTTGCTGTTGCCGGCAGTGACTCGTTCGTAGATCGCGACCGCCTCGGCGAGTTTGGATTGCCGATGCAGGCACAACCCCAGCTTGAGGAGCGCTGTTTGCGAATCGGGCCCGGCCCCGTCAGTAGCCTGCCGCAACCACTTTTCGGCGTCCGTCCAGTCTGAGGCGGCAAAGGCGATATCTCCCAAGGCGGTCACAGCGGCGCGGAGGAGGGCCGGGTCACCCGTGTCGGCGCTCTCGGCGGCTCTTTGCAGCAGCGGGGCCGCGTCCGCGGGGCGATTCAGTTGAACCAGGCACAGCCCGCGGCGCACGCCGGCCCGCCATGCCTGCGGGTGCGTGGGATCGTGCGAGAGGAACGCCCCGTACGCGGATTCGGCCTTGTCGTACGCGTGCCGGAGGTACTCGTTCTCCGCGATGAGCAGGCGGGCGTCGGCGGCTCCGGATCCGTCGGGGTTGGCGTCAAGATACTCGCGGCACGCGGCGAGACTTTGAGCATACTTGCCCAGCCGATGCAGCGTGCCGGCGCGCGCGAGCAGGGCGCGGGCCTTGAGCGGAGCCGCGGCAGCGCTATTGGCGATCGACTCGTAGACCTGCTCGGCGTCCGCGTCATTGCCCGCGGCGGTCAGGGCGGCACCGCGTTCGAGTTGCAGATCGGGCACCCACGGGCTCTTGGGGTATGTCTCAACGGCACGCTGCAGAATCGCGGCGGCTTTCTCGGCGTGATCGAGACGCAACTCGCACCGGGCCCGCCAGAACGCGATCTCGGCGCCGAGCGCCTCGGCCTGTTCGGTGGGGATGGCGTCAAGAGTGGTGAGCGCCTGCGTGAACTTGCGGTCGTCCGCGAGGCACCGGGCGCGTTCGAGTTGGCCCGCAGCGCCGGCGGCGAACTTTGGGTAACGGGCGGAAAGATCGTCCAGCGTCGCAAGGGCTTGGTCGGCGTGGCCCGCGGCACGAACGAGCTGCGCCTTGCCGAGGAGTGCGTCCGGCTCTATCGCCGGATCGCCGCACGCCGCGGCAACCGCGTACAGGGTGGCGGCGGTCTCGGCATCACCCGCGCGGTGGCGGCACTGGGCTTCGACCAGCGTGGCGTGCTTCAGAAGCGGGCTCGTCGCGTGCGCTTCTCGCCACTTCGCGAGCCGATCCGCCGCGATGGTGTCATTTCCGCTCGCGGCTTCGCACAGCGCCAGCAGATACTCGGCCCGCTCGCGGGACGCGCTTGTTGGCCACTTCTCGATCACGCCCGCGAGCGTGGCGCGGGCCTTGGTGAAGTCTCCCGTGTTGTACTCGGCTTCACCGAGAAGCGCCGTCGCCGCGTCTGCGCCCGCAAAGTCGGGGGAGTCCTTGAGCAAACGCCGCAGCCAATCCGCGGCGGACGCGGCGTCGCCGGCCGCGAGGCAGCACTGCGCGCGGAGCATCTTCGCGTCCGCGGCGAACTCGAAGTTCTTGAGCGTCACGACCTTGTCCAGTTCCGCGGCGGCTTCCGCGTGCTTGCCGAGCCGCACAAGGCAGACCGCTAGTCCGTACCGGGCTTGCGGAGCCTTGGGGCTGTCGGGATGATCGCGAAGGAACGAGCGGTATTCATCCGCGGCGAGGTCGTTCATGCCACGGTTGAGCAGCCCGGTGCCCGCGCGATACGCCCGCTCGGCATCGCCGCCCGCGGGTTGTGCCGCGGCGATCGAGAAGAGCGACGCGGCTGCCAACAGATGGATGATGGGGCGCGACGGGGTGGACATGGGAGGTTCCCAGCGGTGAGCGCGAGCCGCCACGACCGCGACGGGCGCGGGTCGTGCGGAACGCATCAGGGACGAGTCGCAGGCAAGAAGCGTGGGCCGATCTCTCGGTTCCGCGCTTCGAAAGTGGGGTGATCCGGGCGAGAGTTACCAGGCGGGAGAAGTGGGGGCGTCGGGCGCTGCGGGCGGTGCCGGAGGTGCCGGAGCGGCCGGGGCGGCAGGAGCAGCTGGGGCCGCGGGCGCGGCTGCCGGTGCCGGGGCCTGCGGAGCTTCCGGGGCCTGCGGAGCTTCCGGGGCCTGCGGCGCTTCGGGGGCCTGCGGCGGTTCGGGAACTTCGGCGATTTCAGGCATCTCAATCGCGGCCCGCCGATCTGCGCCCTCGGCCTGGTCCTCCATCGCCTGCGCAGCGGCTTCGATCTGCCCTTCCAGTTCTTCGATCGCGGAATCGATCTGCTCCGCGCTTCCTTCCATCTGGTCGGCCGCGGCTTCCAGAGCGCTGGCTTCCGCGGCGGCGGCGGCCATGCGTTCATGCAGGGCCGCGAGCTGCGCGTGCAAGCTGGCGCGGGCGTCGTCGTTGGGGGCGTCATCGATGCGCTCTTCAAGCGCGTCGGCCTGCTGCTCGATCTTGTTGGACTGCTCCTCGGCCTTCTCCGAGCGCTTGCGGACCTTCTCGGCCTCCTTGTTCACGGTCTTCTGCTGGGCCTGCAACTCCTTGAGCGCCGCTTGGAGCCGGGCAAGGTGCTCCTTGCTCAACGCCTGATGCTCGGCGTGCTGCTTGTGCTGTCCCAGGGCGGCCTGGTACTCAAGCAGCGCCTTATCCAATGCAATGGCCGGCTTTGCCGCGCGGCTTACGCCGACCCGCGCCACCGGATCAGAACCGGGGTTGATCAACTCCACGAACGCGGCGAAGACCTTGTGCTGGGCCTCGGTGGCGTGCACCACGATCTTGTCCGCGTGCGGCTCGATGATGATCGGAACATCGCTGCGACTCATGAGTTCCGTGAGGGCCTCGAGCTTGCCCTCGGGCAGGACGTACGTTCGGACGACCTCTTCGCCGTTGTCCAGGGTGATCGCGAGCGGTGCCGTGGCCGAGAGGCCGCGGCCCTGATAGACGCGCAGGGCCTGCGCCGGTTGGCCGGGGACCGTGACGACGCCGCGCGCCCCCGTCATCGGTGCGAAGGCGCGGGCGGTGGGAGCGGGAGTGGAGTTCGGCGATGGCGCCAGCGCGGGGCCGAACAGGTTCATCGAGCGCGGGCGTTGGCGCCCGTCCTGGCGGTCCAGTTCCGCTTCCATCTTGTGGAGGCGCTGCTCCAGCTCGTGGACGGCCTTCTCGATCTGCGTGACGTCAACGCTCTGGCGGCCGGCGCCAGCCGAAGCGCCCGCCGCGGCGCCGGCGAGCTCTCTGGCTCGCATCGCGGCCAGCGCGGGGGCTTCGCCGAAGAACTCGGACTGACCACCGTGCGACGCGACCTGGCCCTTCGAAGTACCGACGACTATCTTCGCCCGCGGCGTGGCGGAGGCTGTCGCCTTGGGGGTCTCTGACTCCTCCGTGGGGGGGCAGGCCAGGGCCGGCATGACGATCATCCCCGCAGCGGCGATCGTCAGGGCGGCTGCGGCTCCCAGGATCGAAGGCCTGGGGGCGGTTCTCTGTGTCATCACCATCGTGATTCTCCTTGCTAAACGCTTGGCTCCACCGGACATCACCCCAAGACCGGGCGGCGCACACCGCACGGCCAGTTGCTGATTCGGAAGACTGAGGAACGACTTGGTCGCCAGCAGCGCCCGGGCATAAGCGCGGCGGCTTTGCGGCAGAAGGCTGGTCACCCACGCGTCGCAGCAGGTGTCCGCTTCATCGCGGACGCGGCGGCGGGCCCACCAGACGATCGGGTGCCACCAGTACACCAGGCTCACGAGCGCCACCAGCCACGCGATGCGATGATCCTTGCGTCGCAGGTGCGCTAGTTCGTGCAGCACCACGGAGCGGCGGGCATCGTCGTCCAACTCTCGCCAAAGCGACACGGGCAGGACGAGGCGGGGCTTCAAACCACACACGATCATCGGTGAGAGTCGATCGTGGGTCTGCAGGGTGAGAGGGGCGCTGGAGAGGCCCGCCTGCCGGGCGCAGGAATCAACCAAGGCGAGCATCGGCGGCGATGCGGGGCGTGCGCGGGAGAGGATGCGCCGCATGGCGACCATCCGCGCCGACCAGCAGAGCGCGATCACGCCCACGCCGCCCAGCCAGACGGACAAAGGCAGCGGCGGCACCTGTGAGACTTGATCCCGCACGCTGAGCGCCCAGGCCAGCCAGTCATGCGCCGCCAGGCGCAATGAAGCCGGGGCTTGCGTAGTCGGGATCGGTTGAGACTCAACGGTGGGATTCGCCAAGGATGGCGTGGCCGTAGTGAACGACGCCGCCGGAGCCGCGTCGAGCTTCTCGACCAGTCGCTCCGCTGCACGCGGCGCGACCGCGCGGGGCGTCACGACCGGGCTGACAAGAGGCAGCGAGAACGCGGCCGCGGGTTCGATTTCTTCGCACGGCGCGGTCGTATCGGTGCCGCCCAACTCTCCGACCCAGAGGGCGGCGGGCGCATCCACCAACTCCGCCGGCTCCGTGAGCAATTCCGCGGGCGCGGGATGATCGACCGGCGACGACGAATTCGCGATCGTCGGTACTGCATTGGCGGGAGCGGGGCGAGCCCCGGCCGCGGGCTGCGTAGCCATGTTCCGCGGACTCGACGCCGGAATATGTTCAGACGCCGCGACCCAGTGACGCGACGCATCCAGCACCCGGGCGGATTGGAACCACGTGGGCCGCCAGACGAGCGAAGCCAGCAGCGGTGTAATAAAGGACGCGATCACCGCCAACCACATCGCGTGACGCGTCGCGGGGCGGCACCCCGGCCAGCGGCAAGCGGCGCAGACCAGGAGCGAGAGAGGGGCCGCGGCGAGCGATCCGATCCAGAGCAGTTCAGTGGTGCGCGAGGCGAGTTCCATGCGCTGTTCCTGCCGCCGTGAAAACTTGGGAGCGCCCCGGCACACACGTGGGGGCGAAAGACCAACACGATCATCCTGTACGACCCGCACGCCGCGGGCCGTGCGGGGGCCCGCTCAACCATCCAGCCCGTCGATCAACTTCCGCAGCCGAGTGATCTCATCGTCGGTGAACTTCTCGTTCTCGATGAGTTGCAGCACCATCGGCCCCGCGGCCCCGTCGTACAACTGCTCCAGCAACGCCCGCACCCTCGACTTGGCCACGCTCTGGCGCGACACCTTGGCCTTGTACCGGTAGGCATGCTCGTCCTTGTCGCTCCCGACGTATCCCTTCTGCTCGAGGCGGGAAAGAAAGGTGAGGACGGTGGTGTAGGCGACTTTGCGGTTGCGCTCGTGCAGGCGGGCCAGCACGTCGCGGACCGTCAGGGGTCCATTCTCCCAGAGGATGCGCAGAACCTCGAGTTCCGCCTCGCCGAGTTCGTAATCGCGTTTGCTCATCGGGTCGTGGGGGTCGGGGGCGTGAATAGGATCGGAGGAATCTACTACAGTTGTCGTAGATAGTCTACTACAAGCGTCGTAGCGTGTCAAGGGTCTTTGGGAGAATTCGCCGAGCGATTTCACGCTGTGGAAAATCAGTCGCCGGGTCGGCCGATTCCCGCGATCTCACGGGGCCTGCAACGGCGCGCCGAGAAACGCCCTGAACTCGCGGAAGGTGGCGGAATCCAGCTTCGCGGATATGGACTCGACGTCTTCGTCGTCGATCGGCACCAACTTGTCGCCCGCCACTTGGAACCCGCCGTCGGGCCGCAGGCACATGGAGTACATGCCGGTGCGGACACCCCCAACCCATAGATCCTCGCCGCGGGGATGCGACGGCGGCGCCCAGACCACGAGTCGCAAGAACGCTAGGTCGCGAGAAATCCTGGCTTCCGCAACCTTGAAGAATCTCGCTTCAGGGGGCCCAAATCGCTTCGTTGCAGGATCGATCGTGTGGCGGTATCCCACCACGACTTGGCCGACCAGCGCGTGCCACGCGGCGTATTCGTAAGCGGAAGGGTCGTCGGGGGCGGTCGGGCCCCAGGGCTCTTTGGAATTCATGGTGGTCCTCCTTCGAAGCGGAACATTGCTTCACGCGTCGAGGCGCATGGTACCCAAAGCGTCGCCGGAATTCGACGCTCGCCTGATCGGGCACGAGCGTGGAATTTCACGCGGGGCCGATCCGCAAGCACGAAGAGACAAAGGAAGAACCCGCGAACTTCGCCAGTTACGTCGGAACTAGCGACCGTGCCCGCATTCCGGGCACGCGCCGGGCGTTGAACGCAGGTCGTATTGGCATGCCGGGCAGTGGCCGGGGATGCGTGGCGGCCGGCGCGTGAGGGCGGCGGCCAGAGCGCTCAGCGCCAGGGGCATCCAGAGCGGCAAAAGGAACAGCGAAATGGTGCGAGCACCCACCGTCACGGTCGCCACCCGCCCGTCCCAGCCGCTCCAGAAGAACGTCTGCAGCACCGTGGAGGGCGCGACCAGGATGCGGGCCGAAGGCAGGCCTGTCTGGATGACCAGGCCGCCCTGCTGGAGCTTCACCTGCCAATCGGTGCCCGGGATCATGCAAGGCGGCGTGCCCGGATAGCTCACGCTCCAGCCGATGATGCACGCGAAGGCAACTGCAATTGAAAACCACCAACCGATGCGGCGTGCTGTTGCCAGCCCGGCGGGTCGATTGGTGGCGGGTTGCATCGCGGAGTTTATCCGCGGGAGATTACGAGAGCAGGCGCGTCACTGTGTCGATGATCCGCTGCTCGCGGACATTGACCTGAGGGAACATGCCGAACAGCCCGCCGCTGGCGGTGGCGACCTTGTTCGCGAACTTCACGAGATCCTCGCGGAACTCCTTGAGCTCGGCGGGCGAGAGGATCTTGCGGAGTTCCCCGGCGTACATGCGCCACGCGGCGCGAGCATCGTCGTTGGGGCCGCGGTGCAGCCAATCCTTCAGACGGGCGATGGCGTGGCCATCATGGGGCATGCCCAGCTTGACCGCCGCGGCGAGAACCGCTTCGATCTCACTCTTGGAAACACTCCCGTCGGCCCACGCGACCTCGACGAGCGGGTAGATTTTGAAGACCGCGAGCATCTCGCCGCGGACGCTCACGCTCACGAGGCGATCCAGAACTTCCTCGTTCGTGATGCCGGTGGCGGCGCGCAGTTCGTCCCTGTCGACCTTGGATTTGAAGACCTTCTTTAGCTTGTCGACCAACTCCGCGTCTTTGGTGCGGAAGTATCCTTCTTCGAAACTCTCTTCTCTGGCGTGGAATGCGTCGGTGGGCATGATGTCTGGCCTCGTAGGTGGTGTCTAAGTCTGACGGTAGCCCGGCGATCATGGGCCGCGGGCGGTGTACCGCTGAACGGGGGATTGTAGGGAGATGACGGTTGGCGATCAGCGCGGGCCCCTCGAAATGGTCCCCGCGGCACCGCGACACGCCTGCCAATAACCGAGAATCAGCGGGGGTGGGCACACAAGCCGCGGCGCTCCGCGCCCGCCGAATCCTCCCCGCGGGGCCATACGTTTGGCCATGAAACCAACGGCGACGATCAAGCGGCGGATGCTGCACCTGGCGCTGCTGGCCTTGATCAACGTGGTCGTCATCGCCGTCATCGCCGTCTCGGCCGTGCTGTACGCCTGGACGAGCGCGGCGCGACGGCTGCCCGCCCTGCACGGATGGCACTTCCAGCGGCCCGCTTCGGAGTTCCACGCTGCCGACGAGCAGCCCGGGTACGGCTTCAAGGAGTACCTGGCGCAGGAAGACCGCGTCTTCGCGGAGTTGGAGACGCTCATGAAGGGCGCGTGGTCGGCCCGGGAGGTGGGGCCGTACTGCCGGTTCCACACCGAATCCGCCTGCAACCCCTTCACCTTGCTCGACCGCAACTGGAACCGCACCTTCGTGCTGGAAGCTCCCACCCCCAAGGCGGGCGTGCTCCTGGTGCACGGTTTGAGCGATTCCCCGTACTCGCTGCGATCGCTGGGCCTGGAACTAAACAAGGCCGGGTGCACGGTGATCGGCCTGCGCATGCCGGGGCACGGCACCTGCCCTTCCGCGTTGGCCAAGGCCCAGTGGCAGGATTGGGCCGCGGCGGTGCGGATCGCGATGAAAGGCCTGCAAGACAGCGTGCCCTCCGGAACTCCCCTGCTCATGGTTGGGTATTCCAACGGCGGGGCGCTGTGCGTGCAGTACGCCGCGGCGGCGATGGATGATCCCCGGCGTCCCCACCCGGACGGCCTGGTGCTCTACTCGCCCATGATCGGGCTGACGCCATTGGCGGCCTTCACCGAGGTCTACCCGTACGCGGCGACCGTGAGCGGGGAGGAGAAGCTCGAGTGGTCGAATATCGAGCCCGAGATCGACCCGTTCAAGTACAGTTCGTGGCCCATCAACGCGAGCCTGCAGGGCTACCGCATGACGCAGGATGTGGAAGCCCGGCTGGCGACGCTCGCCGCCTCGGGCAGGATGAAGGAGTTCCCGAAGCTGCTGACCGTGCAGTCGGCGGCGGACTCGACCGTGCTGGCGACGCGCATGGTGGATGGACTGATGGATCGGGTGTCGCCGGGGCGGGGCGAGTTGATCCTCTTCGACATCAACCGCGCATCGTGGACGGAAGGCTTGGTGAACAGGGACTTTGCCAAGGAACTACTGCCGCGGCTCAAGCGTGAGGACCTTTCCTTCACGTTCAACTTCGTGACCAACCGCTCCCCCGGGACCGCCGAACTGGAGGTCCGGACGCGCCGGGGAGCGCAGGTGGAGAGCAGCGAAATCGATGCATCATGGCCCAAGGGTGTCTTCTCCCTCTCGCACGTGGCGCTGCCGATCCCCCCGGACGACCCGGTCTACGGCGACGCGGGGCCGGGGATGAAACTCCCGCTGGGCGTGCTCACCGGCAGGGGCGAGCGCGGTGTGCTGGCGATCTCCGAAGGGCTGCTCATGCGCATGCGCTACAACCCCGTGCACGCGTGGACGCAGAAGCGCGTGATGGATTGGATGATGGGGATCGCGGCGGAGACGAAGGGACGTTAGCGGCCTGTGACCGGCCGGCGTTCGGCGGTGCGGATGTAGACCGGGCCGATGAGGCCTGAATCGAGCAGGGGTGAGTCCTTCTGCCAGTGCTTCCAGGTGGTGAACGTGAGCCGCTCTTTGGTGGGACGGTCCTTGATGGAGGCCGCCGCGGAGTTGGCCTGCGGCGCGAACCACTGCGGCCACCCGTGGAGCGGGCTGGGGGTGGCGCGGGCCCACTGGGTGTCTTCGGACAACTGCTCATCGCCGATCAGCCGGTTCACCCACATGTTGGTGATCTTCACCGTCAGGTGGTTCTTGCCCGCTGCGGCGAAGGGCGTGATGTCCGCGGTGAACGGGGCCTTCCAGCGGGTCGCGACCGGCTTGCCGTTCAGGAAGACTTCGGCGATGTCGCGGACTTCACCCAGATCCAGGATGAACTGTTGCTGCGCCGTCGCCGCGGGCAGATCGATGTCCTTCTCGTACGTCGCCGTGCCGGAGAAGTACTTGACGCCCGTGTCGCTGTGCTTGGTCCAGGAGGCAAGAGCGTCGAGCGTGATGCTCGCAGGTGCCCCGCGCCCTGTTTGGAAGTCGACTGCCCAAGGGCCCGTGATCTGGATCGGCGCCGGGATGGACGCAATGCCGATCTGGTTCTGCGAACCGTCGGCCGTGCGCACGGTGAACGTTCCCGGCTGGAGGGTGCGCAGTTCCACCCCCTCGGCCGTGCGGAGGAGCTCGTAAGGCGCGGGCCTGTCCGGCCCGAGTTCATAGAGCTCGAGCGTGGAGTTCTCGGGGGCCTCACGCGTGACGGCCTTGCCGTCGATGGTGTACTCGATGCGCAGCCGCTTCTGATGGTTGTACGTGGGGTCGCCGAACGCGGCGTTGGTGGCCGGGATCTGCGTGTTGCCCGCCGCGACCATCGCGGCGACCTTCGTGGTGACATCTACGCCCCCCGCGCCGTCGGTGGCTTCGTACATCGCCTTGGTGATCTGGACTTTGGGCGTGGCCCGGGTCGGGTCGGCAGGCGCATCGAGCGATGCTACGTGCGTGGGGCCGCTCCCCGGCCGCATGACAATAAATACCGAGCCCGAGGGCTCAAAGTTCATCGTGACGGCGGTGCGGCCGTTGTGTTCGTGCCAGAGCGGTGCGGGCTGCATCGCGCCCGATTCTGCGGACCAGAGCTCGGGGGCCTTGCCCCGGACGCGGAACGAGCAGGTGATCTCCTGTGAGCGAGGTTTCTGGTTGCTGATGAAGTAGATATCGGTGTCGCCGACTGTGCGGTGGATCCAGGCGACGTTGGGCGCACCACCGGCGGACGCCGTGAAAAGGGCGTCGGGCGCGGTGTTCGTGCGTGAGAGTGCGCGTTCAACGGTCAGGTCCGACCAGACCGCCCCGGCCGGGAGAGGCGCGTCGGCAGGCTGGGGCGCAGCATGCCAAAGGGCTTGAGCCTTCCCCTGCAGCGCTGCGTCGGCGGGCGCGTCGCGCAGGCTCGGCGAGTGCTTGGGCATCGGGCCGATGATCGTGGCCCCGCTCTGCGCCAGCGTGGCGATGCGATCCAGCAGCGCGGGGGTCATGAACGGGGTGTCCGGCAGCACCAGCACGCGGTACGCCATGCCGCTGGCGAGCACGATCGATCCATCCTTGACGCTCACGTTGCGGAGCGCATCGGGCCCGCACGAGTCGTAGTCGTACCCCAGCGCCTTGAGTTCCGGGTGGTGCGGGGCGCCGTTGGGGGCGCTCTCGCCGGCCAGGTAGAGCACATCCGCCGCGAATCGACCCTGCTGCAGCAAGAACTGCGAGCGTGCGAGGTACTGCACCCATTGCGGGCCGCCGTGCTCCCACCATGTATTGGTGCGTTCAAAGTGCGTGCCCCACTGACCCATCGTCATCCCCGGCTCGATGTTGAGCCAGGGCTGGTGGGCGTAGCGGTGGATGATGCAGCGGTTGATCCCCTCGGCGAACATCAAGTCGCCCACGGCCTTGAGCGACCCGGGGTGATTGAGCCAGCGGCCCGCTCCGGGAGCCGCGGTGAAGCTCTCCGCGCCCACGATGCTCTTGCCGAACACATGGGCCACGCTCGCCGCGAGCTTGACCGAGTACCGCATGTCGGCGTTCACCCAGAACTCGCCCATGATGATGTCCGCTTCGCTCCCCACCTGCGTGCACTCGAACGGGCCGTCGTACGGCTCGACGGACGAGAGCAGGCCGTTCTTGCGGCAGGTCTGCGCGAACGCCGTGTAGTAGTTGTCCGCGAACAGATCGCCGACCGTGCGGCGCAGATCCCACAGGAATCGTTCGGAAGTGTCCGCGCTCTCGATGTACCGCCCGGTGATGACGGGGAGCAGCAGCAGCGGGTCATACCCGCGCCGGGCCAGGAACTCTTCCCGGAACCGCGGCGACCAGTTCTGGCACCCCACCTCGTAGCTGTCCACGAGCACGTTGCGGAGCGACGCGCCCGCGAGCGGCCCCAACTCCTTGATGAGCGGCTCCATGCCGCCGGACCAGTAATGCTCGAAGGCCTCGCGGCTGAGTTTGTCAACCTCCAGGCCGCGGCCGGGAACGGGCGATGGCGCGTTCACAGCGCCGGTGGGCGTGTGGCCGATCCGCAGCACCGTCCAGGCGCCCGCGGGCGCTTCCCACGCGAGCGTTCCGTCCTTGAACTTGGCTGAGAGGTCGATCACCGAGCCGCGTGCGATCGCCGACCCGGCGGGCGCGGCGTCGAGCGACGGCTGTAGGCCGTACTTGTATTCGTACAAGGCCTTGGCCTTGATGTCCGGGATCCTCGCGGCGTCGTTGCCGGGAGTGGGAAAGGCCAGCACCGCGATGTCGCGGTAGTAGTTGTGATTGGTGCGCGGTTGGGCGAGCTTCTCCGTGAAGCGGGCCGGGCCGTGGACGCGGGTCTCGGTGGTCACCAGCGTCTGCATCGCGTCCTGCGGCTGCACCCACGGCCCGCCGCTGCTCGACCAGCCCGCGCAGTTGTGGATGCACAGTTCCAGACCCAGACGCTGCGCTTCCGCCGCGGCGTGCTTGACCATCTCCCGCCACTGCGGCGAGTTGTACGCGATGGGCCCCTCGGGAATTTCCTCCGAGACATTGAAGATCTGCGCCCCGCCCAGACCGATCCGCTTCATCGCCTCGAGGTCGGCGGTGATGCCCTCCTTGGTGACATTGCCGTTCATCCAGTGCCACCACGTGTGGGGCTTGGCCGAATCCGGGGGCTGTGCAAAGCCCGAGGCCAGATCGTCCGCGGCGATGGCGCGGAGGCAGAGGAAAGCGATCGAGGCGGCGCTGGCGAATCGGAGCGAAGAGGTGTTCACGGCGGGGCTCCTGGGTTGAAGCGGGAGAATAGCGTGGGGCCCCGATGAGCGTCGGGCGATGGTCCGGCCCCGAGCCCGATCGGCAAACGCACCGCGGGCCCATGAACGTTGGCGGTGGTGCCGCGATTCACAGGCCCGCGAGTGCTGAAGTGGAAACAGCAGATCGTGATGTTACTGCAGGACCTTGATCTTGAGCTCGCGGCTCTTGGAACTGACCGCGCCCGAGGGCTTCGTCTGCAGCACCTTGAGCGACACGGTCGAACCGGCCCGCAGCGGGGTCGTGGGTTGGATGGAGTAGTTGCCGGCGTTGTCCGCGATCGCCGTGCCCAGCACGCGAGAGCCGCTGAGCAGTTGAACCGTGTTCCCGGCCACCGCCTGCCCCAGAATGGTCGGCTGCGTGTTGCGGGTGGCGATCTCGTTGGGCTTGCTGGTGGTCACGCGGTCCGCCGGATCGAGCGTGGGGGCCGCCGGTGTCGGCGGCGCCACCGAATCGCGCGTGACGTACGTGGGATCGCTGAGGCCCGAGAGTTGATTCGCGCGGTTCTTCACGATGATCTGGTACGCGTGCACGCCCGTGGGAGCGTTGGTCACCTTCACGCGGTAGTGCCCGCTCGTGTTCACGATCGCCGTGCGGTTTGTTTCCGTGCCGTCGATGTAGATCCGCACCTGCGCGCGGGCCTCGGCATTCCCGACAAAGTTGAGGTCCTTGGACGAGGTCAGCCCGTCGGCCGAAGAGACGCCCAGGTCGCTGGCGGTGTCCAGCACCGGCGCGTCGGGCTTGTTGGCGCCGCCGCCCCCGCCATCGCCGCTGCCGCCGCCTCCACCCGTGCCGCCGGTGTAGGTTCCGGTGGGACGGAGCAGAACCGCATGCTGATAGCCGGTGTCCACCCGCCGCGCCGTCGCGGCGATCACGCCCGAGTCGTTGATCGCGTTGGCCTTTTCGATGAGCCAGTTGGGGTCGGACGCGATCAGCGTGTTCAGATCGGTCACCACGCCGTCGCGCCAGCGCACCGCGCGGTACGCGCTCACGCCCACGGCGTCGCCGTGCGCGTTGAGCCCCATCGCGAAGCTCGATGTCCCCGCGGCGAGCACGCCGAGATCGCCCACGTGCAGGATGTGACCGTCTGCATCCACCTGCCAGCGGGTGGCGTGCCAGGTTCCATCGGTGGTTTGTGAAGCGCCCACGGCCCAGCCCGACGCGATCGCGCGGGCCTGCCCCTGCGCGCCGCCGATGGTGCCCATGTCCTTCGCCGTCGTCCCGACCCACAGGCACGGCCGCTGCCCATTCTCCGCCGCCGTCGTGGAGCTGCCCACCACGCGCCCCGTGTCGTCGATGCCCAGCCCCTTGGACGACTCTCCCCCCAGGGTTGGAAGCGTTGTGATCGATCCGTTCGCGTACCTGCACGCGCGTTCAACGGTGAGCCCGCTACTGGCGATCAGCGCGCTGCCGGCGACCTGCCCGGCGTCGTTCGCCGCCCGCGCCGCGAACGCACCCAACGGCACGAGCGTGCCCGCGTCCACCATGAACGCCGAGCGACTCAGCCCGCCCATGTCGAACGAATAGCCGTACACCTTGCCGCCGGCGGTGATCGCGAACGCCGCGTGCTCGGCGTACACATCGGTGATGGGGATCGGCGTGAGCGAAGAGTCGTGCAGGAACGCGTCGAAGTGCGAGTCCTGCCCCGTGGCGATGCCCGCCGCGGCGCCGGTGGGGCCCACCGCGAGCGCCTGTGATTCGCCCCCGAACGTCCCCAGATCAACCAACTGGTATTCCTGGGCCCGGGCGATGTGCGCGATGCCCGCCAGGGCGATCAGCGTGAGAGTGAGTCGTGTCATGATTCGTGCCTCCGGTGTGTGTTGAACAGCCCCTTAGTCGCCGCGCCGGTGGAAGAACGACTCGCCGGGCGTGGAGGTGTGGCAGACGGTGCATGTGTTGACGACGCCCGAGTGGCCCTGCAGGCGGGTGGCCTGCGCGTTGTCCGCCTGGGTCATGGCCGGGCCGATGGCGTGCGGGCTCCCGTGGCACGCGTAGCACGCGACCCCGCTGTGGCCAACCGAGTTTCGGTACAGCGTCCCCGTCTGCTCGTAGTCGTGCCCCGGCACGTTGTGGCAACTACCGCACCTGGGCAGGTCGATCCACGGGCGGCGCGAGGCGCTGCCCACCGCCGCCATGGAAGTGTGGCAGGCCTTGCAATCCATGCCCCGCGCCGCGTGAACGTCGCGCTGGCAGGTGGTGCGGATGCCCGGGTGGCACGCGTAGCACTCGTTGGCCAGGTTGACCGCGCCCATGCGCGAGGCGTGGCCCGTGTGCATCGCGCCCGAGAGACTTTCGATCCCCGGGTTCCCCGGCGCTCCCAGGGCGTTGTCGGAGTGGCACGAGGCGCACATCACCGGCTGCTGCTGAACGAGATGAGTGCCGTGGATGCGGTCGTGGGCCTTGAGAATGTTGGTGCCCACCGTCTCGCCCTCGCTGGTGTGGCAGAGGTTGCAGGAAATCTCCCAAGACACCGGCACCACCGCCTGCGTCTTGGCGACCACGGAGTTCCCGGATTTCACCGTGACCGTGGCGAGCGCGTAGGCGTTCTCGGTGCCGTCGTCGTCCATGGGCGTCACGGGGATGCCCTCGGCGACGAAGTCGCGCCGCGCCGAATCGCGGCGCATCGCGCCAGAAAGGCCGAAGCCCTTGAGCCCCATGTCCGGCGCCAGCGGCCCGCCGAAGAGCTGGGGCGCGTAGTTCCAGAAGTTGGTCTTGTCCGTCGAGTGCGTGTTCCCGGGGATCTCGAAGTTCACCGTGACGTTGCTGCCCGCGATGCTCGGCTCCCCGCCCCGCCGGATCACGATCGCCCGCAGCGTGTTGTACGGCGGCAGCAGCATGAACTGCGAGTAGTCGTTCTGCATGCAGTGCATGCCCAGGTCGTTGGCGGCGATGACGACGTAGTTGCCGCTCGACTGCGCCGCCGCCAGAGAGGGCAGCGCGGCGAGGGCGAGGGCGACCCTCCACATGTGTTTGAACATCGGCGTTCTCCTGGCATGACGGGCGGTGCGCACGACCGAACCTCTGGTTGAGAGTGAGTCGCAGCGGAAACAAACGCTCCACCCGGAGTCATGAATAACTACATCTGTATATGTATGAAACGGGCACGCTGTTTCAGCCCCGGCGCGGATTTGTCGTGGTGCGCGGCCAGATGAGATCGCGTCTCAGCGCCGCGGCAGTTCTGCGCGTCAAAGACCGGTTGTCTCACAAGTGCCCGAACCGCCGCGCGATGCTCAGCGGCCGCATCATCGACCGCTTCTTGCTCTGGTGGCCCGCCATGCGCCGCAGGATGTTGTCCAGAAGCCGCACGGCGTCGAGCACGAACGGCCCCTTGTTGAGCATCACGCACTCGGCCCGCTCGCCCATCGCCGCGTCGGTGATCTCCGACCGGCTGGGCAGGCCCTTCTTCGCGAGCGTCTCGAGCACCTGCGTGGCCCACATCACCGGCACGTGCGCCGCCTCGCAGATCCACAGGATCTCTTCCTGCACCTCCGCGAGCCGCTCGTACCCGATCTGGGTGGCCAGGTCGCCCCGCGCGATCATCACGCCCACCGCCGGGCTGCGCATCGCCGACATCAGCAGCTCCGGCAGCCGGGCGAACGCCGCGGCGGTCTCGATCTTGAGAACCAGGCCCAGGTCCGGCCGCCCGGCGGCGGCCAGCGCGTCGCGCAGCATGTCGATGTCCGCCGGCCTCTGCACGAAGCTGAAGCCGATCATGTCCGCGTTCGCCGCGATGAACGGCAGGTGGCCCGCGTCGTCTTCGCTGAGCGCCGGCAGGTTCAGGTCCGTATCGGGCAGGTTGATGCCCTTCTCCGGCCCCAGCCTGAACCGTCCGCCGCGGCAGCGGATGATGCGCAGCACCGCGGACCGCTGGTCCACGCGGTCCACCACGCCCACGGCCTTGCCGTCGTCGAGCATCACCCGGTGGCCCGGGCGCAGGTCGGTGAAGATCTGCCCCGGCGAGAGCGAGATGCACGCCGGGGAGATGATCCGCCCCGCATCGTCGCGCACCGCGGCCCGGCCCGGCTCCGGGTCCGCCGTGACGACCAGTTGATCGCCGGGTGTGAGCTCAATCATGCCCGGCACCGCCGGCAGATTGGTGATGGTGCACCGCAGACGCGGGTTTGATTCGGTGCGGAACTCGGTCCCCGGCGTGACATACGCCGAGTGCGTTGATTGCGCCAGCACTCCGCCGGATTCGCTGGCGTTGACCGTGAGCAGGCGCGATCGCCCGGGCTGATCCGTGAACGTGATCCTCTCTCCGGGACGCAGTTGATCGACGAACGCCCCCGGCAGCATGAGCGTTGCTTCCGGTGTGATCACGGCCGGGGCCACGGGGCGCTCCTGGCGCGTGATCCACACGACGCACGGCCTCAGCAGGTCGCCGATGACCGAGCGCGGCGGGTTCCACGAGACCACGCGTGGGCCCTCCGCGATCGGCCCGGTGCGGAGCTTGGGTCCCTCGACGTCCATGAGCACGCGCCGGGGCCTGTCGCCGTCGGTCGTGGCCGCGCGAAGGTTCTGGATCATCGCCGCCCACGCCGCCCGGTCGTCGTGAGCGCAGTTGATCCGCATCACGTCCATGCCGCCCGCCACGAGTTCCCGCACCAGGCGCGGATCGGTCGCGGCCTCGGAGGGCATGGTGACCATGATGCGTACGTGCCGGCCCGCGGGCGCATGGCCCAACAGCCGCGTCGTGCTGCGTTGCAGGAGTTCCTCGCCGCGATGCATGGGGAACGTCGCGGCGGTGGGCGGTGGGGCCGCCAGCCCGGCGAGCGCGGCCAGCGCGCTCCGCACGGCGTCGATCGTGCCCAGCACGTGAGATTCCGATCGCCCCAGCGAAGAAAGCCCCAGCGCCGCCAGCGCGTGCTGGGTGTCGCGCAGGTCGTGCCGACGCAGCGCCAGGTAATGCACGAGGTTGCGCAGGCTGTCGCGCTGATCCCGCGGCACCACGCCCTGTTCGGCCGTGCACGCTTGCTCAAGGTCGAGAATGTCGGTGACGAGCGAGTCCAGACGGTCCAGCAGCAGGCGCGCGTCGGGCTTGTGCTGCTGGTGGTCTGGTGAGTCGTGCTTCGGTTCGGTCATGGACATCGGCGCCTCCGTGCGCTGTCGTTGGAGCGCTGCGCCGTCGGGCTTCTTACGCCGTCGCCGGCGCGGTCTGCACCAGCGCCTCGCCCGCCGCGATGGCCCGTTCGTTCAGATCGCGGAACTTCGCGGGCACCCTTGCCAGCACGGCGTTCTTCAGGCTCTGCGTGCTCACCAGCCCAGCGATGCGGTTGATCGCCGCGAGCGCCACGGTGTTGGCGACGACCTTGCTCCCGGTGTCGACGGCCGCCTGGGTGAGCGGCAGCCGGTGCACGTGCCCGCCGCACGTGACCTCCGGGCCGATATTGGTGGAATCGATGATCACCGTGGTGTCCGGGCGGACCTTGGGCAGGTACTTCTTGGCCGCCTCCATCGACATGCACAGCAGCACGTCGGGCACCGTTACCTCGGGATAGGCGATCTGCCCGGCGGAGATGATCACCTCGGCCTTGCTGGAGCCCAGCCGCGCCTCGGGGCCGTACGTCTGTGTCTGTACGACGTTCTTGCCCTCGAGCATCGCCGCCTCGGCGAGGATCACACCCGCGGTGATCAGGCCCTGGCCGCCCGCGCCGCTGAACCGGACTTGTACTGGGTCGTTCATGATCGGCTCCGTTTCCCCGCCGCCGCGGCGATCTTCTGCTGGTAGAGCGTGCCGTAGTCGGTGCGGAGTTCTTCGCGGAAGATGCCGGTGGGCAGCGTGTGCACCTCCGGCTCGTCGCTCTCGCCGCAGGTGCAGTCCTGCATCGGAGAAGTGGTGTCCCGCAGGTACTTGAGCATGTCGTAGGGCTCGGCCACCTCGTTCATCCGGCCGAAGTAGGTGGGGCAAGAGGTGATGATGTCGATCACGGAGAAGCCGCGGTGCGTGATGGCCTGCTTGATCAGGGCCGTCATGTGCTTGTGATCGAACGAGCTGGTCCGGGCCACGAACCCGGCGCCGGCCCCGAGCGCCAACTGCACGAGGTCGAAGGGCTGCTCGAGCGTGCCCGCCAGCGAGGTGGTGCTGCGCTTGCCCATCGGCGTGGTGGGGGCCTGCTGGCCGCCGGTCAGGCCGTAGATGCCGTTGTTGAAGATGAGGGCGGTCAGGTCCAGGTTGCGCCGGCAGGCGTGGATGAAGTGGTTCCCGCCGATGGCCGAGGCGTCGCCGTCGCCCATGATGACGATCACGTGCAGCTCGGGGTTGGCGAGCTTGATCCCCGTCGCGAACGTGAGGGCACGCCCGTGGGTCGTGTGCATCGTGTTGAAGTCGAGCACGAAGGGCGTGCGGCCCGAGCAGCCGATGCCGCTCACCACGACGACCTTGTCCTGGTTGAGGCCCAGGTCGCCGATGCCGTCCAGCAGCGACTTGACGATCGTGCCGTTGCCGCACCCGGGGCACCAGACGTGCGGGAGCTGGCGGGCCCTGAGGAATCTGCGGTAGTCCTCGCTCATATCTGCACTCCTTGGGGAATCTCCGCCAGTTTGACCCGCGCCGAATCGGCGATCTGGTCCGGCGTCAGCAGGTGCCCGTCCACGCGGTTCAGGGGCGTTACCTCGCACAGCCCCTCGGCGGCGCGGGCGATCTCCCGCACCAACTGGCCCATGTTCAGTTCGGGAACGATGATGCGGTCCACCAGTTCGGCGACCGGGCGGACGACATGATCGGGGAAGGGCCACAGCGTCTTGAGGCTCAGCAGCCCGGCGCGGATGCCCTGCGCCCGCAGGATGTCAACCGCCGCCTGCGCCGGACGGCTGGTGATGCCGTACGTGACGAAAGCAATCGAGGCGTCGTTCAGGCGGTACCGGTCGTACATCGCCAGGTCGCGCACCTTGTTCTGCACCTTGCCCATCATCCGCCGCAGTTCCTTCGCCGCCGCCTCGTCCGCCACGGCGAACCCCTCGGCCCCGTGCGCCAACCCCGTGACATGAAAACGGGCCCCCGCGCCGAACGGCAGGAAGCTCTCGTCCGCGAAGGGCCGGAACGACTTGATGTCGGCGGGGGCCTTGCGGTTGAGCACTTCCAGCTCGCCCGGTTCCGGCCAGGGGATGTTCTCGCGCATGTGGGCAAGCACTTCATCCATCAGCAGGATCACCGGCACGCGGTACGTCTCCGCGAGGTTGAACGCTTTGACGGTCATCTCGAAGGTGTCGCGCACGGTCGAGGCGGTGAGCACGATCACCGGGTGGTCGCCGTGCGTGCCCCAGATCGCCTGCATCACGTCGCCCTGCGCGCCCTTGGTGGGCTGACCCGTTGAAGGGCCCCAGCGCTGGCAGTTCACGATTACGCAAGGTGTTTCGGTGATTGCGGCGTACCCGATCCCCTCCTGCATGAGCGAGAAGCCCGGCCCGCTGGTGGCCGTCAGCACCTTGGCCCCGCCCCAGGAAGCGCCGATGATGGCCGAGATCGAGGCGATCTCGTCTTCCATCTGGATGAACGTGCGTCCCGCCGCGGGCATCTCGTGGGACAGGATCTCCATCACCTCGGAACTGGGCGTGATGGGGTACCCGGCGTAGAAGTTGCAGCCGGCGTACAGCGCGCCGAAGGCGCACGCCTCGTTCCCCTGGATCAGTCTCTGAGCGCTCATGAAGCCACCTCATTTTCGTACGCGATCGTCCGGGCCCTGTCCGAGCCCCCCTTGGCGATCCAGATCGCAAAGTCCGGGCACCTGGCCTCGCACAGCCCGCAGAAGACGCACGTGCCGACGTCCTTGACGATGATCTTGTTCGCCCGGTCCAGCGCCAGCGTGTTCACCGGGCAGCTCGTGACGCAGATGTTGCAGCCCTTGCACGCCCCCGGCGCCGTGGTGAGCCGGTAGTCCATCTGGAAGTGCCGCAGCGTGCCGTCCACCGGTTCCACGCGCGGCGGCGGAACTTCCTCGTGCTCCGGGCGTGCCGCGCCAGAGAACGCGCGGGCCATGGCCCGGGCGGCCTCGCGTCCGTCGCGGACGGCCTGCACCACGGTGGCGCCGCCGTTGATGCAGTCGCCGCCGGCGAATATCTTCGCCTGGCTGGTGCGCATCTCCGCGTCGACCTTTACGATGCTGCCGCGCATCTCTACGCCCAGCGCCGCGAACAGGTCGGTGTGCGGCCGCTGACCGATGGCCTTGATGACGGTGTCGACCTCGAGCACGAACTCCGAGCCCTCGATCGGCTCGGGACGCGGGCGGCCGGACTGGTCGGGCTTGCCGAGCCTCATCCGCACGCACCGAACGCCCGTCACCCGGTCCTTCCCGATGAACTCGATGGGGGCCACGAGCGGGATGATGTGAACGCCCTCGCGCCGGGCCGCGGCGATCTCGTGCGCGAACGCCGGCATCTCCGCCTCCGAGCGGCGGTAGAGCATCATGACCTCGGCGGCGCCCATCATGACCGATTGGCGCGCCACGTCGACGGCGGTGTTCGCCGCCGTGGCCGCGGTGCTGCGCAGGATGATGCTCTCGCGGGCCACGTCGATGGCGGTGTTGCCGCCGCCGATGATCGCCACCCGGGAGCCCAGGCGCAGGCCACCGGCGGGCCCCAGCTTCAACGCCTCGATGAACTTGAGAGATTCCCACACGCCCGGCAGGTCCTCGCCGGGGATCTTCGCGGGCATGTCGTCGCCCATGCCCACGCCCAGGAACAGCGCGTCGTGCGTGGCCCGCAACTGCTCGATCGTGATGTCCTTGCCGATCGTCACGCCCATCCGTACGTTTACGCCCAGCGACTTGATCTGATCGATCTCCGCCGGCAGCGGCTTGTACTGCTGCTTGTACGGCGCGATGCCCCGCGTGACCAGTCCGCCCGCAAAGTCGCGGCGTTCGTACACCGTCACGGAGTAGCCCAGCCGCGCCAGTTCCGCCGCGCACCCCAGCCCCGCCGGCCCCGCGCCCAGCACGCCCACGCTCTGCGGGTGCTTCTTGGCCGAGGCGTGGACGACATGGGTGCCCGAATCCAGCGCGTGGTCGGTGGCGTTGCGCTGCAACCGCGCGATGTGGATGGGGCGGCGGCCTTCCTTGAGCAGCACGCACGTGCCCTCGCACAGCACCTCCACCGGGCACACGCGAGAGCACGTGCCGCCCAGGATGTTGGCGTCGAAGATCTTCTTGGCCGCCGCGAGCGGCTTGCCGTTGGCGATGTCGAGGATGAACCCCGGCACGTCGATGCCCGCCGGGCAGGCGTTGGCGCACGGGGCCAGGGCGCACGGGCCGCCGCACTGCAGGCACGCCTGCGCTTCAACGACGGCGTGCGCATCGTCCAGGGTCGGGTGCGCGTCACGCAGCACGGGGCCGCTGGCCGGGGCATCGGGGATATGGGTCACTGGTCACCTCGGTTCGCTCGCTCCCGGGCGGGAGTCGTGTGAGCGGTTCAGATCGTCTCGGGCACCATCTTGATGGCCCCGCACGGACACTCGTTGGCGCACAGGCTGCAGCCCTTGCAGTAGTCGTAGTTGAACGCGTAGCGCTTGCCCTGTCCCAGCTTGATCACCGCGTTGTCGGGGCAGACGCCAAAGCAGTTGTCGCACTCGAAGCAATTGCCGCACGAAAGGCAGCGCCGGGCCTCGAACAGGGCGTTGGACTGGTCCAGCCCGCCCACCACCTCCTCGAACGTCGATTCGCGCCGCGCCAGGTCGAGCATCGGCTGCACCGTTGCCGGGGCGTCGGAGTAGTACCAGGAGTTGAGCGCGTCGAACACCGCCAGCTCGTGCTTGGGCGGCGGTGCATAGACGCTGTTCTTGAGGTACGCGTCGATGCAGCGGGCCGCCTTCTTGCCGTGGCCCACCGCCACCGTGACGGTGCGCTCCGCGGGGACCATGTCGCCGCCGGCAAAGACGCCCTTGCACCCCGTCATCATGTTGGAATCAACCTGCACCACGCCGTCGTTGATCGACAGGCCCTTGAGCTTGCCCAGGAAGGAAAGGTCAACGTCCTGGCCCAGGGCGAGCACGAGCGAGTCCGCCTGCATCTCCTCGTACTCGCCGGTGGGCTGCGGCTTGCCCTTGTCGTCGAGCTTCATCTTCTCGACGGTGAAGGTGCCGCCGCTCTCGGATTTAATCGTCGAGAGCCACTTGAACATGATGCCCTCTTCCATCGCCTCCTGCACCTCGAAGTCGTGGGCGGGCATCTTCTCGCGGGTGCGCCGGTACACAACGATCGTTTCCGTGGCGCCCAGGCGCTTGGCCGAGCGGGCCGCGTCCATGGCGGTGTTGCCGCCGCCGTACACCAGCACGCGACGGCCCAGCAGCGGCTGCTCGCCGGTCTCCATACCTCTCAGCAGGGACACGGCGTCCAGGATCTTGGAGGCGTCGCCCGCCGGGATGTACGCCCGCTTGGCCAGGTGCGCGCCCACCGCGAGGAACACCGCGTCGAACCGGTGCGTCGCCAGCACCGCGTCCAGGTCATCGACCCTGGTGTTGAGTTCGATCTTCACGCCCAGGTCCACGATGCGCTGGATCTCCGCGTCGAGCACCTCGCGCGGCAGGCGGTACTTGGGGATGCCGAAGCGCATCATGCCGCCGGCGAAGGGGCCCGCCTCGCGGATGGTGACCGCGTGGCCCAGAAGCGCGAGGTGATACGCCGCGGCGAGCCCCGAGGGGCCGGCCCCGACGACCAGCACGCTCTTGCCCGACGCCTTGGCCTCGACGTTGACATTCCATTTCTCGGCGATCGCCAGATCGCCCAGGAAGCGTTCGATCGCGTGGATGCCCACGGGCTTGTCGAGCTTGGCGCGGTTGCAGGCGCCCTCGCAGGTGTGGTAGCAGACCCGGCCCATCACCGCGGGCATCGGGTTGTCCTTCATGATCTGCCGCCACGCCGCCTCGTAGTTGCCCTCTTCGGCGTGGAAGAGCCACTGCTGGATGTTCTCGCCCGCCGGGCAGGCGTGGTTGCAGGGCGGGAGCCGGTCGACGTACACCGGGCGCTCGGTGCGCCACGAGCCCGTCTTGTTCGCCAGGCTCGAGCCCACGTCGAGCGTGATGGCAAAGGGTTTGTTCATGGGTGTGCTCCCTGCTCTGACTTGTCCAGCAGCCCGAACCGCCTGATGTTGCGGTCCGCGATCGCCTGGATCATCGCGATCCGCCGTTCATCGCGCTTGGGCGAGAACAGGTGCGCGAACCGCGACTGCATCTTGAGATAGTCTTCCACCGGCACGCGGCGACGGATGGTGCGCCGGCCCGTCACCTCGCCCGCCTCGGCCTCGAAGATCGGGAACAGCCCCGATTCCGCCGCCAGTCGGGCCACCTTGAGCGTGTCGCCGGTGTCGCAGCCCCAGCCCAGCGGGCAGGGAACGTGCACGTGAAGGTACCGGGCCCCGTGGATCGCCATCGCACGCCCGACCTTGTACTCCAGGTCGCGCAGGTCCGCGACCGACGCCGTCGCGACGTACGGGATGCCGTGCGCCATCGCGATCAACGGGACGTTCTTGCCCTGGCCGAAGACGTTGCCCGGCTCCTGCCCCGCGGCGGGAGTGGTCATCGTCCGGGCGGCGGCGGGCGTCGCGCTGGAGCGCTGGATGCCCGTGTTCATGTAGGCTTCGTTGTCGTAGCAGATGTAGAGCACGTCGTCGTCGCGCTCGAACATGCCCGAGAGGCACGCGAAGCCGATGTCGACCGTGCCGCCGTCGCCGCCCTGGGCGATGACCCGAACGTCCTTGCGGCCCTTGACCTTCATCGCCGCGGCCATGCCCGTGCCCACCGCCGCGGCGTTCGCGAACAGCGAGTGAAGCCACGCCACTCGCCACGATGATTCCGGATAGGGCGTCGAGAAGACTTCCAGGCATCCGGTGGCGTTGGCCACCACCAGCCGCCCGTTGACGGCCCGCATCGCCGCGTCCAGCGCGTAGCGTGCCCCCAGCGCTTCGCCGCAGCCCTGGCAGGCGCGGTGGCCGGAGTTGAGAGAGTTGTTGCGGTCAGCGTCGGATTGAACGCTGCGGACCGACACGTCCAGCAGCCGGTTGCCGACCGTGAACGTGCCCGTCTGATAGAACTTGACGCGAGATGCGCCGGTCATGGGTTGTTCCTTCTCTAGCTGACGCGTGCCGCCATGGTGCCGATGTCGCGGAGAATGGCCTCCGCCGCCGGCCCGGTCCGACGCGTGACGCGTTCACGCTCCAACTGACGGTTGATCACCGCCGTGTTGAGGTCCATGAACGAGAGGGGTTCGAGAGTGTCCTGGATCGCCCGCGTGAAGACCTTGCGCAGGCTCGTCTGCGTGATGGCCCGGCCGCCCAGCCCCGCGATCACGGTGCTGACCTTGGTGTCCCGCCCCTGCAGCGCCATCCGCAGGTTGTGCGAGACGTTGCCGCCGATGCCCACCGACAGGCTCTTCTCGATCGTCACCACCCGCTTGGCGTGGCCGATCGCCGCGTGCAGCGCGGCGGTGGGGAACGGCCGGAACGAGCACAGGCTCACCGACCCGATCTTCACGCCCTCGGCGCGCATCTGGTCGATCACGTCCTTGATCGTGCCGTTCACCGAGCCCAGCGCGACGATCACGGTCTCGGCGTCTTCCGTGTGGTAGGTGTGCAGCAGCCCGCCCGAAGCCCGGCCGAACACCCGGCGGAACTCCTCCGCCAGTTGCGGGATCCGCTCCAGCGCCTGCATCTGCTTGTGGTGCGCCAGGTACCGAACTTCCATGAACGCCTCGGGGCCGACCATCGCGCCGATGGTGACCGGCTCGTCGGGGTCAACCACCTGCCGGGGTTCGTAGGGCGGCAGGAACGCGTCCACCTTCGACTGCTCGGGCACGTCGACCCGCTCGTAGGCGTGGGTGAGGATGAAGCCGTCGACGCACACCATCACCGGCACGCTGAGCTCTTCCGCCAGCTTGAACGCCTGGATGTGCAGGTCGGTGGCCTCCTGATTGTTCTCGGCGAACAGCTGGATCCAGCCCGCGTCGCGCAGCGCCATGCTGTCGGTGTGGTCGTTCCAGATGTTGATCGGGGCGCCGATCGAGCGGTTGCCCACCGTCATCACGATCGGGAGCCCAAGGCCCGACGCGTTGTACACCGCCTCGGCCATGTACAGGATGCCCTGGCTGGCCGTCGCGGTGTACGCCCGCGCGCCGCACGCCGAAGCGCCGATCGCCACCGACATCGCGGCGAACTCGCTCTCCACGTTGATGTACTCGCAGTTGGAGAGCTTCCCGCTCTTCACGAGCAGGCCCAGCCCTTCCACGATGTGCGTCTGGGGCGTGATGGGGTACGCGCAGATCACTTCCGGCCGGCACAGCGCCACGGCCTCCGCGATCGCGATCGAGCCTTCGCATTGCTTAAGCATGGGCCAACGCTCCCTTCGGGGTCGTCATGCCGCCCGCGAGCTCGAACGCTTCGCGGGCCGCGGCGACGTTCTTCTCCGCCACCGCTTCCTTGAACTTCTGGCGGATCGCCGCCTCGACCGACGACAGGCACAGCTTCCTGGTGATCGCGCACAGCGCGGCCAGCAGCGGCACGTTGGGTACAGGTCGCCCAACGTGCCGCACCGACAGCTCAGTCGCCGGGATCGCGCACGCATGCCCCGGCGGGAGCGAATGTAGCAAATCGTTGATCCCCAGCTGATCCAGGCCGCGGCCGGAGTTGATCAGCACGTAGCCCTTGGGGTTCAGGCCCTCGAACACGCTCACCTGGTGCAGCAGCGTGGGGTCCTGGATGATCAGGGCGTCCGGCTGCGTCACCGGTTCGCGCGAGCGGATCTCGCGATCGTCGATCCGGCAGAACGCCATCACCGGGGCGCCCATGCGCTCCGATCCGAAACTCGGGAACGCCTGCGCCCACCGATTCTCAAGGAACGCCGCGACCGAGAGCATCTCCGCGGCGGTCACGACACCCTGACCGCCTCGTCCGTGGATACGTACCTGGAACATTCCGCACAACCTCCCCTGGTCCGCGGAAGTGGGGCTTAGTGCATCCCGCTTCCGGTCGCCAGGTTCTTGACCAGTTCGCCGACGACCGCCTTCGCGTCGCCGAACAGCATCCTGGTCTTGTCAAGGAAGTACAACTCATTATCGATGCCTGCGAAGCCCGGGTTCTTGCTGCGCTTCACGCCGTACACCGTCTTGGCCCTGTCCGCATCGATGATGGGCATGCCGTAGATCGGGCTGTTCTTGTCGTAGCGGGCGCAGGGATTCACGACGTCGTTGGCGCCCAGCACCAGGCACACGTCGCACTGCGGCATATCGGGGTTGATCTCGTCCATCTCGATCAGGTCCGTGTACGGGATCTCCGCTTCGGCGAGCAGCACGTTCATGTGACCGGGCATACGTCCGGCCACCGGGTGGATCGCGAACTTCACGTCTACGCCCCGTTTCTTGAGCTGGTCGTAGAGCTCGCGAACCTTGTGCTGAGCCTGTGCAACCGCCATGCCATACCCCGGCACGATCACCACCAGGCTCGACTGGCCCATGATCGCCGCCGCGTCCTCGGGCGTCTCGGACTTGTACGTCTTCTGCTCGCCCCCGACGGCCTTCTGCTGCACCTGCCCGAACGCGCCGAAGAGCACGTTCGAGAAGGAGCGGTTCATCGCCTTGCACATGATGATCGACAGGATCAGGCCGCTTGAGCCGTCCAGAGCGCCAGCGGTGATCAGCAGCTTGTTGTCCAGCACGAAGCCCATCGCCACCGCGGCCAGGCCCGCGTACGCGTTCAGGATCGCGATCACCGTGGGCATGTCGGCCCCGCCGATCGGCATGACCAGCATCCAGCCGAAGTTGAAGGCCAGGAAGACCACGCCCGCGAACATCCACAGGGCGTACGGGCCGGTGGGGTTGACCACCAGCAGCACGCCCAGGACCACCGCGACGCCGAAGGAGATGAAGTTGACGATGTTCTGGCCCGGGTACACCCACGGACGCTGCGGGATCCACTTGACCTCCTGCAGTTTCGCCGCGGCGATGATCGAGCCGGTGAACGTGAGATAGCCCAGCAGCACTTCCAGCACGATGGCGCCCACGCGGAAAGAGGTCAGGTCCGCCGGCGTGTGCAGGTACCAGTAGAGGAACTTGGCCGTTCCCACCAGCCCCGCCGCCAGGCCGCCGAAGGCGTGAGAGAGGGCCGTTCGCTGCGGCACCGCCGTCAGCGGCACGTTGCTCAGCCACACGCCGGGTCCCACGGCCAGCGCGATGGGAACGATGATCCACAGATAGCCCGTCACCTCGGGCCGCGCCCACGTGAAGAGCACGGCAAGCGACATCGCCGCCACCCCGGCGAACACGCCGCGCCGGGCCGTTTTGGGATCGCCCATCCAGTGGATGGAGAAGATGAAGAGCCCCGCGGCGAGCAGGTAGGCCAGCTCGATCAGCGTGTTGCGGTTGGCTGTGGAGAGAATGTCGCCCAGGAATGCGAAGGAGGTATTCACTTGCCACCTCCCGTCGGGGCGTTGAACATCTTGAGCATGCGGTCGGTGATCATGAAGCCCGAGATGATGTTGGTCATCGAGGCGAACAGGGCCACGGCGCCCATCGCACGCACCCACACCGGGTAGTGCTCGCCGCCCGCCACGATGATCGCGCCCACCACCGCGATCGCCGAGATCGCGTTGGTGAGCGACATCAGCGGGGTGTGGAGCAGCCGGCTCACCCGGCGGATCAGCCCGATGCCGATGAACGTCGACAGCATGAACACGAAGAGCATCGAGATCAGGTCAAGCTGCACCGGGCCGTGGGCGGGCGGGGGGGTATCGACGCCCTGGGCGCACGCCACGGACGCCAGCAGGGCCGGCGTGAGCATGCAAGCGGTTCTGGAGAATCGGGTCATGGTGTCCTCGCGAAAAAAGTCTGTAGGGAAAGAACGCGACGCCGGGCCCGGGGCCGTCAGCCGCCCGCGGCCGCGATCGCCTCTTTCGTCTTGGCGTGCAGGATCTCGCCGCCGTGCGTGATGGCGGCGCCCTTGATGATCTCGTCGTTCATGTCGAGGTTGAACTTCTTGTCCTTCCAGAAGGCCATGAGGAAGTTCAGCATGTTCCTGGACCACAGCGTGCTGGCGTCCGCCGGCATCGAGCTGGGCAGGTTCAGCGGGGCCACGACCTTCACGCCGTTCTCGACGATCGTCGAGCCGGGCTTGGAAAGTTCGCAGTTGCCCCCGCCCTCCGCCGCCAGGTCGACGATGACCGAGCCCGGCCGCATCTTGCGGACGATGTCCCCGCTGATGAGCTTGGGCGCGAACACGCCGCCGATCAGGGCGGTGGTCACGACCATGTCGGAGATCGCGCACTGCTCGGCGAGCATCTGGCTCTGCCGGGCCTTGTCCTCTGCGGAAAGCTCCTTGGCGTATCCGCCGCCGGCCGCCGCGCTCTGCTTGAGTTCGATGCCGACATACTTGGCGCCCACGCTCTCGATCTGCTCCTTCACCTCCGGACGCACGTCGGTCGCGAAGACCTGCGCGCCAAGACGGCGGGCGGTCGCGATGGCCTGCAGCCCCGCGACGCCCGCCCCGATGACGAAGACCTTGGCCGGGAAGATCGTTCCCGCGGCGGTCATGAACATGGGGCAGTACCGCGCCAGTTCGACCGCGCCCAGGAGAACGCCCTTGTACCCGGCGATGTTGGCCATGGAGGAAAGCGTGTCCATCGCCTGCGCACGCGTCGTGCGGGGGATGGCGTCTGTTGAAAATGCCGTGACCTTGCGGCCCGCCAGGGCTTTCATCAGCCCGGGGTTGCGGGCGGGCATGAGCGACGCCAGGAGCATCTGCCCCTCGTGCATCATCCCCACCTCGTCGCGGCCGCCGCCCGACCAGCCCGGCACGCCCACCTTGATGAGCATGTCGGCCTCGGCGAGAATCTTGGCCGGGTCAGGGGAAACGACGGCGCCCGCCGCGGCGTACGCCTCGTCGGAGAAGAACGCGGTCGTGCCGCATCCCGACTCGACCGTAATGGAAAACCCGGCAGCGGTGAGTTTCTTCACCGACTCGGGAACCAAAGCCACCCGTCGCTCCGACTCCAACGCTTCCCGCAATACCGCGAGTTTCATGTGCGCCTCGCTGACCGGCTTTGTTGCGTACGCGACTGTCGGGGGTCACGGCGATCCGACAAACCCGTACTCGTTGCTAGTGTACCTGTGGATACCCGTCGCTTGTCAAATGCAGGCAGTTCATTTGTCAAAGAAACACCAGATTCACGTCTGCAATCAGCGTACCGCGCCGAATGTTGCAAAAAACGAACGATCGGAGTGCAAACGCTCCCACGGATTAGACTCCCGCCCGTTCCCGGTTTCGCAGATCTGAGAATCAAATGCGGGCATTCCAGCCGCGATTCCTCTGCGTTCCATCACTCCGAGCCCGCCGAAATCCGTTGATGCGAGTCATTCTCAGCGACGCTCGCCGCATGTCGCAAACTCGCCGCGCTCGTTCGGCGGCGTCGGGAGCCGAACGGCGCTGTTCAGCGGCCTCGTTCGCCATCTGTGGGCATTCGCGCCGGACCGGGTTTCCCACACTTTGGAAAGTCCTTCGCAAAGTCGGGCGAGGCCTCGGAAGCCGCGCCGCTCGTTGCGCAACATGTGTACCGAATACGAACAGGCGCCCGTTCCGGGCATGCGGACTCCGCGAGTGACCGACAGGCACAACCGCAGCCCTTCATCGGTCTCAATCGATTCACACCCTGCTTTGTAATCGCTCAAAAAGAACACCGCCGCCCGTTCTCTGGGCGGCGGCGTCTGTGTTCGTCCGCCGCGGCGGTCTCAATGACCCCTCGGCAGCTATCAAGATGTCAGCACTTCGCACGCGCGGCCGCGTGCCTCAGCATCCGTGTTCCCAGTGAATGTAGAAGGACTCAACGTCCGAACCATCAACGCCGCCGTCCGCGTTGACGTCCGCGGCCGGCGCACCAATCTCCCAGTCCGCGAAGAAGGTCTGAACGTCCGAGCCGTCCACGCCACCGTCGCAGTTGTAGTCGCCCACGCACACCATGAGCATCGCGGCGTCGGAAACAACCGTATCGCACGCGTTGCTCACCACGCAGTCGTAGAGGCCTTCCTCCGCGATCGTGGCGTTGGTGATCGTCAGCGTCGGGCTGTCGGTGCCCTCGATGGGCACGCCGTCGTGCCGCCACCAGTAGGTCAGCGACGATCCCGAGGCGACGATACTGAAGGAGGCCCCTGCGCCCAGACAGGTGGATGCAGGCGCCGGCTGCGTCTCGATCGCCGGGCATGTAGGAGACAGCGAATAGGTCACGTCCAGGCGCGGCCGGTCGCCGATCGTGCTGCCCTCCGAAGACGGCGTGCGCCAGTCGTCGCCGAGCGCGCCGGTCAGCACCCAGCCCAGATTCGTTTCGAGGCCCGAGGCCCATCGCTGCAGAGTGTCGCTCACATCAAAGACAGATGTGGCGGCGATCGATCTCGGCAACACAGTGAAGTCAGGATCGATCGCCGCCTCGACCCCGTCGGTGCTGATGCCGCCGGAAAGGGAGTTCCATGTGGAAGCACCGCTCCACGGCACGGCCAGCCGGTGCGCGGAGACCGGTGTGGGGCACGCCTCCGCCGCGGCGATGCGTGTGTAGAGCAGCAGTTTCGCCGAGACGATCGTCGCCCCGGGCGGGATCTGACCCGCCTGGGCGCCGATGATCGAATCGAAGCGGATCAGCGTCTGGACCGCGCCGTTGCCGGCCACGTTCAGCCACTGGTCGCTGCCGTAGGAAGTGCCGGGGTTCGCCGAGTCAATGCGCGTATCGACGACCCCTGTATAGCCGCCCGTGCCCTGCCTGAACGACAGCGACACCGTCGCGGGATCCGTGACCATCGCGCCAACGATCCGCCGAACGTTCGCGGCCTCGCCCGCGTGCGTGGTGCCGAACATGTCCTCGATGGTGCGCAGCACGTTGTGGTGCGTCCATGTGGACGACACCACCCCCTGCCGGACCATCGGGCCGTAGAAGATCATCGGGATGCGATTGCGTTCGCCGCCGTTGTCCTCGTCCCAAGTGATGATCAGCAGGCTGTCGTTGTTCATCGCCCAGTCCGCGTACGGAGCGATGTGCGTGGCCAGCCACGCGTCGGCCTCCTCCACCGAGCCGCTGTGCATGTCGTTGAACTGGTCCGGCACCACCAGCGAGAAGTGGGGCAGTTGCGAGAAGTCAGTCGGGAACGCCGTGAACGGCTTGTTGTGCGTCGGACCGTACTGATTCGTGCCCGGTGTGCTCGATTGCCACTCGACAATCGGGTTGTGCTTGCGGTCGTAGTACCCCACGCGGTTGATCGTCGAGCCTTCCGAGGGGAGCCCCTCGGAATAGCAGGCGAACGTCATGCCCTTGAGCAGCAGCTCCGCGCCCAGGTTGGGAGTGGTCCACGGCACACCCGCCGGTGGCACGTTGTCGTCGATCACTCCCTGCGGCGATCCCGAGTAGAAAGTGATGTAGTTGGGCTGGCTGGGGTGGTTGATGCCGTACATCGAGGTGAACAGCGCGCCGTTGGCCGCGAGCTGGTTGATGTACGGCGCCGCAGTTGACCCGATGATCTGCGAGTACGAGTGGTTCTCCTCGAAGACGACGACGATGTGCTTCGGCGGCGCCGCAGCCGAGCCCGCGGCCATCACCAGCAGTGCGGTCACGAAGATCCGAGAGTTGATGTTCAAGTGTCACCTTGCTTTCTGTGTGGGCACGAGCCCGCCGCGGCTCAGCCCGCGACGCACGCACCGCTTTCCCATGCGACGAAGAACGCCCCGACATCCTGTCCGTCCACGCCGCCGTCGCCGTTGAAGTCGCCCGACTCGGCGCCGGTCTCCCAGGTGGAGAAGAACGCCTGCACGTCGGAACCGTCGATGCCGCCGTCCTTGTTGAAATCGCCGGATCGCACGAAGCGAGCCGTAATGGTCATGTCGGCGGTGGGCGTGAAGTCGGCGATGGTGGTCCCGCCCGCAACGCCGTCGAACCCGTCGCCGCAGTAGCCCGGCGCGGGCTCCAGCACCGCCGTGAGGGGCACGCCGATCCAGTACACGCCCGTCCACGGGAGCTGGGCGGTGGCCAGGTTGAGCGTGTTCAGCCGCACAACGCCACATTCTGGCGTGGGATTGTCCACGGTGACCGCCGCGGTCCCGGCGAGCTGGTAGTTCTGCACGATGTGGCCGCGCAGGTTGTTGTTGCGGTTCTGAAGGAAGGTCTGGACCTCGTTCACGTAGTTGTTCCAGATGGTCAGCGTCAACGGGAGGCCCCAGCGGTTGATGTGCTCGGGCATCTCGGGGTTGAGCTCCTGCCTGATCTTGCCCAACTCCGCCAGCGTGCGCGGGGTGTCGAAGTGCCAGTTGATCATGTCGGCGATGCGAACCAGGAAGCGGTTCCTGGCTCCTTCGTTCACCATGATGTCACGGAAGATCTCGGTCGCCCACGTGTTGTCGGAGAGGATGCGCGCCACCGTGTCGGCCTCGGCGTTCGAGCCGGCCGTCCAGCCCATGCTCTGGTCAACGTCGTATAGGTTCCACTGCCAGCGGCCCTCCGGAGTGCGGGGCCGCCAATAGCGCGTGTTGCCCGCGGGCCAGTCGGTGTTTCCGCACCACAGCTCAGCCGACATGTACGTGAAGAAGTTGTCCACGTCCATCATGCGTTCCAGCGCGTCCATGTTCTCCTGCGACGCCAGGCTGTTGTGCTCGAGGAAGTCGATCATCGCAACGTAATGGACGTTGTCGCCCTCGGAGATGTTGAACGCCATCCGGCCGTCGCCCTCCAGGATGTCCACGTTGTCCGGGTCGGCCCCGTGGTGGTACTGCACGTAGTACTTGTCGAACCGCTCGCGAGCGCCGTGGATACCCCAGAACTCGCCGTCCACGAACACCACCGCGAACCGAGACGCCAGCGTGTCGATCTCGGAGGTGTACATCAGCCGCGCCATCAGGTCGTCGCGGCAGTAGGCGTGCCAGTTGTCCTGGCCGGAGTTGCGAAGCAGCATGCGGCGCATCACCGGCGGGGCCTTGTCGCCGAACACAGGGTAGTTGATGTACGTCGAGTTCCCCGTGCCGCTATCGCCGTAGATCCGCATCGTCTTCTCGGGCCACGCACGCGTGTAACCACCGTGCAGCCGGATGCCGATGTTCTGCGAGAATGCCACCGCGCCGTTGGTCTCGAAGAACTCGATGTGACCCGGGCGCTCCCACTCCGGGCCCTCCTGCGTGTAGTTCGCGGGCCGCGTGATCCACGAACTCCCGGGCACGTATTGCTCGTCGTAGATCCGCCCGGGCACGTAGATGCCCGTGTCGTAGTCGAACAGGTTCGCCGGATCGGTCACCACCGAGACCACCGGCATCGTGTACCGCTGGTTCAGGCTCGGGGTCACGATGTACGTACCCGTCACGATGCCGCTGGGCTCCGCGTTGGGCCGCACTGCGATGGCCCGAACCACTGTCGCCTTGAACACCTCAGACCGCGGCGGCCACCAGAACTCCGGCGGGCTCGTGCGGATCGTGCTATAGACGTTCGGATCCCCGGCCCGCGAGTGGATGGTGATCGGGCCCGTATACAGCGTCGAAGCGGTGGTGGGATTCGAGCCGTCCAGCGTGTAGTAGATCGTCGCGTTCCCCAGCGACGGCGACAGTCCCAGGGTGATCGAACCGGCGTAATACCCCGCGGCCTGAGACATCACCGGCGGCAGCGTCACCGCGATGTCACCCATGGTGTGCGTCCCCGGGTTGCCCACGTCGTTGCCCACGGAATGCCAGCTCCCCTGCACGTCCAGGTCCGCCGAGAGGCGCCACTGGTGAATGTCATTGACCCCCAGGCCCGCCTGCATGCACCACGCGCTGAAGTTGCGTGTGCGCACCGTGCCGGGGATCGTGTCATCGCCGAACGTCAGGCGATCAACCAGCGCCCCGGTGCTGTCGTAAATATTGATCTCGTCGCTGCGACCCAGGTTGCCCCCGCCCCCCGTGTTGCCCAGACCGCCCAGGAGCTTCGTGGTGGGCTGCAGGTTCCACTTCGCTCGAAACGTCGTCGCCACTGATTCCGTGAAGACCGCGGACTCTCCCGGAGAGAGCAGGCCGAAGCCGCCGAGACTGAAGTCCCCCGGGTGCCGGGCCGAGTCCGAGTAGCTCCAGCCGGTCAGGTCCACCGTCGCCGGTCCGGTATTGGTGATTTCAACGAACTCGCCGTCCGTGCCGCTGTACATGAACTCGGTGATGCGGACCTGCGACAGCGCAGCCGACGCGACCGACGCGACGCCCGCGAGAGCAATGATTCGACGAAGCATTGAAGGCCCCTTTCCCGTGAGGGAGTGGGAGCACGCCCGGCCAAGGATCCATGTGCTTGCGATTCTCCCGGTCGGCCGCGCCCGTGATATTCAACTCGCATGCGAACAAACCGCGCAAGCGCGTGCGAGTATGGGGCATTTTAAACAACGCAACGCTACATTCAATACGCCGTGTAATGGTGCCCTCACGCGCACCGCGGAGATTTGCGGGTTTTAGACGGTTCATGTACGCGCCGCTCGGCGCGACTTGCGCCGGACGCGGCTGCACACGGGTCCGATGTTGAACGCAGTCAGCGGTCGCTTGTCGGCCCCGACTGCCGCGAATGGTCCAGACTGCACATCGACAAAAACGCCTGAAATGACAGCAGTTTAGTCCCACTCGATCACGCTAACCCTTGACAACCGCTGCCGGCCTCGGACTCCCTCGCGGCGTCGAAGCCGGCGAAAACCTCGCGATCGCTCGGCGGACGCGGGGGCAGTCCTGTTCGGTGCGATCAATGACGCGGCCCTTGAGTGAGCAACCAGATCGGGGAAATTTCCTTGCGCACTCCGGCACTCCAGCGCGGTACTGTCAATATGAGAAATGCGAGGAGTTATTACCTCGCGTTCGTGATATTGCAATGGCGCCGAAAGAGGCGCACCGCGGCACCATGAAAAAGCCCCGCGAGCGGCCTTGACGGCTGCCGGCGGGGCGATGTGGGTTTTCAGTGCAAATGCGGGCGTGGGCGCCGCGTCGATGTCTTCAGCAGCCCCCTCCCTCCCACGCCGCGAAGAACGATTCGACGTCGCCACCGTCCACGCCCCCGTCCTGGTTGACGTCCGCGTCGCAGTTGGAGGCCTGCCACGCGCTGAAGAAGCGTTCGACATCCGCGCCGTCCACGCCACCGTCCTGGTTGAAATCCGCCGGGCACGCCAGGCAGGCGCACAGGCTCAGGTTGGCCGAGCCGCTGTTCACTTCCCCGCAGGTGTTCGTTACCCGGGCCGCGAACGCGAGGTTCGCGGGGCTGTTGCCCAGGCTGAATCCGCTCACCCGCAGCACGTTGGTCCAAGACCCCGAAACCGTGAACCGCAGGCCCGTCGAAGGATCAAAGTAGTTTCCGTCGAACAGATCGGTCGCCGACGCCCCGTTGCCGCCCACCAGCCGCCAGCGGAACGCCATCGGGTCCGATCCGGTCGCCGCGATCGCGAACACGTGCGTGTCCGAGACGCATCCGGCCGCCGCCACGGGCTGCGACGTGATCGCCGGACACTCTGGCTGGTGCACCGGCGGGGTGTTGTGCCCCGTGATGAAGACCAGGGCCGAGTTCGACACGATCGAGGCGCACGTGTTGGTGATCCGCACCGAGTAGAACCCCTCCGTCGCGGCCGAGAGAGTGTTGATCCGCAGGTGGTTGGACGTGCTCCCGCTCACACCGTTGCCGTCACCGAGGTTGACCCCGTCCCTCATCCACTGGTATGTGAGCGGCGAGGCATCATCGCCCCGCCCCGAGACGCGCAGGTCCACGCGCGTGCCCGCGTCCTGTGTGACGCTCTGCGGCTGCGAGGTGATCGTCGGGATGCTGTGGGCGCACGCCAACTGCGGGCTCGCGAGAGTCGCCGTCATCACGTTGCCCAGCTCGGCCCCCGGCGCGTTGTGCGAGAACGGCCCGGCCCCGACGAGATTCTGGAAGTACCGCGCCGCGAACACCGCGCTCTGGTCCTCCTCCACCTCGATCAGGTCCTCGGCGAGCCTGATCGACGCGAGCGGCGCCACGAGCAGCGGGGCGCTGTCGATCGCGATCGTGCTGGTGACCACAGGGTCATCCGGCATGAGCGCCTCGAGCGTCACCGATCCCGGGAAGATCGTGGCGCGGCGCATGATCCAGATCGGCTGGACCGGATCGTTGTTCGTCACCGTCAGCGTCACCCCGCCCTGCCCGTGCGAGCCGGAGGTTACGGTCGCAGCGATCGAAGGTTGGATCGGCTGCGTGGCGGGCGCGCTGCCGCTCCCATCAGGATTCGGCACCTGCCCGTTCACAGTCGCGACATGCCCGTCGCGGAACCAGCGGATGCGGATGGGGTGGTCCGGCGCGGGCCCGTAGTACGCGGCCCCCCGGATCGTGATGCCGAAGTGCTCGATGCTGTTGACGCGCGTCAGATGCTGCGGATTGCGGTAATCCACGATCGTGTACGACCCATCGGCCGACAACGTGACCGAGGGAGGGCCGTAGTTCCCATTGTGGTACGTGTGCACGATGTCCTCGGGGTGCACGCCCTCGATGTCGACCTCGAGCTCATCGCAGTCGTAGTCGCACCGGTTGGTGCAATCAAAGTTCGACATGTATCCGGTGATCGTGTACCCGGTCTGAGCGAGCGCGGGGGCGGCCAACGCGAGTAACGCGGCGGCGCAGGCATGCCTGAGTCTCATGGGAGCTTCCTTCGTGTGTGAGTGCCGACGGCGATGATCTTGGCCGTCCCCCTCCATGCGGCGGGTGCCCCAGTCCTGTGTCACGATTCTGTACGCACCGCCCCGCCGCGGCCGAGATGCCTCCTCCAGGGCGCGCATAACTTATCGATTCGATCACCTCACTCGGCCAAATCACCCACAGCAGACCATCCATGCGTACGCCAGCAACAACCGTTCTCCTCGCCGCGATCATCGTCTCCGGCGCGTCGGCGCAGGATTGGAAGCCCGTCCCCGGCCACATCATGACCCGCTGGGCCAAGGATGTGAAGCCCGAGCAGCCCTGGCCGGAGTACCCGCGCCCGCAGTTCGTGCGTGAACGCTGGCTGAACCTCAATGGCCTGTGGAACTACTCCGTCACCCCGAAGGACGCCGACAAGCCAGGTGCCCAGGCGGGCAAGGTGCTCGTTCCCTTCCCCATCGAGTCGGCCCTCTCGGGCGTCGGCAAGCCATTGAGCCCCGATGATCGCCTCTGGCAATGGCGCACCTTCACCGTTCCTGCGGAGTGGAAAGACCAGCGCATCGTCCTGCACTGCGGCGCTGTGGATTGGAAGGCCCGCGTCGTCGTCAACGGCCACGTCATCGGCGAGCACACCGGCGGCTACGACCCCTTCTCCTTTGACATCACCGACGCCCTCAAGGA
The DNA here is from genome assembly GCA_018242605.1 of Planctomycetota bacterium. GTDB lineage: Bacteria > Planctomycetota > Phycisphaerae > Phycisphaerales > UBA1924 > UBA2402. The sequence goes on from JAFEBP010000014.1 coordinate 374,882, forward strand.
CGGCGAGAACGAACTCATCGTCTCCGCTGTCGACCCCACCGACACCGGCGGCCAGCCCCGCGGCAAGCAATGGCTCACCCCCGGCGGCATCTGGTACACCCGCACCAGCGGCATCTGGCAAACCGTCTGGATGGAGCCAGTTCCTCCCGTTGCGATCAAGGCCGTCCACGCCTCCCCCGACGCGACCACCGGCGAAGTGGTGGTCACCGTCGAAACCACAGCGCCCGGCGAAGGTCTGGGAATCGTGCTTGAAGCCAAGGGCACCCGCGCCGGCGAGGGCGCCGTGCACAACTCCGCCGCCCTGCACGCCACGCTCAAACTCAGTACCGTCTGCCCCTGGTCCCCCGACTCTCCGGACCTGTACGACCTGGATGTGCGCCTCATCCGCAACGGGCAGACGCTCGACACGGTCAAGACGTACTTCGCCGTCCGCGACGTCAAGATGGCCCCCGATGCCCAGGGCGTGAACCGCCTGCTGCTCAACGGCAAGCCTCTCTTCCACTTTGGGCCTCTGGACCAGGGCTTCTGGCCCGAAGGCATCTACACACCGCCCACCGACGAGGCGATGAAGTTCGACATTGAGGCCGTCAAGAAGATGGGCGGCAACATGCTCCGCAAGCACGTAAAGGTCGAGCCCGACCGGTTCTACTACTGGTGCGACCGCCTGGGAATCATGGTCTGGCAGGACATGCCCAGTCCTTTCTTCAAGGGCAAGGACGAGAACTCCAAGCTCCCCCCGCTCAGCGACGAGTGGAAGAGCAACTTCGAGCACGAACTCAAGGCCCTGATCGACACCCACCGCGACCACCCCTCGATCGTCATGTGGGTGCCGTTCAACGAAGGCTGGGGCCAGAACGATCTGGAATGGGCCAAGGGAGTCGTCAACCAGGTCAAACACTGGGACCCCTCGCGCCTCGTCAACTGCACCAGCGGCTGGACCGACACCGGCAACGGCGATGTGCACGACATCCACGACTACCCGGGCCCGAGTTCGCCCCCGACCGAACCGCACCGCGCCGCGGTGCTCGGAGAGTTCGGTGGCCTGGGCCTGCCGGTGCAGAACCACACCTGGGTCGACAAGAACAACTGGGGGTATGTTTCCTACAAAGACCAGAAGGAACTCACCGACGCGTACGTGGGCCTGATCGACCGCATCCCCGTGCTGATCGGCCAGGGACTGTGCGCCGCCGTGTACACCCAGACGACCGACTGCGAGATCGAATGCAACGGCTGGCTCACCTACGACCGAGAGGTCTGGAAGATCGACCCCGATCGCGCCGCCGCCGTGACCAAGAAGCTCTACGGCCCCGTCCCCACCGTCAAGACCATCATCGCTACCGCGCCCACCGCCCACGCCACCTGGAAGTACACCACCGACAAACCCGCCGATGGCTGGTTCGCCCCCGACTTTGGCGATCAATCCTGGAAGTCCGGCACCGGCAGCTTCGGCACGCACCACACCCCGGGCGCCCACATCGGCACTGAATGGAACACCTCCGACATCTGGATCCGCCGCACGTTCGATCTCGGCGTCGACCTGAACAACCCGCGCCTGCTCATCCACCACGATGAAGACGCAGAGGTCTATATCGACGGCGTGCTCGCCGGCACCTTCAAGGGCTACACCTCCGCCTACGCCCTGGAGCCAATCGCCCCCGAGGCCGCCGCGAAGCTCACGAAGGGCAAGCACACCTTGGCCATCCATTGCCATCAGACCAACGGCGGACAGAACATCGACGCCGGCATCGCGGAACTGGTGGAAGGTAAGTGAACCACCCGCCGCGCGCCGTTACTCCCCCCGCGCCGCCTGCCACGAGACGCCGAACCGCGCCAGGTACTTGCGCAGCCGGTCCGAATCGTTCACCGAACTGCGCTTCGCCCGCGAGGCCGCGAACAACTCTCGCCCCGCCTCTGAGAGCGACCGTGACCGGCGGCAAACCCGCAGCACCTCGCTCAGTTGCGCGCGATCGAACCGGTCGATCGCCGCCATCTCCGCGGCGGTGAACACCCGCGCCAGTTCGTCGCCCGCCGGGCCGTCATCGGCCTCATCCGGCCGCTCCCACGCCGCGCAGAGCCGCTCGATCTCACGGTCCACGACGCCCGCCGAGATCCGCCCCTCCGGCGCCATCGTCGCCATGCGCGTGACCGAGGCCGAAAGATCGCGGAAGTTCCCCAGCCACTCCCCCCGCGGCGATACCGCGAACGCGATGTACCGTTCCCGCGCTTCGGTCGTGAACCGCACCAGCCGGTTTGTCCTCGCCGCGAACTGCGACAGTTCATACTCCAGGTTCGGCTCGATGTCTTCGCGCCGCTCCCGCAACGGCGGCAGCGCAAATGTCCACAGGTTGATCCGCGCCAGCAGGTCCTCGCGGAACTCGCCCCGCGAGACCGCCAAAGCCAAGTCGCGGTTGGTCCCCGCGATGAGCAGGAAGTCGCTGCCCGATTCCGCATCCGCCCCCAGCGGCAGGAACCGCTTCTCTTCCAGCGCCCGCAGCAGCATCGCCTGTTCATCCAGCCCCAACTCGCCGATCTCGTCCAGGAACAGCACGCCCCCGTCCGCCGCGCGCAGCAACCCCGGGCGGTCCGCCACCGCGCCCGTGAACGCGCCCTTGCGGTGCCCGAAGAGCGTGGACATCGCTCCGTCGCCCCGCAGCGTGGCGCAGTTCACCTCCACCAGCTGCCCCTCGATCTGCCGCTTGTGCTTCTTGAGGTCGTACACCCGCCGCGCCAGCCGGCTCTTGCCCGCGCCCGTGGGCCCGGTAATGAGTATGGGCTCGGTCGAGTGCGCCGCCACGTGCTCCAACTCCTCGATGAGCCGGTTGAACGCCGCGTTGCGCGTCGCGATCCCCGACTTGAGCCCCGCCACGCCCTCCGTCTGTTCGCGCTTGAACCGCGCCGCCAGCGCGTTGTACTTGGACAGGTCCAGGTCGATGATCCGCACCTCGCCCGCCGGGTCCGCCGGGCGGAACTTGGGCCCGGACTGGATCAGCCTGCCGGGAATGTGCCGCGACTCGGTGAGCAGGAACAGGCAGATCTGCGCCACGTGCGTGCCCGTGGTGATGTGAACCAGGTAATCCTCGCGGTCCGGCGCGAACGGGTACCCCCGCGCAAAGTCGTGCAGCGCGGCGTACACACCCTCAAAATCCCACGGGTCGCGCAGCGTCAGCGCCCTGGGCCGTACCTGGGTCTCCGGCGAGACCTTGGCGATGTCGGCGACGATCTGGTCCCGGAGCTGCTCGGCCTGCGGCGGGTACAGCAACTCAAACCGCGACACCAACAGGTCCTCCTGCTGGCAGATGCCCACGCTGGGCCGCCACCGATCCCAGCGCTTCGCCCCGCCCACGTCCAGCGTGGTGCCCAGCAGGCCAATGACGACAGTGGGGCGGCTCATGATCCAATAGTATCACACATTGATACTATTAAATCAATCGCGCGGAGCCGACCCACGCTCCCGCCCTCCCATGCCCGCCGCGGCTCTGGCACGCCGTGTGCAATAGCCACTCCGTCGCCGCACCATCCGCGGCGAATGCGAGGCTCAATCATGGCGAACAAGCAACTCTTTCAGTCCCGTCGCGGCCGTCAACTCCCCAAGGCCGACACCATCAATCAGGCCGGCGGAATCGCGTACGCCTTCAGCCCGGCTCACGCCCTGGCCCAGTACGCCGCGACCGGCTGCCTCACCCAGACCTTCTACGCAACCCAGGAAGATCAATTGGAGACCGTTCTCCGACTGGCTCAGCAGGTTGACGCGCTCACGATCGCCAAGGTCGCGATCTACGCCCGCGAACGCGGCCTGATGAAAGACATGCCCGCCCTGCTGTGCGCGGTGCTCGCGGTAAAGGACGGCGAACTGCTCGGGCGTGTCTTTCATCGCGTCATCGATTCGCCGAAGTTGCTCCGCAACTTCGTGCAGATCGTGCGTTCCGGCGTCACAGGGCGCAAGAGCCTGGGCTCACGCCCCAAGCGACTGGTCCGCTCCTGGCTCGCGGCACGGTCCGACGAGGACCTCTTCCGCGCCAGCGTCGGCAACGACCCTTCCCTCGCCGACCTGCTCCGCATGGTGCACCCTAGGCCCGACACCAAGTCCCGCGCCGCCCTGTACGGCTACATCCTCGGTCAAACTCACGACGCCGCGGCTCTCCCCGCCATCGTCCGCGAGTACGAGTCCTTCAAGGCCGCCGTGAGCAACCGCAAGTGACAGACATCGCGCTCCCCGTCTTCAACACCCACCCTCCGCACAAGGCAACACCACATGAACGCTCCCGACAAAATCCCCGACGTGCCGATGGCGATGCTCACCAGCCTCCCCCTCGCGCCGCGGCACTGGCTTCAAATCGCCCGCAACGCCTCCTGGCAGACCGTCCGCATGAACCTCAACACCTTCGAACGCCACGGCGTCTTCTCCGATGCCGCGACGGTCCATCAGATCGCCAAGCGCCTGCGCGACCCCGCGCAGATCGCCAAGGCCCGCGTCCTGCCGTACCAGTTGATGGTGGCGTTCCAGAACGCCCTCACCGCGCCCATGCCCATCCGCGACGCCCTCCAGGACGCGATGGAACTGGCCACGCGCAACATCCCCGCCATCACCGGAAAGGTCTGGGTCTTCCCGGATATCTCCGGCTCGATGCACTCCCCCGTCACCGGTTCCCGCACGGGCGCAACGTCCAAGGTCCGCTGCGTCGACGTCGCGGCGCTGGTCGCCGCGAGCGTGCTCCGCAAGAACACCGACGCCGGCATCATGCCCTTCAGCACCGAGGTGAACTTCATCGACCTCAACCCGCGAGATTCCGTCATGACCAACGCCCAGAAACTCTCGAGCATGCCCGGCGGCGGAACCAACTGCTCCGCACCCCTCGCGTGGCTCAACCAGCGGGCCCTGCCCGGCGACCTGCTCATCTACGTCTCGGACAACCAGTCCTGGCTCGATTCCAAGTCCTGCTTCGCAGCGACGCAGACCACCGAGCAGTGGGAGCGCTTCAAGCAGCACAACCCCGGCGCCCGGCTCGTGTGCCTCGACCTCCAGGCCTACACCCATACCCAGGTCAAGGACCGCGACGATGTGCTCAACATCGGAGGCTTCTCCGACAGCGTCTTTGAGATCATCGCGCAGTTCGCCGCGGGAAACCTCGCCGGTTCCCACTGGGTGCAGCAGATCGAGGCGATCACAGTCTGAACGTCGAAACGGGGCGCGGCGGATGCAACCGGGATTACATTGAACACATGTGCCATCTCGATGACACCTCGCCGCCGCACCCCGTTTTCAATCACAAGAAAAGCCCTCTGACGGACGGATGCCGGTGGGAGTACATGGCAATACCTCCAAGGTAGATCGGGTTCAAATCCCGGGGCCCCGCAAGGGGTCTACCTCTCGCCAACCATTCGCCGTCCGCCAGCGGTCTCTCAATCGCCGGTTCCCCTGTCGAATGCACGTGGGACTACATCATCTCGAGTGTCGCGGGTTCGAATCCCGCCGCGGGAGCATTTCCCCGCGTAGCTCAGCCCGGTAGAGCATCGGAACTGTCTCACACCCTTCTCGTCGATCGGTGAACCCCAGCGTCGGCCCGTCGCGTCGAAAGACGCTCCGAGCCTTTGGCCGCGAATGCCAGATGGGACTACAGGTTTCAATCCTCCAGGTCACGGGTTCGAATCCCGTCGGCTCCATTCCCTACTCCACGGGGCCGTAGCTCAGCGGTAGAGCAGGTAACGTCTCATCACCCACTTGTCGCGGCCTTTTTCCTGACGCACAGTTCCACGAAAGCCACCCATGTCCAGCAGCACCGAAAAGCCCCGCGCCATCATCGCCACCGGCGAGGCCACCGGCATCCTGCCCGTCTCTTCCGGCCCGCCGATCACCGTGATCGCAACCCAGGCGATCCGCGACACCTTCGACGAGATGTGCCTGCGCCAGGCCGTCAACTCGCGCACCGCCCCCGGTGTCACGCAGCTCGTGCTGAACCCCGATGCCCACTGCGGCTACGGCGCCCCCGTCGGCTGCACCCTGGTCTCGCCCACGCACATCTACCCCGGCCCCGTCGGCGTGGACATCAAGTGCTCCATGAGCCTCCTGCAGTTGGACCTTCCCGAGGCCGCCGTGCAGGACCAGCGCACCCGCCGCGCCCTCATCGAAGCGATCCTGGAACGCACCCCCACCGGCGCGGGCCGCGGCCAGCGCCAGGCTCCCAAGGGCCGCGCCGTCGACGCCGCCCTGGGCCGCCGCATCGTCACCCAGGGCGCCACCCCCGAACTCTGCAACGAACTGGGAATCCCTTTGCACTGGATCGAACGCTGCGAAGATTCCAGGCATGTCGGCCACGACGGCTCCGCCGATGCCCTGCGCGACCGCCTGGACCGCACGCTCACGCAGCCCGGCCACCAGCAGGTCTTCGCCGAGAAGATGCGCCAGTTGGGAAGCTACGGCGGCGGCAACCACTTCGGCGAGTGCGAGGTGGTGCGCGCCCTCGACCCCACGACCGCCCAGTCCCTCGGCCTGCGCGACGGTCATGTCGCCTTCCTCTCTCACTGCGGAAGCCGCGGGTGGGGTGCGCTCCTCGCGGACCGCCAGTTCAAAGCCATGCGCCAGCACTTCGCCACCTGGGGCATCCCGCTCCCGGGCAACGACCGCGAACTCGTCCACGCGCCCCTCGGCACTCCCGAGGCCGACTCCTACCTGGACGACATGGCCCTGGGCGCCAACTTCGCGACTCTCAACCACCTGCTCATTAACGCCCTCGTGCTGGAAGCCTTCCAGGAAGTCATCCCCGGCGTCAAGGGTTCTCTCGTGTACTTCATCAGCCACAACATCGCCCGCAAGGAAATTGTCGACAACAAGGAAGCCTGGGTGCACCGCAAGGGCGCGACGCGCGCCTTCCCGGCGGGCCACCACGCCCTCAAGCAGACCCCCTTCTACGACACCGGCCACCCCATCCTCCTCCCCGGCAACCCGCAGGACGGCTCCAGCGTCATGGTCGCCCTCCCCGGCGCGCAGTTGTCGTGCTACAGCGTCAACCACGGCGCGGGCCGCCGTATGAGCCGCACCGCCGCCGCCAAGACCCTCGACCAGCGCACCGTCGACGACTCTTTCAACGCCGCCGACATCCTGTTCAACGGACGCAACTATCCGATCGATGAATCCCCCAAGGCCTACAAGGACTTCCGCGAAGTGCTCCGCAGCGTCGAACTCGCCGGCCTGGCCCGCGAGGTCGCACGCCTCCAGGCCCGCTTCGTGATCAAGGACGGCGACAAGGCCGACGACTGATGACCCCCGATCTCCTCCATATCGACGGCTCCCAGGGCGAGGGCGGCGGACAGATCCTCCGCTCCGCCCTCGCGCTCTCCATGGCCCTGGGGCGTCCCTTCCGCATCACCGGCATCCGCGCCAACCGCCCCAAGCCCGGGCTCATGCGCCAGCACCTCACCGCCGTTCACGCCGCCGCGGAGATCTGCAGCGCCCGCGTCCAGGGCGCCGCCCCCGCCTCCCGTGAACTCTCCTTCATCCCCGGCCCCATCCGCGCCGGTGATTACCACTTCGCCGTCGGCACCGCCGGCAGCACCACGCTGGTCCTTCAGGCCATCCTCCCGGCTCTCCTGGTCGCCCCCGGCCCCTCCTCGGTAGTGGTGGAGGGGGGCACCCACGCGCGTTGGGCCCCACCCTTTGAGTTCCTCGAAGGCGCACTGCTGCCCGTGCTCAACCGCATGGGCCACTGCGTTCAGGCCCGGCTCGAACGCCACGGCTTCTACCCCGCCGGCGGCGGCCGCATCCGCGTCGATATCGCCCCCGCCCAGGCGCCAACGCCCCTGCGCCTTGAATCCCGCGGCCAGGTCCGCTCCCGCACCGCCGCGATCCTCCTCTCCAAACTCCCCTTCGACATCGCCGAACGCGAACTCTCCGCCATCCGCGATGCCCTGGGCTGGGAGGTCGGTCCCACGAATGTCCAGACGCTTCACAACGCCCCCAGCCCGGGCAACTGCGTCACCCTGCGCTTGGAGTGCGAGCACGTGACCGAGGTCTTCTGCGCTCTGGGCGAACTCGGCAAGCCCGCCTCCGCCGTCGCGGATGAAGCCACCGACGCCGCACGCGAGTACCTCGCCGCCGAGGCTCCCGTCGGTCGCCATCTCGCCGATCAACTCATGGTGCCTCTCGCCATCGCCGCGGCACGCGGCGCGGGCGAATGCTCCTTCCTCAGCCTGCCCTTCACCGCTCACTCCCATACAAACTCCGGGGTCGTCGCCGCATTTATGGGCCGCGAACCCTCCACGCGGCGTCTGGGCCGGCTGGTTCGGTGGAGCGTGAATGACTATGCTTCGCTCCCCCCTACACGCCCTACCGAATGAGCCAACGAACGATCGCTGCGCCAAGTTCCGCACCCGCTCCACGTGCATGAGCCATCGGGATCGCGCCAACCGCCACGGTAGTTTGCGCCATGCGCCAAGAGCAACAAGAGAGAGAGACGAGCCGTGGGCATCCGAATCGAAATTAGTGAAGAACACGAGCGCATACTCCACGAAACGTGGGGTGAAGACCTTGCTCGCGCCGCCCTTGAGGCGTTGATCGTCGAGGGATACCGCTCCAAAAAGCTGGACGCCGCCACCGTCGGCAAGCTCCTGGGCCTCAGCGACCGCTGGGACGTCAACCGCTGGCTCGCCGACCGCCACGTCCCGCTGCGCTACTCGATCCAGGAGATCGAGGCGGACCTGCCCACGCGCCCGCGCGCACTGATCTGACACCCGCGCCCGTCGAGTTCCAGGCGCGATCCCGCCCCTCCGTTCCGCTGTTCACCACTCGGGCCTGGAAACCGCGCACGAACTCCCGTTCGTTCCAACGCCCCGCCCCCGCGAGCATTTCCTCCTGATGCCTATTGCCTGATGCCTGATGCCTTCCGGCATCAGAGCTTGCGGTCCAGCACGCGGTACTGGATCGCCTCGAGCACGTCCTCCTGCCGCACCCGTTCTGATCCCCCCATGTCCGCGATCGTCCTGGCCACGCGTCTGATCTTGTCATACGCCCGCGCCGAGAGTTTCATCTGCGTCATCGCGTCCCCCAGCACGCTCACCGTCCGATCGTCCAGCCGCGCCATCTCGTCCAGTTGCTTGCCGCTCAACCGCGAGTTCGGCGTTGAAGCCCCCTGCCGCGCCGCCTGCGCACTCCTCGCCCGCTCCACGTTCTCGCGCATCTGGGCCGTGTTCGTGCCCGTGGGCGCCGAAACATCCCCGGAGGCCCGCCTCGACAACTCCTTGAACGGCACCGCCGGCGCTTCCACGTGAATATCGATCCGGTCCAGCAGCGGCCCGCTCAGCCGCTCCATGTACTTCTCCATCGCCCGCTTACCCGCCTCGCCCACCGGCATGTCGCCCTTGGGCGTGGGGTTCATCGCCGCGATGAGCATGAAGCTCGCGGGGAACCGCACCGCCGCGTGCGAGCGCGCGATCGTCACGACGTGGTCCTCCATGGGCTGCCGCAGCCCCTCCAGCACGTCGCGCGGAAACTCGGCCATCTCATCCAGGAATAGCACTCCCCGGTGCGCCAAAGAAATCTCCCCGGGCCGCGGGATCTGCCCGCCCCCGACCACCGCCGCCGCGCTCGCCGTGTGGTGCGGGCTGCGCACCGGCCGCGTCGTCACCAGGCTCTGACCCGGCGGCAACTGCCCCGCTGCCGAGTAGATCCTCGTGATCTCGATCGCTTCCTCCGGCGACAGCGCCGGCAGCACACCCGGCAGCGCCTTGGCCATCATCGTCTTGCCCGTCCCCGGCGGCCCCAGCATCAACAGGTTGTGGCCAAGTGGCGGGCTCCGTCGAACTTGGCGGGGGCTTCCGATTTGCCCGGTAGCAAGACTTGGAAGGTAATCTGGGTGATAGTCCAGCGGGGCGCGTTCGAGGGCAGCACGCGGCCGCGGGCGTCGCGGGGGAGCGGGGCGGTTGAGCGCTCCGCTTGGGCGTCTATCCGCCCGACGATTCCCAATAGGAGAGTCCGCTTCTGGTTCTGGTCCAACTGGGACCGCCCGGCAAGAATCGACCGTACCGCGTTGTGGACGCGGCGGGCGGCCGTGCCGTCGTAACTGACGTGCTTGGCACGGAGATCGGCCAACTCGCGGGTCAGGTTTTCGATCTGCTTGCGGGCGTCGGCGCTCTTGACGGCGTACTCCTCCTTGGACAATTCCCCATCCGCCCGCATGTTCTGGAAGTTGTCTAGGCGGCGTTGTACGCGGGGAATCTCGCTCTCCAAGCACGAGATTTCCTGCTCCAACTTCTCCTGCTCGGTCGGGTCGTTCGCCGCCGCCATGAGGTCTTTGACGAACGATTCGGTGCTGGCCAGCGAGACGAACGCGTTCCACACCGCGGTATCCGTTGCCGCCATCTCCAACCACGCCGAACCCCGCACGCCCTTAGCCGCAGAATAGAACCTCTCTCCGCCGTCCGAGTTACCTTCCATGCGGTGGCCGTTGACGTACAGGAGGCCGGTCAACAGACGCGGCTTGCCGGTGCGCGGGATGCGGGGACGCCCGTTAGCCGCGTCCCACAACTCGCGGGCGACAATGGCCGGGTGGGCGTTCTCGACGACGATGGCGGTCTTGGCGCTGAGGTTCTGCTTGAACCCCCGAGTCCCCGGCGTCCTGACCCAGACGCCGCTCGCGGAGGTTCCGATGTACGCGGGGCATGCAAGGATGCGCCGGACGGTGTTCTTCGCCCACCGGCCACCGCGAGGGGCGGGAAGGCCGGACTCGTTGAGTTCGTTCGCGGTGGCTTGGTTGCCCATGCCATCCGCCGCCGCCTTGAAGATGCGGACTACCACCGCGGCCTTCTCGGGGACGGGGACGAGTTTGCCCCGCCCCTCCTCCCCTGGACGCGGGTTGCGGTACCCGTAGGGCGCTGGGCCGCCCGCCTTACGGCCTTGCATGGCCCTCTGTTTCTTTCCGCGCTGCATGCGCTCCTTGATACGCTCGCTTTCGGTCCGGTCCACGAGGCTTTGGATGCCGACCATGAACCGCTCTTCTAGCGACGACAGGTCGCGGACAACGCCGCCCACGAGGATCTTGACCCTGCGCTCGCGGAGTTCCCTGAGCAGCATCGCGGTCTCGAGTTCGTCCCCGCGGGTCAGGCGGCTCTGCTCGTGGACGTAGATGGCGTCGGGTTCTTCGGCGCGGATGCAGGCCAGCACGTCCTGAAGCACGCGGCGGTCGCTGGAGGCCTGCGTGGCACTCTCGCACCCGCGGAACTCCCGCAAGGTGTGCCAGCCGTTGCGGTTTGCCAATTCGCGGTACATGCGTTCTTGGGCGTCGAGCGACGCGCCGTCGGTGGCCTGCTTCTCCGTCGAAACCCGAAATAGTGCGACAACTTTCATGATTGGTTCCTCGTGGGTACCACGCACCTTACTGGCCGGTCTTCGCGGTTCCAACGGTGTCGGGAGCGTCTTTCTGCATGCAGAAGCGCTGAACGACTGCCGAGCAGGGGCCCTCGATCCACAGGGTCACGATCTCGATGATGGTGCGGGTGTCACCGGCCTGGGCGAGTTCAAGTACGGTGCGCTTCACGCGGTTCTCGTCGCGTTCGAGTTGCTCCGCGATTTTGAACACGACGCGGGCGCACGACGGTTTCATGCTCGGGATGTACGGATCGGCGGGAGCGGCGGTGGGGGGGGCGGGGGTATCGGATGTCTGCTTTGCCGGATGGGACTTGCTCACTGGAGGGGCTCCTGAAATAGGGGTTGGTCTGGGGAGGGGCGTGAAGCGGCGACCACGCTTAACGGCGAGGCTTCTTTGGGACAGCCGGTGGTTTGGGGGGCAGGGGGGGCTGGCTGGGGGTGGGATTCGATTCGTTTCTTCCCTCTATGAGTGGGGGCGTGGAAGAAACTAATCCGGTGACTCGGTAGTACCTGAGCGCGTCGCCCCTTACCCCTACCCCGGCTTCACGCCAGCGGGATTTCTCCGAGCCTAACTTCAGGTCTTTGCGAACAGTCGTAACCCCCGGTTTGACACCGTTCGGCCAGTTCGCCAGCACCTCTTCTGGAGTAAGCCCCGGTGCGTTTGTGGGCAGCATGTTCTCGATGATCGAGAGGCGCGATGATTGTGTTGCCTGTTCCGCATCCCCCAAGATCTGGTACCTGCCCCCTGAGAGTTCTATCACGGTTTCACGAAAGCACTCATCGAAACGCCCGCTACCCTTCAATATGCGCTTCCGATCACGGTCGTCTTCGGGGCGGTGTCGGCGCATTTCGATGACGATGTCCGCCCAAGACATGATGTAACTGGATCCGCGGCATGAAAGTCCTTCGCCACCACCGCTCTTGCGACTGTGATGAATGACCTTTAACGCAGCGTCGGCAAGCAGGATGTCGGACAGGGGAGCCAGTGCCTGTGCAGATTCGGACGCATCATTCTCGTGGTCTACCCACCACAGGTTCGCAAGCGTGTCGATGACGACGAGGCCGTAACCCGTTTTCCTGACGAGATTGCCCACGTGGAGGCACCATTGCTCCCATTCAGTGCGTGAGGGCCGGCCTCGGAACGGACGTGACCAGACGTGAACGCTCTTCGGCAGTTCAAGCGCATCCCTGCGCATAGTCCACAAGTACCTGCTCTCCTCGCTGACGACGAGAATCGGTGCATCAAGGACTTCGCATCCGAGTTGGTCGCCGTGAGATAGGGCGCGCAAGAGGTGGGCCAGTAGGGTTGTCTTTCCCACCTTGGGGTGTGCGATGACGAGAGAGGAGTGCCCGCGGGCGAGGAAGCCCTTCCAAATCCATGGCGGCGGGGCCTGTGGGCCGAGGTCGGTAATCGGAATGGGAACTCCCCATTCCTTTCTTACACACGCACTCTCTATAGGTGAAAGAAACGAATCTGGGCTTCCAGGCGGGGTGGTTTCTGGCGAGGTGAGGCGACCCCTTTCGTCTTCGACGGGTGGGTCCCACTGGCGTTCTATGACTTTCTCGAGCGCGTTGTCATCCATGAGGCGACGCTCCTTTCGGTGAATCGGGAACTGACGGGTCGTACTGGGCGAGGCCCATCCACATCAAGATGCGCTTCTCGACCGTGAACAGCGGGGCGCCCTTCCGCAAGAGATTGGCGGCCGATTCCAGCAGCGACGGCATCCACGAGGTGGCCAATGCGGCAGCGCCGCGGCACACGTCGGAGATGGCGTGGCGATCCACCGCACCGTCGGGCGACGCCTGCAGAATTTCGATGCGGAGCAGCACTTGGCCTAGAACATCGGGGTCTCCGATAGCCTGCAAGGCGACGCGCTCGAAGTCGTCGGGGGCGGCCATGGCGGCGCGAACCGCATCATGCAGGCTGGGGCAAGTAAAGATCTGGGGGCCGATGCCGCGCGACTTGAACTCCTGCCGCGCGAGATCCGAGGCGATGATGGCAGCGGCCACGGTGATCTCCCAGAAGGATGAGTTCAACGGGATAATCGAGGCACGGCTCGGTAAGTAACGGCGTGCAGTGACCGGGTTAGCCATAACGGCCTCCCCGCGAGCGGCGAGCGTCAATGGCGTTGAGTTCGTGGCGGACCATCGCCACGGCTTCGGACGTGTACAACCTCAACGTTCCGGCCCTGGCGCGGGAACGGATGTGGGGGCGCGTCCGCAGCACGTACTGAACGCGGTGCAGTGGCGCGTTTACGGCAGCGGCGATCCGTCCGGCGGTGATTAGGGTGGGTTCTGGTGTCACGGCGGTTCCAATGGGCGGGCGACAGGCCCTCTACCCATGATCCGCCGTTCACGTGAACGGCCCCATTTTGTGAGCAATCTGCTTGGAAAAGGCCACTTCGCCGTTCATGAACGGCGCGTGAACGACCAATCAGACCCTTTTGTTCTCCCGCGGTGTCCATCGCCGAGGCAACCCGTCCGCCGACATCTGCGTGTCTCTGCGCTCGTCAGCGTTCTGATCCGCGATGAGATTCTCCAACTCCTCATCCTGCGGGCTGTTTGCGATTCGAGAGCCAACCTTGCCGCGGCGCTCCAGGCTAGCCTCCAGCCCTTTAGAAAGCGACACAGCCTTGGGACGGCTCGCTGACTTGTTCCTTCGACGGCGTTCGATGCACGCCCTCCAGAGGGGTAAATTGGCGACAGTGCCGGTGGCACATCCGATCGCCGCCGCCCATTCCTTGATATTTCTGTCGCCAAAGGACTTGTCCTTTCGGAGGATCTCCTTCGCTCTCTCGTTTGCTTCCTCCCGGCTCATCCCCATCTTTCGACGTGAGACAGTGGCCGGAAGCATCAAGTCCTTCGAACCGCCTGCGACAGGCTCCGTCTGACTCAGTACTGCTTGGGCTTCACGGCTCAGCAGTACTTCGAGTTCGCCGAAATCAACACCCTCGCAACGAAGCCGCTGCCAGGCGTATGAGGCTTGGTCGGGCGTCATCGCCTTCCACTCCTTCGACATCATCGTTACGGCATCTTCCCACGACCGAATGCCGACGCGACTGCGTATGGCCCCGTGGGTCTCATGTTTCAGGAGGCGTTCGTACTCCCTGCCCCACCCGAACGCTTGCTTGCGCTGAGCCTTCTTCATCAGGTCTTCGCGGTCGGGGTCAAACGGAGTACGCCTTCCCAGGTAGACTGCATTGCGAAGAACTGTCCCAAGTTCGTCACTGACGGCTTCAATGACCGTGCGGGTCGGCCTAAGTGAGCCCAACCTGATCGCAGCCGATCCCACCGGGTACAAACCCCCTGCCAAGCGACGAAGATCAGGGGTCAGCAGGTTCGTCAAGTCGTACCATGCGATGAATGCGAGGGCGAAAGTGCTAGCGCACCAGTCGTCGCCTTTGCCATGGTTCACTGGGCACGAATCGGCCCGTGCCGCAGACGCGAGAAACTTGAGATGCAACAGCATGGTCTGGGCCGCGCCGTACGCCTCGTCACCACTGCTGAGTGCAGCCCAAGCGAGCATCGCTCGGAGATCCTCCGCGGGCTCGTTGGCATATTTTGGGAGGGGGCTGTGACGCTCTGCAGTTGGCAGGTTTGTCGCCGCAGCACGGGCAAACGCAGTGATCTCTTTCGCGTCCGCGACGCTGATCATCAGTAGGCCATCGCCGTCCACGTCCACCAAGTCTCTCTTTGACGGCGAGACGGACGCGCTCAGCACCATGTTGGCGATGAGGATTCGCTCACGTATCGCGGACTGGAGCACAGGCCGGGAACGGATGCCCTTCGAGAGGTCGTGAGTCGTTGTATACCTACTTTTTGTCTCAACCGGCTCGTCCCCCACAGGCAAGGCGTGTTTCGTCTTCCCCGCCTCGGCCAATGTTCCAGACTTCGTCACCGAACTGGGGCGATCTGCGCGTGCTTTCTGGGATTGACCCATGGTTCACCTGCTCCTTGTCGGGTCGGTCGGGCGGGGCGTGACGCAGGTGAGTGTCAAGCCGCCGCCCGATCCGTTCGCGGAGGATCAGTCCGCTACCCGTGTTCCTGCACCATGTGTGGCGAAGCCCTCAGGAACGCTGTGCTTCGCCATCCTCAGACTGGTGTCGAGGTACTTCGCACTGAAGCGGCTTGGATGCTGCTGCTCCAACGCCCGCGGGGCCGTGCCGTAGCAGGCGGCCGACGCTTCTTCGTGAGTCCGTTGACACCACCGAATCGTTAAGCAGTGGGGTACCACATCTGCGTTTGCTTCCGTCGCGGCCAATCCGTTCGCCAACCAAGTACAACTCAGTTCGAACGGCGACCTTCAACCAGCCCACCCGCCGCCGCCCCCGCCTTTCGGCGGGAACCAAGCAAGGTACACCGGGCGAACGCTCGCGTCCAGAGGTTTATCGCCGATTCGACATGTTATCAAGATTCACCCCGCATTAACTGTGGATAGCCTCTCGGGGTCACAATCGGAGACCTCGACGCGGTCCCGCAGAGTTGATTACCTGAGTGACATCGCGGGCGGGCGAATCGTCAGTCATATCAACCGTCTTCCAACTGAAAGCCGATGGTCTCCGCGAGCAAAACCGCTGCCTGGTATTCGTCCTCGTGCTGAACGATCCACCGGCGACAGCATTCGCCGACGGCCACGATGCGGACGATTTCGCAGCCCTCGTCATCCTGCGCTCGATACACGGTGATTGCGACGCGGCAAGCGTCGCGGACGGTGCGGAGGATGGTGGCGGCCACGATCGGATGCACGGGAGAGGGTACGTTCACCCACCAGAGACGTAACTCAAACCCGTTCGTTGAGCGCCGGTAGTGATTTCACGATTTTCATCGTCTCGATGCTGACTCGCACCACTCGCTTCACCAAGTCCAATATGTACCGTGGCTGCTTGTGTTCTCTGGCCCAATCATTCGGGTCATTGGGGATGCCGCTGTCCTTGTCGCGGGTGACCTGATACCGCTCCATGACCCATTCGATCGCGGGCTTGCCGTTCACTACGTACTCGTAGGCTTCGAGCGGTATGCCGCTGAGCGTGATGTGACTGTTGTAGACGATGCGGGTCTTGTCCCACTTCTCGCCCTTGGCTTTCTGTTCGGGCGAAGGGCGGGCAAAGGTCATCTTCTGCACGAGGTAGTGCTTATTGGGGTCCAGCGCGAGCGCATCCGAATGCTCTTCGACCGGGTAGGGGTCGATGGTCTCGTAGTTGAGGTGCCAGTGGGCCAGATCGCGGCCCGCTTTGCTGAAGGCCCGAAAGTCGGCTTCGTTCTTGGTCTGCGGGATGCGAGGTAGTTCTTTCTTGAGGTTGCTGGCGAAGCGGGTGCGGTACTCGGGCGAGTGCAGGACGCCGTAGACGTAGTAGAAGATGTCTTCCTTGGTGACCTTTGGGCCGTAGGCTGTACGAAACGTCTTGAGCGCAGCATCCGTTATGGCGTCGCGGCGACGGTAGCCGTCCACGACCTCGCCTTCGACGCTGGTGTCGATGAGCATGCCTTCTTTGGCCTTTGACTCGACGGGTTCGTAGAGATATAGGGGGAAGCACTGGCTGCCGGAACTCTTGTCGGCAAATGACAAGTCTGGCGTCGCCCCGGTCATGAGCATTGTAAACTCGGCTCTTGTTCCACCCCCGGAGACGCAGATTGCCATATTTGGCGTTTCGCCTTTCGGGAACACTCGCGGAATTTGATAGACGCAGTTATTAAATTGACGGCTGAAATACAAATACTGCTTGGCAAAGGGACGGTATTGGGCGACACGGACTGCGTCCGGCCGAAACGTCGCTGGCTTTAGTCTCGCCAGATCGGCCTTGACTTCCCGCGTCCAGGCGATCTTCTTTGGGTCTGTGTCAATTAGTTCGTCCACGACTGCTGCTCGCTCGTTGGCCTCAGCGTTTGAGATCGCGTCACGATGGCGGACGAGGTGAGTGTTGTAGACCTCGATCATCGAGCGCATCTGCGTACGCACCGCCTTAGCGGCAAAGTTGTAGACCCACGCGTCTCGATTGGACTTCACCCCACCTGAGTGAACACAAAAGACGGCATCTGTTGAGTCGTATTTGTCGCCGAGCGGAATGAACCGCTCGAACGCCGGATCTCGCACGTTGATCCAGTCGTGTTCGGCGTTGGGCGAGAGGATCTGCCATTTGCCTGCTTTGGCCAGCCCACCGATGCTGGCGGCGTCGGCCACGATGGCGAGTTTCTCCTCGCGGCTGAGGTAGTCGCCGATGTCGTGGTAGCGCAGCACCGCCGGGCCGGTCTTGACGGGGTTCTTGACCATCACGGTGATGGCGACGGGCGTGCGGGCACCTCCCCCGAAGACGTTGCCCGCCTCCGCACGACGGACTTCGCCGGAAGTCCGCGCATTGCCCCGCAGGTTGAAGACGTACAGGCTCGTGAACTCGTCCACGAGACAGGCCCGCAGGCCGTCCATCGCGTTGCCGTCAATGAAGTATCCGTTGGTAACGAACGCCACCACCCCGCGGCCCTCGACACGGTCGGTGGCCCAGCGGATGGCTCGGACATATGAGTCATACAGACTGTTCTTGAGGGTCGCCTGCGTTCGGGCCGCATAGGTGGAGCGGATCCGGTCGTCGAGCGCGGCGTACTTGAGGTTCTTGTTGTTGTCGTTCTCGCTGTCCTGAAGCGCGGAATACGGCGGATTAGACATGACCACGCGGATCGGGGCGGTCCGCTGTCGGCGCACGCGAGCGGTGTTCTCCGGCAGGCCTTCGCCCGTCATTGCCGCGCCCGACTCGAACAACTGGAAGGTGTCGGTGAGCACGATTCCCTCGAAAGGGATGTACTCGTTGTGTCCGTCTGCCTTCCGAAGGCCGTGGAATGTCTCTTCGATATTGATCGCCGCGATGTAGTAGGCCAGCAGCACGATCTCGTTCGCGTGCAATTCATGCTGGTACTTGCGGAGCAAGTCGGTGGGCGAAATCAAGCCGCTCTGCAGGAGCCGCACAATGAACGTACCCGTGCCGGTGAACGGGTCGATGATGTGAACGTTTTCGTGCCCGAGACCCGAGTTGAACTCCTCTCGTAACACATCCTCAACGCTCCGCACGATGAAGTCTACGACTTCGACAGGCGTGTACACGATGCCGAGCCGCTCCGCCATGCGTGGAAAGGCGGTCCTGAAGAACTTGTCGTACAACTCCACCACGACCCGCTGTCGGCCCTCGGCGTTGTCAATGCCTTTGGCCCTGTCCCGCACGCTGGCGTAGAACTTCTCCAACGAGGCGGTCTCCTTGTCCATCGCCTCATCTTTCAGGCTGTCCAGCATCTTCTGCATCGCTAGCGAAACGGGGTTATTCTGCGTGAACGTATACCCCTCAAACAGCGCATCGAACACCGGCCGTGTGATGAGATGCTGGGAGAGCATTTCGATTGCATCTTCCGCGGTTACAGCGGGGTTGAGGTTGTGACGCAACCCAGAGAGGAACTCGTCGAAGGCATTGGCTTGCTTCTTGTCCGTGCTTTCGAGGAGCGCCGTGATGCGGGTGATGTGCCGTTCCGCAATGACCGCCACATCCTTGGCCCAACTTTCCCAGTACCGTCGATCCCCGCACTTGAGGACGATCTTGCCGTAGATCGCGTCTTTCCACTCGTCCAGTTGCGGAAACGCGAGGGTGCCCTGCACCTCGCGCACCGTGGGCCTGCTGTCACCATCGGACTTGGTGCCTTCGCCCGGCACGCGCGCGCTGACGCCGATGACCTGAATGTTGTCGGGGCGAGCCTTGTTCAACTCGATCTGATTGATCGTGGCGTTGAAGCGATCGTCGTGTGCGCGAAGTGCCTGCAAGACCTGCCAAACGACCCTGTATTTCTCGTTGTCCTTGAGCGCGTCCTCGGGCTTGGTGTCGGCGGGGATGCCGATGGGCAGGATGATGTACCCGTATTGCTTGCCCTCGGCCTTCCGCATCACGCGGCCCACGCTCTGGACAACGTCGATGACGGAGTTGCGGGGATTCAGGAAGATCACCGCGTCGAGCGCCGGAACATCCACGCCTTCGGACAGACAGCGGGCGTTGGAGAGGATTCGACAGGTGTTTTCCGGCGAGTCGGCCTTCAGCCAGTCGAGCAGCGCACCCCGCTTCAAAGCATCAAACGTTCCGTCAACATGATCCGTCTCAACGTGCAGCAGGTTGTCCGTGTCCTGATGGGTTTCCCGGTACGCCGCAATGATCTGAGCAAACTTCTCCACGAACGCTTTGGAATCCTTGATCGAGCGAGAGAAGGCCACGGCACGCCGCATCGGTGAGACATCGCCCTGGAGGTCGGCCGCCGCCTCGATGGCGGACTCGAAGCGCTTCTCCAACCCGTTCCAACAGCCCGTGATCTTGACGGCATCTTCGAGATTCAACTCGTTGTTGGAGTCGGCGATCTGGCGCTGAAAAGTCTTGGAGACGTACTTCTCGTCAACCGCCAGCACGAGTACCTTGTAATCCGACAGCAGGCTTTTCCCGACTGCCTCGCCGAAGCCCAGCCGATGGAGTTCCTCGCCGAAGTGCTTGGGATCGTCCATCGAACAGAGTTCGGCCTCGGCATCCTTGGCCTTGCCCTTGGCCTCCTCGCCGTAGATGCGCGGCGTCGCTGTCATGTAGAGACGCTTGTCGCCTTTGATGAACTTCGAATCGTGGACCTTGACGAAATGGCTTTCGTCCTCACCGCTGAGCGTAACGCCGGTGGTGCGGTGGGCTTCGTCGCAGATGATCAGGTCAAAGTCGGGCAGGCCCGCCTTCTGCGCCTTGGACACGGCGTCGATGGATTGGTATGTGGAGAATACCACCGTCATTTGAGCCGCGGATTTGTCCTTCTTCGCTCGGCGATGCATCGCCTCGTACTGCGCGACGAGGTGCTTCGCCGAAGTCGTCGCGGGGAAGGCGAGGTCTTGGGTGGTGATGTCGGCCCCGTCGTCATCGCCCTTGGCACGCTTCTTGCCAATATTCACGTCTGAGCACACGGCCAGACTGTGAATCGGTTTGGTTGCTTCGGCGGTCCACTCGCGCAGGCTTTGCGACATGAGCGACAACGAGGGCACAAGGAACAGCACGTGCCCGTTCGGTGCCATCTTTTCGGCGATGCGCAGCGCGGTAAAGGTCTTCCCGGTACCGCAGGCCATAATCAGTTTGCCGCGATCGGCTTTGGCGAGACCCTTGATCACATCGTCGAGCGCGGCTTTCTGATGGGGGCGCACCTGCTTCTTGGCACGGAGCGCTAACGCCTGCGGACGCCGCGCGTCGAACTTGGACCAATCAATGGGGCTCTGTTCGAGATCGTGAATCGTGATTCGTATGGCGTTCTTTGACTGTCGGAAAGCGTCCTCGGCGTTCTTGCCCCACAGGTCTGTCGTTGAGACGAGCATGCGAGACGTGAACGGCTCCCGGCTCGCCGCCGCGAGGAAGGAGTCGATGCCGTCCTTACCGACGGTGTTTTCGGGAAGATAGAACTTGCACTGGATCGCGCAGTATTCGCCGGTTGCCCGTTCTTGGGCCACGAGATCTATGCCCACGTCGCCGACATTGCCCTTGTCCGGCCAGTCGTTCCACATCCACACCCGCGAGAACCGCTCTGCGTGCAGTGGATCGAGTTCGAGGTAGCGGAGGATCAGTCGCTCGAAGCGATCACCCAGGTCGCGGTTATTTCGGGCGTCGTCGCGGAACTGATTGAGGATGGTGTTAAGCGTCACTCTCGGCGGCGGCACGCCCACCGGGGTTGCCGCGTCCAGCCCGCCCGCGCTTGCTGGGGCGGTTGCATTTGGAGTAGGGTCTTCTGGGGCGTTGGCATCCTTTGGCATCGGGGCTGAGTTTAACCCCGACAAACCACGACGGCTTTCAACGGTGCATGAATCACGGTGTTGGCTATGCAGAGAGTTTGGTCGCGCGGTGATCGGGAAGGCCAAATTTGCGGTATGAGCGAACTGAAGGAAGTCGCCGAGGCCCTGAGCAAATGCACTGGAGCCGCAGCATCCGGGGTCCTCAACCCATTGGATGATTGTGAACGGGGAAGGTGATTCGACGTGTACCTTCGCTAAGAAGTACTCGGCGGCACCGCCGGGTCGCACGCCCGCGGCCGCTAGGGCTATACAGCGGACTCACCGGACCCTGTACACACCGTAAGCCACCCGCTTGAACGACCGGTCCCGCGATAGGATTCCGCTCACCGCGACGCCGAAGTCCTTCGATGTGGACTTGTAGCCCGCCGCGAGAACGGCCTCCGCCGCCGCACCAACCCGCATCTGCTTGGTGCCGATTGCCCGGCGCAGCGCCTCCGTCAATGTGATCTGGTTCTTTGCACGCCGAGGTGCTTTCCGCCATCCCCGCGTTGACCCACCGCCGCCGTATTCGGCGAGCCCAGCGTCGATCGCAGCGATCTTCGCCTGCCATCGGTCGCGGCGTTTCACAAGGGACTTCAGTCTCTGCTCGCGGCGACGGGCCTCGTCCGCGAGTTCGGCCAGCGAGTAGTCTTCCAGCGACATCGTGGGCCCGGTGCTCGAACTTCTATTTGCCATGCAATGCATCTCCGGCGTTGGGGACGGCGATGGTAGATGCCACAGATGCGAAGGCGGAGGCGCCCATGGTTCTCCCTACGCCGTCACGCTAATAGCGCCGGGCAACACACGGTGCCATCTACATCGCTTGTTCCGACCACATGAACTCTCTCTCCAACTCAATCAACTCTTCCGCCACCGCAAGGAACTGGTCCGACACCCGATCTTGCTCCGCGCACACTGCCTCCCGCTCGGTCGTGCCTTGCGGCGGGAGGTTCTCGAATAGCGGTCCTTTGTGATAGACGAACCCTGGATACGACCGCAGCAGTTCCCCGGCCCGCGCGTTCGCCGCGATGTACCTCGGGTCTGCCTCCATGAGCGCGCGCCTGCGGCGCTCCTCAACGGCGGCGGGCGACATCGCGGCCTTCACGGCTGCGCATGATTCCAGTTTGGCGAGGCGGGCTTTGAGACGCATGGCGGGGCTCGACAGGGGGCGAGGTGGCGATGGCCTCCCCGCACCGTAGCCGCCCCGCTTCCGCCGTCCAGACCGACCGCGGAGCGTCACTTTCCCGGCGGCGCTGCTGGCGGAGCCGCGAGCGGGGTTTCGCCGAACTGAATGTACAGCGGCATTAACCCAACGTTCGTGTTCATCGCGCGCATGACCGACGCGAGTTCCCGCCGCCGCGTGCCCCGGCACGTCGCCACATACGTGAGACATTCGCCCCGCTCCTTGGCGTCCTTGACCTTCTCGAAGTCCGCCTCGGCCCGGTTCAGGTCGCGGATCACGAGGTACGCCAGCCCGCGGGCTTGGTGGCAGACATCGCTCTCGGGGTCGAGTTCGATCGCCTTGGTCAGGTCCCGGTCGGCCTTCACCCAGTCGCCTAACGCCGCTTGGAGCAGCCCCGAGGTCATCCACGACGCCGCGGCGCGTTCGGCTCGGTCTTCTTCGATACCGATGTCCGCTTGTAGACGGGCTCGGTTGTACACGTACCCGCCCCGGCTGGCGGCGTACGCCCGCGGCCACAAGTACTCGGCCTCCTGCTTCCCCGCCTTGGCGTCGGCGGACTCCGCGTCGAACCCGCCGTCCCATTCCTTCCATAGCCGCGGCTGGTTGGCCTCGAAGGGCTGCAGCCGGTCGCCCTCGGAGGGGCGGTACAACTCGCCGGAGTAGGCGTCGATCATCACCCACTTGCCCGGCCCCCCGAGCGTCCAGGCCTCGCCCCCCCACACGGGTCGCGGGCCGCGGCCGTCCACCTGGATGTTCATGAGCCAGCCCACGGGGCCGTCCGCGGCCGCCGCGCCCCCGCGGGCCAGCACAAGGGCGTGGGCGTCAGAGTGGTCAAGGACAATCTCGCTCAGCGCCACCGGCGGCAGGGCGGCGATGGTCGGGTTGGGCGTTTCGTTCTCGATTTTCACCTCGCCCCAGCAGTTCAGTTCGGCCACGCGCGATTTACCGAGGGTGTCCTCGTACTTCACGATCCACCCTCCGATGATTCGAGACTGGGCCTCGCCGTTTAGGGAGCGGACCGCCGTGTGAAGCGGCATGATCCGCCAGATCCCTTTGGGCTCGGGCTTGCCGGTCTGTCGCGCCGCCAACCGCAGCCGCGCCAGCGCCGCCTTCGCGCTGTACGCTGTCATCGGACGCCTCTCCGGCCCCTGGGCCCGCGCCGCGGGGGACGCTAAGAACGCCAGCACGCTTGCGGCAACGGCGAGCAAACGAACGCAAAGACTCAAGTGACCCATGGAGTATTCCCCTGTCCGTTCGCCATCCCGACCGCCGAGGCCCGTGGCCTTGGGCGGTGAAGGTCCAAGCATAAGCCCCGCCGCGGGGCCGCTCACACTCACGCACTGGGCTACGCTGCCATTGATGACCTCCGAGCAACAGCAAGAGCCGGGGCCGACGCCGCCGTCGAACGAGGGAGCATCTCCGCAGACCTCCACCGGCGGACCACGCAAGAAGACCCGCGACGAAATCCTCGACGCAGTGATGAGGAGCGGAGACGAGAACCTTCGCAAGGCGGCGGAGGAGACCAAGCGGTGGAGGGAAGAGCAGGAGCGGCAGCGCAATCGCCTGAAGTAACCGGGAAGGACACGTTCGGGAACGCTCACATGCCCGCTCGGGGCTGCTGCCGAAACAGAGTCCCCGCGTCGCAGGCGGGAGGCGGTGCCGCGGCCGGTGCCGGTTGTGCGCCAACGTAGACCGCGACGGTGTCTTTGAACTTCGCCCACGCGGCAGTCGGGTTTCCGCGGCGCGCGTCGGTGATGCGGT
Source organism: Planctomycetota bacterium (assembly GCA_018242605.1). Classification (GTDB taxonomy): domain Bacteria; phylum Planctomycetota; class Phycisphaerae; order Phycisphaerales; family UBA1924; genus UBA2402. The sequence goes on from JAFEBP010000014.1 coordinate 398,990, forward strand.
ACACATGCGCAACGCGACCGCCGGTAGCCGACGCCGGGTCGGGCACATAATGCGTGAAGGTGTCGCCGCCGAGGGGCCGCAGATCGCGCTGGCCCGCCAGCGGCCCGCCGTCGAAGACCAGCCATGTTCTTGGGCTCTTGGGCATGGCGATTTGTAGTGGGACCCGAACAGATATGTCGAGGTCCCCCCGGTGCGCCTTCGGCCGTTACTTGGGCGATCACCCGCGCACGCCCAGCGTCTGAAGTCGCTGCGTTCCATGCAGTCTAGCCATAACGAAGCCACGAATGCCTTCTACACTCGCCAGCAAGCCAGAAGTTCGTTGATGGGTGCGGCACTCCGGCTCGAATGAGATCGGATACGGTTGGATTAACTGATTGGAGGAATCGTTGAGCAGTCAAACTCCCGAAAGCAAAGTTGTTGAATCCGGTATTGTCGGCTCTTTGAAGTTGACCAGCGTGGTGATTCTGACTATCGCCAGCATCATTGGGTCGCTCGCTTCGCTGTTTCGGTCGCTCGGCGAGGTGACACCCTTTGTCTTGGCGGGATCAGCGAGTTTGATTGCAACGGTCGTGTGCGTGCATGTTCGCAGCGAGCGAGAGCCGAAAGAACTTCTTGAAACTGAAGGGCGATTCAAATACCCCAGTTGGAGGGCACCGGCGCCATGGATGGCCGCGGTTGTGGTGTCGATTTCGGGTGCAGCGATCGCCCTGAAACTTCTCTCGCCTCCTCCGTATCCGGCCGCTCTGTCAATCCTCCTTGTCAATCGTTCGGGCACGCCCGACCTCAAGATCCAACCTGAGGCCAAACTGTTGATAACACGGTCGGTCTCCCCGGCTCAGGACGCGGTGGTGACCACCGGGATGATCGATCTTGAAGTTGTGGGAGAGAAGTCCAGCGGTTTGGATGGCCCGTGGATTCGGCTACACGGAGCGAATAACGCCCTACGAGGCACCGTGCGAAACGCCGAACGATTCAAATCGCTATACGAGGCGGGCGAATGCAAAGCCATGATCATCATTGAGTCGGAGAGAAACATGTACCGTTACGAAACAAACTTCCGAAGGCAGGACTTTGAAAACCTGTTCATTCAACTGGGTATCTGACGCTCCGCAGCGAGTCCCCAAGATCACTCAGTTGTCGGGTGCATGAACTCCCCAAGTCCTTCCAGCGATCGCCTCGATCACCGCCACCGGCGCGATGTGGTCAAGGTACCGCACCGTGGTGGCGATGCTGGTGTGGCCCAGTTGTTTGCTGATGATGCCGATGTCCACCCCTTCGGCCCGCAACTGGGCCGCGTGGGTGTGCCGCAGGCCGTGGGCGTGCACGCGCTTCTCGATCCCCGCCCGCCGCCCCAGCGACGGCAGACGCCGCCGCAAGTACGCGGTGGTGAGCGGGTTCCCCACGAGCGAGCAGAAGACCGGGGCGTCCCCGCCGAGGCCCTCCGCGGCCCGGGCGACCAACCACGCCGCCACCATCGCCGCGCCGCCGGGGTCGAGCCCGACGACCCGTGAACGCCCGCCCTTGCCCCGCAGCACCCGCACCGCCCCGTTGGCGAGGTCGAGGTCCTTGGGGTACAGGGACAGCGCTTCGGAGACCCGCAGGCCGGCGCGGTACATCAACGCGATCAACGCCCGGTTGCGGACGCCCGTGGGGCTTCGCTGGCTCAGCGCGCCGAGCAACCGCTGCACCTCGTCGTCGCTCAGCACCTCCGCGGGCAGGCGGCGCTGGGGGCGGGCCCGGCGGCTGGCCGGTGGCGTTGCGGCGGCGGGCGGGCGGCGGACTCTGTCGGCGGCGTACGGGTTCAGCATCACGGTCTCCGGCGAAGGGCTACGGATTGAGCGACAACTCGTAGCGCGTCAGCGGGGGAGCAGGCGCGTACGGCGACCCCCAATCTGCCTGTTGTGTTTCCCTGCCAAATCAGGCGTACAGAAGAGTCTTGAGCCATGAATCAATGAGCCCGCCGGTGAGTCAGGGAGCATCCCCGGTCATTGGCGGCGGGCCGAGATCGCTGGAGGCAGGCCGTCATCGCTGATCGCGTCGAAGGTCAGCAATACCAAACTGCCAGTTGAGGTGCTCGCAGAGCCCGACCAGATCTGGAAACATCGTGGCGCGAGAGAATCCCAAAGCACTGAGTTGATGCCGCAGTACATGGCAGGCACTACTTGCAACCCTGATTCGTGACAGCCGCCGATGGTAGAAACTCAGTTTCTCCAATGCAGAGAATCGCTCCTCGGCCTTTCGGTAGGCGTGGGCCGTAAACCAGCCCTGTTGTACTCGCAGCCGAGCGGTTAGTTCATCCGGCCGAAAGACCCGTGTTCGTGTGATCGAGAACGGATCCGTCTCGGTTTCGGGCTCCAGAACATCCGATTCCAAGTCCACATTGAACTTCCAAACAACGGGCGACGACTTCTCATTGGCGTCAGCAACTGCGAAGTACAGCGCGATAAGTGGGCTGGATGTCCAATCCAGCAGTCGCGTTGCAAGACCATGGTGTTGCGCCATGGCCAGCCATTCCCAGTCGGTTCGAGGCCGATTGCGGATCAACCCGTGCGACTTACGCTTCAGTTCTCTGAGCATGAGCGATTCCGCGTCGGGGAGATGGGGGATTGCGGGCGGACGGCCGATGAGCGGAATGAGCGGCTTATTGACCGGCTGACCGCGATACAGGGGACACCCGTAATCTGGAATCCGTTCCACCGCTGCCAGGAACTGGCGCACCGTGGAAACCTCAATAACTTGAGCCGCGCGGCGTATTTGCTCTTTGCTCACTGTTGATGTGCTCCGTGAAACTCTTCGGTAGGATTAAGTAGGCATTACTCATTCGTGATTGCTGCGGCCGTTGGAAAGTACCTGAACTGCGTCGGCTCCAGCGATCCCTCGCTAACGGACCACGGCATGATCAAGCGGGTCGTGCCGCCCTCCGCTTTCGGCGGCGAGGAAGGTACCCGCTGTAGCGTGATGTTGGCGACGATGAACAGGGCTACACAGTGGGCGTTCTCTCGGGCGTGCAGGACCTCCTTGGCGGTCAGAAGCACGCTTTCACCACCGCCCGTCGTGCCTTTCACCTCGACGCGAAGTTCCTCCGATCCCTTTGTGCAATGCAGGTCGTACGAGCAGTACCGCGACACGTCCTTGACCGCGTACCCGAGTTCGACGAAGTGATTCTCGGCGATGCCTTGGGCGTGCATCTCGACCGCCCGCTTCTCAGCCGCGGTGAGGCCGTACCCCTGCCCGCCCTCTCGCTCAATCCGCTGGGGCGGCACGGCGACGATGTTCATCTCGGCGCGGCGACATATCTCGTTCCATTGGTCGGGCTCGACTTTGAAAACGGTTCCGCCGCGAGCCCTGGCCGCGTTCAGATCCGAGAGAAACGCGCTGTCCTCGGCTTCCCACAACGGAAGGCCGGGAGCACGGCGCAGTCGAAACACGATACGACTTTGAGGCCCGGCTACTTCCCCACGCCAGAAGCGTTGCTCGCCCGGAGGTCCGGGCATGACTTGGGGCTCGCTCTCCACATCCCCCAGCGCGATGACGCCACGCCGGTCCCCGTCGCCCTTGGCCTGCCACAGGACGATGCCGTCACCGACTTTGAAATCACCCCGATCCACCGTCCACGCCAGCGTTTCCAGCGACGCTACCGCGCTGAGCCCGTCGAACACCTCGGGGTTGCAGACGAGGGCCCAGTAGCGACGGACGCTTGGCAATCGAACGAAAGACCATTCTCCGGTGTCAGCGCCGCTGAGCACGTTCGACGCAATCGCGCGAGCAGCCCACGCCATGAGCGAGTTGCCCAGAGTCGCATTTGGTGAGAACTGCCCGATCACGACCTCGATCACTTGTCGTGCGACGGCACCGTCGAAACGTGCCCCTGTTGATTGGTCCTCACTTGCTCTGAGGTACCTTGGGAAAGTCATTGACTCGTACGCGAGGAACTTCGAAGGCCCGAACTGATCGGTGTCGGGATCATAAACCCAGTACTTCCACCGCCGATCTCGCAAGGCAGCGCTGTCTAGGTAGGTGCCCGCGTCCCTTGCGAACCGCCGGAGGTTCTCCCTGATCTGCTCCACGCTATTTACGACTTTGAGGACGACCGGAGCGGCGGTGCGGGCCGACCGCCGCAGGTGAAACCGCGTCGGTATCTTTTCGTCTGGCTTTCCGACGGTGGAACCGACATACTCAAACGGGCCCTCGTATCGGAACGAGTAGTCGGTGCGTTCGTCCTTGTGGGTGCGGTAGAACAGCAGCAGTTCCAGTCCGCTGCTCGCGTGGTTGGTGATGATGGCGTCTGTCCGTCCAGACGGTTGGCCCTCGAAGTGCAGATCATCACCGTCGAGCATGTCCTTGTACTGGGTGCGGTCCGGCGTCTTTTCTTCCGTGATGAACAGCCACACCGAGTCGTGGCCAGCGGGGCGGAACACACCCGTGTTGAGCGTGGCGTCCGTGATGCCGAATCTCTGCGAGAGTTCCTTGCGTGAATACGTTGCCCCCAGCGTCAGTAGCGTTGAAGTCCTCATGCCCATGATTTGGTAGTATACATCGGTGCAGGGATGCTTCCTTTGGGTACCTCACATGGAGTTGCAGGCGGCTCACGGCGGTGCCAGCGGCTCATGGCCGCTGATTAGCAAGGTGAGCGAGGATGCCCGCACAGGCCCACTATGCCAGCGCGATCGACGCCTTCTCGACTGCCGCCTTCAGGCGAGCCAACTCCTGTTCGCGGTAGTGCCACCATCGCGTGCTCCAAACCCGATAGATCCGCCATCCGTAGCGATCTTGCAGAATCGACTGCCGCCATACATCGCGCAGGCGGGCCGACCGATCACTGTGGTACGCCGCCCCATCGCACTCCACTCCCAGCACGTAGCCGCGATCATGTGCGGGATGCCGGATCGCCAGATCAATGCGGAAGCCGCCGACGCCGATCTGGGAATCAACCTTGTACCCCATGTCGATAAGGGCAGACATGATTTCCTCTTCCAAGATCGATTCGGGCCCGCCGCCGGTGGGAGCGGCGACGAGCGTGCCGCGCATGCGATCTAGGACACGCTTCATCTGGGCAACTTGGCCGGAGGAGACCGCTTCGGCGTAGGCCAGGTACAACTGCAGATAGCCGCTGGGTGTGATCCCCGCGCCAGCGCCGTCGGTGCCTTGGAGCGCCGTCGAGATTTCGTTGGTCGGCATGCTCGACACAACGATGATGCGTCGCTTCGCACGAGTGACCGCAACGTTGAGCCGCCGCTCTCCACCCTGCGACCCCACGGGCCCGAAGTTCCGCAAGAACTTCTGCTTCTCGTCCGGGCCGAACGTCGTGCTGAACACCATGATGTCGCGCTCATCGCCCTGAACGTTCTCGAGGTTCTTAACGAAGAGCCCGACATCCTGATTGTCGATACAGCGGTTGACCTCCGCGTCGTACGCCTCGGCGAACGCTGGGTCCTTTTGCCGCTCTTCCTCCAGAAGGTCTTGAATCAACTCACGCTGCGGCTGGTTAAACGTCACGATGCCGATGGTCGGTCGTCGCGGGTCGTTCAGCAGGAGTTGTCGTGTTTCTGTAACGACCCGCTTTGCCTCTTCACGGTTGACCCGCTTGCCAGCGCCGCGTTCGTATACGCCGCCCACGCGGATGAACGAGATCGGCGAGGCCGAAACACCGATCGGCACGGTCGCGGGCGGGGATTCGAGAAGCCCGTTGTAGAACGCCCGGTTGCTGAACTCGATGAGCGCAGGGTTCTCGCTGCGATAGTGAACCGAGAGATAGTCGTGGGGGAGGCTGGCGACGGCCGCGGCCAGAAGGTCTTCCGCTTCGGTTACGTGGCGGGTGATGACCTTGGCTTGCGCGGCATCGACCGCCAGTTCCGATGCGGGCGACTCGTCCTCGTCGTCATCCTCCGTGCCGGTTGAATCGGGCGAGAAGAACCCGGTCGGCGGCAACTGCTTTTCGTCCCCCGCGACGATCACGGTCTTGCCCCGGCAGACCACCGGAAGCGCCTGCTCGATCGGGCATTGCGATGCCTCGTCGAAGATCACAACGTCGAACAGGCCTGCGTCGAGAGGGAACACCTGCGCCGCTGCCGCGGGGTTGGTGAGCCAAACCGGGCGGAGCGCGAGGAGACCTTGCCCCAGCGAAAGGCGTACGGCTTCGCGCAGTTTCTTTGCGGGCCCGTTCTTTCCTCCCTTCTGCTTGAAGTACACCTCCCACGGGTTCTTGATGACATCCTGCTGGCGTGCCGTCCATCGGCTCTTGATGACTAGCGCCTCGAGTTTCCGCTTCGCGTCGAGTTTTCGGCGCAGTTCGAGGGCGAGGTCGTCCTGATTTTGGACCATCGTGCGTTTCAACACAGGCCTGGCGGCGAACGACTCTTCTCGCCAATGGTCCAGCACGGCCATGCCTACGAGCGCACGCCACCACTCGCCCTGCTCCGCTGACGAAGTCGGCTTCGCGTGGAGGGGCCGAACCGAACTAGGCGATGCCGCCGCTTCCGCCTCGTACCTGACGAGGTGGTCGATCGCCTGCTGCGCCGGGCCGTTCCCCGTTCGGGCGGAGGCGTCGAACGCGACCAATGCGTCGAAGTTCGGTAAACACTCCTCCAGCAGGCGGAGATGATCCGTGATGTTCTCGCCGCGCAGCACTCGCGCACGGAGTTCGCCGACGAAGTCTGGCAAGAGCCACGACTCCAGTTCCTTCAACCGCGGCAGCAACTTTTCGACGATTTCCTGACGTGCCGAAACGCGGGTCATGTGGGTGGACAACACGACCTCTGGTGAAGGGGCGGCGACCACTTCCTCGATGATGGCCTTGGCCCACGGCTCGCTGGCGAGCAGTTTGGCGATCTTGACGGCCGCGTTGTAGGTTTTGCCGACGATCTGGGTGTGTGCGTTAGCCGCCGATGCGTCGTCCGTCTCAAGAGGCTCGCACGGGTGCAGAGTCTTCACCGCCTCCAAGAGGGAAAGCCGCCGCTCTTCCGCGTCGAAATACGCCTCCGCCGCTTTGGCGATTGTGAACAGCCCTACGCCTATCGCATCGGGGCGGTACCTTTGTAGCGTCTGCTTGGCGTTGCGGTACTCCGGCCAGAGCACTCGCGCGAAGTTCTTCTCGTACCGAGCCACCACGCCCGCCGCCGCCCGGGCGGCTCGGGCGTCGATCGCCGCGGCACGGAGCATGGCTTCGCGCCACGCGGGATCCTGTGCCGTCTTGGAGACCTGCTCGGCGAGTTTCGTGGTGTTGATCAACCGCTCGCGTGTTGACTCCACCGCCCGTCCATCCGACTCACGAAGCGATTTGAGCCATCCGGCGATGAGCGACCGTTCTCTGCTGGCAAGTTTGGCGAACGATGCCAACGTTGCGAACACGCTCTTCTTCGACGCGCCGAACGCATGCAAGTCTTGTGGCAACTCGCACCCCACCCCGGAGTTCTTTACCAGAGCCGCATGGTCCAGGTCGAGCGTCCGAGCCTGCTGCAGCGTCTCTTGGATGTCGGACCCGATCGACGGCGTCATGATCATCGAATCGAGCCGGCGCTTCCACGGGTTGGCCAAGTAACGGGCCTCGAAGAACAGTCGCCCCGCCGACTCGACCTCCGCAAGCAGCGAGTCCAGTGTGTTGCAGTCAATCGCTCCCCCGATTTGCTTGATACCGGTGATGGACCGGGCGGTAGCGAACTTCTTTTGTATCTTTCCCTCCAGCCCCAGCAGGTGCCGGTAGGACGCACCGTGCCTGGGGTGCGACTGGTGCATTGCCGCCGCAAACTCGTCGAGGTCCCGCTCGGCCCGTTCGATGTCTCTGCTCAGCCCTTCCCGCGTCGCTTCGTGCGCCGATTGCGGGCTGGCAAAGAACTTTTCTACCTGATCTCGGATCTCCCTAAAGACGGCCGGGCGGTCGGTTTCTGGATCGTGCATCTCGATGCACAGACCGCCAAGCCCCGCAGCGTCGAGCCGTGTCTTGACGACGCGCGTTGCGGCGTCCTTCTGGCACACCATCAGAACGGTCTTGTTGTGGGCCAGCGCGTCCGCGATGATGTTGACAATCGTCTGCGACTTTCCGGTCCCGGGCGGGCCGTGAACGACCAGCCCGCCGCGCACGCGGGCCTTCCACACTACCCGCTGCTGCGAGAAGTCCGCGTCCGTGACGAAGTACCGATCGGACTCGGGCGGCGGTGATACCCGGGGTTCTTCTCGCTTCGTTCCGCGCATCAACCCGTCCGCGCTCTCCGGGAGAGTTTCCATCTTGCGCAACGCGTCTAAGTCCGCCAGAATTGACTCGTTCTGCCAGCGGAAGATTCCCAGCACCCCTGCGGAGAAGATCTGAGTGGCCCGGGGATTCACGAGTTCGCTCACCGCCGGGACCCCGCGCACACTCGTCATTCCAGGCCACGATGCGCCCGGTTCGAACTGCTCGCCGAACCGGGTTAGGAATGCATCCATCCACTGCATACTGAGGTCTTGCAGTTCGTCCGGCAGCGGTTGTTCGAGTTCTATTCCGTGGCAGCGCCGCACCGACTCGGCCATCGCCGTGTTAAATCGGGGCGAGAGATTGTCATAGCGCTCGAGGTCAATCTGTCCTTGCCGGGTTTTGCTCGGAACGATCGCAGTCGGGATCAGGAACACCGGCGCGAGCAAGCCCGAGGCTTCGGAGTCCTCGGGCGGCGGAACGTATACAAGCGGATAGCCCACCCAAAGCGCGTGGATGCCTGTTTCGCGCCGTGCGAGGTCTGCGTAGCGCCGTAACTGCTCCAGTTGACTTTGCAGAACTATTTCGGGCCGTCGGCCGGAAGCACCACCGAAAAGTGCTTCCCCTTCTGAGCCCGCGTTCGAGTGACCCGCCGCGACATTTGTGCCAGCGAACTGCAACTTCGCTGTTTTGCCGGCGATCAACTGCTCAAGGATCATGAGGGGCGTGCGCTGCGAGATGCACGAGAATCTATTGAGGTCGATCTGCTTCGCCGTGCTCTTACTGGAGACCTTCAACAGCGGGCTTCGCGTGATCGCGGCGTTGAGACGGTTCACGAACTTGGCGATTGCGTGACTGTGAGGGGCGCGATCCTTCGCTTCCGTAGCGGGTGAACTGCGCAAACTGGGAGCGGTTTCGTCCATTCGTTGCATCGTTTGTAGGCGCGCAAAGGATCATGCGTGGCGAGTGCCCGCTCGAACATCAATCTCCTCGGTACGTTTGAGTTGCACGAATGTTCGTCCACGCTAGTCGCCTTAGAACGCGCCGCTGTTTCCTCGGGTGTTCTCCGCGGCGCTTTCACACGTTCGAGGAGGCCCGATAAAGGGACACGAGAAAGCGGACTCAAATCCTGTCGTGCGCAGAACAAGTGCCCCGCGTGGTCACTGCGGGCCTAGCATCTGCCGCGCACGCAAGGAGATACCACATGCACAAATCAGTTTTGCTCGCATCTATCGGTCTAGCCACAGGCATCGCCACCGCCCAGCCCACGCAATGGCGGGTGGAGAATGGAGGGAACGGTCACTGGTACGAGATCGTGTACCAAGATCGACCTTGGAGTTGGCCGACAGCAGATGTATTTGCACGGGGACGTGGCGGGTACTTGGCGACGATAACTTCCGTTGAAGAGAGCCGCTTTCTCGGAAGCCTTACCACATCAAATGGTTACTCCTTGGTCGTCGGAATGTACCAAGACGTTTCCGCCCCCGATTACTCTGAACCGGCTGGCGGTTGGCGATGGGTGACCGGCGAGCCAGTCTTGTTCTGGCCGTTTTGTAGTGGGTCTCCGACCGACCGAACGGGCCAATCAAACTTCGCAGTTGCTTATGGAGGTCCAAACCTCTGCCTTGGGGACTGCGGAGCGACACATTGCAATCAGTTCTTTGCGATCATCGAGTACTCTGCCGACTGCAACGGCAACGGGGTTGTGGATTATGGCGAGGTGGCGAGCGGGCAACTCGCCGACGCAGATCACAACGGGATCCCGGATTGGATTGTGATTACTCGTCAGCCTTCCGACCAGTCTGCCGGAGTGGATACACCTATTACCTTCTTCGTGGAAGCCTCAACGCCGTACGGATGCGGCGAGGCGATGAGGTACCAATGGCAGCGACGCGATCCCCTTGTCACCAACCCTGACGCTCCGAATGCATGGATTGACCTTGAAGACGGCGCGGGATTCGTGAATACCAAGACGCCAGCGCTATTAATCAGTCGTCCGACACCCGCGATGGCAACCGGATATCGCTGCCGCATCAGCGGTTGCGGATGCCAGTCTGTTCCCGGCGCTGTTGTGTTCTCCGAATCGGTGAACTTCAACATCGCCTGCCCCGCCGACTTCAACGCCGACGGCGGCATCGACGGACAGGACATTCAGGCGTTCTTCGAGCGGTGGGAGAACGGCTGCTGAACGCGACCGAGGTTCGAAGCCCAACGATTCTGGATGGCCGGGCCCGAGCCGCGCAACATGATGGCGAGTCTGTCGTTGCCGGTGTTGCCTCGCGCACCGCATTCGGCGCAGCCGGGGCGGGCTCGCTGTTGCGCTACGCCTCTTCCACGAAAACGTAGCGCGTCATAGATCGCACGCGCCCCCGCCGGGCCCGCTACACCGCCGCGATCCACCCCGGCAGCGCCGCGGTGTTCTCGTCGTCCGAGCCGTACGCCTTGGGCTTCATGCTGCGCCCGCACCCGGCGCACCCGCAGAACGGCGCGCTCGTCTTCCCCGACGGCGCGACCAGCACGAACCCGGCCCAGCCCTCGCCGCGGCAGACGAAGCACTTGTTGCCCGCAAGAAACCGCCGCTCCAGCACCGCGACCTTGCGTTCAACGGTCATGTCGTTGCTCCACCGCGCCGCGCCTTGGGGACCCGCGCGGGCGGGAACATCCCCGCCGCGGCGCACCGCGCTCCCCGCGACCAACAACCCAAATGCCCCGCGCGGCCGTTCGCTCCGCGCCGAACGCCGCCGCCGCCCGCCCCGCGCCGTTGCCGCCACGTTGGCCCACGCCGCGTTCGTTCTCGGTAGGACGCCCAACGCCCCGCCCGGTGCGGCGGCCCCGCGTGCGCAACCGTCGCCCGCCGCGGGGGCGTTCGGAGCCCGCTAGGCGCGTTGTAGGCCGCGCCTAACGCCAAGGTCCGCAGTAACTGAAATCTCTGTTTTTCAAGCGGAATCATCGCCGCTTGGCCTTGCAATCCGCCGCCGGATCGGGCTTCATGTGTCATGTTCGCGGGGCGTCCCGCGACGCACGCAACGCACCGGAGAACGCAGCCATGAAGAACGCACCCAAGACCAACGCCAAGAAGGCCGCGGCGCTCGCCGCCGCGACGGAGGCCGCCCGCGAGGCGCTTCTCATCGAGACGCTTGAAACCCGCGGCCGCGACGCC
>JAFEBP010000015.1 GCA_018242605.1 Planctomycetota bacterium
TGCTGCGCAAGAAGGGCGTGGTGGACAAGTTCGTGGAGTTCTTCGGCGAGGGCGTGGCGGCGCTTTCGGTGCCGGACCGGGCGACGATCGCGAACATGGCCCCGGAGTACGGGGCGACGGTGGGCTTCTTCCCGGTGGACCAGGTGACGCTGGACTACCTGCGGTTCACGGGGCGCGACGAGGCGACGGTGGAGCTGGTGGAGAAGTACTGCAAGGCGAACATGCTGTGGTGGCAGCCGGGCACGCCGGACCCGGAGTTTACCGACATGCTGGAGCTGGACCTGGCGACGGTGCAGCCGAGCCTGGCGGGGCCCAAGCGTCCGCAGGACCGGGTGGAGCTGAAGAACGTGAAGGCGGAGTTCGCCAAGGCGCTGGCGGCGCCGATGGGCAACACGTCGTTCGGCATGGGGTGGGACAAGATCATGGGCTCGTTCGGCACGGTGGCGCACGCCGACGGCAAGAAGAGCGTGATCACGCACGGGGCGGTGGTGATCGCGGCGATCACCTCGTGCACGAACACGAGCAACCCGGACGTGCTGATCGCGGCGGGGCTGGTGGCCCGCAAGGCGCGGCAGAAGGGGCTGACCCGCAAGCCGTGGGTGAAGACCAGCCTGGCGCCGGGCAGCAAGGTCGTGACGGAGTACCTGGACAAGGCCGGGCTGTCGGAGGATTTGAACGCCATCGGCTTCTACACGGTGGGCTACGGGTGCACGACGTGCATCGGCAACAGCGGCCCGTTGCCGGAAGAGGTGGAAGCGGCGATCAAGGAAGGGGACCTGTGCGTGGCGAGCGTGCTCTCGGGCAACCGCAACTTCGAGGGGCGCGTGCACCCGGCGGTGAAGGCCAACTACCTGGCGAGCCCGCCGCTGTGCGTGGCGTACGCGATCGCGGGGAGCGTGGGGATTGACCTGGCGACCGAGCCGCTGGGCATCGGCAGCGACGGCAAGCCGGTGTTCCTGAAGGACGTGTGGCCGACGTGGGCCGAGGTGCAGCAGGCCAAGAGCCAGTGCCTCTCGCCGGACCAGTTCCGCAAGCAGTACGGCAACGTGTTCAGCGGGAACGAGACGTGGAACAAGGTGCCGGTCTCCAAGAGCGATCTCTACAAGTGGAACGACGCGAGCACGTACATCCAGAACCCGCCGTACTTTGAGACGCTGACGGAGAAGCCCGGGGCGCACCGGCCCATCACCGGGGCCAAGTGCCTGGTGTTCGTGGCGGACAGCGTGACGACGGACCACATCTCTCCGGCGGGCGACATCACGGAGAAGGGCCCGGCGGGCGAGTATCTCAAGAGCCTGGGGGTCCGCAAGTCGGACTTCAACTCCTTCGGCAGCCGGCGCGGCAACGACCGGGTGATGACCCGCGGCACGTTCGCGAACGTGCGGGTGAAGAACAAGCTGGCGGTGGGCGCCGACGGCAAGGTGGTGGAGGGCGGCTACACCAAGGACATGTCCAAGGCCGGCAAGGGCGCGGTGACGTACATCTACAACGCGGCGATGAACTACAAGGCCGAGGGCACGCCGCTGGTGGTTCTGGCGGGCAAGGACTACGGCATGGGCTCGTCGCGCGACTGGGCGGCCAAGGGCACGCTGCTGCTGGGCGTGCGGGCGGTGATCTCGGAGAGCTTCGAGCGCATCCACCGCAGCAACCTGGTGGGCATGGGCGTGCTGCCGCTGTGTTTCGCCGATGGGCAGAGCGCGGGGTCGCTGGGGTTGACCGGCGACGAGACGTTTGACATTCACCTCAACGTGAGCGGCGAGGGGCTGGTGGAGCCGCGGTGCGACGTGAAGGTGACGGCGACGAAGGCCGACGGCAAGAAGGTGGAGTTCACGACCAAGTGCCGGATCGACACGCCGGTGGAGGCGGAGTACTACCGCAACGGCGGGGTGCTGCAGACGGTGCTGCGTCGGTTGCTGAACGAGAGCCGCAAGCCGGTTGGGGTGTGAGCGAGTCAGCGAGCAACGAACAGGGGCCGGGCGGCGCACGCTCGGCCCCTTTTTCATGCGCCGGTGTGTTGCGGGCCTCGCGTCGCGGCGAAGAAGCCCGCGGCCTTGACGAGGGTTTCCTGCCATTCGGAGTCGGGGTCGCTGTCGGCGACGATGCCGGCGCCGACGCTGTAGTCGAGGGTGGCGTGGGCGAAGGTGCCGGGGTGGGGGCCGGGGGCGCCCTGGATGAGCGCGGTGCGGATGGTGACGGAGAACTCGGCGGAGCCGTCGGGGCGGATGAGGCCGATGGCGCCGCAGTACGGGCCGCGGGAGACGGGTTCGAGTTCGTCGATGATCTGCATGGCGCGGACCTTGGGCGCGCCGGTGACGCTGCCGGGGGGGAAGGTGGCGCTGAGGAGGTCGGCGAGGTCGAGGCCGGGGCGGAGGTCGCCGGAGATGGTGGAGGTGGCCTGGAGGACGCCGCGGGAGGAGGGGCCGTGGCGCTCGATGGCGCGGGGGATGTCGACGCGGACGGAGCCGAGGGAGCAGACGCGGCCGAGGTCGTTGCGCATGAGATCGACGATCATGTTGAGCTCGGCGGCGTCTTTGTCGGAGCGTTCGAGTTCGGCGGGATCGGCGGTGCCGGGGCGGGTGCCTTTCATGGGGCGGGTGGTGACGCGGCGGGAGTGGGCATCAAAGGAGAGGAAGAGTTCGGGGCTGGCGGAGAGGATGGCGCAGCGGGTGGAGGAAAGGTCGAATTCCAGGTACGCGCCCAGGAGCGGGGTGACGGCGCGGGCCCAGGTGTGGAAGAGGGCGCGGGCGCTGCCCGAGAAGGGCGCGGAGAGTCGGTGGGCGAGGTTGGCCTGGTAGACATCGCCCGCGCGGATGTACTCGATGATGCGGCGGACGCCGGCGACGAAGGCGGGCTCGTTGGGGTTGAAGTCGGCGACGCTGAATGAGCCGGGGGTTTGGGGGGCGGGGGGGGCGTTGGCGGCGGGGGGCGGGGCGTCATCGAGACGGAGCGCGACGAGGCCGGGCCAGGCGCGGTCGTCGCGTGGTCCGGGGCCGATGCTGGGCTCAAGGACGCGGCCGATGTCGTACGAGAGCGCGACGAGCCACGTGGCGGCGGGGTGCGCGAGCAATCGGCGCAGCGTGGGCAGGGCGTCGCGGGGCGGGGCGGTGATGGTCTGCGCGGGCGCGGCGATGGCGGGGTGGGCGCCGAGCCAGCACGCGGCGGGGAGATGCGCGGACCAGCGTGCGAGGGTGTCGAGAATATCGGATGGATGGGCGGCGTGCAATGCGATGAAGGGTAAGGGGAAGCTTGGGTATCGAGATTTTGCGGCCGGTAACGCCTGCAGTTGATCCCGGTACATATTGTCTGATCGATGGGACAGCGTGTGAGGATTCTTAATCGGCCGCGACTTACAGATTAGATGCGGACTCTCATGATGGAGATCAATTCGTCACGCGTTCAAGAGCTCCCTCCGGATCAGTGGCTGTCGGTGCATGGCGAATCGCTGTGGAGATTCGCGATGTCGCGGCTGAACCGGGTTGATTACGCGGAGGAAGTGTTGCAGGAGACCTTCGCCGCGGCGTTGGCGGGGTTTTCGCGCGGGGAGTTCGACGGGCGCAGCTCGTTGCTGTCGTGGCTGACGGGGATACTGCGTCACAAGGTGGCGGACGTGCAGCGGCGGCGGAACGTGGCGTCGATCGATGAGAACGGGCCGGCGTCGTCGTGCTACGACGAGCGGGGCAAGTGGCGGGTGATGCCCGAATCGGTGGTGGAGGCCAAGCCGAGCGAGCGCGAGGAGTTTGCGAGGATCTACCAGAGTTGTCTGAGCAACCTGCCGGCGCCCACGGCGCAGGCGTTTGAGCTGCGCGTGATCGGCGAGACGCCGACTGAGCGCGTGTGCGAACTGCTGGACATTTCGCCGCAGAACCTGTGGGTGCGGCTGCACCGGGCGCGAGAGCTGCTGCGCCTGTGTCTGCAGACGCGCTGGATGGGAGAGGGGAAGAAGCAGCGATGATCACGTTCATTACAGAGGCGATTTCGGTGCTGAGGCTCTCGTGCCGCGAGCACGGCGAGGTGATCAGCCGCGCGTGCGATCACGAGTTGCCGGCGGGGGCGCGGTTCGGGATGTCGGTGCACCAGACGTATTGCACCGGGTGTCGGCGGCTGAGCCGGTGGTACCGGGTGGTGACGCAGGGGGCGAGGAACCTTCCTCCCGGGCAAGTGCCGCATCCGGCGGCGCGGATGCCGGCGGATGTTCGGGAGCGGTTGGGGCGGTTTATTGCAAGTTCGAAAAGAAACGGCGGGGACGTGTAAGGAATTGCGACGCCGTGCGACTCACAGGTGTTCAACACACCCAAGAAGCGGAATCGCGGCGATCGACATGCATTCAACGGCGACGCACCGGGCGACCCAAGACGCCCGGACCAAGCCAAGCGTGTTCCGCCGCGTTCCGTTTTTGGAGTTTGAGGAGCGGATGGGTGGGGGTTGGGGCGCGGGAGGTAGGTTGATACACCCAATGGGCGCTGCTTGTCGTTTTCACGCGCGGCGAATCTGAAACAGGTGCAACTGCCGGGGCTGGGCTGCGGAATCTCTTATGGCTCGCAGCGGCAATCCACACGGCCGCGTGCGACGAAAGATCTGGGAAGGGCCGGCCGCAACATCTCGGGCCGGTTGAAAAAGAAGAGAAACCGGGAGCCCAAGGAGGGGCCGACGAACCGCGACGAAGTCGCCGCGGAGGGGAGTGAGTACGTCCGGGCGTCAGGAGCGTCGCCCGGGCGAGAACCGGGGCGCGAGGCCGGAGGATGCTTCGCGCTCCATTGTGGGGGAGGAGAGAGAGATGATCCCCGGGCTCCGGCGCCCGCGTCGAAGGGCGAAGGGCGGGCGCCGGAGAACGGGATCAAACGGGTGCAACGGTGCGGCGCGGGGATCGATCATTCGGGCAGAGGCGGAAGGGCCGTGTGTGCGCCGAGCCCTTCCGCTTGCCCGATTCAACGCGGGCGCGAGCGAGAGTAACGCCACACGCCGAGAGAGAGTGAGAGAAGGCCCCGCACGCGTCAGCGTGCGGGGCTTGTTTTTTCAGGGGAATGCGGCGGACGCGAGGGGCTTTGGGTGGGTGTTACCATTGGCGGATCCCGTTGGTCTTGCGCGGAGTGCGGGCCCGGGGTTCCCTGAGTTGGCGCTTGTGCTGGTCAATCGCCGTGGACACCACGACCCTGCGACATGTCCGTGAAGTTCTGGAGGCGGTGGCGGATGCGCCGCTGGGAGATGTGCCCGCGCTGCTGGACAAGCTGTGCAAGGACGAGCAGGTGCGGCGCGAGGTGGAGCGGGCGCTGCGCGAGTTGCACGCGGATGAGACGTTCGGCGGGTTCATGGAGACGTCGCCGGTGTCGGGAAGAAGCGTTGAGTCCGAGCCGGATGTGGCGGGTCGGCGGATCGGGCGGTACGAACTGGTGCGGGTGATCGGCGAGGGGGGGATGGGGACGGTGTACGAGGCGCGGCAGGAAAGCCCGCGCCGGCACGTGGCGCTCAAGGTGCTCAAGGCCGGGTATTTCTCGCCCGGGGCGCTGCGGCGGTTCGAGCGCGAGAGCGCGGTGCTGGGGATGCTGCACCACAGCGGGATTGCGCAGATCTTTGAGGCGGGCGTTGAGGTGACGCCGATGGGGCGGGTGCCGTTCTTCGCGATGGAACTGGTGCACGGCTCGGCGCTGGATGTGTACGTGCGGGAGACCAGGCCATCGCAGGAGACGGTGCTGGAGATTGTCGCGCGGATCGCGGACGCGGTGCACCACGCGCACACGCACGGGGTGGTGCACCGGGACCTCAAGCCGGGCAACATCCTGGTGGAGGATGCGCCGACCTCGGGGAGCGGTTCGCGGTACGGGGAGGGCACGGGGAGCGGGGTGCACGCGGCGGGCCCGGTGCCGACGATTCTGGACTTTGGCGTGGCGCGGGTGGTCAACGCGGAGATCGGGCTGGGGACCACGACGCAGACGCAGGCGGGGCAGATCGTGGGGACGCTGACGTACATGAGCCCCGAGCAGGTCTCGGCCAAGTACGGGCCGGTGGGGCCGCGGACGGATGTGTACGCGCTGGGCGTGATCCTGTACGAGCTGATCGCGGGGAGCGTGCCGCTGGACGTGCGCAACAGGCCGCTGCCGGAAGCGACGAACATCATCGTGAACGAGGAGCCGCCGCGGCTGCGGCGGGTGTCGCGGCGGGTGCACGAGGACGTGGAGACGATCGTCGCCAAGGCGATGGACAAGGACCCCAAGCGGCGGTACGCGTCCGCGGCGGAGCTGGCGATGGACCTGCGGCGGTTCCTGCGCAAGGAGCCGATCTCCGCGCGGCCGTCGACGACGATCTACCAGTTGCGGCGGTTCGCGGCCCGCAACCGGACGCTGGTGGGCGGGGTGTGCGCGACGCTGGCGGCGCTGGTGCTGGGGCTGACGGGGACGGTGCTGTTCGCGCAGCGCGAGAGCGTGCAGCGCCGGATCGCGCAGGCGCAGGCGGCGGAGGCGGAGCGCAAGAGCTACCTCTCGGACATCCGGGCGGCGCAGGCGGCGATCCTGAGCAACGAGGCGCCGCTGGCACGGCTGAGCCTGGACTCGGCGCCGCCGGGGCTGCGGGGCTGGGAGTGGAGGCACCTGGATTGGACGCTCTCGCGCGGGTCGCGGCGGCTGAGCGATCCGGTGCCCGACGGGATGGCGTTCTTCACGGTGGGCGGGGGCGACGTGTTCGTGGGCGCGCAGGACGTGGTGCGTGTTCACCCGGAGAGCGGCGAGCGGGAACTGCTCATCACGCGCCCGGACCGCCGGCGGATCAGGTCGATCGGAGCCTCGCCCGACGGGAAGTACCTGGTGATCGCCAACGCGCTGCCGCCGGGCACGACGACGGCGGTGCTCGAGCTGTGGGATGTGGCGGGGAGAAAACTGGTGCGCGAGTGGGACTCGGCGGCGGGCACGCCGTACTTCCTCGCGGGGCGGGTGGTGATCGTTTCGCGGCCGGGCTCGGCGCAGTCGGTGACCGATGCGTTCAGCGGCGAGCTGGTGGGCACGATGTCGGGTCAGGAGGTCACGTTCCTGGCGGACGGGCCCGGGGGCGATGGTCGCCGGTACATCATGGACCAGGTGAAGCAGTCGTTCGTCGAGGTGCCGGTGGCCACGAAGCACTGGGACCGGCCCCGGTACACGTTCTATGTGAGCCCCGACGGGGCGTTCACGCTGTCGCCGCTGGAGGGGCGTTTGGCGATGGATGTCCTGCGGCTGTCGGACGGGTCGAGGGCGGGCACGGTGTCGGCGGGCGGGGAGATCACGGCGTGCGCGTTCCATCCGCGGCGGCGGGAACTGGCGATGGCCACCGCCAACGGGCAGGTGGAGGTGTGGGACCTGGTCACGTTTACGAGGCGCGTGGTGCTGCCGGTGCGGGGCATCTCGCGTCAGTTGTACTACTCCTCGGATGGCCGCGCCCTGCTGGCGATGGAGCAGGACGGGTCGGTGCGCGCGTGGGACGCGGACAGCAGCAGCAGCCCGCATTCGATCCACCTCGCTCCGGCGCTGGCGATGTCGGCGGATGCGACGCGGGTGGTGTGCCGCTACTGGGGGCCGGTCAGGTGCTGGAACACAGAGAGCGGGGCTCTCAACTGGACCACGTTCATCGGCCAGGGGTACGCGAACTGCGGGGCCTTCTCGCCGGACGGGACTTTGCTGGCGCTGGGGCTGCTGTCACGCGTGGTGGTGCTGGACGCATCGACCGGAAAAATCATCCTGAAGTCGGATGCGTTCGAGACGTCGCGGCTCCTCTCGATCGCGTTCTCGCCCGACGGGGGATCGTTGTTCGTGGGCTGCGGGGACGGCACGCTGGTGCGGCTGGACGCTTCGGACCGGTGGCGGACGCCCCGGAAGATGGCGACGCGTCACATGAGCCCGGTGGTGGCGATCCAGGTTTCTCCCGACGGCCGGTACGTGGCGAGCGCTTCGGGCGAGGGCAAGACGCTGGACGACATCATCATCTTCCCCGGCGGCGACGACGCGAGCGTCCGCCTGTGGGACGCGGCGACGGGCGCGGAGGTCAGGGTCATGGGCCGGCGTCCGCCCCGGGTCAATGCGCTCAAGTTCTCGGGCGACGGGCGCGAGTTGTACGGCGCGGGGATGGACGGGAAGCTGGTGGCGTGGTCGGTGCCGGACGGGGCCGCGTTGTGGGAACTGTCCCTGAGCGACACGGGTCTTTCGAGCGTTGATCTGTCGCCGGACGGGGGCAAGTTCGTGGTGGGTGAAGTGCTTGGTTCGGTGCAGGTGGTGGATCGAGTGACGCGCACGGCGGTGATGCTGCCGCGGGCGACGCCGGGGTACTGCCACCTGGCGCGGTTCACGCCGGACGGGCGGACGCTGGTCGCTTCGGCGGGCCAGAACCTGACGCGGTACGAAACGGGCGTGCCGGACTGCGGCCCGGCCGTGCGGGAGCGCATCCGCCGGGCGAGGTCGGTGCTCAACACGCTGCCGACGGACAAGATCATGGAAGAGCGGCTGGCGGTGGCGCTCTCGCTGGTGGCGGATGATCCGCAGGAGGCCGCGGACGTTGAACAACTGGTGCGGACCGACGGGGACCTGCCCAGCTACCTCATCAACTCGGCGATCCTGACGGCGATGGACCGGGGCGCGGGGCTGCTGACGTACCAGCGATCGGCGCTGCTGGCGCGGCGGTGCGCGGAGGTTGTTCCCGACAGCCAGTACTACCAGGACACGCTGGCGCTGGCGCTGCTGCGGTGCAACAAGCCGGCGGAAGCGCGGGCCGCCAGCGACGCCTCCGAAGCGCTCGACACGCCGGACAGTTCGCCGGCGATGCACCACTTCGTGCGGGCGCTCATCCTGCAGAGCCAAGGGGACGCGGCGGGGGCGAAGCGGTCGCTGGATCGGGGGCGGGCGCTCATGTCGGCCCCGATGAACGCGGAGTTCGCGGTGAACCGGGATCTGCTGGTGGAGGCGTCGGCGGCGGTGGAGAAGCAGGGCGGGCAGAAGTGATGCCGGAAGGCATCGGGCATGAGGCTTAGGGGGAAGCAAGACTGGCGGTTTGGACGGACGCGGGGGCGATCGGCATGACCCCGCGGCGGCGGGTCGCGCCGTACGCTCACGCATGACCCGAATCATCGCGGTGCTGGCGTCGTGCGCGTGTGTCTGCTCGGCCCTGGCCCAGCGCGTCTTTGATCAGGCGCCGATGGCCGACGGGCGCACGCTCAAGTACGCGCTGGTGCTGCCGGAGAACTTCGACCCCGCCAAGGCGTACACAACGCTTCTGGCCCTGCCCCCGGGCGCACAGGACGAGGAGATGGTGGACCAGGCGCTCAAGCTGTACTGGGAGTCGCAGGCCAAGAGCCTGGGCTGGGTGGTGGTCAGCCCGGCGGCGCCCAAGGGCGGGGACTTCGCGGAGATGGACGCGGCGGTGTTCGACCCGCTCTTTGCCGCGGTGCGGGCCAAGGTGAAGATCGCCGGCGACCGGATGCACCTGGCGGGGGTGAGCAACGGCGGACGCGCGGCGTTCCACCTGGCGGTTCAGCGTTCCGAGCAGTTTGATTCGATGGTGGTGCTCCCGGGCTTTCCGCCCAGCGAGAGCGACGAGAAGCTGCTGGGCGAACTCAAGGCAGTGCGGGTGTCGATGCTGGTGGGCGCGCTGGACGAGGGATGGTTGGACCGTTCGCGGCGCACGCTGGAACTGCTCAAGAGCGCGGGCGTCGAAGCCTCGCTCGAAGTGATCCCCGAGCAGAAGCACGTGCTGAACGTGCCGGGGCCCAAACTGTTCGGGCTGTTCGAGGTGGACCCGCGGGGGGCGGCGAAGCGGGATGTGGCCAAGACGCTGGATGACTTCCACGACGCGGCGGCGAAGGCGGACGAGGCCCGCTACTTCGCGCACTTCACGCCGGATGCGGTGTTCATCGGCACCGACGCCACGGAGCGGTGGACGAAGGAGGAGTTCCGGGCGTGGGCCAAGCCGTATTTCGCGCGGGGCACCGCGTGGAAGTACACGCCCAAGAGCCGCAACGTGTACGTCTTTGAGAACACGGCGTGGTTCGACGAGATGCTGGACAACCCGAGGCTGAGTGAGTGCCGCGGCACGGGCGTGCTGCTGCGCGACGAGACGGGCGTGTGGCGGATCGCGCAGTATCACCTGGTGGTGCCGGTGCCCAACGAGCTGGCGGACGACCTGGTGAAGCGTGGCAAGGCCCTGAAGAAATGAGCCGGCCGGTTACTTGACGGGCTTGCCTTCCGCGTCGAGCATGACGGGCTCGGGGAGCTTGAGGTCCTTGATCTGTTCGCGGATGACGCCGGCATCGCCGACGAGGACGAGGACGGTGCGGTCCAGGTCGTAGGCGTGCTTCGCCATGGCGTTGAGGTCGGGGGCGGTGGCGCTTCCGATGGCGGCGAAGTCGGCGGCGACGGTGTCGAAGGGGAGGTTGCAGGCGCGGAGCTGCGCGGCGGTGTTGATGAGCCCGTGCAGGCCGCCGAAGGAGCGGACGGTGTCGGAGCGTTCGGTCTCGCGGGCCTTGCGGGCTTCGTCGTCGGAGATGTCGCCGGCGGCGAGCTTGGTGAGCTCGGTGAGGAACTCGCGGAGGGCGGGGCCGGTGACGTCGGCCTTGACGGCGGCGCCGGCGGCGAAGGCGCCGGTGGAGGGGTTCATCTCGAAGCCGGAGCGGGCCCCGTAGGTGTATCCGTGGTCTTCGCGGAGATTCTGGTTGAGGCGGCTGGTGAAGCTGCCGCCCAGGATCGTGTTGACGAGGTTGCGCTGCACGCGGGAGGCGTCCTTGAAGGGCACGCCGGGGGCGGCGAAGCGGACCATTGTTTGCGTGGCGCCGGGGCGGTCGACGATGGCGACGCGCAGGCCCTTGGGCGCTTGCGAGAACGCGAACGAATCACGCTTGGCGGGGGCCGGGCCCTGGGATTTGAACTGGTGGAACTGACGGCCGAACAACTGGCCGACGCGGTCCTTGGTGATGTCGCCGGCGACGATGAGCGTGCAGTTCTCGGGGCGCAGGAGCCGCTCGCTGAGCGCGGCCTTGGCGTCGTCGAGGGTCAGGCTCTGCACGCTGGCGGGGGTGCCGTCGGCGGGCACGGCGTAGGGGTTCTCCGGGGCGTAGAGCAGGGCGTTGCCCACGCGGCTTGCGGTGGCGCGGGGTTCCTGCAGGTCCTGCTTGAGTTCCTCGATGTGCAAGGACTTGATGCGGTCCCAGGATGATGGCTGCAACTGCGGACGCAGGACGGCGTCGGCAAAGAGCTCGGCGCCGCGTTCGGCGTTGCGTGCGAGCATGGTCATGTGGACGCCCGCGCTCTCGGTGTCGGCGTCGGCGTTGAAGGTTGCGCCCAGCGAGCGCACGGCCTCCGCGAACGCCGCGGCGTCGAGCTTTCCGGCGCCTTCGGTGAGCATCTTCATCGCCAGGGACGAGACGCCCTCCTTACCGGCGGGGTCGACGCCGCCGCCGGGGTTGCAGGCGAGCATGACGGAGACCAGGGGCAGGTCGTGGCGTTCAAAGAGCATCACGGGCATGCCGCAGGTGAGCGTGAACTGCTCGGGCACCGGGGGAGCGAAGGCGGAGACGGAGCCTTCGGTGGGGCGTTGATCGCGGTCGGACTTCTTGCGGGCGGGCTCTTCGGGCAGGACATTGATGATCACCCGCTCGCTGGGGCGGAGGACCTCTGTGGCCCACTTCTTGACGGCGGCGGGGGACGCTTCGCGGTAGCGGTCCAGGTCGCGCTTGAAGCTGTTGGGCTCGCCCCAGTAGTACTCGTATTCGTTGAGGCGGTCGGCCTTGGCCTGGAGGCTTTCGAGGGCGGAGAGCTTGGAGAGTTCGACCACGGCCTGGGAGCGGGAGAGCTCTTCCTGGGTGGGGCCGTCGCGGACGATGACGGCGAGTTCCTCATCGACGATGCGTTCGACGGCGGCGAGATCGGCGTCGGGCTTGGTGAGCACATCGACGGTGAACATGCCGCCGAGCGGGAAGCCCTGCTGTGAGGCGGAGACCTCGTTGGCGAGCTGTTCCTGGACGACCAGGCGGCGGTAGAGGCGGCTGGACTTGCCGCTGGCCAGGATGTCGGCGAGGAGGTCCATCTCGGCGTCGCCGGCGGCGAACGTGCGGGGGCTGTGGTAGGTGAACTGCACCTTGGGCAGTTCGACCTTGTCGATGCAGGTGAACCGCTTGACGGTGGAGAGGTGGACGGGGATGGAATCGGCGGGCGGCGCGTACTTGCGGGTGACGGGCTGACCGGCGGGGATGGTGCCGAAGAGGCCGGCGATGAGGGGCTTGATCTCGGCGGGCTTGAAGTCACCGGCGACGACGAGGCTGGCGTTGCTGGGGACGTAGAAGGTGGCGAAGAAATCCTTGACGTTGGCGACGTTGGCGGCTTCGAGGTCTTCGTGGGTGCCGATGACGCCGTAGTAGTACGGGTGGTCGGGGGTGTAGAGGAGCTTGAAGACCATCTCGCCGGCCTTGCCGTACGGGGCGTTCTCCACGCTCTGGCGGAGTTCGTTGCGGACGACGTCGCGCTGCTTGTCGAGCTTCTCCTTGCTCATGTTCAGGCCCATGTCCTCGAGGCGGTCGGCGTCGAGGTACAGGAGCGTGGGCAGGAGGGAGGAGGGCCCCCAGGAGTAGTAGTTGGTGCGGTGCAGATCGGTGCTGGCGTTGTTGGCGCCGCCGCCGCGTTCCATCAGGATGTCGAACTGGTTGCCGGGGACGCGGGCGGTGCCCATGAACATGAGGTGTTCGAAGAGGTGGGCGAAGCCGGATCGGTGCGGGGGTTCGTCCTGCGCGCCCACGCGGAACCAGGTGTTGATGACCACGGTGGGCAGGGAGTGATCCTCGTGGAGGATCACGGTCATGCCGTTGGGGAGGGAGTACTTCTCGACCGTGACGTTCTGGGCGAGGCAGAGGGGCGAGACGAGTGCGGCGAATCCGGCCGCGAGCAGTGTGCGGTGCATGTCAACTCCGTGGTTCGGTGGAAGCCAAGGATAGCGCGGGGTCGGCTGGCGCAGGCGGCGGGGAAGACCCCGGTGCGGGTGTCGGTCCGGGGCGTGTCTTTGCGCTGCGTTCACGAGATGCGTGCGCGGCGTGAACGGTTGGGCGCGGCGGCCCGCAACTGAGCGCGAACTTGATGCGGAGTTCACGGAGCCATCACGAGGTTCCGGTATCGTCTACGGCCTTGTACAAGCGGCGCCCTCGCGGGCGGCGCGGCGGACGGTCTCTTCCTCAACAGAACGGTGGTACGACAATGAACACGCACACGGTTCGGGCACGCGGCGGCGGATTCACCCTCATCGAGTTGCTGGTGGTCATCGCGGTGATCGCGCTGCTCATCGGCATTCTGCTTCCTTCGCTGGGCAAGGCGCGGGCGACGGGGCGCATGATCAAGTGCGCCGCGGGAGAGCGGAGCGTGGCGCAGGCGGTGTCGGCGTACCTCATTAACGGCAAGCAGTACTTCCCGCCGCACTACGTGTACGGCGCGTCGGAGTCGGGGCTGGAGTGGCGGCTGGAGGATCAGCAGCTCACCAACCCCAACCCCAACTTCGGGTACGTGCACTGGAGTTACTTTCTGTTCAACGAAGGGGGCGTGAGCGAGGACGCGTTCCGCTGCCCGTCGATGTTCAACGGGGGCGCGCCGGCGACCAACCCGGGCCCTGACCAGAAGGACTGGGAGGCGGGCCAGACCAACGACCTGGGCGGCGGGCCGGGGTCGTCGACGCCCACCGATCGACAGGTGAAGCGGGTGGCGTACACGGGCAACGCGGCGATCTTCCCGCGCAACAAGTTCTACGCGAGCGGGAGCGAGCGCAAGAACGTGTTCGTGAAGGACGCGGACATCCAGTTCACGAGCGGCACGATCCTGCTGACGGAGTTCAACCCGGCGGCGAACTACTCGGCGGTGCAGGTGAGCCGCGACAGCACGATTTTCAAGAGCCACCGGCCGATCACGCCGTTCGTGGGGCTGTCGTCGGGCGTGAACGTGTACGACGAGCCGCAGAACGACCCGTACGGGTACGGGCGGTACAAGTACCCGAGCGTGGACGACATCGAGGACGAGGGCGTGGTTCCGGGCGCGATCGAGGACGGGACCCGCACGAACATGAACGCCATCGGCCGGCACCACCCGGGCAAGAAGAGCAGCAAAGGCGGCACGGCGAACTTCGCGTACGTGGACGGGCACGTGGAACAGTCGACGATCACCGAGACAATCGAGAAGAAGCGCTGGGGCGACAAGTTCTGGAGCATGGGCGGCAACGCCACCAAGGTGGACACACGAGACAACCGCTGAACGGCGCGCCGGCGCCGTCGGGACGACCTGGAGAGAGAGATCGGCCGCGTGCCGGCGGCGAGAGCGGCCGGCGCGTGTTTCGGAAGACAACCCGGGCGTCAGGAAGGCGCCGCACCCCGAACGAGCACGAGGCAGCGCGAGCGTCCCACGCGTGTGGGCCGCTCGCGGTGCGCGCGGACGGGGTGAAGAACGTGTGTGAACCGTGTGCGTTTTGTGTGAAGGACGGAGTCAACTCTTGAGAGGAATCGCGATGAAGAACGTGAACCGAGCGTTGGTGGTGGCGGCGGCGGCGGGGACCTGCGTGTCCGCGGCGTTCGCCCAGACGGGCCTTGTGAACATCAGCGGCGCATCGCTGCTGGAGAACTACGTAAAGTCGAACGCGAGCACGAACGACTTCATCGACGCCGACGGCAACGGGGTGTCGGGGTACCTGCGCAGCGGCATCCAGCAGTTGGCGCCCGGGGGCCCCTCCAACCTCACCCAGCCGTGGGCCGTGCAGTACCGCGTGACCGGGTCGGTGAACGGGTTCATTGAGCTGACGCTCAACGGCTTCGGGCATGCCGCCACCGGGGACGACACCACGGCGTCGCCCGCGGGCATCCGCGGCGCCCGCCCCAACGGCACGCCCCCGGTGGCGGACGGACGCGCCTCGACGGCGTACCACAACCGCGTGCTGTACATCAACGCGAACAACGCCAGCGGCGTGCCGGCGATCTACAACGCGGGCAACCCGGGCGGCGCTCCCAACACCGGCGACGGGCTCTTCCGGTCCGTCTACTCCTCGCCCCCGAACGGCTCGGGCGGGAGCATCACGATCGACATCACTCCGCTGGACGTGTCCACGTCGCTGGCCGTCCGCAAGGCGGGCACGCCGGCCTGGAACCGTCGCCCCGCGCAGGCCGGGTACGGCCAGAACGCGGTGAACTCGGGCACGCGTCCGTTCGGCACGCCGGGCTTCGGCAACCTGCCCAGCTTTCTCGCGGACCTGAACGGCCGGAACTTGTTCGATCCGAACAACCCCAACGCGGCGGACTCCAACACGATCTTTGACAACAAGCTCGCCTTCGCGCCCATCGCGCCGGTGGTCAACTTCGGCACGGGCATCCGGCGCGTGACGATGACGCAGCTCCAGCACCTGTTCATCACGGGGCGCGCCGCCAGCGGCGAGAACCTCGTGGTGCTCACGCGCGACGTGGGCTCGGGCACGCGCAACGCGTTCAGCAACGGCATCGGCGTGGACCCCTCCTTCGCCAACGGCGACAACGTCGGTGGGCTCTCCACCAGCAGCACCGATCACGTGATGGGCGCGTCGTACACGCCCTCGAACAAGGGCAGCAACGGCGGCATGGAGCAGGCGTTGCGCAACACGCGCCTGGGCATCGGCTACATCGGCACCGAGCGCGGCGTGACCGGCTCGGGCACGGGTTCGTGGCTCTCGGGCGGGGCCCTGGAGATCGCAGACGTTCTCAACGATCTGTACGGGGGCACGCAGTACGTCCGCCCCACCACCACCAACCTGGTGCACAACTCCCCCAACGGCTGGGTGCTGGGCGGCCAGTCGGTGCTCGCGACCATCGGCGACCCCCGCAGCAACGCCGCGAACCTGGGAGGACAGGGCTGGGCGGGCGCGTTCGATCCGTTCGTCGACACCAACTGCGACGGGATACGGCAGACCGATGAACCCTTCACGGACCTGAACGGCAACGGCGTGTACGACGCGTTTAACGCCGAGGCCGGGCTGCCGGCCCGCACGACCCCCCCGATGGCGAACCCCTACGCAGCGGCGTACCTCAACAACATCACCCGCAGCATCGCGGCGACCACCAGCGTGCCCAACGACCCGGCGAACTTCGGGATGCCGGGGGAGTACGCGGCCGACCAGTTCATCCTGCTCGCGGCGGTCGATCGCCTGCACAGCGAGGCGGACTACACGCAGATGAGCGCCAACCCGGGCCTGAACAACTGCGTGCAGAACTACACGCTGAGCTTCAACGTTCACAATAACAGCGCGTACCTGGCCTTCAACGAGAGCCAGTGCGGCAAGAACCCGGCGCGCGCCACGGGCGTGGTGTACAGCGACGGCGTTTCCGGCGGCAGCAACTTTCTGACGCAGGGCGGCGGGGTTGCTTCGTACGGCGCGAACCTGGCCTGCCGCAACAAGATCAGCGGCGATTTCAACGGTAACGGCGTCCGCGACGCGGGGGACGTGGTCGAGATGGTCAAGGCGTGGCGGCAGCGCAGCGGCGGCCCGGCGTGGACCGCTCCGGACGGCGTGTATGGCGCAGGCGCGGGCAACTCTGCCGTGATTGAAATCCTGGGCGATTTCGACGGCAACGGCTCGTTCAATCGCACCGACGTGCGGTACTACGCGGACGGGCTCTACCTGACCAACGGTCGGCTGGACCGCGCGGGCGGCTTCGCGGCGGTGGACGCGGCTTTCGAGAGCCTCACCGGCAACAACAACTTCTTCGGCACCGTGATCGCGACGGGCAAGCCGTACTTCACCGGCGACAGCGCCGCGGACCTGGCGGGCTCGGCCACCGGCCCGCGCAAGGGGTACGCCCCTTATGGCGCGGACGGCCGCGTCGATGCGTCGGACATCGATTACCTCGTCGCACAGTACAAGAACCCGCACATCCTGGACGGCGCGGCCAACTGGAGCGACCTGTCCGAGGCGTCGTACTTCGATCTCTCGGCGGACCTCAACGGCGATCTGATCGTGGATCAGCGCGACCTGTGCAAGCTGGTCAAGACGATCCTGGGCACGAGCATCGGCGATGTGAACCTGGACGGCGTGGTTGACGCCGCGGACGTTTCGATCGCGACCGCCAACCTCGGCACCGCCGGGGGCTGGGCCCGGGGCGACGCGGACGGAGACGGGCAGATCACCGAGGCGGACGTGCAGATCATCGCCGACGCTTCGGCGGGCCTGGGCTGCATCTGCCTGTGCAAGGCGGACTACAACCGCGACGGCGGCGTGGACGGGGGCGACGTGGCCTCGTTCTTCCAGGATTGGGAGTCGTCGCTGGGGTGCGCGGACGTTAATGAGGACGGCGGCATCGACGGTGGCGACGTGCAGGCGTTCTTCCTGGCGTGGGAAGTCAGCGACTGCGGATATTGATCACCCCGATGTGAGGAGCGGCCGCGACGGGCGCGAGCGCTCGGAGTCTTCGCGGGGCTCATGGCACACACTCACTTCACGAGAGGCCCGCCCGCGACCCTGCGGGCGGGCCTTTTCGTGTGTGTGTGTTTACCACTGGAACGTCGGCTGCGGGGGCCGGCCGGGGGCGAGGGCCGAGACGCGTGCCTTGAGGCCGGCGGCCTGCGATTCGGCGAAGGCGGCGCGGTCGTGCTCGATCACGGCGAGGGAGAGGGCCCCGCACAGGGCCGCGCTAGAGAGGATGAGGCCGGGGCGACGCAGCATCCAGCCCAGGGCGAGACCGGCGGTGGCGGCGAGGGTGTCGCGGCGGGCCTTGGTGGGTTCGCCGCGGAGGAGGCGGCGGAGGTCGTCGGCGAGTTCGGCGGCGGAGGCGTAGCGGTCCTTGGGGTTTCGGGCGAGGGCCTTGAGCACCACGGCGTCGATGGCGGCGGAGAGGCCGGGCCGGCGGCGCGAGGGGGCGTTGACGGGGTCTTCGCTGATGCGGTTGAGAGCGGTGCGGGGAGAGCCGGTGGGGCTGTGGGGCGTGCGGCCGGTGAGGAGTTTGTACAGCACGGCGCCGAGCGAGTAGATGTCGCTGGCGGGGCCGACCTCTGCCCAGCGGCCGTCGGCCTGCTCGGGGGGCATGTAGGCGATGGTGCCGATGAGTTCGCCCGCGCCATGGAGGGTGAGGTCGGGGGCGGCGGTTCCTCGGAAGGCGCCGAAGGCGCGGGCGAGGCCGAAATCCAGGATGCGGACATCACCGTTGGGGGTGATGAGGATGTTGCTGGGCTTGAGGTCGCGGTGGAGCACGCCGCGGGAGTGGGCGTGGGCGACGGCGTCGCAGGCTTTGGCGACGGCCTCGATGGCGGGCGCGGTGGCGCCCTGGCCGGGGGTGATGGCGGTGTCGAGGGGGCGGCCGTCGATGAGGTCCATGACGAAGTACGAACCGCCGCCGGAGAGGCCGGAATCGATGATGCGGACGATGCCGGGGTGGTCGAGCCGGGCGAGCATCTCCACCTCGCGTTCGAGGCGGCGGCGCGACCAGGGAGAGCCGGATTCGCGGAGCGCTTTGATGGCGACGCGGCGGCCGGTGGCGACCTGCACGGCTTCGTAAACGAAGCCCATGCCGCCGCGGCCGATCTCGTTCAGGAGGGTGTAGCCCGCGGGCCCGTGGAAATCGTTCGACTCGCCGCCGAACATGGGCTCGGTGAGGTCGCTGGGTTCGGCCTCGCAGACGGCGACGGCGAGGTCAGTGGAGTCGCGAGCGTCGCGGCTCATCGCCGCTCGCACACGCTGCACGCCGCTGGTCTCTCGCCGGAACATGGGGCCAAACTCCAAGGTCGGGGGTGTTGGGGCGGCACACTGCCGCCCCGTATACACAGCGGGCGATTCGGGTCTTTCTAACACCATCCCGGGGGTTTTTGTTGATTGGGAGGTCACAAGGGACAATGTCGTGGGCGGTTGGGTGGTTTGGGGCCCTGCGGGTTCTCCCGGGCTTACCTATCTTGGCGCGGCTCCGTACTCTCTATGGACTCATGCGAGAACCAGAGGCCAACCAGACACCTTCGCCGCACGCGGGCGAGGTCAGCGCGATCCTGACACGGGCGCAGGCTGATCCCACGGCCGCGGGTGACCTGCTGCCGCTGGTGTACGACGAACTGCGGGCGTTGGCGCGTTCGCGGCTGGCGAAGCTGGGGGGCAGGAACAACACGCTGGAGCCCACAGCGCTGGTGCACGAGGCGTATGTGCGGTTGGTGGGTGCGAACGATCCGAGCTGGCACGGGCGGGGGCACTTCTTCGCGGCGGCGGCGATGGCGATGCGGAACATTCTGGTGGATCGGGCGCGGCGGAAGGCTTCGGTGAAGCATGGGGGCGAGGCGCAGCGGGTGGACGCGGATCCGGCGGATATCGCGCTGGCGGAGCCGCGGGAGGACATCCTGGCGTTGGACGCGGCGCTGACGAAGCTTCAACAGGTGGACGAGCGCAAGTCGCGGGTGGTGATGCTGCGGTACTTCAGCGGGCTGACGGCGGAAGAGACGGCGGCGGCGATGGACATTTCCGTGCCCACCGTGAACCGCGAGTGGAAGCTGGCGAAGGTGCTGTTGAAACTGGAGTTGGGAGACGGGCGGTAGCGGGTGGCTGTGGGCGTTGAAGGGCCCCCCGAATATGCGTTCGGGTGCGGATTTGGCCCTGCCCCTACACTCCTCTCCGGATGTCCCTGCCTACCGAACATCTGAACCCGGCCGAGGCTGCGGAACGCCGAAGGGCCATCATGCTCCGCGTGGTGCGAGCGGCGTTCCTGATCCTGATGGTGACGTTCGCGCTGCTCGCGGCGTTGCAGCAGCAGCAGAGCGACCGCAAGGTCTTTTCGCCCGACACGCGGTGGTGGCTGCCGGTGGGGATCTTCCTGGGAGTGGCGATCGTGCTGTTCGTGGCGGCGATCGCGGTTGACTTCGCGACGCCCAAGAAGAAGATCTCTTCCATCACGGGCGTGATGCTGGGGATCATCGCGGGCGTGCTCGCGACGGCGGCGCTGGGGTTCGTGATCGACCTTCTGCTGGAATCGTGGGTGCAGAACGCCCAGGCGCTGGACGTGCTGCGGCCGATCGTGATCTCGTGCAAGGTGCTGCTGGGCTTCACGCTCTGCTACATCGCGGTCGCGACGATCCTGCAGACCGAGGACGACTTCCGGCTGGTGGTGCCGTACGTGGAGTTCGCCAAGCAGATCCGCGGCGTGCGGCCGCTGCTGCTGGACACGACGATCCTGATCGACGGGCGCATCGTGGAGGTCGCGGCGACGGGCTTCCTGCAGGCCCCGCTGGTCATCCCGCGGTTTGTGATCTCGGAGATGCAGGCGCTGGCCGACAGCCAGGACGCGATGAAGAGGTCCAAGGGGCGGCGGGGGCTGGAGTTCACGGCGCGGCTGCAGCGCACGCCCCGGCTGGACGTGACGATCGACGAGACGCCCACCCCCGGCAAGGCGGTGGATCAGATGCTGATGGACCGGGCCAAGGCGATGCCGGCGGTGATCGTGACCACGGATGTGGCGCTGGCGCAGGTGGCGCGGATCGAGAACATCGCGGTGCTGAACCTCAACGAGCTCTCCAACGCGATGAAGAGCTCGCTGATGCCGGGCGAGACGCTGAGTCTGAAACTGCTGCGGCCGGGAGAACAGCCCGGGCAGGCCGTGGGCTACCTCAACGACGGCACGATGGTCGTGGTGGAGAACGGCGGCGGCAAGATCGGCCAGAACGTGGAGTTGACGGTGACCTCCAGCATGCAGACCGCCGCGGGCAGGCTGCTGTTCGCCAGAATTCCCGAGCGTGCCGCGGCGGCCGCGAAGGATGAGATCGCCCCGAGTCAGGAGCCGGCGCCCGTGGCCCAGCCGGAGCCGTTGCCGGTGGCGCAGGACGTGGCGCCGGAGGCCGAATCGAGCGAGCCGGGTGAATCGCCGGCAAGGTCGCCGTTCCCGCCGCCCAAGACGTTCCGGCCGACGCGGCCGGGGACGCCGCGGAACCCCCGGCGGTAAGCCCACGCGGTTCCAATCGCAAAGAGAATCACTGCTTTTTCGCGTCGGCGATACGGGCTTGCAGGTCTTCGATTGCTTTGAGTTCGCGGCTGACGACGTACGGCGTGATCTCGCCGCGGTATGCGGGAAGCACCAGGCGGTGCGCCTCGGCGGCGAGTTGATCGGCCTGGGCGAGGAACTGATCACGGTCGGTCGGGAGCAACTGAAAGCGGATCATCGCCGCGCGGGCGAGCACGCGGGCCAGGTCGAGCCGGCGCATGGAGTTCTCCGGGTCGGCGGCGAGCACCTCGCGGGACACTTGTTCAGAGGCCTGGCTCGCCGACAGCGCGCCGCGTGCATCGCCGCGTTGCAGGAGGACGGCGGCCCGCACGCCGAACGCTCCGGCGCGGTGGGTTCCCCAACTGTGAAGATAATCCCTGGTGGTGCCGTCGCGGGTGACGATGGCCCAGATGGTGTCCAGCAATTCGATGCACTGATCGGCGAGGCGTAATGCGGCGTCGGGGTTCGTGTCGTGGAGTTTCTCGGCCATCTCGTGCTGGGCGATGGCGTACGACGTCATCCAGCCCGGGTCGCCGGGGTGGTCGTCCCGGAGCCGCATGAAACGACCGAGCGATTCGGTCATCAGCGGTTCGGCTTCGTTCGTCGGGAGCAGCTCGCCGAGCACGTGCAGCGCGTGCGCGAGGTCGGCGGCCCGCTGGGAATCGGGCGGGCCCAAGGCCGCCGCGCGGCGGCCGTGTTCAACGCTTTGTCGGAGGAGGGTGACCGCGCCGGCGTGGGTGGTTTCGAGCAGCGCCGCCGAGTAACACACGTTGCCCAGTGCGGACCACGCCGACGCGTCTTTCGGGAACTTCCGGCAGGCGCTCTCCGCGATGATGCGGGCGCGTTCGATGAGTTGCCGCGCCTTGGTGTAGTCGTTGAACCCGGGGTGGACCGGGCTACCGGTGACGTTGGCGAGCCGGCGGTATGTCAATGCGACGGCGGCGAGGATCTGGGGATGATCCTCGGAATCAGCGACGATGCGGTCCAGTTCCTTTGTGGCATCGCCGAGGATGGTGCTGAGCACGTTCGAGGATCCCGGCATGCCCATCACGGCCATGTAGGTCTTGACGACCACGGTGTTCGCGAGGTTGACGACGTTTTCAGCGCGGCGCTCGGCCAGCCGGGCGGCCTCGCGGGCGACGGCCGCCTGCCACGCCACGCCCGCCCCGCCAACCACCAGCGCCAAGGCGGCGGCGAACGCCGCGGCGGCGGCGACGCGGTGCCGCCGCACGAACCGACCGATGATGTACCCCGGCTCGGCGTTGCGGAGGGCGATGGGGCGGGACTCGAGCACGCAGCGGATGTCGGCGGCGAGGGCGTGGACGGTGGGGTAGCGGCGGTTGCGGTCGCGCTGCAACGCCGCGGCGACGATGGCGGTGAGGTCGCCCCGCAGGCGAGGGTCAGCGCGGGAGAGCGGGGGCGGGTCCTCCTGGGTGACGCGGCGGATGAACTCGTGCAGGGTGGTGCTCGCCGGCTCGTGAGGCGGATGGCCGCATAGCAGTTCGTGCAGCACCGCGCCCAGGGAATAGACATCGGTCCGGAGGTCCAGCGGGGCCGCGCCGGAGAGAAGTTGCTCGGGGCTCATGTATCCGGGCGTGCCCAGGACGCGCCCGGTCTCGGGCCCTGCGGTGTCGTTGAGCAGCCGGGCGATCCCGAAGTCGAGCATGCGGGCCCGGCCGTTCGCGTCGATCAGTATGTTGGCGGGCTTGATGTCGCGGTGCATCACGCCCTGGAGGTGCGCGTACTCGATGGCGTCGCAGACCTGCAGGAAAAGCTCCAGCCGCGCTCGCTGGTTGAGGCCGTTGGCGGCGGTGTGCTGCGTGATGGGCAGGCCCCGGATGAGCTCGAGCACGCAGAAATCGCGGGGACCTTCGTCGGTCGTGAAGACGCCGGAGTCGAGCAGTTTGCAGATGCCGGGGTGATCGAGCATCGCGATGGCGCGCACCTCGCGCCGGAAGCGGCGGGCGGCGTCGGCGGGCAACTGTCCTGGCCGCAGCAGCTTCAGCGCGACGGGGCGTTCTTCACCGTCGATGCCGGGCTGCACGGCTTCGTAGACGTCGGCCATGCCGCCGCGGCCGATGAGGGATCGGATGCGGTAGCGTCCGACGAGTGACCCGGGACGCAGGCCGTACTCGGATTGATCGAGCAGAGGATCTTCGGGCAGCAGGGTGTTCTCAAGGAACCCCGGCGCCTGATCGTTCAGCCGCAGGATGCCCCGCACTGCTTCGATCAGTTCGGGCGGCACCGAGCCCGGCGACCGCAGCGCGGCGTCTCTCGCGGCGGGCGTGAGTTCGAGCAGTTCGGCCGCTATGTCGGCGGCGCGAAGGTCATGGGAGTCCTTACTCGCCATCCCCGTGCTCCGGCAGGTGTTCTGGTCCGAGTGAGCCCGGCTTGAGGCGGGTGAGCAGCCAGAGCCGGGCCCGTTGCCAGCGGCGCTTGGCGGTGCGCTCGGTGATGTCGAGCATCGCGGCGATGTCGACCAGGCGCAGCCCGGCGAAGAACCGGAGCAGGACCACCTGATAGGCATCGGCGTCGAGCGTGCGCAGGTTCGCGAGCTCCCGGTCCAGGTTCAGGGCGTCCACGCCGCTGGTGTTGGCGGCGATATCGATGCCGTCGAGCGGTTCGGGGGCGTCTCCCCCGCCGCGCTTGGCGGCGTTACGGCGGCGGGCATGGTCGATCAGCGCTCGTTTCATGGCTTCCGCCGCGGCTGTAAAGAACTGGGCCTTGCTGGCCCAGTGGGACCGGTCCGCGTGCAAGCGCACGTACACCTCGTGCACGAGCGAAGTCGCGGTCAGGGTGTGGCCCTTGCGCTCCCGTTCCATCCGGGCGGCGGCGAGCTTCCTGAGTTCCTCATACAGCTGCGCAATCAGCTCCTGGGTGGGGACACCGGCGTCAAGATTTTCCTGCCGGGCGTCCTTTTGCGGGGCGTTGTCCATGGCCGTTTGTGCTGATCAAAGAAAAATGTCCGGCGAAATGTCACCCCGCGCCCCGGAACCGCGCCGCTGACAGGTGGGAACCCTCCACCCCCCCGTGCGCCGAAGCGGGAAGCGGCCCCGCCGGCGGGCCGCGTTCCGATCGACGGTAGGCGGCGGGGTGGAGTGAAGCGTCGTGCGCGGAAACTACGGGACTCAATTGGCTTTGGATATGAAAGGGCCCACATGATCAGGCACATCAGATTCGTCGCGGAGGTCGCATTGCTCGCCATCTGTTCCAGCGGAGGGAGCGCGCTGGGTCAGTCTTCAGCGATCACCTATCAAGGCCGGTTGGAACAGGGCGGCGTGGTGGTGCCTGACGGGCCCCGGATAATGACCTTTCGGTTCTGGCCTCTTGCCATTGGCGGGGTGGCGCTCGAAACGGTGGCGGTGCCAGTTCAAGTGCAGGGTGGACTTTTCACGGCCGCGATCCCGGTGAATCCGCAGGCATTCTCGGCGATGCCTCGGTACGTGAGCGTGGAGGTAAACGGTCAGGAACTGACGCGGCAGTTGATGACGGCGATGCCATACTCGCTGAACACCCGGGGGATCAGCGTTGATGGGTCCGGACGGGTCGGGATCGGCACCGCCACCCCGGCCCAGCCTTTGCATGTTGTCGGTCAGGCCTTTCTCCAGGACGCCGTTAGGATTGACGGCACGGTCGCGCCGGACGGGGAACAGACGCTCATGGTGTACTCAACGACGCCCTTGAGCGGCGCGGCCAGCATTGACGGATTCAGGTTTCGCAGAGACGATACCAACATCACCACGAACCGGGACTACTTCGTGTTCGAGAAGACCGACGGTAACGACGTCGACCCAGACGGCGGCTTCGCCTGGGTGATGAGGGGCTCAGACAACGTTGCTCAAACGGCCATGGTGATCGATGGTGCCGGCCACGTGGGTATTGGCAACAGCTCGCCCATCCACGCGCTGAGCGTGGAATCCAATGTTGATGGTGAGTACGCCGTTCTGGTCCGCAACCCGCACGCCCGTGGTCAGGGCATACGCATCCAGGCCTTCGACGGCGGTGGCACCTACAGGCTACTGCGCATCGAGGACCGCAACGCGTCGCTGCGGTTTGAAGTCAACGCGGACGGTCTGACGACGACCCGCGCGCTGCGGATACTGGGGGGCGCGGACCTGGCCGAGAAGTTCGATATTTCCGCGCCCCCCGGGGTCACGGTCGAGCCGGGCTCGGTTGTTTCCATAGATCGCGGCCGTGACGGGCGACTGCGTCTGTGCGATTCAGCGTACGACACCGCCGTGGCGGGCGTTATCTCTGGCGCCAAGGGCTTGAACCCGGGCATGGTACTGAGCGCCGAGGGTGACGCCTGTGGCGACGGATCAACTCACGTCGCCATGTCCGGCCGGGTTTGGGTCTGGTGCGATGCATCATTCGGCCCGATTGCGCGCGGCGACCGACTGACTTCCAGCGCGGTTCCCGGGCACGCCATGCGAGTGAGCGACTCGGCGCGGGCAGACGGAGCGGTTATCGGCAAGGCCATGAGCGAACTGCGCGACGGCAGGGGGCTGGTCCTGGTGCTTGTCAATCTGCAGTAAGACTACCGCTCCTGAAGGGAAAAACGCAATGAAATGTCAATCTCACGCTCGCGTGCTGATCTGCGCGGTCATGCTATGGATGATCAACGCCGCGACTGCTCAACCTCCGGCGCCCGCGATTCAGCGGCCGGCCGATCACGACCCCTCCACCCTGCTCATCATCGTGGCCCCCGGGGTGATGATGGCGCCGTTCGAGCTGCGCGACGGTCAGGCTGCCCGTCCCGGCGCCGAACAGGCGGCGGCCGCGGCGCTTATTGAAGCGGGCGTCATCGAATGCGGACTTCTGTTCGAGCCGCCGTTGGGGGATCCGCAACTGGCCGCGCATCTGCGCATGGATCGAATGTACCTCGTGCGCTTGCGGAAAGGCGCGGACGTGAAGTCGGCCGCAACGCAGCTGGCCGGGCGAAAGGAACTGTACGAAAGGGTGAGTCTCAACCCGGTGGTGCGCGGTGATGCGACATTGGCGAACGACCCCTACTTCCAGCAGGGCGTTCAATGGCCGCTGTGGAACGTTGGTCTGACGGGGCAGATCGCCGGCCCGGACATTTCGGCGACCATGGCGTGGGACATCGAGCGTGGCTCTTCGGCGGTGCGAATCGCGATCTTGGATTCTGGCATCAACGGGCCTCATCCGGACCTGGCCGGAAAAGTTGTGGCGGGGCGCAACTTCATGGATCCGTTGCATCCGACCAATGCGTGGGCTGACGACAACTCGCACGGGTCGCACTGCGCCGGTATTGCCGCCGCGAACTCCAACAATGCACTGGGCATCGCGGGTGTGTGTTGGGGATGCTCGCTGATGGCGGTGAAGATACTTGATTCCGAACTCTGGGGCAATACCGGTCGCAGCGCGGCGGCCATCCGTTGGGCGGCGGACAATGGCGCGTCGGTCATCTCCATGAGCTACTCCGGGGAGACTCTCACCGCAGAGGAGCAGGCCGCGGTCGAGTACGCGTATGGCCGAGGCGTGGTGTTGGTCACGTCGTCGGGCAACGACAACTCGTCAGTGCCGCGGTACCCCGGCGCGTTCTCTCAGTGCATTCGGGTCGGCAGCACCAATCGTGGGGATGATCGCTCTCCATTCTCAAACTTCGGCTCGACTTTGGACGTCGTTGCGCCGGGCAGTGACGTTGCCTCGACCGTGCTCGGCAGTGGCTTCGACCTCAAGAGCGGCACGAGCATGGCTGCGCCGCATGTCTCCGGTTTGGCGGGGTTGATTCGTTCGATCAGTCCCTATAGCCCCGGCGATGTCCGGGCGATGATCGAGGACGGATGTGACGACCTGGGGAGTTCGGGCTGGGACCAGTACTTCGGGTATGGCCGCATCAATGCCTATCGTTCACTTCAGTTGGCGTCCAGGGGCGTGTGGGTGGATTTCTCGTATGTGGGCACCGAGCGAGGCGTGTACCAGCAGCCGTATAACACGCTGTCCGAAGGCCTTGGTGCCACGCCCACGGGCGGTGAGTTGAATATCAAGCCCGGAACGCAGGCGGCGGGCGTGCTCTTTGATCGCGCCATGTACATCCGTGCTCCACGGGGCGGAGTCACCATCGGCCAATAACACCCGGCGAGGGGTCGGTCGTAACGAATGCGCCGGGTGCGATGTTCTTCGGGCGGCGGGTGACGAGTTCGCGCCTGGCCATTGCTTGCGTCGAAACTCCATGAATTGGAAAGTTGTCGTGCCGGGCGTTTGTCGCCGGCTGCGCTGTCCAGAGAACGGGCGGGCGCCAGTACAACTCAATCCAAGTGCAAGGAGATTTACATATGAACATGCGCTTTATCGCCGCCGCCGCGCTCGCGTTCGTCGGGTCCATGACTGTCGCAGCGAATGCCGACCTTGTGGACATGAGGTTCGTGGGCCAGGGGCATGGTCGTAACGTTCGGGTCAGCACCCCTTCGGGGACCTTCAGCAGCTTCGCGGGTCAGCTCCGCCACACCTTCAGCAACGGCACGGGCCTTGGCGCTCAACTGTCCGGTGAGAAGCTCACCTATTGCACGGATCTTCTGCAGCATGTGTCGTCGAACACTCAGCACTACTCGGTCGTCTCCCTCGCGTCGGCCCCTCTGGGCGAGTCGATGGGCGCCGACAAGGCCGCGGCGGTCGCGAGCCTCTACGACTACGCGATGGGCGTCCAGCTCACCAGCGCCACTTCCGACGATCTTGCCTGCGCGTTCCAGCTGGCCGTGTGGGAGGTGGTCGCGGACTTCAACTGGAGCCTGGGGCCGTCGAGCCTCAGCATTTCCAGCGGCAACTTCCGGGCCACGCAGACCAACGGCAACGCTCTATCTTCCAACATCTCCAACCTTCTGGGCCAGTTCTTTGCCAACACCGGCAATAGTTCCTTCACCGGTTCGGGCCTCGCCGCGATCTCGAGCGGCACGTACCAGGACCAGATCGTCACCGTCAGCGTTCCCGCGCCGGGCGCGACGGCCCTGGCGGGTCTTGGGCTTGGTCTGATCGCCAAGCGCCGCCGCCGCTGATACTCCGATACGCACACGCGACCACACACACGACCCGCCGCGGCACGCACGCCGCGGCGGGTTTTTTTTGTCACCGGTGCGGGGTGGCCCGCCGGTCCTTCATCGCGGCGATGCCGGCGTCGGTATCGAAGCGCCAATCGTCGCCGTCGAGGATGAGCGGGGCGGGGAACTCGCTGCCGTCGGCGCCGTAGAGCAGGATCACCGTCCCGTCGTCGTTCTGGGCGATGGTGTTCTGCGCATCGAACTTCTCGACAAAGGTGCGCAGGTCCGCCGGGGTGACGTCGATGCCCTGCGCGGCGAGGGTGTCGAACTTGGGGCCGAAGAGGGGCTTGAGGGCGCTCACGTTGCCGGTACGGGCGATCTCCACCAGGGCCGCGACGGCGTGCTGGGGCGAGGGGAAGACGCGCTGGCCGGTGGCTGGGGCGGGGGCTGGGCTGGGGGGCGGGTCGGGCGCGGGGGATGGCTGGGGCGGGGGCGTGGTGCCGGCGCAG
The DNA here is from genome assembly GCA_018242605.1 of Planctomycetota bacterium. Taxonomy (GTDB): domain Bacteria; phylum Planctomycetota; class Phycisphaerae; order Phycisphaerales; family UBA1924; genus UBA2402. The sequence continues at coordinate 28,443 of JAFEBP010000015.1, forward strand.
CCTGCGAAGCACCACGCGGCGGCCACAAGTGCGAGCTTGGTGAGTCGGTTCATCGTTTGAATCTCCTGTGTTTGGCGCCGCGGAGCGCGAGTATAGCAAGTGCAAGGGAACCCGCGGGATCGCGTACAGTTTGTTTCACCAGTTGCGTCAGCGCATCATCGTCCCGGCGTGCGGCGTGATCCGCGGTTCGACGCTTTACGGAGTCAAACACATGAATCGTCTGCTCTCGATGGGTCTGCTGGCCGCTCTGTTCCTGTGCCCGGTTGCGAACGCGCAGGACAAGGTCCCCGCCAAGCCGGCGACGAAGGAGGCGCAGCCCTCCAAGCCCGCCGCGAAGGACAGCGCGAAGGAGCCGGCCAAGGCCGACGCCCCCGACACGAGCGCCCCGGGCCCGGAGCACAAGTTGCTCGAGCAGCTCGCGGGCACCTGGCAGTCGACGGTGAAGGAGTTCAGCCCCGACGGCACGGCCACCGACGCGGGCACGGGCGAGATGACCTGCAGCATGACCCTGGGCGGCCGGTTCCTCAAGCAGGAGTTCGACGGGCGATACCACGGCAAGTTCTTCCGCGGCTCGGGGATGATGGGGTACAACTCCACCGAGAAGCGCTGGGAGAGCAACTGGGCCGACACGATGGGCACGGCGATGATGTTCATGACCGGCAAGGCCGACGCCGCGGGCAAGGTCTTCACGATGACCGGCGAGAGCGCCGACCCGAGCGGGAAGAAAATGACCGTCAAGACCGTCATTACGGTGACGGGCGCTGACACTCACAAGGAAGAGATGTTCATGGTGGCCGGCGGCAAGGACATCAAGATGATGGAGATCGTGTACACCAAGGGCAAGGGTGAAAAGGGTGAAAAGGGTGAAAAGGGTGAAAAGGGTGAAAAGGGCGAGAAAGGCGGCAAGGGGGAGAAGGGCAAGTAACACACGATCGCACCGGGTTCACGCGATGATCGGATTCGTCGCGTGAGCCGGGCACGAGTACTCCGCCGATCCCGGTGCGCACAGCGCCGGGATCGGCGGTTCTGTTTTTGGGGCGTGCGCGACGTCGTTGGGGTGTGTTCGCGGTTGTGGCGTGGATATGAAACAGCACATTGAAAGCGTTTCAAATGAGTTTCATGCCACGGTTTGCTTGACCCGCCGGGTTGCTCCACTACCGTGGCGTCCTGCAGGAGTTGCCACATGCACACAGCAGGAACCGTCACGAACATCCTGGTTCAGCACTTACTCGCCATGCCGCTGGCGGATGACGCCGCGGCATCTCAAGCTGCGGGGCAAGTTTCGGCACCATCCGCGCCGCAGATCGACGCCGGGAGCACCGCGTGGATGCTGGTGAGCAGCGCGCTGGTGCTGCTGATGGTTCCGGGGCTGGCGTTGTTCTACGGCGGCATGGTGCGACGCAAGAGCGTGCTGACGACAATGATGCACTCGTTCGTCGCGATGGCGGTGATCGGCGTGCAGTGGATCGTCGTGGGGTACGCCCTGGCGTTCGGCAAGAGCATCGGCGGGCTGATCGGGTGGAACGCGTCGTATGTCGCGCTGCACGGGATCGACCCGCACACGCTTTTGGGCGACAAGGGCATCCCCGAACTGGTGTTCGTGATGTTCCAGGGCAAGTTCGCGATCATCACCCCGGCGCTCATCAGCGGCGCGGTGGCGGAGCGGATGAAGTTCTCCAGTTACCTGTGGTTCATCTTTCTGTGGGCGACGTTCATCTACTGCCCGCTGGCGCACTGGGTGTGGGCCGAGGGCGGGTGGCTCTTCACGCGGGGCGTGCTGGATTACGCCGGCGGCACCGTCGTCCACGTTTCCGCCGGGTTCTCGGCGCTGGTGCTGGCGCTCATGGTCGGGCGGCGGCGGGATTACCTGCCGGGTGTCGCGGGCATCCTGCCTCACAATCTGACGCTCACGCTGCTGGGGGCGGGGCTGCTCTGGTTCGGCTGGTTCGGGTTCAACGCGGGCAGCGCGGTGGCGGTGGAGCATCCGGTGGCGGGGTTCTCGGCGGGGCTCGCCTTTGCCACGACTCAGACGGCGGCCGCGGCGGCGGCGCTGATGTGGATGCTGGTGGAGTGGCGTCACCAAGGCAAGCCGACAAGCCTGGGGCTGGCGTCGGGCATCATCGCGGGGCTGGTGGCGATTACGCCCGCGGCGGGGCACGTGCAGCCGATGTGGGCGCTGGTGATCGGTGCGCTCGCGAGCATCGTCTGCTACTGGGCGGTGCAGCTCAAGGGCAAGCTGGGCTACGACGATTCGCTGGACGCGTTCGGCGTTCACGGCGTGGGCGGGCTGCTGGGCGCTCTGCTCACGGGTGTGTTCTGCTTTACTCCGGTGGCCGGGCTGGTGGCGGGTGGCGGGTTCGGGCAGTTGGGTAAGCAGGTGCTGGGGTGTGCCGCGGCGATCGCGTTCGCGTGCGTGGGCACGGCCGTGATCGCGGCGGTGCTCCAGGCAACGATCGGGCTGCGTGCGTCGGACGAGCAGGAGCGCGACGGGCTGGACATCAGCGTGCACGGCGAGCGCGGGTATCACGCGGGGGTTGGGGCGTAAGACCGATCAGGAGCACACATGAAACTCATCATCGCCATCATCCGTCCGGAGCGCCTGGAAGCCGTGCAGTTGGAGCTGCAGGCCGTGCTGGATGAGAAGGACGACTACCGCATCACCGTCGAGACGGTGGAGGGGCACGGGCGGCAGGAGGGGGAGGTCGAGGTGTTCCGTGGCACGCGGGTGCGGCCCCGGCTCATCGAGAAGCTCAAGATCACGCTGGGGGTGAACGACGCGTACGCGGAGCCGGCGGTGCAGGCGATCCTGAAAGGGGCCCGCACCGGAAAGGTGGGCGACGGCAAGGTATTCATCGTGCCGCTGGAGGACGTGGTGCGGATCCGCACGGGCGAGCGCGGGGGCAAGGCGATCTGAGGGCGGAGAGGGAATTGGGGGAGCCGCCGCCCGCGAGTAGAAGGCGTTGGGGGATCAGGCGGCGAGGCGCATGGGAGCGGCCGCGCCGGGGGCGGTGATGGCGAGCATCGAGACATCGTCGCGCTGGTGCAGGCTGCCGGACTGCTCGTCCAGCAGTCTGGTGACGCGGGCCAGCAGCAGTTCCGGGGACTGCTCGTTGTCGCACGCGGTGAAGAGCGCGTGGAGATAGGGTGCGTGCAGGCCGAGCCCTCGGCGTTCGGGGATGACGTAGGGGAGGGCTTCTTCCAGACCGTCGGTGTGCGCCACCAGCATCTCGTCGGGGCCGAGCGTGTCTTCTTCCTGCGTGTATTCGGCGTCGGGCGAGAGTCCCAGGACCGGGCCGCCGGCCTCGGATAGTTCGCGCACGGAAGTGCTGGAGAGGATGGTGGCCGGTGGGTGGCCCGCGCTGGCGACGACCACGTCGCCGGCGGCGGAAATGATGCCGTACTGGGCGGTGGCGAACCAAGCGCTGCCGCGGCAGTGGTTGCACAGCCGCAGGTTCAGCAGAGCAAGGACTTCGGTGGGCTTCAAGGCGCGACCGGCCTGGTCGTGGGTGGTCAGTGCGTGTGAGAGGACCATGGTGAGCAGCGCGGCGGGCATTCCGTGTCCCGCGGCGTCGGCCATGAAGTACGCCAGGCGTCCGTCGCCGAGATCGCGGAGGCACAGCAGGTCACCGTTCACGAAGTTGACGGGGCGCAGGAGCGTCGCGACGCTCACGCCGGGGATGTTGGGCGTGGGCGCGCCGGTGAACTCGCGCTGGATCGACGCGGCCAGGTGCAGTTCCTCGTGCAGGCGGTCCATCTCTTCGCGGATGCTGTTCTCGCAGCGGCGGGTGACGGCGGCCTCGCGCTCGAGCAGTTCCACGACGCCCTGGCGCTCCACCAAGGCGAAGAGGTACGCGGCGAGAAGGTCCGGGGGGGCGTCGAAACGTTCGAAGAGAATGCCCTCGCGCTGGAAGGCGCGCCAGGGGGCCGGATCGGAGACGAGCACCACGGCGGGGATGCGGCACTGACGCAGGCACTCGACGGCGCGGTCGATCATCGCCGCGGGCTCCGGGAGGGCGAAGGCCAGGAACGCGGCGTGTGGCATGTCGCGGCGGTTGGTGGTGGCGGCGAGGGTGTCCAGGAACGGCTCCATGGCCTGTTCGCGGACGATGGGCCGCGCGGGACCGCCGCCGCCCTGCGACGGCCAGTGGTCCATGGCGGTGCGCAGCCAATGCTGCGCGGAGCCGTTGAGGCTGGACGAGGCTGCGAAGCTGATGAACCGCTCTTCCAACGCCCGTTCCGGTGGTGAAGGTCCGACAATCCGCGTACCCCCGCGTGTACGTCCTGATGGATCAATCGGGCGGGAGGGATCGGGTCTTCACAACTCCCCGGGTAATGCACCCCGCATCCACCATTTTGTGCGAGGTCGGAGGGAATTCTGTGGAGAATCCGGGATGCTGATGCGCGCGCTTTACTGTGGTAACGATTGGGCCATATGCCCAAGGCACGCTCAACGTCTTCTGCCGACTCAACGCCCGGTGCGCGGCGCGTCGGTGCTCGGCGCATCGCGGAGATTCCACGCGATGTGCTCGACGCCATCAACGCGGGCCATGAGCAGACGATGACGCTGGTGGAGATTCTCGCGGCGGACTTCCGCGTGCTGTTGCGCCGGATCTCGCCGGGGCTGGAGCGCGTGGACGGCGTGGCTCCGGGCGTGGGGATCGTGCAGCGCATGCAATCGGCGGGGCGCGCCCTGTTCGAGGCGGGCGTGGACCCGGAGCGGTTGGTCGCGCACCGCTCCGACATCGTTCGGGGATGGGCGTGCTATGTGGTGGCGATGTCGCCCAAGGCGACGCTGAAAAGGCGGCTGGCGGATATCCGTCCGCTCGCGGACGACGCGCATAGCGGCGTGCGCGAGTGGGCGTGGATGGCGGTGCGGCCGCACCTGGCGGCGGACCTGCCGGCAGCGGTCAAACTGCTGGAGCCGTGGACGCTCGAAGAATCCGCGAACCTGCGGCGGTTCGCGATCGAGGCGCTGCGTCCCCGGGGTGTGTGGTGCGGGCATATCACGGCGCTCAAGCAGGACCCTTCGCCGTGCCGCGGCATGCTGGAGAACGTGCGGGCGGACCCCACCAAATACGTGCAGGACAGCTGCGCGAACTGGCTCAACGACGCGAGCAAATCGACCCCCGCATGGGTGAAGGAGTTATGCGCCCGCTGGAGCAAACAGAGCAAGTCCGATCACACCAGGCGGATTGTGCGGCGGGCGCTGCGGACGCTCTCGAAGTAAGGCCGCTCGGCGCGGGTGCGCCCAATACACTCCTCCCTGTGCCCCAAACTTCAGAATGGTCCCCGGATTCGTGGCGGAGCAGGCCCGCCGCGCAGAGCGTTGAGTACCCCGATGCCGCCGCGGCGTCGGCGGCGGAGCAGCAGCTGCGCTCGCTGCCGCCGCTGGTGACCAGTTGGGAGATCGAGCGGCTGCGCGAGGAGATCGCCCAGGCGCAGGCGGGGACGCGGTTCATCCTGCAGGGGGGCGACTGCGCCGAGACGATCGCGGATTGCAAGCCGGAGCTGATCGCCAACAAGCTCAAGATCCTGCTGCAGATGTCGCTGGTGCTGGTGCACGCGCTCAAGAAGCCGGTGACCCGGATCGGGCGGTTCGCCGGGCAGTACGCCAAGCCGCGCAGCAGCCCGACCGAGACGCGGGCCGTGCCCGGTGGCGCGGCGACGCTCCCCAGCTATTTCGGCGATCTGTTCAACCGCGCGGAGTTCACTGCGCAGGCCCGCACGCCCGACCCGATGCTGATGGTGCGGGGATATCAGCACGCGGCGCTCACGCTCAACTTCATCCGCGCGCTCACCGAGGGCGGGTTCGCCGACCTGCACCACCCCGAGTACTGGGACCTGGCGTTCTTCAAGCACGCGAGCCTGGCGCCGCAGCTGCGCGCCGAGTACGAGCGGATGACCACCAACCTGGCCGACGGGCTGCGGTTCATGGAGGCCCTGGGCGAGCGGACGGTGGACGACCTGACGCGGGTGGAGTTCTTCACGAGCCACGAGGGGCTGAACCTGGCGTACGAGGCGGCGCAGACGAGGCGCGTGCCGCGGCGCGAAGGGTGGTACAACCTCACGACGCACATGCCGTGGATCGGCGAGCGCACCCGCCAGTTGGACGGCGCGCACGTGGAGCTCTTCCGGGGCATCCGCAACCCGGTGGGCGTCAAGATCGGGCCCTCGGCGGCGCCCCAAGATGTGGTGGATCTGTGCCGCGTGCTGAACCCGGGGAACGAGACGGGTCGCGTGGTGCTCATCGCGCGGATGGGGGCCGCGAAGGTGCGGGCGAAGCTGCCGCCGCTGGTGGCGGGCGTGGTGGAGTCAGGGGCGCGCGTGCTGTGGATGTGCGACCCGATGCACGGCAACCCGGCGACCACGAGCGCGGGGGTCAAGACGCGGTCGTTCGACGCGATCCTGGAGGAGCTCGACGCGGCGTGCGGCGTGTTCGAGCAGTCGGGCGCGCGGTTGGGCGGGGTTCACTTCGAGCTCACCGGTGACGACGTGACCGAGTGCATCGGCGGGGCGGCGGGAGTGACCGAGGCGGATTTGTCGCTCAACTACGCGAGCGTGTGCGACCCGCGGCTGAACTACCAGCAGGCGCTGGAGATGGCCTTTCTGCTGGCGCGGCGCATGGGAAAAGGCGCGGCCTGAGCGGGCCGCGCCTTGATTGAAAAGCGGAGGGATTGAATCGCCGGCCGGGCCGCGGGGCCTTACTTTCCGGTGGCGCGCTTGTAGCGATCCAGGGTGGCCTGGAGTTCCTTCTTGGTGGCTTCGGGGAGCTGGTTGTCCTTCTTGACGAGCTCCACGGCGCGCTCCTGGACCTCGACGGCCTTGGTCTTTTCGCCGGTCTCCCAGTAGGCGCGGGCGAGCGTGTCGAGCACGGCGCCGTCCTTCTCGGCGGTCATGTCGGCGGCCTTCAGGGCGTACTTCATCGCCACTTCAAAGTCGCGTTTCTTGACGCCCGGATCATCCAGGATGGTCCACGCGATGGCGTTGATGTCCATCCACATCTTCTGCTCGGTGCCCACGCCTTCGACGAAGACCTTGGCGAAGGCGTACGCGGCGTCGGCGTCCTTCTGGTCCACCAGGGCGGTCTTGAAGGCCAGCCCGGGGAAAGTGATGTACTTCTTGGGCTGGAGCTTCACCAGTTCAAGGGTGGCGTCGAGCATTTCCTTGGTGCGGCCGCCCTGCTTGGCGTTGCGCAGGCGCTGCTCGATGTCCTTGACCTTTTTGTCGAGTTCGGCCTGCTTCTTGGCCTCGTTGGCCGCGGCCTTGGGATCAAACTTCCCGTCGATCACGAGCTGCAGGGGCTCGTCGACGTCGAGGGTGCGGCCGAACCACGCGACGTTGCCGTCCTTGTCGACGATGAAAGAGGCGGGGATGCCGGTGGTGCGTGAGGCGCGCATCCAGGTGCGCTCCATCTCGCCGTCCTTGCCGCCGTACGCGATGGAGTAGTCGGCCTGATCGCCGATGTCGGTCAGGAACTTCTGCACGTCGGCGAGCGGGTCCTTGCCGTCTTCCCAGATGGCTACGCCGATGATGGTCGCCTTGTCCTTGTGCTTCTTGGCCAGCTCGGTCAGGTGGGGCACGGTGGTCTTGCAAGAGGAGGACCAGTGGGCCCAGAAGTCGACGACGTAGACCTTGCCCTTCTCGAGGGACTTGACCTCCGCGCCTTTGAGCCACTTCTCAACCTTGAGGGCGGGGGCGGGGTCGCCGGGGGTGAGGATCTTGGATTCGGGGGCCTTGTCGGCCGGGGGCGCCTTGGCGGGCGCCGGCGTCTGGGCCGGCGCGGCGGCGCTCAATGCGGCGGCGAGAGACGCTGCGAGAACACGGAGGTGGATCGTCATAGCGGAAGTGTACGGTGGGCCGCCGGGATGGGGTGGCGGGCGCGATGCTCAGGCGCACTGGATCGGCACGACCCGGAACGCGCCGACGTCGACGAGCCCAAGATCGGTCACTTTGAGAGCGGGGATGACCGGCAGCACCAGGAAGCTCAGCGGCATGAACGGGTCGTCGTGCGGATAGCCCAGCGTTGACGCCGCGTCGAGCAGCCGGCGCTGCGCGGCGATGAGCTCGGGGGCGGGCCGGTCGGACATGAGGCCGGCGATGGGCAGCGGCAGCACGGCGAGGGGCGAGCCGTCGGCGACGGCGCACTGCCCGCCGCCGCAGGCCTCCAGCGTGCGCGCGGCCAGGAGCATGTCGGCGTCGTTGGTGCCCACCACGGCGAGGTTGTGCGAGTCGTGGCCCACGGTGCTGGCGATGGCGCCGCGCTTCAGGCGAAAGCCATGGACGAACCCCAGGCCGATGTTCCCGCTGCCCCGGTGGCGCTCGATGACGGCGAGCTTGAGGATGTCGTGGCGCGTGTCCTGCACGTACGCGCCGTCCTGCACGCGCCCGGGCATCCGCAGTTCCCCGGTCACGATCTGGTGCGGGTGCATGTGGATGACGCGCAGGTCACCGGCCGATGCGGCGGGGACTCGGAACGATCCCTGCCCCAGGCCCCGAGGCAGCACCACTCCCCCACCGCCCGGCAGCGGCGTCGCGGGCCGGCGGGGCGGGAGGTACTCGCCGTCGCGCGCGATCACGAGGCCGTTGTGCCAGACGACGCGCGGGAGCGCGGGGTTCTGCAGGTCAAACGCCATCAACGAAGCGCGGCAGCCCGGGGCGATCGCGCCCAGGTCGCGCCGGCCGTAATGCCGGGCCACGTGCAGGCTGCCCATCGCGAGCGCCCACGCGGGGTTGAGCCCCAGCGTCACGGCCTTGCGTACGACGTGATCGATGTGCCCTTCGCTCTTGAGGTCGGCGGGGTGGCGGTCGTCGGTGCAGAAGCAGAACAGATGCTTGTTGTCGGCGGTGACGAGCGGGAGGAGCGCCTCCAGGTTGCGGGCCGCGCTGCCCTCGCGGATGAAGATCGTCATCCCGGCGCGGAGTTTCTCGCGGGCTTCGTCGGCGGTGGTGCATTCGTGGTCGCTGGAGATGCCCGCCGCGGCGTAGGCCTGCAGGGACTTGCCGGTCAGCCCGGGGGCGTGGCCGTCAACGACGCGGCCGCGGCGTTGGGCGAGATTGATCTTCTCGAGTACGTCTCTGTCGCCGTTGACGGCTCCGGGGAAGTTCATCATTTCCGCCAGAGCGACGACGCGGGGATCATCAAAGAGGGGCGCCAGATCGCCGGCGTTCAGCACCGCTCCGGAGGTCTCCAGCGGCGAGGACGGCACGCACGAAGAGAGGGCCCACATCGCCTCGAAGGGCAGGTCCTGGGCGTCGTTCATGAGGTAGCGGATGCCGGGAATGCCCAGCACGTTGGCGATCTCGTGCGGATCGAAGACAGCGCCGATGGTGCCATGGGGCGCGGCGAGGCGAACAAACTCCGCGGGGGGCATCATCGTGGATTCCACGTGCATGTGGGCGTCGATGAGGCCGGGGGCGAGGGTGAGGCCGGCGGCGTTGAAGGTGTCGCGGGTGAAGGAGTAGTCGCCGATGCCCGCGATGCGGCCGCCGAAAATGGCGATGTTCGCCGTTTCGATATCGCCGGTGAAGACGTTGAGCACGTGCCCGCCTCGGATGAGCAGATCGGCGGGCGCATCGCCCCGGGCGACGGAGAGCAGTTCGGGGGTGATATCCGGGGGAATCACGGCGTCAGGTTAGCGGGGAAACGAGCCGATGGCGGTGCGGTGAAGGTTCGGGCTGCTGCGGGGCGAGCGTGGGCCCGGCGATGCGGAGCAACTGCAAGGTTTGAACGGTCGTGATCGGATAGCCCTACCATTTCCGGCCGGCGAGAACGCCGAGCGCATACCCCATCTTACACAGTGGTTTGGGCCCGCCCGATGGCGGACCCTTGGGGTGATTCAGGAGCTTTCATGATCGATTCGATTTCCGGCGTGCCGGCCCGCATGGGCGTGGCGGTTTTGGGTCTTGTTCTGGTCGCCGGCGCGGCGGTGGCACGCCCGACCGAGCCCGCGACGAGCGCCGGCAAGGGTGGCCTGATTCCCCGCGAAGCGATCTTCGGCAACCCCGACCGCAGCGGCACGCAGATGAGCCACGACGGCAAGTACATCTCTTACCTGGCCGCGGTTGACGGCGTGATGAACATCTGGGTCGCTCCTTCCGACGACCTCTCCAAGGCCAAGGCGATCACCGCCGAGAAGACCCGCGGCATCCGCAACTACTTCTGGGCGTTCGACAACGCGCACGTGCTGTACACGCAGGACAACGGCGGCGACGAGAACTGGCGCGTCTACGCCGTGGACGTGACCTCCGGCGCTTCCAAGGACCTGACGCCGATGAAGGGCGTCGCGGCGCAGATCAACACCGTGAGCGAGAAGTTCCCCAACGAGGTGCTGGTGGGGCTCAACAACCGCATCCCGCAGCTGCACGACGTGTACCGCATCAACATCGCCACGGGCGAGAAGACCCTGGCGTTCCAGAACGAGGGGTACGTCGGCATCACCTTCGACGACAACTTTGTCCCGCGCTTCGGCCAGAAGATGCTCCCCGACGGGTCCATGGCGATCGACAAGATCGGCCAGGACGGCAAGGGCGAGCTGTTCGACTCCATCCCCGCGGACGACACGCTGACGACGGGCATGAGCGGCTTTGACAAGACCGGCAACATCGTGTACGTGAACGACAGCCGCGGCCGCGACACCGGCGCGCTCTTCGCCAGGGACCTCACCACCGGCAAGACGACGCTGATCGCCGAGGACTCCCGCGCGGACGTGGGCGGCACGCTGGTGCACCCGACTCAGAAGACGATCCAGGCGGTGGAGTTCAACTACACCCGCGCCGAGTGGAAGGTGCTCGACAAGAGCATCCAGGCCGACCTTGACTATCTCAAGACGGTCGCCGACGGCGAGATCAACATCCAGAGCCGCACGCAGGACGACAAGCACTGGCTCGTCTCCTTCATGATGGACAACGGCCCGGTGCGCGTGTACCGCTACGACCGCGACGAGGCGGGCAAGCCCGGCAAGGCTACGTTCCTGTTCACCAACCGCAAGTCGCTCGAGGGCCTCGCGCTCGCCAAGATGCACCCGCAGGTCATCACGGCCCGCGACGGCATGAAGCTCGTGAGCTACCTCTCCCTGCCCACCGTGGCCGACAAGGACGGCAACGGAAAGCCCGACACCGGCCCGGTGCCGATGGTGCTGCTGGTGCACGGCGGCCCGTGGGCGCGCGACGAATGGGGCTACAACCCCTACGCCCAGTGGCTCACCAACCGCGGCTACGCGGTGCTCATGGTGAACTTCCGCGGCTCCACCGGCTTCGGCAAGACGTACGTCAACGCCGGCAACCGCGAGTGGGCGGGCAAGATGCACAACGACCTCATCGACGCCGTTGATTGGGCCGTCAAGGAGAAGATCGCCGACAAGAGCAAGGTCGCGATCATGGGCGGCTCATACGGCGGGTACGCCACGCTCGTGGGCCTCACGTTCACGCCCGACGTCTTCGCCTGCGGCGTGGACATCGTCGGCCCCTCCAACATCAACACGCTGCTCTCCACCATCCCGGCCTACTGGGCGCCGATGAAGAAGATGTTCTCTACGCGCGTGGGCGACTACGACACCGAGGACGGCAAGAAGTTCCTGGAGTCCAAGTCGCCGCTCACCATCGTCGACAAGATCAAGAAGCCGCTGCTCATCGGCCAGGGCGCCAACGACCCGCGCGTGAAGCAGGCCGAGGCGGACCAGATCGTCGCCGCGATGCAGGCCAAGAACATCCCGGTGACGTACGTGCTCTTCCCCGACGAGGGCCACGGCTTTGCGCGGCCGGTGAACAGCATGGCGTTCAACGCCGTGGTCGAGGGCTTCCTCGCCAAGAACCTGGGCGGGGCCGCCCAGCCCATCGGCGATGACCTGGGCAAGTCCACCGCGCAGATCAAGGTCGGCGCCGACTTTGTCCCCGGCCTGGCCGAGGCGGTGCAGAAGGCCCAGAGCTCGGGCAAGTAAGCGGGACCGCCGGTCCCGTGGTGTTTTCCTGAACTATTCGAACCGCCGGGCGAGAACGCCCGGCGGTTTTTCTTGCGCGAGTTTTCTTCCGGCGCGGCGCGATTCGCGGGCGCCGGGTGTACGCTGTGATTGTTGTCCGCACCGGCACGAAACCCGATCCGCCCCGCCGCGAGATTGCTCAATCGTGTGTGCGCCTCCGCCGAGGCGCTGCTCGAGTGGCGGCTGCTCAACGCGGCGACGCGCCGGCTTCCCCAGGAACTGCGCGAAGCGGGAGTGCCGGGCGTGCAGATCAGCATCGTCGTGGGTGATCGGCCTGTGCGGACCTGGGCGTGGGGCGATTCCCGGCGCGGCACACCCATGCGAGCCGACACGCGGTGGCGGCTGGGTTCGCTGGGCAAGCCGCTCAGCGCGATGACCGCGCTCTGCGTGCACGCTCGGGGCGTGTTGCCGCTGGACGCGGATCTGTCGCCCCATCTCCCGGGGCTGTGCCCGCGGGGGATCACGCCTCGCCTGCTCTTGTGCCACGCGTCTGGTCTGCGGCCGGGGCTCTCGCCGCACACGGCCGCTGCGGGCGTGACGCTGGAAGCGTCCCTGAGCGGCGAGTGCGGAGCTGAGTTCGTGCCGCGATTCGAGAGCCCCCCCGCGGCGGCGACGAGCTACAGCGCCGCGGGGTACGCGCTGCTGCAACTCGCCATCGAGCGGGCGACGGGTCGCGCGTTCGCGGAGGTGGTGCAGGAACACGTGCTGGGGCCGCTGGGGCTCGGCGGCGCTTCCTTCGGCGATGCCGCGCGGACCGCCCCGGATGTTGCGTGCGAGCACGGGCCGGAAGGCGAACCACTGCCCGTGTGCTTCACGCCCTGGTTGGCCAGTTCGGGCTTGGTCGCCACCACGGCGCACGTCGCCGAGGTCTTCCGCGAGGTGTGGCGGTGCGCGGAGGGCCGCCGCGGCGTTCTTTCCGCGGCGTGCGCCGGGCTCATGCTCACCCCGCAGCCCGAGGAGCTCAAGAACGCCGGGTTTACTTGCGGTCTGTGCCTGTTCGAGGGGCGCGACGCACGCGTGCTGTCGCACGGCGGGCATCGTCCGGGGCTGCGGGCGATGGGCATGCTCATCCCGGGCGCCAGGCTGGCGGTGGTGATGGCGGGCAACAGCCAGCACGCGGGGCCGATACTGAAGCGCTGGTGCGGGTTGGCGCACGAGTTGGGGCTGGCGCGTGGCAGAGGTCTGCCCGCGCCCGCGGGATGATTCCGCGATGCGCGACGCCACGGCCCCGTGCGGGCCATGGCGGGATGGAAACAGAGAACGAGGCGGGCAATATCCGCAAGGCCCCGGGGCCTTTGGGATGCTGCACGCCTCGTCACTGAGTGTTCGTTCTATCGGGAGTGTTTGTGGATTATTCCACGGGCTCGAGTTCGCGCTCGCGGTGCTGCATCTGGCTCTTGAGGCGGGCCAGGATGGAGCTGTGCATCTGCGACACGCGGGACTCGGAGAGGTCCAGGGTGGCGCCGATTTCCTTCATCGTCATGCCCTCGTAGTAATAAAGGATTACGATGAGGCGTTCGGCGCGGGAGAGGCCCTTGGTGATCAGGTCCTTGAGGTCGCGGCGCTGGATCTCGACCACGGGGTTGCCCTGGCCGTCGTCCTTGACAACGTCGATCTCGCGGACATCGCGACCGCCGCCGCCCTCGTTGGGGAAGGCGCGCTGCGTGAGGCTGCGGGTCATGACGGCCTGCGAGTCGCGCTTGAGCTTGTCGAACTCCTCACCCTGGATGTTCAGGATGGAAGCGACCTGCTCGTCGGTGGCGGCCACGCCGGTGGACTTCTCCACGGCCTGGCGGACCTGCTCGACCTTGTTGCTGCGCGAGCGGACCAGGCGCGGCACCCAGTCCATCGAGCGGAGCTCGTCGAGGATGGCGCCGCGGATGCGCGGGGCGCAGTACGTTTCAAACTTGACCTTGCGCTCCAGGTCGAACGCGTCGATGGCGTCCATGAGGCCGAAGATGCCGGCGGACATGAGGTCCTCGATGTCGACCTCGTCGGGCAGTCGGGTGTGGATGCGCTCGGCGTTGTAGCGCACGAGCGGGAGGAACTTCTCCATGAGGTAGTTCCGCAGGCCCTCGTCGTGCGACTTCTGGTACGTCACCCACACTTCGTGCATGGGCATCGTGTCGTACTTGGACGGGGCCTTGCTCGCTTCGGCGTGACGCGCTGAAAAACGGCCGGACGAACGGACGCGGGATGTTGACTTGAGGCTCGGCATGGTCTGCTCCGTGACCCTTGCGACTTCGCTCTTTCCTCGCCCGTTCGCGTTCGGTAGGAATCGAACACTACGGGCACGTGTCTTTCACTGCGATCAGCGGCGCGGGTCGGAATCGGCCTCGCGGCGCTTCGCAGTCGTGCTCATCCATGAGCGGACAGCACGCAGTATACCAACATTTCCATCAGGCGGAACCCCCTTGCGAAACATTTTTGGAAAATTTTTCATCCCCGGGAGGGGTTGATGATGCTGAGCGCGCGGGCGCGGCAGTCAGTGATACTTCGGGCACGGGACGCGCGGCTTCGTACGCGTGCACGTGCTCATCGACAACGCGGAAGAGGATCGTGCCCGCCACGTGACCGAGTACGTTGCACAACATCAGCACGATCAACGCGCGGCCGAGCACCATCGTCGCCGGATTGCCGGCCATGAGGCCCGAGATGACCGCGAGCGCAAAGCCCAGAAGGGCGAATCCGCACGCGATGACCTTGACCTGGTTTCTCACTGTGAGTTCTCTTCTGCCTTCGTCCCGTGAAATACCACAACCGGTTGAGTCGCGGCGATCCCCGAGCCCCATCATCTGGATCGGGTTCGCTCTTACTTCGCGCGTTCATGGCGCGTTCAACTCGATGTCGTTGGATCCCACACCTTCAAGAACAACCCAACCACCACCGAACGTTCCGAGCCGCGCGCTTCAGAAGGGCGCGGTGTACTGCGCATCGCGGCATGTATCGGCCGCGAGTTCGAAGGACTGAACTCAACCTTCGAACATCTCATTCAACCAGAGCGGGTCTGTATCGTGTAGCGGGTTTATTTACCTAGAAGTGAGCGCCATAATCCGCGCACGATGCCCGGCGCCTGTTGACGGGCGGTTCCCGCGCAGTGCAGTCCCATGTGCGCCATGAGCGATGATGCAACGAGGCGCAACTCTTTGGCGAGCAACGACTTGGGCGCATCCAGGAGCACGGGCGTGCGGCGCTGCGCCGCCACCGAAGCCGCCGCGTCCCACAGGCACACACCCACCAGCGAGGGGGTGACGTTGAGGAATCTTCCGCAGGTGGCGGCCATGCGCATCGACGCGGATTCGGCATCTGCGCGGGTGCGCGCCTGGTTCACGAGCATCAGCAGGCGCGGCGCATCCTGCCCCGCGCGCCGCGTGACGCACTTCATCATCGCGTACGCGTCGGTCATCGCCGCGGGCTCGGGGGCGAAGACCACGAGCGCGGCGTCCGCGGCGGTCACGAAACTCACCACACCGTCGCTCAGCCCCGCGCCGGTGTCCACCAGGATCACGTCGTGCTCGCGCGAGAGGGCCTGGAGCCCTCGGATCAGGTGATCGCGCTGCGGGGCATTGAGGTTGGCCATCGCCGCGACGCCAGCGGCTCCCGGGACCAGGTGAAAGCCCGCCGTGGTCATCACCGCCAGCTCGGCCATCGTTCGGCGCACGCCGGGGCGGCCGAGCGCGGCGTCGAGGCGCGTGGTGGGTGTGAGGCCGCAGAGAAGGTCCGCGTTCGCCAGGCCCGGATCACCGTCCACCACCGCGACGCGGAGGCCGGCCTGCGCCATCGCCGTGGCGAGATTCACCGTGAGCGTCGTCTTGCCCACCCCGCCCTTGCCGGATGTCACCGCGATCACCGGGCAGGAGTTTCCCTCGACGGGTTGAGGCGCATCGGCGGACGCGACCATGGCCCGCAGCGCCGACGCCTGATCGCGCGGCGCTTGAACGGACGGACCGGGATGTGCGGTGGGCAACTCGATCATGCTGCGGGGCGTCAGGATACGGCGCCTTGCGCCGCCGGAGTTGGATTCTTGATCGCTTCCATGCCGTCGAGCAGATACCCCGCCAGAGACTCTCCCGTCGCCACGCGGAAATCCTCGGGCACCTCCTGCCCGCACGACACGTACGACACCGGCATCGCGGCCCGCCGGATGAGCGCGAGCATGTGCCCGGGCGAAGCCGCTTCGTCGAGCTTGGTCAGAATCAAGCGGTCCGGGCGCAGAGCGCCGAAGGCGTCGATCACGCGGCAGGAGGTCGGCTCGTCGCCCGCCGCGGAGATCACCAGGTGGGTCTCGTGCGGTTCGGCGGCGCCCAGGAACGAGGCGGTCTCGGCGAGTCTTTTCCCGTCGGTCTGGGAGCGGCCGGCGGTGTCCATCAGCACCACATCGCAGCGGTTCAGCGTCTCCAGGGCGGCGGGGACTTGGTCGGCGGTCTCGGCCACCGCGAACTCCAGCCCCATGATCTGCGCGTACGCCCGCAGTTGCTCCACCGCGCCGATGCGGTACGCGTCGCATGCGAGCATCCCCACCGCCGCGCCGCGCTGCACCGCGTATGTCGCGGCGAGCTTTGCCAGCGTGGTCGTCTTGCCCACCCCCGTCGGCCCCATGAGCGCAACCGTGAACGGCCGGTCGCCGCTGCGCACCGGGGGCGAGAGTTCCCCCACGCATGGGATCATGCCGGCGAGGGCGGCGATCGCCGACCGCCCCACCGCCGTCGCGTCGTCCAACTGCTCCTTGGGGAGCGCGATCCGCACGCCGCTGAGCACTTCATCGATCGCCGGCGCGGGGATGCGGGCTTCGCGCATCCGCAGCAGGAGCGCGAACATCGTGTCCGTGTCGCCGGTGTGATCGAGGGCCGAGGCGCCCGCCCCGGGGATTCGCGCCACCGATCGCAGCCGACCGACCAACCGCTTCACGGCGGCGAGGTCCTCGCGGATCGCCGCGGCGGCCCGGTCATCAACCGGGTTCGGCTCGACGCGCGTGGTGAGGCGATCGAGCGTGATGGCCTTGGGCTCCGCGGCATCGAGGTCGATGGTGTGTGCGGGCGCTTCGGGCAGGTCCGCCGAAGCGGTGATCTCCACCGCGTCCTTCGCGAAGATCCCGAAGACGCCGCCCTCGCGGATGGTGCGGGTGCGCACGATGACCGCGCGAGCCCCCAAGTCCTTTTTGACTTCGGCGAGCGCGAGTGCCAACGTCGCAGCGCGGTAGGTCTTTGCGTTCATGCGTGCCGTCCGTGGCCGAGAGCCGACAGTGTACACCACCGGAGCGAGCGGTCCGGCGCCGAATCGCGCCGGACGGGCAAACCCGCGGGCCGAATCCCGCCGATGCCCTACTACGATCCGACCCGTCCCTAGGCCTTAGAGAGACACCGCCCACTCATGGGAATCATCGCTCACATCCGAAGCCGCCGAATCCTGGAGCAGATCGCGGAGCGCAAGGCCGGGTACGACCAGCCGTGGACGCACGAGCAGCGCCTGGCGTGGCAGCTGGAGCGCGTGAACGAGAACTGGCTCGTCCAGCAGCGCAACATCCCGGCGTACATCGACGCCGTCAAATCCGGCAAACTGCCGCAGCAGTTCCGCTCCATGCAGGAGTTCTGCGACAAGGTCGAGCCCATCACCAAGAAGATGGTGCAGACGCAGATGGACCGGCTCGCGGACCCCACGCGCCCCGAGGACCTCTCGTTCACCACCGGCGGGAGCACGGGCGAGCCCACCAAGTTCCCGTTCTGGAAGGAAGAGAGCGAGCGCACGATCCCCGATCGCTGGATGTGCCGCGGCTGGTACGGCGTGAAGCCCGCCGACAAGCTCTTCATGATCTGGGGGCACAGCCATCTGCTCGGCTCGGGCTTCAAGGGCAAGATGAAAGGCCAGCTGCGCGTCCTGAAGGACTCGCTGCTGGGGTACTACCGCTTCTCCGCCTATCAGTTGGACCCGGATCGGCTCCGCAAGGCGTGCGACGAGATTCTGCGGTACAAGCCCGCGTACATGATCTGCTATTCCGCGGCGTTGGATTTCTTCTGCCGCGTGAACGCCGATCGTGCGGCGGAACTGCACAAGCTCAACCTCAAGATGGCCGTGGGCACGGGCGAGTCGTTCCCCTTCGCCGACAGCCCGCAGTGGGTGAACAAGACCCTGGGCTGCCCGTGCGCCATGGAGTACGGCAGCGTCGAGACGAGCATCATGGGCTTTTCCGCGCCGGTGAAGGAAGGCCTGGGGCACTTTGATCTCTTCTGGCGTTCGTACTTCTTCGAGGCGAACGAAACGGGCACGAGCGGCGGGCGGGTGATCCGCATCACGAGCCTGTTCCCCAAGAAGTTCCCGCTGATGCGCTACGAGATCGGCGACGAGGTCACGATGTTCGACGGCGACACCCCGCTGGGCCTGACCCGCGTCAAGAAGATTGTGGGCAAGACGCTCTCGTTCGTCACGCTCGCCGACGGCACCAAGGTGCACAGCGTGGCGTTCGAGCACTCGATCCGCACGGTGCCGGGCGTGGAGCGGTTCCAGGTCGTCGCCAGGGGCGGGGTGATCACGCTCAAGGTGGTGGCGCCCAACGCGAACCAGGCCGAGGCCACCAAGGCGATCCTGGTGCTCATGCACAAGATCCATCCCAGCCTCGCGACGGCCAAGATCGAGTACACCGACACCCTCATCCAGACCATCGCGGGCAAGACGCCGATGGTGATCATGGATCAATCGCACCTGGGCGCGGGGCAGACCGAGCAGGCGATGTTCAAGACGTCATGACGGTTCGCCCGCGGGGGCTTCGCCCTTGCTCCGCAGGTGCGCGAGCACGAAGGCGATGTGGTCGTACGACACCTGGCCGCCCAGGTGCTCGAAGATGAACTTCATGCGCTGGGTGCTCAGGTTTCTCGCGGCGTCGGTCACGGCGCGATAGGTCTCGCTGTCGACCCAGGCGCCGATGTCGCCGGGCTTCTCCGTCTCAATGAAATCCACCAGGTGGGCGCGGATCGTGGACAGCGCCAGACCCACGCGTTCCGCGACGTCCGCGATGTTCGCGCGCGACTTGAACATCTCGAACGAGGTAGCCTTCTGCGGGTTGCGCGGGCGAGGCGCCGAAGCGGTTCTCTTGGGCGGCTGGCCCTTGGGGACCTGGTTGGTCGCCAGACCGTTGTTGGCGCAGGTGTCGGCGATAGCGCTCGTGAAGATGTGGCCGAACTCGCGGGCCTTGGCCTCACCCACGCCGGTGACGCGCCGGAACGTCTCGGCGTTGGTCGGCCGGATGCGGGCCATGTCGCGCAGCGAGTTGTCGGAAAAGATGATGTACGCCGGCACGCCGCGTTCTGAAGCGAGCTGCGCCCGCAGGGCCCGCAACGCCTCGAAGACGCCGGTGTCGAAGGGCTCCTGCTCGGCCTCGCCCGTCACTGCCACGGGCACCTTGGCCGAGACCAGCGCGACCTTGCGCTCGCCCCGCATCACTTCCCACGAAGCGTCGGTGAGGTCGACCGTGGGGTACTGGTCGCCGGTGCGCTGCAGCAGGCCCATGTCGATGAGTTGATTGACGAAACCGGAGAGCACGGCCTGGTGCGTGTCGCGCAGGAGGCCGAACGTGGTGAGTGTGTCGTGGCCGCGCTCCACGATTTGCTTGGCCATGCTGCCCCGCAGCACGCCCACGAGGTGCCCCACGCCGAAGGTCAGGCCCCCGGACGCCCGGTTCATCCGCGCCACGCAGGAGATGATCTTCTGCGCCACCACCGTGGAATCCGGCACGGACTCGAGCTCGCCCAGGCAGACGTCGCACGCGCCGCACCCTTGGGCGCTGAGCACCCCGGGCTGGTACGGCTGGCCGAAGTACTCCGACAGAAACTGATGGCGGCACGCCGCGCCCACCGCGAACGATTGCACCTCGCCCACGTGATCGCGCTGGTGCTTGAGCCACTCCTTGCTCGCGCCGGATTCCTCGCCGCCCATCTCGATCAGCTTGTTCCAGCGCACCACGTCGCCGCCGGAGTAGAGCAGCACGCACTCGGCGGGCAGGCCGTCGCGGCCGGCGCGGCCGGTCTCCTGCTGGTAGTGCTCGATGCTCTTGGGCATCGACGAGTGCACCACGCACCTCACATTGCTGCGGTCGATGCCCATGCCGAAGGCCACCGTCGCGACCACCACGTTGATGCGCTCCTGCGCGAAGGCGTCCTGCACGCGCTTGCGCTGATCGGCGTTCATCCCGGCGTGGTACGCCTCGGCCGCGACCTTCTCGCCCTTGAGGAAGTCGGCGAGCTCCTCGGTGTTCTTGCGGCTGATCGCGTAAACGATGACCGCTTCCTTGTCGTGCCGCCGCACGATCTCGAGCGTCTGCGCGTACACGCTCGACTTGGGCACCACGCGATAGACCAGGTTGGGGCGATCGAAGACACCCACCAGCACGCCGGGATCGCGCAGGCCCAGCTGGGCGACGATATCGTCGCGCACGCGGGGCGTGGCGGTGGCGGTGAAGGCGTTGAAGACCGCGCGCGGGTATGTGTCGCGCAGCTCGCGCAGACGGCGGTACTCGGGCCGGAAGTCATGCCCCCACTGGCTGATGCAGTGCGCCTCATCGATGGCGAACGCCACGGGGCCGCGGCCGTTGTTGGCCCGCGCGAGGCGGGAGAGCATGCCCGGCATGAGCAGCCGCTCGGGCGCGATGAACAGAAGCCGCAGCGAGCCATCGTCCACCGCGCGCCACACCTCGCGCTGGTCGTCCTGCTCCTGCCCGCTGTGCAGCGCCGCGGCGGGATAGCCGATCAGCCGCAGACCATCGACCTGGTCCTTCATCAGCGCGATGAGCGGAGAAACCACGACGCTTAGCCGGCCCTGGATGAGCGGGGGGATCTGGTAGCACAGGCTCTTGCCACCGCCGGTGGGCATCACCACCAACGAGTCGCGTCCCGACATCGCCAGCGAGATCGCCTCCTCCTGCACGGGGCGCAGCGACGTGTAGCCCCAGTACTGGGCCAGCGCATCGAGCACGTGTTGCCTCGCCTCGGGGACCATCCGGGATGGTATGAGACCGGCCAGTGCGCGGACGCGCCATGACAACCACCGGGGCCCACCGTACCCTCCCGCGGGATGTCCACCACGCAGTCGCCACAGCGTTGGGCGCAGGTAAAAGCCGTGTTTCTGCGTGCCGCGGCGGCGCCGGCGGCGGAACGCGAGATGCTGTTGCGGGAGTTGTGCGAGGGCGACGCGGAACTGCGGCGCGACGTGGAACGCCTCCTGGCCCGGGATTCGGACCCGGGTGAGTTGGGCGCCGATCCGAGCAGTGTGCTGGGACTGCCGCGATTTGCTCCGCAGCGGGAGTCGCTCCCAGAGTCCATCGGCCCGTACCGGGTGATTCGCGAACTGGGCGATGGCGCGTTCGGCGTCGTCTACCTGGCTGAGCAACCGCGCCCCAAGCGGCTGGTGGCCGTCAAGGTGCTGCGAGCGTGGGCGGGCTCCGGCAGTTCTCTTCAGCGCTTCGAGCGAGAATCGGAACTGACCGCGCGTCTGCATCATCCGTGCATCGCGCAGGTGCTGGATGTCGGCAGCGAACCGGGGCCCTCCGGCCGGCCTTACCTGGTGATGGAATACGTGGACGGGCCCATGATCACCCGCTTCGCGGAGGGCCGCGGGCTGTCAGTGGCGGAGCGCGTAAGGCTCATGATCTCGGTCTGCCGCGCCGTGCAGCACGCCCACAACCAGGCGATCGTGCACCGCGACCTGAAGCCCTCGAACATCCTCATTCAGATGCCCGGCTCGCCAACTTCGCGGCATCCGGGCGAGGATACCGATGGTTCTGCGCTCCCGCTCGCCGCGGGCCCGCCCGGACGGGCTGCCGCCGACGATCCGTTCCCCAAGATCCTTGATTTCGGTGTGGCCCGCCTGTTGGGGCAGGGATCAGGCGTCGCGGACTGCACCGTGACCGGGCAGTTGATCGGCACGCTGGCGTATATGAGTCCGGAACAGGCCAGGGGCGTGCCGACGGAGGTCGACACGCGTTCGGACATCTATTCTGTCGGCGCGGTGCTGTACGAGTTGCTCGCCGGTCGGCCGCCGATCCTCACCAATCACACCGAAGTTCCCGAATCGCTCCGCGCCATCCAGGAGGATGAGCCCAGGCGAGTGGGCACGCTCTGCCGCGGCTGCGGGAGCGATCTGGAAACCATCGTGCACAAAGCCCTCGCGAAAGAGAAGAACCGCCGCTACCAGAGCGTGAGTGAACTGGCCGACGATTTAGAGCGCTTCCTCCGACACGAACCCATCGCGGCCCGCCCCGCGACCATCGCGTACCAACTCAGCAAGTTCGCGGGACGCAATCGGGCCGCGGTGATCGCCGCGGCGATCGTGGCCGCCGTCAGCGTCACCGGCGCCGGGGTGTGGTGGCGTGCGCAGGCCGAACGCCGGCAGGACGCCATCGAGATCGAACAGGTGGCTGTGCTGCTGGACGAAGTGCGCGATCTGGTCTGGCCACAGGCGGGCACGCGGCCTTTGCGGGAGAAGAGCGTCAATTTGGCCGGGCCGGTGGTGGAGCGGTTCGTGAAGCGCCATCCCGAGAACACCGCGATGCTCCGGACGCACGCCCGGCTGGTCGCGGCCAAGGCCTCGCTGTGCGCCGAAGATGGCCGCGCTGCGGAGGCCGCGGAGCTCTACGAGCGAGCCCGGAACCTGGCCGAACGTCTTCTAGGCTCAGCGCCCGGCGATCGCCAGCTGATGCGCACGCTCGCGTTCGCCACCATCAGGCTGGGTGACCTCGCCGGCGAGCGTTCCGGCCCGCGGGCGTCGGAGCCGTACTACGCGCGCGCTATGGAGATCGAACAGCTGCTGGTCGAAGCCGCCCCCGACGACCTGCGCGCCGCCGACGACCTCACTTGGAGCTTGGAGCGGCTTGCGCATCTCGCGGTGGCCCGCGGGGCGTTGTCTACGGCCGCTCAACTATGCGGTGAACGTGTTCGAGCCGCGGAGGCGCTGCTCGCCAAGGACCCGTCGCGCAAGGCATCGATGTACGCCGCGATGTGTGCGAGCGGCACTTGCGCGGGCGTGCGGGTGCGGCTCGGGGAGTTGGACGCCGCGTGCTCGCAGTACGCCCGGGCTGTGGAACTGGGCCGCCAACTGGTCGCCGGCAGCCCTGTCGAGCCGGACCATGTCATCCGGTTCCTGATCTACCGCGCCGGCTGGGCGGAGTACGGGACCAGCCGCGGGCTGCTCGCCGCGGCTGATGTCGATCCGCAGGACGCCTTTGTCGCGGCGGCAAACTTGCAGAAACTCGAGCCCGACACCGCCGCCACCCGCAACGCGTGGTACGAGGCGGCCCGCGCCGCGGTCTTCTTCGCCCGCGCCGCGGGCGAGCCTCAAGACGCCGCCGCGGCATTCAGGGGTTGGGTCGCGCTGTGGAAGGCGCAGTGTGACGGCGACCGCCAGAGCCTCGACCTATGGCTCGGTGAGCGCGGGTGCCGGTAAGCGGTGCCATCGCGTTCAGCCGCAGCCCCCGTTCTCCCAGGTAAAGAAGAAGTAATCAACGTCGCCTCCGTCGATTCCGCCGTCGGCGTTGACATCGGCGTCGCAGGTACCGGTTTCCCATGCTTCAAAGAAGTCGTCCACGTCCGTACCGTCGATGCCGCCATCCTGGTTGAAGTCCGCCGGGCAAGCAAGGCAGGCACACACGTCCAATATCGCGTAGTCGCTGACGGCCGCACCGCACGGGTTGGAGACCGCGCACGTGTACGCCCCGCGATCGCTTTTCTGCGCGTTCGAGATTGAGAGAACCGCGGTGCGGCTACCCGAGACGATGGAGCCGTCGGTAGTAGGACCATCCGACAAGGCGGCTCCGTCTCTACGCCACTCATAGGAGATTGAACCCTGGCCCGATGCTGTGACGGAGAAGTTCACGGATTCGCCCGTGCAGAGTTGTGCATCCATTGGGTGTCGCGAAATAACGGTGGTGGTGTTGGATGGCGCGGTATGCTGAACAAACGCG
This sequence comes from Planctomycetota bacterium, assembly GCA_018242605.1. Classification (GTDB taxonomy): domain Bacteria; phylum Planctomycetota; class Phycisphaerae; order Phycisphaerales; family UBA1924; genus UBA2402. The sequence continues at coordinate 52,362 of JAFEBP010000015.1, forward strand.
TAGAACTCCAGCCCGGTGGGCTCATACCTGCTGAAGTTTCCGTTCACGGCAAAGATGAGTTCGTTAACGCCCGGGCGGAAGTAAGCCTGGTTTGTCGCCCCGAAATCCGCACCGGTCGACCAGGTGAGCGCGTTGCGGCAACTCGCGTCTGTATAGTCCTTATTCCACTTGGCCGGATCGATAGCGGCGGAGAGAAGATTGCCGTTGAGCCAGACTGTTGCGGCGTCGTCGACATTGGCAGTGCCCAGCAGCGAAGCGCCCACGAAGCCTGCTGGAAGAGTGAACGTGAACCGGTAATACGCGGAGGAGCAGTCGTCGAAGGTGACTTCATCGATACCGATGAGCGGCCAATCTGCGGAAACGAAGGACGGGGCTGGTGGCTTGTTCTCACACTGGAACGATTGATCTGTCGGCCCATCTGTTTGTCGACGGTCCGAACCCACAAGGGGTATCCAAGTGCTGAGGTTAAACGCGGGTGGAGGCGAGTTGACGGTGGCCGGACTGACGAGTTGCGTCGTGTAACCGACGTCGTTGGAAGAGATCATCCGCGTCGAGCGATTCCGATGATTCAAGAAAATCGTTCCGTCGCAGCCGCCCGCAAAGCCATTGCCGCCACGAACGGAAAGCGGGTTGGCGCCGGTCAACGAATAATCACAGGTCGTGAGCGAAACTCGGCCGCCCCCGCCGCCGCCTTCATTGGCTGTTCCCGTGTACGCACCGCCGTTGGCGCGGATCACGCCGCTACCCGTCACGGTGCCCGCCGTGATCCACACAGAGCCTCCGGCGCCGGCACCCGCGTCGCCCCCGAGGGAGTTTTCGCCATCGGCGGAAATCGTGCCACTGACCGTCAACGTGCCCCCAATATCGAGACGGATCGCACCTCCGCCCCTTCCGCCGGGGTAAGAGTTGTCCGTGTCTGCTCCGCCGCCGGAGCCGAGCGAGAGAGGCGCGTCGAGGGAGTCATACACGGCTCCTCCGCTTTTTCCGCTCGAACTGCTACCCCCGTGCCCCCCGTGTCCACCCCCACCCGCGGTCGTGTCGCTTTCGCCGCGTCCCGGTCCATCCGACCCAAGGAAGCCCGCGAAGTCCGCGGTGAGGCGGGAGTTTGTGTTGACGGTGCAATCGCCCAGGACGGTGAGTTGCAGCGGTATTCCCGGCGAGCCCGCGCTGGCGGGGCGCGGTCCGACGCGGGCACCTCCCGCGATGGTGAGCTGGTCGTAGGTCAGCGCACCGCTCATCGGCGTGAGCCAGGAATCGGTCTCGTTCGGGAAGCCGTTGTCGATTGTGAGCTGCGATGGCTGACCGGTGATCAGTTTGTAGATCGTGCCGGCGCCGGCGCGACGCGACCAGCCCGAGCCGCCCCTTGCCTGGACAATGGGAGCGATCGCGCCGGAATACACCGCGACCCGTCCGCCCGCGCCACCGCCTTCGTTGGGGGTTCCGGTGTATGTGCCGCCGTTAGCGCGGATCACGCCGCTACCCGTCACGGCGCTCGCCGTGATCCACACAGAGCCACCGGCGCCGGCACCCGCATCAACGCCCGGTGAGTTCTCGCCATCCGCGGAGATGGTGCCGCTCACCGCCAGCGTCCCTCCGACGACCAGGCGGATGGCGCCGCCGCCCGAGCCTCCGTACTGATCGCCGTCGGTATCTCGGCCGCCGCATCCGCCGAAGCGAGCCGGTTGTTCGATCGAGCCGTACGAGTCTCCGCCGAGCGACTCGCCGCGGCCAACTCCGCCTTGGCCCGCGTGGCCGCCACCGCCCGCGTACCTGCCGTCAACGCCGCGGCCTTCGGGATCTGACCCGTAATACCCCGCGAAGTCCGCGGTGAGGCGGGAGTTTGTGTTGACGGTGCAATCGCCCAGGACGGTGAGTTGCAGCGGTATTCCCGGCGAGCCCGCGCTGGCGGGGCGCGGTCCGACGCGGGCACCTCCCGCGATGGTGAGCTGGTCGTAGGTCAGCGCACCGCTCATCGGCGTGAGCCAGGAATCGGTCTCGGCGGCGTGGCCATTGTCTATCTGCAGCACGGAAGGGAGTCCCTGCAGTAATCTAAACACAGTTCCCGCGCCGGCACGCCTGACCGACCCTGTGCCGCCCGTAGCCTGCAGGCTGACACTGCCCGGCGAATTCAACGCATACAGCGAAATGCGCCCACCGCCCCCGCCGCCTTCATTGGCCGTTCCTGAGTACGAACCGCCGTTGGCCTTGATGACGCCGGTTCCTGCCAGAGTCGATGCTGTAATCCAGATGGATCCGCCAGCGCCAGCCCCGGCATCGGCCCCCGGAGAAGCCTCTCCGTCGGCCGAGATCGAACCATTCACGGTCAACGTGCCGTTCACGTTGAGGCGGATGACGCCACCGCCCTGACCGCCCGCGACAAATCCGTCTACATCGAATCCTCCGCTGCCGCCGAATAGAGTCGGTTCTTCGATTGAGTCATATGCGTTACCGCCGCGCGGGCTGGCGGGCGAACTACCACCCCGACCACCATCGCCGCCGTGACCGCCACCTCCGGCTATTGGACCGGAACCTCCGAGCCCCGGCTCATTGCTCACGATGCCCGCGTACCCTTTCCCCGCGACGTCAATTCTGCTCGCCTGGGCGGAACCGCTCGCGCCCTGCACGACCACATCGCCTATCACCTCCAACCACATGCCGAAGGCGGGCTGTACGCCGGGCGTGATTGGATCACCATCGAATGTTTCGCCCGGGCCGTGGGTTACGATTCCCGGTTGCGTTGATCCTGCGCGCTGTACGGTCAACGATCGAATTGTGTGGCGTCCGTTGATCGTGAGAGTGGCGCCTTGGACGATGATGTCGGCATCGGAAAGTGGCACGGGCGGGCCACCGGCAGTAGGAGATATCTGAGTATCTAGCGAGGAGATCGTGGTTGCGCTGGTGAGCAGAACCGGCTCTGCGGTGGCGTTCGGTACGACGCCGATGCACGCGACCGCTGGAATCATCCACCTGTACAACATCACATATCTCCTTCTTGCTCAAGGGCTGGTTATCAGCGAACGAGCCGCTAACCGGCTGCCCCGTGCCAAGACACATACGGGCTGCCAGCCTTGGAAATCTCGCGGTGCTTTGACAAGCCGCCACGCGCCATTGATGTCGATGGTCGTTTCGGTTCTTCGGTTTGGCGACTTGCGCCTACGTGATCACCAGCGAGAACCCGCCGCACGCACCTAGAAGATCCTGCCAACAATCTCAGCGTCCCGCACAGCTCACCAACGCGGCTGGTGTTCAGGCCGCTGTGAGTTGGGGTGGGCCAAGCTGTGGGGGAGCGTTGGTGATCAGATCGGGACCTACACCAGAGACGACCGCGACCGCCGCGATGGCGGGGGCGCTGTACTCGGATTTGCGCCGGCTCGCTGATGCTTACTTCTCAACCGAGCGAGCCGACCACACGCTGCAGCCCACCGCCCTGGTGCACGAGGCCATCCTGAAGTTGGCTCAGGGCGCAATCGTCAAGGACTCCAACCATCTGCTGGCGCTCGCGGCGACCGCCATGCGCCAGATCCTGGTTGATCACGCAAGGTCCAGGGGCGCGGCCAAGCGCAGCCCGGGCGGGCACCTGATCGAGCTGAACGAGCGGCTCGCGCCCGCTCGCGGCGACTCGGCAGAAGCAACCATCGACGTGCTCTCGCTCAACGAGGCGATCGCGAAGCTGGAACGCATGGACCCGCGCATGGCAGAACTGGTGACATTGAGGTTTTTCGCTGGACTGACGGTGCAGCAGGCCGCGACCGTGCTGGGAGTCAGCGACTTCACCGCCGAGCGGGATTGGCGCATCGCGCGAGCCTGGCTCGCGGACCATCTCGCGGAGCGATGATGGGATGCCGCAAGCCGCGGCGCGAACGGGCAATACCCGCTCCGCTCTGACGATGCGTGACCTACTTGTGTTGAGCTCTGTGTCCTCGCGCCCGCCCGGTGCTTTGCGGCTTACAGCGAGTTGATGAGCGAGTCCGCGGCGGCTTCGAGCCGGTCGGTGGTGTCGTACGAGCCGTTGGCGATGCGGGCCCGAACGTCTTCGACCAGGCCGCGGCGGATGCCGCCGTCGTTCATGGAGAACCAGAGGGCCGCGTCGGAGAGTTCGACCGAATCCGCCTCGCGCCCGGGCTGGGCCGAGGTGTGCGCCGCATCGGGCTCGACAGCGGCATCGCTCTGAGCTCCGAAGATTCGGGCGATGTCGAAGGCGGGTGAAGTACCGAAGTTTTCGATGGAAGGCGACATGCTGTGCCGTTTCCGTGTGATATCGTCGACGATCGGGCGAAAGCCCCGACGCCGGTCGATGCGTGCGTGATGTACGACGCGCTCCGCGCTTCCTCGGGCCGGTCCTGCGGGTCTGGCGCCAACAAAGTTGGCTTGCTTGACCTGTTCGGCCCCGTTGCCGGATCCCTCGGCAACGCTGTCTGTATCGACGGTCGCCGTTCAACTGCTGCAAATTAAGCTGAATTCCCTCAAGTCACTCTAAATGTCTGTCCCGCAAGCACTTATGACCAATAACCGGCACCCGGACGCGAGAAAATTTTCGCGCTCGCGCAGGAATATCGTTCGTGCAAGTGCGGCGCAGATGTTGCGCCGGTGGGCCGCGTACCCATGAAAATGCCCTTTGCGAATCACCATCTCGGTTTGGCCCTGCTGATCGCCATGATCGGGGGGTGTGCGGCCAGCGAGGAAAAGGCGGCGGAGCCCGCGGCGGCGGACACCGGGCCCAAGTACGCCTCGCCCTGGGACAAGCCAATTGGGGGTGAACGCCGGGTATCCGCCAGTAAATCCACAGCCCCGGCCCCGCGGAGCGCGACGCTCACCGAGATGCTGAATCAGTCGGGAATCGCGGCCACCAGCGGCGCAGTGATCAGCTCCCCGAGCCCCTGGGAACCGGGGACGCAAAGAGCGGCGGGTGCGAACGAAACCCCAGCCGTCGGAGCATCTATAGATAGTCCCGTTTCCAAGGCGGGGGCGGGAGCGTCGGATTGGACGATCGCCCTGGCCAGCTTCACGGCCGAGACCGAAGGGACGGCGGCGCAGGCGGCTCTTTCTCAGGCTCGGAGCCTGCCGGGGCTGGAGAACGCGTACCTGGAAGATCGCGGCCGCACGATCGTGATGGCGGTGGGCAAGTACGACGCGCCGGGGAACCCCGCTGCGAAGAAGGATCTGGAGCGGGTGCGGCAGATCACCGTCGGGGGGAGCAAGCCGTTCCAGCACGCGATCCTTTCTCCGCCTCGGGATGAATCGCTGCGCGGGTCGGTCCCCGAGCACGAACTGCGCTACGCCAAGACGTTGTACGGCAAGGACGCGATGTACACGCTGCAGATCGGCGTGTACTGCCGATCGGACGATACCGAACCGAGCGCGAAGGAGTTGGCGGAGTTTCGTGCCGCGGCGGAGAAGGCCGTGGCGCAGCTGCGCCGCGAGGGCGAAGAGGCGTTTTACTTTCACGGTCCCCGGCGGAGCATGGTGACCATCGGCGTGTTCAACGATCAGGAATACGACGCGAGCCCGCAGCGCGTGAACCCGATGGCGCTGCCCAAGCAGAGCGAGCGGTTGCTCAAGTTGCGTGAGAGATTCCCGTACAACCTGGCGAACGGTGCCGCGGTGAAGCGGACCGCGCCGGGCCAGACCAAGTCGCGGCTGGATCCGAGTTTCGTGGTGACGGTTCCGAACTAGCGCCGGAAGGCATCGGGCATCAGGTAAAGCAAATCTTGCGGTTGTCGGGGATCGCGGGCGAAAAAAACGCCGCGGCCCTTCATGCTGCTCGCGCAGAAAAACGGCGCGCCGCCGGTGCGACGCGCCGTTGATGAAACTCACGTGATCGGCGTGTTGACGCCGCGGACAGGCTCAGCGGCCGTAGCGACGCACGACGCCCTTGACGATGCCCTGCACCTGGCAGAACTTCACCTTGATGGGGTCGAACTGCGGGTTGGCGGGCTGGAGGCGGATGTGGTCGTCCTCCTTGAAGAAGGTCTTGAGCGTGGTGGAGCCGTCGGGCAGGAGCGCCACGACGCGGTCGCCGTTCTGGGCGATCTGCGTGCGCTCGATGAGCACGTAGTCGCCGTCGAGGATGCCCTCGTCGCGCATCGAGTCGCCCTCGACCTTGAGCGCGAAGGTGGATGTGCCGCGGTCGCCCTTGGGGACGAGGATGTCGGCCAGGTCGATCTCTTCCTCGCCGGCGACGCGCTCGATGGGGTTGCCGGCGGCGATCTTGCCGACCAGGGGGAAGCGGAGCGGGCGGGATTCGTCGGGAACGGCGATGCCCTCGGCGATCGAGAGCGAGCGGGCCTTGTTGGGCTCGCGGATGAGGGCGTTCTTCTTGATCAGCGCCTCAACGTGCTCGAACACCGTGACCTTCGAGACGCCGATCTCGTCGGCGAGCTCCTGCATGGTGGGCGAGTAGCCGCGGCGGACGCGCCAGTCGCGGATGAGTTGCAGGATGCGAAGTTGCTTGGGCGTGAGATTCATCATGGGCAGTCTCCTTGAAGCCAGAACCTGTGAGTCTTTGTTTCACCGAACCACGAGCGAAGATCAAACAATGGCCGCAGTGCCGCGGCGGACGTCGCCGTGCCTGCGGAGCACCACGCGCCCGACCAACCCGCTCGCGCGGGCGAAGAGCCCGCGCAGCGCGTCGATCGCCGCGAACCGATCGGCCGCTTCGCGCGGCGACAACTGGAACGAAAAATCGCCGCCCGGCCCCAACCGGACCAGCGGCAGATCCCGCGACGAGGCGCTCTCAACCGCCGACGCTCCCAGCACGGCTCGGGGTGCGGAATCAGACGAAGAAGAACGAACGAACTTGCATACACCGGCAGACGCGACGGACATGGGATGCTCCCAGACCCACCGCCTACACGATCCGGCACCACCGGATCGCCACGTGCTTTCACCACCTGCCAAAAGCCAGCCGCGTGAAGAGTCCGCGGCACTGCGCGCCCGCTGATTCGATGCGCCGCCACCGTTCGCGAACCAACGCCGCGACACCGCTGCCAGCCACGTGCAGCACAAGTGCGGTTGATGTTGGGTCACGTGCGAAAGCATGGCAATGCACCGAAGCGACACGGGTCACACACGATCGCGGCCCACACACGGCTCGCGGTCGTGCCGAAGTAGTTGAACGTTGGTACGGGTTTCCTTATCCCGACCATAGTTGTTCTACCTCGTTCGGTAAACAATAGCCTATTCTGGAATGCCTGTCAATAGGTTCGTCAAGATTTTGTGAGGATACTCACCTATCAGACTCCGGGCACTTTAGATGCGGTTTCTCTGGAGTGCGCGTCGCATGCCGGACTCAAGCATCACGTTTCGCAATGCCGTTGATTCTTCCGCGCAGTGAAAAGGCCCCGCGTGGCGGGGCCTTGGAAGTGCACGATCGGGATGTGCTGAATATCGCTGGAATCAGGCTGGTTTACGCGACGGTGACGCTCTTGTCGAGGTAGACATCCTGCACGGCGTGGAGCAGCGCAGCGCCGTCCTTCATGGGCTTCTGGAATGCCTTGCGGCCGGAGATGAGGCCCATGCCGCCCGCGCGCTTGTTGATGACGGCGGTCAGTACGGCTTCGGCGAGGTCGCTCTCGCCCTTGGATTCGCCGCCGCTGTTGATGAGCGGCACGCGGCCCATGTAGTTGTTCAGGATCTGGTAGCGGCAGAGGTCGATCGGGTGTCCGCCCTTGCCGTTCTCATCGCTGCCGCAGAGGTTGGTGTAGACGCGCTTGTCCCACTTGCCGTACGACGAGCCGCCGGCGTTGAGCGCGGCGTAACCGCCGTTGTTGGTGGGGAGCTTCTGCTTGATGATGTCGGCCTTGATGGTGGCGCCCAGGTGGTTGGCCTGACCGGTGAGGTCGGCGCTGGAGTGGTAGTCGGTGCTCTTGCCGTCGGCGCCCTTGACCTTGAAGGCGTTGTTGCGGGTGTAGCACCACAGGACCGTCGCCATCCCCAGATCATGGGCCTGCTCGAACATGTCGGAGACGTAGGCGATCTCTTCGCGGCTGGTGTCGCTGCCGAAGTAGACGGTGGCGCCCACGGCGACCGCGCCCATCTCGTAGCACTGCTTCACGGAGCCGAAGTACGACTGCTTGAAGATGTTCGGGTAAGTGAGCATCTCGTTGTGGTTGAACTTCACGAGGAAGGGGATCTTGTGGGCGTACTTGCGGGAGACCGAGGCCAGGACGCCGATGGTGCTGGCGACGGCGTTGCAGCCGCCCTCGATCGCGAGCTTCACGATGTTCTCGGGGTCGAAGTAGGCCGGGTTGGGCGCGAAGGAAGCGCCGGCGGAGTGTTCGATTCCCTGGTCAACGGGGAGGATGCTGACAAAGCCCGTGCCCGCGAGGCGGCCGGTGTTCAGGATGCTCTGGAGATTGCGCAGGACCACCGGCGAGCGGTCGGTCGCGGAGAAGACACGGTCGATGAAGTCGGGGCCGGGAAGGTGCAGTTGCCCCTTGTTCACGGTCTTGGATTCGTAGTTGAGGAGGGCGTCGGCGTCTTTGCCGAGCAGGGCGCGAATGTCGGTGGGCATGGCTGTGTATCCGTGGAAATAGGTGCGAAACGCAATGATAGCGGGCCGGGCGAGTGCGCGTGCTTTCGGCGGGGCCGGGCGGCATGCTCGCGGGGCCAAAAAAAGCCCGCGCCATAGGGCGCGGGCTTGGGGAAAGGCGCGGGATGTGGGATCAGCGCTTGCTGAACTGGAAGCGACGGCGGGCGCCGGCCTGGCCGTACTTCTTACGCTCGACGCGGCGGGAGTCGCGGGTGAGGAACCCGGCCTCGCGGAGGGCGGCCTCGGTGGTCGGGTCGTAGTCGCGCAGGGCGCGGGAGATGGCCAGGCGCAGGGCCTGGGACTGGCCCATGAGACCGCCGCCGGTCATCTTGGCGACCACGGTCAACTTGTCGAGCAGGTTGGTGGTCTTGAGAGCGGCGAGGGCGTCGGCCTGGTCGCGGAGCTCGGGGAAGTACTTCTCGGCTTCGACGATCTTGCCGGCCTTGGTCTCGATCTTGAGGCCGGCTTCGCCGCCCGCCGCGGGGCGGAGGCGGATGCGGGCGCAGGCGGACTTGCGGCGGCCGGTGCCCCACCACCAGCCGCGCTTGTCGGCGGGCTTGGCGGCGCGGAGGGGGCGAACGGCGGGGGCGGCGGGGGACGCCGCGGGAGCGCCGATATCCAGAAGGCTCAGGTTTGTGAGGTCGGCGGGGATATTCTGATTAGACATGGCTGTTCAGTTCCGTAATCTCGTGGTGATGATCTGTGGTTGAGTGCTCTTGAGTGAAGTCGCTCACGGGAGTGGAACGACCAACTGGGCGGGGTTGTGGGCGGCGTAGGGGTGTTCGGCCCCTTCGACGACGTGCAACTTCTTGAGCATCACACGGGACAAACGGTTCTTGGGCATCATGCGGCGGACGGCGTCGCCGATGAGCAGTTCGGGCTTGCGGTCGCGGACCTGGCCGTAGGTCTCGGTCTTGAGGCCGCCGGGGTAGCGGGTGTAGCGCATCTTGAGGCGTTGCTCGGCCTTGCGGCCGGTCATGCCGACCTTGGAGGCGTTGGTGATGACGACGTAGTCGCCGGTGTCGACGTGGGGTGTGTACGTGGGGCGGTGCTTGCCCATGAGCACGTTGGCCACTTCAACCGCCAAACGGCCCAGCGGGATGCCCGAGGCGTCCACGATGTGCCACGATCTCTTGATGTCGCCTTCCTTCGCGAGGAAGGTCTGCCGACGTCCGCTGACGACTCCCATCGGAACCTCCGAACCGCGGCGGCCAACATCGTGGGGAAAGCACGAGAGTGGCGGTGCATGCCGCGTTCAAATACGCCGCCTACCGGGCGGGGCGGGCCGCAGAGCCTTGTGGGGATGCGGCAGGATTGGATGTACTGCGCGACCAGAGCCATCCGGTCGCGGGGGCAAGTGTAGGCGGGGGAGGAGGAAAGGGGGAAATCGGGAAAGGGGGAAATGGGGAAATGAAGAGGGGGGAGGGATTCGGGACTCGGGAATCGGGATTCGGAGCAGAAGGTGGGGGAGAGAGCGCCGGTGGGCGAGATGGGGTTTTGTTGTGAGGGGGGCTGGAGGTTGGGAAGGGCGTGGGGCTGGCGAAGGTGCGATGGAGTTTTGGTGCGTTGGGCGCGGGGTGGGCGAAGGGTGGGAGGGGCGCAAGTGGTTGGAATCAAAGGGGTTAGCGGGGTGAAGGGGGCTGGGTGCGCGATGAACTTTTGGTGAGGTGGGGGCAAGAAAGCGGGAGATTGGGAAAGGGAGAAATGGGGAAATGAAGACGGGGGGAGCGGGGGGTGATGGCGGTGAAGTTTTGGTTGTGCGAGGGGGCTGGAGGTTGGGGAGGGCGTGGGGGCGGCGAAGGTGCGATGAAGTCTTGGTGCGGTGAGCGCGGGGTGGGCTGGGGGCGGTAGTGGCGCAAGTGGTTGAAATCAAAGGGGTTAGTGGGGTGGATTGGGCTGGCTGGGTGTGCGATGAACTTTTGGTGGCGTGCGCGACTACGAAGGGGTGGTGGTTATTGGGACCTGTGCGGGGGGTCGGGAGGGGGTGAAGGGGGTGGGAGTGGCGGGAGATGGCTGTGGTGCTCGTTGTCGCGGGTTGCTGAGAGGGGCCAGATGGGATCGGGTGCGGATGAACTTTTGGGCGGTGCGCGCGGGGTTGTGGCGGTTGGTGTTGGGGAGGGTGGGGCTGGGGGCTGGGGTTGTCGTGGCCGCGGCATTGAAGTTTTGGTGGTGCGTGCGGCGCGGTGCCGGCCTGAGGGTGGGTTGTCAAAGAGATAGGGAGCGCGGGGTGATACGCGGGACGGGGCGAAGAGTGCGGGGTTTTGGTTGGAGGGGCCGCGGATGTGTGCGCGCGGGGGGGCGGTCGGGATGATGGGACACTGTGGTTGGGTTAGTACAGTGGCAACAATCTGACCTGACCCAGGAACCGTGG
>JAFEBP010000016.1 GCA_018242605.1 Planctomycetota bacterium
AGAGAGACAAGACACTGTCGAAGGCTTCTGCCGAGCGGGTCGTCTCAAGGCCCGCTCAACCGTCACCTTCTTGAAGGCTGTTCGCGTGTTTCCGCCCGCGAACAGCTATAGGAGGAGAGAGACAAGACACTGTCAGAAGTTCGTCGTTCAACGGGAAGGAGAGAGTTTCCCGATTTCCGCCGCACTTCTTGAAGGCCGTCCGCGTGTTTCCGCCCGCGAACGGCTATAGGAGGAGAGAGACAAGACACTACAAACATGCCACACGGAATTTTCGGTGCCAACTGTTTTAGTCGATTTTTGGGAAAATTCATCAAAAAGCTCTCTAAGTGCTTGCCCGACCTGTACTTATAACGACGACTGTGCGGCCTGTGCCGCCTTGGTCATCCTCCCAAAAACCAATCGTAATGCGAACAAATGGGCAGGTGTGCACCCCATTGGCTGCTATACTCCCCGGAATCCAACTCTGGAGACACTTCCCATGAACAATCGAGTCGCGGTCGTGTTGTGCGGCTCCGGTCGGGCGGACGGCAGCGAGATCCACGAGTCTGTCAGCGTGCTGATCCATCTCAGTCGCGCCGGCGCCGAGTACCGCTGCTTCGCCCCGGATGCTCCCCAAACAGAAGTCATCAACCACGCGACCAATAAGATCGCGGCGGGGGCGCCGACCCGCAACATGATGGTGGAGGCCGCCCGCATCTCCAGGGGCGAGATCTCACCTCTCGCCCAACTCGACCCCGCGGTCTTCGACGCCGTCATCTTCCCGGGGGGCTTCGGCGTCGCCAAGAACCTGTGCGACTTCGCGACCAAGGGAGCCGAATGCTCCGTGTTGCCGGATGTTGTTCGGGTGATCAAGGGCTTCCACGAAGCCAGGAAGCCCATCGGCATGTGCTGCATCGCGCCCGTTCTGGCGGCTCGGGTCCTGGGCACCCGCATGAACGGTCCGGGGTGCACCGTCACGCTGGGTTCGGATGAACGCACCGCCGCGGCGGTCCAGACCATGGGTTCCAAGCACGCCGCCCGGGGCGTGTCCGAGGCCTTCACCGACACCACCAACCGGCTGGTCACCAGCCCCGCGTACATGTACGAGGCCAAACCGCACGAGGTGTTCGACGGCATCGGCGCGATGGTCGCCGGTGTCATGGCATTGGCGGCGTCCAAGAAGTAGCCAAACCCTGTCGCGGCATGGCCACCGCGACGGACGTACGCTCCCGCCGACTTTTCCTTCCACTTCCAGCGGATGGGCATCGCCCGGCCGCATCAACGCCCTCCACAATGCTCGTCGCCCAGAATCGTCCGCGGAACTTGGATTGGCGCCACGCCGGGCCCTTGCTCTTCGGGGATTGGGGCACCAGCCGCCTCTACGTTCTGGGTCTGGCGTTCTACTACACGGCTCACGCCTCCGTGGCGTACCTCGCCATCATGTCGCTCATCATGGCGGCCGTCGCCTGGGCGTACACGATCATCTGCCGCTCATTCCCCGAGGGCGGCGGCGTGTACACCGCCGCTCGCCAGCTCAGCCCCCTGCTCTCGGTCGTTGGGGCCACCCTCCTGCTCTGCGACTTCATCGTCACCGCGGCTCTATCCGCGGTCGAGGGCTTTCACTACTTCCACACCTCCGAGCCCGCGGTCGTGTGGCTCGCCATCGGCACCATGTTCCTGATGGGGGTCATCAACTGGTTCGGCGCGCGCAGCGCGGGCCGTTTCGCCCTCGTCATCGCCGTCATCGCGATCGTCACCTCGTTCGTCGTGGGTCTGCTCTGCATCCCTTATCTGCCCGCCGGCCTCAAGAGCATCCACATGGGCCAGGAGGGGCTCGAGTCGCCCTGGGCCAAGTGGCAATCGCTGGTGCACCTGGTGCTCGCCCTGTCGGGCGTTGAAGCCGTCGCCAACATGACCGGCATGATGAAGGAGCCGGTCGCCAAGACTTCCAAGAAGACCATCTGGCCGGTGCTCATCGAGGTCATCCTGCTCAACCTCATCTTCGGCATCGCCCTCAACGCCATGCCCGGCGTGCGGGAGATCCAGCGCCCCGACTACGTGACCCACGAAGTGATCGCGGGCGTCTCGAGCGAGGTAGTGCCCGAGTTCGTTAAGGAATACCGCGATACCGCCGTCCGCGTGGTGGCGACCCACGCCGCCGAGGGCATGTTCGGCCCGGCGTTCGGCAAGACGATGGGTTGGATCTCGGGCATCGTCTTCGGCCTGCTGCTCCTGTCGGCCGTCAACACCGCCGTCATGGCGATGGTCTCCGTGCTCTACTCGCTGGGGCAGGACAAGGAACTGCCCCGGCCGCTCACGCGCCTCAACTACTCGGGCGTGCCGTGGATCGGTTTGGTGATCGCCGTGCTCCTCCCCTCGGCGGTCCTGCTCTTCGCCTCCGACGTCAAGACCCTCAGCGACATGTACGCCATCGGCGTGGTGGGGGCGATCGCCATCAACGTCTGCTCCTGCGCCTGGAACAAGGCCCTGCCCGTGTCGGCGTGGGAGCGGCGGGGGCTGTGGGCGCTCGGGGCCGTGATGACGGCGATCGAACTGACCATCATCGTGGAAAAGCCCAAGGCGACGATGTTCGCCGCCGGCGTGGTGGGCACGGTGCTGGTGGTGCGTGCGGCGATGCGGGCCCTCCAGCCCGTGACGCCCGTGCCCGAGCCGGAGATGGGCTGGATGGCCGAGCTCAAGGAGATGCCCCGCATCGCCCCCGGCAAGCCCCGCATCATGTTCGCCGCCCGCGGGCGCGACAACTCCGAGTACGCGGTGGACATGGCCCGCAAGCGCGACGGCGTGCTCTTCTGCATCTTTGTCCGCGTGCTGCGCGTGATGGATATCCAGCCCGGCCAGACGCCGCGGATCGAGGATGATCCGCAGGCCCAGAAAGCGCTGGGCACCGTGATGGTGCTGGCCAAGCAGGCCGGCGTGCAGTGCTACCCGATCTACGTCACCTCCACCGAGATCGCCGACGAGATCCTGGACTACACCGTGACGTTCGGGTGCGACACCCTCATCATGGGCAAGTCCCGCCGCTCGATCTTCGCCCGCGCCGTCGAGGGCGACGTGGTGGCCATGGTCGCCAAGCACCTGCCCGAGGGCGTGGCGCTGCTCACCCGCGCGGGCAAACGCGAGGCCGAATCGGTCTGAAAGTTCGTGCTGGCCCGCTTACTTCGCCGCCGCGCCCGAGACGGACGCGACCGCGCTGCGGAACATCTTGAGGCCCGGGGTCTCGCCCTTGCGGACGGCCGCGGGCAGGCGCGTCCAGTACGGGTGCCTGTTCCACTCCAGGAAGCGCTCGGGGTGCGGCATGAGCCCGAAGATGCGGCCCGAGGCGTCGCAGATGCCCGCGATCGCACCCTGCGAGCCGTTGTAGTTGTCGGTGTAGCGCAGCGCGACCTGGCCGCCCTGCTCCATTGATTCAAGCACTAGCGGCGACGCCGTGACGAACCGGCCTTCGCCGTGCGCCACCGGCAACTGGTAGATCAATCGCTTGAGCCCCTCGTCGGCCTCCTCGGCCAGCCCCGCCGTCCACACGCACGGGCTGGAGGCCTCGAACGCCACGCCCACCCAGCGGTCGTGGAAGCGGGCGTCCTGGTTGTCCGTCAGGGCCGCCACCTGCGGCGGGGCCGACAGCGGCCACGGCTCGCCGCGCCCCGGCCCGGGGAGCAGGCCGGCCTGCACCAGCACCTGGAACCCGTTGCACGCGCCGATCATCGCGACGCCGCGCTCCGCCGCGCGACGCAGCGCGCCGTACACACGCTCTCGGATCTTGAGCGCGTAGACGCGGCCCGAAGCGATGTCATCGCCGTAGCTGAACCCGCCGGGGAACCCCACCAGGTCGAACCCGTCGAGCATGTCCGGCTGCGCGCACAGACGCTCCAGGTGGACCAGTTCCACCTTCGCTCCCGCGAGCGAGAAGGCTCGGCACATCTCAAGGTCGCAGTTGGTGCCCGGGGCCCGAATGACGATGGCGTTCGGCATCGCCCAAGGGTACGCGCATGCGGTTCACATCTCTCCGATGAGCGGCTCGGCCAGGTCCTTAGGCGTCACGATCCCCACCGGCCGCCCCGTCTCGTCTTCCACGATGCCCAGCCGCGCCCGGGCCACGTGCAACGCCGCGAGAGCCTCGGGCACCGGGGTGCCGCGTTTGAGCCTGACCGCCGGGGTCATCAGTTCCCGCGCCGTGGCGCCCGGCCGCAGATGGAAATCCACCTGCCGCACCACGCCGATCACACGCCCGGTCCGGTCGATCACCGGCAGGCGTGCGATCGCCGCGTCGCCGATGATGCGAGAAGCCCGCGTCCGGTCGGCCTCGGCGGGCACGGCCCGCACGTTCGTCCACGGGGTCATCTCGTCGCCCGCCGTTACGCCCCGGAACGCCAGCGCCCGATCGATCAGCGTGGCCTGCGATTCGGACATGAGCCCGTGCGACGCCCCTTCCTTGAGCAGCAGGGCGATGTGCTCGCGGGCCCCGCCCACCGCCTCGGGCGTCAGGCCCGTCAGCCGTTCCGCCAGGCGCGAGATGCCCCGCACCGCGCCCAGGATGCCGCTGAATGTGAGCATCGATCTGGTCAGCCGCAGCAGATGGGCGAACTTGTACGTGAGGCGGTCGGCCTCGATGCGGAACAACTCCTTGGGCACCGCTTCGCCGAAGATGAACAGCATCGGCGCGATGACCAGCGCGTTGATCCCCGCCTGGAAGAGTTCGCCCCAGCCGAACGGGTGCAGGAACCGGTGCATGGCCTCCGCGCTGGCAAAGTGCACCATGTTGTTGGCGATCAGCAGCGTCGCCAGCAGCCGCTCCGGCCGCTTGAGCTCATCGCGGATGATCACCGCGGCCGTATCCGGCGGGGTCCGCCGCCCGCGCAGGTCCAGACGCACCCGGTTGAGCGAGTAGCACCCCGTCTCGATCCCGCTGCAGAACGCCGAGGCGACGATGCTCGCCGTCCACGCCGCTCCCCAGATCAGTTGTTGAACGTGGTCGGTCACGCCGCGGCCTCCTTGCGGTCCGCCGCGATGGAGATCGAGACGCGCTGCACCACCCGCCCCTTCATCTCCTCCACGCGCAGCCGCAGGTTGCCCACGCGGCATTCATCCCCCGCGCTCGGCACCCGGCCGATGCGCGAGAAGATGAGCCCACCCAGCGTGCTCACCCGCCGATCGATGCCGTCGGCTCCGAAGAAGTCGGCCCAGTCCCGCACCGGCAGCCGCCCGGGCGCCTCCCACACGCCCAGCGCCACCATCCGCACGCTGGGCTCGAGCCCCTCGTCGGTCTCCGACGACACGTTGACCAACTCGCCGATCACCGCGTCCACGCCCACCAGGCCCGTGATGGCCCCTGTCTCGCTCACGCAGATCGCCACGTCCGCCCGCCAACTGCGGAACTGATCCACCAGCCGGTCCAGCCGCGCCCGATCGGGCACGAACCGGGGCGGCTCCATCACCGTGGCCACCGGCGCGTTGAGCGCGTTGGGATCGCGGTTGAGCAATGCGCACGCCGTGTGCGCGTTCACCACGCCCACGACCAGCGCGCTGTCCAGGTCGCCCCGGCAGACGGGGAACTTCGAGAACCCGCACTCCTTGACCAGCGCCAGCAGGTCCGCGATCGTCGCGTTGGCCTCGATCCACCGCACCTCCGTGCGGGGCGACATCACGTCCCGCACCCGCAGCGATCCCAGGCGGACGACGTCGCCCAGCAACTGCTGCTCGGGCTGCTGGATCACGCCCTCCCGCGCCCCGGCCTCCAGCAGCGACGAGAGTTCATCCTCCGTGAGTTCCGGGGCCACGCCCGTCCGCGTCGGGGCCAGCAGGCGCGTGATCGGGGCGATCACGAACCGCTCGGAGAAATGCCGCACCGGCGAGATGATCTTGAACCACCAGAGCATCGGCCTGGCCAGCACGCGGCACAGGGCCACGCGGTGCGACGCCGCCAGCGTCTTGGGCAGCACCTCGCCGAACACGATGATCCCCAGCAGCGATCCCACGACGAACACCACCGACCACGCCGGCCCCAGCCGCGGCTGGATCATCGAGGCGACCACGAAGTACACCGAGTTCACCGTCACGTTACCCAGCAGCACCGTGATCAGGAACGAACGGGGAGAGGCCAGCAGCGCCATCACCGCGGCGTGAGTGGGGGGGCTCACGCGCCGCAGCCGCAGCAGGTCCGCCTGCGTGAGGCCGAAGAGCGCGGTCTCCGACGATGAACAAAGCGCCGACCCCAGGATGAGGATCGGCAGCAGGATGCTGAGAATGAGCGGAAGACCTTCCATGCGGGGCGATCAGTGCGTCGGCGTGCCCTACAGCCCCGCCGTCTTCGGATCATACTCGGGGCTGAGCTGCTCGATCAGCCGCTCGCTGTACCGCCACGCGTTGAGTTCACGACGGATCGCCACCAGCTCCGCCGCCGCCGGCGGCTTGGACAGGCCCGCGAACATCTCGCCCACCGCCGCGGCGTGCGCATCGCGCTGCTCGCGGGCGTGCTTGCTCCACCGCTCCCGGGCCGCCGCCGCGTCCGCCGCCAGGTCCGCTTCCACCGCTTCGCGCAGTTCCATCACCTGCGCAAGGAACCCGGCCGGCAGGCCCTTGTCCTGCTCCTTGCCCGGCCCGCCCAGGAGGGCCAGCAGCGCGTTGGCCCGCTTTTCGGCATCAACCAGCACCCCGCGGGCTTCATTGAGCCCCGCCGCGACCAGGTCGGCCTCAGAATCCGCGTTCGCGTCCGGGTGCTGCATCGCCGCCTTGCGCAGAAACGCGCGTTGAATGTCCGCGGGCTGAAGGTCAAACCGCGGTTCAAGGCCCAGGATGGAGAATGGATCAGCGGGCATGCAAGGATCGTAGTGGCCCTCGCGCAGAATACCGATTCAGGCGTCGATTCCCCGCTCCTCTCACCACCACTTCACCATCACGCCCAGCAGGTTCGAGTAGTCGTCCGTCCACAGCGGGAACGAATCGATCTTGCCGAGCCGGTCCCACTTGGGCAGGTGCGCCAGGGGCATGAAGTCCTCTTCCTTGCGCACCATCATCAACCACAGCGAGGTCTTCTTGCCTTCCTGTTCGTCGAGGTAAGTGGTCGAGACATCGTCGTTGGCCCGGTACGCCTTGAGGCCCAGTTCGCTCGCGATCCGTTGCAGCGGGTTGGTCAGGTCAAAGTACCGGTTGGAGATGTGGAACGCGATGATTCCCCCCGCCTCCAGCTTGCTGAGGTAGATCTCCACGGCTTCCTTCGTAAGCAGGTGCACCGGGATGGAGTCGGACGAGAACGCGTCGAGCACGATGAGGTCGAACGGGCCTTCCTTGGTATCGCGGATCTTCAGCCGTCCGTCCCCCAACTCGTAGCCGATCTTCACCGAGGTGTCCCGCGCGGCATCGGAGATGTACGAGAAGAGCGACCGATCGCCCGCGATCCGGATGACCGCCGGATCGATCTCGAAGTACGTGAAGCGGGCGTTGGGCACCGCGTACGCCGCGAGCGTGCCGGCGCCCAGGCCGACGAAGCCCGCCCGGCGCAACTGCCCGCGGTCGATCAGCATCTTCATCACCGCGCCGATGGGGCCGCTGGTGTGGTAGTACGTCGTGGGGATGAGCTGGCGGTATTTGATCCGTCCGCCCATGCGTTCCACCGCCGCGTTGTCGGCGAAGAGCATCTTGACGCGGTCTTCAGCGCTCATGACCGGGCCGGGGCCGAACGGGTCCTCGGGCTCGCGGGGCTGCAGGCCGTGCAGCGTCGTACCGTGGCTCAGCCGGTGCCACGCGTGGTTGGACGTGGAGATGACCCGGTGCTCGCCGAAGAACGTGCGCGTCTGGAAGAGCAGCGTGCCCCCCTCGCCGATGTACGTCGTCGCCGTCAGCAGGAACGTCGCCGACGCCGCGAATCGCACGCTGCCGCGCTTGAGCAGCACCGCGATGCAGAGCAGCGCCGGCAGCCCCGCCCGCCACGACTTTGACGCCAGGTCCCCCACGATCCGCTTGTCGTTGATCGCGGCGTCCACGTTGAGCAGGATCAGCAGCAGCATCGCCGCGACCCCCAGCCCGATGGCCCACGCAACCACGCGGCTGCGAGAAACGTTGAGTTCCGTCAGGATCTGCGGACGCAGCAGCGCCAGCAGCCCCAGCACCAGCGGATACTCCATCATCGTGCTGAACACCAGCGGCGCGACCACCGAGTTGAGCAGCCCGCCCAGCACTCCGCCTAGCGACATGAACAGGTAGAACTCCGTCAGTCGGCTGGGGTCCGGCCGCAGATCAGCCAGCCGCGTGTGGCACATCATCGCCGCGATGAAGAACGTCGCGAAGTGAACGAACAGCAGCACCCCGATCGGCGACCTCGCCCCCGAGAGCATCGCGACCATCACCGCCACGATGCCCACCGGCAGCATCCGCCCCCACGCCGCGGCGCTCAGCCGCCACTTCTGCGAGAAGGCCAGGATGAACGAGATCAGGTACAACCCCAGCGGGATGATCCACAGCAGCGGGATCGCCGCGATGTCGGTCGAGACGTGCTGCGTCACCCCCAGCATCAGCGAACTGGGCCCGAAGGAAAGGGCCAGCCACAGCAGCCTGAGAGCCCCGGTGAGTGGCGCCTTGACCTCGGGCTTGGCGGCGACCTGAGAAGTCTCCTGGACGCCCGCCCCCAGCATGCGCACCCCGCACGCGGCGACCAGCACCCCCAGCGCGGCGAACCCCACCGTCCACACGATGCTCTGTTCGCGCCGGGTCAAGAGCGGCTCGAGCACCAGTGGGTACGCCAGCAGCCCCACCACGCTCCCGGCGTTGCTCGCCGCGTACAGAAAGTACGGGTCCTTCGCCGCCGCGTGCCCCGTCGTCGAGAACCACCGTTGCAGTAGCGGCCCGGAGGTGGACACCACGAAAAACGGCAACCCGACCGTCACGCCCAGCGTCCGGATCACCCACATCACCGGATCGGCGTCGCCGGGTTCGCCCACCAGGATCGGCATCGGCAGCGTTGCCCCCGCGATGATGACCAACCCCAGGTGCACCAGCGTCTGCCATTTGCGGCTCAGCTTGGTCGTGGTCAGGTGCGCGTAGAAGTACCCCAGCAGCAGCACGGCCTGGAAGAAGACCATGCAGGTGTTCCACACCGCGGGGCTGCCGCCCAACAGGGGCAGCAGCACCTTCCCGGACATGGGCTGCACCACGAACAGGAGCGCGGCGGAGACGAAGATCGCGAGGGCGAACAGTGGGAGCACGAGACGGTTTTCCGTTGGAGTGAAACTGCGGACCGGGACGGTAGGGGTTCATCGCCTTTCAGGGCGACAGCCGCTTCATCTCTTCCCGCTCTTGGCTGGTGAGTTGCCGCAGGGGATCCAGCCTCAGGTCGCGGTCCGTCGCGAGCGCCTTGGCGGCCCATTCCCTCGCCTGCGCCGCCGCCCCCTTGGCCTGGCACGCGCGGGCCAGGCGCAACTGGTACGTGGGTTCATGCGGAGCCAGCGCCGCCGCCGCGGCGAGCGCATCGATCTGCCCCATCTGCTCGTTGCGGCCCGGGTCGGCCTTGCCCGCCGCCTCACGAGCGGTCGCGAGCCACGCCCACGCCGCGGCGCCGCCCCCGTGTTTCGCTGCCGCGTCGAGCGATACCCGCACGCCCCGGTCGATCAACTTGGCCTTGTCCGCTCCCGTGGCCATGGACTGTGCCTGCTGCAGGCAGAGCCGGCTCAACGACCGGGCAGTGGGGAAGTGGGCGGGTTGAGCCTGGAACGCCGCCTCGAGTTGCTCGCGAGCCGCGTTCACGCCGGTCTCGCGAACTTGGTCGGTCGCCGCCGCGATCGCCCGCGGCTCGGCGGCAACGGTCTGATGTATCGCCGCCGAAAGGTCCGCCGCGAGCTGCGCTGGCGAATCGTCGCGTGCCGCGCCGGAGAGCACATTCTGCGCCCGGCCCATGAACTCCGCGACGCGTGCGGCGCTGTCGTACGCCGATCGCAGCGCACGCTCCCAGGACACCACGCCCGGGAGCATCGCGATAAGGGCCGCGCACAGGCCGCAGGTGGCCAGCGCCGCGGGCGAATGCCGACGCACCGGCGCGGACGCGGCGGTCACCGCCGGGGCCGCGACCGCCAGCATGAGTGCGATCCACGGTGCCGAGCCCGAGGTGATCATCGTCATCTCGATCTGCGCGTGCGCCGCGAGCGCCGTCGCCGCCGCCGCGAGCGCCGGCCAGAGTACGTTGCTCCGTCCCGAAGCAGTCCGCACCACGGCCCACACCACCGCCACCGCACCGGCGAGCCCGATGAGCCGCACGACCGTTGATTCCGGGGTGGCGAGAGGTTGTTCCAACCAGGCCGACGCCAATATCGCCGCCGCGGCGCAGAACGACGCGAGCTGCATCGTGCGCCGCGTGTCCGACGCATCGGGTACGGCGGGAGCGAACAAGCCCCGCCCCGCGCTGTACACCAACCCCAGCCACAGCCCGCCGAGGCACACCCCGCCGATGCCCAGCGTCGCCGCGTAATCCAGCAGCACGCTGTGCGGGCTGGCGACATCTTCCGGAGAGATCGCCGGCTTGGCCAGCATGTACGCATCCTTGAACCCCGCCGGCCCCACGCCCAGCCACGGGTGCGCCGCGAATATTCGCGCCGCCCCCTGCATGTACATCCACCGGAAGTAGATGCTCAGTTCGCCGATCCGCTCACCTACCACGCCGCGGCACACCACCGCGAAGAGCGCCGCAAGCACCGCAGCCACCGCGAGCCAACCGCCCACCCGCGCCGAGAGCGAGGGCCGCACCCACACCACCGCTAGCGCCCCAAATCCCACGAACGCCGCGGCGTAACCGCCCTTGGCCCCCGCCAGCACCAGCCCCGCCGCCGCCAGCAGGGCCGCGACGCCCAGAACGATCCGCGGCCGCGTCCCCGTGTTCGCGACGTCAGCCCCGCCCCGCAGCCGCAGCAGCGCACCGCCCGCGAACGCCACCAACGCCCCCGCCATGAACGACGCGAACACGTTCGCCAGCCCGAACCAGGCGCTCGCCTCGGCCTGCACCAGCCGCCGTTCGTACGCGAGCGCGGGCGGCGACCCCGCCGTCCACCCCTGCGCTTCCAGGAACTGCTGCTTGTTGCGATTGAACTCGGCGACCGTCTCCGGATGTTCGCTGAAGACCTGCACGCCGCCCCTCACCGCCAGCACCGGGATGATCGCCAGCAGGCACGCCGCCGCGAGCGTCCGCAGCGCCGCGTACCGGCACGCGTGCCGCAGCGCGATCGCGCCGCCCAGCGCCGCGACCCACGAGGCGCCGATGACGAAGTTGTCCAGACTGTCGTGCTGCCCGGGGCGAGCGTGGAACGCCGCGGCCGCCGCGCCGGCCATCAGCAGCACGAGCCCCACCCGGACGAACACCGAGGGCGATCCCTTCAGCAGGATCAGCGAGCTCGCGAGCAGCGTCGCCGCGTCCATCGCCAGCGAGATGACCGGCGTGATCCCGATGATCGGGGCCGGCATCGCAAGCGGATCGCCGCTCCATCCCGGGAACGGATCAAAGGTGGAGCACGCCCGCGTCAGGGCGATCGCGCAGATGATCATCACGCCTGCGAGTGCGCCGTGAGGGGGCGAGGATTCAGTGGTTTCGTTCACGCCCCGCCCTTGCCTTCTTTGGGCGGAAAATCGTACACGCCGCCCGGGCTCGCGAACTCGAACAACGCCACCACCAGCAGCAGCACCAGGATCTGCGCCCCCACCAGCAGTGCGCCCACCGGAGTCAGTTGCCCCAGGATCAACCCGGAGAACCCGGTCACAGCGGTGAACCCGTAAATCACCGCGATCGCCGCCCGCTTGGGCAGGCCCCGTCGCACCAGCCGGTGCGAGAGGTGGTTCAGGTCGCCCACGAACGGCGAGCGGCCCTTGGACATCCGGATGATCGTGACGCTCGCAAAGTCGTACAGCGGCACCGCGAGCACGATCAGCGGCATCAGCACCGCGTACCAGGCACCCCCGTCCGGCGTCGTGAAGTACGTCGTCCGCGTCGTCAGGAACGCCAGCAGGAACCCGATGATGAGCGAACCGCCGTCACCCATGAAGATCGTGGCCGGCGGAAAGTTGAAGACCAGGAACCCCAGCAGCGCCCCCACCAGCAGCGCCAGGCACGACGCCACGAACCACTGCTGGTGCATCGCCGCCGCCGCGAGGAAAAACCCCCCCGCGATCGCCGCGACCCCCGCCGACAGCCCGTCCATGTTGTCCATGAAGTTCATCGCGTTGGTCACGATGAGGAACCAGAGCACCGTGAGCCCGATCGAGAGCCACGCGCCCCCCACGTGGTGATCAAGAAACGTGAACAGCCGCGTATCGCCCGCGCTCCCGATGCCGAACGGAACGATGACGAACGCCGGTATCGACATGATCGCCAGCTTGATGAACGGCCCCAGCGGCCGCCGATCGTCGATCAAGCCCAGCACGTGCAGCACCGCCAGGCACCCCAGTAGCGCCAGCGCCAGCGGCGTCTGCTCGCGGGCCCCGTTCAGGTACGGCGCCACCATCGGCGCCGCGCTGGTCACCGCCCCTGGCGCCAGCCACACGGCCGCCAGCGCGACCGCCACGGGTAGGCTGAACCCAACGAAGATGCCGATCCCGCCGGTGTTGGGGATTTTCCGCGTGGGCGCTTTGATCTGCCCCGCGATCGCCGGCGTATCCAGCGCCTTGAGCCGAACCCCCGCCGCGCGCGCCGCCATCGTGACCGGGAGTGACACGGCCAGACCGATGAGCACGAGGGCAAGGCAGACGACGATCACGAGTGTGTTGCAAGGGTACTGGCGCGGCGTGCGAAGGCAACGGTGAGCAGCGCGAACGCCGCGTGGACGATTGCCCACATCCACACCACCCGCAGGGGCCAGGGCCCCAGTTTGTCCACCAGCGTCGGCGCGTCGGGCGCGGTGGGGCCGATGTAGCCGTAGTTAAAGCCCGTGAGCGCGTCAAAGGGCAGGATCAACGCCGCGTACACCGCGTTCACCACCACCACCGTGCGGAAATCCCGCCAACTCGGCCGGTATTTGAGCACGATCACTTCGTAGAGCGCCGAACCGATGATCTGCGTGTGGCTGCCCCAGAAGAGCCAGAACCGCAACGTGCCCGGCCCCTCGTGCAGCGTGGGGGTCACGAACGCCTGCGTGCACATGCACAGGCCCCAGTAGAACAGGGTCGTCCGCAGCCAGCGGGCCCGGTCCCCCAGGTGCAGCGCCACGGCCGCGAACCACCCCGCCAGGTCGCAGAAGTGAAGCGGCAGCGACACGCCCAGGCTCAGCCGCGGCGGCAACGCAAAGTACACCACGTTCGCCGTTTGCAGCACGTACACCCAGATCACCCACGCCATCCGCACCCGCGGCTCGGCCAGGCCCGCCCGTCGGCCCGCGAAACAGAACGCCGCGATCACGCAGACACACACCGCGACGGTCACGGCGTGCATCGGAGAAAAAGCCAGGAACGCCTGCTCGGGCATGGTCACAAAGATAGGGCGTCGCGGACGCGCGTCCCCGCCCGCGGTGTATACCTCCGAGGTCTACGCCCCTGCCGCCGCGGCCGTGGGCTCCTCGGGAGCCGATTCGTGACGCAACTGCCCGCACGCCGCGGCGATGTCCCGCCCGCGGCTCGCGCGGATGTGCGTGTTCACGTGCGCGTCCCGCAGGATGCGCTGGAACTCGCGAACATCGTCATCCACCGGACGCTTGAACGGCAACCCCTCGACCTCGTTGTACCGGATGAGGTTGATGTTCGCCCGCAGCGTCTTGGCCAGGTCCGCGAGTTGTCGGGCGTGCTTGGGCGCGTCGTTCACGCCCCGCAGCAGCGTGTACTCCAGGGTGATCTCTCGCCCGGTCTTCTCGAACCACCGCTGGCACGCGGCGAGCAGGTCGTTGATCGTCGTGAACTCCGCCCACGGGATCAGCGTGCGGCGGATCTCGTCGTTGGGCGCGTGCAGCGACAGGGCGAGCGTCACCGGCAGGTCGAGCATGTCCGCGAGCTTCTCGATCGCCTTGGGCAGCCCCACGGTCGAGATCGTGATTTTCCGCGCCGAGATGCCCAGCGCCCACAGCGAGGCGATCGTCCGGACGGCGGGCACCACGTTCGACAGGTTCGAGAGCGGCTCGCCCATGCCCATGAAGACCACATTGCTGATGCGCCGCACGCCCGGCAGCCGCCCCAGGCGGTACACCTGCTCCACGATCCTTCCCGCCGACAGACTCGCATCCAGGCCGCCCAGCCCCGAGGCGCAGAACTTGCAGCCCACCGGGCACCCCACCTGCGAGGAGATGCACGCCGTGAACCGGTCCTCGGACGGGATCATCACGCACTCGGTCTGGCGCGACGCGTCCGACGCCAGCGGCAGCGATACGCCCCCGCCCGCGGCGGGCTTGGCGTCGGAGTAATCGTTCCATTGGATGAGCAGCTTCTCCGTGCCGTCCGTCGCCGACTGCCGCTGCACGATCTCGCCGGAGAAGAAGGTCATGTCCGACGCGAGCTTGTCGCGGTCGGCCTTGGAAAGGCTGGTCATCGCCGCGGGATCGGTGATCCCCTTCTCGTACACCCACTCCAGGATCTGCTTGGCGCGGTACTTGGGCATCGAGACCGACTCGCACCAGCGGGCCAGGGTCTCGGGCGTGTGCTCGAAGATGTGGTTGGAGGGGCTTTGCATGTGTGGCGTGCCGGTCAGTTGTCCCGACCCGCGCTCACCGTGAGCGGCACCGCTCCGTACAGGTCGTGGGTGATGGTGGGGGTCTCGGCCCGGAAGCGCCGGCTCTCGGGGTCGATGCCGCGGGATTCCATGATCTTGCGCAGGGCTCCCGGGGGCGCAAACTCCACATCCTCATCGAAGATCTCGCGCTGCTCGATCGTGCCGCCGAATCGCTCGATCAGGGCGCGGCACACCTGCGCCACCAGGTCCTCCGGGGCCGAGGCTCCGGCGGTCACGAGCACCCGCTCGTTACCCGTCTTGAACCAGTCCCAGTTGAGCTCCGACACGTCGTCCATCAGCCACGCCGGCACGCCGATGTTGCGGCAGATCTCCGTGAGCCGCACCGAGTTCGACGAGTTCTTGGAGCCGATCACGATGCACACGTCGCACTCCGGGCCGATCTGCCGCACCGCGTGCTGACGGTTGGTCGTCGCGTAGCAGATATCGCTGCTGGGGGGTTCCTTGATGTTCGGGAACGCCTTCTTGAGCGCCTGGATGATCACCCCAGCGTCATCTGTCGAGAGCGTCGTCTGCGTGAGGTACACCAGTTTGTTCGCGTCCGTGATCGTGAGCGACGGGATGTCGTCGGGAGATTCCACGACCTGAGTGCAGTGGGGGGCCTCTCCCAGGGTGCCAGCGATTTCCTGGTGATCGCGGTGGCCCACGAGCAGGATCTGGTAGCCCTGCCGCGCGTACCGCACGGCCTCGGCATGCACCTTGGTCACCAGCGGGCACGTGGCGTCGATCGACGTCAGCCGCCGGTCCCGGGCCAACTGGCGGACCGCCGGGCTCACGCCGTGCGCCGAAAAGACCACGATGCTCCCCTCTGGGATCTCCTCGATGGACTCGACAAAGTGCACGCCCCGGTCCACGAACCGGTTCACCACGTGCTTGTTGTGCACGATCTCGTGGTACACGTACACATCTTCGCCCGGGAACAGGTTGATGATCTGGTCCACGACGTCGATGGCCATTCGGACGCCCGCGCAGAAGCCGCGGGGATTGGGGAGAATCAAGTGCATGGGGGACAATGGTAGGTAACGGCGATTCGCACGGTGCCCGTCGCGCACAGCGAGAACACCGCACTTTCACGCTTCCGCCGCGCCGCGAGCCGCAATCACTACCAAACAACTCCCTCAAACGAACGACGGGCAGGACGCGGATCAACCGGCGGACGCCCGCCAAGCATCCGAGGTGTTGTTCCGCAGGCGTTGCCCCGGTCGATTCGGATACTGTTGCGACGGTCGGATCACCTCCAGCCCACTTCCGAGCAAGGGAACCTACGCATGAACCCCACGGCGACCACCTCTACGTACCGACTCCTGATCCGAGCCGCGTCATTGCTCCTGTGCGTTGTGTGCGCCGCGTGTTCCACTCCGGACCGCAAGCCCGCCGTGCCCAACGAACTCGCCGACCGCGCGATCGTGCTGAACAACCCGGCCCTGCGCTCCTGGGGCGAACGGCTCAACCCCGCGTTCATGGCCGAACTCGGCCGCGCCACCAAGCAGGAGTTCGACCTGCGCGCCATGGCCGGCGAAACCGGCCCCTTGCCCACCGCCAACTACCTCGCCATCTCCGGCGGCGGCGCCAACGGCGCGTACGGCGCGGGTGTGCTTTGCGGATGGAGCGCCACCGGCAAGCGCCCCCAGTTCAAGCTCGTCACCGGCATCAGCACCGGCGCACTCACCGCCCCCTTTGCGTTCCTGGGCCCGGCCTACGACGCCAAGCTCAAGCTGGTCTATACCACCATCTCTACCAAGGACGTCGCCACAGAACGCGGCATGCTCGCCGCCTTCTACAACGACGCGTTGCTCGACACCAAGCCGCTCGCCAAGGTCGTTGACAAGTACATCGACGAGGCCATGCTCAACGACATCGCCGCCGAGTACGCCAAGGGCCGCATCCTGCTTGTGGCCACCACCAACCTCGACGCCGGCCGACCGGTTCTCTGGAACATCGGCGCTCTGGCCGCCAGCACCGACCCCAAGGCCCACCAGCTCATCCGCCGCGTGCTCATGGCTTCCGCCGCCATCCCCGCCGCCTTCCCGCCCGTCATGATCGATGTCGAGGTCGACGGCAAGCAGTATCACGAGATGCACGTTGACGGCGGCGCCACCGCCCAGTTGTTCCTCTACCCGCCCTCGATGAACCTCAAGTCCAGCGCCGAGACCGCCGGAATCTTCCGCGAACGCTGCGCGTACGTCATCCGCAACTCGCGCCTGGACCCGGCCTGGGCCAGCACCCAGCGCCAGACCATGTCGATCGCCATGCGGGCCGTCGATTCCATCATCCAGACCCAGGGCGTCGGCGACCTCTACCGAGTCTACCTCTCCTGCTCCCGCGACTCCGTCGCCTTCAACCTCACCTACATCCCCGCGAGTTTCAACGAAAAACCCGCTGAATCATTCGACCCCAAGTACATGTCCAAGCTCTTTGATGTGGGTTACCAGGCCGCTCTCTCCTCAGACATCTGGGTGCACCAGCCCCCCGACCTGGCCCCCGTCGTCGAGAACGCCACGTCCGCCGCTCGCTGAAGCTCTCGCTCTTACGCCGGCCCGGACCACGTTCCCTCGAACACCTCTGTGGCGCCACCGCTCATCATCACGCGGCCCGTGCGTTCATCCCATCGCACCTTGAGCGTGCCCCCGGTGAGTTCCACCGTCACCTCCCGCCCCGCGCGACCCGTTGCCGCCGCCGCCACCGCCGATGCGCACGCCCCGGTCCCGCACCCCAGTGTCACCCCGGCGCCCCGCTCCCACGTCCACACCCGCAGCCGGTCCGGCGCCAGCACCTTGACAAACTGAACGTTGATCCGCCGCGGGAACATCTCGGCGTGCTCAATCCAGGGCCCCGCCGCCCCCGGATCAACCGGCCCGCTGACGAAGATCACCGCGTGCGGGTTGCCCATCGAGACGCACGTCATCGCGTGCGCATCCGCCGCCGCCAGCGGCCCCCGCGCCGCGTCCGGTAGGTCCGCCGGCAGCGGGATGTTGAACGCCCGATCACCGGCAACCTTGACGGGGATCTTCGCCGGAGCGAACACCGGCTCGCCCATGTCCACGTGCGCCTTATAAAACCTGTCCCCGCGCCGCTCGCACACCATCTCCAGCACGCGCCCGCTGAGCGTGAGCGCCACCCGCAGCCGATCGCCGTCGAACCCGCGCCGATCGATCATGTGTTTGGCCAGGCACCGTACCCCGTTGCCGCACATCTCCGCCTCACCACCGTCGGCGTTGAAGATCCGCAGCCCCACATCGCACGTCGGCGATGCCACCGCCAGCAGCATCTGGTCCGCCCCGATGCCCAGGTGCCGGTCGCACGCCGCCGCCGCCAGCGCCGGCCAATCCCCCCGCGCCGCGAGCCCCGGGTTGTCCGCCGCGTCGATGAAGACGAAGTCGTTGCCGCACCCGTGATATTTGATGAACTGGAGCATGGGGTTCACATGAAAGGTATCAATTAGATCGGCGTCGTGTCGCGCGTGGGTTCGGCAGGTCCGAGCCAGTCGCGGGCTCCTGAATCGCCCTGACGGTGCGCGGATTCGCACCCTATCCTTGCCTTCGACCTCCCGGAGCCCAGCCCCCATGCCCATCCGCACCGCATACACCGCCAAGATCGACTACCTCCAGATCATGGATGAGAACGGCGTGCTTGACGAGAAACTCGCCAAGGACACCCTCACCGACGCCGAGGTGCTCGAACTTTACCAGTACATGTGCCGCTGCCGCGCATTGGACGAAACCGCCTTCAAGCTCCAGCGCTCCGGCCGCATGGGCACCTATCCGCAGAACAAGGGCCAGGAGGCCGCCGCGATCGGTTCCGGCTACGCCGCCAAACGCGGCGTCGATTGGCTCGTTCCCTGCTACCGCGAGAACGCCGCCCTCTGGATGCACGGCCTGCCCATGCACTACGTCCTCCTGCACTGGATGGGCGATGAACGCGGCAACCAGATCCCCGAGGGTGTCCGCATGACGCCCCTGTGCATCCCCATCGGCACCCAGATGCTCCACGCCACGGGCATCTCCTGGGCCATGAAGCTCCGCAAGGAGCCCGCCGTCGCCATCACGTACTTCGGCGATGGCGCCACCAGCGAGGGCGACTTCCACGAGGCGATGAACTTCGCCTCCACCTTCCAGACCCCCACGGTCTTCTTCTGCCAGAACAACCACTGGGCCATCTCCGTTCCCCGCGAGAGCCAGATGAACAGCGAGACGGTCGCCCAGAAGGCCCTCGCCTACGGCATGCCCACCGTGCAGGTCGACGGCAACGACCTGCTCGCCGTCTACAAGGTGAGCAAGGAGGCCATCGAGCGTGCCCGCGCCGGCGGCGGCCCCTCGTTCATCGAGGCCGTCACCTACCGCCTCGCCGATCACACCACCGCCGACGATGCCCGCCGCTACCGCGACCCCAAGGAGGTCGAAGCCTGGCAGGGCAAAGACCCGGTCATTCGTCTCCGTAAGTACCTCACCGCCAAGGGCCTCTGGAGCGATGAGAAGCAGACCGCTCTCGACGAGGCCGCCAAGACCATGGTCACCGAGGTCGTCCGCGCCGCGGAAGGGATCGCCAAGCCCCCCCTCGCCGACATCTTTGATTACACCTACGCGACCGTTCCCGCGGAACTTGAGACCCAGAAGCGCACGATGCGCACCCACAGCCTGGGCCAGAACCCCGAGCAGGTCGGTCTTCAGACCGAGTGGACTTCCTGATCGTTCGGTCCCGTCCGCATTCAACTCACCGGGCGCTGCAGCCCGGGCCGAAAAGACCTTCAGCCTCGCCAGATCAATCAGCCTCAACGGAACGCCCCATGTCGAACGCTACCGAACAAGCCGTGTTCAACCCCAAGCTCCGCCGCCGCGTGGATGAAGGCAGCGGCGTGAACCAGGTGGAATGCAACCTGGTCGAGGCCATCACGCTGACGCTCGCTCAAGAGATGGACCGCGACGAGCGAGTCGTCTGCCTGGGCGAGGATGTGGGCCTCAACGGCGGCGTCTTCCGCGCCACCGACGGCCTGCAGGCCCGCTTCGGCGACCAGCGCGTCTTCGACACCCCGCTCTCCGAGTCCGGCATCATGGGCACCGCCGTGGGCCTGGCGATGGGCGGCATGCGCCCCATTCCCGAGATCCAGTTCGAAGGCTTCATGGGCCCGGCCTACGACCAGTTGGTGAACCACGCCGCGCGGTACCGCACCCGCAGCCGCGGGGCCATCACCATCCCCATGGTCGTCCGCGTCCCCGTCGGCGGCGGCATCCACGCCCCCGAACTGCACAGCGACAGCCCCGAAGCCATCTACGCCCATCAGCCCGGCCTCAAGGTCGTCATGCCCTGCACGCCCTACGACGCCAAGGGCCTCCTGGCCGCCGCGCTCGAAGACCCCGATCCGGTACTCTTCTTTGAGCCCAAGCGCGTCTACCGCCTGCCCACCCGCGACTGGATCCCCGAAGACCGCTACACCATCCCCATCGGCCAGGCCAAGGTCGTCACCGAGGGCGACAGCGTCACCGTCATCTCCTGGGGCGCCAGCGTCTACCAGTGCCTGGAAGCGATGGACCAGTTGCCCGAGGACATCAGCGTCGAGATGATCGACATGCGCACCATCTCGCCCATCGACAAGGACACCATCATCGCCAGCGTGCAGAAGACCGGCCGCTGCGTGATCGTCCACGAAGCCCCCAAGACCGCCGGCATGGGCGCCGAACTCGCCACGATCCTGCAGGAGCACTGCTTCCTGTACTTGAAGGCCCCCGTCCAGCGCGTCGCCGGCTTCGACACCATCATGCCTTACTACAAGCTCGAGCTCGAGTACCTCCCCAACGCCAAGCGCGTCGCCGAGGCCATCACGCAGGTCATGGCGTACTGATCCGCCGTTCCCTGGGTGGCCCGACGGTCCCCGTCGGTCTTCACCGATCAACAACGCTCGTACGCCGCTTGCTCAGCCCGCCCATGTCCTGGCACGCCCGCCAGAATTCAGCGAGTATGCTATTGAATTCCCCGCCAAACTTGGTATTCTGGAAACTGGCACTGAGTTGAACGCGGATCTCCGACGCGGCGAACGCGGCCGACTCATCGCAAGCGCCAAGCCGCGCTTCACAGACGCGTCCGAACGCGTCGGGCGACCGTCACGGCCGACGTGGCGCGAACGAGGAGAAGAACATGCAGCGGGGCAAGCGCTTTCTCAAGGTGGATCAACCGCGCATCGACCTGATCTCCATGCTCAGCGCGATCGTCGCCGCCGCGGCATGGACCGCGGTCGCCCCCGCTCAGACCTTCGTCGGCTTTGTGATCTCGCCCTTGCCGAACCGTTCCCACGACCAGTCCTACGTCTCCGGGATTGACGACCTGGGACGCGTCGTCGG
The DNA here is from genome assembly GCA_018242605.1 of Planctomycetota bacterium. Classification (GTDB taxonomy): domain Bacteria; phylum Planctomycetota; class Phycisphaerae; order Phycisphaerales; family UBA1924; genus UBA2402. The sequence goes on from JAFEBP010000016.1 coordinate 21,007, forward strand.
CGGATCATTTTCGTCGACGAACACGACTGTCGCCATCGGCATCGGCGCCACCATCCCCACAGGCGTGCCAACGTCCGCCGGCACGCTCGCGGACTGCTTCCCGTACGGCGGAAGTGGGCTGTACGCCATGAGCCCTTCCGGCATCGCCGCGGGAGCCACATCTTCCGTCTGCAACGGATTCGCGAAGGCCACAACGGCCCAGTTTTCCAGCCTGACTTCCCGCACCGTCTACAACCCGCTCCCCGGCGGCGGCGATTGCCAGGCGCTGGACGTCAACAACGCCGCCGTGGCCGTGGGCTGGAGCAACACGACCACCGGCTGCAACGGCGCACTGTGCGTTCAAACCACCGCCAGGCCCATGCGATTCTCGCCTTCCGGTATGGTGCAACTCTCCATGGGGGCGTTCCCGGTCGCCCTGGCCAACGGCATCAACGCTGCCGGCGTGATCTGCGGACAGGGGTTCGTATCCGGGGCATTGAGCTTCGACCGAGTCTCACCCCTGTTGTGGACAACCCCGCAGAGCGCACCCACCGTCCTCCCAACGCTGGGAGGGGCCTTCGGCGTGGCGTCCAAGATCACCGATGGCGAACGCATCGTCGGCTGGTCGCAGACCGCTTCGGGCGATCGCCACGCCACCCAATGGGTCGCGCGACTGCCGATCGATCTGGGCACCCTGCCCGGTCACGCATGGAGCATCGCGACCGACGCGGACGATGCTCAGGGCGCGGTCGGCTCGTCCGCGCTCAACTCCACCGCGGTCACGACCGGCGTTCTCTTCTCCGGCGGCCAGGTACTCCAACTCAGCCCCCGCGTCGTCAACGGCGCCGGGTGGGATGTCCGCTCGGCCTCCGCCATCAACCGCCGCGGCTGGATCGCCGCCAACGGTCTGGTCAACGGTCAATCGCGCGGCATGGTCCTGGTCCCCTGCCGCGAGACCCTCACCGCATCGTCCCCCGATTCCTCACCGTGCGTCGGGGGCTCTTTCCAGTCCCAGGTGTCTTCGCTCGTCGCCGCGACCGCGTACCACTGGCGCAGGAACGGCCAATGGCTGACCGATGACGGTCGCATCACCGGCGCCGCCACCGCCACCCTGACCATCACCGGCGTCACGCGCGACGACACCGGCATGTACGAATGCGTCGTCTCCACAATCTGCGGCGATGTCCCCAGCCCCGCGATCAGCATGCGTCCCTGCGCCTGTTTGGTCTGCCCCGCCGACTTCAATGAGGACGGCGGCATCGACGGCGCTGACGCGAGCGATTTCTTCGCCGCCTGGGGCTCGGGCAACTGCGACGCCGATGTCAACGCCGACGGCGGTGTCGACGGCCAGGACGTGACCGTTTTCTTCCATGCGTGGGAGGCGGGCGGTTGTTGAACCGACGGCCCGTCGGCATTGTCCGCACGCTCAACCAATAATGCAATGTACCGACGCCCGGGTCCGACGCTTCCGCCGCCGCCGACACTCGGCAATCGATCATGCAGCGCGAGCAAGAAGCGACTTGGCATGCACGCATCCAGACCGGAACTTCTGAATCGGCATCCGGTCGCCGTCGCGACCGGATGCCATTGGGCTCTCACCGGGCCCGTGCTGGTCCGAGGTTCACCTCCGCAAACCGATCGAACACAGCCGCGGCCGGGCTTCACCGAATCGCACTCGCTACCGACAGGCGCAGCCGCTGACCTCCCACGCGATGAAGAAGCATTGGATGTCGTCCCCGTCGATCCCTCCATCGCCGTTCACGTCCGCGGAATCCGAACTGATCTCCCACGCGTCGAAGAACGCCTGGACGTCCGAGCCGTCCCAGCCGCCGTCCTGGTTGTAATCGCCCACGCAGAACGGTTCGACGGAAAGCTGTGCGCACCTTGAGTTGCTCGAGGCGCACCGGCCGCTCACCACCACCGAGTAGGCCCCCTCATCGGCCTCGCTCACGTTCGTGATCGTGAGAATCGAGTCGGACGATCCGGACACCCGCCCATCGTCGGTCAGCGGCACCCCGTTGCGGTACCAGCGGAACACCGGCACCCCGGTTTCGCCCGGCGCCGCGTCCGCGACGCACGCGAACACGGCGCGACGGGACGAGAGAGCCGTGGTATCGGTCGGCTCCTGGACGAGCGTTGGAGCCCGCGGGCCGACCCAGGCCCACACCGTGTTCAAGAGCCCCGAAGCGCCCTGTCCTGAGAAATAGACCAGCGAGCCGCCGGTCCACGCCGCGCATGCCGACGAGGCCGCCGGGGGAGCGCCCTCGCCTTCCGCGAACTCGCGGCTCCACGCGTGCCCGTTCCATTCCCAGGTGTCGCCGCGAAGCGCGCCGTCATCTCCGCCCGTGAGTACGGCCCGGCCGCGTGCCGGGTCCCACTGCAGCACATGACCAAAGCGGGGCGTAGGCGCGGCGGTACCGACGCCGCAGCCGGCGATCCTCCAGCACTGCCCGTCAAACACCCACGTATCGCCGAGCCGATCGCCGTTCGAGCGACGGCCGCCGAACATGACGAGCTCCGAGCGGGCCGCGTCAAATGTCGCGGCGTGAGATCGCCGCGCGGGTGGCGCCGGATTGCACTGCGGCAGTTGCGTCCACGTGCTGCCGTCCCACACCCACGTGTCCGACCTGAACGTGCTCGTGGTTTCGCCCCCAAACAGAACGGTCCGATTCAGCGCCGGGTCGAATGTGAGCGTGTGACCTCTGCGTGCGGCCGGAGCGCCGGCTCCGCCGGAGGAACGCAACGTCCAGACGCCGGTTGAGACGTTGAACTCCCACGTGTCCTGTAGGCGTGTGCCGGTCGCGGTCTCGCCCCCGAACAGCACCACCACCCCCCGAACACTGTCCAGGGTCATCGCGTGCCCCGCGCGGGCGGGCACGGGAGGGGCCGGCAACTGCGACCAACCGGCCGAGGAAAGACTCCACGCGTCCGCGAGCACGCTCGATCCGCTGCGCCCGCCGAAGAGAATCGCGGCGCTTCCTCCCGCCCACGACATCGCCGCCGAACTCCGCGCCGGCGGATTCTGCGCCGACGTGGTCGGGGTCCATTCACCGCAGCTGACGAAGAGCCGGGCGCACGATGAGTCCGCCGTGCCGCACGAGTTCGAGACACGGACGAAGAAGCAGCATCCTTCGTCCGATTGGGTCACCGGCGGCGTCGAGTAGCACGCCTGATTCGCGCCGGGAACTGCAGTATCGGCCTGCCCGGGGCAACGCCGGTACCACTGGAACGCCGGGCTGTCGCCCGTTGCCGAAGCGCAGAACGTCGCTGTTTCGCCGAGCACGACGGTCTGATCTTCCGGTTGCAGAGCGACTCGCGCCAGCTCAAGCACCGTCAGCACCCCGTGGCCGCTGACCGCCTCGCCGCACACGTTGTACACCCTGCAGGAATAGCTCCCGCCGTCGGGCGGCTGAACGAAGCCATCGGAATAGCAGGCGCTGTCGGGTGCGCCGGGGATCGGCACGTCGTTCAGCCGCCACTCGTAGTGGAGGGGCGCACTGCCGTTCGCGGAGACGCACAACTGAGTCGCCAGTTCCTCGCACACGCTCCTTGATGTCGGCCCCGACAGAACGACCGGAGGCGTCAGCACCGTCAGCGCCGCCGAAGCCGTGGTATAGCAGCGGGGCGAACCCCCGCACGTGTTGCACACGCGGCAGGAGTAGTTGCCCATCTGCGCCGGCTGCACGCTGTTCATCGTGAGGCACTGCCCGTTCGCTCCCGGAATGTCAACCCCGTCCTTGCGCCATTGATACGTGAACGGCGAGGTCCCGCCCGGGGTGACGCAGAATGTCGCGAGGGCGCCCTGGCACGCAGTCACCGGTGTCGGCCCGCTCGCCGTCGCCGGCTGGTTCACCACAATGGTCGCGCTCGCGGATTCGACGCAGCGTGGAGACCCGCCGCAGGAGTTGCACACGCGGCACGAATACCCGCCCGAGGCGGCGGTGGTGACCGAGTTCAGCGGCAGGCACGCGCTGTTCGCGCCCGTGATCACCGAACCGTTCTTGAGCCACTGGTACGAATAGGGTCCCGTCCCCCGGGGCTCCACGCAGAGCTGGAACGAATCGCCCTCGCATGCCGTGCGAGAGACGGGATGGGTGAAGATCGAGACAGGCGTCGAAACGGACAGGCTCGCCGATGGGCTGGTCGCCGAATAGCACGCCGTTGAGATAGTGCATGAATAGGGCCCGGCCTGACCCGGCTGAACGTTGGAAAGGGTCAACTGCGGCGATGTCGCCCCGGGGATCGGCGCCCCGTTGAACTGCCATTGGTACCCCACCGTGTGGTTGATGAGGGGCAGCGCCGGCACCGAAAGCGTTACCGTGTCGCCCTGGCACGCGTCCGCGTCCGTGATCGACGGCGCTGGAACCGCGTACGTGAAGCAGTTCGTCTCCACCAGCAGGCGGAACGCGTCGATGTACAGATCCTGCCCCGACGAACCAACCGTGGTCCGCTTGATGCCGATCCAGTAGATGTTCAGTTCATCCTGGCTGCCGATGCGATCAAGCGCGTCCGTCAGCAGGGAGGTGATGTTGATATTCCCCTTGTAGCCGCAGCTTCCCGACAGTGTGAATGTCTGCCGAGCCAGCACGTGGCCGCCCTCGGCGTCGAGCACCTGAATCTCGACATCGCGAGAATCCGTGTTCGCCCACGACCCGTACACCGCCGCCTCGACCCGCGAAACGAAGTGCCCGTCGGGAACAGTCACGTAATCCGGCAAGCCCTGCAGGAGGCCGCGCACCGGATACCCGCCCGGCGAATGAGCGCTGCACATGCCCGTGCCGGTCGTCCTGCAGGATGCGCCGCCGTCGTTGCAGGTTCCCGAAGAGCACCCCAGCGCATTGGCCTCGTAGTTCCACCCATCGACGTTTTCCGAGACCAGGATGGCGCAGTATGTCCGCACGTCAGCCGTGCACCCCTCCGCCATGCCGAGAATCCCGGCCGCGAGCACCCAGCCGCGCCACGATCCGCCCTTCAGCCCGTGTACTACGTTCCGAATCGATTGATCCACATGTTCTTTCAGGGTCATTTGAGGTCCTTTCTTTACCGACCGACGCCGCCCCGGCCTTGCGTAACCCCCGCAGACAATCGGGGCGTAGAATTGGCCCACGCCACACCGCCCGAATCCTGCGATAGGCGTCGGCGAGCCATGAACGAAACAGTCAACTCGCGGCCGATCATCGCTGAAACGCGCCAAGGTCGCCGCTCTAGACTCCAAGGCGTACGCCGCGCCCGCTTCCCTTGATGAAATTCCGATGAATTGCAGAAACGGAAGGTGATCACGCGCAGTCTTGGTCCGCGGGTCGCGCCGAATGCCACGGTACTGTTCTTGAATCATTCTTAGAAAGATTCAAGCAACCGATCCCCGCCGCATCATCGGGGTCTCACAACCCGCCCACCCGCCCTCGCCATCTCCGCCATCTCCCGCACCAACCCCTCAACCGAACGCACCGCGGCCCGCCGGTCCCCGTTCGCCGGCGCGGCCGCCGCTGCCGCACGCACAATCGGCAGGCACTTGCGGTACATCGCCTCCGCCTCGTGGTACCTCGCGAAGCTCTCCAGCAGGTTCCCGCGAGTCATGCACACCTCCACGTACGCATCGTCCAGCAGCGGCTCTTCTCCCGGTTGGCCCCGAACCTTCTCCAACATCGTGTCGCACTCGTGCAGCAGCGAGTCGCACTCGGCGTCCCGCCCGCCGGCGTGCCGCCGCCACGCGAGCCAGCACGAGAACTGAATGAACGTCTTGATATGCTGCTTGCCCGCCTCTTCGCTGGTCGCAAGGCGGCGAGCCAGCACCAGGGCTTCCTCAGCCTGCCGCGGGATGAACTCGTACGAGTACTCGATTCTCTGCGCGATCTGCATCAGGGCCAGCGACTGCGCGTAGATCGCGCGAGGATCGTCCGGCCAGCGGTCGTGGTTCTTCCGGCCCGTCTCGCACTGGAGCGTGAGCATCGCGTGCGCCCGGTCCATCTCCCAGCATCGCCGGTACTGGTCCGCGAGCCGCTGGTACGACCAGTACAGGTCGTCGGCAACTGCCGGATCGTCGGGCGCGAGGTTCGTGAGCTCCTCGTGGATACTCAGCGCTTCCTGGTATCGCCGGAACATCCGCTCATCCGCGCCGTCCTCCTTGTCCAGGTCCCCCAGGAGGATCGTCACCCTCGCCAGCTCCCGCAGCGTGGCCGGGTCTCGCGGCGTCTGTTCCGCCGCGCTCGCCGCAGCCTGCCGCGCCTTTTCCCGCCACTCGCGGCAGTCCGCCAATCGCTGCGCTTCAAACTCCACGTCGCTCCTGCTGGCGTACGCCCTGCTCAGCCCCCGCATCGTCGCCGCGTCCCCCGGCCGCTTCGCCAGGTGCTCCTCCAGGTGCGGGATGATCTGGTCCAGCAGCTCCCGCCGTACGCGGCTCGTCCCCGGCACGCGCCACATCGATTCCGCCAGCCCCTGCCAGAACTCCGCCTCCCGGGCCATCTTCCGCGCCTGCTCGTGGCCCGTCACCGCCGCCCACCCCGCCACCCCCGCCGCGCCCACCAGCGCCACCACCGCCGCCGCGAGCGCACCCGCCAGCAGCCGGTTGCGTCGCACGAAGGTCCGCGCCACATAGCCCACGCTCGGACGCCTCGCCAGGATCGGCCGCTTCTGGATGAACCTGCGCAGGTCGTCCGCCAGCTCGGACGCCGTCTGATACCTCATCTTCAGATCTCTCGCCAGCGCCTTGGCCGCGATGATCTCGATGTCGCCCCGCAGGCTCGTGTCCACGAGCCCCAGCCGCGTAGGCTGCTCCTGCAGAATCCGGTGCAGCAGTTCGATCGGAGGAGAATCCTCGCCGCCGTAGGGCGTGCGACCGCACGCCAGTTCGTACAGCACCACGCCCAGCGCGTAGACATCCGCCCGCCCGTCAACAACCGCAGCGCCGCCGCCGATCTGCTCGGGGCTCATGTACGCCGGCGTGCCGATCAGCACGCCCGCCGCCGTCATCGGCGCTTCCGCGCCGGATTGCGCGAGCCTCGCGACGCCGAAGTCAACCAGCCGCACCCTGGCCGCGTCCACGGCCCGGCCCGGCTCGAGCGACACCAGGATGTTGCCGGGCTTGAGGTCCCTGTGCACCACGCCCCGCCGGTGCCCATACTCCGCCGCGTCGCACGCCTGGATCAGCAGTTCCAGCCGCTGCGTGAGTGTGAGCCCGTGCCGCTTTGCAAACGCCGTGATGGTCTCGCCCTCCACCAGCTCCATCGCGATGTACGCACGCGATTCCGGCGGGGGCGTCCGCCCGAACGCGTAGAAGTGCGCAATGCCCGGATGGTCCAGGCTCGCCAGGATCTCCGCCTCGCGCTCGAAGCGCCGCCTCCACGACTCGCCCGCCGCGTCCCGCCGCAGCACCTTGAGCGCCACCCGCCGCGCCGGCGACTCCTGCCGCGCCGCGTACACCGCCGCCGACCCGCCCTCGGCGATCAGCGATTCAAGGATGTACGGCCCGATCTGCTTCTGCATCCGAGTGGCGTCGCGCCCGGTCTCTATCGCCGGCAGCGCATCGTGCCCGGGGTCGAACCGCAGCAGGGACTCCACCTCGGCCCGCAGCGCCGCGTCGTCCCCGCAGAGCTCGTCGATCACCGCCCGGCGCGCATCCCCTTGAAGGTCCGCCGCGAGAAGAAACACGGATTTGGCTTTCCGTCGCTCCCCCATGAGTCACTCCGAGGGCGCCATGTCCCGCCGCATCCACGCCAGGGCGAAGCGGCTGTCGGCCTCCACGGTCGAGTCGCTCAGCCCCAGCAGGTTCGATACTTCGGGCACCGTCAGCCCCCCGAAGAACCGCAACTCGATCACGTGCGCCGCCCTCGAGTCCACGCGTGACAGTCTTTGCAGCATCTCGTGGAAGACCAGCACGTTGAGCGACGTGTCCGATGGCCCCCCATCGCACGAGGGCAGCGGCAGCAGCAACTCCTTGGCCTCCTCCGCCCCCTCGCGGCTCTTCCGCTGCCGGGCGTGATCCACCAGCACCCGCCGCATCACCACCGCCGCCAACGCCAGAGAGCCCCGGTCCCCGGCGTCGATGCGCCCCGGCCCCGTGTATTTCGCCATCCGCATCAGGGCCTCGTGCACCAGCGCCGTGGGCTGCAGCGTGTGCGATCGACGCTCGTCGCTGAAGCAACGCCGCGCCATGGCGTGAAGCTCGCCGTACAGGTGCGATATCCACGCCTGCCCGGCGGCCGACGCGGTGTCCTGCCCCACGGGGCCCGACCGTTCCATGATCCGACCGTAGCGCCGCCGATGCGAACGCGGCCCGGCGTCCCCCACCTCGTCCCCTTGCACCCCCCCTCCTTCCCCCATACCCTCTCGTCCCAATCTTCGCCCGCTCGTGCGTCGTCGGGCGGTTGCTTCTCCTCTGACTCTTCCGCGGCGATCCTCCCATGGCCCACGCTGTTTCCTCCGATCCCAACGTCTTCATCCTTCCCGACCTCGGCGAGGGCGTCCACGAGGCCGAAGTCCTCAAGTGGCGCGTCAGCGTCGGCCAGGCTGTGAAGCAGTTCGATGTGCTCGTCGAGATGGAGACCGACAAGGCCGTGGTCGAGGTCCCCAGCCCGCGCGACGGGGTCATCAAGACCCTCCACGGCAACGCCGGCGACATCCTCCACACCGGTGGCCCCTTGGTCACGTACGAGGGCGGCGACGAATCCGCCAAGCCTGTCGCAGAGCCCAAGCCCGCCAAGGCGTCGGCCCCCGTCGAAGCGGAAATCCCCGAGCCCTCCGCAGAGCGTGAAGACGCCGGCACCGTCGTCGGCAGCCTGGCCTCCGCGCCCGCCGTCGCCCAGCCCGGCAAGGCGCTCGCCACTCCCGCAGTCCGCCGCATCGCCCGCGAACTTGGGCTCGATATCGACTCCATCCCCGGCACCGGCATCGGCGGCCGCGTGACGGAGAAGGATGTCCGCTCCGCCAAGGCCCCCGCCAAGCCCGCCCCTGCACCCGCGCCCGCCGCTCGCACCCCGGCCCCCGCCCCCCGCGCCCCGGAGACCGCCGCGCCCCGCGCCGCCGCTCCCAGGCCCCCCGCCCCCGCCCCCAAAGCCCCCGCGGCCGCCATCGCCGAGGGCGACACCCTCCGCATCCCCTTCCGCGGCGTGCGCCGCACCATCGCCAACCGCCTCCGCGAGAGCGTCAACCAGGCCGTGCACTTTACCGTCATGGACGAGGCCGATGTCTCCGCTCTCGACGGCCTGCGTCGCCGCCTCGCCGCCGCCAGCGGCGAGAAGGTCTCCTTCCTCCCCTTCGTCGCCTCGGCCGTCTGCCGCGTGCTCAGCGATTCCCGCTTCCGCGCTCTGAACGCCACCGTCGACGAAACCCCGGGAGACCCCAGCGCCGACGCGTCGATCATCCAGCACCGCAGCGTCCACCTGGGCATCGCCACCGACACCGACAACGGCCTCATGGTCCCCGTCCTGCGTGACGCCGACCGCCACGGCGTGCTCGAGATCTCCCGCGCTATCGGCACCATCGCCGACGCCGCCCGCAACCGCACCGCGACCCGCGAGCAGCTCACCGGCAGCACCTTCACCATCTCCAACGTCGGCAGCCACGCCGGCCGCTTCGCCACCCCCATCATCAACTACCCCGAGGTCGGCATCCTCGCTGTCGGCCGCGGCCGCGAAGGCCTCGTCGTGAACAAGGGCTCCTTCCGCGTCGGTTTCCTGCTCCCACTGAGCCTCGCCTGCGACCACCGCGTGGTCGACGGCGCCACCGCCGCCCTCGCCCTCGCCGAGATCGTCAAGTTGCTCCAGGAACACCCCGATTCGCTCATGGGCCCCGCCCGCGGCTGATCAGAAGGGAACTTGCCTTGAACGCTGAAGCCACACACCCCATTCCTACTTGCAACAAGTGCGGCGTGGCAATGGCAGCGGGCAACATACCTGAATTTAGATCGCAGTTCTTCGACATTGGCGATACGCAATGGGTATCCGCCGAAGCGATGCAGAAGTGGAACACCAGCCTGTTCGGGCGTCTACGCGGCATCCCCATCGCCGCGTTCAGGTGCCCGAAATGCGGCCTCATCGAGCTCTACGCCATCGGCGAAGCGCCGTAAACATCACTTACTGCCTCGCGTTCGCGGCGCACACCGCGCACCATCCGTACTTCCCCGCCGCCGCGAGCCGCGGCCCCTCGCCGCTCTCGCCCACGCTGAGCTTCGAGGCGCACCGCGCCTTGAACTGCTCCTCGTTGAACACGTACCTGGGATCGTCCTTCATCTTCGCGTACGTCCCCGACAGGTGCTGATCGATGATCCTGATCCGCGTCTTGGGGTACGGGTGCGTGCTCAGCCACTCGGCCTGCTGCCCCGTGGCCCCCTTCATCGCCGTCTCCAGAATCTCCATGACCTGCCGCTGCGCAAGCGGGTTGTACATCGCCCGAGACATGTACCGCATCCCCAGCCGATCGGCCTCGATCTCCTGGTCCCGCCCGTAGCTGAGCACCAGCGATTGCCCGCCGAACTCCAGTACCTTGGGCGCCATCGCGCCCAGTTCGCCGCCCACGCCTTCCGAGAGCACCGCCGCGCCCACCGTCGCCGCGATCCCTACCCCCGCCTGGTCAACCATCCGGTCGTTCGTGTGCCGGGCGCACACGTGCCCCACCTCATGCCCCAGCACGCCCGCCAACTGGGCCTCGTTGGTCATCTGCTTGAGCAACCCCTTGGAGATGAACACCTGCCCCCCGGGCAGCGCAAAGGCGTTGATGATGTCCGAGTCGAGCACCGTGAACCCCCAGGGCAGTTTGGGATTCTCAGCTTCGGTCTGCGCCGCCAGCTTGGCGCCCACCTCGTTCACATAAGTCTTGATCTCGGTGTTGGGGTACTCGCCGCCGTACTCCTTGAGCATCTCCGGCTTGGCCTGCAGCCCCAAGGCCACCTCTTCCGAAGGCGAGTAATACTCATACTGCGAGCGTCCGGTCGTCGCGTTCTTCACGCAGCCGCTCAGCCCCATCGCCGCGGAGAGGATCGCCCCGCCCGCCAGCACGCTCAAGTACATTGCCTGTTTCATATTCTGTCACTCCCGAGTTTCGTCTTGCCCCCCGACATCCGCCGTCCGTCGCCGAACGAATCGTACCATACCCCATGCCCCCGTCGCCCGCACCCTCCGGCCCCGCCTCACCCACCGCGTGGGACGATGCCGAACTGGCCAACCCGCACCGCTCATCCGAGAAGGCGGGCAAGGTGCGCAGCATGTTCTCCGCCATCGCGGGTTCGTACGATCTCAACAACCGCGTCCACTCCCTCTGGCAGGACCAGGCCTGGCGCCGTTACGCCGTGAAAACAGCCGATGTGCAGCCCGCCGAGCACGTGCTCGACGTCGCCTGCGGCACCGGCGATCTCACCCAGGCCTTCGCTCTGCGCTCCCCCGCGTCCAGGGTCGTCGGCCTGGATTTCACCGCCCCCATGCTCGATGTGGCCCGCGAAAAGCAGAAGGGCCAGCCAAAGTTGGCCGCCGAGAAAATCTCCTACATTGAGGGCGACGCCCAGAAGCTCCCCTTCGCCGACGCCTCCTTCAACGTCGTCTCCATCGCCTTCGGCATCCGCAACGTCGCCAGCCCCGCCGCGGCCCTCGCCGAGTTCCGCCGCGTGCTCCGCCCCGGCGGCCGTCTCGTCATCTTGGAGTTCGACACCCCGCGCTTCCCCCCCATGCGCTGGTTCAACAACTTCTACTGCGGCTGGATCATGCCCCGCACCGCCACCCTCATCAGCGGCGACCGCTCCGGCGCGTACAAATACCTGCCCAAGTCCGTGGGCACGTTCATGTCCCGCGAGCAACTCCTCGCCGCCATGAGCGCCGTCGGTTTCACGCAGACCACCGCACGCCCGCTCTCGCTGGGCATCTGCGTCTGCTACAAGGGAATCGTCCCCGACGCCCCCGCCCGCTGACGGATCCGCTCCCCGACGCCGTCCCGCTCTCTAGGTCGAGTCCCCGCTTTCCCCCTATCCCCTTAAAATGGTCTTCCATCGGGGCTCAGGTGCGGGTATCCTCTGCCTACCTCAAAAGACGCGATTCCGCGTCCAGGCCATGAGTTCTCCAGAATGAGCCAAACCAACAAGCCGTCGTCGAACAGCACCCCGGGACTCGCCCCGCTTGATTCGATGTCCGGGGGCTACACCGAAAGCGCCACCGTGCTGGGCCATCCGGTGGGTCTCTTCCTTCTGTTCATGGTCGAGATGTGGGAGCGATTCTCCTACTACGGCATGCGCGGCATCCTGGTCCTGTACCTCACCTCGCCCACCACCGGCATGCGAGTCCCCCCGCCGGGCCGCGATGCTTCCTTCAACCCCGGCCGCGGCTGGGACGATGGCACCGGCAACACCGCCTACGGCTGGTACACCGGCTTGGCGTACCTCACGCCGATTATCGGCGGCATGATCGCCGACAAACTCATCGGCACCCACAAGTCAATGGTGGTGGGGGGCATGCTCATCGCCCTCGGTCACATCGTGCTGGGCATCTCCGGCCTGGGCGACATGGCCCACAACGCCTTCGGCATGTCGATCTTTGTCTTCGGCCTGGCCCTCATCGTCATCGGCACCGGTCACTTCAAGCCTTCGGTCTCCGTGATGGTCGGTCAGTTGTACAAGCAGGGCGATCCCCGCCGCGAATCCGCCTTCGGCATCTTCTACATGGGCATCAACCTGGGTGCCGCTCTCCAGACCTACATCGTGGGCACCCTCGGCGAGAAATACGGCTGGCACTGGGGCTTCTCGGCGGCCGCCGCGGGCATGATCGCCGGCTTGCTGGCCTACCTCTTCTTCAGAGAGAAGTTCCTCCACGGCATCGGCCTCGCCCGCGACGGCCGAGGCAAGATGGCCCCCATCTTCCTGCCCATCGGCATCGGTTTGGCAGCGATCGTCGCCTTCGCCTACAGCCGCGGAATGCTGGGCAGGTTCGACACCTTCGTTTCAGACCCTCGGGTGTTCTATTCGATCGCCGGCGTCGCCGTTGGCTGGGCCCTCTACTTCACGTTCTTCCAGAACAAGCGGGAGGACTGGGGACCGGTGATGGCGATCTTTATCTTCATGCTCTTTAACGCCGTCTTCTGGCTCGCGTTCGAGCAGGCCGGTTCGAGCATTAACTTGTTCACCGACCGCAGCACCGACCGCATGATCGGCAGTTTCCTGGTGCCCACGACCTGGTTCCAGTCCATCAACCCCTGGTGCATCATCATCTTCGCGCCCATCAGCGGCTTCCTCTGGACGCGTCTGGCCGCGATGAACAAGAACCCCAGCCAGCCGGTCAAAATCGGCTTGGGTCTCACGTTTGTCGGTTTGGGCTACCTCTTCATGGTCGCCGCGGCGATGCAGGCCGTGGACGCCAAGAAGGCCAGCATGTACCTGATCTTCGCCACCTATTTCGTCCACACCATCGGCGAGATCATCCTCTCGCCCACGGGCCTCTCCTTCGTCACCAAGGCCGCTCCCAAGGAGCACACGTCGCTGCTCATGGGCGTCTGGTTCATCTCCAGCTTCCTGGCCAACCTGGGCGCGGGCAAGGTCGCCGCGATGGTCGAGCCCATCATGGAAGGCAAGAAGAGCCTGCCCTGGCACCTCACCGGCGCACCCAACACCCCCAACTCCGAGGCCGACTTCTTCTTCCTGTTCGTGATCACATCCTGCTCGGCGGGCGTGTTGATCTTCATCCTCTCGCCGCTGCTCAAGAAACTCATCCACGGCCGCGAGTAGCACCCGGCACAGCGCGGGCGGTTCACGCCGGTTTCGGAACCGGCACGCTCGCCCACGCCTGCAGCACGCCCCCCAGCCACACCACCAGCCACAACCCCGCGTGCACCGCGCCCACGTAGAACACCGGCTCCGCGGGCAGGCGGAACAGCCCCCACACCACCGCGATGTACGCCCCGCACGCGATCAGCACCTCGTCCGTGCGCCCGGGGATCGGTATGTTCAGGTAGAAGATCAGCGAAAACACCGACACCGCCAGCAGCATCCGCGCCCCCGCCAGCGGCAGGCTCCCGATCCGCTTCTCCGTCAGGTGCGCCGCCACCGCGATCGCTCCCACGCCCGTCAATGTGTGTATGAGCGCTTCGTACACCGTCGAGATCGCCGCGGCGTACCACCTTCCATCCGCCCGCACGCTTGCCGCGATCGCCGCGCCAAGCAGCACGCCCGCCGCCACCAGCGCGATCGACTGCGGCTCTCCCAGCCCCGGCTTCACGAAGATCGCTTCCGGCGGCTTCGCGGCCTCCTCCTTCGCCGCCTTCGGGCCCTTGATCACCCGCTCCACCTCCGGGTCCTTGTCAAAGTCCGCGTCCTCATCAAAGTCGTCGAGCAACCCCGCGTCGCTCAGCGGCCGCTGCTTCTTCTCCGCCTTCGGAGGGATCGCCGCCGCGGGCACCACCGCCGGCGGCTCCGTCGGCTCCAACTCGTAGGGCGTGGGTTGTTCCGAACCCTTGTCGGTTGCATCGCTCATGGCCGTCCCCTTGCACCCGGAACCCCGGCGCGCAGGAAATACTCCATCAACTCGTGCCCCGGGTCGATCTGCAGATCGCTCGCGTCCGCCTGCTCCTCCGTGAACGCCCGCGGCACCGCGCTGCGGATGTACGACCCCGCCAGCAGAAACGGCACCGGCGTCGCGTCGTGTTTGCGCGTGCCGCACAGCGTGTAGTGGTCCGGCATCAGCAGCAGCCGCCAGCCCGGGTCCGCCGCGTGCTTCGCCGGGTCGCCGAACTTCTCCAGCGCCGCCGCCACCGGCCCGATGATGTGCGTGTCGATCGACTCCAGCGACGCCACCTTGGTCGCGTAATCCCCCTGGTGCGAAGCCTCGTCCGGCGCTTCCACGTGGCAGCACACCACGTCGTACGCGTTGATCGCCCGCACCGTCTCGCGCCCCTGCGCCGCGTAGTCCGTGTCGTGGTAACTCGTCAGCCCCGGCACGTCGATCCGGTCCCACCCGATATACGCCGCGATCCCCGCCAGCAGGTCCACGCTCGTGATCATCGCCCCCCGCAGCCCGAACCGATCCTTGAAACTCGGCACCGTCGGTTTCGTGCCCTGGCCCCACAGCCACGCCATCGTCGCCGGCCGCAGCCCCTGATCGACCCGCGCCGCGTTCACCTCGTGCCCGGGCAGGAAGGCCGCGGAGAGCTCCATCAGCCGCCGGATCACCGCGCCCGATTCCGCGCCCGCGGGCAGATGATTCGCCCACGGCTGGCTCGGAATGGCGTGCGGCGGCGTCGTCTTGAGCCCCGTGTACGACCGGCCCGAAGCGTCCACCAGAATATTGCGGTAACTCACCCCTGGCGTCACTGTCAGGCCCCGCACCAGTTCCGGCTCGTGCTTGGCCCAGTATTTCACGAGGTCCGCCACCAGCGTCCGCGCCTCACTGTTGGTGATCGCCCCCGCCGAGTGATCCAGCATCAGCCCCGCCTGCTCCGTTCCCGGCGCCCCCGTCGTCACCAGGTTCAATCGGAAGATCCAGTCCTTGGGCCCCGGGTTCAGCCCCAGCGACGCCGCCTCCAGCGGCGCACGCCCCGTGTGATACTTCACCGGGTCGTACCCCATTAGGCTCATCGAGCACACATCGCTCCCCGCCTCATACCCCGGCGGCGTCGTGAACGCACGCCCCACCCGCCCCCGCTCCGCAAGCCTCGCCAGGTTCGGCATCGCCGCGGCTTCGAACGGCGTCTTGTCCCCCAGTTGCTCGATCGGGAAGTCCGCCGCGCCGTCGGGAATGATCACCACATACTTCATGCACGAAGCGTATGGGTCGCAGCGCCGATCCCGGCGATGCATCCGCCCGCCCGCGCCGGGGTCAGTACTGGAACTTGGGCTCCCATCCGCCCTGCCCGTCCTTGAGCAGGTCCAGCAACGGCCACACCGCGCAGTACGGGTCCCCCGGCCCAAACTGCTGCGATCGCCTCGTCCGAACCACCGCGCCGTCGGCCCCCTTGTGGAACCCGCTCGCCCCCGGCAGCACGCCCCCCTTGGCCGACTCAAACCCCATGTCCTTGCTGAACGTTGTCCCCTGCACCGACACCACCGGGAACGGCCAGTGCCGCGCCGAGGCGAACGCCAGCGCCACGTCCGGCGCATCCGGCGTGCTCAGCACGAACGCGCACCGATCCGCCAGGTGCTTGTACACCCCCGCGAACCCGTCCGCCCACATCGTGCAGTATGAACACTTCCGCCCCATGTTGTGGATGATGATGAGGTCCGACTTCGCCCCGAACAACTGCGTGAGCCGCACCGCCGCCCCCGAACCCGCCGCCCTGAACTCGTAGTCCGCCACCGGCTCCGGCGGCAGTTGCCGCAGCGCCTCGGCAAGCCGTTGCTGGGCCGTTTCCACGTCGCGCGTCAGTTGTGCGATGTCCGGTGTCATGCCCGAACAGTATCGGCCCGTCCGCCACGCCCACCTACCATGGCTCATCAGCGCGGCGAGCGGCCGCGGCGGCGGGGGCCAGGCACCCGTCGCTGAGGAAAGTCCGAGCACGACAGGACACGGTGGTGGCTAACGACCACCCGGCGCGACTGGCGGCAACGTCGGCCCGCGACGCGGGACAGTGCCACAGAAAATAAACCGCCTCGGGGTTCACACCCCGCGGTAAGGGTGAAAAGGCAGGGTAAGAGCCTACCGCCCGCGTGGTGACACGCGGGGCACGGCAAACCCCACCGCGTGCAAGATCGAGCAGCCCCCGGCCTGTCCGGCCAAACGGGGGCGGGTAGATTGCTGGAGGGGCTTGGCAACAGGCCCCCAAGAGAAATGGCCGCTACGGTCGGAAGGTGCGGTCCCGAGCCCCCGTCAAGGAAAAGGACCGCAAACCGCCGATCGCCACAGAACTCGGCTTACAGCCGCGCAGGGTCGATCGCAAGCCTCCTTCACCGGGGGCTTGCGGCCTTTTGGTGACGCTGAACCGTTCGAGGACCGCCAACGCCAAAGGTCGCCGTTGACACGTCGGCGGCACGACGGATCCCGCTTCCAGATGGAGGACGAAAGACCCTGCGCGCCGCCGCGCAGGGTCTTCAACGAAATGCCAATGTTGAGTTCGATGGCGACGGGTGAAAATACGCTTCACATCTCGGCGCTAGGCACCGTATCGCTCCGCGAACAGCACCGCATCGGCACTGGTGACCTCTCCGTCGTTGTCGAAGTCGGCAGATCGACGATTGCTGAGATACGCATCGGCAAACCCGGCCGCGTCGTCTTCATCAACATCGCCGTCATAGTCAAAGTCGCCGCCGCGAGGGCGGTGCGAAGAAGTGTTTTCCCTGAACTGGCTGCCGAAACCGCCGAATCGGGAGTACTGCGAGAATCTCTCTTCTTCAATCGGAACATCGGTCCAGATCGCCTGAATCAGGTCGATTTGGCTTGAAAACTGCGACTGGGAATGATGAACGATTCGGATCTGAAGCGTGTCATCCAGACCCACCAAGTCGGTAAAGTAGCCGTCATTCCAGAAGTCAAATGACGAAGTTCTCCTGGTCGTAGTAGATGTCGAGGCGAACCATCGGCATAAAGCGCTCATCAAACTCGTCATCATCCCATGGAGTGCCCACCGCCGGTGGTGTCTCCCACATGAAGCAGCGGGGCCAGTCACCGGTGCCGAGAGTTTGGGCGGCAGCCACCGCGGCCAGCCCCTGAACAGCGAGCAACGCAACAATTTGGCGCATAGAACAACCTCGCACTCTTGCGGTGCTTGACCGACCGATGTCAAACAAAGCGGGTTGAAACCGCACGAACCGCCCGTGCTCCATACATCATGGAGTGAACCACAGGCAGTGTACGGGAACGCATTCGATCGAACACCAAATCGGCACCCTTCGGTGCCGATGGCTCCGGTCAAGGAAGTGCATCAACGCCACTTGCGATGATGAAAGGTGATCACATTGCAATCCCACGCCCACACGAGAGCCTATCCCAAAACCAGCTGTAATGTTGATTGCTCCACCGTCAATCGAGTTTTTTCGCTTGGAATTCGAGGGGTTCGAGTTCGCTCAATCAAGTCGCACGAGGTTCTGGGATAGGTTCTACGCACACCCGCCCGCTTCCCAGGCGCCAAAGAACGTCTCTACATCCGAACCGTCGATGCCACCGTCTTCGTTCACATCCGCATCTGCCTCGGCGGACTGCCACATGACAAAGAATGACTCGACATCTGCGCCATCAACACCGCCATCTTTGTTGAAATCAGCGGAACACGGAGGGCCTAGATGGGCAACAAAGCCCTGCGGCCAACCATTCGGCCCGATCACTCGCCCGCCAATCGTCTTGCCATCACCGGAGACGGGAACGCACTCGTAGACTCGGTAACCTTGAGGAACGACTGCGCTTCTAGAGGCAAAAAAATCTGCCGCGAGCACTGATCCCGTCGACGGCGTCCAAACAAATCCATTGAGCTCATTGGTCGATGTTTGGAATGACCCGGTGATGACCATTCCGTCATCCGACACCGATCTTGCGATCATCGATCGATCCGTCGGATTCACAAGAGGGAGCGTATGGAGTTGGCGTTGGGCATCCCACCATGCTCCTCGGGTCGGAATCGTGCCGACGATGATGGTACCATCTGCCGTCACTCCCCAAGCTTCGCCGCCGTTGCTGTCGGGCAGCATTCGGATGCCTTCACCGGGTGTCCACACGAATCCTGCCGACGTTCCACCGCCGAAGTTTGCGGATTCACCCACGATCACGCGGCCATCATGGCTCGCGGAATAGGCGTGCGAGATGTTGTCGCCACCACGCGCAAAGCCTAGTGCCTGCAAACCACCGGAGCTTGTCCAGCGGAATGCCTGCGCGAAACGGGAATTCGAAGTTCGACAAGAACCTACCACAGTGAGGCCATCGCCACTCACCCATTGCGAATCGCCCAACACGGGATACCCGGGCAAGTTGGGTATGTTCACCACCACTCCATTCGACTGCCTCAGGAAAACACTCTTATCAAAGTTCGTGTTCCAGTGAATGCCGGAGAACGCAGTTCCATCCGCCGAAATGCCGTTTAGAAAGACGTTGCTGCGAAACCCGCCGCCCGTCACCAAAGTCATGCCGCCCGCCGCGGTCCAAGTAAATCCAAACGACGTCGGCGTTGGCACTGGGACGACGCCCCAACCCGCAGCGATCTCGCCATCTCTCGACAAATCCATCACGACGCTCTCGTTCCCGCCCGGAGCAAACCCGACGAGATGAAAACCGGGTTCGGCCGCGATCGTTGTGCCGGCGCTCAGGCCCAAAGCAATCGCCAACAGGCCTCCGCGGCTCCTTCGCCCGCCGACGCTCAGCCCGTTCGCTATCCGCGCATACATGGCTCGCCGCATGATGAAGCCCCGTGCTGTTCTGATAACCCCTAACTCCGCCGTACACCCATCGACTCAATGGCAAGACGCCCCCCCATTCAGTATACCACGCGATGCGCTCCGTGGCTGCGTTCAGAGTCGACTTTGTCTCAAAATCGGGGTATGAGCGAATTGCGAACGTCTCATACCCAACACCGCGGGCTCCCGGGCCCAGACTAGGCAACCAACGCCGCGAACTCATGGCTCCGACATTCGAATCATGCACGAATCGTTATTCCATCCGGTTGAATGCGGCCGCGTGCGCTGCGCCCCAAAATGACCGATGCCTTCCGCTGCTGTCGCGGAACATGACGGTCACCATGACTCGCCAAACACCCGCGGACGGTTCACGCAGTCAAAGGAACTTGAATCCGCTATGAAAGACTGCGTTTGCGGTTCTCGCGGCATGTTACACAGTGCCATTCAACCGACTCAACGCGCGAGCTCTAATTGAATCGTGGCGACTTACAGCCCCAACTTCACCAGCAGCCCATCCAGCATCGCGCGGCATTGCTCCTCATCCCCGAACGGCTCGTTCGTGAACCGCACCACTGTCGCCGCGGCGGTGGTATTCGCCTGAACCGTGACCCTCGGGTACCCGTCGTTCCGCGGCGCGTGCGCCACCAACTTGGCGACATCCTCCGTCACGCTCGATTCCTTGATGAAGTAACCGCGATCGCGCAGCACCTCATCCAGCGCGGCCATCACCGCCGGCACCCGCACCTCCACCGGCAGCCGCGCCGTCAGCGTCCGCCCCGAGTACCCGGCCTCCACGCCGTCTCGACCCTGGTTCTTGACTGAGGGCGAGCACCCGCTCAGCACCGTCAGGCAAAGTCCGACAACCGCCGCTCGCAACATAGCGCCCATGTGTAGCTCCATCGCCCGTGGTAGTCTCTTGCACGGGCCATTCTCAGGGTACGCCGCGGGATTCATCGCGTCGGTTTGATGCTTGTTCGTGATCCCGCGCACTCCGCTCGGCGCGGCGCACGCAACAGCCGTCACCGGCCCTGCGTATAACCCCTGCCGCCGGGCTCTCATGGCCCGGCGCGTTCTCGGCCGTTCGATCAGGGGTGCAACATGCTCCAGCGTTCCTTCGCGATGCTCGCGATCTGCTCTACGTCCATCTCTTTCGCACAGGTCGAAAAGCCCTTCGCCAAGCACGAAGTTCATCGCATCACGGTGCAGACGCCCCGCCAGTTGTCCGTCGTCACCGAACTCGCCGACAACATCTGGTCGTGCAGTTGGGGCGTCGGCCCCATCGATGCGCAGTTCTCCCCCGAGAAGCTCCCCGCCTTCCTCGCCTGGGCCGATCAGCAGGGCCTCGAACACGCCCGCCTCATCCCCGATGTCCAGTCGCTCATCGACGCCGAGCGCGAACAGATCGACCGCGCCCGCCGCGAACGCAACGTCGACTGGTTCGCCACCTACCACACCCTCGCCGAGATCAACGCCCGCCTGGACGAACTCGCCGCCAACTTCCCCGCCTTCGCCTCCACCTTTAGCGTCGGCCAATCCATCGAAGGCCGCACCATCCGCGGCATCCGTTTCTCCGCGCCCGACCAGCCCGGCAACCCGCGCTCCGCCCGCCCGCAGGTCATGGTCGAGGGAGCCCAGCACGCCCGCGAGTGGATCAGCCCCTGCGTCAACATGTGGGTCGCCGACCGCATGCTCGAGACCTACGCCACCGACCCCGCCATCCGCACCGTGCTCGATTCCGTCGAAGTCATCGTCGTCCCCGTCATCAACGTCGACGGGTACGAATACACCTGGATCCCAGCCAACCGTCTTTGGCGCAAGAACCGCCGCAACAACGGCAACGGCACGTTCGGCGTCGACCTCAACCGCAACTGGGGCTACCAGTGGGGGGGTGAAGGCGCCAGCACCGCCACCAACAACGACACCTACCGCGGCGTCTCCGGCTTCTCCGAGCCCGAGACCCAGGTCATGCGCGACTTCATCGCCGCCCAGCCGCGCCTCAAGGCCCACATCGACTTCCACTCCTACTCGCAGTTGATCCTCTCGCCCTACGCCTACACCGCCGCGCTCTGCCCCGACAACCCGCTCTTCGAGCGCATCAACACCATCATGAAGGACAGCATCTACGCCGTCCACCAGATGAACTACACCGCCGGCCCCACCTACACCACCATCTATCCCGCCTCCGGAGCCGTCACCGACTGGGTCTACGGCGCCCGCGATGTGCTCGCCTGGGGCTTCGAACTCCGCGACACAGGCCAGACCGGCTTCGTGCTCCCCGCCGCGCAGATCGTGCCCACCTGCGAAGAGAACTTCCAGGCATTTCTGAAGCTCTGCGAGTTCTCCGCCCGCCCCCTGTGGTTCAGCCTCACCGACGGCTCGCTCCCCAACCGTCTCATCACAGGCACGCCCGCGAGCTTCCGCGTCAGCATCAAGAACGGCTCAGACGCCCTTGACCCCGCCGGCGTCGCGCTCGAAACGCGCACGAGCCCGCTGGACCCCTTCACCTCTACGCCCGCCACGGTGCAAACCCCCGGAATCTACGCCGCGGCGTTCCCCGCCTTCCCCTGCGGCGCCACCGCCCAGTACCGCATCTCCGCCGGAACCACCTCGGGCCGCACTGTCTATTACCCCGAAGACGGATCGCTCTTCTCCGTTCCCTCCGCCGATTCGTACGTCACCTTCGCAGACGACATGGAGTCCGACCGCGGCTGGACCGTCGGCGCAGCCGGTGACACCGCCACGGGCGGCCTCTGGCAGCGCGCCGATCCCGAGCCCACCAACGCCCAGCCCGCCGACGATGCTTCACCCGCCGGCACGCTCTGCTGGATCACCGGCGCCGCCGCCGGCGCGAACGCCAACGCCAACGATGTCGACGGCGGCGCGACCACCCTCACCAGCCCCCGCTTCAGCGCCCTGCCCCCGCCCGCCACCCGCGTGCTCGACATCCGCATCGCCTACGCCCGTTGGTACAGCAACAACACCGGCTCCAACACCAATAGCGACTCCATGCCCGTGCAGATCTCCAACGACGACGGCGCCACCTGGACCCAGTTGGAACTCGTCACCGAGAACGCCGCGAAATGGGTCCGCAAGTCCATCTCCCTCCCCGCCGGCGTCGCGCCCACCGCCCGCATGCGCCTGCGCTTCATCGCCCGCGACACCGGACTGGCCAGCACCGTCGAGGCCGGCGTGGATGATGTCGCCGTCGATGTCTACGGCTGCCTCCGCAACGCCGATGTCAACGGCGACGGCGGCATCGACGGCGCCGATGTTGAGACCTTCTTTCTCGCCTGGCAGGACGCCCAGCCCATCGGCGACTTCAACGAAGACGGCGGCATCGACGGGGCCGATGTCGAAGAATTCTTCCTCGCCTGGGAACACGGCTGAAGTTCGCCCGCCCTTCATTCAGCGTCGGTCAACCTCATCTTACCGCCTTCCTCACCAACTCCCCAATCGTTCCTTCCTCCGCGCCGGTCATCGCCCCGAGCCCGAATCCCGTCGCCCACATCCCGCCCCCGTCGAGTTTCGCCGAGTCCGTGAAGGCGAACGACGCGTACCTCGTCTTGAACTTCGATGCCGCTTGGAAGAAGCAGACCACCTTCCCGTCCCCGACGGGCGGTGGGGGGTTGGCGTACGCCGGCATCCCGTACCAGAGCTTCGGCCACAAGCCGGGCGCATTGGCAGTGACGATCGCGTGCAACCGCTCGCCCAGCGTGCGGTCCGGCCGCGGCATCTCGGCGATCTTCTCCAGCACCGTCCGTTCCGCATCCGCCCTGTTCTTGCTCGCGCGTGCCTCGGCCTTCGCCTCCCGCGCCCGCTCCTTCATCGCGGCCCGTTCCGCATCCGTAAATCCCTCCGCCCTCCTGCCCAACCCCTTCGCGGCGGACTGTGCCGGTGCTTTTGATATCGCTTTCGCCATGGTTCCCACTCCATCCGTCGCCTACTTCCCCCGACGCATCGTCTGTAATGCCATCAGCCCTCACACGGCAGACTTCCGATGCCTGCGCCAGCTTCTACAAAAACCGAAGGTCTTGCGCACTCGACCCGAGTACGCCGAGAATATGACTAATCTCCGCTGGTGTCCGGACGTGATCCGTCCACCGTTTCACCACATCGGCATCACACGCACGCACCGTGCGGTGATTCCCGTCAGCACCGCGGACGGCACGGAGAACCTCTTCCCCTGATGCCCGATGCCTGACCACTGATGCCTTCGCTATCAACCCTGGCTCACAGGCACCATCGTGTTGGCATCCCGGATGACGACCCAGCCATCTCCCTGTCTCTTCAGGATCGAAAGTGAATTCCCCGCCATCATCGAACGACTCTTCGTCCGCTTGTCGTCCATCGTGAGCGATATCTTCGTCCAGAGCCACGCATGGTCGCCAAGCACCCGGATTTCCTGGATCGAGCAATCAACGTGAAAGTCGATGTTCGGATCAGTAGCAGTCGCCGCCGCGGCGAAACTCTGTTTGTCCATCCGGTCAGCGCCCGGCACCAGGAAGACCGCATCGTCCGCGATCAGGCTCTTCGCCAACTCCAGGTCCCCCTCTTTCGTGGCCTTCATCCAATGGTCGAACCAACTTCGGATCGCCTGCTCATCTCTCTCCATGGTCGAACTCCCTGCCCGCGTGTGCCCCGCGCAGGCGATCAGGAAAAGCGTGCAAACTCCCAACAGGAAAAGCTGCTTCACCATCGACAGATCTCCTCCATCGTCTCCAAACTCTCGGACGCCATGCGTTCACTCAGGCGGATGGTGTCGCCGCACCGCGCCCCGACCGCCGCGACGTGATCAGGATCACGCCCACAAGGATCGCCGCCAGCACCGCCGATGACCCGCCCGGCCCGAATCCCAGCCCACCCTCCTCGTGCCCGCGGGCCAGCACATCGCCGAACGTGGCCCCGAACGGACGCGTGAGCACGAACGCCGCCCAGAACAACGCCACGTACACCCCCGCCCCCGTCACCTTGAGCTTCCGCGCAACAAGATACGCCGACGCGATCACCGCGATCGCGGCCCCGATCAGCACCGCCCCGCCGACAAAGCCCAGCCCCGGCCCCTGTTCCTCATCGGCCAGGTAGTCTCCCAGCGCCGTGCCCAGCGTGTTGGAGCACAGGATCGCCGCCCAGTAGAACATCTCCGCACGCCTCGATCTCACGGTGCTGACCGAGATTGATCCCTCGACCACCCGCCACGCCACCAGCGCGGTGATGAGCAGCCCGATCAGGATCATGCTCCCGGTCGCGTAGCCCAGCCCCAAAGTGCGGTCCATGAAGTCCGACATCGTCGTGCCCGCCGTGCTCGTCGCGAGGATGACTGACCAGTACAGGAACGGAATGTGCCTGTTCGAGAGCAACTGCGGGATGAGCGTCGCAAAGAAAATCGCCAGCACGATCACCGAGGCGAGCAGATAGCCCAGGTTGATGCCGCCGTGCTCCGATCCCTTGGAGAGAAAATCGCCCAGCGTCTCCCCGAGCGTCGTCGCCGCGATCTTCATGACCCAGAAGGCGAACGTGATCGCGGGCAGTTTGGACACGGGCGAAGCGGTGGATGACATCAAGGACGCTCCCGAGGATCTCGTTCACTGTGGACGCACCCGAGCGTGACGGGCGCGGCAGCATGCCCCGCGCCAACAGCGCAGTGCAGCCCGCCGATCCAATCAACGCGGGCCGCTTCAGGCCGTCTTACTCCTTTTCCTTGGAGATCACCGTGCCATCTTCCGCTACCGAGATGTCCCACGCTACACCCTTGATCTCCACATCCGCGCTGTAGATCGTCTTCCCGTCCTTCATCTCTTTCTCGATCTCGGTCACCTTTCCGCCCGCGCTCTCGCGCTCCAGCGTGGCGCGAACCGCCGCCGGCACCTCATTCATCGATACTGCCGTCTCGTTCTCCTCGTGGGTGCCTCCGTGGGAAGCACACCCGCACAGAGCGGCAAGGGCGACAAGAACCGACGTGGCGATCAGGCGCGAACGCTTCATGGGCGATCTCCTTGGAGTATGGAACGTTCAAATGTATCCCGCAAGACCGCGCGAACATGACGGCCGCATGACCTTCCGTGGCGGCACTCTCACAGCTCCTCCGCTCTACGTCCCAATCTTGCTGTGATGCACATCCAGCATCAGCGTGCGTTCAGCCCCGTCAATCGACCACACGCGATCGCGCAGCGTTCCGTCCTGTTCAAAGTCCAACCGCACGACCCGCTGCACGCTTCCCCCGCCCTCTGAACCTTTGAGGTCCATCTGCAGGGAGCCCCCGTCGACCACCGTCACCTCGCCCTCGTACACGCCGCCCCGCTCCGACATCGCCAGGCACCGCACCGCCTTGGCCCCGCCGTGGTAGTAGAAGTATGCATCGAGCACGAGCGCCGGCTCCCCCTCCTTGCTCGGCGACACCGTGCGTGCGTACAACGCCTCGGCGTACGGAACCCATTCAAACGTCGTTTGGAAGTGAAAGCCCCCGCCCCCTTTCCATTCGCCATTGGCCTCCCACACGCGGCCGAGAAGCGGTTCGAACGCCTTCAACTGTTCCGAGAGTTTCGGCGCTTCCTCGCCCCCCGGCGCACGCGCCGGTGTCACCGTCTTGGACCGGACATGGTCCCACTCCGTCAACGGCTGCAGGCCCGCGTTGCCGGACGCTTCCAAAAGTACTTCGTGATATTTGTCCGGCCCGTCAAAGGTCCAGCGCAGCCCCATCTTGCGACGCCCGCCGTTGCGATTCGGATCAAGACCCGCCTGGTACAGGTCGAGCACCGCCTCCGCGGCGTCCCCTTGAAACCGGATCGTCCCCTCGCTCACCCCTTGCGCGAACGGGCTCTTCCCCCACACGCACACTTGGTTGCGGCCCGGGTGCCAGTAAACAACCATCACTTCGCGCCACGGCTGCCCCGCCGCGCCCTCCCCGCCGGTCATCCTGCGGATCGAGTGCTTGCCCGGGCCCCAGTGCCAGGTGTGCAGCATGCTCTTGCCGCTCGCCGACGTCATCCGCCACTCGCCCGACACCAACCGCGCAAAACTCCTCATCGGGTCCGCGGCCTTTGGGGCGGCGGCAGTGGGGGGAGTGGTGGTCTGCACCTGCGCCTCCGCGAGTCCCTGCACCGCCAAGCCAAAGCACAGCGTGATGAGTGTGTATCGTGATCGCATAGTTGAGCTCCATCTAGTCGTTCAACACCACCAACACCCGGGCACGGTGCCCCGGTCCCTTTCCCCTCGGGCGTTCAGTTCCTTCCCTCGCGAGGCCATTCCGATTCCCCCGGCCCTGGGAGTCACTTCGAAGCAGCGCTCGCCGTGCCCACCGGTTTGTTGATCCGCTTCACTTCCTTGAGCAGGAAATCCACGTCCGTAAACGGATCGCCCCCCGTGTGCTTCCAGTGCACCCGCCCGCGGGTATCGATCAGGATCGTCGAGTGCAGTTCCATGTCCTCGAAATCGTCGTACGACGTGAACCGCCTCGCGTTGGCATGATCCGTGTCCGAGAGCAGCCGGATCGAGAGCCCGCCCAGCTTCAGCGATTCCTTGTTCTTTTCCGGCGGCGTGCTGCTGACGGCCAGCACCACCGTGTTCTCCGCGTCCCATTCCGAAGCACGCTTGTTGATCGCGACCAACTGCTCGACGCAGTGCACGCACGCCTCGTTGAGATAGAACACCAGCAGCACGTTCTTGCCCCGCAGGTCCTCAAGGCGAACCGCCTTGCCCTCCGAATCCACGCAGTTCAGGCTGGGCGCCGCGAACGGCTGCCAGTCCAGCGGGCCCAGGTCCGCCAGCAGATCAAGCCGGTACTCCCGCTCCGGCGCGGCGGTCTCCGCCACCGGTTTGGCCGCCAGCCCCAGCGCCTCCACCCGATCGCGCCACGGGAGCCCCGCATCCGCGTGCGACCACACGTACGCCAGCCGGCCCGCGTACCGCGTCGCGACGTCCTTCTCGCCCAACGCCGCGTGCGCCCGCGCCAGCCCCGACAGCGTGAACGCGTCATTGGCCTCGGCCTTGAGCGCCCGTGAATACGCATCGATCGCGAGGCGATGCTCCGCCCGCGCCAGGTACACATCCCCCAGCACCCGGTACACCGGCCACGGGTACGGCGGCGGATCGTTCCGGTACGAGTCCTCGTCGCGCTTCTTCTGCTCCGCCGCCGCGGCCTGCAACAGGAACCGAGTGCCCTCCAGCGTGTCCCCTTCCGCCGCGCGGAGCAGACCCTCCGCCGCATCCGCCGCCAGCGAGAGGTCAATGCCCCAGCCCTTGTCCTTCTCGCTCTGGTCCTTGACGGCGGCCCGCAGTTCAAGCACGCGGGCGCGTGCCTCCACCAGGTTGCCCGTCCCGATGTGTGCCAGAGCCTCCGCGAACGCGCGGTTGGCCTTGTCCGTCGGCGTATCCCGCCACGGGATCACGCCCGGCTTGAGCACATCGTTCCACCGCTCGAACTTGATCAGGCACCTCGCCAGCGCCTGGATGCCCTGGTCGTACGCGCCCCGGTCGTCGTCCTTGTTGCGCACCTGGTCGCGCGGCGCCGCGATCAGCGCCCTCGCGCCGTCCAGCGACGCCCGCTCCATCCCCAGTTGCTCCTGGATGTAGCTCAGGTAGTTGCGGTTGTGAGCGAAGTTCCACGTCTCAAACGGCAGCGCGAGCCGCTCGTTCATGTACTTGAGCTCGACCCGCGTCGCGCTGTCCATGGAGATCGCCGCCTCGTGCCACATCCCCAGCTTGCTGTAGTTGTGCCCGGGCATGTGGTTCGAGTGGCCGATGTTCGGCGCGATCGCCCCGTATCGCCTGCAACTCTCCAGCGCCTGTTCGGTCGATACGCCGTCCCAGTTGTGGATGCGGTAGTGGTGCGCCCCGGGGTGATCGGGCTCCTTCTCCAGCACCTGCCGGATCACCAGCTCCGTCCCGTACGCGAACGGCGTGTTGATGCAGTACAGCGCGTACAGCGCCTTGGCCTCCACGTCGTCCGGGTACGCGACGATGATCTTCTGCAGTTCCTTGGCCAGCACAGGGAACCGCGCCGGCGATGGCCCGGTGAACGTCGTGTCCCACGCCTCGATGTACGCTTTCTCCCGCGGCGAGACCGATCCCTTGCGTCTCACCGCCTCCTTCAGAAAGTCCAGGCCCCGCTTGGCCTCCGGAGTTTCAAGCGCCGGCTCGCTGAACCAGTTCAGGCTCGTCGCCGCCAGTCCCCAGTACGCCATCGCGCAGTCGGGGTCGAGCTTCAGGCACCACCGGAACGACCGCTCCGCCTCCTCAAACCAGAACGAGTGCAGCAGCGTGTTCCCCTGATCAAACCACTCCTGCACTTCCGGGACCTTCGTCGTCACCGCAAAGTGCGTCTTGCCGATCCCCTCCATCCGCCAAGGCCGCTGCCGCAGCCCCGTGTCGAACGCCGACCCGTGCGTCGAGTGCCCCGGCCGATCATCAGCCCTGGCCACTTGAAAACAAAGCACCGCCAACGCCACCCCGATGAGACGAGCAATATGCATGGAGCCAAGCATACCCGACCCGTTAAGCGCCGTAACCAGGGCCCTCGGTGCAAGTCCCCCAATTCAACACAAGGCCCCGCGAGTCCCTAGACCGCAGCTTGACGCGCAAGTCACGGCTTACCTTTGCTCGATGTACAGGCAAACCGGTGCTTGCGTCCATCAAGATCGAGGTCTTTTGAGCAAGCGCTGACCATGAAGCACACAATCGCCCCATCCCGACAGGCGATCTACCAGCACCAGGAGATGCCGGAGGAAGCTGGCCCGATGGTGGCCCGCCGCGAAGCACGGTTCAGGTGTCCCTGGCTCAATCTCGCGCCGCTGAGTGCGATCTCCCGGAGATGGTTGAAAGACCACAAGGCAAGCGAATCATGAGGATCAGCGTCACCACGCCGGAACCAAATTTCAAAGGACCTTGAAGATGCGACACAAACTCCTGCTCCTTCTGGCGCTGATCCTGTCGGTCGCGTTCGTGCGCTGCGTTCCCACCGCGAACGCAGCCGAGCCCAGGCCGCTCAAGGTGTTCATCCTCGCCGGTCAGTCAAACATGCAAGGGCAGGCCGTTGTCGACCTCGCCGGTAAAGACTACAACGACGGCCGGGGCACGCTCGAATCGCTGATGAAGGACCCCGCCAAGCAACTCCTCTTCAAGAACCTCAAGGATGAGCGCGGCCATTGGCGAGTCCGCGACGATGTGTGGGTGCGCTACCAGCCGGAGGATCGTCCGTTGCAGACGGGCCCGCTGACCCTCGGCTTCACGCCATACGGGGATCAACACCACCTCGGGCCGGAACTCCAGTTCGGGCACGTGATCGGTGACGCTCTGGACAACCCGGTCCTCCTCATCAAGACCGCCTGGGGCGGCAAGAGCCTCTATGTCGACTTCCGCCCCCCCTCCGCCGGCGGCGCCACCGGCCCGTACTACACGCTGATGATCCGGCAGGTCCACGAAGCCCTCGCCAACGTCAAGAAGGAGTTCCCCCAGGCCGCCGCGGCGGGTGAAGAAATCGCCGGCTTTGTCTGGTACCAGGGCTGGAATGACGGTTGCGATCCCAAGCACGCCGTGCCCGAGTACGAGAGCAACCTCGTGAACCTCATCAAGGATGTGCGCAAGGACCTCGGCGTCCCGAACCTGCCCGTGGTCATCGGCGAACTCACCGGCCCCTGGGTCAAGGCGCCCGCGGAATGGGATCAACTCCGCAAGGCACAGGCCGCCGCGGCGGCCCGGCCGGAGTTCGCGGGCAACGTGCTCTTCGTCCCGACGCACGACTTCGTGCGCAAGCCCGAGGATTCGCCGAACCCCGGTCACGGGCACCACGAGTTCGGCAACGCCGAAACGTACTTCCTGGTCGGCGATGCGCTCGGCAAGGGAATGTTGAGCCTGTTGGAGCCCGGAAAACCGACCGCGAAGCAGCCCGGCCCGCGGACCGACCAACCAGGCGCATCACCTCAGACGCCCGTCAACGCCGCCGAAGTTCAGAAGGGTGAAATGGCCGGCTACCTGCTCGTCGCCGCTGACAAAGTCCCCGAGCAGTTTAACGCGGGCTTCTCTCTCTACGCCGCCGCGTGGCCGTTGCTCCAGCAGTACCCCGGCCACCGATTCCAGACCGGCCTGTTCGGCACGTGGATGCACGCCCAGTACGATGGCAAACCGCCGGCCGACCTGTACTCCGACATCGAAGGCGGGCTCGGCTGGTGGCGCGACACTCGGTTTCCAACAGAGACTCCCAAGTTCATCATGGGCGGCGTGGCCGTGAACTTCAAGGAGATCGCCAACGGCCCCGCCCACGGCGCCGGCACATGGGAAGATCCCCGCGGCCTCTACGGCGTCGCGCAACTCAGCCCCTGGCTCCTATTCCCGATCGACGGCCTGAATCTCAAGCAAGGCACCTGCGGCGATCTGTTCGGCTACGGGTACCTCCCGCTCCCATTCACGTCGCCCAAGGCCACGACCGCCGGCCAGAACATCCCAACCGGCGACAACTGCTGGACGCTCTTCCTGAACACCAAAACCTTCAAAGGCCCGGTCTGCTTCTTTACGCCCTACTTCTGGTCCCACTCCGCCGTGGTCGATCCAAAGTACGCGGGCCTGCTTCTCGACTCCCGGCCCTCGGCCCCGAACAAGGCCTTCCAGATGGAGACGCAGTATGTCCCCAGCGCCATCGCTTCGGATTCCAACGGGCAGACCTTCGCCCGAATCGCCCCGACGTCCTTTCCTGTCGGCCCCGACGGCAAGACGGTCGTGCTCCACCGCCTGACCTGCTACACCAAGGCGGCGCTCTGGGAGGGCGTCAAGGCGTGGTTCGATGGCGGTGAGCCCGTCAGCGGCGCGATCAACCCCGCGGGAGAGGTCGTTCAGACGTTCCGTCCCGCGGGCGGATCCACCTGGAAGATCTACCCGCAAGACACCTCGAAGGAAGAAAAGGTCTCGATGGCTTGGAAGTCCTTCGCGACGCCCATCGCCCCCGATCCCACGACCTACGGCTATGAATGGAATGCCCAGCTCGTGACGCGCGTCTCTTCTCCCGCCGGTGACACGGTGAAGCTCCCGGAGTTCTACCGCCTTCAAGGCGAAGGAAAAAAGGCCGAATGGGCCGCCGCGGCACCCGCGCAGGTTCCCGCCGAGACCCGCCTGCACGAAGCACGCTTTGATCGCCCACGCGAAGAACCGCCGCGGCCATATGACACGCCCTTCACTCCCTCCACCCCCGACGCCGCGGCCAACACCTGGAACAAACCCGGCCCCGCCGCCGGGCCCTTCACCGCCCGCCTCGGCGATGGCAGCGTCGTCACGTACTACTGGTACCGCTTCGCCGACCAGCCCGCGCTTCTCAACGCCGATCTCACCAAGGAGGAACGCGAGTCGATGCAGGCAAAGGCCGAGAAACTGCACCGCCTGTGGACGAAAGACCGCGACTACCTCGCCCCCCCGACAGTCGGAACACTCGCCGAACTCGATCCCGCCCAAATCGTTCAGCCCCCCAAAGGCCTGGAGATCGGGTACGTCCCGATCGCGACGCGCCAGGAACTCGCCCCCGCCCCCGAACCTCATCGGTAAGCGCCTCTTCTCACGCCCCGGCCTACCTCCCCGCAGTTCCTTCACCGCACCTCACGCTCCTTCTTCCTCCCCTCCGCGGCACACTTCTTCGAGCAGTACTTCACCCGCTCCCAATCCCGCTCCCACTTCTTCCGCCACGCAAACTCCCGCTTGCAGTGGGCGCACGGCTTGGTGGGCAGATGTTGATTGGGCACCGGCGCGTTCCTTCGAGCGTGAATCCAAACCCGCCCCCGCAACGTACGAACCACTCGCATGCCCAGCCCCCGCGGCGTCTCCCCCAAACCACGCCAGCCAGACTCCACGCCCCCGCGTCTGATCATCGTCTTCGGCGACCAGCTCGATCCGGATTCCCCCCTCATCCGCTCGCTCGCTCCGCACGACACCGTCCTCATGATGGAGGTCGCCGCCGAGTCCCGCCACGTCCCCAGCCACGCCCAGCGAACCGCTCTCTTCCTCTCCGCGATGCGGCACTTCGCCGCGGCGTTGCAACTCCGCAACATCCCCGTCCGCTACATCACCCTCGACGATCCCGATAACACCGGCTCGTTCGAGACGGAGATCACCCGCGCCGCCGCCGCCATCAAGCCGTCCAATATCGCCTGCATCCACCCCGGCGAATGGCGAGTCCTGGCGATGCTCCAGCGCGTGCAGACTGCTACCGGCATCCCCCTCACCATCTGGCCCGATGACCACTTCCTCACCACCCCCCAGGAGTTTGAAGCGTGGGCCAAGGGCCGCAGCTCCCTCACCATGGAGTTCTTCTACCGCGAACAACGCCGCAAGACCGGCTACCTCATGCAAGGCCGCGGCAGCACCGCCAAGCCCATCGGCGGCGCCTGGAACTTCGACAAGGAAAACCGCCTCCCCTTCGGCAAGACCGGCCCATCCCCTCGGCCCCGCCCGCCGCAAACCTTCGAGCCCGACGACACCACCCGCGCCGTCCTTGAGGCCATCCAGCGTGTCCTCCCAGATCTCCCCGGCGACACGCGCTCCTTCGCCTGGCCCGTCACGCGCCCGCAAGCCCTTCAGGCCCTCGACGACTTCATCACGCACCGCCTCCCCAACTTTGGACCCTTCGAAGACGCCATGTGGTCCAACGAGCCGACCCTCTACCACTCCACGCTCTCAAGCGCACTCAACCTCAAGCTCCTCAACCCGCGCGAATGCTGCGAGCGAGCCATCGCCGCCTACCACGCCGGCAAAGCCCCGCTGCAATCCGTCGAAGCCTTCGTCCGCCAACTCATCGGCTGGCGCGAGTTCATCCGCGCTGTCTACTGGCTCGAAGGCCCGTCCTACGAACAGCGCAACAGCCTCAACCAGCACGGTCAACTCCCCCCGTTCTATTGGACGGCCCAAACCGACATGGCCTGCCTCAAGTCCTGCATCGGCCAGGTCATCCAGACCGGCTTCGGCCACCACATCCAGCGGTTGATGGTCACCGGCAACTTCGCCCTCATCGCCGGCGTCCACCCGCGTGCCGTCAGCGATTGGTACCTGGGCATGTTCGTCGACGGCATCGACTGGGTCACCCTCCCCAACGCCTTGGGAATGGTCATGCACGCCGACCGCCGTCCCGCCGCGCCCCGCGGCGTCACGGGCCTCGTCGGCACCAAGCCCTATGCCGCCAGCGGCAAGTACATCCAGCGCATGAGCAACTACTGCTCGCACTGTCGCTACGACCCCGCCGAGCGCACCGGCCCCACAGCCTGCCCCTTCACCGTCTTCTACTGGGATTTCCTCATCCGCACCCGCGACCAACTCGCCGACAACCAGCGAATGGCCATGATCCTCAAGAACGTCGACCGCATGACGCCCCAGGCCCGCACCCAGATCACGATCGACGCCGACCTCCTGCGCAAAAAACTCGGAATCACGACCGCCGCCCGCGCAATCAAGTCCGTGTAGCAAGCCTCCAACGCAGTAGAACCCCGCCCCCGCCGTCCACCCCGCCGCCGCCCGCCTTCATCCGCATACCGCCGGAATCGGGCCCGGCTCCGCGCCCGTCTTCTCGCGGCCGCCCCCACCTCCCAGCCGATGGACCAGCATGCCCCCGGCAAGATCAACCGCCGCGTGACCGATGACCGGCCACAGCAGCGACCCCGACAGCAAGTAGATCGCTCCGAACATCGCGCCCACCACGCCCGTGCGCACGATCCCCTGGCGCCCCTGATACGCGTGCGCCAGCCCGAACACCGCCGAGGCCGCCAGCATCGCCGCCCACGGATTCAGCCAATGCGTCAGATACCACCCCGCGTACCCACGGAACAGAAGTTCTTCGCACACCCCGGCCGTCACGCAGAGCACGTTGAACAGGCGATGCTCCCGCGCGTTGGCCGGCAGAAGCGCCAGCGCGTTGCGCTGACGCTCGCGGACGCGGGCAACCTGCGCGTCTGTCAGCCGCTGCACGCTCCGAAACTGCAACACGAGCAGCCCCCCGATCGCCCCCAGCGAGAGCACGCCCAGCAAACTCGGCCACAGCCCGCCCATCTTCACGCCCAGCGAATCCCAAGGCCTGCCCCCGATGATCCAAACCGCAAGCACCGCCGCCACCAGAGCCCACTCGAGCGCCATGGTCTTGATGTACATGACAGACCGGGCCCGCGCATCTCCCGCCCGCATGGCCAGGTCGAGCCGCCGCATCGTCAGCACCCCCTCGAACGGCAGCACGAGAAGCAGAACCCCGATCAGGATGTGGTCAAGGATCATCATGAGCGCCTCCCAGTGGCCTTGGTCTTGGGGCCTGACTTCTTCTTGCTCCCGCCCGATTCCCGCGCAGGCGTGAGCACCACCGTCACCGCCAGCATGCGTTCCGAGCTGTTCTTGCCCTTGGCGGCGCGAAACAGGTCCATCATCTCGCGAATAAGCCGGTGAAACCGCTCTCGCCCCGCCTCATCAAGCCGCGCCTTGGCACGCAACGCCATCGCCATCGGCTTGCCGCTCTCCGAAACCAGTTCACCCCGCTCCGCCGCGGCGTCAAACTCCCGCGATGTCAGCCGCAGCATCGAACGCGTCGCCCGCGCTGCCAGACCCCACTCGCGGGCGCTCAGTTGCGACGCCGTGAACTTCAGCGCATCGGGCGCAATCGCGTACACCCGCTCCGCCTCGCGGCCCGTCCCGCGCTCCTCGATCACCCGCACCAGCCCCGCCCTCTCCAGCGCGCCAAGATGAAAGTGCAGCGCCTGCCGCGAACGGCCCAGCCGCTCCGCCAGTTCACGCGCCGACGCCCCTCCATGCCCGATCTCCGAGATGAGCTCCTGCCGCACCGGCGATGCAATCGCCTTGAGCGCCGCCATGCGGCCGCCATGAGATGTCGGGGTTGGTTCCATTATTCCAAAAAATACACAATATGGAATGATTTGTCAAGCAAAATCTCTCAAAAAGCACCAAGCGCTCTGCCTCCAGCCCAGGGAAGCACTTCGAGATTGTCCCATGTTTCCAACGCCTCCCCGTTCTCGCCCCCACCATCCCCGCATCTCCCGGAACTGCCAAACCAATCGCCGCCCGCTGCCCAACTCACCACCCGGCCGAACGGGATGAACTCACTCCATAAAGTACCGCCGCTCACCAGTCCGTTTGAACCTGCTCGCGCTTCGCGGCGTACAAAGTGTCTTCCGGGCGGCCTCGGCACGCGCCGACGCCATCAAATCTACCCATTCGGGTGTCAGCACATCAATACCGTCTTCGTTGGCGGTAGTTAGGACGTCCAGCCCCGACCTGGGTCATGTCTTGGAATCTCGTGACAGTTCGGCCGATCAACGGCCCACTGATGTTTCGTTACCTTGAACCGGCCGCGACTACCGGGCGTTTTTGCCGCCCTCACCCCCTCCTCCCGCGGCCCCGGAGACTCACTATGAAGACGACGGCCCTGGCCCTGATGTTCGGATGCGCAGCAGCATGCGCCGCGGCGTCGGCACAGCAAACGCCCCCGCCCCCCTCCGCGCCCGCGCAGATCGGCCAGCCCGCGAGCCACGATCCCTACTTCACCTCCACCGCGGCGAAGTCGACCTCGTACATGCCGCGGGTGATCATCCGCAACATCCGGGAGGATTGCGCCGGGAACATCTGGTTCTCCACCTTCGGCGGCCCGATCCGCTACGACGGCAAGGAGTTCACCAACTTCGCGGAAGAAGTCGGCCTGCCCAGCCGGCGCATCTTCTCGCTCCTGGAAGATCGGTCGGGCGCACTCTGGTTCGGCTCCATCACCGGCGGCGCATCCCGCTACGACGGCAAGTCATTCAAGAATTTCACCGCAGCGCAAGGCCTGGGAAACAACGACGTCCTCTGGATCTTCGAAGACCGCGACGCCAACATCTGGTTCGCCACCGGCAACGGCGTGAGCCGTTACGACGGAAAGGCGATGACCAACTTCACCACCAAGGACGGGCTCATCGACAACTCGGTGTACTCGATCGCCCAGGATGCTTCGGGGCGAATCTGGTTCGGAACCCAGGGCGGCATCTGTTCCTACGACGGCAAGGAGTTCTCCAACTTCGCCGACAAAGCCGGCAGATCGTTCGTGAACATCCGCTCGATCGCGATCGAACGATCCGGGGCAATCTGGTTCGGCGGTCAGGAAGGCGCGTTCCGGTACGACGGCAAGTCGCTCGAGACGTTCACCGTCAACGAAGGACTCCTCGATAACTTTGTCGGCTCGATGATCGTCGACCGATCAGGCAACATCTGGATGGGACACCCCGACGGTGGCGGCGGCGGCGGCGCTAGCCGCTATGACGGAAAGTCATTCAAGCACTTCACCCGGAAGGAAGGCCTCGGCAGCGCGACCGTCTACTGCATGCTCGAAGACAAGGCCGGCAACATCTGGTTCGGCAGCGCCGATGCGGGCGCATGCCGCTACGACGGCAAGACCTTCACCAACTTCTCCGTAATCCCACCGCAGCCATCACCCGCGCAAGTCGGGCCCAAGTGACCATCCCCCAAAGCCCGGCAGCCTCAGCCACCGCCGCGACGTTTCGGCCGAGCACGCCCCCATCGCCCCGCCTTCGCCACCGGCCAGGCAGTACAAATCCGGGTGCCCGCCCCCGGCTGTGAGCAGACAGTTCAAGACCGCCGCGAATCTCCAACCTCGCCCCCGCATTACGCTTCAAACTGTAAACCGCCACGATCTTCGCGGCACGATGCGTGCCCGCCGAAGCCAGAGCCGGGGCCCGTTGCGATCCGCGGTTCAACCACAACCCTCGCATTTGCACTATCCTCTGGCCGTATGGCCTCGCGCGCTCTCAAACGGCTTGCAGTGGTCGCATTCCTGCTCGTTGGAGCAGTTGTCGTGTTCCGCGTGGTCTACGCCGCCATACCGGCCGGCAAGCCCAATCCCACCTGGGTCTCCACCAGCGGCCTGCCGCCGCCATCGGATTTTCTGTATGTAATGTTCCCGACGGACGACACAGTGCCGCTCTGCAATGGGCCCGGCGGCGCGCAGGTCAGTGTGATTCAGCGTGCATTAACAAACTCTCAGCAGGAGATTAATACCGGCGGCTGGGTTCAGGTGCAGGACCCCCGCGGCGTGCGTTGGGTCCAGTTGAGCAGGCTGGACTACACGCCCCCGCCGAACGCAAACCTCGACTACTTCGCGGCCTTTGTCGCCGCATACAAGGCGCGGGCCCCCGGCGAGCTTCGGGATGCAAAGCTCGAGTTTCACTCGGACGCCAAAGGCGTGACCACCGCGCGGCTCCATGTCCGACAGGAAAATCACCGGCAGGATTACGTCTATGACGTGTCGTCCGGTCGAGCAACCCCGCGCGAGATGTACTCGGTCTTCGGCCCCGGTGAAGCGCTGGCCGATGCGGGACGGTTCGCCGCGGCCTTGTGTTCCGCGGCCGGATTCGTGATGCTCGTGAGTGTCGGATCGTTCCTGAGGACGCGTGCGGCGCGCGGTTGACCTCCATCCGTCCCTCCGCAGCGACTTCGCTGAATCGACACCCGGTCGAAAAAGTCCTTTCGGGCAAGCCGTTCGAGAGACTCTTTTCCGCGCGATCATACCAAAGTGCCGCCGGCATCCGGGCCCCGCGTGTCCACTGGTGCAGCGATGGCGCTACTCGGTTCGTGCTCGCGGCGTGGTCAGGCCTTGCAACGAAGCCCATTGGGCGATGTCGGTACCGTTGATGGCCGCCGCCATGAGTTCGGGGAACCTGTCGGGTGTACACGCGAAGCTGGGGACACCGAAGCTCGCGAACGCCGCGGCGTTCTTCTCGTCAAAGCAGGGCGCGCCTGAATCTCCCAGGGCCAGCAGGGTCACCATCCGCACCCCAGAGCCCGCGATCGACGCGGCTCGCTTGAGCATCTCCGCGTTGTCGCCGCCCTCGTAGAGATCCGTCACCAGCACAAAGATGGTGTCGCGCGGGCGTGTGATCAATCCCTGGCAGTAGGCCAACGCACGATTGATATCGGTGCCGCCCCCAAGCTGCACGCCCATCAGCACGTCGACCGGGTCGCCCATCTTCTCGGTGAGATCCACGACGCTCGTGTCAAAGGTCACCACGTGCGAGCGGATCGCCGGGATCGATGCCAGCACGGCGCCGAAGACGCCCGAGTACACCACCGACTGCCCCATGGACCCTGACTGATCGAGACAGACGATGACGGTGCGGAGTTGGCTGCGTTTGCGTCCGTAACCGATCCGGGACTCGGGCACAACCGTCTTGAACTCGGACTGATAGTGCTTGAGATTGGCACGGATCGTCCGGTTCCAGTCGATCTCGTTGTGCCTCGGGCGTCGGGTCTTGGTTGATCGCTTCAGCGCGCCTGTCACCGCCGTACGCATCGGCGCATCCAGACGGCGTCTGAGTTCGTCGACCACCCGCCGCACGATCTCCCGCGCGGTCGCCTTGGCCTTCTGCGGAATGACGCCCGAGAGCGACATCAGCGTCGTCACGAGGTGGATATCCGGCTGGACAGCCTCAAGCATCTCAGGCTCGAGCAGCAATCGCTGCATCCCCAGACGATCGATCGCATCCTTCTGCATGATCCGCACGACCGAGCTCGGGAAATACTCGCGGATATCGCCGAGCCAGCGCGCCGCGTTCGGGGCCGACGCCCCCAGCCCGCCGCGGCGTTCACCCGGGCCGCCGCTCCCGTCGTAGAGCATGGACATCGCTTTGTCCATCGCGAGCGACCTCGGATCAAGGGTGACTCCCGTTCCGTCGGCCTCGTCACCTCCCAGCAGAAGTCGCCAACGCTTGAGGCGAGTGGCCGCATCAACCGAAGGATGGGCCTGAGCGGCATGACCGGAGGGTGCGGGACCGCCCGAGGGCGCGGGTTGATTTGGCTGGGTCATGGCAAAACCTCCCCGAGGATGAGCCTCAGCACCGGGTCCACAAGCCGACCTCGCGCCGGGTCGTAATCGTCGTCGCCCTCGCTCGCCGTTTGCTGTGTCGCGCCCAGGCCGCGCTTCAAACTCTCTCCGATCATCCGACGCTCGGGTCTCGCAAAGGTCGAGAACGTCCGGCGTGCGATCGGACAGACCTGTTCGAACGTCGCCGCCGGGAGTGAACACACCCACCGATCAATGATCGCCAGCAACCGCGCGTCGTGAACCAGGACCGCCCCCGAGCCGCTCAGAAACCCTTCCACCCAAGCGGAAGCTTGCCCCGGGTCATTGCCCGGGGAAAGGGCCAGCGCGATGCGTGCCGCCGCGAGGTCCGCGTCGCACTCCTGGGCGTCGAGCAGGACGCGCCACGCCCGGCCCGCGATCAGCCCGTGGATGTCCGCGTCGCCGAGCTTGCGGAGTTCGGCACGCCAAGGCTCGGTGAACTCGGCCCGTGCCAGCGTGTGCAGCGCGGCCGAGACCGCATCGAGCCGACCCAACATCTCTTCGGCCGCGTCGTCGTCGAGCGATCCGCACGCCGGGAGGAGCCCGGCGCAGATTCGGGCCAGCAGGCCGGCCACAAGCGGTTCGACCAGCGCCGCATCGGTCTTGCGAACATTGCCGTAGCGGAGAATGCGGGCCAGCGGCGGCAAGGCGTCCATCAGCCCGCCGATGCTCGCGGCCACCGCGGAGAGGGTCTGAATCCGCGAGATCAGCGCGTCAATCGCGCCGGGCAGGTCGGCGAGCATCACGTGGTCGAGCAGCCGAGTCAGTTCCGAGAGCTCGCCGGCACGCTCGGCCTGTTCCTGGACGCACGCCGCCGCGGCGTCGTGCACCGTGTTGCCCCATCGGGCGGCCTCGATCACCGCGACCGCGAACTCCGGCTTCCATTGCAGCGCCCACACCTCGTGAAACGTGCTCGAACGCTGCTTCTGGTCGGCCGTCAGGCTGCCCCACGGAATGCCGAGAACGGCCAGGCGGTGGAGCAGCCGGCTGCGAAGGCCATCGGTCTCCTTGCGCAGGTCCAGGTCGAGCTCAGTGCCGTCCGCCGAGACCTTCATTCGAAGTGACTTCTGCTGGGCCGTCAGATCACGCTGCAGCGGCACACTCGGCGCGTGATCAGGGATCTCGCCCAGACGATTGCCGACGATGAGCTTCTGCTCGATCACACGCATCGGCAGCGGATTGCCGTGACACAGGATCGAGAGCGTCGCTTCGGAAAGTTCGTCAAGACCCGCGATCGAGCGGCCGCGGAGCGCCGCGAGCGACTCCGCGAGCCGTACCGATTCGATGACGCTCGCCGGTGAGGCCTCAAGGTCCTCTTCGCGCATGAATCGGGCCACCTTGGTGAGCCACTTGGCCGTGATCTGGTCGTGATTCAGCCAGAGGTGCTCGTACCACCCGGGGCTGGTGACGCCCGCGCCGTACCCCGAGTGATACGCAAGCCGGTCGTAGGTCCAGGGGACCCACGTCGCCGCGGTCTTGTGTTTGGTGAGCCGCTTGATGATCTCTTCGTCGCTCTTCGCGGCGATCGACTTGAGCGACCCGGCTGTCAGCACCGGCGCGTGCCACGCACCGCAGACGACGGCGATGCGTTCGTACCCCTCTTTGATCGCCGCGCGGATCGACCTTCGCATGTGCGCCTCGCGTGCGGGCTCATCCGGATCGTGGGGCGTCGGGCCCAGCTCGGCGCGGGCTGAGCCCATCGCCTCGCTGATCGCCTCGAACACCTCCAGCGGTCTGTCGTCGCCCCGCCGCTCCTCGATCAACCGGCCCCACCACGCCTCGCCATCCGCAAACCCCGCGGCGTGCGCGAGGGCTTCGAGCGGGTCCGGCCTCGGTGCCGCCGGCGACAGCGATTCTGCTTCAGCCGTCACGCCGTCCTGCTCGCCGACGGCATCGCCCTTGGCCACCCTTCGCGGACGGAGCGATTGAGGCAGGTCAATGAACCGCACCTCCGCCTTGTTGTTGAGCCCCCACCGGATCGCCTGCCATTCCGGAGAGAACTCCGCGAAGGGGTAGAACGAAGCGTCCGAGGGGGCTTGGGGGTCGTACACGAGGATCGCCACGGGCGGAACCATCTCGGCCGCCGCCGCGAGCGGCACAACGTCCGCCGCATCCGCTGGGCCCTCGATCAGGACCGCATCGGGTTTGATCGCCCGCAGCGCGCGGCTCACCATCCGGGCCGAGCCCGGTCCGTGATGGCGGATGCCCAGGATGTGCAGTTCACCGGACATGGCTTTGCAGTTCAACCAGTTTCTACAGCACGTCCTTGCAGGCTCGGTACAGGTCCTTCCATCCGTCCCGTTCCTTGACGACGGTCTCGAGGTACTCCTGCATGACGACCTTGTCCTGCACCGGGTCCTTGACGATGGCCCCGATGATCCCGCTGGCGACATCCGCCGCCTTGATCTTGCCGTCGCCGAAGTGCGAGGCCAGGGCCATCCCGCTGGTCACCACGCTGATCGCTTCGGCGGTGCTCATCGATCCCGACGGGCTCTTGAGCTTGCTCTTGCCGTCGACCGACTTCCCGTCGCGAAGCTCGCGGAAGATCGTGACGACGCGACGGATTTCGTCCATCGCGGGAACCTCCCCGGTGAGCTCCAGCGCCTTGCCGATCTGCCCGACACGCCGGTGCACCACCGTGACCTCGTCGTCCATCGAATCCGGCACGGGCAGAACCACCGTGCTGAAGCGTCGCTTGAGCGCGCTCGAAAGCTCGTTCACGCCGCGGTCTCGGTCGTTCGCGGTCGCGATGATGTTGAAGCCCTTCACCGCCCGCGTCTCTTCGTTGAGTTCGGGGATCGGCATCGTCTTCTCAGACAGGATCGTGATCAGTGTGTCCTGAACCTCGCTGGGCACGCGCGTCAGCTCCTCGACGCGCACGATCTTGCCCTCGGCCATGCCCCGCATCACCGGCCCCGGCACCAACGCCTCGCGCGACGGCCCTTTGGCCAGCAGCAACGCGTAGTTCCATCCGTACCGGATCGCCTCCTCGGGCGTGCCGGCGGTGCCCTGGACCATCAGCGTCGAGTCACCGCTGATCGCCGCCGCCAGGTGCTCGCTCACCCAGCTCTTCGCCGTGCCGGGCACGCCGAGCAGGAGCAGCGCCCGGTCGGTCGCGAGCGTCGCGACGGCGATCTCGATGATCCGCCTGTTCCCGACATACTTCGCCGAGATCTCCGTCCCGTCCTTCAGCTTCCCGCCCATCAGGTACGTCACCACCGCCCACGGTGAGAGGTTCCACCGCGGCGGGCGTTCGCGATCGTCCACCTTGGCCAGCGCCGCAAGCTCCGCGGCGTACTGCTTCTCCGCGGTTTCACGCATGACCGACGACACGGACCCACTCGCCTCTTTGCTGGCCTTGCTCACGATTGAAACTCCCTGTGCATCTCGGCCCGAAGCCGGACGCGGTCAAGACTCTTGCGGATGCTCTCGCTCGGACCCCCGGGGTACATCTCCGCGACGAGACCCTCGAACAGATCGGCCGCCCCGGGGTGCAGCAGCCTCGACACCCACTCGATCGGCGCCCAGAACTCCCACGTGCCGGCACTCTTCGGCGTCGCGTCGCGCAAGATCTCTATCGCCCGCCTCGAGAACTCGAGCGACCACGCGCGCTGGTCCGACGTCAGCAGCCTCCAGACAACCTCCCCTTTCACCGCCCCTTCGCCGCCCAGGAACCGCAGCCGCAACGCCTCGCTCCGCTCAGCCGTCTGCGAGCCCCAGATCAGGCTCAACCGCTCCTCGCTCGCAATCCCGCGTTCCACGCACGCCGAGATGATCGCATCGCTCCACAACGCGGCATCCGGCTGCCGCGGACACCCCGCGATGCTCGCGCACATCGCCCCGAACGCGTCGTCAAAGTACTCATCTTCGCTCAGAGCCGCAAGCAGTTCCGACGGCGCAAGCCCGGACAGAGCCGTCCACGTGGAGAGGTCCGCCGCGCTCAGCACCTGCACCATCCAGAACGCCCTCTTGCCCTTGCCGGCCGCCGCCTGCTCTTCGATCCCGTCTCGCTCCCATGCCTTGTCGAACGCTTTGGGCGGCTCGATCTTGATCGTTCTCTTCGCGCGCCGCCCCGACCCGGCGTTCGTGGTCTCCACGCAGATCAGGCCTTTCGCCCGCTCACTCATCCGCGCCCGCAGCGCGGACCCCGCCAGCCCCGTCAGCACACGCGCCGCCTCGCGACGCACCGTCTTGCCCCGATCATCGAGCGCCGATTCAAGAAGCGGTTCATCCGCGGCCGACGCGCCTTGCCCGAGAACCTCGACGAACTTTCTCCGCTCTTCAGCCCCGTCCGCGTCCCACGTGGCCCGCACCATCGCCACAGCGCGGGCCGCATCATTCTTCCGCACCGTAACAAGCAGCGCGACGCGTTCCGCGGCGGACCCGGTTTGCCAGACCTCGTCAGCATCCGCCGGGATCGTCGACACCGCGACCGGCTTCCGCCAGTGGGGATTGAGCCCCGCGAGCCACGCCCCCCGCGTTCC
This sequence comes from Planctomycetota bacterium, assembly GCA_018242605.1. Classification (GTDB taxonomy): domain Bacteria; phylum Planctomycetota; class Phycisphaerae; order Phycisphaerales; family UBA1924; genus UBA2402. The sequence goes on from JAFEBP010000016.1 coordinate 64,598, forward strand.
CGTCACTTCCAACACCTCATGCGTGCGGCCCGGCTGCCTCGCCCACCAATCCAGCAGCACCGGAACAACGACCCCCGGCACTCGCACCCCGCGTGCTCGGGCAAGCGTGCACCACTCCTGGATCAAGTCTGCGTCCGGCGAGACGAGCAACCGTTCCAGCGTCGCCGTCTGTGACGCTGTCGCGGCCGCACAACTGTCCTCCGGGCAGGTCACCACAGCCTCCACAACCGCGCGGCACCGACGCCCCGCCCGCGCCCGCGTCCCAGCGACCGCCGCCCGCGCCAGCAGCGTCGCGGGCGTGCCGCCCTCTCTCCCCGTGCGGTCAGTCCCCAGCAGCGCCGTGACGCTCAGCTCTTTCAGCACCCGCGATGGCCCCTCCCCTGCGCTCACGCCGCCCACCTCGTTACAAGCCCCACATACCGCGTCCCCCCGGCATCGACAAACAGCCCCACCGGTTCCGCCGCCTCCCCATCCCATTCCGCGACGATCGTGGCTTCACGTCCTCCGGTCGCCGAGAGCAGCCGCCACAAGTGAATCCCCCGCTCGAACGCCGGCGACAAGGGTAACAGCTCCTCCCCCTGTCCAAGCATCCACCGATCTCCCGCGCGAAAGACCTTCGTGCGATGCAGCACCATCGGCCACCTCGTCAGCCACGGGTTCGCGCTCAAAGCCCTTGCAAACCGCTCAAGATTTGCCCCGATGGCGTTCGCCCCACCGTCCTCGGGCGGCTCCGCGGTCCTCGACGCCTCTCCGCGAGACTTCACCAGCGCTCGAAGCGGCGCCCCCGACGGATAAAACACAACTTCTCCCTCAAAGGCCATCCCCGCCACAAGCGACGTATCGAGCGGCTGATGTCCCGCCGCGAAGTCCAGCACCAACGCCGCTCTCGCCGTGCGCTTGCTCCAGAGCCACGTCCTGCGCATGGTCAGATGATGATCTTCTTCAAAGGCCTGCCCAACCACGGTCCAAAGGTCAGAGACCCCCTGCCCCGCAAGCACTTCTTCCTTGGGCTGGTTGTAGCCGATCGCGACACGCACATCCCCGGCAAGTTCGCCCGGCAACTCGCCCACACGATCCGCCGCCGACAGCAGCAGATGAAGGCGTCCGAGATGTTCCAATGTCCGAACCTCCCACCCCGCACCCGACGACATCAACGGCGGGATCCGCCGAATCATCCCCGCCAGCCCCGGTGCTTGCGCGTCAACCATCCGCGCCGCGGCCCGTTCACATTCCGAGACAGCGTTGCTCTGCGCAGCCGCCAGCCCACGACGCAAGAGGTCGTCCAGCCAGGTTCGGCATTCTGTCACGCCCTGGCGGACACGGTCCTCGCGCACCGCCGCACGCTTGGCCTGCGCCGCCACGTCCACCGGAGCCTCCGCCGCCGCCTTGGCCTTCTCGGCCTTCTTCTCCGCCTTCTCGGCCCGGCCGTCGATCCACTCACTCACCCACCCCGGCTCAGCGCCCCTCGTGAAACTCTTCTTTTCCTTTGCAAACAGAAGCAGCAATCCAAGCCCATGCTTGCAAGGGAACTTCCGGCTCGGACAACTGCACTTGAAGACCGGCTCACCAAGATCGATGCGCGTTTGATAAGGGTCCTTGCCCGAACCCTGACACAACCCCCAGATCGCCCGATCACTCGCGCCCAGCGAACTCCACTTTCGCGTAATTGCAAGACCCTGCCCGGCGGACGCCGAGCCCGCATCAGGCGCAAGCGCAAGCACTCTGTCTGCACTCCAATCCATCACGGTCTCAACTCTAGACACTTTAGACGCAGCCCGCGCGCAGACCAAAATGGCGCTCAATGAATAATACCAATCGCCGCTGGCATCCGGGCGTCACGTCTCCACGTGTTATCGCGACCGCAGCGCGCCGACCCTTGAGCCATGCGGTAAGTTCCGACGCAGATTCGAGCGCGACCCCTCGAATCGTCGGGATGGCAGGACACCAACAGAGCTGTTCCTGGACGGCGTGAGCATCTGGGCGCCTGCAGCTCGGAGGTTGATGACCGGTGAACCCGCGCCACGGCCGGCGGCCAGGCCTCCCGCCCGTATGATGGACTCCCCTTCATACCTGGAGACTCGGCATGGAGACACAAACACAAACGAGCCCGCGGCCCGATTATGGGATCGACGCTCCCGGCGTTGTCCGCAACCTCTTCATTGGAGGGTCGGTCGCTGTGCTCGTATGGGCGGTCGCATTCAGCGGCCTATTGCCCCGGTCCGAGTGGACGCGCTTCTTTGTGCGCAACGGCTCCGCCATGGCGATCGTCTGCCTGGGAATGGGCAGCTACATGTACCTTTCCGCCAAATACGGCAAAATCCGCGAACGCGAGTGGCTGCTCGATCTCAAGCCGGGGGGATGGCGGGGAGATGAGACCGTGCTCGATGTCGGCTGCGGCCTGGGGGTCATGCTCATCGGCGCTGCCAAGCGCCTCTCGACCGGCACCGCGACCGGCATCGACATCTGGCAAACCCAGGACCTCTCCGGCAACAACCCCGACGCCGCCCGCGAAAACGCGCGCCGCGAAGGCGTCGCCGACCGCGTCACAATCCTGACCGCCGACATGCGGAAGATTCCATTCCCCGATAGCCACTTCGACGTCGTCGTCTCGAACGCGGCGATCCACAACGTCTACAAGGCCGACGAGCGGGCCACCGCCCTGCGCGAGATCGCACGCGTCCTCAAGCCGGGCGGCGCGTGCATCCTGGCCGATGTTCGCCACGAAGCCCAATACACCAGCGTCCTGCGCGCCGCCGGCGTGACCGATGTGCAGCGGCGTGATACCAGCATCACGTCCCCTCTCTTCGCGTTGGTGTCTCTGGGCAACGTACGGTTCTTCGTGCTGATCGGGCGCAAACCGCCCGCTTCCTCGTGAATAACGCGGTGACCCATCGGCCCACGACGCCGCTGAACCATCCCAAAAAAGCCGGCGTCTCCGGCACACGCCCAGGCCATCACGCCTTCCGAATCGGCGCAAGAGGCCAATGCCAATTTCTAATGTCCCATCTCTGATGCCTAGTGCCTGATGCCCGATGCCTTCCCTCTTCACTCCGCCCCTCCCCCCACACGCACCTTCGCCGCCGTCCCCGGCACGTGGGCCAATCCCCAGTCGCGCATCGCCTTCAGCACCGGCAGCAGCGAGCGCCCCCGCGCGGTCAGGTGATACTCAAAACTCCCAACCCTCTCCAGCGACGCTCTCGCGGCCACAACCCCGCAAGCCTGAAGTCGCTCCAACCGCGCCGCCAGGATGTTGCTCGCGATCCCCTCCGGCGAGGCCGCCAACTCCCCGTACCGCGTCTTGCCCGCGAACAAATCGCGGATGATCAGAAGTGTCCACCTGTCACCGATCAGGTCCAGCGTGGCAGCCACCGGGCACGGCGATCGCCCCGCGGCGGGCTTCCCTCTTGATCTCACGACGCTCCCCCCTTCGCGTCCGCAAGGATTCGCGCAATCTGCGCGCGGTGAATCCCCATGTGCATCGCCGCCATCGCGTGCCACCCCGCCCCGTCGAGCGGCCCAAACCACGGATGCGCGTACCGAACCGCCGTGCGAAGCGTCGGGCACGAAGCTGCCAACGCAACCAGCCGATCGCACGACCCCTCATAAGCGCCCCGCACCTCCGGCCCCACCCCCGCACTCGGCTTCACCGCGGCCGTGCTCGCCCGCCCTTCCGGCACGCGCCCACCCGTCAATGACTCGATCACCCGCGTGATCTGATCATTCACAATTCTCAGGTGGTCAAGCGTCATCCACACCGACCAGAACCGACTGCTGTCCTCCAATCCCCGCAGCCGAGGGATGAGAACCCGCTCCCCCAGCATGCGCTCATCCCCGCCGCGGCACAACCCCGCGATCACGCCCCGCTCCCGCTCAAACCGCGCCGCGAATCGCTCCCGAGTCCCCCGCCAGCGATTGAACGCGAAGATGGCCCCCCCAACAACCCGCTCAATCGCAGGAATCCCTGCGCCCGGAGGCGCAAGCCGCGGCACGACGATCGGTGAATCTTCCATGACCCAACAGTACGCCAATCACTTGCAAAATGCAAGTGAACCGCACCACATCGCGCCATCGCACACTTCGTATCCAACTCCACCGGTCTCCGATCGTGATCACGCTCCTAATCCAAAACCTCACCCCCGCCCCTTCGCCCCAACGGGGCGACGGGCTGTAGCCACGGGTGTAGCGACGCTGCTCTGAGCGTCGCGCAACCCGTGGAAGGCGTGACCCAATCGCAGCCCGCCCCGGCAGGGGCGGAGGGACCGCCATCGTCAACCGTCACTCCGACCCGCCCAAAAACTCCAATCCATCCCTCCCCCGCATCACGCTCCCAATCCAAAACCTCACCCCCGCCTCTTCGCCCCAACAGGTAACGCCGTGAACTCAAATCAAGACGCCGCCTTTCAGGCCGCTTCAGCGGCCTTGCTCGCTTGTAGGCCATCGCTTCAGCGATGGTGAACGAAAACCAGCACGCTCAAGTTCCTGATTCATCGCCCCAGCCCGTTTCAACGGGCTTTGTCCCTCCGGCTTCAGCCATTCAACTCAACCTTGAGTTCACGGCGCTTCCCCGCAGGGGCGGAGGCCCGCCCCCGCCAACCCCAACCATCATCACCTGTCAATCCGACCCGCCCAAAGACTCCAATCCATCCCACCCCGCATCACTCCCCTGCTCCAGACCTCACCCCCGCCTCTTCGCCCCAACAGGTAACGCCGTGAACTGAAATCAAGACCCCGCCTTTCAGGCCGCTTCAGCGGCCTTGCTCGCTTGTAGGCCATCGCTTCAGCGATGGTGAACGAAGACCAGCACGCTCAAGTTCCTGATTCATCGGCCCCAGCCCGTTTCAACGGGCTTCGTCCCTCCGGCTTCAGCCATTCAATTCAACCTTGAGTTCACGGCGCTTCCCGGCAGGGGCGCAGGCCCACCCCCGCCAAACCCAACCATCGTCAACCGTCACTCCGACCCGCCCAAAAACTCCAATCCATTCCACCCCGCATCACTCCCCTGCTCCAGACCTCACCCCCGCCCCTTCGCCCCAACGGGTAACGCCGTGAACTGAAATCAAGACCCCGCCTTTCAGGCCGTTTCCGCGGCCTTGCTCGCGTGTAGGCCATCGCTTCAGCGATGGTGAACGAAGACCAGCACGCTCAAGTTCCTGATTCATCGGCCCCAGCCCGTTTCAACGGGCTTCGTCCCTCCGGCTTCAGCCATTCAATTCAACCTTGAGTTCACGGCGCTTCCCGGCAGGAGAGGACCGCCCCCGCCAGCCAGACCGCACCTGATTCTCAACGTGGTTTCATTGACCTGACCCAGGAACCGTGG
>JAFEBP010000017.1 GCA_018242605.1 Planctomycetota bacterium
CTGCAGCCTCCCGTAGGAGTCCGAACAGTGTCTCAGTTTCGATGTCGCGGGCCGTGCTCTCACACCCGCTACCCGTCTTCGCCTTGGTGGGCCTTTACCCCGCCAACTAGCTGATAGGACGATCGCCGCTCCCAAGGCGGTAAACCTTTGCTCCGGGGAGATCATGGGGTATTATGGTGAGTTTCCCCACCCTATCCCCCACCTCGGGGTACGTTCGATCGTATTACTGACCCTTTCGCCACTTACCCTTGCGGGCACGTTCGACTTGCATGTTTTAGCCANNNGAGCCATGATCAAACTCTTCAGTTGATTTCCTTGAACCGGCGCTGTCTTGCGACAGACACCGGATGATCTCAAAGAGAGAAGACCATGTTCCTCGCTCCGAGAGTCTTTCGACTCCGGCTCGAGGCGGTCTCCGATAGCGTCTCTCGGGGGAGAGACTCTACCGCCGCCGGGTTGGCACCCGGCGGAAAATTGGCATTACTCGTTACCTTTGCGGCGGGGGTCTGACGCCCACCGCAAAGTTGCACGAGAGTAAACCGTCCCATTCTGTGAAAATAGGACCAACCATCTGCTCCGAGTACTCCTCAAGGGAGTTTTAGCTTGTACGGGCCACGGACAGATTTTTTGGATCGTGCCGGTGCGAATCGGGTTGACGACCTGGTCATGCAGACCATGCACCGACACCACACTCTCGTGCGGTATCCCAACTGTTCACTTGTCAAAGATCAGGCTGCTGAACTCGGGCAGGACAACTGTGCGACTGATTTCGTCGGTCGCATTCGTTTGCCTGTCGAATTTCGGCAGGGCGGGAGTGTAAGCGAACACCCCTCTCTACGTCAAGCGGACAGACCTCCCAAATCGTCATAATTTTTCAAAACCCCTGTTTTTTCAGCAGAAGTTTCATCTCTCGTTCTTGCGTTCGTTTGCATGACATCTACCGATCAAAATAAGTACGGAGAAAGTTCGGATTCGCCCCGCCCAACTTCAACTCCAACGCCGGAAACGATAGACTACCGCGTCTCTTTCGTACTGCCACGTCCCATTCGAACCGAGCTCGCCCCGCCGCCTCATCTCAAGCCCCCCTCAGGGCCCTTCCTCCCACCGTCCCCTTCTCGGAACTCTCGCCCCATGACCGCCCGCAATCTCCTCGTCGCTCTCTGCCTCACATCCGCCCTGGCCGCCCCCGGTTGGGCCCAGTCGCCCTCGACCCCCTCCGCCCCACCGCCGGCCAAGAAGCCCGTCAAGAGCGTGGACGACCTCCCACGCCACACGTACCAGATCCCAGGCAAGGCTTCTGAGTTCCTCAACTCCGACGCCCCCTTCAAGGAGTTGCTCGCCAAAGTCAAAGCCGACACCCTCGCCGACCTCGCCGCGTACGACATCTCCGACAAGGCCACGCTCCAGGGCTATTACGGCTCGCTCCAGATGATCGCGGTCTTTGAAGGCCGCTGGGACGATGCCCTAGGCTACATCGAGCAGATCAAGGCCGTCGAAGCCAAGGAGTCCAAGAAGCTCATGGTCGGCCAGAGCCTCCGGGCCCTCGCCGCGGCGACCAAGGCCACTGGCGACCAGACCGCCAAGGACAAGGTCTTCAAGGACACGCTCCGCGCCAACGTCTCCGCCCTCCCGTGGGACCTGGTGCGCGACGATGTCTCCGCCGCCAAGGCCCGCGCCGAGATGGTGAGCGCCGAGATGATCAACGGCATGGTCCAGGGCCAGGTCGACCCCGTCGTTGAGCAGCAGAAAGGCCAGATCAGCGGCGACATCGCCCGGCAACTGATCGCCATGCGAGTCACACGAGACATCCAGATGCCCAGCCAGCACCTGGTCGCCGAGGTCTACGGCGCCATGATCGCCGCCAACACCGCAGAAAAGAAAGACATCTGGACGCCCCGCCAGGCGACGCTCACCGACAAGGACCACGCCTCCCCGGTAGTCATCTGCATCTGGGATTCCGGCGTCGATATCAAGCCCTTCGCCGGCCAGTTGTACGTGAACCCCAAGGAACAACCCAACGGAAAGGACGACGACGGCAACGGCTTCGTCGATGACATCAACGGCATCGCCTTCGATCTCGAGAACAAGCCCACCACCGACCTGCTCCACCCCATCAAGGACCTCCGCGGCGATCTCTCGCTCGTTGAGTCCCACACCAAGGGCATGAGCGACCTGCAGGCCTCCATCAACACGCCCGAGGCCGAGGCCCTCCGCAAGTACGTCACCGGTCTGAAAGCCGACCAGGTCAAGCCCTTCATGGAAGACCTCTCGCTCTACGGCAACTACAGCCACGGCACCCACGTCGCCGGCATCGCCGCCGCGGGCAATCCCTTCGCCCGCCTCCTGCCCTGCCGCCTCACGTTCGACTTCCGCGAGATCCCGCTGCTCACCCCCAACGAAGAACTCAGCAAGGCCACGGCCAAGATGTACATGGACAGCGTCGCGTACATGAAGGCCGCGGGCGTGCGGGTCGTCAACATGTCCTGGGGCAACAGCAAGGCCGAGATGGAGCACGCCCTGGAGCAGAAGGGGGTGGGCAAGTCCGCCGCGGAGCGAGCCGAGATCGCCCGCAAGCTCTTCGCCATCGAGCGCGACGGGCTTGAGGCCGCCATCAAGTCCGCGCCCGGCATCCTCTTCGTCGCCGCGGCGGGCAACAGCGACAACGACAACCAGTTCGCCGACGTCATCCCCAGCGGCTTCACGCTACCCAACCTGCTCACCGTCGGCGCCGTCGATCAGACCGGCAAGCCCACCGGCTTCACCACCTTCGGCAAGAACGTCAAGGTGTACGCCAACGGCTTTGAGGTCGAGTCCTACGTCCCCGGCGGCAAGCGCCTCAAGTACAGCGGCACCAGCATGGCCTCGCCCAACATCACCAACCTCGCGGCCAAGCTCATCGCCCTCAAGCCCAGCCTCACGCCCGAACAGACCATCGATCTCATTGTCAAGGGCAGCGACCCGATGGAGGGCCGCTCCGAGTTGCTCGTCGCGAACCCCAAGGCCTCCGTCGGCCTCGCGACCAAGTAAATCACCCGATCGATCATCATCAAAGCCGGCCCAATCGGGCCGGTTTTTTGATGCGCCTCATGTGTCAAGGAGCGAGCGTGATCCCCCGCCACCGCACGCGCATCGGCTCGGTTTTCGCGCCGACCCCGTGCACCTGCAGCGCGATGAACCCGCGGGGCGTCATGGAGTCCGTCAGGTCAGCGCACGGCACGCCGTTGATCCATGTGGCGATGTGATCGCCGCGGCATTCCACCTTCATCGTGTTCCACTCGCCGTGCTTGAACGCCCCGCGTGCCGCGTCGCGTCCCTCGAGCGATGCCAGCCACCCGCGCCGCCCTTCGTCGTAAATGCCGCCGGTCCACGACCGCTCCGAAGGGTCGATCTCGACCTGATACCCGAAGACCCGCTGCAACCCCTTCTCGTCGCGCCGTTGCGAGCGAATCTGCACGCCCGAGTTGAGCCCCTCGTCAATCTTGAACTCCAGTTGCAGCGTGAAGTCACCGTATTCGCCGCTCGTGCACAGGAACGAGTTGGGTTGGTTCGGCCTGGTCTCGCCCACGATGCACCCATCCTCCACCCGATACGCCGCGGCCCCGCCCCGCTGCACCCACCCTTCCAACGTCCGCCCATCAAACAACGCCTTCGCCGCAGTTTTTCCGGCCGCCCGGGGTGATGAACCACACGCGCCCAGCGCGAGGGCCACCCCGATCAGACTCGCCCCAACCTTCCACCTCGCCACAGCGTTGAGTTTACTTGCCATACCCAATCTCCTCTCGTGTCCACGGCTTGTTCCGGCCCCGGGTCTCTGTGCGCACGCGCGACACCGTCGCCGTGTCCACCGGATCACCGGTGTTGTCCCAAGCCCTGCGGATGTACGTCAACACCGCCGCGATCTGCTCGTCGGTCTCCAACTGCGACCCGGGCATCGAGCCACGGTACGTGATGTCGCCAAACGGATACTCGCCCTCGAGCCCATGCAGAACGATCTTGATCGGCGCCTCCGGATTCCCCAGCACGATCTTCGACGCCGCCAGCGGCGGAGCCTGACCGGGCGACCCCTGCCCGGTCTCCTGGTGGCACACGGCGCACTTCGCGAAGATCGCCGCCCCCTTTTCGAACATCGCCTGCTCCCCCACCGTCAGCGACCTCGCCGCCTTCGCCCGCTTCGCCGGCGGCCGATTCGGCCAATCGAAATACTCGGCCATCGATGCCATCCGCTTCGCCTGATCTCCCTTGCCCGCCGCGGCCGCAAGCCATTGCGCCGGTTCCCCGCTCAGCCCGATGGGCTTGGCGCGCTCGCCTTCGATGCCCGTCGCATCAGCCAAACACGCGATCACCGCCTCCGCCCGCGAATCGTTCTGGTCCAGGATCGGTGCGAGTAACTCCACGCCTCTCAGCCGCGTCGCCGCGGGCGCCCGAAACACGCAGCGCAGCAGATCCGTCAGCACCGCCCGATCCGCAGCGGACTTGGGCCACGACGCGTTCGCCAGCATGCTGCCCAGCATCGACACATTGGCGGACGCATCCGTCAGCGTGCTCAACGCCGCGGCACGCACATACTTGTTGCCCCCCCTCTTCAGCAGCATCGACTCGGCGCCTCCGGTGGTGCTCGAATCACCATCCCTGGCGGTCGCGGCCAGCATCAACACCAGCGGCATGTCGTTGGTTCCGCCCAGCGCCCCCCGCACCACGCGCCGATACTCCGCGCTCTCGCCCAGCCGCACCGGCTGCTCGCTCAGTTGCAACGCCGCCGCCTGCAGCGGCCGCTCTCCGCTCCGGGCTGCGACGATCAAGTCATCGCCCGTCAGAAGGCCAAGCCCCTCTAGCGTCCACAGCGCGTGCAGTCGCGCTTTCCAATCCGGCGAGGCCTGCAGCATCGTGCGCAGCGCCCCCGCGGCACCGACCGCCCTGCGTTCAACCAGCAACCGCTGCGCCGTATCACGCTGCCACCCGTCCGGGTGCGAGAGCAGTTCAACCAGGAGGTCGTTGCTGAGCACCGACAGCCGCGGCATCGCGTGAGGCTTGAATCCCGGCGGCGAAATCCGCCAGATGCGCCCCATGTTGAGCGGCGTCTCCAGCTTCCGTGCCTTGGCGTGCTTCTCCAGATACTCGGTGAGGAACATCTTGTGCTGGATCACCCCGCGGTACATGTCGCACACGTACACGCAGCCGTCGGGCCCGTTGGTCGCCCACACCGGCCGGAACCGCTCGTCGGTGCTCGCGAGCAGTTCGCGCCCCTCGTACGCGTTGACCGCCTCGGGCAGCCCGTCTTTCTCCCGCAGGATCAGCCGCTTGATGAGATTCCCCGCCGGCTCGCACACCAACGCGTTGCCCCGCCACTCCTCACCGAACAGGCCGGACCGCAGGATTGTCGGCCCGCACGCCGCGGTGTGGTTGGCCAAAGTGCCATCCTCACGCAGCACACCCTTCATGTACCCCCGGTTCACACCCGGCGTCGCGTGCGCGGGCCACACGCTGGCGTCCTTGGCGATCAGTTCGCCCATGCCCGGCACCTGTGCGAGGTACGGATTGCGGACCGCCAGATGCTTGGGGAAGAAGTCGTTGAGCAACGGGCTCGGATTCGGCGTGTAGTACAACCGCCCCCAATCGTCCTGCGTGATACCCCACTGCCCGTGCGTCGGCGTCGGCCGCGTGACGATCTTCTCCCCGTCAAACTTCACCTCGAGTTTGTGCTGAGACAAGTGGTGCCAGTTGTCAAGGCCCCACATCACCCCGTTTCCCGCGTGCTCGGGATTCTCCAACCCGCCGAACCCGTCGAGCAGTTTGCGTTTGACATCCGCCTTGCCGTCCCCATCCGTGTCCTTGCAGAAGTACAGATTGGGCGGCTCCAGCAACAACGCCCCGCCATAACTAGGCGCGATCGCCCGCGGCAGCGTCACGCCGTCCAGGAACACCGTGGACGTCTCGAACTCCCCGTCCCCGTCGCGATCCTCCAGCACACTGATGCGGTTCGTCGGCAGGTCCTCGCCCGTGGCCTTCACGTCCGGCATGTACGCCCGCATCTCAACCACCCACAACCGGCCATCCTCATCGAACGTCGCCATCACCGGCGCCTGCACCACCGGCTCCGCCGCGATCGCCGCAACTTCGATCCCCGGCGCCATCACGAACGTCTGCTTGGCTTCCTGCGGCGTCAGAACAGGCGCGGGCGGCAGCGCGACCTCCTTGATGCCCGGCGCCGCCGGCGCCCCGTGCGGCGCGGATGACCCGCACCACGCCGCGCCCGCGGCCAACACAACAAACACGACGCGCCAACCGAGCGTGGAAGGAGCCGGGGAATGCATCGCGAATCATTGCAGGCTACCAAGCTCAGGTCGGGCAAGTTCAACCCCGACTCAGAGCGGGGACTCATCCTCCCCGCTCTTTTCATTCCTACGCTCTCTGCCCCATGATTCACGCCTGGCACGACGTCACCCCCGGCATTGAAGGTCACGAACTCCCCAAGCAGTTCCGCGCCGTCATCGAGATCCCCAAGGGCTCGAGCAACAAGTACGAGTTGGACAAGCCCAGCGGCCTGCTCAAGCTCGACCGGGTCCTCTCCAGCGCGGTGTACTACCCCGCCAACTACGGCTTCATCCCCCAGACGCTCGCCGAAGACGACGACCCGCTCGACGTGCTCGTCTACTGCACCGAGGAAATCCCTCCGCTCACGCTGTGCAACGCCCGCGCCACCGGGCTCATGACCATGATCGACCACGGCGCCCCGGATCACAAGATCATCGCCGTCCTGATGGAAGACCCGATCTACAACGAGTTCCAGCGGGCCAGCGACTTCCCCAAGCACATCTTCAAGATGCTCAAGCGCTTCTTCGCGGACTACAAAACGCTCGAAGGCAAGGAAGTCGAGGTCGACGAGATCATGCCCGCCGAAGCCGCCTACGCCGTCATCGAGGACTCGCTCACCCGCTACGAAAAAGCCCGCCGCACCGGGGCGATGAAGGGACTCTGACCCCGCGCGAGCCGCCGCATGTCCGATCTGGCCTCGATCCCGTCGCTCCTCGCCGCCGCCCAGTTCTCGCAGGCGGCCGAAGTCTGCACAGCCGCCCTCGCCGCCGAGCCCGGCAACATCGACGCCCACAACTGCCTCGCCTACCTGCGCATGCGCGAAGGCCGCTTCACCGACGCCATCACCCACGCCCGCGCCGCGTGCGACGCCCGGCCACAATCCGCACCATTGCTCGCCAACCTCGCCCGCGCCCTTTCCGCGGCGGGCCTCCTCGACGAAACCCTCGCGACACTCGACCGCGCCTCCGCCATTGAGCCCGGTTGGAACGAGCCGCACATCCTCGCCGTTGAAGCGTTAATGCAGCGCCACCGGTACTGGGCCTCCGCCGCCCGCTGCGACGCCGCGCTCTCCCGCTTCCCCAACGACTACGAACTCACCAGCGCCAAGGCCGAAGCGTTGGCGTCGATGTCCAGGGCCACCGAAGCAATCGGCGTGCTCAAAGCCCTCGCCGCTCGTCACCCCACCGATGTCCGCCTGCACAGCAACATCGCGCATTACACCAACTACCCCTCGGGGCAGCCACCGGCGCAGAGCCTCGCCGCCCACCAGGCCTGCGCCCGCGTGCTGACCCGGTTCACGCAGCCAATCGCCGCCGCGCGTTCGGACCCGCGGCCCCCCGTTCAAGGCCGCCCGCTTCGCGTCGGCCTCATGAGCCCGGACCTGTGCGATCACTCCGTCGCGTTCTTCATCGAGCCGTTCCTCGCCCACCACGATCGCGCCCGCATCGAACTCTTCGCGTACTTCACGTACATCCGTCCCGACGCCGTCACCCGACGCCTCCGCGCCCTGGCCGATCACTGGCGAAGCCTTGAAGACACCACCCGCCCCGCCCTCGCCGCCGCGATCGCGGCGGATCAACTCGACGTCCTCATCGATCTCGCCGGCCACACCCGGGGCCATTCGCTCGACATCCTCCGCTGCCGCCTCGCCCCGACACAGATCACGTACCTGGGCTACCCCAACACCACCGGCTTGCCCGCCGTCGGCTATCGATTCGTGGATTCCCTGACCGATCCGCCCGGCGCGAGCGACACCCACGCCTCCGAAAAGCTCATCCGGATCGATCCCTGCTTCCTCTGCTACCAACCGCCGGCCAATGCGCCCCCACCATCCCCGCACCCCTCAATGTCGTCCGGTCACGTCACCTTCGGCTCCTTCAACAACCTCCGCAAACTCAGCGACGCCTCAGTAGATCTCTTCGCCGCCGCGCTCCAGGCGACTCCCAACTCGCGCCTGCTGCTTAAAGCCCAGGGCCTCGACGAGCGCGAAACCTCCGAGTTCGTCGCATCCAAGTTCGCCGCCCGCGGCGTCTCTCGCGACCGGCTCGATCTGGTCGGCTACGTCAGCGACCCCAACGGTCATCTGGGCGTGTACGGACGCATCGACATCGCGCTGGACTCAACTCCATACAACGGCACAACGACGACGTGCGAGGCGTTGTGGATGGGCGTTCCGGTCATTACGCTCGCCGGAGACCGCCACGCCGCACGCGTCGGAGTCAGTCTGCTCACCAACATCGGCCTTCCCGAGTTGATCGCGAGCACGCCGGAGCAGTTCGCCTCCATCGCCGCGGCTCTGGCCGGCGATCCAGCTCGCCTGGCTTCGCTCAGAAGCTCGTTGCGAGGCGCCATGCAGTCCTCGCCGCTCCTGGATGCTGCGTCGTTCTGCGGCCGCTTCACCCGCGCGATCGAATTGGTAGCGAGCGAGCCGCCACGGGCGTAAGACGGCCGAACGCGGCGCGACCAATAGCCAAACTTCCGCTCTCACCCCGCGTTTCCTACCATTGGCCCGTCCATGTACGAACTCTGCGTTGAAACCACATTCTGCGCGGCGCACGCCATCACCATCGGCGGGGTCAGGGAACCGAACCACGGACACAACTGGCACGTCACCGCCACCATCGCGGGGGAAACCCTGGATTCCGACGGTTTGCTCTGTGATTTCCACACCGTCGAGGCGGTTCTGGCCGAAGTTGTAGAACCCTTCCGCAACAACGATCTCAACACCTCCGCCGCCTTCGCGAGAGTCAATCCGACCGCCGAGCACGTGGCGAGGCACATCGCGGGCGAACTGGCGTCGCGGCTTGACGCCAGCCTGGCCCCCCACGCCCGGGTCGCCGCCGTGCGCGTCACCGAAGCCGCGGGGTGTGCCGCGACGTTCCGACCTCAGCCGCGCCGCTGAACCAGAGCAACCCAACTATTCTCCGACCGAATAATCACCTGCGCCGAAACCAACAACCGCCCCGATGCCCAGCACCAAACGCACCGCCACCCCACCACCCTCCCTCGCCGCCGCCGACGAGGCCGCAGCCCCGCGCTTCTTCAACCGCGACCTCTCGTGGCTGGAGTTCAACCGCCGCGTACTCGCCCAGGCCGCTGATGCCGGCCTCCCGCTGATGGACCGGGTGCGGTTCATCTCGATCTTCACCAGCAATCTCGACGAAATGTTCATGAAGCGCGTCGGCCTGCTCAAGCGCGCGATGCACGCGGGCGTGGAGACCGCCGGGCACGACGGCATGACGCCGCGCCAGCAGCTCGCCGCGATCCGAGAGGTCGTTTCCGATCTGGTGCACGAGCGAGAGCGTCTCTTCAAGGAACAGATCAAGCCCGCCCTCGAGCACGCCGGCATTTTCATCGTGCGCTACGCCGATCTTTCGGCCAAGGACAAGGCCTGGGCCGAGGAGTGGTACCGCGCCAACGTCTTTGCCACCCTCACGCCGCTGGGCGTTGACCCCACGCACCGGTTCCCGTTCATCTCGAACCTGTCGGAAAACCTGGCCGTGCTCGCCGAGCCCCCGGCCGGTCACGTGGGCGCCGAGCACCTGTTCGCGCGATTGAAGTTCCCCCCCAACATCCGGCGATTCATCACCCTCCCCCAGCGCGACGGCAAGTCCGACACCAAGACCCTGCGCCTGGTCCATTCACACGACATCATCCGCAACAACCTGGACGACCTGTTCCCCGGGATGCGCCTCAACGAGACCGCGTCGTTCCGAGTGACCCGCTCCGCGGGCATCCAGAAGGACGATCTCGACACCGCCAACCTTTTGCACAGCGTCGAGGCCGACCTCAAGCAGCGCCGGTTCGCCCGCGTCGTCCGGCTTGAACTCGAGCCGGGCGCCTCCCCCACCATCGAACGCTGGCTGCTCGACAAGCTCAACATCGACACCAAGGACGCCTACGACCTCGCGCCCGACACCGATTTCTCCGGCATCAGCGAGCTGTACGAACTCGAGCGGCCCGACCTCAAGCTCAAGCCCTGGAAGCCCGTCGTCCCCGCTCGTCTCTCGGGCGCGGCCCTACAGCCCGGCCACGAGAAGGCCTCCGCGAACTTCTTCGCCGCCATCCGCAAGCAGGACATCCTCGTTCACCACCCCTACGAGAGTTTCGCCGCCAGCGTCGAGCGCTTCATCGCCGCCGCCGCCAGCGATCCCGACGTGCTCACGATCAAGCAGACGCTGTACCGCACCAGCCCCGACTCTCCCTTCATTGAACACCTCATCCGCGCCGCCGAGGGCGGCAAGCAGGTCGCCTGCCTGGTCGAGCTCCGCGCCCGCTTCGACGAAGACCGCAACGTCCGCTTCGCCCGCACGCTCGAGAAGGCCGGCGTCCACGTCGCTTACGGCGTGCAGGGGCTCAAGACCCACTGCAAGACCAGCCTCGTCGTGCGGCGTGAACGCCACGGCCTGCGCTGCTACGCCCACGTGGGCACGGGCAACTACCACCCCAAGACCGCCCAGTTGTACACCGACGTCGGCCTCCTCACCTGCGATCCCGAGATCACCGGCGACCTGGTCAACCTCTTCAACTTCCTCACCGGCCTCTCCGGCACCCAGTCGTACCAGGCGCTCCTGGTGGCGCCGCACACGATGCGCTCCAAGTTCAACGCCCTCATCGACCGCGAGGTCGAGAACGCCCGCAAGGGCCTGCCCGCCCGGATCGTCGCCAAGATCAACTCGATGGAAGACCGCGAGACCACCGAGCGCCTCTACGCCGCGTCCCAGGCCGGCGTGAGCATCACCCTGGTCGTCCGCGGTTTCTGCTGCCTGCGCCCCGGCGTGCCCGGTCTGTCGGACAACATCCGAGTCATGAGCATCATCGGCCGCTTCCTTGAGCACTCGCGCGTCTTCCACTTCGCCGCCGGTCAGGAAGACCCGCTCGACGGCGATTGGTACATCGGCAGCGCCGACCTCATGTACCGCAACCTCTCCAACCGCGTCGAGGTGGCCATCCCCGTCCGCGACCGAGACGCCCGCGCACGCCTGCACGAGATATTCAGCGTGCACCTCGCCGATCACCGCCAGGCCTGGGACCTCTCCGGCGAAGGCGTGTACAACCGGCGCGTGCTCCCCCCCAACGCCGCGCCGGATTCGCCCGCCGCCCTGGGCACCTTCGAGACGCTCATGCGCAGCGCCGCGGGCACGTGATCGTCGGGGCGACTTCCCACGCGTGTGAACAATCGCCGGGAGCCCGCGAATCCGCTCCCGAGGCAAAAACCGCCGCGGGCCCCGCCCCGAAAGTCATGGTGCAGTCCGTCCCAACTCAGCCCATGATCTCACCGCCTTCAATCCGCCGACGCCTCCCGCGGCGCCCCACCGGCCACATCCCGCCCCGAGTCAATCGCGCCGTCGCTGCGCTGACACCCCTAGTCACCCCCGCCCTCTGCTTCGCGCATGAAGAGAACGGGGCTGGAGGATTCGTTGCCGGGCTGACGCACCCGGTCTTTGGGTGGGACCACCTACTCGCCATGGTGAGCGTCGGCGTCGTCAGCGCCCAACTCGGTGGCCGCAGCATCTGGACGGTCCCGTCCATGTTCGTTGCAGCCATGGTCGTCGGCGGCACTCTTGGAATGTGCGGCGTGCCGATGCCGTACGCGGAACTGGGCATCGCGATCTCGGTCGTCGTGCTGGGGCTCAGCATCGCTCTCGTCTCACGCGCCACCCGGCCGTGGCTCGTCCTGTGCTTCGTGGCCTTTTTCGGTTCGTTCCACGGCCACGCCCACGGCGTGGAGATCCCGCGCTCCGCGAGCCCCCTGCTCTACACCATGGGCTTTGTGCTCAGCACGGCCACGCTGCACATCCTGGGTGTGCTGATCGGTGAAGTCGCGATCAGAGGTGTCAAACTCAAAGCCGCACCGAGCAAAGCAGGTTCGCTCGCCCTGCGTGCGGGCGGTGCCGCCGTCGCCATCGCCGGGCTGGTCATCCTCGGCCGATGGGTCGAGTGGATGGTGCGTGTGGGAGGCGTCTAAAGGGATTATCCGCCAAAGACCGGGCACACCCCGCCGCCTCGCCTGAGTACCCTTTCCCCCGTGCCGACGATCGACGCCACTCGCTCGCCAATCCGTGTGCTTCCCACCCTGGTCGCGAATCAGATCGCGGCCGGAGAAGTCGTCGAGCGCCCGGCCAGCGTCGTCAAGGAACTCATCGAAAACGCCCTGGACGCCGGCTCCACCCGCATCACCCTGGATCTGGAACAGGGCGGCATCGAACTCATCCGCGTGAGCGATGACGGTTCGGGGATACCCGAGGAGGAACTCCCCCTCGCCCTCGCTCCCCACGCCACCAGCAAGATCTCGGCGACCGCCGACCTCGACCACATCGCCACGCTCGGATTCAGAGGTGAGGCCCTCGCCTCCATCGCGGCGGTGTCGCGCCTCTCCATCCGTTCGCGCACGGCACAGCAACCCGCCGCGTCGCTGATCGAAGTCGAGGGCGACAGCCGCGCCGCCCCCAAGCCCGCCGCCGGACCCGTGGGCACGAGCGTCACGATCCGCAATCTCTTCTTCAACACGCCCGCCCGCCGCAAGTTCCTCCGAACGGTCGCCACCGAGCAGGACCGCTGCCTCGACGCCTTCCGGCATATCGCCCTGGCTCATCCGGCGGTCGGATTCACCGCGACCGCCGACGGCCGCACCGTCATCGATCTCCCCCCCGCCCAGTCGCCCCGTGACCGCGTGCTCGGCGTGCTCGGCAAGGAACTCGCCAACCAGTTGATCGACGCCAACGCCGACGAGTTTGACGACTCCCGCGGCGTCGCCCTCTGGGGGCTCGCGGGCCTTCCTTCGATCGCACGCGGCACCAACAAGCACCAGTACATCTTCATCAACGGCCGTCCCATCCGTGACCGCACCATCCAGCACGCCATCGCCGAGGCCTACCGCGGCCTCATCGAGCCCGGCCGCTTCCCCACCATCGTGCTGATGCTGGAGATGTCCGCGGCGGGAGTGGATGTCAACGTACATCCGCAGAAGGCCGAAGTCCGCTTCCGGGATTCCTCGCTCATCCACTCCGTCGTGCTTCGAGCCGTGCGAGATTCATTGCGCCGCGCCGACCTCACCCCCGCCTACTCGGCGCTCAAGGCGGGCTGGCAGGGCGCGCAACTCACACCCGGATCGCTCGAAGTTTCATCGGACCTTCCCGGCACGGGCGTGCCGATTCAGATTCCAGCCGCCGCGCCCGATGACCCCGGCGCTTTGAACCGCTTCGTGGAGTACTTCAAATCCCCCCAGGCCGCGGGCGCCGGCTCCCCCGGCTTTCAGTACAGCGCGATGAAGCAGGCGATCGAGCAAGCCTCGCCGCCCGACCCCGCGCTGCTGGACACCAAGCCCGCCTCCCGCGTGCTGCAAGTCCACAACTCCTACCTCGTCACGCAGGACGACCAGGGCGTCGTGATCATCGACCAACACGCGCTCCACGAACGCGTGATGTTCGAGTACCTCCTGCGCCGAGTCATGAGCGGCGGCCTGGAGAGCCAGAACCTCCTCGCCCCCGCCGTCGTGGAGGCCACGCCCACACAGCTCGAACTGCTGCCGGCCCTCGATCCTCTGCTGACACGCATCGGCGTCGCCGCGGTGCAGACCGGCCCAGCCACCATCGGCGTCAACGCATTCCCCAGCTTCCTCTTTGACCGTGGCGTCGATCCCATCGAGTTCACCCGTGAACTCTTCGAACGCGCCGAAACAACGCCGATGATCGCCGACATCAAGCGCGGCGGCGAACAGGCCATGCGCGATGTGCTCGACATGATGAGTTGCAAGGCCGCCGTCAAGGCCGGCGATCACATGAGCCCCGTGGAACTGGACGAACTCGTCAAGCTCCGCCAGGAAGTCGAACGCTCCAGCAACTGCCCCCACGGTCGCCCCACCAGCATCCGGCTCACCATCAAGGAACTCGAGAAGCTCTTCGGGCGGGCGTGATGAGTCCGTGAACTCTGAACACCGGGCACTGCGGCGGCAAACGCAGCAATCGCGGCGGTCAACACCCCTTCGGCGTGTCTCCACCCGTCCCCCTGTTCATCGTCCCGACCTCCGCCGGCTTACGGGCGAGGCCCGCTCATTGGTGAGCGCGACCGCAACGCCCCCACGTCCGCGTCGGTCGCCGTCCGTGCCGCGAGCCCGGCGCCACCTTGAGCGGCGTGTTGACTCACGGAAATGGCAGCCCGTCCCACGCCTTCAGATGTCAGCCCGAACCGCCCACGCCCCGGCGCAAGGCCCGGTCGAGAAGGCCTTCGGCGAGCCGCCCTCCGCCATCAACCGCGCGGTGATGTCGGATGCCGCTTCGTCCTTGCACATCGCCACAATGCAGCCGCCGAACCCGCCACCGGTCATCCTCGCTCCGAATACGCCCGCCTGCCGCGCCGCGAACTCCACCAACGCGTCCAACTCAGGGCAACTGACCCGGTACAGATCTCGCAAACTGGCGTGCGAGGCCGCCATCAGCGCCCCACACCTTTCCAGATCTTCGTTCCTGGCCGCCGCGGCGAACGCCCTCGTGCGGGCACTCTCCTCCACCGCGTGCCGAGCGCACGCCGCGTCCATTCCGTCCAGCCCCGACGCCTCGATGTCTTCAACACGGCAGCGCCGCAACGAAGGCCGCGGCCCCAGCGCATTCACGATCTTCGCCAACGCCCGCTCGCACGCCGCACGCCTCATCGGGTACTCAGACGACCCCAGCGCGTGCCGCACCCCGCAGTCCGCCACCACGAACGACACGCCCGGCGGGATCGAAACCAGCTCGTGCCGCTCGCTATGGCAGTCGATGAGCAGCGCATGCCCTTTCCGCCCCATGCACGAGATGTACTGATCCATGATCCCGCACGGCACCCCCGCGTACTCGTGCTCGGCACGCCGGCACGCCACCGCCACGCCCGAATCGGCGGCGCCGACGTCGCCGCACAACCCACGCACCAGCATCGCGGTGGAAACTTCCAGCGCCGCCGAACTGCTCAGCCCCGAGCCCAGCGGCACCGTGGAGTTCAGCAACATCCGCACCCCCGCCCCGGGCGGCAGAGTATCTCGATACTGCGCGACCACGCCCGCGACGTACGAACTCCAGCCGGTGGCCCCGCCCGGACGAATCTGCGCCATCGGCACCTCAATCGTTTCGCCCGCGAACGCCGACGAAACGGCGGTGAGCAACCCGTCACGCGTCAATACTCCCGCCGCCGCCGTCCCGCGGCAGATCGCGATCGGGAGCACGAACCCGCCCGAGTAATCCACGTGCTCGCCAATTAAGTTCACCCGGCCCGGTGCATACGCAACCGTGGTCGGGTGAATGTGGAACTTCGCCTTGAACAGTTCGGTCGTCGCGGCGGCCAATGCCTTGCAGTCGCTTTTCACGCCGCAAGTGTTGGCCGCCGCGAGACCGCACGCCCAGGATTCGGATCAGCAGCCCTGTTCCCAGAGACTGAAGAAGACTTGAACGTCGGAACCGTCGATGCCGCCGTCGGCGTTGAAATCACCGGCCGCGTCGCCCATCGCCCAGTTCGTGAAGAACGTCTGCACGTCGTCGCCGTCCACGCCGCCGTCGCGGTTCGTGTCCGCCGGGCACGACGGCTGACAACCGTAAGAACCGCAGAAGAACGGGATCCGAGCGACCGGCGACGTCGCTTCGCCGCCCGCGGCGCCCGCGTCGGTCACGAACCACTGGGCAAACACGACCTGACCATTGGTGAAGTCACCGTCCAGGATCGGCCAGTGCGAAGTAGCGATGCCCTGCCCCGCGCCCGTCGCCCCGACGGTGGCGGGCTCGGCGATGACCGCGTCCAGGAACCGCACCGGGGTGATCCGACCGTTCACCGGAGGCGTGAACGAGATGCCCAGCCGCGCCGAAGCGCCCGTCACCGCGCCGTCCAGGCCGATGCGGAAGTTCAGGTTGCCGATCATCGGCGGAGCCTGCGCGATCAGTCTGGGAACGATGCCGCCCGATCCCGAACTGCCGCCACCCACGATCGTGATCTGATTGCCCGGCCTGTTCACGAACAAGGTCGGATGATCGAACGGGAACGTCTGATCCCGCACCCGCGGATCGGTCAGACCGTTGGCCAGGAAGTCGCCGATCACCTGCGCCGCCTGAGGAGGAACGTTGACATTCCGCATGATCGGGTCCTGGTTGTCCGGGTTCTGCGGGGGCGAACCAGGAGCCCGGGCATAGAACCCCAGCACCTGCGGAATGCTGGTGAACTGACCGTTGTGCATGAAGGTGCGCTTGAGCCCGACGTTGCGCAGGCTCGGCACCTTGAACTGACCGCGGTTGGCCGGGTTCCCGGTCACCACCTGGCGGCCGGTATCCTCGGCCACGGGCCGCAAACCGATGTTGCGGAAGGTCTGGTCAGTGAACAGGTCGCCCGCGTGGCACGCGCGGCAGTTGGACGCCGTCATCGCCTGCAGACCCTGCTGCTGTCCCGGAGTCAGCGCGGTCGTATCGCCCGCGATGAACCGGTCGTACGGAGTGCGGTCCGCGATCAACGTCCGCTCGTACGTCGCGATCGCAAACGCGATCCGCCGGGCGCTGATGTTGCTGTCGCCGAACGCCTGACGGAACAGTTCCGGATAGTCCGGGTGGCTCGCCAGCACCGCCGCGACATCGGCCGGCAGCGTGGTCGCCAGGTCCAGCGGGTTCACGCGGTTGAGCTTGGTCACGATCGCGTTCCAGTCGTACCCCGCGTGCGCCATCTCCACGTTGTTGAGCAACGGCGCAACAGACTGGCTCTCCAGCGCGCCGCCGTTGGCGATCGCGATCTGCCCCGTCTGCGGATCGCGGAACTGGCCCGTCGCCCCCCCATCCCAGAACAGCGCCGGCGCGAACGCCGCGTTGATGTTCACGTTCGCCGCACGCCCCGTGATCTGCGGGTTCAGCGCGAACACCGTGTCACGCTGGTAGTCGTTGTCCGTGTCGGACTTGATGATCCCCGGCGAACCCTGGATGTCGTCGGGAGTGTTGATCACCCCGTCGATGCCCGGGTTGCGGGCGAGCCGGTCGTCCGCGCCGCCGCGCCCCGGGACGTGGCACGTCCCGCACGACACCACGTTCGACGACGACATCTGCTCATCCCAGAACAGGATCTTGCCCAGCACCCGCTTCTGCTCCGTGATCGGATTCTCCACCGGAACCGGCACAGGCGGCAGGGCGCCGAACACCATGTACGAGGCCGACAGGAGCGTCCCCGCGGCGAGCGGCAGACCGTACACCAGCGACGCGAACGCGACGCGGCCGGGACGAAGGAATCGGGTCTTCAGGTTGTGGCGTAGCATGGGCTGAACTCCGTAACACGGGATGTGAGGATGCCGAACGCTCCAGTTTGTCATCAATACGCCCCCGGGGGACACGATTCAGCCGAATTTATCCAGCCCCGTCTCCCCTCCATCGCCCCCCCGCCCAACCTCCCTTTGATTCCCCCGCTTTCCGCTGATAACTTTGCGGTGATTCTCCATTCCCGCGGCCCTGAAAAGGCACTCCCATGAAATCCCCCACCCTGATCGCTCTGGGCGCACTGCTCATGTCAACCTCCCTCTCCGCCGCTCAAACCCAGTACAAAGAGCCACCCGCCGCGATCCGGCACGTGCTCGACACCCCGCCGACACCCGGCGTCTCCCTCGATCCCTCCAGCCGATCGATGCTCCTGCTGCACCGCATCGGCCTCCCGCCGGTCGCCGACCTCGCCGAGCCCATGCTCCGCCTCGCCGGAAGCCGCATCAACCCCGCCACCAACGCCCCCCACGCCCCCCGCCGCCTCAGCGGCTTCACGCTCAAGAACGTCGCCGACGGCGTCGAGCGCCTGATCACGCTGCCGCCCGACGCCAACCTCTCCTCCCCCTCCTGGTCCGCCGACGGCAACCGCTTCGTCTTCACCAACACCGTCGCCAACGGCGTCGAACTCTGGGTGGGCGACGTCGCCTCCGCCAAGGTCAAGAAGCTCACCGGACCCATCGTCAACGCCGCCGCGGGCCCCGCCGTTCGCTGGATGCCCGACCAACGCAGCGTGCTCGTGCGCTTCGTCCCCGCCGGCCGACCCCCGATGCCCGCCGCCCCCAAGACCCCGCCCGGCCCCAACATCCAGGAATCTACCGGCACCACCGCCCCGGTCCGCACCTATCAGGACCTGCTGCAGAGCGCCCACGACGAAGCCCTCTTCGACTGGGTCATGACCGCCCAACTCGCCATCGTCAATCTCGACTCCGGTGAACGCCGCGACCTCGGCACGCCCGCGATCTTCTCCGAATCCAACCCCTCCCCCAACGGCGAGTTCCTCCTGATCGGCCGCGTCAACCGCCCCTACTCCTACGCCGTCCCCGAAAACCTCTTCCCCGAGACCTGGGAAATCTGGTCCGTCACCGACGGCAAAGTGATCCACCCGCTCGCCCAGATCCCCCTCCGCGAGAACATCCCCACCCAAGGCGTCGAGACCGGCCCCCGCGGCTTCGACTGGATCGACACCCAGCCCGCCACGCTCGAATGGACCGAGGCCCTCGACGGCGGCGACCCGCGTAACAAGGCCGAACATCGCGACCGCCTCATGATGCTCGCCGCGCCCTTCAAGGGCGAGCCCGTCGAGTGGCACCGCCTCCAGCACCGCCTGAGCGGCATGTCCTGGCTCGAGCAGGCCCCCGGCTCCACCGAATCCCGCGCCATGGTCAGCGAGTTCGAGCGCGAACGCCGCTGGACCCGCACCTGGCTCATCACCCTCGGCGCCAACGCCCCGGCCCCGCGCCCTGTCTTCGACCGCTCCATCAACGACCGCTACAACAACCCCGGCAGCCCCATCTCCGAGCGACTCGCCAACGGACGCACCGTCGTCAAAGTCGCCGACGGCTCCATCTACCTCCGCGGCGAGGGCGCCACGCCCGAAGGCGACCGCCCCTTCCTGGACCGCATGAACCTCGCCGATCTCGCCAAGGAACGCCTCTGGCGCAACGAAGGCGACTGCTACGAAACCGTCGTCGACGTCACCAGCGCCGGACCCGCCGCCAAGCCCGCCATCATCACCTCGCGTGAAACCAAGGAGCAGCCGCCCAACCTGATGCTCCGCAACCTGGCCGCGGGAGACTCGCGCCCCCTCACCGCCTTCACCGACCCTCTCCCCGAACTCCGCAAGATCCGCAAGGAGATCATCACCTACACCCGCGACGACGGCACGCCTCTCTCCGCCACGATGTACCTCCCGCCCGACTACGTGGCCGGAACCAAGCTCCCGCTCCTCATCTGGGCCTACCCCAACGAAGTCTCCGACGCCGCCACCGCCGGCCAGGTCGCCGGCTCCACCATCCGCTTCACGCAGATCGGCGGCACCAGCCACCTCTTCCTGCTCCTGGCCGGCTACGCCGTGATGGACGACGCGTCCATGCCCGTCATCGGCGACCCCGAGACGATGAACGACACCTTCGTGAAGCAAATCGTCGCCAACGCCCGCGCCGCGATCGACAAGGCCGTCGCGATGGGCGTCGCCGACGGCACCCGCGTCGCCGTCGCCGGGCACTCCTACGGCGCATTCATGACCGCCAACCTCCTCGCCCACGCACCCCCGGGCATGTTCCGCGCCGGCATCGCCCGCAGCGGCGCGTACAACCGCACCCTCACCCCCTTCGGCTTCCAGTCCGAGCGCCGCAGCTTCTGGGAAGCCCGCGACGTCTACATGAAGCTCTCTCCCTTCACCTACGCCGACCAGATCAAGACCCCGCTCCTCATGATCCACGGCGAGCTCGACAACAACCCCGGCACCTTCCCCATCCAGAGCGAGCGCCTCTTCCAGGCCGTCAAGGGCCAGGGCGGCACCGTTCGCCTCGTCATGCTCCCGTACGAATCGCACGGCTACCAGGGCCGCGAAAGCGTCGGTCATGTCCTGGAGGAAATGATCGAGTGGCTCGACCGGTACGTGAAGAACCCCGCCAACTGATCTGTCCTCCGCGATGCCCAGCGTTCGCTCCGTCCACGAAACGATCCTCTACGGCGACGACGTGCCCGCCGTCGCCGCGTTCTATCGCGACGTCATCGGCCTACGCGAGATCGGCACCCCCGCGCCCGGCTCCGCCGCCTTCCGCCTGCCCGAGGGCGACGCCGTGCTCCTGATCTTCAGCCGCGAACTGGCTTCCACTCCCGGCCGCGGCGTACCCATCCACGGCGCACACGGCCCCGGTCACATCGCCTTCCGCGCGCACCCCGAGCCCGGCGCCCTCGACGCGTGGACTTCCCGCTTCACCCAGCACGCGGTGAAGATCGAACTCGACAGAACCTGGGCCCTGGGCGGACGCTCAACCTACGTCCGCGACCCCGCCGGCAACTCCGTTGAAATCGTCGAAGGAACCATTTGGGCGCCGTGAACACGACGCCTCATCCCCACTCAATCCCGCCATTCCGCGTCCGGAAACCTCGGGTGCCGCATCCGAGTCGTCCCCGGAAGTGACTCCGCCAGTCGATCCGGAACCGACACATCCCGTAGAGTTTCAGGCGCGTGGTGACCCTCTTCACCGTCATCATCCAACCCCGCTTCAAGGCGGGGCGTCTGATTCACGATGCGCACCCGATCCGTCCGAGTATCGAGGAACAGCTTCATGGGACCTACTCCGCCGCCACCAGATGGACCACCGCACCCATCCAAGCGTACTCCCGTCCCCGGACCGGTATCCACTCCCCCGGCATTTTCCCCTAACCCCGCCCACTCCGATCGTGCAATGATTCCACGCCCGCTCCGTTACTCCTGAAGTACCCGCCCGCGGCGTCCGTTCAACATCCGCCGCGATTTCTTCCGGCCCTACATCCCAACCGCCCCGCGCTTCGAACTCACGAGGAACCCAGCCATGCTGCTCGAGCCCCCCGCCGAAGCCCCCGAAGACCGCCTCACCAGTTCCCTGGTGCCCATCAAGAAACAGGCCTTCGGTGATTCAGAAGCCCGCCACCTCCTCTGGCGCGCCGGGTTCGGTGGCACCGCCGAGCAGATCGCCACCCTCGCTTCCTGGGGCCCCGAAAAGGCCGTCGACCACATCCTGAACTTTGAAAAAGTCCCCGGCGAACCCATCCCCGCCGACAAGTTCGACCGTGAGATCATGCGCCCCCCCACTCCCGCCGAGCGCGAAATGTACCGCGCCGCCCAGCGGGCCCAGGACGAGAACAAGCTCGCCGAAGTCCGCCGCATGCGCCAGGAACGCGAGCAGTCCGACCGCCAGCAAATGGCCAACATCCAGAAGTGGTGGCTCACCCGCATGATCGAGACCCCGCGCCCCCTCGAAGAGAAGCTCACCCTCTTCTGGCACGGCCTGCTCGCCACCAACTACCGCACCATCGAAAACTCCTACCACATGTTCGCCCAGAACCAGCTCTTCCGCAAGCACGCGGCGGGCAACTACGGCGATCTCCTCCACGGCCTCATCCGCGACCCCGCGATGATCGCCTACCTCGACAACAACGACAGCAAGAAGAACAAGCCCAACGAAAACCTCGCCCGCGAGATCATGGAGCTCTTCTCCCTGGGCATCGGCAACTACACCGAGCGCGATATCAAGGAAGGTGCCCGCGCCCTGACCGGCTTCACCTTCGAGGACGACGACTTCGTCTTCCAGGCCAAGAACCACGACACCGGCCAGAAAACCATCTTCGGCAAGACCGCCCCCTTCGACGGCGACGGCTTCGTCGACGCCATCCTCGCCCAGCCCGCTTGCTCCCGCTACATCTCCCGCCGGCTCTACCACTTCTTCGTCGCCGATGTCCCGCCCGACGAACGCGGCGGCGACAAGGAGCTCGACCCCGCCCAGCGCAGCGTCCTGCGCCAACTCGCCTCCAACCTCGCCGGCGGCAACTACAACATCCGCCCCGTGCTCCGCAAGCTCTTCCTCAGCGAGCACTTCTACGAGCCCCGCTTCCGCAACCAGCAGATCAAGAGCCCGGTTGAACTCGTCGTGGGCGCCATCCGTTCCCTCAACGCCCCCCCGCGGGATCTCTCCATCCTTAACGACGCGCTGGATCTCATGGGCCAGCGCATCTTCTTCCCGCCCAGCGTCAAGGGCTGGGACGGCGGCCGCTCCTGGATCAACACCTCCACCCTCTTCGTCCGCCAGAACGTCCTGGCCTTCCTGCTCACCGGCAAGAAGCCCCAGGGCTACGACGCCACCGCCGACACGCAGAAGTTCGACGCCCTCGCCGTCCTGGGCGATGTCCGCGACCCCGACGACGCCGTCGCCAAGGTCCTGCACGTCACCCTCGGCCAGGCGCCCCCGGAAGCCCGCACCGCCCTGCGCAACTACATCCGCACCCAGCAAGACACTCTCACCCAGGATTCCGCCTGCGGAATGCTCCTGCTCGCCACCGCCATGCCCGAATACCAACTCTGCTGAACCGAACCATGCCCGTTCTGTCTGAGTAATGTCCCTTGCTCGTGTAGAGATCGCCCACCGGAGCCGACCATGCCCGCCGAACTGACCCCGTTTTCCCGCCGCGAGTTCCTCCGCTCGGGCCTTGTCATGGCCTCCGCCGCCGCCACCGTGCCGGCGTTCCTCAACGCCTCGGCCCTCGCGATGCACCGCGCCGCCGGCGGGCTCACCAGCGTCCCCGGCGTGCCCGACGACCACATCCTCGTCGTCGTCCAGCTCTCCGGCGGCAACGACGGCCTCAACACCGTCGTCCCCTTCGGCTTCCCCGAGTATTACAAAGCGCGCCCGGGCATCTCGATCGCCGAGAAGGACGCCCTGAAGCTCACCGGCGGCGAAGGCGTCGGCCTCCACCCCGCCCTCGCCGGCTTCAAGGACCTCCACGACAACGGCATGTGCACCGTCGTGCAGGGCGTGGGCTACCCCAACCCCAACCGCAGCCACTTTAAGTCCATGGACATCTGGCACACCGCCGACACCACCGCCACCGGCGATGGCTGGCTCGGCCGGTACTTCGACGCCGAATGCTGCGGTTACGGCAAGGGCGAGAGCGGCGCCCCCGAAAGCCCCAAGCCCGCCGCGCCCGGCGCTCCGGCCGCCCCCGCCGCCGCCGGCCCCCCGGGCATCGCCATCGGCCGCTCCGCGCCCCTCGCGATGCAGGGCCGCAAGATCAAGCCCGTCTCCTTTGAATCCGCCGAGCTCTTCAAGTGGTCCGCCCAGGAGATGAACAAGGCCCTGCGTGAGGGTTACGACACCCTCAACCGCCGCGGCGTGCCCGAATCAACCAAACCCGCCGCCCACGACACCAACGCCAACTTCCTCCTCCGCACCGCGCTCGACGCCCAGGTCAGCAGCGACCTCATCCGCAAGGCCGTCGGCCAGAAGCCCCTCGTGCAGTACCCCCAGCAGGGCGACCTCGCCAAGCAGCTCTCCATGGTCGCCCTCATGATCCGCGCCGGCCTCAAGACCCGCGTCTACTACGTCAACCACGGCTCCTTCGACACCCACGCCGGCCAGGGCGGCGCGCAGGGCCGCCACGCCCAGTTGCTCACGCAGCTCGCACAGTCAATCAAGGCCTTCTACGCCGACCTCAAGGAACAAGGCAACGACGGCCGCGTCATGACCATGTCCTTCTCCGAGTTCGGCCGCCGCGTCGGCCAGAACGCCAGCGCCGGCACCGACCACGGCACCGCCGCGCCGATGTTCCTCTTCGGCCCCATGGTCCAGCCCGGCATCATCGGCGAACACCCCAGCCTGCGCGACCTCGACGAAGGCGACCTCAAGTTCAAGATCGACTTCCGCACCGTCTACGCCGGAATCCTCGAAGGCTGGATGAAGGCCGACAGCAAGGCCATCCTGGAAGAGACCTTCAAACCCCTCCAGGTCCTCGCCAAATCCAACCGCGCCGCCGCCAAGGAACGCTGAACTCAGCCACCGACAACAAAGGACCACGCACGCCATTGCTGCAACTCTGAGCAGCAATGAACACCGCCACTCCGCGCTCACCACCCCCCGCGCCCTTCATCGCTGTCTCTTCTCTCTTTTCTTCATTTTCGCTTTTCGCTTTTCACTTTTCGCTTTTCACCCCCTCATACCAATCGCCGCTGGCATCCGGGCGTCACGTGCCCACGTGTGACCGCGACCGCAGCACACCGACCCTAGAGCCGCGCGGCAAGTTTCGACGCGAATACGAGCCCCGGGCAGCAGAGGGTTCGCTTCCCCTGATGCCCGATGCCTGACCTGACCCAGGAACCGTGGA
>JAFEBP010000018.1:0-72305 GCA_018242605.1 Planctomycetota bacterium
GGCCTGCTCCACATCACCGACATGTCGTGGGGCCGCATCAACCATCCGAGCGAGATGGTGAAGGTCGGTCAGAAGGTTGAGGTCAAGATCCTCAACATCGACCGCGAGAAGGAGAAGATCGCGCTCGGCATGAAGCAGCGCGAGGCTTCGCCGTGGGAAGAAATCGAGAAGAAGTACCCGGTCAACAGCCGCATCCGCGGCACCGTTGTCAACCTCATGTCCTACGGCGCGTTCGTGCGTCTGGAGGACGGCATCGAGGGCCTGGTGCACATCTCCGAGATGTCCTGGACCCGTCGCATCAACCACCCGAGCGAGATCGTCCAGCCCAATCAGGAGGTCGATGTCGTTGTCCTTGAGATCAACAAGGACAAGCAGGAAATCAGCCTCGGCATGAAGCAGACCGAGGTCAACCCCTGGGAGCTCGTCGGCGAGAAGTACCCCGCCGGCACCATCATCGAGGGCAAGGTCCGCAACCTCGCCAACTACGGCGCGTTCGTCGAGATCGAGCCGGGAATCGATGGCCTGCTCCACATCAGCGACATGTCCTGGACCAAGAAGGTCACGCACCCCAACGAGGTCGTCAAGAAGGGCGACACTGTCAAGTGCGTGGTGCTCGAGGTCGACCGCGACAAGCAGCGGATCAGCCTGGGCATGAAGCAACTCCACGAGGACCCGTGGCTCCACGCGATCCCGGAGCACTACAAGCCTGGCATGGTCGTTCGCGGCCAGGTCACGAAGATCACCAACTTCGGTGTGTTCGTCGAGCTCGAGGCGGAACTGGAAGGCCTCCTGCACATCAGCGAGCTGGCCGACCACAAGGTCGAGAATCCGCAGGACGTCGTCAAGGCCGGGGACGAGATCGACGTCAAGATCCTGCGCGTCGACCGCAACGACCGCAAGATCGGTCTCTCGCTCAAGCGGGCCCAGTGGGGCGACACGAGCGGGGCCGGCGATGCGGCTCCCGGCGGGGACGACAAGCCACGGCGTGGCGGCCCCTCGCCCACCCGCGGCGGCATGGACGACCATGGCGCCATGGGCACCGACAAGATCCGCTTCAGCTGATCGAACGGTGATAACTCAAGTGTGATTTCGAAGGCCCGGGGCAGATGCTCCGGGCCTTTTTTCTGTGGTTGAGTAGCCCTGCCCGTCGCGGGATTCTCATTCCCGGGAGTCCGGCGGTCGTACGCTGTGGAACGCAGCACGCTTATGCTTCGAAACCCGCTGGCGAGGTCTGCGCACGCGGTATTGCGGTTCGTTCCGTTGCTCTGCTGATCGTCTGAGTGATGTCGCAACTTCCAAACAAGGAATCCGGTTCCCCCGAGCCCACCGACACTGAACTCGTACGCCGATGCCTCGGCGGTGATGAGTCGGCGTGGAGACAGATCGTCAAGCGGTTCGGCCCGCTGGTCATTTCGATCCCGGCGCGAGCGGGGCTCAACCCGGACTCGCGAGACGATGTCTTTCAGGCCACCTTCATGGCTCTCTTCCGTCATTTGGGCTCGCTTCGTGATGCGCAGAGTCTGGCGAAGTGGATCATCACCACCGCGACACGGGAAACCTGGCGTGAGCGCAAACGTCAGCGTTCCGCCATCCATCGTCCCGAACACGAACCGATCGACAT
Source organism: Planctomycetota bacterium (assembly GCA_018242605.1). Lineage (GTDB taxonomy): Bacteria > Planctomycetota > Phycisphaerae > Phycisphaerales > UBA1924 > UBA2402. The sequence continues at coordinate 1,622 of JAFEBP010000018.1, forward strand.
CCCCCCGGACGATGTGGCCGCCATGGAGCGAGCACACATCGTGGACCTGGGGCTGCGTAAGCTGGGCGGCCGATGTGAAGAGTTGCTCCGGCGGCTGTTCGGTCCCGGAGAAGGGGCGGATTATCGGAAAATCGCCCAAGACTTGTCGATCCCGATCGGGAGCATCGGTCCGACTCGGCAGCGGTGCCTGGCGAAGCTGGCCGAGTTGATTTCTGAATCTATCTGAAACTGAGTCGCAAGTAGTATCACAGCGACCGCGTCCCGGCTCCTGCTTCCATAACAAGCGGCCCGTAAGGCCGCACAGGAATCTCCACCGTGAACTCCAACGACAACCCTATTTCGGCGGCGGACCTCGCGGCGTTCGTGCTGGGCGAACTGGATGCCGAGCAGGCGCGGGTCGTCGAGAGGCAGGCGGCACGCGACTCGGGAACGGCCCGAATGATCGAACAGTTTCGTCGGGTGATCGGGACTCTGAAGGACGGGCCGCTCGAATCCCCCCCGCGTTTGTCGATCGAGCGAGCGGTGTCGCTATTCCGGGCGCCGGAGGCACCGATGGCGGCGGCTCTCGGCTGGATTACCGCGGGCACGCGGCGCGTGCTGGACCTGATCTTCGACAGCCAGGCTCAGGGCGCTATCGCCGGGTTCCGCGGCGACACCGAGAGCCGGCACATCACTTTCGCGAGCGGCGAGGTAGAGGTGGATGTCCTCGTTGAGAGCGAACCGGCCAAGGTCGTGATGCGGGGTCAGGTATCGGGGACGGAGGCGAAGGAAGTGGTGGCGACGGCGATCGGAACGCACGAGGTCTTCGCGATGGGTCGTATCGATGGGGAAGGCGGCTTCGTGCTGGAGAGCAAATCCCGTGAATGCGACCTGCACATCCGCACCTCGACAGGTGTGCTGACGCTCCGGGGGATCGGGGAACACAGGGGAACACGGGTGCCATGACGGTCGCCTCGCCCACGATCCGGGCGGTGTTCGCCGAGCTGCCGGGGCGCAAAGGGCCCGAGGCGCTGGCGGCGCTGCGCGCAGCGGGGCCGGTAGCGGAGGTGCTTGACAGGCTCTCGGAAGAAGCCGAGCGGGGCGCCATCAGCGATCTCTCGCACGCGTTGGCGTGCACCGAGGTGCTGGTCGCGGTCGCGGATGCATCGCGGGAGCGACGCTCACGTGTGCGGCGCGCCCGTGCGCAGGCGTTGGCGTATGCCAACCGGTTCGCCGAGGCGATGGATTCGCTGCAGGAAGGAATCCGATTGGCGGAAGAGTGCGGGGATGAAGCGGAGTCGGCCCAGTGCCGTTTGATGGCGCTGCACACCCTGGCGAGACAGGGAAAGTTCGAAGAAGCGGTCGCGATGGGCGAAGCTTCCAGGGATGCTTTTGTGCGGGCCGGCGAAACGCTGCACGCCGGGCGGGCGGATATCAACATCGGCGTGGTGCTGCGGATGAAAGACGATCCCACCGGAGCGATCGCTCGGTTTGATCGGGCCGCCGCGGCCGTCCGCAGCCAGCCGCTCATTCTCGCGGCGCTGCAGAGCAACCGGGCCGAGGCTTTGCTGGATCTTCACAGGTTCGCCGAGGCGCACGGGGCGTTCCGCGCGGCGTTCGAGGCGTTCGAAGCGGCGGGCGCACATCGTGCCGCGGCGATCGTGGAGGGGAACATCGCTGACTTGTGCGGGCGGCAGGGTCGACTGGACGAAGCGTTGGAGCACTTCGAGCACGCCCGTCGCAAGATGGGTGAGGCCGATGCTCCCGGCGACGCGGCGCGGTTGGAAGTGGAGCGGGCCGAGACGCTGCTCTCGCTGGGGCTCGCGACCGAGGCGGAGCAGGCGTTCCGTGAGGCGCTGAAGGAGCTTGCGTCGCGCGGCATGGCGCTCGAAGCGGCGCGGGCGAGGGAGGGCATCGCGCGGGCGCTGCTCGCGACGCAACGCTTCGGACAGGCGTGCGAAGAGGTGCTGAAGGCGATCAATGAACTCGAGGTGTTGGGACAATCGGCGGGCGCGAACCGGGTTCGGATTCTGCTGGCTCGCGCCCAGCTGGGCGGCGGAGAGGCCGCGGAAGCACGACGGACGCTCGAGGCGTTGTCAAAGCGTGCCGACCTTAAGCCGGTGGAGCGGATCGAAGCGGACGCGCTCAACGCGCTGGCGATTGCGCGGCTGGGAGAGCCCGTAGCGGCGCGGCCACTGATCCGGGACGCGATCGCCCGCGCGATGGAGATCGGGCTTCCGATCTTGCTGGCGGAGTTGCACCAACATCACGCGTGGATGTGCGAACAGGACGGGGATTTTGACGCGGCGTTGGCCGCGTTGGACGCGGCCATGGGCACAGTGGAACGAGTCCGATCGGGGCTGCGCGGCGAGCGGTACCGTGCGGTGGTGAGCGGGACGTTCGCGGGGGCGTACGAGGAATATGTTCGTGCGTGGCTGGACCGGCGCGGCGACCCCGTGCAGGCCCTGACCGTGATTGAGCGTGGTCGGGCGCGGGCGTTGCTGGAGACTCTTGGGAACGGGCCTGTGTTCGGCCCGGCTGCGAGCGCCGATTCGCAAGATGCGCAGCTCCTGCGGCGGCGCGGCGAGTTGCTGGCGATGATCGCCGCGACGCATTCGCTGGCTCAAGGCGAAGGCGCAACGCGCGGGCCGGGGCTCTCGCCGCGAGAACTGGAATCACAGCTGGCCGACACGGAGTTGCGGTTGGCGGCGACTCGCCGATTCGCGGGTGACTTTGCACCGCCGCCCTCGGGCGAAGAGGTCGCGAAAGGAGTTCCTCCGGGGTGTGCGCTCGTCGAGTACTTCTGGGAGCGTGACGGAATCTCGGCGATCATCGTGCGAGATGGCCGGGTGCGTGTGACACGCCGGCTGTGCAGCGCGGCGTACCTGTCGGAGAGACTGGGCTCGCTGCGGCTGCAGATCTCGATCGCTGCGTCGCGCGGGCTGGACTCGCGTGTGTCGCCGGCGCGGGCCGACGCCGAGCTGTCCCGGTTGGGCGAAGCGCTGCTGGCGCCCATGTGGGAGGATCTCCGGGGAGCCCAGATGCTCGCGGTGGTCGCGGACGGTGAACTGGCGTCGACGCCCTTCCACGCATTGACGGTGAACGGCGTTTCAATGCTGGACACGTGCGACGTGGTCACGGCGCCGAGCGCTTCGGTCATGTTCATGCTCTCCAGGCCACGGCGCCGCGAGGGCCCCAAGGTGGCGATCGGCGTCTCGGATGCCGCCGCGCCGCACGCGGAGGAAGAGGCGGTGGCGGTGGCCAGGGCGATGAACGCTGAGCGGGTTCTTCTGGGAGCGGAGGCAACAGTTGAGCGTGTGAAAGCAGCGCTTGGAGGAGCGGGCGGCGTGCACATCGCCTCACACGCGAGGTTCGTCTCGCACAGCCCGATGCAGTCGGCGATCAAGCTGTCGGACGGATGGCTGACGGCGCGGGACATGTACGACGTCGATCTGGCTGGCGGCGCTGTCGTGCTGAGCGCGTGTGATTCGGGACGGACGGGGGTATCCCACGCCCGAGAACTGCTCGGATTAGTCCGCGGATTCCTCAGCGCCGGCGCGGGATCACTGGTGTTGAGCCATTGGCTGCTGCACGACGCAACGGCGGCTCGTACACTCACGGATATGTACACGGCGTGGTATTCTGATTCCACGGCTTCAGGGAGACCGGAATCCGCGTTGCGGCAGGCGCAGCGCCGCGTTCGCGGAGTGAATCCTCACGTCGCCGCGTGGGGTGCGTTGCACGTTGTCGGCGGTTGGAAGCGAGCACACACATGAAACACGCAGCGCTTGCGGTTGGAATTCTGCTCACGAGCGTTCAAGCCCTGGCTCAAAGCGGCGCGGTGATCCCTCACGAGTTCGCCATCAGGCTCCGCCGCGGCGAGACCATCACGGACGTCGCTGAGTCGTACGGCGCGACGGTAGTGGCGCAGTATGCTCCCAGACGTCTCTACCTGCTCCGCGCCCAGCCGAACAACGATGACGGCGAGTTGGAAACGGAACTCGAACTCGATGATCGGCTAGAGGGGGTTGAACAGAACCGCGAGAACGCGATCGCTGATGGGCACACCCAGAGCTTCTTCGTCGGCATTGCGCCCAGCGCGTACGACAAACAACCGATGTGGGACACGATCGGGCTATGCAATCCGGGCCTGGGAGAAGGCGGCAGGGGATGGTCGATCGCCGTGCTCGACACCGGCGTGTTCCGTCACACGAGGTTCGGATACCAGGTTCGCGCAGACGGCGCGAGCTTCGTGGACCTCTATCCGGCCACCAGCGACGGGGCGAGGGGGCTGGACACGAATCAGAACGGCGTGTTCGATGAGTTGGCCGGTCACGGCACGTTCATGGCGGGGCTGATCACAAAACTGGCCCCCAAATGCACCATCCTCCCGGTGCGCGTTCTGGACTCCGACGGCGTGGGGACCACTTTTTCGGTTTCGGCCGGGATCTACTACGCGGTGGACCATGGCGCCAAGATCATCAACGTCAGTCTCACCTCTCCCGTCGACACCCTCACGTTGCGCGAGGCCATCGCCACCGCGAACACTGCCGGCGCGATCGTGGTGTGCGCGACCGGGAATTTCGGGGACGACCTGCCGCAGTATCCGGCGGCGATCGCGGACGCGGTCGCTGTGGCATCCACTGACGCCGCCGGATTCGTGGCTCCGTGGTCCTCGGTGGGTACTTTCGTGCGGTATTCTGCGCCCGGTGTCGAGGCCGTGAGCACACTGCCCGGGAACTTGTACGGCCGGGCCAGCGGCACCAGTGTCAGTGCCGCGATGGTCAGTGGTGCCATTGCACGGACGGTGTCCGCGAGGGTCGGGTTGCGACCGGCGGATGCGCTGGCACAGATGGACGCTCTTTCCGTGGATCTGAATCCGCTGAACCCCGGCTACGAGGGGCTCATCGGCAGGGGAATTCACTTACCGTCGGACACCATCCGCGGGCCATTCATGACGTTGACCCCCCGGTAAACCGCCCTCGCCAGTGGACTAGTTCAGCTTCGTCCGCATAACTCCGCGCTTTCGAACTGGCGTGTGCCGGCGAGGAGCGACCGAGGTGGAGATTCTGCGGGTACTCGCCGCCCGAACAACCTCCGAAGAGACTGAAATCGGCGGGGTTCGACCGTTCCTGAGGCGTTGACAGACATCGCCCCCCCTCCTAACCTTTCCCCCTTGATCTGCGGGGTGTTTTCGCCTCTCGGGTTGGGTTAGTCGTGACTTCGCACCGGCGGGGTCAGTTCACACATCGGTTCGCGTGCTTCCGGCGCACGCTCGGGCGGAATACGAGCGATTCGTACACGCCTGCAACGCGGCCCAAAGTCGGGCCAGGACGCCTTCCATGCTCCCTCCACAAAGAGTCAGCCACGGTCGTACGCGCCGCCGCCGGTCGCACCACGCGATGAAGCCTTACACCGTCGCTCAGGATCCGGTCTCGGGCCTGTCGAAGATGCACCACCGGGCCGCGAAGGAATCCGGGTTTGTGCGTCCGGGCCTGCAGATCAAGGTTCCCAAGCTGGGAATCGGCGTACCGAAGGCGTAAGTCCGACCGTTCCCGCCAACGGGTCGTTGTGACCCTACTCTCTCCGGCCGATGCGAATTGCCGTTGACATCATGGGGGGCGATCACGCTCCCGACGCGATCCTCAAGGGTTGCGTGATGGCTCTGGACGAACTCCCCGCGGGAGATTGTCTGGTCCTGATTGGTCGGCAGCGGGATATCGTCGATCTGCTGGAAGAACGGGGCGTCGCCAAGGACGACCCGCGTATCGAGATCGTGAACGCCGAGCAGGTCATCGACATGGCGGACTCCGCCGCGAAGGCGGTTCGTCAGAAGACCGACTCCTCGATCGTGAAGATGGCCCAGTACGGAGCGGAGGGGCATCCCCGGCGTTGCGACGTCGTGCTCTCTGCGGGCAACACCGGCGCGTGCGTCGCCGCGGCGACGCTGCACATGCGGCGCATGCCCGGAGTGATCCGCCCGGGTATCGCGGTGACGATCCCCGCGTTCAAGCACAACGTGGTGCTCATCGATGCGGGCGCCAACCCCGAACCCAAGGCCGAGCACCTCTGGCAGTATGCGGTGATGGCGGACGTGCTGGCCCGCCGGCTATTGAAGCTGGAGTCGCCCCGCATCGCGGTGATGAACATCGGCAGCGAAGAGGCCAAGGGCACCGGCATCATCAAGCAGACCCGCGACCTTCTCAAGGCGACCCCGGGGCTCAACTACATCGGGTACATCGAAGGGCGTGATTTCTTCGAAGCGGCGGCTGACGTCGTTGTGACCGATGGGCTTGTGGGCAACACGCTGCTGAAGGCTGCGGAGGGGATGGCCAAGAGCCTGTTCAAGGCGATCGCCGCGGAGATCGTGGAGTTCGATCCGGCCCTGATGACCAAGTTCGAGCCGATCGTGAAGAGCATCTACGCGAAGAACGATTACCACGAGCATGGCGGGGCCCCACTGCTGGGGATCAACGGAGCGTGCTTCATCGCGCACGGCAGCAGCGAGCCGCGGACGATCAAGGCCGCGATCCGCAACTGCCGCAACTTCCATAACGCCCACGTGAACGAAGCGATCGTGGCGAGGCTGGCGGAGGTTGAGAGTGTCTTGACGACTGCGGCAGCACCGGCGGAGAGCGGCCGCGTATGAGCCCATCTCCCGCGAGCAACCGCCCCGCTGCTCCGGCAACGACCGGACGATTCGGGGTGCGCATCGCCGGGACAGGGTCGAGCCTTCCGGTGGGGCGACTGACCAACGCCGATCTCGAAAAGGTAATGGAAACGTCCGACGAGTGGATCGTGCAGCGCACGGGCATCCATGAGCGTCGCCGGATCAACCACGAACTGAACGAATCAACGCACACGCTCAGCGCCGCGGCGCTGCGGGCGGCCCTTTCCGCCGCGCGGATGACAGGGGCCGATCTGGACCTCATCATCGTCGCCACGATGACGGGCGAGATGTCGTGCCCCTCGGTGGCCTGCCTGGTGGCCAAGTCGGTGGGCGCGGGCCACGCGGGAGCGTTCGACGTGAACGCCGCGTGCAGCGGTTTCGTGTTCAGCGCCAATATCGCCCACGATCTGATCAAGGGCGGAACGTACAAATCTGTTGCGGTGATCGGCGCCGACACGCTCTCCACGCTGATGGACTACAGCAACGCGGGACGGAGCACCGCGATCATCTTCGGCGATGGCGCGGGCGCGGCGATCTTCAGGGCGACAGACGATCCGTCCAAGGGCCTGCTCGCGCAGTGCATGCACGCGGACGGCGAAGGCTGGAAGGACATCTACGTCCCCCGCGAAGCCCGCGACTTCCCGGCCGGCGTGGCGTGCGATCCTTCCAAGTTTGGCCGGGTGCAGATGAACGGCGCCGCCGTGTTCAAGTTCGCGGTGGGCACATTCTCCGATCTCATCCAGGAGACGCTGGACAAGGCGGGGGTGGCCGCTGCGGATGTGGACATGTTCGTGTGCCACCAGTCAAACCTGCGGATCCTCACGGCGGCGAGAGAACGATTCGGGATTTCCGAGGAAAAGCTCTACGTGAACATCGACCGGGTGGGAAACACCGTGGGCGCGTCGGTCCCGTTGTGCCTTGACGAACTGGTGCGTGCGGGGCGAGTGAAGGAAGGCCATAAAGTGATGTTCGTGGCGTTTGGCGGGGGCCTGACGTGGGGCAGCAGCCTCTGGCAACTGTGAGTGGGCCGAAAGGAACGCGACAGCCAACATGACCTGGCTCTACAAAACCTGGCTGCGGATACTCGCCCTGCTCCTTGGCGCGACTCTGACCGTGATCGCGCTGGTATCGCTCGCGGCGGCGCCGGTATGGCCGGTGCTGGGAGTGACGATGGCGGCCGTGGCGCTGGTGTGGAAGGGAGCGATCGCTCCAAGAATCACGCATGCGTCCTGCCTTCAGTGCGGAGAGAGCGTCAAGGGCCTCCCACACGGGCAGTACGGCGTGATCTGCGGCAACTGCGGCGCGATCAACGAGCAACTGGCCGACGAAAGCACGACGGTCTAATCGCGCTCGGCGGTTGCCGGAACAGGCCCGTGTTCACGAGGCCTCGATATTCAATATGCTGATGCCCAAGGGATCACCGGCTCACGCCTGCGTAGCTTCTCTGTGACCATCCCTTCGGCAGGGTGAGCAATACTGCCTATTCGGATGAGTTACCGTCGCGTGGGTTGTCACGCGCACACACCCAAACCGCAGCCGCGAGCGGGGAACTCAGTCGTGTAGCGTTGGGTATTTGCCCTGATGGCACGCCGTTGCGTTCTAGAACCCGAGAGAGGCAACCGATAGGTTCCGCGGAGCTCTTAGCTCCATCGCGGGACCACGGCAACAGCGACACGGTCGCACCATTATGGAATCGAACGGCAGAATACCAACTCGCGGCGCACGCAGTATGTGGGTGACGCTGGCGATCATCGCGACTGTGGCATTTCTGCTTGAGATGCTGGTGATGCAGATGCTGCCGGCGCTCAACGGGCTCGTCAGCCAGACTACAAGCAACCTGATCGACTCCGCGAGCGTCGGGCTGATAGTGGCGCCGCTGGTCGCGGTGCTCGTCTTGCGGCGGCATCCGCGGGGCCGCGGCGACATTGGGGCGGGGATCCGCGGCCGCCGGGGAAGGGCCGCGGCGGGGGGAGTGCTCGTCCTGGGGCTGGCGGTGGCCTGCCTGGGAGCGTGCCTCGCGGAACGGAGCGCCTGCGACATGGATGACGCGCGATTCGCGCGGATCAGCGAACGCCTCAACCGCGAGGTGCAGCGGCGTTTCAACATCTTCGCGTACGGCCTGCGGGGCTCTCGTGGGCTGTGGCCCGCCAGCAAATCGGTGGAACGCGGCGAGTTCGCTGAGATGGTCGCGAGCCGCGACCTGACGCGGGACTTCCCGGGCGCGATGGGGATCGGGTTCATCCGGCGGGTGAAACGAGAGGACCTGTCGACGTTCCTGGCTGCGACCCGCGCCGACGGCGCCCCCGAGTTCCGGATCACGTCCGAGGGAGAAGCGGATGAACTCTACATCACCGAGTTCATCGAGCCGCTCAAGGACAACCTGATGTCGCAAGGACTCGATATCGCGAACGATCCGGTGCGACGCTCGGCGGCGGACCGTGCGATGCTGACGGGCGAGCCCACGCTCACGGAACCGATCACGCTGGTTCAGCCGCCGGGCGAGGGACCGGGATTCCTGAATCTCCTCCCGGTATACCGGAAGCACGCCGTCACGGACACCCCGCGGGCACGCAGGGAGGCGCTCGAAGGCTGGGTGTACATGCCCATCCTTGCGTCGCGCACGCTGAATGGGGCCAACGAATCGGTGGGCGGAGAGGTGGACTTTGACGTATTCAACGGCACGGAGTTAACTCCACAGAACCTCATCTACAGCGTCGACGGAGATGCCGGATCTCACACCGGGGCAAGTAATAGCGATGATCACAACCTGGCGACCGCAAAGATCAACATCGGGGGACAGACCTGGACGATCACGACCCGGGTGACGGATAAGTTCGTGCGTGCGACACGGGCGGTAGTGTGGGGAGCGGGGGGCGGTGGCGTGCTGATGTCCCTTCTGAGCGCTTGGCTGGTGCTGGCGCTCGCGAACACGGCCAATCGCGCCAGGTCAATCGCGGACGCTGCAACGAGCGATCTGCGTGCGCAGACGGAGGAGCTCGAGCGGCTTGCCCTCGTGGTGCGTGAAACTCGGAACCTCGTGGTGATCACCGGCGCCGACGGTCGAATCACGTGGGTGAATCCGGCGTTCGAGGCCAAGACCGGGTACACGCTGGCCGAAGTCCGCGGTCACAAACCCGGGCCGCTGCTGCAGTTCGAAAGGACCGATCCTCGGAAGGTACAGCACGTGCGAGAACTGCTCGCCGCAGGGCTCCCCTGCCAGTTTGAGATACTGAATCGTGGTAAGAGCGGGAACGAGTACTGGTTGGACGTGCAGATTCAACCTCTGGCGATCGACCCGGGAACGGGAAGACCGAGCGGCTTCATCGCGGTGGAGTCCGACGTGACCGAACAGGTGCGCATGCGCGAGCAAATGCGGCGTGTGACTGAGCGGTTCGACCGAGCGGTGTCGGGCTCCAGCGACGCGCTCTGGGAATACACGCCGAGCACGGAAGAGGTTTGGTACTCGGATCGGTTCATCGAGATGCTGGGCGAATCCAGCCAGAACTTCCCGGCGACCGCGGCGTCGTGGCGGGACAGACTGCACCCCGACGACAAGAGCCGTGTCCTCGCCGCGCTGCGAGATCACCTTGTAGCCGGCGCACCGTACGACGTTGAGTACCGGTTGCGGTGCGCGTCGGGAGAATACCGGTGGTTCCGCACGCGGGGCAACTCGGAACGCGATGCGAACGGGCGGGCGCTGGTGACCGCCGGATCGTTGTGCGACACGACGGACCGCAAGCAGATGGAAGCGCAGATGGCCGCGGCCGCCGCGGCGCTCGAGGAAGCGCAGGCGATCGCGCGATCCGGCAGTTGGTCGTATGACCTTGCGACACGGAAAGTGACATGGTCAAAGCAGATCTACCGCCTGTTCGGACGCCGCGAGGCCGACGGCCCGCCGGATTTCGCGGGAATGCTGTCTGACTACTCCGAACAGAGCGCCATGGTGCTGGACGAAGCGGTGCGGGCGGCGGCGTCGAAAGGCACGCATTACAGCCTCGTGATGCGGACGGCCGGCAAGGCCCCCGATGTTCGGTATGTGCGGGGCGAGGGGCGAGCGAGATTCGACGCCGCAGGTCGGATCGTGGCGCTATTCGGGACGGTCACGGACGTAACCACCGAAGTAGAACGGGAGATGGCGCTCCAGGAAGCGAGGGCGGTGGCCGAAGCGGCGAACCGGGCCAAGAGCGAGTTCCTGGCGAACATGAGCCATGAGATCCGCACGCCCATGACGGCGATCCTGGGCTTCGCCGATCTGCTGGCCGACGACGGGGACGTCATGAAGGCACCGCAGCGTCGGCGAGAAGCGATCACCACCATCAAGCGCAACGGCCAGCACCTCCTGGAGATCATCAACGACATCCTTGACATCTCGAAGATCGAGGCCGGGAAAATGACCGTGGAGTCCATTGCCACCGACCCTGCGCAGATCGTGGAGGATGTGATCTCGCTCATGCGCGTGCGTGCCGAGGCCAAGGGCATCCGCCTCGAACACACGTACACGTCGAAGCTGCCCCGCTCGTTCCGGTGCGATCCGGTGCGCCTCAAGCAGGTTCTGGTGAACCTCGTGGGCAACGCGATCAAGTTCACCGAGGTCGGCGGGGTGACGATCAGGGTGGGCTCGGAACGCGTTGACACGGGGCACACGCAAGTGCGGTTCGATGTCGCCGACACCGGCGTAGGCATGAGCGACGAACAGGCAGCACGGCTCTTCCGACCATTCTCCCAGGCGGACGAGACGATGGCCCGCCGATTCGGCGGAACCGGCCTGGGGCTCACCATCGCCAGACGGCTGACAGCCATGCTCGGCGGCGACATCACTGTCAAGAGCGAGCAGGGCAGGGGGAGCGTGTTCACCGCAACGATTGCGGTGGACGAGGATTCCGCGAGGGAATCAAACCTGTGGGTGCCCGAGGCCCGCGGTGACAGACCGGCGAGCGTGGCCGGCTTGGAGCAAACAGAAGAAGGCGGGGCCAAGCCCCTCCAGGGCGCCCGGCTCCTGCTGGCGGAGGACGGACCGGACAACCAACGGCTCCTGGCGTTTCACCTGCGCAAGGCCGGGGCCGTGGTGACAATCGTCGAAAATGGTCGAAAGGCGATCGAAGCGCTGACGATCGGCGGCGATATTGAGTCGCCGGTAAGAGATCCGGCGCCGTTCGACCTGATCCTGATGGACATGCAGATGCCGGAGATGGATGGGTATGCGGCGACCTCTCGGCTGCGGGCTCTGAACTGCCGCGTGCCCGTCATTGCTCTCACCGCGCACGCCATGGCGGGCGACCGGGAGAAATGTGTTGGGGCTGGCTGCGATGACTACGCGACCAAGCCGATTGACCGCAAGGTGCTGATCGACACCTGCGTGCGGTGGGCCGCGTGGAACACCAACAAGGCGCCAGCGAAGCCGGTCGGTAAAGAGTCGGCCCGGGCCTGATCCAAGGGTGTCGGGCCGCTCGTAACCGGAAGGGAAACCGCCTACCATGGACCCTCATGACCGGCGTTTTCGCAACTCTTGCCTCAACGGAACTTTCGTCGTATCTGCCGATCTCATTGATCCTGCTGATGGGGGTCGGGTTCGGCGTGATGAACGTGGTCGCCAGCCAGGTGATTGGTCCGCGCCGCGCCGGCGCCACAAAGGGCCAGACGTACGAATCGGGCATGAACCCCGTCGGCACCGCCCGCAAGCGGTTCAATGTGCGGTTCTACCTGATCGCGATGGTTTTCCTGGTCTTTGACGTTGAAATCATCTTCCTGTACCCCTGGGCCGTCACGTTCCCGAACATCGCGCCTTACCCGCACCAGGAAGGGCTCGTCTGGCTGGGCCGGATCCTGTTCTTCCTGTTCACCACCGTGGTCGCGTATGTCTACGGCTTCCGCAAGGGCGTGTTCAAGTTTGATTGAATCGGCCGTAACGGCTCGCTCGAGCGGCAACTCCGTCTCGCCGGCCGCGAGAATCGGAGCGGCGGTGGTCGCGATTGGTTGTCTGGCGGTGCTGACGCTGGCGGCGTATTTGCAACCCAGTTCGGCGGGGCACGGTACACACACCCAACTGGGAATGCCCCCGTGCGGCTGGGTCATGGCGTTTAACAGACCGTGCCCCACCTGCGGGATGACTACCTCGTTCTCGTACGCGGCGCACATGCGGTTATGGTCGTCGTTCGTAGCGCAGCCGGCAGGGTGCCTACTGGCGGTGCTGACGGCGTCCGGTTTCTGGGCGGCGGTTCACGTTGCAGCCACGGGGTCGGCCTTGGGCGGCCTTCTGGCGCGTATCCTTCGGCCCGCGGTGCTGTGGCCGGCTCTTGTGGTGCTGGTCGCGGCGTGGGGTTATAAGATCGTGACGTGGAACAACGGCTGACCGCCGACCTTGGGAACCCAGACGCTGATGTCCAACGACCACACCATTTTGGAAACGAAACGCGGTATCCCGACTTGGGGGCGCCCCGCGACCGTCGCACTCGTTTCGTTGTTAACCTGCGGCGCAATGCCCGGTTGCACCACCATCGGCTTCATGGCCGAGTCCTATCGCAAGGACAGCACTCATGAGATCAAGGCGGAGTACACCGGGCTGGCGGGCAAGTCGTTCGCGGTGGTGGTGTCGGCGGACCGGCTGATCCAGGCTGACCACCCCGGGCTGATCGACCGGTTGACTAAGCAGATCACGACGCGTCTGTGCGAATCAAAGAATGTGCCGCGGGCGGGAGGTTACGTGCCTGCGGAAAAGGTCCTGCGGTTCACGTACGACAACCCCGGGTGGGCCGCCAAGCCATTCTCTGAACTCGCCAAGAACCTCGGCGGCGTCGACCGACTGGTCTACATCGAGATCACGGAGTACCGGCTGAACGAGCCGGGCAACGCGTACGAGTGGGATGGATTGGCCGCGGCGACGGTGTCCGTTGTGGAATCCGAGTCGGCCACACCGGATGAGTTCGCGTTCCAAAAGAGCGTCTCGGTGAAGTTTCCCGATACCAAGGGATTCACGCCGGCCTCTCTGACTCAATCGGCCGTCACCACCGTGCTTGCTTCTCGCGTGGTGGACCGCGCCAGTTGGCTCTTCTACGACCACCAGGAGCCGTACTACCCCAAGTACTGATCCCATCCGACGACTGACGCGCGATCCCGCCCGGGATGCGCCGCTCGCTCTTCTGACCGCCGCACTCATGAGCACCTCATCCATGCCACGTCTTCTCGCGATCTCGTTCCTCGCCGGCGCGTTGATGGGGGGCTGCAATATCGTCGCGCCGGCCGTGGTGCTGCTGCACGGGCCGGAGCGTACCAAAGCCGAGTACACGCTGGACGAGAAGCGCCCCACAGTGGTCTTCGTTGATGATAGAGCGAACCGCCTCTCACGCCGCTCGCTGCGGTTGACGATCGCCAAGACGGCCCAGGACCTGCTGCTGAAGGAGGGCGATCTCAAGGTCATCATCGACGCCAAGGCGCCGCTGACGCGTGTGAGCGGGGAGACAGCGGACCAGCCGATGGACATGGCGACGCTGGGACGCGAGGTCAGCGCGGAAGTCATGATCTACGTGACCGTCGACAGTTTCACGCTCTCCGCGGACGGCACGACCTACGAGCCCACGGCGGTCCTGCGGATCAAGGTGATCGACTGCGTCAACTCCCCCGCTCGCCTGTGGCCCGAAGAGGCGGAGGGCAAGACCATCACGGTCAAGGTTCCCACTCGTCAAGGCACGAACCCCAAGAACGGCACCGAGGCGGCGCAGGGAATGGACAAACTCGCGTCGGAGTGCGGACGGTCTGTGGCTGAGCTGTTCTACAGCCACGTCACCGACCGGCGGGTCAACGACACCAACAACTGATCGCACGTGAGAATCCTGCACGTACTGAACTTGACAGACAAGGGCGGCACCGACGCCGCGGCTTGGCTGTGCGCCGCGACCATCGCGGATTCGCCCCGTCATTCGCACCGGGTGCTGTTGCTGGGAACAGCGGCCGCTGAACAACGGGTGGCGGTTTTGGGCCTGCGGGTGCACGGGCGTGTGTGCCCGCCGCGGCTGGGCCCATGGCCGGCGGCGAACCCGATCATGGCGGTGCTGCGGTCGTGGAATCGCGGGACGGCGTTCCAACGGATCCAGATGTGGGACTGTCTGGCGACGATGTGCCGGACCATCGCGCGATGGTCGGCCACTTCGGTGTGCTTCGTCGACACGCGGACGGGCAGGATCGAGGAAGTGGGCAAGAGCGAGGGCATGTTACCGGCGGTGGTTTCGCACGTGCCTCCCAGCATCGGGACTCGAGCAGAGGTCAGGCGCCGGCTTGGAATCGCGTTAGACGAACGCGTTGTGCTGGGTCTGGGGCATTCGCCTCACGACACCGACGCACACCTGCTGGCAGAGGTGGTGGGAATTCTGAACGTCGCCGGCGTGACCGCAACGGCTCTGACGCCGAAAGGGTCTCGCTTCGAAACGCGGGCAATTCGCCACGCACGGGAGGGCTACCTCAAACGGCTGGTGGTGAGCGATGAGCCGATGCCCGCGCTGTTGGCGGCGGCGGACGTCGCGCTCCACGTGCCGGTCAATGCTGAGCTGACGTTCGCTCGGGGCCTATTCGAGAGCGTTGCCAGTGCCGCGGGCGTCGCGACGGTGAGGCCGGCGGGGGCGGATGAAGCAAGATCGTCGACGCTGGCAACCCGCTGCTTGAAGGTGCTTGAGAGCGGTGCGGCGCCGGCGGGGTCAGGCGAGGCGGCAAATGCGCCGGCAAAGATCATTGAGTTCTGGAATGCCCACGAGGATGTTGGCGAGGCTGTCACCGCATGAGCGAGAATCAAACCGGCGTTCTGTTTGTCTGTCTGGGGAACATCTGCCGATCGCCGCTGGCGAAAGCGCTCTTCATCGATCACGCACGGCGGGCGAATCGTCTGGACCAGTTCCGGATCGACTCGTGCGGGCTGGGAGGTTGGCACGCCGGCGGTCCCGCGGACCCCAGGACCGTCCAGATCGCGGCGGCGAATGGGATCGAACTGGTTCACACGGCTCGGCAGGTGCACCGTGGCGACGCGACCGCGTTTGACCTTCTGATCGCGATGGATCAGAACAACGTGAGGGGCCTGCTGGAGCTCGGTATGCCTGCGGAGAAGGTCAAACTCATGCGATCGTTCGATCCGTCTGTGCGCGGCCCCGCGCCCGATGTGCCCGACCCGTATTACGGGGGCGAGGAGGGTTTCCGGCACATGTACGAGATGCTCCACCGGGCGTGTGGGGGCTTGCTGGCGCACCTGACTTCGCTGCGGTCGTAAGAGATCAGATCTCGAGCAACAGTCGCTGAGGATCCTCGATGGCGTTCTTGATCCGAACGAGGAACTGCACGGCTTCGGCGCCGTCGATGATGCGGTGGTCGTAGCTGAGAGCCAGGTACATCATGGGGCGGATGGCCACCTGCCCGCTGCCGACGGGGTGCTCGATCGCGCGGTTCTTGATGGAGTGCATCCCCAGGATCGCGCTCTGCGGCGGGTTCAGGATGGGCGTGCTCATGAGGCTGCCGTAGATGCCGCCGTTGGTGATCGTGAAGGTGCCTCCCTGCATTTCCTCCAGGCCGAGTTTTCCGTCCTTGGCACGGGTCGCCAAGTCCTTGATACCCGACTCGATGGCGGCGAAAGAGAGCGCCTCGCAGTTGCGCAGCACCGGGACGACAAGACCCTTGGGAGTGCCGACAGCGACCGCGATGTCGCAGTAGTCGTGCTTCTCGATGGCGGGCTGGCCCCCCTCTTCAATTATTGAGGCGTTCACCAGTGGGAAGGCCTTCAGGGCGGCGACCGCTGCCTTGACGAAGAACGACATGAAGCCCAGACCGATGCCGTGCTTCTTCTCGAAGTCTTCCTTGTAGTGCTTGCGCAGCTCCATCACGCCGCTCATGTCGCACTCGTTGAAGGTCGTGAGCATCGCGGCGGTGTGCTGAGCCTGCACGAGACGGCCGGCGATGCGCTGACGCAGCGGCGTCATGCGTTCGCGGGTGACACGACGGCCACCGGCGGGCGCGGACGCCGCGGGAGCTACCGACGCCGGGGCCTTGGCGGCCGGCGCCGGGGCGGCCCCGCGGGACTCAATGAAGCCGAGCACGTCCTGCTCGCGGACGCGACCGCCCGCGCCGGTGGCGGGGACCTTGCTCAGATCAACGCCGCGTTCCGCGGCGAGCTTCTGGGCCAACGGCGTGGCGCGAACGTCACCCTGCCCGTTGTGACCCACGGCGGCCGCGACGGGCGCCGGGACGGCGACGGGATCGGCCGCCTTCGCGACCGTCACAGGCTCCGCGGCCTTGGCGGTCGTAGCCGCGGCGGCGGCGCCTACCAGCACGGTGCCGACAACGGCGCCGATGGGCACGGTGTCGCCTTCCTTCGCTCGCTGGGTCAGCGTGCCCGCCTCCGGGGAACGGATTTCGAGCGTGACCTTGTCCGTTTCGAGTTCGGCGACGACATCGTCCTTATTCACGGCGGCGCCGTCCTTCACGCTCCATCGCGAGAGAACGCCGCTAGTCACCGATTCGCCGACGCTGGGGATCACGATTTCAACCGTCATGGCTCTTCCTTGTAGTGCCTGTTCAGATCGGTCTATTCAACGCAGCGGGCCGAGATTAGGCCTTGCCGACGGGTTTGGCCGTCTGCGGCTTGGCTTCGGGAGCGGGCTTTTTGTCGGCATCCTTGGCCTCTTTGGGCTTGGGCCCGATTGCCTGCGAAATGACGTCTTCCTGCTGGTGCTTGTCGGCCTTCTTGCTGCCCACGGCGGGCGTCGCGCTGGCGTGACGGCCGATGTAGGGCAGGTTGATACCCAATCGCTCGCGGAACTGGTCGGCGACGAACAGGTAGCACCCGGCGTTGCGGGGCTCCTCCTGGACGTAGACCCGATCCGCGGCCTTGGGGTACCGCTCGTTGACAGCCTTGATCGCCTGCTCGTGGAAGGGGTACAACTGCTCGAGGCGGACGATGGCGATGTCCTTGCGGTTGAGCAGGCGGCGGCGTTCGGCGAGCTCGTAATAGACCTTGCCGGAGCAGAAGCAGACTCGCTTCACGCTCTTGACGTCGGCGTCCTTGGGGAACGCGGGGTCGTCGATCACTTCCTGGAACGCGCCGTTCACGAGTTCTTCCACCTTCGCGGTGGGCGTTCGGAGCATGCTCTTGGGCGTCGCGACGATGAGTGGCTTGCGGAAGTTCCGCTTGAGTTGGCGACGCAACGCGTGGAATATCTGCGCGCCGGTGGTGGGATAGATGACCTGGATGTTCTCATCGGCGCAGAGCATCAGGAAACGCTCCAGGCGACAAGAGCTGTGCTCTGGGCCGGCGCCCTCGTAGCCGTGCGGCAGCAGGAGGACCAGTCCAGACCAACGGTTCCACTTGATCTCCGAGGAGGCGATGTACTGGTCGATCATCACCTGCGCGCCGTTGGCGAAGTCGCCGAACTGGGCTTCCCACATCACGAGCATGTTGGGGTACGCCATGCTGTAGCCATAGTCGAACCCCATCACGCTGAACTCGCTCAGGGGCGAGTCGTACACACAGAATCGGGCCTGCTTGGTCCGGCCGTCGTCGGACTTCTGGTCCAGCGGGCCGGAGGGGTCCATCTGCTCACGCATTTCGTTGAGCGCGACGTACGGCTGGCCGGTATTGACGTCGCGGATCACCGCGTGGCGCTGGGTGAACGTGCCGCGGCGGCAGTCCTGGCCCGTAAGACGCACCGGGGTGCCCTCGAGCAGAAGAGTTCCGATCGCGAGCAGTTCGCCGTTGGCGTGATTGACCTCACCCTTCACCGTGAGCGTCGCCCGTTCATCGAGCAGGCCCTTGAGTTTCGGGTTCACGGCGAAGCCTTCGGGCGCGGAGCCCAGGGCCTTGCAGACTTCCTCGAGCATCGCCATCGAGACTCCGGTTTTGACGGGCTCGAAAGAAAACTCGTGGGTCATGCCCTTCCAGCGTGCATTGCCGGGGTCGATCGTCGGGACCTGAGGCTCTTTCTTGGCGATGCTCTGGGCCGAATCGAGCGCGGCGTCCAGGCGGTCGGTGATGGCCTTGGCCTCGGCCGCTTCGATGATCTTTTCCGCGAGCAGCCGCTCGGTATAGAGGGCCAGCGTGGTGGGCCGGGACTTGATGAGGGAGGCAAGGATCGGCTGGGTGAAGGACTGCTCGTCTCCCTCGTTGTGACCGTACTTGCGGTAGCAGTACATGTCGATGAAGATGTCCTTCTTGAACGCCTGGCGGTATTCGATCGCGAGTCGGGCGGCCGTGACGCAGGCCTCGGGGTCTTCCCCGTTAACATGCAGCACCGGAGCGTCGATGAACTTGGCGATGTCGGTGCAGTAGTGCGTGCTGCGGTCGTCCTCGGGGGCGGTGGTGAACGCCACCAAGTTGTTGATGACGACGTGGATCGCGCCGCCGACCTTGTAACCCTCCAGCTGGCTCATGTTCAGCGTCTCGGCGACGACTCCCTGGCCGGGCAGCGCGCCGTCGCCGTGAACGAGGAGCGGGAGCACGCGGGTGCGGTTCTTGTCGTTGTAAAGCCGCTGCTTGGCGCGACACCGGCCCAGGCACACGGCGTTCACGCTCTCCAGGTGGCTGGGGTTGCTGGCCATCGAGAGCAGGACGATCTTGCCGTTGGCGAGTTGGCGGCGGTTGGAGTAGCCCCGGTGGTACTTGACGTCGCCGCCGCCGTCGGCGAAGCCGGCTTCCCAGTTGTCCTCGAACTCGGTGAAGACCTGCTCGTAGGTCTTGCCCATGATGTTGATAAGACCGTTGAGTCGCCCGCGATGGGCCATGCCGAGCACCATTTCATCAACGCCCAGTTCGCTGGCACGATCGACGATCGCGTTGCACAGCGGAATGAACGAAGTCCCGCCTTCGAGACTGAAGCGTTTCTCCGAACCGTACCGCTTCGCAAGGAAGGCCTCGAAGACCTCGGCGCGGGCGAGTTGGTCGAGCACCCAGACACGCTCCACACGGGAGAGCGGCTGAGCGCCCCGGGTGTGCTCAAACTTCTGCAGGAACCACTGGCGCTCCTCGGCGCTGGGAATGTGCATGAACTCGATGCCGATTGAACGGCAGTACGTCTGCTCCAGGTGTGAAACGACGTCGGCGAGGGTCGCTGACTCTCCCAGACCCGTCAGGCCCGATTGCGCGAGACGAGGAAGATCGGCCTCGCTCAGACCATGGGCGGCGAGGCTGAGCGCGGCGGGACGAGCCCGCTCGCGGCCGAACGGATCGAGTTTCGCGGCCAGGTGACCGATCTCGCGGTAGGTGTTGATCAGATCGTCGACGGCGGCCTGGAAAGGCGAAGCCGTGCCTTCGGCCGGGGTGTGACTCACGCCGGAAATGGCGAGATCAAATCCCTGAAAAAACGCCCGGGTATCGGCGTTCACGGCCGAAGGGTCGGCTTTGAATCGCTGGTATTCACTCTCCAGGAAGTCACCGTGCCACCCGTTGACAGACGGAGTAATAGCGCGCGGGGATTGCTGGCCGGGGGAAGCGGGATTCGCGGACATGTCGATTCTCAGGCGTGTGAAACTACCGAACACAATCCGATCTTTCGCACCGAAAGACGCGGGGACGATGGTAGGCTTCGCGGGGTGGGGGCTGGCCGAACACACGTGTTCGGCATGGCTGCGGCGCGGGGATCGTGGGGTCGGGCTTGCCCCCCTTTCATGCTCCGTATCCTCTGCGCCCATGACCATCGGACTTTCTCACATTGTCGCGGCCCGGTACCGCATCGAGGGCGCGATCCTGCAGACTCCGTGCCGCGAGTCGCGAGCGCTGTCGGCGCTCTGCGGCGCGACGATTTTCACCAAACGTGAGTACCTGCAACAGACGGGCAGCTTCAAGGAGCGGGGCGCGGCCAACGCGCTGCTGCAACTCTCTCCGGAAGATCGCCAACGGGGCGTGATCGCCGCCTCCGCAGGAAACCACGCGATGGCTTTGGCGTACCACGGCCAACGGCTGGGAACTCCCGTGACAGTGGTGATGCCCAGGCACGCCCCGCTCATCAAGCAGTCCCGCTGCCGGGCCATGGGGGCGACGGTGATCCTTCACGGCGATGACATCGCGCAGGCCAAACTGCACGCCGACGAACTGATCGCGAGCAGGGGGTACATCTACGTCCACGGCTTCGACGGGCCGGAAGTGATCGCGGGTCAGGGCACGATCGGCCTGGAGTTGATGGAGCAGGTGCAGGATCTGGACGCGGTGGTGTGCCCAATCGGCGGCGGCGGCCTGATCGCGGGCGTGGCCCTGGCGATCAAGGAGACCAAGCCGAACATCAAGATCATCGGCGTGGAAGCGGATCACTGCGCCAGCTTCCTGGCGGCGCAGAAAGCCGGAAAACCGGTGCTCGTACAGACGCGCCCGACGTTGGCGGACGGCCTGGCCGTGCCGCGGATCGGGGACAACGCGTTCGAACTCGCCAAGAGCCGGATCGATGAGTGCATCGGGGTCACGGAGAAGGACATCGCGCTGGCGATTCTGCGGCTGGTGGAACTCGAGAAGGGCGTGGTTGAAGGCGCGGGCGCGGTGCCGCTCGCGGCGTTCCTGGCCGGGAAACTCCAGCACCTGACGGGCAAGCGAGTGGCGCTGATCCTGTGCGGCGGCAACATCGATCCGGCGGTGCTGGGGCGTGTGATCGAGCAGGGCCTGGTGCTGGACGGGCGGCTGTCGCAGTTCACGGCGTACATCTCCGATCGGCCGGGAGGGCTGCAGGAGTTCGCCGCGGCGATCGCGAGCGTGGGCGCGAGCATCAAGCAGGTTGACCACGAGCGGGCGTTCAGCCCGGCGGATATCAGCCGCGTGCAGGTGCTGGCGACAGTGGAGACACGCGACCGCGCGCACATCGAGGAAATGCACGCGGCGCTCAAGCAGCGCGGCATCGAGGTGGTGGCGCGATCGTGACGGCGGGCGTACGCTGGGAGCATGGCCAACGCAATCGATCACACCCACGACCCTGCGCTGCGTTCCTGGGTTGAATCCGCCAACGATGCGGCGACTGATTTCCCGATCCAGAACCTGCCCCTGTGCCGGTATTCTCCGGGAGACGACCCCAACCTGGTGCTCACGGGCGTGCTGATCGGCGACCGGGTGTTCGACCTGAGCGGGCTGCGGGATGCGCGTCTGCTGGACGACCTGCCGGGCATCAGCAACCAGGAGCAGGAAGACTGGGTGTGGTGGGACTTCTCGTGGATCGTCAGCTGTCCTGCCGCGGCGCGGCGGGCGCTGCGGGCTCGCCTGAGCGAACTGTTCCGCGAGGACAACCGCTCGCTGCGCGACAATCCGCACCTGCTCAACGCCGCGATGCGGTACCAGCGCGATGTGACATTCGCGGCGCCGACCGCGATCGCGAACTACACGGACTTCTACGCGAGCATCCACCACGCGAGCACCGTCGGGGCCATGTTCCGGCCGGACAACGCGCTTCTGCCGAACTACAAGCATGTGCCGATCGGCTACCACGGACGGGCATCGTCGATCGTGCCCACGGGCACGGCGGTGAAGCGACCCAAGGGCCAGCAATCACCGCCCGATGGCGAAGTCGGCGCCGGCCCAACGTTCGGACCGTGCAAACTGCTGGACTATGAACTCGAGGTCGGCTGCATAATCGCGGGCGACAACGCCATCGGCGAGCCGACGCCCATCTCGCACGCTCAGGACCGGATCGCGGGTTTGTGCCTTGTGAACGACTGGTCGGCGCGGGACGTGCAGAAGTGGGAATACCAGCCGCTGGGGCCCTTCCTCGCGAAGAACTTCGCGACCACGGTGTCATCGTGCGTGGTCACGCGCGAAGCGCTCGAGCCCTTCCGGATTCCCGCGTACGCGCGGCCGCAGGGAGATCCCAGGCCGCTGCCGTACCTCTTCGACGAGGCGGACCAGGCGTCGGGCGGGTTCGATATCACGCTGGAGGTGCTGCTGCAGACCGCTTCGATGGCGAAGGCGGGCACAGCGCCGATGACGATCAGCAGAAGCAACGCGTTCCGTGACATGTACTGGACGTTCGCGCAGATGATCGCTCATCACACCAGCAACGGGTGCAATCTCGCGGCGGGCGACCTGATCGCGAGCGGAACGGTGAGCGGACTGGAGCCCGCTTCGCGCGGCTGCCTCCTGGAACTGACCTGGGACGGCCCCGGCAAACCGCGCAAGCCGTTGCAACTGCCGGGCGGCGAGACGCGAACATTCCTGGCGGATGGCGACACCGTCATCTTCCGCGCGTGGTGCGAACGCCCGGGGTTCAGACGGATCGGCTTTGGCGAATGCCGCGGCACGATCGTCGGGGCGTGAACCACGCGGCGGGCAAGGAGCCTGACCGTGTGTCCGCCACCCACAGTTGTATTCGACGGGCTGCTCTGGACCGTGGCGCCGTTCTCGCTGGTGTTCGCGGCGCTGAGCCGCGCGGTGATTTACCAGCGACGTGCCGACGCGGCCGAGATCTCACTGGATGCATGCCGGCACTGCGGGTATCCGCGGGAGGGGTTGGGCCCGGAGGCCGGCTGTCCTGAGTGTGGCGGCGACGATGCGTGGACCGCTCAGGAAAAGGCGGCACGCGCCATTCGCACCCCGGCCCGGGCCAAGACTTGGATCGCGGTTCAGGTGCTTTCGGCGTTGATGTTCCTGGCATTGCCGGTGCTCGCGCGTGTGTGCCTGACGCCCGCGTACATTCGCATGGGCTTCTCGCCGATCGGGGCTTTGAAGGCTTCGATGCAAGGACAGATGTTCGGAAACTCGGGCGTCGAGGTCGTACCGCTCCTCCCGCTGATCGTCATGGTGTCGCCGGTGTTCGCGTTGTTTCCATCTCGCGGGCGGGCGCTGCTCGCGTACGCGGCCTGTGCGATCTTGGTACTGGGATGGACGGCGTGCACGTGGCTGTAACAGCCCGATCTTCACACGTTATCGCGGAAGAGTGCTACGCAGGCGGTCTGCCCATGGACAAAGCTCTGGCCGCCGACTGGCCCGATCTCTCCGGTCGCGAAGAATCCGGCCACAGGCACATCGGACTTGCCTTCGGACGCCGAGTAGTACGGTGTGCCGGGCTTGCTGAGTTCCTCGCCCGCCACGGGACCCCGGAAGGCCTTGACGATCGAAGATGCGTCGTGGTGCGGCTGCTTGAACATGCGGCGACCGCGACCGTTGCAGGTGACGACCATCGCCCCCTTGGGCTTGTCGTAGAGCTTCTGCTTGTCCAGGAGCATGGCGAGGTCCTGGTCCGCGGTGGCTCCGTCGCGCGTGAACAAGCGGATGGTCTGGCCGACCCGGAAGAAATCGGCGACAGCGATGGCGCCTTCCTCGGGACGCACGCCCACCACCTTGCGGATCAGGAAGTCATCGCGGCCGAAATGGCTCTTGTACTCGTCGATCACGCGGCCCACGAACAGACCGCCGGAGAGCAGTGAGTGACGGGCCTCGCCCTGCTCGTTCAGAACACCCTGGATCGCCTCGACGGCGGGCTTTCCGCCCAGTTCCATCACGAGGTTGCCCTTGCACTTGGTCACCACGAAGTTGGGACCGAAGGGCTTGCAACCCTGGGAGACGATCGTGTCCACCCTGAGATTGCCCTTGAGGGACACCCCCACCGCTCCCGCAGTGGCGATGGTGTCGTCCAGGATCATGGCGTTCCCGCCCGGCGAAGCCGCGGCGGAGGCCAGGCCGCCGAACAGCACGCCGTTGCCGCCGACGCGGGCGCGGTTGAGGTCGGGGATGAGCTTGATGAGCGGCACGCTGAATGGATCGACGAGCAGGAGCGTGAAGCGAAGATCCTCGGCGGCCCCGATCACGTCGCGCAGCATGAAGAGCGACTCTGCGGAGTCGTCGCTGGCGGGGAACTGCTCGCTGGAAAAGGGACGGACTTCGACCCCCGGCAGGCTCGCCGCGAGGATCGAGATGCCCGCGGAACGCTCGTGCTCGTACGGGCCGGCGATGACACCCTCAGTGCCCACACCGATGATGTGGCGCGGCGCCAAACGCCGCTGCACCGTCGCCGCGAGTTGTGAGACGGAGGTCAGGTGGTGCGGTGAGAAGAAGACCATGGCCAGATCCGCTTCACCCTCGCCCAGACCGGCGCGGCATTGCTCACAGGCGGCCCGCGCGGCGTACACCGTGTCGGGATTGCCCGAAGAGCCGGTCGCCATCTTGAGCGACACCTGGGAACCGCTTGCTTGCATGGGAGGGATTGTACGGAGAGCGGAGCGGCGAGAGAGCCGGAACCGGTCACACACTTTCCGCCAAATAACTCCCGGGTGGACCGAGAGACTCAGCCACCCGCGCTGCCTTCGCCGCCGGGCAGCGTCATGCTCCAGGGGTTGAGGTAGGAATCGATGTCCTCGCGGGTGATGGACTTGCCCGCGAAGTCCTTGGTCCCCACCACCACCTCGTAGGCCAGTTGCCGGACGGTCTTTCCCTGCTTGAAGGCGTCCTTGGCGAGCGCCGCGGACTTGTCGTACCCAATGACCGGGACCAGCGACGTGCACATCGCCAGGGACCCTTCGATCAGCCCTTTGCAACGGGCTTCGTCGGGCTTGAGGTCGGCGAGGAGGTTAGTGGTAAAGACGTCGCACCCCTTGGCGAGCAGGTGGATGCTGTCGAGCAGGTTGGCGGCCATCATGGGCATGGCGACGTTCAGGTCCAGGAGGCTGCCGACACCCCCGAAGCCTCCGTACGTCAGAGCCGCGTCGTTGCCGATGACCTGGCAGCAGACCATGATGAGGCTCTCGCAGATGACAGGGTTTACCTTTCCGGGCATGATGGAGGACCCGGGCTGAACCGCCGGGAGCACGAGTTCGCCGATGCCGCATCGCGGGCCGCTGCCCAGCCAGCGGATGTCATTGGCGATCTTGGAGAGTGACACCGCAACGGTCCGGAGCAGGCCGCTGGTCTCCACGTACGCGTCCTTGGCATGCTGCGACTCAAAGTGGTTGGAGGCTTCCCGGAACTTGACCTTGGTGACCTTGCTCAGTTCCGCGGCGACCTTGGAGCCGAACTCTTCGTGGCAGTTGATGCCGGTGCCAACGGCCGTGCCGCCCAAGGAAAGCTCCCCGAGCGCCTCGAGCGCCTGGGCGAGTCTCTTCTCGGCGTGGCGCATCTGGCTGGCATACCCGCTGAACTCCTGGCCCAGGCGGATGGGTGTGGCGTCCTGGAGGTGAGTGCGGCCGATTTTGACGATCTTGTCCCAGGCCTTGGCGTGGGATTCCAACTTCGCGGCCATGCGGCGGACGGCGGGGATGAGGTCCCGGCTGATGGACACCGCAGCCGCGACGTGCATGGCGGTCGGAAAGGTGTCGTTGGACGACTGCCCCATGTTGACGTGGTCGTTGGGATGGACGCCGCCCTTCTTGAGATACTCGGGGTCCTTGCTGGAGCCGATGGGCTTGCCGTTGGCGAGACAGATGAGGTTCGCGATCACCTCGTTGGCGTTCATGTTGGTGCTGGTGCCGCTGCCGGTCTGGTAAATATCCACAGGGAAGTGCTTGGCCCAGCCGCCCTGTTCGACCATGCCCCCGGCGATGGTGGCGCAGGCGTTGACGATGGCCTTGGTCCGCTTGGAATCCAGGCGACCGAGCTGGTTATTGACGCGGGCGGCGGCGGCCTTGATAAGGGAATAGGCCTCGATAATGCCGAAAGGGACCGGACGACCGCTGACGGGGAAGTTCAGAACCGCCCGCTGGGTGCTAGCGCCGTAGAGGGCGTCGGCGGGGACTTGCATCTCGCCCATGGTGTCTTTTTCGACGCGGGTGGCGGAGGGGGCGGTAGAGGCGGTCTTCGCGGGTTTGGTTGAGGTTGCCATAGTGCGACACGGTAGGAGCCGGCGAGTGGATTCTCAGCCCGGTCTTGACGATACCAGGGTTCGTACAATGCTCATTCGCGGCGCACTTGATGACTCGTTTTTCTCTGCGCGCCGCGGCCCCCAAACGCCGATACAGGTGGCGCCATGATGACGCTCGTTGCCGACTCCCCCGCCACGCTTCCCCCCAACACGCCCGCCGCGGAGCTCCGCCCGGCCGGGGCCGCGACCAGTGACTGGTCGCTGGATCCAACGCTGACCTTCCTGAACCACGGTTCGTACGGCGCGGTGCCCCGCGCTGCGCTGCGGTATCAGGCCGAGCTTCGGGCACGGCTGGAGCGCGATCCGGTCAGGTTCTATAAGTCCGACCTGGAGGGGATGTTGGACGACATGCGAGTTCGGCTGGGAGCGTTGCTGAACTGCCGCGCTGCCGACTTGGCGCCGTTGCCCAACGCCACGGTGGCGATCTGCACCATCCTGAACAACACCGCACTTCGGCCGGGCGACGAGGTGCTGGTCACCGATCACGAGTATCAGTCGCTGTTCAATGAACTTGATCGCATCTGCGCCCGCACCGGCGCTGTGGTGGTGAAGGCCCAACTCCCGTTCCCCTCCGCCGGGCCGGCCGAGGTCGCCGAGCGCTACCTGGCGTGCGTCACCCCGCGGACGCGGCTGGCGTTCATCAGCCACATCACCAGTTGCACCTCCCTCACCTTCCCGGTGACAGAGGTGGTCGCCGAGCTCAATCGCCGGGGTATTGACTGCTGCGTCGACGGCGCTCACAGCCCCGGACAAGTTCCGGTGGATGTCTCCGCGTTGGCGCCAACGTACTTCATCTTCAGCGGTCACAAGTGGCTGAGCGGTCCCAAGGGCACGGGGTTCATGTACGTTCGCCCGGATAAGCAGGCGGGGTTCCGCCCGCTGCAGATTTCCAGCCGCGTACACAAGATCCGCCCCGACCGGGCTCTGTTCCTGCGTGACTTTGACTATCAGGGCACCGCAGATTACACGGGCATCCTCACGGTGCCCCGCGCGGCGGAGTGCATGGGCAAGATGCTACCGGGCGGCTGGCCGCGGCTGATGCGGCAGAACCACGACATGATCATGGAGGCCCGCCGGGTGCTGACCTCGATCCTGGGGGGCTGGTGCACCACCGAGACGGCCCCGGAATCAATGGTGGGCTCGATGATCACGATGATCATTCCCGAGCCGGCTCCAGAGTTGGCTGATCGGCCCACCGCGTACGACGATGCCTTGCAGGATGCGCTCTTCGAGCGGCACCGGATCGTTGTGCCGGTATGGCGGTTCTCCCCCACCAACGCGCGTGTGGTGCGGGTGTCGGCGCAGATGTACAACACCCCCGAGCAGTACTCCTTCCTGGGTGAGGCCCTACTCGAAGAGCTCCGCCGCGAGCGGGCGATCGGGGCGTAATCGCGGTGGCGAGTTTGGTTTGGGAAGGCCTATAACGCGCCGCATTGTCGGCGGCGAGTGCTGTGTTGATTTCATCCACAGCGGAGCGACGGGTACTAACTGTCATTTGCCGCCGATACCCCAATGGATTGTGTTTTCGTCCGCCCGTTTGCCTTATGGGTGGTACACTACCCGCATTCGAGGTAGGTGGTCTTCGCCGATTCAAACGGCGGTCCAAACGAAACACGGATGAAGTCCCCATGAAAGTCATAGTCGATCGAGTTGCGTTCGCGGAAGCTGTCAATCTGGTGTCCAGCGCCGCGGCGGTGCGTTCGCCCAAGGTGCAGCTCACCTGCGTCAAGATCGTCTGCAAGAAGACGGGCGGCGTTGGAGAAGTGGTGCTGGAAGCCACCGATGCCGAAGTGGCGATGAGGCTTTCCCTCTCCCAAGTTGATGTCTCCAAGCCCGGCGAGATTCTGATCCCCGCGGACAAGCTGCGGAGCATCATCAGCGCCGAGGAGAACGACTCCACCCTGACCATCTCGGCCGATGGCGAGGCGTGCACGATCAAGGGCTCGGATTCGAACTTCAAGATCTTCGGGTACGACACGGCGGAGTTCCCGCCGATTCCTGACTTCGCGGCGTCCGTCACCGGTTCGGGCGATACTGCGAAGGCCAAGGCCACGCTGACCCACCCGGCGGGTTCGCTCGCGGAGCTGGTTTCGCGGACAATCTTTGCGACCGCTCGGGAAACGAGCCGGTACGCGATCAATGGTGTGCTCTTTAAGCGCGACGGCAAGCGGCTGGAACTGGCCGCGACGGACGGAAGGCGACTGGCTCTGGCCCGCGCCAACCTCTCGGGCGGCGAAAAGGACGCCAAGCCGGTGCAGTGCATCGTGCCCTCCAAGGCGCTGGGGATGCTCCAAAAGCTGATCAAGGAGCACGAGGAGCCGGTGCAGATCGCGATCACCGAGACGCAAATCCTGTTCTCTTTCGGTACCGCCGCGAACCCGGGCCGCGCCGTGCTGGTCTCGAACCTGGTCGAGGGCGCGTTCCCTCCCTACGAAGACGTGATCCCCAAGGACAACGACAAAAAGGTCACTTTCGACCGCGACGTGGTCATTTCAGCAGTCAAGCGAGCGGCGTTGCTCACCAACGAAGAGTCCCGCGGCGTGCGTCTGGCCTTCCACGCCAAGGACAAACAACTTGAACTCAGCAGCCGCGCACCCGAGCAGGGCGAAGCCAACATCCGCGTGGATTTGGCCGGTTACGACGGCGAGGACATGGAGATCGGCTTCAATCCCGCCTTCCTGACCGATGCTCTCAAGGTGATGCACGACCCTCAGGTCATCATGGAACTCAAGGCCAGCGGCAAGCCGGGCCTGATCAAGAGCGGCAGCGACTTCCTGTATGTCGTCATGCCGGTCAACCTGACCTGAGCGTCATCCTCGGAAAACCGACTACTCACTCGAATCGCTTGGACCGCCTTGTCGGCACCGGGCGATTTGTTGCGCTGTTGCAACGGGCTGAACAGGCGGGCGATCCGGGCCGCACATCGCTCTGATCGCCACAATGCAGCGAGGATCGCCCTATCGTCGTTCTCGCGTACCGGAATGAGCACGCGGAGGCTTCATGCGAATCGGCGTCATCGGATTGGACTCCTCTCACACGCTCGCGTTCGGCCGTCGGATTCACGAACTTCATTCGAACGGCCGCACGGCGTACCGCGTGACGTATTGCTGGGATGTGCCGACTCCGCTCGGTCTGACGCAGTCCGGCATCACAGAACTTTACTCGGCGCTGGCTTCCTTGGGGATGAGGTTTGCCGCCTCTCTTGAGGAACTGCTCTCAAATGTCGACGCGGTCATGGTTCTGACCGTCGACGGGCACCGTCATCACGATCTGGCGATCGAGGCCATGTCGCGAGGGCTACCGATCTTTGTGGACAAGCCGCTGACATGCTCGGCGGCGCAGGCAGTATCGATCCTGGAGTACACGCGCACTCACGCGGCGCGGTGCTATTCGGCCTCGGCCCTCCGGTTCGCCGGTGGAGTTCCGGACAGTGCTACGGGCTCCTTCGGCCGCGTGCTCGCGATCGACGTTACGGCACCGTTTGAAGAAAACACGCACATGCGGGGGTTCTGGTATTACGGGTGCCACGCGTTCGAACTGATTGACTCGCTCTGGACCGTCGAGGGAGGACTTGGCCGGGTTCGGGCGACGCAGGATCCGGTGAATCACGTGATTCAACTGGAGTACCGGGACGGCCGAACCGCGAGTATCGGACTTCACCGATCGGGCACTGGGCCCTTTGCTGGACGGTTGCACGGAAGCAATGGCGCTGTCGGTTTCACCGCCGACCTGGCCCCTGCCTACGACGGTCTTGTGGCGAGCATGCTCCGCTTTTTCAGTGGAGTCGGGCCAGAAATTCGGCTCGAACGCATCGTCGAGTCCATCCGGGCCATTGAGTGCTGCCACCGGTCGATCGACGGGGGAGGCATTTGGATTGATCTGGAGGCGGGTTCCGGGGCCTGAAGGCCCGGCTAACCGGTGTGAAGCCCCGCCACAATGGACAGGAAAAAAGCGCGTCTGGACTTGTATTTGACTTGTCTTGTAGGTGGCTTTGCTGTACACTGTCACGAGCCAGAGAAATCAACGGTACAGGAGATTTACCATGAAGACCGCGTTCTGGGCCGCTTCCATCGCCACCATCAGTCTGATCTGCGGCACGGCGATGTCAGATGAGATCACGATCCCGCTCAACGACACGAACTGCGGGGACAACTTCCTGTACAACAACGGGCCGACTACGAACTTCGGCCCTAACGGCATCTACTACTACGACAACCGGGGGAGTGCCTTGGACAAGGCTCGCCCCATCATTCGCTTTGATTTGGCCACCCTTCCGGAGTGTTCCACGATCACGAGCGTGCAATATCAACTGTGGCTCGTGGATTACACGTTCATTGACATGGCCAACGGCGGGGCCGTGGTGCCCTGGCCCTTCTCGATCTATCCAATGCGGGTAGATTGGAGCGAAAACGGCTCAAACTGGCTCGAACGCATGCCCGGGGTCCCTTGGAGCACGCCCGGAATGGCGGCGGGTGTCGATTACGACGCCACAGCCGTGTCCACCCTCGTGGTGAGCACCCCCGGAAATCGGTACATCTCGTGGGACATCACCTCCCTGTACAACGACTGGGTGAGCGGCGCGAGACCCAACTACGGGTTCCACCTTCACGGGCCCACCGGAAATCCCAACCTGACCACCAGCAGCGGTGACACGACCGACGGCGTCTTCCGCTGCAACTCTTCCGAGTACGCGGACGATTTCCGCCGCCCCCACCTGGTGATCACCTACACCCCCGGCCCATGCCCCTGCCCCGCGGACTTCAACCGTGACGGCGGCGTGGACGGCGGCGACGTCGAGGCGTTCTTCCTTGCCTGGGAAGCCGGCGACGCCTCCACCGATGTGAACTCTGACGGCGGCGTCGACGGCGCCGATGTAGAGGTGTTCTTCATCGCGTGGGAAGCCGGCGGCTGCTGAGCGGTCCGGCGATCGCATAGCTCGCGGCACATTTCATGTCCGAATCCTTGACGCAACTCTGCGCGACAGACTTCGACGAGGCTATCTCTCATCTGAACCTGGTCTTTGGTGACCCGGACTTCGCGGCTCTGCTCCCTCGGCTGTACCAGCCGAGCGACGAGCACATGAGTTGCAACTACGCCATCCGGCGAGATGGCCGAATCGTCGCCATCGTGGGCCTCTTCCCGATCTCGTGGGTCGTGGCAGGTGAGCATCTGCGGCTCGCGGGTGTTGGAGGCGTGAGCGTTCACCCCGAACATCGCGGCCGCGGGTATATGCGGGTGCTGATGGACGCCGTCATGGGCGACATCGCCCGGGGCGGATATCACGCCGCGTGCCTCGGCGGGAATCGTCGACGCTACGCCCACTGGGGATTTGAGAAGGCCGGCGTCGAGGCCAGCTTTCTAGTCACGCCCAATAGCCTGCAGCACGCACCGCTCGGGATCGGCATGGGCCCGGCGCCACGCACCGAGCGGTGCTCGCAGAGTGATCTGGACGCCATGCGGGCGTTATACAACCAGCAGTCGGTCCGCTGCGAGCGAAGCGCGGAGCACTTTCCGCTCCAACTCGCTCACTGGAGACGCGAAGCGTGGGTGACGCGGGATCCATCAGGGCGGGCCGTTGCGTATGGGTGCATCGATCCGAAGGACTTCAGTTGCGTTGACTTGTGCGCCCAAGATGCTGATTCGCTGGAGTTGTTCGTGCGTGCGCAGGTGCTGGGCGCCGGAAAGAACCTCAGAGTATCGATGCCACTGCTGCAGACTCCCCAGTTCGCGAGAATAGCCAACCTCAGCGACGATGTGTCGCTCATCGAGGCGAGCAACTGGCGCATCTACGACTGGCCCGCGGTGCTGGGCGCGCTGCTCCGAGCCAAGCATGCGGCGCAGCCGTTGCCCGCGGGTGCGTGTGTGCTTCGGATCACCGACGCCGACGAAACGGTTCGGCTTGAAGTTGATGGCGAGGCACGATGCACGCGGACGAGCGCCGCGGCGGATCTGGAAGCCGATTCGAGCGAAATGCTGCGCCTGCTCGCCTCGCCGATTCCTGCTGACCGGCCCGGTGGCCGCACGGACTGGCTCGCATGGCGACCGCTGCCGCTCATGATCCCCATGCAGGATCGGATCTAGGCCTGGATCCCGGCCTGCTTCCAAAGGGGCTGCATCTCAACGACGCGGCGCTCGTCGAGGGCCGCGTCGATCCCGAAACAGGTGACCGCGGAGTCCAGGGCGTGCTCAATGCCTGTACGCGGCGGCGCGGACTTGGTGATCCAGTCGGCGAGCGCTACCACAAGTTGCGAATCCGCACCAGCGTGATCCGCGGCGGTCGATACCGACCGGTACACCACGCGAGGTTCATCCCAGCCGAGTTTCTGGTACTCCACCAGCCCCGTGTTCAAATCCGCTCGGATCGCACCACGGGTGCCCAGCAGAAGCAGTCGTCGTTCCGGAATCGCCGCGACACAGTTGGTATGGAACGAGGCCCGGACGCCGCTGGCGTACTCGATAATCGCCACTTGATGATCGACGATGTCCTTGTCGAGCGTGAACGGGTCGCCCTTGGTCTGCGGCCACTCCTGGAACGCGCGTCTCCCGGTGGGGCCGGGGCCGATGTCGTCCGCGATGCCGCGGTTGGCGGGGATGAAGTATCGCAAGCCGCCGAAACTGGCGACGAACTTCGCGCGGCTCCCCACCATCCAGTTCACGATGTCGATGTCGTGGCAGCACTTCTCGAGCATGTGCGTGCCCGCGGCGGACCTGTGCCGTCGCCAATCCTGATGGATGTACCCGCCGTGATTGAACCCCAGCGTCTCGTTGAAGTCGATCGAGATGATCTCGCCGATGGCCTGCTGGTCCATCAGGGCTCGGACGCGGGTGTACAAGGGCGCATACCGGAGCACGAGGCCGAAGAAGAACGAGCGGCCGGTGTTGCGAACGACATCGCGGATCGCCAGGCAGTCGGCGAGGTTGGTCGCCAGGGGCTTTTCGCAGAACACGTCGCGTCCGGCCCGCATCGCCGCGGAGGCGTGCTCACGGTGGAACTGGTTCGGTGAACCGATCAACACCCAGCCTACGCGAGAGTTCCTGAGCATCTCCGCCACATCAGCGCACACCTGCACACCGGGCGCCAGCGCACGAGCGGCGGCAACAGATTCCGCGGAGGGGTCGCAGACTGCTGCCAGTTCAATTCGCGGGCAGCCGGCGAGAAGCTGCGACGTCAGCCCGGCCACGCGATGGCCGAATCCGATGACGCCTATTCCGAATGGCTGAGACATGGGCACTCCAGAGACTGAAGATGAGATCAAGGGGCTTTGGACGGGGGATGAGCTTCGATGGACTCAATGAAAAACGGACCGGCTCGAGCAGAGATCGGGCGGCAGGGGGGCAGTTCCGCTTTCTCCATATGCATGATCGCCCAGCGGCACGCGCCGCCGACGGAGACTGTGGTGTTCTCCGTGTCGTACAGCTCGCGGAGCGTTGGAAGCGCTTCTTTGGCGCCCATGCGGGCCAGCGAGACGGCGGAGAACCGCCGCACCTCGGCCGCCTCCGGGTCAAGCGGGTTGCTGTCGTTCGCACGCTCCAACAGCTTCTCGTGCAGTTGTGGCTGGGGTTGCGATTCAAAGATCTTCCCCAAGGCGTAGATCGCGGCACCACGTGCGACGGGGTGGAAGCCGGATCGCTTGGGAATGTACTTCTCAAGCAACTCCACGGACTCACGGTGGCGAACCTGCGCGAACGCCATGAAAATCTGCGCCGTCTCCTTACCGATGGTCTCGTAGAGAGGCGGATCCTTCGCCGCGGGACCCGCTGCGGCGGTGAGTTCTTGGGCACGAGCCATCAGCGCGGGGAGGGAAGACGGCAGCGAGAGCTCGCGCAGGGCGGTGGCCGCGGCAATTCGAACCTCTGGGCGATCAAAGGTGAGAAGAGCGGCGAGATGCTCCGCTTCGGAATCCAGGTGCAGTTCGCCGGCAAGAATCGCGGCCTGCTCGGATTCTCTCCAACGGCCTCGGGTGAGCGCCGCGCCGATGGCGGAAGCGAACTCCGCGGGCGTCGGGTTGGTCTTGCTGCGCTGGAACAGCGCTTTTCTCGCGGTGGTGCGGACGGGCTCGCTCACATCATCGAGCCCACCCGAAAGGGCGGTCAGCGCCCCGTCGCTCGACGCCGCGGCCGCGAACACTCGGATCATCTCCAAACGTACATGTTCGTCAGGATCGTGAACGAGTTGCGGCTTGGCGAGAGCCGCCTGAATCGACGCCCTTCGCAGAAAGCCCACCGCCAGAGCGCGGACGCGAGCGTCGGCATTCGCCGTCAATTCCTCGACAAGGCGGAGGGACTGCGGATCGGGCATTCCTCCGGCCTGGGCGTCGTCCGCCGCGCCCAACGTCAGCAACGCCATGAGCGGCCCCCAAGGAGCGGCTTCTCCCGCGAGTTTGGCGGCGAGGTCGGATCGGCCCGGGGCCCGCACCGAAGGCAGGGCCCGTGCGGCCTCAAGCCGTAGCGATGCGGGCAGCGTTACGTCACGCACGCATGCGATGATCGCATCGCCCGCTTCAGTTGCCTGAACCTTGGCGAGGCTTTGAATCGCCGAGACCGCCGCGGTGGGGTGCTCCCGGCACGACGCGAGCCTTGCGACCCACATCGCTCGTGCGCCCGCGTGGTCCCATCGCGCCAGTGCAGAGTCCACCGCGATCACCAGCGCGTGATCCGGCGATCCTGCGGATACCGCGGCCTGCAGCGAGGACGCGGCGGATCGATGGTCGAAGTCGATCAGGGCCTGCGCGGCGGCGGACCTGACACTCTGGTGCGGATCATGGGCGAGCAGATCCTCGAAGGCCGGAACAGCATCCTGCAGATCGGTCACGCCTTGCCGGTGCGCAGCAGCGAAGGCGTCCAGGGCGCTGATGCGTACATCAAACTCAGGGCGTTTGAGAGCCGCGAGCCAGAGGACGATATTGCGGCGGTCAAAGACGATCTGCGGAGTCGGTTGTTCGAGCACCGGGTCCAGCATCATCGGCAGAACGTTGCCGCTCGTCTCTTCGTGACTGCCAAACTCCCCCACCGCCTGACTAGCCAGCGCAGGAGCGCCACAGGTCGCGGCCACCACGGCCGCGGCCGACATGACCAAGTACCAGGCCGCAACTCGGAAACTCGATGGTGGACGCGGACAGGGAGAGAACGCTTTGTTCATCGCGGCCTCCCCAATCGCGTGACCTGCAGCAGCAGCACCGCCGCGCTCACGACCGTCATTACGCCCATCACATACCAGTTGCCGGGTGCAAGTCGGTACTCAGAGAACCCCGTGACGCCGATGATGCTGAACGTTGCGGCGAGAGGATTGGGCGTCAGCGCCAGCTCCACGAACTTCGCGGTGAAGGGCGCATCGCGACCCAGCCACACAAAGAGCGTGCCGACGCAGATCGCGGCGACCACTCCGTATGCTGCGGCGGTTGCCGCGGCGGTATTCCGGAACAGGCTACCGATCCCCGCGCACTGGATGATCGCCATGCACGCGAAGAGCAGAAGCGTGAGTTGAGCGGAGATGGCGATCCAGGCCTGGGCCGGGTCGATCGCCAGCAGCACGCCGTACGCGGGGAGGGTGGCGAGCATGATCAATGCGAGCGGCAATGACGCGCTCAGGAGCTTCCCGACCACGATTGTCAGCGGCGAGAGCGGCGTCATCTGCAGCAACTGCCAGCCCCGGCTCTCGCGTTCGCCGCTGATCAGGCCGGAAGCGAGGCTGGGCGCGAGCAACACGATCAGGCTGACCTGCATGATGGCGATAACAGCGAGCACTGCAGCGACCCCCTGGCTTTGGCTCATAGTCGTGGCGCCGAGCACGAGCGCGAATGAGAGGACGAAGTACCCACCGATCAGCCGCATCATCCAGTTGGCCCGGCCCAGGGGGCGGCATCGCTGCTCCTTGATCATGACGGGGTTCTGCCACGGGGCGATGAGCCCGGAGCGACGCTGGGGATCGAAGAACCAGAGGTACATGACCCTTCGAAGAATGCGGGTCTTGAGCGCCTGCTCATCGGTGATGCGACCCGCATCGCGGGCGCGATCCATGGGGCGTGAGCCAAGGCGCCAGCCTGTCGCCGCGAGGCAGATCAGGCTCAGAATCCCCGATGCGGTGAAGAATCTCAGCGCATCGGTCTGCCCGGCCACGGCCGCGCCTGAAGAGATCCCCGAATCGCCGAGCACACCCATGATTGCTGGAAACGGTGAAAGCGACCGCAGGCCTGATGCAAACTCGAGCAACCCCGGCCCGGCCCACGCCGCTTCCTTGAGCAGGTGGAATGGCCCCAGTGCCCCGACGGCAAGAACAAGAATTACCCCGTAAGTCATGCGGAGCGCCGCGTCGGTGCTCCGCACCATGCTGCTCACGAACAGCCCGATGCTGGCGTATTGCAGCGCGAGCAGGCTCAGCGCGAGGTAGAGCCCTCCCAGTTGCTCGGTCAACGCGATCCCGCCCATCGCGAAGCACGCCGCGGCGGCGGGGAACGAAAGGACAATCAAGAGCAGCACAAATCCGAGCGAGCCGACGAGTTTGCCGAGCACCATCGACACCGGATGGATCGGAGAGTTCAGCAGCAGGGCCAGCGTGCCCTGCAACCGCTCTCGAACGATGCTGGTCGCGGGGAAGGCCGGGCTCACCAACATCAGGCCGATCGTGAGGCCGTATCCAAAGACACGAAAGACCTGCCTTGATTCGACGCCGCCGAGATCGGCGTGAGCCTCCGAAGGCCAGCGGAGCAAGACCAGACCGCCCAGGCACGCAAGAAAGATGGCCTGAAGCAACACCGCTTTCCAAGATCGAAGCGTTGCGGCCAGTTCGCGTTGAATGATGGCGTTCATGCACGCCCCTCGTTCACCGCGACAGGCACCTGTCTTGAGGGCGCCGGGTCGGCGGCTTTCATGCCGGACTGCCCGGTGACGGACAGGAAGGCGTCTTCCAGATCCATTGGCATCTCGCGGAACTGCGACACGCGGATGCCCGCGGCAAGCATGCGGCTCAACAGTTGAGCGAGGCCCGCGTCGTCGCGGTCCGTGGAGAATCGAATCTCCGCCGTCGCTTCGGATTGAGTCAATGAGGCGTCGCCGCCGAGTTCACCGCCAAGCATGGTCGCCGCGGCCCGAACGCCATCACGATCCGCGAGCACTACCTCGACGGTGCGCCGTTGCCGCACGGTGCGCATGATCTCGTCGAGCCCGCCGAACGCCCGAAGCTTTCCGCCGGTAATGATCGCAACCGTATCGCAGATTCGGGCGAGTTCAGGAAGAATGTGGCTGGTGACGATCAGGCTCTTGCCGTGCCGAGCGAGCTCAAGGAGAACTTGGCGCATTTCGACTCGCGCCTGCGGATCAAGACCGTTGGCGGGTTCATCCAGGATCAGCACCTGTGGATCGTGCAGCAACGTGCGGGTGAGCGCGACACGCTGCTTCATGCCATGGCTCAGGGATTCAACGAACAGATCCTTCATGCGTGCTGCGCCGGTCAGTTCCAGGCATTGCTCGATGCGCCTGAGCCGATCGCGCCGGGGGATCTTGAACGCGGCACCGAAGAAATCCAGGTACTCCAGGACCCGCATGTTGTCGTATGAGCCGAATACGTCCGGCATGTAGCCAACGAGCCGCTTGATCCGGGCGGTTTCTTTCCCGCAGACCGCGCCGCAGATGGTCGCCTCTCCGCTCGTGGCACGGGAAAGCCCCACTAGAATTTTAATGGTGGTCGTCTTGCCGGCGCCGTTGGGCCCGATGAACCCCAGTATCCGGCCACGTTCCAGCGAAATGGTCAGCGCATCCAAAGCGAGGAAGCTCCCGTAGGTCTTCGTGAGCTTGGTTGTCTGTACCACCACATCGCTGGTCATCGCGTGCTTCCCCTGATCGACAGGTCCATCCGCTGGATCGACCAGCCCCGGCCTTCGGACTCTTGTTCGCTTCCCTTGATGTCAACGCCGATGAGAACGCGACCCTCTGAATCCATCTCCGGCGCGTCATCTCCCTCGATGTTGAGCACAACGCGACCCGCGGGGTTCGCGCCGCTGCCGACAGTTCGGAGTCTACCTCCGCGCACCACCACGACTTCGAATCGAAATCCCGGAGCACGCATATCCAGCCTGAGGGTCGCTCCATCCACAACGATTCCTGCAAACGCGTCGGGAACTTGGAACTCCATCATCACAAACTTGGGTTGCTGAATGTCGCCGAGCCATGTGCGCTTCACAGGGTCGTAGATCACCGCGCTGGCACGCCCCTCGAACGAACGACGCACCGGTTCTGGAGATAGCAATGGCGACGGAATCAGAACCCTCGCACTCGCCGCCGGCGGCACGAATGTCAGCGGGATCACCAGCAGAGAGGACCCCTTCTGCGGAACGGGGAACAGCATGCCCAGATCGAGCGGCTCGCTCCAGAGCAGGAGCGACGGTTGGCTCGGCGCCCACCCGCGGCCTAACAGTTCACGGCAGACCCGCTGGCGGGAGATCTGTTCTTCGCTCATGAGAGTGCCCGAGGCGAAAGCACCCCAGGCTGCAGTATCGCCTTCTCCACCCCGGAGCGTTCCATCACCTGAGAGTTGGAGGGGTATGACGCCAGAGGCGGTCACGAGGAGCGGCGCATCACTCGCGGCAACGCCGCCGAGTTCCAGACGACCGCGTACGCCGGAATCGTCCGCACTGATGGTCGCGTGAAGCGGGGACGGAAGCGTGACAATCGAATGGGTCGTGAGGCTCAGAGCCGCGCCGGGACGCAGGTCCAGCCCCTGTAATTCACAGGATGCCGAATCGCTCCACACCATGCGCTCCATCTGGCCGGACCCGGTGCGGTCCGCAATGGTGTATCCGCCTCCTGTGGACTTGACCGAAGTCTTCGCCGCGTCATCGCCGGGCGTGATGTAGACACTGCTGCGGGCCAAGGCTTCGGCTTGCGAAGAGTTGGCGGCAACCTGGATGAACTGGTCGGTCGCTACGGTTGACGACGTCTGGGTCTGCCTCGCCCGGCCCAGGCCGATCAGCACGGCGCCGCACGCGAGCGCACACACCGCGCTCGCCGGCGCCACCAGTTCAAGCCTGCGCCGACGCGATGTCCACATTGCCGTGGCCATGATGACAACCAGCGCCGCAGCGAACACCGGCACAACCGAACCGCGTTCCAGAATCCGGTACCCGATGGCTCGCTGCACATGCTGATCGAATATCCGCATGTCCGCCGGCGAGATCAGCCTCTTGTCGTCGCCCGGCGTGACGAAGGACTGAAGTTCGCTCAGCGCCGGGGTCGCCGCGCCGCCGCGATCGAGCCAACCCCTTGGACTCAGCGTCGTGACGATAAGTTGCCCGCGCCCGACGAACTTGCGGAGCGCCGCGGGATTCGCATCGATGGTGTGAGTGGCTTCGAAGCTCGGCGCGCACACACGCAGCAGGCGGACCCCGTGATCGAACTCTTGCTGCGTCGACCCGCCCGCCGACTTGATCACAAACTTCGTGGCCTCCACCGCGTCCAGGGCGGTCAGGTCCCACCGATCTCCCAGAAGGGCCGGAGCCCAGGCAAATCCGGACTCGCTGAGCATGATCCACACACGCCCGCCCCGCTCTAGAAACTGAACCAACGCGCCGCGGCGAAGGGGATCGAGCTCAAGTTCCCCGGTGCACAAGAAGATGCTGTCGAGCGCTTCGTACCCCTCCACCGTCGTCGGCAGGCTTTGCGGCTTGATCAGAATCGTCGTGGGCTTCAGGCCCGCGGACTTGCGAAGGGCACCGACAAACGCCATCGACTCGGCATCCTCGGACCCCGCGACGATCGCGCTGTCGAAGCGGCCCTGCGTCAGTGTTGCCCGTCCGGTCTGAGGTTCCGTCGGACGTTCCTCGCCCTCGCGCACCAATCGCGTATTCAGTTCGATGCCCCCGGCGACCTTGAGCCCCGCTGGAGGAAGCACAGGAGTGAAAACTTCCCGTGTACTCCATGGCGGCAGCCAGGCCTTTGAGCAATACTGACGGAACGGGTCGCCTCCGATCCCAATAATCACCGTCGGCACCGTTTCGCCGTCGCCACGATTCTCAATAACGGTACGCACACTTCCCCACTTGCCCGGTGCCAGAACGCGCACACCGGAAATCTCGTTGGCGGTTTGGATCACTGGCCCTCGAGATTGGGCGGGCGAGGCTCCGCTGCACGCCATGCACGCGGCCACCACAAGGGTCGCCGCTGCCCGACGCGGAACCGCTTCGCGGATTGCCGTGGCGTCGGTGGGCATCACTGGTCGCTCACTCCTCGTACATGATGACGATTGAGCGACGGCCGCGGCGTCCCCGCATGGGCCAGCAGCGCATCGATGGACCGTTTCAGTTCCGACACGAACAACTCCAGGCAGCCCGCGGCGTACGGGCTCTGCTGTGACTGGTAAACGCGTTGCTGGTACCTCACGGCGGGGCAGAGGTACCCGCCCCAGCCATTGACCACGTTCATGAAAATGATGGCCAGATCGGGGTACGCCGCACGGAGTTCGATCTGTGCGAGCGAGTACGCCTCGTCACTGTGGCCGACGAACAGAATGTCGCCCAGGAGCCAGATCCAGACCGGACGCTTCGACGTCGCGGCACCTGCGCCGACGGTCCGTGCGACCAGCAACTCGCGGTGGAGCCGCTCTTTCCCCGCTCGATCGTCGCATCGGGACAACTCCAAAGCAACTTGAGATTCGCCACGAAGCGTTGGCTTGAGTGGAAGTTCGATTGATGTCTTGACGGATCCACTGACGGCGCTCGCGGAGCGAGTATGCAGACGCCACATCGCCAGCGGAGCGCCCGACTCGACCACGCCCTGCATCGCGAGGCCCTTGCCGGGAGGTAACATCCCCTCCAACGTCGCAGCCGCGACGTGGCCCAGTTCACGCCCGTGGGCATCCGCGACGGTGAGATCATCGGTGTACTGAAGTCGCGGCGCGAGTTCACCGGAAGCACCTTGCAGAAAGAGGCACTTCGCACCGGAAGAACCCGCCTCAACGGTCTCACGCATCGCCCCAACGAAATCCGGAGAGATCTTTCTGTTTCCGGCGCCGAGCGTGGTGGGATGACAGGCGTAATTGACGAGCGTAGCGAAAGTCGCACCGTCATGTTTGGCGCTCACCCGCCCCACCAGGCAGGTGTCATCGGCGCGAACGGAAGGATTGAATCCGCACACCAGTCGCGGCGATTCGGGATCTTGTAGATCGCGATCGGCGGCCAAACCACAGCGACCCGCGGCGACCGTGAGTTCGGCAAGGCACTCGCACGCGAGCGCCTCGCACGCGGCCTCCACAATCGAATCAGCCACTCGCTCTACGTACGGCCCGATCATCGCTCCGCCCGGCTTGTCCGCTTCCGCGGGCGAGATCGAAGGTCCCGCGTGCGTATGTGAGAGCGCAATCATGAGCGCCGAATCCGGCACCTTCAGTTCGCGGCAGACGTGTTCGCGGATCGACACCGCGCCTTCGGGCCCTCTGAACCAGGTTGCGTCGAGAGCGGCCAGCACCAAGGGGCGATCGGCGCGGGAGGCCCGCATGGTCAGCACCGTGCAGAGCAGCGGCTTGTGTACGCCATCGGCGATGTCCTGCGCCGCGGCGCCCCAGTTGCGTGCGTAGATTCCCGGAGGAGGCGTGACATCCCGCCTTCCGACACCCATCAGCCCTTCGAACGCGGGATGAGCCCAGGTGAGTAGAACGGGGCTCATGTTGCCGGCCCCCCCGGAGCATTCGGTCCCTGGCCCAGCGACAATCCGCCGTCCATGAGCAGCGTCGACCCGGTGGTGTGGGGGCTGGAATCCAAACACAAATACGCCACTTGCCGGGCGACGTCCTGGGCGCTCATCAGCCGACCCACTGGCACTCGCGCGGCGGCCTGCTCGCGAGCGCCGGGGTTCTCTCGGAAGACAACAGCGCTCAGCCCCGCATCGACGTACCCCGGCGCTACCTCGTTGACCAGGATCCCGGACGACGCCAGTTCCAACGCCATGCACTTGCACAACATTCGAACGCCCGCCTTGGAAACGCTGTACGCAGGCAGGTTTGTGTGCGGCGAATGCGCCGCCCAACTGCCGACGAACACAATCCGGCCCTCGCGGCGTGCCGCGAGCATGCTGGCGGCGCCCGCCCGCGCGGTCAGGAACGAGCCGGTGAGATTGACGTCCAACTCACGCTTCCATTGTTCCTCCGTGACCTTCATGGCGCCCGCAAGCGTGACCGTGGCCGCGGCGGCCACGACGAGATTCGGCCCCCCGATGTCACCTTCCACGGTGCCGACCCAGCGCTGCACGGCCTGGGCATCACTCACGTCGACCTGGTCGTAACGAACGGGCACTTCCAAAGCCCGCACCTCATTCAACAAAGCCTCGGTACGGTCGGCCGGCAGGATATCCGCCAGCCCCATTCCCACGCCGCGGCGCGCGAGTTCAAGAGCGATCGCGCGGCCGATATCTCCGCACGCGCCGCTGATGATCGCTACTGCCTGCTGCCGTGGTGTCGTGCTCATTCGGACTACCAGTCCCCCACGCTGCCGTCAGGATAGAAGTGCCGCTGCAGGACTTCCTGCTCGAACGGGTGCTTTCGGATCACGGCCTCGTCCAGCTCAATTCCCAGCCCCGGTCGCTGATTGGGCCGCACGATTCTCCCCTTGGGCTCAACGGTGAATCCTTCGCGCACTACTTCTGAGCGCCAGGGCACGTCGCTATGGACGCTCTCGCAGATGATGTAGCTGGGTGTCGCGAAGCCCAGTTCCAGCGACGCCGCGGTGCTAACCGGGCCCTGCGGGTTGTGCGGAGCGAGCGCGACGCGATAGGCCTCGGCGAGGCCGGCGATGCGGCGGGCTTCGGTGAGTCCGCCGCAGTGCGTGATGTCCGGCTGAAGAACGCTCGCGGCACGCTTGTCCAGCAGATCAAGGAACGCGTGCTGGGTCACGAGCCTCTCGCCGGTGGCGATGGGCGTCCTCACCGCTCGCTGCACCTCGGCGAGGCCGTCCACAGATTCGGGCCAGCACGGTTCCTCGAAGAAGTACAGGTCGTACGGCTCGAGGGCCTTGGCGAACAGCAGTCCCATCCGCGGGCTAGGGCGTGCGTGGCAATCCACCATGATGTCGATATCCGGCCCGACGGCTTCGCGCATCGCGGCGACGCACTGCTCGGCGTAACGGATGGGGCGATTCCCTTCCAACGGCATCGTTTCGGGCACCGCCATGCTCTTGAAGGCGGTGAACCCGTCGGCGACCGCCTGGCTCGCGAGGTCGGCGAATCGGCCGGCGTCGGCGCAGTCAGTATCGTAGAAATCCTCCATCTTGCCGCCGCCGAGGTGACAATATAGACGCACGTAATCGCGGACCGGCCCGCCCCACAACTTGTGGCACGGAACACCCAGTTGCTTGCCCAGAATGTCCCATAGGGCGATGTCGATACCGCTGATCGCGGTGCCCCGGACAATGCCGTTGCCGTGCCAGAAGTGCTGGCGGTACATCATCTGCCAGAGATGCTCGATGCGGGTGGGGTCCTCGCCCACGAGCAGGCTGGAAAGGTCCTGCACCGCTCCCACGACCGCGCGTGTGTGCCACTCGAGCGTGGCCTCGCCCCAACCGAACAGGCCGGGCTGATCGGTGAGCACTTTCACAAAGACCCAGTTGCGCATCCGGGCGTTGCAGACATGGGTCTCGATTGCTGTGATCTTCAAGGGTTCAACCTGCCGGGAAAGTAGTTTACTTCTTCGGGAGCGGAGGCGTTCCCGAGGCGGGCCCCCCGGCCGGCGCGGGCGGCTTGGTTGGCAGGGTGATCTTCACCTCCTGCGACTTCGCGCCGTTGAGCTTCACCGCAACGGAGCTCTGGCCGTATCCGTCGCGGCTCGCGGCGATCGGAAAATCGTCCGCCTGCACGCCGGTGAGTTCGAACTCGCCATTCGCGTCGGTCTTCACCGTCGTCGAGACAGCAGTCACGGCCACGCCTTCCAACCGCTGACCTTCAGCGTTCACAACCACACCCCGCACGTTCGCGGTGGAGATGACCGCGTCCTTGGCGACCTGCGGCGACATCGCTTTGGCAAAATC
The DNA here is from genome assembly GCA_018242605.1 of Planctomycetota bacterium. GTDB lineage: Bacteria > Planctomycetota > Phycisphaerae > Phycisphaerales > UBA1924 > UBA2402. Next base: position 46,057 of record JAFEBP010000018.1, read on the forward strand.
TTCCGTTGAGACCAGACGCCACGTCTGACCGTTGTCGGCCGACATCAGCAGGCCCAAGTAGTGGTTCTCGGCTTCGCCCGTGCCGTACTCGACCTTCTCGTTGCGATACCCGTAAGAGAGGTACAGCCGGTCCGCCCGATCGGTCACCAGGTTCTGGTAGTAGATCGAGTAGCCGTCGAGCGGCGGGACAATCATCAGGCGGGAATCCGCGGGCCAGTCACCGTCGGGAGCCTTGCGAGAATACGACAAGCCTCCGAAGTGGTTGTCGAGGAAGTACGGCTCGGTGCCCTTGTACCACTGGCGGAACGCCGTGTGGAGCGTGCCGTCCGAGGTGCAGACGAACGAAAGATAGCTCTGGCGGCCGCGGCTGTAGCCGAACTCAAGCCAGCCGTGCTTGAGCATCGCAACAGGTTCGCTCATCCCGCCCGCGGTGGAATAGGGCAGAAGCGACTTGGCATACATGAAGTTCTCGCCGTGCGAACTCGTGATGACGTGCAGGTACCCCTTGGGGTCCATCACGATGCCCGGGCTGTTGTGCCCGTCGTTGGGCGGATAGCCGAAGCCGCAAAACTTCCGATCCGTAATAGTGAGCGACTTGGGATCAACGGTGGCGACCAGCGTGGGCACACCGGGGAAATAGTTGCCTTCGGTTGTTTCAGCCCAGGTCACGTAGGTCTTGTCCGGACCAGATACGGCAAAACTGGGATTTCCTGCGTGCCGCGACATGTACAGACCGTGATCGGTCAGCAGCACCGGCTTGCCCAGATCTAGGCCGCCCGCCGCCTTCTGCGGCTGGAACAGGTACATGTTGTAATGCGCCGTCCACTGCCCGAGCGGATGGTCTGCCCGCTTGCGCAATGTCGCCAGCAATGGCGGCCGGGTGAGTCGGTTGCCGCCAACCCGGAACTCCATGTTCGCAAAGCCCTCGGGCTTCGCGCCCGGCGGCTCATCGTTGGGGATCTCGATCACCCGGAACGTATCGCCGTAGTCCGTCGAATAGAGCAGCACATCCCGGTCGGTATTGTCGGTCAGACGGATCCGCAGTAAGGAGTAGAGATGATCGTCGGCGTCGAACGTGATGCAGGCGCCCAGCGTGCCACCGCCGTGGCGGACTTGCGCAAAGGTGGGATAGGCCGCCTTGATCGCGCCGATGAAGTCCTTTCGCACCCATCGGCCGTCACGGATCGTCTGGATCGAGGTCGTCGGATGCGGGTCAACCTCCCGGTCCCTCATGTACGGCCGGTTGAATCGATCAAACGCGGGCACATTGGGGACATACCAAGGCTTGTACCCGAACTGCACGGCCTCGTGCTCGTGCGGTCGTTCAACGATGGGCAGCGTCACAGGCTGGGCACCGGCCTGTTGGTGCAGAAATCCGCACACCATGAATGCAGAACACCGACCTGCGATCGCCCAGCACCGCGAGGGCTTGCCGGATTGCCGCATCAGCTTCCTCCCCGGCTTTGAAGGTACGAGAGTCGCGTGAACGCGTCCGCCGCGGACGGCGCCACGCGGTTCAACTCGCTGAGCAGCACATGGCCGGCGTGCCCGTCCATCCACAGCACATTTTCGGCGTTGCCGTGGGGGGCCGGACCGTAGATATTCGGCGCTGCGTTGGCGTAAGGCGACCAGCCCAGGTCGGTGACGAGCGCGCAGCGGTTGTTGTACGTGGTGCGAGAAGTACCCAGTTCATTCGCCCGCACGGGGTGGGAGGGATCCGCGAACTCATCGGGGTTCCAGAACTCCCACCAATACCCGGCGTACACCGCGGCGTCGTAGTTGTGCTCAACCGACCACCAGCCCGACGGCCTGATGGATTTGAACGAGGGACAGTAGAAAATCTGGGTGCTGGTCACGTAGGAGCCGCCGTCGATCCACTCCGCGTTCAGAACCTGCTCTTTTCCCCAGTCAACGAGTTTTCCGCCCAGACGGTGCCACCAGTCAATGCCCTGCGTGCTGCGAGGAGTTCCGCCCCGCGGGATGGGGAAGACCCGGGTCGTCGTCTCGTAGTTGATGGGCGTCCACGACAAGTAGTCGTTGGAGTACATCAGCACGGCAAGCCCCGTCTGCTTCAGATTGCTGAGGCACTTGACTTCACGCGCGGCCAGCTTGGTTTTGCCCAGCGCCGGCAGCAGCAGCGAAATCAGCAGCGCAATGACCGAGATCACCACGAGCAGTTCGATAAGCGTGAATGCCTTGCATCGGAGTTGACGATTCATGCGAGCTCCTAGTCTGGAGTGCAAGCAGGGAGAGAGGATGACCGCGCCCGGATTCAGGCGCGTTGAACAACCGGCGCGATCGACTGCGCCATGACGATCTCGGGCTTGAGGCCCAGCGAAACGGGCCCCTGCGTAGCCGAACCGACGCCGGTCTGCGCAATCAGCGAACTGATACCCAATCGGGAGAGGTGGATGAGAGGGATCTTGACAACGGTCAATCGCGGCACGTTCATCGCGGCTTCGACCGTATCGTCGACCGCGATGATCGATAGATCACGCGGGACCGAAAGCCCGGCCGCGCGGATCGCGTCCAGGGCGATGGGTGTAATCACGCCGCCGGCCACGACGAGCGCAGTCGGGCGGTCCGCCTGACGCAGCAACCGCTCGATATTGCCGCGGGCGACCATCGGATCGACACCGACGCGAACGATCCTGGCCTCGTCCTCGTTCAAGCCCGCCGACTTGGCCGCTCGGAGGAACCCCGCCTCTCGCTCGGTGGCCGCCGGGCCCGGAGAAATCGCGGGCTCGCCGAGCATCGCGATGCGGCGGTGTCCGTAGCGGAAGAGCAGGTCCGTTGCGTCAAATGCGCCGGCCTCGTGATCGACATAAAACTGAGATGCGCCCGTCGCGTCAAGCCGGTTGTACACGCTCACCACCGGCACGGTCAGCCGTTCGGCCAACTCCCGCATGGCCCGGATCCCGTCGTGCGTGAAGGGCGCCATCACCACGCCGTGGCACCCCTGGATGCTGTCGGGTTCGATGATCGATGGGTTACGGTGGAACTGGAAGCTCAGACGGTACTTTTCGCCGGCCTCTTCCACAGCGCGGCTCAGGCCATCGATGAGTTCATGGGCGACGAAGTTGGAAGGCGTCGCGCCGACGGAGTTCACCAGCACCAGCAACTGCTTCACTGCTGCCTTGGGGGCCACGGCCACCGGGTTATGCACGAAACTGCCCTTGCCGGGGCGGGCCTTCACCAAGCCCCGACGCTGAAGCTCGGCGAGCGCCTGGCGGATCGGGCCTCGACTGGCTTTGAGCTTCTCGCACAACTGCGCCTCGGAAGCCAAGGCCGCCCCGTGCGGGAGCACCCCCGATTCGATCTCCTGGCGGATAGCCTCGAGGATTCGCTCGTGCTTGGGCTTCCTGCGTTCGAGAGACTGCGTCTTCAATTGCACACTCCGTGACGATCCGTGTCTTCACCGAATCGCGGAGATAGCGACGGTGCCGCCGTCGCTATCCCCGCGAATCTCTGCTCTGGCTCCTCGCCGGTCCGGGCCCGTTTGCCCGTTCACACCGGCGCGGAAGGGCGGTCAGTTGGCGGCCGTGCGCCGACGCCTCTGGAGCATCAGGCCCCCAACGCAGAGGGCCGCGGCAGATGCCGGAGAGGGTACGACGTAGGTAACGACCAGGTGCGGACGGAAGGCGTCGTCCGCGTACTCGGTGTTGTAGAGGCGAAACACGCCGTCGGTGGTATCACCGGTGGCGGTGACGAGGTTCGGGTTCCCGGTAGGACCGTGGATATGCACGCCATAGTTCTGCGAAGCGCCGCTCACCCAGCTGTTGTACAGCGAGGTAATGTTCCATGAGAGGTAGTTCCCCTGATCGAGTGCCGAGACCGAAAGGGTGTCGACAGCGGTTGCGCCGTAGTCGACGCCCGCGGCCATGCCCGGCGTGCTCCAGGTGTTGCCGGCGGAGCGCTCGTTCCAAGTAGAGGTCGTCTCGCTCCAATCCGTCAGCATCGGGTAGACGGAGAAGTTGTGGGCGACCGTCGCGTTTCCGTTGTTCACGTTGATAAACGTGTACTGCTGGAGCTTGAGCTGAAGCACCGCGTTGGTCACCACCGCGCCCGCGGGGAGCGAGGCGAGGTTGAAGCGGATGATCGGCCGGGCGCGATCCAGTGCGGCGCCGCGGGCGTCGTAGTAAAACAGGCCGCTGTTGGCGAAGTTGGTGTTCGCGCCATTGTTGTACAGGAAGTTGTCGCCGCTGTTGGAGTCGTTGAGCGGCACATCCACCACTCCGGCTTGCGCCGAAGCGACGAACGCACAGCCGACAAGCACCGCCGCGGATAGACCCTTCAGACCGATCATGCTGCTGGAAACCTTGTTCATCTCTCACCTCTCTCAAAGAATGAGTGGCACGCCCGGGAAAGCGGGCCCCGAGCTCGGGGCGCTCGGTCCCGGACGCCCGGGCGCGAGTGCCACGAGCAGCATAACCTGAGGACAACAAAAATGCAAGTCCATTACCTGTCAAAAAAAGACATTTTTCCGGTCCGACGTTTGCGGTTTGTTCGCAGTCCGGCGAGATTTCGCGATTTCTTGTCGAGATGGTTCGTCGACCACCCGCCGTTGTTCCGTATAGTGTCAGAGGCCGCTCACGCGTGGCGTGGCGAGCACGTGACAACGGCGAAACATGCGTCGCTCCGATCGAGCATCGCGAAGGGGTTGTCTTGAATGCGCGTGGTCTTTCTGCTGACGGTGCCGATCGTCGAGATGTGCTTTGATCCGCAGGATCTCCGCCGACTGAGCGAGCACGAAACGCTCTTCAGCTCGGCTTCCACGGCGGATCGGCTCGCGGATTTCTGGTCGCGTCACGGCGCGAGCGCGGACCTGCTTGTCACCGGCTGGAAGACGCCCCCACTCACCGACGCCATGCTCGACATGGCCCCCAAGTTGGGGGGCATCCTGCACGCCGCGGGGTCGACACGACACCTGCTTCCCCCTTCGGTCTGGTCGCGGGGGCTCCGCATCGCCTCGGCGCGGGAATCTCTCGCGGTCGGCGTCGCCGAGACCACACTGGGCTTAATCATCGCAGGCCTCAAAGGGTTCTTCCCGGCGGCGCGTCACGTGCGAGAGGGTGGCTGGCTCATCGACGCGGACCGCGTTCAGGGCCACAAAATCAGGGAAATGTACCAGAGCACGATCGGCCTGATCGGGCTCAGCAAAACCGCGCGGCATCTCCTGCGACTGCTCAAGCAGTTCGAGGTCAAGGTGCTCGCCACCGACCCGTACGTGAAAGCGGACGAGGTCGAACGCCTCGGCGCCACCAAGGTCGAGCTGGATGAACTCATGGCCTCCAGCGACGTTGTGTCGCTCCACGCACCCGCCCTGCCTGAAACGCGTCACATGCTCGGACGCAGCCAGTTCTCGCTCATGCGCGACGGAGCCATCTTCGTGAACACCGCACGGGGCATGATCGTTGATGAAGATGCGCTTTCCGCGGAGCTTCGCACCGGCCGGATCTGGGCCCTGCTCGATGTCACCGATCCAGAACCACCCGCCCGCGACCATCCGTTCCGCACGCTCCCCAACGTGGTGCTGCTGCCGCACATCGCCGGAGCGGTGGGCACCGGTTGCCGGCGCCTGGGCCGCAGCACGGTGGACCAGATCCTCGAGTTCGCCGCCGGGCTCCCGATGCACGGCGAGATCTCTGCCCAGGAATGGACCATCCTCGCCTGAATGTCGATCCGGAATACGAGGATTGGAGGTCCTTGACTTGGATGGACCGGTACTATACTGGTATTGAGTGTGCGAGGGGCATGCGCGCAGGTGATTCGACCCGCGGCGGAGCAACTTGCCGACGAGGAGTCCGGACCACATGCCTCATTCCATCGTCGATTCGATCACGATCGGCGTCTATCTATTGACGCTGGTCGCAGTCGGCCTGCGGGTGCGGGCCCTCAACCGCAACTCCGGTGACTTCTTCCGCAGCGGCTGCCAGGGAACCTGGTGGCTCGTGGGCGTCAGCGACTTCATGAGCAGCTTCAGCGCGTGGACGTTCACGGGCGCCGCGGGCGTGGCGTTCGAGGCGGGGTGGAGCGTCTGCATCATCTTCCTCGCCAACGCCTTCGGATTCCTCCTCAACGCCCTCTGGTTCGCCCCCTGGTTCCGGCAACTTCGCGCCACCACGGTGCCCGAGATCATCCGCAACCGCTTCGGCGCGGTCACGCAGCAGTTCTACGCTTGGACAAACCTGCCCATCCGCATCCTCTACTCAGCGCTGCACCTGAGCGCACTGGCCATCTTCACGTCCGCCGCCTTCGGCCTCAACATCAGGGACGTCATTGTCGTCGTCGGCCTGGTCGTTCTGGTGAACGCCGTCGCGGGCGGCAGTTGGGCGGTGCTCTCCTCCGACTTCATTCAGATGATCGTCCTGATGCCCCTGACGGTGCTGATCGCCATCTTGTGCATCGTCAAGGTCGGCGGCCCCGGTGAGTTCTTGTCGCTCATCCAGAGCAAGGGGCTGGGCGAACAGTTCGCGATCCTCAAACCCCACGGCGCCTTCCCGAAGGACGCGTACACCTGGCTCTGGGCCGGAGCCATGTTCCTTCAGAGCCTGTTCATGTCGAACTCGATGACGTCCGCCTCGCGGTACTTCGCCGCAAAGGACGGATCGGCGGCCCGAAAGGCCGCGCTCGTCGCGGGCGGCCTGACGCTGATCGGGGGTCTGGTCTGGTTCATCCCCCCCATCACCTCCCGCCTGCTCTTCGCGGACGAGGTGCTCGCATCCTCCATCCCGAAACCCGCCGAAGTCGCGTACGCCGTAGCCAGTTCAAAGCTCCTTCCCGCAGGGCTCACCGGCCTCATGGTCGTCGCGATGTTCGCCGCCACGGGCAGTTCGATGGATACCGGCCTCAACCAGACCTCGGCCATCTTCACCCGCGATATCTGGCCGAGCCTCTGCCGCGTGGTGGGCCGCAAGCCAACCAGTGACCTGTGGGCCCTGCGGATCGGCCGCCTCACGACCGCCCTGCTGGGCGTGGTGATCATCCAGATCGCCCTGTACTTCTCCCGCACCAAGGGCACGGGCATCTTCGAGCACATGCTGGCTCTGGGCGCGATGCTCGTCATGCCCATGTCCATTCCGCTCTTCATGGCACTGTTCGTCCGGAAGGCCCCCTGGTGGTCCGCGCTCTTTTCCGCTGGTTGTGGACTCGTCCCCTCCGCCATCGCGCTCAGCCAGGGCGGCACGGAGCAGGAGTGGTCGTTCCAAAAGGAAATCGCTGTGGGCGTCAGCATCGGCGTGATCGCGTTCCTCTGCACGATTCCCTTCTGGCGGTTCGCCAGGGCGCCCTACCGCAAGCAAGTGGCCAGGTTCTTCGAAACGATGCACAGGCCCGTCGACTTCGCCAAGGAGGTGGGCGTGGAATCTGACAATCGCCAACTCCGGATCGCCGGCTGGTTCAGCGCCCTCATCGGTTCGCTCGTCTGCTTGCTCGCGTTCCTACCCAACCCAATCACCGGCAGGCTTCAAATCCTCGTCGTCGGCGGCTCGGTCGCAGCGCTGGGACTGTTCATGGCGTGGGCTGGCCGGGCGAGAACGCCGATCCCCACCTCCAACGCTCCGCTCCCAGGAAGCGCGACATGAGCCACCCGAACACTCCAGCACTTCCCATCGCCGATATCGCCGCTCTGGAAGCGAATCTGAGCGAACCAACGCCCCATCTCGTCGAGGTGTTCTCGCGGCTGCGGGGCGACATCGTGATCATGGGCGCTGCCGGTAAGATGGGCCCCACGCTCGCTCGTATGGCCCGCCGCGCCAGCGACCTGGCTCAGACCCCCCGCCGCATCTTCGGCGTCGCGAGGTTCAGCGATCCATCGGTCATTCAGAAACTGGAATCCAGCGGAGTCGAAGCCATCCGGGGGAACCTGCTCGACGCCAGTTTCGTGGAATCGCTGCCCGACGCACCGCTCGTGGTCTACGCCGCGGGCATGAAGTTCGGCGCGACCGGCAACGAGCCCCTCACCTGGGCGACCAACACCTACCTCCCGGCTCTGGTCTGCCGCAGATACCCCACCAGCCGCATCGTCGCATTCTCCACCGGCAACGTGTACGGAGTGGTCCCCGCGAACCGACTCTCCATCGAGAGCGATGCGCCCAACCCCGTGGGCGAGTACGCGATGAGTTGCCTCGGGCGCGAGCGCATGTTCCAGCACTTCGCGCAAGCCAACGGCACAACGATCGCGTTGCTCCGCCTGAACTACGCCACCGAACTCCGCTACGGAGTCATCGTCGACCTGGCACGCAAGATATGGGCCGGGGCGCCGGTGGACGTCACCATGGGTTACGCCAACGTCATCTGGCAGACTGATGCCAACGCGATATCGCTGAGCATGCTCGAGCACACCGCCTCGCCCGCCGCGATCTACAACATCGCCGGCCCTGAGGCGTTCCGCGTTCGCGATGTGTGCAAACGGCTGGGCGAACTGCTGGACCGTCCGGTCACAATCAGCGGCGTCGAAGCCCCCGACGCACTCCTGAGCAACGGTCGGCGCGCAGCGGACCTCGCCGCGGCTACGACGATCAGTCTTGAACAAATCATGGTCTGGACGGCAGACTGGGTAAGACGCGACGGGCCCACCCTCGGAAAACCCACGCACTTTGAAGTCCGCAGCGGTCGATTCTGAACCCCGGGCGCAACACTGCCATGCCTGAATCATCCTTCACATCGATCGATCACAGAACACTGCACGCCTTCCGCCGCGGCATGGCGATCCCAGCGCACCCGCTGGCCCTCAACGCGTCCCGCACGCTCGACGAGCGACGGCAGCGTGCTCTGGCCCGCTATTACATCGCGGCGGGTTCGGGCGGCCTCGCTGTCGGCGTGCACACAACGCAGTTCCAGATCCGTGACCCGCGCGTCGGGCTGTTCCGACCGGTGCTCACGATCGCTCGCGAAGAGATGGACCGGGCCGACGCCACACGCCAGTGCCCTCTCATGCGGATCGGTGGAGTGACCGGCGCCACCGAACGCGCGTGCGCGGAGGCCTCTCTCCTCAGTGATCTGAACTACCACGCGGGCCTGCTCTCGCTGGCCGCGCTGCCGAACGCCGACGACGATGCGCTCATCGCACATTGCCGCGCGGTCGGGCAGATCATTCCGATCGTGGGGTTCTACCTCCAACCGCGGGTCGGCGGGCGAGAGCTGAGCTACGCGTTCTGGCGGCGGTTCGCGGAGCTTCCGTCGGTCTTCGCAATCAAGATCGCTCCCTTCGATCGGTACCGCACGCTGGATGTCGTGCGGGCCGTCGTTGAATCCGGGCGAGAGGACATCGCGCTGTACACCGGAAACGACGACAACATCGTCCACGACCTGATCACGCCCTACCACCTCAACATCGGCGGGCGGTGGGTCGAGCGGCGCATCGTGGGAGGGCTGCTGGGTCACTGGTCGGTCTGGACCCGCCGCGCCGTCGAACTTCTGGAGCGTTGCCACCACGCCGTGACGTCCGCCCAGATATCACCAAAGCTCCTGGCGTTGGCGAACCAAGTCACCGACGCCAACGCCGCGTTCTTCGACGCCGCCAACGGCTTCCGCGGCGTCATTGCCGGCCTGCATGAAGTCCTCCGACGCCAGGGTCTGCTCGAGGGCATCTGGTGCCTGGAAGACAAGGAAACGCTCGGGCCCGGCCAGCGCGAGCAGATCGACCGTGTCCTCTCCGCCTATCCGCACCTCGCCGACGATGAGTTCGTCGCCCAGCACCGCAGCCAGTGGCTCAGCGGCTGATGTTCTCTTAGACGCGCGCCGCCACTCACGCAGGAGCACAACATGAATCGCAAACCTGAACCGATCAACTACAAGCGTTACGCCATCATCGCCGCGTGCGCGCTGGTGCTGCTCGGGGCCGTCACCTACACCATCCGCGAACTATCAGACAAGACCCCCATCGTCGTTGGGGCCTACTACCTGGACCTCAATACCGGAAAGATCTTCGTCGGCCCTACGACATCCTGGCCGCCGATCGAAACGCCCTCGGGCCCGCACGAAAACGAAGCCGCCGGTGTTCGGGTCTACCTGTTCTCGTGCGCACCGTGCGGCAATCTGGACGGCAAGACGCTCGCCGAAGCCGAAGCGATGGGCGCTACCGCGCTGTGGGTCGAAAAATACAAGGCCGACGCCAAAAAAGCGCTCGACGCGGGTGATCGCTCGCCCGAAGTCCTGATGGAGGGTCTGGTGATGCGTGCCCCGACCGGCACCAAGTGGATCTCGCCGGCGGGTCGAGAGGGCGTGGCGATCCGCAAGTCCGTCTCGCAGCTCTGCTCAGGAAACCCAGCCTCACCGTGCAATCCGCGCTGAAGTCTCAATTTCCGTTCCGATCATCTCCTTCTCCGCTACCGTGAGCCAGTCATGAACCTCACCCGATCCACCGAACTCCTCCACCGCAACCAGGAGGTCATCCCCGGCGGTCTTGCGTCCATCAACCGCAAAGCCGATCCGTGCATAGCGTTCGCGCGGGCGCAGGGTTCACGCATGTGGGACGTTGACGGCAAGGAGTACATCGATTACCACGCCGGATTCGCGCCATACATCCTGGGCCACAACGACCCCGATCAGAACAAGGCCGTCATCGACGCGATCAACCAGGGCCGCAGCAACTACGGCAGCGGACCGACAGTCGATGAAGGAGAACTCGCACGCCTCTTCCTCGCATGCGTGCCGACGGCCCAGAAAGTCCAGTTCGTCAACACCGGCTCCGAGGCCACGGCCCAGGCGATCCGCGTCGCCCGCGCATGGACCGGCGCCGATCATATTCTTCGCATGCAGGGAGGCTACAACGGCAATCACAACATGGTCGCCGCGAACGTGATGAGCACCAAGGCCCAGTTGGGAGGCCGCCAGATCATCGGCGATGAGTACCCCCTCGCCCCGATCACCGCGGGAATTCCCGCCGCGGAGCGAGCGCTCATGCACTCCGTGGAGTTCAACGATCTCGAAGCCGTAGACGCCATCGCACGCCGCTACAAGCTCGCCGCCCTCATCACCGAGCCGGTCCTTCAGAACGTGGGCGTGATCAAGCCCAAGCCCGGATACCTCGAAGGCCTTCGTCGTCTCGCCGACCAGCACGGATTCCTGCTCATCCTCGACGAAGTCAAGACCGGCTTCCGCTCGGGCGTAGGCGGCTATCACTGCCTGCGGGGCGTCGAGCCCGATCTCTCCACCTTCGGCAAGGCGATCGCGAACGGCTTCCCCATCGCGGCGCTCGCGGGCAAGGCCAAGTTCATGGACCTGGCCATCAGCGATCAGCCGGACAAGCGCGTGCTGATCGCCGGCACTTACAACTGCCACCCGGTCCCCGTCGCCGCGGCCATCGCCTGCCTCCGCAAACTCATGGACCCGAAACTCGACGTGTACGGAACTCTGGAACGCCTGTCGGCCCGACTCGAGGAGGGCGTCACGCGCCTGATGACCGATCACGGCGTCACCTCCACGTTCGTGCGTCAGGGCAGCGCACACTGTGCATACTTCATGCCCGCCGCGCCCACCAACTGGTGGGAACTGCTCAGCGGCCACGACTTCGCGCTGGATCATCGCTACCGGCGGGCGCTGATCGCGCGGGGCATCTACCAGTTCCCCATCGCCGCGAAGCAGGGCAGCATCAGCTTCGCGCACACCCAACAGGACATCGACGAGACGATCGAAGCGAACGACTCGGCGCTGCGAGAAATCCTGACCTCACCGGTAAAGGTCGGCGTGTGAACCCGCGTTCCGACAACATCCCCGACGCAACGGTCCACGCCCAACGGCGTCGCGCTCGCCTGATCGAACGCCTGGCCGATGACGGGCTCGCCGGAGCCCTGATCACCGATCCTCGTGACATCGCGTATTTCACCGCGTGTCCGCTCGGAACTCCCACGCCCATCCCCGCGTGCCTGCTCATCCACTCATCCGGTGAGTCGGTTCTGGTCCGGGGCGAGGCCGATGCCGAACACCGCGTGGATATGACGGTGACATACCGCTGGCACGAAGGCGGAACGATCTCGACCCAACTGGTGCGGAGATTGGTTGAGCATGCAGAGCCGCGTCTACGACTGGCCGGGGCCCGAGTGGGCGTGCAGTTTGAGTCGATCACCGCGCAGATGGTCTCGGGGCTGGGTCTGGGTTCCATCGCTTCCATCGACCGTGCAGTGCTTGATCTGGAACGCTCGAAGGACCCGCTTGATCTCTTCCGCATCAAGGGCGCGATCGACGCCAACCTCGCGGCGTTCGATGCCGTGGCGGCCGTCATCGCCCCCGGGGCAAACGAGCTCGAGGTCTTTGCCGCCGGCTCGCGAGGCGCCATGCTGCGTGCAGGAGAGCGCATCGTTCACGACGGGGATTACCGATGCGGAGCTCCCGGTGGACCATGCCGGGATCACCGTATCCAAAGCGGCGAGTTGTACATCATCGACGCGTGGACGCACAAAGCCGGGTACTGGTCGGACCTTGCCCGCACGTTCCCGGTAGGGACGCCGACGGGCTCCCAGTTGGCGCTCATCCGGCACGTCCGCGGCGTCCATCACGCGATCCAGACCCTGCTGCGGCCCGGAACCACCGGGCACGACCTCTGGTCGGCGATGGACGCCGCCCTGCGCGAACACCCCGCACTCGCCAAATCCGGGCTGGTGCACCACGGCGGTCACGGCGTGGGCGTGCGCTTGCACGAGGCTCCAGACCTCAACCCGGGCGTGACCGACGCCCTCCGCGAGGGCGATGTCGTGTGCATCGAGCCGGGTGCGTACACCCCCAACGCGAACGTCCGGATTGAGGAGACGTATCTGATCACGGCGGACGGCGCGGTCTGCCTCTCGGGGGTCGCCGAGGCCTGAGAAACAACTTCAGACGCTTCACGGAGACTCGGGCGACTTCACTTCCCACACCAGGCCTCTTCGGTTGGCCCATCGCTCAATATCTCGCTGGTAGCGTCGCTCGAGTTCGACCGCCGCGGGCGGCTTGGTCTCCCACAGGCGTAGTGCATGATCGGTCCCGCACGAGGCGATGGTGCCGCCGTCGGGCGAGAAGGCCGCGGCCAGAGTCTGGCCGCTCACCTGGCCCAATGAGATGATCTTCCGGCCGGTTGAGAGGTCCCAGACCGGAAACCCGCCCATAGAACTTCCGGCGACCAACCGCTTGCCGTCCGGACTGACGGCGATGGCGGTTGTCCGCCCGATGCCGTCGACACGAGTGCTCATGATTCCACGATTCCAGTCCCACACCTTGCACACACCTTCGACGCCGGAATAGGAAACGAGCGTGTCGCCCGCGGAGTTCAGGTGACAGAAATCGATCGCCCGCTCGTGCGCGGGCAGCGTCCGCGTGACGGCGCCGGTCTCGATGCTGATCACTCGGATGACGCCGTCGCTACACCCGACGATGAGTTCCGAGCGGTCCGCGCCCGCGATCACGCAGACCCTTTCCTTCGGCATCGGGCACTTGCGCAGCACCTGGGCGGTTTGGGCATCGCGCAGCGTGAGCAGATCGCCCTCATCAAACGTCCCGACAAGGCGTGAGTCGGCTGTGAACACGGTGAGACCAACGGAACTGGCCCACTGTTGCCGGACCCGGCCCGTGCGGTCGCACAGCACCGCGATCGACTTGCCGGGAATCCCCCATTTCGCATCGGACCCGGTCGCGGCCACCCAAGCGCCGTCGGGACTGACCGCGACGCGCCACACGGCCACGATCGGCATTGTTCCCGGGTTCAGAACTTCAAGCGTCCTGGCGTCGAGCGCTCTGATGCCATCGTCGTATGTGCCCAGGTACACCACCGCGCTGTCGTTGGAGAAGACCGCGTCGGTCATATCCATCGTTCCGACATAGGTGCTCACCGCTTGACGAGCACCCAGGTGCCAACGCTTGACGACGCCCGCCACGTCCATCGTGAGCAGGTACCGCCCCTGCGGATGGAACGACAGGCCGATGACCCGGTTGTCGTGGCCCGTCAGCGAGCCGAGCCTTTCGCCGTTGGTCGCGTCGAAGAAAGCCAACCCCTCGGGCCCGCCCACCGCGATGTAGTTGTCCGCCGGATCGAACGCGACGCACGACGCACCCGACTTGCCGGAACTCACCGCGTAAATGAGCCGGCCGGACTCGGCGTCACGCACCCACAGGCGGCCATCCTCGCCGACCGTCGCCACCTTGCGCTGATCGTGGCTCAACGCCCCGTCCAGCACGACGAACCCGGCGCCCCGCTGGGTAAACAACCGCTTCCACGCACCGGTGTCAACGATGGAGACATCGTTGCCGAGCGATCCGATCACCAGCCGGGCGCCGTCAGCAGTGAACCGCAGCGCCTCGGCGCGACCGAGCGAGCCGCCGAGTTCTTGGATGGTTTTGCCGGTGCGGAGGTCGGCAATCGTCGTCGGCCCGAACCACGTGCCGTACGCCAGCAGCGTGCCCGAAGGGTTCATCGCGACCGAACGCACGAAGCCGGCGTCCGCCGTCGGCGTGCAGCGGTGCAACTCCTTGCCGCCGGTCGAGTCGTAGACGCACACGACCTGCGGATGCGCTCCGATCGCGATCGCTGCGCCGTCGGAACTCCACGACGCGGCCATCACTTCGGTGTTGTCGGGGAGCTTGATCTCCAGGAGCATCTGGAACGACTCCGCGTCCCACACCCTCAGCACGGATCGATCGCCGAACGTCAGGAAGCGGCGGCCGTCGGGCGAGTATTCCGCGATTCCCGCGAGGTAGTAGTTCGTACTCTGGTGCGCGCGAAGGGTGTGATCGCTGCGGTCCGCGAGCAGGCTCAACCGGTGCCATTCCCAGCCGCGCAGCCCGGGGTCGCAGGATTCCAGGATCGGCTTGACGGCCTCGGCGCCCCCGTTCTCGATAATGCTCTGGACACGCGAGATCTGCGAGATGTACAACTCCTGTCGGAGCCGCTCGGACTGAAGATCCGCACGGGCCCGCTGTGCTTCGGCGACGCCGCGAGCACTCGCCTCGGCCAGCTGCGCGGATTCAGCCCGATCAGAGGCGAGCCTGGCCTGCACAAAACCGGCGATCGAGAGCCCCAGGCCCACGAGCAGGGCGAGGATCACCACCGACGCCGTGATTACCGCCGCCCTGTGACGCCGCAAGAAGGACTTCGCGCGATAGAGAACGCTCGCCGGTGCGGCCAGCACCTGCTCCTTCGCGAGGAAGCATTCCACATCCATCGCCAGCCCGTTGGCCGTCTCGTAGCGACGCTGGCGGTTCTTCTCCAGCGCCTTCATGACGATCCAGTCCAGTTCGCCGCGGATGAGGGTGCACAGCCTGCCGGCTTCGACACGGCGGCTCGCGGCCACCGCGGCGCTGTCAGCGCCTCGCCTCGACACGCGTGTGCTGGGCGGCGGTGGATCGACCTCGCGGATGATCCTCTGCATCTGCTCGTACGCCTCGGCGCGGAGCTGGCGGGGATCGAATGGCGTGACGCCGGTGAGCAGTTCGTAGAGCAGCACGCCCAGGGAGTAGACATCCGTCCGCGTGTCGATGTCCAGCGAACCCTCGGCCTGCTCCGGGCTCATGTACTGCGGGGTGCCGATGAACTGCTTGTGCTCGGTGAACAGCGTCTTTTCTGTGAGCCGCGAGGAGGTCGCCTTGGCGATGCCGAAATCGATTACCTTGACATAGGGCACGCCGTCCTGAGTCGAGACCAGGATGTTCGAGGGCTTGATGTCTCGGTGGATCACTCCCTTCTGATGGGCGTGCTGCACCGCCTGGCAGACCTGCACAAAGAGCCGCAGACGCTCCTCAACCGTCAGGCTCTTGTGGTCGCAATACTCCGTGATCGGATCGCCCGTGCACAGTTCCATCACGAAGTAAGGTCGTCCCAGCCCCGTGGCGCCGGCGTCAAAGACCTTGGCGATGTGGGGGTGACTCATCATCGCCAGGGCCTGCCGCTCCTGCTCGAAGCGTGCGACGACCTGACGCGTGTCCATGCCCAACTTCACTATCTTGAACGCGACGCGGCGGCGGACGGGGAACGCCTGTTCCGCCATGAACACAGTGCCGAAGCCGCCCTCCCCGATCACTTGCAGCAGCTTGTACGGCCCGATGACCGAGCCGATGTCATCGCCCGGGGAAACGGAAGACACCGACGCCGGAGTCGCCGGTGTTCCGCAGACGCCACCGCCAGAGGCCGAGGTTCCTTTGGGCTCGGAGAGGAACTCCCCGGCCGCGTCAAACGCGTCCAAAAGGGCCTGAACCTTGTGGCGCAGGGCGGGTTCAGCTGCGCACGAACTGGCCACGAAATCGCGACGCTGAACGGGATCCGCAATGTCCCGCGCCGCTGTAAAAATGCTCTCGGCGTTCTCGATGTTCGGGTTCATGGCACGGTTCAAAGCGGCACTGCGAGTGATTCGGCAAAGACCGCGGAGTGAGGCAGCCCGAGTCAGAGCACAACGGCCCCGGCGTCAGGCGACCCAGCGTAGGAACGCGGAATCACCCGGCGCCGGGGCCACCCCGAGCGTTGAGAAAGTTACTTGGCGAGCGCCGAAACTCGGTCCGAGAGCTTGCGCAGTTGCTCCTGGAGCCTCTGGTTCTCAGCCCGCAGAGCGGAGATCGAGACTGCCTGATCCTTGACGATGGTGTTCAGTTCCTTCACCGCCGCGACGGAGCAGATCGTGAGCGGATAGGTGTCCACCTGGAGAACGTCTTCACCGTTCGGCAGCTTGTCGCCGCCGGGCTTGACACATTCCGGGAAGACCTGAGCGAACTCCTGAGCAATGACGTTGAAGTAACGCCGGTTCTCGATCGTGGGGTGCTCGGCCTTATACCAGTCAGCGTACTCGAACGTGACGGGACGCACGCGATCAAGCAGGTCGAGCGCACCATGAACGGTTTGTATGCCGGTCTTGATGCGGGCGTCCGAGTTGGCAAGCCATGAGCTCGCGGTGGTCTTGCTCGCGTTGCCCTCTACCTCGAGCTTGTTCACCACCGGAGTGCGTCCGATGCCGACATTGAGAGAAAAAAAGCCCCGCCCGTTGAAATAGCCCGCCCAGGAGTTCGGGTTGCTTTGGCACTCGCCCATGATCGCGATCGGCGACCCGGTAAAGGAGGTCGTTCGTGCGTACACGGCGCGGCCGGTGGGGCTCTCGACATAGGCGGTGAGTGCGTCGTTGACGCCGGAGGGGGCCGTCGAGTAGATCAGCATCGCGGAACTGTCGACCTTGTCATTCTGTATCCGCGCGGCCACGTTGGCGTTGTTTCCGTTGACCTCCAACATGGAGTAACCGGGATCTGCAACCGGGTTCATTCCCATCACAACTCGGCCGTCTGTTTGAACCCGAACGCGTTCGATACCGAAGGACTCAAGAACCAAGGGTTGCGGCGTGGACGTGCCGACAATCCCGGTCCCGCCGCCCACGCTCATAAGCAACCGGGCGCCACCATCCACAACGCTGATCGCTGCACCAATGCCGCCCACTGTGAGGCGATCCACAGGCGATGCCGTACCGATCCCGACATTGCCCAAGGAGTCGATCCTCATGCGCTCAGTCGCGACGTTCGCCGATGAAATCTCCCCGAATCGGATGCCTCCCGACCCAAGACCCTTCTGATTCAACAACCAAGACTCACCCTCGTTTCCGCTCCGGTTCCACTCAAGATGAACGCCCTGCGAGTGCGATGGCGCAGATGAACCGGCGGTGATGCCGCCCGCCACGGACAGTTTCGATGTCGGCGCCGCGACACCCAGGCCCACGTTGCCATCGGGCATGATCTGCATCACCTGCAACCGGTCGCTCAGGTTGTCGTTCAGCCAGCTCATCGCGAAGGCGGAGTTGGTATTTTGGATCACGAAGTTCTTGTTTCCCGCGGCGTTTGTCGCGGCTCGCAAGTGCAGACGCCCGGCGTTTGAACCCTCGATCAGGGCGCAACCGGAACTTCCGGCGGGCGTGCCGTCGATGTGCAGCCCTTGCCAGGACGATGGGTACCCCAACGCCGCGAGGGGGTTGGTCTCGCCGATGCCTACGTTTCCGCCGCTGTAGGAGAGGTTCGTACCGCCTTTCGCCCACGGTCCCAGCGCATGTATGGCGTACGGGGCAGCGGTAAGGGGCTGCCGAGTGGTCAGCGGCACGTAACTCCCTGAGCCCGCGGGCACACGAACCGCGATCTGAAGCCAGCGGGCATCCCCCGCGAATGCGGCGGAACCAAAGTTGAGCTGCGTTGTGAACAGGCCGCGGTCCACATTCACGTTTAGCGCGCTTTGAGTGGCTCCGATCTGCGAGCCTCCAAACTCGGAATCAAAGAGCGAAAACTGGATATCCGCGAACTCATCCACCACACCCAAACCCTGAAAGAGTTTGCCCTGGTAGGTGAACGACGTGGAAACCGGGCCCGCGATGGCCGACTGTGTCCCGGCCACGCAGGCCAGGGCCGCGGTGATGGCGATGCGTGCAAAAGGCTTCGTCTTCATGATGAGGTCTCGCGTGGGTTCGGTCAATGGCTTAACCCGGCCTGACGGGCACACCGCGAACACCGCGGCGACGCCACCAGTGCGCCGTCGGCGGCGCATTCCCCTCACCCTTTCGTACTTTTTCCTCGCTTACCCTGCCGAACAGCAGGCTTATGGGACGGATTCCTCGCCGCCGTACTTGCGAGATTGGGTGATCTCGTGGAACAGCCAGGCCCGGGAGTACGCCCAGTATCTCTCCGCCGTGGCGAGCGAAATACCCAACGCCTCCGCCGCCTGCGCCATGGTCAGACCCGCAAAATAGCGGAGTTCCACCAGACGCGCTTTGGTAGAGTCTTCCTGAGCGAACTTACCCAGCGCCTCGTGAAGTTCAAGAAGTTCTTCTGCCATCTCGTCCGCAGCAAGGTCAAGATCATCCAGCGTCAGCCGCCTGCGATCGCCGCCGTGCTTCACACGCTGCTTACGGCGCGCACGATCGACAAGAATCCGCCGCATGGATTCAGCCGCCGCGGCGAAGAAGTGCCCCCGTCCATTCCACCCCACCGATTCGGCCCGACCGCCCGTCATGCGGACGTACGCCTCGTGAACCAACGCCGTCGCGGACAACGTCTGCCCCGGCCGCTCCGCCGCCAGCCGCGCAACCGCCAGCGTACGGAGTTCCTCGTACACGATCGGCAACAGGTCGCGAGCAGCCTGTTGATCGCCGCAGTCAATTGCTCCCAGAATGACCGTGACATCCGCCACGCAGTGAGTCTAGCAACGGACTGGCGGGAGAATCGGTGATTTCCAGGGTTACCGGTACCGCAGTGGCTAGGCAAGCTCTCATGCGTCCCAGATCGCCCGTCCCGAAACGGAGCGAGCACGGCACGAGAGCCCAATTCGGAAATCCCCGCAAAGCGCTTCACGACGGTCTTGCACACCCGATGGGAAGAACCGCGCCGAGACACGTCGAGTATCCCTTCGACAACAGTTCTTTGCTCACGCTTGAACCTCAGCCGGGCGAGCACGCCGCTCTAATCGCAAGCCGCCCCACCGCAGAGATGTCTGCATGTTCCACGGAGGACGTTGCGTTGGCAGAAGTGCTCGAGCAAGCTTTTCAACAAGAGCGTGCGTTGCATCTTGACCGCCGAACGAAGCTGAGCAGCGGCGGTCCCCGGAGAGCTCGATAACCGCTCCTGTACACGGAAATCTGATTCATCACCGCGTTCAACTGAAAGATCAGCGAGTATGCTCCGAACGGCCGCGGTGCCGGTCCCGGAAGATTCCTTTGTTTCAGCGGACGCGGCGTGCATTCAACGAACGGAGTTTGGCGTGTTTACGTCGAGAAAACAGCACAATCAGGGCGTCCTCTGCGTGGCGGTGGCAATGGCCGCAACGGCATCGGGGCAGGTGTTGCACCGCACCGGGCGAATGCCCGGCGCAACGCACTCGTACGCGAACGGCGTGAGTTCGGACGGGTCGGCGGTGGCGGGCAGTATGAAGGGGGCGTTCGAGGGGGACTGGGCGGGAAACCGCGCGTTCCGCTGGACGGTTTCGGGGGGCATGCAAACGCTGGGGCTGCAGACGGCGACAGACTTGTACTCGCAAGGCACCGGGATCAGCGGGAACGGGACGATCGTGGCTGCAAACTCCGGGCCGCGGGCGTACGCGGATTATCCACGGGGCTGCCGGTTCACCTTTACCCAAGGGTTTGTGGACTTAGGCCTGCCGCCGGGCGGAGGATACCAGTTCAACAACGGAATCAGCAACGACGGGACCACCATTTATGGTCGAGCGGAATTTGCGGGGGGACTGGCGCGGCCGATGCTGTGGCGTGCGGAGACGGGCTTCCAGAGCCTGGGGGTACCGGCGAACATGCACTACGGCACTGTGACAGGGCTTAGCGCCAACGGAACAGTCGCCGTGGGTTCTGTCCAATCCCTCGTGATGAGCCGCGGATTCCGTTGGACCAGCGAGGGCGGCATGGTCCTGCTCCCGTATCTGCCCGGCGGTGAACTGAACTACGCGGCCGCGGGGGTGAGTGCGGACGGAATGACCACCGTGGGAACCTCTCAAACAACGAGCAACCGTCGCCACGCGTGGAGACACGTGACGCTGCCGCAAGGCGGGTATGTGCTGACCGACCTGGGAACGATGAGTGCGAATCAAGAGACGTACGCCACCGCCACTTCGGCCGATGGACAGGTGGTGGTCGGCGAGACGTCCGACGGCCAGTCGTTTGTCTGGACGGAACTATCCGGCATGCGCCCGCTCAAGCCCTGGCTGGCGCAAGTCGGGTTCAATACAACGCCGTGGACAGATCTGCGCAAGGTCGCGGCGATCAGCCTCGACGGATCCACCATCATCGGGAGCGGCACGATCGAAGGGCACGACGAGGGCTATGTCGCGCGCGGGGTTCCGTGCTTCGATCCGCCGCAGTTCTTACTCTTACCGTCAAGTTGGGAACTGTGCGAGGGAGGTACCGTCAACATGCACATGTCGGCGAGCGGGGCGAACACCGGCACGATCCTCTACCAGTGGTATCGCAACGGCCTGCCCGTCCACGACGGCAACACGGCGTGGGGCTCCACGATCATCGGATCGGAATCAGGTGACATGACAATCGCGGGCGTGCGTTTCGAGGACTCAGGGCTGTACCACGTGCGGGCATCCAACGCCTGTGGCTTCGTGGAAAACAACCCGCAGCACCTGCGAGTCAAGTACCGACCGCGCGTCGTGACTCAGCCGGTGGAATCGACATTCTGCCGAAACACCACGGGCTCCCTCTCGGCGGGTATGGACATTCACGGATCCGACACCGTCGGCTTCCGCTGGCATCGTTGGATCTTCAACGGCCAGACTTGGTTGTGGATCCCGCTGTATGACGGCCCCCAACCGGGCGGATTCACACTCTCCGGCGCCGACACGCCGACCTTGACGTTCGGAACGCCGCAGTCCGCGGCGGAAGCGTTTTACCTCTGCGAGGTCACCGGCAACTGTGGACAGACAAGGTCGGACGCGGCGTACGTCCATGTTGTGAATGAAATCCCCGAGTTCGCGACCCATCCCTCTGACGCCACAACCTGCTCACACGGGCCGGTGACCTTCATCGCGTCACTCACCCAGGCGTTCATCGGACCGGTCGCGTACGAATGGCAGCGTGAAGTCTCTCCATGGAACTGGGAACGGATTGTCGACGGCTCCACATCGGGCTGGGGCGGCTGCGGCACGGTCATCGGAGCGAACACCGGCACGATCACGATCACGGGCAATCCGAACCTGAGCGCCGCCGACGGGGTGCGGGTGCGATGCGTGGTCACCAGCGCGTGCGCTTCGGTGCTGGGAGATCCGGCTCTACTGACAGTCTGCCCGAGTGACTACAACTGCGACGGCGGCGCGGACGGATCCGATGTGGACGCATTCTTCGCGGATTGGGAGAACGGGCTACCACCAGCGGATCTGAACTGCGACGGCGGGGTGGACAACGACGACGCGGCCGTGTTTTTCGCTCATTGGGAGAATGGCTGCTGAGTTGGCCTGCCGCCGATCCTGACGAGTCGACCATTGCGCTGGGAGGCGGTAACTGCGACGAACAACGCCTTCGAAGCCGACCGCCCGTCGCCGGTTCGGTTTCAGGGACCGCTCGCGGCCATTGGGAACATTCCGACCACAAGCAACCACCGTGGAATCCGTAAAGCTCATCAGCACAGCAGAGCGCAACAGAACTAGCCGACCTAAACGGGCCGGGGCCAATCCACACTGGGATATCACATGATCCCCTTTCACCGCGTTTCACTGTGAATCCGGAATGGGCGATACTGGATTCGAACCAGTGACCTCATGCGTGTCATGCATGCGCGCTAGCCAACTGCGCCAATCGCCCAGATCTACTTGTCAAACGAGGCGGAGCCTCGCCCGTCGCAAGCCTGTAGGAGGATTGGCGAGGGGGAGAAGTATACCCGGGTGGCCGCCGGAAAGTCGGATGACAAACCCAACTTGGGTGGTGCCCGAACCAGTTCCAACCGGCCAGAACGGGCGACTTGGCGACCTCTACCAGCCTGAAATCAGACTGTGTGCCCGGTACTGCATCAAGCTACTTCACGGGGGCCTTCTCCTGATCCCGCGCCGCCGTCGCTTCATCCAGCCCCTTCAGAAACTCACACACCGCGATCAGTGTCAACGCTGTGGCCTCGGGAGTTTGACGCTGGTCCCAGAGGCTGGCGCGGATGCCCCATTTCGCGGTCAACGGGTCCATCGCGGCGTACGCCGCGGCATCATCGACCGCCAGTTGCCGCAGAAACCTCAGGCCCGCGAGCATCCGCACCGTTTCACGCATGCGTTCATCGGGGTCGGTCAGGCGACGGTCGCCCATAGCGGAGGCGAGAAACGCGACCGCACGCGAAGACTGCCACGCCGGAAGCGGATTGGCCGATGCGGTAAAGACAATGCCTCCGACCAGGTCCGGACCGTCTGTCCCACCATCATCCACCGAGAGTTGGTGCCGCCACACCACATCGCGCATTTCACGGAGCACCGCCGAAGCCGGAATTTCAGCCTTTCCCTTGCTCACGATCAACTCCGCCCAGCCGAGCCAGGGCATCTGTCCCACCAGCAAGTTCGGCTTAGTCTCGCGGTACACCGCACGCACGGCGGATTCGGCCAGAGCTCGGAACTTCACTCGTTCCGGCTCGGACAAGTTCGGCATCGCGGACCAGCATGCCAGGCCATACGCAATGAACGCACGCTCCGGTCCTTCCACACGCGGCGACCAACCGCGTTCCACATCGAACGCTCCCGTTAGCGCGACGTCGACACCCAGCGCGTCGAAGTCCCGAGGCTTCTGAGCCGCCGAATCCGCTGCCAGTGTCTCGGCATACGCCACCGCGGCGTACCCCGCGGCGTGCAGGGGCCGATCCTTCAGCGGTGAGTTCTTGCGCACAACAAAGTCCCGTTCGAACAACGCCCCCACCGCTTCGTGCACCGCGGCGGGCTTGGCCTTGCCTGCCGGAGAGGGGACACCGGCACGGGAGTACACCGCCATCCCCAGCACGCGTAGAGAATCATCGAGAATCGGATCAGCCGAAGGCGCAACCTGCGCCTTCCAGGAGAAGTAGGGCGAAGTCAGCGGCTGAAACGTCCTGCCGTCCTCGCGAATGCCGGTAAGCCGAGCATTCAGATCCGCCGCAAACTGAATGAGCGTGGCGCGTGTGATGTCGCGCTGCGAAACGATGCGGCCGCCCCGGTGCAGAAAGATCGGCTCCTGATCGGGCGCGAGTTGCGCGAGGTGCGTGGCCCGAAACCGGTAACACGTGACGCCATGCTCTGCCGCGAGTTGCGGCGGCTGGCTCTTGGGGTTGACCTTGATGGCCAGATTCGGATCACCGGACGCCGCGGCGATGCAAGAGACCAAGGCGTCAGACGCAAACGACGCCGTCGCGAGCATCCATCCGGGGAACAGCGCTTCGGTCTTTCCCCCGACACTGGCCGCAACACCGTCCAACCCCTGCGAGAGTTCCAGATCGCACTCGGC
The DNA here is from genome assembly GCA_018242605.1 of Planctomycetota bacterium. GTDB lineage: Bacteria > Planctomycetota > Phycisphaerae > Phycisphaerales > UBA1924 > UBA2402. The sequence continues at coordinate 69,933 of JAFEBP010000018.1, forward strand.
AAATGTCAACGGCGTGATCGGGATCAGCGCACCGGAGAGTTCTAGGCAGATGGAGAAGTTCTTGGCGAACTCACGGGCGTGCTCGTCCGCAAGGGCGTCGTTGGCAAGATTCAGCCGCTCGCGGGCCTCCGTCAGCGCCGCCCGCACGGCCCGAGGCACGGCCTGACCGGTCGTATCGACCGCAACACCCCGCCCGAGAACCGCGCCGTTGGCCCGCAGAATCACGCACGCCGCGGCGGGCTTGGAAGTCGGCTCAGCGGCCTCCGGAACCGCGAACGCCCTGACCCAACCATCCACCTGCCGGTACGCACGCATGGCTTCCACGGGCGCCGGAGGGGCCAGGTTCACACTCGGAGCATCCTGAGCGAAGCCGCGCGACACCGGCGATGCAATCACGCAACACGCGATGATGCCCGCGAGCAACGCGCCGCACCGTCGGCGGGCGGGAAGGTCCAAGAACGCACCCACGCATGCCGTTGCCGCCGGTTGGCACGCCCGTTGAAGTACGTTGAACACATTCAAAGAAAGGCACGCCATGCAACTGCTTCTTGCTCTGAACGAACCCCGCCGCCGCGTACTTCTGCTCTGCCTGTTGAGTTTCCTGGCCATGTGCTGAAAAGCGTACGGAGTTCGCTGGCGCATCGCCGACAACTCAGGATTGAGGTTCCGACCGCGGTGGAGCATTCCACGGGCGGTCATTCGCTTTTTGGCGCTCGCCCGCCCGGCGTTGCCCACTACCATCCGGCGACCGAATGGTTCCGTTCTTTACGCACCTCTTCGCCGGAGCGTTCCATGCCCAGGTTCTTCGCCGCGGCCGCAGTGTCGGCCTCTTTCGTCTGCCTCGCAGCCTCCGCCCAGACGTCCCCGCCACTCACGCCCGCCGAGACCGCCGCGGGCTGGAAGTACCTGTTCGACGGCTCGAACACCGACGCGTGGCGCGGCTACAAGCAACCCGCGTTCCCGTCGCAGGGCTGGGCCATCGACGGCGGTGCGCTAAAGGTCGGCAAGGGCGGCGGCGACATCATCACCAAGCAACAGTACGAGGATTTTGAGCTGTCCCTCGAGTTCAAGTGCGCCCCCAAGGCCAACAGCGGCATCATCTACCGCGTCGCCGAGAAGCACGACGCGACGTGGCAGACGGGCCCGGAGTTCCAGGTGCTCGACGACGCCAACTACGGCGCCAAGCCCGACGACGCCCACGCTTGCGGCGCGCTCTACGACCTGGACCGACCGCCCGCCGACAAGCCGATGAAGCCCGCCGGAGAATGGAACAGCGCCCGCATCCGAATCAAGGACGGTCTGCTCCAGCACTACCTCAACGGCGTCAAGGTGGTTGAATGCCGGATGGACGGACCAGATTGGAAGGCCAAGATCGCCGCCAGCAAGTTCAAGGAATACGAGGGCTTCGGCCTGCAGCCCAAGGGCCACATCGCTCTCCAGGAGCACGGCGATGAAGTCTGGTTCCGCAATATCCGGATCCGCGACCTCAAGGCCCCGATGCCCAACGAAATGACGTTGTTCAACGGCAAGGACTTCGACGGCTGGAACTACTTCCTCGAGAACAACGGCAAGATGACCGACGTGTGGAGCGTCGACAACGGCGTCATCGTCTGCAAGGGCAAACCCACAGGCTACCTTCGCACCAAGCAGCGGTTCATCAGCTACGTGCTCAAGCTCGAGTGGCGATTCAGCCCGGTAACCCGCCAGGCCGGCAACAGCGGCGTGCTGCTGCGGTTGCAGGCGCCCGACAAGGTGTGGCCCAAGTCCATCGAGGCGCAGTTGCAGAGCGGTTCGGCCGGTGACTTCTGGTGCATCGATGAATACAAGATGAAGGGCGATCCCGCCCGCACCAACGGCCGCAACACCAAGCACCTCCACGCCAACGAGCGCCCCATCGGCGAGTGGAACGAGTACGAGATCATCGTGAACGACACCAACGTCACTCTCAACGTGAACGGCGATACGCTCAACACCGCCACCGAGTGCGTGGTGCTGCCCGGGTTCATCGGACTCCAGTCCGAGGGCGCGGAAATCCACTTCCGCAACCTCCGACTGAGCCCGATCAAGTAAGCGCTCGCTGCCCTGGAATCACGAACGCCACGGCCAAAGGGCCGTGGCGTTTTCGCTTGAAGAGGAGATCGAAAAGGTCGGGGTGGGATTCGAACCCACGGATAACGGATTTGCAATCCGTCCCATTAGACCACTCTGGCACCCGACCGTCGCGAAACTGTAGCCACCGCGCCTCTACCCGTCACACGCAAGCACCCCGTCACCCCGGCGCCGTCCCTTAATCCCCCGTATCCAGCACCGCCATGAACGCCTCCTGCGGGATGCTCACGCTGCCCACGTTCTTCATCCGCTTCTTGCCTTCCT
>JAFEBP010000018.1:72333-84449 GCA_018242605.1 Planctomycetota bacterium
TCGCCGCCGTAGCACTTGGCGAGCACGTCCTTGCGGAAGGCCTTGATGGTCTCGCGGGCGATGATCTTCCCGCCGATCGCCGCCTGCAGCGGGATCTCGAACTGGTGCCGCGGGATCTGCTCGCGGAGCTTCACGAGCAGCACACGCCCGCGCTGCTCGGCCTTGTCGCGGTGGCAGATGATCGAAAGAGCCTCGACCGGATCGCCGTTGACCAGGATGTCCATCTTGACCAGGTTGTCCGTGCGATAGCCCGTCACCTCGTAGTCCATCGTGCCGTAGCCGCTGGTGAGCCCCTTCATCTTGTCGAAGAAGTCGTAGATGATCTCCGCCAGCGGAATCTCGAACTGCAACAGGTCACGGGTGGCGCTCACGAACGACTGGCTCTTGTACTGCCCGCGACGGTCCAGGCACAGCTTCATAATGTCCCCGATCTTGTCCTTGGGAACCATCAGGTCCACCCGGCAGATCGGCTCGCGCATCTCCGCGATGATCGAACCATTGGGCAACTCGGCGGGGTTGTGCACTTCCACCAGCGTGTGCCCGTCGGGAATCCCCATCTTGCGGCGGAACTCGGCGTCGGCTTTCGCGACCAGCGCCTCGGCCTCGGCTTTCGTGCGGGGAGTAGGCATGGGGCCGGTCGCCGCGACCTGCTTCGCGGCGTCCGTCGCACCAGTATCCAGCCCGAACCCGCTGGAACGATCGACGCGCCGCAGCACCTGTCCGCTGGGAGAGACCACGTCTTCCGTGCTGCGGCAGAGAATCTGGTACGACACCGTCGGCGCCGTCTGGACGATCTCCACACCGCCCTCGCGCTCCAGACGCTCCTGGATGATGTCCATGTGGAGCAGGCCCAGGAAGCCGCAACGGAAGCCGAAGCCCAAGGCCTCCGAGTGCACCGGCGCAAACGTGAAGGACGAATCGTTGAGGCTCAGTTTCTCCACCGCCTCGCGCAAATCCTCAAAGTCCGTGCTCTCGCCGTCCTCCCGGGTCGCCGGGTAGAAGTCGCAGAACACCATCTGCCGGGGCGGCTGATAGCCCGGCAGCGGTTCCACCGCCGGATGGTTCTCCAGCGTCACCGTATCACCGATCCGGACGTCCTTGAGCGTGCGGATCGCGGCCACCACGTAGCATGTTTCGCCCGGACCCACTTCTTTCACTCGGACCGGCTTGGGCGTCATCTTGCCCAGATCGGTCACGAGAAACGTCCGCTGCGTGCCGATCATGCGGATCTTGTCGCCGACCTTGAGCTGGCCGTCGAAGATACGGCAGTAGACCACCACGCCGCGGTAATCGTCGTACACCGCGTCGAAGATCAGGGCCCGCAGTTGCGGCACCACGGCCTTCCGCGGCGCGGGCAGCCGCTCGCACACCTGCGCCAGCAGTTCCTTGATGCCCTGGCCGGTCTTGGCTGACACGAGCAGGCACTCGTGCCTCTTAAATCCCAGCGTCTGCTCGATTTCTTCGGCGACCTCATCCGGTCGCGAGGACGGCAGATCGATCTTGTTGATGACCGGGATGATGGTCAGATTCTCGTTGACCGCCAGGTACGCGTTCACGAGCGTCTGGGCCTGCACCCCCTGGGTGGAGTCCACCACCAAGATTGCTCCTTCGCACGCCTTGAGCGCCCGCGACACTTCGTAGTTGAAGTCCACGTGCCCCGGAGTGTCGATGAAGTTGAGCATGTACAGTTCGCCGTGCTCATCGGCAGCGCCCTTGGCAGACCGGTGCACCCCGGCCTCGTCGACCGGCGCCTCGAACTCATTCTCCAGGTCGTCGGCCACCGCGCCCTTCTTGTGCCGATGCATCACGGTGACCGCGGACGCCTTGATGGTGATGCCGCGTTCGCGTTCAAGGTCCATGGAGTCCAGGATCTGATCACGCGCCTCCCGCTCGGAGACGGCGTTGGTCGCCTGAAGCAACCGATCGGCGAGCGTGCTCTTGCCGTGGTCAATGTGGGCGATAATGCTGAAGTTGCGGATGTTTGGAGACTGCTCGGGCATTGATCAATCGTATGCGATTCGGCGGCAACCGTTCGCCGAACGCTCCACACCGACCAACTTTGGAGATGATCTCAAAATGCTTCTCCAAAAACCATCCCGGGACGGAAACCTGGTCCGCGAAGGAATTGCCGGAATCATTTCAGAAGGCATTGCGTGCAGACCCCGGTTCCGGTAAACTGGGCAAAGTGGGTGCGGGTTCATAGACGATGCGGTTCGCGTCGCCTGCACCCGGAATTCTGAGAGAGATACTCCCATGACAAAACTTGTTCGTTCAGCGGCGCTTTGGCTGTTGCCATTGTGTTGCGGCATCGCTCCGGCACAGAACAGCACTCTTGAACACCCCCTCGGAGAATCGCTCCCGTACTTCATGGATACGGGAGCCCTCGATAACCCCGCGAATCAAATCGTTCAGGTCGCCGCGTTCCCGGTTCACATGAACCAGGCCTCGTGGATGCGCCTCTACTTCGACACCGCCGATCTGCCCGAGGGCAGCTACGTCGTCCTCACCTCGATGAAGGACGGCGAGTTCCAGGTCCTGGACCGCGTATCGATGGCGATGTGGTCCGACAGTTCCGCGTACTTTAACGGGGACACGGTCGTCGTTGAACTCTTCGCCGGCCCCAAAACCGACGGCACCCGCCTGAAAATCAAACGAATCGGCGCTGAGATCCCCGCAGCCCCGGTCGGCGACCCAGGCCAGTGCGGCATCTGCAACGGCGATCAACGTGTCCCCACCAACGAACTCTGGTCCGGCCGAATCATGCCCGTGGGTTGCACGGGCTCGGTGTATTGCGCGACCGGCACCGGCATGATCACGGCCGGCCACTGCCTTCAGGGCCAGTCCAACCTGGTCGTGCAGTTCAACGTCCCGGCCTCCAACGCCAACTGCTCCACCAACGCCCCTCCGGTCAACGACCAGTTCCCCGTACTTCCCGGATTCCAGTTCCAGAACGCCGGCATCGGCAATGACTGGGGCGTGTACCTCACCGGCCCGAACGGCGCTGGCCAGACCCCGTTCCAGCGTTACGGCCAGTTCCGCGCCCTCGCGCCTGTGCCGGCCGGAGTCAACACCAATACAAACATCTGGGGCTACGGACTGGACACCAACTGCGTCCGCAGCCAGACCCAGCAGAACAGCAACGGCGTGATCACCGTTCAGGCGTCCGACCACTATCAGTTCACGGACGATGTCCGCGGAGGCAACTCCGGCTCCGGTTTCCTCAACGCCTCGAACCAGATCATCGGCGTCGTGACCCACTGCTCATTCGCGGGCTGCCCCAACTACGCCACCCGCATCGACCAGCCCAACTTCGTGGCGGGCCGCAACTCAGTGAACAACAACTGCCTTGGCGGCATCCTGCCCCCCACCAACGACTCGTGCGGCGCCGGGATCGCCATCTCCCCGGGCACTTATACCGGCACCACGACAGGCGCTTCAACCGAAGGATCCGCCTGCGCTACGTCCGGCGCCGATGTCTGGTACACCCTGTACTGCACATGCACCGGTACCTACACCTTTGACACCTGCGGTTCCAACTTCGACACGGTGCTCTCCGTCCACACAGGCTGCCCCGGAACAACGGCGAACATGCTCGCCTGCAACGACGACAGCGGCACCTGCGGCGGCTCGCCCCCGCGCCAGTCCTTCTTCACGGTGAACCTCACGGCAGGCACCGCGTACACGGTCCGTGTCGCCGGGTTCGGGTCCACACCCGCCACCGGCAACTACGTCCTGCACATCGTTCCCCCGAACCCGCCTTCAAACGACAACTGCGCTAACGCCATCGGCATCGGTTACGGCTCGATCGACGGCAACACTTCTTGCGCCTCCAACGACGGCAACGCCAACTGCATCTCGTACGTCTCCAATGACGTCTGGTACACCTTCGTGCCGCCCTGCACCGGCACCTACTCGGCCGACACCTGCACCAATGGCGCGTTCGACACCCTCCTGTCGGTTCACACCGCGTGCCCGGGCAACGGCGCCAACGCCATCGCCTGCAACGACGATTCGTGCGGTCTTCTGTCCCGCCTCAGTTGGACCGGCATCGCCGGTACCCGTTACTACATCCGCGTCGCGGGGTTCTTCGCCAACCGCGCCGGCCCCTTCACCCTCACCATCTCCCGCGGCGGCGACAACGCCCCGGGCAACGACACCTGCGCGAACGCTTCACTGGTGGGCCCCGGCACCTATTCCGGTTCCACCACCTGCGCGGGCGTTGATGGCTCCGCAACCTGCGCCCTGTCCGACCGCTCCCCCGACGTCTGGTACGCCATCGACGGCGGATGCGGCGGCTTCGTCCAGGTCGACACCATCGGGTCCAGCTACGACACCGCCCTGAGCGTCCACACCGGGTGCCCGGGCACCGCGGCCAACATCATCGCATGCGACGACGATGCCGGCGGCAGCCTGACCTCCAAGATCGTCTTCCTCGCCCAGCCCAACACCCGCTACTACGTCCGCGTCGCCGGATTCAACGGCAGCTACGGGAACTACGTCTTCCACGTCAACAAGCTCCCCAACGACGCCTGCGCCAACGCGATCGGAATCACCGACGGTTCCTACCCCTTCGATAACCGCGGCGCGACGACCGACGGCAGCGCCGCCGGCATCTGCCTGAACGCCAGCGACAACAACGTCAACCAGGACCTCTGGTACATCTATCAGGCTTCGTGCAACGGTACCGTAACCGTCAACACCTGCGGCAGTTCCTTCGATACCAAGGTCGCCGCCTACACCGGCACTTCGTGCGGCAACACCAGCCCCATCGCCTGCAACGATGACTTCTGCGGCCCCTCCGGCGTGCAATCGCAGATCACCTTCGACGCCCTCGCAGGCGACCTCTTCCTTATCCGCGTCGGCGGATGGCTGAGCAACACCGGCTGCGGCGTTCTGAATGTATCGTGCAACGGATGCGCGGTGTGCGCCGCGGACTACAACCAGGACGGCGGCGTCGATGGCTCCGACGTCAACGCCTTCTTCTTTGATTGGGAAGGCGGCTTGCCCTGCGCCGACGTCAACCAGGACGGCGGCATCGACGGCCAGGACGTCGACTACTTCTACTCTGTCTGGGAACGCGGCAACTGCGATAACTGATCATCCTCGCTCCCTGTTCGTCTGATATCCGGCCCCGGCGCCCCTGCGCCGGGGCCGTTTTATTTCCGTCGTCACCCCCGTGTTCCGCCCCAACAGCCGCCACCTGAATACACTTCCCCCCTTATCTCCGAACGGATCAGGCACCCCGCCCCGTGATCCCAGCGCAGCCCAAAGAGCCGGTCGATGAACCTACTGGACATCCTCACACCCTCCTGCATCCGCGCGCCCCTCGCTTCTCCCAACAAAAAGGGCGTGATCGACGAACTGGTCGATGTGCTCGCCGCGGCGGGCAAGGTCTCCGACGCCAAGGCCCTCAAGGACGCCGTCTGGACCCGCGAGCAGACCCGCACGACCGGCATCGGCCACGGCCTGGCCATCCCCCACGGCAAGTGCCCCGGAATGACCGGCTTGGCCATGGCCATCGGCCGGCCGGCCAAGCCCATGGACTTTGAAGCCATCGACGGGCAGCCCGTAAAGCTCGTCGTGCTCCTGGCGAGCCCGCCCGACCGCACCAGCGACCACATCCAGGCACTCGCCCGCATCAGCCGCCTGATGATGATGGACGAGTTTCGCGAGCGCATCTACGCGGCCGAAACGGCGCAAGCCATCTACGACTTGCTCAAGAGCCAGGAGAAGCCGGCTTGAACCCCGGCACGAATCAGACGATGGAATCTTCGGCAATCGCGGGCGGGCCGGTGCGGGTAACACCCCACGAGTCTCACGCGTCGGACATCTTCGCGCCCCTCGCCGAGGTAGAGGCGTTCCTCGCGGCCAATCTGGCGACGCAGGAGTTTGACCGTCCCGCCGCACTCGCCGATGCGATGGCATATTCCACGCTCAGCGCCGGCAAGAGACTGCGCCCGCTGCTCGCGTGGCACGCATGCGAAGCCTGCGGTGGCCGCGGAACCGATTCTCTCCCCGCCGGCGCCTCGATCGAACTCATCCACGCCTTCAGCCTTGTTCACGATGACCTGCCCGCCCTGGACAACGACGACCTTCGGCGCGGCAAGCCCACACTGCACAAGCACGCGGGCGAAGCCATGGCGATTCTGGCCGGCGACCAGTTGATGGTCGAGGCGTTCGTGTGGCTGACCCAGACCGGCGATCTCTCCCCTTCGCAGCGGCTGGAACTGTGCCGCGAACTCGCCGCCGCGACCAGCCGCATGGTCAGCGGACAGGTCTACGACACGCTCGGGGGCTTGCCCGCGAACCTCTCTCCCGAAGATCAACTCCGGCTCATCCATCGCAACAAGACGGGCGCACTGATCTCGGCCGCGTGCCGAATGGGCGCGTTGAGCGTTCGCGGCGGGATACAGCCCGCGGTCCTTGAGGCGATCACGACCTATAGCCAGTGTGTCGGCCTGATTTTCCAGATCGTCGACGATCTCATCGATGTGGAGCAGACCGCGGAGCACACCGGCAAACGCACCGGAAAAGACATCGAGGCCGGCAAGCGAACCTACCCCGGCATCCTCGGCGTCGAACGCTCTCGCCTGGAAGTGTCGCGGCTGCGCGACGAGGCGCTCAAGGCAATCGGCGCGTTGGGGCCGCACGCATCGGCGCTCCGAGAACTCTGCTTGTTGATGTGCGAGCGAACGAAATAGCCGTCGGCCCCGTAGGTGCATCACCGCGGGCCGCGACAGATTCAAGGAATAGCCGACAGTACCGACCGCCCTCCGAATAGAAGGTACCTTCCGTCGCGGCGGACTGCCCCGCCCTCATCATCCAGACTACAGTAGTTTCAGAAGATAGTGAACGCAAACCAAGGACCATGCCACGCATGACGCTGCTGCCCACCATCCGAACGCCCCACGATCTGCGCCGCCTGTCGATTGAGCAGTTGCCTCAACTGGCTCAAGAGATCCGCGACGCGATCTGCGCTCAGATTTCCGTCAGCGGCGGCCACCTGGCCCCCAACCTGGGCGTCGTCGAGCTGACCATCGCGCTCCATTATGTCTTTGACTTCGGTTTCGACCGCCTTCTGTTCGATGTTGGTCACCAGTGCTATCCGCACAAACTGCTCACCGGCCGTCTGCCGATGCTCGCCGGGCTGCGCACCCGTAACGGCATGGCCGGCTTCCCCGAACCACGTGAATCTCAGTACGATCTCTTCAGCGTCGGCCACGCGGGTACGGCCATCTCCACCGCCGTTGGAATGGCTCGCGGCGACACGCTCTCCAAGGAAGGGTTCGACCCCAAGACCAACCCGGCCGGCCGGCGCGTGGTCTCGATCATCGGCGATGCTTCGATCGTGAACGGCGTCGCGATGGAAGGCCTGAACAACGCGGGCACCCTCAAGCGCCAGTTCCTCGTGGTGCTCAACGACAACGGCATGTCGATCAGCAAGCCCCAGGGCGCCCTGGCCCAGTACTTCGACAAGTTCCGCCTGTCCCACATGTACGCGGACATCAAGAAGTCCACCAAGGAAGCGCTCAAGCAGCTCCCCGGCGGCGATCACATCCAGGGCGCACTGCACCGCGCGACCGAGGCCACCAAGGCCGCCGTCAGCGACGCGAACTGGTTCGAGCACTTCGGAATCATGACCGTCGGGCCCTTTGACGGGCACGACCTGCCCAGCCTCATCGAGATCCTGCGCGAGGCCCGCGACGTGGATCGACCGATGGTCCTGCACGTGAAGACCGTGAAGGGCAAAGGCTACAAGTTCGCCGAGAACGACAGCAGCAAGTTCCACTCCCCCTCCCCCTTCCGCGTGGAGGGCGGCCTGCAGAGCGAAGGGTGCCGCGTTGAAGTCAAGAGCGACGGCCGCTCGTTCACCACCGCCTTCGGCGACGCCATGGTCGCGATGATGGAACGCGACCAGAAGGTCGTCGCCTGCACCGCCGCGATGCCCGACGGCACCGGCATCAACAAGGTGCTCGGCAAGTTCCCCGATCGCGCCTGGGATGTGGGCATCTGCGAAAGCCACGCCCTGGACATGATGGCCGGCCTCGCCAAGACCGGGTTCAAACCCTTCCTCGCGGTGTACGCCACGTTCCTGCAGCGTGCGTTCGATCAGGCATTCCAGGAATCCAGCCTCCAGGGTCTGCCCGTGCGCCTCTGCCTCGACCGCGCCGGCCTGGTCGGCGGCGACGGGGCGGTGCACCACGGTTTCTGCGACGTCTCCCTGCTCCGCACTCTCCCGGGCGCGGCCCTCACCGCCGCGATCGACGAGCCCAGCCTCATCGCCGCGCTGGAGTTCATGCGTTCGTACGACACCGGCCTCTCCGCCGTCCGCTACCCGCGCGACACCGTGAGCGAACGCCTCCTCGCCGACACCTGCCCGCCCTTCGTGCTCGGCAAGGCCCGCTGCCTGACGCCCGCCTTCGACCCCCTCAACGGCGAGAACCCCGACGCGGCCGTGCTCGCGTTCGGCACACCCGCCATCCACGCGCTGGAAGCCGCCGACGCCCTCAAGAGTGAGATGCGCATCGCCGTCTACGACGCCCGCTTCGCCAAGCCGGTCGATACGGCCCTCGTCCGATCGCTGCTCGAACGCCGAATCCCGATCGTCACGGTCGAAGACCACGGCGTGATCGGCGGCTTCGGCACCGCGGTCCTCGAGGCCGCTCAGGAAATGCACCTGGACGCCTCGCTCATCGTCCGCCTGGGCATGCCCGATTCGTGGATCTATCAGGATTCCCGTCCCAAGCAACTCGCCGAGGTCGGCATCGACAAGGCGGGTCTGGTCCGTTCCGTTCGAGCCGCGGCGATGGCCGCTACAGAGCAACGCGCCTTCGCCAAATAAACGCCGGGTAAAGTCCGACGGATCGCCCGGCGCAACGCATCCACCCTACACGAGACTCCTATGCGCCGCGCAGCGCTCCTTCTGGTCAACCCCGACAAGCCCGAAGCCGCGAAGGCGGCCTCCGAGTTACGCATCCTCATCCAGAAACACGGAACGCTGCTGGGTGAACTGCCCGCCGACAACGGCCCCATCCCCGAGATCGCATCGTCGGCCGACGTGCTCGTGGTGTTCGGAGGCGACGGCACTTTTCTCGGCCAGGCGCGAAGGCTGGGCGTTCTCGGAGTGCCGATGCTCGGAGTCAACACAGGTAGACTCGGCTTCCTCACCGAGTTTGATTCAGCGTCGATCAAGGCTCAGGCGCCGGCCATCTTCGGAGACGGCCCCCTCCACACGCGCGACTTCGGCATGATCCGCGCGGAGTTACTCGGGAAACGCTGCGACAAACCCCGCTTCACCGGCCTGGCCATCAACGAGGCCGTGATCACCGCGGGTCCCCCATACCGCCTCATCTCGCTCGCGCTGAGCATCGATGGCAACGACGGCCCAACCATCCGGGGCGACGGCATCATCGTTTCAACGCCCCTGGGCTCCACGGCGTACAACCTCTCCGCCGGCGGCCCGATCATGGCCCCCGAGGTCGACGCCTTCGTCATCACCCCGCTCGCCGCCCAGTCGCTCGCGTTCCGCCCTGTCGTCGTGGGCGGTTCCAGCCACATCGAGATCCGCTTCGACAAGATCAACTCCGACGCGGCCGGCACCGGCACCGCCCTGGTGCTCGACGGCCAGACGCACGTCCCGGTCATCCAAGGCGACCGGATCCGAATGTACAAGGACAAACCGATGCTCCGGTTTGTCCGCAACCCGCGCACCGACTACTGGTCGCGCCTCATCGGCAAGCTCAACTGGGCCGTGGCGCCCAAACTCAACATCTCGACGTAACGCCTGCCGGCAGTCCGTAGCGTGAACACGGTCGACACTCGTCCCTGATGCCAAGTGCGTTATTGGACAAATATGGGTCGAACCGGGCCTCTGCGCGTACACGACAGCCACGCCAACCGATAATCTCGCATGGACAAACCCAAAGGCACTGCATACATTCCATGCGAATATGTGGATGAACGGATGAAGCCAACCCGCTGACCAGTTCGCTCCACTCTGCCACGGACCAACCACACTTCACGGACTCCCCCGCTCCATGACGAGTCGATTCCTCCAACATCTCGCCAAGCGTGTCCTCGTGTTCGACGGCGCCATGGGTACCGCAACGCACGCCGCGAACCTTGAGGTGCAGCGCGACTACTGGGGCAAGGAGAACTGCCCCGAGATCCTCGTCAAGTCTCGCCCGGAACTCATCCAGTCGATCCACGAGAGCTTCCTTCGCGTCGGCGCCGATGTCGTCGAAACCGACACGTTCGGCGGCATGCCGCACGTGCTCGCAGAGTTTGAGCTCGCGGATCAGGCGTTCGACCTCAACAAGACCGCCGCGGAGATCTCCCGCGCCGCCGCCGCGAACCACAGCACCGCCGACAAGCCCCGCTTCGTTGCCGGCAGCATGGGTCCGGGCACCAAACTCATCACCCTCGGTAACATCGATTGGGACGGCATGTTCGCCTCGTACCGCGAGCAGGCCCGCGGCCTGCTCGCCGGCGGCGTGGATGTCTTCATCATCGAAACCTGCCAGGACATCCTGCAGATCAAGTGCGCCGTCAACGCGGTGCTCGCCGCCCTCGAGATCGCAGGCAAGTCGCCGCTCGACGTGCCCATCATGGTCTCCGTCACGATGGAGACCACCGGCACCATGCTGCTGGGGTCGGAGATCGCCGCCGCCGCCGCCGCGCTCGCCCCCTTCCCGATCTGTTCGCTCGGACTCAACTGCGCCACGGGCCCCGTCGAAATGCGCGACCACGTGAAGTGGCTGGGCAAGCACTGGGGCGCGATGGGCGAGATCGCCGCCGGCGTGCCCCGCCGCGTGAGCATCATGCCCAACGCGGGCCTGCCCGTGCTGGTGGAAGGCCGCACCGAGTTCCCCCTCCAGGCCGACGCATTCGGCGAAGCCATGGGCCGGTTCCTCGAAGAAGACCACGTGGGCATCGTCGGCGGCTGCTGCGGCACCAAGCCCGAGCACATCGCCGAAGTGGCCGCACGTGCCGCCAATGCCCGGCCCGCTCCGGGCGCGTTCACCCGCCCCGCACCCGCCGTCACATCGCTCTATTCCGCGCAGGACTACCGCCAGGACAACTCCATCCTGATCATCGGCGAGCGAATGAACTCAAGCGGCAGCCGCGCGTTCAAGCGGCTGCTCGAGGCCGAAGACTGGGACGGCATCGTCAGCCTCGCCCGCGAACAGGTGCGCCACGACGGAGCGCACGTGCTGGACATCAACGTGGACTACGCCGGCCGCGACAACGCCCGCGACATGAGCGAGGTCGTCCGACGGGTCGTGCGTCAGGTGAACATCCCGCTGATGCTCGACAGCACCCAGGCCAAGACCATCGAGGCCGGTCTCAAGCACGCCGGCGGCAAGTGCATCATCAACTCCGCGAACTTCGAGGACGGCCAGGAGAAGTTCGACCGCTTCGTCGCCATGGCCCGCACATACGGCGCGGCACTGGTCATCGGCAGCATCGACGAGGACAAGCAGAACTCCATGGCCCGCACGGCCGACCGCAAACTCGCGATCGCCCAGCGTGCCTTCGACCGCGCCACCAAGCTGGGGATGCAGCCGCACGACCTGCTCTTTGATCCCCTCGTGCTGCCCGTGAGCACCGGCATGGAATCCGACCGCCGCAGCGCCCTCGAGACCATCGAGGGCGTGCGGCGAATCTCCAAGGCCCTCCCCGAGTGCCAGACCACCGTGGGCCTCTCCAATGTGTCGTTCGGCCTATCCGCCGCGGCACGCGTGGTGCTCAACAGCGTCTTCCTCAACGAACTGCAGGAAGCCGGCCTGACCAGCGCGATCCTGCACTTCAGCAAGATCCTGCCCAAGAGCCGCATCCCCGAGGCGCAGTGGAACGCCGCGCTCGACCTGGTGTACGACCGCCGCGTGCCGGACCAGGCCGATCCGCTGACGGTCTTTATCGACCTGTTCAAGGACGCCACCACCGCCACGATTAGCAAGAAAGACCGCGCCGCCGGCACCGTGGAGGAGCGCCTTCGCGGCCACATCATCGACGGTGAGAAGGAAGGCCTGGCCGAGACGATCAAGACCGCCCTCGAGAAGTACAAGCCCCTGGACATCATCAACGACCACCTCCTCGACGGCATGAAGACCGTC
>JAFEBP010000018.1:84488-84615 GCA_018242605.1 Planctomycetota bacterium
CTCCAGAGCGCGGAGGTCATGAAGGCCGCCGTGTCTCAGTTGGAACCCCTGATGGACCGCGTCGAGGGCCAGACCAAGGGGAGCATCGTTCTCGCCACCGTTCAGGGCGACGTGCACGACATCGGCA
>JAFEBP010000019.1 GCA_018242605.1 Planctomycetota bacterium
GATTGCCGCGATGCAGGCCAAGCATCTGTGGTCGAGCCCCGAAGGCAAGACCCCCGAGGCCACCTTGTACGCCGCCATCATCCGCGAGATCGCCGCCAAGGGCAACGCGGCGCGGTTCAAGAAGCACGACCGCGGCGTCTTCGTCGCCGGGAAGGGGGCCTGAACCATGAGGCTTTCTGACATCACCGTCGGCGGCCGGTACACCGCCAAGGTCTCCGGCGTCCTCACCACCGTCCGCGTCCTGGGCATCCGCGAGGTACCCAACTTCAACCGGGGCAACCCCCGCTGGCTGACGCGGGTGGATGTCATCAACGAACGCACCGGCCGCAAGACCACGTTCGCCTCCGCGGCGCGCCTGCGCCGCCCAGCGCCGGAAGGGAAGGCGTGACACATGGACGCCACGGGACCAATTGAAACCACAGAGACCTTCACCGTCGCTGACGGGTACCTCGTCCGCAGCGTGGTCCCCCGCCGCGGAACCCCCTACCAACACCGCTGCACGCTCGCCAACTACCAGGCCGTCGCATACGCGATCGAAGACCTCAAGGGCGGGCCCACCACCTTGGAACAACTGGCGGCCGCCACGGGCCTGCCCAACACGCAGGTCAACGTCGCCTTCGCGTTCCTGAAGGAGCGCGGGTGCGTGGTGCCCGCCCACGGACGCCGCCACAAGGCCGCGTCCAGCGTTCTCTTCGAGGACGCCATGACCGAGTACCACGCCCTGCGCGAAGAGGCCCCCGGCCACTAGCGCCCCGGCTTCCCGGCCCCATCGCCACCGACCTGCAATGCTGCCCCGGCCGACGCCGGGGCGGCGTCACTGAGGGGCGCGGCCGCAAGCGGGGGCTTGGGCTTGGCGGCGGCCGCGCGTTTCGCATCCACGATGATCTGAATCAAGAGGACCACCGCCAGGGTCCAGATTGCGGCCGTCCACGCCGAGTCCAACCAACGGACGACCACCGCCGCCCGCCGCGACCGCCGCGAGGCCGGGGCGTGCCCGGTTCCCGCTTCGTCCCCAACGCCGTCCGCTTGCGCGTCCAACCCGTTCGACGCGTTCGTGACGTGCTCCATGACAATGCTCCGTGATCCGCCCCCGGCCGCGGGGCGAGATGTGCGTGGCCGCGGGCGACGCCTACACCGCGCGCTGCCCGGCGTTGTACGTGTCCGGCTTCTGAGAACCGACCGTTTGCTCGAGGTGCTCGATGCGTTCGGCGAGGTGGTCCAACTCCATCGACTCGCGGCCGAACTTCAGCACGGCCGTTGAAGCGCTGACCCGCGCCGCATGAGGCGCCGAGGGGTCCGACGAGATCTTGAGCAGCGTCTGCAACGCCATCGGCGCGTAGCGCGTCGCCATGCTCATCGCCTGCGTGAACGTCTCGCGGCGGGCCTTCTGGAACGCCGCCTTGAAGTCGGGACGGTGCAGCCAATCCTTGAGCGTCCGCAGGGGTACGTTGGCCTTCTCCGCCGCCATGACGTGCGTGGGCTCGGCGATCAACGCCGCGATCGCTCGCTCTTGCCGGGGCGTCAGGTTGGCTTCGGTGGGCTCCATGGGGGCGAATCTGTGCGGTTTGGGGCGGGCAACCGCCCCCGCGGGCTACACACGCTCGGCCTTCTTCCCCGTGAACGCTTCCCAGCGCTGCACGATCACATCACAGTACAGCGGGTCCAGTTCCATCAGGAACGCGCGCCGGCCCTGCTGCTCCGCGGCCATCAGCGTGCTGCCCGACCCGCCGAAGAGGTCCAGCACGTGCTCGCCCGCCTTGGACGAGTAGGCCATCGCGCGAGCCGCCAACTCCACCGGCTTCTCGGTGAGGTGCACCATGCTCTGCGGGTTGACCTTCTTGACGTGCCACAGGTCGGGCACGTTGTTGGGGCCGTAGAAGTGGTGCCCGGCCCCCTCGCGCCAGCCGTAGAAGCACCACTCGTGCGCCCCCATGAAGTCCTTGCGGGTCAGCACCGGGTGCTGCTTGTCCCAGATGATCGCCTGCGCGAAGTAGAGTTCGTTCGCCTTCAGCACCGGCGGGTAGTTGCCGCAGTTGGCGTAGCCCCCCCAGATGTAGAAGCACCCGCCGGGCACCAGCACGCGCGAGATGTTGCCGAACCAGGCTGCCAGCAAACGGTCGAACTCGGCGTCGCTCACGAAGTCGTTGGCGAGCGGGCGGTCCTTGGCGCGGAGTTTCTTATGGGTGGCGCGGCCCTTCTCGGGGTAGCGGTTCAGGTCCGCACTCTGCTGGTCGTGCTGGTCGGCCTTGTCGGGCAGGGAGAAGGAACTGAGCCCCGCGACGATGGCGTTGTTGCTCCGCGGCTCGACCTTGACGTTGTACGGCGGATCGCTGTTGACGAGGTGGATCGGCTTGCCGTCCAGCAGGCGGTCCACGTCCGCGGGCAGGCTGCTGTCCCCGCACAGCAGGCGGTGGTTCCCCAGCACCCACAGGTCCCCGGGCTGCGTCGTCGCGGCGTCCGGCGGCTCGGGCACGTCGTCGGGGTCGGTGAGGCCGGGGTTGCCGGGCGGGGCCATGATCTCGCCCAACTCCTCGGGCGTCCAGCCCAAAAGACCGAGGTCGAAGTTCATCTCCTTGAGGTCGGTCAGTTCCAGCGGCAGGAGTTCCATATCCCATTCGGCGATGCTGGCGGTCTGGTTGTCGGCGATGCGGTACGCCGCCGCCTGCGCCGGGGTGAGCCCCTCGGCCACATGCACCGGCACCTGCGTCAACCCCAACTTCTGCGCCGCCTTCAGCCGCGTGTGGCCGACGACCACCACGCCGTCGCGGTCAATCACGAGCGGTTGCTGCCAACCAAACTCCCGCAGCGACTTGGCAACCACTTCGACGGCGGCCTCGTTCTTGCGCGGGTTGCGGTGGTAGGGCTTGACGGACTCGATGGGGCGGAGTTCAACGTGCATGATGCGTTCGTCCTTGAATGCAATATTTGTCTTTCATCATAATACGATCAGCGGGCATATCGGTGTCGAGAATCCACAGTGAAATCTCTGCTTTTCCCGATTTTCCATCTCCGCCTGCAAGTGTGACGAGTGTGGCGAGTGTGTTTCCCATCTCCTTATACATTTGTCTCTATTTACTCTCTTTATATTTTTGTCACTCAAGATTAAAAAAACACCTGTTACACTTGTTACACTTGCACGGCATCAGCCCAACACGGACGCGAGTTGCCACACCAACCCATTGCGGCTCTTGCGGGTGGGGTGGATCGTGAAGCGCTTTCCGTCCACGACCCGTTCCCGTATGTCGCGCAGGCGAGCCCCGAACTGCCGTGGGTTTGGCGTCTCGTTCGCGCCGACCCCGGTGAAGTCTCGAATCGCCGCCCGCATCGCCGCGGCCGCATCGCCGCCCGAGCCGCCGGAGCCGCCTCCCTCGCCGAACAGACTGTCAATCAGGTCCGTGATGACCCCGCAGCCGTCTTCGCAGTAACTTTCCCACGCGTTCATCAGCGCGAGCACCGCCTCCAGCTCGCCGTCGCCCCCCGCGTCGCACAGCAGGGAACGGTCGCACGGATCGGTCTTGGTCGCCCACTCTACAGCGCCACGCACAAGATCCGACCACGGCTCAAAGCCCCCGAACGGCTTGAGATTCGCCCGCGGACGCCCCTTCTCGCAGAAACCGCGCAGGATCGTGAGGCCCGCGCGGGCCAAGTTCCGCCAGTTCGCGCGAACGGTTTCCAGCAGGTTGGGGTACTTGAAATCGCAGCGTTCCTCCGGTCGTTCCTCGGGCACGTTGAGCCGGATGTGGACGATGCGGCGTGCGGTGTCACCGACCACCGCGATGTTGTTGCCCGTCGCATACCAAGTCGTGTTCAGCCTCACGGTGGCCTGCTCGTTCTTGCCGAGAAGCCGGTCGTTCCACATCTCCGTCGTCAGAGCGCGGTCCAGCGAAGCGTTGCCGAAGGGGCCCTGCACGTTGTCCAAAAGCACGATCGCGTCGCCCGCCAGCGCGATCGAGGTGATCAACTTCCGCATCTCGGCGGGCTCGTGGGCGTACCCGCTCGCGGCGCACTCGTGCCCCTGAGCGATGATGCCCGTGACCTTCGCCAGCAGCGACTTGCCCGCCCCGCGGACGTTTGCGTCGATCAGGAAGAGCGGGGCGGGGCCCCGAAACGCGTGCCGCGCCAAAGGCGTCAGCAGGCTCGCCAACCAAGCCGCCCTCCCCCACTCCCCGTGAAAATGAAAGTCCCCAACGATGTCGAACAGCGTTTCCACCGCCGCCTTGATGTCCTCCAAGGACGGCCGCTCCTTGATGTCAGGGAATGCGCCGCTCGGCTTGTACAACACGCCGGTCGCGTGGTCGTACCCCGCTTTGCAGCACACGGTGCCGTCGGGCCGCAGGAATGGCACCGTCGCCACCGCTTCGAGCGGGCGGATTGCCTTCCACTCTCCTCGGGCGTCGATGGCTGCGACCAGCCACCGCTTGGGCCGCGCCGGCTTGTACCCGCCTTGGCCGTTGGGCTCCAACAGGATGACGTTGCGCGAGATGAACTCACGCAGCGTCGGAAGCGGCACCTGCCCGATCACGACGGCGTCGTGACCGCGTTTGACATGGCGATCGTCGTCGGCGGCGTACAGCGGGCGCACCAGTTTGTGACCGCGCTTGAACAGTTCGGGCTCCGCGCCCAGAGCGGCGATCACCTCATCCGCCGAGGCGCTCTCTTCCATCCCGAGCACGATCTGGGGCCGGGAGTCGCCTTCCGCGACGGCCTCGCGCACCGCCCCGGTATACACATCGGTGCACCCCTCAATGGCGAGGGCGATCGTCATCTGCCCGTAGGTGCGGGCTCCGCGCTGCTCATCCCACTTCTCGCGGAAGAGGCCCGAACGCCGGAACAGCCGGTCCATGCGGGCCGCGTCCCTTCCGGTCCAGAACGCAAGGTGGTTGCACAGCGCCAGATCCGCGGCACTGTCATCGCCGTGGTAGGCCGATGTGTCCCCGCTCCAGAGCGCTGAGAACGCCGCACCATTGCTTGCTGATCCCGCCTTGTGGATGAGTAGCTCGTCGGTCAGCGCCTCCGGCCCGCCCACGGGCGAAGGCGTTGACGCTGCTTTGGAAGCCCGCGGCGGCCACAGGCTCTGGATGAGTTCGTCCAGCGCCGATTGGCAATCGACCACGTCCACGGGATACTCACCCAAGGGCCGCCCCGTGACGGTCAGGAGGCGGCAGCGGTCGTACACCTCGATCTCCCCGCCCCACGGCATACCGGCCTTCTTGCACCGCGAAACGGCCGCCTTGGTCGCCCGCATGAACACGCGGATGCCGGTGCCCGACGGCGAGAGTTCCGTGTACGTTGGGAAGCGCGACAGGATCTCCTTGGCGGCGGGGTGGATCGTGCCGTCGGGGCCGACGCAGCCGTCCAAGTCGAGCCCGGTGATGCCCTCACCCTTCACGCACACGAACCCCAGCCCCGCCGCTGCGGGGTTCTGGGAGTAGGCCGCCGCCGCCTTCTCGAACGACATCCAGTTGCTCGGGTCCATCGCGTTGATCGCCGATGACCCGATCGGACCGCACGGGTTCTTCTTGGGTTTGTAGCCGGACTTCGCTCGCTCCGCCGGGGTCCCGTGAACCAATGCCCAGAGCACCCAGCGATCTCGCCCGCGCAGTCCCGCCGGGATGTTGCCGGGGTTGACTGCTACCGATGGGCGCAGGCCGACGCGGGCTTTCAAGGGGCGAACCGTGCCGTCGGGGCGGCCACCAGCACCCCGGGGGTTCGAAGGGCGGGCCGGTTGAGGGGCGGAGTTCATCACAGCCCCTCCTCGCGCAGTTCGCGGTCAAGGCACTCATCGAGCCCGCGGCGGTCGATCGGCGTCGGGGCCGGGCGGCGTTTGCGCGACGGCGGACCGAACGCCGGGTCGCGGGGGGGCGTTTGCTTGGCGGCTGCGTCCTTGGCCTCGAAGTAGACCGTGTCCGCCTCAGCAAGGCGTTTCATGAACTGGTGCACGTACGCGGCCTTGGTGAGGACCTTGCCGCCCGCGCGGACGTGCTCGAGGCGCACCCGCTGACCGTTGCGGGCCATGACGCCCTTGCGGCACCACCGCCAGACGGTGCTGGTCGAGGGGCGGCCTGGCACAATGGCGGCCGCCTTGCCCAAGGGGATGAGGGTGGCCATGTCATCGCCGGCCCGGCCCCAATCGTGCGAAACTGCTGAATCCGTGTCGTTCATCCGTAAACTCCTGCAAGGGGCCGAAATCGGCCACAATGCCGGAGAAAAGGATGACAACTTCTGGTGCCGTTACAAGCGACGGCCGCTCTTAGGTGCGCAAGGTGCGCATTTTGGGTCCTTAGGTGCGCCCTTAGGTGCGCCCCTTTTTCCTCAAGTTCCGCTTCTTGAGCGTCGGTATCCGTGCTTTGAGTTCGGCTGCGCTCACGCGACGTAGCGGGCCGTAGCACGGAAGGCCCTCCGGCCCCCGGTCGATCCAACCACGAATGGCCTTTGCAGTTACGCCCGCGATCCTCCCAGCCTGCTTGTGGTCGATCAGATCGTTGGGGTACGGCGACGCCTGCGTCGCCAACCAAGCCAACATCTCGGCGCTCGCCTGAAACAGGCCCGGCGTGAGCCAACTTTCGAAGTGCCGCCACGTCTTGGGAACGGGACACGCCAAGACTCCGACCGGGTCAATCACCGCCTTGTTTTTGGCAATCTCACTCCGAAACTTCTCGCACACCTTTGGGAGGTCATCAGTTCCAAATGCGAAGTTCGCCGCCCCGCCGCCCCAAGTAGTTCGCTTGGCCTGAACCGCCGCGGGCCCCAGCCCCTCCCACACCAGCGCCGCCATGAAGAGCGCCCAGAGTTCCGATTCGTCTGCTTTCACCAGCAACTTGGTGCGGTCCAACCACTCTCCCGCACGTCCGCGGAGCGATACTCGGGACACCTCGCGCCACGCCACCGTGGCAAGGTCGTGGTAGCGCATCCGCCCCTTTTCATCACCCCGGTAGGCAACCCAACCGCAGTCCCCGTGGGCGTTGTCGTCGTAGTACCAACCCCATGGCTTGGGAAACTTGGATTCCAAATGCACGATCGGAGGGTCCCCCTCCACGATTCGGGAGAACGGCGATTCCCAAGTCGTCTCCGTCCGACGCGCGCGAGACTCCAAGGGCAACGGGCTGATCGCCAAGAGGTTGTCATCGAGTGCCGCACGCCTCGCCCAGCCACCGCTCCACTGATGGAGGCCCCACTGCTCGGGGCGAAGTTCCCGCACGTTGAACGGCGCGCCAGTGTCCTCGTCGGCGTACACGACAATCCTGACGACAAGGTCACCGAAGTGGGAAGCGGCGTCGAGCATCTGAGCCCGACACGATTCAAAGATGTTCGATTGCATTGGTTGCAATCAATGTAGCGCATGCGAACACCGTCAGCATGAATGAGTAAAACACCCTACATTTGGTTCGACGCTCGCACGCCGACACGAACCACGCACTCGCGTCGCCGTCAACTCATCATTTGCCTTTCCCAACTCCACACTCGGAGCGCGGTGCAGCGCGGTGTACACCGCGCTCCGTTGCGATATGAGGCACATTCCGAACTAATGTCTGCATCGCTTGCAATACGGGACCCACGTGGATAACGTAGTATCACGTTCGGGTTTTGGATGGGTCTACGTTTGCAAGCTAGGGGTCGAGGGTTCGAGTCCCTTCCGCTCCATTTCACGTAAGTCCCGCTAAATCCGTAGGTTACGGAGTCCCGCCGACGTAGGCTGTGCAGCCTGAACGCCCAAAGCAGCG
This sequence comes from Planctomycetota bacterium, assembly GCA_018242605.1. Taxonomy (GTDB): domain Bacteria; phylum Planctomycetota; class Phycisphaerae; order Phycisphaerales; family UBA1924; genus UBA2402. Next base: position 7,722 of record JAFEBP010000019.1, read on the forward strand.
CGGTGTTACACCGCGCTGCACCGCGCAGGAAGCACCGGCCATGGCCAAGACACCCTCGTACCGTCCGCGAACCGGGTACTCGCAAGCGATCGTGACCCTCACCGACAGCGCCACGGGCAAGCGCCGCGACTACTGGCTCGGCGAGTTCGGCACGCCCGCCAGCCGCGAGATGTACCACCGCCTCGTCGCGGAGTGGGAAGGCAACGGGCGGAGGTTGCCCACGGTCGAGCCGCTGCCGCTCGCCGCCTCCACCGCCCCACTACCGGCTTCGGGCGGCAACGGAACCGCGCCCGCCGCGGCGGGGCGTGGCGTACCGCTCTCGGTCGCTGCGTTGATCCGGGCGTACTGGGGGTGGGCCAAGCGGGGGCTTCGACGTGCTGCGTGAAGATGGCGCTGCGGGGAGAGACCCAGTAGTGGCGGGCGTGGGCGCGTTTCCAATCGACGAAAGCGGGTGTTTGACGTCGTTGCCGGATTGCGATGGCTCACAGCCATTGATGTTCGCGGTCGGTCATGTGTTTACCGACGCGGGGCCTCCGCCGATCCTGACGGTGGGCATCGGACATCGGGGTCCGCTCCTTCAGCCAAGAAGAAGAACCCTTGGCGAACGCTCGCACCACAGTTGAGCGGTAGAAATGTCGGCGGCGGGACGCGGCCGGAAACGCGCGGTGATCGGAGTTCTCCACGCGCCCGCTCAGTTCGGGTTCCGCGTGAGCCAACCATTCATTGCCGGACTATGCCGGGTACGCCAAAGCGTCCCGGAGCAGGCCAAAGTCCCAGGCTCAACATCCGCCCTCCCAGTGTACGAAGAAGAAGTCCACATCGGCTCCGTCGACACCGCCATCCTCGTTCACATCCGCGATGGGGTTGCCCGCTTCCCACTCGGCAAAGAACGCTTCGAGGTCTGCGCCGTCCGTGCCGCCGTCGCAGTTGAAGTCGGCGGTGCAGATCGCGAGTGTCGCGGGGTCGCTGATAACGCTGCCGCAGGCGTTGGAGACGATGCAGCGGAAGGTGATCCCGGCGATGGCGGGCTGCACGCCCGCGAGGCCGACGGTACAGATCGCGGCATTGGATCCGGTCACCAGAATCTGGCCGACGGGGAGCATGTTGGGGCCGTCTACCAACGTCACCCACGCGCCCGGCAGCGCCTCGGCCTGCCATTGGTAGGGAGTGCGCCCGCCCGTCACGGCGGCCACAGCCAGCGTCGTGGCGTCCGACGTGCAAGCGCCGTCCACCCGCATGCAGCAGAGGTTCTGCGATTGCGGCTGAGCCGTGATAACGGGGATCGACTGCCCCACATTGCACACGGGCAGTTCAAAGGAGACTTCGCGGCTGGTGGCGTGCCCGGGCCGGTCGCCGATGATGACGGTGAACTCGCGAGTGACCGCCTTGCCGCCCGACTCGTTGATGAGGAGGGAGAACTCGCGCGTGACCGCCTTGCCACCGGACTCGTTGATCAGGACGGAGAACTCGCGCGTCACGTAGGAGTCGCCGCTGATCTGGGCGAGCGAGGCGTTTGCGGCGGTCAGCACTGCCGCCGCCGCCCATGCGAACTGGTTTGCGATGTTCATGATGGATCCTCCCGTGTGGGGTTGGCGAACGTGGGACACACGGAAGGCCGGTCACGGCAGCGTGACCCGGACGGTGAAGTTGTACGCGCCCGGGATCGGCGTCTGGATGCCGCCAGGAGTACCCGTCAACCACAGAGGCACCGCGGCGGTCCAGACCGAGGAGGTCTGATCGCCGCTTTGGAAGGTCGCGGTTGCAGTGACCACATCGCGCGTGAAAGTCGCCGGGACCGCCCGCACCGTCAAGGTGGCGTTCACCGGGACGTTCTCGCACGTAATGGTCAGCACCGGTAGGGAGGGGCTCCCGAGGACCTCGACATCGGTCGCCGCGAAGACGATCGACGCGCGGGGGTCGGTGGGGACAGGCTCACTGTGGAGCGTCACCGCCGTCACCTTGGGCTCGGCGGTGGTGGGCCAGAGCCGGGCCACCGGGCCGACCGGCGCCTGGCTTCGCGCGGGGGTGCCGGTGATCGGGAGGTTGTCCACGTTGGCCTCGGTGCGGATGCGGCCCAAACCGCCAACGGTCCAGCTCGAAGGTGTATCTTGGGGCGGTCCTGCGAGGGCGCTGAGCGTGGCGTTGGTCGCGCCCACGAGCGTGTCGCACACGAGTCGAACCCCGCCGCCGCTCCCGCCCCCGCCCACGCCACCGCCGCCGTCGTTGGCGTTGGACTGGCTGCCGTTGGCGGTGAGCGTGCCGTTCAATGTGATCGTGCCGGTGCTGACGATCAGGATCGCCCCGCCGCCTGCCCCGCCCCGCCCATACCCAATGTCGCTCCCCCCCGCCCCGCCGGAGCCGCCGATCAGGGGCACCAAGTCGGCGGTTCCGTAGACGTTGTCCCCCCCGGCGAGCCCGAGTCCCGCCGTGCCGAATCCGCCGCCTTGCCCGTACTGCGATGTGCCGACGTACTTGCCGCCGCCGGGGCCATGGCCACCGGTCCGCGGTTGCGCGGTCCCGCCCCGGAACCCTCCGGGCCCCGGGTTCGCTGGGATTGAACGGTCAATGGCCACCGCCGCGTTGAGGTTGACCGTCCCGTTGATGGTCACGTTCCCGTTCACCAGCCATACCACCGGCGCGCCGCTCGGGTGGTTGGAGAACGTGACGGTCACCCCCGCGGGGATGTTCACGCTCGAGAACTTGTAGACCACGGCCCACTTCGAGGCGTCGTACACGCCCACGCCGGTGCCCGGCTGATCCCACGTACCCGTCACCGCCGCCTGCAGGAAGACCGTGGTGTTCTGCGTGGGCGAGAACGCGCCGTCGGTCCCGAGGTTGGCGGGGTTCGCGATCGGGATGGTGATCTGGGCTGTGGCCGGAGCGACCAGAGCCGCGGAGGCCAGGAGCATGCCGAGTCGGATCCCGCGGAACGCCCTCTCGGGCATGTCGCGAAGTGCCGTAGAGAGCGAAGGCGAAGGAACGTTGGAAGTCGCGGTGGGGCATTTCATCGCCGATTTCTCCTTAATCACCGCGCCGGTCTCAGGAGCGGTTGCGTGTGTTGGGACAATTTACAGGAACTGGCCGAGCGTGTCAAGGTGATTGTGGCGTGTGGCGAGGTTCGGGGCTTTGGCCGAATCACTCTTTCGGGTTCCCAACGTGTGGGTCCGTGCGTCGTGGGCCACCCAAGGCGGCAAGCCATGGCACCCGATCCGGGCGGCAGTGAGTCGGGAGCATGTTGGGAGCCGTTGACGCTCCATCAGCAATGGTCGAAGATCGCCTCACCGCGCACCAGCTCCATCACGAAGTACGGACGCCCGGTCTCGGTGGCCCCCGCGTCGAGCACCCGGGCGATGTTGGGGTGGTCCATCATCGCCAAGGCCTGCCGCTCGGCCTCGAACCGGGCGATCACCTGGTGCGTGTCCATTCCAAGTTTGATTACTTTGATCGCTACACGGCGGGAGACCGGCGTTTCCTGTTCGGCCATGAAGACCGTGCCGAACCCGCCCTCGCCGATCGCCTGCAGCAGCCTGTAAGGACCGATCCTGGAACCGGGGCCCTCGCTCATCTGTCCCGACTGCGTTTGCACATCACCCCCCGAGGTGGGCGCGGACATGAACTGAAAGCGGTCCTCCGCCGCCCGCAGCAACCGATCCACACGAGCCCGCAGGGCCGCATCTCTCCCGAAGGCCATGTCCAGGTACGCCGCCCTCGCGTCGCCGCTCAGTTCGGTCGCACCCGAGATGATCTCTTTGGCTCGCCCCTCAGGCATCATGCTCCTCGGCTCACTGCTCGGATTCCAGTTCCACTTTCAGGAAAGCCCTCGCATATTCCCAATCGCGCAACACACTCCGCCGCGACACACCCAGAACAGCGGCGGCCTCGTCGACGCTCAACCCGGCGTAAAACCGCAGACGCACCACGTCCGCGGCCCGCGCATCCTCCGCCTCTAGGCGGGCAAAGGCCCCGTCGAGTGCCATCACATCTTGAGAATCCCCTTCCGCTGCGAGCATTTCCACGTTTTCGATTTCTCGCCTCAATCCCCCGCCACGCTTGGCCGCGCCTCTCGCCCGTGCGTGGTCGATCAGAATCTGCCTCATCGCTTCCCCGGCGGCGAAGAAGAAGGCACGATGCTCACTGTCGACATTGGACGAAGAATCAACGGGGGACCCTGCGATCCTCGGTTTCATCTTCAGGAACACCTCGTGCACGAGAGCCGTCGCGCTCAGCGTGTGGCCGGCTTTCTCATCCGCCATCTTTCGCTGGGCCATCGCCCGCAAGTTCTGATACACCGTGTCCGCGAACAGACTCCCTCTCGCACCACTCCCCGACTGTTCAAGGGACTCGGACATGATCCAATACTAGAGCGCTCTCAGTCCACGCATAGCGAGTATCCGCAGTGGCGGAAGCAGTTGGTGGCGTCTGTCGAGGTGACGGCATCCAGAACGGTTTGCATGGTGCTCCAAAGTGCGTGCGATTTGCGGCAACGGGCGTTGGCATCACGTGCGCGTTCTCGGGGAGGCAGGGGCTCGCCATTCCATTCTGACGGAATATGGGACGTTTGACCGGAGTGGTGGCGGCAACTACGCCGAGTATGTATGCAAGCACCTGCGTCTCCGAGCGAGCGGGCCGCAACTCCCGCCGGCAGCAGCGGCAACCTGGCGCAACGATTCCAGGTCGAAGACTACGTCTCCCCGATCGGCACCGAATCTCTCATCACTCCCAAAGCCGATCGGTCATCCCAAGTCAATCGCCTGCTGAACGATGCCAGGCAGTTCTAACAATGGTGCTTGCGGGTTCTCATCCCGCTAGGATCGGCACCGGCTTCGTTCAGCTCGCAAAGCAGGCAGCTCTGTCACTGCGTAGTTGCAATCGCCAACGAAGTCTCCCATGCGCGAAAACAAGTAGCACGGTGATTGGTACGTCGCGTGCTTGATCTTCTCGTGATGTGCCAATCGCACCCCAACGCAACAAGGGCAAGGTTCATACTCATTGAAAATACTCACTTCAATGGCCACACAAACTCCCCTAACTTAGCTGCGCACGCTCAAAGAAACAGCGGTACTCCGGTGGTTGTTTGTCGAGACCATGGCTGGGGCATTTGTCAGTCCACCGGGACTTCGGTCATTCAGGCCTTTGGCCCCGCCGTCTACGGGTTCGGTGTTTGACCAATCCGTCTCAACACCACATAGATGAACGACTGCGTCGATCCCCAGGGAGTGCGGTGGGATTCGGTGGTGGACGTGACAAGTTCGAACGCGGGAGAGAACTCGCGGGCCAGTGACGGGGGGTCATAGCGGCGGACATCAAGGCCGCTGCACTTTGGGGGGCCGTCCGGGGCGAATGTGGCGATGATCATGGAGCCGCCGGGCTTGACGGTGCACGCGGCGCGGGCGGCGTAGGCGGCGCGGTCGGCGGGGTTGGTGAGGAAGTGGAAGACAGCGCGGTCGTGCCAGAGATCGACGGGCGTTGAGTGCCACGGCGCGGTGACATCGGCGACGATCCAGTGCACGCGGGGGGCGGGTTCGCCCAAGCGTGCTTTGGCTCGCTCGATGGCGGCGGCGGAGATGTCGAGGACGGCGACGTGTTCGACGCCTCGGGAGAGGAGTTTGGCGGCGAAGAGAGACTGCCCGCCGCCGATATCAATGGCGCTGCGGGGCGGGGGCGTGATGGCGTCGAACAGAGCGAGCGATGTGTCGGGCGACGCCTGGAGCCAACTCAACTGCTCATCGCTCTTGGTTTCATAGACGCGATTCCAGTGCTGGGTTCGGGAGCCTGGGTCGGTAGATGGATTGGTCTCGGTCATAATCACGCAGACTTCGGGGGTGCGATGACAGAACAATGTTAAGGACCGCGTCGATACTGTCGGCTCCTGTGCAATAGGGACAGGGTGCGTCGCGGCGGTCGGCGGGCTACCGTGAACAAGATAGGTTGGGTTTCGTGCAGCGGCAGGCGATCAAGGAGATGTGTTCACATGAAGAGGCTGATTTCAATCGCGTGGAAGGTGTCGCTCGTGGCGCTTCTGGGAGTGATCGTGTGGGAGTTGCGGTTGATCGAGTCGAAGCTCAATAGGACGGTGTGGGTGAATGGGACCGTGGACATCGACCGGGTACACAACACGGTGCCGGTGTACCAGAAGAACTGAATGCGGAAGACGTCGGGATTGGAGAATCTGCGCGCGCAACCTTGTCGGCCGCGAAGACCCGCGGTGCGAAATGGGATTCACGCGGAACAGTTCCGGTGTTCGGTGACCGTCGGCATGTGGGTTGGGATTGGAGACACACGGACGCTCAGTGAGAGATTTGCGCGCTTTCATCGCTCCGCCGAGCCGGAGCGATGCCACCCGAACTTGCGCACGGGGCATCACACAGCGTCGAAGTCCGGGGCGACCTCGGCGGAACGCTATTGAGCGAGCATTGCGAGTTCAACAACCGCCGGCTTGCCAGGGGACGAAGAAGGCCTCCACATCGGCGCCGTCGATGCCGCCGTCCTTGTTCGCATCGGCGGAGGGGTCGCTTTCGATCCAGGCCATGAAGAACGCGGCGACGTCGTTGCCGTCCACGCCTCCATCATTGTTGAAATCGGCGATGCATGGCTCGACCGCGGCGGGGAGCGTGGCCATCCAGGCTTCTTCGCCGTGAGGGCCGACGCCGTTGCCGACAATGACGGAACCGTCGCCGGAGATTCCGGTGGCTTCGGTCAGGGTCCAGCCCTGCATATCAATGCTGTAGTCGGTCGCGAGGACTTGGCGGAGTTCACGCAGGCCCGCGGCGGGGGTCCAGATGAAAGCGGTCTGGGTGTAGGGAGCCACGGGCATCACGACCGAGCCCACGATGACCTCGGCGTGACGGCAGACCGCGGTTGGATAGGTCTGGCGACCACCGGTGGCGGCGCCAAGACCGACCATGGGGCCGGAAGGCATGCTGTACTTGAACCCTTCGACGCCTTCGGCGCCGGCGGCGGCGCTGCTGCTGGCGCCGATGATGTACGCTCCGTCGGGAGAGATCGCGGTGGCACGGCCGATCTTGAAGCGATCGGTGTTGGGGAGGTATCCAAGACCACGGGGAAAGTGTGAACCGTTCTCCCAAACGACCGCCTGCGAACCGTTGCGGCCGTTGCACGTGCCGACGATCAGTGCGCCCTCGGCCCCGACCGCCTTGGCGGAGGAATCGGCGTACCCATCGAGCGGGCTGAAGAAGTAGAACTGCGGGACTTCGCGGCGCCAGACGAAGCCCATGCTCGTGGCGCCGTAGAGGTCGCCGACGACGACCGCACCGGATGCGGAAATTCCCGACGCCGCGGCGACGCAGGCGGCCTGGTCGAGTTGTTCTGGGAGGGCCGAAGAGATCCAGCGGGCGGCGGTGGAACATCCGGCATCGCCGTAAATGGTGCCGGCGACCTGGGAACCATCGGCCGAGACGCCGCCGACCTCGTGGTACACGGAGAGATTTGTGCCGGGGGCATCGGCGAGGGCGACCATTCCGCCGGATGGAGTCCAGCGGAAGGGACGAACGCGGCCCGCCTGATCGGTGGAGGTGCCGACGGCGGTGAAGCCGTCACCGGAAATGGCGGAGACACGGCTTTGGACGGCACCGGTGTTGGGATCTACGAACAGTCCACCCAAGCCGCGAAAGCCGGGGGGCGCGGCGAACGCCGCGGCGGCGGTCAACGCAACGAGACCACTCCCACACAAGCATTTTTCGATTCGAACGTTCATCACCCGGCTCCTGGAAACAGCAACCGATCCCCAACCACACCCCACCCTTCGGGAGAGAACCCGAGGATTTGATTCCTAGAGAATACCACGCTTGGGGGCCGAATGGAAGAGATATTGGGACGGAAAGGGCCCGGGGTCAGACCTGGCACGTGTTCTGGGGCTTTCGGGATGAGGTATCCGACAACCGGGATTTTTTCGCATGCGTGCAACTTTTGGTGAGTATGGGTGGTATCCAACGCTTGACGGGCGGCGTTGTGCCATGGAGTGGTTGGAAGACGTATGGCCCTTGAAGGACTCAATGCCGCCGCGATTCGTGCCCGTGCCGAAATGGCACGGGAGAGTCTCCGTGCGTGCGAACTGTGCGAGCGGCGGTGCGGGGTCGACCGGCTGGCGGGCGAGCGGGCTCCGTGCGGACTGGGGGCGGAGACCTACTGCTTCAAGCGGCACGTGAGTTTCGCGGAAGAGCTGGAACTGCTGCCGAGTTATATGGTGTACTTTGGCGGATGCAACTTCAGGTGCCGCTTCTGCGTGCAGGCTCCGGAGTGCTTTAAGACCTCGGCGGGGGTGCTGGTCGACGCCGGGCGTGCTTCCGCGGACTTCTCTGACAAGGTGGCGCGAGGGGCCAAAACGATCAACCTGCTGGGCGGGGAGCCGACGCTGCACCTGCACACGATTCTGGAGATCGCGGCGGAAGCGGTGGAACGCGGAGAGCGGTTGCCGCTGGTGGTGAACTCGAATATGTACATGACGCCGCTGGTGATCGAGCTGCTCGATGGGGTGGCGTCGATGTACATCGCGGATATCAAGTTCGGGAATGATGGCTGTGCGCGGGAGTTGGCGGGGGTGGAGCGGTATGTGGAGGTGGTGACGCGGAACATCGCGGACGCGGCGGCGCGGACGCGGGTGCTGGTGCGTCATCTGCTGATGCCCGGGCATCTGGAGTGCTGCCTGAGACCGGCGGCGGAGTGGATGGCGCGGCACCTCCCGGAGGCCTCGTTCAGTCTGATGACGGGGTATGTGCCGGCGTATCGAGCCGGGGAGGATGCGACGCTGAATCGCCTGCTGACGGAAGAAGAACGCGAGACGGCGCGCGGGATTGTGCGCGGACTTGGGCTCAAGGAGGCGGCGTGAGAGAGAAACGCAAGCACCCGAGCGGATTGCCGGACCACAACCCCGGGGGCGGGGATGCGTTGGGAGTCGGATTGCCCATCACGATCCGAATTGGCCCGGACGGGCGGGTGTACGTGCATGACATCACGGCGGCGTTGGCGCCGGTGGTGGCCGCGATGAACCCGCAGGACCAAGCGTTTCAAGAGCGAGCCCGGCTGGTGCAAGAGTTTCAAGGGCGCCTCGATACGGACGAAGCACCCTTTTCTGCGGAGCGATCATGAACCAAGCGATGAAGCCGGGACAGACTGGGCCTGTGAACAAATCGCCGCGGCCGGTGGAACTTGCGCCGCTGTCCGGGCCGGCGCCCAAAGCTGGGCCCATGGCGCAGCCCCCACTTACCAAGGCGGCGCGAACGCCGGAAGGGGACGAGCTGGACTTGCTGATCCGTGCGCGGTACCCGGTGGTGTATGTAGTGAGTTGGGAGGAAGCGCGGGTGGAGCAGCACCTGGCGCAGATCGCCGCGGCGAGGAAGAAGGAGTTGTTCACATGGTCGGTGACGCGGGGGCTGCGCAAGTCCGGCATCAGCGGGACGAGCGGAGGGTCATCGAGTGTGATGGACCCGGTAGAGGCGCTGGACACGGTCATCGAGTACAAGGAACCGGCGATCTACCTGTTCTTTGATCTTCACAACTTCCTGCACACGCGTTGCATGGGGAACCGCGGGGCGATCCGCAAGACGCGAGAGGTGGCCCGGGCGCTGTCGGACAGTTACAAGACGCTGGTGATCTGCGCACCGAGCCTGGACATGGCCCCGGACCTGGAGAAGGACGTGACGGTGCTGGATTACCCCCTGCCGGGGCCGGAAGAACTGTCGCGATTGTTGGACAAGATCAGCGAGGATGTGGCGGACCATCCCGGGCTGACGGTGGACCTCAATCCAAAGTCGCGTGAGGCGATCGTGCAGGCGGCGGGGGGATTGACGGTGCAGGAAGCGGAGAACGTGCTCGCCAAGACCCTGGTGAACGACGGGAAGCTGACGGGCGATGACGTGAGCACGGTGTTCGCGGAGAAGCAGCAGATCGTGCGCAAGAGCGGGCTGCTGGAGTACTACCCGGCGACGTCGAACCTGGAAGATATCGGCGGGCTGGAGAATCTCAAGGACTGGTTGCGCAAGCGGGCCAACGCGTTTACCGACGAGGCGAGGGACTACGGGTTGCCGTGCCCCAAGGGCGTGCTGCTGGTGGGCGTGCAGGGGTGCGGCAAGAGCCTGTGCGCCAAGGCGGTGAGCAAGGCGTGGAACATGCCGCTGCTGCGGTTTGACGTGGGGCGGATGTTCTCCTCGTTCGTTGGATCATCCGAGAGCAACATCCGGAAGGCGATCGCGGTGGCGGAGAGCATCGCGCCGGCGGTGCTGTGGATCGACGAGATCGATAAGGCGTTCGCGGGGAGCGCGAGCAGCGGCGGGACGGACGGGGGCACGACGGCTCGGGTGATGAGCACGTTCCTCACGTGGCTGAGCGAGAAGACCAAGCCGGTATTCGTGCTGGCGACGGCGAACGACATCAGCCAGTTGCCGCCGGAACTGCTTCGCAAGGGACGCCTGGACGAGATCTTCTTCGTGGACCTGCCGACGGACGCGGACCGGCGGAGGATCGTCGAGATTCACCTCGCGAAGCGCAAGCGCAACGCGGCGGAGTTCGACATCGGGCTGCTGTCGGCGGCGACGGAAGGGTTCAGCGGCGCCGAGATCGAGCAGGCGGTGATCAGCGCGATGTACGACTCGTTCGACGGCGGGCGGCCGCTGGCGACGGCGGACCTGCTGGCGAGCATCCGCGAGACGGTGCCGCTCTCCAAGACGATGAGCGAGCGTATCGATGCGCTGCGTGCGTGGGCGGACGGGCGTGCCCGGGCCGCGGGCACGGCGGAGGCGGCGGAGCCCGCGGCGGCGGTATCGCAGCGTCGAAAACTGGAAGTCTGAGCAGATACGGAGGCATGTCATGAGCAGTGTGTGTGTCCTTACACCCATGGTCGTCGGGAGTTGGCCGCTCATCGCGAACGCGATCGCGGGGACGGCGGCGTCTCTGGGATTCACGATCGCCCAGCACGAGCGAGAGTTTGAAATCGGCGGGGCGAACGAGACGGAGCGTGTTGAAGCGGAGGTGGCCAACAGCGAGGTGGTGGCCGAGACGATGGGGCGTGCGGAGAAGATGACGATCGAACGCGGCGGGGTGCGGATCGAGTTCGGGGTGGACGACCGTGGGCGGTGCACGGTGTGCGCGAGCGGGAAGGGAATGGCCAAGCGGCAACTGAAGGCGATCGCCGATGAGGTTGCCGGCAAAGTGGTGCAGCAGTTCGCATATCACAAGCTGATGACGGAGCTCAAGCAGCGCAAGTTCCGCGTGCTCAACGAGTCGGTGGGAACGGACCAGGCGATTCAGATTCAGGTGCAGCTGGACCGGTAGCCCCCCACTGCTGCGATCGCGGCACGACCATTGATCGGCGAGACACACATGAAAAAGCCCACGATTGACATTTCGATCGGCAAGGACGGCAAGGTGAAGATCAAGGTGCACGGGGTCTCCGGCAAGGAGTGCCTCGCGCTCACGGAGGCGGTGGCGAAGATCATCGGGAAGGAGGAGAGCCGCCAACTCACCAGCGAGTACTTTGGTGATGGCGGGCAGGTGCGGACGCATGGGCAGACGGAGAGTCACGTGCGCGGCGGTTGAGGGCGGGCTGGAATAACAGGCGATGGAGTGTCCCAGTTGCAACTTCCAGAACACCCCGGGCATGAAGACATGCCTGCGGTGCTGCACGCGCCTGGACTTTTCGGATGTCCAGGTGGAGCCGCCCCGGGCGAGCGGGGTGGCGGCTGTGCGGGCGGTGCGACGGGCGCAGGATGTGGTTGACATCGGGGTCAGGAACGTGGCGTCGCGAATGACGCTGCCCCGGATGGGCTCGGGCTCGAGCCCGTTCCGGGGGGCGACCTCCGCGGAGCTGTGGGCGTCGCTGATCCCTGGAGGCGGGCAACTCGTGCGGGGAGAACGGCGGCTGGGGCGAGGGTTGCTGCTGGCGTGGCTGGCGTTCATCGTGCTCGCCGCGGCGTCGCTGGGCACTGATCTTCAATGGCTCTTCAACCTCGGGATCATGGGGACGCACTCGCTCGCGATCAACCTCCTGCTGCGGCGAGAACTCGCGAACATGGGGCTGCGGCAGCGAGCGGCGTGGGGGATCGTGATCTACGTGTCGATCGTGGTGTGCGTGTATGTGCCGGCGGCGTGGATACTGACCGGCTTGTTCCAGGTGCGGCAGATCGATGGGTTCACGCCGACCCGGCAGATGCAGCCCGGGGATGTGCTGCTCATCTCCGGCCGATGGCTCACACCTGAGCGGTGGAAGCGGGGCGACCTGGTGTACTTCCGGCACAGCGGGTTCAACTTTGGCCATGCGTGGGGCTCGGCGGGCTACGCCGTGGATCGAATCCTGGCGGGCCCCGGAGAATCGGTGATGTTCGTGGATGGAGTTCCGCAGGTGAAGGGCGTGGATCTTCCCGGGGAGATGTGGCCGCTGCGGCCGATGCGGCCGGGTTTCAACACGGCACTTCACGCGGGAACAGATGAGGTCATCGTGCTGCCTTCGCTGGCGCGGATGGTGACGGGCGGGAACGGGGAAATGGGCACGATCATGTCGACGATCGGCCGAGTGGACACCGGGCACGTGTACGGGAAGGTCTTGTACCGGTTGCGGCCGCTCTCGCGGTTCGGGTCGATCGAGTAGGAACGAGGAACATGGCTGGACGATTTTCCAATCTCGAGCTTAAACCTTCGGCCGCGGAAGCGGTGACGGCGCAGACGCCGGTGGTGAAGGGCGAGCCGGTGCGTACGGCGGCTGATCATTTTGATGCAGCGGAGCAGGCGTACCGGCGCGGGCAGTTCGAGCCCGCGCTGCGGCTGTACACCAGGGCGCTGGGGGAGAACCGCGCGATGGTGGCGGCGTGGGTCGGGCAGGTGATGATGCTGGTGGAACTGGGGGAATACCGCGAAGCGCGGCTGTGGAGCGACAAGGCTCTGGAACTGTTCAAGAGCAACGGTGATTTGCTCGCGGCCAAGGCGCTGGCGTGCGTGCGGGCGGGTGATCGCGCGAGCGCCGCGGCGTCGAGCGACGCCGCGGTGGCGGCGCCGGGATCCTCAGCGCTGCGGTGGCGTGCGCGGGCGGAGGTGATGCTGGCCGAGAGCAAGGGGCTGGCGAAGGAGTGCTTCGCCAAAGCGCTGGCGGAGGCGAACGCGACGTGGTTCGACGCGGTGGAGGTGGCGCGGGCGTGCCTGTTCCACAACACACCGGGCCTGGCGCTGGAGTTCGCGCAGATGGCGGCGGCCAAGCGCGCATCGAACGGGTACTGCTGGCTGGTGCTGGGGCGGTGCCAGGAGGCGATGGGACTGGCATCGCACGCGCGGTTCTCGTACGCGCGTTGCATCGAACTGGATACGGGGTTGGACGAGGCAAGAAGGGCCGCGGCGGAACTGGACCGACGCGGGGTGATATCAAAGGTGATTGACAGGATCCGTGGAGTATTCCGGGCATGAACATCAAGACCATTCTGCACTCTGCTCGAAAGCACGACGCGAGCGACATCCACATGCTGGTGGGGTTGCCGCCGATGTTTCGAATTCACGGAGAGATCGTGGCGGCCAAGGGCGGCGCGATCACGGCGGAGGATGTGGGGCAGATACTGACGGAATGCCTCAACACCGAGCAGCGCACGAGGCTGGAGAAGGACTGGCAGTTGTGCTTCTCGGTGGTGATGCCGGATGTGGGCCGGTCGCGGATCACGGTGTACAAGCGCAACGGGCTGTACGAACTGTCGGTGCGGCTGAGCGAGCAGGTGGTGCGGACGCGCGCCGAACTGATGCTGCCGCCGATCATCGATGAGCTTGCTCGCAAACCCAACGGGCTGGTGGTGATCACCGGGCCCACCGGGGCGGGCAAGACAACGACACTGCACTACATGCTCGACCTCATGAACGCGGAGCGTGCGGCGAAGATCGTGACGATCGAGGACCCGATCGAATACGTGCACGCGTTCAAGCGGTCGATCGTGGTGCAGCAGGAGATGCTGACGGACGCCAAGGACTTCGCGACGTCGCTGCGGCACGTGCTGCGTCAGGACCCCGACGTGATCGCGGTGGGCGAGATGCGGGACCGCGACTCGATCCACACCGCGCTGCTCGCGGCGGAGACGGGGCACTTGGTCATCGCGACACTGCACACACCGGGCGCGATCGACGTGGTGCAGCGGCTCGTGTCGGCGTTCCCGGGCGGCCAGCAGCAGGAAATCCAGTTCCTGTTGGCGAACGTGATACAGGGGGTCGTGGCTCAGCAGTTGCTGCCCCGGGCGGGGTCCAAGGGGCGGATCGTGTGCTGTGAACTGCTGATCGGCACGCCGGCCGTGCGGCGGCACATCCGCGAAGGGGCCGCGCACCAGCTCATCAGCGAAATGCAGGGAGGGCGCAAGTTCGGGATGGTGACGCTGGACCACTCGCTGCTGGATCTGTACCAGCGTGGAGAGATTTCGTACGACACGGCGGTAAGCCTGGCGAAATCGCCGGAGTCGATCCGGGTGCGGGCGGCGTGATGCGGGCTCAGGTCGGGATGGCGACGCCGCTCATGCGCAGGAGCGTCTTGAAGGACTCGCCGAAGACGAAGTTCTCCTCGGGAAACTTCATGCCGGACATGTTCTGATCGATGTGGCTGAACATCAGTTCGATCTCGCCGATCCGCCGGGGCTGCGAGGAGAGGGGATCGAACAGGTCAACCAGACCCAGCGTCGCCGCGCCCGCGGCGTCCATCTGGCGGATCGTCGCGGTGTAGCGCAGCGTCTGGCCGGGCTGAGCGTCCACGGTGAGTTCGGCCTTGCTCACCTTGGCGAGGATGACCTTCTCGCGGAAGGCTTCGGCGTGGCCGACGAGTATGCCCGCGCTCTGGGCCATGCCTTCGATGATGAGGCTGGCGGGCATGACGGGGAAGGCAGGGCGGGTCGCCGAGGCCGGGAAATGATCGTGCAGGTGATCCTCGGCCATGGAAACGTGCTTCACGGCGACCAGGCGCTCGCGGGGCACGAGTTCCACGATTCTGTCGATCCACATCCAGCGCATGGAGCCGCCTTACTTGGCCGCGAGCTTCTTTTCCATGAAGCGAACGAGCGTGTCGACGGTGAAGATCGATCCGACCTTGGAGAGCGACGGGTCGGCCTCGAACTTGGAGAAGTCCACGTGGGGCAGGCGGGTCTTGAGAGCCGCGATGCCCGCCGGGGTGATCTTGCCTCCCTGGACGTACGTCGGGTCCTGAGCGACGTTCTCGGGGAAGAGCTCGCCCTGGGCGATCTTGACCCCGAAGGCCTGCTCGAGCTTGAAGACGATATCGAGGAAGTCGATGGATTCGGCGCCGAGGTCTTCGGTGAGAATGGAATCGGGCTTCACGTCCTCGTCGTCGACGGCGAGGGCGTCAACAAGAACGGTTCGGACTTTGGAGAAGATGTCGTCGCGGGTCATCGTGTGTGAATCCAACGGGCGGAACGGTCAAACAAGGGCCCATAGTAGGTCCGGTATCGCGGGCTATCGGCAGACTCGTGCGTTCAGGTCGTGACGGCGGTACGGATGGGCCGCAGCAGGAACCGGCCGGAGACGGCGGTCTGGTCGGGCTGGTCGGCGCCGGTGCGGGTTCCTTCGCCGCGGAAGTCGAACGAGCCGTCGGGAAGGGCGGCGAGCAACTCGATCTGGACGCGCAGGGTGGTGCCGGGCTGGACGAAGGCCCCGTACTTGAGCGCGCGGACCTTGCCGAGGACGAGATGGGACGCGGAGCGGTCCCCCACTAACGCCCGGGCAGCCTGCACCATGGCCTCGAGCATCATGACGCCCGGCAGGACAGGGAAAGTGGGGAAATGGTCCTGGAGGTACTCCTCCGCGGCCGAGACGTGTTTGATGGTCACGATCCGCGCATCGGCGCGTTCGATGACGCGATCAACGAGGCAAAAGTGCATGGGGGAGAAGATAGGCGCCGGGCAAGGCGGGTTTGCGCCGATGCGGCGGGGTGCGGTCGAGTCGCGTCAGGCGGGATGATTGGCCCGGCGGCACTCCGGAAAGGGCCACAACTTCGACGCGTGGCCCCTGTGCGCCTACCCTTGCCACCCTATGGCAAAGACCCGGCAATTGCGCGTGCGGATCAAGGCGGTAGCGAACATCCGCCGAATCACCAAGACGATGCAGATGATCGCGAACAGCAAGTTCGCGAAGGCGCAGACGACCGCTCGCGCGACCAAGCCGTACACCGAAACGCTGTTCGAGGTGCTGTCCGAACTGGCCGCGGGGCTGGGGGACATCAGCCACCCGTTGCTCGACACGGGCAAGAAGGGCGACCGCACCGGCAAGCCCGTGACACTGGTGCTGACCGCCGATCGCGGCATGTGCGGCGCGTACAACAGCAGCGTGCTTCGCCTGGCGATGGAGGCCTTCAAGGAGGACCCGTCGCTGAAGGCCGGTGAGATCGAGGTGGTGGGCAAGAAGGGTCAGAACTTCTTCAAGTACGCCGGGATCACTCAGAGCAAGCAGCACAACCAGTTCGGGGACAAGCCCACGTACGACAACGTGCGGGCGCTTGCCGAAGCCTACATCGAGCGGTTCCTCAAGGGTGAGATCAGCTCGGTGCGGGTGGTGTACATGAAGTTCCTTTCCGCGGGCCGGCAGGTGCCGACCGTGATGCAGCTGCTGCCGTTCCAAGCGGCGGTGGTGGAAGCCGGGAAGGGCGAGGCGAAGGCGGCCAAGGTGTACGAGTTCAGCCCCGGCGCCAAGGAACTGCTGGACGATATTCTGCCCGCGGGAGTGAAGGCCGTTCTATTCCAGGCTTTCAACGACGCTGTGGTGAGCGAGCACGTGGCCCGCATGGTGGCCATGAAGGCCGCGACGGACAACGCCGGCAAGGCGGGCAAGCGGTACACGCTGGTGTACAACCGTGCCCGTCAGGCGCAGATCACGACGGAACTCACCGAGATCATTTCCGGCGCGGCCGCGTTGGCGTGACCGGCGGAAGGTCTGCGTCGGTTGTCGGCACATCAGATCAGCAACCGTGTTGCGGGCTCCCGCCGCGTTGTGCACGCGCCCTGGATTTCGATCCCAATCGGGCGCGAGACCGAGCAGATCTCGGCGGCGTGTGCGCCGATCTCACGGAAAATACCGCGTAGTTACTTCGCCGCCGGGTCGGGGCTTGCGACGGGGTCGGGCTTTGGCGCGGGCTCGGGCTTCAAAGTGACCCGGACCATGGCTTCGGGGTTGTAGTATTTGTTGAATGCCGACTTGATCTGCTCCCTGGTGACGGCTTCGAACGCCGCGGGGCCGGCGATCACATCATCCAGGTTGACGGCATCGTGGGTGAGCAGTTCCATGCGTCCCAGCCAGAACCCGGGCTCCTTCATCTGCTCGTCAAGGTTGTTGGCGACCTGCTTCTTGGCGATTGTGAGTTCCTCGTCGGTGGCGCCATCCCTGGCGAACTGGGCGAAAATGTCGTCGATCAGCGCGGCGAGCCGTTCGGCCTTTTCGGGCTGGGTGGGCGACCCGGCCCGCACGAGGCCGAAGCCGGGGAACACCGAGGCGGGGTTCACCCGCGTCCCGATGGAGTACGCCAGTTGCTTCTCTTCCCGCACCTGCGCCGTCATGCGACTGGTCAGAATCTGCGCGGCCAGGCTCAGGGCTCGAACATCGGCCAGATTCGTTTCATCGGGCCCGTAGAAACCGACCAGCACGTTGGCCAGTTCGGTCTGGGTTTTCATCGTCTGCGAGATTGTGCGGGGACCCCGGGGGCGTTCGAGTTTTCGCAGGTCCGCGTAGACCTTTGGAGAAATGCGAAGGCGTGCGGGCAGCGAGCCCAGGTATTTGGCGGCCAGTTCCATGGCGCGTTCGCGGCTGATGTCACCGACGATGGCAACCTCGATGGGGCTGTCGGCGATACGGGCGTTGAGCCATTCCTGAGCGTGAGCGAGCGTGAGACGTTCAATCATCTCCTTCTCGATGAGCGTGGCGCGGACTTCACCGTCGGGGTACACGGCCTTGGCGACCAGGGTCCCGAACTTCTGGCCCGGGTTCTTCTCGATCGCTTCCAGATTCTGGAGTTGGGCGGTCTTCCAGCGGTCGAACGCGGACTGTTCGAGGCGTGGCTGGGTGAGGAGCAGGTGAGCCAACTGCATGCCCGCTTCCAACTCGGCCGGATCGCCGGAAACGGAGAGCTGGATGGAATCCATGCCGGTGCGGCCGCCGACGCTGACCTTCTTTCCGCTCATGAGGCCGCGGATGTCGGCGGACGAGAGCGAAGCGGTGGCCGGCTGGGACCAGGCCTGGCTGGCGGCCAGGGTGACGCCGCGGGTGTCCTTGTTTTCGAGCAGTTCACCGCCGTACAAGGTGATGGCGACGGTAACGTCATTCTTGTGATAGTCCATGAAGCGGTGATGAACGCGGACGCCGTTGTCGAGCCAGGCGCTCCAGATCCCGGTGGGCGCGTGCTCGGCGGGCTCTACGAACTTGCCGGGAGTGGGCGGTTTCTCCATGAGTTGGGTGGCACGCGTGGCGGCGGCGTCCTTCTCGGGAGTGACTGAAAAGGCACGGCGAGCGAACTCGAGCAGTTGATCCGTGGTGGGCGCTTCGGGCAGGGCGGGCATCTGCACCATGAACATGGCTGTCGTCGGGTCGAACTCGGCGGCGAACCAGTCGCGGCATTCGTCGGCGGTGATGTCGGGGGTGAGGGCCTTGGCGAGCTCGAAGGACTGTGCCGCGGACATGAGGGGCTCGCCGGACGCGATGTCTCCGTTGATTCGCTGTATCACGGCACGGGCGGGGAACGTGTCCTCGGTGGAGGCGCGGCGTTCCTGGGAGGCGAGCAGGTCCTTGCGGGCGGCGTCGATCTCTGCCTGGGTGAAGCCGTGCAGGCGGGCTCGCTGGACTTCGGTGCCCAGGTCGGTGATCATCTCACGCCACTTGGCGGGCTCGCCGCTGGCCTGCACCTGAGATTGCCACATCGCTCCGCTCAGATTGTTCGCGAACGCGAACGCGGCGAGGAACGAGAGCTTGCTCTTGCCCTCGCTGACCTTGTCCTGGATGCGTTTGCGGAAAGCCGTTGAAGCGAGGTTGCGGACAAACTGCTGGCGGAGTTGGGCCCGGGTGGTGACGGGCGGGTGGGCCTTTCCGATGCGGGTCATGGAAACTGTCGCGCGGGTGGTTTCAGCATCGGTGACGACGATGGCGAACGACTTCTCGTATGGCTTCACCCCGGCGTCGGCGGGCGTGGGCTTGGGGCGCGGAGCGAGATCGGAGAAGGCCGTCTTGATGGCGTTGACGACGGGATCGGGGTCCGAGTCGGCGACGACAATGACGCTCGCGTTGGAGGGGCCGTACCACTTGGTGTAGTAATCAACAAAGTCGGCGCGGGCGAGGGACTTGATACTCTCCTCGGTTCCGATGGGGATGCGTTCACCGTAGATCGAGCCGGGGGCCATGCGGGCGTAGATGTAATCCATCATGCGCTGCTGGGAGCTCTTGCGGCTGGTCTTCTCCTCAAGAATGATCTGCCGTTCGGATTCGATCTCCTTCTCGTCCAGCAGCAGGCGGGAGTTGACATCGGCCATGAAGAGCAGTGCTTTGGCGAGCTTCTCGGGTGAGTTGTCCGGGAGGGCAAGTTGATAGGTGGTCTGATCGAAACTGGTGAATGCGTTCTGGTGGCGCCCGAAAGTGAGCCCGAGTTGCTCAAACTCCTTGACGACAGTGCCGGGAGGGAAGTGCTCGCTGCCGTTGAAGGCCATGTGCTCGAGGTAGTGGGCGACGCCGCGCTGCTTGTCCGTCTCATTGAGCGAACCGGAGAACACGTGCATCCAGACGACGGCGCGGCCGGGCGGGTTCGCGTGCCGCATGACGTAGTACGTAAGCCCGTTGTCGAGCCTGCCCGTGACGATCCGCGGATCGGTAGGCAACGGCTGCGCAGGGGCGGCGGCGGCCGAGAGCATGACGCAACACGCCATCAGCGGGAGCAGGAATCGCCGGGCGAATCGATTGCAGCGGGTCTTGATGAGGTGGGACAGGAGCATCTTGGTCCTCGGGTGGTGCGCGTTCGCTGTGCCCAGAAGGGTATCTCGGCACAACGAACGGTTGTGCATCGTGAAGTTGAAGATCGCGGACGGGATCAGTTGAAGGGCACGTCGATGCTGAAGGTGAAGAGCCGGTCCTTGTCGGTCTTCTCCTTCATGATCGGGAAGCCGAAGTCAAAGGCCAGTGGGACGGAGCTCAGCGCCTGGACATACAACCGGAAGCCGATACCGACGGAGACGCGGTAGTGCTCGAAGCTGACGTCGGTATCGACGGTGCCGGTGTCCAGGAAGACCACGCCCGAAAGGATTTCCTCGTAGAGAGGCTGCTTGACTTCGGCGCCCGCGAAGAACATCCAGTTGCCACCGATGGGGTCATCGGTGGGATTGCCGCTTCGATCTGGGCCGACGGGCGACACGCCGCGGAACGCGAAGCCCCGGAACCCCTGGCCGCCCATGAAGAACCGCTCGTAGAACGGCACCTCTTCGGTGTCCTGAGGGATGTACCCGGCGCGGGTGGTGAGTTGCAGGGTGGTCTTGCGGCCCAGAACGTCTTCGGCGAGCTTGGTGTAGACCGAGTACTCGGCGCGGAGGATGTTGTAGGAATAGTCGCCCACCACCTGCTCCGCGGCGAACTCGATCTTGTTGCCCTTGGACGGATTGATCACATCGTCGATGCTGCTGCGGGAGAGTGAAATGCCGGCCCCGATAATGAGGTTGGGGTCTTCGTACTTGAAGTACTCCGCGGGGGCGCTGTCGTCGATGCTGGGCAGTTTGACCTGCTCGATACGGACAGGCAGCGAGAAGTTCCAACGGGAGCCGAAGCGGCGCCCGACGCCGAACTTGGTGCCGATGCGGTTCTCGTCGTAGTCGGTGTAGTAACGGGTGTAGTAGAAGATGTTTGCGAAGCCCGAGTAATCCGTGTCGAAGAGGTACGGGTCGGAGAGACCCATCGTGTAGTACTGACGGTCGGTGCCGGGGCTCGCGGTGATGTTGAAGGTCTGGCCGCCGCCGCGGAAGGCCTCGCTGCTGAAGAGTTCGCCGAACGTGTCGGGGAAATCGGTGATGTCGAAGTTGCGCTGCGTGATGGCGATGCTGGCGGAGAGGCCGGCGTCGGAGGAAACGGCTCCGCCGATGGAGAACTTGCCGGTGTTGGTTTCCTCGACTTCGACAAGCACGTCCCGGAAGCCCGGGTCTTCCGGGCGTTCGGGCTGCATGGTCACCTTGACGCTGCGGGGCGCGAAGAGGTTGGTGCGTTCCAGACGCTTCTTGGTCTCCTCAACGGCGGTGGAGTCGAGGGGGCGGTCGGGCTCCACTTGTACCTGCCGCCTCAGCACATCGTCGCGGGTCAGGGTGTTGCCCTTGATCAGGACTTCACCGGTCTTGAAACGCCTGCCTTCGTCGACGACCAGGACGATGTCGACCTCCGGGGCGATCTCGCTGCGTCGCTCGCGGCGGTTCACCTGCGTGTCGACGTATCCCATCTTGCCATAGGCTTCGCGGATCGCGGTGATGGACTTGCGGAGCTTCTGGTCGCTGAAGACGTCGCCGGGCTTGATCACCATGAGCCCGGTCAACTGTTCGATCGAGAAGACCTTCTGTCCGTCTGCGTCGGCGTAGACGACGGAAACGGATTTGAGCGTGTAGACGGGGCCTTCGTCGATCACAAAGGTGACGACCGCTTCCTTGCCGTCGGGGCTGGGGGTCACGATGCGGTCGGCGCGGGCGTCGATGTGGCCGTGATCGCGGTAGTAACTGATGAGGGAGGAAACGTCTTCCGCGAGGATGTCGTTGTCGAGCCGGCCCCGGTCGAGCAGCCAGGCGGCCTGGGTCTTGACGACGGTGCCGAGTTCTCGGGGCGTAAAGGAGACATTTCCCTCGAAGCGGATCTCGGTGACCTTGACCTTTTCGCCTTCGCGGACTTTGAAGTAGACGTTCCCGTTCTCGCGGAGTTCCTTCTCGTCGATGGTGACGAGGCAGGAGAAATACCCCTTCTCGCGGTACGCGGCCTCGACGCGCCGGCAGGCGCGGTCGAGGCGGGTGGGGTCAACGGGCGTGCCGACCAGGATGTCGATGAACTTGCCCAGATCCTGATCGCTGAAGGCCTTGTTGCCGACAGTCTGCACGTCGCGGATGATGGGCTGGGGGTTCAGTACATAAATGAGGTCCACCGAACCGTCGGCCAGGAGCTGCACCTTGGATTCCACGCTGGCGAAGCGACCGAGGCGGTTGAGGCGGGACATGTCCTCACTGACCAGCTTGGCGTCGAACGGTGCGCCTTCTTTGAGGCGGAGCTGGTTGCGGATGAGCTGTTCAGTGTCGGCGTCGAGAACGACCTGCTCCGCGGGCGGCGCCGGGGGTTTAGCGACCTCCGGCTTCGCGGCGTCATCCTTTTTCGGCGGCGTCTTGGTGTCCTTGGGTTTGACTTCTTTTGGCGGCGGAGGCGGCGGGGTTTCAAGCCGGATGTTGCGTACGGGGCGCCCCTCGTACGGCTCGAGTTCCTGCGGAACGGTGGTCTTGGGAGGAGGAAGGAGTTCGGGGGGCTGGGCGCCGCCCGTTTCCTTCGAAGGCTGAGCGGGTTTCGCGTCGGGTGCGTTCTGCGCGAATGACGAAGGCGCACCGATGACCAGACAGGCGCCCGCGGCGAGGACAAGGCGGAACGGAGTGGCGTTTATCGGCTGCATCGGTTAGGGCGGAGAATAACGCGCTTGAAGGCTCGGGACAATCTGTTGCAGAGCACGATTTGGGGGCGTTACTTCGCGGCATCGAGAACGGTTCGGCGTCGGCGATTCATCACAGCGTCGGGGAGTTGGACAGCAGACAAGCCCCGAGTGCCGGAAGCGCCCCCGGTTGGAATCCGGCGGCCGGTGGGTTGGCCGTTTCGGACTCGTTTGATCGGCTTGCCGGTGGGCCGTACCGACCCCTGATGGCCTATCATTCCCGCCGGTTGGTGGCCGGCCCGTGTATGTCGCTTTCGCGGCGTGCGGATCTTTCAACCCTGTTCCGCCCGCACAACGGGCAGGGCGTGCGAAAAGGTGTGCAGAACACCACGCACAGCCCGGCGCTGATTCTGACCGCTGTCTCCACCGCCAGCAGGAATCGGGGCCAAACGCCGCGGGGCCCTTTCGGGCTTTTCGCGGCACTCGAAGGACTAGTTTCAATGATCGATGAATCGCTGATCGCATCCCTGGGTCTTGAAGACGCCGAGGCCGAAGCCATGGTGCGCGGAGCGTACGGGAAGACGCTCGCGGCCGCGAAGCCCGGAGAGTACATGGAGTCGTTCCTGAAGGAGCAGGTTGAAGACCTGGTTCCGGGGCGGCTCATCAAGGGCAAGGTCATTGGCTTCGCCGGTGACGATGTCGTCATCGAGGTGGGCCTGAAGTCCGAAGGCCTGATCCCCAAGGAAGAGTTCGAGGGGATGGATATCAAGGCCGGGGACGAGGTCGAGGTGCTGCTGGAGGACCTGCAGGACGATGAGGGGCTGATCCAGCTCTCCAAGCGCAAGGCCGACCGGATGCTGGCCTGGCAGCGGATCGTCGACACTCAGAAGGAAGGCGACGTCGTCGAGGGTCTCGTCACGAAGAAGATCAAGGGCGGCCTGCTGGTAGACATCGGCGTGCCCGTCTTCCTGCCGGCGTCGCAGGTTGACGTTCGCCGTCCGGGCGAGGTGGGCGAGTTCATCGGCCGCAAGGTGCGGGCCGAGATCCTCAAGATCGACCTGGAGCGCAAGAACATCGTGATCTCTCGGCGCAAGCTGATCGAGACCGAGCGCGAGCAGGCCAAGAAGCGGCTGCTCGAGACGCTCAAGGAAGGCGACATCGTCAGCGGCACGGTCAAGAACATCGCCGACTTCGGCGCGTTCGTGGACCTGGGCGGCATCGACGGGCTGCTGCACATCACCGACATGTCGTGGAGCCGGATCAACCACCCCAGCGAGATTCTCCGCATCGACCAGAAGGTCGAGGTCCGCGTGCTCAATATCGACCGCGAGAAGGAGAAGATCGCGCTGGGCCTCAAGCAGCGCGAGGCCAGCCCGTGGGAGGAGATCGAGAAGAAGTACCCCGTGGGCTCGCGGATCCGCGGCGCGGTGGTCAACATTATGACCTACGGCGCGTTCGTGAAGCTCGAGGACGGCATCGAGGGCCTGGTCCACATCTCCGAGATGTCCTGGACACGTCGCGTCAATCACCCCAGCGAGATGGTCACGCCGGGGCAGGAGGTCGACGTCGTTGTCCTGGAGATCAACAAGGACAAGCAGGAAATCAGCCTGGGCATGAAGCAGACCGAGGTCAACCCTTGGGAACTGGTGGGCGAGAAGTACCCGCCGGGCACCATGATCGAGGGCAAGGTCCGCAACCTGGCCAACTACGGCGCGTTCGTCGAGATCG
>JAFEBP010000001.1 GCA_018242605.1 Planctomycetota bacterium
GCACCGCGTACATCCTGTCCAAGGACGAGGGTGGCCGCCATAACCCCTTCTACACGATCTACCGCCTGCAGTTCTACTTCCGCACCACCGACGTGACCGGCGGCACCAAGCTGCTCGGCGGCGCCGAGATGTGCATGCCCGGCGACAACATCACCATGGAAGTCGACCTGGGCGACAAGCCCGTCGCCATGGAGAAGGGCGTTCGTTTCGCCGTCCGTGAAGGCGGTAAGACGATCGGCTCGGGCGTCGTCGTCGAAGTCATCCAGTAACCCCCCGGCGGGTTCCCTCCCGTCGCTCCGGGCTGGCAGGGGCTTGTTCGCCCCTTTGGGACCGGACGGGACAGGGCGCGGGCCGCAAGGTCCGTGACCGCATAGAATCTTGACCCCGCCCGAGCCTTACCGCTCGGGCGGCGGCTTCTCAGGCGGCCTTGGGCCGCGCGTTGGTAGAACGTGTTTACGGGCGCTCACCGCGTCCGATCGAAGAAGGTGGACAGTCGTCATGGCGAAGAAGAAAGCCGCGGCCCGCGAGTTCCTTTGGCTTCAGTGCTCCGAATGCGGAGACCTGAACTATCGCACCAGCGTGAACACCAAGGGCGGCATGCCCGAAGGTCTCAAGGAGGGCATGATGAAGTACAGCCCCCGCGTGCGCAAGCACACGCTGCACAAGGTGAAGCGCAAGTAAGGAACAGCGGGGATTCACGAATCGAGAATCGGAGTTCTCACGAGCCCCCGATTGGACGATTCCCGTGTTCCCCGTTTCCCGATCGGCGATTCCCAATTCCCGTCTTACTACGGCGGTAGCTCAACTGGTAGAGCAGCGGATTCCAAATCCGCAGGTTGCGGGTTCAAGTCCCTCCCGCCGTGATTTCAGATTTTTACGATGCAAACCGCACCTATCCAACCCGCCGCTGAAGAGAACGGCCAGGACCGTCAGGACCTGCAGGAAGCCGGAGCGCTCGGCTTCGGCATCTACAAGTTCGGCCAGGGATACTGGGTCCGCACCATGACGGCGATCTTCGCCGGCATCCTCGTGCTGGCGTGCGCCGGCTGGGCCTGGGCCCGCCTCTCGGCCGTTTCTCTTCCCGTCGCCGAGTACATCGTCCCCGTGACCAAGGCCTCGGCCGCCCTCACCGCCGGCCAGACGGTGACTCTGCTCAAGGGCAAGGACGCCGCGGGCACCGCGACCCTAACCTCCTTTGTGGGCGACGCCTCCAGCGGTTCCGCCCACCTCAAGGACCTAAAGCTCAATCCCGGCAAGGGTCTGCTCGACATCGACCGCATCGAGGCCCCCGGCGCCTCGGGCGTCCCGATCACCGGCATCGCCGGCCGCGCCGAGTCGATCTATCTCTTCCAACGAATCTACCTTCAGGCCGGTGTCGCCCTCGCGATCATCCTGATCGGCGGCGGCGTGATCTACCGTTTCGTGGCCACCAAGCCAACGACCGTTGACTTCCTCATCGCCACCGACGGCGAGATGAAGAAGGTCAACTGGTCCACCCGCAAGATCATCCAGGACTCGACCTCGGTGGTGATCGGCGCCACCTTCCTCATCGCCGCGTTCATCTTCCTCTGCGACTTCCTCCTCCACAGGTTCTTCATGCTCATCGATGTGTTCAAGAACTGAGAGGCCCCGGAGTTCCGCCCCCGCCCGTTCCCTTCTGGCCGCGCCCGCGGCGTCCCACGCCGCCTCCGCCAACCCACAAGGCATCTGACCATGAGCGATCAAGACCAGGACCAGCAGGTAGCCGCAACGCCAATCGCACCGCCCGAGCGGTCCGGGCTGCTGCGCCCCGATGAGCCGATGCGCCAGGAGGGCATGAACTGGTTCGTCCTCCGCGTCGCGAGCAACAAGGAATCCAGCGTCCAGCAGACGCTGCTCCGCAAGGTGCAGATCGAGGGCATGGCGCACCTGGTCGGCCGCATCCTGGTCCCCACCGAGAAGACCAAGACCGTCAAGGGCGGCAAGGTCAAGATCACCGAGACCAAGCTCTACCCCGGCTACGTCTTCGTCGAGATGCGCCTTGAGCCCGACGGCCGCATCCCCCAGGACGTCTTCTTCCTCATCAAGGAGACCACCGGCGTCGGCGACTTCGTCGGCACCGCCGGTCGCCCGACCGCGATGAAGGAGCACGAGATCGAGAAGATGCTCATCGACTCGCGCAAGCCCGAGGACGAGCCCTCCGTCAAGCTGGTGTTCGCCAAGGGCGAGCACGTGGTCATCAAGGAAGGCCCCTTCCAGTCGTACGAAGGAACGGTCGACGAAGTCCTCCCCGAGAAGGGCCTCGTCCGCGTCCTGGTCACCATCTTCGGCCGTCAGGCCCCGATCGAGCTCGAAGAGTGGATGATCGGCAAGGCCGACGAGCAGTAATCCCGCCCGTCCGCGCCTTCCTCACGGTGCCGCCCGCGGCGCCGTCCTGCTACCATTCAACCAGAAGTTCGTCGGGGACGAGCACACGCGGAGTCATTCATGGGTATCGAGGCGGCACTTCCTGTTGACGGGTTCCTCACCACGCAGCTGCGGCACGTGATCAACTGGTCGCGCCGCAGCAGCCTCTGGCCCATGCCCTTCGCCACCGCGTGCTGCGGCATCGAGCTGATGGCCACGGCGTGCAGCCGCTTCGACCTCGCCCGGTTCGGCGCCGAGGTGATGCGCTTCTCGCCCCGCCAGGCCGACCTGCTCATCGTCGCCGGGCGCGTCGCGATCAAGACTCTGCCCGTGCTCCAGCGCATCTACGAGCAGATGTGCGAGCCCAAGTGGGTCATCTCCATGGGCGCGTGCGCCAGCACCGGCGGCGTCTTTGATACGTACGCCGTCGTGCAGGGCTGCGACCAGTTCATCCCGGTGGATGTCTACGTGCCCGGTTGCCCGCCGCGCCCGGAGCAGTTGATCGAGGGCGTGATGATGATCCAGCGTCACATCGATCAGGAAGGCCTGCCCCCCAGCGGCGGCAAGCGCGTTCCCTTGGGCCTGGCCGTGCAGCCCACCCACAGCGTGCGCCCCCAGCCAGCCGGGCTCACCGTCGGCATCTGAAGTTCAATCTCATCCGACCGCGTGGCGCCCCGCGTTCACCCGCTGTCGCGTGCCTTGAACGATCCCCCGCGATCACGGCAACCGATAGTCGCCATCGTCCCACTTGAGCACGTCGGTGACAACGTCGCGCTTGATCGACGCCGCGTGCCCGTCGAAGTACATCGCGTTGCTGTTGCCGCTGTGCCGCGTCGGCGCTGTGCGTTGCCAGGTCGTGTGATCGTTCGAGCCCACGCCGTTGACGTTGCTCATGTTCCACATGTCGTAATAGATCGAGATGTTCAGTTCGTCGTTGCCCGCGTACCACGACCCGAAGCGGGCCCCCAGCGGGTCATCCACGAAGCACGTGAGGTAGATGATGTCCGAGGTGGGACGCGTGTAGCGGTGAAGAGGAGTGGGGGGCTTGCCGGAGTTGGTGCAGACCGCGCGGCGGAGCCCCGAGTTCCACAGGAACGACAGCCCGTTGCAGACATAGTTGATGTTGTGCAGGTCCTTGGGTCGTGACGGATCGCGGTAATACACGGCCCCGGCATACGCGTCGTCCACGCCCAGGTTGGCGAACTTCGAGTTGGCCAGCGGGTCCAGGAACGGGCGGAGATTGAACGCCCACGTGATGTTCCGCGTCGCCCCCAAGTACGCCGGCACCTGCGGCCCCCGCGCCGATTCGCTCGAGCCGGATTCCCGCGGGATCCACTCCTGGTACGTGTTGGCGTAGAGCGACAGCGCGGTGCCGATCTGCCTCTGGTTGGAGAGGCAGACCACAGCACGGCCCGCCTCGCGTGCACGCCCCAGGGCGGGCAGCACCAGCGAGAGCAGCAGCCCGATGATCGCGATGACCACGAGCAGTTCGATCAGCGTGAATCCGCCGCGACGCGCACTCATGTGGCACAGGATACCAGAACCGCTCGGATCCTCCAAGCGATTCTTGCGTGAGAAGGAAAAAACCCCTGCCTTGAAAAAAACACGCCCCCGGAAGAGGGGCGTGATCGGTGTTGATCGGCTGTCTGATCGGTAGGTGCGTTCTCCGCGGTTCACCACGGCCGCAGTGATGCGAACTCTTCGTCCTGGTTCGTCTCGTGGTCCTCGTCCTTGAGGCCCGCGGAGGCAAGCTCACCGCTGCGCAGCTTGTTGTGGAGCTTGGTCAGGGCGACGTCGACCAGCTGGCGGACGCGTTCGCGGCTGAGGTTGAGTTCTTCGGAGATCTGCTTGAGCGACATGGGCTCGCAGCCGTCCAGGCCGAACCGCATCTTGAGCACCTTGGCGTCGCGCTCGTCGACCGTCTCGAGCAGCCGCTTGATGATGCGGTGTTCCTCGCCACGCAGCATGCGGTCGTCGGGCGTACCGACGCGAGGGTCGGCGATGATGTCGCTCATGCTCATCAGGTCGCCGCTCTCCTGCTTCATGGAGTTGACGGGCATCTGGAGCGCCCGCACCGCGCGGCGGATCATCCGAACGCGCTTGAGGGGCAGGTCCATCACCTGCGAGAGTTCGGTCATCGTGGGCACGCGGCCGTGCTCCACCTCGTACGAGCGGAAGGCCAGCTTCCACTTCGCCACCAGCTCAACCATGTACGCCGGGATGTGCACCGGCTGGGAGCCGTTGATGAGCGCACGCTTGATCGCCTGCTTGATCCACCACGAGGCGTAGGTGCTGAAGCGCGAGCCCTGGGCGGGATCGAAGCCTTCCACGGCCCGCATGAGGCCGATGTTGCCTTCCTCGATGAGGTCGGCGAGGGAGAGGCCGCGGTTCATGTACCGCTTGCCGATCGCAACGACCAACCGCAGGTTGGCGCGGATCATGCGTTCGCGTGCGGCGGGGCAGTTGTCATTGACGATCGCCCAGCCCAGTTCCTTCTCTTCCTCAGCGGTGAGGAGAGGCGTCTTGTTGATCTCCTTGAGGTAGATCTCCAAGTCGCCGAAGGCGCTGCGAACAGTCGAAGTTGTTGTGGACATCGTTCCGGCGCGAGCTTCACTCACTGATGACCCACCTTCCCGGCGAGAACCGCCGTACCACCGATCCTTCACTGCACATGGACGCA
This sequence comes from Planctomycetota bacterium, assembly GCA_018242605.1. Classification (GTDB taxonomy): domain Bacteria; phylum Planctomycetota; class Phycisphaerae; order Phycisphaerales; family UBA1924; genus UBA2402. The sequence goes on from JAFEBP010000001.1 coordinate 5,066, forward strand.
GGGGGCGAGACGCCCTGGGTGGCGTCCAAGTATCCGCTCCTTGCGGGCCGGAGGTTTCATCGTCTTGCAGATTTGTGTGCTTGATCTCTCTCATGGCAGAATGACTCCAGCCTACAACCTGCCACACGGAATTAATTCCGCAAGGGAATTCCGGGAATTTTGTTTCAAAAAGTCACAATTGTCCGCTCCGAGCCGTTTGCGGGGCCAAAATCGGCAGATTTGACAGGTGTTTGGAAGGTAAAACGGGGGGTCGAATTTTTTCGATGGGGAGTTTGCGGGCGTTTCCACCCCGACGCAAACCGATCAAACAATCGCAGTGGGAAAGATGTCGATTTGAAACTTGGCAATCCCTCGGCCGCGCGATACCGTGCCGCCCGCATACGCGCTACCGAAATCCTGCGTCCGATTACTGCTCAGCCGCTCACATGAACCACGACCTCACACCGCTGCTCAAGGAATGGCCGTACCAATCAGGGCAGGTCTCGGCTCGCGTGATCGTGGGCGAAGATGGCGAGCATCATTTGCAGGTGCGGCTCGACCTTGGAATTCTCCAGATGATGCTCGATGGTCGGCCCGACGGCCAGGAGCCGTTCGGTTCACCAAGCCTTCTGGATCATTTCGAACTCAGCCGCGAGACAGGCCACGAGGAGGCGGAGGCCGAGTCCATTGGTGAAGAGACGCGGTTCTCCCTTTCGGCCGAGGAATGCCGCCTGCTTCGCGAGGAGATGGCTCAGTTCAATCAACGGGCCTTGGCGTTGCTCGCGTTGGAGGACTATGAACGGGCCGCCCGTGACGCCACCCGTAATCTCCGAGTCATCGACTTCTGCAAGCAGAACGCAGAGAACGAGGACGACCGAACAATTCTTGAACAATACCGCGCGTACGTGGTCATGATGCGCAGCCGCGCGTTGGCCAGCCAGGCCCTCAAGGACAACGAGCCCAAGTCCGCGGTGCTCGCCCTGGATGAAGGTCTGGACTCGATGAAGCACCACTTCACCGATTCCGGCAAGCCCCAGTTATACGAGCAGTCGCCCGAGGCCGACATGCTGCGCCAGATGCGCGACCAACTGGTCCCCAAGCTGCCGCTCTCTCAGCGCGCCGAACTCAAAAAGCGGCTCGCCGAAGCGCTCGAGGCGGAGAACTATGAGCTCGCGGCGATCCTTCGCGATGAACTCAAGCAACTCAAGGACTGAACTCGCCCTTGCGGTGATGGTCAGCATGGTCGGTGTTACTCCGTTGCCGCTGCGTTGCCGAATCGCTCCCTGAGCCGTTCCATCACTTCACGTTTCATCGCCTGTGCCGTCGCGATCTCTTCCACGATGACGCAGTCGGCTCCTTGTGCCTTGGCCGCGAGCATGCTGCTGAGGAACCCTGCCCGAGCCGCGATAAAGATGTCGGGGGCGAGTGTGCGGATAGTTCCGCACGCCCGCACGGTCGTCTCGTCGTCGGGGATCGTCAGGACCACCGCGTCGGCGTCACGCACCCCCGCTGAATCAAGAACCTCGGGATTGGTGATATCCCCGTACACGACCGTTCGCCCCAGCCGCGTCTGGCGCTCCACTGTGCGAGGGTTGAGTTCCACCACCGTGATCAGAACTCCCGATGCGAGCAGGTCCTCCGCGAGCGCCCGGCCCACCGGCCCGTACCCCGCGATGATGACCCGGCGCGTTGATCCTTCGGTCGCCGCGATATTCCCGCCCGCGCCCGCCACCGGCGCCACCCGTTTGCGGATCCACCGCGGCGGCGGGATCTGCTGCATGCGGGAACTCAGACGGTGCGCCGGCGCCACCAGCATCGGGCAGATCAGCAGCGAGATCACCACGACCGCGATGCACCCGCTCGATTCCGCGCCCGACACCACGCCTTTGGCGGCCGCCGCGCCCACGATCACCAGCGTGAACTCTCCCGCGTTACCCAGATAGGCTCCCGTCAGCACAGACGCCGAAGCGGGCACCCCCGCCGCCCAGCCCGTCACGGCCAGGATCGCCGCTTTGCCCAGCGTCACCGCCGCCGCCCCGATCAGCACCATCCACCATTGCGGGCCTACTTCCGCCAGATTCAGCCTCAGGCCCACGGCGGTGAAAAACACCGCCAGGAGCAGGTCCCGCATCGGCGCTATCTGCCCGGAGAGTTGATAGCGAAAGGGCGTGCCCGCGAGCAGCAGGCCCGCCAGGAAAGCGCCCATCTCCACCGAGAACCCAACCAGGCTCGTGATCACGGCAGCGCCCAGAGCGATCGCCGTGGCCGCCACCAGCAGCAGTTCCGGCGTGCCGAACTTCGCCACCCTGGCCAGCGCCCAAGGAAGGGCGAACCGTCCCGCGGCGAGCATCAGGGTGACGCCACCGATGCCCACCGCGCCGCCCGTTACCAGGCTCAACCACAGCGGGGTCTGCTCCGATCCTGAAGACGCCGCGCCGGAGTTGGCGAAGTGTGCCAACGGCGGCAGGATGGCCATGACCACCACCGAGATGATGTCCTGCACGATCGACACGCCCAGCCCCACGCGGCCCTGCGTGGTCCGCACTTCACGCCGCGAGGTGATGATCCGCACGAATACGGCGGTGGATGAAATCGACGACGCGAGTGAGATCGCGACCGCCGCGGGCCAGGGAACCCCGCACGCCCGCATGATCAGAAACGCGAACGCCGCGAACGCGAGAGTCGCGCCGCCGCCCACAACCAGGATCGACACGAGCCCCTTCTTGAAGCTGTTGGGGTCCAAGTGCAGCCCGATCCCGAACATCAGCAGGATAGTGGCCAGGTTGCCGAACTCCGACACTTCCTGCGTCCGCGGAATGAGCCCCAGCGCGTGCGGCCCCAGCAGCGCGCCGGTCAATAGATACGCGGGGATCAGGTCCAGACGCAGCCGTCTCAGAAGCAGCCCCATGCCAACCGACACGCCCATGAGCAGGAGCAATCCCAGCGCGATCGGAGGCGCGGCGTTGGCGAGAATGAAAAGCGGTGTGCAGGCGTGGGTCGGCATGGTCACGCCCCGTGCGTTCAAACGCGAGGAGCGAGGCCAATCGTTGGCCGCGTTCCGGACCCGATCATTCGCACCCGCCCGCCTCCCAGAGCGTGAAGAACTGCTGGACGTCGGCCCCGTCGATCCCGCCGTCGGCGTTCACATCGGCCGAGTCAGCCCCCGAACTCCACGCGGTGAAGAAGGCCTCGGTGTCCGCGCCGTCGACGCCGCCATCTTCGTTGAAGTCCGCGGGGCAGGCGACGGTGATATTGATCGTCGCGAACGCGCGGGTGCTGTTGTCGGCCGCGTTGATCGCGCTGACGCGGAGCGTCTGGCTCCCGGCGCCCACCGGCGAGACCGAGATGCTCACGCTCCGCTGGGCCGCCGGCGCCAGAGCAAAGATCTCGCCCGGGTTCGCCGCAGCGGGCCAAGGGCTTGGTGCGATCCCATCATTTCCGTTGATTCGCAGTTCGAAGGAGGCGACGCTCTCGTCCGTGTTCTGCACGCTCAGCGCCGCTTCGGCCGTCGCGCCCGAATAGCACCTCAGGCTGCTCGTGGCGGGCGTGATCGCCGCCCGCGCGTCGCGTGTCACCGTGGTGTTCGCATCGATCGTCGGTCCCGGGCCCCAGACCTGCGGCCAACCGGATTGGTCGCCTTTGAGATACAGGTTGAACCACAGCGTCAGGTGACGCCTGACCGCCGCCAATTGATCCGCGCGGGGTAACGCGATCGCGTCGCACCCCAGCGTGTTGGCGTCCAGGAATCCGCAGTGCGAGCCGCCGCGGATGTTGGCCAGTTGCCGCGGCGCATCCATCGCGGCGTACATCGGTTGCCCGTTCGTCGCCGTCGCGACGATGCCGTCGGCATCGCCGACGAGGAGCAGTGCGGACGCCGCCACCGACGGGGCCGCGGCGATCGCCGAAGGGTTCGTGTCGGCCGGCGCCATCGGCGCGATCGCCCGCAGGCGAGGATCGCTCGACGCGGCGAGGATCGTGCAGCCTCCGCCCATGCTGTGGCCGAACATTCCCAGGCGAGCGGTGTTGACGTTCCCGTTCAGGAAGCCGCCCGCCGCGACGTTCTGTTGCTCCAGGTACGTGAGGCACCGCGACAGGTCCGAAGCGAAGCGAGTGTGGCTGGGCAGCAGGCCCGATTCGCTGTCACTGGCGATGACAATGTACCCGTGGCTTGCCAGATGCGAGAGCGTCGATTGATACCGTGAAACCGTTTGGAAGAATCCGTGACCGAAGGAAATGGCGGGTGCCGGGGCGGCCGACGCGCTGAACGGTTGTGATGACCCCGCGGCGGACGCCGGGTAGAAGATCTGCGCTGTAAAGGTGCTGCTGTCGGCCCTGGTAACCGTGACCGAACGCGTGCCCACCGGGTACGGGCCCGCGAGCGCCCAATCGGTGCCGAACGCGGCCCGGGACAGAACCGCGATGCAGATCAGCGTGCGGAGAAGCATGCGTGATTGTTCGCCGCCGCCGCGGGTGCCGATGTGCCGCTGCATCAACGCGAAGGCCGGGATGGTCGCGGGTCGTGCGTGCCATCCCGGCCCTCGCCGGAGTGTCTGAGTCAACGCTCAAACGTCTGGATTTACGGGGCGATCAGCAACCGCCGGCCTCCCAAGCGACGAAGAACGTCGCGACGTCACCGCCGTCGATGCCGCCGTCCTGGTTCACGTCCGCGGAGTTATCCGACGATTCCCAAGCGACGAAGAACGAGGCGACGTCGGCGCCGTCTACGCCGCCGTCCTGGTTGAAATCGGCCGGGCACGACGGCACGGTTACCGGCATGAGTAGAACGGCGATGGCGCCGAACTCGCCCTGCATATTCGCGCCGATCAACCCGTTGTCGCTGACGTCGTACGCCTCGGTGATGCGGAAGGGGGCGCCGAATGACGCTGCGTTCAGATCGATCACGGTGCCGCCGCTGTAGAGGAACGCCACGGGAGCGAGCCCCTCGAAGTCGCTGGAGAACGAGGTGCCGACTACCTCGCTCGACTCGTTGATGTCGTAGCCCTGGGCGCTGTCGTGGCCCGGGAGCGTCGGGATGAGCTGCCAGCCCTCCTCGAAGTTGTAGATGCCCGCGCGATCCTTGCCCGCCGTGATGCGCGGTCCGGTGAGGTAGCCGCCGACCAAGCCGGCGGAGTTGACGTTGTGCGGGTGCGCCGTCACGAAGTTGCCCTCGGGCGTGAGGTTGGTGGGCGTGCCGTCGGCCAGGTAGTGAACGCCGATGTCGCCGAAGCCGAGCAGGGGGGTGTACTCGATGCCCACCACGTCGCCCGCGTTGTTGATGCCCAGCGCGAGGTTGAAGGGGTTGCGGTTGGGCGGGTTGATGGGGGAGTACTCGAGCGTGGCGGTACCGGTCCACACCGTGGTGTGGTACGGTCCCGTGGGCGGGTACGAGAAGCCGGCGATCAAACCGGAGTTGGAGATGCGGTTGGCGCGGCCGAACGCACCTCCAAGGGTGCCCAGGTCGCTGATCTGCCACTGGCCGGCGACCTTCTCCCACTTCACGGGGCGATCGACGTTGTCGCTGTTCTTGCTCCAGCCGACGATGACGCCGGAGTCATTGATGCTGTTGGCGCCGCTCAGGTCGCCGCCGGTGAGGGTGCCTAGGTCGGTCAGGACGCCGTTTTCCCAGACGAACGCGTGCTGCAAACCATCCAGCGTTTCGCTCGTCCCTACCACGACGGCGTTGGCGTTGACGCCGCCGACGTTCGAGTAGGTGCCGCCCAGGGTTCCGATGGGGATCGCCATGTACGTCTGCGCGGACGCCGCGGCGGTGAAAAGTGCGAGCGCGCAACTCAAGCCCGTACGCAACTGCTGCGTGTTCAAATGACCACTCCGTTCTATCGCACGACTGACTTGCGAAAGGTGTTCCTGCGGCGTGCCGCGCGTTGGGCGTGCGGTCGGTTGTGGACCGCCTCGCTCAACTCCCTACGAACACCGGCCCGGGCGCAACGTCCCGGACACTCGCATTCAAGCACGGATAGTACGCAGGCCGCATCGAATTGTTGCGGTGTGTAAGCCATTGTCGGTAAGAAGAGTTCACCGAGGGTTTGCGGACCTCGTTGCTATCAAGTTAGTGCTATAGTTAGTGAACAAGTTAGTATCGTCATGAAACGCCTTCCCGCCGCCAAACGCCGTGAGCAGTTGCTCGACTGTGCGATGGAACTCTTCGCACGGGTCGGCTACGCCCGCGCCACCACGGCGCAGCTCGCCAAGATGGCCGGCGTCACCGAGCCGATCATCTACCGGCACTTCGAGAGCAAGAAGGACCTGTTCGTCGCGCTCATCAACCGCACCGCCAAGCGCACCCTGGAACACTGGGAAGCCAGACTCGCCGGCGCCGCCGATCCGCCCGAACGCCTGCGCCGCATCCTGGGCGACAACCCGATGACGCAGGAGGGACGCGAGGCGTACCGCGTGCTCATGCAGTCCATCACCGAGGTCGACGATACCGAGGTGCACAAGGCTGTCTCCAAGCACTTCTTCGAGTTGCACAAGTTCCTGACGCGGGAGCTCGGCCACGCCCAGGACGACAACAAGCTCACCCGCATCTTCTCCGCCGAGCTCATCGCCTGGATCCTCATTGACGTGGGCCTGGGCTACGGCGTGCTCGAGGCGCTCAAGGTGCCCAACCAGGGCGAAGACCGCAAGGGCCGGAGCGTCCGCGACGTGCTCGAGCGGCTGCTGGTCCGCCGCGCCGTACGGCATTCTCGCGGCGGCCGGCGCGATTGACCCCGGAATCAAACCAAGAAAAAACGCCGGCGTCGTGCCGGCGTTTGCGTTCGTTGAGTTGGCGTCGAACGATCAGCCCATCGCCATGCTGATGAGGAACTCGGCGTTGGTCTTGACCTTCTTGAGACGGCCCTTGAGCAGTTCCATCGCCTCGACGACGTTCATGTCGCTGAGCACCTTGCGCAGGCGGTAGACCAGCTCCAGTTCCTTGGGATCAAGCAGCAGTTCCTCGCGGCGCGTGCCCGAGGCGGCCACGTCGATCGCGGGCCAGATCCGCTTCTCGACCAGCTTGCGGTCCAGGTGCAGTTCGCTGTTGCCCGTGCCCTTGAACTCCTCGAAGATCACNNAGATCACCTCGTCCATCTTGCTGCCCGTGTCCACCAGCGCGGTGCCGATGATCGTGAGGCTGCCGCCCTTCTCGATCGCGCGGGCCGAGCCGAAGAACTTCTTGGGCCGCTGCAGCGCGTTGCTGTCCAGGCCGCCGGTCATGATCTTGCCGCTGTGCGGCATCTCGGCGTTGTACGCGCGGGCCAGACGCGTGATCGAGTCCAGCAGGATCACCACGTCATCCCCGAACTCCACCATGCGGCGGGCCTTCTCGATGACCATTTCGGCCACCTGCACGTGCCGGCCGCTGTTCTCGTCGAACGTGCTGGCCACCACCTCGACGTTGCTGGCACCGCAGTTGCGCTTGAAGTCCGTCACTTCCTCGGGCCGCTCGTCCACCAGCAGCACGATGATCCGCACGTTGGGGTTGTTCTTCGTGATCGCCTTGGTCATCTTCTGCATCAGCACCGTCTTGCCGGTGCGGGGCGGCGCGACGATCAGCATGCGCTGGCCCTTGCCGATGGGCGTCACCAGGTCGATCACGCGGCACTCGATCTCGTCGGGCGTCGTCTCCAGCACGAAACGCTTTTCGGGGTGCAGCGGAGTGAGGTCCTCGAAGTTACGGATGTCGTGGGCCTTGGCGGGCTCGCGGTTGTTGATCTTGTCCACCCGCAACAGCGCGAAGTACCGCTCGGCCTCCTTGGGCGGGCGGACGATGCCCCGCACGATCATGCCGCGCTTAAGGCCGTACCGACGCACCTGGGATGGCGACACGTAGATGTCGTCCGGGCCCGGCAGGTACGACTGGTCCGGGCTGCGCAGGAACCCGAACCCGTCGGGCATAATCTCCAGAGAACCCTCGCCGATCATCAGGCCCTGCTTGGTCGCCTGAGCCTTGAGAATCTTGAAGATCAGGTCGTGCTTGCTCAGCTGCTGGTAGTCCGTGAAGCCTTCGCGCTCCGCGGCCTTGAACAGCGAGTCATCGTCCATCGCCTGCAACTCGGCGATGCTCACAGCCTTCATCGTCTTGGGATCGGTTCCCGCGATGACGCGCTCGAGCTCCGCCGCCTCTCGCTCCAATTCCTCGTCGCTGGGCAGTTCGAAGTTGCGGACCATCGGCATGCCGCCGATCTGGTTGTTGCCACCACCGCCTCCTCCGCCGCCGCCACCGCCCTTTCGGCGCTTCTTCTTCCGGCGGCCGAAGCGGTGCGGATCGTTCGGATCGTTGCCGCCGAAGGGCCGGTTCTGACCGCCCTGCTGCTGGCCTCCGAATCCGCCCTGCCCACCGCCTTGATTCTGGCCGCCCTGACCCTGACCTTGTCCGCCTCCTTGGCCACCGCCGGGTCCACCCATCGGCCGCTGCTCGCCGCCTTGACGCTGTTCGCCGCGGTTGTCAAACCCGCCCTGAGGCCGGTCCTGCCGGAAATCGGGCCGCCCGTCAGGCCGTCCTTCTTGAGGGCGGTTCTCGCGCTGGTCGGGACGTGGTTCCTGCCGCTGCTCGGGCCTTGGCTCCTGGCGCTGTTCCGGGCGCGGCTCGGACCGCATCTCGGGGCGCGGCTCGGGACGTGATTCGATACGGGGCTCCGGACGAGGCTCGGCCGGCGCTACCGGACGCGGTTCAGGCTTGGGAACCGGCTTGGCCTCGGGCTTGGGTTCCGCCTTGGGCTCGGGCCGCGCCTCGAACACTCGCGGGGGCAGATCGGCACGGCCGATCGGGCTCGCCGCCGGTTCCGGCGCGGCTTCGCGACGCGGTGCCCGGGCGCGGGGCTTGGAGGGGGTTTCGGCGGAGTCGGCGGCCTTCGCGGCCTTGGCGTCATCAGCGGTGTGAGAGGTCTTTGCCATTGTCAGGATTCGGTTGTTGAGTTGTCGCGATGTCGGAATGTGAGAAGGGGGGCCGGCGAACGGGCCGGAGGACGCCGCGGCGACTGAGATGGTGTGCCGCGGAAGTGACTTGGCTTGAGAGGTTCAGCGCCGTACCGGCGTGCGGGCCGTGGCGTGTGCTGTGTCTCCAAATCCGGGTCGTCGGGTCGTGCGCTTCAGGAGCGAAACGCCGGGTCGGCGCGGGCATCGGGGACCGAAGCATTGGCCCGGATTGCCCGGGCCGAAAACCTTTCTTCATATCAACTGCTGAGCCGCTCGTGGTGTGCCCGCAGGGCCTTCCCCGGATCGGTTGGGCTGTACCACCAGTGTTCGGCGCATGAGTATAGCCGGTTCCATCCGGTCAAGGCGGGCTAACGAAAAGTCACGGGGCAGGTCTCGTCGGGTGGCCCACGCAGCGCAATCCCCCGGAACCGGAATGCGATGCTACGCTGGCGCGTGGCGAAGAAACCCAGGGCACCCAGAGAGATCGAAGTCGCGCTTCCGGAGACTCCGCTGACGTTCCCGGCGCCGTTGCCGATGTCGCGCGTGGTCGGTCACTCGCGTGCCTTGGGCGTGCTCGACGATGCTCTCAAGAGCGAACGCATTCACCACTGCTGGATCTTTCACGGGCCCAAGGGCGTCGGAAAGTTCACCGCGGCCCTCGCCTTCGCCGCGCTCCTGCTCGACCCCACCACCCAGCAGACGTTTGGTGGAGCGTTCGAGGCCGACCCGCAGAGCCAGGTGCAGGCGATGCTGGCAGCGGGCTCTCACCCTGATCTGCAGATCATCGTCAAGGAACTCGCCGCGTACAGCGCTGACCCGATCATTCGCCGTTCCAAACAGACCACCATACCGGTGGACGTGCTGCGCGAGTTCCTGCTCGCCCCGGCTTCGCTCGCGCCTTCGGTCCGCAACGCGTCACGCTCGGGCAAGGTGTTCATCATCGACGAGGCGGAGATGCTCGCGGGCGCTGGCCAGAACGCGCTCCTCAAGGTGCTTGAAGAGCCGCCCGCCCGAGTCACCCTGATCCTGGTGACCGAGAGCGAGGACAAGCTCCTGCCGACCATCCGCAGCCGCAGTCAGCGACTTTATTTCTCTCCGCTCACTCAGCCCGAGATGCACGAGTGGCTCAAGGGCGCGAAACTGGAACTCTCTTCCGAGCAAGAGAAGTGGCTGCTCGAGTTCTCCGGAGGTGCTCCCGGGATTCTCCTTGCCGCGCACACGCACCACCTGCACGAATGGTGGAAGCGCATCGGCCCCATGATCGCCTCAGCAGAAAAGGGACAATACAGCGTCGAACTCGGGAACGCCATGTACGACCTGGCCGACAAGTGGGCCAAGGCTTGGGTGGAAGAACACGAAGGCGCGAGCAAGGTCGCCGCGAACCAGACGGCACAGGATTGGATGCTCCGCCTGGTGGGCACATACATCCAGCGACGTTTACGCGAGGCCGCGCGGCAGCCCGAACCCGGCCCCAAGTGCAAGCCGTATCTCACCATGCTCGACCGCCTGCGCGATGCCGAGGCGGAGCTGGGAGCGAATGTCAACGGGCAGTTCGTGATGGAGAAACTTTCGGCGGAACTCTCGGCGGCGGCGGTGGGGGAGTAGCGTAACGGTCGGAGGGAGCGATGAGCCAGGCGAAGGAAGGGTTGGATTTGGTCACGGGTTTCTTCGGGGCGGTGTTCGAGAAGATCGGCACGGTATTTGACGTGTTCGATTTCTCGTTCCTTCTGTCGGGCTCGGTGGCGTTGACGGCCGCGTTATGCACCTACTCCCTTGCAGGCGGGCAACTTCCTGGTTCGATGAACGAGGGAGTACCGACGACGTGGGTATTGGCTGGGCTTGGCAGCGCGTACGTGTTGGGCTTTGTGGTGTTTGCGCTGGGAAGGCCGATGCGGGATCGATTCTTGCCGCCGACGGAAGGAAACGGGCTGACCTTGCCAGGTGGTTCAAAGGACGATGCAGATGGCGGGCAGGCTCGAACGCCCGAACTTCTCACGGTCAATGCGATCGGCACCGACAAACTGAGGGAATGGGCGCAGGTTCACGGCTTGGACAGAGTTGAACAATACAAGAGGTACTTCGAGCTCAAAGATCCGAGCCAGTTCGACAAGTTTTACGATCGATTGTGGGCCGACGTTCGCCAGCGCAAGGAACTTGCGGATTCGTTCGTGCTCGTGAAGCGATACTGGACGTTCGCGGCGGCGTTCGACGGATTGCTGCTCGCGACTCAGTTCTGGTGCCTGCCGACCGGATGGTACCTCTACAACCTTTTGAGCCGTCCGGACATTCTGCCGGCGTTTAAGCTGTTCAAGTTTGATGCGCTCTGGATCGGAGTCTTCACGTTGCTTGTGTGGATATTCCCCGGCCAGCGGATCGCTCGCGAGTGCGCACGGCAGGCCCGTGACTACGGTCTCAAGCAAATGCGAGAGCTCTTTGCGACGACGGCGTTCTGGGTCGCCCTGCAAGAAGAAGCCGCGCCCACGAAGAAGGAAGAACTGCTTGCCAAGCGATTTGCGAATGATGTCACGCATATTTCCATCAACAAATCCGCTGCGGAGGTAAAAGAGCTGCGAGACACGCTGAAGGCAAAGACGGACAAGGCCGCAGCAGAAGCCCGCAAGGCAAGCGCCGACGCGGACTTCCGCGAAGCCGAGACGGTCAACGAGAGAAAGAAGTAGTCGCCGCGGCGACCCCGTCCGCCGATCAACGCCGGCCGCACTACCGGCGCATCGTTCAGTCTCGTGCCATCACGCCTGACGAGTTGGGCACTACGCCCGCTTCACCCGTGCTCCCACGCGATGAAGAACGCCTGCACGTCGTTCCCATCCACGCCGCCGTCCATGTTAAAGTCCGCGATGCCGTCGCCCGCCTCCCACGCGACGAAGAACGCCTCGATATCCGCCCCGTCGATACCGCCGTCAAGGTTGAAGTCCGCGCCCGGGTACGCCGCGACGCTCAAGTCCATGTGCACGGCGTATCCCAGCAGCTGCGCCGTCGCGTTCTCCTTCGTGAAGAACGCGGGGTAGTTCGGGTCACCCGTGCCCCCGCCGGGGCCGCCGCTGGCCGGGTTCAGCGATGTGATGATCAGCGGCACACGCCCGCTGTTGAAAGCACGTGAGAAATACGCCTGAGCGATCGGGTCGCTCGCGTCGATGTCAAACGTGAACATCGCGCCCGCAGGGACCAGTTCGCCCGGTTGCACGGCGTCGGTCTGGCCAACCGCCAGCGGATGCGCTTCAAACTTTTGCCGCACCTGACGGCTCACATCCGTCGCAACTCCCGCTGCGTCGTACAGCGCCGGAAACGCACTGCGGACGCCTTCGCGCGGGGGGAAGGGCGGGTACGGACTGAACGGCGAATTTTCCTGAAATGTCACCCCGGTCCACCCGTTGCGGAAGCCGACGGCGAACAGTTCCATTGGCTTACCGGTGTCACCGTCCGGAAGATACTGCGGGTCGGCCGGGTCGTACGACGTGCGCACGGAATCAAACGTCGGGTCGTACGCGAATCGGTTGTCCACGCTGATCCACGCCGTGACGCGGACGCTACCCACCAGGTAGCGGTCGTTGCCGTACCCGGCCGGGATTGTCCCCGAAGTATCGAACGTGAACAAGAACTGTCCGTCGCGGTCGTCGAATCCAGCTTGATTGAGCGCCGCGAAGATCGGCACCGACGGTTCTGCTCCTGGCTGCGACGAGAACGGATAGTTCCATCGGTCAAGCGCCGGTTGAGTCAGGGTGCCAGAGATTGTTTGGGCGTGAGCGAGCGTTCCACACCCGACCGCCAGAACAAGGGATGAGACGGTGAAACGGGACAGTTTGAAAATCATCATGGCGTCTCCGATCTCCGATCATCAGGGAAGCATGGTCGCCTTATCAGGACGTTGGGACCAACGTCCGAAAAATCTTGCAGAACGGCAACCGTTGCTGTTTTGCAGGAGTATACGCTTAGGCCAAGTTTCGGTTTGCCCCAAAATGACCCCAAAAAAGCCCACATTATCCCTGTCCCTGAGCGCCGCTGAACCGGCATCCCGGTTCGCGATGTGGGGGGCGGTGCACGCGCTGTTGGCCGCATCGATCGGGGGAAGCACGAACGAATCTCCCGCGACTGTGTCGCGCTGCCCGGTCATGAGGACGTGGAGCAGGGTTCGTAGCATGACAGCGACCGGGTTCACGCTCATCGAGCTGCTGGTCGTCATCGCCATCATCGGCTTGTTGATTTCGATTCTGCTGCCCTCATTGGGCAAGGCCCGCGCTCTGGGCCGTCAAACCCGCGAACTCGCAGCCGCGAGCCAGCAGGTGACCGCGTTCACGATGTACTCGGACGCGAGCAAGGGGATCGTGCTTCCCGGTTACCCGCCGCGAGATTGGGTCAATGGCCCGATCGTCGTGCAGGATCAGGACGGAACCCGCCTGTTCAACGAAGACGCCCAACGCTACCCGTGGCGTCTCGCGCCGTTCATCGATTACAACTTCCGCGGCCTGTACCAGAGCGACAAACTCCTCGCCGATGTGCGCGACAACCAGGCCGAGTACAGCCAATACGGCGTTGATTACAACTACGTGATCAGCCTCTACCCCTCGCTGGGCATGAACATCGCCTTCATCGGTGGCAGTGATCGCCACCAGGAATACGACCGTCTGTTCCGCCAGACATTCGGCCGGGTCTACATCGAGCGGCTCGATCAGGCCCTCCGTCCAAGCGGTGTGCTCGCCTTCGTTTCCGCTCGCGCCGAAGCCCAGCCCTCGGTGCCGGTGCTGGGAAGGCCCGAAGGGTTCTTCCGCGTCGACCCGCCGCGGTTTTCGGCGACGGGTTCGCCTCAGTGGCAATCGTCATATGACGCCAACGCCGCGACACCGGGATTGAATAGCGGATTCGTCTCGCTTCGCCACGGCGGCAAGGCGGTCTCCGCTCATCTGGATGCGCACGCCCAGATGCTCGGTTGGGATGAACTCAACGACATGCGCCGCTGGGCCGACCAGGCCACGAGCCCCGAGTGGGGAATCTCTCCGACGCCGCGTTAACCACCGCGTTTGGCGGCACGCTTTTGGTCGCCGCCGCCGGCTGGCCGCTCAGTGCGCGGCATCCCCTTGACTCTCAGCCACGCTTCCTGCACCCGCTTCTCGAGCGTGGCCTCGTCGCCATCATTCACAATCGTCAGCGTGGAACGGGCCTTCTTGTCTTCCAGCGGCAACTGGGCCTTTTCACGCCGCGCGAGCTCCGCTTCGCTCCAACCGCGGCTCTTGATTCTCTGTAGCCGCACCTCACGTGGAGCGTCGACAAACAGCACCACGTCGCACTCCTTGTCGCTCTCGGCCTCGAACAGCAGCGGCGCGTCGATCACCACGCCCGGCCTGCGCTCGAGCGTGGCGCGCTCGATCACCTGCGTCCGTTGCGACTTGATGATCGGGTGCACGAGTTCTTCGAGGCGGGTGCGTTGCGTGGGGTCCGCGAACACGATGGCCGCCACCGCCTTGCGATCGACTCGCCCGTCATCACCGATGATCTTCTTGCCCCACCAACGCACCAGTTGCTCGCGCACCGCGTTGGTGTCGAGCACGGCCTTGGCGTCTCGGTCAGAGTCCACCACGATGCACCCCAGCGACGCGAGCATGCCAGCGACCCGGCTCTTGCCGGCGCCGATGCCCCCGACCAACCCGATCACCACCGGCCGCTGGGGCTTGTCGGGATCCTCCGTCAGCCAGACCGGCATCGGGCGTGCCGCGTCCATCGCAGACTTGATCTCTTCCACGCGCCGATGCGGGTGAGTCACAGCTACCCACGCCAGGTCGATCGTCTGAGAGCCCGCCGTGGTGATGCAGATTGTGCCAAGCCCCAGCATCCGCTCCGCGATAGTCCGGTCAACGACGATCTGCTGGATGTTGCGCAGCGGCACGACGGTTTGTGTTCGCCGAAGCACACCGGTACGGGCGGCGGCGTGCGTCTGAGTGATCTCGTACCGCCGGAACCACCAACCCAGCGTGTGCTTCACGATCGCCCACGTGGCCCACGCCGTCAGCGAAACCGCGACCACTGAGTTGATACCCGAGAGCACCGCCGCGGGGTCACCGCCGATGAGAGCCTGCGCTTGCTCTGACAGAACGCTTCCCCACGTGGATAAAGCCCACTTCCAGGCGGCGTACAGGATGACCGCCCACATCACAACGGGCATGGCGCGGATCGCGATCAACGCGATGCCGGGACGAAACACGGTGCTGGAACTGCTTCGGGGCTGGATGCCGGGAGCGTATGACACTTCCCGCGTTTGATGCGCCGGGCTGCCGGGCGGTTCCGAGCGATTGCCGCGAATTCAGCCTGCCATCATCTCACTCCTGCACCCGATGCCGCGCTGATCCCGGGGGGTGTATTCGCTTCGCCCGCTTCCGGCGGTCCGGCGGATTCCAAATGAGCGCGATTTCTGCGCACGGCCGAGTCGCACACATCCCGGGGACTGCGGCGAGTCGGCGGGGTTCCGTCAACTCCTCAACGAAAACGCCCGATGCCGACAGCACCCGTCTGTTCTCGTGCGGAGTCGGCGTGTTGTCCGATGAGGCCGAGCGCCGGAGATCCGCCATGAGCAAGAACAACTGCATTCGCGCCCGCCGCTTGTCCACCACCGTCCTGTACCACGGCGCGGGGGTCATTCTGGCCGCCGCGGCGTTGCCGGGGTGCGGGACCACCTCCTCGAACTCGGTGGCGAACAAGGAGCCAACGGACTCGGTCGCGACGACCGCCACCTCGCCGCAGACATCCGGTTCCTCGTCAACCGCGGCAGCGAATCAGACTCCCGGCGCTTCAATGACCACAGCGCAGACGGAGACCGCGACGCCCACCTCGCTCGCGATGCTCGGCGCCACCACGAATCTGCGCCGCGTGACGTTCGCAGAAGAAGGCGCCGACTTTGACCCCAGCATTTCCGCCGACGGCACCCGACTGGTCTTCGCGAGCACGCAGCACCGGCCCACCTCCGACATTTACATCAAAAGCACCGACAGCCGCGTGGTGACGCAGCTCACCAACGACCCCGCCGACGACGCGATGCCGGCGCTGAGCCCCGACGGGAGCAAGATCGCGTTCGCGAGCAACCGGTCCGGAAACTGGGATCTTTACGTCATGCCCGCCACCGGCGGCAAGGCCGTGCAGGTCACGTCCGACTCAGCCGACGAGGTGCAGCCCTCCTGGTCGCCCGACGGCACGCAGTTGGTGTTCGCGAGGGCCGGCGCTTCCAGCGGTCGCTGGGAACTGTGGGTGACGAGCCTGCAGAGCACCGCCACGCCCAGTTTCATCGGCTTCGGTATGCACCCGCGCTGGTGCCCCCTGGCCGGCACCGGGGCCGAAGGGTCCGACAAGATCCTCTTCCAACTCGGGCGCGAGCGGGGCCGCCGATCCTTCGGCGTCTGGACGCTCGATTACGCGAGCGGCGGAGCCTCCAATCTCACAGAGATCGCAGGGAGTGCAACGACCGCGCTCATCAACCCGACCTGGAGCCCCGACGGTCACTGGATCGCGTTCGCCGAGACGCCCGTCACCGACGCGCCCGCCACCGCCACTCCCTCGGCGGCGTCGCTCTGGATGGTCGGAGTGGAAGGAGAAGGCCGCGTACGCCTCACCTCCGACACCGCCGCATCCTTCAGCCCCGTCTGGACCAAGTCCGGACGAATTTACTTCGCAAGCAACATGAGTGGTTCACAGAATATCTGGTCCGTCGATGCCGCCGGCGCCGTCGCCGCGGCGATGACGACGCTCCCGTCGACCACGCCCGCCACCGCGTCGGCATCGCACGAGGCCGCGCACGAAACTCCCCACGACTCGGTTGCCAATGTGCCCGAGCCAGGTCAGGCTCACGAGCAACACTAATCGCATCATCGGCCGGTGGAACCCGGCCCGCCTCTTGCGGCAGGAAGCCCCATGCCTCGGAAACTCACTCTCGCGTGTCGCCTTTTCGCCGTACTTTCAAGCTACGTGGCGCTCACTGGCTGCACTCCGTCCAACAAAGACGGACTGATGCCGCCCCAGCCCACACTCGCGCCGTACAACACCTCGCGCGGTGAGGTGCTCTGGGCCGTCGCTCCGCCACGCAACGAGTCGGGCACGACGTTTCTGGATGTGCTGGCGGTGGGGGACGCACTCGTTACCGCCGCCGAAGAAGTCCGCGGCGTCCGGTGCGTCCCGCTCAATCGCACGCTGGAGGCCATGCAGGCTTTGAAGATGGAGTACGTGGCGACCCCCGCCGACGCCCGTCGCTTGGCACAGGCGATGCAGGTTGACGCCGTCGTGGTGTCGTCGGTGACCGCGTACGACCCGTACAAGCCCTCCATCGGCCTCGGTGCCGCCTTGTACGCCCGGCCCGGCGCACTCGAAACTGGCGCTCCGTCCACCACAGACTCCCGAAAGCTCGCCACCATGACAACAGATTCGGCACCTGTCACCCAAACGGGTGGAGATCGCCCGCTGGCGACCACATCGGAGCATTTTGATTCGCGAAACAACCAAGTTCTGGCTGACGTCAAGACATATGCGGAAGGACGACAGAAGCGTGAATCCGCGCTCGGGTGGCGTTCGTATGCAGCCTCGGCGGAGCGGTTCACAGAGTTCGCGAGTTATAGGACGATTCAATCGTTGGTTCAGCAAGAGTGGATTCGACATACCCTAGGTCAAACTCCGGTTACAACAAAACCCGATAACAAGCCCGTGGCGTCGCGTAACTGAACCAAGTGCTTTCGCGACAAGTACATACGAGGTAGACCGAGAAAGTGGATGCCCCCAATAACCTGCCCCACCTCGCCGAATAATTGCAAAATCCCCGAACCGGGGGCTTCCGTTAGGACGAACAGGTTATTGGAGGGTCGAGATGATCTGACGGCGGTTTGGCCGTCCTCTGACCTTGGGCGAGATTGTGCAAATCGGAACGTTGTGTGAAGGGCCTTCCCGCAACGTCCGAAGTATCAGTGTGATAATCGCGCGCCCATCCGGCCGCGTGCAGAGTTCGAAATAAGGTCAGGAGCGTTCACATGTCGATTCTTCCCATCACCGATGCGTTCACGCGGTACTTGGCAGACGAGCGCCATTTCAGCCCGTACACGGCCCGCTGCTACGGAGCCGACTTGCGCCAGTTCGTCGAGTTTCTCGCCAAGGACCACCGCCTGGAGGTCGACGCGGCCAAGGAGAAGGAGGCGTTCGAACGCGATCCCTCCAAGCGCTCGCCCGACATCGCCGGCACGATCGGCGCACGGACGATCACGGACCTGATCCGGTCCGCCAACCCCGAACTCATCCGCTCGTTCCTGACCCACCTGGGCACGCAGCAGTACTCCGCCGCCACCATGGCCCGGAAGATCGCGACGCTTCGTTCGTTCTTCAAGTGGGGCGAGAAGCGCGGCCACTGCGCTCTGAACCCCATGACCAGCATCCGCACGCCCCGCCAGGCCAAGCGGCTCCCCAAGGCGATCACCATCGACCAGGTGGAGCGCCTGCTCGCCGCGCCCGGCGACGCCGACATGCTTGGCCGCCGCGATCGCGCGATGCTCGAGACTCTTTATTCCACCGGCATCCGCGTCAGCGAACTGGTGGGCCTGAACTCCGAGGACATCGATCTCGCGGGCGAATCGCTCCGCGTCCGCGGCAAGGGAAAGAAGGAACGCATCGTCCCGCTGGGCAGCCACGCGGTAGGGGCCATCAAGCGCTATATCGATCTGCTCCGCACCGATCCCAAGTTCGCCAACGGAACCCCCGCCGGCGGGCCTCTCTTCGTCAACAAGCACGGCGGCCGGCTCTCCAGTCGTTCGGTCCGCCGCAAGCTCGATAAGTACTTGAAGCAGGTTGGCCTGGATCCTTCCATCAGCCCCCACACCCTGCGGCACAGCTTCGCCACCCATCTGCTCGACAACGGCGCCGATCTCCGCACCGTCCAGGAGATGCTGGGCCACCAGAGCCTTTCGACCACGCAGGTCTACACCCACCTGACGAGCTCCCGCATGCAGGACGCGTACAACCGCGCTCACCCGCGGGCCCAGGCGAGCTGATCGCCACACTCAGTTGCAAGAACTCACGCCGCGGCGCACAGCGCCGCGGCGTTTTCTTTTGACTCTCGCGCGACAGAATCACTCCGGCGTCGCCGCCCACGTTCAAGCCTCAAACTCAGCGCAACTGCAAGGCCGTGAACGTGCACAGCGCGATGATCCCCGCCAGTGAGGCGCCCGCAAGAATCCTCCGCACTCGGGGATCCCAGCGGCGGAACTTCTTGGCGATGATCAGCCAGACCAACAGCCCCGGCCACGTGATGACCATCCCCAGGTAGAATGACCAGAACCGCAGCGGAGGCCCCGATCCAGTCAGTCTTGCCAGCGGGACGAAGATCCCGTACAGCCCGAAACCCGCGCTCCACGCCACCAGCCCGGTGAGCCACTCCACGCGCCGCGACGATTCACCGCGCAGCGTGAGTTCCAACGGTTCGCCGCACTCGGGGCACTTGGCATGAAGCAACCCGTTGAGCGAGTACGAGCAAATCGGGCAGAGCTTGCCCCCTCGCGCCACGAACTGCATGAGAAGCTCGTCGGTGCCATCCATGGGCGAATAATACTCAAAGCGTGCGGAATACACCCGGGCCGGCTCACGGGGTATCAACCAGTGCCCCGCCCTCCTACCCTCGCCCCATGCATTTCGACGCTCACCAGCCAGTCATCAACGACCTTGAGGCGCGGATTTTGACAATCCGCGACTCTCTTTAACTACCCGTCCAAAGTTCAACAAATCAAGGACCTGGAAGCCGAGATGGGCTCCGACACCTTCTGGAACAGCCAGGAGCGTGCCCAGCGGGTCGTCAACTCCATCAAGTCGCTCAAGGCTCAGGTCGACCTGCTGACCGGGGTCATCAAGGACTTTGAGGACGCCAAGCTGGCGTACGAGATGTCCCGCGAAGCCGGCGACAAGGACCTGCTCGCCGAGGCCGATGAGCAGCTCTTCCGCCTCCAGTCCCGCATGGAGAAGGTCGAGCTCCGCTCTCTGCTCTCCGGCCCGCACGACAACAAGAACTGCTTCCTCATGATCTCCGCCGGCGTCGGCGGCACCGAGGCCAACGACTGGGCCGACATGCTCTACCGCATGTACATCTTCTACTGCGAGAAGATGGGCTTCGAGATCGAAGAGGTCGACCGCGGCTTTGGCGCAGAGGTGGGCATCGACTCCGTGACCCTGCACGTCAAAGGCCCCTTCGCCTTTGGTTACCTCAAGTGCGAGCGTGGCACCCACCGGCTCGCCCGGGTCTCGCCTTTCAACGCTCAGGGCAAGCGTCAGACCTCCTTCGCCACGGTCGAAGTCACCCCCGAGTTCGATGAGGTCGACATCACGATCCCCGAGACCGACATCGAGGTCACGCCCTTCGTCCGCGCCTCGGGCCCAGGCGGGCAGAACGTCAACAAGGTCGCCAGCGCCATCCGCCTGGTCCACAAGCCCACCGGCATCCAGGTGGTCGCCAGCACCTACCGCGACCAGCCCCAGAACAAGAAGCAGGCCTTGTCGGTCCTGCAGGCCAAGCTGCAGCAGATGGCCGAAGACAAGCGCGAGAAGGAAATCAGCGCCGCCCAGGGCGGAAGCCTTGAGCAGGGGTGGGGCACCCAGATCCGTTCATACGTGTTTTACGACAACCGCGTCAAGGACCACCGCACCGGCTACGAGGAGACCGACTACGAGGCCGTTCTCCGAGGCGAGCTTGCTCCGTTCATCGATGCCGAGCTCAAACGCCGCCGCGCCGAGAAGGAAAAGACCAAGAAGTCCTGATCCGCTCCTCTCAAGTTCCACATGGACGCACCGACTCCTCCCGAACTCGTCGCGCCCCGCAAGCCGGGCCTTCACCGTCGTCTCTACGACTGGACGCTGTCGCTCGCGGGCCGGCCCAACGCCACATGGGCCCTCGCGTTCATCAGCTTCTCCGAATCGATCTGGTTCCCTCTCCCGCCGGACATCCTGCAGATCCCGCTCACGCTCGGCAAGCCCCGTCGCGCCATGTGGTATGCGCTTGTGAACTCGGCCTCCAACGTCGCGGGCGGCGTCGCCGGGTATGCCGTGGGCTACTTCCTGCGTTCCATGGTGGCGGGGTTGTTCGGCGAGCACGCCTTCGACGCCCTCGCGCCCTACACCAGCAACCTCTGGCTGCTCACCGCCGGCGCCCTGGTGGTCCATCCGTACAAGATCTTCACCATCGGCGCCGGATTCCTGGGCGTTGACCTCTTCACGTACACACTCGCTTCGATCATCGGGCGTGCACCCCGGTTCTTCATCATCGGCGTCCTGCTCTACTACTTCGGCGAGACCGCCAAACGTCTCATCGACAAGTACTTCAATCTCCTCACCATACTGTTGGGGCTGGCCATCGTTGCGGTGATCGCCGGCATGGTGTTCTTCAAGCCCAAGCACGACGCCGGCCACGATTCCGCTCCAACCCCCGCCGCGTCGCCGACACCTCCCCACGCGGTGGCTCCGAAGTAACTCCGCCTACCGCTGCGTCAGCGTTTCGTGCAGGCTGATCAGCCCGCTCGCCGCCATCGTCCACGAGGCCAACTCCGCGGCGTCCTGCGTCTTGGCCGCCGCTGCGAGTTTCTCCGCCGATGCTGTGTCCGCGCGGTAGCGATCGCGGAACGCGTTGAGCGATCCGATCATCACATTGAGTTCCGCTTCTTCGGGCACTCGCGCCGTACACCGCCGGAAGAGCCACGCGGCCCGCTGGGCATCGCTCCCGGACTGGGCCATCGCCGTGCTCGCAAGCGTCCGCGCCGCCTCCACGAACTGCTCATCGTTCCACAACGCCAGCGCTTGCAGCGGCGTGTTGGTGTTCGCACGCCTGATGACGCACGATTCGCGCGTCGGCGCATCAAACGCCTGCATCGTCGGCGGCGGGCACGCCCGCTTCCAATATGTGTACAGGCTGCGCCGGTGCACGTCGTCACCCATGCCGGCGATGTACTCCTTCGTGTTGCTGGCGGGCATCGCCACTTCCTGCCACAACCCGGGAGGCTGCGGAGGTTTCACCGATGGGCCCCCGACCCGTTCCACTAGCAATCCTGACACGCTCAGCGCCAGGTCACGGACTTGCTCTGCCGCCAACCGCCGCCGCGGATACCTCGTCAGCAACCGATTCTCCGGGTCTCGCTCCGCCAACTCCGGGCGGAACTTCGAGTCCTGCCGGTAGGTCGCGCTCGTCACGATGTCGCGGATCAATCGCTTCAGGTCCCATCTGTTCTCGCGGAACGTGACCGCCAGGTAGTCAAGCAGCTCCGGATGGCTCGGCCATTCTCCCTGCAGCCCGAAGTCCTCGCTCGTCTTGACGATCCCCACGCCAAAGAGCAACTCCCACACGCGATTCACCGCGATCCGGGCCGTGAGCGGATTCGTCGGTGACGTGAGCCACTGCGCCAGCCCCAAACGGTTCTGCGGCGCGCCTTCGGGCAAGGCGCCAAGCACCGTGGGCGGTCGGCGCGTCACGGGCCGGGCCTTGTCCGGCTGGTCGTACTGCCCGCGTGACAGCACGAACGTCGGCCGCGGCGTCGCCAACTCCTTCATCACCATCGTCCGCGGCACCGCCGCCTCGATCTCCCGCTGCTTCGCGCCCAACTCGGCGAGTTGCTTCGCGGCCTCACGATACCTGGGAGAATGCACCGTTCCCCAAGCCGTCGCCACGCGCGACTTGAGTTCCGGCGACACCGCGTCCGGGGGCAGAATCGCCGCGACCAGATCTCCCGCGAGTTCGGGGCTTTCCTCCATCCGCAGGTAACTGCCCGAGTCGCCGCCGGTGTTCACGATCTTGAGCACTAACCCGTTCGGCCCGGCCGGGAACTCCGCCGTCGCCTTGTCCTGATCGGCTTGCACACTCCGCTCGGTCCTGTTCTCCGCGACCCGCTGGCCCGCGATGTACAACTGGAAACCGTCGTCGCTGCCGAGAGAGAACCGCACCTGGCGCCGCGAGGGCGCGTACACCATCTTGCCGGTGTAGATCGCCCCGTTGCCGGAAGCGAGCGGATTGACCCGCCCGTCAGCAAGGTCGGGCGCGAACTGCCAGTACTGATTTCCGAACCCGAAGTTGCGCTTCAGGTCCAGCACCTGCCCCTCCTCGGGCCCGAAGACCTTGTCGTACCGATCCTGATCCGTCGAGAACGGGAACGGCCCGGCGATCCGCCAGCGCGACGACGCGAGCGGCAACTTCTCCAACGCCGCGTCGCTGATGGTGCCCAGCCGGATCCGCACCCGCGCCAGCGAGTGCCCGGTATACCGCGAATCGTTTTTCAGCGTGATCTTGACACTGGCGCCCGCCGAGTTTCCGAACGCCTCGCCCGCGAGGAACAACGCCACTCGCCCGCCCGGCACGTTGTGCGCGTTCAGGGCCCATCCCCGATCATCCCCGCCGTTGAGGGCGTTGGTGATGTCGAAGTCTCCGTTCATCTGCGAGTGATCCGCCCACGCCCACACCAGCGGCACCTCGTGGCCCGGCGACTGCGGATCCCCCGCAGGCGAAACGCTGACCGAGATGCCCGTGAGCACCGCGTTGCCGTTGCCGAACCTCCCCGGCTTGCCGGTCTGCGGATCAGGCAGCGCCTCCAGCAGCACCAGACGCAGTCCGGCGCCGTTCGTCGTCAGCGTGATCTCCTGCTGCTCTCTATCGGGGTTTTTGCCCGTGAACCGCACCGAGTCGTCGCTCCCGATCTCCGCGGTCGCTCCGCCCTGCGACGCCGCGCCCACCACGCGCGATTCGGCCCACGCCACCCCCGCCTCCCGCGCCGCGCCCGCGACAAACGATTCTTGTGCCGTTCGCTCCGCCGGGTCCGGGTGGGTCAACTGCTCCCTCGCCGCCTCGCTCTTCCGCGAGATTTCCTCCAGCAACTCGCGCTGCCGCGGCGTCGGCACCGAGATAAACGGCTCGAACGCCCGGTTGGAATCCGGCAACTGCGAATACAGCCCCGGCTCCTCGATCGAGTTGAAGAACGCCGTCAGCGAATAGAAATCCTCGGTCGTGATCGGGTCAAACTTGTGGTCGTGGCACCGAGCGCACCCGACCGTCAGCCCCAGGAACACCGACGACATCGTCATCGTTCTGTCCGCCGCATATTCGGCGAGATACTCCTCGGGGATCGCCCCGCCCTCGTCAGTCATCACGTGGTTTCTGCAGAACCCCGTAGCGATCTTCTGGGATTCGCTCGCGTTTTCGATCAGATCGCCCGCGAGTTGCTCGGTGATGAAACGGTCAAAGGGCATTCCGTCGCGGAACGCTTCGAGCACCCAATCCCGCCACAGCCACATCTGCCGTCCAGCATCCGTGTGGATGCCGTTGGTGTCTCCATACCTCGCCGCGTCGCACCAGGGCGACGCCAACCGCTCCGCCATCCGTGAGCGATAGGGCTCCTGCGTCAGAATGCGATCCACCCACTTGTCATACGCATCCGCCGATGTGTCCGCCAGGAACGCGTCAAGTTCCTCCGGCGTGGGCGGCAGGCCTGTCAGATCAAGCAGCACCCGTCGCAGCAGAGTCGCCTTGTCCGCCTCGGGGCTGGGCGACACCTTGGATTGCTCCATTCTCGCGAGGATGAACCGATCGATCTCGTTCCGAGGCCATGCCCCATCCGCCACCGCCGGCACCGCGCCCTTGACCGGCGCAACGAATGACCAGTGCGGCTCGTACTCGGCGCCCTGAGCGATCCACCGCCGGATGAGTTCCTGCTCCTCCTGGGAAAGCGGCCGCTTGTGGCTCGAGGGCGGCGGCATCACTTCATCGTCGTGCGTGCTCGTGATGCGCCGAATGAGCTCGCTCTCTCCCGGATCGCCGGGCACGATCGCGAACGCTCCGCCCAGGTCCCGCAGCGCTTCCTCGCGCAGGTCCAGCCGCAACTCCGCGCGGCGTTTCGCCGGATCCGGCCCGTGGCATTGAAAACATCGATCCGAGAGAATCGGCCGAATGTCCCGATCGAACCGCACATCCGATGCCTTCGCATCAGGCGGTGTCGGTTCCCGCCAACTCCCCCCAAAGCACAACGCCGCACCGCTGGCCGCGGCGGCACCAACAAACGCAATGAGCCGGCGTGCAAGGATCATGACCAGTCGCAGAAGCCTCAGTCTAGCGTGACCGAGGCGTCGGCATCGGCCCGTTCCACCCTGACTTCCCCCTTCCCGGCGATTGCCGCCAGCCATCGGATTCCCGAGTGCCTCAAACTGCTGTCAGTCGCCTTGCCCGCGTATCATCTTGGCCCGACACATTCGGGACCCGTTCGAGGGCGTAGCTCAGTCGGTAGAGCAGCGGCCTTTTAAGCCGTAGGTCCGGGGTTCGAGTCCCCGCGCCCTCATTCCCCCCGCCGAAACCCCGGCGGGCCACCCATGGAACGATTCCGTTGACACACGTCCTGCACGCGAACTGGCGACACGGGCTCCTCCACCTTTGGATGGAGTCCGAGGAGATGCTGGCCGCCAACGCCGAGGCGCCGCGCCTGGCCCCGGGCGTCTGGTCCCACCCCTTCACCGCCCTGTCCGCCGCGGTCGCCGCGGCGTTGCCCGCCTTCAAGGCCGATCCCGGCACGATCCGCGTGCGCCTGCCCGCCATCGATAACCGCCCCCTTCCCAGCAGCACCCTTGCCCGGGCCACCGGTCGCCTGTGGGCGGGCGAGAGCGAAGACGGGCTCCCCCCGGCCCCGCCCGTCATCCAGACGTTTGAAGTCCCCACCCTCGCCCTGACCGCGACCGACGCCGCCAACGTCGTCCCCATGCTCTCCGAAATGCTCGAGGGCGAGGCCGAACTGAGCACCGACGAGGCCGAACCTCACCCCGCACGCTATCCCGTCGCCGGTGCATCGTTTCAGTACTTCGCCGCCGCGATCCGCCTCGCTCGCCACCTGTTGGTCCAGCAGCGATTCGTTCCTTCCCTCGTGCAGACCGCCGCGGGCGAACTCCGCGGAGCCTGGCAGGGCTGGATGAGCGACGAGGCCACCGCGTACCGACTCTCCGGACTCGTCAGTTCCATGCCCGTGAGCGCTCGCTGCGCCGAGGATCACAACCGTCACGACGGCGGCGCGATCACGCAGGAGTTCGTGCACGCGATCGTGGACGCCCAGTGCCGCGCCACGCTCGAGTCCGATGGCTTCCCCGATTCCATCAGCGAGCGCGACCCCGCCGCCGACCCGCACGTCGCGTGGTTGGGCGGCCTGCTCTCCGCCAACGAATCCGTCAAGGCCGGCGCTGCCGTGCGCCAGGAAATGGTCCGGCGCGTGCGCGGGTGGATCGGTGTTCTCGAAGAGCGAGGAGCTTCCTCCGCCTGGCGTTTGCTCATGCGTCTGCGCGAGCCCGAGGTCGCCGGTTTGGCGCCCAACGCCGCGCCCGACCCCAACGACGCAGTCTGGATCGTCACGTTTCACCTTCAGGCCGTGGAGCAGCCATCGCTGGTCATCGATGCCGTCGATGTCTGGCAGGTCAGCGGCGATTCCGTGACCATTATGGGCCGCCGCCTGGATCAGCCCACCGAACTGTTGTTGGGCGAACTCGGCCGCGCTTCCCGTCTGTACAAACGCCTCGAAGACGCCTTGGAAGAGAGCGAGCCCTCCTCGCTGGCGCTCACCACGAAGCAGGCGTACGAGTTCCTGCGCGAAGTGCGCCCGGTGCTGGTCGAGCAGGGCTTCGCCGTCGTCGCTCCGGATTGGTGGGAGTCTCCCGCCGCGCGGGTGGGCGCGAAACTGCGTCTGGAGTCTGACGCCGTCAACCCCTTCGACCGCGCCCGCGGCGGCCTCACCAATGCCGCCAAGGCCCAGATCGGCCTGGCCGCGCTCATTGGCTACAAGTGGGAGATCGCCGTCGGCGACACCATGCTCTCGCTGCACGAGTTCGAGCAGCTCGCCGCCCGCAAGACGCCGCTCGTGCGTGTGAACGGCCGCTGGGTCGAGATCCGCCCCGAAGACGTCCAAGCCGCCGTCAAGTTCATCCGCGAGCATCCCGGCGGGCAGGTCAAGCTTGGCGAAGCGCTCCGCATGGCCTTCGCCGCCGACTCCGACGACACCGGCATCCCGGTCGTCGGTCTCGAAGCCACCGGCTGGCTCAACGCATTCCTCAATAGCGAGTCATCGTCCAAGCAGATCACGATGCTCGCCACCCCCGATTCCTTCAAGGGCACGCTCCGCCCCTACCAGGCCCGCGGCGTTTCCTGGATGGCCTTCCAGGAACACCTGGGCTTTGGCATTTGCCTCGCCGACGACATGGGCCTGGGCAAGACGATCCAGTTGCTCGCGCTCCTCGCGTGGGAACGCGAACTCGACGCGCCCGCGCCCAGCCTCACCGAGAACCCACCCGAGTCTTCCGCGGCTCCCGCGGTCGCATCGGCCCCCACGCCAACTCCCGCGCCAACCCCGACCCCGTCCGCCGAGGTCTCCGCGGCACCGGCCGCCCAATCCGTGGCGGTTGATCCAACGCTTCTTCTCGTGCCCATGTCCGTCGTCGGCAACTGGATCCACGAGACCGCCCGCTTCTGCCCGCACCTGCGGGTGCTCGTGCACCACGGCCCCACGCGCCCGCTCGGCGATGCGTTCGTGGAGCGCGCCGGGCAGAGCGATCTGGTCATCACCACCTATGCCCTCGCCAATCGCGACAAGGAGACCATCGCCCGCGTGAAGTGGGGACGCGTGGTGCTCGACGAAGCCCAGTACGTCAAGAATCCCGCCGCCAAGCAGAGCCGCGCCGTGCGGACATTCAACTCCGATCGCCGCGTGGCTCTCACCGGTACGCCCGTCGAGAACCGGCTCACAGAACTCTGGTCGATCATGGATTTCCTCAACCCAGGCTACCTGGGGTCGGCGGGATCATTCCGCCAGAAGTTCGCCGTGCCGATCGAGCGCTACCACGACAAGATCCGCGGCGAGCAACTCAGAGGTCTCATCCGTCCATTCGTGCTCCGCCGCCTCAAGACCGACCCCACCGTCGTGGCAGATCTGCCCGAAAAGGTCGAGAGCCGCGAGTTCAGCCATCTCACCAGCGAGCAGGCCGCGCTCTACGAGAACTGTGTCAAACGCACGCTCAGCGACGTGGACGAGGCAGACGGCATGCAGCGCCGCGGCCTGGTCCTTTCGGCCCTCGTGCGCCTCAAGCAGATCTGCAATCACCCGCTCTTGGCGCTCAAGGGCATCGAAGACCCCACGGGCAAGCTCGTGGACCCCACGCGATCCGGAAAGTGCATCCGCCTGTTGGAAATGCTCGACGAAGTGATCGCCGAGGGCGACTCCTCGCTCGTTTTCACCCAGTTCCGTGAGATGGGCAAGCTTCTCGAGTCCATGATCGCTCACCGGTTCCAGAAGGATGTGCTGTTCATCCACGGCGGCACGACCCAGCCCCAGCGTCAGGCAATTATCGATCGATTCCAGCGCTCGGACGGCACTTCTCCGGTGCTCATCCTGAGTCTTCGCGCGGGCGGCGTCGGCCTCAACCTCACCGCCGCGACGCACGTCTTCCACTTTGACCGCTGGTGGAACCCCGCCGTCGAGAATCAGGCCACCGACCGCGCGTACCGCATCGGCCAGACCCGCACCGTGCAGGTCCACAAGTTCGTCGTCCGCGGCACCCTCGAAGAGCGAATCGACCAGATGATCGAGAGCAAGACCGAGCTCGCCGAGAACATCATCGGCAGCGGCGAACAGTGGATCAGCGAGATGTCCACCGAACAGCTCCGCGACATCCTGACGCTTCGCAACGACGCCGTTGACGACGAACCCTGAAGTGGCTTGGCCGTCCCGGCCATTGCTTCTTCTGTGGTTCGGCCGTCCCGGCCATCTGCGATTCCGTTTCTTCCCGGTCCCGGCCGCGGCAGGCGCACAGCAGCCAGCCTACGCACACATCCCTCAGTGCGCCGAACTCTCACCGCGCAAAACTCCCACGGCGTGCGGCAACAACTCCGCGATCGCCGCGAGCTGTTCCGTCGCTCCCTTCGGCGACCCCGGTAGCGTCACGATCAATGTGCGTCCCGCCGCGCCGGCCACGCCCCTCGACAGGTACGCCTTCGCATTCGCGGCCCCCGTGCGAGCCCGCGCCAGTTCCATCAGCCCCGGGTGGGCGCGTTCGATCACCCGCAGCGCCGCCTCCGGTGTCACATCCCGCGCCGAGAGCCCTGTCCCTCCCGTGCTCACGATCAGATCCACGTCCGCCGCGATCCACTCGCGGAATTTCGCCTCCAGCGCCGCGAGATCGTCCGGCACGCAGACGCTCGACAAGATTTGCGCCCCCAGCCGCTCTCGCAGCATCGCCGCCACCGCCGGGCCGGAGAGATCCTCCGATTGCCCCGCCGCGCACCGATCCGAACTCGTGAGCACCGCCGCTCGGATCGGTCGGTTCATGCCCCGCCCTCCGCGTGGTAGTCCCCGCTGCGTCCGCCGCGTTTCTCGATCACGCGCAGGCCCTCGATCACCATCCCCTTATCCAACGCCTTGCCCATGTCGATGATGGTGAGAGCCGCCACCGCCACCGCGGTCAACGCTTCCATCTCAACGCCCGTCTTCGCGTGCGTTCGTGCGCTCGCCATCACCCGAACCCGACCGTTGAGTAACTCCACCTCAACATCCACCTTGTCCAGAGGCAACTGGTGGCACAGCGGGATCAACTCATCCGTGCGTTTCGCGGCTTGAACTCCCGCGATCCGCGCGACCGCGAACAGATCGCCCTTCGCCAGAGAGTTCGATCGGATCGCCCCCGCCAACGCCTCGTTGACCCGGACGAACGCCTCCGCCACCGCCACCCGGGCCGTGACTGGCTTGTCTCCCACGTCGACCATGTTCGCTTCGCCCCGCGTGTTGATGTGCGAGAGGCCCGGCGTTTTCTGTTCGCTCATGCAGCCAACTGTATCAGCCGCGGCGTGTACACTTCGCCGATGATCGTTCAAGTCCTGCTCTTCGGCCCCGAGCGAACCGCCGTGGGCGCTTCCAGCGTTGACGTAGTGCTCGACGGCGCCCGCACCTGCGCCGCCCTGCGACAGCGGCTCGCTTCTCAGGCGCCGGCTCTGGCGCCGAGCCTGCGCAGCGCTCGCTTTGCCGTCAACTCTCGATTCGCCGATGACAGCAGCGAGATCTCCCCCGGCGACGAGGTCGCCCTCATCGGCATGGTGTCCGGCGGATGAACATCACTGTCGAAATCGTGGACGGCCCCGTACCGCACGCGCCACCGCCCCCGGTGCCCGGTGCCGGCGCGGTGTTGGAGTTCGATGGCATTGTCCGCCCCCTCGAGGCAGGCCGCACCATCACCGCGCTGCACTACCAGACTTACGAGCCGATGGCCCAGCACATGCTCCGCGAAGCCGCCGAGAGTGTCGCGGCCCGCCACGGACTGTTGTACCTGTCCGTGGTCCACAGCCGCGGCGAAGTGTCCGTCGGCGCCTGCTCACTGCGGGTCATCGTGGCCGCGCCGCACCGCGCCGAGGCACTGGCCGCGATGGCCGAGTACATCGATCGGTTGAAACGCGATGTGCCGATCTGGAAGTCCGCTCCCTGATCACCCGCCGATGGCCGACATGGGGCGCTCCGGCTGCGTGAACCCCGGCGCCGAAATGCCGTGCCCGGCCTGTTTGGTCCACGTGCAGTCGATCAGGAAGTCCGCGAGTTCTTCATCGCTCGCGTTGCTACGCAGCAGTGGTCGGATGTCCCATTCGTTCAGGCTGAACAGGCACGGGCGGACCTTGCCGTCGGCGGTGATGCGCAGCCGGCTGCACGCGCCGCAGAACGCTCGCGTCACCGGCGCGATCACCCCGACCCGTCCGGGCGCCCCGTCGGCGAACCGGAAGTTCAGAGAGGTGCTCGAGTCTTCGTCGCGACCCACCGGTTCCAGCGCATACGCCCCGCCGATCCGCTCGATGATCTCGGCGGCCGGGACGAGCTTGTCGGGCTGCCACGTGCGCCCCGAATCCAGAGGCATGAACTCGATGAAACGAACATCAATGTCATGATCGCGTGCCAGCCGCGTGAGGGGCACCACCTGATCGTCGTTCATCCCGCGGATGATGACCGCGTTCACCTTGACGGGGTTGAATCCGGCGTTCTGCGCGGCCGTGATCGCCGCGATGACGGTCGCCACGGGTGTGGCCGAGCGTGTGACCGCCGCGAACCTCGCATCGTCTATCCCGTCGATGCTGATCGTGACGCGGTTGAGCCCGGCCCGTTTCCACGCCGCCGCCGACGCAGCGTCCGTCAGCGAACCGTTGGTCGTGATCGCCACGTCGATGTCGCCCAGCGCGGCCACCCCCGCGATGATGTCGGTGAGTTGCGGGTGCAGCGTTGGCTCACCCCCGGTGATCCGCACCTTGTTCACTCCCAGGCCGACGCACACTCTCGCCAGCCGGACGTACTCCGAAGGCGCAAGCAACTGGTCGCGGTCCATGAAGCGCACGTTCGGCTCCATGCAATAGACGCACCGGAAGTTGCACCGATCGGTGATCGACAGCCGCAGGTCCCGGATGGTCCGACCGTGTGAGTCGATCAGGCGCCGCGTCCGCTCCGGCGACGGCGGGGGTGTCGGCGCGAGGGCGGTCGAGCCGGCGGCTAAAATGGGCAGGGCGAGGCCGATGAGGATGATACGGACCGGCGCGTGGCCGGGATTGCAGCGACTCAGCGGAACTTTTTGACCATTTCACCCAGCCTCGACAGCCCCGCGACCAGATTCTGCTCCGGCGGTCCGAAACTGAACCGAACGAAGTGGCGCAGCCGGCTTTCTCCCGGCCGGTGTTTTCCGGGGTTCACGTCGAAGAACTCGCCGGGCACCGTCAGCACCTGGTGCTTGAAGCCTTCGTTCATGAACCCTTCGCCGGTGTTGATGGGCGCCGGCAGTCCGGAAACATCGCCGTACACATAGAACGTGCTCCGCGATGCCGCGGGAAAACGCACGCCCATGGCAGTGAGCGAATCGAGCGTCAGCCGCTGCTTGCGAGCGAACACGGTCCGGACCGCCTTGGTCTCCTGGTCGGCCCGGGCAGGCTCGAGCACGCGGATCGCTCCGCGTTGCACCGGGCGGGACGTGCCGCCGTCCAGGAACGAACCCGCCGCTGTGATCTTCTGTATCACCGCCGACGGCGCCACCACCCAGCCCAGCCGCCAGCCCGGATATCGGAAGCACTTGGTTAATCCGTCGATCAGAACGACCGGGTCGCGCTCGACATCCTCCACATACGCCGCGGCGGAGACGGGACCGTTTCCGATCTCGCCGTACGTGAAGTGCGAGTAGAACTCATCCAGGATCAGCGTGCAGTTGTGCTTGCGGCTCAGGTTGAGCCAGGCGACCAACTCGTCTCCGGCGATGCACACGCCCGTGGGGTTGCACGGATTGCTGATCAAGAGCGTGCTCAGTGCGTCTCCCTTGACGCGGTGTTCCAACTCATCGGGTTCGATGCGGAATCCCTTGGCCTCGTCCAGCCCGATGTGTACCGGTTGCACGCGAGTGAACGTATTGAGTGCATCCTCGTACGCCGTGTAATCAGGCGTGAAGTAGCCCAAGCGAAGGTTGTCCAGGGCGGCGAAGACCCGTGTCAGCGCCGCTCGCCCCCCCGGCGCCACAGCCACATTGGCGGCGGTGTACTGGCTCGCCTTCCCGCGTCGGTACAGGCGGTTGTAATGCGCCGCCACTGCCTCGCGCAACTCCGGCACACCTTCCACCGGGCCGTACGCATGATCGGCCGGGTCGATCGGCAGATCACTGATCCGCGGCGGCGCGCCCGCCATCTCGCCCACTTCGGGCTGGCCTTGCCCGAGGTTGCTCCACGCCGGATCGCCCATGCGCCAACCCGCCTTCATCGCGGCGTTGTTAACGCGGATCACACCCATGAACGGAAGGTCGCGAAAGGTCTGTGACATAGGCCCAAACGTAGGGCGGCAACGCGACAAGGCTCCGGCTCAATGACCCCGAGTGAGTCGCGAAACTCAGAATACCATGCCAGACCGTTACAGCGCGAGCTTGCACTTGGACGGGTTGCCGCCGTGCTCGTCGAAAAGCGTCAGTTCGTTCTGCCCGGCCACCAGCCACGCTCCGGGGAGGAAGTAGCGGGTCTGGGGCGGAACGCTGACACCCTCTGCCGTGGTCATCCAATAGCGGCTCACGTGCCGACCGTTGAGGTAGAGCTGGCCTTTGGTCATGCCCCAGGGTTCCAGGAACAAACCCGCCACCTTGTCGGCGTTGAAGGTGGTGCGCCACCAGATCGGGCCGTTGGGCACCTTGGCGCCCTTGGGGGCCGGGCTGAACTGCGTCGGCGCGGGCGTTTCCCACTTGGCGAACGCCATCTCTACACCGTCGGTGATGCACTCCACGCCCTCGCGCACCTCGATTCCGGCCTCGGCGAGTTCCTGGAGGTCGGCCTCCGGGTCGGCGGAGTTCAGGAGCGCGAACTGCAGCGTCGCGGTGCCCTTGTCGAGCTGCTCAAAGGGGATCACGATCTGGTCGGGGCCGCTGCGGTCCACGTACATGATCGGGTTGTCGTTGAGCACCAGCAGGGCCGACGGCGGCGGCTTGGGGATCGTGACAATGAGCGGAGTCTTGCGCTTGTGGTGCACGACCCATGTGAGTCTGTCGGGGAGCGTCGAATCGCCGCTGCGCACTTCCCAGAGCGGGGTGCGGAACGACAGTGCCTCGATCGGTCGGCCGCTGACAACCTTGGGTGCACCCACCTTGATCGGCGCCGCCTCATAGGCCGGGCCGTGCAGACCCTTGCGCTCGCCGAGATTGACACCCTCGTAATAGCGGCCCAGATTTTCCGCCAGCACCACGAGCGACTGCGGGCCCTTCTTGAAGGGAACCGTTGCCTCCGGCTCCGCGCCCGGGCCCACGCCCACCACGCCGATCGCCTTGCCGTCATGGAACATGTGCAGACGGTCGCCCGCATTCGGGAAGACCAGGCGCGATTTGCGGTTCGCCGCCGCCTCGAACGACATGCGGTACCAGCCGTAGCCGAATGGGCTGCCGAGTTTGTTCAGGTCCGCGGGTCCCGCGATCTTCGCGTACCGCGCGCTGGAGCCATCGGTGTAATCCGTAAGCGTTGCGCACGTCCACGAGCCCAGCGATGGGGCCGACGCGGCCGTCTTCTCGGCGGGAGCCTTGGCCTTCAGAACGTCGACCGTCTTGGACTTGCCGTTGGGACCGACGACGATGTACTGCTTGGAACCCGGCAGCGGAATGACCGTGCCATCGGGCGTGAGCCCGGCGACGCCGATCAGCACAGTCTCGTCCTGGAAGAAGACGTGGTCGACCAGTTCCTGGCTGACGAAAATGATCGATAGCCCTTCGTGTTCCACGATCGCCGGTTTGTCGGAAGGAATGTCCACCTCGACCGGCGAGCCGTTCACCGAGAGCATCGCCCGCGAGCC
Source organism: Planctomycetota bacterium (assembly GCA_018242605.1). Classification (GTDB taxonomy): domain Bacteria; phylum Planctomycetota; class Phycisphaerae; order Phycisphaerales; family UBA1924; genus UBA2402. The sequence goes on from JAFEBP010000001.1 coordinate 39,298, forward strand.
GGCCAGGCCGAAGCACACGAGGTTGGGGCCCACAGCGCCGAACGGAGAGACGTTGGTGTAGTCCAGCTTGCAGCGGCCGTTGATGTTCACATCGAACAGGAGCCACGCCACGCCCTCGGGCGGCAGCGTCACAGGCAGCGTCCATCCGTCGGAGAGCATCAGCGTGGCCTGCTGAGTGACAGGCTTGCCCTCGCCGTGCGGCTCATCGCCGAACAGGAAGACCACGCTGCCCTGCGAGCCCACGGCGTGCATCACTGCCACGCCTTCGCGTGAGGCGCCCTTGACCTTCTTGGCGCCCTCGACCGCTGTCAACGCTTCTTCACCCTGTGGGCACAGGCTCACGGGCCGGTATCCCGGATCAAGATTAGCCAGCACCCGGCCGAAACGCGACGCGAACGTCGCCACGCGGCGAACCGCGGCGAACGCACCGCGCGGCTGGCCCGTCTCGCTGATCAACGCGTGCGGGTCGGACGCGGCGGTGATGAACATCGCCGTGCCCCGCGAGGAACGTCCGCCGCTGAAGCCCGGGTTCAGCCCCGCGCACAACGACTGGATGGTGAACTGTCCCGCCGCGGCGAGCACTTCGGCCGCACGCCGCAACGCGGCCCACGGCTGGATCGGCCCGGTCGTGGGTTGGCCCCACGTGTCCATCGGCGCCGCTAGGAGATCGACCACGTAACGAGGCTGATCCGGGCGCACCACCGCCAACTGGCGGATCTGCTCCAACGAGCCCGCGGTGTCGGTCCAACCGTCGATCTGTCCCTCAACCCCGGCCCACAACTGGTTGCTGTTGATGATCGGCACCGTGATGCCCGACTCACGGATGTAGCGGGTGAGTTCGCCCAGGTACGTTGACGCGAGATCGTCCTGTCCGCAGGTCCAGTCGCTCTCGCACTGCACCATGATGATCGGTCCTCCCGAACCCGGCGCCGTCACCTGCCAGCCGCGCACCTGGTCGGTGAGCGCCGTGATGAAACGAGACGCGGCTTCAAGGAACGGCCCGCCGGTGGTGCGCAGCCTGATGCCCATCTGGTCGTTCAACCACGAAGGCAAGCCGCCCATGTCCCAGCCCGCGCCGACATACGGTCCGATCCCCAGGATGCAGTACATCCCGGCCTTGCCTACCAAGTCAACGAAGTAACGAAGGTCGTTGTCGCCTTGAAAGTCAAACTTGCCCGGGCGTGGTTCGTGACGATTCCAGAAGACCGGAGTCTCGATCGTGTTAAAGCCTGCGCTCTTCGCCGCGTGTATCCTCTCCGCCCACGATTCGCGCGGAAGCCTTGCGTATGGCACGCGCCCTGCGACCAGCCAGATGCGACGACCGTCAATCAGAAAACTTCTTGCGTCGTGGGTTACCGAAGGCATCGGCGGAGCGACTCCCCATCACAAGGATTACCAAACAGGATGCGATTAGAATTCCTAACCGCGGACGGGACCCGGGTCCAATGTGGACAGCGCCGGATAAGCTTGAAGGATAGGTCCGATGTGCACGAATGACCACACGAACAGAAAAAGTTAGGATTCTTGACGGATCATCACACTCTCTGCATCCGGTTGAAAACCCGAACTGCCAATGAACAAGTCCAACAAAATCGCGCATTTGTTCGCTCAACGATCGGATTTTGATCGATCCTCGGCGATTTGGGGAAACGTAACATCATTGGCGATTCTCGCGACGCTTGCCGGTTGCTACTCCAATCCCCTATCGGTAGACGAACAAATTAATCATCTGATTCACTCTGGCTCCAAGTCGGTCGGGGGAGACACACTGAGCCCCAAGCCGCCAGCGCGGGACATCGCGAACGAAACTTCCAAGACTCAGGATGAAAAGCAGCCCTCTTCGGTGAACCTGCCCGCTGCACTGCTGACCTATTCACCGGCTGACGAGAAACGCGACGTCACCGAACGCCTGCGTCGCTACGCGCTCGCGGAGGGTCTCACGATCGAGAACGCGGAGCACGCGGCCGAAGCGCTCCTCGCTCCCAATCCGCAGATCACGACGCTGGGCATCCGCGACGCGTTCCGCACCGCGCAAGCCTCCGGGCGCGAGTACCGCAACGCCGAGGATGATTTCGTGATCTCGGCGATCCGCCTGCTCATCGAGCGGCACCTGTGGGGGCCGCGGCTCTTCAACGACACCACGCTCGGTATCGTCGGCAACGGAGTCGGCGGACGATTCGATCACACGCTCGACGTAGTGAACAAGCTCAAAGCGACGCAGCAGCTCCCGTACGGCGGAAGTCTCGAAGCGGCGTGGATCGTTCGCGCCACCGATCAGCTGCGCGAATCGGCGACCCAGGGATACAACTCATCTTCCAGTCTTGCCCTCTCGGGCAACATCCCGCTGCTCCGCGGCGCCGGGCTGGTGGCGCAGGAGGACCTGATCCAGGCCGAACGCAATCTCATTTACGCAGCGCGCGATTTCGAGCGGTTCCGCCGCGACTTCCTCGTGAGCATCGCCTCGGATTATTTCGGGCTGCTCCAGGACCGCGCGCTGATCGCCAACCAGTTGCGTCAGATCTGGAGCCTGCAGGAACTCGAGCGATCCACCGACGCGAAGGTGAAAGCCGGCCGCGTCGAGGAGTTTGAACTCGGCATCGCCAGCAACCGCGTGCAGAGCGCGCGTTCATCGCTCTTGAGCTTGATCGACCGCTACATCTTCGCGATCGAGCGGTTCAAGATCCGACTCGGACTCCCGCTCGACCAGGCCATCGCCATCTCCGACGAGATGATCGACTTGCCCGATCCCGAGGTGGACCAGACGCGGGCCGCGGAACTCGCGCTGCAATACCGGCTCGATCTGCAGAACCGGCGCGACGCGCTCGACGATTACCGGCGCGGCGTGGCGAACGCGCGCAACGGTCTTCTTCCCGACCTCAATCTCGCCGGCACGGTGACCATGCCGACCGCTTCCGGCGACGCCACCGGCGGCCTGGCGATCCAGCCCGATGAAGTCAACTACGCCGCGAGCGCGACGCTGAGCCTGCCGCTGGACCGAAGGATCGAGCGTTTGAATCTCCGCACCGCCATGATCAATCTCGAACGCCAGTCTCGCGACTATGCAGTCGCCCGCGACAATGTCGTCGCGCAGGTGCGAGATTCGCTCCGCGCCGTCGACACGGCGCGGCTGCAGTTGCGGCTCGCCGAGGAGCAGGTCAAGATCAACCGCCGCCGCCTGGTGGGTCTGGAACTTCAGAAGGACACGATCGACGCGCAGACGCGGGTCGACGCCGAGAACGATCTGCTGGTGTCGGAGAACGACCGCGACCGATCGATCACGTCGCTGCGCAACGCCGTGCTCAACTACCTGCTCGCGAGCGATCAGTTGCGCGTGACCAACGATGGCGATTTCCAGCCGTTGCCCGGCATGCCGGGAGCGGCATCCACGCCCGCGCCTGCCGCGCCCGAAGAACCCAAGCCTTAAGGCGACTCATCCGTGAACCGAAGTGCGGACGCGGTTGTGGCCGGCTGCGCACCTTGTCTTGGCCACGCCGACATCCGCGGCGAGTGATCGCCCGGGACCGGATCGACCACGATGGATCGCGATACGTAGTAATGCTCGCGCGGGCCCGGCGTGAACGCGCACCCCGTCGGCGCCGTGGCCATCGCCGCCAGGATCAATGCCGCGACGAAGCACGGCCGGATCGCGCCGGCACGCTTTCGCTCGATACACGCCGCGCGGTCTGTGCGGTCATTCCATGCGACCAGCGCGCCGTGCGCGTCGCTTGCTCCGACTGGCGGGCCGTCGCTGTGCAGCCCCAATACGACAGGGCATCTGTCTGGTTTGATCTCCAGGAGGTCGAGCCGTTCGACATCTCGAGGCCGAAAACGAAACGTCATGGTCGGGTCTCCGGGCCCCCGCATCGGGCCGTATTCCACGCCACCGCCCGTATCGGCGGTGGGGCGGTGAGGTCTTCACCCATCCGAGTCATTCTCCCGAGTTCTTCGCGCACGACTCCGAAGAGTTCGGCGGAATCGGTTGATTCCATCACTCCGCCGCGTCCGAATGGTCCGGCTGAAACGCCTGCGCAGCCGGGATAATCTCTGTTCGTGTCCAGGTTGCCGTTCGATCCCCGGAAGATGGCCGCGGCGAAGTCCGCCGCGAAAGAAGAGGCGCTCGCCCGCCACGGCGGGACGCCACTGACGGTTTCCCAGCTGGCGAGCCGGATCATGTCCGCGCTCGCGGCGGGGTTCCCGGTCGCGGTGCGTTTCGTCGGCGAGGTCAGCGGGTTCCGCGATCGCACGCACTGGTACTTTGATCTCAAGGACGCCAGCGCGGTCGTGAACTGCGTGATGTTCCAGTCGGCGGCGAAGCGTCTGGGCTTCACGCCGGCGAACGGTCAGCAGATCGTCGCGACCGGCAAGGTGGAGTTCTACGCGCCCGGCGGCAAGGTCTCGATCATCATCGAGAAGATCGAACCTGTGGGCGCGGGGTCGCTCGAGATGGCGTACCGCGCGCTGTGCGAGGAGTTGCGAGGTCTGGGGTGGTTCGCGTCGGAGCGCAAACGCAAGCCCCCGATGTTCCCACGACGCGTCGCGGTGGTCACCAGCCGGACGGGCGCGGCGCTGCAGGACGTGCTCGTCACGATGCGGCGGAGGTGCCCCGCGGTGGACGTGCTGGTGGTGGATTGCCGCGTGCAGGGCGCCGCGGCGGCGCCGGAGGTTGCCAAGGCGGTTGCGTACCTGAGCGAGAACGCCGAACGACTCGGGATCGATGCGGTGCTCGTGACGCGCGGCGGGGGATCGATGGAGGATCTGTGGGCGTTCAACGATCGCGCCGTGGCGCAGGCGATCGTTTCGAGCAGCGTGCCTGTGGTCGCGGCGATCGGGCACGAAACCGACACGACGATCGCCGAGTTCGTGGCGGATGAACGCTGCGCGACACCCACGCAGGCCGCGATGCGGCTCACGCCGGATGCCGCGGCGCTCACGCGGCAGGTGCAATCGATCGCGGGTCGGTTCCGGATCATCGTGTCGCGGCTGCTCGATGCGCATCGGCACCGGGTGCGTTCGATCGCTTCGCGTCCGATCTTCACGGCTCCGGCGCGGGCGCTGGCCGGCCCGGCGACGGCGCTGGACGGTCTGGAGCGGCGGATGGATCACGCGATCCGCGGCACGCTGATGTCGCGCCACACACGGCTCGAGCGCATCGCGACGCGGCTGGAGCGGCAGCGTCCGGCGGCGGTGCAGGGGCGGATGCTGTCGCGGCTGGAGGCGGCGCGGGTGTCTCTGATCGCCGCGGCGAGGGGGATCGTGAATCCGGCGCCGCTCAACTCGCTGAGCGACCGGCTTCACCGGGCGGCGAGCGTGTGCGTGCGCGAGGAGCGGGCGGGGGTCGAATCGCTGGAACGGCAGCTCGCGGCGGTGGGGCCGATGCAGGTGCTCGAGCGCGGGTACTCGCTGACGACGAGCGCGGACGGTTCGCTCGTGCGGTCGCCCCAAGATGTTGCGCCCGGAGATCGGATCACGACGCGGCTGGCGGCGGGTTCGATCAACTCGGTGGTGGGCGATTCAAAGGGCGAGCAGTCGCCGACCGTGACGCGGTTGCCGCCGCGGGCGAAACGCAAACCCGCGCCACCGGACGCGGCCCCGGGGCTCTTCGGCGGGTGAGCGATTGAGATCAGTTTTCCTTGGGCGATTCCGCGTCTGCTGCGGCGGGAGGCGGGGTCGTGGTGGCGGGAGCGGTCGGCGCCGCGGCGGGCGGGGCCGGGGGCGCTTCGGTCGTGGGGCGGAGCACATCCACGCGCACCGGCGTGATGATGTTGAGCATGAGCGAGCGGTCGAGTTGGGCGTCGCCGATCACGCCGACGACCGCGCCGATGCGGCCCTTGAACTTGAACTGCTCGTCGTCCTTGAGGTAACCCAGCGTCTTGGGGGCGGTGGGGCCGACAGACACGACGCGGTACATCAACGGCAGCTTCTGGCCGTCGTAGACCGTGCTAGGCTGCAACTGGCCGACGATCGTGTAGACGCGGCCCTTTTCGGCGAGCGACAACTGCTCGTTCACCGCGCCGCGGTTGGCTTCCATGGCGGCCTTCGCGGCGTCCTGTTCGCGGGCCTTGTTGCGCAGGTCGATGCGGAGCTTCAAGGCGCTGATGCGGCCCTGGATCTGCGACTGGATGCGGTTGTCGTTGGGATCGACCTTGGCGAGGGAACGCTCGTGCTCGGCGAGCAGTTCGTCCAACTCGGCTTCCATCATCGGCTGACGCCAGACGGTTTTGAAGGTGCGGTCCAGATCGGCCCACTCGTTGACGGGCCGGGGCACGGCGACGGGGGTCGCGGCGGGCGGGGTCGTCGGCTGGGGCGCGGGGGTCTGGTTGATCGTCGTGATCGGGGCCGCGGGCGTGGTGGCCGGGGTCGCCGGCGTCTTCATCGGTTCGGCGAGATTGGTGCCGGCGGGCTTCTCATCGGGCTTGGCGGGAGTCGCCGCGGGTGCGGCGGCGGGCGTCGTCGCGGGGGCGGCGGGTGTTCCGGTGGCGGGCTTGGGCGCGGGCTCGGCGGGCTTGGGGGCTTCGCCTTCCACCTTCTTGAGGAGCCGCGCTTCGACGAAGGCGCGCGCCTGTTCGGGGGGAGCGACGCGGTAGGCCACGATCGGGCCTTCGCCTTCCTTGATGGTCTCGATGACCTTGAGTTCGGTACCGGAGGCCAGGGGCTGGGCGAGCAGAGCCTTCCAACTGCCCGAGAAGCCGGTGGCGACGTTGACGGCCACGAGGCGGCTGGCTTTGGTGAGCTTCGCGGTCGTGCCTTGAACGTCCACTTCCTCGGCCTTCACGAAGACGGAGAGCGTGGAGGGGTAGGTGACGCGGGCCCAGGCGTCGGCTTCGCCGTCCATGGTGAGCGCGGTGCCGGCGGGGATTTCGCCGACCTTGTAAAAGTTCTCTCCCTCGCCGCAGCGGAGGAAGGCCTTCTCCTTCGTCACCATCTTGACGGGGTCGACTGTCTTGACCTGCCCGAACGCGGGGAGGACGGTGACACAAGCCGCGGCGACCAACGCGGCGGGAACAACGCGATCCATCGACGAAAATCCGAACATGGACAGGGGCTCCAGATAAAGCGGTAGGTGTCGCGGCCGGGTGTTCCCGCCGCGGGATGCGATGGTATGCGCCGTTGCGGGCGGGTTCACTGAAATCAACGACGACGGGGCCGGGACCCTTTCATGGCTCGGGCCTGCGGTCGAAGGGCTGGCGGATGACTTGAAGAGGGTGTGTCGGATCAATGGCGCAGTGACAACGGGTTCCAGATTTTGCGGAACTTGCCGCGATGGTCAATGGCGGGTTGATCAGGGGCGCTCGGGGGGAGCCGGGCTTGTCCATGAGTGCTGTCTGCGTGCGGACTTGGAGAGCCACGCGGGTCGTTGGCGCGTGGGGGGCTGGGCGTCGGAGCGGCGTGTGTCGGCGCGGTCGTGTAGTTGCGGACGGCGGCTGCAACGACCGTTCGGCGAAATGTACGCGTGGCCTTGTGGCCGGACGGAAGCATGATCCGGGGCGGCTCGGCCAGGTATGCGGCGCGGGCTTGGCTGGTGCGTGTGATTGGCGGGAACCGGTGACGTCGGGTCGGATTCTTCCACGACGTTCGAGGGGGCGACCTCAACCGGGAGTTCCTGCCGCGGCTGTGCTGGCGCGGTTGGTGTCGGTGTTGCGGGCGCAGTTTGAGTTGGCGCCGCGGCTGTCGACAATGATTGGAATCTGCTCAGGGCGAGTTGAACGAGGGAGGCGAGCGCAGGGGACGGCCGGCGCGGGGCCTGGGGTGCTCTGCGTTGGTAGGTGTTCGCGTTTGCGCGAATGAGCGTTGACCAGTTGGGCAAGCGTGCAGCGCGGAGGATGAACGTGGCCGCGCGCTGGGCCATTTCGGCGGAGGGGCGTTCCAGCGGCTTCGCGGCAGATTGCGATTGGCGCGGTGGAGGAGTCTTCGAGACACCGATGGGGGCCGTCGCACCATCCAAGGCGGCGGTGGTAGGCCGCGATACTTGATTGCTCGTTGCTTCGGTCGAGGGCTGGGGAGCGGCGATTCGCTGGTTGAGGAAGGCCGCGAGGATCGCGGCGTTCACTCGCAGGGCTTGCGGCAGGTACCTGGTGGCGACGAGGCGGGTGTGCGCGATGGAGGCTTGGGCGAGAGCATCGAATCGAGCCTTGATGTCGGGGCGGTCGAGCCAGGAGACGAGCGCGGAGAGTGTGACGCGGTGGTGATGGGCGACGTCACGCAACGTGGACTGGTGATCGGTGAGTTGATCGAGGATGAGATCGATCTGGTCGTGCGGCGGGGCGAAGACCAGGGCCACCTCGGATTGGACGCCGACGTCCATACCTCAGCAATATACGGATTTTGGACGGGTATTGCAAGTCATTTGTACGGTTTTTGGTCAGATTGTTGTGTAAGTGGTGGAAAACACACGAGTTAAAGAGTCAGTTTGGGGAGTTTCGGAAGGGGGAACGGGGCGAGAATTCCGCCTGCGGGGGCCAAGTTGGTGCACGACCACTCGGCGGGGCTTTTTGAACCGATACTTGACGTAACGGTGCGCATTACATTCCTTCAATCTCCACGCGCCCAAGGCAGAATGCTGGTCGTTCTGGCCGGACTGTTGTGCGCTCTTGTCATGGGGATACTCGTGAGGGGGCGTCCGATTGGTGTGGACCCGTTCGAAGAGACGACGAGCGAGTCGGTGTCTCGGTCGTTCATCATCGCGCATTACTTTGAGACGGCGTGGACGCGTGTGGAGGCTCGCAGCGCGGATGGCCGTGATGGTGGCGGGGGGAGACTGGAACCCGGCTACGTGGGCCTCAAGCACGTTGACATCAAGATCGTGGCGCGATTGCCCGACGATTCGTGGAGGTTCCCGGTTCCCTTCTACGGGAACGTGCCCTTCCGTGGCAAGTTCACGACCACCGTCGTGATCAAGGACCGACCCGGGGCGGCGACCTCGCTCACCGCGCCGGATCGGTACGCGTGCGGAAAGTTGCCGGGTGTGGATCGATCGTGGCTGCTGCGGGACTGGGTGGCCAACGGGGAGCGCAACGGTGTGCACTGGTATTGGCCGGGCATTGAAGCGATTGCGATCTGCGCGGCCAACTTTGTGGCGTGTGTTGTGTTGGCGGGCGCGCTGTTGATTCAGGCCTTTGTGGTCTGGCGGCGGGCCACGCGGCTCCGCCGCGGAGACTGCGAGGCGTGCGGGACGCGCGGAATCCGCAGGGGCGATCCGTGTTCCCGGTGCGGGCGTGTCATCGCGGGCGCCGGAGCGGCTCGCGCGGGCGGGGCGGTGGCGCTCGCGGCGAAGGCGCGATGATGGTGGAAGGCCCGGTGGTGGAGCACGGGGCATCAGCAAGGGCCATTCACGCGGCTGCTGGAGGCCAACGCGTGGAAGAGTGGTTCAGCGGCGGTTGAGTGCCGGAGCGACGCGGCCATGATCTTGGGCATCGCGATCGCGCCGTGAGGTTTGCGGCGACCATTGGATTCGCCGCGTGGCTCAAGCGCCAGCGCTCTTGGGTCGCGGCGAAACGTGAGCGGGGCCTTCTCAGACACGAACTGCGATTGGTGTGATGCGGCCGAGCCCGTGGGAGTTCGGCGTTCCGGGAGGCGCACGCCGCGCGGGGGACGGCCTTCAAGTCAATGCAATAGAACATTTCGAGTGTCCGTAATATGGTTGTGGGGGGGTTCCTCATGCCCGTGCGGACTCACTGGCATGCCACTCGGAAGGACAGGAAGGCGACGGATCGGAGGATCGCGGCATGGCGTTGGGCGCTTTGGTCAATCAATTCGCTGCGCATTTGCAGATGGTGGGCGCGGTGGTGGGCGTGTTGGGCGCGATGGTGATGTGGCTGGGCCTTCGCGGGCGGGTGATCGGCGTGGGGCCGGTGTGCCGCGCGTGCGGGTTCAGCTTGGAGGGGTTGATCGCGGGCGCGGCGAAGGAGGGGCAGGCTTGCCCGGAGTGCGGAGCGGCGTTGAACGAAAAAGGTGCGGTGCGCGAGGGGCTGCGTCGTCGGCGACCGGTGGTGATCGCGGTGGGGGGCTTATTGCTGCTGATGGCGGCGGCGACGATGATGCCGGCGGCTCGGCGGCTGGGAACGCCCTCTGGTTGGATGCCTTGGATGCCGGTGGGCGTGGTGAGCAACCTGGTGGAAACGGCGGACGGAGAGTTGTTTGCGGCGGCCGTGAACGAGGCGGACGCCAGAGCCGCGGCGGGTGGCATCAGCGTTACTGCGCTGGGCACGCTCGCGCGGGGAGCGCTGGCGCGGCAAGCGGGGACGATGCCTTGGGATCCATTGCTGGGGTCGTTGATTGAGCGGGCGTTTGACGCGGGGGCGATTACTCCGGCGGAGGGCGCGGCGTTTCTGAAAAGGACACTGACCGTGAGCGCGTTACCTCGCGCAGCGAGTCAGCCGGCGACGGCGGAGTGGAGTGTTGAACTCTCCACATCGCGAGCGGGCCCGAATCAGTGGGGGATGAAGCCTGGATACGAATCCGTGAGGTTACGGACGGTGCCGGTGTTGGTACGCCTCAAGAAAGTTGAGTTGAACGGCGAGACGCTGCCAGTGCGCCGCACACCGGGGCCTGGGGGCGATCAAGTGTTGTACTCCTTTGCCGTTCTCAATCCGCGGGAATCCGGCAGAATCGGGACGTCGGAATCTGTCGCGGTTCCCGCGGCGGGTGCGGAGGGGACGTTGCGGGTCACGTATGAACTACGGTTCGACGAGTCGATTTGGAATACCAGACTGAAGAACCATCCAAGGGACAGGCCGTTCATGAGCGTTACTACTGGTTGGCCGCCATTCCCGGAGCCGGGAACGACCGGTGTGGTGAGTCAGACCTGGACAGAGACCTTGACGATTCCGTTTGAACCAGGTGCGATACAGAGGGAGTTGCCGCGGGCTGGCTCGCCTGAAGAGTCGAAGGAAGAATCCAAGTAGGTGCCCCCAAGCCGTGTGCTGCGAGTAGACAGTGCTTTGATTGGACGTCGGTGGCGTAGCCAATGCCCATGCAGTAGGGGAGATTCATACACCTCTGGAGCATGGTCTCGCTGCAGCGACGGAGTCAGGCACTCAGGGCATGGCGTCGTTCCACCAGGCGTCGAGGGCGGCGGGGTCGAGGTTGATGAGGGCGTCGCGGGGTGAGGACTTCGCCGCGGCGGGGGCGAGTTCCTGCATGCGATCGACGATTGGTCCGCGAGATTCGCGGGGCACGCGCTGGAGCACGTGCCAGAGGGTCATGGCGTCGCGGGGGCGGGCGGCCTTGAGGACCGACTCGAGGGCGACGGTGGTGTCGCGGGGGTCGGATTTTTCGCCGGCGTATGCGCTGTCGATGACGGCGAGCGACTTGGCCAGGATTCCGGGGGCGTCGTAATACCGGGGCGTGGCTGCGGAGCCGTCGGGGGCGAGTTCGCAGCGTGCTTCGGCGGGCACGCGTACTCGTTGACCCTTGCCGAACATGATGATGGCGTTTCCTGTCTTGAGGGTGAGCGTGGCGCCGCGTTCGTTGGTGGCGAGTTGAGCCGCGGCGTGAGGGGATAGCGTGGCGCGGGCGCCGGCGAACGCCAGGGACAGGGCTCCGTCTTGAGATCCGGTCTGGAGGAAGATGGAGCCGTGCTCCAGGGAGATTTCGTCACCGCTCGCGGCGAGCACGAAGCGGGCGGAATCGCCGGCGGAGATGCGCCTTGCCTGCGGACCGGTGAGTTCCGCCTTGGCGCCCGCGTCCATTGCGATGAGCAGGGAGCCGGGCTGTGACTTCACTGGGCTCGTGGTGATGGGTCCGGTGTGCGAGGAGATGGTCCAGCCGCCGGGGATGGGCGGGGTGGAGGAGCGGGTCAAGATGAAGAGTGCGGCGGCGAGCAGGAGGGAGGCGGCGAGCGCGAGCCACCACGCGCGGCGCGCGGGCTTGGCGGGTGGGACGAAGAGGGCGGTCGAGGGCGCGGCGAGTGCGGCGAGGGGTTGTTCCATGGCGGCGACCTGCGGGGCGACGGGCGCGGCGGTGTCCCAGAGGTAGTCTTCCACGCCGGAGGGCAGGTTGGGTGCTTGGTCGTTCATGGCTGTGCCCCCAAAGGGCCCGGGGCGCTGCGGGCGAGTTGTTGAGTGAGCAGCGCGAACCCGCGGGTGAGGTTGACGCGGACGGAGCCGTGCGTCATATCCAACGCCGCGGCGATCTGCGGGCCGGACATGCGCTCGACGAGACGGAGCACCAGGGGTTCGTGGTACGGCAGCGGGAGGGAGCGGATGGCGTCAAGAATGCGCAGGGCTTGGTCGTGAACTTCGTCGGGGGCCGGCCTGGCGGGCGCGGGTGGGTCGGTCTCGAGCGGGGCGGCGGGCTTGTGGCGGCGGAGCGTGGTGACGGCGTGGTTGCGGGCGATCTCGCAGAGCCAGGGGGCGAATTTGGCGGGATCGCGGAGGGTGGCTAGACGCGTCCACCCGGCGAGGAAGACCTCCTGCACGGCGTCGTCCGCGTCGGAGGGGCCGAGGCGCGCGAACAGGATGCCGTGGACGGCGCCGACCAATCGGGCGTGCAGACGCGAGAACGCCGCTCGGTCGCCGCGGCGTGCGGCGATGACGAGCGGCGCGAGGTCGCTCTCGTGCTGGGTTGGAGAAGGCTGGATCACCGCGAGGATCGGCTCCTGCATGCGGGTGCAACTCATGGGGCACGCGTGGGCACGCGCGGGCACACGATAGTCCGGGGCGTGGATCACTTCGCGGCGGTGCGGACGGCCTCGATCGATCCGCCCCAACGCTGGAAGTGGGCAATGAGGTTCTTGTCAAGCAGCGAACCGGATGGTGCGCCCTGCACGGCCTTGCGCAGGTGCTGGTCGTAGATGTCCGTCCCCATGCCGGGCTTTTCGGGGTTCTGCATGCCGGATCGCATGACGGGGTGGGTCATGAGGGCGGCGCCGAAGTGCATGGCGGCGACCTGATCCCCGGTAGCGTTGGCGAGGGCTCGCTTCATGAGGCCGTAGCCGCGGACACCGTCGACGGAGGAGAGATCGACGCCCAGATCGGCGCCGTATTGGTTGAGGCAGCCGATGTAGTACGCGAGGTCGAAGAGGGCGGGCGACTGGGCGGGGGCGTCGGTGTCCAGGGCGCGCAGGCTGAGACCGGCGATGAGGCGGGTGTTCTCGTGGCCGGTGCCGATGATCATGGCGGCGCGGCGTATGGCCTCCATGTGGGCGAGGATGGAGGGCTCCTTGCCGAGAAACGCAAGCGTCGCGTCGACGGTCTTGGCGGGGCTGGGCTTGGCGCTCGCGTCGGCGGGCATGCCGGGCAGGTTCCCGGCGTCGATCTCGACGCAGATCATCGGCGGGCCCAGGTGTGCGCCGAGTCCGGCGGCGAGGGAAGTGAGGCAGACGGCGGCGAGGGTGACGATTCTGTTCATGGGGGTTCTCCGTGCCGCGGGCGGGTTGGTGCGCTCCGGCAAGAAAGGAGACGCGCGCCAGGGGCGGAGTGTTAGCGGGGGCGGCGTGGATTCACCCGCGCGGGGATGTCTACTACCGTTGGGCCATGCCGCTCGTTTATACAAGTGCGAATCCCGAACAGGATACCGAGGCCGTGGTGCGCGTGCTGGTGCATGCGTTCGCGGGGACGGCGGAAGGGGTGCGCGAATGGCTGGCGAAGTCGGGTTGGGAGAATCTGCGCGTGGTGAGGGATGGTGAGGGAGCGACGCCGATCGCGACGCTGCTGCGCATCCCGATGGCGCACTACTACGGCGGCAAGCCGGTGAAGACGGTGGGGATCGCGGCGGTGGGTGTCGCGCCCGAAGCGCGGGGGCGGGGCGTGGCGAAGTTCCTGATGAGCGAGGGGCTGCGGGAGATCGCGCGGGATCGGTGTGCGCTGTCGTCGTTGTATCCGGCGACGACGACGCTGTACAGGCGGGTGGGGTACGAGCAGGCGGGGACGAACTTCGAGCATCAGTACCCGGTGGACAGTATCGCGGTGAAGGGGGACAACCTGGCGATCCGCGCGAGCACGGCGGCGGACCTGCCGGCGATCAAGGCGTGCTACGAGGCGTTCGCGAGGAATCGGGATGGGGCGCTGGACCGGGGGGAGTACATCTGGAACAGGAAGATGACGCCGCGGGACGGGCCTTGCAGCGGGTTCGTGGTGGAAGAGGATGCGCCGATTCCCGATGCGTGCGACGGTCGGCGGATCACGGGGTACGTATTTCTGCGGCAGGACCGCAACCCGGTGAGCGGGCGGCACGCGGTGCTGGTGTCGGACATCGCGGCGGTGACGACGCGGGCGGCGCGGCGGCTGCTGGCGTTCATCGGGGAGTTCGGGTCGATGGCGGAGAACATGACGTTTCTGTGCGGGCAGATTCATCCGTTGTTCCCACTCTTGGATGAGCCGCGGGGGCTCACGGTGAAGTTCAAGGAATACTGGATGCTGCGAGTGACGGATGTGGCCGCGGCGGTGGCGGAGCGGGGGTATCACCCCGGGCTGTCGGCGGAAGTGCACATTGACGTTGCGGACGAGGTGTTGCCGCAGAACTCGGGGCGGTGGGTGCTGCGGGTCAAGGGCGGGGTGGGGAGCGCGGAGCGGGGCGGGCGGGGGGATCTGTGCTGCGACACGCGCGGACTGGCGGCGGCGTTCGGGGGGCTGCTGACGGCGACGAACCTGCGCATGCTGGGGTTGCTGGGGGGATCGGACGACGCGGTGGCGGCGTTGCAGGCGATCTTCCCGGGGAACCCGGTGGGGCATTGCGATTTCTTCTGAGCGGGGAATCTCGCGGGGCGGTGTGAAACCGTGTACGCTTGCGGCACATGGCACACACAGAACTGGGCGGCAGGATCGCGGTTGTCACGGGCGCTTCGGCGGGCATCGGTGAGGCGATCGCGCGCGATTTGGCGGCGCGAGGGGCGAAGGTGGTGGTCAACGCGCGGCGGGCGGATCGGCTGGCGGCGCTGGTGAGTTCGCTGGGGGAGGCGAACGCCGCGGCGGTGGCGGGGGATGCTTCCGAGCCGGCGGTGGTGGATCGGATGCTGGATGTGGCGCGGGAGCGGTTCGGCGCGGGGACGCGCGAGGCGGACCTGGTGGTGGTGAACGCGGGGCGGGGGTTGGCGGGGTCGGTGGTGACATCGGACGTGACGCAGTGGGAGCAGATGGTGCGCACCAACGTGCTGGGGGCGGCGCATCTGATCCGCGCGGCGGGCCGGCGGATGCTGAAGCGCACCGAGGGGAAAACGGGGCACGATGTGCTTTCGGGCGGGTCGCAGGACATCGTGATCATTGGGTCGAACGTGGGGCGGCACATTTCGCCGTTCTCGTCGATGTACGGATCGACAAAGTTCGCGGTGAACTCGATGGCGGAAGCGGTGCGGCGCGAACTGGGGCCGCGGGGGATCCGGGTGACGCTGATCGCGCCGGGGTTCGTGACGAGCGAGTTCCAGGGCGTGGCGGGTTACGAGACGGCGTGGTTTGAAGAGGTGAAGCAGCGGATCGGGCCCACGCTGACACCCGAGGATGTGGCGAGGACGATCGGGTTCGTGGTGTCGCAGCCGGCGAGCGTGCATCTGTGCGATGTGCTGATCCGGCCGACGCGGCAGGATTACCCATAACACCCCGGTTTGGCGTGGGAGCGCCTGCGAGGGGCCGGGGAATCACTACAATCACGACCGATGAGCGAGCCTCGACGCCTGTACCTGGATAACGCCGCCACGAGCTTTCCGAAGCCGCCGGGCGTGTACGCCGCGATGATGGATTACGGGCAGCGGGTGGGCGCATCGCCCGGGCGCGGGCATTACGCGGAATCGCGGGAGGGGGCGAGGCTGATCCGCCGCTGCCGCGAGCGGATCAATCAGTTGTTCAACGGCGAGTCGGCGGATCATGTGGTGATGGCGCTGAACACGAGCGACGCGCTGAACCTGGCGATCAAGGGGATCGTGCGGCATCGGCGGCTGGAGGGCGGGCCGGTGCATGTGGTGACGACGGCGATGGACCACAACTCGGTGCTGCGGCCGTTCTCGGCGCTGGCGGGCGAGGGCGTGCAGGTGACGCACGTCGGAGCGGATGAGCAGACGGGGTATGTGGAGGCGGGGGCGGTCGCGGCGGCGATCCGTCCGGAGACGGCGCTGGTGGCGGTGAACATGGCGAGCAATGTGAGCGGGGTGATTCAGCCGGTGGCGGAGATCGGCGCTGTGTGCAGGCGCGCGGGCGTGGTGTACCTGGTGGATGCGGCGCAGGCGGCGGGGCACGTGCCGATTGATGTGAGGGCGATGCAGATTGATCTGCTGGCGTTCCCGGGGCACAAGGGGTTGATGGGCCCGCAGGGGACGGGGGGGTTGTACATCCGGCCGGGGGTGGAGAAGATCCTGGCGACGACGCGCGAGGGCGGGACGGGGTCGTGGTCGGAGAGTGATTCGCAGCCGGCATCGATGCCGGAGAAGTACGAGGCGGGTTCGCACAACACGATCGGGATCGTGGGGTTGAGCGAGGCGGTGGCGTACATCCTGGCGCGGGGGATTCACGCGATGCGGGCGCACGAGTTGGAACTGTGCGGCGCGATGTTGCGGGGGCTGCGCGAGCGGGGCGTGCGGATGTGCGACGGGACGGGCGGCGAGGGGCCGCTGGCGGGGTTGCGGCTGATCGGGCCGACGGAGCCGGAGAGGCGCGTGGGCGTGTTCTCGCTGGTGCACGACACGTTGGCGCCGGCGGAGATGGCGGTGATGCTGGAGCAGGGGTTCGGGATTCTGGCGAGGACGGGCATCACGTGTGCGCCCAAGGCGCACGAAACGTTCGGCACAAGCGGCGCGCTGCGGCTGAGCGTGGGGGCGTTCAACACGCCGGAGGACGTCGCGGCGGCGGTGGAGGCGCTGGTGCGGGTGTGCGCTGGGGTGGGGTGCCACATGGCGAACAGCAAGTAGCTGGATTCCGGCGAGCCCATCGCGGTCAAGGGCGGCTTGCGGGTTCCTGAGCGGCTGCGATCTTCCTACCCTGTGGCCCCATGAATATCAGCCTTCGCTGGCTCAATCGCTATCTCAACCCCGGGGATGTTTCCGCGTCGGTCGCGGAGTCGGATCTCATGTACGCGGGGTTTCCGACCGAGTCCGTCACGGCGTTGCCGGGTGGGGATACGTGCCTTGATATCGAGGTGACGAGCAACCGCGGCGATGTGCTGTGCCACGTGGGCATGGCCCGAGAACTGGCGGCCAAGTCGGGCCGCAGGCTGGTGATGCCGGTGTCGGAGCCGCCCCGGACAGGGACGGCGGAGGCTTCGGTGGCGTTGCGTCTGACGAACCAGACTCCGCAGGCGTGCCCGCTGTTCACGGCGCGGGTGATCCGGGGAGTGAAGGTGGGGCCGAGCCCGGCGTGGCTGCGCGAGGCGCTGGAGGCGGTGGGGCAGCGGTCGATCTCGAACGTGGTGGACGTCACGAACTACGTGCTGTTCGAGTTGGGCAATCCGTGCCATGTGTTCGATCTCGCCAGGCTCGCGGGTGGGGCGTTGGTGGTTCGGTTCGCGAGAGAGAAGGAAGAACTGACGACGCTGGACGGCAAGAAGCGGGTGCTGAGTTCGCAGGACCTGGTGGTCGCGGACGCGGAGCGGGCGCAGAGCCTGGCGGGGGTGATGGGCGGCGCGGATTCCCAGGTGAGCGAGGAGACGGTGGACGTGGTGCTGGAGATGGCGACGTGGGATCCGGCGACGGTGCGCCGCACGGCGCGGCGGCACATGGTCCGCACGGATGCGTCGCACCGGTTCGAGCGGTATGTGGATGCGAGAACGATCGCGGCGGCCGCGGATCGCGCGGCGGCGCTGATCGTGGAGGTGGCGGGGGGCACGCTGCTCAAGGGGCAGGTGTCGGAGGGGGCGCCCCTAGCGGCGCCGATGACGGTGCGGCTGCGGCCGGAGCGGTGTGCGGCGTTGCTGGGATTGCAGGTGGGTGTTGAAGAGATATCGGCGATTCTGCGGCGCCTGGAGATCGACGTGGGCCCGCTGGGGCGGGGCGGGGACGACCTGCTGTGCACGATTCCGCCGTGGCGACCGGACCTGACCCGGGAAGTGGACCTGATCGAGGAAGTGGCGCGGATCACCGGGTTGTGCGCGCTGCCTTCGTCGCCGGTGTTGGCGGTGAGGCCCAAGGCGCCGCAGACGACGGAGCTGGCGCGGCGCGAGGTGGGTTCGGTGCTGACGGGGCTGGGGTTCTATGAAACGGTGACGTTCAGCTTCACGTCGCGTGCGGCGGCGGCGGCGTTCGGGTTGCCGGGGCAGCAGACGGTGGCGGTGAACGAGGAGCGTCGCGCGGCGGAGCCGGTGTGCCGGCCGAGCATCGTGCCGGGGCTGCTTACATGCCGGCGTGCGAACCGGGCGGCGGGCGAATCGCAGCCGGGGGGCGTGCGGCTGTTCGAGGTGGCGTCGGTGTTCGGGCAGCGACCTGATCTGACGCTGGTGGAGCAGCAGAACCTGTGTCTGCTGATGGATGTGCCGATGGAGGGCGCGAACCCGACGATCAACGAGTTGAACGGCGCGGTGAGGCAGATGCGCGGGACCATCGAGGCGGTGGCGCGCGCGGTGGCGGGGCTGGCGATCACGTGCGAAGCGGCGTCGCCGCACGCGCCGGGGTTCGACAGCGCGGCGTACGCGAAGGTGCTGCTGGGTGGAACTCCCATCGGGTACCTGGCGCTGGTGAGCGGCGAGCAACTCAAGGCGCACGACCTGACACAGCCGGTGGTGGCGGCGGAGATTGCGCTTGCGCCGATGCTGGCGGCGTACCCGCCGAAGGCGACGCTGGAGCCGCTGCCGGTGTTCCCGGGCATTCACCGCGACGTGACCTTCGACGTGCCGGAGGCGACATCGTGGGAGACGGTGTCGCGGACGATCCGCGAGAACGCTCCCGCGCCGTACGTGGGTCACACGTTCGTGCTGACGTACCGCGGCAAGCAGGCAGGGGCTGGCAAAAAGAGCGTGACGGTTCGGGTGCAGTACCGCGACCCGTCGCGCACGCTGCGCAACGAGGAGATTGATGCGCCGGAGGCAGCGCTCAAGGTGGTGATGAAGGAGAAGTTGGGGGCGACGGTGCGGGGGTAGTGGGTATGCGAAAAAACCCATGGACTGCGGTCCATGGGTTTTCACGTTGGTGGCGGGAGTGGAGGTTCTGAAGCGGCTGTTCGACCGCGCTGTGTGCCATCGGGGGCGGGTCAGTCGTCCTGGATGGCGCGGTGGGCGGGGGTGTCTACGTCGTCGAACTGGCCGCCCTTGACGGCCCAGATGAATGCGCCGACGGCGCAGCCGGCGAGCAGGACGGCGAGGGGGACCACGATGTAGAGCACTGTCATGGGCGGCCTCCGAAGCTGCGGGACTTGAACGACAGGGCGAGCACGGTCAGGGAACTGACGGGCATGATGACCGCGGCGGCGATCGGGTTGATGTAGCCGGTGGCGGCCATCACGGCGGCGCTGACATTGTAGAAGAGGGACGCGACGAGGTTGCGCTTGACGATGCCCATGGAGCGTTCGCAGCCGATGATGAGGTCGACGACGCGGGAAAGGCCGGGCTTGGCGATGTGGACATCCGCGGCGGCGAGGCTAGCTTCGGCGCCGCCGTGGACGGCGATGCCGACATCGGCGGCGGCGAGTGCCGCGGCGTCGTTGACGCCGTCGCCGACCATGACGACTCCGGTTCCGGCGGCGGCGAGTTGACGAACGGCTTCGAGCTTGTCTTCGGGGCGCTGGCCGCCCTTGGCGTCGGCGATGCCGAGCTGGCGGGCGATGGCGCTGACGACGTCGGGGTGATCGCCGGAGAGGATGCGCGGCGTCCAGCCCTTGGCGCGGAGGCGGGCGACCATCTCGCCGGCGTCGGGGCGGAGGACGTCGCCGAGCCCGGCGACGGCCGAGCAGACGCCGTCGACGGCGATCATGATGGGCGTGAGGCCCTGGCGGGCGAACTCGTTGGCTGATTGGGCCAGATGCTCGCTGGCCGGGACACGTGACTCGACGAAGGCCGGGGAGCCGGCGATGATCTGCTGCCCGTCGACGATGCCGCGGATGCCGCCGCCGGTGGTCTGCTCGACCTCGCGGACGGAGTTCTCGAAGATGCCCTTGAGGTCGCGGGCGATGGCGACGGCGATGGGGTGGGTTGACTGCTGCTCGAGCGCGGCGACGAGGGGTTTGGCGGATTCGTCGCCGGCCCACGCCGCGACGTGCATTTTGCCCACGGTGAGCGTGCCGGTCTTATCGAGCAGGATAACGCCGGGCTTGGAGAGGCGCTGCACGGCGTCGGAGCTCTTGATGAGGAGGCCTTCGCGGGCGGCACGGCCGAGGGCGACGGTGAGGGCCAAGGGCGTCGCGAGGCCCAGCGCGCAGGGGCAGGTGACGATGAGCAGCGCGACCGCGTGGTTCACCGCTTCGTTGGGGTCCAGGTAGAGCCAGGCGGCGAGCGTGCCGGCGCTGAGCACCAACATGCCGATGACGAACCAGCCCGAGGCGCGGTCGGCGAGGCGGACGATGCGGGCCCGGCCGGCGGCACCTTGCTCGACCATGCGCATGAGCTTGGCGATGCGGGTGTGTTCGCCCGCGGCGGTGACCCTGGCCTGGACGAGCGATCCGGTGTTGACGGTGCCGGCGTGCACCTGCGATCCGACGGCGATGGCGACGGGGCGCGATTCGCCGGTGAGGACGGATTCGTCGGCGTAGGAATCGCCCCAGGCGATCTGGCCGTCGGCGGGGAAGGAGTCGCCGGCGCGGACCTCAACGAGGTCGCCGTCGCGCAGGGCTTCGGAGGGGCATTCACGCACGCCTTTTTCCGAGACGACACGGGCGACGGTGGGGGTGATGGAGAAGAGGAGTTCGACGGCGTCGCCCGCCCAACGTTGTTGGCGGTGCTGGATGAAGCGGCCCACGAGCAGTGCGAAGACCAAGACGCTGAGGGAGTCAAAGTAGATCTCGCCCGCGCCGCGGATGGTGCTCAACACGCTCCAGACGAGCCCGGCGAGGAGCGCGAGGGCGATGGGCACGTCCAGGTGCACGGCGCGGGCGCGCAGAGCGCCGATGGCGCTGCGGAAGAAGACCGAGCCGGGCCAGAGGAGGCAGACGAGTGTGACGGCCATGCTGCCCCAACGGAAGAAGGTGCGGTACTGGGGCTCCATCACGGAGAATGCGCCCGCGTACAGGGCGAAGGCGAAGAGCATCGCGTTGCCGGCGCACGCGCCGGCGACGGCGAGGCGCATGAGCATCTTGCGGTCTTCCTCGCGGCGGAGGGTGCGGGCCTTGGCGTCGCGGGCGGGGTGCGGGGGGTAGCCGATGGAATCCAGCAGCCGTGCGATGCGGGAGAGGACGGCGTCGGGTTCCTTCCAGACGACGCGCACGATGGCGCGGCGGAGGTCCAGGCGTGCTTCCACCACGCCGGGCATCAGTGTCGGCAGGCGCTCCACGAGCCAGACGCACGCGGAGCAGTGCACGCCGCGCAGGAAGAGGTCGCACATCCAGAGTCCGCCGGGCATCGGGCGGACGTAGAGGCCCCGGAAAACGGGATCATCGAAATCGGCGTAGGTGCGGCCGGTGGTGGCGGCGGGTTCCTGTGCCGCGTCGCGAAGCGCGTAGTAACGGTCCAGGCCGCAGGAGGTGATGATGCCGAAGGCAGTCTCGCATCCGTGGCAGCAGAACTGGTTGGCCTGGTCCTCGCGTGCGAGGCCGGGCGGGACGGGTTGGCCGCAGTGAGAGCACGGGGCGATGGCGGCCGCGTTGGGCGCAGCATCGGACCACGCGGCCTGGTTTGTCACTGCATCAGCGATCATTGCAGATCACCTCGCGGGCGAGCAGGGGGTTTGCGGCTTCGTGGCACGCGGCGGGGGACGTGATCTTGCCGGCGATGGCGAGCATCCCGACGACGACCATCGCCATGGCGGTGGCCAGGGGCAGGCCTTGACGCATGGGGCCGGCGAGGCGCTGGGCGCCCGCGCCGATCACGGTGAGGGCCGGGAGGGTGCCGAGCCAGAAAGCGGCCATGGTGACGGCCCCGAGCGGCGCGCTGCCGGTGCCCGCGGCGGTGGTGGCGAAGGTGTAGAGCCAGCCGCAGGGGAGCAGCGTGGTGAGCAGGCCCAGCGTCGCGGCGCGGGCGGCGGGGTGCCACTCGAAGACGACGCCATAGGCGCTTCGGACGAGGCGGGTGAGGAAGCCGGGCAGCGGAGCGCGGGGCACCGAGAGCCCGCCGATGCGGGCGAGGGTCGCGAGACCGAAGATGATCATTACAGCGCCGGCGAGGATCGCCGCGGCGTGCTGGATGCCCACGAGCATGCCGCCCTGGTTGAGCGTCTGGCCGAGCAGACCGGCCATGGCGCCCAGCACGACGTACACCACGAGGCGGCCGAGGTGGTACGAGGCGAGCAGGCGGGCGCGGGAGACCTCGACGATGTGCGCGGGCGTGGCGGCGATCGCGACGAACGCGCCGCACATGCCGACACAGTGGAGGCTGCCCAGGAGGCTCGCCGCCAGGGTTGTGGCGATGAGCACGAACATCAGGCGCCGCCCCCGGTGCGGACGAGCTTGCGTTCGAGTGTCGTGGTGTACTGGTTGCCCTTGGCGTCGGAGGCTTCGACGCGGAAGGTCCAGAGGCCCTCGCGGAAGTCCGCGAGCTTCGCGGTGAACTTGCCGGGTTCGGCGGTGGGAGCGAACTGAAGGGTCTGCCGCGAGGCGGCGTGGGCGTTGTGGAATGCGATCGCCTGCAGCTTGACGCCGTCGATGACGTTTCCTGCCGAGTTGCGCAGGTCAACCTGAACGACGCCGGCGGATTCGGAGAGATCGAGTTTCCATTCCAGGGCGCGGCTCGCGGCGTCCCGGCGGATGGTCTGTTCGAAGTTCTGTGCCTTTTCGTCGTAGGAGGGCTCCACGATATAGCCACCGTCGGCGTTGGCGAAGTAGACCGTGATGGCCACGATCAGCATGTTGGCGCCGATGAACACGACGGGCACGAACCGCCATTTCTGGTTAGTGGTCACGGTGTTCCTCCTTGGCGTCGGGCGTGTGATCGTCGCCGGGCTTGTGGTGGTCGGCGTCGTGGTCTTGCGTCGGGGCGGGGCCGCCGGGGCCGACAAGGCGGAAGGGCTCGGAATCGAGCTGCTCGGCGCCCTTGGCGACGGTGACGCGGACGTCGATGCCGCCTCCGGCGAAAGCGCTGCGGGGCGCGACGATCATGGCGGGCACTGTCTTGGTTTCACCGGGGGCGAGGCGGACGGGGTTTTCCTGCGATCGCAGCGTGGCGCCCTGGGTGCCGGCGACGGCGAGGGAGTACTCCGCGGCGGCATCCAGGCGGTTGACGAGCTTCACCTTGACGTTGTTGCCGATGAGATGGTCGTCGGTCTCGACGAAGGGCGCGCCGCGCGAACGCAGCACGGTGACGTCGACGGGGCCCTTGAGGCCCAGCACGAGGGTGAACGCGGTGGCGACGATCATCAGCACCAGCGTGTAGATGACGGTCCTGGCGCGGATGCGTTTGCGGGGCTCGCCCGCGAGGGCGGCCTGGGAGGCGTAGCGGATGAGGCCCAGGGGCCGCTTGAGCTTGGCCATCACTGCGTCGCAGGCGTCGATGCACTGGGCGCAGTGGATGCACTCCATCTGCAGGCCGTTGCGGATGTCGATGCCGGTGGGGCAGGTGGTGACGCACATGTTGCACGAGACGCAGTCACCCTCGGCGCGGGTGTCGGCGGGCAGCACGGTGAGGGCGAGGTCGCGCTTAGCGCCGCGGCGGGGTTCGCCGCGGACGCGGTCGTACGAGACGATGAGCGACTGACGGTCGAGCATGACGCTCTGGAAGCGGCCGTAGGGGCAGGCGACGATGCAGGTCTGCTCGCGGAAGAAGCCGAAGTCAAAGAGCATCAGGGCCGTGACGCTGGCCATGATGAGGAAAGAGGCGGGGTGCTCGAAGGGGGAGCGGGTGACCCATTCGCGGAGGCGGTCCACACCGACGAAGTACGCGAGGAAGGTGTGGGCGAGGAAGCAGGCAACGAAGAAGTAGATACCGAACTTGATGGTCTTGGCGAGGGGGGAGCCCTTGAAGTCGCCCTGGTTCTTTCGGCCGGGGATCCCTTCGAGCAGACGCTCGATGGGGCGGAAGACGAACTCCATGTAGACGGTCTGGGGGCACATCCACCCGCACCAGACGCGGCCCAGCAGTGCGGTGGTGAGGAAGATGCTGATGAAGACGCCCACTCCGAAGAGGGCGAGCAGGAGCGTGTCGGTGGGGAGAAAGGTGTAGCCGAGGATGGTGAAGTGGCGTGTGGCGAGGTCCAGCAGCACGAGGGGCTTATCGCCGACGCGGATGTAGGGGATGAGGGTGAAGATCGCGATGAGCAGGTATGCGACGGCGCGGCGGGCGCTCAGCCACTTGCCGGGGCTGGGACGCGGCGAGATCCAGCGACGCGAGCCATCCTCGTTCAGAGTGGACAGCACCGAGGGCGGGGTCGCGGTGTTGGGGTTCTCGGCGGCCGCGGGCATGATGAATGGTGACCGGGTTGTGATGTCTGCGGAGTTCACGGTATTCTCGATCTGCCGCGATCATGGCGGCGGGGCGGCTTCGTCACTGGGCCTTGGGCCACGGGGGGATCTGCTCACCCTCGGGTGCCTTGGGGCTGGCGGGCTTGGTGCCTCGGAGGGATGCGACGTACGCGGCGAGCAGGACTCGCTCGTTGTCCGAGAAGGCGCTCTTCCAGGAGGGCATGGCGCCGTTGTTGGCACCGTTGGTAATTGTTTTGTAGAGGTCCTCGATGGTCTTGACGTTCTTGTAGTGATCGTCGGTGAGGTTGACGCCGTTGATGCCGCCGCCGTCTTTGGCGTGGCATTGAGCGCAGTTGAGAGTGAAAGTGCTCTGGGCGATGGCCATCATGTCGGGCTTGCCCATCATGGAGAGAATGGTCGCCTGATCGGGCTTGAGGTCGCCCATCTTGCCGAAGATGCGCTTGTACTCGGCGACCTGGGCCTTCTTCCATGTGTCGTGGATGGACCAGGAAAGGTCGCTGTGATCCCAGAAGACGAAGTACACGGCGGAAAAAAGCACCGAGCCGACGAAGATGGCGTGCCACCAACCCGGGGTGGGGTTGTCGTATTCCTGGATGCCGTCGTACTCGTGTGAGGTAAGCGGGGGTTGATTGGGTGTCATGGAGTGTTCTCGCGTGAAGCGGGAGTCGGCTGGTCGTCCTGGAGGGGGAGCATGGCGGGGTCTTCGGCGTGACGCTCGCGCCGCAGAAGCGTGCGCCAGCAGATCCCGATGAAGACCGCGAGGAAGAGCACCAGCGCCACCTGCGGGTAGAAGGAGAGATCGAAGGAACTCATGAGGTCGCTGAGTCGCACGGGTCAGTTTCCTCCGGCTGTCGCCACGGCCGACGCGGGCGCGGGCTTGCTGATGTCGGTGCCCAGGCGCTGGAGGTACGCCACCAGCGCGATGACCTTCTTGTTTTCCAGGTTGGGATAGCCGCCCTGAGCCACCAGGTCCGCGGCGATCTTGTTTGACTGTTCGCGGGCCATTTCCTCCGCCTTGCCGGGCTTGACGGCCTCGCCGTACGGCACGCCGAGCATCGCCATCGCGTCGACGCGCTTCTGGATGCCGGGCATGTCGAGATCGTCCTTGAGGAGGTGCGTGTACGCGGGCATGATCGACTGCGGGATCAGCTGGCGCGGGTTCTCGAGGTGGCGTACGTGCCAGTCGTGGCTCTGGCGGCCGCCTTCGCGGGCCAGGTCGGGGCCGATGCGGCGGCTGCCCCACTGGAACGGATGGTCGTAGACGAACTCGCCGGGCTTGCTGTACTCGCCGTATCGCTTGGTCTCGGCCCAGATGGGGCGGATCATCTGCGAGTGGCAGTTGTAGCAGCCCTCGGCGATGTAGATCTCGCGACCGGCGAGTTCGAGCGGGGTGTAGGGCTGAACGCTGGCGATGCTGGGGACGTTGCTGCGGATGAGGAAGGTGGGGATCATCTCGAAGAGCGAGGCGACCACCACGGCGATGAATGTCCAGACCGTGAAACGCAGGGGCCGGCCTTCCCAGATGCGGTGGAACCAGCCCTGGAGGATCTTGGAGTCGACCGCCTGAGCGAACTGGGGGTTCGTGGAGAGGAGGCTGGCCGGGGGCGCGTCTTCGACGAAGGTGGTGGAGAGGGCCGGGGCGCGCTGGATGGGCTCGGCGTAGACGGCGGGGCGGGCCATC
This sequence comes from Planctomycetota bacterium, assembly GCA_018242605.1. Classification (GTDB taxonomy): domain Bacteria; phylum Planctomycetota; class Phycisphaerae; order Phycisphaerales; family UBA1924; genus UBA2402. The sequence continues at coordinate 65,389 of JAFEBP010000001.1, forward strand.
CAGGTCATGATGGCGTTGTAGAGGCAGAGGATGCCGCCCACGAGGAACATCGTGCCGCCGAGCACGCGGATCCAGTACATGGGCATGAGGCGCATCACGGTTTCAACGAAGTCGGGGTACTGCAGACGGCCGGCTTCATCGAAGGCCCGCCACATCAGGCCCTGCGTGATTCCCGCGGCGTAGATCGGGATGACGTAGAGCAGGATGCCGATGGTGCCCAGCCAGAAGTGGGCGGACATGAGCTTTCGGCTCCACAGTTCCGTCTGGAAGAGGCGGGGCAGGAGCCAGTAGACCATGCCGAAGGTCATGAAGCCGTTCCAGCCCAGAGCGCCGGCGTGCACGTGGGCGATGGTCCAGTCGGTGTAGTGGGAGAGCGAGTTGACGCTCTTGATCGAGAGCATCGGCCCCTCAAACGTGGACATCCCGTAGAAAGTGATGCCCACGACGAAGAACTTGAGGATGGGATCGGCGGCCACCTTCGACCAGGCTCCACGCAGGGTGAGCAGGCCGTTGATCATGCCGCCCCAACTGGGCATCCAGAGCATGAGGGAGAAGAGCATGCCAAGGCTGCTGGCCCAACTGGGCAGCGCTGTGTAGTGCAGGTGGTGGGGGCCGGCCCAGATATAGATGAACACCAGGCTCCAGAAGTGAACGATGGAGAGGCGGTATGAATAGACGGGGCGTTCGGCGGCCTTGGGCAGGAAGTAGTACATCAGCCCCAGGAAGGGGGTGGTGAGGAAGAAGGCCACGGCGTTGTGGCCGTACCACCACTGCATGAATGCGTCCTGGACGCCGGCGTACACGCTGTAGCTCTTGCCCAGGGTGACGGGGATGGCGAGGCTGTTGAATACGTGCAGAAGGGCGACGGTGACGATGGTGGCGATGTAGAACCACAGGGCCACGTACATGTGCCGCTCGCGGCGGCGGGCGAGGGTTCCGAAGAAGTTGACGCCGAAGAAGCCGACCCACACGACGGCGATCGCCAGGTCGATGGGCCATTCGAGCTCGGCGTATTCCTTGCCCTGGGTGATGCCCAAGGGCAGAGTGATCGCCGCCGCGACGATGATGGCTTGCCAGCCCCAGAAGTGCAGGTTGCTGAGCGTGTCGCTGAACAGGCGCGCTTTGCAGAGGCGCTGTGTGGAGTAATAGACGGCGGCGAATACCGCGTTGCCGGCGAAAGCGAAGATCGCGGCGTTGGTGTGCAGGGGCCGCAACCGTCCGAAAGACAGGAACCAGGTGTTGGTCAGGAAGGACAGCCAGCCGAAGGGGCGCACCCCCGCGACGGTCCATTGCATGGCGGAGGGGATGACCAGCTCAAGGGCGACGATGAGCCCGACCAGGAATGCGACCACACCGAAGACGAGGCTGGCGAGAACGAACTTCCTGACGATGGCGTCGTCATAGACGAACTCTTCCATCAGTCCTCGCGCCGCGTGGGGATCCGCGGGGAGATCATGCCGGCTGGCGGCGGAAAGGGAACGTGAGTCGGCGGCACTCATGCGGCTTTGCTCCAAAATTCAAGGAGACGCAGAACACGGTGAAAGGGAGTAAGATGCTACAATCAGTTGACCAACAGATCAAGATATCGTCTGATTTTTCTCGCGGCACCATGTCGGAACTCAAGCGTAGTCCTATAATGAACTGAATGAACTGTTTGAATCGTACTTCGAAAAGGTGATTGGAAGTTTCAATCAAAAGCACTTGATTTTTCGACCAACTAATCGTACAAAGATAGGCTACGTAGGATTACTTATGCTCAGCCAAGCGGTTGGATATGCCGTACTCGCGCTTGCCCACATTGCTGCGGCGGGTGGTCGGCCAGTCTTGGTGAAAGACATGGCGGAGGCGGCCACGATCCCAGGTCCATATCTGGCGAAGATCATTCACTTGTTGGGCCGCCGCGGAATAGTGGCGACCCAGCGGGGCGTCGGTGGTGGCGTCACATTGGCGCGACCCGCGACCGATATTACGCTGCTGGATTTGTGCGAGGCGTTGGGTGACCCGATTGTGGAGCCCCGATGCATGCTGGGGACGGCTCAGTGCTCCGATGACCGGGCGTGCCCGGCGCACAAGTTTTGGACGTCGCACCGGGCCAAGACGATCGAGTTCCTTCAGGGCACCTGCGTGGCCGATGTGGCCGCGTTCGAGACCCGGCGCAGGTGGAAACTCGCGGTCGGTAAGGCGGGGCCTGAAGCCCCGGCCGTGTAGGCATTTTCTTCGTTCGCTGCGGTTCAAACTCATGACCAACAAGTCCCTTGAAGCACGCGTTGCGGAACTGGAACGTGAACTGATCGCGTGGCGTCAGGGCGTCGTAGAGGCCACTGAAGTTCGCCTGGTGGATCGATCGGGGCGGACTCGGGCGTTACTCACGATGGGGTCGAAGGGGCCGCGGTTCGTGCTGATTGACGCGGACGGGAAAGAGCGGGCAGAGTTGTTCGCGGCGGCGGCGGGACCGGGGCTGAAACTGGCCGACGACCGGCAGCAGACGCGGGTCTTCCTGGGCTCCACGGCCAAGTCGGCCAAAATGGGCATTGCCGACGACCAAGGCAAGCCGCGAGCGTTCATCGGTGTGGGTGCTCGCGGGGCCAAGGTCAGTCTATATGACCAGAAGCAGCGGACGGTCTGGACGGCGGGCGCGACGCGGCGCAAGAAAGAGGATTGACCGCGACCGACAATCGGCCGACCGCTGCGACAGGGGATCGCGGCGATCCCGGCCGGCTACACATCCTGCAAGACCGCTTCGCGCGGCCCGATATCCACGGTGCGGCTGAACGCAGCCGGTCTGGATGGCCGACCTACAGTCAACGCCAACGTGGAGCACGTCGCCGCGAGCGAGAGATGTGAAGATCGGGGCGTGCGGGATAGAAAGTCAGACTTATGTCCGAAGCCGCGACCCACCAAGTGACGCAGATCCTTGCCCGGATATCCGAGGGCGATGTGCAGGCGGCGGAGAGCCTGCTCCCGCTGGTGTACGAGGAACTGCGCAAGCTCGCCCACGCGCGGATGGCCAAGGAACGTGCGGACCACACGCTGGAGCCCACGGCGCTCGTGCACGAAGCGTACATGCGGCTCATCGGGTCCGACGGCGGGCAGGCGGACAAGCCCTGGGACGGGCGGGCGCACTTTTTCGGGGCGGCGGCGATCGCGATGCGGCGGATCCTGGTGGAGCGTGCTCGGGCGGCGGCGTCGCTCAAGCGGGGCGGCGACCGGACGCGCGTGCAACTGAGCGAGGAGCCGGTGGCGGTGGCGCTGGCGCCCGACGAGATGGACATGGTCGCGCTGGACAACGCGATGAGTAAGCTCAAGACGCACGACGCCCGCAAGCACGACGTGGTGATGCTGCGGTATTTCGCGGGTCTCACGATCGAGGAGACCGCGCTGGCGATGAGCCTTTCGCCCGCGACGATCAAGAATGAGTGGACCTTTGCGCGTGCGTGGCTGCACCGCGAGATGGCCAAGGAGGGATCCGGAGTTCGCTCTTGAGCACGGCCCGCGGACATCGCGCCGAGGATCTTTTTTTGGAGTTGGCCGACGCCGGGCCGCAGACACGACGCTATCGACTCGACCAGGAGTGCCGCGACAACGCGACGTTGCGCGAAGAGGTGGAGAGTCTGCTGAGCCACCACGACGCGGCGAATACGGGGGGCCGGACGGCGTTCCTGGACAGCAAGTTCGTGCGTTCGATGGCCGGGGCGACCGCGGCGGACGAGCCGCCCTTGCCGAAGGAGACCCGCATCGGCGGGTACACGATCCTGGGCGTGGTGGGCCAGGGCGGGATGGGCGTTGTGTACAAGGCCCGTCAGGAAAAGCCGCGAAGGACGGTGGCACTCAAGGTGATCCGCCGGATGTCGGCATCGGGCTCGATGCTCCGACGGTTCGAGCACGAGGCAGAGATATTGGGGCGGCTGCAGCACCCGGGCATCGCGCAGATCTACGAGGCGGGGCAGGCGGACACCGGGCTTGGGCCGCAGCCCTTCATCGCGATGGAACTGATCGACGGCCTGCCGCTGGGGGAGTTTGCCCGCCGCAACAAGCTTGATTTCCGGGGCCGCATGGCCATCATCGCGTCGGTGTGCGACGCGGTGCAGCACGCGCACCAGCGGGGCATCATCCACCGGGACATCAAGCCCTCGAACATTCTCGTGGACAGCCATGGGCGATCGAAGGTGCTGGACTTCGGTGTGGCGCGTGCGGCCGACCCCGCGGGCCAGGGGATCACGCAGCACACGGGCGTGGGCGAGCTGGTGGGGACGCTGCCGTACATGAGCCCGGAGCAGGTGTGCGGGAATCCGGACAGCATCGACACCCGCACCGACGTGTACTCGCTGGGGGTGGTGCTCTTCGAGCTTCTGGCGGAACGCCTGCCGCACGACCTGTCGGGGTTGTCGCTGCCGGAGGCGGCGCGCCGGGTGCGGGAATCGGACCCGGCGAGGCTCTCATCGGTGAGCCGGCTGCTGCGGGGTGACGTCGACACGATCGTGAGCAAGGCGCTGGAGAAGGACATTTCGAGGCGTTACCAGTCGGCCGCGGAGCTGGGGGCGGATATCCGCCGCTATCTCGCGGGCGAGGCGATCATGGCGAAGGCCGACTCGGCGATGTACATCCTGCGCAAGCAGATGAAGCGGTACCGCGGGGTGGTGGCGGCGGCGGGGCTGTCGTTCGCCGCGCTGCTGGGGTTTTCGTACTCGCTGTTCCAGAAGTCGCGGGAGAACGAGCGGCTGGTGCTCGCGGAGCGCGACGCGGCACGCCAGACGACGGTGCTGTACAACTCTGTCAAGCTCGCGAAGGCCGAGGCGGAGAAGGCCAAGGACGAGGCGGTGGCGGAACTGGCGGTGAGCAACATCGAGCGTGGCCGGCTGTTCTCGCGCGCGGGGAATGTCGATCAGGCCGAGCAGTTGATCTGGCGTCAGCACCTGCAGGACCCCGCGTCGCCGTACTCGTACTGGGCGCTGAATGAGGTGTACTCGCGGACGCCGTGCCGCGCGGCGTTCACGGCGCACGCCAAAGACCTCAAGCAACTGGCGATGGTGCCGGGCGAGAACGCGGTGGCGAGCTGCTCGTCGACCGAGCCGTTCGTGCGGATCTTTGACCTGGCGACGACGAGGGAGCGGTCTTCGGTGCGGGGGGGCGACAACGGCGTGTGGGCGTTCGGCTTCAGCCCCGACGGGGACCGGCTCGTGACGCTGTCGGACATCGGGATTCTGCGGCTGTGGCGCACGAGCGACTGGACGCAGCTGGAATGCTGGTCGAGCGGGAGAATCACGGGCGACAGTGTGGTGTTCAGCCCGGGCGGGGAGCTGGTGGCGGTGGGGCTCAACAACGGCTCGGTGTGGACGTTTGATTCGCGCGACCTGACGCCGTTGACGCACGTGTCGGCGCACCGGGCCTCGATCTCGAGACTGCGGTTCACGCCGGACGGGGGGAGCATCGTGTCGGCAGGCCGGGACTCGATCGTGAAGGTGCTGCGCACCCATGATTTGTCCACCAGCGTGGTGTTCAACTCTCATCAGGGGAACGTGCTGGCCGCGGCGGTCTCGCCGGACGGTTCGCGTGTCGTGACGACTGGGATCGACCGGTCGATGTACGTGTGGGACACCGAGACCTCGCGGGTGCGGACGAATCTGCAGTCGCCCAACGGCTTTGTCAATGGGCTGGAGTGGTCGACCAAAGCGCTGTACAGCCTGGGTTGGGTCACGCTTGATACGTGGAATCCGTGGGTGGAGACGCCGCGGTCGTACGAACGGGTGGGGGCGATCCCGATGCGGATCGGGGCGAGGTGTCTGGTGGTGCCGCCGGACGAGTCGAGGTTGATCGTCGGTCTGACGTCGGGTGAGGTATCGGTGTGGGATACGGCGCCGATGGGGGACCGCGTGCTGTATTCCGGCGGCCAGGACCGGATGACGGCGGCGATCTCGCCGAGCGGGCGGGTGATCGCGACGGGCGACAACGAGGGCGTGGTGAGGTTGATCGACACGGCGACCGGGAAGAACCTGGCGGTGCTGCCGGCGCACGCGGGGCGGGTGCGCAATGTGGCGTTCCAGCCCGGCGGGACTCTGCTGGCCACCGGCGGGAGCGACAAGAAGATGCGGCTGTGGGACATGCGGACGGGGGCGATGGTCCGCGAGTCGGACGGATTCCACGACGCGACGGTGGGTTCACTCTCGTTCTCCGCGGATGGCTCGAAGATCGTGATGTGCACGGAGCTGCCGGGGTTCAGGGTGGAGGATGCCGTGAGCGGGCAGGCCCTGGCACGGTCGGCACGCATGCCGGCGGAGTCGATCTCCGCGACCTACGCGGCCGACGGCAAGACGATTGTCACGGTGACGCGTGGACGCAGCCTCAATATCCGCGATGAATCGATGAAAGTACTCGAGACGATCCAAATCAGCGATACCCCATGGACGGCGGCGTTCAACGCCGACGGCACCGTGATGGCGGTGGGCAACTGGGGCCGCACGATCGAGTTACGGTCGGCGAATGACTACAAACTCATCGGCGTGCTGACCGGGCACAATGCGCTGCCGGTCTCGATCGCGTTTCATCCGACGGACCCCAACCTGATTGCGTCCGCTTCTTTCGACGGCACCATGCGGCTGTGGGATATCCGCACGAAGCGGTGCCTGACGACCTATTAGTCGTTCAGCGGATGGGAAACTCTGGCGCTGAGCTTCACTGGGGACGGTCGCAAGATCGCCGTCTCAGATGCTTTGGGCGGTGTGACGTTGATCGATCTGGAGTACTACCGGCCGCACATCGCCGGGAACGCGAGAAACCAGTGCCAGAGATTCGCGTCAGAACTGGGCTCGAAGATCAAAAGGCATGATCTGCTGGAATGGGCCGACGGCGTGCTGGCGCCGCAGGAGGCGGCGGACCCGGTCTCGGACCAGTTCGACCCGGCGATGATCGCGTCGTGGAGCAGTTTGACGTTTGGTCCGCCGCGGTCAGGCCAGTAGCACGATGTCGTCCTGCACACAGCTGGTGATCACGGGGCCCTTGGCGGGGTCCACGTACATGTCAATCTCGAGGCGGACGCCGAAGTCCGGGAAGTACGCGCCGGGTTCGATCGTGAAACCCACGCCCGGGAGCAACTCTCGGGTGTCATGAGTCTCGAGATTGTCGATGTTGACGCCCATGCCGTGGACCTTGGGTCCGGCGCTCAAGCTGTGACCGGTGCGGTGGCGGATGCCGTCGCCGAAGCCCGCCTTGACGATCTGTTCTCTCGAGGCTTCATCGACCTGCCAGCCCTGGACAGGGCGCTTGTCTGACCATCCCTTCTGGGCACACGCGACGCCGGCGTCGCGTGCGGCCTTGACGGCGTTGAACACGGCGCGGTGACGGGCGGGGACGTCGCGACCGGCGAAGCCGACCCAGGTGATGTCGGAGAAGATGTTCTCCTCCCCGGGGAGGCGGGCCCAGAGGTCGATGAGAACCCAGTCGCCGGGCTTGATGAGCGAAGAGTCGGTCTGGCTGACTTCGAAATGCGGGTCGCCGGCGTGGCCGTTGACGCCCACGATGGGGGCGTCGGCGGTCTCGAGCCCCTCGGACTTGAAACGTCCTTCGATGTGGGCCTGGACCTGGCGTTCGTTGATCGGTGTCTTGCTCGCGAGATTGGAGCGGATGAGGGCCCAGGCGCTCTGCATGATGTCCGCGCATTTGGCGGAGGCGATCGCGTGGCCCTTGACCGCCTCGGCGGACCAGACCGCGACACTGACCTGGATGAGGTTGGCCGAGGTGACGACATCGGCGCCGAAGGAGCGGACGAGTTCGACGGTGCCGGCATCGGCGATGCCCACGACGGGCAACGAACCGCCGGGGGCGTATTCCATGGCGACGCGACCGACGCCTTCCAGATGACGCGCGATCCAGGCCCGCAGATCCTGCCACGAGAGATACAGGTCGTGCGCGACGGTGCACCCTTTGAACTGGCCGGAGTCGATGTGATGGATCAGAAGTCTCGGCTCGCCCCGGGCTGGGATCATGAGCAATACGCGGCGGGTGGTCCAGCGCTTTCCGGGGAGGAGCGCGGCGAGAACGGGGTTGTTGCCGCGAAAGTCGTAGACGAGCCAGGCGTCGATCCGCTGGTCGCGCATGTACTGTTGAACCGCGTCGAAATTCATGAAGGTCCTTGTGGCTGAGAGTGGTGGACTGGTGATCAACTGCCGCCGCCGGAGAAGCCCTTGGGGTTCAGGTCGCCCCGGTCCATGAGGTACAGGCCCACGAGCCAATCGCCGACCACGTACGGCTTGACGCCGAACTTGCCGACGAGGCTGCCGGTGACGGCGAAGCGTTCTTCGCCGACGATGACCTTGTTCAGCGTGACCTCGATGGCGTCGTAGGGCGTGGGGGGCACGCCGATGCAGCAACCGTCCCACTGGTTGAGCATGAGCAGGAGTTCCTTGGGCTGCTGCACCGCGAGGGGGAAGGAGATCCAGCCGCTCAGCGAGACGTACTTGTCGTTGAGCATCGCCAATCGCTGCGGGATGCGCTTCTTGCCGGAGTGGGGGTCAAAGTCCTGCTCGACCGAGGTGAGCAGTTCCCAGGTGATCTCGTAGGGCTTCTCGGCGGTGCCTTCACCCTTGATCGTGAAGCGGTCGTCGACCAGCATCGAGCCGTCGGCGTTCTTGACGATTTTGGAAGGGGAGACATCGAAGACGCCGATCTTTTCGCCCGTTGTGGGCCCGGCGTCTGCTTTGGGTGGAGCGGGCGGGCCAACGAAATCCGCGGCGGCTGCAGCGACCGCGGGAGCGGGCGTTGCGGCCGTGGCGGCGGTTGGCGCGATTGACGCGGCGGGTGCCGCGGGTGAGGAGATGGTGTTTACGGGTGTCGGGGCTGGCGGAGCGGCGGGTGGCCGTGAATCGGGGCTGGCCGGACCGGAAGCTGCGGAATTGGTCTGGGGCTTGATTTCGGCGTTAACGTCGGTCTTGAGTTCGGGCTTGGTTTCGACGTTCGCCTCGGTCGCGGTCGACTGTGGCGGAGCATTTGAGGGGGACGCTGCGGAGGCTGTTGCCGGTTCGTGGGCCAACGGTTGTACGGCGGGCGCGGCGCCGGATTGCGGCTGAGCCGGCACGGCGGGGGCTGCCTTTGCGGGTGGCGGGGTAGTCGATTCGAGTTTCGGTGTTGCCGGCGGAGCAGGCTTTGCGGTGTTCGCGGCGGCGATGGGCTTGGGAGCGGTGGCGTTCGGAACTGCGGAGCGGCCGCCGATCGCGAGGTACGCGATCGCGGCGATCAGCAAGGCTCCGACGAAAATCCAGAACAGACGCATGAGTGATCTCCGGCCTTGAGGCATGTCAAGGCGGCTGAGCCGCGACGCGGGGGAATGTTGATTATTCGCGTGCTATCGCCTCGGCGTGAGGACATCCGCAACGGACGAACGGAGCAACAATTGATACCAGGCCGCCCCACCGCAACGGCCTCAACAAGGAGATCAAAATGCTCACTTCCACGAGAATGATGGTGACAGCTTGCGCTTTCGCCGCCGCGGCCGTGGCGACGGCTCAAACAACCGACTTCGCGGAGAACAACGCATCACAGTGGGGGGTGTTCGCGTCGGACAACGCGGCGGCGAGCGTGGCGAACAGCACCGAACACCTCAAGGACGGGTCGGGGGCGATCCTGTTCACGACGAACAGCGGGTTTGACACGGGCGTCAAGTACCCGGCGACGGCGACGCTCAATCTCAACGCCGCGGTGTACAACACGCTGGTATTCTGGGAGTACCCCGAAAACACCACGCCCATCGGCTGGCAGGATAATCAGCCGATCGTGGTGATTCGCACCGCGACGGGCACGATCCGGCTTGCGCCGGATTCGCAGATCACTCCCAATTTTGCGTGGCGCTTGTTCAAAGCGCCCCTGGCGGGCGGGAACGGATGGACGCGAACGACCACGGGCACGCCCAACCTCGCGAGCGTGCGTCAGATCGAGATTCACCATGACACGTGGGACTACGGCTTCAGGATCTGGTTCGACGGCGTGCGGTTCATGAACCTGGACCCCAACGAGCTGCCTCCTCCGGGGCCGCCGCCGCCTCCGGGCGTGGACCCGGATGCGATCCATTCCAAGGTGCTGCTGTACGTGCTCGATCCGATCATGGAGAACTTCGGGGGGTTGCGGATGCACGAGGTGTACGGGTGGCAGGACCCGGTCGCACTCACGGATCAGGTTCGGCAGGATTTTCTGACGTCCAGCCATGGGCGAGCGGTGTTTGACATCGTGGAGACGGTGTTGGCCGACGAGTATCCGATCTTTCAGGATGGCTTCCAGCATAACGACGAGACTTTCGCTTCGGACTGGGACAACCGCGTTTTCCACAACAGCACGTTTGACTACGTCCGTTTCTGCGACGAGCGGGGCATCGGCGAGCGGGTGGATGCGGGCGAGATCGATGAGTTGTGGCTTTATGCGCCGCCGATCGGGGGTATGTGGGAATCGTGCATGGCCGGGCGGGGGGCGTACTGGATCAACGGGCCCACGTACCCGGACGCGGGCCGCGAGAAGGCGTTTGTGATCATGGGATGGAACTTCGAACGCGGCGTCGGTGAGGCGATTCACTCGTTCGGGCATCGGGCCGAGGGCACGATGGTGCATTCGTACGGATCATGGGAGCCCAACCGCGGCAACACCTGGAGCCGCTTCGCACTGCTCGACAGAGATGCGCCAGGGTTGGGCGGCGTGGGCAATGTGCACTTTCCCGTCAACGGGGAATCCGATTACGACTACGCCAACGAGCGGTTGGTGAGCAGCAACGCGGACGCGTGGCTCGCGTACCCGAACCTGAACGAAAACACGCGGGTGTTCAACTTCCGGGAGTGGTCGCCGCTGAACGCGGACTCACAACGGGAGTATCTTAACTGGTGGTACTCGCACATGCCGCATGTGCCCGGGCGTGCGCCGGACTACTTCCTGGGCAACTGGTGGCGGTATCTGCTGGATGTTGACCAGTTCAAGAACTGGAACGGGAACCTGTTCCTCACGATCGGGCAACCGACCGTGCGCATTACTTCGCCGGGTGTGGGCGAGGTCGTCGCAGGACCGGTGACGGTGCGTGCATCGGCCGAAGTGGATGGGGCCCTGGGGCGGGTCGACTTTTATGTCGATGGTCGGTACGCGTCGAGCGACTTCATCGCGCCGTACACGTTCGCATGGTCGCCGTGTGATGCGCCCGGCGTGCACACGCTGGCGGCGAAGGCGTACGAACTGCAGAACGGAACAGAGGGCCTCTCGACGGCGGTGGCGGTTGAGGTTGCATGCCCGCCTTGCCCGGCGGACTTCAATCAGGACGGTGGAGTGGATGGGAGCGATGTCGAGGCGTTCTTCGCGGCGTGGGAGGCTGGGGGAACCGACGCAGACGTAAACCAGGATGGCGGCGTCGATGGCGGTGATGTGGCTGCCTTCTTCGTGGCGTGGGAGGCGGGGGGCTGTGGTTGAGAGTTATGTAGCGAGCGGACCATTGCTCAAGGCGATCTCGGTGCGCAGCCACTTCGGGATAGGTGTTCGCCAGATTCCTCGCCGGGGTTCCGCGAGTGGCTATTATCGGCCACAGGAGAGCCCCCATGAATGTCATCTTCGCACGCAGGGTTGGATTCGTTCCGAGCCTCAAGGGCGTGTTGCTGGGAGTCGTGATCGCCACGATCAGTTCCGTGCTTGTGGCGTGCGCGCCACCGAAGGCGGAACTGAATGCGTACACGATGGCGTTCGAGCAGGTGCGTGCTTCCACGGAGGAGATGATCCTGCGCGGCAAGAACGACGCCGATACGGTGTCGCGTCTGCCGGGCACTGGAAAGTCGGTGGCGCAGCGGGTGGCTGATCTTCGGGCGAATCAGGAAGCGCTTGACGCCCGGATGGACGCGTTGGACGCCGTCGCGGCGTACAACCGGGCTCTGGTCGCGCTGACGACGCGTGGCGATCCGGCGGAACTGAGCGCCAGCCTGACGACGTTCAAAGACGCCGCGGCGAAGCTGGTCCCGGCGATCGCGAAGTTCGCCGGGCCCGCGGGCGGCGCGATCGACGCGCTGAGCTTCGCGGTGACGGCGGTGGAGGACGCGATCCGGGCGAAGAGGTTCAAGGACGCGGTGATCAGCGGCGAGCCGCTGCTGCCGGGGATCTTCGGGATCCTGAATCAGGACGCGCACAGCCTGGTGCTGGCGCACAAGTCGCTGCTGAACAAGGATTACAACGACTCGTTCGCGCAGTTCAAGATCGCGTGCATTGTGGCGAGGCAGTCGCTCAACCGGGTGGCGTCCAATCCCACGATCGATGATCTGTTCGCGCAGATCAATGTGCAGCGGGCGCGGGTGGCTGTGGACCCGTTCGCGTCGGGCGCGCCGGACCCCTCGGCGACACTCAAGCCGATCAGCCATGCCCCGGCGAGCGGCGCGGCGGCGTTCGACAAGGAGAGCGTGGACGTGGCGATGGCGGTGACGCAGGTGCAGGAGATCACGCGGCTGGCGACGCACCTGGAGGAACTGCAGTTCACGTTCGTTCAACTCGACGACATGGTCAAGGCGTACGAGCAGCAGACGGACGCTGTGAACAAGGCGTTCAAGGTGCTCGGCAACGCGGTGCGGAACCCCCAGATCGATACACAGTACCTCGCGGAATCGCTGGTGTCGGCGTCCCGCGCGTACAAGAAAGCCAGGTTGGCGTTCGAGGAGTCACGATAAATGGCCGTTACCAACAACAGCAGTTCGGCGGATTTCTATCTTGAAGCCCTGGGCGTTCTTCAACGCGAGATGGCGAACGAGGAGGACGACATCGGCCGCATCAACGCGCTGCGGCGGGAGATCGATGCGCTCAACGATCGGATGGCCGACGCGGCGTTTGCCGACATCCGCAACCGCACGGACAATCTCAGGCAGTTGATCGCACAACTCCAGAACGTCACGCAGACGGCGGCGGGGGGCGCGACCGCGAACGACTGGGTCAAAAAAGTCAACGGCATTATCGGCGTGGCGCAGAACGTCCTGGACGCGACGGGCCTGGGCGCGGCCATCGGGGGCGGGACTCGGGGTCTGCGGGCCGTCTCGGCGGTCAGGGGCAAGTCGGTGCCCAAGTTCAAGGCCGGGAAGGCCCTGCGGAGCGCCGGAAAGCCCAAGGCGGGCAGCAAGCCCAAGGCTGCCAAGAAATCCAAGGGCCGGCGGAAGCCGTAATCCCGGGCGAAGCTGTGGCGATCGATGCTCGGGGGTGGCGACCGCGCGGCGGCCGCGGGTGTCCCTGAACGCTGTGGTTGTCGCATGTTCTTCTGTATGAAGCCGTCGGCCCCCAAGCGACTGTTGTTCGTCACCGCGGGTAGCCACGGGGATATCAATCCGTTCATATCGCTGGCTCTGGCCGCGAGAGCGCGTGGTCATGAGGCGCGGGTGGCCGCGAATCCGTATTTCCGCGCGCAGATCGAGGAAGCGGGTGTGGGCTTTGAGCCTTTGGGCGATTTCATCGACCTTCGCGCGCTCGACCGCGAACTTCCGGACATCATGCACCCCCGGCGGAGCACCAAGGTGCTGCTCGAGGCGTTGTTGGTGCCGATCGCCGCGACGGCGTTTCACCGCGTGAAGGAACTGGCGGGCACGTTCAAGCCCGACGCGGTCGTTCATCACTTCATCTGCTTCGGGGCGGCGTGGGCGTGCGAACAACTCAACCTGCCCGCGGCGAACACGGTGCTGGCGCCGCTCAACTGGATGTCGAGGACGGATGTGCTCAGCCCGATGTCATGGATGCCGCTCAATCCGCCCGGGTGGCTGGCGTCGCTGATGTTCGGGATGATTCCGTTGATGGATTGGTCGATGGACCGGCGGTTCAACGCGGTGCGTCGCGAGTTGGGTCTGCCCAGGACCAAGAGCGTGATGTTCGGCGGGATGCGGGGCGGGAAGGTAAACCTGGGGCTGTGGTCTACGCATCTGCGCGGGCCGACGAGCGACGATCCGCCGGGAGGGCACATCTGCGGGTACGCGTGGCACGACCGGCATGGGGAAGTTGAGGGGGGCGTGCAAAGGCTCAGGGAGTTCATGGACTCCGGCGAGCCGCCGATTCTCTTCTGTCTGGGCACAGCGGCGGTGCACGTGGCGGGTGATTTCTACGAGCACGCGGCGGAGGCGTGCTGGCTGCTGGGGCGGCGCGGGGTGTTGCTGGTGGGCCCGGGGCGGCGCGGGCCACAGAAGATGCCCGCGGGGGTGGAGACGTTCGAGTACGCGCCGTTTTCGTGGGTGATGCCCAGGTGTGCGGCGAATGTGCATCACGGCGGTATCGGCAGCACGGGGCAGGCGCTGCGGGCGGGGAGGCCCACCGTGGTCATTCCGCACGCGCATGATCAGTTCGACAACGCGGCGAGGGTGAAGCGGCTGGGTGTGTCGGAGACGGTGGCGAGACCCAGGGTGACGGGGCGTTCGCTCGCAACGGCGCTGGCGCGTGTGTTGGAACGCCGCGAGACGGCCGAACGGGCGGCGTCGCTGGGTGCGCTGATCGCGAAAGAGGACGGCGCGGCGGAGGCGATTGCGCACGTCGAGCGGTCCCTGCTGCAGTTGTGAGCGGGCGTGCGTGAGCGACCTCGGGACTCTGCCGGGGAGCGGAGTGACGGCGGTGCTCGTGGGGTTGACACGGTACAGTCGCCCCTGATGTCAGCCGACCAACAGCGCGTTCCGCAGGACCTGCCCCGCACGATCGGCTTTTTGCCCGCGGCGGGCGTGATGATCGGGGTCACGATCGGCAGCGGCATCTACCGGACTCCCGCGGATATCGCGCGGCACGTGGACACTTCCTGGCAGATGATCGCGGCGTGGGTGGTGGGGGGGTTGCTCTCGCTGTTCGGCGCGCTCACGTACGCGGAACTGGCGGCGATGCACCCGCGGTCGGGCGGACTGTACAACTTCCTGTTCCAGGGGCTGGGCCCGCGGGTGTCCTTCATCTTCGGCTGGACGTACATGCTGATCACCAAGCCGCTGGCGGCGGCGGGGATCTGCATCGTGTTCGCGGAGTACATCAAGGCGTTGGCCGGCGACGGGTATGTCGTGTGGATGAACGGGCACGTGCCGCTAGCGGGGACACTCGGGACCTTGCTGGGCGACACGTGGTATCACACGCTGGTGGTGTGCCTCACGCTCACGGTGCTCACGTGGATCAACTACCTGGGCATGCGGCTGGGCAGTTATGTCAATCTGATCCTGACGATCATTAAGATCGGGTGCCTGCTGGCGATCATGGTACTGGCGTTTACGCTCAAGCCTTCGGCTCCGCCGACGATCGCCGCGGCTAGCGTGTTCGGCGTGGCGTCCCTGGCGCCGGTGTTGTCGGCGGTGCTGTGGACGTACGACGGGTGGTCGGACATCGGGTCGATCGCGGGGGAGGTGAGGGATCCGCAGAGAAACCTGCCGCGGATTTATCTGTTGGGCACGCTGGGCCTGGTGGGGATCTATGTGCTGGTGAACCTGGCGTACGCGTATGTGCTGCCGATCGCGGGGATGCGGGAATCCAAGGCGGTGGCGAGCGACGTGATGACGTTGGTGGTGGGCCCGCGCGGGGGGGCGGTGGTGACTGCGTTTGTGCTGCTGTCGACGCTTGGGGCGACGCACGCGTCGATCCTGACCGGGGCGCGGGTGACGTTCGCGCAGGCGCAGGACGGGCTGTTGTTCAGGTTCCTGGGCAGAGTGTCGCCCAGGTATGAGACTCCCGGCGTGTCGCTGTGGGTGCAGTTGCTGATGTCTTGCCTGTGCGCGGTCTTTTTCAAGCAGTTTGACAACCTCGCGGGAGGGTTTGTGTTCACGATGTGGATCTTCTACGGTCTGGGCGGGGTGGCGATGATGCGGCTACGGCGGACCGCACCGGACACGCCCCGGTCGTACCGGTGCTGGGGTTACCCGGTGGTGCCGCTGTTGTTCATCGCGAGCGCCGCGGGTATGACGGTGCTGCAGATCGTGGACGCATTCAACGCCGAGGCGGCACCCGGTCAGGTGCCGCCCTGGATACAGACATGCGTGTTCCTCGGTGTGCTCGCGGCGGGGTGGCCGATGTACGACCTGTGGCGGTGGTTCACCGCTCGCAAGGACGCCTAAGCGATGCGAGAGACGATCAACCAATCTGCACGGGGCCGACGATGACGGAGTTGTTGTCGGGCGTTGCGTCGTTGAGGCTGGAGGCCGGGGACACGATCGCCACCAGGGTGTAGTTGCCCGCGGCCAGACCGGCGGGGAGCCGTAGTGTGACTTTGCCGAGCGACGAGATCTTTCCGGCCTTGATCTCGATCTTCCTGGTGACGGTCCCGATCACGGTGTCCTGACCCTGCTCCGTGCGGAGCACGAAGGTGATTGTGGCTTGTCCCTTGGCCTTCACATTGCCTGAGTTGGTGACGAACGCCTCGGCGCGGGCGCCGCGGCCGGAAGCCAGCGAGCCGGTCATCAAGGCCCGGGAGGCCGAGAGGTCGACGGTGGGGGCGGCGATACGGATGGTGTCTTCCAGGTGCACTGCGTTGTTATGCTCGTCGCTTTCGTGCAAGGAGTCGCTGTCATCGAAGGACAGCACCAGTGTGTACTCGCCGGGGTTGACTCCCGCGGGGATCGAGATCTTGAGTTCACGAGAACGCGACTTGCCCGGCGTGAGGCTTGAGAGGTTCTCCCGCTTGAGATCGCTGACGGGGATGTCCTGGGAGCTGTCGTCCACGCCCACCGGGCGCAGGTACGCACGGACGTGGGCGGAGCTTCTGGACTCGAACTGCTGGTTGCCCGCGTTGTGGATGGAGTAGCTCAGCGTGGACTTGGTCGCGGTGCCGGCGACGATGTTCGAGGAGATCCTCGACGAACGGATGGTGCCGGAAAGGTCCAGGGCGGCCACGTCGAACGATGCGTTGACGGGCGCGGAGATGTTGTTGGACTCGGTGGTCTCGGTGACGAGATTGCTGGGGTCGGCGACGGCGTAGATGCGGCGAGTGCCGGCGCTGACGGTGCCGGGCACTCGGAACTCAACGTCTTCCGTTTCGGTCTCGCCGGCGCTGAGTGATGAGAAGTTGCGACGCCCGAGCAAGGTGTCGACCGTGGGGTCGGCGACATCGCCGGTCATGACGTACACCGCGACGCCGACGCCGCGGAGGCGGGCGCTGCCCGTGTTGGTCATGCTGACTAGGACGTGCTGTTCGGAGTTTGGAACGAACAGAGCGGAGGGAGTGTTCATTGTGACGGTGAGGTCCGAGCCCGAGCCGCTGCCGCCGCCGGAGCCGCCGCCGTTGTCGTCGCTGCCGCCAGAACCGCCGCCCGAGCCGCCGCCGCTATCATCGCTGCCGCCGGAGCCGCCGCCATTGTCGTCGCTGCCGCCGGAGCCACCGCCCGAGCCGCCACCGTTGTCATCGCTGCCGCCGGAGCCGCCCCCGCCGTGATCGTCGGTGCCGCCGGACCCGCCGCCCGAGCCGCCGAGCGTGACGGAGACCGCGGCGGAGACGTTGTTGGTTTCGTCGCTTTCCTGGTGCTGGTTGTCGCCGTCCACGCGGGCGAACAACTGGTACGTCCCCGCCGTGAGGTTGGTGGGGAGGACGAACTCGATGTCCTCGGTCTCCCGCTCGCCCGCGGAGAGTGCGGAGATCGTTCGTGCGCCCAGGAGCGTGTCGCTCGCGGGATCGAATGTGCCGTCGGTCGAGGCGTACAGCGCCAGCCCCGCGCGGCTGGCGAGCCCCGTCGTTCCGGAGTTGGTCACTGCGATCACCACCCGATTCTCGGTGCCGGCGCCGAGCGTCGCGCCGGCGACGGGCGAGAGGATCTCGGCCGAAAGGTCCGCCGCGAGCACGCGCCGGGTTTCGAGGGCCTCGATGGAACCGTGGGGGATGCGGCCGAGGAGTGATTCGCGAAGTGACTTCATACGTGAGCTCCAGAATCGGCGAGGGTGCCGTGCAAGATCATGCGGAAGGAGCCCGGGATCTTTGTCAGAAATACTCTTATTTGGGCAATACCAAGGGAATCCATCGGTGACGCCCTATATCGGGCAGCATGCCGGACTGCCAACCGACCTGTTGTCCGCGTCCTGTCAGGTACTCGTTTGCGTCAAATGTCGTACCGTCGGCAAATCCCCACCTCGCCCAGAATCGGGGTTGATCCAAGTCGGCGCCCGTGACCACGCGGTTTGAGACCGCGCCGCCCGGAGAGAAGCCGCGGGAAGGATCAAGATCGCTGCGGCCGCAGAGCACTTCGCCGCGGTTGCCGACTCCGTTGGCGTGGGTCGTATCGCCGAGGAACCTCCGTGCGGCGTCGCCGTCGATCCTGCCGCGATTCTCCTGGAGCAGTGCGTTCCAGCGCACGCGGCGCGGCTCATGACCGCCCTGGTACCCGCCGCAGTCGAACTCGCAGATGGCGGGGTCTTCGGGGAAGTTGGCGCCGAAGTAGAAACCGTCGGTGGTGGTGGAGAGGGGCGTGGCCTTGAGGCCCAGCTCGAGTTTACCGATCTCGCCGGATTTGGAGTCGGCGAGGAGCCAGGCGTTGGCATAGCCGCCGTTGTTGCCCTCGCGCATAATCGCCGCGAACGCGGCGATGCTGGAGGCGTGCTGGATGGCGCGGCGCATGCGGACGAATTCAGGGATGCCGGACTCGACGAATCCCTTGAAGCCGCCGATCGTGGTCTCGCAGATTGCCAGGCCCGCGTCGTTGATGGCGAAGTCGGTGCCGCTGTGCACGAAGCCGGGCATGGCGTCCATGGCGAAGCGGTGTCCGGTGGCGGGGGTGATGTCCAGGATGATGTTGAAGCGGGTTCCGGTGAGGTAGCCCCACCAGAAGTTCTGGCCCATGACGATGCGGCCGTCGGTGGTGGCAGAGCCTGTGGCGACGAAGGCCGAGCAGGCCTCGGGTGCGCGGCTGGGCTGCGTGATTCCGGTGGTGCGTTCGCGGTGCATCGGTAGCCAGTACGAGGCCATTTCGATGTGGGCGTTGAGAGTGAGGATGTCTTGCCAGTCGTAGGAGTAGCCCCGGGCCTGGACGCCCCTGGCGATGGCTCCAATTTCGGCGCGCAGATCAGGGGGCACCTTGGGCCAGCAGATGCGCTGCGTGGCATCCTTCAGAAACGCCCAATCCTCGCGGAAGCTCCCGTCGTGCTCGAGATCGAGTTTGACGGCGCGGATCGCGTCGTCGATTCGCTCGGCAAGCAGGTACCCGTGGGCGTAGCCGATCTCGTCGGGCGAGCCTTTCGCGTGCAGGATCGTCCAGCCGTCTGCTTGTTCAAGCCAAGCGCCCGCGATGGCGGAGATGGCGGGGGTTGGGAGTGGCGGGGCGGGGGTTGACCGCCGCGGCGTGGAACAGGCGGCGAGCGACAGAGCGACGACGATTGCGAGCAGACGCATCGGGGCGGAGGATATGGGTGGCCGGGGCCGGAGGGGTCGTCAGACGCCGTCCACGAACAGGATGCTGAGGTCTCCGGCGAGATGAAACTCGCGGCCGGTGAGAGTGGCTTGCTGATCCGCCAGCGGCGCGAAATGAGCGTTGGCCGGTCTGCCATCGTGTGACGCGAGCAGGGCGAGGCATTCGTGGCCTTGCGGATCGGTGTATGCCAGGGCGGGGGGAATGCCGCCGCGGATGCACAGGGAGGCGCAGGCGAGGTGGACCTTGCCTTCGCCGGGGCGCATGGCGCCGAGGTAGCACTTGGGGTCGACGATGGTGCCGCGGAGGGTGGTGGGGGGACCGGGCTCGGTGGGAACCGGGGAACCGTTACCGGTTCGAGCGATGCTGGCCGCGCCGTCCTGGAGTTCAAGAGCGACGAGGTTGGATCGGAGCAGGCGCGTGCCGGTGACTCGCACGCGGGCGCCGTGCAACGCACGCGCCGCTTCAACGAGATCGCGCGGTGCTGCATCATCAAGCGGGCCGCAGTAGGCCCCGCCGGACATGGCCGCACATTTGCCGGGGTTCACAAGAAGGACGGCTTGCTTGCCTTGTGCAGAGTCGATGAGGAGGACCGGGTAGGGCTGGGTGAGGAGTGTTCCTTCAAGCGTGGTGGGCTCAGATTCCCACGCCGACATTGCGGACGGTCCTTGCGAGAGCGATCCGATGGTCGCCGCGGCGAGACCGCAGGAGAGCAGGGCGATGGCGGCGAAACGGGAGAACGCTGCGATCGGGCCGGGGGCCTTGGGGAAGTACCCGACGTAAAAGTGATCAGCGGCCATGCGGCTTTGATGCCGGCGGAGCGCCGCGGTGTTGCGAGCGGAGCGCGAAAAAGAGCCCCGCCGGAGCGGGGCCTGGAGCTTCTCGCTTTTTTCAAGGGCGGCGGGGCCGGGGTCAGCAGGACCCGGCTTCCCAGCGGATGAAGAAGTACTCAACGTCTCCGCCGTCGACGCCGCCGTCTTCGTTGACATCGGCGAGGGATTGACCTGCCGCCCAAGAGACGAAGAACGCCTCGACGTCCGAGCCGTCGATGCCGCCGTCCTCGTTGTAGTCGGCGACGCAGCGGCCGCCTTCGCAGATGTCGGCGGTGCCGTTGTTGTTGTTGTCGTCACATGTGGTGAACGGGCCCTTCCAGCCTGACTGCGGGACGCCGTTGCAGATGGCCTGGGTCGTCACGAAGCAGAAGCCGGGGGTGCAGCATGCGCCGTTGGGCTGGGGGCAGTTGGCGTTGGCGCAGTTCGTGATGTTGGCCTGCCAGGTGCCGCCGAGGGAGTTGCACTGGGCGTGGGTCGCTGTGACGCAACTGCCGTTGGGCAGGCAGCAGGCACGCGCCGGGCAGGCGGTGTCGCACGTGGAGCCTACGCCGCCGAAGAGGCCGCCCTGTTGTGTGCAGGCGGCTTCGGTGATGCCCGGAGCGCACGAACCGTTGGGGAGACAGCAGGCGCCCAAGGGGCAAGTGGTACCGACGCACTGGACGCCGTTGCCCAGGTAGGTGCCGCCTGCTCCGGTGCAGGTGGCGGGGGAGAGGACGGTGCAGAAACCGTTCCCGAAGCAACATGCGCCGGTGGGAGCGGGGCAGTTGGCGGTGGAGCAGTCGGTGAACTCGCCGCGCCAGGTGCCTCCGGCGCTCACGCAGTTCTCGTTGGTGGCGGGCTCGCAGCGGCCGTCGGGATAGCAGCAGGCGCCGACGCCGGGCTGGCAGGTAACGCTCGACCATGTGGCGCGGACGATGACGTCGCCGGTGGGGCGGCAGAACGAGAGGATCTGATTGAACTGCTTCCAGCCGGCCGAACACCCGAAGGGGCAGTTGATCGCGTAGAGCCAGTTGGCGGAGGGTTGGGCGAGGCCGGAGGTGTCAGTGCACATGAACGCGTTGCAGCACGAGGGCGCGGTGGTGCAGGGATCGGGGGGCTGCGCGTTGTGATGGGCGATGATGAATCCCACCGAGAACTTATGCGTTCCGTCGTCGTTGATGATGATCTGGTCGGGGTCGCCGGGATCGATGGAGAACTGCAGGTTCACGCCGGTGGTGCCGGCTCCCAGACGCACGTAAGGCAGCACGACGTCGTCCGAAGTTTCGGACGCGACCAGGGCGCCGGTGGCGGGCGTGCCCGACCAGACCTGTACCGTCCACGAGGTCGTGGTCGAGACGGTCGCATTGGAAGTGGCCCAGATGACCTCTGCGAGGTCCAGCTTGATCGGGAACGCGCTGGCCGCCAGGGTGTATGTGGCGGCGAATCCCTCACCCTGCACCATGCCTGCCTGTGCGTTGAAGGTGCCGCCGGAGAAGTTGGCGTCGGTATGCGTGACGACCTGGCTGCACGCGCGGGGCGAATACGGCGAGGTCTGAACGAGGCCGCCGCGGGTGACGCGCATGGTCGTGATGTTCGTTAAGTCCACGGGGATCTCGATCCGGCCCGGGCTGGGGGGCTGGTCGGTGCTCTGCGCGAAAGCGCTGCCACCGGCGAACAGGGCGGTCACCGCAAGGAATCGAGAAACGGCTCGACGCATGAAGACTCTCCTGCCCTGAGCGGGCTTCGCGAACGCAACACCAGCGCTCGACATCGCGCGGTGGACTTCAGTGTTGATTGAGCTCTAAGAACGCAGGCACCAACTCTGGACGTAGGACGGTACGCGGCGGCTTGGCAAATGTTCCGGCGCGGTCGTATCGGCCGGGACGTCAGACGCCCAAATGTGCCGCCGTTCGCGTAGATTATCGGTTGAACACACCGGTCTGTTGCTCGCGTCAGATTTTGGCGAGATCAGACACGGTCGGGCGTCGCGGGCGCTTGGTTATGGGTCTCAATACCGATGCGGGGCACCACGAACCGGGCGTGCGAGTGCGGTTTGAGTTCACCGTTCGTCGGGGGCCGGAATTCCAAAGAATGCCCGGGTATTGGCGTTGATCTGCGCGTGGAATGTTTCCCACGGTTCGTTGCGGATGGCGGCGAGGCGTTCGGCGGTGACGCGGGCCATCCACGGTTCGCAGGGGCGGGTGCCGCGGTGGGGATCGGGCGACAGGAATGGTGCGTCGGTCTCGGCCATGATGCGGTCGCGCGGGACGAGGCGTGCGGCGTCACCCACTTCACGGGCGTTGCGATAAGTGACAACGCCGGTGAAGGACACGTAAGCGCCGAAGTCGAGCACTTTGCGGATGTCCGCCACGGTGCCCGTGAAGCAGTGGAAGACGAACCGGGCGGGTTCCAGCGGAGTTTGCTTGAGGATCGGCAGCAGGTCATCGAAAGCTTCGCGGCAGTGGATCACAATCGGCTTGTCGAGTCCCGCATTCTTGCGTTCCAGGATGAAGGCGAGTTGCTCGGTGAGTACCTGGTGTTGGAGCGGTTTGGGCGGTTCGGTGTAGTGGTTGTCCAGCCCCAACTCGCCCCACGCGACGCACTTCTCGTGGGCGGCGACGCGGCCCAGGAGGGCCCAGTCGAAGGGGCCTTCGCCAGCGTACAGGGGGTGAACCCCAGCGCTGCACCAGACGTCGGCGTGGCGGTTGGCGACCGCGAGGGCTTCGGCGGCGTCCGGAGGGGTGGTTGAGATGGTGATGCAGCCGGTGACGCCGTGGGATCGTGCTTTCTCGAGTACTGCGGTGATGCCGCCGGGATACCGGTCCGGTGCGAAGTCGGGGAAGGTCAGATGGCAGTGGGTATCAATCATGGGTGGTGAACTCACCGGGCGGTTCATTTCGCCCAGAGCGATCATTGGATGGCGAGCAGGGGCGTTTCAGGTGCGAGACAGCGGATGCGTAGGGCCTGGGTGAAGGCGGCGAGGGGGCCGTCGCCGGGGTGGACGGCGATTACCTTTCCGCGGATCGCCGTGGGAACGCCGATGACCGCCGCGGCGATTCGATCGTGGCTGCCGAGTGCTTCGTGCAGGCGGGTGAGGTGCTCCTGGGCTCGGTCGAGCATATCGGGCACCAGGAGAGCGGCGGGATCAAAGATAAACCGCCAGGCGGGGTAGGAGCGCAAGAACGTTGCGATGGAGGGTGCATCGGACACGGCCGCGCCCGCGAGCGGCCAAATGACCGGCTCCAACGAGTGGCTAGCGGCGGCGGATTGGAGCAACTGGGCGCATTGTTCGAAGACGCGGCGGGGTTCGGGGAGCCAGGCCGGAGTATCGTCGTTGGGCTCGAATCGGAGAATGAGGCGGCGGCAGTTGGCGGCCGCCAGAGCGATGGCGTCGAGGCGGGCGGGCGTAGCGGTGGCGGGATCGAGCACTGCGACGGCACCGAAGACATCGCCGGACGGGGAGATGATTCTGTGCACGGTTGGGGCGTCGTCGGCCGATTCATACTGCGCGGCGACGGTCATGGCGATGACATTTGTTTCGGTCACACCGGATTCTTCGCCTCCCGGACAGCCCGGGATGGTAATAATGGTCGGCCGATTCGCATGGACGCGGACGGCGCACGATGAACCGGCAGAGCCGGCAGACACGGAGGTCGGTGATGGATGGGCAGCAGACCCTTCTTGACATGAACGCGCTGTGCGAAGCGCCGCCGCGGCTCACGCGGCAACAACTCGTCGACAATATTCTGGAACTCAACCCCACGGCGACCAGCGGATTCCTGATGGGGTTCACCGACGACTCGCTGCAGAGATACCTTGACCATCTTTCCCTCGGTCATGGTCCGAGGGGCAAGGGTACAAGCTGGCTGCGGGAGACTGGGCGTCCCGGGATCGTGGGCCGCGAGAATCTCTGGTAACGGACCGAGGAACACTCAGCAGTGGCCCGCCGACCACGCGGAGAAAAACGTTTCGACATCGGCGCCGTCGACGCCGCCGTCGGCGTTCACGTCGGCCGCGTTGTCGCCCGCGCTCCACGCCGTGTAGAACGCCTCGACGTCGGAACCGTCGATGCCGCCGTCCTGATTGAAGTCGGCGAAGCAGGACTGCTCGCACTCATCCGGAATGCCGTTGTTGTTGGCGTCGAGGCTGGTTCCGCGCCGGATGTCGCAGAGATCAGACCGAGTGTTGGAGTTGCAGTCCGTGAACGAGGGAGCAGACTCCACGATCCTGAGGATTTTGCCGGCGCTTCCCTGGCGGTCGATGATGTACATCTCACCCAGCGCGTCCTCACCGAAGGAGATGATGTTGCCCATGGTGGTCGTGCCGGGGGGATCCAACTGCGTGGTGCGCTCGGTGAACTCGGTGTTCGTCGTGCCGGTGCGGCGGAAGGACCAGGTCTGCGTGGAGCAGTAATCACCGAAGAAGTAGGTGCCGCGGAGCCAGGGGATGGCGCATCCGCGGTAGACGTACCCGCCGGTGATCGAGCAGGTGACCCCGTCGTGGTCGTAGGTGTAGATGGGGAGCGTTAAGCCCGCGGCGTTGCAGGTGCAGCCCGAGAGCCCGGTGCAACGCGTGCCTTCCATGCAGCGCCAGCCGTAGTTGACACCCGCGAGCCCGTTGGCGGTGTTGTTGATTTCCTCGCGGATTCCCTGACCGACGTCGGCGATCCACAACTCGCCGGTCTGGCGGTCGAAAGAATCACGCCAGGGGTTGCGGAGTCCGTACGCCCAGATTTCCGCGTCGCCGTTGGTTCCGTTGAAAGGGTTGCCGGCGGGGATGCGGTAGGGCTTGCCGTTGCCTGGGTCTGCATCGTCGGCGTTGCCGGGGATGTTGTCCGGGCCGTCGACATCGATGCGGAGCATCTTGCCCAGCAGGTTGTTGGTGACATCCTGCGCGTTGCCCGTGCCGGCGGTGTGACCGGGAGGATCGACCGAAAGCGGTGCCGCCGTTGAGTTGGTGTCGTTGGCGTTGCCGCCGTCGCCGGTGGCGATGTAGAGATTGCCGTCGGGTCCGAAGGCGATCCAGCCGCCGTTGTGGTTCGCGTCGGGTTGTGGAATCGTGAGCAGAATGGCCTGCGATTCCTGATCGCCGGTGAGCGAGGCGGGATTGCCCCCGGTGGCGCGGTATCGGGCGACGATGGACGAACCGGCGCTGATGCCTGATTGAGCGTTACGCGTGAAGTACACGTAGAAGTACCCGTTCTGCATGAAGTTCGGGTGAAACGCCAGGCCCAGGACGCCCTGCTCATTGCCGGTGCTGATGCCGGAATAGGTGTTGGGCGCGGTCCGAACGCCCGCGACGGGCATATACACGCTTGCAATCGTGTTCGTGTTCAGATCGATGATCCGGATCTGGCCGGCGTTCACCGGCGTTGATGTCGTCCGCTGTTCCAACACGAACAGGCGGTTGAAATCTCCCACCGGAGAGGTGACGAAGACCGGGCGCACCAGCCCTGAGACGATTACCTGCGTGGACAGTGACTGCGCCTGGGTGGCGGAAGCAAACGCTAGAACGGCGAGCGTGGCCGGGATTTTCATGGATGTTCTCTCTCGGGTGAAGAGGGATGGTATTGGTGCTATCGACAGGACATCGGCGGTTCTGATAACGCCCTTGCGGACTCTCACTGCGAAACTCGGAGGTGAGCGCGGCGAACGGGTGATGGCGGGTCACCCAAGTAAATGATTGCGATCAGCGGCGGAAAGCCCATACGCGGAGGAGAGGTCGGAAGATGCGTCCGCGCGAAGTCAAGGGTCAACCTTGGTGTTTCGGGCGACCAACTTCACGGCGGATCGGCCCGCTCTACGCTTCCCGCATGCGATACCGCCCCATTGGCAAGACGGACATCAAAGTCTCGGAAATCGGGTTCGGGTGCTGGACCATGGGCGGGCCGAACTGGTCCACAAGCAACGGGCAGCCCATCGGCTGGGCGGACGTTGATGAGAATGACGTGCTCGCCGGCATCAAGACCGGCATCGATGCGGGCGTGAACCACTGGGACAACGCGGACATCTACGGCAACGGCCGCGCGGAGCGGATGCTGGCGGCTTGCCTCACGAAGTTGGGTGTTTCCCGCAAAACTCAGGTGATCGCGACCAAGGTGGGGCACGCCAAGGGCACGGCGCCTCACGCGTACGACCCGCTGCACGTCCGCCGTCAGTGCGAGCAGAGCTTGCGCAACCTGGGCACCGATTACATCGATATCTACTACTTCCACCACGGGACGTTCGTCGGGCCCGGCTACGGCGGGGAGCAGCATGACTATCTGCACGAAGCCGCGGCGGTGATGCACGCACTGGTGAAAGAGGGCAAGGTCAGGGCTATCGGCCAATCGGCGTACAGCGACGACGACTTCGAGCGAGCCGTGCCGGTGGTGAAGCCCCACGTGCTGCAGAACAAAGCGAACCTGAGGTACGACGATTTCATCCGGGCCGGGAGCCGCTGCCAGGCTCTGATGGAAAAGCATGGCTGCTCGTTCGTTGCCTTCGGGCCGCTGGACCAGGGCATCCTGCTCGACAAGTTTGACCCGGCAAATCCGCCGAAGTTTGAAGAAGGTGATTACCGCAACAATCGAAAGGATTTCGGAACGCAGACGCTCTCGGGCGTGCGGGCCAAGATCGCCAAGGTGCGAGAGCGGTTCGGGTCCAAGGCGGCGGCCGGTTCGCCTGAGGACGTGGCGTTCCTTTCTTCGGTCGCTTCGCGTTGGGTGCTGAGCCACGCGCATGTGTGTTCGACAATCCCCGGTTTCCGCAACCAACGGCAGGCGGCCTGCAATGTGGTGGCGGGCGTGGATACACCGATGAACGCGGCGGATGCGGCGTGGCTGGGAACTCTGTTCAAGTCCTAAAGCGGGGTGAGCAACGTGCGGACGCGTCTGAAAGTCTGCTGCATTTCGAGCCGCGAGGAGGCGGCATTGGCGGTCCGCCTGGGTGCACACGCTTTGGGGCTGGTGTCGCGCATGCCGAGCGGTCCGGGCGTGATTGCGGACGATGCGATCGCGGAGATCGCCCGCACGGTGCCGCCGGGGGTGGCCACTTTTCTGCTCACCAGCGCGACCGATGCGGGCACGATCATTGCGCACGTGGCTCGGGCGGGCGTGGGGGTGGTGCAACTGGTGGACGAGGTGGAGGCCGGTACATACGGAGCGATCCGCCGGGAACTGCCAAACGTGCGGATCGTGCAGGTCATTCACGTGGTGGACGATAGCAGTGTGGTTCAGGCGATCGACGCCTCGGCGGGGGTTGACGCCGTGCTGCTGGATTCGGGGCGTCCCAAGCCACCTCCGGGCGGCGTGAAGGAACTGGGAGGAACGGGGCGGGTGCACGACTGGTCGCTGTCGAACCGCATCGTTGAGGAGATGCGCTCTCGCGGGAAGCCGGTGTGGCTCGCCGGTGGGCTGCATGCGGAGAATGTCCTGGACGCGGTGGAGCGGGTGCGGCCGTTCGGCGTTGACGTGTGCAGCGGGGTCAGGCGGGATGGGGCGTTGAGCGAGGAGCGGCTCGCGGCACTGGTGGGGATGCTGGGCCAGGTCCGGGATTGAGATCAATCGCGGTTTCCCGTGGACTGATCCCGGCGTACGCTGGGCGCATGTCTGCAACAAGAGCACAGTGGGAGCGGGGTGGTAGTATGCGCTTCGGCGATTTGAGGCGGTGGGGGTTCGCGGGGGCGGCTTTGATCACCGCAACCTCGCTGGTGTTGTCCCTGGGCGCGTGCGGGTCCAATCGCCCGCCGGCGCGGGAGTCTCTGGTCATCCGCCAGCGTCAGTACGAAAAACAGGTGCTGGACCAGCGGGACCTGTTCCGCGCGACGGTGCTCGCTCGCCTCGAGGACAAGGCGGCGAAGGCGGCGGCGGAAGGCCGACCGGTGTCCGAGCCGGTGACGTTCGACATGTTGTTGCTCTCGTCCGGCGGTCAGAACGGAGCGTTCGGCGTTGGGTTTCTGCAGGGGTGGGCGAAGTCCGGTCAGCCCTCGCACATCCGCCCGGAGTTCGATTTCGTCACGGGAGTGAGCACGGGCGCGATGATCTCTCCGTTCGCGCTGGTGGGAACCGAGGACAGCATCCGCCGGATCGAGCAGTTGTACCAGGAAGTGGACGACAACTTCGCCGCGTTGCGAGATCTGCTGTTCTTCCTCCCTTGGAGGGAGTCGTTCTTCGACAACGACAAACTCAGGGAGCGGTTGGACGCGGAGATAAATCCACAACTCATCGAGATGGTGGCCAAAGCCGATTCCGAACACCGCATGCTCCTGGTCGGAACGACCGACGTGGACCTGGGCCGCATGGTGATGTGGAACTTGGGCGCCATGGCGCACGATCCGGCCAACATCGGGCGTATACGCAAAGTCATGCTGGCATCGGCGGCGATTCCCGCGGCGTTTCCGCCGGTGCTCATCGATAACGCCCTCCACGTGGACGGGGGCACCACTCAGCAGGCATTCGTCGGCCTGGATCGGGAAGAAATCGTCTCGATGGCCAAGGAGTTTGCGTCACGCGTGCCGGGCCGTTCACCACCGCGGCTGCGGCTGTGGGTGCTCGTCAACGGCAAGATCGATCAGGACCCCCAGTTTGTCAAGAACCAATGGGTCACGTTGGCCGGCCGTAGCGTGGGAACACTCATGTCGTATTCGATGCGCACGACGCTGCGGCACCTGGAGTTCGGCTGCGAACTGATCACTCGGGATCTGGGCGTGCCGATGGAGTTCCATTACGTCGCCGTGCCCTCTTCGTTCGAGACGCCCGAGACTAGTTCACTCTTTGACAAGGAAACGATGGCGAGGTTGATGGAGAAGGGACGCGAAATGGGAATGGATCCTGCGAGTTGGCTATCGTCGGTCGGCCCGGTGGAAGTGGCGAACGCCGAGCCGGGCGCCGCTCCCGTGCCGGCGAAGCCCGCCGATCGACCGGCCAAGGATGTGCCGCCGATGGTGCCGCCTCGTCGGTGAGCAGGGGGGCGTCAAGCGAAAAACCCCGGCGTTGGCCGGGGTTTTTAAGACACAAACAGTTGCGTTACGGACCGACGGATCGCCCGATCAGCGGCGACGGCGACCGACGGCGAGCAGACCGCCCAGGCCCAGGACGGCGGCGGCGCCGGGGGCGGGGATGAAGCCGCGGATCTCGCCGCCACCGGCGAACGTGGTGTGGATGTTGAGGTAGGCGGTGTTGTTGCGCATGCTGTTAATGAGGAAAGATTCGGCGGCGGCGACCGAGCCGCCGCGTGCGGTGAGGAACGCGGGGTTGTAGCTGGAAGCGAGCGTGAGGTTCAGGGTGTTGTCGTAGCTGCCTGAGGTAACGCCGCCGGGGAAGCCGGGGAAGGTGGGGGTGGGGGTGGCGACGCCGGCGGTGCCCGAGCCCGGAAGCGCGGTGGCGCTGTGGATGTGGCAAGCGGTGGTGTTGCCGGTGAGGCCGCTGAAGGTGATCAGGATTCGCAGCGTGTGAGCAACATCGTCGTAACGCATCTCGCCGGTGCCGGTGCCCATCGAGTTATTCGGGGGGACTTCAATGCCGCCGCTCAGGGTGGTATTGAACACGGTGATGCTCGCCTGAGCGGCGGTGCCGGCGGCCAGCGCCAACGCGCAAACAGCGAAACGGGAGTGATTGAAAATGGTCTGCATGTCTCTTCTTCCTCTGGACCTGGGGTCCAACACTTGCGGCGGAACTTACGAATCGGGCCGGCGTCGCGTGCCGCGATGATGCGGATGAACCGACCCGATCGCCACACCCGTTTCGTGCGAGGCCCGCCGAGGGAGAAGCCCGACGCGGCTCTCCGGGGGGAACACACCCGCCGGAGTGGAAACACGCACGATTCGAGAAACTTCGTCTGCGACGTTTCCGACGCAACGATGTGATCCGCTCCTGCGCGGAAGAAGAGCCGGTGTTTCCCCTTGCATAGGTCGCGCCGGGATGGCTACGCGCACCGGAACCACGGCGCCCGAGGGAGCACCGTACAGCCGTATGTGCTGCGGGCGTGGATCCGATTGCTGATCGGGTCATTGGGGAACGAAAACGGCCCGGTCTTTCGACCGGGCCGTGCTCGAACCTTTGCTTGACGCGAGACTCTCAGTTCGCCGCTGCGGTTTCGGCCAGTCTGGCTTCCAGGGCGGCTTCCTGCGCCTCGAGTGCTTCCTTGTTGCCCAGGAAATGCGCTTCGAGCTGGAGCTTGATCTTCTCCATGGCCTTGTTCTGGATCTGGCGCACGCGCTCTTTGGTGACGCCGATGATCTGCCCGACCTGCTCCAGGGTCATCGGCTTCTCGAGTTCGCCGCTCTCGAGGCCGAAGCGGTGCTCGATGACGGTGCGTTCGACATCCGAAAGGTCGCAGCGGTTCTCAAGAACGATGCGCTTGACCTCTTCGGCGGCGTCTTTCTCAAAGCCTTCCCGCTTGATCTCCAGGAAGTTGCTCCGTTCGAGCTTGGGATCGAAGTCCGTGGGGAAGCGCTGGCGGTACTTGCTCAGCTTCATGCCCTGACGGCTGAAGGCCTTGAGGATCGCGCGGCAGGCGTAGGTGCTGAACTTGTACCCGCGACCGGCGTCGAACTTGTCAACAGCGCGGAGCAGGGCCATGTTGCCCTCGCTGACGAGATCGGCGAAATCCACTTCGCTCATGCGGGTGCGCTTGGCCATGGCGAGCACGAGCGCCAGGTTGGTCTCGGCGATCTGCTCGCGGATGCGGTCGGCCACCCGGTGCCAGCGGAGAATTTCCTCGGACTGGTCGGGCAACGGCTGGCGGCTTGGCGATGCCCAGACATCCTGCTGGATCTTCCAGATGCGGTACCGCGCGTAGTTGAACTGGTGGAAGAGGACCTTTTCCTCAGCGCCGGTCAGGATGACCTGCTGCGCACTCTTGACGGTGCGTGTACGGGCCGTCGAGAGGTCGTCCATCACCGGGTGGTACCAGGTGGTGTCGGGCTTCTGGATATCGGGCGCTTCGTCGTAGATCTTGCGCTCGGACTCGTCCTCATAAAAGGCGGGGCTGTCGATGAAGTCCTGCTCGCTGCTCATGATCTGGTTGAGCAGCTTCTCGTCTTCGATGCTCAGCCGACGCCGGATGGACGTCTTGCCTCGCGTAACGACCGCACCGCTTTCGATGGAGGCATCCCCGCCGACGCTCGCACGGCCGCGACGCCGCACTTGCTCGATCGGGCTGATGGCTCGCTTTGTACTGATCTGTCGCATGGCTCTTTCCTTGCCAACCCTGGCAATCTATGCCGATCTCGCCCCCTGCCGCACTTCGCAGTAATGTGGGCGATCCGGCCCGTCCGTGTCTGTTTCTCTTTCGTTCGTTCACCGATTTCGGCGGTCCCGCCAGAATCGTGTTTTCTGAGTGGCCCGGGTCGTTGTGTACGTTCCCGGGGCTTTCATGGTTTCGCTCCGTAGGTTCTTTTGAACTGCCTTTTCATCGCACCGAGTCTTCTATTCGGTGTACGTTGATTCCTGAACGGGGGATTTTGCTACCGGCTACCAATTTCTACCCATATCCGGCCATCACCGATATCAGGCCTATCCGCTTAGAGCAACTCACGTGACATTCTCGAGTCGGACCCGGGGTAGGTGACTTCCCCGGCGCGGCCCATTACCGCAGGGCAATCGGGATCGCTCACGGGCACTTCGTTCGGTTTGCGGTCGCTCGCAGGGATTCTGGTTCCCAGCGTTTCGGCGTGGAGGTAGACGCTGTTGCGCCCCTCTATACTCCCACAGCGATCGCGTCCCGGAATCCGAAATCCGCCCGCACTACCAGACTACCCCCAACATCTCGCCACCGGGAAGAATCAACCTTTGGGTGATACGCTTCCTTTGGGCTTTTGTTCCTTTTTTAGATGAATTCTAAGTACCTGACGATCCGTGCCCGAAGCCGTTCCGCAGCTCCGCCGCGGCGCCCACACACAACTCAAAACTCACTCCACTCTACAATCCAAGCGAAAAAAGTGGCCGTCTTGAGCCAAAAATCGCACGAAATCTCGGACTTCCCACACAAATACCTGCTCAGGCCGGAACAGCGCCTGCTTCAAAAGCCCATTTTACCATAGAATTGATGAATCGCCAACACAAAAACTGAAAATCAACAGGTTCTCCAGAGAAGTAAAACGTTCGTCATTCATTCAGGTGGTCGTTTACCGTTCGGAATTCTCACAGGAATCAGCCATGCCTCTCACACTCCCCGCTCTTCCGTACGCGTTCGATGCCTTGGAACCGCACGTGGACAGCCAAACGATGCAGATTCACCATGGAAAGCACCACGCGGCTTATGTGACCAACGCCAACAAGGCGCTCGAAGGCACACCGTTCGCCGATTGGTCGGTCGAAGATCTGGTCCGCAAGCTCGCCTCGTTACCGGATGACAAACGCGGTCCCATCCGCAACAACGCCGGTGGTCACTGGAACCACTCGTTTTTCTGGCAGTTGATGGCTCCGGCGGGCAAGGGAGGGGGCGGGGTGCCCGTCGGTCCGCTTGGCGCAGCCATCAACGCAGGGTTCGGATCGTTTGACGCGTTCAAGGAGAAGTTCGGCGCGGCGGCGGTCGGTCGTTTCGGTTCCGGCTGGGCCTGGCTCGTGGCCAATGGCGGAAAGCTGGAGATCTGCTCCACTCCGAACCAGGATAACCCGCTCATGGGCAAGGCGATCGCGGGGTGCGAGGGCGCCGTGATCCTCGGTCTGGATGTGTGGGAACACGCATATTACCTGAAGTATCAGAACCGGCGCGCGGACTACATCGCGGCGTGGTGGAACGTGGTGAACTGGAACTTCGCCGCGGACCTGTTCGCGAAGGCGAAGTAACGCCTTGTTGACTGTTTGGATTCTCGGGCAGGCCGCGGTGTACGCGGCCTGTTTGTTTTTGCGGGCGTGAGCAGAGCCTCCGGGTACAAAAAAGCCCCGCAAACGCATTGCGGGGCCCCGCTCTCGACGCGGAGTACGCGTCGATCCGCGCGAGCGTTCAGCATCCACCTTCTTCCCAAACGTCGAAGAAGGATGTGACATCGGAGCCGTCCACCCCGCCGTCAAAGTTCACATCGCCGCAGGTCAGGCCGCTTTCCCAGGTTGCGAAGAACGCGCCGACGTCCGAGCCGTCGACGCCGCCGTCCTGATTGAAGTCCGCGGCGCACGGGGGGCACTCACCTCCGAGATCAAACCCCATTCCGCCCGCGCCGCCTCCGCCGCCTCCTCCGGCGAGCAGGAACTGCGGCAACTCGAGGGAGGGCACGATATAGAGTCCTTCGGTGATGGGCGGAGGCATCGGTATCCCGTTGAAGAATGAACCGGGACCGATCTGAACCATGGGGCCGATGAGCGTGAGCGTGCCGCCGCCGGCTTGATTGCCACATGGATCAGTGCCGCCGAAGGTGATCACCTGACCGTCGAAGATGACTTCGGCCGAGCCGGAACCGAGCATGACCATGCCTCCGCCTCCGCCCCCGCCGCAGTTGGAGTTAACGTTATAGACCTTGCCTTCCGTGCCGGCGCCTCCGTTCGAACCGCCCCCGCCTCCGCCTCCGCCGCCCCCTCCATCACCATGCTGCGTGCCGTGACCGGGGCACAGGTCGCCAGCGCCACCGCCGCCGCCACCTCCGCCACCGAGCCAACCACCCTTGCCGCCCAGCCCGCCCGGACTGCCCTCGGGCGCGCTACCACCGCCGCCACCCCCTCCGCCGGTGCCGCCGTGGCGGACGGCGGACTGAGGGCCATCACCTCCGCGACCGCCGCCGCTCGAACCGCCCGGGTTGGTGCCACTGAGCGAACCGCCTATACCACCGGCACCACCCGGCCCGATCATGTCGCAGACTCCGGGAGCTCCTGGATCGCCGGCGCGGCCCAATATCGAGCCGCCTCCTCCGCCTGCGCCGTTGTAACCGCCTCCTCCGCCTCCTCCGCCGCCTCCCAGATGCACACCGACGTTGACCCACTGGGATTCAACTCCCACGTAAGCGCCGTCCCCGCCGTTGGCGCCAGCGCCTCCGGCGGGCGAACCTCCGCCGATGCCGCCGCGGCCGCCGCCGGCCCCCGGCGATCCGCCGCTGCCGGGCGAGCTGCCGGCGGGCAAATCACTCATGCTGCCCGAGCCACCGGAGCAATCGATCGAGCCATGGAAAAGCAAAGAGTGGGGGACGAAAACGGCCAACGCGCCTCCTCCTCCTCCGCCACCGCCACCGGCGCTATGACCACCGAATTCGCCCGGGTGGCCCTGAAGATTAAACGTACAGCCGATGTACGCCTGGGATGTGCCCAGCAAGATCAGGGGCTGCGAGCCGGTCACTCGGATCATCGTCGGGGGAAAGAGGTTAATCTCGGTGAAGTCGTAGACCGTCACGAATGCTTCGCGATGAAGGGCCGAACTGGTGTCCGGCGGGATCAGCACCGAGCGGCGGTTCATGGGATTGTTCTGGATGATTCCGTTGATCGCATACAGGCCGGAGTCGGTGAAAAACTCGACTTCACCTGCGGGGACGTTGAGCGGGCCCAACGCTCCCGTGCTTGGGATGGGCACCTGTGCGTTCGCCATTCCAGCGCTCGCGCACATCGCAGCCAGAAGAAGTTGACGACCGTTGGGACGCTTCATGGGCCGACTCCTTAGTAAGGTCCCGGCAGCCAGTCCCGCGTATTTCTACATTGAACAAAGCATTGGACGTGCGGGGCTGGATGCGATCAGCCTACGGGGAGGCGTCGGCCGCGACTACGCGGATAATTCCCTGTTCTCGGTTGCACCGAGCATCATCAGCGACTGGGTAGGGGCACCTGATGGACTGAGCGGACGGCGGGGTTCACGGCGACTTCGATCAGCAGTTGCCGGTTTCCCAGGCTTCAAAGAACGCATCGACATCGGCGCCGTCGACGCCGCCATCCTGATTGGTATCGGCGTCGCAGTTGCCCAACTCCCAGCGATCGAAGAACGCGGCGACGTCGGACCCATCGACGCCGCCGTCCTGATTGAAATCCGCCGGGCAGGTCAGGCACGCGCAGACCGTGAGCGCGACCGGGTTGCTGTTGGCGATGCCGCAGGAACTGGAGACGACGCACCTGATGCGGAACTGTCCGGTGCATCCGCGCACGCCGATATTGGTGGTCGAAGCGTTTGGAGGCTGCGCGAACACGAAACCTCCGCACGACAGCGGCATCGGGTCATGACCGATCCCCGCCCACACGCCCGAGGAGGTTTCGATCTGCCACTGGTAGGCCAGTGGTCCCGCACCCGCGGCATCAATCGAGAGTGTCGCCGAACCGTCGGCGCACGCCAGAGCCTGCGTCGGTTGCCGGGTGATCGCCAGGCAAGGCACCACCGAAACGTCATCGATGTACGGACCGCCGTCCTGGGCGGCGGGGGTGACTCCCAGGAAATGGAGCACAGTATTGCCAGTGGTGGCGTGCGCGACGAGCGATTGACGCACCCATTGGCCGCCCGTCGCGCTGTGGCTCCAGGAGATGGTGCCCAGCGGCGAGCCGTCCCAATCCACCCGGAGTTGTTTGACATCGGGACCGGCGTTGAGCTGACCGGCCATGAGAAACGACACAACGTAGTAGGTGTCGTGCCACGTGTTGAGTGTCTGTGAAATGCCGCCGGTCTGATAGAAGTTGAGCTCGACAGATTGCGAGCCTTGGATCGAGGCGGGGGCGCCGAAGCTCCCGACTTGCACAACGCCCTGGCCGAGGTTGTCGACGAGCCATCCGCCGAAGGTGGTGCCCGGGAAGCGCTGGATCCACCCGCCGTTCAAGACGGGTGACTCGAAGCCGCCGTTGAACACGATGTTCTGCGCGCTGGCAACCGCGCTGCATCCGGCGGCGAGCGCCACCGCGTTGGCGAGAACACAAGGCCTGAAAACCAAATGGCGGAAGCGGTGGATCATGGCGAAGCTCCGAATCACCGGCCCGGCGGACCCGCGGTCGTGGGCTTGATTCCATGATACAGCAATCGCCTTGCGTTGCAAGAGCTTTCAGAGGGTCGTCGCAGCCCCTCCCGAATCTGATTACTCAGCGCCGCCGGCCGGCGCCACGGTGCCAGCCGGACATGCGACCTTCGGTACGGGCTCGGGCCGCGCCTTGGTAGGCCCCGTCGCGATACCAATCCGCCGCGGCGATGCCGGTGACACCGCCGTAGTACCAGTACGGGTAGGTTCCGTTCACGATGACCTGCTGTTGGTCTGCTGGCTGCGACTGCTGCTGTTGGGCCGCGCACAGCGATTGCTGCATCTCAAGGATCGCCTGTTCCTGCTGCTGCTGTTTCTTCTGCTCCTGCTGCTCCTGGAGTTTCTGCTGGCGTTCCTCGGCCTTCTGCTGCTGGATGGCCTGCTGTTCCGCGCGACGCTGCGCCTGCTCGGCCTTCTGGAGTTCCTTCTGGCGTTCGACCTCGCCGGGCGCCCACGCCTGGTACGCCGCCCACTTGCCTTGCGCCTGAAGGAAAGCGGTCATGCTCCGCACCTGCATCTTGTCGGCCGCCATCGAGGGCCACTTCCACTGGCAGTTGGAGCGGTAGAGTTGCTCGTATGCGCCCAGATCGCTGGTCTGCTCTCCGGAGTGCTGGGTCGCGTACGAGGACTGCGCCATCGGGCCGCGCAGCAGTGCCACGGCGATCTGCAACCCGTTTTCCATCGTCAACTGCGATGGGTCGGCGAGCGGCGGGATGGCCGCGAACTTCTCTCCGAGGTTGTTGACGTCGATGTACTGGCTCATCAGGTCCGCGTCGGCCGTGAGCTGGGCCCCCAGTTCCGCGAGAACATCGTTCATCAGCATCAGGGCGCGACAGCGCTCCAGGGGCGAGACCGTGGCGAGATCGATGTCCTTCCACGACAGCGACTTGATCTCCGCCGGCAGATTCTTCACATCGATCGGTGGGCTTTGCCCGGTGGCGTGGCCGGATCCCAGACCGATAGTCAGCACGGCCAACGACGCAGACAGGATCCGACGCATGTTGATGCTCCTAATAGGATGAACCGGCGTGCCGCACGTACTCCTTCGTGACTCAGGTTAGGAGCCACCGGCGAGCGGCGCGGCCGGGTGACGCGGTTCGCGCACGCCGGCGTCGATACCGTTGGGTCATGTCCAGACTGTTCGCCGGCACGCAGTTCGAGCAGCCCGCCACATGCGAGCGGTGCGCCAAGCCCGTGGGGCTGTGCGATTGCCCGCGCGACGCCAAGTCTGGCCGCGTGCTCAGCCCCGCCGATCAGCAACTGCGCATCCGCCGCGAGCAGCGTCGGGGCAAGTTCGTCACGGTCGTGAGGGGCTTCACACCCCGTTCCGCGAAAACGAACGACCTGCCCGCACTGTTCAAGCAGCTCAAGTCAACCTTCGCGACGGGAGGCTCTCTTGACGCGGAGATGATTGAACTGCAGGGTGACCACCGCGATCGCCTTGTCGAGCACTTCAGGAAGCTGGGATACCCCGCGAAAGCCGCGGGCGGCTGACGGTCGATTGCTGACTCCGGAATCGTCGGCTTCTCTGTAGCTACCGATCTGAGTGCGTTCGTCCATTATCGCATTGCCATGTTTTTCTGAAACGCAAGCGATCCCCTGGACGTAGGATTAAGGACCCGGCGATCCGTTGCAAAAACTCTTCGCCGCTGTTCGTCCCATGTCGGTACGACCTCTTTTGAAAGTCATTACCATGCGTACTTCCCTTGCACTCGTCGCCGCGGCGTTCTTTGTTCCGACTTGCCTGGCCCAGTCCTGCACGCCCCATTGGGACTATACCGTGGGGAATCCCGGAGCGCCCGACGGGTATTACGTGGGAGCGATGACGCTGTACCAGGGAGACCTGGTTGTCAGCGGTTCGTTCCCGAACATGACGGGTGCTCCCGGCACACAGTTCCTTGCACGCTACAACCGTACGACCAGCACTTGGTCGGGCTTCGGCTCGGGCCTGGGAGCCGGCATCAGCAACGGATTCGGCACGAGCTTCGCCATGTGGGGCAGCGATTTGATCGTGGGGGCTTCTTCGCGGATGCCACCGGCCTGCCCGACACCAAGAGCATCGCCCGTTGGGACGGTTCGGCCTTCCATTCGTTGCATACGGGCTGGGCGTTCGACAGCGTGAACGCGGTGTGGTGCCTGCTGAATACCGACGCGATCGGAGGCCAGCGCCGCCTGTACATCGGCGGCGGCTTCGATAACATCGGCGGCCAGCCCGCGGGCTGCATCGCGTCATGGGACGGCACCACGCTCACGCCCCTGGCCCCGACCATGACGCTGGTGGGCATCAACCCGCTGGTCATGGCCCTGACCGTGTTCGACGATGGCCAGGGCGGCGGACCCCAGCTGTACGCCAGCGGCCGGTTCTCCGCGATCGGCACCGTCGCGGCGAACATGATCGCCCGCTGGAACGGCACCACATGGTCCGCCGTGGGAACGAATCTGGCCCCGCGCAACGCCGCGGCCGAGATCGACGCGTTGCAGGTGTACGACGACGGTTCCGGCCCGGCGCTGTACGCCAGCGGCACAAACCTGCGGATCAACGCCGACGGTGTCAACCGCGCCACGGTCAAGTGGAATGGCACGACGTGGTCGGCCGTGGGGCAGGCGCTCATCGGCCGCACGTGGGCGTTGACCCCGTTCAACGACGGCACCGGCACCAAGCTGTACGCCGGCGGCACCCAGACCGCCAACGGTTGTGTCTACAGGCTTGAAGGCAACACATGGACCACCGTCGAAGGCGGCGCCAATGCTCAGGTCGTCCGGTTCCTCGTCGACGGCGACCAGATGTATGCCTGTGGTTCGTTCGTCACCGTTAACGGCCAGACCGCCAACCACATCGTGGCGCGCGTTGGGTGTCCGCCCCCGTGCGGGTGTGCGGCGGATTACAACGGCGACGGCGGCGTCGACGGTTCCGATGTCTCGGCATTCTTCGGTGACTGGGAGTCGTCCGTGGGATGCTCGGACGTGAACCAGGACGGCGGCATCGACGGGTCCGACGTGGGCGCCTTCTTCAGCGTGTGGGAGGCGGGCGGCTGCTGAGAACGTTGAGGGTGTTCAAGAGGATCGGATGAGAAGCTCCGCGACGCCGAGTCACACGCTGTGTGAACGGCGTCGCGGTTTACGTTGCGGTGTTCGCGGCGAGAGTGTTTTCCGCTGCCGAACGGTCACGTTGAACCACCGAAATGCCCGGTATCAACTGGCGGACGCGGTCGACTCCTCGCATCAGGACGATTACGGCGATCGCGATGAAAAGTTCTGAGGTCGCCAGCAGAGTTTCGAACATAGGCTTGAAGGCTTTCATGGATCCTCGCGGGTGTTGGATGACCGAATCCGCAGTTCATCGGAAAAACCGTATACCAAGGTGATTCAGGCCCGCATTCGGATCTCGCTAAGAACGGACCAAACCTCCGCAAACCGCCGGGAAGGTTCGATAATGGGTGATTCGGCGGGTGGAGGCTGAACACCGGACGGCCCAGCGATCTCTCATCGAGGGGGAAGCACCTGTAACGTTTACGGCCGTCATACGTTGGCCGCATCATCGGACGTTGATGCGTGGTTCAACGCAGGTATGGTGCGGCACTTGCGCGTGTTGCCTGCAACTCGCCGCGACGCACGCCACGACCGGTATCAGGGGCGCTGTTCATGATGGACGGATAGGCGAATAAGGCCGGTGCCTGCGGACCTCGGCGACCTTCGGATTGGCGAGACGGGGGGCTGCCAGGGGCTGGATCGTTGAGGGCGGGTTTACACTCTGAAAATCGACCCCATCTTCTTGCCCAACAGGGCGCTGCTCGCGAAGATGGTGACGGTGAGCAGGGCCATGCCCCACACGCCCATGGCGCTCGCGATGTACGGGCCGTCGCCCAGGCGGTCCATGAAGGCCCAGATCTGCTTGGTCACGGGGTAGTCGCCCGTCTGCTGCGCCAGCAGCAGCGAGTCGCTCACCTCGAGCATGGAGAATGAGAAGACCAGCAGACCGCCGGCGATAAGGTTCGCGAGGATGAGCGGCAGGATGACGCGGCGCATGGCCGTGAGCCGGCCCGCGCCGAGGTTCACCGCGGCTTCTTCCAGTTCGCCGCTGGTCTGTTCCAGGCCGGCCACGGTGGAGCGCACGATGTACGGCAAGCGGCGCGTCGCGTACGCCACAATCAGGAACGGCACGGGGTTGGGGTCCGCCGCGATGATGCTCGCGAAGCCCGCCAGCGGACCGCCGGGGCCGAACGGCCACTGCAGGCTCATGGCGACATAGCCGAATGCCATGACCAGGCCGGGCACCGCCAGCGGGAGCATGCAGAGCGCGTCGAGGATGGCCCGCCCACGGACGTTGGTGCGGACGATGAGGTACGCCACCAGCACGCCCAGCACGCAGTCCAGCAGCATGGCCGACGCCGCGAGTTTGAGGCTGTTGGTGATCGACTGGAACGAGTCCGGCGAGCCCAGAGCTTCGCGGTAATGCGCGCCGGTGTAGGACGTGGGGAGCACGGTGCCGTACCACTGGCCGGGCACCGAAACGCTTGTGAAGATCACGCCCAGGTGCGGCATGACGGCGACGAGGCAGACGAGCGCGAACGCGGCGGTGGCGCCCCACGCGGCGATTCCGGAGAGCTGCTTCTCCGCCGAGGCCCGCGAGGCCTTGCTGTACATGGCATAGCCCTTGCCGCCGAAGACCACTTTCCCGAGCAGATAGAGCACAACCGCAACGGTCAGCATGATCGCCGTGAGGACGTAGGGGCGGGCCGAACTCTCGACTTCCTTGAGGCCACTGAAGATCTGGACGGGCGTGACCTCGTTGTAGCCAAACATCAGGGGCGTGCCCAGTTCGGTGAACGACCAGATGAAGACGATCGTCGCGCCGGCGAACAGGCCGGGACGCACGAGCGGAAGGGTGATGCGAAAGAGCCTCCGCCAGGGACCGGCGCCGAGATTCTCCGCGGCTTCGTTGAGTGCGGGATCGAGATTGGCCAGCGCTGCCGACGCGTTCAGGAACACAATCGGGTAGAGCGCCAGGGCCTGGACGAGGATTACTCCCAAGAGTTTGGCATCGCCGAGGATGTCAAGATCGGCCCCGAGCAGCGCGTTGAGCGAGCCCGCGCGGCCCAGGAACGCGCGCATGCCGATGGCGCCCACGAAGGGCGGCAGGATCATGGGCACCAGCACGATGGCGTTGAAGAGCCGCTTGCCGGGAAACTTGTAGTTGGCCGAGAGAATGGAGAGCGGCAGCGCGATGAGCGTTGCGACCAGCGTCGTGCCGCAGGCGATCTTGAAGGAGTTGAAGAGCCCCGTGACCAGGCGCGGGTCCTGCAGGGCCAGCCGCAGGTGATCGAACGTGAACTTGGCCCGCTCCGCGCTGACAAAGATCGCTCGGAGCAGCGACGCCTCTCCCTTGCGGGCCGGGTCGGCCACGAACCCGCCGATCAGCGTGAGGTAGATGGGATAGATGAGGCATGCGGCGAGCAGCCCGAGCACCAGAAGGAGCAGTCCGTAGTGCCACAGTTGGCGTGTGTAGCGGGAGTACATGCTGGGAGTGGTCGGCTCGGGGCGGGCGTGTTACTTCTTCTTGACCTTGGGCTTGGTCTTGGTGGTGCGGGTCTTCTCTTCCTCGAAGTAGTCGTCCGCATTGTCGCTGAAGACATCGATGTCCACCGGCTCGGAGAGCGCGTCGTCCAGCAGTTCCTCGCCGAACTCCTCGCTGACGGGCACGGGCTTGCTGCCGCCCTGGCCCAGGCGCTGGTAGACGCCCTTGCGGCCGCGGGCGATGCGAGCGGGCTGGTCGGCGCCGTCGAAGAGGTCGTCCTCTCGCTGGCGGCGGGCCCTCACGACGATGCGGACGGGCACCTCGGAGTACGGCAGTTCCTCGCGGAAGCGGTTCATGAGGAAGCGCAGGTAGTTGGGGCGGAAGAGGTCGGGCTTGTTGACGACCATGGTGATGGTCGGGGGCTCCACGCCGGTCTGCGCGACGTAGTAAATCTTGGCGAACGTGCCCTTGGTGTCGGTGGGGGCGCGGGTCTCCATGATGGCCCGCACGAGGCGGTTGAGGCGCCCGGTGGTGACCCGCGTGGCGGACTGCTCGCGCAGCTCCATCGCCAGACGCATGGTGGCCTTGACGTTTCGGCCTTCCTGCCCGGAGATGAACGAGATGGGCGCGAACGGCAGTCCCCGCAGTTCGGCGCGGATGTACTCCTCGTAGCGCTTCACGCTGACCTGGCGGCCCTTGTCGTCGTACTGGCCCTCGGCCAGGTCCCACTTGTTGACCACGATGACCACCGGCTTGTACGCCTTCTGCACCAGCATCGCGAGCTGCTCGTCCACCTGGCTGATCTTCTCGGTGGCGTCCAGCAGCAGGAGCACCACGTCGGCCCGGTCCACGGCGCGCTGCACGCGGTCGAAGGCGAAGTGCTCGATCATGTTCTGGAACGACCGCTTGCGCCGCAGGCCCGCCGTGTCGATCGCCACGATGGACTTGTCGCCGAAGTCGAACCGCACGTCCACCGCGTCGCGCGTGGTGCCGGGGATTTCGGACACGATCACTCGGGGCTCGCCCGCGAGTGTGTTCACCAGCGTGCTCTTGCCGGAGTTGCGCTTTCCGATGATCGCGACCGCCAGGTCGGGCCTGGCCTGGTCCCGCTGCTCGGCCTGCGGCTCCGGGAGCATCTTGTAGATGGCATCGAGGAAGTCGCGCCGGAAGTAGTTGCTCTTGGCGGAGACGGGCAGCGGATCGCCGAAGCCCAGGCCCGCGAGTTCCATCGCGTGGGGCTCCCACTTGGGGCCGTCGGTTTTCGTGGCCACCAGGCGCAGCATCGGGCCCTTGTCGCGTGCGGGGGCCACGGAGTCGGCCTTCTTGGCCTTGCCGGGCGCTTCACCCTTGGGGCCGCGTCGGCGCTTGCCGCCCAGAGCACGCTCGCGGAGCAGCCGGGCGATTTCCTTGTCGTGCGCGGTGATGCCCGCCTGCGTGTCGACGGCGAAGAGCACAACGTCCGCGCCCTCGACTGCCTGGGCGATCTGGAACTCGATGCTCTCGGTGAGCTTGGCCAGGTCGTTGCCGACCTCGTCGTAGCGTTCGCCCTCTGCGACGTAGACTCCGAAGCCGCCGGTGTCGACAAACTCCACCGGCTTCAGCGGGCCGCGGCCGTCGGGAGACATCAGGTCGACGATCGCCGAGACCCGATCCCGCGTGACGCCGGGCGTGGGGTCGACGATCGACACCTTGGCCCCCGCGATGAGGTTGATGAGCGAGGACTTGCCGACATTGGGTCGACCGACGATAGCTACACGGGGAATGGGCATGAGAGGGTGGAGTGTAGGTGAAGCCGCGGCCATGCGCTTCGCGCGGCCCCCGGGGCTGATTTACGCGACCCCGCCGCACCACTCCCGCCACATGTCTCTCAACAGTTTCTCGAACGATCGGGCGTATCCCTGCTCGTCGCGCAGCGGGGAGGCAGCCATCCTTGCACGCAGGCCGGCCTTCATCGCCATCAATCGCGGGCGGTCGTTCGCGAGCTCGGAGGCGATGCGGGCGTAGTCATCAGCGTCCTTCGCGACCAGTTCCTGGAGCCCCACGGCGTGAAGCAGCGAGACGCCTACGCGGGCGCGGTGTGTGTCGCCCGCCAGGGCGATGACCGGGACGCCCATCCAGAGCGCCTCGCAGGTGGTGGTGGTTCCGTTATACGGGAAGGAGTCCAGCGCGATGTCCATCTGGCAGTACATCTGCGAGTGTTCGGAGGCGTCGGCCGTCCAGTGGGCGATCACGATGCGGTCTTCGGACAGGCCGCGGGAGATGAAGCCCGCGAAAGCGTCCTTGCGCAGCTCCTCCGACATGGTTCTCAGCTTGATCAGCATCTTGCTGTTGGGCACGCGTCGCAGCGTGTCGCACCAGGCGTCGAGGGTGCCCCCGGAGATCTTCGTGATACGGTTGAAAGAGCCGAACGTGACGGGGTGGGCGGGGTCCGCGGCAGCGGAGGGGGTGGGCTCGGGGGCCCAGGGGCTGGGTGTGTAGCAAAGAAAGCAGCGGTCCAGGCGGGCGAGCTTCTCCGTGCAGTGCGATTCGCTGCCCGGGGGGTCGGTCCAGGCATCCACGATGCGGTAGTCCATCGTCGGCAGGCCGGTGGTGTTGGGATAGCCGAGGAAGGTGCACTGGATGGGCGCGATGCGCGGCACCAACGCCTGGAATCGGGCCCCGGGTGTGACGCCGCTGCATTCCACCAGGATGTCGATGCCGTCGTTCATGACCATCGCGGCGAGTTCATCGTCGTTGCTGCGGACCACGTCGCGCCATTGGCAGCGTTCCTTGAAGGGGGCTTCGCCGCCGTCATCGGGCTTGGTGGAGTAGCAATAGGGGATGACCGCCGAGGGGTCGAAGTTCAGGAGCAGCGGCTTCATGAACGCGGCGCACACGTGCATGCCGAAGTCGCCG
Organism: Planctomycetota bacterium; assembly: GCA_018242605.1. Taxonomy (GTDB): domain Bacteria; phylum Planctomycetota; class Phycisphaerae; order Phycisphaerales; family UBA1924; genus UBA2402. Next base: position 109,812 of record JAFEBP010000001.1, read on the forward strand.
GAGAGGAATCCGACGCGCAGCGGGCGCCGCGGGTCTTTGCTGTTCGCGAAGACCGGAGCCGGGCGCGTGGTGCGGGAGGCGTAGACGGCGCCCAGACGCTCGTGATAGCGGCGGTGTTCGCGCGGGGGGACGCCTTCCACGAGGTTGGCGGTGAACGCGGCGTACTTGAGCAGGTCCTCGTCGTACGGGAAGCGGGCGAGCCCTTCGAGCGTTGCGTCCATAGCTTCCTTCGAGCGGCCGATGTGGAGCATCACGCCGATCATCGTTGAGATGGGGCGGGGGTTGTCGGGGACGGCGGCGATGCCTTCGCGGTACGTCGTGAGTGCATCGGCGAACTTGTTCAGGCTGATCTGGCAGCGGGCCAGGCCGTCGCGAGCTTCGGTGTAGGTGGGCGAGAGACGCACCGAGGTGCGGTACGCCGCGGCGGCCTCGGCGAACTTCTGCTGGCTGAAGAGCACGTTGCCGAGCATGTACTGAATGTGGAAGTCGTTTGGCGCCGCGGCGACGGCGCGGCGGAGGTGGAACGCGGCCTGATCGAAGCGGTCGTGTGCGCCATGGACCATGGCGATGATCTTGTTCGCGAGCGGGTCCGTGGGCTTGCGGGCGAGAAACGTGGTGAGGAGCTTGACGGCCTGCGGCTCATCGCCGGCGTTGAGCAGCTCCCAAGCGCGTGCGGCCGGGTGTTGGGAAGGGGTCATAGGTAGATACAGGTTAGGAGCGGGCTTTACGCACCCGAACACGCCCCTCCCCCCGCCGATGGAAACGAAAACGGCAAGTGAATTCCGTGATTTTCCAGAAAATTCAGAAAAAAGTCGGCGTTCCAGACGTCACACAAAAAAACTTTGGTTTTTTCGTCATTTTTGTTGGCATCGTCAATTCCGTGTGGCATGTTGATAGTGGGTCTGGAACGAGTGTTCGTTCTAAAGCGTTTAGTGGGTCTGGGCCTTCTTGCCCAGCAAATGTTCGAGGAGTCTTATCCGTGAAGAACGTGATTGCATCTATCGTCGCCGCCGCCGGCCTTGCCTCTCTGGCCACCGCCGACACCAGCCGTTTGGACATGCAGGTGTCCACCGATGGCGTCACCTGGTCCAACAACGTGAACGTCGCGCCGGGCGCCACGGTTCTGGTTCGCGGAAAGGTCTCTTTCATCCAGACCGGCACCGCGACGCCCGTCGGTTTCGCCAGCCTCACCTGGCAGCCCACGCTGTCCAACTGGGTCGCCGGCACTGACGTGCTGAACGCCTTCGCGGACCGCGGCAACAACACCAACGGTGGTTCGGTCTCCGACACCGCGGGCACCGCCGGCCCCTTCGGCCGCATCAGCCCCTTCGGCGCTACCGGCCCCACCTCCACGGATCCGTACCGTGGTCACACCCAGACCGCTGCTGGTGTGAACTACCTGCGTATCGCCCGCACGACGATCACGAACTGGGCCGGCGATGGTCCCACCACGGGCACCTCGGCGTCCAACAACTTCAACGGCTCGGGCGGTCTGGCCTGCGTTCAGAAGTCCTCGGGTAACGTCGGCGCCGCCGACCCCCCGTTCCAGGGCTCGATCACCGATGTCGTCCTCTTTAAGTTCTCCGTCACTGTCGCCGCTCCGGGCACTCGCACCCTGACGGTTGACGCCCCCCTGGCGGGCATGAGCCGCAACACCACGACCGGCGCCCGTGAAGCCGCGTGGTTCTCGAGCGGTTCGGACAACTTCGGCGGCATCAAGGCCGAAGTCGCGGTGAACACCGCCACGATCTCCGTCCCCACTCCCGGTGGCCTCGCGGCCCTCGGCTTGGGTGGCCTGGTCGCTGTCCGCCGTCGCCGCCGCTGAATGCGAGCAGCGACTGTGAGCCAGTCTGAAAACAACGCGGGTTGAAGAACTACAACCCGCTACACGCGAGACTCGCCCCTTCCCGGGTTCAGCCCGGGAAGGGGTTTTTGTCTTAGGCAAGTCTAGATACCTAACAAAAAACAATACGTATCATGGTTTTAGGGCTGAATCCGGAGTTGCATACACTATTAAAGCACTAACAACTGTTGACGGAGTCCACGGAAACCGCTTTTTCCGAGGAATTCGGCGATTACTGGCCACAGTTTTCGCGAAAAACACTTGCATTCGGAAACGACATGCTGTATGCTGTTGGGTAAGAGGGGGAAGAACGGTTGCTTCCCCGGTACAAGTCTAAATGGTTTGATTCCGCCCAAACCGTTACTATTCAGAGGAGATCGAGATGAAGAATGTGATTGGTTCTCTCTTGGCTGTCGCGGGCCTCGCGGCTGCCGCTAACGCCCAGTCCAAGCTCGACGTTCAGGTGAGCCTTGACGGCGTCAACTGGGCCGACAGCGTTGAAGTCACCGCGAACTCGGCCGAGACCCGCACGGTTCTCGTCCGTTACACGATGACCTGGCTCGGCACCGCTGCGACTCCGGTTGGCTTCGCCAGCCTGACGTTCCAGCCCACCGTTGGCGGCGCTCGCGCTGTCGACAGCTTCCAGGCTTTCGCCAACCAGGGTAACAACGGCACCGGCGGCGGCGTCGACCTCGACGGCTCGCCCCTTGACGGCCCCTTCGGCCGCCTCAAGCCCTTCGCTGGCACGGGCCCCTCGGGCGCCCAGTCGTACATCACCCACCGCCACACCGGCGGCGCGGGTGGCGCTCCCAACGATCTGCCCGCTGGCGAGAGCTACCTCCGTATTGCTCGTAACGACGTGACCCGTTGGTGCGGCACTGGCCCCACCACTGGCACCAGCGCTGCGAACAACTTCAACGGCGCCGGCGGCGTGGCGTGCGTGCAGAAGGGTTCCGGCAACGTCAGCGCGACCGACCCACCGTTCCAGGGCGGCATCACGAACGTTGAAGTCATGCGGCTGGCCCTGACGGTCGGCGGCGTCGGCAACGGCGAAATGCACGACCTCACTCTCGGCGCTCCCGTCGAAGGCATGAGCCGCAACTCGACCACCGGCGCTCGCGAAGCCTCCTGGTTCTCCAGCGGCTCCGACAACTCCGGCTCCATCAAGGGCGCGGTTGAAACTGACGGTGCCACTATTCACATCACCCCGGCCCCCGGCGCTCTGGCGCTGCTCGGCTTGGGCGGTCTGGTCGCTGGCCGCCGCCGCCGCTAAATCTAACGGTTCTTCCGTTAGGTTGATATCGAGGCAACCATCACCAAGTTGCCTGTAACTCATCTCGCTCTTCGCTCCGGCTTGGATCGCTCCAAGCCGGAGTTTTTCTTTTCATGGGCTGCGCACGAGCCAACCGGAGGCGGGGGGCTTCCAGCCAGATGCGATCATTGAAGAACTCCATCTCCCGCGTGTTGCGGCCTTTGCGTGCCACGCCTCACCGCGAGCGATGCAAGTTGGCCTGGGAACCGCGGCGAGGTGGGTGAGCTGATCCGGGAGGAGCGTCCATGCGCAAGAGCGGCATTGGACACGCATCACGCGGAATGGACCGATGAGAGAGGCCCTCGGCGAGAGCCATCAAGAAGCCACGGAGGATTGAACACTCCTTGGTCAGGAAACATGTGGGCGTCTGTCAGTCGAATGAGTTCTGATGACAGAAAACGTCGGGCCGCAGTCCTCGGTCATTTCGCAGATGCGAAAATGTGCAGCCGGTGGCCTTGCATCTTCAGGCCCCGCTCGCGGCAGATTCTCTCGACAGTTTCCGCCAACTGCGGGATGCTCACGGATTCCGCAGCACCGGTATCAATCCGGATGATCAGTTCCTGGGGCTTGCGGCCGTACACGAGCTGGAAATGCGCCTGATCCTGGTCAAGCAGGACGGCTTGAATGATCCCCGCATCCTGGAGCAGCTTGATCGTGCGGTACACAGTCGCCTTGCTCACCCGCATCCCGGAGGTTTTTACTTTTCCGATGATGGCGTCGGCATCGAACAACCCGTCGAATCGCACGATCGTGTCAAGCACCTGCGCACGCTCCGGAGTGTACTTAAGACCTTCGGCCTTGAGTGTGCGGCGGAAGACCGCGCAGAGCGGTTCGATGATCTGCGAGTCAGATGGCGATTCCTGCGGTCCCATGGGACATTGTTGCACGAGATTCGTGCCTCAGAAGCGTGAATCCTGCCGCCGGCGAGGGTGGTTCCCGCACGATCACATCCGTGAGGCGTAGGCACCGAATGTTGAGCGGAATGGCTTGAGATCCAAGCCCAGGTCCTCGCGGACCTTGGTGGAGTTGGCGGTGGTGTCCATCGCTCCCATTCGGGCCATGCCGGCGTCGAAGGGCAGGAGTGAACCGAAGCCTAGCTTGCCGGCCGCGGTCGCGGCGTTGGCCGCGGCTTCCGCCGGGACCCCGAACGGAGCCACGTTGCCAGCTCCAAGCGAAGCACCCATAAAACGCAACATCGTGGGCCAATCCATGGCTTCCGAGCCGACCAGGTTGTAGACTTCGCCGATGCTCGCCGGGCTCTCAAGGGCCGTGGCGAAGGCCGCGGCGACGTCTTCAACCGCGACGGGCTGCACCAAAGGATCGCGCTGCTGCACCGCGCCCAAGGGCACGCTCTTGTCCTCTATGCCTCGCGTGAAATATGGGGCGAAGAGGTATGGGGGGGCCGAGCCCTCCAGGATGTGCTTCATCATCTGCATGAAGTCGCCGTCGGGGCCATGAATGAGGCCGGGACGGAAGATGGTCCAGTCCAGTTCGCTCATGCGAACGATCTGCTCGGCCTCGAACTTCGATGTTTGGTATTCGCACACGCCGTTGGGAGTGACTCCCAGGGCCGACATCTGCAGGAATCGACGTGTACCTGATTCACCGCAACCCGCCACCAGCGCCCGCGTGGATTCAACATGTGCCTTGCGGAACGTGACCGACTCTCCCGCGGCAACGCCGCGCTTCTCCCGGATGATTCCGATGAGGTTGATACAGGCTCCGCTTGTTCCGCAGCCCCGCAGCAGTTCGGCGACAATGCCGGCGTCCAACACGTCGCCGCGAACCAGTTGCACAGCGCCGCCCGCGCCCGTGGCGGGCAGGACAGCGCGGGCCTTGTTCATATCGCGCACCAGCGCTCGCACGGCGTAGCCCCGGGAGACGAGCTCCCTGACTACGTACCGACCCACAAACCCAGATGCCCCGGTGACCGCGATGGTGCGCTTGTTTGCCATGATTCCGCACTAGCCTCGTTCGAGTTCGATAGGTACCCGTGCCGGAGGGCCCGGGGCCGATTTCCGTCGGCGGGCAAGAGTACGCGCGCCGCCCGGGATTACGATGAGCCCTTGACGATCCGCCTTCAGAACCTCTCGTGCGGCTTCCTCCCCGACCCTCCGGTGTTGACTGGGGTGTCGGTGCAGTTCCCGGATCGCTCGTTGACCGCCATCATCGGCCCCAACGGCGCCGGTAAGAGCACGCTCCTACGCACCATGCTCGGGTTGGTGCCGGCACTCGGCGGCGAGGTCTTTCTGGGCGATCGCCGGCTCCACACCATGTCCGCGCGTGACCGGGCGGCGCGAGTGGCGTATCTGCCGCAGGAAGGGAGCGTGGTGTTCCCGTTCACGGTCCGCGAGGTAGTCCGGCTCGGGCGGTTCGCGAGCGGCTTAAACCCGGCAGACGCACCAGTGCAGGAGGCGATGGTTGCGGCGGGAGTCATGGACCGCGCCGACGACCCCTTCTCTGTGCTCAGCGCCGGCCAGCGCCAGCGAGTCGTGGTTGCTCGCGCGATTGCACAGCTGGCGGGGACCCACCCGGCCTCGACCGCCATTCTCGCCGACGAGCCCGTGGCCGCGATGGATCCGGCGAACGCGATCCGGACGATGAATCTGCTCCGCGAGCATTCACGCCGCGGCGCGGCTGTCATCGTGGTTCTCCACGACCTGCACTTGGTCGCCTCGTTCGCCGACGCGGTGCTGACCATCAATCAAGGAGGTCACGCTTCGGCGATCGTGCCCGCCGCAGCGGCCCTTGACCCCGCCGTCCTTGAAACCGTCTTCGGCACCCCATTCCGAGCCGTGAGGGACGACGCCTGGCCGGAATCGCCACCGGTCGTGGTCCCGGCCGTGGGCCCCGTACCATGATGTGATGGGCAAGTTCTTCAACTTCCTGTTGGCCAATCCGCACCTGATCGTGATCTTCTTCGCGGTCACGTTTTCGATCGTGGGGCGTGTGCTTAAAGCGCTCGGCGAACAGGCCGAGAAACGCCGCCGCGAGCAGGCCCGCCTGCGGGCCGAGGCCGAAGCCTTGCGTACCGGGCAGTCGGGAGCGTTCGGGCGCCCGGCACCTATGCAGGTCTCCGCAAAGGAGGAACTTGCTGAACTCGCGGCGCGTCGAGCGGGCGAAACACGGACCACTCGCGTGTCACCTCCGCCGATTCAACCCGCCGCCGCGGCGCGTTCCTCGGGTTCGGGCACCGGCTTGTTGAGAGTCCCCCAGACACGTACAACGCCACCGGCTCCATCGGCTCCACAATACAAGTCAAAGTCGCAGCGGCAACGCCAGCAGCGTCAGGCGGCGCCCCCTCCGGTGCCGGCGATGTCTTTTCAAAAAGAAGCCTCGCCTATTTCGAGCGAGCAGCCTGAATCGGTTCCCGCGTCCGAACGACGCGTTCTGAACACACCTGTACACTCTTCACGCGGCATGTCGCGTTCTGAGCTCAGGCGGTTCGTGGTGCTTCGTGAAGTGCTGGGCCCGCCGATTTCGATGCAATAGCATCGAGAGCGCGGGCAAGATGGCGGGAGCGAAGGGACTCGAACTAGGCGACGATGTCAACCAGCCGCCCCAGCACGGCGACGGCCGGACGTTGGGCGTTGTCCCGTTCCAGGAACTGCCAGAACGGCCGCGGACCAAGATGGTCCGGGTTCGTGACGTTTGACTCAGCGGGTTCGATCGGCGCCACCCTGGGGCGGCATGGAATCGGAGCGGGGGCGGGCCAGCAGCGCCCACCCCCCGTCCACACCCGGTCTGTCGAATTCTGAACTTGCACGACGGGGAATACAGAACGACCAGCGTGCCCGATCCCACGCCGTGTCCGAGGGCTGATAAACTCGTCGCAGCGGCCGCAAGAAGCGATTCCCACCCCCCGGCGTTTCCCGTGGGTCCGGTCCGTCTGTAAGGTCCGGTGAGTTCCCGCTACTTTCCGTGTCGCTGCCGGGCAACAACGTGCTGAGAACTTCCGACCTCAACTATGACCTGCCTCACGCCGCGATCGCGACGCGTCCGGCCGAGCCCCGTGATTCGGCTCGCCTCATGATCGTGTCTCGCACCGATGAGAGCCTGCTCGAGCACGCTCGTATCAGCGACTTGCCGGGCTTTTTCAACGCTGGGGATGCCGCGGTCTTCAATACGACGCGCGTGCTTCCCGCCCGCTGGCAGGGAACACGCGAAGATACCGGGGGCCGCGTGGAGGGGCTCTACCTGCGTGCCGCGCAGGGTGACGAAGCGGCACTCGGCGAGCGTCGGTGGGTGTGCCTCGTGCGGGTAAAGCACCCCCGCGCCGGTATGCGGATACTCGCAGTCCGCGAGGAGCAGACTACCCGACTGACGCTGGTGGCACCCGCGGGCTCCGAGCCCGGCGCTTGGATCGCGAGCGTGGAGCCGGTCGCTGAAACCGACGACGCCACGCTTTCACGCATCGGATTCACCCCGCTCCCGCCTTACATTCTCGCGGCGAGAAAATCAGGGACGGAAAAGGTCCCTGACGCCTATGACCGGGATCGGTATCAGACGGTCTACGCCAGGCATCAGGGTTCCGTTGCCGCGCCCACCGCGGGCCTGCACTTTACCCCCGCGATTCTCGATCGCATCGACGCGGCCGGCGTGACCCGCCTCTCGGTGGTGCTGCACGTGGGAACCGGCACGTTCAAGCCGGTTGAGACCGAGTACGTTGAGCAGCATCCGATGCACAGCGAGTGGTGTTCCATGGGCACGGTGACGGCCGAGGCGATTCTCGCCGTGCGGGAATCTGGACGCCGAGTCTTCTGCATCGGCACCACCGCCGCACGAACCGTTGAGACGTATGCGACGCTCCCGGCGCCCCGTCCACAGAGTGTGGCTACGAATCTGCTCATCACTCCCGGATTTCAATGGCGGTGGACGGACGCGCTGCTCACCAACTTCCATCTGCCGCAATCAACGCTGCTGGCGATGTGCGCGTCACTGTTCCCGGGCGGCATACATCGCCTCAAGTCTTTGTACAAGCAGGCTTTGGAGGCTGATTACCGGTTCTTCAGCTACGGCGATGCGATGCTGATACTGCCCTGAACACCCGAGCGCGGGCATGAAGCCTTCCGCGTACTCTTGGGCATGAAGCACGCATTGGTGATCTGTCTGGCCGCGAGCACCGCCGCGGCCGGGGTGGAGTTTCGCGTCAAGTTCAAGCCTCCCACGCCCACCGGCCCGCTCACCGGCCGCCTCGTGCTGTCTCTCGTGGGACCGAACGCCAAGATTCTCAAAGGCACTCCACCGAACGACGCCCCGTTCGATGAGGATCCGCAGCCGATGTACGCGGTCGATGTGAAGAACTTCGATCCCGCCGTGGCGTTGGTGGTGGGGGATTCAGCGGATCGCTTCGCGGGCCCGGTGCCCTCGAAACTCGCGCCGGGCAAGTACTCGGTGCAGGCACGCTTGATTGTGAACCGTGGTTCCAGCAACTGGCTGCACAACGCGATGAACTTGTACAGCTTGCCGCAGACTTTGGAGGTCACGGACCGCACACTCCCGGCGGACATTCTGGTTGACAAAATCGTCGCGCCGTACGGATGGCCGCATGACCTGGGCAAACTGAACAACGTCGATGTCGTAGATCTGAACTCCAAGCTTCTTGAGAAGTTCCGGGGCGTGCCGGTCTCCATGCAGGCTTCGATCATCAAGCCGATCGATTACGATCCGGCACGCACGTACCCCGCGGTGTACGAAGTGCCGGGATTCGGCGGGGATCACCAGAGTTCCCTGGCCTACGCAAACGCGATACGCATGAGGAAGCTGGACGCGGAGAGCTTGGAGCTCCACAAGAACGCGTTCTGGATCGTCCTCAACCCCGAGAGCCCCAACGGCCACACGCTTTTCGCGGATTCCGCCAACAACGGCCCTTGCGGCAGGATGCTCGTGGAGGAACTCATCCCGGCCATCGAGGCCAAGTACAAAATGGCTGCCACGCCCGCGGGCCGCGTGCTCCGCGGCCATTCCTCGGGCGGGTGGTCCACCATGTGGCTGGCGATGAACTACCCCGATACGTTCGGCGCATCCTGGTCCACATCTCCCGATCCGGTCGACTTTCGGCGCCTGGAGCTCTGCGATATCTATGGCCAGACCAATATGTACCGCATGGTGGTTTCGGGTGTGGAGCCCGCGGGCGCAGACGACCCCATCAGCCGCGGTTGGAAACCGCCGAATCCGCTCACTTCAATCATTGCCGATGCGCACGGGTTCTGGTCGATTCCCGAAGGATCAAAGCTGCCTGTGCTTGAACTTGGTTCGTTGCTCAAGGGAAATGTTTCCACGGTGAGCGTCCGCACCGAGAGCCAGGGCGAGGACATCATGGGGCCGAACAACACTTCCGGGCAGCAGTGGGACTCCTGGCAGGCCGTGTGGGGGCCGCGCGGCCCCGACGGGAATCCCGCCGCGCTGTATGACCCGGTCACGGGCGCGATCGACAAGTCAGTCGCCGAGCAGTACCGCAAGTACGACATCGCCGATCTGGTCCGCAACAACCCCGAGAAATACGGCAAAATCCTCCGGGAGCGAGTTCGCCTGGTTGTGGGCACGCGTGACACATTCTACCTCAACGAGGCGGTGTCACTGCTCGCGGCCGATCTGGACCGCCTCCGCCCCGCGGCCCACGACGACCACGGATACATCAAGTTCGTTGACAAGGCCGACCATGGCACCGTGTTCGGTTCCCCTCAGGTGAAGGCCTTCCACCATGAGATGCTCGCCCATTTCCGGAGCGAAAAGCTCGCCCCCTGAAACCGCGCAATGCCCCAGCCGCCCACCGTTCCGGACATTTTCAGCGCCCAGGGGCCCATCGCCGTGCTGTTGGGCGGCAGGCACGAACCGCGTCCCGAGCAGGTCCGGATGGCGGAGGAAGTCGCTCGCGCGATGCAGACCAAGTCTCACCTTCTCGCCGAGGCGGGAACGGGCGTGGGAAAGAGCTTTGCGTATCTCATCCCCGCGATGCTGCGTTGCCTGGCCGGTGAAACCGTCGTCATCTCAACGCACACGATCGCGCTCCAGGAGCAACTGGTCTCCAAGGACATCCCGCTGCTACTGACCGCCCTGGGCGTGGAGCAGCCTGCGGAAGATGACGACGCCGACGATCCGGACCCGGATGACTTTCCGCCGCTGGACGAGTTCGGCGAACAGGTTTCGATTCCTGCCAAGCCGCCGCCGGCGATCCGGCCCGTCCTAGTCAAAGGCCGCGGCAACTATCTCAGCATCCGCCGCCTCAAACTGACCAGCGAGCGGCAGGACCGGTTGCTTCCCGACGGCCCCGCCCGCCGCTCCCTCCAACAGATCGAGGAATGGGCATACGAAACCGAGGACGGAACGCTCTCGTCCCTCCCCACTCTGGAGCGCCCGGGCGTATGGGATCGTGTGCGATCCGACAGCGGCAACTGCATGGGACGAAAGTGCCCGACGTACAAGCAGTGCTTCTATCAGCGTGCCCGCCGCAAGGCCGAGGCTGCAAACCTCCTGGTGTGCAACCACGCCCTTTTCTTCGCGGATCTGGCTCTGCGGGCTCAGGACGTGTCGATTCTGCCCAACTACCAGCACGCGGTGCTGGATGAAGCGCACAACGTGGAGGAAGTCGCCGCGGAGCATTTCGGAGCGTCGCTCACCGAGGCTCGTGTGAACTTCCTGCTCTCAACACTGTACTCCCCGAAGGGCCAGAAGGGGTTCCTCGCTACCGTGGCGCTGCTCAGCGGCGAGCACGAAAGCACGGACCGCGCGGTATATCTGTGTGTCAAAGCCCAGGAAGCATCGAGGGCGTTCTTTGAATCGCTCGTGGAGCACGTTCGCAACTCGCCACCGCCGCTCGATTCCGCCCGGCGAGGCTCCTCGCAGCGAGCGTCTTCGGCGACCGTCCGCGTGCGTGCGCCGGGAGTCGTTCCCAACTTGCTCACGCCGGCGATGCGGGAGCTTGCCCTGCGGTTGGCCGAACTCAAGAAGACCGTCAAGGCCGAGGCGGACCAGTTTGAACTCAACAGTTACGCGCTGCGGGCCGAGGCGATCGCCGCCGACGCCGAGACGATCCTTTCTCAGCGATTGGAACACTACGCCTACTGGATCGAACTCTCCGGAGGTGAGGACGAGCACGCCTTCCGTCAATCCACCCAGCGCGTGGAGTTCGCGTGCGCCCCTATTGAGGTGGCGCCGATCCTGCGAGAGCGGCTGTTCCGACAGAACTTCAGCGTGACGCTGACCAGCGCCACGCTCGCCACCCGCACCGCGAGCGAGGACGAATCACGCGAGAGCGCCGAGACGGCATTTTCGCACGTAATGGAGCGTTTGGGGTGCGAGGGCGCCCGCACGTTTCAATCCGGAAGCCCCTTCGACTACGCCCGTCAGGTGCAGGTCTTCGCCCCGCAGGCCCCGGCGGTCCGGAGCGATGGTCGCCCGTTGTCGTACAACGCCGCGCTCGCCCTCCAAATCCTGGAGCATGTGCGCGAAACTCAGGGCGGCGCGTTCGTGCTCTTCACTTCGTTCGCCACGCTCAACGCGGTGGCCGATGAACTGGCCGGGCCTCTGGCTCAACTCGGATACCCGCTGCTCGCGCAGGGCCGCGACGGTTCGCGCACGCACATCCTCCAACGTTTCCGAGAGAACGAGCACTCGGTGCTGCTGGGTGCCGCTTCGTTCTGGCAGGGGGTCGATGTCCGGGGGCACGGTCTTCGCAATGTCATCATTACCAAGCTCCCGTTCGATCCCCCCGACCGACCGCTCACGCAGGCCCGGCTGGAACTCATCGAGTCGCGGGGCGGCAACGGCTTCATGGAAGACTCTTTGCCCCGCGCCGTCATCAAGTTCAAGCAGGGCTTTGGCCGCCTCATCCGTAGTCACACCGATACCGGACGGGTGGTGGTCCTCGATCCCCGCATCTTGACCGCCCGCTACGGCAAGTTCTTCATTAAGGCCCTGCCGCCGGGGGTCAAGGTAATTGCTTGAGCGTTGTGAGAAGATGCATTCGGGAGTTCGGAACCGATCATGTTGGCACGCGGTGGGGAGGTGGCGTGTGAACTGGACGAAACCGAGAACGTGAGGTGGGGCGGCTGCGCCGTGCGGCGCGGGGCCGCCGGCATTACGGACTCTGCGGTGGTCTCAGTCATGCCTCAACGCGACGATCGGATCCTGCATAGACGCCTTGCGTGCCGGGTAAAGCCCGAAGACCAGGCCCGTCAATGTCGCCACCGCAAAGCTGATGCCGATCGACCACGGCGTGACGCTCGTGGGAAGCGACGCGTCCGCCGGGAAAAGTTGGCCCACGTAAGGCAACCTCGGCAGTTTCTCGACGCCCCAATCCACCAGCAAACTCCCGCCGACCCCGAGCGCAACACCCAGAACTCCGCCGATCGCGGCGAGGACACTGGTCTCGACGAGGAACTGCCAAAGAATGTGCCGTCGCGTCGCTCCGATCGCCCGTCGGATGCCGATCTCCCGCGTGCGTTCCGTGACGCTCGCGAGCATGATGTTCATGATGCCGATGCCGCCCACCAGCAGCGAGATGCCCGCCACGGCGCCGAACACCAGGTTGTAGGTGAGGACGGTTTTCTTGGCGTTCTCGAGCAGTTCATACGGAACGATCAGGCTTACGTCCGGCAGACCCGGGTGCCGGATGGACATGACCCGGCGCAGCAGATACGACGCCGTCATCACGTCCTCGCGGTCCTTGACCGAGATGTAGATTTCCGACACCTGGGTCTCGTTGGCTTGCGTTGAGCCGCTCTGCATTCGGAAGACCAGATCGCCGAACGCCTCGCGCGCCGAGGTCATGGGGATGTGGCAATCGAGGTTGAGATCACGCCCGATGAGCGCCGCGCCAGCCCCGCCGGCCAGGCCGACAGGCCGCAGCACGCCCACGACCGTGAAAGCGCGGCTGTCGATCCGCAGGGTCTGGCCGATGGGATCTTCCAGGGGGAAGAACTGCTTGGCGATCTCGCTGCCGATCACGATCACCATCGCCCGTTCTTCCATGTCCGACGGTGTCAGGTATCGCCCTCGCTCCACGGAGAGGTTGGCCACGCGCATCAGGTCCGGCGTAGTGCCGTACGCCTGACTTGTGCGACGCTGGGCGTTGCGGAGAATCTGTCCGCCCACCTCTTTCAGCGGCACGATCGCCTCAGCGTCCGGGAAACTGTCCCGGATGACGTCCAGGTCACCCCGGGTGATGCCGAAGCGGCTGACGAAACTTCGAGACTGGCTGCTCTGTTGGTTCTGGCTTTCGGGCGGCTTCTGACTTCGCACGATGATGTTGCGGGCGCCCAGCCGCTCGATCTGGGCCAGTGCCTGGCGTTTGCTGCCCTCGCCCAGGCTGCTCATGATGATCACCGCCGCTACGCCGAACACGATGCCCAGCGCCGTCAGCACGCTTCGTAGCAGGCGCAGGCGGAGGTTTGAAAGGCCCAATCGGATCGTTTCGAGGAGGAAGGTCATTGGAGGAGGGGTGAGTCCGAGGGGGGAAGTGTCATTGCGCGGGCCGGGCGGTGCATTCGCACGCCATGATTGGAACGCCTGTCACCCCTCACAGGGTGAACGCGGCCCGGTCCGCCGCGGGCGTTGATGGCATTATCTGTCCTCTGAAGCATGATCGCCTGGAACTACCTTCACACCTTCGTCGAAAATGAACCGATATCTGCTCGTGACAACGGATACCGTCAGGATGGTCGGCGCGTCGCCTTCCGTCCGGAGTGCCCGTACAAATCACGGCACAATCGCCGAGCAAGCGTAGTACCCGCGTGGAACACCCCGATTTCCCCAATCTTCCGTCCTCTACAAAGCCCGGCGTCAACGCCGCCCGGGTCGAGGTGCTCACCGAAACCCCCGAGCCCCGGGGCTGGTCCTACAGCATCCGCGTGCACCGCGAGTCCGGCATCTGCGAGCATATCGTGACCTTGGCCTGGTGCGACCACGACCATTGGTCGGGCGGTCGGCTCGCCCCTTCGCGAGTTGTGCAGGCCGCGGTAGAGTACTCACTTTCGCACGGCGGTCCGACCCTGCCTCCCAGGTTCGACGCCGCCCGAATCCGCAGATACTTGCCGCAGATGGACGACGACCTGAGAGCGACGCTCTAGAACTCCGGATGTCGCCCCGGGGGGAACCCGCCTGGAGTGGCAGTTCACCGCGTGTCGATTGGGTTCGTCGAGCTCATCATCGGGCGATCGTGGCCCTGAATCCTCGGATCGTGCGGCTCAGCGGGATCTCTCCAGCCCGGCGTACAGCCACCGGTGCAAGCGGCGGCCCAGCCACGGAGCGACCACATATGCCACGATCGGTACGACTGCCGCGGTCAGCACCAGCACCTGGACCGGCGGCGGCGCCTCGAAACGGGCGGCACGCATGATGTAGGAGCCCGCGAGCACCAGCGGGTAGATCGCCGCCCAACTCATGAGCGTTGTTTTCCACTTGGGTGGCTGCGTGGCGAGTGGTGCGGCGGGGAGATCGAACCACGTCTCCAGGCCCGGGAACTGATCGAAACGGTCCCACTCAATCAGATCCGCGATCGGCGCCACAAGCTGGGCTCGCAGCCCCGAGCCGTGCCACGCTTCCAGGCGTGTGCGCCGGTCGAATTTGTAGATGAACCGGTAGGCGTGGCCGGGCACCTGCGGTCGCACCACCGTGGCGCCGAGGTGTCCGGGTTGACGGATTGCTTCGTTGATCAGACGTGACATCAACCCTTCGAACGCGACTTCGTGCCCCGGTTTCACGCGGATGTCGCGGATCACCGTCACCGGCGGGTCGGCTTCATCGGAGCGAAGGAACAAGACGCCGCCGTTCGGCGGGTCGGCGGAAAACACGGAACCAACTTTCGGCGTCATGTCGATTGCCCCCGTCCGGTGGTGAGGTGTGCTGCCGCGATGGTGCCCCCTGCAACGTTGGGGCTGGCCTTCGGCAAGCACCGGCGCCCCAGCGGTGATCGACCGAACGCGTGATCAGAGGTGTAAACCCAGGAGGACCTTGAACCGACGTTGCAAGCAAATCGCGGTCGCCGGGCACGCGTTAATGCGACACCGCTCCGGGCGCCCTGTATTCAGCGAGCATCGTCGGCGGGGCCTTGTGCACCATGGTGTACGCGTACTCCACGCCCACGCCGTACGCCCCACAGTGGGTCTTGGCGACATCCATGACCGCGTCGTATGTGCCTTTGTGGGCCCAGTCTCGCTGCCACTCGAGCATCGTCGAGAGGGCGGTGACCGGCTTGGCCCCGGCTTGGACCACGCGCTTCATCGCGTTGTCGTGGGAGAGCGGGCTGACGTCGCCGCAGCAATCCTCGACGACAAAAACCTCGTACCCGTCATAAATTGCCTGCACGGTCGGCAGAGCGACGCACGTCTCGGTCCACAGGCCTGCGAGCACTATCTTTTTTCTCCCGGTCTTCTTGATCGCCGCGACGAAGTTCGCGTCGTCCCAGGAGTTCATCGTGGTTCGCTCGATGGGCGAGGGGTGCCCCAGCGCGGCCAGCAGTTGCGGCCATGTGTTCCCGCTGAACCCCTGGGTCTCGACTGTGGACAGCACCACAGGCACGCCGAAGATACGCGCGGCTTTGGCGAGGATCAGGTTGTTGTTGATGATCGTCTGGCGGTCGAAGTTACAGACGCCAAAGAGCATCTGCGGCTGCAGGTCGATCATCGCGACCACGCAGTTGTCGGGGGTAAGAAGGCCTTTTTCACTCAGGATCGGGCGATTGGCTGGCATAGTTGCTCCTTGGGATAGAGGTTGAACACACTACTGAGCGTGAGGGCTGGACATCGCGGTTTGAGTTCGGCCAGTCCGAGGAGTAACGCCATGGCAAGCTGACTGCGCCTGTCCCGAGGTTTCACGGAGCGCCTGATGGAAATAACTCGGCTCTTTCTTCCGCCATCCAATCTGCGGGGGCCGGGCGATCCTTGCATGTGGTCGCTCAGAGACGGGATGAATCGCGAGCGGGCCGGTGCGGCCGCACGCGGTCGTCCGTGCAACGTGTACAGGTGAATCAGATGTACATCCTTCCGCTCTTCCCGGATTGATGGTCCGGGAGATCTCAGGCCGCCCCGCGGGGCAATTTGGGGTCGAATGCGCACAAGCCGTTTTCTGGCGACTTTCTCAATGGTCAGTGTCAGTCTTCTCTGGTTCCACCCCTCAATTCGAGGCTCCTCTCGGGGCCGCGGCAGATTGGAGCACCCATGCGGGAGTTATCAGCTGCACAGAAACGAATCGCCGCAGAGCTTGCTCGTGAGTCTGCGATGCCCCGCACCATTCGCGCCGCGGCTCTGATGGTGGTCCTGGGTGAAGCCCGAACTCTTCCCGAGTTCCAGGTTCTCGCGCAGAGCGTGGGAATGGCCGATCAATACCACGAGCTCAGGGCGGTGTTCGGGCAGATCGCGAATCAAAACTCCGCGACTCAGCGCTGGGGACCGGCGGAGGTAGCCGTGTCTGAACTGCTCCGGGTCATCGATCAGAGGCGGCGCAGCGCCAGACTCTGGCTCATCCACGGCGGCGCCTCCGAGGACTGGACCATGATTCGCTCGTTCATAGAGCGAGATTTGGGTCATCCATGCACCGAGTTCTGTGATCCTCATGCACAGAGGATCGAGGTGTCGAGCCGAGTTCGGGAGATGCTGGAGAGGAGCGAACTGGCGGTCGCCGTTATGTCGGGCGAAGAGCGTCTGCCCGATGGCCGGGTTCTTCCGCGGGCCAATGTCGTTCACGAGATCGGTCTGAGTCAAGGCTTGTACGGCGTCGAGAGAGTGATTATCTTGCGAGAGTCAGGCGTGGAGTGCTTTTCCAACATGAGCGGCATCGTGTACATCGAGTTTTCTCGTGGAAGCCCGGGTGCTGCTTTCAATGAACTGCGGCACCAGGTTGATCTTCGACTGTAACCGTGCATTGGAGGCTTGTCCGATGAGCATTGCATCGATCTTTGTTTCGCATATGACCCCCCGGCACAATGAAGAGGCCGATTTCGCCGTCAGCGCGCTGGGCATGGCCGGGCCGATGGTGACGGTGGTGGGTTCGTTCAACTTCGACCGCGCGGGTGATGCGGTGACGATGCCGATCGGAGGCGCTCGGTCGAAGCAGGCGTACTCGACGGTTTGTCAGGCGCTGGCGGACGCGGCGTGCCTGCTTGTGCTCCTTCCTCCCGCGGATGAACTGGGCGACGCGATCTCAATTGGTCACGAGATCGGTCGCTACGAGCAGATTTGCGCTCAGAACGGTCGTGAGCCTCTGGTCTTCTGTCTGCATCACCCTGATGTCGACCCTCAACTCATTGCCCGGAGTTGCCACGCTCCCCAGTTCACATCCGTCAGTGCGAGCAATATTCAGAGCGTCACACGCCTGATCGAACGCATCTGCGAACTCGCCGCGGGGCAGCCCGGGTTTAGTCTCAACCCCGCCAACGCGGGGTTTATGACGAGCCAGCTTTTGGCCTCGGTGCGAGCCCTGGTTCCGACCGAGCGACACCGCACGGCCGCTTTGGTCACGATCACGATTCCCGGCGAATGCCTCGGCGAACTCGCGAAGGGTCAGATTCCGCCGAACGCGTTGATCGGCGGACAAGGGTGGACGCACCTATTCGGGCTCCCGACGAACGAGGGCGGTATCCTGTGGAAGGACATCCAACCCCAACTGCAAGACATCGGCAACTGGGAACCGATCGTTGCCGGCGAACTGCACAATGTTCAGCAGCGCAAACAGCAGAGCGGTGTGATTCCCATCCTGCTCAACGAATCGGATTCATTGGCCCCGCCTTCGGCGGTGATCTACCGGTATGAGGTCATTCCTTCCTGTCAGGGCCCGATCCAGCAAGTTCCTGATCCGGAGCGATCGCGGATGCACCGGTTCAGCCTGATCGCGTTCCGATCGCCGATGCTGTACGACCCGGAGGACATGTCACCCCGGGCGACGTCCTTCCACCTCATGATCGTTGCACAACTGTGGCGCAACATGCTGCACGATCAGTCGCTCAAAAACATGAAAAACCTGATTTCGGCGATGCCAAACCGCTCCAAAATCGGGGATTTCGAAACGCGGCTCGCGGCGGTGATCGCCGCGGTCCGCAGGGATCGTCTGTTCATCAACGTGGAGTGCCGCCGACGGAACTTTCTGAGTCGTCTCGCGGCGTTCGACCGTGTCGTGTTTGATGCGTTCGAGGTCGACGCGGGAGACGATCACCGGCTGGACGGACTGCAGCACCGGTTGGTGTCGATCATGCGAGAGGAATGGGTGAGGGCCGACGATGGTCTCAGTGAGGAACTCTCGCGGGGCCTGGCCGGGCTCAAGGACGCCGCGGCGTCGATCGCCCGACTCGCCGAGATGAACAAAGACGTGATCGCGATCGCATCCAGTTGTTACGCGAGGCTCGCTTCGAACAACTCCGAGGGTGCCACTGGCCTTGCCGAATCGGACTCAAAACGCTCGGCAGCGAGCACTCCAACCAACCGAATGGCGTCGGGGGTCGTCGAAATCAAGATGAAAGAGCGTCCGAAGTCGAAGCCGAAGCGTCCGTCGCGGTCCAAAGCCCAGAAGCGGCGTGCTCCCGGAAAACCAAAGGCCACCAGGGGCAGGCCCTGATGCGCAACCCACAACTTCGCTTGTCTCTGGCGGGGAGATCAGGGGGCGGGGGGAACCAAAAACTCGCAGCGCCCGGTCGGCGTCCGTGACGCTGGCTCCGTGCACACTCCTCGGTGGTAAGAACCTCCAAAGTCGTTCGGAAGCCTTCACCGAGGTGCCGACACAGTGCCGGGGCCGTCGGCTGAAACTTGGATCCCACTCCGCACTCTGGCAGGAATCAAACGTCCGAATAACCATTGTGCTGTCGCTGTGATCAGGCGGTCAAAAGTCCGATTCAACGCGAAGCTCGTCAGCCCGTGGGCGCTCCCAATTCAGCCTCGTGTTCCGGACTCTTCCGAACGATACACTTCCTCTCGTGAATAACCAGCGGGGCCGTTCTGGTCCCTGGATCAGAAAGCCAACGGAAGCACCCCAGGTCGGTACCAGTTCGGTATCACACAGAGTTTGGAGACTACGAATGATCAGCGCGAAGAAACTCAACGGTCGTACCGCGGCAATCCTCGCCGCATTCGCGGGCTCACTGCTCTGCGCCGGTTTTGCCGCCGCGCAGGATAAGGCTCCCGCCCCCGCTCCGGCCTCGGCCCCGACGGTGAAGGGCCAGCCTGCCCAGCCCGCGGTCGATCCGGCCAATATCCCCGCCGACGCCCCTAAGCTCGAGTTCGAGGAACTCACCCATGAGTTCGGCGTGATCAGCGACGAGAAAGAAGTCCAGACCGAGTTCAAGTTCAAGAACAACGGCAAGACCAAGCTGGAAATCACCAATCTCCAGGGCTCGTGCGGCTGCACCGTCCCCGCTCTAGAGAAGAAGACCTACGACCCCGGCGAAGAGGGCAAGGTCAAGGTGATTTACAACCCGCACAACCGGCGTGGCAAGCAGCACACCAACGTGACGGTCACCAGCAACGATCCGGCCAAGGCCCAGATCGTTCTGAGCGTCCAAAGCGACGTGAAGCCGACCATCATGACTGATCCCCAGGTCGCCGCCATGGGTCAGGTCGAGAAGGGCAAGGAAGGCAAGGCCACGATCACGATCACCACTCGCAAGGCTGACCTTCTGCCCACGCAGGTGACCCCCAACGACGCCAAGATCGAGGCGACCCTGGGCGAGAAGAAGGAAGCTCAGGTTGACGGCGAGACGGTGTTCCAGATTCCGGTCGAGCTCAAGCTGGCGTCGACCGCTGAAGTCGGCCCGATCCAGACTCAGTGCGTCGTTCGCACCAGCGATCCCAACAAGACTTTGAACTTCATGGTGTTGGGAGAAGTTGTGGGCATGGTCAAGGCCGAGCCCCAGCGAGTCACTCTTGGTGGCTTGCTCCCCGGCGCCGATATGACCACCACTGTCCGTCTCAGCCCCCGCCAAGCCGACAAGCCGTTCAAGGTGCTGGGTGTTGAAGAAGCGCCCGCTTCTGTTCCTGCCGCGGGCAACCCGCAGGGCGCTCCGGGAGCGAAGGTGTTCACCATCAAGTTCGAGCAGGATAGCGGCGCGACCCCGCCCGCTTGGGTCATCACGCTGACTGGCAAGGCTCCGTCAGAGTCCATGACTTTCCGCGGCGACCTGATTGTCAAGACGGACATGGCCGGCGAAGAGTCGGTCAAGATCCCGTACTACGGCTTTATTCGCCAGAACAAGCCCCGCCCGACGCCCGCCCAGAACCAGGGTGGCCAGCCGAGCATGCTTGTTCCCGATTAAGTTGAGTCGGCCCGCCATTCGTAACTCTTTCCAACGGGGCGGGATCATCTCCCGCCCCGTTGCTTTTGTTCCCGCCAGGACTTCACTCATGTCTCTCTCCATCACGCTCTACCGAACATCGGCCATCCTGATTATCGCGGTATGTGCCGCGGGAGTGGACTCGATTTTCAGGCCGGTCCGATTGCCGGAGCGCACCGCCTCAACCTCGCCCGCTCCGACGCAACCACCTTCTGCAAGCGGCGCGGCGACGGAGCAGCCCACTAAAACCGCCCTGGCGGCTTCGTTCCCCGACAAGGGGGACATCACTCTCGCCCAGGCGCGTGAACTCTTCTCAAAGAAAGCCGCGTTCGCCGACGCCCGCAACCGCAAGGACTACGACGCCGGTCACGTCGAAGGCGCCTGGCACATGCCGCTCGAGGATTTTTCCGGCGGTTCGCCGGAGGCTGCGCAGTTCCTCAACAAGACCGATCCCATCGTCGTGTACTGCACCGGTGGCGATTGCCATGCTTCTCACGATGTCGTCATCATGCTCGAAGCGATGGGCTTCACCCGCTGCTACGTGATGGTCGACGGCTATCCGGCCTGGCAGCAGGCGGGCTACGAGACCTCAACCGGACCGGGGCCCACAGGAGGTGGTCAATGAGCAAAGTTCCCTCCACATGGGGTTGGCTGACGATGCCTCTGCGGCTGTTGATGGGTGGATTGTTCGTGTTCGCGGGGTACGTGAAACTCAGCAATCCTCAACTCTTCGCATTCTCCGTCGCGGCATTTGACGTGTTCCCCAAGGACGCGGGACACGCGGTGAAGCTGGTGGCCTTTGCGGTCCCATGGACCGAGATCATTGCCGGCACGCTTTTGATTCTGGGCCTGTGGACGCGTGCCGCGGCGTTGGTCTTCTCGCTCCTGCTCCTCGCGTTCATCATCGGCATCGTGAGCGTGCTCAAGCGGAACTTGAATGTGGAGTGCGGCTGCTTCGGCAAGTTCGAGGTGCCGTGCAAGGGCAATCTGGGCACATGCCATTTGGTGCGCAACGGCGTGATGCTCGCGGTGGCGTTGCTCATCCTCGTCAAGGGACCCGGCGCGTTCGCGATTGACCGCGAGCCTCGTGCGAATTGACATCGGGTTCGCATTCTGCTCGCAGCGTGTTTGCGATTCTCAACCAGAAATCCCCAAAATCCCTGAGAAAATGTGTATTTGGTATTGTGGGAAGGCCACACATCGGGTAGACTGGGTCCGGGGCGTTTGTGGGGCGCAGCCTGCGTGCCGTCATCCCGGTAGTCGGATGGCTTGAGCCCGGTACCCCGTTTTGTTCATCCTGATTCGGCCGGAACCTCTTGTTTCCAAGAGGCATGGTTGTGTTTGGCTTCCGCGACTGCTCGCCGTGTAGGCGGGCTTGTTCCGTCTCAATGTACGTCGCAACAAGGAGAGACCAATGAGAGACACGAGTTCGATTCTGGCGATCACCTTCGCAGGCGCCTCGGCGTTGCTCGCCACGAGCGCCGGAGCGTGCACGGGACCGCCGCCGACGCCACCGCCGCGTTTCTGGGTGCAGTATCACGGCTATGACGTCGCAGACAACGCTGACAAGTTCTGGGTGGGGCAGGAGGTCAGCCTCTTCCCGCCTCCCGCGCCCGTCGTGTGCGCGTGCGGCCTTGTGCTGTACAACACGCCGCCGTATATTCCTCCGGGTGCGATGCGGATCAAGGACGTGGGTGTGTTCGTCGTGAACCGGCTGACCCACGAAATGCAGCGCACACCGTTCTTCACGTTTGATCCGAACCCCAATACGTCCGCGGGGATCGGCGCGTTGGCTCCCCCGGGGGGAAACGCGCTGGGCTTCGCGGGTCACGTGCAGCCGTTCAATCCCGACACGTTGCAGTTCCCGTTCGTGTACAAACTTCTCTTCCTGCTCAACGTGCCACGAGCGCCCAACGGGCAGCCGTTCAACCAGAACGGCTTCCTCGTCAACGGGTTGATCGGCGCGGGGCTCGGTGACCCGGAGGGGTTCCCGATGCAATCGGAGTTCCATCTGTTCAACCCGACGAATGACGGGCTGAACATCCCGGCGCCCGGCGCGATCGCGATGATCGGCGCCGCGTGCCTGGTGACTCTGCGCCGACGCCGGTGAACGATCGGGCTCAGCGATTTCAAGCCACCGATCCGGCGCGGGCGGGATCGGTGGTTTTCATTTCTTTGTGTGCGAGTTCAACTCAATCTCGTCCGCCGCGAGGGTTGCGGCGTGCGCGACACGGACCGTCGTTCCCTGGTTGTTCCGCAAGCCGTCAAGCGTTGACCATGCCGGAGCGAATCTGGCGGCTTGGAGCAAGCGGATCAGCGTGACCGCAGCGGACTCGTCCGCTTCGCCGGGCAACAACGTCTGCACGGCCCGCAGGCACTCCGCCGATCGTGCTCGCGCCGCCAGGTCCATCGCCGCGATCCGGCGGACTCTTGGATCCGCGTGGCGAAGTCTCTCGACGAGCGTTGATTCCTCGGTCACGGGAGGTTACTTGGGTTGTGCGGGCGCCACTTCGGGGCCGCTGGGGGCCTCGGTCGGCGTAGGTGCCGGCGCAGGGGCTTCTACCGTGTCGTCCGGTTCCTTGGGAGAGTTCGAAGGTGCATCGGTCGGGGCGTTCGTGTGATCCGCCGGCTTGGGAGTGCCGGATTCGGGCGTCCAGAACGCCTTCTCCGCCGGGGACGGCGGCGGCTTTTTCATGTAGTTGAACTGGTCGACGCGCTCCACCTCCGGTACGAAGTACGGTTCGGGGATGGGGTCGATTCCCGGCTCCCAGGCTCTGGCGTGCACAACGCGCCAAGGGTCAAGCCCTCCGCCGACGAGCCGCACCGTGATGGTTTGGTAGATGGGCTTTCCCTCGGCGCCTTGGCTCAACTCGCCCATCGGACGCATGATGTCCACCTGGCCTTCGGTCCGGCGCATCCAGACGCGGGTTACGTAGTACACAGGCGGCGAGTGCGCGTCGAGGATTTCCTGCGAGACCGGCACCACACCGGGGCCGATCAGGCGGGCGATCCGCTCGTAATACGACTTGCGCATACCGGTGGGCAGGCTGATGGCCAGGGGGTAATCAACCGTGACCTTTCCGGCCTCGGCCGCCGAGGTGGCGTCCACGCGTGGGCCGCCGGGCGTGTACCGGTTAGCGACGAACTGCATCGCGCGGATGATGGCAGTTTCGGACCCAGGGCTGTTGGGATCCTCTTTCGCCGTTTGGGCGGTGGGAATTTCCGGGTAGTTGGTGTAGGGGCGCTGGCACCCGGTCAGCGTCGCAGCCGCGGTGAGCAGCATCGCGGGGAGCAGAGCGGTGGGGAGGAGAGAGAGATTCGTGCGCGTGCGGATCATGTTGGTTCCTTGGCGTGAGCACAAGTTTATCACGCACGGCGGGCGGAGGGCCGTTCGGCGCGCTCGCCGGGGTGATGAATCTGCAGGCGAGAGTCGCCCGGCCCAACGGGAAGATACCATGCGACTGTCATGCCTACCGCACTTCCCCTCACCGTCGATGAGTCCGGTCCGTTCGCTGGTATCTACACGTTGACACTGGAGCAACCGGGCAAACCGGTCGTGGTGCTGGATCAGGCGTTGATCCGAGACATCGAGACGGCCGTCTCCCGGGTTCCCAGATCGGCGCGGGGGCTCGTGCTCCGGTCCGCGAGTGAGCGGGTGTTCATCGCCGGCGCGGATCTCAAGGCCATCCAGGAACTGGACGACGCGCAACTGGATGCGTACTTGGTGTACGGTTCGCGGGTGTTCGGGATGTTCAGCGAACTGCCCTTCCCGACCGCAGCGGCGATCAACGGCGCGGCGTTGGGCGGCGGTCTTGAGTTGGCGATGCATTGTGATGCGATCATCGCCGCGGCCCCCCGGTCGCGGGATGGGCAGCCGGGCAAGCCCTATCCGGTGGGGCTGCCCGAAGCGGGTCTGAAGATCTGCCCCGGTTGGGGCGGAACCAACCTGCTCGCGGCTCGGATGGAGCCGAAACGGGCCATCGAGTTGACAATGACAGGGACTCCCATGCTCGTGGATGACGCCCGAGCGGCAGGTGTTTTTGATCGATTCTCAGAAAACGCCGCGGACTTGATGACCACCGCGAAGCAGTGGGTCGCGGAGGCCGCGG
Source organism: Planctomycetota bacterium (assembly GCA_018242605.1). Classification (GTDB taxonomy): domain Bacteria; phylum Planctomycetota; class Phycisphaerae; order Phycisphaerales; family UBA1924; genus UBA2402. The sequence goes on from JAFEBP010000001.1 coordinate 134,330, forward strand.
GCAAACCCCGGCCGGCGCGTGACGGTGCGCCGTTGAACTGGATTGGGCGGACCGGCGGGGAAGCCTTTACCGGACGACGGGGTGTGACGAAGGCGGCGCTGGAAGCGCTGCACGCCCTCACCATATCGGAATCCGGAGGCGGATCGTGCGCCGCGGTGCTGGACGCGGTGAACGCGGGACTGACAAAGGGGTGGCAGGCGGCGCTTGCGTCGGAGCGTTCACACCTGATACAATTGCGTAACACGCCGCAGGGTCGCGAGGCGATTTCCGCCTTCTTCGCGAAAGCGGGCGTGAAGAAATAGTCTGACTCCGGTTCCGTTCCCCTCACGTTCTACATAGGACCAGCAGCCATGGCCAGCCTCAAAGATCTCAAAGGCATTTCCGCACTCGACCGCAAGATGATCGAGGAAGCCGAGGAATGGCTTGGCGCGGAACCGGACGCGATGGGTCCGGTGAAGAACTTCTTCTGGGGGCGTGTGAAGGAGGACTTCTATTTCCCCTATCCGCAGCAGGACCCCCGCGAGTCCGCCGAGTGCGATCAACTGCTCGCGAAGCTCGATGAGTACCTGCGCAACGAGCACCCCTCGGTGCAGATCGATCAGGAGCAGGAGATTCCCCGCTGGGTGGTGGACCGCCTGTTCGAGATGGGCGTGCTGGGCATGACCATCCCCAAGGAGTTCGGCGGCCTGAGCATGGGCATCACGTCGTACAACCGCGTGCTCGAGCGCATCGGCATGTACTGCGGTTCCACGGCGGTCATGGTGTCGGCACACCAGTCCATCGGCTGCAAGGCCGTGATGCTCTTCGGTACCGAGGAGCAGAAGAAGAAGTGGCTGCCGCACCTCGCGAAGGACTGGCTCAGCGCGTTCTGCCTGAGCGAGCCGAACGTGGGATGTGACGCGGGCGGGCAGGAGACGTACTTCGTCCGCGATGGTGAGTACTTCATCGTGACCGGCGAAAAGAAGTGGGCCACCTCCGGCGCGCTCTCGGGGTTGTTCACCGTGATGTGCCGCGAGAAGCGAGAAGACGGCAAGGGCAAGATCAGCGCCCTGGTGCTGCACCCGGACATGGAGGGCGTGGAGATCTTCCAGAAGAACCGCAGCAAGTGCGGCATCCGCGGCACGTGGCAGGCCCGCATCCGCTTTCACGGAGTTCGTGTGCACAAGAGCCACCTGCTGGGTCAGGACGGCCGCGGCCTGCAGATGGCGCTGTCGTGCCTCAACTACGGGCGCTGTACGCTCTCTGCCGGCATGCTGGGCGGTGCCCGTCGCGTGCGGGACCAGGCGACCAAGTGGGCCAAGACCCGCTTCCAGTTCGGTGCGCCTCTGGCCGACAAGGAACTCGTGAAGATCCGCATCGCGCACATGGCCGCGCTCGATTACGCCATGGACGCCGTGCTGTATATGACCACGGCGATGATGGACCGCAAGGACGAGGATCACCAGGTCGAGACGGCGATGTGCAAGCTCTTCTGCTCTGAGATGGGCTGGCGCGTGGTCAACGATGGCCTGCAGATCATGGGCGGCGAAGGCTACATGACGGAGAATGAGGTGGAGCGGGTCTTCCGCGACTCGCGCATCAACCTGATCGTCGAGGGCGCCAACGAGGTCATGCAGTCGTACATCTTCGGCTACGGCGGCAAGCAGCTGGCCGAGATGATGATGGGCATCAAGGACAGTCTGCTCAAGGACTCCGACGAGGGGTTGGGCGCGTACCTGGCCAAGGCGATCAAGAACTCCGTGCGCATGGACATCATGAAACGGGCTGTGCCGATCGGCATGGAGGTGTACCTGGGCATGCGTCCCGCGATGGGCCGCATCACGCGGATCAAGAACGCCGAACTGGCCGAACGCGGCGAGCGGCTCGTCGCCCTGGCGCGTGAGCTGAGCCACCACTTCAAGGTGATGAGCAAGAAGTGGGATGTCAAGATCCTGGACCGCCAGGCGGTGCAGGCGCGTATCGCCGACATGGCCACGTACCTTCACGCGTATGCCTGCACGCTGGGCAAACTGGACGGCGACATGACCGCCCACGGCGGCAACGGCGCGAACGACCTTGAGTTCCAGCGCGACAAGGCGGCCGCGATCCACTTCATGGACATCGCCGAGCACGAGATTCACAACCGGATCCGCGACCTCTACGAGAACTCCGACGAGAGCATGCTCGCGTGCGCCGATGCCGTGATCAGGCACAACGACACGCTGCCCAACCGCGACTTTGTGATCCCCGAGAAGAGCCCGACTGCCAAGGGGACGGGGCGGAAGGTGTCACAAGAGGGCATCAAGCAGTTCGCCGGCAACACGCTGCAGGAAACCCGCTGATCGCTCCCTGGTCCGTTGGCGTGGACGCCCGCACGGGCGTCCGCGTATCGTATTGAAATGGCCGTTCACCGCACCGCCACCTTGAACCGCAACGCCGCCCAGGCTCTCGAGGAAGCCAGGGGCGTTCTGTTGGATGTGATCGCACATCCCGCGTTCGCTCAGCGTGTGGACGCCGCGGCGGCGATGATCGCGGATCGGCTCGGCGCGGGAGGAAAGGTGCTGGCCTGCGGCAATGGAGGCTCTTCGTGCGAGGCGATGCACCTGTGCGAGGAACTGACCGGCAGGTTCCGGGACAACCGTCCGGCGTTGGCCGCGATAGCCTGCGTTGACCCGGGCCACCTGACCTGCGTGGCGAACGACTTTGGGTTTGATTACGTCTTCTCTCGCTGGGTGGAAGCGCTGGGCAAGCCCGGCGACGTGCTTGTGCTGCTGAGCACGAGCGGCAACTCACCCAACATGGTCGCGGCGGCGGCGGCGGCCAAGGCCAAAGGCATCGCGACCCTTGCGCTGCTGGGCAAGGACGGCGGCAAGTTGGCCGGCGACTGCGATTTCGAGTGGATCGTGCCCTCCTCGCGGTCGGAGCGGATCCAGGAGATCCACCTCATCATTGTCCACACGCTCGTGGACCTGGTCGAGCAGAAGCTCTTTCCCAAGAGTTGAAGCCGTACGCTTTCGCGCAATGACGAACGCACTCATTCTCGGCGCGGGCATGGTCGGTTCGGTGATGGCGGCCGACCTGGCCTTGGATCCGGACTTCTCGGTCACCATCGCGGACATCAACCAGGACAACCTGAGCCGCGCCGCCACACGCTGCGGCGGCAAGGTTGCGACGCTGCACGCCGACCTGTCGAATCCCGATGTGGTCGGGAACGCCGCGTCGAAATTCGACATTGTGCTCGGCGCACTCTCGAGCCGCATCGGTTTCGCGGCCCTCAAGGCCGTGATCGGCGCCGGCAAGAACTACTGCGACATTTCGTTCATGGCCGAGGACTTTCTGGAACTGTCGGCTCTGGCCCGGTCCAAAGGCGTGACGGCGGTGACCGACTGCGGGGTGGCGCCGGGCATGAGCAACATACTCGCCGCGCACGGGGCCCGAAGCCTCGATCGCTGCGAGCGGATCGAGATCTACGTGGGCGGATTGCCCCGGGAGCGGCGCTGGCCGTACGACTACAAGGCCGCGTTCTCTCCGGCGGACGTCATCGAGGAATACACCCGCCCGGCGCGCCTCGTGGAGCACGGGCAAACGGTCGTCCGTGAAGCGCTCTCCGAAGCGGTGCTGATGGACTTTGCCGGGGTCGGAACGCTCGAAGCATTCAATACCGACGGGCTCCGAAGCCTGATCGAGACCGTGGGCAAGCGGTTCAACGTTCCGTTCATGAAAGAGCAGACGTTGCGGTACCCGGGCCACATCGAGTTGATGCGACGGTTCCGTGAGACCGGGCTGTTCTCGCAGACTCCGATCCGGGTTGGCGGCGTGTCGGTGCGGCCATTGGACGTGACGAGTGCATTGCTTTTCCCCAAGTGGACCTACGGACCCGGCGAGGAAGACTTGACCGTGATGCGCATCACTGCCGCCGGCACCAAAGGAGGGCGGGCGACGGTGCTGTCGTGGGAACTGCTGGATTTCTTTGATCGCGCCAGCGGTTGCACCAGCATGTCGCGAACGACCGCTCTGCCGTGCACCATCGTGGCGAGATTGATCGCGTCCGGGAAGTTCAACTCGCCCGGGGTGCATGCGCCGGAAGTGCTGGCCGATCATCCAGGGCTCGTGGACACTATTCTGAGTGAACTGGGCCGACGCGGCATCACCTACCGCCGCTCGCAAACCACCACCTGATCGCCTGCCAATCTGGCCGATGGCGAATGGTCGGCAGGCGCCGCTGCCTCTCCCGAGATGGCATGCTTGCTCGGATTACGGCATGCCGATTGCAAAGACCGATCCGTGGCTTCCGATCCGAACATCCTGGTGTTCCTGACCAGCGCCCGAACGGAGTTCGAGGGGCGCGCCATGGCAGCCTCGCTGGAAGCTGAGGGGATTCCCGCAAAGGTGTTCTCCGCCGCGGCGAGGATGGCCCAGTGGGAGATCGGGTACACCGATCCCATCAAGGTCATGGTGAGACGCTCCGACCTGGCGCGGGCGGCGGAGGTGCTCAGGGCCGCACGGGCGCGCGCCAGAACGATCGATTGGTCGACGGTGGATGTGAACGAACCCGGTGTGTTTTCGGACGCCGCGGCGTGCGATGTGTGCGGGCACCCGCTCTCCGGTCTTCCGGTGGACACACAGACGTGCCCCAACTGCCGGACCCTTCTCGCGAGCGAGGATTCGACACGTTTCGACACAGGGACGAGGCCGTCGTTCAGTTATCGATGGGGCAAATTCAGGCGGATCGGCGGCATCCTGGTGTTGCTTGGCATGGCGGGCACGGTTCTGAGCCCGACGCACGCACTGCCGATTCTGGGTGTGCTTCTGCTGGCGTTGGCGCTGGGGGCGGGGCCCGGGAATGCCCACTCCCTGCCGAGGCGGTTGCCCTGAAGAGTCGCAAGTGGGGGATGCCCGCTGCTACCCTGCGGGGCAGTGCCCGGTACAATCAAAGTCCGCCGGGGCGGATGTGGGATTGAAGCGAACAGAAGGGCCTGAACTTGGCGCTATTCAGTTGGAAAAAGTCGGACAACGAAGCGAAACCAGCACCAGCGGCTCCGGGCGGGGCAGGGGGTGCGGTTGGGGCGGATCTACCCGCCGCGGGACCGACGGACGCGGCTGCGCCGATGTTCGACCCCGACAAGGCGATGAAGTTCTTTCATCGCGCCAAAACGGTTGATGAGACGACGAACTACGAATACGCCGTGCAGCTATGGCTGAGCGGGCTGCGGTGGGATCCCAACAGCATGGACGGTCTCATCGGCTTCGCCGGTTCGATCGCCAGGTTCAACGACAGCCCCGCGGGCAAAAAGGGGATCGGCAAGGAAGTCTCACGCAGCGTGAGCGGAAAGAGCGACGTGGACCGGTACTTGGCGGCGCTGCTGGACTGGGGCCAGAAGCCCGGCGACAGCGTTCTCGCGGTGCGGGCTGCGGAAGCCGCGGCGAAGCTCACGCTCAAGCAGCCGACGCGGTGGATCACAGAGCGTGCATTCGGCATCGCACTCAAGGACAAGAAAGTCCGCAAGGACCTGATCCTTAAATGCTCCGAGTGCTTCGGCAAGTGCGATGCGTTCGAGTTGGCGCTGGGTTCGGCGGAGAAGGCCCTGCAGATCGACCCCACCGACGGCGAACTGGCCGCCCGCATCCGTAGTCTGGCGGCGCAGGCGACGATGAGCAAGGGCGGCTACGACAAGACGGGCCAGGAGGGCGGCTTCCGCGCCAATATCCGCGACGCGGCCAAGCAGCGGATTCTGGACGATCAGGAACGCATCGTCAAGACCGAGGACACGCTGGACCGCCTCATCATCGCGGGGGCCGAAGAGCTCCAGAAACGCCCGGGAGACCTGCCGACCATCGAACGCTACGGCAAGCTGCTGCTCGAGCGTGCCAAGCCCGCCGACGAGGAAGCGGCCCACAAACTCTACATGCAGACCTTTGAGACTACCCGGCAGTTCCGCTTCCGCGAACTGGCCGGCGAGATCAAGCTGCGTCAGCTCCGCCGCAAGGTCTCGGAACTCAAGGACATGCAGGCCAAGACACCGGGCAACGAGATGGTGGAGCGAATGCTGGCGCAGGCCGAGGAGGAACACAACCTGCTCGATTTGGAGGAGCACAAGCTCCGTTGCGAGGCGTACCCATCGGACCTGACCCGCAAGTTCGAGCTGGGCAAGCGGCATTTCGCGATGAACCAGTTCCACGAGGCGATCGAACAGTTCCAGGAGGCTCAGCACGAGCCCAAGAACCGCGCGGCCTCGATGACGATGCTGGGCCTGAGTTTCCAGCAGATCGACTGGAACGAAGAAGCGATCGATACGTTCCGCCATGCTTTGGAACTCAAGGACCTGCTGCCCGACACGCAGATGGAGCTGCGGTATTGCCTCATGACCGCGCTGCAGGCCAAGGCGACTACGGATAATGACGTCGCGTGCGCCGAAGAAGCGGACCGGCTTGCTTCGGCGATCGCACGCCAGCAAATGAGCTACAAGGACATCCGTGTTCGGCGCGAAACGATCAAAGCCCTGCTCACCAAGCTCAAGGCGCCCAGGACCGGCGAGCCTCAGCCCGGGGCCGGTGCGTGAGCGTTCAGGCGATCGCGATCATCCCGGCGCGCCTGGGTTCGACGAGGTTCCCGGGTAAGGTGCTGGCGGCGCAGACCGGCAAACCCCTGATTCAGCACGTGTGGGAGTCGGCGAAGCGCGCCACGTCGCTGGCCAGAGTGGTCATCGCGACGGATGATGAGAGTGTGCGTGCGGCGGTCGTGAGGTTTGGCGGAGAAGCCGTGATGACCAGCCCCGATCATCCCAACGGCTCGAGCCGTCTCGCCGAGGCGGCGCGGCACTTGTCATTGCCGGATGATGCGCTCGTCGTGAACGTGCAGGGCGACGAGCCGGAGATGGAACCGCAGGTTGTAGATGCCGCAGTGGAACTCGCGAGGTTGAGCGGCGCAGAAGTCGCCACGGTGGCGTCGCCTTTCCAGCCGGGCGAAGATCCCGCGAATCCGAATCTGGTCAAAGTGGTGGTGGGGATGCACGATCTGGCGCTGTATTTTTCGCGATCGCTCATTCCCCATCAACGGGTCGGGGGCGATGCCTCCGCGGGGCCGCTGAGGCACGTGGGGTTGTACGTCTATCGGGCGGCCTTTCTCCAGCGGTATGTGTCATTGCCGCCGACACCGCTCGAACGTACGGAAATGCTGGAGCAGCTACGAGTGCTGGAACACGGCTACAAGGTCGCAGTGGCGGTGCGCGATTGCCGCGGTCAAGGGATCGATACCCCCGAGCAGTACGCGGAGTTCGTGCGTCGTGTGAAGTCCACGGCAAACTGACGATCAGCGGTGAAGCTGGTTCAGTGGCGAACAAACAGGGGCGGGGGGCGTCTAAACACCAGTGCAAGCAAGCACCTACCGTTGAACGACGGTGTGTATTCCGTTAGGAATTGATTAGCCAGGAACGTCCGCCATGAAGCTTCACCGATTGATCCTCGTCGCTGGTCTGGTTTTCTCCGCTGGCCTTGTTTCGCCCGCCTTGGGCGACGATTTCAAGCGTGAGGGCGAGGGTGCTCGCCGCGCCGCGCTCGACAAGATGGAACTCAAGCCCTTCCCGGCAGAGGCGTGGGCCCAGTTGACTGATTGGACCAATGGCGCCGCGCCGACTCCCGGCGATCTGAACGGCAAAGTGATCCTGATCTGCACCTGGGCGGATTGGTACGCCCCCTGCAAGCGTGCGATGAACCAGGCGACCAAACTGGCCGAGAAGTACGGTAAGGAAGGCCTCGTCGTCATCGCCCCGCACAACGCGACCGGCTGGGCGGAGGCAAAGAAGCCCGCGGCGCCAAAGGACAGCGTGTTCCTGCTTGCCAACGACCCCAAGGGCGAGTTCCGCAAGGCGATCAACGCGGACCAGGACCCCAACTTCTACGTGATTGACCGTGCGGGCCAGATGCGCTTCGCGGACCTGGACAAGTCTGCGGTGGAGGGCGCAGTAGAGTCGCTGTTGAAAGAGAAAGCCGAAGACGCCGCGAGCATCAATACCAAACTCGCCACCGATGCCGCCAAGAAAGAGGCCGAATCGCGCCGCACCGCTGCGATCAATCAGGGCGCGTCGCTGGTGGACCTCCCCGAGATCTCGTTCCCGGAGCCCTCTGCCGACCGTTACAAGAACGCCGCGTGGCCGAAGATGCCCAAGCTGGAGAACGAGCCTCCCCCGGCCGATCCCAACAGCCCGCCGCCTCCGATCCAGATGCTCCTGCCTGAAACCGGCTGGATCGGCCCCAAGCCGCAACTCAAGGGCCGCGCCCGGTTGGTGTATTTCTGGCACCCTGATTCGCGATTCACCACGCAAATCATGCCCCGTATGGACACCATCAAGACGCAGCGATCCCGCGATCTGGTCGTGGTGGGCGCGGCGAGCAAGATTGCCGACAACTCGGGCGAGAACAAGTTGGAAATGGACCCCAAAAAGCTTGAAGCACGCGTCCGCGAGTTCACGTCGGACCGGAACCTCAAGCACTCGATCATCGTGGATCCCAGCGGGCAGTTGTTCGACACCTCTCGTCGCAGCCAGACCGGTGAGTTCCCGATTCCCTGGGTCGCGATCGTCAGCAGCGACGGGGTGTTGCGCTGGTCCGGCCCGATGGGCGCTCCGTCGTTCGAAGCGGCGCTGGACAAGGTGCTGGGGGTTGATCCGGGCATCCAGGCCCGCCGAGCCGCGGAGGCCGAGTACCTGAGCAAGCGCGGCAAGTAACCCGGCGGGACACATGCCCACCGCGCTCGCCCGGCCGCTGTTCGACATCGTTCTGCACGAGCCTGAAATTCCGAACAACACCGGCAACATCGGCCGCACATGCGTCGCCGCGGGTTGCCGATTGCGCCTCATCCACCCGCTGGGGTTCAGCACGGATGAGAGAGCGTGCCGACGTGCCGGGCTGGACTATTGGCCACGTCTCGACCTGCACGAGCACCGGGACTGGGCGGACTTTCTCGGCACGGCGCGTCCGGCGTCGATGTGGCTGCTCTCGACCAAGGGGCGCGGGACGGTGTACGACGCGCCCCTGCGGCGGGGCGACACGCTGGTCTTCGGCAAGGAGACCGCCGGCCTTCCCGCGGCGTTGCTCGACGCCTATCCCGATCGCGTGTTGACGCTGCCCATGATGCCCTCCGAACGTTCGCTCAACCTCGCCACGGTGGTATGCGCAGTGGTGTACGAGGGCCTCAGGCAGTGCCTGATACGAGGCGAGGTGGGCTTGGACGCCGCGGGCCGCCTTTCACTTTAGACGCCGTACGCGGCCTCCGCGGGAGGTTTGGTGGGCGAACCTGGGGACCGCGTTGGTCGTATTAAGGAGTGTCAACTCCGAGCCAGACCCGGCCGGGCGGACAAATCATGTTTCTCCTCTCTCTGGGTGTGCCGCCCGCGCTTGTGGGCGGTACACTTTTTGTCGTGGCGAAACACACCTCCGTGGGGATCCATCCATTGCTTCAACGCTCGGCTCAGCGTCCGTGGCGCCTTTGTTTGGCCGTCGCCACGTTGCGTTCGGTCGCTTCCGCTTGCATCTTGGCTGGGGCGATGTTCGCGAGCTCGGGCTGTCAAGATCCGCTCCTCACGCCGGATGAGCCCCGCAGTCAATATGACCGATTCGACGCCGTGCGGGACCGCCGTGCGCCCAGTTACGTGTTTGATGAGTACGGCGAGCGCCGGCCCAACATCCGGGCTCGTCTGTTGACCTCCGAGTGAGCGACGTGGAGTTGCTGCGCCCGCCGGCGTTGCGTCGGTGCACCGTATACCCCCAAGGGCCGCTTCCGGTCGACGACGCGGCCCGGATCGGCGTTCGGAATTGTTGGTGCGAGGCCCCGCAGCGGGGCGCGACATGCTTGAGGCAGGCTGCGAGTTCGACAGTGATCGACGCAGCAAAGGCTGTTGCTACGCTTGGTGAGAGGGATTCCCGTTTCGGGCAGCGCGGCTTCCGGGTGATCGGGGCGAACAGGAGTATTCGAGAAGGACATCTATGCAACGGGAGTGGTTCATCGCGGCGGGTCTGCTTGTGGTCCTTCTGATCGCGCAGGAAGTCGGGTATCGCGCCGGAATGAGGTCCAGGGCCCGGACGGATAGCCGCGAGACCGGGCAGATTGGCGCGGTGCAGGCCGCGGTGCTGGGCTTGCTCGGACTGCTCCTGGGGTTCAGTTTTTCCGGGGCGTCCAACCGATTTCTGGAACGCCAGGACTTGATCACGTCGGAGGCGAACGCGATCGGCACCGCCTACTTGCGGGCGGACTTGCTCGACGAACCGCATCGAACCGATCTCCGCGAGGGTCTGCGCAAGTACACCGAGCACCGGTTAAGGGTCTCGCAAAGCCTGCGACGAGGGATCGGCGAGGCGGATGTCGCGCAGATCTCGAATCTCCACAATGCGATCTGGAAGGCGGCCGCCGAGGGCGCGAACGCCAAGCCCGTCGTGGCGTTGGCGGTGCTCCCGCCGGTCAACGATGTGATCGACGTTCACTCCCTGCGCGTGTATTCGGGCATGAAACACCTTCCAGTTTTGGTCATGGTCCTGCTCATCGGCTCCTCGGTGCTGGCGATCGGCGTGATGGCGTACGGCACGGGGCTTGCGGGCAAGAGACATTTCATGCTGCACAGCGCGTTGGCGTTGCTCATTGGCGTGGCGTTGTGGACGACCATTGACTTGGATCACCCCCGTGCCGGGCTCCTCAAGCTCTCCGACGAGCCGCTCGCGGCACTGCGCTTTGATGCGTCACCGCCGTCTCGGTGAACAGCTACAACCGCCACGGATTGGGATACTGTTGGCTGTCGTCACGACCACTCTTGAATCCAACTACCCGGAGACCCACTGTGACCAACTCCCTCCCACGATTCTGCGCGAAATCAGCGACGTTGTCAGTACTGATGGCCACGTTGATGACTGGCTGCTCCAGCTATTACAAGGTGACAGACCCCGCGAGCGGCAAGGAGTACTACACCAAGGACGTCGATCGGAGCGGGCGTGGCGGAGCCGTGGAGTTTAAGGACGCCCGTACCAACGCCGAGGTGACTCTGGTTTCTTCAGAAGTGCTGAAGATCGACAAGAAGGCCTTCGAGGCAGCGACGAAGAAGTGACCAGACAACAGGCAGACTCCGGTGCGGCGACTACTCGACAATCGTGATCGGACGCGTTTTGACAGCGCGGCCTCCGCAGAGTTGTCGCGAATTTGACATAACACTTCTCTGGCCTTGCACGCAACCCACCCATGGTGCATGCTCGTATCTAGAAATGGGTGCTGGGCGCCCTTCGTGCGCGGTGGCACCGCCGCGCGACTTTCTACGGCTGAGAACAACAAGAGAGAGTTCGATGGCTATCAAATACCTTACAAAACTCGGCGCGCGGCGTCGCGTTGTGGAAGTGGCTTGGCTGAGCGCGTTGTTGGGGGTGGGTGTTGCGGTCTGTGTGGCCACGGTGAACACCACTTCGACGGATTTCTACATCCCGGGCACTCAGCCCAACAAACTGACTCAGCGGATCGCGAACGCCGGCGGCTGTCAGGCCTGCCATGGTTACTACGACCCGCAGACCGAGCCATTCGCGTTGTGGTCGTCGAGCATGATGGCGCAGGCGACTCGCGATCCGATTTTCCACGCCTGTCTTGCGATCGCCAACCAGGACGCCGCGTTCGCGGGCGAGCTCTGTTTGCGGTGTCACACGCCGGGCGGCTTCCTGATGGGGCGTGTGGATGATCCCAGCGGCGCGAACTTGCAGTCAATCGACATGCAGGGCGTCTCCTGCAACGTCTGTCATCGAATGGTGGATCCTGACCACACCCCCGGCGTCGATCCCGAGGAGGACGTTCCGATCCTGAACTCGATCGCGGTCCCCGTGGGTCAGCCTCACAGCGGCTCGATGATCGTCGATCCATTCGATGTTCGGCGCGGGCCCTTTGACATCAGTCAGATCAATCCGCACCCGTGGCTCCAGTCGCCGTTCCACCGGTCGTCCACGATGTGCGCCACGTGCCACGACGTGAGCAACCCCGTGTACGAACGCCAGCCCGACGGTTCGTATGCGCTCGGAACGTTGGACGCACGCCACCCCACGCTCAACAAGTACGACATGTACCCGATCGAGCGCACCTACAGCGAATGGTCCCAGAGCCTGTTCGCCACCGGACCAGTGGAAATGGGTGGTCGCTTCGGTGGCAACCGTTCGGCGGTGGCCTCCTGCCAGGACTGCCACATGCCCAGCACGACAGGCACGGGCTGCAACCCGGACATCGGACCCCCGGTGCGCAACGACATGCCGCGGCACTTCTTTAACGGCGCGAACACCTGGGTCCTTCGCGGCGTGCGTGCCTTGTACGACGATGCCGAGACGTTCCTCTCCGAGGAACTCGTGAACGATTCGATCGCCCGCGCCCAGGACATGCTCCGCCGCGCCAGTGATCTCACGGTCACTCAGGCCGGACAGTTCATCAACGCCCGGATCGTCAACTTCTCCGGCCACAAACTCCCCACCGGTTATGCCGAAGGCCGGCGGATGTGGGTCAACGTCAAGTACTTCAACGCTCAGGGCGTCGTGATCGACGAGCGGGGCGGTTACAACCCCGCCACCGCGGAACTTGTTGAATCGAACACCAAGATCTACGAGGCGGTGCAGGGGCTGGACGCCGCCGTCGCGGCCGCCACGGGCCATCCGTTCGGGCCGGGGTTCCACTTCGCCATCAATAACACGTACTTCAAGGACAACCGCATCCCGCCGATGGGATTCACGAACGCCGCGTTCGCGGCGGTGCAGGCATCTCCCGTCGATGCCACGTACTTCGACGGCCAATACTGGGATGACACGCTGTACGACGTGCCGCAGGGCGCGGTGCGGGCCGAGGTGCGTGTTTTCCACCAGACGACCACCAAGGAGTACATCGAGTTCCTCCGTGACCACAACACCACCAACACGGCGGGGCAGATCGCCTACGACCAGTGGGTGCTGCACGGCAAGAGCCCGCCGACCGAGATGGACTTCGTCTCGATCGACATCAACACCTGTCTGGCCGACGTCAACAACGACGGCGGCGTGGACGGCTCGGACGTTGAAGCTTTCTTTGTCGCTTGGCAGAACGCCGAGGTGCTCGGCGACTTCAACGCCGACGGCGGGGTAGACGGAGCCGATGTCGAGGCGTTCTTCCGGGCGTGGGAATCGGGCTGCTGAAGCCGGTGTTGCGGGTCTTTGGCAGAGTTTGACAAAACGGTGTCCCTCGCTCGCTGGGAAATGCCGATGGTGCGCCGTTGCCGCGGTCCGCGATATCCTCTGTGGTCATGATCCACATGCTCGCCGCGGCGCTGAACGATCCCGACGCCTGGCTCAGGGTGGCCGCGAGGCTGCACCCGGTGGTGGTGCACTTCCCGATCGCTCTGCTTCTCACGGCGGCCGGCGTGGAACTGTGGCGAATCGCGCGGCGGGGCGTGACGCCGGCGACAACGGCACTCACGTGCTGCGGGCTCGCGGTGCCGGCGGCGGCCGCCGCGGCGGTGGCGGGATGGCTGCACGCGGATCTTGAATCGCACGCGAAGACCCTGGGGCCCGCGATGGAACTGCACCGGTGGGTGGCGATCGGCGCATCCGTCGCGGCATTGATCGCGTGGTGGCTCGGGCTGATCGCACGCACGCCCGCAAACCTCCGCGCCCGCCGCTGGTGGGTCTTCGTGCTGTTCGTAAGCGCAGGGGGCATGGGCGCATCGGGCCACCTGGGCGGTTCGATGGTGTGGGGAGACGGCTACATACTCAAGCCCTTGTTCGGCGCCGCGCCAGCGAAAGAAGCCGTGCCACGACCGATGCGGCTGGCGCCGGCGGGCACGATACTGACGGTGCGGTACGCGGATCAGATATCGCCGATCTTTGAACGCCGATGCGTCGAGTGTCACAACGCGTCCAAACTCAAGGGCGGACTGCGTCTGGACTTGCTCGCCGCGGCGTTTGATGTGGAGCAAGACCTGTGGGCGATCCTTCCGGGTGATCCCGATGGCAGCGAACTGGTCGCCCGCATCGCCCCCGATGCCGGCAACAAGGAACGCATGCCCCCCAAGGGGGAGCGGCTGACCGCTGAAGAGATCTCGCTGATTCGAACATGGATCCAGGAGGGCGCTTGGGAGGGAACGGAAGGTCAGACACCCCCGGCGGAATCGCCGTCCACATCCCCATCGCCGCGGGCTGCAACTCCTCAAGGACCGGATGAGGTCCGAGCGACGGCGGCGTGGAGCGAAGCGGAGCAGGCGGCGATCGCAGCGGTTCGAGCGGCGGGCGGACGGGCCGAACCTGTCGCCTTGGGGGATGAACGCCTCGACATCAACCTGAGCGTGGGCGCGCCGACGGATGAGACGCTCGCGGCAATGCACGCGGTTGAGGGCCGGATCGCGCAGCTCAATCTCGCCGGTTCTCGGGTGAGCGAAAGCGCTGTCTTGGGGCTCATCTCCAACTGCGTCGCACTTCGTGTGCTGGATGTTTCTCGCACCTCGTGCGGAGATGCGACCGCGGCGGCGGCGGCGAAGCTCCCCGTGCTGGAGCGTGCAAACTTCTTTGGCTGCTCGCTCACCGACGAAGGGCTGCGGGGCCTGGCGAGATTGAAGTGGATCGGAGTTGCGGCCACTGGTGTTACGCCCGCCGCGGCGGATCAACTGCGTGCTAAAGGCGTACGAGTCGAGACCGGTTCGGAGCGGTGATGGGCGGGCGCGGGCAAGAAAAACAGACGGGCCGCGGCACGCCGCGACCCGCCTGATTCATCGTTCGATGTCGATCGCCGCTTACTTGGGTTCGGTGCCGCCGTAGTCAACACCCTTGAGCCCGCGGCGGCTCCAGCGGTAGAAGCCCGGGAGCGAAACGGACGATCCGCCGCCGCGGATCGGGGTTTCCCACGCCGCGGGTGTGTATTGCACCATCAACGGGCTCGTGGAGTTCGGAGTGGATGGATCCCATCCCGAGTTGGCGTCGATCGGGATGGTGACGCCGTTCTCGAGGGGGTCGCGGGCGGGGCCGGTCCGCAGCACGCGGACTGAGGCATCGTAGAACAGCAGGGGCGCGACAGCGTCGGCGTAGCCGTAGTAGAACTGCGCCTTGCCGCGGTGGCGGACCTGCAGGTCGTACATCTGGACCTTCTGCGAAAGGAATGAAATCTCAGTCACCTTGCGGCGACCCAAGTACGCGCCCGGATCGGTGACGTTGGTGGGGTTGACGAAATAATACAAGTTGTGGGCGGTGGCTTGCGTTACGCCCGGTCCGTTGTCGCAGCGGTCCGGAGCGTAGTGGCAATACACGTGCTCGTACGTCGAGGAATATGGCCAGCGCGGGCTGAGCGGGTTGGGTGCGGGGTTGAACGCTCCTTGCATGAAGCCGATCGGATCGGACTGCCAGAGGTTGCGGTTGCGGTCCTCGGGGCAGACCACCAGCTTCTCCGGGAGGCGGCTGGCGAGATAGTCCTGGAGCACCAAGTGCGTGTACAGCACATCGGGGATCCAACCGTTGATCTGTGGCAGCGACGCGGCGTCTCGACCAGTCCGGCGGCGGATGATGTCGATGGCCTGAGCGCTGTGGGCTTCAAGGGCGTTATTGCCGGCGCCGGCGGCTTGCGCGATCAGGTCCGGGTAGGTGAGCAGGCTGGCAGTCTTGGAACTGATGGTGAATGCGTAGAGCTTGTCCTGGTAGTCGGCGGTATAAGACTGCGTAGCGGTGCCCAGTTCCTTCATGTTCGACAGACAGATGGTGGTGCGGCCGGACCGTCTGGCTTCGCCCAGAGAAGGAAGCAGAATGCCGATCAGCAGCGCGATGACCGCGATGACGACCAGCAGCTCAATCAGTGTGAACGCGTTGCGGCGCGGATGTGCACGAACGTGGGCCATGCAGGGCCTCCTGAGTTGCACTCTCTTGGATTGTCACACACGAAACAACTACCAGTTGCGGCGAATGCCGTCTTTCAGAGAGACGCCTTGACGCGTCCACTCTCTGTTATTCCAAAATACCACACTCGGCCTTCCGTGTCAATAGCAAAATCCGAACTCAACGCCTCAGCGAAGTATCCGGCACTCTACCCTCCACCCCCTGCCTCCCGACTCCACCCCAACCGCCGCCGACTTCCGCAGATTGATGCCGTTGCACATTCTCGCGGTGGTCTTGCTTCAATCCACCTCAAACACGCTTTTGGCGATCCTACCCGTCTTCGTTCAAAAGCGGTTCGGTGCCGGAGAATGGGAAACCCTGCTCATCACCGCGGCCCCCACGGTGCTGTTCACGCTGTCGATTTTCTGGAACGACCTGTTCTCTCGTCGGAAATTCGGCCGTTACATGGCCATTTTTTGGGTCGTATTCTGCCTTCCCGGGGCGTTTATGGGCTTCGCCCAGTCGTATTGGATGGTGCTGGTGCCCCATTTGATTGCCTCAATTGGGGGGGCGGGTTACCACCCCGCCGCGGGCACGGTGTTGCGTCGGCTGTACGCTCCCGCGGCCCAGGGACGCATCTACAGCGTCGTCTGGGCGATCTCTCTGCTCGCCGGGGCGGGATTGGCGTTCGGCGTGGGAAAGGCCCTGGAACACGACGAGAGTGCGTTCCGCTGGATCATGCCTCTGGCATCGGGCATGCAGATGGTCGGCGTGCTGATCTTCGTGATGTTGGCGAGGATTGTGGGGGCCGACGAGGGTCGCGTGAAAGTGGACGACCGCGAACATTCGCTCGCCCGGATCTGGGAGCCCGTGACGCACACCAAGGAAGTGCTCAAGGCCGATCCGGTCTTCGCCCGCTACGAAGCCGCGTACATGACGTACGGAGTGGGGTGGATGATCGCGTACGCCCTGTTGCCCACGCTGGTGACGAAAAAGCTGAACTTGCCGTACGACCAGGCCGCGGGAAGCACGCAAGTGGCGTATCTCATCGGCATGGTGGCCATGTTGTGGCCGGCGGGCTGGCTGATGGATCGGTTGGGCGCGGTGCGCAGCACGGGGCTTTCCTTCGCGCTGCTCGCGTTCTATCCGCTCGGCCTGATCTTCGCGGGTGACTCCAGGCAACTGGCGGCGGTGAGCTTTTTCTACGGCATCGCTCACGCTGGCGCGAGCGTGGGCTGGATGCTTGGGCCGGTGTCGCTCGCGCCGACGCCGGAGAAGGTGCCCCAGTATGTCGCCATTCACGCGACATTCGTCGGCCTTCGAGGCAAGATCTTCCAGTTGATGGGTGTCGCCGTGTACTCGATCTCAAAGGGGTTCGGCTGGCCGTTCGCGCTCGCCGCGGCGGCGTTCGCCTGGAGCGCGGTCCAGATGTGGCAACTGCACAGTCGGATGCGAGACCGACGGGCGTCGTGACTTCTCCGCAAGACGTGAGCAACGCCGCCGCGCTGCCCACGCGAACCCACACACTGCAGTTCGGTGAAGCAACGCCGGTCTTGCAGCGGTTCAGCAAGCAATCATCCTTTTGGATCAAGCCCTTGTGTCACATGCACAGACGGGCGAGCACCGCAGCACGCACCAGCACGCCGTTGCTGACTTGGCGCAAGATCACGCTGCGCAAACCCTCGGCGACCGCCTCGTCGAGTTCGATGCCGCGGTTGATGGGACCAGGGTGCAGCACCACCGCGTTGGGTTTCATCAGGGCGGAGCGGTGGGGCAGGAGTGCGTACCGCTCGCGGTACTCGCGAATGGAGGCGATGCCGGGGGCGCGGGCCACCAGGGCCTGGCCCTTGGCGGCCTCGCCAGTGCGTTCGAACTGGATGCGCAGCATCATGATCGCATCGACGTCAGGCAGCACACGGTCCAGATCTCGCTCGATCGACACTCCCAGGCTGGCGATGCCTCCCGGAACGAACGTCGGCGGGCCTACGCACACCACCGTTGCCCCCAGCGTGGTGAGCGCCGCGATGCCCGAGCGTGCCACGCGCGAAGCGGCCACATCGCCCACGATTGCAACGCGCAGGCCGCCCAAATCGAAGTTCTTGGTGCGGCCGCAGCTCTCGGCGATCGTGTAGGTGTCGAGAAGTCCTTGCGTGGGGTGCTCGTGGCGGCCATCGCCGGCGTTGATCACCGGGCAAGCAACCGCCTCGGCGACCAACGCCGCCGCGCCGCTCTGCGAAGCCCGCACGATCATCGCCCGGACGCCCATGGCTTCGATGTTGCGGGCCGTGTCCGCGAGGCTCTCGCCCTTGTTTACGCTCGAGGAAGCGCCGTTGAGATCAACGCAGCGTGCTCCCAGCTTTGCGGCGGCGATCGTGAAACTCGTGCGGGTGCGGGTTGAATCTTCAAAGAAGAGATTCGCAAGCACCGCGTTCCCCAGCATCGGCTTGATCGTCTCCTTGGCCGCGAGGGTGCGGGCGGCGATCAGGTACGCGCGGAGCTCTTCCGCGGGCATCCCCTGTAATCCGAGCAGGTCACGCGACGGCGCTTGCTTGGCAGCGCGGCGGGGCATCGGGCGGGGTCTGCTGGGAGGTGTCATGCGCGAAGAGCGTAGGAAGGCAGAGAAACCGCAAGTCGCGGCCGGTCGGGCCGCATAGCGGTGGCGGACGAAACGGAGCCGGCCGGTGGACCATCTTGGAGCGATGATGGCTGGAGTTCAGGCGAGCGCCTCGAGCATGGGGGCGGCATCGCCGATGCCCAGGCGACTCGCGGATGGGGCGAACGGGGCGGAGATCCGCTCGTACGCCTCCCGGGGCAGATCGAGCGTGCCCCAGCGCAGGCTGCGGGGCTTCATGGAACGGGCGTAGTCGCGCACGGGCACGCTGCGCAGGGCATACCAACGGCCCTGATGTTCGAAGACTTCCTGGAAAAGGGCGTCGGGGGGTTGCTGCTCGCACCAGTAGACAAAGACGAACGCCGCCTGAAACTCCGGGCCAAAGAGGCGCTCCCAGCGTGAGAGGCTCTCCACGTCATCACGCGTGACCCAACATTCCAATCGTGAACCGCTGGCACGCCGACCCTTCACTTCGGCGAGCAGGTTTCCGCCCTGGCCGTAGATGACGAAATCAAAGGACTTGAGCGCGGGGAGCGGCTCATCGCCGCCGCCGGCGACACGCTGCTCGCGTCCGGGCAGCAAGGCCTTCTTGGCCTCGTCGACCGCGACATACGGGATGCGCCGTCGACGCAAGTATGCCTCGAAGGCCTGCTCGTAGTGGTGACGCCGCTGGGCCATACCACAGGATAGCGGGGGTGTGCGCGGTCGGGCTTGAGCAAGGCTACTCGTACAGCCGCACGATCTTCATTCCGCGAAACACACCCGCGCGGGCCGCCATGTCTTCCTGGTGGATGTAGGAACTGAGCACAACGGCGGTGGCGCCGGTGGGGCCGGGGGGACGCTGGACGGTCCATGGGCCGATCTGGCTGCCATACGCCTCGGGGTTGTCGTCGGTCACGGCGACGATGCGAGAGGCAAACTCGCCGAACACGCCGCACAGTTCGCGGGTGTGCCGTCCAGCGCCGTGGAGGATGATGCGTTGGTCCGGCAGCCCGTTTAAGACACGCCGGATGCGGTCGGCAGCGCCGGCGGGGACGATCGCCGCACTGCCGGTGAAGGCAAAGCTGACACCGGCAGGCCACAACGGGGCGGGTGCTGCCGCGCACTGTCTCAGAACGGACACCACCGCGTGCGCGTGCCGGGCGATCGACACGTTGGCGGCGCTGCGCCAAGCGTTGAAAGAGAGCGTTCGAGTGAGCTCAGGATCTCCCAGGTGCACTGACTTGATGGTGTCAGCGAAACGTGCGCCATGCACAGCGTTGTCTTCGTCCGGCTCCACGAGCTGTCCATTCAAACCGTGCTCGATCACGTCCTGGGCCCCCGAGCGCACACGGGAGACTACCGGGATGCACCCTTGTCCCAGCGCTTCCAGCATGGCAAGGCTCAGGCCCTCGGCACGCGAGGGGAGCACGAACAAGTCCGCCGCGGCGAACTGATCCGCGA
The DNA here is from genome assembly GCA_018242605.1 of Planctomycetota bacterium. Classification (GTDB taxonomy): domain Bacteria; phylum Planctomycetota; class Phycisphaerae; order Phycisphaerales; family UBA1924; genus UBA2402. The sequence continues at coordinate 154,191 of JAFEBP010000001.1, forward strand.
GTTCGTCGGGAGGCACGGGCGGCACGCGGGTGATCCGCCCGGCGCGCTGGGCCGCCGCGGCGTCGATCGCGGTCGTCGCGGGTCCGTCGCCGATGATCGTGAGACGATGCGGGACACCGCTTCGGCTCAGGCAGTCGCTCATGTCTATGAGCGTTGAGATTCGCTTCACGCCTTCTTCCACTCGCCCAGCGTACAGGATGCGCCATGGACGGTCGGTGCCGAAATCACGGCGCGGCGCTGCGGGAGCAACCGGCACCCCGTACGGCACCAGGTAAACCTCGCGGTCGGGCAGCATGTGGGCGAGCGCATCGCGTGTGGCGTGGCTGACGGCGACGAAGGCGCTGAGCGAGGGGGCGTAGTGCGCGAGCACAGCGCGGTCGTACGCGCTGTCGAGGTGGCACCAGCCGATGCAGCGGACGCGATCGGGGTTGCGTGCCGCGGCCGCCGCGGCGATGCCGTAGCAATCTCCGTGCAGATTCGGTGAGAGCACGACCGGCCCGTTCCCCGACATATAGGCGATGGCGGATTGATAGTCCGGTACGTATTGCTCGATCTCCCCGTGGCACGCTTCTACGGCGGGCAGATGCTCCATATGGAAGAGCCGCACACGCGGATGGGTGGGGATCGCCAGGGGCGCGTACTGGCCGACCGACCGGTGCAGGATCAGCCCGGTGTCGTGCCCCAGTTCGGCCAGCGCGTTCACGAGCCGCACCGCCCACGTTGCGACGCCGCTGACATACAGCCCGCCCGGAAGGGCGATGAGCAGGGCCGGAGCGCGGGTGGTGGCGGGGCTTCTCACAGGCATCACTCTCTGTAAGGCCCATCACTCAACAGGAAGGCAAGGTAGCGGTCGCAGACGTCCGTCATCGACTCGGGTACGGTGAGACCGGAGTACACCGGGTAGTTTGAGCGGATGCGTTGCAGGAGGTCGGGAATCTCATGAGGGTGCGAAAAGGGCAGGCCGCCGAAGGAGACCAGTTCCGGGTGCCCACCTGAGTTGAGGTACAACGCCGGGAGGCCGCAGGAGAGCGCCTCGATGAGCGCGTTGGAGCAGGGGTCGTTGCGGCTCGCGGTGAGATACACGTCGTGCCGACGCAGTTCCTCTGCCAGCGCGGCGGAGGGCAGTGGCGCGATCACGCGCGTGTTCTTGAGCGCGGTGGGGCAGTTGCCGACAAAGGTGAACTCGTATCGCTTCGGATCCAGGTTCTCGTCGAGCCACTGATACACGGCCGCGCCCTTGCCAGGGTTGGGCGACCACGACGTGGCGACAATGCGGAGGCGTTCCCCCGGAGCACGCGGCGTTGCCGCCCGGTGGAACATCGCCGGGTCGCAGGCGTTGATGATCAGCGCGGGGCGGGCGGGGCGCAGCCCCAACTGAGCCAGCGCGTGCATGGTGTGCCAGGACTGGATGATGGTGGCGGTCGCAAAGCGAGCGTTGAAATCAAAGCAACGGCGGTCCGAATCCAGCGACTCGGGCGTGCCGCGGATGAGGCTGATGGGCCCGTCGATCCGGTGCAGCACGCGGCAGGAGCCTGGCTCCACCATGGACTCGAACTTGTCGATGTCGAACTGGATGCTGTTGACAATGTGGGCGGTGGCGCGTGGTCCTTCGCCGTTCTGCGTGCAGGTAATGCCGCGGCGCTGGGCCTGGGCCATCAGCGCCATCATGAACTGGTTGCCGCCGCCCCAGGGCGGTGGCGTGAATTTGTTCCAGAACGAAACGACCGGCGTGGCGGTCGGGCGTGCGGGCACTTTCACACGCGAGCGGCTGACGCTGACGGGCAGCGCGCGATACACATGCGCCAGGTGTTGACGCACCGACTCCACGCTATGACGGGCCGCGACGATGGCCCGGTGGGCCGGGGCGTAACGGCGCAACGAACGATGTCTGATGTCGTCGCGAATCTTCTCAACCGCCTCCGCCGCGTCGCTGAACAGGCACTCGTTGCAGAGAACATCGGGGGCGTGGCCGACGGGCGTAGAGAGCGTCGCGATGCCCGCCGCGGCGGATTCGAGCACGGCCCGGGGCCCTCCCTCGCTGCGGCTGGTGATGAGGCACAGATCCGCCAGCCCGTACAACTGCGCGATCTGGCCCGAATCCAGAATATTCCGCGGGTAGTCGTCGCGGGGTGTTTCCTCGCCGACGAATACGTAGGGAATGTTCTTGGCTTCCAGTCGGGCACGCATCCAGTGGCGGCGAGGACCGGCGAGCAGTGCGACCACCGGCTCACCAAGTCGCCGGAGTTCAGCGAGGATCGTGACGAACAAGTCCGGTCCCTTGACGAGCTTGGGTTGGTACTCCTTCGGCGTGCCGGTGAAGCTCTGTGTGTCGCGGTGGAAGTTCGCGATGACGTACATGCCCGCGGGTATCCGGCGGCGTGCCGAAGCGGTGAGAGGCGAGTCTTGACCGGGAGATGAGAAGAGCGCGGAGTCCACCGCGTACGGCGCGTACGCGACCGGGGCGCGAATCGTACGGAGTTTCTCCAGCGCGGACCGGGATTGGGCGATCCACATCGTGACGCGGTTGAACGCGGAAAGGAAGTCGGGTTCGCCCATGCAGCGGGCCGGGTCGCCGGTCATGTGGCAGACGACCGGCTTGCCGTCAATCTCAGAGAATGGGATCTCGGCGAGCGGGCGCCACCAGCACGCGTGGATAATCGCCGCGTCGCGGGGGTGATCGACCCGTGGGGCGAGTGCATCGAGCGCTTGCAGCGTCAGGCGGCGATCCTCGTCCACCGCCCAGCCGGCTCCATCGCCGTCGCAGAGATAGAAGGGTCGATCGGTCATGCCTTGGTGGCTCGAACTCCGTACCCCGTGGTGAAACTGCTCATGTACTCGTGCATGCTGTCACGGTTGGCGCGTTCCCACGCCAGAGCCTGCTCTCGGGCGGTCTGAACAAACGGGAGCAGCATGCCCAGTGTCTTCTCGGGCAGTCCGGCGGTGTCGCTCATGTGCTTGGCCCAGCCGCGGAACAACTCCGCGGCGACCGACGGGAGAGACCCTTGCGCCTCGATCGACACGTCAGCGAATCCAGCTGCATGCAGAGACGAGTTCCACCAGTGCGCCGTGTACCGACCGACGTCGATCGGATCCGGATGAACGCGGAAGAGGAACGGGGCGGTGGCGAGCAGCAAGCCGCCCTGACGCAGCAGGCGCGAGGCCTCGCGGAGCGCCGCGAGCGGGTCGGGTAGATGCTCGACAACCTCCGCGAGGATGACAACGTCGGCGGATGAGGAGTCCAGCGGGATGTTCGATGCGTCCGCGAGCACGTCCGGCCTCGCCGCGGGGCTTGAGTTCACGCACGTGGTGCGGACATCAAAGCGGGAGAGATCGAACCGGCCTCGTTTGCGGCCGTTCATGCCGCCAACGTCGATCACGCGAGCACCTGGGGGCAAAGCCGCCGCGCAACGCTCGAAGAACTCGTCGACGAAATAGCGGCGGATCGAGTAGTGCAGGTCGTGGCTGTGCGATGGGGTGATCGATTCGGCGAGCCGATCCGGCTGAATAGGTTCGTGGGTCCGTTGCAGGATGGCACGCGCGGCCAGTTGCCTGCCCGCCCCGATCTGCGGCCCGGTCTCCGACCACAGGACAATCGTGCCGGGGAAGAGAGCCGCGACGCCTTCGGGGCTCTTGAAGTCCCATAGGTCCGCGCCGCGCCGGCCGTACTCGACGGGGACTTCGATCGCGATCCGGCCGCCCGGCTTGAGCACGCGGAGCATCTCCCTCGCCGCGGCGTGAGGGTCCAGCGCGTGCTCCAGGCAGTGCGAGGCGTAGACGATGTCGAACGCGGCGGGCGCAAAGTCCAGGCGGTGCATGTCCATCACGCGCACCCTGGGGTCCGCGGCGTGCAGGTCGATCCCGATGGAGTCGGTGAATCCGGCGCGTGCGAGGTAGTCCAGTTCGCGGCCGTTGCGGCAGCCGACGCACAGCACGCGGGGCGGGGGCTGGATCGCGGCAAACGCGGCCAATCGAGAGATGAGGTACACGGCCCGATCGCCGGGGTCGTGGTCCTTGAGCGCGAGGCTGCGGTCCAACTGCAGCCTGCGGTATTCTTCGGCGGTGAGTTGCGGAGGCTCTTGGATCATCATGTTCGTTCCGGGCGTACGTGCGGAAGAGTCAGCAGGCGTTCGTGTTGTTCGCGACAACCCGGTACTCGCCCCAAGAAGTTTCCAGATGCGTCACTTCGAGCCCCGCCTCTGCCAGTTCTGCCAGCAGTTGCTCGCGCGTGTGCTCGGTTTCGTGCGTGGGGTCGCATCGCCATTCAACGCCGAGTTCCTTCTTCCAGGCTACTCGCCAGTCACGCTCGAACGCGGGCACGCGGATCAGGAATCTTCGGGGCTTGTACCACGAGGCCCACTGCGCCAGGCGACGCGGGCGATCGGCGATGTGCTCGAGCACGTTGCTCAGGATGACGGTGTCGAAGGACTCGGGGATACGCAGCGTGGTGATGTCGCCGAAGACGAAGCGTGGTGCGGGTTCCACGCCCGCGCACAGAGACTGGGCCTTGGAAACGTTCGACGCCGACCACTCGATCCCCGTGATTCGGGCCCCGGCGGTTGCGAGCGAAAACGCCAGCGCGCCCACGCCGCTGCCCAGGTCGATGATGCGTTCGCCTAGTGAGGCGTGCGAGACGAAGAAGTCGTGATAGCCGATCAGCCGGTGCTTGGGGTGCAGTCCGTTGTTGGCCCGTGTCGCCGATTCCCCGTGCATGAAGTAGCACGCGGAATCAAGCTCCATCAGGAAGCGGGCTTGCTCGCACGGCGGCAACCGTTTCGCGAAACCGTGAAGGCTGCGCTTCCAGGCTTCCACCGCCACGTCCAGGGGGGCGTGGAGGAGCGCGGCGTCCCACCGCACCGGCGGGGCAGGGGCGTCGGCCGGTGCGTGAGTTCCCTTGGGGGCGGCGGTTGAGGTTGGCACGCCGAGGATATCGGCGGGTGGGCGCCGTGGTGCTTGATATTGGGGTGGACGCGCGGGGTGGGCGCCGCTTGGGCGTTCAGCGCATACTCCCAAGATGGGGGAATCGCCCCGTCTACGCCGACATTACTTGCCGGCTTCGGCTGCGGGCTTGCCGGTGGGCAGCGTTCCCACAGTGGCGATCCACAACTGGCTCGAGGGCTTCTCTTCGCCCGCGACCTTTGGGCCGCGCTGACTGGTCCACATCATGGTGTCGCCGCCTTTGGTGAAGACGGGCAGAACGTCAGCGCCGGTGGCGTTGGTGATTCGCGTGTAGAGCAGGTTGGGGATATCGGCGTGCGAAGTGTTGGCTTTCTTCGCGGCGGCTTTGGCGGAGGCCATCGCGGCTTCGTCCAGACGCACGGCAAAGATCTCGTAGTTGGCGTGGCTCACCTGGCTCGTGCCGTACACGATGTACGCGCCCGACGGATGCCAGTAGGGCGCCCAGTTGACGCTCTTGTTGTCGGTCAACTGGTATTCAAAGTCGATGCCCACGGGCACCCCGTCTTCAAACTTCAAGTCGGCGACGTAGATCTGGAGCAGGTCGTTGCCTTCACGGTCGGACCTGTAGCAGATGCGTTTGCCATCGGGAGAGAAGAACGGTCCGCCGTCGTAACCGGGGGCGACGACGATGGGGTGGTGCTTTTTGGTTTGGGTGTCGTAAATGTAGATGTTGGCGTCGGGGCGCTCGCCCTCTTTGGTGTCCTCGACGTGGGCGTAGAGGATGAAGCGGCCGTCGGGGGAGACGGAGCACTCGGCGTCGTAGTTGGGGCGGGTGAAGATCGGGGTGGCGGCGCCCTCGTTGGGGGCGAGCTCTTCGATCTGTTTGAGGTCGAGGTTGAGCAGTTCCAGACGCGTGGCGAGCTCGGCGCGACGGGGGGACATTCCGGCCGGCACAGCGTTGGCGCCGTCGAGCTTGGCGCGCAGGCCGGCGATTTCCTGGCGAAGCACTCCGATCGCCGCGGCCGATGAATCGGCGTCCTTGCCCGATTCGGTCTGGATGCTGAGCATCTGGATGACCGAGCGGCGGCAGACCTCCATCTCGTTGGGGAACATCCAGACGTACTTGCGGGTGCCGACTTGGAAGCCGGATTTCTTTTCGTCGGCGGGAGTCTTGAGGGTGGAACCGAAGATCACAGATCCGGGGAGCGACGGATCGAACCAGCCGCAAGTGTTCGCCGAGTTGTCGGGGCTCACGCGGATCGGCTTTTCGATGCCGGTGATCCGTCCGCCTTCGTTGCGGGTGAGGCGGGCGACGAACATGGAGTAGAACGGCTCTGGCTCCTTGCCCGGTTCCGGCACGGCGGTCGCCTGAAAGATGATCCAGCCGTCGTTGGGGCTGAAGTACGCCTCGCCGGCCTTCGTGAACTGGTCGCGCGAGGTGAGTTGGACGTGGTTGGTGAGGTAGGGCGCTTCGAGCGTTTTCCAGTCCAGCGGCGCTTCGGACGGCGGGGCTGGAGGCTGCGCGAGGGCGACGGCGAGTGCGAGGACGGGCATGTCCGATTATTGGGGGGGCGGCTGTGGCAGGATCGGCGGCGGGTGGGTGTTTTACGCCGCGAGCCGGCGTGCGCCGTCCGCTTGCTGCACGGCCAGAGCGAGGACAGGGATCTCGGTCTCGCCGTCTCCGGGCTGGAGTTGGGCGCGCACGGAGTCGAACTGCGCCTGGCGGCGCTCGAAGGCGTCGGCGATCATGGGGTCAAAGTGCGAGCCGCGGTTTTCAGCGATGATCTGGCGGGCCTGCTCGTGCGTCATGGCCTCCTTGTAGACGCGCTTGCTCGTGAGCGCGTCGTACATGTCGGCGAGCGCGACGATGCGGGCGCACAAAGGAATCTGCTCGCCGCTGATGCGGCTGGGGTAGCCGCTGCCGTCGTACTTCTCGTGGTGGCAGAGGGCCACCTGGATGCTCATGTTGAGCAGGTCGTCGTCGCCCACGCGCTGGCGGATGGCGATCAGGGTGTCGGCGCCGATGGTGGTGTGGGTCTCCATCTGGCGGCGTTCCTCGGGGGTGAGGCGGCCGGGCTTGAGGAGGATGGCGTCGGGGATGCCGACCTTTCCGATGTCGTGCATGCTCGCGGCGAGCTTGAGACGTTCGATCCAGGCGCGGTCGATCTCGTGGTGGGAACCCAGAAGCTCCAGGCTCAGGAGTTCGCAGTAACGGCAGATGCGTTCCAGATGCTTGCCGGTGTCGGTGTCGCGGTAGTCGGCGAGCTTGGCCAGGCCGAAAATGAGGCCGTTGCGGATCGACAGGCCGCGGCGAGTGCGGCGATCGACCTCGGCCTCGAGCCTGTCCACGAGCCGGGTCAGGATGGTGTCGTAGCGGCGGACCAGGGCGACGGAGCCGAGCACGGTGATGCCCAGCAGGATCACTCCGCCCGCGCTGCACCAGAGGAGGGTGAGGCGGGCGAAGCGGGATTCCGCCGCGGCGAGGGCGGCGATTGGCTGGTACGCGATGATCTTGGACTGTGTCCGGGCGTTGGCGAGCACCGCGATCGTGGCGGGGGCGCCGAAAATGGTGGATTCGCCCGTGACCACGGTCCCGGGGTTCAGGTCCGCGAGCGCGATGGGTTCGCGTCCCGGAAGAAGGGTGACGGTAATCGACTCGACGCATTGGTGCGAGAGTGCGGTCCCGGCGGCTCGACCCTCCGAATGACAGAGAACCTCTCCGTTCTTGGCGACGATCGCGACAGACGTTGACCCGGGGAGGCGAAAGTCTTCGACGAGCTTCTGTGCCGAGGCCCATGCGGGGCTGCCGGGGTCGAGCGGTCCCTCGGGCAGTTCGCTCAGTGCCAGCGACAGGTGCGTCACGGCGCGGCTGGCTTCATCCACGACGCGTTCGTGCATGCGCGACGCCAGGCCGAGCTGCGCGATGCTGACGGTGGCCCACCAGCCCAATCCGATGACCCCGGCTTGCAGGATCACCATCGCCGCGATGAGGCTGGAGCGGCTTCGGAGCCGGAATGGGCGCGGGTATTTGGTTTCGCGGGCGGACACTTCTGTAGGAAACATCGGGCCGACTTGCGTGCTGGTTCATCTCCATCCCCGGTGTGGATTGGTTTGCGGACGCTGTACGGCCGCGTGTTCCGCCGAGGGGGCCGCGGCCTACAACCCGGACAGGGCATCTCGCACGGCACGATCGGCGGCGGCGACGGCGTCGGCCATTGAGGCGGGCGGGAGCGAGAACCCGCCGAAGGGTTTGGGTGCGCTCGGTCCCTTTTCGCCCGCGCGGATCGGGAAGTTCGCGGATTCGCTGTCGGCGAGCATGAGTTCCACCTCGGCGGAGAGTAGGTAATCGGCGAGGACGCGAGCATGCGAAGGATTGGGACCGCCCTTGATGAGCGCGACGGTATTGGGGATGAGCAGCGGGCCGGCGCTGGGAAGTTCGCCCGCCGGGGCGGGCGCAGCATCCGGCGACTCGTAGACGAACGCGACCGGCTTCTTGGCCTCGGGCTGACTCGCGGCGATCGCGTCGTCTGTGTCCGTGAGGCCGACCTCAATCTCTCCCAAGGAGAGTGCCGAGACGACCGCGCTGTTCCCGTCGTACAGCCGCAGGCCGTTAGCTCGCATTGCTTTGAGCCAGTCCCGGAGGGCCTCTTCGCCGGCGTTGGAGGCGATCGCGGCCATCTGCATGCGGGTAGTCCCGAACTGCGGGCGGGCCATGCCGACGAGGCCCTTGTAGCGGGCATCGGTGAGATCGCGCAGGCGGGTCGGGGGTTGCTTGATCCGGTTGGTGTTGTACGCGATGACGCGGGCGCGAACGGCGTGGCCGTGCCAGAGTTGATTGGGGTCGCGGAAGTTGGCAGGCCAGCCGGTCGGGAAATCCGCCGCGGCGGCGGGGATGAAGGGCTCGAGCAGCCCTTCGCGAGCGAGGAGGACGGTGCCGAGGGCCTCGTTGGACCACCAGACGTCGGCGCGGGGCGCAGCGCGTTCGGCGAAGAGACGTTCGATCAAGCCGGTCGTTTTGGTGGCTTCTGTGTCGCCGACGATCCGGACGCGGATGTGCGTGTTCGTCTGGAACCGTTCGATGATCGGAGCTGTGATAAAGGAGTCACTGCTGGTGTAGAGCACCACCTCCGGTTGGCTGGGTTGGCGAGAGCAGCAGGTGAGCATCAGGAACATGAAGAGCGCGAGGGACCGGGGCAGGGCCGCCGGGGGGTTCTTCATGAGTTGGATCATGGCGGATTGTTGCGGCAGCCGCAGGATCGGGTGTGCATGAACTTTTGGTCGCGCATGGGCGGGGTGCCCGGGAGCATTATCTGGACATTTTGGAAGTTTCGGCCTTGGAAGGCCTGACGGAGCGGGATTGCGGGATGGAGTGCGCATGAACTTTTGGTCGCGTGCACGCTCGGAGTGCTCGGGAGTGTTATCGGGACGTTTGAGCTGGTCGGGCGGCGGCGGGTCTGAGGGAGTGGGATGGGGGCGAGAGTGCGCATGAACTTTTGGTGGTGTGCAGGGATGCGCGGGTGTTTTTGAGGAGGGAGTGGCGAGGCAGCTTTTCCATATCAGGCACCGTCGGGCTTGAGAGGTGACTGTGCGGGCGGATGGCGACGCTGAGATGCGCATGAACTTTTGGTGGAGTGTCGCGTTGCGAGGTCATGCGTTATCTGGACATCTCGTGCGGGGGATTGGCGCGGGGATCGATGAAAGTCCCGGAGGTAGCTCTGTTTGGGTGAGGGGTGCGAGGTACGCATGAACTTTTGGTGGTATGGGAGAGGTGTCGTTGGGCTCGGGCGGGTTGAACGCGGGTTTATACGTCGCGGCGGTGGCTCGGGGAGTTGTTTTGTTCGGAGGTGATCTGATTGTGCGCACGAACAGGTCCGCAGCGCGGAGCACGGAATCATGGGCTTCTTGCCGGGGTAGAATGCGATGATGTTGACCAACGGCGGCGAACGCGGGGCGGTGCGCGCATGGTGAATGCGACCGTGACGCACGCGGACTGGCTGGCGGCGGCGAGAACGCTGCCGCCGGGGAGCATCGACATGCTGTACGCCGATCCGCCGTTCAACACGGGCACTGCGCAGCGGACTCCGCCGGGTGCCGCGGCGGCGGGGCGGGGGGTGTTCGCGGCGTACGAGGATTCATGGCCGAGCACCGGTGAATGGGTCGCGTGGCTGCGGGACCGCGTTCGGGCGACGCTGCCCGCGCTCAAGCCCAGCGCCAATGTGCTGATTCACGTGGATTGGAGGGCGAGCCACCACGCCCGGTTGCTGCTGGACGAACTGTTCGGGGCGGACCGGTTTGTGAATCACCTGGTGTGGAGTTACGGTCTGGGCGGCTCCTCGCCCCGACGGTTTGCACGCAAGCACGATGACATTCTGTACTACTGCGTGGACCCGGACCGGTACTGGTTCGAGGCGCCGCGCGTCCCCGCCACGAGCGCGAAGATGAAGGGGCAGATGAAGAAGGCGACCGATGTGCTGGAGATCGCCAGCCTCAACAACATGGCGGCGGAGCGCACCGGGTATCCGACGCAGAAGCCGCTGGATCTGCTGCGGACGCTGGTGGGGGCGTGCTGTCCGCCCGGGGGCACTGTGCTGGACCCGTGTTGCGGTAGCGGCACCACTCTGGTGGCGGCGTGCGGGCTGGGTCGGCGGGCGATCGGCTTCGACGCCAGCGCTGAAGCGGCAGCGTTGGCGGAGCGACGCGTGCGGGAATCGGACGCGAAGTTCCCCACCGGATCGGCGTGAGAGTCATTGACCTAAGGCACGCAGAACCACGGTGGCGTAGGAGCCGCGGGGGAGCGTGAAGCGGATCGTGCGTTTCAGGCGTTTTCGGTCGCTGAGATCATCGGGCTGGGGTGGGTCCATGCGCAGGTTGGTCGCGCGGATGAACAGGTTTCGGGGCGCCTCGCCAAAGTTGGGCTTGCGCATGCCTTTGATCGAGAGGTCTCGCACGGTGAGCCCCTCCCGGGTCAGGGCGGACTGGGCCGCGGAAGCCCACGGCTCCGTGAGCGTGCTGGAGCCGGCGAGCATGGGCATGTTGACGTCGCGCCAGAGTGAGGGGACCACTTGGGCCGGGGGGAAGAACATGGGGCCGAAGTCATCGTCGCCCACGAGGCACGTGCCGGGCGCCAACATCTCGGCGATGCACCGGGCGGCGGCGTTCCAAAGGTGGGACTGGTACGCCTCGATGCACAACTGCTGGAACTGGTGCGGGAGCTGCGTGAACGCGTCGCGGAAATCGCTTCCCTGGGCGAGTACCTCGACGGCGCGGCGTTCCGGGCATCGGGGGACGAGGGGCAGGGCTGCGCTCCAGTTGCCCCAGTGGGTGGCCAATGCACGGGTCATAGCGCGGCGGGGGCCGGAGTCCTTGCGGTCGGGCGTGCCGATGGCGAGCTTGAGGGCGTGCTCGAACTCGCCGCGGATCAGGTGCCTGGCGATCCAGCCCTCGCCGTGACGGGCGGAGCCGAATCGTTGGGCGCCGAAGTAGTTCACCAACAGCAGCCCTGAAGCGTCGGCGAGTCGGTTAACGCGGCGGTCCATCTCGGCGAGGTCTTCGGTGCGGGCGTCGCGCACCACGATGTCGAAGCGGTTCTCGGCGATCGCCGAAGCATCGATGGGAGTGTCGGCCCAGCCCACAAACTCCGCGGCGATGCCGCGTTCGGCGAAGGAGCGAGGCGGGGGCTGGTCCTTCCGCCAGGGGCAGGTCATGTGCTGGCGGGTGCGTGCGTGCTTGTCCTTGAGGCCCGCCCAGGCGACCTGACCGGCGCGGACACCCAGGGCGCGGGAGAGCATCGCGGCGGCCTGCGGGGTGGAGAGGGAGGTCTTGGTGACTGCGTACGCCGCGTGGGCGGCGGGCGAGGAGGAGAAGGACGCCGCGAGCACTTCTTCGACGGCAAAGTCCTCGGGGATGCGGCGGATGATCATGCTGGGAGGGCGAGGTTCGCGGCGCGGGCGGGGATCAGCACGAGCCCTGTTCCCAGCGAGAGAAGAAGAACTCAACGTCGGCGCCGTCGACGCCGCCGTCTTCGTTCACGTCGGCGCCGGTGAGGCCGTCGCTCCAGTCGATGAAGAATGCCTCGACGTCGCCGCCGTCGATGCCGCCGTCGGCGTTGTAATCAGCGACGCAGCGGGGCACTGTGGTGTTGCCGACGTACAGGACGACGTTGTACGCCTCGTCGGGGCTGGCGGTGTCGCCGCCGATGGCGGTGGGGTCGCGGAAGTTGCCGTCGCCGTTGACGTCGTACAGGATGCGGGCGGAGAGGACCAGACCGCCGAGATTGACCGGCGAAGATTCCGGGACCGAGATCGAGTTGTTGTTCCAGGGAATCTGCATCGCGCTGCCGGACCATGGGGCGGCGGTGGAGATGGAGTCGCTGTCGGCCAGGTTGAGGGCGGCGATCTGGTAGTTGCGGTCGCTGTTCTGGCCGTGAATTGCCTGGCCCGCTTCCAATACTACGTCCAGGGTGTAGCAAAAGTTGGCGGGGCTGTAGACCGCACGCACGAGGGCGATCTTGAACTCATTCTGGATGGTGGGACCGGTTCGCTTCTTGAGGCTTACGGCGGAGATGAAGTAAGCGTTGCCCGCGCTATCAAAGGTCGGGGCCGAGAGGGAGGGGCCTGAGAGCCCCGTGCCGAGTTCCGACGCGGCGGCCAGGCGGCCGATGGGTGCGTCGAAGTTGTTGATGACGCCGTCGCCCTCGCCGGTGTCGCCGGTGTTGGGGGCCCCGTCCATGCCGAAATCGCCGACGAGTTCCTTGCCGGTGAAGTTGGAGGAGTTCACCCAGGCGATGAGGGTCCAGGAGACGGCGCTGTTGGAGAGGGCGGGATCGAAACGAGCCGCGGCGATGGCGTTGAACGGGTTGGCCGAACCGGTGATGCCGCCGTTGTATAGGACGGCGGCGGCCAGGGCGTTGCCAATCTGGTCTTTGGTGACGGCGACGGGGCCGGTGCCGCCGCGGAATGTCACCTGGCTGTCGTAGTTGCGGAAGTCCCCGCCTGCGATGGGCCAGGCGAACGAATCGCAGGAATCTCGGATTGTGGCGGGGATGCTGATGGTGCGTGCCGTCGCGACCGCGCCGGCGCTATCAAGGCCGAAGATACTCAGCGAGTCGGTCTTGCCGCCGCCGGAGGCAGCACGCGTGAGCACTGCGCCCGTCGCCACGGTGGATGCGAACACGGGCCGGCCGCTCACGGAGATGGCACCTCGGTGGTCGAGGGTGCCGGGGCGGTGAGTCGTGGCGCTGGTGGTGGTGTTGGGCGAACTTTCCAGGCGGGCGTTGCCGACGAAATCGGCGCCCACGATGAAGGGTCGGCCGGCGAGATCGGCGGGGAGCGCCGAGGGCGTGGTGTGCGTCACTGTGTTGCGCTGGAGGGGCCAGTCCGTGGCGGAGGCCTGAGCGCCGCCGGCGTTGTCTATCAGGTTGACGATGGTGGTGCGCGCGGGCAGTCGCACGCGGAAGTAGTTGTCGCCCTGGAGCAGGGTGGCCGCTGAGCCGGCGGAACCGAAGCTGTCAGCGCGGAAGCAGAGGTTGCCGTCGGCGTCGATTCCGCCGTAGCCGAACTGCGAGCGATCGAGGGCCGCGCTGGCGGCGTTGACGGCGGCGTTGACACGCGACACGTAGAGGCGGGAGGGGGCGCCGGGGTCGAACGCGATGAGGCCACCGTACATCTGGTTTGTGAAGACGCTGGTGGCGCCGATGAGCACCTCGTCAAAGTCCATGAACCCGGCCGCGAAGACGGTGGCGGTGCCGGTGGGTGAAACGGTGGTGTTGAGGGCGGTGTTGTTGTCGGTGGGGCTGACGCCGGCGGTGGGCTGGGTCCACGCGGAATAAGACGCGGCGGGATACGCCGCGGATCGGATGGTCTGGCTGATGGAGGATGCGCCGTTGAGGGCGGTGAACTTGCTGTTGGGGTTTGTCCGCCCGGACTTCATGATCGGGGCGATGCCGAATCGCGTTCCCGCGGCGGTCGTCAGCGGGCTTAAGTCCACGACGTAGTTGGTGCGGTTCAGGGAGCCCGTCCAGGGGCTCAGCGCATCGCCGGGAAGTCCGTTGCCGCCGTTGGCGTTATTGGAGGTGCTGTCCTGCCCGGAGGCGATTCCGGCGAGAGCAACGAGGCCCGCCGCGAGCGCGGCTGCATTCGTGGTCGCGATAACGCGGGATGTCTGGTTCATGGTTGCTCCGTGGGACCTGATCGGCGGTCTCAGGTACATTCATGATACGGGGATCGGGGCGTGAGCCCAAGCTCATTTGACCTTCGGGCGGGAGGAAAGTTTGTGACACTGATTGGAGTATTCAAAGTGCGCCAAACTCAGATCTGGTTATCCGGACATTCTCAGCGTGTCAGCGGTGAGTCTGGGCGCAAGAAAAGCCCCCCGGAGCGGTCAGCTCCGGGGGGCGGGAGATTATCTCGAATCAGATGTAGGGTGTTGTCGAATGCGAGGGCTTAGTTGCAGCCGCCCGCTTCCCAACGCTGGTAGAAGAAGTCAACGTCAGCGCCATCGACGCCGCCGTCCTGGCTGACGTCGGCGCAACCGGTGCTGTTCTCCCAGTCGGCGAAGAACGCCGCCACGTCGGCGCCGTCGACGCCGCCGTCCTGGTTGTAGTCCGCCGCGCACGCGGGGCAGAAGGAGCAGGTCGGGGTGACGGCCTGGGACGTGATGCTGAAGGAGTCGATCGTGCCAACGTCGAGGCCGGCGTTGTCACTGACGGTCAAGGTCCAGGTGTCGTCGAGAGAATCGCCGGCGAAGGCCGCGAGCGACTCGAAGGGGGCGAAGGTGCCCGGAGCGCCACCGGTGAAGGGGGTCGTAGAGGACGAGTCGAAGCAGTAGGTTCCGCCGACGTCGGCGCTGCCGCCCTGACGGTTCAGGAGGCGGACGGTGCGGACGCTGTTGCTGAGGTCGACGATGAGGTCACCGGGGAAGGTGTGGGTGAGACCAATGCAGACCTTGATCGCCTGGATGGCTTCGAAGGAACCCGAGATGACGTCGGTCGAAGTCGCGATGCCGGGGTTCGGGTCGACGAAGTCAGGGATGGAGATGGGGAAGGAGTCACCGGAGGCGTAGGAGGTGCCGTCGGTGGAGGTGCTGCAGGGGACGTTGTCGCCCTGGTAGGTGCCGCCGCGGGCTTCGCAGTCGGCCGCGGACAACTGCTCGCAGGTCTGGGAGTCCGGGAGGCAGCAAGCGCCGGTGGCGACGCAGGCGATGGCGCCCGTGCAGGGAGCGCCGCTGTCGTTGACGGCCACGCGGAAGGTGCCGGTGCCGCCGCTGAAGCCTGAGACGACCACATAGTACTCGGCGCCGTTCTGAGAGCAGAACGACAGGGTGCTGAGGAGGCCCGCGCCGCTGTCGTCATCGCCGCCGATGCAGCCGAGGTTCGAGCAGCCGTTGGTGGCGCAGAAGACCTGGATGAGGGTATCGGTCAGGGTGCCGGCGCCCGCGTCGGTGGTGGCGACGAGGGTGTTGCCGTTGCCGACGATCTTGTACCAAGCGCTACGGCTGCCGGCGGTCACGCCGCAGAAGGGAACGGTGACCGTGGCGCTGCGGGGGGTGATGTAGCCGGCGGTGGGCTCATCCATGTTGAGGTCGATGGCGCCCGCGCAGTTGTCGTTCTCGGGCGGGGGGGGCGGGCACTGGGAGACGTTCAGGGTGGCCACGCCGTTGCCGGTGCGGTTCTGATCGTCGGTGACCGTGAAGGGGATGCTGTACGCGGCGACCGCGACGGTGTCGGGCACGGTGTAGCGGAAGGAGAAGTTGCCGTCGCCGGCGGTGACGTCACCGTCGGTGCCGAGGTCGTTGAGGGCCTGGGTCGCGCTGCCACCGATGGTCGACAGGTTTGCCGAGACGGTGTAGGACATGCTGGGCGGGAACGCGCCGCTGGTGGGACGAACCACGAGCAGTGAAGACTGATCGCCACAGTTCTGAACGGTGGCGGCAGTCCAGGAGCCGGTGCCCGAGGGGGGCGTGGGCTGGCCGCAGGCGATTGCGCCGGTGCAGGGCGTGCCGCTGTCGGTCACGGTGAGGCCGAAGTTGCCGATGTTCGCACTGAAGCCACGGACAGCGACGTAGTAGGGCGCGCCCTGGACGGAGCACCAGGAGAAGATGCTGGCGGTGCCGCGGAGCGAGCAGGCGGTGCTGCCGGCATCGTCATTGCTGCCGATGCAGGAGAGTGCGCCGCACCCGTCAACGCCGCAGAAGACGCCCACGACGGTGTCGTGGTTGGTGGCGGGATCGCAGGTGGAGGCGGTCATGGTATTGCCGGTGCCGATGACACGGTACCAAGCCATGATGCCGTTGCTGATCGAGCCGCAAGAGGGCACGGTGCTCGAGGTGCCACGCGAGGTGGTGTACCCCGACACGGGCGTGCCGATCGTGAGGTCGATGGCGGACGCGCAGGTTTCGTTGGCGTTGGGCGGGGGCGGGCACGCGGTGACGGTGAGGCCCGTGATGGTGCTGTTGCTGGAGCGTGACTCGGCGTCGCGCACGATGAAGTTGAAGGACTGGGCTCCCACGGTGGTGCCGGTGGCGACCGTCTGGCTGAAGGAGTAGCGACCGTCGCCGGCGACGGCGTCGCCGTTGAGGCCAAGATCGTTCAGAGCCTGAACGTTGCTGCCGCCGATGCTGGACAGATCGGCTTCGACCTGGAGGCCGCTGCTGGTGGGATTCGCGCCGGGCGTCACGAGCACGCTGACGAGCACGCTCTGGTCACCGCAGTTGGTGGCGGAGGTGGGAGCAACGCTGCCGACGCCGGTGGGGTTCGTAGGGGCGTTGGTCGGGGGGTTGATATACAGCTGGAGATCCTTGGTGGTGGAGGTCGGCGCCCCTGTGCCGAACTTGCCCGCAAGGATGTAGTACGTGGTGCCGGCGTTCACGGGCACGGTGAGGTTGGAGCGAAGGCTGCACGCGTCATCGCTGCAGCCGATCTGGGTCCACGTGTTCGTGGCGCAATCGCCGGTGTAGACCGCGATCACTGTGTCGGACACGGTATCGAGCGGCGCATCGGCAGTGCAGGAGGCCACGCGGAGGTTGCCGCTCGCGGTGGGAGTCACCTTGTACCAAATCCGGCGGCTGCTGGACGACTGGCAGGAGAACGAAGGATCGTTGGTCGTCGTCGCGTTGGTGATGTCGACCACCGCGGTGATCACCGGGAACGGACCGGCGGAAACGTCGATCGCGCCGGAGCACAAATCGTTGGCGGGCGCCTGCGCGAACGCGGCGGCCGTCAATGCCATACCACTACACAAGCCCAGAAGGGCACGGTTCATGTTCATAAACCCTCTCATGTAAAAGCCCCCGAACAAACTCACACGTATACACACTCAGACTTACTCCGGACAAGAAATGCTCGCACAAGCACATGGCGCTCATGGAATCATGAGCGCTGACCTTGCCACAAACGCTGGGGTAAGTGATGAGAAGAATACCCTATCGGAACTGCGCTGTCAATGAATTTCGAGCATGAAAGCAGTTACATCCCGTGGTCAGAAGTACTGGAAAATCCGACGCTTGCGTCGTGCTTCGGCATGTCTGTTGGGTCCGATAGGATTGTGGCGGCAACGCCGCTTGTTCGGCCTTACCACTGCAAACCCTGGAGTTGGCCGACGCTCTTTCGTGAGCCGCAATAGTTCTCTCTGATTTGAGAATGCGCCGCGGACTTGAGGTGAGAGGATTCTCAGGACTGGTGGCCTAGTTGCAGCCGCCGGCTTCCCAGAGCGAGAAGAAGAACTGGACATCTTCTCCATCGATACCCCCGTCGCTGTTAACATCCGAGCATGGAGTGGCGGCCGCCCACGCCGCGAAAAATGCCTGCAGGTCGGAGCCATTGACACCGCCATCCTGATCGAAGTCAGCAGGGCACACGGGACAGCAAGCGCTCGTGAAAGAAGCGGTTTTGAGGTCAAATGACTCGATGGCGCCGACATTATCGGCTGATAGGTCGTAGACTCGAAGTGTCCACACCCCCGCGAACAGTGCGTTGTCAAAGTCCGAGAGAGGGGCGCGCGAGCGATAGGTGCGGGTGCGGATCGGGTTGCCTTGTCCCTGGCCGAGATAGTCGATCGGGTAATCCGCGAAGCAGTATTCGCCGTCCAGATCGGCGCCGCCTCCTTCAGATCGAAAGAGCGTGACGGTGGTGGAACCGTGGGAGAGAGTCGCCAACAAGTCACCGGCGGAAGGATGGCGGACGCCGACCCCAACTATCAGGCTTTGGGCTCGGCCGCTTCCGACGGGCAGTGTGATGGTTGCCGAAGCGCCGTTGGTGCTGGCGTCGGGGATTGCGATGGGGAACGGAGCATGGGAGGTGAACAGAGTCGTGGTGCGGACCGTCTGGCAGTCGGAGCCGTCACCTCGGTACTCGCCGTTGGCGGACGCGCATTGGGCGCGGGTGACGAGGAAGCACCCGTTGGGTGTGCAGCAGGCGCCGCGGGGGGCGCAGGCGATGGGGTTGGAGCAGGGCGATCCGGGGTCCAGCTTGAGTGAGAACTGCCCCGATGCCGAGCCTGTGCCGTGCACGAGGATGTAGTACACGCCGCCGGGTTCCGAGCACCACGAGAATGAAGAGAGCGGTCCGCAGGAGTTGTCATCACCGCCGATGCAGAAGAGCTCGTTGCAACCCAGGGAGCCGCAGAACACGGAGACCTGGGTGTCGAATGGCGCGGGGCTGTCGCACAGGCGCGCGGTGAGACGGGAGCCGTTGCCCAGGGTCTTGTACCAGACGCCGGGGGCGGTGGGGACATCACCCCGGCAGTTTTGCACGGAAGTGTCGGGGGTGGCGAACACCGTGGTGCCGCTGATCACTTGACCGGGGCTGATCGGCGCCGCCTGTTCGCACTGATCGTTGGGCGGCCGCAGCGAGCACTCGGTGACGTTGAACGTGAAGGCGCCCGTGTATGAGCGGTTCTGCGCATCGCGGATGGTGAAGGAGATTGTGAACGTGCCGGGCGGGGCGAACGAGGGGATGGTGAATCGATAGCTGAAGATGCGGTCGTTGGCCTGCTGATCGCACCCTTCGCCGTTGTCGGCGAGTTGGACCACGGTGCCGCCGACGGGCGAGAGGTTCATCGTGACAGAGAGGGCGGTGCTCGGCGGGTTCTGGCCGCCCTGGGCCATGACCGCGAAGCAGACATCGTCGTTGCCGCAGTTGGAAGCGGCTGAGGGGCTGGCGGTGGCGATGCCGAAAGGCGAGGTGGGGGTTCCGGATGAAAGCACCGTGAAGCAGTAGAACACGATGTCAAAGGGGTTGTTTTTGGTGGACGATCCGACCGCGACTCCGGCGGGGCTGGTGAGCTTGACGTCCAGGTTCAGGCCGGTGGTCGCGCTGCTGATGGCGACGGCGTCGGGGAAATCCAGGACATTGCCGTTCCGGTTGGCGTCGTCGGCGGGGCTGGCGTATGAGTTGGCGAGATTGGTGTTGGAATACGCGACGTAGTAGGTGCCGGGGGTGTAGTTGCGGGTGAGGCGGTTGGGTTGGTCGTTTCCAAAGTTGGAGATGGCGAAGTAGCTGCCGTTGTACATCCAGAAGTCGGCGTCGGTGGTGCTGGCGGCGGAACGCTCGAGGGTGATGCTGCCCTCCAGCACGGGTCCGGCGAGGGCGACGGGTGTTTCGGTGGTCACCGTGAGCTCTGCGGAGTACGGCGCTGTGGTGGCGGCGGTGCCGGTGATGCGGATGTAGATCTGTTCTGAACGCCCGAAGCCGTACCACTGAATGGTGCGAGAGTTCGCGGGGGTGCCCGGGAAGGAGATCTCCCCGACCTGGATTTCGGCGTCGGTTCCGGCGTTGATGACTCCCAGAGTCTGGGTGAGGCCGCGGACGGTGATGGTGTGGCCGGGCGTGGCGCTGGTGAGCACCAGTTGGTACTTGTACGGCGCGACGGCCCGGGCCTTGGTCTTGACAAGGAAGTAGTCGGCGGAGCCGGCACCCGAGCCGGACGAACCGGTGGTGGTTCCGGTGATGGTGTCGGCGGCGTCCATTCCGGGGCCGGCGCTGTTGGCGAAGGTTGCGGCGGCCTTGGAGTCGTTGGGTTCTATCTCGGGGTTGTTGATGGCCGCGGCGGCGGTCATTGCGGCGCAAAGAACCACCGACAGGAATGCCAAGCACAAGCGGATCATGAACATTCTCCCTCGCCAAGCGGGCGGTGAACGCGGTGGTTCGGACCGGTCGCAGGACCCGCGCGAGCCCACACCGACGGTTGCGTACGACGCGGCGATTTCTGACAGCGTACCCGAAGGAATGGGACCGCGTCAATACACAAATGCTGCCGGCGCGACGGCCGGGGTCGCGGTCCGAAAAAAACACCCCGCGGCGGATGCCGCGGGGTGTCTTGGTGCTTTCGGAATGTCGACTGATCGCGGAACGGGGTCGTGGAACCCTGCTTGCATCAGTTCAGCACGGGATCAGCAACCGCCGTTCTCCCAAGCGCGGAAGAAGGTCTCGATGTCGGCGCCGTCGATGCCGCCGTCGAGGTTGGTGTCGGAGCAGGGGGCCGAGTTTGACCAGTCGGTGAAGAAGGCTTCAACATCGGAGCCGTCAACGCCGCCGCTAAGGTCGTAGTCGGCCGGGCACGACGGGCACGCGCCGCCGCCGCCGCCGGGGTAGCAGACGCCGCTCAGCGCGATGACATAGACCGCGCCGTCGGTGCCGCCGGTGCCGGTCCAGGAGTCGAGGACGCCGCCCACACCGGGGCCGTCGGGCTGGCGTTCGGCGCGGAAGGGCTGGTCAAGCCAGAACTCCAGACCGTCGGCGCTGATCGGATCGTGGTCGTACGGGGCGACGGCGAGGTAGTAATCCGTGGCGTCGGTGACGTACGCGTTGGAAATACGCGACTGGAGCGTGGTGCCCAACGGGTCGTCGTCGTTGAAGGTGATGGGTGAACCATCGAATGCGAAGAGGAAGAGCTGGGTGTCGAACGAGGTGCCGCCGACGGTGGTGGCGGAGAAACTCCCGGGATCGCAGATCGTGATCAGGTAGAGGTCGGCGTCGGCGGTTCCGGAGAGGGAGCCGGCGATGCTGCCGAGTGTGCCCGTGCCAACGGGGACCTGGGCGTCGCTGGTCGTCTCCGCCGCGTCGCCGGATTCGAGCCAACGGTCCGGGGGCGGGGGCGTGGGGGCGACCATGTACATTTGGAGCACGTCCGCGCCGCCGGTCGGGGCGGTGGTGCCGTACTTGGCGACCTGGATGTAGTAGGTGCTGCCGGCGTTCATGTTGCAAGTCACGGTGGAACGCAGACCGCAGTAATCGTCGTTGCAGCCAACGCTTGTGAGCGTGCCGCAGGTGCCGTCATCGGAGACGTACACAGAGAGGGCGGTGTCGGTGATCGTGCAATCGGGTGCATCGCCCGCGCAGGTCGAGACTGTGGCGGTGCCGGAGACACCCGCGACAAACTTGTACCACACGGAGTAGGACGCGGTCACGCAAGACATGCGGGACTCGAGATCGAACGCGGCATCGAGCACGGAGACGCCTTCGCTGCGGTACGGGAAGGACTCCGCGGAAATGTCGATGGCGTTATCGCACAGGTCGTTCGCGGGCTGGGCGAACGCCGACGCGGCGAGCGTCGCGAGCGCGCCAATACCCACAGCCTTGTAGCACAAACTTCTCATTCGAATCCTCTCTTGATGGACCCCCGCGAACGCGGCGGGTGCAGACTCTGGACACAACACTGGCGCCACACACCAAGGGCGCACTGGGCACACACGATCTAGTTTGCACGATGAAAATGAATTTGCCAACCGCTTTTTGAGAATCTTCGGAAAATTCGTCAAATTCACTACGGGTGGCCTTGGAGGCGGCACTTGTGCCGAGGTGCGGCGGTGTCTAGTTATATAAATAGATTTGAGTTATTGGACTAATCAGCTCCCAACAAGAGTGCGATGCGAAACGTGCGTCAATTTGATAGTAAAATATTTGGGTAATTTGGAAGGAGATGGTGAGTAGATGGGAAGGAGTCGGGCGCAGAAAAACACGCGGCTGAGGAGCCGCGTGCTTGGTCTGCGCGAATTGGGAGCTTCCGATCGCGGGTTACTTCTTGGCCTTGAGGTCTTCGAGTACCTTTTTGAGGTCACCGGGGTTGGCGATGTCGGCGATCCAACTGGGTTGGCCCTTCTTCATCTGAACGATGACGATGGGCTTCTTGGTGTTGCGCTCGGAGTCGATGGTGATGCTTCCGGTGACGCCCTTGAGGTCCTTGGTCGCGGCGATGGCGTCGCGCAGGGTGGGGCCGTCGAGGCTCTTGGCCCGCTTCATCGCGTCGGCCAGAACGAGCATGGCGTCGTAGCCCAGACCTGTGAGGGCGTCGGGGGTTTCGCCGCCGTATTCCTTGCGGAACTTGGCGATGAACTCCTGCATCTGGGGCTGATCGGGCGCGGAGTGGTTGGAGTAGTAGGAGCCGTCGATGGCCTCTTTGCCGATGGCGGCGAGCTGGGAGGAGTCCCAGCCGTCACCGCCCAGAAGCGGGGCCTTGATGCCGAGCTTGCGGGCCTGGATGGCTATGTTGCCGCCGGCGGTGTAGTAGCCGGGGGCGAAGATGATCTGGGGATCGGTAGCGCGGATGCTGGTGAGCTGGGCGGAGAAGTCGTTGTCGCCGCCGCTGTAGGTCTGTTCGCTCACGATGGTGCCGCCCAGAGCGGTGTAGAACTTGGTGAACTCGGCGCGGAGGCCCTTGCTGTAGTCCTCGGTCTGGTCGTACAGGATGGCGGCCTTGGTGAACTTGAGGTTGTCCTTGCAGAACTTGGCGAGCGCGTAGGCCTGGAAGTCGTCGATGAAGCAGACGCGGAAGACGTAGTCGCGGCCCTTGGTGACACGCGGGTTGGTGCTGCTGGGGGAGATCATCGGGACTCCCTTCTCCTGGCAGACCTGTCCGCCGGCGAGGCTGCGGCTGCTGGCGACCTCGCCGAGCACCGCGACGACCTTGTCCTGGGTGATCAGGCGGAGCACCGCGTTGCCCGCTTCCTGGCTCTTGCCCTGGTTGTCGTATGTGATCAGTTCCACGGGGCGGCCGTTAATTCCTCCCGCGGCGTTGATCTCCTTCACCGCCAGCCTGATGCCCTTGTCGGTCGATTGACCAAATGTGGCTTCCGCGCCGGTGAGGGAGGCGAAGTGGCCGACCTTGATCGGGTCGGCGGCCGGCGCCGCGAGGGAGAACGACGACGCGGCGCCCAGGACAGCGGCGACGGCGATGCTGGAGAGGAGCGTTCGGCGGTGGAGCATGGTGGTGTGTTCCAAGGGTGTGATGAGCATCAGACGCACGGCTTCAGAGATGCCGGCGCGGGACAGTTTATGGGGCTCGGGTGGGTGCGGCCAATCCGCGAGGGGTTGGGCATGGGTTGATCGGAAATCGGTCGTGCGGGGCGCGGATGGTCGGGTTGCTGGCACGCGATGTCGACAAGGTTTCGACGGACTCCTGCCGCGGATGTTCCAAGGATGGGAGGCGCGAGGGTGGATTGCGGTGCCGGGAAGCGGTCAAGGTCCGTTCTTGCCGTTCGACGCACAATTGCGAGTTGTAACACGTTTCAAGGGATTTTCAGATCGGGATTCACTTGATTCGACGTGCGTTGCACAGGATAGTGTGCCGTGTGCATCCGCCGGCAACTCGGAGGCGATTCTGTGGCGGAAGTTGTTCGGTATCTTGAAAAAGCCCCATAACCGTTGTTTAAGAAAGAGAAGACGATGAGCTTTCAGTTGTCAGCGGTGCGTCTGGCGGTGGCGTTGGCCGCGGCGATGATCGCCGGTCGAGCGATGGCGCAGCCGACGTACATCTTTCACGGGCCGACGAACCAGGTGTTCAACGAGCCGACGGGCACCACGATGCGTGAACCCGATGCGCCGCGCGAGGGCGAGGCGGTGGACTTGTGGATCGAAATCGGGTATTCGTTCGAGTACGCGAACATTGCGGTGTATTTCACGACAGATGGCACGACTCCCAACGGCGGGTTCGGCAACGGGGATGGCACGACGCAGGTTCTCACGAATCTGAATGGCGGCATTGCCTTCGTGCGCAATCAGTTCGACCCCGGCGCGAACAAGAACCGCGACTGGTGGCGTGCGCGGCTGCCGGTATCGGCTCGCAACTACGGCGCGCCGGTCAAGTACAAGATCGGCACCTGGGGTGGGCCCAACGGGGGATTCAACAAGTTCACCAACGGCGCGAACACTTCCGCGGTCGCCGAGCAGTTCGAGTTCAGCAACAAGTTGGCGTGGCCGGGCGCGGGTGCGGGCAGCGCCAACCCATCCTCCGGGTATCCGCCGATCAGTTTCTGGAAAGAAGAGGCGGTGTTCGGCAACACGTACTGTGCGGGGCAGATCGATCAGAACGGCAGCGTCTACGACTTTCATTTTCCAACGCCGGGGGGCGTGGGAGGTGTCGGCACACGCAACGAGGGGTACGTCGATGGTGCGGACACGTTCCCGCCCGGCCTGCCGCTCAACTGGCGTGGCCAGATGCACCTGAATGAGGCGATGGCCGGGGTTCGTGTCGACGGAGTGACGCACTGGCTGAGCAACCCCAACGCCGTGTCGTATTCCAATGTCGAGCAGGCGTACCTGCCGGACACCAACTCGATCCGCACGACGCAGACGCTCTCGGCGAACGGCAACAACATCGCTGTGGAGCAGATCGATTTCGCCCCCATGAACGTGACCTGGCCGCAGGACAACGGCGGGGCCCCCCAGAAGCACATCTACATCAAGCGGCTGCGCCTGACCAACAACGGCCCGAGCAAGACGGTCAACGTCTACTGGTACGTCGACCCGGCGCTCAACGGCGGGGACGGGTACGACGGGATGTACGTGGATCGCAATCGCGGGGCGATGATCGCGTACGACAACACCTACCGGGTGGTGACGGGCACGGGCACGGGCTTCACTTCGCCCAACGAGTACAACCCGTCGACCTTCGCGGGGTACGAGAAGAACAAGTCACTGTACCTGGCCAGCGCGATGAAGCTCTTGACGCAGAACGGCTCATCGGTGGAGCGGACGGGATCGGAGTTCTGGGCCGATTCCTCCTCGGATCAGGGCCAGGGTTGGCAGGGGCTGCAGGTGCTGCTGCCCACGGGCGTGACCCGCGAGGTCGACATCCTGATGGCGGGCGCTGTAGAAAACGTTGCGGGGATGACCGGCACGTACGCGTACAAACTCGACAACGTGGTGAGCTGGTTCTACTCCAACAACGCCGCGAACCTTCAGTCGCAGACCGACTCATACTGGGCGCAGTGGCTGAACTCGAGCCTGACGGTGGACACTCCCGACGATCGGTACGACAACCTGTTCCGCCGGAGCCTGTTGGCGACGGCGCTGCACGTGGACGGTGTGAACGGCGGGGTGATCGCCGGGTTTCACAACGGGGCCTACCCGTACGTCTGGCCGCGAGACGCGGTGTACGCGGCGATCACGCTGGCTCGGGCGGGGCACCTGGACATGGCGGCGGGTGTGTATCAATGGATGAAGGAGACCTGCTACCGCGATTTTGAGAGCTGGGGGCGCAAGGGCTTCTGGAAGCAGAAATACAGCACCGATGGTTACGTTATCTGGGGGGCGCCGCAGATCGACGAAACGGCTGTCTTCCCCTGGGGCGTGAAGTTCCAGTACGACATGACGGCGGACACCGGCCTGTTGAGCAGTTACGTGGAGCAGGTTCGCGACAGCGTGGCATCGATGACGCGGGACAGCAACGACAGTCGGCTTCGGTTCGAAGAGGCGTTCAACCTGTCCTACTCCAACAACGTGTGGGAGGACTCCTACGACACGTTCACCTACAGCAACGCGAACATCGTCCGTGGCCTGAATGACGCGGCGAGCATCTTCCAGTTCTTGAACCTTCCGGCCGAGGCGTTGAACGCCCACAACCTGGCGAATCAGGTCAAGAGCGGCCTGGACGCGAGGCTGGACTGGAATGGGGAAAATACAGACATCAGCCAGTTGGGGATCGCGTACCCATTCAATCTGTACAGCTATAACGACGCGAGGGTGAACCGCGTGGTGGACCGCATCAACGGGGTTGCGACTGACCGATTCGGCAACAACCACCCGCTGATGAACTTCACAGGCCAGCACGCGGGCACGATCAATCGATACTGGGGCGACACCTATTGGAACGGCGGCCCCTGGTTCCTTTCGACGATCTGGTACGGCCTGTACTACGGGGAGCGGCAGGACCTGAACTCCGGCACGGGCGACATCGACAACATGAAATCCCGGATCGACCTGTGCATCGATCGCCTCGGCCCGGTCGGACTTGGCGCCGAGCAGATCGCGTACAACAGCTCCTCGCTGTACCCGGGCGGTGACTACGTGCTGCAGGCCGCGTGGCCCAACGCCTGGGAAAGCATGTCCACGTTTGCCGACTCGGTGATGAAGTTCCTGGATTACACGCCCGAGGCGTGGGGCAATCGGATGGTGGTGGAGCCCAAGCGGCCGGCGGCGTGGGACACGATGACGTTCAGCAACATCACGCTGGTGCACACCCCCAGCGGCCGAACTCACAAGGTATCGCTGCGGGTGGACTCGGCGGGTTCGGGTGAGACCCACACTTTCACCAACAACAGCGGCTTTGACCTCAACATCCGCACCACGCTCCGCCTGAAAGGGGTGGGCTGCTTCGACGGTGTGACGCGAAACGGTGCGCCGGTGGCGTACACGCTCGATCTGGTGACCGGACGTGTAACGGTCGAGACCACGCTTGACGTGGGCGCTGGCACGCTCACGACCATCCAGGCGGTAGTTCTCAAGAGCGCCGACTTCAACGAGGATGGCGGCGTGGACGGCGGGGACGTCGAGTCGTTCTTCGCGGCGTGGGAAGGCGGTCTGCCTTCCGGGGATTTCAACGAGGACGGCGGCATTGACGGCGCAGACGTTGAGTACTTCTTCCGCGCGTGGGAGGCCGGTTGCGTGTGAGGCGGGCGGAGATGAACGAATGAGTTTCGCGGCGGGGTCGAGCGATCGGCCCCGCCGCTTTCGTTTTGGCCGGTGACGGTCACACCAAAGGGCATCCCGAGTGTTCTGCAAACACGGCCTGCCATTCCGACACCCCGAATCGGTTCCCCTGCGTGTTGGCGTCGGTTTTAGAGCAAATTGGGGCAGGAGGGGGGTTGAACCAATCGGCACGCCGCGTGCAGCCGATAGGGAAGCATCGGCATGGGCCGTGGCGGGGGTGTACCCTGCCGCAAGGCGTGGTCCCCATGAATGGGTGGCGTTTGGGTTGGTGAAAGAATCCGGAACGGGAAACGAACCGCAACCGGGGAGTTGAACGAACTGTGGAATAGAGGGGGCCAGATACGGAACGATGAGGCGTGCGGCGGGCCTGAAAAGACTTGCCGCACGCGTCCGCCGCGGAGGCGCGGCCAAGAGGTCGGAAAGCCGGCGAGGGCCGGGGTAGAGCGCCGATGAGAAAAGGCACGACGAGGGAATGCAGTTGCGATCTTGAGTCGTGCCGGCAAAGGGAAGAGCAATGTTCGAGAGATTCACAGACCGTGCCCGCAAAGTGATGGCCCTTGCGAACCAGGAGGCCCAGCGCCTCAACCACGAGTACATCGGGACCGAGCACATCCTGCTGGGTCTGGTCAAGGAAGGGTCCGGCGTCGGCGCCAACGTGCTGCGCAACCTGGACGTGGACCTGCGCCGGGTGCGCCTCGAGGTCGAGAAGCTCGTGAAGGCCGGCCCTGAGATGGTGACGATGGGCAAGCTGCCCCAGACGCCGCGCGCCAAGAAGGTGATCGAATACGCGATCGAAGAGGCGCGGAACCTGAACCACAACTACGTCGGCACCGAGCACCTTCTGCTGGGTCTGCTGCGCGAGCACGACGGCGTGGCGGCGCAGGTGCTGATGAACCTTGGCCTCAAGCTCGAGGAAGTGCGCGAGGAGGTGTTGAATCTGCTGGGCGCCGGCAATGAGAACGCCGAGGGACAGAGCGAGGGCGGATCGACTGCGTCCGCCGCGAGCAGCGGCAGCGCCGCCCCCGCGCCGGGCAAAGGCAAGAGCAAGACGCCCGCGCTGGACTCGTTCGGCCGCGACCTGACCGAGCTGGCCCGCGAGGGCACGCTGGACCCGGTGATCGGCCGCATGACCGAGATCGAGCGCGTGGTGCAGGTGCTGTGCCGCCGCACGAAGAACAACCCGGTGCTGCTGGGCGAGGCGGGCGTGGGCAAGACTGCCATTGTCGAGGGCTTGGCGCAGCGGATCATCAGCGGGGACGTTCCTGAAATTCTGCACGAGAAGCGGCTGGTGGTTCTCGATCTGGCGATGATGGTTGCGGGCACCAAGTACCGCGGGCAGTTCGAGGAGCGCATCAAGGCGGTGATGAACGAGGTGCGTCGCGCCAAGAACGTGATGCTGTTCATCGACGAACTGCACACCCTGGTGGGCGCGGGCGGCGCGGAGGGCGCGATCGACGCGTCCAACGTGCTCAAGCCAGCGCTGGCACGCGGCGAGATCCAGTGCATCGGCGCCACGACGTTTGACGAGTACCGCAAGTACATCGAGAAGGACGCCGCGTTGGCGCGGCGCTTCCAGGCGATTACGGTGGACCCCCCGACGAACGAGCAGACCGTGGAGATCATCAAGGGTCTGCGGGACCGCTACGAGCAGCACCACCGCGTGCAGATCACGGACGCTGCGATCAAGGCGGCGGTGGAGTTGTCGGGCCGGTACATCACGGGCCGGGTGCAGCCCGACAAGTCGATCGACGTGATCGACGAGGCGGGTGCCCGCGTGCGGATCAAGAGCATGACCAAGCCGCCGAACCTGGCGGAGATCGAGGGCGACATCGAGCGGCTCAGCGTTGAGAAGGACGAGGCCGTGAAGGCCGCGGACTACGAGCGCGCGGCCGAGCTGCGCGACCGCGCCGAGCAGATGCGCAAGAAGAAGGAGGACATGCAGAAGGCCTGGCGCAACCGCGCGCAGGAAGCCGACGGCGTGGTGGACGAGGAAGTGGTGGCCGAGGTCGTCGCGAAGATGACGGGCGTGCCGCTCAAGCGTCTGGCCAAGGACGAGGCGGCGCGGCTGCTCAAGCTCGAAGAGGAACTGCACAAGAAGGTCATCAGCCAGGAAGACGCGATCAAGGCGATCAGCAAGGCGATCCGGCGCGCCCGGGCGGGCCTGAAGGATCCTAAGCGTCCGATGGGCTCGTTCATCTTTGTCGGTCCCTCCGGCGTGGGTAAGACCCTCCTGAGCAAGGCGCTGGCCGAGTTCATGTTCGGTGACGAGGAAGCCCTTCTGCACCTGGACATGAGCGAGTACATGGAGAAGCACAACGTGAGCCGCCTGGTGGGTGCGCCCCCCGGCTACGTTGGGTACGAGGAAGGCGGTCAGCTCACCGAGCGGATCCGTCGCCGGCCGTACGCGGTGATCCTGCTCGACGAGGTCGAGAAGGCGCACCCGGACGTCTTCAACATGCTGCTGCAGATCATGGAGGAAGGCCGCCTGACCGACTCGTTCGGCCGGAACGTTGACTTCCGCAACACGATCATGATCATGACGAGCAACCTGGGCGCCGACCTCATCAAGGGCGGGGCCGGGTTCGGGTTCGCCAAGCGCACGGAGTCGACGGACTACGACAACATCAAGGTCGTGCTGATGAAGGAGATCGAGCGGTTCTTCCGCCCAGAGTTCATCAACCGCCTTGACGACGTGATCGTCTTCCGGCCGCTGAACCGCGACGACCTGACGAAGATCGTTGATTACGAGGTGGCGAAGCTCGCCAAGCGGCTCGTGCAGCAGGGCTACACGCTCGAGCTGGACGCGATCGCGAAGGAGTACCTGATCGACAAGGGGTACAACCCCGAGTACGGCGCGCGTCCGCTGCGTCGCGCGATCGGTCAGTACGTCGAGGACCCGCTCAGCGAGATGCTGCTGGCGGGCACGTTCGAGGCGCCGTGCATCATCAAGTGCACCCGCCGCAACGGGCCCGACGGCAAGCCCGAGGATCACCTCTTCTTCGACGGCATCCCGCAGCCCAAGCCGGAGACACCGCCGGAAACCGAACGCAAGCACGGCGAGGGAACCGCGGCGGCGACGAGCACGTGAGCGCGGTGGTTGTCGTCATCGGTCCGGGTTGCTGCGCCGTCGCGGCAACGAGAGTATGACTCAGCTAGATATCCGGAATGCACATTGAAGCCCGCGGCGTCCGACGCCGCGGGCTTTTCGCTGCTTCCTGATTGCTTTTCCCAGATTCACAGACCGCCCACGGGCCGCGCGAGTTATCACACTCGGGGGTCGGCGATTCGCGCGCAATACCGGGCCTCATGGGCGCAAAATTCACGCGGAACAGGCGAAAACTCTTGCGTTACGCGCGGAGCGAGTGTAACCTGAGGCGGTTTGAGTTGCGCCCGCGATTCGTCGCGGGGCCGGAGTTCGAGAGAGAAATTCGGGTCATCCTGATGTGAGTTCATTCGGGTGCGGCTGGGCCGGTTGGCGGTTGAGTTGTTTCGCCTAGGTTGTGCGTGGACGCACGTGGCGAGCGGACAGATGGTCGTCCCGCGGGTGTACCGGCGTGTTCGTGTGGGCAGTGTTGGGTTCCCGAACTTTGACGGCTTTGTTGCGTTTCCCCGTTTGATCATGGTTTTCCGGCCATGATTGGACGGTTGTGTGTGTGTGCGTTTGTTCGTTATTTCAGAGGAGAGAGACAGATGAAGGTTTCCCTGATTCGTTTGACTGTACTGGCCGGCCTCGCGATGGCCGGCAATGCGTTCGCCGCCGGCACCAGCTTCGCCACCGCGACCCCGAACGCGGGCCCCGGCACCGTGAGCGGTGCGTTGGACGCCTCCGGCAACCGTGCCGCGGTGTTCGGCACCCCGACGCTCTTCGCCACGTACGCTGACCAGAACCGCGTCGCGGGCGCGGTCGATACGTTCAACATCACCGGCTTGACTGCCGGAGGTGCGGTGCGTGCGGCGATGCGACAGGCCACCAATCCTGCGGGTGGGTTGTACCCCACGTGGGACTCGTACCTGCGCATGCGCAACACCGGCGGAACGGTTCTGGCCACTAACGACGATGACGGCCCCGGCGCGTTGTCGGCGATGCTCTCTCCCGTGACCATTCCCGCGAACGGTTCCGTCCAGGTTCAGATCACCGGGTACGCCGACCGCAACACCTTCACCGGCGCTGACAGCACCAACGTTGGTCGCTATGACCTGGACATCTTCGCCAGCACGATCATCACCCCCCGGCAATACGGTGTCAACGTCCAGTGGTGGGCGTTCTCCGGTCTGGCCGCGGGCACTCCGATCGTCGCCGACATCAACGGCGCCACCGGCAACTTCACCGACAGCTATCTCGCTGTTTTCGACAGCGCCGGCAACATGCTGTTCGGTGACGACGACACCAACGGCCTGTTCTCGGCTGTGCTCGCGAGCGACAACATTCTGGTTCCCGGCAACGGCATCGTGTATGCCGCCGTGACCAGCTACCAGGGAACGATTGGCGCCCACACCAACCCCGCTTCCTACCTCAACGAGAACGAGAATTCGAAGACCGGTACGTTTAACCTGAACCTCGTTCCGGCCCCCGGCTCTTTGGCCCTCCTTGGCCTGGGCGGCCTGATCGCCGGCCGTCGCCGTCGCGCCTGATTTTCCCTTCGGTTAAAGTTGTCTCAAACA
The DNA here is from genome assembly GCA_018242605.1 of Planctomycetota bacterium. Taxonomy (GTDB): domain Bacteria; phylum Planctomycetota; class Phycisphaerae; order Phycisphaerales; family UBA1924; genus UBA2402. The sequence goes on from JAFEBP010000001.1 coordinate 185,668, forward strand.
CAGCCCCCGGCGTGAAGCGCCGGGGGTTGTGACTTTTGATGCGGCTTAGTACTTGAGTTTTCTCGCGGCACGCATGAGGGCCCGGTCGGTGAGACCCGGGACGATGGTGGAGAGGCCGATTCCGAAGCGTGTCAGGGCGCTCGTCCAGACTTCGCCTTTGGGATTGCGCAGGCACTTCACGACCGCCTTGGCGACCTGATCCGCGGACTGGCGGAGCCAAGGGCTGGTGTGAGCGACCATCGCGGGTTTGGCGCTGTTTCTGGTGGCGGTGTCGAAGAACTCGGTGGCGGTGCCGATGGGGTGGATGCTCGAGACGCGGACGCCCAGCGGCGCGAGTTCCACTCGCATCGCGCGGGAGAAATGATCCTGCGCGGCCTTTGTCGCGGAGTAGGGCGCGAAGTAGGGCAACCCGATCTTGGAGACGCAACTGCTGCACATCAGGATGTGCCCGCTGCGTGCCGGGATCATGTAGTCCAGGGCGGCCCTGGCCAGGGACATTGAGCCCCAGAAGTTGACCTCAAAGATGCGGCGGAGATCAAAGTCGGTGGTTTCGTGCACCGGCCCTTCGATGCCGTAGCCTGCGTTGGCGAAGACGGCGTAGACGGAGCCGAACTTCTCGACGGTGGTGGCGACGACGCGCCGACAGTCGGCCTCCTCGGCGACATCGCACGCGACGGCGATCGCCTTGCCGCCCTGGGCGGTGATCTGCTTCACGGCGTCGGCGAGCCGGTCCTCGCGGCGGGCTGCGAGGACGACGGGCATGCCCGCGCGGGCGCACAACAACGCGGTGGCCAGGCCGATCCCGCTGCTGGCTCCGGTGATGGCGATTGGTTTTCCTGAGAGATCGACGGCCATGCTGCTTTCTGCTACGGGCGAGGCGGCCGAAAGGCCAAATCGCGGTGTTGCTTGTGGTTCGGAGTCGTCCTTTGGGGGCGTGTCGCCGATGGGTGGGCATTCTTCGGGGTGTGCCCCGGGTTGATCCGCGCCCGCTGCTGCGGGGGCGTGGGCGACAACGTTACGCAATCTGCATCGGATGAGTCTCCTTCTGACGGTCCCGCCGTCGCGCCATTGTACAGCCGCGGCGATCATCGGGAGATGTTGGCGCGAACGCCGGTCGCTCGGGCGTGGTCGATTTCGATTGTTCGAGCGAGGAGCGGCCGCTATGGACGGGAGAGGGACGGTTGGCGCACGGCATCGAGGATGGCCCGGCCACGTGTTTCAATCGCCGACCATCGTTCGGCCGCGATGTCCTGGGCATCGAACAGGCTGGCGACGAATCCGAGGGCCCAGGCCCCCGCTTTGAGATACGCGGCGGCGTTGTCGAGGGTCACGCCGCTGGTGGGCACGATCCGCAGGAATGGCATGGGGGCGAGGGTCTGCGCGACCCAAGCGGGGCCGGTGCCGGGGGCGGGGAAGAGCTTCTGAAGGGCGGCGCCGGCGCGGTGGGCGAGCAGCATCTCGGTGGGGGTGGAGCAACCCGGCATCATCGCGACACCGAGGCGGTTGGCTTCGGCGATGACGGCGGGATCGCAGACCGGGGAGACGAGGAATCGGGCCCCGGCGGCGACGGCGGCGCGGGCCTCTTCGGGCGTGAGGACGGTGCCCGCTCCCACGATGAGGTTGGAGCGATGAGAGAACTCGCGCACCAGGCCCAGGGCGTCGGGCACGGTGAGGGTGAACTCGCAGATTCGGAATCCGGCACGCACAGCGGCGTCCATCGCGTGCCGCGCCCGGGCGGCGTCGTTGGTGCGCAGGATGGCCGAGCATCGGGCCTCGCGGAAAGCGGCGACAAAGTCTGAGGGGCTCATGCGCAAGCGTAGCGATTCCCGCCCGCGAATTTGGGGTCGGGCGGTGCGGCTCGATCTACACTAGGCGGCGAGGACACAGTTGATTTCAGGCCCGTGCTACCGTGAACGACGCATGACTCTCATCCCAACCGACTTTGCTCCGTTTGATCTCGATGGCTCCAGCTTCGAAGCGCTGGAGCCGCTGATCCGGGCGCTGCTGACGCGGCCGGTCCTGAATCTGGCCGAACTGGAGAAGTGGATTCTGGACCGCAGCGAGCTTTCCGCCGCGGCGAGTGAATCGAGGGCGAATCTGTACATCGCGATGACGTGCGACACGGACGACACCGCGGCCCGGGATGCGTACCTGGCGTATGTGGAACAGGTGGCGCCGAAACTCACCCCGCTTTTCTTCGAGCTGGACCGGCGGCTGGTGGAGCTTTCGAAGAAGTTCGAGCCCGACCCTTCGCGGTACGCGGTGCTCATCCGCGGGGCGAGGGCGGACGTGGAGTTGTTCCGCGAGGAGAACATCGCGCTGGAGACGCAGTTGGCGGTGCTGAGCCAGCAGTACGAGCAGATCACGGGGGCGATGACGGTGCAGTTCGACGGGCAGGAGCAGACGCTGCCGCGGATGGCCCGCTACCAGGAGGGCACGGACCGGGCGGTGCGTGAGGCGGCGTGGAGGGCGGTGACGGCGAGGCGGCTCCAGGACGCGGAGGCGATCAATGTTGTGTACGACGAGATGGTCAAGCTGCGCCATCAGGTCGCGCTCAACGCGGGCTTCCCGAACTTCGTGCCTTATGCGTACAAGAGCAAGCATCGGTTTGATTACGCGCCGAAGCACTGCGAGGACTTCCACGCGGCGTGCGAGACGGCGGTGGTGCCGCTGGTGCGGGCGCTGGAGCGTGAGCGTGCTTCGCTGCTGGGGGTGAGCGAACTGCGGCCGTGGGACCTGGCCGTGGACGTGAAAGGGCGTGCGCCGCTGCGGCCGTTCACCGACGGGCGGGACCTGATCGCCAAGTGTCGCGCGACGTTTGATCGGCTCGACCCTCGCCTCTCGGAGATGTTCCGGCAACTGGGCGACGGGAGCGAACCGGGGGGCGGGCGGGGGGGATCGTGCCTGGACCTGGACAGCCGCAAGGGCAAGGCGCCGGGCGGGTATCAGTACATGCGGGATCGGTCGCGCAGGCCGTTCATCTTCATGAACGCGGCGGGGCTGCAGCGTGACCTGGAGACCTTGTTTCACGAGGCCGGGCACGCGTTCCATTCGATGCTGTGCAAGGACGAGCCGCTGGTTGAGTATCGGGGCGCTCCGACGGAGTTTTCCGAGGTGGCGAGCATGGCGATGGAACTGCTGGCGATGCCGCATTGGATGGGCACGGTGTACACGGATGAGGACTCGTTCCGCCGCGCGTGCCGCCAGAACCTGAAGCACTCGATCCTGCTGCTGCCGTGGGTGGCGCAGATCGACGCGTTTCAGCACTGGGTGTATTCCAACCCGCTGCACACGCGTGAGCAGCGGACGCGTCGCTGGCTGGAACTGGATCAGCGGCTGGGCGGCATCGCGTCGTGGGCGGGCATTGAGGAGGCGAGGGCGCAGCTCTGGCAGCGGCAGTTGCATCTGTTCGGCATGCCGTTTTACTACATCGAGTACGGCATCGCCCGGCTGGGGGCGATGCAGTTGTGGCTGCACTCTCTGGAGCGGGGCGAGAGGTCCGCGCTTGACGCGTACGTGAAGGGGTTGTCGCTGGGCGGGTCCAAGCCGTTGCCGGAGTTGTTCGCGGCATCGGGATTGACCTTTGATTTCGGGCCCGACACGGTCAAACGGTTGGTGGATCGGGCGGCGAAGGAACTTGACAAGCTGCCTGAATGAGCGGGCTCGCCCTTCTACCCTCCAACTCAAGATGCCGCCAGAACATCCGACAGCCCAGGCGATTGCGCTCCTGAATCAGGGACAGGAGGAGCAAGCGCGCGCGCTGCTGCTGGGCGTGCTGAAGCGGTCGCCCATGGATGCGCTCGCCAACAAGTGGATGGCGATGATCCACGGCGCGCACGATGAGTATGACCGTGCGGCGTTCTTCATGCAGCGGGCGGTGGCGTCCTCGCCGCGGGACGGCGAACTGCGATACATTCTAGGCAATGTGTACATGGGGCTGCGGAAGCACAAGGAGGCGGCCGCGGCGTATCGCGAGGCGCTGAAGATCGTTCCCGGGAACATCGCCGCGAGCGACGGGCTGGGCAAGTGCCTGATCAGTCTGGGGGAGTACGCGCAGGCGATCAAGGTGTTCGAGCAGGCGATCGCGGCGAACCCGGACGACGGTGATGCGTACGGCAACTTCGCCGTGAGCCTCACGATCATCGCGAAGATGCAGGAGGCGGTGGACGTCTGCAAGCGGGGACTGGCGCGGCTGCCGGATCATCCGGGGCTGTTGGAGACGCTGGCGTACTCGATGAACTTTCCGCAGGGCATGGATCATGCCGAGCATCGCCGGATGCACGAGCGGGTCGCTGCGTCGTTTGCGCGGAATGCGGATCGGGCCGAACCGGTGTTCACGGTGGATCGGAGCCCCGACCGGCCGCTGCGGGTGGGGTTTCTGTCGGGGGATTACTCACAGCACGCGTGCGCGACGTTCATGCGGGCGCCCCTGCTCAACTTCAATCGTTCCAAGATCGTGCCCGTGTGCGTCGCGACCCAGCGGCACACGGACGGCGGGGATGCGGATTTCCGCAAGGCCTGCGAGTGGCTTGATGTCTCGGCGATGGGCGTGAATGACACGGCACGGGCGATCGAGGCGGCGAAGATTGATATTCTGATCGAGTGCAGTGGGTATACGGAGGGGCATCGGCTGCGGTCGCTGGTGCCTCGCACGGCGCCGATCCAGTGCACGTGGCTGGGGTATCCGAACACCACGGGCATGCCGACGATTGATTACAGAATCGTCGATGCGATCACGGATCCTCCGGGGAGCGAATGGCACTGTACCGAGACGCTGGCGAGGCTGCCCGGGTGCTTCCTGTGCTTCACGCCGGATGCGGCGGCCGCGCCGGCGGCTATCACGCCGGCGTGCACGGACCCGGCCGCGCCAATCGTGTTCGGTTCGTTCAATCGGATGACCAAGGTGACTCCGGCGACATTGGACGCGTGGTGCGCGGTGTTGCGGGCGGTGCCCAACAGCCGCATGCTCCTGAAGTTGCGGATCGCGTCGGAAGAGTTGCGGCGGGACACTGTGGAACTGTTCACGAGCCGCGGGATTGATGCGTCGCGGGTGGAGATGACGCCGTTCACCCAGAAGGCGGACGAGCATGCGCGCATGTACGCCCGCATCGACATTGCGCTGGATTCGTTCCCGTACAACGGGACGACCACCACGTGCGAAGCGACCTGGATGGGCGTGCCGGTGGTGGTGGTGACGGGAGATTGCCACCGGGCTCGCGTGGGCGCGAGCCTGAATACGGCGTTGGGATTGCCCGGACTGATCGCGGCGAACGTGGAGGAGTACGTGGCGATCGCGGCGGGGCTCGCGAGCGACCGCGCGACGCTGGCGGCGCTGAAGGCGTCGTTGCGGGAACGGATGCGGGGGAGCCCGCTGTGTGACGGGCCGGGGTACGCGCGGCGGTTCGAGGGGTTGCTGCGGGAGATGTGGCATCGGCACGTCGCGAGCCGGGGCTGATGGCGATCGGGGTCGTGATGATGCCGCCGAAGAGTCTTTTGGGGTGGCAAAGAAGTCCTGCGGGTCAGCTTTGCGAACGCTCGCCATACAGAGACCGGGGTTATCGATCAGAATTATCGTGACTCTTTCGCGAGTTTCGGTATACTCGGTGCAAGACCTCACTGTTCCGCACGGAGTGCGGTCAACGCGTGGTGTATCACGATCGCTCGTTCGGGGCGACAACATCATGGCGATTTTGGGCGGCGGCCCGGTGGGGGCCGCGTGAGCGTGCGAGAGTACAGAACGATCAAGGAGTTGTGCATGATTCGCTCGAATCGCCGGCCCGTTGGGATCAGTCGTTCCGCGAGCGCTGTGGGGCGCGCGCTGTGCGCCGCGGCGGGGGCCGCGACTCCTTTGGCCGCGTTCACGCAGGCTGGAGCCCAGTGCCCAACGGAGTGTCCACCCAACATGCAGATCCAGATTTGCTATGACGGGGGGCGCAACGACAGCTACACGCTGCCGTTTGACCTTGCGACCCCTCGGGCGGCGTTCTCGACCTGGCTGGGGGCGAGCAAAAGCTTCGACGACCCCGCGGTGAACTCACGGTTCGCGCACACGTTCTCGAACCTGCCGTGCGGCATCGTGTCGGCGACGCTCGAGGTCCACATGCGGGCCGAGTGCGACATCCCCGAGAACGACTCGCTTAATCTGGCGTTCAATCTGGGTCCGAACACGTTCTCCTGGGGGCGGCAGATCAAGGATCTTCCGGGCGCGGGGGGCACCTGGTCGTGCCCGCAGGACAGCACCATTACGCTCAACCTCGCGGCGTTGCCGCTGGCCTCCGGCACGTTCAACCTGATCCCGCAGCTCAATGCGGATCACCGGCTGGATATGTACGTGCAGGACGACACGACCGTTGAGTACGCGAAGCTCACGATTCGTGTGTGCCCGTGCGTGGGGACGTACAGGTTTTACAGGCAGGGGTACGCGGACAACTTCGCCCCGTTGCCCCTCGATCCGCCGACCAGTCGCCAGCCGGCCCTGACGGCGCTGCGGACGACGCCGCCGTTCCTCTGGAAAGACGATGATGACTGCACGAACGACCGGGGCTGGGGCCAGACCTTCACGGGGCTGCCGTCGGGAATAGTGCGTGCCCAGACCGCGATCCGCATGATCCCGTGCGGGGGCGGGTCCGGCAATGACTCGATGAACTTTGAGTTGCTCGCGCCGGGCGGTCCCGCCACGTTCTACCGCGGGTTCAACCTCGCGTTCATCGCGTCGGGGGGGTCTTGGCTGCCCGGGCATCCGGCGCAGACCTTTGCGTTTGACATCGGCACGACGCTGCCGACGGCGGGGGGATCGTGCCTGAACTTCCTGGGCGCGTTGGCGGATCGCAAGTTCGACATTTACGTGCAGGACGACTCCTCGGTGGACGCGGCGGCGCTGCGTGTGTGGCCGTGCCCGCCGCTGCGGCGCATCTATGGCCTACCGATCACCGCCAACTCGAACACGGTGATTGATTACGATCCGGCTGCACGGCGGCTCGTGGCGAGCAACCTGGGGAGCAGCGGACAGGATGGCGTTGCGGTGGATGTCGGGGGCGCGGACGGGGTGACGTTCCACAACGACCCCATCGAATACGCGGCCCTGCCGATCGGTCGCCAGTTCAGCATCGTGCTCGAGGCGGACGTGGACGGGGACGGCGAATACGAGCCGCTGCTGACACAAACGAACAAGAAGCACTTCCCCGACGGGTTGTGGGTGGATATGCCGGTCGCTGCGGACTCCACGGCGTGCCACCGCGTGCAACTTTCGAACTCGTTCACGGGCGAGACTGTCGAGACGTGCCTTCCCGCCGACGGGAGCGTGATGGTTGCGTCGAACCTCGTTGAGTACACCGGTTTCAAGAAGTATGTGACGCCCGCGACGCAGACGTTTGACATCTACATCAAGATCTGTGACATTCGCGGCATGCGGGCGTCGGACGGCACCATGCTCATGGGCGATACGCTGGTGCTCTCCACCGATGTCGGCGGGGGTGCGGGGCCCGAACGCTGCTCGCTCAACTGGGGCGACGAGACCGGCGGATTGCCGCCGGCGACCATGTCGTTTTTCGATATCTTCCCTGAACTCAACGGGATTGCGTTCCATGAGTGCTGCGCGGGCGAGGGTGGGGGCGGGGGCAGCGGCGATGGTTCTATCGATACGAACTCGGGCTCCATCTCGCTCTCCAACATCGCGTCGAGCGGGCAGCAGGGAGTGACGCTTGATCTGAGTCAATCCGATGAATTCGCCACCAAGTTCGAGTTGGATTGCGTCGATACGTCCGCCCAGTGCGGTTCCAGCCTGAATCTCGACCTTTCGTTCGTTGGCTCGGTGGGCGGTGTCCCGGATCATCCGTTGGGCAACAGCCAACTGCGGCGGAACCAGGGCTTCTTCGATATTTTCGCGGATTTCTCCGACTTGGGAACGACGATCTATCGAATCAAGATCATCAAGAGCGGTGAGGACATGATGATGACCACCATCGATATTCCCCTCTTCCCGCACCTGCGGGCAATCACAGATGGCCAACCCAACGGATGCGGCAAGCAGGTCGCGTACATCGACGGATGGCGGACCAGTTGTTTGTGGTGGGATTTTGATCGTCAGGTTCAGTTCATCGTTCAGCCCGGCATGCCCCCGATCGTGGGCGACCAGGTGCGCATCCTCGCCGCCAACCCCACGCAGACCTTCGACTACGTGCAGACCGCGAAGCTGGTCGCGGCGGGAGTGGATGAACTTACGTTCACCGGAGCGACGCGAACGCCTCACGAGAGCGGGCCGCCGTGCCCGGCGGACTACAACGGTGACGGCGGCGTGGATGGCACGGACGTGCAGGCGTTCTTCGCCGATTGGGAGGCGGGTGTGCCCGGGGCGGACGTGAACGGCGACGGCGGGGTGGACGGCACAGACGTGGAAGTGTTCTTCGCCGCGTGGAGTAACGGCGGCTGCTGAGATGCGATGGGCGGCCCGTGGTCGGCGGCGTATGGACGAGGGCGTTGGGAGGGCCGGTTTTCGGCCCACCGCCCGGCAGGTCCCAAAACTCACGGCGCGCGTAATATCGCGCTCGGCGACTCTCTTGTCTCTGAGGGCAGGTCCGACTTTGCGTGAATGCGCACGGTCGGGGCGTTCGGATCAAAATTGTGTTCCCTCCGGCGGGCGGCGCCGGTATTCTGTGTGATACCCGGCCACGTATGTTGCAGTTGTCTTCGGGCCAAGATCTGCTGCGTTCGGGCGCTCCCGCGGCGTGGGACGCGCTGGTGGCTGCTGCGCGTCCCGCGGCGCTGCTGGTAGCGATCGAGCACCGGATGTCCGACAGCCTGCGGGCGCACACCACGCCCGAGGATGTGCTGCAGGATGCGTTGCTGCGGGCGTGGCGAGATCGCGCGGGGTTCGAGTGGCGCGGCGTGCGTGCCTTCCGCGCCTGGTTGCTGACGATCATCGACCACCGGATCAAGGACCTGGTCTCGGCACGCAACACCCTGAAACGCGGCGGCGGGCGGATCGGTGTTTCTCTCGACGCGCCCGCAGACGACACCAGCGCGGGAGTTCCCCACGCGGTGCTGGTTTCCACGACTCCCAGCCGAATCGCGTTGTACCGAGAGCAGGCGGCGTGCATGCGGGAAGCCCTGGCGCAGGTACACCCGGATTTGCGGGACGTCGTCCGGCTGCGGCTGTTTGAGCAGGCGTCCCCGGATCGAATCGCTTCGGAACTTGGTATCGGTGTCGCGGCGGTGCGGCACAGGCTTCGGCGCGGCGCGGAGGAGTACGAGTCGGCGTTGTCGCGGCTTCTTTCGATTCGGAGCAGGGCATGAGCACTGCGCCAGAGCCGGGTGTTCAGCAGGAGCACAGTTCCGAAGATCGCCGGTTCCTTGACGACGTGTTCGACAGAGCACTCGGGGAGTACGAGGAGGGGCGCCAGCCGGACGCAGCGGTGATCGCTGCGGAGCGGCCACACCTTCGCGACGAAATTGTCCGCGTGCTCGCGGTGGCCAGAGCGGCGGCGGGGGTGGATGAGACCGAAGAAGGTGAAGTGCCGACGGTGCCGGGGTACCGCATTGCGTCGAGGATCGGGCGTGGAGGGATGGGGGCGGTGTACCTGGCGCATCAGGAAGCGCTGGGCGGACGACCGGTGGCGCTCAAGGTGCTGCCCGCCGGGATGGCCATGTCGGCGGTGTCGCGGGACCGCTTCGCGGCGGAATCGCGGGCGATCGCCAGGCTGCGGCACGCCAACATCGTTTCGGTGTATGACGTCATTCACCTGCGCGGGCTGCACGCGTACGCGATGGAGTGGATTGAGGGGGCGACGCTCCAACAACTGATCGACGCGGCTGCGGGTCAAGTTGGGGTCGATAGCGGCTCGGGGTCGCGGGCATCGCGTCAGCAGGACCCTTCGATGCACGCCGTGTGGACGGTGCTGTCGGGACCCCGCAACATTCCGGCGCCGGAGCCCACGTATGTGCGGTTTGTGTGCCGGGTGGGCGTGCAGATCGCCCGGGCGCTCGCGGCCGTGCACGAGGCGGGCCTGCTGCACCGGGATGTCAAGCCCGGGAACATCCTGCTGCGGCGCGACGGCACCGCGCTGCTCAGCGATTTCGGCCTCGTGCGGGACGAGCAGGCGCCGCACGCGACGACGGCTTCGCAGTTCGTGGGCACGGCGGCGTACGCGGCTCCCGAGCAGATCGATCCGCGGGTCGGCGGCGTCGACGCCAGGAGCGACGTGTACGCGTTGGGAGTCACGCTGTATCACGCGCTGACCTTCACGCTGCCGTTCAAGGGGCGCAACGCGATGGAGGTGCATCGGCGGATCGAGGCCGGCGGCGCCGAGCCCATCCGCAGGGTGAATCCGAGGCTGCCTCGAGATCTTGAGACAATCGTTGCCAAGACCATGGACGTCTTGCCGGAGCGTCGCTATCAGAACGCCTCCGACCTCGCCGATGATCTCGAGCGGCTGTTGCAACTAAGGCCCATCCACGCCAGGCCCGCGTCCGCGGCGTACGTGGCGAGGCGGTTTGTCTCGCGCAATCCGCTGCTCGTCGGGGCCGCGGCGGCGGTGTTCGTCTCGCTGTGCGCGGGTGTGGTGGGCACGAGCATCGGCATGGCCAGGGCGGTGGCCGAGCGGCGGTTGGCCGAACGAAACGCGGCGGTGAGCCGGCGGGCCGAGTACGCGGCGAGCATCCAGGCGGCGGCTGCGGCCTTGCGGGCGGATGATTCGGAGAGCGCGATCGCGCGGCTTGAGGTTGCTCCGGCGGAGCTCAGGGGTTGGGAGTGGGATTACCTGCGGGCGCACTGCGACGAGGCGGAGAGTTGCCTCTCATGGCCGGTCTCGAACGGGGATTCCGGGGATGCCTCGGTTGAGAAGGAGTTCGGAGATCTGTACGGGGCCGTTGTTGTTCCCAGTGCGGTCGCCCTCGTCGATCGGCACGGTGTGATTCACTCGCGACGACGAGTTGCCCACGGGGGATGGTCGGTTTCGCGCAGCCCTGACGGAGGTCGTCTTCTCTTTCCATCGGCTCATGGCTGCCAAGTGGTGGTTCGTGACGCACAGACGTTGGAGGATGTGTGGGCGTACGACACGCAGCGGCGGGAAGCGGTGTGTGCGGCGTGGTCGCCGAGCGGTTCGGTGATCGCGATCGGTGTGGGCCACTGGAAGTCCGGGTCGCCGGCGGACCGCACTGTGGAACTCCTCGACGCGGCGACGGGACGTCGGCTTCAGGTCATTCAGGGCTTCCCGTACAGAGTGTCAGCCCTTGCGTTCAGTTCAGACGGGAAACGACTGGTGTGCATCGCCAAGGGCGTCTGGGTGGCGGACACCACGAGCGGTGAAGTCTCCCGTTTGGAGGGCTTTGCCGAGGAGGATCACACCATTTTGGCGCGGGGGCGCTCGATGATCGCCGTGGCGCAGGAGGAAGTGGTTCGAGTTCTCGACGCAGCCTCGCTCGCTCCGTTGATCGGGTTACAGGGCGAGACCCGGGTAGATGCGATCGGCTTTTCCGCGGATGACCGCACGCTGTACGCCGGCTTGGGGACACGATTGATCGGTTGGGACCTCTCCACGGCTCGCCGACTTCCGACATTGCGGGGGCACACTCGGCGCATCACTTCCATCGGGGTGAGTTCTGACGGACAAGCCATTATCACGGGATCGCTTGATGGGACGCATCGATTCTGGAGCCGCGGCGCGGTGGGGGACTTCCGGCAGATCGATGCGCATTCTGAGGCCGTGTGCGATCGGGAGATACGTCGCATCGCGTACCCCGTTTCGGACTCGAACTTCTCGGTGGTGGTGAAGGATCTGGCTGACAACACGGTGGTGCGGACATTGGAGGGCGATCCGATCAGGTGTCATGCGATCGAGTTCTCGCCGAACGGCCGATACCTGGCGAGAAGGGCTGTCGGGCGCAGCCTCACACTGGCCGATCTGGATTCGGGCGAGCAACGGGCGATTCCGGTGGACGCCGCGTCGGAGGTTTCGTTCGCGGCATTCTCGGCGGACTCGGCGCACGTGTACACGCTCATCGACGGGCGGTTGCGGATGCTGAGGGTGCCTGACCTGACGGAAGAACGCTCTATCGAGGCCGGCCGGGTGCTCACCGGGCTGGCGATTTCGTCGGATGGGCGGTCGATTGCGGTGAGTTGGGCGGATGCGCCAGCGATGGTGCTCGATGCGGTGACGCTCGGGGTGCGGAGCGTGCTTGGCTCGGGGGAGGACAGATTCGAGCGACTGGCGTACTCGCCGCGGGACGGGATGGTCGCGGGCGTGGACTGCAACGGCGGGCGCACGGCGGCGGTGTTTTCGGCGGATGGGCGGCTTCTCGCACGCACGCCGGTGATGCCAACCGGGATCGACAGCCTGTGTTTCGATCCGACCGGCGTGAGGTTGTTCGTGGCCCTCCTGGAAGGGTCCGTAAGAGTGATCGACGTGAACGGCGTGGGCGTCGAGGGCGCGGACGTGTCCAACGAGGTGCTGGCGCTCAAGGTGGGGACGCCGTGGATGAACCAGTTGCAGATCTCGCCCGACGGCCGGCGACTGTTCTGTTCGGGCGTATGGCCGGCGAAGGCGTGTTACCTTTGGGAAGTGCGCGACTTGACGCGGGTAGTGACGCCGGATCTGGAGACAGTTCCCCAGGCCCCGACCGCCCGATGAGCCGCCTGCGGCGAGAATAAAGAATGGAGCCGTGGGGAATTGAACCCCAGTCCCGTGACAGTCAATGCGCCGCTTCTACGCGTGTGTCCTGTTGATTTGATCTCAACGCGGCGGTCGGGCAAAGGCACCCTACCGCCGAATCCAGCCCGCGGAGTTGTCTCATCGGTGACGCCGAGGGCGTCCGTCACCGACCAGCCTGAAGTTTTCACCGCGCCCGCCATCAGGCGTCACGAGCGCGATGCGTGGCCAGTTAGGCCGCGAGACGGTAACCGCTGTTAGCAGTTAATAGTTTGCACGCTTTTTACGAGGCCCGCGTGCGCCTCGACGCGCCACGTCGCATCTTCCCTGCCCGGTCGAATCCAGTTCGGCCCCAGTTGTCAAAGATCAATCAGCATATGCGCGGGGTAAGACAATTGTTCGCATTCGGACGCGGAATCTCGTGGGTGATGGGGGTGTCTTGATCGTGGATGCCTGCTATCATCTCAACCCCCGTCGCTCGGGGCCGTGCCGCGTCGGCACCCGTACCCGAGCCAAACAAGACCAGGACGGAGCGGCCCCACAAGGCCGACCATAGCAATGAGCAAGTTCGCCCGCTTCGGAAACGTTCAGAAGACCTCCGTGACCACCAAGTCCGCCAAGGGCGTGCTGCACGTGGACTGGAAGGATGTCGAGAACCTCCGCAAGCTGATGAGCCCCAACGGGAAGATCCTGGGCCGCAAGCGACTGGCCACCTCTGCTCGCGAGCAGCGGATGCTCTCGGCCGCGATCAAGCGGGCCCGGTTCATGGCTCTCCTGCCGTACACCTCGGCGACTCTGTAAGCCGTTTTACTGTCACGACCTTCGCGTCGCTTCGGGCCTGTAAACCCGGGGCGTCGTTTCACGCGCGAGCCGTTCATGAGCGACCAAGTTGATCTTCTCAGACGGGCGCCGATCTGGAGGGACTACCCGGCGCTGCTCAAGCGGCATGGATTGTCGGTCGAGGCCCCGCTGCCCCCTCCGGCGGACCGGCACGAGGCGATGCGGCGGGCGATCGATCTGCTGTGGGGCGGTGTGGGCTCTACCGGGATTTCGTGGGTTGGTTTCTACGAGAAGCTGCCCGGATCGGACGAGATGGTGTTGGTGTGCCGCGAACCCAAGCCGGCATGCTCGCCGATCGGACTGCACGGGATGTGCGGGCGCGGCTGGCGGGAACGGCGGCCGATCATCATCGCGAATGTGCGCACACTGGGGCCCAACTACATCGCGTGCGACCCGAAGGACCAGTCGGAGTTGGTGGTGCCGGTGATCGCGGCGGACGGATCGTGCGATGCGGTGCTGGACGTTGACAGTTACGACATCGGCGCGTTTGACGAGCATGACGCGATGGGCATGACCAAACTGATGGTGGCGTTAGGCTTGACGATCGGTATGAGTGCTGCGCCGATGCGGCTGTGAGCCGGTCAGAACGGGGTCGGGCTGCGGCATTCGACGCGGCGGCCGGAGATGGGATCATTGAAACTCAGTTCGGCGGCGTGGAGCATGAGCCGCTCGGCGGATGCGGCGTCGCCGTACAACGGGTCGCCCAGGATCGGCGCCCCCAGTCCTCCCAGCGAGATCGGCACGGCGGCGTGAACCCTCAACTGGTGGGCGCGGCCCGTGACGGGCTCGAACCGCACCCGAGTTCTGTCGATCTCGCGGGCGAGCACGCGGTACTTTGTCAGCGAAGGGCGGCCGTGCACGTGGTCCACGATCTGGTGGGGGCGGTTGTCGATGTCTGCCCGGATCGGCAGCGAGACTTCGCCTTCGTCGTTGGCCAGCAGGCCGGTGAGGAGCGAGATGTAAGCCTTTGTCGTCGTGCGCTGCTCGAACTGACGCGACAGCTCACGCTGCGCGTCGGGGCTCAAACCGAACACCAACAACCCGCTGGTCTCCATATCCAAGCGGTGGACGATGAGCGGGCCGGTGGCACTAGGAAACATCGCACGCACGCGAGCGGCGACGCAGTCCTGCTTGTTCGGGCCTTTCCCGGGCACAGAGAGCAGGCCGGAGGGCTTTTCGATGACCACGAACGAGTCGCCCTGAGCGATGATCGGCAACGCTTCGCTCACGCGGCTCTCCAGCCAGCGCCGCATTCGGGGCATCGGTCGGCCTTGGGCGTGGCGTTCATGTCGTACCCGCAGGCCGGGCAGCAGCCGTCGGCGTAGCGTTGGCGGACGCGGCCGATCGGGAGAAGGAAGATCGCGGGCCCCAGCGTGATCAGGCCGATGCTGCCGCACAGGATGAGCGACCAGAATGTGCCCTCGCTGCAGAAGCACGAGGAGCGGCGCCGGATCATCGCGAAGAGCGGGATCGTGACGACCAGTTCCACCAAGGTGCCGATGAACAGTCGGTTGGCGAGGCGGGAGACTTGCGATTCGGCGGGGCCGCGGCGAGCGAACGCGAAGACCAGGGGCGTCGCCACGATCCATCCCAAGAGGGGCGTGCCGACGATGATGACCTTCCACAGAGTTTCCGGCAGGTCGTCCTGGCTGTTGGTGATCAGTTGCTGGGCGTACTCGATCCCGTCGAGCGTGGTCAGAGCGAAGCCAAGCAGCAGGAGCCCGGCGAGAAACACGATGAAGAACAGGCTGACCTTAGCGGGAATTCCGTCGCGGAACTTGCGGCGCAGGATGACAGCGGCGACGGCTCCGAAGAGTGTGGAAATGGCGAACGAAGTCAGAATAAACGGCCAGTCGCTCAGATCGAATTCAATCTGAACAAAGAAGTGGATTGAGAGCACCGCGAAGAACAAGAGCAATCCGGCCAGGATGCCCAAAGACATTCCGCACGCGATGCACCGCCACCAACTGGGGCGGGGATCCATCTTCGGGAGGGGTCGAGAGATTGGCACGAGGAACCCGGCCTGCAGGCAGGTCACAACGGCGATGAAGAGCCCGATCGAGGCGTAGAACTCTGGATCTTCGAAATAACGGGTAAACTCCCACCAGGGGATCTGGATGCCGCTGGGCGTGTAATGGATTTCGCAGATGAGGTCGAGCGTCGGGAAGAAGAGAAACGCGAACAGCGTCTGCACCCCCCAGAACAGGGCCACGATCGTCCATTTGCGGCGGGCGAACGCCGTTGGGTCCATCGGTGGCCGATACTGGTTGTCGTTTTCCACTACCATTCGAAATGCCCGCTTCTCCGAGCACCATGACGACCAAGCCTGCCGCCACCGCTGTACAACGCTGTCTGAACGCTTCTTGCGGTTCAGAGTATCCGATCTCGCAGACTCTGGTCGCGTGCCCCCGGTGCGGCGAGTTGCTTGATGTCGAGTACGCCTGGCCGGGCGGGTTCGATCCGGGTTATTGGGGTACGGTCGAGCGGAGGACGCTCACCAAGGGCTCGCGGGCGGGTGCGGGCGCCACGCCCGCGACGGCAAGTGCATTGGATTTCTCAGGCGTTTGGAGGTTTCGGGACCTGCTCCCCTTCTACAGGGATGAGTCGCAGATCGTGACGATCGGTGAAGGGCGGACCAATCTTCAGCGCGCGGAGGGGTTGGCGGCGAAGCTTGGATTCAAGGAGAACCTGTACCTGCAGTACGAGGGGTTCAATCCGTCGGGGAGCTTCAAGGACAACGGCATGGCCGCGGCGTTTACACACGCCAAGATGGTGGGGGCATCGCGTGTGGCGTGCGCCAGCACGGGGAACACTTCGGCTGCGCTGGCCGTGTATGGCGCGCTCACGGGTACACGGTGCTTCGTGTTCATCGGGGACGGCAAGATCGCGTACGGCAAGCTGAGCCAGGCGCTGGAATACGGGGCGACGACGTTGCAGGTGGCGGGGGATTTCGATGCGTGCCTCGCGCGCGTCCGTGAGATCGCCGAAAAACGCCCTGAGGTGGGCGTGTATCTGATGAACTCGGTCAATCCGTTCCGTCTCGAGGGGCAGAAGACGATCATGTACCGGGTGCTGGAGGGGTTGGACTGGCGGGTGCCGGATTGGATCGTGGTGCCGGGAGGCAACCTTGGCAACTGCTCGGCCTTCGGCAAGGCGTTCATGGAGCTTAAGGCGCTGGGGGTGATTGATCGCCTGCCTCGGCTGGCGGTGATTCAGGCCCAGGGGTCGCGCACGCTGGACCGGATCGTGAATGAACTAGGCGTCAAGTGGCGTGCCGCGGGTGTCGGTGCCGCGTGCGAGGGTTGCACATGCGGAGCGGCGCAGGGGTCGGCGGGGAGGCTGTGCCTCGCGGGCGAGTACGACCGTGACGCGGTCGCGGGTGAGTACGCGAGGATGGATGCGGCGAACGAGCGGGCGCACACGGTGGCGACGGCGATCGAGATCAACCGGCCTGTGAATCTGCCCAAGGCGCTGCGGGCGCTGCACGCGATGAACGGGGTGGTGCGCAGCGTGTCAGACGCGGAGATTGTTGAGCACAAGGCGCTCGTTGGCCGCTACGGGTTTGGGTGTGAGCCGGCGTCGGGCGCTTCGGTGGCCGGCGCGGCGATGCTGCTGCGGGAAGGCGTGATCAAGCCGGACGAAACGGTGGTGTGCATCCTGACGGGGCACGTGCTCAAGGATCCGGACGTGACGGTGGGGTATCACACCGGGCTCAACATGAAGGCCGGGGCGGTGGACCTGGCTGCCTGCACGCCGACCGGGCGTGTGAGCAACCCGCCGGTCAAAGTGCCGGACGACATCGATGCGATCCTGCGTGCGATGGGCGTGAGCGGCGCGTGACCGTTTGGCTACTCGAGGAGTTTGGCGGCGGCCCTGCCGGCGTCGTCATCGCGGTTGCGGGCCCAGTCCAGGGCGCGGCGGCCGTCGCGGTCCTTGGCGTCTTTCTTGGCGCCGGCTTCGAGCAGGGCCGCAACCTTGGCGCTGTCGCCGATATCGGCGGCACGCATGAGCGGTGTGACTCCCTGGTTGTCGGCGATCGTGAGATCGGCCTTGGCCACGAGGAGGGCCTTGACTGAATCGGCGGCGCCGTTGGCGCTGGCCGCGAAGGCCAGGGCGGTGAGTCCGTCGGCGTCCTGCTCGTTCACGCTCGCGCCGGCCTGGAGCATCATCTTGACCTTTTCGGCATCGCCGGAACGCGCGGCGGCCATCAGGGCCGTCTGTCCCCACTTGTTCTTGTCGTTGAGGTTTGCGCCCGCATCGATGAGGACCTTGATGCTCGCGGCGTCGCCGCGGGACGCGGCCATCATGAGGGCGGTCCAGCGGTCATCTGTCCGCTCGTTGACGTTTGGCTTGCCGTCGAGCACGGCGGAGACGGTGGCGGCGTTGCCCCAACCGGCGGCGAAGATGAGGGCCGTCTTGCCGTCTTTGCCTCGGGCGGAGACTTTGGCTCCGGATTTGAGCAGAGCCGAAACCGCCTCGGGCTTGCCCGCCAGAGCGGCGCACTGGAGCGGGGTCATCCCGGACTTGCCGGCGGTATCGGAGGGCGCCTCAACGTTGGCTCCGGCTTTTACGGCCGCCGCGATCGCGGCGGCGTCGCCCTTTTCCGCGGCTTCGTGCAGCGAGAGATCGCCGGCGGTGGGCTGGCGGATCGCCGCTGACGCGGAGCGCGGTTCGGGCATCTCGTTGGAGAGCTGGTTGATGAAGTAGTAGAGAACTCCGCCCAATCCGGCGAGGCAAAGCACGACGAATCCGAGCGAGAGACCGCGATTCTGGGTAGCCATCTGAGAATCCTGCGTGAAGTGTCGGTGCGGGGAAGAGGCGACTGGGCTCAGTCCTGGTCGGCCTTGGGCTTGTAGGCGGCGATGACCTGCGCCTGGACCTGCGGGGGCGTGCGTTCGTCGTGGCTGTAGTCCATGCTGAACGAGCCGGCGCCGCCGGTCATGCTCTTGAGCTCGTTGCTGTAGTTCTGGAGCTCGGAGAGCGGGGCCTGGGCCTTGACGATGCACATGTCGCCGGGGGCGGCTTCGGAGTTCTGCACACGGCCGCGCTTGGTGGAGATGTGCCCGGTGAGATCGCCCATGTAGCGGCTGGGGGCGGTGATCTCGAGGTTGACGTAGGGCTCCATCAGCACGGGGCGGGCCTTCTGGACGGCGTCGATGAACGCTCGCTTGCCGGCGGTGATGAAGGCGATTTCCTTGCTGTCGACATCGTGGTACTTGCCGTCGTAGACGCTGACCTTGATGCCCATCATCGGGTAGCCGGCGACGGCGCCCTCGCCCATGATCTGGCGGACGCCCTTTTCAACGGCGGGGATGAACTGACGCGGGATGGTGCCGCCGACGGTGGCGTTCTCGAACTCGAAGCCCTCGGGGTGGTCGGCGGGGAGTGGTTCCACGCGCAGGTACACCTCGCCGAACTGGCCGGCGCCGCCGGTCTGCTTCTTGTGGCGGTGGTGGCCCTCGGCGCGGGCGGTGATCGTTTCCTTGTACGCGACTCTTGGAGTGCTCGTCAACAGCTCGATGTTGTACTGGTTCTTGAACTTTTCGATCATGATGCGCAGGTGCAGTTCGCCCAGGCCGCGCATGACGGTCTGGTTGGTCGCGGCGATGCGCTCGACGCAGAAGCACGGGTCCTCGGCCATCATCTTGTGCGTCGCGGCGGAGAACTTGGCCTCGTCGGCGTGGTTCTTGAGCTCGACGGCCAGCCCGAACATGGGCTTGGGGAGCGGCAGGGGCACCAGGTGCACGGAGTCATAGTCGTGGCTGTCGTGCAGCACGGAGTTGAACTTGACCTCGTCGATCTTGGCGATCGCGGCGATGGCCCCGGGGCCCACCTCGTGCACCTCGGTGTGTTCCTTGCCCTGGAGCATGAACAGGTGACCGACCTTGATGCCCTTCTTGTGATCGTCGATGAACAGGTCGGCCTTGCTCTTGACCGTGCCCTGGTGCACGCGGAAGATGCCGATCTTGCCCAGGAATGGGTCGAGCGTGACGCGGAACACGTGGGCCAGCACCTTGGCGTTCTTGTCGGGCTGGCTGTGCCATTCCTTCTCTTCGCCGTCCTCGGTTTCCCGGTACGCGAACTCGGGGGGGTTCACTTCGAGGGGGCTGGGGCAGAGGCTGGCGAAGATGTGCAGCAGGTCGTCGGCCCCGACGCCTGTTTTGGCGGAGAGGAAGCAGATGGGGACCAGGTGGGCCTGCTCGAGGGCCTTTTCGAACGCTGCGTGAAGCTTGGCCTGGTCGAACTTGCCGTCGCCGACTTCCAGGTACTGCATCGTGAGTTCGTCGTCGACTTCGATCACCTGCTCCACGATCTGCTTGTGGGCCTCGTGCACGCTGGAGAAGTCGGCGTTGTCGCCCAGATCGTCCTTGCCGTCGTGCTCAAAGACGTTGATGATCTTCTTGCCCTTGAGTGCCGGCAGGTTGATGGGCACGCAGATGGCGCCGAACGTGGCGCGGAGCTGGTCCACCAGGGCGGGCAGGTGACCGTCGGGCACTTCATCGATCTTGTTCACGATGAGCATCCGCGGGATCTTGCGCTCCTCGGCGATCGCCATGAGGCGGCGGGTCACGCTGTCGATGCCCTTGAGCGCATCGACGACGACCGCAACGGTCTCGACCGCGGGGAAGCAGGCGATCGCCTGGCCGACGAAGTCCGCGAGGCCCGGCGTGTCGATGATGTTAACGAGGTGCCCCTCGTACTCCAAGTGCATCAGCGAGGGAGCCAGGCTGTGCTTGTGGTGCTTCTCTTCATCGCTGAAATCGCTGACCGTGTTGCCCTCGGCGACGGTGCCCAGACGCTTGATCGCTCCGGTCGTGAACAGAAGGCGCTCGACGATCGAGGTCTTGCCGGAACCACCGGCGCCGCAGAGGACAATGTTGCGGAAGTCGGCGGCAGAGCGGTTGGGCATGGGTTAGTCTCCGAGTCGATGTTGAAGGTTGAAATATACTGAACCCTAGTGTACCGAACGTTCTCGCCTTGGCAACGTGAAATTGGCGGTGAGCGGGCATTGTACAAACAAGCCCTTACCATGCGTTTGTGGACGGTTAATGCTTGACTTTTCGCCTTCACCGCGGCCTCAGTGCGCTGGCGTTCACTGGCCCGATGGGCGTTTCGGCGGTGCGCCAGCGCAAAACAAGCTGTTCGCTGAAGAGTCGAAACGACCTCGCTACTCCATGAACAACGGTGCGCCGACGGGAAAGGGCGGCCCAACGGTCTGTCGACCGACGCGAAGCTCTCACGACTGCCAGCGAGGAGCGTCTCGAGTCGGCATCGGCTGCGGACTCCACAAGTCTGTCGCCAAGCTAGACCGCGTACTCGGTTGCGGTAGTTATTCGGACCTAGTTGACTTCTTGGGCTAGCCCGCCTCAGTCAACTCTGGGCACTGTATATACAGACTTGTACGTATAGTAATTTCCTAGATGGCCTGATGCGATACCATCCGATTTCACGGCGGATTATGACCGGCACAATTCCAACGACCTCGGCGCACCACTTGGCGACTGCGTGGCCGACACGGTCATTGAGAGGCGACCTCAATGGCCTTCTCCAAGACCTCGTCTTTGCCTGCTGCCAGCCCCGCGATGGTGGGGTAGGCCGGGATCGTGGGGGCGATGCCCCGGCCGTGGTGCGGGGTGCCGTCGTGCTTGATGACTTGCATACCGGTGAATGAGATTGAGAACTTACCGGGCAGTTGAATGAAGTTAATATTCCCGTTGGTTCCGGCGGTAGGGCTCCCCACGATCTCTCCCAGTTTCATTCCCTCGACGATCCCCATGCAGCTCTCGGCGTAGGAGATTGCCGTCCCATCGGTGAGGAAGATGATCTTGCCGTTGATGCGGGGCTCCAACGGCGGCATGTTCCAGTTGGAGGAGATGAAGGTTCGGTCCGCTCCGTCGGGCATCGTGATGACTGGTACGTTCCAATGCGCACTGACGATGTTCTTGTCGGTGAGGTGCCGCAGGACCTCCGATCCCGCTTCGCCGGGATAGCCCCGCAAATCGAAGACGACCGCCTTTGCCTGGGTGAGCTCGGGGAGGTGTTTGTTGAGTTCCGCCGCGTCCGTTCCATCGAGGTTGAAGTACACTACTCCCGGGGCAAGCAGGGCTCCGTTGTCCGGGCGATGCGCATCGGATTTGGCGGGGCTTTGCGTCAGCGTGACGCGTATTGACGCGGTGGAGCCATTC
This sequence comes from Planctomycetota bacterium, assembly GCA_018242605.1. Lineage (GTDB taxonomy): Bacteria > Planctomycetota > Phycisphaerae > Phycisphaerales > UBA1924 > UBA2402. The sequence continues at coordinate 207,335 of JAFEBP010000001.1, forward strand.
GCGTGGCGCACGGTCAGCGTGCGAATGGCTGGAGTGACCGATGAACCGATATCGGTGCGTGCGCGGTATCTGAGCCATTGATCGGTGGCCGCGGATAACGTCTGGGTGCATGTGATGTAGGCGTCCTTGGTGGACTCTCCGTCGATTTCGAGGATGACATCGCCCGGTTCAATGCCCGCGGCGGCTTGTGCATCCTTGGACCGTACCACGGCGAGTTCGTCTCCGACCCAGGTGAGTTCCAGCGGCAATGAATAGCTCTTGCGTGTGCCGCCGGTAATCCACGTGTGGCCGTCATGGAGCGCGGCTCCCAGGTGTCCGAGGGTGGTTGTGAACGCCGCGGCGTCCGCATCGGTGGCGGCCGAACGCAAGCCGTCGCTTAACGCGGCTTGCCAATCGGTCTTGACCACGTCGAAATAGGGGTAGAAGTGTTCGAGCGCGTTCCACGCGATGATGATCGCGGCGAGGCGCGTCGAGCGGTCGCGGCCCGAGGGCTTCCAGCCTTCCGGCCGGTCGGGTGCGGCGGGCGCGCCGGAAGTCTCGGGGATTTCCTTGCGATCTTCGCGCAGGTAGACTCCGATGGGAATGCGGGCGAATACACCACCTCCCAGGTCGGCGCGGATACAGGCGCCGGGCTTGGAGCCCTTGCGTTCGTCCGGGCTCTTGTCAAGAGCTTCGGTGTAGGTCTTGGAGGAGTAGATGTTGCGTCCATTGCCCTTGTCGTCCTGGCCGTAGCCCTGGTGTCTCCAACTGCGCCACCGTGTGGCGTCGGGAGGGAGCGGAAGTTCCGCCGGAAGCTCCTCGCCGCCTATGACGACGCTCGGTGCGATCGGCGCGAATAGCTGGGTCAGCGTGTCGCGGAGCGATTGGGGAGTCTGTGAACGCTCCACCCGCTCGACTCCGGCGATCGTGAACGACTGCCAATCGAGGTCCTTGGCGGCGTCGGTGGGATGGAAGTGTCGGACATATCCGCTGAGCCGTGCGAACGCGGTCAAATTGGCCAAGGCGTGCGCATCGAGCGGGCGCGGCGGCCGGTCGGCGTTCACCACCGCTCCGAGCGTCTCGAGTTGAACGTCGGCGATAGACGCTGGGCCGGTGCCGAACAACATGAAGCCGAAGACGAGGCGTTCGTCGGGGTCCACGATCTCGCCGATCGTCTCGTACCGCCGCCACTGGCCGCTCGTGATAGGGCGATCGCCCATGTTGTCGAAGAAACCCATCTGACCGTCCGGGCCGTCGGCCCGTACCCACATTTGGACGCGGCTGCCCAGGTCAGCGTTGGAAACCATGGCGCTTAGCCGGAAACGCTGACCCCGCAGGGGTTTGGCGTCGATCGAAGTGATGATGTTGCCGAAGGCTTTGTCCTGTGGACCGCGGCTCATGATGACGCAACGAGAGTTGTTCGGGCCGGAGGCGGCGAGCTCGATCTTTGCTTTCGCGGCCGGTGGGGTGAACCATGAACTGGGGGGATCGCCCAACGCTCCTTGCGCGAAGTCTCCGTTGGGAATGCGTACCGGCTCGGCCGCGGCCGGGAGCAGGGCAAGCCAAGAAAGTACCACTCCAAGAGTTGCGCTCCGCATGAGGAGTCTCCGAGGTGTCGGGTCCAAGCCGAACACTACGACCGGAGCGGCATTTTCTTGCGCCTGATCGCGGCCGAAGGGCCCCGGGAGAGGGCTGGGGAAAGGGCCGCGCGGGGTCTTCACCGGTGTCGGCGGCGGCATTCCGGAGCGCGGCGATCTGGGAGCGGCTCAGCCGGAGCAGGTCACGTCGCCGCGTTCCCACGCGGCGAAGAAGTCCTGCACATCGGATCCGTCCACCGCACCATCGTGATTGACGTCCGCGCTCTCGTCGGCAAGCTCCCAAGAAGCGAAGAAGTCACTCACATCTGCGCCGTCGGCGCCCCCGTCCAGGTTGAAGTCGCCGGAGATGACGCCGCTGCTGGACATGGTGGGGATCGCCGCGGCGATCTGAGAGGCCAGGGACACCTGGCCGCCGAAGGCGTAAAAGCCGTGCTCATTGCTGGCGGTGAGCACGAGTTGCGCAGGCACGCCGACCCGGGTCAGGGCGTCGGCCATCATGACGGAATGCTGGTACGGAACGATCGAGTCGCCCAGTGCGTGGAAGAGCAGGAAGGGCGGGTTGCAGGGGCTGACGTAGTTGATGGGCGAAGCTTCGTAATAGATGGGCCGCGTCTGCGCAGTCAGGAGGATTGTGAGGTAGGCCCAGATTCCCGGGTCCTGACCGCCGGTCTCCACGTCCCATATGAAGTTACTGACCCCGTAGATCGAGACGCAGCCCTGCACGGCGTATCCGCCGGGGGGCGGGTCGCCGGCGGGGTTGAATCGGGCGACATTCGGGGTGACCGCGCCCATCATGGCCAGGTGGCCTCCGGCGGAATCGCCCGCCGTGAAGACCCTCCAAGGGAGGTTGTATGTGTCGGCGCCGACTGTTCGGACCCATCGGATCGCCGCCTTGACATCGCGAATGCACTGCGGGTGGCTCGTGAAGTGGGGTGCCGAGAGCGTGTAGTTGATCGATATGGTCGGGTACCCGCGGCGTGCCAACTCGGCGCACAGGGTGGCGGGTGTGGACTTGTCGCCGCTGTTCCATCCGCCGCTGTGCATGTACACAATTGTGGCCGCGTTGGGCGCGAGTGGTCCTGCGGGCAGGTACAGATCCAAGCGAGGGTCGGTGCAGCCCGCGGAGGTATATGGCAGGTTGTTGTACACCGTGATGGGCTGGCCGAAACAAGAGGGGGCGAGGGACACGACCACTGCGGTGAGACGGGCGAGGCTGTTCATTTCGTAGGTTCCGTTACGGCGCTGGCTCGGGTCAGATGCGGGAAAGCCCATGGCAATTCCGGTACATTCCACGCGGCGGGCGGAACAACACACGCACGCCGCACGCTGCTCGAACGGGCCAACCGGCGCAGCACCACTGACGGCGCTCGGGCGGCCCGGGCAGTATTACCTGATGTGCATCGTGGTCGCGCGTGATTTCACACGTGACAGGCCAGAACATGAACCAGTCGGGGCGGTTGACTGCGATCGCCAACCTCACGGCATGGGCCAGTTTCTGATTCGGCGTTCAGACTCGGGGAACCCTCTCACGCTCTCGTTCTCGCCGACCCTTTGGAGTGGTCAGAAACGTGAACTCTAAACGGCATCAAGGCCGCCTGATTGGATCAGTATACCCACAAATGATCGGAACCGCACCCCTATTTTTCCTCAATTCGGTCCAATAAATGGACTCGGGGGAAAAGCGGAGTAGCGGGTCCGAACATCGCGTGGAGATGATGGGGTGAACCGCCGGCGGATTACACGCCGCCGGATTCCCATATTTCGAAGTACGCGCCGACATCCGAGCCATCGACGCCGCCGTCACCGTTGATGTCGGCGAAGTCTGATCCCTCTTCCCAGTACGAGTAGAACGCGTCGATGTCGGCTCCGTCGACACCGCCGTCGCCGTTGTAGTCGGCGATGTTGAAGATGACCTCTGCCCGGTCGGCACGGTAGCGGAGGGCATATGCACCGACCTGAGTGCTGGGGAGGCTAATCTCGGTGAACTCACCGGTACGGACCGATCCGCGCAGGACGGGCAGACCTACCAGCACATTACCCCGCGAGGGATCAAAGCCGTTGATGGCGTACACGGTCAGGCTGCCCGCGGCGTTCACGGAGCCCGGCGCGGTGATATTACCCATCTGGGTTTCCGAGACGATTCCGGCGAGCAGCGAACTACTCGCCGAGAGTGAGAGGGAACCGGTCAGTCCGACGGTCGAGGCGCCCAGGTCCAGTGTGCCCATGTTCGTGAGCGAACGCAACGACTGGTCGGCTCCCAGAGAAACGGCCGCGGCTGCCCCGATGTTGAGTGCGAGGCTCCCCGAGGCCGCGGAGTTGATGTTCAGCGTCCCTCCGTTCGCCGCGACGGAACCCGTACCGGAGACAACCGCGCTGTTCGCGATGGTTCCGCCGGCGGGCAGGGTGAGCGAACCGTTCACGATTAGGCCCGCGGCGACGACCATGGCCCCCTCCACGTTGAGTGTCGAGGAAGCGCCAATGGTCAACGTGCCGCTGGAGATCTGAAGCGTGCCGGCGATGTTCGATGCGCCCGAGGCGATCATGAGGCTTCCGCCACCGAGCGTGATTGACTCGCGCGACTGGATGCTCCGGACGCTTTGTGAGCCCGAGGAGATGATGATCGTCGCATTGCCCGGCATATCGATGACCACTGTGTCGGCGGGGCCGGGGATGACATTTCCTGTCCAGTTCGCTGCGTCGTTCCAGTGAACGCCGTCGCCCAGGCCGGTCCAATAGCCCACGCCGGGCTGTGTGCTGACTCGGCCCGAAGAGGCGGAATAGGTGGCGATGTAGGAGATGCTCTCGGGGGCCGGGAACTGCGTTGCCGCAAAAGACCCAGATCGTGATGCGCCGGTAACGACCGTGAAATCGAGGAACGCCGCGGGCAGATAGTTGTCCGTCGGCTGCGCCTTAAGGGTCCCGGCCAGCGTGACCACTCCCGAAGCGTTCAGGACCCCGATGTTCGCGGCCGGATTGACGCCGTTAAAGCTCGAATCGAGCTTGCCGCTCGAGGTTTGGGTGTATGCACCGTTGACGGAGAGCGTGCTGCCCGCGCCCAAGGCAATGGTGCCGTCGTTCAGGAGCGTGCCGTTGCCCGGCGTGAGCGAAAGGTCCTTGCCTCCGCTGAGCGTGAACACGCCCGAGTTGTTCCTCAGTGAACCGATCGGGGCGAACACACCCCCGCCGCCAAGCTCCACGTTCGCCGAGTTGGTGAAGATAGAGCCGAACGATGTGCCGGAGATCACCCCTGCGCCGACCGCACGCCAAGTGCCGCCTGTCAGGGTGGAACCGGAGACGTTGGTGAGGGCTGTGTTGTTCTGGAATGAGATCGTGCCGGCGAGGGCCTGCACGACGCCGTTGTTGGTGAAGCTCGCGGGCCCGATCGTCAGGGTTCTGGAAGTCGCTTCGCACGAAATCAGCCCGTTGTTGGTCAAAGAGCTGAGGTTGGAGCCCCCGAACGCCAGGTTGCCGAGCGTGCCTGCGAGGAATCGAACCTCGCCGGTGGTGTCGATGGTCAATGACCCCGACGGAGACACCTCGATGGACTGCCCGCCGGTGGCGGCGGCGTAGATGCGGTCTTTCAAGACGTATCCGGGTGCGATGAACAGGGACGCGCCGCTGGAGCTGAGCGTCAAGGTTCCGAAGCGCGTCGAACCCGCGATGGTCGTGCTGGCCGAGACCACATCCAGGGACAGGTCACCGTTGACGTTGAGGTCACGGAGCGTGCCGCCCGAGGTGGTGAATCGGAGGGTCTGGCCGTCCGCCATGTTCAATGCCCCGCCACGGATCTCACCGTTTCGGAGGAACCAGGAACCGGTGGAGGCGTTGAGGGTGAGGGTGTCCCCGATGTTGTTGAGGGTGCCGGTGATATTGACGATGCCGCCGGTGCGGACGAACCCGGACAGGCCCATTCCGGCTGTTGTAAAGGTGCCGCCGAAGTTGACGGTGGCGGAGTCGGCGACGATGCGCCCGCTGTTCGACCATGCGGATGTGAACGTGAGCGTGGGGGAAGTCAAGTCGAGCGGGTCGTCGGCGACGATGTCGCCGTGGTTGACCGAGGCGGTGTTGCTGGAGATGCGAAGATCTCCGCCGACTGTGCGCGTGACGTTGTTGTTGATGAAGTTGACCGGCAGGATGTTGAACTGGCGGTTGGTGGTCTCGTTGGCGATCAGACCGTCGTTGGTCAACACGGTGGTGTTGCCGCCTCCCAGGGAGAACGCGCCTGAGGATCCCGCGAGCAGTCGGATCTCGCCCGAGGATGCTATGGTCAGGCTGCCGCTGCTGTCCTGAGCGACGAACTGGTTGCCCAAGCCGCCCGCGTACACCTTGTCGCGGAGAATATAGCCGGGCGCGACAAAGAGGCCTGCGCTGCTGCCGGTCAGGAAGATCGTGTCGAACCGTGTCGCGCCATAGATCTGGAAGTTGGCGCTGTTCGTGTCGATCGTCATGTTTCCGGCGACAGTCAGATCACGGAGGATTCCGCCGCTCGAGGTGGCGCCGAGCGTCTTTCCATCGGCGAAAGACAGCGTGCCGCCGCGAATCTCGCCGTTACGCAGCAACCAGGTGCCCGTGGAGGCGTTGAGATTGAGCGTGTCGCCGCTGTTGTTGAGGGTGCCGGTGATGTTGACGGTGCCGCCGTTGCGGATGAACCCGGTCAAGCCCATGCCGGCGGTGGTGAAGATGCCGCCGAAGTTAATCGTGGCGGCGTCGGCGATGATGCGTCCGGTGCTCGACCAGGCGGCGGTGAACGAGATCGTCGGAGAGGTCACGTTGAGCGGGTCGTCGGCGACGATATCGCCGTTGTTGATGGTGCCGGCGCTGCTGGAGAATCGCATGTCGCCGCCGAGAGTGCGGGCGATGTTGTTGTTGATGAAGTTGACAGACTGGATGCTGAACTGGCGGTTGGTGGTTTCGTTGGCGATCAGGCCGTCGTTCGTCAGTGTGGTGGCCAAGCCGTTGGCCAAGGTGAACCCGCCGGCCGCGCCGGCGAGAAGCCGAACCTCGCCCGTCGAGGCGATGGAAATGGAACCGGCGCTTTCGAGGCCGATGAGCTGATTGCCGGCCCCGCCCGCGTAGATCTTGTCGCGGATCGCGTAGCCCGGGGCTAAAAACAGGGCTGAACTGCTGCCGGTGAGGTACATCGTTCCGAAGCGGGTCGATCCGTGTAGCTGGAAATAGGCGCTCGTGGAATCAACGGTGACATCGCCGTTGATATTCAGATCGCGGAGAATTCCTCCGGCGGTCGTGGCCGCGAGCGTCTTGCCATCCCCGAACGAGAGTGTGCCGCCACGGATCTCGCCGTTGCGCAGGAGCCAGGTGCCCGTGGAGGCGTTCAGGTTGAGCGTGTCGCCGGTATTGTTGAGCGTGCCGGTGATATTGACGCTGCCGCCTGTGCGCACAAATCCGGCCAGGTTCATTCCGGCGGTGGTGAACGTGCCGCCGAAGTTGACGGTTGCGGCGTCGCTGATGATTCGACCGGTGCTGGACCACGCGCCCGCGAAAGAGAGTGTGGGGGAAACAGAGTTGCTCGGGTCGTCGGCGACGATATCGCCGTTGTTGGTGCTGCTGACAGTGCCGAGGATGCGCAGCTCGCCGCCCAGCGTTCGCGTGATGCTGTTGTTGATGAAGTTGGCGGGCTGGATTGTCAGTTGGCGGTTGGAGGTCTCGTTGGCGATCAGGCCGTTGTTGGTCAGCGTGGACATGACGCCGTTGGCCAGCGACACTCCCGCCGCGGCGCCGGCCAGCAGACGGATTTCACCCGTGGGGGCGATGGTGAAAGTGCCGGTTGCTTCGGGCGACAGGAACTGGTTGCCAGCGCCGCCGAAGTACAACTTGTCGGAGAGTGTGTAGCCGGGGGCGACATACACGCCCGCCCCGCTGCCTGTGACATTAGCGGTGCCGAATCGGGTTGAACCATACAACTCGACGTAGGAACTGTTCGCCGCGATGCTGATGTCGCCGGTGACGGCCATGTCGCGCATGATTCCGCCGAGTGAACTGGCTGCGAGTGTCCCTCCCCTGACGTCCCAGGCTCCGCCACGCACTTCGCCGCCGTTCATCGTCATGGTGGCGCCGGATCGAAGGACGCCGGAGCCTGACACCGCGAGCACGCCGCCGCTCTCGAACCGAATGTTGCTCGATGCATCCAAGCCGGCGACAGATCGGTTGGCGGCGGGCACCGTGTTGGTATACCGGACGGTTCCGAATCCGGCCCCGATATTGACCACATCCGCAGCGGTGGGGAGTGTGTCGCCGACCCAGTTAGCCGGATTGCTCCAAAGACTGTCACCACCACCGCCGTCCCAAGAGGCGGAGAGAAGTTGACGACCTTCGAGCATCTCGAAATGCGAATTGCCTCGGCGCGGACCCGAAGAGGCGGAGCGGCCGGCGGCCCGGGTCAACAGTGACGGCGTTCTGGGCGAGGTAATCATGGCTGCCCGTCTGTGCGAGTCCGGCTGGGGGCGAGTGCCATCGACGCGGCAAAAATCCGGATGGACCCATGATGCCAAGATCCGCCTTCGCTGTTGGCCTGACGAACTACATGATCGCTCGCAGCCAGAGCCAGGTGGCCGATAACACACGTGGACTTAGGTGTGATGAATCGCGACCGGGGGATGGGAGGCACGCAACCAAGCGCTCGGCAACGCCAAACCTACTCTTGGAACCACCGATTGTCGAAAGAGAGTGATCCGATGCGTGTGCCTTTCCAACTCGCCTTTGTCGCCGTTTGCGCCTCGGTTGTGCACGCCCAGGACATCAACATTGACTTCGACGAGGCGGGCACGCCCGCGGGTTCGCCGCCGCTCGCTACGTTTGGCGGCGCGGTGAATCAGACGGGCGTGTGGAACGCGGTGCAGGGGGCGGACGCCGGGCCGATCTCGCTGGTGGATACCGCGGGCCAGAGCCGCGGCGTGGTCTACAAGCGTGTCGGTCTTGCCGGCGTGTTCACGTTCGACAACCCCGATACCAGCGGCGAGTTCCAGTATTTGATCGATGACGTGCTCGACGTGGGCTACCTGGGTTCGGAGATCACGATGCGCTTGGAGCGGCTCGTGCCCGGCGCATACCGCGTCTGTACGTACGCGATCTCGCCGGACAATCCGACGGTGGACAGAACCAGAGTGTTCGTGGTGGGCGCAGCGACGAACAATCCGCAGGTGGTGGGCGGGGCGATGCCTGTCAACTCGTTCCAGCAGGGTGTGACGCACGCTCTGCACACATGCCGCGTCGATCTCAGCGGCGTGATGAGCATCAGGGCAGCCGCGGCGGCGGGTTTCGGGTCCGTCAATGGCCTGCAAATCACACTGCTCGCGCCCGCCCGCTTGTACGTGAGAGCCGACGCCCCCCCGGGGGGCGACGGCACGGGTTGGAACCGGGCGTACAGAACACTCACCGAGGCGCTGGTACGTTCCAATTCATCCGGGGGTGAGGTTCGCGAGATCTGGGTGGCGCGGGGCACGTACACGCCCTCGTCCGTCGGAGATGTCAACTCGGCGTTCGTGAACTCCGGTGCGGCACGCGTGTACGCCGGCTTCGACGGCACTGAAACGGCGTTCCAAGAACGCGACTTGCAACGAAACCCAGTTGTGCTTTCGGGAAGAGTGAACGGTGAATCCGGGCCTCGGTCGCGGTGGGTCGTTCGTATCGAGCCTGCCGCGGCGACATTGCCGGATCCGCCGCCCGCGTTTGACGGGTTCACTATCAGGTATGGTGGTGGCCCGGGCGTCGATGGGGGTGGAGTTCGAATCAGCCGCGCGGGCGAGCTGCTCAGGTGCATCGTCACGGACAATGAAGGCATGAGCGGTGGTGGGGTGCGCATTGCGAGCGGTGACGCAACGCTGGCGTTTTGCATGCTCCACAACAATCGCGCGATCGAAGGGGGCGCGGTGTACTCAGCGGCCGCTTCGGTGAGCATCGTTCGGAGCGTCATCGACCGTAATGCCGCGACGTCCTCCGGCGGGGGGCTTTGGATCGGCGGCGGCGGACTGATCGATCATTGTTTGATCGCTAGCAATACCGGCGGGGGGGTCGCTGGGGTTGGGGCCGGGTTGGCACCGCAGTTTGCCAACTGCACGATCGCGATGAACGCGGGCGGTGCGGCGCCGGGCGTGGCGCTCACCGACACTTCCGGTCGTGGACCGGGTCCCAGGTTTGACAACTGCATTATCTGGGGGAACGGGGTTGGAGGGAACGGAACGCGGGAACAGAATCTCTCGTGGAACTTGTGGCCGGCGTTGATCGCGGGAAGTCGCAACCTGATTGGAGGATACACGACCGGGCCGTTGGTGGCCTCCTTTGACGGGGACCCGGCGTTTGCACGCCCGCTGGGATTGGACGGAGTTCCCGCGACCGGAGATGAAGACTTCACGCCGTCGGCCGCGTCCGCGGCGATCGACGCCGGCGACAACACGCTTGTCAGGCCGGATGTCTATGACCTGGACCTTGACTCCGTCACGACAGAGCGGGCACCGTATGACCTGGCGTTTCTTCCACGATTCGCCGATGATCCGGACACGGTCGATACGGGTGTCGCAACTGTGGACACGGCGGTGTGCGACATCGGCGCGTACGAGTTTCAGCCCACGCCGGCGTGTCCCGCCGATTTCAATCAGGACGGCGGGATTGACGGCGCGGACGTCACGGCGTTTTTCGAGCAATGGGAGCAAGGGCTGGGGGGGGCGGACGTCAACCAGGACGGCGGCGTCGACGGGACGGATGTTCTGTTTTTCTTCCAATCTTGGGAAAACGGCGGTTGCTAGTCCCGTTCCTTTTTGTCCCCTCGTCGTCACGATCGACCAACTACAAGCAGGGCAATAACTCCAAGCGTGGGGTGCTGCGCGTTCCATGCGGACCTGTTCGCGTTATGATCGGACTGGAATTGGGCGAACGGCACAAAAAGCACTCGCATTGGTGAATGAAGTGTCGGTATACTGACAAAACGCCGGTTCAACCGGTGATGAGAGGGAACTTTCGTGGCCAGGTGCGTATAGCGATCGTCTCGGTCGCTTCTCCCGGGCCGAGTGTCTGCAGGGTGCAGACCACGTATCACGAGCGACCTTCGTCGCATCTTGGTGTACGGAAGGAATCATGTGTATAGATGCGGGCCTTTGTTCGCCCGCCTTTGCTGAGCGGCGTTCTGCCGTGGAGAGTCTTCATGAAGCGCTTCGTGCAATCGATTCGACTTGCGAACTTGGCATTTGGTGCGGCGCTCGCTTTGGGAGTGAGCGCCTCGGCAGGGCATGCCCAGGATGTGATCGCGGGAGCCGGACCCGCTGCGGCGCTGGCGTCCGCAGCGGGAACGACAAAGGTCACGGTTGAACGCGACGCTCTTTCGGCGTTCAGAACCAGCGACGCGGGCGCGAAGGCGATAATGATCGGCGAGTACGGGGCGTTTTCGGTCTTCCGTATCAACGAGGCCACGGCGCCCGCGGCGGTCGTGATCCCGGGTGTGGAACGGCGTGACGACTTTGATCAGGTGATGGTGCGTCGAGGGGCGATCGACTCGCGGGCGGGCTGGCGGGCCGGGATCGGTGCTGACCCCGCACAAAGGAACAAGCCTGAACGGAACCTGGGATTGGTGCAGTTGCAGGGCCCCGTCAGCAAGACGGGCCTGGCGGCGTTGGAAGCGACCGGGGCTCGAATCGTCCATTACCTGCCGCAGAACGCGTACATCGTCTGGACCGAAACGGCAGGGCAGCGCGAGCAGATTCTGGACCAGGTGGGTGACGGGAAGGTCTTCCAGTTTTTCGATGATTTTCTGGCGGAGGATGCGCTCTCGCCTGATCTGGACACGCGCTTGGGCGAAGCGGGCGATGTCGAAGTCACGGTGCAGGTGTACAACGTTGCGAACAACGGTGCGGCCAACGCGGTCGCCGTTGATCGTGTGCAGCAGGTGCTGGGCTTCGCGACCGGGGTGATCCATCCACCCAGCGCGGTGCTGAACGGTTTGTACACGAACATGACGATCCGCGTTCCGGCGATGACGTTGCCGGTGATCGCGGCGCTCGACGCGGTGGTGAACGTGGAGCCGTACATCGCTCCCACGATGAACAGCGAACGTCAGGCGCAGGAGATGGCCGGCAACCTGAACGCGGGCGGCACGGCCGCGTCGGGCGCGGGGTATTTGGCCTGGCTCAACAGTCGCGGATTCCCGACGACGATGGCGTCCTACCCGCTGCTGACGATGGCGGATGACGGTCTGGACAACGGTTCGACGTCGCCGCTGGATCAGACGCTGCGCGTGAACGGCGCGGCGGGCGGCACTTCGCGGATCATTTCGAACGTGAACGCTACCAGCGACGCGACGGGTGACGGCGTGCAGGGGCACGGCCACTTGAATACCACGATCGCGATGGGCTACGACATCGGCCTGGGCGTGCTGGACAACGTGTACCTCAGGGCCCTGGGAATCAGTCCGTACGGCCGCATCGCGGGCATGAAGATATTCACGAACGCGGGTTCGTACAACACATCCCGGTTCGGCAACACCGACGTGGGGCTGATCGCGGCCGAGTACAACCAGGGCGCGGACATGAGCAGCAACTCGTGGGGTGCGGCGGTTTCCGGCGCGTACAACGCCACGGCGCAGGCGTACGACTCGGGGACGCGTGACGCGACGTCGAGCGTGGCCGGCAACCAGCAGCTCTTCTTCATCTTCTCGGCAGGGAACTCCGGGTCCGGGGCCCGCACGATCGGCTCGCCCGGCACGGCGAAGAACGTGCTGACGGTGGGGGCGTCGGAGGACACGGACAACGACGGCACCGACGGGTGCGCGATTGCGAACACGGGCGCTGACAACATCCAGCAGATCATCTCGTTCTCCAGCCGCGGGCCGTGCGCGGACGGGCGAAAGAAGCCCGAGATCGTGGCCCCGGGCACGCACGTCACCGGTCGCGCGAACCCGCTGGGGACGTACAACGGCACGGGCGTGTGTGATCAGTATTGGCCGAGCGGACAGACGATCTATGCCCGTTCCTCGGGCACGAGCCATTCGACCCCGGCGGTCGCGGGCATGGCATCGCTCGCGTGGAACTATCTGAATCGGCAGTATGGGATCACGCGGCCCAGCCCGGCGCTGCTCAAGGCGTTCACGATTCACACGGCGCGGTACCTCAATGCCACGGGCGGCACCCTGCCGGATGCGGCGCAGGGGTACGGCTTTGCCAATATGGATCTGGCCTTCTCGGCGGCGGTGCCGCGGATCATCGTGGACCAGACGAATGTGCTTGCGGCGACCGGCGCTTCGCAGTCGGTCGCGGGGGCGGTGGCTGATTCGACCAAGCCGGTGCGTGTCGCGCTGGTATGGACGGACGCGCCCGGTTCCACAGCGGGCAACGCGTGGGTGAACGACCTGAACCTGTCCGTGACGGTCAACGGCGTGACGTACAAGGGCAACGTGTTCAGCGGCTCCACTTCGATCAGCGGCGGCACGGCGGACGCGTCGAACAACTACGAGTGCGTCTTCCTGCCGGCGGGCACGACGGGCCCGATGACGGTCACAGTGACGGCGGCCAACATCGCCGGTGACGGCGTGCCAGGAAATGCGGATACGACCGATCAGGACTACGCGCTGGTGGTGTACAACATGACGCAGACGGGGGTGGCGCTGTCGGGCACCGGCGCCAACGCGGTTGCCGACAACACGGGCAACGGCAACAACAACACCCGCATCGACCCGGGTGAAACTTCCATCGGCGTCACCGTACCGGTGCAGAACTCAGGGCCGGATGCGGCCACGGGAGTTTCGGCAACACTGGTTTCGAATACCCCCACCGTCAGCGTGACCACCGCGACCGCTGCGTATCCGAACCTTTCCGGCGGCGGAGGCAGCGGCTCGAACACGACGCCCTTCGTACTCAACGTGTCGGCGTCGCACACCTGCGGCACGCCGATCTCCTTGACGCTGAATATCGCGTCGGCGCAAGGCTCTGGCGTTTACAACTTTACACTCCCCACCGGACAGGCCGGTTCAAACAGCGGGCCCACCACGTTCGCGTACACCGGCCCGGCGGCAGCCATTCCGGACAATAACGCGACCGGCGTTTCCGTCAACCTGCCGGTGTCGGGGTTGACCGGCACGATCAGCGGGCTCAAGCTTCGCTTCGACGGTTCTTCATGCAACGCCACCGCTGGCTCTACGACCGTCGGCCTTGACCACACGTACGTGGGTGATCTGACGATCTCGTTGCAGAGTCCTTCGGGCACCGTCGTCACGGTGATGAGCCGGCCGGGCGGCACCGCGAATAGCGGTAATAACTTCTGCGGTACGGTTCTGGATGACGCGGGCGCGTCCTCAATCCAGTCGATTTCATCGGCCGCGGCGCCGTGGACGGGCACTTTCAGCCCCAACAGCCCGCTTTCTGCGTTCAACGGACAAAGCCCCAACGGCACGTGGGTGCTCAAGGTCGTCGACAGCGCGAACGTGGACACTGGTAACGTGCGGGCGTTTTCGCTCCTGGTGTCGACTCAGTTGCCGGCCTCGTGCGATCCTCCGGGGACCGGTGGATGCGTCGGGCCCTCCATCACGACCAATCCCGTTACGCAGACGGTGTGCGCGGGCACGTCTGTCTCCTTCTCGGCCGAAGCGACGGGGAGCGCAACACTTGGATACCAGTGGCGCAAAGGCACGAATCCGATCGGCGGCGCGACATCGAGCACGTTCACCATTCCCTCTCCGGTCGCGGGCGACGCGGGCAGCTATGACTGCGTCGTCACCAACGGGTGCGGGACTGCGACCAGCAACGCCGCGATATTGACAGTGAATGTCGGGCCGGGCATCTCGGCGCAACCGTCGCCCCAGACTGTTTGCGCCGGCTCGCCGGCCTCGTTCTCTGTAACGGCCACCGGCACGCCCACGCCTTCGTACCAATGGCGCAAGGGCACGACGCCGATCGGAGGCGCGACGTCCTCCACATTCTCCATCGGAACCGTTGCGGCGGGTGACGCGGCCAACTACGACTGCGTCATCACCAACTCCTGCGGAAGCGTGACCACCAACGCGGTTGCTCTGACAGTGAACTCGGGTCCGTCGATCGGCGCGCAACCCCAGCCGCAGACGGTCTGCGCCGGAACGGGTGCTTCGTTCAGTGTGACGGCGTCGGGCACACCCACGCCCACGTATCAATGGCGGAAGAACACGGTCAACATCGGCGGCGCTACCTCCAACTCGTACTCGATTGGAACGGTCGCGGCGGGTGACGCCGCGTCCTACGACTGTGTTGTCACCAACTCCTGCGGTAGCGTGACGAGCAACAGCGTCTTGCTCAGCGTGAACACCGCGCCCAACATCACCGGGCACCCCGTGACGGCGACCGCGTGCGCGGGCACGAGCGTGACGTATTCGGTGACGGCCTCCGGCACGCCGGCTCCGTCGTATCAGTGGCGCAAGAACAACTCGAACATCGGGGGCGCCACTTCGGCGTCGTACACGATTCCGTCCGTCGTTGTCGGCGACGTGGGCTTCTACGACTGTGTCATCACCAACACCTGCGGCAGTGTCACCAGCAACGGCGCGTCGCTGAACGTGAACACGGCTCCCTCCATCTCCGGCCAGCCCGTCGCGGCGGCCGTGTGCGACGGCTCGCCGGCTTCGTTCAGTGTTTCGGCGTCGGGAACACCGACCCCGACCTATCAGTGGCGCAAGAACACGATCAACATCGGTGGGGCGACTTCCAGCACCTATTCCATCGGTGCGGTCGCCGCGGGTGACGCGGCGACGTACGACTGCGTCGTGACCAACTCGTGCGGAACTGTGACGAGCAACGGCGCGTCTCTCACTGTGAACAGCAGCCCCGTGATCAGCGGCCAACCGCAATCTCAGACGGCTTGCGCGGGTTCCGCCGCAACCTTCAGCGTGACGGCGAGTGGTTCGCCGACGCCGACCTACCAATGGCGTCGCAATACTTCGCCCATCGGAGGGGCTACCTCGGCCTCCTACTCGATCGCATCGGTCGTTGCGGGCGATGCGGCTTCGTACGACTGCGTGATCACCAACTCGTGCGGAACAGTCACTTCCGGCGCGGGATTGCTGACCGTGACTGATTCGCCGGTCTTTACGACCGAACCGTCGAGCGTGACGGTGTGCGAAAGTGTCGATGCGACGTTCACGGTTGCCGCGACGGGTGCGACTTCCTATCAGTGGCGGCTCAACACCTCGCCGATCGGCGGCGCGAACTCGCCCAGTTACACGGTTGCCGCCTCGGTTTCCAACGCCGGCAGTTACGACTGCGTCGCGACCAACTCGTGCGGTTCTGTGACAAGCGCCGCGGCGACACTCAATATCGGCGGTCCGGCGCCGGCGAATGACGACATCGCGGGCGCGATTCTCCTGTCCGAGGGCGTTGCCCAGGCGGGCAACACCTGCGCAGCGACTGTCGACAGTTCCGCTGCGCCCGAGTGCGGAGGTCAGTTGATCTCGGCCCCGGGCGTGTGGTTCAAGGTTCAGGGCACCGGGAGCAGCGCTACCGTGGCGCTCTGCGGGAGTTCGTATGACACACGCCTATCGGCGTACTGCGGCCAAGTCGGCGGTCTCACATGTGTTGCCGGCAATGACGACTTCTGCGGCGTCTCGTCGAGCGTGACCTTCTGCACCCAGGCCGGAGCGGATTACTACGTGCTGGTGCACGGGTTCGGCGTCGCGACCGGCGCCTTCACGATCCTGTACACCGATGACGGGGTGGCGTGCACTCCGGTGGTGCGGTGCATCTCGATCGGCGCGTGCTGCCTGCCGACCGGTTGCGAACAGTTGACCCCGGCGCAGTGTGCGCTGCAGGGAGGAACGTATCAGGGCGACGCAGTGGAGTGCGATCAGCCGACGTACGGCGGCGGATTCTCTTCTTCGGATTCGTTCCCGATCGGTATTCCCGACGGTGGCACGAGCCCCGGCATCGCGACGTCGACGATGAACGTGCCGAGTGGCAGTGGGACTGTGAGCTCTCTGGCGGTGCGAGTCGGACTCGATCACACGTACTGCGGGGATCTGACGGTCACACTCTCCAACGGGACTGTGACTGCCACCCTATTCAGCGCTGTGGGCGGTTCCAACAACCTCGCCGGGGTGTACACCTTCGCGGATGCCGCGTCGATCGACTTTGCGGCCGCCGCCGGGCTCGTCTCGCCCATCGCGGGCGGCGCGTACAAGCCTGCGGATGCGCTCGGCGCGTTCGACGGCCAATCGTTCGATGGCGTTTGGACGTTGACTGTGACGGACGACTCGCAGTCCGATGTCGGGAACATCAACAGCTTTGAACTGCTGACGACCACCATTTCTCCGGCTTGCGGCACCTCGTGTCCGGCTTGCGCGGCGGATTACAACCAGGACGGAGGCGTGGACGGGACGGATGTGAACAGCTTCTTCGCCGACTGGGAGAGCGGTCTGCCCTGCAGCGATGTAAACCTCGACGGCGGCGTCGACGGAGCGGACGTTGATACGTTCTTCGTCGCGTGGGAGAACGGCGGATGTTGAGACGGCGACCCTGATGGCGGCTCGTTGTGCCATGCCTGCGTCCCTGAGCGGCAATGACAGCACGTCGTTCGAAGGCCGGTGCGCACCATTGGTGAGAGGGTCGGGGACTTCCGAGGCCTCGTGCCTTTGGATACGGTGTGGGTCGATTCGACGCCGCGATTCCAACAACGTCTTCGGCATGTCGCCGGACGCCCGTAGATTCCCCGGTGTGCTTCCGCGTGCCCGGCGGTAAAGCGCACAGCATTCAGAGGGAATCGCGCTGCGATGGCGATTCAGCTCAGATTGCTCTTGAAGTGAAATGCAAGTTATGGTACCTTGTTGCGGTATTCAGAGACCTATGTTGAAGTCTCGGTCCGGTGTATCCCAGTTCTGGGCTGCAACCCGCATTCAGGAGAAGCTGATGTCCATTCGCGTTGTGGGAATTTCTTGTACTTTTGGCGTCGTTGGGTTGACGGGCCTGGCGTGTGGCCAGTTGGTCGACACCCGCATCCCGCTCAACTACAACTTTCACGGCATGGCGCATTCCGGTGCGGTGACGTTGAACGCCGATGAGTGGACCACCGTTGCAAACAACTCCCTGGGCGACATTCCCAAGGGATATCGCTCGATCTCCGATCGCGGGCTGATCTTCGACCCCGCGAACAACCATTCCCTCGCGTATTACAGCGAACAGAACATCGGGAACACCGGCATTTCGTACGCGTTCTTCGACACTCTTGGGTACGGCGGCACCACCGCCGCCGATCCTGAACTCAACGCGTTGGATCTGGTGCACCTGGGGTCTCGCTGCACAGGCTTTGCGCCCGCGACCATCTGGGCGTATGAGGCTGCTGCGAACCCGGCGACGAACGTCGGGACGCCGCCCGGATGGAACGACTGCAACCACACCAACTCCGCACCGCAGACCACCACGTTCAGCCCGATCGCGATGGACGGGGGCACCGAAATCGGCGTGCTGTACCACGCGTCGAACGCGACCGCCGGCGGGCAGTTCGATGTGGTGCTGGGGTTCTCCGATCACGCGTCCATCACCGTGCGGCTCGTATCACCGGACTGGTACGGCATCCCCGCCAATCCCGCCGTGCTCGCCAACCAACCCGTCTCTTCACAGGGGAAGATCGGCCACACGGTGGGTGGAACGACGTACCGATCGTTCCAAGGTGCGGACAACAACGACGCCCCGGTGATCAGGGCCTTCCTGACGAACGGAGGCGGACCCAACCTAAACGTGATGGAAGGCGTCATTTCGGTGCCGCGGATCATCGCGGGGGTTGGGACTTTCCCCGCGACGCCGGACATCGTCGGAGCGCACTTGACCTCTCTGACGTTCCAGAACGCGACATACCCCGCGAGCGGCGGCCGTGCCTATGCCATATTCGCGGCGACCGTGCGGACCGGTCAGCCTCAAAGGGCCAACTGCGCGACCCCGCAAGCGGTGACGTCCGGGCAGACCATGACGGACAACATCCACACGTTCGGCGCCACACCCACCGCGTGCGGCGGAACAGACACCTCCGCGGTGTACTATCAATACACGGCAACCTCCACGGGCATGATCGAGGCCCGCACGTGCGGCGCACCGTTCGATACGACGATCGCGATCTACTCCACGTGCGGTGGGCAGGCGGTTGCATGCAACGATGACGCGTGCGGCACGGCTTCCCGCGTGCAGTGGTCGGCCGAGGCCGGCGGATCGTACCTGATTCGTGTCGCCGGCAAGGCCGGAGCCACCGGCGCGTTTACGTTGACGATTGACGATCCGCTCCCGACGTACGTGTCGGTGCCGCTGAACTATAACTGGAACGGCTTGGTCCACGGCGCTGCCGAGCAGGGCACTGCGAACAAGGACAATCTTAACGGGTACCGCTCGATCGCTGACCGGGGCCTGAGGATGCTCAGTGGGGCCGCCAACGGGATCGATACCGCGCCGCTCGTCGACGCCGACTTCATGCCGTTTGCGCTGGTCACGGAACCAGCCCGGTTGGATATCGTGCATTTGGGCGACCGCCGATTCGTCGCCAACGCGGCGCGGAACTGGGGCTCGGGAACCACGCAGGGTTTGCAGCCCAGTTGGCTCACCGAAAACGATCAGACCGTGCCGCAGGTCACCGATGTTTCGTCCCTGCACGCGGTGTTGACGGGCACCTCCCGCCTGGGTGTCATTTACCAGGTCTCCGACTTCGGAGGTCGTTTCGATACCTTGCTGACGTTCACAGACGGTTCCTCGACAATCGTGACGATGCGAGCGCCGGATTGGTTCGGGAACGTCGTCCCCCCTGCGCCTGTCGCCGGCTCTGGCTTGCTGGCGCAGCGCCAGTTGGGCGTGTACGCCGCGACACAGAACGCGGACGTCGCCGATACCACTACAAACAATCTCAACGTGGCGGAGGCGGTGATTTCGGTCGCGAGCCTTCGCGATGCCGGATTCGGTGACTTCACGGGCAAGGAGCTGCAGTCCATCACGTTCCAGAATCCCGTCACCAACGCCAACTACGCGAACTCCACACTCGCCAACGCGTCGGGTTACGCGATCCTCGCGGCGACGCTGCGGGATGTCGTGACCGGCGCACCCTGCCCAGCGGACTTCAACCAGGATGGCGGCGTGGACGGAGCTGACGTTGAATCATTCTTCGCGGCTTGGGAGAACGCGGACCCATCAGCGGACGTCAACCAGGATGGCGGTATCGACGGCGCTGATGTCAGCACCTTCTTCCAGGCTTGGGAAGCCGGCGGCTGCGGCTGAGCCGCGGAAAAACCCGGCGTTCGCCGCTGGTAGCATGCGCTTTGTCAAATGCCTCTTCCCCGCTGCCCGACCGACGGCAGCGGGGAGGTTCTGCTTTTGGAGTATGCGTCCTGGTGGTGCCGCCACGACTTCCTTCGTCAATGGCCGGGCGACAACCGGCTTATCGGCCGATCCAAATGCGGGCGGAACGGACTCCGTCTGGATGTCCGCGGTCTTTTCAAGGGTCGACAGGCCGGTTGTTGTTGAAGTGGGTGCGGGATGAAGGAATGATCGCGGGCAGCCGCGGGCCGTTCGGGCGGGGTTTCCGGCGAGCGAAACACCATCGCGGGAGTGCCGCGTTGCGCCGAGGGACGGGGCAGGTCAGATCACAGGAGAGACAGATGTTGAGCGGCAATCAACTTCGGCGGTCGATCATCACACCGTCGCGCCGAGCAATCGGCGTCGCGTCAGCGAGTGTGATGACTCTCGGTGCGATAGCAAATGCGCAGGTCTTCACCGATCCCGCGGCGTACCGGAACGCGGCGGGGCAACCCGATCGCCTGGTCACGGTCGATGATCTTGCGCACAACACGACGCTGACGTCGCAGTACGCGGGTGTGAACTTTGGAGGAACCGTGCGGACTTGGGACGCCGTCAGTTTCGGCGGCGGCGGCACGGCGGTCAGCCCGCGCAATGTGCTCTTCAACTTCGGAACCGCGCCGATGCGATGGACGTTTTCTCCGCCGGCCCGCGCTCTGGGTGTGTACAACCCGAGCATCTTCGATCGGATCAGGCTGCGCCTGCTGCGGGCCGACAACTCGGAGATCACGGCGATTGATATGGCTACCGGCGTCGTCACATTCGCCGGGTACATCGCGGGCGAGGACATCGTCTCGGTCGAGGCGGCCGGGATCGCCGGGTTCAGCAACTTCACGATCTTTCTGGACAACCTCGAGTGGAACACGGGATGCCCGCGGATACGAAGCCAGCCCGCGTCGCAGAGCGTGTGCGCGGCCGACGGGGCACAGTTCAACGTCGGTGTGTCGGGAGCGATGCCCTTCGGCTTCCAATGGCAGATGGAGGACGCCGCCGCGGCGGGCGGTTGGCGATCCATTGGGCCCGGGCCGCTGCTTTGCCAGGGATTGCACATCGGCGATCTCGACGTCATTGGGCAGGGCACTCTCGCCTTCACTGCGGGTCCGGACCTCCGCGGGGCTCCGCCGCAGTGCGGCCGACCGCGGTTCAGGTGCGTGGTCTCGAACAACTGCGGCGCCGTGACGAGCAACCCTGTCACGCTGCTCGTTTGCGCGTGCCTGGAGTGTCCCGCCGATTTCAATCAGGACGGCGGCATCGATGGAGCGGACGTCGACTGGTTCTTCGGTGCCTGGGAGTCCGGTGCGTGCGACGCGGACGTCAATGCGGATGGGGGCGTGGACGGGGCCGATGTGGATACCTTCTTCATGGCATGGGAGGCCGGTGGCTGTTGATCGCGGCGAGTGGGTGATCCTGCAAAGACCTCCGGTTGGAGGACTCTCACGCGCCAGAGGCCGTGGCTCGGTCTTGCCGCGGGGGTGAGGACTAATTCCGGATATTCCCGTCCACACATGTACCAAAGGACGGCGGGATCGCCTCCTCTGGGGTGTGGACGGGAAATCCCGGCGGGTGTCGTGGATCTCCTTGTCGACAACAACTGGACAAGGACAGGCGACCATGAGCACTATGCTGACCCGGACGTCACTGTGTGTGTTTGGATGGACTGCTGCCGCGGTTTGGTCCGCGTGTGCCGCTACCGTTTCGTACGACGGTTTCAGCAACGGACCGCTGGCCGATCTGGATGGCTCCAACGGAGGTGTTGGTTGGACCTCTCCTTGGAGCAATGTGAACAGTTCGATGCTGACCCGCGTGGGTGGGGATGGACTCACGTACCAAGGCTTGCGAACCAGCCGGGGGGCGGCTTCCACCGAGTCGGGGGGGAGTTACGACGCGGCGTCGTATCAACGTTCATTCGGCCCGGTCACCGGCGGCCAACTTTTTATTTCGTTTCTACTGCGTTCGGACATTGGAGCCGGCACGTACGGCGGAATTAGTCTCCTCGGCCCCTACTCACTCATCGGTATGCCGCTGACGTTCAACACGTATGGCATGCGGCTGGGTCACTATCTGTTTGTCGACACCGGGATTCCCGTTATCCAGGGGCAAACGGCGCTCCTTGTACTGGAACTCGAAGTGGTAGGGGCCCAGACCGCGTACCGCATGTACGTGAACCCTGACCTGAGCCGCGGGAAGCCGACGACGCCGAACGCCCAGTATTCACTCGCGGGCAACGTGATGCCGCAGGCCCTCTCTCTGGTCAACGACGGCGGGTTCACGACCGACGAGATGCGGGTCGCAACAACATGGACGGAAGCCGTGCCGCCACCGTCTGGTTCGTGCTTCACCGTGCGGGCGCCGGTCGATGTGTCTTCCTGCATGGACGGCCAGGCGCAGTTCGCGGTGAGCGCGATCGGCAGTTCGGGACCGATCGCATACCAATGGTACAAAGGTCCGACCTTGCTCTCGGACGGGCCCACCGGCTTTGGTTCAAGCATCGCGGGCTCGCAAACATCTTCCGTCACGATCCGGGGCCTCACGCCGGATGATGCAGGCTTCTACTACGCGGTCGTCACGGATCCGTGCGGTAGCGTTGTAAGCCAAAGCGCAACGCTCACGGTGAGCCGGTGCACGGTCTGCATCGCCGATTTCAATCAGGATGGGGGAGTGGATGGGGCTGACGTGGAGGCATTCTTCGTCGCTTGGGAGGCCGCCGATGTGAGCGCGGATGTCAACCAGGATGGGGGTGTCGATGGTGGTGACGTCGCGACATTCTTCGTTGCCTGGCAGGCAGGAGGCTGTTGAGCGCATCTTTCCTGTCCGACCGGAGAGTCAACAACGACCCTTCGCCTCGCGGTGCCGCGTGAGCATCGTCCGCCGTTGGGGCGCTTTGGTACGCTGGGGATCGCACGCATGGGCTTCCGTATTACCGCCATGACCAATGGTCGTGCGAAATGCCGACCGCTAACTTCGACTTTGGGACGAGGTATGCGTTATGGGTCATTGGCCGCTGCTTCGAGCTGATCCGGCGTCGATACGATTCACCGGAGATGGGGGCGAGGAGAACGACATGTTGCGCAAATTCTTCGGGTTTGGACTGTTCGTCGCGGTGTTCATCGCGCCGAGCAACGCGCAGTTGTTTTCGTTTGATGCGAGCACTCAGGGGTGGCGCGTCTACGACATCCCGTATCTGGGCAATCACGCCGCGTCTCGGGCCCCCAATGGCGCGCTGCCCGCGTTGGATGGCACGGTGGGGCTGCCCGCGCCGAGCATTCGGGTGACGGATCAGGCCGGTGAAACATGGATCGGGCCGCCATCGAGCGTGTACGGCCCGCGTCCCGATTTGTACGGACAATCATTCACGTTCGACGTGCTCTACCGGTACACCGACAATGCGGTCTACGCCTCCGTCGGCATCGAATCCCCGACGATGTCGCTCTGGGCCTCGGAGCCGCCGCCGGTGTTAAACGTTTGGTTGCGCCGGAGCTATGTGTTCGCGCCGGGCGTCTGGCACGTGACCACCGTGAACGGTGCGCTCGCAACGCCGGCAGAGATTCACTCAGTGCTGTCGGATCTCACCGGAGTGTACATCCACACCGAGTGGCGCACCGGCCCTGACGACACAAGCGTTGACAATATCGCCATCGGCAACGTGCACGCGACGTGTCCGACCGTGACGGTTCATCCTGAATCAACGGGCGCGTGCGCGGCGGCATCGGTGTCGTTCACAGTCGCGGCGGATGGCACGGGGCCTCTCGCGTACGCATGGCGGCACAACAGCGTGCCCATCGGTTCGGAGGCGAATCCGACCGCGGCGAGCCAGACGTTGGTTCTGAACGAACTCACCGCGGCCGATACCGGCGATTACGACTGCATCGTGAGCAACTCGTGCGGACCCGCCACGAGTAGGGCCGCGTCGCTGACGGTGTGCGCCTGTCTCGCGTGCTCCGCGGACTTCAATCAGGACGGGGGTGTCGACGGCACCGATGTGCAGGCGTTCTTTGCCGCGTGGGAAGTCGGGGGCTGCGACGGCGACGTCAACAGTGACGGCGGCGTGGATGGCGCGGATGTGGACACGTTCTTTGCCGCGTGGGAAGCGGGCGGCTGTTGAGCGGTCTGGGCCCGGCGGCAGGTCGCCCGCCGGCGGATCGATACCCCAGTGTCATGCTCTTCCTCGGCGCATGCGACCTCGGTGAGGCGCTCACGTGACAGTTGATGGCCGCGCACAAGGAAGACGACGAATCGGATCTGCGACCGCGAATCTCGCCCGACTGCTCCTGGCATCCGATCGCTCCAATGAAGCAATCTCACTGCCCCGGGGGCAGTCCCGCGGCCGAGACTCGTTTTACAATCGCGAGGTCTGCTCTGTTGGGCCTTGGTGATCTCCGGTGCTTCGGACGGGGCGGAGCGCGAGTACCGAGTGGCGATCACACGCGGACCCGAAGACGTTGCGGCCCGTGCCGGACTTGGCCACATGTTGTTAGAAGTTGGCCGGAATGCGTAAGCCATGGAAGTTCCGGCACCGGCCGCGGTGTCGGCTCCTCGCGATGTTGCGGTTCGGGCGAACTCCGCCGTGGCGCTGTTCCACCAGCCAGCTGTTGAGCGTTCGCTCGAGGAGTTATCCGACGCGGCCCGGGTGAGACCGGAAGCGGAACCCCAGTACCGCGCGATGGGCGAGGATCTGCTCTGCGTAGCTGGCAAGAGCAGTAATGCCGCCATTTGGACACCCACGACGCGTCGGTGATGATGCGAACGGAGACCAATTCGCCAAAAGTCTCAAGTTCCAGTTGACATTTACTCGCGTTGCTGATATATCTATCTACAGATACGGTTATCGTCAATAGTCTCGCGCGGCGGTCTTTGGCTCTCATTCAGGAGCGTGTGATCATGCCACAGAGGAACAGCGGGAAGGCCGTTTGGCTGGCTTCATTGGCGGCGCTGACTGTGGGGGTGGTCGCTACCGCGGCGATCCTGAATCTGACTCTGAACGACTTCGAACTTACCGGCACCCAGGTGGGCATGGTGAGTCCTCTGAAGGTCACACACTCCCAGAACTGCCTGGTCTGTCACGCGGACTTCAGCGAGGAACTGACCGCACCGGGCGACACCTGGCGCGGCAGCCTGATGGCGCAGGCCGGGCGCGACCCGCTCTTCTTCGCTCAGATGACCCTGGCGAACCAGGACGTTTCGAACGCCGGTTATTTCTGCATGCGTTGCCACGTTCCGTTCAGTTTCATCACCGGCCACGCGCTGCAGACCGATGGAACCACGCTCGACGATCGTGACAAGGACGGCATCTCCTGCCACTTCTGCCACTCGATGCTGGACCCGATTTACCGGCCCGGTGTCAGCCCCATCGAGGACGAGTCGATCCTCCAATCGTTGGGAGTCACGCCTCAGTATTACGGCAACTCGCAGTTCGTGCTTGATCCTTCGGGCGTGCGCCGAGGTCCGCGTGCTGACGCGGCGATCGCGCACACGGTGATCCAGTCCGACTTCCACGAGCGGGGCAACATGTGCGGCACATGCCACGAGGTGGGCAATGTTGCGATCTCACGTCAACCCAACGGCACGTACCGCTACAACGCCATCGATACGCCCACCCCAAATGAGAATCCGCACACTCAGTTCCCGCTCGAACGCACCTTCAGCGAATGGAGCCTGAGTTCTTTCGCCAACGGCGGCGTTGACATGCACGGGAGATTCGGCGGCGGCGAGGAGGGTGGTGGGGTGGTCGAGAGTTGCCAGGATTGTCACATGCCCGAGACCACCGGGTACGCGGCATGGTCGGGGTTGCTGCGAGAAGACTTGGTCAAGCATGAGTTTGCGGGCGGCGCGGCCCACGCGCTCGATCTGATCGCCGCGTTCACGCAGGGAAATCCTGATGTAGATCAGGCTTCGATCATCCGCAGCCGGGCGGCGGCGGTCTCGATGCTCGAGCGAGCGGCGTCGGTTGAACTGACTCAGGAGAACTGGGACCTGCGAGTCCGCGTGATCAACGAGAGCGGTCACAAACTCCCGACCGGCCACATCGAAGGGCGGCGAGTCTGGGTGAATGTTCGCTTCCTGAACGCGGCGGGCTCCGTGGTGACAGAGTTTGGAGCATACGACAGCGCTCAGGCCGAACTCGACACGGCCTCCACCAAGGTGTACGAGATGCACGTGGGACTGAGCGAAGACGCCGCGGCATTGACCGGGCTGCCCGCGGGCCCCACCTCCCGGATGACGCTCGCCGACACGATCGTGGAGGATAACCGGATCCCGCCGCGAGGATTCAACAACTCGGCGTACGAGGCGGCGGGGGCGCCCGCCGTGGCGTGCACCTATGCCGACGGTCAATATTGGGACGACACCCTCTTCCCCGTGCCACCCGGAGCGGTCAGCGCCGAGGTGCGGCTCTTCTACCAGCAGACACCCAAGGAGTACATCGAGCATCTTCGCAACGCCAACGTGACAGATAACTGGGGTCGCCTGTTGTACTCACTGTGGGAACAGACTGGACGCGGCGAGCCCATTCTCATGCTCAATAGCGCGACGGCGGTGCTCGGCTATTGCCCCGCGGATTACGACCTGAGCGGCGGCGTTGACGGGACCGACGTTCAGGCGTTTTTTATGGACTGGGAGAACGGCGTCTACGCCGCGGATACGAATCAGGACGGCAGCGTTGATGGCACGGACGTTCAGGCGTTCTTCATGGCTTGGGAGGCTGGCGGATGTTGATGGTTCCACGCCAGGCCGTCGCGGAGGCGCTGTGGTGTGCGGCTATCCGGTGACGCTCTCGCGTGAAGATGGGTCCGTGCCGCGCCGCGACGTTCAGCACGCCGGCGCGGCTTAGCGGTTGGGTGTGTGCAACGCGGCGCGATCCGCAAGGTCCGCCGCGTATTTGAGACGGTCTTGAACCTCCGGTGCGATGCGGTCCGGAGGCAGCCCGTTGATCGCCAAGATTCGGGCTTCCTCGATGAGCCCGGGCACTGTTGTGGCCGTATCGCCGCCCGCGTCCAACCTGATATCCGCAGCCAAGAGCATTGCGTCGACCAGGTCCAAGCGGTACACGCTGCTGTAGGGGTCGCGTGCAAGCCACGCTCGTTGCATTGTCACGGTCGCGTCCCCCAGTGAGATCGCTTCGGCCCATTGACCTTGGGCGGCCAGGTGCTGCGCGCGAACCCGATCGGCCCGTCCGATGTGTCGGACGTAGGAGTACTCATTCGGCTCTCGCGCTGATGCTCTGGCGAGCACGGCCCGGGCTTGTTCGTAGAGTTCAACAGCCTTTTGTAAGTCGGCGGCCCTGGTCGCTCCCGCGTGAATGCTCATGACGGTGCCGAGAGTGCCGAGCCACGTGTTGTTGTCGGGCTCCGCGGCGACAAGCCGTTCGCACACCTGCCGCGATCGCTCGAAGACCGCATGGCGGAGGTCCCCGTTGCTCGCCATCATCGCGCCGTACGCAGCGAGGTTGTAGGCGTAGGCCTTTGCCGCGGCTGAGTCACTCGGGAAGTCCCTCGTGACCCCTTCAAACAGTTCCATGGCGCGGTCCATGAGCCGCGACTTCTCCGGCCAGGCTTCCGTCAGGATCGCCATAGAGACGCTGGTTGCGGCGGTGCCGAGACGGTAGTCCTTGTTGCTCGGGTCCATGGCCAGCACCCGTTCGCGAATCTCAAGCGCCTTCTGCACGAGTTGTATCGAAGCTTCCCGGTGTCCGGTATTGGGTTGGCCAGGGTGTCCGGTCGACTGGCCCAGCTTGTAGATCGCCGTGGAGAAATCCCATAGGGCCGCGGGATCATCGCCGCTGGCGGTCACGACCTGGTCCAGTCGCCGCGTTGCCTCCCCGGCGAGGAACTCTCGCACCTCGGCCGTGCTGGAGAAACTCCAGAGCCTTTCGTACAGGCTGGTCACCAGTTCGCTCGCCGCGTGGCGGGTGTCGTCCAGCCGATGCTGGGCCAGCTTCTCCGCCTGAACCGCCCGCTGGAACTGCCATCCCGCAAGGCCCAGCCCCGCCGCCAATGCCAGGCCCATGAGCGTCAGTTCTCGCCAGCGACGCCGCGCGAACACCCGCAGCACGTAACCGATGCTCGCCGGGCGTGCGATGATCGGCTCGTGACGCAGCAGGCGGGCGAGATCATCGCCGAACGCCGCGGCGGATTGGTACCGGCGAGTTGGATCCTTGTTCAACGCTGTCGCGAGTATGGTCTCGCAATCACCCCGGAGAGCCTTGCGCACCAGCCCCGCACGCGGCGGGTCGTCTGTGCACACCGATCGCAGCATCTCGATCTGCGATTTGCCCTTGGGCGAGATCGGCAGTCGCTCGGTCAGCAGTTCGTACAGCACGACGCCCAGTGAGTACACATCGCTGCGAGTGTCGACTGAATCGGCATCTCCGGACGCCTGCTCGGGGCTCATGTAGGGGATCGTGCCCGGCACCCAGCCCGGGCGAGTCAGCGTCTGCCCGGGTTCACGGTCGATGAGCCTTGCGATGCCGAAATCTAGCACCTTGGGCTGCCCGCTCTGATCGACAAGGATGTTGGCGGGCTTGAGGTCACGGTGAATCACGCCGCGCTGGTGAGCGTGTGCCACCGCCTCGCACACGCGGCGCATCAGGTCGATGCGTTGGTCGATGGTCAGGCCCTGGGCGTCGGCGTGCCGCGTGATCTGATCGCCCTGGACCAGTTCCATTGAGAAGTACGGGCGCGACTCATGGCCGCCCGCGTCCGCGGGCATCACACCCGCCTCGATCACCGATGCGATGCCGGGATGGTGTAGCCGCGCCAGGATCGATGCCTCGGACACCAACCGTTGGGCTGCGCGCCGCGTGTACAAGCCGTGCTGGATGATCTTGATCGCCACCTCGCGGCGTGGATTCGTCTGCTCCGCACGGTAGACTTCGCCCATCCCGCCGCGGTTGATGAACGACAAGATGGCGTAATCGCCGATGCGTGTGCCGGGACTGAGCGAGGGCTCTGTTTCGTCGACTATCCCATCCATCACGCTCGCTCTGGCGAGCCGTTCGTCGCGCCAATCGGGGTTTTCAAACAGATTGCCAGCGGCGGCGTTCTCTTCGAACAGAGCCAGCAACTCGCTCCGCAACTCCGGGTCATCCGCGAGGAGGTCGGGGTGTGGTCCGCCCGCTTCGAGGGCGGTGGCGAAGGCTGATTTCAGTTTTTTCCAGCGCTCCGGTGTCACTCGCCCCCCGAACAAACCTAGTCACGCAGGCCGGACTTCATCCGCCGCAGCAGCCACGCACGGGCCAGAGCCCAGTGCTGCTGCGCGGCCCGCGTTGAGATTCCCAGTGTACTCGCTACTTGATCCGCGGTGCGGCCCAGATAGACTCGCTGACGCACGATGTCCGCCAGCTCGGCGTCCTGCTCCTCCAGTTCCCGCAGCGCCTCGGCGAGCGCGAGGACATCGATTTCGGCGGAGCCGTGCGCCGAGTCGCCCACCAGAGCATCCGGATCGAGGGTGACACCGGGCCGCGACCCCATGGCGCGAGCGCCCAGGTGCCGATTGTCCCGGTCATCATCCCGGGCCAGATCGACCAGGATCTGCTCCATCGCCCGCGCCGCGGCCCCGAAGAAGTGCGCCCGGTTCTGCCACTGCCGGCGATCCGGCTCGGCGATTCCGTTCGTGCCGGATTCGATGGCGTCGCGCCCGCCAAAGAGCTTGGCGAAGACCCCGTGCACGAGATCCGTGGCCCCGATCTTCCGGGCCTGCTGCTCGCCGCGCAAGCGTTGACGCACCATCCCGTGCAGTTCGGCGTACACGACGGGGAAGAGATCGTCGCGCGAGAGCAACTCGCCGTCGCTGAGACGGTTGACGAGGCTCGTGATGGTGCCCGGTTCGGTCATTGGCTGGGAGGCTGGGAAATAGCGACTAAATCACGCCTTTTGACAATTTTCGACTTTCTTGAGAATTCTGCTTCATGGTAGTGGGGGGGTAAGCGCATGAGGTAATTGGGAGGCAGGACTTTTGGAAATCGGCCGTGCGCGGGCCGGGGTGGTTTTGGTGCGCGCGTTTGTTTATGCGAGACGTTTGCATTCGCCGGGCCTTGCGATCGAGACGACGTCCCCCAGGTTTCAATCTTGGCTTTCAGGGAGCTGGTTCATGTTCAAGATACTCAGAAGTGCCTTTCTCGCATCCATCCTCGCGGGTATGGTTGGTGCCCAGACCAGCACCAGTTCGATTTCTTTGCAGGCGAAGTTGACCGGCGTTCCGGACGGCACGGCGAGTTTGGCGGTGAAGTTCTACGACTCGCTCACTGGCGGCTCGCAGGTCGGTTCAACGATCACGCTGAGCGCTGTGCCGGTGCAGGGCGGGATCGTGAGCGTACCGGTCTCGCCGGTGGATGCGTCCATCTTCAACGGCGCAACGCGGTACATGGGGATCAGAGTGAATGGCGGGGCAGAGCTATCGCCGCGGACGTTGGTGACCAGCGTGCCGTATGCGATGCGAGCGACCGGGCTTGCGGGGCCATTGGCGACGTTTTCGGGACAAGCAATCTCGTTCGAGTTCTTGGACAGTGTCGATCCAGAAGTACAGATCGGCGGACACTGGGCGATAGGAACCGCATTTGCGCCGGGGAATTTTGGAATCGTACGGTACCGCGGCAGTGCGGACGTCTCTCGGTCACTCGTCATGACAGCCGCTGGAAATGTTGGGATCGGGACTGCCTCGCCACAAGCAACACTTGATTGCGCGGGCTCTGTCATTCTGCGTAGAGGCCTCGATGTCAAGATGATCGGTGGCAACTACGCGCTAGAGGTCAACAGGGATACGGGCGTTACTTCGGTGCGAGTTCTCACGATCACAGGCGCCGATGTTGCCGAACCATTTGACCTCACCAAGTCCGACATTCTTCCCGATCCGCTACCGGGCATGGTCGTCAGCATCGACCCCGCCAACGCTGGCAAACTCGTGGTGTGCTCCACGCCCTACGACAAGAAAGTCGCCGGCGCGATCAGCGGCGCCGGCGGCCTCTCCGTCGGCGTCGTCATGGGCAAGGACAATGCCGATCCGCTGATCGCGGGGGATCACCCGGTAGCCATGTCGGGCCGCGTATATGTCTTGTGCGATGCAACGTTAGGTGCCATCAGGCCCGGTGACCGGCTCACCACCTCGAGCACACCCGGCCACGCGATGAAAGCCATCGATCCGGCCCAGTGGGACGGTGCCGTAATTGGCAAGGCCATGACGGAGTTGAAGGAAGGCAAGGGGCTTGTGCTCGTGCTCGTGAACCTCCAATAAGGAGCTAGTGGAATGGGAATGCTCATGCGGAAGATGCTCGCCACGGGATTGGTGGCCGGGAGCTTGATTGTTATGCCGGCCGCCGCGCAGCCGACCAGCACGAACTCGATCTCGCTGCAGGCCAAGTTGACAGGCGTGCCGGACGGCACGGCGAGCCTGGCGGTGAGGTTCTACGACTCGCTCACTGGCGGTGTGCAGGTTGGTGCAACGATCACGCTGAACGCTGTGCCAGTGCAGGGCGGGATCGTGAGCGTGCCTGTGTCGCCGGTGGATGCGTCCATCTTCAACGGCGCAACGCGGTACATGGGGATCAGAGTGAATGGAGGCGCAGAACTGTCGCCGCGGACGTTGGTGACCAGCGTGCCGTATGCGACCAGTGCGCAGGTTCTTGGAGGAGGCGTCGTGACGGTCGACCGTACCACGGGCAACGTTGGGATCGGGACTCCGACTCCGAACAGTTCCGCTGGACATTTGCCCACGCTCCATATTGAGGGCTTTTCTCCGGGAATAAAACTCCGGGACATCGAACCAGCGGATGCTTCCGGATACGAGTTGTTCGTGAATTCAGGCTCGCTGTCCGTACTGAACAACCACCTGGGAGCGGTCACGGTTTGCACCACGAGGGAAGGCAATGTCGGAATCGGAACCGCGACACCAAACAGTTCCGTGGGACACCTTCCTACGTTGCACATCGAAGGGTCTTCGCCGGGAATAAAGCTCCGGGATATTGATCCCGGCGAGGGGTCAGGCTTCGAACTCTACGTGAACGCCGGCTACTTCTCGGTCCTGAACAACCGCTTTGGTACTGTGCCGCTGAGAGTTTCTTCCGACAACGAGACAATCGTCTCGGTCCTCACCATCACCGGCGGCTCCGACGTCGCCGAGCCCATCGCCATTACACCGACGAACGCGGTTGCCAAAGCTGAGCCCGGGATGGTGATGGTGATCGACCGAGATCATGACGGGAAGCTCGTGCCCTGTTCGGCCGCGTACGACAAGGCCGTCGTCGGGGTCCTCTCCGGCGGCAATGGGCTCAAGCCGGGCATGGTGCTTTCCGCCGAGGGCCAAGCGCACACGAGCGGCGGCGACGACACCATGCCGCTGGCCATGACCGGGAGAGTGTGGGTCTGGTGCGACGCCACAGTGAATCCGGTACGACGGGGCGATTCGCTGACAACTTCGGCAACGCCTGGACACGCAATGACTGTAACAGACGAGGACCGGGCCGCTCGCGCGGTGATCGGCAAGGCCATGACCGAGTTGAAAGAGGGCAGAGGGCTGGTGCTCGTGCTCGTGAACCTCCAGTAAGGAGCTAGTGAAATGGGAACGCTCATGCGCAAGATGCTCGCCACGGGGTTGGTAGCCGGGAGCTTGATTGTCCTGCCCGCCGTCGCTCAGCCGACCAGCAAAAACTCTATCTCGCTGCAGGCCAAGTTGACGGGCGTGGCCGACGGCACGGCGAGCCTGGCCGTGAAGTTCTACGACTCGCTCACGGGTGGCGCGCAGGTCGGCCCAACGATTACGCTGAGCGCTGTGCCAGTGCAGGGCGGGATCGTGAGCGTGCCGGTCTCTCCGGTGGATGCGTTCATTTTCAACGGCGCAACGCGGTACATGGGCATCAGCGTGAATGGCGGGGTGGAGTTATTGCCGCGAACGCTGGTGACGAGCGTGCCGTACGCGATGATCTGTCGCGAGGTTTGGGATCAGACCGGCTCGCCATTGCTTCGATCCGTCGGCAACGGCAATCTGCTACTCGGGCCGGGCAGCGCACCCACCGACTATTCCCGAGTGTTCATCAATGCAGGTGGCCCGGACGTCTCAGCGGCAGGCCTCGCGGTACAACGATCGGCCGACTCAATGCATCCGAACCGCACGGTGGCCGAGTTCATCGGGGGAAGCAATCAGGACTCTGTCGTCATTCGCACGACCGACGGCGACGCCGCTACGCTCAAACTGGATGTGCACGGTCTTCTGCGAGTCGGACCGAACTCCCTTAATCTATTTGACATCGGATTTGGCCGCGACAACGACCCGATTCGTCGCGGCCTCCGCGTACTCCCCGACCCGGACGGACGGGTGGTGCTTTTTCTTCACTCTTTCCAGAATACGCCTCGTTTCTTGGTTCAGGATGGGGCCACCGGACACGTGGCGTTTCAGGTCGATGCGGCGACGCACGTCACGCAGGTTGACGTGCTGACCATAACCGGTGCCGACGTCGCCGAACCCTTCAAAGTCTCGAAGTCCGACTCGCTCCCCGAACCTCAGCCCGGTATGGTCGTCAGCATCGACCCTGCCAACGCTGGCAATCTCGTGGTGTGCTCCACGCCCTACGACAAGAAAGTCGCCGGCGCGATCAGCGGCGCGGGCGGCCTCTCCGTCGGCGTCGTCATGGGCAAGGACAATGCCGATCCGCTTATCGCGGGGGATCACCCGGTGGCCATGTCGGGCCGCGTATACGTCTTGTGCGATGCGACTTCAGGTGCCATCAAGCCCGGCGACCGGCTCACCACTTCGAACACGCCCGGCCACGCGATGAAGGTCTCCGACGAAACCGAGGCACCCGGCGCGGTGATCGGCAAGGCCATGACCGAGTTGAAAGAGGGCAAAGGACTGGTGTTGGTGCTTGTGAACCTTCAGTAAGGAGGATGACGATGAACATGCTTCCACGAGACATGTTGGTGGCGTTGGGGCTAGCAGCCTGTGCCCTGAGCACGCGACCCGCGCACGGTCAGCCCACCAGCACGAACTCGATCTCCCTCCAGGCCAAACTCACTGGCGTGCCCGACGGCACGGCGAGTTTGGCGGTGAAGTTCTACGACTCGCTCACGGGCGGCACGCAGGTCGGTTCGGCTATCACGCTCAGCGCGGTGCCGGTGCAAGGCGGGATCGTGAGTGTGCCGGTCTCGCCGGTGGACGCGGGCGTCTTCAATGGCGCAACGCGGTACATGGGGATAAGCGTGAACGGCGGGGCAGAACTCACGCCACGGACGCTGGTAACGAGCGTGCCGTATGCGATGGCGTCGATGGGCGTGTGGCAGGTCGCAGAGAGTACAGGACCGCGGTTGACACAGCATCGGCTCATGCTCGGGTCGGAGTCTGCCGGCAACTCGAACCTGGTCATGCAGATCAATAATCCAAACACGGCCGCGGCGAGAGCCATCGTCCAGTGTGTTCACTCACAAGGCAATGCCTTTGGGGATCTCTACCTGAACCCCGGGGGCGGCATTGTGTACTTGCCGCGGGACTGCATCATCGGCTCGGATGCGACAGGATACCCCAACCTTCGGGTCATTGCCAATGCTCAAGATACAGACATGCAGGCGACCCGCTCTTCGGGCAGCAGCTACGGCGACATTCGTCTTAACCCGACGGCCGGCAATGTGACAATTGCCCCTCAAGGCACGACGACAGTAAAAGTCCTCACTATCACCGGCGGTTCCGACGTCGCCGAGCCCGTCGCGATCACACCGACGCCGGGGGTAGCCAAGGCCGCGCCCGGCATGGTCATGGTGATTGACCGCGAGCACGATGGAAAACTGGTGCCATGCTCCGCCGCGTACGACAAAGCTGTTGCGGGCGTGCTCTCGGGCGCCAATGGCCTAAAGCCCGGCATGGTCCTCTCAGCGGAGGGCCAGCCGTACGCGGGCAGCGGCAACGACACCATGCCCCTCGCGATGAGCGGGAGGGTGTGGGTGAGGTGCGATGCGACGACGACGCCGGTAAGTCGCGGGGATGCGCTCACGACTTCGGTGACGCCGGGCCACGCGATGGTCGCATTGGACGAATCCAAGCGATCCGGTGCGGTGATCGGGAAGGCGATGACGGAGTTGAGGGATGGGAAGGGGCTGGTTCTGGTGTTGGTCAACCTGCAGTAACAAAGGAACGTGTCATGCTGAGACAACTTGTTGTAACGACTTTGGTTTCGGTGATTATCAGCACGATGGCGCTCGCTCAGTGTGGACCGGATACAGGCGATCAGGATTGCGATGGGATCGCAGACACCGAAGAGGCTCGACTGCTTCAACTATTCGCTCCCACCTTTGTACTGGATACCCAGCGCAATGGGCCGCGGGAGGGTGTTGGTATTCCTGAGACCGTTACGCGCCTCGTTCAGCACGCCGTATTTCGAGAGTCCCTCCCACCTCCACAGACCTTCCGCGACTATGCGTTTTCATCTGTCGCAGAAGCGGCTGCGTTCATGCGCAGTCGAGATGATAGAGGAGCCGGTCTGCGGGCGAGGCATACGGACGGGGACTTTCGCTGGGGATACAGCAACATATCGGGCGGCGAGTCAAGTTGGCCCGACGCGATAGCTCGCAACGACGGCCTGTATGGGCGAGTATGGCGGCCGTGGGAAGCTTATCCAGATATTTATTCAGTCCAGTACTTCGTCTATTTGACGTGGAATGAAACGACAGTGTCCGGTGGAGAGGGCAACCACGAAGGGGATTGGTTGTGCGTCGACTTCGGTGTAGACCTGCGCGCGAATCCACAGTACCCGACGATACTGCATGCCATCTATCACAACCACGGTAGGCAGTTCTTTGTCGAACCCCGGTGCCTTGAGTTCGAGGATGGCCATCCGATGGTATACCCGGAAAACGGGGTAAATGAAGCTTGGCCGGCCCGTGGACAAGGCGTAGGCTGGGCGACCGGACAAAGCTGGCCGGCGCGAGACGGATTCGCCGCGAATCAGAATTTTGACTATGAGGGAAGTGCCTATACGTCTGAAGGTCTCTCCTGTCGCGATCACCTGGGCCAAGGCAACCGCTGGGAGACCTACAGACATTCAATTAAGAATATTGGCGAGGCATCGTCGTATAATATGTGCAGCCCGGTAGGGCAGTTTCCAAGTGTGCGGTCGCTGTGCGGGGATGAAGGGACTTTTTTGCTGTTGTATCAGGGCCGCTACGGGGATCGTGGCGAAGGGGACTTCTACGAGGGCGATCCCCCACGTTCGCCGGTTTATCAGGCGAAGTTGTGGTCACGCAGTTGGAAAGTCAATACGGATGGTCAGCATTTGGGCCCGTGGGCGGCCTGCACGCCCTTGATCCCAGGCGATTCGGTTGATCCATTCGACTTCCCAGTTCAGAACTGTGCGCCCGGCGATGTACCGATCCGCACGTATCATTACTGCTTGTGGTCGTCGCCTGGGCACGTTTTTTATCTGCCGCCACGGCCTGCAGTTGGCGAAGGCCTCCATTTCTACGTTCAATTTGGTGGTACGCCAAACGTGGAAGGCACGTCGGATAGACCATATTCGTCATTTGAGGAGGCTATCTACCGAGTGCCGCAAGGAAGCGATGTTCGCATGACGTCTGGCGTGTCATTGTTTCGAGGCTCAATCACCAAATCACTCACTCTTCGATCATCGGGCGGCCCGGTCACCATCGGTCGGTGATAGATGCACAGGGCTCAAATCATATGATACGGCAGTTATGCACAATGCTGATTGTCGCGATCGCATCGCTTGCGACATCTGTCGATGCGCAGCCAAACGACAACCGCGGCGAAGTCAGATTGAATCAGCCAGTCTACAAGTCCAACCACAACAGCTTCTCCCGTGGCGTACCGCTCAACATTATGGTGGACGACTACAACGTTTGGTCTATCGAGCTGGACCTTTATTGGTCGGGCGCGAACGTACGCATCAACCACGATTGCATATCTGACAACGATCGCACATTGGCGTCGTGGCTGAGCGAACTCGGGATGGCGACCACTGCGGGCAGCCGGATCAACATGATCTACCTTCAGATGAAGTGCAGGAGCGATTGGCCTGAACGAGACTCTTATCTCGCGCTGCTGGAAGTTGCCGTCGCGCAGTCCCTCGGAACGGCGGCATGCTACCCCGTGTCCGAGTTCATTGACCTGGATGACTCCAGTTGGCCGTCCTTTCAAGAACTGAATCGCCGCGGGTATCGGTATGTCGTCTTTCTGGATGAGACAGACGTTCGCCGCGCGGGTGATTCGCTGGCGCACGACTTTTTCTTCGGGGTCGTTCAGCCGGAGAATCCTCCACCAGCGATCGTGCCCAGTATGGCACTCATGGAGGTTCGCGGCGGTCACGACGGATCGAACGATTATCCCTGGCCTACGCCCCTAGATTCCCGATGGATGCATCGGTTCTATCCCACCGAGAATTGTGCTCGCAGCGATGGTCCATATTGGGAAACCGGCGTATCGCGTGGCTTTAATCTGGTAGCGACCGACTGCATTGATTCAGAGCACACGTTTGACGCACGAACACAATCACCGTCTCCTGTGTTTGTGGACAATCGTGCAATCGCGGTTCACCAGTGGGGAACTCACGCTTTTCCTTTTACATCGGTGGCCGCCGGTGTGCAACGAGCCTCGCCGATGGTGGAGGTTCGGATTCACTCTGGAACTTACTTGTTGTCCGGCGTAGCGACGTTCTCCAACCCGTGCCGTCTGACTGCCGAGGGCGGACCTGTGACCATTGGCCATTGAGAGGATAACTTCCATGCGAGTTCTCACAAGTTTCGTTCCATTGCTCGTGGCCTTTCCGGCATTTGCGCAGCCCGCCAGCCAAGCAGTTTTCCTTTCCTCAGGAGGTACTCTTACTGCGAGCGGGGACCTAGTTGTCATAGGGCATGCATTCATTGGTCGGATCGAGAGTCCCACTACATCTGCCCACCTCGGCATCGTCCCGATACTCACCTCCGGGGATGCCCAACCCTGTTACGCCGACTTCAACCAAGACGGCGGTATCGATGGGACCGATGTCGAGGCCTTCTTCTACGCGTGGGAAGGGGGCAATGCAGCCTCCGATGTGAACCAGGATGGCGGGATCGACGGTGCCGACGTCGAGACGTTCTTCGCCGCGTGGGAAGCCGGCGGGTGCGGTTAAGTTCGCCCCGGGAGCCGAGTCAAGCCCAACTCAGCGGTTGATCCCCGCGAGCATGGAGTCGACGGCGTCCCAATAGCGTTGCTGCGAGGACAGCGCGGCGTTGTGGGAGCCGTCGAGTTCCACCAGCTTCGCGCGTGGGTTGAGCGCCGCGAGCCGCTGCCCGTGCGAGAAGGGCACGATCTCATCGTTGCGGCTGTGCAAGATGAGGATCGGGCAGGCGAGGCCGGGCAGGACGTGGTCCGTGCGGTACGGGTTGGTCACCAGCAGTGGCGGCGCGCCGTAACGCCAGGAGAACGATGCCACGCTGGTGAACGGTGATTCGAGAATGATCGCTTCGGGAGGCGCTTTCAACGCCGCGGCGGTCTGCGCTGCCACGCCCGTTCCCAGCGATCGCCCGTGGAGGATTGTGCGGCTTGGATCGATGCCAGCGTGTTTGCGTGCTTCATCAATGAGGGCCAAGACGTCGCCGACGATCCCAGTCTGCGTCGGAGTGCCTCCGCTGCGTCCATAGCCTCGGTATTCGGGGAGCAGGACGGCGTAGCCGCGGGAGCGCCAATGCTCGGCATTGTCCAGGCAGTGGTCGATGAGCTCGGCGTTGCCGTGGGTGAGCACCACCAGCGCGGCTGCAGCCGCGTTCGGAGCGTTCCGTCGTTGCAAAAGCCATCCCTCGACGCGGGCGCCGGGCTGACGCTCGACCCACAATCGCTCGACGCCCGCCGGGATCATTGAGTCCGGCAGCGGCGGCCCGGCCATGTTCGGCAGGTACAGCATCCGTCCCTGCATGAGAAACAGGATGAGGCACCACGCGAAGTAGATGAGCCCCAGTTGGATCAGCACGCGACGAACCCACTTCTTGCGCTTGCCAGGCATGGGGAGTATGGACACGCATGAGGATAGTGCCGCTGCGGAATCGTGATTCCCGGCGTCGTCACGAAGTCGGGGTCCCGGGGTACACGAGACATAGCGCACTTGAACCAACCGCCGAGCTCGTCGACGGTCCTCAACCCTCTCAAGAGAGCGCCGAGTCACAGGGAATCTGCAAGTGCGCATCCACGCCTCGCTGGTCGTCCGAGAACGTCAAGTGCCCAGCCGAACGGTGAATCCGGGATTTCGTGGGCACAATAACTCCCCGACAGCGCTTCACTGTAAGTTCCGGTCCCCCGCGGCATAGCATCGCAATAGCAAAGCCTTGACACGCACGCACGCTGCCGGTATGTTACAGCTTGCTTCTCGCGGCACGCCGCGTGAGCGGGAGAATCCATGATGAATCGCTTTCTTGCCGCCTGTTTGTTGTGCGCTGCCGCTGCGCCCGCGATGGCCCAGTGCAGCGCCAACTTCTCGTACACCGATTTCTCGCCCCTGGGTGGTCCGATTTCTGATCTACGTTTGAATGGCAGCGCGGCGCTGCAGGATGGTGTCCTGCGGCTGACCCCCAACGCTGTCGGGCAATCCGGCGCGGCGTGGTACCAGTTGTCGCGGGCGGCGGTAGGAAACGGGTTCGACGTGCGATTCCGATTCCGCATCGCGGATGGCTCGGCGGACGGCTTTGCGTTTGTCATCCAGAACGAGTCGACCGCCGCGCTCGGCGGCACCGGGAGCGATCTGGGGTATGGCGGCATCACGCGGTCGCTCGCGGTGGAGTTCGACACGTTCGGCTTCTCTGATGAGTTTGGCACTCCGCACATCAGCATTCAGACCCGCGGCAACGGCGCCAACGAAACATCTGATTCCAGTTCTCTGGGGCACGTACTGATCGGTACCGACATCGCTGACGGTGTTCCGCACGACGTGCAGGTCTCTTACCAGCCCGGTCTTCTCACGGTTGTAATGGACAACGGCACCGCGGCCCTGAGCGTGCCGCTCGATCTGCACACTCTCAACGGTGACGACATTCTGTTCGACGACGGGCCAGGCGAGTGCGCATGGATCGGCTTCACCGCGGCGACGGGCGGCGCGACCGCCAACCAGGAGATTCTCTCCTGGTCATGCGAGGACGAGAGCCAGCCCGAATGTAGCGGGGCGGCGAACTTCCCAGATTTTTCGGATTCCAGCCACTTCAACTTCGTTGGGGCCGCGCACCCCACGGAGAATGTCCTTCGGCTGACCGATGCGGAATCCGGTCAGGCCGGCGCCGCGTGGTACATCGACTCGATGGCATCCCTGGGAGACGGATTCGCGACCGATTTCACGTTCCGCATTACGGAGGGCTGCGCAGACGGACTGGCGTTCGTGATCCAGAAGGAGAGCGTTGGCGCCATCGGCGACGGAGGAAGCGGCTTGGGCTATGCATCCAACGGCGGCGCCGGAATCAGCCGGTGCCTCGCGGTGGAGTTTGACACGTTCGGTTTCTCCGACGAGTTCGGCACGCCGCATGTGAGCGTGCAGTCCGCCGGCAACGCGCCCAACGAGTACTCGGATTCGTATTCACTGGGGCATCTGGTGCTCAGCAGCATTGACCTGTGCGACGGCGAACCTCACACGGCCCGCATCGAGTACATCCCCGGACTGATGCGTATCACCGTCGATGGTTTGTTGTCCTTCGACACGCCGGTCGACCTCCACGACATCCTGGGTGACGACATCCTGTTTCAGGAGGTCTTCAGCCAATGCGGGTACGTCGGTTTCACCGCAGGCACGGGCGGCGCGGTCGCCAAACAGGACATTCTCTCCTGGTCGATGGACGACACGTTTACAGGTGGCGGTTGCGTTCCGCCCGCCTTCATTGAGTTTCCCGACTCCTCGGTTCGAATCTCCGGCCAACGGGCTGAGTTCACCATGAACGCCTCGGGCTCCGGGCCGTTCACGTATTCGTGGTCCCTCAACTCCTTCCCGCTCGAAGATGGCGGTCGGATCAGCGGCGCGCATACCAACACGCTCGTCATCGACCCAATCCTGCCTTCAGAGTCTGGCCAACTCGATTTCACCATCGGCAATGTCTGCGGGAGCACGAGCAGCGGATTCGAGTTGTTCGTCTCCTGCTATGGCGACTTCAATCAAGACGGTGGCATTGATGGCTCCGATGTGGACGCCTTCTTTGCGGCGTGGGAAGCGGGCGACGCGTCCGCAGATGTCAATCTTGACGGCGGCGTGGACGGCGGCGATGTGGCAACGTTCTTCGCCGCATGGGAGGCGGGCGGTTGCTTCTGACGTCAGTTGATCTGCGTTCGCCTGGGCGTGTGACTTAGAACCGGCATCACCCTCTCAAGACTGCGAGCGCGCAGTTCGGCGGTGGCAGACTACCGCCGCGTGGTCTTGATCGTATTTTGATAGGCACTGCCGCGGAATCGAGCTTCTTTATTTTTAAATGCTGAAGAAATGGACTTGACTTTAGGTCCAATTATCGCCATAATTGTTTGCAGAGACGGTTACAGAGATTTCATCAAAAACGGAGAGAGACACATGAAGACCCGGTCCGACGCGTTTGGTCAGGTTTGCGCCATTTCGGCCCTCCTGGTGGCAGCCGCTTCCACAGCCCACGGCATCGTGACGTACAACGCCATCGCCCTTACTGGGACCGATGGCGTTTGGGGCCCCGGAATGGGTGCCGGAGTCACGTTCCAGAACATTGGCCAGCAGCAACCGACCATCAACTCGTACGGCAAGGTCGTTTTCCGTGCCACCACATCCGCTGCCGGAAACCCCCAGGGCGTGTTCCTGCACTCCAGCGGCGGGAATGCGAATGTCGCGATCGCCGGCGGATCTCGACCCGGCGGCGGCACTTACCCGACCGGCAGCGACGGCATCTTCAACTCCACGTGCGTGAACGACTCGGGTGACTGGGCCTTCCGGGTGGGCGCCAGCACCGGCCTCTTCGCGAGCAGCGGCGGCGTTCCGGGCCGCACCATGCTCACCGGCGATGCCGCCCCCGACACCGGCGGCGCGACCTATTCGAGCGTCGCCAGCGGCACTCCTTTGTTCAACAGCGCCGGCCAGAGTGGGTACGTCGGCAACTTGACCGTCGGCACCGGGTCGCCCGCGGTCGTGATTTCCGGGGCCACCGCCAACTCAGCGGGCGTTTGGGTCGGCACCCCCGGCAACGTCCACTTGGCGCTTCGTCAGAACGACTCTGTTCTCTCGCTGGACGCGGGCGGCGCCGTGCGGGTGGGCACGCTTCAGGCCAGCTCGATGGCCATTAACGGCTCCGGCCGTTACGTCATCACCACGGCCCTGCAGGGCACCGTGACGACCGGCAACGGCGCCGGCAGCAACGCCTCGATGATCGCAACTAACCGCAACGGTTCGCTCGAGGTGATCGCCCGCGTCGGCAATGCCGCGCCCGATGCCAACGGCGTCCCCAGCGCCACCGATATCTATCGCAACTTCTCCACCAGTTCGATCGGCTTCAACGATGCCGGCCGAATCGTCTTCTCCTCCTCGATCCGCAACGCCGCGGGCACGCAGACCGCGACCGGCGCTCTCTTCAGCGACACCATCGGGGGCACCATGCGTCTGCTGGCCAAGTCCGGCAACGCCATGCCGACGATCTACTCCGGGTCCGGCGCCGCCCTCTCGGAGTTCAACGGTTTGAACTGGGGCTTCGGCTTCAGCAACACGATGATCAATGGCGCCGGAACGATCATCACCAACGCCGGGCTCGCCAA
The DNA here is from genome assembly GCA_018242605.1 of Planctomycetota bacterium. GTDB lineage: Bacteria > Planctomycetota > Phycisphaerae > Phycisphaerales > UBA1924 > UBA2402. Next base: position 249,891 of record JAFEBP010000001.1, read on the forward strand.
CACCGGCGCCTCCAATAACACCAACGCCGTGTTGCTCATGGACTCCTCCGGTATTTTCACGAAAGTCGTTCGCGACAACGATGTGGCTATCGTCAACGGCGCTCCCCTGGGCGGAGATGCGTTCTTCAACAGCATCTCGAGCGTTCAACTCAACAACGCCGGGCAGGTCGCCTTCAACGCGACGCTTCGCGGCAATGGCGTGAGCGCCGGTCTCGGGAACGGCTCGGTGCTCTTCGGCTGGGACCGCACGCTCGGTCTGCAGTTGATCGCCCGCACGGGCGACAGTTTCGAGGTCTCTCCGGGCGTCTTCCGCACGATCAGCACGATCGGCGGTCTCGCCAACTCGGGTGGTCAGGATGGTCGCCTCGGTAACCTCAACAACTACGGTCTGCTCGCCTTTGAACTCGACTTCTCCGACGGCAGCTCGGGCATCTTCACCGCCGCCATCCCCGAGCCCGGCGTCATGTCAGCGTTCGGCATCCTCGCGATCGCGAGTGGTCGCCGCCGTCGTCGCTGAATCCCCGGGCCGCCCCGTGACGGGCGGCCCTTCTCTCACTCTCGATACGGAGTCCACCTGATGCGCAACTCTCTCCCCCTGGCCGCGGCCCTGGCGTTCGCCGCGGCTGCATTGCCCTCGCAGGCCGCGACCGATGTCCGCGTGATCGTGACCGGAGTGGTTGAATGGAACCAGTTTACCTCCGGCACGTTTGCTCCGGTTCGTGCGGGCGACGCCGCGACGATGACGATTGACCTGGATTCTAACGACTTCCTGGACAGCCCCTACCTGCCCGGAAAGACGAGGGGCTTCCGTTTCAATCCTTCGACCTTTCAGATCCAGATCGGTTCGGTCAGCGTCCCTCTGCGGTCGGACATGAACCCTGTGTATTTCGTCCTCCGCAACAACGACCCCGCCGTCGATGGCGTTTTCATCTCTCAGGGCACGGACATCGATGTCGAACTGCCGCTCGCGATGACGCCGAACAACTACGGCATCGCCTTCAACCGCACGTTCGCGGGCGGCTCGGCGGGGCATCCCGACCCGACCCTGAACTCTCTCAACCTGCTGGACGCGGTCGGCTCCTGGGGCTTTGAGAACCTCAGCGTCTACAACTTCACCATCCAGCGAGGCGAGTTCAGCACACCCTTGGGCATCGAGTACCGCACGCTGACCATCGCGCAGTGCGCGGCCATCAACGGTCAGCCTCAGAACGCTACAACTTGCTCGCCCGAAGCGGCCACTTTCTCGGTCTCCGCCGTGGGGACCGGCGTCACCTACCAATGGCAGATCGAACTGCCCGGATCTCCCGATACCTGGCAGACACTTGGGAACGATCCGTTCCCTCTCCCCTGTGGCGGGTCGGCACACGCTTCACAGCCCTTCTCCGCTTCCACCCCCATCGGCGTCACTGCTTGCAGCGGCATTGCCGACTACCGCGTTCGTTGTGTCGTGTCCAACGTCTGCGGCAGCGTTACGAGCGACCCCGCGACGCTGACCGTGCAGACCTGCAGCACCTGCCCGGCCGACTTCAATCAGGACGGCGGCATCGACGGTGCCGACGTGGAGGCGTTCTTCAATGCCTGGGAGAGCGGCGGCAATAGCGCCGATGTCAACGCCGACGGCGGCATTGACGGCGGTGACGTGGAGACCTTCTTCATGGCTTGGGAAGCCGGCGGCTGCTGAAACGAGCAACGCGGCGAGCGCACCTGTGTCTTGCTTGTCCGCGGTCGCAGGAAAGAACGCACCGGCGACCGCAACCTACCCACTCAACAGCAACACGCCCACCGCTTCGCGCGGTGGGCGTCTTTTTTGATCGACGCGGCCGGCATCTCCGGCTTGTGCTCGCCCGCGGATCATCTGGCTTTGTTGGCCGCGGTCCACGCAGCGAGCTTGGCCGCGAACTCCGCCCACACATCTTCGGGAGACTTGGTGGCGTCCACAACGATGTGGCGAGACGGTTCGGCCTTGGCCTGGGCCAAGTAGCCCTCACGGACCTTACCGTGATAGTCATCGCCTCGCTGCTCGATGCGGTCCGCGAAGAGCGACACCGCCGCGGGCGCAACCTTGCGGCGGCCAACCTTTTCCACGCCTCTAGTCCGCTTGGCCGCCGTGGCCGAGTCTACGTCGAAGATGAACACCACATCGGGAACGGTGCCACGCAGGGCAACGTCCGCCACGGCATGGATATGGGCCTCGGGCACGCCGCCGGCGGTTCCCTGGTAGGCGTACGTGCTCGACACAAAGCGGTCGGCGATCACGACTTCGCCTCGGGCGAGCGCCGGGCGGATGCGTTCTTCCACCAGTTGCGCGCGGCTGGCCATATACAGCAGCATCTCGCAGTGGAGCGTCATCTCGCTGTTGCGGTCGAGAAGCACCGAGCGGATCTGCTCGCCCACCTGCGTGCCGCCCGGCTCGCGTACCTGGCAGACGGGCACCCCCGCGGCCGTGAACGCCTCGATCAGTTTCGACAACTGCGTCGATTTGCCGGACCCGTCGGGACCTTCGAATGCCAGGAACTTACCGCTGAGATCCGCAAGGCAGCTGAGTGATTGAGCGTCGGTCATGGTTTCGCGGGCCGTGCGGCCCCGCACGGGTTGTGGTGAGGTGGCGGTGGGGGACATGCAGCCGGCGAGTGTAGAACTCCCGCAGCGCGTTGTGAATGCTCCGGGCGACAAGCCGCGTCGCTTTTCGCCTCCTGCAGGTTGCTCCGCCGAAAAAGAGCTGCGGTTCGACGCGAACTGCCGACCGTCGCGCAGAACTCACAGGCGTGAGATCGTCCTTCGTTGTCTACAGACCTTGTCCGACGAACAGGTGCGGGCCGGGATCAACCGCCGCCCGGAGGCTTCATCCCGCCCTGCATCGCGCCGATGATCTTGGCGCCCAAGTCCGCGGCGGCCGCGTTGGAATCAGGGAACTTGCCCGCGTTGACGTCATCCGCGAATGTGGCGAACACGCCTTTGAGCGTGCCGAGTTGCTTGGACACCATGGCCAACTGGCCCGCCATGCCTTCCATCGCAGCGCCGTCAATCTGCCAGGCGCCTTCGGCCTTGATGAAGTCGGTGGCCTGTGGCATTCCGGGGAACGTGCCCGAGGCTTTGTCGGCGCCGTTCATCGTCAACTTGATGTCGGCCGGCGAAGCGTTCGAGATGGCGCTGATCATCCCTCGCGCTGCTCCCAACTGCGCGGCCATCGCCGTGAGCATGGGGTTCCCGCTCGCGATCTTGTCCAGACCCATATTGAACTTGGTCTGGCACGCCTTGTCAGCCGCGAAAAAGGCCTTTTGAATCTCGGTCATCCGGGCCATCGTCTCTCGCGTTCCGGGGGACGCAAAATGCGTCGCCGCGAGGACGCCGTCGAAGTCCTGAGCCTTGATGAGGTTGATGTACTTCCCGATGAACTCCACGAGCGCCGGATCGGCCGGCGCCGCGGCAGCTGCCGCAGGGGCGGGGGCCGAGTCGCCCGCCGGAGCGGCCGCGACGGGTGCGGGTTCGGGCTTGGCTTGCAGGTCGAGCCAGATTCCGTCGACGACGTTCTTGGCCTTCTTGTCGAGTTCTTCGCCGAGCTTGGTGAGCCGCTCCTTGATGTCGGCCCGCTGGACCTTGTTAACGCTCTTCTCGTATGAGAGCTTCGCCGCGGCGAACGACTCTGTCGCCGCCTTGATCGCTTCCTCGGTCTGCTTCTTCGCGCCGTCAGACTTGTTCTTGTAGTCGTCCGCGTTGTTGATCTTGGGCTTGATGTTCGCCAGCGTCTCCATCGCCGCGGCGTAGGCCCGCGCGCCCTGCGCCTTGGACCACTGGGTCTCCGCCATCGACAGATCTGCCGCGCCCGCCGACGCGTTCGCGCTGTTCGGATCGACGGCCTTGGAGCTCTTCGTGGCCTTGCCGAACAGGTCGATCGCTTCGGCGTAAGCCTTTTCAAGTTCGCCTTCGCGCAGCTTCGAGAGCTCAACTACCCGATCGTCCACTTCCCGGGCCGCCTTGTCCGCCGCGGAGCGTGCGTCCGCCGCTTCCGCCTTCGCCGCGGCCTCCCGCTTCTTGAGCGATTCTGCGGTCTCGTCGAGGTTGGCGATCTGCTTCTGCAACTTGTCGATGATCAGCCCGATCTCGCCCACCAGCGGATTCTGCTCGTCCGCGTGCGCCTTGATCTTGAGCCCTTCGGCCCGCAGCGAGTCGCCCTCGCGCCGGATCACGTTGGCTTTCTCGTAGATTGCAGAGGCTTCGGTGGCCGAGAGTTTCGTGGTGCCCTGGATCATCTGGGCGTACTGCGCGGTCTTCGCGTCCGCCGCATCCAACTTTGCCTTGGCTTGCGAGCTCAGCGCGTCCACGGCGTTCCTGACCGTTTCAAGATGCTTGCGCTCGGCGGCAAGTTCGGTTTCTTTCTCGGCCTTGCCGGTGCGGATCGCGGCCTGGTCCTTGCTGGCGTTGAACGCTTCCGCCGCCGCGGCGACCGCACTTCGCTTGGCGAAATCCGCCGCCGCGGAACCGATGCGGCTGATGAGGTTTCGGGCGGCGAGTTCCGCGTCCTTGGCTCTGCTCGCGGCGGCCTCGCCCTGCGCGAGCAGAGATTGAGCGATCAGGCTGGAGGCCGCGCTTTTCTCCCCAGCCGTGCCTGAAGAGGCGGCTGTCGCGAGGTTGCTGGCGACTTTCTTGTACTCGCCTTCGGGGATCACGGCCCCGTCGGCGCTGGTCGCGACGCCGATGGCACGCATCTGTCCGGCGTTTTTCTGGATGTTCTTGGCGTTGTCGGAGCGTCGCTCACAGCCCGCCACGAGGGCCAGCCCGGCGAGGAGACACAGCGCGGTATTGCGGGAGAGTTGGGGTCGGGTCAGTCGTGTCATGTTTCGTCGATCCGTCGGGTAGCCGATCTCTGAACAGGGCCCTCACGATCAGGTCGGCATGGTAGCCCGGGGAATGGGCGGGCCTCGTCCGGTCCGAGCAGGGGCTGTCGCAGATACCTGTCCGTCGGAGGCAGGGTTGCGTCCGCACGGTCCCGAATTTTCGATCTCCTTTTTCTGGAGCTCGAAGGTGATCGTTTGAAGCGTGTGGGCGCCCCCGTCCAGAGCGCATTGCCGCCACTTAATCCTCAGGGAGAGTGAGGGCTGGTGTTTGCCCACACTCGCTGCATGAGACTGCGCCTTGAACGGGCATGCGCTGTGACCAACGCCGCCGCCCGCTGGCGGCGCGGCAGGTAGAGTCCTATAATATTTGGCGGTCCGGCCCGACGGTGCCGACTCACGCTGCGAAGAGTAGAGCTCGCCCTGAGCTCTCAACATGGCAGAACGTCGCCCCATGCTTGGCGCTCAATGTGCGGGTCCCGCCGTGTATCATCGACGCATGGGTATGTTCGCCAACCCCTTCGCTTCCAAGTGCGTCGTTGACGATGCGGGCACTTCAGTGCCGGCATTCGACCCGCGCCAGACCCAACGCGGTTCGGACGGGAAAGAAGACTCCGCACTCACCGAGTTGAGGATGCGGTTGTTGCGAAGTTCGATCGGTTCCCTCTCTGAAGCCCCCGCCTTGATGCGGATTGCGATCAGTATGACGGGGCTTGTTGGAGTCATTATTTTTTACATCTCGACTCTCGTGGCGCCCAACATGTCTCGATGGATCGCCATCGGCGCGGCGGTGGTCACGGCCATCTGTTGGGCACGCTTCTGGCGGGCACGCATGCTTCGCGGCATGGACACGGTCTTCGTTGAGACCTTGCTGAGCGAGGGCCGGTGCGGTTCCTGCGGGTACGTCATTTCCTCCGTTCCGGCGCTCGAAGATCTGGTCAAGTGCCCCGAATGCGGAGCGACATGGCGAAAAGCCCGGATCGGAGGATTGCGACCCATTCCTTCCGCGGTTGCAACTGCCGCGGCGACTCCGCTGGGTTCGATGCTGGGACCACCTTCCGTCACCGATGCCCGCGGCCGATCGGTTCGGATGATCGATATCGCCAAGACCCCGCTGACCAAGCTCATGGGCACCGAGAGGGCTGCAAAGACTCGCGACGCCGCGTTACGGGCGACACGCTCTGATCGGTGGAAGTGGGCCACGCTGCTGGTCTTCAGCAGCGCCATGATGTGCATGGCGATGTACGGCATTATTGGTCCGGGAGGCAGGGCGATACGGGTTGCTCCGATGCGCAGCCTGTTTTTGAGCCTGCCGGTGTTATTCGGCCTGGTGACCTTCATTCTCACCGGGATCAAGATCCTGACAGGCAAAGCGCAACGCACCGCGAAAAAAGCTGCGGCGGCGGTGCTTCAGGCTGGAGTGTGTCCTGGCTGTGGCGCGGAAATGGCTGCGGCAGGACGTGGGGCCGACGGCCTTCGAGAGTGCGCGGGCTGCGGCGCGGCGTGGCAATGAGGATGCGTATTGTGTGTCATGGTGCGAGCGGTAGCCATCAACGTCGTGCTGGCCTGTTCGGTGTCGTGGGCACAAACGGTGTCGGTTTCCTCCCTTCTCACCGAGTTGATCGATCGGGATTCGATCGCGAAATGGCCAAGACCCGGCTTCACCTGCGGCCAATCTTCGTCGTTTGACCGAGCTTCGAAGTCTCCTGCCGATGGCGAGAGTTGGTTCGCGAACGACGATAAAGGCCAGTTCATTCGGGTGGAGAAGCATGCCGGCAGACTCGAATCAGTCCTGATGGACGCCGATGGTCCGGGAGCGATCGTCAGGATCTGGTCCGCGAATCCTCTGGGCACCATGCGGGTCTATGTTGACAACGCGGATAAGCCGGTAATCGAGGCGCCCGCCGCGTACCTGTTGAGGGGCGGCGCCACGGTCGGTGGCGTGCCGTTGGGGCCCCCCATGTCGGAGATGCGCGGCCGCGGCTGCAGTCTTTACCTGCCGATCCCGTACGCGAAGCACTGCAAAGTGACCTGCGAAGATCCCAAAGGGCTGTACTACCACGTTGAGTACAGAACCTACGACCGAGGCACCCAAGTCGAATCGTTCTCGCCGGCGGCGATGGAGATGGCCGCCGATGTCTTCAACCGAGCCCAGGCGGCCCTGCGGGAATCGCGTGACCGGGTGCCCAACTGGTTCTCCCCGTTCAGGATGGAAGTGCCCGCCGGCGGCACGGTGCGGCACGAGCTCCGTTCGGGGCCGGCGTGCGTCTCAAGCGTGGCAATCTCTCTGTCGAAGGGCCTCCCGCTCGGAAGGCTCGAGCCCAAACAACTGGCTGATGCATTGCGCCGAGCGGTGATCGTGATGGAGTTCGACGGCGAGAAGACGGTTTGGTGTCCCCTCTCGGACTTCTTCGGTTCGGGGATGGGCGTCAACGAGTTCAAGGACTGGTGGCGCAGCGCGACGCCCGGCGATCGCATGGAGTCACGCTGGTTGATGCCCTACGAGCGAGCCGCCGCGTTGAGCATTCTCAATCTGAGCGACTCGGCCTTGGAGTTTGATCTGGATATCGCCGGCGGCCATTGGGAATGGGACGAACGTTCAATGCACTTCGGCGCGGCGTGGCGACAGGAGACGTTCCCCACCAGGCCGATGCGGGATTGGAACGTCGTCGCACTTTCCGGCCAGGGCGTGTACGTCGGCGATTCTCTGACGGTCGTCAATCCGGTTGCTGATTGGTGGGGCGAAGGCGACGAGAAGTTCTATGCCGACGGCGAGACATTTCCGTCCCACTTCGGGACGGGGACCGAAGATTATTTCGGGTACGCGTGGAGCAGCACGCAGATTTTCTCCGGTCCATGGCACGAGCAGAGCCGCTGCGACGGCCCGGGGTCCAGGGGCGTTTCCTGCGTCGGTCGTGTCCGACTGTTGGACGGCATCCCGTTCTCCAGTGCCCTGAGGTTTGATCTGGAAGCCTGGCATTGGCGTGACGTTGAAGTCACATTCGGCGCGGCCTCGTTCTTCTACATCCGGCCGGGTGCGACCATCGCCATTCCGCCCGCCGTGGAGCAGGCGCGACGTGGCGCGATTGATGTGCCACCTCCGCCTCCCCCGTTCGTCATTGCCGGCGCCGTTGAATGTGAAAAGACGGCAATCGTTGCGGCACCCGGCGTGGAGACGGTGAACCAGGACATGGTGGCGTTCGGTCTGGGGCGATGGAGCGGAGAAGAGCACCTCTGGGTCAAAGCGAAGAAGGCCGGGGATTACGTGGAGTTGCAGATCCCCGCTGCCGGAACCGAACCCATGCACGTTCTCGTCCACGCAACGCGAAGTTGGGACTACGCGCTTGTGAGGTTCACGCTCAACGGGGCCACCGAGGGCAAAGACGTTGATCTGTGCGAAGGCAGCAGCACCGCCGATCCGGTCGGCCCGATCGATCTGGGCTTGGCGACCCCGGTCAATGGTCGGATCTTGCTCCGCGCGACCGCGGTGCAGCCCGGGAGGGGCGCCAAAGAGCCGGGTTTTTATTTCGGCCTGGACTGTGTTGAACTGAAGCGATAAACAGTTCAGTAGCTGATGCCACCGGCATTGGGCGCGATCGAACACACGCGGGCGTGCGACCGCTGTGCAACGTGTTGGCGAGTGCGATGCTCGCGGCAGGTTACTGCCGTTCGCCCAGCCAGCGGCTCCGCTTGGGTTGCTTGCTCTTTTCCTGCTCGGACAGTTCGACCCCTCTCATGATCGCTTCGATCGCCTTCGACGGATCATCGGTGAGCAGGATCAGGTTTGCGTCCAGCGGATCGATCGTGCCTCGTGAAACCAGCGTCCCTCGGATGAAGTCCAACAGCGGCTGCCAGTAGGACACGCCCATGAGAACGATCGGGAACATCTCGATCTTGCGTGTCTGCACGAGCGTCAGGGCCTCAAAGAGCTCATCGAGGGTGCCGAACCCCCCGGGCATCACGACGAACGCGCTGCTGTACTTGACCAGCATGACCTTGCGGACGAAGAAATACCGAAACTCGACGAACCGGTCGACGTAGGGGTTGGGCTTTTGCTCCATGGGGAGCTTGATGTTGCACCCGATGGACCTCCCGCCAGCCTCTTTGGCGCCACGGTTCGCGGCCTCCATGATTCCAGGTCCTCCGCCGGTCATCACGGTGACACCGAGTTTCGCCATACGAGCGCCCAAATCTCGAGCGGCGAGGTAGTGCGGGTCCGACTCGGAGAACCTCGCCGACCCGAACACCGTAACGCATGGGCCCACGAAGTGCAACGCACGGAAGCCCCGGACGAACTCGATGAATATCCGGATCGCCCGCCGCAACTCAGAGAGGCGAGCCCGCGGCCCGGACAAGAAATCGTGAAGGTCCCGATCCCCGAACCCAGGTAGCCATGATTCCAAACGCGCGTCAGGAGTGGAGCCGGTTTCCAATCGGCCCCCGTCCGAAAAAAGTTCTTCATGATGTGTTTGGGTCATGTTTTGGTTATTGAGTAAGAATTTACGAATTCTCGCTAAAGGAATCTTCAGAGCATCAGATTACGAGAAATCTCTCAGATTTAGGAATCTGGATGCGTCCGCGACCTCGAAACCAAAGGTACTCCCGGACTCGGCTGCATGTCGACAGTGCGTGCCGAGGAGAATCAGCTGCTTTGGAGGTAAACATGGCCACGATGACTGCCATACAACGATCCGACGCGAACAAGATCTCAACTCCGGAACGTGCCTTTGCGCCGAACGATGCGGCTCTATGGGCTGCGCTGACCGAGGACAGCGGCGCGGCTGTCATCGCGCTCTCGAGCTCGGGCGCGGTACTCGCCGTGAGCTCCGCGGCGTACAAGCTGTTCGGGGTCAAACAGAAGCCCGATGGAGTCACGGGTGATTTAAACGATTTGTTCGAGTCAGCACTTGCCCGCGAGAGGCTGCAAGTCGTGAGCGAAGTGATCGCGAGCGGCAAGCCGTTGGCGATCGAGGGCATGGTGGCGGGCCGCATGATCCGCTCTGTGCTTCGTCCGCTCGCAGGCAGGAATGGGTCGGCCGGTGCGGTGGTCATGGTGTCGCGCCTGGGCACGGAGGCCGACGGTCTGACCGGCGTCAGGGCCAGGCGGGCCGAGATTGACGACTTGGGACCGCTCGCAGGCTTGACGTCGCGCGAACTCGAGATTCTCAAGCTGATCGGTTTGGGGCTGTCCACCGCCGACATCGCCGAAAAGCTCGGCCGCAGTGTGAAGACGGTTGAGTGGCATCGTGTCTCGCTGGGTGAGAAGCTCGGAATCTCGAACCGCGTCGAACTGGCCCGTATCGCGATCGCCGCCGGACTCGTCGCGTCGGAAGCCATCGCCCCACAACCCAACTGACTTTCCATCGCAAATTCTACACCGCGCGACCGCTGTCAAAAGGAGCGTGACGTCCTGTTGGCTGTTGGCCTGCCCCGTGTGCTTGCGCCCGGATTGGGCTTTGACAGAGTGCACCCAGTGCGGGTCGAATACACTCTTCGCGAAGTCCCGCCGCGGCTCACCGCGTTCATCACGCAACCGCTGGATATTCTTTCGCCGGTTAATTCGAAAGGCGAAATTGGACGCACCAGCTCTCGTCATCAAAGACCTTCGGTTTTCGTACGCCGCCTCGGGTGAAGCCCCGTGGACGCTTTCAGTTCCATGGCTGACCTTGGCCAGGGGTGAGCACATGCTCCTCGCGGCTGCCAGCGGAAAGGGCAAGAGCACACTTCTCTCGCTCATCGCCGGATTGATGGAGCCAGATGCAGGCACCATCGAAGTCGCTGGGCGCAACATTCACTCTCTCTCGGGCGCCGCCCGAGACCACTTTCGGGGCAAGCATGTCGGCATGATTTTTCAGACGTTTAACTTGCTCCAGGGCTTCTCGGCGCTCGAAAACGTCATGGCAGCGTTGATGTTCGGCGAATCGTCGCCCCGGCAGCAGGCCGAACGGGCCGGGGAGTTGCTCTCATCGCTGGGCATCCAACGTCATTCAGCCAAGGTAGAGACACTGAGCGTCGGCCAGCAACAGCGGGTCGCTGTGGCCAGAGCGGTCGCTGCCCGGCCTGAACTGGTGCTGGCTGATGAACCCACGGCGAGTCTGGACCCGGCGAACGCGCAGAGCGCCATGACGTTGATCCAGGACGCGTGCCGAGCCAACAACGCCGCGCTCCTGTGTGTTAGCCATGATCCCGCGATGTGGGCGCGTTTCGAGCGTAAGGAGCAGCTATGACCGACTGGACGATCATCCTGCGCTCACTGCAGGCCCGCAAGTTCTCCACCCTGACCACGATCGTCACCGTAGCCGTCGCGGTCGCGATGATGCTGGTTCTGGTGACGATGAGGGAGGCCGGCAAGAAGGCGTTCGAACGCGGCTGCGGCGACATGCATCTGCTCGTGTCGGCCGACGCCAGCCCGTTGTCATCGGTCCTGAACGGGGTGTTCTATGCCAACCCTCCGCGGCGACCGCTGCCTTGGGCTCGGTTCGAGGCCCTGAAGACCTCCGCTCCCTGGGCGTACGCGGTTCCCATCCAGCAAGGGGATAGTTTCAAGGGCCAGCCCGTACTCGCGACGAATGCAGATTTTTTCCTGAAGTTCAAGCCCAATCCCAACGAACCCTGGCAACTCGCCGATGGCCGGTTTTTCAACACGGATTTTGAGGTGGTCGTCGGTGCCGATGCCGCCAGAACCACCGGGCTTCGTGTGGGCAGCAAGGTGTACCTCACGCACGGCACGGGGATGTCGCGGGAGGGAATTCCCGCGGACCCGGAGCCCGAAGGGCACGATGACCACGCCGACCACGCCGATCACGACCACGACCACGACGCGAAGCACGTCGAGGGGGATCATTCCGGCCATGTCCACCGCGACTTCGTGTACACCGTGGTCGGGGTTCTCAAGCCTACCGGCGGCAGTCACGACCGGGCTCTGATTACCAACCTGGAAAGCACGTGGATCATTCACGCCAAGGAACGATTAGAGAAGGCCGGTCGCCATGAGAAGCCGACCCCCGCGGATCTCACAGACGAAGACCGCAAGATCACCGGCGTGTATCTGCGCCTGATCACCCGCGAAGGCAGCGACACGCCCGCGAACCTGCCCGCCGTGTTTGATTCCCTCCGTCGCGACACGTCGGTCACGGTCGCCGCGCCCTTTGACGAGATACGCACGCTCGATGTCATCGTGGGAAATGTCAACCGTGTCTTCATCGCGGTCGCCGGGGCGGTGATGCTCTCCAGCGGTATCGCCATCATGCTCGCGCTCTACAACAGCATGGAACAGCGACGACGGCAGATCGCGGTGCTCCGCGTGCTGGGCGCTTCGAAGCCGCGGATCTTCGGCCTGGTTGTCACCGAGTCTGCGATCATCGGGCTTCTCGGAGCGGCCGCCGGCATCGCGCTGGGCTTCGCGGGGGCGATCGTTGCCGCGGCGGTCATGAAGGACAAACTCCAACTTCTGCTGGACCCTTCGATCCCCCCCAGGGCTTTAGTGGCGGTGGCGTTGGCCACAGTCCTGCTCGCCGCGGCGGCCGGGGTCGTCCCTGCGTTCGCCGCGTACCGCACGAGCGTGGCCCGGAATCTCCGGCCGATCGGGTGATTCTGCGTGGTCCGTGCCGGGTTGGGGCCGCAAGTGCCCGCATTCAGGCCCCGGAGCCGTGACGGCCGATAGCTGATGCGTGAACGGATTCTCGACACCGCCTCGTACGCTGGTCCTGTCCGACGGTGGCACGGCTTCGCTGTTGGCCTGCGCTTTCGTGCGGGAGGAACTGACCGTCGCCGCGATCCCCCCGGGCGGGGAAGAAAATGACTGCGCGGTCATGCCGTTCGCAGACGAACTCACGGGTCCCGGCGCGGACTCGATTTCGTCGCACGCCGAGCGGTTCGCGCTCCGGCTTCTAGAGCCGGCGGCGGGCCTGTTTGATTCAACCGCCACCGGGCATGAAAAGGAAGTACGCGCGTTGCTCGCGGCGACATATTTTGCCGCCGGGCACGGCTACGCCAGGGTCCTTTGGCCGGCGTCCGCCGCTGTGGGCGAGGGGCTGAGCCTGGACCGCATCGCGCAGATCACTGATGCCGCGCTCCTGGTCGGCCGGCTCGTCGCGCTCGACGCGTCGACCCACGGCGTGCCGTCGATCCACGTGCACACACCGTTCGCCGATCTCACGACGGCGCAGATGCGGGAGCTTGTGGAAGACATGGGTTTGGCGGCCGCGGCGTGATGCCGATTCCTTGCGGGTTCAATAGGGAATCGTGTCGGTGTAGTCGACGTCGTCGGCGGTCTTGAACTCGCCGTCGGGGCCGGCGGAGTGATACTTGACCATCGTCTTGCCGTTGCGAACTTCGAAGGTAAAGGTCATTTCCTTGCCCCAAGAATCGTTGTAGGTGCCGGGCGATTCAAGATCGGCGGGGGTGGTCGGCAGCTTGCTGTTGGTCTGGCGATACATCGCGATAAGCAACGTCATCTGCTCGGTGCGGATCTGCCGCGCCGTTTCGCGTCCGTTGTCGCGGGTCTTCTTCACCTGCGTCATATATGTGGTCCCGCCCATGTTCCCGAACATCAGGTACAGGATGATCGCCATGGCGATGAGGACGCACAGGATGAGCGCGCCGTTACCGCGGCGGACCCGAACGCGGAACTTGGATGTTGCGACCATGGGCAATCCTACGGCCGTAAGAGGCCTAGGAGTTGAGGAGCGTCAGTGTGCCGCCGGAGAGGGCACTGAGGTTTTTGAAGTTGTCCTCGGCTCGGGCGAAAATCTTGTTCGCGCCCACGTTGAGCAGTGAGCCGCGGATCTGCAGAGTCCAGACGCCCTGAACAAGCTTGGCCTTGCCCAAAGAGCGATCCTTGGAGTTGATCACGCCGTCGTTGTTGGTGTCCCAGAAGAACTCGACGGAGCGGATTCCCCCGTCGGAATCGGCAACGCTGTTGGCTTCGAGCGTGTAGTTCGACGACCGCGGCCCGCTTGTCGGGGCGATCACGAAAGACCCGATGGTGGGGGCGGCGTTGATGTGCACCACCGTGCTCACGGGAGTGCTGGCGGCGCCGTCGTTATCAAAGACACGCGCGAAAAAGCGGCTTTGCCCAGCGGGGAACGACGTGGTATCTACCCGAAGCCGCATTCCCGAGCCGCTACCGTTGACGGTTCCAAGCAACGTGTCCGTGTCGGGATTGAGCGATCCGTCGGGCGTCGCCCCGGAATCGCGGAAATACTGGACACGAACGACTTTGCCATCGGGATCGAAGGAAGTTGTGAGGCTCAGGTCCAGGGGCAGACCGACTCGGGCGAGCGAGTTGGTGTTCGCCTTGATGCCCCGGACCGTCGGTGCGAGGTTGGCGATCGTCGCCGTGGCGCTCTTGACGGTGCCGTAGGTGCCCTGGTTGTCCAGCACGCGTGCGAAGAAGATATTCGAGCCCACACGCAGCGGTTTGGCGCTGACCGAGACGGCCGCCTGGCCGTTCACGATCCGGGTCGTCTCCTTCATTTTCTTGTCGCGCGTCGGATCGAACGTCCCGCTGTTGTCGCTGTCCCAGTAGAACTCGACTCGCCGCGCGGAGACCTGTCCGCCGCCGTCGAATCCCGCGGCGCTGAGCGAGAGCATCTGCGTGCGGTTGGAAGTCGTGGGCGCGACGGTGAACGTGCTGATGTTGACGCCCGTAAAAAACGTGGCGACGGCAGTAACCGGATCGCCGATGACATCCGCCGATTCTACAGCCCGGGCGAAGAACCGGGATTGGCCCACCGGCAGGGAATTAGAATCGATGGCGAGCGTGTATCCGCCCGTTGCATCAGCGTCCTCGCCGAGCAGTTGATCGGCGCCGGCATCCAGCGAGCCGTTGCCGTTGGTGTCGCGGAAGAACTGCACTTTGGAAATGGGCTGTAAACCCGCGACGGGGTTCGTGGCGGTCAGCGTGACGGCGGTGCCCTTGCGGATATCGCCGGTGGGCGTCACGTTGAGCGAGCCGATCGTGGGGCGCGGGCGCTCGGAGATGGTCGCGGCGGCTGTCGCCGGGTTGCCGGCCAGGCCCGTGGAGTCAACGGCGCGAGCGAAGAAATGGGTCGCGCCCACCGGGAACGCGCCCGTCGACACCGCCAGCGTATAACCGCCGTCGGGCGACGAGTCTTCGCCCAGAAGGCTGTCGGTCTCGGGTTCCAGAGTGCCGTTTCCGTTGGCGTCTCGGTAGAACTGAACCTTCGCGACCGGATCGAGCGCGGCGCTCACGCCCACCGCCGTCAGCGTGATGGGAACGCCCTGGCCGAACGTGGACGCGGGCGCGATCTGCAGCGAGGCGACCGTTGGACGGGCGCCCACGGATACATTGAACGAATCTTCGGCGAACGTGCCGTCCGCGGCGGTGATCCTGACGGTGATCGTCGAGGCGCCGTCGGTGTCGGCCGCGTAATTCAGGGTGAGGTTGTTGCCGCTGAGCCCCGGCGTCACAAGCGCGGCGTTGCTCGATGTAACCGTGTACGTGATCTTGTTGACGGTCGTGATAGACAGGGCGATGTAGTCGGCCACGTCCACGCCCTCGCCGTTGTTGAACGTGCGGAGCGGCAGGTTCTCGAATGGAGAATCGAACACGTACGTGGGGATCGCCGCGATGGCGTCCATGACGTCCAGACCCTGGATGATGTGGCCGAACACAGTGAATCCGCCGTTCTGCGTATTCAGGTCGGCGTTCTCGCCGAGATTGAAGAACCACTGGCTGGTGGCGCTGTTGGGGTTGCCCTCCGATTTGGCCATCGCGATCGTGCCGCGAGTGTTGAGGATTCCCGGCTCGTTCATGACCGGATCAAAGCGGGGAACGTCGCGGGGTGGGTCGAAGTCGAGTTCGGGCCGGTAGAAGCCGCCGCTTTGTATCACAAAGTTCGGGATCGATCTGTGGAAGATCAGGTTGTTGTAGCGGTCAGCATCGATGTACCGCTTGAAGTTGGCGACGGTGAGTGGTGTGCGGGTATCCTCGAGTTCGACGTTGATCACGCCGAGCACCGTGTCGAACTTTGCGACGCTGCCGGTGATGTTGGGAGCGTCATAGCGGCCGGTCAGGTCGATCACGGTCGGCGCGCTGTTGAGGGGCACTCCGGTGTCGGCGATGGGGTTCAAGATCGAGACGGAGAGGAGTTGACGCGACTCCAGGAGCTCGATGGGCGAGGGTGTGGATGTACTGCGGACTCGCATGGAACCTCTCTCTGACACGGACTCTGCAAAATCGCCCGCCCGAACGGGTAGGCGGCTGGGGACATCGGAGCGGGTGAACACTCGAGAGTAGTATCGGCCGGACCGGGAGGCCGATGCGGTCGGGCCCGCCCCGGTCTTGAGGAAGCTGACTCGAACAGGGGGTCAACCGATTGTAATGGTGGACGACGACAACGCGCTGAAGCCGCCCGTGCTGTCGGTCGCGCGGGCGAGCAGATGGTTCTCACCGGCCACGAGCTTCTTGCCGGAAATCGCCAAAGTCCAGACCCCCGCGGCCAGCTTGGCCTTGCCGAGAGATTTGTCGACCCGGGAGTTGTAGATACCGTCGTTGTTGACGTCCCTGAAGAGCTCGACGGACTTGATCGTGCCGTCGGCGTCGAGAGCGGACGCGATCGAGGCGGTGAAGGTCGTCGTGGCCGGGCCTGTGTTGGGCGTCACCGTAAAGGTCCCCAGGGTCGGCGCGAGGTTGACACGGGTCGTGGCGGTGACCACGTTGCCGACGCCGCCGTCGTTATCGACGACACGGGCGAAGAACCGCTGCACGCCGGCGAGATTGGTGGTCAGGAAGGTGAACTTGAATCCGCTGGAGGTGGACTCCCCGATCTTCACGTCCTCACTGTCGAAAATGCCGTTCGGCAGTACGTCGCCGCCGACCTCGGTGTCCCGGAAGTACTCGACCTTGACGATGCGGCCGTCGGAGTCTTTGAATCCCGAAGTATTGAGCGTGATGGGGTCGCCCGCGTTCTTGACCACCGCGGGAGTGATCTTCAGCGAGCCGCTCGTGGGCAGGGCGTTGGTCACCGCCACGGTGGCGGAGGCAATGGGGCTCATCGCGTTGTTGCGGTCCGTGAGGCGAGCGAAGAAGATGTTGTTGCCGAGGCTGTAGCCCTTGCTGCTGGCCTTGGCCGTGGCGACTCCGTTCACGAGCTTGCTCGCGGTGCCGAGCTTCTTGTCGATCCGAGCGTCGAACACGCCGTTGCCGTCTGTGTCGCGGAAGAACTCAACAGATTTGAACGCAGCGCCCGGAAGGGTGAAGTCCGAAGCGGTGAGCGTAAAGCTCGTGCCGCGCGGGATCGGGGTGGGCGTCGAGGTGAGCGAACCGATGTTGGGCAGCGTCGTGACGCGCGCGACAGTGCTCACGGCGGTGCCGGCGTTGTTGTTGGTGTCCACGGCCCGGGCGAAGAATCGGTTGTCGCCCAGGGGGAAATCAGCGGTGGAGACGCGGACCGACCAACCGCCGCCCGCGGACGCGTCTTCGCCCAGAAGCGT
Source organism: Planctomycetota bacterium (assembly GCA_018242605.1). Taxonomy (GTDB): domain Bacteria; phylum Planctomycetota; class Phycisphaerae; order Phycisphaerales; family UBA1924; genus UBA2402. The sequence goes on from JAFEBP010000001.1 coordinate 267,182, forward strand.
ATCGGTGTCCGCCTGGAACACTCCGTCGCTGTTGGAATCGCGATAGAACTGGATTTTCGCCAGAGAGTTGGTGGGATCGGCGATGTTCTGCGCCGTGAGTGTGAGTTGCTCTCCCTTGCTGACCGCGGGTTGCGGAGTAGCGACGATCGCGCCGATGGTGGGGGGGCCGACCAGCGTGACGAGGAAGGAATCTTCGATGAATGAGCCGTCAGCCGAGGTGACACGCAACGTAATGGTCGAGGAACCCACCGCGTCTTGCCCGTAGTTGAGCGTGAGCGTGTTGTCGTCGAGCACCGGGGACACCACAGCGGAGTTGGTGCTGGTGACTGAATAGGTCAGTTCGGTGCCCGTGGTGATGGACATCCCCACGAAATTGCTTGGATGCACGGGTGCCGCTGTGAAGTTCCGCAAAGGCAGTTCGCGGAACGTGTTGTCGGAATAGAAGGTGCCGGCGTTGAGCACCGGGACGCCCGCGATGGCGTCGACCACGGTCATGCCGCTGCCTAATACGCGGCCGAAGGCGGTGTAACCGCCGTTGTTCGCGGTGCTGTCGAGGCTCGTGTTGTCGGCGAGGTTGAAGAAAAACTGGCTGGTGCCGCTGTTGGGATTTCCGCCCACCTTGGCGAGCGAAATCGTGCCACGGGCGTTCAGGATTCCAGGCTCGTTCTGGACCGCGGCAAAGGTGGCGATCGCCGGGGGCTTGACGTTATCCGCGGAAGGGCGCTGGAAACCGCCGGCCTGGATGACGACGTCGGCAACTGAACGGTGAACGATTGTGTTGGCGTAACGGCCCTCGGTAATATACCGCAGGAAGTTCGCGACGGTCTGGGGCGTGGCGTTGTTGAACAGTTCGACGTTGAAGTTGCCCAGGTCGGTCGTGAACTTGGCGATGGTGCCGTTGATGGCTGTGTTGTCGTACCGGCCGGCCAGTTGGATGACCGAGGCCGCGTTGTTCTGCGGGATGACCGCATCATTGATCGGGTTCAAGATCGTTACAGTCATGAGCTGGCGTGGCTCAAGCGCATCCAGCGTCGGCGCACGCTCGTCGCCCAGCGACGAGGCGGCGCGGCCTTGGAACGAAACGAGACGGCGAGCGGTGGAAGCCAGAGCGGCGCGAATCGAGGCGAGTCTGGTTGGCATCGTCGGAGGTCCTTGTCTGGTGAAGGCGGTGGTACGGATTCCGGGCATGTCTACAACGAGCGCGAACTTCCTCGCGCTTCATGGACCCGCCCCATGTTGGGAACTTGACGGCTTTTCGCCGCGCTGCCCCTCTGCCCTCATCTACGACTCATCGTTGAGATTCGGTTCGCATCCAAAGGACCAACTGTTCCCTCATGCCAATGGTAGGGTGGGCGGATTGGGAGAGTCCGCGTAGCACTCCTTCCTCATCGAACCCCAGCCTACCTGATCAGGTGATGCCGCGGGTACGGAGTAGTGTTATCGGACATTCTTTGGTGGAAGGTGTCGAAGTTGAAGCGAGATCGGCTCTGACTCTGAGGGCTCCGCCCTTATTAGTTATCGGAGCATGCCTTCGGGGCCTCGGTTTGACCCAAGGCGGCTCATTCGTTTGGAAGCATCCGAGCCGCGACTTTGAGACCGAAGCTGAAGTGAATCCGGCGCATCTTCCCGGGCGCGTTGTCACCATCAAAGCAGTGGTTTGCCGAGCAACGCCCGCTTCTCACGGATGAACTTCAAGTGGTGGTCCAGGTGCCGCGTGTAGTTCTCCACGACGGTCTGGAGCGACATCAGGCCGCTCTGGTTGTGGACTCCCTGCCGCGCGAACGCTGCGTCGGGGAGCAGGCCCAGGATTTCCGCGGTGTGGGCGCGATTCGCGGCGAACAACTCGCAGCACCGGACGATGTTGAGGCGGTCGTAGAACAGCGCCTTGGCAAAGGCGGTTTCGTCGTAGGCGATCAACAGTGGCTTTTCTTCGGCCACGATCCGCTTCATGCGGTGCGTGGCGATCAGGTCGCTGTCCAAAACGTGGATCACGATCTGGCGGATGCTCCAAGTGCCGGGCACCGGGAAGGCCTGCAGATCGCCCTCGTCTAAGCCCTTGATCGCCTGGAGGAGAATCGGGCCGCCGTCCGCGTAGCGTTGAATGATCGATCGGTCCATGGGTGACCGTAGGAGGTCTGCATGAGGAACCACCCGGGTGCGGCTACGCTGGGGACATGGCTCTCTCATTCGCGGCGTTTCAAAAACTCATCCGTGACCGCTACTACGCCACCGATTCGGCGAGGGGAACTCCCGGCACGTTCATGTGGTTGATGGAAGAGGTCGGAGAACTCGCCACCGCGCTGCAGGACAACGCCCCGGGCAAGCAGCCAACGCCCGATCAGCGTGCCAACCTCAACGAAGAGTTCGCGGATGTGATCGCTTGGCTGACGACGCTCGCGAACATCAACGGTGTGGATCTGGAAGGCGCCCTGGCAAAGTACACTGACGCTGATCGCGTCAAAGGTGTGAAGTCCTAGCTCCGCGAAGCACCCAGCTTCGAAGCGCAGGACTTACGCACGGCCTTGCACGGCGCGGGTGGCCCCGGCTTTTTCACGCGACGGTTCTTCCACATCCACCGCTCGCGAGATTTGGACAATCAGCGTGTCATCCAGCGGAGCGCCGCGGCGGTGGTCCGCGACGGCGCCGAGCAGCACATCCGGCCAGTTGAGCGGTGGCGCGTTGCGGGCGCTCAGGATTCGACGCAGCCCATTCAGCCCGAGCATCATGCCCTCGGGTGACGCTGCCTCGATCGCCCCGTCCGTGTAGAGGACCATCGTGTCGCCCCGGGCGAAGCGGCGGGTTTGCTGGCCGTGGGAGAACTCTGAGTCAGCCGAGGCGCCGAGCACCATCGCCGTGGATTCAAGCTCGTGCAAGGTGTTGTCAACGCCCCGGAGGAACGCGGGCGGATGACCACCGTTGGCGTACTCGACGTGGTCGCGATCAAGGTCGATTCGCATGCACAGGGCCGTTGCGTAGATGGAATGGGGAGACAGCGTGAGGTGGATATATCTGTTGAGCAGGCGAAGAACCTGGCCGGGCGCCACGAACGGCTCTTCGGCGAAGATGCGAGCCAGTTCGCCGTACAGACGATTGACCGTGAGTGCCGCGGTGATTCCGTGGCCGGTGACGTCGATGAGAACCACGCTCAAGCTGCCCAGCTGGTCGTCGCTGGGCTGAAGGCGGTGAGCGAAAAGGTAATCTCCGCCGATGAGGCCCATCGGCTCGTAGCGGTAGGTCAACTGGATCGGACCGTCGGGAATTTCACGCGGGAAGAGAGACTCATGGATGCGGCGAGCGTCTGTGAGCTCGCGTCGTACCGCGCCGTAGCGATGTTCAAAGAACCTGGCACGGAAAGACCGCAGACGGCTGGAGTCTTTGAGCCAGCAGATCATCACGCCGGGGCCCGCAAGCAAGGGCGCGAGCACAGCTCCGAGCAGGATCCCCGCGGCACCGGAACCGGAGAATACGGCGTTCAAGACGATCCAAAGCACGATCGGCGGCGCGGGCGGGACGAGCGACTGGCGAGGCGTCCACGGGAGAAGTATGCACGCCAATGAGTGGGTGAGCATCACACCCGCCAATCCCAGGGAGCCGCTCACTTCCAGCCGGGCGAGCATCACGCGGATGAGTCCGTCGGCCGCGACCAGCACATAGCTGGTTCTGAGCAGTTGTGAGCCGCTGGCTTTGGTGCGACGCACCCAGAAGAAGCACCCGCCGGCGATCGCAATGTTCAGAAGACTGAGGGCGGAACCCGCGATGGCGTGACTCACGGACGGACCGACGTCCTGACCTTCGACCTTGGCGGCGGCGAATGATGTAGCGGTACCGATTGCCCAGAAGCAGAGGCCGATACACGCCAGAAGGCCGGCGAACCAGCCGAACCTGCGGCGCAGCAGGGAGTCTGTTTCAGCCGCAAACTCGCGGCGGAAATCCGTGGTGAACGTGGAACTGGCGGTGGGACGTCGCACGCAGCAGGACTGTAGTGGCCGCGTGCCCGACGGCGATCCTCGCCGCGGAGAGTTCTGTTCGGGTGTGTTCGCAACGCGGCGGGATGACGCCGGGCTTATTCGGGTTGGCGTGCTTGGTCTTTCACGCCCGGCTCGGTCGGCTTGAGCTCGGTGGGTGATTCCGCGGGGGCCCGCACGGGTGTATGCACCTGGGCCGGATCGGCGTACGCCGTGCGTGGGATGGCGGACACTACGCGCAGCTTGGTCCAGATCAGTAGCGCAAATCCGCCGGCCGCGAGGCACACGAACATCGCCGTGCCGATGCGCCGAGTCTTGGCGAGGTAGGCGTCACAGGGGACGGCCGGTTCTTGTTCAACTGAGTTCATGTTCCACTGCCTTCGTCTAGCACCAGTTCCTGAACCGTGACGCGGCCGGTGAAGGCCTCGATCGTCACCCGATACCCCTGGCTGTCGGTGCGGATCAGCAGAGACTGGGTGCCGGCGGGCGTGTGCCCGCCCGCGGTGGTGACGGGCCCGCCCAGTTCATCGAAGTAAACCGCGCCGTCGCTGAGATTCAGGCTCTTGAGCTGCGCGCCTGCGAACTCGTCGCCGCCAATCTTGCGGGTGAATCCGATGCCCGGGCTGGTGTCGATCTCGCCCGCGGTGATGGGTCCCAGGATGTAGCGGCTGTTGTTGCCGTCGGCGAAGAACTTGAGCCCCTGGGGCGATTGCAGGGCCACTGAGTCGGACTGCGCCTGCGTGATGTCCGCGACGATCATTCGGACGGCTCCCTGCAAGCGCAGTGTGTTGGTCTGAGAGAACGCCGGGACCACCATGGTCGCCGCGATTCCCAGCACGGTGACGACGACAAGCAGTTCGATGAGGGTGTAGCCTCTGGACGACGCGTTGGCTCGCACGAATCCTCCGCGGTTGACCGGGTTACTTGGCTTCCTTGGGCAGACGCATGGGCGGCATGTCGGTCACCTTGACGGACAGGCCGCGCGACATCATCGATTCGATCTTCTCCATGCGGGAGTTGAGGCTTCGCAACTGGGCGATGATCTCCTTCCGCTGCTCAGCCGCGCTCACCCGCCCGGAGGGGTCGTCCGTCTCGATCGTGGTGCGGGTGGGTACCGGTTGCGCGTTGGCGGCGGCGATCAATCCGGACGCCGGATTGAGCAAGAAGACGGCGGCGCAAGCACCGACGACGGTGATCGCGAGCGGCGCGTATACCGCGCGGCGTTGCTTGGTGGGGACCGGTTCGGACACTGTCGGCTTGGCATTGGACATAGCGACTCCCGGCAGAGACTCTGCGTTGCCATTGCATCGACGTTCGAGGCGTGCGTCTTGAGACGACGGATCACTGAACCGGGGGAGATGTTCCGGAAAGACGCCTCAGAGCGGCGGTTACGGCACGAACGTCACGGGCCGCATCTGCGGAAAGAGCGGCGATCGCGTTGAGTGTCAGACACCGATATCAAGGACGCGGGTAGGGCCGGTCCTCGGCGTCGTAGCTGCCCGCCCACACTCGTCCGGTAGCCGGGTCGTAGATCCATCCGTACGCCGTCTGGAAGCCGGTATCGGGCGCGGTGCCGATGATGATCCGGGCGGCGTTGGCGCCACCGATCCATTGGTTCAGGGGGGTCTGTCGCAGATACGTGTCACCCGGGTTGGCGATCTCGCCCCAGGTGCCCAGGCCGGCCGTGACCGCCGGGTATCTGTTGTTGTTGCGAACGCAGTACACGTCCATCGCGCGGCGGATCTTGATGAGCTGATCCGTGGTGGCGTTCTTCTGCGCTTCGGAGGTAGCGTTTGTGAACTGAGGGATCACCGCCGCCGCGAGGATCCCCAGGATCACGACGACGATCAGCACCTCAACGAGCGTAAAACCGTGGTGTCGGGGTCGCATGGCGATGATTCACGAACTCCGCGGGGGCACGCTTCGGCGGCCGCAAAAGCAACTTTGGGCCCTGTTAAGAGCCCAAAGCCGCGAATGAATGCTGGTTCGGTATCAGTCGGTGGCGGTGCCGCTGACGACGCCGGTGTCTTCCGCGAAGTAGGAGGCGTAGAGCGTGCGGTCGGTGCTGTTCCAGACCCAGGCGTACGAGGCGCTGCCCTTGGCGGTGCCGGTGACGACGCCGATCGAGGCCTTGGCGGTGTTGTCACCGGGGAAGGCGGGGTTCTGGGGGGCGGCCTTGATGTAGTTGCCGTTGATCAGATCATCCCAGGTGTTGCTGGCGAAGCTGGTGGGATAGGTGCCGTTGTTGCGGGCGTTGAACAGTTCGATCTGGTTCTGCAGGCTCTTGAGCTGGGCCTTCAGGTTGCCCGCCTGAGCATCCTGGGTCGCGTTCGTGAACTGCGGGACCACGATGGCGGCGAGAATGCCGAGAATGACGACAACGATCAGAATTTCGACCAGGGTGAAGGCCTTACGGCTGCGATTCCTCATGCGAGACACTCCTTGCACACTTCCACACGTTCATCAGCGAGGGCGACTAGGTCCTCGACACACGCGAGTTGGGCCGCGTCCTTGGGACAACCTCCTCCGACTGTCCCGGGGAGCCGCGGCTGAGACAATCCATCGGGACAGACTCTCCGCGAGTTAAGAGCGTGCGGGTTGATTTGCGTGAGATCTGTGCGGACCGTGCGGGGTGTTCCGCGTGTGCGCGATTGGCGATGCCTGAGGCCTCGTCTTATCGCCCCGCACCGTGTGAGGCATTTCGAAGACCGTGTCGCAAGACGCGACGATTGCGACCGCCTTGCGACGAGAATCCGAAGCAAACTACCTAAGAAAACCGGCCCCGTGACGGGGCCGGTCGTGCAGAGTCATTTCAGGGCGTGCGCCGTCTGGACGGCGGTGATCATTTCTTCTTGATGATGAGCGGGATCAACTCGGTGTTGCCGAGATTCATCGCGCCGATCAACGCCGCGGCGGCGGTCGCCTCTTCGTCGCTTCCCTTGGCGGCCAGTTCAACCACCTTGGAGACCTGACGGGGCTCGAGCAGGTTTCCGAAACGCTTTCCGGATTCCGCTACCAGGCCGAGCATCGCCACCTTCTCAGGGCCCGACGCGGCAGTCGCGGAATCCAGCACCGCACGCTGGGCCCGTTCATTGCCCACGCGAGAGAGGATGTCGGCAACACGCATCTTGACCGGTCCCTGCGAGGCGGGCAACGCCGCGACCAAGGGAAGCAGCGCGTCGCCGGCGTTGAGCACGGGGTTGCGCGAGACGGCCAGGTCGCGAAGCGCCGAGAGAGCGCGATTGGCGTAGGCGGTCGCTTCGTCCTGAGAAATCGGCCCGCCGCTGGCGGCTTCTACAAGTTGCTTCACGGTCTCGGTGATGGCCGCTTCACCGATGCCCGCCTGGCGGATGGCGATCGCCGCGTCGCTCGCGTAACGGCGACGCAGATCGATGTACGATTCGGCGCTGGTGAGCACGAACACCGGAGTGGCCTGTGTCTTGGCGGTGCCCTTGGCTTCCTCGATGAAGGCCGGTATCTTGTCGCCGGTCATGCCGACGCCGACCACCAGGTCAACAGCGGGCGCTTCGGCGATGGGCGCGGCCAGTTCGGTCAGGGCGCGACCCTGGGGCATCACGCTGTAGCCCATCTTGGAGAGGATGGCCCGTACGCCCTGGTAGGCCTCGGGATCACTCGTGATGATCGCCGCGGTCTGTGTCGTCGCGCCGCGGATCGTGGAGGCCAGGATCGGAACGACGCGGTCAGAACCGCTGAACGCTTCCGTAGGCGCGGCGGACGCGATGGCCAACGCCGCCTCGTACTGAACGCGGCGGTTGGGATACGTCAGAGCGGCCACCAGCGGGGAAGCCTCATTGCCGGTGGTCAGCAGGCTCTTGACACCGGCCGTGCGCTCGACGGCTGCGAGGGCGCGACGGGCGAGAGGGGTGTCACGGTTGGTCAGCGCCCGGGCGAGCACGCGCTGGGAGACGTCCGCGCCTCCGGCGACCGCGTAATACTCGGCGCTGCGACGGGCGTTGTCGCCCTTGGTCGAATAGGCGGGGTTGTCGTAGCCCGCGGGAGTATCGATTTCGCGCGACAGGTTGGAGGCGATCCACAGTGCCAGCGTGTCCGCGTTCGCGGAACCGCCGCCGGACTCGATTGCCATGGCCCGCTCGGACAATGCCATCGCCATCGCTTCGTGGTACACGGGCGTCTTGACCGCGGTCATGACGAGCCCCGCGCCGGGTTCATAGGTCCAGAGGAGCTGGTTGTCCTCGCCCGGGAAGCTGGTCAGGTCGCTGCGTTCGGCGTAATAACCTTCGGCCAGAGCACGGTACAAGATGGCGACTTCGCCGATTCCGATGGAGCCTGCGCCCAGGTGGTCGAACGAACGCTTGCACGCCGCCTTGACAGCGTTCGAGGTCGATGAGCCGGCCAGATCCGCGAGGTACGGGAGGCTGGTCTTGTGCGGGATTTGGCCGAGAACGTCCGCGATCATCTCCTGCTGAACGGGCGTCACCTTCATCATCGCCGTGCACAGCGGAACGACCGACTGCTGACCCAAGCCGACGATCACCCGCTTCACTGCGTTCTGGCGGACCGGGTTCGAGTTGTCGAGCATCGCCTCGAGCAACTGGGGCATGGCGTACTCGCCGGCGAAGACCAGCCGCTCTTCGGCGATCCGCTTGCCGCGCTCGGTGCTCGTGAGCAGGCCGATGTTCTTGGTGATCTCTTCGGGGTTGCGGGCCCGCTCCAACTTGCCGGTCTCGAAAGCCTTGAGCATCGACGCGGCGAGGGGCTCGAGCTTCTGGACGCGCAGAGCCCGCTGGGCAGTCTCGATGAATCGTGACGCATCACCGGCCTCGACCATCGTGACAAACTCGGCGTTGGTGGGGTTGCGGCCCATCAACTCTTTGCCCATCGACTCGGCCAGGTCGTAGTTGGAGATGCGAGTGTAATGGATGAAGTCAGAGAGCAACGATGCGCTGTCGGGCCGCTTGTCCGCCGCGGCGGCCGGGGGCTGAGCCATCGCTGAAGTCGCGATGCAGCCGACACCCCCGACGAGGGTCATCAGCGCGGCCGCGAGGGAGACTGGAAGTGTGTGACGATGGCCGGCGGTTGATTGACTCACGATCATCTCCTGAGGCGCTGAAATAACGCGACACAGCGGTCAAAACTACACCCGCCGTCCGGCCGTGCTCCGGTGGGCGGGGGGCGAGCTGTTGTCGCCTACCCCATGAACGGGCCTTCCCGAGAAGTTCAAGGGGACACTGTACCAACATCCGGCGAACGGGGTCAAGCCGATTCCTGATTCCGACGAGGAATTCCCGGGTGGGCGTCGGGGCCACCGGACGTTCACAGACCCCGGCAAACCCGTCCCATAGTCTGATTCTGGCAGGGGTCTTTACCGCGACGCTCAACCGCCTCTTTGGAAACGCCGATCCGAGAGCCAGACAGGGGGCGGAGCGTGGGCCGTCCTGAACTTTCCGGCGGCTTGCCGCATCCCATTTGTTCGAGGAACCGACATGCCATTCGATAAAGAAGTGCTGACCACAGGCGAGGTAGCGAAGATCTGCAACGTCGCACCGCGCACTGTGTCCAAGTGGTTCGACTCCGGCGCCCTCAAGGGATACCGAATCCCCGGATCACGGGATCGCCGGATTCCCGCCGGCGAGTTGACCAAGTTCATGCGGGCCCACGGAATCCCGATTGAGGGCGTCAACTCCGGCCGCACGCGCGTGCTGATCGTTGACGGCGAAAAGGATGTCGTGGAGACGCTTAACCGTATTCTGACCGAGCAGACCTCTTACGAGATCCACACCGCGGTGAACTCCTTCCAGGCCGGCATGGAGTGCGAGAAGTTCAAACCGCACGTCGTGCTGCTGGACATCCACCTCGCCGACGGCGACGCCAAGGCATTTGTCGACAACCTCCGCCGCAACGAACACCTCCAGTTTTCCCGCATCGTCGCGATGAGCGGAAAACTGACGGACGGACAGTCGCAGGCACTCCGCTCACAGGGCTTCGACGGTTTCCTCAAGAAGCCATTCCAGGTTCGGCAGGTTGTGGAAGCGATCGAAGAAGTGACGCGGCTCGCGGCGTGACACCCTCGCTGATTCCTTCAGTCAATATCGCCCCGCTTGCAAGAACGAAGCGGGGCGTTTTCATTGCGCCTCGAACGACAGTGGCGCCGGTCGGAGATCCAGACTTGCGCTGAACGTCTCCGAGAGTAAGAAAGTCCGATAAGCACGAATCGGAGCTTTGAAACTCAGGACTCCAATGCGAAATTTCGGAAAATCCGCTTGGAGATTTCCACTCTCTCTGGTACCTTCGGCGCATTGAGGTGAAGACGGATCAAGCTGTCCGTTTCCGAACACGCAGAGACAACTTGGTTGGGGACGGAAAGGCCCGGGCTGGCTTAACTACGGTGCTTGGGGGGTGTTTCCCCTGGGGCGGACACTGTACTAGGCGGTCCGGTGTCCTTTTTGGGAGTAGGCACTCGCCGTCCTCATAGGTGTCCGACGTTCTACGCTAGCTGTGATTGCCCCCAGCGATTGATCTGCCCGGCTTGGTCCTTGCGCACCCCGGTGTGGAGGCTCTTGCGCGCGCCCTGTCTGCCCGGACGCGCTGCGTCGTTTCGGCGATCGGCGGCAGTGCGGCGAACCTCGCCGCGGCGGCGGTCGCACGTTCAACCGGTCGCCACGTGGTGCTGGTGGTCGCGCATATCGACGACGCCGATGAGGCGCTCGATGAACTGTCCGGTGCCGCGGCTGCGGTGTTGCGGCTCCCAGCCATCGAGACGCTGCCGGGTGAAACCGGGATTAGCGTTGAACTGTTCGCCGAGCGGTTGGGCGCTATCCGCGCCGCGGTGAGCCTGAACACCCCGACGGTCATCGTCACGCCGATCCAGGCTCTGATGCAGCTCGTACCGCCGCCCGCGGCGCTCGAGAACCTGGCCCGCACATTCCGCGTTGGTCAGGACGTGTCTCCGAAGTCGGTGTCGCAATGGCTCGTGAGCGCGGGATACCGACGGATCGAGGCCATCGAAGAGCCGGGAGATTTCTCGCTCCGTGGCGGCATCCTGGACATCTTCCCCCCCGGTTCGGGCTCGGCGCGGAGTGACGAAGACGGTGTGGCCCAGCCCGGAGTTCCGGTGCGATTGGATTTCTTCGGAGACTCCATCGACCGCATCACGGAGGTCGACCTGGAATCGATGGGATCGGACCGCGCGGTGCAAGCCGTGGACGTCTTCGCCGCCGATTCTCGGTTGGCGTTGCAGGGTGAGCGCGGCGTCAACTTCTTGGAACTGCTGCCCACGACGTGTCTGGCGATGATTTCCGAAACGATGGAAGTCGTTGAGCAGGGGCGGGGCTACTTCGAGCGGGTGCTCGAGGGGAGCGGGGTGGTGGGGCCACCGGCGGTTCTGAAGCTGCTGGAGCAGCGGTTCCATGCGTTGGCCGAGCTCAATCAGTTCTCGGCAGGGGCGACTTCCGCCGAGAAACGCATCGAGATCGGCATGGGCACTCTGCCCGCGTTCGACAAGGACGCGACGCAGGCGGTGCAGGAACTTGTCTCGCTCACGAAAGAGCCGGACGCCTGCCGCGTGATCGTGTGCTGCCAGAACGAAGGTGAGAAGCACAGGCTGGGCGAACTGCTCGGTACTCACGCTGGCGAAGTCGAGGCGATCGTCGCGTATCTTCACCGCGGATTCATCTGGGATCCAGGTCAAGGCGCCAGGCGGTCCGCGTTGGTTCCGTACCACGAACTGGTCAACAGGTTCACCGTTCGCAGACGTTCGGGAAGGTTGCGGGCCGGGCGGGCCATGGACACGTTCCTGGATTTCGCCGCCGGCGATCACGTCGTGCACCGCGACCACGGCATCGCCCGTTTCGTGGGGCTCACGCTGATGAAGCCCCGAGAGGTGCCGGGCGTCTCGCGGCCGTGGCTCACCAAGAAGGAGCCTGAGCCCGAGGAGTATCTGACTCTGGAGTTCGCCGGCCAGAGCAAACTCCATGTGCCCGCGATGCAGATCGACCGCGTGCAGAAGTACGTTGGCGGGTTCGCGGGCAAGCCGCCGTTGTCGACACTCGGCGGTCAGCGGTGGCAGAGCCAGAAGGAACGCGCCGCCGAGAGCGTGCGGGATCTGGCGGGCGAACTTCTGCGGGTGCGTGCGGCCCGCGGGCACATGCCCGGGGTCGCGTACCCGGCAGACACACCCTGGCAGCGCGAGTTCGAGGACGAGTTCCCCTACGAGGAAACGGCGGACCAACTCGCGGCCCTGAGCGAGATCAAGAAAGACATGCAGCAGCCCCGGCCGATGGACCGGCTGATCTGCGGCGATGTGGGGTTCGGAAAGACCGAACTGGCGATCCGCGCCGCTTTCAAGGCGTGCGAGTTCGGAAAGCAGGTGGCCGTGCTGGTGCCCACGACGGTGCTCGCGGAACAGCACGAACGCACGTTCAAATCCAGGTTCGCCGGGTATCCGTTCCGCGTGGAGAGTGTCTCGCGGTTCAAGACTGACGGTGAGATCAAGGCCATCCTCGACGCGCTCCGCAAAGGCCAGGTGGACCTGATCATCGGCACGCACCGCCTGTTGAGCCAGGACGTTCACTTCGCCGACCTGGGGTTGGTCATTGTTGACGAAGAACAGCGGTTCGGCGTCGAGCACAAAGAGAGCCTGCTGCGGCTGCGGCTCACGGTCGACGTGCTGACGCTCTCCGCCACGCCGATCCCCCGCACGCTGCACATGGCGATGCTGGGCATCCGGGACATCTCCAGCCTCACTACCGCGCCGCTGGACCGGCGTGCGATCGTGACCGAGGTAATCCCCTATAACGAGCGCCGCATCCAGCAGGCGATCTCTCGAGAGTTGGCCCGAGAGGGCCAGGTCTACTTCGTCCACAACCGGGTGCACGACATCCGCAGCGTCGCCGACAACGTGCGGCGGCTCTGCCCGGAGGGCACGCGCATCGTGGTTGGCCACGGCCAGATGCCCCCCCACGAACTCGAAGAGGTCATGCTCAAGTTCATCCGCCGCCAGGCGGACATTCTGGTGGCGACAACGATCATCGAGAGCGGCATCGACATCGCCTCCGCCAACACCATGATCATCAACGACGGTGACCGATTCGGGCTCGCCGACCTGCACCAGCTGCGCGGCCGCGTCGGCCGTGGCAAGCACAGGGCCTACTGCTACCTGTTGTTGCCCCTTGATCGCACCGTCAAGGAGGTGGCCCAGAAACGCCTCAAGGCCCTCGAGCAGTTCTCGATGCTGGGCGCCGGGTTCAAGATCGCGATGCGGGATCTGGAAATTCGCGGCGCCGGCAACATCCTGGGCGCCGAGCAGAGCGGCCACATCGCCGCGGTGGGATACGAGATGTATTGCCACCTGCTCGAAGAGGCGGTATTGGACCTCAAGAACGAAAAGCGGCCCGATCCGCCCAGCGCGTGCAGCGTGGAGATCGGCGTCAGCGGGCTGATCCCGCGGGCGTACATCCCCAGCGAAGCGAGGCGGCTGGAGGCCTATCGGCGGCTCGCCACCGCTGCGGACTTTGCACAGCTCGGTCAGCTGCGAAAAGACCTGGTCGATGCCTACGGAGCTCCCCCGCGGGCGGCGGATCGACTGTTCGATCTGGCGGAAGTGCGGGTGGCGCTGGCCGGGCTCGGCGTCAAGACCTGCACCATCCGCGAGCGGGACGTCATTTTTTTCGCTTCCAGTGGCGAGCCGGTGGCCAAGCAACTGGTCTCCACGGGGGCGAGCAGCGCGCCGAACGCGACAGTGAGGAGCCTGCCGCCCAAGTCAGAAGGATCTCTTGCAGAGGTGTACTTCCGACCACCCGAGCAGTACCTCGAACCCGACACGCTGCTCGCCGTGTTGCGGCGGCGGCTGGGCGTGCCGACCGCGGAAGCGCCAGCGGTGAAATCTGTGCCCGATTCGAACAAGAAGCAGGCGAGCCGCTCCGACTCCAAGAAACGCGGGTGAACGCGCACCATGAACCGCGCAAACGTCTTTCTTCTGTGTACGACGCGGTGAACGAAGGGCGGAGAACACACGAGGCTTGTGGGCATCGTTACCGGTTTCTCAAAGGCCCGGCGCCGCGCCGACATCACACGGGAGTCAGCCATGAAACTCGGACGCACCAGCATGTTCGCCCTCACGCTCGCCGCGGGACTTTCAGCTTCCGCTACGGACATCGTCCCGTCCGACTACGACGGTCATGGCACGATCCTTCCTGAACTGAGCACCGACAAGCTGTTCCTCGCCGCTTGGGCGGCTGGCCTGGCCGTCGCAGACACCGACCGCAGCGGGCTGGTCGACGGATTTGACATCGAGGCGTACTACAAAGCAGCCGCCGCTGATATGAACCGCGATGGTTCTCTGGGTTCGGCGGACATCGGCGAAATGTTCGCGAGGTGGGTCGACGCCGACCCGATCGCGGACCTGAACTTCGATGGCGGAGTCGACGGCGCCGATATTGAAGCGTTCTTCACGGCCATGGAGTCATACGACTTGCCATCCCAGGACGCCCTCTTCGACGCCTTGTGGCAGACGGGAAATGCGGAGGCCGATCTGAACGGGGACGGCGTGATCGACAGGGCCGATCGGGCGATCTTCGAAGGGTCGAAGAAGACGAGCGGATGATCGCCCGAATTCGCGAACAACCACCGGCCGCGTTCCTGCATGCAGGACGCGGTCGTTTCAATTTCGTTCGCCCCAAGGGCGGAATCCAAGTCGGACCGGTCGTCGAACTGCGTAAAGTTCACCACATTCCTGGTGGATCGAAATGCGTTTCAGAGAGGGTTCGCAATGCGCTTTTCACAGGTCGTCGTTTTGTTGTTCGCGTGCGGCACCGCATCGGCCCAGCCGTTGTACGGCATCATGTTCAGGACCGGGTCCCAAACCTCGGGGGCCAATCCCAAGCTGTATGATGTTGACCCACAGACCGGCGCGGCGACCTCGCCCCGGAATGTGAACGTGAACTCTTGCGTCGGGATCGCCGTGAGTCCTTCGGGGGTCATGTACGGTCTGACTGACCAGTTCGGTCGCATCAACAATGTTTCCGGATCCGGCGGCAAAGGACTGTTGTTTACGATCGACCCGGTGACGGGTCACGCGTCGGCGGTCGGACGGATCGATCCGACCTCCTCCGCGAGCGATGCCCCGCTGGCGATCTACGAGGGTGATCTGGCGTTCCATCCCACGACGGGTGTGCTTTGGGGCGTCACGACCGACGTGACCTTCGCTCGATTGTTCACCATCAACACCACGACCGGTCTGGGCACGATCGTCGCTGACATTCGCCCGCCGGCCGGGATCCCTCAGTTCGATATCAGCGCCATGGCATTTTCCGCCGCTGGAGATCTCTGGGTGTTGGACACGACCTATCCCTCCGTGCCCGGTCCGGCACGCCTGTATCGGGTGAATCCGACGACCGGCGCGATCTTGGAGCGGTTTGACACGTCGGTGATACTGGGCACTTGCGGAGGCATGGCGTTTGAACCCGGGACCGGCGATCTGCTCGTGGTCGATGGCGACACGGGCACCACCGACAGCCTGTATCGCTTCAGCGGCGGAGATCTGCAGTTCGTCGGCAACACCGGCGCCAGCGGCGGAATCTATCGTGGCTTGTCCGCCTTGGCGTTCGGTCCCGGTGCTTCTTGCCCCATCTGCTCGGCCGATTACAACCTGGACGGCGGTATCGACGGCGCCGACGTCGGCGCATTTTTCGTCGACTGGGAGAACTCCGCGGGGTGCGCGGATGTCAACGCCGATGGCGGAATCGATGGCGGCGACGTCGCCACTTTCTTCGCAGCGTGGGAAGCCGGCGGTTGCTGAAACCAACGAGCTCCGCGTCAAGCTGTTAACGGCGGCCGTGCGGTCGCGCCGGGTGATGCTCGTTCAAACATGCGGGCGGCTCTCAGCATTGTTTCCTCGTCGAACGCCGGCGCTACCAGTTGGATTCCTACGGGAAGCTTCGGTGAATTTGCGAAACCGGCCGGGATGGTCATGCCCGGGAGCCCCGCGAGATTGACGCCCACGGTGTAGACATCTTCCAGGTACATCGCGAGCGGGTCGCCACCTTTTTCACCGATCCCGAACGCCGGCGAGGGAGAGGCGGGCATCAGCACGCAATGGCAACCCAGATCGACGAACGCCGCGGAGAACTCGGCCAGAATCCGCCGCCGCACCTTGAGCGCTGTGGTGTAGTACGCGTCGTAGTAGCCGCTGCTCAGCACGTGCGTGCCCAGCATAACGCGACGCTTGACCTCGGGGCCGAACCCCTGCGATCGGTTCCGGCAGTAGACGTCGAACAAATCGTCCCCCGGGGCGGCCCTATCGCTTCGGCCGTAACGCAATCCGTCGAATCGGGCCAGGTTGGAGGAGGCTTCGGCCGGCGCGACGATGTAGTACGCCGCGATACCGTGATCGATCAGTGGCATTTCGACGTCAACGATGCGCGCGCCGAGAGAGGTGAAAGTACTGATCGCTTCTTCGAAGACGCGAGCCACTTCCGGATGGTTTGAATCGCTGCGAGCCTGCCGCGGCACTCCGAGCGTAAGACGCTCGATCGGCATTTCCGCGAGTTGTGACCACCTTGGCACGTGTTTGTCCGCGCTGGTGGCATCGTGCTCGTCGTGCCCGCAGATGGCCTCGAGAACCAACGCGGCGTCGGTGACGTTGTGCGTAAGCGGGCCGATCTGATCAAGGCTGCTCGCGAACGCCACCAATCCGTAGCGGCTCACGCGTCCGTACGTCGGCTTTACTCCGACGACGCCGCACAAGCCGGCGGGCTGCCGGATCGAGCCGCCTGTATCCGATCCCAGCGCCGCGGGCACGATCCCCGCAGCGACCGCCGCGGCGGATCCCCCCGACGAACCTCCGGGCACCCGAGACAGGTCCCAGGGATTGCGCGTCGGGCCGAACGCCGAGTTCTCGGTGGATGAACCCATCGCGAACTCGTCGAGGTTGGTCTTGCCGATGATGACCGCGCCGGCGTGGATCAGCCTCTGTGCAGCCGTGGCCGTGTACGGCGATGCGAACTTCTCCAGCATCTTGCTTGCGCAGGTGGTGAACCCGCCGTAGCCGACTGCATCACCGGGAACGTTGAGG
The DNA here is from genome assembly GCA_018242605.1 of Planctomycetota bacterium. GTDB lineage: Bacteria > Planctomycetota > Phycisphaerae > Phycisphaerales > UBA1924 > UBA2402. The sequence continues at coordinate 284,198 of JAFEBP010000001.1, forward strand.
TCTGGGCCCACGCAAATATTGTCTTTGAGCGCGATGGGCACTCCGGCCAGAGGCGGTCGCTCGCCTCGGGCGACGCGGGCATCCACATCCATCGCGGCACGCATCGCGGACTCCGTGAACGTGCTCAGAAATGCGTTCAGTGAAGGATTCAGGCGGGATGCGGCGGCGAGAGCATCAGCAACGACCTGCCCGGCGGTGGACCGGCCTGAACAAACCGCAGCCGAGATTTCACTGACGCTGCGCGGCCGGCTCACGCACCACCTCCTTCACCGATTACCTTGGGCACCACTACGAAGGGCGGCACGCTGCGAGGGGCCATTTTCATGAGAGTCTGGTTGGGCAGTGTCGGCCCCGGCGCGTCGTCGCGAAGACGGTTGAACGTGTCGCCGACATTGGTGAGCGGCTCGATCCCGGTCAGATCGAGTTCGCGCAATCGCTCCACATACCCGATCACCGCGGCGAGTCGACCTCGGTATTCATCAACCTCGGCGTCCGAGAGCGCCAGCCTTGAGAGGTTCGCAACCTTGCGCACGTATTCGTTGGAAATCGGCTCTGCCATGACGTGTTATAGCGCGTTCGAGGGCGTGCCGGCGTGGGGCGCGGCGAGGAGATACAGGCCGAACCCCATTGTTTCCCGGCCGTGGGCGAGCACGAGGTTTCGCCACGAACGGGCACGAGCCAACATCGCCGCGCTCTCTGGATCGTCGGGGTGGGTGCACACGTAGTTCTCCACGTTTCGGTAGTAGGCCCATTCGTACTCATCCCATTCGCGGGGCGTGGCCGTGTACGCCAAGAGGGGCGTGAAGCCCGCGCCGACTGCCGCGCTGACGTTACCTCCGTGTGTCGTCATCTCGTCCGCCGATGCTCCCAGCGCTGCCAGGTAATCCGGTGCTGGCGGTTTGGCCCAGAAACCCTCACCCCAGAGCACATGCCCCCCGGACCGAACCAAGGAAGCAGCGATGGAGAGTAATCCAACCGCGCCTCCCACGGCCTGTGATGATCCCATGCAGATGACCAAGTCGTAGCTCGCCTTTGCGAGCGTGGGCAACAACTCAGACGCATCGCCCAGCCGGATCGACACGAACCCGCCGACGCCACGCCCGGTCACGGCACGGGTCGCTTCCGCTCCGAATAGGAAAGATCGCTCAATCCCCGTGCCTCGGATCCCCCGGGTTTCTGCCAGACGGATCAGCAACTCTGCCTTGCCGCAGCCGATGTCCAACGCTTCGGACCGGCGGGGAGTGTCGGCGAGTGCGATGAACCGTTCGATCACATCCGTGCCGATCGGGTTGCAGTACGCGTGCGAGGAATGCGCGATGGCTGAAAATCGTTCGGGCTGCATGAGTGCCGAACGGTAGCAAGACCGGTGTGAATACCCAGCCGAGGGCCGAACCTTGGGCGGCGAACTGGGAACACCTTACCGCCGGGGCCGTCTAACCTTACCGTCGCGGCAGGATGCCGCATCACGGAGATTCTCCTCGATGAAACTGTCGTATCGGTGCGGAGTGGCGTTGATTGTGATCGCGGCGGCGGGAATGGCATCGGCACAGGAAGTGCCGCCAAAGAGCCAGCCCGCCGCGGCGGCCGCCCAGACGTTCGTGAACGCGGACGACCTACTGATGGCCCTGGAAACCGCCGACAAGGATCTCGCAACGCTCACCGCCGACATCAAGTACGACAAGATTTCAGGCCTGATGGGAGACCGCCAGGTCCGCAAAGGCAAACTATTCTTCGAAGACAAGGGCGACAAGGACGGCAAGCGGGAACGCAAGTTCTCCGTGCGGTTCGAGCAGTTGCAACTGGGTGATCGTGTCGAGGACGAGATCAAACTCATGGTGTTCGATGGGCGGTGGCTCATCGAGGTCTCTCCGAAGATCAAGCAGGTCATTAAGCGAGAGGTCGTGCCCGAGGGCGAGAAGTTCGACCCGCTCAAGATCGGCGAAGGGCCGCTTCCCCTGCCTATCGGTCAGAAGAAGGCCGATATCGTCCGCAAGTTCGACGTGACGCTGCTCGCCGATACCGTCGATCTGGAGGGGGACGACGACGTCGAGACTCAGTTGCTGAGCGGATTCGTGAAGGGCGCCTACCAGCTGAAAATGACGCCCAAGCCGGGCAGCGCGGAGGCAGAGAAGTACAAGGAGGTCCGGCTGTGGTACCGCGAGGGCGGGGCCGATGAAGGAGGCAGGCGGTTGTTGCCCCGGATGGCCCGGACGGTGGCTCCTAATGGCGACGTGTCGCTTGTGCGGATGATCAATGTCAAGACCAACATGCCGGTCGATCCGGCGATGATGGCGGCGGTCGAGCCGGGCAAGGACTGGAACGTGGTGGTCGAGGCGTTGCCCACCGCCAAGAGCAAGTGACGACGATCCAAGTGCCTTCCATACAGGAGAGCCAAGAGCGTGCGGACCAATCAATCCCGGCGAGTGCGTGCGTTCGTGGCCGGCCTGCTCGTCAGCGCTTCCATGGCGCTGGCCCAAGGCGGCGTGGCGGCCAAGCAGGCCAAGTCTGAGTTCTCGCCCCCGCCCATCTCCCCCGCTGTGACAGCGCTGCTCGATCAGGATTATCTCAAGCCCGAAGAGCGTGCAGCGTTGCGCGTGCGTCACGGGCTTTGGGAAGATTCGGATCTTTCGAGCACGGCACTCAGAGCACAGGCCGCGATCATCCGTGGGGCATTCGCGGACGCCTCTTTGGATGACGCGTCTGCGGGCGCCGAAGATCGCGCCGAGGCGCTGCTGAATAGAGGCGAACCCGATAAAGCGTTGGAAGTGCTCTCCGGGCGTGCCGGAGCGAGATGCTCCCGCATCCGCGGATCGGCGTTGGTCGACCTTGGAAAGTCGGCCGAAGCGGTCGCGGAGCTGCGCTCCGCTGCGGAGAAGTTCACCGGCGCGGATGTGCAGGATGCCGACGAACTGACCGAAGGCGCGCGTTGCGCGCTATTGCTGACCAGATTGCAATCTCCCAAGGCGCAGGGAACAATCCCGCATCAGCGCATGCTGGCGATTCTGGCCCGGGCTCGCGATGAGTTGGACCGCGTTTCCTGGCGGGCCAATCTCGTCGAGGGTCAGTTGCTCTATGAGAAGGACAAGTACGAGGAAGTGGGCGCGACAGTGGAGGCCGCTCTCTCACTGAATCCCAGATGCGCCGAGGCGTACTGGCTCTTCGGTCTGCTCTGCGTCGACACCTTCGACTTTGATCGGGGCGAGTCTATCGCCGCCAAGCTGGATGAACTCTCTTCGCCCGATCCCTCAGCGTGGGGCGCGTGCCTGCGCGCTTATATCAAAATGCGCCAGGGTGAGGGCGAGCAGGCGGCGAAGCTGTTGGAGCCGGCGCTGGAAAAGTTCCCCAAGTCGCGTCTGTTGCTTGCGTACCGGGCCGCGGCGAGCGCGGCCGCGTTCGACTTTGCCGCGACCGACGCGAAACTCGCGGCGTTCGATGCGCTCTCGCCCGGATCGGCCACCGCGTACATGGCGGTGGGCAAGGCGGTCTCCGGTGCGCGCCAGTACGACGAAGCGGCGACCTATCTCGGAGAAGCTGTGAAGCGAGCCCCCTGGTGGGCAGAGCCCGTGGTGGAACTGGGTCTGTGCGAGTTTCAGGCCGGGCGTAACGAGCAGGCGATGGCGGCGTTGGAGAAGGCGACGCAGCTTGATCCTCAGAACAACCGTGCCGCGAACAGCCTCACGCTCCTGCAAGAACTCGCGACCTATGTCAGCGTGGAGAGCGACCACTTCATCGTCCGCTGCAAGCCCGGCGAAGACGAGGTTGTTGCCAAGGAAATGCTCCCGCCGCTCGAGGACATCTACGCGAGAGTTACCGGGAATGGCCCGGGGGGCATCGACCACAAGCCCGCGAAGAAGACCGTGGTCGAGCTGTACCCGAATCATCGCTGGTTCGGAGTCCGCATCACCGGCATGCCGCAACTCCACACGATCGCCGCGGCGACCGGGCCCGTGATCGCGATGGAGGCCCCACGCGAAGGTCCTGGACATTTCGGCGCCTTCGACTGGCGCCGCGTCGTGCAGCACGAGTACACGCACACCGTGACGCTGTCGCGCACCAAGAACCGCCTGCCGCATTGGTTCACCGAGGCATCAGCGGTGTACCTGGAGGACGCACCTCGCGACTACAGCACGGTGCAACTGCTCGCACGCGCGTACGAAACGCAGACTTTGTTCGACATGGACAAGATCAACGTGATGTTCGCGCGGCCTGAGAAACCGACCGATCGATCGCAGGCTTACGCCCAGGGCCACGCCATGTACGAGTTCATCATGGACACGTACGGGCCCAACAAGCCGCTGGAATTGATGGACGCATACGCCAAGGGAGTGCGCGAAGGCGAGGCGTTCCAGTCGATTCTGGGCGTTTCACGAGACAATTTCCTGCCGCGGTTCACCGAATGGCTGAAGGTAAAGCTGGAGCAGTGGGGGATGCTGCCGGGGACCAGGGGCCCGACGATCAAGGAACTGCTCAAGAGTGAAAGGGCGGAGAAGGCTGATGACGCAGATGCGGAGGAGGATGAAGGCCCTACACCCGAGCTGATCGAGAAGTGGTTGGGGCAATACCCCGAAAGCCCGAGCGTGCTCATGCTCGCGGTGCGCGAGCGGCTGAAGAAAAGCGGAGGCAAAGCCGACGCCGAGATGGTCCCGCTTCTTGAGAAGTACGCCGCGGCGAGGCCCGTTGATCCGCTCCCGCACAAGACTCTGGCCGCGTTCTACCTCGCCGGCCCGGACGCCGCGCAAGCGATACCGCACTTGGAATACCTCGACGCACGCGAGCAGCATTCGTCGGGGTACGCGATCGAACTCGCCCGGCGCTACGCCGCGGCCGGTGATTTGGACGCTGCCGCGAAAAAAGCCGCGCGAGCGACGCAGATCTCCCCGTACGACCCCGCCAACCGTGAGTTCGCCGCGACGATCGCGCTGCGTCGCAAGGATTTCAGCACCGCCGAGCGGCATATCCGGGCTCTTATTGTGCTCGAACCGGACCGCGAGATTCACAAGCAGCGGCTCGAAGCCTTGGAGAAACTCCGCGCCGAGAAGTAGCCCAACTTGGATTACTCGGCCGCGCCGGTTGGCCAACCGCTCGTGCGTGTGAACCAGTCCTGAATCGCTTTGGCGATGGCTTCGGGCCTCGCACCAGTCTCAAAGCGCATCGGTGGGCCGACCACGATTTTCGACCGGCTCGGTATGAACAAGCTTCCCCACGCGGTCTGCGTGTTGGGAGTTTCGTCGATGAACACCGGCATGACAGGCGCGGCGGTCTTCGCGACGATGAGGCCGACTCCAGCCATGAATGGACGCAGCACTTTACGCGGCTTCTCGATCCCCCCTTCCGGGAATACGCCTAACACTCCGCCCTCTTCGAGATGTCGGATCGCCTCGCGGGCACTCGCGGTGTCTCGCTTGGAGTACCGGTCGACTCCGATGATCCGCATCCATTCCCAGAAGGGTTGGTAACGGGGGAGCATCATGTCCTTGGCCATCATCCATCGGATCTCGAACGTGCACGCCGACTGAACCAGCGCAGGGTCCACGCCCGCGGTGTGGTTGCACACCACCACTAGCGGCCCGCAACCCCGGGGCGGGATGTGTTCTTTGCCGATCACGCGAACGCGGTGAAACAGCCGGGCGTAAGCCTGCACGGCCCGGTACGACCATCCAAGTCGGGGATCGTTGCGAGGATTGTCCATGATCCAGCGCGCGATGACCGCCCAAGCAAGGACGGCGGCCAAGATGGCGATGGCGGTTGTCACAATTGGGGGGCGATGTTAGCGTAAACTAAAGTTACTGGCAAGTCGCCGATGTTCGGATAAAGTCAGGACCCGGGAAACGCAGCGTGCGCCTCCCGTCCGTTTGCCTTCGCCCCGAAGTAAAGACCATGGCTGATTTGTGGAATGCCAAGCGTGAGCAGGCCCGCAGCGCGGTGCTGCCGCTCGCGACGCGGATGCGGCCCCGGACGCTCGCCGAGTTCGTGGGTCAGGAGCACATCCTGGGGGAGGGCAAACTCCTGCGTCGGATGCTTGAAGCGGACACGATCACCAGCATTCTGTTGCACGGTCCGCCGGGCACAGGCAAAACGACGCTCGCGGAACTCATCGCGGGGGTGAGCAAGCGGTATTTCGAGCGAGAAAACGCGGCGAGCGTGGGCGTGAAGCGGATCCGCGAGATCGTGGACGCCGCGACGAAGCGGCTGGAGTACGAAGGTCGCCGCACAATCCTGTTCTTGGACGAGATCCATCGATTCACCAAGGCCCAGCAGGATGTGCTTCTCAGCGATGTGGAGCGGGGGTTGCTCACGCTGATCGGGGCGACGACGGAGAATCCTCTGTTCGCAGTGAACTCGGCGTTGGTCAGCCGCAGCACGCTTTTTCGTCTTGAGCCGGTGCCCGAGGAGGCTGTCATCGCGGCGTTGCGGCGTGCGATCGCGGATCCGGATCGGGGGTACGGCAAGTTGAAGCTGGAAGTGGCGGACGACGCGCTGAGCGTCTGGGCGATCAAGTGCGATGGGGATGTGCGGCGGGCGCTCACGGCGCTTGAAGTCGCAGTGTTGTCCTCCGCCCCGAAAGGCGCGGACGCGGCGGTGATCCGGATCGATCGGCAGGTGGCGGAGGATTCGATCCAGCAGAAGGCCGCGGTGTATGAAGGGACAGGTGATGGGCATTACGACACGATCTCGGCTTTCATCAAGTCGGTTCGCGGGAGCGACCCGGACGCGGCGGTGTATTGGCTGGCGCACATGATCGAGGCGGGTGAGGATCCGCGGTTCATTGCGCGGCGGCTGGCGATTTTGGCAAGCGAGGACATCGGGAATGCGGATCCGCGGGGGATCATGGTCGCCGCGGCGGCGTGGGAACTGGTAGAGCGGGTCGGGATGCCCGAGGCAAGGATCATCCTGGCGCAGGCGACGACGTACCTGGCGTGCGTTCCCAAAAGCAACGCGGCGTACGTGGCGATCAACGAGGCGATCGAGGATGTGCGGAGCGCCCGGACCGTTCCGGTGCCGGTGCACATCAAGGATGGGAACGTGCGGAAGGCTTCGCAGATGAGCGTGGGAGGGATGAAGGCGGGGGGGCAGGCGTACGACTACAGCCACGATCACGCGGATGGGCTGGGGCGGCAGGATTATCTGGGTGTGGAAAGAAGTTACTACCGGCCGACGGACCGCGGGGCGGAGAAGGCGATGCGGGAGTTGATGGAGGCGGCCAAAAAGGTCAGGAAAATGCAGTAAAAAACCGCCGCGAGATCGCGGCGGTTTTCGGGAATCTGCAGCTCTGAATCTCGATCAGTTGGTCTCGCCGACCTGCCAGCGGTAGAAGGCGATGATCTGGGCGTTGGGGCCCACGATGTCCTTGACCTTCTTGGTGGGGTCCATGATGAAGGGCTGCTCCAGGAGGGCGATTTCCTCGAAGAACTTGCGCATGCCGCCCTCGACCATCTTCTCGGCGATTTCCTTGGGCTTGCCGGAGTCCATGGCGGTCTGGATGCGGAAGCGACGTTCCTTCTCGACGATGTCGGCGGGCACGTCCTGGGCGGTGATGCCCTTGGGGCGGGGGTCGGCGCCGACGATGTGCATGCAGACCTGGCGGAGGGTTTCGTCGCTGACGGAGCCTTCGGCCTGGACGAGCACGCCGGTCTTGCCGTCGTGGTGGACGTAGCTGCCGAACGCGCCGGAGCCGGGGTCCTGCTCGAGCTTGTGGCCGCGGGCGAAGCGGGCGTTCTCGCCGGTGCTGATGCGGAGCTCATCGACCAGGGCGGTCATGGCCGGGGTGGCCTGGACGTCGCCGGGGAGGGCCTCGACGGCGAGGTCGGCGATCTTCTGGGCGGCGGCGATGAAGCGCTCGTTCTTGGCGGTGAAGTCGGTCTCGGTGCGGAGCTCGATGATGGTGGCGGCCTCGCGGCTGCGGCCGATGGCGATGCGGCCTTCGCCGCTGGCGCGGTCGGTCTTGGAGTCCATCTTGCCTTTGAGCTGCTTGCGGAGCAGTTCCTTGGCCTTCTCGATGTCTCCCTGGGCCTCGATGAGCGCGGCCTTGCAGGCCATCATCGGGAGGTTGGTCTCGTTGCGGAGAGCCATGACGTCTTTGGCGTTCAGTTCCATGAATGTTCTCGTTGGCCGCGTCGGGAGCGACAGCGGCGGGTTCGTTGTGCTTGGTGCGGAACCGTTGGTGTGATCGCGTGACTGTGGGCGACGGGATCAGCTCTGGGCGGCCGCGGCGGGCTCGGCCGGAGCGGCGGGCGAATCGTCGGAGCGGTACTGGGCGCGACGCGAGCGGCGGGGGCCTTCGTTGATCTGCGGCGCGGCGGTCTCGGCGACGCCGGGCTGGGCGGCGGTGCGCTGCTGCTGGGCCTCGGCGATCGCGACGCAGAGCTCGCGGACGACGACGTCGATGGAGCGCATCGAGTCATCGTTGCCGGGGATGGGGATGTCCGCGAGGTCGGGGTCGCCGTCGGTGTCGATGAGGCAGATCGTCGGGATGCCGAGCTTGCGGGCCTCCTTGAGGGCGGTGAGCTCGGAACGCACGTCGATGATGATCAGCACGCCGGGGAGCTTGTCCATGTGGCGGATGCCGTCCAGGTTGCGCTTGATCTTGCGGCTCTCGCGGCGGAGCTGGCTCTCCATCTTCTTGGAGTAGGAGGCGAAGTTGTCGCTGGCCTCGATGGCTTCGAGTTCCTCGAGGCGCTTGAGACGCTGGCGGATGGTCCGGAAGTTCGTGAGCGTGCCGCCCAGCCAACGCTCGGTGACGTAGTGCTGCTTGACGCTGGGGACGCGGGTCTCGATGACGTTCTTGGCCTGGCGCTTGGTGCCGACGAAGCAGACGTCCTTGCCGTCGGCAACGAGCTTGGCGATGAAGCGCTTGGCGAGGAGGAGGCCCTTGACGGTCTCCTTGATGTCGATAATGTGGATCCCGTTGCGCTTGCCGTAGATGTACGGCTGCATCTTGGGGTTCCATCCGCTGGCACGCTGGCCGAAGTGGATGCCTGCTTCGATCAGGTCTTGTACGAGTTGGTTCGCCATATCTACTGCACTACCTTTCGATCAGCGTCACCGGCGCGAAGAGGGATCAACCGAGAGCGACCGGCACGATACCGGAACTCAACGCAGTTCACGCACTAGGGCGCTTCTAGGGGGAGGCACGGCGCGACTCTGCCGGACGTGCCTGGAATTCTCTCGCCGGCGAACGAAACGTGCGCGGCGGTAGGTCGGTTCGATCCTGAACCGAACGGTCAAGTATAGCGGGGTGAAGGTGAAAAAGCAGCGGTGAGAATTGGCAAACGACAGGGAATTCACGGGGTGCCCTGAGTGGGCGGGGGCGAGAGAAAGCGAAAAACGAAAAGCGAAAAGAGAGACAAGAGAGCGATGAAGGGCGTGTGGTGGTGTGCGATGAACTTTTGGTGGTGTGCAGGGCGTGGGAGTTATTGAGACGTTTGGGGGGGATTCACGAGGTCGCGGGGATGCGGACGGCGGGGTGGGTTGCGAGTGGGGACGGGGGTGTTGATGAAGTTTTGGTGCGGTGCGCGACTATGAGGTGGCGTTGGGCCTGAGCGGACGCGGCGTGATGAACTTTTGGTGGTGCGTGCATTGGGGGGCGGAGTTGTCGCCGCGGGTGGGGGGGGTGCGATGAATTTTTGGTAATGCACACGTGTGGAGGCCTTCAGGAGTTTGGTAGAGGCACGGGTGCGATGAACTTTTGGTGATGCGCACGCGTGGAGGCCTTCAGGAATCTGGTTGAGGCGCGGTCGCGATGAACTTTTGGTGGGGTGCGCGCCGCGCGCGAGAATGGTTATTGGACGTTTGTGGCTTCAGGGCGGAAGTTGTGGGGTCGGTGGCTGCTGCGAGCGCGAGGATATTGAAGATGCTGCCGCCGCGGAGCGGCGGCACACCCGGGAGGAGGGCGGGCTGAGTCTTCGGGGGCAGTGAGCAGAGGAGGTTTGGATGTCAAAGAACGCCGCGGGGCCGCAGGGTGATACTGCGATGGTGGGCGGTGGGAGGCCGGTTTGTTTGGATGTGCGCGGTTTATGTGCGCGCGGGCGGGCGGTGGGCCGCCCGGCGGATTCCGGCCAACAAAAAACCCCGAGCGGATGGCTCGGGGCTTTGGAATATCGAGTGGGGAAGAGGCTTTAGGCCTTCTTCTCGTCCTTCTTTTCGCCGGCGGCGGCTGCCGCGGCGGCCTTGGCCTTGTTGATCTCGACCATCTTGCGGTCGTAAGCGCGGTCGGCTTCCCAAGCCTTGACATCAACCAGGCTGCGCTTGGCGAGGAAGTCGCGGACGGTGTCGGAAGGCTGGGCGCCGGCGGCGATCCAGTGCTTCACGCGCTCTTCGTTGAGCTCCAACTGCTTGGAGGCATCGGTGGCGAGGGGGTTGTACCAGCCCAGGTTTTCAAGCACGGGGCCATCGCGGCGTGCACGCTTTTCCACCGCGGCGATGCGATAGAAGGGGCGATTCCTGCGGCCATAACGTTGCATCCGAATGCGAACCACGCGGCGATCTCCGAGATTACGTGCCGAAACCCCGACCCGGGACGTTCCGGGTAGGGCCTGAACGATAGGCGGGGTGTGGCGTGGGGGCGAGGGGGAAGGGCGGGCGAATTCTGGGGGAGGGTGGGGCGCGAGTTTGCGGGATGGTTCGGCGGCCGAATGTCATGCTTATGTTTGGGGTTAAGGCTTCGGGTTACGGGACGGCGAGCGAGAAACGCGGGCGTCGGCGATGATCGTGGAGTTTGGGGTAGTCGGGGGCGCGGCAAGCGAATGACCGCGCGCGAGGGCGGGAAGGCAGGCCCATGACCAAACTCGTACGGGGCTACATCAGGACTAACTGTGCTGAACGCGCGTGGATCGGGATCGCCGTGCGGACCCGCACACGAGCAAATCTCCCTCGCCCCGACGAGTCCGCTCCTCTCCTTGTGCGACGGCGAGCGGTTAACTCACACGCTGCAACTGGCGGATGACTGATCGATGGGGGCGCTCCCCCAGAATGTGACGCGGTGCGAACTTCAAGCGTCGGAGCCGTGCGGACGCGCCTCTACCGCTCGATGCGAACACGAAGCCGCCTTGCACGTTCGCGGAACGCCGCTTCCCCGCCTTCTAGGATATCGCACACGAGTTTGCGAATCGGAGCCTCCTCGAGGCCGCCCGACGTGTAGGTGATTGGGGGTAGCTGTCCGGGGGCGTGTGCGCCGGCGGACGCAACGATGACTTGGTCCGCATCGGTATTGACGACCAGGTTCGCGTTGTGCGTGACCAGCACAACCTGGCGTTTGGCCTTTGCCGCACGGAAGAGCGGGACCAATTCGTCGTAAATGGACTTCGGGTCCAAGTTCTCTTCGGGCTGGTCAACGATCAGCGGGCGGTCGTCCGCGTCATCGAGAGCGAGATACAGAAGCAACAGCACAATCCCGCGCGTTCCTGGGGACAGTTTTCGGATATCTACGCCGTCGTAGTCGATGCTGTACTGCAGTGTAATGTGGTCGGTGCTGTACAGCCACTTGGCGAATCGCTTGAGCCAGTCGCGGTAGTTCACCAGTTCAGACGGAGGAATCGTGCTTGGGCCCAGCAGTTCTTCGCGGTTCTGCTGGAAGAAAGCGGACATTGCGGCGCCTACGGCGGCGGGATCTCCCGCCTCCCACACCGTTTTCAGGGAGGCTTCAGCCAATTGCCTGAGCCGGCCTCGTCCCTTGAACGTGCCCTGCACCCGAAGGTCGCGAAGGCTCTCGCCGCGCTCCGCCCACCCATCGAGGTCGACTTGCCGCTTGACCGTAAAGGAGAGCTTGCCGAGAGCACCCACGCCTTTTTCGATGCGCGCACGCAACGGCGCATAAAGCTCGGTCAGCACTTGCTGCTCCGAGACGATTGACTCGAAAACCCGAACATACGTAGATTCGCGTTCTTGTTGCGCAGTCGTGATCCGCTGGTTGGCGCCTTCACAGTCCGTCAGTCTCTCCTTCAATCTCGCAAGCGCGACGGCCTCTTCATCGACCCGCTTTGAAATTGCAGCAAACTTACTCGCCGTGTCCTTATCCACGTTGACTAGGCTCTGCAATCTCCCAATCTCAGCTTCCAGGATCGCCAATGGTTGTTCGTCAAGCTTGGCATCATCGGTTATGATCGCAACATTCTGATCGGCGTTCGGTACCGGTGGCATGCCTTTCCAGTTTGTCGTGTCCTTTTCGTTCTGCGCTTGATATGCCGTAATTGCGGCGTCTACATCTCCCTTGAAATCGAGCAGGAATCGCTCCCAGTCCGTGTCCTTTAGCCCGCTCGGCTGGAATCTGGACTTGGACTGGCGAAGCGCCTCCGGCCCCCTTCGCGTGCGGTGATCTTGCACATCCTGTTTCAACGCCAGCAGAGATTGCTTTTGGTTGGCGAAGTATCGCAGGTACTCGCGGACAGTCTCCGCCGCCTGAGTCAGGGCCTCGAGCCGCTTCACGCGCTCCTCGCTGCCCTTGGAAACCAACTTTGCGCGATCTACCTTGTATCTCGCTACGAGGTCTGTCTTTTCGGTGATGACAGCGCGGAGCGAGGGGATGAGCGTTTGCTTCTCTCTGTCCGCGCCAATCCGCTCAGACAACTCGGCCAAAGCTGCGTCTTCAGAATGGCGGGTTTGGCGAAGCACGGCCACTCGCAGATCGAGCAACTCATCGAAGTTCGACGTCCCGTCACGATCGGTGAGCGGGTGTGCCTCATAGATCACCCGCTGAATCTCGTTGATGAGCCCATCGGTCACACTGTCGGCAGCGCATAGCTCCTCGACGAACTGCTGGGAGAGGTACCTCGCCCGCGAATATCTGTCCGCGCCTGCCCCTCGGCCGTCCTGTGGCCGCCGTTCCACAGGTTCCCCCGACAGCCAGACCACCTTCGCGGTTACTCCCGTGAGGAGATCCGCCGCCCTGCGAAGGAAGGAGTTGTCGTTCTGGTGCTCCGCTAGCGAGTCACAGCCAAGTGCGATCATCTCTGCAAGTGCGGACTTACCGGAGCCTCGCGCACCAATGATGGCGACCATTCCGGGATTCAGCGACACCTTTGGTGTGCTCGCCCAGGACGCGCCCGCAATTTCGACCCGGGAGATCGCCTGAGAGGCAATCGTGCCTATTGGCGGTTGTGGGCCGACGAATACTCGGCCCCTTGGGTCAATCATCGCCTGCCGCAGCGTGTCAAACGCAACATGACCCTTTACCCAGGTGTAGCGATCGCCGTCAGGCGTGCCGACCTTGGCTAGTTCGTGTGCATCGCAACCATGAATACAAGGCTTCGAGCCACCGTACTTTTGTTCGAGCTCCGCGACGGTTGCTGCGCCATCGCCAAGCCAGAACGCGCGCTGAGCTGGGCTACTAGCAAAGATGACGTGGGCGAACTTTTCAATTTCTGTGCGCAGCGCTGCGTCGGCACCGTCACGGACCCCGGAGCTACCGTCCGTTTCAGCTCCCGCAACTCCAATCAGGATGTTCTCGCCAGCCCACGCGCTCTTCGTGAACGCGTCTCGCAGGTTGGACAGCTCGACTTTGAACTGTTCCACACCCTTCCTCATCGCCGCAACCCCGCTCAACGAGCGGTCTGTATGTGTACCGAGCTTCGCGAGGTCGGCATCTGTGCAAGCAAACGTATCCCCGTCGACTTCAAACTTTAGCCGACTCATGAACCTCTTCGCCTCATCGATGTGCGTCACATCATCCGGGCAGATGAGTAGATGGATATTGACGTACTTGCCTTTCACCGTTCCTACCGCCAGCCGCATCTCTACGTTCGCAAACACGAGCTGAACGTGCGGCAGACGGCCCTTTGCTTTCTCTGTCACGACCCTCTCGTACGTCGCCAATGAGCAATAGTCTGTTACGCCCAAGGCCGAGATGATGGGGTTGGCTTGCTCGATCTTCGCAAGGTATTGGGTCCACGCATCCGCTCCCGTGAAGTTGTCGTTCAGGTGCGTTCCCGGCGCATGGATATGGGGGTCCCAGCGATGCCAATAGGATCCGGAGTTCAGTTCCAGCGTGGTTGGTGTTGCGCTCATTCGCGGGCCAATGGTACCGACTCGGCGAACGGGCCATGTTACCGGGGCTGCCGCCCCGGCATATTCGCTCAAGCCGGTGGGAATGAACTATCATCGCGGCGGGCAGTTGCCTTCGGAGCAGGGAGAGGTACGGAAATGACGGCGCGCCCTCTCTGCATCAGCGGACACGCCAAGGGGAGGGTGTGGGGCAAAGATGGCCGGGACGGCCAAGCCACGGGGGGGATGGATATCGGAACTCTCTTATGATTTTTGTGGGGGGTGTCGTGACTTTGCTTACTGTGACCTGACCCAGGAACCGTGGA
>JAFEBP010000020.1 GCA_018242605.1 Planctomycetota bacterium
GGCTACTTCCCGTGCAACGCCGATGGCGACGACCTCGTCGTCTACGACCCGGCGTCGATGCCCTCCCCCACTCCGTCACTCCGTCACTCCGTCACTCCGTCACTTCGAGTGCTTGAGCGCTTCCGCTTCCCCCGCCAGTCCGACAAACGCCGTCTCTGCATCTCCGACTTCTTCCGCCCCGTCACGACCGGCGAGACCGACGTGATCGGCCTCTCGTGCGTCACCATGGGCGCCCAGGCCAGCGAGGCCGCCAAGGTCCTTTTCAAGAACGACGATTACACCAACTACCTCTACCTGCACGGCCTGGGCGTGGAAACCGCCGAGGCCCTCGCGGAACTCTGGCACAAGCGCATGCGCCAGGAACTGGGCATCTCGGGCGACGACTCGCCCAAGATCAAGGATCTGTTCACCCAGCACTATCGCGGCAGCCGCTACTCCTTCGGTTACCCAGCCTGCCCCAACATGGCCGACCAGGAAAAGCTCTTCCGCCTCCTCGATCCCGGCCGCATCGGTTGCGTCCTCACCGAAAACTACCAGATCGATCCCGAGCAGAGCACCAGCGCGATCATCGTCCACCACCCCGCGGCGAAGTACTTCAACATCTAGCGCCGGCACAAAACCGCCCGCACCGCACCTACCCTCGCTCCGTGCCCTTAGTGACCGCCACAAACATCGTCCACCGCTACGGAACGGACATCATCCTCGAAGGCGTCTCGATCACCATCGAGCCCGGCGACCGCGTCGGCATGGTCGGCCGAAACGGCTGCGGCAAGAGCACCCTGCTCAAGATCATGTCCGAGATCATCAAGCCCGACGGGGGCACGATCACCATCCAGCGCGGCTCCCGCGTCGGCTACCTCAAGCAGGACCCGGACCTGGACCCCACCGAGACCCTCAAGGACGCCGCCGAAGGCGCCTTCGACACCCTCCACGCCCTGCACCGCGAAATGCACGACGTGTACGACGCCATGGCCACCGCCAAGGGCGACGACCTGGCCCGTCTGATGAAGAAGCAGGCGACCCTCGAAGCCCAGATCGAGGCCGCGGGCGGCTACGCGATCGATCACAAGATCGAGGAAGTGCTCCACGGTCTGGGTTTCACCGACGCGCAGTTCTCCCTGCCCGTGGCGAAGCTGAGCGGCGGCCAGAAGGGCCGCCTCGCCCTCGCCCGCCTGCTCCTCGAAAACCCCGACGTCCTGCTGCTCGACGAACCCACGAACCACCTGGACATCGAAGGCCGCATCTGGCTCGAGGAGTTCCTGAACCACGAGTACCGCGGCGCGGTGGTGATGGTGAGCCACGACCGCTACCTGCTCGACAACGTCGTCAACAAGATCGTCGAGATCGAGCAGGGCCGCCTGATCGACTACCCCGGCAACTACGCCAAGTTCCGCGAACTCCGCGTCGAACGGCGAACGGTCATGCTGCGGGCCTACGAATCCCAGCAGGACAAGATCCGCCAGGAAGAGGCCTACATCCGCCGCTACAAGGCCGGCCAGCGGGCCCGACAGGCCAAGGGACGCGAAACTCGCCTCGAACGGGAAAAGGCCGAAGGCCTGCTCGAGAAGCCCATGGAGATGGCGGTCTTCACCATCCGCCTCCCCGCCGCCGAGCGCAGCGGCGACATCACCGCCTCCGCCCGCGGCCTCTCCAAGTCGTACGAAGCCGAAGACGGCACCACCAAAGTCCTCTTCCACGACCTGGACCTTGTCGTTGAACGCGGCGAGCGTTGGGGCATCATCGGCCCCAACGGGGCCGGCAAGACCACACTGGTCCGCTGCCTTCTGGGCGAAATCCCTGCGGACGCCGGTGTCGTGCGCATCGGCGCCAACGTCAAGGTCGGTTACTACCGCCAGACGCACGACGGGCTCGACGTGAACCAATCCGTCTACCGTTACCTGCAGGGCGTGATCCTCAAGGAGGCGCCCACCCAGGCGATGAGCGAACAGCAGGCCCGCGACCTCGCCGGCGCGTTCCTCTTCACCGGCGACGAGCAGGAAAAGCAGCTCTGGCAACTCTCAGGCGGCGAACGCAGCCGCGCCGTGCTCGCGGGCCTCCTCGCCAGCGCCAAGAACCTGATCGTGCTCGACGAACCCACGAACCACCTGGACATCCCCAGCGCCGAGCGCCTCGAAGACGCTCTTGGCTCCGAGGGCGGCTATGAGGGCACGATGCTCCTCATTAGCCACGACCGCGCCCTCATCGACCACACCTGCGATCACCTGCTCATCCTCGATGGCCACGGCAACGCCGAGATCTTCGCCGGCTCGTACACCGAGTGGAAGCGCAAGGACGAATCCCGCAAACGCGAGGCCGCCCGGGCGGCGGAAGCCGAGAAGGCGAAAAAGGAAACCGCGGAACGCCAACGCCGCGAAGCCGAGGAACGCAAGAAGGCCGCCGCCAAGCCCAAGGCGCCCACCACGAACAAGCTCGCCCGCCTGACCACCGAGCAGATCGAAGCCCAGATCGAGAAGATCCAGAACCGGATCAAGCAGATCGATCAGGACATGATGAGCGGCGACACCTGGCGCGACGCCCGCAAGTCCAATCAGCTGAGCGCCGAACGCGCCAAGCTGATGTCGGAACTCGAGCCCCTTGAGTTCGAGTGGGCCAGCCGCGCCGAAAACACCTGAGTCTCCTACAGGCTCCGCACCCACAGCACCATCGCCCCGAGAATCGCCGCCGCGATCAGAAGCGTCGCGACCACGGACCACACCCACCGCGTCCGCGGCGTGCGCGTGATCGGAATCATCCTCGCCCGCACGGTGCGGCCGTTGCGGGTCGCTTCCTGCACCAGCGCGATGACCAGATTCGCCTCGAAAGGCCTCATGCCCGTGGCAACCGCCCCCGCCACCAGGCGACGCCGCACCTGCGGCCGCAGGATCGCCGCGCGGCCGCCATCCAGCGCCCCCACCACCGCCGCCGCGAAGACGTCCCGCATGTCGTCCACGCTCAACCCGCCCGCGCTGTGATTCTCTCGCGCAACCTCTCGTCGCAGCGCAGCGTCCGGATCGGGCCGGTTGCTCTTACCGGCCAACGCGGCTTCCGCGCCCACAAGGCGCAGCTTGTGCGCTTCGGGCCGGGTGGGTTTGATCGGTCGTGGATTCATCGAAGGGGTGGAGCCGTTAGCACCGGTATCCGCAAACGCTGTTCCATGGTAATCGCCTCCGCCGGGCTTCACCAACGAATATCCAGGAACCGATCTACACTCGGCAAGGAGCCTTGCGAATGGTCGAATCTCAACCGCAGCAAGCCGGAGCGGGCAATAACCGGAGTGATTCAATCGGCGGCATCAACACCCCGTTGGGGGATGACGAAATACTGCGCCGATTGGAAGCCGCCGCACGCCGAGGGAAACTCGCCGGTTTCAATGACCGCGACTCCAGTTGCCTGTTCAGCGTCGCCGCCTTCGGCGATCAGTTTGATTACCGACTCTGCGCGCATTCGCAGGCGGCCCCGGGCTCGCGCCGCTTGGACTTTCAACTCCGCATGCTCCTCAAGATGCCCCTCATCATGGCGGTGGTGCTGATCATCACCGTCTGGCCGGGCGTCTGGCTCACCGATTCGATGCTGACCACGTATTTCTCGTGGTACACCATCCCGACCTGGATCTGGTACATCCCCCTCACCGTGCTGCCGATACCCTGGATGTGGAAGCGCATGCACGGCCGCTCCAAAGCCGCTGCAACTGAACACGCCAAAGAACAGATCGCCAAGATCGCCGCGGAGCTGGGAGCAGCACCTCCCGACGACCCCGCCGCCTGAACTTTCAGCAGCCGCCGGCCTCCCAGGCGGCGAAGAACGTCTCAACGTCCGCACCGTCGATGCCGCCGTCGAGGTTCACGTCGGCCGCGAAGTCGCCCGATTCCCACGCCGCGAAGAAGGCCTGAACGTCCGAACCATCGATCCCGCCGTCCTGATTGAAGTCGGCGGGGCACGCCGGAGGCGTCAGCCCGACGAACTTGCCGGCGTCGTCAAGATTGATCCAGCCGATGTTCTCACCCCACGCGTAGCCGCGAAGACGAAGGTTGATCATGTCAAGCCGCGCCGCGTTGGCCGGGGTCGCCATTGCACCGCCCGACATGTTGATCCAACCGATGTTCTCGCCCCAGGCGTAACCGGTCAACGCGCCGTTGGGAGCGATGTTCAAGCCGAAATCCAGACCGTTGGTATTCGCGTAACTCATGCCGTTGAGTGGACCCTGACCCAGATTGATCCAGCCGACATTCTCGTTCCAAACCCAGCCCGAGGCGTACGTCGCAGCGAAGTACACGGCGTCGGTGCCCTGCGCGGCGTCCCAGTTCAGATAGCCCGCGTTCTCGCTCCACGCCATCGCGTGGGCCGAGTCGACAACGGCTTGGCCGAGCGACACCGAAGCAAGCATGTGGACCGCGGCGATGGCAAATAGTGCTTTCATGGCGGAGTCTCTAACGTGGGAGTGTGTCGTGCAAACCCCCGCAAGGACCTGCCGGTCACGTGCGGAGCGAAAGGGAGTTGGCCGTAGCACGCGGATGGGAGTTGAACCGCGGCGTTCCGGGCCGTGTGTGGGCTGTCATGAATCAATGCGCACAATCCTCCCGCCCGGGCTAACGAACTTTCCGTGTTTCTTGACAGCCCTCCGATCGGTTTGGGTTAGGTGTGAACGGCCGCCACTCCACAACCTCCGCCCCACCACACCTAGCGTTGGTCATGGCACACCCGAGCGATCCCGACGCGCCCGCGCACGGCCTGTCGACACCCGACACTTGGCCCATCGCGGCCCGCCAGGCGGCGTTTCTCGCGGCGTTGGCCACCTCTGTCGCGTCCGCGCAAGACGCGAAAATGCTCATCATCGCGCCCACCGCCCTCTCCGCCGCCGCCGCTGAATATCGCGACGCCCGCGCCGGAGATATCCGCACTGATGTCGCAACTCTCGAAGAAGCACTCTCCGGCCAACCCGGCGCCGATGATGCCGAACGCCTGAAGCACTACCTGCATGCTCGATGGACCAGCAGCGGCAAACACCTGGGCTACGTCTTGCTCATGGGCGACGCGGACTGCATGCCCGTCCGCTACATGGTGCTGGACCGCGGCACCCCCGCCGCGTTCAACTACGCGTTTTATCCCAGCGATCTCTACTACGCCGACCTCGTCAACGCCGCCGGCGAGTTCGACGACTGGAATGCCCAGAAGGCCGATTTCCACGCCCAGTACTTCGGTGAAGTGCGGGGGGAGACGAACAAGTCCGACCCGATCAACTACGACAACGTCGACTACCGGCCAGACATCGCCGTCGGTCGCTGGCCCGTGTCGACCTTGGATCAAGCCCGCGCTGTCGCGGCGAAGTCCATCGCCTACGAGCGCTGGGCCGCATCGTCCGACGCACGCGACATGGCCCTGGTCGCCGTCGGCGGTTGGATCGAGAACCGCGGGATGATGGACGCCGTCCGAGACAAGGCCAACGCATCGTGGCGCACCCGCCGCCTGTACTGGAAAGACGCCTCCCGCGACGACGGCGAACCGGCGCCCACCGCGGCGAACGTACTCGGGCTGTTCGGCACCTGCAGCGTCATCCTTCACAGCGGACACGGTAGCGAACACTCGTGGGAGGGCTGCTTGTCGGAACGCGATCTTCAGCACTTGGCCAATGCCCGGCACCCGGCGATTTGCATGTCCGCGGGTTGTTCTACCGCATGCATGGCCACACTTGGACCGTACGAGTCGTACATCGACGCCACGGGTGTACAGCACGCCGGAACCAACAACGCCGAAGAGTTCTCCACGCCGCCGCCACCGGCCGCGTGCTATCAGACCGGACCCTTCAACCGCTCGGGAATCGGCGAGGCACTCGTCCGCATGCCCGACGCCGGCGCCGCAGCGTACATCGGCTGCGATACCGGCAGCCAGCCCTGCGCCATGACCCTGCTCAGCGGCTTCGCGTCCGCCCTCGCGGACTCAAGGGCCGACACCCGGCTGGGAGACTGCTGGAACGCCGCCCTCCGAACGTACTGGGATTCCGAGAACCTTTCGAAGATCAAGCCAACATCCGATTGGTACCCCCCCAGCGTCTTCTTTCAGGGGATGAAGTTCGTTCTGCTGGGCGATCCTTCCCTACGCTTGCCCCCGAGAGAGAGACAGTCCCCTTCAACAGCGACGCCCCCCACGCCCTGAAGCGCGCGGCGTCACCAACGGAAAATGCAGCACGGCAACCATCTGACGGTTGCTGCGTGGGATCCTGTTCGGAGTTTGACGATCTGAAGGAATCGTGCAGCGATGAACCGTGTTGTGGCGCAGACTCTGGGCTTGGCAATCCTTTGCTCGCGGGCGTTGGCCCAGGCAACCGGTGCCGAATCCCTGGCGCCCTTCTGGGAAGCCGCCGATACGCAACGAGCCGACATCATCATGCTCGGCGATTCCAACCAGTTGTACGCGTACGACGGCTGGGAAGACGGCTGGCACCGCCAGTGCGCCGAGCGCTTCGGGATCTACGCCACGGGCCTCATGTCCGCGGGCGAAAACGTGGGCCTCACCGCGGGCGTCGGTTCGTATTGCAACGTCTCCGCATTGGGAGCCAACAGCACCTTCCAGTACTCCGGCGCACCGGCCCTGATGTCGTTGGAAATGTCCAACGACCTCGCGCCCATGAACTACCTGTACATGCCCCCAGGGGTGTCCCGGTGGGCGGCGTACAACAACGGATTGATCATCCGGACGTCGCACGCCATGGGCGTCGATGGGCCGCTGCGGTTCATTTTCACGTACGGAACGTTCGATCAGTCCGGCGGCACCTTCCGACCCTGCATCCGTCTTGACCAGTATCCCTACACAATTCTGGCGCGAGGGCCCGACATCAGCACCGGCGGCGGCCTTGGCCTGCACGAGTTCTCGCTCGACCTGCCGGCGGGACACCGCCAAGGCTCCATCGGCATGCGATTCAGCGAGCCAGGCGGGCCAGAGCTGCGCGGCCCGCTCTTCTTCTCCTGGATGCGGTGCGAGGGAACCCACCGACCCCAGGGAGTCGCCGTCCACACGCTCATGGGCATCGGCGGCGGCACCGCGTGGGAAGCCGCCGCGGCACTCATCAACACGCCCTTGGAGACGCTGTCGGCCTACCTCAGCCGCACCACCCGCCTTCAGACCGGCGACCATCATGTGCTGGTCCGCATCTGCTTCGGCGTGAACGATCAGGAAGAAAGCAGAACCTCGCTGGGACCTGCAGCGGTCTGGCCGGGCACCGCTCCCGACGCGTACGCGGACAACCTTGTGGCTGCTATGAACCGCATCGAGGCGGCCTGGATCGCCGCGGGCGAAGACCCCACCTCCCTGTACTTCCTGCTCACCCCGTCGCACCCGGTCCAATCGCCCGACAGCCCCCGCTTGGTGCAGTACCGCCAAGCCGCTGAAACGCTCGCGGCGTCGCGTCCCAGGTGCGCCGCGGTGCGCCTGGATCTCCTGACCACGTACGCCGAAATGCAATCGCAAGGGTGGTACCACACACCCACCGACGTGGTGCATCTGAGCCCCACCGGATACACCGCGCTCGCTATCCGCGAACTCGAACTGCTCACTCCCTCCCCGCCCTGCATCGCCGACTTCGACAAGAGCGGCGGCATCGACGGCGCCGACGTGGAGGCTTTCTTCAGCGCGTTCGAACTCGGCGGCAGCGACGCTGATGTCAACCACAACGGCGGCGTCGAAGGCTCGGATGTGGAAGCCTTCTTCACGGCCTGGCAGGCGGGCGACTGCTGATCAGCCCGGGCGCGGTGCGTCGCGCCGGGGCTCGACAGCCGCGAGAGCGTCGATGATCCGCTGCGGGTCCGCCGAGTTGACGATCGTCGCCCGCAGGTTGAGCCGCAGGAACGATTCCACCTCCACGTGGTCCAGAAAGGCCATCAGCGAGTCGTAATAGCCGCGGGTGTTCAGAAGCCCCACCGGTTTGGAGTGGATGCCCAGCTGCGCCCACGCCAGGATCTCGAACATCTCATCCAGCGTGCCCAGCCCCCCCGGGAGCGCGATGAAGGCGTCGGCAAGGTTCGCCATCATCATCTTGCGCTCGTGCATCGTCTCTACAACGTGCAGCGACGTAACGCCCTTGTGCTCCAGTTCGCGATTCTGCAGCAGCCTCGTGATGACGCCCACCACTTGCCCGCCCTCCTCAAGGCAGGCATCGGCCACCGCCCCCATCAACCCGGCGCGACCGCCGCCATAGATGAGCGTGATGCGGCGTCGAGCCATCTCGGCCCCGAGCTGCCTGGCCGCGTGGGGATAGTCCTCGTGAGCGCCGTTGCTGGCACCACAGAACACGCACAATCGAGAAATCGGGCGGGGGATGGGAGGCATCGGATTCTGATCGATGGCGGGAGCGTTAATACAAGCCGCGTCGGACCCAAACTCCAGGGCCCTTGAACGGTTACCCAGGCACCTTGATCGAGATCGGCTGGCCGTCCGTTCCCTGGCCGGTCAGCACAGACTGGTTATCAAAGATCACCTTGACGTTGCAAGCACGCTTCGGGCGAGCCATCTGGCCCTCGGTCTTCGCGACCTTCACGGTGATCGTGCCGCCCTCCTGAACCGCCTCGTATGTCGTCAGCAGGTATTCGCCCTTCTGGTAGCCGTAGCCGTTGCCGGCGTCCTCGTACAGCGTTCCCGTTGCCTTGCCCGCGGGATCGAGGTTGACGATGAGTGTCAACGGGTCCAGCGGCTTCTCATCAACGTACTGCATGTCGGGCCCGGTGGGGAGAATCGCTCCGGGCTTCAACAGCAAGTTGGGAAGATCCTTGTCCGCGGAGGTGGCGAACGCCCGCCACGCGCCCTTGGGCATCGCAGACACCCGCGAACCATCGGGCACGACCGAAGCCTTCACCAGCACGGCGTCGCCCAGCAGGAACGCGTCATCCTCCGAGCGCAGGGCCGGGTCGGTCGGATCAGCGAAGAACAGCGGACGTGCGATCGGCTGGCCGTTGACGCTCGCCTCGTGGAAGAGCGTGTACAGGTACGGGATCAACCGGTAACGACGCTGGAGGGCTTCCTTGCACGTCGCTTCCACAGCGGGGCCGAAAGCCCAAGGTTCCTTGTTGATGTTCTCCTTGGCGGTGTGCCCGCGGCTGAACGGGAACAAACTCCCAAACCCCATCCAGCGAGCGAAGAGTTTGCCGTCTCCGTTGCCCGCGAAGCCGCCGATGTCCGGCCCGATGAATGGCTGACCAGACAGGCCCACATTGAGCGACATCGGGATCGACGTCTCCAGGTGGTACCAGTTGGCGGAGTTGTCACCCGTCCACGTGGCCCCGTAACGCTGGCCCCCGATGTAGTTGGCGCGGCTCAATACGAACGGGCGCTTGTCCGGCACCGCCGCGGCGATCCCCTCGCGGGTGCCGCGGATCATCTGCATGCCGTACACGTTGTGATACCTGGCGTGCTTGTCCGCCGCCGCGTCCCCTTGCGGCTTGCCGCTCGGGCCGATCATCGATGGATCGCCGCGATGACGGTTGTCCTCGGGCATCGTCTTGCTCGCCACGTTGAACACAGCGGGCTCGTTCATGTCGTTCCACACGCCGTCGACGCCCAGCGCCACGAAGTCCTTGTACAACCCGGCCCACCACGCCCGCACGGCCGGATCCGTGAAATCAGGGAAGTTGCACCAGCCCGGCCATACTTCACCCTCGTACACCTTGCCGTCGGCACGCTTCACCCACACATCGGCCTTGGTGCCCGAATCCATGATCGCCTTGTAGTTGGCGATCTCCTTGGCACGCGCTTCCTGCGCCGCCGCGGGCTCCTTGGCGAGATCCTCGGCCTTGCGATCCGCCGGACCTCGGTCATCGCGGCTCTTCATGCCCGGATCGATCATCCACACCGTGTGGAAACCCTTGTTGTGCAGATCGGAGTTGAGCTTCTTGGGATCGGGGAAATGACCCCGGTCGAAGGTGAAGATCCGGAACGCTTCCATGTAGTCGATGTCGAACCAGATGATGTCGCACGGGATCTGCCGCGAACGGAAGCCCTCCGCGATCTCGCGCACGCGGCTGTCGGGAAAGTACGAATACCGGCACTGGTGATATCCGATCGCCCACTTCGGCGGCATCGGCATCTTGCCCGTCAGGTCCGCCAGCGTCGTGAGCACCGCCTGCGGCGTCGGCTTGTCGATGATGATCGCCCCGAACGCCGGACCGTCCGCGATGAACTGGATCTCGTTGGGGCTGGTGTACGCCGTGTCGATCGTGCAGCGGTACGTCGTGTCCGCCAGCACGCCGAACGCCGTGCCGTCCGGCCGCACCGCCAGCACCCACGGGTGCGTCTGGTATAGACTCTTGGCCTCGTCCCCGTACCCGTACGCGTCGGTGTTCCACGCCACGATCTGCCGGCCGTTGCGCAGCAGCGGCCCCGCCGCTTCACCCGTGCCGTACAGCGAAGTGCCCGGCGTGATCACCACTCGCACCGCCTGCTTGCCCCCGATCGTGCCGAACAGCGGCGTGGGTGACGACCCACCCGCCCCGACAGGAGTTGCCTCCTTCGGCTCGGCCACCAGTGCGTACGACGGATGCGCCTGCTGCTTCGCCGGCCCGTCCGCGAAATACCGGATCGCGCCCGGAGCCAGTTGCTCCGAAACCGCCGGCCCCGCCGCGGCGTTCCAGCCGTTCAGAGCAGCGCCGTCGTCCGCGGCGTGCACAATCGGCACACACGCAACGCTGGCCGCCAGGGTGAGAATCAGAGCGATGTGACGTTGAAATGTCATGGCGGAGTCCTCGGCGATGAGTGCTCCCGACCTCGGGAGCCGGGCCACAGCGTAGCCGGTTCATGCACGCGAAAAAGCCACGCTCGCCGCTCACCGGCGCCCTGCGCCGCGGCCACCAATCGCGCGCCCCGATCCAAGGCCGGCCCCGCGCCGCGATCGCGGACTGTCCCACTCGCAAAAGCCCGGGGAGTTCAGCGCGCGTTGTAACGGTTACAATCAGAATTCCGGTTGGAAACGGACCACATCCGCGAAATACCGCTTCCCAATCCGGACCGAATCCGTCATACTACGCGTATACAACAGACGGGGATTCACGCCTCGCGCTCGCCGCATGACGCGGCGTTTTGGGACTCCGAACACAATCCGATTCTTACGGAGATCAGGATGCTCACGCTTCGTTCTCAATCTGGTCGACCTCAGAATGAACCCCGTCGCGGTGCGTGCTGCGCACGCCGGATCGCCTTCGCCGCCGTGGTCACCTCTCTGGCCGGAAGCGCGATGGGACAGGATTGGCAGGAATCCCCCGCACCCATGCTCCAGTGGTTCGAAAGCCCCTGGTCGTCCATGGAACGCAAGATGCCGGACTTCTTCCTCGCAGGCTACGGCTCTGCGTGGGTGCCGCCCGTCTCCCGTGGCTACGTCTGGCCGGGGTCCTCAAACCAAAACAGCACCAGCGCGGGCTACGACGTCTTCGACCGATTCAACCTTGGCACCCCCTCCGCGCAGACCGCCTACGGCACTGAACAAGGCTTCGACGCCGTGGTCGACGAGTTCCATCGTTGCGGCGCGCAGGTCTACATCGACTCGGTGCTCAACCACGACTCCTCGCGCTCCGGCGATCGCGGCTTCATGGACGACGGCGGCTACCCGGGCCTCTGGCTTAACCCACCCGCCACCGGCAACAAGTCCGCCACCGACAACTGGGGCGATTTCCACAACGGCACCTCCTCCGGGTACTACCAGAGCGAGGCGCCTCAGAGCGCCCGCTACTGCCTGCTCAACGGCGACCTCATCTCGCTCATCGACATCGCTCACGAGTCCAACAACTCGTTCATCCGCCAACCCGCCGCGGCGGGCAATCCGCTCAACATCCCCGGCGGTCGCTACTTCAACAATCCCAACCCGGCCAACACCCGCTTCTATCCCGACCTGTCGCTGGGCTTCGACCCGCCGGTGAACAACCCCGGCATGTCGTACGCCGGCCCCCTCAACACCGGCATTTTCTCTCCCCCGTGCGATGTGCCATGGCGCAACGAGCCGGCCAGCCAGTTCACGTTCGGCCATTTCAACACCACCAACCCCTCCGCGGGCGATCCCGTCGCGGAGAACGCCACCGGCTACCTCATGCGCTGGACGCAGTGGATGATGGACGTTCACAAGGTCGACGGTTTCCGCGTCGACGCGATGAAGCACATGCCCTCGTGGTTCTTCGACACGTTCTATGACTCCGTCACGCACCTGCGCCGCACCACCCCGGACGGCCGCCAGGTCAACCCCTTCGTCTTCGGCGAATGCGTCGAAGGCAACGACTTCTGCTTCGACCGCTATGTCCGCAAGCCCAACGGCCGCACCATCGGCCGCAGCGCCGCCGGCGACGCGTTCTCCAACCGCGACGTGCTCGACCTGAGCGGCGCGGGCTCGCTCCGCAACCTCATCGGCGCGGGCGGTCTGGGCGACTGGAACTCGATCCTCCCCTCCCACATCGACAGCACCGACGACGGATACAACAACGGCAGCGTCGGCGTCATGCACATCTTCAGCCACGACAACGGCACCACCGGCCAGGGCAACGCCGTCCCCCCCACGCCCACATACCGCCAGCAGGGCTGGTACGCCTACGCCTACATGCTGATGCGCACCGGCCAGACCGAGGTCTTCTACAACGCCAAGGGCATCAGCCGCACCGGCTCGGGCTTCTATCCCAAGAACGGCCTCCCCAACGCCCTCGGCCAGGACAGCGCCTCCACCAATCCAGACGACACCATCACCAACCTCGTCCGACTCTCCAACCAACTCGGCCGGGGCGAGTTCCAGCCCCGCTGGATCGACGCGGACGTCATGATCTACGAGCGTGCCACACGCAACGGCACCACCGTGCGTGGCAACTGCCTCGTCGCCTGCAACGACCGCTACGACGGCGGCTACGACCAGCGCACCTTCAACACCACCTTCCCCCAGGGCACCCGCCTCATCGAGATGACCGGCAACGCCACCAACGCCACCGTCGACCCCAACAACGACATCCTGGACGTCATCACCGTCGGCGCCAACGGCTCCGTCACGATCCGCGTGCCCCGCAACGTCTCCCCCACCGGCACCGAGCACAACAAGGGCTTCGTCATCTACGCACCCGCCATCCCCGCCGGCACGCTCACGCTCACGAACACCAGCGGAAACCTGCCCGTCGACGCAGCCTCGACGCCCGCCCACCGCCGCCGCCTCGCCACCGTGCCGATCATCACTTCGGACTCCTTCCAGATCCAACTCACCACCACCAACGGCGACCCCGGCGCCGGCAACAACAGCAACGCCGACGACAACGCCGTGTTCCGCATCAACGAGGGCTACGACGACTGGAACGGCAACGGCCACTCCGACATCGACTACACCAACGCCGTCGTCCCCGGCTACGAGCAGTTCGTCACGCGCCGCGAACCGCTCGCCGATACCGCAAACACCACCGGCAACTACGCCCAGGCCATCGACGCCACCCGCCTCGACGAAGGCCTCAACTACATCAGCGTCGTCGCCTTCCGCAAGCGTGACGCCGTTGAAGCTCCCCTCTTCCGCGAGTTCCGCCAAGTCGTCTACATCGACCGCCTCGCCCCGCAGGTCCGGGCCGAGATCCAGTGTCCCCTCCCCGAGGGCACCACGTCATACTCATTCAAGGTCCGCGCCCTGGACCGCACCGTCACCGCCGTCCACGTCATCCGCGACCCCGCCAACGTCCCCAACCCCCTCACCCTCGCCAACGCCCTGAACGCCGCGCCAAGGCTCGACCGCTTCGAGTTCCAGGCCGGCCTCTCCGGCCTCACCCCCGGCGAGCACACCATCCTCGTGATCGCCTTCGAGGAATCCGGCCGCGGCACCTACCAGTACATCACCTGCCGCGTCGGCGCCCCGCCCTGCTTCGCTGATTACAACCAGGACGGCGGCATCGACGGTGCCGACGTCGAGTCGTTCTTTACCGATTGGGAAGCCGGCGACAACAACGCCGATGTCAACGCCGACGGCGGAGTCGATGGCGGCGACGTCGAGACTTTCTTCGCCGCGTGGGAAGCCGGTTCCTGCTGATCCACAACCCGCCCCGCCCCCTAACCCCCGCGTGCCGCACGCGGGGTTTTTCTTTCCCGCACTCCGCGCCCCGGGCACACCGCAACCAACCCCCGCACCGCTCGTATCCCTGGAACACCCCCCGCGCTCCTAAACTTCACCGTCCGCCCCGCATGTCCCAGGCCCGCCACGACATCACCAGCCTCCTCTCCCGCGCCGGCGCGGGCGATGCCGTCGCCACCAACGAGCTGTTCCCCCGCGTCTACGACGAAATGCGCGCGCTCGCCGCACGCTTCCTCGCCGACGAACGCCCCGGACACACGCTCGAGCCCACCGCCCTCGCGCACGAGGCCTACATGCGCCTCGTCGGCCCCGCCGACGATCCCAGCGTCACCTGGGAAAGCCGCGCCCACTTCTTCGGCGCCGCCGCCAAGGCCATCCGCCGCATCCTCACCGACCACGCCCGCTCCAAGAACGCCCTCAAACGCGGCGGCGGCGCGGCCCGATCCGACCTCACCGAACTCGCCGCCCCCGATCGTGAATCCGGCGTCGATGCCCTCGCCCTCGACGCCGCCCTCGAGAAACTCTCCGCCCTCGACGAGTTCAAGGCCCGCATCGTGGAACTCCGGTATTACGCCGGCCTCACCGGCGAAGAAACCGCCCGCGCCCTGGCCACTTCCCCCAGCACCATCGCCCGCGAATGGGCCTTCATCAAGGTCTGGCTGCACCGCGAACTCAGCGCCCGCGGTATCAACCCGGCCTGACCCGCCCTCGCGCCCCGCCCAATCCCGGGGAACCTCCGCCGGTCACCGCCGCGCCACCCGCCCGCGTTCCACTCCCGCTCCACCCCGCGCCGATACTCGCCGGACGACGACCCATATCCTTCGAGGACCATTATGCAACCCCCCATCCGCGTGATTATTCTGGCCTCGCTCCTCGCATCCCCCGCGTGGGCCCAAACCACCCCGAAGCGCTCCCCGGCCGCCAAGCCTCCGGCCTCCCAGCCCGCGAAACAACCCGCCAAACAGCCCGCCAAGCCGGCGATGGCCGACGACACCCCCGCCGCCAAAGCGCCCGCCTCGGGCGAGCCCAAGCCCGTCTCCAGCCCCTCCCCGGTGGAGTTCGCCGACGAGCCCCTCAAGCTCGAGAGCATCGGCCTCACCATGCCCATGCCCGTCGGCTGCCTCGGACAGATCGACACCGCCGGCCAGGAAGTCAGCGCACGCATCGCCCCCAAGGACGCCTCCTGGTCCATCCGCGTCGCAGCGCCCAAAGGCGCCGCCGACATGACCACCGCGCAGGTCGCCGACGCCGCCATCGTCACCCTCCTGGAGTCCTACGGAATCACCGACAAGGAGTTCCGAGTCCTGGGCACCCGCGGCCGCCTCATCGCCCGCGAACCCCAGGAGGGCCAGCCCCCGCTCAACATCAACGGCCTCCCCGCCGATCGCTGGTACGTCGCTCTCCCCGCGCTCGAAGGCAAAGCCCCCCTCGCCCGCGGCTTCACCGTCCTGCGCACCGCACCCGGCCACTTCATCACCTTCGAACTCCTCACCACCGAAGCCGCCCTCGAAAAGACCCGCGGCATGTTCCAGACGCTCATCGCCGCCTCCACCATCGCCGACCCCGTCAAGCTCGCCGCCGATCGCGCCGGCGCTGTCGCCGCCGGCCTCAATCTCTTCGAGAATCTGGGCGAAAAGGCCATGCGCGAGATCATCGCCGAACGCCCCGAGCGCTGGGAGCGTCTCTACAAGCCCTCCCCCACCGGCTCCGCCAGCGACGAGATCGAGATCGCCTACCGCCGCATCCGCTGCAAGGTCGGCACCCGCGCCGATGTCTCGGGAGAGAAAAGCGCCCGCGCCGCCGGCGGCAGCACCGAAGGCTTCATCGTGCAGATCGACGCCCGCCTCATCGATCAGGGCGGCACCGTCGACAGCCGCGCCGCGTACTTCATGACCCCCGACCGATCGGAAGAATCCTGGGTCGTGCAGAACGCCTTCCGCAACCCCAAGTCCGAACCCTCCGTCTTCACCGAGACCGGCGCCCGCACCGGCAAGAGCATGGTCGTCCGCATCGACGGCACCGGCAAGCCCCCACAGACCATCAAGCCCGTGCTGCAGGATGAAGGCTACATCACGCAGGTCGAGGCCGCGCTGCTCCCGTACCTGCTCATCCGCCACGGCGTCGCCGCCGAGCACGGCTTTTACGTCTACCAGTCGCAGGCCAATACCGTGCGCATGCGCCGCGACTTCGTCGATCAGCCCCCCGACGCCCCCAACTTCTGGAAAATCACCACCCGCCTGTCGGAAGACAAAAAGCCGCAGATCAGCATCTACAACGATCAGGGCCGCTTGGTCCGCATCGAACAGCCCGACGGCTCCCGCTGGGAACCCACCACCCTGGAAGACCTCGTCCGCCTGTGGAAGTCCAAGAACCTCCCCATAGACTAACCTCCACTGAGTTCCGCCGGATCCCGATTCCCGAGTCCCTCTTCATCCCTTCCTCGTGGCCACCGACCGCCTCATCTCCGCTCAGGCCACCCCGCAGGAAGAGCAGATCAACTGGGCGCTGCGCCCCACCGACATCTCTTCGTACGTCGGCCAGTCCGAACTGATCGAGCGCCTCCGCATCGCCATCGCCGCCGCCAAGCAGCGCAGCGAACCCATGGAGCACGTCCTGCTCCACGGCCCTCCCGGCCTCGGAAAAACCACCCTCGCCCACGTCCTCGCCACCGAGATGGGCAGCGGCGTCACCGCCACCTCCGGCCCCTCCCTCGCCCGCGGCACCGACCTCGTCACCGCTCTGCAGCGCCTCAACCAGGGTGATGTGCTCTTCATCGACGAGATCCACCGCCTCCCCATCGCCGTCGAGGAGTTCATCTACCCCGCGATGGAGGACTTCCGCATCGACCTCACGCTCGACAGCGGCCTCTCCGCCCGCACCGTGCAGATCAAGTGCAAGCCCTTCACGCTCATCGGCGCCACCACCCGCGCCGGCCTGCTCTCTTCACCCCTGCGGTCCCGCTTCGGCATCGTCCACCATCTGCGCTACTACACCCGCGAGGAACTCCTCTTAATCCTCTCCCGCAGCGCGGGCCTGCTCAACATGGGCGCTCTGCCCGCGCCCGCCGCGACGATGATCGCCGACCGCTCCCGCGGCACACCCCGCATCGCCAACCGCCTCCTCCGCCGCGTCCGCGACTTCGCCCAGGTCCGCCACAAGGGCGTCGTCAACGCCGACGTCGTCGAAGCCGCCCTCTCGCTCGAAGGCGTCGACTCTCTCGGCCTGGATGAACTCGACCGCAAGTACCTCCGCACCATCGCCGGAACTTACCGCTGCGGCCCCGTCGGCCTCGAGGCCATCGCCGCCACCATGAACGAAGACTCCGGCACCCTCGAAGACGTCGTCGAGCCCTTCCTCCTTCAAATCGGCTTCCTCGCCCGCACCCGCCGCGGCCGCGCCCTCACCCGCGCCGCCGCCAACCACCTCGGCATCACCTTCATCGACCCCGATGCCGACCCCGCCAAATCAACCAGCCTCTTCAACGACTAACCCCCCGCACCTCTCCCCCGCGCCCGAAAAATCTCCCCTCCCCGACGCGCGAAGCCCCCGCCCCCAAGCGCGAAGCCCACGCTCCCGAACTCCGAGGTCACAGCCCGAAGGGCTGATAGAACTTAGCCGGGTTGAACGAGTCCTCGAGCGAAACCCCCGGACCGCCGCACCAAGCGCGAATCCCCGCGCCCAAATGCAAAGCCCCCGCTTCCGGACTCCGAGCCCCCAGCCCGAAGGGCTGATAGAACGTAGCCGGGGGTTGAGCGAGTCCTCGAGCGAAACCCCCGGGAACTTCGCGCCCCGAACCCAATTGCTTAGCCCCCGCGCCCAAATGCGAAGCCCACGCCCTCGAACTCCAAAGCCCCCAGCCCGAAGGGCTGATAGAACGTAGCCGGGGGTTGAGCGAGTCTTCGAGCGAAACCCCCGGAAGCAACGCAAAAGGGGAATGCAGCCCGGAGGGCTGCTAGTAATCGTGCCAATTGTTAGGCTGCCACCTCGCCACGCAACACGCGCTTGAACCCGACGCCGTCGATATCCCCGGCCCCCACTCCCCACACATTCAAACCCAATATCCTCTCCGCCGTGGCGACGACGTACACCAAAATCCTGATGCACGTGACGTTCTCAACCAAGCACCGCACTCCCACGATTCCCGCCGCGTTGGAGCAAGACCTGTACACGTACATCGGAGGCATCTGCCGGAACTTGGATTCGCCGTTGCTCGCCATCAACGGCGTCGCGGATCACGTTCACCTGCTCGTGAACCTCTCCAAGACGCTCACGCTCGCGGAGTTGCTGATGAACGTCAAACGTGACTCTTCCCACTGGATCAACAAGGCCGAGGCCGGACCCGGCGGGTTCGGGTGGCAGAGCGGTTACTTCGGATTCTCCATCGGCCAGTCCGCCGTTGAAGACTTGAAGGCGTACATCGCGAACCAGAAGGAACACCACAAAGCCCTGGATTTCAAGGACGAAATGCGAACCTTCCTGCGCAAGTACGGGATCGAATGGGACGAGCGATACACCTGGGATTGAGCAAAATCAGAGCCCCCGGCGTGCCCCAAATGCGAAGCCCCCGCACCCAATTGCGAATCCCCCGCCCCCGAACCCCCAAGCCCCCAGCCCGAAGGGCTGATAGAACGTAGCCGGGGGTTGAGCGAGTCCCCGAGCGAAACCCCCGGACACCCGCACCAGCGCGAATCCCAGCCCCCAAGTGCGAAGCCCACGCTCCCGAACTCCGAGGTCCCAGCCCGAAGGGCTGATAGAACGTAGCCGGGGGTTGAGCGAGTCCTCGAGCGAAACCCCCGGGAACGAGCGCAAAAAACAAAAGCAGCCCGGAGGGCTGCTAGTAAACGTACCAATTGCAACGCCCACGAATCCCTCATCCCCCTCCACTCACATTCATCCACGCTCTTCATCCCCTCTCCCCTTCCCCCACTCACATTCACTCCCCCTCACCCCCCCACCAACTCCGCCATGAACAACGCATGCGCCCTCTGCCCCAACCGATAGCACGACAACTCGAACTTCTCGTTCGGCGAATGCACGCGATCGTCATCCAACCCGAACCCCATGAAGATCGTGTCGATCCCCAAAAGGCTCTTGAGCATCCCCGCCACCGGGATTGATCCCCCGCTCTTGATCATCGCCGCTTCCTTCCCGCTCGCACGCTTGAGCGCCTTCGCCGCCGCGGCGAGCGTCGGCGAATCGGTCGGCACCGTCACGCCGAACCCGCCGTGATGGTCGTTCAACTCCCAATGGCACCCCGGCGGCGTGTGGGCCTTGCACCACTTGAAGAACATCTTGGTGATCTTCCCCGGGTCCTGATCCGCCACCAGGCGGAAACTCACCTTCGCGCTCGCCTTCGCCGGGATCACCGTCTTGGCCCCGTGCCCCGTGTACCCGCCCCAGATGCCGTTGATCTCCGCCGTCGGCCGGCCCCACTCGCGCTCCATCGCCGTGAACCCCGCCTCGCCGATGTCCGCCGCCGCCGTCAGCCCGATCTTCTTGAGCGCGCCCACCGCGCTGAACTTCAGTTTCTTCCAGTTGGCCCGCTCCTGCTTGGTCAAGGGCCGCACCGCGTCGTAGAACCCGGGGATCGTCACCCGCCGCTTCTTGTCGTGCAGCTGCGCCAGCACCCGCGCCAACTCGGTGATCGGGTTCGGGCACCGCCCGCCCCACAACCCGCTGTGCAGGTCCTGGTTCGCCGCGTGCAGCGTGATCTCCGTGTACGCTAGGCCCCGCACGCCGTACGTGATCGCCGGCTTGTCGCGCCCCAGCATCCCCGTATCGCTGATCAGGCACACGTCGCACGCCTGCAGTTCCTTCTTGAACTTCCGCACGAACGGCTCCAGGCTCACCGAGCCCGACTCCTCCTCGCCCTCCAGCATGATCGTGTACTTGGCGCCCGCCGTCGGGTGCCCCGTCGTCTCCTTCCACGCGCGGCACGCCTCGATGAACGTCATCACCTGGCCCTTGTCGTCCACCGCCCCGCGCGCCACGATCCGCTCGCCCGGGCCGCCCTTCTGCGCCGGCTTGATCACAGGCTCGAACGGCGGGCTTTCCCACAGGTCAACCGGGTCCACCGGCTGCACGTCGTAGTGCCCGTAGAACAGCACGTGCGGCCCCTTGTACGTCGCCGCCCCGTCGATCGTCGCCATCACGATCGGGTGCCCGGCCCCCTGCGCGTTGGTCGTCTCCCGCACCTCCACCGCAAAGCCCAGGTCCTTGAGCTGCCCCGCCACCCACTCCGCCGCACGCCGCACATCGGCCGCGTACTTGGGGTCGGTGCTGATGCTCGGGATGCGCAGCCAATCAACCAGCCGCTGCGTCGCCGCGGCATCGTTGCGGTCGAGAAACTCAAGAACGGATTGCGTGCTCATGCGTACTCCTGCGTTGGGACGCAAGAGTAGCAGTTACTTGCCGTCGTTGCGCGTCACAAAACGCCTACGACGCGTGCCAGCCGAGATCAACTCACTGCGGCGTGATTTACGGGAGCCCGCGGCTGCCCACCGGCCGCGAAAGCAGATACTGATACTTCGCCGCTGATTCCGGAGTCGCGGAAGTTCCGGTCCACTCCGTGTTGGATGGATACCACAGCTCGGCATTCTCCCAGGCTTCGGTGCTCTTAAGAGTCCCGACATGCCCATCAAAATAGCCGGCGTTGATCACTTGCCCCGCATGCCTGAAGCTGGCTTTGACATTGATCCGGCTGCCAGAGTCATAGCCACGACCGTATTCAGAGCTGTCTTGGTAAATCGGCCCCGACGCCAAGAAGTTGCCGTACACGTTCGGCGCCGGAGTCGGATCGAAATCGAAGAACCGCACCGAAGAGTCAGTGTTCAGATATCGCGTTCCATCAGCAACAATCACCTTGTTCGACAGTTGCAGCCCCACACGGTCAAGCCTCGGAATGTAGTTCGTCGGCAACGTCGCGGGGTTGGGATTCAGGTACTTGGTCACCGCCGCCCGCGTCGAAGATGGCTCGTCGGCAGGTCGATACTCGGCGAGCGACTGCGGCACGTTTTGCCGACGGTAATGGAACGCTGCGGGTGAAAGATAACTCGTGATCTTCCATCCGTATGTGACTCGAACGTTGCGGAACTGAATCAGATCCGCGCCACCGCCTCCGTTCCAGTCGACGGCGGTATCACGAATGTGCGGGCAGGAGAAGTTCTGCAGAATGTCCCACGTCCGAAGCGCCCGATTCGCCGAGAACCCCAGCGAGTCGCCCAGAGTCGGGCTGATGAAGTCGTGCGTGGTCGTCGGCGTGCTCGAAGTCGTGTCAAAAACGTAGGGATTTCGACCGTTGGCATCGAGGAACTGGCCTTCGAGCCCCGAGGTGTTTGGACCGGCGATGAAGTCCTTGAAGTTGTTCGCGTAGGTCTGCTGCGCCTGCGCCATAGTGCGGATGCGTGTCGAGCACACAAGTTGACGCGCCACGTTCCTGGCTT
This sequence comes from Planctomycetota bacterium, assembly GCA_018242605.1. GTDB lineage: Bacteria > Planctomycetota > Phycisphaerae > Phycisphaerales > UBA1924 > UBA2402. The sequence goes on from JAFEBP010000020.1 coordinate 21,493, forward strand.
TTCCCAGCGCCGGGAGCAACACCGAAATGAGCAGCGCAATGATCGCAATGACCACAAGCAACTCGATCAACGTAAACGCTTGACGCTCGCGGAACTTCGGCTTTCTTTGGCTATTCATCAGCATCTACTTCGCTCCGATCAGAAAACTGCTCTCGAATCACTCGCCGACAATCGTCCGAACCGGCTTATCTGAGAACTTCACCATCCGTGTCTTGATGTCTAGCGCGGCATCCTTCGGCAGCCCCTTCTTGACGAACGGACTAGCGTATTTGTCGCCAACCGTCCATTCGCCCGGCTGCGGCTCGAAATACGGCACAAGCGTCTCCTCGCCAGTATCCGGGTGCTTGCAAGGAATCCCTATCGACCCGGACTTGGGGAGTTTTACGTCAAACCGATCCCCGGTCACGACGTCGACCATCGGGATCATCTTTGCCAAGCCCAAATCGTCGCTGTGTGAACAAGAGTAGAACAGCGACGCTGTCATCGCGAGCGCGGCGGCGATGAGGAGGATCATCTGCCAAGGCTTGACATCGCGCATCCGAGCAATCTCCAGAACCCCAAACCTGTTCCAACTCATCGCGTTCGGCACACCCGAACGCCGCGGCACGCGGCCCGAGCGCACCCAAACCGGCGGAAGTTGTACGGCGTGAGAACGAAATCATCCACCGCGCCGCCTTCATCTTGAAGGTTTCCGAATGAAACGCCGTCCCAATCAACACTCTATCCACACGCGGCAGCAAAGACCTTGCACCGCGGACCGAACTTTATACGACCCGAACGGATTTCGGGTTGCAGGCAGCATGGCCAGGCTTCGGATCGGCCTCACGACATTGTACCGCCGCGATGCCGCTCCAACCTCCCGCGTGCGCACGATTCGTGCCCTTCCAAACAAAATCGCTCCCGTCCGTTCGACGCCCGCGTAATCACCCCGGCCCGCTCTTTGAAAACCCAATAGCCACCCAGCCTCCCGCCGCGCTCTTCACCAAAACTTCATCGCACCCCCGGCCGGTCCGCAACGCCCCCACACGCGGCCCTCGCGCGACCAAAACTTCAAACGCACCACAACCGCCAAAGCAGCGCACCATGAGGGCAACGCCGCAGCGGCCCTGACCTGGCCCTGAGCCGCCCCTGTCACGGCCGTAACTTGCCCAGACCACCACAAGGTCGCGAGCCCGCGCACGCACGCACCAAAAGTTCATCCGCCCTCCCCGACCCGCCCTTGTCAGGTTCCCAACCTTCAAACCCCCATCAACCGATTCCGATAACGCCGCCTCGCGGCGCGCACCGCACCAAAACTTCATCGCACGCTCGTCAGTTCAACCCTTCAGCCCGCTCCCAAACCGGCACGATCTAGCCAAGCCCCGCAACTCGCTCGCACCGCACCAAAACTTCATCGCACTCACGGCCAAACCGCCAAGACCGGCCCCACGCTCCGGCATCCGCCACACGTCCCAATAACCAATTCTTCACGCGCGGCGCGCACACCACCAAAAGTTCAAACCACCCCCGCTTCGAACCGAATCCCGATTCCCGAGTCCCGATTCCCTCCCCCCCCTCACTTCCCCCGCTTCACCCCCACCAACCTCTTGAGCGCCAACTCCGCCGCCAACACCCCGCTCCGCGTCGCACCCTCCATCGTCGCCGGCCAGTCCGTCAGCGTGTAATCCCCCGCGAGGATCACGCCGCGGCCGTCCGCGTTCACCGCCGTCGGCCGCGATCGTTCGAACTCCGGTGTCGCCGCGAACGTCGCCCGCCGCTCCTTCACCGCCCGCGACCACGTCACCGCCGCCCCCGCCGCGCCGGGCAGGCACGCCCGCACATCCTCCGCGACGCGCTCAACGATCTGCGCTTCACTCAACTCCACCCATTCATCCGCGCCGCTCACCACGGCGTGCAGCCGCCGCCCGCTCTCATCCTTGCGGAACAGCCACTGCGTCGCCCGGTCCACCAGCACCGCGTGGGGGCGGCCCAGCACCGCACGATCAAACTCCAGGTGAACGCCCAGGATCGGGCTGAACTTCGCACCGTTCATCGCCGCGAACCTCGCGTCGCGGCACTCCGGCGCCACGACCCGCGCCGCCTTCTCAACCGGCAGGGCGCAGATCACCGCCCCCGCCCGCAGTTCCTGCCCGCCCACCGTCACGGTCCGTTCATCCAGACTCTCGACATTCACGCCCAACCGCACCTCGCCCCCGCTCGCAGCGATGATCTCCGCCGCCGCGTCGTACAGGCGCACCAGCGGCACCTTCGGCACCCCGATCACCCCCGCGCGGCCCCCCGCCAGGAATCCATCCTGGAACACCTTGAGCGCCGACGACGCCGCAACCCGATCAACGCTCAAGTTGCAGGCGCTCACCACGATCGGCGCCCAGAACCGATCGATCGCGCGGGGCGTCTGGTTGAGAGCCCGCAGATACTCACCGAACGTGTCGTGCGTGTGCTGCGAGCGATCGGCCACACGGATCGAGAGCATCGCCCGCCCAATCGCCAGTTTGTCCGCCAGCGAAAGGAACTTGGCCGTCAGGAACGCTTCCGTGTAGTGCGCCGGCGCCGGAAAAATGCCGGGCCTGATGATGCTCTCCCGCCCGCCCGCTTCAATCCAGTACTGCTCGCTGTGCCAGTCAAACAGGTCCGTAGCGCCCAGCCGTTCGCACAAACTCAGGTACGCCGTGCAGCACCCCAGCGCGATGTGCTGGCAGTTGTCCAGCGTCTCGCCCGTCCCCTGATCCACGAACGAAGTCGCCCGCCCCCCCAACCGGCGCTTGGCTTCCAGCAACGTCACGGGCACGCCCCGGTCCGCGAGCGTCACCGCCGCGGCGATGCCCGCGACGCCTCCGCCCACAATCGTCACGCGTCGATCTTCGGACGCGGACCGATCGCTCCCGGAGCTCGCCGCGACCGGCGTCCGCACCGGCGACCCCGAAACCCCCGCCACGCCCGCCACGCTGCGGACGATCTCCTTCACCACCAACCACCCCTTGCCCGCCTTGCCGATCCGCGGCCGTGCCCACAGCGTCGCGTACTCCATCCGTTCGATTTTGCGGAGAATCGCCTCGCCCCCTGCCTGAAACAGGCGGATCACCGGCGCAATCTCGGTGTTGAGCGTCGAGGGTAGCGGCCGCCCCTGGTCGAACAACAGCCACGTCTTGCGGACCAGTTCGCGGATCGCCGCGCAGTACCGCTCCGCGGGTTCGCCCGAACTCGGCCCGTTCATCCACGCCCGCAACTCTTCAACCGAGATGTTGGAGTCGGCGAGCGGCAGATACACCCGGTCGCGCTCTTCCAGATCGCGCCGCACATCCTGCCAGAAGTTGGTCAGTTGCAGCGCGGTGCAGATCGCATCGCTCATCGCCCACCGCTCCGCATTGCGGGGGTCTTCTTCAGGCGGGCGATACCCGCAGACCATCAACACCAACCGCCCCACCGGGTTCGCGCTCCCCTTGCTGTACTCGACCACATCATCCCACGTTTGGTGCCGCGTCTTGACCTGATCCACCTCGAACGCACGAATCAGATCTTCAAACGGCTGGATCGGCAGCCGGTGTTTCCGCATCGTCGCGGCCAGCGCCACGAACAACGGCTCATCCGCATCACCCTCAGCCGCCCGCCGAAGCTTGGCCCGAAAGTCACCGAGCAACTCCAGCGACTTGCGTCGCGCCGCCTCGTCGTTCCCCGTCTCATCCGCCAGATCATCCGCCGCCCGGCAGAACGAGTAAATCGCCGAAAAGTCCGCCGCCAACCCCCGCGGCAGCAAAACCGAGAGAACGCTGAAGTTCTCGGAGTGTGTTCGGGTGTACTGATCCGCCCACGCATTCGCCTGCACGGAACTGTTCGGAGGAAGTGTTTCTGCCGTCGCTGTGGACATTTCAGAACGAGTATATGAACCCCCCGTAGCTTGGCCGTCCCGGCCATTCTTCTTCCTCCTCACCCACCCGCGCACGCACCACCCACCCAAGCCCCAGCCCGTTACTGGACTTGCGCCCCGTCGGCCCCGCGTCGCGCGGCGGACGCGCGACAGTTCTACACTTGCCTCCCGGCGAAATGGAAGGTTCAGGCCCGCCGGGAATGCACGCGGCCACAAGATCCGCGGCACCCGTTCTCGGCCAACCTTGCGACCCGGCTTCCCACAATGACCCCCACTCCCGACAACGCTTCCCCCCGCAACTCCGGCGGATTCACCCTCACTCCCGAACTGCAGGCCGAGATCGATGCGGCGATGAAGGGGGCGACGAGCGGACCCGAGCACGCCGTGAAGCACGACCCCCGCCCGGCCATCTCCGGCCCGGTGCGGGCGGCAGGGACGCGCGGGCCGCGTGTGGTCACCGCCGGCCGCGAGCACCGCACGGGCACCATCGTCTCCGTCGGCCCCACCGACATCTTCCTCGAGTTCGGCCCCAAGGAACTGGGCGTCATCCCCCGCATCCAGTTCAAGGAAGAGGAACTCCCCAAGACCGGCGATGCGCTCGAAGTCGTGATCGACAAGTTCGAGGCCTCCGAGAGCCTCTTCATCTGCTCTCGCCCCGGCGCCATCCGCAAGGCCGCCTGGGAATCGCTCGAGCCCGGCTCCGTCGTCGAAGCCCGCGTCACCGGCGTCAGCAAGGGCGGCCTGGAGTGCGAACTCGCCGACCACCCCGCGTTCATGCCCGCCAGCCAGGTCGCCATCGAACGCGTCCCCGACCTCTCCATCTTCGTCGGCGAGAAGCTCAAGTGCAAGGTCGTCCGCGTCGAGCGCGTCGGCCGCGGCAACATCGTGCTCTCCCGCCGCGACGTCCTGGAGGATGAACGCCGCGAGAACGCCGAGAAGCTCAAGACCCAGCTGGCCGAAGGCCAGACTGTCGAGGGCACCGTCCGCAAGATCATGCCCTTCGGCGCGTTCGTCGACCTGGGCGGCCTGGACGGCCTGATCCACCTCTCCGACCTCACCTACGACCGGATCAACTTCGGCGAGAAGGCCGTCGAGAAGTACGTGAAGGAAGGCCAGCGCGTCGCGGTCCGCATCCTCAAGATCGACCTCGAGAACAACCGCCTCTCCCTGGGCCTCAAGCAGGTGCAGGGCGACCCCTTCACCAGCACCACCGAGAAGATCACCGAGAGCGCCGAGCTCACCGGCCGCGTCACCAAGATCGCCGAGTTCGGCGCCTTCGTCGAGATCGGCACCGGCGTCGAAGGCCTCGTGCACATCTCCGAACTCGACCACAAGCGCGTCGCCAAGGTCGACGATGTGGTCAAGGTGGACGAAGTCGTCCGCGTCAAGGTCCTCAAGATCGACAAGGACAACCGCCGCGTCTCCCTCTCCATCAAGGCCCTCAAGCCCCTGCCCGAGGTCAACATCGGCGGCGGCGGCCAGGGTGGCGGCGGCGGATTCGGCGGCAAGGGCGGCAAGGGCAAGCGCGGCGAACAGGGCCGCAGCGCCGAAGAGATCTTGAAGGTCACCCCCGCCCTGCGTCGCCTCCGCGAAAAGGGCAAGACCATGCAGTTCAAGGGCGGCCTGATGTAAACCGTCGGATTGTGAAAGAAGTTCAAGCAACGCCGGCCCGAAGGGGCCGGCGTTTTTCTTGGCTCAGCCCACGCGCCGCGTGTCGCCCCGCTTGGTCTTCTGATGGATCGTCGGAGTCACATGGAAGGTCGCGACGCACCGCCCCACCTTGCGTTCCTTGCTCGCGATCTTGGCCATCAGCGGGTCCTTCTTCCGCAGCTTCGCCAACCGCTCGGGCAACACCGCCTGCTGGATCACCTCGATATCCAGCGTGATGTTGAACTCCTTGGTCGTCGCGATCAGCGCCGCGATGTCCTCCCGCGGCACGATGATGTACCGGGCCGGCCCGTAGCACGGCCGCAGGAACTTGTACTCGAGCTGCTTGCAGACGATCGTGTAATCCCCGCCCGTGATCCCCATGATGTACGAGCCGGCCGCGATCTCGCTGTTGCCCAGCAACGCCGCGCCCGCCATCGCGTTGTACCAGTTGCGGTTGAACCGCTTGTACGGCAGTTCGGCCGAGAACGTCCGCTCGTCCACCTTCTTCATCTTGATGCCGCTGCGGAACGCGTACGGCAGGTAGATCGATGAGCAGACCAGGTGCCAGAAACGGTTGCGGGTGGACAGCCGGGCGATGAACGCCTCTACCTTGTCGCGGAACGAAAGCGACACCCGCTTGCCCCCCACCCGGGCCAGAAGTTCAGCGTCGGCGCGTCCCTCCGTCGCCTCCTGTGCGGTGGCGACGGCGGGCGTTGAATCCGGTGCTGTCGTGGCGGTGGGTGCGGTCACTCGGAGGATGGTAAGCCGCGCCCCGCCGGGGTCGAGCGGAGGGGCCGCGGAAGCCGGTTACGGGGCGTCCTCGGCAAGATCGAACCACCCCTTGTCGTTGCGGCGGACACGCCGGCACGGGTTGCCCGGTTCGTGGTCCAGCACCAGCAACCAATCCCCCGCGGCGGCCTCCGTCAAGTACCAATGGCGGGTGACGCCGCTGGTGTACGGCTCTACGTCGTAGGCCAGGTTGTAAGCCTGCCCCAGGTGCGCCGCGGTGGGCATCACATCCGGCGTGAACACCACCCGGCGCCCCTTGGTGTCGGTAAACGTGACCGCCTGCTGTCCCCAGGTGTGCCCAGGAGCGAGGAACACGCTCACGCCCGGCAGGGCGGGCACGGGGGTCATCCGCATATCGACCGTGGTCAACGGAACCTGGTCGCGGTCCGGTATCCGCCCGATGGGGAATGGACGCGGGGAATCCAGCAGCTGAAGGTGGTCGCGCCAGGCGTCCAGATGGTCATGGAAATATGTCCGCGTCATGACACTGCGGTTGGCCAGAGCATCATCCCATTCGCGACGCTGGGTGAAGAGCGTGGCGTTCGGGAACGTCCGCTTCACGCCATGATCCGGACGCGAACCCGCCATGCCGCCCGCGGGGCCGACCCAGTCCGGCTGCTCGCCCGCCCGAGCCATGCGGGTCAGCCCCCCGGAATGATCAAAGTGCAGATGGGTTGTGATCACCGTATTGATGGAGTCGGGGCTGCAATCCACCTCGTGCAAAGCGGTCTCGATCGTGCGGTCCGAAAGCGCGAAGATGTCGCGGCTCTTGAGATCGAGTTTCCCGCCTGTGCCCACCTCGATCAGCCCGATCTTGCCCCCGCCCTCGATCAACAGGCAGTTGTGCTGCACCGTGATGCGGCCCTTCTCGTCGCACGGAACGGAACGGGACCAGACCACGCGGGGAATCAGCCCGAACATCGAGCCGCCGTCAAGGCGGAACTCGCCGGCCCGGAGCAGCCGCCAGGAGTATCGAACATCGCTCATAGCCGAGGGTACGTGGGCGTGGGGTGATACGCTGGTTCATGGAGCGGCAACTGATTTCATCGGGTTCCACGTTCGAGGCAACCATTGGGTACTCGCGGGCGTTGGTCGTAGGCGATTGGGTCTTCGTTTCGGGCACCACTGGGTTCGACTACGCGAAGATGACGATCGAGGCGGACATCGCGGCACAAACTCGTCGGTGCCTGCTCAACATCCAATCCGCCCTTGAGAAAGCGGGCGCGACGCTCGCCGACACCGTTCGCGTGCAGTACATCCTGCCGGAGGCGGCGGAGTTTGAGAAGTGCTGGCCGGTGCTGCGCGAGTTCTTCGGGGAGGTGCGGCCCGCGGCGACGATGATCGCGGCCGGCTTGGCCGACCCGCGCATGAAGATCGAGATCGAAGTGACCGCGCTCCGCGGGTCCGGATCCAAGCGAGCGTGAGTTCTACGCCATGGCGGGGGCCGCGGCAAGCCGCCAACGACGGGAATGCCACGCGAAGTACGCGCCCAGGCCCAAGCCAAAGACAATATGGGCCAACACAGTGACCACAACGAAGCGGGCGTTGAGATGGATTCCGAAGAACGACGCGTAAGGCGAAACAAGCAGACACACCTCGATGCCCACCGCCATCACCGTGGCCCACAAGACCGGTTTCCACGAGTGCTCGCCGGTGCGCAACGCCCCGATGGCTTCCTTCGCGCCGGCGTACATCGCGGCGAACATCACGCCGAATGTCGCGCCGTTGCTGAAGTGGTACGCCCAGCCCAGGAAGTGCGCCGCGAGCGAATAGCCCGCGCCCCAAGCGCCGCCGGGTTGGCCCGCCGGCACACCCTGCTCCATGGGCTCGCCCAGGATCAGTGCGCCGAATCGAGGGAAGACCTTGAACAGCGGCATCTGCGGGATGCCGAACTTGCCCATCCCCCAGGCATCAGAGAAGACAAAAGGGAGCCGGAACACGTCGTACGCAACGGCCCCGGCCAATCCTCCGAGACTGCCGATGATCACCGCACGCCATAGCCGGCCGTCGCCGCGGACGCGGTCCAGGATCGCGATACCATAGAGCAAGGCGGTGGCGGGAAGCAGAATGAAGTAAAAGAACGTGCGCATGTCGCACAAGTGGTACATCTCGCTGAGGAGGCACCAGATCGAGGTCGCGGCGAGAAAAAAGACCAATACCCGACCGGGGCCGGTCCAACGCAACACGCTGGGAATGGAAACGGAGCCGTCGCTAGACATGCGTTGAGTGTACGGCGCGGGGTCGGGATTCTTGCGGTTTGAGAGGCTGGGGAGGAGCGTGTCGGGACTTCCCGCCGCCCCACCACTACCCTCGTGGTACGCATGTCACAATCGCTCATCGCCATCGCCGTCGGCAATACCCGCACCCGCTTCGGCCTCTTCGAGGGGGGGAAGGAAATCTCGGGCGCCACATCGCTGGCGAACAACGACGGGGCCGCGCTGCGTGCCGCGATCGTCGCGTTGACGGAAGATCGGCACGACGTGCCGATTGTGATGTCGTCGGTGAACCACCCGGTGGCCGATTCGCTCTGCCGCGATCTCGATGACTCAACGGGCGACACGGTTCTGCGGGTCAACAGGGATCTGGCGGTGCCGATGAAACACTCGCTCGAGGACGCGACCACCCTCGGACAGGACCGGATCCTGTGCGCCTACGGGGCGTTCCGCCGGGCCAAGCAGGCGTGCGTGGTCATCGACGCGGGGACCGCCATCACGGTGGACTTTGTCGACGGCCATGGCGTGTTCCACGGCGGGGCCATCGCTCCGGGCGTGAACATGATGCTGCGGGCGATGCACGAGAAGACCACGGCGCTGCCCTCGCTGGAGTTCACTCCGCCCGACATGGCCCGCGGGCCGTTCGGCAAGGACACAACGCACGCGATGCTGCTGGGTGTTCGGGGGGCGGCGGTGGGGTTGGCGCACCTGCTCATTGACGAGTACGCGGCTTTCTACGAGGCGTACCCGCAAGTGGTGGCGACGGGCGGTGACGCCGCGGCGTTGTTCGAAAACGACGAACTGGTCGAGCACGTGATCCCGGATCTGCAGTTGATCGGGATCATGGAGGCGTTCATGGCAGCTCAGGAGGAGGAAGCTGGAGCTGAACATGGCGAGCCCGGATGATCGCTCGGCGACGTTCACGATCGAGACCCCCACTTCCGCGCCGGGCGCGGTGGCGATCGTTCGGGTGGCGGGAGATGTGGAACGAGCGTGCGAAGCGATGGGGTTTGCAGCTCCTGCAATCGGGCACATTGTTCTACGTTCGATCGCGGGAGTTGACACAGGGTTGGTCGCGCGATGGAGCGAAGACAGTGTGCATGTGATGCCGCACGGGGGGCCCGCGATCCTGCGCCGACTGGCGGCGAGACTGATCGAGTTGGGCTTCAGACAGCTTGATGCGGGTGATTTGGGCGGAGCCGCGGCGTTGCGGGCTGAGTATCCGGAAGCAACATCGGATCTGGAGGCGCGGATGTTGGCAGCGCTCGCTCTCGCTGCCAGTCCGCTCGCGATTGATCTGCTGTTGGCGCAGCCGCGCCGGTGGGCAACGCCGATTGGTTCGAGCGATGCAGTACGGGATCGAACCCTGCGAAGACTCATCGATCCGCCGTTGGTGGTGGCGATCGGACCGCCGAACGTGGGGAAATCAACGCTCTGCAACGCGTTGGCCGGTCGGGCCGTGTCGCTCGTGGCCGATGTGCCGGGGACGACCCGCGACCACGTGGGGGTGACACTGGACCTGGCGGGGCTGGTGGTCCGGTATGTAGATGCGCCCGGGCTGCGCGAGAGCGAGGACGCGATCGAAACCCAGGCCGCCAAGATGGCGATCGACCTGGCTGCGCACGCGGACCTGCTGCTTGTGTGCGGCGACTGCACGGCGGCTCCAACGGTTCCGGCAGAACTCGCGGGGCTGGACCGGATGATCGTGGCACTCCGGGAGGATCTGGGGCACGGGGCGTTCGAAGCGGATGTTCGCGTCGGCGGACTGGCGAGCACGACGCCACAGGGCTTGGAGGACTTGGTCGCGGCGCTTCGCGAGCGGCTCGTGCCTCAAACCATGATTGAGTCCCCGGCGCCGTGGCGGTTCTGGTAGCAAAGAAGTTTCACAACTGTGGGCAGACGTCTCGAGCTACGGCCAGAAAAGTCTGCAGCCGGTGCGACCAGAGGTGGCGTTCGGCGATGCGGTCGCGGCCGCGGAAAGCGAGAGAATACGAAAGTGATGGATCGGACAGGAGCGCTTCCACCTGTTCTCTCGCGGCGGCCGGGCGATCGGCGGGGAAGAAGGCCGCGACGTCACCGAACTCGGCGCGAGCGGCGAGACGATCATCGGCGAGCGTGGCGCAGCCGGCGGCGAGGGAAAGCAGCAATCGTTCGCTGTACGAATGCGTGAACTGCGTCGGCCCCCATGCGAGGCAGACGCGGGAAGCAACGAGCACCGCGGGCAGATCCTGGTACGGAACTTCACCCTTGTATTCAATGCTGCCGCTGCAGTGCGGGGCCCAGGCCTGCGGACCCACCACGGCGGTGGGCACGCCCTGCATGGCCGAGAGAATCGAGAGCCGCCGTTCCCGATTGAGTGACGCGGTGGTGTATCGCCAGATTGCGGTGAGCAACTGCCAGTGATCGGGGGACACCATGCCGGGCGTGAGCGCGAGATCGAACGCCTGTGAAAACGGCATGTGAGGGAACCGCATCTGCATCGCCACGATGTCATCGCACACGGGGTGGATTGGCGCGGGCAACTGTGCGTGCAGCGCGGCGATTTCCTCGGCAGAGTGAATGGAGCCGGCGATCAACAGCGGGATTGGGCGTGCGCCGGGCTCGTCGGGCCGGGCGTTGTAACCGGCTTCGAGAGTCTCCGGATCGCAGAGAGCTTCCGGAGGAACGCCGTGCGGGCAGGTCATGTGCCGCAGGGTCGGCCAACGCAAGCGCAGTAGGTGCGCATCGTCGCGGCACGGCAGTAGCATTCGATAATCGGCGCGGGCCGCGAGGGCATCGATGTGAGGAGCAAACAGGGCGAGGGGATGATCTACGAAGAAGTGCAGTATCGCGACCTGATCGTCCGGGGTGGTTTCGCGAATCCAGCGCCAGAGTTCCTGGATGTTCGCCGGGAAGTTGAGCAAGATGAAGAGCGCCGGTCCGGACCCAGGGGGCGGATTGACACGCCAACCAGACTGCGCGAAGGCCCGAGCAATCTGCGCCGACATGGCGTCCAGCAGGCTGTAACGGGAGACAAACTTGGGGGGGATGTACAGACGGCCGGGCATGCGAAGAGGATACTCGGGCTGCGAGCGGGAGACCGACGCCCACGAGAGGGCGGGGGCGACGGTACCATCGGCATCTCAACGATCACTGCGTGATGCCTTCTCCATTTGACCTCATCATCCTGACTGCGTCCAACGATGCCCAGGCCCTGGGCTATCGCGTGCAGTTGTCCAGACGCGGGCTGACTCCAGAAGGAGAAACACCGTGCGAGGTCATCGCAGACCCCAAGGGCGCGCGGGTTGGGTCGGGCGCGGCCACATTGCTGGCTATGGCGCACGCGATGAGAGCGTTTGGAAAGACCGGAAAGACTGCAGAACCGGCGGTGCCCTTTGCCGGAAAACGAGTCTTGATCCTGCACAGCGGGGGTGACAGCAGAAGGCTTCCGGCGTACGCCGCCCACGGAAAGATCTTTGCGCCGCTGCCGTCGGTAACTGGCGCGCCGTTGGCGCTATTCGATCTGATTCTCAAAGACCTTGAGGGGCTGAAACTCCCCAGCGAGGGCGGCGTGCTGGTGGCCGCGGGTGACCTTCTCCTGAACGTGTCACGGAAGCCGCCGACACTGCAAACGAGCGGAGTGACCGGGGTAGCGTGCAGGGGCGATGCGGCCCGGGCATCGCGGCACGGGGTGTATGTCGTTGACGCAAAGAGCAGAGTTCGCGACTTTCTACAGAAGCCAACGCGGGAGTTTGCGAAGAGACGCGGGGCCGTGGCGCGAGATGGCTCGCTGCTAATTGACACGGGACTCGTTCATATCGGCGCCGTCGCGGCGGCGGCATGGATGGAACGGTGCGGCGCGGTGCCCGGAAGAGCCAAGCCGCTGGCGGGATCGTTGCTGGCGGACATCACCGGGGCGAAATGCCCGATGGTTGACCTGTACGAACACGTGCTGATGGCGCTGGTGCCTGGACGGAGCACCACCGAGTATCTCGCCGGATTGCTGAAGCCGCCACAGTCAGCGGCCGAATCCGCTTGGCTGGCCCGGCTGCGGGAAGCGCTGCTTCCGGTCAAGTTCCGCTCGAGCGTCGCTGATTCTTGCGACTTTGTACACCTGGGGACGACACAGGAGTTTCTCCGAGAAACGTTCAGGATTGTGCCCACTCCGCCGGGCCTTGAGATCGCTCCCAGAACTCTGGTGTACAACAGCCGCGACGTTTCGGTCGAGTCGGACGGGTCGGACACAGTCATCGTCGAAGGGTGCAATAGCGCAAGGCTGAGCGGGGCGATCCGGTTGCGGGGGCCGTCGCTGGTGGTGGGCGTGCCGTACGCGGCGACCGCACGGGTGAATCTGCCCAAGGGCGTGGGGCTTGTGTGTCTGCCGATCGGAGCCGACAAGTGGGCGGCCGCGGCTTTCGGCGTTGAAGACGATTGCAAGACGCCGATTGAACGCGGCGGCACGTGGTGCAACACGCCGCTCTCATCGAATCTGAAGGCGATCAACATCTCGGAGGAGTTGCTATGGCCCGATGCGGGCGAACGGTCGTTGTGGACCGCGCGGCTATGGATCGTGGGCAGCGCCGATGAGTCGATCAGCGCTGCTGTACACATGGCAAACGGCTGTGTACCGCCGGGCTCCTGGAAAAACGCTCCGAAGGAGTCGTTCGCGACGCTGATGCAGTGTGTGAATCACGAACAATTGACGCGGCCACAGTTGGTCGATGACCTCCCGGAGTTCCTGGGTGGGAGTATCGTCGCCGATGGCGGCGTGCGGGGCCGATTCATCGATGCGCACGCACGCATCGCTCGCATGAGTTCAGGGGCGCAGCGATCTGCCGCTGAACGCAACCTTGAGTGGGAACTCTCGAAGCGGCACGATCCGCTCACGCGGGCCAGGCTCGCCGCTGCGCTTGAGTTTCTGCGGGGCCGCGGCCGGTCACGCACGGCCGGTTGTTCCGCCTCGGCGATGGCCGAGCAGGGCGTGCGAGAGGCGGTATCCCGCGGTTTCGAACTTCCACACAGACCCCCCACCCCCGCGATCCTTCCGGGCCAGCACGTGTGGGCGACTTCCCCAGCGAGGATCGATTTGGCGGGGGGATGGTCTGACACTCCTCCGATCTGCAACGCGTACGGAGGGAAGGTCGTCAACGCGGCGATCACGCTCAACGGTGCCGCGCCGATCCAGGCGGTGGCGACACTCCGGCCGGATTCGCGGACACTGCGCATCACGAGTATTGACCTTGGTCGTACGGTGGAGGTGGCGAGCACAGCGGACGCTCTGGATTTTCGAAATCCGGGCGACTGGTCAGCGTTGCCGAAAGCGGCGCTCGTGCTGTGCGGGATCGCGCCGGGAAGTCCCGCCGCCGACTTCTCGCGCTGGATCAAGCGATTCGGGGCGGGTGTTGATCTCACGATCTTCGCGGCATTGCCCAAGGGTTCCGGGCTCGGCACCAGTTCAATCCTGGGCGCAACGATCCTGAGCGCGTTGGACCGGGTGGTGGGCTCTGCGTTCGATCGCGATTCGCTCTGCAGGCGTGCGAGCATTCTTGAGCAGATGATGTCGACGGCGGGGGGATGGCAGGATCAGGCCGGGGGGATCACGCCGGGAACCAAGTTCCTGGAGACCCTTCCCGGCCTAGATCAGACGCCTTCGATCACGACGCTGGGACTGCCTCGTGGAGTCTTGGAGCGGAGCCTGTTGTACTACACCGGTTACACGCGCCTGGCCAAGAACATCCTTCAAGGAATCGTGACCCGATTCCTGCTGGGGCACTCGGCCACCCACGCAACGGTCGAGGCACTGCGAAACAATGCGGACAACATGAAGCGTGCCGCCGACGCCCAGGACGCGTCGGGGTTCGTACAGGAAGTTGCCAGGTACGGCCAGCTCAAACGCACCATCGACGCGGGGTCCATAACCCCTGCCATCGAACGGATGGTCAAACCGATTGCTCGGCACCTTGACGCCTACGAACTAACGGGCGCCGGCGGGGGCGGGTTCATGTTCATGATCGCCAAGTCGCCGCGAGACGCCGCGCGCATTCGACGGGCTCTGGAGGCCCGCCCACCCAACGAAACCGCCCGCTTCTACCGCTTCGCGATCGATGAAGTTGGGCTGTGTGTGCGGGTGCTGTAGGGTGTTTACCTATTCAACGGCGCGAACTCGGACGCCGCCGGCAGCGAATGATGCACGGCAGGAATGGCTCGGACCGACTTAAGACACTTCGTGGAGGAGTAGGGCTGCACACCCTGCACCGCCCACGACGTCCGTATGAGTCCGATATCATCTCTGCCCCGCTCCTCCCCAAAGATGCCTTGATCGTGACGGAATCCTGAACCGATGCAATCCAGATCATCTGGCGACAATCTCACCGTTGTCCCACGCGCGATTGAAAGACCGTTTCCCCGGAGACCCCTCATGCCGATGTGGCTTCGCTCTTCCGCAACATTCGCCCTCGCCGCGGCGATTCTCGCCGGCCCCACGCACGCCTTGGGACAACAAGTGGCCTTGGCGGCGAAACCCAACGCGGACCTGACCAAGACCTTATGGGGCAGCGCCCGCGCGGGCGATTGGCAGAAGTTCGATTCCTCTCTGGACTCGCTGGCTTTGCACGCGGCCGACGGCGGAGCGGCGGCGGCGGCCAAGACACTCAAGGAACATCTTGCGCAGCGAGAGGCCGACCGAGAGAAGCGCACCAAGGAAGTCCGCGAGTTGTTCGACAAGTCGCTCGAAGGAGCTCAGACAGACTTCACTCTCTCGAAATCGCTTCGGCACGCCACCGAGTTGCAGTTGCTGGCGATTGACAAGGACGCTTTCGCCAAGGACGAGCGGATCAAGGCCCTGATCACGGGGGCGGACAAGGCCGCCCACGAGGCAGAGACGCGCGGCGATATCTTGACTTCTTACGAGCTGTTTTCGCTGCTTAACGCTCTGCTCGAAGAGCAGGGCACGTACAAGCCTCAGGTGCGGCGGCTGAGCCAGCGTCTGGAGATGATCAGGCTGTACGTCCCCGAGACGCTGTGGCAGATGCGCGCCGATCGACAGAAGGCGGCGGGTGAAGAACCGCTGCCCCCTTACAACAAGTTCGGTGATGATTACCAGGTGAAGTTGGCCAGCATCGATCAGACGATGCTGCAGCGGGCCCTGGGCCGCACCCGTCAGCACGTGGAGCAGGCCTCGGTAAACGACGTGTTGTCGAGCGGGCTGGAGGCCGTCAAGACAATGGCCACCACGCTGGACCTGAAAGGTGCCTTCCCGCGGATCGCGGATGACGCCGCCCGAACGCAGTTTGTTGCCCGGGTCGATGATGAACTGGCCAAGATCGCCGCGGCGCAGCGCCCATTGGACCAGATCCAGATCGAGGGAGTCATCGACCGGGTCCGCAAGGCCAACGACGCAACGATCGCGGTGCCGAGCAACGCCCTCTTCCACGAGATGGGCAACGGTGCGATGGCCAAGCTGGATGAGTTCTCCGCGATCATCTGGCCCGATGAGCTGCGCCGCTTCAACAAGATGACGCAGAGCAGCTTCGTGGGCGTCGGCGTCCAGATCGAGTACGACGAGCTTTCGAACATCCGGGTCGTTACGCCGCTCGAGGGCACGCCCGCCCAGCGGGCCGGAATTCACCCCGGCGATCTGCTGAAAAAGGTGGACGGCCGCGAAATCTTCGGCCTCTCGCTCGATCAAGCTGTGGAAGTAATCACCGGGCCCGAGGGCACCAAGGTGACGCTGACGATGGAGCGGAAGATCGAGGGCGCCCAGCCGGACGACAAGGGGAAGGCGGCGACGGAGCTCAAGGACTTCACGCTCACCCGTTCGGTGATCAACGTGGCGACCGTCAAAGGATGGAAGCGCACGGGCATCAAGGAAGATGACTGGGACTGGTTCGTCGACAAGGACGCCGGGATCGGTTACGTGCGATTGACCCAGTTCGCGGACAACACCGGGCGAGAGTTCGACGCGGCGGTGCGGTCGATGCGTAAGTCGGGCCTTTCGGCCCTGATCCTGGACCTGCGTTTCAATCCCGGCGGATTGCTCGATCAGGCCGTGCGGATCTGCCGGCGGTTCATCAACACCACCGGCGGGTACGTCGTGATGATGCAGGGGCCCGGCGGAGTGGTCGATCAGCCGGAGTACACGGTGCCCGCCCAGGCATCGCTTGCTGGGCTGCCAGTCATTGTGCTGATCAACGAGGGCTCGGCATCGGCGTCGGAGATCGTGTCCGGCGCGCTGCAGGCATACCAGAAGAACGGCCCTCTCGACGGCAACCTTGATTTGCTTGTGCTCGGCGCTCGCTCGTTCGGCAAGGGCAGCGTTCAGAACGTCTGGGAACTGACCAGCGAGGCCAAGATGAAGGTGACGACAGCGTACTACATGTTGCCTGATCGCCGCATCATCCACCGCCGCCCGGGCGCCGCGGTGTGGGGCGTTGAGCCGAACTTGAAGGTCGAAATGCTGCCCAAGCAGACTGTGGACTCGGTCACGCTGCGTCGCAACGCCGACGTCATCGCGATCGATGAAACAGGGCAGACCAAGGCGGCTTTCCTGAAGGAAGCCAACCCGGACGACCTGCTGACCAAGGGTCTGGATGTGCAGTTGGAATCGGCGGTGGTCTTGCTGAAGGGCAAACTCGATTCCGGCAAGTCGGCACAGGCGGCGGGCACGGGCAAGTAACGCGCACGGTCCTGAACTCGTTCACCAACGCGGCGCGACAAGCGCCGCGTTTTTCTTGCGCCAAGGGAACCCGGAGGCGATGAGGGGACGCGGGCCTTCGTACTGTTGGCCCATGATCCTGTACGCCGCGGCGGACCTCATCTGGGCCACGAAGATCAAGGGCACGGCCGATGCGCTGGGTGTGGCGGCACGCCCGGCACGCACGCTGGAGATGCTTGAAGCTCGCCTGGCGGACTCACCCGTGACGGCGTTGCTGGTCGATCTGGAGAAGGGTGAGGAGGCGCTGACGCTCATCGCGCGGGGCCAAGCCGCGGGAGTGCGGGTGCTGGCATGGGGACCGCACGTGGCCAAGGACATGCTGCAGGCCGCTCGAGACGCCGGAGCGACGGATGTGATGACGCGAGGGGCGTTCGATCACAACTTGCCGGAATTGCTGACCCGTCTGGGTGCGGAATAACCGAACTTGCGGCCGCCAAACTCCTTACTTTGCCCGAACTGACGGACACATACCCGGTTAACATCAATAACATTGGAGTGACTGGAAGCAGTCGTTTGTCGCCCCATCAACCTGCACGACCATGGTTCCGATTGTGTTCTATTTCTGCGTTACGGCGATCATCGTGGGCCTCTGCCTTGCGTGGATTGCCCTCCGCGGCCGCAAGATCAATGACCACCCGATCTGCCGTTGGTGCAACTTCGACCTTCAGGGCGTGTACCCCGAAAGCGTCACCTGCCCGGAGTGCGGTGCAGGGCTCAAGCGCGATCACGCCGTTCGGATCGGCGCGAGGGTCCGCCGGCCGATGCTCGCGGCGTTCGGGCTCTTGCTCGCTGCGGTGCCGCTGATGCCCGCGGGGGCGATCGGCTACGCGGCGATCACGGGACAGGACATCAACAAGTACAAGCCGCTCGGGCTGTTGTTGTGGGAGTCGAAGCACGCGGAGAAGAGTCAATCGCTCAGCATCGCCGACGAGCTGATGGCTCGGTGGCTGGCGGGCAAGTTCTCCTCTGACCAATCTGTGAGGGTGGTCGAGGCGGCTCTGGCGTTGCAGGGCGACGTGAACAGGCCTTGGACGGAGAACTGGGGCGACCTCATCGAACGCGCGAAACTCGATGGCATACTCACCAAAGCGCAATCTGAGCAGTACCTGAAACAAGCCGCACCTCTCACACTGGAAACGCGTGAGAAGACTCACGCCGGCGCGTCACTGCCTCTACTGATCAAGGCCGGCCCGCCGCGGGTTTCGTCTTCGGAAGCCGCGACGTTTGACGTCACGCTGTCGAACGCGAGAGTGGGCGACAAGAAATCGCCGCAAATCGTGGAGGAGGCCGCGGGATCGCAACCGGGGTTGTGGACATCCAATCTGGTGCCCGGTACGGGATCTGAGAACTCGATCGGCACGATTTCAGTGGTAGGCTCTAGATCACGCGGCGCGATGTTCGGAGGTTCCGCCGCGAACGAGGCGGGCGTCAACGTCCGGGTGCCCAAGGAACTTCCTCCGGGCGTGTACGACGTGGATGTAGACATCAACCTCACGGACCTGACATCCGGCGGAGGGGGCCGGATCATGGTCTTCGCGGGGGGGCGTTCCCGCGCGATGGGCGGCGGTGCGTCTTCCTCTCACTCGATTTCACTTCGGACAAAGATAGAGATCCTGCCTGAAAATGCGCCCGCCGCGGCGGCGATCGCGGCGGACACGAAACTGACTGACGGAATCAAGGATGCGTTGCGGCCGGACTCAGTGAGCGTGTCGCGGGACGTCTTCGGCATGACTTCCGGCGCGGGCGTGAGCGAGACGGCGCGTATCGATTTCGCAGAAAAGGACCTGCCCGCACCGATCGCGTACGACGTATACATCCGCGACGCCTCGGGAAAGGAGCAGCGCGTAGGCTCGCTCACTTCCGGCAAAACGGGACCGCCGAAAGACGCCGGGCTGAACAGTTTCTTCTCCTCGAGCTTCACCGTCACGATCAACGGAATGACCACGACCACTTCCAGCCATTCGGGCACTGGGGCGCGGGCGGTTTCCGGCAGCATCGAGCTACCCCGATCCGACACGGTGGATGTGATCCTGCGACCGAACGCTGCGGTGGCGGAATCAACGCTGGACCTGTCCAAGTTCTATGGCGGGGAAATCGTGTTCAAGGATGTGCCGGTGACCGCGACGGCCCCGGGGTTCGGTGAAGATCCGTTCAAACGGATGATGCCCCGACTGTTCCAGCAGCTCAACCCCGGAACGCCGGGAGTTCCTGCTCGCAGGACGCGTCGGACAAACCAGCCCGGATGAGGCTTCAGCAACCGCCGCGCTGCCAGACAACGAAAAACGCTTCCACATCGGCACCGTCGACTCCGCCGTCAAGATTCGTGTCGGCCGTGACATCCGACATGGACCACGCGGTAAAGAACGCTTCGATGTCTGCGCCGTCAACACCGCCGTCACCGTTGAAATCCGCCGGGCAGGCCACGGAGAAGACCTCTCCCTCGAGACGGAAGGCAAAGTCCTGCGGCACATCCGGGGCCAGCGGTTCGGGCTTGCCCGCATCGAGCACGGGCGACCATGCGCCACCCAGGCTGGCTGGCCGGAACTGCAGCGAGTTTGCATTGGGGGCCGAACGTTGACCAGCGATGGTTGCGGGAGGGCAGAAGACGGGGGCGTCGGCGTCGACCGCCTGCATCTGCCAATCGATCCAGTAGTGGCCGGGAGCGAGGTACACGTTTAATAGGTCGACTGATACTTCCCAGATGGGCCGGTTCGTGTCGGTCGCCGCGGCGTACGGCAGCGGAGTCGTGTTGAATACCCGGTACATGGCCGTATCGGTGCACCGAACCAGGCGGTTGGTGATCGTGTCGCCAAAGACGATCATGCTTCCCGTCGCCCCCGGCGGACCATTCCAGATTCGGACGTTGACCGACGCGATCGGGGCGACGGTTGAGCCTCGCCCGGGCACATAAGCGTACAAGGCGGCGCGGCTCACGCGCCAGCCGAACGCGGCGGTGACAGTGAAATCATCGGCGAATCGAAAAGCGGCGGTGGGTGCGGAGTTGAGATCACCGTGGCAAGAGAATCCTGCGAACAGATTCGCGTACGCCCCCTGGCGTGCGACTTCGCTCCACAGGTGCCCGGGCGGTGCGATCACGCCGCTCTCGGACGATGTCGCGGGAGCGAGCGCAGGGACGGCGGGATTGGTGCTGCAGTTGCTGAACAACGGCTCGGCGGCGGCGGCGGCACACATCGCGCCAACGCAGAAGATCGAAGAGACTGACCGGCTCAAATCGTGACCCCCCGGAAAGTGGCGTCGTATCCCGGAAACACAGTGCCAAGTTCATAGTTTCCGAGTCGGAACTGGACGATTTCGGCCAGGATATCGCGATAGTCGATGGTGACCTGAAGATCCAGACCCTCGAAGAGTTGGTCCGTGTGCAGACCGGGCCAATCGCGGACCACGCGGCCTCCACGGATCGCGTTGCCCAGGGCGAGCATGGCGCCGCCATGGCCGTGATCGGTGCCGCCACTGCCGTTCTGGGCCACGCGCCGTCCGAACTCGGACATGACGAGCACCACGAAGTTCGGCGCGGTCGCGGCCGTCATATCGCGGTAAAACGCGGCGAGGTTGTAGGAAAGCGTGTACAGGAGGTTGTAGAGCCATCCCCCGGCGGCCGTGCCATGGTTGGCGTGGGTGTCCCATCCCGTGTAATCGATCGCGACCGCCTCGACTCCGATGTCGGCCTTGATGAGTGCGGCGGTGGACTTGAGAGCGGTGGCGAACGCGACGTTCTGATACGTGGCGCCGCCCGCCGGCTGGTACGTGGAGAAGTTGATCTGCCGCAACAAGTCGATCGTCGCGAGCGTAATGTCCGAAGTGGATCGCAGCGGATCGGCGACTTGATCGTGCATCGTTCGGAGCACTTCCTGGCGAGCGGCCACGGTGCTCTGGGCCCCGGCCAGTCCGAAGTTGGCCAGGTCCGGCACAGCGATCGTGCTCGGACCGCCGTAGAGAGACCGTTGAAGACCCATGGAAATTCCCACGCCGCGGAGCAGGGAGCCCGGGCGTGAAGGTCCGGTCACCGCGAGGTGGCGGCCGAGCCAGCCGCTGGCGGTGGGTATTTCTCCGCCGGTACCGGATTCGATGAACCTTTGAGCATCGAAGTGCGAACGGGTATCGCTGTTGATGATCCCACAGGCGTGGACGATGAGCAGTTTCTCGTCGGTGTACGCCGGTAGCAACGGTGCCATCGCCGGCGGAAGGCCGAAGAACCCGTCCAGATCAATGCAGCGACTCGAGATCGTGGTCTGGTCAGGCCGCGCCACGGCGATCGTCGGTCTGGCCGCGTAGTAGCCGCTGTCGCCGTGTGGCACGCACATCGTGAGCCCGTCGGCGGCCCCCCGCAGAAAAACGCACACAAGCACGTCCCTCATCGACGACCGGTGGCTCTCTGCCAGCGCAACCCGCGGAAGCCAGGCGGGCAGCACCGCGGCCGCGGCGCCGGCGCCCGCGGCGGCTTGGAGAAATCCGCGTCGCGACAACTCGGAGTATTCAGCGCATCCGGTGCATGCTTCGGGATTCATGGTGTTCTCGCGTTCATGCTGCACACATCGTGAATACTCAATACCACTGGAACCCCGGCGACGCGACGGCCAATCCGATCGTGTCCTTCTGCAGTTGCAACGAGGTGGGGTCGGGGGCGAGGTAGGCACGCAGTGCCGCCGCGTCGGACTCCGGCATCCCTCCGCCAAACATCAAGGAGTTCAATCGCGAAACGATCTGATCCGCGGTGGTCAGGCCCGCAAAGAGCGTGCCCGGGTTCACGGTAACGCCGGCGAGACTGCCCGCCACCATCAAAGCGCCGTAGTTCCATCGCGGAAGGATCAGACCGGACCAGAAGTCGATCGAATCGGGGTAGCCGTCGGGCGGCCCCCACGACATGGGAACGTGCCCGGCGAGTTGAAGTTGCTGGCGGATCGGCCCGCCGGCGAGGCACTCGGCGCTCAAGGAACGCAGCGCCGAAACGCACGCATGCAGAGGCCTCTTGAACTTCAGCGGCGCGTCGGCCAGATGTTCGGGCGCGAGCACCTTGCGCACCATGGCCTTGATGTCGCCACCGGTGGCGGTGTAGACCGCGGCGACCGACTTTACGACGCCATCCGGCGGCGTGTACGACAGGAATCGCTTGCAGAGCTTCCTGGCAATGAACATTGCGGTGCTCGGGTGATTCGCGAGAATCTGCACCACCATCGCCGCGTCGTTCTGCCCGCCGCCCTCGGGGATCACGTGCCCCAGGACCAGCTTTGAACCGTTATCGTGCATCTCCGGACGGAACCTCAGCGTGCCGGAGAGCGGATCGCCGACAACATACGGGTATGCGCCCCAACCGGTCAGGCACC
The DNA here is from genome assembly GCA_018242605.1 of Planctomycetota bacterium. GTDB lineage: Bacteria > Planctomycetota > Phycisphaerae > Phycisphaerales > UBA1924 > UBA2402. Next base: position 44,044 of record JAFEBP010000020.1, read on the forward strand.
GTGCGACCTCGTTCACATCACGCTGTGAATACCCGCCATCCACACCCAGCGTGTGAAGTTCCATCAGTTCACGGGCGTAGTTCTCGTTGATCGCGCCGGCGGTGCTCAGAGCGTTGTCGAGGTAGTACATCATCGCGGGGCTCGCGACGCTCGCCGCGAGCAACTGCGGGAAGAACCCCAGCGCGTTGGGCCGGATCACGTCGCGATCGTCCACGGTCTTCAGGTACCGGGCCTGACCATTCTGGATGTCGATGTTGAAGTGGTCCGTCCAGAACTCCACCATGCGTTCGTAGAGTTGACGCTGGCTGAAAATCGCACGGATAATGGTCGCGTCGATCAGTTCGGTCAGGACCTGTCCGGACGACATCGCGTACAGGTCCACGGGGGCCATCGCGAGCGTTGTGAGGAATCGCAGGCGCGATGGCATCGACGTGTCGGCGATGTTCTGGTAGTCGAGTTGGTAATCGATGTAGCCGGAATACCCGCGCTGCGCCGCCGCGGCCAGGTCGGTTTGATTGAGCCCGAAGGTGATCCGATTGAGGAGTTTGGGCAACAGCGCGGATGGGTCCGGGTCACCGGTGCCCGTGGGCGGCGAGGCCAGCACGGTTCGACGCGCGCCCAACTCGGTGGCCGCGGACAGGCCCGCGAGCGCACGCCAGAACTTGCGCCGCGACATCGTCGGTGGTTGGACCGGCGCAGAAGTAGTCCGGCCCGCACCGCGAGCGCACACCGCGTCCGAAGGTTCATGATTGGCCGCAGTCGCCACCAGAATCTCACCTCGCGTCAAACCGAGTGGGTCACACCGCCACCATTGTGGCTGGTGTTGAGGATAGTGAAACCACGCCAAAACTGCAAGAGGTAACGTGCCCCGGCCTGATTTTCTGGCGGGCAATAGATCCTAACAAATTACGATCACGCGGTTATCGCATGCGGCGTCGGCCGACTCCCGCTCCCAATCCGAGCAAGAGCGCGGCCATCGAACCAGCGGTCGGCACCGTGTAGTCGATCGTCAGCACAGGTCGGTTCGCGACCGTTGCCGCCTCTCGCGAGTCCCATCGCTTGGCTGTCTGGTTGGTGGATTCATTGCCGAGGATGAACCAACCGGCGTTGGAGGCCGGGTTGTTCACCCATGCCTGAACGTCTGCCGACACTCCAGACCCCGTGAACTGATAGAAACCAGTGCCGCCCACTCCGATTGATACCGACGGATCGAGGCGAAAGTCTCCACCGGGCGTGGTCCATGTCGCGCCGCCAAACCGGCGGTGCGTCCACGTGGCATCTTCGGAAGTGGCCAACGTCCCTCCGCCACCGCCCATGGAGTTGGAGTTGCTGGCGCCCTCGCCCCAATCCGCGAGGGACAAGTGAAGCGACACAATTTCCGATCCGGTTGACGTTCGCGACATGCGCATGGTCAGCATCGCACTGTTGATCACCGAACCAGCGGGTATTGAAGACAGGTCAAAGGCGATCAACGAACGTCGCTTGGCGCCCACCGAAGTCTCGCCGCAAAAAAGGCTTGAACCAGCGCCGTTGCTGTAACTCCCCTGCTCTTCGAACAGTGTGTTGTCTTTCGACGCTTGCAACGCGACCACCGTCGCGTACGAAGACGCGGGCACACAGACCGATACCGCGACCGCGGCAACTACACACGCGCGCATGACAAACTCCTTGCGAAATGCGTCCGTGGACCGGACCGATGAGGGCCGGTCTGTGACGACTATGAGGAATATGCCACACAAAAAAGAGAATGCCAAACGATTCGAAACAATTTTGTGATTTTTGAGCAAATCACCCCTCGGGCGTTGGCACAGACCGCCCCAACATCCACCGGACGCCGCTCAACGTCGCCCGGTTCGTGCAAGAGTCCTGCCGAACAGACGAAGTCCTCTGTGAATAACCCCGAGAGGCCTTCTCCGGGGCCTCGTGGTGTCTTGCGCGCTGCAGGTGCGATATGGTACTTCCCTTGGTCACAATGTCCTCGCCACCCGCCACTCCCCCTTTGCAGCCGTCCAATCCTGAGCGGCGGGAGGGCGAAACCCTCGTCCAACTCGCGGCGGCCGCAGCGAAAGGTGATCGGCAGGCATTTGAGGCCATCCACCGCAGATTATCCGGCGGTCTTTACCGGCTGTTCATGGACCGAACGAACGGCCGCGTTGAAGTTGTTGAGGATCTGTGCCAGCGGACGTGGCTGGCGGTCTGGGAATCTCTCCAGGCCGGAAGATACGACCCATCGCGATCGGCCATGACCACCTTTGTATACGCCGTGGGGTACAAGCTCTGGCTGCAGCAACTCCGAACTTTCGCCCGCCCGGAGACCCTGGTGCCAGACGTTGCCGACCGATCGGATGTCTCGGACGGCGATCCCCAGGACGCTGCGGGCCTGGCGGAACTCCTTCAGAATGTCCGGGAATGTCTTAAGGCTTCGGGACCGGAGCCCTTGCTCACGGAAGAAGAACGAGGCATCGTGCGGGCGTCCGCCGCGGGCGCGTCGGACCGAGATCTGGCCCGGCAGCTGAACATAGCCGCGAGCACACTGAATGCACGCAAACAGAGCGCGTTTCAGAAAATTCGGCGGTACCTCGCGAAGAAGGGGCACCGAGTGGATTCCATCGAACGCTAACGCCCCGAGTGCGAATACCCGTAGAGGCCGGAACTGATCAAGAGCGGCACATTCCAGGTGAGTTCCCATGACGCCCGAACACATCCAACGCCTTGTCCGCATGGCCGAAGAAATCGAGGCTCTGGAACGATCTGCAGGCGAAAGCGTTTTCGATCGCTCGTCCGGACACCCGGCTCAATTCCGGTTGCCCGATCCGCCGGCTCCGATCCCGTTCTCGACAAAGCTCAACACGCCCCACACACTCGCGACCCACGCAGGCTCACGCCGCGTCTGGTCGCGTTGGGTAGCAGCGGCGAGCATCGCGCTCATCGGGGCGATGGGATGGCAGGCGTTGCAGCCGGCCTACACCTCGCTGCGTTCCAAGCCACGCATCATCACGCAGCGTCCTGCGACACTACCTGGCACACCAGATGTGACGATTAGTGAAGTACCGAGCAAGCAGATCGGCATGGACCGCGGCATTGAGGCCACGGCGCCCGCTGATTCGGCTGGCCCCGCGGTGGTCGCGACGGCGCAGGCACCTGCGGTCCTTCCTGCGGAAGAGCCCGGATGCGATTCGGCCGAGCCGCTCTTCGCGACGGTCGTCATTGCCGTAGCACTCGACGCGGATTCCGGTTGCCGCGCCCATCACAAAGTAATCCACCAGTTCCCGGGCTGGGCATCCGCCGAGTCGATCCACCGTTCGGATCTGCTGCGGGTGGGCCTCGAGTCGCTCCCGTTCTCGTCCCCCGACGGGATTCTGGTCGTCTCGATCACCGGCCCGGTGGAAGACTTGCCCCATACCGAGCAGGAGGCCGAGTTGAAGCTTGCCTGCACCGACATGCGGCGGCTTGATCCGGTGACCAATGCGCTCGTGGGCGAGTTCGGCCACGACGAGGCGAAGTACGCGGCGGCGATGCAATCGTGCGTGGCCGACAACCTCACGGTGGAAGCCGCGACGATGATGGGCAACTCGGGGATGCCCAAGGCGTTCGAGTAAATCACCGGCCCGAGGCGGCCTTGGCCGCGGCGACGGCGAGTTGGTCGCAGCGTTCATTCTCGGGATGCTCGTTATGGCCGCGGATCCAATGGAACCGAACGGTGTGCTTGGTCGCGAGCGCGTCCAGTTCCATCCAGAGATCCTGGTTTTTTACGGGCGCCTTGCTGCTGGTTCGCCAGCCGTTTCGCTTCCAGCCGTGGATCCACTCCTTGAGCCCCTTGAGTACGTATTGGGAGTCGGAATACAGGTCAACCTCGCTCTCGCGGGTGAGCGCTTTAAGGCCCTCGATCACCGCGATCAGTTCCATCCGGTTGTTCGTCGTTTCGGGCTCTCCTCCGCTGCACTCCCTTTCCTTGCCGGTGGCGGGGTGACGCAAAATGAAAGCCCAGCCGCCCGGGCCGGGGTTGCCCGAACAGGCGCCGTCGGTGAAGAGGTGAACGAGTGTCTTGCTCACGGGGCCGAGCGTAGGAGGCCGTTACTCGGTCGTCGCCAAACGGCACATCAGTTCAATTCCGACCGGCAACGCATCGTCGTTGAAGTCAAAGTCGGGCTGGTGGAGCGTGGGGCACGAGTCGGCGTTGCGGGGCTTGAGACCCAGAAAAAAGAAGCACGCCGGCACGCGCTGGCCGTAATAGGAGAAATCCTCGCCGCCCATCGTGGCGTGCTCGGTGCGATCAACCCGATCGCCGCCCAGGGCGGCTCGGGCCACGGAGAAGAATCGCTCGGTGGCGTCCGGATCGTTGTGCGTGACCGGATAGCCCTCGTGCCAGTCGATGTGGGCGGAGCAGCCCAAGGAGCGGGCCGCGGATTCCACGACCTCGAAGAATCGACGCTTGGCGAGCGTCCGGGTTTCGGCCCGCAAGGTGCGGATCGTTCCGATGAACTGAACCTCCTGAGGAATAATGTTGTTCGCGGTGCCTGCGTGAACCGCGCCGACGGTGCACACCACGCTGTCGAGCGGGCTCACGTTGCGTGACGCGATGCTTTGCAGCGCGGTGATGACATGGGCCGTAGCAAGAATGGGATCACTCCCGTAGTGCGGATACGCCCCGTGGCTCTGCACGCCCTTGATGGTCACATTGAAGTCGTCGGTGGCGGCCAGCAGAGGGCCGGGCTTGGTCGCGACATGCCCCACTTCCACGGTGGGCCAACCGTGAAGGCCGAACATGATCTCGACCGGTTGGCCAAAACCGCCGCCGGCATCGCCCGCGAGGGCTCCTTCCTTGCACATCACATCAGCACCGCCGCCGCCCTCTTCCGCGGGCTGAAAGACGAACGCGACCGGACGCGGCCGGGGCAGTTTGCTCAGGATACGTGCCGCGCCGAGCAGGATGGTGGTGTGTCCGTCGTGCCCGCAGGCGTGCATCACGCCGCTGGACTGCGACGCGTAGGGCTTGCCGGTCTGTTCCACGATCGGAAGGGCGTCCATGTCGGCGCGAAGGCCCACGGCCTTTCGAGAGGCGTTTGCAGGATCGGTCGCCGGCAGATAGCCGAGTACGCCCGTCCCGCCTCCCAGGCCTGCCTTGAACTTGACACCCATCGCGCCCAGTTCACGTTGCACCACGCCGCTGGTGCGTTTTTCCTGGAATGACAGCTCGGGGTGACGGTGCAGGTCATGCCGGATAGCCCTCAGGCCGGTCAACTCCGAGGCGATCATTTGACGGATATTGGACATCCGCAATCATACGGGTGGGCTTCCGAGCCGGAACCGCGCCTATTGTTCAGGGATCTCCATTCGGAGCACACACATGTCAAATAACTCAGATCAGAAAAAGAACATGATTGTCGGCGGGATCGCGGTGGCCGCGATCGCATTGACCGCCGTGGGCCTGGGCGTCTACTTCTTCGGTCCCGCGAAGGCGCCGCCGCCGCCGCCGGGTCAGGACCTTCAGTCCGGCATGACCGAAACTGAGAAGGCTGACTTCCAGAAGGAGCAAGAGACGAAGAAGAAGATGATCAAGGCTGTCTCCACAGGCAGTTCGTGATCGCGTCGGCCGCGGCTGTTCGCGGCAAGGCCACTTCTGTTCGAAGATGTACGAGGCTACTCCCGCGCCGACGCAGCAGCGCCGGCGTTTTTCATTGAGGGCATCTGTGCTGTTCCGCGCCTACGCCAAAATCAACCTCATCCTGTCAGTTTCCGCGCCGAAGCCGGCCGACAGTGACAAGCCGGGATTCCATGAGATCGCATCGTGGTTCGCCTGCATCGACCTTCACGACGAACTGACGATCACCCCGCTGGCGGCCGGCGCACCCAATGAGTTCAATGTACGTTGGTCGGCCGATGCGCCTCGGGGCACGGCGATCGATTGGCCGGCTGAAAAAGACCTGGCATTTCGGGCGCACCGGCTCTTGGAATCGCACATTGGCAAGTCGCTCCCGGCGCGATTGGATCTGGTCAAACGCATACCCGTGGGCGGCGGGCTGGGAGGCGGCTCTTCAGATGCCGCGGCGGCGCTGGTGGGGCTCAATCAGACCTTCGGGTTGGGGCTCTCGCTGGAGCAACTCGCATCGCTCGGGTCGCAACTGGGATCGGACGTGCCGTATTTCGTGTGCGACGCCGGCGAATCCGCCGCGCCGGCGATCGTGAGGGGCTTCGGCCAGAAGATCGAGCGAATGAGCCGCATCGAGAGCGGTGTTCTGCTTGTCGTCCCGCCGTTCGGCTGCCCTACGGGGCCCGTGTACAAGGCGTACGACTCACTGCTCGCAGATCGGGCGATCAACGAACCGACGCGGCGCGAGGCGATCGCGAACGAGACATTACTCCGCAAGCGCTTGGGCAAAGTGCGTGCGTCCATCGAGAAGGAGTTGGGGTTCCCTTCGGACCTTCTGTTCAATGATCTGGGCCTGGCCGCGTACCGCGTGGAGCCGCGGCTGGGACGGCTGGCTACAAACCTGGGCAACGCCCTGCGGGAGCCGGTGCATGTGACGGGGAGCGGGAGTTGCTTGTTTGTCATCTGCCCCAAAGGCAAAGTCGAGGCGATGACGCAGAAGGCTCGCGCCACCGTGGCGGCCGTCGAGCCGGGAAGTGTCTGCATCGCAACTCAACTTCTGTAGTTTTCCCACATACTCAACGGCGACGACGGGACCCAAGCCCTGCCATGAGCAGCAACAGCGAAGCGCCCGGAGCCGGCACAGGTTCAACGCTGATGTCGTCCAGGATGATCGAACCGTTCGGCGTCGTGGCCGTGAACGCCAGGGATGTGCTCGTCCCGGGTGAGCCGATCTGAATCTGGTAGTGAGTCCAGTTCATCGCCTGGAATGCGGGTGAAGCTGGAAGTGAGAGCACACCCAACTGGCTGCCGCCCCAAGACAACGTCGCCATCGCGTTGCCGGGATACGGGTGGTACGCGTGCGCCGCGTACCAGAAACTCAGGATGTACTGGCCACCGGCGACCGTGATCAAATCCTGAGAGATGGACCCGGGCAGATCTGGGCCGGCGAGGTCCAACGAGTAGAGACCGCTGTGGGCGTTGGTGTGACCGGTGTGGTGAATGTCGACCGAATCGCCGCCGATCGTCCATCCGGGAAGGGACAGGTCCCCCGCAAGGAGATTGCGGAAGCCACCCGCGGGCGCACCCGGCCCGGATTCAAAGCCTCCATTGACGACGATGTTGACGCCGTTCGCCGAGGAAACACTCAAGGCGATCACGAGTAACGACTTCGCTAAGTTATGCACGGGCTCTCTCCTTTGCGACGTCCTGGAACCACCGTCGCTACATCAAGAGTAGCAGCGATCGCTTCGCCAATCTTCCAACGATTCGCGACACCAATCGCCCACGGCGCGCTGCAGATCGACACGGAGCGACCGCCACAACTCGGTCAGACGCGTGGGCCGCCGCGGCTGAGGGCGTCGATGGTCATTGCGTGCTTCTTGCGGAGCGGCTCTGCGATGTCTCGCACGAAGCGTTCGGTCTGCTGCACGCTGCGACCGATGTACTTCATCGGATCCATCACGCCGGACCAATCTAGATCCGCATCGAGGCTGCCGCCGCGCGACTTAGAGCGGAATGAGGGGTCCGCCTTGAGCCGGTCGAGAAGGTCGTTCTCCAGGCCTTCCTGCTTGACACGCATCCCCGAAGCCTGCGCATGAACACGGATCAGCTCGTGGTAGTGCTGGCGGTCGCCGCCGGATTGGACCGCGGCCATGAGCAGGTTCTCCGTGGCCATGAACGGCAGTTCTGCCATCAGATTCTTGCGGACTGTGGCCTCGTGCACGATGAGCCCGCCGCCGACATTGAGCATCAAGTCCAGCGCGCCGTCAAGAGCGAGGAACGACTCGGGCAGACACAGGCGGCGGTTGCTGCTGTCATCCAGCGTGCGTTCCAGCCACTGGGTCGCGGCGGTATCGAACGCGTTGCCGGCGAGGTTCATGACGAACCGCGTGAGGCCGCAGATGCGCTCGCAGCGCATGGGATTTCGCTTGTACGGCATCGCCGATGAGCCGATCTGCTTCTCCTCGAAAGGCTCGTCGATCTCCTTGCGGTTGCAGAGCAGCCGTAGATCCGTCGCGATCTTGTGGAGCACGCTCGCGACAGAGGCGAGCGCGGCGAGCAGTTGGGCCTCGATGACGCGCGGGTAGGTCTGGTTCGTGAACGGGATGCAGTCAAAATCGTCGGCGTCTAGATCGAACTGCGCCAGGAAAGCCCTCTCAAGCGCGTCGACCTTGGCGTGATCGTTCCCGAAGAGCGCGAGGTAGGAGGCCTGGGTGCCGGTAGCGCCTTTGAGCCCCCGCATGAAACCCTTCATGCCGTTCCAATGATCCCTGGGCAGCACGAGCGAGCCGTGGAGATCGAAGGCCCATGACACGGCGCGACGACCCACGGTGGTGGGCTGCGCGGGCTGGTAGTGGGTCATCGCGAGCGTGGGAACCGCGGCGTACCGGGCCGCGAATCCGCCCAGGACGGCCACGGTCGCCTCCACCTTGTCGGAGATCAACCGGATCGAGTCTGTCAAGATCAGCAAATCCGCGTTGTCGTTCACGTCCTGGCTGGTCATGCCAAGATGAATGATCGGGCGAGCCTTGGGGCAGGTATCTCCCAAGGCGTGAACGTGCGCCATGACGTCGTGGCGGAGCTCGCGTTCGTACTTCTCCGCAGCGTGGATCTCGTCATCGCTGATGCCGCGGGCGACCGCGGCGCGCAGTTCCGCCACCTGCTCCGCGGAGACGGGCAGGCCGAGCTGGTGCTGGGCCGCGGCCACGGCCAGCCAGATTCTGCGCCAGGAGTTGAACTTGTGACGCGACGACCAGAGCCGTAGCATCGCTGGGCTGGCGTTGCGGGAGGCCAGGGGGCTGGAATACGCGTCGTACACGGAGTTCATGCGCCGAACTCTACACGCGACGAGGCGGGTTCGGGCGGAAACCGCTCAGATTCCGGTCCAGCGAACGAACCCTTCGATCGCCTCGTACTCCGCGAGCCCCAGCTTGTCGTAGATCGCGGCGGTGTTGCGGTTGCGGTGCTCGGCACGCTGCCAGAACTCGCGGGTGTCGTTGGGGCCGGGGAAGAGGGCCGAATCCTTCTGGCTCTCGTGCTTGAAGATTGCGATGCGCTTGCGACGGACCTCGTCGGGCGAGAGAGGCACGGCTATCTCGATCTCGTGGGGCCCCCACTCCTGCCACGCGCCGCGGTAGAGCCACACCACGCAGTCCTTCATCCAGGGCTGCCCACTGAGGCGGCGGAGGGCCTCGAAAATCGCGGCGAGACAGACGCGGTGCGTGCCGTGCGGGTCCGACAGATCGCCCGCCGCGTACACCTGGTGCGGCCTGACCTTCTCGAGCAGCTCCATGGTGATCCGGATGTCGTCCTCGCCGATGGGCTTCTTCTTGACCCGGCCCGTCTCGTAGAACGGCAGATCGAGGAAGTGGATGTTCTCGAGCTTCACACCGCTGTAGCGGGCGCCGGCGCGGGCCTCGGTGCGGCGGATGAGAGCCTTGATCTTCTGGAGCTCGGCGGTGTCGGGCTCGCCGGGGCTCTTGCCCGCGAGGAACGATTCGATGTTCGACTCGAGCTTCTCGGCGAACTCGCGGCCCAGTTGCGGAAACGCCGCGGCGAACTCGCGGACAAAGTCGACGTGCCTCAAGGCGGACTCGTCCCACACAGCGATGTTGCCGCTCGTCTGGTACGCGACGTGGACCTCGTGGCCCTGATCGCACAGACGGATGAAGGTACCGCCCATGCTGATGACATCGTCATCGGGGTGCGGGCTGAAGACGACGACGCGCTTGGGGAAGATGTCGCCTCCGGGCACGCCGCGCGAGGCGCCCATTTCGGAGCGGTTGGCGTCCTTGGGCTTGCCGCCCGGCCAACCGGTGATGGTCCGCTGCATCGCGCGGAATACCTCGATGTTGATGTCGTACGCGCTGCCTCGGGCGGCGAGCAGGTCCTGCAAACCATGCTCGTTGTAATCCTCGTCGGTCAGCTTGAGGATGGGCTTGTCGAGCTGCCTGGCGAGCGAAATGACCGCCCGCCTGGTGGTCTGATGGTCCCACGTAAGGCCGAACTCCTCGATCGGTCCGAGCAGCCACGGCGTTTTGAACCGCGTGAGCTCGGCCGACGACGCGGGGTCGAGCACGAACCGTGCGTTGGGGTGCTGCTGCAGAAAGCTCGCGGCGACCGAGTTGGTGATCTCGCCCTCAACAGCGCGTTTCACGATATTGGCCTTGTGTTCGCCGAAAGCGAGCAGAAAAATCTGGCGGGCGTCGAGGATCGAGCCGACGCCCATCGTGATGGCCTTCTTGGGCACGTTCCATTCGCCGAAGAAGTCGCTGGCAGCATCCATGCGCGTCACCTTGTCCAAGGTGATCATCCGGGTGCGGCTGTCTCGCGATGAGCCGGGTTCGTTGAAACCGATGTGACCCGTGCGGCCCACGCCCAGGAGCTGGATGTCGATGCCGCCGGCGTCCTTGATGGCTCGTTCATAGCGCTCGCACGCCGCGGCGACATCTTCCCGAGCGATGGTGCCGTCGGGAACGTGCGTGTTTTCGAAGGGAATTTCGATGCGATCGAACAGGTACTCCTGCATGAAACGCCGGTACGACTGGAGCGCATCGGGCTGCATGGGCCAGTATTCGTCCAGGTTGAACGTCAGCACATTCCGGAACGAGAGGCCTTCCTGATTGTGCAGGCGAACGAGTTCTTCGTATACACCTACCGGCGTCGACCCGGTAGCCAGCCCGAGCACGGCTTTCTGCCCTTTGGCCGCACGATCGCGGATGAGCGCAGCGATTTCCGCTGCCACAGCCGCGCTCGCGGCGGCGCTGGTGGGATACACGGAAACCGGGATGCGTTCGCCGCGGTAGTCGTTCGTGGCGTGCACTGGGGTATCGCTCGCGGGCGGTTCGGTGAGCATGGGTAGGACTCGTGGCTCAGGGGTCCGACTGATCGTGGTATATTCTATAATATGCTTACGCCGAGTAACCTTGGGCTTAAAATAGGCCGCGGATTTGGTCCAGAATGAGCGTGGTTCAACATTGGGGAGAAGCGACCGACCGAAGCTCGGTTATAGGACTATTCAGTTTCAACCGCTCTGCGGCGCAGACCATTTACGAGAGACGGGCCGTTGCCGGGGGTGACAAACGCGACGAATCAGGCTGGGGCGGAGCGGCACTTCGTGCGCTCATTGCCACCCGCTCGTTCCAATCGGAGCACCCCTAAACGCCCACCAAGTAGCACCGCGACGCGAATTTCGATGCTGATCAACTGGTTTCACTCAGAGTTCCTCATCGCTAGGGAAGTACGCTGAGGACAGCTAAAAACTCATCAGTCAATCACCAGCGCCGCACAGAAACACCACCACTTGGGCGTCCCATGAGGGTCGCGCCTACCATCCCCTCTTGCAATGACGGGGTGTAGCGCAGCTTGGTAGCGCGTCTCGTTCGGGTCGAGAAGGTCGCTGGTTCGAATCCAGTCACCCCGATTTTGGTTCCAACCCCGCGGATTATCGATCCGCGGGGTTGTCGTTTTTGGGCTGTCTCGGCTGTGAAGCGGTCAAGCGCGGCGCCCGGCCGACAAGGCACCCCCCGCGACGATCGTCACGTACCATCTCGCCGCATGGGAAAGCGCGACGCCCTTCATGTTCCTGTCCTGCTCACGCAGGTATTGGGCGTGCTTGCGCCAAAGCCTGGCCAGACAATCGTTGATTGCACGCTCGGGCTGGGCGGCCATTCCGCGGCGATACTCGAGCGGATCAAACCCGACGGCCGCCTGATCGCCATCGACCTGGACACAGAGAACATCGCGGACGCGCGCGTCCAGTTGCAGCGGGTCAAGGGCCGGGACGGCACGGTCCAGTTCGATCTGGTGCACGACAACTTCTCCAACCTGCCGGCGATTCTGGAGCGGCTGGGAGTCGCCGCGGGAAGCGTCGACGGGGTGCTGGCGGATATCGGCATCGCCAGCACGCAGATCGACAACCCTGATCGCGGCTTCTCCTACCGCAAACCGGGGCCGCTGGACATGCGGATGGACCCGTCGCGAGGTGAACCTGCTTCGGCCCTTATCAACCGGATGACGCAGCAGGAGCTCATCGATGCACTGCTCAAGTACGGCGACGAAACCGACGCACCCAAGATCGCAAAGTTGATCGTCAGTCGACGTCAGGCGGCGCCCATCACGACCACCGAGCAACTCATGTCCATCGTGTGCGAGGCTCGTGACTTCACGATCCAGCGAGCGGCTGGGGCCAAACTGCACCCCGCGGCCAGGACCTTCCAGGCCCTGCGAATCATGGTCAACACGGAACTGGACAACCTGAGCAGTTTGCTGGCGTGCATTCCGCGGGTGCTCAAGCCCGGCGGAATGGCGGCGATCATCACCTTCCACAGCGGAGAAGATCGCAAGGTGAAGCACTCGTTCCGCGATTTATTCCGCGCTGGCGTGTACGCCGCGGACGGCAGGGACCCGATCATCGCCACCGAAGACGAGATCAAGGCAAACCCTCGTTCGCGATCTGCGAAGCTGCGGTGGGCGAGATTAGCGGGCGGAACGTCGCCGTGCGAACGGACCGGATTTCGCTGATCTACCGGCGAATCAGGGATGTTTCCCTGATGCCGTTCCGGGCCGGGATCGTTAGGATGTTTCGATGAACACCTATCCGATCTCGTGGCCGACGTACCGCATCATCCGTTCATCGGTGCTCGCGGCGCTCGCGGTCGTTCCGATCTGTTCAATCGCGTCCGATGCCGCGATTTATGAAGCCGCGGCGGCATTCTCGCTCATCAACGGCAATCCCAACGGCGTATGGACCTACGGATACCGCCTCTCGACACCCGCGTCGGCGCTGACGGTGTTTCCCAACACCTCCGTCCAATCCAACGGTCTGTCCGTGTGGTTTGATGCGGCGTACAACCCCCTTGGAACGCCATCCTTCGCCGCCAACCTCACGACCTCGCCGGTGTACGGAGCTGGTATGACGTGGCCGCCCGGAAGGCTCTCGTTCCATCCCAGCCCGATCCACGATGCTGTGCTCAGGTGGACCTCGCCCAGCAGAGGCGAATGGGACATCAGCGCCCTGTTCATTGGAATGGACGGAGGCACGACCAACGTGTCCGTGATTCGCGGAGGAGAGGATGTGCTCTTCGCGGCGACGCGGAGCGGCACCGGCGCAAATGCTGGGCCCTTTGCAGCAAAGGTCTTCCTTGAAGTTGGAGAGACAGTCGAGTTCGTCGTGAATAACGCGGGCTCGTTCTACTCCGACACCACCGGCCTGGAGGTCGTCATCAGCGGGGGCTGCCCAGCGGATTTCAACGAAGACGGCGGCATCGACGGCGGGGACGTAGAGACTTTCTTCCACGCGTGGGAAATGGGTGAATACGGTGCGGACGTGAACACCGACGGCGGGGTTGACGGCGCGGATGTTGGTGTCTTCTTCGCGGCATGGGAGAACGGAGGTTGCTGAAGCGGGAATGCAACGGCAGCCAAAGCCTAAAAAGCGGACCGCGCCGTCGACCGGCATTTCGAGTCTGCAGGCCGTGCGGAGGTCCGGTATCCCCGACTGTGGAGCGTGATTGAGCCTCCGCCGAGCGGTTATCCGAACCAATCGGCCGCGAAAGCCCCGAATCATCTCGAATGCTGTTGCTTCGCGGGCGTCCCGAAGTAGAATGCCAATGGTTCCGTGAGGATTCATGCCACGAACCAACGGGGCGGCACGCTCCGGTCGAGACGCAAGACCTGATTGTCAACAGAGGGAGAGCAAGATGTCACTGAAAATCACCAAGGTTGCTGCGCGGGCGTTGGTTGCGTTGGCCGGCATCTCGAGTGTCTGCAGCGCGCAGGTCAGGCTGCAACAGACCGGCACACCGTTCAACAACCCCATCGGCGTAGCGTACAACCCCACCAACACATCGCTCATCGTGACGTCGAACTACCCGACGGGCAACCCAAACTCCTTCTCCCGCATCGATCAGTTCGGCAACACCACACCCTGGTCGACCGCGTCCGGGCTGGGCGGGGAGTTATACCTCGATATCCCGCGGACCAACGTCTCGGGCTGGACGGCCGGAGAGACCTTTACGGGCAACGGCACGCCTGGCCAGATCATGCGAATCTCCGCGAACGGCGCGACGGTGACCAACACCTGGACGACGCTCCCGGGTGAAACCGGCGTGCCCGCCGGCCAGATGCGGTTCGACAACACCGGGATCTTCAACAACGACCTCATCGTGACCACTACGTCCGGCAATGTGTGGCGAGTCAAGGCCAACGGCGTGCCGATCTTCTTGGCCAACCTAGGCGCGGGAGGCGACTACGAAGGCCTAGCAGTCGTTCCCAATGATCTCAACCGATATGGACCGCTCTCCGGCAAGGTCGTCATCGGCGACGAGAACAGCACGAACATCTGGACCGTCGACACGATGGGCAACGTGACGATGCTGCCGGGGATCGCCCCTCCGCAAGTCGAAGGGTTGCACATCATCCCGGCCAATGAGAGCTTCGTTGGCGTGGACTACGCCGACAGCGCCCTGCTGTACGCCGATAGCTCTTACTTCACGCCCTATGTCGGCGACTTGCTCGTCGTGAGCGAGATCATCTCGCCAGGAAGCAGCGGGCTTTCGCGCTTGCTTTGGAACGGCACCGGCGCCGGGGGCTTCACGGTGGCGCCGATCCCGCTGACCAACGACTCGTTCGTGCCGCACTTGTGGGAAGGTTCGACCTTCGCACCGGTGGTGGTGCCCGCGCCGAGCGCGGCGGCGGTGATGGGACTTGGACTGCTCGCGAGTCGCCGTCGGCGGCGCTGAAACGCGACCAAACACAATACCGAACATCACCCCGCGAAATAACTCCCAAAGTCCATCCTGAGGCACGGCGACCGCGCACGCTCAGTTGCAGGGTGAACACCCTTTGGAGAATCCCCACTTCGATCTGCAACAGTTGCGGCGACGTTGCCGATCCGGTCGCTACCCGACATCCGCCATCTGCTGCGCGTCAAGACTCAGCCCACTGATTTCAATCGCTCGCACGAACAGATCGAGACGATCATCGTTGTCCATCGGTTGATCGGGAAGCACGTCGGTCCCGAGAGCACCGGACGAGACGAATACCGCCTCAGCCGCGTCCCTTGACGCGGCCCAATCCGCCATCAACGCCGAAGACCTGTCCCGTGATCCAGCCGTTCTGCGGTGACAGCAGGAACGCGATCATGCGCGCGATCTCAACAGGCGTGCCGATACGGCCCAAGGGGTGCATGGCGACCGACGCTTTGAGCGAGGCTTCGTTCCGCGTGATCCGTTCTGCCATCGGAGTATCAACCAGCCCGGGCGCGACGGCGTTGAATCGAACACCCGCCGCCGCGTACGTCGCCGCCGCCGATCGAACCAAACCCTCGACCCCGGCCTTCGCCGCGGCGATGGCTTCGTGATTGGCCAGCCCGATCGTGGCCGCGCACGAGGACATCAGAACAACACTCCCCCCGGATGCCTTCATGTGCTTTCCCGCAGCTCGTACGAGTGAGAAAGAGGTGCGAAGATTCTGGGAGACCGTCGCATCGAACTCATCGGACGTCGTGGAGTGCGCGGGTTTGAGCAAGATCGACCCAGCGAGATTAACCGCTGTGTTGATCGTCGGATGGTCTTGGAAGACTGCGTCCACAGCATCAAATTTCGCGGCATCCAGAAGCGATAACGGACACCGGTAAGTCTCCGAGATGCGGCGCAGTGACGACTCAGTGCGACCGGCAAGCACCAGGTGCCACCCGGCCTCCGCGAGGAGATCAGCGAGTGCTCGGCCGATGCCGCCGGCGGCGCCGATGATGAGGCACGTGTTGTTTGAAGTCATTTGATTCTCGTCTATCTACGGCCGCAGGAGCGCAAGCGCGAGCATTCCTCGAACAGACCAGACCACAGTGCGGACCCAGTTTGTAACCACGAGGCGTCGCCACACTACAGTCTCGAAACCCTGCGACAACGCAGTATGAAGCGGCACCTGGATAAAGAAAGTGCTCGCCCACACGGCAGCCAACAGGAATAAACCGAACCATCGCAGCGGCGTTGATGGCGAGGGAAGGAAAACGATCGTTAACGCGGAGGCCGCTTCGATGAGCATGAGCGGCGCGACAACGAGCGTGGTGAGTTGCTGGTGGCGACGCTCGTACGCGGGGAATGCCTCGGCGTGAACGTCGCCCATGAGCGGATAGTGCACGATCTGGACGAACCAGATCAGCCCAACCATTCCCCAGGTGGACCCAGCGTGGGCGAGCAGCAGGAGTTGCGTCAGTTCAGAGCCGGGCACGCCAACTCCGTGTAATCGGGCTTATCGGCGACCGTCGCATGGCGATACTCGCGAACAACTCGAACGCGATGGATGATGAACGCGCCCGGCATCTGAAACCCGTCTCCCTCGAGTTTGCCAATCCCGTACTTGGCCGCGGCCAGCCCACGCCACCACACGCGGGGACCGAACAGCTGCGTGAACGTGCCGCGACCCAGTTGCAGGGAGCGATAGACACAGCGATCGGGATCCGCAAAGCAGGCGGCTGTACGAAGACCATACTTCTGCGCCAGCGCCTCAAGTTCGACTGCGGGCGACATCCCCACCACCGCGATGTTGACGCCGGCTGCGGCGATCGCATCTTCCCGTGACCCCAAGTCCGCGAGCGTCTCGCGGCAAAAGGTGCATCCGGAATGCCGCAGCAGCACCACGAGCGTGAGTCGTTCTTCAGTCAGTTCGCGCAAAGTGCGGCCGTTCGAGTCTTGCACGCGGGCCATTGCGTGAGCCAGAGGTAATCCCTCGGGCGCCGGCGAGTCCTGAGCGGAACGGAAAGCATGCCACAGGATCATACCGAACGGAGCCCACCAGAGCAGATCATTCGTGAAGATGGTGAGTCCCATGCTCCAAGGCAACTGGCCGCGGTGTGCGGCATCGACGAAGCCGATGGGGCCCAGTATCTTGCCCAACAGTCCGACGAGCACGATGGGCCAGTGCCTGAGCGGATCACGGGAAGCGATGGCGTACCCCACGCCGTACACGCCGACGATCATGCCGATGCATGCCCACAGCTGAGGCCACAGTTCCGTCGTCTTCGCCGAAACTCCCAGCAACGTCAGAGAGCGAATTGGGGCGAGAATGGTGATCGCGCCCCACACGAGGTTATAGACCGCGGCTGCGAGCAGCCAGCGGCGCATCCATCCGGGCGCAGATTGTGGCGGTGAGTGCAGTTCGCTCATCATGGACGCCGCGGAGCAACATCGCGCGGGCTGCGGCGACCCGGGTTTCGCCGAACACCCTCGCTCGGATGCGGCACGTGGCGTCACACGCAATTTGGAGTTACCCACGCCAGGCAAAATGCGAGGCTGCAAGGTACGAAGCGGAGAGAGGGAGATTCGAACTCCCGATCGCCCAAAGGACGATACCGGTTTTCGAAACCGGCCCATTCAGCCGCTCTGGCATCTCTCCGAATGAGGCGGTATTGTCTGGCTGCCGGGTGGCAAGGTCAACCGGCCGGGACGCTCATTAGGCGCGAAACACAGAGACCGGGAATGATGCAAGGTGCGCGGTCGGGCAACCGTTCGAATCACATTTTGCCCGGCAGATCCGCTTCGCCGAGCAGATTGAACTCTTTTCTGCGCAAGATCTGGCCGGCGAGCATCATGTCGTCGACAGCGAGGGCGATGGTGGGAGTTCCGCAGGTACGCATCATCAAGGGATAAGCGAAGTGGATCGAGAGTTCTGCCGCGAGCAGGCACAAACACAGGCTCGCAAGCGTATGGTGCCCGGCGATCTCCACCACCAGCACTTCTCGCTCGCTGTACGGGAGATTCTCTTTTTTCAGGAGTTCCGCGGCGGCTCCGGCGTCGCTGGTGATGATTCGGACGACCGCGTGGTCGCTGGCTTCGTGTACTGAGAGCGCGCAAATCTGGCAAGTGAAGCCGTCGAACGCCTCGACCAGATCAAAGAGCTTTCCGACTTTATTGGTGAGGAAGACGCTGAACTGAGTGACCGTCGGCGGCGAATAGCCGCGTTGGGTCTGCATTGGCGTAGATGCCTCGCTCATGGGTTTTCCTGCCCGGCTGCCCCAATGGCGACCAACGGGGCCGCACCGGAAATGCCATAACTAGAGAATAGCGGACTTTGAAGGCGTTCGCAAGAAAAAGTTGGCCCTCGGGGCGGATTTCGGCCGCTCGCCATCTTGAGCAGGCCGGGCGGCGGCGAATGATCCCCCACTCATGCACTGGATAATGCTCATCGCTGCGGGATTGCTGGAAGTCGTCTGGGCCATCGGCCTCAAGTACACGCAAGGGTTTACCCGGCTCTGGCCCAGCGTCGGAACCCTAGCGGCGATGGTGGCCAGCTTTTTGCTGCTCTCCCAAGTGGTCAAGCACCTTCCCCTAGGCATCTCTTACACGGTGTGGGTCGGAATCGGAGCGGTCGGCAGTGTTATCGCGGGTGTGGCGATCTTCGGCGAGAAGCTCTCACCGGTTCAGGTCGGATGCATGGTACTGATTGGCGCGGGCATCATCGGGCTCAGAATCACGCACACGTCGACCCCTGTTTCGGGGAATGCTCGGGGATCTTTGACGGCTGCGCCGTAACTCGGCATCCCACGTGAGGGAATCACAGAACGGGCATCGGCAGGCCGATACTTCAAATACCCTTCAGAGCCGATCTGAAGTCCTTCGATGGCCGGTCCAAGCGGCCGCGAATCCCGGGCTTATCGCCCCCTGCCGACCGACTTCTCCAGTCCCACGGGTGGGCTACCATTTCCCAACCGGAGGCCGCCTCACATGACGCTCCATTTCGGCGAATCGATCCGCAAAATCTCGCTTACGATGACGCCCGCGCTGATGATGTTCTGCGCCGGGTTGGCACACGCCGTCGAGACGCCCCAGGAGCGTCTTGCGTCGTTTGTGTCCAAGATGAACAGCGACACGCTGGCCGACCGCGACGCAGCGGCGGTGGCCTTGCAGAGCGATCCTGGGATCACGCTGTCGATGATCGAGAAGGCTCTGGCGACCGACGCTGACAAGTTGTCCGCGGAACAGATCGAACGGCTGACCCAGGCGGGGGCGAGACTCTTTTCGGTGCAGCCGCGAGCAGCGATGGGGGTTTCCTTCTCTTGGAACGAAAAAACAGCCGACGGCGTCGAAATCAGCGGAACGATCGAGGGCTTTGATTCCAGCCGCGTGCTGCAGGCAGGGGACATCATCCAGACACTCGACGGCGAACCTCTGAAGGATCAGGTGCAGAGCCGCGCGGTGATCGTGTCGCATTCTCCCGGCGAGGAAGTGACGCTGCACGTGATCCGTCAAGGCGAGCCGCTCGTGGTGCGCCTGATGCTGGGCAACTACGCCGATTTGGACAACCGCAACCGCGCGATGCGTGCGGCCCAGAACCTTCCTTCCAACCTGAACAACGGGCTCACCAGCCAGACTATCCGCGAGGCCTGGGAGCTGCGTCGGCACCGCGTGCTCGCCAAGGGCGGACGCGAGGACGTCGCGACGATCGACGCGGGGCTCACGGATCGCAACTGGGCCCAGATCGAGGCGGCGATGGGCGGGCACGAAGAGGCCCGGATCGTCGCGAAGGCCGACAAACGCCGCAACCGCCAGCAGGCGATGGCTCAGGCAATGCCTCCGATGCTGCGCCAGATCCCCGTGAAGCAGGTGGTACAGAGCGACGACGACGAGCCCACCACCAATACCTCGGTGGTGGCCGGAGGGCGTGATCGCAGCGAGATCACAGGCGGTTCGCAGCCATTCTCCCTGGCTTCATACGACACCTCCGAGCGTGTTCAGCCTGACTTTGCGATGGCGCTCCGGGAGATCGACAACCAGATGCAGATCAACCAGGCCCGTCTGCAGCAACCCAACCTTCCGGACAACTTGAAGGCCTCGCTGAAGGGTGAGTTGGAGCGACTCTCGCTCAAGCGGTCCCTGCTGCTCCGCCGCCGCGGCGAGATGCTGGGCCACGTGGCCCCGTGAATCACCGCCGCTTGCGACCCTGCCCAGTTTTCTCTTTGACCAGTTTCTCGACCACCCGGGCCGCCCGTGACATCACCGGGATGTGGCTATCCGCCTGCGCCAGCATCACCGCTCGCCGGCATCGCTCGAGCGCCTTGCGCTTGTCGTCGGGCTTCCTGAACTCGGCCTTGGTGGGCAAGTCGCAGAGATTGTCGTAGGCATCGGCGAGTTTTACGAGCCTCGCCCGCCAATCGGCCTTCGCAAGCCGCTGGTCATACTCGCGCTCGCGATCCTTGTCGGGCAGGGCCATGTTTTTGGTGAGCGCCGCGACGCACTCGGCCACGTCGCGCCCGAACAGGTCCGCGATGTCGTCAAAGTCGGTCGTCGTATCCTCGATGGTGTCGTGCAGCAGCGCGGCGCACACGGCCACCGGATCGGCGCACCCGAAAATCTGGGTGACGGTCATGCAGACCCGCATCACGTGCGAAACATACGGCGTCCGACCGTCGCGCCGCACCTGGTTGCGGTGCTTCCACGCCGCGAAGGCGATCGCTTCATGCCACACCGGCTGCTCTGTAGCGGATCCCCGCGCGAGTTTGCTTCGCTTGGCCATATGAATCGTTATAGGCGCGGCGTGACGTTGATGCAACCGCTACACGATCGGGCCGGCCTCCCAGTCGCCTTTGAGCATTCCCATCACGATCATGTCGCGGGGCTCGCCCCACTTGAGTACATGGCCACGCAGCAGCCCTTCACGCTGGAAGCCGCACTTCTCGAGCACTCGCCCCGACGCGGCGTTCTCGACGAAGTAGTATGCGTACACCCGCCGCAACGCCAGCGTACCGAATGCCACGGAAAGCACGGCCTCCAGAGCCTGCGTGGCGTAACCACGGCCCCAACATGGGACGGACACGGTGTAGCCTACTTCCGCACGCTGCTGGGCCTGATCGATCTTGAGCCCCATGGAACCGACGAGCTCGCCGTCAACGGTTCGGGTCATTGCATACACAAAGCCGTCACCCCGATCCCACCCGCCTTGCATCTGCTCAATGAATGAGCGAGCGTGCACTTCCGTGTACGGGTGCGGGATGAGCGCGGTGGTCGCGGCGATCTCGCGCGGCGAGCAGAGCCGCACCAGTGATGGCACGTCCGCCGGCGCATAGGGGCGCAGCGTGAGTTCCCGAGTGGTGAGAGTGGGTTGGCCGGGCATGGGCGAGGGTACCGCCCGAGGCGTCAGCCGCTGTGGCGGAAAGTGATTCGGGCCTTGCTGAGGTCGTAAGGGCTGATCTCAACCGTCACGCGGTCGCCGGGGAGAATTCGGATGTAGTTCATCCGCATCTTTCCGGAAACGTACGCCAAGACCTCGGATTTCTGTTCGTTGGGAAGGCGCACCTTGAACATCGCGTTCGGCAGGGCTTCGGTAACGACGGCCTCGAAAGTAAACTTATCGTCCTGCTTGGCCATGCGGCGTGTTTCCGGCGGTGAAAAACCCCAGCGAAAGAGAGCCCGATCATAGGAGCACCAAGGGGCCGGGGCGCGATTCGCGGTTTATTGAATCACAGCAACCACCGACCTCCCGCCAGCACTCGCGGCCCATCTTCTGCTATCTGGACCGTCGCTTCATGATGCGCTGCCCACCGACGATCCGCTGTGACGACCGTCCACCCGTCGTCGAGCGTCAGCACGTTGACCCGGTCGGTTCCCTCGATCACAACCGGTTCGACCGTGATGATCATTCCAGCCGAGAGAAGACCTCCCATCCAAGCCTGTGGGCCAAAGTCCAACCGCGGCGGCTCGTGAAGCTCCGCCCCGACACCATGCCCGCTATACCCGTGCAGCAGGTGGGTCCCGTGATCGGCCGCGGTCCGGGCGGCGAGCGCAGCGACGTCGAGCCACTTTGTTCCCGGAACACAAGCACGAATCGCGGCGAGTGTCACGGCACGCGACGCGGCGATGAGCCGGCACGCCCGCTGTGAACGAGACGCATCCCCCACCGCGACACTCACCGCCGCGTCCACGCAGCGGCCCGCCGGGGTCGCTGGGTGCCGCAGCGCGATATCAACGGTGACGACATCGCCTTCCCGCAGGATGCGTGCTCGGGGCGGGGAGTGCAGCACTTCTTCGTTCACGCTCAGGCAGGCGGAGTGACCGAAGATTCGCCCGTCGCAGCCGGGCTGAACGGCGAGCAACGGTTCGGCGCCCGCATGGCGAATCGCGTCATGAACAGCGTCGGCAACCTGAAATGTGGGCACGCACGCCGCGCACGCCGCGACCCCGGCGCTCAGAGCCAGATCCAGCAGGCTTCCTGCATGGGCCGAGATGGCGATGTCCGAATCGCTCGCTCGTGCGGGCGGATCGGTCGCGGGGTTCATCAGAATCGGGGGCCGCGGAGGCGAGGACCGGTGTCTTCACCACCGCCGCCGCCGAGGAAGCCGGCGTAGTTACGCATGAGGAGGTTGGCCTCGACTCGCTGGAGGAAGTCCATCGTCACGGACACGACGATGAGCAGGCCCGTGCCACCCAGGAACTGGGTGACGGCGTAATCGATGTTCATCGAGGCGTTGATGACGTTGGGCAGCACCGCGATGATGGCCAAGAAGCCGGCGCCGACGTATGTGATGCGAACCATCACCGACTCGAGATACTCGGCGGTACGGGGGCCCGGGCGAAGCCCGGGGATGAACGAGCCGTGCTCCTTGAGCTGCTTGCTCATCTCCTCTGGATTGAACTGCACAGTGATCCAGAAGTAACTAAAGACGTACACCATCGCGATGTAGAAAGCGATGTAGGGGAACTGGCCGGGGTGGAAGGACTCATTGAGCGTGTTGGCCAGGCTCTGGTACCAGGGAGTCGAGGCGCCGGCTGTCGCGTTGAGCGCGTTGGCCGCGGCGAGGTTGTTGGCCCATTCCGCCAGAGAGCTGAAGAGCAGAGAGGGGAACATCATCAGCGAACTGGCGAAGATGATGGGCATGACGCCGCCGTGGTTAATGCGCAGCGGCAGGTAACTGCGCTGACCGCCGAACACCTTGCGGCCACGCGTGTGCTTGGCCTGCTGCACCGGTATTCGTCGCTGCGCCACGGTCATGAGCACCGCGCCGGCGATGACCATCACGAATCCGCCCGCGAGCAGGATGACCCCCATCCATCCGATCTTCTTGCTGTCGGCGGGGTCGAAGTTGTTGTACAGCGAAGTAATCGCGCTGGGAATGCCGCCCAGGATGCCCGCCATGATGATCATCGAAGCACCGTTGCCGATGCCGTGTTTGTCGACCTGCTCGCCGAGCCACATCAGGAATACGGTGCCCGCCATCAGCGCGAGCGTGGCCATCACCCACCAGACGGGATTCTCGACCCACTGCGGAAGTACGAGGTGACGCTTAGCCAGGAAGCTGAGCCAACCCACACCCTGCACCATGCACAGGACGACCGTGGCGTACCGCGTGTACTCCATGATCTTCTGCCGGCCGGTGGGGCCTTCCTCCTGCAGCTTTTTGAGCTGGGGGAGCACGGTGGCCAGCAACTGAAAGATGATGCCCGCCGTGATGTACGGCATGATGCCCAGGCCGAAGATCGTTGAGTGAGACAGCGCACCGCCCGAGAAGATGGAGACGAAGCTCGCCAGCTTGCCGAAGGTGCTGGTGTCCGAGTTCGCGCTGTTGAACATCTTCGCCAGTTCGTGCTGGTCGATGCCCGGCAGAGGGATCCAGTGGCCGACGCGGAAGACCAGCAGCATCGCCAACGTGAACAACACCTTGTTCCGCAACTCCGGCACTTTGAAGACGTTGAGCAACGTCTGCATCATCGGCAAGTTCCTTTGGACAATGAGCGTGGCGGGATGGTTGGCGCTGCCCGCCGTCCCGACACGCTCACGTGTTGAGTAAGTCTAGGGGAGCGGATTATTCCGCGGCGGGTTCCGCGGCGGCGGCTGCGGCCTTCTTCTTGCCGCCCCGATGCAACTTCTTGGTGAGGTTGGTCGGCTTCTTCTCGGCGCTGTTGGGATCGACGCCCCGGACCTTGTCGCGGCGGGTGCCGGTCTCGTTCACCTTGCCGCCGGCCGCCTCGATCAGCTTGCGGGCCGACGCGGAGACGCGGGAGGCGGTGACGTTGAGCTTCACCTTGAGCGCCGATTGGCCCTTGGCGAGGCTGCCGAGCACCTTGAGATCGCGGCTGGCGTCGCGGACGAGGCCAGCGTTGATCAGGGCGTCGCGGGTGACTTCGCCGCCGTTCTTGAAGGCGGGCAGGGCGAGGATGTCGCCCAGGTTGACGGTCCAGAACCGCACCTTGAACTGAGCGTTGGTGAAGCCGAACTTGGGCAAGCGGCGGAAGTAGGGCATCTGACCGCCCTCGAACGACCGCTTGGACGCGTAACCGGAGCGAGAACTCGCGCCCTTGCTGCCGCGGCCCGATTGCTTGCCGTGGCCCGAGCCTTCGCCGCGACCAACTCGCTTGCGGCTCTTGTAGGCGCCCGCCAGGGCAGTAATATCGTGAATCATCATGGGTGGCTACTCCGGTCCGGATGCGGCGTTTTCTGGCCGCGTGTTACTTCGTGTGACTCGACTCCGCGGTGGCGGACGCTTATGCCTTGGGGGCGGCATCGCCCGCGGGGGCGGCCTGATCGCCCTGCTGCTGATCGGGGGCGCTGCGGGGGCGGCGACCACCACCGCCGGGACCGCCGCGGCCGCGGCCCTTGCGGCCGCCGTCATCGACGGTGTTGACAGGGCCCTTGGCCCGATCCTTGGAGGCGGGCGCGGTGGGCATGAAGCGCTTGCCACGCTCAATCTTGGATTCGATGATGGTCATGCCCAGGTCCTGGCCGCGGATGCCGGCGACCGCGCCGGCCATGCGGAGTTGGGCGAGGCCGTCGAATACGGCCTTGACGATATTGCGCTTGTTCGTGGAGCCGAAGCACTTGGTGAGGCAGTCGGTGACGCCGGCCTTCTCGAGGATCGTGCGTACGGTGCCGCCCGCGACGACGCCCGTGCCGGGGGCGGCCGGAATCAGCCGCACCTTGCTGGCGGAGAAGGTGCCTTCAACCTCGTGGGGAATCGTGTTGCCCAGGAGAGGAATGGAGGTCATGGAGCGCTTGGCGTACTTCTCGGCCTTCTCGATGGCCGCCGGCACTTCGTTGGACTTGCCGTACCCGAAGCCGACGCGGCCACGGCGGTCGCCAACGACCACGAGCGCGCCGAACGAGAAGCGGCGTCCGCCCTTCACCGTGGATGAAGTGCGGTCTACCCCGAGGTTGGCCGACTCGATGTGGCCCGACTCTTCGACATTGTCCTGCGTGCGGCTCTTGGTGTTGGTCTGGCTCATGGCTCTTGTTTCGCGTGAGTGGCGGGGGAAAGCCCCGCCGGCGTTTGGATTCTCAGAACTTCAGTCCGGCCTTGCGCGCCGCGTCCGCGAGCGCCTTGATCCGCCCGTGGAACTTGAAGCCGCCACGGTCGAACACCACCTCGGTGATGCCCTTGGCCTTGGCCTTCTCGGCGAGCGACTCCCCGACCTTCGCGGCGGCGGCGGAGTTGCCCGTCTTGGTAGCGCCCTTGGCGGCCGTGGAGGCGGCCACGATGGTCGTTCCGTCCAGGTCGTTGATGATCTGGGCGTACATGTGGTTGAGAGACTTGTAGACCGAGAGACGCGGCTTGACCGACGTCCCCGAGATGCGCTTGCGGATGCCGATGCGGCGGCGCGAGCGGCGGGCTGTCTTGAGTGAGTTCTTGTTCATGGCGTCGTTCCTTGCAGCGTGCGCTGCACTTTCTCCTGGCGTTGCCGGCACTCGCTATTACGCACCGAACTGCTTGCCCTGCTTGCGCTTGATGACTTCCTCAACGTACTTGACGCCCTTGCCGTTGTACGGCTCGGGCTTGCGGAACGCACGCATCGCGGCGGCGAACTGGCCGACCATCTGCTTGTCGGGGCCGCTCACGCTGACGAACTGCTTGTCGACCTTCACCGTCAGGCCGGTTGGGATGGGCATGACGATGGCGTTGGCGAAGCCCAGCGTCATCTTCAGGTCCTTGCCCGCGAGCGCGGCGGTCCAGCCGACGCCGACGACCTCGAGCTTCTTCTCGTAGCCCTTGGTGACGCCGTCGATCATGTTGCGGATGTGGGCGCGGGTGGTGCCCCACTGAGCATTCGCGGTCTTGTCCTCGGAGGAGAAGCCTTCGTTGAGGGCCACGTTCACGGCCTTCTCGCTCTCGGCCCACTTCACGTTCACCTGATGGGGAACCTTGATGGACAGCTTGCCCTTGGGGCCTTCAACGGCGACCTGACCGTCCTTGACGGCGATCTTGACACCCGCGGGGACCGCGACCGATTTTTTACCGATTCTGGACATGGCTCGTTCTCTTTCGCGTGCGGCTCACCGGGGGGACCGGGCTTCCGCGTTGTGTTCCTGGTTCAATCCGTTCAATCACTCGACCGTGCAGAGCAGTTCGCCGCCGACTCGCTCCTGGCGGGCCTTACGATCGCTGAGCACGCCCTTGGGCGTGCTGACGATCGCGATGCCCAGTCCCTGCAACGGGCGGGGCAGCTCATCGACGCCGCGGTATACGCGGCGGCCCGGCTTGCTTTCGCGGGTGAGCTTGTGCAGCGCGCACTCTCCGGCGGCGCTGTACTTCACCTTGATGTTGATCTTGCCGCTGTGGCCGTCCTCAACGACGTCGAAGCCGTCGATGTAGCCCTCGTCGCGCAGCACCGCGACAATGCCGCGGCAGACTCTGCTGTTGTTGCAGGTCACGGCCTTGGACTTGTTCCGCACCGCGTTGCGGATTCTGGTCAGCATGTCCGCGATTGGGTCGCCGATCGCCATCTTTCGTCCTCGTCTTCCGGGGTAAGTGGGTCTTCTTGAATACCGTTGATGAACTCGCCGCGTTACCAGCTGGCCTTGCGCATGCCGGGGATCTTGCCCTCGAGCGCCAGCTTGCGGAGCATGATGCGGCTGATCCTGAACTTGCGGTAAACGCCGCGGGCGCGTCCCGTGAGCTGGCAGCGGCGCACGATCCGGCTGCTGAACTTGGGCTTGCGGTTGCTCTTGGCTGTCTGGGCTTTGGTCGCCATAACTGTTGATCCTCGCGGCGGGGTCTGACTGTGCTGGATTACTTCTGGTCGGGC
Organism: Planctomycetota bacterium; assembly: GCA_018242605.1. Lineage (GTDB taxonomy): Bacteria > Planctomycetota > Phycisphaerae > Phycisphaerales > UBA1924 > UBA2402. Next base: position 71,143 of record JAFEBP010000020.1, read on the forward strand.
TTGCGGAAGGGCATCCCCAACTGCTCCAGAACGAACTTGCTCAACTTGGGGTTCGAGTTGCTGAAGCACACGTTGATGTTCATGCCGTGCGTGAACTGGGCCTCGGCCATGTTGATCTCGGGGAACACGCCCTGCTCGGTCAGGCCCATCGCGTAGTTGCCCTGCTTGTCGAAGGCCTTGTCGGGAAGGCCGCGGAAGTCCTTGATACGGGGAGTGGCCAGGTTGATGAGCCGATCAAGGAAGTGCCACATGCGGTCACGCCGCATGGTGACCATCGCGGCGGTCTCCAAGCCCGAGCGAACCTTGAAGTTCGACACGCTCTTCTTGGCCTTGAGGACCACGGGCTTCTGACCGGTGACCTTGACGATGGTGTCCAGGACCTGGCCGCGGACGTGCGGCGGGATCTTGGCGCCCTCGAGGTGGCGGCCCATGTTCACGTTCACCACGATCTTCTCGATGCGTGGCTGCTCCATGGGGTTCTTGATGCCGAAGCTCTCGGCGACCTTGCCGCGAACGGCTTCGTCGAAATGGACCTTCAGCCGGGGCGGAACGCGCGGGCCGCTCTCGACCTCCGCGGCGGCCTCGTGCTTCACGGAAGTCTTCTTGGAGCCCGCGGGGGCGCCCTTCTTGCCTTCCTTGGGAGCGCCCTTGTCCGCGCCCTGCGGTGGTCCCTTGCCCTGTTTCTTCTGATCTTCCTTCGACATGACGCTTGCTCGCTGTTCTTGAGTGGGTTCTTGCGATCGGCCCGGCGGGGTGAGCGGCGGACCTGGGGGGCATTACTTGCGGGGGCCGTGGACGACGGAGAGTTCCTTCAGCTCCTTGCCGCCCTTGCGGGCGACGCGGACCTTGCTGCCGTCGGCCTTGGTCTTGAAACCGACCCGCACGGGCTTGCCGTCGACCACGGGACTGACCTTGCTCGCGTGGAGCGGGGCTTCCTTGGTGATGACGCTGCCCTGGGGGTTGGTGCGCGAGGGACGGATGTTCTTGGTGCGAAGGTTCAGACCCTTCACGATCACCGTGCCGTCCTTGGTGTTCACGCGGATCACTTCACCGATGGCGCCCTTCTGGGAGCCGCTTCGGATCATCACCGTGTCGCCTTTTCGTACGTGTGCAGGCATTGTTCTTCTCGCGTTCCTGGTGTTGCTCTGGTGTTCTGCCGAACTCGCGTCAGACGACTTCCGACGCCAGCGACACGATCTTCATGTAGTTGCGGTCGCGCAGCTCGCGGGCCACGGGCCCGAAGATGCGCGTGCCCTTGGGGTTGCCGTCGTCCTGGATCAGCACGACAGCGTTGCTGTCGAACTTGACGAAGCTGCCGTCGGCGCGGCGGGTGGCCTTGGTCGTCCGGACCACCACGGCCTTGTGCTTGTCGCCGGGCTTCACGTCGGCGCCGGCCAGGGCCCGCTTGATGGAGACGAAGACGCGGTCGCCCACGCCGGCGGTGCGCCGCGTGAACTTGCCGCTGGCGGTGGAACCGCCGTACACGCGGATCACATACGCCACCTTCGCCCCCGAGTTGTCCGCCACTTCGCAGCGTGTTTCTTGTTGGATCATGTCAACTGCCCACTTTCACTCTTGCGTACATCTCTGGGGGCCGTTTCTGGGGCCCGGAAAGCTCGTTCACTCTGCCCGCCCGGCCGTTCCGCGGCCGTCACGAGCGTCTCACACTCGGGCGATCAGCCCTGAATCGTCTTGGCGTCCTTGAGGGCGGCGGCCTGGTCGGCCCGGCTCTCAACGACTCGCACCAGCGTCCATCGCTTGCTGCGGCTGAGCGGACGGCAGGGAGCGATCTCGACCAAGTCGCCCATGCGGGAAGCGTTCTTCTCGTCATGGACCTGGAGGATGCTCCGCTGACGCACGTACTTGCCGTACTTGGGGTGCTGCGTGAGGAAACTCACCACCACCCGGCGCGTCTGCGGACGACCGTCGGACTCGACCACGCCCTGGCGCGTGCCGGAGAGGCCACCGGCCTGCTTCACCGCAATCTTCTTCTTGATCGAAACTGCCATCTGGTGCTTCCTTGTGGGGGCTTGCGGCCCCGCGGCTCACAGCAACCCGAATCGTTCTTGCTCGACGCCCGATTTACGCCTTGGCCAACAAACGCTTGCGCTGCTCGGTCAGCAGGCGGGCGATGTCCTTGCGGACCTTGCCGAACTTCGAGGTATCCTCGACCTTCTCGGTCACGGTCTGGCTGCGCAGGTCGTAGAGATCGTTGCGGAGCTTGGCCAGCTCCAACTTGATCTCCTCGTCTCGCATCGCCTTCACTTCTTTGCCGGTCATCGCATCTGCTCCAAGTCTGCTGTTTCAACTCGAGGGCCCGGAGGGCGGCCCGTTCATTCAGTCACGCTCTATCACACCCGCAGGCGGCGGCCGACGAAGCGGCACCGTACGGGCATTTTCATCGCGGCGCGAAGCAGCGCCAGTTTCGCCGTCGGCTCGGGCACGCCGGCGATCTCGAAGAGCATCGTGCCGGGCTTCACACGCGCCGCCCAGTACTCCACCTCGGCCTTGCCCGTACCCATTCGCGTTTCCAGCGGCTTCTTGCTGATGGGCTTGTCGGGGAAGACGCGGATGAAGAGCTTGCCTTCGCGCTTCAGGTAGTGCTGGCAGGAAATACGGCCGGCCTCGAGCACCTGACCGCTGACCCAGGCGCCCTCGAGGGCCTGCAGCCCGTAGTCGCCGAAGGCCACGTAGTTGCCCTTGGTCGCCTTGCGGGGGCGGACCCTCCGCTGCTCCTTGCGGTACTTCACTCTTTTGGGCATCAGCGCCATGCTTGTGCTCCAGTCTCAACCGGCGAGCCGCCGGACAAACTTGCTTGGTTACTACCGACTCTGGTCCAACACCTCGCGGCCGGGGGGCCGCGACCTTATCACATGCGACCGCGGGCACGGGCCCGACCGCCCGCCGCGTTGGACGTGTTCTCGTCCGCCGCGGTGGAGTACATTCCCTTGTAGACCCACACCTTGCACCCGATGGCGCCGTAGGTGGTGAAGGCCTCCGCGAATCCGTACTCGACCTGCGCCTGCAGCGTCGAGAGGGGCAGCGAGCCCAGGCGGATGTCGAGGGTGCGGCTCATTTCGGCACCGCCCAGGCGGCCGCTGATCTGGATCTTCACGCCCTTGGCGCCCGCGGCCATCGCCGCTTCGCACTTCATCTTCACGACGCGCCGGAACGAGGCACGCTTGGCGAGCTGCTCGCAGACGCTCTCGCCGATCAGCTGGGCGTCCAGGTCGGCGTTCTTGATCTCGATGATCGAGATCGCGACCTTGCGGCCCGTCATGTACTGCAGTTCCTCGGTCATGCGCTCAACCTCGGCGCCCTTGGGGCCGATGACCAGGCCCGGGCGGGCGGTCTTGATGATGACCTTCAGCTCCTCGCGGGTCCGCTCGATGTGGATGTCGGACACCGCGGCGTTGGGGGGCCGGCGGTTCAGGCGCTTGTCGAGCCACTTGCGGATCTTCTCGTCCTCGACGAGCAGTTCACCGTACAACGCCTTGGGCGCGTACCAGCGGCTGCGGTGGGCCTCGGTGATCCCGAGTCGGAGTCCGAATGGATGTGTCTTCTGTCCCATGCGTCGTATCCCTTGCGTCGTCGCCTGCCGCTCGCAGCGGCCCAAGTTTCTGATTCGCTACCGACTCCAGTGTTCGTTGCGGTCCGGATCAGCCGGGCCGGCGCCGCTCCTCGACGGAGACGGTGATGTGTGACAGCGGCTTGAGAATCGCGTGCGCCCGGCCGCGATCCTTCTGGTGGAACCGCTTGAGCTTTTGAGCCCCGTCCACGCGGCTGTCGCACACGTAGAGGCTGGTCTCGTCGGCCTCGGCCTGCTGCGCATCAGCGATCGCCGCCGCGAGACACTTCTTGATGTTCAGCGCCGCCCGCTTGGGCGTGAAGGAGAGAAGGTTCAGCGCCTGGTCCACGCTCTTGCCGCGGATGAGGTCGGTGAGCAACTTGGCCTTGCGGGGGCTGCCGCGGTGGCTCACGACCCGGCTCTGGAACACGCAGATGTCCTTGGGAGCAAGACCGAGACCCTTGGCGAGCTGGGCGATGTACGCCGGCTTGCAGCGGGGGTGATCGCTGCCGCGCATCCAGTTGCCCAGCGCGGCGGCGGCGTCATCGGCGCGGAGGCCGGTCTCGACCAGCGTCGCGGCCAGGTCCGCGGGGTTGATCTTCGCGGCCTCGATGGCCTTCTTGAGTTTCGTGGGTGAGATCTTCACGGGTGCGTTCCTTGCGGACTGCCAAACTACTGAATACTGCCAGACTCCACGCTCTTGGTTACTTCTTCGGGGCCGGCGCCGGCGAGCCGGAGCTGTCGCCGCCCTCGATACCTTCCTTCTTGTTCGTGTGACCGCGGAAGGTGCGGCTGTGACTGAACTCGCCGAGCTTGTGGCCCACCATGTCTTCGGTCACGAACACCGGCAGGAAGGCGCGGCCGTTGTGCACGTTGAACGTGTGCCCCACGAACTCGGGCACGATCGTGCAGCGCCGGGCCCACGTCTTGATGGGCTCCTTGCGACGCACCTGATTCAGCTTCTCCACCTTGCGGAAGAGGCTTTCAACGACAAACGGACCTTTCTTGAGGCTGCGTCCCATGATGCGTGTTTCCTGTAATCAGTGCTGAGTTCGAAGTGCCGTGTAGGGTGTTGAAGTTGACTTGCTGAACGTGTCTTGAACCGAGTTGCGAATCGCCGGTACCGATCACCGGGGTTTAGTGCTTCTGGCCGTACCGCTTGCTGACGCGGCGGCGAACAATCAACTTGGCGCTGGCCTTGCGCGGGTTGCGGGTGTTGCCGCCCTTGGAGTGCACGCCCGTGGGGCCGCACGGGGGACGGTTGCCCTTGCTGCGGCCGCTGCCGCCGCCCAGCGGGTGGGCGTGGTGGCTTTTGGCGACGCCGCGGGTGATCGGGCGGACGCCCATCAGGCGGGAAAGGCCGGCCTTGCCCAGCTGACGCAGGCGGTGATCGCCGTTGCCGACCTGGCCGACAGTGGCGCGGCACGAGATCGGCACACGACGGACTTCGCCGCTGGGCAGTGAGAGGGTCGCGTAGTCGCCTTCCTTGTTGCTCAGTTTCGCGTAAGTGCCCGCCGAGCGGCACATCTGGGCGCCCTGGCCGGGGATCAGCTCGACGCAGTGCACGTCAAGGCCGGTAGGGATGTCCGCCAGACGCATGCAGTTGCCCACGGATGGCTCGACGGGGCCGGAGGTCGAAGTGACGATCGTCATGCCGTCCTTGATGCCCATCGGAGCGATGATGTATCGCTTTTCGCCGTTGGCGTACTGCACCAGGGCGATGTGGCAGGAGCGGTTGGGATCGTACTCGACGCCGATGACCTTGCCCTCGACGCCTTCCAGGTTGCGACGCTTGAAGTCCACCAGGCGGTACATCTGCTTCACGCCGCCGCCGATGCCGCGGGAGGTGATCTTGCCGCTGTGATTGCGTCCACCGGTCTTGGGCAGCGGGGCCAGCAGGGACTTCTCGGGCCGCTTCTTGGTCACTTCAACGTGCATGTTGACCGACGCGTTGCGGCGGCCTGCGCTCGTCTTCTTGTAGATGCGGATGGGCATGATTCTTTTCCTGGCGTCTGTGTGCAGAAACTAAGTTCGCGGCGTCAGAACAACTCGATGGAATCCTCGGGGTGAAGGCGGACCACGGCGACCTTGGTCAGGGCGCCGGCGACGACGCCGAACCGCAGGCGGCGGGCGCGGGCCTGGTGAACCTTCGTGTTCACGCCGACGACGCGGACCTTGTAGATCTTCTGGATCGCGTCCTTGATCTCGGTCTTGCTCGCGCGGGGGTCCACGTCGAACGTGTAGCGCTTCTGCTCGTTCATCGCGAACGTGCTCTTCTCCGACAGACGCGGGCGCTTGACAATGTACTCGGGGGCGACATTAGCGCTCATTACTTCGTCTCCTTCTTGGCGGCCTCACGGCCCATGGGGCTCACCTTCGCGGCCTTGCCGGTCTGGGAGGACGGACCATTCAGCCACGCCTCCAGCTCGGCCCGGCCGATGACCAGGTAGCGGTGGTTGAGCATGTTGAAGCAGTTCAACTGGTCGCAGCGGATCAGCGTCGCCTCGGAGACGTTGCGCCCGGAGAGCAGCGCGTTCTGGCTGGCCTGATCGTTCAGGGGAAGCGCGACCAGCGCGGAGCGGTCGGCCTTCACGGCCGCAAGGAACTGCTCGAACGCCTTGGTCTTGGGCTGGTCGAACGCGATGGAGTCCACCACGCGGACCTCGTTGTCCACGAGCTTGGCCAGCAACGCGTTGCGGTTGGCCTTGCGGCGCATCTTCTTGGGCATGTCGAGGCGATAGTCCTCGCGCTCGCGCTTCTTGCTGTGGCCGTGGCCACCGCCCTTGAAGAGGTTGACCTTGCGGTCACCGTGGCGGGCGTTGCCGGTGCCCTTCTGTTTGTAAATCTTCCGCGTCGAACCTTCCACTTCCTGGCGGTTGCGCGTGCGTGCGGAACCCTGCCGCTGGTTTGCATGGTACATGACGTACGCCTGCTTCACCAGTGAAGGGTTCACTTCGCCTCCCAATGAGGCGGCATCGATCTTGATCTGGGCGACCTGAGTGCCCTGCATGTTGTAGACGGGGACATCCATCTGTCTTTACCTCGCCTGACGCCTGGTGCCCGCGCGGTCGACATGCAACCGTTCGGGACACGCTCACTTGCCTATCCGTCCGTCTCCCAATCCCCGGCCGTTTCGGGGGCGGCGCTGGCTTGAAGCCAACGCCGGGGAGAGGATCGGACTCGACTCGGCTGTCCGTTCCTTCGCCACGGGACTACGCCCGGAGCGATCTTTGCTTGTCTTCGTCCAGTGGTTTCCATCCCGTACGCACGGGATCAGACCTTCCGGACCCGCCGACCGCTCGTTTCGCCGCGGCCGACAGAGTGTTCACCAACCACCGGCCCCTCGGCCGCGATACAGACCTTCAACCCACATTACTTCGCTGCCAACTTCTTGGCCTTGCTCTTGTACAGACGGACCGACGGGCGAACCTCGACCAGACCGGAGTTGGCGCCCGGAACGGGGCCCTTGACCATGATCAGGTTGCGATCGGCGTCGATGCTGACGATATCCAGATTACGGACCGTGACTCGCTCGGCGCCCATGTGGCCCGGCATGCGCTTACCCTTTTTGAGGCCGCCGCCGAAACCACGGTTCGAGCACAGACCGCCGATCGAGCCGGGCGCGCGGTGCTTGCGTTCAGTGCCGTGCGACGCGAACATGCCCTTGAAGTGGTGCCGCTTCATAACACCCGCGAAGCCCTTGCCCTTGCTGGTGCCGACGACGTCGACGAACATCTTGCCGTCAAGATCTTTAACGGTAAGGGCCTGGCCGAGCGAGTAGTTCTTGGCTTCCTCGGGGGTCACGCGGAACTCGCGATGGTGCCGCTTGGGCGTCGTGCCCGCCTTGAAGTCGTGCGCGATCAGCGGGATGGTCGAGTTCTTCGGACGAACCTCGCCGAAGCCGATCTGAACCGCCGCGTACCCATCCTTCTCGGCGGTCCGCAACTGCGTGATGACGCAGGGGCCGGCCTCGATGACGGTCACGGGCACAGAGACACCGGCGTCCGTGTAGACGCGAGTCATCCCGATTTTCTTTCCCAGCAGTGACATGCCCATGCTGCGTTCCTTCGATCTAACTGACTTCAAATCTGCCGAACCGAAAAAACAGGCCGGAGGTCTTCACCCCGGCCTGTCCAAATTCATGCCTTGATACGGACGAACACACCGGCCGGAACCACCAGACGGTTGAGCGCCTCCACCGTGCGGGCGTTGGGCTCAATGATGTCGATGATCCGCTTGTGAGTGCGGATCTCGAACTGCTCGCGGCTCTTCTTGTCGATGAACGGCGAGCGGAGCACGGTGTACCGCTCCACGCGGGTCGGCAACGGAATCGGACCCGCCACCTTCGCGTTGGTGCGCTTGGCGTGCTCGACAATCTCCTTCGCGGAGGCGTCAAGGGCCATGTGGTCGTAGGCTTCCATCCGGATTCTGATCTTTCCGCCTGTCATGTGCTTGGTCCGCCTGTGCTGCCGTCCACCACACTCACCGGCACCCTCGGACCCATCCGGAGAGACCACGATCTCGCCGTCGCCGAACCTGAGGTGCCAAAGATCGACTCAAACAATACACCAACCGGCGCATTGCTCCCCACCCTCGCTCTGGGTAGGGCCTAGAGGATAGCCCTCACCAGTCCGCAATGTCAAGAGAGGCGTGCGAACGCCGTGAGAGCAAATCTCGCGCACATCCCGGCTCGCTCGCCACCAGACCAAACAAAACAGAATCAAATAGCCTATGGACTCGGCATCAAGATCGTCTCGCCGTTGTTCTGATCGCGCTTCCCTGTTACGCAATCGACGATCAACCTCGCCACCGACTCTGGTGACAGTGTCTGTTCGGTAGGCAGTTGGTCAATCCCGACGATCGACCTCAACAGCGGCGTCTCGACAGCCCCGGGTGCGATCGCGAAGCCCCGAATCCCCAAGGCCCGACCCGCCTTGGCCACGCTGCGAGCCAGGGAGTTCACCGCTGACTTTGCCGCGGCATACGCGTACAGCGACTCAAACGGGTCGACCGTCGCCATCGAAGACACATTGACGAACACGCCTCCCTTGCCCTCAGCCCTCGCTTGGCGTTCCAGAATCGGCCACGCTCGAGCAATTATGATCGCCGGCGCAATCGCGTTGACCGCGAAGACGCGCTGCACCAGCGCCGCGTTGGTCTGCGGAATCGTCGCGGCGATCGACCAACCGGCATTATTGATGACCGCATCCAGCCGTCCGAACGTCTCCACCGCATAGTCCACCAGCTTCTCGGCCTGAATCGCTTCGCCCAGGTCCGCCCCCACCTCGGCCCGCGGCCCCGCAAGCATCGATGCGGTCTCTCGCAGAGCGTCTACTCGACGACCCGCGAGAACCACCCGGTATCCCAGCTTGGACAACTGAATCGCGGTCTCGCGGCCGATCCCCGAACCCGCACCAGTAACAAGTGCAACCGGCTGAGTCATGTCGTTCGTCCAGTATGCCCGCCTGCTTCCCACGCTGCGACGGCATCGGGTGTATTCAGATTCGCAACTACGTCTGCATCCCCCACTTCCACATAGCGCACGTGTTTCGAGATGAGTTGGTCCAGCCTGCCAACCTGAGGTTCGCCTGAAACAACAACCTCCTCCGCAAACCGCCGCGTCAGACACACCGGGTGTCCATGCACACCCAAAAACGTCGGCACGCTCACCGGATCAGCCGCGGTCGCCAGAATGGTCCACACATCGGCACGCGGGACCGGAACGTCGACCGGCAAGATGAACACGTACTCGCACCAAGGCAAAGCCTCGACAGCGTATGCGGCGCCCCGATGTACACTCTGAAACATCGGGCCGTCCTCGCCCGCGACCGTCACGCCGTTGAAGCCAGCGTGCCGCATAGCGAGGAGCGTCTGCTCCTGCACCACCCAAAGCCCCGCAACACCCGCCTCGTCCAATGCCGCGACCTGACGCTGCCACCACGGCCGACCGCGGACCTGCATGATCGACTTGGGACAGCCCATCCGACTGCCCCGGCCAGCCGCGAGAATCACCGCCGCGCGGCGTGCCGCTCCCGTTCGGTGTGCTTCGTCCAGGGTTGAAGACGCGGCTTGATCGCCCATCGGGGTGTTCACTCACGGCAACTCGGTCGTTCTACATGGCGGGGAGCTTTTTCGCCTCGAGCAGAATCTGCGCCGCCATGGAAATAGCCACCATCCTCGGCTCCTTTCCAAGGTCACCCACGCCGATCGGGCACCGCACCGCAGTCACAGTGCTTTCTGCAACACCCGCTCCCACCAGGCGGCCGAAGAGGCAGACGCGTTTGCTCTTGCTGCCGATCAGCCCGACGAACGCGGGCGGCTTCGACAACAACTGTTTGAGCAGTTGGTAATCCCGGTCGTGCGAACACGTCATGACGCACGCGAGTGTTGAAGGCCCGTGCTCCTGCGCCAACCGCACACCGTCATCCCAGCTCGTCACCACGCGACAGCCGGGGAACCGCTCTTGGTTCGCCCACTCCTCCCTGTCATCCACCACAACCACCTGCACCGCCGTTCCCGCGACCAGCGCCGCCAGCTCCCGGGACACATGCCCCGCGCCGAAGATCACAAGCCGACGCGAAGCGCCGAAGTACTCAAAGAAGACCTCCATCACCCCGCCGCAGCACTGCTCGGCCTCCGCGCCGAGCACATAGCGTTCGATGCCGCTGCCGCGGCTTTTCATGTGCCGCTGGGCCGCCTCGAGCACGAGCAACTCGAACTGCCCTCCGCCGACTGTGCCCACCAGCGCATCATCGCCGCCTTTCCAGATCATCTTCGCCCCCGCGTCCCGCGGAGTGGAGCCTTGCACCTTGATGACCGTGACGAGCACGAAAGAGGTCCCCGCCTCCGCCAGGTCGGCCGCGGTGCGCAGGATTTCAACATCACCGTTCACACGCCGAGTGTACCCGGGCAACCCGCACCGGGGAGAGCACCCCGCGCGGGTTGTCTGATAAGTCCTCCGTGGTCGCGCAGCAGATGCGCCCCTGAATGTGCTCAATCGCGCAACAACTGTCGATAACTCACCGCCCGATGGATGTGGAAGACCGGCAGGTGTGGATGACCGGCCCTTCACGACGGATGCGGGCAACGCGGAGTGTGGAACATTCCGGGTGGTTTCTTTCCTCTCACACCTCTCTCAAATGCAGGAGGCAGCAGTCATGGCGGATACACGCGACAACACGACGACCATCGGACCCGGCGCTCGCTTCAAGGGCGAACTCACCCTCGAAGGGCCCGCGCAGATCTTGGGCTGCATCGAAGGCTCGATCGAGTCCAACGGCCAGGTCACCATCGGCAACGGCGCGAACTGCAACGCCACCGTGGAAGCCGGCACGATCATCGTCGACGGCAGCGTCCAGGGCGACCTGATCGCCAAGGAACGTCTCCAGTTGACCGGCAAGGCCAACGTTCAGGGCGATATCTCCGCCGCGGCGCTCGTCGTCGCCGAAGGCGCCACCTTCGTTGGTCACGTCGCGGTGGGCCCCGAGGCGGTCGCGGCGGCGCAGTCCAAGCGCACCTCGGCCCCCAAGGCCGTGGAATACAAGGCCGCCACCAAGCGCTCCGCGAGCGGCGACTGGCTCAACGAGAACGAGTCCAGCAAGGACTGGGCGACCCGCGCCGCCGACGCGGCGTAAACCACGCGGTCAAAACAACCGAAACTATCGCGGGCACCCCGGCCATCGGGACAGTGCCCCCGCGGTCCTCTTCGCCGCGAACTACCGCATTCCACACTTCTGCTTCCTGTCACAGAGCTTTTCATGGTCCGCGCCGGAGTAACTTCCGGCGCGGGCGTTTTCGGAGTCACCGAGCGCACCTCATGAAACCGCCCCCGGAAAGAGCCGTTCGCTGCTACCACTGCTCCGCGGAGATCGCGGTGCCCGCGGCGGCGCGAACAGCCTCCTGTCCGGCGTGCTACAAGGGGATCGTGCTCGACGACCTGGCCGTCCGTGAGGGGGCGGGTATGAGCAGCCGTCTCGCAACATGCGGCAAGGTCACCATCCACAAGAAGGCCCGCGCCGTGACCCGACACGTCGAAGCCGGAGCGGGCGTCGAGGTCGATGGCGTACTCGAGGCCAAGGTCAACAGCGGCGGCACCGTCGTCGTCGGCGCCAAAGCCCGGGTGAAAGGCGATTTTTCCGCGCCTTCGCTCGTGGTCGAAGAGGGCGCGGTGATCGAAGGCGGGTTTTTCCGCATCGGTCCCGCATGAGTGCGAAGCCGGCCTCATCCAACCCCATCTGCACATCGCGCACTATCGGACCGCAATTTGGGCGTTTCGCCGACGGACGTATACTGCGCCGTGCTCGCCGCGAGGATTCTTCGCGGCCCGGGGTGCGTAGAGGAAACCAACCATGCTGACTCGCAGCGCTGTGTTCATCCTGGCGGCGTCCGCCTGCGCCAACGCGCAGCAACTCGCCACCACGGTCATCGTACCCTCGGGCGTCGATCGACCGGTGCATATGTGCTCACCACGGGGTGACCGATCCCGTTTGTTCGTCGTGGAGCAGCGTCGCCCGGTGACCAATGTCGGCCGGATCAGCGTCATTAATCTGGACACGAACACGATGTTCCCGTTTCCGTACCTGGAGACTCCTCCGGTCGCCAGGCGGAGCATCGAGCAAGGCTGCCTGGGGATGGCGTTCCACCCTCAGTTCATGCAGAATGGGTATTTCTACGTGGTGTACAACGCCGAGCCGGAAGCGGGCATCAGCGCCGGCTCGATCATGCTTGTACGCTACCGAGCGACCGACGGCGATCCGCTGGCCGCAACCGCGGACCTGGCGTCGGCTTACGTCGTGCTCAAGATCAAGAAGCCCGACCCGGAGCACAACGGCGGTTGGGTTGCCTTCGGCTCCGACGGATACCTGTATCTGTCAACCGGCGACGGTGGAAACGGCGATGACCAGAATCGCGGCGACACCATCGTGCCTCCCGGCCACACGCCAATCACCGGCAACGCGCAGGATCTCTCAGACAATCTGCTGGGCAAGATCCTTCGGCTCGACGTGGACGGACCGGACAACATCCCCGGCAACGCCGACGACGACGCGTTCCCCAACGATCCGGACAAGAACTACTGCATCCCGCCCGACAACCCGTTCATTGCGCAGGGCGGGCCCGAGGTGTATCACTACGGCCTGCGCAACCCCTGGCGCTGCTCGTTCGACCGCGAAACGGGCGACCTGTGGATCGGCGATGTGGGTCAGGGCGACCGCGAAGAGGTGGATCGGCTCCCCGCTGGCGTCGTGGGCGCAAATCTGGGTTGGCGGTGCATGGAAGGAACCCGCTGCACCGGGCTCACCGGTTGCACCTGCAATGACGCCGCATTGACGATGCCCGTCTACGAGTACAACCACACCGTCGGCTGCGCTATCTCCGGCGGATACGTCTACCGCGGCTGCGCCATGCCGTGGCTGCGCGGAACGTACTTCTACACCGACTATTGCGCCGCCCGGATCTGGTCGTTCCGTCTGGTTGGCGGCGTCGTTACCGAATTCCGCGACCGCACCGCCGAACTGGACCCGCCCGGCGCCATTTCGTTCGTTCGGCCGATCTCGTTCGGCGAAGACGACCTAGGAGAGCTCTACATCGGCGATCTCAGCACCAGCCGCATGCTCAAGATCGTGCCCGCGGTGCCGGAGACCGACTGCAACGCCAATGGACGCGCGGACACCTGCGATATCGCCTCGGGTTCGAGCGCCGACCGAAACGCCGACGGCGTGCCCGACGAATGCCAGTTCATCTGCCCCGCGGACTTCAATCTCGACGGCGGCGTGGACGGCGCGGACGTTGAAGCGTTCTACGCCGCGTGGGAGGCGGGCCGGCCCGAAGCAGACGTCAGCGCCGACGGCGGTATCGACGGCAGCGACGTTGAAGCGTTCTTCATCGCGTGGCAGGCCGGCGGCTGTTGAGGACGCGATCGGTTCACACGGTGCCGTAGAGGCGGTCGCCCGCGTCGCCAAGTCCGGGCACGATGTATCCCTTGTGATTGAGCCCCCGGTCCACCGCCGCGGCATAAATCGTAATCTCCGGCTCGGCCTGCTTGAGCCGCGCCACGCCCTCGGGCGATGCGACGATGCAGAGGAATCGCAGGTCCTTGGCCCCGGCGGCGCGGAGGATTTTCATCGCCTCGACGGCGGACCCACCTGTGGCGAGCATTGGATCAACTAGCAGAACCGGCCCGGCGTCCAGATCCTTGGGGAGTTTCTTGAGGTACACGACCGGCTGCAACGTTTCCTCGTCGCGTGCCAGACCAAGGTGCCCCTCGCGTGCCTCGGGCATCACCTCCAGCACGCCCTCGGCCATTCCCAATCCCGCCCGCAACACCGGCACCACCGTGATCTTCGCCGCCAGATGCTGGCCCCGCATCCTTTCGAGCGGCGTCTCGATCTCGATCTCCTGCACGGGGAACGAGCGGGTGGCCTCAAAGACCATGAGCCCCGCGATCTGAGCAACCAGCGCCCGGAACGGCCGGTGACTGGTGCTCTTGTCGCGCAGATGAGTCAGTTTGTGCTGAATCAGCGGATGGTCGAAGATCACGACGCCTGGAAACTCGGGGTGGGGTTGGCCCATGCCCCCAGCGTAGCGTGGGGCCCGCTCACCGGGCAATGCGCGGCGGCCCTATCTGTGCCGCCGCGGGCGAATCCCGGGCGTTAGCCCGTGTTCGCCTCACCCCACGCCAACTCCGTGAAGAACAGATTCGGGGCTCATGCCGGCCATCGGGTAGTGCTTGCACATGGTCTCGCCCAGGTGCAGCGGCTCAGCGATGACGAACTGGCACGCATGCCCCAGCCGCCAACCGGCGAACTTGAGAGCACGAACGAGATGGTCCTGAGTGGTGCACGCGAGCAGATCGTCCTTGCTGATCTCCAGCGGAAGGATGCAGAACTGCCACGCCTGCCGTCTTGAGATGGCCTCCAACGCACGCGGGTTGATGTTGTACGACCGCGGGTCCACGTGCGGCGCAAACGCGGCGTACTGCTCCGCCCACGCACGTTCGACGGCGCTGGGGCTGACGCCGAACATCTCCTCCGCCACGGCGCCGAAAGCGCCGCCCCGCTCCCGTTGGGCTTCAAGCACTTCGTCGCGCTGACCCTCGGTCAGCACCCCGTGTCGGACAAGCAGATCGCCAAGATGAAGACTTCGCATGTTCCACGCTTCCTCGCGGCGGAGAGTTCGCGGCTCCCCAGCGGCAGCATGAGGATCGGGCCGCCCCCACCGCCGCGATACCCGTCGCCCGCAAGTTCCATGGGAACCGTGTGAAGCAGTCCCGGTCGCGCGCGGTGCAACGGGCGCACGGAATGAGATGCGCTTCACGCGGATAATTCCGCGCCGCGCTCTTGACGAATGCTCAGATGAAATGGATGCGGATCGACCCTACTCGGCGGGTTCGATCGTGACCGACAGATTCTTGGACGCGAACTGCTCCATGTAGAGCTCGGCCCGTTCTTTGTGGGTGACGAGAAGTAACGAAACGCCGGTTTGGTGGGCTTCGAGCGTCGCTTCAACCGCGCGCTCGGCCTTCAATGGCGTGAGTTCGATAATCGAGTCAACCACGAAATCCATCGAGTTCACGTCGTCATTGTGCAGGAGAACCCGGAACGGGGGCAGTTGATCCAGCGCCGGCCGCGACGGCTTGGGGAGCGTCGCCGCGCCGGTGGCGCCGCCCTGACCACCCGTTGAGGCGGTTTCCGTTGGTTCGGGCCCAGAGGGAGGCGGGGTGTTTTCCATGGCGGGGGTGCTCATTGTCGATAATTGTTAGGCGGATGAATCATAGTCGGCAACACGATCACACGGAACTCTCTCCATGAAGCATGCAGATAGCGATGCCCCGCTCATTGTCACCGGTTCAACGCCGGAAGCCGAGGCGTTTGATCGGCCCGCGGCGTACGCCCTGCGGGACCGCCTGGAGGGCTCCACCGTCTGCTCCGACCTGTGGTTCCTCAATCGGCCCGAACTGCGCACTCGCCCCGTGATCAGCATCGGCGGACCGGGAAACAACGCGCTCACCGCCTACCTCGCGGACAAACTCCCGGGCGTACTGGTGGTGGACGGCAAAATGGCCGTGCAGATGGGTGACGAACCGGTGCGGGCCTGCTGTTGGGGCGCCACGCCGGAACTGACCGCCAAGGCCGTTGCGCTGTTCGAGGAGCAGTTCGCGGAAGAATTCCTCTCCCGCGTGTGACGCACGGCGCGACAGTCAATCGCGGCACGACCCCATCCGTTCAAAAAGAAACAGGCCCGACGCACCGGCGTCGGGCCTGTTGTTTCTACCGAGTCAATCTCACGGGATCCGAGAGATCGGGTTAATGAAGCCCACCGGCACGGGCGTCGTGGACCAACCGCCGCCCAGGAGCAGGTCGTAGTGGGTCAGCGTGATGACGAACGGATTGCCGCCGCCGTTGACGGTGCCGGAGGACGCCTCGATCGCGAACCACGTCGGGCCCGGGCGGCTGAGGATCGCCTGCGACTCGTGCAGGCGGACCTCACCGAACCGACGCGGCTGAACCGTGGTGGTGATCGTCGCCGGGGCCGATCCATCGAAGAAGCTGAGCTTAATCGTGATCGTGTTGACCTGATCGGTCGGGTTGTAGATGTACAGCGTTTCAGTGTACTTGCTGCCGGCGAGGGCCGGATCGATGAAGGCGTCTCCGAAGAGGTACCGGACGCCGGCGTAGCCGGTGGCCGTGCTGCTGTCCGCATCGCGATTGCGGATCGCATCACCCGCGACGACGATCGGAAGGTTCGATGTGTACCGCAAGCCAGCGGGCTGTTCGGCGATCAAGCCGAAATCAGCGCTCGACAGCGTCACTTGGCCGCCGGGCTTGATGTCGAAGGTGCGGCCGAACTCCGGCAGATTCGCACGCATGTAGGAGCCGATGACCGTCACGGTCGCCGGGCTGTCGCTGGGGTTGAAGAGAACCGCTTCAGAGCTGCTGGTCTGGCCCTGGATCAGGTTGGTCACCGCGCCGGACTTGGACCCGCCGTCGGGGTCGCCGAGCACGCCGAACGCCGCGGAACCGTCGGCGGTGTAATGACTGAGGGACGCGACGATGCCCTCGAAAGAGGCCTGGTTGCTCGAACTCGTGGCTCTCGAGGTGAGCACGACGCTGAACACGCCGGTGGGCAGGTTCAACATGTCGTTCAGGGCGAAGCCGCCGCGCCGCTGACCGGCGACGGTCGTGGTGCTCGAAACAGGATCCGCATCCGTCTGATAGGCCGTGAGCGTGACGTCGACACTGAACGGCGCGGGGTTGTAGAAGGTGATGAAGTCAAGAACCGCGCCCGGCTGACGTTCGGCACGGGCGAACGTCCAGGACTGGCTCAGCCGTTCGGTGAACGAATCACCCACGGCGTTGCCGAAGTCGTAGTGGGCCAGCGTGGCACCCAAGGGCTGATCGGCAGCGATCTCGACGGAGTACGGAACGTTCTTCCGCAGACCGGGCACCTGGAAGGCGGTGCCGTCGACGACGGTCAGACCGCCGCGAGCGTTGGCCGCGACTGTCCCGCCCGGAACCACCGTCGCCGAACCGCCGTCCTCATACCGGAGAGTGACGGAGTAGTTGGCGGCGATGCCGGTGGGGTTGACGATGGAGATGAACTCACGGATCGAATCGCTCGCGAAGCCCTCGGGGAAGTAGAGGTAGTTCGTGAACGACTGCGTGTTGACGCACAAGCGATACGAGCCGATCGAGTCTCCCAGGCCGTCGATGACGACCCAGTACTGCTTGTTCGCCTCGCCGATGAAAGATGTGGACGCCGTGACGCCGGGGATGCCGTCGGCATCGAACGCCACCTCGGACGTGGACAGTTCGTTCGGGTTTCGGAGCACCCGGATGGAAGCGTCGAGCAGCGAGCCCTGCGGCGTGGTCAACTGCACGTACACGCGCCCCGCGGCCGTGGTCGTGAAGGTGTAAAGGTCGCGGTCGCCGGGGACCTGGATCATGTCGTCCGCACAGCCGTCGCCGGTGCGGGTATTCGTGGTGAAGTGACTGGGGTTGTTGAAATCGATGTTGGACGCGGTACCGCCGCCGTCGCCACCGCCACCGTTGGACGGCTCGGGGCCCGTCATCTTGATGCGGTATTCTCCGGTGAAGGTGGCCCCGGGCACACCGGTGGCAGCCTCGACCAACACGTAGAACTTCGTGCCCGCCGCGATATTCGACAGCGTGATGGACACTTCCTGGAGAGCCGAAGTCGCCGCGGCAGTCTGGAGCACGACGCCCGCGGCATTCATGACCGTGATGCGCGGCGCCAGTCGGCCGTACGAAGTGTCGAAGGGCAGCACTGAAACGACTTGTGTGCCCGCAAGGATCGAGGTAAAGGTGAACAGGTCGGTGTCGTTCGCGGGCTGGATCTTGGGGTTCGTGACGCCGTCGCCGACGAAGTCTCCGCCGATCTGGCCCGAGCCGGTGCTGGTGTTGATGTTGATCACCGCATTGGCGTCGGATAGAGCGAACTCGCCGATGTTGGGATAGTCGTCCAGCGGACGGGTGTTGACGCTCACCGTGTAGCGGCCGAAGTTGACCGTCTGGGTATTGGGCGTCATCGGGTCTTCGAAGCCCTCGACCACGACGTAGTAGGTCGTGTCGCGCACGGCGTCGAAGAAGAGGCTCGCCTGGAAGAAGGTCGCACTGTCGTCGCCGATGGACTGCGCGATGATGTTCGCGTTCCCGTCGAGCACGGTCACCTTCGGACGGATGAGGCTGCCCGTGGGTCGAGAGACCAGGACGCCCGCCTCACCAGTGGTGGATGCGGTGAACTTGAACAGGTCGCTGTCGGCCGAAGTCTCGATGTTGCCGGCAATGTTGCCCTGCCCGCTGCCCGTATCGATCACGATCGGGGCCGCGTACTGGTACTCGCCGGTGTCGTAGACGGCGTCGGCGTTGGTGTCGCCGTCGGGGTAATCGTCCGTGGCGGTGAACGCCACTGTGACGCGGTACTGCCCCTGGTCACCGTTGGGGTCAAGGCCGGCGACCCGGATGTAGTAGTACGGGTACTCGCGGTTCTCGCCGGGGGGAGCGACTTGAATGATGCGGTCCGGAGTCACGGGATTGCGCACTTGAATGGTGCGAACGCCCGTGGTGTTGTCGTTGGTCGCCACGCGGAGAACGATCGGGTTGTTGACGTCCGCCAGGCCGCTGTCGCCGGTGATGTCTTCGCTGATCTCCCACACGCGGACGGTCGGACGCATCGACGCATCGATGCCCTGCACCGTGATGGTGTAGGTTCCGAACGTGCGCGGCTGGAAGCGGAAGATGTCCGAATCGCCGGGGTTCTCGATCGAGCCGTCGACCGAGCCGCTGCCCAGGAAGTCGAAGAGCTTGATGTCCGGGGCATTCGAGAGGACGTGGTCCGTCGGCGCGTCATCGACGTACGCCGCGGTCTGAATGTCAATGCGGTACGTGCCCTCCGTGCCGCTGAAGCCCTGCGCGAGCACAAAGTACTGCTCGCCGGCCCGTGCGGTGAACGAACCCGACACCGTTGCGCCCGGCTGGCCGTTGCCCGAACCGTTGACGACGAGTTGCAACTGGCCGGAGTTGGGGTCGAACTTGCCGACTTGCAGGTTCGCGATGAGCGTGTTGGAGGTCGGCACCAGCGACACGGTCGTGACGCCGGATCCGGGCACGGCGAAGACCATCCAGTCCGCGTCGTTGGGATTGGCCGGGGTGTTGTTGATCTCACCCAAGATCGAGCCGCGACCATCGTCTCCCACCGCGATCGGCGTCGCGACGTTCCCGTTGTTGAAATCAGGAGCGTTGTCGGTGTGGTCGTCAACCACCTCGCGACCGTTCTCCACGTCGCGAGCGTTGAGCGGCATGTCGTTGACAAGCAGCGCGTACCCGCCCGTGGAATACCGGTAGTCGATCTCCCGCGGGATGTTCAGCACGCGCTCCGCCGGATCGGCGGGCGCACCGTCGCTGTACTTGACCGCGCTCTCGACCTGGATGTAATAAATCTTGCCGGCCTCCACGTCGATCACCGCACGGGGATCACGCGAGAAGAACGAGGCGAGGTTCGTGCCGGTGAAATCGTTCTGGAACTCACCGATGTTCGCCGGGTTGTTGTCGAAATACCCGATCTGGATGAAGTCGTTATTGAACACGCGGATGGCCGCGTCGAGGTAGCTGGAAACCGTTGCCGTCTGCACCGTGAAGTCTGGCAGAAGTTCGGCGAACACGTCGGCGATAAGGCTGGTGGAGATGCGGATTTCCGCGGCCCCGTCGGCCTCCGCACGGAAGTAATACATGTCCACATCGTCGATCGTGGAAATGATGCCGAAATCTCCGGCCTCGGTCCGCGCGTTGCCGGTCGAGGGATGTACCCGGCCCGCGCGGGTCGAGTTGCCGTGGATCGGCTGATTCTCAGTATTGACCTGGTTGGTGCCGTCGCCGGTGGTGAAGTTGGTGTCGATCTTCGTGGCGGTGGCGAACTGCCCGTTGCCGCCTTCTTCACCGTACGTGCTGTTGATGTCGAACACGGTGCCGTCGTCGCCCAGCGTGGGCTGAGCATCGGCCCGCAGCGTGATCGTGTAGCGACCGGTGCCGCCGGTGGGAGAACTCACTTCGATGTAGTACACCGAACCGCCCCAGACTCCCGGGATCACGAGCGCGTTGTTCGTGAGCGGCGGTCCGGCCGTGGACTGGTCGATTCCGCCCGCGGGATCGGGGAACGGGGGAGAAATCGTGTCGTTGGTGTAGATGACGTTGAAGTTGGAATCGAAGACGCGGACGACCGCGTTGATGAACGATCCCGAGGCGGGCGATACGACCAACTGCAGGCGTGTCGCGGGACGGTCGTGGCGGTCCCACTCGGCGGGGTTGCCGTCGTCGAACGCCGAGAGCGCGAACACGGTCGCCGCGGGCGCGGGAGGCGCGTCAACGACGTAGTCGACGCCGTTGTTCATCGCCGCCCAGGTGAACGAGTCATCGCCGTTGAACGGACCAGTAATCGCGGAGAACTGCGCCACGTGCGCAGCCGGGATCGGCCCGCCCGGACCGGGGTTCTGCACCGTCGTGAAGTCGCCGCCGACATACAGCACTTCCTGCGGGCTGCCGTTGTCGAGCGGATCGGTGATGCTGGGTTCCTGCGCGTCGGTGACCGCTTCGAGCGACCACACGATGCCATTGGTGCCCGGACCAAAGAAGTTGTTGCTGTACGCGCCAACGGCGCCTGCCGGAGCGTTGTCATCGAGCGGACCGTACTCGGCGATGTTGCCGACCGGGATCCCGCCCAGATCGGTGAAATCACCGCCGATGACCAGCACCGACGGGATCACGTTCGCGGAGTTGTTGATGTCCGGAGGGTTCCACACCTGCAGGGCGTGCACCGGACCGTTGGTATCGCTCGGTGCGTTCTCGTCGAGGAACTCCCAGACCAAAATGGGGTTGTAGCCGGGGAGTGACGGATCTGCCGGGTCGGGCGCGGGGCCCGCCCCGTCCAAGTCCCAGAGTTTGCGACCGAACTTGGCGAGGTTGCCCGCACCGTTCAGGTTGCCGGCCTGGGTGAACTCGCCGCCGACCACGAGCACCTTCGCCGCCTCGCGAGCTCCGTCCGGCCCGTCCGGATCAACATCGTCGATGACGGCCAATGCGTATACGGGACCATTGACGTTGCCCGCGGGAGCGTTGCGGCTCGGCGAGCCGAACTCCAGCGCGCCGATCTCAACGCCGTTCCAGGTCGCGATGTTGGTGCGTTGCACCGGGTTGCCGTTGACGGTGACGTTCGCCGTGAACTGACCGCCGATGATGAGACTGATCGGCGCGTCCGGCGGATCGAGCACTTCGTCCAGCGCGGGCGGGTTGCCGCCAGGACCCGGCGGAACGGCGGGACGCTGCGCGCCCGGATCGGGCGGGTCCCAAGTGGTCAGCGCATACACCGGACCATCGACGCCCGTTCCGGGCGCGGACCAGCCCGCGTTGAGATCAAACGCCGCCAAGTGATTCGCGGGAAGGCCGGGCGTGTACTGTCCGAACGCGTCGACAGCGCCGGCCACATCCGTGAAATCGCCGCCGATGAAGAGCTGCGGCCCCGCCGGATCGTCAACCTGTGGCAGCGGTCCCGAGCCATCGGGATCGAACGCCACCGGGTCATATACCGTTGCCGCACGCACCGTGCCATTGACCGACCCGCCGTCAGCCCATTCCCACCGGGCGGTCTGCTGGTTGTACAGCCAGAACGCCAGATTGCGGATGAACTGGGGACCGAACGGCGTGGGCACGATGAGATCGAAATCGCCGCCAACCACCAGGATGTGCTGCAACGGGTTCCCGCCGGCCTGACCGGTGGGATTCCAGTCGTACAGCACGTGGATCTCGGCGTTGTCTGTCCCCGGGGTGTCCGGGTTGTTGTTAAACCCGTAGGTCACATTGAAGTTGGGGTCAAAGCTCTGGTTGCCGGTGTACCAATAGTCCGCTGCGTCCCACACCGCGAGCGTTCGGTTGGTCACGGGGAACGGAGTGCCCGGATCGGCCTGATTGAAGGAACCGCCAATATACAGCGATGTGCCCTGATCGTCGTTGTTGCCCTGGTACGTGGTCAGCATGTCCACGGGCGGGACAAACTGGAAGACGTCGGTATCACCGGCGCCCCAGATGCGCCCCTGGCCGGTGGCGGAGACTACCTGACCACGATCACGCAACGGATTGTTGTCCGGGTCGAGAAGGAAAGTCGGCTGCGTGAACCGCAGCACGGTGGATTCCTTGAAAACTCGGCGTGCATTGGCCTGTTCGGCGGGCGTAGGAGGCTGCGTCAACTGGGGAGTGTTGACGTGATCATCGATCGGGTCGGCCGCGTCAAACGTGTGGTTGGCCTCGATATCCAGCGTGAACTGCACCTGGCTGTTCACTTCGAACCCGTCGACCACGATGAAGTACCGATGCCCGCCCACCAGCGGAACCTGCAGTTCGGCGCTGGCGCCGATGTAGTCGTCGTTCAGCTTGATGAGCCTGCCGGTGTCGTCGAACACCCGCACGGCCGGATCAGTGACCGGCGCCAGGCCCGTGGGCTGCACCGTGATAAACGCCGTCTCGTCGCCTTGGGCGATGAAGGTGTACGAAGCAGTCTGGAACGTGGGAGGAGTCGGGGTGGGCGGCGGCGGGTTGTTGGCCGGACCGAAGCCGATGAACGCGTCGGCCGTGCTGAACAGCCGGGTGACGGGGTTGAGCGGAGTGTCTGCCGCCTTGCCATCGAGCACAAGGAAGAACAGGCCCGTGGCCAGATTCACGTTCGCGTTGCGGATCTCGTCGCTACGCACGCGAATGTAGAAGGTCTGCCCGGGCTCCGCCTTGATCGTCGTAAATGCGTCCTGCAACCGGCCCGAAACGCTGTCGGCCGCGATCTGGGCGCCGGTGGAGTCGTAGACCTCCAGCCGGGTGTCGAGGCGCCGCGTGAGGTTGGTCTGTGTCGACTGCGCATCGATCGTCACGATGCTGTTGTACGTGTCGTCGTTGGGGACGACGTACTTGTAGACGATGTCCTGCTGACGCAGCCCCAGCACGCCGAAGATCGGCGTGATCGGCGGCATGCCGGTGGCCAGATCGGGCACGGGGCTTCCCGCCTCGCGACCAATTCCCACGTCCGCCGGAGTTTCCTGCCCGATGTCGAACGTCGTGCTCGTCGTGGCGACTCGCAGCGTATACGTGCCCTGGGCCGCGCTCTCGGAACTCACCACCACGTAATACGTGTGGTTGGCCTGCGCAACAAAGCCCACCCAACCGTCCCGGGCAACCCCGGAAGTGAGCGTGCCGTTGGTGGATCCCGTCGCGACAATGTCAGTCAGATTGGCCGAACCGTACACCGTGACCTTGGTGTTCAAGTTGCTGGCCGGGGCCTCGTTCGACGTGTCCGCCAACACCCGGACGAAGTCCGTGGTGAGCGGCGCGAACTGGAAATAGTCGTTGTCGGTGGTCGGCGCCGCGGGATTAATGGCACCCGTTCCGGTTCCGTTGCCGGCGCCGTCCAGGTTCACCATGATCGCCGTCGCGAACGAGCCTTCCAGCATGGAACGCTCTTCCAACCCTTCGAGCGTCAGCCGCCGGTCAGCCCCTGGGGCTGTCAGACCCAGTGCCCGCCCGACGCCCGCGAGCAGCGATGAGGGTGAGAACGACGGCACCGCTCCGCCGCGGCGGTGCCGCGAGGCGAAACGGGACATGCTGGGGAGTTCGACCTTCGAGAGCAGAGAACGCAAGTTCCCTCGATCCATGACACGCTCCATATTGTGCGAAGCCGACGGCGCACCCCGACCAGATCGGGGCAATGCGAAACCGGCTCATTCCCCGCGAACGGGAGGGTCAAGATTACCCCAGCCGTTGGCATCCGTCCTGCCCGGTCAGGCCCCCCACGGCCCGGCCGAACGAACCCAACTTTGCTCTCAACCTTGACACCGCGCTCGCGGATTCACGACAGCATACCGAACATCCGGGCTTTTCGTCCAGTGCGTTTGAGCGCGCCCTGACCGTTTCCCGTCCGCCGATAGTATGGCAACCCGGTGCGCACCGGGAAACCAATAGGTCATTCGGACCTGAATTCCCGAAGGTTGCGTCCGCAACGCCTCTTGGGCGTTCGGATTCCACACCCCGTCACGGCGAAGTTCAGACCGCATCAAAATCCAGATGTTCGACACATTTTCGGGTACCTCGACCCACCCGCGGCACCAGGCTCGACCGCGACTGGGCTCACCGGGGTTCCACAGCGACGGCCGCTCAGACGCGTCCATCATGATCGGACGGCCTGCTCCATGGTGCGGCGAACAGCAGCTTCGGCGACCAAATCACTGGCGTCGTAGATCGGAAGGGGGCAGTTCTCCTTCGACACCAGCAAAGGGGCCTCGCTGCTGGCGAGGATCACCGCTTCGCAACCGGCCTGAGCCATCCTCCCGATTGTGTCGAGCACCATCGCACGCGACTGAGGATGGATTTGACCGAAAATCAACTCGTTGAAGATGATGTGATCAATGGCCTTCGCGTCATCCGGTTTGGGGGCGAGCACCTGGATGCCCCGGATTCCAAGGTGCATCTGGAACGTTGAGGAGTTCATCACCAACTCGGTTCCGATGATCCCCACCACGCGTCGGCCGTCCCGCGAGACCGATTGCCCGACAAGGTCCGTCATGGTGAGCCAAGGGATCGGCGAACCCACCTCCGCGAGTTGCACGGCGTGCTGCACCGCGGCGTCGGGGGTCAGGCAGAACTCGGCGCCGCAGCGGGCCAGCAACTCCGCCGACCTGCGGAGCAGTTTCCCCACCGTCATCCAATCATCTCGACGAATCGCATCAATGTACTGAGCGAGAGGTTCGTTATGCACCGAGAGCCTCGGGTGCTCGCCCGGCGGACGCAGACGCGCCGACTGCCGCGTGATCGCCTGGTAGAAGAGCGCTGCGCCCTCGGGGCTGACTGCGACGATACCAATATGGCTGCTCACGGTGAGGTCTCCGAAAGACAAGTCTAACCCCGCTGGGTACGCGGCGTTCGCAGGATCAGTTCGCAACCTGATCGCAAACTGGTCGCATGCTCAAGAAAAAAAGCACGAGATCGCGAATTGTGCTTGCTTTTTCAGCATTCATGTGCCATGATGAAAGTGTTCCTCCCGCGTTCACGAACCATCACGCGGGAACCCCGAGCCGCGGCCCCGAAGAGGTCACAGGAGCGACGGGCATGACGAGATCGCACGCAGGATAACGATCGAACGACCGATACCAAGCGTCCTCCGAGACGCTCTGAGGCGCGGCGAACACGACCGCGCTGATGCGTGAACATCGATAGCCCTTGGGCCGTTTGTCCACGCAAGCCCGTCGCTCCGGAATTGGTCCGACGGGCATTCAGAACTTCCCCGAACCGTCGCCAACACTCTCGTGTTGCGTGTGTGCAGCAAGTGAACGGTCGTGGTGGCGCGGCGACGGCCGCCGGCGTCGGGCGTTCCAATTACAAAAGCTGGCCGAGTCGGAGGCGTCTCGCTGCGGGAGTGCGCCGGCGATGCCAAGGCGCCCAAGGCCGCACGCGGTTGATTGGCGTACCTTTCCGCCCACGCGGAGTGGGTGCATGGCGACTCTTTACCTCATCGACGGTTACGCGGCGTTCTATCGGTGCTACCACGCGATCCGTACGCCCATGTCCAGCCCGGTCACCAAGGAACCCACGAACATGACGTTCGGGTTCGTTGGGCTGATGCTCAAACTCCTCAAGGCAGACGGCGCCAGCCTCATCAAGGCGGGGCGCCCCGACTACATCGCCCTCGCGCTCGACGTCTCCGGCGACCGCGGCACATTCCGCTCGCAGATTTATCCCGAATACAAGGCCCAGCGTCCCCCGCCGCCGCCTGATCTGGAGCCGCAGGTGGACCGCTGCCTGGCGATGCTCCGCGAGATCGGCGTGCCCATCGTCGGCGCCGAGGGCTACGAAGCCGACGACGTCATCGCGACGCTCGTCACCAAGCTCCGCCAGATTCACCCAGACCTGGCCATCAGGATGGTGTCTAAAGACAAGGACCTCAAGCAGCTGCTCGAAGGTGAGCAGGTCGAACTATTTGACGTTCACACCGACAACCCCTTCTCCGAGCAGACGCTGTACGCCGAGACCGGCTTGCGGCCCAACCAAGTCGTCGACATGCTCACGCTCGTGGGAGACACAGTCGACAACGTCCCCGGCATCGACACCGTCGGCGACAAGGTCGCCGCACAATGGATCAAGGAGTACGGCTCGCTCGACAATCTCGTGGCCAACGCGCCGAAAGTCCCCGGTAAACGGGGAGAAAAGCTCCGCGCGGCGCTCGACCAGCTCCCTCTCGTCAAGCAGCTCATTTCCTTGCGGCGCGATGTGCCGGTGGATCTGGAACTGACCTCCGCGTCGGTCCCGAGCCTCAAGCTCGACCGACTGCCCGCCATCTTCCGTGAGCTGGGATTCAACCGCTACCAGGACGAGATCAAGACCATCCTGAATGCGAACGCCTCGGGCAGAACCGAGTCCGATCGCCCAGCCCCGGCCCCCGCCGCGCCGGCCCGCCCGGCTCCTCCGCCCCGTGGCGGACTGTTCGACACCCCCGCAACCACCTCTTCCGCGCCGATCAAGGCCCAATCCGGCGATTACGGCTGTATCGCCACGCGCGACCAACTCGCCGCTCTCGTCGCGGAGCTTCGCTCCGCCCCGGTGATCGCCGTCGACACCGAGACGACAGCGCTCTCCCCGCACACGGCCAAGCTCTGCGGCGTGAGCATCTCAACCAAGATCGGCACAGGCTGGTACATCCCCGTCAAGTCCCCCACTCCCGCGAAACACCTCGACGAGAAGACCGTCCTGGGCGTGCTCCGCCTGTTCCTGGAAGACCCCGACAAGGCCAAAACCGGCCACAACCTCAAGTTCGACATCAATATTCTTCGAGCCCACGGCGTGACGCTGCGGGGCCTCACGGCGCCGGGAGGCTGTGACTCGATGATCGCCAGTTACCTGATCGATCCCTCTCGCTCCTCACATTCGCTCGACGCCCTCTCGCTCGCGCTGCTCAACCGCACCAACATCTCAATCAAGGAACTCATCGGAACCGGGCCCGACCAGGGCACCTTTGACTCCGTTCCAGTCAATGACGCCACCCAGTACGCGGCCGAAGATGCGGATGTCGCGCTGCAGTTGCGTTCGAACATGATGCCGCAGTTGGAGTCGATGGGACTGTTGCCCCTGGCACGCGACGTCGAGCTTCCGCTCGTGGAAGTACTGGCGGAGTTGGAATGGAACGGCATCAAAGTCGACGCGGCGGAACTCGACCGCCAACGCGCCCGCCTCAGCGGCCAGATCGATTCACTGATGAAGCAGATCGCGACCGAATCCCGCTCGCAGCTCGGCCGCACCTTCGATCCCGACAGCCCCAAGCAACTCGCGGCCGCGCTGTTCAACGGGCCCGACGATGAGCCCCCCGGGCTGGGCATCAAGGGCGCCAAACGCACCAAGACCGGTTTCTCAACCGACGCCGAAGTGCTCGAGGAACTCGCCGACAACGACGCGATCACCACGCAGATCCCGCGGCTGATCCTGGAGTACCGCCAGCTCACCAAGCTCGTGTCAACATACCTGGTCGCGCTCAAGGAGGCCATCCACCCCAAGACCGGGCGCGTCCACTCCTCGTTCAACCAGACCGTCGCCGCCACGGGTCGGCTCGCCAGCCACGACCCCAACCTGCAGAACATCCCGATCCGCACCGACGTGGGCCGCGACATCCGCAAGGCCTTTGTCGCCCCGCCGGGACGAACGCTGATCACGGCCGACTATTCCCAGATTGAACTTCGTCTTCTGGCCCACCTGTCACGGGACCCCGCTCTGATCCAGGCATTTCAGGAAGGTCAGGACATCCACACCGCCGTCGCAGCGCAGATCCACGGTATTCCGCTCGACCAGGTGACCCGCGAGCAACGCAACGGCGCCAAGATGGTCAACTTCGGCATCGTGTACGGCATCACGTCGTACGGGCTGGCGCGGAGGCTCAAGATCGAGCAGGCTAAGGCCGCGGAGATCATCGACGGGTACAAGCGCAAGTTCTCCGGCATCACCACCTTCTTGCAGGAGTGCGTCGAGCACGCCCGCGGCAAGGGATATGTCGAGACGATGCTCAAGCGTCGCCGCCCCATCGCCGAGACCGACTCGCCGAACCCCTCGCGCCGAGCGCTCGCGGAGCGGCTCGCGATCAACAGCGTGGTTCAGGGTTCCGCCGCGGACCTCATCAAGATCGCGATGGTCGATCTGCACCGCCGCATCATCGATGCCCGCACCGACCCCAGGAACCCGCTGCACGGCACGCTCATGCTGCTCCAGATCCACGACGAACTGGTCTTCGAGGCTCCCACGGAATCCGCGGATGCCGTCAAGGCTGTCGTGGTCGAACGCATGGAGCAGGCCATGAGCATCAGCGTGCCTCTCAAAGTCGATGCGCACGCCGCGCCCAACTGGTACGAAGGCAAGTAAGGCATGCCCGGTCCTGCGACGTGGCCCAGGGCACGCGCACTCAGTCTCGCGGCGGATCGGACGGAGTGCCGAGCTTCGGCCGCCCCAGCAGCCTCGTCGCAACATCCGCCATGATCCGCCAATCCGAGCCGATCGTGAAGTGGGACATCACCTTCGCCAAGGGGCGTGTCGGATCAACCCACACCGGGCTCATCCCCACCGGGGCCGTGTTCCTTGCACCCACCAGCCAATCTCGCAGCGTGGCGTAACAAAACAGTTCGTACCGACGGCCCGCGAAATCCGCGTCCAACGCGCCGATGAAGTCGCTCCCGGGCCTCAGATCCCTCGCCGCCGCGTCCGGCCGCACGCTTCTCGCGATCTTCGCGCCGCGATGCGGCGATGCGAGCGTCACGAGCCTCTGGATTCCCGGCAACTCGCCGCGCGCCGCAAGCCAGCGGGCCATGATTCCGCCCATCGAGATGCCCATGACATCGATCGATCGTCCAATCATTCCAGCTCGGTCCAGGGCTCTGAGGATCCGGTCCGCGGCGGCCTCCTTGCTGGTGCACGATGGGTAAGACACAACGATCGTGCCATGCTCCCCGGTACCGGCGAACCGCCGAAGCGTGGCGAGCGCAATCCATCCCGGCGCGGCCGGCGAGTGGTACCCGCAGATGACAACCAATGGATGAGGAAGCACTCCCGGGCAGTTCCGCATCGCCACCGCCGCCGCACGGAAACCGGCGGAGTCAACGTCAAAGCCGGGATTTCGAATGATGCCCATGCGCTCACGGAGGTTACGCATCCCCCACCGCCGCTCTTGCGCCCGGTGGCGCCTCGCGGCGTCTGCCATGGCCGCATATTCTCTCCGCTTCCCCGGCGGCGTGGCGCTGCACTCTCTGGAGTTCCTCGCGTGAAACATGCTCAACTGCGGTCGCTCGTGCGCGGATGTTCTATGGCGGCGGTCATGCTGCCGACCTTCGCCGCGATCGGTCAGGATTCTGCCGGCGATGCCTCCGCGAAGCCCGCGGACAAGCACGATTCAGGCCTGCCGATCGACCCCAGGATCGACCCCGTCACCGGAAGGCAGTTGGGCAACTGGGCGCCCGACCGTGACTTCGACCATCTGCACATGTCGCTGGACCTGGACTTCCCAGATATGCAGCAGGCCGAACTGATCGGAGTGATGCGATTGCGTTCCGCGGCCATCGCCTCCGCCAAGTCCGTGCTCACGCTCGACTGCAAGGGCCCGGCTGTCAAAAGCGTCACCTGCGACGGCGCGACCTGCAAGTTCGAATCCCGGGACGGCAAGCTCATCATCCAGCTTCCCCGTGCCGCGGCGCCCGGGATGCCCGTGGAGTTCGTCGTGAAGTACATGCTCGACTTCTCCAAGAACCGCGGCGCCGGGCTCACGTACTCATCGGGCAAAGCGGACGCGGACAGCATCACCCGCCAGTTCCCGCAAATCCACGCCCAGGGCGAAGCGCAGCTCAACAGCCTGTGGTTCCCGTGCCATGACTTCCCCAACGAGAAGCTGACCACCGAAATTTACGTCACGGTAGAGGAGGGTTACGAGGTCATCAGCAACGGCCGCCTTGAAGAGAAAACGAGCGCCGGGACGGGCCCCGACGGCCTGAAACGCACACGCTGGCACTGGCTGCAGGACAAACCGCACAGCGCTTACCTCGTCACGCTCGTCATCGGCAAGCTGGCCCGACTGGATCTTGGCGGCCCCGAATCCGGCCGCCCGGGCATGGATATTCCCGTGTTCACGCCCTTCGGCACAGAAGACTCTGTGCGAGACCTGTACTCCCAGACCCCGGAAATGATCGCCCACTTCGAGAAGATGTTTGACGAGCCCTACCCCTGGGACCAGTACGCCCAGTGCCTCGTGCGGGACTTTGTCGCGGGAGGCATGGAGAACACCGGCTGCACGCTGATGACTCTAGGTTCAGCCCGCGGCGAGCCCGGCTCTCAGGATGATCTCATCTCACATGAACTCGCCCACCAGTGGTTCGGCGACCTGGTCACGTGCAAGACCTGGGCCCATATCTGGCTCAACGAGGGCTGGGCCAGCTACGCCGAGGCGGTTTGGAACGAGCACAAGGGCGAACGCACCAGCGCCGAGAAAGCCCGCACAGCATATCAAAAGACCATCCGCGGGTTCATCCAGAGCCAGCGGGCCCGGAACCGGACCAACGCCCCCGCCGGCGCCGCGATGGTGAGCAACCGCTACAGCAACCCCGACGCCGTATTCACGAAGGCCGAAGACCCCTACGCCAAGGGCGCCTTGGTGCTCCACATGCTCCGGCAACGCCTTGGCGACGAACTCTTCTGGAAGGCGACCCGCGATTACCTGAACAAGTTCAAGTTCTCCGTCGCGGAGACCGACGATTTCCGCCGCGAGATGGAACGCGTCAGCGGCCAGAACCTGCAGCGATTCTTCGACCAGTGGACGACCCGCTGCGGCCTGCCCCGCCTGAACGCCGAGTTCGAATGGGACGACGCCGCCAGGACGCTCAAGGTGAGCATCGAGCAGACGCAGAAAATCGACTACTTGAACCCCGCGTTTGCGCTCTCACTGCCCGTCCGCGTGAAATCCGAGGGCTCGGAGGCCCAGTGGTTCACGATCGACTTTGACACCACGAAGACGGTTGCGGTATTCCAACTTGACTCCAAGCCGACCCAGGTGACGCTCGATCCGAACATGAACGTCATCGCGGCGGTGGACGTCAAGAAGGACCTGGCATGGTGGATCGAGGATCTTCTGCACGGCCCTTCCTACGCCGCCAAGATCGCCGCGGCCGAGTATCTGACCGGCGTGCCCGACAAGCGGGCACAGGCCGCGCTGACGCGGGCCGCCGCGGATCAGTTGGAAGACGATACCGTTCGGGAAGCGGCGTGGCGGGGCGTGGGCCTCACCGTCGCGGGAAAATAGCCTACCTTCCGAGCGATCCTTTCCGTGGCAACGTCAAGTGTGTGAAGCGAGCAGAACATGAAGCATGTGAACTTGGTCCTGTGGGCGTATGCGGGTCTCGCGGCGTCAGCGATCGCCGCCATCGACGGCGAAGTCTGCCTCTGCGGAAAAGAAGGACCGGGCCAGAAGGCTTCCGCCCCGGCAGGATTCGACGCCGAATCCGGCCGAAACACCCGATTCTACCCGCCCCACCTCAACGCCGACTACAAGCATGTCAAGCTGGAACTCACGATTCCCGACATGAACGTGCCGAAGCTGACCGCGACCGAGACGCTCACGCTCTCACCGATCGCCGGGCCGCTCTCCGGCATCACGCTGGACGCCAAGGCCATGGCCGTATCCAGTGTGTCCGCCACCGGCTACACGACCGAGTTTGAGTACGACGGCAAAAAGCTCTCCGTGAAGTTTGAGCCCGCCGTCCCCGCGGATGCATCCATCGACCTGGTCGTTCAGTACGAGCTCGACGATCCGCCGCTGGGCATGGTCTGGACCCCGGAGTCTCCGACATGGCCCGGCCGACCCGCGCAAATCCACACACAGGGTGAACCGGAAACCAACAGCTACTGGTTCCCCTGCCACGATTTTCCCAACGACAAGCTCACCTCCGAAGTAATCGTCACTCTCCCGGCGGGGTACGTCGTCAGCAGCAACGGAAGATTGGTGGACCGCTCCCGCGGCGTGGTCGCCGCCGACGTTGAGGGCGGCAAGTCTCTCGCCGCGTACGAATCCTGGCACTGGCTGCAGGACAAGCCGCACGCGCCGTACCTGGTCTCGCTCGTGGTCGGCAAGTTCGACATCGTTGACGTGGGCACCCGCCAGCTCTCCATGCCGGTCTACGTTCCCCCGGGTCGGGGCGAGGACGTCGCCGCCTCGTACGGGCACACGGCCGCGATGATCGAGTATTTCGGCAGGGTGCTGGAAGAACCCTACCCCTGGGACCGTTACGCGCAGCTCGTCGTCTGGAACTTCGGCGCCGGGGGCATGGAGAACACCAGCGCCACCACGATGTACGACACGGCCATTCTCTCTCCCGACGCCCTCATCGACGGCGACCTCGATGGGCTCATCAGCCACGAGCTCGGCCACCAGTGGTTTGGCGATCTGATCACATGCAACTCGTGGGAGCATATCTGGCTCAACGAAGGCTTCGCAACGTACATGACCGGCCTGTGGATGGCTCACCGCGACGGCAAGGGCGCATACGAGCAGCACGTCCGGGGCAACTTCGACGGCATCATCGCCGGCGACAAACCCGAGTCTCCCGCACGCGTCGGCATGGTCAGCAACGTGTACGAGCACCCGTGGGAAGCCTTCCGCCGGCCCGCGAACCCGTACGGTAAAGGCGCTTCCATCCTCCACATGCTCCGCCGCAAACTTGGCGACGACATCTTTTTCAAGGGGATCGCCAAGTACATCGACGATCACAAGTTCGCGACCGTTGAAACTACCGATTTCCGCCAAACGATGGAGGCCGTCAGCGGAGCAAGCCTCGAGCAGTTCTTCCAGCAGTGGTGCTACCGCCCCGGTGTTCCCTCGGCGAACGTGAACTGCGAATGGAAGGACGGCGTCCTCACCGTCACGCTTGAACAGACTCAGAATATCGACGGCGACAACCCCGCCTTCGAGTTCGACCTCCCTGTCGTCGTGCAACTGCCGGGCGAACACGCTCCCAAGAACGCATCGCTCAACGTCCGAGGCAAGCAAGCCAAAGCCGAAATCCCCTGCCCCGAGAAGCCCCTGTTCGTCGCCGTAGACCCAGAACAGAATGTGCTTGCTGGCTTCACCATCGAACAACCCGCCGATCAATGGCTGGCACAACTCGCCCAGGGCCCCACGCTCTGGTCTCGTGTGCAGGCCGCCCGAGGCCTTCGCTCCGGCCACGCCGTCAAAGAGGCCGAGCATCTGCGCCGACTGGCCTTGGACTCCAAGCAGCCCGCGTGGCTGCGGTGCGAGGCGGTTCGAGCTCTCTCCGCTCGCGACGATGTGAATGACCTGCGCTCACTCTCCACCGCGGCAACGGATCACTGGGAAGTCCGCCTCGCGATCGTGGAGTCCATGCCCGCCTTGGCCATCGACAAAGACGGCAAGGAACGCACGGGGTACGAGGGCGCACAGCGACTCCTCGCCGACCGCGCCACGCGCGACACCAGCAGCCGCGTGCGAGCCGCCGCGATCCGGGGACTGGGACAAATCAAGAGCGAGTCTCACCGCACGCTGGTTTTAAACGCACTCACCCAGAACTCACAACACGACGCTCTGCGGCAGGCCGCCCTTGAAGCGCTGGCCTCGTACGACCAGAAGGACATGCTGCCCAAGGCGATCGAACTGACCAAGCCGGGCGTCGACAGCCGTACCCGCCCCGCCGCGGTCTCGACCGTCGCCAAACTGGCGCACCACGACCCGGACGCGGCATTCGGAACCCTGTCCGAACTGCTCAACGATCGCGAACTGCGCACTCAGCGTGCGGCGGGCGAAGCCCTGGTGACCATGAAAGACCAACGGGCGGTGCCCGCGTTCGAGGCCCTGGCAAAGAAGACCCGCTCGGAGGAAGTCTCGTGGCAGGTCGGCCAGTGGCTCAAATTACTTCGTACCGACAAGAAATAGCACCGAGGCTTCACACCTTACTTGGCACCCGGCTTTTCTTTGCCGTCCGCCTTGTCCGCGGGTTGACCTGCCGGAGCTTCCGCAGGCTTTGGCGATGTCGGCGGTTGTTCCTTCACGCGATCGAACTTGTAACCGCCCTTGGTGGCTCCCCATACCTGCTGGTCGTCCTTGTCGAATCCCCGGTCCCAGGTACTCAGGCCCGTCTCATCCATGTGCACCGTTGACGTCGCGTACGCAGCGCCCTGACGCTCCGAGGGGCAGCCCTGGCCCTGCGTGCCGCCCTCGTACACCTTGGCTTCAATGCGGTTGAGCACAACCGCGCAACCGTCTTTGATCTTAAGATCCTGCGGCGTGAGTTTTGCGAACTTGTCGGGTTCCCGCCACGCCCCCGCAAAGTCCAACGGGTCACCGGGTAACTGGTACACCTCGCTCTTGACAGTGCCGCCCGTCACGACCGTCACGTGGTACACGCGCTGGCGGTAAGGCTTCTCCAGCGCGGTCGCTACCGCCTGCTCCACATACAGCCACGCACCGTCCTTCTCCTGCGGCCAGATGCGCGTCATATGCAAGCGGATGTCAAAGTAGTTCGGATCGCTCTTTGACTGCGCCTCACTGCTGAACGCACCGCTCATCAGCCCGACCACTTCACGCAGCACATCATCCCGCGGCGGAGCTATCGTCGTGATAGGCGCCGGCGCGGGTGTACCGGGCTGCGCGGCGGCGATCCCGACAAGTCCAATCATGACGAACAGGGTGGCGCGAATTGCCATCGAATGTCTCCTTGAAGCCGGTGCGTGACCGGGAGAATGAGTGTAACATCGCACAGCAAGGACCACATGAACGACCCCGGCCGCGAGTCTGTCGGAAGGTGCACGCTGCGGATCGACAAAGGCGTGTGCGTCGTCATGTTCGCGTACGACGTTGGCTTCTCGATCAACCTCGACGCGGCGGAGCGGGCCGTGGGGCAGCATCCCGGCGGCGGGGACGCCCAGAGGGAGTACCTGCGGCACACCCGAAAGAGCCCCCGAAGCGTCGAGTACCGCCCGGCCCCGCTACGGGTTTCTCGACGGAGCAAGCGCATCCCCGTTGCGAGTTTCGAAACCGACGAAAATGTTTACGCGGTCGCGTACGACTTTGGCGCGGTCTCGATCGCCTACACCATTGCCCTCCGCGGCGGAGCGCCCGAACTGCTCTCGCTCACCGAAGCCCTGTACGAAAACCAGCAGCTCTTGGAGGAATCTCGCCGCCAGGCAGACGCGCTCGTGGCAATGCTCGGCGGCGCGGTGCAACTGCCCCGCACCGCCCCGATGGTCGAGGACTATGTGGTGCTCCACCTCGATCAAGCCCTGTGGCAGGGGCCCGCCGGCACGGTCAGCCCCGCCGATTGGCTGCGGACATGGAAGCATGAGGTGACGCACATCTTGAGGTCCGAGCGTGCTTCGCTCTCATCGCAGGAAGTCGACGACGCGACCGGGTCGTGCATCTCGTACGGGCTCGAGGACGCGGCAATCGTCGATTGGAACGCGGCCCTGCTACTCGGGCCCGACATGGAAGACGCTATCGCCGTGCTGGAGTTCGCGAACGTCGAACTCCTGGAGATGCGTCTGCTCGATGATCAGTTGGACCGGGCCTTGGAGAGGGCATATACCGCCACCACGCGCCGGGCCCGCGCCTACCCGCCGCGCAAAGACAGGGCCTCGCTCCGAGAGATCGCCCAACTCCAGGTCAGCGGCGCCATGCTCTTTGAGGGCGTCAACAACACGCTCAAGCTCTTGGGAGATCAGTACCTCGCCCGGCTCTATCGCGCGGCGCTCAACCGCTTCCACCTCCCCGACTGGGACGCGAGCATCCTGCGCAAACTCGCGACGCTGGAGAGCATTTACGACAAGCTCAACGACCGCCAGACCACCCACCGCACCGAAGTGCTGGAATGGATCGTCATTCTCCTGATCGCGTTCGAGGTCTTCGCCGCGTGGCTCTGGCCGGCGCTGCGTGCGTGGCTCGCGTGAACGCGAGGATCAAAAATAACCGCGGGCCGGAATCAACCGGCCCGCGGCACGGGAGAATCTTACTTGCGTGTCACCGTTCAGCGGCGACGACGGCCGGCGACCAGACCGCCCAGACCCAGGAGGGCCAGAGCGCCGGGGGCCGGGGTGGCCGTGCCTTCGAGCACGAAGGCCATGTCGGCGGGGGTATCAAACACGACAGAACCGGGGACCGGGGCGCCACCGGCGCCGAAGCCGCCACCCGGGTTGTGGAAGAACGACTCGCTGCCGGCCACAGTCTGGTCGGAGGCCAGCCAGTACCACTGGCCGCCGCCGGCGAACGGACGGGCGACGTACGCCGCGAGCCAGTAGGTGCCGGGCCCGAGGGTCGCGCCGCCGAAGTTCAGCTGCAGGTCAGCGCCGACCTGCGACCCGGTCGCGGTCGCGAGGATCGGGCTGGTCAGATCCGGAGCGGAGTGAATCTCGGCGAACGCGCCGACGTTGAACGACGCATCGCCGCGATCCAGACCGAAGATCGTGAGCGCGCCGAGGTTGTACTCGCCGCTCAGGGTGAAGTCATCCAACTGAGTCGTAGAGAACGCGGGGAAATCCGTGAAGGACTGAGCCACGCGGCCAGTGGTGCCGGGCGCCTGATTCACGAGCACAGCGCGATCACCGTAGGTCGAGGTGCTCGAACCGGTCGCGGACAACTGGGGGTTGATAGCGGAAGCCAGGGACGCGAGCGTACCCGCGGCCAACACAAACGAAATACGAACCATGTCTCTCTCCTAGGAAAACACCACACTTCTCACGGCCTTTCAAGGCCATGTGTCTTGTCTTGTACCAAACGCATTGGAGTAGAAATATCCCCGCACGAAGGCGAAGAACGCCTAATCCCACATCGCGTCTGCCCTTTTATACTCGATGAATGCCGTCCTGTCAACGAAGAATCGAAAAAACCGGCGTTTTCAAGCATTTTAGGGCGTACTTAGCGCCGCGGCGTACCGTTCCGCACGCTTTTGAGACCCGGTATTATGGTTATTGGACCTGCAATTCACGCAGACCTTCTGCGGAACGTGTCTTCTTAACCTAGGAACCAATCCAAGTTCATGCGTTGTGGAGAAGGCCTATGACCACCGGACCTTTGGGCGATGCACCCGTGAGTTCAAGGCAGCAGAACTCCGGTCCGAAAACGTGCTCCCCAAATAGCTCAACACTCCCCGCTTTGCCATGCCACGAAGAATGTCTCAACATCCGCCCCGTCAATGCCTCCGTCTTGATTGACGTCGGCAGCGTTCTCCCCAGCCGCCCAGGCCAGAAAAAACGCTTCAACATCCGCCCCATCGATGCCGCCGTCCTGATTGAAGTCCGAATAGCAGGGCGCGGCTTCGTCCCCATCGAATGTCCCGTCCAAATCGCGATCGACTCCGATGCGCGTTTCAGTGCCTTTGGGCACGACTGTGTACGTAAGTTCATTGCCCGCCGCCGCCGCGGCCTGCAAAACCGACGCGGAGATCACCTCACCAACTCTGTCCGATTGGAACACCCCCGAACCGGTGTACACGAACCCGCGGTGCTCACCGTTGTAGATACCCTTGACCACCAGCCCGACCTTGTTCGTATTCGCCACCGCAAGCATCGATGAGATCAACGCGAGTTGCCCCGCCTCCGGCGTCGCGGCCGATACCAGCGTCGTCTGCTGACCCACCGCCGCGTGCGTATCTTGGCTCGTCGGCCCCGGAGGGTTCGTCGGCGTGTTCGTGTTGCCCAGGGGCAGATCGCCGCCCGGGATGCAGAACACAAACGCCACGAGGTCCGCGACCTCCTGATCGCTCGTCACGCTGAATGCGCCTTCGGAAATGAACCGCTCCAGCGAATCCACCGCGCCGTCGTGCGCATACCCGAACCCGGCGCTGTTGCTTGTCTTGGTGAAGTTGCAGCCCGCCTTCTCGTGCATGTTGCGTGTCTGCGGGACCTTGAAGGTCGCTTGCGTGGCGCCATCAATCGAGACAAGGCCCAGGTGATGCTCACCGTTGCTCCCGATCGCGATCGGCTGAAACGTCGAGCCCGAAAGCCGCATGTCCGGCCCCATACCAGTAGGTAGCGTGTGGCACTGCACGCACGAAAACGCGTTCTGGTCGATGCGCCGCCCGCCCGCGCCCGTGTAGATCGCCTGCCCGTTCACCGGGTTCCCGTTGGGCAGCGCAAGCCCGGCATTCCCGAACCGGCCCGTGCGGTAGTGCCCCGGCAACGGCAAGCTCGCCGGCAAGCTGTTGTCGAAGTTGCGATGCGGGTTGGGAGGAAAATACGTCGTCGCCAGGAAATCCTCGAACTCCTGCATTTCCTGCGTCGTCAATGTGGTGTCATCCCCTTGCAGCCCGATGAAGGCAGGGCTGAAGGCTTCCAGTCCCAGCCGATCACCCCGCCAGTGATGCGGCTCGTGGCCGATGATGTCCTGCAGCGTCTGCGTCGTCATCGGCCCTTTCATGGGGTGATACGTCGTGAACGGCACCAGCGCCGAAGAAGAGTCCAGGCCCGGAACGCCGAAGCCCAGGTTGCGGTTGGTCAGCGGATCCACCGTGCCGCTGGGATCGCCCAGATCCCACGCGAGACGGTCCATCCTCGCGTCCACATGACAGCTCGCGCACGCGATCTGTCCCAAGCCGGAGTTCTTGTGCGTGTCGTACAGGTGCTTGCGCCCCACTTTGATCGCCGCCGGCGATGGGTCATAGAACGGCACCGTCGCGACCACGCTCTCGCCCGAGACATCCACCACACTCAGCGTCGAGGCGAAGCGGTTGAGCACGTACAACCTGCCGCGTCCTTCGTCCAGGCACAACCCCGTCGGCCCTTCACCTACGTTGATCGCGTCCGCCAGCCCGACGCGGGCCCCGGCCTGATTGATCACCACGACGTTGTTGCTCCCCATACCCGCCACGTACGCCTTCGTGCCCGCCGCGTTCCACGCCACCGCGCGCGGATCGCCGATCGACTTGTCCCGCTCGGTCTGCGGCACCGTCGGCGTCGCGTACGTCAGGTGAGGATTGAGATCGGTCACCACCTTGCCGAGCCCCGGCATAGATACCGACGCGTGCTGCACCCGTAGGAACCGACCATTCACATTGGGCTCAAACCGGACCTCGTTCTTCGCATCCGTGCCCACCACGCTCACAGAGCCGGTGACCGGATTCACCCCCACCGCCATGCAGATGTTCATGAGCGTTGAGACATACGTCACGCCCAGCGTCGATGTGTCGATCACCGCCAAGTCACGGTCCGGAAGATCCCACCCCACCGGTCGGCCCGAGAGCGCCGCGTTCGCGCCGCTCACCATGGATGTCCAATCGTGGGAGTTATCGTCCATCCATCGCCCCAAATCGTCCTTCTTCACGATCATGCCCACCCGGGGAGGTGTCGGATTCCCCGCCCGTTTCGCCGGCACGAAGTTCGCACCGCTGTTGGGCGGCGGGTTCACCCCCGCGTACGGACTGGCCGCGTTGCCCACAGCGTTGGGCGGGAATGTAATCACGCCGCTCCCGCTGCTGCCTCCACCCACCAGAGTCGATCGGTTGCCCGACTCAAAGATCGCCGCGTACACCTTTGTGCCGTCGGGGCTGACCGCCAACGCACGCGGATCCTCCGCGTCGATGGCGGCGCTCACCGGGGCCACGTCGAGGTTCGCCGGGTCGTACACCTGCACAGTATTCACCTGTGAGCACGTGACAAATGCCCGCCGCGGCGTGCCCGCGAAGACCACGTCGCACGGCTCGTCCGCCGTGCGGATCGTCCGCACCACATTCATCGTGGTGAGATTCACCACGCTCACACTGTCCGAAATGTGGTTCACCACCCACGCCTCGTTGTTCGTTCGCACGCGGACACTCACCGGGTCCAGGCCCACGGGGATTTCCGCGATCAACGACGGTGCCGCGCCGGCCAGATCGAATACCTCCAGGCGATTGTCAGGCGTATTGCACACCAGCAGCTTTGAGCCATCCGGGGTCTTGTCAATCGGAAACACCTGCGGCGTCTCCCAGTTGACGAACCAAGGGTTCACACGCGGCCCGTAGCCTCCGCCGGATTCGCCACGCGGCATCGCCCCCGACACCTCGGGGGCCGCGCTCAAACCCACGGTGACGCCGACCGTTGCAGACAAAAGCGCAGTGACGAATACTGACTCTGGACGCAGTCGCATTGAAAATTCCCTTGGGTGAACTCCGGAGGCTCTCTATGACAGGATACCAGGATCCGCGCAGAATGCAAGAGAGGTCTCACCCATACGCCCCTTGTCGGCGCGGGCTTGCACCGCACTTGATGAATCCTGCGTATCCCGTCGAGTCGATTCAGACCTTGAGGGTGAGGAGAACCGCGGGTGAAACGGCCGTTAGTGCCCGTTGCCGATCTGGATCGCCGCCAAAGCCGTCATCGGGTCGGGCGCAAACCGGAACACCTTGTCCAGACCAGTCACGCGGAAGATCGAGAGCACTTCCTCGCCGACGCAACA
Organism: Planctomycetota bacterium; assembly: GCA_018242605.1. Lineage (GTDB taxonomy): Bacteria > Planctomycetota > Phycisphaerae > Phycisphaerales > UBA1924 > UBA2402. The sequence continues at coordinate 111,701 of JAFEBP010000020.1, forward strand.
CAGCGTCAGGGACTTCTTCGCCTCCACCACCTGACGCCGCAGCTTGAGCAACTGCCCCAGATTCGAGCTGTTGACGTACGACACTCCGGAGAAATTCAGCACCACGTGCGATGGCTTGCCGCCCCCGCTGGAGAGGTCCGCAAACACACCCGCCACCTCATCGGAGAGTAGTGGTTCATCCGAGAGTTCGGCCACGATGATGTCGTTTGACCATTGAGTTGCCATACTTGACCCAACATACGCCCAACGAACTGCGGTTGTTCGCGTGATTGCATCCGCTCGGGCGGCATCGCCCCGCTTGACACAGCATACCAAAAACTGATCGCGAACGCATCCCCTTTTGGCGTTTCCCAGGGTTTCTATTGCCAGAATGCCCTTATTCGGTAGTCGCGTTCAGGGATTGATCGGTCCGCTCCTCGCCTTCGGGCACTGTCGCCGCCGCCACCACCCGGTCTCCGTCATTGAGGCTGACCACGCGGACACCCATCGTCCCACGTCCGCACTCGCGAATTTCAGACGCCGGAACACGAACCAGTTGCCCGCCCTTGCTGACCACGACGACGTCGTCGGAAGCCAGCACACCCAACGCCGCGACGGAAAGCCCGTTGCGGTCTCCCGTCTTGATGTCCGCCCGGCCCTTGCCGCCGCGTGACTGAGACCGCAGTTTGCCCGTCTCGGGCTGAACTCGATATTCATCGATGGGCGTGCGTTTGCCGAAGCCGTTGCTCGTGATGGTGAGCAGCGCTGTGGACGGGTCCTTGGTCATCAGATCCCCGTCGGCATCCGGATTCATGGGGATGGCGACCACGCCGATCACCCTGTCACCCTCGTCGAGTTCGATGCCCTTGACGCCCGCCGCGGGCCGGCCCATGAGCCGAACGTCGTGCTCGCTGAAGCGGATGGCCATGCCCCCCGCCGTCGCGAGCAGAATGTCGTCGCTGCCGTTGGTGGCCGTGACGTCCAGCAGCACATCGCCCTCTTTGAGGCCCACGGCGATCAACCCGCCCTTGCTGACGTTGCGGTAGTCCTTGAGCGGGGTCCGCTTCACAATGCCCTCGCGCGAAACGAACGTCAGGAAGCGGCTGCCCTCCTCAAAGTCCTTGACCGCCAGGTACGCGCACGTACGTTCGCCTTCTCGCAGGTCCAGAATGTTGACCATCGCCCGGCCCACGCTCGTCCGCGACATCTCGGGGATCTCGAAGACCTTGATCTTGAAGACCCGGCCAGTGTCGGTAAAGCAGAGCAGGTCGTCGTGCGTGCTGGCGAGCAGCACATGGCTGATGAAGTCGTCGTCCTTGCTGTCGCCCGCGCGGATGCCCTTGCCGCCACGCCCCTGCTGGCGATATGTATCCAGCGGCACCCGCTTGACATACCCCTGGTGAGAGATCGTCACCGCCACATCGCTCACCGGGATGAGCTCCGCGATCTGAATATCCGCATCGGCGTCGTCGATCCGCGTGCGCCGGGGCGAGTCGTATTTGGCCCGCATCTCCTCGCAATCGGCGCGGATGATACCCAGCACCCGGGCGTGATCCGCCAGGATCGCCTCGTACCCCTCGATCTCCAGCACCAACGCCGCGTAGTCCCTCGCCAGCCGCTCGATCTCGAGCCCCACCAGCTGGATCAGCCGCATCGCGCCGATCGTCTCGGCCTGCACGCGGGTGAGCGCCACGCCGCCCGCTGCTTCGGCCGCGCGAACCCGGTCCATGAGCCGCCTGGGCAGCTTCGCCGCGTGCGGGTGGGTCGGCGGCACGCGGAATCGCCGCCGCATCAATCGCTCAATGGCTTCTTCACGCGTTGAACTCGCCCGGATCTCGCGGATCACCTCGTCGATGTCGCACACCGCGTAGATCATGCCTTCCAAAACGTGGGCCTTCTTCTTGGCCTCTCCCAGCAGGTGCTCCGTGCGCCGCCGGATGACCACCACCCGGTGATCGATGTAGCAATCAATGAGTTGGAGCATTCCCAGTGTGCGCGGCTGGTTCGAGACCAGCGCCACGCTCTGGATCGAGAACGTCTCCTGCAGCGGCGTGAACTCGTACAACTGCTTCTCCGCAACCCGCGGGTCCCCGCCCTTCTTGAGCTCCACCACGATCCGCGTGGACGCCTCGCGCCCCGACTCGTCGTTGGTGTACGACACCTCGGAGATCTTCTCCTCCTCGCACGCGTTCTTGACCGACTCAAAGAGCGTGCCCTGGCTCACCATGAACGGGATCTCGTCGATCACGACGCGCTGCCGGCCGCCCTTGTCGATGTCCTCGTAGTGGCACGTGCCGCGGATCGTCACGCGACCCTTGCCGTGCAGGTAGGCGTCGATGATGCCGCGCCGCCCCAGGATCGTGCCGCCGGTGGGGAAGTCCGGCCCCTTGATGCCGCGCCGGATCACCTTGCCCTCGGCGTCGACCACGTCGCGCATGATCTCCTCGAGCGTCACGTCGCGCTTCTCCAAGCGGCCGTCTAGCACGCGGATGATGCTGTCGAACGCCTCCGTGGGGTTGTGCGGCGGCAGGTTGGTCGCGATGCCCACCGCGATGCCCATGCCCCCGTTAATGATCAGGTTCGGGAACTTCGACGGCAGAACCACCGGCTCCATGCGGGTGTCGTCGTAGTTGGGACGCATGTCCACCGTGTCGAGCTTGATATCGGCGAGCATGTCCGCCGCCGCGTCGCTCATCCGGCATTCGGTGTACCGCATCGCCGCGGGCGGATCGCCCAGGATCGAGCCGAAGTTGCCCTGCGGGTCCACCAGCGGCACCCGCATGCGCCACGGCTGGCCCATCAGCACCAGCGCTCCGTACAGCGAGGAATCGCCGTGCGGGTGGTAGCGGCCCATGACGTCGCCCACGACCTTCGCGCACTTCACGTGCTTGCTGTTGGGCCGGAGGTTCAGGTCGCTCATGCCCCACATCAACCGCCGCTGGCTGGGCTTAAGCCCATCTCGGACATCGGGCAGTGCCCGGTCCATGATCGTGCTCATCGCGTACGTGAGATAGGAATCCTTCAGCTCGCGCTGAATCTCCTGCTCAACGATGCGCGACGGATCGAACGCGGGGCCTTCGTCGGTCTGCGTTCCGCCGCCATTTCCATCGGCGCCGTCGGGGCTGAAAAGTGGCATCCTGAAACGGGAGAGTTCGGTCATTGATCGGGTTCCGGCAGCGCCTAAGGTGGGCGGTGTGCGGCTGAGTTCCGTTCAGCCCTCCAACAGTCTGAAATGATAGGAAGGAGCCAGCTTCAATCAGGCTTCTGGAGCCGGGAAGTTAGCCGTTTTTCATCACGCCAAACTGCTCCAGCGCCCGCTGGATCTGAGTCGCTGTATCGCCCGTGTGATCCACCAGTACCGTCCGCCACCCAAGGGTGCCCGCCGCCGCGATGTTGTCCGCCAGATCATCAAAGAACAGGATTTCGTCTCCCCGGTAGCCCACCAGTTTTTCAAACTCCCTGTAGATCGCCGGGTCGGGCTTCGCCAGACCCATCAGGTGACTCGCGTGACGATGCTTGAGCATCAGCGCTGTGGGATAATCCGGCGGCGAGCCATCCGCCTTGGGCAGGTGCCGCTCCCAATGCGCATGGTTGGTGTTGGACAGAAGCGCCGTGTCCACACCCGGCGTCCGCGTGAGCCTGCCGATGATGGCATCTACGCCCTCGTATTCATCCAGCAGCCAGGAGTGGTGAAGCCGCTTGAGTTCCTCCACGCTGTACAGCCCACGATTCGCGTCGCTCAGGGCGGCAAAGAACCGCTCGGGATCGATCGCCCCGCGCTGAAACTCCACCGTCAACGCCCGCCTTCGCGCGATGAACTCCGGAGAAAGTGAATCCGCACGCACCTCCAGCCCCGCGGCGTGGCACCCCTCTTCCCAACTGCGGCAATGCCGCAGAATGACCCCGCCCCAGTCAAAGCACACCAGTCCCACGTTGCTCATTCTTCTTCACCCTCTTCGAACAGCGCCGCCTTCGGTTTCATCACTTCGCGCATCGCCACGGTCGCGAACGCGCCCCGCGGCAGCTCAAAGGCACACCGCACGTACGCCCCGTGCTCGTCAACCCCACCCTCCACTTCCGGATCGATCAACGGCACCCTCAATGGACGCCGCTCGCCCGACAACAACCCGGCACGCAGAGTGTTCCACTCCTCCAGCATCCGAGGCGTCACCCCAAACCTCGCCAGGGCCTCAACCTCCGCCCGATCCGTGTCCCCCGCCGCTCGCATCATCGAGACGCCCCACATCGGCCCCGTCGGACTGATCTCCAGCTTCGCCAGCCGCGCGGCGAGCGTCGGATCGGCCACCGCCGCGTCGTCGACTGCGAAGCAAGCTCGGTTGTCGTGCTTCATCGCGATATCCCCGTGCCGGAGCGCATTCAGTCCCGAAGCCGCGAGCCTGTCGTCCAGCACGGCGTTGAACACCGCGCCCTGAAACGCTGAGAGATAGAAGCCCAGCACGTCATCTTCCAACTGCAACATCGCCCGCTTGTGGTCCAATCCCTTGGCCAGAGCGTTGAGCACTCGCAGTTCGGTCCGAGCGCCGCGCGGGAACAGGTCGCGTGCTTTCTCGTACTCTCCCGACGCGTAGAGCGCCCGCGCGGGCGCGTCCTCGGCCGCGTTCTCCCGCGGAGCCAGCATCGCGTCGCACGCGCCCACGAAATCCCCGCGGATGAGAGCGCGCCCGATCTCGTGGTTGTTGGCTAGCAACCCGAACCGCTGCTCGCCGATGCGGTTGGGCGCCCCAGCCACCGCGAGCCGCTTGAGCACGCGAGACGCCGCCACCACCGACGCCGGGCTCACCTCTCGGATCTTGATCGAGAAACGGTTGCCGCGAAGATGCCCGCGGCGGAGTTTGTTGGTGTGCTGGTCCGACCAGAGCACGCCGATGCGTTCGTGCTCCAGGAACGGGAAATCGCCGGCGGTCTTTCCGGGAACATGGACCGACACGACTTGCCGCGTGATCGCCTGCTTGTCCTTGCGGCCCGCAACCCCGATCGCCCCGCGTCCAACACCGAAGTGCTTCGCGACCACCCGCAGCATCTCCTCGGTAGTCATCGAGGTTTTCTGGACGAGTAGGTACACGTGCTCGCCGGAACCGCACGGTTGGTACTGCGGCATCTCGTCGACGAGAAAGTCCTGCGGCCGTTGTTTGATGACCCCGCCGATGCCGGGGATGTCCGCCGTGAGATACGCGCCCGAATCGGCGCCGTCGGGCGTGCGTTCAGGATTCATCGCGAGTCGCCGCCTCCAGAACGTGCTCCGCCACGTAGATCGGCACCCCGCCCGCAATGCCGATCGCGATCGCGTCGCTGGGCCGGCAGTCGATGTTGATCCGCTCACCGTCCGATCGCTTCACATCCAGCGTCGCGTAAAACGTGTGATCGGCCAGATCATTGACAGTGATGGATTCCAGCGTGGCGCCCAGGGCTTCGACCACGTTGGCCAGCAGGTCGTGGGTCTGCGGGCGCTTGATCGTGATCCCCTTGAGCCGCCGCTCGATGGCCTGCGCCTCGGGAAGACCGATCACGATGGGGAACGTCCTCGCCTTGGACTCGGCCTCGCCCTCACCCTCTTCCTGCACTTCGCGCAGCTCGATGATCTGCACGTCATTGAGTTCACGAATCAGGATTCTGGAAAGTTCCATGAGCACGGCCATGAGGCATCGTAGAGGGGCGTGCGCGAGGGAGCGAGCCGAGGCCAAGCACCCGAAACGCTCAGCTCAGACCCGCCACGCGGTCGACCTCGTCCAGGGTGGTCACCCCCTCGGCCACAAGCCGCCAGCCGGACTGTTGCAGAGTCGTGAACAGCCCCTGCTCGATCACCTTTTTCATGCCGACGATGCTCGGGTTGTTCAGCACGATGTCCCGAAGTTCATCGTTGAAATCCAACAGTTCAAAGATCGCTCGACGGCCCCGGTAGCCCGTACGCAGGCACTTGAGGCATCCGGTCGCCGTGTACGTCTGAGTCTTGCCTTGAAGGAACCTGCCCAGCCGCGTGGCCGTGCCGGGCGAAACGGGCATCGGGCGTTTGCAGTGATCGCACAGAATCCGCACCAGCCGCTGCGCCACCACGAGATTCAGCGAATTGGCCACCAGGTACGGCTCGACCTTCAGATCGAGCAACCGGAACACCGAAGCGATCGATTCCTTCGCGTGCACGCTCGAGAACACCAGGTGCCCGGTCAACGCCGCCTGCATCGCGGTACGGGCGGTCTCCTCGTCGCGAATCTCGCCCACCAGGATCACGTCCGGGTCTTGCCGCAGCACGCTGCGGAGCAGCGTCCCGAAGGTGTTGCCCTTGTGCTCGTCGATGGGAATCTGCGTGACGTTGTCCAGTTGGTACTCAACCGGGTCTTCGATCGTAATGACGTTGCGGGACTGTCGATCGATGCCGCGGATGGCGTTGTAGAGCGTCGTGGTCTTGCCGCTGCCCGTGGGGCCGCACGCCAGAATCAACCCGCTGTCCTGTTCGCACACCTGCCGGACGCGGTCGTACATGTACCCCGGCATCCCCAGATCCGAAAGAGCCTCGGGAGCCCCCCGCTGATCCAACACGCGGATTACCAGCTTTTGGCCGAACATCGAGGGCGTGAAGCTGATCCGGTACTCCACCCGCCGATCCGGGAACACCACCGAGAAGTGCCCCTCCTGCACGGCGTCACGCCCCGCCACGTGCATGTGGCACGCCGCCTTCACCACACCGTTCAGCAGTTCGCCCACCCGCTTGGGCAGCTCGGCGATCGGAACCATGTCCCCGTCGATCCGCATGCGGATGTTGTACTTCTCTCCCTTGGGCTCCACGTGGATGTCCGTCGCCCGCGACTTGCTCGCCAACTGCAGGAGCATCCGCGCGCAGTTGGGTCCGTCGCTCACCCCCACCAGCACGTCGCTCGCGTGCCCGTTGGCGTCGATGATCGAGACGCTCTCGCCGGGCCCCTTGGGCGGCAGATTCTCCACCAGTTCGCCGATATCGAACATCCACGCCAACTCGCCCGTCCCCGCCGCCGCGGCGACCTTCTTGGCCTCCAACTGCGCCGCGTCCAGAAACGAGTTCATCTGGTTGGCCACCGCCAGCGGCGCCACCGCCGACTCGACGAGGAACTCGTGGCTGCCCACCTTGATGACGTCCCCGGGCTTGATGATCGCCAGATCGATCTTCTCGTCGTTCAGCTTGGTGCCGTTGCGCGAACTGAGGTCCCGCACCAGCCATCGCCCCGCGGCGTCAGGCTCCACGCTGCAATGGTTTCGGCTCGCCCGCTCGTCAATGAGCGGGATCGAGTTCTCAGGTCCGCGGCCGATGGTGATCTTGCTCTTGAGCACGACACCCTTGGCCTGGCCACGAATTGGAGTGAGTTTGAGTTGCTGCATCGCGAGGGAGCCCGGCCCAAGCCCGGAGCGGTGCGATGGTATTGGTGCCATGGTCGACATGACGGGGCTTTCTGATTTCGAAACGGATTTCGCTCTGGTTGGTGAAGAACCCCGCGGCGGGAAGAACTCCCCGTGAAAACACCGCGGACAAACAGATCTTGTTGCCTTCGATGCCAAACTCAGCGCAACGCGGCTACGGGTGTGTACCGGAAGGACGGCAACTCGGCGGCAGCAACCGCACAGTTGCGCCGAGAATCTCCACGCCGGTCGGTAGTTATTAGGATTCCGTCGGCGGCGTCCTTTTCCGGGCACCTCTCGCTTGCGTCGGTTCAACGCCGACCGGCAACACGGCGGCGGCTCCCATCCGGCCACGATCACGCTACGCCGCCCCGCCACGACGCCAACCCGCCTCCGTACACTCTCGCCCCATGATCGACCTGAAGGCTCTGCGTGAAAATCCCCAACGGTTCCGCGACGGTTGTGCCAAGAAGCGGATCGAGGCGGACATCGACCGGCTGGTGGCGTTGGATGAACAACGCCGCGGTGCGCTCTCCAAGATGGAGTCGCTGCGCGCCGAGCAGAACCGCCTCGCCAAGGAGAGCGGCCCGCAGATCGGCAAGCTGAAGGGCGAACTCAAGAAGGCCGCGGGAGATCAGGCCGCCAGGATCCAGAAGGAACTCGACGAACTGGTCGCCAAGCCCGCCTCGCTCAAGGGCGCGATCGCCGAACTGGATGCGCAGATCGCTGCCATCGAGCCCGAACTCAACGCCATCCTCTTACAGGTCCCCCAGCCACCCGATTCTGACGTACCCGTGGGCGCCGGCGCCGACGACAACAAGGAACTGCGCCGTTGGAACCCCTCCTGGTTCGATACCTCCAAGAGCTTCGAAGCCAACAAGGGATTCGCCCCCAAGACCCACATCGAACTCGTCCGCGACCTTCGCCTCGCCGACTTTGAACGCGGCGTCAAAATGGCCGGCGCCCGAAGCTACATCCTGACCGGCGACGGCATGCGGCTTCACCAGGCCGTCACCCGCTTCGCGCTGGATTTCATGGTCGAAAAGCAGGGCTTCTCGGCAATGAGCGTTCCCGTGCTCGTCCGCGAAGAGGCGATGGTCGGCACAGGCTTCTTCCCGGCCGGACGCGAGCAGGCGTACCTGGTGGAAGAGGCCAAGCGGGGCGGCGGCTACGACATGTTCCTCACCGGCACGGGCGAGGTCGGACTGATGGGCATCCACCAGGGCGAGATCCTCGACGAGGCCCTGCTGCCCCTGAAGTATGTGACCGTCAGCACCTGCTTCCGCCGCGAGGCGGGCGCCGCGGGCAAGGACACCGCCGGCCTCTACCGCATCCATCAGTTCGACAAGGTGGAACAGGTGGTCATCTGCCGCGCCGACGAGCAAGAAAGCCGCGCCTGGCACACGAAGATGATGGGATACGTCCACGAGATTCTCCAATCGCTCGAAATCCCCCACCGCTTCCTGCAGTGCTGCACCGGTGATTTGGGACCCAAAAACGCCGACATGGTCGACATCGAAAGCTGGATGCCCGGCCGCGGCGAGCTCGACGCCAAGGGCCGGCCCACCGGCGCGTACGGCGAGACGCATTCGGCCAGCCGCCTGTACGACTACCAGTGCCGCCGACTCAACATGCGCTATCGCCCGGGCGGAGAAGGCGGCAAGGGCGACACGACGTTCTGCCATTCGCTGAACAACACCGTGCTCGCCAGCCCGCGCTTCCTGATTCCGCTGCTGGAAATGCACCAGAACAAGGACGGCAGCGTCACCATCCCCGCGGCCCTACGCCCCTACATGGGCGGGCGTGAGCGAATCGGGTAATGTCGGCGTTCCACGCCACGCCGCACCTGAGCCCGGCCGGATAACTTGTACCCCAGCCATGGCACCCGGTTCGCCGCGAACTCGCATGTATTCGGTCGCCGACGTGGAGTCGTTCCGCTAGCTGTACGCCCCCGCGCCGCCCCCAAGGAATCCGTTCCCATGAAGGTCACCATCGATCGCGTCCGCCCGGAGCACGTCCCCTCGCTCGCCCGCATCTGCTTCGAAGCCTTCGGCACGCTGCAGGAACGACACCACGTGCAACGCGACTTTGACTCGATCGAGACCGCCCAAATGGTGATCGGCATGTTCGCAGGGCGGCCCGATTTCGCTGGTTTCGCCGCGATCGATCACGACGGCACGCTGCTGGGTTCCAACTTCCTGGGCTTCTCCGACTGTAACGGCGACGACGAAGGCGTCGCCGGAGTAGGCCCCATCACCGTGGCCCCTTCGGCCCAAGGCCGCGGCGTCGGGAAACTGCTCATGCAGGCCGTGATGAACGAAGCCGCTCGCCGCGGCATCTCCAAAGTTCGGCTCATCCAGGAGGCGATCAACACCACGTCGCTCTCGCTGTACACCAAGCTCGGGTTCGACTGGCGCGACGGCATCTCGCTGATTCAGCCCAACCCGGCTCCGACGGACGATCCCCGCATGTCCCCGGTAACACCGGCAGACCTTCCCGATATTGACACAATCTCCCGCCGCCATTACCACGCTCCCCGCGTCAAGGAAGTAGAAGGCTTCCTCAAGATGGGCCTCCCCGGTTTCATGCTCCGATCGAACGGGAAAGCCCGGGGCTACTTCTTCACCAGCTTCCTGGGCCACGGCTTCGCCGATACACCGGAGAACCTCGCCGCGTTGGTCTGCCACACCGCACGCCACGCCCCGCCGCACTTCCACAAAACTCTGCTCCCGCTCAGCGAGAATGAACTGCACCGCGCCCTGCTCGCCCGCGGCTGCACATCCGTCAAGCTCCTGAACTACATGTCCACCGGGGAGTATCGCCAACCCCAGGGCGCATGGATGCCTTGCATCGGCATGTGACGCGGCCACGGTCGGTGGCCGAGAGATACGCTTTCGTCCGCCTCCGACAAACACCCGCCCTTGCAACCGAGCCAGACATCCCCCGCAACAGCGCCCCCGCTCCTGAGCGTGAGGGACATCCATGTCTCCTACCCCCGTCGCTCCGGCCTGTTCTCCCGTGTGAAGCACGACACCGTGGTCAAAGGCGTGACATTCGACATCTCGCCCGGTGAAACGCTCGGCCTCGTCGGTGAGTCCGGCTCGGGCAAGTCCACTGTCGGCCGCGCGATCCTGCGTCTGGCCCCGGTGGCCTCGGGCAGCATCTCATTCGAGGGTGTCGACGTGCTCAACGCGAGAGGATCCGGGCTGCGGCGGCTGCGGCGTGACGCCCAGATGATCTTCCAGGACCCGGGCGGTTCGCTCAATCCAAGGATGCGCATCGGCGACATCGTGGCGGAGCCGCTCCTGATCTTCGGTGTGCCCGCCCCGCCGGACGTTTCCCGCGCAGCCTTTCTAGCCAAGACCGTCACCGAGCTCCTGGAACGCTGCGGGATGCCCGCTGATTGCGCTACTCGCTACCCGCACCAGTTCTCCGGCGGACAGAAGCAAAGAATCGCGATCGCGCGAGCCATCGCCCTGCGGCCACGCCTGATCATCTGCGATGAGCCCACCAGCGCGCTCGATGTGTCCATACAGGCCCAGATCATCAACCTCCTGACCGACCTTCAACGCGACCTGGGCCTCGCGTACCTCTTCATCAGCCATGACCTCGGCGTCGTCTCGCACATCTGCCACCGTGCCGCGGTCATGCAACAGGGCGAAATCGTGGAGACGGGCCCCGTCGAACAGGTGCTCAAGTCTCCGAGCCACCCGTACACCCAGCGCCTTCTCGCCAGCGTGGCAACCCTACCCCCCGGAGTCGCGGCATGAGCGGCGTCACCGTCCGCCCCTGCGAAACCCACGATCTCGCCGGGATGCTCGCCATCACCAACCGCGAGATCGCGGAGAACTTCGCCCACTTCGGCACAACGCCGATCACACTCGCCGAGTTGGAAGCGGACTTCCGCTCTCGCGGCAAGTACCCATGGGTGGTCGCCACCGCACCTTCGCCCGCAGAACCCGACCCAGTCGTCGGCTTCGCCAAAGCCGGGCCTTGGAAATCCCGCGGCGCTTACGCCTGGTCCACCGAAATCGGCGTCTACGTGCGCCGAGACTTTCATGGCCGCGGCATCGGCGGGGCGTTGTACACCGAGCTCTTCCCCGCGATCGAAGCCGCGGGCCTGCGGTGCGTGATGGCTGGGATCGCGTTACCCAACCCCGCGAGCGTTCGCCTCCACGAGAAGTTCGAGATGAAGCATGTCGGGACGCTTGAGAAGGTGGGATACAAGTTCGGCGCCTGGCGTGACGTTGGCTATTGGCAGCGGCTGCTGGGAGACGGTCCGCCACGATAAACTGTGGGCCCATGCCTTCCACCATCTCCATCCGTCCCGCCACCCGCGCCGACCTCGCGCTGCTCTGTGAACTCATCCACGATCTGGCGGTCTACGAAAAGCTCGAGCACGAATGCAAGGTAAGCGAATCCGGGCTCGCCGCGGCGTTGTTCGGCGATGGAGGCCGTCCCTGTGCCGAGGCCGTGATCGGCGAAGTGAACGGCAGGGCCGAGGGCTTCGCCCTGTTCTTCACGAACTTCTCAACCTTTCTCTGTAAGCCAGGCATCTATCTCGAAGACCTCTTCGTCCGCCCTCACGCCCGCGGCGTGGGCCTCGGCAAAGCGCTCCTGGCACACTTGGCCAAACTCGCAGTTTCGCGCGGTTGCGGGCGATTGGAGTGGTCTGTTCTCGATTGGAATGAGCCTGCGATCGGGTTCTACAAGAAGTTAGGCGCGATCCCCATGAACGAATGGACCGTCTTCCGTCTCACGGGCTCAGCACTGACGAACCTGGGCACCTAACCGCATTCTGCAACCCCGAGCCCGGCCGCGGCATCCAATCCGTGGCGAGAAGCACTTGGCAACCCGTACCGCCTGAGCGAACAGGCAGTCCTTTCCAACCCACACACTAGCGAACAAGGCGCATCCATGCGCAAGGTCATCGCTGCGCCATGCGAAACGCCATCCGCACGCCAATCCCTCAACCACACACATGCTCACCTCCCCCCCACCAACCACCGCAGCTCCCGCGGCCAAAATGAACAGCTCCACCATCCGCGACCTGATGCCCGAGCAACTGCCCGACATCGTGATGCCCGCCTGCGAGGCACGCCCCATCCTCAAAGGCCAGACCGCAATCGTGACGGGCGCCTCCTCCGGAATCGGCCGCGGCATCGCCGCCGCGATGTGCGCCGCCGGCGCCAACGTCGTCGTGAACTTTGTGGGCGATGAATCCAAAGCCCTCGAAGCCGTGCACGAGGCCACCCACTGCGGATGCTCCCACCGGGGCAAGGCGATCGCCGTGCGGGCCGACGTCGCCGACGAGAATCAGGTCGACGCGATGTTCGCCCGGACTATCGAAGAGTTCGGCGCGGTAGACATCCTTGTCAACAACGCGGGTCTACAACAGGACGCGCCGATCGAACAGATGTCCCTGGCCCAGTGGCGGCGCGTGATCGACGTGAACCTCACCGGTCAGTTCCTGTGCGCACGCGCCGCCGTGCGTGAGTTCAAACGCCGCGGCGTGCGGCCCGGCGTGTCCTGCGCTGCCGGCAAGATCGTCTGCATCTCCAGCGTTCACGAGGTCATCCCGTGGGCCGGCCACGTCAACTACGCCGCCAGCAAGGGCGGGGTCATGCTGATGATGAAGAGCATCGCGCAGGAAGTGGCGCCCTGGCGTATCCGTGTGAACAGTGTCTGCCCCGGAGCGATCCGCACTCCCATCAACCGCGCCGCCTGGGAGACGCGCGAAGCGTACAACGACCTGATGCGACTGATCCCGTACAAGCGGATCGGAGAACCACAGGACATCGCCCGTCTGGCCGTCTGGCTCTGCTCGGACGAAGCCGATTACATCACCGGCGCGAGCCTGTTCGTCGACGGCGGCATGACGCTCTACCCGGGCTTCGAGGCCGGCGGCTAAGAAAACGGCCGACCCCTTGGGGATCGGCCTTCTAAGAGCGGGCGACGGGGCTTGAACCCGCGACCTACGCGTTGGGAACGCGTCGCTCTACCACTGAGCTACGCCCGCACGACCGATTGTACCCCCGGCACGCCGAGGCAGCCCAGCTCCGTCCCCCGCCGCGCTGCCAGAACCCGGAAAAGCCACCGAGATCGTTCCCGCGCGAACGATCTCGGTGGCCGGTGTCCAGTTCGTCACGTTCAGCAGCCGCCGCGTTCCCATTGCTCGAAGAACGCCCCGACATCGGCCCCGTCCACGCCGCCGTCGGCGTTGACATCGGCCTCGTCGTCGCCCGCCGACCACGATGCGAAGAAGGCGTCCACGTCGGCCCCGTCCACGCCGCCGTCACGATTGAAGTCCGCCTGGCAATCCCGCTGGCCGGGCAGTTCGCTCTCGTCGCTGGGCGTGATGTGCGTCGCGATGGAGTCGTCGTTGCCGTACCGCCCCAGGCTCATCTGGAACAACGGGCTCGCCGGATGCCCTGCAAACGGCGATGTACTCGTCTCGCTCCATCCCCCCGCCGCGTTGCGGGACAGTTGGCGTGCGACGCCCCCTGAGGTGTACAGCAGCGACCCGCCGCTGGTGGGCTGCACCGTACCGACCTGCCGGGCCAGCAGAATGTGCTCGCGTGTCTGCCACGTTCCTCCGCCAGTGGCAGTGATCTCGAACTCGAGCCGATAGACGCTCGTGGACCCTTCGGACGAGAGCCACACACCGCCGACGGGATCAACCACCACGTGCGGGCGCCCCGAGATATTCAGCCCGCCGGGCAACGGATGAAAGTGCGTATTGGGGTTCGCCACATCGCGGTTCACGAAGCCCAGTTGAACGCCCCCGCCCGTAATCTGCCCACACACCACCACGCGGTCCGACGAATCGTCGTACGCAATGTCAAGCGGGGGCAGCGGAAGCGTGCAGCCGGGGTTGGGGGCGTCGCGATCGGGCTTTACGCGGATCAGTGCCGTGCCGTCGGCCACGTACAGGTCCCCGAACCGGCTCGTGGTCATCGGCCCCTCGCCTGAGGTCGTCATCAGGATGCGTTCTGCGGATCCATCAACGATGTTCATCGCCCACACACTGGGCGGCGCGGTGCGGGTGCCCTGCGCCCGGATGAACGCGGTGGTGTGATCGGGCGAGATCTTCAGGCCGTTCACGGTCCCAACACCCGGCAGCGTGTGCGTGTGGGTGGGGTTGATGCCGTCGGTGAGCCGCACGGGGTGCATCACGTTAATGCCTGCGTCCGCATCGAGCTGCACCTCCACGTCAAGCCCGAAGTTCGGCGTCACCCAGCACGCCCCGTCGAGCATGCGATACGTGCTGCTGGTGGGCGAGAAATCGGTGAACCGGTACACCTTGGTCCAGATATACGTGCTGTTGGAAGTGTCGCTGGGCTGGAAGCCGCCACTCGTGGGCGTGCAATCCGACACGGAAAGGTCAGAAAACGACTGCGTCACCAGCGAACTCTGGTTGTCCGGGTTCCGAAGGCCCATCTCGGGCACGGTGTTGCACCCGTTGTAGACGTGCCGCACGGTGCAGCAATGCCCCCCCACGCGTTCACGAACGAACGGAATGCTCGGATCGGGGGCGTACCGCCCGTAGCAGATCGAAACCAGCGACCCGTTCTGCATCTTGAACGCGATCGCCTGGGGAGAGATGGGGTTGCTGTTCCCGTCGTACGCCTGGATGCCCACCGAGAACTGCTCGGGAGCAACCTGCTCCAGCCAGTCCTGCATGGCGTTCTTCCAACCCGAAAAACCCGTCCCACCGTCGACCGTGGTCCCCATCGCGTTGCCTAGATTCCGCAGCGCATCCGTGGCAAACCAGTAGTTCTGCTGGCTCGACCAGTCGCGGGGGCCATCCATCACTTGCGGATAACCGTTATTGGCGATGAACCCCAGCATGTTCATGGCGGAGGTCGGCGCACAATGGCTGGACCCGTTGCCGATGAGCCCGAGGTGGTAGTTGTTCTGCAGGTCCAGCCCGGGGCCACGGCGCTGATCAAAGTCCGGCAATCCATGCCATACGGCGGTGCAAGGGTCGCCGGCGTGAGCGAGTCCCGCGGCGGCGGCGAGGGCGACAACTGAAAGTCTGATGGTGTTCACGTTCGGTCCTTTGTAAAGCGGTGCTTCTGCGAGTGTGCACACTCAAAGTGCCGAACGTTCCGTTATGTGACATGCCCCGCCCGCATTTTTCAGAGTTGAATGCGACTGCGGACGGGTCAGGGCGAACCCGGACCGCATCAGAACCGAATGGCGAGCGCCGCCCGATTCTGGGAATTCGAGTTCCCCGGAATCGTTTATTCCGGCTGCGCCGATCGTGCGGCCAACTTCGTCGGCCGGTAACGCGCCGTGAAAACGTTTGCGGATGCGAACGCCCCGCTGACAACACGGAAATATGCTTGAAAAACACGCAATTCTGTGGTCGATGCTCAATTCGTAGCGCATATTGATGGCGGAGGCGTGCACCGGCTCGTGAGGCGCACGCAGCCAAGGGAGAATCGAAAAATGGACCGTACGTGCAAGTATGCGGGCTGCGCTGTCGCGCTGCTCGCGGGTGTCGCATTGGCCGAAGTTCACTACGGAACGGATTTTCAATCCGGCGCCGGGCCCGAATGGTCTCACCGATTGGTCGAGACCGCCCCTCTGAACGATCAGAGGTTCCTCGGCCAGTTCGCGGACTCCGACGTCTCGCTCTCGCTGCCCACCGTCCGGGCGGGCGAACGTGTCAACCTCTCCTTCGATTTCCTCGCTATCCGCACCTGGGACGGCAACGACGGCGGCGGCGGCCCCGGCCCCGACATCTTCACCGTCAGCGTCGCCAACGGCCCCATCCTGCTGGCCTCCACATTCTCCGTCGGCGATCCCCTCAGCCGTCACCGCATGTCGTACCCCGCGGTGGCCGGCGTCGAGTCCCATCCCAGCCGCACGGGCGCGATCGAGAACAACTCTCTGGGCTACACATACGGACCCAATAATGTCCCGCTCGATGCCACCTGGCGGCTCACCTTCAACTTTCTGGCCCCCACCGACGGGCTTGAGATTCATTTCGCGGCCCTGGGCCTTCAGGACATCATGGACGAATCCTGGGGTCTGGACAACGTATCAGTCTCCACATCCACGGTCCCAACCCCCGGCTCGATGGCCCTCGCGTTGACCGGGTTCGGTCTCCTGCTGCGTCGCCGCGTGCGTTGACGCGGCCCAGACGCGCGGACGGGTGAGAGCGTCCGCAGCGACAAGTGAACGCCGAAGAGAACGGCGTCACGCCGCGCAGCGGCCCCGCGTCGGAATGCGAGAACCCGCGCGAGCAGCCGGCGCAGCACCGAGAGCTGATCGGCCCGGGCCTTGTACGGCCCGGGCCGGTCGCTTTTTGGCCGGAGGAGCCGCTCCAAAAAAACCCGCGGCCCGCGCTGGGGGGGTGAGCACGGGCCGCAGGAAACGATGAGCTTGCATGAATCCGGTGTTCGGTCGCCGGAAAGTCAGTTGGCCTTGTACGGCACTTCCTTGAAGAGCAGCACGCGGGGAGCGTCGCCGCGCTTCACCACGTTGGACCGATCCACCACCATCACGAAGCGCCGGGCGATGCTCGGCACGATCGGGTCGGTGGGGCCCAGGTTTTCAAGGTCCGACTTCTGGTAGCCGTGCAGGACGAACCAGCAGATGTAGTAGTCGCTGCGGGTGCTGGTGATGTTGGCCAGGGCGTTGGTGACGGCGAGTTGCTCCTTGAACTCGTTCTCCATCGCGTCGGTGCGGTAGGGGTTGTACTTCTCGTAATCCGGAGTCGCCGGCGGCGCTGTCAGCGTGCCGATCGCCCCGTTGCGCGGGATCGTGTCGCCGTACAGCACGGAATCCACGCCCACGCGGCTGTTGTTCTGCGAGCGTCCCGCGAGCGCGGGAACGAACGGCGCCTCGGAGGGATACCCCATGTAGTCGATGTTGTTGCGGAAGGCCGAGGCCTTATAGTCAAAATCGTTGGGTGTCGTGGGATCGATCTGGTAGTTCTTGATCGTCTGAAGAACACCCAGCGTCAACAGGCCGGGCTGCTCGTTGACGGGACGGGTGTGGGTCTCCAGCAGCCCGCGGCCCTGGATCTGACGTCCGTTGAGCAGTTGCGTGACGTTGGGAGGCACGCGGCTCGCACCCGCGAAGTCGTCGAAGGCCACGACGTTCGCGATCGGGGCCGAGTTGGGGCTGGCGGCAACGCTCGCCTTGAGATTGACGTGCCACGCCGTCGGACGCAGCGGAGTCGCCAACTTGTCACGATACGCCACGATGGTCGCCGCGATGTCGGAGGTCCCGTCGAGTTGGGGTGATCCGACGCCGCCCAGAATCGCCGGCTCGATGCCCCGAAGCCACGAAGCGATCCCGGGCTGGGCGTTCGCGTTGGGGGCAAAAGTCCCGGGAATCGCCGGGAACGATCGGCTGGGGTCCGGCGCGTTGGTCGTGACATTGCCCGGGAAGTCGATGCCCGACAACTGCCCGATGAAGCTGACGGCGTAGTCGGCCACCAGGCCGTTGGGGCCGGTGCCGCTCCGCCATCCCTCCATGACGCACACGTTGCCGCGGCCCACGCCCGGCAAGGCTTCAAGCTGCGCCTGAACAAGCGCGGGCGGAGCACCCCGCTTCATGCGGACGGTGGTGCTCGTCGTATTCGTGCGGCCCGCGAGCACCGGCACGGTGATCGTGAAATCGGGCGCCGCGGGGCTGATGCTGATGAAGTACGTCTTGCTGCTGAAGAAGTCGGTCGGCGGGCTCACCATCGGCAGGCACCGCATGACCGCCAGCGGGGCCGTGTTGATGTTGATAAGTCCCGGCACCGCGCGGGTGAGCGATTCTTTGCCCGCCACCGCGGCGCTGAAGATGTCAAACACGTTGAGCGCCAGCGGCACCTGCGTCCATTCGCGATAATCCGAGCCGGTGGGCGCCGGAGACTCCGGTCCCTTGTACTCCACGAACGTCGTGGGAGCCCCGTTGGCGTCGTAGAACGGAGAGAACTCGTCCAGGCGAAGGTTGCCGCGATCGAACATGAGACGCCAGTCGCGGAACGCCGGCGGATCGGTCGAGTCGGGCGTCGGGCCAAGGTCCTGCGGAAGCAGGAGCGCGGCCGCGTCCTTCACGCCCGCAGGAACCCGTGCCGGCGCACCGCTGGAGGTCGGAATGTGGCCCAGGTTGCGGCCAAGGTCGTAGCCCAGGGCGTAGCACAACGACTCGCCGAAGGTGGTCCAGCGAATCTGGTCGTCGGTGTTGCGAGTCGCCGCCGAATCGCTCGCCAGGCTGTTGCGGGGCACCTGGGTCGGACCGACGCCCATCGGGAGCAGCAGGTCACCCACCCGCAGCGTGCTCTGCCGATGGAATGTGGCCGGAGGCCCGAGCGAATCCTGAATCCGGGCCTCGAAGCGGCCGTCCGAAGTGATCGCCTCAGCGTACACCTTGTCGAACGTCAGCCTGTGGGCCGAGTAGTCGTAGAACTGGGTGTCGAAGTCGAACAGCAGCGTGCCCTCACGGTCGGTCACGATCGCCGGCACGGCGGGCGGCGGCAGGGGCGCCACCGTCGCGAACGGCAGCACCTCGTCCGGACCGTACATCATCGAAAGGCAGAGCTTGCGGCGGTTGAGGCCCGAGCCCGTGCCCGCCATCTCATCCACCCATTCGTTGATCGTGCGCTTCGCCCCGATGAAGCCGCCGGTGAACATGGTGTCGGTGAGATCACTGAACGTGCCGCCGGGCAGCACCGCCCGCTCGAACCGGTTCCAAGGCGGAAGCACCGAACTCGTGGGGTCGTAGTTGCCCGGGTCCTTGCGCTCGATGCAGAACAAAGGCATCGCCCCTTCCGGCACCGACTTGAGCGCGGTGGGGTTCGCGGGGTCGTACTTCATCGAGGGATCGATCGGGCGACGGACGCCGGCCCACACGCCGATCGTCGGGGTGTCCGTGTCCCAATCGCCGCCGCCGGTCTGCGCGCCGCTGATGGCCAACTGTTGTTCGCGCCCGCTGCCGTCCGTATAGAGCCGGACATCAAGGTTGACAGCCTTGTTCTCCGTTGCGCTCGGAGCAAACGGGATGCGCAGGCGGTCGACCATCAGGTCGTTGGACTCGTCGTTCGGAACGAGCAGCACCTGGCCCGAGAGAGTCGTCTGAGACGGTGAATCCCAGCCGTTGCTCGGCACGACCTGCCCGTTCACCAGCGAGTATTCCTTGCGTCCCACCGTGTTGTTGGGAGGCAGGGTCGAATCACCCACACGCACCGCTCGCCAGAGCGTCGCGACGGTGTTCTCGGGCGGCATCGCGTCGGTGGCCGACGGCGGCGAGCCCGTGGACCGATCGCCATACCGCAGAACGAGCGGCGAGAACGCGAAGCGGTCCGCGCCCCAGGGCACGAAGTCGCCCGCAACGCCGGTCAGCGGGCCGCTGAACGGGGGCGTCATCGGTGCGCCGTCATCCACCCGAACACCCACTCGCCCGGCGGTCGGGCTGGCGGGGTCGCCATCGAACTCGGGAATCCAATACACGTCCTTGTCATCAACCTCGCCGTCGTTCGTCCAATTGCCCTGCTTGAGCTGGCGTGCGATGAGCTGCCGCACCTTGTCTCCCACGAGCGTGCCGCTGCCCGCGTTGAACAACGAACTGTCGGCCTCGTGCAGGCGGTGGGCATAAACCACGCGAGGAGCCTGGCTGATCGCGTAGCAGACAATGCTCTTGCCCGGCCCGATGGTGATGTCTTCGAGGGTGGTGTCTAGCCCGCCGTCGTTCTGCGACAGAACGTTCTGATAGGTCTCCCCCGGCTTCACCCGCTCGCGCAGCGCCGAGAGTTTGAAGTGACGGCCGCCGAACGTGATATAGAAATAGTCAGACTCCCGGTCAACGCGCGGGAACGCGTCGTCGCCGACGTCCCACAGCGTCACGTTCGCCGGAGGCGCAGCACCGGCGTATTCCGAGCCGCGGCTACCCAGCTTGATGCTCTTGGTGAACGGGTTGGTGATCCGGAACGCCAACACGCGGTACAGCAGGTCCGCGTTGCGCCGGCTGACGTCGCGGCGCAGCGTCGCCTCGCGGCCCGGACCGATGTCGTCGTCACCGTTGGTGCCGACCAACTGCGGGTTAATCGTGTTGGTATCGCCCGCGTTGAGCGGCCCCTTGTCCTTGGGCATGTCCGTGTACACGGTGAATACCGATACCGCCGTCAGGAACGGCTGAGCCTCGACACCATAGATGTTTGCGGCGGGAGCCACCAGCGTGGCGGCGCTGCCGCCCCTCGCCAGGCGGTTGAACGGCTTGGTGGGATCGGCCTCGTTGTAGTTCAGGTCCAGGCGATTGCCCGAACCGACGTTGTCGCCCCAGAACGGGAACTGGTTGTTCGGATCGTTGTACGCGAGCGATGAGCGGGTATTGAGCCCGACGCGATTGCTCTCGTTCGCAAGCAGCGTGAAGACGCTCGGCACCGCGTCCTCGTCCGCCATGTCGGTCAGGTTGACGGCCATGTGGGCCGCGGTGTACAGAGCAAACTCGGGGCCCTTGTAACCGTAGAACAACGTCTTGAAGTTGTGGAAGTTGGCCGTGCTGGTGTTCCACATCGGCGCATCGGCGGAGGTCGCCAGCAGGCCCGAGTGCGGAAGCAGCGCGTCGCAGTAGCCTTGGAACAGGCGATTGACCGCGGCCGGGTTCTTTCCGCGGCTTGTCGTCTGGTCGCCGATCGCCAGGCTGATCTGCTCGGGCGCATCGATCTTGAGCTCCTTGGTCGTGAGCTGATCAAAGTCCGCGTCACGCACCGGACGCAGCGGCGTCGCGCCGCTCACCGTCGTCAGCCGCTGGCGGACGCTTGTTTCGAACAGTTGCTGGGCCTCGGGGTCGAGCAACCCGTCCGGCGGCGAACCGATGTTGGCCCCGCGATCATCCCGCAGGAACTCGTACTTGAAGCCTCGCCCGCTGCGCAGAGCGCCGAACCGCTCCGGACCCGCGACGCCCGGGGGGGCCGCCGAGGCCGTGGTGTCGTCCCGCCCGTCGATCACACGCTCGAGGTTCGAAATGACGCTGGGATCGTTGCAGGCACGGAAGGTCACCAGCTCGGCCAGATCATCGATGCCGAACGCGGTGCGCGTGCGGTACATCGTGGTTCGGTCGGTAGTGCCGGGTGTGAACGAACCGAACGAAGCTTCCAGATCGCCGGCGATCTGCGAAACCCGCTGGTAGTATTCAGCGCGGCGCTCCGCAAAGTCCGGATAGAAATTGCCGAACGGGATCGAGGGGTTGTACCCGCTGCCCGTAGTGCCGGGGAAGTGCCGATCGTTGGACCCGCCTCCCAGCGAGATCGGACCGAACGGCAACGCCCACTGCCCCACCGGCGATGGCGTGGGAAAGTACTGCGCAAGATCGCCACTGGTGGGGAACAGCACCGAGTCGTACCAGCCCGTGGGCACAAAGTCCCAGCGGCGGCGGGCCATCAGGTCGTTGGGAACAACCAAGTTGTTGACCGCGGCGGACTGATAGCCCGATCCAAACATCGAAGTGGAGAAAAACAGCGCCATCGACCGGCCGCGGTACTCAAGCGAAGGCAGTGCCGGCTCCTGCTGGGGCATGTTCATGCCGCCCGCGAGCGTGAACCTCGCCGCGGTATACCCGAAGAAGCCCGTCGAGAACGCTCGACGCACGTTATACCCAACGTCAAGATCCGCCGGCCATGTGAAGGTCGTCGTCGCGGTGGGGCCCAGATCCTGCGTGCCGCGGAAGTCCGGCATTTCCTCCGGCCGGTCCTGACGCGGGTTGCGGATGCCGTCGTACCCGGCCGTCGGACGACCGAACGCCAGAGGGTTGGTCGGATACGAACTGCCGAAGAACGCCAGCCGCTCGTACGAATCCTGCATCGTCAGCAGGCGGAGCATGTCGATGTCCGCGGGAGTAAGGCCCACGGGGTTGGTCCGCGTCGGCGCCGCGGCCTGATCGCCGGCGGTGTTCACGTTGATCAGCGAGCTCGCGTCGATGATGCGGGTCGCGATGAAGTACCGGTACTTGCCATCGGTCTTGAGAAAGTTCAGCGGGCTCAACGGATCGACCCGCGAGTCGGTCAGTTCCTGCCAGCGCGAATCGCCGTTGCCATCCCCGTCCGCGTCGGCCACCTGATACGGGAAGTAGTACTTGCCGCCGGGCGTGTAATCGTCTCCCGTGCGCCACTCCTTCACCGGACGGAACATGCCCAACTGCAAGGAGTCCCACGCCGCGGGGTAATCTCGCAGCGGCACCGAATGCGGGGGTGCGTTCACCGTGACGTTCGCGCCAAACACCGTGGTGTTGCCCGAGGTGAAGTTGAGGTTCGTCGGGTCGTTGGGATCCACCGGAGCGAGCAGCGCAAGGTCCTCGCTGAGCCGCGGCAGGTTGGAGCCGCCCGGTCCCGGGTCCGTGCCGTACCCGTTCTTGGCGTCAAAGTTCGCGATGCGTTTGCCGCCCACAACCGGCGCGAGGTTGTACAGATTGACGAAACGCCCGTCCGGCGCCACGTTCGAAATGTGCCGCCACGAATGCTCGATCGCCGCCGGCTTGAACTTGTACTTGTTGGCACCGGTGCCGTTGATCTGGTCCAGCCCGTTCCACGACAGACTGCGCGGCTCGGTATCGGCCAGGAACGGATCGGAAGCTTCCCACCGCGTCGGCAGATCGGCCGAGGGATACCCGGCGCCCGCCACCGGCGGGATCAGTTCCAGCGCGTCGGGCGCCACCTGCATGTAGTTCCGCGGACGGATATAGGTGCCGATCGGCGTGAAGATGCGGTCGTACCGCAGCCCGTCATCCGCCTCGTACGACGACACGGAACTCCACGAGGTGTAAGGGAAATCCGAGGTCTCCCGCATCAACGAGGGCTCGAGCGTGGCCAGCCCGGCTGGCAGATCCGCGCTCGAGTTGTTCGTCAGGGCCTTGTCTTCGTACTGCGTCGCAATCCGGTCGGCGCCGATGACCTGGTTCGCCAGGTACGCCGCGATCTGCCGCGGCACGTCCTCCTGACGGTCATGCTTGGCGAGCGCCGCCTTGTTGCGCACGTCCTGATTGCCCACGCTCACATACACCAGCATCACCACCGCGAGCAGCGCGAGCGTGCCCACGACCAGCACCAGGAACGATCCACGCCTTCGCCGCCATCCGCCGGGGGCGCCGGCGATCGAGCGGACCACGCTCGCGAGGCCCGCGGGACGAGGTGTCGGAGTGGTTTTGGGCTGCATCATCATGCGAACGCTCCTGCCATGCGGCGGCGCTTCATAGAGCCGCGTGTCTGATCCGAATCTGGTTCCCGCTCGTTCATGCCTGTCAACCCCACGGCGTTGTCACCGTCTGGTGCTCAGGGCGCCGCGATCGGCGGATCCGGCGGGATGCTGAAGATGAACTGGAAGGTGCTCTCGATCGTCGGATCCTGCGCATCCGAGAGCGTGACCGTGACCCGCACCATCTTGGGCCACGCCCACGGGATGCTCTTGGCCGCCGGCTCGCCGGGAATCAACTCGGCGAACGGGTTGGTGATCGTCCCCGTCGAATCGGTGCCGATGAACCCGTTGCCGTCCACGTCGACCTGACGCCCCGGATTGATCGTGTTGTCGAACGGCGGCACGCTGTTGTCAGAAAAGTTCGTGGTGCTCGGCTGCGTCCGGAAGACATCCTGCCGATACGTCGGATCGGCGAAGCCGAAGTACGACGTGATCGACGCCGGTACCGGGTCTCCCGCCGCCCACGGATCAAAGCCGTAGATCAGCCGAGGCAGAACCGGGTGGTCGTAGTACAGAAAATCGTGAGGCAGCGTGTCGAAGAACGGGTAAGGCTTCGCGTTCGAACTGGTCAGGTTCGCCAGCACCGGCGCGTCATACCCCAGCCGCGGCACCGGCACCGTGTAGATCGCCGGGCCGTTCGCCGGGTTCGCCGCCAACGCGTTGTACGGGTACGGCAGCACCGCGTACCGGTCGTTGCCGTCGATGACCCCGTCGCCGTTGCTGTCGTACCGGCTCGCCGGCCCGTGCCAGATCAGTTCATGCGTAATCGGGTCCGTCTTTCCGAACGACCAATCCACAGCGAACTCCGAGCACCGCGGAAGGAAGTTCGACCCCACCAGCATCATCTGGTCGCACCGCTCGTACGCCACCTGCTGGCCCTTGGTCACGCGGCTGGAGATCGGCGCCGCCTCCGTGAACCCGGCCGCCAGGTTCAACAGCCCAACCGGTTCCAGTTCGTACCGCGCCCGGACACCCCAGGGGTCCATGGCACGCATCTGCGGGTTCCCGTTCCAGCGAGGACCGTTCGACGCTTCCGTCGGGAAGGCATCGCTCATCCACAAGTGCATCAGATCCAGCGAAGTGGGCGGTGGAGAGTTGCGGGGCGGCGAAATCGTCGTCACGCCCGCAACGTTCGAGTTCACCCAGGTGAACGGAATCATCGCGCTGAACCACGCCAGCGGCGGATCACCATTGGTCGTTTGGTCAAAATCCAGAGGCGTCAGGGCCAAACTCTGCACCACCGCGCGGATCTCGGCCAAGTCCGTCGCCGCGATGTCCACGATGCCCGACGCCAGATTGGCCCGTGCCGGATCGCGGAACGAGTAGGCGTCCTGCGGCAGGCCGCTGGAATCGCCGCGCGGGTCGCCTCGCATGTTCGGGTAATACCTGTTGAACGAGCGGAACACGCTCCGTGCCGCCGGCTGCAGCGCGATCTGGTACTCGGTGTTCTCCAGGCGAGCCCGGTCCGCCGGCACGGCCGGATCAAGCACGCTCGCCGTGCCGCCCGGATCACCCGGATCGTTGAAACTCACTTTGGACGGGATGCCCGGCCCGCCCGTGGAATCGGGCTTCTTGAGCAGCACCGACTTGCGTAGCAGCGTCCAATCGCCCGCGAACGCGTTGGGATTCTTCGCGCTGGTCCCCACGCCCAGGCGGGCCTCGCGCCCCGCAAAATCCGGATCGGTGTTCAGGTCGTACACCTTCGGCTGCGAATAGATCGTCGAGTCCGGTGTGCCCGCCCCGGCGGCCTGAAACTCCGAATCGTCTCGGCGGCGCTGCCCGTGCCCGTAATAAATCATCGCCGTATCGCTCGTCACCGAGGCATCCGGGTGCAGCGGCTGGCGGGCGGTCTGGAACTTGCCCCGCGCGAAGAACACGATCTCGTCGACGCGCCGCGCCCTCGGCTTGGTGTCGCTGGGGCCCACGGGCACCACGTCCGCGCCGGGCCCGAACTGAACGAACACGCCGTCGCCGGGGTTCGCGCCCCCGCCGTTGTTGTTGTCCACAAACTGCTGGCGGATCGAGAGGAAGCCGTCGCGGCTCATCTCGTTAAAGTCCTTGCGCATCTGGTTCTCGATCAGACCCGCGTACTGATTGAGAAGGCTCACCCGCTTGCCGCCGTTCACGGTCTTGCCCACCGCGTCGAAGATGCCCGCCAGCCCCACCGCCACCAACGCCACCGCCGCCACCGCGACCACGATCTCCATGAGCGTGAAGCCGCCGGGCGCACGTCCCGCGGCGTCACGCAAGGCGCGTGCGTTGGTGTATGCTGTGCCGCGAGGTTGGGTTGGACGGGTTGGCATGACTCTTGGCCCCGTGGATGGTCCGATCGACGGGCGGCGGACCGCCCGTCATTCAACGCTTGACGTACATGACCGACACCGACGCCGGCACCTGCGGTGTGAACAGCATGCCCAGATACGACGCATCCCCGTTGGGAGCCGCCGCGCCGCTGAGCAGATCGGCAGAGAGCGGCGGATCGATCCGCAGCGCCGTCACGGCGTTGGTGCTGGTATCGCGAACAAACTCGACCACCTCGTGAACGACGCCCACATCATCAACAAACTTCTGACCGATCTGATTGAAGTTGTCCACCTGGGCCGTCAGGGCCCCGGTGGGCGCGGGCACGATCTGCGTCGGGTCGTACCCCGTCTCGCCCACGGGCAGCGCCACGCGGGCGAACGGCATCCTCAGGATCGGCGAGTACCCGCCGCCATCCACGATGCGGCCGTCGCGCCGCGGCAGACCGTTGGCATCAACCGTCACCGGCAGCCGACGCTCTTCCGTGGTCACTCCGTTGCGGCCCGTGAGCACATCCGCCAGCCTCCGACCCACCGGGGTGCGGATGCCAACGTCAATGCGGCGCACGAAAATCGCCAGTTCGATCTGATCATCGTTGTAACGCAGCGTCCGATCAACGCCCGTGCCACGCGGCGCCCCACCGCCCGCCACGCGGCGGGCCACGAAATCCCACACAAAGCGCGGATCGGCGTTGCCCGCGAACGGACTGGGCATCAGACGGTCCGAAACCGGAATCACCACGTACGACTGATCGTCCCCCTCGGGCCCGCCGGGCTGACCGACGGCCATGGTCCCCGTCGCCAGATCAATCCCGATGCCGGGAGCCGAAGGAACGGAACCGCCCAACGGGTTGGCCAGAGCCCACTGCCCTCGCGGCGAGAACGCCGTGTCGGCCGCCAACGTGCTCCAGCCGCGGCGCTTGCCGATGACCTGCGTCGCGGTCGGGTCGGTGCGGGCGTTGTCCTCCCGCAGTTTCTCGTGCGAGAGCAGCAGTTGCTCGACCGATCGCTGGATGGAGATGCCCTGCACCGCGTCCGTCGCGGTACGCTGCTGCCGCACGACGGCCGGGAAGACCGCCGCGACGCCCAGCAGCCCCAACGCGAGCACGAAGATGGAGATCAGGACCTCCACCAGCGAGAAGCCCGCGGCCTGACGCCGCGAAAGGGACCAGGGAAGATGCTTCGCCCTGCACGAGGGCGAACTCACATAGCCGCTCGTTGCTGTCAAAGCGTTCATTGCACAAGCTCCTGAACTTGCCCCAGGTAATGCTGGAGCGTGAAGATCCTTGCGTCCGACTCGATTCCGTTCGTTCCAGTCGCGTTCGTGTTGTTCACCGTCGCGCGCCCCTCGATCCACTTGCCGATCACCTCGTTGATCGTCGAGATCGTCGGGCTGCCCGCGAAAAGGTTCACGTCCACGCGGGGCCCGTTGGTGCCGGCCTCCGCGTACAGCGTGTTGGTCGTGCGATTAAGCCCGCGGCAGCGGATGGACTGCGAAAGCCCCGCCGCCAGGCTCCGCTCGTTGTACACCGCCAGCTCCGTCACAGGCCGCGCAAGCACCGAATCAACACTCTGATCACCCAGCACCCGCAGACGCCGCCGCCGCTCCGCTTCATTCGCGGGGTTTCGTGAGAGCAGCCTCGCCACGAACCTCGCAGGATCGGAGGCCTCGCTCGCCAGGTAGCCACGATTCTCCGGCAACGCCCGATCCAGACCCCAAGGGTCCGCCCCGGTCGCACGGAACCCGGTGCCGTACGCAACGGAAACCGGATCAAACACCAGCGCGGTCGAAAGATTGCCCGAATCCAGTGCGCCCGTGCCCGCCTTGAAGCGGACCATGAACGTCTGACGCTGCCAGCCCCGAGTGCCCGCGGAAGTCGCCGTGAGATCTACAAACCCGGTCTCCGGGAAGACCCAGTGCCGACCACCGGCCGGATCGTTCGCCGCGCCGTTCTCCGACACCGAGTCGTACCAACCCGTCGCGGATGTATCGTTGGGATCGGTCGTGCTGCTCACCGTGTTCGCCGGGGCGAACCCGCGGATCGACCAGAACTTGGGCAGTTGCACGGGCGACTGTGTGGGCAGCGGCACGAACACCTCGCGCTGCACGCGCCGCGTCGTCTGCGTCACGTTGCCGTCCGGGCTGCCGACCCACACCTCGTCCTCCAACGTCCCGACAGAAACGCACGGAACGATCGACACCTTGCCGCCCGGAGTAAAGAAGAACACCGCCGCGGCGTCGCCGCTCGTGGACTGGATCGCCGCGTCCCGGGCGCTCCCCAACCCCACGCGCAGCTGGTTTTCCGCCAGCGACCGCTCGCTGCTCTCCAGCAGGCTCTTGAACGCCGGAATCGTGATGCCGATCAGCGCGATGATGATGATGATCACCACCAGCAGTTCGGTGATCGTGAAGCCGATGCGACGGGCGGGGTTGGTCCGGGGGGATGTCTTCACCGGCCCACCTCCACGATATTGTCCGCTTCGGCCTTGATGCGAAGCTTGATGATGCCCGCTCCGGTCGCGGTCTCGCCCATGCGGGCGAACAGGGTCGCGTCGTCCTCGTCGCCGAAGGCCCCGTTGGGCCCCGCCGCCACGATCGCGAAGGTCGCGCTGCGCAGCTCGGTGTTCTTGAGAGTGTCACGCTCCGGCGGCGTCGAGAAGCCGTACTGGTCGGCCTGGCGGCCCACCATCGGCGGCAGCCGATACCCGTTCGTGTCGGTCAGCTTTCCGTCGATGATCCATCGGTAATACCGCACCGGTACTTCCTTGGCGTCGGTGATCGCCACCAGCCGATTCTCGCCCGCGTCGTTGCCGGAGTTGTCACGGTCCATCGCGTCCTCGCCGCCCGAGGAAAGCCGCGTGAGCTTGAGCCGCTTGCCGTTGAGATCGACCAACGGTTCGAAGCGCTTCCCCACGCGCCGACGCTGCTTATCCGCCGCGACAGTACCGTCGTGCGACGGATCCTTGACGTCCTTGGGAATGTCGAACGTGCCGTCCGCCAAGGGCTTGTACATCCCCGGCCCGGCCACGCCGTCGATAGGCAGCGCCCGAAGTTCCGCCGTCGCCTCGTTGAGGTTGCGGGGAGTGTCGCACGCGCCGGCGAGGAAATACGCGATCGTCCGCTCGCTAAAGCGGTAATCCTCGAAGGGGTTGTTCGCCGTCGGCGCGGGCTCCGAGCCCCGCTTGAGGTAGGTGCGGTCCGCGTCCGGAGGCGCGATGAAGTCGTACACGGCGATCTTGGCCTTGTCGCCCGCCGCCGCGATCGACACGCGCGTCGTGGGGTTGCGGTCCCTCACCAGCGGCGGCAGGAACCCGAACTCCTTGTTGAAGTTCGACACCGCCACCTTGATATCGCTCACCGCCGTCTTGTCCGCCGCCGACGAGGCGAAAGTCTTGGACGACCGGTACCCGACGTACAGCAGCCCGATAAGCACGCCCATGATGAGCACCGAGAAAAGCACTTCCACGAGCGTGAAGCCGCGGCGGGGCTTTCCGGAGTTATTCGAAGCTGTGTTTCGCATACCGACTCCACTTCTTCCATTGACCGTGCGCCGTCGCCGACCGAGCGTGAGCGATCCCAGGTCAGACCGCGCCGCCGCCCTGCAGAGACTGGATCATGGCCACCAGCGGCAGGAACATCGCCACGACGATCGTGCCGACGATGCCGCCCAGCACCACGACCATGAGGGGCTCCAGCAGGCTCACCAGCGCCGCGACCGCCACGTCGACTTCTTCGTCGTAGTTGTCCGCGATCTTCAGGAGCATCGCGTCCAGTTCACCGGTCTCTTCACCAACGTCGATCATGTTCACGACGATGGCGTCGCACGTCTTGCTCTCTCTCAGCGGCGCGGCGAAACCCTCGCCCTCGCGGATGCTGTCGTGCACCTTCTGCAGCGCCTTCTCGAAAACGTAGTTGCCGCTCGTTTCCTTGGTGATCTTCACCGCCTCCAGGATCGGCACGCCCGCAGAGACCAGCGTGCCCAGGGTCCGCGTGAACCGGGCGATCACCGTCTTGCGGATCAGGTTGCCGAACACCGGCGAAAAGAGCAGCATCGTGTCGGTCGCCGCGCGGCCCGGGCCCGCCTTGCGGATCAGCTTCCACATCGCGATCATGATGATCGGCGAAGGCAGCAGGACGATCCAGCCGGGGATGCTCTGACCGGGGTTCGTGCCCGCGACCCAACGCGAGGTCGAGATCAGCTTCATCGTGAGCCACGGCAGCGCCACGCCGAAGTCGCGGAAGATTTCCTCGAACTTCGGGATGATGAACACCATGATGCCGGTCAGGATCAGCGCCGCGATCGTGATCACGACGATGGGGTACACCATCGCGCCCTTGATCTTGCGCTGCAGCCGCTGGCTCTTCTCCATGAACTCCGCGAGACGCTGGAGGATGATGTCGAGCACGCCGCCGATCTCGCCGGCGTTCACCATCTTGACGTACAGGTGGTTGAAGGCCTTGGGGAACTTGCCCATCGCCTCCGACAGCGACGAGCCGCCCTCGACCTCTTCGCACACGCCCATCAGGATGTTCTTGAGCTTGCCGGGCTTGAGCTGGCTCTCCAGAATCTGGAGCGAACGCAGCAGCGGCAGGCCGGCGTCCTGGAGCGTCGAGAGCTGCCGGGTGAAGGCGGTCAGCTGCTTGGCGCCCACGCCGCCGATGCCCATGCCCCCGCCCTTCTTCTTCGCCTTGCCCTTCATGGCCTCGGCGTCCGGGGGGCCCCCGCCCTTCTTGGCCTGCTGTTCACGAACGCTGGTGGGGTAGAAGCCCTGCGACTTGATGCGTGCGATCGCCTCTTCAGTCGTGCCGGCTTCAACGGTGCCCTTCTGAGGCTTGCCGGCCGAGTTCAACGCTTCATATACGAACGTCGCCATAAGTCACTTCCCCAATTCCGTGTAGTCCGAACCCCGATCGCCGATTCCTGCCGTTTAATCCTCGTCCGACATCGTCTCTCTCACCACCTCGTCGATGGTGGTCTGCCCTTCGTAGATGCCCATCAGACCGCTCTCTCGCAGCGAGCGCATGCCCCGCTTGCGGGCGTGGGCCCGCAGCGCGGTGGTATTGGCCTGCTTCATCACGAGTTCGCGCATCTCATCGTCCATGGTCATGATCTCGAAGATCGCCATGCGGCCCCGATAGCCCGACTTGTTGCAGTTGTCGCACCCGCGCCCGCGGCTGAACTGCTTGCCCCGCACCTTGTCCGGCGTGAGGTTCAGCTCCATGAGCTCTTCTTCCTTGGGCGTGTACTGCTCCTTGCACTTGGGGCACACCCGCCGCACCAGACGCTGAGCCACGATGCCCTCGATCGTCGCGGTCAGCAGGAAGGGCTCCATGCCAAGGTCCACCAGACGGATGATCGAACTAGGAGCGTCGTTGGTGTGCAGCGTGCTGAGCACCAGGTGGCCCGTCAGAGACGCCTGCACCGCGATCTGCGCGGTCTCAAGGTCACGGATTTCGCCCACCAGGATGATGTCAGGGTCCTGACGCAGGAACGAACGCAGCGCCTTGGCGAAGGTGAGCCCGGCCTCCTCGTTCACCTGGCACTGGCACAGCCCGTCGATGTCGTATTCGACCGGGTCCTCGACCGTCAAGATCTTGGTCTCGATGTCGTTCAGCCGCGCCAGCGCCGCGTACAGCGTGGTGGTCTTGCCCGAACCGGTGGGGCCCGTCACGGTC
The DNA here is from genome assembly GCA_018242605.1 of Planctomycetota bacterium. Taxonomy (GTDB): domain Bacteria; phylum Planctomycetota; class Phycisphaerae; order Phycisphaerales; family UBA1924; genus UBA2402. The sequence continues at coordinate 143,233 of JAFEBP010000020.1, forward strand.
ACGATGCCGTTGGGCTTGTGGATCAGGCGGTCGAACGTATCAAAGTCGTCCTGACGCAGACCGATGCGGTCCAACGCCAGTTCGACGTTGCTCCGGTCCAGCACGCGCATCACGCACGACTCACCGTAAATGGTCGGGAGCACGGCGATACGCAGGTCCACCGGATTGCCGCCTAGCTTGAGTTCGATGCGGCCGTCCTGGGGCAGTCGCCGCTCGGCGATGTCCAGGTTCGCCATGACCTTGATGCGGCTCGTGATCGCCGGACCCAGCTGCTTGGGCGGCGGCACCATCTCGTACAGCACGCCGTCGATGCGATACCGCATCTTGAACTCGTTCTCGAACGGTTCAAAGTGGATATCGCTGGCCCTGTCCTTGATCGCCTGCATCAGCACCAGGTTCAGCAGCTTGATCACCTGGTTGTCGTTCACCGCCTCGTTGAGCGCGTCGAGATCGATCGACGTATCGCGCCCGCCCGCGGCGATCTTGGAGAACTTCTCATCAACTTTGATGTTGCTGATGACGTCCCCGACGCTCTCCTGCTTGGAATAGTGCTTCTTGATCAGCCCGTCGATCAGCGTGGGGTCGGCCACCACCGCGTCGACGTTGAAGCCCAGCAGCAGCCGGATGTCGTCGACCGCACGGAAGTTATCCGGCGTCTTCATCGCGATCTTGAGGCGCTTGCTGACCGGGTTGTATTCGATCGGCACCACCTCGTACGTCCGGATGTTCTCCGACGGGATCACCTCGCGGAACGACTCGGGAACGTCAAACCCCTTGAGATCCACGTACGACATCCCCGCCTGCCCGGCGCGAGCTTCCGCAATGTCGGTCTCCGAGCAATACCCAAGCTCCACCAGGATCTTGCCCAGCGGCGCCTTGCGGGTCTTCTGAACCTCGAGCGCTTCGTGCACGCGCTCGCGGCTCACCTTGCCCAGCTTGGTCAGCACTCGGCCGATCTTGCGGCCCTTCAGTTCTGCAGGATCGATCGCCATGTCGAAGCTTCGCCTTTCTGAGGCTACCCGGCGTCAACCAACACCAAACGGAACAAGTGCGTCAGACCCTCCCAACGGCGGGAGAGTTGCCACTAGTCCATTCGACGAGGATAATCGCACTGTTCGGGTAATGCCAGCGTTTCGGGCAGCCAAAACTGTGTGTACTTCCGGAGTTTGATGCTCTTTGGCCCACCCACCCGGGCAGCCAAAACCCAACCACGATCCAAACCGACCTTATTCGGCTTCAACGTCCTCATCCCACTCCTGGCGACCGACGGTGCGGCCGAGGCGGTGGATGCGGCTGGTCAGTTCGGCCGGGTTCTTGCTCACGTCGATCATCTCCTCGGCGGAGATCTTGCCCTGCGAGTACATGGACCACAGGTGGTCGTCGAGCAACTGCATGCCGAACTTCTTGCCGGTCTGGATGGCCGAATCGATACGGAAAGTTTTCGCCTCGCGGATGAGGTTCGCGATGGCCGGGGTGATCACCAGGAACTCGTACGCCGCGATCATGCCCTGGATGTCCACCCGGGTGAGCAGCGCCTGGCTCAGGATGCACAGCAGCGCGGTCGACAACTGCACGCGGATCTGGTTCTGTTGGGTAACCGGGAAGGCGTCGACGATACGGTCAATGGTCTTGGCAGCGCCGGTGGTGTGCAGGGTCGCGAACACCAAGTGGCCCGTTTCGGCCGCTCGCACGGCCGACTCGATGGTCTCCAGGTCTCGCATTTCACCCACCAGCACCACGTCCGGGTCCTGACGCAGCACGCGCCGCAGAGCCTCGGCGAAGCTGGGCACGTCGTTGCCCACTTCACGCTGGTTCACGATCGACTTCTTGTGCAGGTGGTAATACTCGATGGGGTCTTCCATCGTCACGATGTGACGATCCATCGTCTGGTTGATGTAGTCGATCATCGTCGCCAGCGTGGTGGTTTTGCCCGAACCGGTCGGCCCGGTCACCAGGAACATGCCGCGGGGACGCCGAATCAACTCCTTACACACCGCCGGCAGACCGATCTGCTCGAACGTCAGAAGTCGGCTGGGAATCTGGCGCAAGACGATCGCCAGATCTCCGCGCTGGCGGAAGACCGACACGCGGAAGCGGGCGGCCTCTCCGTACGCGAAGCCGAAGTCCGTGGTGCCCTCCTCCTGCAACTCCTGCTGGTTGCGCTCGGGGGTGATCGCCTTCATGAGCGACACCATGTCGTCGGAATCCAGCACTTTGGTCTGGAGGTTCCGCAAGCCGCCGTGGTGGCGGATGGTGGGCTGGCGGCCCACGGTGAGGTGAAGGTCCGAAGCGCCGAGTTTCACCACCGTGTCGAGCAGCCTGTCAATCTGCATCGTGGACATACAAGACCTTTCGCGTTCCTGTGGGCCGGAGATCCCGGCCGCTCGTTCTGATTCCGTCTCCGCCGATCGCCCGGGCGATCCACCTACTGGTTATCGATATCAACCTGCGTCGTCGCCGCGATTTCGTCCATCGTGGTGACGCCCTTCAAGACCTTGATCTTGCCGTCGTAGACCAGGGACGTCATGCCGTTGGCGATCGCCGCCTTGCGCAGCTCCGAGATCGGCGCCAACCGGAACGCCAGTTCGCGGATGTGATTGTTCATCTGCATCATCTCGAAAATGGCCTGCCGGCCCCGGTACCCGCTGCCGTTGCAGTTGGGGCAGTTGGCCACGCCGCCCGGCCCCATGACCTTTCCGTGCGCTTCTTCCGGAGTAATGCCGATAAGCCGCATGACCTTGGGGTCGTAACGGCTTTCGTCCTCGAGTTTCTTGCACTCCTTGCAGAGCACGCGGATGAGCCGCTGGGCCATGATCGCCTGGATCGAGCTGGCCACCAGGAACGGCTTCACACCCATGTCGATCAGACGCGTGATCGCGCTGGGCGCGTCGTTGGTGTGCAGCGTGCTGAACACCAGGTGGCCCGTGAGGGCCGCCTGGATCGCAATCTCGGCCACTTCCTTATCGCGGATTTCGCCCACCAGGATGATGTTGGGGGCCTGACGCAGCATCGACCGCAGAATCGCCGGGAACGTCAGGCCGATGTGCTCGCGCACCTGGCACTGATTGATCCCCTCGAAGTTATATTCCACCGGGTCCTCGGCCGTGATGATCTTCTTGTCCGGGCGGTTGAGCACGTCCAGCGCCGAGTACAGCGTGGTGGTCTTGCCCGAACCGGTCGGCCCCGTCACCAGGAAGATCCCGTTGGGCCGCCGGATGATCCGGTTGAAGATCGCCAGGTTCTCCGGCTCGAACCCAAGGTTCGTCAGGCCGATGCGCACCGAGTCGGGACGCAGAATACGAAGCACCACGCTCTCGCCGTGGTACGCCGGGCACGCCGAAACACGGAAGTCGATCTGCTTTTCATCGACCCCCATCTTGATGCGGCCGTCCTGCGGGACCCGCTTCTCGGCGATGTTCATGCCGCTCATCAACTTCACGCGCGAGAGCAGCGAGTTCTGCATGCGCTTGGGAAGGTTGTCGCGCTCCATGCACACGCCGTCGATCCGGTACCTCAGCCGGACCCGATCGGCCATCGGCTCAACATGGATATCGCTGGCCCGCATGCGCACCGCCTCGGCGATGATGCGGTTCGCCAACCGGACAATCGGCGCGTCTTCTTCGGTCACGTCGATCGACTTGTCCATCGACTTGTCGACGGACTTGTCCACCGACTTGTCGATCGAACGGTCGATCGAATCCGTCACCAGCGACTGGTCCTTCGCGAAGCTCTTCTGGGTGCCCGCCGCAGCCGCCTCCAGGAACTTCCTGATCTGCGTCTTGGTCGCCAGCCGCGGCTCCAACTCGACATTGAGCCGGAACCGCAGCATGTCGAACAGTTCCAGGTCCATCGGGTCGTGCACCAGCAGTTGCAGCCGGTTGCCGAGCTTGGAGAGCGGCAGAATTTGGTGCTTCTTGATCAGGTCGTCGGGGATCAGCTTCAGGTCGATCTTGTCGGTCACCCCACCCTGCGAAAGATCGACATATTCCATGCCGAACTGGTTGGCCAGTGCCTTGGCGACCTGGTCCTCCTTCGCGAACCCGGCCTCCACCACTACCTCACCCAGCCGCTTGCCGGATTCCTTTGCCATCTGCGCGGCCTTGTCCGCTTGCGCCGCGGAGATCAGGCCCCAGGAAACCAAGATTTCGCCCAGTTTTTTCCGTGATCTCGCCATAAGCAGAACCGATCCTGACTGACCAACCGCCGAACTCACCCGACCGCGATCCTGACCCGACACCGGTACCCTCTCAGGACCGGGCTGTGATTATCCGGGTCCCGCGGCATCCTATCAATTGATTCCGGCCAACTTCCGAAAGATTGAGCGCGACCGCCCACCCCCCACCGCCACCGAGCACCACCCGTGACCGCCTCTCAAAACACCTCCCAGTGTACTCCGGCGGAGTCCCGCCGCCGCATCCTTATTACCGCCGGGCCCACGCACGAACCCATCGACGCGGTGCGCTTCATCGGCAACCGCTCCTCCGGTCGTGTCGGGTCGGCCCTCGCCGACGAGGCCGCCCGGCGCGGTTGGGACGTAACGCTACTGCTCGGACCCGCCAGCATCCTGCCCACCTTTTCGACGGTTCGCGTCATCCGGTTCCGAACAGTTTCCGACTTGCAGCAACTTCTCCGCGAGCATGTCCCGGCCGCCGACGTCCTCGTGATGGCCGCCGCCGTCGCGGATTACCGCCCCAAAGTCGATCCCGCCTTTTTCGGCGGCAAGTTCCGGCGCAAATCCGAAAACCTCATGCTGGAACTCGAACCCACCCCCGACCTGCTCGCACAGGTGGCGTCAGGACGACGTTCGGATCAACTCATGGTCGGCTTCGCGCTCGAACCCCGCGACGAGGTGCTCGAGTCCGCACGTGCCAAACTCGTGCGAAAGAAGATCGACATGGTGGTCGGCAACCCGCTCGAAACCATGGACGCAGAAACAATTGAAGCCACCGTGCTCACCACCGACGGAGGCGAGTACAAGACTCCCGGAACGATGACCAAGCCGCAGTTCGCCCCATGGCTCCTCACGCTGATCGAGGCGCAAGCCGCGGCACGTCAGTCTCGGACCGCCTGAAGCCGCCTCACAGAAAACAGCCACTGGCTCAGTACCGCAGCACCGAGTGAACCTTGCCGTATTCGGCCACCTTCGCGGCCCCGCGCAAGAACTCAAGTTCGATCAGCACGCTCATCCCGGCGATCTCTCCGCCGCTCTCTTTGACGAGCCGGCAGCACGCCCCCAAGGTGCCCCCCGTGGCGAGCAAGTCGTCCACCACCAGCACCTTTGATCCAGGGCGGATCGCATCGGCGTGCACTTCCAACCGGTCAGACCCGTACTCCAGGTCGTACGTCACGCCCCGCACCTTGCGGGGCAGTTTCCCCGCCTTGCGCACGGGAACAAACCCCGCCGACAAGGCCTGCGCGATCGCGATCCCGAAGATGAACCCGCGCGACTCCGCCCCCACCACCGTCTCCACGCCCTGGCTGCGGTACGGATTGGCCATCAACTCCACCGCCAGCGCCAGCCCGCGCGGGTCCGCCAGCAGCGGCGTGAAATCCTTGAAGATGATCCCGGGCTTGGGATAATCGGGCACATCCTTGATCAGACTCTTGAGGTCGGGCAGTACGTTCACATCGGGCTCCAGATCCCCACAGCACGGGGCCTACAGGGTACGTGCGTACGATCCCCCAGCATGAGCAACACCGAACCGTCACGCGGGTCCCGCCCCGCCAAGGCGCTCGAAGTGGTCGAGCCCCTGGGCAAGCGAGTCTTGATCCGCAAGGACGATGACAAGAAGCAGACCAAGGCCGGAATACACCTGCCAGACAAGATCGAGATTCCCACGCTCACAGGCCGCGTCGTCGCCGTCTCCGCCCAGGTGGACCGCGACGAGGATTACCCCATCAAGCGTTACGACCGGATCCTCTTCAACCCCAAGCACGCCATCCCCGTGGACCTTGAAGGCGACAACCGCCTCTTCGTCGTGCCCGTTGAGGACATCGTCGCCGTCTTCCGCAAGGATCCAACCGAGGACCACGCGGCGTGAACCAAGGGGCCGATAGCACCCCCGACTCGCTCCTCCCGCTGCTGGTTGACGTTGAACAACTGCCCGCGCGGCTCGCGATCCCCACACCGCTCCCCGGCCACCGCTTCAACGCCTCTATCCGCCCCCCGGGCTCCAAGAGCCTCACCAACCGTGCACTCCTGCTGGCCGCCCTCGCACAAGGCGAATCGACTCTGCGTCGCCCGCTCGTCGATGCCGACGACGCCCGCCAGATGATCAGAGCCATACAGACGCTGGGCGCGAACGTCGAACTCTCCGCCAACTCTCTCCGGGTCCGCGGCGTCGCAGGCCGCTGGAATGTCCCATCCCAAGGCGTCACTCTCAATCTCAACAACGCCGGAACCGCAGTCAGATTCCTCGCCGGCGCCGCCCTCCTCGCCCCCGCGCCCGTGACGATCGACGGCAACGCCCGCATGCGCCAACGCCCCATCGGCGAACTCGGTGACCTCCTGCGCACCATGGGCGCACGAGTCGAGTACCCCGCCGCAGATCGATGCCCGCCCGTCCGCATCATCCCGCCCATCTCTCCCCCATTGACCACGCTCGAGATCGGCCCCACACAATCCAGCCAGTTCATCTCCGCCCTCCTGCTCGCCGCGCCCTGTCTGCCCCACGGCCTGACGCTCCGTCTCACCGGTTCACCCACCAGCGCATCCTACATCTCCATGACGCTCGGCCTGCTGGCGAAGCTCGGGGCCACGGTCCGGACTTCAAACGACCAACGCGTGATCCGAGTCCTGCCCACGCCCCCCGCGCTCCCCGCATTCGATTACGCCGTTGAGCCCGACGCCAGCGGAGCCACCTACTTCTGGTCCGCCGCCGCGCTGATCCCCGGCGCCGTGTGCACGATCTCAGACCTCTCGACCCACTCCCTGCAGGGCGACGCCCAGTTCCCCACCCTACTTGCACGCATGGGCGCGAGCGTCGAGTCACTCCCTCGCACGGCCCCCGGCATCGCCGTCACCGGCCCCGCCTCACTCGCCCCCATCATCGCCGACATGGCCGACATGCCCGACGCCGCCATGACCATCGCCTGCGTCGCCGCCTTCGCCATCGGCCAGTCGATCCTCCGCGGCCTCGCCACCCTCCGCGTCAAGGAAACCGACCGCATCGCCGCCCTTCAGACCGAACTCGCCAAAATCGGCGTCACCGCCGCGGTGCACGCCGACGACCCCAATGCGCTCATCATCACGCCGCCGCCGGGCGGGGTCGATTGCTCGACGAACGCCCCGCCAGTCTACTTCGACACCTACGACGACCACCGCATGGCCATGTCTCTGGCCCTGATCGGCCTGCGCCGCCCCAACGTGTTCATCAACAACCCGGCGTGCGTCGCCAAGACCTACCCCACCTTTTTCCAGGACCTCGCCAAGGTCCTCTCGCCCCGGTCCTGATGTCTCCCGACTTCGGTCATCGCAGCCGCCTCAGCGGATCAGGAACAACCAGTTCAGCACAAGGATCGGCAGCAGCAGCACCACGGCCCACAGCACGTACCCGAAGAAACTCGGCATCTTGACCCCCGCGCTCTGCGCGATCGTCCTCACCATGAAGTTGGGCCCGTTGCCGATGTACGTCATGGCCCCGAAGAACACGGACCCCGTCGAGATCGCCGCGATGGTGATCCGCCCTTCCGGCGTCGCTAGTTCCGCCGCGATGCTCGCCGGATTCACGTCGGCGGGCGCCAGCGCGATCTGCAGGAAGTTCAGGTACGTCGGCGCGTTGTCCAGCACAGAACTCAACGCACCGGTCGCGAAGTAGTACTTGGAATGATGATCAAGCCCCATCGAGGCACCATGCTGCGCCAGGTACGCGAGCGCGGGGATCATCGTCATGAAGATCCCCATGAACAGCAGCCCCACCTCCTTCACGGGGAAGAACGAGAACTGGTTCGCCTCGTGAATCTCCTTCTTCGCCGCGAAGTACGCCCCGGTCGCAACCAGGATTTGGAACGTGGCCCCGAACGGGATCCCCTCGATCCCGAACCACTTCTTGACCATCGGGTCGATGAACACCCCAAAAATCATCAGGCCCAGCGCGAACAACCCGCTACCTCCCGACACGCTCACCCCCCGTCCCTGCGACTCCAGCAACTCCGGGTTCACATTCGCCGCCGCCAATCGCTCCCGCCGGTGGTACCTCGCGTCGATCACCCCGAACACCGCGATGAGCGACCCCACCACGAACAGCCATTCCGGCCAGAAGTGCGTCATCGGATAGAAGAAATCAACGCCCTTGAGATACCCCAGGTACAGCGGCGGGTCCCCGATCGGCGTAAGACACCCCGCGCAGTTGCTCACGATCATGATGAACAGCACGATGTGGATCGGCCGCACCCGTCCCTCGTTGAGCCGCATGAACGGACGCAGGAGCAGCATCGAGGCCCCGGTCGTGCCCACCACGTTCGCGAACACCGCGCCGAACGCCAGCAGGCACACGTTAGCCATCGGCGTGCCCCGCCCCTTGATCTTGATCAGGATCCCCCCTGACACCACGTACAACCCGCACACCAGCGCGACGAAGGAGTAGTACTCCAGGAAAGCGTGCAGCACCGCGTACTGACCGAATGAGATGCGCCGCCCCAGCCCCACCTCCGGATACGCCCACAGCACATAACCGGCGACCAGCCCGCCCAGGAAGAACGAAAAGTCCGGAAAGTGCCTGTGCCACACCCGCTCGCTCACGAACGGCATCAGCGCGATGCTCGCCAGCAGCGCCGCGAACGGCCCCACCAGCCACAGCGGCGCCACCGGCTTGCCCTCAGCCATCACGCCCGGCACGAAATGCGCCAGCGTGGCCCCCAACGCCACGCCCGCGATCAGGCTGATCACCCAGATCCAAGGCCCGTGCGTGCGCCATCCACCCTCAACCTCGTCATTTCCAAGCATGGGGCGAGCGTACGCCCCCTGCCTATTCCGAAATCTCAGCCCGCCGCCACACACGCCTCACGCTCGACGCCGGAATTGCCCCCGGCCCGCATCCCTCTTACTTTGGGGGGCACGGGTTGCATCCCTTCGCTCTGCCCGCTCCCATTTCGCACCCGCAGCCGTGCCATCCGCGTCCCCCAAGCCCCGACCGCAGCGTGTGTCCCTCAACTCTTCTGACCCGCCCCACCCCGCTGCATGCGCCTCCCCGCCATGCCCGGCCCTTCGGAGCATCACTCATGCGATCCTGCGTGACCTTTCCCGCCCTCCTCGCCTCCTTCGCATCCCTGGCCTTCGCCCAGACCCCGCTCGGTTACTACCGCCAACCCTCCATCCACGGCGACGACATCGTCTTCGTCTCCGAAGGCGACCTCTGGAAAGTCTCGGCCGACAAAGCCAAGTCCGGCGCCGTCGCCACCCGCCTGACGACTCACGCCGGTGACGAATCCACGCCCCGCATCTCCCCCGACGGCAAATCCGTCGCGTTCACCGCCCAGTACGAAGGCCCCACCGAGGTCTACGTCATGCCGATGGCCGGCGGCCTCCCCAAGCGGCTCACCTGGGACGCCGCCCGCACCACCGTCGCCGGCTGGAAAGCCGGCGATTCGCCCCGCATCATCGCCGCGACCAACCGCTTCACCACCCTCCCCACGATGCAGCTCACGCTGATCGATCCCGCCTCCGGCGAGCGTGAACTCCTCCCTCTGGCCCAGGCCGCCGACGGCTGCTTCGACGATTCCGGCAACACGCTCTTCTTCACCCGCCTGGCCTTCCAGAACAGCCAGACCAAACGCTACAAGGGCGGCACCGCCCAGCAACTCTGGTCCTTCGCCAAAGGCGCCGCCGAGGCCACCCACCTCGCGCCCGATTTCCCCGGCACCAACGCCTACCCCATGTGGTGGCAAAGCCGCGTGTACTTCCTCAGCGACCGCGACGGCACCATGGAAGTCTGGTCGATGACCCCGGACGGCAAGGACCTCAAGCAAACCACCAACCACTCCGCCACCGGCACCGAACTCCTGGACGTCAAGGGCGCATCACTCGACTCCGGCCGCATCGTCTACCAGCTCGGCGCCGACCTCTGGCTCTACGACATCGCCGCCAACGCCGACACCAAGCTCTCCATCACGCTCGACAGCGACTTCGACCAGACCCGCGAGCGCTGGGTCAAGAAGCCGATGGACTACCTCTCCGCCGCCCACATCTCCGCCGACGGCGAGCACGTCGCGCTCACCGCCCGCGGCCGCGTCTTCGTCGCCCCCAAGCAGCAGGGCCGACTCGTCGATGTCACCCGCACCGAGTCCGTCCGCTACCGCGACGCACGCTTCATGCCCGACGGAAAGTCCCTCGTCGCCCTCTCCGACGCCTCCGGCGAAGTTGAACTCTGCACGCTTCCCTCCAACGGCGTCGGCGACCCCGCGCCCCTCACCACCGACGGCGTCGTCCTCCGCTGGCAGGGCATCCCCAGCCCCGACGGCAACTACATCGCCCACCACGACAAGAACCAAAAGCTCTGGATCTTCGACACCCGCGCCAAGACGAACAAACTGATCGACGAGAACGCGTGGGAGAACTTCTCCGACCTGCGCTGGTCCGCCGACAGCCGCTGGCTCGCCTTCGTCGCCCAGGCCGACAACCTCAACCCCCGCGTCCGACTGTACAACGTCGAGACCGGCTCCCTCACCAACATCACTACCGATCGTTACGTCAGCACCTCCCCAGCCTTCAGCACCGACGGCAAGTGGCTCTTCTTCCTCTCCGACCGCCACCTGCGTTCCATCGTCGGCTCCCCGTGGGGCTACATGGCCCCCGAGCCCTTCTTTGACAACAAGACCAAGGTCTTCGCCGTCTCCCTCAAGCCCGGCGCCCGCTGGCCCTACCAGCAGGACGATGAGCTCTACAACCCCAAGGCCGACAAAAAGGACGACAAGAAGAAAGAAGATGCCAAGGACGACGCCAAGAAGCCCGACGCCGCCCCCAAGGACGAAAAGAAAGAACCCGACGCCCCCGACTCCAAGGACGCCAAGCCCGACAAGAAGAAGGACGACGCCAAGGACGACAAAAAGAAGATCGACCCCATCGAGATCGACCTCGACGGCATCGCCGACCGCCTCTACGAAGTTCCCTGCCCCCCCGGCAACTACTCCGATCTCAACGTCACCGACAAACGCCTCCTCATGCTGAGCAACCCCTCAGCGCCCGACGCCAAGAACAGCATCGTCGTCTACCCCATCGCCAACAAAGACCTCGAACTCAAGACCCTCGTCCCCGACGTCAAGTCCTACGAAATGTCCGGCGACGGCAAATCACTCCTGGTCCAGAAGGGCGAAGCACTCCACATCATCGAGTCCGGCGCCTCCGCCCCCGCCTCCCTCGACAAGACCGCCGTCCCCCTCGCCGGCTGGTCCTTCTCCCTCACCCCCCGCCAGGAATGGCGCCAGATGTTCATCGAGTCCTGGAGACTCGAACGCGATTACTTCTACGACACCAACATGCACGGCACCGATTGGAAGGCCCTGCTCAACCGCTACCTCCCCCTCGTCGACCGCGTCGCCACCCGCGCGGAACTCTCGGACCTCATCGCCCAGATGGTCGCGGAACTCTCCGCGCTCCACACCTTCGTCCGCGGCGGCGATCTCCGCACCGCCGACACCGACGCCACCCCCGCTTCCCTCGGCGCACTTCTCACCCGCGATGTCGCCAACGGCGGCTACCGCGTCGACGTCATCTTCGAATCCGACCCCGACGAGCCCGACAAGGCCTCGCCCCTCTCCCGCCCCGGCGTGGATGTCCGCGTCGGCGACATCATCCAGGAAATCAACGGCGTGGGCGTCCTCACCGTCGCCGACCCCGCCGTGCTCCTCCGCAACCAATCCGGCAAGCAGGTGCTGCTCAAGGTCAAACCCAAGGCCGGCGGCGATGCCCGCAACGTCATCGCCGTTCCCTTCTCCCCCGCCGCCGACTCCGAACTCCGCTACCACAACTGGGAATACACCCGCCGCAAGGCCGTCGAGCAGGCCGGCAACGGCGACATCGGCTACGTCCACCTCCGCGCCATGGGCAACGAGAACTGGACCGAGTTCGCCAAGGGCTTCTACTCCGTCTTCAACCGCAAGGGCCTCATCATCGATGTCCGCGCCAACCGCGGCGGCAACATCGACAGTTGGCTCCTCTCCCGCCTCCTCCGCAAGGCCTGGTTCTACTGGCAGCCACGCGTCGGCAAGCAGACCTGGAACATGCAATACGCCTTCCGCGGCCACATCGCCGTGCTCTGCAACGAGTTCACCGCCAGCGACGGTGAAGCTTTCACAGAAGGCGTCAAGCGCCTGGGCATCGGCAGAGTCTTCGGCACCCGCACCTGGGGCGGCGAAGTCTGGCTCTCCTCCAGCAACTTCCTCGTCGATGGCGGCATCGCCACCGCCTCCGAAATCGGCGTCTACGGCCCCGACGGCATCTGGCTCATCGAAGGCCACGGCGCCGAGCCCGATGTCGTCGTCGACAACCTCCCCCACGCCACCTTCACCGGTCAGGACGCCCAGTTGAACGCCGCCATCGAATACCTCAAGAAGGAAATCAAAGACAAGCCCGTCGATGTGCCCCCCATGCCCAAACACCCCGACAAATCCTTCAAGCCCACGAAGTAGCCCGCCAACAACCCGTTCCCTTCAATGGGCCGCCGCACCGCGGCGGCCCATTTCAATTCCCCCACGTACTTTCTCTGCGGGTCTTTGATCCCGATTCCCGAATCCCGCCTCCCCTCCCCATGCCTGATGCCCGTTGCCTCTTCTTCCTGAACCCCGGCCGCACCAGCCGCTGTTATCTCCTGGGCATGCTTAACGCCGCCGCTCGCCTGGGCATCCCGCACTGGGCCATCGAACTCGCCCCACTCTGGCAACGCATGGCCGCCGCCGCCGACAAAGCCGCCGAATCCGCCGCCATCGGCGCCCAACTCTCCGCTATCGTGCGTGAACGCAAGATCACCCACGCGATCGGCTACGGCTTCAACGGCAGCGACCAGGGCGCCCTCCTCACCGACGACAACCGCCCCACGCCTCTCCTTCCAACCCTCGGCGTCACCCACATCATGCTCTGGACGGATCACCCCGAGTGGTGCGTCCAGGGCGCCGCCCTTGATGAGCCCCGCCGCTCCTTCCTCAGTAACCCCCGCCACATCCACCTCCTCAAATCCGCCTCCGCCGCGGCGGAAGCCTCCGCTCTCCTCGCCTGGCCCAATCTCCGCGCCATGCACATGGCCGAAGACACCCACACCATCCGCCCCGTCGCCACCGATCCCATCCACGACGTCGTCACGATCCTCGCCGACGCCGCCCCGCCCCACGAACACTGCCTCACGTTCCTCGAGGCCGATGACCCCGACCCTGCCGCGATCGACGCACTCATGCGCCCCGTCGCCCTCGCGGCCTTCAACAAGACCATCCGCAAGCACGACCCCGGCGACCTCCTCCCCGCTCTCTCCGCGCTCGCCGATGCCTGGCTTCAATCCAAAGCCGCGGCACCGCTGGATTCCTTTTTCCGCGCCTCCCAACACCTCTCACCCAATCACGCCGAAGCCCTCGCCTGGCTCCGCGCTCAACCCCGCCGGTGGTACGGCGCGGTCGGCGCTCTGCGCCAAATGGTCTCCTGGCGTCGCAACTTCTGGACCGCCTGGCTCGCCCGCCGCGTCCCCGTTGCTGTCTACGGCTCCGACGCCGCGTGCCTGGGCACACTCCAACCCCCCGGCGCTTCCGAATGGGTCGCCTACGACCAACTCCCCAAGGTCTTCGGCTCAGGCCGCCTCGCCCTCACCATCAACGCCGCACACGATGAAGAAGGCGCCTCCCACAAGGCCTTTCAGATCGCCGCGGCGGGCGTCCCCTGCCTCCACCACGCCTCCCGCGGCATCGACGAACTCTTCAACAACCACCAAGAGATCGAACTCTTCACCCGTGGCCCCCACCTCTTGGACACCATCCGCTCCCTCCTCTCCAGCCCCACCGCCCGCACCCGCCTCGCCCAAGCCGCCAGAGCCCGCGCCGAATCCTCCCATGACTGGAGCCACCGCCTGATCCAGTTGCTGTCACACTCATAGTCGCGAACGTTCCCCCCGTAGCTTGGCCGTCCCGGCCATCAATCACAACCAACCTCCACCCCACCCCGTTTCCCCACCCCGCATCACCCACCCCCGCTCCGTTCTACCGCTCCATCCAGACTCCATCGCCGTGGCCCGGGACCCAAACTTCAAATCAACACCCCCCACCCTCCCAAGCCGCAAAGAACCGATCCACATCCGCCCCATCAACCCCGCCGTCACCGTTCACATCCGCATCGCAGTGCCCGACCTCCCACCGATCGAAGAACGCCGACACATCCGTGCCGTCGATCCCGCCATCCTGATTGAAATCCGCCGGACACACCAGGCACGCGCACACCGTGAGCAGCGCCGACGCGCTCGTCACGCTGCCGCAGTAGTTCGACACCACGCACCTGAACCGCACATCGCCGGCGACCTGATACGTCATCGGATCGGGTTGCAGTTGGAGCGTTCCTTGTCCGCTGTTCGCCGCCGCACCCCACACCACGCCCGCGATCGTGATCGGCCCGTCTTCGATGTCGATCCAATCGCCCGCCGCTGCCGGATTCTCCAACTGCCACCGGTACTCCAGCACCCCAGGCCCCACGCCGGTGGCCGTCAGTTCCCCAACCGCATCCCGGCACACGCGAACATCGCCCGGTGAATAAACACCCACGCCGCCGATGTTGAACTTGATGCGCAGCACCGCGCCCCGTCCATACACATACGTGCTCATCGCCGGCTCGGGCCGTCGATCCCCATTCAGGTCCGCCGCCGCCAGCGCCAGCACCGTTCCTCCCTGCGGAGTATCCCCGATCCAGTACAGCCCGCCGTTGCCCTGACCCTGATAGGTCCTCAGGTTCGAGCCCGAACTCGACACGCCCGCCACCAGATCCACCTTCCCGTCCGCATCGAAATCCCCCGCGGCCAGAGATTGAATCCCTCCGTTGATCGAGGTATCTCCCGCCCAAGAAAATCCGCCGTTGCCCTGCCCCAGCAACATCCTCACAACTGATGAGTACCCCACGACCGTCCCCATCGCGACATCCATCCGGCCGTCACCATTGAAGTCCCCCGCCGCCAACGCGTACGCGTAGAGGTCCCGAACAGGCTCCCCCGCCGAAGCGAACGCTCCCCCGCCCTCGTTCCGCATGAACCGAATGACCGGAGCGCCGCCGGAAAACGTACCGATCATCAGGTCGGGCCGCTGATCACCGTCAAAGTCGCCGGCCGCGATCGCGGACACCGTGCCCGAGACCGGGTACTCACCGATCGTGGTGAAACCTCCCCCCACACTCCTCATCACGCGGAGCACCGGACCATTTCCGGTGGGAAGCCCGATCGCCAGATCACTCAGCCCGTCGCCGTCAAAGTCCGCGGACGCCAGGGAATTAATCGAACCCGACGACGGATACTCGACCATCGTCGAGAAGTTGCCGAATCCCTCCGATCGCATGATCCGCAGCACCGTGCCGGACCCCGTCGGCACACCCAACGCCAGATCAACGCGCCCATCTCCCGTGAAGTCCCCCGCAGCGATCGCGGTGATCGAGCCCGACTGCACATAGTCCGACCCCTCCGTCCAACCGATGCACTGCGCGTCCGCCGACCCGCACACCAGCAGCGAGCGCAAAACGAACGCCGCGACACTGCCCATCCCCGCGCAAACGCCGCGGCAGCGCCACCGGTTTCCGCCCGCCTCGGCTCCGCTCACATGCATAAATCGAACAGATGACGCGCCGCACCAGTCTTTGGTTGTATGAACACAGGAACTCACGATGCTCTCTCCTCGTTCGTGACTCCGACAACAACAGCGAGTCATCCCACGCAACGCGATGACCCCAACCGCCTCACAGTGACCTGACCCAGGAACCGTGG
>JAFEBP010000021.1 GCA_018242605.1 Planctomycetota bacterium
CGCCGATCCGCCCCCGCCCACCGAGGACCAGCGCCGCAACCTCGACCTCACCGACTCCACCGACATCGAAGACCTGCTCATCAGCCTCGACGAACTCCCCAACCCCGCCCTCATCATCGTCGACACCATCGGCGCCCACCTCGGCGACAAGGACGCGGCGTCCAACAAAGCCGTCCGCAAAGCCCTCGACACCCTGGCCACCATCGCCCGCACCCGCAACATCGCCATCCTGGTCCTCTGCCACCTCAGCAAAACCCACCGCAGCGCCGCCGTCCACCGCGCTGCCGGTTCTCTCTACCTTGCCTCCGTCGCCCGCTCCATGCTCACCATCGAACGCAACACCATGCTCCCCGAGCACCCGGCGACTCACTTCCTCATCCCCATCAAATCCAACTTCACCGCCCTGACTCACGCGATCCCCTTCTCATTCACCAGCCCATCGCAGAGAACTCAACACACGCAGCCCGCGCCGCCAACGCCAACCCCGCACTCCCTCTCCACCGCCGCCGCGGTCACCGCTCCCTCTTCCTCCGCAACCACTCCACCCGCCCCCGCTCCCTCCACTCCCCATTTCCCCATTTCCGAATTTCAACTTTCCCCATTTCCCTCCTCCCCCTTTCCCGCCCTCTCCTTCTTCCCCGCCCTCGACCTCAACCTCCTCTCCCCGCAAGCCCAGAAGAACTCCCGCGTCTCCCAAGCCGCGCAGTTCCTGACCCAAGCCCTCAGCGACGGCGCACCCCACCCCGTCCGTGAAATCCTCGACGGCGCAGTCAACGCCTACGGCTTCTCCCGCTGGGCCGTCCACCAAGCCGCCAACCGCCTCAACCTCACCCGCGCGTGTACACCCAACACTCCCAACGACCCACCCAACTCAAGCAAGCGCAAGAACAAGTCCGGGGCCAAGTCCAAGTCCAACTCCAAATCTAACTCCAACGCCAACGACTTCACCAAGCACCCCGCCTCCCCCTCCCGCCCCCCCTCCGCCCGCAACCACCGCCACTGGACCTGGCAACTCCCCCAACCCCCCTCCCCGCCCACTACCAATAGCACCCCGGCCACCACTCCCCCCGCCTCTCCTACTCGCGCACGCACCACCAAAACTTCATCGCCCCAACCTCCTCTCTCTCAGCCCACGCCCAACCCCGCCCCGCCTCTCCCAGCCCCGCTCGCCGCCTCCAAGCACTTCATCACAACCGCGCCCACCACCAAAACTTCATCGCACCCCCAACCTCCAACGTCCCACCCCTGATCTCTCATCTCCAGCCTCTTGAATCTGGACTCTTGAATCTGGCCTCTCCTCCTCTGAACTCTGAAATCTCAAATCCTGAAATTTGAAATCTCTCCTCCCCCCGCCTCCGCTCCGCGCCATCCCGGTCTTCACTGCGCAGAGCCTTCGTTCAGACCGGGCGTCGGGCGATCTGCGCATCCAACGTCTTCACACGTTCGGCATCGAAGTTTTTTACGGCTCTGGGTCGGGGCCTGCGTCTTTTCGTGTGGCTCGCTACGCTGTCGGATGCTCTCCCCGCACCGTTGTTGCTGCGTTGTTGCCGTTGTGCTTGCTTCGCTTGCCGGTTGTCAGAGTGCGCCGCCGAAGCAGGCGCAGAGCCGACCTATGACCACACCCGCCCACACACAGGATGAGTTCCTCACGCAGTTCGCCGCGACGTATCGGTTTTCGCACGGGCGGCCCAAGTCGATCACGGTGACGCCGGGGGGCGATGCGGTGTTGTTCCTGCGGTCCGGGCCGCGGTCGTTCGTGCAGGACCTGTACTGCTTCGACACGGCGACGGGCAAGGAGCGGGTGCTTTTGACGGCGGACCAGGTGCTGGGCGGGGGCGAGGAGAAGTTGACGGCGGAGGAGTTGGCGCGGCGGGAGCGGATGCGGATGTCTTCACGCGGCATCGCTTCGTACCAACTCACGCAGGACGGGGCGAAAATTTTGGTGCCGCTCTCGGGCCGGTTGTTCGTGATCGACCGGGCGACGGGGGCCAAGCAGGAGCTCAGGAGCGAGGCGGGGTTCCCGATTGATCCGCGGTTCAGCGCGGACGGGTCGTTGCTGGCGTGTGTGCGCAACGGCGAGGTGTACGCGACGGATGTCGCCGCGGGAAGAGAGTGGAGGGTGACGAGCGGGGCCGGGGGCACGGTGAGCAACGGGCTGGCGGAGTTCGTGGCGCAGGAGGAGATGTCGCGGTTCCACGGGTTCTGGTTCTCGCCCGATGCGCGGACGATCCTGTATCAGCAGACGGACACGGCGGGGATGGAGATGTTCCACATCGCCGACCCGGTGAACCCGAACAAGGAGGCCGAGAGCTGGCCCTACCCGCGGGCCGGGCAGCGCAACGCGGCGGTGAAACTCGGCTTTGTGCCCGTCAACGGCGGGGAGACGACGTGGGTGCGGTGGGACAGCGAGAAGTACCCGTACGTGGCGACGGTGACGTGGGCGAAGAACGCGCCGCCGACGATTTTGGTGCAGAACAGGAATCAGACCGAGCAACTGCTGCTGGCGGTGGATGAAAAGACCGGGGCCACGACGACGCTGCTGCGCGAGGCCGACGACGCGTGGATCGACATCCACGAGAGCTGCCCCAGGTGGCTCGAGGACGGGAGCGGGTTCCTGTGGGTGACGGATTGCTACGGCGGCAGCGCCGGCAAGGATTTTCTGCGGCTGGAGCTGCGCAACCGCGACGGCTCGTTCCGCAAGACGATCACGCCCGAGGGATTCCCGCTGTACGACCTGGACAGTTTCGACAAGCGCACGGGCAACGTGTACCTGCGGGCGTGCGCGGACCCGACGCGGCAGCAGGTGTGGCGGATGCCGATCTCCGGCGAGCCGCGGGAGCCGGTGCTGATTCTGGATGGAGACGGCGAGTACGACGCGACGTTCGGGGAATCGCACACGGTGTACGTTGAGTCGGCGAGCACGCGGGCGGGCGGGTTGTATTGGAAGGTGCGCACGAGCGACGAGCGGGTGCTGGGGGAGATCGGTTCGGTGGCGGAGAAGCCGCCGTTCGTGCCGGGGGTGGAGATCACGTCGGTGGGCGAGAGTCCCAGGTTTTACGCCGCGGTGGTGAAGCCGCGGGGCTTTGTGGCGGGGCGCAAGTACCCGGTGATCGTGCAGGTGTACGGCGGGCCGGGGTCGACGATGGTGCACGCGACGGGGATGGGTTATCTGCTGCAGCAGTGGCTGGCGGACCACGGGTTCATCGTGGTGAGCATCGACAACCGGGGCACGCCGCGGCGTGGGCGGGCGTGGGAGCGGGTGACGAAGAACAACCTGATCGACATCCCGCTGAAGGACCAGTGCGATGCGCTGCGGATGCTGGGCCAGAAGCACCCGGAGATGGACATGACCCGGGTGGGGATCACGGGGTGGAGTTTTGGCGGGTACTTCTCGGCGATGGCGGCGATGCGGCGGCCGGATGTGTTCAAGTGCGGCGTGGCGGGGGCGCCGGTGTGCGCGTGGGAGGATTACGACACGCACTACACGGAGCGGTACATGAGCCTGCCGCAGCAGAACCCCGAGGGGTACAAGGCTTCGAACGTGCTGACGTACTGCAAGGACCTGACGGTGCCGCTGCTGATCATTCACGGCACGGCGGACGACAACGTGTACTTCATGCACAGCCTCAAGATGACGGGCGAGCTGTTCCGCAACGGGCGGGAGTTTGAGTTCCTGCCGCTGGCGGGGTTCACACACATGGTGCCCGACCCGGTGGTGATGCAGCGGCTGCAGGGGCGCGTGGCGGACTTCTTCTGCGAGAAACTGCGTCCGTGAAGGGGGTTGCAAGCGGCGCATCCGGGCGGGAATTTCCCGGCGGGGCCGCTCGTTCCCGCGGGGCCTCTTCCATAGACTTCATCACTCGTGCAGTTTTCCGAACGCCTCCAAGGCCTGCTTGATCGGCTGGCGACCTACCCGCTTTGGGAGGTCGCGCTGGAGTATGCGCTGATCTGGCTGGTGGTGCTGGCGATCTTCCGGTTCGTGCAGGGGACGCGCGCGGCGGGGGCGCTCAAGGGCTTTTTGCTGCTGCTGGTGCTGACGACCCTGGCCAGCCGCCTGCTGGCGGGCACGGGCTCGTTCCAGCGGCTGGGGCTGCTGTATGACCGGTTCCTCGCGCTGGTGGCGATCGGGCTGATCGTGATCTTCCAGCCCGAACTGCGGCGGGCGTTGGTGCGGCTGGGCGAGACGCCGTTCCTGCGCGGCACGCCCAAGGACATCCGGTACGTGGTGGACGAAGTGTCCGCGGCGGCGGGGTACCTGGCGCGGGCGAAGTTCGGCGCGATCATCGCGATCGAACGGTCGATCGGGCTGTCGGGGCTGGTGGAGGGCGGGACGATCATGAACGCGGAGCTGTCCGCGCGGCTGCTCCAGACGATCTTCTTTCCGGGGTCGGCGCTGCACGATTTGGCGGTGATCGTGCGGGGGCGGACGATTTACGCCGCGGGAGCGCAGTTGCCGCTGGCGGAGCCCGAGGACATGCCCGAGGAGGGGCTGGGTTCGCGGCACCGCGCGGCGGTGGGGCTGGCCAAGGAGTGCGACGCGGTGGTGGTGGTGGTGAGCGAGGAGACGGGGGCGATCCGCATCGCGGAGCGCGGCAGGCTCTCGGACCGGATGAACGCGGCGGAACTGAAGGTGGAACTGGAAGCTCGACTCACCAAGGCGATGCGGCGGGCCCAGCAGGCCCGGGCCGCGGCGCCGGTGTCATACACGCCCGACCCCAACGACCCCAACGACGCGAGCATCTCCGGGCAGCCCGCGCTGACGGAGGATGCGCACCGATCGCCCGGCTGACCGGTCAGATGTGATTCTTTATGTGGCGCTTCATACGGACATTCCTGGCGGTGAGCATCGTGTCGGCCTTGATCTGGGTCTACGCGGAGGCGGAGAGTCTGCGCGGGGCGGAGGTGACGCCGGAGATCTACTTCACGGCGGACGCGGGGAGCGACCGGGTGATCGACGTGACGGAGGCGACCGAGGGCGGGAGCAACCGGGTGAAGGTGACGGCGGACCTGGAAGGGTCCGCGGCGGCGATCGACGCGGTGGAGCGGTACCTGCGCAAGCCGGTGGCGTTCATTCCCGGCGCGAACGGGATACCCAAGGAGGCGGGTCAGCACACGATCAACCTGAGGGATGCGCTGCGGCAGTTGCCCGAGCTCAAGGCGCGGGGCATCACGATCAAGCGGGTGGAGCCGGGGACGGTGCGGGTGTTCGTGGACGAGATGGAGACGCGGACGGTGAAAGTGGCGGCGCAGGTGGCGGCCGATGCGCTGGACGGGGCGCCGGAACTGCGGCCGGCGACGATCACGATCCGCCTGCCCAGGAGCGAGGCGGCGCTGCTGAGCCCCTCGAGCGTGGCGACGGTGGCGATCGGGCCTGACCTGCTGGATTCGCTCACGCCGGGGCGCAAGCAGACGCTGCCGGGGCTGCGGATCGTGCTGCCGGCGGAGATCCGGTCGAGCAACCATGCGCGGCCCGACCCGGCGGAGGCCGACGCGGTGGTGACGCTGCGGGCGCAGACGCGGACGATCACGATCGCGAGCGTGCCGGTGCACCTGCGGTTGGCGCCGGCGGAGTTCGGCAAGTGGGACATCGAGATCCCCGAGCAGGACCGGTTTTTGACTGACGTGTCGCTGACGGGGCCCAGCGAGGCGATCCGGCAGATCGAGGACAAGACGGTGACGGTGATCGCGACGCTGCCGCTGTCGTTCGAGGAGTTGGAGCGGGCGATCCCGAGCAAGGAAGCGGTGTTCGCGGACCTGCCCGCGGGGGTGCGGGCGGAGGCGGCGGCGCGCACGGTGCGGCTGAAGATCGTGAAGCGCGAGGCGGAGAAGAAGCAGTAGGGACCCGGGGGCGTGCGGGCTTCTACTGTTGGCCCATGCTCAAGCGAACAGCGGCGTTGGTGTGCACGTTGGCGGCCTGCGCGATCGGGCAGGATGCTTCGCCGGGGGTGCGGGTGATCCCGCAGCGGCCGCAGGGCACGGCGGGGGCGCCGGCGGGGGTGAAGAACCCGCCGAACATTGCGCAGAAGATCGTGGCGCGGAGCGGGGCGCTGCTGACGCTGCTGGACGAGCACGTGGACTTCCTGATGCGGGAGGACCCGCTGTGGGCGAGCCGGCGCGGGGACGAGCGGTTCAACGATCAGTTGCGGGACGAGTCGCCCGCGGCGTACGCGCGGCGGCTGGAGGAGATGCGGGCCCGCTTCGCGCGGCTCAAGGCGTTGGATCGCTCGGGGTTCACCGAGGAGGACGCGCTGGACGCGGACCTGCTGGAGTACGAGCTGACGCTGGCGATCGACGGGGCGGCGTTCTATCCGGAGCAGATGCCGGTCAACTCGCTGGACGGGCCGCACGTGACATGGCCGCAGATGTGCGACATGGTGCCGGTGCGCACGGCCAAGCAGCTGAGCGATTACGCGACGCGGCTGACGAAGGTGGGCGCCCTGGCGGACCAGTTGATCGAGCAGATGCGGGCCGGGCTGGCGGCGAAGCGGACGCCGCCGCGGGGCGTGCTGAAGAACGCGGTGGCGGGGTGCCTGGCGCAGTGCGGGGAGCAGATCGCGGCGGACCCGACGCAGAGTCCGTTCTACCGGCCGTTCCGTGCCGGGCCGGCGGATGCGCCGGCGGCGGTCAAGGCGCGCGAGGCGATCGGCGGGGTGATCGTTCCGGCGTACCGGAAGTTGGCGGCGTTTTTGAAGGATGAGTACATCCCGGGGTGCGCGGAGGGGATCGCGTACAGCGAGGGCGTTGACGGGCCGGCGGCGTACGCGTACAAACTGCGGTTCTACACCACGACGCCGGCGGGCGTTGAGGATGTGCACAAGATCGGGCTGCGGGAGGTGGCGCGGCTGCGGGCGGAGATGATCGCGGGGATCGCGGAGACGGACTTTGCGCAGAAGAACTCGCTGTCGGGGGATGCGCTGCTGGGGGCGTTCCTGGAGTATCTGCGGACGGACCCGCGGTTCTACTTCACGAAGAGCGAAGAGATGATGGCGGGGTATCGGGACATCGCCAAGCGGATCGACCCGGAGCTGCCGAAGCTGTTCCGGACGCTGCCGCGGAACACGTACGGGGTGCGGGAGATTCCGCGGTTCGCGGCGGCGACGAGCCCGGCGGCGTACTGCTACAACGGGTCGATCAGGTCGGGCGTTCCGGGCTACTTCATGGTGAACGCGTCGAACCTGAGCCAGCGGCCCAGGTACGGGATGATCTCGCTGACGATGCACGAGGCGGTGCCGGGGCATCACTTCCAGTTGTCGATCGCGGATGAGTTGGACGCGGTGCACACGTTCCGAACGCTGACGTCGTACACGGCGTACGTGGAGGGGTGGGCGCTGTACTGCGAGAAGCTGGGGCTGGAGATGGACCCGGGCGCGGGGCTGCGGCGGATCGACGGGGGCGAGGGCAGGAGTTCGCGCGGGTTCTACGCGGATCCGTACGACAACTTCGGGCGGCTGTCGGACGAGATCTGGCGGGCGGCGCGGCTGGTGGTGGATACGGGGATGCACGCCAAGGGGTGGACGCGCGAGCGGGCGGTCAAGTACATGCTGGACAACACGGCGGGGACGACGGTGGACATCGAGAGCGAGATTGATCGGTATATCTCGTGGCCGGGGCAGGCGTGCGCGTACAAGCTGGGAGAACTGTCGATCTCGGGGCTGCGGGCCAACGCCAGGCAGCGGCTGGGCGAGAACTTTGATCTGCGGGCGTTCCACGACGTGGTGCTGCCGGGCGGGGCGTTGCCGCTGCCGGTGCTGGAGAAGCGGGTGCTGCGGTGGACGGCGGCGCGCGAGAAGAAGTAGAACAGCGAATCGCGAAGGAGCGGACATGAGGCTGATGAAGCTTGGGTTGGCGGTGGTGATGGCGGGGGCGCCGTGGGCGATGGCGCAGGGCGTCGCGGCGGCTCCGGCGGTGGTGGCCGGGGTGGAGAAGCCGGCGTTTCCGAGGCCGTCACCGGGCGGGGAGGTGGCGGCGCCGGCGCTGCGCTGGCCAGCGCGGTTCGGGTTCAGCGGTCCGGGCGTGCAGGGGGTGTGCGTGGACGTGGAGTCGCAGTTCACGCCGGTGGCGGCGCGCGACGGGATGGGGTTTGTGGTGGACGAGCAGTTCGAGCCGGCGGTGACGCGGATCAGGGCCGCGGCGGGAGTGCAGGAGCCGGTGAGGGTGTCGCTGGAAGGTCCGGGTTCGTTCTGTTATCACCTGCCGCGGCAGGGGGGGAAGCAAGACCGCAACATCGCGGCGATGACGTTCAAGTTCGTGTCGGCGCGGGAGGTGGCGTCGGCGGAGGGTGAAAAGGCGCGGACGGTGGCGGTGGACCGGACGTGGTTCTGCCTGTACGAACCCGCGGCGGAGCCCAAGGGGGCGGTGCTGCTGATGCCGGGGATGATCGCCACGCCCCCGGGCACGCTCAACGCGATGACCCGGACGCTGCTGGCGGACGGGTGGGCGGTGCTGCGGATGCTGTCGCAGCCGGCGCGGTTCAACGAGGTGGCGGAGTTCAAGATTGATCCGGCGCAGGACCTGGCTGCGCAGATGAAGGGGATGGCGGCGCTGACGGATGAGCGGAGTGCCGAGGTGGCGTACGCGGCGCAGGCGGCGTGGCTGCACGTGGAAGAGGCGCGGCCGAAGTACACCGCTCTCTCGAAGGCGATCGTGGGGTTCTCCGCGGGGTCGCTCACGGCGCCGGTGGTGATCGCGCGCGATCCGGGGCGGTACAAGGCGCAGGTGCATGTGGGCGGCGGGGCGGACTTCTTCCTGATCGTCGAACACTGCGTGTTCAAGGGCGTGACGGGCGTGAGCATCGAGTGGGTCGGCGGTCGGCCGGACATTGAGACGTTCGAGCGGGCATCGGCGGCGTACCTGGCGTCAACGTGTCTGGACGGGTATCACCTCGCGGCGGACGCGGGGAAGGTGCCGGCGCTGATGTACATCGCGGAGAACGACGATGCGGTGCCCGCGGCGATGGGGAACCTGCTGTGGGAGCGGATGGGCAGGCCCGAGCGGGTGCTGCTGCCGGAACTGAATCACGCGGGGTTGTTCGTGGCGATGCAGCAGCACTTTGGGCATGTGCGGGAGTTTTTGGATGCGCATCGGTAGGGTGGGCACGGCGGGAGGCATGTGCCGGCCGAGAGCGGCTTGGCATTTCTCACATCTATTGAAAGCCGTGTTTCTGCGGTCCCAAGGCCGATCGCCGGCTGGAACGAATATTCAGTGACCGCCGTTTTCGACGCACAATTTAGATGCGCCGAACTGTGGGGAATGACAAGCAGCCCTGGGGGGAGGCATGGGCGAGCAGCGGCTGCGGCGTGCTGAGCCTCGTGAGTGTGTGCAAGGGCGACACGGGTACGAGTGCGAGCCTGCACCGCTGGCAGGCAACTCCCGAGTCGGTCTTGCCTTCGGGCTCCACCATCCGCTCGGGTATCCATCAATGCCGGTCCGCGGCGTCATCAGCCCACCCGGTAGCGCGACCCTGCACACCGACTTTGGAGCCAAAGGTTACTTTTTAGCGGTGGCACCAGCCCCGGGCAGCAGAGCGGGTTGCTTTCACTGGTGCCGTGATGCTCTCAAGCAAGATTGATTCTCAGACTCAACACTTCGTGCCGTAGCAGAGAACCGCTGAACGGTCATGCTATCTTCGATATCTGGATAAAAATGTTGTCTAGGCCGAAACAAGTGGCTTGGGTTGCCGTATAATTCCTCACCCGCGGCAGTTCATCGCACGCGTCGCGGCGGCCCGTTCTCGGACGATTGAGCGGACCGTAGTGCAACTGGGTTTCGGAGGACAGCGTATGAACAGGGCCATGATGCGGTCGCTTCTCGGGGGCATGCTGCTGTGCGGCGGGGCATCCGCGACCGAGCCGGGCTTCTACGCGATCGATCTGATACCCGGAGCGACGCAGTCGTACGCATTGGCGTTATCCCAAACGGGCGACACGGCTGTGGGATATTGGTACGGGTACACGGCGCGACTCAATGATTCCTACATCTGGACGCAGGGCACAGGGCCGGTTCGTTACGCGGCCGCCGGTGTGCTCGCCTACCCGGTGTTGGTCGGCGTTTCATCCGATGGCCAAACTGTCATCGGAAGCCACACATCAACCTTTTTCGCGACGGGGTCAATGTCCTTTGTGCAGCACGGCGCGGATGCGGCCGTTCAGTTGCCCGTGCTGAGCGGCTATCTGTATTCCTCCCCGCATGCTGTCAGCGGGAGCGGGCTGATCGTGGTCGGCGACTGCTTTCACCCGCCGGTGCCGTATTCATACCAGGCGTTCCGATGGAGCGCCGCCACCGGTGTTCAGGGGCTTGGGTTTGCTCGCAGCGGGGACAACTACAGCTCCGCCAGCGCGATCAGCCGAGACGGCACGACTATTGTGGGAAACTCCTCGAATACGGGCAGCGGATCTGGCGTTGGATTCATTTGGAGACAGGGCACAGGCATGCGGGTACTTTCCGTGCCTGGCTTCGTCAGCCACACAATCCGAGCTGTTAATGCAAACGGCACGATTACCGTTGGTTTTTACGCAGGCGCTCATGGAAACCGGGCTGTCATGTGGAACGCCCAACGAGTCGCAACCGAACTTGGAACTGTCGGTGGATTTCTCAATAACTATGCCTATGGAATATCGGATGACGGAAGGGTTATCGCAGGTGCGGTTGGGAATTACGACGAGCCTGAAGCCCAGGCTTTCGTTTGGACGCCGGAAGCAGGCATGGAATACGCAAAGGACTATCTGTTTGCTCGCGGAGTTGAAGTGCCGATAGGCTGGCGAATGTATCAGATCAATGCTGTGTCTGGTGACGGCAAGACCTTTTGTGGGGTGGGATTGGGCTTAAACGGACAGACACAAGGTTTTGTCGCAAAGGTTGGCGCTCCTTGCCCCGCCGATTTTGATCACAATGGTGGGGTCGACGGTCAGGATGTGCAAGCGTTCTTCGCCGCTTGGGCAACAGGTGCCGCGAGTGGTGACGTCAATGATGATGGGGGTGTAGATGGCGCGGATGTTTCATATTTCTTCCAAGCGTGGGAGAGTGGTGGATGTTCGTAGCGTAGATTCATGATCTGCGCGTAACTGAATAGGAATTTGCACTCGGCTGGTCTGATGCGATGTGCATCTCGGCCGAGGGGGCTTTCATCACCGTTTTTGTGCAAGCGGTTTTTCGCCGCATCCGGCGAAGGAGTGATGTCATGCGCTACCGTGTCTTGTTATCGGCACTTCTGACCTGCTCGGGGATCGCCATCGGGCAGACCGTTGGCACCGGCGATCTTCCACAGTGCTTCTACCATGAACAGCCGTCCGGGGCGTGGGACGATGACAACTTCGATCCACGAGTCGTACCCATGATCCGTGTGCACGTGGATGCGGGTGATGGTGCCTACGTGGCGGGACTGGTAAGAACGCAGATCAACGATCGCGTCGCACAGTTTCCAGCTTACGAGACGTTCATCCGGGAGCACGTCTGCATTGTGCTTCAGAATTTTGGTGACGTGGGCGAGACACGATTGGCGCCCTACGCCGATGCCGTTGACGACCCAACGTACTGGGTGGAGGCTGAAAGCTACACGAAGAACTCATGGGCAACTCCTTGGCTCAAGAACGGTGCTAACGCAGCGCTGGATTGGATGATCGATTTTGTGGCCGAACTCAGCGACATTAACGACCCGGTTACGCCGATTCGCTTCCACTTTGACAATGAACTGGCATTGTGTACGTACTCCTACGTCAACGAGGTTCGCGTCGTCCGCAACATCTTCGACACCAGCGGAACAGCGAATGGCGGGCGATGGAACGATTCTTCGTGGAAGATCGAGTTTGATGACGGTAGTTCCGGCAAAACGCTCGCGCAACACTGGTACGACGCGTACAACGCGTATGGGTGGAGTTCAAACCCCCTCAACCTGCTCGATGGTAATAACGCACCCTTCAGGCTGGCCGACGGCATGGGCCATAACAACCGAGCGTTCTTCTTGTGGTACCAGCGCATTCTTGCCCACGCCCGCGACTACGCCATGAACTACGCGGCGTACGACCTCATTCACGAAACGTGGCCAGACTGCTGGATCAGCAACTACGGAGATACCAATATTCCGAACGGATTCACTGTGAATGAAGGCACGACATTCGGGTGGCAGTACACCTTCGACAGCGACCAATACGGCCATCCGGATCTGAACTCCTCTCGCCTCACCCGCGAGCTTCCCTTGGGAAACTTCGCACCGAACAACGCGGATTACGGGCTCGAAGTGTCAGGCACTTACCTCATCTTCCCCGGTAACTATCGCTCGGGAACCCACAATGCTCCGTACCTCTACACCTGGGGCCACGAGCACATCGAGGACGAGTTGAGCACGCCCCGCCAACGCGATATCTACGAGCCCCACGAGAACCCGTGCAGCGAAGTGCTCGCGACGAGCGGCTGCGATGCCCCCGCGGAGACGCTGTGGGGTGCTTCGCTCCGTATTCAACGTCATTGGCTGGAGTCGATCTTGGTATCCGGCGATGGCGAGGACTCACTGACTCCGTGGATCGCGCTGCCCGGCGAGATGCCCTGGCCGGAGTTGGCGTACCCGGTTACCTCTGACGACCTGCTGCGGCAGCTCTGCATGCTGCGGGCCAAAGGTGTGACCGAGTTGCTCCTGTGGAGCGATCCGGAATCGGGCGATGATGTCGCCGATGAGTTGCCGCTGTTTCAGAACGTCTACGACCGTGTCTACAGCCCCTATCTCACGGACCTGTCCTATGAACTGGGAACTCCGTTGACATCGGTCGATGGCAATCGGGTGACCCGGACTTTGGAGGTGAGCGGAGCACCCTACGTATTCACGATCGACGCCGACGGAGTCGGCGACGAGTGGAATAGCACGGTGGATGTGCGTTTCGATGGGCTGACGCTCAACGCCAATCCGCAGTTCCATCTCTTTCTTGAATCCAGCGTGGATGCATCCAACATCGCGACGTTTGAGTACCCCAACACCGCGCCGGGCGCCGCGGTGTTTGGCCGCATCTATTACTGGGATCCAGACCTGGTGGACTGGGTCGAACTCGTCTGTCCAGACTCCAGCGCGAACGGCCAGGTGCCGAATGGGGCGTTCGCCTATTACACGCCCGATGGCGATGGCCGTAGACGGTTCACGTTCGAGGATTGCCGCGCCAAGGTCATCGCAGAAAACACCGACTCGCTGACCATCCGCATCGCGCACTACAGCACAGAGACCGACTTCACACACAGCATCGACCTTGTTCAACTCTGCTGGGGCGACTCTGCGACCGAGTGCGACCCGGAACGATCGTTGTCTGAATCTGGGGGACCATCCGCACCGACCGGGCCGGGCTCCCGCCCGCGCGGAGCCGATTTCAACTACGACGGCGTCGTGGATGCCCGTGATGCGGCCGCGTTCGCGGCGGCGTACGAAGCCGAGCACCCCAGCGCCGACCTGAATCGCGACACGGAGGTCAATGCGGCGGATGCCTTGTTGTTCGCCGAAAGATACGGTCTGTGAGCCATCGGATTCGCGGTGAAACGCGGGGCAACAGTGCCCCGCGTTTGTTTTCTTCGTGCATGGGGTTGAAGCACCCTGATGGCGATTTTGAGCCTCGTCGCGGTGCGGCTTGTGCAACTGAAACTTGTGTCGCGGCAATCGCCGGACCGCCCCGCGGCCGAGGCGGTGCCCGAGGCCTTCACGTGCGTCTTGGCTTTGTACCGGGGCGGACGGACCGGACGCTATACCGCATTAGCCGTCCGACTATCAACGACCCGCGTTCTCCCGCGCGGTGAGGTTCGCCGGTCAGCGGTTGAGAGGGCGGGGTGCGCGGAGGTGCTGCTGGCGGAACTGAATCACGCGGGGCTGTTCGTGGCGATGCAGCAGCACTTTGGGCATGTGCGGGAGTTTTTGGATGCGCACAGGTAGCGGTGGGGCACGCACGTGCGGTGCGGGCGATGCGGGGGTCGCGCGTGGTCGAAATCGCGGGCGCTCTTGCGCGGCGGATCGGGGAAATTTTCTTGAGGCGGCGCGGGCGGGGATGCAGTAATCTGAACCGTTGTGGCAGGCGAGAGATTGAGCCGGGTTCATCCTGCCACCAGAGTTCATGTGAACTGTGGTGCTCGCCACTTGACCATGAGAGCGAGGTTTTTATGAACAGCCGACGCTCGTTTCATCCAACGACGGTTTGGAGTGCGCTGCTTTCGACAGGCCTGATGGCGGGGAGTGCTGCGTTCGGGGCCGACTGGTACTATGACGTGCGGCCGTTTGATTGCATTCATCCGGACAACCTCGTTCCCCCGGTGCAGGCTGCTGCTCCGACCGAGTTCTGGGTGTTCTCATCGGTGATCGATCAGACGATCACCGATCCGATTCGCCCGCCGTGGGTGCTGGGTCCATCGGGTCCCTGGGACATCACGACGACGTACACGAACCCGTTCGGAGTTGTCATGCCGTTCCTGGGAACGCACTTCGTGCTTCAGCCCGGGGGTGTGCCGGTGGGTCCGGAGGGCGCGTGGTTCATTACGGCCACCTTGCACATTCCTCACGGGGTGACGGAGACGGTGACGGATTTCTGGCGCCAGGCCGATGGGCAGATCGGGATGCACTCGGCGATCCCGTCCATCATCCCGCGGGTGCCGGTGCCGCCGGGCATGCAGGCGCCCGAGGCGTACTACTTCATCGTCGGCCTCATTCCTGCACCGGGATCGATCGGGCTGCTGTTCCTGGGCGGGTTGTTCATGAGCCGGCGGCAACGGTGAAGATCGGTGCGGACAGTTCGGGGGTGAGCACGTGATTCGGCGGCGCTGAGTTGCCGCGGGTTATCTGTGCGCATCGGCGGACGGTTGGCAGATGTCATGCAGCCTGATGCCGGAAGGCGTCGTTCGTCGGGCCTCGGGCGGAGCGATCCCCACTGTTTCGGTGGCCCGCGGCACCCATGGGTGTTGCTGCGCGGCTCAAGCGTCGGCGCTCCGGGGTCGCGGCGAGAGGTGTCCGGGCCACGCCCCGCGGCCATCGTCGATTGGCATCGGCCACCGAGGTGATTGCCCGCGCGGTTCGGTGACCGCTTTAGAACCAACCCGAGCGCTTTCAAAATCCTGACATGCTGCCGGCGCGGTCGCCGCATGGTATTGAGGATCCGGATATCTACTATTGCAAGGCGAAGGAACATCATGAAAACGACCACCGCTCTTCTCTTTGTCGTGTGGTGCATGGCGGCCGCGGCGGTTGCTCAGGGCCCGCCGGTCCATGATCTGGGGCTTCTCCCCGGCGACTCGCTCATCGCCACCGCGGTGAACAGTCAGCAGAATCACGCGGTGGCGCGCGGTGGCGATCAGTGCCTGG
Organism: Planctomycetota bacterium; assembly: GCA_018242605.1. Taxonomy (GTDB): domain Bacteria; phylum Planctomycetota; class Phycisphaerae; order Phycisphaerales; family UBA1924; genus UBA2402. Next base: position 15,314 of record JAFEBP010000021.1, read on the forward strand.
TGGTGTGGGCGGACAATCGGGGTCAATCGGCGGGCGGCGGGACCAACCAGAGCGGCGGCGACATTTTCGGCGTGCGCCTGGATGCCGACGGCAACCCGATAGACTCGGTTCCGTTTGCCATCTACGCAGCGGCGGGCGAGCAGCGGCACCCCATCGTCGCGTGGAACGGGCGGGATTGGCTCGTGGTCTTCGAGTCCCAGGATCCGGTGGGCGGGTACTACGAGACGCAGATGCGGGCGGTGCGGGTCTCGCCGCTCGGTGGCGTGCTGGATCCCGTGCCGATCGGTTTCCCTGCCACGCAGTTCACGCCCAACACCATCGGGCTGAACGTCTGCGGACAGAACGGGCAGTGGCTCATCACCCGCTGCATCTACCACAGCGACGGGTACGGCACGTTCCTGGCGGGCCAGCGGCTGGACTCGGGCGGACAACTGATGGATGCCAACCCCTTGCTGCTCAACGACTGGGTGTACGGCGCGACCGCGACGGTGACCGCCAACGGCGAGTACCTGGTGGCCGGCCCGGATTGGAGCAACTCGTCGGTGATCAAGGCCCGTCGCATCGGTCAGGACGGTCGGCCGATCGGCGCGGGCTTCACGATCCCGAGCCTCAATATCGCTTCAAGCGGGACGGAGTACTACGTCTCCTGGATCGCGGACTACGTCAATCTCGTGGGTTCACGCATGACCGCCACGGGCACGTTGTTGACGCCCGCGGGCACCGTGCTCGCGTCGGGTCAAGCGCAGTACAGCCAGTCCACGCTGGCGCACGACGGCGCTCAATGGTGGTTCGAATGGGGCGCTTCGGATCAGTTGCGCACGGTTCGGATCTCCTCGTCGGGCGCGGTGTTGGACCCGGGCGGTGGTCGGCTGCTTCCCATCGCCATCGGCGGCAACATCAACACCGCCTACAGCCCCGTCCTGTCACCGCGTCCCGGCGGGGGCGTCCATCTCTTCTGGTACGATCTGCGGGTGGCTCTCGGGTACGACGCCAACGTCTTCGTGTTGCCCATTGACTCTGGCAATGGGCCCGGCGGCGAGCGTTGCGTCTCAACCGGCACCCGGAACCAGCGCGTCCCGGACCTTGCTCGCGGGCCGGGCAACTCCGCCGCGGCGGTCTTTGTCAGTGAGGCCGCCAATGACGGGCGCGTGCTTGTGCACCTGTTGGATGCCGATGGCGCGGCGACGACGGCGGAGCCGATCGAAGTCGCCCGGGGCCCGAGTGTCGGGGGAGTCGGCATCGCGTGGAACGGTTCGGTGTACATGGTGGTCTGGGACGAAGGCGGGAGCGGCGTTGCTCCGACGTCGATCAAGGCCCGGCGGCTCAACCCGGACGGAACGGCCATCGACGCCGCTCCGATACCGGTCATGACGGGGTTTGACCCCGATGTGGAGGCGCTGGGCGATGACTTCCTGGTGGCGAGCAGCCGCGTCGCCGCGTACCCACAGACGATCTTTGCGCAGGCCCGGCGAATCGATGGCGCGACGGGGGCGATGCTGGACGTGTCGGAGTTCACGCTGGGCGGCGGCTATGTCTCCACCGGCCCGCGTGTGCGGTCCGACGGAGCGCGGTGGGTCGTCGTGTACCACAGCCACTGGAGCCACGACAGTTCGCAGTCGGATGCGGTGTACAACTTTGTGAACGCGGACGGCACGTTCAGCCCCGCCCGGAATCCCGCGACATCATCGGGGGGCGCGGGCACTCCGGACGTGGCCTTCTCGGGGAACAGCTACCTGTTCGTCTGGCGCCACAACTCGCTGTCGAACGCCAACAACTTCATCGCGGGACGCGTGATGAACCGCGACGGAACCTTCGCTACCGGGACCTTCACAATCGCCGAGGCCCCGGGTCGCCAACTCCGGCCCGTGGTGGATTGGGACGGCTCCACGTTCGTCGTCGCGTGGGACGACCAGCGAAACCAGGTCACGTTCTTCGACGAGCGGACCGACATCTACGGCGCGCGCGTGTCTGACGCCGGCGTGGTGCTCGATCCCGCCGGCTTCCCGATTGACCGCGGGTCTCAGGGCGATGCTACAGCGGCGATCGTGAACACTCGACCGGGCATCACGCTGGTCGCGTCGGCGCGGTTCAGCATCACGCCGCCGTGGGATTCGTACCGCGTCGGCGTCGTGCGGGTGGGTGATCGTCCTTGCGTCGCGGACTTCGATCTGAACGGGGGTGTCGACGGCGCGGATGTAGAGGCGTATTTCCTTGCGTGGGTGGCGGCTGACTCCAGGGCTGATGTCAACCTCGACGGCGGGGTAGACGGCGCGGATGTCGAGACGTTTTTCCGCGCGTGGGAAACCGGGGGCTGTGGCTGACATCGTCCGGCCGCGCCGTTCGGGGTGATAGAGGTTGGGCTCGCGCCCCGCTGGGCCATTTGGGAGCGGGTTGGGCGGCGGCGACGCCCGGCTGAATGGAGCGCCCGGCCTCGGCTGCTGGGCGCGGCGGGTCCGCGCGATCGGCCCGTCGGTGACTTGCGTAACGCTACTTCAGCGCCCAGTGGGTGAGGGCGGCGGCGGTGTAGGCGAGGCCGCTCATCCAGGCGAGTTGCAGGAGGGCCCACTTCCAGTGGCCGGTTTCCTTGGCGGTGACGGCGAGGGTGGGGAGGCACTGCATCGCCAGGACGAAGAAGACGAGCAGGGACCAGCAGGTGGCGGTGTCGAAGAGGGGCTTGCCGCCGTCGCGCTGGGCGGTGGAGATGGCCTGGAAGACGCCTTCGGCCTGCGCGTCTTCGGTGCCGGCGACGACGACGGACATGGTGGAGACGAAGACCTCGCGGGCGGCGAAGCTGGTGAGGACGCCGACGGTGAGTTGCCAGTCCAGGCCGATGGGCGCGAAGGCGGGTGCCGCGGCGTGGCCGAGGCGGCCGATGTACGAGTGGGCCTTGGCGTTGCGGGCCTCGATGCGGTTGGCTTCGTCGATGAGCGGTGCGGGGTCGGCGGCGCGGGAGGCCTGCTCGCGCATCTCGACGGCCTGGCGGGGGGGATCGACGTGCGGGAAGCTGCCGAGCCACCAGAGGACGATGCAGATGGCCAGGATGTTGGTGCCGGCCTTGCGGAGGAACATGCGGGCGCGGTCGAACATCGAGATGAAGGCGTTGGAGAAACTGGGGCGCTTGTAGGTGGGGAGTTCCAGGGCCATCGGCGGGTTCTGGCCGCGGAGGATGGTGCGGCGGGCGACGAGCGCGCTCACGATGCCCGCGAAGATGCCCAGCGCGTAACAAGCGACGAAGGCGAGGGCGGCGATGAAGGGGCGGTCTCTGAACAGGATGTTGGTGACCAGGACGTAGACGGGGAGTCGCGCCGAGCAGGTCATGAAGGGGGCGACGAGGATGGTGGTGAGGCGCTGGCGGCGGTCGGGGATGCCGCGGCAGGCGAGGATGCCGGGGAGCGCGCAGGCGTGGCTGGAGAGCAGGGGGACGAAGCTGTGGCCGGGGAGGCCGAAGGGGCGCAGGACGCGGTCCATGACGAAGGCGGCGCGGGCGAGGTAGCCGGTGTCTTCGAGGATGGAGATGAGGAAGAAGAGCAGGCAGATCTGGGGGAGGAAGACGACGGTGGCGCCGATGCCGCTGACGACTCCTTGCGCGAGGAAGTCGGAGAGGATGCCGGGGGGGAGCGTGTGGCGGACGATGCCGGTCAGGCCTTCGCTCACGAGGACCTGGAGCCAGGCGGGCTGCCAGGCGCGGACCCATTCGGACTTGCCGCCGAAGATGGCGTCGAGCAGGTCCATGGGCGCTCTGGCGAGGCTGAAGATGGCCCAGAAGAGGCCGGCCATGACGACGGCGAAGAAGAGCACGCCGAGCACGGGGTGGGTGGTGACTCGGTCGATGCGGTCGGTGAGGGTGGCGCCGGCGCGGCGGACGGGGCCGGTGGCGAAGGAGGCCTTCATGCAGACGTCGTCGGCCCAGGCTTCGAGGCCGTCGCGGGTGCCGGGGGGCGTGTGGTTGGGGATGCGGGCGCGGGTGAGTTCGCAGCGCAGGGCGTCGACGCCTTCGCCGCTGCGGGCGCTGCAGGGGATGACGCGGCAGCGGAGGGCCTCTTCCAGGAGCGCGGGGTCGATGTGCAGGCCGCGGGCGCGGGCGAGGTCGCTCATGTTGAGGGCGACGACGGTGGGGAGGCGGCGGCGGAGGACTTCGCCGACGAGGAGGAGGTTGCGTGCGAGGTTGGTGGCGTCGATGACGATGCAGACGGCGTCGGGAGCGGCGACGGCGGCGCCGGGGACGGCGAGGGTGCCTTCGAGCACGCCGCGGCAGACTTCGGCCTCGCTCATGTCCAGATCGAGGGAGTAGATGCCGGGCAGGTCGATGATCTCGGTGGTCTGGTAGGCGGAGTCGCCGGTGCGGACCATGCCGATGCGTGCTTCCTGGGTGGTGCCGGGGAAGTTGCTGGTCTTGTGGCGCAGGCCGCTGAAGCGGTTGAAGAGGGTGGTCTTGCCGGTGTTGGGGTTGCCGATCAGCGCTACCCGCCAGAGGCCGCGGTGTTCATCGGGGCCGGCGGTGGCGGGTTGTTCGGCGGGGGTGGGCATGGATCACGCGGGCCCGACCATGACGCGCTGCGCGAGGGCCTTGGCGAGGCCGATTCGGCAGCCGCACCCGCCGGGGACACTGGCCATGACCTCGACGATGAAGGGTTCGCCCAGGCGGCAGACGCGCACGCGGGCGCGGGGGCGCAGGCCCATGGCGCGGAGGACGGCGGCGTCCTTGGCGTCGAGGCAGGTTTCGCAGACGATGCCCTCGGCGCCTTCTTCCATGGCCCAGAGCGCGACGGCTGGCCGGGGAGAACCCGGGGCGGCGCAGCAGTTGGGCTCCTGGCACTTGTGGGAGGGTGACACATCGTGGTGCATGGGTGGGCCAATTCTAGGTTAGTTGAGACTCGTTCGCAACTGCGCGGAGGGGTCTGGAAGGGCCTTTGAGGAATGGGCTGAAGGGGCGCATATGGTCCGTTGAGCGATTCCACGACGATCTGGCGGGCCGGGACCCGCGGCGATTCACCTTCAGGAGCCCGCGATGTCCATCTGCCTCAAACTCTACAAGCCGGCGCGGAGCGGGATGACGACGGTGCACATCTATAACTACACGGATTCGATGATCGTGTGTGATGCGGGAACGGTGGGGACGCGGCTCAAGCAGACCAAGCAGAAGGTGGCGAAGGGCGCGGCGACGGACGCGGCGGTGAGGAAACTGGGCAAGCCCTTCAAGGACAAGGGGTTCAAGCCGATCCCCGACAGCAAGCTGCGCACGGTGATCGTGCAGTACCCGATCGACATCGACACCGAGGCGGCGTTCCTGGACAGGCAGGAGCGGTTGATGGACATGCTGGATGAACTGCTGGGGGTCACGGGCAACGGGCACGTGGACGGATGCGACCTGGGGTCGGGCACGTCGAACATCTTTCTGATGACGGTGGACCCGGAGCTGGCGGCCAAGGGCGTGCAGGCGCTGCTCAAGAAGAAGAAGCTGATCGCCGACGCGACGATCGCCATCGCGCGGGGGCGGACCTACGACGTGACGTACCCCAAGGGCCGGGACGACGCGTTCGGGCTGTGAGAGAGCGGGTGCTACTCGGCGGCGTCGATGAAGATGTCGACGGCCTGGCCGGGGTAGATGCGTGACTTGGGCGGGGTGGTGACGCGGAAGAGCACATCGATGACGCGGGTATCGACGCGTTCGGTGTTGGCGCCGTTGAGGTCGGACTTGGGGCGGGCGAAGGGCTCGATGCGGAGGAGTTCCACGGTGATATCTTCGACGATGGCGCCGCGTGTGCGGCCGACGGCCCTGGCCTTGGCGGTCACGAGGCTGATGTCTTCCTCGTCGACCTGCGCTCGGATGTTGAGGTGCTCGAGGTCGCCAATGATCATGGCGGGGCGGTTGGGGTCGGCGCCGGCGAACTCGCCGGGCTCGATCTGACGGCGCAGCACCTGGCCGGGGCCGGGAGCGCGGACGGTCAGGCGGTCCTTGAGAATTTCCTGGGCCTGCACTTCGGCGCGGAGGCGGGCGAGGTTGGTTTCGGCGACGGCGAGATCGGGCTTCCAGCCGCCGGCCTTCATCTTGGCCAGGTCGGCCTTGGCGCGTTCGAGTTCGGCGCGGGCGACCTCGGCGAGCAGGGTGGCGCGGGAAACGTCGCGGTCGGTGCTGGAGCCGTTCTTCGCGGCGTCGCTGGTGGCGCGGCGCTGCTCTTCACGGTCTTTCCAGAGGGACTCGGCGGCGGCGACGGCGGCCTCCAAGGGCGGGACATCTTCCACGCGCGGGAGGGCGTGCCAGCGGGCGACCTCGGCCTCACCGCCGGCGAGCGCGGCCTGGGCGCGGATGAGGTCGGCGTCGACGCGGCGGGTGTCGAGCCGGAAGAGGGGCGTGCCGGCCTTGACGGTGTCGGTGACGTCGGCGAAGACTTCCATGACCATGCCGCTTTCGGGCGCGAATATGGAGACGTTCTTGCCGGCGGGCTCAACGATGCCCAGTGCGGCGACGCCGCGGCCGTAGGGGTTGACGGATGCGGGGCGCGCGAGGGGAAGGACGGGCTTCTTTTCGTCGGCGGTGGCCACGGCCCAGACGCCGACGCACAGGCCCAGGATGGAGAGCAGGATCGTCGTCCAGCGGAGCATGAGAGAAGGGTAGCGAGAGCGGCGCGGGGATTGGGTGCGCACGAAAAAACCCGGGCGCTGGTGCGCCCGGGTTTAGAGTGTCTCAAGAGATCCGGACAGGATCAGCAGCGACCGGCGTCCCAGAGGTTGAAGAAGTACTGCACGTCGGCGCCGTCGGTGCCGCCGTCGAGGTTGGTGTCGGCCTCGGGGAGGTTGGAGCCCCACGCGTCGAAGAAGGTCTCGACATCGACGCCGTCGATGCCGCCGTCGCGGTTGAAGTCGGAGCGGCAGGGGGGCGTGAGCTTGAAGCCGCGGAGGCGGCCCTGGGGGTTGCGGCCCTGGCCGACGATTTCGCCGGCGTTGTTGATGTCGGTGGCGATCAGGAGGCGCCAGCCGGAGGAGGCGGGGATGAGACCGTTAAGGTCGAACATGTTGCCGTTGATCATGACGAAGGCGCGCTGGGTGTTGCGGTTGTCGATGAAGTAGCCGACAACGGTGCCTTCGTTGTTGGTGGAGAGGCCGAAGGAAGCGCCGGCGGGGGAGCCGAGGTTCTCGATGGAACCGCCGGCGGTGTAGCGGACGGCGCGGACCTGTCCGGAGACTTCTTCGGCGGAGCCGACGGCGTCACCGAAATCGTTGATGGCTTCGGCGACGTTGTTGTCGCCGCCGAGGCCGGGCAGGTGGACGACCTGACCGTTCTGATACTTGACGGCCCAGTTGGTGCCGCACATGCCGGGCTCTGCGGTGTAGCCGACGGCGACGCCGGCGTCGTTGATGCCCTGGCCGTAGGAGATGCGGCAGGTGTCGTTGGGGAGGCGGGGCTGCATCGTGGGCGAGCCGGTGCTCCAGGTGAAGGCGTCGAGGGTGCCGGAGCCGGTGAAGGAGTTGGTGCCGAGCACAACGCCGTTGTTGTTGATGGCGGCGGCGGCGGCGAAGACGCCGCGGTTGTACGGATCGAGATCGGCCCACCAGGTGCCGCCGTTGCGGCAGATCCACGGCTGAGCGGTGGAGCCCCAGAGGTTGGACGAAGCGGCGGCGACGCCGACGACATCGCCGTTGTTGTTCACGTCGTTGGCGCTGCTGTAGGGCAGGCCGGGGAGTGAACCCAGATTCTGCATGACACCGTCGCGGAGACGGAAGGCCTTGTTGACGCCCGCGGCGTCCTTGGAGCCGCCGACGATCCAGCCGTTGTCGCTGATGGAGGTGGCGTACGACTCCAGGCCGCCGAGCGTGGCGATTCCGTCGAGGGTGTAGTACGGGATTGCGATGGCGTTTTCTTCCCAGCCAAGACCGCCGGGTCCGGGGCCGCCTTCATCGGTGAAGGGGAAGATGTCCTGGGCGGACGCCGCGCCGGCGGCCGCGATCAGGGCGCAGACGGAATAGCGAACGAGCTTGCTCATGATCGACACACTCTCTTTCGAAATCGGCGACGCCTCGCGTCGCCGGCATGGCGAAGAACGTACGCCACGAACACACACACACGCCGCACCCTGGTGGAAAATGGACGCGAACAATCCTTCTACCGATCGGGGCCGCACGCGCAGGGTGCGAAGACGAATGCGGACCCGGCCGATGAAAACCCCCCGTGGTCTCACACATCGAAAAAACAGAGAAGGAACACTGTGTCCCGAGATGCCACCTGCCGAACTCCCATTCGGCGACACCTCACAGCGCCCGGCAGCCTTAGCCGCGCTGTGTAGCAAGTGTCCAAAGTGCTTCTCTCGGTCCCAATCTTCCTCGAAGTCCATTTGTATCCGAAGATGAAAATATTTGCAAGGGGAATTATGCGACATTTTGCCGATTTCACCCTTGGTCCGAACACTTAGGGCCGTTCTACCTACGCGAGGGGACGTTCTACCTGGGTCGCTTTATTCTCGCGACGGCGCGGTCTCTTCGGAGAAAGAGTTATCGATGGAACTCGTCGAGCGTTTCGGCGGAACGTGAGGTTCGCGCGCTTCGCCAGATTCACACCAGGCCCCAGAATATCGGGTCAGATGCGCTTGAGAACACTGACGGCGGCGTAGAGCCCGGCGACGCGCTCTCGCGGCAGGATTCTGGGCGGGTACGCGCTGTTGAGCGGCTGTAATCGGATGTGCGTGCCGCTCTGCTGCTCTTCAAAGTAGACGCGCTTGAACGTGCTCTCGTGGTCGGGCTCGAGACGCGCGAAGCAGTCCATGCCGTCTTTCACGGGGCGGGCCGGGCTGAAGATGACGATGTCGCCCTCGGAGTACTTGGGCTCCATCGAGTCGCCGACGACGCGCGCGGCGAAGGCGTCCTGGTCTTCGACGTCGGGGCAGCGCACGTATTCATCGGCGATGCGCGCGGGGTAAGAGAGGTCGGTGAACTCGCAGGGGTAGCCCGCGGCGACCTTGTTGATCACAGGCACTTCGCGCGCGAGGGCCAGGGGCATCGGGCGCATCGCTGTATTTGAGGCTGTTTTTTCAGGCCCGCTGAGCGCTTCGACGCAGCGGCGCAGTTCGCCGGAGGCGTACGCGGCGTCGAGCGAATGCCGGCCGTCGCCGCCGGCGGCGCGGAGAAGATCGGCGAGTTTGCGCGCGGCGGCGCTGTCGGCCTGGAGGCGGGCCACTTCGCGGCGCACGCTGGGCCCGCCCGCGGCGAGGCTGCGCTCCCAGCGGGCCATCTCGACAAGGCGGGCCGCGGGGAGTTGCAGGGCGGCTTCCAGGCGGGCGAGGATTTCATCTCCGGGCGGGGGGCGGACGCCGTTCTCGACGGCGGAGAGGTACCCCTTGGCGCACCCGACACTGGAGGCCACTTGGGCGAGGGTCAGGTGCAGGGATTCGCGGCGGGACCGGACGAAGGGGCCGAAACGGTCTGAAGAGTCGCTCGCGAGTGCCTGCGGAACTGCCTGATTCACGTCGGGACCTCCTGTTCACGGGACAACGGAAGCGGTGCTAAGTGGTTGCCTGACCTTGAGTTGTGCGGGCAGCGGCCGGTGGTGTGCGCTATTTCAGAGGTAGTCCAAACAAAACCCGGTATTTGAGTTGCATTCGATCAGGAACCGGTGTACAAGTTCTCTCAACAGAGAACACTGTAGGAAGGTGTTCGGTGGTAGTACAGCGGAGCAGGCGACCGCTCCGGCAAGAAAGGCCCAGGCGAACGATGTTCATTGAATCAACTCAACCGGCGGCTGGTGAGGTGTCCGCGGGGCACCGGGCGGAAGCGGCGGGTGTGCGGCCGCGGCTGGTGGCGAGCGCGGCGGCGCTGCGGGATCTGCGGATGTACGCGGATCTGCGGCGGGCGCACGATCCGTACATCGCGGAGATCATCCGGGAACGGTGCCGCGCACTCAACGCGGATGATCGTGCGACGGTGTCGTCGATCGTTCTGGCGGGGGCGACGGCGCGGCACATCGCGGCGCTGACGGGGCAGAACGAGCGGAGCGTGCGGCGCAAGGTGCGGCGGATTCTGCGGCGGGTGCTGTCGGTGAACTTCGCGTTCGTGGTGGCGCACCAGCGCGAGTGGACGATGCAGCGTCGGCGGGTGGGGCAGGCGTGCTTCATCGACGGGCTGTCGCTGCGGGGCGCGGCGGCGCAGCTTGGCATTCCGCTGCACGGGGTGCGCAAGCACCATCACGCGATCTCGTGCATGGCGGAGCAGGCCAAGGAGGCGGCGAAGGCGGCGCAGCGCCGGGGGCCGCTGGCGGCATCGGGCGGGCACGCGGGCGATGACGTCGAGGGTCGTGAGTTCGATTCAGAGAACGGGGGTTGAGATGGGTCGTCGGCGCGGAAGTGTCAGTGTGTCGCGGCGGTGTCTGTATGTTCGCGCGCTCTTCGGCGGGGCGAGCGCGCGGCGCGAAGGGAAAGCGCGGATTGATCACGTGGTGCGGGCGGTGAGGCGGCTGCGGCGCGGGGATGTGGGGCTGGTGATGGGCCCGAGCGGGTGCGGCAAGTCGCGGCTGCTGCGGAGCATTTCGCGGCGCGTGCGACCGGCGAGGCGGGTGGGCGCGGGGCCGCTGCCGGCGTGCGCGGTGATCGATGCGGTGCGTGCGCCGATGGGGGCGGCGATGTCGGCGCTGGCGTCGGCGGGGTTGGCGGACGCGGCGGTGATGCAGCGGTCGGCGCGGCTGCTGTCGGACGGGGAGGCGTTCCGCCTGCGGCTGGCGCGGGCGATGGTGCGGTGCCCCGCGGGCGTGCTGCTGGTGATCGACGAGTTGGCGTCGACGTTGGACCGCACGACGGCGCGGACGCTGTGTCTTTCGCTGAGGCGGTGGGCGAAGCGGGCGGGCGTGCGCGTGCTGGCGGCGAGCGCGCACGATGATTGCAGGGCGTTTTTGTCGCCGCGGCTGGTGGTGTGCCCACAGGAGCGAGCATGAAGCGCGACGGCTCGGAGCGGTGGCGTGTGCTGCTGGCGGCGATGCAGCCTGGGGTGAAAGACGCGGTGCGGATCGAGGCGGGCGCGGCGGCGGATTACTACGCGCTGGCGCACCTGCACTACCGGCCGGGGAGCCCGGCGCAGATCGAGCGGGTGCTGCGCGCGGTGGATGTGCCGACGGGGATGATGGTGGGTGTGCTGGTGGCGGGGCGGGGGACGCTGAACGCGCCGTGGCGGCGCGGGGCGTTCGGGGCGGAGTTTGACGCGGGGGACAAGCGGCGCGCGGCCCGCGCGGCGAACGGGGCGCTGCGGGTGATCTCACGCGTGATCGTTGATCCGCGGTTCCGGGGGCTGGGGATCGCCAGGCGGCTGGTGGAGGCGTATCTCGCGCGGCCGCTGACGCCGTGCACGGAGGCGGTGGCGGCGATGGGGCGGGTGTGCCCGTTCTTTGAGCGGGCGGGGATGCGGCGAGTGAGCGTGCGCGCGGCGCGGCGGGACCGGGAGCTAGCGGCGGTGCTGCGTGGGCTTGGGTTGCGGGCGTCCTGGCTGCTGGAGCCGGGCGCGGCGGCGCGGGCGATGCGGGCGCATCCGCGGCTGCGGCGGGCGGTGCGGAGGTGGGCGAACGACTCGCGGTCAACGCGGGGCGGCGCGCCGGACCTGAGCGCGGCGGCGGCGTCGATCGCGGCGCGGCCGGTGGTGTATGTGTTCAGGGCGGGGCGGCTCAGCCGTTGATGTTCAGGACGACCTTGATGCCGTCGCCGCTGATCATGGTTTCAAAGCCGCGCTTGAACTGCTCGAGGGGGAACTCGTGGGTGATGATGTCCTCGAGGTCGACCTTGCCGCTGACGAGGAGTTCTTCCATCTGGTACCAGGTCTCGAACATCTTGCGGCCGTTGATGCCCAGGACGGTGGCGCCCTTGAAGACGACGTGCTGGGTGATGTTGAAGGTGGGGGGCTTGGCGGGGATGCCGAGCAGGGCGGCGGTGCCGCCGTTGCGGAGGGCGGAGAATCCCTGGTCGTAGGCGGCGGGGCTGCCGGACATTTCGAGCAGGACGTCGACGCCCTCGCCGCGGCAGGCCTTGCGGACCTCGCCGACCCAGGCGTTGTCGCGGGGGTCGAAGGCTTCGGCGGCGCCGAGCTTCTTGGCGAGGGTGCGGCGGTGGGCGTTCATGTCGGTGGCGAAGATGCGGCCCGCGCCGGCGGCCTTGGCGACGGTGACGGCCATGAGGCCGATGATGCCTGTGCCGGTGATGAGCACGCTCTTGGCGGAGACGCCGGCGGCCATGACGGTGTGGACGGCGTTGCCGAGGGGGTCGAGGACGGCGGCGACCTTGTCGGGGATGGAGGGGTGGACGGGCCAGACGTTTTCTTCGGGGACGGCGACGTAGTCGGCGAAGATGCCGTCGCGGTCGATGCCCAGGATGCGGGTGTCGCTGGCGATGTGGGCGTTGCCGGTGCGGCTGTTGTAATCAACGCCGGCGGTGATGTGGCCCTCGGCGCTGACGCGCTGGCCGACGCGGTAGCGGGTGACGGCGGAGCCGATGGCGACGATGATGCCTACGAACTCGTGGCCGGTGACGATGCCCACGGGGATGCGGCCGGCGGACCACTCGTCCCACTCCCAGATGTGCTTGTCGGTGCCGCAGATGCCGGCCTTGGTGACGCGGATGAGGACATCACGCGGGCCGCACTTGGGGACGGGGCGGTCGGGCACGAACTTGAGTTCGGGGCCGGCGTGGTGCTTGACCAGCGCCCGCATGGTGGCGGGGATCGCGCCTGTCGCGGCTTGAGGAGCGGGCACTGAGACGGGGCGGGAGGTGGAGAGTGTCGTCATTGGAAGCGCTCCTGAAGGGCAATTGTACCGGCCCGGGGGGCTTTTGTCAGCGAAACTCATTGAATCAGGGCGTTCTCCGGGTGTGTTTGGGGGCGTTGAACGGTCGCCGTCAGGGGTGGGGGCGGTCGTCTTACCCTTGTTGCATGCGCGAGCAGGCGCTTCTTCGCCACATCTACGACCGATCGGCGCCGCTGGCGGGGTTCCCGGGCATTGTGCAGGGGCCGGGGGATGACTGCGCGGTGGTGAACATCCAGAGCCCGGTGCTGCTGAAGGTCGATCAGGTGATCGAGGGGCGGCACTTTGTGGAAGGCACGCTCCTGGACCTGGTGGCGCGCAAAGCGATGGCGCGGCCGCTCTCGGACATCGCGGCGATGGCGGGGCGGCCGGCGTACGCGCTGGCGGCGGCGATCCTGCCGATGGGGTTCCCGCAGGCGCGGGCGGATGAGTTGTTCGATGCGCTCTCGCGGTGGGCGCTGCACTGGGGGTGTCCGCTGGTGGGCGGGGACATCGCGGTGGCGCACGGGGTGTTGGCGCTCTCCATCTCGATCGTGGGGCACGTGCATCCGACGCGGGGGCCGGTGTATCGGCACGGGGCGGTGGCGGGGGACGAGGTGTTCGTGACAGGCGCGCTGGGGGGTTCGCTGGACGCGGTGACAGGGATGGGCAAGCACCTGAGTTTCGAGCCGCGGCTGGCGGAGGGGGCGTGGCTGGCGGAGACACTGGGCGCGCGGCTGCACGCGATGATGGACATTTCCGATGGGCTGGGGATTGACGCGGGGCGGTTGGCGGAGCGGTCGGGGGTGGGGATTCAGATCGACGCGGGGAGCGTGCCGCTGTCGCACGGGGTGGCGTCGGTTGACCACGCCGTCCGCGACGGGGAGGATTACGAGTTGCTGTTCACGGTGTCGCCGGGCGCGTTGCCTGCGCGCGGAGAGTGCCCGGGCGGGTGCGCTTTTACTCGTGTTGGGAAGGTGCTCGCGGGGCACGGGGCGAGCCTGAAGAAGGGCGATGCGCTGGAGGACATTACCGGCGCGGGGTTTGAGCATCGGGGTTGAGGAGCGGATCGCGAGACATGCCGACGGTGACACGAACATCTCCGCACGTTGACGCGACGCACGCCTTTGGGGCGGCGATCGCGCATGTGCTGCGCGCGGGGGACGTGGTGCTGCTGCGGGGGGAGCTGGGGGCGGGGAAGACAGCGCTGGTGCGGGGGATTGCGCAGGGGCTGGGGATCGCGGGGGCGCAGGTGTCGAGCCCGACGTTCGTGGTGGTGAACGAGTATCCGGCGGCGGGGCCGATCCGGTCGCTGATTCACGTTGATGCGTACCGGGTGAGCGAGATAGGCGAGCTGGAGAACGCGGGGTGGGACCGGTTGTTTGATGCGTCGGGAGCGCCGATGGGTGACGCCGCGGCGGTGATCGAGTGGCCGGAGCGGATCGCGTCGGCGTTGCCCGCGATCGCGGCGGCGGTGACGCTGTCGCACACGGGCGTTGAGTCGCGGAGCATCGAACTGACGGTGCCGGAATCGTGGCTGAGCCGGGCGGACTGCGATGTGCTGCTGGGGCGGCCGCCGGTCAAGTGCCCGGTGACGGGGCGGTGGGTGGCGCAGACGGCCAGGACGTACCCGTTTGTGGATGCGCGGGCGCGGGATGCGGATCTGTATCAGTGGCTGGTGGCCAATGACGAAGAGTAGAAAGACGTCGTGGGCCGCCAGGACCGCGGGCTGACAAGAAAGTGCTCTACAGGACAACCACGTTGATTGCCCGGGCGGCGCCAACGCCTTTTCGTGAATCCAGCGCCCGACCAAGAATCGTCAAGCTCCCGCTCGTCGGGTTGGAGATTGACATGCGCAAGCTCCACACGCCAGCATTCAGCTTAGCCGAGCCCAATCGACGGTCCTTGCGTGGATCAATAAGACCATTACCGTCCGAATCGATGTAGAACTCAACTGCTTTTACGCGGTCATCCGAGTCGGAAGCGATCACACTGATTGTGAATGGAGTGCGGCGAAGAACCTCAACAGCACTGGCAGTCATCGATGAGATTGTCGGGGTGGAGTTGATTGTCACCAGCGTACTTACAGGCGTCGACCAACCACCGTCATTGTCCAGCGCGATGGCGAAGACTTTGCGCACACCTGGCGCCAGAGCGGGCGTGAGAATGCTGCTGCTGAACTTCCCACCGACCGCGACGGACAACAGCGTGTCCGAGTCGCGCGAGAGTATGCCGTCACCGTCGGCATCAATGAAGTAAGAAACGGATTGGACCCGACCGTCGAAGTCCTTGGCGTTTTTGATCGACAGCCCGAGTTTGTCCCCCGCGTTTGCTATCAGCGTGGGTTTCGCCGAGACGGACTGCAAGGTCGGCGGCGAATTGGCGATGGTGACTGATGCCGTAAGGGTTGAGGTGGCGCCGTTCGCCGCCGTCGCGACGATCAGGAGCGAAACCGATCCGGCGGGTAGGTTGCGTGAGCTGAGCCATGACGTCCAGGAACCCGCTCCCAATTGACTCGATGATGAAAGCCTTGTATCAATCCCCGGCTCGAACGCACCGTTCCGATTCGCGTCGGCATAGACGTACACGCTTCGAACCGAATAAGACTGGCTTGTTGTCGCGTTGATGACGAACACGTCCGGGCGAAAGACCGGCGACGAAGGCGCTGACACGGACATCAGCATCGGCGGCGGCGGCGGAGGAGGCGGCGGTGCCGAGACAGTCAGCGGTTCATCCAAGTATGCAAAGCGGCGGTGAACTTCATCGGCGCCGACAACGAGGAGCCGATACGACCCGGGGCTGAGCGGCGTGGTTGAAAGCTGCACGGTCGAGCTTCCAAAGGCCTGCGCCGGCACAGAAGTTGTTCCGATCCGAATCTCATTGTTGTTGTATGGGTTGTCGTCCACATCGGCATACGCCGTGATCGTCTCGCCGCTATCCCGATCTCCGTATACAAACTCCAAGGTCGACGTGTTTCCCTGGACGATCGCCGAGTTTCCCGTCGAGAGGCCGACGGTATCGATATTTGGCCACTGGGAACCGGCCACGACGGGCGTACGGAAGTTCGTACCTCCGCTATACGGGACGTGCACGTACGACTGAGTGTCTGCAAGATTGACGTAGCCGCGAAGACGCGATCTGGCAAAGCCAACTTGATCGCGAGGCCCCAATCCGGGTGTTTCATACCAGCGAGGATCGATTGGCGTGTTGTCGCCGTCATTCGTGGCGGAGAGTTGGATTGTCCCGTGGTAGAACGCGTGCGTTTGCGTGTGACCGATCGATGTGCCGTGAGCACTGTTCAGCACAACGTTCATCGCGCCGGGCACCATGCTGCCCGCGACGAGGTCTCCGGTCTCATAGTAGTTGTCGGTGAAAGCGACATTGTCGGGAAGAACTTCGGACGGATCGCCGGCCAACCATGTTGGATGCGGATCGAGAAGCGTGAGTTGATTGACCCAGATTCCTGAACGCCCTAACGCCTCCGCCAGCAGTGTCATCACGCTCGCGCCGCGGCTGTGGCCGATCAAGTGGATCGGGCTAGAAAGCCATTGTGATGTGACCGGGTTGGAAAGCAGTCGATTGGCCACCATGTCGGCTTCATCGTCGGTCGCTACGTTGCGTTCAAAGAGGGGGTTCTGAAAATTGTTCGAGGCATCGGCCCAATCGAGAATGCCGACAACCTCGCCCCTCTCAGACTGTGTGATTGTCGGTGCCCCGGGATTGAGCGTCATGCTCAGGCCTGTTGCGGTGTCATTGCTGACCAGGACCGGTCGTACTGACGCGCCGGACGAACCCGCGACATTCGCGATGGCATTCGCCATTGTTGAAATCCAAGCGGGTCGATCTCCCAGCGCTTCGTAACCATGCGTTACCAAGGTGAATCCTGCCAGCAGGGTTCGCGATTCCAGTTGTTCAAGGGGGGCGACCGAGTTTGCCGAGCGATCAACGCCCAATGCCAGTGCGCGCCGAATCATGCCGAAGTCTCCCACAAATGCCCGCGATCTCGTGCACGACGGACATGGTACTCAACCATCTGGAGAGAGTCATGCCAACATGCTATTTACCAGACCCTACCTCGGGCGTGATTGCACGCCAAGACCGAGGGAATTGGACTCACTCCAAACTATGAACAGTGGAAGGTCCCTCGCGGAGGTCAGCGCTCCGTCGAGCGAATCGTTCGATCCGGTGGCGTGATGTGTCCAATCGCGTTTTGCTACTTCTTGTGAACGCTGGGGTGGGTGCCGCGGGAGATGTGGTAGCGGCTCCAGGGGGAGTCTGCGCGCGGCGGGGGTTGGCCGGGGGCGCTGGTTTCGGCGGGGGGCGGGGGGTCGGAGACGCGGCGGGTGTCTTGCTTGTGGAGGTCGCGGGCGCACAGGGCGATGAAGGCGAGCGAGAGGAGGGCGGGGCCGATCGGGGCGAGGCGCGAGCGGGCCCAGCCGGCACCCACCGCGCGGGCGGCGCAGAGGGCGGCCAGGATGAGGACGAAGGGTTCGGCGTAGCGCTGCCAGAGTTCGCCGCCGGCGCCGATGGCGGAGCCGTAGCCGATGAGCGCGGCGATGAGGAGGATGCGCTGGCGGCCGGACCAGGCGAGGAGGCAGGCGGCGAAGGTGATCGCGCCGAAGACGCAGAGCGCGACGATGAGGGGCGAGGCGTGGCCGATGTTGGGCAGGTGGAGGCGGTCGTGCAGCGCGGCGGCGACATCCCAGAGTCCGGTGCGGCGGCCGGCCAAGTAATCGGATGTGGCGCCGGCGGTGGTGGGGGCGATGAGCGCGAGGAGGAGTCCGCACGCCGCGGCGAGCGCGGCCCAGGCGGGTTGCTCGCACAGCAGGCGCCTGGTGCAGGGCCAGACGTACCCGGCGAAGAAGACGGAGACCGCGCCGAAGACGGCGAGGATGAAGGCGGGGCCGGCGGGGTTGGCTTTGTGGTATTGGAACTGGAAGGTGGGGGGGACCAGGCCGCCCCAGAGGCCGTAGAAATAGATGAGGACGAGCAGGGCGGGCAGGAGCGTGAGCAACGCGGCGGAGGCGAGGACGCAGCGGCGGCCGAGGTTGGTGAAGAGGAGGTCGCGCAGGGCCGCGGCGGGGCGCCAGGGGCCGGTCTGTTCGGGGAGCGTGGGAGCGCCGGCGAGCCACGCGGCGGCGATGATGAGGCCCGCGGTCCACAAGTGCACTTGGCGGGTGAGGACGAGCAGGAACAGGATGATGGCGCAGAGCAGGGCGCGGCGGAGGGTGAGGGGCGCGGCGATGAGAAGGCCCAGGAGCAGGACGACTCCGAGCCACGCGGCGTTGTCGGGGAGGATCCACGCGCCGCTGGAGAAGACGTACAGAGACGTGGCGAAGGGGAGGCAGGCGGCCCAGCCTTTGCCGCCGCAGGCCCGGGAGAGTTGGATGAGCACCCAGAGCAGTGCCGCGGTGAGGATCGCGCAGGCGACCTGGAGGCCGGCGACGGAGAGGCCGGCGTATTTCACGGCGGCGGCGATGAGGTGGAAGAGGGGCGTGGTGGCGGAGAGATAATCACTCAGGTCGACGTTGGGCCACTGTGCCGCGAACTGGCGGATGGCGGCTTCGTGGTAGAGGGCCTGGTCGTAGGCGACGCGGTGGGGGATGCGGCCGGAGTTGATGACGGCGAGGGCCAGCGCGAGGAACGCGGCGGGGAGGATGAGGGAATGAAGGGTGCTGGGGCGGGCCGGGGTGGGCGGCATGGGCAGAGATTAGGGAGGAACCAGAGGGACTTGGGGAGGGGGCGGCGCGATCGGTGGTGTATGGGCGGGGGGTGCATCGTCATGGCGCCGGCACGCCGCGGGAGGGTGGTCGCGCGGCTTCATGGGTGCGGCGCCGCGATCAGGTTGCGCCACTCGTTGCGCTGACTGCGCTGATTGATACGAAGGCCAACATCCGAGTTGATGGGAACGATCCACGAACACGCCCGATCACGCGGCCAACGCGGGCGAGGAAAGCGCGCGATTCTCGTTGAAAATCCGTGGAAAATGCCCTTCCCAGACATGAGCATACGTATAATTGACAGATTTGTCCAGAATACCCGAACCGGCTTGTTGCGCCATCACAGGGTGCCAAGGAGTATCGGGCGTTCGGGGGTGAGTTTCAGGCCGCGGTGTGTGCGGTCGCCGCGTCCTGGAGTGTTGGGAAGATCCCGACCGCTTGGGTGTGTTTCACGGGGTTGACCGTGGAGCATGAATCATGAGTGCTCGCGCCCGAGGCTTTGCGGCGTATCCGGACGGCGACGGCCATGTGGAACGGTTCACCGGACAGCGGGCCACATCTTTTGGTGGAGGACCAATGCTCAGACACTTATTCGTAGCTTGGTTGCTGGGGATAGCGCTGACGTCTTCGGTCCAGTCCGCGGAACCTGGCTTCCACATCGTCGACACTCGGGCGGATGAGAGTACTTCCATCGTGATGGCCCTCACGCAAGACGGCGGCATGGCGGTTGGGTCCGGATCAAACTCACTCTCAAGTTCAAGCCACCCGTACCGCGGGTTCACATGGACGCCCGCGCAAGGCCGAGTGGATATTTCGGGACAAGGGTTAGGGACGCGAGCCTTCTTCTCGGGAGTCTCATCCAACGGGTCGGTCATCAGTGGAGCGACTTGGAATCTCACCAACGGTACCGACGCACGTGCAACAGTTCAGCGCAACGGGCTGTTTCAGTGGCTTCCTCTGCTCGCCGGTTATACAACACTGAGTGGCCCCGTTCGAGTGAGCGGCGATGGCTTGATTGCGGTGGGGTGGTGCGCCGAAATGTCAACCCCCTCGCATTATGAGGCGTTCCGCTGGACGGCGGCGGGCGGCATCCGAAGATTGGGCTTTGCCAGAACGGGTGACTTGCGCAGCGAAGCACGTGGAATCAGCCGGGATGGCCGAACGATTGTCGGAATGTCACTCAACATAAGCTCGGGCTCGAGCGTTGGATTCGAATGGCGTTCGGACAGGGGCATGGTTGCGCTCTCGGAAGGGTACTACGCGTCCGCGGTCAGCGCGGACGGGTCTGTCATCGTCGGCGGAGCCACTACCGGCGCCGTGTACTGGGATGCGCAGCGGCAGGCGCACATCTTGCCGTATTCGCAGGAAATTGTGCCCGGAGCGACGTGCGTTTCAGACGACGGCAAGACTATCGGGGGAGCTCTTCAGCAGCAAGACTTAGATATGGTAGAGGCGTTTATCTGGACGGAAGCGCGTGGCATTCAGACCGTGCGAGACTATGCAGGTTTGCGCGGAGTCACGATCCCGCCGGACTGGAGATTGTCTTCGTGCGAAGCGATGTCCGGCGATGCCAGAGTGATCGGGGGCAAGGTGGTGGGTCCAAACCGAGAACGGCGCGGGTATGTGCTGGCGTTTGGTCCGCTTTGCGCTGCCGATTTCAATGCTGACGGTGGCATTGACGGAGTTGACGTGCAAGCCTTCTTCGACGCGTGGGAATCCGGGCTCGGCGTTGCGGACGTGAACGAAGACGGCGGCGTTGACGGTGTGGATGTGGATGTGTTCTTTCATTCATGGGAATCGGGCGGTTGTTCGTAAGTGATCGCGGGTCCTTGCCCGCAGGCGGTGCACCGACCGCGCGTCACGCGAATTGAAAGATGTCGGCGGGGAATCGATAGGACCCGCTTCATCCTGGAATCAGGCGACCTCGTTGGAGAGGCGTCTAACGGGAGAAGGCGGCGCGAGCGGACGACACCGCACGGGGAAGGTCCGGCGCGCGGCGGCTTCACGGTTGCGCGGCGACGGGCTCACAGGGTGGTCATACGCTGTGAACTATGGCGCAGACGAGCGAGTCGTATCCGGTGTGGCGGCATCGGGGGGGCGGGGTGGTGGAGGCGGCGCGGGATGAGGTGGTGTGCGAGGAGCCGCTGGAGATCCGGGTGGCGGGGCGGGGGGTGGGGATCACGATGCGCACGCCGGGGCACGATGAGGAGTTGGCGCTGGGATTCCTGGTGGGTGAAGGGGTGATCGCGCGGCGGGAGGATGTTGAGCACGTGCGGGGGTGCGACAAGGCGGCGGGCGAGGGGGTGGATGTGATCGTGTCGGCGCGGGTGGCGGTGGACTTTGCGCGGCTGACGCGGCACGTGTTCGCGTCGTCAAGCTGCGGGGTGTGCGGGAGCGCGACGATCGATTCGGTGCGCAAGCAATTTGCGCCGCTGGCGGGCGGGCCGGTGGTGGCCGAGTCGGTGGTGTACGGGCTGGCGGAGACGTTGCGGGGTTCGCAGCCGACGTTCGAGAAGACGGGGGGATTGCACGCCGCGGGGTTGTTTGATGGCGAGGGCCGGCTGCTGGTGGCGCGCGAGGACATCGGGCGTCACAACGCGGTGGACAAGGTGGTGGGGCACGCGCTGCGTGCGGGGATGCTGCCGCTGAGCGGGCACGTGCTGATGGTGAGCGGGCGGGTGAGTTTCGAGATCGTGCAGAAGGCGGTGGCGGCGGGGATCGGGGTGGTGGCGGCGGTGTCGGCGCCGTCGTCGCTGGCGATTGATCTGGCGGGTGAGGCGAACGTGACGCTGGTGGGGTTTTTGAGGGAGGGGCGGTTCACGGTGTACGCGCATCCGGAGCGGGTGCGGGGCTAGGCGGGGTGGAGCGGATCGGGGCCCCGCGGGGGTCAGCAGCCGGCTTCCCAGTGTTCAAAGAAGGCGGAGACGTCGGCGCCGTCGATGCCGCCGTCGGCGTTGATGTCGGCGGATTCCAGGCCGCGTTCCCAATCGGCGAAGAAGGATTGGACGTCGGTGCCGTCGACGCCGCCGTCGCAGTTGTAGTCGCCCGCGCAGATGCGGACGGGCACGGGGGTGGATTGGGTCTGGCCGCACCCGGTGTTCACGAGGCAGGTGTACGAGCCCACATCCGAGGAGCGGAGGAAGGGGATGGTGAAGGTCGGTGCGGCGGCGGTGGGGTTGTCGTCGGGGCTCACGGGCACGCCGTCGTGCATCCACTGGTAGGTGAGCAGGTCGCTCGCGCCCACGAGCGTGAGAGAGACGGCGCCGCCGATGCAGCCGTCGTTCTGGGCGGCCATGGCGATCATGGCCGGTACCTCGCCCTTGCGGGCCACGGTGATCGCGGGGGAGGGGATGGAGATCGTGCCGTTGGGGATGGCGTTGTGCGAGCCGTCGAAGAGAAAGCGGCTGGCGACGGGGGAACTGAAGTTAAAGACGACGAGTTCGCCCCAACTGGAGAAGATCGGCGCGCCGGGCGTGTTCATGCCGTTGCCGGAGATGATGCCGTTGGGCACGGCGTTGCCGTTGGAGTCGAACACGAAGCGCGACACGACGCCGCCGGCGCGGAGCGAGCCCACGAAGAGTTCGCCCCAGGGGGAGATCGCCATTGAGTGCGGCTGGTTCATGCCGTTGCCGAAGATGGAACTTCTGTAGGTGAGCGAGCCGTCGGCGTGCAACTGGTAGCGGTGCACGCCCGGGGCGTTGCAGCAGTCGGCGATGAGCAGTTCGCCCAGCGCGGGGGCGGCCACGATGCCGCGCCCGCCCCAGGGCGACGTCGGCAGCGCATACGCCCCGGACAGGAGCGGGGGATCGGAATCGCTCAGGGTGTAGCGGACGACGCGGCCGTTGTAACTATCCACCATGTACGCGGTGTCGCCGACCACACAGACGCCGTGGGGGTTGCGCGGCCCGGCGGCGGTGGCGCGGCCCGTGCCCGAGAGCGTGCCGCACGCGAAGGAGAACAGATCGGTCAGGCCGCCGCCCAGGCAGGCCGTGCATGGGCCGCGGCTGTTGATGAACAAGTCGCCGCGGGCCCGGGTCGCGAGCGCGAAGGGGCGGTCGAGGGAGGGGTGCGAGAGATCGGGGAGGAGTTGTGAACCACCGCCCTGGGAGACCTGCACCTGGTGCACGGCGTTGCTGCCCTCGGTGGCGACGTAGAAGACATCGTCGGCCCGGGCGACGACGGACACACAGACGACGCCCACACCAACAAGCCACCGACTCATGCTGAGTTCTCCTCAAATAGACAACGCACATCGGGAAGAGATGCGGATGTTAGTTGAGGCGGGGGGTGGGGTGGGGGCGTTCTCGGACGGGGGTTATGCGCTGGCCAGGTCCACCGCGATGACCTTGTAGTCCGGGCATTTGCTGGTGGGGTCGACGTAGGGGCCGACGACGCAGTTGGTTTGGGTTTCGGGGAAGTGGAAGGAGAGGAAGGTGGTGCCGGGCATCATGCGGCGGGAGAGTTTGGCGGGGGCGACGGTGTGGCCCCAGCGGCTCTTGACGCGGACGCCAGCGCCGTCGGCGATGCCCAGGCGGGCGGCGTCCTGCGGGTGCAGTTCCAGGTAGTCCTTGTCGACGATGCGGCTGCTGGGCGTGCGGCGGGTCATGGTGCCGACGTTGTAGTGATCGAGGACGCGGCCGGTGATGAGGATGAAGGGGTAGGTGGCGTCGGTGTTGTCCTGCGGGGGGGAGAAGTCGACGCTCATGAGGGCGGCCTTGCCGCGGACGAAGGTGTCGGTGTGGAGGGTGCGGGTGCCGGGGTGGTCGCGCGTGGGGCAGGGCCACTGGACACCGTCGGCGCCGAGGCGGTCGTAGGAGACGCCGCCGAAGAGGTGGGGGACGACGCGGGCGAGTTCGTCCATGACCTGCGAGGGGTGGTGGTATTCCCAGCCGGTGTTGGGGCCCTTCATGGCGATGGCGACGTCGCGGATGACTTCCCAATCGGGGCGCGCGTGCGTGGGGGCGTTGACAGCGCGGCGGACGTGCTGGATGCGGCGCTCGCCGTTGGTGAAGGTGCCCTCCTGCTCGAGCACCGACGCGGCGGGGAAGACGACGTGGGCCATCTTCGCGGTGTCGGTCATGAAGAGTTCCTGCACGATGAGCAGGTCCAGGCGCGAGAGGGCCTTGGTGACGTGGTCGGTGTTGGGGTCGGATTGGACGACGTCTTCGCCCTGGATCCACAGGGCCTTGAGCGTGCCGGCGACGGCGGCGTCGTACATCTCGGGGATGGTCTTGCCGGCCTCCAAGGGCGGGGCCTTGCCCCAGATTGTCTCCAGGCGGCTCTGGACGGCGGGGTCGCCGAGCTTCATGTAGCCGGTGAGGGCGTAGGGCTGGGAGCCCATGTCGGCGTTGCCCTGCACGTTGTTCTGGCCGCGGAGGGGGAGCATGCCCGATCCGATCTTGCCCAGCGCGCCGGTGAGCAGGCCCAGGTTGCAGTAGGCCATGACGCCGGCGACGCCCTGGGACTGTTCGGAGAGGCCCAGCCCGCTGACGAAGAGGCCCGGGCCGCGGGAGGCGAGGATGGCGGCGGCGGCGCGGATGGTCTGCACGGGGACGTGGGTGATGCGGGAGAGTTCATCCAGGGACTGTGCGCCCAGGAAGGCGCGGAGTTCGTCGAAGCCTTCGCAGCGGTTGGCGACGTACGGCTTGTCGTACAGGTTCTCTTCGATGAGGACCTTGGCGAGGGCGTTAAAAAGGGCGACGTTGGTGCCGGGCCAGAGCTGGAGGTGGACGGTGGCGTACTGGGCGAGTTCGACGCGGCGGGGATCGACGACGATGAGGGCCGCGCCGCGGAGGGCGGCCTGCTTGATGCGTGCGCCGACGACGGGGTGTGCCTCGGTGGCGTTGGCGCCGGCGACGACGATGAGCGAGGCTTCTTCGAGGTCGGGGTAGGAGGCGGTGGCGGCGCCGGTGCCGGTGACCATGCCGAGTGCGACGGCGGTGGAGGAGTGGCAGACGCGGGCGCAGCAGTCGGTGTTGTTGGTGCCGATGATGCTGCGGAAGAGCTTCTGGAGGAGGTACGCGGCCTCGTTGGTGGAGCGCGAGGAGGTCATGGTGCCCAGGGCGTCGCCGCCGTGGCGGTCGCGGATCTCGATCAGGCGGCGGGCGGTGTAGGCGATGGCGTCGTCCCAGGTCGCGGGCTGGAGCGTGCCGGAGCGGTTGCGGATGAGGGGCGTGGTGAGGCGGTCGCGGGAGTGGTGGTAGGCGTGGGCGTAGCGGCCCTTGACGCAGAGGTGGCCGTGGTTGACGGTCGCGTGCTCGACGCCCTTGATGCTCAGGACGACGCCGTCGGCGGCGTCGATGTGGGTGCGGCAGCCGACGCCGCAGTATCCGCAGACCGAGTCGGTGGCGTGGTCGATGTCTCTGGGGGTGATGCGGTCGCGGTCGGTGATGGCGCCGGTGGGGCACTGGTCGACGCAGGCCCCGCAGGAGACGCAGTCGGAATCGGCGAAGCGGTCGGTGGGGCCGAAGATGAGGTGGGCTTTGCCGCCGCGGCCTTCGATGCCGTAGACGAACTGTCCCTGGATCTGTTCGCAGGCGTTGAGGCAGAGGCGGCAGGTGATGCACTTGTCGCGGTCGAAGCGCATGTAGGGGTGGCTGTCGTCGACGGCGTGGAGCGTGCCGTGGTGGCCGAAGTCGCTGGTGGAGACGTCGTACTCGGCGAGGAGCTGCTCGAACCTGGAGCCGCTGGGGTCGGGTTTGCAGGAGCCGGCGGGGAGGGCGGAGATGGTGAGGTTGAGCAGGTCGCGGCGGACCTGGGTGAGGTGGGGCGTGGCGGTCTGGATGACCATGCCGGGCGCGATGGGGGTGTGGCAGGCGGCCTGGGGACGCTGGCCGCCGATCTCCACGAGGCACATGCGGCAGCCGCCCTCGGCCTCGAGGCGCGTGGAGTGGCAGAGGGTGGGGATGTCGATGCCCGCGCGTGCGGCGGCGGAGAGGATGGTGTCGCCTTGTTGCACGCTCACCACGATGCCGTTGATGGTGGCGGTGGAGGTTGGAGTAGTGGTTGGGGTGTGAGGGGGGGTGTGTGGCGGGGTGGTGGGGATGGTTTTCACGCCGGCACCTCCGTCATGATGCGGTGGCTGAACTTGTCGAGGATGGTCTTGACCGGGCCGGGGGTTTCGCGGCCGAAGGCGCAGAGGCTGGCCTCCTTCATGAGGCTCATGATGCGCTGGAACTGCGGGAGGGAGGAGTTGTTCAGGCCGGCGCGGGCGATCTCGTGGGCGCGGATGGAGCCCAGGCGGCAGGGGACGCACTTGCCGCAGGATTCGTCGCGCATGAAGGTGAGCAGGTGCCGCAGGATGGCGGTCCAGTCGGCGGGCTTGGGGATGGCGACGAGCCCGGCGTGGCCGAGGTTGATGCTCTGCTTGCCCATGGCGATGAAGCAGATGGGCACGTCCCACTGGTCCGGGGTGACGATGCTGCCCATGGGGCCGCCCAGGAGGACGGCTTCGAGTTCCGCGCCGTTAGCGCCGCCGCCGGCGAGGTCGTTGATGGCGGTGCGGAGGGTGACGCCGAACTCGAGCTCGACGATGCCGGGCCTGGCGAAGCCGTGGTTGAAGCAGAGGGTCTTGGTGCCCTTGCTGTCGGCGGTGCCCATCGCGGTGTAGGCCTGCGTGCCGTTGGACATGATCCAGGGGACGTTGGCGAGGGTTTCGACGTTGACGACGACGGTGGGCTTGCCGAAGACGCCGGCCTCGACGGGGTAGGGCGGGCGGGGCCAGACTTCGCCGCGTTGGCCCTCGATGGCGGCGAGGAGGGCGGTCTCTTCGCCGCAGACGTACGAGCCCATGCCGCGGACGACCTCGACTTCGAAGGGCTTGTTCTTGCCGAGGGCGTGGGGGCCCAGGTGTCCGGCGTGCGTGGCGTCGTCGATGGCCTTGGTCATGACATCGGAAGCGACGGGGTATTCGGAACGGATGAAGACGATGCCCCGCGAAGCGCCCACGGCGTGGGCGGCGATGGCCATGCCTTCGAGCACGGCGTGGGGGTCGCGTTCCATGAGTTCGCGGTCGATGAAGGAGCCGGGGTCGCCTTCATCACCGTTGGCGACGATGAACTTTGGCGTGCCCGGGGCGGCGGCGGCGATTTGCCACTTTTTGCCGGTGATGTAGGCGGCCCCGCCGCGGCCGCGGAGGCCGGACTCGATGATGGTGCGGGTGACGTCCGCGGGCTGCATCTTGAGGGCGGCGTGCAGGCCGGTGTAGTCGGGGAGGGTGACGGGGTCGGGCTTGCCGATGCGGGCGGTGATGATGGCGTGGCGGGCGGTGCAGCGGATGGAGGGGGGCTGGGGGTGCGCGGGCGAGCCGGAAGAGAAGAGGGCGAGCGAGTCGGTCGAGAGCTTCGGGACGACCTTGCCGTCGGCGGTCATCGCGACGGGGGAGCGGTCGCAGTAGCCCAGGCAGTAGACCGGATGGCACTTGTGCTGGTGGTTGAGCTCGCGGGAGACATCGCCGCCGCCGGCGAGCATGCAGGAGGTGCCGGCGCAGACGCGGACGGCGCGGGGATCAACCTTGGAGTCGTCGAAGGAGGATGCGGCGCCGCGGAGGGTGGCGACGGGGAGTTGGACGGTGCGGGCGAGTTGCTGGACGGCCTGGGCGTTGAGGCCCCGGTGTTCGGCGGCGACGGCGTGGAACGCGGGGAGGGCCGCGGTGAGTTCCTGGTCTGGGGCGTGCGTGGCCCGGTATGCTCTGGCTCTGGCGGTCATGCGGGTTCTCCGGTGTGTCGCGCGTGGGTTGCGGGGAAGGTATCATCCCGCGGCGGGCGCTTGGGCGTTGCCTCTGTGCGGGGACAGCGCCCGGGCCTCAAGCCTTTAGCGAGGATTGACATGGACATCGGCACGACCTTCGACGCGCTTCTTCCCAGACAGATCGCGGCGAAAGCCGAGGACGCGGGCGTGGCCAAGGCGAAGCTGGACGCGCTGGAGACGCTGCTGCTGGCGATCCTCGCGGGGGCGTTCATCGCGCTGGGGGCGGTGTTCTCGACCACGGTGGGCGCGGGGGCGGCGGGGGTGCTGCCGTTTGGCCTGGCGCGGCTGGTGTCGGGCGTGGCGTTCTGCCTGGGGCTGATCCTGGTGGTGATCGCGGGCGCGGAGTTGTTCACGGGCAACAACCTGCTGCTGATGGCGTTTGCGAGCAGGAAGATATCGCTGGTGACGGTGCTGCGCAACTGGGGGATCGTGTACGTGGGGAACTTCGCGGGGGCCGCGGCGACGGCGGTGGGGATGATGCTGGCGGGGCACCACGAGATGGGCAAGGGGGTGGTGGGGAAGGCGGCGCTGGACATCGCGGCGGGCAAGTGCGCGTTGGCGTGGGACCAGGCGTTCGTGCGCGGGGCGTACTGCAACGCGCTGGTGTGCCTGGCGGTGTGGCTGTGCATGTCGTGCCGGACGACGGGGGACAAGGTGCTGGCGATCGTGTTCCCGGTGACGGCGTTTGTCGCCGCGGGGTTCGAGCACTCGATCGCGAACATGTACTTTGTGCCCGTAGGGCTGCTGATCAAGGGGTGGGCGGGGGCGGGCTTCTGGGAATCGGCGGGGACTGCGGCGTCGGCGTACGAGGGGATCACGCTCTCTCGGTTCGTGTGGAACAACCTGATTCCGGTGACATTGGGGAACGTTGTCGGCGGCGGGATCATGGTCGGCTCGGTGTACTGGGTCGTGTATTGTCGAAGCCGCCCGCGGTGACCCCCAGCGCGGGCGGGTGCGCCGAGCCCGCGAGGATCAGAAGAGGCCTTCGACCCGGCCGGTCTTGGGGTCGATGTCGACATCGACGAAGGCGGCGCGGGGCGGGAGGCCGGGCATGGTGCGCATGGTGCCCACGAGGGGGTAGATGAAGCCGGCGCCGATGGAGGCGCGCATGTCGCGGATGGTGATGCGGAAGTTGTCGGGCGCGCCCTTGAGTTCGGCGTTGTCGGAGAAGGAGAGGTGGGTCTTGGCCATGCAGATCGGCAGGCCGCCGAAGCCAAGCTGGGTGTACTTGCTGATCTTGGCGCTCGCCTCGGGGGAGTAATCGACGCCCTGTGCGCCGTAGCTGCGGGCGATGGCCTCGATCTTCTCCTTGATGGAGGCTTCGGCGGGGTAGAGGAACTTAAACTCGCTGGGCTGGTCGCACGCGGCAACGACGGCGAGGGCGAGGTCCTTGGCGCCGGCGCCGCCATCGGCCCAGACGGTGGCGCGCACGGCGGCGGTGGCGCCGGCCTTGATGGCGCCCTGGCGGACGAGCTCGATCTCAGCGTCGGTGTCGGCGGTGAAGGCGTTGATGGCGACCACGACCGGCACGCCGTACTGGCGGACGTTCTGGATGTGGCGGACGAGGTTGGGCAGGCCCGCTTCCACCAGCGGGAGGTTTTCCTGCGTGTACGCGGGGTCGATGGGCTTGCCGGCGACGACCTTGGGGCCCCCGCCGTGCATCTTGAGGGCGCGGACGGTGGCGACGACGACGGCGCACTGCGGGCGCAGGCCGCTGGCGCGGCACTTGACGTTGGCGAACTTCTCGAAGCCGATGTCGGAGCCGAAGCCGGCCTCGGTGACGACGTAATCGGCGAGCTTGAGGCCGATCTGATCGGCGATGATGGAGGAGTTGCCGTGGGCGATGTTGGCGAAGGGGCCGGCGTGGACGAAGACGGGGGTGCCCTCGAGCGTCTGCATGAGGTTGGGCATGATCGCGTCCTTCATGAGGACGGTCATCGCGCCGGCGACGCCCAGGTCATCGGCGGTGACGGGGCGGCCGGCGCGGTCGAAGCCCACGACCATGCGGCGCAGGCGGTTGCGCATGTCTTCCAGGCCGGTGCTCAGCGCGAGGACGGCCATGACCTCGCTGGCGACGGCGATGTCGAAGCCGGTGGTGCGGGGGCGGTTCTCTTCGGCGCCCAGGCCCACGGTGATGCGGCGGAGCATCTTGTCGTTGACGTCCAGGACGCGGTTCCAGGTGATGGTGTCGGGGTCCAGGTCGAGGCGGAAGATGGAGCGGACCTGGGCGTCGGTGAGCTCGGCGGGGGAATCGACGCGGATGCCCAAGCGGGCCATGCGGCGCAGGTGGCAGGCGGAGATGACGGGCTGGCCCTGGGAGTCCTTCTTGCAAAGGGCGGCCATGAGCTGGCGGTCGTCGGGATGGGTCTCTTCGTAGAGGAGGCGCGTGTCGAGCGCGGCGGCGAGGAGGTTGTTGGCGGCGGTGACGGCGTGGATGTCGCCGGTCAGGTGGAGGTTGAAGTCCTCCATCGGGATGACCTGGCTGTAGCCGCCGCCGGCGGCGCCGCCCTTGATGCCGAAGGTGGGGCCCATGGAGGGCTGACGGATGCAGGTAAAGACGTTCTTGCCCAGGTGCGCACCGAGCGCCTGGGAGAGACCGACCGTCATGGTGGTCTTGCCTTCGCCCAGGGGTGTGGGCGTGATGGCGGTGACGACGACGTACTTGCCGTTGGGCTGGGTGGCGAGGCGATCGCGGAGGCTCAGGTGCACTTTGGCCTTGGTGTGGCCGTAGGGCTCGAGCTCGTCGGCGTGGATGCCGAGTTCCTCGGCGAGTTCCATGATGGGCCGCGGCGTGGCGGCCTGCGCGATGGCGATATCCGACGGGACCGGACGCTTGAGGGCCAGTTGAACGTGGCGGCGGGAGGACTTCATGGGCTTGGGTTGTGCGGTGCCGATCATTGCGATCTCCGATGCGTCAATCGAGTAAATGATCTACTTATCAACTATAGCCGCCGAGATAGCGTCGTCTAGGGCTTTTGCGGGAGCAGCGTTTCGATGGGGTCGTTATGCCGGTTGGTGTCGGCTCTTCCTTATTAATGCGTCAGCGAAGGTCAGCGTAGATGTCTTGGTAGGGGATGGGAGCGAACGAATGAATGCGTTCGTATTTTGTAAGAATTTTGGAAGAGATTCAATCGCAGGAAATAAGACGAGAAGCGTTGGAATTCACCAAGGTTTCCATGGTTGATACCCGCTTTAATGAAGTAGGCACGGGGTGTCGGTGTGCGCGGTTAGAGGTCATCGGTTGATGCGGTGGGTGTAGCGGAGCGGTGCGGAATTGCGGAATGCCCTTGGCGCATCGGGCATTCCGCATTAGAATGCGATCCCTCGAGGTCGCACCCCACATATCGGAGGATTGGATGTTTTTGATTCGTTCTGTTGTCGTTGCGCTCGCCGCGGTGTCGGCGATGGCGTGCGTCGCCGCTGCCCAAACGAGCACGTCGTTCACGTATCAGGGATCGTTGAGCTTCCAAGGGCAGCCGTACACGGGGACGGCGGATTTCCGGTTCGTGCTGTTCAGCGCTCCCCAGGACGGCGCGACGCAATGGGCTCCGGTCGATCGGTTCAGCATCGATGTGCGCGCCGGGGTGTTCACCACGGATCTGGACTTTGGGGCCGCGGCGTTCAGCGATTCGCGGTGGCTGGAGATCCAGGTGCGGACGCCGGCGTGGAACGGGACGGGGACGCCGGGCCCGTTGGTAACGTTGGCGCCGCGGCAGGCGGTGACGCGGTCGCCGTACTCGATCCAGACGCGGGGGATCTACGTGAACGAGACCGGGAACCAGGCCGGGATCAACACGGTGGCGCCGACGCACGCGCTGGATGTGCTGTCGGCCGACATATTCGCCGGGGCGTTTTCCTCCGGCGCTGGGGGCGGCACCTGGCTGAACCTGCTGAACTCATCGGCGGGCGGACGGTACTGGAGGCTGATTTCGACGGGGCAGGGCAACGGCGAGGGAGCGGGCAAACTGCTGATCGGCCATGGGTTGTCGCGGAGCAATCAAAACACAGTCATGGCGATGCAGCCGGACGGGGCGGTGGGGATCGGGAACATCTCTCCCGCGGCACGCCTGGAGGTCACCCGGTTCGCGGGCGCGACGGAAACGGCCCGATTCAGCGAGCCCGGGGGCTTGGCGCAGTTGCGGCTTCACGCGACTTCGTCCCGCGGGGAGATTCAAGGGTGGGATGGGCAGGCCAACCAGCCCGGGGTTTTGGCGCTCAACGGGGCCGGGGGCAGCGTCGGGGTGGGCGTGTCCGGACCGGCGGCGCGTCTGGAGGTCCGGCGAGAGGCGGGCGCGACGGAGACGGCCCGGTTCAGCGATCCCGGGGGCTTTTCGCAACTGCGCGTGCAGGCGGTGGGTTTTCACGGTGAACTGCAGTCGTGGAACGGCTCCACCAATCAGCCCGCGACGATGCTGCTGAACGCTGCCGGAGGGAACGTGGGCATCGGCGTCCCGGGCACCACGGCCCTGTTGGAAGTCGGCGGGGGCGTGCGGGCCCGGGGCGGCGCTCCTGGGGGCATCGGCGCCAACAGCTCGGGGTACGCGTTCACCGGCAACGGCGGAGATACCGATTCGGGATTGTTCAGCCTGGCGAACGGGGAGGTATCGATCTTCACGAACGCCACGGAACGGGTCCGGTTCAACTCCTCGGGGCTGCGTTTCACCGACGGCAGCACGATGAACCGCAATCAGATCGTCGCCTCCGCCAGCAACTTCACGACGGATGTAGGGACGGTGCTCGGGAACAACCGGGTGTGGGTGAACCTCAGCGTGGCCGGGGCCCAGCCCGGGGACGTCGTGTTGATTTCACTCACCGGCGATCCGCCGTTCCCGTTCGTGATTCACGGGGCGCATTGCCCGGGGGCGAATCAGGTTCGTTTCATGGTGCAGAACGTCGGTGCGCTCTCGGTGGATCCGCCTCCGTTCACGTACAGCGTGGTGGTGATTCGTCCGTGAGTGAGCACGCGTCGCGGGTGGGCGATGACGGCGGTCCGGTTGGAGGGTGTTTGTAGTCCGGGGCGGGGGTGCGGTGCGGCGATCCCCTTCGTTCGTGCCGCGGCCAACGCCCGATGGACCCGTCCGGGCCTACGCTCTCCACCCTACACGGAGATTCCCCGGCATGGCCAAGTTTGTCTCGCCAATTGCGATCTCGTTCGCGCTCGCCGTCGTCACGCTGGCGGGGTGCGCTTCGCAGGCCCCCAAGAAGGCCGCGGCGGCCCAGCCCGCGCCCAAGGCGGCGTCTTCGGGCTCAACCGCGTTCCCGGCGGTGTATGAAGATTGGGCCAAGGTGGGGTACCGGCTGGATTGGTCCGGGTACCCGTTCCCGACGGCGCCCTCGACGAAGATCCTGACCGCGACGGCGTTCGCGGACGTGTTCGTGATCCAGAACAAGAGCAGCGAGGTGGCGACGCTGGACATCGGCACCGGCGAGCGGCGCTGGGCGGCGACGCTGGCCAACCCACTGACCAAGTTCGTGGGCATCACCCGCGACCCGTTCGATGCTTCCCGGATCATCGTTTCCAGCGAGTCCGAGGCGTATGTGCTGGCGGCCCCGACGGGGACGCTGCTGGCCCGGGAGCAGTACTCGCGCGTGGTGGACACCCGGCCGCTCATGGAGGGCAACCTCGCGGTGTTCGGGACCTCGACCGGCGAAGTGCTGGCCCACCTCATGGGCCGCAACGTGAAGGCGTGGGGCTTTCAGAGCACCGGCGCGATCAACAGCAACCTCGTGAAGTTCGCCGAGGGCAACATCGGCGCGGTGTCGCAGTCGGGCGACGTCATGTTCCTGACGCCCCGCGGGCAGATGATCGGCCGGGCCCGCATCCTGGCCGGGCTGGCGACGGACCCGGTGACGGACGGCAACCTGCTGTTCGTCGCGGGCATGGACCAGTCGGTGTGGTGCTTTGCGCCCAGCGGCACGCTGGTCTGGCGGTACCGCACCTCGCACCCGCTGCGGACGCAGCCGACGGTGCAGAACGGGATTCTGTATGTCGCGGTTCCCGGGCAGGGGCTGACCGCGCTGGAGGCGGCTTCGGGCAAGGTGCTGTGGACCGCCGAGGGCCAGATGGGCACCATGATCTGCACGCGCAAGGGCCGGGCGATCGTGTGGGACGAGCAGGCAAAGACGATCAGCTCCGTGGACCCGGAGAACGGCGGGGTGATCGAGCGGATCAGCGTGCCGCACGTCGTGCGGATGTTCACGGATGGTCCGGAGAACCCGAACCTGTACGCGGTGAGCGAAGAGTCCGTCGTGGGCAAGTTCATTCCGCGTGATTGATCGCTCGCTCTCGCCCGCGGGCGTCGGGGCGCTGCGGGCGGCGTGTGGGGGCGGTGCCTCGTGCGTCTGGCGATTCCGGACATGTCGCTGGTGGTGATGATCGGCGTATCGGGCGCCGGCAAGTCGACGCTGGCCAGGCGGTGTTTCGCGCCCACGCAGGTGGTGTCGTCGGACGTGTGCCGCGGGCTGGTGAGCGACGACGAGAACAATCAATCCGCCACGAACGACGCGTTCGACGTGATGCACTACATCATCCGCAAGCGGCTGCGGGCGGGGCTGCTGACGGTGGTGGACGCCACGAACGTGCACCCCGAGGACCGGGCGATGCTGGTGGAGATCGCGCGGGAGCACCACTGCCTGCCGGTGGCGATCGTGATGGACACGCCCGAGCGGATCTGCCAGGAACGCAACGCGGCGCGGAGCGACCGGGACTTCGGGCCGCACGTGATCCGCGGGCAGCGCGCGGCGATGCGTCGCTCGCTGCCCAACCTGCGGCGCGAGGGGTTCCGGCACGTGTTCACGATCCGCACGCCGGAGGAAGCGGCGCAGGCGGTGGTGGAGCGAGTGCCGCTGTGGGTGGATCGGCGGGGCGAGCGCGGGCCGTTCGACATCATCGGCGACGTGCACGGCTGCCGCGAGGAGCTCGAGGCGCTGCTGGCCGAGCTGGGGCACAATCTTTCGGATTCTGCGGGGCCGGGCGAGCGCAAGATCATCTTCCTGGGCGACCTGTGCGACCGGGGGCCGGACACGCCGGGGGTGTACCGGCTGGTGATGCGGCTGGTGCGCGAGGGGCGGGCGCTCTGCCTGCCGGGCAACCACGACGAGAAGCTGCTGCGCAAGCTGCGGGGCAAGAGCGTGGCGGTGCGGCACGGGCTGGAGTTGACGCTGGCGCAGCTGGAGCGGGAGACGCCGCGGTTCCGCGAGGAACTGGCGGAGTTTCTCGACGGGCTGGTGAGCCACTATGTACTCGACGGCGGGCGGCTGGTGGTGGCGCACGCGGGGCTCAAGGAGGAGATGCACGGGCGGGCCTCGGGCGGGGTGCGGGAGTTCGCGCTCTACGGCGACACCAACGGCGAGGTGGATGAGCACGGCTACCCCGTCCGGCGCGACTGGGCGGCGGACTACCGGGGCGGGGCGGCGGTGGTGTACGGGCACGTGCTGGTGGACCGGGCCGAGTGGGTGAACAACACGATCAACATCGACACGGGGTGCGCCTTCGGCGGCCGCCTGACGGCGCTGCGCTACCCCGAGCGCGAGTTGGTGAGCGTGCCGGCCAAGCGTGCGTACGCGGAGCGGCGCGGGGCGCCGGCGGCGGCGCGGCACGCCCCGCTTCTCTCGGCGCAGCAGCGCCACGTCGACGTGCTGGACGCGGCGGACGTGACGGGCAAGCGGATCATCGAGACGGCGCTGGCGGGGCCGGTGACGATCCGGGCGGAGAACGCCGCGGCGGCGTTCGAGGCGATGTCGCGGTTCGCGGCGGATCCGCGGTGGCTGATCTATCTGCCGCCGACGATGTCTCCGTGCGAAGCGAGCCGGGAGCCGGGATTGATGGAGCACCCGGCGCAAGCGTTTGATTACTTCCGGCGCAGCGGCGTGGTCCGGGTCGTGTGCGAAGAGAAACACATGGGCTCGCGGGCGGTGGTGGTGGTGTGCAAAGACGAAGCCGCGGCGATGGCGAGGTTCGGCATCGCGGACGGCGGCGCGGGCATCTGCTACACGCGCACGGGGCGGCGGTTCTTTGACAATGCGGAACTGGAGGCCGCGCTGCTGGAGCGGGTGCGCAGCGCCGCGGACGCGAGCGGGCTGTGGGAGCGGCTGGACTCTGACTGGATGATCCTGGACTGCGAACTGATGCCCTGGTCGGCCAAGGCCAAGGCGCTCATTACCGAGCAGTACGCGGCGGTGGGCGCCTGCGCGACCTGGGCGCTGGAGCGGGCGGCGGGAGTGCTGGAGGAGGCGCGGGAGCGGGGGGTGGGCGTGGGCGCGGTGGCGGAAGAGATCGAACTTCGCCGCGGGGCGGTGTCGCGGTTTGTCGCGGCGTACCGGCACTACTGCCGACCCGCGGCGGGGATTGACGACTACCGGCTGGCGCCGTTCCACCTGCTGGCGTCGCGGGGAAAGGTGCACGTTGACAAGGATCATGAGTGGCACATGCGCGAGTTGGCGGGCTTGAGCAGCGCCGACGCGACGGGAGTGGTGATGGCGACCGCGTCGCGGACGGTGGAACTGGCGGACGCGGCGGCGGTGGCGTCGGCGACGCAATGGTGGTTCGAGCTGACGGGGCGGGGCGGCGAGGGGATGGTGGTCAAGCCGCTGGGGTTTGTGGAGCCCGATGTGCGGAGCATTGTTCAGCCGGCGGTGAAGTGCCGCGGGCGCGAGTATCTGCGGATCATCTACGGGCCCGATTACGACAGCCCCGGGAACATCGAGCGTCTGCGGGCGCGGCACCTGAACCACAAGCGGGCGCTGGCGATTCGGGAGTTTGCGCTCGGGGCGGAGGGCCTGGCGAGGTTTGTGGACGGCCAGCCGCTGCGGCGGGTGCACGAGTGCGTGTTCGGGGTGCTGGCGCTGGAGAGTGAGCCCGTGGACCCCCGGCTGTGATGTTGGAAGGCGTTGGTGCGGCGTCGTCGGGCGCCCCGATGGGCACGCCGAACTAAATGAGGGCCGCGGGGTCGAGAGCACGGCTCCGCGGCGGGCCCTACGTTTTCCGCCGTGAACACCCTCGCGTTTGATCCGGCGGCCCTGATCGACCCCAAGAACCTGCTCGCACTCGTCACGCTGACGGTGATGGAGATCGTGCTGGGCATCGACAACATTGTCTTTATCGCCATCATCGCGGGCAAGCTGCCGGTGCATCAGCGCGAGAAGGCCCGGCTGGTGGGGCTGTCGCTGGCGCTCATCACCCGCATCGCGCTGCTCACGACGGTGACTTGGATCATGAGCGCGGCCAAGACGACGCTGTTCTCGATTCCCTACCTGCCGGAGGTGGATGAGAACGGCCAGCACATCGTGAACACGGTCAACGGCAAGGACCTGATCCTGCTGCTGGGCGGGGCGTTCCTGATCTTCAAGGCCACGCGCGAGATCCACCACAACATCGAGGGGGAGAAGCAGAACGTGGGGAGCAAGGCCCCCACATCGTTCTGGAGCACGATCTTCCTGATCCTGGTGATCGACCTGGTCTTCTCGATCGACTCGGTGGTGACGGCGGTGGGCATGGCCAGGTCTCTGGAGGTGATGATCGCGGCGGTGGTGATCTCGGTGATCATCATGCTGGCGTTCAGCGGCTACATCACGCGGTTCATCGACAAGCACAAGACGCTCAAGATGCTGGCGCTTTCGTTCCTGCTGCTGATCGGCGTGGTGCTGGTGGCCGACGGGCTGGGACAGCACATCAACAAGGGGTACATCTACTTCGCGATGGCCTTCTCGGTGTGCGTGGAGATGCTGAACATGAAGGCACGGCCCAAGCCCGCGGCGTGAGGCGGGCGAGGTCGGATTGAGCAGACGAATGACGACCGCACTCCTGCCCCCGCTGATCCGCTCCACCGCGACGTTCTCGCCGTGCCGGCGGTACCGCTACGCGCTGCGGCGCGTGTGGAACGCGGATGTGCCCCCGGCGATGTTCGTGGGGTTGAACCCCTCGACGGCGGACGAGGTGAAGAACGATCCCACCGTTCGGCGGTGCATCGGCTTTGCGCTGAGGTGGGGGTGGGGCGGGTTGATCATGACCAACATCTTCGCGCTGCGGTCCACGGACCCCAACGCGCTCACGCGGGTGGATGACCCGGTGGGGCCGCGGAACGACCGGTGGCTGCGGCAACTGCAGCGCGAGGCGGGGATCGTGATCGCGGCGTGGGGCGTGTGGGGAGAGCTGGGCGGGCGCGGCGAGAAGGTGCGAGCGCTGCTCGATGCACCGCATTGCCTGGGCGTGACCAAGTGCGGCGCGCCGCGGCATCCGCTGTACCTGCGGGCGGACTTGCGGCCCGTGCGGTTCGCTTGAGACGCCTCTCCGAACAGACACCGATGAGGCCGAGAACCCAGGTACGAACCCGCCGGCCGAATTCACCTTCGGATCGTGGCCCCATTCCTCGCTTGGCATCGCGTTAAGGGTCTGAACACCTGCCGGGCGAGGGACTCTGACCCGGGAGAGATGCCGCATGGCCGGTCCGGCCCCGTGCTGTCGCGCGGGCCTAAGAGAATGTCAGGGGAACTCCCGATGCGCACGCACCACGCACAAATCTCAAAGACGTCCGCCCTCGCGCTCGCCGCGGGGCTTGCTTCCGCCGTTCTGGCGCCGGTGACCAGCGCGCAGACACTGAGTTGGTCCAACGCGTTGGGCGGATCGGCATCGACGGCCGGGAACTGGAGCCCGGCGGCGATTCCCGGGGCCGCGAACGACCTGCTTTGGAACCTGAACAACGCGTACACGGTGACGTTCAACTCGTCCACAACGGCGAGCCGGACGCACGTCTACCGGCGCGGCACGGTGACGCTGGTGGCGAGCAGCCCGCACACGGTGAGCAACGGCATCACCATCGGCGACACCAACGCCCTCACCGGGACGATGACGCTCACTACGGGAACGGTGAACTCCACGGGGAGCGTGGTGATCGGTTCGGCCGCGGGGAGCGGAGGCATTCTGAACGTCGACGATGACGATGCGGACCTCATCATCAACGGCGCGGGCGCGGACCTGACCGTGGCGAGCAACTCGCCCGGGACGCTGAACATCACCAACGGCGGGCTGGTGCAGGTGGCGGATCAGTTCATCGCGGGGAACAACACGGCGGGAACTTCGACGGTGACGGTGAGCGGGGCGACCAACACGCCGCCGTTGGCACGCTCTACGTTGATCGTTCAGGGAACGGGTGCTACCTCCAGACTGGGACAGGGCGGGGACGCGACGGTCAATATCAGCGGCGGCGCTCTGGCCGATTTTTCCGGCAGCGTCGTGGTCGCCAACGGCACCTCCTCCACGAGCACCGTGACCGTGGCGGGCACGGGCGGTCTTGTGCCGCAGCGCGCGACGCTCGATGTGGCGGGCGACCTGCTGGTGGGGAACAACGCGAACGTGAACCCCGCCGGCGCCGGCACGCTCACGGTGGGCGGTGGCGGCGATGTGCTCGTAGGGGGGACGTTGCACGTGGGCGATGATCCCGACGGCGGCACGGGCATCCTCAATATCAACGCGAGTTCGCTGGTCCAGGCGGCCAGCGTGATCGACGGCGCTGCGGGAACGATCAACCACACCGGCGGCACCCTGCGGATCAACGGCGGCACGTACACGGGGGCCGCGGCACCGCTGGTGGTCTCTGGCCTGACAGCCAACGACGTCACGCTCGCGTTCGCCAACAACGCGGCGCAAACCCTCGTCCCCGCGGGCGGCGTCTCGCTCATCGTGGGCGACGACCTGGGCGCGGGCACGTTCGAGGGCTTCCTGCGCATCGAGTCCGGCGCGGACCTGAACGTGGGCAACGGCGATGTCAATCTCGGGGACGATGCGGGCACGACCGGCAGGGTGACCATCACCGGCGCGGGTTCGCGGCTCATCGCCGACAGCGTCAACTCCGACGTGCGCGTGGGCTTCAGCGGCACGGGCAATGTGTTCATCGAATCGGGCGGGCAACTACTCTGCAAGAACCTGCTCGTCCCCGCGCTCACCAACGCGGAGGGGTTTGTCGACTGCGGCGATCACAACTCCAACATCACCACTCAGTTCCTGTCCGTCGGTCAATCCGGCGGCACGGGGCAGGGTCAGTTGCAGGTTCAGTTGGGTGCAACACTCAATGTCACCTCCCCCGGCTTCTCAACGAATATCCGTTCGACGGGAAAGCTGATCGTCGCGTCAGACGGCATCATGACGACTCCGGGCACGGTCACCGTCGACGCGGGCGGCGAACTCCGCGTGGGCAGTATCGTGACCGGCGCCGCGCTGGTGGACGTGTTCGGCAACCTGAATAGCACCACCAGGACAGGAATCACTTCGCTCGTCGACGCCCCGGTCCACTTGCGTGCCGGGGGCGTGCTTGACGCCACGAACGAGACGTTCACCGTCGGCGACGCCGCCTCCATCTCGGGCTTTGTCAGCGACCTGGGGAGCACGATCCGCACCGGCACCCGCACCCTCACGCTGCTGGACCTGGACGACGCGGTGGTCGCAAGCGCCGAAATGGCCGGTGGCACCCTCTCCGCACCCCACGGGATCACGATACCCAACAACGGCACCATCGACGGCACCGGCACGATCACGACTCCTCAGCTCTTCTTCAGCTCCGGCGCGGGCGTCATCACCGCCACCGGCGCCGACGGCATCACCATCAACGGGCTCCTCCGCAACCTCGCCGGCACGATCGATGGCACCAAGTTCACCTTCGCCGGCCCGGACGGGGGTTGGACGGGCGCGGGCACTATCAACGCCAAGGCGGTCTTCAACACCGGGACCACCATCAACGCCCTGGCCAACATGACCATCGGCGACGGCAGCGCCTTCGGGGCGACCTTCAACGGCGTCATCCATCTGAACGATAGCGACCTCACGATCGTCGATTCCAACGGCTGCGGCCTGGGCACGCTCACCGACATGAACGGCGGCGACCTGCAGTCATCCAACGGGCTGGTCGTCAACTCCGGACGCGTGCTGCGCGGCCACGGCCGGCTCTTCGCGGGCGGCGCCGGCTTTACAAACTTCGGCACGATCGAGCCCGCGGCCCGGACTTCCGCCTCGTCGCCATACGAGAGGTTCGGTCAGTTTATTGTCGCGGGAGCCTACACGCAGGGCGCCACCTCGCATTACCGCTGCGACATCGCGGGGACCACCGATGAGTTGCGCGGGACCTTCGACCGGATTACCGTGGTCGGCGTGGCCACGCTCGGCGGGACGCTGGACGTGTCGGTCATCGACGGCCGCGTACCCAGGGAGGGTGACGTGTTCATCATCCTGAGCGCCAGCTCGGTCGTCGGCACGTTCGACACGGAGAACCTGCCTGCGAACATGATCGTGGTGTATGAATCGAACCTCGTGCGTCTCATGGTGATTCCCTGCCCCGCCGATTTCAACCAGGACGGCGGCATCGACGGCACCGATGTCGAAGCGTTCTTCGCCGCGTGGGAAGGCGGGGACGCGTCGGCGGATGTCAACCTGGACGGGGGCATCGACGGGACCGATGTCGAGGCGTTCTTCGCGGCGTGGGAATCGGGCGGGTGCGGCTGAAAGATGCCCCTCGCTATTCTTGGGGCGATGAGCCGCTCCTATCAGGCCGATGACCGGGTCTTCCAGAAGCTCCGCGCGGCCGGGAAGACCTCCTGGGACGAGCAGGCCGATCCGCACGCCACCTTCGACCGCTTCGTCATGCGGCCCTTTCTGGAAGAGTCGCTCGCCGCGCTGACCAAGCCGCTGCATGGTCTTTCTGCTCTGGAGATCGGGTGCGGAAGCGGGCCCATCGCGTGCTTCCTCGCCGCCCACGGCCTAGAAGTTCGCGGGATTGATGTGGCTCCCACCGCGTTGGAGATGGCCCGCCAGCACGCCGCGGCGCGCGGGCTGACGGTGCGGTTTGATGCCGCGGACATCTGCCTTCTGCCGGAGCAGCCCGACCGCTACGACCTGATCATCGACGGCCATTGCCTGCACTGCATCGTTCAGGATGATCATCGCTCCGGCGCTCTTGGATCGATCCACCGCCTGCTCAAGCCCGGCGGCCTCTTCCTGATCGAGACCATGATCGCGCACGAGGGGTTGGTTGTGGCGGGGAACTACCGCATCGATGCTGAGGGCGTGCTGTCGATCAAGGTGGAGGGCCCGGGCATCGATGGGGCGTTCATGGTGGGCGATGAGTGGTTCGCGCCGTACCGACGGCTCCGCACCGCCGCGCAGATGGCGGCGGAACTCGCCGATGCCGGGTTCGTGGTTCAGTTCCAGCGGGTGACGTCGCAGGCCGATGCTCGCAAGCCGATGCTGATGCAGATCCGCGCTGGTGCTTTGTCGGCGTGAACTTACAGGTTCGTTTCGCTCCGTGGCGGTGGGGCTGCTTCGGCCGGTTCGCACATACAAGAGGCCAGGGCGGGCGGTTTCATCATCGTTCCCCGTGAGCGTTCGGCGGCCCTGGGGCGAGAGCGACGCGACTTCCCAACAACTGCATAGCATCAGGCAAGGCCGATGCTACGTTCTCTTGCCAACGCAAGAACGTCGACCGACTGATTGAGCACGGTAGATCACATCTTCATCGAAAGATGGTCCCATGAAACAGCGAATCAGCACGGTGGCATGTTGCTGCGTGATCTCTGCCGCGGCGTTTGCTCAGGAGCAAGGAACTCAATCGGATCCCAACGGCACATCCCCAGCCTCGGCCTTGCTCCGGATCCGAGTTCTTGACGAATCCGCCAAGCCCATCGAGGGGACGCGTGTCTTCTCGATGGCCATCCGGTCGGACATCGGCGGCGATGGCAAGTGGCAACTGGGGTTTTATGGGCAGACCAACGAACCCGGAAAGACGACTGACTCGACCGGTATCGTCGCGATCGCTCCCACGGCTGTTTTTGACAGCGCCGAAGATACCCGGAGCAAACCGATCTTTGCCTGGACGAACGATGGGTCGCGGATCGGCATGGTCGAGGTCAAACGCGAGAACCTCGGCCAGGCGGTTGATCTCACTCTCCGCCCCGCTTGCCGCGTGACGGTGACGACCGCGAGCACAAGCCTGGAGAAACTGGGACTCAAACTCGAATGGGCGAATGTGTACATCTGCTTGGGCGAGGCGCGGCCGTTCGCGTGCGACTCCAAGGTGGGCAAGCACGAGTTCATCCTGCCTCCCGGCGAGTTCAAGGTCTTGGGCTACGGCTCCGAGACGTACATGCAGACCCCCATGCTGAAGATCGGACCGGGCGAGACGGAAAAGACGCTCGCGCTCGATCTGCCGGCCAGCCGCCTCTCGCACCTCATCGGCAAGCCGGCTCCGGAGCTCGCCCAGATCAAGGGCTGGAAGAACGGCGGGCCTGTCAAACTCGCTGAACTCAAGGGCAAGGTTGTGGTGCTGGACTTCTGGGGGTATTGGTGTGGCCCGTGCGTTCGCTCGATGCCCGAACTCATGGAGCTGCACGAACGGTACAAGGACAAAGGACTGGTCATCATCGCGGTGCACGACGATTCAGCCGCTGATATTGCGGAGATGGATCTCAAGCTCGAAAAGGTCAAGCGGGATATGTGGAAGGGCAAGGATCTTCCGTTCCTTGTCGCCCTTGATGGAGGTGGCGAGGTGAAGGTCGAGGGGCGCGATGCTACTGCTCGTGGGGCGACGACCGCCGCGTATGGAATCAACTCGTTTCCGACACAGATCTTGATTGACAAACAGGGAAAGGTGGTTGGGCGGGTGAGGAAGGGGTCGGATCAGATCGAGAAGCTGTTGGGCAAGTAGGGAGGCGAGGTCGCCCGGCATGGATGGCACGGGGCGCGACGCGGAGCATCAACCATTCGCGCGCGAGGTCAGTCAGCAACCGCCCAGTTCCCACACGTCAAAGAAGGCGCCGACATCCCCGCCGTCGATGCCGCCGTCCTGGTTCACGTCGGAGCAGCCGGTGGCGGTTTCCCAATCGTCGAAGAAGGCCTGGACATCGGAGCCGTCGACGCCGCCGTCCTGGTTGTAATCGGCGGCGCAGCCTGTGCAGGGGGCGGGCTCAACGCCCACGAAGTGCTCCTGGCTGTTGAGATTGATCCAGCCGATGTTCACGCCCCAGGCGTAGCCGCGCAGGCGGTTGGCGTCGAAATCCAGTCGCGGTCGCTGCGCTGTCGGGAGGGTGGGGAGGGAGAAGTTGACCCAGCCGATGTTCCCTCCCCACGCCAGACCTGAGAGGGCGCCGTCGGGAGCGATGTTGACGCCCGCGTCGGCGCCGGTCGTGTTGGCGTAGGCGACGCCGTTGGCGGGCGAACCGTCGCCGAGGTTGAGCCAGCCGGCGTTTTCCATCCAGACCAGACCCGACGCGTAAGAGCCGGCGAGCAGAGCGCCCTGGGCGCCGGGGGGGGTCGCCGGCATCGGCCCAGTTCATCCAGCCGCAGTTTTCGCTCCAGGAGAACTTGTCGGTGGAGGAGATGTTGGTCTGTGCCGCGGCGAGGCACGCGGGGAAAGCGGCCGCGATGAACGTTGCTGCGACACGGGTGTGGAGGGTGTACATGGTGGGCTCCGAGAAGGATGCGTGCCGGGGTGCTGCTCGTGTGCGGCCGGTCAGTGCTGGATGTTGGAGAACGGGCTCGTGGCGGTCGCCATGGTGGCCGGGGTCGCGATGGGTCCCACGCCGTTGGTGGCGCCGCCGAGGTTGCTGACGGGCGTGCCGGCGCTGAAGCGGACGAACTCGTTGCCGGATACCAGGTTGTTGGTGGAGCCCAGGGCGATGAGCACTCCGATGATGCCGTTGGCACCGGACCCGACGATGCGGCAATCGGTCAAGGTGTTGGCGGCGCCGTTGATGCGGATGCCCACGCCCGCGGTGGTGATCTTGGTGTGCTGCACCGTGTTGTTGGAGCCGGAGATATCCATTCCGACGGGGATCGGCGAGAGGTGGAACCACCAGAGGCCTTCGTCGATCGCGGTGTTGATCGCGGTGATCCTGCCGCCCACCGGCGCGGAGGTCTCGGCGTCCGTGCGGATATGAACCCGACGGATGTCGGAGTT
This sequence comes from Planctomycetota bacterium, assembly GCA_018242605.1. Lineage (GTDB taxonomy): Bacteria > Planctomycetota > Phycisphaerae > Phycisphaerales > UBA1924 > UBA2402. Next base: position 59,461 of record JAFEBP010000021.1, read on the forward strand.
GTCACGGGCGATGTCGATGAGGGCGGAGGAGAAGGTTCCTCCCGTGAAGTTGAAGTCCCACTCGTACTTGACGATGCCTCGGGCTCCCGGGGCGATGCGCATGGCGGAGGCCGCGGAAACCGTTGAGACGGACATAATGCCGCCGTCGGTGGAATGGGTGAGCGAGGCTGTGCCGGCGACATCCATGATCGGGCCGGAGAAGGCGGAGTCGCGGACCGAGACGCGGAGCCCGGCGATCTCCGCGTCGGCCCCCAGCGAGATGAGCGAGGTGGTGTTGCAGCCGCTGGCCTCGACGGTGCAGTTGCGGAGGACGACGGGCGAAGCGCTGTCGGTCACGAGCGCCGGCCCGCTGTTGGTCCGCAGCGTGCAGCCTTCCAGAGTCGTGGCGCGGTTTGCGGTAGAGGAGAGTTTGATGCAGGGGCCGAATGTATACACCGTCGCGATGCCCTGAATCCTCCCGGGAACCCGGCTGTTGATGGCGGAGCCACCCCAGTTCTCGATGACACCGAATGAGCCGTCGTTGTTGAGATCCCATGTCGCGATGATGCCGTCGTTGTCGAGATCCCAGACAATGGCGTCGAGCGAGCCCGGAACGCCGCGGAGCGTGAACCCCTTCATGCTGATGCTGACCGATCCGCCGGAAGGTCCCAGCGAGATCTTGATTCCGTTCTTCCCGGCGACTCCGACGATGTTCCCGGTGAAGTAGTAGGACCCGGGTTGCGTGATCCTGTAGCTGCACGTGGCGTCGCCGGGCGTGTTCGTCGCGTTGATGGCGGTGCGAGGCTCGATCTCGGCGAGCGTTTTACCGGTGGGCGCGACGGGCCCGGGCGGGGGATCCAGGGGGCCGGCGATGGCCGAGGCCCCGGCGAGGCCCAGCAGCACGGTGCAAAGCGCGGCGAAACGGGGTCCGAGCCGGCTGGCGGCGCAGGCAGAGGCGGTCTTCATTGAACGGTCCTTTGTGTTGAAAGAGCACCCACGGGCGAAGTCGCCAGCCAGTCTACCAGAAAGGCTCGAACTTCGCACGCATAATCTGCGACGCGGTGCGCCGCATCTTGCATGTATTCGTGGTGATAGGCGAATCGGGGCCCGATTCGACGCCTGAGAATCCCGCAAGGGCGGGTGAGGCCGGCGGTGAGAAGATGGGGGCTTGGCGCGTGGGCCCGCGTTTGATTCGCTGTGACCCCTAGGGCGATACTCGGTTTCTTCGCCGCGGTGCGGAGGAAGGGAAAAGGCCTCTGCAAAGCTCGCGAAGCGCGGCGAAGCAGGTAAGAGGCGAAGCGAGGGTCGCGCACCGCGGCATCCGCCGTGTCTGCCCGCGGTGTGTGCGGTTCTAGTCCATGGCCCGAGCAGACCCGTTGCACTGCTTGTTCAGCAACCGCCCAGTTCCCACACATCGAAGAAGGCGCCGACATCCCCGCCGTCGATGCCGCCGTCCTGGTTCACGTCGGAGCAGCCGGTGGCGGTTTCCCAATCGGCGAAGAAGGCCTG
>JAFEBP010000022.1 GCA_018242605.1 Planctomycetota bacterium
CGACAACGAGATCGACATGGCCGGCCTCACCAAGTTCCCCGGCGTCAAGCGCGTCAACATCAAGCCCCAGTTCGACGAGTACGTCTTCCCCGCCCACGACGGCCGCAAGACGCACTCGATCCTCGTGCTCGCCGAGGGCCGCCTGCTGAACCTGGGCTGCGCCACCGGCCACCCCTCGTTCGTCATGTCCGCCTCGTTCACCAACCAGGTCGTTGCCCAGATGGACCTGTGGACGAGCGCCAACGGCAAGCCCACCATGGCCGGCATCACCTACGAGACCGGCAAGGTCTACACCCTGCCCAAGAAGCTCGACGAGATGGTCGCCCGCCTGCACCTTGATAAGCTCGGCGTCCGCCTCACCCGCCTCACCGACGATCAGGCCAAGTACCTGGGCGTCAGTGTCGACGGCCCCTACAAGCCCGTTCATTACCGCTATTGATCATTCCGCCGGCACGCCCCAACCGGCGTGCCGGCGCTTTGTATGTCCGCCCCCGCATGCGCACCGACACCGTCCGCCTCCTGATCTCCTGTCCCGACACCCGCGGCATCATCGCGGCGGTCTCGTCGTTCATCGCGCTGCACTCGGGCAACATCGTCGAACTCGATCAGCACACCGACGATTCGAGCGACCGCTTCTTCATGCGGGTGGAGATCGAGACCGCCGGTTTCGGTCTGTCCCGCGAGACCTTCGCGCCCGCGTGGGGCCCCCTGGCCCAGCGGTTCGGCATGGAGTGGCGCATCGCCTGGGGCGAGGACCTCAAACGCATCGCGCTCTTTGTGAGCAAGGAATCACACTGCCTGCACGACCTGCTCCTGCGATGGAAGTCGCAGGAACTGCGGGCGCAGATCCCCCTGGTGGTCAGCAACCATCCCGATCTGTCCGAGGCCGCGGCGGGCGCGGGCGTGCGGTTCGTGCACCTGGAGATCCAGGGCGGCGATCGCGCCGCGCAGGAAGACCGCATCGCGGCTCTCATGCACGAGCACCGCGTCGATCTGCTCGTGCTCGCCCGCTACATGCAGGTGCTGTCGCCCGCCCTGGTGGCCAGGTTCCCGCAACGCATCATCAACATCCACCATTCGTTCCTCCCCGCGTTCGCGGGCCCCAAGCCCTACCACCAGGCCTTCGACCGCGGCGTCAAGATCATCGGCGCCACCAGCCACTACGTCACCGATGTTCTCGACGACGGCCCCATCATCGCGCAGCAGACCGCGGCCGTGGGCCACCGCGACAGCGTGCAGGACCTGATCCGCAAGGGGCGCGATCTGGAGCGCGTCGTGCTGGCGCAGGCGGTTCGGCTTCATCTGGACGATAAGATCCTCGTCGGCGGTCAACGCACCGTCGTGTTTGAATAAGGTCGGAGCGCACGGATGCACATCCGCGATATTTTCGCCGAGCACGGCACGACATTCTCCTTCGAGTTCTTCCCCCCCAAGACCATGGAAGGGGCCGAAGAGTTGTTCGCGCACATCGCGGCGCTCGAACCGCTCAAGCCCTCGTTCGTCTCCGCCACCTACGGCGCGGGCGGCTCCACGCGCGAGATGACGCACAACCTGGCCGTGCGCCTCAAGACCACGACCACGCTGGACCCGATCCCGCACCTGACCTGCGTGGGCCACACCAAGGGCGAGATCGAGGCGATCCTCACGCGGTACGCGCAGGCCGGCATCAGCAACATCATGACGTTGCGGGGCGATGTGCCCCGCGGGCTCTCGGCGGGCGAGGACCCCTGGCGTGACTTCCGTTACGCATCGGAGCTGGTGTCGTTCATCCGCTCGTTCAACGAGCGGGGCGTACACCCCGACAAGCGCGGCTTCGGCATCGGCATCGCCGGGTACCCCGAGGGCCACCCCGAGACGCCCAACCGCATGCTCGAGATGGACCGCATGAAGGCCAAGGTCGACGCCGGCGCGGACTTCATCGTGACCCAGTTGTTCTTCGACAACCGCGACTTCTACGACTTCCGCGCCCGCTGCGAACTGGCCGGGATCCGAATCCCGATCATCGCGGGCATCATGCCGATCACCTCGATCCCGGGCATGAAGCGCATGGCCGAGCTCGCGCTGGGCGCCCGCTACCCCGCGCCGCTCATCCGCGCGATCAACCGCACCGCGGGCGATGAAGAAGCCGTGAAGCGGGTCGGTGTTCACTGGGCCACCGAGCAGTGCCGCGACCTGCTGGACCATTCCGTCGCCGGCCTGCACTTCTACACACTCAACCGCTCGTCCGCGACGCGCGACGTCTACGCGACATTGGGAGTGAAGGATTCGCAGGGTCTCAAGACCTGACCGGGCTCCCGCTCAGCCCTCCACCGCGACCATCGCCAGCTGCGCCGCCGCGGCGATCACGGGGAAACTCGCCACGGCGAGCAGCGCGGCCCCGAGCCTGCGGGCGGTAGTCACCCGGCGTTCCGAGATGTACACGCAGATCGCCGCGGCCGATCCGACGCACGCGAACTTGAACAGCGCCACGCCGAACAGCCCGTAGTGTTCGATGATCGACTCGGCCAGGCCGTTGACCTCTCGCCCTCCCATGTGCTGGAAGCTGGTGAGGATGATCGAGGTCAAGGCCACGTCCAGCACCGAGAGGAAAGCCAGCCAGAAGTAGAAGTCCTTCAGCCCGCGTGGATTCGCCTCGCCGCGGATCAGGTCCGTCAGGTTGGTGATTGTCATGCGTGCCATGGCCGGTTCTCTCGTTCTAGGTTCCTGGGACGGGCCACACGACGTGGCCCTCCACCTACATAGCGAGAAAGACCGCGGTCACTTACACCGGCGCGCAACGATTCGGTCCCCGTTCATGCAAAATGTGCCGCGGATGCAGTTACTGGCCAAGCCGTTCCCGGACGAGGCGGTCGAAAAGCCCCGCAGGGGCGGGTTTGCCCAACCACGCTCCGAACTGCGCCTCGGCCTGCCGCACGAACATCGCGGCTCCGTCGATCACCTTGGCTCCGCGTGCGCGGGCCGCCTTGAGCAGCGGGGTTTCGAGCGGGTTGTAGACAGTGTCCATCACGATGAGCGGGTCGGGACACGCGGACATGGCTCCGAGCGGCGCGGGCGACTCGTCGGGCGCTGGGCCGCCGGCCATCCCGACGGGCGTGCAGTTGATGAGCACTTCGCAGCAGGCGCGAGGGAGCGAGTCCCATGCCGCCGAGACCACCTTGCCCCATTCGCGCGGGCGGTCGGGCGTGTCTTCGCGGAACAGCGAACCGACTTCGTTGGCGAGCGTCTGAGACTTGGAGTGCGAACGGGCGTAGACGATGACGGTAGCCCCGGCGCCGGCGAGCGCGAACGCCGCGGTGCGTGCGACTCCGCCCGCTCCCAGGATCGCCACGCGTTTGCCGGCGAGGGCGCCCGCGGCCTCTTGTACACACTGGACGAGCGCGGGGCCGTCGGTATCGATGACGCTGGCGCCGGTAAACGCCCCCGAGGCGTCGCGGCCCGCAATCAGCGTGTTCGCGGCCCCCACGGACAGGGCCGCGGCGGACACCGCCCAACCTACTTCCCGGGCAAGACGCACGAGGTGCTGCTTGTGCGGGATGGTGACGCTGCACCCCGCCAGGTCGAAGCGGTCATGGTGCAGGAGTTCGAGCAGCGTGGCCTTGAAGCTCAGGTACGACACTTCGGCGTCGCCGCCTTCGTCCGCGGCGATGGGGAGCGGGATGTACACGCCGTCGTGTCCCGCGGCCTGGAATCCCGCGTTGTGAACCAGCGGCGAGAGCGAGTGGCCCAGGGGCCAGCCCACGACGCCGTACACCTTGGTCGTCGGCTTGATCGAACGGAAGCGGTACAGGTTGAGCAGGTCAGAGAGCGTGGGCTGGCCGGGAGCGGTGGTGGTTTGGGGGCGAAGCGAAGCGAAGGTGAGGAACCCACCGAACTTGGGCGCGAGCACGCGGGAGGCGAGCCCGAACTCGCCCATGCCCAGCGAGATGGTGGGCTTGCCGGTCTGGGCGGGCAGGTCGAGCAGTTCGAGATTGTCACGCAGGGAGCGGGCGCGATAGGCGACCTTGATGACCGCCGCGGCGGGCTCGGAGGCCATGGCGGTGACGCGGCGGAGCAGATCGTTCGGGCGGCCCGCGAAATCGTGCGTCGAGAGGATGAGCGAAGTGCGCAGGTCGCGGATCTGCTCGGGGTGATCCACCGCGAGTTTGACCTTCTGCCGCAGGTTCGCGGAGCGGGAGTAGGAGGCGTGCTCGAGATCGATGTACCGGGGCGCGGGTGCGTCGGCGCGGACGCACAGCGATTCGTACAGGGCGATGCGGGCCATGTCGTCGCCGTCGTAGCCGCCGCCCTCCTGCTTGGTTCGGCAGGTGACGATGCACGGGAGGGGCGATTCGGCGACCAGACGGCGGGCCAGTGCTTCGCCCGCGTCATCACCCTCGCCGGAGAAGCACTCGTCGATGCGGAACTCGACGAGATCCGCGCCGCCGAGGCGGGCCGCGGCCGCGTCGGCGAGAGCGGCGTGGGCTTCGTGAACGAGAATTGGTACGCAGACCAGCGTGGACATCGGGCAAGCGTAGCGGAACGGCGCGGCGGGTCAGTCGCCGCCGCCACCTCCACAGCCCGATCCACCGCAGCCGGAACTGGCGCAACCCGAGCCGCCGCAGCCGGAACCGCCATCTCCCGAGCCGCTGTCGCCGGATCCGCCGTCGGTGTGGCAACCCGAATGGCCGTCGCTGTGACCGTTGTGATGGCCGTCGGAGTGCCCGGGGTGGTGAGTGCCCTCTGTGCCGGAGGAGTCCGTCGTGTGTCCCGTGCCCCACGCGCCAACGCTGCACCCCGATCCGTCCGCGCTATCGCGTCGGGTGGAGGCCCCGCTCCCGGACTGGCGCAATCCCTTGATGATGGCCAGGATGCTGAACGTTCCCAGCAGGGCGAATGCTCCGATCGCGACGCTGTTGTTCGGCGTTGTCTTGGCGATCATGGCGCCGCATCCGGCGAGGGCGGCGGCTCCGCTGATCAGCGAGACTCCCACGACCGCTGTGCGGCGCACGGCGCGTTTGGAGATGATCCAGTTCTCCGCGATGTTGATGCGTCGGAAGTGGAGGGGGCGTTCGAATCGTTCCTGCGCCGCGGGCCAGAGGTCGGGCGGCGGCTCGCCGAAGAAGGTGCGGTACGACGCGAGCGTGCGGGCGTACCAATCTTCGAACTTGGCGCCCTCGCGGCGGCCTCCCTTGGTGGGGCCGTGGTGAAGGGGTTTGCCGAGCACCGCGCCGCAGAGGTCGTTCCAGTACGACCGGGTGTACACCATGTGAAGGTGCCAGGCCTGATCCACCTCGTCCGAAGGAGTCACGGGGTGGCCCGCCTCCATCGCGAGGAAGAGGAATTTCTTGTACTCCTCCACGGCAAGTTTCGCAAAATCCTGCGGCCAGTTGTTTTCGCGTGCGAGTCTCTTCTCAAACGTCAGACTCGCGTTCGGAAGATCGATTTGGAATCCCTGGAGCCTCTCCCACAACGCCTGTTGCCTGGGGTTCATGCATTCTCCTGAGGGGTTGATGTTCATCATGAATACGGCGAAATCGAGCACTTTCTTGCGGATTTTCGGCGAGCGGGCCATCGGCGGTTGTTTCACAACCAGGCCATCGTGTTCCACGCCGAGGGAGCATTGAGTATTCGGTGGACGGGCGGGGATTTGGTTGGGCACCGGTGCGCGGGGGCGGTAACATACCGGTGGAATCATTGTGGCCACCGAACGCCGGCCCGCTCCTGCGTTCTGCCGCGGCTCGGTGGCAAAGTGGGAGCGCCGATCGCCATGTCGAAAAACGCGCACAAACACGCCAAGCCCAAGCGGCCCGATCCGGTGACGGGCGCCAAGTCCAAACCGGCGTACTTCATGATCTTCGTGCTGGTGCTCGTGGCGTTCTCGCTGCTGGCGATCCTGATCTGCTCTGGCACGTGGGTGCCGTGGTGAGCAGGATCAGGGTGCGGGGCAAGCGGCCGCGGCGGCGACGCCCGCGACGAAGCCCGAGGCCCACGCCCACTGGAAGTTGTATCCGCCGATGCGGCCATCTACGTCGAGGATCTCTCCGCACAGGTGCAGGCCCGGGCAGACGCGGCTCTCCATCGTGCTCAGATGGACTTGCGTGAGAGGGATCCCGCCGGCCGTGACTTCGGCGAATGTGAACCCGCGATCGCCGGTGATGGGTAATCGTGTTTGCGTGAGCGTGGAGGCCAGTGTGCGTCGCTTCTCGCGTGTGAGCGTGTGGCAGGGTGCGGAAGGATCGACAGCCGCGGCGGTGCAAAGGGCCCGGGCGAGACGTTCGGGCAACTGACGCTCCTGCATGAAACGCACGGGCGTGACGCGGTTCTGATTCTGCAGCGCGGTGTCGATGGCTTCGGGCGTCTCGCCGGGAATCCAGTTAATGCACAGGTGGGTGCCGGGGTCGGTCTGCCTGGTGGCCGTCAGGTGGCGGCTGATGTCCAGCACGCCGGGGCCGGAGAGGCCGAAGTGTGTGAGCAGCGTGGAATCGGTGAAGGCGACCAGTCGCTTGCCTGTGCCGGAGCGAAGTTCAATTGTCGAGGGGAGCGTGAGTCCGGAGAGCTCGGTGATCCAATGGCCCTTCTCCAATAGGAGTGGTACGAGCGCGGGGAAGACCGGGGTGAGTGTGTGGCCGAGCGATCTGGCGAACTCGTAGCCCACGCCGTCGGAACCGGATCGGGGAAGGGCCTTGCCGCCGGTGGCGAGAATCACGCGTCGCGCGTAGATAATCGGAGCGGCGCGCGGGTCGAGGCCGGGATCTGCTTCCTGAGCGCGGCAGATGATGAAACCATCGACGGCGCGATCGATAGACGCGACGCGCCAGGGGTGGAGGAGTTGCACTCGGGCGTCCGCCGCCGCGGCGAGCAGGGCGTTGAGCACGGTGTGTGCATCGTCGGTGACGGGGAAGAGCTTGCCGGTTTCCTCACGCTTGAGCTCGACGCCCAGTTGAGAGAAGAAACGCACAGTCTCGGGCACGTTGAACCGGCCGAGCACGTTGCGGATCGAGTTGCGGGAGGAGCCGCAGTAGCTGCGCTCGTCGACATGGTCGTGCGTGACGTTGCAGCGGCCGCCGCCGGCCACGAGGATCTTGGCGCCCAGTCGCTTGGCGCCGTCGAGGCCGATGATGCGCAGCCCGGGGCCGGCGCGGCCGGCGTGTATCGCGGCCATGAGGCCCGCGGCCCCGATGCCGATGACGGCGATATCCGCGCGTTGGTTCATGCGTTGACGCTTACTTGAGCACGAGCGTGCCGGCGATCATGTCGTGAAGGGTCTGCTTCTTTTCGGTGAACGCGGCCATGATGAAGCCGATGAAGAGGATGAAGTTGGAGAGGATTCGGCCGAAGAATCGGCCCGTCGCACGACCGAAAGAGATGCGTCGACCTTCAAGATCGGTGACGCGCAGACCCAGCATCGCCTTCCCGAGAGTGGCCTGCCTCTCCGAGGACTCGAAGATCGCGTAGTACAGCCAACCCAAAAGGATGGGCGCCAAGTTCAGGAAGCAGCCGCCGATGGTGATGAGAACATCTGCCCCGGAGAACCGCGTGGAACCACGCGTGCCGCCCAGGACCATGACAAAGCCGCTGAACCCGCAGTAGACGGCGAACATGACTAGACCGATGATCAGGGAGTCCACGACCAGTGCGCCTGCCCGCAACCAGAAGCCGGCGTAGTTGGTCGGTCCCGGGACGCCGGCGACGAGGGGACCGGGCAGTGTCGGCGGCGCCGTGTGCACTCCGGCCTGCGCCGCTTCGGCCGCGAAGGAGGCGAGGGCGGGCACCGATTCCACGGGCAGCCACTCGGCCATGCCCTCTGTCCACACGAGTGTGCCGGCCTTCACCTGGCCGGCGTTGATCAGTTCACGGATCTTGGCTTCCGGCACCGGGCCCTGCCGTTGCCCGGCGAAGACGAAGTACCACATGGATCCCGCCTGCTGACCGTTCCCTTCTGGTTCGCTCATGGGGCGGATGGTACCGGGGCGAGTGGGCGCGTGCCCGAGGTTCCGAGTGGGCGGCGAGCGGCGGAAGAATCTCCCAATTTCAGCGCGAATTGTGCGGCGCGTTTTGGATGTTTCGCGTCGCGGCGCGTATTCTCCTCCAGTTTGCGCTCGCCCGGACGGACGTGGTGGTTCCGCGGGAGCGATCAACGCCACGGCGGACGCTCATCAGGTAGACGTTCGGGTGGTCATTCGGATGTGGACGCCTGCGAAGGAACGCGATGCCCAAGCGAACGGATATCAAGACAATCCTGGTACTGGGGAGCGGCCCGATCGTGATCGGTCAGGGTTGCGAGTTCGACTACAGCGGCACGCAGGCGTGCAAGGCGCTGAAGGCCGAGGGCTACCGGATCGTGCTGGTGAACAGCAATCCGGCGACGATCATGACTGACCCGGCGTTCAGCGACCGGACGTACATCGAGCCCATCACCCCGGAAGGGGTCCGCAAGATCATCGAGACGGAGATGGCCCGGGGCCCGCGGATCGACGCGATCCTGCCGACGCTGGGCGGGCAGACGGCGCTCAACTGCGCGTGCGCCCTGTGGGACAACGGGACGCTCAAGGAGTTCGGCATCCAGATGATCGGCGCCAACCGCGAGGTAATCCACCGCGCGGAGGACCGCCAGGCGTTCAAGACGATCTGCGAGGGCATCGGCCTGAAACTGCCCCGCGCGTCGGTGGTCAACACGATGGAAGAGGCCCTGGCGGCGCTGACCGACATCGGCCTGCCGGCGATCATCCGGCCCGCGTTCACGCTGGGCGGCAGCGGCGGGGGAATCGCCTACAACCTGGACGAGTTCAAGGACATCATCTCGCGCGGGCTCGCGGCGAGCATGATCCACCAGGTGCAGATCGATCAGAGCGTGATCGGCTGGAAGGAGTTCGAACTCGAGGTGGTGCGGGACCGCAAGGACAACTGCGTGATCGTCTGCGGCATCGAGAACATCGACCCGATGGGCGTGCACACGGGCGACTCGATCACGGTGGCGCCGATTCTGACGCTGACGGACAAGGAATACCAGGCGATGCGGGACGCCGCGATCGCGATCATGCGTGCGGTGGGCGTCGAGACGGGCGGCAGCAACGTTCAGTTCGCGGTGAACCCGGCGCCCAAGGACGGCAAGTTCGAGATGGTGGTGGTGGAGATGAACCCGCGCGTGTCGCGGAGCAGCGCGCTGGCGAGCAAGGCGACGGGGTTCCCGATCGCGAAGATCGCGGCGAAGCTCGCGGTGGGCTATACGCTCGACGAGCTGCGCAACGACATCACCGGGACCACGAGCGCCTGCTTTGAGCCGACGATCGACTACGTCGTGACGAAGATGCCCAGGTGGACGTTCGAGAAGTTCCCCGAGGCCGACGAGACGCTCACGACGCAGATGAAGAGCGTGGGAGAGGCGATGGCGATCGGCCGGACGTTCAAGGAGAGCTTCCAGAAGGTCATCCGTTCGATGGACGTGAAGCGGTTCGGGCTCGGGCTGGACCGCAACGACAAATGGCTTGAGGCGATGCGCGCGGTAGAGCACGGGCAACTGGTGCTGGACGTGATGGGCTCGCGGGCGGGCAAGCGGGTGGAGGCGGCGACTTCCGACACCGGGCTGCGCACCGCCGACGGTCAACCGATCGAGTGGCCGATTCCGCACGACAAGCTGAGCCGCAAGCTCGCGGTGCCGAGCCAGGGAAGGCTGTACTACGTGCGGTACGCGTTCAAGATGGGCTGGAGCATTGATCAGGTGCACGAGCTCACGCGGATCGACCGATTTTTCCTTGACCAGATCGCCCAGCTTGTGGAGTTCGAAGACACGCTGTGCGATTTCAAGCGTCTGGAAGATGTGCCCGCCGAGGTGCTCTTCGAGGCCAAGCAGTTGGGCTACAGCGATGCGCAGCTGGCGAACCTGTACTTCGGCAAGCTCAATACCGAGACGATTCTGAAAGTTCGCGAGCACCGGCACCGGGCGGGGATCGATCCGGTCTACAAGCTGGTGGATACCTGTGCCGCTGAGTTCGAGGCGGTGACGCCGTACTTCTACTCGACATACGAACGTGCGTTCGAGGGGCCGACGGCGTCGTCGGCATCGCCGTACCTGGGTGATGACGAGATCCGCGTCACCGACAAGAAGAAAGTCGTGATCATCGGCGGCGGGCCCAACCGCGTGGGGCAGGGGATCGAGTTCGACTACTGCTGCTGCCACGCGGCGTTCGCGGCGGACGAACTGGGATTCGAGAGCGTGATGATCAACTCGAACCCCGAGACGGTTAGCACGGACTACGACACCAGTGACCTGCTCTTCTTCGAGCCGCTGACGCTGGAGGACACTCTCAACGTGATCGAGCGGCTCAACGGTCCGGCCGGGCGCATCCACGGGGTAATCGTGCAGTTCGGCGGGCAGACTCCGCTGAACCTGGCCAAGGGGTTGGTCGCGGCGGGGGCGCCGATCATCGGCACCAGCGTGGATTCGATCGATCTGGCGGAGGATCGCGACAGGTTCGATGCGCTGCTGGAGCGCCTGAAACTGCACCGGCCGCCGTCTGGGATCGCGCGGTCCATCGAGGAGGCGCGGGCGGTGGCGGCGCGGATCGGGTATCCGGTGCTGCTGCGGCCGTCCTACGTGCTGGGCGGACGGGGCATGGAAATCTGCCCGGACGAGAAGGCGCTGCTCAACTTCATCACGACAGCGCTGCAGTCTGCGGGGATGGATGAGGCGCCGGTGCTCATCGACAAGTTCCTGGCGGGCGCGACCGAGGTTGACGTGGACGTCGTCGCGGACTTCCCGCCCAGCGGCGGAGCGCCGGCGCGGCGTGCCGATGCGCCCCGGGCGCTGATCTGCGGGGTGATGGAGCAGATCGAGCAGGCTGGCGTTCACTCGGGCGACTCGGCGTGCACGCTGCCGCCCGCGTCGCTCTCGCGAGACATCGTGACGCGCATCGAGAACCTGGGGCGAGATCTGGCCCGAGAGCTCAGCCTGTGCGGCCTGATGAACATCCAGCTGGCGGTGAAGGACGATGTCATCTACATCCTGGAAGTCAACCCCCGCGCCAGCCGCACGGTGCCGTTCGTCAGCAAGGCGACGCACGTGCCGTGGCCGGCGATCGCCGCCAAGGTGATGATGGGGCGCTCGTTGGTTGAACTGGGCGCGGTGGAGAAGCACATCTCGGGGTACTGGGCGGTCAAGGAGAGCGTGTTCCCGTTCGGCAAGTTCCCCGGAGTGGACGTGGTGCTTGGTCCGGAGATGCGCAGCACCGGCGAGGTGATGGGCATCGACGCGAGCCTGCCGATCGCGTTCGCCAAGAGCCAGATGGCGGCGGGCACGCGGCTTCCGACGGACCCGGCCAAGGGCGGCGTGTTCCTCTCCGTGCGAGAGGCGGATCGCGGCGTCATCGTGGAACCGGCGCGGCTGCTCATGCAGATGGGTTTCAAGGTGTACGCGACATCGGGCACCGCCGAGTATCTGCAGGGCCAGGGGCTCAAGCCCACGGTGCTGCAGAAGGTGGCGTCGGGCGTGCGTCCCAACGTGATCGACCTCATGAGCAACGGCGAGATCGCGCTGGTCATCAACACGCCCACTCGCACCGGCTGGCAAACCGACGAGGGACGCATCCGCTCCACGGCGGTGCGTCTCAACGTGCCGATGATCACCACGAGCACCGCGGCGGTCGCCGCGGTGCGGGCGATCGCCGCGATGCGAGAAAAGGACTGGGGCGTTTCCGCGATTCAGGACTTTGCGGCGATGATGGCAAAGGCCGCTACGCTGGTGGAGCCGGCATCGCGGCCCGCGGTCCGGGTGTGATGTAACACGGCATTAGAGTGATGCGCTCGATGGAACTGGGGCTGCGCTGCCTCCGGGGCGGAAGGGCTGCTCGCCGATGAGCGGGTCGCGCTGATCGTGGTGCAGAATCCTGGAACCACGCTACCGTTTCGTTCATGAGTGAACGCGTAGGTCAACTCGGTCGGCGATGGAGCGCACCGTGGTCGCGATGATCCTGCGCCGACTGTTGCAACTGCCGCTGATCCTCGCGGCGGTGTACACCATCACCCTTGCTCTGGCGTGGGCGATTCCCGGCAATCCGCTGGAACGGCCGGAGGGGAAACGTCCGCCCGCGGAGATCGTTGAGGCGATGAAGGCGCGGTACAACCTCGACAGTTTCGGGAACTTTTACTGGTCGTACCTGGCGCGGGCGAGCGGGGTCAAGTACCTTTCAACCGGCGTGCCGAATCAGCGCGTGTTTGACCTCGGACCGTCTTTGCAGTACCGTGACCGTGACGTCAACGAGATCATCGGGGGCTCGCTGCCGGTCTCGATGACGTTGGGCGCGGCGGCGATGTTGATCGCGCTGCTGCTGGGCGTGGGTGCGGGGGTGGTGGGGGCGGCGAAACCGAACTCGTTGGCGGACGCGGCGACGCTGGGTGTGGCGCTGGTGGGGATCAGCCTGCCGACCTTCGTGGTAGGCACGCTGCTGCAACTGGTGTTCGCGGTGTGGTTGTCGTGGGCGCCGGTGGGGGGGTGGGAGTTGCCGCGGGGTCTGGTGCTGCCGGCCATCACGTTGGCGCTGCCGTTCGCGGCGTATATCGCGAGATTGACGCGCTTAGGAATGATCGAAGCACTGGCGAGCGATTACGCGAGAACGGCGCGGGCGAAAGGCGCTTCGGAGTGGCGGGTGATCCTGCGGCATGCGCTCAAGAACGCGTTCCTGCCTGTGCTGTCGTACTTGGGGCCGGCGTGCGCGATGGCGATGACGGGTTCGTTCGTCGTGGAGCGGGTGTTCTACATCCCGGGGCTGGGCCAGCACTTCGTCAACGCGGTGCAGAACAAGGACCTGTTTCTGATCCTGGGTGTGGTGCTGGTCTTTGCGACGATGCTGATCGTGTTCAATCTCGTCGTGGATGTGTTGTACGCCTGGGTCGATCCGAGGACCGCCGCGTGACTTAGTACGACACGAACCCGAAGTGAAGTTTGGCGTGACCGACGTTCAGCGTGATCCACTCCTCGTGTGTGAGCGGGCCAAAGACGGGGTTGGGGTTCACCGGCGCTGATTGCTTGAGACGCCGGCACGCGGCTTCGAGGCGGGCGAGTCCATCCTGGGTGCTCAGCCTGTCGACTCCGTATGTGCCCTCGGGGGCTCCCCGGATGCGAAAGCCCGGGGGAAGGGGCTTTTTGAAGAACGAGTTCTTCATGAGCCTCGCGATGATTCGAACGAACCACGGCGGCGAGACTGGATAGCCGTCGAAGGGGTAGCTCATCCACGCGGCGACGTGACCGAAGATCTGGCCCGAGGTCCAGTTGCCAAGGTGGCGAAGATTGCCGGAGTTTTCCGCCGCGGCGATGCGTCTTGCTTCCGCGACGACGTCGTCGAGCGTCTTGAGCGAGACCGGTCGCCTCTGCACCTTGGCGGTGTCAACGTGAGCGCCGGGCGTGGAGGTGCTGTTCATGGGCGGAGCGTATTACGCGGGGCGGGCGGCCGTCGATCATCTCTTCCACGTGGGCGCGGCGGCGTTGGTCGGCCTGATCCATGGCGTCGAGCAGGAGCAGGGCGCCTCCCACCTGGCAGAGAAAGAACACGCCGATGTAGAACCAGACCTCTACGGAATCGGGGACGAGCCCGAATCGGAGGTTGATGGCGGCGGCGATCAGCGAGACCACCGCGATCGCCAGCCCGGTCTGTGCGACGCGATTCATGCCCGTGTGTATCGATCGGGGGCCGCGAAAGTTGCACTTTTTCGCGGCATCGCTCCGATGGCCGGGGCGGATCAGATGCCGCGCTTGATGGCGTCGACGATGCGCTGAGCGGTGCGGACATTGGCGAACCCGGCCTCGGCGTCGATGGGCGGGCGTTCGCCGGTGCGGACGGCGTGGATGAAGGCCTGCAGTTCCATCACGATTGGCTCGGCGTCGTCGACGACGAGCTCTTCGATGTTGACCAGTTCGCCCCACTTGAGATTGGTGAGGTCCGAGCCGAGCTTGATCTGCTCGCGGACTTCGCGCATCTGGATCTCGTTGGCGATCCGGCGGATCATGTTGCCCTTCTTGGCGCCGTAGTCGATCTTGATGTAGGCGTTTTCGCCGGTGATGCGGGTGACCCGCTCGGTCTTGAGGGCCAGGCGGCTGGAGGTGATGTCGGCCACGCAGCGGCCCTTGGGGGTGTTGAACTCGAGCCAGGCGTTGCAGAGGTCTTCGTGCTCGGTGATCACGGCGACGCCGGCGGCGCGGATGAAGTCCGGCTCGTGCCCACCCATCATCATGAGGACCACGTCGATGTCGTGGATCATCATGTCCATCACGACGCCCACGTCCACGGAGCGGAAGGTCATCGGGCTCACGCGGACAACCTGCATGAAGCGTGGCACGATCGGCTGGCCCGTCGCGGCGGCCTTCTGCATGGCACGCATCACGGGGTTGAATCGCTCGATGTGGCCGACCATCAGGACGCTGCCCGTAGATTCGGCGAGTTCCTTGATCGCCAGGGCGGTCTCGACGTCGCCCGCGAGCGGCTTCTCGATGAGGCAGGCGATGCCGGCTTTGAGGAGCGGCTCGGCGGCGGCGCGGTGTGCGGTGGTGGGCACCGCGATGGAGACCGCGTCAACTCCTGCGTCCAGGAGTTGATCCACGCGTTCAAAGCCGCGGGTTTCAAACTTGTCGGCCATCTCGCCTCGGCGGCCGGGCTCGGCGTCGACGACGCCCACGAGTTCGCAGTCGGGCAGGTTGGCGTAGACGCGGGCGTGGTGCCGGCCCATTCGTCCGACGCCGACGACCCCGCACCGCACCTTTCGGCCCGCGAAGCGGTCTTTGTTAGCGGGCAAGTCGTTGGCGCCGTTTGAAGCGGGGGCTGGCATAGGGGCGGATTGTAAACGTCGCGTGGGCGGCGGTCACTGTTTGAGGGTTTGACAACAGGAACGGTCAAAAATGAACACGGGCCGCGTGGGCGGCCCGCGTTGGGTGCTTGGTTGGTTGCGGGTTACGCCGCGGCTTCGGTGATGGCGGCCGCGATTTCTTCCTTCTTCTTGAAACCGACGAACTTCTTCACCACCTGTCCGCCCTTGAAGATGATGAGGGTGGGGATGGCCGTAATGCCGAACTTCATCGCGACATTGCGATTGGAATCGATATCGACCTTGCCGACCTTGGCCTTGCCCGCAAACTCGTCGGCGACAGAATCGACGATGGGAGCCAAGTTACGGCAGGGCATGCACCACTCGGCCCAGAAATCGACCAATACGGGCTGCGCATTGGAGAGAACTTCTGCTTCGAAGTTGGCGTCGGTGAACTCTTTGACATTGGCGTTTGCCATGGATGATTCCTTCAGTACTGCTTCCGCTGTGTTCGATGCCGCGGCGGTCGAATCGTCGCGGAGGACATGGTACGCCATACCTCGCGACACTTCGCTTGCGGCATTCGGCGTGCCGCGGATTGGTGGATTCAACCCACAATAATCTCGCCTGGGATTCCGATGCGGACGGTGATTCGGTGACGGTCAGGCGGCGTCACTGCCTAATTGGCAGTCGCCGGGGCGGCAAGGCGAGCGGCCTCGAGAGCGGCGAGCGCCTGGATGTGCGGTTCCACATCGTGGACGCGAAGGAGGGTTGCGCCGCGTTGGGCGTGGAGGATGCTCAGCGCCAGGGTGCCTGCGAGGCGTTCGTTGGGCTTGGAATCGCGGCCGAGGCTGACACGGCCGACGAAACTCTTGCGTGACAATCCGCTCAATACCGGTTTGCAGGTGGCGGCGATGATGGCCGGGGTTTCCTGGATGAGTTCCAAATTCTGCACCACAGTCTTCCCGAACCCAAGTCCGGGATCGACCAGGATCTGCTGGGGGCGAACTGCGGCGGCGTACGCGGCGGGGAGGATTCGCTCGGTGAAAGCGGTGATGACGCGCTGCGAGACGGTGCCGCGGGCGGGCGGAGTGGTGTACCGATCCGAGTAGGAATCCAGGTGGGGCGGCAACTCGCGGTGCATCAGAATCAGGCCTGCGCGGCGGGTGGCGGCGAGGGAGAGGATGGCGGGGTCTTCGGCTCCGGCTGAAACGTCGTTTATTGCATCCGCGCCGGAATCGAGCGAAGCCTGAGCTACCTGGCTGAGTGTGGTATCAATGCTGATGGGGATGGCGGCGAGCGTTCCGCCGGAGCCACGGATTGCGGCGATGACGGGCACGACTCGGCGGATTTGTTCGGCGGCGGGCACCCGCTGGGAGCCGGGGCGGGTGGACTCGCCGCCGATGTCGAGTATCGCAGCTCCGGCTTTAACAGCACGGGCCGCGGCCGCGAGGGCGTCTGCGACGGATGCCAGTTGGCCGCCATCCGAGAAGCTATCAGGGGTGATGTTGAGGATGGCCATGACCCGGGGGCGGGTCAAATCGATGAAACGGCCGTTGGCGAGTTCCCAGGGGGGCACGGGCTACGGTATTGTCGCCGGGTTCACAGGCGGCTTGATTCGCCCGGGTGCCCCGCCAATAATTCAGGCCCCGCGTCCCCCATGGTGGGAAGGGTGGGCAGTTTGGTCGTGTCAGATTTTCGGTGTTTTTCAGGCAAGGAAACGGCTCGTTATGGCTCACTCGCGTACCGCTCGCAAGCGTGTTCGGCAGAACATCAAGTCTCGCGCCCGCAATCGCTGGCGTTTGACGACCATGCGCGAGGGGGTCAAGGAGTTCAACGAGGCTCTCCTCCACGGCACCGTCGCCGCGGCGACCGAGATCTTCCGCAAGATCTCCCGAGTGATCGACCGCACGGCCCAGCAGGGCGTGATCCACAAGAACCAGGCCGCCCGCCGCAAGAGCCGCATGAGCGCGAAGCTCAAGGCCAAGAAGCTCAGCGCCAAGGCCTGAGAGGCCAGTTTCAGCTACAGAGAAATTGATCAGCCGCGGCGGCATCGACGCCGCGGCTGTCGTTTTTGATATTGCCGATCCGCGACTGCTACGCTCGCCCCGCGATGGCCAAGGCAACACGTCCAGTGAAACCGAAGGGCGCCGGTCTGTTCGGCAGCGATGCCAAACCGACGAGTTACGCCGCGCTGTCGACGCGTCCGTTGTACGTGCTGTGCTTTCTGCTGCCGTTCATGGTCCTGTACGAGGTGGGCTCGTTCAAGTACCTGCGAGATTCGGGTCGGGGCGTGATCGAGACGATCGGGGCCCGCAAGATCCTGGCGGGTTTTTTCGAGACATTCGGGATCGCGAGCTTTCACATCCCCCCGCTGGTGTTGTGCGCCGTGCTGATCGTGTGGCATGTATTGCTGGGGGACGCATGGAAAATCAAGGGACGGGTCATCGTGGGGATGGCGCTTGAAAGCGTGCTGTGGACGCTGCCCCTGCTCGTGTTCGCTCTGACTTTTTTCGTGAGGAGGCCGCCGGCGTTCATCGGGGCGGAGGCGTTCGCGGATCTGTCGATGCCGGCGCGGCTCACTCTTTCGGCAGGTGCGGGCGTGTATGAGGAACTGCTGTTTCGGCTGATCATTATTTCGGTGGTTCACTTCATCGTGGTGGATCTGCTGCAGGGATCGCGAGGGGTGGGGTACACCATGGGCGGCGTGATCTCGGCGGTGGCGTTCGCGATGGCGCACAACATTTCGCATCCCGGTGGAGGCACGGACTTGGGTTTGTTCGCGTACTACGCGCTGGCGGGCCTGTACTTTGCGGGGCTGTTCGTGTTCCGCGGATTCGGGATGGTGGTGGCGACGCACGCGCTGTTCGACGCTGTTGTGCTGGTGGCGATTCCATCGGCAACGGCCCGATAGCGTCGCCGGGAGGGCATTTCGACCCGTCCGATCCCCAGGTTCGGAGCAGGTAGGAACTCAGGGACCGTTTGGGCGGTCTGTTCGCTGCCTGGACGGTATGGCGGAAGTGGATTCTGGAAGGCCTCCCCGTTACCCTTGGGCATCGGCGTTTTTGACGGGTAGTCGTTTCGATCTCGCAATAGCCCTGCGTCCCACTGTGTGCAACCGGACGCCCGGCACTTGATTGGAAGGCTGGTTCAACATGGGTCTAGATTTCGCGATCGACGCTTTGTACGAAACGGGCTGGAACTGTTCAGCGACCGATCGTGCGGAACGGCATGTTGACGGGCGGCAGTATCCGACTCCCCAGAGCGTCGCGGCGACGTTTGCGGAGCAGGGGTACGACTTGACATTGCGGCACATTCAACTGTTCGATTGCTATCGCGCCGAATGGCGCGATTCGCAGGGGCACGCGGCCGGCGCTGTGGTCGGACAGACGGCTGCGGAAGCTGCGGTGTACGCGCTTTCTCAGCTTCGTCGGCAACTGGTCGCGGCGAACGCCTGAACAGTTGCGGTTCGACGAGCAATCAAACGGGCATTCATGGCGCTTTTTCGTGCGGCGGGCGAGTTGAACCCGGTCCGCAAAGTCGCTATTCTCTAGGCCCGCCAAACGGGCGGAAGCAGGGCCCCATCGTCTAGCCTGGTCCAGGACGCCAGGTTCTCATCCTGGTAACAGGGGTTCAAATCCCCTTGGGGTCATTGGGCTGTCGACTTTGAGGCAGCATGGAGCGGAAAGCGCCTGCAGAGCAGGTTCTTTCCGCTCTTTTCACTTGGGCGGGTGCGGGCGTTCGCGTCGAGCGGTCTTCAACGGTGTCGGCGTGAGTGCCGTCTCGACGGAGCCGGATCAGGAGCAGGTTTCATACCGCCGGGGAATATGCTTGTCACTGTTCATGTCACTGGTGGGCTACATCCTCGCGGCCTTGCTGGACGCTGCGGCGATCGTGCTGTTCGTGTACTGGTGCGTGGGGCTTGTTCAGATGATCACCACGCTCAGGACCGTGCCGACGATCCGCGCGGGGGTGGAACTGGCGTCGAAGAGCCCGGCGCCCAACGAACGGGCGTGCATCGTGGTGCCGGCGCACAACGAGGAGGCGTCGATCGAGGCGCTCATCCATTCGCTGGCCGCGCAGGACTATCCAAACTTGAGCATCGTGCTTTGCCTGGACCGGTGCACCGACGCAACGCTGGAACTGGCGCGCCGGGCGGTGGGGGACGATCAGAGATTCACGCTGCTTGAGATCCACGACTGCCCGCAAGGGTGGGCGGGGAAGGTGCACGCGGTGTGGCGCGGCACGCAGGCGGCTCCGGCGCACAACGCGGATTACCTCGCGTTCATCGATGCCGACACGGCGCTCGACCCCGCGTGCATCAGCGCGGCGGTGGCGCTGCTGAAACACCGCGAGCTGGACCTGCTGAGCCTGCTGAGCACGCTGTCGTCCAGGCGGTGGTTTGAACTGGTCGTGCAGCCCGCCGCGGGGCTGGAGTTGGTGCGGCAGTATCCGCTGGGCAAGGCGAACCGCCCCGCGGGCATGCGGCCGCGGGCGTTCGCGAACGGGCAGTTCATGCTCTTTCGGCGAGAGGCCTACGAGGCGGTGGGAGGGCACGAGGCGGTGAAGGACGAACTGTTGGAAGATCTCGCGCTGGCGAGAGCCATCGTGGATCGCAAGGGCGAGAAGGCTGGGGGCGAGGGCAATGCGGGCTTGTTCCTGGCCGACGGCATGCTGACGTGCCGGATGTACGAATCGTGGGCGGCGTTCTGGAGAGGTTGGAAGCGGATCTATACCGAAGCAACACGGTGCAAAGTGGGGAGGTTGCGGCGGGCATCGTGGAGCGTCATGATGATGGGCTCGGTGCTGCCTCTCGCCTCGGTCGGGAACCTCTGCTGGTCGCTGACGCTGCTGCTGGGGGATGATGGCGTGGAGCCGGCGTGGTGGTGGATCGGGCTCGTCGGTGTGATCTTCGCGATGGCGTCATTAGCGATGTGGGGGCTGTTCGTAGGAGCGACGTACCGGATTGGTCGCGTGCCTCTGTGGGCGTTGCCGGGGTCGATCGTGGGTTCGTGGCTGGTCGGCAGGGTGTTGGCCGAAGCGGCGAGAGATCTGGAGCGCGGAGTGCCGACCGTGTGGGCGGGGCGAGAATACGTGAGGCTCCCCCGGTGAGCCGTCGGGCCTGAGTCGCGGGTCCTGGAAGTCGACAGAAATGACGGTCCGGGCGGGCTGATCTTGGCCGGGACGGGGTCGCCGCTACCATTTCGCATGACGACCGCAACCGCCCGCACATCCGCGTCGCACACGCCGAAAGTGGACCCCCACGCCGTCACGATTTCGGGGCTTGTGCTCGATCCCGCGTATTCGCCTTCCCGACCCGCGGCGGCGCTCACGAACATTGCACGTGATATCGCCGAGCCCGGGCAGTATCCGTACACGAGGGGGCTCTTCCCCAACGGGTATCGCTCTCGATTGTGGACGATGCGCCAGTTCGCGGGCTTCGGTTCGGCGGACGATACGAACAAGCGGTTCAAGTACCTGCTGAGCCAGGCGGGGCATCCGTCTTCAGGCCAGCGGAGCAGTTCGGGCTCTTCGAACACCGGGCTCTCGACGGCGTTCGACCTGCCCACGCTCATGGGCCGCGACAGCGATGATGAACTCTCCGTGGGCGAGGTGGGCAAGTGCGGGGTGGCGATCGCCACGATCGAGGACATGCACCGCCTGTATGCGGATATCCCGATCGGACAGGTGACGGTGTCGCAGACGATCAACGGCCCCGCGGCGGTGATCTGGGCGATGTACCTGGCGCACGCGCTGCAGCGGGGCATCCCCTGGTCGGACGTCGGCGGGACGCTGCAGAACGACATTCTCAAGGAGTTCCACAGTCAGAACGAGTTCATCTATCCGCCCGAGGCGAGCGTGAAACTCGTGGTGGACACCATCGAGTTCCAGAGCCGCATGGTCGCCAAGTGGAACAGCGTTTCGATCTCGGGGTACCACATCCGCGAGGCGGGCAGCACGGCGACCCAGGAGCTGGCGTTCACGCTTCGCGACGGCATGGAGTACGTCGAGGCGGCAATGGAGCGCGGGCTTGATCTGGACAGCTTCGCCCCGCGGCTGTCGTTCTTCTTCAACTCGCACAACGAGTTCTTCGAGGAGATCTGCAAGTTGCGTGCGGCACGCCGCATCTGGGCCCGGGCGATGAAGCACCGCTACGGCGCCTCGAGCGAGCGGTCGCTGTTCATGAAGACGCACGTGCAAACGGCGGGGTGCTCGCTGACGGAGCAGCAGCCGCTGAACAACATCGTTCGGGTGGCCTACCAGGCGATGGCGGCGGTGTTGGGCGGTTGCCAGAGTCTTCATACGGATAGCATGGACGAGACGCTTGGCCTGCCCACCGAGCAGGCCGTGACGGTCGCGCTGCGCACGCAGCAGATCCTGGCGTACGAAACGGGCGTCACCCGCGTGACCGATCCGCTGGGCGGATCCTGGTTCGTCGAGCAGTTGACGGACACAATGGAACGCGAGGCCCTCGGGCTTATCGACGAGATCGATCGCATGGGCGACTACGGGGCCGGCGCACGGCCCGCGAAGCCCGGGCCTGCCCCGGCGAATCTCGCGGATCACCCCGCGTACGCCGCGAAGAAGACGTTCGGACGCTCATGCATCGCCGGGATCAATCGCGGCTACTTCCGGCGTTCGATCGCGGAGGCGTCGTACCGCTTCAGCGAAGAGTGCGAGGCCGGAGACCGCCTGGTCGTGGGCCTCAACGCGTTCACCGACACCAACGAGCAGAGGCCGATCGACATTCTGCAGATCGGGCACGAGGTGGAGACGCAGCAATGCGAACGGCTCGCGGCGTTCAAGAAGCGACGCGACAAGGGCATGGTCGAGAAGGCGCTGAACAACATTCGCGCCGCTTGCCAGGGAAAGGCCGCGGCGACGATGTTGTGGGATGGCCCCGGCGCGGGTTTGCATCCGACCAACGTGATGCCTGCGCTGATCGACGGTGCGCTGGCGAACTGCACGCTGGGCGAAATGGTGCAGGCGATGGCCGACGTGTACGGGCGCTACACGGGCGGGCCTGAGTGGTGAGCCGCTGGGAGGGCGTGCACGCGGTTTTGCTCTGAAATCGCGGTGAGCTATCTAGGAAATACTGTGGTCGCCGCTGGTTCGGAAACCTGTGGGCGCGGTCCTATCCTTGCCGCCCGGATTCCAGCAACACCCGAATTATGCCCAAACCCAAGAACACCCCGCTCCGCGTCTTTGTTCCGCTCATCGTCTCGCTCATGGGTTTGGGCGTTGCGTACGCGATCTACAAGACCAACAAACCGGCGAGCCTCAGCCAGCCGGCCGCGCCGGCCGCGACGGTGGCACAGCCCGACACAAAGGCCGATGTCAAAGCCGAGACAAAGGCAGACGCCACGACGCCGACCCAGACCCCGGCTCGTGAGACACCAACGGCTCCGGCGGCGCCGGCCGGTTCACCGCTTACGGGGCTCTCGGCAAAGGTATTCACGGGTGAACCGCTGGCGACGTTTGACAGCACGGTTGGCGGGGACACGCCCAAGGGATTGGACCGCGCCCGCGTGAAGTTCTCGCCGATCGGCGCGGGCGTCTCGGCGCTGACGCTCGCGGATCATTTCGACACGATCAAGCGCGAAACGCACTACGAGTTGCAGGCGGAGCACAAGCTCGCTGCCAACAGCGTGCAGGTGCTGACGCCGTTCGCGGCGCTCGCGGTGGAAGTGACGCAGGCTGGGCAGGCCCCCCAGATCGTCGGGCTCAGCGGGTCGCCCGATGCGCCGGTATGGCGGAAGATGGAAGGGGCCCCCGCGGGAACTTTCGAGGCGTTCGTCGTGGACGCGTCGGGCGCGAAGGTGCTGCGGGTCGAGCGCCGCTTCTCGCTGGCCGCGGGATCGCACGACCTCAAACTGACTCAGCGGATCGAGAATCTCTCCGCATCCCCGCTCACCGTGCGCTGGTACCAGACCGGGCCCGTGGACCCCCCCGGCGATAGCGGCACCTACGGCGGCGACAAGCGTCAGGTGCGGGTCGGCTTCCTGCTCCCACCGGACCGGGATCCCACGCGGGCGGCGGTGCTGGCTCACAGCCACGACAAGGCGCGTCGCGACGTGCTGGGGCAGCGGGTTTCGCAGGTCGCGGCGAACGGCGCGGCCGTGTCCGTGTACGGGGATCTGCCCGTGTGGCCCAACGCCGCTTCGACGGAAGGCAAGCACGAGATGGCGTGGCTTGCGTACACCAATCGGTATTTTGGTGTGGCGATTCACCCGCTGTTTGATCTCAACAGCGCGGGCGGGCGCTCGCTGGCTTGGATCGGCCAGGCGGATCGCGTGGTGCTCGATGCGGGCAGCGGCAATGAGATCGTGGGGATGCGTCTGACGAGCAACCCGCTTTCGCTGGGGGCCGCGGGAGGCGCCGGGTCGTCCGCGGACCTGTCGCTGGGCGTATACGTTGGCCCGCTGGACCGCAAGCAGATCCGCAGCGAGCCGTTGCTGGCCGCGTTGCATCTGGACAAGATGGTGGTGTACAACTTCGGAGGCCCGTGCGGCTTCTGCACGTTCGACGCCATCACAGGGTTGTTGCTGTTCGTTCTGCGATCGCTTCACGATTACATTTTTCACGACTGGGCGCTGGCGATCATCTTCCTGGTGGTGTGTGTGCGCACCTGCCTGCACCCGCTGACCAAGTGGACGCAGATCCGGATGAACCGGTTCAGCAAGCAGATGGCGGCCATCGGTCCCAAGCAGAAACTGCTGCAGGAGAAGTACAAGGACGACCCGGCCAAGATGCAGCAGGAGACCGCCAAGCTGTGGCGTGAAGAAGGAATCAGCCCGGCGGGCTTCCTGGGCTGTCTGCCCGCGTTCGCCCAGACCCCGGTGTGGATCGCGCTCTCGGCGGTGCTCTTCTTCGCGGTTGAGCTTCGGCATCAGGGGGCGTTCTACGGCGTTTTCCAGTCGGTTCAGCAGAAGGGATGGCTGACGTGGTGGTTCCTGGGCGACTTGGCCGAGCCGGACGGTTTCCTGCACTTTGGTCGCGCGATCGCGACGCTCCCGATCCTGGGGCCGGTCACATCCATCAACATCCTGCCGATCGTGCTGGGCATCGTCTTCTTCATCCAGCAGAAGTACCTGAGCCCGCCTCCGACCACGCCCATGACGCCGGAGCAGGAAACGCAGACCAAGATGATGAAGTGGATGACCGTGCTCATGTTCCCCATCATGATGTACAACGCGCCGGCCGGCCTGGCGCTCTACTTCACAGTCAACTCCACGCTGGGCATTCTCGAGAGCAAGTGGATCCGTGCCCACATGGACAAGTACGGCCTGCTCGACCTGGACAAGATGCGGGCCGAGCGAGAGGCACGCCGCAAGGCCCGCGGCGGCGCGGGCGCCGGCAACGGCTTCATGGCCGCGCTTCAGAAGTACGCGGAACGCCAGCAGGAAACCCAGAAGAAGTTCGGTCAGGACAAGCGTCCGGGCCGCTGAAGCACGCGGAGCGGTTGTGGTCAGAACAGACACCATCGTGGCTCGATCGTCCGCGCCGGGCAGATCGGCGCGGGCGTTGGTGCGCATCAGCGGGCCCGCGACTTCTCTGGTGCTGTCGCGGTGTGCTGGCGTGGAGCGGGCGTCGCCGGGGTGCGGTCGTGCGACGATCCGCATCGGCGGGCTCACGCTGCCCGCGCTGTGCATGTTCTTCGCGGGGCCCAAGTCGTACACGGGTGATGACGCGGCGGAACTGCTGATTCCCGGGAACCCCACGCTCGTGGAGCGAGTGCTCAACGAGTTCATGCGGGTGCCCGGCGTGCGATCGGCCGAACCGGGTGAGTTCACCGCTCGGGCGTACCTGTCAGGGAAACTCACGCTCGCCGAGGCTGAAGGGGTGGGGGCGGGGATCGCGGCGGAAACGGACTCGCAACTCGAAGCGGCGAGACGATTGGGCGTCGGCGAGACCGGCGAGGTCTACCGGCGCTGGGTCGAGGAACTGTCGACGCTGCTCGCGCTTGTTGAATCCGGGATTGACTTCACCGATCAGGAAGACGTTGTGGCCATCTCGAATGAGGCGTTGCATTCCCGGCTCGCTGCGGTGCTCGCGGAAGTGCGAGATCATCTGGGTGCCCGCACCGGAGCGGAAACACCCGTTTCATTGCCGGTGGTGGCCTTGGTGGGCCGGCCCAACGCGGGCAAGTCGACGCTGTTCAACGCGCTGCTCGGAAGGCCAAGGGCTGTGACCAGCCCGGTTCCCGGCACGACGCGCGACGTGATCGAAGAGCCACTCGATCTAGACCATGATGTTCCGGGCGCCGGTTCGGTGACACTGCAGGATCTGGCCGGGTTAGACGCGGTGCTGGCGTCGAGCGCCGGGGCGCTGGAATCGCGGGCTCAGTCGGCGGCAACGCTCGCCGCGCAGCGGGCTGATGTTGTGCTCTGGTGCGATCCGACCGGTCGGTTCGATGCCGCCGGCGACCTGCCCACGGCGGGCCAAAGCGTGATCCGCGTCAGGACGTTTGGAGACCGTCCTGTCGCCGGTGGCCCGGGTGCGATCGCGGTGTGCGCTTTGGACGGGTGGAATCTGCCGGTGCTTCGGCGTGCGATCGCGGACGCCGCGTGCGGAGCGCGGGCGGGGGCGCTCGCGGATCTTCTGCCGCGGCATCGGCGAGCGCTACAGGAGGCGGCGCAAGCGATCCATCCGATGCTGATCGAGAGGCCCGCGGCGGAGATCGCCGCGGACAGTCTGCGAACGGCACTGGACAGCCTCGCGGTGCTCATTGGCCGAGTCAGTCCTGACGATGTGTTGGGACGGGTGTTTTCAACGTTCTGCGTGGGCAAATAAGCGTGGACGGGCGTTCTGCTTGTGTTTGGTCGGATCTTCCGGGGAGTGGTGAGCGGACGGTCTGGTGACCGACAAACGGGTTTGGAGATTCCCGCTGGTGCGAAATTCGCAATAGGAGTCTGTTCGAGACGTTCTTGCAAGAGTGGATGGAGCCTGCCACGTTGACCGACGAGAACCAGGATGGTGGCGGGAGCGACGCAACTCAGGAAGCGGCGCAACCCGCGGATCTCGCGCCTCTCCTGGCCAGCGCGGCCAAGGGCGATGACGCAGCGTGGCAGGCGGTGATTGACCGGTACGCGAAGCGCGTGTTTGCGCTTGCCAAAAGCCGGTGCAGGGACGTGAACGTGGCCGAAGAGATTACCCAATCCGTGTTCGCGACCATCGCCATCAAACTCGGCGCGGGCGAGTATCTGGAGTTGGGGCGTTTCGAGTCCTGGCTATTCCGTGTCGCGGCCAACCGTGTGAGGGATCACGTGCGGCGGCTGCGAAGAAACCCGGCGGTGGGGGATCCGGCGGCGTTGGACACGTGCGCCGCGGCGGAACTGGAACGGTCGGCGGCCGACCCCGCGTTGGACCGGTTGCGAGAAGCGATGTCTGCCCTGGCGGAGGCAGATCGGGAAGTTGTTGAACTACGCCACCATGGCGGGCTGAGTTTCAAGCAGATTGCTGAGGTATTGGGTGAACCGATCGGCACGCTGCTCGCTCGGCACCATCGAGCCCTGCGCAAGTTACGGGATATGCTGGAAGAGCCTCAATCCGCCGAGAGGGGGTTGTCGACATGAGTATGAACCGCGAACAAGTTGATTCCCACGATGGCGAGGTTTCGGCGTTGCTGGACCGGCTCGCGAAGTCTGATGCGGCTTCTGCGCCGCAAGGGTTCGAAGTCCGCATCGGCCGGGCGACCGCTCCGATGCTGGAATCCGCCTCGACGCCGCCGACGTTTGACTTTTCAGCCGCGGCTTCATCAAGGAACGACACGAGCCGCATCGGCGCCGGTTCTGCGCTGCGGCTCGCCGCGGCGATGGCGCTCGCGGCGACGGTGGGCGCCGTGGTCGTGGCGCAGAGAGGTGGCGCGTTTTCTCACGTGGTGGCGCCGCAGACCCAGGTGGCCGCGGCGGAATCCGACGAAGCGTTGTTCGCGCTGGTTGGATGGGCCGAGGGACAGAGCGATGATCTGGCCGAGATCCGCACACAGACCGAATCGCTGGACAAAACGATCGGCGGCGGATGGGATTTGTCGGACCTGCTTACCGACGAGGGAGCATCCTGAAATGAAACTCACGCGGCTGGTCCTGATTGGCGGAGCGGTGGGCATCTCAGGCCTTCTGGCGGGTCTGGGCGCGCCGACGCAAGAGCCGGCGCCGCAGGAACAACAGCCATCTAAGTCGGCCGAGCAGCCTCCCGAAGCGCGGTTGCAGCGGCCACGGGGAGAGCGGGCGCAGCAGTCGTTGGATCCCAAGCAGATCAAGCAGATGCTCGAGCGAAGAATGGAAGAGCTGGCGCGTCAGCAGGAGCGCTGCCGCGAAGCACTGACGAGGTTGGAGAAGGGTGAATCTCCGGCGGACATTTCCCGTGACATGTTTCCCAATGCCCGGTTTGGCGAGGGAGCCGGGCGGCCCGCGGGCGAGCGAAACGAGGACGGCGCCGGAGAGCGTCCTCCGCCGCCGGGTCCGGGCGGCGGTCCCGGGCAACCGATGGCGGACAGGGAAGAGATGATGCAGATCGTCAGGGAGCATCTGCCGATTCTGGCCAAGCGCTTCGAAGAAATGCAAGGGCGAGAGCCCGGGATGGGCTTGCGTCTGCTGCGGGGCTTGGCGCCGCGCATCCGCGAAGCGCTGCCGCTGCGCAAGTCCGATCCGGAGATGTTCCGTCTGAAAATGGCCGAGATCCAGGCGGGCGCGATGGTGATCGAAGCGGTGCCGGCGTATCGCCACGCGTTCAGGGCCCCGGCGGGTTCCGAGGCTGCCGGGAAACTCGAAGAGGCGGAGAAGAAACTGCGTGAGGCGTTGGCCGCGCAGTTTCAGGCGAAGATCGCGGTACAGACTCAAGAGGTTGAGAAACTCACGCACCGCCTGGAGGATATGAAGAAAGATCTGGATTCGCGGCGGGCCAAGGAAAAGGACGAAGTGGATTCGATGCTGGAGCGAATCCGCGATGGCAAAGAGCCTCGGGGTCAGGGCGGGCCCGGGGGACCGGGTGGTCCGGGAGGGCCAGGCGGGCAGGGCGAACGCCGATAGCGGCGTGGCGTCGGTTGCAGCTGAAATCGTCGTGAGGTTTCGCGGAAGGCGACCGCACTCTTTGCAGCGCAAGGACGCTTAGCCAGCCGCGTGCCTTTTTGATGTCCGCCGCGGGCTTGTGGTTTTCGCCCGCTGTCACTGTCGAGCCGCGGGCTTGGCGGGGACCAACCGTTTGCGATAGTAATCCTCGTGTGCGCGTATGCGATCCTCCGCGCCGGCGAGGTCGTACTCGACGATGAAGCGGTTCGCGGCGGCACCCGCGAGCTTTTTGGAATCCGGTGAGAACGCGAGCGACACGATCGTGAGGCCGTTGGTGTCGAAAGACGCGAGGTTGCGGAGCGTGACGGCGTCCCAGATCTTGACGAGAGAGTCTTCGCCTCCCGTGGCGAAGAGCTTGCCATCGGGCGAGACCGCGATCGCGGGGATGAGTCGCTGGTGGCCCCGCAGAACGCGCTCGGGTGTCCAGTCGGGCGCCTTGAACACTTCGATCGTGCCGAGCTGGGTGCTGACGAACATGCGGGAGCCGTCGGGGGAGAAGGCGACGCCCCAGGGCTGGGTGGTGGTTTCCACGCGCCGGGCGATCTCCTTCTTTTCAACGTCCCACAGCGCGATACCGCGTGCGAGACCGGAGACCGCGAGAAACCTGCCGTCCGGCGAGAACGCGAGGCCTTCGATACGCTTCTCCAGTGTGGGGAGCGTCACCGCTTTCTCCTGGGAACGCAGATCAAAGATGCGTGTCACGCGGTTCGAATGGCCGACGGCGGCGTATCGGCCGTCGGGAGAGACATCCAGTGCGAAGCACTCCGACCGCTCGCCCGGCAGCGAAAACTTCTCCGAGCCGGTGTTGGGGTCGAGCCCGCGCAGGACGCCGTCGTGGCAGGCCGCGAGCATGGTCCGGTCCGAATCGATGAAGTGGACCTGGCGGGTCCGGAACCCCGTGTTGGCGATGCTCCACCTGGCGAGGCGGCGACGTTTGGTCAGGTCGATGGTGTCGATCGTGCCGTCGCCGGCGCCCACGCCCATCATGGTGCCCCCGGCCGAATATGTGACGGAGAAGCACCAGGACTCAAAGCCGGTGATGCGCGAGGCCGAGACGTTGGTGGAGAGCGAGCAGCGGCGCAGGAGTCCGCCGTCGATGACCATCGTGGCGTCGTTGTCGCCCGCCCACGCCGCGGCCAGAACCGAGTAGCGTTGCCTGGGGAGCGGACGCGTCTCCATGACGCCTTGCGTGCTCATGATGAAGGGCCGCTCCTGCGCGGCCATCAGAATGCCGCGGTCGTCGGGAGCACAGGTCAGCGCGATCACGGTTCCCGCCGAGACGTGGGAGCTTGGGGTGAGCGTCGTATCGCCCGGCTCCCAGAATGACATGTTTCCCGGCCGGTGCGCCACGACGAGCCGGTTCGCTCTGGATTCGAAGGCCAGCGCGCTGATGCCCGAACCGTCGGGCGGGCTCAGGTCCGCGACGAGCTCACCAGTTTGCGTGTCCAGCACATTGAGGGCGGAGTATCTCGAGACCGAGTCGCTTCCCGCGGCGAGCAAGGAGCCGTCCGCGCTGAAGGCGAGGTGTCGGGGTGCGCCGCCGACCCGCCACTCACGCACGAGCCCGCAGGTCCGGTTGTCCCAGAGCCGCACCAACGTGCCGGGGCCCGCGGTGGCGATGAAGTTGCCATCGCCTGAGAACACCGCGCCGCGCACTCCGATGGAGCCGGCGAAGTTGTGAGATGCGCCGGATCGCGAAAAGGCGATGGCGTCATTGCGGGACGACCCAATGAAATAGCCTTCGCCGTCGGGTGAGATCGCGATCACCAACGGCGCGGGAATTGGCGAGACAATGTCGAGCGTCTTTTCGCCGCTCTTGACGTCGAACGCGACGACCCTTCCCGAACTGGACATCCATGCGATCGTTCGCTGATTCGACGAAACGACTGGAAGCCCGGAAACGGCGGGGCCCTGCACGATCCACTGCGACGGGATGCGGTCGTACAACTCCCACAGGCCCCATTTGGCCGAGACGGACTGAGTGTCGTTGAAGTACTCCCGCCACAGCGTGTCTTCGGCGAGCGCGAGATTGCCGGTCGCGGCCTCCAGGCGGCCGCGTTCGATGTTGGCCTGGGTCAGTTCGCTCAGGGCTTGGGCGCGAGCGGCGATGGCGTCTTCCTTGGCCTTGATCGCCTCTTCCCGGGATCTGATTGCCTCTTCCTTGGAGCTTCGTTCGCGGTCGCGGGCTTCGGTGGCCAGGTGAGCGAGTTGGCGCTGGTTCTCGGCGCTGATCGATGCGTAGATGGAGAACGCGATCAGCGAGACAGTCGCCAGAACGACCAGCCGGGCGGCGGTCCGGTGCCGGCGCATCTGCTTGCGGAGCAGGTAGATCGCCGAGTCGCGGCGGGCGGCGATGGCGTCGCCGGCCAGGAATCGCTGGATGTCCTCGCCGAAGGCGCCGGCGCTCGCGTAGCGGCGGTCGGGCTCCTTGGCGATCGCCTTGAGAATGATGACTTCGGCGTCGCCCCGAAGGGACTTGTCGAAACGCGACGGGGGCGGAGGCTCGTCCTCTCGGATCATGCGAGAGGCCTCGGGCAAACCCACCACCGTGAGATCGAAAGGCAGACGCCCCGCGAGCAACTCGTAGGCGACGATGCCAAGGGCGTAGACGTCCGAGCGAGTGTCGACTTCCTCCCCGCGCATCTGCTCGGGGCTCATGTACGAAGGCGTGCCGATCAACTGGCCGGTTCGCGTAGCCATGGAGGCGTGGTTGCTCTCTTCGCAGGCGCGGGCGATGCCGAAGTCCACGACCTTGGGCTGTCCGTCGTTGCCCACAAGGATGTTGCCGGGCTTGAGATCACGATGTATGACGCCGCGTTGGTGCGCATGCTGCACAGCGTCGCACACCTTGAGCAGCAGTTCCCATCGGGCTTTGTGGTCGAGGCCATTCTCGTTCGCGTGCTGGGTCAGGGGACGTCCTTCGACCAGTTCCATCGCGAAGAAGGCCTGATCGGGAGAGGCTTCGTCCGCCACGCCCGCTTCGTACAACTGCGCGATGCCGGGGTGCTGCAGCCGTCCCAGCAACTCAACTTCATTTCGAAATCGTCGGAGCAGGGCGCGGCTATTCATTCCCGGGCGAACGGCCTTGAGGGCGACTCGTCGGCGGGGAAATGCCTGCTCGGCCTCGAACACGATCCCCATGCCGCCCTCGCCGATGGTCCGCAGCACGCGGTAGTTCCCCGTCAGCACCGGCAGCGCGAGGTGCTCCTTGGCGATGCTCGGCATGACTCCTGTCCGCCCAACAGCGGCCAGTCCGGCGCCGGTCGCGACGGCGGAGCCGTTGGAGTTGTGGTGATCGAGCAGGGCTTCAACCTCGGCGAGCAGTTCAGGGTCGTGACCGACTTCCCGCCGCACGAACTCGGCGCGGCGCGATGCGTCTACCTCGAGCGCTCGCTCAAAGGTCTGCATCACGATTTGAAAACGGTCATCACTCATCAGGAAACTCACCGGATCGCGGGACGGCTATCTTTCGCGTCCCGTCGGATTGGCGACGGATGCGAGTTCTCGGCCCTCTGCCTAGCCTTTGGCGAGATCAATCTCGCACTGATGTACGGCTATGCCCATTTCCCGTCATCCATTGAGCGGTCCTATTCCTCTGCTGTCGGGGATCAGAGTGGACGCCGCCGCGGTACAACGGTTGCGTGACAGCCTTGCGCAGTTGTCGCCGCGAACCGGTGAGTTGGCGCACGATTTTTACTCGGCGTTGTTTGCTCGCTATCCGGGCGTACGGGTTTTGTTTCCAGCGGATATGAAAGCCCAGGAAACGAAGCTAATGGAATCGCTGCAAGCGGTGGTGAGTAATCTCGACAATGGTGAGTTGGTTCGAAGCCGACTCGCGGAACTTGGCAAGCGGCACGAGGCGTACGGCGCCAAGCCCGAACACTACCCGATTGTCTGCGGGATACTCCTTGAGACGATGGCGAAGTTCGCCGGACCTGCTTGGACGGCGGAGATCGCCGCCGAATGGTCGCAGGCGTTGCAGCTCGTGAGCAACGCGATGATCGGCGGCACTTCGATGGGCCCGTCGGGACCGGCTACCCGACCGCATGCGGACAGGACACAGACCCGTCCTCCCACGCGGAGTTGACTGCTCATTTGGTCTGCGATTCGATTTCCTTGCTCAACCAAGCTCGCGCAAACGCCCAATCATTCTTGACTGTGGCGGGGGAAACGCCGAGCGCTGAGGCGGTCTGCTCGACAGACAAGCCGGCGAAATACCGCAGCATCACGACCCGGGCTTTTCTCGCGTCGAGCGCTTCCAGCCGCGTGAGGGCAGCGTCGAGCGCGAGCACCTGATCACCGGCGTCTTCGGTCGACGGGTCCATGGCCGCGGCGTCTTCTGAGAGTTCGATCCGTGTGCGACCGCCACCGCGTTTCTCGGTTTTTCGAGCACGGGCCCTGTCAATGAGAATGCGGCGCATCGCGATGGCGGCGGCGCCGAAGAAATGGCCTCGGCTGTTCCAGCCGCTCTCGCCGTGTCCTTCGGGGCCCAGCAGCCTCAGGTATGCCTCGTGCACCAACGCGGTGGGCTCTAGCGTGTGGCCCACTCCCGCGTTGGCTTCCTTGTTCATGTTGGAGGCGGCGAGCTTGCGGAGTTCCTCGTAGATGAGCGGGAGCAACTCCGCGGCGGCGCGTGCGTCGCCCTTGCCGGCCTCTTCGATCAGGATGGTGACTTGATGGCGAGGATCGGTGTGCTTGGGCGGGGTGGGTTGGGGCATCGCGATTGATTCGGCGGAACGAAGAGTCGAACGGAGAGGCCTCTGAAACATGATACGCCCTACGGGTGCGGCGGATTCCCCCGCGGGCGCTGTGACGCGACCCATATGATCGCTCATGGCCATCACACCCAAAGTCCTGGCGTTCGCGGGCAGCACCCGGGAGCATTCGTTCAACAAAACGCTGGTAAAGGTTGCCGCGGCGGGCGTGAGAGCGGCCGGCGGCGATGTCACGGTGCTCGACCTTCGGGACCTGAACATGCCGCTCTACGACGAGGATCTGGAAACCAGGTCGGGGCTTCCCGAGGGGGCCAAGCGATTTAAGGACATGCTTCGCGCTCACCAGGGGTTGCTGATCTCCTCCCCGGAGTACAACTCCTCGCTCTCCGCTGTGCTCAAGAACGCGATCGACTGGGCATCGCGGCCGGAACCGGGGGAACCGCCGTTGTCCTGCTTTGTGGAAAAGGTCGCGGCGATCATGTCCGCATCTCCGGGCGCGCTCGGCGGGCTTCGCGGGCTCGTTCATCTGCGGGCGATTTTGGGGAACATCCAGGTGCTGGTCCTTCCGGGTCAGCAGGCGATCGTCAGGGCGCACGAGGCGTTCGGCAGCGATGGCCGCCTCAAGGATCCGAAGCAACAGGCAGCAGTGGAGCAACTTGGCGCGAGCGTGGTTGAGGTGGTTCGCAAGCTCCGGGCCTGAGCCGGCTTGACCTCGGTCCGTTGACACGGCCTGATGATTGGGGGTCTGGGAAGCAACGCCGCTGAGCAGCGGGCCTTCAAGTTTGCGTGCCGAGCCGAGGGCAACTTGCTGCGATCACTCGCCCCCGCCGCTCAACCGCCCTAAACTTACCAATTGTGTGGGCGAGCATAGGTAGCCCGCGCGATGACCTACTAGAGCACGAACAGCGAGCGTCTCCAAGGTGACACTGAGCCTTGGGATGATCGCCGAACCGAAAGAACGAGGCCGATCAGCGCGACCGGCCGATTCAAGACCCGAAAGGTTGCCATGGCTAAGACGACCGCTTCCGCCCGAACTCCCTTGCTTTCCCCGGTGCAGCACTCCGCGGGCAAGACTTCGAAAGTACTGAAGAAAGTGGCGGCTTCCGCCCCCGGCCCGGATCCCAAAATGAGGGCTAAGCCGGGCAAGATGGTGTACTACTTCGGCGCCCTGATGACCGAGGGCAGCGCCGAGATGAAGACGCTGCTGGGCGGCAAGGGCGCGAACCTGGCGGACATGACGAGCATCGGGCTGCCCGTCCCCCCCGGCTTCACGATCACGACCGACACCTGCGCCCTGTACTACCGCAACGGCCAGCGCTTGCCGCACGGCCTGATGAACGAGGTGCACAAGAACATCTCCTTCCTCGAGCGTGAAACCGGGAAGAAGTTCGGCGACAATACCAACCCGCTGCTCGTCTCGGTGCGCTCCGGCGCCGCGGTTTCGATGCCCGGGATGATGGACACGATCCTGAACCTGGGCCTCACGGACCTCTCCGTGGCCGGGCAGGCGAACAGCACGGGCAACGCCCGCTTCGCGTACGACGCATACCGCCGCCTGATCAACATGTTCGGCGACGTGGTGATGGGCGTTGATCACCACTACTTCGAAGAGGCATTCAACAAGGTCAAGAACAAGTACAAGGCCAAGCTCGACACCGACGTGCCCGAACAGGGCATGATCGAGCTCTGCGAGCTGTACAAGGCCGTGTACCAGCGGTACGTCGGCGAGGTCTTCCCGCAGAACCCGTTCAAGCAGCTCGAACTGGCCATCGAAGCCGTGTTCAAGTCGTGGAACGGCGACCGCGCGGTCTCCTACCGCCGCATCCAGGGCATCACCGGCCTCAACGGCACCGCCGTCAACATCCAGTCCATGGCGTACGGCAACATGGGCGAGGATTCCGGCACGGGCGTGGCATTCACCCGCAACCCCGCCACCGGCGAGAACATTTTCTACGGCGAGTTCCTCATCAACGCCCAGGGCGAGGACGTCGTCGCCGGCATCCGGACGCCCCAGCAGGTCGACCAGATGCCCAAGTGGAATAAGGAAGTCTACAAGCAGCTGCTCGACATCAAGGTGAAGCTCGAGAAGCACTACAAGGACATGCAGGACATCGAGTTCACCATCGAGCGTGGCAAGCTCTACATGCTCCAGACCCGCAACGGCAAGCGCACCGGCACCGCCGCCGTCCGCATCGCCTGCGACATGGTCCGCGAGCGGCTGATCGACGAGGAACACGCGCTGCTCCGCATCCCCGCGGGCGACCTGACCCAGCTCCTGCTCCCGTCGTTCGACAACTCCGCCAAGAAAAAGGCCGAAGTGCTCACCCGCGGCATCCCCGCCTCTCCCGGCGCCGCCGTCGGCAAGCTCGCCTTCACCGCCGCCGAGGCCAAGGAACGCGCGGGCAAGGGCGAAGCGGTCATCCTCTGCCGCAAGGAGACCAGCCCCGAGGACGTCGAGGGCATGCACGCCGCGGCGGGCATCCTCACCTCCACCGGCGGCCGCACCAGCCACGCGGCGGTGGTGGCCTGCGGCTGGGGCAAGTGCTGCGTCGTGGGCGCGGGCGAGCTCGAGATCGACGCCGCCAAGAACAAGATGACGATCAACGGCAAGTCGTACGGCAAGAACGACGTGATCTCCATCGACGGCAGCACCGGCGAAGTGATTGTCGGTTCCCTGCCGACCGTTGAGCCCAAGATGAGCGGCGACTTCGCCCAGATCATGAAGTGGTCGGACAAGTACCGCCGCCTGGGCGTGCGGACCAACGCCGACACGCCCGAGGACGCTCAGCGGGCCCGCGAGTTCGGCGCCGAAGGCATTGGCCTGACCCGCACCGAGCACATGTTCTTCGAGGGCGATCGCATCAAGGCGATGCGTGAAATGATCCTCGCGGACAACACCGCCGCCCGTGTCAAGGCCCTGGACAAGCTCCTGCCCTACCAGCGCGACGACTTCATGGGAATCTTCAAGGCCATGAAGGGAATGCCGGTCACCATCCGCCTCATCGATCCTCCGCTGCACGAGTTCGTGCCGCACGAGGAGAAGCAGCAGGCCGAGCTCGCCAAGGCCATGGGCATGCCCCTGGCCAAGGTGCAGTCCCGCGTCGCAGCTCTGCACGAGGCCAACCCGATGCTCGGTCACCGCGGCTGCCGCCTGTGCGTGACCTATCCCGAGATCCTGGAGATGCAGGTGCGGGCGATCATCGAGGCCACCATCGATGCCCTGCGCAGCAACTACAAGCCGATGCCCGAGATCATGATCCCCCTCGCGGGCACCCGCAAGGAGCTTTCGTACCTGCGGGCCAAGGTCGAAGAGACGATCGCGAAGGTCAAGGAAGAGCAGGATTACAAGCCTCGTCTTGACGTCAAGATCGGCACGATGATCGAGGTGCCCCGCGCCGCGATCACCGCCGACGAGATCGCGGAGAAGGCCGACTTCTTCTCCTTCGGAACCAACGACCTGACCCAGATGACGTTCGGCTACAGCCGCGACGACATCGGTTCCTTCCTGCCCGACTACCTGCTTCACGAGATCCTTCCCGCCGATCCTTTTCAGACGCTGGACACCGGCGGCGTGGGCCAACTGATCGAGTTGGCCGTCGGCAAGGGCCGCGGCGTGAAGGCCGATCTCAAGATCGGCATCTGCGGCGAGCACGGCGGCGATCCCAAGAGCGTGTGGTTCTGCCACCGCGTCGGGATGGATTACGTCTCCTGCTCTCCGTTCCGCGTGCCGATCGCCCGGCTCGCGGCGGCGCAGGCCGCGATCATGGAAAAGAACGGCAACTGATGCGGCGAACAGCCGCGGTTGATTGAACGCATATCTCAGACGCCCCCGGATCAGATCCGGGGGCGTTTTTCTTGGGTCGCGTGGTGCTTTGGAGACTCTCTACGCGCTGCGCACCAGCCACTCGCGGTCTTCGCGGCCCATCACGTCTGTGCCGATCTCCTCCAGCCAGCGGCGGGCGTCGGTCGCGTATCCGGCCGTGGGTGAAATCGCTTTGCCCTTGAGTTCCTCGTGCAGGCCGTTCCAGTACTCGTTGAAACGGGCCATCATCAGTTCCCGCACGAGTTTTGCCGCCATGGAGGCCAGAGCCACCGGCAGGTGCGCGGATTCACCCTCGGTGAGGAACGCCGCGCCGGCTTTGTGCGCTGCGCCGTCCTCTCCTCGGCCTCGGATCACATAACGGCTGCGGGTCTCGCTCTCGTCCACGATGTCCGTGGTCGTTCCCGGCAGTTCGCGCTCGAGCAGCCCTGCGTACGCGGCGCGACCTCCCAGGCGGTCGCAGACGATGCCCAGTCGTTGGCTCTCGCTCTCGCGGCCCCACTCTTTCCACGCGTGGCGGAAGTGCTTGCCCAGAGCCCACGCCGTTGTCTCGGCCTTGTTGCCCGTCTCGCGGATGATGGTGTTGAAGTCGCCCTCGCACACCGCGATCGTGCGGAGCGCCAGCAGTTCAACTCCAGCGGCGGCCAGGCACGATCGCAGGAGGTTGCCCGCGATCGCGAGCGATCCGGCGTCACTTCCCAGCGGGAGCGGGCGGGGCGGCCCCGCGTAGCACCGATGCTTGTCAGGCACGCTCCCCAGGGCTTCAAAGAGCGCCAGGTCGCTCTGCGGGATCGGCATTCCGTTGGCCGCCAGAAACGTGAGAACGCCTCGTTCCAAGTGAACCAGAGGGTGCACGCTCTTGACCGAGTTGGCGAGTTTCAGCGCCTTGCTGTCGGCCACGGCAATGCGTCCTCGGGCATCGGGCTTTCCGCCCCTGCCGGGTTCTCGGCAGACGCCCTTTTCGAGCAGTTTCCAGAGGTCGGGTGCGGGTTTGGAGGCGTCGGAGTGATGGATGCGCACCGCAGCCATGCCCACGCAGAGCGGGCCGAGCGTCGGGCCGTAGCCCGCTTCATCGCAGCCGACGATGACCCAGGACATCGGTGCAGGGTACGGCCGCGGCGACGGGCGGCGGCTTCGGTATCCTTCGAGCACTTGTGAGCGTCGTTGTTGTCGCCAATCCCAACTCCGGAAGAGGAACAGCCCTGTCCCTGGGCCGCGAGATCGCTGCGGCGCATGGTGCCGAAATGGTTGAGACGCGTCCTGGATCGCCCGCCGTGTGGCTCGCCGAGGTGCAGGCGCGACTCACGCGGAACAGTGTGTGTGTGGTGGTGGGGGGGGACGGCACGTTGCACTCGGTGTTGCCCGCTCTTGTGGCTTCAGGGGCGGCGGTGTATCACGCCGCCCGTGGTACCGAGAACCTGTTCGCCCGGCAGTTCGGGATGGTCGCGACTGCCGGGGCGATTGCGACGGCGATCGCCGCGGCGCGGACGATGAACGTGGATGTCGGCGAATGCACGACCTGCGAAGGCGAACGGGTGCTGTTCACGCTCATGGTGAGCAGCGGGCCGGATGCGGGTGTCGCTCGGCGGCTCGCTCTGGAACGTCGCGGAGCGATTACCCACATGTCGTACGCGGTCCCGATGATGGAGGAACTGCTCAGGCCCAGCCTGCCGCGGATGCGAGTGGAGGTGGACGGGCGGGTGCTGGTGCAGGGGCGCGGCTGGTTGGTGATCGCCAACTCGTCGCAGTACGGCGCGCGGATCGATCCGGCGCGCGAAGCCTCGATGACTGATGGCTTGCTGGATGTCGTCTTCTTCCCGGCCCGCACGGGGCTCGCCGCGTTGGGATGGCTCGCCGCCAGTCGGCTGGGGTGGAGCGGGTCGTCGAGTTCGGTCTTCAGATCCCGGGGCAAGCGCATTCGGGTAGAGACTGACCTCTCGGTGCTCCAGGCCGATGGTGACTGGATCCGCGAGTCCGGAGAAAAGACATGCAAGACCACCGGGGACAACCATGGCCCGTTTGTGTGGGAGGCTGGAATCCTCCCCGCCGGTCTCAAGGTACTGTTGCCATCGTGACCCCCCACATTGACATCATGGACGAGACCGGACGGATGGCGGAGCAGGCCAGGAACTGGCTCCACGACCGCGTCCGGGAGGCGATGGTTCGGCTGGGTGCCGCCGGCGACCTTCGGGTGCGGATCGTGGGTGATGAGGCGATGGCCAGGGCTCACGAGGAGTTCGCCGGAGTCGAGGGAACGACTGATGTCTTGACCTTCGACATGAGCGATCCGGAGCTTCAGCGGCCGCAGATCCCTAGTCTAGACGAGGTAAAATCGGGTAATGTTCGTAATGCGTACGTAATAGATACGGATATTTTGGTCTGTATCGATGAAGCGCTACGCCAAGCGACCCCGCAGGGATACCCTTTTGAACGAGAGTTGCTCCTCTACGTGGTTCATGGGGTTCTGCATTGTCTGGGCTTCGATGACCATGAGGAGGAGGACTACGCCGCGATGCACGCCATGGAAGACGTGGTGCTCGCAGCGATCGGAGTAGGGCCGGTGTTCCACCGTCCGCGTGAGCGGCCGGAGGGGCACGATGGGGCAACGTAGTATGGCCGCCCCGGAGAGCATGGTGTGAACGATTGGGTGTGGCTTGGGGTGAGTACGGTGGCCTTGGCGGCAGGGTCCGTGCTATCGACTTTGGTTCAGTCGCTGCGCGACCTGAGTCGCCCCGCGCTGGATGACATTGTCGCCATCAAGAACAATCCCAACGCCGCGGCACGCCTGGCCCGGATCATGGACGATGTCGAGGGGCACGCGGCGGCCACGGCCATGCCCCGGACCGTCTGCAACCTGATCGTGGCGGTCGGGCTCGTGCTCTGGATCACCGCCATCCGCCAGCAGGCGGACCCAACCTGGATTGACGGGCTGGTGGGCATCGTCATCGCTAGCCTGGCGCTATGGGTCTTTACGTCCGTTCTGCCGGCGAGCATCGCCAAGCACGCCGGCGAGATCACGGTGTATTCCTGGAGCATGCTGCTGCGGTTTCTGTACGTCGTCGGCAGCCCGCTCCGCAGCATTGCGCGAGTTGTGGATGAGGTCGTCAAGCGATTGGCCGGCAAGGCCGACCAGACCGAAGCCGAGGTGCTGCAGGAGGAAATCCTCTCCGTCGTGGAAGAAGGACGGGAGGAAGGCCAGTTCGACGAGTCCGAACGCGACATGATCGAGGCCGTGGTCAAGTTCCGCGACAAGACCGTGGGCCAGGTGATGACGCCCCGCACCGAGATCCACGCGCTGGAACTCTCCAACAACCTGGGCGAGGTCACCGCCGCGATCCGCAGGATCGGCCACAGCCGCATCCCCGTGTACACCGACAGCCTCGACCACGTCGTGGGCATCTTTTACGTGAAGGATCTCATGCGGTGGCTCGCGGGCGAGAGCTCCCGCGGCGGCAAGACGTTCGACCTCAAGAGCCTGCTGCGTCCCGCCTATTACGTGCCCGAGACCAAGACCGTGCGAGAGTTGCTCGCGGAGCTGCTGAGCAAGCGCGTGCACATCGCGATGGTCGCGGATGAATACGGCGGCACGGCGGGTCTGGTGACCATCGAGGACATCATCGAAGAGGTCTTCGGCGACATCCAGGACGAATACGAAGGCACGCAGGAAGAGACCCCCGAAGTCAAAGTAATGACGGCCGAGCGCATGGCCGAGGTGGACGCCCGCGCGTACATCGCTGACGCGAACGACCAACTGAGGTCGCTCAGCGTCGAGATCCCCGAGAGCGAGGACTACGACACCGTCGGCGGGTTCGTGACGGTGACCCTGGGGCGGATCCCCGCGGCGGGCGAGCAGTTCACGCACGAAGGCATCAAGGTCACGGTGCTCGCGGCAGAGCCGACGCGGGTAACACGGGTGCGGCTTGAAGCGCTCGCCGCGACCGAGACAGCTGTCGAAGACGCGGCGCTGCATCCGGCCGGCAAGTAAGCAACCCGATCAGTTGCCGAAGAGGTTTTTCTCGCCGAAGTAGTTGTTCTGCTCGAAGTACGCGAGCGCCTCGGGAACGCTGCTGAAAATCCGCGTCGCCGTCTCGGTGATGAACGGGCTTGGGCTCTTCTTGGGCTTCCACACCACGAACACCTCCTTGGTGTGTTCGAACGCGTGGTGCAGTTCGCGTTCAACGCCGGAAGAAAGGCCGGGGATGCCGCCGGGCAGTTCCGGGATGTACGACACGATCATGTCGCTCTGGTCCACCAGCCGGAAATCCCGCATGTAGATCTGGCCGTCGATATCGCCGGCGATGTCCAGCACCTCGCGCACGCGCACTCGGATCGGCGCCGCGTCCGCGGCACGGCTGCCACCGTACGCGTGGGGGGCCACGTCGAGGAACTCCTTACCCTCGCGTGCCGCGGCGATGGCGCGTTCCAGGAGCAGCTTCTCGTCCACGTCGCCGGGATCGAAGGTGATGAAGTGCTTGGCCAGTTCGGCGCGGAACGCGTCGATTTCCGCGAGGACGTCGGGCATATCCACCACGTGGCTCATGGGGAAGCTCGGGTAGACCTTGCGCAGGCCCGGGCGGGCGACCAGGCGGAACATGGTTCGGGTCGTGAGGTTGTGCCGGCCCCGGGCCATGATGTAAAACTTGCTGTTGGGGATGGCCTTGCTCATCAGCTCGGTCGCGAGGATCTCCTCCTCGCGCCACACCATGCAGTCCTTGAGCGTGGCGTCGATCTCGTGCTCGCGGTGCAGGCGGTGGTGGACCACCTCGATGTTGTCCACGAGGCAGATGAACAGTTCGGGCCGGATCTTCTCGATCTGATCGTAATCGAACGCGCTGAACAGTCCGTGCCGCCAACGGAAGGTGGCGTGGGTGTTCACGATGATGTTCGGGAAGACGCCGCTCTCGGCCATGATGTCCTTGAACGCCGCCCGACGCAGCGAGTTGAGCCGGCTGATGGGCAGGTCCAGGATCTTGCCCGGGCGCACGTCGGGCGCTTCCTTGTACATGATGTCGCCGACGTGGTACAAATGCAGCGACTCGCCCTGCTCCCCGGCGAATCTCGCCGCGGCGTCAAGGTAGGGCTTCTTGTCCATCCCGATCTGTCCGGTCACGATTGCTCGCATTTGCCAGTGTAGTACGATGGCAAGCGTTGTGCGGCGCGGATGCTAAGGGATCGATCCCGGACCGCATCGGCGTGCCATTGTCACGTCCTATTGGCAAATTGGTGCGGCAGCTACCAGCCGTTCATGAGGAAATGCCCACAGCTCAAAGAAATGCCGGCAAGCGCGGGCGCGTGGATTGAGGCTGAAGTTGGGTAGGAGGTAGGCACTCGCGCTGGAACTGGGTTGGCCCCGCGAAATCCGGACGAGATCTTTGGTCCATGAGCGTGGCCATGCTCGCGATTCGAAGCATCCGCGGAAGGCAGCGGGGAGTGTTGTGTCGAGGGTGCGGTGGCAGGAAAGGTCCTGATGAGCGCGATGGGTGCAACGCGTCCAACACCGGCTCGGCCGAGTGAGGAGCTAGCGGCGCCCACGGCTTTTGGATTGGTGCAGGGAAGGTGGCGTGCCCGCTTCG
Source organism: Planctomycetota bacterium (assembly GCA_018242605.1). Taxonomy (GTDB): domain Bacteria; phylum Planctomycetota; class Phycisphaerae; order Phycisphaerales; family UBA1924; genus UBA2402. Next base: position 41,948 of record JAFEBP010000022.1, read on the forward strand.
AAGGATCGCTGGGGCATGCCGTCAGCCGGACGGCTCACTTGGACTCCTGCTCCGCACGCGCGGGCTGAGCGACCGTGATGGTGTGCGGGTCAGGTACGGGGGCCAGCCCCAGCGACGCTCGGACCGCATTCTGCTTCAGCAGTTCCACGGCGAACGTTTCGGCGGGAATCACAGCAATCGTGCCATCGACCAGGCCGACTGGCACCCGAGAACCCGAGTTAGACCCCGCGGGCGCTTCAACGAAGAGCCATACCGCCGCGGCCTTCGGGTCGGCGGGATCCACTCCGTGCCACGTGAACACCATGTCGCCCACCCGGTGTGCGATCACGCCGGAGCGCACCGACTCGTCCAACGCGGTGGCCCATTTGTTCAGGACCTCCGGGCTCATGTTCGCCACATCCGCGACCTTGATGCCGTCCAAGAGCGTTTGATTCTCCGACAGCGCACCGAAATACTGGCTCGCGAGCGCGAATCCCTCTGTCATCAGCATGGTCCCGTGGCAGGGCAACTTGCCGTCGTGATTGGACCGGTAATCTTGAACGCTTGACTGCAGCGACTCAATGGCATGCAACTCCACCGGAAGGGGTACCGCGGCTGCGGGCGCTTTCGGGGGAGACACCGTGACCCCGCCGGTGCCGAACTTCATCGTCTTGGGAGTCGTGGTGATTCCGATGTAAAAGAAGCCAAAGAGCGTTATCGCACCGATCAGAAAGGGCGGCAGTCCGATGGCCAAGATCGCCCGCCAGACAGAAACGCGGTGCACGCGGTGCAGCATGATGCCGGCCGAGATCACCCACCAGACAGCGAAGAGGGGGTACATCATGAGGCCGAAGCACGGCACCGCCGTCAGCGCGTTGGCCCCGGTGCTGTATCCCAGCGCGTGGACCGTGCGTGCGAGCGGCGCAGTGAGCGGCCCGGTGATCCGCAGCAGCCCGTGCGCGACAACACTCCAGACGCACACGAGCACGCACGACAGCACGGCCGTCACGAGGATCGCGCCCGCGATCACCGCGGCGACCGACCACGCCCCGCGGGGCAGGCGCAACGCCGCGATCATGCTGGGGGCGACAAAGAAGATCCCCAGGTTCGTGGTGAAGAAGATGAAGTTGCACAGCGTGCTGTACGCGATCGCTTCGGTCGCGGGATGGTTCTCCGGCGTCAGGTCCATGAGCCGGGCTGGGTCGCCCATGGCCTTGCCGACCGTCTTGAACCACGCTTTGAAGCGGCCGATCTTCCCGCGGGCGATCCAGGGCATCTCCTCGACACGGGTCTGGCTTTCCTGCACACCCGCGGTGGGCAGGAGAACCATCTCGTCCATGTCGATTTCCTGGCGGCACCCCACGCACACAAATCGGCGCGGCACCAGGTGGCCGAGTTCGCCGGTTCCGTAGTACGGCTGACGACAATGAGGGCAGCAGAAGCGAACGGAGTTGAGCGCGAACTCAAAGTCCGAGGGTTTGAACGGCGCGCCGCACTCGGGGCACTGGCGTGCCGCGATGTTCCACAGGGTGTACTCGCAGGTCTTGCAGTTCATGCGCGTCTAACGCTTCCAGGAATGAACAAACGCACGGACCGAAGGCCTTGAAAACCAGATGAAGACGAACACCGGCAACGCCGCCGCCCACAGGAACGCCATGACGGAGGAAACCCCTCCGATCGCGGCGAACACGCCCGGGGGCACGGGACGGGCGCCTTGCTGCTTGCTCATCTCCTCCATCATCGCGGCGAACTGGGCCTTCTGCATGAAGTAGGTATGCGTCGCCTGCACGATGCCGCTGACGATCCGCAGGCACGCCCAGACGAGCAGGAGGGTCACCGCGGCACGCCGCTTCCCGATCAGCATCCCCCCGGAGATGGCGAGCATTACCGCGCACAGGAGTGTGAACCCCCACACCGCCGCGGATTCACCAGCGTGCTGTTTGATCGTCGCGATCGATGCCTGAGCGCCCGGTACGTTGACCGGAATGAACGCGGGCACGGTGATCCCTGCGACCATCTGGCTGCCGGCCATCAGAGCGCCCAGAATCCCCATGACCAGGAACGCGATTCCCAGCGGCGTGTGCCACGTCGGGGGCTTCGCGACCACCGCTAACCGCCCCGGGATGGTCGGCGGCGTTGCTGGAATAGGCAACGAGTCCGCCGGAGGCGGCGGAACGGTTTGCGGCGGCGGCGTGGGTGTGTTACTCAAGTGCATCATCGCTGGCCGCGGATACTGTGAGCCGGACGGGGCCAGTGCCTTAGAAGCCCGCTTTGCTCACGGAGGTGATCTTGCCCTTCTCCACCTGCACCGAGATTTGTTTGCCGTTCTTTTTCCATACGTATGTCGCTACGGTCGAGGAACTTCCGCTGGCGATCCCGGCGCCGGAGATGCTCATTCCTTCGGAAGTCTCCAGTTCCCCTTTCCCGCCCAGGATCTTCTCCACTTCGTACACCGCCATGCCCGGCTTGATGGACGAGAACGACGATTCGTTGATCTTGTCTTCGCACCCGGCAAGCGGCGCGAGTGAAACAAAGAGAATCAACGCCGCGGCGAGAGTTCTGAACATCGGTGGCTCCATTAGTGTGTACGGAAACCGCAAGGAGAGTGTCAAAGGTAGCCGTCGACCTCGCTCCCAAGCGAACCGCATTGCTCCCGGACTGCTTCAGGGCGATCTTGGTCCCGAAACTGCCTGACGGAATCAGGGTGTCATCCGAGTTGCCGTCGGATGCGCGACCAACTACACTTGTTTTCAGAAATATTTGAAAACTCAACCTTCCGCAATAGATACGGTATTTGATAGGAATACCAGCGGAATAACGGACGGGCTACCTCAGTGACTCACACGCCGCGCCAACATCCCCAACTGTCAGCGATTGATTCAGGACTTCTGTCGGCGGTGGTGGCGGGGGAGGCACGCCTGACGTGCGAGCAGGGCATGGAGTTGTACCGCGAGATGCCGCTGCCGACGTTGGGCCGGTGGGCGGATGAACGCTGTCGCACCTTGCACGGCGATTCGGTCCGCACATACATCATCGACCGCAATATCAACTACACCAACGTGTGCAACGCCAAGTGCACGTTCTGCGCGTTCCGACGCGACGGCGACGAGAGCGACGCGTACACGCTGGATTACAGCGCGATAGTTCACAAGATCGACGAACTGGTCGCGGCGGGGGGCACCCAGATCCTGATGCAGGGCGGGATGAACCCGGACCTTCCGTTCGAGTGGTACTTAGGCCTCCTCAGCGAGATCAAATCGCGGCATCCCAGGGTGCACGTACACGCGTTCAGCCCGCCTGAGTTTGTTGAGTTCGTGCACTTCTTCAACCCTCCGGGCGACACGTTCGAGGACAAGGTCCGGTGGGTGATGGTGCGTCTGCGCGAGGCAGGCATGGACAGCCTCCCCGGCGGCGGCGGCGAGATCTTCGCCGATCCCGTGCGTCGCAAGATCGGGCTGGGCAAGTGCGATGCGCAGTCGTGGCTCACCGTGATGTACGTAGCGCACAGCCTGGGAATGTTCACCAGCGCGACGATGATGTTCGGCCACATCGAGGGCCGCGCGGACCGCATCCACCACATGATGCTGGTGCGAGACTGGCAGGACCGAGCGCTGCGGGACGTTCCATCGACGAGAGGGCGGGGATTCGGTCATTACAAGGCGTTCATTTCCTGGCCCTTCCAGCGCGAGAACACGCCGTTGGGCCGCGTGAAAGACTGGGGTTTGGAGCCGGGCGAGTTGGAATCCGAGTTCCCCGGGGACGTTGTCGCCCGGGCCTTTGACTGGGGGCGCCATCCCGAAGTCGACTATCGCTCGCTGTCGCCGGAGTTTGGACGGCGGGTGCGGATGGCCGGCGCGAGCGAGTACCTGCGGACGCAGGCGATCAGCCGCCTGTTCCTGGACAACATCTACTCGATCGGCGCCTCGTGGGTCACGATGGGCCCGCACATCGGGCAGGTGGCGCTGATGTACGGCGCCAACGACATGGGCAGCGTCATGATGGAAGAGAACGTGGTGAGCAGCGCGGGCACGACTTACTGCCTCGACGAGGCCGTGCTCTGCCGTCTAATCCGCGAGGCCGGGTTTGTCCCGGCGCAGCGCGACAATACGTACGACGTTCTGCGCATCCACACCGGGCCCGAGTCTCCTGACCTGCGCGTCACCGACTGGTCCACGCACCGTGCGAAGAAAAATCACCAGCAGGCCCCACGCCAACCCAAGGCCAGACTCACGGTGAGCGCCAAGGCCTGAGACGTGCACAGCGCTCAACGAAGGATCGCGTTCGATCCATCGCCTGACTTCAGGATGCACGCGGAGTTAAGCACCACGGGCGTGGTTCCCGCCAGCGTCTCTTCGTATGTTCCCGAGAGCACCTGGACCACGCCCTCCGCGGCGCCGCCGAGCACCGCCTGGGTCGCGAATCGCATCCGCGTAAACGGCCGGTACCGAGTCCCGTCTCCTCCGGCGAAGAAGCTCGGGTTTGTCCATACCTGCGTCGAGCCGATGTTGTACTGCGAAACCGAGAGTCGCGACAGGTTGATGAGGCCAGCGACGTTCGCGGCGGAGTCGCCGATCGCGGCGGGATTGCACGCCCCCGGGGGATCGAAGATGACGCTCGGGTTGGACCAGAACGAGATGCCCGTGCTGCTGTCGCACGAACTGGTGAACTGGTACGCCATCGTTGTGTGCCAGCGCAGATCGCATGTGGGTTGGGAACAGACCAGCAGGAATCCGCGGGGAGAACCTGTCACCGAGGGCGGGTCGCAACCACCGGTTGCCACATCGTGGCAGGCGCCGAAGTTGTGGCCCACCTCGTGACTGAAAGTCGTCCCGAGGTCATTGCCGGTGCGGGACACCACGCTGAACGCCGAGGTTACGGCCGGCACCGAGCCGGGGCGGTTGGCCAGCCCGGCGAGATTGAGTGCCGAGTTCTGCCGAAGCAGAACCACCAGGTCGGCGCGGTATAGCGATCGCAGAGTGTGCAGGTTGTCCATGACCCCGTCGGCGCTGCTCTGCAACCGACCCAGGTCGGTGTGCAGGTCACCGGATTCGTGGTATGCGGCCGCCGCGGGGTCGGCGTGCATGAGCCGGAGCGTGAGACTGACGCCCGAGTTCGAGCAACGCACGTTGAAACCGTCGACGCAGGCCTGGACCTCGGAGTAGAAGGCGTTGTCGTTCGCGTAGCTCGCGCGTGCCTCAAGGGTGCAGTAGACCGCGACATCCACCACGTCCGCCGGATCGGCCTGGGAGCGCGGGCCATACCCGCCCCGCGAATCGGACGAACTGCCGGGAGAATCGGGGGTGGGATCGATGTGCGCCGCGTCCGCGCCGCAGGTGCCGCACGTGGCCCGCGGCCCTGTGTCCGCGGTTTTGCGGAGCACATGGGAAGCTCCCAGGCCGTCGCGTGCCGGCGCGTACTGGATCTCGTACACCTTCTTGCGGTCGTAGTCTTTCACCACGGCATAGACAGCATCGTCGTATCGAACAAGAATGACCTCGCTCGCCGGAACTCCTGCGATTTGACCGAACAGTGAGTAACGCGTCGGGCCGCGAAACTCGGCCCTCGCGAAGGCGATCTCAATCTCATCGCCGTCGAACAGCGGCAGAGTGACCCGCTCGCCCTCATCCAAGGCGTTGACCAGATCCCAGTCGAGGCTGATGCGTTGGCCGCGTGATTGGTAGTCCAAGAGCGCACTGCGCGGTTCGGGACCATCCGAGGTGAAAGCGAACAGCGGCGCCGGGGACTGGGCGGAGGGGGGGATCGGGTTCGCGTAGTCCAGGAACCCCTGGGCGCCGTGGAAGCGGGCCGTTCCGACCGGCCCCATCGATGCGCGCATCATCGCTTCCTGCTCCGGGGTGCGGTCGATTTGGGCTGCGGACAGCGGGGCCATTGACGCGGCGCTCAGCAGTACCGTCCCGAGCAAAGCCCGCGGGTGAGTGAGCGATTGATCAAGTGTGAACATGAGTGTGTTCCTGCGGCGGTGCGAATCAGGACCGCAAACGGCTTCGATCATTCCGAGTGATGGACGAGGTGCGAGTGCAAGGGCGGGAGCACGCTATTGGAGCGAGACAAGAACCAGCACCAATCCCTTGCCGTGACCCAGCGGCGTCATCGCCTTTCCGAGTACAGATCCGGGCATCCGCCTGGGGTCGCAGGCACGCATCGCGTGGCCGCGCGTGGCCGAGGTGGTGAGGAGGTCTCCCGGACGGATGGGGCCCGATGCGTCCGCGTCTACCCAGCAGTAGACTCTGCCCGAGAGGGCCACCGGACGATCTCCGTCGGCGAGGGTTCCCTCGTGCTTGAGACGCAGGCCCGCCGCGACGCCGCCCGCGCCGCTGATGATGCCGGCGACGGTGGGGTCATACTCGCTCGAGGCCAGCTGCAGCTTGCCCGGATGTTCCGGATCGATGCAGACGATCATGCCGGGGCGTGTGTCTTCATCGGGCGAAATCACATCAAACGGTTCGGCGATGTCGGCGCCACCGCGGATCTCGTATTGCTTGGCGCTCAGCAGTCCGGTAGCGGAGTTGAATCGCAAGGAAGTGCCAAATCCGCCGTCGGCTTGCGACGCCTGTGAGATATAGAAGATGCCATCGGCGCCCATCACCAGGTTCATGGCCTTGTTGGACGAAGCGCTGAAGATCTCGATTCCCGCCGCGTCGGCCTGGGTGGTGTTGGGGTTGGCGAAGCGAGCCGTGCGATAGGCCGCGGTGCCCACCACCTCCAGTTTCTGGGTCGGCGAGTTGGTGCCGATTCCGACGCGGTTGGACGCGTCGATCGTCATGGCGGCGCCCGCCCCGCCGTTCTGCAAGTGAATTCGCCCGCCCGCGGCCTCGTTCCGAATGACGGCGTCGTTTGCGATCGCGCTGCTGCTGTACTGCCCGCCCCCGCCCGCGACGCCGATGGTCAGGGTGGCGGCGGAACCGTTCAGGAAGCGCAGGGCGTGCGGTGCCGCGCCCGAGAGGTATGTTTCGCCCGCTACTTCCAGGGGCCCGCGAGCGGTCGAGCCGCCGATCCCGACGAATCCGCCATCGGGGTTCAGGAGCAAGGTGTCGGGGCCCGCGAGCGTCGAGTGGTCATTGCGTGCCTGAATTCGGCCGTACCACCCGGCTCCCACGCCCGTGGCGTTGAACTCCAGCAGCGAGTTGCCGAAATCCCCTCCCCGCAGGCGAAGGGGCAACGCCGCGCCGGCGACCGTCAGGGTGTTCGTGAACGTGTTGGTCGCGTCGAGCCGGGGAATATTGCCCGAGAGGCGGGCGTCCGCGAGCGTGCCGGTGCTGATGTTGGAAGCGACGAGGCCGATCAGGGCGGCGCCGTTTCCGGCGTAGGTGTTGTTGGAGTTGGTGAGGTTGAGCGTGCCGGCGTACGTGCCCGAAAGTCGTGGGCTTGCGATCTGTCCGCTCACGAGGTTGGAGGCGTCCTGGAAGTACGCCGAGGATTGGCCGTTCAGGGTCGTTGCGTTGAGCGCAAAGGGAGAAGGCGCGATGCGCTGGCGGGGAGCCAGCGTCGTGTAAGCACCGCCGCCCGCCGGCCGCACGGAAATCTCCAGCCACCTGGCCTGACCGCTAAACGCGGCGGCACCGAAGTCCAAGTCGACGGCGAATCGTCCCTGTTCGATGTCGACCGCGGACGATGTGAGGGTCGCGCCGACCTGCCCTCCCGAACTCGCGGCATCGAACAGGCGGAACTGGAAGTCCGCGCTCCCCGTGAACGCCGCTCCTTGTTGCGAGAGCTCTCCTTGGTACGTCACCGATGAACCGACCGGGCCGGCCAGGCATGGACTAAGGGCGATTCCGCCCAGAACAGCGCAGATAGCGAATCGTTGTAATTGTCTCATGGGTGGCTCCGGGTCTAAGGGGCGAGTGGGGATGCGCGGACCGCGTCCGCTATGTGGAGATGCTCAAAGACTCGGAGGTGTCCGCCACAATTCCGGTGACAATTGCTGGGACCCTACCATGTTCGGCGTTTGTGGGACCCCGTTGGCCTTGATTTAGCACGTATGGAGCCGCAGAGTGTTACGCGGATACTCGAGCGAGCCGCGGCGGGTCACCCGTCCGGGGCCGAGTTGCTCATTCCCGTGGTATACGAAGAACTTCGGCGGTTGGCCCGGGCGTACATGCGGCGGGAGAGGGCGGATCACACTCTGCAACCCACCGCGCTTGTCAACGAGGCGTGTGCTTCGCTGCTCGCCAGCGAGGGGCTGACGTGGGAGGGACGAGCTCATTTCTTCGCGATCGCTTCCCGGGCCATGCGCCGGGTGCTCGCCACGCACGCAAGAGACCGGCGCGCCGCCAAGCGAACCCCGGACGGCGTTCGGGTGGATATGTCGGACGCAATCACCTGGGCGGCATCGACGGTTGACATGATTGCTCTGGACGACACTCTCCAGAAGCTCGAACGGTTGAACCCCGAACACGCGGAAATGGTGGAACTGCGCTATTTCGGGGGGCTTTCGATCGATGAGATGTCTGTGGTGCTGGGGTTCCCCAAGCGGACTATCGAGCGGCGATGGCGGGCGGTCCAGGCCTGGATCGCCCGCGAACTGCAGGCCGAAGGTTCTTGACGTACGTCACTCCACACATGGACCCGAAGAAGTACAACCTGGCCCACCGGGCCTTCATGGAAGTCTGCGACCTGGAGGCGGGTGAACGCACACGCCGCCTCAGGCTCGCGGTCGGCGACGATCCGGAGTTGGAAGCGGTTGTTCGCGGTATGCTCGCGCAGGATCAGGTTGCTGCTGCAGAGCGGGTCGCCACGCGTCCACCGTTCGACGGTTTGCTCCTGGGAGCGGATGACCCGGTCACACCCGAAGAAGTGCCGGAGTTCATCGGCCCGTACCGGGTGATCCGCCGGATCGGCGAGGGGGGCATGGGGACCGTCTACGAGGCCGAGCAGGATCAGCCGCGTAGACGCGTCGCGATCAAGGTGATGCGGCGGGGGATGGCGTCAGGTAGGGGTCGGTTTCTCAGGGAGATCGAGACGCTGGGCAGGCTGCAACACCCCGGCATCGCACGTGTCTACGGCGCGGGGGTCGCCGTGGTCGCAGGGAGTGACGCGCCGTACTTCGCGATGGAGTTTGTGGATGGCGTGACGCTGACGCGCTTCGCGGACGAGCAGAATCTTGCCATGCGCGAGCGGCTCGGCCTGATCGCGGCTACCTGCGACGCCGTTCACGCCGCACACCAGCGCGGCGTTGTGCACCGAGATCTCAAGCCGCAAAACGTTCTCGCGGAACGTCGACCGACGGACGCGAACGCAGAGTACTCGGTGAAGATCCTGGACTTTGGAATCGCCCGGGTGGTGACGCCGGAGGATCACTCAGTCAGCATGCGTACCGAAGCGGGGCAGATCATCGGGACCATCTGTTACATGAGCCCGGAACAGTTGCACGGCGAGCCGGCGACCATCGACACCCGATCCGACGTGTACGCGTTGGGGGTGCTTCTGTACGAACTGCTCAGTGGTCGACTGCCGCACGACGTGCGTTCGCTGACGCTCCCGGAGGCGGCACGGATCGTGGCGTTCGATCCGCCCACGCGACTGTCAACGTTGAACCCGAACTTGCGCGGAGACGTGGAGTCCATCGTCGCCAAGGCCTTGGAGCCCGATCGACAACGCCGCTATCAATCGGCGTCCGAACTGGCGTCGGACATTCGCCGCTTCCTTCGCGACGAGCCCGTGACCGCCCGTCCGCTGACCATGATGTACCAACTGCGCAAGTTCGCGAGCCGCAACCCCGGCTTGGCTTGGGGCGTGGGAGTCGCGGCGGCGGGGCTGCTGATCGGCGCTGTCAGCACAGCCGTCGCCCTGGTGGGCTCGATCCGCAACGAGAGCCGGGCGATCGCGAGTGAGGCGGCCGCCCGACGAAGCGAGGCGCAGGCGCGAGCGGAGTCTTACCGCTTGGCGCTGGCCGCGGCCGACGCGAGCGCCGCGCCCGATCCCGTGCGATCGCGTCGGCTCCTGGATGAAGTGCCCGCCGAGATGCGCGGGTGGGAGTGGCACCACTATCGCAGTCGGTTGGAGAGGACCACCCAGGTGATTCCGGGCGACTCGGTCGCGACCGCCGCCATCGGTGGTGCCAGCGGAGCATCGATTGCGGTGTGCCGCGAAGGTCGAGTGGAAATCGTCGATATCGAATCGGAATCAAGGCGAGTGCTGAGCGCATCGGACGGGTTCTTGAGCCGCCCCGTTTTTAGCGGCAGTGGTTCGCGTCTGGCCGCGTTGGAGGCCGCTTCGGACGGAGCCGTTTCGGTGGTGGTGTATGAGGAGGATCGACCTGTAGCCCAACTGTCGGCGGGCACCGTGTGGGATGAGCCCAGAATGGGGCTCTCTTTCGACGGTTGCACCATGTGGATCGAGGATTCCAGCCAGGGATTCCGCATCATGGATACCGATTCGGGAACGACGTTGTGGGCCCGCCCGCCTGCTCCGTTGGGGACGCGCAGGATCGGTCTGTTTCGTTCCGACGGGCAGTTCGAGTGGTGCGTCTTGGATGCGGAAGCACGCCGCGCCGAGAGTCCGGACGGAGCTGTTTCCCGCGACCTGGCGTTCGACTTGATGAACTCGCTGGACCACAACGCAACAATTACGCTGCGCGATCCGGACGGTACTCTGGACAAGCGGGCTGTTGAGATCTATGACGCTCTTGGTCAGCGGATCGCCGTTCTGACGGGGCACACCCGCTTTGTGACCGCCGCGGCGATCTCACCCGACGGAACGTTGATCGCGACCGCCGCCGCGGACAACACCATTCGCGTCTGGGACACCGCGGGAGTCTGCCGCACGGTGATCCCTATTGACCCGATCGCCGTCGCTGTGCGGTGGGGGGCCAGAGGAGAATCACTCCTCTGCGCCGACGATCGCGGCGGGGCATTCGTGGTCACTCTCGCGGAACCGTGCGTGCGGACACTGAGAGGCCACACCAGTTTCGTCTACTTCGCGGCATTCAGCCCCGACTCCACCCTCATCGCGTCTGCCTCATGGGCGGACGCGGTCCGAGTGTGGAATTCGTCGACGGGCTCACCCGTGGCGGTGCTCGACCGGTCGTTTGCCCAGATCTACCCGCCGGTCATGCTCGGGTTCACCCGGGATGGCACGCGGCTCTTTGTTCAGGAGCAAGGGGACTCCGTCTCCACTTGGAGTGTCCAAGGCGTGAGCCAGGGCGTCACGCGGCGTGAGCCGGAGTCGCCGGTGATCCGCACATTGCGAGATGATCCGTGGTCGGTGGCCGCCTCTTCAACCCGTTGGTGCAGGTTGCAGGGTGGGCAGGTTCGCGCCGTGTCGCCCCGTGGTGACCTCCTGGCCTTCGAGTCCGGTCCCGGAAATGTGAAGATCCGCGACGTTCATTCCGGACGCGGCGAACTGTGCGAGATATCTACCGGCGAGCACTCAGTCTCCGCGGTCGCTGTCTCGCCCGATGGATCGCTTCTCGCAACGAGCTCCGAGGGCCCCAAGATCTCTGTGTGGTCTTTGCCCGAGGGCAAGTTGGTACGGACGCTCTCCAGGCATGAAGGTCCTGTCTTTTCGCTGGATTTCAGCCCCGACGGTTCTCGACTCGCCAGCGCGGGGGAGGACACGGTCGTGCTTCTCTGGCACACGGGATCCTGGGAGCCCCTCGCCGAACTCCGGGGCCATACGAAGTACGTGAGCGCTGTGTCATTCAGCACGGACGGCACGCAGATCGTGACCGCCAGCGGCGATGGAACCGTCAAGGTCTGGGACACGTTGTCACCGCGAGATCGGTCGGCGCTGCTTCGTTCGGCTGGCCTTGATTCAAGCCATACGAATCCAGCGGAGTAACGTCCGGAAGTTCGGTGGTTTGCCGTACATCAACACGCCGATGCGGAAGACCTTGGAGGCCGCCCACAGCGCGACGCCCACGTACACGAAGCCCAGGACGATGGTGGCGGGGATCTGCCACGCCGGCACCGGTTCGCTGCCCGAGATGCGCAGCACCATCACGAACGGCGAGATGGGCGGCAGGAAACTCACCACCTGCGAGAACATGCTGTTGGGGTTACGCAGGATCGGCAGCCACAGCATCATGGGGATAACCAGAACGATCATGATCGGCCCCAAAAGCGACTGGGCCTCGCGGATGTCAGAGACGGCACTGCCGATCGCGGCCATCAGGCTGGCGATCATGAAGAAGGCGATGACGAAGTACACGAACAGATAGAGCAGATTCGTGAGTGCGACGATGTCGCCCATGTTCTTGAAGACGAGCGCCGCCAGCCCCGCTCCGCTGTACAGGAACATCATCATCAGGCCCACCGCCATCTGCCCCAGGATCTTGCCCGTGAGCAGCTCCATCGGCGAGACCGCGCTGAGCAACACCTCCATCACGCGGCTGGACTTCTCCTCGATGGTCGATGTGAGCAACTGCTGCCCGCACGCGAACGTCGCGATCCAGAGCAGGAACATGAACGCCCCGGGGACCAGGATCTTGACGGCGTCGTTGATGTTCTTGTCGCCGCTGGAAGTGACGCTCTTGGCCTCGACTTTCGGTGCGTCGGTGATGGCCCGCACCTTGGCCACGTCCATGCCGTTGGTCTCGATGCGTGCGTCGACGATCGCCCGGCCGATCTGGCGTTGAATGTCGCTCTGCACTTCAACGTCGAGCTTGGGAGCGACGAAGAAATCGAACGAGCCGAACACGCCGTCCTTGTCGGCCTTCAGCGACTCTGCCGGGATAACGGCCAGCGCGAGGCAAGGGTCATCGCCCTCGGCGTTCTTGGCCTTGTCCCCCGTGCGGCGGATCTCGTCCTTGACCTTCTCGGGGTCGCTCGTCACCGGCAGCGATTGCACGGTGAGCGACGGGGCTTTGGCCTCGGCCGCTTTGGCAATCATCCCGGTATTGGTTTTCGCCATGTCCTTCGCGGCCTGCGGCGCGGGCAGCTCTTCCATGACCTTCTTGGCCTTCTCGGCCATGCGGGCCGCGAGCTTCTCGGGGGTGAAGGCGTCGAGAATCTTGGGCGCCACCACTCCGGTCCGATCGATCACCGAGACGTGACCCTTGACCTTGGGCGACGCCGCGTTCATCAGAATCGGGAGCAACGCGAAGACGCACAGCATCATCACCGGAGGCAGCACCAGCCCGAGCAGGAAGGCCTTGGTGAACACGGTGGCCGCGAACTCGCGGCCGGCAATTCGTAGTGTCTTCTTCATGCGTCACCCCCGCTCCCGGCGCTTCGCTCGTTCTCGATGTTGAGGGCCGCGGCGTCGCCGCCCACCAGGTTGATGAAAATGTCCTCGAGGTTGGCCCGTTTGAGTTCCAACCTGCGGGCGGGCGCGCGGCGGGCCGCCTCGGCCATCACGGCGCCGGGGTCGGCATCGTTCGCCAGGTGAAGTTCAACGCCGTTGGCGGTCGGTGTGACGCCGCAGACGCCCGGGAAGTTGCCCCACGGCCGGTCGTCCGATGCACCGTTCGCGTCCATCGGCTCGACGATCACGGCCCGCGGGTCGTACGTCCGCCACACCTCGGCCATCGGCATGTCCAGCACCTTGTTGCCCTGGTGGATCATGAACAGGTGCGTGCAGAGTTGCTCGGCCTCGAACATCGCGTGCGTCGAGAAGATGATCGTGCGGCCCTTGGCCCGTTGTTCATCGATCAGGCCGCGCAGCAGCCGGCGATTGACCGGGTCCAGGCCGCTGAACGGCTCGTCCAGGATCACCAGGTCCGGCTCGTGGAGCACGGACGCGATGAACTGCACCTTCTGCTGCATGCCCTTGCTGAGTTCCTCGCACTTCTTGCGGTAACAATCCAGCAGAGAGACTCGCTCGAGCCACTGGCGGACGCGCCGCTCAAGGCCCGCCGAATCCAGCCCCTTGAGCCGGCCCATGTAGTTGAGGAACGCACCCACCCGCATCTTGCGGTACACGCCGCGTTCTTCCGGCAGGTATCCGATTCGGTCCTTGCTCTCAACGGCGGAGGCCTTGCCGAGCACGGAGATGGTCCCCGAATCCGGGAAAATGATCGACATGATCATGCGGATCGTGGTGGTCTTGCCGGCGCCGTTGGGGCCGATGAAGCCGTACACGCTGCCCGCGGGGATGGAGAGTTCGAGGTTGTTGACGGCTCGCTTGGGACCGAAGGCCTTGGCGACGCCTCTGAGTTCGATCACTGGTTGCAATGCGTGCTCCCGGTGGGTGCTTTTCGGAGTGCTCGGAGTTATCGGTTCGATGGTAGTAAGCATCGGATTCCCGTGCGGCGGCGTTGAGCGTGGTCGGGGCGGGCAGCTGTCGCTGCGATTCGGCGCGCGAAAGTACGCATGCGACCCCGATACTCTTGCACCGCATGCCGGTTGATGAACCCACAGTCTCCATAGGCTCCCGCCAGATCCCGGCGCGGGTCTTCCAGCGCTTGGCCGACATGGATGAACTGGAGAAACGCCTGGCCGAGCAACTCGAAGACCCAGCGGTGCTGACGGATCATCGCAAGGTGCGCGAGTACTCGGTCCAGCGCTCCACGCTCATGCCGGTGGTGGAGGGGTACCGGCGCCTGAGCGCACTTCGCAAGGAATCAGAGGATCTCCGCGGCGTCATCCGTGCAGGAGACGACAAGGACCTGATCGAGCTTGCACGCGAAGAGCTTCCCAATGTTGAGCAGCGGCTGGAGGAGACGCTCGACGCGGTCCTTTCCCGCCTGGTGACCACCGAGGACCGCAAGATCGGGTCGGTGATGATGGAACTGCGCGCCGGGACCGGCGGCGACGAGGCGGCGCTCTGGTGCCGCGACCTGCTGGAGATGTACGAGAAGTACGCCGCTCGCCGCGGGTGGACGATCGAAACGCTCGAACTGACCGCCGAACCCTCCACGGGGGGTGTGCGCAGCGCTGTCATCAACATCCGGGGCGAGGGAGTGTGGAGCGAGATGGCGTTCGAGGCCGGCGTGCACAGCGTCAAACGCGTGCCCGCGACCGAGGCGCAGGGACGCATCCACACCAGCACCGCGACGGTGGCCGTGCTGCCCGAGCCCGAGGAGATCGATATTAAAATTGATTGGGCCAACGACGTGGAAGAGAACGTGACGACCAGCCAGGGCCCGGGCGGTCAGAACGTGAACAAGGTGGCGACCGCCGTTCAGCTGCACCACAAACCCACCGGCATCCTGATCCGGATGCAGGAGAGCAAAAGCCAGCAGCAGAACCGCGCCGCGGCCCGGCGGCTGCTCCTCACCAAGTTGCTGGATTTTGAGCAACGCAAGAAGCACGCCGAGCGATCCGCGGCTCGTCGCAACCAGATCGGCAGCGGCGACCGCAGCGAGAAGATCCGCACGTATCGCTGGAAGGAAGGCATTGTGGCCGACGAGCGGTTGCCCGGGGAGTATCAGCTGCGGAACCTGATCGCGGGCGACATGGGCGAGATCATGCGAGACCTGCTCGACGCCGAGACGGGGCGACGGTTGGCGGAGTTGTGAATGAAACGCCGGAGTCCGTTGGACCCCGGCGTCGTCTGTGCCTGCAACCCACGAGATCAATCCGCTGGATTCTTCAGCGGACGAGGATCAGCAACCCCCGTTCTCCCAGGCGACGAAGAAGTCCTGGACGTCAGAGCCGTCCACGCCGCCATCCTCGTTCACGTCCGCCGCGGGCATGCCGCCTTCCCAATCAGCGAAGAACGCTTGGACGTCGGTGCCGTCGACGCCCCCGTCCTGGTTGTAGTCCGCGGGGCAGGGCGTAGGCTGCGATTCGTAGAAGCCGCCGTTGAACGAGACATAGGTTCCCTGACCTTGGGTGCTGAAGGAGTTGTACAGCACGCTTGTGGGCGTCCACACTCCGGTCACGGGGTTGCGTGCCTCGAACAGCAAGTTGGCCCTGAAATCCTTCGAATCGACCTGCGCCACAACCTCGCCCGCAATCGACAGGCTCATGCCCGTCACCATCGGGACGGGGCTCCCCAACATGTCGAACGTGCGGATGGTCAGCCGTGTCGGAACCGTCGTCGTGACGAAGCTCGTTCCGTACAGGAACGTGAACGGTGAGGTGCCCAGGAACACCGCAACGCCTTGGTCAAGGGAGCTGGCGTTGATGTTCAACGAGACAGCGTCGAGCGGAGAGCCTCGCAGGGAGTTGACAATGGGCGCGCCGGCGTCGCCCCACCAGCGGGCGATCACGCCTTCCATGCTCATGCCGGTGTAGGTGTTCGTCTGTCCGCCGTAGTCACCCGCGTTCCCTGTGAAGGAGAAGACCACGCCGTTGGTCGGCGGATACATGGGGCCGTGCATGCCTCCCGCGGCGAACTGGCACAAGCACAGCGCCGCGCCGTACGCGATGAGTAATTTCATGTGCATTCTCCTGATCCTCGGGGTCGGCGCATCGCGGATCGCGACGTATTCCGCATTCACCGTCGCTCCGAGGACAGCGCCGATGAACCGGGCGTGCCGTTCACGCTCCGCGGCCGGTCGACCGCGGGCGAGCCTCTCCGCCGACCCGCCCTACTCCCGACGGCCACGCCCAAGCGTTGATTCGGGTCGGACTTGCTCGGCTAAGTATCCCGCGTCCGCCTGTCCGGGGCGACGAGGAAGTTTCCCCGATCATGGAAACACATCCCCTGAACGGGCCAGTAGCTGGTCATTGAGCGGCAAATTGTCGCGGGGCGGGTGAGTGGTCGGCCGGAGGGTGGGTGCCTACACTCTCGACCCTTGTGGACACGCCGCGCTCTGACGGGCACGGGTGACATCCCAAGCCGAAAGTACTACCGAGCCTTGCTCGTCCTTCGCCGGGACGGGCGTCCGAGTTATCGGAGGCCGGTGGGAGGTTGATATAGGATGGCCAAGAAAGAAGTTACCAACGTTTTCAAGATCATGGCGCCCGGCGGTCAAGCGACCCCCGCGCCACCGCTCGGCCCCGTTCTGGGCAGCAAGGGCGTGAACCCCGGACAGTTCATCCAGAAGTTCAACGCCGCGACGCAGAACGTCAAGGGCAAGATCGTCGGGTGCATCGTCACGGTGTACAACGACCGCTCCTTCGATCTGGAGATCAAGAGCAGCCCGGCGTCCGTCCTCATCAAGGAAGCCGCGGGAGTCGAGAAGGGCTCCGGCGTTCCCAACAAGGACAAGGTCGGCAAGATCACCAAGGAACAGGTGAAGAAGATCGCCGAGGCGAAGATGCAGGACCTCAACAGTCACAGCATCGAGACCGCGATGCGCGTCGTCGAAGGCACCGCGCGGTCGATGGGCGTGACGATCGTCGGATAAGCGGGTCACCGGACACACATGAACGCAGCCCGCCCACGCGGGCCACAACAGGAATACGAGCGATGCCGGTCAGAATGACGAAGCGCGACAAGCACAACGAAAGCCTCCGGGTCAAGGAGGCTCTCGAAGCCCCCCAGGCGGTGGCCTCGTTGAAGAAGTTCAAGGGCCCCAAGTTCGACCAGACGGTCAACGTGGTGATGCACCTGAATCTCGACACCAAGCAGAGCGACCAGAACCTCCGCGGCGCGATCAGCCTGCCCCAGGGCATCGGCAAGAGCAAGCGGGTCGTGGCGTTCTGCCAGAGCGACGTGGCCCCCAAGGCTCTCGAAGCCGGCGCCGTCAAGGCCGGCGGCGAGGAACTCGTCGCCGAGATCGAGAAGGGTTGGATGGATTTCGACGTGGCCGTCGCCAGCCCGGACATGATGCGGGTCGTGTCCAAGCTCGGTAAGGTCCTGGGCCCCAAGGGCCTGATGCCCAGCCCCAAGGCCGGCACCGTCACCCCCGACATCGCCGGGGCCGTGAAGGAATACGCCGCGGGCAAGGTCGAGTACCGCACCGACACCGCCGGCAACATCCACGCCATCATCGGCAAGATGTCCTTCCCCGAGGCGTCGCTGACCGAGAACCTGACCCACTTCATCCACACGATCGAGAAGATCCGTCCCGCGACCGTCAAGGGCCATTACATCAAGAGCATCACGATCAGCGGGGCCATGACCCCGGGCATCAAGGTGAAGTACGTCGCGGCGGCCGCGCCGGAGTGAGTCGGCGACCCCGCTCTCCAGGGCGGTGTGCGCCGAATGACCGAATGCGGATGAGGCTCTGGAGAGCCGATCCACGATTGAGAGCGACCCATGTCTAAAGTTGTCAAAACCATGATCATGCGGGAGTACAAGGCCCGCATCGCCAAGGGAACGGACCAGTGGCCGGACGCGATGGTCATCAGCATCCGCGGCGTCAAGGCCGTTGATACCACCAAGATGCGCCACACGCTGGCGAAGAAGAACATCCGCGTCACCGTGGTGCAGAACGCCCTGGCACGCAAGTCGTTTGAGGGCACCAGCCTCGCCGGCCTCTCCGACATGCTCACGGGCGGCAACGCCCTGGCGTACGGCGGCAACAGCGTGGTCGAGGTGGCCCGCGAGGTCGTCGCGATCGTCGAGAAGATGCCCGGCGTTGAGCTCAAGGGCGCCATCCTCGACGGCACCGTGTTCAAGGGCAAGGCGGGCGTGCTCGAACTGAGCAAGTTCCCCACCCGCGAAGAGGCCATCGGCCGGGTCGTCACCCTCATCGTCAGCCCGGCCCGCAAGATCATGGGCCAGGTCAAGGGTCCCGGATCCAAGGTCGCCGGCATCATCAAGGCGATCGAAGAAAAGTTGGAAAAGGGCGAAGCGATCGCGAAGGTCGCCTGAAGCTCTGCGAGTGTTTTGACATCGACACCCCACTGGCCCGCCTTGGCGGGTTAAAGGCCGAAGTGTTTCGGCCCCTCTGGGGTGAGGCGTGCGTCAGGCCTACGGGCTCGGCGCGATAGTGAAGAAGGAATTTGAACATGTCGGAAGTTGCGACTCACATCAAGGACCTGGGCGACAAACTCGCGGGCCTCACCCTCAAGGACGCGGTCGAGCTCGGTAAGTACATGAAGGATGCCTACGGCATCGAAGCCGCCGCCGGTGGCGCGGTGATGATGGCCGCCGCTGGCGCGGCCGCCGCCCCCAAGGCCGAAGAGAAGACCTCCTTCGACGTCATCCTCAAGGCCGCGGGCGACAAGAAGATCCAGGTCATCAAGGTCGTCCGCGAGGCGACCGGTCTGGGTCTGGCCGAGGCGAAGGCCTTCGTCGATGCTCCGGGCAAGGCCGTCAAGCAGGGCTTGGACAAGGCCGAAGCCGAGAAGCTCAAGAAGACCCTCGAAGAGAACGGCGCGACCGTCGAGCTGGCCTAAGCCAGTCTCCCAGGAAGCGGCAATCTCTCACCGACAAGGAGTTTCACCTCAGAGGTTGAATGACCTCAACGGGTGGATCATCCGAAAATCGGTTTCTGATCGGTAATTCGAGAAAGACGCGGGCCCGCCGCAGGCGGCGGGCCCGCGATTTTTTCAAGAGATTTTGTGGCATGACACTTGCTTAGGCGGTGTGTCGGCGCATATACTGTGAGGTTCGGCATTCTGCGTCGCTCGGGCAGCGGCGCACAGGAACCTGCCAACTTGTCTCTAATCGTCATCCAGTAGAGTCGGCCCGGTTTGATGCACTGCGAAGCGTGATCGTGCTACGTAGAACAAACTGAGTGGTCGGTATCACCATCCATCGCGAGGAATTCGATGGCTTCGATGGCTACGTCCAACGTCGGCACCAAGGTCCGAGACTTCTCCAAGCGTGGCGACGCCATGCCTGTGGGGGATTTGTGCGAGGTGCAGCAGCGCGCGTACGAACGGTTCCTCCAACTGGGGGTAGCGCCCGATGACAGGGACAAGACGCTCGGTCTGGAGGCCTTGCTGCGCGAGGTCTACCCGATCAAGAGCTACGACGAGACGATGACGCTGGAGTACATCGACTACACGCTCGAGGAACCTCGATATACGCCCGACGAATGCCGCGAGCTGCGCCTGACCTATGGCCGGCCGTTCCGCATCGGCGTGCGCCTGAAGCGCGAGGGAAAGCCCGAGCTGCCCGAAGAGCAGATCTACCTGGGCGAGTTCCCCATCATGATGGGCGGCGGCGAGTTCATCGTGAACGGCGCCGAGCGTGTGATCGTCAGCCAGCTGCACCGCTCCCCCGGCGTTGACTTCTCGATCCTGTCCAGCGAGGGCGACCGCCCGCTGCACAGCGCCCGCGTCATCCCCGAACGCGGCTCCTGGATCGAGCTTGAGGTGACCAAGAAGGATGTTCTGGCGATGCGGATCGACCAGAGCACCAAGCTCGCCGCGACCACCTTCCTCCGCTGCCTGGACGAGAGCGTGGCCGAGACCGAGAAGCTCCTGAGCTTGTTCTACGAGATCACCGAGATCAAGGCGGAGAACGCCAAGCCCGAGCACTGGGCCGCCGAGAGCATTATCGATACCTCCACGGGCGAGGAGCTCGTGCACGTGGGCCGTCAGCTCGGCGACGCCGCCGCGGCGGTCGCGGCCAGCAGCCTCAAGAAGGTCCGCGTCATCGAGAACCCCAGCGACGTGCTCATCCTGAACACCGTCGCTGAGGAGAAGCTCGAGCAGTTCGAGGCCGAGACGACCTACCAGCGTGCGATGCTGAAGATCTACAGCAAGCTCCGCCCCGGCAACCCGCCGCAGGTCGAAAAGGCCAAGCAGCTCTTCTTCGAGAAGTTCTTCGACGAGAACCGCTACCGCCTCGGGCGCGTCGGCCGGTTCCGCATCAACCGCAAGTTCGACCTGAACGTCCCCGAAGACCAGATGTTCATCAGCAGCGAGGATTTCCTGCGGGTAATCCAGTACCTGCTCGACCTGCGCAGCGGACGCACCGACCCCAAGACCGGCCGCGTGCTCGCCGTCGTTGACGACATCGATCACCTCGGCAACCGCCGCCTCCGCACGCTCGACGAACTGGCGGTCGAGGAACTCCGCAAGGGCTTCCTCAAGCTGCGCCGCACGGTGCAGGAGCGCATGAGTGTCAAGGACCCTGACGAGCTTGTGAAGATCGCCGACCTGGTGAACACCAAGAGCATCTCCTCGGCCATCGACTTCTTCTTCGGCCGCAGCGAGCTCAGCCAGGTCGTCGATCAGACCAACCCGCTGAGCAGCCTCGTTCACGAGCGGCGCCTCTCGGCCCTGGGACCCGGCGGCCTGAACCGCAAGCGTGCGGGCTTCGAAGTCCGCGACGTGCACATTTCGCATTACGGCCGTATCTGCCCGATCGAAACGCCCGAAGGCACGAACATCGGTCTGATCGCGTCGCTGGGCATCTTCTCCAGCATCGATGACTACGGCTTCCTCCGCACGCCCTACCGCGAAGTGAAGGACGGCAAGGCCACCGGCAAGATCCACCACCTCCGCGCCGACGAGGAAATGAAGGCCATCCTGGCCCCCTCCGACTCGCTCGAAGAGGGCGGACGCGTCCGCAAGGGCATGATCCTGGCCCGCGTCAACGGCGAACTGGCCGAGGTGGATTCCACGCAGGTGGACTACCTGGACATCAGCCCCAAGCAGATCATCGGCATCTCCGCCGCGCTCATCCCCTTCCTCGAGCACGACGACGCCAACCGCGCACTCATGGGTTCGAACATGCAGCGCCAGGGCGTGCCGCTGGTGAAGGTCGATCCCCCCTGCGTCGGCACGGGCGTCGAGAAGGCCGTGGGCCACAACTCGGGCATGGTCGTCAAGGCCAAGAACCCGGGCACCGTGACCTTCGTCGACAGCGAGCGCATCATCGTCGATAACGCAGACGAGTACGTGCTCCGCAAGTTCGTGGGCCTCAACGAGCGCACCTGCCTCAACCAGAAGCCCATCGTCAAGATCGGCCAGAAGGTCGAGAAGAACCAGGTGATCGCCGACGGCGCCTCGACCAAGCAGGGCGAGCTGGCCATCGGCAAGAACGTGCTCGTGGCGTTCAACACCTTCGACGGGTACAACTTCGAGGACGCCATCGTCATCAACGAGCGTCTCGTGAAGGACGATGTTTTCACCAGCATCCACATCGACTCGTTCGACGTGGAGATCCGCGAGACCAAGCTGGGGCGCGAGGAGTTCACCCGCGACATCCCCAACGTCTCTGAGAAGATGCTCCGCAACCTCGACGAGAACGGCGTGATCCGCATCGGCGCACGCGTCGGCCCCGGCGACATCCTGGTCGGCAAGGTCAGCCCCAAGAGCAAGACCGAACTCACGCCCGAAGAAAAGCTGCTGCACGCGATCTTCGGCCGCGCGGGCGAGGACGTCAAGAACGATTCGCTCGAGGTCCCCGCGGGCGTCGAGGGCGTCGTGATCGGCGCCAACCGCTTCAGCCGCCGCCTCCACATGAACGAGGAGCAGAAGAAGCAGCTCAAGAAGGAAATCACCGACTACGAGAAGCTGATGGACGAGAAGGCCATCACGCTGTTCAAGCAGATGACCAACGCCGTCAACGAGGTTGTCGGCACGCCGATGGTCGACCCCAACACCCGCCAGAAGGTCGGCGCCAGCGACATCCCCGAAGTCATCCTGGAGCAGATCCGCACGTTCGACGTGAAGTGGATCAAGGGCAGCAAAGACACCAAGGCCTCGGCCGAAACGCTCTACCGCCAGTTCTGGCCCCGCATCGCCGCGATCGGCGCCGAGAAGGCCCGCAAGGTCGCTCACATGAAGCGGGGCGACGAACTTCCCACCGGCGTGCTCGAGATGGTGAAGGTCTACCTCGCCACCAAGCGCACCCTGAGTGTCGGCGACAAGATGGCGGGCCGCCACGGCAACAAGGGTGTCATCGCCCGCATCGTGCCCGAGGAAGAGATGCCCTTCATGGAAGACGGCACGGCCGTTGAAGTGCTCCTCAACCCCCTGGGCGTGCCCAGCCGAATGAACGTCGGTCAGATTCTGGAGACGCACCTGGGCTGGGCCGCACGCGTCCTGGGCTTCCAGGCCATCACCCCCGTCTTCGACGGGGCGACGGAGGAGGAAATCCACTCCGCAGTGTCCGAGGCCAACAAGCACGTCGAGGACAAGCTCGCCAACTACGAGAAGACCGGGACCTTCCCTAACTTTCGCGAGCTTCTGGCCAAGATGCCCCGCGGCGGCAAGATCCAGTTGCACGACGGCCGCACCGGCGAGCCGTTCAACCAGCGGACCACCGTCGGTTACATGTATCTGCTCAAGCTCCACCACCTCGTGGACGACAAGATCCACGCCCGCGCAACGGGCCCGTACTCGCTGATCACGCAGCAGCCCCTGGGCGGCAAGGCCCGCACCGGCGGCCAGCGCTTCGGCGAAATGGAAGTGTGGGCGCTCGAGGCCTACGGCAGCGCCTACATCCTGCAGGAACTGCTCACGGTCAAGTCCGACGATGTCGAGGGCCGCACGAAGATCTACGAGAGCATGGTCAAGGGCATGAACAAGCTCGAGGCCGGGATGCCCGTCGCCTTCGACGTGCTCTGCAACGAGCTCAAGGGCCTTGGCCTCAACATCACGCTCGAGAAGAAGCAGAAGGAAGTCGGCAGCCTCCTGTAAGCAATCGGGCCCAACAGCCCCGCGTCGCACTCCGTGAGATTCCAGTCAGCGTCCGGACCTACATCGTCCTTCAAGACACACGCCCGTGCGGTAATACCGATCTACCCCGGACCCACAGGGCATTCAGTCAGCGCGAAGAGTTCAACCAGCGGTACAGGTGTATCCGCTTTGGGAATAACGATCATGGCTGAGACCGTTTACGACCGCGTCAATGACTTCTCCGCCGTCAAGGTCACCCTGGCGTCGCCCAACGACATCCGGGCTTGGTCCTACGGCGAGGTGAAGAAGCC
>JAFEBP010000023.1 GCA_018242605.1 Planctomycetota bacterium
CGCTCGCCAACCCGCGCAACGCCACGGCGGGCACGCTCAAGAACCTGGACCCCAACCTCATCGCGTCGCGGCGGCTGTCGTTCTGCGCTCACGGGCGGGGCGAGGTGTCGGACAAATCGGTGGCGGGGTCGCACTCGGCGTTCCTCGCGCTGCTGCGGTCGCTGGGCGTGCCGACGACGGCGCACCTGTACACGTGCCGGAGCGTGGAGGAGATCCTGGGGGCGATCGCGGAGTTTGAGCAGAAGCGGCGCACCCTGGACTTCCAGACCGACGGCATGGTGGTGCGGGTGGATTCGTTCGAGCAGCAGGAGCGGCTGGGGTACACGAGCAAGAGCCCGCGCTGGGTGGTGGCGTACAAGTATCCGCCGGACCGCAAGACGACGGTGCTGCTGGACGTGCTGCACCAGGTGGGCAAGACGGGCAAGATCACGCCGCGGGCGGTGATGCAGCCCGTGCACCTGGCGGGCACGACGGTGCAGCACGCGACGCTGCACAACTACGGGCAGGTGCGGCAGAAGGACATCCACATCGGCGACACGATCGAGGTGGAGAAGGCGGGAGAGATCATCCCGTACGTGGTGGGGGTGGTGCGGGACAAGCGGCCCGTGGGCGCGAAGGAGATCAAGGCGCCGGAGGTGTGCCCGCAGTGCGGCGGGCCGGTGGAGATCGAGTACGTGGACCCCGAGCACGCCGACCCGCTGACGGAGAGCGCGCGGCGGTGCGTGAACCCCGAGTGCCCCGCGCAGGTGCGGGAAAAGCTGATCTGGTTCTGCGGGCGCAAGCAGATGGATATCGAGGGGATGGGGGAAAAGACGATCGATCAGATCCGGGCGGAATCGAAGATCCCGCTGGTGGCGTTCGCGGACATCTTCCGCCTGCCGGGGCACCGGGAGGAACTGGTGACGCTGGAGCGCATGGGCGACAAGAAGGTGGAGAACATCATCGCGGGGATCGAGGCGGCCAAGGGGCGCGGGCTGGCGCGGCTGCTGGCGGGCATGGGCATCCGGCACGTGGGGGACACGACGGCGAAACTGCTGGCGCGGCAGTTCAAGAGCCTGGATGATCTGCTCGCGGCCCCGGTGTGGAAGTTGATGCCGATGGCGGTGAACCGGATGTCGCCCCGCAAGCGGCAGGAGTTGTTTGATCTGGGCGCGCCGGTGGACGAGGCGTACGAAACGGGGCTGGGCGAGGACACTGGGCCGGTGGTGTACGCGTATCTGCACAGCCCCGCGGCGCAGAAAACGTTCAAGGCGCTGCGCGAGGTGGGGGTGGATACAACGTCGAAGGACTTTGCGCCCGCCGCGGCGCGGCCGAAGGCGGGCGACAACCCGTTCGCGGGCAAGACGATTGTGCTGACTGGCACGCTGGAGGGGTTTGATCGGACGACGCTGTCGGAGCGGCTGGAATCGCTGGGCGCGAAGGTGTCGGGGAGCGTGTCGAAGAAGACGAGCCTGGTGATCGCGGGGCGCGAGGCGGGGAGCAAGCTGGACAAGGCCAACGAACTGGGCATTGAGGTGTGGGACGAGGCGCGGCTGGTGGAGGCGCTGAAGCAGACGGGCTCGTGACGGCCCGCGCGAACAAGGTTGCTCACGCGCCCACGCGGCGACGGATGGTCGCGAGGTCTTTGGGCAGGTGGCGCTGTTCCAGGGGCACCAGGTCGTGCGGGGCCAGGCCGATGTCCAGCAGGCAGAACTTGCGGCCGCACTCGGGGCACTTGATGAACGACTTGGCGGGGTCGGGATCGACGCCGATGCGGGAGATGGGCACGCCCAGCAGGCTCTGGCCGCACTTGCGGCAATCGGTGCGGGCGAGTTCGCGGCGGAGGGCCTCGTACATCAGGCCGTCGCGGATGATGAGCGAGCCCACGCCGACGGCGAGCGCTCCGGTGGCCACGAGGAGTATGAACTGCATCTCGGCGGAGTCGGGCAGGGGGATGTAGCGCGAGAGGGGCAGGACGGTGGCGGCGAAGGGCCAGCCGATGAACCAGGCCAGGGCGATGACGAACGCGGCGACCAGGGGCCCGACAGCGTGCGCGGCGCCGGCGTTGGCTCGGACACGGCGGACGTAGCGTTCGCAGTCGCCGTCGGGCATGTGGTCGAAGGCACGGAAGGCGCGGTACACCTTGATGGCGGGGAGTCTCATGAGGCGGCCGCCTTCGCGATAATGTCGCCCTCGCTGAGCCCACGCTGCGAGAGCGAGGACTTCTCGCCGCACTCGGGGCAGGTGACCAGATCGCCCTGAACGTCCAGGCCCAGCAATGTGTATCCGCAGCCCAGGCAGCGTGCGCGGCGGATGACGCGGCTGATCACGGCGCGCATCCAGACATCGCGGGGGATGTAGGTCGCGGCGGCGACGATGATGCTGGTGACGATGACGAACAAGAGGAACTTGGCGATGGCCCAGAGCCAGGAGTCGGGAAGCGCCGGGACGTAGACCTCGATGCGCTCTGTCATGAACTTCTGAAACTCGATGACGGGCCCCAAGACGAGCAGGCCGGCGAGGGTGCCCAGGAGCATGACGCTGTTGAACGAGCCGCTGCGTTTGCGGCGGATGAGCGCGACGAAGCCCTCGCACTGCTCATCGCTGAAGCGGTCGAGTTCCGGGAATGCGCGGTAGACCTTGCTGGCGGGCAGTCTCACGAGCCCCTCCCAATCGCCGCGGCGCTCCTTTTATTTCGTTCCGTCCATCGGCGGCGGGAAGAGGAACGAGAGGGCCTGCGGCAGTCGCTTGGCCCACGCTTCTTCGTTGTGGGTCGCCGCGGCGTCAACGATCAGCAGCCGACGGTCGGGCCCCAGGCCGGCCTTTTCGAGCGTGCGATCCAGAGCCTGTACGGCCTCGACATACGCCCGGTTGCGGTCGAGGTTTTTGCCGGAGTCGCCGGTCTCGTTGCCGCCCATGCCCAGGTAGACCTTGCGGGGCCAGGTCTTGACGCCGGCGAGCCACTCGTCCCAGGCCTTGGCATTGCCGGAGCGCAGGGGCAGGCTCTCGGCGAGGACGAGGCCGAAGACGTCGGGGTGCTGGGTGGCGCCGTACAGGGCGATGGCGGCTCCCAGCGAGGAGCCGCCGATGCCGGTGTACTCCGGGCCGGTCTTGACGCGGAAGGCCCGCTCCACGCGGGGCATGACTTCACGCATGAGCCAGGCGATGTGCACATCACCCTCGGGGTGGACTTTGTCGAGCGCGGCGACCGGGAGGTACTCGCTCAGGCGGCCCGCGCCGCTGTGGGGAATGCCGACGATGATCGCGGGGGACATGCGGCCCTTGGTGATCAGTTCCTGCGCGGTCTCGTCGGCGCGCCACTCGCCGGGGACGTTGGCGGGCTTCTCAAAGATGTTCTGTCCGTCGTGCATGTAGAGCACGGGGTACTTGGCGGCCGCGTTGCTGGGGTCGTCGTACCCCGGGGGGAGCCAGACGAGCAGTTCGCGGAGCGTGCCGGCGGCGGTGGAAGCGCCGCCCTGCACCTGCAGGCGGCGGAGCGTGCCGACGGCCTTGATCTCGCGGTACGGATCGGCGGAGACCTTGGCGGCGTTCTCCGGCTTTTCATCGCCCCAGTGCTGCACGACGAGTTCGATCTTGGGGGGCTCGCCGTCCTTGATCGACGCGGCGTCGAGCAGGGGGAGGGTGCGGTTCTTGGGCGGGGTCATGTCGGCGTTGAGTTCTTCGAGTTCCCACGCGCCGCGGGTGAACTTGAACTCCATGCGGTCGGTGCGGCCGGCGGGGCGCTTGACCAGGATGCGCCACTTCATGTCGGACTGGGGCTCGAGCTTGAACGCGGGGTCGGCGGGGTTCCAGTTGCCGTAGTTGCTGGCGAGGTAGATGGGCGAGGCGGGGTTGGCCTTGCTGGTCTTGTCCTCGACGATCAGGATGAAGCCCTGGGGGAGGGATTCGGGCTCGACCTGGCCCGCGGCGGGCTGGGCGGGCGGTTCCTGTTCGTGCCGCGGCTTGGCGGAGCCGTGGGCGATGAGCTCGCCGATGGCGTTGGCGCCCCCGGTATTACCGGCACCGGCGCCGACGGGCGGGACATCCATCTTGCGGGGTTCGCGGATGGAGACGGCGATGGCCCAGCAGAGGAGCACCAGCACCACGAGCGGCGCGAGCACGAACGCGGTGAGCGCAATCTGCTGGGTCTGACGCTTCATGGATGACTCCGACAATGAAATCGCAGGCATGGTCGTTTCCCGAGTGGGTGCCGCCGCGACGCGGCGCGGAGCGGGGCACCAAACGCCAAGAGGGTATCCGCAGTGGGGCAAGGCGCTTCCGGGGCGTGTGGAGCGGGGCGGAACCAGCGGGGTGCACTCGCCTTTGATGATGCCTGAGTCCGTTGCCGGCGCGGGCTGCGTGGCGAGGGGGAGGGCGTTTGGGCGCACCACAAAAACTGAGTTCTAGGACTAGGAATATCACCGGAGTGGGTGGACTTGGCATCTATAGTGAAACCAGCCGTTTGTTGGAGTCGTGTCAGAAGTAGGCGTGAGGGCTGTATTTTTCGAGATTCAACGGCACTCTTCAAAATCTTGCGCCCGCGCTGTAAGAAGTTCGAACCGCGCTCGGAGTGGCCGCGTCCGGCCTCCCTGATTCCATTCGGATCACGAAGACCGAATCGTCACACCCCGTAGTCCGGATTCGTCCCGTCAATCATCGCCCCAGTGCGGGCAGAAAGTACTGTTCCATGCGCACACACACCCATCGTCGTATTTCATCTCTCGCCTTTTTCGCCGCCGCCGCGGGGACCACTGTGGCGTTCGGGCAAGCGGGCACCAACGGGTGTCCGACGGACTGCCCGCAGCAGAACAGGATCACGATCTGTTATGAGGGCGGGCGGGCGGACAACTTCGCCGCGCCGTTCGACAGCACGTCACGCCGGCCGTTCTTCGACGCGTACGTGACGAGCACGTTCCCCGGGATCATCAAGCAGTTCGATGACACCACGGAGAACCGCGTGCTGGGCCACACGTTCAACAACCTGCCGTGCGGGATCATCGCGGCGACGCTGGAGGTTGAACTGCAGGCGGGGGTGACGATCACGTCGAACGACGCGATCTACCTGCAGTACACCGGCGGCACGTCGTTCGCGTGGGGCAGCCCGATCGCGAGCCTGCCGGGCGCGGGCGGCACGTGGAACGCCAACCAGCACCAGACGTTCCTGCTGAACCTGGCGTCGCTGCCCGGGGGCACGAACCTGCTGCCGCAGATGAACACGTCGCACGCGCTGGACTTCCTGATGCAGGACGACACGAACGTCGAGCACATGCGGCTGACGATCACGACGTGCCCGTGCGACGGCAAGTACCGCACGTACACCGTGGGCGTGGCGGACAACTTCGCGCCCCCGACCGAGCCGACGTTCCGCCGGCCGCGGCTGACGGCGCTGCGGACGATCCCGCCGTTCCTGTGGAAGGACAACGACGACTGCACGCTCGACCGCGGCTGGGGATACACGTTCCAGAACATCGTGCCGGGCGTGGTCCGGGCCCAGTTCGGCATCCGCATGAAGCCGTGCGGCGGCGGATCGAGCAACGACGGGTTGGGCCTTGACCTGATCAACGACGGCGGGCCCGAGCAGTTCTCGCGCGGGTTCAACATCAACCTCCTGCCCGGCGCGGGCACCTGGACGGCCAACCCGCTCACCAACTTCGTGTTCAACCTGGGGGCGACGCTGCCCACCACCGTGTGCGGATCGAACTTGCTGGGCGACTTCGGCGACCGGACGTTCGACGTGTACGTGCAGGACGACTCGGGCGTGGACGCGGCGCGTCTGCGCGTGCAGCCGTGCCCGCCCCTGAAGCACGCCTTCGGCATCCCGTACCAGTTGCTGGGCATGGCGACGGCGGACTACAACCCCGCGACGCGCCGGCTGCCGGTGCACAACCTGGGGAGCAGCGGCCAGGACGGGGTGAGCTTCGATCTTCACGGAGCGCGCGGCAACTCGATCGACATCGACCCCGCCGAGCTGGACGCGTGGGCCCCGCAGAGCTTCTTTGACGTCTTCCTGGACGGTATCGACTCCAACGACGACGGCGTCAACGACCCGCTCACGAAGCTGCACGTGGAAAAACGGGTTTCGCCCACCGGCGTTTCCGGCCTGGCATGCTCCGTCGACGACCCCACCGGCCAGTACACCGGCCACTTCACGGTGACGATCTACGAATCGGCCTCGGGCACGAGCACGACGCTGGACATTCAGCCCGGCGACGTGGTGGGCATCGGCACCACGCAGATCGAGTCCTTCTCGTGGGGCTGTTCGAACCCCTACTTCAAGTGGGACATCAAGAAGAACGTCAAGTTCCGCACCGCGGCCCCGGTCCTGGTGCACGGCGCCGTGATCATGGGCGATGAAATCGAGTTCGGCGGCTGGTCCGTCGACTGCTCGAGCACCGGCGACGCGTGCCCCACACCGATCGAGTCCTGCTCGTGGTCGTTCGGCGCTTCCAACTCCGGCAGCGGGTTCTTGTTCAAGGAGATCAAGCTGCGCGAGTCCCCCACGCTCTGCTGCCGGGGCAAGAGCACGCTGGCCCGCCAGATGGGGCCGGACTGCACGCTGGACACCAACCCGGGCGGCTTCACGCTGGCCAACATCGGCAGCAGCGGCCAGGACGGCGTGGAGATCGATATGGACCCCGCGGATGAATGGTCCACTTCGCTCGCCACGATCTGCGCCGGCCTGCCCGAGAACTGCCCGCCCGATGCGCCCATCAGCCTTTCGGCGCACTTCACGGCCTCGATCAACGACCAGCCGGGCCGCGACGCGGGCTCGAGCACCGTGCAGCGCACCGTCAGCTCGTTCTTCGACATCTTCTACGACGTGTCGCTGAGCGGCTCGAACCACGGCGCGCTGGTCAAGGTGTTCGACGAGAACGGGAACATGACCGGCATGTTCGAGGCTCCCCCGAACGGATCGATCGTCGCCCAGACCGAGGGCGCTCCCAGCGGCTGCGGCAAGCAGGCGATCGAGATGGGCGGGTTCCGCACGGCGTGCCTGTGGTGGGATTGGAGCCGCGACACGACCTTCGGCATCCCGGGCCGTCCCCCGATCGTCGGCCGCCAGATCCGCATCCTCGCGGGCCAGCCCACGCAGCAGTTTGATTACCTCCAGAGCGTGCGGCTGAACGTGACGGGCGTGGAAGAGATGGACGTGATGAACCAGAACTACGTGCCGATCTCCGACGGTGGCACACCCTGCATCGCGGACTTCAACCAGGACGGCGGCATCGACGGAGCCGACGTGCAGGCCTTCTTCGACGCCTGGGAACAGGGCGCCAGCGCCGCGGACGTGAACTTCGACGGCGGCGTCGACGGCACGGACGTGCAGGTCTTCTTCGCGGCCTGGGAGCAGGGCTCCTGCTAAACCCGACGGACATGTGAACTTGTACACGCACACGCCGCGTGCATCACCTCTCGATGCACGCGGTGTTTTTTTGCTTTTCTCAGCAGCCGCCGTTCTCCCAGAGTGCGAAGAAGAGGGTGACGTCGGCGCCGTCGACGCCGCCGTCGGCGGTGAGGTCGGCGCCCGGGTTGGCGGCTTCCCACGCCGCGAAGAACAGGCCCACGTCGGCGCCGTCAACGCCGCCGTCGGTATTGAAGTCCGCGCCGCAGGGAGGCGTCACGATGAGGGTTGCCGCGGCGCTGGTGGAATCGCCGCAGAGGTTGGAAACCCGAACGCTATAGCGGCCCCAGTCCGTCACGTCCGCGGGGTTGATCGTGAGCGTGGGGCCGTCGGCCCCGCTGACGGCGCCGCCGTTCAAGAGCTCCTGGCCGTCCCTGCTCCAGCGGTAGGTGAAGGGCGCGGTGCCGGAGTTGGTGACGGTCAGCGCGACCGGATCGCCGCTGAGCGCGAACGCGTCGGCGGGTTGGTCGACGATCTGCGGGCGGCAGATCGAGACGGGCGTGGAGGCCGGGTCCGCGGGGTTGGAGCCCGAGTCCAGTTCGTCGCGATCGGCAAACCCGTCGGAGTCGCGATCGACGCCCATGCGGTGCTGCGTGCCGGAGGGGACCACCGTGAACGTGATCTCCTCGCCGGGGCCGGCGCCGACCCTTAAGGCCGCGGCGGTGGTGAACTGGCCGCTGCGGTCCGAGGACATCTCGCCCGAACCTGTGTAGACATAGCCGCGATCGATCCCGCCCACGCGTCCCTTGGCGATGAGACCGACGACGCCGCTGTCGGCCAGGGCGGTGAAGGTGGCGAGGCGGGCTTGTGAGCCGGCGTCGTTGTTGTTGGGTCCGGTGAAGGTCACCTGCGCGCCCACGCCGGGATGGGTGTCGCCGGGGAAGCAGAGCAGGAACGCCTCGACGTCGCGGCGCCGCTGCGGGGCCAGGTTGGGTGCGCCGAAGTTGAAGCCCGCCAGGAGCAGGGCGTTGAGGGTGTCGAACTCGCTGTGGTGATTGAACCCGAAGCCCTTGGCGTTGTTCTGACCGTTGCGAAGCCAGCCGACCTTTTCCCACAGGCCCCGGAGTTGCGACTGCTTCATCCCCTGAGGGGCCAAAGGCAGGCGAGGATCGTCGATCTGGTTGCTGGTTCCGGTGGGCATGGCGTGGCACTGGACACAACTGGTGTTGCCGCCCAGCACCGGCAACGTGCTGTACAGCGTCAACCCGTTGCCGGGGTTGCCGGGCCCGCCGCCGCTGGTGTTGATCGCCGCAGGCATATTGCCGTCGATGTTCAGATTGGGGTTAGGCCCGTACTTGACGCTGGCGATGAAGTTCTCGAGCTTCTGCATCTGGGCAGGGGCGGGCTGTTCGTCGGCGGCCTGCAGGTTGACGTACGTGCCCGCGAACGCGGCGATGTTCTCGCGGTCGCCCCGCCAGTGCATCGCGCCGTTGCCGACGATGCCCTGCAGGCTCTGGGTCACCATGGGCCCTTTCATCGGATGCCACGGGCGGCAGGTCTGGCCCTGGCGGCACTCCTGGTTCACGGCCTTCATCTCGCCGGCGGGGTTGCCGAGGTCCCACGCGAGGAAGTCCGAGCGGGCGTCGAGGTGGCACGAGGCGCACGACGCCTGGCCCAGGCCGCTGGTGGCGTGCGTGTCGTAGAGCAGCGGTCGACCCTCGCGGATGGCCGAGGGCGTGGGGTCGTAGAAACTCACGCGCTGTGTTTCGGAGTTGGTCGAGGTGTCCACCACCGAGATGGAGCCCGCGAACTTGTTCATCACGTACAGGCGCGATCCCGAGGCGTTCATCGCCAGGCCGGTGGGCCCCTCGCCGACGTTGATGGTCGCGTAGCGGACGCCCGAAGCGTCGGTCACAACAACGTTGTTGCTCCCCATACCGGTGACGTACGCGCGGCCGCTGGTGGGGTGCCACGCGATGCCCCGCGGGTCGCCCAGCGAAAGGGCCCGCTGCGGGGCGGGGATGGTGGGGGAGGCGTAGTCCAGGTGCGGGTTCAGGTCCGCCGCCTGCACCGTCGACGGGGTCGCGGGGTTGAACGACCCGATCTCGCACATGACAAAGACGCCGCGGAGGTTGCTCTCGAATCGCACCTCGTTGCGTGATTCGGTGCCGACCACGGTCACGAGTCCGTCGGGCCGCACGGCGATTCCCATGACGTTGGTCGTGATGCCGCCGGCGTAGGAAACGCTCAGCGAGGCGGCGTCGATGATCGCCACGTCGTGGTCGTGCATGTTCCAGGTGACGAAGGCTGACCAGTCGCGGTTGTTGTCGTCGCGCCAGGAGCCGTCGGCGCGGCGCTTCACGATCTGGGCCACGGGCGGGGGCGGCGCGAGGCCGGCGGCGATGGGCGGGTCGAACTGGGCGCCGGCGTTGGGGGGCGGGTTGCGCCCGCCGTACGGGCCCGTGGTGTTGCTCACGTCCTGCTGGCGGATGGCGGCGCTGGCGTTGCCGCTCTCAAAGATCGCGGCGTAGACACGGGCTCCGTCGGGGCTGACGGCCAGGGCTCTGGGCTCTTCGCCCTGGATCGCCAGCACCGTCGGGGCGGCGGCGAGGTTGGCCGGGTCGTAGACGCGCACGGTGTTCTGCTGCGACTGGCTGACGAACGCGCGGCGGGGAGCGCCGGCGAACACCACATCGGTGGGCTCATCGCCCACCAGCAGGGTGCGGACCACACGGCCCGAGGCCAGATCGACGATGCTAATCGAATCCGAGAGATGGTTCACCACCCACGCTTCGTTGTCCGTCCGTGCCCGGACCGACACCGGATCAAGCCCCACGGGCACCGAGCGGACCCAGACGGGCGCGGGGCCCGAGGCGTCGAAGATCTCGAGCCGGTTGTCCGCGGTGTTGACCGCCAGGAGCAACGCACCGTCGGGTGTGAGCGTGATGGGGGAGACGTGAGGAGTTTCCCAGTTCCAGAAACTGTCCTGCGCGCGGGCCGCCGCGAGGCCGGAAATTGAAGCCAGAACGGCCGCGCCGAAGCGGCCACGATGAGCGCGGAACTGGGTCATGCTCGTATCTCCCTGCGGTTTCGATGCAGTAGCAACGCACGGGAGGATGAAATAGTGCAGGCAAGCGACAAAAAACCACACGGCTCGGCCGACCGGCCGGGAGCGGGGCACGAGGAGCGGAAGTTTCCCTGTTCTGCTCCGGCGAGCGCGTTATGGCGTCCCGGGCTTCTGGATTTCCGCGGCGACGGCGTCGATGAGTCTGCGGTCTTCCTCGGCGCGATTGGACGCCGCGAGGCAGGCGCGGGCCTCGTCGAGCAGTTGAGGGCAGCGTGCCGCGGCGGCGGGCGCGGCGTCGCGCTGCGCCCAGATACCCCGGGCGAGATTGGCCAGGTAACGGGCGGCGTGAGGCGAGGACTGCGGGCCGCCCTCCTTGACGATGAGCGGGGTGTTGGTGCGGCAATCGTCGATGAAGGAGTTCAGATCGTGCTCGATCTGCGGCGGGGTCTTGCCCGGCTGGGCGGCGAGCATCTGGCGGAGTTCGGCGGTACGGGCGACGACTCCCTCACCCTCATGGGCCGCCGCGGCGAACAGGCGGGCCCGGAGGTACATCTTGAAGTACGGCTCGGCGCCGACCGGGTCGCGGGCCAGCTTGAAGACTTGGACGACGCCTTCGGAGGCGCGTTCAACGTTGAAGTCTGCGTCGTCGAAGCGGCTTCTGAAAATCTCGAGGCCCCGGACGGCGAGGTCCTTGGCCTCCTGTGTCCGGCCCGCGAGCACCAACGCTCGCGCGCTCGTGAGCGCGGCGAAGCCGATCGTGGGGTGCCCCGACGGGTACGCCTTTTCGGCGCCGGCGAGCACCGCGAGCGCGATGGGCGCGGCCTCGCCGCCGCGGCCGGAGTTCATGAGGTAGCTCGCGTAGTTGTTCATCGCCGCGAGCACCACCGGATGAGCTTCGCCGATGTTGGTCCTGGCAAGATCGACCGTCTCCTTGAGCAGCGCTCCGACTTCATCGGCTCGGCGCTGCGCGCCCAGTGACGCGGCGAGGCTGAGCCGCACTGAAATGGCGATCTCCCACTGCGAGGGCGTGGCGGGGGCGCCGGTGGCGATCAGGTGCCGCAGCAGCGGCTCGGCCTCGGCGTGCTTTCCCTGCTTTTGCAATGTTTCGGCGAGCAGGGCGGTGGCGTGGGTGCGGGCGTCGGTCACATCGTCTCGGCCGCGGTCGCAGCGCGCCAGGGAATCGCGGAAGAGTTGCTCGGCGCGGTCGGAATGACCCAGGGAATCCTGCACGCTGCCGTGCAGGATCACGGCCTCGATCGTCAGCGGGATGTCGGCTTCGCCGGCGGCGTCGAGCTCCTCGATCGCCCGGCTGATCGCGGCCAACGCCTTCTCGTACTGGCCGGTGGAAAAGAACAGGTTGGCCACGGTGGAACGCACGCGGCCTCGCAGGGCGGGGTCGGCCTTGAACCGTTCATCCACGGCGGCGGCGGCGTCATCGAGCACTTCGACGACGCGAAGGGTGGGCCCTTTCTTGGACGCCGAAGCGGCGCCGAAGGTGTCGGCCACCAGGAACGACACCATCTCCTTCTGATTGGCCGCTTCACGTTCCGCCGCGGCCTGCGCGGCCTGCGCGAGGGCCCGCTGACGCTGTTCTCGTTGGTACAGCACGCCGATGGTGATGGCGGAAGAGATGATCAGCACCGTGATGGTCGCGGCGGCGGCGACCAGCCCCTTGTGGCGTGCCGCGAACTTGCGGAACAGGTACGACGCCGTCGCCGGGCGGGCGGAGATGGGTTCGTTGGCGATGTATCTGCGCAGGTCCGCGGCGAGCTGCGCGGCGGATGCGTAGCGGCGGTCCTTGTCCTTGTGCATCGCGGTCGCGACGATGGTCTCGATGTCGCCGCGGCAGTCGGGCGCGAGTGTGCCGAGCCGGGCGGGATCGCGCTCGAGGACTTCTCGCGCGGCGTCGAAGGCGTTCTTGCCCTCGATGGCGTGGGGCATCCTGCCGCTGAGCAGGAGGTAGAGGATCACGCCCAGGGCGTAGATATCGCTGCGGGTATCGACCTTGCCCGGCTCGTTGCGCACCTGCTCGGGCGACATGAAGCCCAGCGTGCCGACCATCTGACCGGCCTCGGTGGCGAAGGTGCCCGAGTGCTGCGATTCGTCGCTCATCCGGGCGATGCCGAAGTCAAGGATTCGGGGCAGTGGCAGCCCGCTGCGGCTGAGGAACGAGGAGCCCACGGTGGAAGTCGGGGCCGGAGTCTGGCCCGGCGATGCGGTGTCCGCGGCGACTTCCACGACCAGGATGTTCCCAGGCTTGAGGTCGCGATGGATGACGCCCTGCTGGTGCGCGAACTGGACGATGTCGCACACGCTGGCGACCAGGTCGAGGCGCTGCGCGATGGTGAGGTGGTGGGATTGAGCAAACTCGGTGAGCGAAACGCCGCGAACGTACTCCATCGCGAAGAAGGGCACGCGGGCGCCGGCGATGTCCGCGACGCCGGCGTCGAAGATCTGCGCGATGCCCGGGTGAGCCAGGCGGCCGAGGAACTCCACCTCCCGCCGGAAGCGGCGGAACATCGCGGGGGATTCCACGCCCGAGCGCATGAGCTTGATGGCAACGCTGCGGTCGGGGTTCTCCTGGCGGCCCTCGTACACGTCGCCCATGCCGCCGCGGCCGATGTGGCGGACGACCTTGTATGGACCGATGCGTTCGGGGAGCGCGGAGGCGTGGCCGCCTTCGGCGGGGCTGTCGGCGGTGTCCAGCAGTTGCTCCAGACCGGCACGCACGCTGTTTGAGCCCGTGAGCTGCAGGGACTGGTCGTCGCCCCGGAGCATCTCCTCGACGAGGCGGCGAAGTTCGACATCGTCGCCGCACTCTCGGGCGATGTGCGCCTCGCGAGCTTCCTTCGGGAGTTCGCACGCGCCAAAGAAGATCTCCGCGGCACGCTGGTAGCGGGCGGCGCTCACGGTTCCTCTCCGGGCGGCACAACGCCCCGGATCTGGGCGCTCAACCACGCCTTGGCGACCCGCCAATCTCGATTGGCGGTGATGACCGACACGCCCAGCACGTGCGCGGCTTCCTCCATGCTCATGCCGCCGAAGAAGCGCAGTTCGATGAGCCGGCTGTGGCGCGGGTTGAGATCGGCGAGGCGCGTCAGCGCTTCATCCAGCGCGAGCAGATCCACGTCCGACTCCTTGCCCGGCGCTTCGCTGAGCGTCACGCGGCGGCCGGGCGGGGAGCGCTTGGCCGTGCCCTTGGCGCGGGCGTGGCTGGCCAGGATCTGGCGCATCGCCTGCGCGGCGATCGCGAAGAAGTGGGCGCGGTCCTGCCAACTGACCTTCGAGGCGCCCAACAGCCGGACGCACGCCTCGTTGACCAGGGCGGTGGGCTGGAAGGTGTTGGCGCTGGATTCGCGGCGCATCAGGTTCCGCGCGATCACGCGGAGTTCCTCGTACACCACCGGGAGCAACTGCTCGGCGGCGGAACCCGGGTTGCTGCTCAGGTCCGCGAGGAGTTGGGTGATGCGTTCGTCGCTCATGAGCGGTGCCGGAAGAACGTGGGCCGAATCACGGTGCGTTCGGAGTCTATCCGGAGGCTGGTCCGAGATTCCGATTCTTCACCCATCGACCAAAATCGTTGATGGCATGATAGAAGTCGTCTTTGGATGGCGTGCTACTTCGTGAGGTGGTGGTGGACATCGCCGGCGCCCTGGAGCCCGACCACACCCGACCACACCCGGCCCGCTTGATTCACGCACGCAAACGCCATTCTGGAGACTTTCGATGAACATCCGCTCAACGACATTGCTCTTGGTGCTCGCCGGTTCGCTCACCTGCCACGCGCAGACACCGGTAACCACCGCCTTCACGTACCAGGGCCAACTGATGGACTCGGGCGTGCCCTCGCAGGGCCTGGTGGACCTGCGATTCCGGCTGTTCGATGCCGCGGCGAACGGGAACCAGGTCGGCCCCACGCTGTGCGCCGAGGATGTCGCGGTTGTGGACGGACGGTTCACCACCACGCTCGACTTCGGCGCGCAGTTCGCGGGCCAGAGCCGATTCCTGGAGATCGAAGTCCGCGGGGATGCATCGCTGGCCTGCTCTGACCTGACCGGATTCAACCTCCTCTCTCCCCGCCAGCCGCTGACGGCCACGCCCTACGCGGCGTTCGCGCTGAACGGCAACCCCGGGCCCGCCGGCCCGCAGGGAGCCACCGGACCGCAAGGCCCGCAGGGACCGATGGGCCCGGTCGGGTTGACGGGCCCCGCCGGTGCCGTCGGAGTTGCCGGCCCACAAGGCCCCTCCGGTGCCACCGGCCCCACCGGGCCGGCCGGCCCGCAGGGCGCTTCGCCGTTCCTGCTCAACGGCACCAGCGCGTATTACAACGCCGGGAACGTGGGCATCGGGACCTCGACGCCCTTCCAGGCGCTCGATGTGAACGGCCGCCTGGTGGTGCGGTCGGGCGTCATTCAGAACGGCGCGACGGCCGTGACCACCACCGGCGATCTGGGCCTGTACTCGCAGGTTCCCGGCGCCTGGATGCGGTTCGTGACGAATAACGCGCCGTTCGTGTGGTTCGGGGATAGCAACGCCGGCTCGAACGGCATCATGGCGCTGACGTCCGACGGCAAACTCGGCGTCGGGACCATCTCACCGCAGGGCGGGCTCTCGGTCCGCAAGCAGATGACGACGAACGACTATGCGTCGCTCGCCCAGGGTGTGCACATGGGCCTGGTCCCCAGCTACCCGGACTCCACGGACCTGGTGCTGGCGGGGGCGAACAACACCAACGGCAACTCCGGGATCTACTTCACCGCGGGCGCGGGGTGGCGGGGCATCCGGTACGCGCGGAGCGATGATTCTCTCGCCATCAACAGCACCGCGTATTTCCTTCCCAACGGAAACGTGGGCATCGGGACATCCACCCCTGTGGCCAAGCTCGACGTGAACGGACGCACCCGGACTCGGGAACTTGAGATCATCGGCGGCGCCGACATCGTCGAAGGGTTCACGTCTCGCGCCCAGGGCATCGAGCCCGGCACGCTCATGGTGATCGATCCCGAGCATCCGGGCCAGGTGATGCCCTCCGCGACGGCGTACGACACGCGCGTCGCCGGGATTGTCTCGGGCGCGGGCGGCGTCGCGGCGGGCCTGAAGCTCGGTCACCAGGGCGTGATGGACGGGGACCTGCCGATCGCGATGACCGGCCGCGTGTATGTCAAATGCACCGCCTCGGGCGGGGCGATCAAGGCCGGCGACCTGCTCACCACGAGCGATATCGCGGGCCACGCGATGAAGGCGGCCGACCGCGACCGCCGCGGCGGGGCGGTGATCGGCAAGGCGATGTCCGACCTCAACGACGGCACGGGCCTGGTGCTCGTGCTTGTGAATCTCCAGTAACGCACCGCACACAGGAGACACACCATGAGAACTTCTGCTTCAATCCTCGCCGCGACTTGTGCGTTGGCGGCTCTGGGCTCGGCGGCGTTTGGGCAAGCCGACGTTCGTTCGGCCCCGTTCGCTCCCCACAATCTGGGCCTGCCCGCGGGCACGGCCAAGATCATCGGCACGATGGGCTTTCTCGACTACGCGAACCCGATCCGCCCTTCGGATGCCGCCCAGCCGCCGCTGGTCTCGTTCATCGGCGATCAATCGGAACCGGCCGAGGCGTTGCTGCCCTACCAGAGCGAGGGTCGACGCGTGGAGATCAACTGGCCGCTGCTGGCCTCGCTCGATAGTCCGGGCGAGCATCGGGCCACGCTGACGCTCTTCGGCGGCGAGGAGCGAGAGCTGGTCTTCGTCTACTCCGAGTACCGCACACCGACTTCGTACTCGTGGTTCGGACAGATCGCGGGCGTTCCGGCCAGCGACTTCATCCTGGTGCGCGCCGACGACGCGGTGTACATGATCCTGCGGGACTACGACCGCAAGGAGGAGTTCGAGATTCACTACACGCCCGGGTACGGCACGACCGCCGCGGGGCATGCGCTGCGGGCGATCTCCCGCGTGCCCTCGGACCACAACCGGTGCGGCACGTGCGACGGGCAGATCGGCGATGCGCCGCCGGAGGCAGCACCGACCGACCAACTGCCGGGGGGCTACGGCGCCCGCGCGGTGAGCGACCCCACCAACCAGATCGACGTGCTGTTCGTCGCCACGGCGGACGCGATCTCGGGCTTCGGCACCTACTCGGCGTTCTATGCGCAGGCCCAGGCGTGCGTGGACGACTTCAACCTCACGAGCGCCAACGCGGGCGCCGGGCTCTCGATGCGGCTGATGCAGTCGGACCCGACCGCCGCGGCGGGGTACGCGGAATCCAGCGACGGGAGCACGGATCTGAACCGCCTGACCAGCTCCAGCGACGGCTACATGGACAACGTGGTCACGCTCCGCGACGCGGTCCGCGCGGACGAGGTCTGCCTGTTCAGGCAGAACCGCTGGAACGTCAGCGGCGGATCATCGACGGTGGGGGTCGGCTGGCGTCCAACCAGCATCGCCGGAATGAACTCCGGCAACGGCTTCGTCGTCGTCTCCCGGCTGGCGGGCTCGGTGCCGGGCACCTTCAGCCACGAAATCGGCCACAACCTGGGCGCGTGCCACCACGAATCGCAGAACGACTGCGCCACGGCCGTGACCGGCTCGGCACACGGGTTTCGGCACGCGTGCGACCGCCTGTTCTGCTACGACTACTGGCACACGACGATGGCCTACTCGCAGAGCTCCTCGGCGTGCAGCGCCGACACGCGGCTGACGATCTTCTCGAACCCCAACATCTACTTCCGGGCTCCCCTGGGCTGCGACGACTTCGCGGTGGGCGACAGCGTCTCGAACGTCGCCAACGTGATCCAGACGACCCGCTCGGTGGCCTCGCAATGGAAGATCGCCGCGTCGCAGGCGTGGACGTACGCCCCCAACACAACGGGCGGCGCGGGCACGCGGTATTGGCCGTACGGGCGCATCAGCACCGCCGTGTCCGTGGTCCAGGGCGGGGCGGCGCAGGCGGTGGTGAAGGCGCTGGCCGGCACCTACTCGGAAACAGCGCTCGCGGGCCGTTCGGTGGTGATGACCAACCCGTGCGTGATCACGGTGGCCGAGGGCGGCACGGCGGTGATCCGGTAGCGTTCGCAGTCCGGTGATCCCGGGCTCGGCAACAACTCACTCCCCACGCGCACGTTCGCGCTGGTGCGAGCCACGCGGGGCGACCACGCACAGACAGTGGTCGCCCCGATGCGTTTTGAAGTGTGACGCTGAGAATGCCGCGGATCGCCCGCTCAGAACGTGACGGCGGTGCTGCTCTCACGCACCACCAGGCGCGTGGGCAGGCGGACGCACGTGGCGGGGGCCTCGCGGCGCTCCATCCGCGCCACCAGCGCCCGCACGGCCGAGGCGCCGACGTCTTCCATCGGCAGCGCGACGGAGGAGAGCGTGGGCCGCATGATGCCGGCCAGGCGCGTGTCGTCGAAACCGACGATGCGGACCTGGTCCGGAACCCAGAGCCTGACGGCCTCCGCCGCCCGCAGGACGCCGCAGGCGATCTCGTCGTTCGCGGCCAGGATCGCGGCGCCCTCCAGGCTGCGCTGCTGGTGGGCCCGCATCGCCCACTCCTTGCCCCAGGAGACGGCGTATTCGCCGAAGGAGATCTGGTCCGGGCGGGCCTCGTGGCCGCGCTCGGCGAGCACGGCCTTGAACGTCGCGGCACGCTCCTGCGAATCGACGTTGCCCAGGGGCCCGCCGACGAAGTAGCAGCGGCTCGCATCGACCCAGCGGAGCAGGTGCTCCACGGCCTCGCGGGTGCCGCGCTTGTTGTCAAGCACCACGCTGTCGATGCCGTGGGAAGAGAAGTCGGTGCACATCACCACGCCCGGCAGGGCCGCCTCGATCACGTCCTGGGCCAAAGGGTCGTTGGGATCGTCGATCATGACGATCATGCCGTCGATCAGGCCGGTGCCCAGCACGCGGTCGCGGCGGCGGTTGGTCTGCTGGCGGGTCATGCTCGTCACGAGCA
The DNA here is from genome assembly GCA_018242605.1 of Planctomycetota bacterium. Taxonomy (GTDB): domain Bacteria; phylum Planctomycetota; class Phycisphaerae; order Phycisphaerales; family UBA1924; genus UBA2402. The sequence continues at coordinate 18,337 of JAFEBP010000023.1, forward strand.
GGTGGTAGCCCAGCCGCATGGCTTCCTCGTCGGCCCCCTGCAGCATGCGGGTAAAGAACTCGCCGTGGAACCACGGGAGCGCGATGCCGATCACGCGACTCTCGCCGGACATCAGGGCCTGTGCGAGCGGGTTGGGCGTGTAGCCCAGCTGCGCGATCGCGGCCCGCACGCGCGACAGCGTCGGCTCGGCCACCGCCGCGGGAGTATTGATCGCCCGGCTCACCGTGGCGATGGAGACCCCCGCCGCGGCAGCGACCTGGCGGATGGAAACGGGCGGCTTGCCCGACTCTCCGGCGTTGCCTGCTTGTCCGGACCTGATTTGCACGGGGAAGAGTGTACGGGGCTCGCGCGCTGATGCAGCGCGAACAGCTCCCGCAAACGCACGGATGTCTCAGTGCGCCGCCGGGGCCGCCTCGGTGGTGACGAACTCAACGCCCGCGGCGCTGCTCCAGGCGACGCAGGTCGCGTCGGCGCTCATGGCGACCGTCCGGGTGGCCGAGGGCGCCTCCAGCCACGCCAACTCCTGCCCGTTGGATGTGTCAAAAACGCGGACCCGCTGGTCGACGCACGCCGTGAGCAGGCGGGCGCCGTCCTCGGTGAATGCAACGCCGGAGATTCCCTTGGGGTGCGGCAGCAACCAGATTTGCTCGCCCTTGTCCATGCCGAACACAAACGCCGCCTTGGTCACCGAACCCCTGCAACCGATGGCGATGCGACTGCTGTCGGGCGACACCGCCAGCGCCATTGAATACGGCGCGGTGCTGCAGACGTGCCGCTCCTTCGCACCGGTGCGGGCGATGTACAGGTCCGCCCCGCTCAGGCCCCCGGTGACAACGTGCACCCCATCGGGCAGGAACGTCACGGGCTGGCCGAACGTCAGGGTCTTTCCGAGGTTCGCCAGTTGCTTGCCTTCCTTGGAGTCCCACACCACGGCGTTGCCGCCGGTGGTGACGGCACAGACCAGGGTCGCGTCGGCGTTCACCGACATCGACATGATCGTTCCCGGCAACTCGCGCATCTCGATTCGGGGCTTCAGCGTCGCCGCGTCGAAGACGCACACCGTTCCGTCATCGGCGCCGGTGACCAGCGTCCGGCCGTCGCCGCTGAAGATCGCGTGCAGAACGCCGCACTTCGCGGCGGGCTCCGCGTGATTGGTACACCCCGCCACGGCCCACGCCGAACCGATGGACGCGTTCTCTCGCACGTCCCAGATGTACACCTTGCCGTCGGGCGCGCCGAATGCCAGCCGCGGCAGCGAGGGGTGGAACGAGATCGTCACGGTCGAGCCGCTGGGCGGTGGGGCCTTGGCCTTGGGCTTCTCGCCCGCCGAGGCGAACGCCATCGCCTGCCTCCACTCCCATCGGCGCAGATTCTCCGGGCAGGATTCGAGCAGCGTCTTGGCCTTGGCCGCGTCCCCGGCGTAGAGCGCCGTCCACGCGGCGTGAACGTCTCGCGCATAGGCCGCGACCTGTGCTCCGGCGGTGCCTGCGATCGACACCACGACGATGAACGCCCCGGCGAATGAAGTTCTCATGTCAAACCCCTCGCGTTTCAACCCACGGCGGTGACGAACACGCACGACAGCGGCCCCTCCGCCGTCAACCGTGCGCCGACGACGCCCCGGGGAACGTACATGGTCGTTCCCGGCGAGACCGGGCCCGACCCACCCTTGCTTTCGAGTCTTCCCTTGCCCGAGAGGCAGACCACCGGACCGCAGTGCGTTGACAGATCCAGACCTTCGCGGCCGACGCTGCGGTTCACGAGCGTGAAGTTGGGAGTGTCGAGCGTGCCACTGGGCTGATCCATCCGGACCGCCCCGGGCGGATGGGAGTCAAAGTCGATGCACGCCATCGCCTCGGCCACGTGCAACGCCCGGCCCTTGCGGCCCCAGTCGTACACGCGGAACGTGGTGTCGCTGGCGGTCTGCACCTCCAGCACCAGGACGCCCGCGCCCAGCGCGTGGCAGGTGCCGCTGGGCAGGTTGTGACATTCGCCGGCAACGGCGGGCACGGCCTGGATGAGGTCCACCACGCCCGCGCCGTCGCCCGCGAGCGCGCGGCCGAAGGCCTCGCGCGTCACGCCGGGCTTGAGCCCCTTGTAGATCATCGCGCCCGGCTGCGCATCGAGGATGAGCCAGCATTCGGACTTGATGTACGCCCCCGGGTGCGCCGCGGCGTACGCGGGGCTGGGGTGCACCTGCACCGAGAGGTTCTCCTTGGCGTCCAGGAACTTCACGAGCAGGGGGTACCCGCCCGAAGGAGAGAGCGAGATGTTTCCGGCGAACCGCTCGCCCCACGCGATCATCGCGTCGTGGAGGGTCCTTCCCGCCAACGGCCCGTTGGTGATCACCGACCGGAACGCTCCGCCGCCCGCGCCGCCCGCGGAAGTTTCGGCCAGGTCCGCGAGCTCCCAGCTCTCGCCGACGGCGTCGCCGGGCTTGACGCACTTGCCGAAGCGCGCGAGCCGATCACCGCCCCAGACCTTGGAGAGCAGCATCGGCTCCAGGAGCAACGGATAAGGATCGTTTGTCAATGGCGAGAGCCCCGCATCACTCGAGCGTCATCCCGCTGATCTGAGCGTCGAACGTGATCTTGTCGCCCACGAACCCCTGGATGTCGGAGATGAAGCGCCTCTTCTGGCGCTTGATCTCGTTGCACAGCAGGTACAGGGTGTCGCCGGGGACGACCTGCGCCCGGAACGCGGCGCTCTCGATCCGCAGGAACATCGCCAGCGTCGGGACCGCCTTGCGCACGATGAACAGATAGCACGCGAACTGGGCCGCGGTCTCGATCATCAGCACGCCGGGGAACATGGGGCGGCCGGGGAAATGGCCCGCCACCCAGAACTCGTCGTGGCGGACGTGCTTGACCGCCACGCCCCGGGCGTGGTCCTCGCTGTGCCAGACGACCCCGTCCAGCAGCGACATGTGGCCGCGGTGGGGGATCCACTTCTCAACAGCTTCCTTGGTCACGACAATGCCGTTGAGATCGATCCCGCTGACATCGAACAACAGCTTGGGCGCCGCCGTTCCGCCCTGTGAACTTCCCGCGCCGTTTGGCTCAGTTGGCGTCGCCTGCATTCCTCAACTCCAGGATCTTCTCGCGCACCTCTTGCGCGGCGTTCTTGATATCCTGCATCGTTTGACGTGCGCGCGTGCCCGCGGCCTTGTTGCCGCCCACGGCCTTCTTCACGTCCTCCTCGGCCTCGGCGATCAGTTTTTTCAGTTTCTCGAAGGATTCCATCGCGATTCTCCACGCTCCGGGGCGGTGCTTCGCCGCGGCTGCGTACCGCATTCTAGCGAGGCCGCGTCACCCGGTGTGGGCACCGGGCTCGATCGACCCGCCAAACCCCGGGCTGGTTCACGTACGATGCCGGATGCCCCGTGTCGTCAGCCTCCTGCCCTCCGCCACCGAAGCTCTGTGCGCCATCGGCGGTGGGGATCTGCTGGTAGGCCGTTCGCACGAGTGCGACTTCCCACCGAACATCTCCCACCTGCCGGTGCTGACCGCCCAGCGCATCGCGGACGCGGCCCCGGCCGCCATCGACTCCCAAGTGCGGGCGAGCCTCGCTTCGGGCCAATCGCTCTACACCATTGATGAGGCCGCGATCCGGGCCCTGCGGCCGGATGTCATCCTCACCCAGGACCTGTGCGCGGTCTGTTCCATCGATCTGGCGGCTGTACGGCGGCTGGCCGCCACCATGACCCCGGCGCCGACCATTGTGAGCCTGAACCCCGGAACCATCGAAGGGATCATCGACGACCTGCTGACCGTGGGCCGCGCCTGCGGGCTGGAGCGCGTGGCGCGGGACGAGGCGGTGCGCCTGCGCGAACGCCTCTTCAGCGCGGGGGAGTTCGTGAACCCGTTCGATGACGGCCCCAACGTCGTCTTCCTGGAATGGACCGACCCCCCGTTCGTCGCCGGGCACTGGATCGTCCAGATGATCGAGCGTGCGGGCGGGCGGCACCCATTCAACCCGACGGTGGCCCGCGAGAACACGGGAGCCGCGGCGGGCCCGCAGCGCGCCGAGCGCGTCGCGGGCAAGAGCATCCGCATCAGCACGGAGGTCCTGGCTGCCAGCGGCGCGGAGCGGCTCATCATCTGCCCGTGCGGGTTTGATCTTGCCAGGACCAGAGCCGCCGCGGCGGAGCTGGCGTCGGCCCCGTGGTGGCGGGAGCTGCCCGCGGTGCGCGCCGGTCGCGTGGCGCTGGTGGACGGCAACCAGTACTTCAGCCGCCCGGGGCCGCGGATCGTCGACGCCTTCGAATGGCTCGTGGGTTGGCTGAACGATCGGCCGGAACTGACGCCGAAGAACTTCGCGTGGGAACCGATGCGATCGTGAGCCATGGCACACGAACGGCCCGATTCCGACGCGGTTACGCTTCACTCCACACCATGAATTCGCGATACTCAATGCTCCGAACCTGCTTCACGCTCGCCTCGCTGCTGGCGTACGGCACCCTGCACGCGCAGACCCGTTGGCCGCGTGCCACCGACGAGCAGCCCACCGCCCCGCCCCGCGAGTTCCGCGCGGCGTGGGTCGCGTCGGTCGCCAACATCGACTGGCCGAGCACCCGCACGCTCACGACGGAGCAGCAGACCGCCGAGATCCGCACGATCACCGACGCCGCGGCCAAGGCCGGGCTCAACGCCCTGCTCGTGCAGGTGCGGCCCACCGCCGACGCCTTGTACTCCAGCGAGTTGGAGCCGTGGAGCGAGTTCCTCACCGGCACGCAGGGCAAGGCGCCCGACCCGCTGTACGACCCGCTCGCGGCGTGGATCGAAGAGTGCCGCGGCCACGCCCTCCAGTGCCACGCCTGGTTCAACCCGTTCCGCACGCGCCACTTCGAGGCCAAGGGCCCCGACGCGCCCACCCACGTGAACAAGGCCCGCCCCGAGCTGGTGCACGCGTACGACCGCTACACGTGGATGGACCCGGGCGAGCAGGAATCGCAGGACATCGCCATGCGGGCGATCATGGATGTGGTCCGCCGCTACGACATCGACGGCGTGCACATCGACGATTACTTCTACCCGTACCCCAAGGCCGGGCAGGACTTCCCCGACGAGGCCTCATGGAACCGGTATGTGAGGGGCGGCGGGACGCTCTCGCGCCAGGATTGGCGTCGCGACAACATCAACCGGTTCGTCAAGCGGATGTACGAGGAAGTGAAGGCCGCCAAGCCGCACGTGCGCGTGGGCATCAGCCCCTTCGGCATCTGGCGGCCCGGCAACCCCGCGGGGGTGGAGGGGTACGACGCGTACGAAAAGCTCTGCGGCGACGCGAAGCTGTGGCTCAACGAGGGATGGATGGATTACGCCTCGCCGCAGCTCTACTGGAAGGTCGACGCCCCCAAGCAGCCGTTCCAGCCGTTGCTGGATTGGTGGATCAAGCAGAGCCTCCAGGGCCGCCCGGTCTACCCGGGCCTGAACGCCAGCCGCTGCGACCCCGCCGAGGGCAAGTGGCCCGCGTCGGAGATCGTCAAGCAGATCGAGCTGGCGCGGGCCGCGACGGGCGCGGGCGGGGCCGTGATGTTCAGCGTCAAGGCGCTCACGAAGAACTACGCCGGGCTGGCCGATGCGCTCGCCGCCGGTCCGTACTCGACACCGGCGCTGGTGCCGGTGTGTACCACGTGCGGCGACGCCCCGCCCCCGATATTTCGGGCTGAGTGCCGCGCCGAGCCCGACGGGCGCGTCGCGATCTCATGGGATGTTCCTTCCGGCGAAGGAACTCTGGTGACGGCTTGGAAGAAGGGCGGGGCGTGGACGTTCCAGGTAATCGCGGTGCAGGCCGGCGGGATCGATCACGAAGCCTGCGACGCCGCGGCGTTGGCGATCCTTTCCCGCTCGGGCACGCTCAGCCCGTGGCTGGTCTGGCGCGGGCCGCGCTGATCGCGAGCGTCACGCGAATCAAGCGCATCACTCGCACAAAAAACCCGGCCACCGGGACCGGGTCGCTCCCCTCGACTGTTCGCGCACGGTGTCAGGCCGCTTTGCGCATCACGCGGCGAGATTGGCCGGTGGCGGTGCGCGTGTTCTTGCGTGCTGTGGCCTTGAGCGGCGAGGTCGCCTTGGCGGCGCGGGCGCTGGCCCATGAGGTGAGCCGCGTCGTTCCCATGACGGGGTTGAGCGTGCGGCGCGTGGCTTGGGTGCGAACCGCCGGCCGCGTGGCCGTGATCCGCTTGGTGGTTCTGCTGGTGGCTCGTTTCATCCGTGAGGTCCAGGGCCGGCGAAACCCCCGATCAGGAGGATCGCCGCGGGTGCTGTGGGCCGCGTCCTTGCGACCCCGAGCACCCGTTGCGGTACACCGGTGATCGGACGGAGCGCGGGGCGGGTTGAGCGCAGCGGAATAATTTCGCGCCGCGGCGGGCGAGACCGTGCAGCAGATCACTTGCGCGTGGGGGACTTGCCGCCGATGGTGAGCGAGGTCGCCTTGCCGCGGCGCTTGAGGGGCCTGAGCCGCTCGGGCAGCGCGGAGCGGACGATGTACAGCCCCGCGAGGATCGCGCACACCGTCACCACCCAGAACTGCCAGTCGTGGGCGGGCACGGGCGCGGCGGCGAGGAACGCGGCGATCACGCGTGATCGTACGGTCCGCCGCGGGCGGTGTTGCCCGCCATAACGTACACTGCCCGATGCACCCGCTCGCCGCGCTCAAGCAGATCCTGATCGACGCACGCTACGAGCAGGACGCGCTCGTGCCGCTCACCACCGCCACGCCCGCCGGGCACGGCGTGGACCCAACAGCCCTCGAGCGGCTCGTCGCGGCCCCCACGCGCGTCAACGCGCTCGCCCGGCTCTTCTACTTCGGGCGGGCGCTCTCCACGCAGGCTGCCGACGAGGCCCTCGCGCCGCTGGGTTCCGCGCCGCTGGTGGAAGCAGGGCTGCTGACGTCCAAGGACGGCTCGGTACGTTCCACGTGCGTGCTGGCCAGCGTGCTGGGCACGATCATCTGCCGCGACTTTGAGTCCTGGGTCACCGGCCGGCCGCTGGGCCACGACTACGTGCTGGGCGTGGGCCTGGCCTCCCGCCTGCTCAACGACTTCACCGTCCGCGTCAAGGCCCGGCTCGCCCTGGACATCGGCACCGGCCAGGGATTCCAGGCCCTGCGGGCCGCGGCGCACTGCGAGCGGGTCATCGCCACCGACATCAACGCGCGGGCCCTGCGGCTCGCCGGCATCGCGATGCAGATCAACAGCGTCACCAACGTCGAGCTGCGCGAGGGAAGCCTCTTCGAGCCCGTCGTGGCGGAGAAGGGCACGTTTGATCTCATCATCAGCAACCCACCGTTCGTGATCTCCCCGCCGCACGACATCTCCGCCATCGGCGGCCGGTGGGAGGGCGACGAGTTCGTGCGCGAGCTCGTGCAGGGCATCCCCGAGTACCTCGCCCCCGGGGGCTACGCCACGGTGCTCTGCGACTGGCACCACCCCACGGTCGACGCGTGGAAGGACCGTGTGTGCTCGTGGCTCGAGGGCCGCGGCGTCGACGCGTGGATCCAGAAACTCAAGACCGACGACGCCCGCACCTACGCCACGCGCTGGCTGCGCGAGGCATCGAGCGCGCTGGGCGAGGCCGAGATCAGCAAGTCGCTCGAGCACCTGCCGGCGTGGCTGGCGTACTACGAGCGGCTGGGCATCGGCGCGGTGAGCATGGGCTCGATCATCATGCGCAAACGGGCCCCGGCCCCGGGCGCGCCGGCCAACTTCATCCGCGCCGACGCGCCGGGCATCGACGGCGGCGGCGGGCCCGCGAGCGATCAGGCGCTGCGGATGTTCCGCAACGAACTGGCGCTGCGCTCGGCCCCGAACGAAGATGCGCTCCTGGATTTGCGGCTGGGCGTGAGCCCCGACGCCGAACTGCAGCAGCGGTGCGGAGTCTCCGGCGGGGCGTGGCGGCCCCGCTCCTCGGTGCTGCGCGAGTCCAGCGGGGCCGAGTTCCCGGTGTCGCTCGACTCGCTCACCTCCACGGTGCTGGCGAAGCTCAACCCCGCGAAGACCGCGCGCGAATCGATCCATGAACTAGCCAAGCAGGTGGGCGCCGACCCGGCGATCGCGATGAAGCAGACCGCGCCGTTCCTGGCGAAGATGCTCAGGCTGACGCACGTGGAAGTGGTGGGCGGGGATACCGCTTCCTGACCGCGCAAAAGCCGTCCCCACTCCCCGGCCATCTCCTGACGGAGCCCAAACCCTCCATTGCCTCGAAGCACCAAGGCTCCTCGCCGCGTGCCACGCGGCACTTCACGCTCGCACGCGCGGCCGCCCAGAGGCATCGCAGCGCTATCGGACAATACCGGCGCGCCCGGCTCTGCCTTCGGCCCCGGCAACTACCATTGCCCTTCCCCGGTACCACGGCTGTACTCATCCGGAGCCGACCTTGCACAACCGCCGCGGATTCACGCTCATCGAACTGCTCGTGGTGATCGCGATCATCTCGATCCTCATGGGGCTCATTCTGCCCTCGCTGGCGGGCTCGCGGCGGACGGCCCGCTCCGCCGCGGGCTTCGCGAACATGCGCTCGGTGGCCACGGTGCTGCTCATCTACACCACCGATCACCAGGAGGATTTCCTCAACCCCTTCCGGGCCAGTTGGCAGCAGCAGCGTGACGGCATCGTGCCGCAGTGGAGCGAGGCGGTCTCGTCCAAGGACCCGCACAACCGCTGGGACTTCCTCACCCCCATCTGCCAGGCCTGCAACACCGAGGGATTCTCCTCTATGTGGTACTCATACCTCGCCGAGTACCGCGGCGAGCCGCGGTATTCTCCCGTGCAGGTCTCGCCCAACGACGCCGACGTCATCAGCGTCTTCAACGACGCCAAGGGCGACCCCAACGCCGTGGGCGAGTCGCACCTCTTCCCCAGCAGTTTCCTCTACTCGCCCGTCTTCTGGAGCAAGCCCGAGCGGTACGCGGGCTCCATCCGCGGCAGCATGCTGCCGGACATGATCCGCACCGCCCTGCAATCTTCGGTCATCAAGCCCAGCGCCAAGGTGGTGGTGTGGGAGCGGGCCGACTTCGCGCAGCAGTCGTATCCCAACTGGGCCAGTGTGCGCGCCAGGACGCACATCGCGCTGGTCGACGGCAGTTGCGACACGGTGGACATGGGCGACCTGACCCGCCGCGCACTGGACGCCATCGCCACGCCCGACACCAACGACGACGATCTGGCCCCGTGCGACGCGGACCTGGGTAACCCTCTCAAGCCGTTCCCGCTCTTCTTCTTCGCCACCCGCAACGGCGTGAAGGGGCGCGACATCGCCCGGTGATCCACCGGCTTCCCCGGCGTCACAGACGACGGATTTTGCCGGCACGCTACTCTTAAGGCTTGATGCCCGCAGCCACACTCTCCGAACCCGAGTCAACGACGCCCGCCGCAACCACGCCGGTGGCGCAGCTGCGCGACATCCGCAAGACCTACTTCAAGCCCGACGGCTCGGTGATGGTGGAGGCCTTGAAGGGCGTGGACCTTACCTTCATGCCCGGCGAGTACGTCGCGATCATGGGCTCCTCGGGCTCCGGCAAGTCCACGCTCATGAACGTGCTGGGCTGCCTGGACAGGCCCACCTCGGGCCAGTTCCTGCTCGGCGACCGCGACGTGGTCAACATGGACGATGAAGACCTGTCGCGCTTCCGGGGCCGCACCATCGGCTTTGTCTTCCAGTCGTTCAACCTCATCCCCGAGCTCACGATCGTCGAGAACGTCGCCACCCCGCTCTTTTACCAGGGCCTGCACAAGCGCGACCGGATCGAGCGCGCCCGCGGGTCGCTGTGCGACGTGGGGCTGGGCGACCGCCTGGACCACACGCCCCGCGAGCTCTCCGGCGGCCAGCAGCAGCGCGTCGCCATCGCCCGCGCCCTGGTCACCCGCCCGCTCGTGCTGATGGCCGACGAACCCACCGGCAACCTTGATTCCGCCACCGGCGCGGCCATCCTCAACCTCTTTGATGAGCTCAACCGCTCCGGCATGACCATCCTCATGGTCACGCACGACAACAACGTCGCGGCACGCTGCAAGCGGATCGTCCGGCTGAGCGACGGCGTGGTCGCGACAGACGAGATCGTGCGGACGTAAGGACTCTCTTCACTCCGGCGCCGGATCGCGGTTGGGCGCAAACTCCACGCCCGCCAGGTCGTGCACGCGCCGGGCAAAGACGCTGAGCAGATCGCGCTCTCTCGCAAGGTCGCGCCGCTGCACGCCCCGTGCGCTCGCCGCGATGCGGTCGCCCTCCCGGCGCGCCGTCAGCTCGAACTCGACATCGTCCGACGCCAGGTACGTGAACGTCCGCTGCGTCTCACCCGAGGTGGATTCCAGGATCGCCAGGCTCGTGCGCTTGGACGCCACGACCGCCGCGGCGTCCAGATCGTCCCAATCGCCCCTCACCACGATCGACGGCGGATCTCCGCCGATGCCCGGCTCGGGCGCGATCGTCGGCACGCCGCACCCGCCCATGCACGCGGCCACGGCCCACGCCGCGTGGGTCATGGTGGGCCACCGCCTGGCGCCGCCCGGGCTCACTTGCCGTCGGCCTTCTTCTCTTCTTCCTTCTTGGTGATGGGCTTCCAGTCGGGCTCGGCGAACAGGAAGTACGTCCGCGTGCCACGGAGGACCACAAAGGTAACCTTCGCGGGCTGCTCCTTGGCGATCTTCTCCATCGCCTTGCGGTACGAGGGGATGTCCTTGATCTCGTCGGAGCCGATGTGCTGGATGAGGTCGCCGGCGTTCACGCCCGCGAGGCCCGCCCAGCCGGCCCGCTCGCAGTTCTCCACCAGCACGCCCGAAACGTCGTCGCCCCAGCGCGATTCATCGCGGTCGAAGAACGTCAGTTCGCGCACGGAAAGTTCAAAGTCCTTGTTGTCGTCCTTCAACGCCTCCTCGCGGGTGATGCGGGAGCGCTCCAGGTCCACAGACACCTCGACGGTCTTGCCTTCGCGGATCACCGTGATCTTCGCGGGCTGCGCCGTGGGCAGGGCGCGGATCTTGCGGTTGAGCGCGCCCGCCTCCTGCGCGGTGCGGGGCGCGAACTTGTCGCCGTTGAGCGCCACGATGATGTCGCCCACCTTGAGATCGCTCTTGGCCGCCACCGTGCCGGGGTACACGCGCGTGATGCGGAAGCCCAGCCACGACTTGTCGCCCAGCTTCTCGGCCAGGTCCTTGAGCACCACCTGCGTCGCGATGCCGATCCAGCTCTTGGCCACTTCACGCGGCGGGTCTTCCTTCTTGTCCGGGCGGGGCTTGATGATCGTCACGAAGCTCTTGCCCTGGCGGTCAAAGCCCACGAGCAGGAACTCGGGGATCGGGTCCTTGCTCATGATCGCCTTGTACGCCTCCACCGCCGCGGCCATGGTCTTGACCGGCTGGCCGTCCACCTCGCGGATGATGTCCCCGGGCATGATCTGCGGCTCGGCCACCTCGGCGGGGCTGCCCGAGCGGATGCTGGTCACGAACGCGCCGTTGGCGTCGTCTAACTGCAGGTCGCGGGCCAGTTTCTCGGTGATCTCGCGGACCGTCACGCCCCACAGACGCAGGGATGCCTCGTCGCCGGTTTCCTTGAGCATTTTCTCGGTGGTGATCTCGGCCTTGCCGGTCTGATCGCCCCGCCGGTACTCAAAGGTCACGACCGAGCCAACCTTCTTCTCCGCGATCTGCCGCGCGAACGGGGGCACTTCCTCGGGGAAGCGGACGGTCACGGCCTTGCCGTCCATCGCCGTGATCAGGTCGCCGGCCTTGAGGCCCGCCTTGTCGGCCGGGCTGTTCTTGACGACGCTGTTGACGATCACACCTTCCTTGTAATCCGAGCGCTTGATGGACTTGAGCGCCACGCCGATGCTGCTGCGGGCCACCTCGCCGTTCTTGATGAGGCTCTCGTACACCGGCTGCGCGAGCGACTGGGGGATGGCCAGGCCGATGCCCGACGAACCGATCTTGATGGCGTTGACGCCCACCACGCGTCCGTCCAGGTCCACGAGCGGGCCGCCGCTGTTGCCGGGGTTGATGGCCGCGTCGTGCTGGATCCAACTGGTGAACAGGCCGGTGCGGCCGCGTTCAAAGGCCAGTTCCTCCACGTCGTCCCCGCTGTCGGCGGTGAAGACGCGGTCGGTGTTGCTCACGATGCCCAGCGTGACCGAGCGCGACAGGGCCAGGGGCGAGCCCATGGCCATTACGGTGTCGCCCACGACCAGCTTGCCGGATTCGCCGAAGTCCGCGTGCGGCAGCACCTCGCCGGGGTTGAGCTTGCTGATGTCGATCTTGAGCACCGCCAGGTCGGTGAGCACATCCTCGCCCACCAGCGTCGCGGGCAGCTCGCGCTTGTCCGCGAGCGTCACGCGGAACTTGCGGCCGTCGTTCACCACGTGCTGATTCGTCAGCACGTACCCCTCGGGAGAGAGGATCGTGCCGCTGCCCGTGGAGCCGCCCTTGGTCTCCTTGCCGCCGTAGTACGACACCGTGATCACGCTGATGTTGACCAGGCAGGGGTACACGCGGTCGCGGGCCTTGGCCACCATGCTCCGCATCGCCTCGCGCAGATGCTCGGGGGAGGCGTCCTGCGCCGGAGCGACCGAGGCAACGCAGAGCAACGCGGCGGCGAAGGGGACGAACACGCGGGACAGTTTCATGCGGCTGAACTCCGTAGGTGCGCGGCGTGCGCCGCGTCAGGGGTGAGGGTAGCAGGGCCCGATGTTGGCTTGTACCGCACGAGTCGGGTGGAGGTTCGCGGAACGGGCGACCGCAGGTGCGGCACCCCGACACTTCGGGTTCCCGAGCGTGTCTTCGGTACTATCCGGTATGACGGAGGCTCCACCACCCATACCAACCCGCGTCTTTGCCCTTCGCGGCGTCGATTCCCGCGGTCGAACCGTTGAGCAGCGCATCGCCGCGGTTGACTCCGAAGGCGCCGTCCGGCAGGCTGCGAAGCGCGGGCTCGAGAACATCGAGGTGCTGGCCGATGACTTCACCGCCATTCTGCCCGATGCTACACCCATCGGTGTGCGCCCCGCCGATCCCGACCAGGTCCACCGCGTCTCCAAACGGACGCCGGCGGCGAATGAGATTCTTCGACTCTTGCAGACGTACCACTCCTTCGGCTGGTTGCCGGCAACGGGGGTTGTGATCCTGATAGCACGCAGGTTCCTTGCCAGACCTCCGGGCGTGTACGACGCGGTGCTTCTGGGTCTGCTGTTTGTTCCGTTGGCGCTCTGGGCCCTGAACCGCAACCGACCGTCCGACCTCTTCCGCCGCATGCAGTTAGCATCGGTCGAGGCGGACTTTCAGAGCGTGCTCGACCTCGCCGACGAGTTCGAACGCGTGAGAAAGGGCAAGCTGAGCGAGGAGTACGTGATCATTGTCTGCACGGACTGGCGCAGCAAGACCCTCGCGAGACTGGGCCGACTCGAGGAGGCCCTCGAACTTGTCGATCGCCTCAAGTCCGACCCTCGCATCAACCCCGCCGTGTACTGGCACCAGAGAGCCCAGACCTACTCGTCCGCCCGACAGTACGACCGCGCGCTCGAGTGCTATCAGGAGTTCACCAGGCTGGAACCCAACAACGCGATGGGTTGGTTCGGGTTGATCGACACCATGGCGCTCTGGCTGAATCGGCCCGCGGAAGCGCGCGCGGCGTTCAAACACCTCCAGGAACTGCCCGTTTCGGGCGCTCTGGTCGCGGGCGTCCAATATTCCGAAGCAATGATCCTTCTTGCAGAGTCCAAGTTCGCGGAGGCAAGGTCGCTCTTTGAAACCTGTCTTCCGCATTTTGTGCGTACCGCCCGGTCCACGCCGATCGCTCGCGGGCTCGTCGCGCTGATCCGCGCGCAACTCGCGATCGCGTGCGCCAAAACCGCGGACATGGAAGCCGCGCGGCGATACCTGCGCGACGCTGAGCCATTCCTAAAGCTCCACAGGGTTGATGCGCTGCTCGCACGAGCCCGCACGGCGGTCGGTGCGTCCGAGTGAACACCGACGGTTCGCGCAAAGCCCGCGCAACACTCATACCAATCGCCGCTGGCATCGGGGCGTCACGTGTCCACCTGTTCACGCGACCGCAGCACACCGACCCTTGAACCGTGCGGTCAGTCTCGACGGAGGTAGAAGCCGCGGACAGCAGAGAGGTGTGCTTTCCCTGATGCCCGATGCCTGATCGCTGATGCCTTCCGGTATCACTTCCCGAGTTTGGCCCGCAGCATCGTCCGCGTCTCTTCCATCCCCACGATCCTCGCCGACAGATCGGCCCCACGCTTCACCAGCGAGGAGTCGTCCGAGCCGTCGAGTTGGTTGAGCAGTTCCTTGGTGGCCCGCAGCGCGTGCGGGCCGCCCGTGGCGAGGCGCTTGGCGATCTCCGCCGCCGCGGCGTCCAGCTCCGCGGCGGTGGGCACCACGTGGTCCACCATGCCGATGTCAAAGGCCGCCTGCCCGCTCATCAGCCCCCCGCTCAGCAGCACGCGCCGGGCCCGCCCAGCCCCGATCTTGCGCACCAGCCAGGGCGCCACCACCGCGGGACAGACGCCCAGGTCCACCTCCGGGTAGCCCATCTTGCTGTCGGCGTGCGTGATGGCGATATCGCAGACGCACGCCAGCCCGCACCCCCCGCCGATCGCCGCGCCCTGCACCCGGGCCAGGGTGACGCACGGCAGAGCGCGGATCTTGAGCGTCAGGTCCGCGAGCGAGTGCAGCAGGATTCCCGGCGCGGCGGGATCATCCAGCACGGCCTTGAGGTCCATCCCCGCGCAGAACGCCTTGCCCGCGCCGGCGAGCACCAGCACGGTGATCCCCGGCGCCGCCGCGGCCTGGTCGAGCCCCGCGTGCAGGTCGCGGAGCAGATCGATGGAGAGGGCGTTGCGCATCTCCTCGCGGCGGAGCGTGAGGGTGGCGACGCGGTCGGTGATGTCGAGTGTGGCCAGGGGCATGATGTGCTTGCTTTGGTTCGGTTGAAGTTCTTCCACAACAGCGGCGCGGCTCAGCGGGCCTGATTCATCCACAACTGTTCGAGGCGTTCGCGCTCCTCCTGGCCCCCCACGAGGCTCTGCGACACCTCGAGCGCCGCGCCGTACGCATCGTCGCGCCCGGTGCCGTCGATCTCGTTGAGCCAGCGCTTGGTGTACGCCAGCGCGTGCCGCGGCTTGGCCGCCAGTTCCTCGGCGATGGCGATGGCCCTGGCCTCGCACGCCGCGGCGGTGGCCACGCACTCGTGCGCCAGCCCGATGGCCAGTGCGCGCCGGCCGTCGATAAGCCCGCTGTCGAGCATGCGGGCCCGCGCGTGCCCATCGCCCACGGCGCACCGCAGCGTGGGGGCCGAGACGGCGGGCGAGATGCCCAGCCGCACCACCGGGTAGCCGATCTTGGCGCCGTCGGTCGTCACGACGATGTCGCCCCCGCCCAGCAGCGCGCACCCGCCGGCGATCGCCGCGCCGTGCGCGCTGATGACCACGGGCGCCGGGCTCTGCCGCAGCAGCCTCACCACGCGGGAGAGCCCCGCCAGCAACTGCCCCAGCACGCCCGGATCATCGCGGCACAGGGAGAGATCAAACCCCGCGCAGAACGCCTCGCCCACCCCGCTCAGCACGATCGCGTGCGCACTGCCCGCCGTATCAATGTGCGACGCCAGCGAGCCGAGCATCTTGGGCGTCAGGGCGTTGCGCTTGTCGGCGCGGTCGAATCGCAGGATGGCCACGGAGCCGCGGGGCTCGGATTGGATCATGCGGAAGAATAGGAGAATGCCATTCGCCGTCGACGCCGTGCCGATGAACCAACGCACGAACTACCCAACGAGCCAGAGAACTCCTGGTCGTCACCACTTCCCGTCACCGCGAGCGCTTCTTCGCCAAACTCTTGGCGGACCGTTGGGCAAGTAGTAGCTTGTCCGGCTCCCACGACGGGGCCAGATTCATGGTGTCGGTTTCCCATCCCGAAAAATCAACTGCGGGAGGAATCGCGTTAAACTCCGGCGATCCACGTTCCGCGTTGACCGTCAACAGAATCGCTGTTTGAACCTGCAACTTAGGGTACTTCTTAAACAGATACGCCAGCGCAGCTTTGAGGTTTCCGCCGGAATACATCGTGTCGTCACACAGAAGTGCAACGCCCCGAATCGGAGCGGAATCCGCTCGCATTTCCGTGACATGGTCTCCTTCTTCTTTGCGAACCCTCAGCAGAATCGGAGGCTCGAGATTCAGTGCCTTTGACAAAACGCCGCCCACGATGGCACCGCCGCGATTGATCCCCAGAATAACGGTCGGCCGCGGCTTCATACTCTTGACCTTGTCGATAAGTTCCCGCATCGCCTCGCTCGTGTTCCACCACGGCAATCTCCGTCGGCCGGGCGCGACCCCGCGACTGCCGTTCGGTGCCGCCAACATCCACGGCTGAATATCGTCCATGAGGCTCATCGCTTCGGCGTGCAGCTTTCGGCTGGCCGCCGCCAGAATGGTCGAGGATGCGAGCGTCCACTCTTGGCCGTTCATGTCGGTCACCCAGCCACCGAGCGCCCGGATGATGGCAACTCCGGCGGCGACGTCCCAGGGTTTGAGCTTGTGAGAAACACGCACTCCAAGTTCGCCAAGTGCCAATCCCGCAAGGTCAAAGGCAAGAGCGCCCGAGATCCGAATGCCGGCAGCAAACTGTGCCGCATTCTGCAAAAGGACCCGACACACAGCCTGTTCTTCGTCACTCATCTTGATGAAGTCGCCCGGAACTGCAACAAAGGCCTTCGAAAGCGTGTCCGGCACGTTGACGATGCCACTACTCAGAGCGACCTTGTTCACGGTCACAACACCATCGCGAAGCACGAGCCTGATTTTGCGAAGCGGCAGATCAATCACCGCGAGCGAACAGGAGTCCTCATTCATCCGCGCGATCGAAATCGCGACATCCGGACGGCCGAGAACGGTGTTTCGTGACCCATCC
The DNA here is from genome assembly GCA_018242605.1 of Planctomycetota bacterium. Lineage (GTDB taxonomy): Bacteria > Planctomycetota > Phycisphaerae > Phycisphaerales > UBA1924 > UBA2402. The sequence goes on from JAFEBP010000023.1 coordinate 35,231, forward strand.
AGAGGATCAATCACCCAACGATGTCCCCGCTCAAAGCGGAACTCCGGGTGTGATTCCTCGATCATGATCGGTTCGCCCGGCCAATGCTTCTCAATGCACTGGGCGATCTGTAGATCGGCGTAATTGTCAAGCGGGGTGTGTGGATCGGCTTCCAACTGCTCTCTGTGGGACGCAGCCCTGTGCGGTGGAGAGAGTTCTCTGGCGAACTTCTCTCCAAGTTCGTCCAAGACACTGAATAGAGGCGCGAACTCGTCGCGGTCTAACGTGATCCTCGCCTCTCCTTCCTTCCGCAACACGAGCTCGTAGACGGTTCGCGCGGAGGTGGCGCGAGACCGGTCGAGAAACAACGATGGGAGTCCGGTCTTCTGCGCGCATTTCGCGCTCGCGCCATTGAACCGAGCGATGTAGTTGGATTGGTAGCTCTTCTCAGAACGCATTCCTTGCCTGCGGAGTTCTTCGAGAAGCCGCATCTCATCAATCACAACGGGAACAGCGATGTCTGCACCTGGAGAGATAAAGCGCAACGAGTCACACACACAGTCCACTCGCGTCAAATATTTGCCCGCAAAGCTCGACACCGCCTTCAAACGCTCTTCAAAGTCTTTTCGCTTCAACGTGTGCACAGCTTCAACCTCCGTCAAACTTTGTCTTGTACGTACACAGAGTCGTCAGACAACGTCGTGTACAAACACGGCGTTGATCAATGGTTAAATTGTTTTGACACCTTCCCGGATTCCCCTCGCGGGCACTTGTAGCTTGGGCCTTCTCGTTCGATGGTCTTCCTTGTCCAATCCAGGAGTGTTGCCCATGTACAAGCCCGTGATCATTCGCCCCGCCACGACTTCCGCCATCCTTCAGGCTCTCGCCAGTGTCACCACCATCTTCACCGACCTCGATGGCACCGTGATCAATCCGGCCTCTCAGTCGGTCGAACCGGCCGACTTTGACGCATGGTGCCGGGCGCACGCCGAAGGACTCCGCATTATACCGATGACCGGTCGCGCTGTCGGTGATGCGCTTGCACCGCTGGCGGGACTCCCGATCTCGCTCGTCGGATGCTTTGGCGGGGCTGCTATTTTCGACTCCGGGTCCAAGAAGTTCGTACACCGCATGTGCGTGCCGAAAGCCGTCCGCACGACGCTTCAGAACTCAGCCATGGACCTGGGGTTGACCCCGACCTATGCGCTTGATCCTCTCTCGACAGGTTACAACTACTGGCACTGCGGCGACATTCTTCCGGAAGCCGTGAAGGAGGAGTACGACCGCCATGGTCTGACCGTCGCGTACGGGCCTGCCCTGCCGGAGAACTTCGATCGGGATGTTCTGCGGTGCGATTACCACACGAGCGATCACGACATCGCGTCGGTCATGCTGAGCGCGGCGGCGCCCGTGAGCGGTGGCGGGGCATTCCTCCACCAGTTCCGCGACACAGATGTCTATACCGTCGAAGCGTCCGCGACCGGAGCGCATAAGGGAACCGGGGCCAAGATGCTGATGTACATGTTGAATCAGACTCCCGATCGCTGCATCGGCGTGGGCGATGGCCAGAACGACATCCCGCTCTTCGAAGCGTGCCTCAGCTGCGCGATGGGCAACGCCAAGCCGGAAGTCGCGGACGCGGCGACGCTCCGGACCGGCCATGTTGAGCGCAGCGGCTTCGCCACGCTTGTTGAGTCGATACTCGCCGCTCGTTCCGCCTCAACGCGTTGAGCGGCACAGCCAACCTCGGCCTCGGCAAGAGAACGGAACGGTCCGTTCTCTTTTTCTATGCGCATACTCCCTCAGGATCGTCGCTTCGCACCCTTCACTCCTCCCACACCCTCCACGGCGCCTTGCCGCTCGCCCACAACTCCTCCAGCAGCATCTTCTCGCGCAGCGTGTCCATGGGCTGCCAGAAGCCGGAGTGCTCGAAGGCCATCAACTGGCCCTCCTTGGAGAGCCGCTCCATCGGCTCGCGCTCCCAGGGCATCGAATCGCCGGGCACGTAGTCGATCGCGCCGGGCTCGAGCACGAAGAAGCCGCCGTTGATCCACGCGTCGCCGCGGTCGGGCTTTTCCTGGATCTGGGCCACGCGGCGTTCGGCGATGTCGAGCACGCCGAAGCGGCCGGGGGGGTTGATGGCGGTCACGGTCGCGAGCTTGCCGTGGGACTTGTGGAACTTGATCGACTCGCCGATGTTCACGTCGCTCAGGCCGTCGCCGTACGTCATGCAGAACGTGCCCTTGATGTACGGCTTGACCCGCTTGAGCCGCCCGCCGGTCATGGTGTTGAGGCCCGTGTCGATGAGCGTGACGCGCCACGGCTCGCTCTGGTCGTTGTGCACCTCCATCGAGCGCCGCCGCAGGTCGAACGTCACGTCGCAGCCGTGCAGGAAGTAGTTGTGGAAGTACTCCTTGATCACGTACGACTTGTACCCCAGGCAGATGATGAAGTCGTTCACGCCGAACCGGCTGTACAGCTTCATGATGTGCCACAGGATCGGCCTGCCGCCGATCTGCACCATCGGCTTGGGCACCCGGTCCGTCTCTTCGGACAGACGCGAGCCCATGCCGCCGGCGAGGATCACGGCCTGAATGTGGTTCGTCGACATGCGGGCATGGTACAGCGCCACCGCCGCAAAATCGCACGCCGCCCGTTGCGAACGGCCCGGCCCGCCGGCGCGTCAGGCGCCGCGCTGCGCTCGCTCGCGCCACCGCGCCGCCTCCGCCGCCCGCGTTGGGTCGGGGGCGAGCCGGTTCCACCGCTCCAACACATCGGCCATGCGGTTCCAGGCCTTGACCGCTCGACGCATCCGCAGGGCCGGCGCGGTGTCCTCCCGCTCCAGACCGAACGCTTCGGCGCTGCGGCGGCACAGGTCCAGGGCCCTGGGGAACATCAAGAGTGCTTCTTCGCGCCGCCCCGGCTCCAGCGCCGAAGCTTCCATCGCCAGCAGCAACCCCAGTTGCCCCTCACACTCGATCGCCGCCCAGTGATCGGACGCAATCGTCATCGCGTCCCGCCGAACCGACTCGAGCGCTTCGCGGGCCTCGGCGATGCGCGCGGGCTGCGTCTGCGCCAACCCCACCAGGGCGCGGCAGCGCATCTCCCGCATCTGAAGCCGCCAGGGCAGATCGTCCCGCTCGCACCGCTGGGAACGGGCGATGGCCTGATCGATCGATTCGAGCGCCGCGGCGTAGTTCCCCTCGATCACCCCGCAGTGCGCCAGGTTCGTCAGCACGTCGATCGAGAAGACGCTGTTGTCGCCGGTGGTGGCGTCGAACACCGGCAGCGCCGCCGTGAGCACCGGCCGGGCCGCCGCGGCGTCCTCCCGCAGCAGATGGATCGCCGCCAGCGTCGTGAGCGCGTTGGCGTACATCGGGCTCTGGTGGTGCCCGGTGTTGCGCAGGGCCGCGGTGGCCTCTTCGAGCAGCACGCGGGCCTCGTCCAGCCGGTCGAGCTGGATCAGCGTGAGGGCCAGGTTGGCCTTGCAGTTGGCGGTCTCGGGATGGTTGTCCGTCAGGGCCCCGCGCAGCGTCGCCAACGCCGCGGCGTTCACCTCGGCGGCCTCCTGCATCTTGCCCTGCTCGAACAGATCGTCGGCGATGGATGAGCGGATGCGCGCCACCCGCAGCGGCGAGATCTCCGGCGTGCGCAGGCACAACTCTTCAGCGCGGCGCAGTTGCTCCACCGAGCCCACGTGGTCGCCCAGGTCCGACTTCACCAGCCCCGCCGCCTGCACCGCCTGCACCAGCAGCACCGCCTGCGGCGGATCGAGCCGCTCAACCTCCGCGATGATCGCCGGCAGGAGGGCGTCGGCCCGCTGCAGTTCGTTGCTGTTGCGCAGGTTGTTGGCCTCTTCCAGGCGCGACCTGAGCCCGTCGACCGTGCCGAGCGTCCCCAGCGCCCTGTGAATCTCCAGCGAGCGCGTCACCGCCTGCGCCGCCCCGGGGGCATCGCCGCTGATGCGCCGCACCGATCCCAGCAGCCGCCACACGTCCGCGGCGAAGGGCGTGCTGGCGTTCTCTCCCACCAGTTCGATCGCCCTGGTGTACTCCTCCAGCGATTCGGGCGTGCGGCCGATGAGCCGGTACGCCTCGCCGATCACCGCGTGCATCTGAGCCCGCGCCTCGGGCTGGTCCGGCAGTTCGGTCCGCAGCCGCGCCTGCGTGCGGGCCAGGATGTCGCGCAGCAGCGCGGTGTCCTGGTTGCGGGCGGTGTCGGGGTCGATGCCCAGCAGCACCGACTTGAGAAACTCCAGCGACTCCCGCGCCCGCGCCGCCGAGGCCAGCGCCGCCGCCCGCTCGCGCCCGGCCTTCTGCCACGCCAGCGTGCTCGAGACCAGCCCGCCCACGAGGAAGACAATCGCCAGGGTGCCCGCCGCGACCACGCCCTTGCGGCGGCTCGCGAACTTGCGGAAGTGGTAGACCGCGCTGGGCGGCCGCGCGAGGATCGGCTCGTTGCGCAGGTAGCGCCGCAGATCATCCCGCAGCGCCGCCGCCGACTGGTACCTGCGATTACGGTCCCGCTCCAGCGCCTTGCACACGATTGTGTCCAGATCGCCCCGGAAGACCGAGTTGGCGTTGGCCAACCGCTGGGGCTCCACATCCTGGATCATCCGCACCGCGTCCGCGAACGAGCGGGTGCCGATGTCGTGCGGCAGGTGCCCCGCCAGCAGTTCGAACAGCACCACCCCCAGCGCGTACACATCGCAGCGGGTGTCGATCAGCCGACCATCCCCGGACACCTGCTCGGGGCTCATGTACGGCAGCGTGCCCACCAGCGTCCGTTCGGTGGTCCGCAGCAGCGAGTGCGCATCCTGCCCCTCCGCCGCGCGGGCCACGCCAAAGTCCAGGATCTTGGGCTGCCCGTGCGCATCCACGAGCACGTTCGCGGGCTTGAGGTCGCGGTGGATCACGCCCCGCTGGTGCGCGTGCTCCACCGCGTCGCACACCTTGATGACCAGCTCCACCCGCCCGCGCGTGTCCAGCGCGTTGCCCGCGGCGTAGTCCGTGAGCATCGAGCCCCGCACCAGTTCCATCGCGAAGAACGGCTGCACGCCCAGCCCCGCGTCCGCCGTCCCCGCCTCGATGATCTGCGCGATCCCCGGGTGCTGCAACTTGCCCAGCACCTCGGCCTCGAACTCAAACCTTCGCAGCACCGCCGTCGTCGCGAAGCCGGGCCGGATCACCTTGAGCGCCACCGTGCGGCTGGGGCGAGACTGCTCCGCCAGGTACACCACGCCCATCCCGCCCATGCCCAGCACGCTCATGATGCGGTACTGCCCGATCATCTTGCCCGCCGGCAGCGGCTGGTCCGCCGCGGCCGGCTCGTCAAAGCCCGCGATCGCCGGCGCGCCAGAATCCAGCGGCCCCGCGCCGTGATCGCTCTCGGCGAGCATCGCTTCGACACTCTCCGCGAGCGACGGGTCATCCGCGCACAGCCGCTTGATCTCCGCCGCGCGGGCCGCGGGTTCCAGATCGGCCACGGCGAGGAAGACCGCCTCGATGCGTCGCAGGAGCGAGTGGTTCATGGTGATCCTCCGGTCCGCGGCGGTCAGGCCAGGCCCTGGCGCTTGAGTTCTGCGTGCATCCACGACCGCGCGAAGATCCAGTCGCCCCGCACCTTGGCGTGCGGTCGCCCGGTGGCCTGCGCGATCTGCTCGAGCGTGAGCCCCGCGAAGAACCGCAGCATGACCACGTTGGCCTTCTCGGCGTCGTACGCCGCGAGGCTGTCGAGCAGCTCGTCCATCGCCAGCAGCGTGGACTCATCCGCGCCCTTGGCCTGCGGCCCCTCGTCGCCGTCGCCCGGCAGCTCCACGCGCCGACGATCCCCGCCGCGCTTGAGCGAACCCACCCGCCGCGCCCGGTCCACGAGCACCCGCCGCATCGCGATCGCCGCGGCCCCGAAAAAGTGCCCGCGGCTCTGCCACGACACTTCTCCATCGCCCACCAGCCGCAGGTACGCCTCGTGCACCAACCCCGTGGGGTTGAGCGTCTGGCCCGGGGCCTCGTTGGCCAGGTGGGCCCGCGCCAACTGCTTGAGCTCGCTGTACACCATGGGCAGCAGCTCGTCCGTGGCTCGGGCATCCCCTGAGCTGGCGAGCTGCAGCAACTGCGTAACGACATGTGGAGCAGGTGCGCCCATGGTTGACCTTGCCCGACGCTCGGCCGCGTGGCCGACAAACTCGGTGTGGAGGATTCGCGTCAAGCGTAGACGCCCGCGCGTTTGGCGTTGTTCCACGGGATGCAGCAGAGCGGGCATGCGGAGTCTCCGAACACAATGCGAATACGGGGCGCGGCGACGGCCCATCCATATATCTCATGCGCAAAGCCCGGCGCGGGCGCAGGATTCCGGCCCCGCCAACAGCGCGTGGGGCGAATTGGGATTCCTGCAAGAATCCCGGCGCGCCCCGCGTACCCGGAAAGCGGCCCTGCCGGGCCGGTGGCTACATTCAGCCTCCTCCAGCGTCAGTGGGCGCAACGCCGCGTGGCGGCGATGGGTGTTGCCGGAAGGAACTTGCGTGAAGACCTTGGCGGTCAGATGGTCGGAGCCAGTTTGGTGCATCACGCCCGCACGCGCCGCGTGCGTGGGTGTGTGTGCGCTGCTGCTCGCGGCCTGCCACCGCACACCGCCCAACGGTGAGAAGATCGCCGCGACGCTGACCTTCGGCGAGCCGGGCCTCTCTCCCGGTCAGTTCTCGTACCCGCGCGCGATGACCAACGACGGCACGTACCTGTGGGTGGTCGACAAGGCCGCCCGCGTGCAGCGCATGGACCCGGCCACCGGCGAGTCGCCCCTGGGGTGGCGGATGCCCGAGTGGAAGCTCGGCAAGCCCACCGGCATCTCAGTCTGGAAGCCCGTGGGCGGCGCCGACACCGACGAGTTGGTCTTCCTCCCCGACACCCATTACCACCGGGTGATGGTCTACCGCGTGGGCGAGCACCCCGCGCCGGATCTCGGCCCCGCCAACGACGGCACGCAGTGGGGGGGCAAGGTCACCCTCGTCGCCCGCTTCGGCGAATACGGCTCGGGCCCCGGCCAGTTCACCTACCCCACCGACGTCGCCATCCTCCCCACGCCCGACGGCAAGAGCATCGCCCGCCTGTACGTGAGCGAGTACGGCGGCACCGACCGCGTCAGCGTCTTTGAGCCCGACGGTCCCAACTGGAAGTTCTCGTTCGCGTTCGGCCGCTTCGGCTCGGGCGACCAGGCCGACCCGGTGGAGTTCAGCCGCCCGCAGTCTGTAGAGATAGATACGGCCAAGCGCGAGCTGGTCATCGCCGACGCCTGCAACCACCGCGTGGGCCGCTTCACCCTTGAGGGCCGCCTCATCGCGTGGATCGGCGGCCCCGAGCAGATGGGCTCCGGGCCCGGGCAGTTCACGTACCCCTATGGTCTGGCCCTGCTCGGCGACGGCTCGGCGCTCGTCGCGGAGTTCGGGAACAACCGCGTGCAGCGGATCGATCTGGCGAGCGGCACCAGCATGGGGACGTACGGACAGGCAGGGCGCGAAGCGGGGCAACTGGCAACCCCCTGGGCCGTCACCGCGCTCGCCGACTCCGCCTTCGTCCTCGACTCCGGCAACAACCGCGTGATGCGGTTCCCCAAGCCCACCTCTCGCGTCGCCGGCGCCCAGCCCACGGGGGCCCACCGATGACGCCGCCCGCCGCGGCCGCCTTCGCCGCGCTCCCCTCTCTGGCCTCGATCCACGTCGGCCCGGTGCAGTTTGACGCGCCCATCTGGCTCGTGCTCATCCCCGTGCTGGGCGCGCTCTGCGTGCTCATGGCCAGCCGCAGCCTCTCGGGACTGGGGTCGGTCACGCGCTGGGTCGCCCTGGGCATCCGGCTCCTGGTCATCACCCTCATCGTCGCCGCGATCGCCGAGCCCCAGTGGCGCCGCGAATCCAAGGACGTCGCCGTCACCGTCGTCCTCGACGCCAGCCAGTCCGTGCCCTCCGCCAAGCAGAAGGACATCGACGCGTACATCGAACAGGCCGCGGCACAAACCGAAAAGAAAGACGACCGCCTAGGCGTCGTCACTGCCGCGAAAGAAGCCTTCGTCCAGGCCCTGCCCCAGCGCCTCAACCGCGGCCTCGAGCGCCAGCACGTGGGCTCCATCGACGGCACCAACCTCGCCGCGGCGGTGCGCCTCGCGCTCGCCGTGCTCCCCAAGGACGCCGCCAACCGCATCCTCCTGGCCACCGACGGCAACGAGACCGTCGGCAGCCTGCTGCAGGCGGCCGAAGCGGCCAAAGCCCTGGGCGTGCCCATCGATGTGCTGCCGATGCAGTACAAGTACGACAACGAGGTGCTGGTGGACCGCATCGTGGCCCCCTCCTCGGCGCGCGAGGGCGAGAACATCAACCTGCGCGTCGTCCTCAAGGCGATCAAGGCCGCCAGCGGTCGGCTCACCATCCAGCAGAACGGCGAGTCGCTCGACCTGGACCCCGACAAGCCCGGCGAGTCCGCCCGCGTCACGCTCAAGGAGGGCATCAACGTCCTCTCGCTGCCGGTGGCCAACCTGCGCTCGGGCCCGCAGAAGTTCGACGCCATCTTCGAGCCCGACGGCGACGTGGGCCGCCCCGTGGGCGACACCATCCTCGAGAACAACAAGGCCCTGGGCGTGACGTTCGTCGCCGGCGAGGGCAAGGTGCTGGTCCTCGCCGACGATATCAAGGCCGCCGAGCACCTCGTGCAGGCGCTGGAGAGCGCCAAGATCCGCGCCGAGGTGCGCCCCAGCGAGCGCGCCCCCGCCTCGCTCACGGAGTACAACGCCTTCGACGCGGTGATCATGGTCGATCAGTCCGCGTACGGCTACAGCCAGAAGCAGCAGGAAGAACTCCGCCAGTACGTGCACGATACCGGCGGCGGGCTCATCATGATCGGCGGCCCCAACGCCTTCGGCGCCGGCGGCTGGATCGGCTCGCCCCTCGAAGACGCCCTGCCCATCAACCTCGACATCCCCAGCAAGCGGCAGATGCCCAAGGGCGCCCTGGCCCTGGTCATCCACTCGTGCGAGATGCCCGAGGGCGTCTTCTACGGCAAGAAGGTCTGCGAGGCCGCCGTCAACTCCCTCTCGCGCCTCGACCTGGCGGGCATCGTCGAGTACGGCTGGAACGGCACGACCTCCTGGGTCCACAAGCTCGCCCCCGTGGGCGACGGCTCGGCCGTCAAGCGCAGCATCCAGAACCTGATGTTCGGCGACATGCCCGACTTCACGCCCAGCCTCCAACTGGCCTACGACGGCCTCAAGGCGTGCGACGCCGGCCAGAAGCACGTCATCATGATCTCCGACGGCGATCCGCAGATCCCGCCGGCCTCCCTGCTCGACAAGTACATCGAGGCCAAGATCACCATCAGCACCGTGGGCGTCTTCCCTCACAGCGGCGGCGACACCAGCCGCATGAAGTACATCAGCCAGTACACCAAGGGCCGCCACTACGAGGTCAACACCCAGCAGGCCCTGGCCAGCGTCCCCCAGATCTTCATCAAGGAGGCCCAGACCGTCCGCCGCAGCCTGCTCTGGGAAGGCTCGCCCTTCACGCCCGCCTTCACGCCCGGCCTCTCCGAATCTCTCCGCGGCATCACCCAGGTGCCCCCGATCTCCGGCTACGTCGTCACCGCCGAACGCGAAGGCCTCGCGCTGGTCTCGATGAAGGGCAAGGAGGGCGACCCCATCATGGCCCAGTGGCAGTACGGCCTGGGCAAGGTGCTCGCCTTCACCAGCGACGCCGCGACGCGCTGGAACTCCTCGTGGATCGGCTGGCCCTCGTACAAGGCCTTCTGGGAGCAGAACACCCGCTGGGCGATGCGTCCGGGCGGGTCGGCGAACGTCCGCGTGATGACCGACACCAAGGGCGACTCGACCACCGTCACCGTCGAAGCCCTCGACGCCAAGGGCGAGCGGCTCAACTTCGCGAACTTCAAGGGCCGCCTCGCGCTTCCCGACGGCAAGGGCGTCGACGTCGACCTCAAGCAGGTCGGCCCCGGCCGCTACCAGGGCACGGTGCCCACGGATCAGTCGGGCTCGTACGTGCTGAGCCTGCGCTACGCCGCGCCCGACGACAGCGTGAAGGGCGGCATCCTGGAAGGCAGCGTGCAGGCCGCCGTGACGCGCCCCTTCGCCGACGAGTTCCGCGCCATGGAGGACAACACGCCCCTGCTCACGCAGGTCGCCACCCTCACCGGCGGGCGCGTGCTGAGCTGGAACCCGCAGACCGACGACCCCTGGTCGCGCGTGGGCCTCAAGATGCCCGTGGCCCTGCGGCCGATGTGGCTCATCGTCGCGGTGCTGGCCGCGGGCCTCTTCCTGGTGGACGTGGGCGTGCGGCGCGTGCGCGTCGACATCCCCGCGATCCTGCGGTGGGTGCAGAGCCTCTTCGGCCGCGCGGGTGTCAAGGGCGGCGAGCAGTTGACGGGCCTCAAGGCCGCCCGCGAGCAGGCCAAGGCCCAGATCGCCCGGCGCGTCGGCTCCGAGCAGATCACCCCGCACGACCTGGAAGCGCAGGCCAAGGCCGCGGTGCGGGCCTCGCAGGAAGTCGCCAAGACCAAGTTCGAAGCCACGCCCGAGAGCCTCAAGCGCTCGGTGGAGGCCCCGATCATCATGGGCGGGGCCGACGCCAAGCCCCAGCCCACCCAGCCCAAGGCCCGGCCCACCGATGCGCCCAAGCAGGCGCCCGGCGAGGGCATGAACCGACTGCTCAAGGCCAAGCAGAAAGCCCGCGAAGAGATGGACGAATAGGAACACTCCAGACTACGACCCGCCCACAGCGACGCCCCGACCGCAAGGAAACACGCCATGCCCACAGTGACCAAAGCCCCGGAGCCCCAGACCCCCGCCGAAGTGAAGGAACAGTGCGAGAAGTTCCGCACCGTCTTCGCCGCTCTCAAGGCGGAGGTCGGCAAGGTCGTCGTCGGCCACGCCGAGGTCGTCGACGCCGTCCTCACCTCGCTCTTCGCCGGCGGCAACGTCCTGTTGGAGGGCGTCCCCGGCCTGGGCAAGACGCTGCTGGTCCGCACGCTCTCGCAATCCCTGAGCCTGCCCTTCAGCCGCATCCAGTTCACGCCCGACCTCATGCCCGCGGACGTGATCGGCACCAACATCGTCATGGAAGACCCCGACACCGGCCGCCGCAAGTTCGAGTTCCAGCGCGGCCCCATCTTCGCCCAGGTCGTCCTCGCCGACGAGATCAACCGCGCCACCCCCAAGACCCAGTCCGCGCTCCTGGAAGCCATGCAGGAGCGCAGCGTCACCGTCGCGGGCGTCACCCACAAGCTCAACAAGCCCTTCATCGTGCTCGCCACCCAGAACCCCATCGAGCAGGAAGGCACCTACCCGCTCCCCGAAGCCCAGCTCGACCGCTTCATCTTCAAGATCGTGGTGGGTTACAGCCAGCTCGACGACCTCATCACCATCCTGGACCGCACCACCAGCACCGAGCAGCCCGAGGTCCGCAACATCCTCGACGGGCCCACCATCCTGGACCTGCAGAACCTGGTCCGCGGCGTCATCGTCGCCCCGCACGTCAAGGAATACGTCGCCCGCCTCGTGCTCGCCAGCCACCCCGGCACCGCCACCGCCGCGGGCGGCGTCAACGGCCCCACCAACAAGTACGTCCGCTGCGGCGCCAGCCCCCGCGGAGCCCAGGCCCTCATGCTCGCCGGCAAGGTCCGCGCCCTGGTCGACGGCCGCTTCCACGTCTCCTTCGGCGACATCAAGTTCGTCGCCCCCATGTGCCTGCGCCACCGCATCCTGATGAACTTCGAGGCCGAGGCCGACAAGATCGACTCTGACTCCATCGTCAAGCAGTTGCTGGAACTGACCCCCACCGAACCCATGAAGGCGTAAGCCCATGACCGTCACCACGCGCCGCACACACAATTCGCCCGCCAAACGCCTGCTCCTCGCGGCGGCGATGGTCGCGTGCGCGCACGCCGCGGCGTTCGGCCACGGCATGTTCCCCAACGACGTTCCCATCGACCGCCTCATCGCCAACATCCAGAAGTACATCGACGAGCACCCCAAGGACGCCGAGGCCTACTACCGCCTCGGCCGCGCCCACACGCTCGCGCTGGAGACCCGCACCGAGTTCGTCCCCGTCTTTGAGGGCACCACACTGCCCCGCATCGCCGAGGGCTCCTGGTCCAAGCGCACCCTCAACAACGACAAGTCTCGCGCCTCCACGCCCGAGCAGATCAACGCCCACCTCGAAGCGGCGATCAAGAACCTCAACAAGGCGATCGAGCTGCGGCCTAACACCGCCAAGTACCGCCTCACCCTCGCCGCGGCTCTCGAGGCCGGCATTCCGTACACCAGCAAGACCAAGGTCTGGCCCCTCACGCCCAGCTCCACCCTGCTCCAGGCCAAGGACGACGACACCAAGGAACGCATCGCCCGCTGGAAGACGCGCTTCAACGAAGCCGCCGCGAAGGATGAAGCGCTCTCCGATCTGCTCAAGGGCCTCTCTCCCGAAGAGTGGAACGACCGCACCCGCGACACGATCGTGGCCCTCGCCATCGATTCTCGCGACCGCGAGGCGTTCGCCAAGGTCGTCGCCACGCTGCGCGAAGCCGATTGGAAGGAACAGGTCGAACTCCAGTACTTCGCCGCGGTCTGCCTCGCACTCCCCAAGGAAGGAAAGGTCGAAGAGAAGCCCATCTGGGGCGGCCTGGAAGATTGGGTGAGTTACGAGGCCGCGACATGCTATGTCCGCTTCGTGGAGTCGCGGCCCGTGCGCCCCACGGACCATGTCCGCCTCAAGACGGCCAAGGCCATCGCCAAGGCCTTCGAGGAACTGCCCCCGCCCACGGCCATCACGCCCATCATCATCAACCCCAGCGCCAAGAGCCTCGCCGACGCCCTCGCGCCCGGAGTTTCCGTGACGTTCGATCTGGACGGCTCGGGCACGAACCGGCGCTGGCCCTGGCTCACGCCCGACACCGGCCTGCTCGTCTGGGACCCCGACCGCACCGGCCGCATCACCTCCGGCCGACAGTTATTCGGATCGGTCTCGTGGTGGATCATGTTCGATACCGGCTACCAGGCCTTGGACGCGCTCGACGACAACCGCGACGGCCTGCTCAGCGGCGATGAACTCCGCGGCGTGCGAGTCTGGTTCGATCGCAACAGCGACGGCGCGAGCGAGTCCGGCGAGGTCGTCGATCTGGCCGCGCTGAACATCACCGCGCTCTCAACGCACGCCTCGGGATCGGACCACGGCTCACCCGTCTCGATGCGCGGCGCCACGCTCGCGAACGGCGGCACACTGCCCACGTGGGATTGGGTCACAGCGCCGCTGCCCCGGAAATCCTCATTCTCACCTGTCGCCCTGGTCGGCGTCGGCGTGCTCGGCGCCTGCCTGTGCGGCCACTTCATCCACTCCAGGAGGCTTCGCCCATGACGCGTCTGGCCTACATCCTCGCCCTGTTGACCTTCGCCCTCGTCGGCTGCACGACGCCCCCGGCCCTGCACGCCAACATGACCGACCCGGTCCTGCGCACCAAGCTCGCCGAGTCCTTCCAGCCCGGCATGACGCTCGACCAGGTCCAGGGCGGTTTGGACACGCTCCATATCGATCACGGCCGCCGCATGCTCTACGCCCCCGAGGGCGAGCGCCCGCAGGTGCTGCTCGCGCGGCTCTTCCCGCCCGGGGGCTTCTGGGGCGCCGAGGGCGATTCCGTCGTTGAATGGGTCGACGTGAGCTTCGTCTTTGAGCCCACCGACCACCTCTCCCGCACGCTCCTGTACCGCGACGGCATGCGGTACTTCTACGGCGATCCGGTCAACAAACCGAACCGTGAACCCATGGCCCGCTTCCCACGCTGGCCCGCGCTTCCACCCCCACCCAAGAACCCTCTCGAGGGCGCTACATAAGGAAAGTCCCATGCACGCGATCAACCGCTCCATCTCCTGCCTCTTCCTCGCCGCCGCCGCGCTCGCGGGCGGCTGCGAGAGTTCCTCCACCATCGTCAAGAAGTCCGACCTCGTGGGCGAATGGGTCGGGCCCGCCAACCGCAAGATCGCGATCTCCGACCTGGGCGCGGAACGCTTCGAAGTTACACGCTTCGACGCCGACGCCCCCAAGGGCTTCGCCGGCAAGCTCGTCTCGGTCGACGGCTTCGAGTTCGCGCAGTTCGAGGCCGCGCGCCAGGAAGGCTCGGTCAACTCCATCAAGCCCATCTTCAGCTACATGCGGCTGGACCGCGAGGACAACCGCGTCCTGATCCGCCGCGTCAACAACACCTGGCTCAAGGCCGCCGCGGCGGAAACGCCCGGGGCCGTCTACACCGATCTGCCCAAGTCCGCCAACGGCACCGGCGGCGTCTCCTGGGACACCGAAGAGACCCGCACCAAACTCCTCCGCAAGGCCACCCTGAACCCCAACGCCTTCGCCGCCCCCGAGAGCTTCCTCCGCCTCAAGTAAGCACACCGCATGCTCCGCACGACCAACCCAACCCGCCCCAAGGGCCTTGAAGACCTCATCGACGCCCGCCTCATCTCGAGGCTCGGCCCGCTCGACATCTCGTCGCGCAAGGTCTTCTTCGGCAAGCTGAAGGGCGAGCGGCGGAGCAAGAAGCGCGGCGAGTCCGTCGAGTTTGCCGACCACCGCGCGTACGTCAGCGGCGACGACCTGCGCCACATCGACTGGAACATCTTCGCCCGCCTCGACGGCCTTTTCATGAAGCTCTTCCTGGAGGAAGAGGATCTCTCCCTGCACATCGTCATCGACGCCAGCGCTTCCTCGGACTGCGGGGAGCCCAGCAAGTTCCTGTTCATGCAGCGCGCCGCCATGGCCATCGGGTACGTTGGCCTGGTCAACCTCAACCGCGTCGCCGCCACCGCCATGGGCGAGGGCGACATCGCCGGCCACATCCGCGACCTCCGCGGCCGCCGCCGAACGCAGGACCTGGCCCGGTTCATCTGCTCCCTGGAGCCCACCGGCTCCTTCTCCTTCCGCGCCGCCGCCGAACGCATCGTGATGTCCCGAAGGGGCAAGGGCATCATGCTCGTCTTCTCCGACTTCTTCTTCAAGGAGGGCTTCGAGCAGGGCCTGCGCATGCTCGTGGGCCGCGGCTACGACGTCTACGTCGTCCAGGTGCTCAGCCCGCAGGAGATCGACCCCCCGCTCACGGGCGACCTGCGCCTCAAGGACGTGGAAGACAACGACCTGGCCGAGATCACCGTCTCCGCCCCGCTGCTCAAGAAGTACAAGGCCAACCTCAACGCCTACTGCGCCACCCTCCAGAACTTCTGCGCCCGGCGCGAGATGAACTTCATCTCCATCCGCAGCGATACCCCCGTGGACACGCTCATCCTCGACTACCTGCGTCAGAAGGGGGTCATCCGGTGAGAGTGAGCCGCACCGTCCATCGCTCCGCCTCCGCGGTCTCCTCTTCACGCGCCGTGATTCTGGTCGTGGGGGTGTCCCCATGACCTGGCTCACCCCCGTCCTGGGCGCCATCGCCGCGACGATCGCGGTGCCGCTGCTCATCATCCTGTACTTCCTCAAACTCCGCCGCCGCGACGTGGAGGTCTCTTCCACGTTCCTGTGGAAGAAGGCGATCCAGGACCTGCAGGCCAACGCGCCGTTCCAGCGTCTGCGCCGCAACCTGCTCCTGTTCCTCCAGTTGCTCGTGCTCGCCGGCGTCTGCATCGCCCTCGCGCAGCCGCAGATCAAGGGCCAAGCCGTGGTGGGCAGCCGCCACGTGCTCCTGATCGACCGCTCCGGGAGCATGACCGCCACCGACGGTGCCGAGACCGGCACGCCCATGACCCGCCTCGACGCCGCCAAGCAGCAGGCCGTCGCGTTCGTTGAATCGCTCCGCGAGGGCGGCATCCTCTCCGGCAAGGACTCCTCCGACGAGGCGATGGTGATCACCTTCGACACCGCCGCGGAAGTCCGCCAGCAGTTCACCAGCGACAAGGCCTCCCTCCGCGCCGCGATCAACGCCATCCAGCCCACCGAGGGCCCCACGCGCATCGAAGAGGCCATCCGGCTGGCCAACGCCCACAAGCCCAAGCGCATCGTCGAGGGCAACACCATCGAGGGCCTCACCGCCGGCCCGCCGATGACGATCCACGTCTATTCCGACGGCCGCGTACCCGACGCCGACAAGGCCAAGCCCAGCCCCGAGGACAAGCTCGAGTTCCACCGCGTCGGCAAGCCCGACGCCAGGAACATCGGCATCGTCGGCCTCCGCGCCGCCCGCGAGTACGACAACCCCGCCAAGCTCACCGTCTACGTCTCCCTCCAGAACAACCAGTCGCAGGCCCGCCAGGCCGATGTCGAGCTGCTCATCAACGGCACCACCGCCGCCATCAAGACCGCCACGTTCGCCGCCGCCACCAACGAGGGGCCCCGTCTGAGCGCCCCCGAAGCCGCACGCACCGCCGCCCGCGAGGCCGAAGCCGCGGACGTCGCGAACACGAACGCCAAAAACCTCACCCCCGCCGCGAACGCTCTGCGCCCCGGCCTGGGCGGCGTGGTCTTCCAGTTGGAGCAGCCCGAGGGCGCGACGATCCAGGTGCGCCTGCGCCAGCCCGGCATGGGCACGCCCCCGGAAGATGACGCCCTCGCCCTGGACGATCGCGCGTTCCTGGTGATCCCTCCCGCCAAGAAGCTGGCCATCGCCGTCGTCTCCGGCGAACGCGACTCCTGGCTCGACCTGGCGCTCTCCGGCCTGCCCCTCTCTCGCCTCATCAAGATCGATCCGCCCCGCTTCCAGGAGTTCGTCGACCAGGGCAAGCTCGGCGAGTTCGACGTCATCGTGCTCGAGAACTGGCTCCCGCCCAAGGGGCCCGACGGCAAGCCCCAGGACCTCCCCCCCGGCAGCTACCTCGTCTTCGGCGGCGTCCCCGAGAAGGGCCTGGGCCTCAAGGACGACGGCGTCCTCGGAAACGCCGGCATCCTCGACTGGTCGCGCGACCACCCCGTGCTCCGCAACCTGATGCTCGACAAGCTGCGCATCTCCGAATCCCGTAAGGCCGAACTCCTTCCCGGCAGCAGCGCGGTGGTGCTCGCCTCCAGCCAGTTGGGCCCCGCCATCATCGAGGCCACCGCCCCCGGCGTCCACGCCGTCATCGTGCCCTTCAAGCTCGATAAGTCCACCTGGCCGTTCGATACCAGCTTCGTCATCTTCACCTCCGCGGCGATCCAGTACCTGGGCGAAGATGTCGGCGCCGGCTCCACCATCAAGGATGTCCAGCCCGGTTCGGTCATCAGCGACCGCCTGCCCGTCGGCGCCGACGACATCACCGTGAAACTCCCCACCGGCGAATCCCAGAAACTGCTGCCGGCCAGCGACGGCCGGGTCACCTTCGGCCCGCTCGTCTCTACAGGCATCTACGAACTCTCCTGGACAGGCCCCGCCGGGCCCACCGACCGCAAGGAAGGCGCCACCGCCAAGCGCGGATACGCCGCCAACCTCTCCGATCCGCAGGAATCCGACATCGCCGCCGCGGACAAGCTCAGCACCGCTTCCACCGAAGCCGCGGCGTCTCTCAACGCCTCCGCCGCCGCCGACAAACGCCTCTGGCCCTGGCTCCTCCTGGCCGCCCTCGGTATCGTCATGCTGGAATGGTTCGTGTACAACCGAAAGGTGTACCTCTAGTCCCAGCACCCGGCGCCGCGGCCGCGAAACTCCCCGTCATGCTCCGCCGCCTCGCCCTTCAACCTCTCCTGCCCTTCGCCACCCTGCGCCGGACGCCGGCCTGCTCCGCCGCGCTGCTGTCGCTGTTCCTCTCCGCCGCGCACGCCCAGCCCCGCAGCCAAAAGAAAGACTCGCCCGTCGACATCACGCAGGTGGATTGGGGCTGGCGCGGCGTGATGCCCGCCGACCACTTCGCGCCCGTGCGCGTCTGGCTCCGCAGCGCCGGCACCTCCTTCGCCGGCCAACTCGCCATCGAATACAAGCAGGACGGCACCCAACCCGCCCGCTACAGCGTCCCCTTCGCCACCACGCCCGGCGTCGCCGTTCCGTTCGAACTCGCCGCGTGCCTCCCGCCGTACTGCGAAACGATCAAGATCACCGCGCAGGACGCCAACGGCGACGGGCAGGTCGTCGTGTTCTCCAACACCGGTAACTCCGAGGAGAACTCGCTCCCCACGGTCGACACCACGCGATCCACCATGCTGATCCTGGGCTGCGAGTCGTCCAAGATCGCGTTCAAGAACCTCACCCAGATCAAACCCACGGCGGACGGCGCCGCGCCCGACTCTGGCCTCGTAGGCCCCCCGCCCATTCCCGTGCCCCCCGCGCCCGGGCGCATCGGCGTGTCGACGGTCAGCGAGACGCCCGTCACGATCGACGCCATCTGGGAAGGCGCCGCGTCCGCCATCCTGTTGCCCGCCGAAGCGCCCCGCCAATGGATGGCGTACGAAAGCGCCGCCGTCGTCGTCGCCGATCTTGACTCGCTCAGCGCGCTCGAGCCCCGCGCGATGTCCGCGCTCAACACCTGGGTCCGCTCGGGCGGACGCCTGGTCATCCTCGCCTACACCGCCGGGCCACGGTGGACGGCCGTCTTCACCGACTTGCCCATCCCGCTCTCGCTGGACGATCAGACCCGCTTGACCCCGCACGCCGAACTGCGCACGCTCGCCTCCGGGGCCGCCGAGCCGGCGTACCAACTCCCCGCCCGCGGCATCGCCCTCACCGACGCCGGTCGCGCCGATGGTTGGACCACCCTCTGGCCCACCGAAACCCCCGACCGTGCGCTCCTGGCCTACGGCCCCTGCGGGCTGGGCATGGTCGCCGTCCTGGGCTGCGATCCCCAGCGCCTGCCCCGCACACTCTCCGACGAACCCACCCGCGAACTGTGGCGCACGGCGATCAACACCGTCGCGCCGATGAGCGCGATCACATCACCGGAAAATCAGTTCTACTACAACTACGGCCGCAGCCGCGTCTCGCTGGGCCGATCCTCCGCGGTCGCCCTCACGACCGCGCTCGACGCCGTCGCCGGCGCGCCCCCGCTGGGGTACGGCGCGTTCGTGCTCATTGGCGGCGCCCTCGCGCTGCTCGCCGGGTTGATCGGCCCGTTCGACGGCCTGGTGCTCCGCCGCCGCCTGGGATCGCGCACCTTCGTCACCGCCATCGGGTGGATAGGCGCCGCCGCCGGCGCCGCGATGGTGGGGCCCTCCCTCATGCGCTCCGGAGAGACCTACCTCCGCCGCGTGCTGCTCACCGACACCATCTGCAACGAGCAGGGCACGCCGCTCCTCTCGGCCTCCACCGGCGTCACCGGGGTGTTCGGCGGCAAGCCCGCCAACCCCGCCATCCAGGGCGCAGCGCCCGGCTCCTGGTGGCGCGGCGTCGCCGCCGTCAACATGTACTCCGGCGCCGGCCGCACTTTCGCGGCCCTCAACACCCCCATCCGCACCGCCCGCGATTCCGATTCCCTCCGCGAAGCGATCCCCGACCGCGTCAGCCAGGGCCAGTGGACCTTCCGCACCGTGATGAACGACGACCCCGCGCTCCCCGACACATCGCAGATCGGCGCCCGCGTGCGCCGCGATGCCGATGGCAAGTTCTCCGTGCGGCTCCTGAACGTCCCGCCCATGGCCTTCATCGAGCACGCCGAGATGCTGGTGGGCAAAACGTGGTACGCCCTCAACTTCCCCGACGGCCCCACCGACACCACGCGCGAGGGCCTCACCGGCGAAACCATGACCGAGCCGCGCCAGATGAAAGGCCAGTCCGAACCGTTGTGGGACGGGAGCGGGACGCCCCAGATCGCGGCCCAACTTTCGCGCGATTTCGTCGGCGCCCGCGAGCGCACCGCCTCCCTCGACCGACGAGCCCTGGAAGGGGCACAGGTCTGCGTCACGCTCAAGACGCCCGTCTCCACCGTCTCGCTCTCGGGCCTCACCAACGTCAACACCTCCGTCACCCACCACGTCCGCATCGCCACGCCCATCACCGGCAGCCTCACGCCATGATCGAAACCCGCAACCTGACCAAGCGATACGGCACCCTCACCGCGCTCGACGGGCTGACGCTCGACATCGGCCCCGGCCAGGTCTTCGGCTTCATCGGCCCCAACGGCGCCGGCAAGAGCACCACCATGAAGATCCTCGCGTGCCTCATGCGCGCCGACGCCGGCTCGGCCAGCGTCTGCGGGCTGGACGTGAGCAGGCACGGCGACGACATCCGCCGCGTCATCGGCTACATGCCCGACTTCCTGGGCGTCTACGACGACCTCACCGTCGACGAGTACCTCCAGTTCTTCGCCTCCGCCTTCGCCATCCCCCGCGCCAAGCGCCGCTCCGTCGTCGATCAGGTCCTCCAGCTCACCGACCTCACCGAGAAACGCCACGCCCTGGTCGACAGCCTCTCCCGCGGCATGCAGCAGCGCCTGGGCGTCGCCCGCGTCCTCATCCACGATCCCAAGGTCCTCCTGCTCGACGAGCCCGCCAGCGGCCTGGACCCCCGCGCCCGCATCGAGATGCGCGAACTGCTCCTGGAACTGGGCCGCATGGGCAAGGTCCTCATGGTCAGCAGCCACATCCTGAGCGAACTCGCAGAGATGTGCACCAGCATCGGCATCATCGAACGCGGCAAGCTCCTCTACGCCGGCACCATCGAGGACGCGTACCAGCGTACCAAGGCCCTCGCCGGCGGCGGCGAATCCATCAAGGTCCTGCTCGAAGAGGGCAGCGCGCCCCCCGAGTTGCTCATCCCCGCCATCTCGCGCCACAGCCTCGTCACCAACGCCTCCGCCGAAGGGCCCCTGGCCCTCACCATCCGCACCACCGGCCACCCCGGCCACAACGATCTCATCCGCACCCTCATCGACGCCGGCGCCCGCATCAACTCCTTCCAGCCCATGGAGATCAAACTGGAAGACGCCTTCCTGCGGCTCACCACGGGGGCCCTGCAGTGAGCAACCCCGCGACCATCGTCAAGCGACGGTCCATCGCGCAGCGCATCGCCTCCGCGCTCCACCCGCGCACCATCCTCTGGGCCATCCCCGGCCCGGTCTTCGCCAAGGAAGCCAACGTCCTGGGTCGCAAGGCCTCCACCTACTGGGTCCGCGGCGGCTACGCCTTGCTGCTGCTGGGCCTGGTCTCCATCGTCTTCCTGGGCACCTACCTCGACACCTCCCAGGGAACCGACGCCGAACGCCTCCAGCGCTTCCAGGCCATCGCCCCCGCCATCACCGCCTCCATCTCCTGGTTCCAGTTCATCATGCTCTTCCTGTGCGCCGCCGCCATGTGCTCCGGCGCCATCTGCGAGGAACAACGCAAGGGCTCCCTGGCCGCCCTCATGACCACGCCCCTGCGCGCCTGGCAGATCCTGCTGGGCAAGATCTGCGGCGCGTTCGCGCAGCTCCTCATCCTCGTCCTCATCCCCGTCCCCCTGCTGCTGGCCCTGCGCGTCTTCGGCGGTGTCAATGCCGAGGCCGTCGCCGCCACCCTCGCGCTCACCTTCTCCACCGCGCTCCTCGCCGCCGTCCTCGCGGCGTGGCACTCCATGCACGTCAAGCGCGCCGCCGTCGCCATGCTTGCCGCGCTCGCCTCCCTGGCCGTCATCCAGTTCGGCCCGGCGCTGGCCTACGCCATCCTCCGCGGCTACGGGTTCGTGCCGCCCAACGCCGTCTGGTTCGCCTTCTTCTCAACCCCCATCGGCATGGTGGGCACCACCGTCGATTTCATCATGGGCGCCGGCGGCACCCCCTTCCCCACCCGCTTCGCCGTGCAGACCAGCTCCATCTACACCCTCGCCTGGTCCGCCGCGATCTTCATCATCGCCTCGCTCCAACTCCGCCGCCTACTCCGCAAACAATCCAGCGGCGACGCCCGCTCCGTCGCTGCCCCCGCCGCCCAAACCAGCACCCCGACCGACGCGCCCGCCGACACTCCCCAGCCCGCCCAACCGAAGAAAAAACGCCACGCCCGGGCCGCGACCGGAACCAGCCGCGACGTCTCCGACACGCCCGTCCTCTGGCGCGAGACCCGTCAATCGGCGTTCCGCAGCCGCCGGGCCTTTTACAGCGCCTGGCTCGGCATCATCGGCATCTTCGCGTTCCTGTACCTCAAGGTCGGTTTCGACGAGCGCGACCTCTACCCCAGCGTCTCGGTCATCACCACCATCCTCTGCATCGCCGCCGCCGCGGTCGCCACCACCTCCGCCATCAACGGCGAGAAGGAAGCCCGCACCTTCGACGTGCTCCTCTCTACGCCCCTCTCCACGCGGACCATCATCTGGGGCAAGTTCGTGGGCGCGCTCAAGAAGCAGTGGTTCCTCCCCCTCATCCTCCTGCTGCACACCGTCCTGGGCGGCATCATCCCGGGCAACCTCGCACTGATCACGCCGCTGCACACCGCCATGATCCTGCTGCCCCCGATGATCTTCCTCACCGCCACCGGCCTGCTCGTCAGCAGCATCTTCAGCAAGTCCACCGTCGCGGCGGTCGTCAACTTCGGGTTCGCCGTGGGCCTCTGGGCGCTGACCCCCCTGTTCGCCACCATCCTCATCGAACTCCTCCTCGGCGGCAGGACCGACGAGATCATCTCCGTGCTCTTGCTGATGAACCCCGTGGGCATGATGGTGGTCGCCACCATGGGCGGGCACATCGGCGCATTTTCGCGCGACTACCAGGTCTTCGACCTGGGCAGCACCGACGCCCTGGGCTTCACCCTCATCGCAGCGTGCTACGCCGGCGTGTTCGCGATCGCCACGCACCTCACCCTCCGCCTGGCCGCCTCGCGCCTCGCCGCGGCGAGCGCCCGCACCACCACCTCCGCCCCGCGCGCCGCCTGATCTTCGCGACCCGCCCGTAAAAAAAGAACGGGCCGCGCTCCGTGCGCGGCCCGCTTGTATGTGTTGCCGTCCTCACGCCTTGCGGCGTCGCATCACGCCCGGGACTGGTACGACCCGTCCGCCGTCGACACCCGCAGCGTCTCGCCCTGCTTGATGAACGCCGGAACCCGGACCATCAGGCCCGTCTCCATCGTCGCGTCCTTGGTCTGGTTCGTCACCGTCGCGCCCTTCACTTCCGGCGGGCAGTCCTTCACGGTCAGCTCCACGCTGCTGGGCATTTCCAGCGTCACGGCGTTGCCGTCGTAGAACAGCACCGTCACGTCCGTGTTGGGACGCAGGTACTTGAGCGCATCGCCCAGGATGTCCGGGTGGATCACCACCTGGTCGTACGTCTCCTTGTCCATGAACGTGGCGCCGGTGTTGTCGCTGTACAGGTACTCCATCGGGCGACGGTCCAGGTCGATCACGTCCACTTCATCGCCCGAGCCCAGGCGACGCTCGATCGTCTTGCCCTGGATCACATCGCGGATCTTGATCTGGATGAACGCCCGCAGGTTGCCCGGCGTGCGGTGCTCGAAGTTCGTGATGATGTACAGCTTGCCGTCAATCTTGCAGCCAAGGCCGGGACGAAGATCGGTCGCTTTCATGGGTCTACACTCGGTTTCTGATAGGTGCGTGCCGGCGAAGGGCCGCCCAGGGTACAACTTCGCTCAAAATAAGGGGCTCAAAAATGAGGGGAGGATCGTAGGCTGACCGCCTTGCCGGAAGCGCTGCCCAGCGCATTGGTCCCACGCCCGATATCGTCGGTTGAACCGGCGCCGAACCTCGACACCGAGCACCTACCGGCACCCGATCATACACTCCGGCATGGTGGCCTCCGCCATCAAGAAGCGCCTGCTCAAGGAACCGTTCGAACCCTTCCGCATCCGCACCAGCAGCGGACATGCATACGAAGTGACCGCGCCGTTGCTGGTCGCCATGATGAAGACCAAGATCTTCATCGCCGCGCCCAACTCCGATGACTGGAGCGAACTCTCCTACCTGCACATCACCGCGCTCGAGTCCCTCTCGAACGGCCACCACCCACCCAAGCCCCGCCGCCGCGGCCGCCGCTGACTCACCCCCGCCTACTTCTCCCGCACATACGCCGTCGAGAAGTTCTTCTCCTTCGAGTCCGGCTTGAACGCTAGTTCCTGCACCAGCTTGTCCGGCCCATCCAGGCGATACGTCATGCTCTCGATGCCGCCGGGAATCTCCTTCTCCGGCACGAACGTCGCCGAGTTGGGGCCCGTGGACTTGAGCTTGAACACATCCGCCTCCCGGCGCTTCTCATCGATCATCAACTTGGGGTGCATGTGCCGCAGGTACAGCGTCACCACCACCGGCCCATCCTTCACGTCCGGCTCGGCGATGATCGCCGTGTACTCGTAGAACGCCACGCCCCCGCCCTTGCGCATCTGCTGGAACGCGCCCACCATGCTGTTGCCTGCCGGCGTCATCCAGTGCTCGCGGTTGATCAGCCGTCCGTTCGGAGTCGGGAACATCCACCGCCCCGCCATGAACGCCAGCGGCTCCAGCTCCTTCACCGCCGCGGGCAGCCCCGCCTCCTTCGCCGCCGCCTCCGCCGCAGGTTGTACCGCCTTTGGCGTCGCCGCCTTGCCCTCAACCTTCTGCTCCCCCGCCGGCTGCACCGCACACCCCGCCGCGGCCAGCACCACCGCCACCCCAACAACCTTCAGAGCGTTCATCATGTGTTCCTTCAAGTTGATTCTCTATCGCAACGCCTTGGCACAGAGCTCCAACTGTAGCGAACCGCTGACGATTCCCCGCTCCGCAGCGATGCGCACGTCGACGGAGCATCACAGGAAACCACTGGTTAGTTCGCCCCGCCATCGCAATGACCAAAACTGAACTTGGGCTTTATTAGGGATTCGGGCGATCCCTCGACGCGCCTTGCAAAAGGAGCGATCCACCACCGCGGCACTCCACAACCAGCGCTGATCCCTTCACGTGGCAACTCCACACACCCACCGACGCCCCAAATTGCATTGCAAACCGCGCACGATTTTCTATCATGGAACTCTGGAATCCGTCGAGGTGGGGGGGCGCACTCCGCGCCGGCCGGTTCAAGGCCAAGGGTTCCAGGCACGCATCCCCTTTCAAACTGTGGCACGACGGGAGGTCAGCGATGTCCGTACACACTCGGAGCCTTGAACGCCTGAAGCAATCGCGCCGGCCCCGGCGCCTCGCGGCTCTTGCCGGCGCAGCCCGCGACTTGACCAACCTGTTCGAAGCCCTGGAACAACGCCAACTCCTCAGCGTCGACTTCCTGAACTTCGGCCACCGGCTTGGCGATCCATCCGGCACGGCGGGCGACCGCTTCGGCTACGCGGTCGCCGCCGGCCCCGACATCATCGCCGTCGGCGCTTACGCCGATGGCGCCGGGTCCGTTTCCCTTTTCCGAGCCGACACCGGCGAGCGGACCGGCTCGCTCCCCCTCCCCGCCAACGCCCTGGCCGGCAACCGATTCGGCATCTCTCTCGGACTCTCCGGCGACACCCTCATCGTCGGCATGGACGGTGACGACGACGCCCGTGGCGCCGACGTCGGCTCGGCATATCTCTACAGCGCCACGACCCGCACCCAGATCGCCCGGCTCACCGCGCCCGACGGCACCGCCGGCGACCGCTTCGGCCTCTCCGTCGCCATCAGCGGAAACTACGCCATCGTCGGCGCATTCCTCTCCGATGTCCCCGGCCACGGCGCCGATTCCGGCGCCGCGTACATCTTCAGCGCAACCACCGGCGCGTTCGTCGCCAAACTCACCGCCGCCGACGGACTCACCGGCGACTGGTTCGGCTACTCCGTCGCCATCGATGGCGACACCGCCGTCGTCGGCGCGGTGTACGACGACACCGGCGCCAACGGCGATCAGGGATCCGCGTACGTCTTCAAGCGCTCCGGCGCCGCCTGGCCGCAGCAGATCAAGCTCACCGCCGCCGACGGAGCCGACAGCGACTGGCTCGGGATATCCATCGCTGTCCGCGGCAACACCGTTGTCGCCGGCGCATCGCTCAACGACAGCCTGGGCAGCCAGTCGGGCGCCGCCTACGTGTTCAACGCCACCACCGGCACGCAGTCCAAGCTCCTCGCCCCCGACGGCGCGGCCAACGACCTCTTCGGCGCCGCCGTCGCGATCTGCGACGACTACATCGCCGTCGGCGCGTACAACGACGACAGCCGCGCCGCCCACTCCGGCTCCGCGTACATCTTCCACACCCAGACCCGCGGGTACTTCGACAAACTCACCGCCCCCGACGGCGCCGCCGAGGACTACTTCGGCTACTCACTCGCGCTGAGCAACAGCACCCTGGTCGTCGGCGCGTACAACGCGC
The DNA here is from genome assembly GCA_018242605.1 of Planctomycetota bacterium. Lineage (GTDB taxonomy): Bacteria > Planctomycetota > Phycisphaerae > Phycisphaerales > UBA1924 > UBA2402. The sequence continues at coordinate 61,365 of JAFEBP010000023.1, forward strand.
TCTCGGGCACCGGCTCCGCCTACACCTCCACCGTCAACCGCTACAGCCCCTTCGGTCCCCAACTGCTCGATCCCACCGGCGCCCCGGGTGACGCGTTCTCCGGTCAAGCCGCCGTCGTCGATGGCGACACCGTCGCCGTGGGCGCGTACAACGACGGACCCGGGTCCGTCTACCTCTTCAGCGCCTCCACCGGCAGCCCGCTCGGGCAGTTGCCGTACTCCGGCAACGCGGGCGATCGCTTCGGCCTCAGCGTCGGCATCTCCGGCGGAATCATCGTCGTCGGCGCCGACGGTCGCGACGATGCCCGCGGCCAGGAAGTCGGCGCCGCGTACCTCTTCAACGCCGCCACCCGCACGCTCCTCGCCACGCTCACCGCCCCCGACGGCCAGGCCGGCGACCGCTTCGGCCTGTCAGTCGCCATCAGCGGCAACCGTGTCATCGTCGGCGCGTTCGACGACGACGATCTGGGCGCCACCTCCGGCTCTGCCTACCTCTTCGACGCGTCCACGGGCGCGTTCATCGCCAAGCTCCGCGCGCCCGACGGCGCCGCCGGCGATTGGTTCGGCTACGCCGTCGACATCAGCGGACCCTCCGTCGTCGTGGGCGCCGTGTACGACGACGACCGGGGCGTCGATTCGGGTTCGGCCTACCTGTTCAACTCCGCCGACGGCTCCTACACCGGCCGGAAACTCCTCGCGGACGACGGCGCCTCGGGCGATCTCTTCGGCGGCGCAGTCTCCATCCGCGGCGACACCGTCGTCGTCGGCGCATACCAGGACGACCGCGTCATCGCCGGCGTCGACGCCGGCGCCGCGTACGTCTACAGCGCCGCCACCGGAGCCCAGCGCTTCAAGCTCACCGCGCCCGACGGCGCGACCGACGACAACTTCGGCGTCTCGGTCGCCGCGGGAGACGCGTTCATCCTCGTCGGCTCCTACTACGACGACGACCGCGGCTCCGCGTCCGGCTCTGCCTACCTCTTCCACACCGGCAACGGCGAGTTCGCCAACAAGCTCGTCGCGCCCGACGGCGGCGCCAACCACTTCTTCGGCCGCGCCGTCTCGCAACAGGGCAGCACGGGCGTGGTCGGCGCGTCGGGCTGGACCGGCGGCGCCGGCGCCGCGTACACCATCCGCCTCGGAGAGCCCCCGTTCGCCGGGCCGGACCGCACGCCCATCCCGACGCAGACCACCACCAACGACCAGTACGGCTTCGCCGTCTCGCTCTCCGACACCGCCGCCCTCGTCGGCAGCCCTTTCAACGACGCTCGCGCCGCCGACGCCGGCGCCGCGTACCTGCTCGACCCCGCCACCGGCGCCACCATCGCCCGCATCCTCGCGCCCGACGGGCTGGCCAACGACCTCTTCGGCTCCTCGGTCGCCATCGACGGCGCCGCCGCCCTCGTCGCAAGCCCCGGCCACGACTCCCGCGGCAGCGAATCCGGCGCCGCGTACTTGTTCAACTCGTCCACCGGCGCGTACTCGGGCCTCAAACTGCTCGGGCCCGGCAGCACGACAAACGCCCAGTTCGGTTTCAGCGTGGCTCTCTCCGGCGGCATCGCCATCATCGGCAGCCCCGGCGACGCGTCCTTCGGCCGCGACAGCGGCGCCATCTACGCGTTCACCGCCTCTACCGGCGCGTTCAAGTTCAAGATCACCGCGCCCGATGGTTGGCAGGGTCACCGATTCGGCTCCGCCGTCGCCATCAGCGACGGGATCTTCGTTGTCGGCAGCCCGGGCGATGAAGCCGGGCTGGGCTTGCCCACCGGATCGGCCTACCTCTTCAACGCGACCTCCGGCGCATTCATCGCCAAACTCGTGGCGCCCGACCGCGCCGTGGGCGATCGGTTCGGTGAGTCTGTCGCCATCAGCAACGGCGTGGTCGTCGTCGGCAGCGCCCGCAACGACGGCGCGGGCGCCGACGCCGGTGCGGTGTACCTCTTCGACGCCGCGACCGGCGCCTACCGCGCCAAGCTCACCGCGCCCGACGCCACCGCCGGCGCGCTCTTCGGGCAGAGCGTCTCGATCAACGGCGACTACGCCGTCGTGGGCGCCCCCCAGTCGAGCGCCTCCGCCGTCGCGTCCGGCGCCGCGTATCTCTTTGACGTCAGGTCCGGCAACTTCGTGACCAGACTCTTCGCCGCGGACGGCGCCCCCGGCGACGTCTTCGGCCGCGCCGTGGCGATCAACGGCAACACCATCTGCATCGCCGCACCCCTCGACGACAACCTTGGCACGACCTCCGGCTCGCTGTACGTCTGGGGCCCGCGCACCGTGAACGTCACCGCGCTGCCCGGCCTGAGCCCCTCGGGCGCCGTCCTTCCCGCCGGCGCTCCGATCCAGGAGGGCGGCACCGCGCGATTCGTCTTCACCCGCACCGGGATGCTCAACCGCGCGCTCACCGTCTACTACAACGTCTCGGGCGAGGCCGACCCTTCCGACTTCCAGGGCGGAGCCCTCACCGACGGCTTCGTGGTATTCCCGATCGGCGTCTCATCGCGCCAGATCGACCTGCCCATCACCGCCGACAACCGCGCGGACCTTGAGAACCAGTTCATCAACGAGCGGATCATCATCTCGCTCGATACCGACCCGATCACCGCCGGCCAGCAGGGCAACCCCACCGGCGACCTCGTCCGCGATGCGTTCGGTCGCTGGGTGCCCCGCCCGGGCGGCGCGGGCGCCGAACTCCTGTACTCCGCCGGCAGCTCCTGGCAGGCCGTCTCCGAGATTGTCGATTCTTCCGGCCCCTTCGTCAAAATCGAGAGCAGCAACGCCACCGGCGGCGAGCGGTCCGGAGACCTGGTCTCCTTCACCGTCACACGGGGCGGCGATCTCACGCAACCCCTCACCGTCGATCTGGACATCTCCGGCACCGCGCTCTCCGGCGTTGACTATCAGTTGTTCACCGGCTTCACGCTCCTCTCGCCGGTGAACGGTGTGCTCTCGCTCACGCTCCCCGCGGGCGTGGGCGCATTGGATCTCTCCGCCGTCCCGATCGACGACGACGCCGCCGAAGGCATCGAGTGGATCCACGCCGAACTGCTGGAGCGCCCGCAGTACGCCCTCACCTCCGACCCGGCCAGGCGCCAATCCCGCGTCGGCCTGATCGATGACGAAATGCCCAGCGTGATGGTCCGCCTCATCGACGGCGCCGCCTCCGAAACCGGCCCGCTCCGGGCGCACTTCCAGGTCGTCCGCGGCCAACTCGCCTACACCGATCAACCGCTCACCGCCAACATCTCCTTCACCGGCGACGGTTCAACGGCCTCCGGCGCCGACTTCACCCTGCAACTCGCAGACGGCACCGTCCTCACCCCCGCCGGCGGGTTCTACGCCATCACCATGGCCGCGAACGTCGGCGCTGTCGACCTCTACGTGCAGCCCGTCAACGACACGCTCCCCGAGCCCGACGAGCGCCTCATCGCCCGCCTCATCAGCGGCTCGACCTACCTCAACCACCCGACGCTGGACCGCGTGGAATTCACGATCACCGACAACGACCGCCCCTTCGTCACGATCGAGGCCACCAACCCCGCCGCGAGCGAGACCAACGCCGCGCCCGGCGAGTTCACCTTCCGCCGCGTCGGCGGCGTCCTCTCCCAGCCCGTGGAAGTCCGCTTCTCCTATTCCGGCTCCGCGGCACTGGGAATCGACTACAGGATGGACTTCGGCCAGGGCGCCCAATCCGTCCTCTTCCCCGCCAACGTCGACACCGTCCGCGCGTACGTGCGGCCCATCCAGGATGCCCTCTCCGGCGAAGGCCCCGAGTCCGTCACCCTGCGCCTGGTCGACCGCGGCGCGTTCAACATCCTGAGCGGAATCTTCGATCTGGCCACCGTAACGATCTCCGATCTCACCACCGGCGGGACGCTCGCCGCGTGGGATTGGAGCATGGAGGACCGCTACGGCCGCGACGACAACCACGACGGCAGGATCGACATCCGGAACACCCCGGAATGGACCAACCCCGCCGAGGGTTTCGCGGTGACCTTCGATCCTTCCGGCACCACCCTCGCCACTCCCGCGGCCACGTTCACCTGGACGATCCGGGACGCGTCGGCCGATCCCAACGCAAACCCTCGGTTCGAAACCACCATCTCCGGGACCCCAGCGTCCGCGAAGCTGACTCGCTACTTCCCCGACGACACGTCTTACATCGTCACTCTTTCTGTTGCCGACTCGCTCGGGCACGTGAGCACCAACTCCCAGTTCGTTCACGTCAACAACATCCTGATCGTCTCCGCGGGTGATTCGTTCGCCTCCGGCGAGGGCAACCCCGAGCAATCCGCGCTCAACTTCGGCCTTGGATTCTTCGAGTTCCCGACTCAAGTGCTGCCCCCGGGCGTCTGGGCCGACGACGGTGTGAACGCCCCGATGACCCCCGACATCAACCAGTCTGGAAACGTTGAATACCGCCACGCGTCCGAGCACCGCAGTTCAAAGGCCGCTTCCTCGCTCTCCGCGTTGGCCCTCGAACAGAGCGACCCCAAGACGTCCGTGACATTCGTATTCGTTGCGCAGAGCGGCGCGGGCATCCTCGACGGCCTCGTCATGCCCAAGGAGTCGGGCTTCGACGGAAAGTACGACAAGGACCTCCCCGAGAGCGATCCGAACCAGGGCCCGTACCCCGAGTCGCAGCTCCACGAGATCGCCCGGATCGTCGGAGCTCGCAAGATCGACACGATGCTCATCTCTATCGGCGGGAACGATGTCGGCTCCGCGGACGCCGAGGGATTCGGCGAGCTCTTGAAGCAGTACGTCTTCCGCCACAAGCGCCGGATCGGCATCTTCTTCTCCAGCTATAGCAAGTCGCTCGACGAGATCGCGCGTGTCGTCGGCGAAAGCCTCGACCGCGTCCCGTCCAGGTACGCCCTGCTCAACCAGATGCTGACGACGGTGCTCGGCCCCAACCTGCGATCAAGTTCCAGCGTCATTCTCGGCGGCTACCCCGACCCAACGGGCGGCGACGATGGTCAGCCCACCGACCTGCTCTCGGACGCCACCAGCAACTTCTGGATCGGCGCACTGTCGGGCGTCGTCGGCTTCAATCCGTTCTACGCGATCACCGACCTTCCGCTCCGAATCGACGCCGAGGAGGCCGCCCACGCACGCAGCCACATCGTGATCCCGCTCGACCGCCTGATGCAACGCGCCGCCAGAGATTACCGATGGACATTCGCCCCCGCGCCGGCCGCCTTCTCCACCCACGGGTACGGCGCATCTGTCCCCTGGTTTGTTTCCGCCACCATGTCCCGATTCGACGAGGGCGGGAAAGTGATCAACTCACCCGGCACGGCGCACCCCAACGCCGCCGGCCAACAGCAACTCTCCGCGGCCCAACGCTCCACGTTCCTGGGCGACAGTCTTCCAAACCCGGGATTCGCGGGCCTCAACATCTCCGGCGGCATTCTGCGCCTTGATGAAGGAGCCGCCGCCGCGGTCGACGTAACCGACGGACGATCGGCCCGCGTCGGCGCGCTCACGTACGAATGGGACCTGGATTTCGATGGTCGCGCGTTCCAGACCGACGCGACGGGCGCCCACGCCACCGTCAGCGCCGCCAACGCCGCCGCCCCTTCTGCCCGCTCCGTCGCGCTCCGCGCCACCGACCGCCTCGGCCGCGTCACCTACGCGATCCTTCCGGTTCAAATCACCAACACTACCGACACCCGCCCCGCCTCCGAAGAACGCACCGTCAACGTCAACGAACCCTTCTGGATCTCCCTCTCCCGGCAGCGCGAACAGTCCGACCCCGCCCTGCTCTGGCGCGTCGATTGGAGCGACGGCGTCTCCGAGAAGATCCCCGCCGCCTGGGGCGGCCGCAGCCGCACCTTCCAGTCCCCCGGCGCGTACTCCTACCGCGTCTTCCTCACCGACGCCGCGGGCGAGATCGAGCTCCAGGGCGGCAGCGTCAGCGTCTACCAGGACGATCCCTTCCCGCGCGTCAGCGTCTCCACCCTGCTCGCCGTGGCGGGCGAACGCGACGGCAACCATCTGCGCTTCCAGTTCACCCGCAGCCAGCAGCAGCTCAGCCTCCCCCTGCTCATCTCCGTGCAGTTCGGCGGCGCGGCCGCCAACGGCGTGGACTACACCGGCCTCACCGGCCAGCCCCTGCCCGCCTCCGTCTTCTTCCCCGCCGGTCAGCAGTCCGTGACGATCGACCTGCTCCCCGCCGGCGACACGCTCGAGAGCGAAGGCGCCGAGAGCGTCATCGTCACCATCGCCCCTTCCAGCCTCTACCAGGTCGTCGGCACGCCCGCCACCGCCGTCATCGCCGATGCTCCCAGCACCGCCCGCGGCTCCATCTCCGGTACCGTGTTCAATGACGTCAACGGCACCGGCCTGCTTGAACCCGGCGAACTCGCGCTGGCCGACTGGACCGTCGCGCTCGATCTCAACACCAACGGGGTCATCGACCCCCTCGAACCCGCCGTAGCGACCGACCCCGGCGGCCGCTACATCTTCAAGGACCTCATCGCCGGTCCGTACCAGGTGCTCCTGGCCCCCCGCACCGGCTGGGTCGCCACCACGCCCTCCGTCCGCGCTGTCGATGTGCTCATCGCCTCCGACACGCCGGCCCCGGCCTTCGGCGTCGCCGCGCCCGCTGTCATCCGGGGCACCATCTTCAACGATCTCGACAACAACAACGCCCTCTCCCCCGGCGAATCCGGCCGCGGCAGCGTTGTCGTCTGGGTCGACCGCAACAACGACGGCGAACTCAACCCCGATGAGCCCTCCGCCGTCACCCTCGCCAACGGCGCGTACGAAATCACCGACGTCGCCCCCGGCGATCTGCTCATCCGCGCCCGCGCCGAGTCCGGCTGGGCCAACACCGGCGCCGTGACCGATCGTCTCGGCGGCGCGATCCCGCTCCCCGCCGTCGGCGGCGGCGCATACTCGAATATCAACCAAGGCCAGCGCCTCGTCCTGCCCGCCATCGCCTCGCTCGCCGCGAGTTCCCCGACCATCGCCTCCGGCTGGACCCTCACGCTCACCGCCGCGGGCGTTGATCCATGGGCGGCGACCGTGAACTTCTACCTCGAGTCCAACGGCATCCCGGGCATCCAGACCGGGCCCGGCGGCGACCTGCCGATGGGTCAGGATGATTCCGGCGCCGACGGCTGGTCCCTCTCCATCCGCGCCGAGTTCGCTCCCGGCGCTCGGACCTTCTACGCCATCCCCGCCGATGGCGACGGCAACGCGCCCGCCGACGGTCCATCAACCACCGTCAACATCTCCGGCGCTCCCGCCGTCACCCGCGTCGGCATCCGCGCCCTCACCCAGGTCGTCCGCGAGGGCGGATCGCTCGCGACGGTCTTTGAAATCTTCCGCTCCGGCGCGAACGAGCAGCCGCTCGCGGTCAACCTCTCGCACCTGGGCGGCCCCGGCCGCACCACCAACGGCGTCGACCACGCCGCCGTACCCCAGACCATTGAAATCCCCGCCGGCCAGGACGTCGCCCGAGTCCTGGTCTGGGCCTCCGATGATCACCTCACCGAAGGCGATGAATCGCTCGTCGTCGCCGTCCTGCCCGGCGGCGGATACACCCTCGACGACTCAAGCCAGGCGCAGACGATCGTGCGCGATGCGTCCTCAAGCTCGCCCGCCATCACCATCTCGTCCGCCCGCCTTGATCTCTCCGGCCCGATGACGCTCATCCAGGTCGCCTTCTCCGCCGATGTCTCCGCCTCCCTCTCCCCCGGCGATGTGCAACTCCGCAACCTCACCACCGGCCACACCTTCACCGACAGCGAACTGGTCATCAACTTCGACGCCACCACCGGCCGCATGACGATCGCCGTGCCCTCCGCCGGCGGCGGGCTGGGCATCCTCCCCGCGGGCCAGTACCGACTCGTCCTTTCCGCCGCCGGCCTCACCGACGCGAACGGCGCGCTGCTCGACGGCAACGGCGACGGCATCGGCGGCGACAACTTCACCTTCGATTTCTCCGGTGTCGGCTCCTTCACCCGCGCCTGGGACGGCGGCGGCGGCGACTTCCTCTGGTCCAACCCCCTCAACTGGACCGCCGATCTGTTGCCCCAACCCAGCGACGACGTCTTCATCGGCTCTCAGGCCGTCATCAACGCCTCCGCCTCGTCGGGCCTCGCCCGCGCGGTCTACTCGCTCGGATCACTCCACCTCAACAACGCATCCTTCACCTCTCTCATCATCGCTTCCGGGTCCGTCGAAGTGCTCGGCCAGTTGTCAATCGCCGCCGACGCCACCATCGATGCAGCGCAGCTCCTGGTCCGTTCCGCCGGTCTGGTTCAAGTGGGCGGCGATCTCGCGCTCTCCGGCGCCGCCGAACTGGCGATCGAACTCGTCAGCGGCGACCAGTACGGCCGCGTCATCATCAGCGGCGCGGCGTTCCTCGGCGGCCGACTCGTCACCCTCGCCGGCCCCGACGGCTTCGACCCCTCCAACCCCGTCGTCGAGCCCTTCTCGCCCGACCTCATCCAGGCCTCCGCCATCTCCGGCGACTTCGCCGACTTCGCCGGCCTGGCCACCACCGCCGGCGCCGTCGTCTACCGGATCGAGGGCGGCACCCTGCGTCTGCACCTGAACCTCGCCGATTACAACGCCGACGGCGGCATCGACGGCGCCGACATCGAAGCCTTCTTCGCCGCCTGGGAAAACGGCTACGCCTTCGCCGACTTCAACGGCGATGGCGGCATCGACGGAGCCGACATCGAAGCCTTCTTCTTCTGGTGGGAACGCGGCGGCCGTTAAGACCCATCCGACCCAACCGTGAACCCCGCCGATCCCGAGTCCGCAACGCAGACGCCCTCGCCCGCGATAACGAACGCCAGACAGGAACGCGGTCACTCCGCCCTCATCTTGCCCGCTTCAACACCCGCACAATCCCGGGCTGTATCCCCCAACTCATGGCCTCCCTCCCACCTCAATCTCATCAATTCCTGATCGGACGTTCGCTCCGCACCAGCCCGCCCGCCCGAACCCACTATCATGACCGTCCCCCCGCCCCCACTCTGGAACCCTCCCCGATGAGCCACCCACGCGCTGTCGCTGTTCTCCGCACGCTCTGTTCCCGGGGTTGGTCCACCCTCGCGCGCGCCGCGCTCCCTGCGGCGATCGCCGCCCTCGCATCCCCCGCCGCGGCACAGTGCCCCACGTTCTCGCTGACATCTTCCGGCGGCGCATCCATCGTCCCCGGCGCCACCGACATCGGCATCCACTGCGATGATTGCGTTGTCAACGTGCCGCTCCCCTTCCCCGTCTCGCTGTACGGCACTTCATACTCCGCCGCCAACGTCAGCAGCAACGGCACCGTGCAGTTCGCCACCAGCAGCGATTCGTACGCCAACGGCTGCCTCCCCCAGGCGGCCCTGGGCGTTGCGATCTGCCCGTTCTGGGATGACCTGCTCACCAACGCCGCGGGCGACGGCGTCTTCACCTCGGTCAGCGGCTCGGCGCCCAACCGCGCCTTCAACATCGAGTGGCGGGCGCACTACTACTCCGGCGGCGGCGTCCTCAACTTTGAACTCCGCCTCTTCGAGGATCAATCCGGCTTCGAGCTGGTCTACGGCCGCGTCGATGACTCCGGCCGCAACGGCACCGTGGGCGTCCAGCACACCACCCTGCCCCCCACCCAGTTCTCGTGCAACACCGCCGGCCTCGTCACCGCCGGCACCCGCCTGAGCTTCGCCTGCTACAGCGGCCCCACCGGCACCGCCGCGGCGTCTCCAACCTCCGTCTTCGCCTGCGGCACCGAGGGCGTCACGCTCCTCACCGTCAACGTCACCCCGGGCGTCAGCCCGCCCAGCACCGGCATCTCCGTCCGCGCCGACCTCACCACCATCGGCGGCAGCGCCAACCAGGTCTTCTACAACGATGCAACCCACGGCGATGCCTCCGCAAGCGACGCCACCTGGAGCTTCCGCTTCACCGTCCCGCCCACCACGTCCCCGGGCGACAAGAGCGTGCCCTTCACCATCTCCGATGCGCAGGGCAGGTCAACCACCGGCGCGCTGGGCATCAACGTGAACCCCTGCCCCTCGACCGGCCCCGACGTCATCGTCGCCAACCTCACCGACGTCAACTACTACGGCGCGCTCGGCAACATCTCCGCCTACTCCATCGGCACCAACGCCTGCAACATCGGCGATTACCCGGTCCTCTGGATCCAGGGCGGCACCCAGCACCCCGTCATCGCGCAGAACCTCTACCGCCTCAAGAACGGCCGCTTCGAGCAGATCGGCCAGTCGTTCCTCAAGCACAGCTTCCAGTCCCTCAACTCTCCCAGCGATTGCGGAACGTGCGCCCAGCCGCCCATGGGCGGAGCCCAGCTCGGCGTCGGCTGCTCGGATGTCTACGGCGCGGGCTACAACGGCAGCCAGGGCAACCTGGGCCCGCGCTCCACTTGCAACGCCACCACCGGCGCATTCGTCTGGCCGCCCCCGCCGCCCCCGGGCAATGTCATCGGCCAGCGCCTCCAGGTCTTCACCGACGACATCGACCCCGCCCTCAACCAGGGCGCGCTCTACTTCGGCGAGGCCCACTACGTCACCATCGATGATGCCCAGTGGTCGCACGCCGGCGCCCCCGCGACCAACGGCCTGAACAACGCCAGCTACCAGATGCTCTCGTTCGCCAACACCACCACCGCGCCCGCCATCGTCGGCCCCGCCCACCGCATGACCCCGGCCATCCAGGCCTGGAAAGACCAGGACCCCTCCGTCTCCATCGCCCCCGCCGACTACCTCGACACTTCCCTCCCCGGCCCCGGCATCGTCGCCCGCTTCTGGGTCGCCTCCAAGGTCACCAGCAACCCCGACGGCTCCTGGCACTACGAATACGCCGTCCACAACCTCAACGCCGATCGCTGCGGCGGCAGTTTCAGCGTCCCCGTCGGCCCCAACGTCACCGTCCGAAACATCTCCTTCCGCGGCGTCTTCACCCACTCCGGCGAGCCCTTCCCCAACACCGCTGCCAACCCCGACAACTGGCCCGGCGTAGCCACGCCCACCGCCATCACCTGGACCTGCCCCGAACCGTTCGTGGGCCCCAGCGGCAACAACGCCAACGCCCTGCGGTGGGGCACGCTCTACAACTTCCGCTTCGACGCCAACATCGCCCCCGTCGCCGGGCCCGCCACCATCGGCCTCTTTAAGCCCGGCACGCCCACCACCGCCTCCGCCGCCGGCCTCTCTGTCCCCGGCCTGCCCTGCCAGTCCCCCTCTTTCGCTCAGCACCCCACCAATCAGACCGCCTGCCCCGGAGGCGACGCCACCTTCACCGTCTCCGCCTCCGGCACCGGACCCTTCACCTACCAATGGCGCCGCGGCGTCCCCCGCGTCCCCATCTCCGGCGCCACCGCCGCTTCCTACACCCTCTCCTCCGCCGCCCCTTCCGACGCCGGCCCGTACGACTGCGTCATCACCGGCGCCTGCGGCTCCGCCGCCAGCAACCCCGCCACCCTCACCTTCTGCATCGGCGACTTCAACTGCGACGGCGGCGTCGACGGCCAGGATGTCGAAGCCTTCATCACCACTTGGACCACCGGCGACTCCTACGGCGATGTCAACGCCGACGGCGGTGTCGACGGCCAGGATGTCGAGTACTTCTTCGTGCTGTGGGAAGCAGGCTGCTGACCCCAGCACCACAAACACTTACTCCCGCTGCGTCCCCGCCCCCGTGCCACTGATGTCGTGGCCCCCACGACATCAGTGCCGAACGTAAGTAACCGCCCGATGTGCCCAACACCCCGACGCCCGGCCTGAGCGAAGGCTCTGCGCAGCGAAGGCCGGGATCGCACGCAGCAACACCGCACTCCACTCCCGACCACCATCGCACTCGCTTGCCCCGCGGCATCACCCTCCGCGTGCCACCGATGTCGTGGCCCCCACGACATCGGTGCCGAACGTAAGTAACCGCCCGATGTGTCCAACCCCCCGACGCCCGGTCTAAGCGAAGGCTCTGCGCAGCGAAGACCGGGATCGCGCGCAGCAACACCGCACTCCCGACCACCATCGCACTCGCTTGCCCCGCGGCACCACCATCCCTGTGCCACCGATGTCGTGGCCCCCACGACATCAATGCCGAACGTAAGTAACCGCCCGATGTGTCCACCCCCCCGACGCCCGGCCTGAGCGAAGGCTCTGCGCAGCGAAGACCGGGATCGCCCGCAGCAACACCGCGCCACCTCATCCGAAAACCCATGTACTGCAGTCCATGGGTTCCTCCCGCGCTGACCTCATTCCTGAACACCGCCGCCCCCATTGACACCGTCGCCCTCTTCGCCCCAACGGGGCGACGGGCTGTCGCCACGGGTAGAGCGACGCGGCTCTGAGCGTCGCGCAACCCGTGGAAGACCTGAGAGAATCCCAGCCCGCCCCGGCCGGGGCGGAGGAGCGCCCCGCCGGCTGACCGTACCCAGCGACGAGTTCGACCGGTGACCTATTCCATTCCGCCCGGTGGCACGCCTCCAGCGTTGGCGCGGCACGTGCCCCCTTCACGCACCCCACCCCCTCCCTACGCTGACCCAGCACCACCCCCCGCCGCCCACTCCACGCGGCGGCTCAATCGCGGCGGATAAGAAGGATGAAGCACCGGGGCCACACCATCTCCACCACCAGCGCCGGCACGCCCACGGGCCACCCGGGTTCGTCGTACCAAGACACGGGCCGGTGGGACTCTTTGGGCGACGACTACCTGATGGTGATCGATCAGAGCGCGTACGGCAAGTGCGCCAGCAGCGGCCGCGGCGTGCTCAGCCGCGTGTGCGTGAGGAAGGGGTACGCAGGGCACGAGTTGGACCCGGCGACGCGGCAGTGCCATGTGCGGCATCGGGTCTACCTGCCGGCGATGGGGAGGTGGGGGAGGAGGGATCCGGCGGGGTATGTAGACGGGGCGGAACTCTATGAGTACGTCGAAGAGGGTTACGCAGATGGATGAATCACATCGTGAGCGATTTGTCGGAATGTGCCTCCGTGCCACCCACAACTCCCCGTCGTACCTGGCGAATAACCATTTCCTGCTGCGTTCCGTTCCGCTTGTCGTGAGCGTTGATGTCAGAGTGTTGCCGCCGATCAATGATTCAGAGGGGTGTCACAATGTCGGCGTTCGAGTTGCCCCGATGGTCACCGGTGCGAGTGTCGGGGTTCGAACCGAGTCATCGCTCGATATTCTGAGTTGGTTGCAGCATCATCCGTTACCTTCGCAAGAAATGCTCATGCTTGGGCTTTCTGTCATGAACGCAAGTAACGACCCGAATGTTGAAGTGTGGAGCAGCGCGAGCGGCGAACCGATCCCGGAAACGACCATCGTGCAGACAGCTTTGCCGGTCATCGGGTACGACATCGCATCTCTCGGGGGATTGAGCTTCCTGCTCAACTGCGGCTATGACGATGCAGAGCGTTCTGTCGCCCTCCAAACTAGTTGGGCGCGCAGCATCAACTCG
>JAFEBP010000024.1 GCA_018242605.1 Planctomycetota bacterium
GCAACAACTCCCCCGCCCAACCCCGCCCTACGCTGACCCAGCACCACCCCCCGCCGCCCACTCCACGCGGCGGCTCAATCGCGGCGGATAAGAAGGATGAAGCACCGGGGCCACACCATCTCCACCACCAGTATCTGCAAGCCCACGGACCAACGGATGCTCGCCGCACACAGCCAGGGCGATGCGGCATCATCGCAGGCTCGGAACTTCGGAGGAAGAACATGCGCATAACTAGTTGGCTTCTCCACGTAAGTGTTCTCCTGACTGCCGGAACGGCCGCGCAGGCGCAAACCCCTTCAACGATGCCCCAAGACGCGGCGTCAGACACCAAGGCGCGACTCGTTTCCGATCAGTTCGGTGTGTTGACGACCCGGGCACAATGGCCAGTTGGAGTGCCGCTGCGGGTTGATCGTCAATCGGAACCGTTCGAGATGGTGCGGGAGCAGAAGGTGTCCTTGCAGTCCACGCTTGTGGATGCGCCGGTCATCGAAATGAAGGTCGGCAAGTCGAAGGGGCCGTTGTTCCCCGTGCTCCGCCAGCCCGCTGGGCCTCCCGCGTGGTCCGATGGGACATGTGTTGTGGGGGTTCCAACCAGCCCGCGTGAAGGTATCGAGTTCACGTTTGCGCCGCTTGACCGATGGGACTCCACCGGCGATCCCTCGAAGCTACCGATCTCTCCGTTGGTGCTCCCGGTGGTCATCAAGGGAACGGTGGATGATGTGCTGACGGGCGTGAGCATTCCTGAGATTGATGCGGCCATCAAGAAAAAAATCGACGCAACGTTGTATCGAAATGGCTTGGGGTCCCATTGGATGCCGCGGTTGCTGGTACGAAACATTACAGATCCATGCGACGGCATACTCGGTGCAGCCTCGGGCGACCAATCGCGGAGTCTTTGCGCGGAGCTTTCAAAGCACCCGGATGTGACGTTTGCGGTTCGCTTCGAGCTGTATCACGATTCGAGGATATTCGCGGTCGCGACTGCTTGGTGTCGCGCCGTTAATCACTGTGTTTCCCCGTCAATCGACGCGCTTGAGCTCATGACGAATTTGGAACCGTTTAGATCATTCGACCCCAACGATGGAAAATGGACGCTTCGGATTCGGAGCGATCCGGTGACCGCGCTGCGGGACTTCGCAACGGTCAAGTACTGGAAAGGCGAAGTGGAGATTCCATTGGCAGTGGAGGAAGGCGATCGCGACCCCAACGCCCCGGCGAACGATCGATGAACGCACGCGCCCGTTTGACCCAACACCACCCCCCGCCGCCCACTCCACGCGGCGGCTCAATCGCGGCGGATAAGAAGGATGAAGCACCGGGGCCACACCATCTCCACCACCAGCATCGGCAAGCCCAAAGCCCGCCGCGCCCCTTCGCAATGGGTGATGGGCTTGCGCCCCGGATATCTGAACCGGCGTGGTTTGGGCGGCGGGAGCAGCGGTTCGACAAACGTCCAAAGATCGTCGTCCAAAATCGGCTTAGCCATGTTCGTGCTTCCGTGCAGTTGCTCGCGGGCGTCCTGCCCTCCGCACTGTTCATCGGCACAACCTCACGCCGAGCTTCTCATTCTGAAACGCGCTCTTTGTGTTCAGGAGCTTAGCACATGATTTATAATGCACGATTGGTATTGTGTATTTCAGTTATCGTATTGGCAATTGCGTGCTTGGGACTGCTACGGGCTTCCGCCTTGACTGCGATGATCGTGATCGAGGAAGAGGCCGCGTGCGGGCGAATATTGGAATCTGGTCTTGTGAGTCGCGACAGCGTGACGAAGCTGATTCCAGATCTTCCAAAGTCGAGTGAGAACAGTCCTGTCGGAAGTATCAGGTTCCGCCTTCATTTTTTTGATGACAGTATGTTAGAACGTTGTTGTCGTCAATATAAAATTTGCGGCGGACTTGTCATAGTATCAATATTCTTGATTGTATTTGTGATGATAACAATAAAGCAACAAACTCGTCCCAATTCGCCTTCGGATCACCTTGAATGAATGAGCATAATACCAATCGCCGCTGGTATTCGGGCGTCACGTGTCCACGTGTGACCGTGACCGCGGCACGCCGACCGTTGAGCCGTGCAGTAAACTGCGACGCAGAGACGAGCCCCGGGCAGCAGAGTGGTGTGCTTCCCCTGATGCCCGATGCCTGGTCACTGATGCCTTCCGGTATCAGCCAGGGCCGCGTGAGCACCTCGATCACGGCGAAGCCGATACCGGCGAACGTGAAGGGAATCGTGATCGCGGATGAATGGTGGAGTTGGCTTGCGGCATCGCCGCCCCCGTCCCACCGCAGTCTCCAGGTTGTTCACAGATTCAGATTACCGATAAACATGTTGATCAAAGGTATTTCGCGTGTTTCAGACGGAATTATTTACATCACAAGTTGGAAGCAAAGGCATTATCGAATCGGTGTACCTGAGTGAGTACCTCCATCATCAGTGGAAAGACCAGTCAATGATCGTGTATATATCCTGCGAGACCAATAAAGAGATGGGCTCCTGGTCGAACATCTGCAGAATTTTCTCCGAGTGCACCGCGGTGCTCATGCGTGATGGGCGTGCCGGTCCCTGTATCACGATGATCGACAGATTCCGTGAGACGCGTCGTGGAAGACTGCACGACATCGCATTGCTGACCGATCGAGGCCTCCCGGGCCCAGACACCATGGAGCAGTTGATGTGCGTCGTAGTCCCGGCGTTTGGCAATGAAGTCGACTATTCGGACTGGATATCAGATGCCAAAAAATACAGTGAAGAGCGCTTATTCCGGCGACACTTGGGACAACATTTCCCGGAGAACAGCCTGGCAATTCAAGTCCGTCAGGGGGCACAACTTGAAGACATGGTGGCATTATGTGAATCGTACTTCTTGGACGACAAGGGAGATCACCCAGATGTGATCATGGATCACATCATGAAAATGCCCTATGTTGATCGAGTGCTCATGTGGCGGGAACAGGACAAAATCCTGTATCTGATAGACAAGGACCGCGCCCGTGCCATTTCGCTTGCTCGGGAATTTGCCGCTTCGTTGGTGAGGCTGGAGGACGATGAGGCTCCGCCGCCGGGGTGATCCTCCCGTTCATCCGAACAACCCCGGAGCGCGAGCGCCCGAAGGCGTTCTGAACGGACAACGTCGGCCGAATGGCTCGGTGAGCGGCACCCAACTCCACATTCCACCCCTCCCGAACCACCCGCGCGCCCCAACCCGCCCGCAGACCAGCCCCGACCCCCGCTTCCCTGATGCCCGATGCCTAGTGCCCGATGCCTCTCCCGCCCAATCTCACGCCTCCAAATACCCCTTCGCCACCTTCCACACATCCCCAGCCCCCATCGTCACCACCACCTCGCCCGCGCGGCACATCGTCTCGAGCTGCTCGATGATCGCCTCGAACGGGTACAGGTGCATCGCCCGCACGCCCTTCTCCCGCAGCCGGTCCACCAGGTCCGCCGAGGTCACCTTGTGCTTCTCTTCCAGGCTGTCGCGCACGAAGTAAATGTGCGGCACGATCACCACGTCCGCGTGTGAGAAGCTCGCGGCGAACTCCTCCAGCAAATGCCGCGTGCGGCTGTGCTGGTGCGGTTGGAAGACGCAGATCAGCCGCCCCCCGCGCTTCTCGGGCGCCTCGGCCTCGCGCAGCGCCCGCAGCGTCACCTCGATCTCGGTGGGGTGGTGCCCGTAGTCATCGATCACCCGCACCGTGCCACCCGGCACCGGCCGCTCGCCCAGCAACTGCATCCGCCGATCAATGCCGGAGAACCGCGACAGGCTCGCCGCGAGCCGCTCGGGGTCCGCCCCCAGCCGCCGCGCCAGCACGAACGCCGTCGCCGCGTTCACCGCGTTGTGAGCCCCCGCTACCGTGTTCGTCCATGCGGCCTCCACCCGTCCGCGCCGCGAGATCGTCACGCCCCGCGTCGAAGCGTCGTACCCCACCACCCAGTCCGCCGCGGGAGAGAACCCGATCGTCTCCACCGCGCAGTCCAGCCCCGCCGTCACCTCGCGCCGGTGCGCCCCGTCATGCCCGATGAGCAGGTATCCCCCCTCCGCCGCCGGCGGCAGCAACCGCGCAAACTCGTGGAAGCTCTCCACCACCGCGTCCAGCGTCCCGTACACGTCCAGATGGTCCGCCTCCACGCCGCTGATGCACGCTGCCGTGGGCCGGAAGTTGTGGAATGACCGGTTGTACTCGCACGCCTCCGCCACCAGCACGCCCGGCCGGCCCGCCTGCTCCCCGGTGGGGATCACCGGCGATCCCAGCCGGAACCCCGCCGCGACCGAGGCCAAAGGCTTGAGGCACCCGCTCACCAACTGATGGCTCGTCGCTCCCACGATCACGCTCGGATCGAGTCCGGCATCTGTCAGGGCGCACCCCAGCATCGCCGTCGTCGTGCTCTTGCCGTGCGTCCCCGCCACCGCCACGCCCGTGCTGCCGATCATGCTCTTGCCCAGCGCCTCGGCATATAGATAGATAGGAATCCCGCGCCGCTCCGCCTCCAGCATCTGCGGATGGTCCGGCTTCACCGCCGCCGACGCCACGACAAAGTCGCACCCTTCCGGCAGCCACTGCTTGCTCTGGTCAAACCCCACCGCGATGCCCTCGGCGCTCAGCGTGTCCGTGGCCGATGACTGCTCCTTGTCCGACCCGCTCACCACCGCCCCCCGCGTCCGCAGCATCCGGGCCAGCCCCGACATCCCGCACCCGCCGATGCCGATGAAATACGCGTGCTTCCCCGCGGGGTCGAACTGCTCCGAAGATGGGCGGGACTGCGGGCGTGGCACGGCGATGGTCGGTGCGGGCGTCAGAACGGGCGCGGCGGTTGGCATCGCAAGGGTATCGGATAATTCCAAGGCGGAAGATGATCCGGTTTTCCGCGCCCCCCGCCGCCGCGGGTGAAATTCCCCTCCGCCGCGCGCCACACCCCGCGACACGCATCTATCTGAGTCGGCCCTCCTCCTTCCCGCGGCTGCAATACGTTCGCGCCCCGGGATGTATGATCTACAGGAGGTCTCTCCCCGGTCCCTGCCCACCCATGCCGCAACCCCCGACCCCACCATCTCCAGCGGGCGACCCCGGCAGCGCGACAAGGTTCCAGCCCTTCCGCCCCATCGGCCCCGACGATCCCACCCTCCTGCGCGACATCGTGGGCGGCGACGAGTT
Source organism: Planctomycetota bacterium (assembly GCA_018242605.1). Lineage (GTDB taxonomy): Bacteria > Planctomycetota > Phycisphaerae > Phycisphaerales > UBA1924 > UBA2402. The sequence continues at coordinate 5,157 of JAFEBP010000024.1, forward strand.
TCGGCCCGGCGACCGCATCGGGCCGTACGAGATCGTCGGCAAGTTGACCCAAGGCGGCTTTGCCGTCGTCTATCAGGCCAGGCACACCGAGATCTTCCAGCCCGCGGCCATCAAAATGATCGCCCCCGGCCGAGAAACGCCGGAACTCATCGCTCGCTTCCGCCACGAGCATCAGGCCTTGGCCCTGATGGATCACCCAAACATCGTCAAGGTCTATGACGTCGGCAGGACCCTAGACAAGCGAGATTACTGCGTCCTCGAGCTGATCCGCGGCAAGCCCATCACCCAGTACTGCGACGACAAGCGCCTCACCATCGGCGAACGCATGAGGCTCTTCATCAAGGTCTGCGACGCCGTCCACCACGCCCACCTCCGGGGCATCATCCACCGCGACATCAAGCCCGCAAACGTTCTGGTCGCCGAAGTCCCCGACGCCCGCGTCGGCGATCCTTCCGGCGTGATCCCCAAGGTCATCGACTTCAACATCGCCAAGTCACTGGGCGGCCTGCAGCGAGACCCCAACGGCCAGACCCAACTCTCCCAGTTCATCGGCACCCTGGGCTACATGAGCCCCGAGCAGGCAGAAGGCGGTCTGGTCAATGTCGACGGCCGCAGCGATGTCTACAGCCTCGGCGTCCTCCTCTACGAACTTCTCACCGGCGTGCTGCCCATCCCGGCCGACGCGTTCCTCGAGTGCTTCCGGCAGGATGTAGTTCGGATGCTCCGCGAGCAGCCTCCACCCAAGCCCAGCACCCGCCTCAGCACCCTGGGAAAGGAAACCCACTCCGTCGCGAAGGCACGCGGCACCGATGTCGCCCGCCTCACCCAGGAGCTCAAGGGCCGCCTGGCCCTGATCCCGCTCAAAGCCCTCGAACCCGACCTGCAGGACCGCTACGCCAGCGCCCAAGATCTCGCCGCGGACGTGAACAGTTATCTCACTGGCGATGTCCTCATCGCCGAGACCCACCGCTTCGGCGCCGAGTTCTGGAAGCTCGTCCGCCGCCACCGCCGCCTCCTCCCCGCCGCCGCCGCCGTCTCCCTCACCCTCCTGCTCGGCCTCATCGTCTCCCTCTTCTTCATGCGGCAGGCGATGTTCGCACGCAACGACGCCACCGTCGCCGCGTACACCGCCAACATCGCCGCCGCCGACAACTACGCGCGCCAGGGCCGCGTCGATCTCGCCGTCGAGTCGCTCGAGAACTGCCCCCCCAACCTCCGCGGCTGGGAATGGCGCCGCCTCAGCGCCGCCTCCGCCATGACCCGCCTCTTCGCCGAACGGGCCCCGCGCACCCTCGCGCTCCGCGTCGACGGCGATGATCTCGCCGCCGTGCGAGTGACCGGCGCGTCCCGCTGGCGCCTCGCCGATGGTTCACTCCTCCCCACCAAAGCCATCTCGCAAAAAGCCCCTTCCGGCGAGACCGACCAGAACTGGAGCGTGGTGGGGGGTGATCCCTCCGGCCGCCGCCTCGTCTCCCGCCATCTCTCCGCCGCCGGCAAGCCACGCCCCCAAACCCTCTACCTCACCGACGCCGCCACCGGCGACCACGGCCGCGCGCTCGGCGAACTCGGCACCGCACGCACCGACAACGCCCCCGTGCTCGCGGTCTTCGATGCACGCGGCGACCGCGTCGCCGTCCGCGCCTTCCCCATCGGCGGCGACAAACGCGGCATCCTCGTGTACGACCTCACGAAAGAAGCTCCGCCCCAGACCCTCCCCGACGCGCACGCCTGGACCTTCCTGCCCGACGGACGTCTCCTGCTCATCGGCGAAGACCACCGCATCTACGACCTCTCCCACCCCGACGCCGACCCGCTCATCGCCCCCGCCCCCGAAGCCGGACGCGCCGCCCTCGTCCTCGCCTCCGCCGACCGTGTTCTCATCGCGACCGATTCCGAAGTCCGCCTCTACGACTCCTCCGCATGGCCCATGCGCCCGCTGCCGCCCACGCAACCGATCCTCCGCGGCCACTGCACCGCCGCCGCCTTCATCGCCGCCGACTCGCAGATCGCCGTCGCCCTCGACAACATCGTCATCACCGCCGATGCACGCACCGGAGCCCGCTTGGGCGCTGTCCGCGGCAACGCCACCCCCGTCACCGCCATCGCCGATTCCCCTCAGGGCGAACTCTTCCTCGCCGAAGACGCCGGCGACATCCGCGCCTGCAAACTCGCCGACGTCGAGAAAGAGCTCGACCTTCCCGAAGTTAGTTCCGCCCAAGACTGCGGCCGCGGCTTCATCCTCCTGACGCCCCCCCGGTTCGGCGCCGCCCAGGTCGTGTGGCGGCTCGGCGTCGGCCCGGCGTGGAGTCTCCCCCCCGGCGCAGTCGGCTGCCCGGACCCGGAGCACAACCAGGTCATCGTGCTCGGCGCCGACAACATCCTGACGCTGCACAACTTGGCCGACGGCGCCCGCGTCCGCACCGTCGCCCTGCCCGCCATGAAGCTCTCCGAGCAGGGGCCCATCAACGCACTCCCCTTCGGTTGCAAGGTCTGCGTCCACAACGCCGCGGCCTACGTCCTCCGCGTCAGCGACGGCGCCGCCGCCCGCCTCGACAAGATGGACCTGCGCACCGCCACCTGCATCGCCAGCCGCGACTTGGACTGGGGCGAACGCAAAGGCTCCGACTGGTCCTTCACCACCCTCAGCGCCCTCGCCGGCCGCGTCGCCGTCTCCCACGCCCGCACCGTCGAAGTCTTCTCCGACAATCTCGCCCTTTCGCCCAAAGTCTTCCGCCTCCCCAACTCCGTCTCCGCCGTCGCCATCGAGCCCGGCGGCAAGCGCATCGCCGCCGCCGGCCCGCAAGGCCACGCCCTTATCTTCGATGTGTCAACCGGCGCCACCACCGCCCTCGAGGGCGAAAAGCAACGCATCGAGTGCCTCGCCTGGCGCGCCGACCCGCCCCGCATCCTCGCCGGAACCAACCGGCGCATCCGCGTCTGGGACGCCGATTCCGCCGCACTCCGCGCCACCCTCGCCACCGACGACCGCGTCCAATCCCTGCTCGAAGCCCCCGACGGCGCCACCCTCGTCGTCCAGCGCGACCGCGTTTTGGAATGGCGCATCCGGTAGCCCCGCTCCACGCGCCCCTTACGTACAATCCCTCCGCGTGGCCAAAAAACAGGCGAACGAACCCCGCACCATCGAAAACCGCAAAGCCCGCTTCGACTACCACATCGAAGAGACGCTCGAGGTCGGGATCGCCCTGCGCGGCAGCGAAGTCAAGGCAGTTCGCGCCGGCACTGTCTCCCTGGGTGAAGGCTACGTCCTGGTCGAGGGCAATCCCCCGACCATGACGCTCGTGGGCGTCAACATCGGTGAATACGCCCCCGCCGGCGGCCTGGGCCACCGCGCCACCCGCGCCCGCGCCCTGCTCGCCCACCGCCGCGAAGTCGTCAAGCTCGCCAAACGCATCGAGCAGAAGGGCATGACCATCGTCCCCCTCAAGCTCTACTTCAAGAACGGCTGGGCCAAGCTCGAGATCGGCGTCGCCCGCGGCAAGAGCAAGTCCGACAAGCGCCAGGCCATCGGCGAGCGCGAGGCCCAGCGCGATATCGATCGCGCCATGTCCCGCAGACGCTGAACCCGATGACCACGCCACCCGCCAACAGCCCCCCCGCAGGCAAGACCAACAAGTTCGTCTTCGCCCTCTTCTTCGCACTCCTCGCCGTCACCATCGTCCTCCTGGTTCGCCGCGGCGGCGAGCCCCCCGTCTTCGCGCACCTCTCTCGCGACGCCGCGCTGCAGCAGGTCAAGGCCTCCGGCGGCGTGCTGGTGGTGCGGGCCACCGCCGCCTGGTGCGGCCCCTGCCAACGGATGAACCGCGGCGCCTGGCGTGACCCCCGCGTCGAGCAGTGGTTCAAGAGCAACGGCCTGGCCGTGAGCCTCGACGTCGACGCCGCTCCCCAGGAAGCCCAGCAACTGCACGTCTCCGCCCTCCCCACGCTCATCGCGTATGTCGGCGGCGAGGAGTTCGACCGCGCGGTGGGATACCGCGACGCCGACGGCCTGCTCGCCTGGCTCACCGCCGTGAAGCGCGGTGAACGCGCCGGCCTCGCCGAATCCCGCCGGCCCCGCCCCGATGGTGGGAGCCAATAACCAACCGGGTCCGTCTGTGTCGGCTGCGCGGGCGTGCGCGAGCGTCCGGCCTGGCGCGCGCGAATCTCGGGCGTCATGACGCCCCTGCTTGTGGCCGATACTCGCTGTGAGCGCGCACGCCGCGCCCGTGGAGCCCCGCCGCATGGACCTCATCCAGATTCTCAAGGCCGCGTACGAAGCCAACGCCTCCGATATCCACCTCGTCGCCGGCCAGCCTCCGGTGATGCGTGTCCATCAGGTCATCACGCCGATGGAGTTCCCCGTCATCACCAAGGAGGTCGCCCGCAGGTTCGTGGAGCAGATGGCCACCCCCGAGGTGGTCGCCACCTACGAGAAGCACCGCGACGCCGACTTCTCCTACCAGGTCGACGGCCTGGCCCGCTACCGCGTGAACGCCCACTACCAGGGCGGCCGCGCCGGAATCGCGATGAGAACCATCAAGAGCAAGGTGCCGCCCCTCTCGGCCCTCAGCCTCCCAGAGGTCATCACCCGCCTCACCTACCTCCCCCGCGGCCTGGTCCTCGTCACCGGCGACACCGGCTCGGGCAAGTCCACCACGCTCGCCGCCATGATCGAGGCGATGAACCAGCGCTACAAGAAGCACATCCTCACCCTCGAAGACCCCGTCGAATACCGCTTCGAGAGCAAGGAATGCCTCATCGAGCAGCGAGAGCTCGGCCAGGACATGCCCACCTTCGCCAGCGGTCTCAAGCACGCCCTGCGTCAGGACCCCGACATCATCCTCGTCGGCGAAATGCGCGATCTGGAAACCACCGCTCTGGCCATCTCCGCCGCCGAGACCGGCCACCTGGTCCTCAGCACCCTGCACACCTGCAGCGCCAGCCAGACCGTCGAGCGCATCATCGATATGTACCCCGGCGGCCAGCAGAACCAGATCCGCTCCATGCTCGCCGCGACGCTCCAGGCCGTCCTGAGCCAGACCCTCTTCGCCCGCGCCGACAAGCCCGGCATGGTCCCCGCCGTCGAGGTGCTCCTCTGCACCCCCGCCGTGCGCAACCTCATCCGCGAGAACCGCACCTTCGAAATCCCCAACGTCATCGAGACCAGCCGCTCCATCGGCATGTGCACGCTCGACAGCAGCATCGCCGAACTCTACTTCAACGGCTACATCAGCCGCGAGGACGCCATCGCCCAGTCCGCCCACCCCGACAAGCTGGAACGCCAGCTCGCCGCCTGATCGTCTCTGCACGAGTCCCGATTCCCGAGTCCCGAGTCCCTGACCCATGGCCAACTACCGTTACCAAATCAAGACCTCGGGCGGACAGGTGCAGGCCGGTGTCATCTCCGCCGACACCGCCGCCACCGCGGCGTCAATCCTGCGCAACCAGGGCGCCCACGTCCTGAGCCTCTCCGCCCAGGCCGGGAGCGTCGACGCCAAGAGCCTCGCCGAGAAGTTCAGGGAACTCAACGCCGGCAAGCCCACCCAGAAGCACGTGCTCGACTTCACCACCCAGCTGGCCGTGATGATCCGCGCCGGCATCAACCTGCGCGCCGCCCTCGAGGGCATCGGCGAGCAGACCCAGCACGTGGGATTCAAGCGCGTCATCGATCAGATGCGCAACGACGTCGAGAGCGGCCAGCCCTTCTCCGCCGCCCTCGCCAAGCACCCCAAGCTCTTTAACCCCCTCTACCTCAACATGGTGCGGGCCTCCGAAATGTCCGGCGGCTTCAGCAAGATGCTCGACCGCATCGCCGGCTACATCGCCCAGCAGCTCGAAACCAAGAAGATGGTCGTGGGCGCCGCCATCTACCCCGCCATCATCGGCACCCTCGCCGTGGGCGTCACCGTCTTCCTGCTCACCTTCGTGCTCCCCAAGTTCGCCGGCGTCTTCCAGGGCAAGGAGAGCGTCCTGCCCTGGGCCACCAAGTTCCTCCTGGGCCTCTCGGCCTTCATGGTCAAGAACTGGTACCTCCTCATCGGCGGCGCCGCCGCCATCGGCGGATGCATCTACGGCTTCATCAAGACCGAGGTCGGCTCCTTCTGGGTCGACAAGATGAAGCTCACCATCCCCATCCTGCGGACCATGTTCCGCTCCCTCTACATCAGCCGAAGCCTCCAGACCATGGGCCAGCTCATCAACGCCGGCGTCCCCATGCTCGACACCCTCAGCATCACCGGCGACATCTCCGGCAACGTCCTCTTCCGCGGCCTGTGGAAGAAGGTCCACACCAGCGTCAAGCAGGGCAAGAAGATCAGCCAGCCCCTCATGAAGGAATCCATCCTCCCCCGCGCCGTCATCCAGATGATCTCCGCGGGTGAAGAGTCCGGCAAGTTGGGCGAAGTCCTCGACGAGATCTCCGCCTTCTACGCCCGCCAACTGAAGGACAACATCAAGGCCGTCACCGGCATGATCGAGCCCATCATGATCCTCGCCATGGGCACCGTCGTCGGCTTCATCGCCATGGCCATCATCCTGCCCATCTTCAAGATGAGCCAGATCGTCAAGTAACCCCGGCCCCGCCGCGACCCCAACCCGGCTTAGCGCGGCTCCACGTGGCTTGGCCGTCCCGGCCATTCTCTCTCCCCCGCGGCTTCGCCGTCCCGGCCATCAACGAACCCAGACTCCCTCCGCGCGCCGTACTTGAAGCCGCAGAATCCCTTCTTCACGCGCTCACCTTCAGGCGCTCGCCGTTCTGAGCGATCAAGTAACACGCATACCGACTCAGAGCCACGTCGTCGACCCGCCTCAGGGCACTGGTCTCAGATCGACCATGGTGCCGACGTCGGCAAAATGGTCTGAAGCGAGCTGGCCGCTGTTCTGGCAAGCCTCTTTGATTTCTTCGATGACACAATGAGACCCGGCTCAGCCACGGCGACCACTCGACAATGGAAAGTCGAAATGGACGTTTCCGAGGCCATATCCTCATGAATCGCGTTCGCCGGGGACGCAAGGCACCGAGTCGCTACCATGTGCCGTGCTTCGTATCCGCCCTCGTCGGGCCGGTTACTGGCTGCGGAGACCAACGGCGTGCTGACTTCGTTGAGCCTGACCAACTTCAAGGCTTGGAAGAGCATCGACAAGATGCGGCTCGCGCCGATCACGGCCTTGTTTGGCACCAACTCCTCGGGCAAGTCGAGCATCCTGCAGTTCCTGCTTATGCTCAAGCAGACGGCGGACAGCGCCGACCGAAGTGTCGTACTTCACCTGGGAGACGAAAAGAGTTTGGTCAGTCTTGGGACGATCTCGGATGTCGCTTTCAAACACGCGGAGAATCCTGAACTCTCCCTCGGGGTTGAATGGGAGTTGCCCAAACCCCTGGATATCAAGGACCCCGAGACTCAGAAGCAACCGCTCTTCAAATCGACAAACATGTCGCTCTCGTCTCAGATCGCCGTGAACGGCGGCGGAAAGCTCGCCACCAAGAGCATGATCTACGCCCTCGGCAACGATTCGTTCGCCTTGACTCGAAAGGCGGACAAGAACGAGTACACCCTCACCACCAGCTCGAACAAGTTCCAGTTCAAGCGGGCGATCGGCCGAGCGTGGCCGTTGCCCGCGCCGGTTAAGTTTTACGGCTTCGCCGACGAGATCCGAACGTATCACCAGAACGCAGGGTTCCTGTCCGAGTTGGAACTCGAGTTCGAGAAGATGCTGCGCGGTGTCTATTACCTCGGGCCGTTGCGTGATTTCCCGCGCCGAGAGTACACATGGACCGGCGGCGATCCTTCGGACATGGGCCGCCGCGGCGAGTACGCCGTGCAGGCGATCGTCGCCGCTCGCGAGCGTGGCGAAAAGATTTCGCGAGGCAAAGGCAAGTCCAGGTTCACACTGGAGCAGTATGTCGCGCACTGGCTCAAGGAGTTGAAGCTCATCGACGAGTTCCGGGTTGTTGAAATCAAGAAGGGCACAAATCTCTACCGCGTCCATGTGAAGCGGTCCCCGGGTTCGTCGGAGGTGCTGATCACGGACGTGGGCTTCGGGGTCTCTCAGATTCTTCCGGTTCTGGTATTGTGCTACTACGCGCCCGAGGGATCGACCATTCTGTTCGAGCAGCCCGAGATTCACCTGCACCCAAGCGTCCAGCGTGGGCTGGCCGACGTCTTCATCGATGCCATGAGGGTGCGCAAGGTCCAGATCATCGTCGAAAGCCACAGCGAGGACTTCTTGCGCCGGTTGCAGCGCCGGGTTGCGGAAGCGACTGAAATCAGCGAAAAGGACGCCGCGATCTACTTCTGCGATATTCAGAACGGAGAAGCAAAGCTGACGACGCTCGAACTCGATACGTACGGCAACTTCCTCGAGTGGCCCAGGGACTTCTTCGGAGACCCGATGGGCGATATCGCAGCGATGCAACAGGCGGTCATGAAGCGGCGGGGCATCACGGAGGATTGAGTGGGCGTTGTCGTCGATACCAACGTCGCGATGGTCGCGTCCGGGCTCACTCCGCAGGCCGATGATCGATGCGTCACCGCGTGCATCAATCGTTTGGCGGCGATCCAGAACTCCGGCGGTTTGCTCGTCGATGATCTGGGTCTCATCCTCCTCGAATACACCCGAAACCTTGGTCACAGCGGCCAGCCCGGCGCGGGCCACGCATTCGCCAAGTGGGCGCACAATCACCAAGCCATCCCCGAGAAGGTGCGGCGCGTGGCCGTCACGCAGCGTCGCGGCAACGCATGGCGGCGTTTCGACCAATTCCCCGATCGGGCCGATCTCTCGACCTTTGACAGAAGCGATCAGAAGTTTGTAGCCGTCGCTCTGGCCAGCAACGAGAACCCACCAATCCTCAACGCAGTTGACTCCGACTGGTGGAACCACCGCGCGGCGCTCCGCGCCGCGGGTGTTCACGTCGACTTCCTCTGCCCCCAGCACGCCGCGCAGCACTGAATCAGGTGACTTATTCATCCGCGCAAGCCCTGAAGGACGCTCCGTCGAAGCGTTAAGAAAGAGCGTGAGCCCGCCCGTATTCATGCCCTCGCCAGCCAAGCGCAACCCCGCTGTCGCAGCCCGTCACTCGGCTCCACGTCCCCTCGCTCTCCGATATTCCACCCCGCCGCCCTTCCCCGTGCGCACACCCCACGCACATCCAAACAAAATCGTCCCCGCTCCCGCCCCCGCCGCGTAATTGCCACCGGCCCGTCCACCCGGCCGCCGCTCTTTGGCATCCCGTCACTCCGCGTTCAGCACGCCACCAAAAGTTCATCCGCGTAACGGGTATCAAACCCAAGGCGTTCACCCGGAACGCCGCAACACCCCATCTCCGCACGCACCGCACCAAAAGTTCAAGTGCATCCCCGGCAACCTTTGGGCCGCGGCACCTCCGGGCCCCGCCATCGCGACCCACCCGCTCCTGACATCGCGCGCTACACACCAAAACTTCATCCGCATCCTTCAGCAGCCTCACGCCGCCGCCCTCCCCGCCAGCCGTCAGTGCCCCCGTGCTTCTTCAGCCCACGCGCACCGCACCAAAACATCATCCCCGCGTCCCGGGAATCGATCGGGCGCAGCGCTCCCAGTGAGCCCGCCACGCCCCATCCCATCACCGCGCCGCGCGCCACACACCAAAACTTCATCGGCAGCCCCGCGAAAGCCAACACCCGTTCTTCGCGCCCAACAACGTCGCAATAACCGACCTCGACGCACCGACGCGCACGCGACCAAAACTTCAAACACGCTGCCCGCTTCACGGACCTCCCCCTCAATCCAGCGCCACCCCCAACGGCACCAACCGCACAGTCCGCGCCCTCGCGCGCACCCCGCCGCCACACGCCTCATCCCCTCCCCCGTTTCGGCCGATCCTGCCCAGCCGGAGCGTGAACCGGTACAGTCAGGAGGCCCGATGTTGGCGCATCAGTTCTCGGAGTTCCGGCGGCAATCCGCGGCGGGCATTGCCCGGCGAGGCGCTCCGCCGCGCGCCTTCACCCTCCTCGAAACCATGATGGCCCTGGTCATCATCGCCGTCGGCGTCCTCGCCTTCGTCGATGCCCAGACCGCCTTCACCCACAGCAACAACTGGTCCAGCCACGCCGCCACCGGCATGCTCCTCGCCAACGAGATCCGCGAGTTCACCCGCCGCCTCCCGCGCCACGACCCCGTCACCGGTCTCTCGCTCGCCACGCTCACCGGCGGCACCGTCACCGCCCAGGGCTGGGGCCGCGAATCCGGCGAGACCACCGTGCTCGACATCGACGATCTCGACGATCTCGACAACACCACATTCGGCTCCGGAGGCAACTTCCCCGGCCCCATCGACGCCTTCGGCGATGTCGTCCAGGAGATCGGCCTCGACGGGCAGGTCATCACCGACCGCGAAGGCCACGCCCAGGCTCTTGAGGGCTGGCGCCAGCGCGTCATCGTCACCAAGGTCGATCCGTACAACTTCAGTACCGCCCGCGCGCCCGCCTACGAACAGGCCGCCAGCTCCCAGCTCCCCGCCATCCGCGTCAACCAGTTCCCCCTGCGCATCACCGTCATCGTGGAGTACCAGGGACCCCTCGATACCCAGCCCGAGGAAGTGACACGCACCACCTGGGTCGTCCCGCCCTGATCCCCCTCTACCGCGGCGATCCCCCGGACCCACGCGTGGCACACCTCAGGAACCAATCGTCATGAACCGCAGCTCGAGCAAGCACAACATCCCGGCGAAACGCGAGTGGTGGCGCACCCGCCGCGGCGTCGCCGCCGTGCTGGCCATGATGTTCCTGATCCTTTTCGGCTCCCTCTCGGCCGCCATGGCCATCGCCAGCAAAGGCAACATCACCACCGCCGCCACCCACCTGCACGTCGGCCGCGCCCAGAGCGCCGCCGAGACCGGCCTGGCCGTCGCCAAGGCCCGCCTCGCCGAAGCCGCCAACCAATTCCTGATCTCCGAGAGCACCGTCGACGCCACCTTCGGAACTAACCTCTGGCAGGGCAACCTGGGTTCGCTGGGCACCACGCAGGTCCTCCCGCCCAAGACCGGCCGCCAGGACGGCAGCATGCCCGGCGGCCTCGCCGCCGCCGTCGCCGCCGCGCACGCCCTCGACCAGGACATCGTCACGCAGATCGGCGTCTCCACGCCCACGATCGCCAACCGCCAGGCCGGCGCCAGCACCAGCGAGTACGCCGCGTCCTACTGGGTGTACACGCCCGCCGTCGCCCTCGAATCCCGCCGCACCGGCGAGACCCTCCCTCCGCTCGCCTATTCCATCACCTATGCCCCCCTCGCCAACGGCACCGACGTCCGCGCCATCGTCACCGGCTACGACCTCTCCTACAGCCGCGCCGGCCAGTTCGTCACCCGCACGATTATGCAGGACTTCCGCATGGCCAAGCGCGTGAAGCACGCCATCGTGTCCAGCAGCCGCGTCATGATCGGCAAGAACGTCCTCGTCAGCGGCGGCATGGGCCTGCGCTACACCGGCGTCACCTACAACAACGGCGATCCCCTCGTCCTCAAGAGCGATTTCAAGGGCCTCTCCTCCGTCCTGGACAACAAGCTCAACGCCTTCTACGCGGGGCTGGGCACCTACGACGTCGACGGCGACAACCGCCTGCGCGTCGGCCACCCCACCGAGAGCCAGGGCATCCCCAGCGGCACCACCGACTACGACGGCGATGGTCAGCCCGACAACGCCTTCCAGGATGTCACCGGCGACGGCTTCGTCGACGAGCTCGACATCTTCATCCGCCAGTACGACCGCAACGGCGACGGCAAGGTCACCCTCTCCTCCGCCCTCACCGCGGGCACCCCCGCCGCCGGTTTGACCCCCGAGTTCACCGCCGACGACGACCTCGCGCTCCTGATCGATTCCTCCAACCCCGACCGCAACAAGAACGGCGTCTACGGCTTCGTCGACTCCAACGGCAACGGCAAGTGGGACGTGGGTGAGGCATTCCTGGACTACGACCCCGTGCTCAACGTGAATCGCGATCAGGTGCTCGGTTACCGCGACGGCTTCATCGACAAGAAGGATCAGTACGCCAAGGTCAGCGGCAAGCTCACCTTCCGCGCCACCCAGGCCGCGTGGGCCGCGGCCCAGGGCCCGCCGTCGGCCAAGATGCGCGGACCCCTCCGCCCGGACGAGGGTGAGTCCGCCGTCAGCTACGGCGCCACCGACTCCGAGCTCCCCAGCGTCAACACCAGCATCTTCACCTCGACGCAGACGCGCCTCCAGTCCGCCGCCGACGGCGACCCCTTCGACCGCCAGGTCGCCTCCAACCTGGGCATCTCCACCACACAGCTCGCGACGTACATCGAGACCCGCGCCGCCGGCGGCACTGTGCCCCGCTACCTGCGGCTCGACCGCGACACCAACAACGACGGCCTGCCCGACAACAGCTCCACCGCCTACTTCGAAAAGATGCCCTTCAACTCTCCCTCGTACTCCGACTGGTACTACCGACCCGTCTACGAGAACATGGTCTTCCGCGACGTGCAGATCCCCATGGGCAACAACGGCCTCTTCCGCAACTGCACCTTCATCGGCGTCACCTGGGTCCGCAGCGACACCGCCAACACCCACGTCCTCTGGGGCGAGTACGGCAAGATGCAGTTGGACGCCACCACGCACCGCCCCAAGCCCGCCGTCACCCGCACCATCTACGGCGACGACACGACCGAGACCAGCTACCCCTCCATGCTCCCGTCCACCGCCATCCCGCCCCAGCAGATGATCCTGATGGCGCAGACGCCCATGGACAAGGCCGACATCCCCAACAGCCAGGTTTCCGGCACCGTCGGATACAACCTCCTTCCCAACCCCCTGGTCATCGACGGCAAGCGCGTCACCGACACCAAGTCCCGTTCCAACAACATCCGCTTCCACGACTGCCTCTTCGTCGGCTCCATCGTCAGCGACGCGCCCCAGAACTACACCCAGTCGCGCAACAAGATGCAGTTCACCGGCAAGACCCGCTTTGTCTCCGCCCATCCCGACCACCCCGACGACGCCGCGTACAACCCCCAGTCCGCCGACAAGGCCGAGATCGCCAAGAGCAGCATGATGCTCCCCGGCTACTCCGTCGATCTGGGCTCCTTCAACAGCCCCCCCGAGCAGAACCTCCAGCTCAAGGGCGCCATCATCGCCGGCGTCATGGACGTCCGCGGCAACGCCTCCATCGACGGCGCGCTGCTCATGACCTTCTCGCCCACGCTCGGCCAGGCCCCGCTCATCGACGCCAACGGCAACGCCATGGGCAACCCCGCCGGCTTCAACACCACGCTCGGCTACTTCGGCCCCACCGACGGTGACAGCGAATCGCTCGACCCTTCCACGCTCCCTGTCGTCAACGGCCAGCGCATCGTCGGCTGGGACACCGACGGCGACGGCCTCGCCGATGTCGGCGCCGACCAGTCGCAACCCACCGGCTCCACCGCCGTGCCCTTCTACGGCTACGGCCGCGTTCAACTCCGCTGGGACCCCAAGATGGCCCTGCCCAACGGCATCATGCTCCCCATGCAGATGGACGTGCTCGCGGGCACCTACCAGGAGGGCGGCCTGTGAAAAACCCCACCATCCGTCGCCGCGCCTTCAGCCTCGCCGAAATGCTCATCGCCCTCGCGATCACCGGCACCCTGCTCACCGCCACCCTCTCGGCGCTCGACACCTCCTTCAAGAGCTACAAGATCACCACCGAAGGCGCCTCCACCAACGTCATCTCGCGCATCGTCATGAACCGCATCATGACCATGCTCCGCACCGGCACCGAGTTCGGCCCTTACCCCGCCGACCCGCTCGACTCGAGCCAGAACCCCGTCCGCGGCAACGCCGTCGAGTTCACCTCCATCGACGACGCCGCCACCGGCGTCCGCCGCGTCGTGCGCCTCGAAACCCGCGAGCAGTCCGACCCGCGCACCGGCCCCTTCGAGCTCTGGTACATCCAGACTGACTTCCAGAACGGCGTGCAGTCCGCCCAGGAAGAGCGGCTGCTCCTCTCCGGCGTGCAACTCATGCAGTTCACCCTCGAGTACGACGTGGGCCCGCGCCTCCGCCGCGCCACCGCCGACCTCACCGTCAAGCCCAACGACTTCCAGGATGCCAGCTTCGGCAGCGACATCGAGGTCCCCTCCATCCGCCTGGTCTCCAGCGTCACTCCCCGCCGCCTCGACTGACCCCGACTCACCCCGCCGACTCCGCGGGGGTGAGTTGTGCGCCGCCCCACACGCGCGTGCGCCGCCCCCGCGGGTCTTTTCCTTTCCCCCAAAAACAACGCGGGGCCGGTCGTTCAACCGGCCCCGCGCATCATGTTTGTCGAATCAAGCCTTACTGCGCCAGGCGAGGACCGCCCGAGCCGCCCTTCTGGCCGATGTTGATCTCGCCCGCCCGCTCCTCGTACTGGCGGACGACCTGCCCGAGGCTGATCGCCAGGCGCTTCGCGCCCGCCCAGTTCATCACCACGCGGCTGCCCACCGCGAACACCAGCACCGGCTGGTTGTCCTGTCCGGGCACCGGCAGGTTGATCCCGAAGTCCAGAACGACTTCGTCCTGCGTGGTCGAGGTGCGGATGGTGTTGGCGTACGTCGTCGACATCTTGCTCTCGTCAATGCGGAGCTGGATCTGACGCTGGTCGCCCTGTGCGGGTTGATTCTCGGACATTGTGCGTTCCTTACTGTGCCGGGGGGAAATCCCCGGTCAACGTGTGTGTGTCATCCATCCGCCGCTTTCGGGCGTTTGGTTCCCACCGACTGGTCGAGTTGCCATGATTCGGGCCGACCTCACCCGCCGTCGGCACCACCGCCGCGGATCCCCCTGTAGGGGGCAAAGTGTAGGGCCCCGCCCCATCCCAATCCTCGCCACTCCACGCAAACGGCGGGGCGGCCCCAAGAACCGCCCCGCCGTCAGAAAGAGAGAGTGCAATCCACTCCTTCTCAGCAGCCACCCGCCTGCCACAACGAGAAGAAGTACTCCACATCCCCGCCGTCCACGCCGCCGTCCTGGTTCACGTCAGCGCACCCCGCCGCGGCCTCCCACTCCCCGAAGAACGCCCCCACGTCCGAACCATCGATTCCGCCGTCCTGGTTAAAGTCCGCCGGGCACGGGCTGCACGCCGGCCCCTCATCCCCCACGCGGAATACATTCCGCACCACCCCCTGGAACGCCACGATCGGGTCCACCCCCGCGTGCATAGGCTGGATCTGCACCACCCCGCCCAGGATGCCCGGCTGCGCCATGATCTCCGGGAACCGCCGCGCCTGCTCCCACATGAACGCCGGCATGTACCAGTTGAAGTCCGCGTCCGGCCGCGTCGTGCCCGGCTTGTTGTCCACGATCACCCCGCCCGACACCCGCGCGCTGAACAGGCAGTCGTTCGTGCTCGGCGGCTGGCCGATCACGAAGAAGTTGTACGCCATGTTCCCGAACGCCCCCGCCAGCGGCGGCGACATCGGCCAGTTCCCCGAGATCGACCCGCTGGGCACCTGCACCCCCCCGTCGGTCGTGAACTGATCCTCCTGCAGCGACCCGTTGATTCCGCCCGGCGGGTCATTCTGCGGCGGATCGGTCACGCGGTTGTACGTCTTCTTCTTCTGCCACTCCAGCTCGTCGCTGGGATAAATGCACCCGCCCCACGAGTGAAAGTCCGCGTTGGGGAACAGCGCCTTCCACGCCTCCTGGTCCTGATCGCACGCGTGGATCGTCACCGCCTTGTAGTTGTTGAACGGCCCGCGGAACTGCTCCGCCGTGCTCCGCATCGCCGTCCCGTCCGCCCCGTCCTTGTGCCGCACCCGCGCTGTGCCCGTCGTCCCATGGTCGATGAACACCAGCGCCTTGCCGTCCGGGTCCGCCACCGCGTTCTTGAACTGCTCCTTGGTCCCCTCGGTGATCAGCGTCACCTTGTACCCCGCGGCCTCCAGATCCTTCTTGGCCTCCGCCGCGATCTTGTCGTGCCACGCCTTGTCATCCGCGTTCTTGTTGTACCCCGTGATCACGTACGCCTTGGGCCCCGTCGCCCACGCCACGCACGAGATGCTCACCGCCAGGCCCGACACCAGATAACGCGCCATGTTCCTGTTCATCGCTTTCTCCCAGAGTTGAGGCGCACGCCACCCCGGCGTCGGGCCACACGCCCGGCGATCCGTTCTGTCGTGCTGTTGTCTTACGAACGCGGCCCTCTGAACACGTCGGCTCCAAAAATCCCGACGCCGGGCCACACTCATACTTCGCGGAGCGCCAAGGTTCCTTGCGCGCGAAATGTCAATATTCCTTGCCTCACTCCAGCGTTACGCGCCGGCCCCCCAGCGCCGCCGCGTCCTCGGGGTCATGCGTCACCATCACCGCCGGCACGCCCGCGTCACGCACCGCCGAAGCGATGAACCCCCGCACGCTCGCCCGCAGCGGCGCATCCAGCGCCGCCAATGGCTCATCCAGAAGCAACAGCCCCGGCCGCGGCGCTAGCGCCCGCGCCAACGCCACCCGCTGCTGCTCGCCCCCGGAAAGCCGCCGCGGCCGCCTTGCCCGCGCGTGCCCCAGCCCGAACGCTATGAGCAACTCCTCCACCCGGTCCGCGCGCTGCTTCGCTCCCCAGCGCCGCAGCCCGAACGCGATGTTCTGCGCCGCCGTCAAGTGCGGGAACAGCGCGTATTCCTGGAACACCATCCCCACCCCGCGCTCGCGCGTGGGGACGTTGATCTTCTCCCGCGAATCAAACCAGACGCTGTCTCCCAGCGCAATCCGCCCCTGCGTGGGCGTCTCCAGCCCCGCGATGCACCGCAGCAGCGTGGTCTTCCCGCTGCCGGACCTGCCCAGCAGCACGCACACGCCGTCTTCCACGCGCAGCGACACCTTGAGCGAGAACCCGCCCGGGAACCCGTGCGCCACATCCGCCGCGAGCGTTCGGGGAGGCGCGCTCACCGCGACGCCCCCCGCGCCGCGTTCTGCCGCTGGCACGCGAACACCACCGCCAACGCCAGAAAGCAGATCCCCAGCAGCACCGCCGCGCTGCGGTGCGCCCCCGCGTAGTCCATCGCCTGCACCTTGTCGTAGATATCCACCGCGATCGTCCGCGTGCGGTCCGGGATGTTCCCGCCCATCAGCAGCACCACGCCGAACTCGCCCATCGTGTGCGCGAACGCCAGCACCGTGCCGCCCACGATCCCCGGCCACGCCAGCGGCAGGGCCACCCGCCAGAACGTCATGAACGCCGATTCGCCCAGGCACCACGAGGCCTCGATCAGCCGCCGGTCCACCGCGCCCAGCGCCGCGATGAACGGCCGCAGCGCGAACGGCAGGTTGAACAGCACCGACGCGATCAGCAATCCCAGGAACGAGAACGGGATCGTCACGCCCAGCGCGCTCTGCACCACGCTCCCCACCGGCCCCCTGGGCCCCAGCAGTATCAATAGATAAAAGCCCACCACCGTGGGCGGCAGAATCACCGGCAATGTCACGATCGCCTCCACCACGCCCCGCACGCGGCTCCGCGTCGTCGCGATCCACCACGCCAGCGGCAACCCCGCCGTGAGCAGCGCGCACGCCGTCGCGCACGCGAGTTCAAGGCTGAGGATGAGCGCGGACCAGTTCATCGTGGGGGCGGCGGCGACCGTCCAAAGGTATCAAACCACCGCCGCGCCCGCCCGGCCCCGCACCTACTGGGCCCCGTTGCGCTCCGCCGAGTTCTTCATGCCCTCCCCGGCCTTCTCGATGTCCGTGCCGAAGCCCTTGGTCGTGTTGCACGCCGCGAGGCTGATGAACACGACGCACAGCGTCAACGCGAACGCGATCTTGAAGAGGTGTTTCATGCTACTGCTCCTGTAAAGTGGTTCCAGACCGTCGAATCAACCCCCGCGAACATGCAATCCCCGCGCACGCCAAAAAAGGAACGCGGCGCCGCTCCTCCGCGGCACCACGCTCCTGAAAAATCGTCTTACAACCCGCCCGTCCGCTTGCCCGTCACCAGGCTGAAGACCAGGCTCACCAGGAACACCACGATGAAGATGAAGAACAGAATCCTGGCGATGTACATCGCGTTACCGGCGATGTTGGTGAACCCGAAGAGAGCGGCGATGAGTGCGAACACCAGAAAGGTCAGGGCCCAGCGAAGCATGATTGTGCCTCCATGCGTAGTTGTCGGGTAATCGACCCGGGATCCGTCTTGAACCGCCTGTGGCGCCGCGGCGCATCCCAATCTCCGCGGTCTTCCTCGCTGGTGAATCCATGCGTTCCTCCGTCGGGGCCGCCGCGGCGTGCCCCGGGCAACTTCACGCCCGCTTCCTCGTGCGCGCCGCCCAGAACAGCCCCGAGCCCAGCAGCAGCGAGGCCGCCGGCGTTGGGATGCAGGCGGCGCTGATGGTGTTGTTGTCCATGGTCACCGCGCCGTTGCGGGCCAGCGCCCGGCCTTCGGTGATCTGCGCGCCCGTGTTGAGCGTGATGCTCGCCAGCGCGAGGATGTTGCCGGTGAACCGCGTGTCCGTGCCCAGCGTGGCGGAACTGCCCACCTGCCAGTAGACGTTGCAGCCGTCGCCCCCGCCGCTCAGCAGCACCGAGGCGTTGCTCGCCGTGATGAGCGTGCTGGCGATCTGGAAGACGAAGATCGCGTCCGAGTGCCCCCGCGCGTTGAGGTGCAGCATGCCCGTCAGCTGCGCCGAGGACGAGAAGAAGTACACGCCCGGGGTGAGCATCATCCCGCCCAGGTCCTGGCCCGTCAGGTCCGCCGAGAACGGCATGCCCGCCAGCGAGTCGTACGCGTTGGTCATGTCGATCTGGGCCTGGTGCGCCACCGCGTTGCCCTCCTGCATTGTGCCGTTGGACATGTTCCCCGGCGGGAAGCCAGTCACCGTCAGCCCCGGCCACACGCCCAGGTCGCCGTCGATCAGGGTCGGCCCCGTGTTGGTCACGGTCGAACCGCCCATCACCGCGAAGCTCTCCGCCGAGCGCAGGAGCGTGGCGTTCGCCTGCAGGCTGCACACCGCCAGGAGCGCAACGACCGACATGTTCAAGGTCTTCATCTGGTCTTGTCTTTCTCTCTTGGAATCGTGTGATTCCGATTGAATCCCTCGGCACGCGCCGCCACCATGGAGCGCACCGCACCCACCCGCCGTCGCCCCTGCGCCGGTCACCCCGCGCCCTTCTGGGGTGCGGACGGCGGTCGGCGTCATCGGTGAACGACGCGGCGGTGTTGCACTGGCCTGACGTTCGCAGGCTTCGCCTTCTCGCGAACAGGTTGATTGTTCCTCAAACCGCCCCCGACTCCATAGAGAAGAACTACCTCAACCGCGCGGCCGTGCGCCGCCGCCTGATCCCCACCCCCAGCGCCGCGACGCCCGCCACCCACACCGTTCCCGCCCCGGGGATCGTCAGAATGAACCCCGCCGAGCGGCCCGTGGCGTCGGTCGCTGTGCCCACGATCTGCCCCACATCGTTCACCGCGTTGGCGTTCGTGATGGTGTACGTGGGCCCAAAGTACTGCCGCACGTAGTTGGTGAGGTTGATCGGCAGCGCCTCGCCCGGCAGCCACAGCATGCCCCCCTCGTCAAGGTCGCCCACCACCCAGCCGCGGTTGTTGATGTCGTGCATCCGCGACTGCACGTTGGCCGTCCGCGCCAGCAGCGCATAGCCGGAGCCCGGCGTGTACACGTACGCGCCGTTGGCGCCCAGCCCGCCCGTGAGCGAATCCAGCAGCACCTGCCCCGCGTTGTTGATGCCGCGGCCGTACGAATGCCCCGCCCCCGGCACCGAGAGATACTGCACTCCGCCGCCCGGCGTGTACACAAACGCCCGGTCCCGCGAGTTCACCACGCCGAACCCCGCCACCTGCCCCGACTCGTTCACCGCGTAGCCCACGCTCGCGCCGCTTCCCAGGTACGTCACGCCCTGCCCGGGCGCATAGATGAACGCGCGAGAATCGGTCTCGCCGGTGATGAACCCGCTGTCGCTGATGGCGTACGCCCCCGCGCTGAACGTGCCCGAGGCCACCACCGAGTACCCCGGGCCGTCGTCGTAGCGGTACGCCGTACGAAAGATCCCCGCCACCGCGCCCACCACCACCCCGCGCGAGTTCACGCCGAACACCCCCGTGTTCGACCCCGGCCGCCCCAGGTTCTGGAACCCCACCCCCGGCGCATACCGCGCCACGCCCGTCCCCAGCGCTTCCACCGCCGCGGCGTACCCGTTCGTGCTCACCGCCTGCCCGAACGTCTCGGCCCGGGGCGAGTTGCGGGGGAAGAGCACAAAGCTCTGCGGCGCCCAGACCTCCGCGCTCGCGCCGGCGCAGCAGGCCGCGAGAATGCACATGTGCGCAAAAATACCGGTGGGGTCTCTCTCCATGGGAAAGAGGATAGCGGTGCGCCTCCCGGGCCGCGGGGAAGATGAAGTCCTCTAACGTGTGAGATCGCAGCAAATCCCCCGACGCCCGGTCTGAACGGAGGCTCTGCGCAGTGAAGACCGGGATCGCCCGCCACAGATACCGTCGCCCTAGACGACTCCGAGTGCCGAGCGCCCTCGCCCCCACCATTGCCCAGGACAACCCCAATGCCCACCCAGGCCCCTCCGTCAGAATCTCAACCACCCGCTCATCGTCCGCAGCCGCGCCGACAAATCGGGGGGCAGGTCCGCCGGGCGATGCCGCAACCGGGCGGGGTCGGTCGGATGCGGGGCCAGTTCGATACCGCCACAGCCAAGGTCATGGAAGAGATGGCGCTGTTGAGTCATCGCGTCCTATCCCGCTCACTACACTGCACAAAATGCAGGCCCGCTCGACACAAATCTGGCGTCTCACGCGGCGTTTCGCTTTGGCGGCGGTACTCCTGATTGCTGTGATGTGGATCGGTAGCCTGTGGTGGGTGCTTGGCCACCGGACGAGTGGGGGCACGACGTTTGATCTGGGGTGGGGAGCGATCACGCTCCACATCAATCCAGGTAGTGGCCGGGGTGGCCTCACCTACCTTTCGAGCATCAGCGGTTCTCCCGTCTGGTGGCCGGCTTGGAGTTCGTCGCACGGAACGGGACAGCAGGGGACAGTTTGGGGCACGTGGTATGACCTCAAACTCCCGCTTTGGGTTTTCCTTCCGCCGCTTCTCGGGCTGTACCTTGTAGCCCGCCGCCGCAGCCTTTCTCGCGTCGTGTATGAATGCGCGAAGTGTGGATACTCGCGTAGCGGGCTTCAATCCGACACTCCGTGTCCAGAGTGCGGTATGAAATCCGAGGGATCTGTTGGGTGAGCGGGCGGCTGGCATCGACCTCCCCACGCCATGGCAAGTCGTTGCTCTGAACAACTTTGATGCCGAACGCGCAAACCCGTCCGTGGCCCCCAAGCCCCGACGCCCGGTCTGAACAAAGGCTCTGCGCAGTGAAGATCAGGAAGGTCTGAGCACCACCGGTGCGACATATCCATAGCCCAGATCGCGTCCCTCAACGCTCGTTCAACCCCAACTCTCACCACGTAATACCATCCACGCACCGCGTGCGCCCCAGCGCTCGTAGATTCCGATTGCATGTTGGACGGAGGACCAGTGTTGCCAGAAAAACGACCGAACTCCACCGAAGGCTATCGCCGCCGGACGCTGTTGTACTGGACAGCGGGAGTGGCGGTTCTGATCATTCCCGATTTTTCTGGAGGCATGTTTGTTCCCATCCCGATGGGTGCGTACCAGTCCTTCGTCAACGATGCGCCGGCATCGACGGTGCTGGTGGTGTGCATGGTCTGTATAGCGGTCTTGTGGACCTGCGGAGTTGCCTCGCACTTGGGCGTTTCCAAACGCCTGCCGGTACGCATCATCATGCACTCCGCCACCGTCGTGGCGTCCGGTGTCGCGCTCGCGACGACCCTGAACGCGGCGGGCTATTCCTTCAAAGACCCTTTAGACGGATTCGTGATCGTGGTCCTGCCGCTCCTCGCCTGTTTCCTGCTGAGCACCACGGACCTGATACGGCTCTGTCTTTCATACTCGCGACTGTCGCCGAACAGTTGCAAAGCGTGCGGATACAACGTGATCGGATTGCAAACGCCCCAATGTCCCGAATGTGGCGCCCGACTCCCGACCACGGCCCCGCTCCCCCAGGACACCACGAACACACCCGAATGAAATCGCCCGGCATAGCCAAGCCACGACGCCTGGTCTGAACGAAGGCT
>JAFEBP010000025.1:0-236 GCA_018242605.1 Planctomycetota bacterium
GTAACGGAGGAGTGCAAAGGTCGGCTCATCACGGATGGAAACCGTGTGAAGAGTGCAAGCGCACAAGCCGGCTCTACTGTGAGACCGACGGGTCGAACAGTTACGAAAGTAGGCGCTAGTGATCCTGCGGTCCCGTATGGAAGGGCCGTAGCTCATCGGATAAAAGGTACCCCGGGGATAACAGGCTGATCGCGCCCGAGCGTCCATAGCGGCGGCGCGGTTTGGCACCTCGATGT
>JAFEBP010000025.1:354-60237 GCA_018242605.1 Planctomycetota bacterium
GGTCCCTATCTGTTGTGGGCGTTGCATGCTTGAGTGGAGTCAACCTTAGTACGAGAGGATTGGGTTGGACGGACCCCTGGTGATCCAGTTGCATTGCTAAATGCACCGCTGGGTAGCTACGTTCGGCAGGGATAACCGCTGAAAGCATCTAAGCGGGAAGCCCCCCACAAGATTAGGCATGCTTGTCGAAAGACGAAAGACCCCTGGTAGACCACCAGGTTGATAGGCCGCGGGTGTAAGGGCAGTAATGCCTTAAGCCGAGCGGTACTAACGGTCGAACGCTCGGCCACCAACCAGCCGTCGCGGAACAGTGTTCAACACGTTTCGCGGCCACGCATGGTTCTGGCCTTAGCGCTGCATTGAATACATGCGGTTGAGTGTTTTCTAGATGTCATTTGTTCCGGTTGCCGACCTCACGGTCGGGACCGGGCACGTCGCCTAACGGTGACGGAGCCCGATTGTCGGTGAATATGAGCGAAGGGAAACACCTGTTCCCATCCCGAACACAGCAGTTAAGCCTTCGCTGCCGATGATACTTCTCTGAGGGAAAGTAGGTCATCGCCGACTTTTGACCCCCGCCAGGTAAACCTGTCGGGGGTCTTTTTCTTTGGGGACTCGGGACTCGGGACTCGGGACTCGGGACTCGGGACTCGGGACCAGGAGTTGGGAGTTGGCAGTTGGTGATGGTTGGAGAGGGTGTTGGATTTGGCGCGGCTGGGTGGTGGTGAGGTGGGTGCAGGAGCGTGTGGCGGGGCCGCGGAATGCGGCTGCGGCTCAGGGAATTGTCGTGACTTTGGTCATGACTGGGCCTAGTATCTAGGCCCGCTCCGGTTTGTGTGC
The DNA here is from genome assembly GCA_018242605.1 of Planctomycetota bacterium. Taxonomy (GTDB): domain Bacteria; phylum Planctomycetota; class Phycisphaerae; order Phycisphaerales; family UBA1924; genus UBA2402. Next base: position 1,195 of record JAFEBP010000025.1, read on the forward strand.
GGAGGGTACGTATCGCCCGGTTCGGACCGGACCAACATCCGTCAAAATTGGAAGGTGCCACGTGAAGGTCAAGGCAAGCGTCAAGAAGATGTGCAGCTCCTGCCAGGTGGTTCGTCGCAAGGGCAAGCTGCGCGTGATCTGCAAGGCTGATCCGAAGCACAAGCAGGTTCAAGGCTGATTTTCAGGCCGTGTGGACGTGCCGCGGAACGCGGCGGCGACCGCTCGGTGTGTTACGAAGAGTTACCGCGGCGTGGGCGAGCAAGCCCGCAACAGTCGCCGGCAGGAGAATGAACAGTGCCCCGCATCGCAGGTATCGACGTTCCCGACAAGAAGAAGATCTTCTTCGCGCTCCAGTACATCCACGGCATCGGCCCGAAGTTCGCGGGCGACATCCTGACCAAGGCCGGGGTGGACGCGAATCTGCGTGCGAATGAGGTCGAGGAGCAGGCGCTGGCTCAGATCAACGCCGTGATCGATGCGGAGTACCTGGTGGAGGGCGCCCTGCGTCGCCAGGTGTCGCAGAACATCCAGCGTCTCAAGGACATCAAGTCGTACCGCGGCGATCGCCACCGCAAGGGCCTCCCGGTCCGCGGCCAGCGGACGCAGTCCAACGCCCGCACCCGCAAGGGCAAGAAGAAGACGGTCGCCGGCAAGAAGGGCGTCAAGGCCAAGTAAGCAAAGATCGGGCATCGGGCGTCGGGCATCACGATTCATGCCCGCGCGGGTGCCCGCGGTTCAGGTCATCGTTCAGGCACACCTCATCGTCCTCGCAAGCCGGGTTTGTCCGGTTCATTGGGTTCGCGATGGGCACCATCACCGGGTACGACCCAAAGGGTCGGTTGATCCGAGGAGTTCAGAATGTCGAAGAAGGGCAAAGTCAGGAAGAACGTCGTTCGCGGCATCGTCCACATCAAGGCGACGCAGAACAACACGATCGTCACGATCACCGACACCAACGGCGAAACGCTGGCCTGGGACTCGGCGGGGACGATCGGCTTCAAGGGCGCCCGCAAGAGCACGCCGTTCGCGGCGACCCGCGCTGCTGAGCAGTGCGCCGGCAAGGCTCGCAAGATGGGGATGAGCGAAGTTGAGATCCGGATCAAGGGCGCCGGCGCGGGCCGCGAGAGCGCTGTGAACGGTCTGACGGCCGCGGGCCTGCGGGTCACGGCGGTGGAGGATCACACGCCGGTTCCGCACAACGGTTGCCGTCCCAAGAAGCGTCGTCGCGTCTAAGGAATGCGGTCTTCGCCGCGGGGCCCCTGGAGGCCCCGTGCGGCATCAGAAACTGAAACGTCCGGCCCGGAACAGAAGGTTCCCAGCGCACCTCGGCACGCTGGCGGACCGTGCATCCGGAGTTCGGTCACCACGGCACCGGTTGCGACCGGTCATGTCGGCCGAGGCAGAGGGTTACTTCCATGTCCACACGCGTGCGTTGGCGGGGTCTTGAACTCCCCACCCGAGTCATCACTGATCCCAAGTTTCGCGGCGATACGTTCGGCCGCTTCTACGTCGAGCCCTTCGAGCGCGGCTTCGGCACCACTGTGGGCAATAGCCTGCGCCGGGTGCTGCTGTCGTCGCTGGAGGGCGCGTCGGTCTCTGCGATCAAGATCAAGGGCGTTCAGCACGAGTTCTCCTCGCTCAAGGGCGTGATGGAGGACGTGACGGACATCGTCCTGAACGTGAAGCAACTGATCGTCAAGATGGAGGGCGATGAGCCCAAGACGATGAAGCTCGCGGCCCGCGGGCCCGGCGAGGTGACGGCGGACATGATCCAGGCCGACACCGCCATCACCATCCTGAACAAGGATCTGGTGATCGCGACTCTGACGGATGCGATCGACTTCGAGATGGACCTGCAGGTGACCAAGGGCCGCGGGTACGTTCCGGCCAGCGAGCAGTACGAGGACCAGGAGGAGCAGGAGATCGGCCTGATCCACGTGGACGCGCTCTACTCGCCGGTGCAGCGGGTCCGCTACAAGGTCGAGGAAACCCGTGTCGGCCAGCGGACCAACTACGACAAGCTCACGCTGGAGATCTGGACCAACGGGACCGTGACGCCGGACCTGGCGCTGGTGGAAGCGGCCAAGATCTTCCGCAAGCACCTCAACCCGTTCGTGCAGTACTTCGACGTTGGCGAGGACATCGTCAGCGACGAGGCGGCGGCGGCGGCGACGGTGGACGAAGACCTGATCCGCAAGCTGAACATGCCCATCACCGAGCTGGAACTGTCGGTGCGTGCGAGCAACTGCCTTGAGTCCGCGCGGCTCGAGACGGTGGCGCAGCTGGTGACCCAGACGGACGCGGACCTGCTCAAGCTCCGTTCGTTCGGCCGGACCTCGCTGCGTGAAGTGAAGCGCAAGCTGCAGGAGATCGGGCTGGACCTGAACATGACCCTTCCGGAGGGTTACCAGGTGACCCCGGTGCAGTTGCCCGGTTGATTTTCACGATTTTTCGGCGGTGGGCCTCAGCGGGCCTACCGCCTATTATCTAGGCCCGCCTTCGGGCGGTCTTGAGGTTTGGAAGTGCATTTTTTCGCCCCGAGGCATTGAGCTCGGGGTCAAGATTTCGGAGCGTGGATCATGCGTCACGGCAGAGCTGGCTACAGGTTGGGTCGGAAAACAGCGCACCGCACCTCGACCCTGCGCAACCTCGCGGCGGGGCTGTTCGAGCACGGACAGATCGTGACCACGATCCCCAAGGCCAAGGCGGTGCAGCCGCTGGTCGAGAAGATCATCACGCTGGCCAAGCGCGGCGACCTGGCGGCCCGGCGCCTGGTGATCGCCAAGCTCGGCGGCGACAAGGGCGGCTTTGAGTGGCTCTACCTGCCCAAGAAGCCCACCGAGGCTGAGCAGGAGAACATCCAGAAGAAGCGCGATCAGCACGCGCAGTTCTTCGACCTGCCCGCGAGCAGCGAGGTGGAGATGAACCGCTACGGCGAGGTCCGCAAGCGGCCCCGCCTGGTGAAGCACATCTTCGACCGCGTGGCTCCCAAGTTCGCGGACCGCAACGGCGGCTACACCCGCATCGTCAAGCTCGGCAAGTGGCGGATCGGTGACGCTTCCGAGCTCGCGCTGCTCCAGTTGTGCGGCAACGAGGAAGGCGCCGAGATCGGCGGCCAGCCCAGCACGCGTCGTCGCATCGCCGACAAGCGGACGGCGTACGCGGCGCAGCTGCGCAAGGGTTCGTGATCGGGCCGGCCCGAGGCGGGCCGGGTGATCAGATATTCCAGAGAAGTTCTTGAGCCCGTCGTGTCACCACGGCGGGTTTTTTATTGGCGATATGAACCCAGGGGGTGGGGGTGTCGTGGGAGGAAATCACGACGGGGCACGGAGCGGAGGCGTGAGCCGCGGCGGCCTGGGCGGGGGTGTTGCACTGGCGGGAGAGGTGCAGGAGGACAACTGCTTCGCGGGGGGCGATGGTGGAGACGGCGCGGGCGCTCTGCTCGTTGCTGAGGTGGCCCTTGCCGCCCATGATGCGCTGCTTGAGAAAGTCCGGGCGGTTGCTGGCCAACTGCATGCGCGGGCAGTAGTTTGACTCGATGGCCAGGACGTCGACGCCGGCGACATGATCGCAGAGTTCCTGGGTGGGGCGGCCGGCGTCGGTGATGAATCCCAGGGTGGCGCCATCGGCGAAGGTGAAGCGGAACGCCGCGGTTCCCAGATCGTCGTGTTTGACGAGGAGAGGCGACACCCGCACTCCGGGGGCGGGGTCGAAATCGGTGTCGAAGACGTCGGAACGCAGGTGGCCCAGGCCGCTTCGCTCGGCTCGGCCGCGGTGGCGCCGGTGCATGAAGACAGTGGTGGACTCGGGCATCGCGGCGGCCCAACCCGGGTGCCAATGGTCGATGTCGAGGTGGGTGAGGATGACGGCGTGAGGCGTGATGCCCTTCAGGCCGACGGAGGCAAGGAAGGCGGCGGTGCGGCGCGGGGAGATGCCGGCGTCGATCAGGAAGATGCGGCGCTCCCCGGAGTGATCTTGAACGCAGAGCGCGGTGCAGTTGCCCGAGGAACTGCTGGCGAGGACGCAGAGAGATGCGCCGGCGCCTTGGGTCACGCGTCGAACTCCTGTTCCTCATCGTGGTGGCTGGGGCCGCGGGCGATGGGGCGCTTGGCTTCGGCGACGAATCGGGCCATCTCGGCCACGAGGGGCGAGTGCTTGCCTCTGGCTTCCAACTGAGCGATCATGTCGGGCTTGGTGAGGGTCTTGCGGAGCACGTGCCAGAAGGCGTTGCGCACCGCCGTGACTTCGTCTCGCGGCACACCGGAGCGGCGCAGTCCGACGAGGTTGACCGTGTGGATGACGTTTCGGCTGCCGAGCACGCAGAAGGGAGGGACGTCGCACGATGTGCCGCAGAGCCCGGAGATGAAGGCCATGCGGCCGATGCGTGTGAACTGATGAACGGCGCTGTTGCCGCTGAGGATGGCGCTGTCCTGCACGAGCGAGTGGCCGGCGAGCAGGCAGCTGTTGGCGAGGATGACGTTGTTGCCGACGCGGGCGTCGTGCCCGGCGTGGCTGGTGGCCATCATCATGACGTTGTTGCCGATCTGTGTGGGCGTGTCCGTCTTGGTGGCGGCGTGGACGGTGACGTGCTCGCGGAGGAGACAGTTCTCGCCGATGGTCACTCCGGCGGTGACGTCGCCCAGCTTGAACTTGTAGTCCTGGGGAGGGAAACCGATGCAGACGCCGGGGTAGAGCGTGGTGCCGGCGCCGATGCGGGCCGGGCCTGTGATGTGTACGGAGGCCACCAGTCGCACTCCCGCGCCGAGTTGAACGCGGCCCGCAAGAACGCAGAAGGGACCGATCTCAACGCCATCGCCGAGTTCGCATTCCTTGCTGACGAAGGCGGTGGGGTGGATGCTGTAGTTGGCCATAAGGGCCCAAGTGTACGTTGGCTTCCGGGTGATTGTGACGGAGCGGGGTCGGGCGTTGTACCCTGTTTCAACGAGATGCCGCGGCAACTGGAAATCATCGATCTGGGCGTGTTGCGGTACGACGACGCGTACGCCGAGCAGGGGCGGCGCGTGGAGGAGGTCGTCGCGGCGCGTGACGCGGGCGGGCGGGTGGGTTATCTACTGCTGGTGAGTCATCCGCCGGTCATCACGGTGTCGCGCCGGGCCGGGGCGGGAGCGCATCTGCTGGCGACGCCGGAACTGCTGGCGTCCAAAGGGATTGAGGTGCGGGAGACGGACCGGGGCGGGGACATCACGTACCACGGGCCGGGCCAGTTGGTGGTATACCCCATTCTGGATCTGAACCTGCTCAACCTGGGGCTGCACGAGTACATGCGGATGCTGGAGCAGGCCGTGATCGATACTTGTGAGGAGTTTGGGATTCGCGGCGAACGCGATTCAACGGCGACTGGCGTCTGGGTGGCGGGCGCGAAGATATGCGCGTTTGGGGTGCGGGTGCGCAAATGGGTGAGCATGCACGGGCTTGCGCTGAATGTCGAGACTGACCTTTCGCACTTCGGGCTGATCGTGCCGTGCGGGTTGCACGGGAGGCCGGTGACGAGCGTGAAGGCGGTGCTCGGTGCTGCGGCGCCGGGGCCGGGAGCGGTGCTGGAAAGACTGGTGGCGCACCTGAGCGGGCACATTGATGCGGCGAGGCGTCGGGCGGAAGTTCAGCGCGATGCGGCACGGTCGCGGGCGGGCGGTTGAACCTCTCAGAGCATCAGACTGCAGAAGCCCAAGCGAGCGGGGAGGGCCGCCGAGTCTTTCGGGCCGCGAACCCATCGATGATTGCTTTCTGTCAGGGAAGTTGGTTGTGGCACATGTTCCCCGATTCCGGTCAGCCCAGGGATTGACCCGGCCAGCATCGAGCAAAACTGCCCAGCAAGCCGAATAAGTCGTTAGAGGTCACGAGCGATTCTCCCGATGACTGATCGTTCGGGTTATCGCCGTTTGGGCGCTTAGACCGGGAGGCCGTGATTGAGTTCCAAGACGAACCCCTCAACATGGAAAGTACGTGATGTACGCATCACGCTATTGATTATTGCTGCGGTCGCCTGGGTGCTTGAAGTGATACCTACGACGTTGCTCCCGATGATGGGGGGAACGATTGCGGATCGCCTTGCTGAGTTCATCAATACCGGCAGTGTTTGGCTGCTGATTGCGCCGATGGCTCTGACGGTCATCGCGGCGCGGCACATGACGGCGGGTTTCGGGCTGACGCGTCTGCTCGCCGGTCGGCGTGGAAAGGTGGCCGCGGCGGTCGTATTGCTCACGGGGACCGGCGCGGCGGTTGTTGCGGCGGCGTTTTCCAACTACCAGGACGATGAGACCAACAACGCGAGGTTCCTCCGGCTGACGGATCGGCTCCAGACTGAGATCGAGCGCCGACTCAATGTGTTTGCAACCGGGTTGCGGGCGGCTCGGGGGTTGTGGCTGGCCAAAGAGGACGTGCGGCGGGGAGAGTTCGCTGCGATGGTGAGGGGGCTGGACCTGGGGCGGGAGTTTCCCGGGGCGATGGGAATCGGGTACATACGGCGGGTCGATCGGGGCGGGGTGGAGGAGTTTTTGCGCAAGACCCGGGCTGACGGCGCACCGGGATTCGAGCTCAAGACGACCGACGGGGCCGATGATCTGTATGTTGTTGAGTTCATCGAGCCGGTGGAACCGAACAAGGAGGCGGTGGGGTACGACATTGGTAGCGATCCGGTGAGGCGGACTGCGGCGGATCGAGCGATGCTGGCCGGGTCGGCCATGATCACGGATCCGATCGTCTTGAAGCAGGTTCCGGGCGGCGCGCCAGGGATCCTGTATTTGCTGCCGGTGTACGACGGGGAGAAGCCTGCGGAGACGGAAGAAGAGCGGCGGGACGCGTTGATGGGGTGGGTGTATATGCCCATCGCGCTTTCGACCGCGTTGCGGGGGGCGGCGGATTCGGTCAACGGTGAGCTGGACTTTGAGATATCCAGATGGGCCGAGCGGGGCGCCTTCGAGTTGATCTATGACGATGATCATCTGATCAAGGGCACGCCCGAGCTGCTCCGGAGCGGGAACTTCGAGTCGCCGGGGGCCCGCGCTTCGTCCCGGCTTGAAGTGGGTGGGCAGATATGGACGTTGGCGCAGACTGCCACAGATCGCTACATCAGCGAGTCGCACGCGGGGGCGTGGGAAGCTGGGGTGGGCGGCGTCGTGATGGCGGTGCTGAGCGCTGGATTGGTGCTGGTGCTGTCGAACACGGCGGACCGCGCCAGGGCGATCGCGGACGAGGCGACCAAGAGCCTGCGGGCGCAGACCCGCGAACTGGAACGCCTGGCGCTGGTGGTGCGCGAGACTCGGAACCTGGTGGTGATTACGGACGAGGCCGGGCTGATCACGTGGGTCAATCCTGCGTTCGAGGCGTTGACCGGGTACACGCTTGCGGAGGTGGCGGGGCGGAAACCGGGGGCGTTCCTGCAGTGTGAACGGACGGACCCCGCGGCGGTGGCGTACATGCGTGAGAGGTTGCGGGAAGGAAAGGAGTGCCGCGTTGAGATCCTGAACCGCTGCAAGAAAGGGCGAGAGTACTGGGTGTACCTGGAAATCAGCCCGCTGCCGCCGGATCCGGCGACGCGGCAGCCCAGCGGCTTTATCGCGGTGGAGACGGACATCACGGAGCGCAAGGCGGCGGAGGCTGCGTTGCAGGACGCCGCGGAGCGTGCGGACCTGGCGTTAACGGCGTGCAATCTTGGGCTGTGGGATTGGTCGGTGAAGACCGGGAAAGTGATTTTTGACCGGCGCTGGGCGGAGATGCTGGGGGAACGATCGGAGGATCTTCGCCAGCATCTTGAGGAATGGGCTGCTCGGGTGCATCCGGACGACATGGCGCGGGCGCAGGCTCAGTTGGAGGCGCATTTCCGCGGCGAGACCCAGACGAACCGGGTGCTGCTCCGCATGCGTCACAAGGACGGAACATGGCGTTGGATCATGGGCACTGGGCGGGTGGTGTCGCGGGACGCGAACGGCAATCCGCTGCGCATGGTGGGCATGCACGAGGATGTGACCGAAGAGCGGCGGGTGCAGGACGAGTTGGAGCGGCGCGAGGCGGCGCTCGCGAACACGAGCCGCGTCGCCAAGGTGGGGTGGTGGGAGCTGGATGTGGCCACCGCGAAGGTGGAGTGGTCGGAGCAGGTGCGGATGATCCACGAGGTCGATGCGGCGTACGACCCGAACCTGTCGGACGCGACTGCGTTCTATCCGGACGAGGCTCGTGCAAAGATCGAGGCATGCGTTCGCGATGCGATCGAGCACCGGCGGCCGTTTGACCTGGAACTTCCGTTCGTCACCGCGAACGGCCGGCGGCTGACGGTTCGGGCGCAGGGCGAGCCGGTGGAGATCGGCGGGAGCATCACAAAGCTGCGTGGGGCATTCCAGGACATCACCGACTATGTCGTGGCGAGGGCGGCGGCGGAGGCGGCGAACCGGGCCAAGAGCGAGTTCCTGGCCAACATGAGTCACGAGATCCGCACGCCGATGACGGCGATCCTGGGATTCACCGATCTGCTGGTGGAGGACGGCGATCTGTCCAGGGCGCCGCAGCGCCGGTTGGATGCCGTGGCCACCATCAAGCGCAACGGGCAGCACCTGCTGGAGATCATCAACGACATCCTGGATGTTTCGAAGATCGAGGCGGGCAAGATGACGGTGGAGGCGATCGCGACCGACCCGGCGCAGATCATCGGGGACGTGGTGTCGCTGATGAGGGTGCGGGCGGACGCGAAGGGGATCACCTTGTCCTGCAATTTCGAGACGATGGTGCCCAGGACGTTCAGGTGCGATCCGGTCCGCCTCAAGCAGATCCTCATGAACCTGGTGGGTAATGCGGTAAAGTTCACCGAGTTGGGCGGTGTCACGGTCAGTGCGGCGCTGGTGCATGGGGAATCGGCGCAGTTGCGGTTCAGCGTGAGCGATACGGGCGTGGGCATGACGCCCGAACAGACTCGTCTGCTGTTCCGCCCGTTCACTCAGGCCGACGAGACGATGACGCGGCGGTTCGGCGGGACGGGTTTGGGCCTGACGATCGCCAAGCGGCTGGCGGCGATGCTCGGGGGCGATATTGGCGTGCAGAGCGAGGCGGGCAAGGGGAGCGTGTTCACGCTTACCGTGGCCGCGGACGCTGAATCGTGCGCGGAGGGCAATCTCTGGACCCCGTGCGGGAGCGAGACGCCGAGAGAAGAACAATCGACGAAGGTTGCACGCGCCGTATCAGTGATCACGGGGATGCGGGTTCTGCTCGCGGAGGACGGGCCGGACAATCGCAGGCTGATTGCGTTCCACCTCCGCAAGGCCGGCGCCGAGGTCACGACGGTGGAGAACGGGCGATTCGCGATCGAGGCGATGACGGTGAATGGGGAGTGCGATGCGCCGCTGCTTGAAGCGGCGCCGTTCGACCTGGTGCTGATGGATATGCAGATGCCGGAGGTTGACGGATATACGGCGACGGCGCGGTTGCGAGACAAGGGGTGCCGCGTGCCGATCGTGGCGCTGACCGCGCACGCCATGGGCGGGGACCGGGAGAAGTGCCTCGCGTCGGGGTGCGATGATTACGCCAGCAAGCCGATCGACGGTCCATCGCTGGTTGAGTTGTGCTCGCGGTGGAAGGGCGCGAGGTCGTTGAACGCCCGCACGGCGGCGTAGGCGTTACTTGGCGGGGCTCGCGGGGACGGGCTTGGATGCCGCGGCGATCTTGACGTCGGTCGCGGCGATCACCTGGCGGGCGTCGTTGTGCACAAAGACGATGATCCTGGAGCGTGACGCGTCAACGTCTTTGGGCGGCGTGAGCGATGCGGTCGCGTGACCCTGGCCGTCGAGGGTGATGGTGGTGAACGCGCGGACAACGCAGGAGTGGGGGAGCAGGCGACCGGCGTTTTCGCCCTTTTTGACCTCGGTGGTCAGGCCGTCTTGGGTGAGGGCGACGCAGGCTTGCAGGTTCGGACATGCCGCGGCGGTGATCGAGATGGTAAATGGCTGGTCAGGGGTGCGTTCCTCAAGGCGGGCGGAGACGGGAGAACAAGGTCGCGAAAGGGCATCGGCGATGGCCTTGGCGGCTCTGACGCGATCACTGCCTACGAACTCATCTGTGCCGTTCACGATGAGTTGAGGGGTGTAGACAGAGGGTGTCTTGAGGGTCTTGGCGTAAGCGTGCTGCCGCTGGGTGGCCTGAGGGGAGGCAAATCGGTCGGGCCAGCCCAAGTTATCCCAGTAGTCGACGTGGAAGGCGAGGGCGTAGACCTTCCTGCCGTCTTTGGCGGCTTCGTCGGCGAGTTGGGTGAGGACGCGGTCGGCGGGAGGGCAACTTGAGCAGCCTTCGGAGGTGAAGAGCTCGAGGACGGCGATGCCGGGCGCCTCGGGATTGGTGGCCGTTTCGCGAGGGGCGGATGCGAGAGCGGCCGCGGCGGAGAGGATGAGTTGGATGATCGCTTTCATCGGGCTCCTGAGGGTGATCGTTGGATGCCGGAGGCAGCCGGGAGGATTCGGTCGTTTGAGATGAGCGGGGTGTGCGAACGTATCCTCAGGCATGAAGAGCGGCGTCTTGTTCTGGGTGTACGCGATGGCGTGGTGTGTCGGCGCGGCGAGGGGCGAGCCGGTGACGTTGCGGTTGGCGACGTTCAACATCGAGGATGTGCGGACGCAGGATGTGGCGGGCGCGGACCAGCCGCGGCTGAAGCGGATCGCGGAGGTGATCCAGCGGATGCGGCCGAACATCATTCTGCTCAACGAGATGGCGTACGACATGCCGGGCGGGCCGGGTGTGAAGGAGGGAGATGCGCCGGGGCAGAACGCCAGGCGGTTCGCCGAGCAGTATCTGGCGGTGCCGCAGAGCCCGGAGGTGGCGGCGATGAAGTTCTCTGCGTTCATGCCGCCGACCAACACGGGGGTGGCGAGCGGCTTTGACCTGGACAACGACGGGCAGGCAGTGCTCACCTATCCGTCGCCGCCGCCGACGAAACCTGATGGATCGCCGGGGGAGCAGACGGAGGACGGGCGGCGGTACGGGAACGACTGCTGGGGGTTCGGAACGTTTCCGGGTCAGTACGGTTTCGCGTTGCTGGTGGATGAGCGGCTGACGGTGCTGACAGACCAGATCAGGACGTTCCAGAGGCTGCCGTGGGATTACGTGGACGGGAACTACATGCCGCTCAAGGCGGATGGCACGCCGTGGTATTCGGAGGAGGAGCGCAAGTACATGCGGCTGTGCTCCAAGACGTTCGCGGATGTGCCGGTGAAGCTGCCGAACGGGTCGGTGCTGCACGTGCTGTGTCTTCATCCGACGCCGCCGGCGTTTGACGGCGCCGAGGAGCGGAACAAGCGGCGGAACCATGATGAGATCCGGTTCATCGCGGATTACGTGGAGCGGGCGTCGTACATCGTTGATGACGCGGGCGTGGAAGGGGGGCTGGACCGGTTCGCGTCGTTCGTGGTGCTCGGGGACCTGAACGCGGATCCGAAGAAGGGGCAGAGTTACCGCGGGCCGATGTCCAAGCACATCGCGGGGTGCCCGCGGATCAACTTCGCGAACACGCCGGTGTCGGAGGTGAAGATCGAGGGATTGGAGCCTTCTGATACGGCGAGGTTCAAGCTGCGCGTGGATTATGTGCTGCCGTCGTCGGACTTGACGCTGTTGCGCAGCGGGGTTTGGAGAGAAACTTCCGGGGGCGGAGAGTTCCCGAGCGATCACTTTCCGGTGTGGGCGGAGGTGGTGGTCAAATAGTCGCGGAGGAGGAGTTTCAAACAACACGCGACTGAGTTTCATTTGAAATCGTGTTTCAGCGGTGCGTTGAGTGCCGAGGCCCGCTACCTTGTAGTTGATGCGTACCGCTCCGCCGGTCGTTTTCCCCAAGGAGCTTTTCCCGGCGATTCACCGCGAGAAGCCGCGGATCAGCGTTTCGGCGCTGGTGGTGGAGGCGGCGGCGTTGGATGTGCCGGGGGTGTATGCGAAGCTCGCGACGCGGGCCGGGGGGCTGACCAGTGCGGAGGCGACGGATCGGCTCGCGCGATACGGGCTCAATGTGCTCGCCAAGGACCATCGGCCCGGGCTTCTGAAACTGCTCTGGCGTGCGGTGCTCAATCCGCTGGTAGTCCTGCTGGCGGTGCTCGCGTCCATTTCATTTGCGACGGGGGATGCGCGGGCGGGCACGATGATGCTCCTGATGATCGCGCTGAGCGTGGGGCTCAAGCTGATTCAGGAATCCAAGGCGAGCAACGCCGCGGCGAAGCTGAAGGCGATGATCTCGGTGACGGCGACGGTGCTGCGCGACGGGGCGGCGGTGGAGATCCCGGTGTCGCGGCTGGCGCCGGGGGACGTGGTGCAGTTGGCGGCGGGCGACATGATCCCCGGGGACGTGAGGATTGTGTCCGCGAAGGACCTGTTCGTGATCCAGGGTGCGCTCACCGGGGAGAGTTTTCCGGTGGAGAAATCCGAGGTTGAGCGGAACGCGGGGGCGGGCACGCCGGTCTCTCTCACGAGCATCGCGTACCTGGGCACGAGCGTGGAGAGCGGGTCGGCGATGGCGGTGGTGATCGCGACGGGCAAGGACACGTACCTGGGCGGGATGGCCGAATCGCTGCAGGAACCGGCAGAGCCAACGGCCTTTGACCGGGGCATCTCTCAGTTCACGTGGCTGATGCTGCGGTTCATGCTGGTGATGGTGCCGCTGGTGTTCGTCATCAATGGACTAACGAAAGGCGGCTGGGGGCAGGCGTTCTTCTTCGCGCTGGCGGTGGCGGTGGGCCTGACGCCCGAGATGCTGCCGATGATCGTGACGGTGTGCCTCTCCAAGGGCGCGGTGGCGATGGGGCGCAGGAAGGTGATCGTCAAGCGGCTGAACGCGATTCAGAACCTGGGCGCGATGGACGTGCTCTGCACGGACAAAACGGGCACGCTGACCATGGACCGGGTGATCCTGGAGCGTCACTGCGACGTGATGCTGAGGGAGAGCGACCGCGTGCTCTCGCTGGCGTACGTGAACAGCCACTTCCAGACGGGGCTCAAGAACGTGCTCGACCGGGCGGTGCTGGCGCACACAGAAACGCACGCGCACGCGTTCATCCCCGAGTACGCGAAGGTGGATGAGATCCCGTTTGATTTCAAGCGGCGGGTGATGTCGGTGGTGGTGCGCACGCCGGGGGGGATGGATTTGCTGATCTCCAAGGGCGCGCCCGAAGCGATCTTCCCGAAGTGCGCGAGTTTCGAGCTGGACGGCCAGTTTCTGCCGATGGACCACGAGCACATCGAGAACCTCAAGAAGGAGTACGAGCGGCTGAGCGCGGAGGGGTTCCGCGTGCTGGCGATTGCCAGCAAGGAAGGGCCGGTCCGCGTGGTGTCCGGCGACGCCACGCCTTACGGCAAGGCGGACGAGTGCGACCTGATCCTGAACGGGTATGTGGCGTTCCTGGACCCGCCGAAGGAGACTGCGACCGCGGCGATCAAGGCCCTGCGGGCGCACGGCGTGGCGGTGAAGGTGGTGACGGGCGACAACGACCTGGTGGCCCGCAAGATCTGCACGGAGGTGGGGCTGGCCACGGAGTTCGTGGTGCTGGGGGACGCGGTTGAAAACATGACGGATGGGGAACTTGCGGACGCGGCGGAGAACGCGACGCTGTTCGCGCGGGTGTCGCCGTCGCACAAGCAGCGGATCATCAAGGCGCTGCGGTCGAGGAAGCACACGGTGGGCTTCATGGGAGACGGCATCAACGATGCGCCCGCGCTGCACGCGGCGGACGTGGGGATCAGCGTGGACACGGCGGTGGACATCGCCAAGGAGTCCGCGGACATGATCCTGCTGGAGAAATCACTCCTGGTGCTGGATGAGGGGGTGATGGAGGGGCGCAAGGTCTTCTCGAATATCATCAAGTACGTGCGGATGGGCGCGTCGAGCAACTTCGGCAACATGTTCAGCGTGCTGGGGGCGAGCATCTTCGTGCCGTTCCTGCCGATGCTGCCGGTGCAGATCCTGGCGAACAACCTGCTGTATGACGTCGGCCAGACCACCATCCCCACGGATTCGGTGGATCCGGAGCGGATCGCGATGCCGCGGCAGTGGGATATCCGCGAGCTGACCCGCTTCGTGGTGTTCATCGGCCCGTGCTCATCGATTTTCGACTACACGACGTACCTGGTCATGCTGTACGTTTTTCACTGCTGGGATACGTCGACGCCGGCGGCGGCCCACAGCGCGAGCCTGTTCCAGACCGGCTGGTTTGTCGAGAGCCTGCTGACGCAGACGCTCATCATCCACGTGATCCGGACCAACAAGATCCCGTTCCTGCAGAGCCGTTCGTCGCTTCCCGTGCTGATCATGACGCTGGTCATCATGGTGGTGGGGGTGGCAATTCCGTTCACGCCGATCGGCGGCTATCTTGGCTTCACCGAGCTGCCGGGGCTGTATTGGCCGATCGTGGCGGCGACGCTGGTGTGCTACGTGGTGACGACGCAGTTGGTGAAAATGTGGTTGCTGCGGATGAAGTGGATCTGATACCGATAGGCGTCGTGCGGTGCAGACGCGAAGGTTTGTGCCAGGCGACTAGAAGCACGGAGAGTCGCGGCCACCGGGGCTGCGGGGAGGCCGCAAGAGCCTGGAAACAACCGGACGTCGGCAGCGGTGGTGGGAGGGCTAATCGACGAGGCTCAGCTTCGGCCGGGCCGGTGTGGGCCTCGGTTCTTCTTCGCCGCGATCATGTGGATGGCGCGCAGGATCGCGTCGGGTTCGTCGCTCTTGGAGATGAATCCCCAGGCGCCGGCATCGAGCACTTTGTCGTAAAACGCCGGATCGTCGAAACCGCTCAAGATGACTACGCGGACCCAGGGCAGTTCGGCCGCGATTTCACGCACCGCTTCCAGGGGGCTCAGGCCGGGCATCCTGGCGTCGAGCAGCACGATAAGTGTCATCGCGCCGGGCTTGGCGGCGAGTCGGCGGGCCTCGGCGAGCAGGCGGTCGGCCGATTCGAGGCTACCGGCGAACTGCATGGACCCGTCGGTCTCGATGATCATCCGCATCGCCGAGAGCAGGTCGGGATTGTCGTCAACACAGAAAATTCGAACGATCGGGGGAGGGGTAGGGTGCTTGTGGTTCATTATCATCTACGACCGGACTCTGTCGGCAAGCATGGCCTGCTCCACATCCTCGAACTCCACGGGTTTGACCAGGTGGGCGTCGAAGCCCGCCTGGCGTGCCAGTTCCTTGTCTTCTTCACGGCCGTATCCGGTAAGGCCGATCAGCCGAATCCTGCTGCCACCAATGCCGAGGGATGATTCGGCACGGAGTCTTCGAGCGACTTCATAGCCACTCAGGCCGGGAAGGCCGATATCCAGCAGAACGATATCGGGATTCCAAGCCTGGGCGATCGCCAGGCCGTCAAGGCCGTTGTACGCGGTGTTCACGAGGTAACCGGCGTGCCGGAGTCGCGCGGCGAGCATCGAGACATGATCGATGTTGTCGTCGACGACCAGCACGCGCACTCCGCCGGGGTGAGCGGAGGCCGCTCCGGCGTCTTTCATCGGACCGGCCGCTGCGTGGACGGCCATCGCTGGGAGCGTCAGCGTGAACTCGCTTCCCTTGCCGGGCCCGTCGCTGGCGGCGTGGATCGTGCCGCCGTGAAGTTCCACCAATCGGTGGGCCAACGCGAGGCCGATGCCGAGCCCGCCCGCAGACCGGGCGAGCGAATGGTCCGCCTGGGAGAACAGGTCGAAGAGCCGCGGGAGCAGGTCGGCTGGGATCCCCTCACCGTTGTCCCGCACTCGCACCTGCGCCAACTCGATTCCTCTGTCGGAACGCCGCTCGCAAGTGACTTCGATTTTGCCGCCGTCGGGGGTGTACTTGGCTGCGTTCGTGACGAGATTGACCAGCACCTGTTCCAGCCGCGTGGCGTCGCCGCTGACCCACAATCCGCCGTCGTGAGGGCGTAGCGAGAGGATGTGGCCGCGCTGCGAGATCAGTGGTTTGACAGTCTCCGCGGCGTGCCGGATGATCTCGTTCAGGTCCACGGGCGTCGCTTCGAGACGGATGCGTCCGCTCATGACCCTGGAGACTTCCAGAAGATCGCCGACGATCTTGGTGAGGTTGCTGGTCTGGCGTTCGATGATCTCGCGGGCCTGCTTCTGGAGCGGGTCGGCGCCCTGAGCCTCATGGAGCTTGAGGATGTGGACGGCCGATCGGATGGGGGCGAGCGGGTTGCGCAGCTCGTGGCTGAGCATCGCGAGGAACTCGTCCTTGCGGCGTGACTCGGCGGAGAGTTGCTCGGCCTGCTCCAGGATCTTCTTCTCCATGCGGACGCGCTGGGAGATGTCACGGATGTTGCACTGGGCCACCAGATTGTGGTCCTCGTGGTACACGTTGGCGACCACCTCGACCTCGACAGTGCCGCCGCGGCGGTTCTGCACGGGCAGGTGCTCGTAGCGGACGTAGCCTTTTTCCTGGAGGGTGCGGAAGGCCTTTTTGCTGGCGTCGATGTCGGCGAACAAACCGATCTCGTGGAGTTCCTTTCCCAGCAGTTCGGAAGCGTCGAGGCCGACCAGGCCGGCCATGAACGCGTTGGCGTCGGTGATGCGGCCGGTGTCTGCATCCAGGATCAGGATGCCGTCCTTGGCCGACTGGAAGAGGCGGCGGTAACGGACCTCCGAATCACGAAGGGCCTGCTCCGCGTCGCGGCGAACGGTGATGTCCTCGATCACCAGCAGGACCAGCTGGGAGTGGTTCCCGGGCTTGCGGACCCGGCGCGCGTTGAGGGTCATGACGCGGCGGCCAAGACCTTCGAACTCGTGCTCGACTTCGAAATCCTCGACGGTGTGGTCGTTGGCGGGGAGAATCTGCTCCAGCAGCTCGCGGAGCCTTGGGATGTCCCACTGGCGGTTGCCCAGTTCGAACAACAGGCGTCCTTCGGTCTGTTCCGGCCTGACCGCGAAACATTCGTAGAACGAGCGGTTCGCCGACACCACGCGCATGTCGCGGTCGAGCACGAGGAATGGATGACGCAGCGTGGCGAGGATGTTCTGCGCGTACTCGCGTTCCTGACGGACGAGCAGTTCCTGGCGGTAGCGTTCGGTGATGTCGCGGAAGACCAGCACGCTGCCGGCGACCGTGCCGCCGCCGTTACGGATAGGGGCGGCGCTGTCGTCGATGTTCCGTTCGGTCCCGTCGCGGGCGATCAGGATGGTGTGGTTGGCGAGGCCGACGATGATGCCCTCGCGGAGGGCTCGGAGCGCCGGGTTTTCAACCTCGGCGCGGGTGTCCTGATTGACGATGTGGAAGACTTCGGTGAGCAGTTGGCCGGCGGCCTGGCCCTGCGTCCAGCCGGTCAGCGTCTCCGCGACAGAGTTGAGGAATGTGACTCGCCCCTGGGTGTCTGTCGTGATGACGCCGTCGCCGATGCTCGCGAGCGTGACCTTGAGCCAAGCTGCTGAATCGGCCGCGACTGGTTCTGCCGGATCGGTTCGGCGGTGGGGTCCGGCGTCTGTCATGCGTTGCACTGTATGCGCTCCGATGCTACAACCCGCGCAGCGCGGCTGGAATTGCAAGGGCTTCGGAGTGGAACGCGCGGGCTAGGATGCGGCCACGCGGGGTGTCTTCAGCCGTGCCGCACGCTTCACAGCGTGCGGCGCATACCAGGAAAATGGTTCGCGCGGGCGTAACAATTCAGGAGTAATTCCATGATCAGACTCGGCTTTTACGGCGCCGCGGGCGAAGTGACGGGGTCGTGTTACGTGGTCACGACCGATCGCGCGCGGGTGATGATCGACATGGGCATGCACCAGGGGGAGCGAGCGGCGGACGAGCACAACCGGCGCATGCCTCCGGTGGACGTGGCGGCGTTGGACGCGGTGGTGCTGACGCACGCGCACCTGGACCATTGCGGGCGGTTGCCGCTGCTGATCAAGCACGGGTACCGCGGTCGGATCCACTGCACTGACGCGACGGCGGACGTGACGGGGATCATTCTTCGCGATTCGGCGGCGATCCAAATGGAGGACTGCGAGCGGTTCAATCGCCGGCTGCGGAGAGGGCAGGAACCGTGCCAGGAACCGCTCTACGACGTTGCGCAGGCCGAACGCGTGCTGGAGCAGCTTGCCACGATGGGCTACGGGCAGGAGAAGACGATCGCGGAGGGTGTCACGATCAGTTTCGCGGATGCGGGGCACATCCTGGGCTCGGCGAGCGTGCGGATGGTGGTGAAGGACGGGGCACGCACACTCACAGTTGCCTTCTCCGGGGATGTGGGTGTTTCCGGTTCGCCGATCCTGCGCGATCCGGTGACTCCGGTTCCGGCGGACGTGGTGCTGCTGGAATCCACGTATGGGGACAAAGACCACAAACCACTTGGCCAGACGCGGGAAGAGTTGCTGGCGGTGCTCCTGGATGCGCAGGCGACCGGCGGGAAGGTGCTTGTCCCGGCGTTCGCCGTGGGGCGGACGCAGGATCTGGTGTTCCACATCGGCGAGTTTCTGCGGGCGGGGAAACTCAAGAGCGTGCGCGTCTTTGTCGACAGCCCGATGGCGACATCGGTGTCCGATCTGTACGCGCGGCACAAAGAGGTGTACGACGAGCGGGCGAAACAACTGCTGTCGCAGCAGATGGCGCCGCTGAACTTCCCGGGGCTGACCTACACACGCTCGGTGGATGAATCCAAACGCCTGAACGATGCCAAGGGGTCGATGGTGATCATCTCGGCCAGCGGCATGTGCACCGGAGGGCGCATCCTGCACCATCTGTACCACGACGTGAGCAAACCGCAGACCCACGTGGTCATCGCCGGGTATCAGGGGCAGGGAACGCTGGGACGCCGACTGGTGGATGGGGCGAGGACCGTCAACATCTTCCGGGAGGAAGTGCCGGTGCGTGCCAAGGTTCACACGCTGGGCGGATTCTCGGCGCACGCCGGTCGCTCGGGGCTGATCGCCTGGGCGGCGCCCTTCCGGGAGAGCAAGCCGCGGCTCTTCCTGACGCACGGCGAAGACGGGCCGCGGGCCGCGCTGCGCGATCAACTCGCTGCGCGGCTGGGGCTGCAGGCGGCGATGCCGAAGTACGGGGATGAAGTTGAGTTGTGAACGCGGAAGCCAGCGGCCTTCGGGCATCTGATTTTCGTCGAGTGGGTGCTTCGGGCGAACGCGACCGGCGTCGGCGGCGGATGTGCTTGCGCAGATCGAGCCGCGGCGAGCGAGGACGAGTCGGCGGCTGTCCCGGACATTCCGGGAAGCGGTCATAGCTTGCGGGCGTGAGGGGTGGGACGCCAACGGTGGCGCCCGCATCGCCGATAGAGGAAATCTTCGGCATGGACCGTGACGCCCGCGGGGATAAACATCATTCATGAAAGCGAGATCCCAGCGGTGAACGCCGCCCCGGGGATGGGCTCCGCGGTTGCGCGGCGACGAGTGACAACTAACAAGGAATCTCCATGAACTGCCTGCGCCTCGGCGCGACCCTGCTGATGACGTCCGCTTTCGCCGCGTGCTCGACTGCTCCCAAGTCGGAGGAAGGAAAAGCGGATATTCGATCGCAAGCCGCGACGACGCTGGTGAGCGCCGAGCGCAACGACCCGACGCTCCGCCCCATTCTGCGTGACGCGAAGGGGTACGCCGTGTTCCCGAGCGTCGGGAAGGGCGCGGTGGGCGTGGGCGGGGCGTACGGCAAGGGTGTTCTGTACGAGGACGGCGTGTTCTCGGGTTACTGCGATCTCACGCAGGCGTCCATCGGGTTGCAGTTGGGCGGCCAGGCGTATTCGGAGATCATCGCTTTCGCCACCCCGGAAGCGCTGACGCTCTTCAAGACCGGCAACTTCGCGTTCGACGCGCAGGCGACAGCGGTTGCGCTCAAGACGGGAGCGGGGGCGAACGCCAAGTACTCCAACGGCGTTGCGGTATTCACCATGGACGAGGCGGGGCTGATGTACGAGGCCTCGGTCGGCGGTCAGAAGTTCAGCTACCAGGCCAACTGACGGCCCGCTGAGCGTGTCGCTCGGTTGGAAATTTGTCATCGAACATCATCAAGGAGGATCATCATGCTTCGCTGGGCGCTCGTATTCCTCGTGTTCGCTTTGATCGCTGGTGTCCTGGGCTTCACCGGCCTTGCCGGCGAGTCGATGTACATCGCGAAAATCCTGTTCTTTGTCTTTCTGGTGATCTTTGTGGTGGGGTTGGTGTACAGCCTGCTGTCCGGAAAGAGGATTTCCGGAAGCTAGAATTACGTACGTAGCGGCGATGGTCATCTTGGTTGATGGGCCCGGATGGGCCGATCGTTCGGGAAACGTCGCATGAATATCCTGCTCGTGTCGCCACTGACTCCGGACACTTTCTGGAGCTTCAACCATGTCATGAGGCTGGTCGGCAAGAAGACGGCGTTTCCGCCGCTGGGTTTGTTGACCGTGGCGGCAATGCTGCCGCGGGATTGGAACCTTCGCCTCATCGATATGAATGTCAGGAGCCTCACGGACGCGGACATTGCGTGGGCGGACGCGGTGTTTCTTTCCGCGATGATCGTTCACGAGCCGTCGGCGAGGGGGGTGATTTCGCGGAGCAACGCCCTGGGCAAGCCGGTGGTGGCGGGGGGGCCGCTGTTCACGTCCGATGCGGATCGATTCCCGGAGGTGGCGTGCTGCGTGGTGGGCGAAGCCGAGGAGGTCATGCCGGCGTTGATCTCGGATCTGCTTGCGGGCGGGCTGAAGCGTCGCTATCAGGCGGTGGAGAAGCCGCGCGTGAGCGATACTCCGCTGCCGAGATGGGACTTGATCGACGGGCGGGATTATGTCACGCTGTCGGTGCAGTTCTCGAGGGGGTGCCCCTTTGATTGCGAGTTCTGCGACATCTCGGCGGTGTACGGGAGGGTGCCGCGCGTGAAGGAGCCGGAACGGGTGATCGAGGAGCTGGACGCGGTGATCGCGACGGGGTGGGAGGGCGCGATCTTCGTGGTGGATGACAACTTCATCGGGAATCGGGCGAAGGCGAAGCGGCTGCTTCGGGCGATCATCGATTGGCGCGAGTGGCGCGGCGTGCGGGTCAACTTCACGACAGAAGCGTCGATCAATCTCGTGGACGATCCGGAACTTCTCGACCTCATGGTCCGGGCGGGGGTCAAGAACGTGTTCATCGGCATCGAGAGCCCTCAGGAAGAGAGCCTGAAGGAGTGCAGCAAGGTTCAGAATTTTCGGCGCGATCTGGCGGCGGACGTGCGGCAGATCCACAACGCGGGCATCCAGGTGATGGCCGGTTTCATCGTGGGGTTCGACAGCGATCGGGCCGGCATTTTCGAGTACCAACGGCGGTTCATCCAGGAAGCGGGCGTGGTGACGGCGATGGTGGGATTGCTCACCGCGCTGCCCGGGACGCGGCTGTTCGCTCGGCTCACGCGTGAAGGGCGCATGACCGGCAGGAGCACCGGGAACAACCTCGACGCCACGCTGAACTTCACTCCCGCCCTTGATCCGGAGGTGCTGACGGAGGGATATCGACGGCTGGTGAAGGAGTTGTACTCGCCGCGCGAATACTACCAGAGGGTGCTGACTTTCTTGAACGAATACCGGCCGTGCGGGCCGCGTGCGAGGTTGCGGATGGCTGATTTCCTGGCGTTTGTGCGGTCGCTCTGGGTGATCGGCGTGGCGGAGCCGGGGCGGTGGGAGTACTGGAAGTTCCTGTGGCGCTCGTTGGTTTCGTACCGGCGCGCGTTTCCGGAGGCGGTGGAACTGGCGATCCGGGGGTACCACTTCCGCGTCGTCGCCGAGAGCCTGTAAGGAATGCTGCGGTGCGCGGCGCAAACCACGGCGAGCGAGTACGCACGCCACCGGCCTCAGAGCACGGGTGAACTGATCTTTGCGCTTTTGGATTGGCCGGGGCGTTATCGATTAGCGGCCATGTCCGTGCGTTCGGTGGCGCGGATGGCGGCCGCGAGGGTCGCGGCGTCGGCGGCGTCGATGGAACCATCACGCAGCACGTCGATGGGCGCTGCGGAGTGGGTGTAGAGATCGAAGATGTCGACGCGGCCGTTTCGGTCGACGTCGAGGTCGGGGGCGACCGCGACGGTGAGAAGGGCGTGGAGGAGGACCTGGTCGTTGTAGTCCACGTCGCCGTCACCGTCGAGGTCGTAGAGGTGGTGGACGTTGGGGACGGCGCTCGTGGAGCCCAGGCAGTTGCGGAGGGCGTCGATATCGCGCTGGTCGACGATTCCGTCCTCGCCGAATCGGAACTTGGCGAAGTAGCGGTTTAAGAGTGCGGCGTCGGCCGCGTTGATGACGTTGTCGGAGTTGAGGTCGTATCGGCGGTTGGCGGCGTTGACTGTGACGGGGGTGCCCTGATAGATGGTGGCGAAGAGGGCGCGGTCGCGGGCGTCAACGTAACCGTCGACGTTGAAGTCGCCGGGCTGGACGGTTGACTGGTTCAAGAGGAAAAACTGCAGTTCGCCCTGCTTATTGGTGTCGGCGAAAACGGTGGCGTCGAAGAAGATGAAGTCCTCGATGCCCACGGCCTTGATGGCTGTCATCTGGTCGGTGATGGCGGGGTGGCCCGAGGTGCCAGAGATAGCCAGGCCCGCGACAACGCGCTTGCCCGCGTTGAACTGCTTGGCGGTGTTGATGTCGCTCTGGATGGAACCGGTGGTGCTGCCGTAGGCCATCGGGACGATGGTGTCGATCCAGTTGTTGGCTGCCCAGGTGGGCCAGTCCTGGCACTTGGCGATCTGCGCTGAGGAGGACATGGAGGTGGCGAAGATCGCGCCGGAGAAATCGATGCTGGGGTTGACGGAGTTGATGCCCGCCTGCATCTGCTCGGCGGCGCGGGAGATGCCCGCGCGGCGCCACGAGAGGAACGGGTACCAGTAGGAATCGGAGGTGCGGGCCGCGGAGGTCTGGGGATCTACGCCGTAAATGGCCTGAAATGCCGAGCGTGTCCAGGAGTCGTAGGACCAGGGGGCGGGGTAGACGTCGGAGGTGTTGTTGTCGAGCGCGAAGCGGTGATAGTCGGTCTGGATGCCCCACAGGCCGGTGTAGGCGGCGAGTTCGGCGGTGTAATCGCGGAGTTTCTGCTGGACGCCGGGGTTGCAGAGGTTGGCGAAGATCTGGCCTGCGGTGCCGTCGCCGCCGGTGGCGTTGGTGGAGATATTGAGCGACTGCCACTCGGGATGGCTGATGAAGTTGTACGCGCCGGTGGAGCCGAACTGCCAGTAGCCGGACTCAACCCAGGAGTGAACGCGGATGCCGTATCGGGCGGCGGAACGGATGGCGGGGGCGAGGTAGTCGTACCCGAAGCGGGCACTAAAGACGCCGGTGTGCCCGGTGGAGACGCCGTGGTAGAACGTCTCGAGGTAGAGGTCGGTGAGCCCGGCGTTGGCCATCATTCCCAGGTTGGTTTCCAACTGTGCGATGGTGCTGGGGGGGCGGAGCCAGGCGCCACGAACGGGGCGCTTGGTGAGCGACGCGGTGGGGGCCGGGACGCGGATTCCCAGGTGGTTTGCGACGCCGCGGAAGACACCGTCGCTGGGGCGGTTGAGCGTGCGGGTGCCTCCGGGGACGGGCTGGTAGACGAAAGAACTGCTGCCGCCGCCGTCGAGGTTGATGGCGCGGTATGCGCCACGCTCGATCATGAGGTCGGCGAGTTCGGGGAGCGTCATGCCGACGCTCCAGTTGGTGATGCGGCCGTCGACCTCGATGATGTAGAGTTGTGTGCCGGCCTGGTTGATGCCGATGGCCGTGCGGGGGTTGCGGTTGAGGGGATCGATTCGGGCGGTGGCGCCGGTGTTGACGCCGTCGGTCACGAGGAGGGTGCCGGGAACGGAATCGGTGTTGCTGGGGCCCACGCCGGCCACGGCGTCGATCACGTTGGTGAGCTGCGCGGAGGAGATATTGCCGATGGCCGCGGTTCGGTCGTTCTTAAAGATGATCGCGGGGTCGGGCGGATTGGTGAGGTACTGGCGGATGGGCGAAACGATCGTGCCGTTCGACATGGAGAGGCCGACGATGTCGGCCTGCGTGGTGTTCACGGTGCCGAAGTAGTTGGCGTTGATGGCGAGGGTGACGCCGGTGGTGGATTGCCACGTGTCGGTGCGGACGAGGTTGGCCTCGGCGCCGGAGCCGGCGGGGAGCGGATCGGTGACGACGATCTCGACCGTGGGATCGGTGAGATCGACCGTGGCCATCCAACCGCGGACGTTGCCGCCGGCGGTGGTGCGGATGAGTTCCTGCACGCGCAAGGGCTGGGCCTGGGCGCAACCGCCGCAGAAGAATGCGAATGTCGCGGCGAGGAGGAGGAGTTTGGACATGGCTGATCTTGGGCGATCGAGGGGGCGGGCCTGCGCCGTGATGGCTCGCGGCGAAGGACAGGTAACGGCCAAACCGAAGATGCTATGTCACGCGAGCGAAGAGGGGCGGAGCGTTACCGGTCAGAAGTCGGCCGGTGTGGTGTGCGGGGATTAGCGTGCGCGGGCCCTTGGGTTGGCCGCGGGGCCCTGTCCGGCCACGTCGTAGAACGCCTTGAGTTCGGTGGGATACGCGTCAAGGACGCCTTTGCTGAACCACAGAACGTGACCGCCCCCGCCGGTTTTGCGGACCAACTCGATGGATTGGCGGACCTCGTCCCAGGTGGCGTTGGGGCCTTCGCCGACGACGCGGATTCCGGCGACGAGATCCTTGACGCGGCCGTTGCCGAGCTCGTTCATGAACCGAACCTGTTCGTTCCACGTTTGCTCGAAGGCGGGGTAGTTGAAGCGGTAGCACTGGGGGATGAACTCATCCCATCGGGTCGGTGATTTGGGATCCTTTTCCCACGCGGCCCACTTGGGCCATTCAAGCAGGTAATGCTCGTAGCACCAGGGATAGACCGCGGGGGAGAGGGAGACGATGAGATTTGGCTTGGCCTTGTGGACTTCTTCCACGAAGTGGCGGGCGAACTCGTTGATCTTGTCGGCACGCCATCGCATCCACTCAGGGTCGGTGTGATCGTCGGGGGGCTGTTTTCCGGCGTGTTCCTGCGCGTAGATTTTGCGGGTGTATTCGTCGTAACCCATGGTGATGTAGGGCCAGACGATGCGGTCGTCGAGTTGGATGCCGTCGAGGTCGTAGTTGTTGACGGCCTCGAGGACGATATCGAGGAGGAAGCGGCGCGCTTCGGGGTGGAGCGGGTTCATCCAGACGAAACCGTTGGGGGCGACCTCGTTGCCCTTGATGTCGCGGCTGAGCCAATCGGGCTTCATTCGGCGGAGGTGGTTGTCGGTGGATTTGTGCGCGGCCATGAAGCCATACTCGAACCAGGCGATGTAGGTGAGGTCGTTCTTGTGGGCTTGGGCGAGTGTCTCGCCCAGAAGGTCGCGGCCGGCGCTCTTGACCCTATCGGGAGCGTCGGAGGGATCCATCGGCATGAGTGCGGGGCGGCGGTCTACACCGATGACGCGTTCAAGGACCTTGGAGGGGAACTGGGTGTAGCCGTTCTTCCAGACTTCCACGTACACGGTGTTGATGCCGATGTCCTTGAGGCGAGACATGGTCGAGGCGGTGTTCTGAGGGGTGGCGATAGCGTCGTTGGCGGTGGTGGTGACCCATGTTCCACGGACCTCGGCCGGGGGGGCGGCGGAGGCGGCGATCGGGCCGTGGAACGCCAGAAACGGGGCCAGGAGCATGGCCGACGATGAACGCAGTTTCATGTGACTATCCTTGGCCCCCTCGGCCGATGCCGTCAGTGGCGAGCCGGCGAGGCATTACAAATCAAGCAGAACCAGGAGCGCAGTGTCGATGGCCGACAGTGTTTTCAAGATCGGTGTGGTTGGGACGGGCGGGATTTCCGGTGCGCATATCGCCGCGGCGAAATCGAGCGGCGGGCGAGTGGAGGTGGTTGCGGTCGCCGAACCCAACGCGGCGAGCCGGGAGAAAGCAGCGGCGGACACGGGGGCGAAGGCGTTCGCGAGCATCGATGAGATGTTCAAGGCGCGAGCGGAGGGCCTGGAGATCCACGGTGTGGTGATCTGTACGCCCCCGAGCGTGCGGCTGAAACTGGTGGAGGCGGCGCTCAAGGCGAAGGTCGCGGTGCTGAGCGAGAAGCCGCTCGCGCATGTCCTCAAGGACGCTAAGAAGTTGGCGGCGCTGGCGGCCAAACACAAGAAGGTCCCCAGCTTTGTGGCGTACTGCCACCGGTTCGCGCCGGCGATCAATGCGATGAAAGAGCATGTGGCGGCGGGGAAGATCGGGCGGCTGGTGCGTTTCGAGAACGTGTTCGCGTGCGATCTTCCGACGCATGAGACCAAGTGGTTCAGCGATCCCAAGAAGGCGGGCGGAGGGGCGTACCTGGACATGGGCAGCCACTCGTTGGACCTGTTCCATTACCTGGTGGGGCCGGCGAAGGTCAGCGGCAGCGTGTTCAGCCACAAGTGGAAGAAGCGCACCGAGACGGCGGCGACGGTGCTGCTGGAAAGCACGAAGAAGAACGGCGCCAACATTCCCGCCGGCGTCGCGGGCACGATTATCAGCGGATGGGCGGAGACGTGCCGCTTTACGCTCGCCCTGGTGGGTGACGGGGGCATGCTGTTCTACGACTACGAGAAGCCGTCGGAACTGGTCTTCAAGGACCTGAGCGGCAAGGCCGAGTCGCTGGCGATCGAGAGCCATGACGTGCGTTTCACGCGGCAGTTGGTGGCATTCGCCGATGCGGTTCAGAACAAGGCGAAGAACCAGTTGGCGACCTTTGCCGACGGGCTCGCGGCGGCGGTGTTGGACGCCAGCTGTCGGTGAGACGATGGGCTTTCTCGGCCCGTCGTCCTATAACAGTTTTGTGGGCGTTTCTCTGAAACAATCGGGGCCCGGCCTCGTATTGAAGTTATATAATTCCACTACTCGGCGGATCTTGCCGGGTCGTCGTTGTCAGGCGTTTTCCTTGGTTTTCCTGCGAGCGAGACAAGCATCATGCGTATCGGCGCGATCGGCATCGACTCATCCCACCTCCCCGAGTTCACCAAGCGGATCAAGGCGCTGAACGCGGAGGGAAAGACCTCGTGCGTCGTGACGCACTTCTGGGATCCGGGTCGTCATGAGTGGCAGCACCCGGAGGGGCCGGCGCGGTCAAAGCAAGACGTCGAGGGTTGGCGGCGCACGACGCTTGAGTTGGGCGCAAAGCAGGTGGACAGCCTCGATGAACTGCTCAAGAACGTCGACGGGGTGATGGTGCTGAACATCAACGGGCATCGGCACCTGGAGCTGTCGATCGGGCCGATCGCTCGCGGCATGCCGACGTATATCGACAAGCCGGTGACATGCAGCCTGGATCAGGCGGTGAGCCTGCTGAGCATGACGCGGCAGTACAAGGCGCGGTGCTATTCGGCCTCTTCGCTTCGGTTCATCACCGAGATCCCCAAGATCGACAAGAGCACGCTGGGCAAGGTGCTGGCGATCGACGCCTTCGGCAACGGCGAGTTGTTGGAGATGATGCCGCACCTGTGGCATTACGGCTGTCACAGCATCGAGATGGTCGACGCGATCTTCAGGCACGTCGGGCAGGGGGCCGGGGTGAAGCGGGTGTCGGCGATCGCGCTTCCGGATCGGCATCTCTTGGACATGGAGTACCGGGACGGCCGGTACGCCCGGCTGCGGATGGATCGCGCGGCGTCGTGGGCGTTCGGCGCGACGGTGCATGGCGAGAAGGGGGTTCAGCAGTTCGTGGTGGACTTTGCGCCGGTGTACGGGCGGCTCGTTGAGGGCATGGTCAAGTTCTTCGAGGGCGGCGCGGCGCCTGTGGAACTGAGAGACATCGTGGAGAATGTCGCGGTCATGCAGGCCGGCAACCGCTCGATTGAACTGGGTGGCGACTGGGTAGACGTCCCGGTGATCGAGTGAGCTCCGGTCGATAGTAAAATGTTAGGATAAATTCGGGCGAAGATTGCCTTGCATTTGAGGCCAAAATCGGGGATAAAGGTTCAAGTGGGAAGTTATAGAATATTCCCGCTTGAGTGAGGGGCATCGAGGCGAATCCGGGGTTTCCGCCGGAACCTTTCTTCGGTGTGCTGCTCGTGTGCGATTCGTGGAAGAGAGTTCTACAGGAGAGACAGAGATGAAGATGTGCAACGTATTGGTTCTCGCATTGGCCGGAGCAGCAACATGCGCTTCGGCGACGACGGTTCAGCTTCGTGAAGTGATGCGGTCGGATGTGTCGGCGTTCGCCAGCACCACCAGCGCGTGGTACGTGGGAAAGAACGTGGCGGCGATCGCCTGGAACGGCAGCGAGGCGTTCATCGGCGGTCAGTCGTTCGACACCAGCGGCAGCGCGGTGGCGAAGTTCCGTCCGCACCTGAATGACCTGAGCACCGACGCGTTGCTGAGCGGCCGGTTCGGGGCCCTGACGCAGGCCGCGACGCGCGGCGTGCAGGACATCGCGCTCTCGGCGGATGGCACGCTCGGCGTGGCGTGGGACAACGGCGCGGCGAGCAACAACGGATTCCGCACCTTTGACAGCAACGGCACCCAGTTGGGAACGGCCACGTTCGGCACGCGCGGCAACGGCGTGCACTTTGACCCGATCGACGGCAAGCTGACGGGCATCGCACTGGGCTCGGGCCGTGCGCTCAAGTTCAACAACGACGGCACGACGTTCAACGACGGCGTCAAGAACTGGAACACCACCACCGGACCGCTGATCTTCCCGAACTCGATCAACTCGTCCACGCACCGCGATCTCACCATGGATCGCGCGGGCAATCTGTATTACCGTGCGCAGAACAGCGTTCAGATGGCCACCCGCAACAACGATGGTCTGGGTTACGCCGCGCCGGTTCAGCTCAAGGGCAGCCTCGCGGACAATGTGAACGGGCAGAATATCGAGTTCATCAACTCCCCGACCAATCCCGACATCCTGATCTACACGGATCGCGCGTCGGTGAGCACGGGGCAATCCCTGACCAACGTCGTCAAGGCGATGGACTTGTCCGGCGCGGCGATCACGCTGGACCTGGTCTTCCGTGGTGACTATGGGGCCCCGCTGGCGGGCAACGGCTACTACGACTTCTCTTACGACGCGCGGACCCGCACGCTGGCGATGTCTGACTTCATCAACAACCAGGTGTACATCTTCGAGGTGGTTCCGACTCCCGGCTCGCTCGCGGTGCTGGGCCTGGCCGGTCTGGCCGCTGCTCGCCGCCGCCGCTGAGTTCGGCGAATCGTGGCGCGGTCTGGACGGCGTCACGAACTACTGTGTTCCTTCCCTCTGCCGCGGCCGACAGGTCGCGGCGGGGATTTCAAGAACAAGGCGCCGGGCGGACCGATGGATCTCTCGTCGACCCGGTGTTGGAAGGCGCATTTTGCCCGGATCGGGTGGCTACCCCCGGGATTTTGCTTGATTCAGGAAGCTGTGCCGCTACCGTGATCGAGTTGAAGAACATTTCCCCCCAGCCTGGACGGCCGCTGTACGCGGTTGTAAAGGATGCGATCCGTGCCGCGATCGATGCGGGGCGGTTCCAGCCTGGCGATCAACTGCCCAGCACCAAGACATTGTCCGACCAGATGTCGGTGTCTTTGGTGACTGCGCACCGGGCGTTGCAGGAGTTGGTGGCGAGCGGAGTATTGCGACGCGGGCAGGGCAAGGGCACTTTTGTGCACGAGGAGTACGGTCAGACGGTTCGGCGCGGGCTGGGTCAGCGTTTCGGTCTGGTGTTCCACGCCGAAAGCTCGCTCGCGGACGCGTATAACGGGCAGATTTTTGAAGGCGTGCGTCGAGAGGCCAATGAACTGGGGATCGACCTGGTGCTGTTGCGGTACGGTGAGGACTGGCGCAACGAGTGTCACGGGTACCTGTATGTAAATCCGTATGAGGACCAACTCTCAAAGCCGGCTCGGGCGGGCAAACGCGGACCGACGGGGGACGAATCCAAGGCTCCGGTGATGGTCGTGGGGGCGACGTTCAACACACCGGGCGTTCAGTGCGTCGACACGGACAACGTGGGGCTCGCGAAGACAGCGGTCAGGTACCTGCTGGAACTGGGTCACCGCGAGATCGCATTCATCGGCGGGGCGGGCAAGGTGAGCAACGACCGGGATCGCCTCGCCGGGTTCCTTGAGGCGTGCGCGGAGGCGGGGATCTCCACGCCGGTCAACCGGATATTCCGCAACTCGGGGTGGAGGCTGGACGAGTCTCAGAGGGTGTCCTTGGAAGCGGAACTGGGATCGGCGAACCGGCCGACGGCGGTTTTCGCCGCGGGATATCACTTCGCGTTGGACACGTTCTCTGCGGCGGCGAGCGTGGGGCTTCGGGTGCCGCAGGATCTTTCGATCATCGGGGTAGACGATCCGCCGAGCGCCAGTTTTTTGAATCCGCCGCTGACGACTTTCCGTCAGATGCTCATCGAAATGGGTAGAGCGGCGGCGCGAAAGCTGCTCGACAGCATCGACGGGCCGAAGTCGGGTGTCAGGTCGGTTGAGACTTTTCCGGCGGAGTTCGTGGAGCGGCTTTCTTGTGCCGCGGCACCCATGTTGCCGGGAGCGGCGACCATCTCCACGAAACTCGGGGCGGCGCACCCGCCCGGTTCCTTGCGCTGAATAGACGATCTCTCTCCATGGAGTCAGGCCATGAAACAGTGTCTCAGGAATTCGTGCCGTAACGGTTTCACTCTTATAGAACTTCTCGTCGTGATCGCGGTGATTGCGCTGCTGATTGGGATTCTGCTTCCGGCGCTGGGAAAAGCGAGAGAGACGGCGCGGACGACCAAGTGCCTGAGCAACGTGCGGCAACTCACGATTTCGCTGACGCAGTACGCACAGGATTTCAAGTTCAAGTTCCCGCCTTCGCTCTCGCCGGGTCCGTCGTTGGCGCAGGTGTGGTACGACATGCCTCGGATCGGGCAGTACCTGCCGCAGATCGTTTTCATCGATCGTCCGTCGGGCGGCTACGAGACGATCGCCGGCGGAGTGATGCAGTGTCCGCAGCACGTGGAAGGGGCGAGGTCGTACGGCATGAACCGGTGGGCGGCGTCGGCGTGGGGCGTGTCGGGGGGCAGCTTCAACGCTCCGAGCAGCACGATCGGCAAGGCGTTTGACCTCAACGTGGATTTCAGCGACAAGATGATGCTCATCGGGGAGATGTGGGCGATCCAGCAACTCTCTTTCGACGGGAAGAACTACTGGGTGACACAGGACTCGTTCGGCACGTTCGGCAAGCCCGGCGAGCGGTTCGGCGGCGGCGCGGGCGTGAGCGACGCGTCGATCAATCCGGGGTTCGGCGACGGGCGACCGCAGGAGATGGGCCCGGGGTACGACATTCCCACCAGTTACATGTCGTACTCGCGTCACCCCAAGAAGAAGAACAACCACGTGGTGCCCGAGGGCAGCACCGTATTCGGCTACGTCGATACGCATGTGGCGCTCAAGAACGCCAACTCGCTGTACGACAAGGCTACGGGCAAGAGCACGATGGATACGCTGTGGTCAGCGAAGGATCCGGAGATCGACCGTCCGTGATCGGGATGGGCCGGGGCGTCGTGCTTGGGTATCCCTCATGAGCGAGAGGATCATGTCAGGCGTGCGCGGAGACCGCAGGGATTTTCTGCGCGCGTGCGTGGGGGCTGCTTTGCTGGCAGGATGTGAGCGCGGGACGGGGCGGGATGGAGCGGGGGTGACGCTGTCTTTCTGGACCCTGGCGCTGCGGCCGATGTTTGATGGATATATCAAGGGGCAGATCGCGTTGTTCGAGGCGGCCAACCCGGGCGTGAAGGTGGACTGGGTGGACGTTCCGTACGACGCGCTTGAACGCAAGCTGATCGCGGCCGCGGCGGCGGGGCGGGCGCCCGATGTGGTCAACATGGCGGATCTGAATTTCGCGAGGTTTGTCTCGCTGGGGGCGTTCCGCGAGATCGGGCCGGACCTGCCGGGGGACCCGCAGAAGCAGTATTTGCCGGGAGCATTGAGCCTGTGCGTGATACGCGGGCAGACGCTCGCGGTGCCGTGGTATGTCAACCCGCAGGCGCTGCTGGTGAACACCGGGCTGCTGGCCAAGGGCGGGCTGACGGTGGAGACAGTCTCGCCGACGTGGAGCGGGTTGGTGGAGCAGGCGAGGGAGTTCCACTTCAGGACGGGTGCGTACCTGTTTTCGCAGCCGCTGGGCGAAGAATCGCAGTTGCCGATCATGATACTGGGGGAGGGGTTGGATCCGCTGAGGGCTTCTGCATCGGGCGGGCTGGAAGCGAACATGGCAAGCCCGGAGATGGAGCGGTACCTGGGCCGGTTCGTGTCGCTGTATCGCGATGGGGGGTTGCCCCGGGAAGCGGCGACCAAAGGGCATGCGCATCTGACGGAAATGTTCCAGGATGGTCGGGTCGCGGCGATCTCGACGGGGCCGAACTTTCTCAAACGGATCAAGGACGTCGCGCCCGGAGTGTTCAAGGACACGGTGGTGCTTCCAGGGGCGGTGGGGGCGCTGGGGCGGGTGCACCTGCCGGTGATGATCCTGGCGGTGACGACGCAGAGCAAGCATCCGGCACATGCGGCAAAGTTGGCGTGGGCGATGACGGGGCCGGAGGCGCAGACGGAGTTCTGCAAGCACGCGGCGATCATGCCAAGTTCAACGGCATCGCTGAACGATCCGTTCTTTGAGGGCAAAGGCGATTCAGAGACCGACCCCAAGCTGCTCTCTGCCCGAAGGGTGGCGGCGCAGACCTTGCGGGAGGCGGTGGCGTTCACCGCGAGTCTGGAGACCTGGCCGGACCTGCGGCGTGCGTTCGAGGATGAGTTCAAGCGGGTGCTGCTGGGCGAACGCGATCTCAGACCCGCGCTGGTGGAGATAGATCGATTGTGGCGGGGGATTCTCGCGGCGGCTCCGCGGGCCACGATGGACGCCATCCCCCGGCCTTCTGTGGTGGCTCCCCCGGCGCGTCGATTTGAGGCGACGAGCGCCTGACAGTTGAACCACACATGCCCCGGCTGCGAGCCAATCACCCTGTCACGCCTTACGCGTTCCTGGCGCCCGCCGCGGCGGTGCTGGGCGTGTTCTTCCTTGGCGCGGTGGTGCAGGTGGTGTACTACTCGTGCACGCGGTTCACGGCGTTCCGCGGGCCGGACTTCGTGGGGTTCGAGAACTACGCGCGGGCGTTGGCGAGCGAGCGGTTCTGGCGGTGCCTGGTCAACAGCGTGGCGTACCTGGCGGTGACGCCGGCGCTGATCGTGCTGAGCCTGATGGCGGCCATGATCGTCGAGGCCCACGCGCGGGCGGGGCGGTGGCTGAGGCTGATCTTCTTCCTGCCGGTGGTGACGCCGACGGTGGTGGCGGCGCTGGCGTGGAAACTGCTCTTCAACGAGGATTCGGGGTTGCTGAATACGCTGCTTTCGGCGGCGGGGCTGCCGCGGGCGGGGTGGCTGAGCCAGCACCCGTGGACGCTGCTGAGCGCGATGACGGTGACGCTGTGGCGCGGGTTCGGGTTCTACATGATGGTGTTCCTGGCGGGGCTGCTGTCGGTGCCGCGGGAACTGAAGGAAGCGGCGTCGATCGATGGGGCCGGGCGATGGGGGGTCTTCCGCACGGTGACGCTGCCGGCGCTGCGGCCGTCGATCGTGCTGGTGTTCGTGGTGTCATCGATCTCGGCGCTGAAGGTGTTTGACGAGTTGTTCGTGCTGGTGAAGGGGGCCCCGATCACGCAGCAGACGGTGGTGCCGCTGCTGTACCGCATCGCGTTCGAGGAGGGGGACTACGGGCTGGCGAGCGCTGTGGGCCTGATGCTGTTCGTGGTGATCCTGGTGTTCAGCCTGATCAACCTGAGATTGTCTGCGGGGAAGGAGGGCGCGTCGGCATGAGCGACAAGCGTCCTGCGTGGCTCGCGGCGGTGCTGTGGATCGGCGCGTTCGTGCTCGTGGTGGCGGCGGTGGGGCCCGCGTTGTGGCTGCTGCTGGCGGCGCTGCAGCCGGCGGGTTCGGACATGTACTCGTTCAATCAGCGTCCGACGCTGCGGAACTTCGAGGTGGCGTGGAATGACGGGCGGCTGGGGATCCCGCTGGTGAACAGCGTGCTGGTGACGCTGGCGCGGGCCGGGTTGAACGTGGTCCTGGCGGCCGCCGCGGCGTATCCGTTGGCGCGGATGAGTTTCCGGGGTCGGGACACGGTGTTCGTGCTGTTATTGTGCACGATGATGATCCCGGACCAGGTGATCCTGGTGCCGATGTTCCGGATCGTGGTGGGCCTGAGCATGTACGACACGCTGGCTGCGGTAGTGGTGCCGTTCGGCGTGTCGGCGATGGGGATCTTCATGTGCCGGCAGGCGTTCTTGGCGATCCCGGCGTCGCTTGAGGAGGCGGCGCGGGTGGATGGCGCGGGGAGCCTGAGGACATGGTGGCACGTGATGCTGCCTCTGGCGGCGCCGACGCTCTCGACGCTGGCGATCTTCAGCGTGATCGGGGCGTGGTCGGAACTGCTGTGGCCCTTGGTGGTGCTGCAATCGCCGGAGAAGCTGACCCTCCCGGTAGCGCTCACGACGCTGATGGGGCAGTTTTCGACCAACATCCGCGCGGCGTACGCGGGTGCGGTGCTGGCCCTGGTGCCGATTGTCGCGGCGTTCGTGGCGCTGCAGAAGTTCTTCAAACCAGAGATGTTCGGCGGCGCGGTGAAGGGCTAGATCGGAGCAGGAATCAATGGCGGAAGTCTCAACACAGGTTCTGATTGTGGGCGGGGGCACCGGCGGGATCGCCGCGGCGTTGGCGCTGGGGGCGCGGGGGGTGCGGTGCGTAGTGACCGAATCGCATGAGTGGATCGGCGGGCAACTGACGAGCCAGGCGGTGCCGCCGGATGAGAATCAGTGGGTGGAGACGTTCGGCGCGACGCGGCGGTATCAATCGTTTCGCGAGCGGGTGCGGGGGTGGTACCGGGAGCATCGGTCGCTGACTCGGGCGGCGAGGGAGAACAAGGCGCTCAATCCGGGCGGCGGGTGGGTGAGCCATCTGTGCGCTTCGCCTCGCGTGATGCACGAGGTGCTGCTCGGGATGCTGGGAGAGTGCAAGGCGAGACCCGGGATTTACAACGGCGTTGAGCCGGTGAGCGTGGAACGCGATGGGGACCGGTTGACGGCGGTCACGTTCGGGCGAGTGAGCGAGCGGGGCGAATCGGGGCTCACGGTGCGGGCGGATTACATTCTGGATGGCACGGAACTAGGGGACTTGTACGAACTGGGCAGGGTGGAGCACGCGATTGGCGCCGAGCATCGGGACGATTTCGCAGAGATGCACGGGCGGACGGACAAGGCTGATCCGATGGATCAGCAGGCGTTCTCGTGGTGCTTCGCGCTGGAGCACTGCCCGGGCGAGGACAATACGATCGAGAAGCCCAGGGAGTGGGAGTTCTGGCGGCATTACGTGCCGAAGATGGATCCGCCGTGGTGCGGCCCGCTGTTTTCGTGGACGGTGCCGACGCACAATGTGGAGGGCAAACGCACGTTCCCGTTCATCCCGTGGCCGGACCGGTGCCCCGAGGGGATGTGGGACATGTGGCGGTATCGGCGCATCGTGGATGCTTCGATCTATGAGCCGCCCGCGGCGATCGCGGACGTGTGCCTGGTGAACTGGGTACAGATGGACTATTGGCTCGAGCCTCTGCTGGGCGTAGACGCGGCCGCGAGAAGGCACGCGATGGCGCAGGCCAAGGAGCAATCGCTGAACCTGCTGTACTGGATGCAGACTTCCGCGCCGAGGGTGGACGGCGGGACGGGTTTCCCGGGGCTGAAACTGGCGGGCGCGGAACTGGGGACGCGGGACGGATTCGCGATGGCGCCGTACATCCGCGAGCCGCGGCGGCTCAAGGCCAGGACGATCGTGACCGAGGCGCACATTGGGACGGATCAGCGCCGGGCCGAGGGGCGGCCGAACCAGGACGTGTCGCCGCTGGGGTGCGCGGAGGCGTTTGAGGATTCGGTGGGAATCGGGCACTACACGCTGGACCTTCATCCCAGCACCTCGGGGCGCAACTCGGTGTACGTGCCGGCGGCGCCGTTCCGGATCCCGCTGGGGGCGTTGATCCCGGTGCGCGTGCGGAACCTGATCGCGGCGGGCAAAGGGATCGGGGTGACGCACATCACCAACGGGTGCTATCGCATGCACCACACCGAGTGGAACATCGGAGAGTCGGCGGGCGTGCTCGCGGCGTTCTGCCTGGGGCGGGGCGTGGAGCCGGCGCAGGTGCACGAGTCACGGCAACTCACCGAGGAACTGCAGCGCGAACTGGTGGCCGATGGTGTGCGCATCGCGTGGCCCTGGGAGAAGTAGCCGGGGATTCACGCAAGGGTGACGGCGAGGCTGACGATCTGGAAGGCTCGCAGGGTGATCCTGGTGGTGTTGCCGTTGTGCTCGAAACCATCCAGTTCGGTCGGCGATTCGAGCAGGTTGACTGGGGTGACGCTCTTGACGGGGAGGTTCCAGCGAATGCAGAGCGTGCCGCGGCCGGCGTGGGATTCCCAAAGGCGCAGGATGAGCTGGTCGGAGCCTTCGGCTCGCTTGAAGGCCGCGATCGCGACGGCCACGCCGCTATCACAGGAGAGATTGAAAGGCGACCAGGAAGTGCCCAGCGGGCCGTCTTCGTCGGGAGTCAGCGCGTAGGCCAGGAGCGGGTTGTTGAGGGCCTCGGCCTCGCGGTCGACGCCTGCGGCTCGCCAATCGCCGTCGTGGGGCATGAGGGAGTACGTGAACTCGTGCTCCCCGATATCCGCGTTGGGGTCGGGGTGCTTGGGGGCGCGGAGGAGGGAGAGGCCCAGCACGTTGCCGTGGCAGGAGTGCCCGTACTTGGAATCGTTGAGGATCGAGAGGCCGGCCCCGCGGTCGGAGAGGTCCATCCAGCGGTGCGCGCAGACTTCGAACTTCGCGGCGTCCCAGGTGGTGTTGCGGTGGGTGGGACGCTGGATGTGGCCGAACTGGATGTCGTAGGTGGCGTTGTTGGCGCGGACATCGATGGGGAAGAGGGCGCGGAGGAGTTTGCGTGATTCTCTCCAGTTGACCTTGCTGATCACGTCTATGCGCGGGCTGCCGGCGTCGAGTACGTAGGTTTGCTCGATGCGGCTTGATTCGCCCAGTTTCTGCGTGACCCGGACGGCGCAGCGGAGGGGATGCTCGCTCACGATCTCGATGACCCGGTCGGGGTCGTTCACAGGGATGGGCTTTTCGATGTACGAGGGGTCGATATCCCAGGCGTCCCACATGTGCGGGATGTCCTCGTAGAGGACGAGTTCGTTGATGGGGAGGTGTTCCTTCGTGAGGGCGTCGAACTCGGCGAGTTCGCGGCCGCCCGCGCGGCTGAGACGGCGGATGGTTCCGTCGAAATCGATCTCGGCGCGGACCAGGCCGTTGGAGAGGACGATGGAGTCCTCGTTGGGATGATCTTCAACCGTGACGGGGACGCAGCCGTGGGGGAGTGAGCGATCGGTGACCGCGACGCCCAGGGCGGGCACGCTGCGGACGAAGGCGGGCTCGTCGTCGATGTCGACGACGCCGCTGCGCGGGACCGAACAGGGGTTGAAGACGCCCACCGGCTTTTTCATGCTCTTGGTGGAGAGGGCGCTGAGCCAGGCGGTGGTGCCCTTGTCCGTCAGGGCGTCGGTGACCTTGTTGATGCGGGCGAAGTCGCGACGCGAGTCTTCATACACCCAGCCGATGGAGGAGCCGGGGAGGATGTCGTGGAACTGGTTGAGCAGAAGGGTTTTCCACGCGGTATCGAGCTTTGCGGCGGCCTGCTTCGCGGCGTCGGGCGCGGGGCGGACGGGGCCGGCAAAGGTGAGCAGTTCGCAGAAGCGGAGGTCTTCTTCGGCGCGGCGATTGGCGGCCTTGATCCAGGCCTGCGAGGTGAGCGTGCCGCGGTGGATTTCAAGGTACAACTCTCCGGACCACTCGGGGAGGGCTTCGGGGGTGCCGAAGGACTGGGCGGCGCGGTCAGTGACTTCCTCGATGAAGTCGGCGACGGTGGAGAGTTTGACGCGGGGCATGCCGTCGCAGTCGGCGGCGAGCTGCGCGTTCAAGATGGACCAATCGGTGGGTCCGCCGCCGCCATCACCGAAGCCGAAGGGCTGGAGCCAGATCGCGCCGCCGTCCTGCGATTGAACGCGGTCGCGGTTGCGGTGGTTGATCTCGCCCCGGTGCAGTTCCTTGGGCGTGTTCACGGCGTTGTAGTCGTGACCCGGGGTGTTATGCGCGAGCACGCTGGAGCCGTCGATGCCGGTCCAGACGAAGGTCGTGTGGGGGAAGACGTTCGAGCGATTCCAGATCATCTTGTTGGTGATGAACATGGAGAGGCCGGCCTGCGTCATGATCTGGGGGAGGCTGGCGGGGAAGCCAAAGGTGTCGGGGAGATAGAGGAAAGTCTGCGCAGCCTTCTCGCCGAACTTGGTGGTCCAATAGCGGGTACCGTGGAGAATCTGCCGGACGAGGCTCTCGCCGCTGGGGCAGTTGGCGTCGGGCTCGATCCACATCGCTCCGCCCGGCTCCCAGCGGCCTTCGGCGACGCGGGCGGAGATCTGGGCGAAGAGTTCAGGGCTGTTTTCCTCGACCCAGGCGTACTGTTGGGCCTGGCTGCAGAGGAAGTTGTATTCGGGGTATTGCTCCATCAGGCGGAGTTGATTGGAGAATGAGCGGAGGCATTTGCGCTTGGTTTCGCGGATGGGCCAGAGCCAGGCCGTGTCGATGTGGGCGTGGCCGACAGCGTGGCACGTGGTGGTGGAGCCCGCGGCGGCTCGGCTCAGCGATTCGTCGAGGATTTCCTGCGAGTTCTTGACGCTGGACGGATTCCCCGGGATGCACGCGTTGGTGGCGCGCCGGAGGGCGCCGAAGAGGTCCTGTGCACGGTTGCTGTTCTCGGGCAGTTCCTTGAGCAGGCCGAGGGCGAAGGCGTAGGAGTGCCGCAACCGCCAGGCATCGGCGTCGAAGACGGCGAGTTCAGCGCGTTCGAGCCGACCCGGGGTGGGGCTGTTCCAGCGGGCGTGGACTTCGGGGCCGTCCCACTCGAAGCCGGTGACGCCGAAAGGGTGGTTGCAGGCGGCTTCGATGAGGATGTCCACGGGTTCGCCGCCCGCAGCGCTTTCGAACAGGGGCAGGCGGTCGCGGTTGACGTCGAGACCTTGGAGGGGCGTCCACGCGCCACCCGCGAGCGTCCAGACCTGGGCCTCGGTGCCGCTGGAGAAACGCAGGCAGACACTCCGCCCCTTCATGGTCGCGGGGACAGCGCCCTGAATTCGGAACCAGGTGCTCGACCACTTGGGGCCCCAGTTCCAGCCGATCTCGACCGGGCTGAAGGTGAGCGCGAGGGCCGCGGCGGGTGTGATGGGGTCGGCCTTGGGGTCCGGGAGTTGGTGCGCGAGGACCTGGAGGGGTGCCGCGGCGGGATATACGGCGGGGTCGAGGACATCACGCAGAAAGGTCTGGTAGCGGGAGATCGTGAGTTCGTAGTCCGAGGGCATGGGCGAGGGTAGAAGCGGTGGGGACGAGGGCGGACGGTTCCGGGGTTTGCTCGTGTGTGGCATTGTGTCCGGAATGCTTGCGTGGCGAGGGCTTCTCGCGTGGCGACGGTACGATTTGTCACACATGCCTACGACGAACGATTTGCCCCACTGCACGTACCGGGACGGGAATCTGCACATCGACAAGGTTGGCGCCGAGGAACTCGCGGAGCGGTTCGGCACGCCGCTGTATGTGTATTCGGCGACGGGGATCCGGGCCAACTTCACGAGATTGTCCGGCGCGTTCATGGCGCTGAAGCCGACGCTGTGCTATGCGCTCAAGGCGTGCGGGAACGTCTCGGTGTGCCGGTTGCTGGCGGGGCTGGGGGCCGGGATGGACGTGGTGTCGGGCGGCGAGTTGGAGAGGGCGTGGCTGTCGAGCGTTGATATGTCGAAGGTGGTGTTCGCGGGTGTTGGCAAGACACGCGCGGAAATCGCGGCGGCCCTGAGCGGGGCGCACAGCCCGCTCAAGGGCATCGTGAAGGACGTTTCAGGGCGGGGGCCGGAGGGACGCGGGGCGGTGGGGCTGTTCAACATCGAGTCCGAGGGCGAACTGCGGCGGATCGCACAGATCGCGGCGGACCTGAGGGTTGAAGCGAGCGCGTGCATCCGCGTGAATCCGGATGTGGATGCGCACACGCACAAGTACACCACGACCGGCAAGAGCGAGAACAAGTTCGGGATCGCGATCGCGCGAGCGAAGGAGGTGATCGAGGCGGCCAGGGCGCACGCGTACCTCAAGGTGAGGGGCGTGCATGTTCACTTGGGGTCGCCGATCGCTTCGCCCAAGCCATATATGGAGGCGATCGGGGTGGTGCTGGCGATGATGGATGAGCTCAACGCTAAGGGCGCGGGGCTGGACACGCTGAACATCGGCGGGGGGTACGGGATTGATTACGGGTTGGCGACGCCGGCTACGCCGGAAGAGTTCGCGGCGGGGATTGTGCCGTTGCTGGCGGGCCGCGTGGCTTCGGGGCTGCGGGTGTTCATGGAGCCGGGGCGGTGCATCGTCGGGAACACGGGCGTGCTGCTGACGAGGGTGCAGTACGTGAAGATCGGGGACAAGAAGCGGTTTGTGGTGTGCGATGCCGGGATGCACACGCTGATCCGGCCCGCACTGTACCAGGCGCACCACTTTGTATGGCCGGCGAGAACGCAGAGCCCGCCGACGCGGCTGGCGCCGCCGGAGAATGCGGCGGGGTTGGTCGGGACGGACGTGGTGGGGCCGGTGTGCGAGTCTTCGGACTTTCTGTGCCAGGATCGGCCGCTGCCGGTGGTGGAGGAGGGTGCTGTGTTGGCGGTGTTCTGCGCGGGGGCGTACGGCATGTCGATGGCGTCGACGTACAACGATCATCCCAAGCCGGCGGAGGTGCTGGTGGACGGAAAGCAGGTGACGTTGATTCGGCCGCGGCAGGAACTGCACGAGTTGGTGACGTCGGAGTTGGCGGCGGTGGGGGTGGCATGAGCGGCCGGAGATCGATCTACGTGTGTGTGTTGGCGCTGCTGGGCGTCCTGGGGTGCGAGCGTGCCAGCCGCGTGGAGCGGGCGCTGCGGGACCGGCCCGAGCGGTTCGGGAAGATCACGGCCGCCGCGGCGGAGTACCGGGTGCAGGTGCTCGCGGCGACAGTGGAGCGGGGCAGCGATGGACGGTTGCGGTTGGTGCGGGATGGGTACCGGGTTGACGCGGAGTATTTCTATCCGGCGAGCGCGATCAAACTGTGCGCGGCGGTGGCGGCGGTGCAGACGCTGCACGAGGTATCGCAGGGCGGGCCCGCGGTGACGGTGTCAACGCCCATGCGGATCGCGCCGTTGTTCCCCGGTGATGCGGCGCAGGAGCGGGACGCAAGCAACCTGGCGGGGGCGACGATTACGGTGGGGCACGAGGTGCGAAAGTTGTTCCTGGTGTCGGACAATCAGGCGTTCAACAGGTTGTACGACGTCGTGGGGCACAGGGAGTTGAACCAGAAGATGCACGCGGCCGGGTTGACGAGCGTGGTCGTGAATCACAGGCTGTCGGAGAGCCGCGTGATACCGGATCAGCGGATGACGGCGGCGGTGAGCTTTGATACCGGCGCGGGCGTGGTGACGATCCCGGCGAGGACGAGCGACCTCCAACTCACCAACAGCGGGCGGGGGCTGGAGGTGGGGACGGGGTTCATGAAAGGGGATGTTCTGGAGCGTCGGCCGATGGACTTTGCCGGTCGCAACGGGATTTCACTCCGCGATCTGCAGGATGCGCTGGTGATGGTGACGCGGCCGGATATCGATCTGGGCAAGCCGGGCTTCGCGCTCACGCCCGAGGACCGGGCGTTTCTGACATCGGCGATGTCCGAGTATCCCGGCGCCTCGGCGAATCCTCGCTACGACGCGAAGGAGTACCCGAACGACTATGGCAAGATGTTCCTGCCGGGGCTGCTGCGTCTGGGGCCGCTGGAACGGTGGCGGGTCTCGAACAAGGTGGGGCAGGCCTACGGGTTCACGATCGAGAACTCGTATATCGAGGACCTGACGACCGGGCGGGGGTTGTTCCTCGCGGCGGTCATCTATACGAATGAGGACGGCGTACTCAACGACGACAAGTACGAGTACACGACGGTGGCGGAGCCGTTCATGGCGGACCTGGCGGAGGCGGTGGTGGGGGATTGGATGAAGGCCGAGCCGCGGCGGCACACGCGCAGAGGCACCTTCCCGACCGTGAGTTCGCGGCAGGCTTCGCACGGCCGCTGAATCATGAACCGGAAATCACAGGGAAGCGGAGCTTGATACGAGGCAAGGTCCCGGTGCCCGGCTGCACGGGCTGGTTGGGGGAGTCGTTGCCCCAATCCCAGAGTTCGCTCTCGGAGGCGGGTGAAGAAGGGCGGCTGGCGTTGGCGAACGCCGTGAGGTTGGCGTTGAACGCGCCCCACCAGGCGATGGCGTTGTCGCCGACCTTGGCGTTCCAGGACGATTGAGGGGACGGATAGGTGGCGTCGTCGACACGCTTTCCGGCCCAGTCGTTCATCTCGGATGGCTGAGCGTCGGCATCGGCACGGAGCCATGTGTACGCGGTACCGTCGGGCTCATCCTCCGGGCCGGTCTCGGGGTCGCACAGATCATTGATATTCGCACGCATCTGGTTGAGGAAGTTGGTGAGGTTGGTGCCGGCCATTGCGAAACTCCAGAACGCAGGAGGTTGACACGGGCCGTAAACGCCTGCGGCGAGTGTCACTCGGGTGTGTGCCGCGCAGAATCGGCGGACCGACAGAGAGACTGTGGTGCCACCACGCGGCGCGCGGAGCACTTGTATTTACTGGTAAGATGGAGAAGAGCGGCGGGACTCAGTGGGTCGGGTCGGCTGCTTTTGATTGCCGACGTTGCTCGGCCGCTTGGACGGCGTCGTCGAGCATTTCTCTTGCC
Organism: Planctomycetota bacterium; assembly: GCA_018242605.1. Taxonomy (GTDB): domain Bacteria; phylum Planctomycetota; class Phycisphaerae; order Phycisphaerales; family UBA1924; genus UBA2402. The sequence goes on from JAFEBP010000025.1 coordinate 43,964, forward strand.
TCAACGAGGAATCTGGAGTTTGGGAAGTCTGTAGAAAGGAACTCGACGGCGAAGCGGCACATCCGTTCCGCGGACTCGATTTCGCCTCGATCGATCAGGGATGACGCCATCCAAACTCGGGATCGGGCCGCGAGGTCCCAGCGGGGCGTTGGCAGCGACGCGTACTCCGCTTCGGCCGCTTCGTACGCGAAGTAGGCGTCCAGCGAGCGGTAGTCGGCGGTCAGGGCCAGAGCGAGTGCATCGAACGCTTCGGCGCGGGCCATCGAGGGGCCGTCGTCGCGTCTGTCCAGAATTTCCAAGGCGCGGCGGGCCCAGTTGACGGCTTCGGGGCCCCGGAACTTGAGCGCGGCGTTTTCCGAGAAGTTCTGGAGCGACACCGCGATCATGGGGTGGTCGGCGGGGAGGACATCACGGCGGATGTCGTACGCCTCCTGGAACAGCGGCGTCGCGTCGTACGCGTGGTCCCGGAGGAGATGCGCCTGGCCGAGGCTGTCGAGAAGGTCGGCGAGTCTCTGGCGGGGCTTGGGAGTGGCTTCCCGGATTCGGCCGATGCCCTTCTCGATCAAGGCGATGGCTTCATCGTACTTTCCGGTGGCTTGGAGTACGTTGGCGCACGCCCACCTGGCGCCGGCGTCGAGTTCCACGTTGATCGGGTCCGGGGGAAGGAGGGCAATCTCTTCCAACAGGTCCTTCCCGCGTGAGAGCGCTTCGTCAGGCCTGTTCAACTCCTGGAGTGCTCGGACACGGGTGATGCCGTACCGGGCGATGACCTTGCCTTCCGCCGCGGGCGCCTGCAGCGCGAGGGCGCATGCGCGTTCGATGGAGGCGAGCGAGCCGGTGATGTCGCCTCGGCGGTGGCTTGCGACGGCGTTGGTGGCGAGGGCCTCGGCGAGCTCCTTGGGATCGGCCTGCGGGTCCCGCTCCAGCGCAGCGATCGCGGCGTTTGCTCGCTGGGCGGCGACGGATGAGTTGTCGGCGAAGAGTGATAGTTTGGCCATGCGGGACAGCAACATGCCCCGCACGGAAGGATTCTCTTCACTTTCCGCCCGTTGGGCGACGCGGTCGATGTACTCGCGCACGGAGATGTTGCCGCCGCCGATCATCTCGGGGTGGAGGGATCTGAACGGCGCATCGACCATGAGGTTGGTGACGGCTTTCAGGATCTCGCCGGAGCGCAGGGCGTTGGCGGCGCTGCGTTCTGCCGAGGCCTTGGCTTGGATCGCCTGCACGCGGCCCTTCTCCGCCGCGAAATACCCGGCGACGGCGGACGCGAAGCCCGCGGCGATGGCGAGCACGGCCACACAGGCGAAAAGGGATGCTGCGCGGTTGCGGCGTACGAACTTGGAAAGCTTGTACAACCGGCTGGGCGGGGCCGCGAGGACGGGCTCCTGGTTGAGGTAGCGGTGGATGTCCGCCGCGAACTCGGCGGCGGTGGCGTAGCGGCGTGCGACGGGCTTTTCGAGGGCCTTCATCGCGATGTGGTCCAGATCGCCGCGGACCAGTCGTGGGAGTTCGCCCGAGTTGCTGCGACGGGAATGGGCAATGTCCGCGAGATTGGCCTGGCTCGTGAGGCGGCTGCTGGGGGTTGGGGGATCAACCTCGGAGATCAGGTGCTGGAGGTGAAGGAAGGGCGCGGCGCGGAGTTCCCTGCTGTCCAGCGGAGGGACGCCGATAAGCAGTTCGTAGAGGAGGACGCCGAGGCTGTAGATATCGCTGCGCGTGTCGACGACGCCGATCCTGGGGTCGGCCTGCTCGGGGCTCATGTATTCGGGGGTGCCCACGAACGAGCGGACATCGGTGTGGATGGAGTCGGCGATGAGGCGTTCGCCCATGACCTTGGCGATGCCGAAGTCGATGACCTTGGGGATGTGCTTGCCGTCCGCGGCGTAGACCAGGACGTTGCTTGGCTTGATATCGCGGTGGATGATTCCCTTCTGGTGGGCGTGCTGCACGGCGTCGCAGACTAAACAGAAGAGCCTGAGACGTTCGCTGGTGGTCAGGCGGTGGCGGTCGCAGTAGACGGTGATGGGCTCGCCGTGGATGTACTCCATTGCGAAGTACGGGAGGCCGTCGTCGGTGGCGCCGCCCTCGAGCACGGAGGCGACGTGGGGGTGGCTCATGCTCGCCAGGGCCTGACGCTCCTGCTCGAAGCGGGCGAGCACCTGGCGATTGTTGCCGACTGAGTGGATGACCTTGACGGCGGCGACGCGGCGGACCGGCTGCTCCTGGCGCGCGAAAAAGACGGTGCCGAAGCCGCCGCGGCCGATTTCCCTTTCGATTACGAAGGAACCGAGGCGATCGCCGGGTCCGCAGGAGTGACCGCGCGGGAGGCTGCTGCCGGTGCGGGGGAGGTCGGCGGTGGGCGGGGTGTCGGTCCCTGGGCCTCGGTGGGAGGCGCTCTCGGGGTGGGCCATGAAGTGGTGCGCGTTGTCGTGGGCTTCGAGCAGTTCCATCACGGCGCGGCGCAGAAGTTCGTTGTCGCCGCAGACTCTGGCGATGACGCTGTCACGCTGGTTGGGGTCCGCTTCGATCGCGAGGCCGAACGCTTCGCGTGCTTCACGGAGCAAGGAATCCTGCACAAGACACCCCCGGAACGAGGAAAACGGCGAACGTGAACACGAGCGCGGCGGCGCGGGGCACGGCGCTATTCGTCGCGAAGTTCTTTGAACAACCAGGCCCGAGCAAACTCCCAATCCCGCCGGACCGTCGCGTAGGGAACGCCGGTGACGGCCGCGATTTGTTCGGTTGTGAGACCGGCATAGAAACGAAGACGGATCGTGAAGCCGACCTGCGCGTCCACCGCCTCTATGCGGGAAACAGCATCGTCGATGCTCAGAATATCGTCGGCGCTCCCGAACTGTGCAAGGTCAACGACATCGGTGAGGTCGACACGCTTGCGATCGCCGCCGCGTTTCGCGGCCTTGTGGGCGTTTGCGTGATCGATGAGGACGCGGCGCATGGTCTCGGCCGCGGCGGCGTAGAACTCGGCGGGACCGGACCAGTGGGCTTTGCCGTTCTGCTTGAGGCGCAAATAGGCCTCATTGACGATGGCGGTGGCCTGGAGGGTGTGATCGGCACGCTCTTCTTGCATCCGGGTCTCGGCGACGGCGCGCAGCTGCTCGTACACGGCTTCCATGAGGCTGTTCGTGGTGTACTGCGACATACGAATGTATCAAGCGAGGAGAAACTCCCTGGCCCCTCGCGATTGACTCCCTTGTGTGCTTCCCACAGGCCACTGAACGTGACCGTTGCTGTCCGTACAGAACTATAACCATGGTGAAACCCTGAAAAGGCGTTGGCCAAGGAGTGAATTTGAGTCGATTTGCGTCGGTCTGATGAGCGTGGAGCAAAGGGAAGTACCGAAGAAGGGGTGAACGAGCACGGCCGCGTCGGCCGAAGCGCGACGGTTGGGCGGCGGTAGGGATAGGCTTGGGTATGCCGGTTACTGAAGTTACTCGCACCATCCGCAATGCACGACGCTACGTCGAGATTCTCGACGTGCTGGTGCGGTACGGCTTCGCAGATGCGGTGACGACGCTGGGGCTGGACAACCTTGTGGATAAGGGCACCCGCCTGTTCCGCGGCGCTAAGGCGACCGAGCCGGTGGCGCACCTGCCCCGCGCGGCCCGGATGCGGGTGGTGATGGAGCAACTGGGTCCCACGTTCATGAAACTCGGGCAGATGCTCTCTTGCCGCAAGGATTTGATCCCGGCGGAATGGGCGGATGAGTTCGCGAAACTGCAGGCGGGCGCGCCGACTCTGGACTTTGCGGTGATCCGGGGCGTGCTTGACGAAGAGTTCGACGGGCGCGTGTCGGACGTGCTGAGTCACGTGGAAGAGGCTCCCATCGCGGCGGCCTCGATGGCGCAGGTGCACCGGGCGACGCTGGTGGATGGGACGCCGGTGGTGCTCAAGATCCTGCGGCCGGGAACAGAAGAACTGACCCAATCGGACCTGGAGATCCTGCGGACGCTGGCCGAGTTTGCGCAGACGCATCTGGCGAACACGGGATTCAGCCCGGCGGACGTGGTGCGGGAGTTCGCCCGCGAACTCAAGCGGGAAGTGGACTTTACATTCGAGGGACGCTCGACGGACCGGCTGCGGGAAGCGTTCGCCGAGGATCCCAACGTGCGGTTCCCCAAGGTGTATTGGGAGGCGACGACCAAGCGCGTGCTCGCGCTGGAGGAGTTCCGGGGCGTGCTGCTCTCGCGGCTCAAGCCCGGGGACCTGACCCCCGAGCAGTGCACGCAGGTGGTGAGCCACGGCGCGGACGCGGTGGCGCGGCAGTGCCTGGAGATCGGGTTGTTCCACGCGGACCCGCACCCGGGGAACCTGTTCGCGCTCGTCAACGAGGACGGCAGCGTCGCGGCGGGGTTCATTGATTGCGGGATGACGGGACGGATCGAGCCGCGGACGATGGAGTTGCTGGCGCGGCTGGTGCGGGCGGTGGCGGAAGCGAACACGGACGAGGTGATCGCTGTGGTCTCGAGCCTGGCCGATGTGCCGTACACGAAGCTGGACGACCGGATCTTCCGGGCCGACATGGCGGAGTTTGCGCAGAGTTTCGAGGGGGCCACGGTGGATCAGATCGATCTGCCGGTGCTGCTGGAGAGCTTCTTTGAGAAACTGCGTTTCCACAAGATCAGGTTCCCGGCGGAACTGGTGATGCTGGTCAAGTCGCTCACGACGATCCAGGCGGTGGCGAGGAGCCTGGACCCGGAGTTCGACATGATCTCGCACCTGCGGCCTTTCGTGGAGCAGGTGCTCAAGCGGCGGTACGGGGCGACGGCGCTCAAGCGGCGCACGGCGGCGAGCATGGTGGAATACGCGTCGCTGATGGAAGACCTGCCGCGGGAGATCAGGATGCTGATGGGGATGGTGAGGCGCAACCGCCTGGCGGTGAACCTGGAGCACCGTGGGCTGGCGAAGGTGACGCGGAGTCTGGAGCACGCGAGCCGGAATATCTCGTTCGGCATGATGGTGGCGGGGGTGGTGGTGAGCTCGTCGATCCTGGTGCACTCCAGCGACCGCTCGGGCTCGGCGACGCTGCGGATCCTGGGCATTTCCGGGTTCGTCATCGCCGGGCTGATGATCCTGGTTCACATGTTCGTGAACCGCAAGTGGCTCAAGGAGCGCGAGAAGGACAAGGATACCTGATGGACGTCTCGATCGTGAGATTGCGGGCCCTGAACGGCACGCCGCTGGAGGACGAGGGGACTCGGAGCGTCGTGATCGCGGCGGCGCAGGGGCTCGCAGAGCGTGAGGGTGTCGTGCTCGCACGCATCGACGTGGCGCCGGATTCGATCACGATGGAGTTGGGGCTGGACAAGCTCGCGGCGGTGGGCTTTCTGGCGGAACTGCGGCGGCAGACCAACGCGTGGTACGAGGGAAAGTACCGCGACGGGCCGCTGTGGGGGACGCCCAAGCCCGGCACATTCGACGACGATGGGTACGGCGGCAAGAGTGACGACGAGGGCTGGCGGGGATGACGACGCCGGTGCGCAAGCCGCTGCGGTTGCTGGTGGTGCTCCCGAGCTGGGTGGGTGATGTGACCATGGCCACGCCCGCGCTGCGGGCCATCCGCGATCGGCTGGCGGGCACGTTCATCGGCGGCCTGTGCAGGCCGGGGATCGATCAGGTGCTGGCCGGGAGCAGTGTGTTTGACGAGTTGCACGTGGAGCGGGCGAGCGGGGTGTTTGGCCCCAAGTTCGTCGCGGCCAAGGTGCGGCCCCGGCAATACGACACGGCGCTGCTGCTCACCAACTCGTTGGGCACAGCGCTGGTGGCGAGGATCGCGGGGATTCCCAGGCGCATGGGGTACGACCGCGACGGGCGGGGCTTTCTGCTCACGGATCGGCTCAAGGCGCCCAAACGCGACAAGGGTGGGTGGGCGGTGATTCCCGCGTGCGAGTACTACTGGCGGGCGGCGCGGGCGCTGCTGGATGGGGATGTGGATTCAACGGCGATGGACCCGGCCCGATGGACGCTGCCGGCGGGCGCGTGCATGGAGTTGGGCGTGTCGCCCGAGCAGGAACGAGCGTCAATGGAGATTCTCGCGGCGGCGGGGTGCGCTCCCGGCGCTGCCTACGCGCTGCTCAACCCGGGCGGGAACGACCCGGCGAAGCGGTGGCCGGCGGATCGGTTCGCGGATCTGGCGCGGTGGCTGCGCGAGCGATGGGGCGTGAAGATCCTGGTGAACGGCTCACCCGCGGAGATGGAACTCGCTGGGAACATCGTTGGTGCGTGCGGCGGCGTGTCACTGCCCGCGCTGGGCATCACGCTGGGGGCGCTCAAGGGCGTGGTGCGGGGCGCATCGGTCGTGGTGACGAACGATACGGGGCCCCGGCACCTGGCGGCGGCGTTCGGCGTGCCGCTGGTGTCGCTGTTCGGACCGACGGACCATCGGTGGACGATCATCCCGATGCGCGAGGGGGCGCGGGAAGAGATCGTGCTCGCGGACCCGACGCTGCCGGAGAGCGAAGTGGCGAACGACCATCCGGAGCGGTGCAGCATGGACCGGATCGAAGTGGATCGTGTGAAGCGGGCAGCGGAACGGGTGCTGGGTGAGCTGGCGTGAACGGTGGTTCGTGGCGGGCTTGAGCGCTAAACAGTTTTGGAGAACGGGATGAAACTCTTCTTGATCATTCTGCCGTTGGCGGTCGGGTTCATCGCGATGGTGGCGACGGTGCTGGTGGTGGGGCGGATGATGCCGCGGGAGCACACGGCGACGGCGTCGATCTTGGTTTCCAAGCCCGCGGCGGCGGTGTGGAAGTTGATTACGGACTTTGACGGGCAACCAGCGTGGCGCAAGGACGTGAAGCGCATCGAGCGGTTGGCGGACCGGGACGGCCACCGGGTTCACAAAGAGGTGGGGTCGGGGGGTGACCTGACGCTGGAGGTGGAGGCGATGGACCCGCCGCGGCGGATGGTGACGCGGATTGCGGATGACTCGCTGCCGTTCGGGGGGAGTTGGACGTATGAACTGATCGACGAAGGCGGCAAGACGCGGCTGCGGATCACCGAACAGGGCGTGGTGAAGTCCGCGGCGTTCAGATATGTCGGGCGAATCCTTGGGCAGGACATGACGATCCGGAACTACCTGAAGGCGGCAGCGGCGGGGTTGGGAGAGGCGGGGGTGGAGGTGGGGGCGTGAAGGGCGGAGTGACAACCGTTCGTTGAACGTGCGGCCACCGCCGGGGCGGAGATGGAGTCGCTGAGGGGCTAACCAGAGGGGTGGAAACAAGGCTCCGGGACCGCCCGGTACGGCTGGGAAAGCGGATAACGGGGCGTGCGCCCGGGAATGAGCTCGGGCCGTTCAGTTGGGGGCCTCTTCGGCCGAAAAGTGGGGGGTTGGCGGAGCGGTCCGGCGAGCTATCCCCAAAGTGCGGGGTCGTGGCCGGTGGGCCCGACGGCTTGACGCGGTGAGTGAGTCTGATACAGTTGAGACCTGACTTTCCGCCTCCGGCGGGGGTCTGAACCGCCCGCGGGCGGGAGACAATTTTGATTCCCTGATAGCTCAATGGTAGAGCGACCGGCTGTTAACCGGTAGGTTCCAGGTTCGAGTCCTGGTCGGGGAGCTTCCTTCCGACCCCGCCTCACGGCGGGGTCGTTTGGTTTACAGGCGGCCCGTTTTGGCCCTCGCGCCGACTCGGCCAGAAACCCCGCAGAATCCGGGCGGTTTGACGTTTCGGGCACCTTCGCCGCTGCGCTCTCGGTTCGAGAGCATTTCAGAGCCAACCGGTCAGGACACCGGGTGTCTCGTCATGGGTGCGTCGAAATCCTCTCGAACTCTCGGAGTCTCGGGTTGACGGGCGGAGGGGTTAACAGGGGCGTTGCGAGCGGGGTGCGCATGCGCACGGAGTCTTGATCGGCTAGCACAGGTAAACGATCGATGAGCTGACCGTGCGAACGTGGCGCTGATCAGGCGGGAAGAGTCAACGGTTCCACGGTCACTGCACATAGGACTGATCCCCAGCCCCCCCCCGGGGGGGCTGGGACAGATCGACGCGTGCAGGACTCGCCAATGAGGGGGAAACTGAGGAGTGCCGCAAAGCGCTGAATCCCCCATATCCTTCACCCAATGTCCGCAGGCAAGCCGCCCGAATCCGGTCAGAGCCTTTTCGCCGCGCAACGGTATGTGGACGCGCTTCCACTGCTGATAGCCGCCGCGCGGGCAGAACCCACTGATCACTCGTTGTGGCAGAAAGCCATTCTTGCAGCCAGTTGGACTGGAGCTCACGCTCAGGCAGCCGACCTCGCTCAGCAGACTCTGCGCCATCATCCGCAATCGGACTGGACGTGGCGACAGCTGGGTAGCGAACTGACAGCCGTTGATCGCCTGCCGGAAGCCGCTGAGGCTCTTCGGCAGGCCACACGTCTCAACCCCGAGGCCCCGTTCCTTTGGCGGTACATGGCTGCGCTCTGCCGTAAGCAGAAGGACCTTGAAGGTGAGATTCGTGCACTTACGCATTTGGTTGCGCTAGATGAAGCAGACTCAAACGACCTGAATCAGCTCGGCATTGCGCACCACAACCACAGGAACATGGCGCGTGCATTGGTGTTCTACCGACTTGCTGCCGCAGTCGACACCAACCCATCGGCACTCTTCAACATGGGCCTCGTGTTCAATGATCCCGAGGTATCGCAGGACGCCGATGCCGCCGATGCTTATCGGCGGGTCTTGTCGATCGATCCGAGTCATAAACGTGCTCCTGAGCGCCTCGAAGCCACGAAGCGAAAGCTAGTGCCACTCGCTGCAGCGGTGCGCCCGCTCACCACGAACCTACTGCAGCATGACGAACTGTTTCGCTTCTACATCAATCCGTTCGAGCTACTTCAACTGAGCCCTCCCGACGCGAGTGGAGAGATGGACATCAAGGCTGTCCAGCGAGCCAAGAAACGACTACTTCAGGAGATTGAGCTCAACGATGGTGCCGTTAGCTGGCTTGAGAATTGCCACATCGACCGATCGCGAGCTCTCGAAGCCGAGGATGCGCTTCACGACACGATCCTTCGGGAGTATCACTGCGAGGTATTCCGGAATACCCCACTACTCCGCTTCTTGACACGCGGCGACGTCGGTCATTTTCTCTATTCGGACGACTATTTCCCCGAGCGCACTCTCGAGCGCACTGAAGAGGATGAGGACTTCCTCGGCTTCCTCAGCGCACCGTTTGCGAGACAGTACAACCTCTTGCTCACGCGAGCGATCGAACGAAAGCTCCTGCCCGTCGTCGAGGTTCTCTTTGACGGCAGACGTTGGGTTCGGTCCGAGGATGAGGATGTTTGTTTCGAGGGTGCCTTCAAACGTGTCGGAGCGATGGTCGACCTGATGCGACAGAAAGCGGTCGATGGCGCCACGAAACGCATCGAACTTCCTGAGATCCTGGCGTTGTTCAAGCAGCACAGCATTCCCGAATTGTTCAACCTTCTACCAACTCCATTTGCTTCGGCTCAGCGCGATCTCGTGTCTTCGATTCGGTCCCTGGCGATTGCCTGCTTCAATGAGCACGGCGACTCTGAGCTCTCGAAGAACGTTCTCGCACTCTGCAATCGATTCAATTTCCGAAGCGTCGAGCTGACTGCTCGGCTCAAGGAGGACTACAAGACCATTGAGCGTTTGATCGCGGAGGAGCGGCAACATGAGTCGCGACTGCAGTTCGGTGCGAGTAGACCCGTAGCCATCACCAAGGAGGGCATCCGTGACGGCGACATTTTCCTTCCGGCAGGAAGTGTTGCTGCCGTTCGCTGGGGAGCAAGCATCACGAGAGGCGCAGGTGCCGATCAGTACGATTTCCTCCTGGCGGCGAAGGACGAGGCTGGGAAGTCCATCACGGTGGCCTGGCGATCACAAGGCGCCGGCGCAATGGAGCAGCGCGAGCACTTTTCGGCGATGATAAGGGCGGCATTGAGCTACCTTGCCGAGGCCGTTGTTGCTCGTCTTCATGCACGCATCCTTTCGGGGCAACCTGTCACGATCGGGGCCTGCACGCTCGATCGCCACGGTGTGGCCTTCCAAACCCAGGGGTTCATATTCAGAAAGGATCGCCATCTCCGGTGGGGTGACGTCGTCGCGGAGACTCGAAACGGAGACATCGTTGTGCGAAGCCGGTCACAGCACGGCGTTGCGTGTACCCTTCCCATGCGTGATACCGACAATGCGGTCCTCTTGCCGTTTCTGCCTTCGCTGATGACACAACGCTCAGACTGACGACCCGGAAACTCCCGCTATGGACATGCGAATCCAGGTACCCAAGTGCATCCTCACGGCGCTGAACCAGCTCTACGACATGGAGCGAAAGCTGGCAAAGGCAGGGGATGCTGCGAACATCACGCGGAATGTGAACAAGATTCGGGCTGCTTTCGCGGAAGAGGGCGTGGCTGCAGCCGACATCAGTGGCGGGGTCACGGCTATACGGTTGGTCTATGAGGACCCCATGGGTCAACCATTCAAGGAAACCCGTACGGACCTTGAAGCGTCGATTTCAGGCTCTGGGACGAGCGATCTGGTAGTTGTTGAGGTCATCAAGCCCATCATCCGCGCCGTTCTAAGGGACGGCGCTGGCGAGTTTTCCAAGGTTGTCCAGAAGGGCATCGTTGTGGTCGAATCGCGGAAGGAGTGTTAATCAATGGGCTCGATGATCAACTTCGGAATCGACCTGGGGACGACCAACTCATTGCTGGCGCGGTTTAACAAGGGTGAGGTGGAGGTCTTCAAGAACCCAAACGGGTTCAAGGAGACGCTTCCGTCGATCGTCGGGTTCCGCAACGATCGCATATTGGTGGGAGAGCAGGCACGGACCTTCGCCGAGAAGGACCCGAAGAGCGTGGTGAGCCAGTTCAAGCGAAAGATGGGCACGACTGAGACTTTCAAGATCAAGTCCACAGGCCAGTCCAAGACGCCGATCGAGCTGTCGGCGTTCGTGCTCAAGGAGCTGAAGACCTTCATCCGCACGGGCGAGGTGCCCGATGCCGTGGTTCTCACCATCCCCGCGTCGTTCGACATGCTGCAGTCGAACGCCACAAAGGAGGCGGGCTACGCGGCGGGGTTCAAGCAGGTTGTGCTTCTCCAAGAGCCGATCGCCGCCAGCCTTGCGTATGCGAACAAGGAAAAGGGGATCGACTTAAAAAACAGTCAGTGGATTGTGTACGACCTTGGAGGGGGCACGTTCGATGTGGCGCTGGTGAAGATCGTTCAAGGCGAACTGAAGGTGGTCGACCATGAGGGCGACAACTACCTCGGCGGTGCGGATTTCGATGCGTTGATCGTTGAAAAAATTGTTGTTCCTGCGCTGACCAAGCGGGGTCAGTTCAAGGACTTGCTGTCGCAAATGCGAAGCGAGTCGGGGAAGCACAACCGACTGTGGTATCGGCTTCTCAGCCTCGCTGAGCAGGCGAAGATTGAACTGTCTGCGAGGTCCTCCGCCGAGATCGAGGTCACGTTGGACGACGACTCTGGCACAACCGTTGAGGCCATCCTTCCCATCTCTCGCTCCGAGTTTGAGTCCATCATCAAGGACTCCATCGACCGAACGGCGGAAATGCTAAGGACGATCCTCACCCGGAACTCGCTTCGTCCGCAGGATTTGAAGTTCGTCCTCATGGTCGGCGGCTCTACATATTCCCCTTTTGTGCGACAGAGAATTGAGGAGCTTCTTGGCATCCCCGTGAACACCGGGATTGACCCGACGAATGCGATCGCGGTGGGCGCCGCGTACTTCGCAGCCACGCGAGAGGTGAATCTTCGCGAGCAGGATGCCAAGCCGACCGCTTCCGATGCGATTCGGATCAGAGTGGCTTACAACCGTGCATCGCAGGAGGCCGAAGAGATATTCTCGGCGAAGGTCGAAGGGAGCACAGAAGGCCTGTTCTATAGGATTGTCCGCAACGATGGCGGCTACGACAGCGGACTGAAGACCCTTGCTGTTCGAATCCTGGAAGATCTTCCACTTCAGGCTGACGCCTACAACCTGTTCTCGCTGAAGATCCTGGATCGCCACAATAACGTGGTACCTGCGGACGTCGATACAATTCAGATTGCTCAGGGAAAGTACAGCGTCGCCGGACAGCTTCTCCCCGAAGATCTTGCGCTGGTGAAGGATGACATGGCCGGTGACACAAAGCTAGAGCCGATCTTCGTGAAGAATACTGTGCTGCCCGCACGTACGAAGAAGACGGTCGAGGTGAGCAAGACGATCGTGCATGGCTCGGATGACCAGATCCAAATCATCGTCGTAGAGGGTCCGTCCGACAATCACTTCACCGCGAATAAGCGCATCGGATACTTGGTCATTTCCGGAAAAGGTCTGAAGCGTGACCTGATGCGCGGAACTGAGATCGATCTGACTTTCGAAGTCTCCGAATCCCGAGACCTCACTGTCCAGGCCTTCGTTAACCCATCCGGCCCGGAATTCTCGCAGGTGTTCACGCCGACACGACGGGATGTGCCCGCTGCCACGTTGGCCGAGGAGGTAAGGATGCTCGGCACCCGCTTGGAGGAGGAGAAGGCTGAGGCGCTTGCTAGCGAAAGATTCGAGGTCGTGGACCACCTCGACAAGCTCCTGGCGCCGCTAAAGGAGCTGCATGTGGAGTCCGGCCTGCTGGCGGCAGACGACGTAACCGACTCCCGTTACAAGCTGGAGGATCGCAAGCGAAAGATCGCCCAAGAGATGAATGGATTGATCGCAGGCAAGAGGGTCGAGCGCCTCCGCGGCGAATATCGAGAGACCAAAGAGCGCGTCAGCGCGATCGTCACCGAGAGCGGGAACGACCAGGAGCGCCGCCAACTGCATGAGATCGTCGCTCGTGAGCACACATTTCTGAACTCAAACAACCCCAGCAAGATCGAGGCTGCGGTGGACCACCTCGATCGGATCTCTTTCCAAATTCTCCGTCGAACCCCTGAGTTCCTCATTGGTTGGTTCCAGCACCTGCTCGAGAAGCGCGAAATGCTGAATGACCAGCTTCAGGCCAAGAACCTCATCGATGCAGGGAAGAAGCACGTCGCCGCTGAGGAGTTTGATCGGTTGGCGGAAGTCAATGCACGGCTTCATGCGCTGCTCCCGCAGCAGGTCAAGGAGTCCGACGAAATGCGGCACTTTACAGGCATCTGTTGATCTGCTACGCGAGTTAGTCCTCGTGCATGCAGAGGCGGAGCTCCGGACGGCAACGGTGCACTGATGCCCGACCTCGCAACGCCGCTATGAGGTGGCGTCGTGGCTGCGGACGCATTGCCCGCGGCAACGCGACGCCCCAGGCTCGACGCATTTTGAAAGGGTCTTCGGGATTCTGTCCGCGAACGGGTTAGTTGCTCTTTGGCGGGTTGCTGTTGACCCGCGAAGGAGCCGTTCGTGTCCCAGCAGGACCCTCTGGACTCCGCCGCCAAGCGGCGCGAGATCGTCATCGCCACGCTTGCCGCCGCCATGCACCGCTGGCACCGGGAGCGGATTCGGGCCGGAGTTCGAGCCAGTCGGGCCGCCAGCATCGCGCCGGCGGAGCATCGAAAACCCGAGAGTTCTCGACTTGACCCTGCGGAAGATGATCGCCCTGATCGTCCGCTCCCGCTCGATTCCGACACGGCCGCGGGCCATGTCGGGGCCGAGCGGGCAGGAGGACTTTCATGGCGCTGAACATCCATGTAGAACTGAGGCGGCTCGGAACGCTCAAGACGCCGCAGCTCAAGGCCCGCTACGCCGAGCTCTTCGGCGAGCCGACGCGCTGCAACAACCGCCCGTACCTGATCAAACGGATCGCCTGGCGGCTCCAGGCCGACGCGGAGGGCGACCTTTCCGAGCGAGCCCGCCAGCGGGCGGCGGAGTTGGCCGACGACGCAGATCTGCGGCTGCAGGCCCCGGTCGGGGCTCCGCGACCCACCACGATCAGCGACGCGCCGTCCCCAAAGCATGCCATCGTCTCGCTCCGCGTCTCGCGGGCCAGCGACGTGCCGCTGCCGGGGTCGACGCTGTGGCGGACCTACAAGGGCAAGGCGTACAGCGTGATCGTGCTGCCCAAGGGCTTTGAGTGCGAGGGCAAGGTCTACCGCTCGCTGTCGGCGGTGGCCAACGCGATCACCGGCAGCCACTGGAACGGCGCGAAGTTCTTCGCCGACGCGATGAAGATTGCCTCGAAGGAGCGGGCGTCGACTGAGGTTGGGGCGGAGGCCGCATCATGAACGGGGCCGCGACCTCGAAGACACCCGGGCTGATCCGCTGCGCGATCTACACCCGCAAGAGCAGCGAGGAGGGCCTCGAGCAGGAGTTCAACTCGCTCGACGCCCAGCGCGAGAGCGGCGAGCTCTACGTCAGCAGCCAGCGGTCCGAAGGGTGGGTGTGCCTGCCCGACCGCTACGACGACGGCGGGTACACCGGCGGCAACATGGAGCGGCCGGGCCTCAAGCAGCTCATGGCCGACATCGACGCGGGCAAGGTCGACTGCGTGGTTGTCTACAAGGTCGACCGCCTGAGCCGCTCGCTGCTGGACTTCGCCCGGATCATGGAGGTCTTCGACCGCAAGAAGGTCTCGTTCGTCAGCGTCACCCAGCAGTTCAACACCACCCACTCGATGGGACGCCTGACGCTGAACATCCTGCTGTCGTTCGCCCAGTTTGAGCGGGAGATCATCTCGGAGCGTACCCGAGACAAGATCGCGGCCACTCGTCGCAAGGGCAAGTGGTTCGGCGGCAAGCCCATCCTCGGGTACGACGTGGTGGGCGGGAAGCTCATCGTCAACCGCGACGAGGCCTTCCGGGTGCGGGAGCTCTTCGCGATCTACATCGAGACGCGTTCGGTCCGCGCGACGACCGAGGCGGCGCTCAAGCGCGGGTGGACGACCAAGAGCTGGACCCAGAAGGACGGGACCAAAGTCGGCGGCCTGCCGCTGACCAACCCCTACGTCCACCGCATCCTGACCAACGTCTCCTACCTCGGCAAGGTGCAGCACCACGACCAGTTGTTTGAGGGCGAGCACGAGGGGATCATCGAGCCGACGCTGTGGAAGCGGGCGGCGACGATCCTGGAGGCCAACGGGCGCGACAAGGGGAGCGACGTCCGCAACACGCACCACGGGCTGCTCAAAGGCCTGGTGCGGTGCCGCAACTGCGACAAGCCCATGTCGCACACCTTCACGACCAAGGCTGGCAAGCGCACGTACCGCTACTACGCGTGCCACGCGGCCCAGAGCCGGGGCTACCACACCTGCCCGTCCAAGTCGATCCCCGCCGAGCCGCTCGAGTCGTTCGTGGTCGAGCGGCTGCGGGCGCTCGGCCGCGACCGGGAACTGGTGGGCGTCATTCTGGACCGCGCCCGAACCCATTCGCGTGAGCTCGCCGAGCAGCTCGAGGACCGCCGCGCCACGCTGCAGCGGGAGCTTCGCTGGCTGGCCAGCGACGAGCGCCGCGCCGGGGCCTCCAGCGACATCGACCGACTCGCGGAGGTGGCGGAGCGCTCGCGGCAGATCGGCGAGCAGATCCGCGAGATCGAAGAGGAACTCGCCGACGCCGCGAAGAACGAGCTCCGGCGTGACCAGGTCGATGCGGCGTTCGCGGAGTTCCAGCCGCTGTGGGACCAGCTCAGCACGCGCGAGCGCGCCGAACTGCTCCGCTCGCTGATCAAGGCCGTCGAGTACGACGGCAAGGCCGGCGAGGTGACGCTGGTCTTCCACCCCGAATCGTCCCGCCTCGCTGCGGAGTGCAAGCCATGAGCCTTCCGGATCGCGCCACGTTCAAGGTCTGCTTCGAGAGCGGCGTCAACACGGGCCGCGTCATGCGCGTCGGCAGTCCCCCACCCCCGGTGCCCGTCACCACGCAGAGCCGGACGCCTCGGCGCGTGCCGCGCGTGGCCAAGCTCATGGCGTTGGCGCTCCGCTTCGACTGGCTCGTGCGGAGCGGGCAGGTGAAGGACTTCGCCGAGATCGCGCGGCTCGGCCACGTCACCCGCGGGCGGCTCAGCCAGATCATGGACCTGGTCAATCTCGCGCCCGACATCCAGGAGCAACTGCTCTTCCTCGTGCCGCCCGAGAGCGGCAAGGATCGGATCACCGAGAAGCAGCTGCGGCCGGTGACCCGGCAGCCGGACTGGGCGACCCAGCGGCGGCTCTGGCGGGCGCTCAATCGGACTGACGACATGGTGTCAGGCCCTGCGCCGGACGGCGTGGTCGCCATGCGGGCCAAGGCTGCGCAAGTCGAGTAACTGTCGGATTTTGTGGACGGGATCAGGATTCCCTGTCGGACCCTGACAAATACCGTTTGTGAGGCGTCGTTTGGGATACACTCGGGTTAA
>JAFEBP010000026.1 GCA_018242605.1 Planctomycetota bacterium
CAGGCGGTGGAGGCCAAGGAGGGGCTGGAAGTGACGGCGGACCGCGAAACGCTGGCCCGCATGAGTTTCCAGCGGTACTTCCGCACGTACCCGTTCATGTGCGGCATGACGGGCACGGCGGCGGACGCGCTGGGCGAGATCGAATCGGTGTACGCGCGGCCGGTGACGGTGATCCCGACGAACCGGCCGATCGCGCGGAAGCAGATGCGGCTGCGGGCGTTCCGGACATCCCGCGACAAGTGGGCGGCGATCGTCAACTCGATCGAGGAGATCCACAACCAGGGGCGGCCGATCCTGGTGGGCACGCGGTCGATCGCGGCGTCGGAGCTGCTGGGCAAGCTGCTGACGGCGCGGGGGCTGCCGCACCAGGTGCTCAACGCGAACTTCGACAAGGAAGAGGCGTCGCTCATCGAGCGGGCCGGGCAGGGGCGGTCGAGGGACACGGGGGACCGGTCGGCGGCGATCACGGTGGCGACGAACATGGCCGGACGCGGCACGGACATCAAGCTGGACGAGGCGGCGAAGGAGGCGGGCGGGCTGCACGTGCTGCTGACGGAGATGCACGGGGCCAAGCGGATCGACCGGCAGTTCATCGGGCGCGCGGGGAGGCAGGGCGACCCGGGCTCGGCGCAGATCTTCGTGTCGATCGAGGATGAGCTGGCGGTGCGGTACCTGCCGTGGGTGTCGCGGGCGATGCGGAACAGGCCGGGGCCGCCGGAGTTCGCGGACACGCGGATCATCGCGCGGCTGTTCAGACTGGCGCAGCGGCGGAGCGAGGCCCGGGACCGGCGCAACCGCGGGGCGGTGCTGCGGCAGGATGACTGGATCGACAAGCACCTGCCGGGATCGGGTTGAATCCGCGGCGGTTCAGCGTTCCTGCACGGTGACCTGGAAGAACTGGAGCGGCTGAGGTTCCCATTCGCGGCGGAGGGAGAGGTGTATGACGCCGCGGCCGGAAAAGGTGAGCGTGCGTGAACCCGCGGCGCCGATGCCGGAGCCGGGAGATTGCCGATCGTTCACGAGTTGCATCGTGGTGGCGGGTTCAACGGCCCAGCGGAAGCCGGTGGTGGCGTTTTCGGGGAGTTCGATGGAGAGGGGTTCGCCGGCAGCGATGGTGACGGTCTGTCCGCTGTGGACCTGGGTGAGGTGCATGATCGAGTTCCCGTCGCGTGAGATTCAAGCGTAACCGGGGCCGCCCGCGCGAGGCGGGCGGTCCCCGGGTGATGTGGGGCGTTGGGCCGCGTGGTCACCAGGCGTAGATCTCGTGGATCTTGCCGTCGGATTCCTCGCGGAGGTCGACGCGTCCCTGGGTGTTGCGGGCGCAGGAGGCGATGATGTTGAGGGCCATCACCGAGCTGTCGTTGGCGTCGGCGAGCTTCTTCCAGCCCACACCGGCGACGCCCGCGAAGACATTGCGGTTCTGGTTGATGGACCAGAGGGCGTTGATGCGCTTGTCGCTGTGCCAGGTGGCGGCGCCGGCGCTGTCGAGGCTTGCGGTGTCACCGGGCCCGGCAGCGGGGCTCGCGGCGGACTGCGTGTTCGCGCCTTCGCCGGGGAGAGGAAGGGCCGGGCTGCCGGCGTTGCCGCCCGCGGTGTCGGCGCCGGAGGACGACGAGAGGTCGGGGGGCTGGAGGGTGGGAGCGCCGACGCCGGCGCTGGCGGCTCCCTGGGTCTTTGACTTGTTGCAATCGCACATGGTTCATGCTCCTGTGTTCACCAGACGTACACCTGCTTGATGACGCCGTTGTCCTGGAACGCGCCGACCTGACGGTTGCCGAGGCGGGCCGCGGCGAGTTGGGTCAGCATGTTGACGAAGATGTTGTCGTTGTCGTACGCGATGCGGCGCCAGCCGATGTTCTCGAGGTAGGCGTAGGCGTTGCGGTCCGAGTCGTTGGACCAGAGGCCCAGGACGCGGCCGTTGGCGAGCCAGCCGGTCTCGAGGATGCCGTCGACGCCGCGGACGTGCCAGGTGTCGATGCCGCACTCGCCGTAGGCGATGCGGAAGAAACCCTGGTCGCCCCAGGCGGCGCCCCAGCTGTTCTTGCAGATCCAGCACTGCTGGGCGTCGTCGTACCCGATGATCTCGACGCAGTGGCCGCCGGCGAGAGCGCCGGAGGTGTGGCGGTAGACGCCGGAGCGGTAGGCGAAGAAGTCGTTGTAGACGGTGAAGCAGCCGGTGAGGCTTCCCCGGGTGGAGAGCCACGTCTTCATCGCGGCGGGGTTCCCGTTGGGGTTGGTGATGGCTCGGATCCGGGTCAGGCGGTTCTGCCAGTCGGCGCAACGGTTGGAGCAGTTCTGGTCGGACCCGACGTAGGGGTAGCAGGCTTCGTCGACGATGCCGACGTCGCGGCAGGCGGCGAGGGCGGGGTCGGGGAGCCAGCCGTTGCCGCAGTTGCGTCCGGCGGCGCGGCCGTGGCAGAAGAAGAGGTGGGCCTCGCTGAAGTCGATGGCCATGGCGGGGTTGCCGCGTTGGACCTTGAACGTGGTTTCGATGACGGCGCTGCAGCCGAACGCGACGCACGAGCCGCATCCGCCCTGGTTCTTGACGCTGGTGGTGTAGTTGCGGCCGCCGGAGTTGCGCCAATCGAAAGAGGCTGGTGCGCCGGCGCTGTCGAGCGCGGCGGCGGAGATCATTGCTTTCTGTGACGCGGCGCGGGCGGCGATTTCCTCGAGTGTTCCCTCCGAGGGGTCCGGGACGGCCCCCAGCAGGCGGGCACGCTGTTCGTCGGTGAGGCGGGTGATGTTGTTTTCCGCGGCGACCCAACCGCCGCCCTGGCGGTCGATCGCCGATTGAATCTGCCTGATATTCAGGCCTTCGTCGGGCATGACTGACTCCATTCTTGAAATGTGGATTGAGCGGCGAAACAGAATCCGCAGGCGCCGTTGCGAGGTCTGCTGCCAATACAAGAGAGATTTCTCGCGGGGTTTTCGGCGCGCCCAGTTTCGCTATTTTTCCAGTCTTGCCGTGTCTGACACACGGGTGCGCGGCGATCGGCCCAACGCCTAGCCTTTGACATGCCCTGGGGCGGTTCAATCTCGGCTCGCGTACGTGCGTGGTTGGGCGGGGGTGCGCCCGCGGGGGGCGGGGCGGCGGCCAACTCGCCGGCGAGCGAGGCGACGCGGCGCGATGTTGCGATGATGCGCGAGGCGATTGGACTCGCGCGGGATGCGGCGGTCACGGGCGAGGTGCCGGTGGGAGCGATCGTGTACGAGACGGCGAGCGGGAAGGTGCTGGCGCGGGCGGCGAACCGGCGCGAGTGCGACAACGACCCGGCGGCGCACGCGGAGCATCTGGCGATCCGCGAGGCGGCGCGGGAGAGTGGGGATTGGCGGCTCAACCACTGCACGCTGGTGGTGACGCTGGAGCCGTGCGCGATGTGCGCGGGGCTGATCGTGAACGCCCGGGTGGGGCGGGTGGTCTTCGGGGCCAGGGATCCCAAGGCCGGCGCGTGCGGGAGCCTGATGTCGCTCACGCAGGACGAGCGGTTGAATCACAGGGTCAAGCCGATCGCGGGCGTGATGGAAGACGAGTGCGGCGCGCTGCTCAAGGAGTTCTTCCGCGCCCGGAGAAACAAGGGCTGACGGTCGGCGGCGCGGGGGCGCGGCACTTACTGTGTGGGCCGCATGATCGATCGCTTCAAGCAGTTTCCCAGGGCGCTGGCGGCGCGGGCCAGGTCGCGGCGGCTGGCGGATGTGCCGGCGCTTCTTGCGCACCCGGACTGGGAAAGGCCGGCGCCGGTGGTGCTGTGGATGCACGGCCGGACTGCCAACAAGGAGTTGGACCCGGGGCGGTACCTGCGGTGGATCCGCGCCGGGATTGGCGCGTGCGCCGTGGACCTTCCGGGGCATGGCGAGCGGGCGGACCCGGCCATGCAGACGCTGGAGCGTTCGCTGGAAGTGCTCGCAAAGATGCTGGCGGAAGTGGACCATGTGCTCGAATCGCTGGCCGATCCGGCGCTGCATGGCGTGTTCGACCTGTCACGCGTCGCGATCGGGGGGATGTCGGCGGGCGGGATGGTGGCGCTGCGGAGGCTGTGCGATCCGCACCCGTTCGCGTGCGCGGCGGTTGAGGGCACCACCGGATGGCTGGGCGGGCTGTACTTCGCCGAGCACGGCGAGGCGGGCACCGAGGAACGCTGGGCGGTGGCGCACGACCGCGCGAGTGTGGCCCCGCTGGACCCGATGGAGCACCTGGCGGGATGGAGACCGATCCCGCTGCTGGCGCTGCACAACGAGCTGGACAAGATCGTGCCGCTGGCGGGGCAGCGCCGTTTCCTGGAGGCTCTTAAGTCGCAGGGCAAGGATGGATCGCTCGTAGAGCTGCGCACGTGGGCGAAGACGGGCGCGCCGGGGGAACACGCTGGCTTTGGCGTTTTCGCGAACGAGGCCAAGAACGTGCAGACAGAGTTCCTGACGCGGTTCCTGAAGCCGGAACATCCGGGCGAACTCAACTGACGCTGACGCGCCGGGCCCAGAGGTCATGGGACGTCCAGCCCTCGGCGAGGCGGACCTGAACGGAGGGCTTCTGGAGCGTGAACTCGCACCGCTTGGCGACGGCGACGCTCGCGGCGTTGGATGGAGTGATCGCGGCGAAGACAGTGTGCAGGCCCAAGCCCGCCGGAAGGTCGGCGAGCGCGTAGTCGAGCATGGCGGAGACGCCCTCGACGGCCAGGCCGATGCCGCGGCAATCGGCGGAGATCCACCAGTTGGCTTCGGCCTCGAACGACAGGCCGCGGGTGATGCTGTTCAGGTTGAATGCGCCGGCGATACGACCGTCGTCGAGTTCGCCGATGCGGCGCCAAGCGGAGGCGGTGTCGTCGCCGCGGCGGCAGAGTTCGAGTTGACGCTCGAAGTAGGCTTCGTCGGATTCGCCGGGGCGCAGGGAACCGGCGGCGGCGGAGAGGTCGGAACGGGTCAGTGAGACCACGCGGATGAACTCGTCGCGATCGCTCTCTCGCAATGGGCGGAGCACCAGGCGCGCGGTTCGCAATGGGTTGAGTGCGAAGAGCAGAACCGGGGGCTGCTCGCGGCGGACAGGAAGCGGTCGGGTTGTCTGTACGGCGGTTCGTCGGCTCATGGTCCCTCACAAAGAGACGGCTGGCACCCGTTGCGCAGCGTTGATAACCGGGAATGTGCATCGGCCCATCGCACAGGTTCTCCACAGTTTGGCCACATGCTCGCGGATCCCCGGGATGGAGTGTGCGCGCCGGTGCAACAGGCCGGGGTCTATCTCGGTAGAGCTAGTGTGTCGCGGGGCGGGCGAAGAGCCTGCCCCACACGGAGCGAAATGCCCCCAACGCGGGGCATCGCCGCGACGCACGCGAGAGCGGCGGTCCGCAGTGGGCGAGACCGGCGCGACGACACCCCTATTTGGAGCAACGAATGACACGCCGCGTACTTGTTGTTGCGTTACTGGCCACGTTGAGCAGCGCCGCGATGACGATGGGGTCGACTCAGCCCAAGCCGGCGCTGGCCCCGGCGATTGCACCGGCGAAGACCGGGGGCATCCTGGTGCTCGTGACGCGGCCGGACGGGCTGGCGAGCAAGAGCACGCTGGTAGAGATCACCCGTTCCCACGGCAACGGGATCGCCAAGCAACTGACGACGGACAAGTACGGGCGTGCGATGCTGAGCGGCCTGGAGGAAGACGACTACCTCGTCGTGGCGTTCAACACTGAACGCAGCGAGTTCTCGTGGCACCTGGTGCGCGTCAAGGCGGGGCGGACGGTGGGCGTGACGCTGACGCCGGGGCTCGACGGCACGGACCGGTGAAGCCGCGTCCATAGTGAACGAAGAGAGAGAGTGTCGAGGTAACGCCGACGCAGGGATGGGAGACGCGGAACGCCGCGGCGATATGCCGGGGCGGAACGTGCCGGACAAGGCGATTCCTCTCTCGGGCCGGTGCACGCGGGAACGCGCGTGCGCCGGCCTGCTCTCTTTGGGGCGGAGGGGAATGGGGAATGGGGAATGGGGATTCGGGATTCGGGAAAGAGAATGAGAAATGCACCACGTTGCGAATTACGAAAGCGAACACGGTCGCGATCGAGTGATCGCGGCCGCGTTCTGTGTGGTGGGCTGAAAAGGATCAGCGGCGGCGACGCATGGAGATGAGGCCTGCGCCGCAGAGAACGGCGGCGCCGGCGGGGGAGGGGACAGCGAGGGGTTCGCCGTAGAAGAAATCGTCCATGGCGACGACGTCGCGGCCATCGCCATCGAGGACGCCCAGCCCCATGGGGGTGTTGCCGCTCACGACGCGGACGCGCTCGATGCGTTCGCCATCGGCGAAGTAGACGCCGGCGAACGAGAGACCGCTGGGGGATGCGGGCACCAGGGTGCGGCGCAGGAGGGCTCCGCCCAGGCCGTAGAACTCGAGGAACGTGCTGTCGGTGGCATCGACATCGGTGAAGATCGCGCCGAAACCGTTGACGGTGGCGGACTGCGCTGGGGTCGTCGGAATGGAGAAGAACGTGTCGGTGGTAACGCCGCCGCGGACGGCGAAGAGACGCAGCGGGCTGAAGGCCTGGAACGAGGCGTTGTACGACGGATCGATGTCGCCGAACCGACCGTTGGCATCGGCGACTCTTTGGCTGACGAGGAACCCGGAGCCGTCGGGCGTGCTGAACGTCGCGCCGCGCTTGTTGTTGGCGTTGAAGAAGTTGGCGGGCATGAGGCCGGGGCTTTGGAACGCGTCCAGTGCGGGCGCATCCCAGTTGATCTCGCGGCGGCCGTTGGTGAAAGGGCCGGTATTGGGAGCGTTGAGGCCGCCGCCCTCGCTGATCAGCGAGCGGAAGGTGTCCACGCTGGCGGTGATCGACGCGGCATCGGGGCCGGAGGCGGTGACGGTGACGGGGCTGGCCCCGGCGAGACCGACGGCGAGGGTGACGATGGCTGCGGTGATGGACTGGTGCTTGCGATCTGTCGTGTTCATGGTTCTCTCCTGGCTGTTGGTGCAAGTCCCGGCCCCGGGGCGTACCGACACTGCGCCGGCGCCGTGCGGGCCGTCTTACGCGAGGGTCTTTTCAGGTGCCTTCGGGGTGGACAGGAGCCAATGTGGCGTGGGAGTGAGCGTCTTGCAAAAAAGCAGGAACAGCCGACGGGGAGATGCCCTGGGTGCGGGATGGGCGAGCCCGGAGTTGGATTACAGAGCGGCTGCGGGCTTGGAGGGGCCGAAGGCTCCTTCCACCTGGAGGCGCACGAGTTCGGCGTAGCGCCCGCTGCGGGCGGTGAGTTCTTCGTGGCTACCGAGTTCGATGATGCGGCCGTCTTCCATGACGGCGATGCGGTCGGCGCTGCGGATGGTGCTGAGGCGGTGGGCGATGACGAAGCAGGTGCGGCCGCGCATCAGGCCGGCGAGACTGCGCTGGATCAGCGCTTCGCTCTCGCTGTCGAGATTGCTGGTGGCTTCATCGAGGATGAGGATGAGCGGATCGGCGAGGATGGCGCGGGCGATGGCGATGCGCTGCTTCTGGCCGCCGGAGAGGCGCACGCCGCGTTCGCCGATAAGGGTCTGGTAGCCCTTCTCGAGATCGGCGATGAACTCATCGGCGTTGGCCGCCTTGGCCGCGGCGATGATCTGTGCGTTGGTCGCGTCGCGGCGGGCGTAGGCGATGTTCTCGGCGATGCTGCCGTCAAACAGGAAGACATCCTGCTCGACGATGCCCAGGAGCGAGCGGTACGAGCGGACCGAGATTTCGGGGAGACTGCGGCCGTCGAAGCGGAGTTGGCCCTGGGTGGGGTCGTAGAAGCGGGCGATAAGGTTGCAGAGCGTGGTCTTTCCGCTGCCGCTGCGGCCGACGAGAGCAATGGTCTCGCCGGGCTTGACGTGGAGCGTGACACCCTTGATGACGGGCTGGGGTTCCTTGGCGGCCTGGCCGTTCTCGGATGCGCCAGGGAGTTTCTGCTTTTCACTCTTGGGGTAGGTGAACCAGACATCCTCGATGTCGATCTGGCCGCGGGCCTGGGTGCGAGTGATGACGGCACCGCCGTCCTGACCGCCGAACTCTGGGGCTTCCGCGAGGAGGTCCAGAAGGCGGTCCATGGCGGCGAGGTTGCTCTGGATCTGGGAGGCGGTGCTGGTGAGCGTTTCGATGGGTCCCAGGAGCATCAGCAAGTACGTGCTGAACATCATGAGATCGCCGATGCTCATGCGGCCCTTGAGCACCTGGGTGCCGCCGTAGATCAGCACGCCCGCGCTGGCGGTGGGGATCATGATCGACCAGGCGATCTCGAGCACGCGGGACCACCACCAGGTGAGGACCTCGATACGGGTCATGAGGTGCTGGCCGCCGGTGAAGCGGGCGGACTCGGCGTGCTCGCGGGAAAAGCCACGGACGATGCGGACGCCGCCGAAGGCTTCGGTGGTGGCGGCATCGATGCGTTGGCGCATGAACTTCTGGTCGCGGTAGAGGGGGCGGATGCGGCCGATCCAAGTTTTGTGGGTGACCCAGACCACTGGGATGAGCAGGACCGCGCCCAGGAGCATGCGCCAATCGACGAAGGTGAGAATTCCCAGCGTGCCGACGAGTTGAACCACGGCTCGCCAGGGGTTGTAGATCATGCTGAAGAGCAGTTCGCCGGCGAGGCCGCCGTCTTCACGCAGCAGGCTGGCCATGCCGCCGCTCTTGTACATCTGGACGCGGTGCAGGGGGAGGCGACCGGCGTGCTCGAAAGCGGCGCGGCGGAGTTGGACCTGGAGGCGCTTGGTGATGCGCGTGAACTGCCAGCGCCCGACGGTGCCCAGCGCCGAGCCGAAGACGGCAAGGCCGACCATGGCGGTGCCGAGCCACCAGAGCAGCGCGAAGCGGTCGCCGGGCATGAACAACGCCTGGCGGATCGAGGAGGGGATCGCCTCGGGCCCCGGGTGATCGGTGATGATGTAGTCAATGGCGATCTTGGTGCTGGCGGGGATGAGCAGGCTCACGCAGGTCACGATGGTGAGCGTGGTCAAGCCGAGAATGACCCAGGGGCGGTGCGGCTTGGTGAACTTCCAGAACTCGGCGAAGAGTTTCAAGAAGCCGCGGGAACGCTTGACCTTGTCGAACTTGGGGTTGGCTTCGCTGTTGGAGCGTTTGGCCCAGGTGGGGTCGGTCTTGATGGATTGGCGGTATTCGCGGTATCGCTGGCGGCTGTTGGTGCGTGGGGGCAGCATCGGGGTGAGAGAAGGGTAGTGAAGGCGGGGGGAGTATTCCGGGGTGCTTGCGTGGCGCCGGCGCTGGGTGCGGATGCCGGATATCACGGGCGAGCGTGCGCGGCGTGAGACCTTCGCGACTTGACTTCGGGCACCGCCCCCATCATCCTCCGGGGCGTGGAAGCCGGGATAGGAGATTCACGAACAACTGTGCAAGCGGCGCGGATGCGGGCCGCGGCGGCGTTTGTCGCTCTGGCAGCTGGTATTGCGGCGGCGCGATGGCTGGCGCCGGTGCCCTCGGCGGCGTGTTTCGCGATGGCGGCGGTGTGTCTGGGAGTGGCGGCTGTCGCGGGACAGCGGATGACGGGGGCAGCGCTGCTGGCAGCGATGATGACATTCGGGGCGGGGTGGTTTGGAGTGCGGGTGGAATCGGTGCCACGGGATTCACTGGCGCGGATATTGGAGGGAGGAACGGGGAATGCACCGCTGACGGTGCGGGGCGTGGTGCTGACATCACCACGGATGATGGTGCGGGAAAGGTCGGGGTTGGCGCGATTCGTGGTGGCATCACCCCGAGTTCGGTTTGATCTTCAAGTGGACAGCGTGCTGATGGAAGGGGGCGGGTGGCAGTGTGCGAGCGGGCGGCTTTGGGTGCGGGTGGAGGGAGAGGAGTTGCCGACGGTGCGCGCGGGGGATCGGGTACGAATGACGGGGTTGGTGTCGCTGCCGGGACCGCCGACGAACCCGGGGGAGCAGGACATCCGGCCCATCGCGGCGGAACGGGGTTTCGTGGGGTCGCTGTCGCTCTCGGGGCCCGGATTGATCGCGGCGGATGAGAAGCCGACCGGGTTCGCGGCGGTGCGAGCGGCGTGGCTGGCGGGGACGGCGGCCCTAAACGATCGGGCGCACCGAGTGGTTGAGAACGCCGCGGGAGATGATCCGCTGGCGAGATCGATGCTGGCGGGTTTGCTGCTGGGCGACGACGATCCGGCGCAGCGGGATGTGTACAACGCGTTCGCCCGGCAGGGGTTGGTGCACATCCTGTCCATTTCGGGGTTTCACCTTTCGGCGCTGGCGATGATCGCGCTGGGGTTGCTGCGGCTGTCGGGGGATCGCGGGTGGCTGGAGCCGGTGATCCTCGCGGCGGTCATTCTGCTCTACTGCGCGATGCTGCCGCCGGCGTCGCCGATTCTGCGGTCGGCGGCGATGGTGCTGATCATCCTGCTGGCCGATGCGCTGGGGCGGCGGTACGACGCGGTGACGCTGCTCATTTGGATCGGGGCGGGGCTGCTCGTGTGGCGGCCGATGGACCTGTGGAGCGTGGGGTATCAGTTGTCGCTGGGGCTGACGCTGGCGCTGTTGTGGCTGACGCCGAAGGTGAAGCCTCGGCTGTTCACGGCGCGGCTGAAGGGGACGGTGCGGGAGCACCCGATGGCGGATCGGCTGGCGGACCATGTGCAGGAATCGGTGGCGGCGAACCTGGTGTGCTGGCTGGTGGCGGCGCCGGTGGTAGCGTGCCGGATGGGTGTGTTGAGCCCGCTCGCGTTCGCGACGAGCTTCGTGGTGGGGCCGCTGGTGATGGTGGTGTTGGCGATCGGCTATGTCGCGCTGATGGTGGGCATGGTGGTTCCCGCGGCGGCGGGGATGGCATCGGGCGTGTTGTCGTGGCTGACGACGGGGGCCGTGGCGGTGGTGCGGTTCGCTGATGCGTGGTCGCTGAGCGCGGTGTACTTGCCGCCGCTGAGCGGGGTGTGGGCGTTTGGGGCGACGGTGTGCATCGTGGTTGTGCTGGCGGTGCCGCTGCGGGGGTGGAAGGGCAAGCCGCTCGTCACGATGTTCGCGGCGGGCGTGCTGGTGGTGTGGACGGGGTTGGAGTTGGGGCTGCCGCGGCGGCTAGCGGCGGGGACGCGGCTGCGGATCGACACGCTGGACGTGGACAACGGGACGTGCCACTTCCTGCGGAGCGGTGGCGAGGCGTTGATGTGGGATTGCGGGAGCCTGTCGAACGCGGGGGTGCAGGCGCGGATCATCGCGGCGGCGCGGGAGTTGGGAGTCAGCAAGGCCCCCACCGCTGTCATCACCCACCCGGACATTGACCACTACGCGGGGATTCTGGATGCGGTGCGGCCGCTGGGGATCAAGAGGGTGCTCGTGCCGCGACGGTTTTTGGAAGACGCGAGCGAGAAGCCCAGGGGACCGGCGGCGGAAGCGGTGCGGGAGTTGGAGCGCGCGGGGGTGGAGGTGCGCGCGGTGGCGGAGGGAGAGACACTGGCGCTGGGGGAAGTGACGCTGCGGTTTTTGTCACCGCCGCGGGAGTGCGATTGGGACGAGGACAACGACCATTCGCTGGTAGCAGAAGTGCAGAGCGAGGGTGGAGAATCGCTGGCGCTCATGACCGGGGACATTCAGGACGCGGCGGTGACGAGGCTGGCGGAGGCGTATCCGGCGTTGCGGCCGGCTGTGCTTGAGGTGCCCCACCACGGTTCGGCGCGAGAGCCGGCGATTCGCTGGGTGGAGGCGCTGAATCCGGCTGTGGCGATCCAATCGACAGGTCAGCGGCGCGCGGGAGATCCGAGGTGGGCGGCGGCGCGTTCCGGACGGGTGTGGCTGACGACAGCGACGCAGGGAGCGTGCTGGGTGGAAGTTGGGACTGTGGTGCGAGCGGGGTCGACTCTTGGTGACGGACGGTGATATTTCGTGCAGTTAGGTACATACCTAACGCTGAGCTCTTCGGCTTTTTTGGGATCCTGTCGCAAAGCTTGTGGTGGCGGCAAGGCCAAGGAATGCTGGAGGCGAGAAGAGGGAACCGGAAGTCAGAATGGCCGGGACGGCCAAGCTACGCGCCGGCGGTCGGTCAGAGGGCTATCCTGACCCCCCGGTGTTCAACCCGGACGGTGTTCTTTCTGTACACAATGGGTTGAATCACGGCTTCTGCAACGACTACCTTATTCTTCCTGTGAACTTCTGTGGATCATCCATCCCGTCGCCTGCGAACAGTCGGTTCTTGACGGCTCTGTGCCGTTCCCGGCGTACGCTGCGAGGGTTTCGTGTGGGCTGTTTCGTGGGAGGCCGGTTCTGACCCGTCTGCTCGGTGTCCGAGTACTTGCGTAGGAGTCCGTCGTGCACGTCTTGACCAAAGTCTTCGTCGTTATCGCAGCGATTCTGAGCGTCGCCCTCTCCGCGCTCGTGATCGCCTACGCCGTCAACACCGACCGCGTCGCCGCGGCGTACCAGGAGCAGGTTTCGCTCCGGGTCGCGGCGGAGAGCAACGCCATGGCGGCGGCGGCGGTGTCTGGCACTGAGAAGACCCGCCTGGCCAGCGCCAAGGAGCAGTTGGAGCGGGACAACGCCACGCTGGCGGACCGCATCCGCACGCTGGAGGCCGACAACGCCCGACTGCTGACCGACAAGAAGACCGCCGAGCAGGAGCGCGACAGCATCACGGCGAAGATCGCCGAGCTGGGCGAGACCGTGAAGACCCAGGCGGCGCTGATCACTTCCTACCGCGATGAAGTGACGGGCCTGCGCAACAGCGAGCTGACCTTCCGTCAGCGCGAGATCGACCTCAACAGCACGCTCAGCGACCGGGACAGCCAGGTCGAGGTGCTGACCCAGAGCGTGCGGGCCCTGCAGGAGCAGTTGGCCGAGATCAAACGTTCGGCCAGCGGGGCCCCCGCGGCGGGCGTGATCTCCGGGGCCGACCAGCCCTTCTCGTACACCGGTCCGGTGATCAACGGCCGCATCGAGGCCGTGAGCACCGACGCCGCGACGGGCAAGATCGTGGTGAAGGTGAACGTGGGCACGAACGACAAGGTCTCCAAGAACATGCGGTTTGCGATCGTCCGGGGCACCGAGACGTTCGTCGGGCACATGGTGATCGTGAAGCCTGACCTCAAGTGGTCGGTGGGTGAAGTGACGCTGACGGCCAAGGGCTCGTCGGTGCAGGAAGGCGACCTGATCAAGAGCCGCCTTGAGTAAGCAGCGGATCCCAATCACCCAACACGGAATACAGACATGAGCCAGTTCGGAATGCAAATGCCCGCCGGCCGCAAGCGCAGCGCTTCGCCGGATGTGTACACGGGACTCGCGGTCATCGCGACGGTGTTCCTCGCCGGGGCGTCGTTCGTGGTGTACGGCGCGGGGTCCAAGATCGGCAAGGATGGCCAGCCGTTCAGCCTGCAGTCAACGAACCCCAAGGAAGTGAAACTGAAGGACCAGCCCGCGGCGGCGGCACCGGCACCCCGGGCGGCCCCGGCCCCCACCGGAGGGGCGGCGAAGAAGGGCGCGTGACCTATCGGGCGGGCCTTGCGGGCCCGGACGGGGGGTAGGAAGCCCCGGCCGGACTGTTCGTGAGCCCCGCTGCTTGAAGAACGCGTCGCGGAGTGCTAAACTTTTGGCCCTGCGGCGGGAGCCCTTGAAAAAGAGGGTCGACCGTGGGATGGTAGAGAAATGTTGGGGCGGTAGCTCAATTGGTTAGAGTACCGGACTGTCGATCCGGTGGTTGCGGGTTCGAGTCCCGTCCGCCTCGCTTGACGAAGGCCCGTGCAAACGGGCCTTTTTCATTAGCTTTGCGGGCCTTATTGAGAGCCGCCACGTGCCGCCCGCGCATGTCTGGTCAACGGCCCACACGTGGCCAATCTCCGCAGAACAGGTTCAATATCCGGTGGTCACCGACTTGGATCGGTCACCACCGGTCTGCTGGGGTTTCAGAGTCAGTGCCATTGGCCGTGCGCGGCCTCGCGAACGGTTTGAAGATCCGCCAGCGGGGTCGAAGAGCCATGAACCGCTCCCACGTCGCGCTCAGAGCGATGAAGATCACATGGCCCTTGCCAAGATCCGCCGTGAATTGGAGAAGGCGAGTGCTGCGTCTCGAAGTGGCATGCGGTGCGTGACGCGCGTAATTGGTCACGCGGGTGCCGCGGCGGTGAGCATCCAAGCCAGGGGCGTTCGGGGCCCGGCCTTGAGTGGTTCGGAGCATGCCCGCCGAGCCGTGGCAGACCAACACGAAAACAGCCCCGGGAGGCCGGGGCTGGTGGGTGGTTTGAGGCGACGAGTTTCGGGGTTGGCGGCTACCGGATGCGTGCCGGGCCGGCCGCGGAGTTCCCCGTGATCGTCATGGGGCGGGTAAGGCGGGTGACCTGGTTGAAGGGAGCAACGTATTCATCCTGCACGCCGTATCCCTTGACGAAGACGGTCTGGCCGTTCAGGGCGTTGTTGTAGGCATCGAGAAACTCGAGGTAGGGGTGGTTCTGGTTGCCGTTGGGAAAGGCGTAGGGGTTTCGAGCATCGGCGTACCAGATGCTGCCCTGGTGGGCGTTGCAGGTGGCCGTCGAGTGGAACGCGCCGATCTGACTGATGGAGAGCGGCATGAAGTCGGAGTTCACGGTGCCGCAACTGACATCGTCGATGGTGGCACACATGATGCTGCAGTACCCGCTGGTGCCGAACTGGTCGCAGGTGTGGGTTGCGTTCCAGGTGTGGCCCAGCTCGTGCTTGGAGACGAGGTAGCGCATCTGGCTCTGGAAGTTCCAGTCGGCTTCGATCAGCAGGTGACCGCCGTCGGCGCCCGAGCACGCCGAGCCCAAGTAGGCCAGCCCCACGGTAGCGCCATCGAGATTCCGCCCCGTGAACAACATCGCCTGATTCCGCGGCACGGGATTCGCGGCGTTCCAGACGTTGTCTCGCATCGCCAGCAGCATCTGATCCGCGCTATCAGGGTTTGACGTCTGGTACGGATCGTTGTTGCACGACGTGCGGACCAGGATGTGTGTCACGAGATGCCTGAAGCCGAAGTGCTGCGTGTAGCGGGTGTTCGAGGCGTTGATCACTTCGTAGACGAAGTCGATGGTGTCCTGCACGTTGTTGTAGTTGTTGTAGAGGTAGCAGTCCACATCGACCGCCAACAGCGAGTCCCACGAGGCCCGGGGGGCATAGCCGCCGCCCGATCCTCCCCCGCCGTCCGAGCCGCCGGGCTGACCGACGCCCTCGTCAGCGATCTGATCGATCGTCATCGTGTGAGCCTGGCCGGGCAGGGGCGGCTTTGGTACGAAGCCTTGGTCATGAGCCGGCGGATGGTCGGGCCCGTCCACCACGCCGCACCGGCCCTGGGGCCCCGGGACGGGCCGGGACGAATCCCAGGCCATGTGCAGCCGCGGATCGCCGCCGGTGGTCAGGTCGCTGAGGGGCTGGATCTCCCAGGCGACGTCCGGGGTGAGTTGCACCAGCGCCCGCAACTTGCCGTTGCGGAACGAGGCGCTCACGGAAGAGTTCGGGAAGCCATCCACCTCGCCCGCGTACAGGTTGCTGGGCAACTGGTAGAAGCGTTCCAACGAGCCGTCCGGCAACTGGACCATGACGACGGGGTCGTGCCCCTGCAGGGCCTGTGGATGCAGACGGAGCGTGACCGCCATACCGCCGAGATCGACCTCAATGAGTGTTTCGGCGGGCAAGGTGCCGTCCGGCACGTTCAGCGGTTGCACGGTGTCGGGGCTCCAGAGAGTTTCGCCGCCCGGAACGACCATCTGCATGGGGTTGCCGCCCTTGATATCGGTGCGGAGCTGGCCCCACTCCGGGGGCAGCGTGGCTTGCACGACGCCGAGTTCCGTGAGAATCCTCGCCGATTGCCGGTCCGCGACCGGGATCGCTGGTTGAGCGTGCGCGACTCCGGCGAGCAGCGCGAGAAAGCTGATGATGGAGGCTGCGGACTTCATCGGTGCGTTCCTTTCGTCGAGTGTGCGTCAGAGGAAGGAGTTGTTGGAGAGAGGCTTACTGCAGCCCCACCAGCACCAGTACCATGCCCTTGCCCGACTCCAGGCGGGACATCGCCTTGCCCAGGATCGCGCCGTTGGCCTTCGAGGGGGCGGCCTTCATGGCGTGCCCGGGCGTGTTGCTCGTCGTGAGGAGGTCGCCCGGCTGGATCGCGCCGGTGTCAGCGTCCGCCCAGCACCACACGCGCCCGACGTTCGCGATCGGCAGCGAGCCGTCCGCGACCGTGCTGCCTTCCTGGCGGAGCGTGAGGCCCACGTTCACGCCGTTGGCGCCGCTGACGATGCCGGCGACGGTTGTGTCGTACGCGCTGCTGCTCACGCGCAGCTTGCCCGCGTGATCGGGATCGATGCTCACCACCATGCCGGGCGCGGGCGCGACGCCCCCGGACGGGGCGACGCAGTAGGGTTCGGCGATATCCGAGCCTCCCATGATCTCCAGTACATTCGTGCGGGTCGTGCCCACCACGTGGAGTTCGGTACCCGGCGTGGTCGTGCCGATCCCCACGCGGCCCTGGCGGGTGATGATCATCGGGATAGCGTCCGCGATACCAAGAGCATTGCCGACGGCGAAGAGGAGGTTGCCCGTGCCCACGCCGTTCGCGGTGCCGGTGGAGATCAGGTTCCAAAAGCGACCGCCGTTGATGTCAGATCGGTTGTTGATCGCCAGCCATGTGCCCGTCGTGGCGTTGCTGTCAATGATCGTCGTGACGTTGGTGTCGCCCAGCACGTGCAATCGCGCGTCGGGCGTGGCCTCGGCGATGCCCACGCGACCGCCGGCGAGGTTCATCACCACATCGCCGTACAGCGACCCGGAGGCCCTGATGCCCTGGATCGTGGAGTAGCCGTTGGCCGACGCGCTGACGCCCAGGACCAGCTGCGTCGAGCCGACCGCCGGGGAGCCGAACATGCCGAGCGTCGCGCCGGGCCCCGCGACGGTAAGCGGTGCGGCCGGCAGGGTGGTCCCGATCCCGACGAAGCCGCCGAAGTTGTTGGTGAAGGCGCCGAAGTTGTTGGGAGCGTCGGTGCGGGCGAGCCATGCGGGGAAACGGGCGGCGGGGATGATCCCGGTCGCGAGGTCCGCCGCATCGAGATTGGTGAGGCCGCTGCCGTTGCCGTTGAACAATGCTGCGGTGATCGTGTTGCCCGAAAAGCCGCCGGACGCATCCCGCAGCACCAGCGTGTTGCCGGTGGCGGTCGCCACGCCGGTGGTCCGGGCGTTGGCAAGGAGGCCCGTGGTGATGTTCGAAGCGTCCAGGGCCGTGAGGCCCGTGCCCACGCCGGCGAACGCATTGGCCGCGTTGCTGAACGTGTTTGCTCCGATGAAGGTCTGCGTCGCGTTCGTGCGGGCAACCGTGGCCGCCAGGCGGCCATCGGGGATGGTGCCCGCGCTCAGGTTGTTCGCGTTCACGTAGTATGCTGGGGACTGTCCGCCCAGGAGGTTGGCGTTGTTCGCGTTCGATGCGTTCGACGCGCTTGCGGCCGAGTTCGCGCTGCCCGCGGAAGACGCGAAGTTCGCTGTCTGGGCGGTCTGCGCGCTCGAAGCGCTCCCAGCGCTCGAAGCAAAGTTTGCATTCCCAGCGTTCGTCGCGAAGTTCGCGGTTCCCGCGGTCGCCGCCGACGATGCGAACACCGCGTTGGGCGTGGCGGTCAGGCGTTGGCGAGGCGCCAGATTCGTATACGCGTTGAGGGACCCGTTGGGTCGAACCCCGATCTCCAGGTGCGCGTTCGTATTGGAAAGCGAAGTCCCGAAGTCCAGCACCACCGTGAACTTCCCGTTCACCACGTCCACGACCGCGACCAACGCCGATCCCACCTGAGCGCCGCCGATGGCCGCGTCATACGCCGCGAACCGCATCTGATACTGCCCGGTGGCCAGGGCGTTGTCGGTCTGCAGCTCCCCCTGATAGGTGAACTGCGTCGAAAGTTGGGCCTGGGCCGCGTGGGACATCAAAGCGGCTGCGATGCAGGCGAACGACTGACGACGAATGCGACTGATGTTCATGGCGTGCTCCTTGGGGTGCTTCAACTCGCGGCGGCGTGCGGGGGATGGGGGGACGGGGCGATCGCGAACGGGTCTCGTTGGGGCGTTCTCGGACCTCGCGGCCCGGCTCCAAACCGCAGACCTCCGACCGAGGAGTAGCGAAATCGCCGTCGGCCAGCCTTCACCAATCCGCCCGCGTTCTCTGGTACGATGGTGGAGAACCCTCATGGCCGACGTCACCAAGCTCCTCGAGGACCTCGCCCAAGGACGCCAGCAGGCGTCGGATGAGTTGTTTTCTCTGGTCTACGAGCAACTCCGGGGGTTGGCTGCGTCGTACTTGCGCACCGAGCGTCCCGATCACACGCTCCAACCCACCGCGCTGGTCCACGAAGCCTACCTGAAACTGGTGGAGCCGGGCACAGACCAGCCCCGCACCCGCGCGCACTTCCAGGCGCTGGCCTCGCGTGTCATGCGGAATCTCCTCGTCGACCACGCCCGCAAAGTCGGCAGCCAGAAGCGGGGCGGGGACCTCCAACGGATTCCCCTCACCAATCTCGATATCCCCGAGGCTCCTTCCTCCGCGGATGTGCTCGACATCGATGGCCTGCTGAACCGTCTGGGAGTTCTGAGTCCCCGGACCGCCCGTGTCGTCGAACTGCGGTTCTTTGGAGGCCTCTCCAACGAAGCGATCGCCACGGCCACCGGGTTCTCGCTCACCTCCGTCGAGCGTGACTGGCGATTCGCCCGTGCCTGGCTGATCGAGCACTGGCCCAAGCCCGAAGGAGCCGCGGGACAGCCGTGACGCCTGAGCGATTCCAACAGGTCCGCGATCTCTTCGACCAGGCCAGCGAACTCCCCAAGGACCGGCGGGCGGCGATGCTCGACCGCGTATGCGCGGGGGATGCGGACCTTCGCGAGAGCGTGCTGCGTCTGCTCGCGCACGCCGATGAACCCGCGGCCCGTGTCGATGCGTCTCCCGTCGCGGC
Source organism: Planctomycetota bacterium (assembly GCA_018242605.1). GTDB lineage: Bacteria > Planctomycetota > Phycisphaerae > Phycisphaerales > UBA1924 > UBA2402. The sequence goes on from JAFEBP010000026.1 coordinate 18,862, forward strand.
GGTCGTTGGGCACGCGTGGAACACCGCGTCATCGGGCGGCGGCGTGCCCGAGCGTGTGGGGCAGTTCCGGATCGTCGCGCCCATCGGTCACGGGGGCATGGGCTCGGTGTACGAAGCCCGCCAGGAGAACCCCGCGCGATCGGTCGCGATCAAACTGATGCGGGCCGACGCGTCCGGCCCCGAGTCCTTGCGTCGCTTCCTGCACGAGGCCCACGTGCTGGGCCGTCTTCGCCATCCCGGCATCGCCTGCATCTTCGAGGGCGGCGTCGCCGACACGCCCCAGGGTCGGCGCCCCTTCATCGCGATGGAGTTGATCCGCGGCATGTCGCTGACGGCCCATGCCAACAACGCCGGGCTTGATATCCGCGGACGCATCGAACTGTTCGCGAAGGCCTGCGACGCCGTCGAGCACGCCCACCAGGCCAACATCGTGCATCGCGATCTCAAGCCCTCCAACATCCTGGTGGACGAGTCGGGCCAGCCCAAGCTCGTGGACTTTGGCGTCGCGTCAGCGGGTGCCCTCGACGCCAGCGTCCAGAGCATGCACACCCGGGCCGGGCAAGTCATCGGCACGCTCTCCTACATGAGCCCCGAGCAGATCGCGGGGCGGGCCGGCGAGGTGGACGCGCGATCCGACGTCTATTCACTGGGCGTGGTGCTCTTCGAACTGCTCACGGGCCGCCTGCCGCTGGACCTGCGAGAACGTTCGCTGCCGGAGTCGGCGCGCATCCTTCGCGACGAGGAACCTTCGCGATTGAGCACGATCGACCCGCGTCTGCGGGGCGATCTCGACACCGTCGTCACCAAGTGCCTCGACAAGGACCCGCAGCGCCGGTACGGCTCCGCAGGCAGCCTCGCCGAGGATCTGCGCCGATACCTCGGCGACGAACCCATCCTCGCCAGGCGGCCCACCGCCGCGTACCAGATCCGCAAGTTCGCTCGCCGGCACACGGAACTGGTCATGGCCACCACCACCGCCTTCTGCATCCTCATCGCGGGCATTGTCGCGACCTCACTGTTCGCGATCCGCGCAGAGCGGCAGCGCGCACTTGCACAACGCAACGAATCCACGGCCCGCTGGGAGAGCTACCGCAACGCCATCTCCGCCGCAGACCGCGCCCTGCAGGTCAACGACGCGGCCAACGCGATCCGCCTGCTCCAGGACGCGCCGCAAGAGCACCGCGGCTGGGAGTGGCGGCACCTGCGAACCTCAAGCGACTTGAGCCTCCTCACGATCCACGCCCATGCGGGCCCGGTCCACGGCGTTGCCCTGGACATGGCCGAGCGCGCCGCGTACTCCGTCGGCGCGGACGCCCTGCTGAAACGTTGGAACCTCGACACCCGCAGCGAGGAATGGCGGGCGCGGCTTGACGCCGCCGCCACCGTCCTGATGCTGGCCGATACAGCCCACACCATCATCACGCAAACGGCGGACGGCGCGACCGCGGCGTGGTCCACGCGCGACGGCGCCCCGATCTGGTCCACACCCGCGGGGCGGTGGGGCCCGCTGCATCCACAATCCCTCTTTCCCGATCAGACGCGTCTGGCCGTGCCCATCGAGTCCCGCATCGCGTTCCTCGATGTGCGAACGGGCGTGGAGCACTCTTCGTTCCCGCTACCGATGCGGGGCGCTCGGTTTCCCGCCATCGACGCGTCGGGCACGCGTCTGGCCTGCGATCTTCGCGGTCAGACCGTGATGTTCGATCTCGCCACCGCCAAGGAGCTCCGACGCCTCTTCACCGCCCCCGGCGCCTGGGCCGGGGCGCAGGACGTGTACTGGATCGCCAGCCCGAACTCGCGCAGCCTCGCCAGCATCGATGTCGCGCCAAGCCCGATGCCGGACGCGACGGCCTCTCTCGCCGCCATCAGCGCTTTCACGCCGATGACCTCGCGGCAGCGGCTTGTGGGCATGGGCGGTCCGGGCGGCGCGTTCTTTGCGACTCCAAGCCTTGAGCGACCTTTCACGCTCAAGGCAACGCCGCTGCGAGGCCCGGCCGAGAGCCTGTCCGCCGCGGCGCTCGATGAAAGCAGCGGGCGCATCCTCACGGGCGACCGCGAGGGCGTGCTGCGTCTATGGACCACGACGCCCGAGGGCATGCAGCTCGAAATCCCACGTTCCAACGATGCGATCCTGCTCGGGGCTGTCTGTCCCGATGGGACTCGCCTCGCGACCGGCGGCTGGGGCGGCGTCAAGGTCTGGGAGACATCGACGGGCGACGAGATCGCATCGGTGGTGCCCATGCGCAGCGAGGTCTCGGGGCTTGTGTTCGAAGACTCGGGCGATCGCTTCTTCGCGAGCGCCCTCGACGGCGTCGTTTACTCCTTCAACGCACGCGACGCGACGCCGCTCATGCGCTCTCGGCCTTTGACGAGCGAGCCGGGCAGAACGACGTTGGCGTGGGAACGCAAGACCCGGAGCTTGCTTGCCATCACCGGCACACCCGACCTCATCGTGCTCGATCCCGATGACCTGAGCGTCAGTCACAGAGTGCCCATTTCCGACAAGGACCTGTTCTTCATCTGCGCGAACAACGACGCAGGGCTGGTGGCGATGACGGATCGTTCCGGCGGGGTCTGGCTCTTCAATCTCTCACGACCGAAGGACCCGCCCCGCCGATTGCTCCAAGGAACTTCCGGTTCATGGCCACCGCCGGTACTCCCCACCGTCGCCTTCGATTCGACCGGCGAGTTGCTTGCCTGCATCCGCACCGACGGCGCCATCCAGATGCTCGACGTTCGCACCGGCGCCACGCGCTGGTCACGCGCGAACTTCTCCGCGGAGCGCATCGGCAACATGGTCTTCTCGGCGGATCGCTCGCGGCTCTTTGTCGGCTCGGCCGGCGGCATGATCGGCGTCTTCGACGTGAACACGGGCGACAAGGTGCTCTTCATCATCGACGTGTCATCGGGAATCGTCTCGCTCTCGTTCGCGCAAGACAAGCTGATCGTCTGCTCCCTGGGCCCGCGCGCGGGCTGGCATGTCATTGGTTCCGGCGCGACGCTCGAGACCATCGAACGCCGGGAGGCCCGCCTGCGTGCCGCTTCCTTCGCGCAGCGCCTTATCGAACAGCACCGCATCGCGGCCGATGCGATCGCGGCGATCAAGGAAGACGCGACCATACCCCCGGGCGATCGCGAGAGCATTGCCGCGCTGCTCGCCGTGCGGGGCGATCATCCCAACTACCTCAACAGCGACGCGTGGGCGATCGTTCGATTCCCGAATCGCCCGACCACCGACTACGAACTTGCCGTGCGTCTCGCCCGGCGTGCCTGCGAGATTCGTCCAGACCAATCCGCGTTCCGCAACACGCTGGGCTTCGCCCTGATGAGAGTGGGAGACTTTGACGGAGCAGAGCACGAACTGCTCGAGGGCCTGCGCATCCGACGCGAGAACGGCGAGAGCGATCACCCCGTGGACATCCTCGCCATCGCCATGACCCGCCTGGCCAAGGGCGATGCCAACGCCCGCGCTGACTTTGACCATGGAGCGGCGTTGATGCAGCAGCCTTCATATCGCGACGACGCCGATTGTCAGTGGATCTTCGCGGAGGCCAAGAAGAAGTTCCAAGCCTCCTGACCAGCGTGCAGCCGCGGCACATCATCGATCGCCGGTTCGTCAATGCCGAAACCAAGCGAGCATTGGAACGAGCTCGGGGTCTTCGGCGTCAACGCAGCGCCCTGGGTTTGGGCAGAAGGGGACGATGCCCACTGCGACAGCGCGGGCGAGCGGGTCATGTTGATCTCGGATAGCAACGGACCACCAAGGCGCGGGCGATTGGGTGGAATCAGGCGACCGAACGCACGAACGGGGCCACTGGAAGGCGGTCGCCGCGGCCGTCGCGACTTTGCAGCCGCGTTCTAGCGCGGGCCCACGGCGATGAAGGACACGCTCGAGTCCGTCGGCACGCCGGAGGCGTTGCGCGTGGTGAACGTGACGGAGCCGAAGGCGACGTTTTGGGTCACGCTGAACCCGGCGGTGCCGGGGGTTGCGACGATCGTGGGGAGGTTTGAGAACGGGGTGTTGAACGTAACGCTATAGAGGCCGGTCGCGTTGTGCGTGACGGCCCAGCCCGAGCCGGCGAATACGGTGCCCAGGATTCCAACCGTTCCTCGCACGGTACGCAGTTTCTCTTCGGCGGCCGACGCGAAGTACTCGCCAGAGGATCCGAGACGGATGTCCCCGCGGACCTCCAACTTCGCGGTGGGCGAAGACGTGCCGATGCCGATATTACCGCCGCCGAGCGTGTTGAGGATAATGTCTCCGCCGGTCCTTGCGTTAATCACAGAGAAATCGGGATCGCCGGGTGAGCCGTAACCGACCCAGGCACGCTCGATGTTGGCGTTGTCTCGGTAACTGATATAGCCGACCTGTGCTGATGCCGCGCCGATGTCCTGGATCGCGATCGTGGGTTCGAGCGTGGCGATGTGCAGCCAGTGCGTGGGCGTTGTGGTGCCGATGCCGACCTTGCCGTTGTTGTCCACGTTGACCGCGTTCGCGGGCGACCCGTCGGGGGAGGCGAGGGAGTTTGCGACGCTGGCCGCGGTGGCGCGGGGCGCGGGCGCCACGAACTGGCGCGAGAGGGTGGTGAAGCCCGTGGTGTTCGTGCAGTCGAGCCCGGAATCGGTGCGGACGTCGATTTCGAGGTATCTGTCGCCGGTTGTCAGGAACGCCGCGCCGAAGTCCACGTTTGCGGTGAAGCGTCCGGCGCTCACCTGCACGTCGTTGACGCAGACCTGGGGGCCGACGGCGACGCCGCCCGAGGGCAGGTTGAACAGGCGGAAGCGAAAGTCGTGGAGGCCGCTTACGAGTTGACCGCTTTCGTTCAGCTCGCCCTGGTAGGTGAAGGCGGTGGACTGGGCGGCGGCGAGGGAAGCCGCCGCGAGCGTGCAGAAGAGTGCGAGCGTGCGAAACATGGGTTCTCCTTGTCGGAAAGAGCGGGTGGACTCGCGGGGGCTGCTCGGGGGCGTCCGGCCGCGAAGGGGTGAGGGAATACTGGGAGCCAATGATGCGCAGGACCGGAGCTGACGCCGTGGAGTCACGGCTGGTGCACCACGCCGTCGCGGGCGCCGTCGACTGTGATCCTTGAATGACGAGTTGGGCCTTAGACAACGCGGGTCGCGGGCGGTGCGCTACCGCGGGCCGATGGCGATGAAGTCAACGTCGCGGTCGACCCAACTGTGGTCAAAGACATACTGAACGAAGAAGTCAGCGGAGTCTGTGGTAGGCCCGGCCCCGCGATTGGTGACGTTGAAGGTCTCGTCGTCTACTCCTCCGGGGTACGCGCCGGAACACACGGTGGCGACAACGATGGGCGTGCCTGCGAACGGCGTCGCGAACGTGATCGAGAGGTGGCCCTGAGAGATCCGCGTCGAGGTGAATCCGGTACCGGCCAACCGAGATCCGTTGGCCGCGACTCGTCCGCGGATCATCCTGAGGTTCTCTTCGCCGGCGGTTGCCCGGTACTGCCCGGTGGGCCCGAGCCGGATGTCGCCGCGAACATCGAGCTTGGCGGCGGGGAAGGTCGTCCCGATGCCGAGACTGCCCGTGATATCCGCGTTGCCGACGACCCCGAGGCGGCTGACCGGCGTCGTGGTGCCGACTCCGACATTGCCGCCCGTGGGATTCAAATATACATTGCCGAAGAAGGGGTTGAGCACGATGTCACCGCCGGGGCGGGCGTTGACGACGGAAAAGTCCGGGTCGCCGGCGGAGCCGAAGCCTACCCACGCACGCTCGACGTTGCCGGCGTCACGGTAGCTCACGTAACCGACCTGTTGGCCGCCGGCGGTGCCCGCGGAGTCCGTGTCCTGGAGCGCCAGCGTTGGCTCCGGGTTGGCGACATGAACAGTGTGCGTCGGAGCGGTTGTGCCGATCCCGATCTTGCCGGTGTTGTCCACGATCGCGGCGCTCGGGCGGGAGCCGTCGGGGGAGCCCAGGGCGTTGGCGACGCTTGCGGAGGTGGCGCGCGGGGCGGGGGTCACGGGCTGACGGGGCGCGAGCACGATGAAGTCGCCGGCGTTGGCGCAGTTCAGCCCTGTGCCGCGACGTGCCTCCACTTCGAGGAATCGCTGGGCCGTGCCAACGAAAGCCGGTCCAAAGTCGAGCGGCGTGGCGAACCTGCCTTCGACTACCAGGATGTTGTCCGCGCAAAGCTGGCCCCCCACCGCTGTTCCTCCTGTCGCGGCATCAAAGAGCCGGAAGCGGAAGTCGTGCGGGCCGCTCGCGGGCGTGCCGCCGGAGTTGAGTTCACCCTGATAAGTGAACGCGGTAGACTGGCCCGGGGCGACCGGGGACAGGGCAAGGGATACGAGGACGGACAGGATTCTGGCTTTCACGTTGAGCTCCGGTGCGACTTTGTGCCGCGTTCTGCCCACCAAGCGGAGGGCACCGACGGAGAGCGCCAGGAATTCGTCGAATCTCAGTGAGATTGAGCGGTGGCTGGTGTCGGCTCGCCGCTTACGGACCGCCAGTGTGCGGCCTGATCCGCGTGCCCCGCGCCGGGCTCGAGCGAATCCCAAACGCCGTACAGCATGATGAGGTCCTGGACTGCGCGGCGGGCTCGATCGGGATTGCCTGGAGTCTTTTGAGTCGCCACGATCCCTTGGTAGCCGGCCAGGAGCAGCGGCTCGGCTTCCCGGATGCAGGCAAGGCGGGCGGCGGCGTCCGCGGACTCGGCGACCACCCCTCGCACGATGGCGGAACCGAGGAGGCACATGGTGTAATGTCGGGCGAGCACATCCGGGTGACCGTCGGGGAGCGACCGGCGGCGGGTATCGAGGCAGTCGCGGAGGGCGGTTTGAGCCTCTATCCGCGCCTGGGGCGTATCGATGTCGAGGAGCACGTCGGCGAGCATGAACTGGGCGGCGGCGAGTTGATCGGGATGGGCGTCGCCGACGCGAGACAAGCGAATCAGGTCGCGCCAAGCTTCGGCCGACAGGGCAGGCTTGCCCGCCTCGCGCAGGCATAAGGCGTATTGCCTGATGCAGCCGGAGACCTTGGGGTCATCGGGCGCGGCGTAGGTCTTGAGGCCTTCGACGGCGCGCGCGTACTCGTCGACCGCCTCATCCAGCCGCTTGAGGCTCCGCAGCGACTCCGCGAGCATCATCCGCTCGTGCGCCTCGTCGTACGAGCCGCCGGGGGATCGTTTGGCGTACGCGGCGATCGCGGCGCGGATGCGTGCCATGGCGTCCTCGTGTCGTCCGAGACGGACGAGCATGGAACCGGTCTCGACCACGGACTCGATGGTCTCGGGGGCGTCTGCTCCGAAGAGACTTCGGCGCATCTCGAGCGCCTCTTCGGCGGGCTTGAGTGCCTCCTCGAACTCCCGCGTGAAATACAGAGCGGCCCCCAGATTGTGGAGGCTCAGGGCGATCATCGGGTGCGGCGAAGGAAAGATTCGTCGCGCGGTCTGAACGACCGATCGCATCTCGCGCACGGCGTCCTGGGGCCGCGTGTTCGTCAGCAGCATCGACTTGGCGTTGAGCGATTCGACGAGGAGGGGCGAGCTCGACCATTCCGGACGCGACACGATGGCCATCAGTTGCTCGATGGTCCTGGCGGCGTCTTCGTCCTTGCCGCAGAATGCCTGGGCCGCGCCAAGGCGTGAAAGACAGGTCGCCAGGAGCTGGTCGTCGTGCGGCGCGACAGCGCGGGCCGAATCGACGGCACGCCGGTGAAGATCGATCGACAGGTCGAACTGGCTCGCGTTGATGGCGATTTCTCCGAGCATGGAGAGCGATTCGGCGCGGGCGCGATCGTCGGGTGATTCGGCCAGCACCGAATCCAGGGCCTTCTTGGCCTCGTCCCATGCGCCGGTCGCGAGCCCGATGCGCCCGGACAAGAGGTCCAGGCGGCGAGCGAGCGGTCCGGGAAGCGCTGAACGCGGAGCGTCGCGCAATGGGCGCAGCACTTGCGCGGCGTCTTGGTATCGAGCGACGTCGGCGTAGACGCCTGCGATCACCACGCGCAGTTCGCGCTCGGCATTCGGGATGGCGTTCAACTCGCCCGCGTTGATGCGGGCCGCGGCCTTGTCCATGAGGTTTCCTACGAGCGCGGTATCACGCCCCAGGGCGACCTGGGGGGAGACGCCCTCGAAGGTGCGGGCGAGAAAGTCTCGGACCGCGGTGGCGCTATCACGCTCGTCGCTGGAGTGTCTTTCGGCGGCGCGGGCGCTGACGAGGCCCCAAGTGGTGCCCGCGATGCCCAGGAGCAGCGTGGCGAGGATGACCGAGCCGCCGGCGACCAGGACGCGGTAACGGCGCACGAACTTGCGTGCGGCGTAGGTCAGCGATGGCGGCACGGCCTCCACCGGCTGGGCCGCGAGGTGGCGTGCGACGTCCGCGGCCAAGGCGCTGGCGGTGTCGTATCGGCGTGCCCGTTCCTTGTCGATCGCCCGCATGACGATCCAATCAAGGTCGCCGCGGACCAGCGCACTGAGGCGGCGGGGCTCGGTGTGCCGCCGCGTTGCGACCAGGTCGAGAGAGGCCGACCGCGACAGACGCGTGGAAGGGCGTTCGGGATCCACCTCGCGGATGATGCGTTGAATCTCGTCGTACGCCGCGGACCGCAGCGCCCGAGCGTCAAAGGGTGTGGCGCCGGTGAGCAGTTCGTACAGCAGCACCCCGAGGCTGTAGACATCTGAGCGTGTGTCGATGTTCAGGGAACCCTCGGCCTGCTCGGGCGACATGTACTCGGGAGTGCCGACAAACTGGCGGAAGTCGGTGAAGGCGGTCTTGTCCGTCAGGGGACGCTCGGTGGCCTTGGCGATCCCGAAGTCGATGACCTTGGCGTGCGGGCGGCCGTCCTCGGTGGCGACAAGGATGTTGCCGGGTTTGATGTCGCGGTGGATGACGCCCTTTGAGTGTGCGTGCTGCACCGCACGGCAGACCTGCAGGAAAAGGTCCAGCCGTTCGGGGATGCTCAGCTGGTTCCGATCGCAATAGGCGGTGATCGCCTCACCCCGCACGAGTTCCATGACGAAGTACGGCCGGCCGGATTCGGTGGCACCGGCGTCGAACACGCGGGCGATGTTCGCGTGGTCCATCATCGCCAGCGCCTGGCGCTCGGCTTCGAACCGCGCGATCACGGACCGAGTATCCATCCCAAGCTTGATGACCTTGATCGCGACGCGGCGCCAGACGGGGTGTTCCTGCTGGGCCATGTACACCGAACCGAACCCGCCCTGACCGATCTCCTGAAGCAGCTTGTAGGGACCGATGCGCACACCGGGGGCCTCCGCCGCGGCGCATGGCATTGCCGGCGCGGTGGGCGCCGCGAGGAACTCCGGCCGCCGCGCGGCCGCGGCCAGGAGCGACTGGACCTCGGCGCGGAGTTCAGCGTTACCTGCGCATCGCTGGTCCAGAAGCCCGGCGCGGTCGCTCTCGGGGAGTTCCGACACCTCGAGGTACAGGTCTCTTACTTGTGCGCGATCGAGCATCTTGTCATTCCGTCGGTCGCAACTCTCGGGCAAGCCAGGCCCTCGCGTACGCCCACAGGCGGTCAACCTGGCGGGGAGAGATCCCCAACGAGCCGGCGCAGTCTTCGCCGCTCAGCCCCGCGAAGAACCGCAAGCGGACCACCGCCGCGACCTCGGGCTCCACCGTCTCCAAGCGTTCAAGAGCCCGATCGAGCGCCAGGATTTCATCCGAATCGGGGTGTTCGGCCAGATCGATCACCGAGAGGAGGTCCGACCCCGGCGGCCGCCGCTTGACCGCGCCCTTGGCCCGGGCGTGATCAATGAGGATGCGGCGCATCGCTTCCGCGGCGGTCGCGAAAAAGTGGGCCCGGTTCCGGAACGGCTGGCGCCTGCCTTGGCCGATGCGGAGATACGCCTCATGAACCAGGGCGGTCGCCTGGAGCGTGTGCCCAACGTTTTCTTCGCTCATCCGCTGCTGGGCGATGGCCCGGAGCTGGTCGTATACCAACGGCAGTAAGGGGTCTGAGCCTGCCGGCACCTCGGCCGGTGCGGCGGGCTGTGGATCATCCGCGGCACCGGGGTTTGGCGAGGTCGGGGGCACGACACAATGATACCTGTGAATTGATATACTGGCGTCAGAAGTCGGCCGAAGCAGGTTCGCGAACCGTCAGCGGTTGTTGGCTCTGTGACTGGCGTTCCGCCCAAGGCTGGCGCACTGATGACGCCTTGGCTTAACACCGAAGCGAGTTCTGAGCGACATCACCACGCCCCACTTAGGCAGCGAGCAACTTGGCGGGGCGTGGTGGTCAGTTGGTGTTTGCTCGCCGGGCTCGTTTGCACTCGTGCCCATGGCTAGGAGTACCGATCCCATCAGAACTTGGCGACACGCGGGGTCTTGAGTTCCTTCTCGGCCTGGGTCCAATCGGTCAGGGCATCGCCCGGGCCGCCGTTGCGATTCTGGCAGATTTCGTAGGCTCGGGTACGGATGCTCGCGACATTGGGGACGAGGTCCGTGGCGTCTTGAGCGGGCGGCGGGGTGGTGGTCTTGGGGGCGGCGGCTTCGGTGGGCTTGTTGTGGCGGTTGTGGTGGGACATTTGATTTTCTTTTCTTGTAGAAGAGCTGAGTGATGCGGCATGCCCGCCAGGATTCCGGTGACGCGCCGGAGGGCGGCATGATCAGCGAAAGAGAGCACCGACGCGACGACTCACGGGACGTCGAGCGTTGATGGACTTGCGCGAGAGGGCGCGCATGCGTCGCGGTCGACGCGGGTCGTGCCTTGCCTTTCAATGCTTACGAGAAAGGCCCGTGGTTCCGTTCGTCGTGCCAGCGGGGGTGGACCGGGCGAGCGGTTTAGCCCCGTGACAACTCTCACTGTTCCATTTCGCTTCAACGAACTCGTAACCGCCGGAAGGCTATGTGCGGTCGCAGACCGGTCGGGGTGTTAGACACGAATCGCCGAAGGAATAGAGAAAGATTCCGCCACCGAACGCGTGGGGATGTGATGACGGCGAGCAATAGAGAAGATATTCGCGTGGACAACACCGGCTCGCGGGCACACGCTCTCATGCGTTGATCGATCGGATCGCGAGGAGGCCGGCGCGCGTCGAGACGGGCCCGGCGGATCGGCCTGAGCAAGGCAGCGAACAGCGCGAACCAGACTCAACGAGGAGACCCCAATGTCAAGTACAAGCACCATCCGGGACGGAGCCCAGCGGCAGAAAACTCCGACGGTTCGGCCGATCATGGGCGGGGCGAGAGAGGTCGCCTTGCAGTCGGCGCTGGGGCTCGATGTCTCGGCTTCGGGAACGCGGGTGGAGGCGCTGAATCAACTGCTGGTTGACACCATGACGCTCCGGGATCTGTACAAGAAGCACCACTGGCAGGCCGCGGGACCTGTGTTTTACATGATCCACCTTCTCTTTGACAAGCACTACGCGGAGCAGGCCGAACTGATTGATTTAATTGCCGAACGGATTCAGACGTTGGGCGGGGACGCGATCGCGATGGCGGCGGACGTGGCCGAGGCGACCAAGATACCCCGTGCGCCAAAGGCGCGCGAAGAGACAGCAGCGCAGATCGCCAGGCTTCTGCGGGCGCACGAGTTGATCCTGTGGGAAGCCCGGACCATGGCGAAGGACACACAGAATGAGGGTGACGCGGTCACCAATGACATCATCGTGTCCGATGTGATCCGCACGAACGAACTGCAGGTGTGGTTCCTTGCCCAGCATGTTCAGTAGCGAGGAACGCAACGGGATGAAGCCGATGGATTCGACATCCGGAAACACACCACCGATCAGAGAGATCGCGGACCTCGCGGCGCCGACGGCCGAATCCACGGACGCGGCGTTCGCGGGGGTGCGTGAGGTCAAAGAGCGGACCTTGACATCGGCCGAGAGCAAGGCCGTGGACGCCCGGCAGGACGAACTGATGGCGACCGAGTCGGTCTCCGGGCGTCCGCCGGCGCATCGGGTGCGTCGGGCGGGATGGGGTGTGCTGACGATGGCAGGGACGGCGCTGGTGCTCGGCGGCACGGGGTGGGCGTTGCTCACGGGAATGAGCGTCATCGCCATGATCGGGGTGGGGTTCACGGTTCTGCTCGTGCTGCTCATGGGCGGCTGGCCGGTATGGTCCACGAGCCTGATGCGAGGCCGCGAAGAGAGAGCCGCACGAAAACAAGCGGTTTCTGAACTGCCGCGTCGCGACGGGGTTGTAGAGCAACCGCCGCCGCGGTGAGCGGGTGCATCCACGCTGAATCCCGTCAGTGCCGGTGGCTCCGTGGTGCGAGATTCGCTTGCATTGGGCCTGACGAATGAGTCTGCGTGCGCCTTGAGTGGTGGAATGGAGGAAGTTTCCTTTGTAGGAGTGCCCTTCACCTTGCTTTATCATGACCGGTGGGCATGAGGGCCACCGGGCGGTTGACCGCGACACCGAGCGGCGAGTTGGCGCTACGCGCGCGACCGCTGTGCTTGGCTATGGCCCGGACGGGCGCATGAGTTGGACAAGGCAAGAAGAGCGAGTCGGTTGGCTGCCGATCAGCACGAGGGAGAAAGGGCCATGTCGGCGCTTGCGAGTGGGCAATCTACATCACGGTGTGTGCGCGGTGACCTGATCAGCGTACTGCGCGACCACGCCGCCTTGAATCCGAACGGGACGGCATTCTCATTTCTGACGAAAGGCCGGGACGAGCAGAGGTTGACTTACTCCGCGCTGGATCGGCGTGCGCGTTCGATCGCGGTCCGTCTTCAAGCACTGGGCCTTGCCGGCCGGACGGTGATGCTGGCGTATCCGCACGGGCTGGATTTCATATCGGGCCTATTCGGTTGCTGGTACGCCGGGAGCGTGGCGGCGCCTTCGAGCATGCCGCACCGCCGGACTCTCGCCAACTTCGAGAGGATTGTGATAGACGCCGATGCCGGGCTGATCCTGAGCACGGCTGACGGCGTGTCGTTCCACAGCTCGCGTATGCGTGAATCGGGACGGGTGACGGATGACGCGGAGCCGGTGCCGTGGCTCGCGACAGACAACGTTGCTGAAGAGGCCTGCGAAGCATGGGCCGCGTCGGACATTGATCCGGGTGCACCGGCGATGGTCCAGTACACCTCGGGCTCCACGGGTCGCCCCAAGGGTGTTGTGATCACTCATTCCAACCTGATGCACAATACACGGGCCATCCTCCGGGCCTTTGGCATGGAGAATCGCCACGACTCGGGAGTATTCTGGTTGCCGACCTACCACGACATGGGCCTGGTGGGAGGGGTGCTGGTGCCGCTGATGGCGGGCGCTGCATGCTCGCTGATGTCTCCCACCGCGTTCGCACGAAGCCCCATCGACTGGCTTTCGGCGATCAGCGATCGGCATGCGACTATTTCGGGGGGGCCTGACTTCGCGTACGACCTGTGCGCTCGGACGGTTACACCGGCCCAGAAGTCCACGCTGGATCTATCGGGTTGGCGGCTCGCGTTCATCGGTGCAGAGGCCATCCGGCCCGAGACCCTGGATCGTTTCGCGGCCGCGTTCGCGCCGTGCGGGTTCCATCCCCGAGCGTTCTACCCGTGCTACGGGATGGCGGAAGCGACGCTGATGGTGAGCGGAGGAGAGCCGGGCGCAGGGGCGTTGGTGCAGGGGTTTGATGCACGCAGCCTGAACGATGGCGTAGCGGCGCCGACATCAGCCGCGGGGCCCGAATGCCGACGCCTCGTCTGTTGCGGGAAACCGATCGGTGGTATGCGGGCGGTGGTCGTGGACCCGTTGAGCCTCACAGCGGCGAAACCGGGCCGTGTGGGAGAGATCTGGGTCAGCGGCGCATCGGTCGCCAAGGGGTACTGGCGCCAGGCCGACACGACGATAGAGACGTTCGCGGTGCATCTGGCTGACACGGGCGAGGGGCCGTTTCTTCGAACAAAGGACCTGGGATTCGCAACTGACGACGGGCTGTTCGTGACGGGCAGGATGGACGACCTCATCATTGTTCGCGGACGGAACCACTATCCGCAGGATCTGGAGGCGACAGCTCGCTCGAGTCACCCGCTGATGGAAATAGGCCCGGGCGCCGCGTTCATCTTGAACGACTCGGACGAAACTCGCGTGGTGCTGGTCCAGGAAGTGGCGTGCAAGCCGCGGATGGATTTCTCGGCCGCGCTGTCCGCGTGCCGGGAGGCGGTGCTCGCGGAGCACGGGTTGCTCCTGGACACGATCTCGCTCGTGCGCGGAGGCACGATCCCCCGGACTTCCAGCGGAAAGGTGCGGCGTCACTTCTGTCGCGCGGCGTTTGCCTCTGGGCAGTTGAAGGAGTTGGCGCGAGATTTCCGAGGTGAAAGAACGGAACACGGCTCGTCTCTCACCTCGGCCGCGCGCAGCGTGTCGCGCCGACAGCCGGTGGCGTCCATACCGGAGACGTCGGTGCTTGCGGCGGTGTACCAGCACGCCACCACGCTGGGCGGGGCGGCTCTCAGCGAAGCCTCTCCGGAGACGCCGCTCACGGCCCTGGGCCTGGACTCACTGCATCGCGTGGAGCTCGCGGCGGCGCTCGAGCGAACATTCGCGTGCCGCTTGCCGGACAAGGAGTTCAACCCGGAACGGACTCTGGGCGACCTCGCCCACGCGGTGCAGCGTCATCTGAACGACCACCGAATACGTCCACGGATCGCGATGGAGTTCTCAGACGCCGCCTGCGACTTCGCCCAGTTCCCGGAGTTCCGCGAGTTGGAACGGTACGAGCGGATGCTCAGAGCGGTGACCGGCTCCAACCCGTACTTTCGCGTAGATCAGGGCGGGAGCACCACCGGCGGCGTGACGCGCGAAGCAGGACGCGACACGGTGAACTTCGGCGTGTACGACTACATCGGGATGGGTCGTGCGCCGGCGGTCGCGGCGGCGGCCAAGGCCGCGATCGATCAATATGGCACCAGCGCCGGCGCGAGCCGGTTGGTGTCCGGCGAGAAACAAGTGCACCGCGATTTGGAGCACGCATTGGCGGAGTTCCTAGGGGTTGCCGCGGCGATCGTGTTCGTCTCTGGGCATGCCACGAACGTCACGACGATCGGTCACCTGATGGGGCCGGAGGACCTGATTGTGTACGACGCATTTGCGCACAACTCGATCATCCAGGGCGCGCAGCTTTCGGGCGCCACTCGGCGGGCGTTTGCCCACAACGACTGGCGGTCGCTGGATGGATTGCTCTCCGAGGTGCGGGGCCGCCATCGCAGGGTGCTGATCGCGGTCGAGGGCGTGTACAGCATGGACGGGGATTTCCCCGATTTGCCGCGGTTCATCGAGCTCAAGCGCAAGCACAAGGCGATGATGCTCGTGGATGAAGCGCACTCGCTGGGAACCATGGGGCCCACCGGCCGAGGGATAGGCGAGCACTGGGGTGTGGCGCGCGCAGACGTGGACCTGTGGATGGGAACGCTTTCAAAATCACTCGCGAGCTGCGGGGGCTATATCGGCGGGTCGGCGGAAATTGTGAAGTATCTCGCGTACACCGCGCCGGGGTTCGTGTACAGCGTGGGGCTTGCGCCATCGAATGCGGCGGCGGCGCTGGCGGCGTTGACACTGCTTGCCGCCGAGCCGGGGCGGGTCACGCGGCTCCGGGAACTGGCCGCGTTGTTCCGGGCGCATGCCAGGAGCCGGGGGCTGAACACGGGCACATCGGCCGGGACGCCGGTGGTGCCGGTGATCGTGGGCAACTCCGTCAAAGCGCTGCGCCTGGCGAGCGGGCTGCTTGGGCGCGGGATCAATGCGCCGCCGATCCTGCCGCCGGCGGTGCCCGAGCAGTCCTCGCGTCTTCGGTTCTTCGTCACGACCGAGCACAGTGAGGCGCAGATCCGCAACACCGTCGACGCCGTGGCCGATGAACTTGCGAGGCTGTAGGCCATGAACAACAGCGATGAACACGCCGTGGTGGTTGAATCGCTTATCAAGGACTATGGCTCGCTGAGGGCGGTGAATGACGTTTCATTCACAGTGGCCAGGGGCGGGGTGTTCGCGTTCCTGGGCCCCAACGGCGCTGGGAAGACGACGACCGTCGAGATCATCGAGACAATCCGCAGGCCTACCTCGGGAAGAGTCCGTGTGCTGGGAATGGATGTGTCCAGACACAAGAACGAGATTCTCGCACGAATTGGTGTACTCCCGCAGGGCTTCTGCTCGTTCGACCGCATCACGGTCGGGGAGAGCATCCGTTACTACTCGCGGCTGTTCAGACGGGGCGCGGCGGATGTCGACTCGCTGCTGGACATCACGGAACTCAGGAACACGCGGGATGTGCTGTTCAAGGACCTTTCCGGCGGGCTCAAGCAGCGGCTGGGCATCGCGATCGCGCTCGTGAATGATCCTGAAGTTGTCTTTCTGGACGAACCCACCACGGGGCTTGACCCGCATGCGAGGCGGGGCGTGTGGGACGTGTTGCGGGGCCTGAAACGGCGGGGACGAACGGTGTTCCTCACCACGCACTACATGGAGGAAGCGGAGTTGCTCGCCGACACGGTGGCGATCATCTCCAAGGGGCGGATCGTCGCGTCCGGCTCGCCGGATGAACTCATCGACCGCCACGCGCCCTTCCTGTGCCTCACGCTCAGGCGGGTGGGCGAGGGCACCATCGCGGTGATTCGGCGGATGGGGTTCGAGCCGGTCGGGGACGCCCGAGGGGGCGTCTCGCTGCGGGTCAAGCACGCGGACAACGTGCAGGAGATCCTGCGGGCCATCGGGACGGCGGGGAAGCCTCTGCCGGGGCTGGAAGTGCGCCGCCCAACCCTCGAAGAGGTGTACCTTGAGCTGACGGACGGGAAGATGCCTGACGGAGTGTGCGTGCCTGGAGGCGCCGCATGACACCCCGCATCGTCGGAGCCAACCTTTTGGTGAGACTGAAAACGCTGAGCCGCCAGCGATCGGCGATGTTCTTCACCATCGCCTTCCCGGTGATCCTGGTGCTGGTGTTCGGTGCGATCTTCACCAAGACCGAGCAGATGAACTTCGATCTGCCGGTGCAGGATCTGGATCAGAGCTCCGCTTCTGCCCGGCTTGTCGAAGGACTGCGTGCCGGGGGCGTGTTCAACACGACCGCCGTGCCGCCGGACACCGACGCTGTCGCGTACGCCAGGGACAAACATCTGACGCTGCTGCTGATCATTCCCAGGGCGTTCGGAGAGGCTCAGTCACGGCGGCTGGACGGGCGAGATACCGGCGCGGCGTCGGTGCTCACATACGTCTACGACCCGAGTTCCACGAGCGTGGCGACCAAGATTCAATACCTCGCCTCAACCGTGGACGCGGTAAATCACCGCATGACCGGATCACGCCCGTTCATCACATTGGCGGAGCGATCGATCCTCACGAAGAGCTACCGGTTCGTCGAGTTCTTCGTGCCGGGGATCATCGCGATGGCGGTGATGACCTCGAGCCTTTCGGGTGCGCTGAACGCGAACGCGGAACTGCGGCAGAAAGGAATCCTGCGCAAGCTCGCGACGACCCCGATTACCCGCGCCGACTGGCTGCTGTCCAACGTGCTGTACCAGATGATCCTCGCAGCGGCGTCCACCACCTGCATCCTGCTGGTGGCGTACGCCGTGTTTGACGTGCGGCCGCGGTGCAACATGTGGCTCCCGCTGCACATCGTGCTGGCGGTGTTCGTCTTTGTCGGGATCGGCATGCTGCTCACACCTATCGCCCGGGAGGCGGAGAGCGCGAGCGCGGCGGCCAATGCGCTGCTGTTCCCGATGATGTTCCTCTCGGGAACGTTCTTTCCGGTTGAAATGATGCCCGGGTTCCTGCGGCACGTGGCGAGAGGGCTGCCGCTGTTCTACGTAAACGAGGGGCTGCGAGCGTCGATGGTCTTCGGGGATGACGCTACATCGCTGCGGTGCGCGGCCGTCACCGGCGTCGTCGCTGTGGTGGTCTTCATCGCCGGCGCGGTGGTGACGAGATGGGATCGGGAGGCATGAACATGCCCAAGAGGATCCTCTTCATCTGCGGCTCGATGAACCAGACCACCCAGATGCACCAGATCGCTGCGAGTCTTGGCGAGTACGAACACCGATTCACCCCCTACTACTGCGACGGCATCAACGAGTTCTTTCGAAGGCGGGGCTGGTTGGAGTTCACGATCATCGGCGAGAAACTCGCGAGCCGGTGCCGCGGCTATCTGGATGCCCATGGGCTGGCGATTGACTACCAGGGCAGGAACGGACCGTATGACCTGGTGGTGACGTGTTCGGATGTGTACGTGCAAAGAAACATCCTTCGAAGCAGAATCGTGCTGGTTCAAGAGGGGATCACCGACCCGGAGACGATCACGTTCCGAATGGTGACATCGCTGCGGTTCCTGCCGCTGTGGCTGGCGGGCACGGCGGCGACCGGCTTGAGCGATGCGTACCACGCGTTCTGCGTGGCGAGCGCGGGGTACCGCGACCTGTTCGTCCGCCGGGGCGCGAGGACTGAGAAGATCACCGTCACCGGTATACCGAACTTCGACAACTGCGAGAGGTATCGCGCGAACACCTTTGCGCTCAAGCACTTTGTGCTGGTGTGTACATCACCGCTCCGGGAGGTGTTTCGGCAAGAGGACCGCGGGGCGTTCATACGGCGGGCGGTTGAAATCGCAGCGGGGCGTCCGCTGGTGTTCAAGCTACACCCGAACGAGAATGCTGAGAGGGCCACCGCGGAGATCGGCGCGCTGGCACCGGGCGCAACGGTGTTCACCACCGGGAGCGCGGAGGAGATGATCGCCAACTGCGATGTGCTCGTGACGAGGTTCTCCTCCACGGCCTTCGTGGGGATTGCCCTGGGCAAGGAGACCTATTCCGACTACGACATGCACGACCTGCGGCGGCTGATGCCGGAGCAGCACGGGCGTGCCGCGGCGAATATCGCCGCGGTGTGCCGGCGGGTGATCGAGGAGCGTCAACCATGAGCGGCGCCATCGTCGTGAAAACGGTGAGGTCGCGGCTGGAGCGGAGGCGATTCCAGCGTCTTGCGTGGGCGATCTATGCGCCCACGGGCGGGCCCCGTGATCCATGCTGGGTGCCGCCGGTTCTTTCCCAGGAGCGCGAGTTGCTGGGGTGGCCGGGCCTTTTGGGCTGGAAACACCCCTTCTTCGACAACGCCGAATGCACCACCCTGATCGCCGAACGAGACGGCCAAACCCTTGGCCGCGTCGCGGTGCTTGTGAACCGGGTTCATAACGCGAAGTACAACGAACGCTTGGGGTTCTTCGGCTTCTTCGAATGCGTGAACGATCTGGATGTCGCACGCGCCATTTTGCAAGGGGGTGAAGCTTGGTTGCGTGAACGCGGGATGACAGCTGTAAGGGGGCCGGTCGCGCCCTCGCTGAACTACTCGTGCGGGCTGCTGGTGGGTGGATTTGAGCGCCCGCCCTGCATCCTGATGTCGTACAACCCGCCGTACTACGCGGCGCTGCTGGAACGGTGCGGTTACGCCAAGTCGCAGGACATGTACGCGTACGAGATGGATATGACACTGCTGGCGGCGTTGGTGGCTCGTTACAAACCGGCGGTGATGTCGGCGCTGCGGGCGGAAGAACTGGTCGTGCGTCCGCTCGACACGGCGCGATTCCGGCGCGATATCGAGACGTATCTGGACATCTACAACCGATCGCTGGACGGCACATGGGGGTTCACGCCCCTGCAGCCGCGAGAGGCGGCCCACATCGGGGCGGAACTGCGCAGGATCATCGTCCCGGAGTTTACGCTGTTCGCGGAGGTGAACGGCACACCGGTGGGCGCGTTGCTCGCGCTGCTGGACTACAACGAGATTCTGCGCACGCTCGACGGACGCCTGTTTCCGCTTGGGTTCGTGCGTCTGGTGACGGGGCGCCGACGCATCGCGGCCGCACGTGTGATGGCGATGACGATGGTTCCGGGGTACCAGAGCGCGGGGCTGGCGATCGTGCTGCTCGACCGGCTGGTGGAGGCGGCCAAGTCGAACTGGAACATCAACCGCTACGAGTTCTCCTGGGTGCTGGAGAGCAACGCCAGATCACGAGGCTCGCTCGAACGCGCCGGCACGAAGATCACGAGCACGTACCGCATGTACGACAAGGCGCTGTGACATCGAGAGGTTCAACAAACGCTCTTGGATTCGGTCGGTGGTTCAGACCAGGCCGGCGCCGCGGTACCAATCGGCGGTTTCGCGGAGGCGGTCATCCAGAGACTCTGGTGTGCTCCAGCCGAGTTGCGTGCGGGCCTTGGTGGAAGAGCAGATCCACGGACCGGCGATGGCTTCGGTCATCTTGTCGCTATTGATCCAGCCGGGCCGGCCTTTCAACCGCGTCATGGAGTCTGCAACGGTGCCGACCAACCGGAGCACTGCGCCGGGCACTCTGACGACGATCGGAGCGGATCGTCCCAGAGACTTTGCAATGAGAGTGCCAAGTTCGGCGAGTGTCGGCTGTTCAGGACCAGCGATGTAGTAAATGCCCCGCCCGGCCTCCCCGTTCGGCCGCAAGCGTTCGCCCTTGAGCGCGGCGAGGCGCAGGCCCTCCGTGCAATCGTCGACGCACCCGAGGGATACACGTCGGACACATCCATCGTCACGCGGAACACAGTGAACGCCCCAACGTGCGATCGGGCGGAACATCGCTAGTGTGGCGAGATCTCCCGGGCCGAAGACAATCGCAGGACGCACTATGGTGATCGGCATGTCGCCGGAGTACTTGGTGGCGAACTGCTCCCCCGCGAGTTTGCTACGACCGTAGTTGGAAACAGGCAGCGGAGGATCCTCTTCCACGCGGGCGCTTTCGGAGTTACAGGGGCCCGCTGCGGCGAGAGAGGAAACGACGATCAGGACCGGCGGATCGGGGCGTGCAGCGCACGCCGCGGCGACTATGTCAACGCCTCGAGCGTTGACTCGCGCGAACGCGGCCTCGTCTCTGGCCCGGAGCACGCCCGCGAGATGAAACACGGCGGTGGCCCGGGACTGATGCAGGGCCGCGGCGATGCTGTAGCGATCGGTCACATCGCCCACGATGATCCGCGCACCTTTCGGCTGTGCTGCATTGGCGGGAGGGCGTGACCGCACCAGGCAATGAACCTGATCACCATGGTCGGTGAGATGACGAACCAGTCGCGACCCGATGAAGCCGCCGGCCCCGGTGACCAAGACGGATTGGGGCGTCACTGTGAGCATTTGACAAGGCCGAGATGTGGGAGACTCACGCCACGCGATTCGATCAGTTCAAGGGTAGGGTGAAAGTGAAGAGCTTGATCCTGGTGCCGCGGGCAGCACGATCTGGGATCGAGGATGCGACTCACGCGGATGCGAAGCGAGACCGAGTGAACAGAAGGCCGCCGGTTCGGCATGCCGACTCGGCGTCGCACGGCTTGATACTAAGACGACGAAGGGGTTTATTCGGGGGCACCGGCGGAGTTCGAACTCGAGGCGATCGCGGCGGCGGCCTCGCGGCGGAGGATCTGGGCCTCAAGCCAGTTGTGCAGGTGGATTGAGGCGGGACCGTTGTCCGGTGGGCGGTCCGGGCCGAAGTTGCCGAGCCATGAATCGGCCTTGGTGAACCAGACGCGGGATTCGACGTTGTTTCCGGTGTGGTGGCAGGCCAAGGCGAGCCAGAGCCAGTTGACAACGGCCGCGCCGGGCTTCGGATCTGCTTCGAGACTCCGCGTCAGAAGGGGGATGGCCTGGGACCAATGGCCGCTGCGGCACTGCAGCGCGGCCTGCTGGGTGAGAGACCAGGCTTGGTTCGGCGCGCCCTGAAGTTCGCGCTCGCCGACCGAAGCCGCCCGGGGGAGGTCGTCGGGCGTTGGCGATAACGTGCACGCGCGGGCGGCGTGGTAACGGCGGATTGGTGCGCCGCCGACGCATCCATCCAGCATGTGCTTGCAGGATTCGCGGAACCCCGCTTGATCGTCGGCGAGAACCTGGGCGGCGGCGAGTTCGAACCAGTAATCACCGACAGCTTCAGGATTGAGCCGGATCGACGCGGCGTAGGCCTCCCTCGCGGTGGACCACCGGCTTGCGGCCGCGTGGGTGCGTGCCTTGGCGAGCAGGTCCGAAGGATCAAGCGTGGCGAACCTCGCCACCGTGTCCCAGAGGTGCTGCACCTTGTGCAACTGATCGGTAGCGCACTCTGAAGGTTGAAGGCCGCGGAGGGAGGCGAGGGCCGGGTCTTCGAGCCAGGCTCGAAGGGTCGTGGCGATGGCGGTGCGTTGCGAGCCGGTGCCCGATGCGTGCGCGGCGGTGAGCGAATCGAGGTGTGCGGAGAGCCAATCGAGGGCGAGAGTTCGGAACGCCGCGCGATCCGGTGGCGCACTCGCCTCCGCGGCGCACGAGGCGGTGCACGCCGCGGAGTAGAGGTCCGGCGAGTCCGCGGCGGCGAACGACGGCTGAGCGGCGAACGCGGCCTGATACTGACGAACTGAAAGCACGGCTCGGCGGGCGCATCGCCAGTTCCATTCGGCCAGGTCGCGCAATGTCGACGCATCCGCAGGCGGACTGGGATCCTCCAGCCACTGCGGGGCGCGCCCGAGGCACCGCTCGATGCCTTCGCACAGCTGCGACAGGCGGGCCATGGATCGGCGCTGCTCATCGGAACCAGCAACCGCCCGTGCGTGATCGATGTCGGCTCGTGCTTCGGTGAAGCGGCGTGCGCCGCACCGGGCCTCGATGAGTCCGGTCCAGGCGGCGAACTCGACGGGCTCCACCTGCACGGCGAGTTCAAACGCGGCGATGGCCTCGTTCAGCCGACCTCGAAAGAGAAGGAGTTGGCCAAGAGAACGGTGCAGTTGGGGAACAGAATCCCTGAGTGAGATCGCCTGCTGGAACTCGGAGATAGCGTCGTCGAATCGGCCTGACTCCCGGTACACGCGGCCGAGCCAGGCGTGCGCACGCATGTCGGATGGATCCAGGCGGATGCAGCCCCGAAATACTGCTTCGGCTTCCTTGGATCTGCCGAGGTCGAGCAGGCAGATGCCGATGCTGCCTTGCACTCCGAGGTTGCGGAGGTCGATGAGGGCGATGCGGTTGAAGCAAGCAAGCGCATCCTCCAGACGGCGTGCCGACATGAGGCTCGCGGCGAAGTTGGTTGCGACGTGCACATCACCGGGATTGTGCTGCAGCCAGACGTCCAGTTCGGCGTGGGCCTGCGGCCATCGTCCGTTATGGGTGAGCTCGTAGATGAAGTTCTGGCGCAGGACGGGCGCGGCGGGGGCGATATCCGCGGCGCGGCGGAACATCGCCAGGCCTTCGTCGACGTCCGCGGCTTCGCACAACGCGGCGCCCAGCAGGCCGCGAGCGAAGGCGTTCGCCGGCCTGAGGGCGACCGCCGTTCGGAGGGGCGCAACAGCCTGCGCGTAGCGGCCGTTGACGATCAGATTCCTGCCCAGTTCCCAGTTGATCCAGAAATCATCGGGCCGTTGACGGAGCGAAGCCCGGAGCAGTTCGCCGCCGGTATCGGCGGCGCCCGCTTCGTTGAGTCGCAGGCCGAGCAGCGCGAGCTGGTGTGGGGCGGGCGCTGAGGAGGGTTCGTTCGAGTCCTGCGCGAGCCGCAGCAGACTCTCCCGGTTCTTCCAGCTTGAAGTGTCCCTGAATCGGGTGCGCCAGGCCGATTCGGCGTCCACGGCTCGGGCGAGCGACAGGAGCGATTCACAGGTTCGCTTCTCGCCGATGTCAAAGGCGACGCTCGCCCAGTTGTCGAGCGCTGCGAGCAGTTGCGGTCGGACCGGCGACGCAAGGATCATCGCTTTGGCGACGTCGGCGTCGGACGTCGCAGGGATGGTTGCTTGGGCGAAGTTCTCGGCGTACCCGCGAAACACCGCGCCGAGGTCGATGCCATCCGAGAACGCTGCGACGCGGCTCTGACGGGTGACCTCGAGTGCGCGTGCGAGCGAGATAGCGGATCGGAGCGATGCGACCTGATCGGCGAGCTGAGAGGAGTTGGCTTCCTGACCACGCGACGATGCATCGGCCAGCGTACGGTCCGCGTCGTCCCAGGACTCCGTGGCGACCAGCGCGCGAGCCTGGGCCAATGCGCCTTCGACCGCCTGGCGAGACTGCCCCTCACGGAACGCGCGTTCGGCGTGGCGCTCGGCGACGACGGTCTGGTACCAAAGTCCCACTGCGGCGCCCGAAACGGCGAGAATGATCGCGGCCGCGATCAATGCGGAAGGGGCGGGGTGGCGCTTGATCCACTTGAGCGCACGTTCGGGTGATCCGACGGGGCGGGCGTGGATGGGCTCTGCGTTCAAGAAGCGTTGCAGATCGTCGGCGAGTTCCTGCGCGGTGGCGTAACGGCCCGCGGGGGACTTCTGCAGGCACTTGAGGCAGATGGTCTGGAGGTCGGCCGGAACCCGCGGGTTGAATCGGGCCGGAGGCACCGGCTCATCGGACACCACCTGGCGCTGTGTCTCCGCCGCGGTCTCGCCCCGGAACGGCGGGCGGCCCGTCAGCATTTCATACAGGATGGCGCCGAGGGAATAGATATCGACTCCGGGGCGGAGGGCGTCGGCGGTGCCCCGGGCCTGCTCGGGCGGCATGTAGCTGGGCGTGCCGGCGTGCGTGTGCGCCATCGTGACGGATTCTGGACGGTCCAGACGCCGGGCGAGACCGAAATCGGTGATCATCAACGCGCCGTCGGCGGCGATGAGCACGTTGGCGGGCTTGAGGTCTCGATGGATGATGCCGTTGGAGTGCGCGGCGTGGACGGCGCGTGCGAGCGTGGCCACTGATTCGGCGGCTTTGCGGGCGGCCTGGGGCGCACCGGCGAGGGCCTGGGCCAGGCTGCCGTTGCGGGTAAACTCCATCGTGAAGTACGGGAAACCGTCGTGGTCGCCGGCGTCGAACACACGGACGATGTTGGGGTGGCAGATCGCCGCGACTGACTCCGCCTCCCGCTTGAAGCGTTCGAGCTCACGCGGAGCGGCGTAACCGCCGCTCAAGAGCATCTTGACGGCGACGATGCGGTTGAGTCTGAGGTGCCGGGCCTTATAGACCACACCCATGCCGCCGGAACCGATGCGCTCGAGGATCTCGTACCCGGGAATATCGGGGAGAGCGGAAGAAGCGTGACGTGGCAAAGCTCGGGGTGACCGACCGGGCTCCGGGAATGCGAGATCAACTTCCTCCTCGATCATGCGGATATGGGCGAGTTGATCGCGGACCACGGGAAGCAACTCGGGGCAATCGCGGCAGGCTTCCTCGGCGGTGCCCCCGGAGTCCAGGATCTCTTCCAGGAGTTGGAGGATGCGTGGATCGCTGTCGGGCATGGCCGCGGTCCGGGGAACATGGGAGGAGGGGCGGAGGTAGGGCCTCAGGCAGAACCGTCGGCGGAGGCGAAGCGGGGATCGAGATCGGGGAGCTTCTGTGCGAGCAGGACAAGTCCGCGGGCCAGGCGGCGTTGCACAGTCTTCTCAGAGATGCCGAGGATCTGGGCGGACTCAGGGTGGGTCATGCCCTGGATGCGGACGAGTTCAAAGACCTCACGCTCATCCTGAGGAAGCTCGTCGATGGCCTGGTACATACGGTGCGCGATGGGGCTCAACTGGGTTTGGCTGGAATCCGGCGAAGCGGGTATGAGGTCTGTCACGTCCATGGCGCGCGTCTGTTCATCTAAGCGGCGGGCCAGGTCATTGAGCTCCCATCGCATGTGCTGGTTCGCGATAGCGAAAAACTGGCGGACGTTTCCGGGCCGGGCTTGCCGCAGGGCCTT
The DNA here is from genome assembly GCA_018242605.1 of Planctomycetota bacterium. Taxonomy (GTDB): domain Bacteria; phylum Planctomycetota; class Phycisphaerae; order Phycisphaerales; family UBA1924; genus UBA2402. The sequence continues at coordinate 44,453 of JAFEBP010000026.1, forward strand.
GATGAGACGCTCGACGACCGCGCTGAGCATCTCATCGGACTGAAGGTTCATGGGCGGGCGGGCCAAACGAGGATAGTTGCGGTGGAGCAGGGCGGCGCACAGCACGTGCAGGCGATCCGCCGAACGGCTGAGCAACCCTCGCACGACCGGCTCGGCCTGCTGACCTCCCGTGATGCCGGCGAGTTCATCCAGGTATTCCTGAATAGCAGCCGTTGTGCGGGCCGAGTCCATGGATTGGATGATATCCGGGTTGCCTGTGGCGACCGTGCGCGAGTGTCCACCAGCGCACGCTCAGACTTGTAGAGACTGGTGCGGGCGGGGCCCGGCCGACGCCGGGGTTTCTTCGGGTACTCCTGCACGTGTCTCGCATGAGGAGCCGCACATGTCTCGACTGGCGTATGCGAAAGTCGCACCGCAGGCCATCCACGCGATCCTGGGGGTCAAGCAATACACGGACGGCGGTTCCATCGATCACCGGCTTCGGGCCCTGATCGAACTGCGTGTGTCGCAGATCAACGGCTGCGCATTCTGCGTGGACATGCACTCGCAAGAAGCGCGGAAGGCGGGCGAGACGCAACAACGGCTCGATTGCCTGTGCGCGTGGCGTGAGGCGCCCCTTTTTAGCGAGCGGGAGAAAGCGGCGTTGTCGTGGGCGGAAACGGTGACACTGGTATCGCAGACAGGGATTCCGGACGCCGAGTTTGAACATCTGCGTCGAGAACTGAGCGACAAGGAGATCGTGGACCTGACTGTGATCGTGGGCATGATCAACGTCTGGAACCGCATCGCGATCGGGTTCAGGCAATCACCGGTGGCAAGGAACGAAGTCTCCGCCGCGGAATGACAGAATCTCGCTGGAACACAACGGAGGACATCCATGAACATCCATGGGATCGGCAACTGGCGCGTTGGAATCTGGTCTCTCGTACTCATCGCGGCGTGCGGTGCGGAACTGGCCGACGGGCAAACCTCGCCCGCGCAGGAAGCCAGGCCGGAAACCGTCACTTTTGCGGACGCGGCGGCCTCGGTCAATGGCGTGAAGATCCACTACACCCAGGGCGGGAGTGGTCCGGCGGTGGTGCTCCTGCACGGGTACGCGCAGACCAGCCACATGTGGGGACCGCTGATGCCGGAGTTGGCGAAGAACCACCGGGTGATCGTGCCGGACCTGCGCGGGGCGGGGCGATCCGAGAAGGCTCAAGGCGGCTATGACAAGGCCACGATGGCCGCGGACATCCACGAACTTGTTCGATCACTCGGGATCGATCGGGCGAGCGTCGTTGGGCACGATATCGGCCTGATGGTGGCGTACGCGTACGCGGCGCAGTTCCCGGGGGAGACGGAGCGGGTGGTGCTGATGGATGCGTTCCTGCCGGGGATCGGCCGTTGGAATGACGTGTGGCTGCTGCGCGACAAGTGGCACTTTAACTTCTACGGTGATACGCCGCTCGCGCTGGTGAAGGGGCGCGAACGCACGTACCTCGAGCACTTCTGGAACGATTTCGCGGCGGACCCGGGCCGCTCGGTCTCGGAAGAAGACCGGAAGCTGTACGCAGCGGCGTACGCGCAGGAAGGGGCGATGCGCTGCGGGTTTGAGTATTTCCACAACTTCGAGAAGGACGCGGCGGATTTCGCGGAGTTCGGTAAGACCAAGCTGCGCATGCCGATTCTGGTGCTGACCGGGGAGAAGGCCAGCGGTGAGTTCCTCATCGATCAGGCGCGGCTGGTCGCCACTGATGTTCGAGGTGAGGTCGTCAAGGGCGCGGGCCACTGGCTTATCGATGAATCGCCAGGGGTGGTGATTCCGGCGATCGTGTCGTTCGTGAACGAACCCGCGGACGGCGCGGCGGTCGTGCGGCGGGTGCGGTCTGAACTACTGGCCGAGTTGCCCGGACAACGATTGACGGCTATGACCGTGTCGTACGGGCCCGGTGGGAAATCCGGCCCCCATCGCCATGCGGGGAGCGTGTTCGCGTATGTGCTGAGCGGGGCGATCCGATCCGAGAACTCGGCCACAGGCCCGGCCCGGGTCTACCGAGCCGGTGAGAGCTTCTTCGAGCCGGCGGCAAGCGAGCACCTGGTCAGCGAGAACGCGAGCGACACCGATCCGGCGAGCCTGCTGGCGGTCTTCATCGCGCCGGAAGGTTCGGTGCTGACGACTTCTCACGACGACAACAACGCGGTGGAAAAGGAGGCGGGGACGGCCGCGTCGCTTGTCGATGCCCTCAACCAGCTCTTTGGTCCACAGACGACCGGTCGAGCGGTGCACACCAAGGGCGTGGTGCTGGAAGGGCGATTCACACCCGATCCGGCTGCCCGCGCATTGAGCCGAGCGCCGCACTTCCAGGCTCCGGTGGCGGTAACCGTGCGGTTCTCCAACTTCGCCGGGGTGAAGTCTGTGGCGGACACCGATGCGCTCGCGAACCCCCGGGGCGTGGCGGTGAAGTTTCAACTTCCGGACGGAACGCAGACCGATCTCGTGATGCACTCGTTCAATGGATTCCCCGCCGCGACGGCGGAAGAGTTCCGCCGGTTCTTGATTGCGCTCGCCACGAGCGGCCCCGGAGCGGCGAAGCCGACACCCGCCGAGACGTATCTGGCGGCGCATCCCGTCGCGAAAGCGTTCCTTGACTCGCAGACGCCCGCGCCCTTGAGCTACGCGACATTGCCCTACTTCGGCGTCAACAGCTACAAGTTCACCAACTCGGCCGGGCAGGAGCGGATTGGACGATATCGGATTGAACCGGATGCGGGGGAACAGTTCATGCCGGCCGAACAGCTGGCAGGAGCACCCGCCGACTACCTGGCACGCGAGATCCGCGAGCGTGTGGCGAACGCGCCGGTGCGGCTGCGGTTGCGGGTGCAACTAGCGCAGCGTGGCGATGCGATCCAGGATCCGTCGGTCGCGTGGCCGGAGGGTCGCGAGTTCGTGGAGCTGGGCATGATCGAGCTGAGAACGGCCGTGCCGAAGAGCGACGAGGCGGAGCAGCGGCTGCTATTCCGACCGGGATCGCTTCCGACCGGGATCGAAGCGGCGGACCCGATGATCGAACTGCGGGATGGAGCGTATCTGGAGTCGTTCGCGCGGCGGCATCGAGCATCGACGGCGCCCGGGCAGAACCAGAATCCTTGAACAGAGTTGACCAAACTAACGAGGAGGCGACACATGAACACACACCTCAGCAATGGCAGTTCTGAACATTCAACCGGATCGTCAATGCAGCATTCGGACGCTGCGGCGCTTTTCGGGCTGGCGGATAGCGTCCTGGCGAGAAGCGCCCAAAATCTGAATGGCCTGCTGGCGGATACCGTTGCGAGGCGGGATCTGTACAAGAAGCACCACTGGCAAACGAGTGGTCAGGGGTTTCACCAGTTTCATCTTCTGTTCGACAAACACGCCGCGGAGCAAGGTAAACTAGCTGACGATATTGCGGAGCGTGTGCAGGCACTTGGAAGCGTGACGGTCGCGGCGACGCAGGACATAGCCGAATCAACGCGGATAGAACGTGCGCCGTTCGCGAGAGAGCGGCTGCGGGATCAGATTGTGCGTTTGCTCCACGGGCACGCTGTCGTTCTGAGAGCGGCCCGAGAAGCGGCGAGGGCCGCGGCGGCGGATGGCGATGACGGTACGAATGACTTGCTCGTGAGCGGGGTGATCAGGACCAACGAACTGCAGGCGTGGCTGATCGGTGAGCATCTGAGGGAAGTCGGCGAGTTAGATCGCGCCGGCGCGGCAACGCGATATGCGGGGGCCGGCAATCAGCAACAACCTCGCACCAACGGAGACTCGTCCATGAGCAACTTCACGACCAGAGACGGGACGCGGATCTATTACAAGGACTGGGGAAAGCGAGACGGGCGGCCGGTGGTGTTCAGCCATGGCTGGCCGCTGTCTTCGGACGCTTGGGAGGATCAGATGCTCTTCCTCGCGGAGCGAGGTTTCCGGTGCGTGGCGCACGACCGGCGAGGGCACGGCCGGTCCGGCCAGCCATGGAACGGCAACGACATGGACTCGTACGCCGACGATCTCGCGGAACTGGTCGGTGTGCTTGGTCTGCAGGGCACGGCGCACGTGGGTCACTCGACGGGCGGCGGAGAAGTGGCGAGGTACATCGGGCGTCACGGCACGGGGCGGGTGAGCAAAGTGGTGCTGATCAGCGCGATCGCGCCGCTGATGCTCAAAACGGAAGCGAATCCTGCGGGAACGCCGCGGGACGCATTCGACGGCATCCGGGCGGCTGTGCTGAACGATCGGTCGCAGTTCTTCAAGGACCTCTCGGGGCCGTTCTACGGCGCCAACCGACCGGGGGCAAAGGTCTCGCAGGGTCTGCGTGATTCGTTCTGGATGCAGGGGATGCTCGCGGGGATCAAGAACGCGTTCGATTGCATCAAGGTCTTCTCCGAGACAGATCTCACGCAGGACCTGCGGAAGTTCGACGTGCCAACCCTGATCATCCACGGCGATGACGACCAGATCGTGCCGATCGCGGCGTCGGCGATGCTCAGCGCGAAGCTCGTGCGCGATGCAAGACTGAAGGTATACCAGGGCGGTCCGCACGGGCTGTGCTCAACGCACAAGGACCGAATCAACGCGGACTTGCTTGAGTTCCTTGAAGAGTGACCACACTCAAGCGTCAGGGACTTTGGATCCGCTTGTTCCCACCTGGGCAAGGACGGTTTGGCCCACACAGCTCCTTTGCACATCAAAGGTGAACGACAGGAGGGTTGGCGGACCGGAGGATAACTCATGCGACCGCGCGTCGTGTGCGGATCGCCCCGATCCGTCCGAGGCGCATGGGAGCAGCTCTTCGCTCGGCCGAGCGTGCGGCCCGGTGCGATCTGGACGCGCGTCGTGCGGCCACGACAGAGATTCCGGCGAAGGTGCTGAATAGCGCGACCACGATCGGGACCAGAGTCGAGCCGAGTGTGGCTCTCGCGAAGACGATCACGATCTGGCCACACAGCGCGAGCACAGGCAGAGCGAGCATGACAAGGGCGGTGGCGAGCACAGCGTTCAGCAAGCATTTCGCCAAGCGGTGGTAGTTCTGCATGGAGTATCTCCAAGATCGCTCCATCGCAGCGGCGCGAGCGTGAGCCCCGCGGGCCGATCACCGTGGCCCGCGAACAAGAGTTGGTCGCGACGCTCGGTGGGGCGAACCACCAGGGATCGGCGATCGCGCAGCGGGCGCTCAACAAAGCAGGCGAGCCGAATTTTGCGAGACGATCTGATCGTCGCGGGCGGCAAGAACGGATCTATTTCGCTGACGAGATTGCCACGAGTGAGGCATCAACCATGCGCACCAGTTCGCCCGCTGTTCGCTGGCGCAGTCGCCAGGCCTCGTAGCAACGTTGGGGAATAGGCCACGGGTGCTCACGAGTGGCAGAGGGTCGGAGCTGATATCGAGTCGGCGAGTTCGCACAGGGATTCGTAGTAATCCTCGGGATGCATGGCCAGCAGAGTGGCGCCGAAGAGTTCGCAGTCATCGTGCGTGGCGATGGCCGCGTCGTTGATGAAGGGGATGTGGTAGGCGATGAGCAGCGGCCATACATCGGGCCGGTGCTCGAAAGTAGGATCGATGTAGAGGCAGAAGCCCGCGCCGGGGTAGTCGCCGATGGGTTCGGCGTGTGCGAACTCGCCATACTCGAGTGCTTCACAGTCAAAGCGCAGACGCACCGGGTGCCGGACAACTTCACGATCCTGCAGGATCCGGAAGATGACGGAAGCGTTGATGACCGGGCCGTAACGGCGACGTGCCGTCTCGGCCTGCTCCAGAACACGATCCCGAACAGACGGGCGTGTGCGCGGCTCGGTGCAAAGCTGGTGCATTTCGGGGCCCTCGTTTACTCCTTCTTCTTTTCGTAGCGCTGTTTGAACTCTTCGGCGGCCTTGAGGCGTGCCGCGGCTTCGGCCGGGTCCATGCGGCCGATGTACCACTTGTGGTCGTCGGAGCCCAGCACCTCCTCGAGCTTGAACTTGAGAACGGAAGCGGCCTGCGCTTTGGCGGCGTCGGAGTCCTTCTGGTACTTGGCGGCGAGCGCTTCCAACTGCGGGATGTACTCGGAGTAGAAGTGCTTGGCGACTTCGTAGGTGCCGTGCCAGTGGGTGTAGTCGGGGGCCATCATGGAAGCGCCGTGACGGGCGCGACGTCCCTCGTGGTGCCAGATCTCGTACCAAGTCCAGTCGATCTCATTGGAGAACTGCACCGGGTTGAGCAGGGGCTTGGCGAGGCCGTAGAGGTCCTTGCCGGGCTTGCCGAACTTGTTGTTGTACATCTCCACGAGCGCATCGTACTGGGTGTAGAAGTTGCCTACCCAGGTGGCGTCGTGGCAGTTGATGCAGACGTCGGTCATGTTGGCCCGACGCGTCTGCCACGGGACCTTGGCGCCGGGGAGGTTCATCTTGGCGTCGGCCACTTCGGGGCGGATGGAGATTTCGGGCCGGTTATTCCAGGAGATGCGCAGGCCAACGTCGTGGGTGTTGGGCTGCTTCTTGGTGGCGCCCATGTGACACGTGGCGCAGGTCGGGGCACTCCAGTAGTCTTCACCCACGATCCACTTGGCGTTGTCCAGGTTCATGTGGTTGATGTTTGCGAAGAAGTTGGCGCCGTGCTTGGACTCCTCGTAGATCTCCTTCTGCGGGTGGTCGGGGCCCAGGTGGCACTTGCCGCAGGTGTCGGGGTATCGGGCCTGCGCGGCGGAGAAGGTGTGCCGCGCGTGGCAGGCGTTGCAGGAGCCCTCGGAGCCGTCGGGGTTGATGCGGCCGATGCCGCTGTTGGGCCAGGTGGCGGGGTCGAGCTTGCCGTCGGGGAGCACCTTGACCTCGGTGCCGTGGCACTGCCAGCAGCCGTTGACAGCCGCAGCGGAGACGCCGCCGGCGAAGGAGGGCGTTTTCATGGCGTGGTTGCCCTCCACGACTTCGGCCAGTACGTTGTCGAGAGAGCCCAGGATGCGGGCCGCCTTGGAATGGCGGGACGCGGAGAACTCCTCAACAGCCCGCGAGTGGCAGCGTGAGCAGTCCTTGGGCGTCACGGGGGTGGCGATGAGCTGGCCGTAATGGGTGTAGGCGTCGGGCTCGCCCTCGTTGGCTGCGTGGCACTCAAAGCACGCGACGTTGGCGCGAAAATGCTTGCTGGCCCCCCATTGCTGGTAGAGCGCGGGGCTGTGCTCCTTGTGGCAGGCGATGCACTGCTTGCTCTGCTCGGAGAGTTCCTTGGGCCCGAATACCTGGGCAGAAGAGAGCGACGCGGCGGCGGCAACGAGCAGAAAGGCGTTTCGAAGGAGCGCGTTCATCGACGGATCTCCATGGGATCTTGGACTGCTGGAGCGGGTTCGGCTTCGTACGGACGGTCGAAGGAGAGGCGGCCGGCGAGCACCGGGATGGTGACGCGGACCAGGATGGTGAAGACCAAGAGGCCGAACGCCCAGATCCCCAGCGACACGAGGGATTCGTTCAGGGTCGGCTTGTATTCGACTATTTCGCCCAGGGGCGTGGGAACAAACGCGGGGATGATGAGGCCCATGCCCTTCTCGATCCACACACCGGCGATGAGCAGAACGCACGCGGTGTTGAGGTAACGGTTGGCGCGGGAGAGAGGCGTGTAGAGCAGGACCAACGCGATGGTGTTGATGGTGATGGCGGTCCAGATCCAGGGCACCAGGGCGTGGCGGCCCTCCAGGCCCAGGAAGAGGTAGCGGGCGGAAGCAACGTGGGCCGAGTCGGTGTAGAACTCGGTGAAGACCTCGCAGCCGAGCAGGAACATGTTGATGCTCATGGCCACGGTCACGATGTTGCGGAGCGTCAGCAGGGCGCGGGCCGGCACGTTGTACGTGGTGGTCGCGCGGATCACCTGGAGCGAGAGGATGAGGAACGCCGGCCCCGCGGCGAACGCCGAGGCGAGGAAGCGTGGCGCGATGACGGCGGAGTTCCAGAAAGGTCGCCCGCCCAGGCCGCTGTAGAGGAAGGCCGTCACGGTGTGGATGCTGACGGCCCAGGCGATGGCGACAAAGACGAAGGGGATGTAGAACAGCTTGCTCGGCTCACGACGGCGGTAGGCGCAGTAGATCAGGTAGCCGCAGATATGCAGATTCAGCACCAAATACCCGTTCAGGACAATGACGTCCCACGTGAGCATCGAGATGGGGAAGTTGAACCTCAACATGAGGTGGTGGAAGCGGTCGGGGCGGCCCAGGTCGACGGTGACAAAGAGAAGAGCCATGACGATCGCCGCGACGGCGAACAACTCACCGAAGATGACCAGGTCGTGCAGCTCGCGGTTGTGGTAGATGTAGACGGGGATCACGAGCATGACCGCGGCGGCCGCCATACCCACCAGGAACGTGAAGTTGGCGATGAACAGACCCCAGGACACCTGATCTGTCATTCCGGTCACGCCAAGCCCGAGCACGAACTGCTTGCAGTAGGCGTTGATCCCCAGGAGCACAATGACAGAGAGGAAGAACATCCAGGCGTAGTACCGCCCGTCGCCCACGAAGCTCAGGCGGAAGCAGCGGATGAGGAACGTGAGGTACTGTTTCACCGGTGGCCCTCCTGCGGGGCGGCGGGCGCCGCGGCGGGGGGTTGGGCGTGACCGAGGGACTTAGCGACACTTTCGGCCTGGGGGTCCAGCGAGCGCGGATAGCGTTCATCGAAGTAGTAGAAAAACCGCGGGAGGGTGCCGACCTCTTCCTTGAGCACGAAGACACGCTTGGTGCGGAGAATCTGTGAGACTTCGCTGTCGGGATCGAGCACGTTGCCGAACTTGCGTGCCCCGGTGGGGCAGGCCTCGAGGCACGCGGGCAGACGACCCTGGCGCGTTCGGTGGAGGCAGAAATGGCACTTCTCCATGACGCCCTTAGGGCGGGGGCGGTTGGAGAGGTACGACATCTCCGGATTGAGGCGGTCGGCGGGGACAGAGGGCTTGGTGAAGTTGAAGCGACGCGCCCAGTAAGGACACGCGGCTTCGCAGTAGCGACATCCGATGCACCAGTCGTAATCGATGACGACGATGCCGTCGAGTTCCTTCCACGTCGCCTCCACGGGGCAGACCTTGACGCAGGGCGGGTTAGCGCACTGGTGGCACTGCACGGGCATGTAGAAGTGGCCGGCATCGGGGACGGTCGGACGGTTGTAGTGGTGGTTGCCCTTTTCGAGGTCGAGCGTGCCGCGGGGCATCTCGACGACGCGGATGTACTGGATCTCGGGGTCGCGGCTCTGGTTGTTCTCGTTGACGCAGGCGTGGACGCAGCGACGGCAGCCGATGCAGCGGCTGAGATTGAGGGCGTAGACGAACTCCACACCGGCCATGGGCTTGATGTCGCGGATGTCGGGGCGGATGTTGTACCGCTTCTCGACGTCTGCGGAGATGCGGGCGAGGGCGGCCTCCATCTCCTTGGGAGTCATTTCCTTGTAGTGCTTCTGGAGGAACTTGTCGATGGAGACGGCGTCGTCTTCCTTGAGGTCGCGGAGCGGGCTGAGAGCCGCGGCGAGCGCGGCGACGCCGCCGACGGCCGCGCTGCTTGTCCGCAGGAAGCTGCGGCGGGTGACCGGGGCCTCGCGCTGTGGTTCGGGCGGCGGATCATTGAACGACTGGCCCTCCCAGATGCGGATGGTCATTGGTGATCCTCCTTGGCCGGGGTGGTCGGTTCAGGGCCGGGCTGAACCGGGCCCATCAGCTCTGGCTCGGGCATTTCGGGGAGCGACCACTGGCGGAGCGGCATGTGGCGGTGTTCTTGCTCGGCCGCCGGTTCCTGATTGCCCATGCGCAGGGTGTTGGGCGCGGGCAATGGGATGATGCCCTGGTAGGCCGGGGCGTGCGGGTCGTGGCAGTCGTTGCAGCTCAGGCGGTGCTGCTTGCCGCTCGCGGCGTTCCAAGATCCCATGGTCTTGCCGTGCATGCCTTTCTGCCAATCACGGAAGACCGTGCCGTGGCACTGCGAGCAAAGGCGCGGCACTTCCGAGAAGGGCAGCAGCGTTCCGTCGTGCAGCACGAGCTTTTCGCGGTTCTTGCGGTCGTGGCAGTTGAAGCACTGGTTGTTCATGCCGTGGTTCAGCACGATCGCGGTGTGCTGCATCAGCGTTCGGCGGGAGACGGGGGGCGAATCGAACAACCGGTGGCACTCGTTGCAGGCGTGGGAGAATCCGCCCACGTTTGTGGCGGGCGGGTCGCCGATGGGCTGACGCCGTGCACCGGGAAGGAACCGATCGCGAGACACCGTGGCGACGCCCGCATGCGGAACTTCGACTTTGGGCGACCAGAAGGACAGCCACACGGCCACGACCACGAAGAGCGGGCCGATGGCGCCGATGGGCAGGCCAAGGCGTGTGGCCGGCGGAGGTCTGTGTGGTTGTGGGGCTGAGTCGATCACACGGTCATCCTCGGCGTGAGGCCGGGCGTCGGTCCCGGGGCGGTCTAGCGATCCAGCAGGAGTTCGGCGGCTTTCTTGTACTCGGCGAGCGCAGCGGCGGGCTCGCTGCGACGTTCAAGGACCATGCCCATCACGTAACGAGCCTTGGGGTCCTTGGGGTTCTTGTCGATCAGGGCCTTGGTCGTGGTGTAGGCCTTGGTGAGGTCGTCGCCGCCGCGGCGGAGTTGAACGCCCGCGATGCCCAGTGCCGCGTCGAGAGAGTCGGGGTGCGCGGTGAGCACAGAGCGGAATAGAGGTTCAGCTTCCGCCAAGCGGTCCTGACGGAGCATGAGTTCGCCCAGACCGATGGTCGCGGCCACATGGCCGGGGACGAGGGTCGTGGCTTCGGTATAGCGGGCCTCGGCCATCTCGTACAGCCCGTGCTTGGTGAGTTCACCGCCCAGATGGGCCAATCGGTCGGCGCGAAGAGTCTGGTGAGTCTCGGGGCCGGCCTTGGGATCGATCGACTGTTCGAACTGCTCGGGGGGCTCCTTGCCGATGGCGACGAGGATCGCCTCGGCGAGCATTTCTTTGGATTTCTGGAGATACGCGGGCATGGCGTACACCACCTTGCCCTTGCCGTCGATCACGACGATGGTGGGGATGACCAGGACGCGGTACGCGCCGAAGGCCTCGCGCTTGGGGTCCAGCAGCACGGTGGCCGGGAAGCGCCCTTTGGCGAGTTGGTCCTTGATCTGCGGGGCGGGAGTGTCGCCGGCGATGAGGAGAATCGCCGCGACCGAGTCCGGCGGGAATCGCGGATCGGCCATGACTTCGACGACGTCTCCGCAGGCCTGCCGAGCGCCCTCATGATTGATCTCGCCGAACACCAGGACCAGGGCACGGGGAGCGAGTTGTTCGGTCGAGACGGGCACGCCTTCAATGTTCTTGAGCGTGATCGGCGGGGCGGGCGAGCCGCGGGGCGGAGAGGCGAACGCATCGCCGCCCAGAAATGCACAGGCCGCGAGCAGAAAGGCGGCCACACGATGGAGCAGTTTGGTCATGGCTGACCTCCTAACGAACCGGAGAGGAGCGGCTTGGCCGCGTCGCGCTTGTACTCACGCTGGACATGGCACGCCGGCGCGCAGCTTCCCCCGTCGGGGGACCGCTCGTAGTTGATCTGCAGCAGCCATCCGTTGGTGCCAAAGGGAACGGCCTCGCGGATGTGGGAGGGGCGCTTGGACGCGTGCACCTCGTGGCAGGCGCGGCACGTGCGGCCCTTCTTCTGGTTGACGTGCAGCCAGTGCAGGTTCTTGTCACCATCGCGGAACTGGGTGAGCCCCTGCGCGGACTGCTTGAGCACCAGGTCGGGGATGTGGCATTTGAAGCAGAGCTTGAACGTGTCGATCTGGAACGGGGCGTAGAACTGCGGGGGGTAGTCTTCGGCGAGAAGGCGGAACTTCTGGCCCGCGTGGGGCTCGTGGCAGGCGGTGCATGCGCCTTCCCGGATTGGTCCGTGGCGGTCGGGGTTGGAGGCCAGCAGTTCGGTCATGTTGGCGATGGCAGCGCCTTGGGCCGTCTTGAGCGCCTTGTCGTGGCAGACCAGACACGTGTCGGGTTGCTTGCCGCGCAGGAGAGAGGCCTGGCGGGAGGCGTGCGACTCGTGGCAGACGGTGCACCCGCCCTGGGCGGTGATGGCGCCGTGAACGACCTTCGCGCCGGCGGTAATCTGATCAAACCGCTCCTTGTGACACTGGAGGCAAAGGCCGGGGGCCTCTTCGCGCAGTTGGAAGTGATGATCTGATGCGTGGGGATCGTGGCAACGAATGCAGCCTTGTTCAAGGGCGGCGTGGGCGTGCATGCCCTCCTTGGCCTGCACCTCCGCGTGGCACGTGAGGCACAGGGTCTTGGGATCGTCGATCAGGAGCTTGGGACGCGGGGAGGAGTGCGGCCGGTGGCAGACGATGCAGGCCCCCACCGCCACCGGACCGTGGACGAACTGCGACCTGCGGAAATCGGCCTTGTGGCAGCGGAGGCACAGGTCTCGTTTGGGGTCGGCGAGGAGTTGCTTGGGATGCTGAGAGCCGTGGGGATCGTGGCACTCGAGGCAGCGACCTTCCTTCACGGGCTGGTGCATCACGGTGTCGTGAGGAAGCGCGTGGCACTTGGCGCACAACTGCTCCTTGGGCACCACGAAGGCGAACTTGTGGTCGGCCGGATTGCCCGTGATGACGTGGCAGTTGCCGCAATCCTGCTTCGCAGGGCCGTGCATGACCTTGCGTTCCAGGATGTCCTTGTGGCACTCCCCGGCGCACGTTTGAGGAGTGAAGTCCTGCGGTCTTTCACGAGGAGCGGGAATTTGAGCGGCCACCTTCCCGCCACCGGGACTGGCCAGCACCGCCATCGCGGCGACCGCCGCGCACAGCCACCGCCCTGAGGGCCGAGGGATGCCCATGAACCCTTGGGTGCAACCGTCGTGCCAGCGGAGTTCTCATAAATCGATGCCACTATCCATAATTAGGCCGCCCCGCCCGTGCTCGAGGCGTGCAAGCCATTCTCAATGATGGGACGAGCATCGGACATCGGCTCCCGGATTCGACATCACGCGAGGCGAGTCGACTGCGCGAGCGTTACATGCGGCCGGGCACGCGTTCGCATGTTCGGTCTTCCAGACAAGAATAATTCCAATAAGTAGCACTGACTTCGGTCGCATTTTGCACCGCGTTAGGCAATGAGCGGTTGCTGTGGGGCCCGGGAATTGGTTGCGAGCGAAGAAGGATGCCGGTCGGGGCGGCCTGCGCAGCACGGGACCCCGCGGTTGGATTCTCACACGATTCAGAGTGCCCAGGCGTGCAGCGTGCGTCCGCCCCACGATGGTCTGGGTCACCCATTCACGCTGGTGAGAATGTGGATCGTGAGACCGCCGGGAACGTGCCGGCCGCGACAACAGCTCGCGGCCTTGTCGATCCCGGGGCTTACCGATTCATTCACGCTGCCTTGACCAGGCCGACTGTCTTCTCGATGCACTTGGAAAGCGTCTCGGGAGTAAAGGGCTTGATGCAGTAGTTGTTCACGCCGGCCTTGATCGCGTCGAGCACGCGGGTCTTCTCGGCCTCGGTGGTGACCATGATGACGGGGGTCTTGTTGCCCTGGCCACGGATCGTTGTGAGGAAGGTCAGCCCGTCCATGACAGGCATATTCCAATCCAGCAGGATCAGTTCGGGTTGGTAGGACTCGACCTTGGTGAGCGCCTCGGCGCCGTTGCCGGCTTCCTCGACGTCGGTCAGACCGAGTTTGGCCAGGATTCCCTTTTCCACGTTCCTCATGACCTTCGAATCATCCACGAGCAGAACTCGCATGCTTGTGCTCCTCCGGGTAGTTGTTCTTGGAAAGCCCTGACCAGATCAATGCGCGCCCGCGGCGGCCAACGCGTGAGAAGCCAACGCTGAACCCTGGCTCTGAATCGCCAGGTTGATGGCGAAGTCACCGAGCGGCGAACCGCAGGGGATGCAGATGCACGCGGCGGCGCTGGGTGTCTGCACCTGGTGCACCGACGCCACGACCACGGACGGGCAGCTGATGTTGACGTTTTTTCCCTCGAACTTGGCCTTGGCGCCGCCGGCGATCATGTTGACGAGTTCTCCGATGGCGTCGGCGAAATCGCTGCCGCCAAACTCCAGGGGCGACCCGGCGAACCGCGAGACGATCTCGAGGGCCGACGCCTTGGGCAGGCAGAGCACGACTGAACCCACGACATCCCCCGAAAGGCCGATGATGCCCGAGACGTCGTACTTGGTCAGACGGTCATGCACGTGCGGCTTGCCGAACGTCACGGGCGCGCTGAGCATCGTGGAGAAAAGTGTGCGGGCAGATTCCAGAAACGTATTGATGAAACGTGCATCCATGGAAGTCCTTGTGCTCTGCGTGCGTTATTTGCCACGAACCGTTGGCACGATCGACTGGATCATCTCGCAACCCCCTAAGGGGCTGAGTGCGAGCCTCCATCGACAATCTCCGCGAATGCCTCAAGCGATGCCGCGCAAAATCGGCCGCGTGCGCGCTGAAGTCGGGCTTTTCCTGGTCCGATACAGGTCCACCGTGTACGCGAAGACTTGCTAAAGGGCCCAACATGTCGCTCATTCCCAAGATCGAATCTCTCTGCAAGGCGGCCGTGCTCACCGATCCGAGCGATCTGCAGGCCCTGGCGGCGATGCACGATCAGCTCACTTCTCTCGAAGAAGAACTCTCCGCCTCCGATCTTGATTCAATCGCGGAATGCGTGGAACGCGCCTCGCGGCTCGTCGAGCAGATCGTGCTGCGTGAAACGCAGGACGAGCAAGCAGCCCTGGACTTGGTGCGGCGGGGCATCGAGTACGCGCAGAACGCGGTCCTGGCGGAGCAGCGTGGGCAGACGCTCTCGGAGATTGGGCCCTCTCCCTTCAGCCATGACGGCGCGGCGCCCGCGAACGAGATCAATACCGACCTTCTCGCATCGTGGCTGAATGAGTGCGGCAAAACGCTGGACGGGCTTGTCGCGACCGCGCGCGGCGCGGCGAGCGGCGACGATACCCAAAGCGCGGCGGCGGACGCACGCCGGCACCTTCACACCCTCAAGGGTGAGTGCGGCGTGATTCCGCTCCATACGGCCCAGCACCTGTGCGGCGCGGCGGAGGCCGCCCTGGACCGGTGCGCCGATACCGGCACACCCTTCCCCACCGAGCTTGTCCTGGGGGTCGCCGACTGGATGATCCGGTACACCAACGCCCTGCGGAACGATCCCGCCGCTGCCGCGCCCGAACACACCCACCTGGCCGCGAACCTGGGCGAGGTGGCACCGCGACCAACGTCGGGAGAAATCAAGTCCCTGATTGCGACGACCGCGACGACGTTGCCCGCGACGCAAGACGATCCACAGACAGACGAGGGCGACCCCACTCCGGTCACGTTCCCCGCGGACGCGGACACGGGCACGATGCTGGCTGAGTTCCTGACCGAGTCGCGCGAGCACCTGGCCAACGCCGAGCAGGCTCTGCTCCAACTGGAGAAGCAGCCGGAAGACCTGGAGCTGATCAACACGGTGTTCCGCGCGTTCCACACCATCAAAGGCGTGGCCGGTTTCATGAACCTCAAGCCGATCGTCTCGCTGGCGCACGAAGGTGAGTGCCTGCTCGACGCGGCCCGGAGCGGGAACCTCAAGCTCGACAGCGGCAACCTGGACCTGATCCTGAAGGCATGCGATCTGTTGAGCCAGTTGCTGGCCGCGTTGGAGGGCGGCACCGCCCCCACCACCGGCCGATTCAACAACCTGGTCCACAGACTGGGGCGCGCGGTCAAAGGCGAGAGTGCCGCGTCGCAGCCCTCCACGCCAGGCGTCTCTGCTTCGACAACGAGTTCCTCTCGGGCGGCCTCACAACCCAACGAGACACCCGCGGCGACGAACACAAACTCCGGTGCGCCCAGCATTTCAACGGACACCACCGCAAAGAACACAGCGACCGCCAACACGAACAGCAAGTCGACCGACCAAACGGTCAAGGTCAGCACAGGCCGCATGGACACGCTCGTGGACCTGGTGGGTGAGTTGGTGATCGCACAGCAGATGGTGGTGCAGGACCCGGCGATCCGCACCAAGACGGACCAGCGGTTGCAGCGAAATCTCTCGATGGTGGGCAAGATCATCCGCGATCTGCAGGCGGTTTCGATGTCGCTGCGGATGGTGCCGATCAAGGCCACCTTCCAGAAGATGGCGCGGCTCGTGCGCGATGTTTCCGCCAAGGCGGGCAAGCAGATCCTGCTCCACACCGAGGGTGAGGATGTCGAGCTTGACCGCAATGTCGTTGAGGTCATCGCGGATCCGCTGGTGCACATGGTCCGCAACGCGAGCGACCACGGCGTCGAGACTCCCGAGGCACGCAGAGCCGCGGGCAAGCCAGAGTCCGGCAACATCTGGCTGCGCGCGTACCACTCCGGCGGCTCGATCGTGGTGGAGATCGAGGACGACGGCAAAGGACTTTCAAGGGAGAAGATCGTCGCGAAGGCCATCGAGAAGGGCATTTACACGCCGGACCGCCCCGTCGCGGACATCCCCGATGCTGAGGTTTTCAATCTCATCTTCCTGCCGGGGTTCTCGACGGCGGACAAGGTGACGGACATCTCCGGCCGCGGCGTCGGGATGGATGTGGTGCGCCGGAACATCGAGGCACTACGCGGCAAGATCGACATCCGATCGACGGCGGGCAAAGGCACCGTCTTCTCGATGCGGCTGCCGCTGACGATGGCGATCATCGACGGCATGGTGGTCCGCGTGGGGAGCCAGCGGTATGTCATCCCGACATTGTCGATCGAACGCAGCTTCCGCCCGCAGCCCAAGGACCTGCACTCGGTGGTGGGCAAGGGCGAGATGGCGATGGTCCGGGGCGGGCTACTGCCGATCTACCGCCTGCACCAGGTGCTGGGCCACGACACGAACGGACAGACATCCTCCGGCGATCTGCTGATCGTCGTGGAGTCGCAGGACACCCGGGCGTGCCTGGCGGCGGATGAGATCATCGGTCAGCAGCAGGTAGTCATCAAAACACTTGGCCAGGCAACTCAAGCCATCCGGGGGGTCTCGGGCGGCGCCATCCTGGGTGACGGGCGTGTCGCCCTGATCCTCGACATCGGCGGGATTCTGAAGGAAGCCACCGCCGCGGCTTGAACGGTTGAATATCACGGAACAGGAGCACTTCATGAGCACGACGATCCAGGCAAGCAACAACTCCCGCACAACATCCCGCACCGACGACGGGAACCACGACAAGTTCCTCACCTTCTGCCTGGGAAGGGAGGAGTACGGACTTCCGATCCTGGCCGTCCGGGAGATCATCGGGCTGATCGACGTGACCCCGCTCCCGCAGACGCCTTCGTACGTCAAGGGTGTGATCAATCTTCGCGGCAAGATCATCCCGGTCATCGAGCTGCGCGCGAAGTTCGGCCTGCCCACCGTCGCGTACACCGCCGAGACCTGCATCCTCGTTGTTGAAGTGGAGAGCGAAGAGGGCGCCGGGGCGTTCCAGTTGGGGATCATCGTCGACTCCGTGCGCGAGGTGCTGGACATCAGCCGCTCGAACATCGAGCCGCCCCCGAACTTCGGCACCTCGATCCCGCTCTCTGCGATCCAGGGCATGGGCAAGGTCAAGGACAAGGTCGTCATCCTGCTGGACATCAACAGCGTTGGCGCGGCGCAGGGCCTTGAGAAACTGACCACCGACGCGGAGTCGGTGCACGCCACTCCCGGCGCGGCGGGCTCGATCGGTCTCGCGCGGGCCGCGGCGTAACCACGGTTCGCCAACTTGAATGGAGTCGACCGGGGACGCGCAACGCGTCCCCGGTTTCATTGCGCGCAGCCTTGCGGCTTCATCTGCGTTTAGGGTAAACACCGCATCAGGCAAAGTCGGCCCGTGGACAGACCGATCCCGTGTGGTTAATGAGCCCTGCGATGTGGGGGGCTTTGCCCAGTAACCAGTTCGCGGAGACACGGATCATGACCTTGAAGACTCGAGCGGCGTTCACCTGCAGTCTGCTGATGTCATTGGCGGGCACGACGCTCGCAGGGCCCGCGGAAGACGGGCTGACCTCGCTTCGGGAGGGCAACGCACGCTTCGTGACGGGCAAGACTCAGAACCCGCACACCGGCATGGATCGTGTGGCGGAGACGGGAGCGGGCCAAAAGCCGTTCGTGACGATCCTCAGTTGCTCTGACTCGCGACTCCCGCTGGAACGGATTTTCGACCAGGGCGTGGGTGACATCTTCGTCGTTCGGGTGGCGGGCAACGTCGCCGACACGGACGAAATCGGCTCTGCCGAGTACGCGGCGGGCCATCTCAACACGCCGCTGCTGGTCGTCATGGGCCACAGCAAATGCGGGGCGGTAACGGCCGTCGCCACCGGCGCACAGGTCCATGGGAGCATCCCCGGCCTGATCGACAACATCATCCCGGCCGTGGAATCGGCTAAGAAGAAGCACCCGGGTGTCACGGGCAAGGACCTGGTGCCGTTCGCCATCGAGGAGAACGTGTACCAGAGCATCGCTGACACGCTGACCAAGAGCGCGGAGATCCGCGAGCTGGTGGGCCAGGGCAAGTTGTTGGTCGTGGGCGCGGTGTACGACGTTGACACCGGCAAGGTCGCTTGGCTTGGCCAGCACCCCAACCAGAGCGGACTGATGGCCGCGCCGCACGAGACCGCTTCCGCCGAAGGCGGCGAGCACGGCGGCACGCAGCAGCCCGAGACCAAGGAGACCCAAACGGCGGCGAGCGGCACGCCGGGCGAGAGTTCGGCGCAAACCTCGACGCTCGCCGCGACGGGCAAGTTCACCGAGCCGGAGTTCAAGACCGTGGCGCGCGCCGCGTTCGGCGCGAAAGCGGGCAAGGCCGAGACGTTCGAGCCCCCAGCGCAGCTGACCCCACCCACCAACACGCTGTTCCTGGTGTTCGCGTTCGGCGCGGGTGGAGCACTTCTTCTCACAATCGGCGCGAGCCTCGCGCTGGCCAAGGTGACGAACAAGGACGGATCTTCCGGGCGGGCCCTGACGCTGGGCGCCAAGCTCGCGTGCGGCTTCGGCCTCCTCTCCACGGGCGTGATGACCGTCGCGGCGGTGGCGAACCGGGCCAACACGCTGGTGGCCACCGGCGTGTGCGAGATCGCCGCTCACTCTTCAAACGCGGCGGTCGTGGAAGACCTCAAGGGCGATCTGGCAACCATGCGGCTGGCGGTCAAGAACTTCCTGCTGAACAACAGCGACCAGTCGCTCGCGAGCTTCTCCAACGCCGCGGCGACATTTGAATCCCGGCTCTCGGCGGCCCGGACCGCGTTGGCGGGCACCGAGCACGCCAAGGGGCTCGACGAGATTGCCGACGGCTTCAAGACATACAACGAGACCTTCGAGAAGGTGGTCACGCGGGTGGACGAACGCAACGCAACGATCGACTCGCAGATGGGCCCGTCGGCCGCCCGGGCGTCGACGCTGCTCACCGAGATCTCCCGAACTGCGCACGCCGACGGCGACACAGTCAAGGCGCTGGTCACAGCCGAGGCCGGCGAGCACCTGCAGAGCGCACGCCTCAACTTCTTCAAGTACCTCCGCACGCACGACGAATCGCAGGCGGAGCAGGCGCAGAAGGACGCCGAAGAGATGACGAAACTCGTCGGCGAGCTCAAATCCCAGATCAAGAACCCGACGCGTGTGGCGTGGCCGGCGGAGGCCGACGAGGCCGCCAGGTACTGGGTGGGAAAGATGAAGCACGCCGTGGAGTTGCAGCAGCAGCGTGAGGCGTTCGTGAAAGACGGTCTCGACAAGGTAGGTCCCACGATTCACGCTGAAGCGACCCGCCTGACTCAGAATCTTCAGAAAGAACAGGTCGAAGCCCGCAAGCAGGCACAGGCGGCCGCGGACACCGCGAGTTCGCTCGTGACCGGCTTCTCGGCGGGCATCGCGGGGCTCGCCGCGCTGCTGACGATGGTGATCGTGCGCGGCGCCCTGGGCCCGTTGAACCGCCTGGTGGCGAACATCCTGGAGATCCAGCGGACCAAGGACCTGACCCGCCGCGCCCAGGTCGATTCGCGTGACGAGATCGGACGCGTGGGCGAGAGCTTCAACGAGATGATCGGCACCCTTCATGACATCATCGCCGAGGTGAACACGGGAACGACGCAGATCGACGCGGGGGCGACGCAGATCTCCGCCGCGAGCCAGTCATTGGCGGAGGGCGCCAGCCAGCAGGCCGCGAGCCTGCAGCAGATCAGCGCCTCCATCGAGCAGATGTCTTCGATGACCCAGCAGAGCGCGGAGAACGCCAAGCAGGCCAGCAGCATGGCCGAGGGCTCCAAGCGCTCGGCGGACAAGGGCCAGGAGGAGATGCGCCAGATGGCCACGGCCATGAACGAGATCAAGCAGTCCTCGGCTGAGATCGCCAAGATCATCAAGGTGATCGACGAGATCGCCTTCCAGACCAACCTCCTGGCCTTGAACGCGGCGGTGGAAGCCGCCCGGGCGGGAGAGGCGGGCAAGGGATTCGCCGTCGTAGCAGAAGAAGTGCGTTCGCTGGCTCAGCGCTCGGCCGAAGCGGCCAAGAACACCTCGTCGATGATCGAGGATTCCACCCGCCGGGCGGACCGGGGTGTGGACATCGCCGGCCGGGTCGGCAGCGCTTTAGACGAGATCGCCGCGGCGACGAACAAGGTCAACTCGCTCCTCACAGAGATCGCCTCGGCCTCCACGGAGCAGGCCAAGGGCATCGGCCAAGTGAACACGGGCGTCACCGAGCTCGACAAGGTCACGCAGCAGACGGCGGGCAATGCCGAGGAGCTGGCTTCGGGCTCAGAGGAAACCGCCTCGCAGGTGACATCTCTTCAGGAGTTGGTGAGCCAGTTCAAGACCAGCGGCGCCAATGCCCGGGTGCCCGCGGCCCGCAAAGCCGCGACTCCCGGAAAGTCCGGCGGCGCCACCGCCAGGACGGCCACGCCCAAGGCCGGGTCCACTCCCAGAACCTCCGGTGCGGCCGTCGTGTCGGAGTCCGTCGGCGGCGATGATTCGCTGGCCTCCTTCTGACCCCGGTGGGCGTGCCCTCCAGCAGCGGCGCCCACGGCAACGCCATCTCGTTCCAGCGTCCCTCCGGCGATTCCCCGCTTCACGCGGTCTGAATCGCCGGATTTCCTTGCGCAGTGCGGATATTGCCAGCTCCAAAGATGAGAATCGGGGATTGGCGTTCACGTTGCAATCTCCGATCGCCGACGAAGTTCGCCTCGGGCGGCGGCTGGTCTCTGTATCCGTTGCGAATCTACACCGCCTCATCCAGGGAATTCGGAGATTCACGATGCGGGTATTCGGATCTATTCGGGGGAAACTGCTGGGCACCAGCGCGATCACGGTCCTGCTGCTCGGTGGGGTCACCGCCACGTCACTGCACGGCATCGATTCTCTACAGACCCAGTTGATGAGATACAAGACCAGCAGCGAGGCCCTGCGCAATCACCTTGACTCCGACATGATGCACGACGCGCTCCGCGCGGATGTGCTGGCGGCGATGCAGGCGGGGACCGCGCAGGACATCGCGGCCGTCGAAGCGGACCTCAAGGAGCACTGCGATCGCTTCGGCGAGAATGTCGCGAAGAACAAGGAATTGAAGCTGGGCAGCGCCATCGCCGCGGCGCTCGACGCGGTGAATCGGCCGCTCAACGACTACATCGTCTCCGCGAAGGAACTAGTGGCGTTGGCGGCCAAGGACAAGGCCGCGGCGACGGCCGAGTTCCCCACGTTTCAGGACAAGTTCAAGGCGCTCGAAAGCCGCATGGAGGAACTGAGCGACCTGATTCAGAAGAACACCGACGACGCGACGGCGTCGGCCGTGAACGCGAGTTCGCTCGTGGTGCGCATGGTGATCGGAACAGCCGCGGCGGCGGGGATCGCGACGCTGGCCTTCGCGCTGATGCTGGTGCGGAACATCAATAGCCGCGTGACGCGGTTGCTTGATCGCGCCCGGACGATCGCGGCCGCCGACCTGACCGGGGCGCCGCTCGCCGTGACCAGCACCGACGAACTGGGGCAGTTGACCACGGCGATCAACGCGATGCAGAGTTCGTTGACGTCGCTGGTGACCGAGGTGCAGTCCGGCACGTCGCAGATCGACGCGGG
>JAFEBP010000027.1 GCA_018242605.1 Planctomycetota bacterium
GCTCAGACGGGTCCACGGGCGCTGTGGGTGCAGCGGGGGCAACGGGACCGACGGGTCGGACGGGTCCGGCAGGCGCTGACGGCGCAACGGCCCCGCCAGGCGCAGCGGGAGCAACGGGACCGACCGGTCCGACGGGCGCGCAGGGGCCCGCAGGTGTCCAAGGGCCCGCCGGGCCGACTGGCACCACGGGAGCAACAGGTCCCGCCGGCGCCCAAGGGCCGACGGGCCCCGCCGGACCGACCGGAGCCTCGCCATGGGCGTTGTCCGGGTCCGACACCAACTACACAGCCGGACAAATCCTGATGGGCACTTCGACGGCGACTTCGGGAACTCGGGCGTCCGTCGCTGGAACTAACTCAGTTGCCAGCCTTCTCGTGAGCAACGCTTCAACCGGTACGTTCGCTCGAGGAGTCGAATCGGCGACGAGTAGCACGACAGGTGCTGGCATCGTCGGCCGCACGAGCAGTCCCGCGGCGTTCACAGCCTTCCCCGGCCCCAGCGCACCGGCAAGCGCCACAACAACCTCCGCGGGCGTTCTTGGTGTGGCGGGCGGTTCCAACACCGCCGGGCTCTACGGTTTCGCGAACGCCGGCGGCGTGGGCGCCGTCGGCATTGACGCCTCCGCCACCGGTACCGGGAGCGCGGGTGTACGCGGAGTCTCCGGCAACGCTGGCGGCCGCGGCGTAATCGGCATCAACGATGCATCGGGCAACAACACTACCGCGATTGAAGCTCAGACCACCGACACAACCGCCACGTCAGGAACGCATCGCGGGCTTTTCGCGAGCATCGCCAACTCATCATCGAGCGTCGTTGCTCGAGCGATATTCGGCTCGGTGAACAACTCCAACGGCAGTTCTGCCGGTGTCTACGGGACCAACTCTGCTTCGGGTGGCATCGGCATTCTCGGCGAATCCAACTCCGGCGTCGCTCGCGGCGTGCGAGGTCTCACGTCCAGCACGATCACCGGGGCGATCGGTGTGCTCGGTTCCGCGACAGGCGGTGGTACATCGACAATCTACGGCGTATATGGCGAGAACAACGCGACCTCTGGCGCCGGCGTTTACGCGATTCAGACGAACACTTCGGGCGGTGTCGCCCTCCAGGCCGTCACCAGCGGTTCCGGAGCCCGCGCCATTATCTCGAACGGCACCATCTACATCACGAACGATAACGCGGGCGTCAACAACGCCATCGACCACATCTCCGGCGCCAAGCTGACGACCGGTGGTGTCTGGACAAACTCGTCGGACCGCAACAAGAAGGAGAACTTCACCGCGCTCGACACGGCTGATGTCCTGAACAAGGTCATCGGCATGCCGATCACGAAGTGGAACTACAAGCAAGAACAGGGTGTCACGCACATCGGACCAATGGCCCAGGATTTCTTCGCTGCGTTTGCTACCGGCAAGGACGACAAGAGCATCGGCACCGTGGATGCGGACGGCGTCTCGCTTGCTGCGATCCAAGGCCTCAACTCCAAGCTTGAAGCCGAACTCAAGGATCGTGACGCAAAGATCGCGGCGCAGGCCGCGGAACTCTCTGACCTTAAGTCGCGTGTCGGCAACCTCGAGACTCTCGCCAAGCAAGGCGGGCTGTCGATGGGTCAGTCCGCGGGTCTGGGACTGGTGGTTTCGCTGCCGCTGCTGGGGTTTGCCATTCTTCGCCGCCGCGGCGGGACCAATACGGAGAAGAACTCATGAGAATCGCTCTGATGCTTCTCGCGTCTTCGGTGGCCTTGGCAGCGGGGGGGAGGGCTTCGGCCCAACTCTCCATGGATTGGGCCACCATCGACGGCGGCGGTTACACCTTCTCCACCAACGGCACGATTGAACTCGGCGGCACCATCGGCCAGCCCGATGCGGGCACGATGGGGTCGGGCACGATGGTCCTCTACGGAGGTTTCTGGGCCGTGGGGCTCGAGCCGCCGCCGTGCCCTGCGGACTACAACATGGACGGCGGCATCGACGGCCAGGATGTGCAGGCGTTCTACGCCGATTGGGAGAACGGCCTGCTGCCGGCGGACGTGAATCAGGACGGCGGCATCGACGGCGCCGATGTGCAGTTCTTCTTCATCGCCTGGGAAGCGGGCGGCTGCAACTGATTCTGTCGGCCTCAAGTGAAAATTCTTGACCGCGGCGGGCGTCTCGTGGGCGCCCGCCGCGGTCGTTTTGCGATCGCGGGAAGACTCGCGGGTGATCGCTCCGTGATCGTCGAAGCGGATTACATGCGCTCGAGTGTCGGGATACCCAGCACATGCAGGCCGTCTTCGAGCACGCGGGCGGTGATGTCGCAGAGCCGCAGACGCCCGTCTCGGACTTCCCCCTCCGACGGCAGCACGGGGCAGCGGTCGAAGAATGAACTGAACGCGCCGGCGAGTTCAAAGAGGTACTGGCAGAGGCGGTGAGGTTCCAGGGCCTGGGCCACGCCGTGCACGGTGCCGGGGTACCGCAAAAGGGCGAGAGCGAGTTGCTTCTCGGCGTGCTCGCTCGCCCGTGGTGGGGTCTGCTTCCAGCGTTCGCCGACGGCACGCTCCGCGGCTTTGCGGAAGATGCTCTTGATCCGCACCAGCGCGTACAGCAGATACGGGCCGGTGTTGCCCTCGAACGCCAGCATCCGGTCGAACGAGAACATGTAGTCTCGGACGCGGTCGTTGCACAAATCGGCGTACTTGAGGGCCGCCATGCCCACCGCTTCCGCGATGGTGCGGCACTCATCGTCGGACATTTCGGGGTTGCGTGACTTCACGGCCGCGCCGGCGCGCTGCACGGTCTCTTCGAGCAGCGATTCGAGCGGGATGTTCTCGCCGCTGCGGGTCTTGAGCGGCTGGCCGTTGGCGCCGAGCACGGAGCCGAACGCCGCGTGCTCCATCAGCGCGGGCGTTCGGGTGCGAGGGTGAATGGCGTAGCCGGCCTTGATGCTGGCGCCGAAGACCTGGCGCAGGTGCAGGTTCTGGCGTGCGTCGATGCAGTAGATGATCCGTTCACCGCCGAACTTCTGCACGCGGCGGCGGATGGCCGCGATGTCGGTAGTGGCGTAGAGGTAGCCGCCGTCGGTCTTGCGGATGAGGCAAGGCTCCTTGATGGAGCCGAACTCGGGGGCCTCGAGCCGGACGATGAGCGCGCCCTGATCGGGCTCGGCGATGCCGCGGGCCACGAGATCGTCGACCATCGGGGCCAGTTCGTCCGCGTAGGACGATTCGCCCGCGTTGTGCTCGGCGGTGACGTTGACATGCAGCCGCTTGCAGGCGCCAAGGCAGACGGCCATGGTGACATCGCGGATTTTCTCCCACACGGCGTACGTTGCAGGGTCCTTGGTCTGGAGTTTCACGAGCGTCTGGCGGGCCTGCGTGAACGCTTCTGTCGCGCCGCTCACCTGGGCCTCGCACTCCGCCAGAGCCTTGGGGCCCAAGCCGTATTTGTTGACGGCTTCCAGCCCGGCGAGGTCGCGTTGGCATTCGAACTGCGCGGCTTTGTACGCGGCGTCGAGCTGGTCGAGGGTGAGGGAGTTGAGGTCGGCCTTGCCCTGCTCGGCGAGTTTCATGAGGCGTGCGACCACCATCGCGATCGGCAGGCCCCAGTCGCCGACGTGGTTCTGGCGCACGACTTTATGGCCCAGCCGTTCGAACGTGCGCGCGATGGCGTCGCCGATGATGGGCGAGCGCAGGTGGCCGACGTGCATCTGCTTGGCCAAGTTCACGCCCATGAGGTCGACGACGATGGTCTGGGGCGGCGCGGCCTTGGGGATTCCCAGGTCGGGACGGTCCAAAGCGAGCAGCGACGCGACCAGGGAGTCTTCGCGCAGGCGGATGTTGATGAACCCGGGGCCGGCGATGGACGCTTCGGAGAGCGGTTCGCAGACACCGGTCGCGTCCACGGCGGCGATGATCGCTTTGGCGACCTCGCGCGGGTTCATTCCCACTCGCTTGGCCAGCGGCATCGCGGCGTTGCACTGGAAGTCGCCGAGTTCCGGCTGATTGCAGGCCTTGATGATCGGGTCTACGACGCCCTGGATCTGGGGGAAGGCACGCGCGATGGCGTCCGCGAAACGCTCGGTGAGTTGGGAGATGGGGTCGATACTGGCTTGCATCGCCGGGAGGGTACGGGGGATGATCGCGGTATTTCGCCGCGGGAGGCGGATCGCGTGAGCGTTGCTGCGGCACTACGCTCCTGCGTGCCTTCAGGCAGTCTCGGACACATCCCGCCGTTCGGCCAGTACCGCCCTGTGCGGGATGCGGGCGAGGTGCTGCTCGGTCCGGGGCTGATCGCCCGTCGCTGGATCGCGTTGAGCGACGCGACCGCGACCAACCACTTGGTTTACAGCCTGCACGGCTGCCGCGCCCGCGGCAGAATCCGTCGCGTGCTCGACGCGGCGCAGCAACTTTCGACATTGCCCAAGACGGCCTCTTCGCACACGCTGGACATCGTGACGGCGGCGTGCTGCGCCAACCGGGGTGTGTTTCTCGTCACGGAGTATCCGGGCGACAACGTCGGGCTGGTGACGCTGGGCACAACAGCGAATCAACGCCGCGCGGTGCTGCGGGGTGCGGGGCTCAGGCACGCCGTCCAGCAGATATTTGAAGCGGTTGGTTTTCTGCATGAGAACGGGGTGTGCGACGGATCGATCCTGCCCGAGCGAGTGATCATCGATCGGCGCGGATCGTTGCTGCTCGAGTTGCCGGGGCTGTGGGCGAAGGTGGCGGGGTTCGAGCTGAATGCCGAGACGAAACGCGCGGATGTACGTGCGACGATGGAAGTGTGCCGCGGCCTTTGGGAGTCCTGCGAGGGATCCGAGGCAGAGTTCACGGAGGGATGGCGTGATTGGCTGAATAAGGGGCTTGAGCGGCCGTGCGGCTATGCATCCGCGGCGGAGGCGACCGCGGCGATGCCTGTGACGCGGCCGGGAGTTCCGTCGGTCAACGTGGTCAAGGGGCTTTGGAACAGACTGCGCGGGATGGTGAAACGACGCAAGGACTGAACGACGGGTGGTCGCTAGGGGCGGTCGGCCAGCGGCATCACGATGATCGCGTTGCTGGGGGCCGGGCAGACCGACGCGCAGACGCCGCATCCAGTGCAGATATCTTCGCGGATCCGCGGCTTGCCCAGTTTCACTTCGATGGCGCCCTCCACGGGGCATCGTTCCGAACAGACCGTGCAGAACGACCCCGTGTAGGCCAGGCACGCCATGTGCTGTACCCACGCCACGCCCATCTTCTTCGGCCGTTGCGCTTGGAGCACGCTCGGTTCGCATGCGGCGATGCAGGGTGTGTCGGTGCACATCACGCACGCGGCGGAGTAGGGATCGATCATCGGTGTGCCCGCGGCCTCGCGGAATCGCTCCGGAGCGTGCACGATTGCCCCGACCGGGCAGACCTCGATGCACTTGTTGCAGCGCGTACAACCGGAGAGGAAAGCGGCTTCGGGCACCGCGCCGGGCGGCCGATGGATCGGCAGAGCGAAGCGGCGGCCGATTCGTGCTGAGGGTTGAGGATCGGGCGCCGGCGTTTGTTGCGGCGCGGTTGGTTCGCCGGCCCTGAACTTGCCGCGCAACAGGTCTCGGCGGGACAAGTTCGGAGAATCTGCCATTGGGGTGCTCAGTGTGAAGTGGAGGACGCGGCACCGTCGGGCACGTCGGCGTTCCCAAAGGTGGGTGACAACTGCTCGAACTCCGCGGCCGGGGCGTGGCACTGTGTGCAGTTGGTGCGGGAGAGATGGTCGGGACGCCAACCGTCGTATCCGTACTCGCCGTGGCAACTGACGCAGTTGGTGCGCATGAAAAGCGTGTGCGGCATGACCGGAGGCGCGCCGGCCCAGGCCCGCGTGCCGCCGTATCCGCTGGCGCGGCGGCCGACGAAGCTATTCTGCGGGGTCGTCGCGGGATCAAGCAGGGGGCTGGCGGCTTCGACGTGGCACTGGGTGCAGTTGATGAGGTAGGTGTGCGAGACCATCCGCGACACTTTCTCGCCAGCGATGAGTCCCTGCGCGTGGCAGGCGCGGCAGGTTTGCACGTTGATGTCCGCGATCGCGTGCGGGATGACAGGCGGCGCGCCTTCGAAGGCTCGTAATGTCGCCCGCTGGTCCATCGAACGCACACGGGCCGCGAACTTGTCGGCCACGGCGATTGGATTGGCCTTGCTCTCGGGGATGATCCGGGGAGCGGGATTGTTGAGCAACCACGACTGGCTCGCGGCGGAAGGGGGGGACTGAGGTGTTGCGTTCGCGGGAGGGACAGGCACGCCGCCGACGCTTGTCGGTGGCGTGCTTTGTGCAGCGCACACGTACGCGAACGTGAGGGTGGCGAGTCCGCCGATGACACCCCAAGCGGTCACGGATGCTCGATCAGCGGGAATGTTGTGAATCGGCATGGCGGATGCTCCTAGGCCTTCCTGATGATCGCCACGGCACATTTCTTGTAGTCGGGCTGCTTTGAATAGGGGTCGTACTCGTCGAGGGTGACGAGATTGATGAGCTTGGTTTCGTCGAAGAACGGCACGAAGACCGAGCCGGGTTGCGGGTCGCCGCGGCCGCCGATCCAGACCGGCAGATCGATTTCGCCCCGTCGGCTTTTGACGGTGACGAGGTCGCCGTTGCGAATACCAAGGGACGTTGCGTCGGCGCGGTTCATCTCCACGTAGGCCTTGGGCATCGCGCGGTGAAGCTGAGGAATGCGGCGCGTCATGGTGCCTGTGTGCCAGTGCTCCAGCACGCGGCCGGTGCAGAGCCAGAACGGGAACTGGTCGTCGGGCATCTCGGGCGGGTGTTCGTGCGGCCGGAACCAGATCAGCGCCTTGTCGTCCTTGGTGACCGAGTGGTAGAACTGGAATCCGGCGCCTTTGGCCACATAGGGGTCGTCCGATTCGGCGAACCGCCAGCGTGTTTCACGCCACGTGCCGTCGGCCTGCTGGATGACGGGCCAGCGCAGGCCGCGTGATTTGACGTATTCCTGGTAGGGCGCGAGGTCCTTGTGTTTGAAGCGGCTGAAGGCGCGGTACTCGTTGAACAGACGCTCGTCCACGTTGACGTCGTAGTAATGGTTCCAGTCCCAGATCGGAACTTCCTTGCCGTTGGCGTCGGCCGTGTGGAAGAGCCATTTGCCGCTCTTGTCTTTCATGCCCGCCTCGCCCATTTCCAGGAGGGCGTGCGAGACGGCGATGGTCTGCCACGCGTCGTCGCGGGCCTCGCCGGGCGGATCGATCATCTTGAACCACTGCTGTGTGCGGCGCTCGCTGTTGCCGAACATGCCGTTCTTCTCGACCCACATGGCGCTGGGGAGGATGAGGTCGGCCAGTTCGGTGGTGGCGGTGGGGTAGACGTCGGACACGATAAGGAACTTGTCCGCCAAGCCCTTTTTCTTGAGGAAGTTGCGCTGGAGGTTGGGGATCGTCTGGCCGGGGTTGGTGACCTGCACCCAGACCGTGGTGATGTCGCCGCCCTGGTCCGTGGGCGTGTTGAATCGCTTGAAGAGTTCGACGGCGTGGTAGCCGATTTTGGGGCTGATGCGTCCGTCGGCGAGGTTCCAGACCTCTTCGGCGTGCTTGCGGTGCTCGGGGTTGGCGATCGCCAGGCCGCCGGGAAGCATGTGGCAGAGGGTTCCCGCCTCCCGCGCTGTGCCGCAGGCCGAGGGCTGGCCGGTCAGACTCGTCGCTGCATCGCCGGGCTTGCCGAAATGGCCCGAGAGCAGGTGGATGCCATGGACGATGCAGTTGATGGCGGTGCCGCGGGTGTGCTGGTTGAAGCCCATGCACCAGAGGCTGTTGACGCGAAGTTCGCGGCGGCCGAACAGATCGCCGAGCATTCGGATCTTCTCTGCGGGAACTCCCGACAACTCCTGCACTTTCTCCGGCGTGTAGGGTTCCACGGCCTTGGCGAACTCATCGAGCGTCATGGGGACGCCCAGCATGTCCGGAGCGGCCTTTGGGTCTTCGCTGGTTCCCAGCTGCCGGAAGTTGCAGTGTTTGGCGACGAAGTCTCGGTCGAAGTTGCCGTTCTTGATGAGCAAATGGGCGATGCCGTTGGCGATGGCGAGATCGCCGTGAGGCTTGAAGAAGAGCACGTGGTCCGCCAGATCGCTGGTGCGAGTGCGGCGGGTGGTCATGTCGATGATCGTGATTTTCTCGCCGCGGGTGCGGCGATCGACCAGGCGCGAGAAGAGCACCGGGTGCATCTCGGCCATGTTGTTGCCCCACATGATCGCCACGTCGCACTTGTCCAGGTCGTCGTACACGCCCGGGGGCTCGTCGACTCCAAAGGTGGATAGGAAGCCGGTCACGGCCGAAGCCATGCACAAACGAGGGTTCGCGTCCACGAGGTTTGTGCCCAGCCCGGCCTTGACGAACTTGTTCGCGGCGTAGCCCTCCGGGATGGTCCACTGACCCGAGCCGTAGAAGGAGAACCCCTTCGGATTGGCGGCGATGCGAGCGGCGATCGTCTTGATCGCTTCGTCCCAGGAGATGGGCGTGAGCACCCCATTCTTGCGGAGCAACGGTCGGGTGAGCCGGTCCTTGCCGTAGAGGGCGAGACCCACGTGGTATCCCTTCACGCACAGGAGGCCCTTGTTCACCTCGGCCTTCTGGTCGCCCTGGATCGCGACCACCTTGCCATTTTCGGTGCCCACCATGACATGGCAACCGGTTCCGCAGAACCGGCATGGGGCCTTTTGCCATTTGAGGGGTGAGCCCTCGGGTTGCTCCTCGAGGATCGGTAGCGAGACGGCTCGTGAGGTGCGGGAGGCAGCGAGAGTTGCGGCGGCCATCGCCGAGGCGCGGATGAACTCGCGGCGATCAACTGTGAGCATGGGTGCCTTCCTTGGGTGTAGCGAGCGGGGGCGAGTGGGGGGCGGCCTGGTCGTCGAGGCCGACGTATGCGACATCAATGAACTCGACGCCCGGCATGGCGCAGAGTTCATCCCAGAGCGAGCGGTCGGCCTCGGCGCTGGGGGTTTCTGCGATCACCGCGATGCGGCGGCCGAAGCGTTCGCCGACGCTGAGTCGCCGATCTGACGTGAGCAGCGTCACGGCAAGTTCGGATGTGCCGGGATCCTCACTCAGGGTTACGACCAATCCGCTGATCGACATACATCACTTCCCGCGTTCGTTGGCTTGGGGTATTTACCAGGGAGCCGCGACCGAGGATTGTCTTGCGCTATTCTACACGGCGGAACCGGAATCTGCCGACGAGAGGCGAACATGGTGATCTTCGACCAAAAGTCCTCCCAGCGTTCACAACCGGCGGCGAGGTTCGCCGGTTGGGTGCTGTGCGCCGGGTTCGTGGTGTTGGCGGGCGTGTTGTTTGCCTCGCCGCGGTCGGTCGAGATTCCCATCGCTCCCGCGAGCGCGGTGGATCGGTCGCTGCTGGTGGTGGGCCCGCGCCGGGAGGCCATGAAGGATCCGCCGCGGTTGATGGTGGAGGGCGTGCCGGAGAACTGCAACGCGTGTCATCAGATCTTCAAGTCGTCGCACGCCGGAGGAGAAGCGATCAACTATCACCAGGAGCTCAAGTTGAGCCACGGGCTCAACAACCGTTGCGTGAACTGTCACGATGCGCAGGACCGCGAACGGTTGACATTGCGTGACGGCACGACCGTGAGTTTCGGGGAAAGCCCTAGGTTGTGTTCGCAGTGCCACGGCACGGTGTATCGCGATTGGGAGAAGGGCACGCACGGCAAGACGTTGGGCTCGTGGGTCACCGATGCGCAATCTCAGCGTCGGCTGGTGTGCAACGAGTGCCACGACCCGCATTCTCCCAAGTACGAAGCGATGAAGCCCTTGCCGGGTCCCAACACACTGCGCATGGGCGAACAGGCGTTGCCTCACGTGAGCGAGGGCAAGCGCAGCCCGTTGCAGAGGTGGCTGAAACCGCACGGCGAGGGCGCGAAGACACCGACACAACACGAGGAGGCGCGATGAAGGAAGTCCGCATTTGGGATGGGCCGTCCGCGCGCTCCGGGCCGCCGGAGCCGGAGCTCACGCGGCGCAGCTTCCTGCGAACCGGGGCGGCGGCCGTGGGGGGAATGGCCGCGCTCGCCGCGGCGCTGAGCCCGCTGCGCGAACTGGCCCTCGATCAAGCGCCGAGCATGGATCAGTTCCTGCAGAAGCACTACAAGGAGATGACGGCGGCGGAGATGGAAGCGGCGCTGGATCGGATCCGCAAAAAGGTTGAGGAGCGGTACGACGTTCGGCCGCATCTGCGAGATATCAAGCCCATGGAGGGCGTGGAGTTCGTGTACGCCCTCAACCTGTCGCGGTGCATCGGGTGCCGGAAATGCGTCCACGCGTGCGTGGCGGAGAACAATCAGTCACGCAGCCCCGAAATCCAGTACATCCGCGTGATCGAGATGCCGCGGGGGACGCTGGATGTTGAAAAGGGTGATCATCATTACGACCGGCCGACCGTGCCGGACGCGGCGCATTTCTACATGCCGGTGCAGTGCCACCAGTGCGCGAACCCCCCGTGCGTCAAGGTGTGCCCGGTGGAGGCGACGTGGCAGGAGCCAGACGGCGTCACCGTCATTGATTACGACTGGTGTATCGGGTGCCGGTATTGCGAGGCGGCGTGCCCGTACTGGGCACGGCGGTTCAACTTTGCCCAACCGAAGCTCCCCAAGGAGCAACTCAACCCGAACATGTCGTACCTCTCGAATCGGCCGCGGGAGAAGGGCGTGATGGAGAAGTGCCACTTCTGCCTGCACCGCACCCGTGAAGGCCGGATGCCGGCGTGCGTGGAGATCTGCCCGACGGGCGCGAGAAAGTTCGGGAACGTATTGGATCCCAAATCCGAAGTGTCGCAGATTCTCAAGACCAAGCGGGTGTTCGTGCTGAAGGAGGAGGTCGGTACGCTGCCGCGGTTCTTTTACTATTTCGACGAGCGATACCCCAACAGCATTGATCCCGAGGCGCTCGCCATCGCCCAGAAGCTGCGCGAGGAAGAGGGAGACCGGTACGGGCAGTTGCCTGGCGCCGCTGGCCCCGATCGCGCGATGATCGCGGCCACGCAGCCGCAATGGTGGGACGGGAGACAGGCGTGAAGACCTATCTGACGTTCCTGTGGCGGTGTTTCCGGCTCAGTTTCGTCGGGGACTATCGCTATTACGCCTGGATGTTCTTTCTCACCGTGTTCATCCTTCTGGGCGTGAACGCGTACTGCAAGCAGTTGGTGCAGGGGCTGGCCACGACGGGCATGACCGACCAGGTGTCGTGGGGGTTCTTTATCGCGAACTTCACGTTTCTGGTGGGGATGGCCGCCGCGGCGGTGATGCTGGTGATCCCGGTATACATCTTCCGCAACCGGGAACTGCACGATCTGGTGATCTTCGGGGAACTGTTCGCGGTGGCGGCGATCGTGATGGCGATGCTGTTCGTCACCGTGGATCTGGGGCGTCCGGATCGGTTTCATCATCTTCTTCTGCGGTTCAACTTCCCGGTCTCGATGTTGACCTGGGACGTGCTTGTGCTGAACGGTTACCTGCTTCTGAACCTGCACATCTGCGGGTACCTGGTGTACTGCGCGTATCGCAAGCGTGCTCCGAGCAGGCTGTTCTACATCCCGTTCGTGTTCGTCGCGATTTTCTGGGCGATCAGTATCCACACCGTTACGGCGTTCCTGTACAGCGG
Source organism: Planctomycetota bacterium (assembly GCA_018242605.1). GTDB lineage: Bacteria > Planctomycetota > Phycisphaerae > Phycisphaerales > UBA1924 > UBA2402. The sequence goes on from JAFEBP010000027.1 coordinate 11,609, forward strand.
CCTTGGCGGGCGTCCTTTCTGGAACTCCGCCGTGGTGGCGCCGAGGTTTCTCGCGTCGGCGTTCGCGGCGGGGCCGGCGTTCCTGATCCTGACACTCTCCGTGGTGAAGCGGTTCGCGGGTTTGGACGTGCCCGACAAGGCGTTCCTGACTCTGCGGAGTGTGGTGGCGGTGGCCCTCACCATCAACATGTTCCTGCTGGGCTCCGAGGCCTTCACGGAGTTCTACACGGATTCGGCGCACGTCGCCTCGGCGCGATACTTGTTCCTTGGGTTGCACGGGCGATCCGGGCTGGTCCCGTGGATATGGACCGCGATCTCGCTGAACACGATCGCGCTGGTCATGCTGTACACGCCGCTGAGTCGCCGGATCGGCGCGTTGCAAGTGGCGTGTGCGCTGCTCATCGCCGGCATCTGGATAGAGAAGGGCATGGGGATGATCGTGCCGGCCTTTGTGCCCACGCCGTTGGGCGAGATCGTGGAGTACTCGCCGACGCTCAACGAAACACTGGTGACGCTGGGCATCTGGGCCGGCGGACTGCTGCTGTACACGATTCTGGTGCGAGTGACGGTTCCGGTGCTGGCGGGGCGGTTGACATATGACCAGACCTTCGCCGCGGCGACCGGTGAAGTCACAGCGGTCGGAGATCGGAGCGTGAAGTGAGGCACGTTCCATCGGCATCGGACGGTCAAGAGGCCCTGCGCGATCACGTGATCGCGAGGGCGACCGATGCCCGACTGAGGCGTGGAGGGATGATCGATCGGGCCGAGATCATGCGGATGCTCGAAGACCGAACCGTGGTGCGGTACCCGGTGGGCGTTCGCTTTGACGCCGAACCGCTTCAGCCCGGCGAGTTCGCGTGCCTGGAGGCCCTCGGGGAGCACCCGAACGACGGGTACTGCCTGTACATCCACCCGATGTTCGAGCCGGTGGACGATCTGATCCCGCTGCTCGTGGCGTATTACGTTCCCGCCGTGAACTACGGAGAGATAGCGACGCACGTGGAGGCGGAACTCTTCGGTTCGACGCTGCTGGGGATAGAGATCGAGGAGTACTACAAAATCCTCTGCTCGGTGGCCGACTCGGTGCCCCAGCCGCCCGCACCGTGAACGGGCGTTGCCGACGGGGCCGCCGCGACTACCGTTACGCGTGACGGGATTCTCCGTCTTGCCCGCACGTTCGTCAGAGAAACATCCCCATGAGCAACATTCAAGCCGCCGCCGTGCTCTTCTGTTCAGCCTGCACGATGACCGCCTTCGGGGCCGAGCCGATCCCGGCCCTGGTCGTGACCGGATTCAACAACCACAACTGGAAGTACACGAGCCGCTTTCACGCCGACACGCTGGCGGCGACCGGCAAGTTCACGGTGGACATCACCGATACTCCGGAGACGACACTGGCGGACGCGAAGGCGATCGCCAAATACCGCATATTCATCCTGGACTTCAACGACTTCGGCAAGCCGCACCGCCTGGGCGCGGCGGCCGAAGAGGCGTTCGTGAAGGCGATTTCGGACGGCGCGGGAGTCGTCGCGGTGCACTCGGCCAACAACGCTTTCGACGGGTGGAAGCAGTATGAGCAGATGCTGGGGCTGATGTGGCGTGAAGGGACGGGCCACGGGCAGTTCCACGCGTTCGATATCCAGTGGGTCGATGCCAAGCACCCGATCGTGAGCGGTCTGCCGGTGTGGACCGGGCATAACGACGAGTTGTATCACAAACTCGTCAACACGCAGAAATCCGAGTTCCACCTGCTGGCGCAGGCAATGTCCAGCAAGGAAAAGGGAGGCACGGGGAACAACGAGCCGATGGCGTTCACGCTGGAGTTCGGGAAGGGCCGCATTTTTGCGACTCCTCTGGGGCACGTGTGGGAAGGCAAACCCGATGGCAAGGGGACGTGGAGTTCGTGCGACTCTCAGAAGGCATCGATCTCAGATCCGCAGTTCAAGATCCTGCTGTGTCGAGCCGCAGAATGGGCCGCTACCGGCGCGGTGACGCTGCCGACCGCGTGGGCGGACTTACGGGCTCACAACACCCTTTCTGCCGCGGACGCCGCGGCCGGGTGGACCCTGCTGTTCGACGGCAAGACAACAAGTGCCTGGCGCGGTTACAAGCAGGACAAGTTCCCCGACAAGGGTTGGATCATCAAGGATGATGCGCTCTTCCACACGGCCCAGGGCGGCGGCGGGGACCTGTGCAGCATCGACGAGTACAGCGACTTCGAGTTTGAGTGCGAGTGGCGCGTTGGCGTTGGTGGCAATAGCGGCGTGATGTACCGCTGCACCGAGGATCACAACTTCCCGTGGGAGACCGGTCCCGAGATGCAGATCCTGGATGACGGGGTGCACGCCGATGGCAAGAAGCCCAAGACGCGTGCGGGCACGCTCTACGACATCATCGCCTGCAACGCGGATGTGTCGCGTCCCGCCGGCGAATGGAACAAGGCCCGCGCGGTGGTGAAGGGCACGCACATCCAGCACTACCTCAACGGTTTCAAGGTGGTTGACGTCGACACTGCGAGCGACGAGTACAAGGCCGCGCTGGCCGCGAGCAAGTGGCCCGGCATGCCCGACTTCAATACCCGCAAGCAGGGCCACATCTGCCTTCAGGACCACGGCGACGAGGTGGCGTTCCGCAACATCCGCGTCAGGAAACTCAACTGACGTTCTTCATGGCGGTGAATCATGCTTCTGGGCATCGACATCGGAACTTCGTCGGCCAAGGCGGTCGTGATCGACGAGGCTGACGGACGGATCGTTTCATCCGGCGACTCCGAGTACTCGCCTTCGCAGCCCCGCAACGGTTGGTCGGAGCAGGACTCTGAAGTCTGGTGGCGGGGCTGTGTCGAGGCCGTGAAGAAGGCGATCGCCGCGGCGGGAATTCCCGGCGCGCAGGTCAAGGCGATCGGCGTCACCGGTCAGATGCACGGATCGGTGCTGCTGGGGGCCGATGCGAGGGATTCCGGGGGCACCGCCGAGGCGCTGCGGCCAGCGTTGCTCTGGAACGATCAACGCACAGCCAAAGAATGCGGGGACATCGAGCGGCTCGCCGGGGGGCGCAGGCGGTTGGTGGAGTGGGTCGGCAATGCCGCTCTCACTGGGTTCACACTGCCGAAGCTGATGTGGGTGCGGGGGCATGAAGGGCACTTGTGGAACCAGGTCAAAGTCGTGCTGATGCCCAAGGACTTCGTGCGATTCCGGATGACCGGAGATCTTGTGACGGATGTGGGGGACGCTTCGGGAACGCTTCTGTTCAATCCTGATCGGCGGGCGTGGTGCGAGCGGGCGACCGCTGCGTTCGGGATCGATCCCAGGTTGCTGCCCCGCGCGATGGAATCGTTCCGCATCGCCGGGACGATGACAGAGACCGCGGCCAAGACGCTCGGGCTCGCCGCGGGCACTCCTGTAGCGGCGGGATCGGGCGACAACATGTGCGGCGCGATCGGCGCCGGCGCGGTGACTCCGGGGATCGTGGCGGCGACGCTGGGGACCAGCGGCGTGATCTACGCCCACAGTGATCGGCCCAGAAAGGACGCGGCCGATCCCGAGCATTGCGGGCGATTGCACACCATGTGCGCGGCGACCGGCGCTGAGGGCTGGTGCATCACAGGCTGCATGCTTTCGGCGGGTCTGTCACTGCGGTGGGCGAGGGAGACGCTGGCTCCGGGTGTTTCGTACGACCAACTCATGGCGCAGGCCGCGTCGGTTCCCGCCGGTTGCGAGGGTCTGGTCTTCCTGCCGTACCTGACGGGCGAGCGGTGTCCGCATCCGGACCCCGGAGCCCGGGGTGGCTTCATTGGGCTCACGGTTCGACACACGCGATCTCACTTGATCCGCGCCGTCATCGAGGGCGTGACGTTCGGGATGGGGCAAATTCTCGAACTGGTGCGGTCGATCGGAGTGCCGGTGGGGGCGATCCGGTTGAGCGGCGGAGGGAATCGGTCCGCGCTGTGGCGGCAGATGCAGTCGGACGTGTACAACTGCAGAGTCGAGTCCACGAACACGGAAGTTGGCGGGGGCGCGTTCGGCGCTGCCGTGCTGGCGGGCGTGGGGGTGGGGGTGTGGGAGAGCGTGGAGAACGCCTGCGCGAAGGTCGTGAAGGTGACCGAATCGGTCGAGCCCGCGGACCCGACGAAGTACGACCCGGTCCGGGCCGTGTACGCAAGAATGTACGAGTCGCTCCGGGAGCGGTTCGCCGAGTTGGGCGGTCTACGCTGAGGTCATGCCATTTGCTGACCTGCGCCCTCAGACCGTCCGCCGTACCCCCGAGCAGATGCTCGCGCACCTCAAGTCGTTCGAACTAGACCTGAAGTTCTCGGCGGGCGTGTGGTTCTTTTCGCCCGCCGCGAGCCGGTTCCACTCCAAGTACGGCCCGGACCTGTCCCTTGAGCAGCGGCTCGAGATCGCTTCGGGGCTCGCCAAAGTCGGACTCTGTGCGATGGAGGCGCACTACCCCAACGAAATCAACGAGGGGAACGTGGCGATGTGGAAGAGCTTCTCCGCCTCGTCGGGGATCCGGGTGCTCACGGTGATTCCGCTGCTGTTCTGGGACGAGGCGTTTGAGTTCGGGTCGCTGTCGAATCCGGACGCTAAGGTGCGGCGGATGGCGATCGACCGCACGATCGGCGCCTTGAGGCTCAACAAGCAACTCGACACGGATTTCGCGATCGTGTGGCCGGGGATCGACGGGTACGAAAACGGCTTCGGCCTGGACTTCGCCGCGGCGCGGCGTCGCTTTGCAGAGGGATTGGCGGAGGCGATGGACGCGGTTCCGGGTGTGCGCATCGCGTTCGAGCCCAAGCCGTACGAGCCGCGGGGGCACATCCTGTACGGCACGACCCCCGAAGGGGTGCTGCTGGGCCGCGACGTCGAGGCCATGCTCAAGGCCGCCGAGAACAAGGCGCTGATCGCGCAGGGGCATACGCTGTGCTGCATGAATCCCGAGATCGGGCATGTGCTGATGGGATACGAGGATCCCGCGTACGCCTTCTCATGGCCGCTGTGCGAGGGGAGATTGGCGCACTCGCATTGGAACAGCCAGCCGTTGGGCAACTACGACCAGGACCTGGGTGTGGGAGTCATCTCGCCCGAGATGGTCGAATCCATTCTTTACACGATGAGGATGCACGCCTATCAGGGGTACTTCGGGATCGACATCAACCCCGAACGGGTGCCGGTGGATGTGGCGCTGCGCAACTCATTTGATGCGCTGCGTGCCGCGAACGATCGGATTGCGTCGTTGGACCATGAAGCGATCCTGTTCGCGCACTCGAATCCGGGGAAGTGCCGCGGCTGGCTGGAGGCGCACCTGTTGCGTGCGCGGGCGTCGCGGCCTGAGCGGCTGACTCCGCTGCCCCGGCCGCTGTGACGAGGGGATCAACGGTTGGCATGTCCGTTGCGTTCGAGCACGGATATGGCAGGCGTGCCCCCAATCCCGACTCGAGTTTCCAACTGGATGGTCTCCCGCCTTTCGCAGGGGAACCTGAACCGCACGAGCCTCGCGCTGTTTGGCGTGCAGCAGCAGATCACTACCGGGCGTTCGGTGCTGCGGCCCAGCGATGACGTGGTGAAAGCCGCCACGATCGGGGTGATCGACGATCGACTGGATCGGTCGGCGCAGCTTCAGCGCAATTTTGAGCATGCCTCCGCGGCGGTGAACGAGATTGACTCCACGCTCAATGAAGCCAACCAGATCGCGCTCCAAGCCAAGAGCATCGCGGCGGAACAGATCAACCTGACCGCCAGTGCAAGCGAGCGTTCCGGGCAAGCGTCGGTGGTCGACGGCCTGCTGCGGGGCTTGTTCAACGTCGCGAACCGATCCGGCGTCGCCGGCTACGTGCTGGGCGGCACACAGGCGGAATCCGCGCCTGTGGTGCCCTTTCTTGGTGGGTACAGGTACGTGGGCCGCGGCGACGGGCTGACCACCGATCTGGGCTTGGGCGGGGATGCGCCGATCACTCTGGGCGGCAACAACCCGATCGCTCGAGCCTCGTCGCGGGTGAAGGGCACCGTGGACTTTGCTCCCGCCCTGACCGCGCAGACTCGCCTGGCTGAAATTCGCGGTGCACGCGGCGGCGGCCTGCAGAGCGGCACGGTTCAGTTCTCGTTCGACGGCGGTCAGCCGACGACGGTGGACCTTTCGGGGGCCGAAACAATCGGCGACGTGCGGTTGCGGCTGGAATCGGCCCTCCGCAAATACGAAACGGATAACGGGGTCACGATCCTGGATTCCAGCGGCGTCTCGCTGCAGGGCGAGTCGCTGAACTTCGGGGTGGTTTCCGGTGCTCCGGCGCCGACGCTCGAGTTCTTCGACTCAGGATCGGGGACCACGGCCCGGGATCTGGGACTGACGGGGTCGACCCCGACCCAGTTCACATCCACGTCGCCATCCGGGGCATCGCTCGATCCGGCGCTCGCGTGGAACACCCCCCTCTCGGCGATGGCGGGCATCACGGGCGCGTTGGGAACGATCAGGATCAGCAACGCGGGACACACCACCACGGTGGATCTCTCCGGTGCGCAGAGTCTGCAAGATGTGCGAAACCTGATCGAGGGAACAAACCTGGGTCTGCGGGTGCAGATCAACAGCGCGGGCACCGGTATCGATGTGCTCAATGAAGTCGCGGCGGGGAGCATCAACTCGCTCTCCATCAGCGAGGTATCTGGCGGAGATACGGCCACTCGGCTGGGCATTCGGACGATGAGCGGGGACACCCGCCTGAGTGACTTCAACTTCGGGCGCGGCGTCTCGATTGTCAACGGTGTCAATGACCCCTCTACGGGGACTGCAACCTCGTCACTCAACGAGGATTTCATCATTACTCTGGGGGATTCGGCCCGCACGCAGATCTCCATCGATCTGCGGCCGCAGGATGTGACCACCGTTCAGGCGGTGATCGACCGCATCAACTCGCAGGCGTCGGCGCAGATCGCCGCGTCGGGGCTGCCCGCCGGTTCGCTGGTGGCGGGCCTGGCGTCGGATGGCAACGGATTAAGGCTGACCCAGTCGGGGGCGTTCACGAACGCTCTTTCGATCCAGGCCCGCAACAACTCGCAGGCGGCCCAGGACCTGGGCCTGACTGCTGGGACGTACGACGCTTCGAGCGCAAGTTTGATCGGCGAAGACCGCGCGAAAGTGCGCACGGACAGCCTGTTCACGCAGCTGATTGACTTGAGAGACTCGCTCACGCAGAACAGCACGACTGGCATCGGCTTTGCTGGATCAGGTATGGAGGTGTCTATCGGCGAGATCGCGGAACTCCGCGGCATCGTCGGCGGGCACGCTCAGCGGATCGATTCGGCGGCGACGCGTGAGACGGATCGCGCGACGCTTGACGAGACGATCCGAACTGGTCTACGCGATGCTGACTTCACGCAGGCGGCTACACAGTTCTCTCTCCTGCAGACACAGTTGGAAGCGGGGCTTCGGGTGGCGGCGATCTCTTCGCAACGCACCCTGCTCGACTTCCTGGGTTGATCGAGATGCCTGGCACGGCACCTACACACGCGCGGCATAGCTACCGGTTTCTCCCGCGCACGAAGGACTGAACGGATCTGACATCACGCCATCCGGCGCCGGCGAGTGCCGAGCTCCGGGGACGCGTGCGGAAGGAAAACCCCGAGCGTGTTTCGGCCACACGCATGGGGAGGATACACCGGACCCCCGCGAGGGGGCCGGATGAACGGTGGAACCGGCCGGCGATGCTGGAGCGCACGCTATGGAAGTGCGGACGACAAGATTCGGCATGGTTGAAGTCGCGGAGGACCGCGTCATCACCATCCCCAAGGGCCTCCTTGGTTTCTCAAAGTACACACGATACTGCCTGCTGGAGCCGGGCGACGACGCGTGTTTCTTCTGGCTCCAAAGCCTGGACGAGCCCGGCCTGGCGTTCGTGCTGACGGACCCGAGCCTGTTCGTTCCCGACTACTCGGTGCCCATCCGCGCCGAGCAGATGGCCGAACTGAACATCACCCGCCTCGAGGACGCGCAGGTATTCTGCATCGTCAACAAGGTGGACGGCGTTCTGACCGGCAATCTCCAGGGCCCGCTGGTGGTGAACACCGTCACCCGCGCGGGCGAGCAGATCGTGCTCGCCGAGAAGCGGTGGACGACCCGCCACACGCTGGTGAAGGTCGCCAAGACCGCCGATCGCCCCGTGGCCGTGCCGGCCTAGCGGCAGATTGCCATGTGCAACCCGCCATCCAACCTCAGTTTGAACGCACTTCCACCCCGCACGCGTGGGCGCGGCGATCGCGCCATGCCCCAGGCGGTTTCGGGGACTACGCCAAGTCAGGGACACCCGCGCAATGACGCGCGGAGCAAGGAGCAAAGAGATGCTGGTGCTGTCCCGGCAGCGCGACGAGACGATCATGATCGGAGACGAGATCGAAATCACGGTAGTGGACATCCGCGGCGACAAGGTTCGCCTGGGGATTTCCGCTCCCTCTCGAATCGCGGTGCATCGCAAAGAAGTTTACGAGTCAATCCGACGCGAGAACGAGCAGGCCGCGCGGATCGTTGGTCAGGACCTGGGCCCGCTCGACGATCCCGGCCAGACGGTCTCGCCGGGCCCGCGGCGCATCCGTGTGCGTGCCGCGGCGATCCTGGCGAGAAAAGCCGGACCCACGGGTGCCGGCCTGGGCCTTCCGCCGCCGCAACCGACGGCCAGGGCCCCTGACGCCGCCCTCCTTCGAAAGGCCGGCTGACCAACACGTTTGCATCGCCCCGCGACCGGGGCAAGTTCGGGCGGAAGCCCGAGTCCTCATCAAGAACCACAGCCTCAATCACGGAGGATTGTCATGGCTCGGATCAACACTAATATTCCCAGTCTGATTGCGCAGGAAAACCTCAAGCGCACGCAGAACGAACTGGGCACTCGCCTCGAGCGACTGTCCACTGGCCTCAAAATCAACCGGGGCAAGGACGACCCCGCAGGGCTCATCGTGTCCGAACGCATCCGTTCGAACATCCAGGGCCTGGAGACGGGCGTCAAGAACGGCGAGCGTGCCAGCGCCGTCATCTCCACCACCGAGGGGGCTCTGACGGAGGTCAACGACCTGCTCAACTCCATCCGCAGCCTCATCGTCGAGGCGGCGAACACGGGCGCCAACTCAAGCGCGGAACGCGACGCCAATCAGCTCCAGATCGACTCGGCCATCGAATCGATCACGCGGATCTCGAACACGGCTTCGTTCGGTTCGCTCAAGCTGCTCAACGGCTCGCTGGACTACACGCTCTCGGGTGTGGCCTCTAGCGCGGTCACATTGGCGAAGATCCACAACGCCTCGTTCGTGAACGGGGCCGCTCTGCAGGTGCAGGTGGACGTGGTCGCCTCCGCCCAGGTAGGAGCGCTGTATTACAACGGCAATACGACACCTCCGGGCGTCACGCTGTCGGCGATGACTCTGGAGATCGCCGGCCCCAAGGGCGTACAGGTGATCACCGTCGCGTCCGGCCAGTCGCTGTCTCGCGTCGTGGCCGCGGTGAACAACCTTACCGGGCTGACGGGCGTGCAGGCGAGCCTCATCAACAACACCGCTGCGTCGGGCATGGTGTTTAAGTCATCGGACTACGGCTCGGACGCGTTCGTGTCCGTCAAGCGGCTGGGTGGTCCCGGTCAGCCCGGCGATTCGTTCGACCTGTACAAGTTCGCGAACAACGCCCCCGTGGTCAGCAACGCGCCGTTCGGCTGGTCGACACTCACCGGCGCCGGCACGCTGGTGTCGGGCGAGCGTGACGAGGGCAAGGACGTCCAGGCGCTCGTGAACGGCAACCTCGCCACGGGCAAGGGCTTGTCCGTGTCGGTCAACTCTCCGGCGCTGGGCCTGGACCTGCAACTGACACAGGCGGCGGCGACCATGCCGACGGCCGCGGCGACGACGTTCGACATTACCGGCGGTGGCGCGCTCTTCCAGCTCGGGCCGGACGTCACCAACGCACAGCAGGCCACCACCGGCCTTCCTTCCGTCGCCGCGTCCCGCCTGGGCGCCACGCTGGTGGGCGGAACGGTGCAGTACCTGACGAGCCTCAAGACGGGCCAGGCCAACAGCATCTCGGAAAACGTGCGGCGCTCGAACTTCAGCGACGCGAGCGACATCCTTACCACGGCGATCGACGAGGTGACAATCCTGCGGGGCCGCCTGGGCGCCTTCGAGCGCAACGTGCTCGAGGCGAACCAGCGGAGCCTCCAGACGCAGTACGAGAATCTCTCGGCGAGCGACTCGTCCATCCGCGACGCGGACTTCGCCTTCGAGACCAGCCGGCTCACGAGGGCCCAGATTCTCTCGAGCGCGGGCACGAGCGTCCTGAGCCTCGCGAATCAGCAAAGCCAGCAGGTGCTGCAGTTGCTCGGCTGACGCGGTCGGTTCCCAGAACCTCTTTCGCCCGGCGCCGGTTGGCGCCGGGCTTTTTTGTTTTCGCGACCGCTAATCCCATCCCCGGATCGGGGCGTCCGAATTTGCAATTTTCCTCGCGGACAACTCGCCGCGCCGCTTAAGGCGCGTGTCCGTTGCTCCGATGTCAACCGTGCTGGCGCGATTCACCCTCTTGGTCGCGCGGCGTGGACGCCGGAACGGATTCCGGTAGCCACGAGACCCGGGCCTCGTCGGCACGGGCATCGACAACCGCCGACGGCGCTCCCTCACGCGAGTTCAAGCGATACGAGGTGCGCGGGCATCCGGACATCCCAACTTGCACGGAGGATTCCATGGGTCGTATTAACACTAACGTTCAGTCTCTCATCGCCCAGCGTGTTCTGACGCAGAACAACGCCAGCCTCTCCACCGCCCTCGAGCGGTTGAGCACCGGTGTCAAGATCAACCGCGGCAAGGACGATCCCGCGGGCCTGATCGCGAGCGAGAACCTGCGTTCCGAGCAGAAGTCGCTCAACCAGGCGATCTCCAACGCTGACCGCGCCGACCAGGTTGTGAACATCGCTGAAGGCGGTCTGCAGGAAGTGTCCAGCCTTCTGACCGAACTCCAGGGACTGGTCACGAACACCGCCAGCAAGGCGGGCCTGTCGGTCGAGGAGAAGAACGCCAGCCAGCTCCAGATCGACTCGATCCTCCAGACGATCGACCGCGTCTCCTCCTCCACGAACTTCCAGGGCATCAAGCTCCTGAACGGCAACTTCGACTTCAAGACCTCGGGCGTGCAGTCCGGCGTTTCTGACTTCCGCGTCAACGCGGCGAAGTTCTCGGGCGCTTCGCTCGCCGTGGACATCCAGGTCACGGCCTCCGCTCAGCAGGGCGGCGTGTTCCTGTCCATGGGCGGCACCAGCATCAACATCAACACGGGCTCGTCGCTCGTGGTCGAGATCTCGGGCAGCAAAGGAAGCCGCGAGCTCTCCTTCGCGTCCGGCACGTCGCTCTCGAAGATCAAGGACGCCATCAACACGTTCTCCGACGTGACGGGCGTCACCGCTTCGCTCTCCTCCGGCGCCACCCGCCTGGCCCTCTCCAGCAGCGATTTCGGCTCTTCCGAGTTCGTGTCGGTCAAGGTGGTCAACGCCGCCGGCATCAACAGCACCAACAACGGCGACGCCGGCACCCCGACCCGCGGTGTGTACTCGCGTCAGGCCGCCGCTTTCAACACGGCCAACACCACGATCAACAGCTCGTTCGCGAACGCCACCAACGGCGTCGCCGACTATGGCCAGAACGTCTCGGCGACGATTAACGGCATCGCGGCGACCTCCACCGGCAAGACGGCCCGCATCAACACCGACTTCCTCGATGTTGAAGTGACCCTGACGACCGGTGAATCGCAGGGCTTGGGCAACGTGGGCAGCGGTTCAAGCCCCGCCTTCTACATCACCGGCGGCGGCGCCGACTTCCAGCTCGCCGGCCGCGTGGACATCGCCGGAAAGGTGTCGATGGGCATCCGCGACGTCGCGGTCCGCAAGCTGGGCAACAGCACGGTCGGAACGCTCGACCGCCTCGCCAGCGGCAAGGCCAACAACGTCGTCAACGGTGATCTCGCCGGCGCGCAGAAGATCGTGTCCGAAGCGATCTCCCAAGTCTCCGGCCTCCGCGGCCGCCTGGGCGCCTTCCAGAAGAACACCGTGGGCGCCACCATCCGCAGCCTCAACGTCAGCGTCGAGAACACCGCGGCGGCCCAGAGCGTGATCCGCGACTCGGACTTCGCGACCGAGACCGCCCAGCTCACGCGTTCACAGATCCTCGTGTCGGCCTCGACGAACATTCTGCAGCTCGCCAACCAGTCTCCCCAGTCGGCCCTGCAGCTGCTCGGCTAAGCCCCGGTAGCGTTCTGATCTGAATCCTCACGCCCCGGCTCACCTTGAGCCGGGGCGTTTTCTTGCGCCGGTATCCGAGACGCGAAGACGACCGAGGAGAGGATGCCCACCAGCAACGCGGCGCCGATGGAGCCCAGGGAAACGGTGTGCGAGATATGTACTCCCGCCAGCGGCAGGAGCATCTTGACGCCGATGAAAGCCAGGATGAAGGCCAGGCAGTACTTGAGGTACACGAACTTGCCCATCACCGCCGCGAGCGCAAAGTAGAGCGAACGCAGCCCCAGGATCGCGAAGATGTTGCTGGTGAACACGATGAACGGGTCGCGGGTGATGCCGAACACGGCGGGGATCGAGTCCACCGCGAAGACCACGTCGGTGGTCTCTACCACCAGCAGCACAAGGAACATGGGCGTCATCATGCGTCGGCCATTGGCGACGGTGAAGAACTTCTGGCCGTCAAACCCGGGGGAGAGCGGGAAGACCCGCCGCGCGAGCTTCGCCAGCGGGTTGGAGTCGGGGTGAACCTCGGCGTCGCTGTCGCGGATCATGTGCACGCTGGTATAGACCAGGAACGCGCCCAGCACGTAGATGATCCAGTGCATGTTGTTCAGCAACTGCACGCCCAGTGAGATGAACGCGCCCCGGAGCAGCACGGCGCCCAGGATGCCCCAGAAGAGCACGCGATGCTGGTGCTCCTTGGGGACTTTGAAGTACTTGAATATCACCGCGATGACGAAGATGTTGTCCAGGCTCAGGGCGTACTCGAGCCCCCATGCGACCAGGAACAGCCCCATGGCCTCCGCGCCGGCCACGTCGCGCGGAGCCTCGTCGGTCAACTGCGGCACCGCCAGCCCCAGGCCCAGCCAGTGCTGTTCGTACATGTAGTACACCAACGCCGCAAACCCCAGCGCCACGCTCACCCAAACCGTGGTCCAGGCCAAAGCCTGTTTCACCGACATCGCGTGCGGGCGGCGGTTCAGAAGCCCCAGGTCCAGCGCGAGAAAGAGTCCGATCATCGCGACGAACGCGGCGTAGAGCCACGACTGCTGGGGCGAGGCGGATTCGGCGAGCGTGTGGAATGGCGTCAGGGGCATCACGGCCGGGAGGTTAGGGCCGTTGTCGCCGATCCTGTAACCCGCGGCGGCATTCCCGGTGCACCCCGGGTCCCCGTCGCGCCGCTACGATCCGATCCGTCACGCAAGCCGATCTTGCGGACCAAGGTACCTCTCAGGAACAGACCCGTAATGTCCACAATCTCCAATGGCCGCGGCAACGCGGGCGCGAAACCCGCCGAGCGTCGCTATATCAGCGAGTTCGGTCCCTCCGAACGCATCGGGGGCGTGTTCGCCATCAGCAACGCCCAACTCGGTCGCACTCGGCAGGACAAGCCGTTTCTCAAATGCATCGTCGGCGATCGCACGGGCGAGATGCCGGCACGCATGTGGTCGATCGACGAGGCAACGTTTCGCGGCCTGCCGACGGACGGCTTCGCGTTTCTCGAGGGCGAGACTCAGCCATACCAGGGTGAGTTGCAGCTGATCATCCACACGATCTCGCCCGCGGAGCCGGGACCGGAGGAGATGAGATACCTCCTTCCGACCTCGAAGCGAAACATCGATGAGATGTTCGGCGAACTCACAGCCATCCTCGGCACCCTTGTGCACCCGGCGATGAAGGCGCTCGCGAAGCTGTACCTGGACGATCAGTTCCTGATGGACGCGTTCAAGCAGGCCCCGGCCGCCAAGAGCATGCACCACGCGTACCTGGGCGGGCTCCTGGAGCACACGCTGACGCTCGTCAAGCTCGCGGACCTCGTCTGCCCGCTGTACCCCAAGATCAACCGCGATCTGGTGGTCATGGGTCTCTTTCTGCACGATCTGGGCAAGACGCGTGAACTGGTGTACGACCGAGCGTTCTCCTACAGCGATCGGGGCGAGCTCATCGGTCACATCGTTGAGGGCGCGATCATGCTCCACGACAAGGCCCACCTGCTTATGCGCGAGCAAGGGGTCCGCATGCCCGCCGGCGCCTTGACGGTGCTGCAGCACATCATCATCTCGCACCACGGCATCCCTGAGTTTGGCGCCGCCAAAATCCCCGCTACGCCAGAGGCGATCCTGGTCTCCCTGCTGGACAATCTGGACGCGAAGACGACCATCGCGCTCGTCGCGGCGCGGCCGGAGCGGGCCTCGAGTTTCGATCGGGGCGGCAACTTCACCGAGAAGCAGTGGGCCCTGGACACCAAGCTGTTCCGGCCCGATGTGCTCGCGCAGTGAGCCTCCGGAACCCGCTCCCGCGGCTATCCTTTTCCCGTGAGCGAAGAAAATGCCATCCAAGTGAACTTCGGCAAGCCCATGCCGGTGTTCCCGCTCGATGCGCCGGTGCTGCTCCCGCAGCAGGTGCTGCCGCTGCACATCTTTGAACCCCGTTACCGCCAGATGGTGGAGCACAGCCTCGACGCTTCCGGGCAGATCGCGATGGCGATGTTCGCCGGCAGCGGATGGAAGACCCAGTATCACGGGCGGCCGCGGCTGCGTCCGGCGGTGTGCGTCGGCCAGATCGTTCAGCACGACCGTCTGCCCGATGGCCGGTACAACATCTTGCTCCAGGGAGTCTGTCGGGCGCGGATCGTCAAGGAACTGCCCGCGTCCGAGGACCGGCTGTATCGCATGGCGATGTTCGAACCGATCGGCCTCGAGCAGGCGGACAATGCCGACCTCGGGAAGGTGCGTCAGGAAATCTCGCAGCTCCTGGCTGCTGGTCCGCTGAGCCGCATGCTGGCAGCCGAGCCGGTGCTGGAATGGGTCAACAACGACGACATCCCTTCGCCCGCGCTGCTTGAGCTGGTGTCGTTCGCGATGATCAATGACGCGTCGTTGAGATACCGTCTTCTGGCCGAGGCGGATATCTCGACCCGAGCCGGCCTGATCCTGGGCGAACTCCATCATTTGCAGCGGTTGATCGAGCGGGCGGACGCCCAGCATCCGGAGCAGTGGCCCAAGGGCTGCAGCTGGAACTAGCGGCTACGGCCGTTGGACTGCCGCCGAGGTTGAGTTTAGCCAAAACGACCTATAATCACGCAGAACGGACGGTTCAAAGGTACTTCGCTCAGACTGAACTGAACTCCGGTCGCGCAATGGCCGAAGGGCACGGAACTCCGGTGCGGTAAGTGCGTCCTAACATCATGCCGGTGCATTACGGATTGGGATCGGGCTCAAACTTCGCGAGGTAGGTCATGACACTCAATCAAAGCTCGTCTGTCGGCCATCGCGGCATGAAGCGCTTCATTGCCGTCGCGATGCTCACCGCAATCTCCACCTCAGTTCCCGGCTGCAATAACGCCTTTCAGGGAGCGCTGTCCGGTGCGTCGCTCGGCGCATTGGGCGGCATGGGAATCGGCAGCGTGTTCGGCGCGATGGGGCAGGGCGCCGCGATCGGTGCGATCGCGGGCGGCATCGGCGGCGCGATCATCGGCGATCAGAACGCCCGTAATAGCGGCAGTAACTGCGACTACTGAATCGGCTTGAGCAGGGTCCCGCCGTAGACACGCTCCCACGCGTCCTCGCTTACGAGCAGGGCGACCGGTGCGATTCCCCGTGCCGCCGCGATCCGCCGCACTTCCGCGCGGGCCCGCCGACCGAGTTTCAGCGATCGGGCGAGTCGTTCGAAAGCGGCCTCCGCCGGATCCACGAGCGTGCTTCTGTATTTCGTCCACCACCAGACGACGCAGACCAGCGCCGCACAACCGCACAGTCCGATCCATCCCCAACTGTCGACAGTCGGCGACGGCGCGGCAGTCCGTCCCAGCGACAACTCGACTTCCCGCACCGTGCCCGACGCGGCCGGTGATGAAAGCACCGAAGCGCCCTGTTCCTGAAGCGGCATCACGCAACCTCCTTGAGCGATTCGCTCTCGGGCATATGGCCCACCAGACGCAGGGCGGGCGCCGGAGAGATCTCCAATCCCAGCGCCGCTGCGGCGGCGCGGGCTCGGACACGTGGGTCTTGGGATGTTGCGGCCATCAATCCGACCTGCCGGATGATCTCTTCGCCACCGCTGAACTGTTGAAGGGTCTGTCCCGCCCTGCCCGCTGCCCAGAGCGCCGCGAGCCGCATCGGCTGTTCTGGAGCCGCGAGCATACTGAGCAGTTCATCGCAGGACTTTCTGCCGAAAACGGCGCTGCGTATCCCCGCGAGCACGGCATTGGCCCGCACGCGGTGGTTCGGGTCGTGCTTCAACTCGAGGATCGATGGCAGTGGGGGACCGTCGCTGAGGCTGGCGGCTCGTTTGACCGCGGCCTCGACCGCGTTCGCTCGGACGCGGGCGTCCGGATGTTTGAGACCGGTTGTCAGCGCCGCCGCCGCCCGCTGAGTTTGGAGTTTCGCCGCCATGGCGACGGCGGTGGCGACGAGGCGAGCGTCATGCGGTGCGGCTGGGCTCGACGCGATGGCGCAAATCTCGTCGGCAAAGCGGTCCATCCAACCCAGGGCTCGGACCACGCGCAACGTCTCGCCCACGGCGGCCGAGGCGCCGCTCAGACCGGCCCGCAACGTCTGTTCCACACGCTGAGGGCTCGACCTCGCCGCCCTTCGCACCGTCAGCATGCCCGAGGCGTTACGGCCTTCGCCGGATTCCCACTGCGCCCACGCTCTGACAATCGGGTGTGGGGAGCGGAGCAGCGGCTGGGCGATCCGGCCGACCGCGGGAGTCGCACGGAGCTCATTGCGACCACTTTCCGGAGCTCTCCGGAGCATCGCGCCGCGGGCGACGTCTTCGGCCGGGTCGAAGCACCAGTCGATCATCGTGCTTGGCGAAGCGGCTCTCATGGCCGCGTGACGTGTGACGCTGTCCTCGTCGGCGAGGAGCGCGGAGAGCATCGCACGCTTTGAGATTGCATCTGTTCTCACCAGGCACACCAGCCCGGGCACGCCGCGCCGGGCGTGCGGCCCAAGGGCCGGGATGACTCCGGCGCTCGGCACGGCGGCCCGCGCGGTCATCAAGGGTTGGCCAGCAGTCCGGCCTCGCACGCGGATTTCCGCCAAACGGACCGCGCGTGCGGGACGCAACCCCAGATGCCAGCGACGCAGCACCAGTTCGTGCTCGATGAGTCCTTCGCAACGTGACAGGCGTTCGGCAGCCGCGCCGGCGAGAACCGGGTTTGTCAGCCACTCCATCGCCCGGACCCGCGCCACAGGGAGCCGGCCGAATCGCAGCACCGATTGAAGGGCCGAGTGACCGACGCTGGGGCCTGACTCCAGCCAGTCCGCGAGCAGACGCCAGCCTTCTCCGGCTCGGGATCGGCACGACTCGCCGCCCGCGAGCAGCAGAGCCGCGAGCAGTGCGCCTCGCTTTCGATGATTCTCGAAGTCCGAGCACGCGTGCGCCACGACCGCGGCGAGGATATCCGCGCCTTGCGGGGTCGTGTCCTCGCGGCGCGTCTTCTGAACGGCGTTGTCGACGCCGTCCGGTGGGACCGCGCCGATGGCCAGGGCGACCTTGAGCGACAGGTTGGCCAGAGCGGTCTCTGCCTCGACCGCAACGCGGGGCTCTGGGTCGCAGATCAGGAGCCCGATGACCGGCGAGAGAATCGGATCGCCGATCCGTCCCGCCAGCGCGGCCACCGCGGAGCGCTGACTCGGGTTGGGGTCCGTCGCCAGGGCGTCAACAGCGCCGGCCCACAAACTCGGGTCCTCCGCCGCGGCGAGGGTTTGAATTTCCTCGGGCAGCCGGTTCCAGTGCCGCGCCAAGTAGGCCATGGCGGTCAGGCGTCGCCTCTGGTGCATGGGCCCGGTCCATCGCTTCGCCAAGGAGGTGAGGAGTGATGGACGGTGCTGCTCTTTGGCCGCGGCGAGCAAGGCGGCGCTGATCTGCGCCGATTCCCGCGGCGAACACACAGCGAGCGATTCCCCCAGAGCGGCGATCCGTTCGTCGGCGGTGAGAAGCGCCACCCGATTCATGCGGGCGGCGAAAGGCACGGTGAACTGGGCGAGAGTCGGAGTTCTCACGTGTAATGTGTACTCTGTCGGCACTCGCTCCAGGATTGCCCCAATACAGGGCCGTCGGACGCCCTCGGTCCGCTTTGGGACGCCGCAACGGAGTCCGCAGTTCGATCTGGGTCCCCAAGACGTCCGGGCGCGCACGGGTCTGGAGAGATCGTCTATCTCGTACGTGCTCCACCCGAATGGGGATACGCGGCGGAAAGGACGGGTATGAAAGGTGCCTTCACATCAGCGGCGGATCCGTGGACATACCGCGTCGCGTTGTTCAAGCAAGCTGTCGGTCTTGGCTCGGTCAGTCCCGGTTCCCGGCGGTTCATTTCGCGGCCGAAGTACACGCTTGAGGCGGCACTCTCGGAAGGTTCGCACACGCTCACGTTCCGTTCCGGTCTCCACGTCATCACGGAACTCGTGCTTCCCAACAGCGCGCCGCTGCCGCCGGGCAAGAAACTCGGTGGTGGTGTGTGCCAGTTGGGTCACGACGTCGAATCTCACGCGGAAGATGGCACTTGCCGCCACCTGGGATCACTTTCGTCCGAGCAGCTTGATACCCACGCGTTCTGGGCGGCCTTTGGTGAGATCGCCGACCTTGCGTTGGAGCATGACGCCTTCGTGATGCGTTGGGGTGATGGGATCGCCAGATCGATGAGCGTGCTGGACGTCCAGAGCTTCATGAACGAAGTGCACGTGCAGGGGTACCACTTCGACGCGTCGTGTCACTTGATCATCCGCAGCCAGTCCATCTTCGAGCACGTTTCCGCCAGATCCGGGGTGCTCGGTGGAGGCATGCACATCGACGGATCGCGAGCGGGCGTGATCTGCTCCCGCTCCGAGCTGCGCATGGCTGATCCGAACGAGAGCCGAATACAAGTTGGTCGAGTTCGCCCGCGAAAGTCTCCGAAACGGTGAATCGTGCGGAATCTTCCGCCTTCCTACCCTGCCTAAGCAACTTTGCGGTACTCCCACCCGAATACATTCACGGGGGGCTGCCAGCCGCAGCGCCGTGGTTCCATTTCTGGGGCGTGGCGTCCGATCCGACCAGTTCTCAGACGATGACCGGAGTTATTGATATGCACAGCCTTCCCTGCACCTTCGCCGCCACCAGCCGCATCGCCCGGCGAGCCTTCAGCATCGTCGAACTGCTCGTCGTGATCGCGATCATCGCGCTCGTGGTGTCGATCGTCATCCCAGCGGTGGGAGGGGCCCGCAAGAACGCCAAGCAGGCGGACACCATCGGGCTGTGCAATAGCCTGTCACAGGCGTGCAGCCAGTTCATCCTCGATCAGCGGCGTGTGCCCGGGTACTTCTCCGCGAGGGAGATGGGCGACGCGGAGAATGAGTCTCGCGGCTTCAGCGCGATGCAGAACGTGATGCTCGATCTGGCGGGCGGGGTCGTCGCGAACAACGCGACCGGAAATCTGGCGACACAGGTCGGCCCGACCGCCGCGAACACCATCACGGTCGACATCAACCAGATCGGCGCGGCCGCTTCGGGGAACAAGGCGTACTTCACTCCCAAGTCAAAGAACTACCGCGCGCAGGACGGCCTTGACGCCGACGTGGGTAAGCGAACCTCATCCGTGAACGGTCACGTGAAGATTCCCGAGGTGGTCGATGCAGAGGGCGCGCCCATCCTGATCTGGACGATCGACGAGGCCGCCAAGGCGCCGTTTCCGAACACGGCCGCGTGGGTGCCGCTGATGGCCCGCGACAACTCCAGCGGCAACAACGCCGTCGCCCGGTTCTATTGGGCTTCCAATGCGGCGTTCCTTTCTGATGGCGATGGCGATTTTCTGGGCAAGCGTCTGTTGCCCCAGACCGATCGGAACGCAGGCAAGGGTTACAGCGTGATCAGCAACGCCCTGCAGGCCGCGAAGTCCGCGAACCTCGCCGCGCTGCTCGCCAGTCCGAACTCGCCCGCTCCGTACAGCGCCACTGCGGCCGTCGCTGACATCTGTCCGACAGCTCCGATCGGGTCCTTCGTGATTCACGCGGCCGGGCAGGATGGCGTGTTCTTCAACGCTCGAGACAAGGGCGGCGCTGGCAATCTGGACGCGGGTGGATTCATCCGCTACGGACAGAACTTCAAGCCCAAGCCCAGCCCGATCCTTGGCGGGTTTGACGACGTCGTGATCCCGGGTAACTGACCCGCTGAGACAGCCCGAGTTTCTAGTTCCTTACGCCGCGGCACGGCGTTCCCAGCCCTTGGGCCGAACGTTGGCCGGAGTGTTCGGCAGTTCGAGCCAGTCCTCCGCACGCGTCAGGTTCAGTTCCGACGCCATTGTCTTTCGATACCCCAGCAGGCGGATGATCTCCAGGACGTCGGTCCAGGTGGGGAAAGTCTTGGCGTTGGCCTTCTTGAACTCGTCGATCGCCATCAAGAACAAGAACTGCTCGGGGGTCATTTCCCCTTGCTCGGCCCGGCGGCCGAAATCGCTCAGGCGCCGTCCACGGCCGCGGCGACGCTCCAGACCGCTGTCGGCGGGCTCGGCGATGGTTGGGTCGTCCTGGGTGGTTGGCGGGCGATCCTTGCCGCTCTCGCGAGGATCTGCCACTTCGCGCCGGTCTGAGAAAACCCGGCGATCGATGACGGTTCCGCGTTGCCAATCAGGTGTAGCGGTTGCGCCCTTGGGGCCTTTGACCGCTTTGGGCGCGGACTTGGGTGTGGTGGTGCTGTCGCCGGCCTCGGGGCGGATGCGGATGGGAAAGGAATCAGGAGGGTTCATTGGCGGGTTCCGGAGGGAAGGTACCCGCCTTGGGGGACGCCGATGGGCGCGTCCGTCATGACGGGTCAGAAGTCTTCGTCTTCTTCCTCATCATCGTCTCCCGACTCGGCGTCCTCTTCGTCGTCCTCGTCTTCGTCTTCGAGGAAGTCCTCATCGTCCTCCTCGTACTCCTCATCTTCCTCGTACTCGTCATCATCCTCAAAGACGTCGTCGTCTTCTTCGTCGAAGTCGTCGTCGTCCTCACCCATGACGATCACCGGAGCGGTAGGCGCCTGCCACCGATCGCCGTTCGACCACGTCTGCTCCTCGCCGACCGCACCGACTTTCAGTAGTATTTCAGAGGCCATGATCCACCTTCCACCTTGTGCCATCCCGTCCGTAAGACACACATGTGTATGAGGACGCTCCACAACCATTGAACTGAGACGCTTCACCATCGGAATCTCGACCCTCTCGAGCGACACGTTTAATCTCACCCGGGAGGAACGCTCCCGAGTGCGCCAATCTTTCCCTCCCCGCCCCGCCCGGACCACCCCCCGATCACGACTTTTCCCGTCGGCCATCCTGACCGGCCGATGCAGTTGTCCCCGCGCCATTCTCCGCAGGCCGAGGGGTTGCGGTTCCCTTGCACCGGCGGAAACGGGCCGTACAGTACAGCCGTCTTGGTGCAAGTCAAACGCGTTCCTGCCTCGAAAATCCCTCATGCAAGACTCTTCATCTTTCAGGCCGCTCCCCATGCTGGCAGCCCTGGTCGTCCCGGGCCTGGGGCATGTCGTGGCGGGCGAGCATATCCGTGGAGTTCTGGCCGGGGCGGGTGTGCTAGGGCTCTTTTTCGGCGGCATGTTCATCGGCGGAATTGACGTCGTAGACAGCCGGGAAGATGCCGTGTGGTTCTACGGTCAAGCCCTCGTCGGCCCGATCGCCCTTGGAGTTGATTGGGCCCACCAGAACAAGTTCAAGGTGATTGATCCGGTGACCAAACAGGTCCGTTCCGCCAACCCCAACGAGGGACGCGATCCGATCTCGGGCAAGGCCGTCGCCGGCGGCACCCCGCCGAACGAGAAGAGTTTGAGCAAGGTGAACGAACTGGGAACCTTGTTCGGCACGGTCGCCGGGATGCTCAATCTGGTCGTTGTGCTGGACGCAGGGTTCCCGAGCCGCGACAAGCCCCGCAAGCCAAAGGCCGACGCAGGAGCCACGGCGTGAATCAAGAACTGTTCCAATCATTCACTACCCTGGCCTACCGCCCGTTCATCGACCCCATCAATGTTCACCGTTTGTGGTATTGGTTGCTGATCCCGCTGGCGTTGGGAATCGCCGTGACGTACAAGGCGGTCCGTGTAGGTGACATGAGCCACTACGTGCGGCAAGTAGCGGCGATGACGGCGCAGATCGTCGGTGCGATGTTCCTGCTCGGGCTGGGCTCGTACCTGCTCATCCAGCACGTGCTGCCGCTGATCCTGCCCGTCAAGTAACGCCGCGAAGTTCGGGAACGCTCGCATGGACAGGTACGAACAGTTCCAGCAATATCGCGCTCGGATGAACCGCCGCATCATGGGCGACGATGCGGAGCGAGCGCAGTCAGGCGCTGCCCGCGGCGATGGTTCGATAGCCCCCGGCGGCACGCTGGTGACCAAGCGCTTCTTCCGGTTGGACGGCCAGACCTACGAACCCGGCGCGCTCTCGGCCAAGACCAAGGAACTTCTGGGCCTGACGGCCTCGGCCGTGCTGCGCTGCGATGACTGCATCGCCTACCACATCGACCAATGCGTGAACGCCGGCTGCTCCGACGTCGAGATCTGGGAAGCCCTCGACGTGGCGCTCATCGTGGGCGGCAGCATCGTCATCCCGCACTTGCGGCGGGGGATCGAGTTCCTCGATCTGGCGCGGGCCCGCAACTCGCAATAAGCACGCTCGCTAGGTCACGCCACGTGCCTGAGGAGCGTGATTCGGCCAATGGGCACCCATTCAGCGACGAGGATGTCTCCGTTGGCGAGGAATATCGCCGTGTGCGGGTGGATGAACTTCCCCGAGATGAACTCGCTGCGGGGCTTGTCCCGCAGACCGCTGGGATGGCCGTCGCCCAGGTGCACGATCACCTTGTTGTCCTTGTCGAGCAGCGTGACCACGCTTTCAAGGTCCGGCACGAGCATCACGCCGTTGCGGGTCTTGAAGTGGCAGGGCATTCGGATGCCGTCGGTGACGAATCCGGTGTGCTCGCCCTCGAGCGTGAAGTACTGGATACGCCGGTTGCCGCGGTCCGCCACAGCCAGCCGGGGCGTGCCGTCGCGTTCATCCACCCACAGCCCGTGGGGGCAACTCACCTGCCCCTTGTCCTTGCCGGGCTTGATGATCGTCTTCAGGTACACGCCGTCGCAGGAATACCGGTGTACATAGCTCGAGCCGTAACCATCACCCAGGAGCACGTCGCCGCGGCCGTCCTTGGCCGGCACGAACGCGACATTCGTGGGGCAGAACTTCTCGGCGGCCTCGTACACATTGGATTCCTTGGGGTAGCCCTGTTCCCAGACCACGCGGCCGGTCAGATCCGTCTTGACCATCAGACGCCGGCGCGTGTCGCAGTGGTATAGGAACTCGGCGCCCGCCTCCGAGCGGATGTCCAGCCCGTGCGCACCGCCCCGGAACGAATCTCCCCAGGCGGTTTGGAACTTTCCGGAGGCGTCGTACACCACCACGGCCTCGCTCTTCTTGCTCGAAGCGTTGACCGTGTGCGCGACGTAGATCAACCCCGCGGCGTCCTGAGCCAGGCCGTGGGTGTCGCCCCACGCGAGACCCTCGGGGGGTGTGAGCCAATCGTGGATGCACTCATATTTGTGATCGCCCGAGCCCAGCACCGGGTTCTTGAGGCCCGATTTGTCGTCAGCCAGAACGCGGGGTGCATGGAATGCAACCGAGGCGCCGGCTGCCAGACCCATCTTCAAGACCGTGCGGCGGGGGAGGCTTGTCATGCACCAATGTAGACTCCCTTGCGCGCGGACGCGCCATACATTCCGGTGGTCTCTTTCTTCTGGTGCAGGCCCTTCGTTTCCCGGCCCCATGTTCACGGCTCGAACTCAACCGCTCGCCATCGTCTTCGCGTGCGCGGCCGCCGCGGCGGGGATTCTGCGTCCTGCCGTTGTCCAGCCGATCGACAAGCGCTCCGAAACGATCGATTTCGGCCGCGATATCCGCCCGATTCTGGCCAACAACTGCTTTAAATGTCACGGTCCTGACGACGCCGCGAGGCAGGCCGGGCTTCGCCTGGATACACGCGAGGGCGCGACGGCCGCTCCGAAGCCCGGTCAGCCGGCGCCGATCACGCCGGGTGATCCTGACGCTTCGGAGTTGATGCGGAGAATCGCATCGGAAGATCCAGATGAGAAGATGCCGCCCCCGGAGGTGAATCCCCGGGGCCTGTCCCAGGACAAGATCGAACTGCTCGGGCGATGGATCAAGCAGGGAGCGCCGTGGGGCGAACATTGGGCGTTCGTGCCGGTCACACGGCCGTCAGAGCCGAGCGTGAAAGACCGGGTGTGGCCCAAGGCGCCCATGGATCGGTTCGTGATGGCCCGGTTGGAGGCCGAATCACTTTCGCCCAGCATCGGAGCTTCGAAGGAGACCCTGCTGCGGCGGGTGAGTCTCGACCTGATCGGTCTCCCGCCGACGCCCGAGGAACGAGCCGCCTTTCTCGCGGATGAATCTCCCGACGCGTATGAACGGGTCGTCGATCGTCTGCTCGCATCGCCGCGGTACGGAGAGAAATGGGCACGTTGGTGGCTGGATCTTGCCCGTTACGCCGACACCAAGGGCTACGAAAAAGACGACCGGCGGACGATCTGGCCGTACCGAGATTGGGTGATTAAGGCTTTCAACACCGATGAACCGCTCAACGAGTTCACGATCGATCAACTCGCCGGCGATCTCCGCGACCGCCCGACCACGGACCAGATCGTTGCGACCGCGTTCCATCGCAACACGATGACGAACGACGAGGGCGGCACGGACGATGAGGAGTTCCGCGTCGCCGCGGTGATCGATCGTGTCAACACGACGATGGAAGTGTGGCAGGGGCTCACATTCGGGTGCGCACAGTGCCACTCGCACAAGTACGATCCGATCACGCAGACCGATTACTACCGGCTCTTCGCGGTCTTCAACAACACGCAGGACAGCGACAAGGCGGACGAGTCGCCCACGTTCGCGCTGGGGGCCGGCGATGCTCAGCGACGGATCGAGGAACTGGATCGCATCATCAACGATGCGAACAAGGCGATCGACCGTGAGGTTGCGGCGTTGGCCGAGGAGGCCCCGCCCAGCGAGCCGCCGAGCGAAGAGATCTCGGTTGTGGATGACCATCTGCCCGGAGCGGTAGAGGTGTACGTCGACGACGCTGTCCGGCCGTGGCCCTGGTCAACCCCCTTGGCCCGCAAGGAAATTGGCTTGCCCGAGGGGCCCAAGGCGGTCAGCGGCACCCGGTGTTGGCACACCGGCGGCGAGGGAGTGGCGCAGACGTTCTTTCACAAACTCGGGCCCGCCCTCGCGATCGGGGTGGGCGGTGAGCTGTCGGTAAGCGTGTACATTGATCCCGCCTCGCCGCCCAAAGGCATCATGCTGCAGTGGATCAGCGTGGAAGATACCTGGAGCCACCGGGCGTATTGGGGTGATGCGTCGGCGATCCCCTGGGCCAAAGAGGATGAAGGATCTGCCAAGCGCCGTCGCATCGGCGATCTGCCGGCGGCCGGAGAATGGGTACGCCTGACGGTGCCGGCGTCTGTCGTGAATCTTGAGAATCACTCCATCACGGGTTGGGCGTTCGCGCAGGCGGGCGGGAGCGCGTATTGGGACGCCGCGACCGTGCGTGCCAACGCGCCCCAGAAGCCCCGTGACTACATCCGCTCTCTGGCCGCCTGGATCGAGTTCGAGAAAGCACGCGACGCGGTGACACTGCCGCCGCAACTGCGAGCATCTCTTAAGAGCAAGGACCCCACGGATGCCGAGTTGGCTGCGCTGCGGGCCTACTACCTCCGTTACGTGAACCCCGTCACCACGGCGCGGGTGTCGGCAAAAGAGAACCTCATCGCGGCGGCCGGCGAACAGCGTCGAAAACTCGCCAGAAACGCGACCGAACTGCCGGTGATGCGAGAACTCGTGGATGACAAAAAACGAACGACCCGACGCTTCAACCGAGGCAGTTTCCTCGCGCCCGCGGAAGAAGTGCACCCCGGCATTCCAGGCTTCCTGTCGCGAGTCTCGCCCGCGCAGGTTGAGAACAGACTGGACCTGGCCCGCTGGCTCATGGCGGATTCCAACCCGCTGACCGCGCGGGTGCTCGCGAACCGCGTCTGGGAGCAGGTATTTGGTTCGGGGATCGTGGAGACGGTCGAGGATTTCGGCACCCAGGGCGCGTGGCCGACGAACCGCGAACTGCTGGATCAACTGGCGATCACGCTCCGGGATGAGTGCGGTTGGAGCCTCAAGGCGTTCTTGCGCACGCTCGTGACGAGCGCAACGTACCGGCAGTCGTCCGCGGCGCCTGCGCAGCTCCTCGCTCTTGATCCCGGCAATCGCCTTCTGGCCCGCTTTCCTCGCGTGCGGTTGGATGGCGAGATGATCCGCGACTCGGCGCTCGCCGCGAGCGGGCTGCTGAGCGGCAAGATGTTCGGCCCCAGCGTCTTCCCGCACCAGCCCGAGGGCGTGTGGCAGATGATCTACAACGACGACGCCTGGCGGCAGAGCGAGGGCGAAGACGCCCATCGCCGCAGTGTGTACACATTCTGGCGGCGCACCAGCCCGCACCCGGCGATGACCACGTTCGACGCGCCCAGCCGCGAGTTCTGCGTCTCGCGCCGCATCCGCACGAACACACCGCTGCAGGCATTCGTGACGCTCAACGACCCCCAGTTCGTTGAATGCGCCGAGTCGCTGGCGGGCAAGGCTGAGCAGGCAGGCGGTAATGCCGGAAGTCGTCTCGCCGTGGCGTTTCAGCGAGTGCTGTGCCGCGAGCCTACACGGCAGGAGCAGGATGAACTGGTCCGCGCGTTCGAAGCGCAGCGACGGTTGGGCGCCTCGGATCGCGCCGCCCTCGTTCGCGTGTGCAGCATCATCCTCAATCTCGACGAATCACTGACCAAAGAGTGAGCCCCCGCACCTCATGAGCCATCCGCAGCACGACAACACCTTTGGCCCCGATCTGTCCCGCGTTCGGTCCATCACGCGGCGGCATTTCTTCGGGCAGATGAAGAACGGCATCGGCATGCTCGCGTTTGCGTCGCTGCTGCGTGAGCAGGGCCTCGCGGCGACGCCCCCGCAGGGCACACTCTTCACCGATCACCTGCCCCATTTCGCCCCGCGGGCCAAACGCATCGTGTACATCCATCTCGCGGGCAGCCCGCCCCAGCAGGACCTGTTTGATCCAAAGCCGCGGCTGACCGAACTCAACGGCCAGCCGTGCCCGGACTCGCTGCTTGAAAAGGAACGCTTCGCGTTCATCAAGGGGCACCCCAAGATCCTCGGATCACCGTACTCGTTTTCGCCTGTTGGTTCCGCGGGCATGCAGGCTTCGACGCTCGTGCCGAACTTCGCGAAAATCGCGGACGAAGTCACGATGATCCGTTCGATGTACACCGACCAGTTCAATCATGCCCCGGCGGAACTGTTCCTGTACACCGGTTCGGCCCGCCTGGGCCGTCCGTCGATGGGCAGTTGGTTGCTCTACGGCCTGGGCAGCGAGAACCAGGATCTTCCCGGCTTTGTCGTGCTGTTGAGCGGCGGGAAGAACCCAAGCAGCGGAAAGAGCGTGTGGGGCAGCGGATTCCTGCCATCTGTGTACAGCGGCTGCCAGTGCCGATCGACCGGCGACGCGGTCCTCTACACCGCGAACCCGCCCGACGTCTCGCGCGAAGCCCGCCGTTCGCAGCTTGATTCGCTCGCATCACTCAACCGCATGCACCACGCCGAGCACGGCGACCCCGAGACGCTCAGCCGCATTGACCAGTACGAACTGGCCTTCCGCATGCAGATCGCGGTGCCCGGCGTCACCGATCTCTCCGCGGAGCCCAGGCACACGCTGGACATGTACGGCATCGACAACATCGCCAAACCGAGCTTCGCCCGCAACTGCCTGCTCGCACGCCGCCTTCTCGAAAGCGGCGTGCGCTACGTGCAACTCTTCGACCACGGCTGGGACGTTCACGGCACCAACCCCGGCGACGACATCATGACGCAGTTGCCTCTCAAGTGCCGCGACACGGATCAGGCCTCCGCGGCGTTGGTGCTTGATCTCAAGCAGCGTGGCCTGCTCGAAGATACGCTGGTCGTCTGGTCGGGCGAGTTCGGCCGCACCCCGATGAACGAGGAACGCGACGGAAGCAAGTACCTCGGACGCGATCATCACCCGCATTGCTTCACGATCTGGATGGCGGGCGCAGGCATCCGCCGCGGCTACGTGCACGGTGAAACCGACGATCTTGGGTACCGCGTTGTCAAGGACCCTGTCCACATCCACGACCTGCAGGCGACGATCCTGCACGCATTCGGCCTGAATCACGAGCAGTTGACCTACCGATTCCAGGGGCGCGATTTCCGCCTCACCGATGTTCACGGCAAGGTTGTGCACTCGCTGTTTGCCTGAGCAACTCGCCCGCTACTGGCCGATCTTCAGCCCTAGTTCCTTCGCCGCTTCCCAGGCCTGTTTGCTCCATGGGTCAGCCTTGGTGAGCGCGACTTTCTTCGCGGTCCACTGCGGCTCGCCCTGGGTTCCGTCGGGCATGACCTTCATGGCGTCGAGCGCGGCCTGCCGTGCCGCCTGCTGACGATCGCGGACGGGTGCGTCCACCCATGTGATCGCCTCCGTGAATCGCGGGGCCGTGGGCAGTTGGTGGGCCATGTCCGGGTACTCAAAGAGGCGGATCGGCACCCGGTCGCGCTCGTAGATTCGCACGAACTTGGAAATCTCCTCGTAGTTGAAGTCCTGTTGACCGGTCATCGGTGCGATGCGGTGGGAGAGGAGCACTTTCCACAGGCGGGCCGCGGGCTTGGCGTACCCCGCGCGGTGCACCATCCCTTTCTGGGAGGCGGGCGCCGATTCGTAACAATCCAATCCCACTACCGGCACGCAGCCTGTGAAGATGTCCGGAAAGCAGCCCCACATCTCCGAACTGATGCGACCGCCGCCGGAGATGCCGCCGATGTACACGCGCTGCGGATCGATCAGGAACCGCTCCTGCGCGGTCTCCGCGACGTCGAGCGAGAGCTGATAGCGGTTCGAGGCGTAGATGTCGTTGCCGGTCTTTTCCGCGGCGATGATGATGAGCCGCAGTTCGTCCGCCGCGGCGGTGAAACAGTCGTGCACCCGCGCCGTCGGGCCCGCGTCCACCCATACAAACAGTCCGCACTGTTCGTGGGGGTCGTACTTGGCCGGCGTGCGTACGAAGAACGTCTGGTCGTTGAGCACGCGCGACGCGCCGTCGATCGAGGTTGGCCTGCCGTTGAGGAACCGCTCGCCCAGACCCGCCTTGTTCATCGTCTCCCAACCCGGCGCGTACGGTTTGGCGAGCGGCAAGGACTGCCCCGGTGACGGCACGCTCTTGAAGTCGCCCCGATACTTGGGCCACCCCGCGGCGAGCGATGCGAACTTGTCCGCGTCGAGCCGCACGCTTGGGGCTGGCTTTCCGGTCTTTTCGGGCTGGATGTCCTTGGCGAACCACTGCCCGTCGATCGATCGCAGAATCTCAACCACCCGCGCCGGCGGAACGATGCCCGGCTGAGCGATCCCCATCTGCACCACGCACCACCGGGCCGCATCCGCCGGCGGGTCCTCGTTTTTCGCGTGCACTCCCACCCCGCAGGCTCGCAGGTCGGAGATCATCTTGCGGTCCGGCCGAGCGATGACCCCGCAGATGAGGTCGAGCATCGGCGACGAGGGCTCGGGCCGGCCGACCAGTTCAGCACCGGTGGTGACGATGGCCCATTCCGGCGCTCTTCCCGCCACGTCAAACGGACCCGCATTCGCACCAGCGTTCACCAGAACTGCGCACACAGCGAACGCCAGGTTGTGGGGAATCGCCAAGTCAGCCATGGTGTGCTCCCTTGAGCCGCGTGCATCTATTACTCGACGCCGCTGCCCTCGAATGCTTCGGGCACGATCCTGCGAGCGCGATCACGCAGCAGGGCGGTCACCTGGACGTCTGAATCCAGCGTGAGGGCCTGCCTCGCCACCTTCTCGCATTGTTCGACGGTGACGCTCCGGACAAACCGCTTGAGCGGCGGGATCATCGAGGCCGAAACGCTCAGCGTGCGAACACCCAGGCCGATGAGCAGCATCGCAAACTCCAGGTCGCCCGCTGCTTCGCCGCAGCAAGAGATCGGCGTGTTGTGCCGCCGCGCCGCGCGGGTGACGTCCCGGATCAGCCGGATCACGGCCGGGTGCGCCGGGGTATAGAGGCTCGCGACCCGCTCGTTGATGCGGTCGACGGCGAGTGTGTACTGGACCAGGTCGTTGGTGCCGATGGAGAAGAAGTCGGCCTCCCGGGCGAACGTCTCGGCCTGGATCGCGGCGGAAGGCACCTCGACCATCATGCCCAGCTTGATCGATCGGTCGAACGGCAGACCCTCTTCCTCGAGTTCTTCCATCGTGTCGTTCACGAGGAACTTGGCCTGCCGCAGTTCCGCGATGGTCGACACCAGCGGGAACATCACCTTGATCGACCCCTCGGCGCTGGCCCGCAGAATCGCCCGCAGTTGCTTCTTGAACATCGGCTGGTTCTTGAGGCAGTAGCGGATGCTCCGGCAGCCCAGGAACGGGTTGCGTTCTGGGATTTCTTCCTGCGCCTGGGTGTACTTGTCGGCGCCCAGGTCCATGGTGCGGATGACCAGTTCGCGCCCGTTGCACAACTCGACGCACTTGCGGTACGCACGGTAATGGTCGCCCTCGGTGGGTTCGGTATTGCCAGTGAGGTACAGATATTCCGTGCGGTAGAGGCCCACGCCCGTGCCGCCGGAGTTGAGCACGCGGGCGACCTCTTCGGGCAGCTCGATGTTGCCCAGCAGTGTGACCTCGGCGCCGTCGCTGGTGACGCTCGGCAGGTCGCGCAGCTCGGTGAGCGATACCTGGTACAACCGCCTTTGCTCGATCGCCCGGGCGTAATGCTCCAGCGTTGCGGCGTCGGGGTTCACGATCACCACGCCGTGATCGCCGTCGAGCACGACCTGGTCGCCGTCATCGACGTCGCGCAGCAACGTCTGGCAGCCCACCACCGCGGGGATTTCAAGCGCCTTGGCGATGATCGCGGTGTGGCTGGTCATGCCGCCCAGGTCGGT
Organism: Planctomycetota bacterium; assembly: GCA_018242605.1. Taxonomy (GTDB): domain Bacteria; phylum Planctomycetota; class Phycisphaerae; order Phycisphaerales; family UBA1924; genus UBA2402. The sequence continues at coordinate 42,898 of JAFEBP010000027.1, forward strand.
GGCGAAGCCCAGGATGCGTGATCGGTCGAAACTCGCCGTCTGGCTCGGTGTCAGATCGCGTGCGACGATGATCGTGCCCGCGTCCGCCTGCTCAAGGCGCGAGGCCCGGCTCCCGCCCATCATCTGCGAAAGCAACCGGGTCGTCAGGTCCTCGATGTCGTTGACCTTCGTGGCGAACACCGGGTTCTTGCTGCTTCGGAACTGCGCGGCGAGCTTGTCGAGCACGTGCGTCGCCGCGTACTCGGCCGTCACCGTCTCCTGCTCGATCATCGCCCGCACCTGCGACGTGAGCGAAGGGTCCTTGAGCATGCCGATGTGGAAGGCGAAGATCTTCGCCGCTTCCTTGCCCATCTCGCTCTCGGCCTGCTCGTACACGCGCGAGATCTCGGCGATGGACGCCTTGACGGAACTCTCGAAGCGGGCCAGTTCGCCCTTCACTTCCGCCGCCGCGATCTTGCGCGGCACCACGCGCCGCAGTTCGTCGTCGATCACCAACACCCGGCCCACGACGATGCCGCCGGAGACCGGAAGGCCCTTGACGTACTTCTGCGGCTTGGGCGGCCGGGGCGGAGTCGGAGTTGGTGTAGGGCGCTTGGTCATGTTGTACGCCCCAAGCGTATCGCTTCGGGGGTGCGAAAGTTGCGATCCCGGGAACAGGTGTGCGCTTGCCGGGAAGGGCAGCACCGCGTGATGGCTCGTACCCTTTGCCCATGATCGTCCTGGGAATCGATCCCGGTCTGGTGCTCACCGGCTACGGCTGCATCGATGTGTCGCGCGAACCGGCGAGGCTCGTTGAGGCGGGCGTTTTTCGACTTTCCAAGGGCGTCGGAAAGGGTGTTCTCTCTGTCTCCGCAAGACTCGAGGAGTTGGACAGCGACTTTCGCGCGGCCCTCGCGCGCCTCAAGCCGGATGTGGTCGCCGTGGAATCCCTCTTCGCCCACTACAAGCACCCGGCGACGGCGATCGTGATGGGGCACGCCCGGGGTGTGTTGTTGCTCGCGGTCCAGCAGGCGGCGGTGCAACTGGTGGAACTCAAGCCCAACACGGTGAAGAAGTCGCTCACCGGATTCGGCCACGCGGATAAAGGTCAGATGCAGCGGGCGATACAGGGAGTCTTCGGGTTGCCCGAACCGCCGAATCCACCGGACGTCGCCGATGCGCTCGCCATCGCGCTGTGCGCGGCGCGGCGCATGGCCGGGGCCCACCCAATCTGAAACGCAACCCAACGAGGTGTCCCACCGAACACGGATGCCTCACAGGTGCACTTGCGCTGGCGAGTCGTGGTGCCATCTGCAAGCCGCCGGCCGACGGTCACGTATGCTCAGGACATGGCCTCGCATCTGCAAGCACGCCGGTGGCGGTTGGCCTCATGGGCGTGTGCGGCGTTCGCCGTCGCGACCCTTGCCCTTTGGGGTGCGACACTGCGCCGCAGCGCATGGGGTGCCGCCGCGTGGCCCCGCTTCTGGTGCGTATCCAACGGCCGCGTGATGGTCTTCTCGTCGTTGTGGAACGGCGGATTGTTTAGCAACGGCTGGATCTACGACGCGATCGGCACCACGCCCAATCCATGGTTACCGGCGTATGAACGGATCGGCGATACGTACTCCGGCACTCCCGCGTACGTCACGCGCCTGCACGCGGCGTCGGTGCCGCTGTGGTATTTCGGCGTAGCACCCGTCGGAGTCGCGTGCTGGTCGCGCAAACGAGCGAGAAGTCTCGCCGCCGAGGCGGGTCAGTCGGCGTGCGCCGGCTGCGGATATTCACGGGCCGGGCTACGAACTGTCGCCGGTGGTCAGGCGGTCTGTCCGGAGTGCGGGCGTGTGTTGGAGGGCGCGTAGAACTCCGCCGCGGGCAGCAGGGTCCCATGCGTAGCACAGCACTCCAAGAAAAAACGCTCGCCGGTTGAATACTCGGCGAGCGTTTGAAAGTTATGCGCAAAGTACTGGGAGTTCTAGCCCGCGGCCTAGGCCAGACCCCGGACGCTCAGGGCACGACCTTCACCAGGCTCACCTTGTTCCCCATCATTTCGTACACCAACGCGATGTCGTCGGGCAGCATCCGCACGCAGCCCATGGACTTCTGCTGGCCGATGCTCGCCGGATCGACCGTGCCGTGCAGTCCGAAGCCGGTATGCACCGCGGCGTCACCCAAGCCCTGCCAGCCCAGCCAGAACTCGCCGATCGGGTTCTTCGGGTCATCCGCGCCAAACTTCTCGCCGGTGCGGGGGTTAGTCCACGGCGGGTTCTGCTGCTTGCTCTTGATCGAGTAGGTCCCCAGCGGAGTGCCGTTGCCCTCGCCCAGACCCACCTTGAACGATCGGATATAGATCCAGTTCTCCGTGTCGTCAGGCGAGCCCGCGAACAGGTCCAGGCGGAAATCTGCCTTGTGCACCACGGCGTGGAAGGGTCCCCGAACGAGCTTTAACTTCTGGCCCACTTTGAGCGAGTGGGCGTTGGGCATCTTGTTGACCCGCTGAATGAGCATCCATTCGGTCGTCAGGTCGCGCTTCTTGCGGATCTTCTCCAAGGCATCGCCCGCCGCGACCGTGTACTGCTCGGTCAGCGGATCTCCGGGTGTCACTTTGGAAGAAAAGACCAGATCCTCGTTGATCGCTGTGAGCTTGGAGCGGAGGACCTCTTGGTCCGACTTTGAGCACTCCGAGTTCGCCATCGCCCGGCTGTACGCCAGACGGGCCTCGACGAGCTTGTTCGCCGCCATCGCCCGGTCGCCCGCTTCCATCTGCGAGCGGACGTTCTGCGTCGAGCCGGTGGCCGTCAGCGTGGGCGGCGTCGTTCCACCGGGGGTGGCCGCGGCGGGCTGATCCGCCGGGCGGGGCTTGAGATCCGGCGTGTTCACATCCACCGGCGCGGGCTTCACACCAGGGTCCGCAGCCTTGTTTGTCGCTCCGCCCGGTGTTTCCGGCGTAAGCGCCTGCCCGAGCGTGTTGGGGAGATTGGTAACCGGTGTCTTGTTGCCGCCCTGCTCGATCGTGACTAACGGCGCTGGCTTCGGCTCGATCTTCGCATCGGTCTTGGAGTTGTTCTTGACTTCCTTGGCCAGTTCCTTCGGCGTGGCCGCGACCTTTTCATCGGGCTTGGGCATCGCGGCGCTCGCCGCGGCCGGGCCGCCCTGCGAACCGGGCATCCAGCGGTAGATGCCATAGATCGCGCCCGCGGCGACGACCAACGCCACCGCTCCGACCCAATACCAGGTGGCGTTGACCGAAGCACGCTTGGTGCCGCGAGTCATCACCGGGCGACTCATTTCCGCCGAACGTTCGATCTGAGAGGGCAATGCCATGTTCAATCCTTTGACTTTCTGCCGCGGCTCTCCGAGCCGCGTTGCGTTCTTCCTCACACTCCCGGCGTCAGTGTTCGCGTGGGCGTGACGACTGCATCAAGGCGGGCATCGTGCCGCTCCCGCGGCACGGTCTCCACGATCTGACAGTCAAACGCGACGCCGATCCGGGCCGCCCGCAATCCCGGGAGGCTCAGATACCGATCATAGAACCCCGCACCCCGACCCAGCCGGAATCCGGCGGCGTCAAATGCGATTCCCGGCACAATTACCACCCCGATGCGTGATTCCTCCACGACCCGGGCCGTGGGCGCCGGTTCGAGCAGCCAGGGGCGAGTGTGCACCAGATCCGACCCCCAGGATCGGACTTCGGTAGCGACCATGCCGCGGGTGGGCCAATCGGTCCGGGGAAGGCAGACCGGTCGCCCTTGGGAGGCCGCGATCGCCGCCAGCCCACCGACGTCCACCTCGTTGCTCATCGGCCAGAAGAGCATGACCGCGCCGGGGCGGTTCCACAGGTCACTGGCGAGCACCCGCCGGCACACCTCGGGCGATCCTTGAGCGACCTCCGACGGTGTGATCGCTTCCAGAAGCGTCTGCACGCGTTGACGCACGAGTTTCTTTTGAGCGACGATGTCCATGGTGACCGGTGCTTACTCATCGGCAACACCCCCCCGTTCGCCGCATGAATCCGCCATGATCGTTACCGTCTACTCTTGCGATCCACCCCGAGGACTGCGATCATGGTTCAACTGCCGTTGATGTGTGTTCTGGCCGCCCTGGCACAGCCCGCCGCGACCGAATCGGCCAAGCCCGATGCCAAGTCGCCCGTCAAGCCCCCCGAAACCAAGCAGGCGGCGGTCCAGCCCGCGCCGCTCAAGGTCGATTCCGGTACTTTCGCGGCTCTCTCTGCCCGCAACCTGGGCCCGGCACTCCTGTCGGGCCGCATCACCGACGTGGCGGTGAACCCGGGGAAGATCAGCGAGTTCTACGTGGCGGTCGCGAGCGGCGGGGTCTGGAAGACCACCAACGGCGGAGTCACCTTCTCGTCCATCTTCGACAACTACGGCTCGTTCTCGATCGGGTGCGTCACGCTCGATCCCTCCAACCCCGCCGTGGTGTGGGTGGGCAGCGGCGAAAACAACAGCCAGCGCAGCGTCAGTTGGGGCGACGGCGTGTACGTTTCGCGTGACGCGGGCAAATCGTTCACCAACGTGGGACTCAAGGAATCGGCCCACATCGGCATGATCTGGGTGGACCCGCGAGATTCCGCCCAGGTCTTCGTGGCCGCGATGGGCCCACTGTGGAGTTCCGGCGGCGAGCGTGGGCTGTACCGCACATCGGACTTTGGCAAGACGTGGGAGCGAGTTCTGTACGTTAGCGAAGACACCGGCATCAATGAAATCCACGCCGACCCGCGGGATCCCCAGACGATGTACGCCACGGCGTACATGCGGCGGCGCCACGTCTGGACGCTGGTGAACGGCGGGCCCGAATCCGGTATCTACAAAACCACCGATGGCGGAAAGTCATGGAGGAAGATCAACTCAGGCCTGCCGGGGGGCGACAAGGGACGCATCGGGCTGGCAGTTTCGCCGGTGAACCCCGACACGCTCTACGCCATCGTTGAGGCCTCTGATGGCGGTGGGGTGTTCCGATCCCGTGATCGTGGCGAGACGTGGGAGAGACGCAGCGGCTACATGTCTTCCAGCCCGCAGTACTACAACGAGCTCTTCGCTGACCCCAAGGACGTCGATCGGGTCTACGCGCTCGATACGTTCATGCAGGTCTCCGACGACGGGGGCGCGAACTTCCGGGGCGTCGGCGAGCGGGACAAGCATGTGGACAACCACGCTCTGTGGATCGATCCCAACAACACCGACCACCTGCTCTGCGGGTGCGACGGCGGGTTGTACGAAACGTTCGACCGCGGCACCTGGCGGCACTTCCCCAACCTCCCCGTGATGCAGTTTTATCGCGTGGCGGTGGACAATAACGCCCCGTTCTACTACGTGTACGGCGGCACTCAGGACAACAACACGATCGGCGGTCCGAGTCGAACGACCGAGCGGGCGGGGATCGCCAACGAAGAGTGGTTCGTGACCACCGGCGGCGACGGGTTCGAGCCCGCGGTCGATCCCGAGAACCCCGACATCGTTTATTCCGAGTCGCAAGACGGCGGCTTGGTCCGCTTCGACCGCGCGAGCGGTGAAGAAGTTTCCATCCGCCCGGAAGAGAAGCCCGGCGATAAGCCCTATGTCTTCAACTGGGACACCCCGCTGCTCATCAGCCCCCACAAGCACACACGCCTCTACTACGCGGGCAACTATCTCTTCCGCTCAGAAGATCGCGGAGATTCTTGGACGATGATCAGCGGGGACCTGACCCGCGGCATCGACCGCAACCAACTCAAAGTCTTCGGCAAGATCCAGAAGCCCGATGTGCCCAGCAAGAACCTGTCGACTTCAATCTTCGGCAACGCCGTGTCGCTCACGGAGAGCCCGCTCGTAGAAGGGCTGCTGTACGTCGGCACCGACGACGGGCTCATCCACGTGACCGAAGACGGCGGCAAGACCTGGCGCAAAATCGAGAACTTCCCGGCCGTGCCGGACATGAGCTACGTCTCCGACATCGAGGCCTCACGCCACGATAAGGACACCGTCTACGCCACGTTCGACAACCACAAGATGGGTGACTTTGCGCCCTACATCCTCAAGAGCGAGGACCGGGGTCGCACGTGGAAGCCGCTCGTGGGCGACCTTTCCAAGCGTGATACCGTCTACACGATCGCGCAGGATCACGTCGATCCCAAGTTGTTGTTCGTCGGCACCGAGTTCGGTGCGTATTACACCGTCGATGGCGGCCAGAAGTGGATCAAGATCGCCGGGCTGCCCACGATCCCGATCCGCGACTTGGAAATCCAGAAGCAGATGAACGATCTGGTCATGGCTTCGTTCGGACGTGGTTTCTACGTCTTGGATGACTACTCGCCGATGCGGAATCTGTCGGGCGAGACGTTCGCCAAGAAGGCCCACATCTTCCCGATCCCCCGCGCCACCGCGTACGTTGAACGCAGCCGGCTCGGCGGTTCACGCGGGCGAGGTTGGTCCGGCGCGAACTTCTACGCCGCGCCGAACCCCCAGTCCGGCGCGGTGATCACGTACTTCCTGAAAGACAAGATCACCTCCCGCAAGGAGAAGCGCAAGGAAGCCGAGAAGAAGGACGACTGGAAGTACCCGACGCTCGAGGAGTTCCGCGCGGAGGACCGCGAGCAGGACCCGCAACTGGTGCTCTCGATCCGCAACGCCGACGGCGTGGTGATCCGGCGATTGTCGGTGCCCCGGTCCGAGGGTGTGCACCGAGTCGCATGGAATCTGCGGTACCCCGAATCTACGCCGGCGTCTCTCTCCCGCGGCGAACTGGCCCCTTGGGACGTGGAAACCGGCGGCCCGCTCGCCCCCCCCGGCAAGTACACCGCGCAGTTGAGCACGCTGATCGACGGCGTGTCCGAGGAACTGGGAAGTCCCGAACCATTCGAAGTGGTGGACCTCGCCAAGGCCACTCTCGCCGCAAAGGGCGAGGCACGCGCCGCCAAGTTTGCCTTTGAACGCCAGGCCGCGGCGTTGCAACGGGCGGTCTCAGGCGCTTCGCGATTCATCGGCGAGGCCGAGGGACGCTTCGCCCTGATGCGCAAGGCCGCGAGCGATACGCCGGGCATTTCGCCCGACATTTTCAAGGAGATTGACGCGCTCCGCCTGCGACTGGAGGACATCCAACTCGTGCTCAATGGCGACGGCACCGCCGCCAGAAGAGCCATGGCCACCGGGCCATCGATCTCCGGGCGGATCGGTTCCGTGGTGTACGGAATGTCCGGCAACACGCAGCCCCCCACAGGCACGCAGCGCGAACAATACGAGGCCGCCGCGGCGGAGTTTGAGAAGCTCCAACCCACACTCAAGCAGTTCGAGACCGACCTTGACGCGTTGGCTCAGAAGCTGGAAGCCGCCGGCGCGCCGTACACGCCGGGTCGGTTGCCCGAATGGAAGAAGTGATCCCGAATGGCGAGCGCAATCCCGCCATCCGGAGGCCTTGACCTCATCAACGGGCATATTCAGGCGGGCCGTTTCGAGCAGGCCAAGGCCGCGCTGGTGCGTGCACTGGCGAAGCATCCCAACGACGCGGCGTATCTGGTCGCAGCGAGCGTGACCTTCTCAGAACTGCGCGAACTGGAGCGAGCGCTGTATTACGCAAAGGCCGCGACGGGCCGCATGCCCGATTCGTCCGGAGTCTGGCGGAATCACGGGACTATTCTGCACAAACTCGGTAGGTATTCGGAGGCGATGCAGAGTTACCTCCGAGCCGTTCAACTCGATCCGTCGAATGCGAAGGCGAACATCCTCGCGGCGCAATCAGCGCTGGATGAATGTCTCCCCGCACAGGCATCCAAGATCGTGGCCGCGTACCAGGAGCGAGCGGGCGAGAACGCCGAATGGCTCGCCGCTGCGGCACGCATCTACCAGCATTCCGGGCAACTGGCCAAGGCTTTTGTGATGCTGAAGGATGCCGCCGCGAAGGATCCGCACAGCATCACGATCAGCGAGCAACTCTGCTCGATGGCGAACTATGTTGAGGCGGACGATCCTTCAGCGATCTTCAAGCTTCATCAGGAATTCGCGAAGCGGTTGGAGACTCGGTACCCGCCGGCCGCGGCGTGGGCATCCCGCCGCTTCGACGCCTCGCGGCCAACCCGCGTGGGGTTTCTGTCCCCCGACCTGCGGAACCACGCCGTGGCCCGTTTTCTTCTGCCGCTGTTGCGAGAGGGTTCTGCACACGGACTGGACTTCTACCTGTACCACACCGGCGCTCACACCGACGACGTTTCGAAGCAACTCGCGTCGCACGCCAGGGAGTTCCGGCATGTCTTCGGCCAGTCCTTTGCGAGCGTCGCCGCGATGGTCCGAAAGGACCAGATCGATCTGCTTATCGATCTCGCGGGACACACGGCGGGGAACGCACTCGCCGTGCTGACTATGCGTCCGGCTCCGGTGCAGGCCACGTGGATCGGCTACCCGGGCACAACCGGCCTTTCTTGCGTTGACTTCAGGTTCACGGACACACTGCTCGATCCAGCGCAGTCCGACGACTTCTGTACGGAGCGCTTGATCCGTCTCGATCCCACGTGCCATTGCTTTGATCCCGGTCCTTTGCCGGAACTGTCAAAGTCGCCGCGTGAGCGAACGGGCATCTTGACGTTCGCCAACTTCGGCTCGCTGATCAAGCAGGGCGAGTCGACGCGGCTCGACTGGGCCGCCGCGTTGCAGGCGACGCCGAACTCGCGGCTGCTGATCAAGCACTCGCTGACGAAAGAGCCCGAACTGGCCGCCTCGATCCGGGCCCAGTTCGCCGCGCTGGGCATTGATCCATCACGCATCGATGTCAAGCCGCCGATTGACAACGCCCTCGACGGGTACGCCGAGGCGGACATCATTCTCGATACCGCACCGTACAACGGCACGACCACCACCTGCGAGGCGCTGTGGATGGGTGTGCCGGTGGTGACGAAGCGGACCAACACCACGCCCGGTCGAGCGGGCGCGTCGCTGCTGGCGGCGGTGGGGCTGTCAGATCTGGTCGCGACCAGCCGCGAGCAGTTCGCGGGCATCGCGGCCCGGCTGGCGGCTGACCATGGGCGACTCGCGCATCTGCGGGCTTCTCTGCGAGAACGCTGTCGCGGTTCGGCGCTGGGTGACGCGCTTGCGTTCGCTCGGCGTTTCGCGGAAGCGGTGCGGCGGGCGATCGGGGGAGTTGCGTGAACCCCAGCCGCGGGTCATACTCTGGGCCTCATGCTTCGTGCGATCATCTTTGACTTTGACGGAGTCATCGTGGACAGCGAGCCCATGCACGAGCGTGCGCTCCGTGCCGCATCAAGGGCGTTGGGCATGGACTTCACGCACGAACAGAACATGGCCCGCTACATCGGCTGCGATGACCGCGACGCGTACGCACGCATCTGCGAGGACAACGGGCGCATGCCAATTCCGGCGGAGTTCGAGGAACTCTCCCGCCTCAAATGGGAGTTCGCGCAGCAAGCGATCTCTCGGGGGGAGGTGCCGGGTTACCCCGGTACGCTCCGGCTTATCGAGGAGGCCCGGAACGCATTGACGATTGCTGTCTGCTCGGGCGCGCGGTTGCATGAGATTCAGGAGATACTCGGCCGGCTCGCGTTGGAGTCGGCGTTCAAGGCGGTGATCTCGGCGGATCACGTCGCCAAGGCCAAGCCGGATCCGACGGGGTATCTCATGACGGCGTCAAAGATCGGGGTCTCGCCGTCGCAGTGTATCGCGATCGAAGACACGCCCCGGGGCATCGCCGCGGCGAAGGCGGCGGGCTTGTTCGCGATCGGTGTTTGCCACACGCTGGCGGCTTCGCGATTGGAACAGGCCGACGCGGTCGTTGATTCTACTGCGGAACTGAGCGCGGCAAGGTTGCGGGAACTGTGGACCGCCGGAAGTTGAGTTGGGTCACATGCGCTTCGCGAATCGCCGCTGCACCTGGGTGGGCAGGCCGAAAAACGCCGCGGAAGGAATCAGGACCAGCGCGAGCAACACGCCCAGCATGCCGGTGTACACCGCGCAGCCCAGGCGGGACATGAGCTCGGCGGTGGGGTGCCACTCGAACGCGTCGCCCAACCAGATGCGGAATGTGAAGATTCCAACGAGCACGACCTGCGCCACGATGTTGCCGAGCATCGCGAGGAAGCCGAGCGTAAGCGGATTCCGCTTGATGACGATTCCGCGCAACGCGACGATCAATTGGCAGGCGAGCGCGTACGACAGGGCGTACGGCCCGATCACGGTCGCGGTGCCCGCGCCGTCGCGCAGCGGGATGCGGAAGGTCAGGTCCATCAACAGGCCCAGCGCCAGGGCCGCCCACACGGGGCGCGGCTGGGGAGCGAACATCGCGATGAATGTCAGGAAGCAGAAGACGAAGCTGGGCGCGATGTGAGTGGGGCCCAACGCGATGGCGTCCTTGAGCCCGATTTCAAGCCCCAGGAAGACCCACGCCGCGAGGGCGAACGCGGCGGCGCTCACGATCCGCCTCCGCGCTGGTCGCTCCGCACGCTGGTGCGGAGCACGACTTCGCTGACGCGGTCGAGGCGCTCAACGGAAGGGGAAACAACTACCACCTTGCGCAACGGGCCCTGCGGCGCGGCCTCGATCGAAGTGACCTTGCCGACGATGAGCATCTGCGCGCTCTCGGGCCAGCGCTGATCGCTGAGGCGAACCAACTGGCCGACCTTGGGCTCGATGGGCGTTCCCGACACGTCGCGGCGGTCTTCGAGGGGGCCCTGCAAGGTGCCGTCGGCGGTAGGGGTGAGCGTGCAGACCAGCCCGTTGATGGTCTGGTCGATCATCACCATGCACTGGAGTTGGCCCGACGCCTTGGCTGTGATGGGCAGCACGTCGCAGGTGCGGTCTTCAACGCTCACCACCTTGCCGAGCAGTTGCAGCCCGGCGGTGGTGGCGACGGTGAACTTCTCGACGCCTTCGCGGGCGCCGGCTCTCACACGCAGCACGCTCCCGGCGGGGTCCGAGGAGGACGCGAAGACGGGGGCGAAGACCTGGCGCACGGGCGCGGAGTTGACGGCGGAGAAGATTTTCATTTCCTCGAGCGCCGTCGCGAGGCGTTTTACTTCCAGCCGAAGCCGGAGCACTTCGCTCTCGGCTTCTTCCTTGCCACGGGCCAGTTCGCGCATCGCTTCGCTCTGGTTGACGGTGGCGTCGGCGGGTGAGACCCAGCGTGAGAAGGCGGAGAAGGGGTGGCTGATGGGGGCGACGATGGTGGTGGCGAGCCAGCCGAAGTGACGGGCCCAGGTCTGGTAGCGGGCGGGGACGAAGACGCCCAGCGCCACAAGGATGGCGATGACGGCGGGGAGCAGTCTGTTGGCGTGGATCGGGTTCAGCATCGGTGTGCCGCGGGGCCGTTCACGAATCCATGTCGTTCTCGAGCGTGGACTTCCATTCCTCGAGGTGCTCGAGGTAGATGCAGGTGCCGCGGGCGACGCAGGTGAGCGGGTCGTCGGCGAGCACGGTGGTCAGGCCGGTGGCCTTCTGCACGACCTGCGTGAGGCCGCGGAGGAGCGAGCCGCCGCCGGCCATGGTGATACCGTTCTCGACCAGGTCCGCGGCGAGTTCGGGCTCGGCGCGTTCGAGGGTCCGCGTCACGGCCTCGATGATCGCCTGCACGGGTTCCTGGAGTGCCTGGCGGATTTCCTCGCTGGAGACTTCGGTCTTGCGGGGCAGGCCGGAGATCATGTCGCGGCCGCGGACCTCGATGCTGCGGTCCTGCTCGACGGGCGCGGCGGAGCCGATCTCGATCTTGATGCGCTCGGCGGTCTGCTCGCCGATCATCATGTTGTACGTGCGCTTCATGTGGTTGATGATCGCTTCGTCCATGTCGTCGCCGGCGACGCGGACGGATTCGCACGTGGCGATGTCGGCCAGGGACATGATCGCGACTTCGGTGGTGCCGCCGCCGATGTCGACGATCATCGAGGCGGTGGCTTCGGCGAAGGGCAGGCCGGCGCCGATGGCGGCGGCGATGGGTTCTTCGATGAGGTAAGTGCGGCGGGCGCCGGCGCGTTCGCAGGAATCAAAGACGGCGCGCTTCTCGACGGCGGTGATGCCGGAGGGGACGGAGACGACGACGCGGGGGCCGATGATCTTGCTGCGGCCGTTGACCTTGCGGATGAAGTACGAGAGCATCGCCTCGGTGATCTCGAAGTCGGAGATGACGCCGTCCTTCAAGGGGCGCACGGCGCTGATCGAGCCGGGGGTCTTGCCGAGCATTTCCTTGGCGGTCCAGCCGACGGCTTCGCCGTTCTTGAGGACCTGGTTGGTGCCCTTCTTCACGGCGACCACGCTGGGCTCGTTCAGAACGATTCCCTGTCCTCGCACCGAGACCAGGGTGTTGCAGGTCCCCAGGTCGATGCCCATGTCCACACTGAAAATCCCTATCAGACGATCGAATAGCACGGGTGCGGCCTTTCCTTGGCTTCTCTTCGGATGGCTTGGCGAACACACAGGTTATGGACTACAAACAGATAAGGAAAGCAGTTGAAAGACCGGATCACGATCCGGGGGGCGTGTTCGGGATTAGTGCGGCGGGGTCGGTCGTGTCAAAAAAAAGAACCGGCGCCTGTGCGCCGGTTCGGGATCACTGAGTTTCGGAGGGGATTACTTCTTGCCGAGCCACTTGTCCCAGAGGCCGACGTACTTCTCGACGTTGTCCTTGGTGACGATCTGGAGTTCGAAGTGGTTGATGGCGTTCTTGGGTGACTTGTTCTCGTGGAGCTTGTCGATGAGGAGCTTCACGGACTCGTGGCCCCAGCCGTAGCAGTCCTGACCGATGAGGCACTGGACCTGGCCCTTCTTGACGTACTCGAGCTGCTGGGGGAGGGTGTCGACGCTGACGACCTTGGCCTTGTCGTAGACGCCGTCCAAGGCGTTCTCGGTGAAGAGGGGCCAGCCGCCGATCATCGCCCAGCCGTTGATCTGGGGGTTGGCGTTCTGGACCTGCTGGACCATCTTGGCGGCTTCGGGGGCGGTCTCGGCGTGGTAGTAGGTGTCCTTGACCTTCATGTCCTTGTGCTTGGCGATCTCGTCGCGGACGCCGCGGACGCGGGCCTGGAGGTTGGGGGCGTTCTGGTTGCCGGCCAAGATGGCGACGGTGCCCTTGTCGCCCATGACCTTGGCGAGTTCGCGGCCGACGGCCTTGCCGGCCTCGACATCGTCGATGCCGTAGTAGGCGAAGCGCTTGGACTCGGGGGCGTCGGAGTCGAAGGTCACGACCTGCACGCCCTTATCAACGGCGGTGTTGATGGCGGCGGTCAGGACCTTGGCGTCGGAGCAGGAGACCGCGATGCCGTCGGCTCCGCTGGAGACCAACTGCTCGATGAACTGGGCCTGCTGCTGGGCGTCCTCGTTGTTGGGGGTGCGCCAGATGACGTCGATCTTCACGCCGAGCTTCTCGCTGAGTTCCTTGCCGGCATCCATGGCGCCGGTGCGGGCGGCCTGGAAGACGGGATTGCCCTGGCTCTTGGCGATGACGCCGATCGTGTACTTCTTCTCGACCTTGCTGGCGGGGGCGAAGCCAAGGGCGCACACAGCAAGGCCCGCGGCGGCCAGAGCGAACAGGTGGCGAACGTTCATAGTCTTCTTTCTCCGAAAATCGCACGGATCGTGCGGCGGCGGCGAGTGACCTCTGCCTGCCAGAACCCCGACTACACCGATCACCGCCGCGGCACGCACCGGGGGGATCGATCGGGGCATCATAGGGCTATTTGACGCCTTGGCGGGCGGAAAGTTCACGCGTTCGGGGGCTCAGCGGCCCTGGGGGAAGAAGCGGGTCTTCAACTGGTCGAGCACGACGGCGATGATGATCGCGGCGCCCATGACGATCTGGTTGTAGTTCTGGTCGATGTTGAGGATGACCATGCCGTTGTCGATGAGCTGGATGAGCAGGCCGCCCAGGACCGCGCCGAAAGCTGTGCCGCGGCCGCCGGAAAGGGAGGCTCCGCCGATGACGGTCGCGGCGATGACCTTGAGTTCGTAGCCGCTGCCGGCGGCGGTTTCGGCCGCGCCGAAGTAGCCGAGGTAGAGCGTGGCGGAGAGGCCGGCCAGCGCGCCCATGATGGTGAAGGCGGCGATCTTGACCCGGCCGACGGGGATGCCCGCGTAGCCCGCGGCGACTTCGTTGCCGCCGATGGCGTAGACGCGGCGGCCCAGGACGGTCTTGCCGAGGACGAACGCGCCGCCGATGGCGGTCAAGAGCATGATGGCGGGGGGGATGGGGTTGACGCCGCCGACCCCGTTGACGCCGCCGATGCTGAGCTTGAAGAAGCCCTTGGTGAAGGCCTCGGGGAAGTTGCCGACGCTCTGGGCCTTGGTGGGGATCGCGACGAGGCCGCGGAGGGCGGCCATGGTGCCCAGGGTGATGATGAAGGGGTGGACGCGCAGGCCGACGATCATCGTGCCGTTGATGAAGCCGCAGATCGCGCCGACGGTGCAGCAGACTCCCAGGCCGACGGCGAGCGAGGGGATGAGCCCCGCGCCGCCGGAACTGGTGACCGCGCCGTCGTACCCGACGCCTAGGGCGCGGCCCTGCAGCCAGTGGAGGGCGATGGCTCCGAACAACGCCGCGACGGCGTAGATGGAGCCGATGGAGAGATCGATGCCGCCCATGGCGATGATCGCGGTCATTCCCACGGCCATCACGGCGATGAAGCTGGCGTAAACGAGCTGGAGAAAGAGGTTGTCAACATCGAGGAACTTGTTGACCTCGCGTTTGCGGATGAGCGTGCCGCCCTTGCCGCTGCCCCGGTACTCCCAGCCCTCGGCGGTGCTGAGCGATTCGGTTTTGCCCGCGGCATCGGTGACGGTGATCGAAGGGCCCTCGGTGACGATGGAGGTGTCGGGGAGGGAGACCCGATCGACGCGCGGCTTGTTGCCGCCGAAGATGGTGAGGAGCGCCATCAGCAGGATGATGACGAGGATGAGGCCGGACTCCTGAGCCAGGAGGACGCGTTTGATGAAGGATGATGGGTTGTCGCCCATGAGTGGGCGGAGAGTAGCGGGGGAGAGGGCGGGAGAGAATCGGGGCGGTGGTGGGCGTGGGGCGGATGAAGTTTTGGTGGCGGTGGAAGGCTCGGGCGGGTCGATCGCGAGGGGGCTGGAAGGAAGAGTGACGGGGATGGGAGAATGAGATCGTGCGGATGAAGTTTTGGTGCGATGCGCGCGGCGCGGGGAGTTGAGTTATTGGGACGTTTGTGTGGGGAGAGGCGTTGAGGGAAGGGCAGAAGACGTTGGCGGGGCCGGGTAGGTTCGGGAGGCGACGCGGCGGGGTTGGCGCTGGTGCGGATGAAGTTTTGGTGTGGTGTGCGCGAGCGAAACGTGGCGGGGAGAGGATTCGGACGCGACGTAGGGCCGTGGCTGGGCGGCCGGTTTGGGCGGGGTCGGGCCGGGGAGTGTGGATGAACCTTTGGTTCGGTGTGCGCGAGCGAAGGGTGGCGGAGAGTGGATTGGACGCGACGGCGGGCGTGGCTGGGCGGCCGTTGTGGGCGGGGTCGGGCGGAGAGTGCGGATGAAGTTTTGGTGTTGAGCGCGCGGCGCGTTACCGGGGCGTTATCCGGACGTTTGACGGTCGAGACGGGTGCGATGAAGGCGGGTGGGAGCCGGAAGGACTATGGCCGGAGGGATGACGGTGCGGATGAACTTTTGGTGTTGGGTGGGTAGGGCGTTGAAGTGACCGCGATTGGAAGTCGAGTCGGCGAAGGGGATTCTGGTCTGCACGGGTGCAGGACTTGGGATTGCTCTCGCCCGGTGGCAGCGCTGATGAACTTTTGGTGCTGAATGCGCGGTGGTGCCGCGGGCGGGTCAGGCAAGTAGGTTGTCAAAGAGCGAATGGGCTGCTGCGGGGGGTGTACGCGGGAGCGGCGGGTTGGTGCGAGGTTTTGTTTGGAGGTGACGCGGGTGTGCGCACGGTTTGGGATGGGGGCGTGCTCGCCGAGCGGGTGGCTGGCATCCGACCGACTACTTGATCATGGCCCTTGACGCCGAGATCACGAGAGCGCGGTCAATCCGGGTACGGCAACCGCAACTTCATCTCGACGATGAACTCAGCGTAAGTGATCAAGTCTGAGTGGAACTCGGCGAAACTGCCAATGTCGCGGTCGCGATAGGCGTGTACCGCATTGCGCCGTTGCTGTACGCGGGCGGACCACGCATCCCACCTTTGTATTTCGTCTGGGACCCATACGTCCGCGTTGAGAAAGGTGCGAAGGCCTTCAAGCGTCGCGGCGTCCGGATCGATCATTCTTCCACGCTTACGCATCGGATTGCTGCTTTTGCGGTAGTCCTCCAGAAAGACGCTCAGAAACGTTTTGAAGGAGCCTTCCATCAAGGAGCCAAGATTGGTCCACGCCAAGATCAGCCGGGCGTCATGGTCGGGGCCCTTACGCTTGCTGATCCAAAGGGAAAGCGTGTGGGACAGGGCGACCTGCCGGTCCAGCCGAGATTTTGCGAGCAACTCAGCAGCGGCCTTAGGCGCCCAGCCGTGAGACTTCTCCCAGAACGAGCGAATCTCCTCATTGGTGTCGCAAATGGTCTGAATCGATGCTGTGATCTGTGTTCTTGTTGGTACAGGCATCGGGGGATCTTTCGGTGTTCGCAATGACCGCTAAAGCGTTGGGCAGGGGCCTGCGCTCAGTCTCGCTGCGCTCGACTTCGCACCGACTACCGCCCCGGCGGGAGGACAGAGACCGTGATGCTGTGATCCGGTCTCATTCAGAGTGGCTCAGAGAATGCAGGCAGGCCAAAGAGGTCAGCAGCCCGCTTCCCAGTGCTCGAAGAACGAACTCACGTCGGCACCGTCAATCCCACCGTCGGCGTTCACGTCCGCGGCGTAGTTGCCCGCTTGCCAATTACTGAAGAAAGCTCCAATATCGGCCCCGTCGATTCCTCCGTCGCAATTATGGTCACCGATGCAGATTGTGATCGTGACCGAATGGCTGGTGACGGTACCACATGAGTTTGTGACCACGCAGTCGTATGACAACTCGGTATCGGCAAGCTGGACGTTCATCAACCTGAGCGAAGCCGTTTCGGCTGTAGAGTTGATTGCCGTGCTGATGGGTACGCCGTTGATTCGCCAGCGATATGTCCATGGCCTCCAGTTGGCGGCGACCAGACTGAACGTCACGGTGCTGCCGATACAAGCAACGCTTGACTCCGGCTGCTCTGAAATGGTGGGCGGTCCACAGGGTATGATCCGGCCGCGGCGATCATCGGGATCAACGGGTTCGTTGCTGCCGGGACTACAGAGCCCAGGGCGGGGTGCCAATAGCAGGAAATTCGCACCGCAAGGGACATTCACCGCGTCGCCGTCGTGGATCAAGAAATCCTGTGGAATGTCGGTAGGAAATCCTCCGATCGGTGTCGGGCCGGTCACGATCGGAATGTTATTCGATGACGCTATCGCACCGGGAACTCGAAACTGCTGATTGCTCGCCAAAACAGTCGAGGTGGCGCTGAAAACGCCGATTGCATCTTTCTGAGGGTTGTTGGTATCGCCGCACGGGTAATACCCGTTGAGCGATGTCACTCTCACCTGCCGACCGCAGGAAATTCCGCAGTCCGCCAGATTGACAATTGATGGCGGCGCCGAATTTGGATCGCCGTTGACTCTCAGAAAGGTACCCTTTGGATCAAAGATCACCGTGCAGCACGATTCGCCGACATCCAGTGTGGCTGGTTGGCTCGTGGAATCGGTGCATGCACCGATTGGACTCGACACTACACAGTCATAGACTCCAGCATCTTCGAGCCGAACGTTGGTGATCACCAGCGTCTCTGCAGTCGCGCCGCTGATAACGGATCCTGTCGCGGTCGGACCGTCCACGATCGCAAAGCCGTCGCGCCGCCACTGCCGTGTGAGGGAGGAAATACCCTCCACACGAAAAGTAAATGCGGCCGCCTCACCGGGGCAATGAGTGGCGGGAATAGGCTCTTCGAGCACTGTTGTACAGGGGGCGACAATCCGCACGTGCACATAATGGCCGACTGAAATGTTGTCGCTTCCGGGAGAAAGGCCAGACACCCATCCTGCCTCTACCGATTCGAGCGAATAGCCACCGGCTCCGAGCATTACATTAAATGTCGCGTTGCGATCTTCAATGCGAACCCAAGGACCGCAGTAGTCATGTTGCGCAGCATCGTGGCCACCGGTAAACTGCCGTGGGATTGAACTGATGGATCCACAATTCGCTCCGGGAAGTCCGGTAAAGTTGCTGCCGAATAAGTTATATCGGACACTGGAACCTCGCGTTCCAGACTGTCCCTGGGCTGCGGGTGACATCACAACTGAAACTTCGGCTACTACGGCTCGATCCAAGGCAAAGAAGGACTGAATCTGGGCGTCCCCACCCGAACTTGCCCCGCCACCGCAGCCTGCGTCCCCAGACAAATGACCCGTTGCCGCGAATCCGCCGAAAAATCGCAACGAGATTTGGTCTGGCGTAAACGCAGCAATAAGAGTCGCATTTGCTGTGCCGCTCCCAGAAAATTCGTCGCCCGAAACGGCGCGTGAGTAATTCACAGACTGGTTCGTCCAGTGTATTTGATCCGACGCAGACCAATCGCCGAAGGAGTAGCAACCGCGATACCCGGTGCCAATAGTCATAGATGTCGTACTTGATCCGAGTTGAAAACTCGGTTGACGGGCTTGAGTATTGTGCACAACGCTTAGCACAGCGGCCGCGAACAACCACCGTCGAAGAACCATTGGTGCCCCCCGAGCAATCGACCCCCCACACTGGCCTACGAAGCTCTTCTCGTTCGTGAATGCTGATTCCCTACAAGAGGAGGTTGCACTTGTTTCGGCTAGCCGACGCTTTGTGGACCGGATCATTGCGTTCTCCTCAAGCACGTGCCAAAAGTCATATATTTGGTCTTCTGCTGTCGTCCCCAAGCGGTCGAGTATAGGTAAAAACGCCGAACTCTACAAGGCAAATTTGACTTGCCCGGAA
The DNA here is from genome assembly GCA_018242605.1 of Planctomycetota bacterium. Taxonomy (GTDB): domain Bacteria; phylum Planctomycetota; class Phycisphaerae; order Phycisphaerales; family UBA1924; genus UBA2402. The sequence goes on from JAFEBP010000027.1 coordinate 61,778, forward strand.
TATCTGAGCCAGTCCGAGTGAGAGCGGATCGGGCAAGAATGCCCCAAAATGGCGCTAGACATGAAGCGCAAAAGGCATACGACAGAACAGATCATCCGCAAGCTCCGCGAAGCCGAGCAGATGGAAGCAGCGGGGCGGTCCGCGGCTCAGATCGGCCAGAAGCTGGAGATCTCCGCGGCGACGTTGGCCCGCTGGCGATCGCAGTTCCGCGGCATGGGTGAGGCGGAGGCCAAGCGGTTGGGGGTGTTGGAGGAGGACGGCCGACGGTTGAACAAGGCCGCTACCGACCTGATGCCGGAAGGCATCAATGGTCAGGCATCGGGAATCAGGGTGAGCAATCGCTATTGCCGGTGAGGGCTTGCGCTACCTTCGAGATTTGTCCCGCAGTTCAAGGGTTGGTGTGCTGCGGTCGCGGTGACAGGTGGACACGTGACGCCCGGGGACGACCGGCGTTTGGTATTGCGATTGAGATAAAAAAGGACATCCGTCAGCCTACGTTCTGTTGGGACTGTGCCGAACTGTTCGACAATGAGTCCTCTGTGCCAACACTCTTGACACGCTGAGGCCTCCTCCGCCCCTGCCGGGGCGGTTTGGATTTGCGTGGGCTCCCACGGGTTCCGCGACGCTCAGGGCGGCGTCGCTGCACCCGTGGCAACATGCCGCGGCCCCGATGGGGCCGAAGAGGCTCAGCATCACGCGGATGGGTGTCGATGGGCGTTGTCGGGTGGCGAGGGAGTTGGGGAGGTGGCTTGCGTTGGCTGCGTGCGATCCCGGTCTTCGCTTCGCAGAGCCTGCGCTCAGGCCGGGCGTCGGTGGAAGCGAGTGGGGTTGGTGGCAATAATGAGGAAGCGTTCTCAAGAATGAGGGCGTCGTTGTTCGGGCGCAGGGCATGCACCAAAGACGTGGACAGATTCCTGGGCGGTGGGCAGCGCTGATGGCGGTGCTGCTGGTGGCTGCGCAGGTGGTGCTGGCGGGCGCGGCGTTGTGGCATCATCACGACGATGGGGATGTGGGGCACGGCGACTGCACGGTGTGCATTGCGGTCGCGTCGGACAAGACCGACGGGTTGCCGCGGCAGGACATTGCGCAGGCTCCGCTGACGCTGATCGGGTTCATCGCGGCGGCGACGTATCGGGATGGGTCGGTAGCGGCGGCTTTGACGGCGATGGCGCGTGGTCCGCCTTTGGATTGAAACGATGTAGCGATCGCCGGTGGGGGGCGCGGGATTGTGGCCCACGGTGATTGCGGAATGGGGAAGACACTGCCGCGGCGCGGCGGTGGCGCTGATGCTTGGGGTTTTGCCAAGACGTCGGCGGACATTAGTAACACATCTTGGTCTGGTGCTCGCCGATTCAGTCGTTTCAGCCCTTTCACGGGAGGCTTTATGCTGCATGGAGTTTGCGGCCGCGTACGCCGCGGCTTTACGTTGATTGAACTGCTCATCGTCATCGCGGTCGTGGCGATGCTGATTGCGATTTTGTTGCCCGCGCTGGGGCAGGCCCGCACGGCGGGGCGGCGGACGGTGGTGCTGGCGCGGTTGCACGACATGGGGGCGGGGAACGTGGCGTACATGAATGACTACAAGGATGCGCTGCCGGTGTTGGCGGACTACGAGGAGAAGCCGATCCTGTCGCTGAGCGTGCTGGCGAAGACTGGGGCGGTGCCGAATCAGGCGTTCATCAACCCGAACACGCGCGACACGCTGGCGACGGAGGTGAGCGAGGATGGGAGGCCGGTGCTCGCGGACCTGGGAGGCGAGGAGGTAACGGCGTCGACGGTGGTGGACTCGGGCAATATCGCGCGGGTCAACTTCCACTGTTCGTTCTCGTACGACAACGATGTCAAGCCGCACGGGGTGTGGAAGCCGATCGTGTACATGGGCGATCGGGCGGACTATGAGGGGGGCAGGACGTTCTCACGCAACTGGAAGGGCGCGGGGATGTGCCTGCTGTGGACCGACCAGCACGCTGAGTTCAGCAAGACGCGCACGATGGCGGACCAGGCGGACCCCAACATCTACCACCACAACGAGTACGGGGGCGAGGGGGGCGAGGAGGTTCGGGATGGGGTGGAGGTGACGCCGGGGACGCTGGACACTCACATGCGGTACTTCAGCGAGGAGGAGGATGATGGGTTGCTGGGGGATGAGGGGGAGTGATACCGGAAGGCATGAGTAACCAGGCTGACCTGACCCAGGAACCGTGGA
>JAFEBP010000028.1 GCA_018242605.1 Planctomycetota bacterium
CACGGTTCCTGGGTCAGGTCACTTTCCCCCTGTCCCACTTTCGTCCGCTCCACCAAAAGTTCATCCGCACACCAAATCTTCAACTTCTCCCGCCCGCCTCTTCATCCCGCCCCCGCACCGCCACACGCGGCCTCCGATCATCGCAATGTCCCAATAACCGCTACCTCGCGCCGCGCACACGCCACCAAAAGTTCATGTGCACACGCCGCCCATCCTGAACGCACGCGACCTCCACTATTCATTTCCCAATTTCCTCATTTCCCCGTTTCCCAATTTCCCCTGCGCTCGCCACCAAAAGTTCATCCATCCGACTCTGCCCTCTACTAGCCCCGCCACCCTCAACCTATGCCCGGTGATTCATGCTCCCCCACCGCGCCAACTCGGCAGTTGATCCGCCCCGATGGTCCCGCTCTGCACCGCGCCCCATCACGCTCGCATGATCCGCGGCCCCTGCCCCCCGCCGCCCGCGTCGCGTCCAACACCTCTCCGGCTCACCTATAATGGCCTTCATCCACACCCGGAGCCCCCACTTGTCCGAACCCAAACTCATCATCGACTCCGATTGGAAATCCGCCGCCCAGGCCGAAAAGGAAAAACTCGCCGCGGCGAGCGCTCCCAAGTCGGCCCCGGGCGCACAGGGCGATGACGAACGGCGCGAAGTGGCCTTCGAAGACATCGTCGGCATGCTCGCCAACCAGGCCCTCTCCTTCATGGGCTTCATCCCTGATCCCTACTCGGGCCAGGCCATGGTCTCCCTCCCCTACGCCAAGCTCCACATCGACATGCTGACCATCCTGGAAGCCAAGACCAAGGGCAACCTCACCGAATCCGAGCTCGCCGCGCTCACCAAGATCCTCTCCCAACTGCGCATGGCCTTCGTTGAAACCACCGAGGCCGTCTCCCGCGCCGTACAGGAAGGCCGCCTCAAGCCCATGAGCCAGCAGGGCATGGCGGGCGGCCCCGCCGCCGCACCCGGCGCCACCCCCGGCCCCGCCGGCGGGCTGGTCATGCCCGGCTGAACCCTCGCCCCCCGGCGAACACGCACAAGTTCTGAAAGGCAGACACCTTGAGCGAATCTACTACAGCAGACCCCCGCGGGTTCTTTGAACGAAACCACTACCTGCTCCGCCGCCTGCACTCCCTGTCGGGCGTCGTCCCCATCGGCCTCTTCGCGATCATCCACCTCACGACGAACTCCTCCATCGTCTGGGCCGCGATCCTCACCGAAAAGGGCCGCACCGTCACCGACCGCACGGTCGCGACCTTCCAGGAGGAGGTCTACTTCATCCACAACCTGCCCTTCCTGATCTTCACGGAAGTGTTCATGCTGTGGCTGCCCATCCTCTTCCACGCCCTCCTGGGCATTTACTACGCCAAGACCGGCAAGGCCAACACCGACCGGTACTCCTACCAGGGCAACTGGCGCTACACCCTCCAGCGCGTCAGCGGGTACATCGGCTTCCTCTTCATCCTCTATCACATCGCCACCCTCCGCTGGGGCTGGACCTTCCTCGTCCCCGGCGGCACCCGGTGGGAATACCCCTACGCCGCCTCGACCCTCGCCGCCTGCCTCCGCGGCGGCGTCGGCGAAGTCACCATGGCCGGCATCCTGATCTCGGTCTTCTACTTCATCGGCGTCACGATGCTCGTCTACCACTTCGCCAACGGCCTGTGGACCGCCGCCATCACCTGGGGCCTCACCATCTCCCAGAAGGCCCAGCAGCGCTGGGGCGTGGTCTGCACCGCCCTGGGCGTGACCCTCTTCGCGATGGGCGCTTCCGCCGTCCTGGGCTTCGCCACCCTCCGGCCCGACGAGGCCCTGCGGATCGAGAACCGCGTCATGCCCACCGACAAGCGCGTCGAACTCCAACGCGAAGGCAAGCTCAAACCCAACCCCGGCGAACCCCGCAGCGCCGACGCCGTTCAGACCCACTGACTTCATCCGCCGCGGCCCCCGTGGCGAATCCCCCTTCAAGAGCACCGGTTCAACCCCCATGGCACAGCATCGAGTCATCGTCGTCGGAGGTGGTTTGGCGGGCCTCTCCGCAAGCGTCCGGATCGCCGAGGCCGGGCTGCCCGTGGACCTCTTCTCCATGGTCCCCGTCAAACGCTCCCACAGCGTCTGCGCCCAGGGCGGCATCAACGCCTGCAACGAGGTCGCCCGCCAGCAGGGGTACAGCGAGTACATGCACTTCGACGAGACGGTCTACGGCGGCGACTTCCTCGCCGACCAGCCCCCCATCTACGAGATGTGCCACTGGGCCCCGCGCATCATCGACCTGCTCGACCGCATGGGCGTCCCCTTCAACCGCACCTTGGAAGGCATGCGCGACCTGCGCCTCTTCGGCGGCAGCCTCTTTAAGCGCACCCACTTCGCCGGCGCCTCCACCGGCCAGCAGCTCCTCTACGCCCTCGATGAGCAGACCCGCCGCTACGAATCCGAAGGCAAGGTCACCAAGTACGAGTTCTGGGAGTTCCTCTGGCCGATCATCGAGGACGGCCGCGCCGTGGGCATCGTCGCCCAGGACATGCGCACGATGCAGATCCGCGCCTTCCGCGCCGACGCCGTCGTCATGGCCACAGGCGGCAACGGGCTCATCTTCGGCAAGAGCACCAACAGCGTCATCTGCACCGGCGGAGCCGCCAGCCGCTGCTACCAGGCCGGCGTCGATTACGGCAACGGCGAGTTCATCCAGGTCCACCCCACCAGCATCCCCGGCGCCGACAAGCTCCGCCTCATGTCCGAGTCCGCCCGCGGCGAGGGCGGCCGCGTCTGGGTCCCCCGCAAAAAGGGTGAGACCCGCGCCGCCAAGGACATCCCCGAGGCCGAACGCTGGTACTTCCTCGAAGAGAAGTACCCCAAGTACGGCAACCTCGTCCCCCGCGACATCGCCACCCGCGAGATCTTCCAGGTCTGCATGGACGGCTACGGCGTCGCCGGACAGAACCAGGTCTACCTCGACCTCACCCACAAGGACGAAGCCTACCTCAACAACAAGCTGGGCGCCATCCTCGAGATCTACGAGAAGTTCGTCGGCGACGACCCCCGCAAGGTCCCCATGCGCATCTTCCCCGGCGTCCACTACACCATGGGCGGCCTCTACACCACCTTTACGCCCAAGGACGACGGCAAGGGCCTGGTCCTGGGCAACCCCGTCCAGATGATGACCAACGTCCGCGGTCTGTACGCCTTCGGCGAAGTCAACTTCGCCTACCACGGCGGCAACCGCCTGGGCGCCAACGCCCTGCTCTCCTGCATCTTTGACGGCCTCTTCTGCGGCCTCTCCGTCGCCAACTACGTGCAGGACTGCGAACCCGGCAAGGCACCCGCCGCCGCCATGGCCCCCGCCCCCTTCGACGCCGCCGTCGCCTCCGAAAAGGCCAAGCACGACCGCTTCCTCTCCACCGTCGGCCAGGGCTCCGGCGACAAGTCCTTCAACGCCTACCAGATCGGCCGCGAACTCGGCGAAGAGATGACCGCCGCCTGCACCGTCGTCAAGAGCGCCCAGCGCCTGGAGCAGTGCATCTCCAAGCTCGCCGAACTCCGCGGCCGCTTCGCCAAGGTCCGCCTCAGCGACGGAGCCATCTGGACCAACCAGAGCCTCTCGTACACACGCGCCGTGGGCGACATGCTCATCCTCGCCGAGGTCATCGCCAAGGGAAGCCTCCTCCGCAAGGAATCCCGCGGCAGCCATTTCCGCAGCGACTTCCCCGAGCGCGACGACGCCAACTTCATGAAGACCACCCGCGCCACCTACAACCCCGGCTCGGGCGACCACACCATCGCCTTCCAGGACATCAACTCCTCGCTCGTCAAACCCCGCCAGCGCAGCTACGGCAAGGTCGAGAACAAGCCCGCGGAGAAGAAGGAACCCGTGGGGGTGTAACCGTGCCGGCCCGCAGCACCTCCCAGAGCGACCTCCCGATCACGCCCCACCATGGTCTCCCTTACCGCCATCACCCGCAAACGCCGCCGCCTCGCCGGAAGGGGTATCGGCTTGCCCGGTGACAACCAGGCCATCCTCGACGTGGCCCGTCGCCTCCGGGGCGTCGTCGACGCCCCGGTGCTGGGCGGCATCGCCGTCTACCTCCACGGCTACGCCCGTTCCACCACCGACCTGGACCTGTACACGCCCGACCGCGAGGCCGCCGCCGCCGAACTCGAACAGGCCGGCGCATCGTGGGACGCCCGCCGCCGCGAGCACCTGCTCGATGGAGTCCGCATCCACACCATCACCCCGGAAGACGCCGGTCACCAGGTGCAGAAGACCTCGGTCATCGACGGCGTCCTGGTCGTGAGCCTCAAGGACCTGATCGCGATCAAGCTCATCTGCGGCCTGAACAACCCCGGCCGCACCAAGGACCTGGGCGATGTCGAGGAACTGATCGCCGCGATCGGCCTCGACAAATCGTTCGCCGCGAAACTCCCGACCAAGTTGCGTGCCCCGTACAAGAAGTTCGTCGACGCCGTCCGCGCCCGCGAGCGGACGCTGCGCGACCGTCCGCAGTTCTGAGCCAGCCATGATCTCAACCTTCACCACCTCCGAATCACTCGCCGCCGCCCGCGCCGCCAACCGCCGCGCCGCCGTCGCCGGCCGCACCGTCATCTTCCGCATCAAGCGCTGCGACGGCCCGGGCAAGCCCAGCCGCTGGGAGGACTTCAAGGTCCCCGTGCCCGTAGGCGCCAACGTCATCTCCTGCCTGCAGTACATCGCCGCCAACCCCGTCACGGCCGACGGCAAGCCCACCACCCCGGTGGTGTGGGACAGCGGCTGTCTCGAGGAAGTCTGCGGCGCGTGCACCATGCTCGTCGGCGGCCGCGTGCGCCAGTCCTGCTCGGCCCTCATCGACGACTACGCCCCCGCCGAGGGCGACGTCATCACCCTGGAGCCGATGTCCAAGTTCCCGGTCATCCGCGACCTGTGGGTCGACCGCGAGCGTCTCTTCCACAACCTCAAGCGCGTGAAGGCCTGGGTGCCCATCGACGGCACCTACCACCTGGGCGCCGGCCCCACCGAATCCCCCGACCAGCAGGGCACCCGCTACAAGCTGAGCGAGTGCATGAGCTGCGGCTGCTGCCTGGAAGCCTGCCCCCAGTTCAACCTGGAAGAAAAGCCCGACATGTGGGACACCTCCTTCATCGGGCCCCACGCCATCAGCCAGGCCCGCCTCTTCAACATGCACGGCACCGGCAAGGTCCTGGCCGACGAGCGCCTCGACGCCCTCATGGGCATGGGCGGCGTCTCCGAGTGCGGCAACGCCCAGAACTGCGTCAAGGTCTGCCCCAAGCACATCCCCCTCACCGAGAGCATCGCCGCGATGGGCCGCGCCACCACCATCCACGGCTTCAAGCGTTTCTTCCGCGGTTAATCGCTCAGCCCAGCACGCTGATGAACCGCGGATCCCCGGCGGTGTGAAGGCTCTTTCCGTTCACGCTCGCCTTGCCCGGCAGCCGCGGCGAGTAGAACGCGCTCCCCAACATCCGCTTGCCCACCGTGATCTTGTCCACGCGGCTTCCGGGAATCGTGACGAACCGATCGTCCCCATCGCCGATCACCGAGTTCGCCGGGTTCAACCCCGCACCCACCACGCTCCCGACCATCGTCCCCTTGATCTCAACTGTTCCGATGATTCCCGGGCCGAGGACGTCCCCGCCGAGACCCTCGCCCCCGAGCCGGGCGTCCTCGCCGAGGTACGCACCCGCGAGCAGCGTCAGCCCGCTCGCGCCCCGTTTGATCTTGACCGACTGAATCTCGCTCGCCGAAATCACCCCGGACGCGTCACCCCGGATCTCGAGCTTCTTGATCCGCCCCTGCACCGTCGCCGCGGCACGCTCCGCCAGGCCGCCGATGTCGAACTTCTCAACCGGCCCGCGGACCATACACGTCGGCGACGCCAGATCATCCGCGATCTTCAGACTCTCGATACCCGTCCGGCCCGCCGTCCCCCACACCCGCACGCCCGCTTCCACCGACGCCTGCGCCGTAAGCTCCCGGATCCCCGGGGCTTCAAGCACCCCCGCGTTCCCGGCGAGCGCGTACCACCCCAGCACGCTGATCGTCTCGATGTGCTCGCCCGAAATGATGCTCGATCCGTACAGGTCCTTCGCGTGAAACCTGAGCTTCTCGCCCGTCCCCCGCACCGTGATCGCGCTCCCCTTCACATACCGCAGCCGGATCTCCTTCGCTGTCCCTTCGATCGTCAAATCGCCGGTCAACGGCACCTTCATCTCGAACGTGTTGAGCGATCCGAGCACTCGCACATCGCGGATGTGCGTGAATCCGCCGGCGTTCTCGATCGTGAGCCTGGAGTTCTTGGTGGTGCCGGAGACGATCACGTCGAAGTCGCCGTCCCCTCGCCGCTGCAAGCGTGCCGAGCCCGACCCGCTCAGATTGAGCCGCACACCGCCCGTCTGCTCCCCCGGGTCCGGCGTGGTCGCCGTCCCAGAGATCGTGACACGCAGCCCGGTGAAACGCGTGTTGTTCCCGTTCGGGTCGCCCGACGCCGCCCTGTATCCCGCGAGCACAGGGTCGTCGTTCGCGTCCGACGTGTACAACCCATTCTTCACCACCCTGAGGAACACGTCGTACTCGCCGTCCTTGATCCCCCGCGGCACAAGGAACGACCCGGACGCGTTCCAAGACGCCCGCTTCTCGATGAGCGGAACCCCCAGATTCCCGATCGTCCTCTTCTCGTCCGTGATGTCAAAGTCCGGAACCAGCACGACCGCCAGCTGCCATCCCTTCACACGGTCGTCTCCGCGATTGAAAATGGTCGCGTTCACGGTGATCAAATCCACACCCGCGACGATCACACCCTCCGCGCCGGACCCCGAGGCGCTCGCGGAAACTCCGGTGAAGCTCGCGTCCGATTGCAGCAGCAACCGGGGCTCCAACGCCTCGCAGACCGCCAGAAACGATCGAACCGGAAGGTGAGCCATGCAAATCCCCTTGCACTACTCCAAGAGAGCGGTTCACCCCAATGACGCGCGCCGAATCCGCGCCCACGCTACTTCGCCACCACCGGCCGCCACCGCCGCGGCCGTCACTTCCCGCAACACGCCCGCGTCACCCCAGCACGCTGATGAACCGCGGATCGAACATCGTCGGCGTGTTCGTGCCGTTCACGCTCGCCTTGCCCGGCAAGCGGGGCGAGTAGAACTTGCTGTTCTGCATCGTCTGCACCACCTTGATCTTGTCTAGGCGGCTGCCCGCGGTGGTCACGAACCGATCGTCCGAGTCGCCCACCACCGAGTTCATCGGGTTGAGCCCCACGCCGACGATGCTGTTCACCATCGTCTTCTTGATCTCGAACTCCTTGATGGTCCCGACGCCGAAGGTGTCAGCCGCGCCGGCGGCGCCGCCCAGCCGCGCATCGCTCCCCAGGAACGCGCCGGCCAGCAGCGTCCAATCCGCGGCTCCTCGCTCGATCTTCACGGACTTGATCGACGTCGCCGAGAAGAGGCCCGAAGCGTCGCCCCGAATATCCAGCTTCTTCACCTCGCCCAGCACGGTCACCGCCGAGCCCGACCGCGAATCGCCGACGCGGAACTCGTCGATCCCGCCCCGAACGACAAACGAGGGCGAAGCCACGAAATCATCGATGCGGAGTTTCTGGATGCCGGGCTTCTTCACGACGCCCGCGATCGCCACGTTCGCCTCGAACGACGCCCGCGTGCGCATCTCCTTGATCCACGGCGCCGAGAGCGTCCCGTTGTTCCCGTTCAGCGCGTACCAGCCGTACACCTCGATCTTGTCGATCTGCTCGCCGGAAACGATGCTCGCCCCGTCCAGGTCGCGGGCTTCGATCTTGACCTTCTCCCCGGTGCCGCCGATCGTGACGACCCCGTTGTTGACGTACCGGAGCTTCAATTCCTTCACGGTTCCGTCGATCGTCAGGTTCCCCGTCAGCGCCACCTTGATCTCGAACTTGTTGAGCGACCCCGTCACGTGGATGTTGCCCACGTGATTGAACCCGTCGGCGTTCTCGATCGTCAGCTTGGAGCCCTTGTTGGTCCCCGTGGCCACGAAATCGAACATGCCGTCCTCGCGCCGCGTCATCTGCACCGAGCCCGGCCCGCTCAGGTTCGCCCGCACCCCGCCGGTAGTCAGGCCCACATCCACCGCGGGCGTCGCCCCCGCGATCGTCACCTTGACACCGGTGTACCGCGTGTTGTTCTGGCTCGGGTCTCCAGCCTTCTTGCTCCCGCCGAACAGCCCGCCTCCGATGATCGCCCCGACATAGTCGAAACTCTCCCCGTACGGCTGGATGCGCAGGAACACGTAGTAGTCCCCGCTCTCCAGGCCAGCCGGGACGGTGAACGAACGCGTCGCGATCCACGACGTGCGCTTCTCCACGTTCGGCACGCCCATCTTGCCGATCGACTGATTGTCCGATGTGATCTCAAAGTCCCTCGTGAGGATCACCTTGAGGTCCGCGCCCTTGGTCTTGTCGTCCCCGCGATTGAAAATCGTCGCGTTCACCGCGATCGAGTCCGCCCCGGCGACCAGCGCCCCGCCGGGCCCCGACCCCGCCGCGGTCACGCTCGCGATGTTGAACATCAGGTCCGCGCCGAATAACTGGCGGGACTCGAGCATTTCACACGGATTCTGAATCGACCGCCCGGGCTTGCTGTACATGGTTGTCCTTGGATCGGCGTTGACCCCACCGAGCAATCAAAAGCATAGTGGCCCAACGCCCCTGAAACCCCTTACCGCACAGCCCCCGCACGCCTAACCGCTGCCCGCGTCACTCCGCAAACATCGCCAGCATCCCCCGCCACTCTCCGTAGCGGTACTCCACCCCATGCCGATCATGCACGCCCCGGATCATCCCGAGCATCCGCTCGCTGAGCGCCTGCTGCCACTCCTGCGCAGTGGGGTCGCAGTAATACACGCGGCAGCCCAGCGGCTTGATCTCGTGGATCGTACACAACACGCCCGAAAGAAACGGACAGTCCCCGCGCGTCCGCGCCGCCTCCACCTCCTGCATCGTCACCGGCCGGCCGAGTTTCGCCACCGAGTACGCCGCCTCCAACCCCGTCACGTACAACCGGTGCCCGTGCTGTTCGAAGTGGCAGCACCGCCCGGACGTTTCGCACACCGGCCGACGTTCCGCCACCTGATCCGCCACGATCTGATAGATCGCCTCGATCTGACCCGCCACCTCCGCGCGCAGCACCGCCTCCATCCACCCTCGCGCCAACTCGATGTCCCGCGAACTGATGTCTGTCACTGGTGTCTTCCGACTCACATCTCGACCGTGTCCCGCAGCACGCGGATCTGCTGCACCGTGTACCGCGTGCCCTTGTTCAGGCCCGGGCACGTCTTGGCCGCCTTGCCCCACGTCCACGGGCCCGCCAGGTTGCTCTTCCAGAACGGCCACGTGCGGCACTGCGCAGGCCGATCTTCGTACACCGAACACACGGCGCGGCCCGGGAACTTCTCTCGATCCAGGAAGATGCACTCATAGCCGCCCTCACGCGGCCGCTCCTTGAGCGATCGCCCCACCATCGTGTCGTGCGTGTAGCGTTCCAGGAACTCCGCAACATCAACGCCGAACCGCCTCGCCAGCGCCCCGGCCTCCTCATCGGTGAAGAGCACATAGCCGCCGTCGCCGCTGCAGCAGTTGCCGCACATCGTGCACGAGAAACTCAGCCCGCGCTCGCCCGTCTCGCGGTCGGGCGTGCAGAACCACTCGGGGCCGTCGTCGCGTTCGCTCATCAGCAGCCGCGTCCCCAGTGGTCGAAGAAGAACTGCGCATCCGCGCCGTCCACGCCGCCGTCACCGTTGATATCGATGTCGCCGCCGGCTTCCCACGTTCGGAAGAACGACTCGACATCCTGCCCGTCCACGGTGCCGTCGTTGTTCACATCGCCCGAGGGCGTCACCGTGATCTGCGCGCCCGCCGTGGCGAACGCGCCGCAGCGGTCAGTCACGAGGCAGTCGTACACGCCTCGATGCTCGCACTTCACGTCCGCAATTTCCAGCATCGGCGAGTCAACGCCGAAGAACGCGCCGTCAAAGCCCTCGCTGATCGGCCCGCCGTTCCAGCGCCACTGGTACGCCACCGGCCCGTCGCCGTGCGCCGCCGCGTGCAACTCCACGTTGAACCCCGAGCGGTAGTCACCGCCCACGGGGTCCTCATCAATCGTCAGCGATCCCGATCCGTGGAAGATGGTGCCATCCAACCCATCGCCCACACCCGCACCGGGCGCCGCCGTCAGGCGCAGCGACGTTGGGCCGCACGTGAACACGCCGATACGCCCGCCGCCGCCACCGCCCGCGCCCGGTTCGTTGGTCGTCGCGTACATCGCGGCCCCCGCGCCCCCGCCCGCGTCCACCAGCCCCGTGCCCTCCACCCGCGGCGCGCGGATGACGATGCTGCCGCCCGAACCGCCGCCTCCCGCTGACTGCGCCCCGTCGGCGGACCACCCTGATCCGCCGCGGGCCGAAACTTCGCCGTCAATCCGGATCGTTCCCGCGGCTTCGAGCATCACCACGCCGCCGCCCGGGCCGCCGAGCGAATCCCCCGCGCCACCGGAGCCGCCGCCCGAGCCAGGGAGTTCGGGACGCTCCGCCACGCCATAGACCTCGCCCCCGGTCGCCGACAGCGAATCACCGCCGCGGCCGCCGTGACCAGCGCCGGCGCCGAACCGTTCGCCCGCCGCGCCCGCGCCATCCCCATCGGACCCGGAATGGCCGTGCGAGTCGTAGTTCAGCGTCGCGCTCTCGTCGATCCGGATGTCGCCGCGCGAAGAGATGGACAATCGCTCGGGCGAACCGAAGCGGTTGCTCACGATCCCTCCCGCGTGCGTCGCCAGCGACTCCACATCCCAGTTCCCGCGAATGTCCAGCGTCGGCCCGTTGCCCAGGCCGTCCGCAAGCATGACAACCGGTCCGGTCGTCTGCGGCCCATCACCCACCAGGCCGCACTGGCCGGTCGCGGTGATACGGCCCGTCAACATCGCGCCCTGACCCAAGGTCAGCACGCCGCCGTCGCTCAAGTTCGCGGCACGCATCACAGCGTCTGCCACCATCACGTTCGCCGCGCCACGCACCGCGATATCCCGCAGCGGCAACGCCGCGATCACGGTCGGTTCATCGTTCAGACGGCCGCAGTTGCTCAGTTCCAGATCCACGCGCCCATCCACCGTGGTCCGCACCACCGTGCCCGCACCGCCCGGACTGTTGCCCGCCCCGCCGCACGCGATCAGCGAACCGGCGAACGCGTCCTGCGCTGTCGACAGAGACACCCGTCCGCCCGAACCCCCGCCGCCGGCACCCGGCGAAGCGCCTCCCGCGGCGGCCACCGTTCCCGTTCCTTCAATTCTCGCGGCTCCCAGCCAGATGCTGCCCCCCGAACCCCCGCCCGTCCATGCACCCGCCGCGCCGTCCAGACCGCTCGCCACGATCTGACCATCAATCCGCAGCGTGCCGCCCACGACGATCCGGACGCAACCGCCGCCCGCTCCGCCCAGCCGCGCTCCCACACTGCCGCCACCCGAGCCGACCTCAAGCGGCGCAACGACATCTCCGTACTCATCCCCGCCCTGCACCGACGACGGCCCCGCGGTCCCGCCGCGGCCCGCGTGCCCGGCCCCCGACGCCGCCATGAACGAGTTGATGCCCGCCCCCGGACCCGTCGCCGCGGCGTGCCCCTTGCCCTTTACATCGATCCGCCCCGCCAGCGCCGCGTTGGCGTTGCCGACGATCGTGCAATCGCCCGAAACAGTCAGACTCATCGCCGCCGTGCCCGGTGAATGCGTCACCACACCCGCGCGATCAACCAGAAGCGACGCCACCGTGTGAGCGCCGTTGATGGTGAGGGTCGTGCCGCGCACCGTGATCTGAGCGGTCGAGAGCGGAACGCCCGCGATCGTGGTGTCCGCCGCGTTAATGACCGTGGGCGCAGTCACAAGCACTGGTTGAGCTAGTGCGTACGTTGAGCAAAGACCAACCAAGGCGGCGGAGCGGATCAGCATCGATAACCTCACGAGTAAGTGCGCAGTTCCCCTGAAAGGGCTTACAGAGAATAGGTATACCGGGATTGCTCCGAGAACGCAAGCCCCCTGTGACCGAGAATCCCAGAAAAGCCCCGAGATCGGTCGATGTTCGGTCACGAGGCCCCGACGGTTGTCCAGATCGCCAACCCTCAAGGTCGCAATCCGCGGGGACCAATCACACGGGAATCTCCCACCGCGTCCAAGACTCAACTGCATTCGAACCCCTTTCACCCGGTACCCGATAGTCCATTGCACGATTCGGGCATTTCAATGCAAGAGCCAACCCATGCTCTTGCCCCAGCACGGGCAATCGGGCCCCCGCGGCTTGGCCCTACGATTTTCGCTCCGTGGGCGACCGTTCCTTTCGGCGAGAAAACGCGCATGTGTACTCTGGTTGCCTCTTCCCCCACGCCCCCCGGCCCTCGTCGCGCGCCACGTCGCTTGGCGCTGATGCTCGCGTCTCTGCTGGGTGCTTCAGCCGCCGCGGACACCGTTGTGCTGTCGGCGTCCAAGGACAACACGCTCTACCAATCCGCCACGGGCACGCTGAGCAACGGCGCAGGCCACAGCCTCTTCGTCGGCATCCCCAACAGCGGCGGCGTCCGCCGCGCCATCGTGCGGTTCGACCTTTCGGCGATCCCAATGGACGCGACCGTTGATAGCGTCACCGTGCGACTGTTCATGTCGCGCACCCGAAACGGCGATCAGACAACCCACCTCCACCGGGTGCTGGCCGACTGGGGAGAAGGTGCGAGCAACGCCGGCGGCAACGAGGGCTCCGGCGCCACGGCTCAGCCCGGCGACGCCACCTGGCTCCACCGCTTCTACCCCGATCAGTTCTGGACCGCACCGGGCGGTGATTTCAACCCCACGCCCAGCGCGTCAATCACCGTTGGCTCCGGGCAGATGTTCTACGAGTGGTCCACCCCCGCGCTCGCCGACGATGTCCGCGCGTTCATCGCCGCCCCCGCAACGAACTTCGGCTGGATCGTGATCGGCAACGAGCAGACCCAACCTTCCAGCAAGCGGCTGGAATCTCGCGAATCCGATGTTCCCGAATACGCGCCGCAACTGGTCGTGAACTACACGCCCGCCGGCGCGGTCACCGGCGCGTGCTGCGTCGGACAAGTCTGCGTCCGGACTTCGGCCTCCTCGTGCGCCGCGCAGGGCGGCATCTACCGCGGCGACAACGTGGCCTGCGGCTCGGTCGCCTGCGGCGACCCCGTCGGCGCGTGCTGCATGCACGACGGTTCCTGCACGATCATGACATCCGCTGAATGCGCCGCGGCGGGCGGCATGTACGCCGGCGACAACACGCAGTGCGCCCCGGGCGTCTGCACGCCGATCCTGACTCCCTTCGTTGACCCGCTCCCCCTTCCCAGCGTGGCCCAGCCCGTCTCCGGCCAACCCGGCGGAGCCGCCCACTACGAAATCCCCGTCCGCCGCATCACCGCCAAACTCCACCGCGACCTCCCGCTCACCACCATGTACGGTTACGCGGGTCAGTACCCCGGCCCCACCATCGAAGCCACCGTCGGCCAACCCGTCACCGTCACCTGGATCAACGACCTGCGCGACGACGGCGGGCAACTGCTCATGGAGCACGACCTGCACGTAGATACCTGCCTGCACGGGCCCGACCACCACGGCACGATGCCCCGCACCGTGACGCACCTGCACGGGGCCCACACCGATCAAGTCAGCGACGGCTACCCCGAGTTCACGCAGGACCCCGGCGAGGCCTCCCCGCCGTACATCTACCCCAACGACCTCACCCACCAGCCCGCCGCGACCCTCTGGTACCACGACCACGCACTGGGCATCACGCGCCTGAACGTCTACATGGGCCTGGGCGGCTTCTACATGCTCCGCGACCCGGCCGAGAACGCCTTCAACCTGCCCGCGGGTGAGTTTGAAGTGCCCCTCCTCCTGCAGGACAAGTCCTTCAACCACGACGGCTCGCTGCGTTACCCGATGGATTGGCACGAGCACTTCTTCGGCGACACCATCGTCGTCAACGGCATCGTCTGGCCATACATGGACGTCAAACGCGGCCGCTACCGCTTCCGAATCGCCAACGGTTCGGGCTCTCGCTTCTACAACCTCTCCCTCAGCAACGGCTCCCCCATCACGCAGATCGGCGGCGACCAAGGCCTGCTCGCCGCCCCGTACGCACGCTCCAGCATCTTCATCGCCCCCGGCGAACGCATGGACGTCGTCATCGACTTCTCCGCCTTCCCCGGCGGCAGCGAGGTGATGCTGGTCAACAGCGCACCCGCCCCCTTCCCCGGCCCGGCGGGCGTCGGCGTCATCCCCAACGTCATGAAGTTCCGGGTGATCGCCGCGACCGGTCACACCGCCGCTCTGCCCACCTCGTTCAGGCCCATCACCCGCCTCCAGGAATCCAACGCCAGCGCGGCACGCTCCTTCAGCCTCGCCCAGGGGCTGGACCCCTGCACCGGCAGCCGCTGGCTCATCGGCGACCTGGGCTGGGACGACGTCACCGACTTCCCGTACCTGGGGACCACCGAGGTCTGGTCGTTCATCAACCGCTCCGGCACCTCTCACCCCATGCACCTGCACCATTCGCCCTTCCAGGTGCTCGACCGCCAGACGTTCCAGATCATCAACGGCCAGGTCACTCCCACCGGCTCACGCGTCCCCGCCCCCGCCTACGAGCAAGGCTGGAAAGACACCGTCCGCGTCGACCCCGGCCAGATCGTCCGCGTGATCTCGCGGTTCGAGGACTTTACAGGCCTCTTCCCCTTCCACTGCCACATCCTGGAGCACGAGGACAACGAGATGATGCGCCAGATGCAGGTCGTGCCCTGCCCCGCCGACTTTGACCAGAACGGCGGCGTCGACGGGGCCGATGTCGAGGCCTTCTACACCACCTGGCAGACGGGCGAGAGCATCGCCGATCTCAACTACGACGGCGGCGTCGACGGCGGCGATGTCGAGACCTTCTACCGCATCTGGGAAGCCGGCGGCTGCTGAACCCCGGCCGCGCCGCTCACCACACTCCCCCGCTATCCTCACACCGAATGTTCCGCGGCATCAGCCTTGCCAACAAGTGCCTGCTCCTCTTCGGGGGCGCTGTCGTGCTGATCGTCCTCGCCGCGCTCTCGGGCCCCTGGCTGCGCATGACCGACCTCATCGACGCCGGCCAGCTCGCCGTCTCGCGCGAGATGATGGCCACCTGGGAACGCCTGGACGAAGAAGAACGCGCCCTGCAGGACGAGCGCCAGGGCGGGCTGCTGCCGCCCCTGCCCTCCCCGTCGCTCCGACCGATCGAACGCGGCGGCATCCTCGCCCAGCGCTTCAGCATCAGCGAGATCGATCGCCTCGCGCCCACCGACGACTTCCTCGCCCACGCGCTCGCCGCCTTCCGCAACAACCCCTCCCTCTCCGACCACCAGGACGCCCAGTGGTCCGGCACCACGCGCCTCTATCGCTACGCCCGCCCCGAACGCGCCCACGGCCCGGGCGGACCGCACCTGACCGGCCTGGTCGTCCTCCGCCGCCCGACCCTCGAGGCCTTCCGCCTGCTCTGGATCAACGGCGTCTTCCTGCTGGGCGCGGGCGTGGCCGTGCTGGGCCTGGCGATGCTGGTCTTCTACCTCATCACCCAGCGCATCATCCTTCAACCCGTGCGAACGCTCAAGGAAACGGCCGAGCGGGTGCGCGAGGGCAACCTCGCCGTCCGCAGCGACATCAAGACCGGCGACGAGTTCGAGCAGCTCGCCGAGACGTTCAACATGATGCTCACCGACCTGCAGACCAACCAGGACCGTCTGCGGGCCATGAACCTCTCGATGGACGTGAAGCTTCACGAGATGGCCGAGTCCAACACCAACCTGCACGAAGCCACAAAGCTCAAGGGCGAGTTCCTCGCCAGCGTGAGCCACGAGCTCCGCACGCCCCTCAACTCCATCATCGGGTTCGCCGAACTGCTGCTCGAGCAGGCCAAGTCCGAGGCGCAGCTCCCCGACGCACCCCCCAGCGTGGCCCGGCGCGTCCGCTACCTCTCGAACATCGACAGCGCGGGCCGCAACCTGCTCACCCACATCAACTCGCTGCTCGAGATGGCCCGCATCGAAGCCGGCAAGGTCGATGTCCGCATCGAACCCCTCAACATCCGCGACGCCTGCGAGGGCCTGCTCGCGCTCATCCAGCCCCTGGCCGACCGCCGCGGCGTCAGCCTCTCGCTCGAAGTGCCCGACGACATCCCCAACATCACCACCGACGTGAAGAAGTGGCAGCAGATCATCTTCAACTTCCTGAGCAACGCCGTGAAGTTCAGCCTGCCCGCCGAAAAGTCCGGCCGCGAGCCCAGGATCATCCTGCGCGCCGAACGTCTCCTGCCCACCCGCCCCGGCGAGGACGGCGGCGTCCGCATCAGCGTGATCGACAACGGCCCGGGCATCCCGGAAGAGGAACAGGGCCGCGTCTTCGAGAAGTTCCACCAGTTGGACCAGGGCCACACCCGCGAGCACACCGGCACCGGCCTGGGCCTGGCCATCTGCAAGGAACTAGCCGTCATCCTCCAATGCCAGATCCAGCTCGAAAGCGCCGTCGGCCGCGGCTCCATGTTCAGCCTCATCATGCCCTCCACCCTCGCCCCCAGCGGCGCGCAGGAAGGCGCGCTGGAAGCAAAGTTCCGCGGCGCACTCGCCACCGGGAGAGATTGGAACTGAGTTACACCCCGGCCAGCAGAATGGCCCGCTCCCCCTGATGCCCGATGCCTGATATCTGATGCCTTCCGGTATCAGTCCTTGATCGCCACCAGCTCGAACACCGGCGGCAACTGGATGAACGCGCCCGGATCAGCGCTGGCCTCTTCCCAAGCCTTGTTGAACGCCATCATGTCCTCGCCGGTGATGAACCCGGTCTCGACAAGCTTGGGAACAAACGTCTGCCAGAACGAGTTGGGCCAGTGCCACAGGCTGCTGCCCGGCCGCGCCATGCGCTGCACCACGTCCAGGTGCTCGATCCGGAAGCCGTTCTTCAGGAACATCCCGGGCAGCTTGCCCATGATGTCCGTATCGCCGCCGCGGCTGCGCCAACTCGCGGCCACCGCGTTGATCACCTTCGTGAACGCCTCGCGCCGCGGCGCGAGCGTCAGGCACCGTTCGTAGTTGAAATAATCCTGCACCGCCACCCGCCCGCCGGGCTTGAGCACCTTGGCCAATCCCTTCACCACATCCTCGGGCCGCGGCACGAAGCAGAAGACCCAGCGGATGTACGCCGCGTCGACCTGGCCCTGCTCGCCCGGGAGCACGGACTCCATGTCCTGCACGTCGCCGAGCACCCGCTCCACGTGGTGGAACTTGCGGGACACCGCGTTGTCGTGGAGTTGCTTGAGGAAGCTCGCGGATTCATCCATCGCGATCACGCGCCCCGTCGGGCCCACGATCTGCGCCAGGTCCATCGCCGCGTGACCGGGCCCGCATCCAAGATCAAGCACCGTCTGCCCGGGCTGGATCTTGGCTCGCTCCCACAGAATGTGCGTCGCCGCCGACCACAGCCGGTGCTGCAGCCCGAGCCGAACTGATTCGTCGGAGCCGGTGCCAAGAACATACGTGGCGGACTTCTTGGATGAGCCGGCCGAGGCGGAGTGGGTAGGCATGGGCCAAAACAATAGGCGAAAGACCGTCCGACTCACTCCGCGGCGAGTGAGATCTTTACCCGATCTTGCGCGCCCAACGCCCGCAACGAGTTATCAACCACTTCCGGGGTACGACCAATCGCCGCTACCCTCCTGCCCTTGCCCGACGGCGCAGTCACAAGCCCCCTCCCCCACACCGGCAGCCTGAGCGAGCGGATCGCGCGCCGCACCTCCGCGCTCGAACTCAACTCCACCTTCTTCTTCACCCTTTCCCTCGCCGCGATCGAGGGCGGCGTGGTCGCCGTCTTCGCCAAGCAGACGTGGGCCGCCAGCGCCCCGGAGCGCCAGCTCAACGTCTGCGTCGCGCTGCTGGGAGCAATGTCCGAGCTGGCGAACATCCTGAGCTTCATCTGGAGCAGCGCGGGCCAGGG
Source organism: Planctomycetota bacterium (assembly GCA_018242605.1). Taxonomy (GTDB): domain Bacteria; phylum Planctomycetota; class Phycisphaerae; order Phycisphaerales; family UBA1924; genus UBA2402. Next base: position 18,044 of record JAFEBP010000028.1, read on the forward strand.
CCGCCGGCTCGTCCCGTTCATCAACTCCCTCCAGTTCGCCGCGATCGCGCTCATCACCGTCATCGCCTTCCTGCCCGAGACCCCCACGGGCCTCTACCTGCTCGTCGTCTTCGCGCTCGCGGCCCGTTCATGCTGGTCGGGGATCATCACGCTGCGGACCAGCGCCTGGCGCGCCAACTACCCGCCCAAGACCCGCGCCAAAATCATCGGCCGCCTGTCGGTCGTGCAGGTCTTCGTCGTGGCGGGCACCGGCTCGGCGCTGGGTCTGCTGCTGGACCGCAACCCCGACCTCTTCCGCGTCGTGCTGCCGGTGCTCTGCGCGTTCTCGCTCCTGGCCGTATGGTCCTACGGCAAGATCCGCGTGCGCCGCGAAGACCGGCTGCTCAACTCCGCCGCGAACCCGATCATGAAGCCCTGGCAGGGGCCGATGGTGGTGCTCAAGGTGCTGCGGTCCGACCGGCGCTACGCCCAGTTCATGCTCTGCATGTTCGTCCTGGGCTTCGGCAACCTGATGCTCCCCCCCATCGTCGTCATCACCATGCGCGACGAGTTCCACTACGGCTACTTCAGGAGCATCCTGGCCACCAGTTCGGTGCCGGCGGTGGTGCAACTGCTCTTTATCCCCTTCTGGGCGCGGTTCCTGGACCACGCCCACGTCGTGCGCTTCCGCTCCATCCACAGCTGGGTCTTCGTCGCCGGCTCGTTCACCTTCATGCTCAGCGCCCTGCTCCACCAGGTGGCGCTGGTCTACGCCGGCGCGGCGGTCATGGGCATCGGCTACGCCGGCGGGTCGCTCGCGTGGAACCTGGGCCACGTGGACTTCTCGCCCCCCAGCGAGACCAGCCGCTACATGGCCACCCACGTCACGCTCAACGGCGTCCGCGGCCTGCTCGCCCCGCTCGCCTCGGTCTCCTGCTACGAACTCCTGCAGGCCTGGCGCCTGGACGCGGCCCTGTGGATGTTCGTCGCCGCATTCTTCGTGAACGCCGTGGGCGCCGCGGGGTTCGTGTGGCTGCGCGTCGCCATGGGCGCCGAGGCCGCTCGCGTCCGGCGCGGCGCATGAAGAACCCCGCCCATGAGCGGCGGGGCTGAAGAGAGGTCAGGCTCAGTTCACGCTGATCTTGCGGGGCGTGTTCTTGGGCGTCTTGGCGAGGCGAACGGTCAGCACGCCGTCGCGCAGGTCGGCGGTGGTCTTGTCCTCGGTGAAGTCGCCGGGAACACCGACGGTGCGGAACAGCGACTGCGTGCGACGCTCGCGCCGGTGGAACCGTTCGGTCTTTTCCTCCTGCTCCTCGGCGTGCTCGGCCTTGATGGTCAGGACGCCGTTGTGAGCGGTGACTTCAACTTCTTCCTTCGTGAACCCCGGCACGTTGGCGCGGATGGTGTAGCTGGTGTCGTCCTCGGAAATGTCCACCGGCAGGTCGCCGGCGCTCTGCGCCACGCCCACCATCGGCGCGACGAACGCGAACGGCTCGGTGAAGAAATCGTCGATGACGCGCTGCAGCGACGAAGCGGGGACGGCGGGGCGGGAAATACGGCACATGCTGTTCATAGCTTGGTTCTCCATTTCTTTGACCGCGTCGGTGCGGCGAAAAGTCATATGGCAAAGTCCGTGCCAGTCGCGCCCACCGCGCCGCGCCACGCCGCACGCGGCGTCGCCCGCGTTATCCCGGACCTTTCGCATCTCGGTTGCCGTTCAAATTGGCAGCGGGCTGTCAAGTTTGCAGCACCCTACCTTTCGTTCGTATGCCCATCATCGATCTACGCAGCGACACCGTCACCCGCCCCACCAAGGCCATGATGCACGCCATGACCACCGCCGAACTCGGTGATGACGTGCTCGGCGACGACCCCACGGTCATCGCCCTCCAGGAGAAGTTCGCCGCCCTGCTCGGCAAGGAGGCCGCGTGCTTCGTGCCCAGCGGCACCATGGCCAACCAGGCCGCCATCCGCGCCCAGACCGAGCCCGGCGATGAGATCATCTGCCACGACGGGAGCCACATCCTTCATTACGAGGGCGGCGGCCCCGCGGCCCTCTCGGGCTGCATGTGCCGCACCATCAGTTCCCCCGACGGCCTCTTCGACGAGGACGCCATCGAGCCCCTCATCCGCCCCGGCGATGCGCACTTCTCCCGCTCGCGGCTCCTCTCGCTCGAGAACACCCACAACCGCAACGGCGGCACGGTCTGGCCGCTCGAGCAGATCGCCCGCGTCACCGCCAAGGCCCGGTCCTTCGGGCTGCGGACGCACCTGGACGGCGCCCGCATCTGGAACGCCTGCGCCGCCTCGGGCGTCAAGCCCGCGGAGTACGCCAAGCACTTCGACACCGTCTCGGCCTGCTTCTCCAAGGGGTTGGGCTGCCCGATCGGCTCCGCCGTCGCGGGCGATCGCGAGACGATCCGCAAGGTGCTGCGCGCCCGCAAGCTCTTCGGCGGCGCGATGCGCCAGGCCGGGCTGATCGCCGCCGCGGCGATCTACGCGCTGGATCATCACCGCGACCGGCTCAGCGAAGACCACGCCAACGCGCGGATGCTGGCCGACGGGCTGGCGAAGATCCCCGGCGTGCTGCGCGACCCCAGCCAACCCAACGGACCGCAGACCAACATCGTCTTCTTTGAACTCGCGCCCGATGCACGCGTGAACGGGCCGCAGTTGCAGGAACGGCTCGCGAAGGAGGGCGTGCTCGTGCTGGCCGGCGGCCCCCGCCGCGTGCGCGCTGTGCTGCACCTGGATGTCCCCCGCGAAGCGATCGCCGCGGCGGTCGACGCCGTGCGGCGCGTCATGGCCTAAGGCCCCTACTTGCCGGCGGTGACCTTGAGCGTCATCTCCTGCGTCGTCTTGCCGGTGTCCTTGCTCTCCAGGTTCAGTTTCTGCCGCACGTTCATGTCGCTGAGCATGCCCGTCTCGGTATTCCAGTGCGCGGTGCCGGTGAGCGAGGAGTCCTTGATCGACGGCGCGGGCGAGCCGGCCGACTGTGGCTCCAGCGAGAACGCCCCGCGGATGTCGATCTCGGCCGAAGCGCCGCGGTGGCTCTTGAGCGTGTTGGTCGTCACGAGCTTGATCTTGCCCCACGGCGCGTCGATCGTGTCGTCGTTGGTCCAGGATTCACCCACCGCGGCCTCCCCGCTGCCGCGCCGTGCGGTGAAGATCGGCCCGAAGAGGTTCTTGACCACGTCCGGGCCCGTGAACTGGCCCATCAGCCCCGCCGCGGCCCCGGAGAGCGCATCGCCCTTGCCGCCGGTCTCCACGCTGGTGATGTTGCCGTCCTTGTCGGCCTTGATGTTGAGCGTGAGGCCCACGATGCCCTTGAGCATCGAGCCGATGGGGTCATCGCCGGAGTTCTTGGCGGTGCTGTCGAAGTTGATCTCTTCGCCGTCACCGGGCGGCTTGAGCTTGAGTTTGAACGACTCGTACACCAGTTCGAGCGTGGCGCCCGTCTCCTTGTTCACATCCTTCACGTTGAGCGCGACGCCGACTTCCTGATTCACGGTCTGCGTCTGCTCGCCCATGCCCGGCGCATCCTGCGTGCCGGTGGTGTTCATGACCAGCTTGAAGTGCGTCGTCTGGCCCTTCTTGAACTTGGGGCGAAGGTCGATCTTGGGCCCGCGGGACTCGGGTTGCCTGGTCTCGGGGCTCTTGGTCTCCGGCTTCTGCGCGTCCGGCTTCTTGGTCGCGGGCGGATCGGCCTTGGGCTTGGTCGCGTTCTGTGCCGCGGCAGGAAAAGAGAGGGCGAGAGCAACGAGGAGAGTGGTGATGCGCATGAGATGGAGGCCCCGGTGAAGAGAGACTGACCGTATGTGTACCGATGGACATGGGCGGGGGTGCGGGGCTGGTTTTGGGGGTGGGGGTGGTTGTGGGGGTGTTAGGGGGACCAAGCCAAAACGAACAGCGCGAAGTGAAAAGCGATAAGTGGGAACGAGGAGCTTCGGGGCTTGTGCGCAGCGTGGACTTGGATCGCGCAGGGCGATCGCGGGATGTGGGACGAAATCGTGGGTGTTGAGGAGTTGGACAAGGCGCGGCGGGCGGCATCGAGGCCCCCGTGCCATCCAGGTCGTCGCCCCGGACAACCTCGATGCCGAACGTACAATCTCGCCCGAAGCACCCAGCCCCCGACGCCCGGTCTAAGCGAAGGCTCTGCGCAGCGAAGACCGGGATCGCACGCAGCGATGCCCTCAAATCACTCGACTCGCCCCCCAAACGCAGACGTCTCAAGCGCTACCGCCGTACCCCAAGCGTCCCGCCCATCTCCTCTCCGCCATGAAACGACCGCACCCCCACCACACCCCACGACCCGATGCTTCTCAGCCTGCTTCAGCAGGCTTGCTCGCTCATAGGCCACGCATTCATGCGTGGTAGCGAGTTGCCGCCGCCCAACATGGACGTATCACCTTTTTGGACCACGAAGGCGCTGCTTGATGTCTTCGTAGTTGTTGAAGAGAATTCGATCACACTGCACACCGGTCACGCCGGCACGCTTGCAGATCTGACTCAAGATCGCGTTCTGAACGGCCCTGTAGACTTCTGGGTTTCCCTGAACACGCGGAGGGAGCTTGACTCCGGCGGCGCGGAGAAGTTGCAGCAACCGAGTGTCAAGCGCAATAGCATCCTTGGCCAGCCCGAGCGTCGCACTCAGATCGCGCGAGCCTTTGAGTCTGATATAGCCGAAGTCCTTCCCCAACTTCGCCACCCGTTGGTCTTCAGGTAGTTCGCACAGGCGAGCCAGATATCCCTTCGGCCCGCCACGCGTTGCTCCCAAGAGCCTGAGATTGGCAATCACCGCCGCCGACTTGCGACAAGCCTTGGGGTCTTCGCTGGTGTACCGCACCCCGTGCTTTCGAAACAGTCGGTTGACCAGCCGAAGCTGCTTAGCTGTACTCAGTTTGCGGATCGCCCGGTAGTGAAGCAGCTTCATCGCCTGAGTCGACGAAGAGAGAGATGTCCAAGGACGTGCCGCGCCCGCGACGACCACCTGCGCCAAAAACGCCATCCAAACTTGATTGGTACTGAACCGCCTCCACGCCCCGAACGGCGAGAAGTGCTTTCGAGAAGCCGGACGGAACTCGCGAATCAGAGGCACAAGCCGATCAACCGCTCGCTTTGGGAGGATTATCTCCCGTCCACGCACTGCCAAACCACGTGTCCTACGTCGAGGTACGTCGGCCATTCTTGTCCCCGGTCCTTTCTCTGGGCTTCCGCCCTGACGCTCCCGATAATCCGACGGCACTGCTTTGACAGCCAACTCGAACTGACCGCTCGCCAAGCGACTGCCCTCTAGATAACAATATGCACATGACTAACAAGCATGCGATCCACGCAACATGGCAATGGTTCCTTCCGTTCGTGGCAATCTCCGCGCCCGCTCTCGCGCAGCCCACTTTTCAAGGCCTGAGCAGCGTGCAAAATGGCCGCCCGAACACATACATCACTCGCGTTTCGGCGAATGGACAGGCCGTAGTCGGCTCTGTCCCTACGCCCTCCGGAAGCGAGCCGTTTCGTTGGACTGAATCGACGGGCTTTGTCTCCCTTCAGGGCCCCTCCGATGCACGATACGGACTCGCCTGGGATGTGTCGGCCGACGGGTCCGTGGTGGTCGGGCAGACCGAGAACACTTGTATGTTCCCGTTTAGATGGTCAGAGCAGAATGGCTTCGAAGTGCTGTCTTCCAGCCCAGGGATTCCGCTCTCCGGTCGCGCCCAGGGCGTTTCCGCTGACGGCCAGACAATCTTGATCCACGGCTACTTCGGCATCTGCACTACGCCTAACTGGCACTTGCTCAAGTGGCGCCAGCCCGGCCCCGCGATTGAGCTGGCAAGCTCTGAGTACGTCTCACCCCCGTTTGTTCTATCTCAAGACGGCGGCACGGTCTATGCCGGCAATCGAAAGTGGGTTGAGTCTGCCGATCCGGTGTATCTGGAGGGCACCCAGCGCACGAACACGGTGGTGCACGCTGTAACTCCAGAGGGCCAACTGGCCATCGGAGAATACGAAGGCAACGCTGCACGTTGGACAGAGTTGAGCGGATGGCAGCCAATCTGGATGGGAGGAGCTGCCATGGCAATTTCGAACGATGGCGCAATGATCGTCGGCATGAACGGCGACAACACGGCGTTCTGCTCCACGCCCCGCTACGGAAGCGTGCCCATCAAAGGATGGCTGAAGACCGCGTACGGCCTGGACATCGGCAACTGGGTGCTGCGATATGCAAACAGTGTATCTGCAGACGGCACAGTCATCGTTGGTAATGGAACCAACCCACAAGGTCAGACCGAAGGTTGGATCCTGCGCCTCCCGCGCAAATGCCCGGCTGATCTGAACGAGGATGGAGGCGTCGACGGGACCGATGTGCAGGTCTTCTTCAGTCAGTGGGATGCCGGATGCTGATTTTCAACGCGGGTTCGGCTATTCCAAGAAGATGCAGTATCGCATGCGCAATAGTTCAGAGATTCCCTATCGGGGGCCTCTTCATTGGTAAACGCTCCGAAGTTCGCCATGAAAACTGACCTGTACACGTCGCTTGGGCTTTCGACCTTGTTCAATTTCTACCAGAAGAACAAGGTGCCTTTGAATGAGCTTGAAAAGCTTGAGTCGCAATTTGAGAAAACCGGCGAAGCCAACGGATCACCTCTTTGGACACCCAAGATTGGACGGACGGAGGCAGAGATTCGGTTCTTCAACATCGTCTTGATGGAGTGGGTCTGGAACTTCCGCGATTTTTTCCTGCTCTACGCCAAAAAGAACCTGGGACTTTCGGAGACTGCGGCAAGGGCAGCAACCAAGGCGGTCATCGCACAGTCTGATGCGCTCAAACTGTGCGGGTATTTCCGCAACCGTCAGAGCCACGGCGAGGTAACGATCTTTGACCAATACCCAGCCTTTAAGACTACGCCACCAAGTATGGGCGAGGTTCAGGTTCACCATGTAGCGGATAACGGGGATACGGTCTACAAAACAAACCATACCGGTGCAGAATGGGCAGCCGTTAGCACCCAACTTCCGTTCATCCAAACGGTAGCGATTTTGGATTTTCCCGGAGAGCGAGACACCCGGCGAATTGCAGAGGAAGCCGCGTGGGAATGGATTGGTCTGTTAAAGAACAACGGCTGTGACTTAAAAGTAACAAAGCCTCAGGGGTTTAAGAAAGACGTAATAATCGACACATTCGTGTTCGGCGCAACCCCGAAAGCTCAAGCCGCCAGATATATCCCGTATCCTGAGGGATTGGATGCTGTACCTGTTGAATGGAACCATCTCGACAACTACGGCGTCTATTTGTTTGGTTCCTTCTGAGGAGCGATTGGTCTTGGGTGTTTATACGAATTCTCACTGATTTCCGGGCACGCTCGGCGCACGTCAGGCGAGCAGGCGGTGTGGACGTTGAACAATGTCGGCTTTTGGCATGGAGGCCGACCATGTAGGTGAAAGAACGAACGCCGGGCGACCTGACGCGCTTGGAAGAAATGAATGCCGCGAAGCCGCTGGCGAAGCCGCGAGATCGGTACCGCATGGTGCTTCTCACGCTGCGGGGCTATCGGAGGAGCGCAATCGCCGAACTGCCCGGCTTGTCCAACTCGCCCCACCGTTGTCAAGCAAACCAAGTGCGAGCACGTGTGCCTCTACCCCGTGGTAGAGCTCGGCAGCGGGCACATCGTGGCGCTGCAGGCCCAGGCGGTGAACATCAAAACGATGAGCGTGTTCCTGAAGATGGCTGCGGAGGAACTGGGCCCCGACGACCACTCGGTGTTGATCATGGACCGGGCGGGCTGGCATGAGTCCAGGCGTCCGGCCGTTCCCGCGAACATCACGATCCTTCACCTGCCGCCGTACAGCCCCAAGTTGAACCCGTAGAGCGATTTTGGTGCTACCTACGCAGCCACTACCCGAGCAACCGGGCGTGCGACAACTTCCATTACCTGCTCGATGCCGGCGCCGAAGCCTGGCAACGACGGACGCCGGTACTCCTCAAATCCGTCTGCTCGTACGGCTACCTGCTGCCTGAAAGTCAGCGGTGATTGGTATGAGTTTTCAAATTCTGTGATACCCGGCAATTAGGTATCCGCGCATAAGCAAATGATGCAAACGGTCCTTATCAAGTCTGCCGATCTGACTTCGGCCGCGGCGACTGTCCGAATCCGGCCAACATGATCGCCCGTCCAATCGTCAACACTGGCATCACTAACCCCGGAAAGTTCATTCTGCTAATCGCACTGTGGACAAATTCTCGCCAGTAAGGCCAAGAATTATAAACACCATTAATTTTGGCGAATCTCTCGAACGCCGGCTCGGGTATGCTATCCAAGTCGCGGATAATGTACACCAACTTGAAATCGCCTTCGACTCTAATAGCGTCCTTTGAATTCTCAGCGTCGTCCACGAACGGCGGGTTCAACATGACCGCGAAGTGCACTGTGGCTGCTAAGCGTTCGCCAACCCGAGAGAAATCCTGATGAGAATGGATATCAAGTCCCTTGGATTCGATCTTTCCTTCTTTTCGGCCAAATGCCCCACTAATCATTTCAATTGAGACCAAGCTGGATCGCTGCGCCACTTCACCGGCCAGAAGCAAGGGATCTTCGGTAAGCTGTTCGCTTTGCTTGATTTTAGTCTTTTTGTTCGGCATTACGCGGCGATATTTTTGTGGGGGAATTCGGGTTCTTCGTCCTTAAAGCACGGCGCACAAGGTGCCTGCCAACGAGGTGTTGCCCGCGGAGTCTTCCATTCATCGAATCGATACGAATTTTGGTCTCCACAATCGTGGGGGATTTGAACACCATCGCCCGCAGGACCGATCGCCAGGTGCAACGAGCGATCCAAAGCCCTGAAGACATCAGCAAGCGTGATCAAAGTGAAATTGTTCGTTCCGCGAAGAATTTTCGTCACGAACGCAGGACTTCGTCCAAGTCGCTTCGCGAGCTCAGACTTTCCAACCCCTTGAATTTCCATCAGGCGGCAGATCGACTCAGCCGCCTCCAATTTCACCCGTTCGCGATCAAGATGGGTGCGGCCAGCGTCGGATTCACTCAATTTATCGATCCAATTCGTGCTCATAGCTCCGACCTGTTCCTTAAGTGCTCCAACTGCTCCAACCGAATTCGATCCGCTCTTTCTAACTCTGACTTAGGCCACCCATCCTTCTTTTTTACAAACCCGCTGGTGAGATACCAACTGTTTCCATTCTGGAAGGCTCCAATCCGCGTTTGGTAGCTCTTGAACTCCCACAGGTCGCCTTCCAGCTTTTTGAACTTCTCAGGATTAGTAACTTTGCCTACCGCCGAGAGCAATTGCATTGTTCGGAGAAGTGAGGCTTTGTCCTTCTCGGGAACTACTTCGGATTCCAGAAAGTCCTTGGCAGGATACGAACCGTTTGCGGCTCGCGCATACCGCACAGTCCTTTGGGCTCCGCGGTGTACCACATTGGAATCGGCTGCATCGCTCAATGAGTTTATCCTAAAGGTGAAGTCGATTCAAGTCAAATTTGTCCAGTGCATTCCCACCGCGACAGTCTTTGGCGGCTCGTCGCGACGACTAAACGATCTCAGAGAAACACGAAAAGTGGATGTACATACTACATATTGTGGATCCTTTTTTGACCCACTACTGGTAGGGTGCGAAAAATCCATTTCTTTGGCAATTCAGGTACGAGAGCATTGAAAAAAAAAACTAGTCGATATCGTTCTTGTCCGCCTTTTGTTCGTATTTTGCAAGGCAGCTTTGCGCTCCCATTGCCTCTCGGTGTTCCAACAGCCCCGCCGTCCCCTCCGCGACCAAGTCCCAGGGTGAGCCTTGATCGGGCAGTTGAAATCAAGAAGGCGCGATGGCGGTTCCAATCAGTGCTCTTAGTCAAAGCAACACCCTAATCCCCTTCCCGCAACAACACCCACCCCTCCAAATCAGTCCTCCTCGCAGCTCTGAGTTCAAGCGATTGAATGATCCTAGGACCCCCCCCCGCGCGCACACCCCGCCCCTCCCGCCCCCTCTCCGCAAAAATCCCAAAACAAACTCCGTGCCACTCGCTCCCGAGCCTGCTCCCACAGCCCCAGCCCCGCTTCAAAAATCTTCAAACTCCCCTCTCGCCAGCGATGCACTAACCACCCGCGTGCGCACGCACCCGTCCGAAGAACTCCCCCCTTCGCGTAATTACAGAGGCGCCCATTCCCCGCGCCCCGCGAAACAGGAGTCACCTCATGCCCAGCACCCCCCTCTCCGTCCTCGCCAAGATCTGGGCCGCCGCCGCGCAGACCGGCCCAGCGCCGCAACCCGCCGCCCAACCCCAGCCCACCTCCTCGCCCAGCCCCGCGGCCGCACCATCGCCCAGCGCTCACCACCAAAACTTCATCAGCGCCCCACCACCCGCCCCGCAACTCCCGCGGCCTCAACTCCACGCGTCTCCCCACCCGCCCCGCCGCGGCACGCACCCCACCAAAAGTTCAACCGCCCCCAGCACCCCCAACACCCCCCACGCCCGCCAACTCCTCTCCCGCCTCCACGCCCTGGCCCTTCACCTCTCGCCAACCCGCCTCCTCCACCAACCCCTTCACCCGACGCCTCTCCGCTCCCCCGACCCCGCACGCGCCACCAAAACTTCATTCGCATCTGTCTCCACCAACGCCGCCCGCCCACGTGCCGCCTCCACGCACGCCACCAAAACTTCATCCGCAGCCCCAGCCTCCAACGCCGCCCACTCGCGTGCCGCCCCCGCGCACGCCACCAAAACTTCATCCGCACCCCGCGGCCCCACCCCGACCCAGTCCCGGCCCCCTCCCCGCCGTTTCAGGCCGCCCGGCCCCAATAACCACCCGCTCACACCCCAGCACACACCACCAAAACTTCATCGCACGCCCCGTCCGCTCCAATCTCCTTGACCTGACCCAGGAACCGTGGA
>JAFEBP010000029.1 GCA_018242605.1 Planctomycetota bacterium
GCTTGGCGTGGGCGTCGAGTTCCATCTGCAGCACGTCCATCAGGCGGGCGATGTCGCCTGCGCGGGCGGCGTAGGTTTCTGCGGCGGTGGGTTCTGGCTTCTTGGCGTTCTTCATGGCGGGGTTCTCCGGTGCGGGGTGTGGGGGTTGGGTGGGTTACTTGGCGGCGGCGTTGTGGCCCGCGGCGTATCCGGCTTCGAAGGCGATGGCGATCGCGTCGCGGATCATCGAGACCGACACCTCGTGGAAGTCGAGGGCGTCGCGGCCGCGGGTTTCAAGCGTCTCGATGAGCAGCGCCTCGCGGGCGGCCTCGGTCGCGGCGGCGAGCGCCGCGGCCTTCTTGGCGTTGGCCTTGGGTGCGTTCTTCATGGCTGCGTTCTCCGGTGCGTTGCGTGCGTCGCGGGACGCCCCGCGAACATGACACATGAAGCCCGATCCGGCGGCGGATTGCAAGGCCAAGCGGCGATGATTCCGCTTGAAAAACAGAGATTTCAGTTACTGCGGACCTTGGCGTTAGGCGCGGCCTACAACGCGCCTAGTGGGTTCCGAACGCCCCCGCGGCGGGCGACGTTGGCGCACGCGGGGCCGCCGCACCGGGCGGGGCGTTGGGCGTCCTACCGGGAACGAACGCGGCGTGGGCCAACGTGGCGGCAACGGCGCGGGGCGGGCGGCGGCGGGGTTCGGCGCAAAGCGAACGGCCGCGCGGGGCGTTTGAGTTGTTGGTCGCGGGGAGCGCGGTGCGCCGCGGCGGGGAAGTTCCCGCCCGCGCGGGTCCCCGAGGCGCGGCGCGGTGGAGCAACGACATGACCGTTGAACGAAAGGTCGCGGTGCTGGAGCGGCGGTTTCTCGCGGGCAACAAGTGCTTCGTCTGCCGCGGCGAGGGCTGGGCGGGGTTCGTGCTGGTCGCGCCGTCGGGGAAGACGAGCGCGCCGTTCTGCGGGTGCGCCGGGTGCGGGCGCAGCATGAAGCCCAAGGCGTACGGGTCGGACGACGAGAACACCGCGGCGCTGCCGGGGTGGATCGCGGCGGTGTAGCGGGCCCGGCGGGGGCGATCTATGACGGGCTACGTTTTCGTGGAAGAAGCGTAGCCATAGCACTTGGAAGGCTTGGAGTATCGAAATGTCTACCCCTAATTTCGCTGCGGCGGTCAAGCACATCGAAGCCCAAGGGGACATTATTGAACGGTGTGTATTTGCCGAAGGCTCGCGATTGGGAATCTCCTTCCCCTGGTATGCACTCGTGTGGTCCAAGTACATATCTCCCAACACTGCGAAGGTGGGTCATTCTCTCATGTCCGCGGGCGACTGGACCGAGTTTTCCGAGCGTCACTATACTGTTCTCGTCAGGTGTCAAGGAGCATGGCAATCACTAAAGCGTGTAGAGGCCACGTCAAATGCCTTCATAAGAGGGCATTCCTCGTATGAACACGCAGCCCTAGACATAGTGTCGCTACACCAAGACTTGCTCGCTTTTACGGTCGCTTTAGGATCGGCACTTGAGAACCTAGAGAAAGCAGTGAGAGCCCGGCCAGCGCCGAGCCTGCAAAACATCAACGTTCGGGATGCCACTCCATCGCTTGACACGATCTACGAAATTCGTAACCGGATTGCCCACGCATGGACTATCCCCATTTTCGCTAACAGTGGTGTACCTTCTGTGAGTGATGTCCTGTTTTCGCCTCAGGAGTTACCTTGGACTGACTCTCGAACGGGAACGCCAGCCTGTTTGCTCGACATCCTGGAAGCGAAGTGGCGGGAGTTTATCAGCGAGATAAACGTGGTGTGGTCCAGAATCTATGGAGACTTGCGAGACAAGTACGGTGACCTTGATGCCAAGCCATACCTTCATGCGAGGCCGCCTGGGGCCGGTTCCGGAGCACCACAGACAGTCCCATTGAGGCCATTGCGGGGTGGTCAGGGTTCTGCTTCAGGGATGGATGCACAGGGCATCTCTCCGCCAGAGAGCAGGTGGAATCCAAGTTTATGAGTGAATTCGATACAAAAAGCGCCGCGGCAAAGGGCGGCGCTAAAGGTTGCGCCGTGGTCCTGGCGTATCGCGACAGCCCGAACGGGAATCGCCGAATCCAGTTGCTTGGGCCTGCGACATTAGGCGGCGCCTTGTGGGTGGGGGGTGCGAGCCTTACGGCCGCGTTGGGGCGTACAGCGGGCGGGGTTGGCGGTGGGGGCGTGGGGAGAGCGGCTCGGGGCATTGCGCCTTACGCGGCGTGGGGCAGAGTGGCGGGCGTGTGGCGGGATCGCAATCGCGCGCGTGCCGCCTCAACCTCGCACTAGGATTCACATGGACCAAATCCATCCGCCATTCGTTGAGGAGCACCTATTCAGCACCGCCGCGTCGTTTCTGGAGTATTTGCGGCTGTCAAATCCCGTATGGGAGGCGAAAGAAGATGCGCCTTGGTTGTTTCGAGGACATACTGACGCGAGTTGGGAACTCAAGCCGCGGGCCCGTCGTCTCGATGGAATTCGAGTTTTGCGGCCGCTGATAAAGAGGATCCTCAAGAAGGAACGACCTGAATGGGATTGGGACCGGTTTGCGGCTTCCATGGCAGATCCGGAGTGCTTCAAGCGTGAGGATGTCTTTAGAGTGCTTAGGGATACATTGCTCAAGGCAGAGAACTCTGCTCTAACTGAGTTCTCGCGATTTGCGGATGAACTTGGTCTCCATGTTGACGGTATCCTTAACTGGAGCATTGGCTACATCCAAGGTCCGTGTCCGGCGCAGGCGGTCGCCCAGCATCATGGCATACCCACATCACTCTTGGATTGGACTGTAAATCCAATGGTTGCGGCGTTCTTCGCAACCGAGCGATCCGACGCTAAACAAATCTCGGTGTGGGCGCTCGATACACAGAAAGTTTGCGAGCCAGCCAATCTCGTTCCCCGCCGCACGGGTATTAGCCTGTTTCGTTGCCCGCGGTCATCACACCCGTTTGTGCACGCCCAGGCTGGTCAGTTTACGTATTTGGACGATCTGCGTGAATGGCATCTCGCGCGTGCAAGCGGCCGCTGGCCATCCCTTCTCGATGTTCTCTCAGATGTGGCTGCTGATGACACAGTTCGGCCGTGCCTTCGTTGGTGCGTTCTTCCGCGATCGGAAGTGCCCCGTTTGCGCCGACTATTGTTCTTGGAACGCATGTCGCGTGCGCATCTCATGCCCACCTTTGACAATGTCGTGGTGACTCTGGCTGCCGAATGGGAAGCCGGTGGGGGGTGCTGACAATCACAGGCGTCGCCACGAACTGCGCCGGGATATTGGCGCAAACACTTCGTCCGCGTCGAGCGTGATCTCAGCGATGCGGTCTCCACCGAACATTGTCGTCAGTGAACTCTTTGCGAATGCGGCGCAGCAAATTGTCCGGCCGCAGTCGGGTTCAACATTCAGATAGATCCGATAGCCGCTCCTTGATTGCGCTCCCATTGGATCGGCGCGGCCGCACGACGACCGCATTCACAATCTCGCGCGCAGACCTGCGCCCGCTCTCCCCATGACGCGCTACGAGTTGTCGCTCAATCCGTAGCCCTTCGCCGGAGACCGTGATGCCCAACCCGTACGCCGCCGACAGAGTCCGCCGCCCGCGCGCCGCCGCAACGCCACCGCCCCGCCGCCGGGCCCGCCCCCAGCGCCGCCTGCCCGCGGAGGTGCTGAGCGACGACGAGGTGCAGCGGTTGCTCGGGGCGCTGAGCCAGCGGAGCCCCACGGGCGTTCGCAACCGGGCGCTGATCGCGTTGATGTACCGCGCCGGCCTACGGGTCTCCGAGGCGCTGTCCCTGTACCCCAAGGACCTCGACCTGGCCAACGGGGCGGTGCGGGTGCTGCGGGGCAAGGGCGGGCGTTCTCGGGTCGTCGGGCTCGACCCGGGCGGCGCGGCGATGGTGGCGGCGTGGCTGGCGGTCCGTGCCGCGGAGGGCCTTGGCGGGGACGCCCCGGTCTTCTGCTCGCTCGTGGGAAACCCGCTCACCACCGCGTACGTGCGGCGGCGTCTGCCGTCGCTGGGGCGGCGGGCGGGGATCGAGAAACGCGTGCACGCCCACGGCCTGCGGCACACCCACGCGGCCCAGTTGCGGGTCGAGGGCGTGGACATCGGCATCATCAGCAAACAACTGGGCCACACCAGCATCGCCACCACGGTGCGGTACCTCGACCACATCGCGCCGGTGGCGGTGATCGAGGCGGTGCGGGCGCGGGGGTGGACCGCGAAATAATCCAGTGACAGTTCAGAAGAACATGTCCGTTCGGCGGATTCGTCAGGCCGGTTCTTTCTGTTCTGTGGCTGGTGGTTGCGGCGTTGCGTCGGACGATGCCTCAGGTCGCGGAGTCGTCCTCGCTGGCGATGCGTCATTGAACCTGCGAATCTCTTCCGCCTCTGGGTCCGCCGCGAGCGACGGGTGATTCGGCCACAAGAGTCGGATCATTTCCTGCGTTTCAGGTGTTCGCTTCCTTGGCTGCTTCATCCGTGTTTACTTCCGCGAGGCGATGTTTGTACACGACTCCGAGTCCGAAAGTCATTCGCTTTGGCGCTCCGCATAGAGTACGCGCGGATGAGGTTGATGGCCGCATCGGGGAATGACATCGGTTGCTTTTGGCGGTGGCGACGCGGCTGTGGTTGGTGTGTTCGCGTCGCTATTTTTGGCGATGTCAGAAAGCCCTTCCACCGGAAGCCGAGATGATGGTCAAAAATCTGGCGGCCTCGGGCTGGCAAGCCGAAGGCTTGACGCGGTTGCAAAGTTCTCGGTCGAGGAACACCGTGTGCTTTATGTGTACAGTCTTGAAGCGGGGCTGGGATAGGTGGCCCTTTCGCAAAACTGCAAGGATGCGACAGAACGATGGGATGCTCCATGTTCGGTTCGCTTAATCTGATCACTAGCGCCCGCGGCCCCTTACCTTTGGGGCGGTGCGTTCGCATGGCGGGTGCAAAGCGATTCCCTGCTTGCTTGCGGAACGCACTTCGATTGATGATCGAGATCAAGAGTCTGCCACTTTCGATTCTGGGCTTTGTCCTGGTTCTCTTGGCGCAGACTTCGTATGCACAGTGCATCCTTCAAACGGCTCGAATGGCGCCTTCCGGTGGAACATCGTTCGGATCGTCGGTGGCGTTGAACGCCGACGGAACGATCGGTGCGATCGGTTCCGTTGGAGAGAACGCGAGCGCCGGAGCCGTTTACATCGCAGCACGTGTGGGATCTTCTTGGAGTCTTCCTGGGCTTAGGGTCGCACCAAGCGGCGGGGTGGGGGCGGGGCTGTTCGGTTCTTCGTTAGCGATGAATGCCGATGGCGATACGCTGGTGGTCGGTGCTTTGCTAGACGACGCAGACAAGGGGGCGGCGTACATCTTCGTGCGCGTGAATGGTTCATGGGTACAACAAGGCCCGAAACTGATCCCGCCCGGACCGCCGGTGAGGGGCTACTTCGGTCGCGCTGTTGCCGTGAGCGCGGATGGGAATACAGCAGTGATCAGCGAGCCGTACCGTGGTACGAACAACGACGGGGTGGTGCATGTGGCGACGCGATCAAGCGGCGTTTGGACGATTCAGTCGCCGCCGCTGACTCCGTTGAGCGGGGGAGGCGCATTCGGTTCATCGGTTGCGATCAGCGGCGATGGGAACACGGTTATCGTCGGAGCGTTTGAAGACGCTTTCGGTGTGGGTACGGCTTACGTATTCGTTCGGAATGGAAATTCCTGGACCCGTCAGGGAGGAAAACTCGCATTCTCGGGAGCGACAGGCAATCCGCTGTACATCGGCTCGGCGGTCGGTCTGAGCCACGATGGCAATACTGCGGTCATCGGCGCAATGCGTGGTTCAAGTAGTGGCGGAGGGGCCTACATCTTCGCGCGATCTCCGGGAGGGGTTTGGTCTCAGTCTGTCCCGATGCTTGTGCCACCACATCAGTCCCGCGACTTTGGGAACGCGGTGTCAATGAACGCCGCTGGCACAAGGTGCTTGATCGGTGCTCGCGCAGAAGATGTCGCAAGCACTTCAGAACAAGGGACCGCCTACGTGTACGCTAGAAATGGAACATCGTGGGTGGTGCGTGAACCCATTCTTAGGCCGATTGGCGCAGTCGGATGGGATCATCAGCACTTTGGGGGATCGCTTGCGCTGGCTCGTAACGGCGAAATCGCTCTCGTAGGGGCATTGGATGAGCAGGCCAACGACGTGGCCTATCAGGGCGCAGCGTACGCGTTTGCCCTCGGCAATGGTGTTGCTGCAGTCAGCCAACCAACCGATGCCAGTGTTGTGGTGGGTACAACGGCGACGTTCACCGCAGAAGCGATCAGCGCGCTTCCGTTGAGTTATCGCTGGCAACGGCACGGTGTTGATTTGTCGGATGGTGCTACCGGAACCGGTTCGGTGATCGCCGGCTCTGCCACTTCGTCGTTGAGCGTTCTGTCAACGACTGAAAGCGACAACGGCGCGGCATACCAGTGCATCGTTGATGATGGGTGTGCGTCGCCGTTGCACATGGCTCCCGTCGGGCTCGCCGTTACTGGGCCTCCAGGCCCCTGCACGGGACAGACGCCGACCATCAGCCTCCAGCCCATGGACATGTCCGTTCTGAGCGGCGATGTGATCGCCTTTTCAGTTGTCACAACGAACCCTCCCGCCGGTGGGCAGGTGACGTATCGGTGGCTGCGGGGTGGAGTTCCATTGTTCGACGGCGGACGTATCCACGGTGCGGATTCGCCCACACTCATCATCACTCCCGGGCTTCAAGCCGACAACGGCTCTGTGTTCGACTGCATCATCGCCAACGAATGCGGTTCGATCCGTTCAGATCCTGTCGGGCTCGCGGTGACACCGGATTGTCCCGGTGATTTCAACGGTGACGGCGGTATTGACGGGACGGATGTCAGCGACTTCTTCGACCACTGGGAGAACGGCTGTTGACTGATTCGGTGTTAGGATCTCACGTTGGGCGGATAAGGTATTCGACAGTGGTACCGAAGTTGAGGGCATTCAAGAACCGCACGTACGCGGAAATTGAAAGGGGGAAGATCGTGCGAATCGTTCGTTGTGTATTTGCGGTGCTTTGTGCTTGCGCATTTCCGCCGTCACACGCATTGGGCCAGCGCGTTGAGTGGAACCAACTTCGCCCGAGATCACACCCCTCTCCCCGGTACGGTCATTCCATGGCATATGACCACGCCCGAGGCGTGGCGGTTCTATTCGGCGGCCTGACCTCAACGTCCAGCACTTACAACGGCGAGACGTGGGAGTGGAATGGGAGCAACTGGGCTCAGCGCGCTGCAAGCGGCCCCTCGCCGCGTGCTTGGCATGCAATGGCGTACGACGCGGTCCGGGGCGTCACCGTTCTCTTCGGGGGCACCACTGCCGGTGGCCAGAGCGCGGAGACATGGGAATGGGACGGGGCCACTTGGACCCAACGGACTGCAGATGGCCCCTCGGCTAGGTTTGGTCACGCGATGGCCTATGACGCGCTTCGCGGCACCACGGTCTTGTTCGGAGGTGGAACGAACCCCTCTCCGGCTCCATATCCCAACGGCGAGACGTGGGAGTGGAACGGGACAGCGTGGACGCAGCGAATCGTCATCGGGCCGATGCCGCGAACCGGACATGCCATGGCGTACGACGCGGCCCGGTGCGTTTCGGTGCTGGTGGGGGGGTTCTCCAACTATGGCGTGAATAACGAGACTTGGGAATGGGACGGAACCCGCTGGACGTTGCGACTCGTGTCCGGCCCATGGCCGTGCGAGGAACACGCCGTGGCCTACGACTCGGATCGAGGAGTGACTGTTCTATTTGGTGGCGCGTACTACCCCCACGGCATTTGGGCGTGGGAGTGGAACGGACTCTCGTGGACCGAACGGGTAATCGAAAGCCCATGGGAGCGAGGGGGACACTCAATGGCGTATGACGCGGCTCGTGGAACAACTGTTCTCTTTGGGGGAAAGGACAGCGGAGTCTACCTCTGGGCAGACACATGGATTCTCGGCCCGCCGTGCGGAGGGGACTTCAACAACGATGGCGGAATCGACGGGGCAGATGTGAGTGCTTATTTCGATGCATGGGAAGGGGGCGATGTTTCGGCTGACGTTAACGCCGATGGGGGCATTGACGGTGCCGATGTACAGGCGTTCTTTGACCACTGGGAAAGCGGCTGTTGACGACCGTCTTCGCGGCAGGATCGGCCGCAAGCCGACCCGTCACCCTCGAGGCGCGGGCTGGTCGGCGGCACCGAGATTGGAGGGGAGGTCCGGCGGCACCGGCTGATCGGGCCTGCGCAGCGATTCGCCTGCGGAGTGAACTTCGCACTGGCTCCCGAACGTGCCCTTCCCGGTTACTTCAGGCGATTGCGCTTCCGCTCCTGCTCTTCCCTCCACCGCTTGGTCTCCTCCGCCGCCTTGCGAAGGTTCTCGTCTCCGCTCCTCATCACCGCGTCAAGTATCTCGTCGCGGGTCTTCTTGCGTGATCCGCCGGTGGAGGTCTGTGGAGATGTTCCCTCGTTCGAGGGCGGCGTCGGCCCCGGCTCTGGCTGTTGCTCGGAGGTCATCAATGGCAGCATAGCCCCGTGCGAGCGGTTCCACTGTGGGGCCTTTACGTATTCCTTCACCAGTCGAGGCCGCATGCCGCGGCAGGAAAGACGGCGATTGAACATGCGAGCGGTAAGCATGAACGCGGGCAGGGTGCGGCTGTTCACGCATTTCGGTGAAACCCCGCTCGCGGCTCCGCCAGGAGCGCCGCCGGGGAAGTGACGCTCCGCGGTCGGTCTGGACGGCGGAAGCGGAGCGGCTACGGTGCGGGGAGGCCATCGCCAACTCGCCCCTGTCGAGCCCCACCATGCGTCTCAAAGCCCGCCTCGCCAAACTGGAATCATCCGCCGTCGTGAAGGCCACGATGTCGCCCGCCGCCGTTGAGGAGCGCCGCAGGCGTGCACGCATGGAAGCAGATCCGAGGTACGTCGCGGCGAACGCGCGGGCAGGGGAACTGCTGCGGTCGTATCCAGGGTTCGTCTATCACAAAGGACCGCTGTTCGAGAACCTCCCGCCGGAAGGCACGCCCGAGCGGGAGGCGGTGTACGCGGAGCAAGATCGGGTGTCGGACCAGTTCGTCGTGGTGGCGGAGGAGTTGCTTGCGCTGGAGCGGGAGTTCATGTGGTCGGAACAAGCGCGGTAGATGGCACCGGCTCCCCAGACGATGTCGGTGAAGTTGCGCCGGACGAAGCATGGGCGCCTCGTACTCTCGGCCGAGTTCGTATGTTGGTTGACGCGGCGAAGACTCCTGCGGTACGATCGCGGCCCGGCGCGGCAGGAGTTCAATGGATGGCAAAGCGGAGATATATCAGCACCGCGGTTACATGCGCTTCTGAAGCGGCGTTGGAAGAACTAGTGGATGAGGTGCGCCGCCGAAAGAGGGCACTCGCGGAGTTGAAACAGCGCCGCAAACGACTGTGCGCCCAGATCCTGGTGCTCGATTCGCAGTTGGCCGACCACCGGCCGGGCGTAGCGACCGCCCCTCGAAGGTACTCAAAGAACCGGATGACCACGGTTGAGGCGCTGCGCTTGGCGATCGGGGATAAAGAGATGCCTGCCAGCGAGGCAGCGAGGATAATGCTGGCGTCGGGTTTCCAGACCACGTCGAAGACCTTTGATTCTGGATTGCGAGGAGTCCTCTCGACCCACAAGGCGTTCGAACGAGTGTCGCCGGGCGTATACAGGGTCCGGCGGGGCGGAAACCAGCCCCGGTCGGGCCGCGGGCGGGCGATCAATTAAGCGCTACGCATTTACGACGCAAACGTAGCCGGTCTCAAAACGAGTGGAGAATGAAACGGAGCGTCGCAATGCTCATCGCACTGGGGTTCGTCGCACCCGCGCTACACCGATTCAGTGAGCAACAACTCCGCCTGCTCCAGCACCGTTTGGGTGGCCTTCTCCTGCTTGTCGGGCGGGTAACCGTACTTGCGAAGAATCCGCTTTACGATGACCCGGAGTTTGGCCCGCACTGATTCCTTGATGGTCCAGTCGATCGACGTGTTGGCCCGCACTGACTCGACCAGTTCCCGGGCGATCTTCTGCAACGTGGGCTCGCCGAGCACCTTGACGGCGCTGTCGTTGACCTCAAGGGCGTCGTAGAACGCGACCTCGTCGGTGCTCAGGCCCAACGCCTCGCCCCGCTTGTCGGCCTCCCGCATGTCCTTGGCCAGGGCGATCAGTTCTTCGATTACCTGGGCCGCCTCGATGGCACGGTTCTGGTACTTCTTGAGGGCCTCTTCCAGCATCTCCGTGAACGACCGGGCCTGCACCAGATTCTTGCGGCCGCGGAGTTTGATTTCGCCCGTCAGCAACTTGCGGAGCAGTTCCACGGCCAGGTTCCGCTGCGGCATGCCGCGGACCTCCGCCAGAAACTCCTCCGACAGCACGCCGATGTTGGGCTTCCTGAGCCCCGCCGCGGCGAAGATGTCCACCACCTCGTCCGACGCCACCGCCCGGCTCACCAACTGGCGGATGGCATGCTCCAGGTCCTCTGGCGACCGGGTCTGCCCTTCTGTGGACTTGGTCAGCGCCGCCCGCACCGCCTGGAAGAAGCCGACATCGTCGCGGATCCGCAGCGCCTCCTCGTGAGGCACGGCGAGGGCGAACGCTTTTGACAACTCCTTGACGGCGAGCAGGAACGTGTTCTTCCCGTCTTTCTGGCCCAGGATGTGCTCCTGCGCCGCCGGTAGCACCGACAGCCGCTGCTCCGGCCGCCCCTTGGTCCAGTGCGACCAGTCGAATCCATCGAACAACTCGCAGCACGCCTCATGCTTGGCGAGCATGAGCGCCACGGCGTCCTCCTGATCAAACGCCGCTTTGCCTTTGCCCCCGCTCTCGGTGTAGACGGACAGGGCCTGCTTGAGTTCGTGGGCGAGGCCGAGGTAGTCCACGATCAGCCCGCCCGGCTTGTCGCGGAAGACCCGGTTCACGCGGGCGATGGCCTGCATCAGCCCGTGCCCGCGCATCGGCTTGTCCACGTACATGGTGTGCAGGCAGGGGGCATCAAAGCCCGTCAGCCACATGTCCCGCACGATTACGATCCTGAATCCGTCCTTGGGGTTCTTGAACCGCTTGGCCATCAACTCGCGTTTGGGCTTGTTGCGGATGTGCCGCTGCCATTCCACCGGGTCAGAAGCCGAACCGGTCATCACAACCTTGATCACGCCCTTCTCATCGTCGGCATCGTGCCAGGCCGGGCGCAAGGCGATGATCGCGTCGTACAACTCCACACAGATTCGCCGGCTCATGCACACGATCATGGCCTTGCCGTCCATCCCGTCCTCGAGACGCCGCTCCCAGTGCGCCACTAGATCCGCGGCCACCAGTTCGATCCGCTTCTCCGACCCGACCAGGGCCTCAAGTTGGGCCCATTTGGTCTTCAGGCGTTCCTTCCTCTCGACCTCCTCCCCCTCGGTCGCTTCCTCGAACTGCTCATCCAGGCTTGGCCGTTCGGTCGGGTTGATCGCCAGTTTCGCCATCCGGCTCTCGTAGTAGATGGGCACCGTGGCCCCATCCTCCACCGCTCGCTGAATGTCGTAAACGCTGATGTACTCGCCGAACACAGCCTGCGTGTTGGCGTCGGTCTTCTCGATGGGCGTACCGGTAAACCCGATGAAGGACGCCGCGGGAAGGGCATCGCGCATGTGCCGGGCGAACCCGTCGATGAAGTCGTACTGGCTCCGGTGGGCCTCATCCGCGATCACCACGATGTTCCGCCGCTCGGACAGTACCGGGTGCTTGTCCCCCTTCTCCTCGGGCAGGAATTTTTGGATCGTCGTGAAGACCACGCCGCCCGATGCCCGGGTAAGCCGGGCCCGCAGGTCGGCCCGGTCCGCGGCCTGCTCCGGGGGCTGCCGAAGGAGGTCCTTGCACCGCCCGAAGACGCCGAACAACTGCTCATCCAGGTCGTTGCGGTCGGTCAGGACCACGATCGTCGGGTTCTCCATCGCCTTTTCGGCGATCACCCGACCGGCGTAAAAAGCCATCGTCAGGCTCTTGCCCGACCCCTGCGTGTGCCAGACCACGCCCACGCGACGATCACCGCCCGCGGCCGACGCTTTCACCGTCTCGGCCATGGCCCGGTTCACGGCGTGGAACTGGTGATACCCCGCCATCTTCTTGATGACCTTGCCGTCCCCCTCATCCTCGAAAACGATGAAGTGCCGCAGCATTTGCAGGAACCGCCGTTTCTCAAAGACGCCCGTCAGGAGCACTTCGAGTTGGGTCAGTCTCGACGGGGCCAGCGTCTCCCCCTCCGTCGTCCGCCAGGGCATGAACCGCTCGCGGTCGGCGGTCAGGGTGCCGATACGGGCCTCGGTACCGTCCGAGATGATGAGGGCGGCGTTGTACGCGAACAGCCGCGGGATCTGCGCCTTGTACGTCTGCAACTGCTGGAATGCCTTCCAGATGTCCGCCTTTTCATCCGCCGCGTTCTTCAGTTCGATGACGGCCAGGGGAAGGCCGTTCACAAAGATCACCACGTCCGGCCGCCGGTTGTGGCCGTTGGCACCACCGGCGGTGACCGTGTACTGGTTCACCGCCAGCCAGTCGTTGTTGTCGGCGTCCTCGAAATCCACGAGCCGGACGATCACCCCGCCGATGGACCCGTCCTTGCGCTTCTGTTCCACCGTCACTCCGTCCACCAGCATGGCGTGGAAGGCCCGGTTGCGAGCCACGGCATCCGCGGCGTCCAACCGCAGCACCAACCGCTGCACCTCATCCATGGCATCCGCACCAACGCCCGGGTTCAGCCGAGCCAGCGCATCCCGCAGCCGCCCCGCGAGGATGACTTCATCGAATGAGTTCCGCTCTGCCGCGGGCTCCTCGGGCGCGATCGTGGGGCCGAGGATGACGGCGTAGCCCAGCCCGGCGAGCCAGTTCAGCGCGGCCTCCTCGACGACGGACTCAGTCATGTATCCTGTCATCCGTTCTCCCTGGGCGCCATCAGCCTTCGCAAGCCCGCGGCGAAGCGATCGGCGGCGGCCTGGTCCAGCATGACATTGCCGACCGGCCCGACCGCCGCGATCAGGTCTGCCTCTTTGATCCCGTAGAACTGCTCGAATGCCTCCGACGCGATGTACGCCTTGGCGACGCCCTGCTGCCGCTGGCGGTACACCCACACCACAAACAGGCAGCGCACCTTGTTCGCGGGCGGGGCGTACATGATGCTCTTGTACCATGGGCGCACGTGCAGGCCGGCAGTCGTCGCGGCCTCGTACATGGTGCGCATCACGCCGCCCACACCGTTCCCGTCCGCCAACGACAGGATCGTCTCTGCCGCGGGCGATCGGTTCGCGGTCCTGAGCGGTGCGGCGCTGGTCTCATCGGTCGCCTCGTGGATCTTCCGTGCCAGGAGCGACTTCCCTCCGGCATCGCGGAAGGCCGTGAACGTGACCATGCGCACCGCCAACTCCGCCCGCTCGGCAAGGTAGCCCACCATCCGCTCCAACCCCGGGTCGAGGCCCGTGCCCACCAGGTAGATGACGACTTCGCGCCCGTCGGGGTCGTCGTCGAGAGTTCGGCCGCGCTGGTCGAGGAGGGAGTCGAGGGTGTCCGGCGAACCCTTCGACCGCAAATACTCGTCGCATTGCCCGCGCAACCACCCGGGCTCTGCCGCGTGCAGGCACGAGGCGTAGTCAATGGCTTGCGCGAGGACCTCCCGGCGCAGCCGCTCCCTTTTGATCTCGACCAGCACCCAGCGTCCTTGCGGGTCGAGCGCGAGCAGGTCCAACGGGCCGCCCTCCAATCGGATCTGCCGCCCGACGATCACCAACCCGCGTTCCAGAAGCCCCGGGTCTCGTTCGATCCAGTCCTCCAGATCGCGTTCGACGGACAGTTCCGCCGTCTGAAGCCGCGATGGTCCAGCCTCGCCGATCTGCCACAAGCCAATGGTGTCCATCCCAAACTTCCTTCCGTGTCGCCGCGATCATCGCGGCGGTGTGCCTTCACCGATATGTCTTTGTGATTGTGCGCCGACGCCGTGTTCTGGCGCTCTCGCCCAACAGCCAGGTAGTCACTAGCGCCCCAGCGAGCACGACTATCCGCCTCATTTCGCTCGCCTGTCTCTGCTTCATCCTCCGAATCACGCGATTTACGACTCGCAAAGCGGGCACCGGGTTCTCTCGCTGAATCTGCTGAAAAACTACACCGCTGAGGCAACCAAGATCACTCGGTTGCACGATCGGTGCGACCAGCGGCAAGATCGGCTTGCCCACCGCTCGGGCATGACCCACTTCCTGTCCAACCGACATCGCACGCTTCACTGTCTTGTCTGTGATGATGACGATCACCAAATCACTGGAGTCGATCCATTCGAAGATGCTCTTCCAGGCCTCTTTGCCTGGTTCCTTGCTGACTTGCCAACAAAGCGGTTGATCGCCGCTAGCGTGGATCATTCTCACTACATGTTGTAGAAGATCAATGTCGGCAACGCTGTACGAGATGAAGACTCTCATGGATATGCCTTCGGCTCACTTGCCGGAGTTGAGGACATCGGTGACCTTGTATTGGTGATTCTTCGAGGCGAGCATGCCTGCGGTCTCGTGGCCCGTGCCACCACTTTTCGAAGCATCTGCGCCAGCCTTGAGAAGTACCTGCACCACCCCCAGGTGCCCCTCGCGTGCGGCGTAGTGCAGAGGCGTCATGCGCAACACGCTGGTATACGCCGCAATCTCCGCCATCGCGTTCGGATCGGCTCCGAGTTGGAGAAGGCGAGTGGTCGTGCTCAGGTTCCCGCGAGCGGCCGCGTAGTGCAACGGTGTCCGGCCCGTGATGCCGTCGGTTTTTGCGACGTGCCCGCCGTGGTCCACAAGCGCCTGCACCGTCTCCGCGTCCGCGTATTGTGCCGCGACGTGCAGTGGGGTGGCCACGAAGTGCCATCCAAGCGTTTCGTCGAAGTGCCTGAGGCAACATGTCGCATTGGCGCTGGCTCCGCCCTTCAGGAGGGTCACCGCGACCGCGAGCCCCCGGGCCGCATGCAGCGGCGTGCCGCCGCTCTCGTCGGTCGCGTTCGGGTTCGCGCCGCGAGCAAGGAGCAGCGATACTGCCTCCACATGACCACCGCGGGCCGCGTGGTGCAGGGGGACATATCCCGGCTGATACGTGATCGTGCCATCATCGTCGATCGGCTCCCCTTCGGGCATATTGGGGTCCGCGCCCGCGTCCAGCAACGCTTTGAGGATTTGGACACGCCCCGATTTCGCCGCGGCGTGAATTACACCATCGCCGCCATCCCTGATTCGGGTTCGCACGACTTCGGGATGGTCGCGCACGAGCGTCAACAGGCTCTTCTCGTCGCCGCCCTCGATGTACCGAAGCGCGGCTTGGAACAGGTGTTGAAGCGTTTCTGCGGCGTCAGCCATGGCCCGCTCCCGGTGCTCGATGCTCGGGCGACGTGTGCAAACACGCGGGGCCATCGCAACGTCCTCCCAACGATCTTCTCGCGTCGGCGATGCGGAGTTGGCCCGAGATGGGTTTGTGGAATACCGCGTTCATTTAGTCTTCGGCCTCCGTCATCTGCTTCAACTTTCGGCCGTTTTCAACCTTGCGCTCCACCTGGCTGTATGCGTTACTTCGCAACGTTTCGCAGCCTTTGAACGAGTGCGTCGCCAAGGCAGAGCGTTTCACGAAGCAAGGCGATTTGCTCATTTAGCATGTGCTCCGCGTTCGCGCGATCAGGTGGCTCTGGGCCATCCGGTCGGGCATCTTCAAGCAGAGACTTGATCTGTACGTAAAACTTTACCACATCGAGAGCGAGGTCGGGGGCTAAGTGACCGATCGCCCCTGCGTTGGCATCAAAGATCACCATGTAGTTGGCGGATGCGCTTAGTTTCAAGCGTATCGGCTGCCCGGTCTCTCGTACGCGCTTTAGGAAGTACTCGGCTCCGTCGAGATACCTGCGACGACGCGCGACGGCGCACAGGCTACCGATCTCGCCTGCCAACGCGGCTGCCACCGAGCGACGAGCATGAGATTTGTCGCTTTGGTGCGAGAGCCAATGGGATCCAAAGCCACTCGCTACAGCGATAAGCGCTCCCAGCCCAGTCTGAACGATCGGTTCCCACATCAGTGAAGCCTCTCAATCTTCTTCTCCGCTTCGGCGATGCGGAGTTCGCCCGAGATGAGTTTGGGGAGCAGCGTGTCGCGGAGGGCGGCGAGGGTGGCCGATTGATCGTGGGCGACCTTCAATCGTGCGAATAGCGGCGCGATGACCTTGCCGAACGCGACGTTGACGGGGTCTGGCGCAAGGACGATCGGAATAGCCTTTAAGTTACCTTGGCTGATCTTGGGCTGAACGGCCCCCGTCACAAAGGGCTTGACGTTGAGTCCCTGCGCCAGCAAGTACAGGTGTTCGACGCTAAATCCCCGCGTGCCGGTGAGGACGTGGGCGTGGTTGTTCACCCAGAACTGCCCCCAGACATACTGCACGACTGGACACCCGGCATCGTCAACGACGGAGCCGTCCTCGCCGAGCAACAGGTATGTCCCATCGAACAGATAGGCGTCCACGTGATCGACGATGCCCGCAGCGCCGTAGTAGCGGAACGGTCCCGGGCGTGCGGCTCGCTCCTGGCTCGACAATGGGATGCGCTTTGAGTCGTGAATTTCGATAACTTCGCCGAGGGCCGATGCTCTCCACCCCTCCGGCACCTCGCCGATGGGCGAGTCCACGAGGCGCGTGGGGAAGAGGGCGGCGAGGTCGGCGGGGAGGGGCGCGGCTGAGCCGGGGTGGGAGGCCGCGCGGCGGCGGACGGGGTCAAAGTCCACGAACCACGAGGTGAACACCGCCCTCGCGATCCCTTCCAGCACCCGCGCCGTCTTGCGGTTCACCTCGATCTTGTCGTCCAGCGCCCCCAGCACCGCCGCGATCGCCCGCTGCTCGGGGAGGGGGGGCAAAGCCAGCTCAACCTTTCGCAGTTCGCTCTGCCGAATCCCGAGAACGGTCGTACCCGAGGCCCGCGCGTGCAACTGATCCTGCACGAATGCAGACTGCATCGAGAAGCGGAGAAACGTGTTGTCCACGAGGTCCGGCTTGCCTCGAAGGGCGATGAGCCGCTGGGCTAGGGCGACTTTTCGCTCGTCTAACTGCGCGACTTCGCCCAACGGTGCTTCCGTCGTCACAACCACGTCGCCGGGATGCACCATGCCACGGCGCATCCAAGCGTCATAGTCCTCCTCCGCGATGTACTCGTCGGGAGGCATGATGCGACCGGCCTTGACGATCTTGGCCGTGACGAGCGGTACCCCAAACGTCGTCTTTTCAGGTGTCTTTCCGCGATAGTCGATGATGGCGGCCATCGCGTTTTCGATCGTGGCGAGTTGCCAGTTCGGGGGCAATGAGTCTGTTTCAACCATGCCGCACCCCCTCTCCGCTCGGGGTGTACTGGTCCGCGGGCCGCGACGGGCCGATCCGTGCCGCCCCGACACCAATCTCGGCGACATCGTCGCGGGCTGGCGGGAGCCCAGCGCATCCATCGGCGCGGCCGCGATGAAGCGCCGGGAGGGCCGGGGAATCGAAATAGCACCGCGGGAGCGTCATTCCGGCCCCTCGTCGATCGGCTCAGGAACGTAAACGCGGCGCATCGGCAGCAGGCTCTTGTGCCGCGAGTCGAACTGCTCGTAGTGCTCGAAGATCAGGGCGACGAGTTCCTCGCCGTCGATGAGCCGGAGGTTGTGCTTGCTCTTGGCGAAGGCGGTGGCCTTTGGCGAGAACGACCCGAGCGATACAAAGAGGCCGTATTCACCCGTCCCGACCTTGCCGTAGAGCGAGGAGACCTCAGGATCACCAACGGTTGCCTCGCTGCTCTTGCACTGCACCTTGATGATCGGCGGCTGGAATCCCAGTTCGTCCTGGTGAGCCACGATGTCAACCCCGCCATCGGATCCCGGAGGTGAGACGCGGGTTTTGTAGCCCATGGTGCCGAGCAGGTGAGCGACGAAATGGGCGAAGGGGTGGCCCTTGGTCTCTTGGGCCAGCCGCTTGACGACGAAGTCGTAGGTCGTTTCGTCGATGTCGGCGGCGACCGCGGCGATGGTCTCGTCCTTGGCCACTGGAGCGGGCGTGACCTTGCCTTCGATCGCTGCGAAGAACTCATCGGCGTAGTTGCGGATCATAAAGAGGCTCATTGCTGAGCCGACTTCGTAGAGTGCGCCTTGGGAGAAGTGGGCCCGCGGCACGGACCGCAGCCATTTCACGGAGCGCACATTCGGATAGCCGGGCTCGGCCTTTGGGTCATAGCGGTAGCCACTTTCAATCTGGCCCAAGTTGATCTGGCGGTCCTTCTTGGATGGATACGCTACAAAGTCACCTGGCTTCATCTCGTGGACGAAGCGGAAAAGTTGGCCCGCGTAGTTGGCGACAGCGCCGTCCTTTATCGTCGGGTAGACCTCGCGGACCTTGGCCTTGAAGGTTGCGCGATCCGCATGCAGTATTCCAAGGTCGCCCATTTCCTCCCAGCCGATGGCGATGCAGTTGGACCTCTTAAACTGTGCATCCGCGTCGCCAGTCTCACCGGCGTGGATGCCCCAAAGGACTTGGTCTTTGGCGCTCATGTATTAGGTCTCCTTCCTTGCTTTTGGCAACGCAAACCCGATCGCCGCGAGATTGGCCGCGATGGACTTGTCGAGCGCGGCCCCCTCGGCAGTCAACCTCGCCAACTCCCCCGTGAGCGCGGTCATCTTGCCCTCGAAGGGCACGCCGTCGTCGATGGCCTCCTCCGCGCCGACATAGCGGCCGGGCGTGAGAATGTGGCCGTGGGATCGGATTTCGTCGAGCGTAGCTGATTTGCAGAAGCCAGCGATGTCTGCGTACTTCTTGCCCGTCGCGCCGTTCTTCTTGTCGCCGCGCCAGGCGTGGTACGTGTCGGCGATGGTGGCGATGTCGGCATCGGTGAGCGTTCGCTGCACGCGGTCGATCATCGTGCCCATCTTGCGGGCGTCGATGAAGAGCACGTGCCCGCGGCGGTCTCGGAAGTGTCCGTTCTTCTTGTTGCGGGCCAGGAACCACAGGCACACCGGGATCTGCGTGGAGTAGAACAACTGCCCCGGCAGCGCGACCATGCAGTCCACGAGGTCGGCCTCCACGATCGACCTGCGGATGTCACCTTCGCCCGAGGAGTTCGAGGACATCGACCCGTTGGCTAGGACAAACCCGGCAAGTCCCGTGGGCGAGAGTTTCGAGAGGAAGTGCTGCACCCAGGCGAAGTTCGCGTTGCCCGGTGGTGGCACTCCGTGGGCCCATCGACGGTCTTCCTTGAGTAACTCGCCGCGCCAGTCGGAGTCGTTGAAGGGCGGGTTGGCGATGACGAAGTCGGCCTTGAGGTCCGGGTGCTGGTCGTTGTGGAACGAGTCGCCGTGGGTGATCTTGGCGTCGATGCCGCGGATGGCGAGGTTCATCTTGGCCAGCCGCCACGTCGTGTAGTTGGACTCTTGGCCGTACACGGCGATGTCGCCCACTCGCCCGCCGTGGTGCTCGATGAACTCTTCTGACTGCACGAACATGCCCGCCGAGCCGCAGCAGGGGTCGTAGATGCGGCCCTTGTACGGAGCGAGCATGTTGACCAGCATCTTGACGACCGGCCGCGGCGTGTAGAACTGGCCGCCCTTCTTGCCCTCGGCGCTGGCGAACTCCGAGAGGAAATACTCGTAGACTCGCCCCAGCAGGTCTCGGGAACGGTGCCCGGAAGCGCCGAAGCCGATGTTGCCGATCATGTCGATCAACTGACCGAGCCGTTGTTTGTCCAGACCCGGGCGGGCGTAGTCCTTGGGGAGGACCGACTTGAGCGTGGGGTTGTCACGCTCGATCGCCTCCATGGCGTCATCGACCACCTTGCCGATCGTGGGCTGCTTGGCCATCTTGAGCAGATGGGTCCACCGAGCGCCGGGAGGCACCCAGAAGATGTTCTCCGCCTTGTACTCGTCGGGGTCCTCCGGGTCTGCGCCCTTCGACTTCGCCGCGGCCAGTTCGGCGTGCTTGGCTTCGAAGGCGTCGGAGATGTACTTCAGAAAGATCAGCCCCAGGACGACGTGCTTGTACTCGGCCGCGTCCATGTTGTTGCGGAGGGCGTCGGCGGCCTTGAAGAGTTGCTTCTCGAACCCGAGGTCGGATTCGGCGCTTGCGCCGGCGTCGTGGGCGGGCTTGGATTTCACGGAACGCTTGGCCATGGGTCCTCCGGTGCCGCCGCGGCGGAACAGATCCGGCGGCGGGGGTGCATGATACCCGTGCTCCCAATGGAAGGTAAAGCCATGGAGAGAGCGAGGAGTGGGGAACGGGCGACGAGTATGCAGGCGGCTTTGGTTGCGCTGCCTCAATGAGGTGTCAGCGTGAATGGGACGAGGTGAGCGTCCTTGGAAGCGATGGTGAGTGGGGGAGTTCGTACGTCGCAATCTGGATGGTGATACCGATAAGCCGCCATTTCGCAATAGCCTGCGGTAGGAGGTACTGGTATCCGGCAGGAAGGCACGAAGCGATCAGACGTGCAAATCTGTTCTGAGCGGCCGCATCGGACACTATTCGGAGTTCGTGCAGGCGGAAGTCCCCGAGGGGCTGATCGCCATCGACGAAGCCTCCAAGTCCGATGTTTCTGGCAGAGTTGTGGCGAGGACCGTCTTGTTGTCCTCGGCCGCGGCTCCGCATCGACTGGGACTTCCGAACGAGATGGTGGAGTCCGCGGCGACAGGATTGCAGTACCTCCGAGATGAAGTGGAGCGATCCGCCCTTTCTGGGGCACCCGCTCATCCATCGGAACTTGTCGCTTGCGAGTTCACCGGAGCGAGAGTGCTTCCCAACGAAGTGGGCAAGAGTGATATCTCGGGAAAGGTCTTCAGGATTGACGAAGGCGTCGCTTCGACACTGAGCGGACGAAACGCTCCTTGTTACCCCACCCGCCTCAGCACCTCTCCCAACTTCTCGCTGTCCCGCTCCGCGTACACGGCGTCGGTGAGGGCCGCGCTGCTGTGCCCCAGCAGTATCTGTGCCGCCTCAATCCCGAACTCGCGCCGAATCCTCGTCGCCGCGGCGTGGCGCAACTGGTTCGGGTGCCACCGGTGAGATTCCCGCCACGCCTTCAACTCCGCCCTCTGGTTCGGCGTGAGCCGCGCCAGCAGTTCCAACTCGGTCTCCTTCCGGGCCGGGCCCCGCGGCCCTTTGGGTAGCGTCTTGGCCCGCAGGTGCTCCGGCGGGGGGAACGCCGCGTCGCACGCCCGCTCGATCGCGCGGCGGTACGACGGCGTGGTGTACCGGTCGCCCGGCGCGTGCGCGGGCGAGTCGCTGGTGTTCGTCCCCGGCGCGTTCCCGCACGAACGTGGCGTCACGCGGCGGGCGTGCAGCGCCGCCCGACGTTCCACCTCGGCCTCCGCGGGGCTGAACAGGTACGCGTCGAGGGGGCGGTCGGCGAGGAACGGCGCGAGCACCTCGCGGGCCTTGGGCCCGAACCGGATCACCCGCTCGATCCCCCGGTGCTCGTTCTTGTGGTCCCGCGGGCGATAGCACCACACCTCGCCGTCGGAGGTGTCCAGTTCCGCGGCCCGCAGCGCCAGCAACTCGCCGGGGCGAGCGCCCGTGAGCAACTGCAGGTCGATAAGTGCGGCGACCTGCCTGCTGACGAACGGCTTGACGGCGTCCACCGCCGCCTGCGAGACGGGCCCGATGGGGGGGTGCTCCACAGCCCCGCACCGGCCGCGCTTGAGCGGCGGCAGGGTCTGAAGGGCTTGGTAGACCTGCGCGGGCACCATTTCGCGCGATGCGGCCCAGCGGTACATGCGGATGATGTGCCCCACCCGCGCGTTGGCGGTTCGGCGGCACAGCGGCTGGCGCGGCCGGGGGCCCTCCAGGCTCCCCCGCACCATCGACTCGCGGACGATCCGCAGCGCGTTGGGCCCGAACGACCCCGCGTCGGCCGTGCCGTAGCACTCGCGCAGCACCCGCAGCGCCATCTTCACGCAGCACGTCGAAGCCCCCGCGTAGTACCCCTTGGCCCATCCCCAGTACGCCCGAATCAACGCAGCGACCGAAAGCGGCACGCCACACCCCGCCGCGGCGAGCGCGGGGCGGGTGCCGCCCGCAGCCGGTAGTGGGGCGGTGGAGGCAACCAGCGGCGGCGGCGCGACCGTGGGCAACCTCCGCCCGTTGCCTTCCCACTCCGCGACGAGGCGGTGGTACATCTCGCGGCTGGCGGGAGTGCCGAACTCGCCGAGCCAGTAGTCGCGGCGCTTGCCCGTGGCGCTGTCGGTGAGGGTGACGATCGCTTGCGAGTACCCGGTTCGCGGACGGTACGAGGGTGTCTTGGCCATGGCCGGTGCTTCCTGCGCGGTGCAGCGCGGTGTAACACCGCGCTGCTTTGGGCGTTCAGGCTGCACCGCCTACGTCGGCGGGACTCCGTAACCTACGGATTCAGCGGGACTTACGTGAAATGGAGCGGAAGGGACTCGAACCCTCGACCCCTAGCTTGCAAAGCACGGGATATAGCGCCGAAGCCACTGTAATAACAGAGGTATCAACACATCAAAGCGAGCGTCCCCCCAAGATCCCGCCTGAAGTCATAAACATTTCTCCCACGGCCCCAGACTTGGCGACCGTCGTTGCCGCTTGGGCCAACCTGCCACCTGCGATCCGGGCCGGGATCGTCGCGATGGTAAATGCCGCGAACGGAGGTGCCCAGTGACCGAGCAGGAAGCCAGCAAGAGGGAGAAGGCGGGTCGGGACCCCGCGGGCCGGCGGCGGGAGGGGGTACCCCCTCTTGCAAGCAAGCCACCGACCGACGGAGCCGACGGCAGCGGAGTCTGCCACGCGGCGGCGGCGTCGGGGGAGCCGTGCAGGGCGCCGGCGAGGACAGGCTCGGACTTCTGCTTCATCCACGATCCCGCCGCCGCGGCGGAGCGGGAGGAGGCTCGCCGAGAGGGTGGGCGTGAACGGGGGCGCCGCACCGTTGCGGTGGACGATTCGGAGCCCGACCCCCCGCTCAAGACGCTCCAGGATGTCAGCGGGCTGCTGGCGGACACACTGTGCCGGGTCCGCAAGGGCACCTTGGACGCGAAGATCGCCAACACAGTGGGCTATCTCGCCGGCGTGCTGATCCGGTCGATCGAGGGCGGCGAGTTCGAGCGGCGCCTGGAGGCGTTGGAGGCCGCGGCGGAGCGGACGGTGGGTTCTGATTCAAGAGCGTTCTCAATGCCCGCACCGACGACGGAGGACCCGTTATGAACACCCGAAAGCGATTGACGGAAGTGGCCCAACACCTGAGCCCCAAGCAACTCGTCATGGCGCAGGTGCGTGAGATGCAGCAGACGGGGAGCATCCTTGAGTATGCCCGTACGTTGTCGCAGAAACCGGCGGCCAAGTCGCTGATGCAGCAGGTCACGGATGGGGTGGAAGCCCGGCTGCGAAGAGTTCCGAAAGTGACTCGTGACAAAGCCGCCCAGGATGCGATGCGGGAAGCGTGCTTTCTGTCCATGCTGGCACGGTGTTGCTCGTTAGAGATCATCGAGCGAGCCCAGGAGCTGAGGTTGCGGGGCCGCGTGGTGGAGTTGAAGCAGGCACTGGTAATGGTGATGACGCTGCATGACCATGATCTGGAAGCGTCGGTCATCGAGGATGTGTGCGACGCCGTGATGGAGTTCGACGCCGAGGTACGGGGCTATATGTTGGCGACCAGGACCATTGGGCGGCAGTACTTTGACGAGATGCCGCTGCTCTCCAAGGATGCGGAAGCCTTCTTGGACTTCGAGATTGAGCGGGCCAAGAAGCTCGCCCGGTGGGCAGGTCGCGTCAAGGCAGGTTTGGCGAGCGAGGCCCGCCGTGCAACCAGGGGCGCCTCCGCCGCTCCGCGGGAGAATGCCGAACCAGCAGAGTCTCGCGCCGCCAGGGCCCGGGCTGATGAACTGATCGCCGCGTGGGTAGCGACGGCCAAGATCCACACCCACGACAAGTTTGGGGAGGACGCCGCCGCGGCGGGGATCGCCGACGAACTCCTTGAACGATCATGTGCGGGAGGGCGGGCCTCGGTTGTGCGCCGGCGGTCGGACGCGACCGAGGCGCCGTGACCGGGCTTCCTCCCGGCTTTGGCCTCGCCGTCGGCTCGCCATCATCGCAACGGGAACCCATGCCGTCGTCTTTTACTCCGGGCGGTCGCCAGAGGCTCCTCGGGGACGGGCCCAATGCTGTCTTTTTGACGATCGTCAACATTCTGCAGTGATTTTTTTTCACGATCAGGCGAGGGGTAAGCGATTGAGGCTAATGCTGTACGCCTAGGCAGCGCTCCGTCGGTGTACGTGGCGCACGCTTGGGCCCATACTTCCGCCCGGAACTTTGGAGCGGGGTGAGCGGAGTGCGGCATGGAGCCGGTGAGTGTGCGCCAGAGTTCTTGAGCGATCTTGCGTGTGCGGCATTTGCAAGGGTTGATTCGCTGGCGATCTTCTGTAACATAGACGTGATTGGCACTCTTTCGGGACGCTGGCATTTGTGGTGGCCAGAGGGGGGGTCGTGTGCGGGAATCAAAATGCAATGCTGGAAGTCGTGGGGCCAGCGGGATTCGCGCCGAGCCAAGCGGGCTGGCCGTGCGCCCGTTTGTTCGGTGCGTTTGGGGAGTGTCGTCCGGTTTTTTTTGGATGCTCGGACAGTGATTCGCAGGTGAAGCGGTTCGGATAAGGTGCGTCGTCGTGTTGCCGCGGTGTTAAGTGCCGCGGCGTGCAGTTCAACCACGCAAGGAATCAGACGTGAAACTGGGAACCATGTTCGCTCGCCGCGTGTTGCAGGTCGTGGGGAAAGCTGCTTCGTTGCTTCGCGCTCGCGGCAGAACCCGAGGGGACACAATGAGCCGACGGCACGCCGGGGATTCACACGTCGAACCACTCGAGGGTCGGGTGCTCCTGAGCACGGTGACTTGGGATGGCGGGGCCGCGGGAACGGGTACAAACTGGTTCGATCCCACCAACTGGGCCGGCGATGTGCTGCCCGGTCCGGGAGACGACGCGGTGATATCGACGGCGGGGCCGACGATCGTGTTCGGCGGCACGGCCTCGGTCAACTCGGTCTCGACGGCGCGGGCGATCTCGTTCAACAGCGGGGCGCTGACGCTGGGGACGGTGTTGAACGCGACCGCGGCGACGACGATGACGTTGAATGGAGGACGGATCAACGGGGGGACTGTGGACGGGGTGGCGGGAGCAGCGTTCCAAGTGGGAAGCGGGGACGGGACGCTGGACGGCGTGACG
>JAFEBP010000002.1:0-103359 GCA_018242605.1 Planctomycetota bacterium
CCGGCGCCACGGGCGCTCAGGGTGCACAGGGTGATACTGGCCCGATGGGACCAGTAGGTGCAACTGGGGCCACCGGCGCGACGGGCGCTCAGGGTCCGCAGGGTGACACTGGCCCGATGGGTCCGCAAGGCGCGACCGGCGCCACGGGTGCCACCGGCGCGACGGGCGCCACCGGCGCAACGGGCTCGCAAGGCGCCACCGGCCCGACGGGTGCGCAGGGCGACACCGGTCCGGCTGGTGCGACGGGTGCAACGGGTGCAGGCCACACGCTTGTTCGCAAAGCCGCGGACGAGACCGTCACTTCGAGCACCACGCTGCAGAATGACGACGATCTCAAGGTCACGATGGCGGCCAACGAGACGTGGGAGTTCGAGTTCTTCCTCATTGTCAACATCCAGAGCGCGTCAGCTGACTTCAAGGAGACGATCACCGCACCAACGGGTTCGACGATCTACTGGACCTCTTCAATTCAAGAGAGTGGCAGCAGCACCGTGACGAACGCCAACTTCGCCACGAGCAGCGGCACATCCGTTCCGCTGACTGTCGCCAACACTGGCGCGGCTCCGGTGAGGATTCGTGGCGTGGTCCGCACGGGCTCGACCGCCGGCGATCTGCAACTCCAGTGGGCGCAAAACTCCTCGAACGCGAACGGGACCATTGTCAAGGCCAACAGCTTCCTGAAGGCCGGAAAGTTCTGATCTGACCAACATCAACATCCCTATGCGTCGCTCGCGTCGGTGAGCGGGACCGATCCCGCTCACCGGCAAGCGCCTCAAAAGCGTGAGCACGCAACAGTGATCAAGGAGTCGAAATGTGCAGGTTCTTAAACAGAGTGATCGCCGCGGCGGGAGTGCTCACCGTTGTGGGGCTAGCCGGCAAGGCCGGCGCCCAACTCTCCATCGACTGGTCGACAATCGACGGCGGCGGGTACACATACTCCACCGCCGGCACGCTGGAGATGGGCTCGACGATCGGGCAGCCTGACGCCGGGCCGATGGGCAACGGCACCACGGTGTTCTACGGCGGCTTCTGGGCCGGAGAGCTCCTTCCACCGCCGTGCCCGGCCGACTACAACATGGACGGCGGCATCGACGGGCAGGACGTGCAGGCGTTCTACGCCGACTGGGAACTGGGCCTCACGCCCGCTGACGTCAACCAGGACGGCGGCGTGGACGGCGCGGACGTGCAGTTCTTCTTCGAAGTGTGGGAAGCGGGCGGCTGCTGACCTGACGAAGATCATTTGACATTCCGCGGCCGATCGGGTGAATCCCCGATCGGCCGTGTTTCATTTTTGAATGGTCACGGGGCTTAGGTGCGCGGCGCGTGCTGGAGTGGTTCGAGACGTGGAAGTGTCCGGGGGGATGCGTGACGCCACGCCGGTGCTTGGGTCGTGAGCGAAAGCGCGGTGAGAACATCGGGGCGGGGCTGAGTCCGGAGGATTGATTTTTGCTGGCACATCGACCGGGCCGGCCGACGACCGACTCACGGCTCTGACCGCGGCGGCACTCGCGGCTGCGCGGCTCGCTGAACAACCGATCGCGGACGGCCTGCGTCGTGCGGACTTCGATGAAAACACTCGCCGCGGAGCCGCGCTGGAGCATTGTCCGGCGCGTGTGGATATGAATATCCCACATCGGCACCGCCAGCTATGCGCGGAGTGCGAACGAACACGAAACGGCGCACGAATTCGACTGTGTTTGGCCTCGGCACGAAGGAATCTCATGAACTTGAGCGTGTAGTCAGTGCTTTAGAGTTGTTCTAATTCCATTGTGTATAAACGAATCCAGTCTGATAATTTCAATGGAAATTTCGAGAAGTCTATTGCTATTCAAACATCGCTTGAGATACTGGGAAGTTCTGCGGTAGTTATCGCTCTTGTGGTCTATCGCTGTGG
This sequence comes from Planctomycetota bacterium, assembly GCA_018242605.1. Lineage (GTDB taxonomy): Bacteria > Planctomycetota > Phycisphaerae > Phycisphaerales > UBA1924 > UBA2402. Next base: position 1,895 of record JAFEBP010000002.1, read on the forward strand.
TGTGTTCTTCTCAACGCTCTGCTTTCCAGGCTTGTCGGAGGTATTGATATGAAATTCGTGTCTCGTCGTTCCATGGCCGCGGCGCGCCGTATTTGTGCTGTCGCCGGGCTTGCTTTGGCATTGAACGGGGCTCTGCCCACGCGGTCGTATGCACGCGGTCCTGTGACCAGCGAGTTCACGTATCAGGGCAAGCTCACGGAATCGGGTGTGCCGGTCACCAACGCCTGCGACTTCCGCTTCGCGCTGTACGACAGCCCGACGTTTGGGATGCAGATCGGCGGGACGTTGATGCTCAACAACACCACACCGCTCAACGGGTTGTTGACGGTGGGTCTGGATTTCGGGTTCGCACCGTTCGCGGGAGACAGCCGGTGGCTGGAGGTTCAGGTTCGAAACCCCGCGGGCGTGGGTGGGTTCATCACGTTGACGCCGCGTCAATCGATTACAGCGACTCCGTACGCGATGTATGCGCTCAACGGGAACCCGGGCCCCACAGGGCCGACGGGGCCGCTGGGACCCACGGGACCGACGGGGCCAACCGGAATCGCGGGTCCTACAGGGGCGACGGGCGCGAACGGCCCGACCGGTGCTACAGGCGCAACGGGTGCCACGGGTGACACTGGGCCTGCCGGCCCCATCGGGGCTACAGGGCCAACCGGCGCGACGGGTGATACTGGACCCGCTGGTCCCACGGGTGCGCCCGGGGCAGCGGGCGCCACAGGCGCCACGGGACCAACCGGCGCGACGGGTGATACTGGGCCCGCTGGTCCCACGGGTGCGCCCGGGGCAGCGGGCGCCACAGGCGCCACGGGACCAACCGGCGCGACGGGTGATACTGGGCCTGCTGGTCCCACGGGTGCGCCCGGGGCAGCGGGCGCCACAGGCGCCACGGGACCAACCGGAGCAACGGGTGATACTGGGCCCGCTGGTCCCACGGGTGCGCCCGGGGCAACGGGCGCCACAGGCGCTACGGGTGAGACCGGGCCGATCGGCCCCTCCGGACCGGCGGGGGCTGTTGGTCCGACGGGTCCAGCGGGGATGAATGGAGCCACCGGGGCCACCGGCGACACGGGGCCGGCCGGCCCTGTCGGCCCGGCGGGCCCGACCGGTCCCACGGGCGCGGCGGGGATGAACGGAACCAACGGTGTCGACGGGGCTGACGGAGCGACCGGCGCCACGGGCCCCACCGGGCCCGCGGGCGCACCCGCAGCTCGCTACATCGTTGACGCTGGCGGCATGGGCACTCACCTGACCATTCAGGCCGCGATCAACCAGGCGGTTGCGGACGGGTACAACGGCTCGAACCAGACCATGATCCTGGTTCGCCCGGGCAACTACTCGGAGAACCTGACGCTGTTCGCGGGCGTTCACCTTCAGTCCGCGGTAGCCGGAAAGTCGTTCGCGACGCAGGTGAACGGCACGGTGACGTTCAACAGCGGCGGCGTTGTTTCGATGCAGGCGATCGATATCTCCGCGCCCAGCGGTTCACCCGCCATCAGTTTCGGGGGCGCGGGATTCCAGTTGCTGCTGCTGTCGGACAGCGTCGCGTACGCATCGGGAGCCGCGAGTTCGCTTGTCATGAGCAACGGCGCGAGCGGCTCGGGCGTGACGTTCGATAACGTGAACTTCCGCATCGTTAGCGGGGGCACGGGAACGCCGGTGGTGGTCGGCGCGGGCACTCTGCAAGGCCGCGGCGGCACATTCTGGCCGACCCTGCCGGTGACACCGGCGCTGAGCCTTTCGGGGGGCAACGCGTTCCTGCAAACGGCGGACGTGTTCGGGCAGGTTGACCTGAGCGGCAACGCGGGATTCAGCATCGGCAACTCGCAGATCCGTTCGGGCAATCTTCCGGGCGTCATCGACAACACTTCCGGGGACGTTCTGCTGGCCGATACCGGCTTCAACACCATCGTCGCGGGGAACGTGGCCACGACCAACGGCGTGGGCGGCCTGTATTACACACAGTTGACGTACACGATTCCCGGACAGGGAATGCCCGCCGGCGCGATCCTGCTGCCGGGTTCGGGCCCTGCGGGACCGGCGGGCCCAACAGGTCCAACTGGGCCGGCGGGTGCTGCCGGCGCAGTGGGGCCCACCGGCGCTGCGGGCGCAACTGGGGCCGCGGGCCCTACTGGCGCGACCGGGCCCACAGGCGCTGATGGAGCGGCGGGGCCCACTGGTGCGACCGGGGCAACGGGTGCCACTGGCCCGACAGGTCCGACAGGCGCGACAGGTGACACCGGCCCGATGGGGCCTGCGGGACCGATTGGCCCGACGGGCGCTGCGGGCGCGAACGGCGCGACTGGTGCGAATGGTGCCACTGGCGATACGGGCCCTGCCGGACCGGCCGGCCCTGCGGGCGCCACGGGCGCACCGGGCATGAACGGGATGAACGGCGCGGACGGCGCCGATGGGGCGACCGGCGCTACCGGGCCGGCGGGCCCGCAGGGCCTGCCCGCGGCTCGGTACATCGTCGATGCGGGCGGCATGGGCACCCACCTGACCATTCAGGCGGCGATCAACCAAGCTGTGGCCGACGGATACTCCGCCAGCAACCCCACGACCATCCTGGTGCGCAACGGCAGCTACAACGAGAACCTGACGCTGGCCGCGGGCGTGCACCTGGTCTCGGCCACGGCGGGAAAGAACTTCGGCACGCAGGTGAACGGCAACGTAGTCTTCTCACCGATGGCTGGGGGCAACATCACGATCATCGGCATGGAGTTCGCCGCGGGAAGCGGTGACACGTTTGTCATCTCCAGCGCCGTGTCGGGCGTGCAGGTGTACATGGTGGACTGCGGCGTGACGGCCAACTCGGGCGGCGACGACGCGGTGGAGATCAACTGTCTGCTGGGTGGGTCCACGCCGGGCCTGATCCTGGACAACAGCATCTTCCGCACGCAGGGCTCGGCGACCGGATTCCCGGTGAACGTGCTCAGCGGCACACTGCAGGGCCGCGGCGGAACGTTCAATCCCGCCAGCAGCAACAATGTCTCGCTGAACCTGGGTTCGGGCGGGCGTGCCTGGCTGCGTGACTGCGACATCTTCGGGCGTGCGGTGGTGGGCAACAGCGTGCACAGCGCCTCTTCCACGGTGTTCGAGGCCCGCAACAGCCAGTTCCGCACGGGATCGTTCTCGAACGTGATCGACAACACCGGGGCCCGGATCCTGATCTCCGACAGCCTTCTGGGCACGCCGGGGACGGTCTTCGCTGGTGATGCGTTCACCAACAACGGCGCGGGCGACATCTGGTACGGCGGGCTGTCGTACGTTCCTGGCAACACCTACACGATTCCGCCGGGCTCTACGCTGCTGGACGGAACGGCGCCGGCGGGTCCGACAGGGCCGGCGGGGCCGGCGGGTGCGACTGGTCCTGCGGGGCCTGCGGGAGCTGCGGGGGCCACAGGGGCCACGGGGGCTGTCGGCGCGGCGGGACCTGCTGGTCCGACGGGGGACACGGGTCCGGCCGGTCCGACGGGCGCAACGGGGCCTGCGGGAGTCGCGAGCGCTAGTGCACCGATCGTGCTGACCGGAACGGACGTCTCGCTTGCGGCGAACGGGGTGACAGCGGCGCACATCGCGAACCGGGCGAGGCGTGTATACGTTCCCTCCGACGCGATTACTGTTTCAGATAACTCTGCGCCGGTTCTGCTCGTGGGATCCGGGACCGACGTGACGGGCGTCTGGGCGCGGCGAATCGGCAACGATGCTACCGACGCCGCGGCGACATTCACGGTTCAAGTTCCCACCGATTACGCGGGTTCTGGTGTAGCGGGTCTTAACGCACCTCGAATGACGATTTATTGGGGAACCAACGCCACGAGCGCGGACCACGCCGTGAACGTCGACATTGGATTCCGATCCGTCACCGACTTTACCGGTGCCGTGAGCAATTCGTTCCGCTACAACATCCGGAAGAGTGCGGGCGCCGCCACTGACGCGGCGGAATCGGCCAACCCGGCTGCGGGTGCGATCGTGTCGCAGACGATTCCAGAGGCAACGGAGACTTGGACGGGCAATCCGACCTGGACTCCCGGAGATGTCATTGTCGTCACGCTGAAGCGCAATGCGGGTGCCTTGGACGATCCTAACAACGGGCGGTTCTACATCATCGGTGTGTCGTTCGAGTACGAGGCTGATCAGTAAGTCATCAATCGTTCACGCAACCAACGAAGAACAGGAGATGACTCATGAAATCAACCGAGTGCTTGAAGAAGATACTGCCACTGACCGGCGCTGCGTGCTTCGTGTGCCTGGGCGCGAGCACGGCATGGGCGGACTGGCCGGTGTGCCAGACCACCCTCTACTCACCTTCGACGGTGCCGGTGGTTGAGAACGCCAACAACAGCCAGCCGATCGAGATCGGCACGAAGTTCCGGACGACCGCCGCGGGCGACGCGGTGGGCGCGAGGATCTACGTGGGAGGAGCGAACACGGGGCCGAATGTGGCCCACCTGTGGACGGGGTCCGGGATGCTGCTGGCGACCGAGGTGTTCCCCGCGTTCACGGGGCCGGGGTGGAGCCAGGTCATGTTCACTGCTCCGGTGGCGCTGACGCCGGGGCAGACGTACGTGATCTCCTGCTATTCGGCCAGCGGCTGGTATAGCGGGACCAACTACGCGTTTACCAGCGCGGTGGTCAACGGGCCGCTGCGCGGACTGGCCGACGGTGAGGATGGAGCGAACGGTCTCTATCGGTACGGGACAGGCTTCCCCACATTGACGTACCTTTCGACGAGCTACTACGTCGACGTTGTGTTCGAGAGCCCGTGCGCCACGAATCTGGCGATGGACTGGTTCACCATCGATGGCGGCGGGTACACGAACTCGAGCGGCGGGACGCTGGAGATGGGTTCGACGATCGGGCAGCCCGACGCCGGGCCGATGGGCAACGGCACCACGGTGTTCTACGGCGGCTTCTGGGCCGGAGAGCTCCTTCCACCGCCGTGCCCGGCCGACTACAACATGGACGGCGGCATCGACGGGCAGGACGTGCAGGCGTTCTACGCCGACTGGGAACTGGGCCTCACGCCCGCGGACGTCAACCAGGACGGCGGCGTGGACGGCGCGGACGTGCAGTTCTTCTTCGAAGTATGGGAAGCGGGCGGCTGCTGACCTGACGAAGATCATTTGATCATCCGCGGCCGATCGGGCGATTCCCCGGTCGGCCGCGTTTCTTTTTGAGCGCGAGGGAAGAGGATTCAGTTGCGGGGTTCGGGCGCGGCTGTCTCCATCCGGGCCGCAACGCTCGCGTCGCCGTCTTCCTCGTTCCACTTTCGGCGGATGCGCTTGGCGTGGCGTTCGAAGCGATCGCGCAGTTCGCCGACTGCGCCGTCGGACGACACCTGTCGGGGTAGTTCGGGGACGGCGGCCTCCATCGGCGGAGAAGTCTCGCTGTCGGGGCGGATCTGCAGCTCATCGATCCAAGGGCGGAAGAGCGTGCCGCACTCCGAGCAATGGACGGTCATGTTGCGGGCGAGCGGGCCATCGAGGTTGTAGCCGCAGGTGGGGCAGTCGTTGCGGAGCGCGTACTTGAGCACGCGCCGGTGCTGCTGGGTGTACGCCGCGACACCGACTCCGATGATGGCACCCCAGGTTCCGGGGCTGATCATGGCGAAGCCCATCCATTGATCGGTATCCCAGTCCAGCCGAGGTTGGACGTTTACATCGCCCGCGACCAGGATCAGGACGACGAACGCGATTTCTGATACGAGCGCGCCCCACAACGCCGTCACGCGGTCGGGGTACCAGTATGCCGTGGCGATGATGATGCAGGGGTTGAGCCAGAAGAGCGCGAGAGTGACAACCAGACCGCGGAGGGGGAACGTGGGCGAGAACGCTGCGGCGGCAATGAGCCCCGGGAGCGCGTAGGTACCGATCGCGGTTGGCCATCGAGACTTGAGAACGTAGTTCATGACCACCCCGCATCACACACCACCACGTCGGAGCGATCAAGAATCATCGCTTCGACGACCCACCGTTCGCGGCTGCCACACGGATGCCGCGGACATGCGAGTTCCTCGGTAGAGATGGTAGGAGGTTGCCAAGGCGTCAGCGGCTGGCGGAGACGACTGTCGCGTTACCGGCCGGTGAACGCCAGCGGATCACACCGAGGGCCACCGCGGCCATCGCGAGCAACTGATAGCCGGATATCGGGCCCACCAGACGCTGGGTGTCGCGCAGAAACTCATGGGCGAAGCGGAAGGCACCGTAAGTGATGAGGTACACGTGGAATCGGTTGCCCCTGGCCCAGCCGAAGCGGTGCGCGGTGATGGCCCAGAGCCAGAACGCTGCGTTGAAGGCGAGTTCGGCCGCGGCGGCGGGCCAGCGGTGGACGCCCGAAGCGTCCTGCATGGTCCACCAATGGGGCTGACATTCAACTCCGCCGCAGCAGCCTTGCGCGAGACAGCCGATGCGCCCGAGGATGATCGCCGGGGGGACGATGAGTGCGAAGTAGTCGCCGGTGCCGCGCGTGTGCCCTTTCAGGTACTTGGCAAACTCGACGCCGGCGTAGCCGCCGAGAAGACCGCCGATGATGGTCTTTCCGGAGAGGAGCGCGAGGAGGTTGTCGCGGTAGTGCCAGCCTTCGGCGAAAAGGAAGCCGAGCTTGGCGCCGGCGAAAGCGCCCAGGAGGCCGCCGAGGTAGATGGGGAAGAGGCGGCGTGAAGTCTCGGAACGGCGGGTGAGCAGCAGCCACGCGGCGGCGGACAGGATCATCGCGGCAACGAGGAGCCACGAGTAAGGCGTGATGTGCATGCGGAGTGGCATGGGCGATCAGCGCTGGGCGTGGGCGAGGCCGCGAGTGAGGTAGTGGCGGCAGAAGGAATCGAGCGACCCATCGGGAAGGATGACGTGGGTGCAGCAGCGGTCGATTCGGTCCTGATCGAAGGTCCACGCATCCATGAAAGGCTTGATGAAGATGCGGAAGGGGCCATCGGGGCCGATTTCCATCTGCTTGAGGATCGCGGCCAGGGGCTCGCTCTCGCAGCCGCACTTGGCGAGGTCCTCTATGCGGTAGTCGGCGCGGTCGCTGAGGAAACCCTGCAGGTTGTTGAGATCGATGAGGCGGCCCAGGGCATGGATGCCGGTGGGGAGGCGGAGGAGGTAGCTGATGGTGTGGCAGTTGGGATCGCCGCAGGGGAGCGGGGTGAAATCCTGTTCGCGCAGGTACTCGGGGACTTGCGCCGCGAGGGCGGCGATGATGTCGCCGACGCTGATGGGGGTGGGCGTGGGCTGAGGAAGGACCGGAAGGGTGCCGCTGGTGACGCCGTGGTGGGTGCGGCCGGAGTTGAACATGGGCTGGATGATGATGCCGCGGCAGTGCGGGCGCTCCAGGGCGAAGCGCAGGGTGTCGCCCAGGTGCGGCATGCTAGCGGGGGTGGCGACGAGGGCCAGGGAACTGGGAACGCCAAGGGCACCGATCTCATCAAGGGCTTTGCGGCGCATGTCGCGGAGATCGACGCCTCGCAAGTCTCGCTGGCCGGCCTCCTGGATGCCGTCGAACTGCATGTAGAGTTCGAACTTGCCGTGGGCCTTGCGGCGCTGAGCGAGGGATTCGCGGAAGCGGGCGTCGCCGGCGATGCGGACTGCGTTGGTGTTGATGAGAATGTAACCGATGCTCTTGTTGGCGAGGGCCCAATCAAGAATGCGGAAGAACTCGGGGTGGATGGTGGGTTCGCCGCCGGAGAGTTGCAGGATGTCGATGACGCCTTTGCGGTCGATGATTCCTTGCACGCGACGGACGACGTCATCGAAGGGGGTGCAAACGATGTTCTCGCCGACGCCGTAAGGGCTCGAGGCGAAGCATGTGGGGCAGGTGAGGTTGCAGGAGTCGACGATCTCGATGAGAGCGATGCAGGTGGAGAGGCGGTCGAAGATGTTGGTGGATTCGGGGGCGGGCGAGCAACAGTCCGAGCCGCCGCAGCAGGACGATGAGCCGCGTGAGTCGTGGTAGTAACGAGGATTGGCGGCGATGGGGACCTCGAACGCGCCGTGCTGGGGGCAAGCCTTTCGCATGACAACGCCCACGGGGGATTCGAGCACCTCGGCGGCGATGTCAGCGAGGCAGACGGGGCAGCGCGACCGGGTGGATTTGATGAGTCGGGGGCCGGGGAGGATGGAGAGAGAAAGGGGCATGAGAGGTATTGTGGCCTCGTCGGGGCCTAGAAGATGCGGCCCAGCGCGCGGCGCACGGCGCCGCCGAGGAAGATTGCATCGACCACAATCATGACGGCGTAGAGTACAACCCCGCACATGATCAGGTCGGCAAGCAGAACGAACGAGCCGAGTCGCCAGAGGTTGACCCATCGCCAGCGACTGCGTGAGCGGCGGGGGAGAAAGAGCCGGACCATGATGGGCACGCTGAAGAAGATCGAAAAGAGGCACCATCCGAAGGCCGCCACCAGGCCGAACATGGCGGGCATCGCCTCCGAAGTGCCGAGTCCCCAGATGAACGCCGCGAGCGCGCCCAGGGGCCAGATGATCCAGAGGAAGAGGAGCACTTGGCCGGGGTGGCGGTGAACAACTTCCGGGGGCTGCGGGGCGTATTGGGCGGAACACTCGGGGCAGGTGCCGCGGTCGGAGAGGCCGGAGAGGTCGTATCGACAGACGGGGCACTCGCGCGGCGTGGACGGAGCGGGCGATGTCGCCGGGGCGGGCATCGGTGTGAGCGTATGACGGGGGCTCACCGGCGAACATCGGGTGGGAACGCGGCCCAACGGGTAGGCGGTACTTTGGGCGACAACACGTAGTTTCCTTGGGAGATCGGCGGCGGGACATCGACTAGACTGAATATGTGAAACACGCGGGAATGCATGGCGTTGCGGTGTGTGTTCTGGGGCTGGCGGGGTGCGCGGCGGATGTGCCGCCGCGGGTGTTGACGGCGCAGGAGTCGGCGACGTCTGCGACGCTGAAGGTCGGGGACGCGGCGCCGCCGGTGGCGGTGAAGCGGTGGGTGCGGGGTGACGCGGTCAAATCGTTTGAACCGGGGACGGTCTACGTGCTGGACTTCTGGGCGACGTGGTGCGGGCCGTGCCTGGCGTCGATGCCGGAGTTGTCTGCGCTGCAGGACCGGTACGCGGGCAAGGTCGTCGTGATCGGCGTGACGCGGCTGGATTCGGACAACACGATGAGCGACGTGGAGCGAACGGTGCGGCAGCGCGGGCGCGCGGTGCGGTTCCGGATCGCGGTGGATGAGGGCGCGACGACGGAGGGGTATCCGGTGGCGGTGCGGGACTCGGCGCTGCCGCGGTCGTTCGTGATCGATCAGCAGGGGCGGTTCGCGTGGTACGGGCATCCTTCGGAGCTCGCGGGCGTGGTGGACGCGGTGGTCGCGGGCACCTGGGACATGGCGGCGGCACGGAAGGAGCAGGACGTACGCGACGCGGCGGCGGTGCGGTCGCGGGCGCTGGTGAACGAGTACATCGAGGCGGGGAATCGCAAGGATGTGGAGGGCGAGTTGCGCGCGGCGGAAGAAACGACGCGCATGCCGGTCAAGTACGTGACGGGGATGAGCCCGCGGTACTGGGCCTGGTCGGTGCGGGTGGAGTGCCTGGCACGGCTGGGACGCAAGGATGAAGCGAGGGACGTGGCGCGCGTGGCAGCGACGACGGCGGGGGTTGCGGATGAAGCCGAAGCGATGGCGCGGCTGGCCGCAACGATCAAGAGTGTGTCGATAGAGGATGCGACGGAGTATGCGGACCGGGCGATGCGGTTGGTGGGAGAGGCCGAGGCACGTACGCCGGCGAATGAGTGGGAGGAGTACCTCGCGAACGCGGAGCGGCTGGGCTACGGATGGGTGCGGGTGACCTGCGCGGATATTTATGCCGCGGGGGGGCGGCTGGAGGAAGCGCGGGCGTTGCTGCGATCGGCGATCGCGGTGTGGCCGGAGGATCGGCGGTGGATCCCGAACAAGAAAGAGTTGGAGCGGCGACTGGCGGAGTACGAGGCGAGGTAGGCGGTGGGAGCAGATCCATCACCTGATGACGCACGAACCCAGGAGCACGACGACGCCGACCACGCTGGCACCGACGAGGCACAGGACGCCGAGCGATGAACTTGCGGCGAGGAGGACCAGGGGGCCGAGTTTCCAGAGATTGCGGAATCGGCCGAAGCGGCGCTCGTGCTTGGGGAGGTACGTCTGGATGACGTAAGGAACGGTGACCAACCAGATGACAACGCAGGCGATGAACGCGACGATGCCGAAGACAATGGAGCCGGGGCCGATGAAGTAGGCGGACGCCAGCGACGCCACGAACAACGCGCCGGGCCACCCGAGTCTGAGCGCGAGCGCGAGTTGGCCGGGGTGGGGTCGGGTGTGAACGATAGTGGCGGGCGAATAGGGCTTGGAGCACTCGGGGCAGACGCCCAGGTGCGGCAGACCGGCGAGGCTGTAACCGCACGAAGGGCAGAGCCAGCGGGAGTTGGCGCCTGGGGTTGGCTCGAAGTTGTAGGGTTCGGCGCAGGTCGGGCAGTTGCCGCGGCGGCCGAGCGCGGCGAGGTTGTGTCCGCACTTGGCGCAGGATAGGAACTGAGGCGGGAGGGGCGGGGGCTCCGGGCCGGTCATGGAGGGAAGCGTATTGCGGGTCGGTCGTTGGAGACGGCGGCGCGGGGCAGGACGAATCATCTGAACATACACGAACCCAGCAGCACGACGAACCCGATCAACGCGAGGGCCGCAAGGCAGACCACGACGAAGTTAGAACAAGCGGCGATAAAGACGAGCGGACCGAGCTTCCAGAGATTTCTGAATCTGCCGGGGCGGCGATCCTGGCGCGGGAGATAAGTTCTGATGGTGATGGGGACGCGGATGAACCAGAGGATGGCGCAGGGGATAACGGAGAGAAGGCAGAAGATGCTCGCCCCGGGATTGATCAGCACCATCGCGACCGCCGCGACGGCGAAGATCGCGCCGGACCAACCCAGGTGCAGTGCCAGTGTGGTTTGGCCGGGGTGGGGCTTGATTTGTGCGACCGATGCGGGCGTGTAGGAGTTGGCGCACTCGGGACACGTGCCCGATGGGGCGAGGCCGGTGAGGCTGTAGCCGCACATGGGGCAGAGCCAGTCGGGATCGGGGCTGGGGGCTTCGGCGGGTTCGATGTTGTAGGGTTCGGAACAGGTGGGGCAGACGCCGCGGGGGGAGAGCGCGGCGAGATTCCGGCCGCAGTTGCGGCAGGGGAGGAACAGAGATCTGAGGGGCGGGGGCTTCTCCGAGCCGGTCATAGAGAAAGGTTAGCAGGAGAGAGACGGGACTCGGGAATTTGGACTCCTCGTTCGAAGGAGAGGTCGGGGGCGCGTGGTTGCATGTTGGGTGGTCGATGGGCGGGACGCCCAAGCCACATTCGATCACTGACCTTCGGAGAGCATCATCTGCTTGTCGAACTCGATGCGGAACTTATATTCGGCGGCGTAGGCCTTGGTGCCGGTGGCGCCGGGGGGGACGGTGATGTCCCAGCGGAGGAGGTTCTTCTTGCGATCGGTATCGAGATAGTCCTTGTCGTCGGAGAGGCTGGGGGTTTCACTCACCATGGTCAGGCGGATGTCGGTGCCCTTGGGGCTGGGGAGGCGGTCTTGGAGGCGGATGGGGGCGGGGGTCTTGCCGAAGTTCTCTATGGTGAGCTTGTAGGTGAACTCGATCACGCGGTTGCCGCCCTGGGTGGTCTCGGTGCGTTCCACGAGTTCCTTGGCGGCGCGGAGGGAGGTATCGATGCCGAAGCCCGCGCGGAAGGACTCGCCCGCGGCGATGGTGGGCACGCCGGCGGAGCCGACGAACTCGCCGCCGACGTAGCTGGACGCGGGGCCGGCGAGCAGCACCATGTCGCTGCTGTTGGTGATACGGGCCTCGTTGTAGACGTACTGCGTGAGGGTGGGCGTGGCGGACTTGTCGACGCGGGCGGGGAGTTCCAACTGGGCGATCTGGATGAGCTGCTGGTCGGCGCGGCTGGGCATGGTGGTGCGGCCGGCGACCTTGTACGACACGCTCACGCCCTCGTCTCCCTGGCGCACCGCGACGGGCTCGGCGCGGTTCTTGCGTTCGACCTTTGTGGTGGAGATGAGGTCGAGCAACTGGCTCTGCGAGGCGACCTCGTTGAGGCCGGCGTCGAGGGAGAGGATGGTTGAGGACTGATCGGCAGATTGCCCGAGCTCGACGGCGGGGGCGGGGGACGCCGGGGTCTGCGCGCCACCGCTGCGGGGCACGGCGTTGACGATGTTGTTCATGTACAGCACCTGGCGGCTCTGCTCCATGTCTCGCTGGCGGGCGACGAGGGCTTTCTTGGCTTCGTCGTAGCTCTTGTCCTTGAGCATGGCGATGGCGCCCTGGGCCTGCTGGGGCGCGGAGAGGGCGACGGTGAGGGGCTGGAGCATGGGGCCGGTGGCGACGAGAGCGGGAGTGGCGGTGCTGAGGGTGAGCTGCACGTTGGACCAATCCTCGCCGCTCATCTGCTGGACGGAGGCCTGGTACTCGAGCAGGACCTTGTCGGCGGCGGCGCCGGCGACGCGGAGGTTGTAGGAGGGGGACCAGTTGGCTCCGCTGACGACGTAGGTCAGGCGGAGCTTGGCGCCGGCCTTGGTGACATTGAGAAAGACGACGGCCTCGCGGGCGGTACGGGAGGTGTTGGCGGTGAGGACGGCGAGTTCGCGTTCGCGCAGTTGCAGGGCTTCCTGCAGCGTGCGGGATTCGAGAGAGAGCTTCTGGCCTTCGTCTGTCTGGGCGCGGCGCTGGGTGGTGACCAGGTCGGTGAGCTTGCTGAGGGTCTCGGCGTTCAGGATGCCGCTCTTGAGTTCGGCCTGGGCGCTGGGAGCGACGAAGGCCTCGAGCTTATCGAGGTACTGGCGTTGCCAAGCGAGGAAGCCGGAGCGAGCGTTGGCGGCCTCGACGGCGTCGTGGGCATCGCGGACGGCCCGCTCGGCCTTGCGGACCTCGTCGCGGGAATCCTCCCCGATGGGGCGGATGCGGTAGGAGACGCTGCGGACTTCAAGGCCGTCCGAAGATTCGGCGTAGAGCGAGCCGGGCTGGATCGCTTCAGGAAGGCCGGTGATGACGATCTCGCGCAGGCCGGGGCCGCCGGGGACGTCGATCGAGCGGGTGACCTGAGCCTGGCCCCGGTAGACGGTGACGGCATCGATCGCGCCGGTGAAGATGGCGGCCTCCTGGGCCTGCCGGGGGGCAGCGGGTTGAGCGATACTGGGGGCTACCCCGGCTAGCGAGCACAGAGCCGCGGCGGACAGGGCGATGACGACGATGCGGAGAGGGTGGCGGCGGGTCTGGGTTGGCATTTGGGGGCTCCGTGAGGTGCTGCTGGGGCTCGGGGCAATCGGCGCCACCGAACCTGAATATGGAGGTATCCGCATAGGTGTACGGGGCGAACGGGGGGAAGCGTGTAACGGGTTTGTCAAGTTGGGGAAGACGGCCCGCGGGCGATTTGGGAAAAAAGACTCAATTCGTTAGACGGTTCACGGTCCGATCTCGCATTGGCTTCTGGAGCCGCTCCGAGCGATTCGCTCCACTCTCGCCCCCCGAACTCAGGACAACTGAATCGAACACAGCCCGCAGAGGCGATCGCCGGATGCGCTCGCGGGTATCTCTCGCACTTGATCCGGCTGTTGACGCAGCACACTCACATTGGCCGCACACACAAGGACACACGCCATGAAGAACGTACAGCTCATTCTCACCGCTCCTCTTACTCTCACGCTGCTGGCCGGGGTGGCCCTGGGCCAGAACACCCAGCGCGTGGACAAGTCCACGGCCGGGGCGATCGCCACGACCGGCTCGGGCACGGCGTTCACCGTGCTGGACAGCCGGATGGCCTTCTTCGCGAGCACCGCGTCGAACCTCCTGCCGGCCGGTCAGGACACCAACGGCGTGGCCGACATCTTCTGCCGCAACCGCGAGTTCAACACCACGGTCCGGATCAGCGTGCCCGACCCCTCGATGCCCGACGCGCAGGCGAACGGCGCTTCTTCGCTGTGCCACAGCGGCGCGCGGTGCGCGACCGAGGACGGCCGCTTCGTAGTCTTCACGAGCGAAGCGACCAACCTGGTGCCCAACGACACCAACGGCGTGTCGGACGTGTTCGTCCGCGACCGCGACCTGGACGATAACGGCGTCTTCGATGAGCCGGGCGTGGGCAAGACCCGCACGGTGCGCGTGAGCGTCTCGAGCAGCGAGGCGCAGGCGACGGGCGGGTGCCCGAACGGGACCTGCACGCACTACTCGTACGGCGGCACCATCTCCGGCGACGGGCGCTTCGTAGCGTTCGTCTCCGGGGCGAGCCTGACCTCGACCAGCGTGGCGTACACGAACATCTACCTGCGCGACCGCGACGCCGACAACGACGGCGTCTTTGATGAGAACGGCGGCTCGCCCGACGCGGCGACCACGACGCTGGTGAGCAAGAAGGTCTGCTGCGTGGGCGCACAGTTCGACGGCTTCAGCGATTCGCCGGCGATCTCGGTCGACGGGCGTTTCGTGGCGTACGTCAGCAACTCCGATCATGTGGTGTTCGGTGACACCAACACGTACTCGGACATCTTCGTCTTTGATCGCCTGGGCGCTGGCGGGGGCACCAACACCCGCGTGAGCGTGAGCACCGGCGGCGACGACGGCGGCACGGGCGACTGCTTCAGCCCCAGCATCACGGCGAGCGGAGACGCGGTGGCCTTCGCCACGGCGCGCACCGGGCTGGTCGCGGGCGACACGCAGTATTCAGATATCTTCGTCCGCTACCGCGACACCGACAACGACGGGGTGTACGACGAGGCGGGCGCGGTGAGCACGATCATGGCGAGCATGGGCCGCAACGCCCTGCCGTTCCCCAACGGCAGCGAGGTGCGTCTGAACGGCGACAGCGATTCGCCGAGCATTTCCGCCAACGGCATGGTGGTGGCGTTCGCCAGCACGGCGACCAACCACACGGCCGCTCTTGTGAACGGTGACACCAACAACGCCAAGGACATCCTGGCCCGCAACCTGTGGTTCAACACGACAGAGCGGATGAGCGTCACGGCGGCCGGCGTGGAGGCAAACGGGGCCAGCGCCTCCCCTACCGCTTCGTACTTCGGCTACCAGGTCGGCTTCACGAGCGCGGCGACAAACCTGGACGGCACCGACACCAACGGGACCACCTCGGACGCGTACGTGCGGGCCTCGGTGCCGCGGTTCATCGATGACTGCGAGACGGTGGACCTGATCATCGGGCCGGTCGGCATCGATACCTTCGGTCAGTACGCCGACGGCTCCTCGACCTGCGGCACCTCGAACGCGAGCCCCGACGCGATGTTCTCTTACCTGGCTCCGTGCACCGGCACGGTCACCATGTACACGGGTGAGGCGTCCTACGACACGGTGCTTTCGATCCACACGGCGTGCCCGGGCACGGTGGCGAACGAGGTGGCGTGCGACGATGACAGCGGCGCGGGGACCAACTCCTCGCTCTCCTTCCACACCGACGCGGGCGTGCGGTACTACATCCGCGTGACCGGGTACAACGGGGCCTCGGGCTTCTGCACCCTGTACGTGAACCCCTGCGAGGCGACGCCGTGCCCGGCGGACTTCAACCAGGACGGCGGCATCGACGGCTCGGACGTGCAGGCCTTCTTCGCGGAGTGGGAAGCGGGCAACGCTTCGGCCGACGTGAACACCGACGGCGGCGTGGACGGGACGGATGTTGAGTTCTTCTTCGCTGCCTGGGAATCGGGCGGCTGCGTCTAAGGTGCGGCTTACCGCGAGAATACAGCAAATAACCCAACGCCCCGAGGACCATGGATCGTCCCCGGGGCGTTGCGGCGTTTTGGAGTCGGTGCGGCGATGCGAGGGGCACCACGGGGCGTGGGGGCTACGCTGGGGGCATCGCACGGGGCTTGGGGGCCCCGGCACACCCGAATCGTGGAGATGCACATGAACGAGATCGCTACTCTTTGGTTGCCGATTATCGTGAGCGCCGTCATCGTCTTTTTCGCGTCCTCGATCCTGTGGATGGCGACCCCGCTGCACAAAAAGGACTACATGGGATTGCCGGACGAGGGCGGGATCCTGGGACTGGCCAAGGGGCTGGCGCCGGGAAGGTACATGTTCCCGTGGTGCCCCAAGGACTGGAACGACCCAGCAAACCAGGCCAAGATGAAGGCGGGGCCGTGGGGGACACTCATCATCCCCCCGGAGCGACCCAACTTCGCGAAGTGCCTGATCGCCTGGTTCGTTCACCAGGTGGTCCTGTCGGTGTTCATCGCGTACGTGGCGGGGCATGCCCTGCCGCTGCACGCCAAGGTCGAGTATCTCAAGGTCTTTCAGGTGGTGGGCGCGGTGACGCTGCTAGCGCAAGGCGGCATGGCTTCCAAGGGCTCGATCTGGGGCGGGCTCAAGTGGTCCTCGTCGCTCACGGAACTCGTCGACGCGCTGGTGTACGCCCTGCTGACGGCGGGGGTGTTCGGCTGGCTGTGGCCCCGGGCGTGATGGTGCAAAAAAAGTAAAACCCTGCTCCCGCGGCAGGGTCTCGCTCCTTGCAGTTCATGAGGCACGATCAAGGCGACTCGGGTTGAGCCGCGGCTGTTTCATCGGCTTTTGGAGCCATCGCATGAAGCAGTTCCGCCTGCCACGGATGTTCGCCGAGCCATTCGACCTTGCCGGAAGAGATGTCATAGATGGCCCCGACGACCTTGACCTCGCCGTGCTCGACGGCTTCGCGGAGGGTGTCGCTTGACTTGTACAGATCGAAAATCGTCTGCCAGACGTTCTCCTTGACAGCCAAGGCGCCCAGGGCCTTCTCATCGGCGCCGGGGTTGTTGCGGCGGGCGCGTTCGACGGCGGGCTCGATGCCCTTGACGAGCTCGGCGACCTTGCCGTGGAGTTGTGCGTGCGAGACCGCCGCGGCGACAGCACCGCATTTGGTGTGGCCCATGACAACCAGGAGCGGGGTCTTGAGGTGCTCGACGCCGTACTCGACGGTGCCGGTCTCGTCGGTGCCCGCGCGGTTGCCGGCGACACGGACGACGAAGAGATCGCCCAGGCCGCGGTCCATGGTGCGTTCGACCGGGACGCGAGAATCCGAGCAGGTGACGATCGTGACGAAGGGCTTCTGGCCCTTGTCGGCGAGCGCTTCGCGGCGGGCGGTTTCGGTGTTGGGCGCGGTGGCCTTTCCGTCGACCCAGCGCTGATTGCCTTCCTTAAGGAGGGCGAGGGCCTTGTCGGCGTCGATTTCTTCGCTCGGCGCGGGCGCGGAGGCGGGCGCGGGCACGGCGGGCGCGGGCTCCCTGGCGGTCTTCGGCTCGGCCGCCTCTTTGGGCGGCGTGGTGGCGGCGCGGGCGGGGACCCTGGTACCGGGCTCTGAGACCTTGGGCGCGGCGGGCTTATCCGCCGGCTTGGCGGAGCCGTGCTGTTCGGGTCCGGCGCCGAGGGCGCACAATCCTGCGAGGGCGAAGATCGAGAGTTTGAAGTTCAAGCGGTGGTTCCGTGGCGGCGCGGGATGGCGCCTGCGTGCGGATCGGTTCGCGGGCGGCGATTCACCAGCGGGGCGTGACCGGACCGATTGGGTTGTGTGCCGCGTGCGCGGTGTGCGCCGTTTGTGCCGGCCAAACCGCCTATCCCGGCTACGCTTGAGCGCCGCTGTACTTCGAGGCAACGCCATGATCACAGACGTGTCGACACCGTTTCATTCGCTGCCGCCCGGAGCGCTGACGACGATCACGCTGCGCCTGGCGCTGGCGGCGAGCGTCGGGCTGGTGCTGGGGAGCGGGCGTGAGCGGCTGCGAAAGACGTCGGGGATGCGGACGCACATGGTGGTCTCGATCGGGAGCGCGGTGTTCACGCTGGCGCCGATCCTGGCGGCGCTCGGGAATGACGGGATCAGCCGCGTGATCCAGGGGATCGTGCAGGGGATCGGCTTTCTGGGGGCGGGGACGATCATCAAGTTGAGCGACCGGGCGGAGGTGAAGGGGCTGACGACGGCGGCGAGCACGTGGCTCACGGCGGCGCTTGGAGTGTCGGCGGGGCTGGGGTACCTGTGGCTCGCGGTGATCGGCACCGTGATCGCCTGGATGGTTCTGGTTCCGCTCGGGATCATCGAGAAGCGGATGGAAAAGAAGAGGCTCTCAAACGGCGCCACCGGGCAGTAAGGGCGGCGGCCGGCACCTCTCGCGGTGGCATGTGGACCAACCGTTCGGGCGGTGTTGGTGCATGCGCCGAGCGCGCCGGAGTGGGGCTCGTGTGTCTCTCTGTAGTTGATGAGCGCGCAGAGCGTTTCCGCGGCCCGATGGCCGGTGGGATCGCGGTGCGCCCATCGCGGCATTCGCGTCCCGGCAGCGCAAGGATGGGCGGGACGGGGGTGCCGAACGAGGGCCAAAGCGTGGCACCGAGCAATGACGAGGGATCATCGGGATCGCGGCCGAACGAGCCGCCGCCCGATGGCCCGGGACACCAATCCGAAGATCCCACCGACCTGCGACCGTTCCAGGAGCAGACGCGGCCGGGAGACATGGCGACGCGGGTGCCCGAGGGCACCACGTGGCCGACCGTGCCGCCGCCTCGGCCGTCTCGCTCTGCGCCGGCGCGGATCGGGCGGTACGTCGTGGAGGCAGAGGTGGGCGCTGGCGGGATGGGACGGGTGTACCGGGCGTTTGACTCGCAACTGGAGCGGATGGTGGCGGTCAAGGTGGTGCGCGCGGCCCTGGTGACGAAGACCGCGACCGAGCGCTTCCTGGGCGAGTCACGCACGCTGGCGAAGTTCGAGCACCCGGGCATCGCTCGGGTGTACGACTGCGGGATGGAGCAGTTGAGGCCCGCCGAAGAGCCCAAGCCGTTCTTCGTGATGGAGTACATCGCGGGGGCGTCGGGACTGGACCGGTTCGCGGATCTGCATCTGCTGGACGTGGCGGATCGGCTGCGGCTGTTCGTCAAGGTGTGCGACGCGGCGCACGCCGCGCACGAGCACGGGATCATCCACCGCGATCTCAAGCCGAGCAACATCATCGTGGGCGACTGCGCGGACCCGCGCCAGGCTCAGCCCAAGATCATCGACTTTGGCGTCGCCTCGCCGGTGATGCAGCAGGGCGCGCCGGTGCCCGGGCTGGCGGGAACGCTGGCGTACATGAGCCCCGAGCAGTGCGCGTGCGAGCATCTGGATGCGCGTTCGGACGTGTACGCGCTAGGAGTGGTGCTGTACGAACTGCTCTCTCGGCGGCTTCCGTATTCGCTGCCCGACGCGGGGGACGTGACGCGGGAGTCCACGCGTGTGATCCGCACGGTGCCGCACCGGCCGCTAGGGCTGGTGAACCCGACGCTGCGCGGGGACATCGAAGCGGTGGTTTCCAAAGCGCTCGCGAAGCTGCCGGGTGAGCGGTACCAATCCGCGCGGGCGCTGGGCGAAGACCTGGAGCGGATCCTGCGGGGCGAGCCGGTGGAAGCGAGGTCGCGGAGCCGCGTCTACCGCGTGAGCAAGAAGACGGTGGCGGCCGGTCGGAGGCACCATTGGGCCGCGAGAACGCTGGCCGCGGGCGCCGCGTGGGTGTTCGCGGGGCTTGTGGGAGTGCCGCTGGTGTATGACTGGACCGCGACGGACACGGCGTACTGGCGGGCGCTCTCGCGGACGCCGGGCGTGGCGAGGTTGGGCGAATCACCCGCTCGCGGCAGGCTGGTCATGCTGGCCGATCCGGATGAGCTTGAACGAGTCGCCGGGCGGTTGGGAATTTCGGCTGAAGCACGCCAGGTCGCGGAGTTTACTCCGCCGGAAGAGAGCATCGGCGATGGGCAACTCGCGGACGCGGAGGGGATGAAGCGCACGGCGCTGAGCCGCGGGGTGCTGGCGCGTGTGGTCGAGCGACTGGCCGGGGCGGGGGCGTCGGTGATCCAGATTGATCAGTATTTCGTGGACCGGTTGCCGGCGGATGTCGACGCCGCGGCGTGGGCAACGGCCCGCACGGAGGCAACGGCACGGCTGGCGGAGGCGGTCACGGGGGCGAAGCGTCGGGGCGTGGCGGTGGTGAGCGCGCTGAAGGGGTGGGATCGGTCGATCGCGCCGGGGGCGTCGGCGCCGGCCGCGCTGAGCGAGGTGATGCCGTTCGGGGGCATCGGAGCGTCGTTCCCGCCGGGGCACTGCGAGCTTGAGTTGTTCGCGCACCCCGAGGGGAGTTCGCCGGTGCTCTCGCTGGCGTTGCAGGCGTACGCGCGGCGCGACGGCGGGACGGACATCGACCCGGGCGTGATCCCGGAGACCGAGCACAGGGCGCTCCTGACGTTCAAGCAGGCGACGGTGGCCGGCGTGGGCGTGCCGCGGGACGTTCGCAAGGCCGAGCCATTGCGGGTGACGGGGCGCGAGGTGCGCAAGGCCGTGGACGGGTCGATCGAGGTGCCGGGTCTGCGCGGGGGCGACAGGGTGGCGGTGCTGAAGTGCGAACTGCCGCCGGATGACTACTTCGAACGGGCGACGACGACGGCCGAGGAACTGCTGACGATGGACGATCGCGAGGTTCAACGGCGGTTCGCGGGGAAGTTGATCACGATCGGTCGGCGCGGCGGTGACATCAAAGAGACCGAGGACGGCCGGAGAGTGCCGGGATGCTGGGCGAACGCGGTGGCGTTGGAATCACTGGCGGCGAACGCGACGCTGTTCGCGCCCAGCGAGGTTGAGTCGTCGCTCATCATCGGGTTGGGGTGCGTGCTGGGGGTGGCGATGGGGTCGCGGCGGTTGACGTCGCGGGGCAGGGTGATCTTCGCCGGGGTGCTGGTGATCGGTGCTATTGTCACCAGCCTCGCTGCGTACCGGTTCGCGGGGTACCTCGTGAACCCGGCGCCGCCGCTCATCGGGGCGATCGTCGCGGGCCTGATGGGGTGGATGCTGGGGCGAGTTCAACTGCGGACGCAAGGGTTCGCGGCATCGGGAGCAGCGGAGTCATGGCAACCAACTTGAAGGCGTGCGTGTGGGCGTTGGCGGGGATGGCGTTGGCGGGCTGCACGGTGAGACCGCCGCTGTCGCCGCGGGCGATCGTGAACAAGCCGGGGCAGGCGGGGCTGGTGCAGACGGGGTTGGTGCTGGTGCCGGGCGTGGGGTATTCCACGAACCAGAACGTGCTGCTGCGCAGCCAGGATTCATCGGGGCGCGATTACGACATGCTCGCCGGGCCGTTCCCAAAGATGGGCGCGCCGGTCACGCTGACGCTGCACAACTCCATATCGACGCTGGCGCTCTCCGGCGACGCGTTCATCTACGGGATCGGCAAGATGCCGATCTCGCGCTCCAAGCGGGTGATCGTGGGGACCGAGGGCACGGAGTACGCGATCCGCGTGAATGACGCGGGCGACTCGGACCTGGTCGTGGTGATCAGCTCGACGAGCGGCAAACCGGTCAACTGCACGCTGCTGGACGCTTCGGGAGCGCCGATCCCTTCTACCGGGATCAACCTGGACGCGAACTACTACGTGACGGTGAAGCCGGACGGGGCGGGCGGGCACGTGTTCGGGCCCGTGACCAAGACGCCGGGGCCAGCGGACCCCGACCCGGATCTGGTGAGGGACTTCCTCAAGTACGTGGAATCACGGGCGATGGCGGCGAGCCTGACGACGGGCTTCTGACGCAGAGTTCAGCTCTTGCCGTCGACGGCGGCGATCAGGTCGCTGATGGGGAAGAAGCTGTTGAAGAAGATGGGCTTGGATGCGCCGGGGCGGAAGACGGCGATGACGGGGATGCCCCCGCCGCCGCTGATGCCCTTGAGCGTTCCCCAACCCTGATTCTCGTCGGCTTGGGAGAGATCGACCTTGAAGGGGCGCACGGTGGGGCGGGTGAGCAGCGCGACGCCCTCATCGCTGTTGAGCACCGTCTTTTCGATGACGTGGCAGTTGCTGCACCAGCGGGCGGTGAAATCGATGACGACGGTGTGACCCTCGGCGTTGGCCTTCTTGATGGCTTCCTGGATCTCGGCGTCGGTGCGGTTGCGGAACTTCTTCCAGGCGATAGGGCCTTCATACGCGAGGCTGCGCGTCGCGACGACGGTGATGGCGAGGGCGAGGGTGGCGCACACGGTGGTGATGACCTTGGCGCGGCGGCTGCGGAGCATGCGCCAGGCGCCGATGATGGCCCAGACGCTGGCGAGGGCGCCCAGGCCGCCGATGACGTACCACGTCCAGGGTTCGGCGACGAGATTGGAGGCCAGGAACGCGGCGACGGCGATGAGGAAGATGCCCAGGACCTGCTTGAGCAACTCGCCGCCGGGCCCGGACTTGGGGAGGCGGTCGACGAGCCTGGGGAAGGCGATGAGCGCGGCGTAGGGGGCGGCCATGCCGATGCCCATGACCACCAGTGTGAGCAGGCCCAGCCACGCGGGCTGCTTGGCGGCCCAGGCGATGGTGGCGCCCAGGAACGGTCCGGTGCAGGGGGTGGAGAGGATGCCGGTGAGCGCGCCCATCAGGAAGTTGCCGAATACCGAATCGTGCGAGGGGTTGAGCATGTAGAGCGAATCGGGGAGCCGCATCGTGAAGAGGCCCATCATGCCCAGACCCATCACGAAGACCACCACGGACATCGTGATGGTGAACCACTTGTTGGTGAAGATCTGGCCCCAGTCCTGCTTCTGTCCGCCGGTCACGATGCCGAAGATGAGCAGACCCAGCACGAGGAATGTCGCGACGATGCCCAGGCAGTAGGCGGTGCCGAAGAGCGTGAGCTTGGCCTTGTTGCCGGCCTGCTGCTGGAGGCTCAGGACCTTCAGCGGGATGACGGGGAGCACGCAGGGCGTGAAGTTGAGGAGGAAGCCGGCGAAGAAGGCGATGGCGAGGATGAGGATGTAGGCGGAAGAGTCGATCTTGAACTTGCGGCCGAAGGCGTCAAAGTCTGAGGTCGCGGTGGCGACCTCGCCCGCGAGGATGCGGCTGAAGACCGAAGCGTCGAAGTTCTTGAATGTCTCGACGTGGTCCTTGTTCAACTGCAGGCCGGCGGGATCGCCGACGGGGACGATGCGGACCCTGGCTTCCAGTTCCTTCTCTTCCTCGGGCATGCAGATCTGGTCGTCGCAGGACTGGTAACTCACCTTGAACTTCAGGGTGATGGAGCCTGATGCGGCGGGATCGGCGACGAGGGGCACGAAGGCCACGGCGTGGCCCGCGAAGACCTTGAGTTCCAGCGCGTACTTGCCCGAGCCCTGAGTGAGCTTTTCGACCGGGGGCCACTGAATGGCGCCCTGCTTGACGCTCGGGTTGGGCGCGAGTTCGATGCGGGTTGGGATGAAGTCGGGGGCGGGATCGTTGGACTGGACGTGCCAGCCGGTGTCGTGATCAAAGACCACGGCGACGGCGAACTGACCGCCGGGGGAGACGGCGTCGCGATCGGTCAGGAGCGTGACCTTGACGTGACTCTCGCCCTCGGGTTGCGCGAGGGCATCAGGGGCCGCGAGGAAGACGCAGGCGAGGATGGACACCAGCCACGCCAACGGTTGATTCAAGTAGGTTCGGAGCATCTGAATCCAACAGTACGTGCGGCGCGGGGATTCGTTCGGGCATTCACCTGGAAGCGGGTACAGGCCCCAACGCCTTCAGAACAGTCCCGTCGAGCGTGCGTTTGCCTTCGGATTCAAGCCGGAGGCGGAAACCGCCCGCGTAATCCCACATGGCCCAGCCGATGTGATGCCGGGCGAGCGCGGTCGTGACGTCGGCGAGCCAAACGGCACGATCGGCGGGAGGGCAATGTTCGGCATAAGCCCCGAACTCACCGCAGTAGATGGCGGCGTTGTGTTCCTTGGACCAGGCCACGGCCTGGGCGATCTGCTTCTCGATCTTGTCCGGGCCCCAGCCTTGCTTGCCGTACCAGTTGGCTTCGTCGCGGGCCTTGTCGCTCTTCGCGGCCTTGGCGGAGGCCTCGATGCGTTCGGGCGTCGGCGGGTAAGGCACTTCGCGCAGATCCTTCCAGTTGGGCGCACCCCAGGTGGCGCCCTGATGGGTGAAGGTCATGGGCTCGTAGAAGTGGAAGGAGTAGACGAGATTGGGATCGTCCAAGGGCGTGAGCCGGCGCAGACCGGAGATGCCCCCCCACTCATCGCCGGTGACGATGAGGGTGTGCGTGGGCGCGGCGGCGCGCACGGCCTTCACGAAACGGGCCTGCTGCGCGGGCCAGAGGGCTTTGTCCTGGTAATCGTGCGGCTCGTTCATGATCTCCAGGAAGACCAAGTCAGGATTCGTCGTGCTGAATGACGAGGCGAGGGCGGACCAGAACTTCTCGTACTCGTCGGTGAACTCCGCCGTGCCGTGCTTGACCCATGCGGTGGTGTTGGGGTGGGAGTCAACGATCACGGCGAGTCCGGCGTCGGTGAAGGAGGCCAGACTCTGCTTCATGAGTTCAACGCGGCCGGGCTTGAGCGCGTGTTGTGTGTCATCCCACACGAAGGAAGGCTCGAAGGGGACACGGACATGGGTGAAGCCCGCGGCCTTGAGCTGGGCCACATCGTCGGGGGTGATGAACGCGCGCACGGAGTCGGGCTCGAGGCTCCTTGCGTACCAGAACCAGTTGGAGACGTTGACGCCTCGGGCGAGGCGGGCGATGCGGTCGGATGCTTGGTCGCGTGCTTGGACGGGCGGCGCGGCGTGGGCAGCGGCCACGAACAGGAGAAGCGCTACGAGTGAGCGGAGCATGGGGGATGCTAGTGCGCGGGCTGGAAGCATGGGGTGTTGTGGATTGGAGTACGCGCGCCCCGTAACCTCTCTTTCGCCATCGCCGCGTCCAATCCACAACCGCCCCCGGTACCGTCCGGAACCTCGCTCGCGATCAACGCGGCGTCCGGGGGCCCGTTGTCGGCGGAGCACCTGATGGAGTTGGAGGCGGGGCGGGCGAGGGCGAAGAAGGTGCGGCGTGCCGCGGCGTTCGCGACGTTCAGCGGGTGGTCGCTGGCGATCTTCGCGACGGTGACGCTGGTGGGCGCGCTGTTCGGGGACGTGGTGTCGCTGCTGCTGGGGATCGGGCTGGGCGTGGCAGCGTTCAACGAGATCCGGGGCGGGGCAATGCTGCGGCGGTTCGACACCCGCGGAGCGGCGCTGCTGGGGTACAACCAGTTGGGGCTGGGGGCGGTGATCGTGGTGTACGCGGCGTGGTCGATGTACGCCGCGAGCAAGGTGTCGCCGCTGGCGGCGGTGGGCGGTTCGACGGGCGACGCGGACACGGACGCGATGGTGAGCCGCGTGACGAACGCGGTGGTGCTGGGCCTGTACGGCGGGCTGGCGGTGACGGGGATCGTGGTGCCGGGGTTGACGGCGTGGTACTACTTCTCGCGCGCCGGGGTGGTGCGGGTGATGGTGGAGCGGACGCCGGCGTGGGTGATCGCGGCGCTGCGGGCGGCGGGGTAACACACGCGGCGGAGGGGCGCGGGGTCTACTGTGATTGCGATGATCGGCGCGTTGTACGAACTTGCACGGTTGGCGGTGCTGTCGCGGTTCAGGCTGCGGGGCGCGTACTGGCAATGGCGGATGCACACTGCGTTCGGGCGCGGGATGCCGGCGTCGCGGTGGGTGCTGGTGCGTTCGATCCTGGAGTACGGGCGGTGGGTTCGGGTGATGCGTCGGCGCGGGATGTGATGGGGGAAGTCATCAGATATTGAGCACCGGGAAGCGCGCGGCGAATGCTGCCCCCAAAGTGGGCGGTGTGCGCTATCACGACGTTGCGCGGGGACGCTGCAAAAACAAAACCGCCGCCGCGGCGTGTTGAACGGCGCGGCGGCGGGGTGAGAGTGCGATCGGCTCAGAGCATCATGCTGCTGTCGCCCTCGGAGCCCGGGCCGGTGAAGTTGCCGGAGATCATGCCGGCGGGCGGTGCAGCGGCGGGGCGCTGGACGGGGCGCGGGGCCTGCTGAGGCACGGGGGAGATCTTGGCCTTGAAGACGTATTCGGTGACGCGGCCCTTGACGGTTTCCATCATGGTGGTGAACATGTGGCTGCCCTCGCGCTTGTACTCGATGCGGGGGTCGCTCTGGCTGAAGGCGCGGAAGTTGATGGAGTCGCGGAGCTGGTCCATCGCGTAGAGGTGGTCCTTCCACGCGGCGTCGAGAGTCTCCAGGATGAGGGTGCGCTCGAAGTAGAGGAGTTCAGCGCGGAGGATGTTCTCGATGCGGGCCTTGATGGCGTCGGCGCGTTCCTGGCCTTCCAGGTAGCGCATTGACTCGGGCAAGGGCATCTGGAAGCGTTTCTGGAAGTACGCGTCGAGAGCGTCGTCGGTGGTGCAGGCCAGGGCCGCTTCGATCTCCTTCTCTAGGCGCTTCTCGGCGACGAACGTGGCGTTGGCAGCAACGAGATCCTGGCGGACCTTGGTGGGGTTGGAGGTTCTGAAGATCTCGGGGGTCCAGCCCATGTCGAAGCGGGAGTTGGCCCATGCGAGCAGTTGCTGGCCGGCCTCGGCGGGGTTCTGGCGCATCATCATCTGGGTCATCTGCATGGCGAAGTCGACGGGGTACTGCACCTCGCGCTGGGTGTAGAGCTCCTCGACCTTCTTCATGAGCATGCCCGTGACGGAGAGGCCGGTGTCGGACTCCTTCTTGCGGGTGGTGACGATGTCCTCGACGCTGACGGTGAAGTCGAGCGTGTTCTTGACCCAGTTGGCCAGCTCCTGCGCTCCGTAGTTGGGGGTGACGAACGCGGAGAGGCCGGAGAGATCGGCGGCGCGGATGGCCGCGATGGCGGCCTCCTCGATGGTGTGCTGCACCTTGCGGCGCTCGGCGCTGCCGCCCTGGCGGAGGCTGTCGGGGTTGATGTCGACCCCGAAGCGGCCCTTGGCCCAGCGGCAGAGGCCCGCGGCGTCGAAGTCAACGGCGACTTCGGAGCCTTCGTTGGGCATGTACTCGCCGATGGTGAGGTTGATGGACTGGCGGGCCTCGTACTCGGCCTCGGCGACGATGGCCTTCTCGATGTCGTGGAGCTGCTTGCCGCGGAGGCGGTCGGGGGCGATGGAACACTCCAGCCGCGACTTGGCGTACTCGGCGGCGCACTGGGAGGGGTAGTCGGAATCGAGGAAGGTCTGGGCCTGCTGGTCGACGGTGTCCTGGATGAACTCGAAGATGAGGCCCTTGACGTCGCGGCCTTCCAGGGCGCGCTGGCGCAGGCCGTAGAAGGCCTGGCGCTGGTGCTCCATGACTTCGTCGTACTCCAGCACGTTCTTGCGGACCTGGAAGTTGCGTTCCTCGACCTTGCGCTGGGCGCGTTCGACGCTCTTGCTGAGCATGGGGTGCTCGATGGCGTCGCCTTCCTTCATGCCCAGGCGGGAGAGCACGCGCATCGTGGTCTCGCCGGCGAAGAGCTTCATGAGGTCGTCCTCGAGAGAGACGAAGAAGCGAGAGGAGCCGTTGTCGCCCTGGCGGCCGCCGCGGCCGCGGAGCTGGTTGTCGATGCGGCGGGCCTCGTGGCGTTCGGTGCCGATGACGTGCAGACCGCCCATCTCCTCGATGGAGGAGAACCAGCGGATGCGGTGGATGGTGCAGCGGCCGTGCTCGTCGAGGGCGTCGCGCAGGGCTTCGGCCTTGGCGGAGGCGATCTGCTTGTCCGTCCACCAGGTGTGGTGAGCGGCCCAGTGACGCAGGAGCGCGAGCTCCAGCTCGGCGAAGGGCTTGGACTCGGCTTCCTTGCGATCGATGCCGAGTTCCTTGGTGGCGATCTTGCGGAAGACGCCCTCACGGAGCTGGTCGTCGGTGGAGTCGACGGTGACTGAGGCGGGGCAGATGGCGCGGCGCTGCCAGTGCTCCAGGAGCATCTGGCGGGTGATGGGCTGGAGCTTGATGTCGGTGCCGCGGCCGGCCATGTTGGTGGCGATGACGACGCTGCCGAGCATGCCGGCGTTCTCGACGATGTTGGCCTCGCGCTCGTGCTGCTTGGCGTTCAGCACCTCGTGCTTGACCTGGTGCTTGGCGGCGAGCATCTTGGCGAGGGACTCGCTCTTCTCGACGCTGGTGGTGCCGACGAGGATGGGACGGCCGACGTCGTGGAAGGTCTTGATCTCGTCGACGATGCGGTTCCACTTGTCCTTGGCGGAGAGGAAGACCATGTCGTCGAAGTCGCGGCGGATGACGGGCTTGTTGGTGGGGATGGCGACGACGTCGAGCTTGTAGATGTCGTGGAACTCCTGCGCCTCGGTGTCGGCGGTGCCGGTCATGCCGGCCAGACGCTTGTACATCTTGAAGAAGTTCTGGATGGTCACGGTGGCGACGGTCTGCGTCTCCTGCTTGATGACCACCTTCTCCTTGCACTCGATCGCCTGGTGGAGTCCGTCGGACCACTGGCGGCCGACCATGGGGCGGCCGGTGTTGACGTCGACGATGACGATGCTCGGCTCGGTGCGCCCGGTCTGGGGGTTCTGGGCGGGCATCACGATGTAGTCTTTGTCAAGCTCGAAGACGGTGTGGGCGCGGAGGGACTGCTCGAGAAGGTGGGGAACGTCGATGTTCTCCTCGATGTAGAAGGAGCCGATCTGCGCGACGCGCTGGGCCTCGCTCACGCCCTCGTGGGTGAGATGGGCGGACTTGCGCTCTTCCTTGATCTCGAAGTACTGGGCGTGCCGGTCGCGGTCACGCTCCAGGCCGGGGAGCTGGGCCTTGGCCTCCTCCATCTGCTTCTGCATCGCGGGGATGGCGGACTTGTCGCGGGTCTGGCGCATGTCGCCTTCCAGGCCCTTGATGCGCATCTGGCACTGGGTGACCAGCTTGTTGGCGTTGGTCCAGGGCTTCTGCTTCTCGACGAGGTGGCGGGCGAGGCGGTCGGCGAGCTCGTAGCGGGGTTGGTCGTCGTGGGCCTGGCCGGAGATGATGAGCGGGGTGCGGGCCTCGTCGATGAGGATGGAGTCGACCTCGTCGACGATGGCGAAGTGGCGCTTCTTCTGGACCTGCTGGTCGACGCTGCGCTTCATGTTGTCGCGCAGGTAGTCGAATCCGAACTCGGCGGTGGTGCCGTAGACAACATCGCAGCGGTACATGACGCGCTTCTCGTCCTCGCCCTGCATGTGCATGGGGTGAATAGCGCCGACGGTGAGGCCCAGAGCGTGGAAGAAGGGGAAGGTCCAGTCGCGGTCGCGCTGGACGAGGTAGTCGTTGACGGTGACGACGTGGACCTTCATGCGCTGCACGCAGGCGAGGTAGGTGGCCAGGGGGGCCACGATGGTCTTGCCTTCACCGGTGCGCATTTCGGCGATCTTGCCCTGGGTCAAGACCATGCCGCCGATCAACTGCACGTCGAACGGGCGGGCGCGGAAGGGGGGGCGGCTCTCGGGGAAGACTTCGCGGACGGCGTTGTACAACTCCGGGGGGATGTCCACCTGCATCCAGCCGGGGATGGGGGCGGCGCAGCCCTGCCACTCGCCCACGGGCGGGGCGGGTTCGCGGGCGTCCATCTCGGCCTTGATCTTGAGGTAGAGATCCTTGGCGGCCGGGGGGAGGACGGAGGGATCGAAGTTGAACTTGGGGTTGAAGATGGAGCGGATGCCCACGGCGCGATCCATCGCCTCGCGGGCGACGGCGAAGCTGTCGACCAGGAGGTCATCGGGGTGGGTGCCGGCGTCGAGGCGCTTGCGGAACTCCAGGACCTTGGTGCGGATCTGCTCGTCGGTGAGCTGGCGGATCTGCTCTTCCTGGGCGTTGATGGCGTTGACGCGCTGGGTGTACTTCTTGACGAAGCGCTCGTTGCGAGTGCCGATGATCTTGTTCAGAATCGGGCCGATAAGGGGGATTTCTGCCATGACGGAATCTCTGCTGCCCGGGCCGCGTGATGGGCCGGTACGAAAGGGTGCGCCGCGGCGTGGCCGTGAAGCCTCTCCGCCGCGGGAGTTGGTTGTGAATGTGGTTTTCGCCGGTGAACGCCGCGCAAGAACGCGCGGCGGAGAGCCTTGAAAGATCAGGCCAGCGGCGGGGGCAGGTCCGTGATCATCGCCAGCAGCGGACGCACGAGGGCGCGCTGGGCCTCCACGGTGGAAGGCTGGGCTGCGGACTTGGCGCGAGCCTGGGCCGCGGCGAGTGCCGCCGCGGCGGGGAGTTCGCGTTGCTTCTTGACCGTCCGCGCCGCGACGATCTGGGGGATCGCCACGATCTGGCGGATGGACTCAGCGCGTGCATCCGTGCCGTCGCGCAGAACGCCCTGGGCCGAGCCGGGCAGTTGCAGAGCGATCGCCACCAGCAGCAACAGCGACAGACCGCCCCAGTGGGGTCGGGTCATCGCGGCGGAGTTGCGGCGGGCATCAAACACGGGGGAGTGAAGGGTAGAGGGTGCGCGGGGTTCGGGTGGCTTGTGGCGTGGACGAAGGGGGGAATGCCGGTCGGGCTGTACTGAATACGCCGATGGAGCTGCTTTATGACAGGCCCGACGGCTCGATCGCAATTTATTCGGTATTTTTGAGGCGAGAGTCCAGCGCGAGAGGGCAAACCATGTGCCGCGAGAATGGTGGGCAGCGTGGAGGCGTGTGGGCAACCGATGCACCGAGCAGGACGCACCGAATACCGAACATGAACCGATCATACGCACCAACCGACTCACCTTGTTGACTGGAGTCGATACGGTGCCGCGCCTGTTTCGGCCGCCACGCTGTCACAATGGCCGGTCACGCGATGGCCGGGACGGGCTGCGATGCCGCGAGTTGACCGTTGCCGTTGTGGGTGGCGTGGGCGGCGTGGGGGTCGCGGTCGCCGGGGTGTTCCACGTGGACCTTGCGACGCGTGCCGGCGACCAGGACGTAGAGCGGGGGCACGACGAAGAGAGTGAAGACGGTGCTGATGACCATGCCGGTGACAAGCACGATGCCGATGCTGTTTCGGGCCTGAGCGCCCGCGCCAGTGACGAGCACTAGCGGGAAGTGGCCGAAGACGGTCGCGGCGGAGGTCATGAGGATGGGACGCAGGCGCGTGAGGGCGGCCTCGCGGGCTGCCTCGATCTTGGTGCGGCCCTGGTCGCGCAGGTGGTTGGCGAACTCAACGATAAGGATGCCGTTCTTGGCCACCAGGCCCACGAGCGTGATGAGACCCACCTGGGAGTAGATGTTGATGGTCGTGAGGTTCAGGAAGGTGAACATCAGCGCGCCGGTGAGCGCCAAGGGCACCGAGCCCAGGAGCACGATGAGGGGGTCACGGAAGCTGCCGAACTGCGCGGCCAGAACGAGGTAGATGAGGATGAGGGCAAAGCCCAGGGTCTTGGCGAGCGAAGATCCTTCGGTGCGGATCTGACGGCTCTCGC
Source organism: Planctomycetota bacterium (assembly GCA_018242605.1). Taxonomy (GTDB): domain Bacteria; phylum Planctomycetota; class Phycisphaerae; order Phycisphaerales; family UBA1924; genus UBA2402. Next base: position 33,056 of record JAFEBP010000002.1, read on the forward strand.
CGGCGTAGTCGATGGCGTAGCCGGGCGGAAGGATGGTCTTGGCCGCTTCTTCGAGCGCGGTCAGTGCCTCTTCCTTCGTGACGCCGGGGGCGACGCCTCCATAAACCTTGGCGCTGTTGCGCTGCTGGAAGCGGGTGAGCGATCGCGGGGCGGTTTCGGTCTGCACGTTGACGAACGAGGAGACCGAGACGAGACTGCCGTCGCCGGAGCGGACCTTGAGCTGCGTGACCTTCTCCGGCGTGGAGCGGGCCAGGTCGGAGACCTGCGGGATGACCTTGTAGCTGCGGCCGTCGAAGTTGAAGCGGTTGACGTACGCGCCGCCGAGGAGCACGCCCAGATCGCGTCCGACGGAGGCCAGGTCGAGCCCGACGTCCGCGACTCGCTCGCGGTCGATGAGGAGTCGGGCCTGGGGGAGGTCGATCTTGAGGTCGGTGTCGGCGTACAGGAACTTGCCGCTCTTGAAGGCCGCGCCCACGATCTGACCGACGTACGGGGCCATTTCTTCGGCTTCGTCGGTGCTGGTGACGAGCAGTTCAACGTCGAACTGGCCCGCGCCGGGAAGCGGCGGGGGCAGGGCGGGGAAGGCGCGCACCTCCGAGACTCCGCTGAGCTTGCCGAAGACTTCGCCCAGAATCTGCGCGGTGGTGCGCTTGCGCTCGTCCCAATCGTGGGTCTGGATACCGCCGAAGCCGCCGGTGGTCTGAGCGACCTGGAAGAAGAAGCGGGTTTCCTCGACGCTCAGGAACGCCTTGGCGACCTTGTCGAAGCCGCGGAGGGTGTAATCCAGGGAGGCGTCGGGGGCGGCCTGGACGACGGTGAAGACAATGCCCTCGTCCTCGGTGGGGGCAAGTTCGCTGCGCGACATCTTGTACAGCGGCACAGCGGTGACGGCGATGAGCACGGCGGCGGCGGCGAGGACCCAGCGGATGTCCAGGGCGACATCGAGCAGGCGGGCGTAGCCGCGGCGGACGGCGTTGAAGATTCGATTGACGAACCGCGTGAAGGCGCTCTCTTTGCCGCCGGCGGGCACAACCCAGGAACTCATGACCGGCGAGAGCGTGATGGCCACGATGCCGGAGACGACGACGGCGGCGGCGAGGGTGAAGGCGAACTCACGGAATAGGGTGCCGGTGAGGCCGGCCTGGAAGCCGATGGGGGCGTACACGGCGGCGAGGGTGATCGTCATCGAGATGACGGGCGCGAAGAGCTCGCGGGCGCCCACGAGCGCGGCCTGGGTCTTGTCCATGCCCTCGCGGATGTGGCGTTCGACGTTCTCCACCATGACGATGGCGTCGTCAACGACCAGTCCCACGGCCAGCACGATGGCAAGGATCGTGAGCAGGTTGAGCGAGAAGCCCATGATGAGCATGAAGATGCAGGCGCCCACCAGCGAGACGGGCATCGCCAGCAGGGGCACCAGCACGGTGCGGATGGATCCCATGAAGAGGAAGACGACCAGGGCCACGATCGCGATGGTTTCGCCCAGGGTCTTGGTGATCTCCTTGAGGGCGTTCTCCATGTAGTACGTGCCGTCGTACGCGAGCTTCATGTCCACACCCACCGGGAGGGAGGGGCGGATCGATTCGATCTTGGCCTTGAGCGCCGCGGCCACCTCAAGCTCGTTGGCGCGGGGGAGGGGCCAAACCGAGAGGTAGATGGCGGGCTTGCCGTTGAAGCCGGCCTGTCCGGTGGGCTCCTCGCTGCCGAGCTCGATGTGGGCGATGTCGTGCAGGCGGATGATCGAGCCTTGCGATTGACGGACGATGAGCTGCTCAAAGTCCGGGACGCTGCGCAGGTCGGTGTTGGTCAGGAGGTTGATCTGAACGTCCTTGCCCTTGGAGCGACCGACGGCGGCGAGGAAGTTGTTGCGCTGCAGGGCGGCCTGGACCTCGCTGGGCGTGACGTCGAGGTTGGTCATGCGGTCCTGGTCGAGCCAGATGCGCATGGCCAGGGCGCGGGGGCCCTCGATGCCGACGCGCTGCACGCCGACGATCGACTGGAGCTCGGGCTGCACCTGGCGGGAGAGATACTCGTTGAGCTGGGTGAGGTTGAGTTCGTCGCTGGTGAAGCTGACGTAGAACGTGGCGTAGGGCTTGTCGGTGCGGACGATGTCGACGGAAGGGGCCTCGGAGTCACGCGGCAGTTCGCTGCGGACCTGGTTGAGGCGGGCGCTGATCTCGGCGAGGGCGTCGTTGGAATCGTGGTTGAGGCGCAGTCGGACCGTGACGGTGCTGAGACCGGCGGTGCTGGAGCTCTCGATGTAGTCGATGCCGTCGATGGCGGAGACGGCGCGTTCGATGGGCGTGGTGATGAAGCCGCGGACGGTCTCGGCGCTGGCGCCGATGTACACGGTGTTGATGACGATCGAGCTGGACTCGATGCGGGGGTACTGCCGCACCGGCAAGGAGCCGATGGCGCGCCAACCGATGGCGAGGATGATCAGGTTGACCACCACCGCGAGCACGGGGCTGCGGATGAAGATGTCTGTGAACCGGGACATGGGGAGTTCTCGGCGTTGGGCGTCTGGGTGTGGCGGACGGGGGGTGCGGCGGGCGGGGCTGGTTGTTCGATCACTTGGGAGCCGACGCGTCGGCCTGCTTGGCCGGGGGCGGGGCCTTGGGCGCTACCAGCGCACCATCCCTGAGCTTGAACGAACCATCGCCGGCGACCTGTTCGCCGGGCTTGATGCCGTCGAGCAGGATGACCTCGCGGCCGAGGGTGGCGCCGGTTTTGACGAACCGCTGGTGGGCCCGCAGTTCGCCGGGCTTCTCGCCGGGGGTGATCACGAAGATGTGGTCGCCGTAGGAAGCGCGGCGCACGGCGGTATCGGGTACGACGAGGAAGTCGGCGGGCGCATCGATGGGGACTTCGACGTCGACAAAGGTGCCGGGGCGGAGGCGTTCGCCGGGGTTGTCCACGAGCGAGCGGATGCGCACGTTGCGGGTGGCGCGGTCCACGCCGGCGTCGATGGCGACGACCTTGATCGGTGTGGGGTCGGGGCCGAAGGCGGCGGAGCGGGCCATGACGACCTGCCCGACGCTGACGCGCATCACCTGGTCTTGAGGGATGGCGAAGTCCAGGTAGGCCTTCTCGTCGACGCCCTGGAGCCAGACCATCGTGGTGCCCTCGGCCAGGTACTGGCCGGGGTGGACGGTGCGGATGCCCACGCGGGAGCGGAAGGGCGCCTTGAGCGTCTTCTTGCCGATCAGGGCCTTGAGCTGGGCGACGCGGGCCTTGGCCTGGTCGACTTCGCTGGTGGCGCGGATCACCGCGGCCTCGTACTGGGCCACATCGGCCTGGGCCTTCTGAAGGTCGGCGCGGGCGCGGTCGCGGGCGCTCTCGGAGGCGGCGCGGGCGTCGACGGCGACGTCGATGCGCTGCAGATCGCTCTGCGCCAGGACCACGGTGGCCTTGGCGGCGGCGAGCCTGGCGAGCTGCTCATCGATGCCGGCGGCGGTGACCTTCACATTCGCCTCCGCCGCGGCGAGGTCGGCGTCCTCGGTGGAGGTATCCATCGTGAGCAGGACCTGGCCTTGCTCGACGATAGAGCCGGACTCAAAGAGGACCTGCTTGATGGTGCCGGCGACTTCGTTGCTGAGCGTGATGGACTGGATGGCGAAGACCGAGCCGACCAGCTTCGCCGTGGGGTACCAGGACGTAGAGCGAACGGGCACGACCTCGACGGACTCGGCCATTTCGAAGGCGGGCGGGGGCGGGGCGGACATCTTGCGGATCTTCCACCAGGCCAGACCGCCGGCGATGCCGCCGAGGGCGAGCAGAACGAGAGTGCCTGCGATGACGGAGCGACGGTTCAACGCTTCCCCGCTTTCCGGATGACCCGCCGCCGCGGGGCGGGGGTCTGGGTGTGGCGGGCCGCACGCGCGGAGGGCGGGGCGACCGACGCCGGTGTATTGATGAGAGCGTCCAGTGCGGAGCGGACCTTGGCGGCGCGGGCCCCGCTGAACGTGTCGAGACTGAACAACGATTGGAGCCAGAGGCCGTCGGTAGCGAGGACGACCGCCTCACCGACGCCGGGGGGCAGCCCGTCCTGCTCGATCATGCCGAGCAGTTCGCGCTGGAACTCGCGGAGAGGTTCCACGAGCGTGGCGCCCTGGACGGTGGCGGCCATGAGCACCTGCCCGCTGCGCCGGCAGCGATCGGCGAAGCGGTCGCGATGTCGGAAGGCGAGCTCGACGCAGGCTCGGGGCACGCGGCCGGGTCCCGGGGGCTGGGCGGAGACGGCCTCCAGCACGTCGGAGCGCCACTCCTGCATGATCCGGCGGACCATGGCGCGGATGAGGATTTCCTTGCTGGGGAAATGATGGATGAGGCCGCCCTTGCTGACCTTGGCTCGCGCGGCGACGCTGTCAAGCGTAAAGCGGCCGATGCCTTCCTCCAGGACGACATCCTCGGCGGCGTCGAGGAGGGAGTCGTTGTCGTGGGATGGCTTTTTGGCGCCGCGGCGCTCTGGGGGCATGGAACAAGGGTACCGACCAGTCGGTCGGAATCAACCGACCGGTTGGTCGGTGTTTTCACCGGGGACGGGGAACCACCGGAAGAAGCTCTGTGGGTCATGACGGCTCTGTGCCACGTGTGAGCTTCGCCCCGTCATATCGAGGCGCGTGCGTTAACGCTGGATGCCGCCGCGATCGCCGGAGAATCCAAGAGTGGTTGAGCGGTCGGGCTATGGCGGACTCTGAGGACGACTGATCAAACCCGGCGGGCTTCATCGATGCCGAGGGAGCGCGCAGGCTTCGTAGATTTGGGCGCAACCAACGGCCAAGGTCGGGTGCGAGTCTGAGATTGAGACGTCGTGCTCGCAATCACCACATCGCGAACGCAACCTTCCGTATTCGCAGACGGTAGAAGAAATAGGCCGCACGAACTTCACCACTCCAAATGGAAGCCTACCGATGAATACATGGGATTTTCTTAATTTCTTGAACAAAGCTCGAACAGCGGGCGCCAGTGGGGCGGGTGTTGCGCCAGCACAGGGTGGGCGTTGGCGTGCCCTTGGCCGCGTCTTGACGAACTGGACGCTCGCGGCGGTCTGCCTCTGCGGTCCGCTCGCACGAATGAGCCCCGCACAATGTGATCAACGCTGGCTGCCCGGGTTGCCGGCACCGGGCATCACCGGCGTCAGCGTGAATGCTCTGGCGTTACTGCCGTCGGGCGACGTCTTGGCGGGTGGAGTGTTTGGCACCTCGGGGAGCACGTATACCTATGGCATCAGCCGGTACAACCCGACAACGAGGTCGTGGTCCGCTCTCGGTCGCAACCTCCAGTCGGTGTCTTCGATCGCGGTGACGGCGACCGGAGAGTCGATTATCGCTGGGAATTTCCCTGTGATCGACTCGGAGTACTACGGCAGCATTGCTCGGTACAACCCCACCACTGGCGCTTGGTCAAAGCTGGGAACGGGCACAGAAGGAGGAGAGGTTCGCGCCGTCGTAGTCTTGCCGAACGGGGATGTGATCGCTGCCGGGAGCTTTTTCCGCGCTGGTGGAGTTATTACCGGAGGATTCGCCCGGTACCGTCCGTCGACGAACGCATGGGCTCGCACAATCGCCAGCGGGGTCCCGGAACAGAACTTCTATTCGGCTGTGCTTCACCCGAGCGGCGCTGTCTACGCGGGCGGGTCGTTCACTTCGGTCGGGGGAATCAACGCGATCTGCATCGCTCGTTACGACCCGGCGCTCAACTCCTGGTCCCCGCTTGGAGATGGAACGAACGGCAGTGTGTTGAAAATGGCGGTGGATCCGAGCGGCGATCTGTTTGTCGCGGGAACGTTTACGCGCGCCGGTTCGGTCAATGTGAACGGGTTCGCCCGCTACAACCCGACCACCAACGCCTGGTCGGCGGTTGCACAAGGGCCGATCAACGGCACCGGCGCGGTTGCGACGGCCCGCAATGGAGATCTGATCGTCGGAGGGACATTCACTCAAGTGGGCGGTAACGTTGTGCCCAACATCGCTCGCTACAACCCCGTATCGGATACATGGGCCACCATGGATGTCAGCATCCTGGGCGCGATCGGGTCCGTCGTATCGTCGATCATCGAGCTGCCCAACGGCGATGTGATCGCGGGCGGTACATTCGACAACGCCGGCGACGTTCAACTGAAGAACATCGCCCGATTTGATGCAACGGTTCAGAAGTGGGTGCCGCTCAATCCGGGGCTCTCAGGTATCGGCGGCGTCATAGCACCGCTCCCGGACGGGGACGTGGTTGTTGCCGGACAGTTCAGTCAACCGACCAAGCGTGCCGCGGCCCAAGTTTCGAGGCTTAGGACCGCTACCGGCGAGCGCTTCGTGCTGGGGACGAGCGGGGAGGCAGCGTCGAGCGCCAGTGCAATTGTGCGTCTTTCCAACGGCGACCTGATCGTTGGTGGGAACTTCCTGACACTCAATGGAGTCGTCGTGAACAGGATCGCCCGCTTCGAGAGCGCCGCGGGTACCTGGTCACCGTTGGGATCGGGGCCTACCGGAGTTGGGACTTCGGGGCCCATCTACGCCATCGCGATCGCTCCGAACGGAGACATCATCGCTGCGGGCGCATTCACTTCGGCCGGCGGCTTGAGCGCGAACAACATCGCCCGCTATTCGGTGTCCACCGGCGTGTGGTCGCCGATGGGCTCGGGCTTGACGAGGCAGCTCCAAGCAACGGTTCGATCGCTTGTGGTCCTGCCGGGTGGAGATGTGATCGCGGCGGGCCAGTTCGACACGGCCGGGAGTTCACCCGTCAACAACATTGCGAGATTCCAAGCGGAAACGTCCGCGTGGTCGGGTCTGGCCGGCGGGATTACCGGCAACTTCGGAGTATTCGATCTGTTGTTGCTGCCCGACGGCTCGCTCGTCGCCGCCGGGGATTTTTCTGCCGCGGGCGGCGTCGGCGCAACCTCTCTCGCTCGCTTTGACTTCCTAACGAACACCTGGTCGAACCTGGGCAACGGGTTGTCGGGAAGGGTCAATGACGTCGCACTTCTGGCCAACGGCGATCTGATACTCGCGGGCCGCTGCCAAGTTGGGAGCCAGGGGTATTGGAATCTCTTTCGTTATAACATCGCGTCGCACCAGTGGTACGCCGACGGCAGCGTGTTCGGAGCCGAACCCATGTCGCTGGCGCTATTTCCGGACGGCCAAATCTGCGCAAGCGGTACGTTTTTCGGAACCGGATTCGAGTGCTCGCCCGGCTTTGCCCGTTTCGCGGCGCCTGCGCCCGTCATTCTCTCCAACCCGGAGCCCACCATTGCATGTCCCGCGGCACCTGCAAGGATCTCGATTCGTCCCGCGGCGGGCTTGGGACCTTTCGAGTATCAGTGGCGTCAGAACGGGGTGGCAATCAACGACAATCCGTCCGCGCAAACCGACACGTTGATCATCCCTTCCGCGCTCGCCGCGGACCGGGGCACTTATGACTGCATCGTGACCAACGCCTGCGGCTCGGTCACCTCCCTCCCCGCCGCGCTCACCGTGTGCGCCGCTGACTTCAACTGCGATGGCGGCGTGGACGGCGGTGATATCGAATCGTTCTTCACCAGATGGGCCGACGGTGACGCGGCCGCCGACACCAACGCCGACGGCGGCGTGGATGGCGACGATGTGAGGGCGTTCTTCGAGGCGTGGATGCGGGGCGGTTGCTGAATCACTCCTCGTCGGCACGCAGCTTGGCCACGACGGTGAAGTCCTCGAGGGTGGTGGTGTCCTGGGTGATCTTCTCGACGCCGCAGGCGACGTCGCGGAGGAGGCGGCGCATGATCTTTCCGCTGCGGGTCTTGGGGAGCGCCTCGGCGAAGCGGATGGTGTCGGGGCGGGCCAGGGCCCCCACTTCCTTGGTGACGTGGGAGGCGAGTTCCTTGCGCATCTCGTCGTCGGGCTGGCGACCGGCGTGCTCGGAGAACCAGCGGCTCTTGAGGGTGACGAAGGCGCAGATGGCGTTGCCCTTGATCTCGTGCGGGTAGCCGACGACGGCGGCCTCGGCGACGGAGGGGTGGCTGACGAGGGCGGATTCAACCTCCATCGTGCCCAGCAGGTGGCCGGAGACCTTGATGACGTCGTCGATGCGGCCCTGGATCCAGTAGTACCCGTCGGAATCGCGGCGGGCGCCGTCGGCGGAGAAGTAGTACGGCTGCCCGGTGGCGGGGTCCTTCACGCGGCCCCAGTAGTTGGAGACAAAGCGCTCGCGGTTGTGGTAGACGCCGCGGAGCATGCCGGGCCAGGGCTTGCGGATGACGAACAGACCGCCCTTGTTGGCGGGGAGTTCATGGCCGGACTCGTTGACGACGGCGGCGTCGATGCCGAGCATGGGGAGCGTGCAGCTTCCGGGCTTGGTGGCGATGGCGCCGGGCAGTGGCGTGCAGATGTGCCCGGCGGTCTCGGTCTGCCAGTAGGTATCGACGATGGGGCAGCGTTTGCCGCCGATGTGCTCGTGGTACCAGATCCAGGCCTCCGGGTTGATGGGCTCGCCGACGGTGCCCAGGAGCTTGAGGGAGGAGAGGTCGTGCTTGGCGGGCAGTTCGTTGCCCCACTTCATGAACGTGCGGATGGCGGTGGGCGCTGTGTAGAAGTGCGTGACCTTGTGGCGGGCGATGATCTCCCAGAAGCGGTCGTTGGAAGGGGCGTTGGGGGCGCCTTCGTACATCAGCGTGGGCACCCGGTTCATCAGCAGGCCGTAGACGACGTAGGAGTGGCCGGTGACCCAGCCGATGTCGGCCGAGCACCAGAAGAGCTGCCCGCTGTCGGGGATGAGGTTGAAGGCCAGCCGCGCGGTCATCTGCACGTGCGCGAGGTATCCGGCGGTGGTGTGCTGGATGCCCTTGGGCTTGCCGGTGCTGCCGCTGGTGTACAGCAGGAAGAGCATGTCCTCGCTGTCCATGGGCTCGCAGGGGCAGGCGTCGGTGACGGTGGGCGCCAGGTCGTGCCACCAGTGGAAGCGGGTGTTGTTGAAGCGGCGCTCGCCGGTGTGGAAGCGCTGGCTGGGGGGCTGCTGGGCTGTGCGCTTGAGGCACAGGACGTGGTTGAGGATGTGGCCGTGGGAGTCCAGGAGTTCGACCGCCTCTTCGACGTTCTTGAGGAGCGGCACGATGTCGCCCCGGCGGTAGCCCCCGTCGGCGGTGATGATCACGCGGGAGTGGGCATCAATGACGCGCTCGGCGATGGCGGTGTGGGCGAAGCCGCCGAAGATGACGCTGTGGGCAGCGCCGATGCGGGCGCAGGCGAGCATGGCGACGGCGAGCTCGGGGACCATCGGCATGTAGATGGTGACGACGTCGCCCTTCTTGACGCCCAGGGACTTGAGCATGTTGGCGACGCGGGAGGTCTGGGACTGCAGTTCGCGGTAGGTGAGTTCCAGGATCTCGGGCTCGGCGGCGTAGTGCGAGAAGGAACTGGAGTGGCTGGTGTGCGCGCCCTTGGGCTCGCCCTCCCAGATGATGGCGGTCTCGTCGCCGTGGCCGGCCTGCACGTGGCGGTCGACGCAGTTGTAGCAGGCGTTGAGAGAACCGCCGACGAACCACTTGGCGTCCGGGGGGGTCCACTCCAGCACGTGGGTGAAGGGGGTGAACCAGTCCAGGCGGGCGGCCTCGGCGCGCCAAAAGGCCTCCGGGTCCGCGACGCTGCGCTCGTGCAGGTCCTTGTATTCGGTGAGCGAAGAGATGTGCCAGCGGTCAAAGCCCGCGCACTTGGCATCCTGGGGGTGGAAGATGCGGGTCTCGTTGAGGCTCGAATGGATGTCGGTGGGCGCTTCTTGGGCCATGATGCGCAGTGTACGGCGCGGCCCGGGAAACGGGGCCATTGGAAGCCGCGGAAATGAGGGAATTTGGATTCAGTGAATCAGCAGCCGCGTTCCCAGTGCTCAAAGAAGAACGAAACGTCGGAGCCGTCGATGCCGCCGTCCTGGTTGATGTCGCCCTCGGGCAGCCCCGCGCCCCAGGCGGCAAAGAAATCGTCAACGTCGGCGCCGTCGATGCCGCCGTCCTGGTTGAAGTCACCGGGGGGCACGACGCCGATGGTGGCGGGGTTGCTGGCGGCGCAGCCGCAGGAGTCACAGACCAGGCAGTCGTACGCGGCTCCGTCGGAGCAGTCCAGGTCCTGGATGAAGAGGGTGTCGGTATTGACGTTGGTGATCCGGCCGCCGTCCTGGCCCTCGGAGAGAGCTTCGAAGGGGTTGTTGCCGAAGCGGCGACGCCATTGGTAGGTGAGGGGGCCGTCGCCGGTGGCCTCGACATGCAACTGGACAAACTCCGAGCCGCGGTAATCGCCCGAGACGGGCTGCTCGGTGAACGCGACGGTGCCGGAGCCTGGAACGATGGAGCCGATCGAGCCGGCCTGCGCGCCCACACCGCCGTTGGCGGTGATGTTGGCGATGGGGAGGAGCACGGTGCAGGAGTTGATGGCGATGCGGCCGCCGCCACCGCCGCCGGCTCCGCAGCAGAAATAGTTGCCGCCGTTGGCGGTGATGGAGCCTGCGCCGTCGACCGCGCCGGCGGTGATGAACAGGGAACCGCCCGCGCCTGCGCCGCCGCGCCAGCCGCCCGCGCCACGATCGCCGGGGGCGCCGTTCGCGGAGACGGTGCCATTGACGAGCAGTGTGCCGCCGACGGTGAGATCGATGCGGCCTCCGCCCGCGCCGCCGCCGAAGTTACCGCCGCCGGGATTGCCGCCGCCGGAACCCATCTCCACGGGGCGTTCGGAGGCATCGTTCACGACGCCGCCCGGCGCGCCGGAGCTTGAGTTGCCGCCGCGACCGCCGTGACCGCCGCCCGCGGCGTCGGTGCCGGAGTTGCCGCCAGCGCCGAGGCCTTCACCCGTGGGGTAGCCGCGGCCGTTGGCGGAGATTGAGCCGGTGGGTTCGACCGTGACGTTTCCGGCGAAGTTGAGGTGAAGCGTGGGATCGGCGTAGGTTGGTCCCAGGATTCCGCCGCCCCTGACGATGAGATTGGCGTCGAGAACATTCTCGCCTGAGAGTTCTGTGGTCTCACCGGCAACGCCGCCGTTATCGATGATGAGCGTGCCGCGGCCGGAGGTGGGCTTCAGGAACAGGGTGCCAGCGCCGCCGCGAACGCCTGATGTTCCGCCGGCGAGATCGAACGCACCGCCGAAGCTGTTCGTGGCGTAGATGATGGCGACGCGGCCGCCGCCGCCCGCGCCCGCCCCGCAGCAGGAATACGAACCGCCGCGGGCGGAAACCGTGCCTGTGCCCGCCAGCGTTCCGCAACTGATGAGGAGCGAGCCGCCCGCGCCGCCGCCGGAGCGCCAGCCGCCCTGGGCCGGGTAGCCGCTCTCGCCGTCGGCGGTGATCTCACCGGTGACGGTGAGCGTGCCGCCGACGGAGAGGTTGATCGCGCCGCCGCCGCGGCCGCCTCCGAAGGCGCCGCCGCCGGGGTTGCCGCCGCCGGAGCCCATCTGCGTAGGGGTCACGATGTCGTCGTAGGTCCCGCCGCCGAGACTGCCGACATCGCTATTGACACCCGCGCCGCCATGGCCCGCGCCCGCGGCGTCGCGTGTGCTGTTGGAGCCGGGTTGAGGGCCGGAGGCCGATGGGAAGCCGCGGAGGTCAGCGCCGATGGCGGAGTTGGCTTCAATGGTGGCATCGCCGTCGAAGCGGAGGCTGAGGGTTGGGTCTTCGTGGGTGGGACCCAGGACAGCGTTGCCGCGGACGATGAGATTGGCAGGGAGCGACACGACGCCGGAGAGTTCAGTGGATTCGCCGCTGAATCCGCCGTTGTCGATGATGAGCGTGGCGAGCCCGGTTGCGGGCTTGAGGTAACAGGTCCCGGCGCCGCCGCGGACGGCCCCGGCGCCGCCGGCCATCGAGTACGCGCCGGAGAATGCGTTGGTGGTGAAATCGATGGCGATGCGTCCACCGCCGCCGCCGCCCGCGCCGCAGCAGGAGTAGCTACCGCCGTTCACCGAGATGACACCGGAACCGGCCAGGGTGTTGCATGACACGCGAAGGGCCCCGCCCGCTCCCGCGCCGGAACGCCATCCGCCCTGCGCCGGGGTTCCGTTCTCGCCCTGGGCCGAGAGGCGACCGTCGACGGTGAGTGCGTTGCCGACGGTGAGCCAGAGAGCGCCCCCGCCGCGGCCGCCGCCGAAGTTGCCGCCGCCCGGGTTGCCGCCGCCGGAGCCCATCTGCGTGGGTGCGGTGATGCTGTCGTAGGTGCCGCCGCCGAGGCTGGTGACATCGGAGTTGCCGCCCGCGCCGCCGTGGCCTGCGCCGGCGGCATCTCGGGTGCTGTTCGCGCCGGGCTGCGGACCGGCCGCGGCCGCGAACCCGCGGTAGTCAGCACCGATGGTGGCGCCGGGGGCGACGGTGACATCGCCCGAGAGCGTGAGGTGCAGGGTGTCGTCGCCATGGGTGGGCCCCAGCAGGGCACCGCCGCGGACTATGAGGTTGGCGGGAAGCGTCACGTCGCCGGAGAGTTCGGTCGATTCTCCGGTTGTTCCGCCGTTATCGACGATGAGAGTGGCGAGACCGGTGGCCGGCTTCAAGTACACGGTGCCTGCGCCGCCGCGGACATAACCCGTGCCGCCGGACATCGAGTAAGTGCCGGTGAATGTGCTGCCGACGAACTCGATGGCGGCTCGACCGCCGCCGCCGCCGCCCGCGCCGCAGCACAAGTAGCTGCCGCCGTTGACCGAGACTGAGCCCGCGCCGGCGAACGTGGTGCACACCACGCGGATCGCCCCGCCCGCCCCGGCGCCGGCGCGCCAACCGCCCGAGCCGGCACCGGCGTTCGAGCCGTTCGCGGAGATGACGCCGTTGAGGGTGAGGGTGCCGCCGGTGGCGAAGCGGAACGCGCCGCCGCCCGAGGCTCCGGCGAACAAGCCGCCTCCGGGATGACCGCCGCCCGAACCCATCTGCGTGGGCGCGGTGATGCTGTCGTAGGTGCCGCCGCCGAGATTGCCGCTTTCGGAGTTTGCGCCCGCGCCTCCGTGTGCGCCGCCCGCGGCGTCGCGCGTGCTGTTCGCGCCAGCACCGGGGCCGGTGCCACCGAGGTAACCGCGGCCGTCGGCGCTGATCGCGCCGGTGGCGTCGACGGTGGTGTCACCCAGGATGGTGAGGTCGAGCGTTGAGTCCTGACGCGGCGGGCCCACGATGGCGCGGTTGGTAATGGTGAGATTGGCGTCGATGATCTGAACGCCGGACATTTCGGTCGTGGCGCCGGAGGTTGCGTTGTTGGCGATGAGCAGCGACGGGCGGATCGCGCCGACCTGCGTCAAGATCGTGCCCGCGCCGCCCGTAACACTGCCCGCGCCGCCGAAGGCGGTGAGAGAGCCGGCGAACAGGTTGGCGGATGAGTAGATCGCGATGCGACCGCCGCCGCCGCCGCCCGCGCCGCAGCAGTTGAACGAGCCGCCGTTGGCGGTAATGGAGCCCGCGCCGGCGAGTGTTCCCGCGGTGATCCAGAGCGCTCCGCCCGCACCGCCGCCGCCTCGCAGACCGCCGGATCCTGTGACACCCCCACCACCGTTGGCGACGATCGAACCATCAACGCTGAGCGTGCCGCCGACGACGAGCCGCAGCGCGCCACCGCCCGCGCCACCACCGCTGATTCCGCCGCCGGGGCGACCGCCGCCGGAACCGAACGCCCCGGGCGATTGAATCGAGTCGTACGTGCCGCCGCCGAGCACGCTGTTCGAGTCGCCTCCCGCGCCGCCGTGACCCGCGCCTGATGCGTCGCCGGAGCTATCGCGGCCCGCACCGAGCCCGACGCCGGGGGCATGGCCCTTGCTGGTCAGATCGATCCGGCTGGCGAGCAGAGCGCCCGATGCGCCCTGTACCGAGACATCGCCCGACACGGTCAGGAAGAGCCCGTTCGTGCCGCCGGAAGCGAACGCCGCCGTGTGCGTGAGCACGCCGGCGACGTTTCCGGTGCTTCGCTCGATGGTGACATTGGCGAAGGAGTGCGAGCCGTTGATGGTGACGGTGCATCCTCTGATGGTGATCGATTGCCCGTCATACAGAAAATTAGTGTCGGAAATGCTGGTATCGCTGGTGAAAACAGTCTGGGCAAACGCGCCAGCGCTGAAAGAGGCAACGGCGAGCAGCGAAGCGGCGAGGGTTCGAGCGTGGAACATGATTTGTCCGGTAACAAGAAGAAAAGAATGGCGCGACGCGCCCGAGGATGAACCGCTGCAAACAAGATACATGTGGACGGCCGCCGATGCAAGGGGATTTCCGACTGTCCGGGTGCCGAAGGGCCGTATTCAGCGAACGGCCACAGAATGACGTGCGGATAACTACGCCGGGCCTTGCAGCTCGCCACTAGATTCCGATGTGATGGCGCACGGTGGGCGTGGGAGAGCCTTCGGTGAACTCGACCGCCACCACATCGATGCGAACGGGCCGGTCGTGCCATCCGTTGGCTGCGGCGAGATGGCGCGCGATCGACAGAAGTTTGCGGCGCTTGCGAATGGTGATGGCGGCCTCGGGCGGCGTCGCGGCACTGCGGGCGGATTGGCCGGCAGTGCGCAGGCGGGATTTGACTTCCACGATCACGACGGCGCGGCCGTCTGGAGCGTCGGCGACGATGTCGGCCTCGCCCATCGGCACGTGAACGTTGCGAGCGATGATGCGGAAGCCCTGGCGCTTGAGGTAAGCCGCGGCCTCGTCCTCGCCGCGTCGGCCAAGGGCCTTGGTGGGGGGTTCGGGCGCGCGATTCCAGAAGACGAGCTTGTGGAGCAATGCCCGGAGCATGGCGGCGATGGACGCGTGGGCGTCAGCGGCCCAAGTAATACCGTTCTTCGGCGATCTCGAGGAGCCGGCGCGACATGTCGCCGGTGGACGTCATGCTGGCGCGGGCCTTGAGCTGGGCGATGTACTTGTCTTTGATCTGACGCTCGCGCTGGTTGCGGAGGATGTTCTCGATCGCGACCTGGGATTCGTACAGCGTCTTGGTCTTCTTCTCGATCGACTCGAGGTTGAGCCAGGCGCTGCTGTCGCCCAGCGCGAAGGGGCCCGCGGTCTGACCCACCTGCATGGTCTGAGCCTGCTTGTTGATGTCGGGCGCGGCGAAGAGCTTGGCGGTGGCGCGGTCGCCCTTGATCTCGCGTTCTTCGAGCCCGCCCACGTCGCGCTTGTAGGTATTGATCTTCGACGCGGCGAGCTCGGCGAAGGGCTTGCCGGCGGCGAGGGCCGCGGTGAACTCGTCGATGTCGGCCTGGTTGGCCTTGGGGATGAGCACCAGTCGGTACGTCGCCTTCGGGGGCGGATTGAACATGTCGTAGTACTGCTGGTAGAAGACCTCGACGTCTCGCTTGCTGACGGTGACGCGGCGCTTGATCTTCTCGTTGAGCTGGAAGGTGACCAGTTCGTCCTGCTCGCGCTGCTTCATGTACTCGTCGAGGCTCTTGCCCTCGGTCTCTTCCAATCGCTGGCTCGCGGCCTCGCGGCTGCCCAGGTTCTGGGATTGAACCTTCTGCTGCACGCTCTGCATGAAGGCGAAGAAGCCCTGTTTCTGCTCGGGCGTGAACGCGGCCATGGCCTCGGCGCGGAGCAGTTCACGCTCCACGACTCGCTGCACTTCTTCGTCGATGCTCTTCTTGGCGTCTGCACGCCAGTTCTCGATCTTCTTGAGCTTGGCCTCGGCACGCAGGCGGTCCGCCATCGGGGCGAGGAAGGCGTTGGCGTAGAGGGGCTTGCCGTTGATGTCGCCGACCTTGGCGTCGACCAACGCGGGGCGTGAGACGGCCAGGGGGGCCGGGCCGGTGGGGGCGGAGGTTGTGGTTGGAGCGCCGACGGTGCCTGTCACATCAAGGATGCCGCCGGAGGCTTCTACCGGGCCGGTGATGTCCGCGGCGGTGGGCGGGCGCAGCGGCGCGGTGGGGAGGCTGGCGGCGAGCGCAGGGTTGGCGGGGGAAGCGGCGGCGGGAGATGGGGCGGCGGGCTGCGCCGGGGCGGGCTGGTCGGCACGCGCGAAGTCGGCGGCGGTCAGGGCTGCCCCCGAACTGCCGGAATCTGATGAACACCCTGCGCCGAGCACGATTCCCGCGAATACCCCGACGCCCTGAGCAAAGGTCGCTACTCGCATCGCGGAGGATATGCGTGGAGGACCGGGTGAAGACCGGGGAGGGCGGCACGGTCACAGAAGGGATTTTCTTGGTGCTTCCGATTTTCCGCGCGCAGGCGGCAAGCCGATCCCGCTCCTATGTGCTAGGAGCCAACATGAAAACTGAAACTCTCGTCTTGTGGTTCGCGGTCGCTTCTGCGCACGCCCAGATCTCGCTGATCGACGCCCGCCACTGCGGCGGAGTCGGCCTGGATTGGTCGTCGGATCTGGGGCTGGATTACTACGCCTCGCTCGGAGGGTCCGTCTCCTGCGGTCCGTTCATCGCCGGCGACTCGGTGTCAGCGTTCACGTCGCGGGGGTTTGAACCCGGCCGCTACTGCGAGTCTCGGTTCGTTGGCGCCACGGCTCCCGCCGGCCCCCTGACGGGCGCCACGCCCGCGCTGGCGTGCATGTACCGGGGATTCGTTACTACCAACGGCCAGCGGTACAACTGCGGCGACGGGTGGGCGTACGGGCTGTTCAGCAGCAGCAGCGACACCATGCTGGTGCGATTCTCGCCCGCTTCGATCGTGTACTGGTCGGCCAGAATTTCGTGGGCGAATGTCGCACGCACCGGATGCCTCACCGGCGCCAGTTGGGGTTTCCATGCCCCGGGTGTGAACGCCGGGGCGCCGGCGTTGGGTCGCGGCACGGTCGTGTACTCCGGCTCGGTCCTGAATACCGGCCAGATCGAGTTCGGCTTCAGTGCAGGCGGCTCCGTGAGCGCGGCGGGCAACTATGGCAACCCGGGGTGGCAGGGGGACACCATCAATGCGCAGGCCACGCTGGAGGTGTTCCTGAGCGGCGAGCCGTTCACGGCTCCTCCGCCCGATGGACTGGCTTTGCCGATGACCAACCCGACGCTGGACCGCAACGGCAACGGCATTTCCGACGCGAACGAGTTGTTCGGGTTGGTGCAGACCAACGGCGACGGCGCTGGCTTCGCCCGCGCATCCGTGGGCGGGAACACGAACGCGGCAGCGACGTTCGTGAGCGACGGGTACCGAATCGTTGACGACTTCTTGATCGACATTCCCCCCACCGATGCGGGCAAGGTCGTGAACGAGATCACGTTCCGCACAGCCGAGACGCCCGCGAGCAACCCGCTGGGGGCGTTTGATTGGAACGGCGTCGTGAATCTCGCGCTGCTGCGGGACAACGGCGCGGGTCAGCCCGCCCTGGAACCCGGGAACGCACCGTACCTGGAACTCAACCTGTCCAACGGCGGCGGCACCACCATCACTCGCACAGCGCTGGGCACTTCGTACAACTTCCAGGCGATTCTCGGCGGCGCGCCGCTGGGGGCCGCGAACGGCTTTGAGTACCGGATCAGCAACCCCGATGGGCTGTTCCTGATCCCGCCGGCCGCCGCCGCTCACGCCCGGTGGTGGATCGGATTCCGCCCCGCTTCGAGCAGCCGCACCTCGGGCGTCGCGATGCTCAAGCGCGCGTTCAGATCGGCGGGGACCGCGCCGGCGATGCGGTACCGACCGGACCCGACCGCGGGCGCGCCGGATTACTCATTCAACGCACTCCCAGGTGAGGTCTGCGCTCTGAGCGGCGCGTTCGAGTGCCCCGCCCTGTACGGCGCGGGCTACATCGCGAACGATCTGTACTTCACGCTGACGTGCGGACGCGACCTCAACGCCAACGGGGTGCCCGACGACTTGGACGACTGCAACGGCAACGGCCAGGACGACTTTGTAGATCTCATCACCGGGGCTGCCGCGGACATGAACCTCAACCGCGTGCCCGACGAGTGCGAGTTCCGTTGCGTCGCGGACTTCAATCAGGATGGTGGCGTGGATGGGGCGGACGTCGACACGTTCTTCGCGGCCTGGGAGAACGGCGACGCTCGCGCGGACGTGAACCAGGACGGCGGCATCGACGGCACCGACGTGAGCACGTTCTTCGCGGCCTGGGAGACGGGATCGTGCTGACACCCCTGTCGCAGGGGTGACCGCCGGGAATGAAATCAAGGACGGGCTGGGGCGTTACGCTCGGTGATGCTCACTTCATTCGCCGGGGTCGTCATGGGGATCGCGTGTGCGTTGGGCGGTGCGGCACTAGCGCAGCCTGAGGCGGCCAAGCCGACACCGAACGCCGGCTATGAAGCCGCGGCGGACTACTCGGCCGGACTGGGCGGTCGGGCGGTGCTGGTCATGATCGATGGGAAGGTGGTGTACGAGCGGTACGACAACGGCTGGAGCGCGAGCAAGATGCATCCGCTGGCCAGCGGCACGAAGTCGTTCGCGGGCGTGGTCGCGGCGGCGGCGGTGGATGACGGCTTGCTGAAGTGGGATGAACTGGCGTGCGACACGTTGACGGAGTGGAAGGGAGACCCGCGCAAGTGCAAGATCACTGTGCAGCACCTTCTGAGCCTGTCGAGCGGGCTGGAGGCGAATAACCCGGCGCTTGAGAGCAAGGGCGCGAACCCACTTCTGGGACCGGGGACGGGGCGCGACAAGGCAAGAGGCCGGGGGGAGCAGGCCAAGGACAAGTTCGCGTTCGCCGTTGCCGCGAAAGCGGTGCATGAGCCGGGCACCGTGTTTGAGTACGGGCCGACGCACTATTACGCGTTCGGCGCGCTGCTGGAGCGCAAGATCAAGGCCCGCCACGCCGCGGACCCCAAGTTCCCGGATTCAACGTACATGGAGTACATGAACCGGCGGGTGCTGGACCCGATCGGGCTGAACGTGGGATGGTGGGTAAGAGACTCGGCGGGGCACCCGAACCTGCCGGGGGGATGCCTGCTGACGGCGCGCGAATGGGCAAAGTTCGGTGAACTGGTCAGGCTCGAAGGTCAATGGCCGGGGGAGGACGGGGCGCTGAAGCGGATCGTCTCGAAAGAGGCGCTCGCGGAGTGCTTCAAGCCCAGCCCGACCAACAAAGGGTACGGGCTCACATGGTGGCTTCTCAACGGAGGCGACGAAGGCGGGGCCGAGGTGGCCGACGGCGGGGGCATTCTGGCCAAGGTCAAAGCGCGACGGATGAAGGCGGAAGTCGCGGCGATCGAAGGAAAAGACGGCGTTCCCAAGCAGGTGTACATGGCCGCTGGGTTGGGGAAGCAGCGGTTGTACGTGATACCCGAACGGAACATGGTCGTGGTTCGATTCTGTGAAAACGCCCCAAAGGGGCAATCGTTCCTGAACACCCAGTTCCTCGGGTTGGTGATGGGGCTGAAGCCCAAGGCCGAGCCGAACGGGCCTTGATTGCGGTGTGTCCCGGCAGTCAGGTACGAGAAGGTCGCTTTCAAGCGGCCGTGGAGACCCGCGATGGGGAAGGGCATGCCGGCACCCCCGGAGTGTCGCGGGGACGTGAGCTCGGGCCACGGTGGCAAATCACCGGAAGCTGACACGGCTCGGCGTTTTACAATTTATTGAACCGGCCCGCGCGCGCCTGCTTGGGGGCCGTCTATCTGGTTGTCCTTTCAACGGAGTCGGCGGTTCGGTCCGATCGCCACGTTGGGGCACGAGACGGCGGCGGTGAGGCACACCGTCTTCGCACGTGGGGCTTCCAACGTGGTCATCTGGAATCTGTATCGCGGATTTCCGCCCCGGGAGGACACACACACTCGGTGGAGCGGGACAAGGCACCCCGCTCCGCCATTCTGATCGCCGTGCCGCGGAAGGACCTGTGGTGAGAGAAACCGCGCCGTGTGTGGGAAACACGGACGGGAGGCGTCGGTTGGCCGGCTTCTCTTTCCCCTCGTGCGGGTCGGCTCTCGTGGGCCGACCCGCATTTTTCGTTGATCACACGTCGCAGATCGCCACGGCCTCGCGCAGGCTGGTCATGCCGTCTCGCTTGGGGATGAACTCCTGGGCGAGGTACCCCTGGAAGCCCTTCTCGACGATCGCCTCGCAGATGGCGCGGTAGTTGAGCTCCTGGGTGGCGTCGATCTCGTTGCGGCCGGGAACGCCGGCGGTGTGGTAATGGGCGATCGAATCAATGTAATCGCGGACGGTGCGGATGACGTCGCCCTCCATGATCTGCATGTGGTAGATGTCGTACAGGAGCTTGAACCGGGGGCTGCCGACGCGCTGTACCAGTTCCGCGCCCCAGGGCGTGCGATCGCACATGTAGTCCTTGTGATCGACCTTGCTGTTGAGCAGTTCCATCACGATGGTGACGCCCAACTGCTCGGCCAGGGGGGTGATCTGCTTGAGACCGGCGGCGCAGTTCTTGAGGCCTTCAGGATCGCTCAGGCCGGCGCGGTTGCCGGAGAAGACGATCTGGTTGGGGATCCCCGCCGCTTTGACCAGCGGCAAACGCTCCTTGAGCTCCTTCAGGATCGCCTCGTGATTCTCGACGCGGTTGAAGCCCTTGCCGATGGGGTTGCTCTTGACGAAACTCGCGACAGCGCAGGTCACGCCGTGCTTGGAAGCGGTCTCCCACTCGTCGGGGTTGAGCAGTTCGACGGACTTGATGCCCATGGCCGCGGCGTTCTTGCAGAGGTCGTCCAGGGGCGTCTGACCGAAGCACCAGCGGCAGACGGATTGCTTGAGGCGGCCTTTCAGGGCTGTGGGAGGCTCCGACGCGGCGAGCGCGGAGGCGGCGAGCGGGGTTGCGACGGAGGCGGCGAGGAACTCGCGGCGGTTCATGGGAGGCTCCGGGATGAAGTCACAGACGCTGGAGCCGCGCAGGCCCCTTCTAAGGCGCACGGTACGGCGGCTGCGGGCGCCCCGAACGGACCGGGGACGCCCCCGGTGGCGGACGCGTGCCAGTGCCGGATTCTTCGATACCCTTCTATCTTGACGATCATGACACGCATGTCGACCCAACCCGGCCAAAGTCCCGGCACTCTGCTCCCAAGGGCGGGGCGGTGGTGCATCGTCGCCGGGTCGCTTTTTGCACTCACCGCGCAGGGAGGATGCTGGCACACAACCAGCGCCAACACAGACCGGATGAGCGCGGCGCCGGCAACGATCTCTGCCGAGGCCTGGCCGAAACGCGACGCCGAACCGGTGCGGACGCTGGCGGAACGGACGCCGGGATACATCTACGACTACTGCCTCAGCTCGCCCACCCCTGATTGGAGCAAGATCGACGAGGCGGTGGCGGAACGCCTCAAGTCGCCCAAGTTCGTGGTGGAGTACGTCGGGCTGCACGGCAACGGGCTGATCCGGATCTTCTCCAAGCCGACGAAACCGCACGACGATTACGAGGCCATCAGCCGGACGTTCCAATCGCTGCTCACGGGGTTCATCCCCAACGCGACGTACGTGAGTTCTCGCACGCTAGGGGCCAACCCGTCGGCCTCTGTGCGAGCGGAGGCCTCGGCGTACGACCGTCCCAACGGGTTCCTGCGCGACACCGGCAAGCCGTACGAGGTGTGCAACGCGGCGAACGAGTGCTTTCTGGAATCGGGGATCGACCTGCGGTTCCCGCCGCACGCGGTCTCCACGCCGCGGGGGCTCATTCTGCACCTTCAATCGCTGGCGGGCAACGACTACGAGCCGCAGGTGCTCGATTATCTACGTTCGCGGGGCTGGGCCGTGATCGACATCAAGACCGCCACGGGCGTCACCCCGCCCGTGCGCCCGGCGGATACGGCGCGGGTGGCCGAGCTTGATCCGCAGATCGCCGCGGTCAACATGCAGTTGTTTGATCTGGGTGATGTTCGCAACAGCAAGGACCAGAGAAAGCGAAAGAAGGCGGCGGCGTTGCGCGCCGCACTGGACAAGCTGACGGAGGAGCGCGACCGGCTGGCACGCGGCTCGTACCAGGTTGACCCCAAGGGAGACCTTGAGCCGGTGGCGATTCAGATCGCCTCGGACATCGACCAGACGCTGGCCGGGAACGCGTACGCGGTGGAGGCGGTGCTGGATTACGCGCTCAAGCAGCGCCCGGACCTGTGCAGCGGGCCGATCGTGGTGATGGGGTTCAGCGCCGGGGCGCTCGCCACGCCCACCGCTGTAGCGAGGGTGCGCGACAAGATCGACGCGGTGGTGATGGTGGGCGGCGCGGCGGACATGTTCCTGGTGTCGCAACACAGCACGCTGACCAGCGGGGGGGTCATCCTCAGGCACGGTACCGAAGAGGTGCCGCCCCGGACGATTCGAGAACTGGACCGTTTGTACCTGAAGCACTCCAAGTTGGACCCGTACCACACCGCCCCGGTGCTCAACGGGATTCCCGTGCTGCTGCTGGACGCCGCGATGGACACATGGGTGCCCACGGAGTGCTGTGACCTGCTCTACCAACGGTTGGGCCGCCCGGAGCGGGCCAGGGCGCACCTCGCCGGGCACATGCTGCTGTTCTACACGCTGCCCTCCAGAAATGAGCAGATCGCGGACTGGCTGGGCGCAGTCCAGCGCCGTTCGACGCGGGAGTAGCGGCGGTCAGGGGTGGCCGCCTAAACTCTCGGAACGGGAGTAGAGAGTTTGACTCACCGATCGCCGGCACGCAAGACGCGGCGATTCCTGAGGCGCTCCCATGCTTTCACAACACGAGCCGGGCGTTGGTCGAGCAATTTGGACCTTGATCGCGACATGCCTGTTCATCACGCACGCGGCGGGGCAATCCGCCGCGAGCAACTTCGATACGGGCGTCGACGGGTGGCGTGTTTTCGGCAACTCCGCGACGAGCGCGCCGGGCTACCGAGGAACCGGGGGGAACCCCACCGGGTATATCCAAGCGTTCGACAACCGGCCGGATTCCACTTGGTACTGGCAGGCGCCGGCGGCCTTCAATGGCAACTTCGTCGCGGCGTATGGGCGCACGCTGGATTTCGATATGAGGGCTCACGGAATCGGCGACGCGTTCCCCGCGAGCGATGTCATCATCACCGGCGGGGGCATTCAGTTGCACAACAGCCTGCCGGTCGCGCCCGACGAGCTCACCTGGACGCATTACAGCCTGGTTCTGTCCGAGGTGGGCGGCTGGAAGGTTGGATCCCTCGCGGGCTCTCCGGCTTCCGCGGGACAAATTCAATCCGTTCTGGGGAGCATCACCGATCTGATGCTGCGCGGGGAGTTCCAGACGAGCGGCAACTACTCGGATCTTGACAGCGTGGCGTTGAATGTCGCACCCGCGCCCGGCGTGGCGGTGATTCTGGTTATTGCGGGATCGATCGTGGGCGGAAGGCTCCGCGGACGAGCGGAGCGAAGTTAATCCGGTTCGCCCTTCACGACGACCATCCGCCAGCGGTGGGCCGCACCCTCACCCTCGCCGGGAATCTCCAGTTCGCAGCTCACGACGCGATCCGGGGCCTCGCGAGCGAAGAAACCGCCCGCACGGAAGCTGGCGGAGTACTCGTCCTTAAAATCATGGAGCGGGAGAGAGACCGACTGTCCCAGGGCCAGTCCGGGGATCGGGCAACTGAAGCGCCGGTTCACCCAGACGATGCCCGGGCCGAAGGCGCGCGCGGTGGTGTTGGTGAACTCCAACTCGCCCTCGCGTCGGAAGACCTGGATATCCAGGGTTTGGTCGGCGATCGGTGATTCGGCGGGGTAGACGCGCCCCGCGACCAACGGCTCGGGAGAGCACGCGGAGAGCATCGCGGCGACCGCCGCGCACAGGCCGAAGAGAGTTCTGGGTGTTCGCTGCATGATTCGGTCTTCCGGTGCGTGCGGTGACGCCTCGTGAGGGCTGAATGTAGGGGCGTTCTGGGGACAGCATCGGGGTGAGGACGCGGGGCCCGACAATTTGAGGTGACGACGGGGGCCCGGGGCGTTTGCGAACCCAAGCGACCCAACAATCAGCGCGTG
The DNA here is from genome assembly GCA_018242605.1 of Planctomycetota bacterium. Taxonomy (GTDB): domain Bacteria; phylum Planctomycetota; class Phycisphaerae; order Phycisphaerales; family UBA1924; genus UBA2402. The sequence goes on from JAFEBP010000002.1 coordinate 56,816, forward strand.
TCCTGCGAAGCCGCCAACAACAATGCCACACCGCCCAGCCCCGCCATCGCGCCCGGCGCGGAACTGATCGATGTGCGGCAGGCCGCGGCGGAGATCGGCGCCCGGGGCATTGATCCCAGGATCGCACGGCTGGTACCGGGCTTTGACGCGCCATTCTTCCAGGCTGGGCTGGCCGGGTACTCCGACGCGGCGATGCGGATCGTGGCACGCAGGCACGGGTGCCCTTTCTGCGTGACCGAAGCGCTGCTGGACCGGACCCTTCTGGCGGGCGGGCGCGGGTTTGACAAGGCGGACCTGGGCGACTTGCACGACAACATCCCGGGCGGGCCGGAGGATCACCCGCTCGCAGGCCAGATCATGGGGAGCGAACCCGCAGAGATGGCGGCGGCGGCGATCAAGATGATCGAACAGAAAGCCCGGACCGACAAGCAGTACCGCTTGCTCGCGTACAGAGGAGCGCTGGCACCCGGCGTGAACCCGCCGGACACCGAGGGCATCAGCGAGCAACTGCGGGCGATGCGTGAGCACGTGCGGCTGCCGGGCGGGCAGCAGGTGGGGTTCTGGCCGCCGGAAAAGGACCTTCGCGACGCCGGCCTGGCCGCGGCACTGGCGGCGGAACAGCCGGAATCGCCCGCGTCCCCGGCGCAAGCGTCGTTCGAGGTGATCGATGTCAACCTGGCGTGCCCGGTAAAGAAGATCGAGCGCAAGGCGCGCGGGGGGCACTGGCTGGCGGAGCCGTTAGGGGCGATCAAGATCCTGGAGGCGGTACGCGAGGCGGTGCCGGCGAACATTCCGTGCGCCGTCAAGATGCGCCGCTCGTTCGACGACACGCCCGAGATGGCGGCGAACTTCGAGAGGATCTTCGACGCGGCGATGCGGATGGGCTACGCCTGGGCGACGGTGCACGCGCGGACGGTGAAGCAGAAGTACATGGGGCCCTCGCGGTGGGAAGCGCTGCGCGACCTGGTGCGCCGGCACCCCAACGCGATCGTGTTCGGCAGCGGGGACGTGTGGGAGGTGTCGGACATCTTTCGGATGATCGCGTACACGGGGGTTCACGCCGTGAGCGTGGCACGCGGGTGCATCGGCAACCCGTGGATCTTCCGCCAGGCGCGCGAGATGATGGCGGGCCGTCCGCCCGCGCCGCCGACGATCGCGGAGCAGCGGGCGGCGCTCACCGAGCACTTCAGGCTCTCGCTGGCGGTGACGCACCGGTTCCGGCACGGCGAAGAAACGACGAGCAAGATGATGCGCAAGTTCGGCATCAAGTTCGCTCAGCATCACCCGCGCAGAGACGACATCAAGCGCCGGATGATCGGCGTAAGCTCCGCGGCGGACTGGTGGAGCGTGGTGGACGAGTTCTACCCGGCGGGTTAAGCCGGGCAGCGCGGGTGCCGCGCGTGCCAGAAGCGGGACCAGTTGCCGAAACAGAAGCCCTGCACATCGCCCTGGCTCCAGCCGCGCGCCAGCAGTGCTTCGGCGAGCAGACGCAGGTCGGCGGGCGTGCTCACGCCCTGCGGCATCGTCGCGGCGGAGAAGCCCCCGTCCATGTCGCTGCCCAGCCCCACATGGGAGCGGTCGCCGATGAGATCGCACATGCGCTCGACATGGGCGACCCATTCCGCCACGGTGGCGCGGCGGTCACGTTTGGCGCCCGGGATGATGAACGGGGAGAAGACATTGAGGCCGATCATGCCGCCCCGGCGGGCGATCTCCTTGATCGCGTCGTCGGTGAGGTGGCGCTGGCGGCGCTCGCCGTCGACATCCACCAGTGCACGGCAGTTGCTGTGGCTGGCGATCACGGGGCGGTCGGTGGCGCGGAAGAGTTGGTCAAGAGAGACATCGCTCAGGTGAGAGGCGTCGTGGACCAGGCCGAGCCGGTCCATCTCCTTCACGAGCGCGAAGCCCAGATCGGTGATCGGTTCGTCGGTGGTGTTGCCTCCGGCGTACCGGGAGGACTTGGCCCACGCCATACCGACGGCAACGACTCCCTTCTGCGCCCACCAGCCCAGTTCGGCCGGCTCGGCGATGGGATCGGCACCTTCGATGAGGATGCCGATGCCCAGGGCGTCGGCCGCGGGGCGGGGTTGCCCGGCCCAACGCCAGACGCGGCCCTGGCTCTCCCACTGCTCGTAGACCTCGAGCTGTTCACGGCCGCGTTTGGCCGCGGCGGGGGCGTTCCCTGCCGGGTAGCCAACGGCGTCAGCGCCGTCGGCCTCGGTGAAGATCGTGGCTAGGCATGCAACAACGCCTCCCGCCCGCAGCGTCGGCAGGGTGACGGCGGCGGGCAGATCCGGGCCGCCGCAGCGGGTCAGGTCCGGGCAGGTCATGTCGCGCCCGTTGAGGGCGATACAGGCCAGGTCCAGGTGGGTGTCGAACCATCGAAAGGGGCCGTGAGACATGCCCGGATGCTACGCCGCGGACATACGCTCATGCATATGAGCAGCGAGCCCCCCATCGGGTTTGAGTCGGATTTCACGCTGGCCTGCCCGTACGACGGGCAGCCGATGGAGAAGGTGCAACTGGGCAAGGTCACGATCGACCGGTGCACCAAGTGCAAAGGCGTCTGGCTGGACATGAACGAGATCCACCAGATCGTGGCGCAGGGGCTGCCGGCGGACCAGATCGACATGAGCGGCCCGCTGCGGGCGACATGGGTGCCGGGCGACCGCAAGCCCAAGTGCCCGCGGGATCACTCGCAGATGATCCCGGTGAGCGATCGCAGGCAGGCGCACATCAAGTACGACGCATGCACCGTGTGCGGGGGCATCATGCTGGATGCGGGCGAGCTCAAGGACATGACCGAGTTCTCGCTGACGGAGCGGGTGAAGGCGTTTTTCAGGATGTAATCCTCCGGGAGCCCACATACAGTGGCCTCCTATGTCACTTGTAGTCACCGGAACCATCGGCATCGATACCGTCGTCACCCCCGGCGGGCACGCTGAGCGCATCCTGGGCGGGAGCGGCACCTACTTCGCCGCGGCGGCGTCTTTTTACGGGCCTGTGCGGCTAGTCGCGGCGGTGGGCGAGGACTTCCCCGCCGAGCACCGGGCGATGTTCGCGAAGTTCCCGAAGGTTGACGTGGCCGGATTAGAGACCCGCAAGGGCTCCAAAACATTCGCGTGGGGCGGCAAATACCTGGCGAACATGAACAGCCGCGAGACGCTGTTCACGGAGCTTGGCGTGCTGGGCGAGGCGCCCCCGCCGGTGCCCGCGGCGTTCCGTGACAGCCGGTTCGTATTCCTGGCGAACACGCACCCGGGCGTGCAGTTGGGATTCCTGGACCAGTTCCCCAGCCGCACGCTGACGGTGGCGGACACGATGGATCTGTGGATCAACATCGCCAAGAACGATCTGGTGTCGCTGCTCAAGCGCGTCGACGGGCTGGTGCTCAACTACGACGAGGCGGAACTGTTCACGGGCAAGGCCAATCCGGTCACCGCCGGCCGTCACCTCCTGGACCTGGGGCCGAGGTTCGTCGTGATCAAGAAGGGCGAGCACGGCGCGCTGCTGGTGCACCGCGACGGGCTGGCCGCGCTGCCGGCGTACCCCACTGAGAACGTGGTTGATCCCACCGGCTGCGGCGACACATTCGCGGGCGGCATGATGGGGTGCCTGGCGGCCCCGGGCGGGTGGCACTCCACCGGCTCGGCGCGGGACGCGAGCCTCGCGGACCCGGGTTCCTACGAGTCGATCCGCCGCGCCCTGGGGCACGGCACGATCATCGCGAGCTTTAACATCGAGGCGTTCAGCCTGTCTCGGCTCACGACGCTCACCGCCGAGGAGCTGCAGACGCGGTTCCAGAAGTACGCGGCGATGACGCGGGTCTGAATTCAGGCGGGCTCAAGCACCACCAGGCCCAATCGTTCGAGTTCCACATCTCGCGAGAGTTCGTCGTACGACAGCACGGCGACGGTTGGCAAGGAGTCCTCGATAATGGTCCGCAGTGCGCGGCGTGCGAAGCCGCTCACGATCACCACCGGCGCCTTGCCCTCGTGCCGGCGTGGATCGATCGCGCGGCGGAGTGATTCCACGACGCGGCGCTGGTCGTCGTGCGACAGGGTGACGGCCTGCCCTTCGCTCGTCTCCTCGGCTCCGCCGGCGACCAGATTCTCCAGGTCCGGGTCGGCGGCGTAAAAGCTGAGCTTGCCGGGTGACGCGGCGAAGCGGGCGCACAGCGCATCGGCCAGATCCCGGCGCACACGCTCGGCGAGCAGGTGCGGGCTCTTGGTTGTCTGGCCGTGGCGGGCGAGCGACTCGATGATGACCGGCAGCGGTCTGATCGGCACGCGCTCCTTGAGAAGACGGCGGAGCACATCGGTGATCTGTTGCAGAGAGAGCGGGTTGGGTGTGGCGGCCCGGACTAGTTCGGGGCGCGACGCCCGCAGAGACTCGATCATTCCAGCGACTTCCTGAATACCCAGGAGGGCCGGGGCCTTGCGACGCACGGCCCAATCCAGGTGCCGGGCGATCGCGTCGGCGGGTGACATCGTGGCCAGTCCCTGCGACGCCGCGGCGCCGGCCTGGGAGATGGGGATGGTGCAGAGCGGCGAATCGCTCCAAAGGGCGCCGAGCGCCGTCGCGGCGAAACCGCCGCCCAGAACCTTGGCGGAATCGGCACGCAGAATGGCCTGTCCTTTGGGAACGGAACCGAAGGCGGCGGGGACACCAGCGACGTCGATCGCGTACGAGGCATCGCTCAACGAATCGTCGGTGGAAATGACCGCGGCGAGCGAGGGCAGGCCGAACTCGGCGCACATCGCTTCACGCCACGTCTGCACGCGATCGCTGAGGGATTGGCGTTCGAGTGTGAGGTCGCCCGCGAGCGAAGGGTGGAGTCGCACGCTCACGGTGGGGACTTCTCCGCGGGCGGGGCTGTGTGCTGCATCCCCGGCAGCGCGGGCGTCGCGGCGTTTGTTCCACGCTGCGCGGGCGGACAATGCGAAGGCGATCGCCGCGAGCGCGATGAACGGCAGCGCGGGCAGGCCCGAGGGCAGCAGCGCCAGCGCGAGGAGCAAGACGGCGGTCAGTATGAGCGCCCGCGGGTGCGAGAAGATCTGGTCGGCGATGTCGCGTGCGGCGGGCCGGGGCTGCTCGCCCTCGGCGGCGCCCACCCGCGTCACGATCAGGCCCGCGGCGACGCTGACGAGGATAGACGGGATCTGCGCCGCCAGACCGTTGCCGATGGTGAGAAGTCCGAACTTCTCGGCGATGTCCGCGAACGGTGCCGCGGCGGCTCCGCGGCTCTTCCAGTACGTCACGGCGACTCCGCCTGCGAAGTTGACGAGGGCGATGAACATGCCGGCGATGGCGTCGCCCTTGACGAACTTCATGGCCCCGTCCATCGCGCCGTACAGGCGGCTCTCTCGCTCCAGCGCGCTGCGGGCGGCGCGGGCGGCGTCGGGGGTTAACTGGCCGGCCCGCAGATCGGCGTCGATCGACATCTGCTTTCCGGGCATGGCGTCGAGCGAGAAGCGAGCCGCGACCTCGGCCACGCGCTCCGAGCCCTTGGCGATGACCACGAACTGCACGAAGACCAGCACAACGAACACGACCGCTCCGACAATGGCGCCGCCGCCTGAGGCGGCGCTGCCGAGGGCCGAGATGACTTCTCCAGCGCTTCCCTGGCTGAGGATGAGGCGCGTGCTGCCCACGCTCAAGGCCAGGCGGAAGAGTGTGGTGAGCAGCAGGATGGTGGGGAACGAGGGGAGCTTGGCGGCGTCGGGGATGGAAAGGGCCACGAGAAGAACGAGCACGCCGGCGGCGATGTTGGTGGCCAGGAGCGCGTCGAGCAGACCGGGGGGCATCTCGACGACCAGCGCCGCAACGATGGCGACGACCGCGAGCGAGAGGGCGATCTCGCCGAACCGACCGAGAAGTGCCTGCGAGCGATCGGGGTTGGTCACGCGTGGAGGGTACACCGGCGAGGGGATCGGTGAAGCGCGGCGGCGAAGAGGCAAAAACACAACCGGCCGCCCCAGAGGAGCGGCCGGTTGAAGCTATACATTGAAGTCTGCGTTGTCCGGATCAGAAGACGATCTGGAACTGCAGCTGGAAGGCGAACTCGTTGTTGTTGTCGATCTCGCCCAGGAGGCCGTAGGTGGTCGAGCCGGCGAACGGACCCGGATCGGAGGTGGTGTCATCGCCGTCGATGTCAGGGTTGAAGAGGTACTGGCCGGACTTGTTGAGGGCCCAGATCACATCGGCGGTGATCTTGGCGGCGTGGCTCTCGGGGGAGAGGTAGTAGTTCACGCCACCGGTGATGAAGTGGTTGTCATCAACAGCGGAGGAATCGAAGAAGATGGCGTCCCAGCGGGCGAAGATCTCGACCTGATCGGTCAGGAAGACGCCGCCCTGGATGGCCGCGCCGAAGTCGTCGCGGGCGCTGGAGCCGGGGGAGTTGTCGTCGATGTGCGAGCCGTAGAACGCGCCGAACGCGTTCCAACCCTTGCCCTCGAACTGCACGTCGCCGGTGTACAGGAAGTTCTGCACGCTAGCGCCGCCGGGGCCGGTGTCGCCGGTGTCCTGCCAGTGGATGGCGGCGCCGACGAGCAGGCCGACGTCCTCAGCGGAGCGCCAGGAGGTGAAGTCATCGAAGCGCTCCCAGCCGGCGCCCATGATCTTGAACTCAGCGCGGGCGGTGAGGCCGTAGTCGGCTTCGCCGGAGTTGGTGGTGGCGTTGTAGGCCGAGTTGGAGGGGGTGTTGGCGGAGCGGACGCCGTCATTGAAGCCGGCGAGGAAGCGCCAAGCGTCCTGCGAGTAGATGAAGTTCACGCCCTGGGTGTAGCCGCCGCCGAAGTAGCCTTCGGTGATGGAGCGGTTGACGGCGAGCTGGTACTCGTTGTCAATCATGCTCTCGCGGAACAGGGGGTGCTTGAACTGACCGAACTGAACGGCGAAGCCGTTGTCCCAGGTGTACTTACCGAAGGCGGTCTCGAGGCCGAAGGAGCCCTCGCTGCCGAACTCGCCGCGGACCTGGTAGGACAGAGCCTTGTCCCACACGGTGCCGTGCACGCCGATGCGGGTGAGGTTGTTCTCGAAGCCGCCGGTGTAGGTCTTGCCGTTGGAAAGGGGATCGCTGTCGTCACGGAAATCGGCGTTGTAACGGATCTGCGCCGAACCGAAGACGTACAGCGTGTTGTTGCCATCAGCGCTGCCGATCATGAAGCCCTTGGCGTCGTAGCCCGCGCCGCCGTCGGCGAGAAGGCTGGTACGAGCGCCCGCGTCGGAGACCATCTCCGCGGCGTAGGCACGATCATTGTTGGAGGCAGTCTGAGCGAAGGCCGAAGCGCCGAAGCCCAGAGCAGCGCCCGCGATCACCACAAGCATTCTGGTCTGACTCATCTGATCCAACTCCTTAGTTACGAGTAACTGTCTCAACGAACTTGTATGAACACCACATTCAGAGGGTCGTTTCGGACAGTTTCGTGCTGCCTCGATGACCTTCCGGGCGAGAACCGACGACGGGCCGGCCCCCACCGAACTCCCAAGGACGCTTGCAACACGCCCCTGTTCGCTCATTTCGCCGCCCGACGCAACGCACGCCAAGGCGGGGTTAACTCAACTTCACCCGTCTCCGGCCACACCCACCGACTTTTGTCGGCGCCGGATACACAGACCCGGTCGCGGAGATACGAGCTTTCCTTCTGCCCCGGCCGCCTGCAATGCGGCCGGTTTCCTCGTTGTTGTCCCGGCGATGTGCCGCGGACGCCGTGAGGAACGGGAGAACCATCAAACGGCCCGGCCCTTGTGTTGCGGCACGGTGTGCCGGCTGGGACGAACCACTTACCGATCTGCTCGACGCACGGCACGAAAGGAGCCGCGACACCGATTTTCGGGGGACAACAATACCGTTGTCGTCCCGCAAGTCCACTCGAAGGGCGGCATGGTAGCCGCCAATGCTAGCAAACGCAAACCTGTAACGTGTAATTTCGGCACAGGCCCCTCTGACTCGACAATTTCCGCACAAAATGATGCCATGCAGGGGGGATCTTGCGCTCGCCATCGCGCGGTGAGCACACGCTAACTCTTTGTCAATCAAAGACTTGCAACGTTCACAGCGCCACCCCGCTTCCGGGGTTCGGCGCCCTTCAATTCCGCTCACGATGCGCTCCGATGACAAAATGGGACGTTGATCGTCAGGAGAATGATCGGCAAGTATGCGGGTACTAACCTATCATAATTCGGGGAATTGGGGCTCTTTCGGCGCTGTTTTGAACCGTGGATGCGCTTCGGTCAGACGTTTCCGAATCCCGATATGCGCTCAAGAGACGTTGCCGAACGGGATCCAGGGTGGCCAGATTGAGCGCAATCCTAATGCTCTCTGGACCGGCTCGGATCAACCCAGGTCTTAACATTTGCTCCGTGATCGCTTCTCAGCACGCCTCTGTCCGCTCCACCCCGCCCATCCAACCCCCGATGACCTCGAGCAAACAGATCCTGGTCGTGGACGATGAGCGCGACCTTGCGGAACTGCTGGTCTACAACCTGAAACGCGCCGGGTACGACGTGGTCACGGCGTTCAACGGTCGGGCCGCCCTGGAGGCGATCGGCGGCCGCGTTCCTGATCTGATTCTTTTGGACGTCATGCTTCCCGAGTTGTCGGGCACCGAGGTTGCTTCCCGCGTGCGGAGCAACCCGCAGACGGCGAATGTCCCGATCATCATGCTCACGGCCAAGGGTGAAGAAGTGGATCAGATCGTTGGGCTCACCGTGGGCGCTGACGATTACATCCCCAAGCCGTTCTCGATGAAAGTGCTCCTGGCCCGGATCGAGGCGGTGCTGCGCCGCAGCGAAAGAGCCGCCCAGCCGGGCGGTACCCTCTTGATGGGAGGGCTGCGGATCAGCCCTGAGACCCACGAGGTGACCGTCCACAACGAACCGATCAAGCTCACGCTGACCGAGTTCCGACTCCTGGCATCGCTGGTGCAGGCGGGGGGCAAGGTGCTGAACCGGCAGATGCTGATGGCCCGCGCCATGGGCGCCGGGGTCACGGTGACGGAGCGGACCATCGACGTGCACATGACCGCGATCCGCAAAAAGCTCGGTGAGTGCTCGGGCATTATCAAGACCGTCCGCGGAGTGGGCTACAGGGCCACGCCAGAGGACGCGCCCGACGACGAATCCTCGGGCACGCCGTAGGCCGTATCTTTCCTTTACGCTCCTGTCCCCTGCCCGCCGCGGCGGGCACACGGGGCGGCACTCCGTGGCCACCACAGTTCCATCTTTGCTGACTCAGGTAGCACTCGCGCCCCGCGACGGTGCGGGGGCTTCAGTAGTCACATTCGCCCTGGGAGCTTCGGTTCTGATCCTCGGCGGGGTCTGCCTCCACTTGTACCGGCGTCGGCGGGCAGAGTTGAGCGCGGTGCGTTCGTGCGTGCGTCGGCTCGATCCTGCCCGAGGAAGCGGTGACGCGCTGGCCGAACTCCAAAGCGCGGCGGCGGCGGTCATCGAGGCCCGGCGGTCCCTCACGGCCGAGCTGGCGAACCGGCGCGCCGCGTTCGACGCGGCGTCGGGCGCGATGCTGGTAACCGACTCACGCGGTGTGGTCACTCTGGCCAACGCCGACGCGTCCGCGCTGCTGGGACGCGACCCGTTGGTGGGGCGGCACGCCGAGGAGCTATTCACCCGCGCCGATCTGCTGGCGTGGCTGCGTTCGGCGTTGGGAGGCGTTCCCGCCGACGGGCAAGTGCGGTTAGCGCGGGGCGGAGGGCAGCGGATCTTCCAGGTGCAGGCGCAGCCCCTGGGTGCGTCGGGTGGCGTGCTGCTCACCTTGCGAGACGTGACGGAGTTGGCGCTGGCCTCGCAGCTTAAGACGGATTTCGTCGCCAACGCCAGCCACGAACTGCGGACGCCGCTGGCCTCGATCCGCGCTGCGATGGAGACGCTGGCGGACGGCGCCTGGGACGACGCGGCGATGCGCGGGCGTTTGGCGACGATGACGCTCGACAATGTCTCGCGCCTGGAACAGTTGGTCGCCGACCTGCTCGACCTCTCGCGGCTCGAAAGCCCGGAAGCAACGGTGAACCCGCAGGAAACCAGCGTGGCCGATCTCGCGTCGGGGCTGCGGGCCACGTTCGACCGGGTGCTGACCGAGCGGAGGCTTACGCTCGCGTTCGAGATCGATCCAGGAGCGGCGATGATCCGCACGGACCCCACGCTGCTGCAACTGATCCTGCGGAATCTCATCGACAACGCGGCGAAGTTCGCGTACGAGGGCAGCACCATCCGCGTGGCGGCGCAGGCTGTGGGCGGGGAACGACCGCTGATCCGCCTGCGCGTGATCGATCGCGGGATCGGCATCCCCATCGGCCACCAGCAGCGGGTCTTCGAGCGCTTCTATCAGGTTGATGCGGCCCGCGCGGGTGTGGCGGCCAAATCTCCCCGCGGGACCGGGCTGGGGCTCGCGATCGTCAAACACGCCGTCAAGGCGCTGGGGGGGACGATCGGCGTCGAGAGTGTGTGGAAGGAAGGAACGACCATGACGGTGGAACTGCCCCGGTAAACGCCGTTCACCCCGAGGGCGCCGGGCTGGTCGGTCCGAGCGGCACGTTCTGTGCCTTGAGCTCACCTTCAGCGGCGACCCGCACATCGCGGGCCATCGGATAGAGGAAGAGCATGGGCAAGAGGAAGAGGCCCGCGAGCATGAGCCACAGAATCTCGGCGGCCGCGGTCGTCGGAAACGCCCGGAACAGCCACATCCAGGACATCACCATGAGGATGCAAACGCCCAGGAGATTCTGGCGCGCCTTGGAGATGGTGCGTTCGAGTGTGGCGTTCATCGCGAGCGTCTTGGCCGCGTGCCCGCCGAGAATTTCCACAAAGGAAAAGAACAGTCCCAAAATGGCCGCTTGGGTCAGGGCGATGAGGACGCCCCCGGCGACGCGTGTGACGGGGAAACTCATCGCGGCGCGGTACGAGGCGAGCGCGAGCACGGCGCTCATCAACAGGCACGAGGTCCGGGCGACGGTCCGCCACGCACGGGTTGAGCCGTACGGCGGCTGAGCAGCCTGGCTCGCCCACCAGACACCCACGCTGAACACCAGCCCCCAGACCGGCAGGATCACGTACACCACGGCGCCGGTCAGGATCTTGCCGAGCACGAACCAAAAGCCGTCGGCGGCGGCAACACCCACCGCGTGCAGCGCGCCGAAGAGGAGGAAGCTCGTCCCCATCGCCAACAGGGCCCATGCCAGCACGCGCAGGCACAGGTGCATCACAGTCAGTCCGCGGCAAACACCGCGCAGCCAACCCGGGTCTGCGGCGCGGAGCCACTGGCGGGATTCGAGGCTCCGGCGTACTTCGCAGCCGCATTCGGGGCACATCGCCTCAACGGTCAAGCCCGCGAGGTCATAGCCGCATCGGATGCAGGTGGTGCGCACGGAAACGAGGGTAGTGACGGGCCGCGGCGGGAGAATTCGGCCGTAAACGAATCCATCGCCGGGCCCTGTTACGATCCTCTCCTCACCATGGCCCCAACTTCTCCCAAAGTCCTGATCGTCGGCGGCGGTCTTGCCGGGCTCGCCGCGGCGTGCGAACTGCGAACACTCGGCTGCCGCGTCACTCTGGTCGAAAAGAACGATCATCTGGGAGGCAAGATGAACGTTCTCTCCGAGAGAGGTTTCACGTTCGACATGGGGCCGACGATCCTGACGCTGCCGCAGGTGCTGCGGGGGATCATCCGCCGCTCGGGCCGGCGCGTCGAGGATTACATCAACCTGGTCAACCTCTCTCCGCAGTGGCGCTGCCACTACGAGGACGGGGTGGTGATCGACCTGATCGCCGATGTGGAAAAGCTCGCCGCGAAACTCGACGCGCAGTTCCCGGGCCAGCGGCCGGGCGCGGGGTACAAGGAGTTCATCGCGTTCTCGCGCCGGATGATGCGGCTGTCGGAGAAGGTATTCTACTACCGCGACCTGGGCGGGGTGATGGACATGATGAAGAAGCCGCCCAAGGACGCGGGCGTGATGGCCGATGCCCTGGCGATGCGGATGCACAGCACGGTGGGCGCGACGGTGCACAAGAGCATCCCCGAGCCGCACGTGCGGCAGATGTGCGAGCACTTCCTGCAGTACGTCGGGAGCAGCCCGTTCCTGGCGCCGGCGATCCTGTCGCTCATCGCCGCGGCGCAGGTGGACCACGGCTGCTGGTACTCGATGGCCCCGGACGGCAAGAGCGGGGGCACCCGCTGCGTGGCCCAGACGCTGGCGAAGATCGCCCGCGAGGGCGGCGTCGAGGCGATCACGGGCGTGGGCGTCAGGAAAATCCGGATCGAGAACGGCAAGGCGACCGGCGTGGAACTCGAGGACGGGCGAGTGCTGCTGGGCGACGCCGTGGTCTCCAACTGCGACGTGCAACGCACCAACCGGGACCTGCTGGGCACGCCCGCGGGGCTGGCCGAACGAGATTCCATCGCGTCCAAATACACGCCGGCGTGCAGCGGCGTGGTGCTCTACCTGGGCCTTTCAAAGCAGTACGAGCACCTGGCGCACCACAACTTCCTGTTCTCCAGGGATTCGCACGAGGAGTTCGGCGATATCTACAAGAAGGGCATCCCGGCGCGGGACCCCACGCTGTACCTGGCCGTTCCCTCCCGCACCGATCCGACGCAGGCGCCGGCGGGGGGCGAAGCGCTGTACGTGCTGGTGCACACGGCGTACGTGCGGCCGGGTCAGGATTGGGAAGGCAAGGGCGGGCTGCTGGAGCAGTACAAGCCCGTGATCATGAACAAACTCCGCAAGTTCGGCATGCAGGACATCGACCGGCACATCGTGGTCGACCGGTTCCTCTCGCCCGCGGGGATCGAGCGCATGTACAACGCCGAGGGGGGCGCGATCTACGGGCTGGCGAGCCACGGCAAGCTCAAGGGCGGGTTCAAGCCCCGCAACCGCAGCCGCGTGTGCCCCAACCTGTACCTGGCGGGCGGATCGGCCAACCCGGGGCCGGGGGTGCCGATGGTGCTCATGAGCGGCGTGACGGCGGCCCGCGCCGCCGCGGCGGACCTGGGCGTCGGATCACAGGAAGTTCTGGAACTGGGGCGAGGGGTCGAGGTGTAAGCGGTTCGGCCACACGCCCGCCGACGAATCGGAAATCCTGAGGCGAACGAACCTTACCACGCCAGATGGAATCCACGGCGATCATCCCCGCGCGACACAACGACCGCTTCACCGCGGTCTTCCTGTGGTACGTGCGCCGACTGCTTCGCAAGAACTTCTTCGCCGTCCGGATCGCCACGGGAACAGAGCAGTGCCTCGACGGCGATGAGAGCCTGACGCCGTCTTTAATCTCAATGAACCACGCCTCGTGGTGGGATCCGCTTGTCGGCCTGTTCCTGCATCACACGTTCCTCCCCCACCGCCGCGGCTATGCGCCGATGGACACGGACCAACTGAGCAAGTTCGTGTTTTTCCGCAAGGTCGGCCTGTTCGGGGTGGATCCCGATCACGCATCGAGCAAGGGCGCGATGGAGGCATATTTGGGAGAACAGTTCGACTCCAACCCGGGGGCCGCGCTGTGGATCACCCCGCAGGGCCGCTTCGCCGACCCGCGCGGGCCGATCGAGCTGCGTCCGGGAGCCGCGGCGATCGCCGCTCGCTTCCCGCGGTGCCGCGCCGTGGTCGTCGCTATTGAATACGCCTTCTGGCTCGACAAGCGGCCCGAGGTGTTCATTCGCTGCGCCCCCGCGCCGATGCCCGAGGGCCGTTCGACGCCGCACTGCCACCGGGCTCTCACGCAAGCGATGGCGCAGAACGCCGCGGAACTGGCGCGGCTGGTGATCGCCCGCGATCCGGCCGCGTTCACCACGCTGCTGGGCGGCGGCACCACGATCAACCCGGTGTACGACGCGTGGCTGCGGGTCCGCGGCCGCTCCGCCGCGATTGATTCGGCGCGCGTGACGGGCCGCGGCCCCGCACCCAAAGCGAGGGCCGCCGCGTGATGCTCACAGCGTTCCTTTGGGCCGCGGCGTTCATCACCGCCTTCGGCCTGGTGATGACGGTCATCAACCTCGCCGTGCTGCGCCGGCCCGCCGCGGTGGACGCCGTCAACGAACCCGCGCCGCTCATCTCCGTGTGCATCCCGGCCCGCAACGAAGAGCGCAACCTGGAAGAGTGCGTGCGTTCCATCCTGGCCTCCACCCACGCGCCGCTTGAGGTGCTGGTGTACGACGACCAGAGCACGGACGCCACGCCGAAAATTCTCACCGCCCTCGCGCGTGCCGATCCACGCGTGCGGCGGGTGCAGACGTCGCCGCTGCCCGAAGGCTGGAACGGCAAGCAGCACGCGTGCCACCGCATGGCGCAGGCCGCGGCGGGCGAGTGGATGCTCTTTACCGACGCGGACGTTCGCTTCGCGCCCGGCGCGCTCTCGGCCGCGCTCGAGGGGGCCCGGGCGCGCGGAGCCGGGCTCATCTCCGCGTTCCCGCGCCAGATCGTGGGCACCGTCGGCGAGGCGCTGATCGTGCCGATGATCTTTTTCGTGCTGCTGACGTATCTGCCCTTCCCCCGGATGCGCCGCACCAACGACCCCGCGGCGAGCGCAGGCTGTGGGCAGTTCCTGTTCATTTCGCGCAGCGCGTACGCCGCCTCGGGCGGGCACGAAGCGTTCAAGGATTCCATGCACGACGGGATCAAGCTGCCCCGGGCGGTGCGCCGGGCGGGCCTGCACTCCGACCTCATCGACGGCACGCCGATCTGCTCGTGCCGGATGTACGCGGGTTTCGCGCAGTCATGGCGGGGCTTTGCCAAGAACGCGTACGAGGGGCTGGGCTCGGTGGGACTGCTGGTGTTCATCACGGTGGTACACGCCGTCGGTCACGTGCTGCCGTGGATCGCGCTGCCTTTGATGTTCGCGGGGAGTATCGAGTCATCGCTCGCGACTCGGCTCGCTGCGGGCGTGGCGATACTCCTCGCGGTGGTGCAGCGCGTGCTGATCAGCCTGCGGCTCAAGCACCCGGTGTGGATCGGACTGGCGCACCCGGTCTCGATCGTTTTGATGACGGCGATCCAGTGGTGGAGCCTGGTGCTGCACGTCACCGGTCGGCGGGGATGGAAAGGCAGGACCCTGGCCGGGGCCTCCCGGTCCTGACATCTCTCAGAGTTGGTCGGTCACCTCAGCCGCCGCCGCCCTTCCCGCCGCCACCATTGCGAGGTCCGCCGTTGCCGGCGCCGCCGCCAATCGCTCCCGCGGCGGAGAGCGCATCGCGGAGCATCTTCTCGGGCATCGCGATGATGTTGGAGATGAACTGGATGATCTGATCGTCCGTCACCTTTCCGGCTGCGAGGGTCTTGCCCTGGGTGTACACCATCACTAGGAACCCGGGCTCGGGAAAGACGCCCTTGCGGGAGAGTTCCTTGCCCTGGGCCAACGCGGTGTCGAACTGGGCGGCGTCGACGCCCATCGACGCGGCCTGCTGCTTCGCGGCGTTGGCGTCGTACGGCAAGCCCGCGGCGTTGGAGATGCGCTTGGTCAGCTCCATCGCGAGGTAGCCGGTCACCAGCATCTTGTCGGCGGGGTTGGAGGGGGCGCTCGCCGCGGCTGGCGCGGCCGCGGCCGTCGTTTCGCCGCCGCCGCCATCAAACTCGCTGGCGCGGGTCTTGGTGGTGCTGGGGGCATTGGCGCCGGTGAATACCCACTTGTCGCCGTTGCGGATCGCGGTCCAACCCAGGAGGTACGCCTCGCCGGGCTCCTGCACGGCCACCTGGAAGGAGGCCGACGTGCACTGGCCGCTTCCGCCGGGGCCGCCGCCGGGCCCGCCCGGGGTCAGGTCGCTGAACTGCACGATGCGGACGGTTTCGATCTTCGCGGTGCCTTCTTCCCAGCCGCCGCTGCCGGTCAGGGCATCAAGGTCGGCCTTGGAGTCGGCGGTGAGCATCGCGCCGAGTTTGGCCGCGTCGGCCTTGGCGATGGCGTCGGCCAGACCGATGATCGCCTTGGCCAGGGTTTCGTCGGTGGGGGCGTGCTGCTGGGGGTACTGCACCCGGGCGTCGGGCTTCATCGATTGCAGCACGGGCGCCACTTCGATTGGGTCGGGGGTCTTCGGCGGCGGCGGGGGCGGCGGAGGCGGAGGCGGCGGGGGCGCCTTCTTCTTGCAGCCCACCATGACGGGCGCGGCCAACCCCACCACGGCGAGGAACGCCAGTGATGAAGACAGCGAAACGCCCGCCGCGGCGGCGAGACCAAGACCAGACCGGAGTCGCGAGTTACGGAGCATCATTCGAAGCCACCTTGATGTTCTTATCGATCCGACGCATCAACCCGGCCAACGTCTTGCCCGGGGCCAGTTCCAAGTACTCTTCTTTGACGCCCTGCGGCGCGTTTGTTCCGAGGTAGTGACAAGTCTGTGACCAACGCACTGGGTTGGTGAGCTGCTCCACCAGCCGGCGGCGGATCGACGCGGCGTCCGCCTCGTGCGGGCGGGCGGTCACGTTGGCGAAGACGCGGCAGCGCGGCGGCTGGATCGTCGTCTTAGCCAAACCGGCCTCAAGACGCTCGGCCGCGGCGGCCATCAGGGGAGAATGGAACGCGCCGGCCACCGCGAGCATGGTGGAGCGCAGCCCCAGTTCTGTCGCGACGCCGGCGGCTCGCTCGCAGGCCTGTTTGTGGCCGGAAAGCACGATCTGCCCCGGGGCATTGAAGTTGGCGCACACCAGCACCTGGCCGGCGCGGGCCTTGTTGCAGATGTCTTCGGCCTGTTCATCGGTGGCGCCGATAAGAGCGAGCATCGCTCCGCCGCCGCCTTCGCGGGCCTGCGGGCTGTCGGCGGCGTCCTGCATGGCGCGGCCGCGGAGAGTCACGATCTCCAAGCCATCGTCAAAGGTAAATGCCCCGCCGATGTGAAGGGCCGTGTACTCGCCCAGCGACAACCCCGCGGCGGCGGAAATGTGCTCGTCGTTCTTGCCCATGCCGAGTTTGGCGAGGTAGCCCTGCCAACTCGCGATCGCGGCGACGTACAGCGCGGGCTGGGAAACATCGGTCTGGTTGAGCCGCTCGACGGGCCCCTCGAAGCAGAGTTTGGTGAGCGGAGCCCCCAAACGGTTTCCCAACACGGCGTCAGCGCGTTCAAACACAGCGCGAGCCTCGGCCGAGGCATCGTGCCACGCCTTACCCATGCCGACGACCTGCGCGCCCTGACCGGGGCACAGAATGACGAGTGCGCTGGACATGCGCGGATGGTACGCCCGCAGGAGCGGGAGATGCTTGGGCCACGAGCGGTCGCGCTCCCACGTTCAACTCAGGGGTATCCTTCGGCCGTCTTCGACCGGGGTGGTCGTCCCAATTTCTGGAGTACTCATGAAAACCACCGTGCTTTCCCTCGCCTGTCTGCTCGCTCTCGTCGGCTGCAACGCCGACCCCTCTAAGGGCACTCTGAAACTCTCCGGCAAGCCGACGGCCGCCCAGCAGGCCGCGCTTCTGGACCGCGTGAAGGGGCTGGAGGGAACCTGGGAGATGACAGACGACAAGGGCCAGAAGTCAACGCTGGTATTCAAGACGATGGCCGCGGGGTCGGCGGTGCGCGAGATCATGTTCCCCGGCTCACCGCACGAGATGACGAACCTCTATCACATGGACGGTTCGAGCCTGGTGGTGACGCACTACTGCGCCGCGGGGAACGAGCCGACGATGCGGGCCACGGCGGCGGAAGGCGACAGCATCCACTTCACGACCGATCACGTGAGCAACCTGGGCTCCAAGGATGAAACCTACATGGGCGAACTGACGCTTGTGTTCAAGGGCCCCAACCAGTTCGAGCAGCATTGGAAGTCGATCACGGGCGGCCAGGTCAGCGAGGGGCCGGCGTTCGTGCTCGCCCGCAAGCAGTGACCGGTTACGCCGTGTAGGCCACGACGCCGCACGCGAGCGTGGCCCGCAGCCACCGATCGTCCCAGGAGTACAGCAGCGTCGAGAGCGGATCGGGCGAGTTCTGCCAGCGGGTGGTCGGACGGATCACCAACAGATCGGCGTCGCGCGCCTGCTCCAGGCTACCGGTGTTGGTGAGCCCGATCGTCCGCGCGTTTCCTGATGTGATCTGCCACCACAGCCCCGCGGCGTTGGGCACGGCGGCGCCCACCTGCTTCGCGGCATCGATCGCCGCGCGGGCCACGCGGACCATGCTCCGGTCCGGGCCGGCGCCCACATCGCTGCCGAAACAGGTCGCAACGCCCGCCGAAACGGCCTTGGCACGGGGCATGGACCCCGCGTCCAAAAACCGATTGGCCGTGGGGCAATGGGCGATCACGCCCCCTTTGCGCGCCAGCAGCGCCCGCTCTTGGTCGCTGAGCCAGATGCCGTGACCGAAAATCGTGCGGGGAGTCAGGAGCCCGCAGGCGTCGTAAATATCGGTGTACGACCCGATCCCCGGGTGCAGTTGTTGCACCAGATCGCACTCGCGCCGGGTCTCCGACAGGTGTGTCTGAACGAGCCAGCCGCTCCGGGCGGCGAGCGTGCCCGCACCTTTCAGAAGAGTCTCTGAGCACGAGACCGCGAACCGGGGAGTGACGGCGGGGGCGATGCGGCCCTTGGGCTTGAGCGTCGACGCTTGCCCCAGCGCCGCCGACGCGGGCACCAGAAGTCCCGCGGGAGCGTGCTGATCCATCAGCACCTGACCGATGTGGCCGGCAAGCCCCAACTCCGCACAGGTGTTGATCGCCGCCTGGGCCGCGGCGTGATGGCTCGTGGCGTACGCGGCGATGCCGGTGGTGCCGAACGACAGCAGTTCCAAGGCAACGCGCCGCGACATCTCGGCGGCGTAATCGGTGTCGGCCCAGCGCATCTCGGCGGGGAAAATGGCTGTGTTCAGCCAATCGAGCAGTTCCAGGCCGTCGACACCGATCGAATCAAACTGCGGCAGGTGCAGGTGCGTGTCAACGAACCCGGGTGAGATGATGCAGTCCTCACCGCCAAAGTCGGGCTTGGGATGAATCGTGCCCTGCTGAATCCGGGCGATGCGACCGCCCTCCACGAAGATCACGCCGGGGGTAAGCCGCAGGCTCTCGGCGGAATCAGGCACAAGGAGTTGGCCGGTGAGCGTCAGCATGATGCGGCCCGTCACGAATCCGGTCCGGTGATCTGGTGTGCAGCGTAGGAGTCGGGCGCGGTGGCAACTCGGGAAAGAACCGGGTTGGGCAGGCGGAACTTTGCCCGATCGACGTGGATTGGCTCGCGCAGAGGCGCTACGACGCGATCACCTCAGCGATCCCGGTCAAAGCACGGTTTCATCGGGTGCGAGTTGGGCCTGATCAGCCCTTGTTTTTGTAGTAATCCAGGTTGACCTGGACGTACTTGTTCCATTCCACGGGCACATCTTCCTGCTGGAAAATAGCCTTCACGGGGCACTCATCGACGCACAGGGCGCAGTCGATGCACGTGTCAGGATCGATGTACAACTGCTCCGCCGTCGCATAGTCCGGCTCGTTCTTGGTCGGGTGGATGCAGTCGACGGGGCAGACCTGGACACAGGCGGTGTCTTTCGTGCCCAGGCAGGGTTCTGTGATCACGTGAGGCATGGGTCGGGATAGTACGCGAATGACCCACCGGCGGCGCGTCAACGGCATCCGCTCTTGACCCCATTCTGCGTGCCGGGCCACCGTCCGGCGCAGGGCACGCACGCCAAACAAGTCCCTGCAAACGGGCCACGCAACGGCGGACGCATCGGCGGCATCCAAGCCCCGCCGCCCGACGCGGCCCACCATGGTCAACTCGCTGCAACTTCATTGGCCCGAGTACCTGATCGAGGGCGCGTTGCTGGGTATCTTCATGATCGCCGCGTGCGGGGCTACGGCGCTGTTCTTTCACGCGGGCTCGCCGCTGGCCAGGGCAATTCCGGACGTTGGTCGCCGGCGCGTGATGGTCGGGATCCTGATGGGACTGACAGCGGTGGCTCTCATCTACTCGCCGTGGGGCCGGCGTTCCGGGGCGCACATGAACCCGGCAACGACGCTGACGTTCCTGGCGCTGGGCAAGGTCGCTCCCTGGGACGCGGCGGGGTATGTCGTGTTTCAGTTCATCGGCGGGGCCCTCGGCGTGCTGATCGCCCGGGCGGTCTTCGGCAGGCCGGTGAGCGCGGTGCGCTTCGCGGCCACCACGCCCGGGCGCTGGGGGATTCTCCCGGCGTTCCTCGGCGAGTTCGCCATCGCCTTCGGGATGATGGTCATGGTGCTCGCGAGCAGCAATCATGTAAGCACCGCCCCGTACACCGGGGTGTTCGCGGGGGCGCTGGTGGCCTTCTACATCGCGGTTGAAGCGCCGCTCTCAGGCATGAGCATGAACCCGGCCCGCACACTGGCCTCGGCGCTGCCGGCCCGCGCGTTCCGCGGCGTGTGGGTCTACTTCACGGCCCCTCCGATGGCCATGCTCGTTTCGGCGGGGCTGTACGTTGCTGTCGCGGGCGCACACGGCGTGTACTGCGCCAAGATGTGCCATCAAGGCAACGCCCGCTGCATCTTTCATTGCAACGAACCGGACATGTTGAACGCGACACGTGCCGCGCGGGGCGGCATCCAAACTCGGCACGACGGCGCACCTCGCTCGCCTCGTTCGCCCTGAGCACAGCCGATTCTCTCGATCACACAAGGACGCGCACGCGTCCGGAAGGGACCGCACGTGTCCATAGTTCACGATACAGACCCCGAGTTCGACGTCATCATCATCGGCACCGGCGCGGGCGGAGGAACGCTCGCCCACGCCCTGGCGCCCACGGGGGCCCGCATCCTCATGCTCGAACGCGGCGAGTTGCTCCCTCGCGAGCGGGAAAACTGGGACGAGAAGGCGGTCTTTGAGCAGAAGCGATATCTGGCCAAGGAGACTTGGTACGACAGGGACGACCGCTCCTTTGAACCCTACACACACTACTGGGTCGGAGGCAACACCAAGGTGTACGGCGCTGCGCTGCTGCGGATGCGTGAGGATGACTTCGGCGAGGTGAGGCACGTCGGCGGCATGTCGCCCGCGTGGCCGATCTCGTACCGCGATCTGGAGCCCTACTACACGCGTGCCGAACGGCTGTACACCGTGCACGGAGCACGCGGCTCTGACCCGTGCGAACCGCCCGCGAGCGAGCCGTTCCCGCACCCGGCTGTTGAGCCTGAACCGCGCATCAAGGAACTTTTCGACGATCTGAGGGCACAGGGCCTTCGGCCGTTCCCGATCCCGCTGGGTGTTCGGCCCAACCACTCCGAGCGAGGCGCCGCGCCGTACCGCTTAAGCAACTTCGACGGGTACCCGGACCTGACGCAGGTGAAAGCCGATGCCCATGTCGTGGGCGTGCAGTCGGCACTGCGGCGGCGCGAGGTCTCGCTGTTGACGAGCGCGTACGCCGAGCGATTGGAAACCGACAGCACCGGGCGCCTTGTGACCGGCGTGGTGGTCCGCCGCGGCGGCCAAACCACCACGCTGCGGGCCGGCATCGTGGTGGTGGCGTGCGGAGCCATCAACTCCGCCGCGCTGCTGCTGCGGTCGGCGGGGCCGCGCCACCCGAACGGGCTCGCCAACTCCTCGGGGATGGTCGGACGCCACTACATGACGCACCAGAACGGCTGCTTCGTGGCAGTGATGCAGGAGGAGAACCCATCGCAGTTCCAGAAGCACTTCGGGCTCACGGACTTCTACCGCGCATCGAGCGAAGCTCCGTTCCCGCTTGGAACGATCCAGCTTATGGGCAAGCCGGACCGAGGTACGCTGGCGTGGCTGCGCGGCAGCCAACTCCCCGGCGTGCCCCTTGACGACATCGCCGGCCGCACCATCGACTTCTTCCTGACCGCGGAAGACCTGCCCGACCCGGACAACCGCATCACGCTGCGAACCGATGGTTCGATCCGCGTGTCGTACACCCCCAACAACACGCAGGCGTACGACCGGTTGCACGACACGCTCGTTCGAATCCTCACGCGCGTGGAGCACGCTCGGGGACGCAGTCAGCCGGTGTTCCTGACCTCGCGGCTGGGCGTGAGCGGGGTGAGCCACCAGTGCGGCACGCTGCGATTCGGCATGGACCCGTCGACCAGCGTGCTGGACGTCGACTGCAAAGCGCACGACCTGGACAACCTGTACGTCGCGGATTCCTCGTTCTTCCCTTCGAGCAGCGCGGTGAACCCTTCACTCACGATCATGGCCAACGCGTTGCGTCTGGGCGAGCATTTGTCGCGCCGGCTCGGAGGCACGCCGACGGTCGAGTCACGGTCGTTCGCGGTGCAGCGGGGGGTGCTGGCATGAACCGACTCCAAGCAAAAATACGATTCCCCGTACTCCTCGCGGCGCTGATCAATGCCCCCGCCGTGGCCACGGCCGTAGATCCGCCTTCCCCCGCCGGCCCAACACCGGCGGTTCAAGCGGTGAGCGCCATCGGGATCACCGTAGGTGATCTGGATCGCGCTTTGGATTTCTACAAGGACACACTGACGTTCGAACTGACGGAACAGACGGAAGTCACGGGCGAGAGCGTGGAGCGCCTCAGCGGAGTCTTCGGCGCCCGCTGTCGCGTAGCGCATCTGCGGCTGGGCGAAGATCGGATCGAACTCACGCAGTTCCTCGCGCCGGAGGGCAAGGCCTTGCCCGCCGATTCCAGGAGCAACGACCGCTGGTTCCAGCACTTCGCCATTGTCGTTTCGGACATGGACAAGGCGTACGAACATCTGCGCGCCCGGCGCGTGCGGCACGCCTCGTCGGGCCCGCAGACGTTGCCGGCGTGGAACCCCAACGCCGGGGGCATCTCCGCTTTCTACTTCAAGGACCCCGACGGGCACGCGCTGGAGATCATCCACTTCCCGCCCGGCAAGGGCGACCCCAAGTGGCAGACCGGTGCGCCGCGGCTCTTCCTGGGCATTGATCACACCGCCATCGTCGTCGCGGACACCGATCGCAGCATCGCGTTCTACTCGGGCGTGCTGGGCATGCACGTGGCCGGGGCCAGCGAGAACTACGGCACCGAGCAGGAGCACCTCAACAACGTCTTCGGTGCCCGGCTTCGCATCACCGCTCTGCGGGCGCCGCACGGGCCGGGCGTGGAACTGCTCGAGTACCTCTCGCCCACGGACGGCCGCGACTACCCCGCCGATGCTCACACCAACGACCTGATCCACTGGCACACCATGTTCATCGGGCCAAACCTGACCGCCGCGGCGACGCGCCTGACGCGTGAACACGCCGCATGGGTTTCGCCCGGCGTCGTCGCCGATGCCGGGGACAACAAGACCGCGGCGGTGCACATCAAGGACCCCGACGGGCACGCGGTGATCATCAGCGGCCCGCGAGAACACTGAGACACGCCAGGCGGCGAACGGCATCCAAGTTTCGCCTCGAGCAGCGTGCGCCCGCTGCACCCCATCGCAACCAATCAGGGAGATTTCACATGCAATGCCCGGTCAACCGCCGCGCCGCGGCGGTCTCATGGACGCTTCAACTGCTCGTCGCCGCGATCCTCTTCCAAACGCTCTTCTTCAAATTTACGGGCGCGGAGGAGTCCAGGTACATCTTCCGCACACTGGGCCTAGAGCCCTGGGGCCGCATCGCTTCGGGCGTGGCGGAACTGGTCGCGGTGATTCTGCTGCTCACGCCGCGCGCGGTGGAGTACGGCGCAGGCCTGGCGCTGGGCGTCATTTCCGGTGCGATCGTGAGCCACCTGACGCGCCTGGGGATTGTCGTGCAGAACGACGGCGGCCTGCTCTTTGGCCTCGCGCTCGTCGTCTTCCTCGGGTCGGCGGGGGTCTTGATGATCCGCCGCAAGCATCTCCCCATCATCGGCGGCTTGTTCATGCCGCGGCACTCAGCCGCGGCGGCATCTTGAACCCTCCCACACCAACCACCATGAACTCCACCATTCGCTCTCGACCCATCACCACCGCCGCGACCACGACCGACGCCGAAACGCTTCGGCTGGCCGAAGCCGACGTCCGCACGCACAACTGGCGGCGGTGGGGGCCGTACCTCTCCGACCGACAGTGGGGCACCGTGCGCGAGGACTACTCGGAGCACGGGGACTGCTGGAACTACTTCCCCCACGACCACGCCCGCAGCCGCGCGTACCGCTGGGGGGAGGACGGCCTGCTGGGCATCTGCGACGACGACGCGAATCTCTGCTTCTCGCTCGCCCTGTGGAACGGGCGCGACCCGATTCTCAAGGAACGTCTGTTCGGGCTCACCGGGCCCGAGGGCAACCACGGCGAGGACGTGAAGGAGCACTACTTTCACCTGGACTGCACGCCCACGCACTCGTACATGAAAGCGCTGTACAAGTACCCGCAGAGCGAGTTCCCCTACACGCGGCTTGTGGAAGAGAACCGGCGCGCCGGCCGCGATCAGCGCGAGTTCGAGCTCAGCGACACGGGCATCTTTGACGGCGACCGGTATTTCGACGTCTTGGTGGAATACGCCAAGGCGTCGCCCGACGACATCCTCATCCGCATCACTATCGCCAACCGCGGACCGGCCGCGGCGACGATCCACGCGCTGCCCACGCTCTGGTTCCGCAACACCTGGTCGTGGAACCCCGGCTCGCGGCTTCCAACGCTGCACGCCGATGGGCCGGCTGCGATCGCCGCGGCTCACCCGGACCTGGGCCAATACCTACTGAGCATCGACGCGGGACCGGACGGCTCGCCGCCCAAACTGTTGTTCACGGAGAATGAGCACAATGCGCAACGGCTGTGGGGAGCGCCGAACGCGACGCCGTTCGTAAAGGACGCGTTTCACGAGCGAGTGATCCACGGTCACGAGGCGGCGGTGAATCCAGAACAGACCGGCACCAAGGCCGCGGCGTGGTTCGCGCTGGAAGTCCCCGCCGGCGAGTCTGTCACGCTGCGACTGCGCCTGCGCTCCGCCGACGCCGCGGCGACGCCCGGCTTCGGACACAACTTCGACCGCGTGTTCGGCGAGCGTGTGCGCGAGGCCGACGCGTTCTACAACGCCCCGCCCAGAAACCACGCGGCACTCACGCCGCACGAGCGGACAGTGGCGCGTCAGGCGGCGGCGGGGCTGCTGTGGAGCAAGCAGTTCTACCACGTGGACATCAACCCCTGGCTCGACGGCGACCCGGGTCAGCCCGCGCCCGCGCCGTCTCGCAAGCGGGGCCGCAACACCGACTGGCGGCACCTGAACAACCGCGACATCATCTCGATGCCGGACAAGTGGGAGTACCCGTGGTACGCAGCGTGGGACCTGGCGTTCCAGACCATCCCGCTCGCGCACCTGGACCCCGCGTTCGCTAAGGACCAGTTGGTGCTCATGCTGCGCGAGTGGTACATGCACCCCAACGGGCAGATCCCCGCGTACGAGTTCGCCTTCGGCGATGTGAACCCTCCCGTGCACGCGTGGGCGGTGTGGCGCGTGTACAAGATGACGGGCGTCAAGGGCGGGCGGGACCGGCAGTTCCTGGCCCGGTGCTTCCAGAAGCTGCTGCTCAACTTCAACTGGTGGGTCAACCGCAAGGACCCCAGCGGTCGCAACCTCTTCTCCGGCGGCTTCCTGGGACTGGACAACATCGGCGTCTTCGACCGATCGCGGCCGCTGCCCACCGGCGGCCACCTGGAGCAGGCGGACGGCACGGCGTGGATGGCGTTCTATTGCGGCACGATGCTCAGCATGGCGCTGGAACTCGCGGCGGACGATGCTGCGTACGAGGACATGGCCACCAAGTTCTTCGAGCACTTCATCGCGATCACCGACGCGATCAACACCTTCGGCGGGCGCGGGCTGTGGGACGAGGACGACGGCTTCTACTACGACCAGCTCCGCACGGGCGAAGAGTCCACCCCTCTGCGCGTCCGGTCGCTGGTGGGTCTGGTTCCGATGCTGGCGGTAGAAGTGCTCGAGTCCGACACGATCGACAGGCTGCCGGACTTTAGGGCTCGCATGGAGTGGTTCCTGCGCAACCGGGCCGACATCGCCTGGCACGCCACCTGCGCGTGCGCCCACGCGGGCAAGGAGGGCCCGGCGCACCGGTTGATGGCGATCCCCACGCGCGAGCGGCTGGAGAAATTGGTAACGCGCCTGATGGATGAGCGCGAGTTCCTCTCTCCGTACGGCGTGCGCTCGCTCAGCAAGCACCACGAGGCGAACCCGTACGTGTTCCGCGTGGGCGGCGAGGAGTTCCGCGTGGACTACGCGCCGGGCGAATCCACCTCGGGTCTGTTCGGCGGCAACTCCAACTGGCGAGGGCCGATCTGGTTTCCGCTCAACTTCCTGATCGTGGAAGCCCTGGAGCGTTACCACCATTACTACGGCGATTCGCTCACCGTCCCCGGGCCGCGGGGCGACCGCATCACGCTCGCGCGGGCGGCGAGGGAGATCCGTTCGCGCTTGCGCCGGCTCTTCCTTCCGGACTCTTCGGGGCACCGCCCGTGCCACGGCGGGGAGCCGCGGTTCGGGAACGACCCATACTGGAACAACCTGGTGTATTTCCACGAGCACTTCCACGCCGACACCGGGCGGGGCCTCGGCGCCACGCACCAGACGGGCTGGACGGCGCTGGTGCTGCAGATGCTGGGCGTGTGAACTCCTCAGTTTCCGGCGCTCTGTCCGCAACCCGTGTTCACGCGCAGCATCGGACCGGTCACCATGACACACTCTCTCAACCGCACTCTGATCTTCTCGCTCATCGCCCTTTCCGGCATGGGAATGTTCGCGGCCAACGGGGCGTTCCTGCCGGGCCCCGCCGCGGCGCGAACGCACGCCGACACCGCCACGATCGGCGTGAAGCACACGCTCACCCTCGAGGGCGCGAACCGCGCTATCGCCGCGGCGGCGGCGCTGGCCGCGCAGCGAGGCGCGGGCGGCGCCATCGCCGTGGTCGATGACGGCGGCAACCTGATCGCGCTGCAGCGCCTCGACGGCACGTTCGCGGCCGGCTCCAACGTCTCGATCGGCAAGGCCCGCACCGCGGCGCTGTTCAAAAAGCCCACCAAGGCGTTCGAGGACGCCATCCACGACGGTCGGGTCGCGCTCGCCGCGGTGCACGACATGACCCCGCTGCAGGGCGGCGTCCCGATCATCCACGAAGGACAGGTCGTCGGCGGCATCGGCGTGAGCGGAGCTCACAGCCAGGCCGAGGACGAGGAGATCGCGTCGGCCGGTGCCACGGCGGTCTCGGAATCGTCCAAGTAAATCCTGATCCCCGGACACGTTCAACGGACCGCCGGACCCGGCGGCCCAATCGGAATACTCCACATGAAACACTCATTGACCTCTGGAATACTTCTTGTTCTTCTCGTCCCTCTCGTTGCGTCGCTGGGGGCCTGCGCCTCGGGGGGCGGGCGATGCGTGGGAGCGCCGGGCACCGCGGCCTCCGCCAATGTGCTGCTCAATCTCGACAAGGACGGCGTGGCGATCGACGGCTATGACCCCGTCGCGTACTTCACCGACGCGAAGGCCGTCAAGGGAGACTCTTCAATCCGCACGATCTGGGGCGGAGCCGTGTACTACTTCGCCTCGGCCGAGCACAAGGCGGCGTTCGATGCGTCGCCGGAGAAATACGCGCCGCAGTTCGGCGGCTACTGCGCGTACGCCGCGTCGATCGACACGATCTCGCCGGTTGATCCCAACTTCTGGGAGATCGTCGACGGCCGCCTCCTGTTGCAGCACAATCAGCGGGCGTGGGACGAGTGGCACAAACAGCCCCGCGAGAACCTGGTGAAGGCCGACCGGAACTGGCCGGGGCTGGTGAGGCGCGAGGGCGCACCCGCGCGGGCGCTGCTCAACGTCGATGCCGCCGGACTGGCCATCCAGGGATTCGACCCGGTCGCGTACTTCACCGACGGAAAACCAGTCAAGGGCGATCCCGCGCTCACCCGGACGTTCCAGGGCGCCACCTTCGCGTTCGCAGACACCGATCACAAGAACCTCTTCGAGAAGGACCCGGGCAAGTACGTCCCACAGTTCGGCGGCTTCTGCGGGTACGCGGCGTCGATCAACAAGGTCTCGCAGGTCGACCCGCAGATCTGGCAGATCGTCAACGGGCGACTGGTCCTTCAGCACACGCCCGAGGCCTACCGCCTGTTCAACCAGGATCCACAGGGCAACTACGCCAAGGCCGTCAAGAACTGGCCGGGCTTGAGCCACCGCCGCTGCGAGTGATCACTCTGTCCCCTCTCCCGGACCCCGGCGGCCCGCACGCGGTCGCCGGAGTCTCTTTCGAACCAACCGGAGCAACCCACATGACCCTGCAGTTCTCAAGCTGCGTCGCGGCCCTCATGCTGGCCGCGCCCGCGGATCAATCACCCCCGCTGCCCGATGCCGTGCTGGACCTGCGCACTCCCGCCGGAGCCTCCGCGGCTGGCGTTCAATGGCGCTACACCGACGCGCACATCGTGGAGGCCTCCAATCCGAGCGTCGGTCCCGGCAACGCGCCGACCGGCGCCGCCTCGCCGACGCACGACATCCACCCGCGGATCGGCACGCCGGACTTTGACGGCGCTCCCTGGCAGGAGATCAGCCCCGATGCGCTCGAGTCGCGCCGCACCGCGGGCAAACTGGCCTTCGGCTGGTACAGATTCGCAATGACCATACCCGAACGCATCAACGGGCTCGACACTAAGGGCACGACAGTGGTGCTGGAACTCACCGTGGATGATTACGCCGAGGTGTGGGTGAACGGGCAACTGCCACTGGTGCTGGGCGAACGCACGTCATCGGTGAGCGGCTGGAACGCTCCCGCGCGCGTGACGATCACACGCGACGCGCAACCCGGCCGGCGCGTCGATGTCGCGGTGTTCGCGGCCAACGGACCGCTGTCGGCGCCGCCATCGAACTACGTGTGGATCCGATCGGCGACGCTGGATTTCTACGCGGCGGGGCGCGGATGGGTAAACGTCCCGACCCCCGTCGAAACTTCGATCACCCGACTGGACCCGGCACTGGACGCGATCGTCGCTCCCGGCGCACGGGCCGAGAAGCTCGCGGACGGATTCTCGTTCACCGAGGGTCCGGTGTGGGTGCCCTCGGTCGCCCCTCCCAAGACATACGGCGGCGGCGGGCAGGGCGGGTACCTGCTCTTCAGCGATCCCGACAAGAACGTGATTCACCGCTGGAACCCGCGCGACGGGGCGGTCTCGATCTTCAGGACCAAGAGCGGGTATTCGGGAGTAGGCGGTCTCAACATCGGCGAATACCACCAACCCGGCTCGAACGGGCTGACGCTGAGCCCCGACGGGCGTCTGACCATCTGCGAGCACGGCAACCGTCGGGTGACGCGTCTGGAGCCCAACGGATCGCTCACGGTGCTCGCCGATTCGTACAACGGCAAACGGCTCAACAGCCCCAACGATTTGGTCTACCGCTCCGACGGGGCCCTGTACTTCACCGATCCGCCGTTCGGGCTGCCCAAGGTCTTTGACGATGCCGGCAAGGAACTGCCGTACAGCGGCGTGTACTGCCTGATCGGCGGCGTGCTCACGCTCGCGACCACGGACCTGAAAGCGCCCAACGGGCTGGCCTTCTCGCCGGATGAGAAGTACCTGTACGTGGACAACTGGCAGGAGGATCGCAAGGTTGTCATGCGTTATGAAGCGGCGGCCGACGGCTCGCTGCGCAACGCGCAGGTCTTCTTTGACATGACCGCCACGAAGGGCGAGGTCTGTCTTGACGGACTCAAAGTCGACCGCCGCGGCAATCTGTTTGTCTCCGGCCCCGGCGGCATCTGGGTGATTTCTCCTGAGGCCAAGCACCTGGGGACCATCAGCCTGCCCGAGTTGCCCGCCAACTTCGCGTTCGGTGACGGGGGCTGGTTGTACTGCTGCGCCCGCACTGGCCTGTACCGCCTGCCGCTTCAACGCCCGATATGACCCGCGGCCCTGATCCCGGGTGCATGGCCGCCCCGCCGCGGAGCGAATCCTCTGGCCCATCCCCCGACGCGCGACGCGAACTTCTGCTATACTCGTGCCCCAATTTTCGCACGGAGGGGTGTCCGAGAGGCTGAAGGAACGCGACTGGAAATCGCGTAAACGGGTAACCGTTTCAGGGGTTCGAATCCCCTCCCCTCCGCTTCGTGCATTTCACCGCCCGCTGCCGGGCGGTTTTTTCTTTTCGCGGAAGACACCTCTCCCACACGTCATGCCCCACAGACGCTTCGACGCCATCATCTGCGACATCGACGGCTGTCTGGGCCCGGAGAGCCACGCCCCGCTCGACGCCGACGCTCTGGGGCGGATCGCCTCGTACAACCACGCCGCGATCCGCACCGGCAACGCTCCCGTGGTCACGCTCTGCTCCGGTCGGCCGCAGCCGTACGCCGAGGCGATCTGTCGGCTGATCGGCAACTCCACCATCCCCTGCATCGCGGAGATGGGGGTCTGGCTATATGACCCGCGCGACAACCGCTTCATCCTTGACCCGGCGATCCTCCCAGAGCACCTGGAGGCCGTCCGCGACGCCACCGTCTGGTTCGAGCGAGAGCTGATTCCTCAGGGCGTGGTGATCCAGCCGGGCAAGACCGCCAGCATCTCGATCTGGCACCCCGACACGGCGTTCCTGCTCGCCCAGAAGCCCCGGATCGTGGAGGCGTTCGCCGCGCACGGGTGGCCGCTGCGGGTTTCCAACACGGTGGCGTGGGTGAACTGCGATCTGGCGCACGTGAGCAAATCCACCGGCATCGCCCGCATGATGGCCATGACCGGCCTGAACAAGGACCGCACCGCGGGGATCGGCGACACATTGGGCGATATGGCCATCCGCGAGCGGGTGGCCTTCTTTGCGTGCCCGTCCAACGCCGATCCGGCCCTGAAGCAGTGCGCCGATTACGTTTCTCCTCTGGAAGAAGTGCAGGGAGTTCTCGACATTCTGGAGAACCTGCGAAGAATGGGGTAGGAAGTTCTTTCCTCGCCTCGGCGGCGCTGCAATTCACCGATCGTGTCGTCGTTGAAACTTCCGGCGATCCCGCCGCGTACAGCCCTGTGGGTTCATTCCGGGCTTTTGTTGTGCATGTTTGACCAAGACAGTCAAATCTCATCCGTTGCCGCACCCTTCAAGCGTCCCTCGCAGCCGGAGACACTCTCACCGGAAGCCCTGCGCGACGGGATCGTCGCGATCGTTGAAACCCATCTCGCCAAGCACCCCCACATGGGTGATGTCGTTCCCGGCGCCTGCGTGGCGATCGGGGTTGACCGACTGCCGGTGGCGTGCGTCGCGTCGGGCGTGCTGCGTCGCAACGCGCGGGCGAGGGTGACTCCCGACACCGTGTTCCGCGTTTGCTCCATGACCAAGGTCGTGACCGCCGCGGCGTGCCTGCGGCTGGTGGATCGCGGAGTGCTGTCGCTGGACGCGCCGATCGCGGACCTGCTGCCCTCGGACACCCTCGGCGAAGCGCAGCGCGACGAGTTCGACTGGCGCGCCGTCACGCTCAGGCGCATTCTCTCGCACACCGCCGGGTTGAACGTCCACAGCTACGACTTCGTGGACCCCGAGCTCAGGTTGCCCAGCGCCCGCGAGTTGATCGCCGGCATCACGGGCCCGTGGGGCGTGCTGAAGCTGGTGCGCCCGCCGGGGTCCGAATGGGCCTACTCGGGAGGCGGATACACGCTGCTGCGACTGGTCATCGAAGCAGCAACCAAGCGCGACGCGGCCGCCGTGATCACAGAGGAAGTGCTCACGCCCGCGGGGATGAGCTCGAGCGGCTTTTTCCTGGAGGATTCGATCGCCGGCCGTCTGGCCAGCGGCCATAACGCGTCGGGCGAGCCGATGGAGTTCCGGCCGATCGCAGACCTGACGGCCAGCGGATTGTTCTCCACGGCTCCTGACATCGCCCGGTTCTGGCGTGCCTGCATGCCCGGGCCGTACGCCACCAGCGATCGCCCCATGCTCCTGTCGCGGGGCCTCGCGGACGAAATGACCCGCGATCAGCGCGAGAACCAACTCGGCCGCCCGTGGGGCCTGGGTTTCCAGATCGATCAGCACGGGGGAAGCCCGATCTTCCGTCACGCCGGGTGTCGACCGGGCTGGTGGGGGCACGCCGAGGGCTATCCGCCCTCACGCGTGGTGCTCGTTACGATGTGCAATGCGGAAAAGGGCGATCGGTTGCTGGAAACGCTGATCGGCAAGGTCCGGCGATTCGTGCACCGCGGGCGTTGCCACCACATCGAGATCCGCAGACCAGGATGATCGGGGCCGCAAGCCGCCGCGCACGATTCGCTGTTATCTGGACTCCCTCGCCGCCGCGGGCGCGGCGCGGCTCACCGCACCCAACGTCTACTGACAATTGCTTGGCCCGCGAGCCGCCGCTCGCCGCCGTCCCCGACGCACCCCTAATCTTCCCGGTTTCTGACCGATTGCATCCGATACTAGCGTGAATACCCCGTCAGCCCCCGATTCCGGGTTTCAAGGGGGATGATCTGGAGACCGACCGTGCCCAAGACCTGCGCATCTCGTGCGGCCACAACTCGTTCGCTCGTCGGCAGAGCGGGAACCGCCTTGCCCATCGCCGCGGCGGTGGCGTGCGTCTTCGCCGCGTCTGCCCAGACGCTGCAGCCGGACACGGTGGTTACGCCGCAGAAAAAGGTGCCGGCGGGGGCAGCGCCCAAAGCGCAGCCCGTGCTGCCCACCGGCAACCCCAAGGCCCAACCCGTCGCCCCCCAGAACCCGGCGCCGCAGGGCCCGACATTGCAGGGCACCCAGCCCGCGAACCAGCCGGCCAATCCCCAGTCCTCGCTCGAAGTGCCCAAGGACAACGCGGCCCCCGCCGAAAACCCGCTGCTGACGGCCGACCCGGACATGGTCACGCTCTCGGCCTTCTCCGAGCCCGTGGACCTTTCGGCGCTGGTCACGCTGGTGGCGACGACGCTGAACATCAACGTCACCATCATCGACACCCTTGACGGCAAGGTCGCGTTCAACGCCGCGGTGCCGGTGCGCAAGTCCGAACTGCTCAAGCTGCTCGACGCTTTGCTGGAGCAGCACGGCTGGACGATCACGCGGGACGAGAGCATCGGCTGGTACACGGTGCGGAAGATGGACAGCGTGGGCGTGAACTTCGCCGGCGAGATCATCACGACCAAGGTCTTCTCGACGCCCAACCTGCGGCCCAGCGCGGTGCAGCAGGCCATCAGCGGCCAGATCGGCGGCGCGGCGGGAACGCCGGGCGCGCCGGCCCCGGGCTTCCAGGGCGCCGCGGGCGGGGGCGGCAAGATACAGCCCATCGACGAGCTTGGCATCATCGTCGCGACCGACACGCCCCGGCGGCTCAAGATCATCGATGAACTCATCCAGAAGATCCTGACGGAATGGGGCAAGGCCCAGTTCATCCGCCTGGAACTGAACAACATCGCGGCCCCGGCGGCACGCGACCGCGTACTCCAGTTGCTGGGACAGGCGTCCCAGGCCCGCGGCACCGGCGACCCCAACCAGCCGCAGCAGTTCAATCCGGCGGTCAGAGCCCAGGGCATCGCGGGCGGCAGCGGCGGCGCGCTGGACAACATCGGCGACCGTCTCACGGTCGATCCCCAGAGCAACGCGTTGGTCTTCCGGGGCCAGCAGGCGGAGATCGATCAGGTCAAGAGCATCCTGGCGGTCATCGACGTGACCAAATCCCTCAAGCCCAAGCGGTATTACGCGGGCTCGAGCGCCACCCAGATCGCTGACCTGGCCCGCCAGTCCGGCCTGGGCGAGGTGACCACGATCAGTTCACAGAACGGCAACGGTGCCGACTTCAACACCGGGGGCTTCCAGCCCAATCAGTTCAACAACCGCAACCAGTTCGCGAACCAGAACAACCAGGGCGGGCTTGTGGGTGGGCCGGTAATGGTGGTGGACGAGGCCAACGGCACGATCATCTACTACGGCACCGAGTCGCAGCAGGAGCAGTTGGCCCGGCTCATCGAAGAGCTCGACACCAACTCCGAGAAGATCGTCATCCGCGAATACCGCCTCAAGAACTCTGATGCGCAGGACGTGGCCGACGTGGTGCTGGGGCTCTTGAACAACCAGAGCACGATCGGCAGCTCGCCGCTGCTGGCTGACAACTCCGGCGGGTTCGGCAGCACCGACCTGAGCGGCGTGCGTTCCGGCAGCCGTCGCCGCAGCGGCAACAATTCTTCCGGCACCAACTCGCGCAACAACCGCGGCTCAAACTCATTCGCAAACCAGGGGTTCTACAACAACCAGAATCCCAACCGCCAGCTGGGTTCGGGCCTGGGGGGCGAAGGCGTCGAGCTGGACGCGAGCAACGCCTTCGTGATCGCGGACATCAAGAACAACCAGCTGCTGGTGAAGGCCCCCGCGGGCGTCCAGCGCGATTTCGCCAAGCTCATCGAGAAACTCGACCTCCGCCGCCCGCAGGTGTACCTGGAGTGCAAGATCATCGCCGTGAGCTGGAGCGACGACCTGCGCGTCGCGTTCGAGACCCAGCTCATCAACGCCAACGGCACCGGCGGCGTGCTGCAGACCAACTTCGGCCTGACCACCATCGGCGACGACATCCTCCAGGCACGCACCGTCCGCCCCAACATGCAGGGCTTTACCTCCGCCATCATCAAGAGCGATTACGTGCCGATCGTGGTCAACGCCCTGCAGACCAAGGCCGACACCCGGATCCTCTCTTCGCCCGCGCTGCTGGTGGACGACAACGAGAGCGCCGAGATCGCCACCGTCGAGCAGCAGCCCTACTCCACCACCCAGGTGACCACGGGCTCGCCCAACACCACCAGCTTCGGCGGCTACGCCGAGGCCGGCACCACGCTGAGCATCAAGCCCCACATCGCCGAGGACGGCTACCTGCGGCTCTTCTACGACGCGGAGCTCTCGACGTTTACCGGTAACGGCACCAACGGCCTTCCCCCGCCCAAGCAGACCAACAACATCGGGTCGGACAGCATCACCCTGCCCTCCGACACCACGGTCATCGTCGGCGGCATCAACATCGACACCAAGCGGACCACCCGCATCCAGGTTCCGCTGTTGGGCGACATCCCGATCATCGGCCACCTGTTCCAGGATTACAACGACACCGACCGCATCACGACGCTCTACATCTTCATCACCCCCCGCATCCTCCGCGACACCAACTTCGCCGACCTGCGTCTGCTGACCGAAGGCCCGCAGGCCAAGAGCAAGCTGGCGCCCGATGTGCCGGACCTGGAGCCCACCGCCATCGACATCAGCGCCGAGGTGCTCCAGCCGCGGCCGCTTCCGCCGCCACAGCCGGTCGCCCCGCCGCCCGTGGCGCCCGCATCACAACAGCCCAAGACCGACGCGCCGGCAAAAACGGAGCCCGCGCCCACAGAAGCGCCCAAGGCCGAGCCGGCCAAGGACGAAATCGCCCCCAAACGTCCGTGAACAAGGACTGTTGATCACGCCCCCGACGCACCCGACCTGACCAGCGCACCATGGCGAACGAACGTTCCAACCTGCTCCCCGCCTCACGCAAGCCCGACGCGCGTGCGGAACTCACGGGCGACACCGTCTCCGTCGCGGAGTTGTCGCGCGTGTCCGCGCTCTTCGGCCCGTTGCCCCTCTCCGCGGAGCAGTTGCGGCAGTTCCCAAAGGTTGAAGGCAGCGACGAAGAGCCCTGGGACGTGATGCTCCAGATGCTCGCGATGGACGAGCACCAGGGCCTTGAACTGCTCAGCCGCCGGACGGGCCTGCGGTTCATCCCCGAACCCCGCGGCAGCGAATCGGCCACGCGGTTCTATGAAGTGGTCCCCGCCGAGATCGCCCGCCGACACCAGTGCGCTGGGCTGGAGAGCGACGGGGCGGTGATGACGATCGCCACCGCTCAGCCCATGCAGCCCGCCACGTTCTCGATGCTCGAGGACATGCTGAACATGCCGGTGCGGGTGGCCTTGGCGCCCCGCGCGGGCGTGGCCAACCTGATCAACCGCGGCTACGAGCAGAAGCAGGACCTGGTCACCGAGATCATCGAGGAAATGCCGCTGGACGAGCGGGCCATCGCCGCCGCGGCGGGCTCCGCGGGCCAGGCCACCGACCTGCTGCAGTTGGCGCGGCAGACGCCCGTCATCCGGCTGGTGAACATGATCCTGTTCGAGGCGCTGCGCCGGCGAGCCAGCGACATCCACGTTCACCCGATGGAGACCAAGCTGGTCATCCGCTTCCGCATCGACGGCATGCTGGTGGACGCCTTCTCGCCCCCGCTGAGCCTGGCGCCGGCGATCTCCTCGCGCCTCAAGGTCATGACCGAGCTGGACATCGCCAACCGCCACACCCCGCAGGACGGCCACACCTCCGTCCGCGTGGGCTCGCGCAAGGTCGACATCCGCTTCTCGTGCATCCCCACGGTGTACGGCGAGCGCCTGGTGCTGCGTCTGCTCGACCAGACCGCCACGCAGCTCTCGCTGGACGAGATCGGCATGACCCGGGCCATGCAGGCCCAACTGCTGGACCTGGTAGAGCGGCCCACTGGCATCATCCTCGTCACCGGCCCCACCGGCAGCGGTAAGACCACCACGCTGTACGCCGCCCTCTCGCGCATCGACCGCAGCAGCCGCAACGTGATGACGATCGAGGACCCCGTCGAATATCACCTCGAAGGCATCAGCCAGATGCAGGTGAACGTGAAGCGCGGCGTCACGTTCGCCACGGGCCTTCGCAGCCTGCTCCGACAGGACCCCGACGTGATCCTCGTGGGCGAAATCCGCGACGCCGAGACCGCGCAGCTGGCCATCCAGGCCTCGCTCACGGGCCACCTCGTGCTCGCCACGCTCCACACCAACGACGCCCCCAGCGCCATCCCGCGGCTGGTGGACATCGGCATCGAGCCGTACCTGGTCACCTCTTCGCTACTGGCCTGCCTCGCGCAGCGGCTCATGCGGCGCTCCTGCCGCGCCTGCGGCGGCAGCGGCCAGGCCAAGGACGGCTCGGGCCGCTGCGAGACCTGCTACGGCGTGGGGTACAAGGGCCGGCTCGCCGTGTACGAGATCATGACGATGGACGATGAGCTGCGCAAACTCACCGCCAGCCGCGCCGACGCCGTCACGCTCTACGACAAGGCCAAGGAAAAGGGCTTCAAGCCCATGCGTGAAGACGCGGCGGAGAAAGTGCGGCTGGGCATGACCGATGAAGCGGAGATCTACCGCGTGCTGCACTGAGCCGCCGCCCGCACCGCGAGCGCCATCGCCGCTTTCGTGCTTCCCGCGTCGGCAAGATTCTTCCCCGAGATATCGAACGCCGTTCCATGGTCCGGGCTGGTCCGGACAATCGGCAGGCCCACGGTCATGTTCACAGCGCGATCCCACGCGAGGGTCTTGAGCGGGATCAGGCCCTGGTCGTGGTACATCGCCACCACGAGATCGAACTGCGCTGGCCGGCCCACGCGCGACAGGGCTTTCTGAAAGACCGTGTCGGCCGGGAAGGGGCCCCGCACGTTGATCCCCATCGATGAAGCGTCTCGAACGGCCGGTTCGATGACTTCGCGATCTTCGGTGCCGAGCAGCCCTTCCTCCCCGGCGTGCGGATTCAGCCCGCATACGGCGATCGCGGGGTGCTGCACGCCCAGCCGCACGAGCGCCTCGTGGCCGAGTTGGATCGTGTCGACCACGCGCCCCACGGTGAGGTGCTCGCGCACTCGCATCAACGGGATGTGCACGGTCGCGAGAATTACATTGAGCCCCGGACCCTCCGCCGCCGGCGGGGCGTGGAAGAACATCGCGAAACGCTCGACGCCGAGCCGGGCGGCGAAGTACTCGGTGTGACCGGGGAACTCGCCGTGGCCCGCCAACGCCCACGCCTGCTTGCTGATGGGGGCGGTGACCACCGCGGCGGCGTGGCGCGGATGGTCGGGCGGCAACCGCGACAAGTCGATGGCATCGCTGACGCACCGGAACGAGACTTCTCCGTTGAGCGCGCTGTTGGATGCCGGGAACGGCCCTTGATCGCCGGAATCAAGCAGCACCGGCCTGGGACCGATCGACCACGCCGCGCCCGGCGCCACCGTCGTCCACCAAGGCGAAACGCCGGCTCTCGCCGCCGCGGCCTCCAGCGGGCCCCGCGGGCCCAGTACCACCCAGCGTGCGGAGTCACGGAGCGTCGCGTCGGAGAGCGCTTTGGCGACCACCTCCGCGCCGATCCCGCCGGGATCGCCGAGCGTGACGGCGATGTGGGGCATGTTCATTCACAACGGTACGACGCACCCCGCCGTACCATTGCCGCCTATGAACAGCACACGCATGACACGATTCACAGCCGGCCGCGTCGCGGTCCTCGCGGCCAGCGCGTTGCTGGCGGGCGCCGGCTGCGAGTCCAAGACAGAACCGGCCAAGCCCGCGACAACGGCGCCCAAGGTCGAAGCACCCAAGATAGACGCGGCGAAGCCCGCGGCTCCCAAGACCGAAGCTCCCAAGACTGACGCACCCAAGGCCGCGGAGACGCCCTCGGCTCCCGCCGCCGACAAGAAAGCCGAGTCACCCAACGTGCAGAAGCTCCCCAACGGCCTCCAGATCGAAGACCTCAAAGTCGGCGAGGGCGACCCGTGCCCGGCCGACGCCACCGTGACGATTCACTACCGGGGAACCCTGCTCAACGGCAAGGAGTTCGACTCCTCGTACAACACGGGCCAGCCCGCGACCTTCCCGCTCAAGCGCCTGATCCAGGGCTGGCAAGAGGGAATCCCGGGCATGAAGAAGGGCGGCAAGCGCAAGCTCACCATCCCCTACGCCATGGCGTACGGCGCGGCGGGCAGCCCCCCGGACATCCCGCCGAAGTCCGACCTGATCTTCGAGATCGAACTCTTCGATTTCAAGAAGTAAGCCGGTTCACGGCCAATCGTGCGGCGAACCCCACTTGACGAACGTGCCGTTCCGGAAGAAGAACCACGCCTCGTCGCGGGCGAGGTAGCCGTACGAACTGGTGCGGTAGCGGTACTTCTGACGCAGTTCCACCGAGTAGGCGTCGGTGCTGTTGTCTTTGCGCTCCACGAACTGCGCCTGCGGGAACTGCTGCTTGAACTGCTCGAACGTCGTGTTGGGGCCCAGCGTGCTCAGTTGCTCGCTGTACTTCTCCCGGATGGTGGGGATCTCCGACCTCGACTCGATCACCGGGAGTTCTTCGCGCTCCGCGGCGGTGAGCGAGATCTTGGATCCTGGCGCGCAACGATCGGCGGTGTCGTTGCCGATGGCGACCACGCATCCGGCGGGAATAGCGGCCAACGCCAGCAAGGCAACGGCGGTTGCAGCCTTGCGTGCGGTTCGTGTACGGTTCATGTGAGTTTCTCCAGTTCTGGCTGTAGGTATCAGCCCATAGATACGGGATTCTTGCCGGGCTCTTTCACTCGGCGCGATCGATCTCGCGCCGGACCGAAGCGACCATTCCCGGATCGAGCCGCGCCGGCACCGAGCATGGCACGCCCCCGCTGGGGCGGCACGCGCTGTGCACCTGGTCGCAGCCCGTTCGTTCCAGCCACTCCACGGCGTTGCCGGGGCGGATGCCTCCGCAGCACAGGATCTGGATCCGGCCCGCGGCCTGCCGCACCAGGGCGGCGACACGCTCCCGCCGCGCGGGCAGCGCGGCATCGCCGCCGGTGCTCCAACTGCCGATGCCGGCGGTAAGGATCCGCGACACGCCCAGGCTCACCAGTTCTTCCAGCGCCTCTGGCGCGTCGGGCGTGAAGTCAAACGCGCGGTGAACCACCGTCTCGACGTCGCCCGCGCTCCGCGCCGCCCTGACGATCGCGGCGGTGCGGCGGCGGTCGATGTGCCCGGTGGAGGTGAGGATGCCGAAGACGATGCCGCGGGCGCCCGCTTCGATCGCGGCGGCGGTGTCGGCGAGCATCCGGTCGAAGTCCGCGTCCGTGATCGCGGCGTCGTCCTCGTGCGGCCGGATCATCGCGACCACGGGGATCGCGACCGAGGAGGCGACGGAGCGGATGAGGTCCGGGGGCGCGGTCAGTCCCTGGGCCGCCAGATCAGCGACGAGTTCGAGGCGATCGGCTCCCGCGCGGGCCGCGGCGATCGCGTCGGGGGCGTTGTCCACGGCGATCTCGAGCAGGGGGCGGCGCATGAGCAAAGGCTGAGTGTCTTGCACGGCGCGGTCAGCGTACGCGCGGGGGGGACGCTACATTGTGCGCTTCCAAAGGAATCAACATGCGCAGCACGCTTGCCATCGGTCTTTCATGCTTCATCATCGCGGGGTGCGCCGGGTCACGACCGGGCGAGGCTCCCGAGGGGTTCACGCCGCTGATCGTCGGCAAGGATCTTTCGGGTTGGAAGGGGCTGGTGGCTGATCCGCCCAAGCGCGCGAAGATGACCCCCGAGCAACTCGCCTCGGCGCAGAAGGAAGCCGACGCGAAGATGCTGGCGCACTGGAAGAACGAGGACGGCGTTCTGCATTATGACGGCAAGGGGGAGAGCCTGTGCACCGCGCGAGACTACGGCGATTTCGAGATGCTCGTTGACTGGAAGATCCCGCCCAAGGGCGACAGCGGCATTTACCTTCGCGGCTCGCCGCAGGTGCAGATCTGGGACAACCCCATCGGTTCTGGAGGGCTGTACAACAACCAGAAGAATCCCAAAGACCCGCTCGTCGTCGCCGACAGG
This sequence comes from Planctomycetota bacterium, assembly GCA_018242605.1. Lineage (GTDB taxonomy): Bacteria > Planctomycetota > Phycisphaerae > Phycisphaerales > UBA1924 > UBA2402. The sequence continues at coordinate 97,270 of JAFEBP010000002.1, forward strand.
CCGGTGGGCGAGTGGAACACGTTCCGCATCAAGATGGTGGGCGACAGGGTGACGGTGCACCTGAACGACAAGCTGGTCGTGGACAACGTGGTGCTCGAGAACTACTGGGAGCGGGACAAGCCGATCTACCCGAGCGGCCAGATCGAACTCCAGAACCACGGCGGGGAGCTGTGGTTCCGGAATATCTACATCCGCGACTTGAGCGCGGCGGCACGCTGAGGCCGCAGGCGGCGCACGAGCAGACCGAGTTCGAGGAGCGCCCACGCCGCGGCGGCGGGGAGCAGGAACCAGGCGCGGGGGTCGACGCGCTCGGCGATCCGCGCGAGCACTTTTTCGGCGTTGCCTTTCCAGATTGCCTTGGCAAGACCGAGCAGCGGGTGCGGGCGGGTCAGGACTCTGGCGGCGGGGCCGGTCAGGAAGTGGGTGCCGGCGCGGCCCTTCTTGGCGGCGGCGATGATGAGGTCTTCGCCGCCCTTGCCCGCGCCTTTGAGCACCAGGGCGCCTTCCTTGCCGGTGACGTGCAGCGCGAAGGCGCCGGCGGAGTTGCTTTCGATGAAGCGGGCGACGCGGGCCAAGTCCTCGGGGGAGTCGGTGAGCTTGAGCACGCGCATCGCGGCCCCGGGGCTGGCCTTTTTCGCGATGCCGGCGACGTCTTCGCAGACGTGGGCCAACTGGGGCTTATCGCCGGCGCGGATGATCTTCTTGAGGGAGTCCATCATCGCTTCGGTCATGTGGCCGGCCCGCTTGGCGGCTTTCAGGATGGAGGGGGCCCAGTCGATCTCCGGGGCCACTGTTGTGACGATTCCCACGAGGCTGAGCGTCAGGACCAGTTCGTCGCTGTCGCCGTCGATCATCTGCTTGCTGCCCTCGACCACCAGGTCGCGGAGGTCGCCGACGACGAAGAAGTCGGCGGCGACAGCGCCGATGAGCGACTCGAGCGAATCTCCGCGGCCCGAGAGGGCGCCCATGCCGAAGCGTTTGGCCTTGAGCAGCCAGCCGTCGCGCTCGGCGATGGTGCTGTCGAGTTCGCTCTTGAGTTCGGCGTTGGCGGGCTGGGATTCCAGGCCGGTCTGGGCGACCATCACCGCTTCGCCGTACCGGCCCTGGGCACGCAGCGCGCGGGTCTCGGCGAGGTAGTCAAAGTCCGGCAGCGCGGACAGTTGCATCCGGGCGAATCGCGCGGGGGCGTCCGCCGCGAGGGCGTAGACGCAGAAGCAGGCGACGAGCAGCCGCAGGAAGCCCCACTTGGACCGCCAGAGTTGGAAGGCCAGGCGGATCATGGCTCGGTATCCAGGAACGAGACCGCGACGTGGGAGGAATCGCCGACGATCGAGCGCACCAACTTTTCGACCTGCTCGCGGGTGGTGGATTCGATGCGGAGCGCATCATCGGGCCGGAGTTGGAGGCGCTGGGCGACGGCGGGGAGGTCCTTGCGGGCCTGGCTGAGGTAGTACTCGCCGGCGTTGCTTCGCAGGCGCAGCCAGCCGACATCAACTTTGGGCACGCCGCGCTCGGGGAAGACCTGCGTGGCGATGATGGTGGGGCGGGGGACGCGGATGATGTACTCGCCGGTGACGGGGCTGAAGGCCAGGGACGAGACGGACATCTTGGAGAGATCGGTGCCGAAGGAGAGGCGGACGGGCGCTTCGATCGCCGCGATCACATCGCCGCGCCAACTTTCATCGCCTCGTTCGACCTTGATGGTCGTGTCGATCTCGACGGTGACGAGCTTCATCGCGGCGACGGCGGAGGCGACCTCGGCGATCGGGCGGGGCGGGGAAAGGTTGTTGAGGCGTGCCGCGGCGCGGGCGGAGTCCAGGGCCTGGGCCTGCTCACGGTGCATCCACGCGGCGAGCGCGATGAACAGCAGCGCCGGCGGAAGCAGGAGGGTCAGGGTGGAGAGTAATTTGCGCACGCCCGATCACCAGTATCGGCTCGGCGGGGGCGAGTTGCGGAACGGAATTCCGTTGGCTTACGAGCGGCGGCCCAGGAACCAGCCGATCACGCCGCCCAGCAGCGTGACGCCCGCGGCGATGCCGACCACGGCCATGAAGTTCTCGCCGAACCAGGAGAGCAGACCGCCGCCGGCGGTGCTCGTCATGCCCATGATGATCGCGAACGCGGCCAGGCCCATCGCGGTGATGATGCCGATGGCCAGACCGCCGACCAGGCCCGAGCCGGCCCCGTCGTACGCCTCGGCCATCATCATCAGCCCGCCGGCGCCTGCGCCGACTTCGGCCGCGGCTTCGCCGGTGGGGCTCTCGAAGAGGTCGCCGCCGCCGGCGGCGGGCGCATCGATCGCGGTTTGCTGGGCCACGGTCTCGGAGCCGTAGACATCCTGGAGCAGGTCGGAACCCAGGGAGGTGTCGTCGCCTTCGCGGGTGAGATCAAGCAGGCCGCCGGAGCCGGAGGCGCTCTTGCCGCTCTCGTCGCCGGGGTCAACCAGGGCCGTGGGCGAGTTGGTCACGCGCGTGACCGCGGAGGGATCGGAATCGTCGGTCTCTTCGGTCTCGAAGATGCTGATGCCGGTAGATTCTTTCTCGTCCTTCAGGGGCATGCCGGTGCCGCTGGCGGACGCGAGGGAGATGGGCTCGAGTTCGCCGCTCTCGGCGAGGGGGATGACGTCGAGCTCATCGCCGTGACCGGACATGAGGTCGACCTGCTCCTTCTTGAACATGAGCTTGTCGCGGTCGCGGAACTCCTGCAACTGACCGTTCTTGGCCATGTCGCGCACTTCATCGGGGCTCTTGCCGAGTTTCGCCGCGGCCTCTTCGAGCGAGTAAAAGATCTTTTCCATGCGCGAACAATCTCCAAAGGGGTCCCACGTCGGGACAGAGGATAGTACAGGGCGGGAGGCTAGGCGGGTGCCGCGAAGCGGGCAAGCGGGCGGCGGCGCGGAGTGCCGGGGCGGGACTGGCGGGGGGTCGTACTGGAAGGCATCAGTGGCTAGGCATCGGGCATCGGGGGAAGCACGCCCCTCTGCCGCCCGGGGCTGGTATCTGCGTGGAAATTTGCCGCGCGGCTCACAGGTCGGCGTGGTGCGGTCGCGGTCACATGTGGCCAGGTGACGCCCGGATGCCAGCGGCGATTGGTGTGAGGAGTGGTGGCGGCCGACGGGATGGGTTGCTTCCCGGTGCGGATGAACTTTTGGTCGCGTGTGCGCGGCGCGCGGAGTGGAGTTATTGGGACATTGGGGTGGTTGGAGGTCGCGTGGGGCGTTGCGGGGGCGGGTCAAAGAGGTGGGCGGGAGGCGTTCAAGATTGGGTGTGCGGATGAACTTTTGGTGGCGAGCACGGGCCGCGCAGCGCTTGGGCAGGTCGTTTTCAGGTGGCGGCGGATGGGATGGGGTGCTGCCCGGTGCGGATGAACTTTTGGTCGCGTGCGCGCCGGTTGAGGAAGATTAGTTATTGGGACGTATCAAGCGGGATCGCCGGGGGGAACAGGGCTGTCGACGGCTTCGGAGGGTGCCGGTGCGACGTTGTGGCGATGAACTTTTGGTGGCGTGCGCGCCCATGCTCGGCGAGCGGGCGTGCGCGGCCGCCGGGTGCGACGATGAACTTTTGGTGGCCCGCACGGCGGCGGGCGGCGATTGAAGTAGCCTTGGGTAGGCGTGCGGATGAACTTTTGGCGGTGTGCGCGCCGCGCGGCGGAAGATAGTTATTGGGACGTTGCCTGCGCCGCCCTGTGGAATCAGGCGGCAACGGCGCCGGAGTTCGGCTGACGGCGACAGGGGCGCGCATGGACTTTTGGTGGTGCGCGACGGCTCTCGAATACGTTCGCGTTTGATTTGGTTTTCAAAGATCCGGGGTGCGCCGTCCGCTGTGTACGCACAGAGGGGACCAGTGCGTGCGATTTTGTTTGGATGTGCCGCGTTCGTGCGCCCGCGTGGGGATGCTCGTCGTTTTCATGGGCGGCGAGTGCGCCGCGGCGTAGCCAGGGGGAGAGCGGTCATCGCATTGGTTGGACGACCATGAAGTTTGAACGCGTACAGAGCGAGGCGGCAGCGCGGCGGCCCTGGATTGGGAGGATGCTGGCGGAGGTGGTGCGCTCCCGGAGGCAGAGACCCTCGTGGTTGATCGTGCCGCTGGGGCTGGTGCTGCTGGGGCTGGTGGCGATGCTGGCGGCGGGGCTGGACCCGCGGCACGAACTGATCGCGTTGGTCAACCGGTTCGGCGGGTGGCGGCGGACGACCGAGTTGGTGAGCAGCGTGCTGCCGGCGTTTCGGTTCATGGGATTGGATTGGCCGATCTGGGGCCCGGCGTTCCTGCCGGTGGTGTTCGTGGCGTGGTTTGCATCGCCGCGGACGGTGAGCGGGTGGTGGCCGGCGGTGGGGACGCTGGGGGCGCTCGTGGTGCCGGTGGCGTTGTGGTCGCGGGCGATCGGGTTCTTTGGGAAGACGGTGGGGCTGGGGAGCGACGGGGTGGTGACGCCGGTGTCGGCGGCGGTGGCGTTGGGCCTTGCGGTGACGGCGGCGCTGGTGGGTGTGATGCTGGGGAGCGCGAAGCGGGGGGCGCTGTGGCTGGCGCCGCAGTTGGCGCTGTTGGCGGTCTCGGGGATTCTGACCTGGAAGGGCGGGGCGTGGGCGGAACCGCTGGTGCTGTACTGCATACCGATCACGGCGCACGCCGCGAGCCTGGTGCTGGTGGTGGCGTGGGCGACGGCGGATGCGTGGCCGCGGCTGCGGGAGCGGGGGTGCGGGATGTGCGGGTATGACCTGCGGGGGGTGCGCGGGGAGGTGTGCCCGGAGTGCGGGGCGCGGACGCTCACGCGGGCGTGAGCTGGGGCATCTTCCTTCTCGGCGGGTTGACGCGGTGGCGGACATGGTCCTGCCCGGTGGCGGTGTCCCACTCGTACCCCGCGCAGCCCTTGCGGACGCCCATGCGGCTGAGCACGCCGCGGCCGCTGGCGGCCCACTGCCCGTACGCGCTCTGGTCCACCACCAGCAGGTGATCATTGCTGGCGCTCGCGGCTGGCTGGTCGAACGAACGATCTCGTGGTTCCAGGACTCCCGACGCCTCTGCATCCGCTACGAAAAATCAACCAAACTCTTCCAAGGCTGTCTCCACCTGGGATGCTCGATCATCTTGCTCAAACAGGTTTACGGATCGGCTCTTGGCAAATAATAAGGATCCATCCATTTCCATGGGGATATTTTTCCATTGGTTGTTGCTGAAATAATTACTGATATGGCTTGCGTTTCGTCAACGGCCACACCTTGTTTCAGGCTCTGAGTATCAATATATCCAATTTTCCATGTTGGACTACTTACAACTTTATATAGACCTGTCGAGGGGGAATTCGGTGCAACTACTTTTAGATCACAAAAACGTACGAGCACGAAGCGATTGTCAATCACCGCGACTTCTTTAATATCAATCCCCGTGAACAGCTGCGGGAGTTGGATCGCAGTTCGCGGGGGCTGAATTTGACAACCAAAAGGGTCAATCTTGATGATTTGGAAGCCATTAGGCAACTGACGATTCCACTCCGTCGGGCGAGCACAGCTGCACATGCAAGCCACGATCATGATGGCGACGCCACAAACAATCACCATTGTGTTACATCGATTTATCTGTGTGCGCATCGTTGTTTGCATCATTTTATCCATGTTTATCGCAGTCGAGTGGCGAACTCTCGACGGCTCGAAACAGATTGACTCCATCCGCAAACTCGATCGGATCCCGCCTTCCCCACGTTCCCATCTCCGGCAGGTACATACGGTGCCGCACATGATCCTGCCCGGTGGCGGGGTCCCACTCGTACCCCGCGTAGCCCTTGCGGACGCCCACGCGGCTGAGCACGCCGCGGCCGCTGCTGGCGCACTTGCCGTACGCGCTCTGATCGATCACCATCAGGTAGTCGTCGCCCAAAGAGTCCCACCCGCCAGTGTCTTGGTATGACGCATCTGGGTGGCCCGTGGGCACGCCGGCGCTGGTGGTGGAGATGGTGTGGCCCCGGTGCTTCATCCTTATCCGCCGCGATTGAGCCGCCGCGCGGAGTGGGCGGCGGGGGGTGGTGCTGGGTCAGCGTAGGGCGGGGGTGGGCGGGGGAGTTGTTGCGACTGGCGTGGGGCGGGAGGGGGCTGGAGGT
>JAFEBP010000002.1:103399-105580 GCA_018242605.1 Planctomycetota bacterium
GGGGGCGGCTGCCCTTTCCCGGCAACCCCCGCTGTTGTGGGGCGGGGGTGTGGGGAGGAATCGCTGGTGCAGTGCTGCATACCGATCACGGCGCGAGCCTGGTGCGGGTGGTGGCGTGGGCGACGGCGGATGCGTGGCCGCGGCTGCGGGAGCGGGGGTGCGGGATGTGCGGGTATGACCTGCGGGGGGTGCGCGGGGAGGTGTGCCCGGAGTGCGGGGCGCGGAGGCTCACGCGGGTGTGAAGTGGGGCATCTTGCTTCGGCGGGTTGACGCGGTGGCGGGCGATGACGGTGGCGCGTCACGTCCTTCTCATCGCCCCGCAGCGCCAGCAGCACGATGCGGTACCGATCACGGGGCTTGGCCAGCGGATCGGCGGGAGCGATGCAGAGGGGCATTGATCAGAAGTTCCAGTTCCAACTCGAACTCGCGCTGTTATCTTGCGAAACACTCCCCGGCATAGTCAACCAACTCGCCGCCGATGTGTGCTAGATCACAACATTCATCGCAAAAATAATATGTTAAACGATATTTCCTATCACGCTTAATGAGCGAACTTAAGTATACTACATCATCTGAAAGGCATGAATACGTCTCTGTGTCAATGGCGATTATCATCGTGATATCCTCACCAGAAACGCAGACCAACGACGGCAAGACTACCTCCCCATTCTGCCGTACTGCGTGCAAAATGCTGGGTAAGCTTTTCTTTGACCGAGCAAGTGTCAGCAACAGCGTATCGCCGCGAACTTTAACAAAGCCAAACTCCGATGGATGCTGCTGCGCAACGCCACCACACGCGAGGCCATGAACGCGATCCCAATAAGGAAAGTTCCCCGAGATTTGATCCGCGTCTTGCCGTGAATACAGCTGGATGCCGGCAACGATACAGTTGTGTTCGTCTGTCTCAATGCAGTAAATAAGATCAACGATTGAGCGAATAAACCCAACTCTGCAATCTGAAATCAGACTTTGGGCAGGCTCAACGCGGCTTTCGATGGCCTGGCATTCACTCGGAAGCGACGGCAAGTCGGTGCTCAAAGCACAAAGTGCCAACCCACAACACACTTTATTATGAATCATAAGCATCTGCACATTCAGCATGTAATGAAACAATCGGGACCGAAGGCAATTGACCTCTGCGCAATCACCCCAATGATCGAGAGTTTTGTTGTTAGTGTTGCGATTAGCGTATTGACTTGCATCCTATTGTGCCGCACTCCTGCAGATTACATTGCGCACACTCAGAGTCGTGATTCGGGATGAAGATGCCTCTCGACGATCTGCCGGCACGCCGTAGTAGAGCACCGATCGAGCGCGGAGAGCAGACAGGCAATTTCAGCATCATAGCCTGCACACTCATTGCAGGCTTGGTTCGGCCTGCCGTACGAATCAAGTGGCCCCACATAGTCGCGGTGAACCGCTTCATGTACTGCGGCACACTCGACCGGTGGCGCAACGGCCTCTTGTCCAAAGTCCATCTCGGGCGAGCCCGGGAGAAAATCCTCCACCATTCTCCAAAGCGCCGGAGTGCAAACGCAGCACTTCCGGCCCCACGGCGTATCACATGTTATTCCGTAGTATGATGCAGGCATATAATATATTTCATTCTTAAGAAACATCCAATTGCAATGATACCGACAGTCTGAATCTATTGGATCAGTTCGGCATGCTAGATGGACCAGTCCACTGCTGTCTGTGCCATTCTTCGTGCGGCTTGAAACATGCTGCACCAGATGTGCCCCATCCACATACCCTGCCGGATCTCGTCTCCCCCACCTCCCCATTTCAGGCAGATAGACGTGGTGGCGGACATGGTCCTGCCCGGTGGCGGGGTCCCACTCGTACCCCGCGTAGCCCTTGCGGACGCCCACGCGGCTGAGCACGCCGCGGCCGCTGCTGGCGCGCTTGCCGTACGCGCTCTGATCGATCACCATCTGGTAGTCGTCGCTCGAAGAATCCCACCGGCCCGTGTCTTGGTACGACGAACCTGGGTGGCCCGTGGGCGCGCCGGCGCTGGTGGTGGAGATGGTGTGGCCCCGGTCGTTCATCCTTATCCGCCGCGATTGAGCCGCCGCGGGGAGTGCGGCGGGGGGTGGTGCTGGGTCAGCGTAGGGAGGGGGTGGGCGGGGGAGTTGTTGCGACTGGCGTGGGGCGGGTGGGGGCTGGAGGTTTGGGAGTCGC
>JAFEBP010000002.1:105596-151544 GCA_018242605.1 Planctomycetota bacterium
GGGGGCGGCTGCCCTTTCCCGGCACCCCCTGCTGTTGTGGGGCGGGGGCGTGGGAGGAATCGGGGGGCGGCGATGTCACCAGCCGGAACAGCTATCGCCGTTGACGTCCCGATCGGAAGCTACGCGCGGAATATGTGTACAGGGCGACGAGGATTCAATTCGGCTTCCCGCCATGCCGCGTAGCGCCGCATTCACTGCAAGGACCGTCGCGAGATGACAGTGGATATTTACAGATGCCACACTGCCCCCTCGCAACCCTGCCGGCGACGACCCTTCGCCTCGCCACGCTGGCCAAGAACAGTACCGACAGCCATACCGCACTCCACATCATGACATCAGCTATTAAAGCGGAAGCATTCGTAATTCTTGGGACAGCAACTGGATACAGCCAATCGTCCACCATTGGATTTTGGGGCAATCGAGAAATGCTGGCGAGGCTATGTACCGCAATGTACCCGCGAGCGAATGGCAGCGAATCGTCGCCGCGATCGCTTCCCAGAGCACACATGGAGAATCGCAAGGGATACCCGTACGTGATGGCTATCTGTGGGTCATTGCTTTTGAGCAGGGTTTGAAGTTCAAGCAGGCTTTGAATCTCGGGTGGCACGGGCGCTTCGATCACTGAGCCAGTCCGGTCGGGTGCCGTGCGCACAGACAGTTCCAGTCTATCGCTCAAAACACCCGATTGCCGGTACCAAACCGTTGTTGCAGCACTGTTACGATATTGAACGACGGCACCATAGCTCTTGCCGTCCAGCATTGGTCGCATGACCAAAGCGCACTCGGTCACGCATCCCAATGCCAGTGCTATGCCTGCCAGCAGACCAGTTGATCGATAGACCGGTTTCATATAAAATGGAACGACCGAATGTGCCTATTGCCAAACACATTTTAGTGACATCGCTTGCACTCCAAAGTCTTGGGGCCTGCGATTACCAAGACAACTCAACTCGTGAATCCGGGGAGCTTAGAGGTTTTGGAGTCGCTGATGCCGGGGGCGGCTGCCCCCCGGCACCCCCCGCTGTTGTGGGGCGTGGGCGTGGGGCCGCATTTGGCGCTCAGCATGAAAAGCGTTCCGGGCGAGGAACTGAGGTTGTACGGGGGCGTTGATACCGCCAAGCATTTTCTTCCGCTTCGGGCCGAGGGCTTGATGGACAGCAGGCGGTGCATGTCGATTGCTCCAGGCCAATGAAGGCGGCGCGATCAGGCACTATTTTGACATTCCATGGCCAACAATTTCCTGGCCACACTCCGGACATACTCGCCGATCAGGAGGCAGGCCTTTGAGATTGTAAGCACAATTTGAACAAGTGCCAACTTTTCCTTTAGGCCTCAACAGCATATAACCCCAAAGACCAAGACCAAGAAAAAGCAGTAGCAACACACTCCAATGTATCACGAAAGGACTACGGATATTCTCTCCGGGATGCAGTTCTGGCTGCTGCCGCAGGACCGCCTGAATGAAGAGTCGATCCGCCGTATACACCATAAATCCAGGCGGAATGAATGTGCCACCCGCAGTGTCTATGTAGCAGTTGCCAGCGACCAGTGTGATTTCTATTTCAAGAGAGCTGTCCCGCACGATTATTGCACGCCGAGTGCTGGCTGCCAATGCTCCAAGACAACCAAGCGACAACACGATGCACACTACAGCGATCAGTTTGGCAGTGCAATGACGAACGCGCGGTCCCAGAATGTGGTGATCAAGGCTCATGCAGATTGCACACAGTATTCTGTATCTTCATCAAAGAGTTCGTGTGTTTACGTCTCTCAAGACATTCCTGCTTTGCGCGGGCGTCCGAGACGCCCGCGTTTTGTTGCTCATGGTAAATCAGGGAGATGGCATCTGCGAACAGTTACGCATCCGCGGCGGGTGAACGAGCTCGGCCGGCGTGGACCGGTTGGCCGGGCCTCGCGTTGACGTGACTGTGCGGAAGAACGGATCGATTGGAGGTGCGGCCGCGGCGCGGCGGCTTGTGGGCGTGCCGGCGCTGGTGGTGGAGATGGTGTGGCCCCGGTGCTTCATCCTTATCCGCCGCGATTGAGCCGCCGCGGGGAGTGGGCGGCGGGGGGTGGTGCTGGGTCAGCGTAGGGCAGGGGTGGGGTGCGTGAAGGGGGCACGTGCCTCCCCAACGCTGGAGGCATGCCAAGCGGCGGAATGGAATAGGTCACCGGTCGAACTCGTCGCTGGGTTCGTTCAGCCGGCGGGGCGCGCCTCCGCCCCTGCCGGGGCGGGCTGGGATTCTCTCAGGTCTTCCACGGGTTGCGCGACGCTCAGAGCCGCGTCGCTCCACCCGTGGCGACAGCCCGTCGCCCCCGTTGGGGCGAAGAGGGCGGCGGTGTCAACGGGGGCGGCGGTGTTCAGGAATGAGGTCAGCGCGGGAGGAACCCATGGACTGCGGTACATGGGTTTTCGGATGAGGTGGCGCGGTGTTGCTGCGGGCGATCCCGGCCGTCGCTGCGCAGAACCTTCGCTCAGGCCGGGCGTCGGGGGTTTTGGTGGTTTGGGAGAGTTTGCGCGTTCGACGGGGCACATGCCGCCCAAGAGTTGGAGGCATGGCACCGGGCGGAGTGGAATAGGTCACCGGTCGTGCTCGTCGCTGGGTACGTTCAGCCGGCGGGGCGCTCCTCCGCCCCTGCCGGGGCGGGCTGGGATTCTCTCACGTCTTCCACGGGTTCCGCGACGCTCAGAGCCGCGTCGCTCTACCCGTGGCGACAGCCCGTCGCCCCGTTGGGGCGAAGAGGCGGCGCGACTGGGGCCGCGGGGCTCTTGGGGTGCTGAGGAGTGAAGTTGACGCGGGAGGGGTGCATGGACTGGCGGCCATGGGCTTTCGGGTGGGTGGTGCGGTGTTGCTGCGGGCGATCCCGGCCTTCGCTGCGCAGAGCCTTCGCTCGGGCCGGGCGTCGGGGGGTGGGCACATCGGGCGGTTACTTACGTTCGGCACTGATGTCGTGGGGGCCACGACATCAGTGGCACGGGGATGGTGGTGCCGCGGGGCAAGCGAGTGCGATGGTGGTGGGGAGTGGAGTACGGTGTTGCTGCGTGCGATCCCGGTCTTCGCTGCGCAGAGCCTTCGCTTAGACCGGGCGTCGGGGGGGTTGGTGGTTCGGGCGAGTTTGCACGTTCGGCATAGAGGTCTCCCGGGGCGACGACCTCGGTGGCACGGGGACCTTGATGCCAACCGCTCGGGGTGATGAAGGCACCCGTACACCTCCGGAACGGGGGGAAGGGGAGCGGCGAGGAGCGACTCGGCCGCGCCGGCGGCGTATAATCCCCCCTTACCCGTCGCCCCCTTCACAGGCGGAAATACGGGTGACCCCATTCAGTGGGGTCGAGTGTGAGACCCCTCCCCTACCGGCAGTCTTCGCTGACGGCCAGAACTCAACGGAGATCGAGCGTGACCGAGCAAGAGATTGAAGCAAAGGTCGTCGAAATCATCGCCACGCAGATGGGCCACGATAAGGACAAGATCAAGCGCGAGATGTCCTTTGCGGACGATCTGAACGCCGACAGCCTTGACCAGGTGGAACTGGTCATGGAGCTCGAAGAAGCGTTCGAGACTGACATTCCCGATGAGCAGGCCGAGAAGATCAAGACGGTCGGCGACGCCATCGACTTCATCAAGAAGGCCCAGTCCGGTCAGTGACCGGATCGAGCCGATCGCCCCCACTCCCTTGAGGATGATCGCGTGAGCACGCACCGAGGGCCGAGCGCTCAACACCGCATCGTGATCACCGGCTACGGCGCCCTGACCAACCTGGGCGTGGACGCCGCGTCGACGTGGTCGGCGATGCGCGAGGGCAAGAGCGGGATCAGCCTCATCGAAGGTGATGATTTCAAGCTCTACGGCGACAACTGGGACGTGAAGATCGCCGGCCAGATCAAGGGCTGGGACGTTTCCTCGGTGATCGAGTTCCGCGAGGCCAAGCGGCTGGACCGGTTCTGTCACCTGGCGCTGGGGGCCGCGGCGGAGGCGGTGAAGCACTCGGGGATCGACTTCTCTCGCGAGGACCCGGAGCGGTGCGGCGTGGTGGTGGGCTCGGGGATCGGGGGGATCAAGACCATCGAGGACGGGGTTCTGTACCTGAAGGAAAAGGGCCCGCACCGGATCAACCCGTTCACGGTGCCGCGGCTGATGGTGAACGCCGGCACGGGGAACATCTCGATCAAGTACGGGCTCAAGGGCCCGGCCTCGGCGCACGCGACGGCGTGCGCGAGCTCGGGGCACGCGATCGCGGACGCGATGCACATCATGCAGCGGGGCGCGTGCGACGTGATGCTCGTGGGCGGGGCCGAGGCGGCCTGCACGCCCCTGTGCATCGGCGCGTTCATGGTGATGAAGGCGCTCTCGACGCGCAACGACGACCCCACGCGGGCCAGCCGCCCGTTCGATACCGCGCGCGACGGCTTTGTGCTGTCCGAGGGCGCGGCGATCTTCGTGCTGGAGACCGAGGAGCACGCCCGGAAGCGCGGCGCGACGATCTACGGCGAACTGGTGGGCACGGGCAACTCGTGCGACGCCAGCCACATCACCGCGCCCGACGCCCAGGGCGACGGCGCGAAGCGATCGATGAAGGCGGCGCTGGCCGAGGCCCGGATCAATCCGGAAGACATCGGCTATATCAACGCCCACGGCACGAGCACCCCGCTGGGCGACAAGGCCGAGCTCGCGGCGGTGTCGACGCTGTTCGGCGCACACGCGGCCAAGAGCCGCGGCGGCAAGCTGCTGATGAGCAGCACCAAGAGCATGGTGGGCCACTGCCTGGGCGCGAGCGGGGCGGTGGAACTGATCGCGTGCCTGCACGCGGTGAAGGACGGGATCATCCCGCCGACGATTAATCTTGATAACCCCGAGCCGGGATTCGACATTGACCTGGTGCCGAACACGGCGCGGGAGCGGCGGATCAAGTACGCGATGAACAACACGTTCGGCTTCGGCGGTCACAACGTGACGCTGATCGTGGGCGCGTACGAGTAAGGCGGCCGGGTCAACCATTACAACATGGAGCGGTGGAATCGATGCGGCGGTTGCGTGCGCCGATGGCGGAGCGGGCGCGGCGATTTGCATTCTGTCCGCATGTTGTGCGTTGGGGTTGCGAGCAAGATGCGAACATGCGTGCGGGCGGGCGTCTTGATTTGCGGTTTTCGCATCAGAAATCCGCTGTCGCGGTGGCCGGTGCTTTCCCTCGTCGCATACAACTTTGAATCGGAGAGTGTGTTCGTTTGCGGCCTGCTTTTCGACAGGGGGTTTCGCATGAAACGGATACTGCCATCGTGGCGCGGGGGTGAGGCCCTGCGTGAAAGCTCGAACTGTGAATCGCTTGAACCGCGCGTGCTGCTCGCCGCGGCGGTGGTGAGCGTGCGTGCCACTGATTCGCTGGCGGCGGAATCGGCGGGGAGGCCGAACCCGGGGGCGATCGTGATCGAGCGCGTGGGGGGCGATATTGGTTCCGCGCTTGTTGTTTCATACTCGGTATCGGGCACGGCGGGGCAGGGCGACTTCCAGGCCTTGGCGGGCACGGCGACGATTGCAGCGGGGAAGAAGTCGGTGGTGCTGCCGATCATCGCGATGAACGACGCCGTGGCGGAGGAGCCTGAGACGGTGGTCGTGAATCTGCTGGCGTCGGACGCGTATGCGTTGCACGCCAACGCGGGCAAACGCAGCGCCATGGTAACGATCGCGGACGACGAGCCCACGGTGGCCATTTCGCGGAGCAAGGACGCCAACGAGGGCAAGACCGCGCCGATATCAGGCGTGTTCACGGTGAAGCGCAGCGGCAAGGACTACAGCGCGCCGCTGGTGGTTGAGTACTCGCTCATGGGTGATTCGACCGCGACGGCGGGCGATGATTTCCGGGCGCTGAGCGGGAGCGTGACCATCGCGGCGGGCAAGACGAGCGCGACGATCATGATTGATCCGGTCGCGGACACGGTGCCCGAAGCGACCGAGACCGTTCACTTGGCGCTGAGCACTTTGACGACGTACCGCCTGGATGCCCGCAAGGCATCGGCGACTGTGGGCCTGATCGACGTGCGGCGCGTGGAGCCGCTGACGGCGCTGGGCATGGACCAGAACAGGACCTGGAGCTACGCCCTCACCAGCGATCTTACGGCCGCGGGGCAGCATGAGCATGTGACGGCGGACGGGAAGGCGTCGCTCGCGGCGAACGAGAACACCTTTGTCTGGTCCATCGAGGCAACGAACATCGTGGGCTCTGCGGACAACTCGCTGATACTGCCGACGGCTACGTTCGAGCGGCGGTCCGACGGGGTGTATCTCACGAATCTGTACAGCTCGGTGGGGCCGTCGAATGACACCGAGGCGTGGACGATCAGCGGGCTGCGTCTTGCGCCGCCCACGCTGATGACCACGGCGAGCGGGAGCGGCCGCACGACGGTGTCAACGCCGTACGGCGATTTCAATGGCACGGTCTCATCGAAGGTTGCGCTGGGTGCAACTCAGTCGGTGACGGTGCCGGCGGGGACGTTCCAGGCGACGCTGGTGACGCTCACGCTGTCGCTGCGGGCCTCGGGCCGCGTGACGCTGTTCGGCGAGACGACGAATGTTGTGATCACGGAAACGGCGACGATCGCGTTCCTGACCGTGCCGGGGATCGGTCCGGTGAAGTTCACCGACACCGTGACCGGAAAGGTGTCTGCGCGGGGTCAGTCCGTGAGTTTCAAGGCGGTGTCGGTGGCGGAGCTGGCCGCGAGCTAGAGAGCGAGGCGTTATCCCTGTGCCCGGGCCCGACGCGACTTGTAATCGCGCGTCGTCACCGAGTTGTCTTCGGCGATCCGGACCACGCGGAAGCGCACGCGGCCGTCTTCCACGGCTCGCGCGATGGCACGCTGGTACTTGTTGAGGTCGGAGCGGCCGTGTTTCACATCGACCAGCACGACTTCGATCTGGTCGGGGTCGCCGTCGGCGTGGCGGGCCTGGTTGAGGCCGTCGAAGATGACATAGTCGATGGGGTCGCCGAGGAACTTGGAGTCGGCGGGCGAGTATTCAAAGCCGGGCAGCAGGGGTGCGAGCTGCTCGGCGATCTGGCCGCGGATGGTGCTGGCGCTCTGGCGGACGCTCTGGGCGCGGGCTTCATCGATCTGGTCGCGCCGCCGAAGGCCGGAGCGGACGAGCAGCACGATGAGCAGCACGAGCCCGACGGCCAATCCCAGGGCGAACGCGATGAGCGGGTGCATGGTCGGCATGATGGCGGTCGGAGCGGGGAGAGTTCGGAGCGTGGGACGCTGTGGGTATTGTCACACCGCCGAACGGGGAAGTCTTGACGGGACGGGTGATGATGGCGCGGCGCGGCTCAAAAAGCCAACCGCCGCCCCCCGACATCCCGGCGGCGTGGCCGGGAGCATCGGGGGACGGCGTTGGTGGGTGGCGGTTGTCCGCCACCGCGGTGGCCTGCGTTCGCACGGCGCTCTCGCTACGCCTTCCTGACGCACCTGCCGCACATGGAGCGGTGTGGGTCAGCCGCGAACGGGCACACAAGGGTTTCATCGACGCGGCGGGGCGAGACCCGCCGCGGGGGTTGGGTCAGTTGCAGCCGCCGGCCTCCCACGCGGCGAAGAAGGTGCTGACGTCGGCGCCGTCGACGCCGCCGTCCTGATTGACGTCGGCCGAGGAGTCGCCGCGTTCCCAGGCCGCGAAGAAGGCCTGCACGTCGGCGCCGTCGATGCCGCCGTCCTGGTTGAAGTCGGCGGGGCAGGGCAACGGGTAGGAGATGGTGACAAGGCCCTGGCCCTCGGCGGTGCGGTAGCCGCCGACGCGGATGATGTAGGTGCTCGCGCCGTCGGAGTTGAAGGAGACCTGAGACTGGGTGCCGTGGCCGGTGAAGTCGTCGTTGCAGGCCAGGACCTGGCCGGAGCCGGAGGGGCAGCCGCGGTAGACGCCCAGCTTGGTGTCGAAGAGGCTGCCGAAGGTGTCGACGGTGATGGTGCCGGCCGGGGGTGCGGAGATGCGGAACCAGACGTCCTGGTTGATCTGGGTATCGCCGCAGCAGAAGGAGCAGCCGGGCTCGGCGGGGCCGTCGGTGCAGGCGCCGGTGGTGTCGAAGGCGTAGGTGCCTTCGCCGGGGAGCGTGGTGGCGGTGGCGCAGGTCTCGTTGCCGTGGTGGTTGGCGACCCAGGTGGCGATGGCGGCGCGGACCGGGCCGCGGGTGAGTTCGGGCTCGTAGATGCTGCGGACAGTGCCGCCGATGGAGTCGCAGTGGTCGGTGAATCCGCCGCTGACGTACTCCTTCATGGTGATGGTGCAGTCATTTTCCTTGAAGGGGATCTTCCACCAGGCGGTGCCGGAGTGGAACTCTCCGCCGGGGGTGAGCGGCGGGACGCAACCGAAGCCGTAGTCGCCTCCCTTGGCGGCGAAGTAGATGAGGTTCTTGAACTGGGCCTTCTCGGAGGCGGTCATTCCGGCCGCGGCGGCTTCCTGGTCCACGACGTTGCCGAAGACCCAGATGCCCACGTTGTTGGTGTCGTACATGAGGTCGTAGAAGGTCGACCGGACGGAGCCGGGGCCGTCGGCGCCCAGGAAGCCGTTGGACACGGCCTCGTACATCGCGCCGGCATCGCGGAGGGTGAAGTGCATCAGGAGGTTGGGATCGCAGGTGGTGCAGCCGACGCGGTTGGCGACCAGGACGGTGTTGGTAGCGCCCGCGGCGACGGCGGTGGACATGATGTTCGAGTCGTTGAAGCGGACTCGCATGGCCTGGGTGCGGGCGTTGTCGGAGTTCTCCATCATGCGGCGCAGGCTGGTGGAGAGCGCTTCGGTGAAGGGGCCGGTGTCGACGGGGCAACTGCCGTTGTACCCGGAGTAGACGGTGTTGGTGGAGCCCAGCGTGGTGTTGTTCAGGTACACCTGGCGCATGGCGTGCAGGTGGATGGGGAGCTTGATGCCGCTGGCGGGTTCGAAGACACGGGTGCTGTTGAGGTCGACCAGGATGGGGCCGTTGACCTCCTTGAGGTAGCAGCCCAGGTTGCCGACCATGCCGGTGTCGCGCATCAGGCCGCCGATGCGCTCGGTCTCGGCGTTGCCGTTCTGCATGAGCAGCGCGGCGTACACGCCGCCGAAGGACTGGCAGGCGTAGACGCGGCAGCCCAGGTTGCCGATGTCGTCGTTCATCTGCGTGTCGGTGCGCCCGAACCGCCAGTACCAGCGCTGGCCCTGGCCCTGCTCGTACACGGCGTTAAAGGTGTTGGCGCCGGTCTGCTGCAGATCGATGATGCGGACGTTGTTGCTGTTGATGTAGCTGTTGATCGTGGAGGAACTGGCGCCGAAGTGCCAGCCCCAGCCCAGGTTGTCGGCCCCGGTGCGGGCGATCATCACGCAGGCGTAGACGGTGTTGCCGCCGGAGGTGTACTGGCGGAGGAAGATGGGCCGGGCGTTGTTCGTGGACGCTGCGGTCACCAGTTGCGCCGACGAGGCGCCGTAGTACCACCACCAGCCCTTGCTGTTGGCGCCGGTGTTGTCGACCATGACGACGTTGAAGAGCGTGTTCGCGCCCGAGACGTACGCGTCCAGCGAGAGCAGGCGTGCGTGGTTGGTGTTCAACAGGTTCGCCACCTGCGTGGCGTTGACGTTGTAGTAGTACCAGAAGCCCTGGGAGTACGCGCCGGAGTTGGTGACGGTGGCGAAGTCGTACTTGGTGGTATCGTCGGGGCTGCGGGTCAGGCAGACGGGGCGCTGATTGGAGTTATTCACCAGGTTGTCAAGGACCGATGCCGGCTGGCTGTGATACCAGAACCAACCCGTGGGCACGGTGGAGTCCCGCCCGGAATCGGCGATGGCCGGCGCCGCGATCAGCGCGGCGAGCGCCACCGCAGCGGTTCGCAGCACCCGCTGGATGAAATTGCGGCCAATGGTCCCGCCCCTGGAAGTTGGGAGTGTGTGCATAAGGTGGCTCCGGGTTCGTATGGACAGCGTTCGAGAGCGACTCCTTGAACGTGCAAGGGGTCGCGGCGACACGGTCATTCATCTATCAATGCGCACGCTGGTTCCGCAGCAGCCAACAAAATCTCGAGATTGTCGAGAGCACATGGAATTGCGGGGCGAACGGGTTGCAACCACGTTCCGCGGTTCGATCATTCACCATCCAGTGCGAGAAACCGTCTTAACGCGGCCAATGGGGCGAATGACCGGATAACTTGTTTGCGATGCGAAGCGGACCCAGCTTCGCGCTGTTCACGACACGGTGCGCCCGCGGCACGCGCGGAAGCCCACGCTCGCCGCGTCCGATCAGCAGCCACCCGCCTCCCAACCTCGGAAGAACGTCTCGACGTCGGCGCCGTCGACTCCGCCGGAACAGTCCGCGTCGGCGCCCGGGTCCGCGGCTTCCCAGGCGATGAAGAAGGCCTCCACATCGGAACCGTCGATGCCGCCGCTGGCGTCAAAGTCCGCGGTGCAGGGGCAGGGCTGGGCGGACACGATGACTGCCGCGGCGGTGCTCTGCACTGTTCCGCAGGGGTGCTCGATCACGCACCGGTACATCCCGGCATCGCTGGCCCGAACGGAGGTGATGGTGAGGCCGCGGGTGGAAGCGCCCGACACCACGCCGCCGCCGACCGATGCGCCGGCGGGGCCATCCTGCACGGACGCGTTGTCGCGAAGCCATCGCACGATCTCGCCGGTGCGCGAGTAGCCATCGGCCGTAGAGGTGCTCAGGCTGAGGACGCTGCCCTCGGTGACGTTCTGGTCAGAGGGACCGGCGACGATCCATGGGGCGGCGGCGTTTGTCCAGCGGGCGAAGTACGCCGCGGGGCGGCCGCCGGCGAGGGTGAAATCACCGCCGACGGCCAGTTCGGAGCGGTGGCCGCTGAGGGCGTAGACCGTGCCGTTGACGCCGGCGCCCATGGGTCGCCACGCGGAACCGTTCCAGGCGGCGATTCGGGAGGCGGGGGCGGCGCCGGCCTGCGTGAACTGCCCGCCGGCGATGAGGTCTGAGCCGCACACCGCCAGGGCATTGCCAGCGTTGTCGAGCCCGGCGCCCAGGGGCTGCCACGCGGTACCGTCCCAGCGGGCGATGCGCGAGGGGGTGGTGAACGCGCCGGCGGCGTACAACTGACCGTTGTGCACGTACAGCGCGTTCACCGCGCCGTTGAAGCCGCCGGCCATCGCCTGCCACGCCGTGCCGGTCCAGCGGGCGATTCGGTTGGCGGGAACGCCCGAGGCCGTCGTGAAGGTGCCGCCCGCGATGAGGTCTTCACCGAGCACGGCGAGCGCGTTGACATTGCCGTTGGTGCCGAAGTTGATCGCCTGCCAGTTGGCGCCGTCGTAGCGGGCGATGCCGTTGTAGGCGGCGCCGGCGAAGAACCCGCCGGCGATCAGTTGGTTACGCCAGTTGACGAAGGTGTACACGCCGCCGCTTCCGCTGGAAGCGGTCAGCCCGTTGCCCAGGACCCGCCACGGGTCGTACGCCGCGACGTTGCCCACGCTGATCCCCGCCGCCCGGTTGAACGTGCCCCCCACCGCTATTCCGCCGGAGGGCAGAGCGAGCAGCGCGGAAACCACCGGGACGCGGGTGTCACTGAAGGCGACGCCGGGAAGCACGGGGACCGGCGCGCCCGTGCCGCACCACTGGGCGATGAACTCGGCATCGCCCGCGCCGGCGTGGAAGAACCCGCCGCCGATGTTCAGACATGAGTCAACCGATGCGAAGGATCGCACGGGGGCGTCGAAACCGGTGCCGAGGCTGCGCCACAGTGCGCCGGTCCATTCGCCGATGTTCAGCGTGGATCGCTGGCCGAACCGGCTGAACGCGCCGCCGACGATGACCCGTCCGCCGAAGGCGCACACCGCGTTGATCGTGGGCGAAGTCCCGACCAATCCGATGGCGCCCAGCGCCACCCAGGAGATGCCATCGAAGCGGGCCACGCGCGTGAACGGGGAGGAGAAGGAGCCCGCCGCGTAGAGATCGCCGCCGATCTGCTCGAGCGACAGCACTTCACCATCGGGGAACGACGGCATCTGCACCCATGCGCCGTTCTCGAACTTGGCGAGGCGGTTCAGCGGCGTCGCGCCGCTCAAGGTGAACGATCCGCCCGCGACGATGAGCGAACCGTACCGCGATAGTGCGGCGACCCGCGGCGAGCCGAACTGGGACGAGAAACCGGCGCCCATCGCCGACCACTGCCCCGACCCCCAGCGGCCGATCAGGCTCAGGATGGTCGATCCGGAGCGCGAGAATTCACCGCCTGCAATCACCCCACCGCTGTCGGGCAGGAGGGCGCGGACCGGACCATCCACCCCAGCGCCCAGGGCGGACCACGCGGCGCCGTTCCATGAAGCGATGTACGTGGCGGCGACGCCGTCGACCGCGGTGAAGCTGCCGCCGACGTAGAGGTTGTTTGCGTCCGCGCACATCGCGCTGACGTGCGGAACCTGACCGCCTGAGATGCCCGTGCCCAACGACCGCCAGGCGGCGCCATCCCAGCGCGCGAGGTGATTGCACGCGGCAGAGTCCGCATTGAGAAAGTGGCCGCCGGCGATCAACTGCCCGCCGAAGACCGCGAGCGACTTGACCGACACGGTGCCCGTCGCCGCGGCGCCGGTCATCCCCGACCCCAGGGCGATCCACTCCTGGCCGTTCCACGCGGCGATGTTGTTGACCGCCTTGTCGCCTGCCTGCGTAAACTCGCCGCCCACCACCAGCCACGGGCCCGGGGGAGTCGCGTTGGGGGCATCCCAGACGACCATCGCGTTCACGCGGCCGTTAACGCCCGGCACTCCGTCCGTGGGCAGCCATGCCTCGCACTGGCCGAAGCAGGTCAGGACCGTGGTCAACTGCAGAATCAGGGTGCAGAGAGATCTGATCACGGGGAGATTGTTAGGATTGGCCGAGTTTGGGTCCATGGTCCGGAAAGCACGAGTCGCCGGCGGCGATGGAGAATCCGATGGACGCCCAATGACGAAGCAGTTCCATCGTTACCACCGGCTGCCTAGCCTCTCCCGTGCCGCACCTGAACCCGTCCCGCATGAGTCACGAATCCTCCGCCACCAGTTGCAGCGACCAGCGAACCTGTGGGTGTTCGTGCGGCGGCGCGAGCAGGCCCAGGAGCGTTGATCGGGTGGCGATCATCGGTGCCGGGCCCGGGGGGCTGGCCTCGGCGGTGCTGCTGGCCGCGTCGGGGCTGAAAGTGACTGTGTACGAAGCGGCACCGGCGGTGGGCGGACGGTGCGGGCGGATCGAGGCGGACGGTTACCGCTTCGACAAGGGCCCCACGTTTTTCATGATGCCCTACGTGCTTGAAGAGATCTTCAAGGCGGCGGGCCGGCGATTGACGGATTACGTGGAGCTCACGCGGCTGGACCCGATGTACCGCCTGCTCATCGGGCGGGGCGGTGGGCAAGCCCCCTACCGGATCGACGCGACGCAGAACATCGAAGAAATGGCCCGCCGCCTGGGCGAGATCGATCCGGCAGACGGCGCGGCGTTCCCGAGCTTCATCGAGCACAACCGCTCCAAGCTCCGCCACAGCGAGGCGATCCTCCGCAACCCGATGCGCTCGCCGCTGGACCTGTTCCGCGCGGACACCTGGCGCGACACGCTCAAGGTCGCGCCGCTGCTCAAGCCGCACCTGACGGTGCACCAGTTGCTCTCCCGCTACTTCCGCCATCCGGCGGTGCGCCTGGCGGTGAGCTTCCAGAGCAAGTACCTGGGCATGAGCCCGTACGAGTGCCCCAGCCTGTTCACGATCCTGCCGTTCATCGAGTATGAGTACGGCATCTGGCACCCCACCGGCGGGTGCGCCTCGCTGATGCACGCGCTGGCGGAGGTCGCCCGCGAGCACGGCGCCGAGATCGTCACCAACGCTCCGGTGGAGCAAATTCTCTTTGAGCCCGGCACCACGGCCGCGACGGGCGTGCGCCTCGGGGGAGAGTACAGCGGTCAGTGCGTCCGCCACGAGCACCTGGTCGTGAACGCCGACGCCACCTGGGCGATGAAGAACCTGATGCCCGCGCCGGTGCGGGCGAGCGCCTCGCGGGGCTACAGCGACGAGGCGGTGGACGCCAAGCGGTACTCGTGCAGCACCTACATGCTCTACCTGGGCGTGCGGGGCGAGACCGATCTGCCGCACCACACGATCTACATCAGCGAAGACTACAAGGGCAACCTGGAGGACATCACGACCAACGGCAGGTTGAGCGAAGACCCTTCGGTGTACGTGTGCAACCCGGTGCGCACCGACCCAGCGCTCGCGCCGCCGGGCCACTCGGCGCTCTACGTGCTGGCGCCCACTCCCAATCTCAAGTCGGGCGTCGATTGGCCCAAGGAACGGGCGGCGATGCGGGAGCGCGTGCTGGACCAGTTGGAAGCCCGCCTGGGCCTCAAGGGCATCCGCGGCCGGATCGAGCGCGAAGTGGAACTGACGCCGCGGGGCTGGGAAGCACAGAACATCAACTTCGGCGCCACGTTCAACCTGTCGCACAACCTGGGGCAGATGCTCCACATGCGCCCGCAGAACCGGCTCAAGGGCTTTGACAACGTGTACCTCGTTGGCGGGGGCACGCACCCGGGGTCCGGCCTGCCGACGATCTTTCTGTCCGCGCAGATTTCCTCCAAGATGGTCTGCGACGCCTCGGGGACCAGCTTCGCGGGCGCCAAGAGCGAGGTGCGCGAGGTCGCGCTGTCACGCCGGATCGTGGCGCCCGTCTGAGCCGCGCCCCGCGGAATCTCCGGGGAGTGAATCGGTCAAGACGTGTGGCGAAGTTCGTTCGGGTCGCCGTAGACTGCTTGATCGACCCGCGCACCGGACAATCTAAACACGCTGAACACGAGTACCGCGCTGAGCACGAGTACCGCGATGCGCTCGCGCAGGGCAGCGTGCGGGGCCGCGGCGCGGGGCTCAACCCCGGCAACCGGTTCGAGGATGTCCGTCTGCACGTGCTGGGCGAGCATCTGGACGAGATCGCCACGCAGGACGATGACGGCGTGCAGGTCAAGACCCGCGTCGTGCGGGACGCGTCCAGAACAGTCATCAACCCGGTGGATTCTCCCGACCTCGCGTTCGACTGGACCATCAACCCCTACCGGGGCTGCGAGCACGGGTGCATCTACTGCTACGCCCGCCCCGGGCACGAGTACCTCTCCCTGTCGTGCGGCCTGGACTTTGAAACGGTGATTCTCGCCAAGCACGACGCACCCACGCTGCTGCGCCGCGAGCTCATGAAGAAGTCGTGGACCGGCGAGACGATCATGATGTCGGGGGTGACCGATCCGTACCAACCCGTCGAACGCGTGCTGCGCATCACGCGCGGCTGCCTCGAGGTGTGCGCCGAGTTCCGCCAGCCCGTCAGCCTCATCACCAAGAACCGGCTCATCCTGCGCGATCTGGACATCCTGCTCAAACTGCACGAGCACGGCGCGGTCCGCTGCGCGGTGAGCCTGACCACGCTCGACGCTTCGCTCGCCTCGAAGATGGAGCCGCGTGCCTCCAGCCCCGCCGCGAGGCTGGAGACGATCCGCGTCCTTGCCTCGCACGGCATCCCGGTGGCGGTGATGACGGCGCCGATCATCCCGCGGATCAACGATCACGAACTACCGGCGCTGCTCGCCGCGGCGGCGCAGGAGGGGGCGAGCGGCGCGGGGTACATCTTGCTGCGGCTGCCGCACCAGATCAAGGCTCTCTTCCTTGAATGGCTCGCTCGTCACTTCCCGCAGCGGGCGGCGCACGTGGAATCGCTCATCCGCGAGAGCCGCGGCGGGGATCTCTATGAATCAACGCCCTTCATCCGTCAGCGCGGGCGGGGCGACTACGCGGCCCAGATCGGGGCCACGTTCAAGCTCTTTGCGAAGAAGCACGGACTGGACAAGCCGCGCTACAGATGCGCCGGCACGCCGTTCCTGCGGCCCGGAGCGCAGACGGGGTTGTGGGAGTAGCGGCTTTGTCAGAACGCGCGCTTGGTGGGGTTCACCATAATGTTGTCGCGTCCCGGGATGATGAGGTCGGCGATCTCCACCGTCTCCTGCAGGCTCTCTTTTGCCGCCTGCACATCGGCGACCACCGGCAGCACTTTGCCCTGCTCCAGATGTTCGGCGGTGGGGACCGCATCGCCCGCGACCACTACCGTGAAGCGCGGGTGGCTCAGGAGCAATCCGCAATGCCCGGGCGTCACGCCCGGGAGCGGGAAGAGGTCCACGCGGTCGGCGATGTGATCGGGCGCCGCCTTGCAGCGCTGCAGGATCGCGATGTCCTGCCCCAGCGCCTCGAGCACGGCGGGCTCCTCGCCCGTTTCCTTGAGGCGCTTGGCCTGCGAGGCCAGCGCGATGCCCACCTGCTCGCGCTCCGTGCCGGCGATCCACCAGCGGGCGTGCTGGAACGCGCCCATGCCTCGGGTGGTGTCGGGGAGCAGATGCGTCAGAAAGATGTCGGTGATGTCGTCGGGCTTGAGGTTGACGCGCTCAGACAGCCGCGCCGTCAAGGCCTGCGCGGGCAGGCCGGGGTCAACCAGGATACGGCGATCATCGCTGATGATGAGCGTGGTGGTGGCGTGTCCGGTGCGCTGGGGCGCACGTTCGTTCCAGAGCGGGTTGGCGGCCAAGGCGCCGATGGAGATGATGTGGAACTGCATAGCGGCTGTTCTGTTGCTGGGGGATACCCGAGACAACAGGGTACGGCGCGTGCGAGAACAAATCGCCGCTGCTGGTGACGGCGAGTGGTCCAGTTACAATCCGGCCGATGTGCAGACTCCTCTGGCTCCCGCTGCTCGCGCTCCTGATCGCTGTCGCGTCGTGCGATCGGCGGCAGGAACCGGTCACGCTGGTCATCGCGGCGGCGTCGGACCTGCGGCCCGCGTTCGAACCCCTGGCCGCGAGCTTCGCCAAGACTCACCCCAACGTCAGGCTCTCGCCCACCTTCGGATCTTCGGGGCAGTTCCAGACGCAGATCATCGAAGGCGCGCCATTCGATGTGTACCTCACCGCCGACGCGGCGTACGCCGCGGCGCTCGTGGACAAGCAACTCGCGGACCCCAAATCGCTCGCCCGCTTCGCGGTGGGGCGCATCGCGCTCTGGACCCGCGCGGACTCGAAGCTTGATCTGGCGACGCTGCACGAGAAAGCGCTCACCGACCCGACGGTCAAGACCATTGCAATTGCGAACCCGGCGCACGCGCCATACGGCCGCGCCGCGGCGGCCGCGCTGGAATCCTGGGGGCTCACGCAGGCCACCAAGCCCAAGCTCGTGCTCGGTGAGAACGTGGCCCAGGCGGCGCAGTTCGCGGAGTCGGGCGCGGCGGATATCGGGATCATCGCGCTGTCGCTGGCGGTGTCGCCGAACATGAAGCCCAAGGGGCGGTACGACACGATCCCGGCCGCGGCTCATCCCCCGATCCAGCAGGCGGCGGTGGTGCTGAGCCGAAGCAGTCACCAACCTGAGGCCCGCGCGTTCGTGGAGTTCCTCGGCGGATCCGAAGCCAAAGAAGTGCTCAGACAGTTCGGGTTCGAGTAATCGCCACATCGGGCGGACGCGGGACGGATGCGAGGAAGGACCTGCGCTGTTGACCAAACTGGGGCCGAAGGAGTCGCTTCATCGGCTGCTGCCGAATTGGCAGCGGCACGCCGGAACCGTACCCGTACGAAGTCCTATTTTAAGCGGTTTTGAGCCGAAGCGGGCCGACTCATCGGCGGAAGCGAAGCGAATCTCTGGCACCCCGCTTGCCATAGGAGACGTGTCCGCCAGTGAAGGAAACTGACTATGTCCAAAATCATCGGAATCGATCTCGGCACAACGAACTCCTGCGTCGCCGTCATGGAGGGCGGGCAGCCCAAGGTGCTGATCAACAGCAGCGGCAACCGCACGACGCCGTCGGTCGCGGGTTTCACCGATAAGGGTGAGCGCCTCATCGGCCAGCAGGCCCGCCACCAGCAGGTCACCAACCCCAAGAACACGATCTTCTCGATCAAGCGGTTCATGGGCCGCCGCATGTCGGAAGTCACCGGCGGCGCCGCCGGCGTGTACGGCAAGTCCGGCGATGAAGCCTCCAAGGTGCCTTACCAGCTCGTGGGCAGCGGCGACGACTTCGTGAAGGTGAAGGTCAACCAGGGCGAGTTCACTCCCCAGCAGATCTCCGCCTTCATTCTCCAGGACCTCAAGAAGACCGCCGAAGACTACCTGGGCGAGAAGGTGGAGCGCGCGGTCATCACCGTGCCCGCGTACTTCAACGACGCGCAGCGTCAGGCGACCAAGGACGCCGGCGAAGTGGCGGGGCTCAAGGTCGAGCGCATCATCAACGAGCCCACCGCGGCCGCGCTGGCCTACGGCCTTGACAAGAAGAAGAAGAACCAGAAGATCGCGGTCTTTGACCTGGGCGGCGGCACGTTCGACGTGTCGATCCTGGACATCGGCGACGGCGTCTTCGAGGTGCTGAGCACCAACGGCGACACGCACCTGGGCGGCGACGACTGGGACCAGCGCCTCATCGACCACATGGCCGAGGAGTTCCGCAAGAAGGAAGGCATCGACGTCCGCAAGGACCCGATGGCCCTCCAGCGCCTCAAGGAGGCGGCCGAGAAGGCCAAGATGGAGCTCTCCAACTCGCAGGAGACCACGGTCAACCTGCCGTTCATCACCGCCGACGCGGGCGGCCCCAAGCACCTGCAGGTCACCATCAGCCGTGCCAAGTTCGAGGCGCTCTGCAACGACCTGTTCGAGCGGCTCAAGCAGCCCTGCCAGCAGGCCCTGCGTGACGCGAAGCTCGACGTGAGCAAGATCGACGAGGTCGTGCTGGTCGGCGGCTCGACCCGCATGCCCAAGGCCCAGCAGATCGCCAAGGACATCTTCGGGCGCGAGCCCAACCGCAGCGTGAACCCCGACGAGGTCGTCGCGGTGGGCGCGGCGATCCAGGGCGGCGTGCTGATGGGCGACGTCAAGGACATCCTCCTGCTGGACGTGACGCCTCTCTCCCTGGGCATCGAGACCCTGGGCGGGGTGACCACCAAGCTGATCGAGAAGAACACGACCATCCCGACGAGCAAGAAGGAAGTCTTCTCCACCGCCGCGGACAACCAGACCAGCGTGCAGATTCATGTGCTCCAGGGCGAGCGCGAGTTCGCCCGCGACAACCGCACGCTGGGCCAGTTCGAGCTCTCGGGCCTGGCCCCGGCTCCCCGCGGGTTGCCGCAGATCGAGGTGGAGTTCTCGCTCGACGCCAACGGCATCCTGACCGTGACGGCGATGGACAAGGGCACGGGCAAGAAGTCCGACATCAAGATCACCAACAGCGGCGGCCTGGACAAGGGCGAGATCGAGCGCATGAAGCGCGACGCCGAGGCCCACGCCGCGGAAGACAAGGCGCGGCGCGAACTGGTGGACCTCAAGAACCGCGCCGACGCGGTGGTCATCCAGACCCGCAAGGCTCTGGAAGAGCACGGCGGCAAGGTGAGCGCGGAGACACGCGGAGCGGTCGAGAGCGCCATCTCCAACCTTGAGAGCAAGATCAAGGGCGACGACAAGGCCGCGATCCAATCCGCCATGAGCGAGTTGGAGAAGGCCAGCATGGAGCTGGGCAAGGTCGTCTACGAGGAGGCCGCGAAGAAGGGTGCCTCCACCACCGAGCCCAAGCCCGACGGCGAGGCCGCCAAGAAGGACGACGTGATCGACGCGGAGTTCAAGGTCAAGGAAGAGAAGTAATCCGCGACGAGTTCAATCGCCCATCAAGAATGCCCGATCGCGTGAAGCGATCGGGCATTTTCTTTGGTGCAACGGATGTTCGGATGGGGGGGTTACTTGGGCGCCGGCTCGGCGGGCTTCTTCTCGTCCTTTTTCTCCTCGGTCGGCTTGGCCGGATCGACGGGCTTGGCATCCGCGGGCTTGGCATCGGCGGGTTTCGCGTCGGCGGGCTTGGTCGCGCCCTTGGAGTCACCGCCCGCCTGTTGCGCTTCGAGTTCGCGTCCGGTGGGAGCGGAGACGGGCTTCTTCGCTGGGGCCGCGGCCTTAGCGCTCGCCGGAACCGTGAGCGATTCGCCGGACTGCATCATCGGCTGCAGAAAAGCGCCCGCGAGGGCGCCCACGATCAGGCCCAGCACAAGCCCGGGCAGAAAGGCCTTGGTGAATGCGGGGTTGGTGGAAGCGGGCGGATTGGTCGTAGTAGTCATGACATTCTCCTGCGAAGTGGACTCCCCCAATCGGCCCAGCCCTCATCTTACCTTCAATTAGAGGACCGCATACACCTCACACCGCCCGAATCCGGGATTGATCGCGGCGAACAAACGGGTTACGAACTGTGCGCGAAGAGCCCGCGTTGATCGGCCCCGACGAACGAGGCGCCTTCGTGGGTGAGCAGCCAGGCCTTGCGTTCCAGCCCTCCCGCGTACCCGTGCAGTTGGCCTGAAGAGTCGATCACCCGGTGGCACGGCACGATGATCGCCAGTTGGTTGCGCCCGTTCGCGGCCCCCACCGCGCGGCTCGCGTTCGCATCCCCCACGCGTCGGGCCAGTTCGCCGTACGAGATCGTCTGCCCGTGCGGGATGCGCACCAGTTCACCCCAGACCCGCTTCTGAAACTCGGTCCCCGGCTGGGCCGTGGGCACCGTGAACGATCGGCGCGAGCCCGCGAAATACTCCGCCAGTTGCTGCGCGAGCGCCTCGACGTGCTCCTGCCCGCCCGCGGCGTTGGGGACATCATCGAACTGCTGATCTACAAACGAGCAGACGCAGACCCCTTGCGCGACCGCCTCCAGCCGCAACCAACCCACCGGTGACTCGACGCACTTGATGCTCCGCTGCTCCATGAGAGACTGTACGCGCCGTCTTTCAACCCACTGTTCACACTCTTAGAATCGGGCATGACCGCCCCGCTTCTTCTGCCTACACCCGCTCGCGTCGAGGTACGCGGCGACACCTTCCTCGCGCCGGGGGTGCGCAGCGCCGAAGGCTGGGAGATCGGCTCCATCGCGCCGTCCATCGAGCGGGCGTTGAAGCTGGTGCGTGCCGACGGCGCGCCGCCGTGGATCACCTGGGACCGCGCTCCCGCGCACGGCGCGGCGGGCTCGTATCAACTCTCGGTCACGCGCGAGGGCGTCCGCATCCGGGCCGGCGACGATGAAGGCGCCCGCGGCGCGCTGGCGACGCTGCTCCAACTGGTGCGTGCCGGACCGATCCCGAGCTGCGAGATTCACGATGCGCCCGCGTTCGCACGCCGCGGCGTGATGCTGGACGTCTCTCGCGACCGCGTGCCCACGATGCCGCAGTTCTTCGAGATCATCGATACGCTCGCGGCGCTCAAGTTCAATCACCTGCAGCTCTACACCGAGCACACCTTCGCGTACGCCGGTCATGAGGATGTCTGGCGCGGCTGGTCGCCGCTCACGCCCGCCGAGGTGCGCCGCCTCGATGCGTACGCCTCGGCACACGGCATTGAACTGGCGGCGAACCAGAACTGCTTCGGCCACATGGTGCCGTGGCTCAAACTGCCCCGCTACGCGCCGCTCGCCGAGACGCACGGCGACTGGATGTTCGACATCTGGCCCCGCAGCGGGCCGTTCTCGCTCTGCCCGACCGACCCGGCGTCGCTGCGGTTTGTGGAGGAACTGCTGGACCAACTGCTCCCGTGCTTCACCTCGCCGCTGGTCAATATCGGCTGCGATGAGACGTACGACATCGCGTACGGTCGGTCGAAGGAAGAGACCGCTCGCCGCGGCCGCGCCAACGTGTACATGGGCTTCGTGCGGCAGATCGCCGACGCCTGCCGCGCCCGGGGCAAGCGGGCCCAGTTCTGGGGCGACATCGCGCTCTCGCACCCCGAGTGCATCCAGGACATCCCGTCGGACGTCATCGCGCTGGCTTGGGGATATGAACCCGAATCGCCGTTTGATCGCTGGGGAGAGATGCTCGGGGGCCGGCGCGAGTTCTGGGTGTGCCCGGGCACGTCCACGTGGCGCACCATTACGGGCCGCACCACGGAGCGCACGGGCAACATCGCGGCTGCCGCGCGCGGCGGGTTGGCGCACGGCGCCGCCGGATTCCTCGTGTGCGACTGGGGCGACAGCGGGCACCACCAGCAGTGGCCCGTGACGCTGCACGCCCTGGCGGACGCGGCGCAGGCCGCGTGGAACCCGGGCACGCCCGCCGACCGACTCGCGGAATCGCTGCACCTGTTCAACGATGCGTCCGGCCGGACCACCCGGTGGCTCGACGCGCTGGGAGATGCCGACCTGCCGCTGCGCGAAACCTGCGGAGCCCTCTCGCACCCCACGCTGACGCGCCTGCGCAACCAGACGGCGCTGTTCATCGACATGTTCAAGCAGCAGAGCGAGCAGACGGACGTGGGGACCCCGCAGGCCTGGGCCGATGCCCGCGACCGCATCGACGCGCTCGCGAAATCGCCGCCGACGACGAAGGGGCTGCTGGCCGATGAGCTCGCGCACACCGTTGCACACGCCCACTTCGCCGCGTGCCGAGGGCTTGCGCGGCGACAGGGAGACGCGACTGAACTGGCGCGCCTGGCATCTCGCCCGCACGAACTCGGCCACGAGCACGCCCGGTTGTGGCGCATCCGCTCGCGCGAAGGGGGGCTCGCGCACAGCCTGTCGTTCTTCAAGCAGATCGCCGCGACCTTTTCGGCGCCCGCCGCGGCGAGCGCCACGCTCTTTGAGTAAGGGACCTGGAACCACCCATGCCCATGCGACACGTGATCGGATGCATGACAGGTACCAGCATCGACGGCATCGACGCGGCGATGGTGGCGATCGACGGCGTGGGGCTTGAGATGACCGCGTCGCTCGTCGCGACCGAAACTCGCACCCTCGGCGAACTCGCGCCGCGCTTGCGTGAACTCGCGGATCAATCTCCGATGTCGGCGATGCGGATCGCCGAGCTCGCACGCGACTTTGCGCTCCTGCACGCCGATGTGTGCGCCGCCGTCACGGCCAAGGCGGGGCGTTCGCCCGATCTGATCTGCGTGCACGGGCAAACCGTCTGCCACGCGCCGCCGATTTCCTGGCAGCTCATGAACCCGGCGCCGATCGCCGCGGCGATGAACTGCCCGGTGGTGTTCGACGTCCGTAGCGCGGACATCGCGAGGGGCGGGCAGGGGGCTCCGCTCACGCCGATCGCCGACTTGATCCTGCTCGGGCGCGTGGGGCACCCGCTCGCCGTCGTCAATCTCGGGGGCTTCTGCAACGTCACGCTCGTGAGCGGCCGCTCGCCCGACGCTGTGCGCGCCCTGGATGTGTGCGCCTGCAACCTGCTGCTCGACCGCATCGCTCGTTCGCTCCTGCACGCTCCGCGGGATGAGGGCGGCGCGGCGGCGCTGGGCGGCGAGGTTCATCACGACGCGCTCATCGATCTGGAGGGCATCTTCGCCGCGGCGAGGGCGCCGCGAAAGTCACTGGGGGCCGACACCGACGTGGCCCAGTGGGTGAGCCGCTACCGCGTGCACGTGCCCGCGGCGGACCTGGCGGCGACGGCGTGCGAGGCGATCGCGGGGGCGATCGCGCGAGAAGTCGGCGACGCCGAAGAAGCGCTGCTGGCCGGCGGGGGCGTCAAGAACGCCGCGCTGTACAGGGCGATCGGCTCGTGCTGTGCCTGCCGCGTGGCGACGACGGATTCGCGCGGAGTGCCGGGCGAATACCGCGAGGCCATCGCGTGGGCGGTGCTCGGCGCACTCTGCCAGGACCGCGTGCCGATCGGGCTGCCGCAGGTGACCGGGTGCCGCACGCCCGCGCCGATCGCCGGCGCGTGGGTGTACGCTTGAGGGTGATTCACCCGCCCGATCGTTCCCACATTTCCACCGAGAAGCGCAACCCCCGCACGCAGGATCTGCACACGCTGAGCGTGGCGGAGTGCGTGGAGACCATCACCCGCGAGGACCGCCACGCGTTCGAGGCCGTCCGCCGCGCCGATGCCCGCATCGCCGCGTTCATCGAGGCGATCGAACCCGGGTTCCTCGCGGGCGGACGACTGGTATACGTGGGCGCGGGGACGTCAGGGCGGTTGGGCGTGCTGGACGCGTCCGAGGCCCCTCCGACGTTTCAGATTTCACCCGATCGCATCATCGGCATCATCGCCGGCGGCGATTCGGCGCTGCGAAAGTCCAGCGAGTCCAAGGAGGACAACCCCGACGGCGCCCGCGTCGAACTCGAAGCGCTCAAGCTCACCTCGAAGGACGCCGTGCTCGCCATCGCCGCGGGGGGCACCACGCCGTACGCCATCGGCGCGCTCAAGGCCGCCAAGTGCGCCGAAGACGGCACACCGCACCACGAGGCCCCCATCACCGGGCTGCTCTGCTGCTCCACCATCGAAAAGCCCCCCCACTGCGACCACTTGATCATGCTCAAGACCGGGCCCGAGGTACTCACCGGCTCCACGCGCATGAAGGCCGGCACCGCGACCAAGCTCGCGCTCAACACGATTTCCACCACGCTCATGATCCGCTCGGGGCGGGTCTACCAGAACCTGATGGTTGACCTGCGGGCCACTAACGACAAACTCCGCGACCGCGCGGCACGCATCGTCGCGACGCTCACCGGCCTCTCACGCGAAGACTCGTTCCACCTTCTCGACCGCGCCCGCGGGGGCGTCAAGGCGGCCATCGTGATGCACAAGTTGGGCGTGGAAGTGGACGAGGCCGAGCGGCGGCTTTCGGAAAATGAGGGGCGGTTGGGCGTGGTGCTGGGCGGGTGATGACGGGGCCGCGAGGGGCGGTTCGTCGGATCGTGCGGATTCGAGCGAGCTACGCCCCTTCCACCACATCCTTGTCGCGCTCGCCGGATTGATGGAACTCCGACCTGGCCTCGATATACCGCTCGGGTGAAACGCGCAGGTCCGGCAGTTCGCCCCGCTGGTGCTGCGCGTGCAGGTGCTTGAGGAAGGGCACGCACCACTGGCACCCTGTGCCGGCCGAGAGGCACTCGGAGATCAGCGACGCCACGGGCGGGTTCTCCCGCGCCAGGTAGTTGCGGATCTTCCGCAACGACACGTGAAAGCACAGGCAGACGTGATCGTCCTCGTGCATTGCGCTTCCTTAGACCGTCACCAGCGGGTCCTTGTCGGCCTTGCTCACGAGCACGGTCGCGCCGGGCATCGCGACGCTCAGCCGCTGCGCCAGCCGCGGCAGGAATCCTCGCTCGGTGCTGGTGTGGTTGCCCAGCAGCACGTTCATGCCCGCGTGCAGGGCGCCCATCACATCGTGGTGGCTCATCTCGCCCGTCACGAACACCTCGCACCCCTCGGAGCGGGCCAGTTTCGAGAGCGAGGCGCCGGCGCCGGGCACGACGCCGATGAACTTGACGGGCACATCCGTGGGCGTGGCGAGCGCGAAACGCACGCGGTCGCGGTGGATCCAGCCCTTGAGCCGCTGGGCCAGTTCGGCCATCGTCACGGGCTTGTCGAGCACCAAGCGGCGGCCGGAGCCGATTGTCCGCCGCGGCTGGGCCGCCAGGTCGTACACATCGATCGCGGGCTCTTCATACGGATGGAAGCGGCGCAGCGTCTCGATCGCCAGCGCGAGCCCCTGCTTGCTGCAGACCATTTCAAGCCGATGCTCGGAGACGTGCTCCACGCGCCCGGGCTGACCGACGGTGGGCTTGGTGCCCTCGCCGCCCATGAACGTGCCCGTGCCAGAGCTTGAGAACGAGCAGAGCTGATAGCCGCCGATGATGCCCGCGCCTGCGGTGGCGAGCGCGCCGCGGACCTGTTCCTCCGCCTCGGTGGGCACGAACGTCACGATCTTGACCTGCTGCGTGGACGGCAGATGCGCGTGCGGCGTGAGGGCGCGGCAGTCGCCGGCGATCTTCCCCGCCTCGGTGCTGCCCGAAAGCCCTTCGGCCAGCCAATCCGTCACGCCGCCCTGCACCGCGTCGAGCGCGGTGTGCGGCGAGTAGATCGCCATGCCCGCCTCGAGGGCGCGCAGAATGAACCGCTGGCGCGGCGTGGCGTCGGTGATGCGCGTGAGCGGTTCCCAGATCGGCGGGTGGTACGCGATGACCGCGGAGGCCTTCAACGCGATCGCTTCGGCGAGCACGGCCTCGGTGAAATCGATGGTGACCAGGATGGGCCCGGTGATGGGGCGGGAACGGTCTCCGGCGAGCAAACCGACCTTGTCCCAGTTCTCTGCGTACTCGGGCGGGGCAATGCGCTGCATGGCCTCGACCAGTGTCTGGATCGTCATGGTGTATTGTTGGGCGCGTGGGGCTTCGCCACCGTCGTCGGCGCTCAGAAATCCGTGACGCGTTGCGCCCTACCGTGCCCGTTAGATGCCCTCGCGAGATTGGAACTCCTGGTCGCGCACACCGCTCAAGGAACGGGTGCGCTGGCTCGCACGCCTGCGTCGGCTGGCGGCGAAGCGCGCCGGCCCGCTCTGCGACGCCGTGTGCGCGGACACCGCGAAGACCCGGTTCGAGGCCCTGACACAAGACGTCGCGCCGTTCCTGGCCTCCTGCCGTTGGCTGGAGCGTCGGGCGCCTCGCCTGCTCTGCGACCGCAGGCTGGGCGGAACGCCCTGGTGGTTCGGGGGCCTGCAACTCGTGGAACGCCGCGTGCCGCTGGGGCGAGTGGCGATCATCGCCACCTGGAACTATCCGGTCCAGATCCTGGGTGTGCAGTTGGCCCCCGCGCTGCTGGCGGGCAACACCGTGGTGGTGAAGCCCAGCGAGCGGGCCCCCAAATCCGCGGAACTGCTGGTGCAACTGGCTATCGAAGCGGGCCTGCCGGACAAGACGCTCACCGCCACCCCGGCCACGCGCGAGGCCGGCGAGGCGCTGCTCAACGAACCCTTCGATCATGTCGTGTTCACGGGTTCGACCCCGGTGGGGCTGAGCATCGCCGCCAGAACCGCCGCGAGACTCACGCCCAGCACGCTCGAACTCTCGGGACGCGACTCTGCATTCGTGCTCGAGGACGCCGATCCTTCGCTCGCCGCCGCGGCGATCTGGGGCGCGGTGTGCATGAACAGCGGGCAGACGTGCATGGCGCCGCGGCGAGCCCTGGTGCACGAGTCGATCTATAAAGCGTTTGTCGAGAAGCTCAACGCGCTCGCACGTCGCGCTGCGCCACGCCCGCTGATTGATGAGGCCGCGGCGAGAGTCTGCCACGAACAGGTGGTCGCCGCCATCGGCATGGGCGGCCGCGACGCGGCGGGCGAATCGTTCGGCAGCCCCAACCCGCCGACGCCCGTTTCGCCACCGGTAGGCCGGCTCTGGAGGCCGACGGCCGTGGTGGAGTGCCCCAAGTCGGCCGCGCTCGTGGAGGGCAGGCACTTCGGTCCGGCGATCGCCGTGGTGCGAGTCGCCAGCCTGGAAGAAGCGCTCGAGATTCACGAGCGATGCGATCAGCATCTCACGGCCTCGATCTTCACCGCATCTCGCGAACGGGCGGAGAAGCTCGCGCCGATGCTGGGGGCCACGAACATCTTCATCAACGATTGCGTGCTGCCCTCGGCCCACCCGGGAGCGAGCATCGGCGGCCGCGGGATGTCGGGGGTCGGCCTCTCGCGAGGCGAGGAAGGGTTGCTCGCGATGACGCGCCCGCTGTACGTCTCCCGCAGCAAGGGCGGCGCGAAGCGAACGCTGCAGGAACCGCCCAAAATCGCTGCCGCGGCGATCGGAAAACTAATTGCCTGGTCGTACGGCGGTTGGCGCGCGTGAACGTCACACGGTGACGGCGGCGCTGTACAGCCCGTGCTTGCGGATGTACTCCGCGACCTTTGGATCGATGAACGGGGAAAGATCCGTCGTGCTCGCGGCGATCGCCGAACGGATCTGCGTCGAGGAGATCGGCGCCAGTTTGCAAGGGGCGATGCGCCGCTCCCACTGGCTCAGTTCGTGCTCGGTCCAAGCGCCCGTGGCCGCCAACTGCTCGCGCAACGCTTGACGCGTCGTCGCCGGCTCGCGGAGAATCACCAGCGGCTCGGCCTGGGCCAGCAGGTCGCGGTACCGGTGCCACTTGTGGAACGCGAGCGCCTGATCGGCGCCGATGCACAATCGGGGCGTGACGTGCTGGTACAGCAACCGGAACCGCTCGACCGTATCGATGCTGTAGCTGGGTTCGCCCCCCGTCGCGCGATCGCACTCGTCGGTCCAGATGACCGACCGCTTCAGCGAGCGCGTCGCGAGGCGGAGCATCTCGATTCGGTCGGACTGCGTCGCGACGGGCCCGCCGATCTTGAGAGGAGAGTTCGCGGCGGGAATGAAGAGAACCCACGCCGCGGAGCCCGCCGCATCCCGAGCCGCGGTGGCGGCGGCGATGTGCCACAGGTGAGGCGGATCGAACGTGCCGCCCATGAACACCACGTCGGTGGCGGTTCGTGGAAGTACGAGCGGGGTGATCGGTTGTACGCCAGGCGGCAGTCCCGCGGTCATGAGAAATGCTAGCGATGCGGCACCCGGCGAGCTTTCGGGCAAACTCCGGGGCTTCCTTTGGTTACCGTCGCGTGATGCCGCGCGAAGACCCGCCGGACGCAAACATGGGGCTCAAAGTATCTCGAGCCTCCCCTCCCAACGCTGGCAACTGAAGGTCACATAAACAGATTTTAAGTGGCCATTGCGGAAAAAATCAGAGTTGAAGAAGACACCAATCAGAACGCAAATGCCATGTATAGTCATAATTTAGTGATTATTGACACATATTATAAGACCTTTTTTGCTCTTGGTCCCATCACATCTGAGCATTTGTTCCGGAAACAATGAAAATACGATCATCTTGTCAAGAATCACTTGATCTGTTCCTGCGACCCGTTATGCTGATGGTGGACCCGTCTAATTCTCAGGAGACAGAGACATGCTGAACAACCGAATGATCGTGGCCGCCGTTGTCGGCGGCATGGGCTTGGTCGCACCGGCGATGGCACTTGTCGCGCCGTACACCGAGACGTTCTCGTCCGCCGCGGCCAACTGGAGCAGCGGGAGCGTGTTCACACCGCTCAACTACGTGGGCTCGGGCGGCCCGGATGGCTCCGGTTATGGCAGCCGCGTAGTGAGTTTCGCGAACAACACGATCGCCGACACCCCGCTGCTGTTCCGCTGTCAGAGCAACTTCGGCTCCAGCGGCAACGCATTCTTCGGGAACTGGATCACGGGCGGCGTGACGGAGTTCACGTTCTCGGTGCGTCACAACGCGCCGGTGGCGATCGATTTCTTCGGGCGATTCGCCACAGGGGCCACGCCCGGCGGAGTCGCCCTGACGAGTTCCGCTGTCCAGCCCAACACGTGGACGACGTTCACGGTGCCGATCACCAACTCCTCGTTCATCTACGAGGGACCCGGGGTTGACTTCAGCATCTTCACCAACATCAACCGCATCCAGGTGGGTGTGCTGATGAACAACGACATCGTCGGCGCGGCCGGACCGTTCAGCTTCGACATCGACAACGTGGGCATCACCCCCGCGCCCGCTTCCGCGGCGTTGGCCATCGGTGGAATTGGTGCCGCGGGCCTGCGCCGCCGTCGCCGCTGATGACATGAACCAGTTCGAGCGTTCGGGCCCGCCCGCGGCGAACACGCCGCGGGCGTGTCTTTTTGTGCCCGGGGTCAGCTCGCCCGCTGCCGCCTCCCGAGCGAGCGCGTTCATGCCCGCCGCCGCGTGCGAGGCTAGAATAACGACCCCACCCGGATCACCGATCCGGGTGGGTGTTGGCCCCGTCGTCTAGCCTGGTCCAGGACACCACCCTTTCACGGTGGTGACATGGGTTCGAATCCCATCGGGGTCACTTGCCCGTTTCGCGTCGAGTCGCAAGAGGTCGCAGCATCTCGCGTAACTCCGCACGGGGCCAAGACTTGCGCGCCGTTTTGCGATTCGTTGCGACGCCCCGCGGCTGCGTGCTGCGCCGGAATCTGCGCCGCCTGTGCGCCGGAATCTGCGCCGCTTTTGGCCTCGCCTTGCACCGCCTTCTCGAAGTCGGAGTCTCGGACCGACAAGTAGTGAGCCCGCGCGACCGCGGGGGAGTTGCCCATCCACGCGCAGACGACGTGGGTTGGGTGGCGCTCCTCGAGTTCGGTCTGGCAGGAACTCCTCAGGTTGTGAAACACCTTCGGCCAGACCCGCACGCCCGCGCGCTTCATGAACCGCAGCAGCTGCGTCCGTAGGTTGCAGTTGCGTTGCCGGTACCGCGTGATGACAAATTCGTGGCCGGGCTCCGCCTGATCGAAGACCTCCTGCAGGAGAGGGCGAAGCTCGGGGAAAATCGGCACCTCCCGCCATTCCCCTCCGGGGTTGCCCTCGGTCTTCGGGCTCGTCACGCGCATCCGCCCCCGGTCCCAGTCGATATCCCCCCAGCGCAGCAGAAGGTGCTCGCTCGGGCACCGCAGGCCCGCGAAGCGAGAGAGGCCGAACAGGAGACGCCACTGGGCGTCCGGGCACGCCGCCAGGACCTTCTCCGCGTCGGCGCGGGTGACGAAGTACATCCTCGCCCGGTTGGTCTGGCAACCCCCCTTCACGCCCGCCAACGGGTTCTCGGCGAGCATCTTCCACTTGATGCCCTGACCGAACATCTGGCGGGCGGTCTTGACTCGCTTGGAGACCGTTGCGTCGGCCAATCCCTGCTCCCGCATCCATTGCCGCCATTGGTCTCCCTGCAGCGGCGTGATGGCCGTGACCAAGTGCCCGGCCCCGAAGTACTCCTCGAGGCACCGGCGGGTCTGGTTGTAGACGACCGCGGTCTGGGGCTTCACGTCGAGGGTTGCGAAGAACTCGTCGAGGAGCCGTCCCAGCGTGGCGTGGGTCTGCTCCCGCGAAGGCAGCAGCCCGGTCCGGGCGATACGCGCGTGGAACTTGTCGTCCAGCCCCGCGACCCACCGCGCCGTCTCCGGGTCCAAACTGCCGGAGATGCGGGCGACAACCAGTGATTCGATTCGGAGCTTGATGCGTTCCGCGGCGTGCACGTCCATCTTGCCCAGGCGGATCGTCGGCCGATACCCCTTGCGCACCTGCACCTGCACGCGCTTCGTGCCGTCGGGATCTCGAATCAACGTCGCCACCGAACAATGCTCCTGAACGCCAAATCCACCGCACCAACCACGCTCAACATCTCGGACAACGCTCGGACCTTACTGAGGGGCCCCCGCGAACGCAAGGGCCGAGTCCCCGCCGATTGGATGTTCTTCTACGGCGTCTTCTCGACACCGTCGGCGGGGCGCGTTCCCAACCGCTCGCGCTTCAGAATCCACTCCCGCAGCGACGCCACGCTGTACAGCACACGCCGGTGAATGCGGATGTGAGGGATGTCGCCCGCCTTCGTGAGCGCCCAGAGGGTGCGTGCGGACACGGACAGCATCTCCGCGGCGACGGTCGCGTTCACCAGCAAGGGCTCCGGCGACGGTGCCGCCGACGACGCGCCGGTGACATGGGTGTGGTTAAGCACGGTTCGCCTCCTTGACGATGCCACGCCAACGCTGCTGTTCGGTCGGGCCCAGCATGTGCCATGTGAGGCGCCCCCACCGCAGGTCCACGCCGAATGGATCGGCGTAGTGTGCCTCGGCGGCGCGGCACGCTGGGCCGTCGGGGTCATCGGGGCCAAGGCGGGGGGCCGCGTCGTAGCCCTGGTGGGGGTTCCCGGGGCACCGGGGCAGCACTGCTGATTCCCCAGTGATTTGTGGAGTTTTGTTGCCCCGAATGCCTTGGGGCAGCGCTGGGGCAGCGGGAGCAGCCAGCGGCTGGTTGGAATCGGACCCGGCATTGCTGCCCCGGGGCTGCCCCGAATGCCCCGGGGTCGCTAGTTCCCAGCATTTCTCGATGAAACTGCACTGCTGCCCCGACAGCCCGGGGAAGTCCGGCGGCGTAACTTCGCTCATAGTGTCCCCTCGATTTCTTTGACCGTCGGAAGCTGTGCGGTCCCGCTCCGGGGAATGTCCCCGACGATCTGCCAACGGGCTGGCTTCGAGCCCCGCGGAGCGTCTGTACAGGAAACGACGCCCGCCTCGGCGAGGACGCCGAGGTACTCGTTCACCTTTCCCTTGTGATTAAGAACTCCGTCCTGGGCTTTGGCCTCGTTGGAGTCGAACACCCGGCCGTTGAAGTTGGCATCGAGACGCTCTGCGAACGCGACAACGGCTTTGGGAAGCTGATTCCCAAGTGCCACTCCCATCGGTCCCTCGAGGAGGCGTCGGGCGATCACGTAATCACTGATCTGAGCGTGAATGACATCACCGTGGCGGAGCGGTGCCGGGGAGCGCTGCCGCTGGTGCAGCAGCGCCACGGCGCTGATCATGCCGAAGATCATGGGCTGAGCCCGGCGTGCTTCAAGCCTGTGGCTCGGGAGAAGTTGAGCGATCCGGCTGGCGAAGGGGATCACGACTCTCACGCGGCGGAGCAGCCGCTGAAGGGCGTGGTGTCGGGCCGGCGCATCAGTGCCAGCCACTCCCTCGCTGCTGGCCCGCGCCGCTTGTGCTTTCAGGATGTTCCGCGTCTGCGCTTTCGACTCATCGGTCGTCAGCGACAGGCAGCGGTTCATGTCCTCGTCAAACACCTTGGCAACCGTGGTGCTCTCGATGTACGCGATCGGACCGAACTGGTGAATCAAACGCGATTGCATTTCTCCATCCGAGCCCCTGATCGCCACGAGCTTGCTGACTTCGCCTCGCTCCAACAACTCACGGATGCAGCGGGTCGCTTCCGCCCTTTCATCGTCGGGCAATCTGGATCGTTCACCGGCGATGACGTAGCGGTGCATGAGCCAACCGGGCTGGGCGTAGTACAAAGCGTTCGGGGTGATGTCCGTCGCCACGATGAGCGTCTCACTCGGAAACAGCAGAGATATCTTCGTCGGTACGTAGGATTTGCCGGAGGAGGTGACCCCCTGGACAATGGCCGCCATCGGCTTCGGCAGCAACCGGCTGACCCCCATCAGGTACACCGTCAGAGCCAGCTCGGACTCCCCGACCACACCAACGTCAGCAATGTCATTGACGATGCGGTCGATGAGGCGAGGGTCTTGAAGCATGGCCTCCGCGTCCTCGAGAACATCCGAATCGGTGGCCTCCAAGAGCTTTTCTGTCTCTGCGTCGAACTTGGCCAGTAACGCCGCGCGGTCGTTCGTCGGTGAGGCGGAATCAAGATTGGTGGGCTTGTCCGAAGCGTGGATGTTGGCGGCCTTCAACGCGAGTTCCGAAACCAACTCATCGACGTTGACATTCGGAAACCGAGTCCTCACCGCCTCGCAAAACTCGCCGACAGCCTTTTGGCGAGCGATGTTGAACGTATCGGTAAAGGGAACTCCACCCGGCACGGAGTAGGTGACGCGGGCCTTGCCGTTCTTGTCCAGAATGGAGCATTTGAGACCGCACTTGGAGCTAGACTCGGGCTCCGGCGGGCCGATGGGCGACGCATGATTCTCCAATTTACCGAGAGGATCAGTAGTCATGGCAATGAAGCTCCAATCGCCAAACCTGGTGTCGGCAGATCTAGTTCTGCAAGGGTGATCCAAGTGCGCAGGCACTTTGAAATGCACCACAGCGGTTTGCCCTGCTGGATCTGACGGGCGGCATGAATCAGAAGCTGTGGCAACCACGCGCGGGCAAGTGCGGCAGCGCCGCGGCGCACGTCGGAGACAGCGTGGCGATCCACCGCACCGTCGGGCGACGCCAGCAGTATTTCGATGTGGAGCTGCAGTTGGCGAAAAACTTCGGGGGCCCCGATCGCCTGCAAGGCCACGCGCTCGAAGTCGTCGGGGGCGACCATGGCGGAGCGAAACGCATCATGCAGGCACGGGCACGTGAAGATCTGGAGGCCGACGCCCAGCGACTTGAACTCCTGCCGTGCGAGATCCGACACCATGATTGCGGCGGCGATGGTGAATTCCCAGAAGGAAGGGATCACCGGATGGGGGCTGGCGCTCCGGGGACGGCGCGACGCCTCGGGCAGCGTGCATGTGGGCGAGGCGACGCTCACTGGTCACCGCCCTCGGCCGCCGCGTTTGCCTTCGGCAGCGGGCCGGCGCGACCATCGAGCGTGGTGCGGGCGGCAAGGACACGGGTGACCTCGTCAATATTGACAAGCACACGACCGCTCGCACGCAGTGACGGAATGCGATCGCCTTTGGCCTCACGCTCCAGCCATGCCAACGGAACGCCTAAGACTCGCGCGGCCTTGCGAATGGATTCGTATTTTGGATAGATCTTCTGGTCCATGGAGCAATCAGGATTGCTCGCCGAACCAAGAAAGAAAGTGCATCAGGCCTGATGTGTTGTTTGGTGTCGTTTGGTGTTGTTTGGTGTATTTGCCATTGAATCGCCCCAAAACTCGCGCCAACTATGACCGCATCTTTTTCGCGGCAGAAATCAGGATGTACTTGTAGTGCTCCCACAAATTGCAGACATCTCCCAAGCGGTACGTGTACCTCTTGCCATTCTGCTTTGCCACCAATCGTCCATCAGTTCTCGCGCGGTTGAGCAAGTTGGGGTACAGGCCCCCATCGGTCGCACGGTCATACCAACTTGAGGGCAGCCACAACTGCAACATTTCACGGGATTCTTGCGCGATCGCATCTTCCGGATTGGGCAAATTCGCGTGCTGACGATTCACCGCTGTGAAAGTAGCGAACGCCGTATTGAACCACTCCGCCAAGGCCTCCAACTTGACAACATGTTCAATGGCCGTGAACATCGGATCTGTGAGAGCCATCTCCAGCATTAGGCACGGGCTTGATACCTCGTCCAGTTTCATGCTCAGTTCGGTCGTCTTCATCAGAGTACCGGGAGATAGCGCCTTGTTTAGGATGGCCCCGCCTCCTGTCGAGACTGCGGCCTGGGCCCGATCGGCAGAGTCGCGGATGCGACTGATAACCATGCCAATCGCCGCGAGGTACTCAGCGCTTTCCTCAACCTTGGGCTGGCGCGGGGGTGTGTTGAAGCATTCCCGCCCTAAAGCGTCTGCCTCCTCGATCTTGCCTTGGGCGATAAGTGCATCCATTTGGAGCGAGAGTGATTTCAGGGTGCGCATTTCCTGCTCGTGATAAGCGCGCTCCTTGGACTCGCGGGACTCGGCGAATTGACGCAGCGCATGCACTCCTGAGAGGCAGGCGTTGAGGTTAATGAACGCGAAGAGCAACTCCATTGACGGGGTATCGCCACGCCGAGGTCCGCCGTTTGAGGTCTCCTTCGCCGCTGCGGTTGGTACCATCTTCACCTGCTCCTTGTCGGGTCGGCCGGGCGGGGCGTGACGCAGGTGAGTGTCAAGCCGCCGCCCAGTCCGTTCGCGGAGGATCAGTCCGCTACCCGTGTTCCTGCACCATGTGTGTCGAAGCTCCCAGGAACGCAGCGCTTCGCCATCCTCCGACTGAGGTCGAGGTACTTCGCACCGTAGCTGGGGGGGTACTGCCGGTCCACCGTCCGCGGCTACATGCCACAGCGGAGGGACGGCTTAGCTAAATGGATGCGCTGATGCCACGAAGCCACCAAG
The DNA here is from genome assembly GCA_018242605.1 of Planctomycetota bacterium. Lineage (GTDB taxonomy): Bacteria > Planctomycetota > Phycisphaerae > Phycisphaerales > UBA1924 > UBA2402. The sequence goes on from JAFEBP010000002.1 coordinate 140,925, forward strand.
GCACGACGGAACTCCGCTGTGTTAATCTTCGCCGCGGCAAATCCCTTCACCAACCAGAGTGCAACTTAGTTCGAGCGGCGACCTTCAACCATTCCACCCGCCGCTGCCCCGCCTTTCGGCGAGAGCCAAGCAAGGTACACCGAGCGAACGCTCACGGCTAGAAGGCAAGGGGAATTCTGCGCAATCGACAGGGTTTACCCTGTGGATAACCGTGGATATCTTGCCCCATCAACGATTGGTGTCGTCATTCGCCCCCTTCTGTCTGCATCATTCTCGCTCGCCAATCATCGTCTTATTCGAATATCCGACTGCCATTGACATTGCCTACATCACCGCTTTGCACGGATTCTCCGCCTCAGACAACCGGCACCGACACTATTGCCTTGGTGATTCAGGTCGTGTCGCGGACGGTGCGGGGATGGCGGCTGCCGCGATCAGATTCGACGGAATGGGCGTAAGTCGTCGATCAGTAAGGCGTCAACCACGATCTACGCGAACGGTTTCGATCGTGGCGAGACCACGGATCAAAACCATCGCCACATCGCCGGATTGGGCATCCCACCGGTGGCGCGATCCAGCGGCGTCGGCTACAATTTCTGGTTCCTGCGCGCCTTTGGGAGAGCAGATGGCTTCTGAACTGTCCGGTCTTGACGCTGTGGTGAAGGAGAATCTCGATCGTCACCTCGGTGACATCGAGAAGGCGATGGACCGTGACTCCATCGCGGTGTTCGGCCCAATCGTTCACGGGCTCGAGACGAGCGTCCGAGATGCGATCGAGAGACTTGAAACCCAGAACGCAAAGAAGCAAGTGGCGATCGTGCTCGACACCCCTGGCGGAAGCGCGGAAGTCGTTGAGCGCATGGTGGACACGATTCGCACCTTCTACGACGATGTGGCCTTCATCATTCCGGATCGCGCTATGTCCGCAGGCACGATTTTTGCGATGTCCGGTGATTCGATTTTGATGGACTATTTCTCGCGACTCGGTCCCATCGATCCACAGGTGTTCAAGGACGATCGCTTCGTGCCCGCTCTCTCATACCTGGTGCAGTATGAGCGCCTGTTGCAGAAAGACCGAGAAGGCAAGCTGACGAACGCGGAGTTCGTGCTGTTGCAGAATTTTGATCTGGCTGAGCTCCACCAACACGAGCAGGCTCGCGACCTGTCGATTTCGCTGCTCAAGAAGTGGCTAGCGAAGTACAAGTTCAAGAACTGGACAAGGACGGCGACGAACGGAGCCGTCGTGACTCCTCAAATGCGAGTGGATAGGGCAGAACAGATCGCCAAGGTCTTGAGCGATAACACCCGCTGGCACTCCCATGGGCGAGGCATTTCACGGGAAACGCTGGAAGGCGACGATATCAAGCTGAAGATCGACGATTTGGGCCTGAACAAGCCCGTCCAGGCGAGCGTCCGAAAATACCACCATTGCCTGTCGGACTACATGCGCACTATGAAGGCAGGGATCTTTGTCCATTCCCGAGCGTACTTTTGAGGGTCGATCCATGAGCACAACCGCCAATCAAACCCTGGAAGAGACGGCCAAGCGAAACCCTGCGGTCATGCCTGATCGCGTGCGAGAGATGCAGGAAGTCGTCAAGAAGTTGCAGGAGCGTGGTGTTTTGCAGCCGTCGCGCTACGCAATCCAGCCCGCGCTTGGTGGAGCAAAGAGCAGTCTGGCCGGGGCGCAAGGCACGAAGATGATGAATCGTGTTGGTGGGGGCTGATCGGCTTGTCGAGACTCCGCACGGATTCTCTTTCTTTCGGAACCGTGCCCGTCGTATCGCCGTGCGATCGAAACCCCGCGTCAAATCGACACGGGCGCTAACCGAGAGGTCGAAAGGTTTCGGCGAGAGGCCGACCGGAACCGTCGGGATGGCCGTCGGTTGTGCGATCGCGCCATCCGAACCGAGAGCCCGCCCCCGTCGGCAGGTCGGCAATCCGGTCGGGAATCGCGGGGGATTCTCGCCCCCGCCCGCTGGCCGGAAACTGGCAGGGCCTTAGAGCAAAGCCAGCCCGCTTTCGCGGGCCGGTCAGATCTTGCCCGATCGGAACGGGTTCAAACCGGCGAATCCGGGCCACCAGCGGGGTTCGGGCAGGCGATTCTCTGGTTAACAGGTCCCCTCTCGCCACAGTTGATCGTTTCGATGGGGGTGGTGGGGAATCGGTTGGAACGTAGCACAACCCTCGCGCCCACCCCCACACGTCCCGAACCTACTGGCAAGGGAGACGCACCCTTGGTATCATCCGATACCAATGCCCCACGCTGCTACCCGAAAAACCCCCGCGTCGTCTCTTCCACACCGCCTGCGAGCGTTCCGCGAGTCCTCTGGGCTATCGCAGAAGGAACTTGCGGACCGGCTGGGAATCTCGAAGATCACCCTACTGCGATGGGAGAATGGCTCAGCGAAGCCAAGTCAGTTGGCCGCCCAAAAACTGGTAGCACTCGGGTTCGAGGAGATTGCCGCGGAGGACACCAATATCGGCGAGATCCCACGCATCCGGCGTGCTTCCCAGGGTTCGCTGTTCGGGCCCGAGGTTGACGTAGCGGCCGATCGAGTCCTTCGGAGCGGCGTCCGCTCTGAGATTGCCTTGCGGGCGAGGAGGCACCTCTTCGAGCCTTCGCCGTATGTGTACAACGGCCCTGAGAATCAGCTTGGCTTCTTTGACACTTTATTTCAACTGCAAGAGTCGCAAAACCGTCGCGACCCGCTGAGCCCACAAGAGCGTGCAGAACGGCTCTCGTGCGTGGCCTCGGTGTCTGACCTGTGCACTAGCACAGCCCAAAGTCGCCTGGAGCAGCCGAAGGTCTCGGCAGCCCATTGGAACCCCAACTACGGTTCGCATGGCTGGCATCGCTACATTGGACGGTTTCCACCGCACCTTGTCCGAGCGCTGCTGAATCACTTTGGAGCCACCGCGACCACTCCCGTACTTGATCCTTTTGCTGGAAGTGGCACGACGCTAGTGGAGTGCCGCTTGCTCGGGATTCCATGCACAGGGGTAGAACTCTGCCCACTGTCAGCCATGCTGAGTCGGGTCAAATCTCAGTTTCCGATCGACACGACTGGCATCCGAAGCGCTTCGACCGAACTCTCGCGGTGGTACAAGGAGCGATGGGAGTCGCTCGTAGGTCACACCCGCGGTCCCCTAGACCATTCGAGGGTAATCGAGCGAGACGGCAACATACTTCCGCCATTTACGAACTACAACAAGTGGCTCACAGCCGAGGCAGCGTTGGGCATTAGCCTTACCCTTGAGTTTGCCAAACGCCACCGCGGGTACCTCCGAGAGGCGATCTTGATCGCACTCTCATCAAAGATGCGGAGTATCGGCAATGTGGACGTCGATGTGGCGCGCGCTGAGTACCGGGAAACACCGCGTGAAAACGTGGACGTCCTGAAGCACGTGGTGGGAGCAATGACCAAGATGGCCGATGCGATCTCGCAGTCGGCCGAGACGCACTCGCGAATGATTGGCTCAGCGCAATCAGTTTCTCTGGTTCAATCCGACGTCCTACGGGCAGATCTAGCGCCGAGCTCTTTCGACTTCATTATCACGTCGCCACCGTACGGCGTCGAATCTTCAAGCTATCTTCGTTCCCACTTGCTGAGCTATCGCTGTCTCGAGCCATTCCTGGGTGTAGATCCGTATGACTTCGGCAAGCATGCGATTGGCTCTGAGTATGTCCACGACGGCAAGCCTCTCTCTCCCGACACGACTGCGTGGCGTACCAGTCCTACACTGAGAAAGTTCTTCGCACCTCTGATTGCCGGCAATGCTCCACGAGCGATTCTTCAGCGGTGCGAGATGATGGTGCAGTTCTTCAACGACATGTCGACCTTGGGCTCCAAGTTCCGCGCCTGGCTCCGGCCCCGTGGACGAGTCGCATTTGTGATCGGCAACAAGCGTGTCGGGACCGACGTGATTCCTACTGATGCAATTGTGGCAGAGCTGTTCGAGGCGCTCGGGTTCACACTCGAGCGATCTATTCAGCACAAACTCAAGTGCAACAACAGTAACGCTCAGGTGCCCTGGCAAGAGCGAGTAATTCAGGATGAATTCGTGATGCTCTTTCGCAGGGACGGTGGCGCGTGAAACTAACCGAAGGTCACATTCATGTGGCAGCACGCCGTCTGCTGCGGCGGCAGGGTTTCGTCTTGATCGCCGGTCAGTATCCCGGTGGATCCGATGATGAACTCTGCGCGCTGAACGTCGTTGATCCGACGGTCGCCTGTGACGATAGTCCTGATCCACGCAGACACAGCGATGGCAAGCTCGTACCAGACCTCGTCGCACTTCGTCAAAATGTGCTTCTCGTAGTCGAGATGAAGCCGGACTACTCGGAAGACGATTATCGCAAACTCGTCGTCATCAGGGACCAGCGTCGTTCAGATTTCAACATCGCATTGACCCGCCTGGGTGCATCGCGGTCAATAGACGTCCCATCTCCAGCGACGCTACTACTTGTTCCCGTCCTGGGATTCCGCGCGAGAGCACGGTACGTGCCCGATCCGCAGTTTGGCTACGTGCTAGTGGAGTCGCTCGATCATGCGACGTTGCACCTCCCAGATACGGTGCGCACTTTGCTTGACATGCCGCGCCGCGCTGAGGAGTCTGTCTAATGCCCACCACGCTCAAGAAGAAGGGTCCGTCAGCCACAGGTATCAACGCAGCTGCCTCACTCGACTGGGAGTTTGCGGAGAGCGACACGCGCACTCTTACACACGGCATTCACCGATACTCTGGCAAGTTCATTCCGCAGGTAGCGAGACAGGCGATTGAACTCGTCACGAATCCCGGTGAACTGGTCCTAGATCTCTACTGCGGCTCAGGAACAACGCTGCTTGAGGCTGCGCAATGCCGTCGCCATTCCATCGGAATCGACATGAACCCCCTCGCGACGATGATATCTCGCGTGAAGTCGTCTCGGCTCTCGCTGGCGGAGTCATCGTCAGCGCTCGCCGCGGTTATGGAGACGGCAGACATTCTGGCGGCCGGTCAGATCGGCGAACCATCGCTGTTTGGAGCAGGCTCTTCTCCAGGCCGAGAAGAGTCCAATGACTGGCGACTGTCAGCTCCTTGGTACACAAAGTGGTTTCAGCCCCGCGTGCTCCAACAACTGGTTGCGCTTCATGCGTCGATTGCCACAGTGACCAACGTGCCCGCACGGGAATGCGCACTCGTCGCCTTCAGCGACATATTGAGGCGTGTCAGCAACGCCAAGGGCGGATACCCGAACGTCATGTTCGACAGGAACGCGGGAAAGAAAGCGCTTCCGGCACCCCTGTTCCGCAATAGGCTCGCGGAAGTGTTGTCAGCAGTTGACTCATTACGCGACATAACCGATTGGATTCAGCCATCAGTGCAGGATGGAGACGCCCGATCTCTTCCCCTAGAAAGTGTGTCCGTCGATGCTATCGTTACTCATCCGCCGTATATCGGCTCCATTCCCTATGCTGAGTATGGTGTGCTGAGCCTCACATGGCTCGGACATGATGCCAAGGCTCTGGACGCAACCCTGACGGGCGGCAAGCGACAGTCGCGGACGGTTGTAGATCGATTTCAGGCTGATTACTTTGCGATGTTTGCTGAGGCGTTTCGCGTGCTCAAGCGATCGCGACACATGTTTGTCATGGTAGCGAATCCAGTCGTCAAGGGCGAAACTGTCGATCTGGTGGCCATGTCCAAGGTTGGGGCTGCCCGCGTTGGATTCGAGCTGGCTGCCGATGCTATCCGAAAGGGCGTGAATCGGCGGGCAAACAAGATGGCCGAGGAGCACCTTCTGTTCTTCCTGAAACCATAGTTTATGGCAAGGCGGCCCGAACAGCCGGGCCGTCGCGGAAGACGATTGCGTCTGCGATTTCCCGGTACAGTCGGATCGTTTTGCTTGCGGGACTTCGTCGAACCATTTCCGTCCACATTGCCTTCGTGATCGCTGGAAAGCGAAGAACGACGTATCGCGTGCGATCACGCATCCCACCAGCGTAGAGATAAGAATAGAGGACACCCATTCCGGTGTACGGATCTGAGCGCATGTACGTCATCCCGATGTCGTAGACGACGCTCTGGGCGAGCGAGCCATTTGTGCCCCGCATCGCCTTTATCCAGTCTCCGAGAGTGGCGGTGGGCACGATGCGAACCGAGTCCGGAGGTGAGTCATACTGCGTCGGGTCTTCGACTTCATGCTGTTCGAAGTGTGCCCTTTCAGCGATTTGGGTCTGCTCGTACGGCGACCGCATGAGTTCAGCGTTCATGCGGGGAATGCCGTGAGCGTCGTACAACTGAAAGAACACGTCCATGAAGGCCCTGATGCGAGCGTCCTTGGCAGGAGTCTGGATGACTTCGTAGTGCGCATCAACCGGCCAGTTGATCACGGTCACTGCGGTGTTCTCGATTCGGGCCATTTCGTCCAGCGCTTTGAACAAGCGCAAGTTCATGTACCGCGGGCCAGCCGTCTTGCCGCCATGCTTCTTTGCTGCATAGGGTCCCATGTAAACCACAGGGATCTGGCATTGCGCGGCTGCCGCTAATCGCGGGAACCTCTGACCGACGTTATGACCGCTGGGAACTTCAACGGTTCGCTCGACGACCAGTATCGGATCGGTACCATCGGCGAGCACGATGTCCGGACGGTCATATCTGAGCACGCGTGCGAGCTTCGGGTTGCGGTCCGCAGCGCCGGTGAGCTGTTCTAGCGCAGCATCCCTTAGACGAGGATGGAGTGACTGGAACCAGATCCCCTCCTGAATATCGTCCCAATAGACGGTGAGTGTTCGGGTTGTCGTGCTCGAGGGGAATAGCGCCATCCAAAGCAGGGTAGCAGCAGGCCCCATGTGGCTGCATACATCGAGAAGGTGCGGCACGATGGGCCGTTGCACACCTCACGCGGGAAGCGAACGGATGGTGGAGGTGTAGGTGAACCGCGCCGTGCGGCGTTCGAAGAGGCCCGATAAGGGGACACGCTAACGAGTCTACAAATCCCCTCGGGCGCAGAACGAGAGCGTCGCGTGGTCACTTCGGGCCTAGCATCTGCCGCGCACGCAAGGAGACATCAAATGAACAAGTCGGTTTTCCTCGGTTCCGTCGGCCTCGCCATCGCCATCGCCGCCGCCCAGCCCGTGCAGTGGCGTGTGGAAGACGGAGGAAACGGGCACTGGTACCAAGTGCTCCCTCACGACGGGGCGTTCGCCCTTTCGACATTGTCGGCCAGCTTCAACATGTGGTACTTGCAGCGAGGCTTCTACGGGCCCGAGGGCGCGTATTGGCAAGCCAACTCGTTTGCAACCTTCGACCCCGCCACCCACTTGGTGCATATTGGCTCGATTGAAGAGAATGAGTTTGTTCGACAGCTCCTCGTGTCGAAGGGAAAGGCAGCGGCTCTGATAGGCTTGCATCAGGTGCTCGTTGACGAAGTGCCGCCAGTGGAATCGGAACCGGCTGGAGGCTGGATGTGGGATTCGGGCGACGCTCAAGGCTTCCAAAACTGGGAGGCCGGTCAGCCGGACAACGCCGGCTCCGGGCAGCATTCAGCTCTGATTGATGCGATTTCGGGTCGTTGGTCGGATTATGGCGGTAACGCGTGCTGCGGTCCCGATTCCATGGTGATTGAGTACGCGCAGCCGATCGGTCCGACCGCCAGATTCGTGTCTTCGTTCGCACTCAACAAGGGAGCGTGCTTGAGATCGAGAACTGGCTTTGAGCCCGCCGGACCGTGCTTTGCAATCGACCGCACTTCACTGATCGTGTATCCGGGCGACGTGGTGGCGTTCTTTGCGCTGATCGGCGACTACTCATGCCAAACTTTGGCGGATTGGAATCGCGGCACCCAGAACATCACTTCCACAGAGTGGTTCAGGGATGGAGTCTTGCTCGGAAGGGGTGTTGAGGGGCCAACGTTTGCGGGTTACGACGGCTGCCAGAGCTACTTTGAGGGAAGTGTGCAGTGTGAGACCATTGCGTACTCGTGCAACGTAGCTGATCGCTCGTACTCGTTCACTTGTGCGCGAGACTCCGCCGGAACGTATGCCCTTGTAGCGACGAACATCTTCGGCAAATCGACCACACTTGAGTTCACCGTCGATGTCCTCTGCCGCGCCGATTTCAACCGAGATGGCGGCGTTGACGGCGCGGACGTTGGCGCATTTTTTCAGGATTGGGAATCGGGACTGGACACCGCGGACATCAACGAGGACAGCGGTGTGGACGGAACGGACATGCAGGCGTTCTTTGAACACTGGGAAGACGGCTGCTGAACAACGCCGAGATCGCCATCCGAACGATGCCGGATCGCGGATCCCGTTCACCACATAGCGGCGATTCGGTGGCCGCCGGTGTTGCGCCCCGCGACGCGTGCGGCGTAGCCGGGGCAGGCTCTCTGTTGCGCTACGCCTCTTCCACGAAAACGTAGCGCGTCATAGGTGTGGCGGAGTTCAGCGTGGACACCGTTTGCGGTCTCAACTCGGCGGCGTGAAACGCCATCTGGGGTCGTCCAGACGGACGACGAAACCGGGACGCAACTCGACCTCGGTCGGCAGGTCGGGCAGGGCGAGTTCGTCCGAAAAGTTGAGCTTCGCCCACGACGCCAGATGCGAATACTCCCTGAGTCGCATGAACAACTTAGTGCGCGTGGCTGCTACCCACTTCGCTTGATTGGTGAACCGTGCGTTGGTGGCAACCAAACCCATGCTGAATGTCGAGTTCTGGAAGGAAGCCAATCGTTCCACTACATCCGGCCCGACACTATCAGCTCCCCCTCGCCTGTGCTTGACCTGAACCGCGAGGAGGCCGGACAACGCCAGATTCCGAGGTCTGGCAATCAGGTCTACGCCGCCGTCGGGCGTGTGGACCTTGCCGGTCAGATATACGTCGTATCCCATCTTGAAAAGTCTGTCGGCGATCCATTCCTCGAACTGAGCGGGAGTAATGAAGTGGAGCTTCGAGGGGTCCAGTTCGATCGCTCTCAGCAAGTCTCTGCTCAGCGTGTAAACCCGAACTTCTGCTCCAGATTTTGCGTCCTTCGAGGTACCGCGTTCATCCGCCTGCGCGGCGATCACCTTTTCAATCGCCTCGATGACGCGATTCCGAAGGTCTGACGGCGGAGCAACGTCCGGCAGAGAATCAAAGGGCACTAAGACTCTCTGTTGAACCAATCGAACCTGTACCTGCAAGTTTACTGGTGCCGCCGCAAAGGCCGCATCAAACTCCGATCGCTCCGCGTCATCGAGTAGGCCAAGCGCATCTAATTGGGCGAGTTCGAACAGTTTCTGCGGTTCCATTCTGGCTGATCCTACGTCGTTTGAGACCGCAGCGGCATCGCGTCATCGGAGCCGATGGACCCGACACGATTGCTTCGCTTATCCACACCACACCCGGCCTACACCGCCGCGATCCACCCCGGCAGCGCCGCGGTGTTCTCGCCGTCCGACCCGTACGCCTTGGGCGTGGTGCTGCGCCCGCACCCGACGCACCCGCAGAACGGCGCGCTCGTCTTCCCCGACGGCGCGACCAGCACGAACCCGGCCCAGCCCTCGCCGCGGCAGACGAAGCACTTGTTGCCCGCGAGAAACCTCCGCTCCAGCACCGCGACCTTTCGTTCAACGGTCATGTCGTTGCTCCACCGCGCCGCGCCTCGGGGAACCGCGCGGGCGGGAACATCCCCGCCGCGGCGCACCGCGCTCCCCGCGACCAACAACCCAACCGCCCCGCGCGGCCGTTCGCCCCGCGCCGAACCCCGCCGCCGCCCGCCCCGCGCCGTTGCCGCCACGTTGGCCCGTGCCGCGTTCGTTCCCGGTAGGACGCCCAACGCCCCGCCCGGTGCGGCGGCCCCGCGTGCGCCAACGTTGCCCGCCGCGGGGCCGTTCGGAGCCCACTAGGCGCGTTGTAGGCCGCGCCTAACGCCAAGGTCCGCAGTAACTGAAATCCGCGTTTTTCAAGCGGAATCATCGCCGCTTGGCCTTGCAATCCGCCGCCGGATCGGGCTTCATGTGTCATGTTCGCGGGGCGTCCCGCGACGCACGCAACGCACCGGAGAACGCAGCCATGAAGAACGCCAAGAAGCCAGAACCCACCGCCGCGGAGACCTACGCCGCCCGTGCCAGCGACATCGCCCGCCTGATGGACGTGCTGCAGATGGAACTCGACGCCCACGCCAAGCAAGCGAACGCCAAGCCGGGCGATTGGGGCTTCGCGGGCGACCTGTACCGCATCCGTAGCGGGTTGATTGGGCTGGTCGGGATCATGAGCAACAAGGACCCCGAGGACATCGAGGAGTTCTTGGCCGACGCCGAGTAACCCGCGACCAACCAACCCACCCCCACCCAAAGGAACGCACCCATGCACGTCACCGAAATGCACCTCGCCGCGACCACCGGGAACTTCGCCATCCTCCGCCGCAAGGACAAAGCGTCGTTCATCGAGGTCGAGATTCTCACCCCCGCGGGCACCCGCACCCACCGCGTCGAGGCCGACAACGAGGACGACATCGCCTCGATGGCCGAATGCCTGCACGAGACGCTCGAAGGCCGCCGCGGCACGCGGGGCGATGTCTTCGAGTACCGGGACGCGATCCAGAAGTTGAGCGACCTCTAACCCCGCCGGGGACGCGCGGGGAACCGCGCG
>JAFEBP010000030.1:0-187 GCA_018242605.1 Planctomycetota bacterium
CGCCCTTGACGCCGGCGAGGGCCTTGGTCAGGCGGCCGGGGTTGTTCTTGAGCTCGGAAGAGATGAGCTTGAGGATGACGCCCCACTCCTCGGAATCGGTCTTGTCGTTGAAGGCGGGGACCTTGCCGGCCTTCTCGAACTGCGCGCCCTTGTGGAGGAGCAGGGTCAGGTCGCCGCCGTCATCGAG
>JAFEBP010000030.1:242-11246 GCA_018242605.1 Planctomycetota bacterium
AGCGTCTCGCCCTTCCAGGCGAAGACGGGCGTGCCCTTGGGGTCGACGACCGAGCCGTCCTTGCCGACGACGACCGCCGCGGCGGCGGTGTCCTGCGTGCTGAAGATGTTGCACGAGGCCCAGCGGACATCGGCGCCGAGTTCAACGAGGGTCTCGATCAGCACGGCGGTCTGCACGGTCATGTGGAGGCTGCCGGCGATGCGGGCGCCCTTGAGCGGCTTCTGAGCGCCGTACTTCTCGCGGAGGGCCATCAGGCCGGGCATCTCGACTTCGGCCAGGCGGATCTCGTGGCGGCCGAGTTCGGCGAGCGCGAGGTCCTTGACCTTGAACTCAAGGCCGGACTTGGAGATGGAGGGAGCAACTGGTGTGGCTGTGGTGGACATGGTGAATACCGAGAAAAGGAAAAGTGGGAAAGGGGAGTTTGGAACAGAGGAGGACGGGATAACCGGTGATCTAGTGCGTGATTCTGCCTGTGGCGACGAAGAGTGCGGGGCCTTTGGCCTGAGGTTCTGTGGGGAGTTCCTGGTAAAAGGGGTTTGCGAACCCCGCCTGCGTGAGCATCGACACGATCGATTCCTTCGAGAATCCCAGGTGCTTGTGGCCCATCGTGCGCTTGTACTCGTCCCGGTCGTGCTCCACCATGTCCACGAGAGCGACGACGCCGCCCCCACGTTCAGGGCGGAGCACGCGCCGCAGTTCTTTCAGTGCATCGGCGGGATTGTCCACGTGGTGCAGCACGAGCATGCAGACCGCGGCGTCGATCGTGGCCGATTCGATCGGCAGGCGGTCGAGCGTCGCCTCCACGAACTGAACGTTCGGCCGCGACGAAAGCCGCTCCCTCGCGGAGGTGAGCATCGGCTCGGATTGATCGATGGCCACCACGCGCTCAACCACCGGGCTGAGCAGTTCGGCGACGTTGCCCGTGCCGCAGCCCACGTCGGCCACCACCCAGTCGGGGCGGATGAGCGCGAGCAGCGCGGCCGAGGTGAAGCGGCCCCCGAACAACTCGGCCCGCATCTGGTCCCACTCGCCCCGGACGCGCCCGAAGAAGCCGACGCTGTCGGTGCGGCGCTCCGCGAGCACGCCTTTGACGCGCCGGTCGTCTTCGCGTAGTTCGGCGGATTGAGCCAGCCCGCTCCGCACCGCGATCCAGACGTGACGCGCCGTCTCGGCCAGGTCGTCGGGTACGAGCCGGTAGAAGGTGGCCGTGCCCTCGGTGCGACGCAGCAGCCAGCCGCAGTCTGAGAGCGCCTTCAAGTGGCGGCTGGCGGTTGACTGGGGCATCTGGAAGACCTGGGCGATCTCGCCCACGGTCAGTTCATGCTGCTCCAGCACCCGCAGAAGGCGAAGGCGGGTGGGGTCGCTCAAAGAGCCGAGAAGATCGGCGATGCTGATGGCAGGGGCAGTATTCATCCGTATTTGCGGATGAATGGTAGAATGCTTCCGTAGGCCTGGCAAGTGAAGGTGTCGATGAACTTTTGGTGGCGTTCACGGGGTCCATGGCCCTCCTGAAATGCGGCAACGGACCGCTTCGAAAGGGTCGAAGCGAGACTTGGATTGGCGTTTGAACTTTTGGTCTGATGCGCGGCGATCCGAGGAGTAGTTATTCAGACCTTGATTGCCGAGAAGCAAGGGATTTCGCGGCACACCGAAGGCGTTGAGGATCGCACGAGGAGCCTGGGTACAGATGAACTTTTGGTGGCTTTCACAGGGTCCATGGCCCTCATCGAACGCGACTGCGGAGGGCTTTGAAGGATCTAGAGCGGGGCTGGTATAGGTGTTTGAACTTTTGGTCTGGTACGCGCGGCATCGCAAAGTAGTTATTCGGACCTTTGTTGCCGAGAGACACAGGATTTCGCGACACGCCGAGGGACGTAAGGATCGCACACTGGGCCTTGGGTGCGGATGAAGTTTTGGTGGCGTGCGGTGAGCCTGTTGTGAGATGGGGCCACGGCACCTCGCCGGAGCGGGGGTGTGCACATGAACTTTTGGTGGCGCGCATGCGCTCGCTTCGAGGGGGCACCCGCGGGACTGCCCAAACTACCCCTTGGTGTCACGGCGTGCGGGCTACGGGTATTTGAATCTCAAAGATCCTCCACCTCGCGCGTTCATACGCACGGGTAGCAGCCGGCGATGCAACTTTGTTCGGACGGACCGCGATTGTGCGCGCCTACGCGGCCCGGCATGCAAATTCCCTTTGCGCGTGCGCCGCTACTTGCTCCGCAATCGCTCCAGGGACTTGCTCGCCCACCATCCATCCGCGACAAAGGGGCCGCTGTCGATGCCGGGCGCAGAAAGCGCTGCGCGAACTTCATCCGCGTTGGCAGAGTCGATCACGAAGACCGCGAACCGGCCGCTGTCGGCCCGGCCCCACCAGATGATCTTGTCGCTCAGGTGCGAGTCGATCAGTGCACCCTGCATCCGCCGGGCATCCTCGGCCTTCACCATCACGTACCCGCGGATATTGGCGGCGGGGTCCTGGCGCTGCGCTTCGCCCTTCGCGGCGTTGAGTTCGCGTTCAAACTTGGGGACCTTGCGAAGGTCTGACACCGACTTGAACGTATACGACTCGTGTGAGAAGACTCCGGACATGATGCCCGGGTCGGTCGCGACGATCGCATCGGCCTCCACAACCGTGGCAACATCAAAGACGAAGATCCCCCGCCACGCCGGGTTGGCCGGCTTGTTGAACGGGCCTGCGATCACGAGCTTGCGTTCATCGGCGAGGCGCTGAATGTTGGCCATGTGGCCCGCGAAGATCGCCTTGCGGTCTTCGGCGGAGGGCGTGGCCGGTCCGGTGGTGAGGTAGACCAACGTGTAGCGCTCGTTTCCGCCGGAGAGCTCGCGGGATGCGCATCCGCCAAGCAGGACCGCGGCCACAAGCACGAGCGCTGCCCGCGCCATTGTTGAGACTGCTCTTGCTGACATCAGAGAACACTTGGGTGCTGCGATCATGCCGGTTCCTTCCCGTGATGCGTTATCCGCCGAGTTGTTCGATCGCCGCGGAAACATCCTTGACTTCCGCGAGCGTGACCCCGGGCACGAGGCGCCGTTCGGCCTCGTGCAGGCGCGGCACGATGAGCCGTTTGTACCCGAGCCTCGCGGCTTCGCGGATGCGGGGTTCCATCTGCGGCGCGGAGCGCACCTCGCCGCCCAGGCCCACCTCGCCGATGACGGCGGCGCCGGCGCCGATGGCCTTGCGGTAGTGGGCGCCGGCGATGGCGAGCAGCAGCGCCAGATCACTCGCGGGCTCGCTCACCTTGACGCCCCCGACGCTGCTGGCGAAGATATCGCGGTCAGCCAGCCGCAGGCCCGCGTGCTGCTCCAGCACGGCGATGAGCATCGCGAGTCGGTTGGCGTCGAGCCCGGAGCTCTTGCGCTTGGCCGCGCCGAGAAAGCCGGTGGCGGTCAGGGCCTGCAACTCCACCAGCAGGCAGCGTGTGCCGGTCATCACGGGGCAGACGACGCTGCCAGCGCGGGGCTCGAGGGCCGCCGCGGGAACGCCCGCGCCCTCTGGCACTTCGCGCAGGCCCGCGCCGGTCATCTCGAAGAGGCCGATCTCCAGCGTGGTGCCGAAGCGGTTTTTCGCGGCACGCACCACGCGGTGGCTGTGGTAGCGATCGCCCTCGAATGAGAGCACGCAGTCCACGAGGTGTTCGAGCAGCCGCGGGCCGGCGAGTTGGCCGTCCTTGGTGACGTGCCCCACCAGCACGATCGCGATGCCGCTCATCTTGGCGAGGTAGACCAGGTCCGCGCAGCAGCGTCGCAACTGCGTGATGCTGCCGGGGGAGGCGGGCAGGTCGCTCTTGTAGATCATCTGGATGGAGTCGATGATGATCGCCGCGGGCTGAACCTTGCGGGCCTGCTCGACGATGCGGGCGAGGTTGGTCTCGGCGAGCACGAAGAGGTTCTTGTCCCCCGCGCTGCCGGGGCTCAATCGCTTGGCGCGGAGGCCCACCTGCTGCGCCGATTCCTCGCTCGACACGTACAGCACTTTGCGGCCGCCTGCGGCCCACGCGAACGCGGCCTGCAGCAACAGCGTGGACTTGCCGATGCCCGGCTCGCCGCCCATCAGTACCGCGCTGCCCGCCACCAGACCGCCGCCGAGCACCCGATCCAACTCTGCGATGCCGCTGGCCAGACGCACCGCGGGCCCGGTGGCAGAGTCCACCTCTCCGATAGTGATCGCGCCGGACGCAACGCCGGCATCCGCGGCGGTGTGATCGCCCAGCTCCTGCCAGCCCGCCACCAGCCCCTTCTGCGGGTCCTTTTCCTGCGCGGGGTCGAAGGTGGACTCCTCGAGCGAGTCCCACTGTCCGCAGTCCGGGCACTTGCCCAGCCAACGGCTTTGAGCGGATCCGCACTCGCGGCAGACGAACACTTTGCGCGGCTTGGCCATGAGCGGGATGATACCGGGGGCGAACAGCGGAACGCACTGACCGGTGGTGTGCGACGTTCAAGGGCGTTGAATGACTACGAACATGCGTGTACAGGTCGGGCCGTGGGAGGCGGAGGACCCGGCGGCGGATGTGAACGCAGACGGGGGAGTTGATGGCGCGGATTCCGGCGACTTCTTTCACGCGTGGGAAACAGGCGGGTGCGACTAAGGCGGCGTTGCACGAGGTGGCGATCCAACTTCACGCCCCGCATCTCCAAAGACCCGGGTTCGAACCGAACCGCCGGCTCGAATACCGACCGATGGGTGCAAGAATCAGCGGGCGTGGTCCCGTATGTACGGGCGGAGTGACCCGACCAATCGCCTATAACTGAACGCGGGCGGGTGCGGGGGCATGCCGCCGATCGCCGAATCGTCCAAAATCATCTCCCGAGTTTCCCAATCAAACACCCACTCGCACTCGTTCAAGAAGACCACCCACTATGAAAACTCCACTCACCCTCGCGCTGCTTGCCTTTTCCGCTCCCGCGCTCGCCCAGGATGCCCCGGCCGAGAAGGGGCTGCCGCCCCAGCCGCTGATCGCGTTCCGCAAGGCCGCGCTGACGCAGTGGGCCCCGGACCCCAAGGACGCGGCGCTCAAGGCGGCGTTGGGGATGATCGATCTGCGCCTCAAGGAACTGCCCCGCGAGTTGCCGGCTGATGCGCCGCACGAGGCGTTCGACGGGATGGAGGTGCTGATCTCGGCGCTCGCTTCGCCGGCTCGCTTCTCGATCGTGTTCAACCCGAGCAGCAACGCGGGCGGGGCGTTTGGCTACGGCGTGGTGCTCACGACGATGTTCGCGGGGGAGGGTGACGCCGACCGGCTGCAGGGGCTGGTGGAGGGCGGGATCACGCAGAGCGGCGAGCAACTGCCCAAGCGCAGCCGCGAGGAGCCCGGGATGCGCGAAATGCGCACGCCGGGCGGCAAGCTGATGTTCGGGCCGCGGAAGTTTGAGCCGGGCACCGGTTACGAAGTGCGCTTCGGCACCGTGACCGACGCGGACGGGCCGTTCGCGGCGATCCCCGAGCCTTCGATCGCGGGGCTGACGCCGTTCATCTCCGGCACGTTTGATTTCGGCGCGCTGACGCCGATCGCCAACTTCGGGCAGATGGCGATCAACCAGAAGGCCGCGGAGGGCGAGGCCCCGCAGGTGAACGTGGTGGACAACTTCGCGTCGGTGGGCGTCGTGGGCGACAAGGCGATGAAGGGCACGTTCGAGTTCGGCCACACCGCCGACGCGATGCGCTCGCGGGTGCGGGTGCAGAATGCGGTTCCCGCCCTGGGCGTGCTGGGGATCGACAAGGGGCGGCTGGGCAAGGACGATTTCGCGGCCATCCCCGCGGACGCGAACACCGCCTCGGTGGGCCTGCTCAATCTTGAGGCGATCCAGAAACTGATCGATGGGCTGCGGACGCAGAAGGTGCCGGTGGATGAGTACCTCGGGCAGTTCACCAAGTTCACCGGCGTGGACTTTGAGAAGGACATTCTCAAGCACGTGGGCGGCGTGAGCGCGATCTACTCGAGCGAGGTGACCGGCGGGGGCGGGCTGCTCTCGACCGTGGTGCTGCTGGGCGTGAAGGACTCGGCGAAGCTGATCTCGGCGCGGGCCAAGATCGCTTCCTCGATCACCGATCTGCTCGGGCAGGAAGCCGACAAGGGCCCGGACCACGCGTGGGCCCGCTACATCCGCCCGCACGCCTGGCAGGTGGAGGGCGTGCCCGCGATGACGATGACCTTTCCCGGCGTGCCGATCCCGCTGGAGATCTCCTCGGCCATCACCGACAAGTGGGCCATCATCGCGCTCTCTCCCCAGGCGCTCACCGCGGCGGTGCGGCAGGCGACGGGCAAGGGAGGCAAGGACATCCTCACTCGCCCAGACTGGCGTCTGCTCGACCTGAACAAGCAGGAAGTCATCAGCGTGTCGTTCTGCGATCCCGCCCGCAACATCCGGGACGGCTACGGCATCGCCGCGGCGTTCGGGATGGCGGTCTCCAACGCCATGCGCTCGCCGTTTGATCCCAAGCGCGACCCGGGCATGATCACGCCGATGTACAACGACCTGATCGCGGGCGTCAAGCCCAGCGTGAGCGTGGCGTACCGCGAGGGGCAGACGCTGGTGCTTGATTCGATCTGCGACCGGTCGTGGCTGGTGAACATCGCCTCGGCGGCGGGCGCGGGTTCGGCGTGGGGCTCGCTCTCCTCGCTGTTCAGCGCGGTCGGGGCCGCGAACGAGAACGCCCAGCTCAAGAAGATGATGTCGCTGCTGCCCACCTCCGCGGCGGACCGCGACCTGCTGGCGCGGGTGCCGCTGGTTCAGATCCGCGAGGCGGTGCAGGGGCCGCTGGCGTGGCCGGCGCGTGCGATGGAGCCCGTGATGCGGGCCGTCATCGCGGAGTGATCGCGAGCGTTTGAAATCTGAGAATGCGGACCGCGGCCGGACTGATCGGCGGGATTTCCCCGATCATGCCGGCCGCGGCAGCGCGCCGGGGGGCAGGTCTGGCGAATCGGCGGCGTCCAGGCGCTGCACCACTTCCTTGGCGGCGTTGCGGCGGGCCTGGGCCTTGAGGTCTTCGGTGAGCACGGGCCGCGTGAGCTGCTCGCCCCGCATCAGCCGTTCGACTTCCTCGCCCGTGAGCGTTTCATACTTGAGCAGCGCTTCGGCGACGGCGACGACCTTTTCCCAGTTCTCTTCGAGCAGGCGGCGGGCCTCGGTGTACGCCTCGTCGGCGAGGCGGCGGACCTCGTCGTCGATCGTCGAGGCGGTTTCGTCGCTGTAGTCCTTCTCGGGCATGTACATTTCGCGCGTGTCGCTGCCGGCGTACCGCACGAAGCCGAGCTTGGGGCTCATGCCCCACTCCTCGACCATCGAGCGGGCGATGCGGGTGACCTGCGCGATGTCCATCGATGCGCCGCTGGAGACGTCGCCCACGGCCTTTTCTTCGGCGATGCGGCCGCCGCAGCAGATCCGCATCTGCGCGATGAGCCACTTGACGCCGTAGCCCATGCGGTCCTTCTCGGGCAGGCCGAAGGTGGCGCCGCCTGTGCCGCCGCGGGGGATGATCGTGACCTTGTGCAGCGGATCGGCGTCGGGCAGCATCGCCTGGAGCACGGCGTGTCCGGCTTCGTGGTACGCGACGAGGCGGCTTTCTTCCTTGTCGCGGACGCGGCTCTTCTTGCTGCGGCCGAACTTCACCTTGTCGCGGGCCTCTTCCATGTCCACGTGCTCGACGCAGTCCTTGTTCTGCATCGTCGCGGAAATCGCGGCTTCGTTGATGATCGCGGCCAGATCGGCGCCGCTGAACATCGGCGTGCCGCGGGCGATCTTTTCGAGGTTCACATCATCGCCCAGCTTCACCTTCTTGGCGTGCACGCGCAGGATTTCGAGGCGGCCGGCCACGTCGGGCAGGGGCACGGTCACCTGGCGGTCGAAGCGGCCCGGGCGGATGAGCGCGGGGTCGAGCACGTCGGCGCGGTTGGTCGCGGCGATGACGATCACGCCGTCGCTGGGGGTGAAGCCATCCATCTCCACGAGGATGGCGTTGAGCGTCTGCTCGCGCTCGTCGTGACCGCCGGTGGTGAAACCGCTGCCGCGGCGGCGGCCGACGGCGTCAATCTCGTCGAGGAAGATGATGCAGGGGGAGGAGTCCTTGGCCTGCCTGAACAGGTCGCGGACGCGCGAGGCGCCCACGCCCACGAACATTTCAACGAAGTCGGAGCCGGAGATGGAGAAGAAGGGCACGTCGGCCTCGCCGGCGATGGCCTTGGCGAGCAGCGTCTTGCCGCAGCCGGGCTCGCCGATGAGGAGCACGCCGCGGGGGATGCGGCCGCCCAGGCGGGCGAACTTCTTGGGGTTCTTGAGGAACTCGATGATTTCCTGGACTTCGTCCTTGGCCTCGTCGATGCCGGCGACGTCGGCGAAGGTGACGCCGGTCATCTCCTTGTTGAGCGTGCGGTGGCGGGACTTGCCGAAGGAGCCGAGCATGCCGGCACCGGGGCCGCCGCCGCGCATCGCGCGGGAGATGACGAACCAGACGAACGCGATGAGCAGGATGAAGGGGCCGAAGAAGAGCAGGAACTGCGTCCACTCGCTGGCGCGCTGCACCGAGGCCTTGCCGCCGGTGATCTTGATGACTTCCTCGGCGACCGCCTTGCCCGCCGGGCTGTTGAGCGGGATCGACACCACCGACATGGTCGGCGAATCGGGGCCCTGCACGCGCTTGGCCATCACCGCGTCCTCGCGGATGACGACGCTGCCGTCGAGCAGTTGCTGGCTGTTGTACAGGCTCTTGAACTCGTCCAGGGTGATCTTGCGTCCGCTGCCGGGGGAGTTGACCATCATGAAGATGATCAAGCCCAGCAGGAGCAGGGACACTGCGCCGAACATGCCGCGGCTGGGAGGGGGCGCCTGGCCGGGGGCCTTCTTGTCGTTGCCGGGCCCGCTCTCACCGGGGCGGCGCTGGGGAGACTCGGGCCGCTTGCGGGCCTTGGACTTGGCGTCGTCACCGCCGGAATCGCGCGAGACGGCCCGCACGATCGCCTGGGCGCCGATCGCCGCGGCGGTGTTGGTTGAATCCTCACCCTCCGACCCACCTGATGTCTGAACGTAGTCGATGCGCATGAGCGTCCTGATGGGCGGGGCGCGATTGTGCGTCGCGCTCCCGCGATGTCGGTCCTCCGGGCACGTTGGCGTGCCTCGGGGCCGTGATTGTCTATCCCTTTTTCGGCCTGCGACCCAGTCGGATGCACAATGCGTGGGCATCCGCACAAAGGTTAGGCTTCGATGCCGTGAGTAGATACGCAGCGAGGTAGGGGGGTGTTCGTGGCGGGGGACGGAAGTGGGGTTCGGTGTTCGCGGGAGTGGCGTGAAATCAAAAAAAACAGCCCCCGGTTCGCGGGGGCTGCAGAAGTTTGGTCAATGTTCTCCGCGGACGGACCGGTGAGCGTCAGAAATCGAAGGCTCTGTCTCGCGAACTCCGATCCCCGTCATCACTCGATCTTGCCGCCGGAGGTGTCGTAGATCCAGCCGTCGCCATCGCGCTTCCAGCTCAGCACTTCGCCGGGGGCGAAGAAGAGCTTGAGTTCGCGCTCGGCGGCCTCGGGGCTGTCGGAGCCGTGGATGAGGTTGAAGGAGTTGGAGACGCCGAAGTCGCCGCGGATGGTGCCGGGGTTGGCCTTGCTGCCGAAGGTGGCGCCCATCATGTTGCGGGCGATGGTGATCGCGCCGTTGCCGCGGACGGCCATGACGAGCACGGGCGAGGAGGTCATGAAACGGACCAGGCCGGCGTAGAACGGCTTGGCCTGGTGGGCCTCGTAGTGCGTCGCGGCGAGCTGCTGGCTGATCTGCATGAGCTTGCAACCGACGATCTGCAGGCCCTTTTCTTCAAAGCGGGTGATAATCCGACCCATCAGGCCGCGCTGCACGGCATCGGGCTTGAGGATGATGAGAGTGGTTTCCATGGATGCGTTTCCTTTGTGTTTTTAGGGGGACAAAGGTAGGCGCGGACGGGGGAATTGTCCTCGGATGCGGGGTCGGCGTCACGGCCGCGGCATCACGGCCCCGCGATGAGCCGCACGGGGCGCCAGCGGCACTCCCAGCCTTGGGCGACGCCGAACTGGTACATGCGTTGGGAGCAGATGTTGAAATGGGCGAACTCGCTTTTGGACCGCTCGGTTGTCAGGGCGATGTCGAACTTCGGCATGGCACGCACCTCCGACTCGTAGAACTTCAGTTCCGCATCGTCGTAGTCCGGGTCGCGGAAGTAGACCGGGCTGGTCGTGCAGCCACGCGGCAGCACTTTGGCGTTCCAAGCGGCGATCACCTCGGCGGCCACGATCGGCATGGTCACCGAACTGGTCAGTTCCCACCAGGGCGCCCGCTGACCCCAGGGGATCTCAACGACATCCGAAGTGTCATGAGACTCCTTGTCGCGCTTCTTGACCAGACGGATGGGTCGATAGGTGACACCGGCGAATCCCTGCGCATCGATCGCCTCTCGTGTTGTCGAGGGCACGACCAACCGGTCGCGATCGTGAAACGAAGCCGCCAACGGCACGTTGCGAGGGAACGTCTGCTGGAAGCCGCTGAGGATGCCATCGAATGGCCGCCTTAGGTCGCAATCCACAAGAAGTCTGATTGGAACCAACTCTATGAAATCACAACCCCGCAGATCTTCAGCGGCGTAGTCTCGCAGCCGTTGCAAAGACAGCCGTGCGGATGGTTTCGCCGACCCCTCATCACGATTACCCCACAAAGACAAGCCTTGCTCTTCGCATGCGCGCAACGTGCTTTGAACGAGCGGATCGGCTTCGTCGTGATTCAGCGTAATCCCATCGACATTGACAAGCCGACCAGCGGCCTTCGCGATGTAGCCGAACTTCTGACTGCCGACGGACCGTTCCAGAATGTATCCGACGATACGTGTAATCATCGTGGCTATCCGTGCAACCGTGAAACCGTCCCAACGTCCCCCCATTTCTCCCGCCGCGGCATCACGGGCCCGGGATCAGCCGCACGGGGCGCCAGCGGCACTCCCACCCTTGGGCGACGCCGAACTCGTACATCCGCCGC
>JAFEBP010000031.1 GCA_018242605.1 Planctomycetota bacterium
AGACGAGGTGCTGCGGATCGCGGCGAGCCTGGATGCGCTCTCGCAGCATCCGGTAGCGCTCGCGGTGGTCGCGGCGTGGAGCGGCGAGCGGGCGAGCGTCGAGAACTTCAAGTCGCTCACGGGCCGGGGCGTCGAGGGCCGAATCGGCGGCGCGGCGTACTTCGTCGGCAACCACCGCCTCGCGGAGGAGCGGAGAGTCTGCTCGCTCGAGGTCGAGGCGGTCCTGAGCCATTTCGAGGTGCAGGGCAAGACGGCGGTGGTGGTCGCGTCGGAGACCGCCGTGCTGGGCGTCATCGCCGTGGCCGACACGCCCCGCGAGAGCAGCGTCGAGGCGATCAAGACCCTGCACGATCTGGGCGTCAAGACGCTCATGCTCTCGGGCGACAACCAGACCACCGCGTCGGCCATCGCCAAGGCCGTCGGCATCGACGAGGCACGCGGCGGGATGCTCCCCGAGGACAAACTCGCCGAGATTGAGCGGTTGACCAAAGAGCACGGCGACGCGGTCGGAATGGTCGGTGACGGCGTGAATGATGCCCCGGCGCTTGCGAAGTCCACCATCGGCTTCGCAATGGGCGCGGCGGGGACGGACACCGCGCTCGAAACCGCCGACGTGGCGCTCATGCAGGATGACCTGCGGGGCGTGCCCGAGTTCGTGCGGCTCTCTCGTCGTACCAGCTCGATTCTCACCCAGAACATCGCCTTGGCCATCGGGATCAAGGTGGTCTTCTTCGCGCTGACCCTGGGCGGGCTGGGGACGATGTGGATGGCCGTCATCGCCGATGTTGGGGCGAGTTTGCTGGTCGTGGGCAATGGACTTCGCGTGCTTCGTGCTGGTGCCTCGACATCCAAGGGCTGACCGCATCGCACCACGCGACACGCTCGGTGGAATGAATCTGATTGAAGGGCGCAGTGCAGGGGCCCCTCAACCGATGCCGCGATCACGTTCACATCATGTTTCGCCCCGCCGTGACGCTTTGATGTCTGCATGACGGGACGCGTGTTCCGCCAGCCCCCTCAACCAGCCGCAGCGGAGATTCCCGCCCGGCCACGGAGCATTCGCATGGATACTCGGAAACTCTCGGTCGGACTCGTTTCGCTCGCCCTCATCACCGGCGCGGGCGCGTGGGCCTTTGCTCAGCCTGGTCAGCCGCCCCAGCCCGCAGGCAACACCCAGCCCAAGGGCGAGGAGAAGGAAGGCGACGAGGAAGAAGTCATCACGCTGGACAAGACCCCCGAGGCCGTCCGCGCTGCCGCGATCAAACTCGCGGGCGAGGCGAAGAACATCACCAAGGTCATCAAGGAGGAGGACGACGAGGACGTGGTGCAATACGAGGTTGAGTACAACGAGCGCGCGGTCAAGTGCGCCGCGATCTTCTCCGCTGCGGGCGACCTGATGGAGACCGAGAAGGCCACGACCGAGGTGAAGCTCCCGGCCGCGGTCATGGCCGCGCTCAAGAAGGACTACCCCAAGGCCACGTTCGCCGACCCGCAGGTCGTGACCAAGATGTTCTACGAGATCGAGGTCGGCATCGACGGTAAGAAGCACGAGGTCAAGGTCGATGCCTCGGGCAACATCGAGGATGAGTCCGAGGGCGGCGATGAGCACGCCAAGGGCGAGGAGCACGGCAAGGGCGAGAAGGGCGAGGGGAAGAAGGATAAGAAGGACTAAGCCGACACGAACGGTTGACATTCGCAGAAACACCGCCAGCCGCCCCGCCGGGTCGTTGGCGGCTTCCCACGTTTGATCCAGCCCGAGCCAAAGGAACCCAGCCCGATGCGCCAGTCCACCTCACCGATCCTCAGCAAACTCCCTGCCCTGACCTTCCTCTTTTGGGTCATGAAGATCGCGGCCACCACGCTGGGCGAGACGGCGGGCGACCTGTTCTCGATGACGATGGGCATCGGCTACATGTGGAGCACGCTCATCCTGATGTCGGGCTTCGTGGCGGTGCTCATCGGCCAACTCGCGGCGAGGCGCTACATCCCGTTCCTCTACTGGTCCGTCATCCTCGCCACCAGCACGGCGGGCACGACGATGTCCGACTTCATGAACCGCACCAGCGCCCACGGCGACGGCCCAGGACTTGGCATCGGCTACGCCACCGGCAGCGCGATCCTCGTCTCGCTCCTCGTGGGCGTCCTGCTGGTGTGGCGATGGGTCGAAAAGTCGCTCTCCGTCACCGACGTGCGCTCGCGCCGTGCCGAGGTCTTTTACTGGTCCGCGATCCTCGTCTCCAACACGCTGGGCACCTCGCTGGGCGACTATCTCGCCGATGATTCGGGCCTGGGCTTCGCGGGCGGCGCGGCCCTCATCGGCGGCGTCATCGCGCTCATCGTCTCGGTCTACCTCGTCGCCAAACGCTTGAAGGTGGCCAGCCCGGCCCTGTACGTCGGTCTCTTCTGGGCAGCCTTCGTGCTGACCCGTCCCTTCGGCGCGACCATGGGCGATGTGCTCACGAAGACGCCCGTGCAGGGCGGGCTTGGCTTTGGCACCATTGGCTCCTCGGCGGTGCTGGCGGCGGTCCTGGTGGGCACCATCGTGTTCACCATGTGGCGCGGCAGCGCGGCGAGCGCGACGGAGGAGGCCGCTGCATGAACCCCCCCGAACGACCTCATCTCGCTCGCCAACGCAACGTGCGCTCACGGCGGCCATGCCGTGCGGCACGCGCCCCGCGTGCGGCACGCCCAACGCGATCCAGAGTAACTCGCATGGAGCGGAAATGATCCCGCGCAAGAAGGCGGCCCCGGCAAGACCGAGTGCAGCCCCGTCGCCTCACGGCCCCAGCGTCCTCTCGGGGTTGGCGTAGACGCTGGGTTTGCCGTTGCTGTTCTCGGCTCGGACTTCCTCGACCACGTTGTTCCCGCCCAGACCGCGGGGGAACTCCTTGCCCCCGATCCCCGCGACGTGCCCGTCGCCGAAGGCGGCGTTGGCAAGCCCGCCCTTGCCTGGGTGGCGGAAACCGATGCGGCTGTTGGTCATGCCGATCTGGTTGTCGCGCTGACGGCCCGCGTAGAGGCCGTCGGCGATGGCGATGAGCGATGCCGGGCGCACGAACGCGTTGAGTTTGGTCTGCCGCATGAACACCCCGTTGTTCCCTGGGCCGTAGCCGACGCTGCCGGTGTAGAAGAGGTCGGGCGTGACGGTGGCCGCGCCGCCGATGGGGTTGTCGGCGTTGATCCAGTACGAGACGCGGATGATCTTGTCGAACCCGCGCTCGGGGATCAGGACCGTGACGTTGGCGTTCCCCTGCCGCTCGAAGGGCCAGTCGAGCCAGCCCTTGGGGTTGTTGGGGTCGCTGCCGGTCTGCCCGCTGGCGACACCCGCGACGTCGAAGGTCTCGGGGCAGTAGAAGGGGTTGCCGCCCTTGGTGTCGGTCCCGGTCATGTACCCGTCACGGTCGAGGATCGGCCCCCAGCCGTCGAGGGGCACGCCCGCGCCGCCGTTGATGCCCGTCATGTTGTACGAGGGGATGATCGCTTCCTTGTGGTCGTTGTTGTAGAGGACCAGCCCCTGCCCGATGCCCCGCAGGTTGGCCGAGCAGGCCACGGCCTTGCTCGCCTTGCGGGCCTGCCCCAGCGCGGGGAGCAGGATGCCCACCAAGAGGGCGATGACGGCGATGACCACCAGCAGCTCGATGAGCGTGAAGGCCGGGCGGCGGGCGGGAGAGGGTCGGGAAAATCTCAGCATGTCGGCAGTCTAACACCGCACGCGCTACGCCCCAGCGCTCGCCGCGACGGTCGATCCCCACGGCTCCGTCTCGCCGCTGCCGCCGATGCGTCGATCCGCATCATCGGTCTCTCGGCCCTCGCTCTCGGCGGATTGTCATCTCGACGCCACGGGCAGCAGCAGCACGGTTCCCCCGGCGACCCCCATCGCGTCGATGTGCCCGGTGACCAACCCCTCGGGCGTGTCCACGAGGGCGTGGGCATGTACGGCGGTGCCGTGGTGCGTGAGAACGCCCTGCGAATCTCGGGCGTACACGCCGACGATTCGCGCGCGGATCGGCGACGGGAAGGCGCTCTTCCACGGCTGGTTGCCCGCGGCGGCCTCACCGCCGCTGTGGGGGCAGAAGCCGTTGATGACGTGCATGTCGAGGGTCGAGAACGCTCCTTCCAGACGGAAGGGGAAGGGCGCATCAGGGTCGATGCCGTGCTCGCGCGCGGCCCGCTCGATGGCTCCTTCCAACGCCTCCGTGGCGAGCGGCTCCTCGAGTGTGACGGCCGTCCACCTATCAACGCGGAACCCCACCAGCAGCGTGGCGAAGGCGTCGGGCGCGGGGGCGGGACCGACGGTGGCGGGGTGCCCATCCATGATGCGGCTGACCCATACGTCACCGCCCGCGATGGTGATTTCCCCGTCCAGCCCGGCCATTGCGCCAACCGCGAACAGGCCCGCCTGGTCGTTCGCGCTGGCGAGGTTCACGCGCGGCTCGGTCTGCCCGTCGCGCATGACGGGCCGCATGGCCCCGGCCTGCACGGCGGGCGTGAACCGCGCGGGCGCGGCGGCGGTAGCGGGCCGAGTGCTTTCGGTTCCCGCGCATCCGGCGAGCAGGCCGGCAAGGAGAGTGGGGAGAACAGCGACGATCCGGAGCAGCTGGGTGTGCATCGCGGTGATTGTATCTGGAGCGTTCGCGTTCGCCTTGCCGACCGCTCACCGCTCGATCGGCTACCTGCCCGCTGCACTCTTCAACTTCTCGGCGATGTCGTTGGCCTCGGGCACGCCGCCGGGATACACGCGGCACCCCATGCTTGGCGTGGCGGGAGCGGGCAATCCGAAAAGATCGCGGCCATCGACCAGCACCGTGGGCGTGGGCCAGCCGCGCCGCGGGTCGCTCGCGGGCAGTTGCTCCTGGTTGGTGTCCTTGAAGGTCCACCCCTTGCCGATCGAGCCGAGCGCGGCCCGGAGATTGTCGCGCAGCGCGGGTGTGTTGGGACAGCCGGGAAAACCGAGGAGTTCGATACTTGGCTGGGCGGCGTGCATGGCAAGGGGCTTCGTGGACGGGCCGGGCGTCGCAGTGCACCCTGCGAGCACCCCAAGTAGAGCGGTGGCGGCGCAGCCGGCGAAGGTGCGACAAGGCTTCAACATGCAACACTTTATGTCGGGGCGAGCCAAAGTGTACTGCGCCTCCCCAACGCACTGGTCGTCTCGCCGTCGCGTCGCGCGACGAAGTGGGTCCGCTGCCCGCCCTGTGGCGACCCGGAGGAGAGCACGGCCGGT
>JAFEBP010000032.1 GCA_018242605.1 Planctomycetota bacterium
CGGTGGCGGTCGTATTGCCATCTATTCCTGCAACATCACCGTGCCCATTGCAAACATCCGTTCTAGCGGCGGACTTGCGGCGGGGCAGAACGGCACCGGAAATCCCATCTACTTCGGCTCCTCCGCCATCAACATCTCCTCCCAGCCCCAAGGCGGCGACTACCGCGGCGGCGACTACTTCCAACTCAGCCTCCAGGCCACGTCCTCCAACGGCGCCCTCTCCTTCCAGTGGCGCAAGAAGAACGCCTCCGGCGAGTTCATCCCGCTCGTTGAAGGCGAACGCGGCATCTTCACCGAGGTGAACACCAACACCCTCTTCATCTCCGCCATCGACTGTACCGGCGCGGGCACCTACGACTGCCTCGTCTGCGACTCCTGCGGTTGCTTCCCCAGCGCGGCCGCGACGCTCAACGTCCAGGCCCCCGGCGACTTCAACATGGACGGCGGCTCCGACGGCTCCGATGTCGACGCCTTCTTTGCCGCCTGGGAAACCGGCGACCCCTCCGCCGATGTCAACCTCGACGGCGGCGTCGACGGCGCCGATGTGCAGTTCTTCTACTACTACTGGGAGCGCGGCTGTTGACATGCTCGGCGATTATCCAAGGCACCGATGCAGCGTCATAACAAATCCTTGAACGCTGGGCCAGTCAGTTGTTACCTCACCATTCCGATCAAAATCAAGTGAATCTACCGGAGTCTCTATGCAATCCCCTCGCGTCAGTCTGCTGCTTCTGAACATTTCGCTCTGGGCCTGCTCAGCATTCGCCCAGCCCGTACTCATCACGTCGCCCCAGACATTGAATCCAGGTGTGTCGTCCATTACTCCCTCCGCGGGAGGCGCCCCAATCCCTCTCGCCACCGCCGACATCACCGTCCGCGGCACCACTCTCACCATCAACGGCCGCCACACGCTTCGATCGCTGGTGGTCGAGAACAACGGCGTGGTGACCCACGCCCAGGGCTTCACATTCGACTACTCAGGAGGTGCGGGTACAGATGTGGTGAATGGAATGTCATTGAATGTTCAGGCGAATCCGACCGGCGGAACGGTCAGGTTGGACTCGGGTGGGCGGTTTGACGTCACTGCTCGCGGCTTTGTGAACAACGCTGGCCCGGGCGCAGGCGCTTCCGGCGGGTGGGGTGCGTGTTGCGCAGCTGGATCCGGCGCGGGATACGGCGGCGCGGGCGGTTCTTCCGGCAACAGCCCCTTCGCCGCGGGCGGCGGCGCGTACGGAAGTGTGTTGCAGCCGAACTCTCTCGGAAGCGGCGGAGGCGCAGCCGGAGGGGCCGGTGGAGCCGGCGGGGGGCGTATCCGGCTCGCTGTGGGTCGCGTGCTCACTGTCGATGGCAGCATCTTCGCCAACGGCCAGAACGGCGTTGGTGCTGAAGGGGGTGGA
This sequence comes from Planctomycetota bacterium, assembly GCA_018242605.1. Classification (GTDB taxonomy): domain Bacteria; phylum Planctomycetota; class Phycisphaerae; order Phycisphaerales; family UBA1924; genus UBA2402. The sequence continues at coordinate 1,398 of JAFEBP010000032.1, forward strand.
GGCTCCGGCGGTAGTATCTGGATCGACGCAGCGATTTTGGAGGGAGCCGGGCTCATCACGGCGAACGGCGGAATCGGCAACCGCGGATACGGCTCCGGTGGCGGCGGCGGTCGGATTGCGTTGTATCTAGGTGCTTCCAGTTTCAGCGGATCGATCACCGCGTTCGGTGGGATCGGCAGCCAAAAGGGTGGGGCCGGCACCATTTGGACTCAGATGACCTCTGAAACGCTGGGCGACCTTCAAGTGACCAATGATGGGCCCGGTGTTCGAACACCGCTTCCGACTGACGTCACACCAATTGGCCAACTCATTGTCGGTGGTGGCGCAGAACTTATTGTCGATTCGCCGCTGAGCATGAACAGTGGCCTCGTAACTGGCCCGTTTTCCCGCATTTCCCATACAGAAGCTCTCACGACTGGCCTTTGGCTGAGTGTCACCGGCGACTTGATCATTGGACCGGGAAGCTCCATCGAGGTGTCGAATCGCGGGTTCTACGGCAACTCCGGGCCAGGTGCGGGTGCTTCCGGTGGTTGGTTTGCCTGCTGCGCTGCAGGATCCGGCGCGGGATACGGCGGCGCGGGCGGTTCTGCCGGCAATAGCCCCTTCGCCGCGGGCGGCGGTGCGTACGGAAGTGTGTCGCAGCCGAACTCTCTCGGAAGCGGCGGAGGCGCAGCCGGAGGGGCCGGTGGAGCTGGCGGGGGGCGTATCCGGCTCGCTGTGGGTCACGTGCTCACTGTCGATGGCAGCATCTTCGCCAACGGCCAGAACGGCGTTGGTGCTGAAGGGGGTGGAGGCTCCGGCGGTAGTATCTGGATCGACGCGGCGACTCTGGTAGGTTCCGGGTCGATCACTGCGAATGGCGGAATCGGCAACCGCGGATACGGCTCCGGTGGCGGCGGCGGTCGGATTGCGTTGTATCTAGGTGCTTCCAGTTTCAGCGGATCGATCACCGCGTTCGGTGGGATCGGCAGCCAAAAGGGTGGGGCCGGCACCATTTGGACTCAGATGACCTCTGAAACGCTGGGCGACCTTCAAGTGACCAATGACGGGCCGGGTGTTAGAACGCCGCTTCCGACCGATACGTTTCAGATTGGCGACCTCATCGTTGGTGGTGGCGCAGAACTTGTTGTCGGTACGCCACTGAATATGACCAGCGGTCTCGTAACTGGTCCATCTTCCCGTATTTCCCACACGGAGGCTCTCGCGACTGGCCTTTGGCTGAGTGTCACCGGTGACTTCATCATTGGACCGGGAAGCTCCATCGAGGTATCGAATCGCGGGTTCTACGGCAGCTCCGGGCCAGGTGCAGGCGCTTATGGTCGTTGGTTTGCCTGTTGCGACGCAGGATCCGGCGCGGGATACGGCGGTGCGGGCGGTTCCGCCGGTGACAGCCCGGTCGCATACGGCGGCGCAACGTATGGAAGCGCGACGCGCCCTTCTATGGTGGGAAGCGGCGGCGGCTACGGGGGCGGCGTCGGTGGTTCCGGCGGCGGGGCAGTTCGGCTCACGATTGACGGCGCACTTCGTATCGCAGGGAGCATTCGAGCCAATGGTCAGAAAGGCATCGGTGCTGAGGGTGGGGGTGGCTCCGGCGGCAGCATCTGGATCGAAGCTGCAAGTGTCCAGGGTGAAGGGTCTATCACGGCGAATGGAGGTGAGGGCAACCGTGGGTACGGGTCGGGTGGTGGTGGCGGTCGTATAGCAGTCTACTCGTGTAACAACAGCGTTCCAGCAGCCAACTTCCAGGCGATTGGCGGCTCCGGCCACTTCGTGGGTCAATCCGGCTCCATCTACTTCGGCTCCTCCGCCATCAACATCTCCTCCCAACCCCAAGGCGGCGACTACCGCGGCGGCGACTACTTCCAACTCAGCCTCCAGGCCACGTCCTCCAACGGCGCCCTCTCTTTCCAGTGGCGCAAGAAGAACGCCTCCGGCGAGTACATCCCGCTCGTTGAAGGCGAACGCGGCATCTTCACCGAGGTGAACACCAACACCCTCTTCATCTCCGCCATCGACTGCACCGGCGCGGGCACCTACGACTGCCTCGTCTGCGACTCCTGCGGCTGCTTCCCCAGCGCCACCGCGACGCTCAATGTCCAGGCCCCCGGCGACTTCAACATGGACGGCGGCTCCGACGGCACCGATGTCGACGCCTTCTTCACCGCCTGGGAAACTGGCGACCCCTCCGCCGATGTCAACCTCGACGGCGGCGTCGACGGCGCCGATGTGCAGTTCTTCTACTACTACTGGGAGCGCGGCTGCTGAGATGTTCATGAGAAGCTCACCCGCCCGCCATTCGCCCCCCCGATGGCAATAACCACGCCACCTCCCCCAACCCCATCCCTACGCTGTGCCCGTCACCAGAAAGGCACAGTGTGGCTTCCGTTCTCGACCGTCTCGGCGACAACTCCCCCCTCTACGAAATGCTGCGCCGCCTCGCGCACGCCCGTCTTGCCTCCTGCCCGCCCGGCGCCACCTTTCAACCCACGGAACTCGTCCACGAGGCCTTCATCCGCCTCGCGGAGTTTGAAGGCCGCGGCAACGTGCTGGAACTCAAGGACGCCGACCACCTCGCCGCCATCGCCGCGACCGCCATCCGCCGCGTTGTCATTGACTCGATCCGCCGCCGCGATGCCAAGGGGCGTGCCATGATGCTCGTCGCCGTCGGGGGTGAATCCCAGCAGCCCTCTCCGCTCGAGTCGTTCGACGCCCTCGCCCTCAATGATGCGATCGAGCAACTCGAACGCAGCGACCCCGGCGCCGCCCGCATCGTTGAGCTCCGCTTCTTCGGCGGCCTGACCATGAATCAGGCCGCGGATGCCTTGAATATGTCCTTCGCCCAGGCCGATCGCGAATGGCGTTACGCCCGTGCCTGGATCGCCAGGAAACTCCGAAGCGAAGCCCAGCAACCCCGCGACTGAAGCCGCGAGGCACACCGACGGTAGTTCCATGACCGGGACCGCATCCCATCACCAGCCCGACACCCCGCGCGAAGCCCGCATCAAGTCGATCTTCTGCGACGCCGCGGCTATCGCCCCCGAGTCCCGCGCTGCATTCGTCAACTCCGCCGCGGGCGATGACCGCGTCCTCGCCCGTGAGGTCTTCGAACTGATCGAAGCCGATTCACAGGGGTCCTTTCTCGATGGCCGAATCGCCATGATGGTCGCCGGCGACACCACGCAGTTGAATCGGTTTGACGCGAGCGCCTCCACCCCGCTCGAACCGACCCTTGAAGCCGCTGACCATGAGCCGATCCCCATCCGCATCGGCCGATACGCCGTGATCGGCAGGCTCGGCGCGGGCGCCAGCGGCGTCGTGTACGAAGCCCGGCAGGAACAGCCCGCCCGCGGCGTCGCCGTCAAGCTTCTTCATCCCGGCGCCAACGCCGGCGTGCCGCGACGCCGATTCGTGCAAGAGGCGCAACTGATGGCCCTCCTGGTCCACCCCGCCATCGCCCACGCCTACGAACTCGACATCGACCCGGCCCTCGCCCGTCCCTACATCGCGATGGAACTCGTCCCCGGCGCCCGGCGCATCACCGACTACGCCCGCGAACACAAGCTCGATGCCCACGCGATGGTCCGGCTCGTCGTCCAGGCCTGCGAGGCCGTGCATTACGCGCACTCCAAGGGCGTCATCCACCGCGACCTCAAGCCCGCCAATCTGCTGGTCAGCAATGAAGGCAACATCAAGATCGTGGACTTCGGCGTCGCACGCCTCACCACGCTCGACCAGCCCAACGCCACCACCGCAGGTTCCTGGCTCATCGGCACGCTCGAGTACGTCAGCCCCGAGCAGATCCGCGGCGAGGCGGGCACCGCCTCCGATCTTTATTCCATCGCAGCAATTCTGTACGAACTCATCTGCGGTCGCCCGCCGATCCCCGTCCGCGGCCAGGACATCTTCCAGGCCTTCGACCGCATCAGGAATGAGCAGCCGCAGCACCCCTCAAAGCTCAACCCCGCCTGCAACCGCGATCTCGCCGCGATTCTCCTCAGGGCTCTGAGCAAATCTCCCGAGCACCGGTACGAGTCCGTCGCCGCGTTCGGCGGTGATCTAAGCCGGTACCTCCGAGGTGAGAATGTTCTCGCACGCCCGCCGGGGCCGGTCGTTCAACTCTTCCGAGCCGCCAAACGCAGGCCGGCGCTCACCGTTGGCCTCGCGGCCATCGCCATCGCCGTTTTGGGAGGCTGGGCCTGGTCGTGGCGAGAAGGAGAACGCGAGAAGCAAACCAGCAGCCGCATGATCGCCGCCGCGGCGGACGCCATGGACTTTCTCCAGTACCGCGTCGGCGCTCGCCCCGCCCGCCAGGCGATGTTCGAGGCCTATCTCCCCGTCATCAAGGATCTCGCCAAGACCCATCCGCGCGACCCGCGCCTTCAACGCCTGCTGGCCCGGCTCTGCAGCACCGGCGGCGATCTCGCTCGTGATGACGGCAACCCCCGCGCGCTGAGAATCTGGAGAGAGAAGGAACTCGCGATCATGCGCAACCTCGTCGCGCAGACCCCGACGAACGATCCGAACCTGTTCGAGTTCCGTCACGCGCTCTCGCTCTCCGTGGTGCGCATGGGCAACATCTTCGAGGACTCCGGCGAATGCGAGCCCGCGTTGAATCTCTACCTGGAAGCGCTGGAAATTCAGGAACAACTCAGCGTGCAGCAACCTCTCAACCCCGCCCTCGCCGACGATGTGACGTGGAGTTACCGGCGCATCGGCACGCTGTACGAACGAATGGGTGATTCCTTTCAAGGCGCAAGCTTCACCCTGCGGCACATCCAACAGGCCGATCGCCAACTCGAGATCGAAGGCCCCACGCCTCGCTCGCTCTGGGCCCTGTACAGCGCGCACCAGGCGGCCTACTTCCTGCACGTCAGCCTCGGCGATGAACCCGGGGCGGACCGCGCGTACGGCATGATGCTCAACACCGGCGAATGCCTCATCGTCGCGGCGCCCGAGGAACGCCGCTATGTGAGCGAAGTGGTCAACGCCATGGCCCTCCGCGCCAACTTCATTTCGCGTGAACTGGGGCCCGATCGCCCCGCGCCCCGCGACACCCTCTCCGCCATGGATGTTCTCTGCCGCCGCGCCGAACGCATCCTCGCGGATTTCCCAGAGAGCGACAACGACACACTCGAACTGCTCATCGCCCGCACCAACGTCTGCATCGCCCGCGCCAAGCTCGCCGAGCTCCGCGCCGATCCCGACACCGCGATCGAGCACGCGCATCGCGCACTCACGCTCGCAGAGTCCGCCCACGCCCGCGGCATCCGTTCCGACTACTTCAACGAACTGGCCACCAACGCCACAGCCGCCATCGAACGTCTTACCGCCCGCGGCCGTCATGGCGATTGACCGACTCGCTGTACCACGCCCTTGTGCCCGAGCATCCCGTCGTCAGCGATGGCCGACACCAGACCCTGGAACTCCGGATTCCGGGCCTTGCAATCCAGACCTTTCTTTTCCGCCCCCCAACCATTACCCTCTCACCCTCAGCCCCGCACCGGCCGGTATCGGCCCGCGCTCCACATCAATCACTCCGTATCGGCGATCTAGACCATTGTCATCCTCCATCTCATCCCTCCTCTCCCGCGCCCCGCTCGCCATGACCGCAGACGCCGCGCGTCTCAAGACCGCGCTCGATGCCGGCGGCCTCACCCCCCAGCGGCTCGCCGACCTGCAGCGCAAGCTCGAAGACAGCATTTCACTCCGCGCGCAGCGCGCCGCCCGCGCTCCCAAACCGTCCCTCTCAGCCGATCTTCCCGTCATCGCCCGCCGCGCCGAGATCGCGGAGGCGATCAAGGCCCACCAGGTCGTCATCCTCTGCGGTGAGACCGGCAGCGGCAAGACCACCCAGTTGCCGCAGATCTGCCTCTCCCTCGGCCGCGGCATCGCTGGCATGATCGGCCACACCCAGCCCCGCCGCATCGCCGCACGCAGCGTCGCCGCCCGAATCGCCGAGGAACTCGGCGCTCCTCTGGGCGGTCCGGTCGGATTCAAAGTCCGCTTCGGCGACCAGACCTCGAATCACACGCTCATCAAACTGATGACCGACGGCATCCTGCTCGCCGAGACCCAGACCGACCCCGACCTGCTCGAATACGACACCATCATCCTCGACGAAGCCCACGAACGCAGCCTCAACATCGATTTCCTGATGGGCTATCTGCGGCGTCTGCTCCCGCGCCGCCCAGACCTCAAGCTCATCGTCACCTCCGCCACCATCGACCCGGCGAAGTTCAGCGATCACTTCGGCGGACCCTCCGTGGCGCCTGTCATCGAAGTCTCAGGCCGCACCTACCCCGTTGAACTGCGCTACCGCCCCGTCGGCGACGACGCCGAGGATTTCGAGGAAGTCGAGGAGCACGCAGTGGTCGACGCTGTCGAGGAACTCTGCTCCCCCAAGCTCCCCAAAGGCGATGTCCTGGTCTTCGTTCCCGGCGAGCGTGAAATCCGCTCCTGCGCCCGCGCTCTCATGAGCGGCAGCCGCATCGACGCCGACGTGCTCCCTCTGTACGCGCGACTCTCCCCCGCCGAGCAGGACCGCATCTTCCGCCCCGCCCAGCGCCGTCGCATCATCATCGCTACCAACGTCGCCGAGACCTCCGTCACCGTTCCCGGCATCCGTTACGTTGTCGACACCGGTCTCTCGCGCCAGAGCAAGTACGACCCCCGCACCCGCGTCCAGCGCCTCCCCGTCGCGACCATTTCTCAGGCTTCCGCACGCCAGCGCAGCGGCCGCTGCGGCCGTGTCGCCGCGGGCATTTGCATCCGCCTGTACGCCGAATCTCAGTTCAATGCGTGGCCCGCGTTCACCACGCCCGAAATCCTCCGCTCCAGCCTCGCCAGCGTCATCCTCCGCATGAAGAGCCTGGCCCTGGGCCCGGTCGAGGAATTCCCGTTCCTCGACGTTCCATCCGCCGCGATGATCCGCGACGGCTACCAGACCCTCTTTGAACTCGGAGCCCTCACCGCCCCCGACGCAACCGGTGAACTCACCCCCATCGGCCGCCGCCTCGCCGTTCTCCCGCTCGAACCCAACATCGGCCGCATGGTCATCGCCGCCGAAGAGGAAGACTGCGTCGAAGAAGTCCTCACCCTCGCCGCGGCACTCTCCATCCAGGATCCCCGCGACCGTCCCATGAGCCGTCAGCGCGACGCCGATACCGCTCATCTGGTCTTCTGGAACGAAACCTCGGACTTCCTCGTCCTGCTCAACATCTGGGACCAGTTCCAGGACGCCTCCTCCAAACTCTCCCACGGCCCCCTCCTCTCCTGGTGCCGCGAGCGGTTCGTCAACTTCAACCGCCTCCGAGAGTGGTCCGAGACGCGCCGCCAACTCCGTTCCATGGTCATGGGCGATGACGAGGAGGAGGTGCCCGAAGAAGCCGCGCCGCACGTGCACGCCAAGGTCGCCCCGCGCCCGCTCCACGACCGCATCCACCGCGCCCTCATGACCGGTCTTCTCTCCAATCTCTGTTGCCGCGACGAGGGCGGCCCCTTCGAGTATCAGGGCAGCCGCGGCAACCGCGTCACCATCTTCCCCGGTTCGGTGCTGTTCAAGAAGGGCCCCAAGTGGCTCATGGCCGCCGAACTGGTCCTGACCACCAAGCTCTTCGCCCGTACCTGCGCCAAGGTTGATCCCGCCTGGATTGAAGAACTCGCCGAACACGTCATGACCCGCACCGGCGGCGACCCCCATTGGGACAAGGACAAGGGCGAAGCCGCCGTGTGGGAGCGCCTCACCCTCGCCGGCGCTGTCGTCGTTCCGCGCCGCCGCGCCCCGCTCGCCAAGATCGACCCCGCCGCCGCCCGCACGCTTTTCATCCGTCACGCCCTCGTCCGTGGCGAACTCGCCACCGACGCCCCCTTCGCTGTTGCCAACCGCGCCGTCATGGCCCGCGCCGCATCCCTCGAAGCCAAGTGCCGCCGCCGCGGCATGATCCGCGACGAATCCGCACTCATCGCGTGGTTCGATTCCCGCCTGCCAAAGACCATTCTCGATCGCACCACGCTCGAGTCGTTCCTCTCAAGCAATCCCGTCGCGACCCGCGCCCTATCCATTCCGCTCGCGGATGTCCTGACACCACAGGCCATCGTCGCCGCGGGTCCCGACCAGTTCCCCGATGAAATTCCCCTCGACGGCGCGGTCGCCCGCCTCGAATACCACCTTGATCCGGGCAAGGACGAAGACGGCATCACCGCCCGCGTCAATCTCCTGCATCTCCCCAAACTCGATGACGATCGCGCCGACTGGCTCGTCCCCGGCCTCTTGCCCGACAAAATCACCGCCATCTTTAAGGCCCTTCCCAAGCAATACCGCGGCCCGCTTGAGTCAAACGCGAAGGAACCGCTCTCCTCGCTGGCCGAGCAGTGCGCCTCGGTCATGACCTTTGCCAAGGGCCCCTTCGCCCCCGCCCTGAGCGAAGCCATCGAAGTGCTCCGTGGCGTCAAGGTCCCACCCGAGGCGATGCTGGTCTCCGTCCCCGACTATCTGCGCCTGCGCGTACTCGTCGAAGACGACCACGGCAAGGAACTCGCCGCTGGCCGTGATCTGGCCGAACTCCGCGAGCGTCTCGCGGGCCGCCTGCGTCGCGCCCAGGCCGGCGCCGCCCGCGCCCGTTTCGAGCAACGCGGCATCACCGCCTGGACATTCGGCGAACTCCCCGATGATGTGCCAACCGTGCTCGACGATCAGTCCGTCACCGCATTCCCGGCCCTGATCGACGACACCGGCTCTGTCTCACTCACGCTTCTCGATGATGCCTCCCGCGCCGCCGAGCACACGCGACTGGGCATCCGCCGCCTCTTCGCCATCGCCGCTCGCGAAGAACTCGCCCACCGAATCGAAGCTCTCCCGGGCTGGGACGAGATGAAACGCCAGCACAAGGCCCTCGGCACCGACGACGAACTCCGCGATGCCCTCTCGCTCCTCATCGCCGAACGAGTCTTCCTCGTCGGCCAGTCCCCCGTCAGGAACGCACAGACGTTCGAGTCGCGGCAACTCGAGCAGTGGGGGCGTCTGGGCCAGTCAACGCTCGAAGTCGGCGCCGCCGTCGCCGCCATGCTCGAGTCCCGCTTCCGTGTCGCCGGTCGTCTCGCCGGCGGAACGCCCCGCCAGTGGGCCACCAGCATCGCCGACATCCGCGAACACGCCGCGTACCTCATGCCCCGCGGCTTCCTCCGCCTCACGCCGTGGGAGCGTCTCCGCGAGTACCCCCGCTACGCCGCGGCACTCCGCGCCCGCCTCTTCAAACTGCGCGAAGACGGCCGCGACGTTGAATCCGCTTCGCTCGCATCCGTTCTTCCGCACTGGAAGCGATTCACCGGGTGGGTCGCCGCCGCGATGTCCCGCGAACGCCTGCTCGCCGAACAGGCCGGCGATGCCGCCGCGAAGACCGGCAAATCCAAGCAGCCTCTCCCCGGCGCCAAGCGCGCCGCCCCGACCGTCAACGTCGATGCCGGCGAATGGGCGTTGCGCCCCGGTGCATTGCCCAAGCCCGTGTCCGCGTACCGCTGGGCAGTGGAAGAGTTCCGCGTTACCGCGTTCGCGCCCGAGATCGGCGGCCCCGCCGCAGCCGGTAAGCTGCTGGACGACCTATGGTCAAAGGTGCCGCGAGAATCCTGATCGTTCCGCTTCCTCATTCACGCTCTCCCCGCACTCCCGCAACGTGCGCGTGCCCGTTCCCAACAACACCACCTCATGAACGCCCGCCACGCCGCCAAACCAACCGCCCCTGCAGGAGCCCGCCGCACCAACTCGGCCCTGCTCTTCATGCGCCAGTTCCTGCGCTCGCCCACCGGCGTGGGCGCTGTGGCGCCCAGCAGCCGATTTCTCGCGGAACGAATGATCGAAGGTGTTGACTTCTCTCGCGTCTCCGCCGCCGCCGAGTTCGGCCCCGGCGCGGGCGTCTTCACCCGCCGCGTCGTCGATCACCTCGCTCCCAACGCCGTCTTCTTCGCGATGGAGTTCAACCCCGCGATGGCCCGCGAGTTCGCTCATCGCTTCCCCAACGTGAAGCTCCATGTGCGCAGCGCGGCCGAAGTGCGCGAAGCTTGCGTCGAAGAAGGCCTGGCCCCCGACAACTCCCTGGACCTCATCATCAGCGGCCTCCCCTGGGCCGCGTTCCCCCCGTCGCTCCAGGAGAGCATCCTCACCGCCGCCGTCAAGGCCCTCCGCCCAGGCGGAATGATGGCGACCTTTGCTTACTACCAGGGGCTGCTGCTGCCCGCGGGCAAGCGTTTCGCCGCGTCGCTCCCCAACTACTTCTCCCGTGTCGAACGCAGCGCACCCGTCTGGCTCAACGTTCCACCCGCGTTCGTGTACCGCTGCTACAAGTAGCCGCGGGTCCATAGGATCATGGGCTCGCGCAACGCCCATGCCGCCCACCGCACCGCCCTCAAGCACCCAACACGCCGTCGTCCTCTTTGACGGCGTCTGCAACCTCTGCAACGGCGCAGTCCTTTTCATCATCCGCCGCGACCGCGCCGGGTATTTCCGCTTCGCCGCCCTCGACTCCGGCCCCGCTCTCGCCCTGTTGGCCGCGACGCCCCACACCGCGCCCCTCCCGGACAGCATCGTGCTCGTCGAGAACGGCCAAACGCACCTCAAGTCCACCGCCGCGCTGCGCATCGCGCGAAAGCTGGCGTTCCCCTGGCCTCTGTTCTGGGCGTTCATCCTCATCCCCCGCCCGATCCGCGACTGCCTCTACAGCATCATCGCCCGCCACCGGTACCGCTGGTTCGGTCGCCGCGATGAATGTATGGTCCCCACCCCCGAACTCCGCGATCGATTCCTCGCCTGATCGTTACTCCGCGAACATCGCGTCCACGAACGCCTCGGGATCAAACGGCTGCACATCGTCGGGCGTCTCCCCGATCCCGATGAACTTGACCGGGATCGACGTCGTCTCCCGCACCGCGATTACGATGCCGCCTTTGGCAGTCCCGTCGAGCTTCGTCAGGAATATCCCCGTCACCCCCGCCGCCTTGTTGAACTCTTCCGCCTGCCGCAGCGCGTTCTGACCGGCCGTCGCGTCCAGCACCAGCAGCGTCTCGTGCGGCGCATCGGGAATCTGCTTCGCCACCACCGACCGGATCTTGGTGAGCTGCCGCATCAGCGGGTCCTGGGTCTGTAGCCGCCCCGCCGTGTCGATGATCAGCACGTCCACCCCGCGAGACTTCGCCGCGGCACACGCGTCGAACGCCACCGCCGCCGGGTCCCCGCCCTGCTGACCCTTCACCACCTCCACGCCCAGCCGCTTGCTCCAGATCTCCAGCTGCGCCACCGCCCCCGCCCGGAACGTGTCGCACGCGCCCAGCATCACCGTCTTGCCCTGCCCCGTCAGCACGCGGCAGAGTTTCGCGATGCTCGTCGTCTTGCCCACCCCGTTCACGCCCGTCATCAGGATCACCGTCGGCCCCTGCGACGCGAGCCGCAGTTCACGATCCTCCGCGGGCCACAGCGCCTTGAGCTCGCGCTTCAGGTACTCCATCACCTCATCGCCGGTGCTGATGGTGCCAGCGCGAAAGTCCGCCCGGATCTGGTCGATCAGCTTCGCCGTGGTCTTGACGCCCACGTCCGCCTCGATCAGCCGCCGCTCGAGATCCGCGATGAGCTGCTCGTCCAGCCGCCGACCCAGCAGCAGGTTCCGCAGCCCCTGCACGCCCGTGACCAGCGTCTGCCGTGTTTTTTCCAGCCCCTGCTTGAGCTTGTCAACCAGCGACTTGAAAAACGCCATTACACGGGCCCCCCGGCGGGCGCCGCCATCCGCTGTGCCGCTTTGTCGAGCAGCGCGTTGATGAACGCGGGCGAACGCTCGGTGCTGAAGTGCTTGGCCAGTTCCACCGCTTCGTTCAGGATGATCGCCGCGGGCGTCTTGCCCTCCACGATCTCGTGGTACCCCAGCCGCAGCAGCGCCCGGTCAACGCCCGCGAGCCGGTGCGTGGGCCACTCGGGCGCGAGCTCCCGGAACAGCGCATCGGCCTTGTGCCGACGCCCGTCCGCGCCCACCACCATCGCCTCGATCTCCGCCGCCGCGATCGGCCCCAGCCCGTCGACCGTGGCCAGCGTGCTCTTGACAAACGCCGGGTCGTGCACCGCGCGGGCGTCCATCTGGAAGAGAATCTGCAGCGCCAGCCGCCGCGACGCGATCCGCATCACCCGCCCGCGTTGCTCCGGCGGCAGCGCCGCCAGTTCCTCCGCCCCGTCCGACCCGCCCTTCTCGGTGGCCTCGGGCAACAGGTACAGCACATCGAACGCCAGCCGCCGCATCTGCTCGGTGATGCTCATGCGCGCCTCCGCGCCTTGTCGGGCCGGCGGCCCATCGAGGCGCCCACGGTCTTGCCGCGGTTGAGCGACTCGATCGAGCGGATCGTGTCCAGCAGCGCGGACATCGCCTCCGCCCCCTTGTTGCCCTTCTTGCCGCCCGCGCGGGCCTTGGCCTGCGCCGCGTTGTTGGTCGTCAGCACACCCAGCGCCACCGGCACCCCGGTCAGCAGCGTCACGTTTACCAGCCCCTCCGCCACCGCCTGCGCGATGTACACATCGTGGCTCGTCTCGCCCTTGATGATGCACCCCAGCGCCAGCACGCCGTCGTACCGCCCGGTGCGTGCCGCGGCGTTCGCCAGCGCGGGCAGTTCGTACGCGCCGGGCGCGGGGATGATGTCCACCCGCCCCCGATCCGCGAGCAGTGAGAACTCCTCGATCGCCCCGTGCAGCATCGGCTCGGTGATCGATTCGTTGTAGCGGCTCACGACGATGGCGACCCTGGGCGCCTCGGTGCGAGCGGACGGTGGATGAACGTGTCTTGACATTGTGTTTCTTGTGTCTCTGCCCTGTGCTGCTCAGGCCATCTGGCTGGCGCGGATGCGGATGCCGTCGATCACGTCGCGGATCTCCGCCGCCATCCTCGAGTTGGGGAAGTCGCTGAGGATCCGCTCGCCCAGCCGGGCCGCGTCGCGCCAGTTGCGGTCCTGCACGGCCAGCTTGAACTGCGCGCCCAGGTTCTCGCGGGTCTTGCCGATCACCCCGCGGGCCAGCTCGCGCAGCGGCTCGGCCTCCATGGGGCTCAGGTACGTGTCAAGGTCCTTGAGCAGCGTCATCGCCTCCTCGGTGCGGCCCTCCTGCGCCGCCAGCAGGAACTTGCGCTCCAGTTCGGCCTTGCACGACTGCTGGGCCTGCTCCACGCGCCCGCGCAGCCCGAAGACCCGCGCCGAATCCGGGTACAGCCGCAGCAGCCGGGCCGCGTCGGCGTACGCCGCGTCCCACCGCCGCTGGATGATCAGCCCGTCCAGGTACGCGATGGCCTCGGTCACCTCGCGGTCCACCGTCTGGGCCCGCGCTTCATCGATCTTGTGCCGGTAGTCTTCCGCGTCCGAGCGGTAGCCGAAGCGGTCGGCCAGTTCCTTCACCAGCACCATCGCGGCGTCCCAGTTGCGGTTCGCGATATCTTCTTCGATCGCCTGTGTCAGCAGTTCGCGGTCGTTCTTGCGCGACAGCACCCGCCGGGCATCTTCCGACAGCGATGCCAGATCACGGAACGACCGCACGTTCCGAGAGATCTCGTCCACGCGATCCGTCAGCTCCTTGTCGCCGCGCTTCATCGCCAGCACGAACGCCACCGGCGCCAGCGTCAGCACCAGCAGCACGCCACCGGCGCCCATCTGGAAGTACTCCGGCCGCATCGCGAGGTAGATGCTCAGCGCCAGCGCCGCGGCGTACAGAATCGTCAGGATCGCCAGCGTCCCGCCGCCGCCCTTGCGGGCCGCTTTGCGGGCGTTCTGCGCCGCCGAGCTCGCCGAGTAAGGCGAAGCCGCGGGCGAGGAAGGTGTTGAGGGCGTCGGGGATGTTGTCATCGGTGGTCCGGGTGTTTCCCACAGTTCCCGTGGGCGTCGTTCGGCTTCCATTCCTACAGGCCTCGTCCTCGCCGCGGAGCGTCCGCGGGCCGAGTCCTCCGGCTCGCCAAAGCGTATCTACCCTGAACCGATGAGCGAGGCGTCCCCCACGTCATCCCCCCCTCAGGTTGAATCTTTCACCCTCGGCCCCTACGCCACCAACTGCTATGTGGTCAGCGTCCCCGGCGGGCGTGATTGCTGGATCATCGACGCCAGTTTCGAGCCCCAGCCCCTCATCCGCCGCGTCCGGTCGCTGGGCCTCACCCCCGTCGCCCTCATCCTCACCCACGCCCACATCGATCACATCGCCGGCGTCCGCGATGTCCTGGCCGCCTTCCCCCGCCTGCCCGTCTGGATTCACAAGGAAGAGGAACGCTGGCTCGGCGACCCCGAACTGAACCTGAGCGCCTTTACCGGCATGCCCGTCACTGCCCCCGGGCCCGACCGCGTACTGATCGAGGGGGATGTGCTCGAGTTGGGCTCCTCGAAATGGCGGGTGCTCCACACCCCCGGACACTCCCCCGGCGGCATCACGCTCTACGAGCCCGCGTCGCACATCGCGTTCGTGGGTGATGCGCTTTTCAGCGGATCGATCGGCCGCACGGATTTTCCGGGGTGCAGTTTCGAGCAACTCGCCTCCTCCATCCGCGAGAAGATCTACATGCTCCCCGCCGACACCCGGTTTTATGCCGGGCACGGCGAGCCCGGCACCATCGGCCACGAACGTCGCACCAACCCGTTCGTCCGCGGCTGAATCCCCGCTCACGCCCCCGCGTGCAGCGCGGCGATCCGGGCGCTGTACGCCGCGGAGGGCTCGACCTTCCGCCGCGCCATCGCCGCCCGCATCACCTCCGCGAACTTCTCGGGCCGGTAGGTGCGCTGCCCGCTGTCCGTGATCCACGCGAACCGAGGCACGCACCCCGACGCCGCGGCGGTGCTCGCGATCATCGCCCCGGTGTGGATCACCGAGCCTGTCATGAGCCGCGTGCAGATCGCCGTCTTTACGTGGTCGCCGATGATCGGGCCCAGGAACTGCTGCCCGCTCCGCTCGTTGCCGGTCGAGACCGACGCTCGCGCGATCACTTCCCCGTACGTGTTGAGCAGGTTGCTGATCGTGGTGCCCGCCCCCAGGTTCACCCACTCGCCCACGAACGAGTCGCCCAGGTACCCGTCGTGGGCCTTGTTCGCAAACCCCTGGAAGATCACCCCGCCCACCTCGCCGTTCACCTTGCACCACGGGCCGATCGCCGTGTGCGGCCGGATCGTGGCACGCTCCAGCACCGTGGAGTGCGGCCCCACCGAGCAGGGCCCGATGAGAATCGCGCCCGGACGCACCACCGCGTGGTCCTCGATCGCCACCGGCCCGTTCTCAAGATCAATCGTCGCGCCCGGGTACACCTTCGCGCTCGGCGAGATCCATAACTTGTGCTGGCCGAAGCAGACCGCGCCCTTGGGAATCTCCCGCGCCGTCTCGCCGCTGTGCGCCGCAAGGTCAACGTCCAGGCACGCATCGCGGAACGTCCGCACGTGCCACGGGCGGGACATCAACGCCGGCGCGGGGAGCGTCTGGGTGATCGTGTACCGCGGCGTCTGGCCCTTGAGCAGCGCCGCCGCGTCCTGCGGCGCCAGGTGCGCCGCGACCAGGTCGCCCGACCCCTCCTCAACGATCGCCTCGCCCAACCTCAGAATGTTCACCGACGGCGGCGGCAGCGGGCACCGCCCGTTCACCACCATCGCCGCGTGCGGCGGCGTCTCGTTCACCGGGGCCGCGTGCCGCTCCCGCGTGAGCGCCGCGAGCGATTCAGGCACGAACAGCCCGATCGCAAACCCGCCCAGAAGCGACTGGATGCGCTCCAGCGTGGTGACCGCGCCGGTGCGGATATCAAACGTCGCACGCAGGTCGTTGAGCGGCGAAAGCACGCCGCGGCCGTCGTCGTAGGCGATGAAGGGGGTCATGGACGCAGTGTACGGAGGCAGAACCCCGCGCCGAACGTGCGGGCATTCCAGACGCCCGGTCTGAACGGAGGCTTTGCGCAGTGAAGACCGGGATGGCGCGGAGCGGGGGCGGGTGGAGGAGAGATTTCAGATTTCAGGATCTCAGATTTCAGAGTTCAGAAGAGGAGAGACCAGATTCAAGAGTCCAGATTCAAGAGGCCGGAGATGGGAGATCAGAGGTCGGGCGTTGGGGGTTGAGTGTGCGATGAAGTTTTGGTGGTGGGCGCGGCGGTGATGCGCGGGTTGGATTCGGCGAGCGGGGCTGGGAGAGGCGGGGCGGGGTTGGGCGTGGGCGGAGAGAGAGGAGATTGGGGCGATGAAGTTTTGGTGGTGCGTGCGCGAGGAGGGGTTGAGGCCGCGGCGGGTGCAATCGAGGTGGATGAGGAGCGAGAGGCGGTAAGAGAGGAAGTGAGCGAGGACGTGAGAAGAGGCGGGGCGGGGGGTTGGGGGAGTTGCCAGGTCCAGTGGCGGTGGTTGCGGGCGGAGGGGGGGCGGGAGGGGGAGGCGGAGTGTTTGGTGGAGTGACCTGACCCAGGAACCGT
>JAFEBP010000003.1 GCA_018242605.1 Planctomycetota bacterium
CACGGTTCCTGGGTCAGGTCACTTCGACATCCTGATCGCAACCAACCGCGCAACGTCGGCCACCCTGATCCGCCACCAACGCAAACCCCCGCCATTCTCCGCCTCTACAGGCCGAAGGCCTGATCGTCCGTAGCCGGGGGTTGAGCGAGTCCGCGAGCGAAACCCCCGGAAAGCCCCACCAATTCCTCGCAGCCTGAAGGGCTGCTAGTACCGTGCTCCCATGCACCGCGCTCTTCACTCCAACAAACGCAACGTCAACACACCGCCCACCTGATCGCAACCAACCGCGTAACGTCGCCCACTCTATTTCGCCACCAACGCACACCTCCGCCTCTTCAGGCCGAAGGCCTGATAGTCAGTAGCCGGGGGTTGAGCGAGTCCCCGAGCGAAACCCCCGGAAAGCCCCACCAATTCCTCGCAGCCTGAAGGGCTGCTAGTGCCGTCCTCCCATGCACCGCGCTCATTACTCCAACAAACGCCACATCAACACACCGACAACCCGTCCGCGCCCAACCGCGCAATGTCGGCCACCCTGATCCGCCACCAACGCAAACCCCCGCCATTCTCCACCTCTGCAGGCCGAAGGCCTGATCGTCCGTAGCCGGGGGTTGAGCGAGTCCCCGAGCGAACCCCCCGGACAAACGCACCCCAACCCCCGCACCATCCAGGTCGTCGCCGATGCCGAACGTGCAAACTCGCCCGAAGCACCAACACCCCCGACGCCCAGTGTGAGCGAAGGCTCCGCACCGCGAAGACCGAGATCACACGCAGCGATGCCCTCAAATCACTCGACTCGCCCGCCAAACGCAGACGTCTCAAGTGCTACCGCCGTACCCCAAGCGTCCCGCCCGTCGCCTCTAAGCCATGCAACCAACCCACCCGCACCACACGCTGTTCCCTTCTTCGTGATACACGGTGTTGCTGTCGCGAGATGGTTTCGGATGGGAAGGTCAAATCGGTAGCATCAGGCCGAAAGACCCTGTCCTGTGCAAATACTCCGTCCGCGCCGTTCCGTCTGGATTTCAGCGGTGAACCCTGCCGCGCGGCCTTCCGCTGTGCCCGATACGCTCATTTGCCCGCCGCGGCGGCGTGATTGTCCAGATATACCGTTTGCCGTGTCCAAATGGACCGCCGGTGAGGCGCAAGTGTGGTGAGGAAGCCATCCACGCAATCCGTCGCCAGATGAATGACGAAGCACGCAAAGAAAACTCGCCGAAAAAGGAATGCAGCGATAACGACCAGAGACAAGGAGCGTCAGGATGATACAGAACAATCAGGGTGCTTCCAGAATTCGCCCCGACCTGCTTTTGTCACTGGCCGCAAGTGAGTCTCTGCGACATGCCGTAGAACTGTTGTTTCCATTAGAATCGCCTCTACTCGCGGGAGAACTTCGAGCGATCATTGATCCCCAGTTGCTTCAGCAAAATGGTACAGTACCAACCATTTCAAGAGACCTTCTCGAGGAATGTCGGGTCGGCCTGCACAAGTTTGTGAGTGATGAAGGCCGTGGGCCTGCGGAAGACGATTGGGAAGCGGTCGGCGCAATTGTATCCGCTCTTTACATCGTCGGGTCCGTTCAAACCGGCAGCCAGTGCGATAATTTTCACGAGTGCATGTGCCTGGTGATGGAAAGTGCCGTCCGGATGTCCTTGAGCAGCCAGTTGCTGCAGTTCTTGAGCGACATATGTGCATGTATTGATGACGCGAACGAAAGTCTGTCTTTCGCCGATCTCGAGCTGTATTTCTGCTTGTGGGGCATATACTTGTCCCGCACTCTCCTTCCGAATGTGATTATTAATATTCGCAACTCGATGACGGATGGGCTGCCAGAGGACTCAGAAATATTGTTTTATCCTCACAAAGATATTGTGAGCCTTGTGCGGAGCATCAAGGCGGTTGCGGGTGATACAAAACAGCCTCTGTTTCAAGTAGCAGACTTGATTGCCTGGTGTTCTGGAAAGATCAAGCGGGCGTGATGTGACAATGGCCAGCTGAACGGTGTCCCACACGATCGCGGCATCAACGGTGTCGTAGCCGTGGATGATCCGGTTGCGCATCCCCGCACGGCCCACCGATCGATGCCCGGCAGGCGGCCCCGGGTCGGTTCGCTCACCTTGGTCGAGGCTTCACCGATGGTCTCGATCGCCCTGAGCACCGCGGGCAGGAGCATCTCGTCGTGCTCGAAGTCTGCCGGCGTGCGACCGGCGCAGAACCGCACCGCTTTGCGGGCCCATTCCAACGTGTACGTGAGCCGCACGCGGTCGTCGTCCGGGTTGACGGCGGGGTCACGCGGCATGTAGTAGCCTCGCGGTCGTCACCACCTCATCGCGGAACAGCCGCGACAGGTCCCCGGCGGTGCGCAAGTCCACCGCGCGCCCGATCAGTTCGGAGAGTTCCCCCTCCATCCGCGCCAGGCTCATGAGCGTCGGCCTCGCGCCGGGCTGGAACTCGACCAGCATGTCAACATCGCTGGTCGGACGGAAGCCATACCCACCCTCGGGCGAAGGGGGGCGGAGGATGCTGCCAAAGAGCGACAAACGGGCGACACCGTGGCGGCGGCAAAACGCCGCGATCTCGTCATCCGGAAAGTTAACGCCGTTGATGAGCATGGTGCGGGCGATTCTATCGCGGATCACGATCAACTCCGCGCCGCCATTGACCTGCCCCATGCCCCCCGCGCGCACACCCCACCCCTCCCGCCCCCTCTCCGCAAGAATCCCAAAACAAACTCCGTGCCACTCGCTCCCGAGCCTGCTCCCACAGCCCCAACCCCGCTCCAAAAATCTCCACACACCCTTCTCGCCCGCGCTGCACCACCCGCCCCCGTGCGCACGCACCCGTCCGAGCAGCTCCTGCCTTCGCGTAATTACAGAGGCGCCCATTCCCCGCGCCCCGCGAACAAGGAGCCACCTCATGCCCAGCACCCCTCTCTCCGTCCTCGCCAGAATCTGGGCCGCCGCCGCGCAGGCCGATCCCGCACCGCTCCCCGCCGCCCAACCCCAGCCCACCTCCTCGCCCAGCCCCGCGGCCGCGCCAGCGCCCAGCGCTCACCACCAAAACTTCATCAGCAACCCACCGCCCGCCCCCCAACTCCCGCGGCCTCAACTCCACGCATGTCCCCACCCGCCCCGCCGCGGCACGCCCCCCACCAAAAGTTCACCCACCCCCAACACCCCCAGCGCTTCCCACGCCCGCCAACTCCTCTCCCGCCTCCAGGCCCTGGCCCTTCCCCTCTCGCCAATCTACCTCCGCCACCAACCCCTTCACCCGACACCTCTCCCCTCTCTCGGCCCCGCACGCGCCACCAAAGCTTCATCCGCACATCCCGCCGCCAGCGCCGCCCTCCCGCGCGCCGCCCCCGAGCACGCCACCAGATCTTCATCCGCTCCCCTCCCCGCCAACGCCGCCCACCCGCCTGCCGCCCCCGCGCACGCCACCAAAACTTCATCCGCACCCCTCCCCGCCAACCCCGCCCGCCCGCGTGCCGTCCCCGCGCACGCCACCAAAACTTCATCCGCATCTCTCTCCGCCAACGCCGCCCGCCCGCGTGCCGTCCCCGCACACGCCACCAAAACTTCATCCGCTCCCCGCCCCGCCAACGCCGCCCACCCGCGTGCCGCCCTCGCGCACGCCACCAAAACTTCATCCGCACTCCCCGCCTCCAACGCCGCCCGCCCGCGTGCCGTCCCCGCGCACGCCACCAAAACTTCATCGGCACCACCCCACCCCGCCGCGACCCAATCCCGGCCCCCTCCCCGCCGTTTCAGGCCGCCCGGCCCCAATAACCACCCGCCCGCACCGCAGCGCACACCACCAAAACTCCATCGCACTCCCCGTCCGCTCCCATCTCCTCGCGCCCCAGCGCACAAACCCCGTCACTCTCCCCACCACCGCGCACGCCACCAAAAGTTCATCGCGCCCCCAGCCTCGCGCCAACGACGAGCCCACGAGCCCCGCCCTCCTCCCCGCAACTCCCGCTGCGAGCCATCCCGCTCCTGGCCCCCTCCACCGCCCCCAATCACCACACCCCGGGC
Organism: Planctomycetota bacterium; assembly: GCA_018242605.1. Lineage (GTDB taxonomy): Bacteria > Planctomycetota > Phycisphaerae > Phycisphaerales > UBA1924 > UBA2402. Next base: position 4,035 of record JAFEBP010000003.1, read on the forward strand.
GCGGGGCCACCGCGCCCCCCGGGCCTCGCAAAGCGGAGCAATCACCCACGCCGCGCAGCGGACCCGCAACACACACCAGCAGCCTGCTTCTCTAAAGCGGGAGGGGTGCCGGGGAGGGCGGCCAGCCCTCCCGGCACAAGCGCCCCCGCGCCTGTACCCGCGCCCAATACCCAACCAATCTCACGCATGCCCCCCCGCCCATCGCCCACCGCTTTCCGCGCACCCAACCGCGCGCCAACGGCAATCAAACACCAGCCAACACCGCCCGCAAGCACCACCAGCCTCCGCCCCAACTCCCCCACCCGCAGCCCAAAGCCCGATTCCTAAGTACGCAATGCCCGGCGCCCAATGCCCAATGCCACATGCCCAATACGCGATTCCCAATGCCCGATGCCCGATGCCCAATGCCCGATGCCCGATGCCCGATGCCCGATACCCGATACCCAATGCCCGATGCCCGATACCCGATACCCAATGCCCGATGCCGCATGCCCGATGCCTGATGCCTGATGCCTATTGCCTTCCTCTCTCGTACAGTTGCCCCCTCACCCCACCCTGGAGCACGACCTTTGGCACTGGATTTCAGCCTCGCGCAGTTCTTGGGCCGCAACGCCCCCACCATCGACATCGTCGATGTCGGGGCGATGTCTCTGGGCGGTCAGCCCGACTACCACCCGCTGCTCAAGAGCGGCGTGGCCCGCGTCATCGGCTTTGAGCCCGTGCAGGCCGAGTGCGACAAGCTCAACGCCATGGCCGGGAAGAACCACAAGTACCTCCCCCACTTCATCGGCGACGGCACCGAGCGCACCTTCCACCTGTGCAACATGTCGATGACCTCCTCTCTATACGAGCCCGACTCGGCCTTCCTCAGCCGCTTCACGCAGTTGGAGGAACTCACCAGGGTCGTCTCAAAGGAGCAGGTCAAGACGCGCCGCCTCGACGACATCCCCGAGATCACCAACATCGACCTGCTCAAGATCGACATCCAGGGCGCCGAGCTCGACGCCTTCAAGGGCGCCCAGCGCCTCCTCAAGGACGCCGTCTGCGTCTACACCGAGGTCGAGTTCCTCCCCATGTACAAGAACCAGCCCCTCTTCGCCGAGGTCGATGCCCACCTCCGCGGCCTGGGATTCCTGCTCCACACCTTCCCCGACGGGCTCAGCGGCCGCACCTTCAAGCCCGTGCAGAGCGTGCAGGGCCCCTACCAGCCGCTCCGGCAGATCATCTGGGCCGACGCCATCTACGTAAAGCACTTCATGCACCTGGAGCAACTGAGCCCCGAGAAGCTCCTCAAGCTCGCCATCATCGCCCACGACCTGTGCAAGTCCTATGACCTGGTGAACCTCGTGCTCCGCGTCTACGACAAAGTCACCGGCAAGTCGCTCTGGAAGCCGTACATGACGCGCATCACCGGGGGCGACCCCGGCGCCCCGCCGGCGTACATCGACTGAGCAATAATTCAGGCTCAGGAACACACCGCCATGCAGGACAAGACACCCGACATCGCCGTCAAGCCCGTGCAGACGCTCCAGGACACGGCCTCCACCTTCAAGCGCTTCTTCGATGAATCCGCCGGCACCGTGGGCAAGTTCGCGCCCAGCGTGGTGGGCGCCATCGTCTTCTTCATCGCCGCGTACATCATGTCCGGGTGGCTCTCGCACTGGCTGCTGCGGGCCCTCATCAAGGCGCACGTCGAGGCCACCATCGCCAAGTTCCTCGCCACCCTCTGCCGCTGGGGGCTGGTGGTCATGTCCACCGTGGCCTGCCTGGGCATGTTCGGCGTGAACGTCGCGGCGTTCGCCGCGGTGCTCGGCGCTGTGGGCCTGGCCATCGGCCTGGCGCTGCAGGGCTCCCTCTCCAACCTCGCCGCGGGCGTGATGCTCATGCTCTTCCGGCCCTTCAAGGTCGGCGACGCCGTCAGCGTCGCGGGCCAGTCGGGCATCGTCGATGAGATCGAACTCTTCTCCACCCGCCTGGACACGGCCGACAACCGCCGCATCATCATCCCCAACTCCACCGCGTTCAACGCGATCGTGGAGAACACCACGCACCACCCGATCCGCCGCGTCGACATCTCCGTGGGCGTGGAGTACTCCGCCGACATGGCCGCGACGCGCCAGGCGCTCATGACGGCCTGCAACGCCGTGCCCGAAGCCAAGCACGATCCCTCGCCCGGCGTGGTCTGCGTGCGCTTCGGAAAATCCGCCGTCGAGTGGCAGGTGCTGGTGTGGTGCAAGAAGGAAGACTTCCCGATCGTGCAGCAGGCCACGATGGAGGCCTGCCAGGATCAACTGCTCAAGGCCGGCATCCGCATGGTGCCGATGCTGTGAGCGGTGGCCGGTGCATCCGAGGCCACGCGGCCGTCGAAGTTCGCGTCGATGACCGAGCACCTGCTGCAAACAACCCTGTGGCTGCCCAGACGCCCCGAAGAAGTCTTCCCTTTTTTTTCGGACGCGCTGAACCTGGAAGCGATCACCCCGCCCTGGCTGCACTTCAAGGTCCTCACCCCCGCGCCCATCCAGATGGCCAAAGGCACGCTCATCGATTACAAACTCCGCCTCCGCGGCATGCCGATCCGCTGGCGCACCCTGATCAGCGCGTGGGAGCCGCCCTTCATGTTCGTGGATGAACAACTCAAGGGCCCGTACAACAAATGGCACCACACCCACACCTTTGAAGCCAAAGACGGCGGCACGCTCTGCACCGACAAAGTCGTGTACGCGGCCCCGGGCGGGCGCCCCGTGCACTCGCTCTTCGTCCGTCCGCAGATCGAGAAAATCTTCGAGTACCGCCAGGAGCAGTTGCTCAAACTGCTCGGCGCCGGCCGGCTCAGTGCACAGGCCGCGGCATGATCGCCAGATACGCGTCGCACTCCTTGCGCGACGTCTCCACCGCGGCGGTCATCGCGGCCAGGTCCTTCTCCCGCTTGGCGACCTGCGTGTACTGGGGCGCGGGCGGGTTCGCGACGCCCCGGCGGTGCTTGAGATACAGCGAATCATCCTTGATCCCCAGCAGCACCGGGTTGAACGACGCGTCCGCGGCGTTCACCGCCGCGAGCATCCGCTTGGACCGCCCCTGCGCCGCCGAGAGTTCCCGCAGCGACTGATCCCGCAATCCCGGGTCCGCGTAGTCGCGGGCCTCGCGTTCCCAGCGGGCGAAAATGTCCTTGGAGTTGTCGGACACATTGCGGGCGCGGTCCGACGCGGTCTTGATGCGCGATTCGCAGCGGGCGACGATCCGCCGCCCCTCGCGGTACGACCCCTCGGCGTCCTGCGAGGCCACCTGCTGGATCATCGCGTCGTGAGCCGTCATCAGTTCATCGCGCGCCTTTTCCTGCGCGTCCCGCGCCGACTCAATGGTCCTGGCGAGCGTGCCCGAGAGGCTGGTCCAGAACGCCTCCGGCGGGCGCGAGTGCGGCGCGGCGCACGAGCCGGCCAGCGCAGCCGAAGCGATCGCGAGGGCGGCCAGAGCGTTGCGCATCGCGGCCGGCATGGATCACTTCTGCGGCTTGAGGAGCCGCTCCAGGTAATGGATGTCGACCCCGCCCCGGCGGAAGTCGGTATTCTCGATGAGCCGCTGGTGCAGCGAGATCGTCGTGTGGATCGGTCCCACCTTGAACTCACGCAGCGCGCGGGCCATCCGGTCCAGTGCCTCATCGCGGGTGTCGGCGTGAACGATCAGCTTGCCGATCATGCTGTCATAGTTGGGCGGGACGACGTACCCGGGGACGACGTGCGAATCCAGCCGCACGCCCGGACCGCCGGGAACCTGCCACGTCTCGATCTTGCCCGCGCTGGGGCGGAAGCCCTTGTCGGGGTCCTCCGCGTTGATGCGGCACTCGATCGCGTGACCCCGGACCTGTACGTCGGACTGCTTGACCCCGATCCTCTCTCCCGCCGCGATGCGGATGGAAGCCTTGACAATGTCGATGCCCGTGATCAACTCGGTGACCGGGTGCTCAACCTGCACGCGGGTGTTGACCTCGAGCATGTAGAAGTCGCCGCGACCGTCCATGAGGAACTCGCACGTGGCCGCGCCGTGGTACTTGGCGGCGCGGATCATCTTGGCGGCGGACTCGCAGACCTTGCGGAGCTTGTCGCGGTCGATGTGCGGCCCCGGCGCCTCCTCGATGACTTTCTGGTGGCGGCGCTGCATGGAGCAGTCGCGCTCCCAGAGATAGATGGCGTCGCCGTGCTTGTCGCCGAGCATCTGGATCTCGACGTGGCGGGCGTGCTCCAGGTACTTCTCGATGAAGACAGCGCCGTTGCCGAAGGCGGCCTGGGCCTCCTGGCTGGCGACGCGGAGTTGGTTGCGGAGGGTGGCCTCGTTGTGGCAAACCTTCATGCCGCGGCCGCCGCCACCGGCGGAAGCCTTGATGATGACCGGGTAGCCGATGTCTCGGGCGATGCGGACCGCCTCTTCTTCGTCCTCGATGGCGTCCTCGGAGCCGGGGAAGACCGGGACGCCCGCGGCGCGGGCGGTCTTCTTGCACTCGACCTTGTCGCCGAGCATCTGCATCGCCTCGGGCGTCGGGCCGATGAACTCGATCTTGCAGTCGCGGCACGCGGCGGAGAAGTCCGGGCGCTCGGAGAGGAAGCCGTAGCCGGGGTGGATAGCGTCCACGTCGGTGACTTCCGCCGCGGCGATGAGGCGGGCGATGTTGAGATAGGACTCTTTGGCGGGACCGGGGCCGATGCAGATGGCGCGATCGGCGAGCTTGAGGTACGGGGCATCCTTGTCGGCGGTGGAGTACACGCAGACGGTTTCGACGCCCAGCTCCTGGCAGGCGCGGATGATGCGGAGGGCGATCTCGCCCCGGTTAGCGATCAGAACTCTCTTGAACATCCGAGGACTCGTTTGCCGGTAAAGGTGGAATCAGGCGTTACGCAGCGCGAAGAGCTTCTGACCGAACTCGACGGATTGACCGTTCTTGGCCAGCACCGACTCGACGACGCCGGACTTCTCCGCCTTGATCTCGTTGAAGACCTTCATGGCCTCGATGATGCAGACCACGGTGTCGGGCGTGACGGACTGGCCGACCTTCACGAACGGGGCCGCGTCGGGGTTGGGGGCGGAGTAGAACGTACCCACCATGGGCGACTCGATCGCCGGACCGGCGACCGGGGCCGGGGCGGCGGGGGCGGCGGGAGCCGCGGGGACCGCCGGCGCGACGGGGGCCTGGGCCGGCGCGGCGTACTGCACGGGCGCGGGGGCACCGCCGCGTTTGATGACGATGCTCTCTTTGTCGCCCCGGAGTTCGACCTCGGTGAGGTCGTTGGCTTTCATCAGTGCGACAAGGTCTTTGAGTTTGGCGATTTCCATCATGAGGTACGAACTCCCACTGGCTCGGCACCGGACGAAACCCTGCCGAGTTTGATCAGGTTTGAGGGGGACACTAGGCACGCCGAGGGCGGGGTGTGAGGGACCGGCGGCGGGAAGTGCCCAGCGGCCGGGGACGAGTGCAGTAGAATGGTCCCGGGGACGGTTCGACCGCCAAAGCGCTCTAAAGAAGGATAAGGATTCAGGGGCCCGAGTGCGGGGCTGGGGAGCATGGCATGACCGACGCGATGGACACGGCGGGATTGGAAGTTCGCACGCTCAAGCCCGCGGATGCGGCGGAGTACGCGGCGTGGCGGCGGGCGATGTTGATCGATTCACCCCGGGCGTACACCGCCGATCCGTCGACGGATCTGGGGTGCGATCAGCAGGGAGTGGCCGCAAGCCTGGTGAAGGAGGGGTACGCGTTGGTGGGCGCCTTCATCGGAGGGCGGCTGATCGGCTCCGCAGGGGTGCTGCGAGAGACGAGGGCGAAACTGTCGCACCGGGTGCTCATCTGGGGAGTCGGCGTCGACCCAATGTGGCGGGGGCGCGGGGTGGGTCGTCGGGTGACGGAGGAGGCCGTCCGCGTGGCGCGGTCGTGGCCGGGGGTGCGGGTCGTTCACCTGAGCGTGACGGAGACGCAGACGGCAGCGCGGGCGATGTACGAGCGGTTGGGATTCGTGGCGTGGGGGACCGAACCGTGCAAGATGATCGTGGACGGCGAAGAACTGAGCGACGTTTACATGATGATGCGCGTGGACCGGCGAGGTGATTGAACCGGTGATCGCGCGGGGTGTATAGTGATCTGCGCGGGCGGGGCGAATGGCGTAGCATCGGTGTCGGGCGATTCGCGGCCACGGGTCCCGCATGGAACACAAGCCAACAGAACACGGCGCGGGGCGGAGGGCGGCCAAGTACATCGGCGCATCGTGCGCGTACCTCGCGTCGCTCGTTGCCGTGCGGTTCGCGCTGAACGCCGCTGAAGTGAACTCTGATACGGTGCTGTGGGACCCGACGGCGGGGATGGCGTTCGCGATGCTGCTGGTGGCGGGGGTTCGGTATGCGCCGGCCGTATTCGCCGGCGCGATGGCGACGCTGATCATTCATTACTACCCGATCAGCCATCACGGTCCGGGTCTCTGGAGCTACGTGACGGCTGGAGTCCAGACCGCGGCGTATTCGGCCGGCGCGTGGCTGCTGACCAAAGCGCCGAGATTCGACCGTCGGCTGTCGGCGCAGCGCGACGTTCTTTATTACGCGGCGATCGGGCTGATCACGCCGGTGGCTCCGGCGGTCTTCAATGCCCAGCGTCACTTTGAGCCCGCGCGGTTCGCATCGGCCTCGCTGCACTTCTGGGTGACGGACGCGATCGGCATCCTGACAGTGGGCCCTCTGCTGCTGCTGGCCTGGTGCCGGTGGCGCGAGGGCGTGCCGCGGGAAGAGCGCCGGATGGTGCGCGACACCGGGGCGTGGACGTGGTTGGAGTGGGCGGCGCAACTGGCGTTGCTTGTGGCGGGCGTGTGGGCGACGTTCGTGCTGGATCAATCGAGCGGGACGCACGCGCGGTACCTTGTGCTGCCGCCGGTGGTGTGGATGCTGATGCGGCGGGGCACGTGGGGAGCGGTGGTAGCCTCGTCGTTCGTGGGCGTGCTCTCCATGGTGGCCACGCGGCTCGTGAAGTCCGACGACGCCGAAGTGCTCGACACGCAGGCGTTCATGCTCGTGGTCTCCATCAGCACGCTATTCCTGGGGGCGCTCTCGAGCGGACGCAGGCGCGTCGAGCACGAACTGGCCGAGAGCGAAAAGCGCTACCGGGTGCTCTTCGAGAACAGCCCGCACCCGCTGCTCGTGTACGACCGCAACACGCTGAAGTTCCTGGACGTGAACCGCGCGGCGGAGCAGGTGTACGGCTACACGCGTGATGAGTTCCTGGCGATGACGCTGGCTGATGTGCGCCCCGCCGACGAGAAGCCGATCGCGATGGGGCCGGCATCGGTGACCCCTCCGACGATGCAGCGCTCGGGGGTCTGGCGGCACCGTCGCAAGGACGGTTCCCTGATCGAGGTCGACATCGCCACCAGCCCGATGAAGCCGCTGGGGCCCACCGCGCGGCTGGTGCTGGCGCGCGACGTCACCGAAACGCGCAAGGCCGAGCGGGCGCGGATGGAGGCCGAGTCGGCCCTTCGGGTGGCTCTGCAACGGCTGGTGAGCCACGTGGAGAACTCGCCCCTGGCGGTGATCGAGTGGGACCGGGATTTCAAGGTGTGCCGCTGGTCGGGAGGGGCAGAGCGGATTTTCGGCTGGAGTGCGTCGGAACTGATGGGGCGCAACCCGCTGGAATGGAAGTTCGTGTACGAGGAAGACCTGCCGGGTGTGGAGCGGGTGATGCTGGGGCTCTCCAGTGGCACGCAGCCCCGCAACTCGTCGATCAACCGCAACTACACCAAGGCCGGCGGCGTGCGGTACTGCGAGTGGTACAACTCGGTGCTGATGGACGATTCCGGGCTGCCGGTGAGTGTGCTCTCGCTGGTGTCGGACGTGACAGAGCGCGTGGAGGCCCAGCGGGCCCTGCGCTCCAACGAGGAACGGTTCGAGCTGGTTGTCCGTGGTTCCAACGACGGGGTGTGGGACTGGGACATCGCCCACGAGTCGCTGTACTGGTCGCCGCGGTTCCACCAGTTGATGGGAGATGCGGGCCTGCGGCTCACGCCGACGTTCGACGAATGGGCGCGGCGGGTCCACCCGGCGGACTGGCCCGAGGTGATGGCACGGCTGCGTGCCCACCTGGAGACGCGCTCTGTGTACGACGTGGAGTACAGGTTCCTGCACTCCAGCGGTGGATGGCGGTGGCACCGGGCCAGCGGGCAGGCCGTGTGGGACGCCAACGGGAACGCGACCCGCATGGCGGGGTCGGTGTCGGACATCACGGACCGCCGTCGCGCGCAGGAGCAACTCGAGGAGACGGCGGAGAAATACCAGACGCTTGTGGAGACCACCGGCACGGGCTACGCCGTGTCCGACGAGCACGGTCGCATCATCGACGCGAACGCGGAGTATGTTCGCTTCACGGGCCACTCCACGCTGGAGGAGATCCTGGGTCGACGCGTTCTGGAGTGGACAGCGCCGGCAGACGCCGAGCGGAACGAGGCCTCGTTCGAGACGCTGCGCAAAACCGGGTACATCCGTGGGCTGGAGGTTGACTACCAGGACCACACCGGGCGAACGACGCCGGTGGAAGTCAACGCATCGCTCGTCTCTTCCGCCGCGGGCGCGAGGGTGCTCGCGCTGGTCCGGGACATCACCTACCGGCGGCGGGCCGAGGCCGTGCTGCAGGAATGGAAATCACGGTACGAAGCGGCGGCCGCGGCGAGCCGGCAGCTGGTCTACGAGCTCGTGCACGACACCGGAGAAATCCTGTGGGGCGGGCCATGCGAGCCGCTGTTCGGGTGCTCCGATGCGCAGCTCTCCGACCTGGAGCGGTGGGTGGAACGGGTGCACCCCGACGACCGCGCGGCGTACGAGGAGTCCAAGAAACGCCTGAGCGCGGAACGGGGCACGTTTCACCTGGAGTACCGGGTGCGCCGCCAGGACAACACGTACGTGCACGTGGAAGACACCGCCAGGTTCTTCACCGACGCCCTGGGGCGTGCGACTCGGATGGTGGGGTTCGTGGCCGACATCACCGAGCGCGTCAAAGACCGCGAAGAGCTGGACCATCGCGCCCGCGAGCTGGCGCGGTCCAACGCGGAGTTGGAGCGGTTCGCGTACGTGGCGAGCCACGATCTGCAGGAGCCGCTGCGGATGGTAACATCGTTCACTCAACTGCTCGGCGACCGGTACCGCGGGAAGCTGGACGCGGACGCGGATGAGTTCATCGGTTACGCCGTGGAGGGCGCCACGCGGATGAGACGGCTCATCGACGATCTGTTGACCTACTCGAGGGTCGGCAGCACGCCCAGGAGGCTCGCGCGGGTGAGCGTCAAGGACGCCGTGTCCCGGGCCCTGGCGAACCTCCGCACGAGCATCGCCGAGAGCGGGGCCGCGATCGAGGTGGGTGAGCTCCCGGTGGTGACGGCGGACGAGCTGCAGTTGACGTTGGTGTTCCAGAACCTGCTGGGCAACGCGATCAAGTTCCGGCGAGAGGGCGCGGCCCCCGTCGTCCGGGTGTGGAGCGAGCAAGAGCCGGGCCGATGGCGCGTGTTTGTGCGCGACAACGGGATCGGGATCGAGGCAAAACACCGGGATCGGGTGTTCACGATGTTCCAGCGGCTGAATCCGCGGAGCCGGTACGCGGGAAACGGCATCGGGCTTACCATTTGCAAGAAGATCGTTGAAGATATGGGCGGCGCGATCATGGTGGATGCCGCGCCGGACTGCGGCTGCGTATTCTCGTTCACGATCCCAGAGCGAGTCCGGGCCCGACCGGACGAGCAGGAGGTCAGCCCATGACGGTTCCGCGACCAGACATCCCCGAGGCCAGGCGCACGATGGAAATCCTCCTCATCGAGGACAACCCCGCGGATGTTCGCCTGACGCAAGAGGTGTTCGGACGGGGCAACCTGCGGTGCCGGATCAGTGTGACCGAGGACGGCGAGGCGGCCCTGGAGTTCCTGCGGCGCAGCGGGCGGTATGCAGCGGCGCCCCGCCCCGACCTGATCCTCCTGGACCTCAACCTTCCGAGGAAGGACGGCCTGGAGGTTCTGACCGAGATCAAGTCCGACGCGGAGTTGCGCAGCACGCCGGTGGTGGTGCTGACCTCGTCCGCGGCCGAGACGGACGTTGCATCGTGCTACGACCTGCACGCGAACTGCTACGTGGTAAAGCCCGGGGATTACACCGACTTTGTCGCCGCGATCCGTGAGATCGAGGCGTTCTGGTTGCAGTTGGCCCGATTGCCGCGAGCGGCGGCCTGAACACTCCGTTGGTCAAACGCCCAGATGCAAGACAGCGAACTCTCCATCCTTCAGATCGAGGACAACCCCGCGGACGCGCGGTTGATCGAGTTCTATCTGAAGCGGCCCGGTGGCGGCGGCCCGCGGCTCAGGACGGCGCAGACCCTGGCGGAAGCGCAGCGGACGATCGCCGAGGCGGTCGCCTCGGGGCGCATGTTCGACTTGATCCTGCTGGACATGGGCCTGCCGGACGTAGCGCCGGAGGACGCGGTGCTCGCGGTGCAGGGGATGGCGCCCAAGACGCCCATCGTGGTGCTGAGCGGTCAGTCGGACGAGTCGGTGGCGCTGCGGGCGGTGCGGGAGGGCGCGCAGGATTACCTGGTGAAGGGGCGGATCGACGCGGAACTGCTGTCCCGATCGATCCGCTACGCCGTGGAGCGCAAGCGTTCCGCCGAGGCGCTGCGCGAGAGCGAGGACCGCTTCCAGAGCTTCATGAACAACAGCCCCGCCGTGGCCTACATGAAGGACGAGCAGGGGCGGTACGTCTGGGTCAACGCGCTGTTCGAGCGGGTGCTGGGGCTGACGCCCCAGACCTGGCACGGCAAGACGGACTTTGACCTGTGGCCCCACGACGTGGCGACCCGCCTGCGCGAGAACGACGCCATGGCCCTCTCGGGCGGCCGCGCGGTGGAAGTCTCCGAGAGCGTGCCGGGCATGGACGGCCAGCAGGAGTGGCTCACGCTCAAGTTCCCGTTCGAGAACGCCGCGGGCCGGCGGTTCCTCGCGGCGATGTCTGTGGACGTCACCCAGCGCGTGCGTGCCGAAGAGGCGCTGCGTGAAGCCGAATCGGCGCGGCTGCGGGCCGTGCACCTGCAGAGCGAAACCCTCAACGCCCTCCCGGCGCAGGTGGCGCTGATCGACGAGCAGGGCGAGATCCTGGTGGTGAACGGGTCGTGGGTGCGGTTCGGGAAGGACCGCAACCGACGGACCACCGGCGTGGGTCGCAACTACCTGGAGATCAGCGACGCCTCCGAGTGCGCCGACGGGCTGGCGGTGGCCAACGGCATCCGGGCGGTGCTGGCCGGTCGCATCCCCTCGTTCGAACACGAGTATCCCTGCGAGCACAACGATCAGAGCCTGTGGTTCCGCGTGCACGTGAGCCCGATCGAGAGCATGGGCAAGCGGGGCGCCGTCGTGATGCACCTGGACATCACGGACCGCAAGGCCGCGGAAGAGAGCCTTCGCCGCAGCGAGGACCGGTACCGGATCATCGTGGAGACGGCCCAGGAGGGCATCTGGCTGGTGGACGAGCGCTGGCGGACCACGCTGGTCAACACGCGCATGGCCGAGATGCTCGGTTACACGGTCGAGGAGATGATGGGCCGGCACCTGCTGGACTTCATCCCCGAATCCGAGCGGCAACCGGCGATCGAGAGCATGCGTCGGCGCGAGTCGGGGATCAGCGAGTATCACGAGTTCAAGTTCCAGCGCAAGAACGGCGGGGAGATCTGGACGTCGATCTCCACGTGCCCGATCCACGATCAGGCCAGCGGGTTCACCGGCGCGCTGGCGATGATCACCGACATCACCGAGCGTCGCCGCGCGGAGCAGGCCCTGAAGGAAGCCGACGAGCAACTGCGGCAATCCCAGAAGATGGAGGCCGTCGGCCTGCTCGCCAGCGGCGTGGCCCACGATTTCAACAACCTGCTCACGGCGATCCGCGGGTACGCCAGCCTGGCCCGCTCCACGCTGTACGAAGACCACCCCGCGCTCGAGTCGCTCGACCAGGTGGAAGAGGCGTCCCGGCAGGCCACCGGCGTGGCCGGGGCCCTCCTGACCTTCGCCCGCAAGACGCGCAGCGAGAAGGTGCCGGTCCGGCTCTCGTCGATCGTGGAGACCGCCGCCAGGCTCTTCCGGCGCACGCTGCCGGCGGGCATCGCCTTCGAGGCTGACATTTCCCGGGCCGCGGACCTGTGGGTGGAGGCCGACGAGACCCAACTCCACCAGGTAATCATGAACCTGGCCCTCAACGCGCGTGACGCGATCGAGCGCGTGGGCAAGATCACGATCATCGCCGAGCCCGCGAAGATCGGGGACAAGCCCGGCGCCGCCCTGATCGTCAAGGACACGGGCATGGGGATGTCCGCCCAGGTGCAATCCCGGATCTTCGAGCCGTTCTTCACGACCAAGCCGCGCGGGCGCGGCACGGGTCTGGGGCTGTCGGTCCTTCACAGCATCGTCGCCGAGCACGGCGGCAAGATCACGGTGGATTCCCGCCTTGGCAAGGGCTCGACCTTTACGGTGACGCTCGCCGCGATCCCCGCGCCGGTGGGCCACAGCGACTTCAAGCCCCCGATGCTGAACGGTTCGCTGGACGCCGGGCTGGCGGTGGTGGTGCAGAACAGCCCCCTGGTGCGGGGCGTGGTGGCCTCGATGCTCAGCACCCTGGGTTACGAGTGCGCCCACGCCGGTTCCGCGGGTGAGGCCAGGGCGGTGGCAGCAGCCTCGTCGCGCCCGGTGAGCCTGATCGTCGCCGACGCGACCCTGCCGGACGGGCCCGCGTCGGACCTGGTTGAATCCCTTCGGAAGCTGGCCCCGAATCTCAAGACAATACTGGTCGCGGATGTAATGCCCCCCGAAGAATCCATGACAGATCCGCACGTGGTGTGGCTGAAGAAACCCTTCCGTGTCAACGACCTGCAACTATCTCTGCAGCGGCTCGCCGAACGAGGCGAGCCATCCCCGCAGAGTGAGAGGAGCACATGAACGGCCCGATTCGAATCATCCTCGCGGACGACCACACGCTGGTGAGGCAGTCGCTCGCCCGCCTGCTCAACGAGACCTCCAACATGAGCGTGGTGGGAGACATCGGCACCGCCGACGAGGCGGTGGACTCGGCGATCCGCGCCAACCCCGACGTGGTCGTGCTCGACATCGACATGCCGGGCATCGCCGCGTTCGACGCGGCCCGCACCATCGTCGCCCGCTGCCCGGGGGCCAAGATCATTTTCCTCTCCGCGTTCACGCACGACCGGTACATCGAGGCCGCTCTCAACTGCGGGGCCATGGGCTACGTCTGCAAGACCGAGCCGCCCGAGAAGGTCGTCAGGGCGATCCGCTCGGTGGCCAGCGGACAGACTTATTTCTCGCCGGAGGTGCAGGCCAGGCTCGTGGTGGAGGGCGACGGAGTCCACCTGGCCGGCCAGGAGATCAAGAGCCGCGCCAACCAGCTCACCAACCGCGAGCTGGAGGTCCTTCGGTACATTGCCCGGGGCCTCTCCAAGAAGGAAATCGCCAAGACCATGCACCTGTCCGTCAAGACGGTGGAGAACCACGCCGCGAGCGTCATGGGCAGGCTCGACATCCACGACCGCGTCGCCCTCACGCGCTTCGCGATCCGCGAGGGGCTCATCGAGCCGTAAGCCGGCCCGATCCGCCAAGCCCCCGCTACTCCTCCTCGTCATACTCGAACGACCGCCGCAGCGACACCCGCGGCCGCCGCAGCGCCACGTTCGCCACGATCGAGGTCATCAGCCACACCGTCACCAGGCTCGAGCCGCCGTAACTCAGGAACGGCAGCGTGATCCCGATGATCGGCGCCAGCCCCAGGTTCATCCCCGCGTTGATCATCACCTGCGCGCCGATGAAGCCGGTGAACCCCACGCACGTCAGCCGACCGAAGGGCTCGCGGCAGCCCGCGGCCGTCAGCAGCGCGCCCACGATCCACAGCCCGTACAAACCGATGACCGCCAGCCCCCCCACCATGCCGAATCGGTTGCAGATCACCGAGAAGATCATGTCCGTCTTGCGCTCCGGGAGCGCGTTGAAGTGCAGCAGCGTGCGGCTGCGCGCATCGCCCACGCCCGCGTAACCGCCCGCGCCCGCCAGCCGCTGGCTGGTGACGCTCTGCATATTGATGTCCTGGTCCGCGCTCTTGTCGCCCTGCAACTGGAGCATCAGGCCCACGATGCGCTGCTTCTGGTGCGGACGCAGCAACGGGTACGCCGCGGGCGCGGCCAGCGTCGCCATCAGCACGATCAGCGTCAGGTGCTTGAGCTTGGCCCCCGCGGCGACCAGCATCGCGAACAACGCAGGGATGAACAGCACCGCCGTGCCCAGGTCCGGCTGGAGCAGGATGAGGGCGCAGGGAATGAACGTGATGATGGCCGGGGGGAGCAGACCCGCGAAGGTGCGGTGGTTCTTGCGGAACCGCAGGTACCACGCCAGCACCAGCACGTACGCGATCTTGGCCACCTCCGAGGGCTGGAAGTCCAGCGCGCCAAAGTCGATCCACGAGCGGGCGCCGTTCCGCGGCCGGACGATCGAGGCCGGAACGCCCGGCAGCACCAGGAACACCAGCAGCAGCACGCAGACCGTGAGCATGCCCCACGACGCGTACCCCAGCAGGCGGTAGTGAGGCAGCAGGATCAGGATGCTCGCGGCGACCGCGACGATGAGGTACACGCCCTGGCGCAGCGCCGCGGGTGTCAGGTCCGTGAGCTCATGAGGTTGGAGCGACTCGGCCACGCCGATGGCGTACACCGAGATCAGCGACAGCGCGATCGACGCGAAGACCGTGGGCAGGGCGGGCCACCCGCGCGACAGACCGGCCACCGCGCCCGCGAGGCGGGGCAGGAATGAGGACGATCTGGAGGAGGCGGTGGGCACGCGTGGTGGTGGCTCTAGGGTCTAGAGGTATCCCTCCGCGATGAGCGCATGAACGATCTGGTTGGCGATGGGGCCGCTGACCTTGCCGCCGCTGCCGCCGTAATCAACGACGACCGCGATGGCGAACTGCGGGCGCTCGCGCCCCGCGAGAATGACGAACCAGGAGTGATCGCCCGACTCGAGCACGTCGCCCTTGCCGGGGCCCTGGCCGTCGGGGTCCGGGCCGCGGACGTCCGGCGCCGTCGCCGTGCCAGTCTTGCCCCAGATGGTGATGCCGGAAGCGTTGAAGATCGGCTCCTGCACGCCGCCCTCGAACGTCAGGTGGCCGCCGGTGCCGTGCTCGGCGTTCACGACGTCGTGCAGGCCCTTGAGGGCCATCGCCACGCCCGCGCTGCTCAGGTTGAGGTCGCGCGGGTCCGGCCTGCCGCGGCTGCGGATCAGCACCGGATCGCGCCGCACGCCGCCCCGGGCGAGCGTCGCGTACGTGTTCGCCGCGTGCATGGGCGTCCAGGAGACCGGGCCCTGCCCGATGGCCATCTGGATGGCGTCGGGGGGCGCCAGGTCGGCGCCGGTGTTGAACTTGCCCAGTTGGCCCGCGAACTCGCCGCCCACGCCCAGCCCGAACGGGTCGCCCACGCCCATCTCGCGGTACATGTGCACCAGCCCGTCAACGCCCATCCGCTTGCCCATGGTGTAGAAGAAGATGTTGCACGAGACCATCACCGCCTCGGAACCGTCCAGATCGTGCCCCAGGACGATCGAGTGGGTCGTGTGGTACCGCTTGTAGATCAGGCAGCGGTAGATGTCCGGCCGGTTGGGGATCAGGTAGCCGGTGCACGCGATCCGCTGGTCGGCCGTGTAGTTGCCCGCCGTGACCGCCCCCGCGAGCACCGCCGCCTTCACGATCGACCCCGGCGGGTAGGGCTTGGCGATGCAGCGGTTGATGAACGGCGTGTTGACCGGATCGCGGAAGACGTACTGCGGATCCTCACGCGCCTGGCGGCGGGTGTAGGTGGGCGTAGAGACCATCGCCAGCACCTCGCCCGTGTCGATGTCCAGCACCACCGCCGCGCCGTTGAGCGTCGCGCCCACGGGTTGGGTGATGCTCTCCTGCCCGTGCCAGGGCTGCACCACCGCCAACCCCAGTTCCTTGCTCATCGCCGCCTGCACGCGCGCCTGGAGCATGATGTCCAGCGTGAGGTTCACGGTGTCGCCCGCGACGGCGGGCACGTGCTCCTTCTCGCCGGTATCCAGGTGGTTGATCTGCACGCCCCGCAGTCCCCGCAGCGAGTTCTCCTGCGACCCTTCGACGCCCCCGTCGCCCACGCGGTCGTTCTCGAAGTACGCCCCGCGGTCCTGCCCGTCGGCCGTGGTCGCCAGCGCCGCCGCGGCGGGGTTGGCGTCCAAATACGCACGGCGGCGGGTCGCATCGCCGGGAATGTCCGGCGCGCCGTCGGCGCCCTTCTTGTCGCCGAAGACCTGGTCGCGCAATCGCCCCAGCACGTGGCAGGCGACGCCTTCCAACTCGATGGTGAGCGAATCCTCGGCACGAACGGGCCGCGGCAGCGTGCTGCGGTCCACCGCGATGGTCATCGCCTCGTACGGGTAATCCCGGTCGCCCGAATCGACGACCTTGAGGCCCGGCAGGACGGGGAGCGACTCCACGATTGCCGCGCGCCCGTCGGGCAGTTCGATCGACTCGGGCGCGGCGTCTTCTGTGGCCAGTGCGGCGCACGCGAAGCCGATGTCATCACCCACCCGCGGCGCCACCACGTGCGCCTGCTTCAACTCCGCGATGGGCTGGTTGGCACGCTTCTCGATCGCCTTGCGGGCGGCGTCGG
Source organism: Planctomycetota bacterium (assembly GCA_018242605.1). Lineage (GTDB taxonomy): Bacteria > Planctomycetota > Phycisphaerae > Phycisphaerales > UBA1924 > UBA2402. The sequence continues at coordinate 20,755 of JAFEBP010000003.1, forward strand.
TGAGCGTCTCGCCGCGCTTGGCGGCCTCGGCGACCTCCAGTTCCACGCGCCGGGCCACCACCTGCTCCTGCCGCTGCGTGATCTCGGTGACGATCGCGTCGCGCCGCGCGTCCAACTGGTCGCGGGGCACGCCCAGCGTGTTGGCCAACCGCTCCCACCCGCGCTCCAGGTGAACCTGGAACGCCGGGAGCAACTGTGACACGACTTCTTCCCGCTCGGCCGGCGAAAGCCCCAGCCACCCCGCCAGGCCGATGGAGCGGCGGGCGACGGTCTCGGCGTGCTCGCGGGCCCAGTCCCCGGTGATGACCGAGTACGGCACCGACACATCGAAGCTCGGCCGGTCCTGCGCCAGCACGCGCCCCTTGCGGTCCAGGATCGTGCCTCGCACCGACGGAGTCCATTGACGCTTGACGAGCCGCGATTCGGCCTCGCGCCGCAGGTCATCGCCCCGCACCAGCGCCAACCGCGAGAGCTGAACGCACAGGGGGGCCGCGCCGACGCCGAACAACAGCGTCAGGAGCAGAAGGCGCCTGTGGAACATGCTGGGGAATAGGTTCTTGAGCAGCATCCGTGCCGCCTTCGGGGTGTGGGGGAAAGGGGATGATACGATGCGTGACGCGGCCGCGATGCGGGGAGCCATCGGCGAGCCTTGCGAGGGAGATTGACAGTGGCCAACAAAGTCCGGGCGTTCATCGAACCCTTCCGCGTCACCAACGGCGACAAGTTCCGCCTCAAGGACATCGACCCCAACGACACCCGGGGCGTCAAGTCCCGCGCCAAGGCCGAGGAACTGCTGGCCAAGGGCGTCAAGCAACTCTCGGACATGCAGGAAAAGCTGTACGCCCAGGACCGCTGGTCCCTGCTGCTGATCTTCCAGGCCATGGACGCCGCGGGCAAGGACGGGGCGATCAAGCACGTCCTGAGCGGCATCAACCCGCAAGGGTGCCAGGTCTATTCCTTCAAGGCCCCCACCGTCGAGGACCTGGACCACGACTTCATGTGGCGGTGCACCCGCTGCCTGCCCGAGCGCGGCCGGATCGGGATCTTCAACCGCTCGTACTACGAGGAGACCCTGGTAGTCCGCGTCCACCCCGAGTTCCTGGAGGCCCAGCGCCTGCCCAAGGAGTGCCAGAGCAAGAACCTCTGGCAGGAGCGCTTCGAGGACATCCGCAACTTCGAAAAGTACATCACCCGCCAGGGCGTGGTGGTCCTCAAGTTCTTCCTGCATGTCTCCAAGAAGGAACAGCGCAAGCGCCTGCTGGAGCGGCTGGAAGACCCGGACAAGAACTGGAAGTTCAGCAAGGCGGACCTCAACGAGCGCGCCCACTGGAACGACTACATGAGCGCCTACGAGGACATGATCCGCAACACCGCGACCAAGCGCGCCCCCTGGTACGTCGTGCCGGCGGACAACAAGTGGTACACGCGCCTGGTGGTGGGCGCGGCGATCCACGATGCGCTCACCGACCTCGATCTCAGGTTCCCCGAAGTGGACGCCAGAAAGAAGCAGGAACTCAGCGAGGTTAAGGACGCCCTGGCACGCGGGGATGCATGATCGCGTCACAACGGCCCTATAATGTCTCTCGGCGTCGCGTGATCCACATCGGTTCCGGTCGCCCGAATGTAAACACACCAGTTGCAGAGTAAACGCACAATGAACACCCCTCGCTCCATTCAGATCGGTATTCTCGCGCTCGGCCTCGGTCTTGTCGGCGCCGGTTGCAAGTCCTCCACGGAGATCGCCAAGGAGAAGGCCTCCTCCTCCGTGCAGACCTTCCAGCAGATGCTCGGCGAGATGCCCCCGGAGATCGATCGCGCCACCGCCGCGCTGACCAAGCTCTCGGATGTCCGCACCACCGGCGCCGCCAGCACCCAGACGCTCGCCGACCTCAACAAGAGCATCGAAGTGCTCACGCACCAGGCCCAGCGCCTGACCACCGCGAGCGACGACGCCGTGGCCGATTCGCAGCGCTTCTTCACCACCTGGCTCAAGGAGAGCCGGACGATCAAGGATGAAGCCCAGCGCCGCGCCGCGATCGATCAGATCAAGAGCCGCGAGCCCCAGCGCGCCCTGGCCAAGGGCTACCTCGACAAGGCCTCCAAGGACTTCCGCAAGCTGGTCGACGGTCTCAAGGACGCCTCCGCGGGCGTGACCAAGAACCCCGCCAGCGCCACCAACGGCGAACTGTCCAAGAAGGTCGGCCCCATCTTCGATTCCGCCACCGCCACCAAGAACCAGATCGCCCGCCTCGAAGATCAGATCAACACGAATCTGCTCTCGAACAAGTAATCTCCGAAGGAACCGGCAATCGATTCGTTCGATCACCGGTCTTCCGAGCCGACTCCACCGCGAGCCGATGCGGTCTTAGATTCTGTTCTCCGATTCATCGAGCGTATGGAAGCCCCCGCGGCGGCCATACGCTCTTTTCATGCGCTCCTTGTTCATGCTCCTGGGTGCGTTGGCCGCACTGTGCCTCTGCGCGTGTTCTTCCAACAACCCCGCGCCGCACCATGTCTGGAGCCTCGCCAACCCCGGGGCCCGGCCCGGCGCCGACGCACCGGGCCCGCTGGACCTGCGGCTCTGCCGCCGCGAGAGCGAGAGTGGCGGCGATGCCTTCGTCGCGTACGAATCTCCCGCGGTGTCGCCGGGAGAGTTTGACGAATGCCTCCTCTCCTGGAACGTGCAGACCCCGCCCGGCACCGGAGTCTGGTTCGAGGTGCGCGTCCGTGCCCGCCGCGGCCCCTGGTCGCCGTGGCTCTTCATCGGCGACTGGGGCGACCTGCCCGCGCGCGGGCCGCTGGTCACTCGCTGGCCCGACGGCGACGTCGCCATCGACGTGCTCGAGGGCCGCCGCGCCTTTGATCAGGTCCAGTGCCGCGTCACTGCGGCGTTCGGCCCCGAGTCCGCCGCGCAGCCCGGGGCGTGCGTCACCGTCCGGCACCTGGCCGTGGTGACGACGCTCACGTCCACACTCAAGCGCCACCCTCCCCGGGCCACGCCGATGACCGGCGGGCCCGTGCGCCTGGAGGTGCCCTTCCTGAGCCAGAAGACCGACCGGCCCGAACTCGCCGGACGCCTCTGCAGCCCCACCAGCGTCGCAATGGTGCTGGCCTACCGCGGCGCGCCCACGCCCGTGGGCGATGTGGCCGCCCTCGCCTTCGACCCGCGCCACGACATCTACGGCGTCTGGCCACGCAACGTGCAAGCCGCGTTCACACGCGGCGTGCCCGGCGAGGTCCGGCGCTTCGGCTCGTGGGATGAGGCCGAGCGCGTCATCCGCTCCGGCACGCCCATCATCGCCAGCATCCGCGTGGAAGAAGGCGAACTGCCCGCGGCCCCGTATTCAAGCACCGATGGCCACCTCATCGTCCTCAAGGGCTTCGACGCCGCCGGCGATGTCATCGTGAACGACCCCGCCGCGTCCGACGCGGCCCACGGCGAACGCGTCTACCCGCGGGCCGCGCTCACGCGCGTCTGGATGGTGCGGGGGAAGGGAACGGCGTACGTGCTCGGGGCCCCGGACGCGGCGATGCCGTGACCCCGCACGCGGCAACTCAGCCGCGCCGCCGCGCACACAAGCGAGCCATGAGAATCATCGCGAGCGATGCCGTTCCCGAAGAAGGAACGGCCGCAGCGATGCGAAAGCCGTGCTCAAGTGAGGGAGATGACGGGAAGTCGGCGCTGACGGCATAAATGCGGTCGATGGGAGTGCCGCCCCAATGGCTGCCCTGAAATCTCCTGTACGGAATGGCATCAACGACTCGGACAGTCTCCAGCCATTCGGAAGTCGCTCCGGCGGTATCCAGCAGCCCCCAAGGAGTACGGACATCCGGATACGACATCAAAGGGATCGCGTATTCGCCGCCGCCCGGGAGCGTAAATCCCGCGTTCGCCTGGCCTTGGCCGGGCGGTCCGTACACAAGCGGCACGTTGGTGCCGTTGATGCTGTTCCACCACCAGCCGCCGACTCCTGTGCCGCCGTAGTTCGGATCGTAGAAGTTGGCTTTGATCCACTCGTCGAGCGTGGGGATCCAATATCGAGCACCGGGAGTGTGTTCACGTTGATCGGTAAACTGGTTCCCGTTTATGACGCCAAAGGTGGACACGTCGTACGCGCCGTTCATCACGGCGGAGATGTCCGGGCGGCGGTCGTTGCACAGCCAGTTGCAGAACATGGCGGAGGTGCGCCAATCAACTCCACCGACAGGGCGCATGCCGGCCGTGGGCGAGCCGCTCAGTTGGTACGGTTGGTCCGGATTGCCCGTGCTGACTGCGCCCCAACGCGACGGCGCCTGCACCCACGGCACGCGGCCAAGATAGAGGTTGAAAAACTCGATTCACTGGGCGGTCGTCACTTCGGTTTTACCGATGCGGTATTCGTATCCCACACTGCCGCGACCCGTGACGGCGTTGTTGTTGTCCGGTCCTGCATACGCCGGGTTGCCCGGCGCACCGACGGTGACGAACTCGATGCCGGAGGGGTCGACCTGCGCCAGGGCGGAGGTGTGGGACAGAGCGATGCTCGCCGCGCCGAAGCAAATCAGTGAAGCACGCGAAGGCAATCCGAACGAAAGCCGGATGAAGTTGAGGAAGTACGTGGAAGGGCTCCTGTGCGGGGTGGACACTCAAATATGCCACACGGAATAAACGATGCCAATAGAAAGGACGGAAAATTGTCAGAAAGACGGATTCGGGACTCGGGATTCGGGCTTCGGCAGGTGAATTGGCGAGTTGGTGAGCGTTTCGACGTTGGCAAGGAAGCACACATCCAGGAGCAAGGCAATCGCCACGACGCGGAAGACGCAGCGACTCCTACCCGGCGCGGTTGGCGCGTCCGCGGCTCTGCCTACTTTTGTCTCTGACATGCCCATCCTCCCGCTCCCACAGTTTGAAGCAGACCTCAAGGCCCACCTGGCGGAGGAGGATCGCAAGGTGTACGAGGCGCTCAAGGCGCCCCGGACCATCGTCGTGCGGTTCGGCTCCATGAAACTGGTCGGCGAGTTCCCGTACTCGGGCACGGCCAAGCCGGGGTGCGGGAGCAAGCTGGTGGTGCGGACCCACCGGGGCACGGAACTGGGCGAGATGCTCACGAGCACATGCCCCAACTCGGGGTGCTCCAAGAGCGTGTCGCGCAAGGAGATGCTCAACTACATCCAGAACTCCGGCGGGCGCGAGTACCCGTTCTTCACCGACGGGCGCATCCTGCGCATCGCCGAGGCCGCGGACCTGGATGCGCAGGCCAAACTGGAGCAATCCCGCCACGAACTGCGGCTGCGGGCCAAGGAGGTCGCGGAGCGGTCGGGCGTGGATGTCAAGTTCGTCGACGCCGAGCCGATCCTGGGGGGCGAGACCCTCACGCTCTTCTACCTCTCCGAAGAGCGCATGGAACTGCGCGACCTGGCGGGCGAACTCTCGCGCGAACTGGGCTCGCACGTGGAACTCCGCCACGTGGGCGCCCGCGACGAGGCCCGCCTCACGGCGGATTACGAGCGCTGCGGCCAGTACTGCTGCTGCAAGAACTTCCTCAAGGTGCTCAAGCCCGTCTCGATGAAGTCGGCCAAGGTGCAGAAGGCCACGCTCGACCCGCTCAAGATCAGCGGACGTTGCGGGCGGCTGATGTGCTGCCTGCGCTACGAGGACCAGACCTACGAGGACCTCAAGAAGAACCTGCCCCGCAAGAAGAGCCGCGTGGGCACGCCCGAGGGCGACGGCACCGTCATCGACTCGCAGATCCTGACGCAGTTGGTGCTCGTGCGCCTCGACGCCGTCGGCAGCGACGGCAAGTTCCAGGATGTGGCGGTGCCGGTGGAGAACCTCTCCGAGCCCACCAGCAAAACAGCGCCGGCCTCGGCCCCGCCCTCCGGCTCCATGCGCGACATCCGCGGCAACAAACCCAGCCGCCCCGTCCGCGGCCCCACCCCCGCCGCCCCCACCCCCACCGCCGCGCCGCAGGAACCCGGGACCGATGATGGCGACGAGACCGACAGCGCCGCCGAGCCCGGCCCCGCCCCGCGGCCCGAGGCACGCACGGACCAACGCCCGGAACAACGTCCAGAGCAACGGCAAGACCGCCGACCAGAGCGCGGGCCCGACCGCGGACCAGATCGGGGCCCTCAGGACCGCCGACCCGATCGCGGCGATCGCGGCCAGCCCAGAGGCGGTGACCGTGGTGGTGATCGCGGCGGCGACCGCGGCGGCGACCGTGGTGGTGAACGTGGTGGCGACCGCGGCGGTGATCGCAACCGCGGCCAGCGCCCCCCCTCCGGTCGTCCTCCGCAGGGCCGCAATCAGCCGCCGCGGGAACAGCGCCCACCGCGTCAAGGCCCGCCGCGGACCGACGGCCCCGCGCCCCGCCCCGAGAGCCCGATCGGCCGCGCCGATTCACCGGTGGGCCGCACGGATTCGCCGATCGGCCGCGCCGATCGCCCGCCGCGAACGGATCTACCTCCCAGAAGCGAGCAACCCCCCAGAGGCGAGTCGCCCCCGAACCAGCCGCCGCGGGGCGATCAGCCCCAGGGCGAAGATGGCCAGCGTCGCGGACGCCGCCGTCGGCGTCGACGCGGCGGCGGCGGTGGCGGTGGTGGACGTGAGGGCGGTGGCGGCGGCGGACCGGGCCCGGGGCCCGGGCCGGAGTGATCGCGCGTTGATGCCCCGCATGAACACCGCGCCGTGAGCCGAGCGAAATTTCTTCGATCAAAAATAAGCACTGTTCTCGCCGCCCGAGTGCTGGTTCACTCGGGTCGGGCCCCCGCTCGCGGCGCGCTCGGGAGCGTCGGTCTCATCGGCCAACAGTTCTTCGACTTGTTCTTCCGTGAGAATCTGCGGGTTGGCGTTCGCCGCCTCGATGCGATGCTCCGCCTTGGCGTTGGGATTCCAGAGCCACGGCAGCACGAGGCACGCGGTGATGCACGCGATATCGATGAAGTTCAGGAACTGTCCGAACGAAGAGACAGGCGAGGCGAGCGGCGAGGCAGGAGACGCCGGGAACATGAACAAGAGCTTGAAGATCGCAAAGACGACCAGCGACCAGCACATCGCCCGTACGCGCAGTTTCTTGACCATCGCCGGCTGGTAGTTACCGCAGCCGGGGCACGCCACGACATCAAAGTCTGTTTCAAGCGTCTTGTACAGTTTCCGGTGCGCCTTCGCCGCGGCACGCGAACTGGCCCCGTCGTTGTCCAGCCACAGGAAACTCCGACCGTGCCCCCGCGCGGTGCGCTGCATCCGGTAGAGGAAGCATCCGTCGCAGTGCGCGCACTGCACGGGTTTGATGACGCCGCCGGAAACAACCGAAGTGAACCGCGATCCGATCGGGATGTACATGGAAGGCTCCTGAGAGTGCCCACGTCGAACCACGCGATCGCTCGCCGCGCGATCGCGTCCCCGCCACGCCAACGACGCGGGAGAGCCGGCCATCGCCGGGCTCTCCCGCTATTCCCGGCCGAAGGACCCCGCCCGCGGCCACCCCGCGCGCACCAACACCGCCCCGGCCCGCGCACAGCCGTTCACCCCCACACCCACCTCATGCGTGCAACCCCCCACCACCATGAAGCGAATTCCGGCGACTTTTTCAAAATTGTTCGAATTTGTCGAAAGGAGCCCGTCGGGTTACCCGCATTCCCCCGCCTCCCACGCCGCGAAGAAGGTGTCCACATCCGCGCCGTCGACGCCGCCGTCGGCGTTGACATCCGCATCGCACGAGCCCATCTGCCACGCGCCGAAGAAGGTGTCCAGATCGCCGCCGTCGATGCCGCCGTCCTGGTTGAAGTCGGCGGGGCACGCAAGACAGGCGCACACGACGAGAACAGCGCTGTTGGTCGTTGTGCTCAGGTTGCAACCGTCCGTCACCACACAGTCGTACGCCCCGGCATCCGCGCTCTGGAGCATCGCGAGCACGAGCGTCGGGGCCGCGGCGGAGGGGTTGGACGCGGCATCAATGGGGACACCCTCCTTGCGCCACTGGTACGTGAACGGATCCGTCCCGACGGCGGCGACCGAGAAGGCCGCTGTTCCATCGCGGCAGCCGCTCTGCGAAGTAGGTTGATCGGTGATCGACGCGGGGTTGCAGCCGGGCAGAACATGGACGAGGAGAAACGTCTCGAGCAGAACCGCTTCGTCGAACTCTCCTCGGCCTCCGTAGATCGTCACCTTCGCCGTGTACGAACCTTCGGTCGCGCCGAGCGGTGCGATCAGCGTGAAGATCGTTCCGGACCACCGCTCGCCGGGATCAAGGGCGCCCGGACCCGCGAGCAACAGCGGCGACGCGTTGATGTCGAGGTATGTAACGGGGACATCAAGCCGCACACCGTTGATGTGCACGAGGGATTGGATCGTCAGGTTGATCAACTCGGCGTCGATCTGAGCGGTCTGGCCCGCCGTCACGGTGTACTCGGACGTCGTAAAGCTCAGCCCAAGATCGGACTGGGCGTTCGCGGTGTATGCCGCGCACGCGGCGATGAGCAGAAGAGGCAGGGCTCGGTTCATGTTTGAGCTCCGTGGAGAGTCTTTGGAGGATTGACCCAAGTGTTCTGAGGCTTATTGGGGCAGTTGAATCCGCTTGGTGGGAAGGGGGTACACGTCGAATCCTCCCGATGTCCTGGGCACGAGCACCCTGCCCGAGAAGAGCCCGACCCCGCCCGTGGGCGACAGCCCGCGGCGTGCATCGACGATCGTGTGCGAGGTCACCGATGTTCCTCCGCTCGCCAAACCGGCGATCGTGAACAGAGGGTTCGGGAGTTGGCAACTCACTACGCCGGGCGGTTGAAGCCCGAACGCGGAGTACCCGCCCGATTGGATGCGACCGAGCACCGTCAGCGGCACGCCGGGGCCGCCCAACGATGCGCCCAGGTTTCGGATCGTGAGCGTGAGACCCAGCGAGTTGCTCGCCTCCCCGGAAGCGCACGCGAGCAACGGCGGCCCCCAGAACGCGCCCGACACCCCGGCATCCAGGGCGACCGTGGTCGGCTGAGCGGGATTGGGCAGCGCCGCCTGACGCACATCGCTCAACGCCTCGGCGCCTTGCGCGTCGCGTACGACGACCTGGTAGTAGAAGCCCGCCACGGCGGAGATCGTGCGTGCGCCGCTCGTGCCGAGCGTCGTGAACGCGGTTAAGCTGGAGAGCGCCCCGGGAGAAGCCCCCCACCGCACCGCACCCTGCGCCGGACGGTCAGTCGTCCAGTTCACCGTGGCACCGGCGCTTGAGATGCCCGTCACGAACACCGAGCGGATCGTCGGGATTGTTCGATTGAGCGCCGCCGGGGCGGACACAACCTGACCGCACGTGTTGCGGACCACCACGTCGTACAGGCCCGCGTGCGAGGCCGACACCGCGGCGATGGTGAGGTTCGCGGCGTTTGCTCCGGCAATGCGCACACCGTCTTTGCGCCATTGGTACTGCGCAGGCCCGCCCGCCGCTGGCCCGGCGGCCGTCACGCTCAGGGTGGTCGGCTGACCGATGGCCACGGTGCGCGACGCCGGCGAACTCCAGATCGATGGGACCGCGTAGGTGTACCGCGCAAAGTTGCTCACAGGCGAGCCGCCGGCATACGTGAAGGAGCCGCCCGCGACAATATCGCCGTCTGGCAGCGCGGCAACTCCACGCACTTCACCACCGCCGCCGAAGCTGTAGATACCGACGCCGCCGCCCAGCGAAGTCCACGTACTCCCGTTCCAACGAGAAATGTCGTATCCGGGCTCGCCGGGATAGGAGCTGAAGTTCCCCCCTGCGATCAGGTCGCCCCCCGGTAGAGCTGTCAGGCAGAAGACCATGTCCTCGAATCCGGACGAGGTCGGGATACCCCGACCCAGCGGTGACCAGGTGCTGCCGTTCCACTTCGCCACCGAGTTCGCAAGGGAGGTCCCGGCCGTGTCGAACCAGCCCGCCGCCACGACCTCGCCGTTCGGTATCGCCGCCAAGGCATTGACCGCCGGTGGAGTCCCGAACGGGAACCCGAAGACCATGGACATGCCCGCGCCCATCGCGGACCAGGAAGTCCCATTCCACTGCGCGATTCTCGACGCACCGGCACCGCCCGCGCTCGTGAACTTACCGCCCGCCACGACGATGCCGTTGGTCGACACCGCGAGGCAGTTCACACGGTCGTTCATGCCAGTCCCCATCGCGACCCACGCGCTGCCGGTCCACCGGGCAACGCGGTTCACCGTCACGCCGCTCCCGGAGGAGGTAAAGTCGCCGCCGGCAACGATGTTACCGTTGGCCATGATCGCCAGGGCGGTGACACCGTAGGTGCTCGGGCCCAACCCGCTCCCCAGCGCGGACCACGCGGATCCGTTCCACACGGCGACCCGATTCGCGTTCACGCCGCCGGCAGTTGTGAATGACCCTCCAGCCACCAGGGAGCCGCTGGGCAGGATCGCCAGCGAGCTTACCGCTCCGTTGAGTCCGGCGCCCAACGCCGACCATTCCCCCGTAGCCAAGTTCAGCGAGGCGATGCGATTCGCAGGCACGCCGCCGGCTGAAGTGAAGTACCCGCCCACGACCAGACGCGGCGGCAGTGGACCGGTGCCGTCGGGATCCCACACGGTCATCGCGTAGACGCTCGCGTTCATACCCGGCACGCCCGAACCAGCCAACCACCCGGTCTGGCAACCGCCGGTCTGCGCGCTGGCGGTGGTCGCCACCGCCGATCCGAGGAAACAGCTCGCCCGAAAGATCACGCCGCTGAAACCCAACATCAATCGCGACATCATGGACTGAACTCCTGGTACGTTTGAATACACGTCTGGCCGCTTGATCGGAAGGAACCCCGCTGATCTGCCTGGAGCACGCTGAAAGGACTCAGACTCGCTGAACCCGGAACCAAGGCGCGGTTTGAATACCCGAGGCGTTACCCGCACCCCCCCGCCTCCCACGCCGCGAAAAAGGTGTCCACGTCCGCGCCGTCGACGCCGCCGTCGGCGTTGACATCCGCATCGCACGAGCCCATCTGCCACGCGCCGAAGAAGGTGTCCAGGTCGCCGCCGTCGATGCCGCCGTCCTGGTTGAAATCGGCGGGGCATTCCAGGCACGCGCAGAACGAGAGCGTGGCCAGGTCGCTCACATTGGTCAGGCCGCATTCATTAGCCACCATGCAGTCGTAGTCGCCGGCGTACTCAAGCGTCGCGACCGGGATCTCGAGCGTGGCGGTGGCGGCCGATGGATTCACCTCGGGGATGATCTCCAAGCCCCGGAATCGCCACTGGTACTGGTTGTTGTCGCCGGGCACCGACACGGAGAACGTCACCGCCTGCCCCTCGCACGTTGAGACCGAGGACGGCTGAGTCTCGAACACCGGCGCCGCCGTAACAAGCACGCGGCCCGCGTCCTGCGACACAGCGCCGCACGCGTTGGAGACTCTGGCGCGATAGCGCAGCCCGTTCAGGCCCGGCCCGATGTTGGTAAGGGAAAGGTGCGTTGTCGCGGCGCCCGCGATGACGGTCTGGGGCGAGCCGGGGGCCGGGCCGTCGGCCAGGTCGGTGTAAAGGCCCGCGCCAACAGCGGTTTCCTGCTGCCATTGGATGGCGACCGTGTAGCCGGTGGCGGGCGTGACGTCGAACGACGCCGCGGCCCCGGGGCAGACGGTCCGATCGATCGGCGCGGCGTTGACCACCCACGGCGTGTTCGTGGTGGTCCAACGGGCGAAGAAGCCCGAGGGCTGGCCGTTGGTAGTGGCGAAGTTGCCCCCCACCATGAGCTCGCCGCGGAACGGGAAGAGCCTGCGGACATCGGAGTAACCGGTGTTCTCCGTCCCCGTGCCCAACGCGAACCAGTTGGTGCCGTCCCATCGCGCGATATGACCCGCGGCGACCGGTCCCGCGGCATCGAAGACACCGCACGCATAAAGCGAACCGTTGTAGACCGCCAGTCCGTTGCCGCCGACGCTGCCATTTCCGCTGGATCCGCCGAAGCCGGTACCGAGCGGACGCCAGTTGGTCCCGTCCCAGCGGGCGATGTCATTGAGGTTGGATGTGCCAGCCATCGTGGGAGAGGTCCAGACGGCGTTCCCGGTCACTACCAGTTCATTATTGAAAACAGTAATGCCCGTAACGGTCGTGTAAGTCGTTCCGGAGAAGCCGCCCCCCAAGGCGCTCCACGCCGTCCCGTTCCACTGCGCGATGTGATTCACCGTGATACCGTCCGCTTTGCGAAAAACACCTCCCGCCACCAAACGGTCGTTGTGCACCGCCAACGCCAGCACCATTCGGCTTGCGCCGCCGCTGCCGTAATCCTCCGTCATGCCAGTGCCCATCGCGGCCCACGCCGCGCCGTTCCACCTGGCGATCAGGTTCACCGGCACGCCGCCGGCATTGGTGAAACTCCCGCCCACGATCAACTCGCCCCGGTAGATGCACATCGCACGCACCGCGCCGTTCACCCCGGCGCCGAGCGTTCTCCATGAGGAGCCGTTCCACGCGGCGATGTAATCCGTCGGCCCTCCGGTCGCGGTTTGGAACGAACCGCCGACGATCAGCTCGCCGTTGTACTCCACCATCGCCACCACGTTGCGCATGTCGAACGTCGTGGGCGCTTCCCATGTGCTGCCGTCCCACCTCGCGAAGCCGAGCGCGGGCCCACCGACCGCCGAGGGGATCCAGGCGCCCGCGTACAACAAGTTCTGGTACTGCGCAAAGGAGAACACGATGGTCTTGAACTGAGATGTAACTGGCGACCATCCGAACGCGCCGGCTTCCAGAACGCCCAGGCCCTGGCACACGACATTGCCCCCGTCGAAGACCATGGTGCCGCCCGCGTACAGACGACCGCCCCACGAGAACAGACTGTTCACCGCAGCACCCTGAAATCCTTCCGCCGCCTGCTGCCACGCCGCGCCGTCCCATTTGCCGACGTACCGGATCGCGGTCCCGCCGCTCCCCGCGGCGGAGAACGAACCCCCCGCGTACAGCTCGCCCGCGTGCACCGCGAGCGAATAGACCGTGCCGCCCAGGCCCACGCCCAGCGGCGACCACCCACCCGCCGCCGTCCACGCCGCCACACGGTTGGCGGGGATCGAAGCGCCCACGGTGGTGAAACCGCCGCCGACGATGAGTTGGTCGTTGAACACTGCGAGAGCGTCGACGCTTGAGTTCACGCCCCCGTTCATCGCCGACCACGCGCCCGCCGTCGCGTTCCACCGGGCGATGCGCGACGCCGTAACCGCGCCGGCGGTGGTGAATGACCCGCCGGCGATGAGATCATCGCCGTACACCGCCAGCGCCGAGACCGGCCCGCCGGTGATCCCTGTGCTCAGCGCCTCCCACTGCGTGCCGCTCCATCGCGCGATTCGGCTGATGCCCACCGTGGTGTTGCCGCGGCCCACCAGGGTGAAGTCCCCGGCCATCACCAGGCTCCCGTTGTACACCGCCAGCGCGTTGACCGTCGCGTTGGCGTCCAAAGCGGTGCCGGTGTTGAACTTGCTCCAGGTTGTTCCGTTGAACTGCGCAACGCGCCCCGCGCTCACGCCGTTCATCGCGGTAAAGGTGCCCGCGGCGACCAGCCGCCCGTTCCACACCGTCAGCGCGCTCACCTCGCCCGAGTTCGTGCCCGTGCCCAGCGACCGCCACGCCCGCCCGTCAAACGCCGCGATGTCGTTGGCCGCCACCGAGCCCGCGCGGTCGAAGTTGCCCGCGATGACGAGCCACTCGCCCTCGGGCCCGGGCCCGTCGGGGTCCCAGTTGACCATCGCGTTCACAGTCGCCTGCCCGACGGAGTTGCCCACGCCGGGGAGTACCTGCTCCGGGCCGTACAGCCAGCGCGGCGTGCACTGCGAGTGAGCGAGAGACCCGGGGATCGCGGCCACCGCCGCGGCGACGCAGAGATGACGCCGAAGCGACGCAAGAGTTTTGGTGATGAACGCCATAACCGGTGATCTCCCTGGACCGCGCCGGGATTGCAGTAAGACCATCCCGGCAGATGTGTGAATCGCGCGCACTCACGCGTGCCCGCCGGTTCAGCGGCGCAAACGGCAATGGTCAGGGGACAGTGGCGGGAAGTTATTTGGGTGCGCTGTTGGGCAACCCATCTGCCATCACCCGTCATCTCCGCCAATGCCGCCACTCGGCCCGCCTGCAAAATCGGGATGCGTTAGGAGCACCCCGCCCGAGTCGGCGGTAGACCGCGAGGAGTATCCGGATGAAAGGGTTTACCCCGGTGGAAGGGTCTGTAATCACCGTGCGATCTGGGAATTTTGGAGAAAATTCTCCGTTTGGGTTGGCATTTTCAAATTCATGATGTATGTTGAATGTTGAACCCCGAGGGACAACGACAGACAAGCGCCGCACCGTGCCTATTCCGTAGGTAGCCGGGCGGTGTGATTCTGCGCGGCGGCCAATGTGGCCGCGGGTGGTCCTACTTCGGGGCTCTGTGTTGGAAATCTGCGGTGAAACGCGGAGGGGCTGTTTATGCGCTTCCTGAGATGTCGGTCTGCACACAACTTCGTTCCAAGGGCCGCGTGGGTGGCGGGCTGTCTGATGCTGCCGGTCGCGGCGCAGGCGGATGTGGTGGGCAACTACGCGCCCGGAGGCTCGGCGACCTCGGAGGAAAGCCGCGGGTACGGCCCGCGTGTCACACCCCTGCGGGGCGTCAACCCCAACGACCGCGTGTCGGTGGGGCTCGTGATGTACGACTCGAGCCTCAACCCGGTGTCCGTGAACTCCGGCGGCGATGCCCTCGTGCAGCGCTCCGTCGGCTCTACCGACCTGGGCACCAACCGCAACGGCTCCGGGCACATCCAGGCCTTCTGGGATGAACTGATCGTCAACAACGCCGTCGTCATCCGGTGCGCCATCTCCACCACCAACGGCGAGGCGCTCGTCCCCGCCACGGCGACGGTGCCCCGCCCCGGCGGCGGCAGCTCACCCGCGTCGTTCTGGTCCTGGCGGTTCGGAACCTCCGACCCCGTCAACTACCAGTCCTACGTCACCAACGTCCTGCTGCGTCGGGCCTCCATCTCCTTCAGCTCCGACGGCGGCCAGTCATACTCGAACACGATCACGCACACCACGACCATCCCCAACCGCGCCAACTGGAATCCGGGCGTGGACGACGGTGAGTTGCTGGCGAGCGTGGGCGACGGAACCAACTACGTCCTGCTCCAATACGAAATCGAAGTAACACCAACCCCCGGCACTCTCGCTCTGCTCGCCGGCGGCATGTTCTCGATCGGCCGGCGCGGCCGCAGACGCTAAACCTCTCGCTTCATATCCAAACACATGGGCTTGCAGCGCGCGCGCAAGTCCAAGCGCCGAGGGTGGTAGACACCCCGGCGTTTTCTGTTGCGCTCAGGCCGCTCCCGTCGTTCCGAATCACGCGGGGGGAAAAGACCGGACCCGGAAGCGTCCCGGCCCGCCGAATCCCCTCCCGCTGGCCTCCAGGCCGCCCGCGGGTTCGGGCGATTACAGGTCTTTTGCTTATTGACCCACCGAGGGGATTCTGGTATTCTGAAGCCAGAGTGCGACGGTGAGGCTCTGGTCATCGTCGAATGTCGGTTATCGGAGTGTGGCCGGAAGCCCGGCGTCGATCCGAAATGCGTCCCGCGTGTGTGTCCGAAATGTGTCGGTCTGAAGTATGACATCGATGGTGCCGGTGCGTTCACGCCGCGGCCTGCGTGGCGGTCGTGTGTTGCGCGCCCACCGACCATTGAGTCACTACGGAAAGCGAATCATGCGTCAAGCCTGCTCCCTGGGGATGGTGGCCGTCGCGGCGTGCGTGGCGGCGGGTCAAACGGCCCTGCCCGAGTTCTACTTCTTTCAGAACGTGCGCGCCCAGTCCCAGATCCGGACCCAGCCCCCGCTCTTCGGCGGTGACCGCCACATGACCGGCATGGTCGTGGTCAACACCGCCTCGGGATCAGTCGACGACAATCCCATCAACGCCGCGGACAAGGTCATGGACTTCATCCGCGGCCGCCTCGCCGACCAGACGCTGGGGTACCTGGACCCAACGGATATCCCCGTCTCGCTCCCGGGCTTTGCGCACGCCAACAAGGTTGAACTCGCGGAGAACGCCCCCCTCTCCGCCATGCGCGACCCCACCGACCCGATCCGGGCCCGGCCCGGCCAGACCCTGGTGTGGCCCACCGGCTTCAGCACCGACCCGCTCTCTGCCGATTGGTGGAACTTCGCGCTGCTGCACCCGTGGATGACCGCGTCCCGGCCGCGGCTCACCGGTTGGATGCAGACCTTCATGTCACGGATCATGTACCGCCACGAGCGCGACCACATCCCGCTCCCCAAGCGCTATATGTTCGACAGCGAGCAGCCCATCTTCGGCTGCTGCGAACAGGCCTGGTCGTACAGCCTGCTCAACGTCATGAAGGACGCCCGCTGGAACACCGCCGCCGTCGCCGGGTACTACCCGCAGCGGACGATGGCCCAGCTCTACGCCCAGGCGACCGCGCACTACGGCTGGGACCTCAAGAACGGGGACGGCACACCTCTCAACCCCGGCTTCAACCCCGCGGCGGGGGGCCCGCAGGAGCTTCCCAACCGCCCGCTCTCGCAGTGGTACACCACGACCGTCAAGCGCATCCGCTCGGGCATCATGCGCGACGTGGCGTACGAGCCCATCCGCGCCGCGTACGCCGCGTACCGCTCCTCGCACCCCAACGAGATCGTGCCCCTGCCGGTGATCGCCAACTACGGCGAGTACATGGTGGACGGCGAGCCCGACGTCTTCGGCTGGTTCCAGGACAAGTTCGTCCACCTCATCCAGGACCCCACGCGCCAGGCCCCCGAGCCCCAGACCTACGACTACGAGACCGTCGTGCACCGCCGCCTCTCGATCGATACCGACAACGAGGGCGCCCGCCAGGGCCACACCATGGTCGCCGACTTCGGCGGGTTCATCGACGCGTTCGAGCGCTGGGCGATGATCCCCACCATGACCTGGGCCGACCGCGACGCCGTGCCGCTCTACGACTGGCGCATCTCCGCGCACCCGGCGTACACGCACATCCAGAACAACCTGTACCGCTACGACCGGCCGCTCGAGACGCCCTGGGACGCGTGCATGCGGCTGCACCGCCACCGCGTGGAATCCGTGCTCAACTCGGTGAGCCCGGAGCACCGGCCGAACCTCCTGCCGTACATCCGCGTGCCCGGCGAAATGGGCGATTACGGCGTGCCCATCACCGAGGCCGGCACCCGCGAACTGCTCGCGATGCTCCGCGCCAAGGGCGTCACCGAGATCGTCCCCTTCACGTCCAACCCGCCCGACGAGAACACCGAAGTGTGGCGCTCCATCCAGCGCCTGTACCGCCAGGTCTGGGCCTACCAGGTTCAGAAGTTCCGCTGGTCCGTGGGTTCGGGCGTCACCACGACCAAGAACTACCCCGCCGACTTGTTCGACACGCTCCGCGTGCCCAGCCGCGTCGCCGGCCAGCCGCCCGTGGAATCCGTCACCACCGCGCAGAGCCGCTTCGACGGCGTCTTCACCGCCAGCACCCAGCTCGAGACCACGTTCGTGCCGCTGCTGACCACCGTCACCGGCGACTCCATCCGCATCAACATCGAGTGCCAGGCCGCCGAGGGCCCGTTCGGCTCCGGCCTGCTCAGCCTCGTCGAAGGCGGCGTCTACCTCTGGGACTTCACGCTGCGAACCCCCGGCCTGCACTGGCGGCAGCTCAACATCGGCGAGGGCGACCGCGATCCCGCGGCGTACATCTTCGCCACCCAGGACGACACCACCCGCCGCACCTTCGACATCGCCAACGCCGCCCCCTTCATCGGGCCCGGCGGGATCATCCGCGTCATGCTCCGGCACAACGCCCCGGCCGAGTTCGCGTTCGAGGGCTTCGAGTCTCGCTACGACCTCGTGCAGGTCATCCTATTGAATGACCGGCCCCGCTTCGCGATCTCCACCGCGTCGCGCCCCGCTCCCGGCGGCGACACCCGCAACCTGGTCGAAGTCCTGCCCGAACCCACCGGGGCGGACCTCAACTTCGACCATGTAGTCGACGAGGCCGACCTGGTGCTCTTCGTCAAAGGCCTCCTCGCCGATGACGCGCCCGCGGATGTCGATGACGACCCCGACTCGTTCGTGAACGCCTGGACCGCGGCACGCTGATCCCCGAAAAGCCCCCGGGCAAGTCACCCCGAATTTCGATCGCCGATTTGTCATTGGCGATCAGCCCTCAGATACTCCCGTCCCCACATTGCTATCGGATGTGCGTGTTTGTCCGTACGTATACCAAACATACTCGGTTTTTCTTCGTCCCTTACCAGCGGGCCGGAGGGAACCGTACTGACCTCGGGAGTCTCCGCATGTCGTTTGAAGCCGCCGTCCACGCTTCGGCCCTCAAAATCTGTCGTTCCTCGCTGGAGATGTGCGCCGCCGCGGGCAGCGGCCACCCGACGTCCGCGATGAGCATCAGCCACCTCACGACGGTGCTGATGTTCCACACGATGCGCTGGAGCACCGACTACCCCGATTACCCCACCTCCGACCGTCTCGTGCTCAGCGAAGGGCACGCCGTCCCCGCCGTCTACGCGGCGTGCGCGGAACTGAGCGTCGCCTTCGGCAAGGACCCCAAGGCCCGCCGCAAGCTGCGCCCCGATGAACTCAAGAACCTGCGCTCACTGGGCAGCGAGCTGGAAGGCCACCCCAACCCGATGGAGGGCTTCCCCTTCTTTGACGCCGCGACCGGCTCGCTGGGCCAGGGCCTCTCCGTGGCCGCGGGCCTGGGCGACGCCGCCCGCCTCGACACGCTCGACAAGCGCGTCTACTGCATCATCGGCGACGGCGAAGCCCGCGAGGGCCAGGTCGCCGAGGCGATCGACTACATCATCGACCGCAAGCTGCGCAACGTGCTGCCGATCTTCAACTGCAACGAGTACGGTCAGGCCGACCGCGTCTCCAACCAGCAGTCCGCCGACGTGCTGGCCGCCAAGCTCAACGCCGCGGGCTTCGAGGCCCGCATCGTGGACGGCCACAACCCCACGGCCATCAAGGCCGCGTTCGACGCCTTCATCGAGGGCTCGGGCGGCAAGCCCCTGGCCGTGATCGCCAAGACCGTCAAGGGCTGGGGCGCACCGAGCCTGCAGGGCGCTGGCTGGCACGGCAAGCCGCCCACCGGCGAGCAGTTGAAGCGGGCCCTGACCGAACTCGAGTCCAAGCGCGTCGAACTCACCAGCGCGCTGGTGAGCAGCGACCAGTTCATGATCCAGCCCCCCGCCGAGGCCAAGGCCAGGGACTTCACCTCGCCCGACCTGCCCAGCCTCAGCGTCGTCATGCGCAAGTGGGACATGGAGAGCCTCCTGCAGTCCGGCAGCATGGCCACCCGCCGCGCCTACGGCCTGGCCCTGCGGGCCCTGGGACAGATCAACGACCGCGTCACCGTCCTGGACGCCGACGTCTCCAACTCCACCTTCGCCGAGTTCTTCAAGAAGGACCCCGCCCTGGCCGCTCGCTTCTTCGAGTGCAAGATCGCCGAGCAGAACATGGTCTCGGTCGCCGTCGGCCAGGCCGCGGCGGGCAAAATCCCCTTCGTCTCCACCTTCGCCAAGTTCCTCACCCGCGCGTACGACCAGATCGAGATGGCCATCTACAGCGGCGCCAACATCAAGCTCATCGGCAGCCACTGCGGCATCACCCTCGCCGCCGACGGCCCCAGCCAGATGTCCCTGCCCGACGTCGCCTGGTTCCGCTCCTTCACGACCATGAAGGACCACCGAGGCAACCCCGGCTGCTACGTCCTCCAGCCCGCCGACGCCTACGCCGCGTACGCCCTGACCGGCGTCATGGCCGAGTACGAAGGCGCCTGCTACATGCGGACCATGCGGCCCGACACCGAGTTCATCTACAACGATGAAACGGTCTTCAACCTCGGCGGCTTCGAGGTGCTCAACGAGGGCCGCGACGTGGTCATCGCCGCCGCGGGCTACATGGTGCACGAGGCCAACAAGGTCGTGGAGATGCTCGACAAGGCCGGCGTCTCCGCCGGCCTGGTGGACCTCTACTCCCTGCCCTTCGACACCGACGCCTTCCTCGATATGGTGCAGCAGCACAGCGGCAACGTCCTGACCGTCGAGGACAACTTCGGCGGCGGACTGGGTAGCGCGGTGGCCGATGCCCTCCTGGAGAGCGGCGACGGCTTCAAGCTCAAGCAGATGCACGTCAAGCGCATCCCCAAGAGCGCCAAGACCCCCGACGAACTCCTCAAGTACTGCGGCATCTCCGCCGACGACGTCAAGAAGGGCGTCATGGAGATGCTGGGCGTCTAACGCCGCCCGCGCGTCACCGGATCACCACGCTCCCCGAACTCCCCGACCGCAGCAACTTCGTCGGGATCGTGAACGTGCGCCCTGTTTCAAAGTACGTCCCCGGCGCGATCTTGACCGGCGTTGAACCAAACGCCCGGTTCACGCCCTGGTTCACCGTGATGAACGGGAAGCTCCACGTGCCGTACTGCGCGCCCAGGTTGGTGTTCATCACGTAGCAGGGCGCGGGAGAGTGCACGCGCACATCCGTGTTCGTGAAGGTGTCGCTGATTTTGGTCGTCGCGATGAAGTGGAACCCCGCCGCCAGGGCGTTGTTCCAGTGCGTCTCCTCCGAGCCGCCCACCTGCCAGGAGCGCCACAGGTACTTCTGGTGATCCGACTTCACCGGGCCGTTGCCCGCATCGTCATCGCTCGCGTTCTCGCGGTTGATGAGCACGCAGTTGGTGTGCTGATCGGCGATCGTCTTCTGGCTGCACGCCGTCATCAGCGGGTAGCCGTCCGTCACGGTGTCGTCCAGTTCATCCACGATCACCGCGAAATACTTGCCCCTCGCCACCAGCGTCTGCCAGCTCGGCCACTCGCGCCCGTCGGCCGCGAAGTCCGTCGTGGTGTACACGTTGCTCCAGGAGAGCCCCGCCCGCACGAGCGCCGCGGTGACGTCCGTCTGGATCTTGGGCATGTACCACGACGCATCCCCCCATTTCTTGTTGCAGAAGACACCCCCGAACCCGTTGCGGAACTCCTTCATGTCCAGGTACAGAAAGGTGAACCGCTCGGTCATCATCCACGCCGCGTTGAACATCTCGTCCAGCTCGGTCTCGAACTCGTGCCCGTTGCTCCCGCACGCGTGGATCACCTCGATGCTGTCGTCGGTGTCGCGGCTGATGTCCAGCTCGATCACCCACGAGTTGTAGTTGACGATCTGGCTGTCGATCGTCTCGTTGCGCTCGTAGGCGTTGTGCGACGCCTTGAACGAGAGCTGCGTCATCACCTGCCCCCACCCCGCCGAGGCGAACAGGGCAACGGTCACGAGTTGAACAAGCGTACGGAGTGTCATATGCGATTCCCGGTTGAAAGTGCTGCTCCCCAAATCCCACGACCCGCGGCCTTCCTGTCTTCCGCCTCTTCCCTGATGCCCAGTGCCTGATGCCTAGTGCCTTACTCCCTCAGTTGGTTCCGAGGCGCGCCGCACCCTCCCGCGTCCGGATGATCATCGACTTGGTGAGCGTCACCGCCCCCGGGTACCCGCCCCGGAAGACCGACAGTTCCGGCCGCTCGCAGCACCCCGTGAGCAGATCCGCCCCGCCCGCGATCGTGCCCGCCTGCTCCGGCACCACCGCCACGCTCTGCTCCACGCACGTGGCGTTGTAGAACGCGAGCGAGCTCGCCTTGTCGCCGAAGCCGTACGCGCTGTCCGCGAGGTTGGCGATCGACTGCACTCGACCCGTGCCCGTCAGCGTCACCGTGCGGCCCGGGTTGCCGGTGTTGAACGTGTCGTTCTCGAACAGCACCACGTTCACGCCCACCGGCAGGCACCACCGCACGCTGCTCGTCTTGTCGTTGAACCCCTCGAGGTTGTTGAAGTTCGCGTAGTCCTCGCGGAAGCGGTCCTGCCCGTCGATCACGATGCTCCGGTCCGGCGTGCTGTCGTTCCACCCCGTCGCGTCGTCGTACAACTCCACCCAGTACGTGCACGGGTTCGCGTTGCCCGACCACGTGAGCCCGCTCAGATAGAACTCGCCCATCTTCACGCTGTTCCCCGGCCCGTCGCTGTAGTGCTCCGTCATGTACAGGTACAGGTTCCCCGTCGGCGACACATAGATCCCCCCCGCCGCGGCGCCGTTCCCGAACCGCCCCGAATGCGAGGCCGGGCAGTTGTTGCAGTCGTAGCAATCGCACGGGCGAATCCAGTTCGTGTTGACTTGCGTCAGGTAGTACTGGCTCCCCGAGGTCGTCACCCGGTAGATGTCCGCGTAGTCATTGCCGCCCGGGGCGCCGGTGGTGTTGCGCGTGCCGATCAGGTACAGGTTGCCGGAGGACGAGTCCTTGATGAAGTTGATGTTCTGCAGCGAGAGCGTGCCGATCTGCCACAGCACCTGGCTGTTGTCGTACTGGTACCAGTCGTCCAGGTGCGTCAGGATCTGCCCTGAGGCCGGCGGGTTGCGGATCAGCGCCTCGGTCGTCGAGTAGAAGCCCACCCGCCGCCCCAGATCCCACCCCATCACCGCCACCAGGTACGCCCCCCCGCCCTGCGAGATGATCGCCACCGCGCCCACGTCGTGATCGATGCTCTGCACGCTCAGGAAGATCGGGTTCTGCGGGTCCGCCACGTCGATGAAGCACACCGCGCCCGCCGAGAGCGACGCGTCGCCCGGGTCCTCCAGCGACACCGCCAGGATGTCCCCGCTGATCTGGATCCCCCCCGCGTGGTGATAGTGCGGATACCCCGGCCCGTCCCCGCCGTTGTAGTTCGTCCCGTCGAACCGGATCACCTTCACCACCTTGTCCGAGGTCGGCGGCGCGGTGTCCTTCACGTCATACGAACTCGACAGCCGGTTCGACCGCAGCCGCTCCCCGTCCCGGGCGCAGCTGGTCATCCGCACCACCCCCAACGCCGCGGCGTTGGCGTTGCTCGATGTCACGAACAGGTGCGGCTCGCCCGGCGTGTTCGACCTCGCGATGCCCTGCCAGTGGTACGCCCCCGACACATCCGGCATCCCGTCGGGATAGAACCCAAGGGCCACCCCGTGACGCTTGAGCGTGTCGAACTGCGCCTCCACCAGCGGGGCCACCGGGTCAGCGGCGCGGGCGACGGACGCGACGACGAAGCACAACGCGGCGATGTTGATCAGAATCCTCAGTGACATGACGGCTTTCCTGTGAAGTGAAAACGTGCCGGGGCGTTCTCACGCCGCGGCACGCGGGGAACACGTTCAGTGCAGATTCACGAGCACCAGCACCAGGCCCTTGCCGTGGTCCAGCGACGTCATCGCCTTGCCGATGATCGCCCCGCCCGCCCGCGTGTGGTCAACCACCCGCATCGCGTGCCCGGGCGTGTCCGAGGTGGTCAGCAGGTCGCCCGGCTCAACCGCCCCCGCGGCGTCCGCATCCACGTAGCAGTACACGCGCCCGCTCAGCGCCACCGGGTGCTGCCCGTCCGCGATCGAGCCCTCCTGCTTCAGCAGCATGCCCACGTTCACGCCGCCCGCCCCGCTGATGACGCCCGCGACCGTGCGGTCGATCGCGCGGGTCGAGAGCCGCATCTGGCCCGGGTGGGCCGGATCAATGCACACCAGCATGCCCGGCAGAATCTCGCCCTCGCCCGTCACGTTGAACGGCTCGGCCAGGTCCGATCCCCCGCGGATCTCCAGGGCCGGCACGCTCACCAGGTTGCTCCCGCCGCCCACCTTCTCGAACGCGAAGCGCCCGTCGTTGTTGATCCCCGCCGTCCAGTGCTGCGAACCGCTCGTCAGCACCGGGTTGTGGAACACGATGCCCACCGAACCGCCCAGCGTGGGGTGACCGTTCAGGTACAGCGTGCGGGAGTAGCCCGAGGGGTTGGTCGGGGCGTTCGTGAAGAACGCCGCGGCGTTGCCGCCCCCGTCGATCATGAGGCCGTCGATGTTGTTGGAACTGCGGATCACAAAGTCCCCGGCCCCGCCCGCCCACCCGTTGCCGGTCGAGAGCAGCGAGTAGTCCAGCGCGCCCGGCGACGCGTTCGAGATCGTGACCGCCGTGAAGTCCGTCGCGTCGGTCCGGAACCGCGCCGCGGCGTTGTTCCCCGAGCGGAAGACATCCAGCCGGCTCTGCGGGTTCGTATTACCGATGCCCACGTTGCCGCCCTTGACCAGGTTCATCCAGTCCTCGCGCACGCCCGCCGCCGTCCACCCGCCCAGCACGAGGTTGCTGGTGCTGGGGTAGTCGCTGCCCGCCACGCCCAGGAAGAGCGTGACCGGCTCCTGGAACAAGCCCCACCGCCCCAGCCCCGCCTTGTTGCCCGACGTGAACAGATCGAACTGCCGCACGATCAGCGGCGAGTCGGAAGGGTCCAGCCGCACCGTGTTCTGCACCTGCGCCGAGCCGCGGACGTCAAACTTCGCCGCGGGCGACGATGTGCCGATGCCCACGTTGCCGGCGTTGTAATAGGCCGTGGTGCCGCTGAGGCTGAAGGGCGATGCCCCCGCCGGCCCGGTCGCGCCCGTGAGGCCCGTGGGCCCGATAGGTCCTGTCGGCCCGGTCGGTCCCGTCGGCCCAGTGGCCCCGGTCGGCCCCGTCGCGCCCGGCACCCCCTGCGGCCCCGTGGGCCCCGTGGCACCCGTAAGCCCGATCGGTCCGGTCGGACCGGTCGGCCCCTGATTGCCGCCCAGCGCGAACAGCGCGTACGGCGCAGCGCTCATCGGCTGCCGGGGCGAGAGAGTGGTCCACGGATCCGAGCTCCCCGCGGGCCGCACGTCGATCTCCATCCAGCGGGGCGCGCCAGTGAACACGCCGGCCCCAAAGTCCAGGTCAACCGCGAAGCGGCCGTCCACCGGCGAAACCCCGAACGCCTGCAGGCCCGGCCCCACCTGCCCCCCACCGCCCGCCGCGTCGTACACGCGGAACTGCAGGTCGCACGAAGTGGTGAGCAGCGATCCGCCCAGGCGGATCTCTCCCTGGTACGTAATCCCCGCGGCCAGCGAGGAACGGGGCGAAAGGCCCAGGGCCGTGAATGCGGCAAGAGCGATCAATGATGGAATTCGGCGCGATGACATCTGGGAATCTCCGGTAGGTTGGGGCGGCCCAACGCCGCCGGAAACCCAGTTCGAGTTTCTCCCGCCGCGCGTATCACGATTTGCATGCTGACAGCCCACTCCAACGCAAAAAGGCGACACGCCGGCTTTCACCGGCGTATCGCCTCTGGAACATGCCGGCGATCCGGCATCTTGATCCGCTCCGTGTTCTCTGAGGAAGAGTGGGAGGAGCGGGGAGTTGGCATGTCGGCCTGCGTCCGGGTCACCCCGTCCGCAAGGCCTTTGTGGATCGTCCCGTGCCCGGCATCGCCGTTCACCGTCCGATCCGAATGGGAGGCACGCGCTTTCGCGCACAGCCTCCCACGTAGACTCGCCTGCCGGGTGTGGGTGCCGGCGGCGTACAGCCCGTTTCTCGGCCCAGCCGAATGAGAGGCACGCACTTTCGCGCGAAGCCTCCCACGTAGACTCGCCTGCCAGGTGTGGGTTCCGGCGGCGTAAAGTCCGTTCGTCGGCCGCGGCGGCCGCTCCTCTTCGAGCAGCCTCAATACCCCGCCGCGGTCAAATCAGAGGTTCCGACTTTCGACGGAACCCCCGAATGCCATCCCGGAGACGTACACGGGAACGGCGCGTGTGTTCATTTACCGCGAATCAGTCTTGTTCGACCCCGAGGCCTTCGCCACCCGTTGCCAGGCGTCGCGGGTCGCAGCCTTGGCCTGATCCCAGCTCAGGTGCGATGCGCCCTTGGCCTTGTCCCAACCGCGGCTCATCTCGTTCTCAACGGTCTCGAACGTGCCGGCCTGGTGGCCGCGCCGCCCGTATGACTCCCAGCCGTAGCGGTACGCGGGCGCGAACTCTTCGTAGGTGTGATTGATGCTCGCGTACGGCCGCGTGGCATAGGCGTCCTGCCAGTACTTGTTCTCGATCGTGGGGTTGATCGACTCGGCCACAGCGTTGCCGGCCAGACCGCCGACCACCGCTCCGACCGCCGCACCGGCAACCGCGCCGATCGGGCCGGCGATCGCGCCGCCCGCGGCTCCGGCCGCCGCCCCGGCGCCGACAGCGCCCAGCGTCGTGCCCACCGGGTGCGCGCCCAGCGCGCCCGGCTTCTGATCCTTGTTCGCGTCACGATCAGCGGGCTTCGTGGCGTTTGTGTTCTGCTCGTTCATCTGAAAGACTCCTGAATTTGGCCAGTTCCACTGACTTGGTCCTGGCCGGACTTGACGGTTCCGAATCAGCCATCCCGGTTCAACTCGCTCGTTGCATCAACACACCGGGGATCCTGTTCCCCGGCCGGTCATTCACGGCTGGGACCACACCGGAGCGTTGTTTCCATCGATCATCACCACGCGGCCGTCCTTGCAGTCGATCGACCGCGCGATCCAATACTTGCGACCATCGATCATCGTGCGGCACGCGTCCACCTTCACCGCGTCGCCCGCCTTGCAGAAGGCCTTCTGATTCGCCATGTAACTCACCGGCCCGATCAGAATGGTCTCCTCCGCCCCGTTGTCGCCGCGCATCTTGATCCTCATCGCCCGCGCCGGGGTCACGTCCTTGCCGAACTTCACGTCGCTGATGTCCACCACCTTGCCCTCGAACGTCGCGGCGGAGTTGGCCTCCATCGCCGTCACGATCGGCCCGCGGGCATTCCAGGCTCCTTCGCTGCTCGGCGTCACGGACGAGGCAGCGTGAGGAGCGGTAAACTTGGGGGCGGGCACGCCGAAGGCCTTGTACACCCGCTCGCCCTGCGCACCGTTGTTCAGCAGCGCCAGGTCCGACGGCGTCTCGGGGCTCGCCAGCACCATCTCTTTCGATGCGTCGATCCGCACGATGCCGTCGTACGTCACCGTCGCCACGGACCACGGGATCAGCCGCTTGGTGTCGCCGATGCCCAGGAAGTTCTCGTTGGGGTCGATCGACAGGAAACCGATCTCGCCCGACCGCTGGTCGATGATCACGTCCTGCACCTTGCCGCACTCGTTGCCGCGGCAATCCACCTTCATGCCCGGCAGGTGGCTCAGCAGCAGGTACCGCGAGAAGGGCGTGCTGTACGTCTTGCCGTCGGCCACGACCGACTTGAGCGCCCACGCCGGGGTCCCGTCGCTGTCACGCAGGTGCAGCTCGTGGTCCGCCGTCTTGAGGTGCGTGCCGGCCGTCAGCTCGTTGGGGTCACGCGGCAACGCCAGCGTGTCGATCTCCACCTTGTCCCCGCGCATCGGCGCCGCCGAAGCCCCGTTGACATACCACGACGGGCCCAGCGCCACCCGCTTGGTCGCGCCGTCCGTCGTCTTGACCGTGATCTCGACCTGCTCGCCGAACGTGCTCGTCCGCACGCGATCCACGCTCATGATCTCGCCGGAAATGTGCGTCTTGGTGGCCGGATTGAGATTCCCGCTGTACGGATCGGACGAGGCCTGGGCGTCGGTCGCCAGCCGGCGACGCAGCGCGTTCTTGTCGTCCCGCGTGGCGTTCTTGTCGTCCCGCGTGGTGTTCATGTCGTCCGTCGAGGCGTCCTTGAGCGACTTCCAGTCTTCCGGCGTGTACTCGGGGCACTGCTTGAGCTGCTCCGCCGTCGACGCCAGCACGAACCGGTCCTTGTCGCCCTGCTCCCAGCGGAACGAGCCATACGGGATCGCCACGGCGCGGCCGCCCATGCCGAACGTCGTGCCCGTCTTGATCACCACGTACTCGATCCGCCCCGCCCCGCGGTCCAGGATCAGATCCGAAACGTTCGCGATCTCTTCGCCGTTGTTGTTGACCACTGAACGATCGATCAAAACCTTGGAGGACTGGAAACTAACCGCGGGCGCCGCCACGCCCGACGCGTTCGTCAGAACCGGGGGCGACTGCGCGGAAGCGGTGCAAACTCCGCCGGCCGCGAGCGCCACAGCCGCGGCGGTCAGAATGAGAATGTGATACCTGGAGTTCAAAGTGAACCTTCTTTCGTGTGAGCAGACAAACCGTGTTTTCTTCTCCGCCGTTCGGCGGGCGCCTTCGTCGCCCCGCACGCGGGGCCGGTGACGCAACTGGGTACATCATCGCACCCCCGCCACCCCCCGGCCACAGCGAAAAGTTGCTACATCCGTGGCCCCGCTCAGGCCATCGCTAGTCCCTCGCGGATCGCGAAGCGGATCAGGTCCGCCCGCGCCCCGATCCCCAGTTTCCGCATCATCCGGCCCTGGTGCGCGTCGATCGTCTTGACGCTCCGGCACAACTGCGCCGCGATCTGGTTGCGCGACATCCCCTTGCCCACCAGGCGCAGGATCTCATCCTCCCGGGGCGTGAGCGAGTTGAGCAGCGTCCTGGGGTCGCCCGTGCGCGCGTCGGGCGAGTCGGCCTCGGCCTGCCCCAGGGGCACCGGGGTGCAGCGCTCGCGCACCTTGGGCCCCAGCACGAACGACCCCTTGCGGCTGTGGGCGACCTCGAAGATGCCCTTGACAATGTCCTCCAGATCGTCGGACTTCGCGAAGTACGCGCTCACGCCCGCCCGGAACGAAGCGGAGATGAACGAATCGCGGATGTGCGCGCTCAGCACGATGATCCTCACCTCGGGGAACTTGCGCCGCATGCGGTCGGCCATCTCGAAGGCGTCGGGCCCGGGCATCTCGATGTCGAGCATCACCACGTGCGGCTTGAGCCGCGCCACCGCGTCCGCAAGATTCGCCGCGGTCGCCATGCGGCCCACGATCTCGATGTCGCCCTTGATCGCGAAGTGCGCCTTGAGCCCCTCCACCAGCACGACGTGGTCATCCACGCACAGCACGCGCAGCACCGCGGAGCTCTGGGTTTGCGGCCTGGGTTTGGGCTGGAGAGTACCGCCCGCGGCGCGCGGCGACGCCGCTTCAACCGGGGCCGGCAATGATTCACGCGTGTTTCGCCGCATCATGAGAGGTCTCCTGCAGCCCTTGCACGCATTGGCCGATGGAATGCCGTATCGCCTCGAAATCATCCGGCGTGTCGATGAACGTCGCTCCCAGCAACACCCACGCTGATTCGGTCCTGGCCGATGGTTTGCCCAGCAGGATGATGCACCGATCGCTGCACTTCTTCCGCGATTTCGCCGCCTCCAGCGCCGCCGCCGTCGGCTCCGTGATCCACAGATCCGCCTTGCCCGGCCGGCCCGCCGGCACCGAACGCGGCGTGAACCCCGACTGCAGCAGCACCTGCGACACCAGCGCCGCCGCCCGGTGATCGCGCACCGTTACCCCCGCCGATCTCTTGACCGTGATCCCGCTCTTCGTTCTTGGCACGCGGATCGCCGGCAACTGCAGCAGCACCGTCGTGCCCTTGCCCGGCTCGGACTTGATCCCGATATCACCCCCGGCCCGCACCGCCACCTTCCGCGCCAGCGGAAGGCCCAACCCCGTCCCCATGCTCCGGGCCTTGGTCGTGAAGAACAGGTCCAGCGCCCGCCGCTGCACCGTGCGCGTCATCCCCCGCCCATTGTCCGTCACGCCCAGCCGCACCGTCTCGCCGTCTTCCGTGGTGTCGGCCCAGATGTGAATCTTCGCGGCACGGCGCCCCACCGAGATCGCTTCGCCGGCGTTCACGATCAGGTTGAGCATCGCCTGCGTCAGCCAGTGCGGCGCGATCCTCACGCTCGGAAGCCCGTGCGGGATCGACGTCCGTATCTTGACCCGCGCCGGAACCGCCTTGCGCAGCAGCACGCCGACGTGATTCCACCAGCTCACCAGGTCCGTCGTCCCCGCGCCGTCCTTGGCGATCCCGGGCCCGTCCGGATCAACCGCCAGGAAGTGCAGCCCGTCGCTCAGATGCTGGAGATACGCCACCGACCGCCGCACCGCCTTCACGTGGTTCAGCGCCGTCACAGGAATCCCCGCGTGCTCGATCGCGTTGAGCCGCGCACGCACCGGCAGCAGCACGTTGTTCATGTCGTGCCCCAGCCCCGCCGCGAGCGTCCCGATCGAAGCCAGCCGGTCCGCGAGTTGCAGCCGCAGGTTCGCCGTCGCCAGCGCCCGCGTCTGCGCAGTGATGAGCTGCTGCATGCGCGAGTGCTCTTCGATCGTGTCCACTCCCACCTCGATGCGGTGGCTCACGTCCCGGATGATCCCGATGAAGTACGGAGCCCCGCGCACCGGCAAGTCCGCCCGCGACACCGATAGCTCGATCTGGAACGCCGTCCCGTCCTTGCGCAGCGCGTCGAACAGCCGCGATCTCTGCAGCGTCCCCTTCTTGTCGGCGTGCCGGTACCGATCCAGGTACCGATCCAGGTCCGAACGCCGCGGCTCGGGGATCAGAATCTTGACATTCCGCCCGGCCAGCTCCGTGGGCGTCCAACCGAACACCTGCTCGATCGAGTCGCTCGCGGACTGAATGTCCCCGCCCGCGTTCATCGTGATGATCGGGTCCAGGATGGGCCGTTTCGCCGCCTGCCCCCGTGCCCCGCGTGCCGCCGCATGAACTGCGGCGACGGGCTTGCGGATTCGGTTGCGGACGGCCATGCCGAACTTTATGGGCCGCGGCAGCCACGCACCCCCCGCCGAAGTCCTCTCTGAAAAGATAGAGAAACTTTCCTCCATGGCCCCAAACGCCCCCGTCGACTCACTATTCAACGTGCCAAAAACCGGCGCTCCCGAGTGCTCCAGGCCGCTGGACGATTGGTGTCCGTCGCGCCCGACAGCACGCGGCCCCCGGCACGAGGCATCCAACCCGCCCGGTTCATCCGGGTGAATGACATCTGTTCCCCGCCCGATTTCTCGCACGCGGAACGAAAGGAGCCCCATTGATGAGAGAACGCCCGCCACCCCCGCCCACGCACGCCGGGTTCGTCGCGTCGGAGACCACGGTCCCCGCCCGCGAAGACGAACGCCAGGGCGTGCGGCCATCGCACAGCGCACCTCACCGCGTCGCCCCGGGGCACGATTCCCAAGCCGCCCACGCCACGCACGACCCCGATGAATCAACCGACACCGCGCGCAGCGCCCGCGCCCGGTCCCTGGAGCACGTCGCCGCCGGCGCCGCCCATGACCTCTCCCGCTTCCTGGGCGTCGTCGAGAGCAACCTCGACGTGCTCTCCGACGAGTGGATTTCCACCCAAGGCGCCGACACCGTCCGCTCGCTCCGGGCCGTGACCAAGTACCTCCGGGGCGTCGCCGGCGACCTGCGCACCGCCGCCGCGGGCGACCTCGCCCGCCCCGCGTGCCACGAGCTGCGGCTCACCGCCTGGTGGCGCGACATGGGCATGCTCCTCCGCGCTGCCCACGGCGATGAAGTCATCATCCACGCCGACATCCCCCGGGGCCTGCCCCGCGTGCGGATCGATCACCACCACCTCACCCGCGTAGTCTACATGCTCGTCCGCAACGCCTCCCACGCCATCGCCGCCGGCGTCTACGGCGACGACAACACCCCCAAACGCGGCGAGGTCGCAATCTCCGCCCGCCTCGCCGCCGACGGACGCGTCGTCTCCCTCGCCATCGCCGACAACAGAGCCGCCGCTCCCGCGCCGACCCGCGAGATCACCGGCACACCGACGCGCTCCGCCGCCTCCCGCACCGGCCGCGGCGGCGAAGACCTCGCCATCGCCCGCCGACTCATGGACGACGCCGGCGCCAACGTGCGCCTCAGCTCCGTCACCGACTCGGGAACCACCGTCACCATCGAACTCCCCACGTTCTCAAAACGTCCATCGCTCGCCAACGGGCGGTGATCTCTCCGATCAGATGGGTGTTCTACAAACGTCGTGCGCGGCAGGAAATGGAAGCAGTCGCATGAACGATCCCCGCTGGCAAAGAGAGCAGAGCATCCACAGAGCCAGGCCACCATGATCGGCACCGTCCTGCGGATCGTCCGCATGATCATGGGACGCATCGAGACGACCCCGCACCCAAGCGCCGCATGCCCGACGCGCCAAACTCCGACTCTAATCCACACGACCCGTCCGTTGGGGAGACGTAGGCGGTTCGTGCCCCGGCGGCCGCAGCTTGCAGTCGCCGGGTTTTTTATGCGCACCCCCGCTCCGTGACCCGTTGCAAGAGTGGTTTTCTTCCCTCAGCGCCACGCGGCGGCCACACTCGGACGCGATTCACCCTCGTCCGCACGCCAGATGCCCCGATAGCCCTCCTCAGCAACGCACCCAACCACGCCGACGCAGCGCAACACCACCCCGCGCACTCACACAACGACGCAGGTGAGGTGCAACTTCGACTCAGCCGCCGCGGCGTTGCTGTTCCCACGTGACGAACACGCACGCGGTCCCTTCCACCCCGCAGCGCGAGCCAACCGTCCAACCCGTTCGCGCATGCACACTCCCGCGCCGATCCGGTTGAACTGCCAATGGAAGAAGCCCTGAATATCCGTCACATCGATACCGCCGCCGCCGTGCGGCTGGTTCAGGTGGGTTCATTGCTCGCAATTGAAACGTCCACATTCCGGACAGACGCTTGCGTGCATCGGATAACCACATTGAACGCACCTTCCACGAGCGC
This sequence comes from Planctomycetota bacterium, assembly GCA_018242605.1. Taxonomy (GTDB): domain Bacteria; phylum Planctomycetota; class Phycisphaerae; order Phycisphaerales; family UBA1924; genus UBA2402. Next base: position 53,148 of record JAFEBP010000003.1, read on the forward strand.
GGCGATGGAGCGGGAGATTGTGCGGAGTGGCGGTGAATGTGCGGACTGCCGGCAAGGGAGTCACTGGTTGATTGACGCGGATAGCATTTCGACGCTACGACTTGAACTTGCGAGCAGCATCGAAGGAGATGGTTCTTTTCGATCGTCGGCGGAGAGTTCAATGAACATCCCAAGCATGCCTTTGACGTTGGCGGCCAACATGAGCGGTTGGGGCAAGCTCGATGTCTGGGCGCTCATGTTGCTTTGCGTGGTGGTGGTTGCGGCGTTCGAGATTCCACGCTTGCGGCGCATCGGACGAATAGTCCCCGCCTTACGGAAGGTGGAACTGGCAACGCTCCCAACGGCGATCTTGGCCGCAACCCCTCTCCTCGGCGAAGTCATAGGGCTTTGGCCGACGATCAGCATTGTGTTGGCGTTTACGGGCGGCTCACTCATCGCGACGGTCACCATGCGACGGCGGATCTTCGCTCAAGCCCGGGCTACAAGCAAACTCGTTTGCGATTCGTGCCTCTATCCGCAACATCCGGACGTGGCGACCGTCGGAGGGCGGTGCTCAGAGTGCGGACGCTCGTGGGGGGCTGGTGAGTTGCCCAGACGCTGGGAGGAAGCTGCAGCGTTCTATAACATCACGCTCAGGTAACTGGAGCTGATCAGCCCGACATCAACTACCAGCGGGGCGAGTTGAAGGGGCCTCACCCTTTCCGGAAGCTGGCAGGATGTCTTCAAAGTCCATTCGTTCAACGCCCGCCGCTGTCGCCTCGAAGGACCCGACGTACGCGACGATCGCTCCGACGCGCCGGTTCAGTTCGCGTCGCTCAACCACCTGCATCTGCACCACGCAGGACCCTTCGCGATTCCACGGCGCTTCGAGCAAGAATTGCTTGCAAGAGTGGCCTGCTGGGACTCAGCACCCCGAATCGACGCAGCGCACTCTCGTCTGTCATTTCACCGACAGCTTCGGCAGACCACCGCAGATCGCCCTCCGCAAGTGACGAAGGGCCGTTGTCGGGTGCGAGCGCCAGGGAGCACATCCGGATGCAAAGCACGGTCTGCAGAAGCATCTGAAGCTCTCCCACGCCAAACTCTGAAAGCGGAGAAGTCCACGCCAGGAACGAAATGGCGGAGCTCACCACTTCAGTCTCACAGAAAAGCGAGTGAAACGCAATATCCAGCATGGGGTCCGAGTAGAACGGAGGATTGCCGTCGTTGACCACCACGGTGTTCAACGAAAGCACCGCAAAGTACATCGCCAGATATCGGTTCACCACGCCGCCATCAGTCCGATTCGGATGCGAGGTGACTGCCTCGTAGAACGGATCTTGCCACACCTCCCTTGTGTGCCGCCGGCTCGCATGAAGCGTCTCGTAGGTGAACAGGAGGCACCGGCCTGAAACCTCATCGCTGAGTGATAGGGTCTGCAACGGCGCACGGGCCCATTGCTCCAACTCCTCCACGGGGCCCCGGTACTCCGGGGCCTCGAAAGTCACCATCCCGGGTTGAATGTGCCGTGACAATGCTCTGAGCAAGCCCAGCCGGTCGGGAAGGATCGCAAGGCGCGTCGGATGGCTTTCAAGTGTCATGGGAGTGAATCCGCACTGCAATCGCCGTCATTCGCCCGTGATTCGGTCGGCATGCCGTACTACAGACTGTATTTCCCGCCGCACCTAAATCCCTGCACCACCAACCATCTTCGCGCTCACTCACCATCACTCCGCACATTCGCCCGCGTCATCACGATCTCCTTGCTACCGCCCTGATTTCCGCGCGACAGATTCAACCGCCCACCTACTCCGAACCTCGCCCGTTCACCGAGCATCACCCTCACGCTCATCAACCACCTTGACGGGCGACACAACACTTCCCTTCCAGTACTTCTTCGAAGCAAAGTCCCGCAACGCGAACCCCGGGTCACTCGTGATCCGACACCGCCAGCGATCCGCGCTCAGACCAACTCGCGGCGGCAACCGACCCGACAGGTGCACCTCCACCATCTCAACGCCAGGAGTGACGCGGCCGCCGCCATCCCGCCACCACGCGCTCGCCCAGCCGACCACGCGGTCATCAAGCATCAACTCGATGCGCACCGCCAGCGTCACATCGGCGAAGCGAGAGAGCACGCAGCAGAGCCCCCTCGTGTTCGGCTCCTCATCTCTCTCGCAGTTCGAGTTGACGTTCAGCCACAGCCGCGACACATCATCGGCCCCCGGTTCCGCGATGAAGAACGTGGCGCCCAGCTCCTCCTTCAGCGCGGCCTCAATCTCCGGTATCTCCACGCCTCCCATCACATCGTCGACCGTCCCGGCAATGTCGACATCAACGTCGTACGTGTGCGCCGGGCTCCGCGTCGATGGCGTTGCACCGTCGTTCAGTTCGGTACAGACAACATCAAACCTGACGCACGATCGCGCAGATGTCGGAGTGCCCATCTCAATCAACCCATCGTCCCACAGAGGACCTCCCTTGGGTTGACCCAGAATACGAAGCGGAAATGCCGGCAATCGCAGCGACGCGCCGACGCTCCCGGGAAGATCAGACCGCACATCGACCAACCTCGCCACGCTCGCCGCGAACCTCGTCGCATCAAACCTCACGAACAATGGAGAGCCCACCGGCCACCTCGGCCGAGTTGCGATCGGCGCTCCGCCCACAGTCTCCACGAACTTGCCAACAGAGGCCGCGGGCGTGGTCTTTGAACTGGTCGTTCCGGATTGCGTCATTCCGCGAGAACCGACCATCGCCGCGGCGAGCAGTCCGACCGCAAGCACAATCATGAAGCACACGCCGCGGCTCGTTGAAGGTCCCCGCGACGCCCGTCGTGTAAATGCCCTTCTTCTCATTGCAGCACCCCCCGCCGCGTCGCATCTTTCAACTCCGCCCGAATCCCCGCCGCCCAGAAGCTGCTACCACACCCCGCGCTGCTCGCCCAAGGTCCACCCGCCCTCTTGTGCCCATTCAAACCAGCCGCGGGATCGCCGAACCTTAACCAGTGCGTCCACTGTGGCCGAGTCAGGTCAGAACTCAGCAGCCCGCCTCCCAATGCTCGAAGAACACGCTCACGTCTGCACCGTCGATACCGCCGTCACTGTTTACATCCGCCGCAGTGTTGCCCGCTTCCCAGTCGGCGAAGAAAGCGTCGGCATCGCCGCCGTCGATACCTCCATCGCAGTTGAAATCGCCGATGCAGACGGTGAGTGTCGCGGGGCCGCTGGTGATGCTACCACACGAGTTCGTGACGATGCAGTCGTACACACCCTCATCGGCGGATCCGACATTCATCAGAATCAGCGTTGCGGTGGCGGCCGAAGGGTTGGTGGAGGAATCGATTGGCTCGGCGCTCTTCCGCCATTGATAGGCCAAGGGATCGGTGCCTTCGGCAATCACGGTGAACGCGACGGTACCCAAGGAACAGGCGACTTGCGGTAATGGCTGAGTGTCGATGCTCGGCGCCGTGATGCCAAAGGTGTAGCGGGCGAACCTCACCGCATTAATGCCCCCGGCGATGAGGAAGCTGCCGCCCGCGATCAAATCACCGCCGGGCAGAACGCCCAAGGAATTAACGCTGCCGTTCACGCCACTGCCGAATGTTGACCACGCTCCGGTCGCCGGGTTGCAGCGGGCGATGGAAGCCGCCGCTGTACCACCGGCGGTGGAGTAGCCCCCGCCCGCAATCACATCACCGCCGAGAAGAACCGCAAGGGAATAGACGTCCCCGTTGGTCCCGGCTCCCAGCGGCGACCACGCGCCGGTGGTCGGGTTGCAGCGAGCGATGTTGCTCGCCGCCACACCCCCGGCGGTGGTGAAGCCCCCACCTACGACGACATCTCCATCGGGCAGCACCGCCAGAGCATGTACACCTGCGTTCACCCCGCTCCCGATAGCCGACCACGCACCGTGGTACCGAGCGATGTAGTTCACCGGCACACCACCGGCGGTGCCAAAAACTCCTCCCGCGATCACATCCCCATTGGACAGCACGGCCAGCGCGTCCACCCGATTGTTCATCCCGGTCCCGAGCCGCGACCACACCCCGGAGCCGAAGTCGTACACGGCGATGCGGTTGACCGCGGCGCTTGATGGCTGCCCCGGCGGTACATAGGAGAAGCCCCCACCCGCGACCAGGTTTCCACCGGGAAGGACCGCTAGGGCTCGGACAGAGCGATTGACACCATCCGCCAGGAACGACCACGCACCGGTGATCGGGTTGTACCGGGAGGGTCTGAAATTGTCCCCTCCCACGATCACATCCCCATCGGGCAGAACCGTCAGGGCGTAGACGCAACTGGGCACCCCGTTCCCCATCGCCGACCACACCCTGGTGACCGGGTTGTAGCGGGCGATGTTGTTCACTGCGACCCCGCCCGCCGATCCAAAGCACCCTCCAAGAATGACGTCGCCCCCCGGTAAAACAGCAAAGGCGAAGACTGTGCCGCTCACACCCGGAACGCCGACTCCCGGCACCCAGCCCGCGGAACACTGGGCCCGCGCGGGCGCATTCATGGTCAATATCAGCAACAGGAATCCGACGACCACAACCCCAGCGCGCGAGAGAATCGCGCCATGCCGAATCAACCGGAACAACGGAACGAAAGCGAATCGAATGTGTAACATTTTTTCTCCTTCCAGACGACATCGCGTGTTGAACGTCCCTATCCGCCCATCGCGAACATCATCCTGGGCGTCGCGTGTACGTCGAGCACTGGAGTGATCTGAAGCCCGGGCGCTCGGCAATGCTGTGCATTGTTGCGCGGTTGTTTCTGATGGACCATCCGACACCATCATTTCCAAACCGCTGCGGAAGGTCCAGTTCTTGATCTTCCACCGCCTCAGCATCGCCGCCCCGTCCCACCCAAATCCCTCGACCACCGACCTCCTTCGTGCGCTCATTCACCGCCACTCCGCACAATCTCCCGCCCCATCCCCGCCCGGCCGCGTACCACCTGAATCCGCTCTTTGAAAACCCAATCGCCCGATCATCCCCAACCCGGGCCAGCATGCCCCAGCGCCTCTTCAACGCGCACCCGCGACCAAAAGTTCATCCGCACCCTCTCCACCCGGCGGCCTCCCGCGGTGCCGCAACGTCGCAATAACTCCGCGCCGTCGCGCACACACCAAAAGTTCATCGTCACCACCCGGCGCCGCTTCCCGGCATCTCCGGAACCCCCCTAGCACCGCGCACGCCACCAAAACTTCATCGCCGCCACCCCGCGCCGTCCCCCGCATCTCCAGAACCATCCCCACCCGCCGCACACGCCACCAAAACTTCATCCCCGCCACCCCGCACCGCCCCCCAGGGAACTCCAGAACCCATTCCCTCGCCGCGCACGCCACCAAAACTTCATCGCCGCCGCCCCGCGCCGCCCCGACATCTCCAGAACCCCCTCCCATCGCCGCACACGCCACCAAAACTTCATCGCCACCACCCAGCGCCGCCCCCCAGAGAACTCCAGATCCCATTCCCTCGCCGCGCACGCCACCAAAACTTCATCGCCACCACCCCGCGCCGCCCCCCGGGAAACTCCAGAACCCGCACCCCCACCGCGCACCCCACCAAAACTTCATCACCACCACCCACGCCGCCCCGTCTTCATTTCCCCCTGTCCCAATCTCCCCATTTCCCGATTTCCCCTACCCTCCCCCATGCCCCCAACCAAACCCTTCATCGGCATCGATCTCGGCGGCACCAACATGCAGGTGGGCGTGGTCTCGACGGAGCTCAAGCTCCTCGCCCACTCCAAGCGCAAGACCAAGGCCGATGAAGGCACCGACGCCATCATCGGCCGCATCATCGGCGGCATCGAAGAAGCCTGCTTCGAGGCCAAGGTCCTCCCCGCCGACCTGGGCGGCATCGGCATCGCCGCCCCCGGCGCTGTCGACCCCAACCGCGGCGTCGTCCTCGAGGCCGTCAACCTCCGCTGGACCGACCTGCCCCTGGCCGATCTGCTCACCAAGCGCATGAAGGTCCGCACCTACCTCGACAACGACGTCAACGCCGCCGTCTACGGCGAGAACAAACTCGGCGCCGGCAAAAACTGCGACAACCTCCTGGGCGTGTGGGTCGGCACCGGCATCGGCGGCGGTCTCATCCTGAGCGGCAAGCTCTATTACGGCCACTTCTGGACCGCCGGCGAGATCGGCCACACCATCCTCTTCCCCCACCACGTCCGCGGCCAGCGCAGCCTGGAGCACAACTGCTCCCGCACCGCCGTCGTCGACCGCCTCACCCGTCTGCTCAAAGCCAACAACAAGTCCCGCATCATCGACGAGCTCCGCGAGAAGAGCGAGAACGGCGAGCCCGACTTCTCCCGCATCAAGTCCAAGATGCTCGCCCGCTACTACCGCGGCGGCGAACGCGAGGACGCCCTGGTCATCGAAGTGCTCGACCACGCCGCCGAAGACCTCGCCGTCATGATCGCCAACTTCGTCACCGTCCTCTCCCTCCCCCGCGTCGTGCTCGGCGGCGGACTCACCGAGGCCCTCGGCAAACCCTTCGTCGACCGTGTTGAAAAGGCCGTCCGCGAACTCGCCTTCCCCGAAGCGCTCCGCCAGGTCCAGGTCGTCGCGAGCAAGCTCGAAGACGCCGCCGGCGTCTACGGCGCCGCGATGATCGCCATGGAACGCGCCGAGGAGAAAACCAAGTGAGCCGCGCCGCGGCCATCGGCCTCGCCCTCCTCGCCTGCTCCGCCGCGGCTCAACAGCCCGCAACCGTCGAACAGGAACGCCTGCTCGCCACAATCCGCTCCCTCCCCGTGAAGCGCGCCGCCCTGAGCGACGCCGAACACCTCCAGGGCCTGCGCGATACCGAAGCCCTCCTTCAGAAAGACCTCAAAGAACTCGGCTACACCCCCGTGGTGCAGGAGTTCACCTGGACCTACCCCCTCCGCAAGATCAGGCAAGACCCCGCCGAACAAGCGGTGGACCAGAAGACCGGCGAAAACGCAGACAAACCGCCGCAGCCCGACACCACGCCGGTTCAAGACCCCCCGCCCGACCCGGCCATTGCCCAGCACCGCAACATCATCGCCGACCTCAAGGGCACGCAGCTACCGCGAGAAGTAATTCTGGTGAGCGCCCACTTCGACGCCGTCCCCCACGCCCCCGGCGCCGACGATGACGGCACCGGCGTCGCGGCCGTGCTCGAGATAGCCCGCGTCCTCAAGGACCAGCCCGCCCGACGCACCATCCGCTTCGCCCTCTTCACCCTCGAAGAAGCCGGCCTCGTGGGCGCGCAGCATTACGTCACCGAGTTCGTCAAGGCCTCCAAACTCCCCGACGCCCCCGACGCGCCAAAGGAGAAAATCGTCGGCATGATGAGCCTGGAAATGCTCGGCTTCTTCACCGACGCCCCCAACAGCCAGAAGAGCCCGATCCCCAAGATCGAAGGCGTCTTCGACCCCCCCACCGTCGGCGACAGCATCGTGGTGGTCGGCATCGCCAAGCACCAGAAGTTCAGCCACGCCCTCTTCTCCCAGATGCGCGAAGGCGCGCCGGATCTCAAAGTCACGCTCATCGACTTCCTGCCCGTCCCCATCCCCGACATGACCCGCTCGGACCACCGCCCCTTCCTCCTGGCCGACATCCCCGCCGTGATGGTGACCGACACCGCCAACTTCCGCAACCCCAACTACCACAAGCCCACCGACACCATCGACACCCTCGACCCCAAACGCTTCACCCTGACCGTCAAGGCCCTGACCGCCGCCGTCCGAGCCCTCGCCGACGCGCCGTGAGCGGGGCGCGGCAAGCGCGCCGGCCGCAGTACACTTCGCCCATGATCTCACTCCTTCTGGCCTGCGCGATCACGCTCACCCCTCCCGCCACCACCAAATCCCCGGTCACCGACACCTACCACGGCGTCACCGTCACCGACGACTACCGCTGGCTGGAAGATTGGTCCGCCCCGGCCGTGAAGGAGTGGAGCAACGCCCAGAACGCTCACGCCCGCTCCGTCCTCGACGCGCTCCCCGCCGTCGACAAGGTCCGCGAGCAGGTCACCAAGATCATGTCGGCGCAGTCCATCTCCTACTCGGCCCTGCACCAGGCCGGCGCAACCCTCTTCGCCATCAAGCGCCAGCCGCCCAAGCAGCAGTCGATGCTCGTCACGCTCGCCTCGGCCAACGACCTCTCCTCCGAAAAGATCCTGCTCGACCCCAACACCCTGGACCCCAAGGGCCTCACCTCCATCGACTGGTTCGTGCCCTCCTTCGACGGCACGCTCGTCGCCGTCTCCCTCTCCAGCGGCGGCAGTGAGAGCGGCGACGTGCACGTCTACAACGTCGCCACCGGCAAGGACACCGGCGAGGTGGTGCCCCGCGTGAACGGCGGCACCGCCGGCGGCAGCCTCGCGTGGGACAAGGACGGCACGGGCTTCTTCTACACCCGCTACCCCCGCGCCGGCGAGCGGCCCGAGGCCGACATGGATTTCTACACGCAGGTGTACTTCCACAAGCTCGGCACCCCCACCAAGGACGATGTCTACGAACTGGGCCGCGAGAACCCCAAGGCCTACCTCAAGATCAAGCCCGAGCACCCCAAGGAGTGGTCGCTGGGCCGCAAGTCCGGCTTTGAACTCACCCGCATCGCCGAGATCATGCTCGCCAGCGACGACGACACCGGCCGCGTTCTCTGCACCGTGCAGCACGGCGACGGCGGCACCTTCGCGATCTACCTCCGCGACACCAACGAGATCTGGCGGCACATCGCCGACTACGACGACAAGGTCGTGCAGGCGGCGTTCGGCCCCGGCAACACCCTCTTCCTCATCTCCCGCCAGGATGCGCCCCGCGGCAAGATCCTCTCGCTGGAACTCGAGGGCCCCGCGCTCGTCGAAGGCGTGAAGGCCGCCAAGGTCTTCGTGCCCGAGGGCAAGGACGCCATCGTCTCGGACTTCACCGATCCCTCCGTGCTCCTCTGCTCGCCCCACGCCCTGTTCGTGACCTACCAGTTGGGCGGCCCCAACGAGATCCGCGTCTTCGATCACTACGGCCACCCCGCCGCGGCCCCCGCCCAACTGCCCATCGGCGACGCCGGCGGCATGTGCGTCGCGGGCCTCAAGGTGCTCTTCAACGACACCTCCTACGTGCACCCCCAGGCCTGGTTCGAGTTCGACCCCGGCACCGGCAAGACCGCCGAGACCGCCCTCAAGGTCTCCGCCCCCGTGGACTTTGACGACTGCGAGGTCGTCCGCGAGTTCGCCACCAGCAAGGACGGCACCAAGGTGCCCGTGAACATCCTGCGCAAGAAGGGCATCGCCCTCGACGGCTCGCACCCCTGCCTCGTCACGGCCTACGGCGGCTACGGCGTGAACATCACCCCTTCGTTCCGCTCCACCCTGCGTGTGTACCTGGACGAAGGATTCGTGTGGGCCCAGGCCAACATCCGCGGCGGCGCGGAGTACGGCGAGGAGTGGCACCGCCAGGGCGCGCTCCTGAACAAGCAGAACGTCTTCGACGACTTCTACGCCGCGTGCAAGTTCATGGTGGACAGCAAGCACACCAGCCCGGCGAAACTCGCGATCGAGGGCGGCAGCAACGGCGGCCTGCTCATGGGCGCGGCCCTCACGCAGCACCCCGACGCGTTCCGCGCCGTCGTCAGCCACGTGGGCATCTACGACATGCTCCGCGTCGAGCTCTCCAGCAACGGCGCGTTCAACATCCCCGAGTTCGGCACCGTGAAGGACGAAGCGCAGTTCAAGGCCCTGTACGCCTACTCGCCCTACCACCACGTGAAGGACGGCGTGAAGTACCCCAGCGTCATCTTCCTGACCGGCGCCAACGACCCCCGCGTCGACCCGATGCAGAGCCGCAAGATGACCGCCCGCCTCCAGGCCGCCGGCGCCGACGTCCTGCTCCGCACCAGCGCCAACAGCGGCCACGGCGGCGGCACCGCCCTCTCCGAACGCATCGAACAGCAGGTCGACGTGGTCTCGTGGTTGTTCGATCGGCTGGGCGTGTCGAAGAAATGAGCCGCCGAGCAAGGCGCGTTACGCGCGAGTGTCAACGATGTACACCCGCCGCTCCAGCCGCTCACCCAGCAGTTTGAGCACCGCGGGCGCGAACGGCGCGATGGTTTCGGGCCGGTTGTTGAACGCGAGCATCACGATGATCGCGATCGGCAATGAGGACGCGTGCTGTTGAAACGGGATGCCCCGATCCAGGGTCAGAAGAACGTCAAAGCCCGCCGCCGCGGCCTTCAGCAGTTCGCCGTTGTCCTTGTCCTCCCAGCCCATCGATCGCGCGGTGCGCACATCATGTCCGACCAGAAGTCGGCCGAACCGCTTCGGCGTGCAATGGTCCAGCAGCACTCTCACGCGGCTCGCCGCTCCCGGAAAAGCGAGCCCGGGACCGCGTGCAGAACGCCGACGGCCTGCTCTCTGGTCACGCCCTCGAAATCATCGAGGAACTCGTTGAGGTCATAGCCGCCTTCAAGATACTCAAACAGCACGCGGACGGGCACGCGGGTGCCTTTGAACAACACCTCACCCCCGAGTCGGTCGGGCGAGCACGCCACGAACTCGGCCAGTTCAGGGGGAATCGTTGATTCGTCCATGCATGGATCTTAGGGTCCATACAGTGCTCCAACGTGCCACGCGGGGAGCGGCGCAGGCCGGAATCCTTGGGACGGGCACTCAACCATCCGCCCGCCTCCCGGTACACCCGGTTGATGGGCCACAGGACTTTCGCCGCATTGACCTTCTTTGAGTCCACTCTCGCCGCGGTTGGCCGATCGCTCGACAGGGCGTGCGAGATCGTCGCCGCGCTCTTCCACAAGCTCACCGACGGGTACTGGGTGCGCTCGCGGACCCGAGCGGCCAAGGAGTGGATGGGCGGCGCCGCCGACGCCGCGGCCCAGGGCGCCCGCCGCGTCTCCGAAAAGGTCAAGGACCAGTTGCAGGAGCAGGAGTCCGGCACGAAGAGAACGCCCTGGCTGCACATGACCGCCGCCGCCCTGGCGACGGGCGCGGTGGTGTGGGCCATCCTGCACTTCACGCGGCCGGACACCGGGGCCGACCTCTCGCCCGCGTTCACCGAAAGTCTGGTCAAGGCCCGCAAGGCCGCGGAGAACACCGGCATGGGCACGCCCGCCGCGATGAAGTCCGTTGAGGCCGTCAAGCCCGTGGAATCTCCCAAGCCCGCCGGCAAGTAACGCCTCGGAGCCCGCACCGGGCCAATCATTCGAGCGTGAACACCAAGGACAACTCCGCGAGAACGTACGGCAGCGTCTTCGACATGCTGCCCGACGAGGACAACCCCACGCCGCTGGTGCGGATCAATCACCTCAACCCCGCGCCCGGGTTCGAGCTGTGGGGCAAACTCGAATGGATGAACCCCTTCGGCAGCGTGAAGGACCGCGCCGCCTGGGCGATGCTCCGCCAACTCGAAGAACGCGGCGAAGTCACCAAAGACCGCGGCATCGTGGAGCCCACCAGCGGCAACACCGGCATCTCGCTCGCCGGCCTCGCGAGCGCCCGCGGCTACCACATGCGCGCCATCGTCCCCAACAAGGTGCCGATGGAGAAGAAGGTGCTCCTGCGCATCTTCGGCGCGGAACTGGACGTGATGAACGACAACCTCTGCCCCAGCCCCGGCATGGGCGAGGGCGCCATCGGCATGGCCCGCAGCTACGCCAAGGCCATGCCCAACAAGTACGTGATGCCCAACCAGTACGAGAACGTCGCCAACCGCGAAGCGCACGAACAGACCACCGGGCCCGAGATCTGGCGGCAGACGCAGGGACGCATCACGCACCTGTTCGTGAGCCTGGGCACGTGCGGCACGGTCTCGGGCCTGTCCCGCTACCTCAAGGCGAAGAACCCCGCGATCAAGGTGGTGGCCGTACAACCCAGCGAAGGGCACGACGTGCCCGGCCTGCGCAACATCTCTGAACTGCACGTGAGCAAGCTCTTTGACCCCGCGCTCATCGATGAAATCCTCGAAGTGGATTTCAACCGCGCCTACAGCGGCGCACTGGCCCTGTGCCGGCGCGAAGGGTTGATGGCCGGGCCCAGCAGCGGACTCATCCTCGAGGGCGCCCGCGACGTGCTCACCCGCGACAAGCCCGCGTCGGGCCTGGGCGTCGCGATCTTCTGCGACAGCATCCTCAAGTACGTCTCCAGCATGATCAAGCACCTGCCGGAGCTGGCGGTAGAGTCGTAACCAACGCATGCCGCAGGACGCCCCCACGACTCACGGCCCATCGCGATTCTGGGTGGCCGCGTGGTCGTGGCCGCCCTGCCTGATCGCGTTAGCGCTGCGCGTGCTGGTGATCGGCCGCCCCCCCTTCACCGATGACGGGTGGTACACCTCGATCGCCTGGTTCGCGCACGAAGGCCTGGAACCAGCGATCCATAGCCCCGTCACGGCCTACCCGCGGCTGCTCTCCTGGGTCTTTTCGGTCACCGACCGCCCGCTGCTCTGGCTCCGCGCGATCGACGGCATCATCGCGGTGCTGGTAGCCCTGGTGGTCTTCAAGCTCCTGCGGACGCTGGTGCCGCGGCGAGCGGCCTGCGTCATGGCCTCGCTCTTCACGCTGCTGGTCAACCAACCCAAGTTCATCGACGCGGGATTCAAGAACCAGATCAACGCGGCGACGCTGCTGCTGGCCCTGTCGCTCATCGCGGCGTTCAAGCCCCGCACCCGGGATTGGCCGATCGTGAGCGGCGCGCTCGCGGGAGCGTTCGTCGCCGGCGCGGTGCTGCTGCGCGAGGCGTTCGTGCCGTTCGCGCTCGTCGCCGCGGCGGCCTGCTGGATGCGCCATGGCTGGCGCGGGGCGTGCGCGTTCGCAGCGACGGCGGGAACCTCGGCCCTCGCGGGCCTCAGCCTGATCGCCCACGGTCCCGGGCGCATCGGCGAGTTGCTGGCGCAGTGGAGAGAGTCCGCCACCGCGCTCACCAACCTCGCGGCGGTGATGAAGCGCGACTGGACGGCGGTGTGGGTTGATTCTGGAACACAGGCGTTCGCGGCTGGCGGTTGGGGGCTTGTCTTTGTCGCGCTCGGGGCCGCGGCGGGGCTCGCGGGCACATGGAGCTGGCTTCGCTCGGGGACCATCGGCGCAGGGCGGGCGGTCTCGGCACGCGGCATCGCGCCGGTCGTGGGGCTTGGATTGCTCCTCGCGCCCGCGCCGGAGATGCTGGCCAAGCTCGCGTTCCCGTACCACTTCGCGCAGTTCGCGTTGGGCGCCGTCGTGCTGTGCGCCTGCCTGCACCGGCGGATGAACGTTGCCTCGCGGCGGATCGTCTGGACGATCGCCGCGTTGATCGCAACATACCCGATGTTTACCTCCGCACGCTACGCCATGGAGCCGTGGCGCGAATCGCGCCGCTGGTGGCCGGTGATGGTGCAGAGCGCTCACGATGCTCCCCTCATCCGCGATTCCTTCTACCTCCGCCTGACCGATGCACTTCGCCGGGCCGCGAAGCCCGGCGATCGCGTGCTCTGCTCCGGTTTTTACTTCGGGCCGCTCGCGCTCGCCCGGGTTCACCCCGTTCGCGGCGACGCGGCCGATGCGTCATTCCTCACCTGCCTCCCGGAGGGTGGCACGCGGACGCAAGCGGCGCGGGCGATCGCGCAAGCGATGCCGCGGATCGTCGTGGAATCGTCGCGCATCAAGACCGATTTCACGGAGTTCGTGCCGGGGTTCCCGAACGGCTACACACTCTTCGAGCGGATCGAGCCGGGGACGTACTCCTCGTACTCGCCGTACGACGCGCGGGTGTGGGTGCGGGACTAACCCAGGATCTGCCCCAACGCCGCCTCTTTCCACTCCTCCGGCGGCAACGCGTACGGACGGAACTTCTCGATCGTCCCAAGTTCTTCGCGGTAGAGCAGCGCCCGGTACCGACCCAGCGTCGCCGCGGCGGGCGAATCAATGAGCTGCGTGGAGTCGTTCGCCGACACCTGGAAGAGCACGCGGGCCTCGAACTCGCGGATCGTCTGGCGTTCAAGGGTCCGCTCCAGGTTCGCCGCGGTGTCGCACCAGGCGATGGTGTGGATGCCCACGGCCGGGCCGTCGCGCAGGATCCTGGCGAACTGCTTGTCGGGGGCGGGCTTGTCGCTGTCGCCGCCGAAGGAAAAATCGTCGCTCTTGCGGATGTCCCGGAAGCGGTGCAGGCCCATGATGATCAGGAACATGGGCGGGGCGTTGTTCGCGGGGTTGGCCTCGCGCGCGGCGAGTTCATCGGCGATCTGCGCCACCGTCGCGCCGGCCGATCGCGGGTTGGAAAACGGCCGCGGCCCTGTGGCGTTCGCGCCGCCGAGCCGCTCGGCGAGCTGCGAGAGCACCATCGCGTCGGCCGAGTCGGCCGGGGTCGAGTCGAAGAAGATCAGTTGCGGGGCCAGCGCCTTGTGGGCCGCGAGGCTCACCGCGCTGCTCACCAGCAGCGCCGTCGCGGCGTCCTCCTGCTGGCCGATGATGAGCAGGTTGCTGGCGCTCTGCCGGCGGAAGACCATGCTGGTGGGGTCCTTGATCGAGACGGCGTCGCCGAGCCAGGCGTTGGGCGCCGCATTGGGCGAGAGCTTGGTCTCGCCCGCGAGCAGCGCCGCGAGCACGTGGTTGCGGCGGATGTCGGCGGGGATGTTGCCCTCAAAGACGATCGCGGGCGGACGGCGGACGATCTCGCCCCGCAGCGCCGCGGGCTCGGCCCGATGGCGGATCGAGGCCAGGCGCGTCTCGCGCGTCTCCTCCGAGAGCCACACGATCTGGAACGGGCTGTTGCCCTCGAGCATGCCGCTGGCATCGTTGTAGATCGCTTCGCCCGGGCGGTTGAGCAGGCGCGGGGCGTTGTTGTCCTCGGCCATGATGAGGTACGAATCCGCCTCGCTGCACTGCAGCGCGATGCGCACCGCCATCTGCCCCAGCGTGCTGCGGGCCAGCGAGTACGCCCCGCCCAGCGTCTGGCTGCCCAGGATGACGTGCATGCCGAAGGCGCGGCCCTGACGCACCAGGCGGTCCATGAGCAGCGCGGCCTCCTGCGCGAGTTTGTCGTCCTCGACGAAGAACTCCTGGAACTCGTCGACGATGAGCAGCGTGCGGGGCAGCACGGGCAGCGCCGCCGCGCCGTTCACCGGCGCCGACCGCTCCCTGGCGGCCCGCCGGTACGCGGCCAGGTCCTGCACGCCCAGGTCGCGGAACAACTGGCCGCGGCGGGTGAGCTCGCCATCGAGCCGACGCAGCACCGAAAGCCCGAACTCTCGCTCACTCTCTACCGCGATCACGCGGGCGTGGGGCAGCGCCTGCGTGGCGTAGGCCTTGAACTCCACGCCCTTCTTGAAGTCAACCAGGTACAGCTCGACTTCATCCGGGCTGCACCACAGGCCAAGGTTGGTGATGATCACGTGCAGCAGCGTGGACTTGCCCGAGCCGGTGCGGCCCGCGATGAGCGCGTGCTGCGCCGTGCCCTGCCCCAGCGTGAGGTACTGGAGCTTGGTGGCCCCCGCGCGGCCCAGGGGGATGCGCACCTGGTCGGCCGTGCTGAGCGACCACTCCTGACCCGGCGGCGGCGCCACCATCTCGAACGGCACGCGGACCTTGCCCAGGTCCTTGGCCATCTGGCCGATCTGCGTGAGCAGGCGCGTCGTGGTGTCTTCGTTGGGCGGGGCCTCGAGCGTCGCGGGCCAGGGCGCAAAGTCCTCGTCCTGGTGGACGAAGCGCCCGTCCCGCCACGAGAGCATCACCGCGGCCTTGGCCATCTCCGCCGTCGGCAGCCACGCCGCGGGCTTGGTGCGCGCGTCGTGCGCGATCAGCGTGTACACGCCGCAGCGCGGGCCGCTGGAAACGATGCTCGCCAGCCGCTTGGCGGCCTGCTCGGTCAGGTTCGCCGGGAAATCCGCGATCACCAGGAAGCGGTACGGTTCGGCCACCTCGCCGGCCTGCTCGTTGTATTCCTGGATCGAGCCGAACTCGTTGCGTAGGTACTTCTGGATCACCGTCTCCATGTGCTCGGTAAGTTCGCCCAGCTTCTGCTCGATCTGCCGCGGCTCGGTCCAGATGCGGTCGCTGACCAGTTGCTCGTTGTGATCCGCCAGATGCATGAACGCTGCGAACGACTGGCCCAGCCCCACGGGGTCCAGGAGAGTGAACCGCACCTTGGCGGGCGGGAAGGCCGTCAAGAGCCGCATCATCGTGTTGTTGAGCGCGGTCAGGGCCGCGGCTCGACCGTCTGAGTTGTACCGCAGGAGCAGCGAGGCCTTCTCGTGCAGATCAAGCACGAGCGGCAGGCGGAACCTCGTCGGACGCGCCGATCGGTACCACGGCGGAACCCCGCCGGGGAGCGAAGCCAGATCAACCTCGAACGAGCCGAACGACACCACCGGGGGCACCTCGGCGACCGGCGCGAACGTCTGCCACCGCGGCAGATCCCACGATGGGCAGAGCGCATCGGCGCTCGCTCTGATCGCATCCGCCGCCAGAGCGAGCTCCTCCAAGCTCTGCGTGAACTCCTGCACCAGCGCGGCGTGGTCGTGCTGCTGCGTGGCCTTTGCGATGCGGGTGGCGCGGGCGTGGTCTTCATCGGCCTGCGCAGCTGCGGTCTCAAACGTCTTCTCCGCCGCGCTCTGCCGGGAGGCCCTCGCAGCGTCGGCGGCGTCTTGCTCTCTCTGTGCCTTGGCCTCAATCGCCGCGATGGTCTCGGCGTGCCGGGCCCGCAGCGCGGGCTCCTCGACCGTGCGGCGCCGGTCGATCTCGGCGCGTTCGGCGTCGAGCCGCTCGCGGGCGGTCTTCACTTCGCCATCACGCTTGGTCTTCGCCGCTGCGAGTGAGGCATCCCTCACCGCCTCCGCGTCCTTCAGGCACCGCTTCCCCGCGCCCGCGGCACGCGAGAGCGCAGAGGCGAGTTGCTCCGCCGCGGGCTTCACGCGGGCCCGCAGCGCCACTCGGAGCACGGCGAAGACGATCAGTGTCGCGACGATGCCCGTGCCCGCGCCCCCGCCGATAGTCCCGGCCGACACCGGCTTGATGACGCTCGCGCCGCCGATCGCCGCCCCCACCGCCGCGAGGGCCGCGGCCCCGATGATGAACCCGGGGTTCATCACGAACGGACGGACGCGCCGGCCCAGCAGATCAAGAGCCAACAACGCCTCGGAGCCCGCCTGCTCCAGGTCGGCTCTCGGATCAGCGCCCGCGGCGTCGGTTTCACGCGTAATCGTCGGCAGCGGCGCGTGCTTGTACGCCTTGAGCAGCGCCTGGGCCTGCGCCTCCATGCCCGCCAGTTCCTTGCTGCGGGATTCGAGCGCGGCGCGGGCGGCGTCGAAGTCCTGGCGGATCTTCTTGCCCGCGGATTCCAGCAGCGTGTCGGCGAGCCACGCCTTCTCTTCGCCGCGTTCCTTGGCGGTGACCTCCATCACGTTGGTCTGGGTGGTGTACTCGCGGACCTGCGCGTCGCGAGCGGCGACCGCCGCGGCGTGATCCGCGGCGAACTTCCCGGCGATCCGGCCGCTCAGCGCGCGATGCTCCAGCTCGGAGCTTTTGAGTTCCTTGGCGAGTTGCGCGTCGGCGTCGGCGCGGCGGGCGGCGAGTTCGCGGTTGGCCGCCACGAGCGCGTCCTGGGCTGCCTGCGCGATCATGTCCTCGCGCCGGGCGCGTTCCGCCGTGAGTTCGCCGAAGCGGCGGAGCAGGTCGCGTTGTTGCTGGGTGAAGGACGGTATCAAGGAGGGCAACTCGGGGTTCGGTCGCGGGTCGGGATCATCCGACGAGACACGAACCGTACACCCGTTCTCCCACCGTTGCGCGCGGAGATCAATCACGCTGGGTTGTACGTGCCGGGGCCGGGGTTGGGTGCAGGATTCGTCATCCTGCTCCCATGGGGGATAAAGATGCCCGGAACTGGGGCGTTATGCGACGCTCAAGAGCACGCCCCCGCCGCCCGTTGCTTCTGTCTCCTTCTTCGGGACGCGATGATCACCGCGGCCATGGCGCCGAGAACGCCGCCGATGGCGCCCCCGCTGCTGCCTTTGGACTTCTTCCGTCCCTTGAACTCCTGGCCGGGGTCGATCGTGACGGACGCAAGGAACGCATCGAACCCGGGCTTGGCAGCGTCGAACGATTCGTCGGGCGCATAGCAGTTGAACTGCACGAGGCCCGAGGCGGTCAGGTGCATCACGCAGTGGGCGCGTGATCCCTTGCCCGCGGGCGTGGTCATGTGCATGCCGTAGATCACGCGGTTGTTATCGCGATCGGCGACGGGGGCCTCGAACTTGGTGCCCGCGACCAACCCTCCCGAACTTTCCTTGATGGTCTCTTCAACACCCTTGGTGGCCCCGCCGGAGAGGCCCTTGACCATCTCGTCGATCGTCATCGCCGACGTGTCGAAGGTCTGCGCCTGCACGAGGATGTACGGATCGTTCTCCTCGAACGGCCATCGCGGCGCGAAGCACGCGATGTACCGCTGCATATTGCCCTTCACGACCCTCGAGAAGTAGTCGTTGATCTGCACGAGTTGTTCGGGCGTCGCGGCGAGCCACCCCTCGGGCACGCGCGCGGACCAGTGATTGACTGGGTCTTGGTACATTTGACCCAACGCCCGCGCGCTCAGGGTCACCACGAGCACGATCAGGAGACTGGCGAACCGTCGGAGTTGGTGCATGTATGTCTTCAGTTAGCGACCAGGTTGCGGACGGTGGCGAGGCGGGCCGCCGCCCTTGAGTTCATCTCGAGCGCCTTGAGCCACGCGCCCACCAGGCCGGACGCACGCACGCCGGTGGCGCCGGTCAGCGCCTGGCGCATGCGGGCCGACGCGTCGCTGGTGAGGAGCGCTTCCTGGAACTGCTTCCCCAGGGCTTCGATGTCCTTCGCCGCCGCTTCACGCTGGTCCGGCGAGAGTTCGGTGAGGCCCATCTCCTTGAGGAACGGAGAGTTGTCGCGGATCATCTTCGCGGCCAATGCCGTTTCGTGCGCGAAGACCTCGCGAAGGTTGCACGGGTCGGTGGGGTTGAGGCCGGCCAGGGCCTGCTGCACGTCGGTCTTCCACGCCGCGCCCTTGATGATCGACGACCACGCTTCGATCTCCGACGCGGCCATGTCGAACACGCCGAAGCCGGTGAGCGCCATCAACAGCATGCGGCCGTCCTGGAGCATGTGGCGGCTGAGCCTCACCGTCGCGGCGACCCTCTTGCACAGACCGTCGGCGTCGTTCTCGGCGGCGCAGCGCGCCGCGTCGGCGCGGAGCAGGCGGGCGACCGCCCGAGCGCCGGAAGTTGGCACGACGGTGTTGGGGTCATCCAGCGCACCATCGATCTGCCACTGCGCACTGCCGGCCTTGGTGGCCTCGATGACCGCATCGATGTGCGCGGCGTGAGCGCGAAGAGTCGCGAGCGCTTCGGCGCTTGGCGCCGAGGTCGCGTCGGCGGCGGCTATCGCCGAGGCCTGCTCCTTGGTGAGCGAGTCGGCGGCGGCGGCGTACACCTGCGCGGGGGTGGACGCTGCGGGCGCCGATGGCGCCGCGGGCGCGGGGGCGGGCTTTTTCTGATCGCACGCTGCGGGCGCCATCGCCAGGCCGGCGCACACCATCACTGCGATCGCGCGGGAGATCATCTACGGTCCTTTCCAAGCTTGCCGGCTCGCCGGCGGTGCGTCGCGTGCCATTACTTTGGCAACGCCTTCTCGATCACGTTTGCGATGGCGGTTTCGTTTTCTTGCGCGAATCCGACGCTGGTGTACAGAATGTTCCCGTCCGGGCCCACCACGTAGAACGTCGGGATGCCCGTGACCTTGTACGCCTTGGCGACTTCATCGCCCTTGAGCAGCGTGGTGTAGGTGAACTTCTGCTTCTTCATGTACGCCGCGGCGTCGGCCCGCTCCCAGCAGTTGACGCCGAAGACCATCACGGGCTGATCCTTGAACCGCTCGTGGAGCTTCTGCACGCCGGGCATGGCCATTTTGCACGGGCCGCACCAAGTGGCCCAGAAGTCCATGACGACGACCTTGCCCTTGAGATCGGAGAGCTTGTACTTGGCGCCGGCGGGGTCGGCCAGCTCCCAATCCGGGGCCTTGTCGCCCACCTTGAGCAGGCCCGGAGCGGCGGGCGGCTCGCCCTTGGGCTTGTCCTTGTTGGCCGTTTGCTTCTTGGAAGTTGATTCTGCCACCTTCACGCGGAATCCGCTGGGCACTTCAAGGTTGTACGCGCCCGACGCGGCTTCCTGACCGATGCGCAGTTCGGTGAGTTCGAGCACCCGGGCGTCCTTGGTGGGAGTTGGTCCGTCCTTGGGCTTTTCGGCCGGGAGCACGACGCGCTCGATCCGCCGCGGCATCAGGTCGGACTTGGCAATGTACACACGCACGCCGCCCTCCATATCGGGCTCGGCCTTGGCAGGAGCGGGGAAGAAGACGATGTGACAATCCTGGCCGCCGGCTTTGCCTTCACCCTCAAGCTTCGCGAGGGCTTCATCGCCCGCGAGCGGGCTGTCACCGAGAATCTCCCAGGCCACCTGGTGCTTGGCCTGCTGCGAACTCAGGAACACTGCCAGGTCGGTGGTGTCGGAGATTGTCTTTTCCACCACGACCTTGTCGGCCTCGCGGATGGAGCGTGCGGTCACGCCGTCGTACCCGATCTCTACCGCCGCGCCGCCGTCGGCCTTGCCCTTGATGTACAAACGCCAGCCACCGGCGTCAGCACGTGCCGCGGCGACCTCGGCGGTGGACCCGGGCACCTTGCCCTCCAGCGCGCCCACCCCGAAGGTCCTG
Organism: Planctomycetota bacterium; assembly: GCA_018242605.1. GTDB lineage: Bacteria > Planctomycetota > Phycisphaerae > Phycisphaerales > UBA1924 > UBA2402. The sequence goes on from JAFEBP010000003.1 coordinate 73,818, forward strand.
GCGCTGTAGGAAATAGCCTGGGCCTTGGTGACCGCCTCTCGGGCTTCCTTGATGATCGTCGCCGCGTCCACCGCGGCCACAGACAACGCGGGCGCTGCCCAGACCTTGCAGGGCTCGATCGGTACCAGGGTGAGTGCGGAACAAGCGGCCAACTGCACGAGAATTGCGCGGTTCATGTAAGATTGCCTCCGATCAGATGATACGTCGCTTGCCCGGAGCACGCCCGCGGCACACCATTCGCCGTGACCAACGCGCCCGCGCCAACCCCGAACCGCCAACGCCCTCGGTGGGGCAGGCGGGTGCTGTTGGGGGCGCTGCTGCTGCTCATCCTCGCCGGAGTGGCGCTGGTGTGGGCGTGGCGGCTCTCCGCGACGCCCCCGGCGTGGTACGCCCCAGCGCACGCCGAAGTTCCCCGCGTGGCGGAAGCCGCCAAGGACATCGAGAACGCGGTGACGACGCAGCTCTCGCTGGTGCGTGATCAGGCCCCCTGGTCGGTGACCGTGAGCGAGGAAGATGCCAACGCGTGGCTCGCGGCCCGGCTGCCCCAATGGTGCCGCAGCCGCGAGATCACGCTGCCCGGGCAGATGAGCGAACCCAGCGTCGCGTTCGTGGACGGATCGGCGATGCTCGCGGCGACGATGCACGCTGGCGGGTCGTCGCGGGTGGTGAGCCTGGACATCACGCCCCGCATCGGCGAGAACGGCGCGCTCTACGCCGCGGCGACGGCCGCGCGGATCGGCCGGGTGCGGGCCCCCCTGGATACCGCCCTCTCGATGATGGGCTCGGAGAAGATCGCCGCGATGCTGCGCGGCGAGGCTCCGGTGACGGAGAAGCCGGTGGTGACGCTCGCGGACGGACGGCGGGTGCGGCTGCTCTCCATCGTCCCCACTAGCGGGGGGCTGGAGATCACGTGCCGCACCGAATCGGCGCGATAAACGCGGCACAATCTGGATAGTCGTTGAAGTCGCGCGCCGATCGCGCCGACGTTCGATGTATGCAGCCCTCGTCGCTCAGCACCGCCGCGATCAACGCGTGGAAGACGGGCGTCGTCCTGAACGTGGTGGACGAATCGCTCGAAGCCTCCCGCGCAGCCCGCGAACGCGCAGAGGCGGAACGCGCCAAGCGCGAAGCCGAGGAGGCCCGCGCCAAGGCCGACGCGGAGCGCGACCGGCGCACGCGCGAGCAGATCGAGGCCGATGATGCGCGACGACTGGCGGATGAAAACTCCGCCGCGGCCCGGGCCGCCCGCCGTCGGGCATTCCTCGAGCAGGCCGCGCAGTAAGCATGTGATTCAGAGCAGTTCGCGCAGAGCCGCGATGAGGCGATCGATCTCCTCGGGCGTGTTGTAATGCAGCGGGCTGGCGCGGACCACCCCGTCATCGGGATCAAGGCCGATGCGCTCCACCAGCCGCTTGCTGTAGAAGTGGCCGAAGCGAACGGCGAGCCCCCGGGCGTTGAGGGCCTGCGCGATCTGCCGCGAAGAGCGGCCGGGCTTGGAGAAGGCGATGGTACAGACACGCGTCGCCGATGCGACCGGGCCGCCGTGGATCTTCACGCCCGGCGCGCCGCGCAGGAATGTCAGAAGGCGATCCGCGAGTTCGTGCTCCAACCGCTCGATGCGTCGGTACGCCCCCACGATCGCGGCGCGATCGTCCGGCGCGTCGCCCGCGAGGGCTCGGAAGTACCGCGAAGAACCGACGATCATCGCGCACCCCTCGTGGCTCACGCCGCCCGGTTCGAACTTGTACGGCACATCATCCTTTCGGATGAACGGGTGGTTGGGTCCTTCGAGTGGCGCGAGCGCTTCGAGCGACCCGTACATCGCGCCCATGTGAGGGCCGAAGACCTTGTACAGCGAGTAGACGTACCAGTCGCACGCCAGTTCCCTGACGTCGATGGCGCGGTGGGGCGCGTACGCGACGCCGTCGATGCAGACCCGGGCGCCGAACTGGTGCGCGACGCGGGTCACCTCCGCCGCGTCCCAGATGTCTCCCAGGATGTTCGATACGTGCGGAAAGGCGACGAGCAGCGCCCTGGGGCCCAGCAGGCCGCGGAGCGCCTCGGTGTCGAGGCTCCACGAGCCGTCCCCGTTGGGCCTGGGGTGCCACTCCACCACGTCGAGCCCGCGGGAACGCAGGCGCAGCCACGGCCAGATGTTCGCCTCGTGCCCCGCGGTGCTCACGACGATCCGGTCGCGCCCGCCCAGCCGCCCCGCGGCGTGGGCGTCGGCGTACGCGTTGGCGATCGTGTGGACCAGCGCGGTGGTGGATGATCCCAGGATGGCGCGGCCCTCGCCGGCGTTGAAGCACTTCTCGGCGAACGCGTGCGCCGCGGCCACGGTGGCGGTGGCGGCCCGGGAGATGTCGTAGTCCGCACCCAACTGCACATAGGAGCGGCGCATGTAGTCCGCCGCGGCGTCGATGACGCACGCGGGCAACTGCGAGCCGCCGGCGTTGTCCAGCAGCACGGTCGGTTGGGCAAGGCCCGGGAACTGTTCGCGGATGGCGCTCAACTGCATGGGCGAGGGTACTCGGCGCTACAGTCCGCCGTGAGCACTACGCAAGCCGTTTCAACCCCCACGTATGACCAGTACCGGGCCGCGCACCAGCAGATCGTCAAGGTCCTGATGCCGCGGATGCCCAAGGCGGTGCGCGACGCGGCGCTGCGAGTTCTGTGCGTGCCGGTGGTGAACGGGCGGCCGGTGCTCAAGCGCAAGGAGACGCTCGACAACGTGCTGGAGTTCGCGTTCGTCGGGCTGCTGCGGACGGGGCGCAACTACGCCGCCCAGAGCCTGACGGAGCGCTGGCCGGCGACGCCGGTGGAGCGTGCGGCGCTCACCGCGGCGGGCAACGCGCGGTACCTGTTCGGCAAGTTCACCGACATCAAGGCGGGCGAGGGCGTGGAGGTGGAGGACTTCCACGGCCACAAGACGTTCATCGCCGACCGCCAGATGAGCAACAACGCCAAGATCGGGCTGGGCATGGCGGGCTTTGTCATGCAGTTGCCCGGGGTCACCATGCTGAGCGGCTCGCCGTTCCTGGTGAACTGGGAAGTGCTGGGGCCGCGGCTGGCCGAAGCGGCCAAGGGCGGGATCCTGCCCTCGCTGGATCAGCCGCTGGACGGCGTCAAGCGTGAAAAGCACATGGGCTTCGTCGCGTCGTTCATCTCGACGGTGCTGAACGAGTAGCGTCAGCCGCGGGTGGGCAGAATGCTGGGCGTGTGAATGACCGATTCCTCGACCATGAGGGCCCGGGCGAGCGCGCCGTGGTCGCGGCGTTCGGTGATCGGCCCCTCGGGCGCGCCGCGGAGGAACTGGCGGATCAGCCGCTTGTCCTCGGGCATCGATTCGGATTCGGCATCGCCGGTCTTGCGGAGCGCATCGAACCAGGCGCGGTCTTCCACGGCGAGCATCTTGCCCCGGTCGAACATCGCCATGCGGTCGGCGATGGTGAAGGCCGAGTCCATCTCGTGGGTCACGACGACGCTGGTGACGCCGAGCTTGCGGGTAAGGTCAAGGATCAACTGGTCGATCTGGGCGCTGGTCACGGGGTCCAGCCCCGCGCTGGGTTCATCGTAAAAGAGGATCTCGGGATCGAGCGCCAGGGCGCGGGCGAGGCCGGCCCGCTTCTTCATGCCGCCGGAGATCTGGGCGGGGTACTTGTCGGCGGCCTCGAGCAGGCCGACCAGTTCCAGCTTGATCTTCACCTGGATGTCGATGATCTCGCGGTCGAGCTGGGTGTGTTCGTGGATCGGGAGGGCGACGTTCTCGGCGAGCGTCATGGAGTTGAAGAGCGCGCCGGACTGGAAGAGAATGCCGAATCGCTGCCGGACCGTGTCGAGCGTGCGGCGGTCGGCGGTGGTCATTTCTTCGCCGAGGAGCTTGATGCTGCCGCGTTCGGGCTTGAAGCTGCCGATGATGAGTCGCAGCAGGGTGCTCTTGCCCGAGCCGCTGCCGCCCATGATGACCATGGTCTCGCCGCGGTGAACGTCGAAGTTCACGCCTTGCAGCACGGGGCGGCCGTCGAAGGCCTTGTGCAGATCGCGGATTTGGATGACCGGCTCTTCCATCGCGGGATCACTTGGGCGGCGGAGGGGTGCCTTCGGGCTTGGCTTCGGGCTTGGCGGGGGGTGCCGGGGGCGTGGGGGCGTCGGGCGACTTGACCTCGGGGGGGATCGGGCGGTTGTCGGGGTCGTAGAGGGTGATGGTGGAGTTGAGGCGGGTCACGATCTGGATGTTGGAGAACGAGAACGTGCCGGTTGCGGCGGGGTTACTGGTCCGATCGACCACGACCACGACCAGGGCCGGGCCCTTGTCGAACAGGAACGGCATCGGCAGCACGCCCTGCGTGTTGCCCTGGTAACGCTGCATCTGCTGCGAAAGGGCCATCCATTGCTGCACGGCGTCCCACGCGCCGGATGGGGCGGACTTGTACTTGCCCAGTTCCTTGGAGTACGCGGCGCGGAAGGCGTCGAGATCGGCCTGGGTGAGCTTCTGGCTCGAGGTGCCGGTGATCCCGGCCTTGACCGCCGTCAGGTCGTTGGCCTCGACCGACTGCATGAGCTTGTCGACGGGGACGACGAGCTCATCGTGCATCTTGCCGAAGGCGGTCATGACGACCACCAGGAACAGGACCCAGGCGAAGGTCATGAGGATGCCCACGGCGACCGCCGCGATGGCGATGCCGCGGCCGGCCAGACGCCCGCCTTCTTTCGCGATGAAGACCAGCGCGGTGACACCCAGCATGGCGCCGATGACGCCGAAGAGGGGGACGCAGCAGATGAGGCTGAAGACCAGGCCGATGATGGCGGTGACGCTGGTGCGTTCCTCGACCACACCCTCGTTGCCTGAATATGGATTGACGCCGCCGGTGTGCATGGTGCTCATGTCGCCCGGAGGGTATTACGCCGCGGGGGGGCGTGCGGGGGATTCCGGGCCGCGGCGCACGCTCAGTCGCCGCCGACGCCGGCCTCTTCCTCGCCGATCTCGCCGGCCTGAAGGTCGCCGACGTGGTGGGTCTCGGGCTTGACTTCCACGAGGCGCTTCTCGCCGCTGCCGGCCTTGGCGCTGCGTTCGTGCACGGCGGCCTGGCGGCCGTCCTCGGTGATCCGGTAGACGACGCCGATGGTGGTCTCGGGCTCGCCCAGGACCAGGCGGTTGACCAGTTCCACGCCCTGCATGAGCGTGTGGTCGGTGTTGGCGACCTCGTACTTCCACATGCCGAAGCGGCCGCGGCTGTAGATGCCGCGGTCTTCGAGCCACGGGATGACGCGGCTCAGGATGTCGTCGCGGTCGACGCTGGGCGTGGGGTACGAGTAGTCGGCGTAGTAGTGCCAGGTGCTGACGATGTCGTTGCGTTCGCCGGGCTCGAGCAGGCCGGCGTTCTCCAGACCGGTGATCGTCTCTTCGATGATGCGGGCGGCGTCGACAGGCTTGCGGGGGCTGCAGCTGGTTTCGCAGAGCAGGGAGTAGAAGGACGCATCACCCTTGGTGTTGTCGGCGGGGGTCATGAAAGGCGAGTAGTTGGAGAGGTACGTCACGCGGTAGAACGGGCAGTTCTCCTCGGGGAAGTACATCCAGCTCTTGGTGCTGGGGCAGCGGCGCCTGATGCCGATGCCCACCATGTGGCCGCCGCTGTGCAGCAGTTTGGAAGACTCCTCACGCACGTGCGCGGGCACGCCGCCGGTAAGCATCTTATTGCACAGGATGTCCAGGGGCGTGGTCGAGACAAGCATGTCGTACTTGGTGTGCGTGCCGTCGGCGAAGTGCACGGTCCGGGCGTCGACATCAATCGAGACGCACTTCTTGTTCAGGCGGATGTGGCTGCCGGGGGTCTCGCGGCCGTCCTGCGTGAGCCCCAGCACGGGGCCGAAGCGGCGGTAGAACTCGCCGGTGCCGCCCTTCCTGGGGAACTTAAAGCGGTTGTTGGGGCCCCAGCCGTAATCGTCCTTGCCCAGGATCAGGTTCTTGAGGGCCCGCTCGTAGTCGATGACGGCGACGCGCTCGCCGATCCAGTGCTTGTTCATCATCTCGGGCGGGTAGGCCCAGACCTTGAAGTTGTACGGACGCATGAAGTGCTTGGCGAGGCCCTCGCCGAAGACGGCGTCGATGAACTCGCCGAAGTTGCGGGCGTCGTGGTGGCTCTTGATCTCGCCGCGGCCGGTCTGGGCGCGGATCAGACCCTGGATGCACTCGTGGGCCATCTCCGGGGGCAGGTAGCGGATGTTGTTCTGGAACGGGTACGGCACCCAGCGGTTGGCGATGCGGACCCAGCTCTCACGGTCGTTGAGCGTGAAATCCTCGCCCATGAGCTCGTCAAAGACGCGGTCGTAGTACGAGTAGTGGCTGAACATCACGTGGCCGCCGATGTCCCACGTGAAGCCGACCGGGTCGGTGAAGGAGTGGGACAGCCCGCCCACGAACCCCTGGGCCTCAAAGACCTCGAAGTTGGTGTACCCCAGCTCCTTGAGGCGGTAGGCGGCCCCCAGCCCGGTGGGGCCGGCGCCGATGATGACGATGCGGGGTTGTGCGCCGGGAGACACCTTCTGTCGCCCGTTGGCGGCGTGTTGATCGGTCATGTGAAGTCCTGAAGGCCCCGGGTTGATGCGCTGCAGCGCCGGTTGGTTCGCGGGGGAGGCAAGTGTAGGGGATTTGGGGCCGAAAAGGGGTGCGGGGGGGCGTGCGGGGGTGGGGCGATGAACTTTTGTTGTGATGCGCGGGAGGTTGGCGGCGGGTTGGCCGCAGGTCGGCAGCGGATTGCCCGGGCGACTTGGAGAGGGGCGAACGTGGCTCCGGGCACTTCGCGACCAGCGCCCCGGGGCGGGAGCCCGTGCATTTGAACTTTTGGTGGCGTGCTCGCGAGCGGAGGTTATTGGGACGATGGGGAAATGGGGAAATCAGGACATGGGGAAAGGGGGAAATGAAGTCGGGCGGGCAGTGCGGGCAGGTTGTGGAGGGGGAGCGGGCTGTAAGAAGTAGTTTGTGATTCGATGAGCGGGGCCCGGGCGCGTGCGGATGAAGTTTTGGTGCGAACCAAGCCATGCAGACTCCCCCGACGGCACGCGCGATGAACTTTTGGTGGCGTACGGGGCGGCGATGCGCCTGCCTGTGGCACGCTGGGGCCAATGCCGGGCGACCGACCGCGGTGGTGCGGATGAACTTTTGGTGGGGCGGGTTGGGAAGTAGGGTGCTTGCCGCCGCGGGCGATGAACATTTGGTGGCACGCGGGGCGGCGATGCGGCTGCCTGTGGCACGCCGGGGCCGGTGCCGGGCGATCTACCGCGGCGGGGCGGATGAAGTTTTGGTGGGGCGGGTTGGGAAGTTGGGTGCCTGCGGCCCCACGCGATGAACTTTTGGTGGCGCGCGGGGCGGGGAAGCGGCTGCCTGTGGCACGCCGGGGCCGGTGCCGGGCGATCGACCGCGGCGGGGCGGATGAACTTTTGGTGCAAGCGCGGCCAAGGAGGCCCCCGTCGCCGCGCGCGATGAACTTTTGGTCGTGCGCATCGCTCCATCGGACTCGGTGCGCGGCGAACTGATGTTCGGATTTCAAAGAACAACGGCCGCGGGCGGTTGGGCGGGCGGCTCAAGGGTGATACGCGGGCGGCGGGGGGAGTTCCAGCGGTTTGTTCGCGAGTACACGCGATGTGCGCACGGGGGTGGGCGGTGGATGCGCACCGACAGTGGTGGAGTGAAGCCTCCTGCTCAGCGCTTTACAATGTGATTCATGCTGCGGCTGCACGATATTGCCTTTGATCTTCCCCGCATCGGCGCGGCGTGCCGCCGCTTGGGCGTCGTGCGATTGTTTCTGTTCGGCTCCATCCTGACCGACCGGTTCCGCCCCGACAGCGATATCGACATGCTCGTCGAGACCGACCCGCTGCACCCGCCGGGCCTGCTCGCGTTGGGGGGCTTGCAGATGGAGCTTTCTGATATCCTCGGCAGGCACGTCCATCTGACGCTGCTGGGCGGCATTCCGCCGAACGAGCGGCCAGCGGTGCTGGCCCGCGCGAGGATGCTCGAAGCCGCCTGATTCGAATCCATCTCCAACGCCCGCTACGCATCCCACCCCTGAAGATCGCAAGCGGGTCGAGCACATGCTCAAGTGTTCACGCGATGCGCGAACGATCGTGGCCGGCGACGATGCCGCGGCGATCGCTGCCGACATGGTGCGGACGCGGGCGCTGGTGAACTGCTTTACTGAAATCGGCGAGGCCGCGGCGCGGTTGACGCCGCCGGGCCGTGCGCTCGTGGGCGCGGTTCCCTGGCGGCAAATCGTCGGGATGCGGAACATCGTGGTCCACGTCTACTGGGGCATCGACCTCTCCGAACTGGTCAAGACCGCGCGCGTCGACCTGCCGATCCTGATAGCTGCGCTGGAAGCCGCGCTCGCGGCGTGGCCGGCCGATACGCGGTCTGCACTCTGACCGAGCGGCCATGCGTGACTGACGCAAGACTTGTACGCCGCTCAATAAGCGAGGTCCCCCAAACTTCTAGCCCGTGATCTCAAATGGCAACTCGTGAAAAGACTCCCCTAGGTTCTGTCTGACGGATCATCCGGGGCCAGAATCCGCAGGTACTTTCGGATGATGGCCAGGTTCACGAACGACACGAAGCTGGACGCCAGTTTGTCGTATCGGGTGCCCGCGCGGCGGTTCTCCTTGAGCCAGCCCACGCACCGCTCCACCCGCACCCGCTTCTTGTACACGCGGCGGTCGAGCGTCCGACGACCTTCGTAGCGCTCCTGATCGCTCCGCTGCGGGATCACCTGCTCGATCACGCGATCTTCCAGCCACGCCCGGATCGCCGGATAGCTGTAGCCCTTGTCCCCGGCGACCCGCAGCTGCCAGTCGGTCCACCGCGGCGGACGTACCCGGTGCATCAACGCGACGAACGACCGGCTTTCGTGCTCCTGCCCCGCCGTGACGAGGGCGGCGAGGGGAACTCCGTGACCGTCAACGACCAGGTGGAGTTTGGATCCCCACCCGCCTCGCGAGCGGCCCAATGCGTGATCTCCTTGGTCTCGGCCCGGTTCTTCGCTTTTTTTGAAGGCCCCGCCGCGGACCGCGATGCACGCACGTTGGTGCCGTCAACGCACCAGAGGTCCCAGTCGATGTACCCGTTCTTGTCCAACCGGATCCGCAGCGCCTTGAGTACGCGATCAAATGTTCCGTCCTTGCGGTATCGGTTGAAGCGGTCGTACACGCTCTGCCACTTGCCGTAGCGCTCGGGAAGATCACGCCATGGAGCCCCCGTCCTGAGCACCCAGAGGATGCCGTCGAACATCAGGCGATGGTCGTTCCACCTCCCGCCCCGCGACTGCTTGGGCAGCAACGGCCCGATCAGTTTCCACTGCGCATCGCTGAGATCGCCGCGTGCCTGTTTGCGTCCTGCCGTGCTCATGAAAGGCCTCCATGCCAGAGGCCACATCATTCCCGCCTGAGCCACGCCGCGTCGCCCCGCGCGAAACATAATCTCGCCATCAAAGCGCCGTACATGCGCCGAACGGGAGATCCGTCAGACAGGGCCTAGCACCGACGGCTTCAGAAGAGACTCAAGCATTGGGGCAGACGACCATCGGTGGTCATTAGCAGCCCCCCTCCCACGCTGCGAAGAACGTCGCTAAATCCAAGCCATCGACGCCCCCATCGACATTCACATCGGCCACTTCGAGTCCCGCTTCCCAAGCCGCAAAAAACGCCTCCACATCTGCTCCGTCTGTGCCACCGTCACAATTGAACTCTCCAATACAGATCGTGAGACGCGCGGGGTTACTGGCCCGCGACCCGCACGCATTGGAAACGACGGCCCGGAACTCGCGGCGAGGACCAGCGACAGCGAAGGACATGCCAATTGGCTCGACTCCAATCTCCCGGATTCCAGAGCCGGTTGCGACGAACGAAGGCTCGCCGGAACGGGGGTCAATGTTCTCGCCGTCTACTACATCGACCCATGCACTCGGTCCTTCGATGCGCCATTGCCATCGGTAACCAAACAGGCCGGTTCCCGCTGCATCGACGGAAAACCTCACCTCTGACAGAAAACAACTCGTAACCTCTGAGGGGTCGCCGACGATCACCGGCTTCGCAGAGAACACCCATGTGTCCCCATAAGTAGTGGTAACCACTGACGAGGTGAGCGAACGTCCGCCGTAGAGGAGGGCACCTTGAAGCACGGTGTCGTACGCCATTGCGTAGAGACCGCGTCCACTCGCGTTGGGCAAGGCGGGATTCTGAATCGCACCAAGGTTGGTCCAGTTCAATGTCGCGGGGTCGAGCATGAACGAATCAGATAGACTGTTATTTACTCCTCCAGAGATCCGCTCGCCTCCATACAGGAGCATTTTACCAAGATCAGGCAGCCAGCAGAACCGGCACGAGTAGCGTCCGCTCGGCGATCCCATAGTCGGAAAGACGGTCCAAGCCTGCGAGGAACAGTCAAACCTGTGGGTCGAGCGAAACGCAGGGTCCGCGGGGCAACACTCCGGATGGCCGCCAAACCAAACAGCAAACGTTGACACTGGGTCGTACGCGACAGCGGGCCGCACCGCCGTGAGCGTGCCCGGGAGCGTGCCGGCTGAAACCAGCGCCCATTGGCGCGTTAAGCAGTCATACTGGTATGTTGACGTAAGCCGAGTGCCAGAAGCATCCGATCCACCCGCGACGATGACCCTTTCTAGACACTCATCGAAGAACATCTCGTGCCCCGCGCGTGCGGGAACTGACGGAGGAACCGTGATAGACGCCCAACTCGTTCCGTCCCATTCCCAGGTTTGATTGACAACGTTGCTTGCGGTAGTGCCCCCGAAAAGGACGGTCCGCCCGCAGCGGGGGTCATAGGCCATCCCGGAGTCGAAAACTGCCGCAGGATGCCCGGCAACTGCTGCCCTAGTCCATCGGCGGTCAGATGACCGCCACAGCCACGTTTCGTCTGACACCGATTGAGATGGGGTCGCGCCGGTAAAGCCGCCGAACATGACGGCTTCTTGCCTGCTAGTGTCGTATGCCATTGCGTGCGCCGCGCGTACACCTGGTCCTTCGGCAGTTGACGCCACACGCACCCAAGCCCCCGAGATGCACTGAGCAATCGCCTCCGGAGCGGACCACCCGAGGACACCCAGAGCGATCAGCATTGAACTCGATCGCAATGCCCTCGCCGCCGAAGGGCGGTGCCGCTGCGATCGGTTCCGGAAGCGCTTCTCCCTGTGGTTCGAGACCGCCTCCGACGCCGTTGGGAAAACGTCATCTGGGGTATAGATCGGGTTTCCGTCCACGATAGCGACGATCGTGCTTGATCTCATACGAGTCTCCCTGTTTGGTGGCCACACTCGGACAATCCAGCGTACAGGAACGGGCCGCGCTCCGCAAGGCATCTTTTTTGAAAGAGCAGCAGAACGCGTGCAACTAGAGCGGCTTCATCCCAAAACTAGGGCCGTATGGTACATGGTCGGGTTGCGCGATGGGTAGTGTTCGTGTAGCTTATGTTCTTGCACGCGGAGCGTTCGGTACCAAGGAGCTTCACGGATGGCATCACCGTTCTCGCAGGATTTGAGGTCTCGGGTGCTGGCGGCGGCGGATCGCGGCATGCAGACCAAGCATATCTCGGAGATTTTCAACGTCAGCCCGGCGTGGGTGCGTCGCGTCAAGCAGCGCCGACGCGAAGCCGGGGAGACTTCGCCGCGGCCGATGGGTGGCGCGAGGGTGATCAAGATCGACATGGTGCTGCTGCGCGAGCTGGTCAGGGCGCGGCCCGACGCGACGCTCAAGGAACTGCGTGCGCAGCTGGGTGTGGTCTGCTCCGAGTCGGCGGTGTGCATGGCGCTCCAGCGTCTGGGGCTGTCTTTCAAAAAAAGCAATCCACGCGGCGGAGCAGGACCGCCCGGATGTAGCGGAGCGGCGCGAGAACTGGCGTGGGGGCCAACCCGGGCTGGATGCATGCCGATTGATCTTCATCGATGAAACCTGGGCCAAGACCAACACGACAGCACTGCGGGGGCGTGCCCCGATCGGCGAGCGACTGGTGGCGAAAGTGCCGCACGGGCACTGGAAAACCACATCACTGATCGCCGCCCTGGGGATGGGCGGCGTGCGCTGCTCGACGGTGGTTGACGGCGCGATCAATCAGGATGTCTTCGACGCGTTCGTCGAGCAGGTGCTGGCGCCCGAGCTGCGCCCGGGAGACATCGTGGTGATGGACAATCTCTCCAGCCACAAGAGCGTCCGCGCGCGTGACCTCATCGAGTCACGCGGCGCCACACTGGAGTTCCTCCCGCCTTACAGCCCGGACCTCAACCCGATCGAGATGGTGTTCGCGAAAGTGAAGCAACTGCTCCGCTCGCTGGAATGCCGCACCTCGCACGCGCTTTGGAGCGCCATGCAAACCGTGCTGGATGCCGTCAGCTCTACAGACGCCGCCAACTGCTTCCGCCACTGCGGATACTCGCTATGCGCAGACCGAGAACGCTCTAATGCACAGCGGCCGGAGCTACCGCTCCCGTCAGCTCCGCCCAAACCGGTTAAAGCAATCGTCGCGCCGCGCGATGGGCTACGACGGTAGCCTCTCGCTCTCCACTCACCAGCTCAGAGCGCCTCTCGCCCGAAGCACACGACTCACATGCCAACTCTATGGAGCGGGTGAAATCAGATGTTGCGATGCAGGCGATGAAGCGTCTGACGGCATCACATCTGACGGCAACGCACACTCTGCCGGCGAAGCCGCGGACTTCTGCTCAACCGCGACAACATTGCATAGGCCCTTGGACTCACTACGCACACAGCTCCCGCGGCCTATTGCACCACCACCACGCTCCCCCACCCCCATCACGAATGCACAAACGCCGTCAGCGTCCACGAGAGGCTGTCGTTGCTGTCGAGCATCAGACGCGCGGTGCCGTTGATGCGGCGCACCTGGAATTCGACGGTGATGGAGTCTTCCGGCGTCGTGGTGATAGACGAGCTCGAGGCGAGTAGGTGGGTGGCCGCGGGGTTGACGGTCCATCGGACCGGGGTGCCGGTGACGGCGCCGAAGACGCGGCGCACCTCGAAGACAGACCAGGGGAGTTCGGTGGCCCCGAGAGGCTCCACGCCAAGGTGGCGTCGCTCGCGGCGGCGGGGGTGAGCCGCGCCGCTCACCACAGTTCGCGCGAAAATCGCCGAACACCGGTCGCTCACAAGTCAATAACCCAGACTGCCTCCGGTCTGGGAGGAGTGTTCGCTGTTTACCCGCCGCGAATCGGCGGGGCACCCCAAAGGGCACCTCATAGGCCTGGGCAAAGCCCCCAAACCCCCGGCCACCCCCCTGGGACTATCCTCCCGCCTTCTCGAAAGGATCCTGATGCGTCTTGCCTTATCGCTTGTGATTGTCGCCGGGTGCGCGTGCTCGGTGTTGGCCCAGGATGGAAAGCCCGCGGCCGCTGCGCAGCCCGCCGCGGCGGCGCAGCCCGCGGCGACCAAGGGCATCCCCGTGCCCGACATGCCCGTGGTCAAGAAAACTGAACTGGAGGGCGGCCTGATCGCCGAGGACCTGAAGATCGGCGAAGGGACCGAGGTCAAGGCGTGCGGCGCGGTGGTGGCGCATTACCACGGCACGCTCAAGTCCAACCCGTCCAAGGTCTTCGATTCATCCTTTGAACGCGGCGAGCCCGTGGCGTTCCCGCTCTCGGGGGTCATCAAGGGCTGGCAGAAGGGCGTCCCGGGGATGAAGATCGGCGGCGTGCGCCGGCTCACGGTGCCCGCGGCGATGGCGTACGGACCCCAGTCCCCCACTCCTGACATCCCGCCGAACTCGGACCTGATCTTCGTCATCCAGCTCGTGGACTCGCTGCAGACCGAGGACCTCAAGGTCGGCGAGGGCGACGCGACGGCCTCTTCGCGGTGCGTGGCCATCACGACGTACACGATCACCGACAAGGACGGCAAGGTGATCGAGAAGCACGACGCCAGCGACCCGTACATCTGGGTGCCGGGCGAGTACCAGCCGATCAACGCCGGCATCGAGGGCATGAAGAAGGGCGGCAAGCGCAAGATCACGGTGCCCGCGGCGTTCAATCAGTCCAACCCCCAGTTGGCGCCCTCGCGTCCGCAGAACGTGCCGCTGACCATCGAGGTGGAACTGCTCAACCTGCGGAACCTGCCGGCGCCTGACACGACGCAGGGATGCTGAACAGCGCGGGCCAGCGCCGGCGCAACCACATGTGTACCTTCGCATCACTCCCCATTGAGCGGGAGCGACGCGTCTTGGTGCGGCGCGGACCTGATCGGTCGCCGCGTCACAGCGTCTTGCGCATCGCCACGCTGGGCAACTCCACGCCCGAGCGGGTGCGGTGGGTGTCGCGGCCGAGTTCGGCGAAGCCCATGTGCGAGTAGAAGGGTGCGGCGTTGACGGTGCCCCGGACGAACAGGGATGTCGCGCCGGCCTCGCGGGCGAGGGACTCCAGGCGACGCATCATCGCGCCGCCGATGCCGCGGCCGGCGGCGGCGGGGGAAAAGTACAGGCCGTGGACCTCCCACTCGCCGGGCAGTTCGCTGCGGGCGGGGCCGACATCACCGAAGCCCAGCACGCGGCCGGATTCCTCGGCGACGAACCAGGGCGATTTCTGAAGCAACATCTCGTACATCGCGGGGTTCTTGCCGTCGCACCAGGCCTGCACCTGATCCGGCGTGTAGTGCGGGGCGCAGAGTTCGCGGATGGATTGCAGGTGCACTTCGCAGATCGCGGGGCAGTCGGAGACGTGCGCGGGGCGGATGTGCCAGCCGCGAGGGGCGGAGAGATGGAGCGCAAGTCGATCGGCGGTGCGGACCCAGCCCCGGCGTTCGAGCCAGCCCGTTGGTTCCAAGGGGGCGGAAAGTTCGGCGAAACCCCGGGAGTCGGCGAAGGCGCGGGCCGCGGCGAGGAGGGCGGTTGCGACGCCGCGGCGGCGCAGGTGCGGGGCGACGACCAGCCCGGCCAGTTCCGTACGGTGTGTGTTCACAACTGAGACGCCGATAACGGCGTTTTCGAGGAGCGCGACGAGGAATGTGCCGCCAAGCGAGAAGTCCGGGGCGTGGGTGTCACGCGGCGCGGCGGAATCTCGCATACTGGTAGTATGAGCTCGCGTGAGCGCGGTGGCCGCGTCGCGGTCGGATGGCGAGGCGGGGCGGACCACAATATCGGCGAGCGCCTGCACGTCAAGATCGTACAGCCGCGACGGCTGCTGAAAGATGCAAGACCGACCCGCGTACCACACATCCAGAAGCGCGAAACGCGCGACAGGAACCTCCGAAGACTAGTTCCCCAATCCGCCGCCCCCCACCACCCACACGACAGGCTCCATCATGCCCCCGCTCGTCATCGAAAACCCCCAGTTGCACGCCCACATCGCGGGGGTGGTGGACACGGAGCGCGAGCGGAACCTCCGGCGTCGCGGCATCTGGTACTGCGTGAGCATCCTGGGGCTGATGATCTTCAGCGCCGCGATGACGATCGTGGACCTGGGCACGCCGGAGGCGGTGAGCCAAACGGAGCTGTTCTGGGAATCGTTCATGGACGGCTCGCTCTTCCTGATCCACTCGGTGGCGCTGGCGGCGCTCCTGGCGCGGCCGTGGTCTCGGGCGCGGCTCATCGGCGGGATCATGTGGGTGGCGGTGCTGTCCGCCGCGGCGATCGTGATCGCGACGCCGTTCATCGACAACAGCGCGCTGATCTCGGCGGCCAAGCCGGGCGTGCCGGGGTGGTCGGCGTTCACGCAGCAGTTGGTGTGCCTGTTCTCGCTCTTCCTGGTGCACTTCGTGGCGTCGATGTTCATGGCGCTCTCGGCGCGCGAGGGTCTGTTCCTGCTGCTGGGGATGATGGCGGTCTTCTCGGTGGGCGCTCTCACGCACGAGGGGCTGAACCCCGCGGCGCGGGCGATCGCGATCGCGCTCTTCCCGTTCGCGGGCCTGCCGGGCTTCATCTGGGCGTGGGCGCGGTACCAGGGGTTCACGGACCGGCTGGTGAGCCGCGAGATATCGGCGCGGTACGGTGAACTCTCCGACGAGCTGGCGGACGCGCGGCGCGTGCACGAGGCGCTGTTCCCGCCGCCGATCAGCCGCGGCTCGATGCGGCTGTCGTACAAGTACGAGCCCATGCGCGACATCGGCGGGGACTTCCTGTTCGTGCGGCCGCTCTCGTTCCCGCCGGCGGCGAGCATGGAGCCTCTGAGCGTGGTGCTGATCGACGTCACGGGGCACGGCGTCGCGGCGGCCCTGGCGGTGAACCGGCTGTACGTGGAGCTCACCCGCATCTACGCGTCGGCGCCGATGCCGCACCCGCAGGCGGTGATCTCGCAGCTCAACGAGTTCTGCAACCAGGTGATGGCGCCCCAGGGCGTCTTCGCGACGGCGATCTGCCTGCAGGCCGACCCGGGCGCGGGCGTCATCCGCTGGTCGAGCGCGGGGCACCCGCCCGCGCTGCTGCGGCGGGCGGGGGGCGACGTCATGCGGCTGGACTCGGGGGCCACCATGCTGGGCGTGCTGGCGCCCGAGGAGTTCGACGCCAATGAGTGCATGACGCCGTTCACGCATGGGGACCGGGTGCTGGCCTACACCGACGGGCTCAGCGAGGCCGTGAGCGTCCGGGGGGAGGAACTGGGCATTTCTGGAGTGCAAGGCCTGGTGAGCGGGGTCAGCGGGGGTGAGCACGGCGCGATCGCGGCGTCGGTGTTCGAGGCCCTGGCGGCGTTCCGGCACGGCCCGCCGCGGGACGACATCCTGATGGTGGAGCTGGCGCTGGCCGATCCCCCCTGTCCGGACTCCCCCCACATCACCCAAACCAACACTACCGATAGGGCAAAAGGGCCAAAATCGAGGTTTGTGCAGCCGACGTAGCATCCAGAGCCGGATTCGGTCGAATCCTGAGGCATGGAGTCGGTCAGCGTGGAAGCCACAACTCAACGACGGCTCATCGCCGAGTCGCTCCGGGCCAGAGCGCCCGAGTTGGCCGAGGCGCTCGCGCGCCGCCTCATCGCGGATCATCCGGGGTTGGAGTCGCGGTACGCACCGCTGCCCGTCGACAAGTGGGCGGAGCATTACATGGGGCGGTTGTGCGATCTGGCCGCGGCGATCGACGCCGACGCGCCGGCCGTCTTCGCGACGCAGGTGGGTTGGGCCAAGGCCGCGTTCTGCGCGCGGGGCGTGCCGATCTCCGATCTTGAAGCCTGCCTTGACACGCTCGCGGCGGTTCTGCCGGCCGAGCTTGATCCTTCGGACACGGGGCTGATACACACGTTCCTCACGGCGGGCCGCGATGTGCTCCGCACGCCGCCGGAAACTCCTTGCCCCGCGCTCTCGGTGTGCACGCCGCAGGGACGGCTGGGCGGCGAGTATCTGCTGGCGCTGCTGGAGGGCGACCGGATCCGGGCGGCGACGCTCGTGCTGGACGCCGTGAAGAACGGCCTGAGCGTGCAGGACGCGTATCTCAATGTGTTCGCGCCGGTGCAGCGCGAGGTGGGACGCATGTGGCACCTGGGCGAGATCTCGGTGGCCGAGGAGCACTTCGCCACCGCCACCACGCAGATCGTGATGTCGCAGGTGGCCATGCACGCCGTGCGCCGCCCGCCCAACGGGTTCAGCGTGCTCGCGGCGTCGCCCGAGCTCAACAGCCACGAGATGGGCATCCGCATCGTCGCCGATTTCTTCGAGTTCGCCGGGTGGCGCGTGATCTTCCTGGGGTGCAACATCCCCGCGGCGGACATCGCGCGGGCGGCGATCGAGTTCAACGTCGATCTGGTCGCGCTCTCGGCGATGCTCCCGACACACCTGTGCCCGATCGAGGACGCCATCCGGCAGATCCGCGAGTTGTGCGCCGGGTCTCCCAGGCCGCGGATCATCGTCGGCGGCAAGGGTTTCGAGAGCTGCCCCAGCGTCTGGAAGAGCATCGGCGCCGACGGGTGCGCGATGGACGCCCCGGGCGCGGTGCAGCTGGGCGCGTCGCTGGTGGCCGGGATGTGAATCCAAAAACGCAGCGCGGGCCGTTGAGCCCGCGCCACGAAGCACACCACAGGTGAGAGACACTCACCGAAGACTGTCAATTCCAGAGCAATCAGGTTGTGACGGTCGGCCGGGACCTGCGTCCGAGCGCTCCCAGCACACCAAGTCCCAGCAGCAGCCCCGCGCCGGGCGAGGGCGTCACGAAGACGTTGTCCACGCCCAGCACCGATTCGAACGTGCCGTCAAAGTCGGTGACGGTGAACTCCAGCGTGTAGGACCCCGGGCCGGGCAGCGGGAACGACACATGCGTCCAGTCGACGTTCACGTCGTCGCCGAGCAGGGCCATCGGATCGATGTTGAAGGCGATGAGCGTGGCGGCGCCGGTGGCCCAGCGCAGCGTCGCCTGCGCGGTGTCGTAGGCGGGGGCGAAATCGCCGAAGTCAAAGAACACGTCGAACTCGAGGGCCGCGGCGGGCGGGGCCTCGAATGTCTGCGTGAGTTGCGCCGTCGACGAGTCCAGGGAGTCGGTGCTCCAGAGCGCGGCGAAGTAGTTGCCGTCCAGCGGCCGCCACTCGCCGCTCAGCGGCGCCTGCGTGCCGGCGTTGAGCGGGTCGCGGGCCAGGAGGCCGTTTGCGGCGGACGAGCCGGTGTTGCCGGTGTAGGTCCAATCGGCGAAGGTGCCGGTTTCGAATCCGCCGTTGGTGACGGCCGCGGCGGAAATAGTCGCCGCGCCCAGCACGCCCATGGCGGTGGTCATGATCAGTCGGGTCTTCATTCGTTTCTCTCCTTGCTCTTTGAAAATACGGAGCAGTCACTGTCTCTCTTGAAATGTCGGCCACCGGCGGCGCGCCGGGGTGAGACGGCCGCCGGTTCCGACCCACATGGAGCCTGTTACGGGCTGACCGCCACGGAGTCAACGCCCTCGATGATCACGCCGTTGGCCAGCGTGGCGCGGAGCATGCCCGTGCCGTTGCCGGGCGTGAAGCCGCAGTCGATGGTGCGGAACCCCAGGAGCAGGTCGGCCGTCCCGTCGCGGTTCACGTCAACGACCGAGCCGGCACGCACGGGGACCGCCTCGACGCCGGTGCGGCCGAAGCGGATGCTCGCGGGGAACACCTGCCGGACGTCCAGAGTCGGGCTGCCCAGCAGCGCGACGTACACGGTGTAAGGCTTGCCCACAACGATCTTGTTGGGCGTGATGTTGGGGGTAATGTCGATCGCCGCCACCGCCGGGCCGCGGATCGTCAGGTCCTGCAGCACGGGCGTGTCGGCGACGCCGACGCTCCGGGAGAGGGTCGTGCGCACTTCGATGTACCGCCCGTTGACGCCGGTGGCGTTGAAGGGCACGCCGTTGGCGACCGTGCGGAACGGCACGCCGGCCAGGCCCGCGTGCGTGTCCGCGGCGCGGACCACCACGGCGATGGCGGTGCCGGTGGGCTCGACGCTGTGCCAGGAGACCGTTCCCCAGTCCATGCCATTGAGCGCGCTGTCGTACACGATATCCCACGAGCCCTGCTGGCTGGTGATGCCCACGGCGACCGAGCCTGTCATGTCCGAGTAGTTGTACGGCCCGGCGCCGCCGCCCAGCGGCACCGTCAGGTCCACGGCGCCCAGCGCATCGCCGCCGCCGACGGGGTTGATGCGCATCACGGTGCTGGAGTTGTAGTTGGTGACCCAGACCTTGCCGTTGGCGTCCACAGCGACGCCGGTGGGGTGATCGCCCACGCCGATGATCTTGCGGATGTTGCCGTCGTTGTCCATGCGGACCACGGCGTTGGAATAGCTGGTGGCGATCCACACGTTATTGTCGGTCGGGGTGATCGCCACGCCGCGGCCGCCGCTGGCGTTGAGCCCCTTGGGGAACCCGGCGAAGACGCCGCCGGCGGGGTTCAGCTTGAAGACGCTGTTGTCGGTCCAGTTGGCGTTCCAGATGTTGCCGTTCACGTCGGCGCCCATGCCGTAGGTGAGCCGGCCCAGCGGGATCGCGGCGCCCGTGTCGGTCGCCGGGTCATAGCGGAGCAGGGCGCGCTGGTTGAGGCTGGCGGACCACAGGATGCCGTTGCCGTCGACCAGGCCGCCGTAGCCGCCGCAGCCGAAGCGGGCCGCGACGTTGACGCTGGACATCACCGCGCCCGTGTCGCCGTTGAGTTTCAGGAACCACGCGGGGTTGTACCCCGGGAAGCCGCCCGCCCAGACGTTGTTGTCGCGATCGATGGAGACGTGCCGCACTTCCGCGGCGTTGGGCGTGCGGGCGTAGACGATGATCGCCTCGTCGTTCGCGGTGCTGACGCCCCCGTTGTTGTCCGCGCCGCCGGTGTTGGGCCACCCCAGGATATTGCCCAGCCCGCGCGACGTGCGGATCAGCCCGTCGCCGTCGCGGTCCACGGCGGTGCTGTAATAGAAAGGCGGCTGGAGATACTCGCCGTTGGCGTTGGGCACAAAGGACCCGTCGGGCATCTTGTCGCCCCGCAGGCCGCCGATCACCACGCCGATCTTGACGACCGAGCCCGCGCCGTTGGCGTTCTCGTTGCGGTTGCCGCACCAGACGTTGCCGTAGAGGTCGACCGTGGTGCGGGACGGATTCCTGCCGCGGCCGTCGGGCGCGGACCAGTACTCGCCCAGCACCTGCCCGGTGTTGGTCTCGATGCGCACGATGCTGCCCCGGTCGGAGCAGGCGACGCAGATGAACGGGAACGGTTCGGCGAACGGGTTGAGTTGGAGTTGGTTGTTGAACGGTGGGTTGTGGTTCAGGTTCACCAGCGAGCCCAGATCAAAGTCGGCGTCGGTGGTGTAGGTACGGGTCTGCGCGGCGGACAAGCCCGCCGCAAGCCCGATCCCCAGCAACGAATAACCAAGGGACCTGCGGATACACAGAAGGTCATGCCTCATACAGAATCTCCTTCTCCTATCGGTGTGGACCAGGGCAGCTTCCTGCTGTCAACGGGGAATCATGCCGTTTCAGACCGCCGTTCGCTACAGGGAAATTTCCCCGATCGACTCCTGCGGCCGCGCTGGGTCCGCGGGGGGTCCACGCCGACGCGGCCGGCCCTCAGCCGCAGCCGCCCGCCGTCCACGCGCCGAAGAAGAAGTCAACATCGGCCCCGTCGACGCCGCCGTCGGCGTTCACGTCCGCGTCGCACGAACCCTCTTCCCACCGACCGAAGAACGCCTGCGCATCGGAGCCGTCGACGCCCCCGTCCTGATTGAAATCCGCCGGGCACGTGAGGCAGCCGCAGAAGGCCAGTGTCGCCGCGTCGGACTCGACCGTGCGGCACGCGTCGGTGACGACGCACCGGTACGCCCCCGGAGATTCGGGCGCGGGGTCGGAGATCGTGAGCGTGTCGGTGAGCGTGCCGCTGAACGCCCCGGGCGCACCCGCCGGACCGTCGGTGATGTTCACCCACGCGAAGGCCGCGTTCCGCCGCTGCCACTGGTAGGTGAACGGACCCAGGCCGCCGGCCTCGACGGCGAAACTCGCCTCTGATTCCGGGCAGATCGTGATCGAAGCGGGCTGCGACACCACCCGCACGCACTCCCCGAAGGTAATGTCGTCGAGCGCGAAGTCATTGCCGTAATCGGCGCCAAGCAGGTCCGCGATCTTGATCGTCGCCGAGGTCGCGTTCCCTGAGTTCCACGTGCCGCTCAGGTGCCGCCACGTGCCGGTGGGGCCGGCGACGCTGGCCAGCGTCACCTGGGCGGTGTTGATCTTGAGCTGCAGGATCGGCGAGGGAGACTTGAAAATCATCGCGCTCCACACGCCGAAGATGTAACGAGTGTCGGGCCGCACCGAGATCGTCTCGCGCCACACGATGGTGCCCGTGCTCGTGTTCGTGCCGTTGACGCACATCATCTTGCCGCGGCCGCTGGTGTGATCGCGCACCGGGTACCACGAGTACCACAGCGCCGAAGCGAGCGAGGAGACGCCGTAGGTGCCCGAGGTGCTCGGCACCGTGAGCGGGATGTACCCCGAAGAGAACCCCGTGTTGCCCGATTCAAAGCCGGGGTTGGCGACCAGGTTCTGGGCCAGCGCCGGCGCGGCGACGGCGAAAATCGCGGCGGTCCGCAGGGCCCGGCATGCCTGAGCGATTCGGGTGGTGTTCATCGTGCGCTCCAACGTTCGCGGGACGCCCGCCACGCCGCGGCGACGCCGCGACCGATGACCGGCCGACCACTACGAACGCGGAATCCGCGCCCCGCTCACGCGCCGCGCCATGGAATTCCCATTTCACCGCACCATCGACGTCTGCAGGTCCTTGGTCGAGAGCCCGCGCATCATCATCGCCAGCGCCTCGGGGTTGGTCGCCAGGCGCAAGGCCTCGGTGCCCGAAATAGCCTCGGACTTGTGCAGCTTGGTCAGGTGCTGATCGAAGAGCTGCATGCCCCCGTCGCCGTTGGCGATGGCCTGGGGAAGCAGCGACGTGTCCTGCTCGGCGATGATCTTGCGCACCACCGGCGAGCTGCGCATCACCTCCACCACGGGCAGCCGGTCCTTGCCGTTGCGGGTCTTGGCCAGGCGCTGGCTGATGACCGCCTCCAGGTTCGCCGCCAGCTGCATCTTGAGCAGGTCGCGCTCGTCGGGGGGGAACAGCGCGATCATGCGCTGCACGGTCTGCGAGGCGTTGGTCGTGTGCATCGTGGAGTACACGATGTGGCCCGTGTCCGCGGCCTGCAGCGCGGTGCGCATCGTGACGGCGTCGCGCAGTTCGCCCACCAGAATCAGGTCGGGGTCCTGCCGCAGCGCCACGCGCAGCGAATCGTTGAAGCTCGGGGTGTCCTGCCCCAGCTCGCGCTGCGCCACAAGCGACTTCTTGTTGGTGTGCTGGAACTCGATGGGGTCCTCGATCGTGATGATCCGGTCGTGCCGCTTGGTGTTGACGTAATCGATCATCGCCGCGAGCGTCGTGGATTTTCCGCTGCCCGTCGTGCCCGTCACCAGCACCAGCCCGCGCGGGGACATCGCGATCTCCTCGATCACCGGCGGCAGGTGCAGGTCGGCGAACGCGGGGATCGTCAGCGGGATGCGGCGGAACGCCAGCGCCAGGTGCTGGCGCTCGTAGAACGCGTTGATGCGGAAGCGCGAAGCGCCCACCATCTCAAAGGCAAAGTCCGCGGAACGGTCCTTCTCCAGCCGGATCTGCGCATCGCCCGGGGAGATCTGCCGCATGATCTCGCGGATCTCTGAATCCTGCAGCGGGGGCACGTCCAGGGCCTTGAGGTCGCCGCCGATGCGGACCATCGGGGGGGCCCCGGCCTGCAGATGGAGATCGCTGCCGCCGAGAGAGATCAGGGCTCCGAGCAGACGTACGAGTTCCATGCTGATCTCCAGGGCAGCGCGGCGCCGCGTCAACGGGCCGCGCTTGTTGTCCGATCCACGGATCGCTCCGCGGGCCGGCGTGCTCACCGTGATGCCGGACGCGACGCAGGCGCCCGTTCGGCGTAATGCTAGGTTCGCATATCCAGCATTGTCTCAAACGCCCGCGGCGCTTCACCGGCGCACCACGCCCCCTTGGCTACGCTTCGACACACCCCCATGAAACTCTCCCACACCCTGAGCGTGCTGGCCGCGACCCTCGGCGTGTTGTGCAGCGCCGGCCGCGCGCAGCCGCCCGCCACGCGGCCCAACATCCTGTACATCATGTCCGATGATCACGCCGCGCACGCCATCAGCGCGTACGGCTCCACGATCAACGCCACGCCCAACATCGACCGCATCGCCCGGGAGGGCGCCCGGTTCACCAACTGCTTCTGCGAGAACTCGCTCTGCTGCCCGAGCCGCGCGGCGATCTTGACCGGCACCTTCAGTTGCAGGAACGGCGTGGTGGACCTCTCCACCCCGCTCGACCCCGCCAAGACCACGCTGCCCACGCTGATGCGCAGCGCCGGCTACCAGACCGCCATCGTCGGCAAATGGCACATGCACCGCGAACCCACCGAGTTCGATCACTGGGATGTGCTCCCCGAGCAGGGCGTGTACCACAACCCGGACTTCCTCACGCCCGGCAAGCGGACCAAAGAGACGGGCTACGTCACCGACATCATCACCGACAAGTGCATCAACTGGCTCGAACGCCGCGACCCTTCCAAACCGTTCATGCTGCTGTGCCACCACAAGGCCCCCCACCGCCCCTGGGAGCCCGACGCCGCGCACGCGAACATGTACGAGGACGCGGACATCCCCGAGCCCCTCACCTTCAACGACGATCACGCCACCCGCTCCGACGCCGCCCGCCGCCAGAAGATGGCGATCGAGGACCTCACGCCCACTGATGTAAAGCAAACACCCCCGCCCGGCCTCACGCCCGCGCAACTCAAGCACTGGAAGTACGAGCGGTACATCAAGGACTACCTGCGCTGCGTCGCCAGCGTGGACGACAACGTCGGGCGCCTGCTCAAGTATCTGGACACCCACGGCCTCACCGAGAACACCATCGTCGTCTACACCTCGGACCAGGGCTTCTACCTCGGCGATCACGGCTGGTTCGACAAGCGCTGGATGTACGAAGAGTCACTCCGCATGCCGCTGCTGGTGCGCTACCCCGGCCACGTCGCGCCCGGCAGTGTGTGCGACAAGTTCGTGCAGAACATCGACTTTGCCCCCACCATGCTCGACTACGCCGGCGCCGCGGCCCCCGAATCCATGCAGGGCGCCTCCATCCGCCCGCTGCTCGAAGGCAAGCCCACCCCGGCGTGGCGCACATCCATCTATTACCACTACTTCGAGGAAGGCACCGAACACCACGTCGCGGCACACTACGGCATCCGCACCGACCGCTACAAGCTCATCCGCTTTTACTCAGAGGTCAAGGCGTGGGAGCTGTACGACCTGCGCCAGGACCCCCACGAACTCAAAAACGTCTACGCCGACCCCGCGTACGCCGACACCGTGAAGGACCTGACCGCCCAGTTGGATGCGCTGCGCACGCGCTACGGGGATACCAACGAAGCCAGCGTCAAACGGCCCGCGCCGCCCCCAGCGCAACCCAAGCCAGCACAACCCAAGCCAGAGCAACCCAAGCCACCGAACCCAAAGTAGGAGCACCCCGAGCATGAAGACACTCCTCGCCACCCTCGCCGCCGCGGCGATCGGGGCTCTGCTCCAGCCCGCCGTTGCGGCCGACAAGCCCAACCTCATCATCATCCTCGCCGACGACCTGGGCTACGGCGATGTGGCGTGCAACGGCGGCAAGAACGTCGTGACGCCCAACCTCGACCGGCTCGCGTCGGAGGGAATGCGGCTCACCTCGTTCTACGTGACGCAGGGGCAGTGCTCGCCCTCGCGCGCCTCGCTGCTCACGGGGTGTTACGCCAACCGCATCGGCATCGACTACGTGCTGAGCCCGGGATCGAAGATCGGCCTCAACCCGCGCGAGTGGAACCTCGCGCGGATGTGCAAGGACGGCGGGTACGCCACGGGCGCCCTGGGCAAGTGGCACCTGGGCGATGCCCCGCGCTTCCTGCCGACCAAACTGGGCTTTGATTCGTGGTGGGGCCTGCCGTACAGCCACGACTACTGGCCCAAGGACTACGACGGCAAACCCAGCACCAAGAAACCCTGGCCGCCGCTGCCGCTCATGCAGAACGAGGAGCGCATCCGCATCATCGACTCGCTCGAAGACCAGGCCACGCTCACGCAGGGCGTCACCGAGCGGGCCGTGCGCTTCATCCACGACCACAGGGACGGCCCGTTCTTTCTCTACGTCGCGCACCCGATGCCGCACGTGCCCCTCGCCGCGAGCCCGGCGTTCAGGGGCAAGAGCGGCAAGGGGCTCTACGCCGACGTCGTCATGGAGATCGACTGGTCCGTCGGCGAGATCGTGGCCGCGGTCGACCGCGAGGGGCTCGCGGCGAGCACGTTGATCCTCTTCACCAGCGACAACGGCCCGTGGATGAACTTCGGCAACCACGCCGGCTCGGCCCTCCCGCTGCGCGAGGGCAAGGGCAGCGATTGGGAGGGCGGCGTGCGCGAGCCGTGCATCTTCCGCTGGAAAGGCGTCATCCCCGCCGCCGCGGTGCGCGACAACATCGCCTCCACCCTCGACATCCTCCCCACCTTCGCCAAGATGGCCGGCCTCAAGGGCCCCGAGCAGGAGATCGACGGTGTGGACATCACCCCGCTCCTCACCGGCGAGGTGAGCGCCGGCCCGCGCCGCGAGTTTCTGTTCTATTACGGCTCCACGCTCCAGGCCGTCCGCCGCGGCGAGTGGAAACTGCACCTGCCCCACGACTACCGCAACTACGAAGGCGTCGAACCCGGCCGCGACGGATACCCCGGCGAGACCCGCACCGGCCGCACCGGCTGGGAGCTGTACAACATGAAGACCGACGCGGCGGAACGCCGCAACGTCGCCGACCTGCACCCGCAGATCGTGCAGGACCTGCGCGCGTTCGCCGAGGAATCAATCAAGGTGCTGGGCAACGACAAGAACAAAGGCACCGGTCAGCGGCCGCCGGGCACCGTGGATGATGCGCCGTGATTATCACATACACGGCGCGCTGTGGCATCCACCGCTGGTGTCTGGGCGTGACGCGATCACCCATCGCCGCGATGGCGGCACGCCGGCACTTGAAGCGTGCGGCAGAGCTCGTTCGCGCTGCGGTTCCCGGGCGGCAGAGAGATTGCTTGGACTGTTGCCCAACGCCTGACTGCCGATGCCGTCCGGTATCACCTATCCCAATGAACCGCCCCAACGCTCCCCCTCTTCGCCCCGGACGGGGCGACGGGCTGTAGCCACGCGGTGCAGCGCAGTCCGGCGAAGCCGCACGAAGCGAAACCTGTGGACCGCGCGGCACACGTAAGGCCACGCAGGGGAACTGGAACCGCATGCCGGCACACGAGTGGTGCAGGAAGTCACCCGCTGCGCCACGAGAGAGGTGCCAGCGCCGAGAGAGTAACACAAACCCGCAACCACGCTCTCCAACCCGTTCAAACAACACACAGGTTTTTCGCTTATTTACAGCCTTTTCTCGATGCGCCGTAAATCCGCCTTATGGCGTATACCCGGCGGCCTTCATTGATTCTCGGACGGATTTTACTTTCGGGTGTTCCTCATCAAAGTGCTTGAGGAAGATACCCAGGGCTTTCTCAAAACTCGCGCAGGCTGCGGCACGATCGCCCTCCCGATAGCATATTGTCGCCAAGTTGGTGTATCGAACGCCGATATCCGGGTGGTCCGGGGCGAAGTGCTTGGACTCGATCGCGATGGCCCTTTCAATACTGACCCGCGCCTCCGGTAAGGAGCCTTGGGCCAGCCGAATAAGCGCCAAATTGTTAAAGCGGATGGCGAAAGTCGGGTGGTCTGGGGCGAGGTGTTTGGAGTCGATCGCGATGGCCTTCTCAATGCTGGCCAGGGCCGCCGGTAGGTCGCCCTGGGCCCGCTGGATCATTGCCAGGTTGGAGTAGCTAGTCGCGAAAGTGGTGTGATCCTGTGCAAAGTGCTTGGACTGAATCGCGATGGCTTTATCCATGTTGGCCCGCGCTCCCGACAAGTCGCCTTGCTCTTGCTGAATCACCGCGAGGTTGGAGCGCATGGTGGCGAGGTGAGGGTGCTCCGAATCAAGGTGCTTCTCGGCGATCGCGATCGCTTTCTCCATGCTGGCCCGCGCACCCGCCAGGTCGCCCTGATCCTGCTGAATCAGCGCGAGGTTGGAGCAGCGGGTCGCGAAGGTCGGGTGGTCCGGGGGGAAGTGCTTGGACTCGATCGCTACAGCCTTCTCCAGGTTGGCCCTCGCGCCGGGCAGATCGCCTTGGGCCCTCAAAATGGCCGCAAGGTTGGAATAGCTGGCGCCCATCTGGGGATGATCATCGCCGAAGTGCTGGCGCTCGATCTCCATCGAGAGCAACTTGTACCGCGAAGCCTCGGCGAACTCGCCAAGTTCCCTCAGGATCATCGCTAAATTGTTGTAGCTAGTCGCAAAGGTCGGGTGATCCGGCGTGAGGTGATTGCACTCAATCTCAATGGCCTTCTCCATGCTGGCCCGTGCCGACGACAACTCGCCCTGATCCTGCTGAATAAGAGCGAGATTGGAGTGGAGGATCGCGAGATGTGGGTGATCCGGCGGGAGGTTCGTCAAGTCGATCGCGATGGCCTTCTCAATGCTGGCCCGGGCCGCCGCCAGATCGCCCTGAGCCTTTTGGATCATCGCGAGGTTGGAGTGGCGGATCGCAAAGGTCAGATGATCCGGAGCAAAGTGCTTGGAGTCGATCGCGATAGCACTCTCCATATTGGCCCGCGCCGCCGGAAGGTCGCCCTGGGCTTGGCGGACTAAGGCGAGGTTGGATAGAAGCGCAGACATGTTGGGGTGCTCCGGCCCGAACATGGCTGCGGTCAGCGGTATGCAGGTCTCGTAGGTCCGCTGAGCTTCGGCGTATCGCCCGACTAACTTCAAATACGTTCCCAACTCGTTGGCAAGCTTGCCAGTACCCTGTGTCGGATGATCTGACGACGCCTGCGACACGAGCGCGTCGGCGTGCGCAGCGAGCATCGATAGTCGCGGCCATTTCGTGTGGTCGTCCGGATTGTCGAACTCCGATTTCAAAGACTCCACCACTGCGTCGATCATTAGATCTCGGGTTTCGCGATCGAGCATCGACCGCACCACAGCCTGTGTCAGCGGGTGCACGCTGAGCGTTCCCGGATACTCGATGATCGAGAGGTCCGCTAGATTACGGGCGAGCCTGCGAGCCGCGCCAATGTCCACCTTTGTAGCCTTTGCAAGCACGTCCAGCGGGACAGTCGTCGGGGCGCAGAATGACGCCAACCCTAGCAGCACCATCTCGCGCTTGCCCGCGAACTTGTCAAAGTGCAGCGATAGACACGAGCGGATGCTGTGGTAGTACCGCAGCAAAAGGGGGTCGTTCTCTCCCCACTCAGGCGGCACCGCGCCGCCATCAACGCTCTTGCCCGCCAACATCGCCGAGTAGTCCCGGGCCTCCACGTCGCGATACTTGGCGAGATAAGCGCCCGCCAGAGCGACGGCGAGTGTGTGACAATCGACCGCGCGAGCGATGGCCCGCAAATGCTCCTCCGGGTGCGAGGGCGTGCGCTCCGCCGTCTGCTTGGCGAGCAGGTCCACCGCCGCGTCCTCGCTCAACACTTCGACCTTGAACGCGCCGATCGTGGCCGCGCCCGACAGTTCCAGCCGCGTCGTCGCCAATACGCGGAAATGGCGCCCCGGCGGAAAGAGCGAGAGCCTCGCGGGCGAATCGAGGTTGTCGAGGATGACTAGGTGCCGCCCTGTGTTCCACAGGGCGCGGAGTTCGCGGGCCGCATCCTCTGGCTTGGTGTCGGGCGCGGCGGGCGTGCCCGTGGCGTACCCGAACGCGCGGATCACCGAGTCGGAAAAGCCCGCGTCCGAGGCGTCGATCCACCAGACGCCGTCGTACTCATCCGAAAAGGTCAACGCGAAAGCTCGGGCAAGTTCGGTCTTGCCGACGCCACCCGCGCCGAAGATGATGCGCGAGATCGCCAGCGAACCCTTCGCCAGTGCCTCGTGCAGCCGCGCCAAGTCCGCCTCTCGACCGGTGAAGAACCGGTTCCAACGGATGTCGGCGTCGGCGAAGTTGTTCTTGGCCTTGAGAGTTGGGCCCGTCTGCGCTGGGTTGCGCACGGCGTCGAGAATCTTGTTGAGCGTCGCTTCCGAGGCCCCGCCGAAATACTCGGCTCTCAGGTCGGCGTGCGCATTCAACAAATCCCTGAAGTCGCACCACCCATAGACCCTCACCTCGAAGAGCCCGGCGGACTTGTGTTCGCGCGTCACGTTCGCCGCCCAGGCGGTGTGGTCGTTCGCGTCGTCAGTCGTGGCGATGACGAATCGGCTGATGTGGACCTTCTTTCCGGTCTCGTCATCAATGAGGTCCTTGGCGGCCGCTACATCCTGTTCAGCGTCCGCTCGTTTGAGCCCTTTCATCGTGTTACGCAGTTTGCACTGAACGACCACCGCTTTGCCGTTGGCATCGGTCGCAATAAGGTCGATGCCATGCTGCTTTTGGCCACGGCGTCTGAACTTTTGAAAAGGACCAACACCCAGCGCTCGCTCCATAGCGCGGGTGCAAATCGTTTCCCAGTCCGTTTCGTTATTCGGAGGCGGAAATTGGAACGAGCCGTGAGGCATTATAGATATTACACACGACTTGATATGCTGGAAAGAGCAGAGATTGGACCGTGTTGCGATGAGTAAATCATGCCGATCAATCGTACACCCGGCTGGTGCGAGCAACAGATTCGCTCTCAATTCAATGGCGATTGGCGCGCCGCGAGTCGGGTCCCGCTCCCGTAGCCCATCGTGTGGCCATTTCGACGCCATACTGCGCCATTCCGTCGCCGAGATGTTCAAAGACAGATTTGAAGTCCATTTCTCTCCGCACGCCGCCGGCACCCTACGGCGGCTCTCCCTAACCTTGCCCAAGGAGCAGGCCATGCGAGCCAACGAGCAACCCTACCTCGTCCGCGAGTTCCTCAAGAAGACGGGCTGGCCTCCGCCGCGAGACCCCGACATCGCCCGTCGCATGCAGGTGGCGCTGCTGTTCTTTCGCCAGCGATTGAACGGCTGGTGCGATCGGCCCCTGGACCAGACCGATCGCGGGTACCGGGTGCACGGGTTCAATCCGTCCCAGGACACCGCCCGCGGCAAGCCGACGAAGCTGACCGGCGCGATGCAGGCGATCAACTTTCATTTCGAAGTGCGCCTGACGCAACTCGACGAGAACCACAAGCTGCGTCGATACGGCCGCCCCGCAGAAGGCAAGGGCGCATCGGTCAGCGGATTGTGGTTCACCGAGTGGTGGGTGCCCGCCGCGAAACTGGCCCTGCCCCCCGATCAGAACTTCGCGTACAACAGCGTGGTCAGCGCCAAGAACGGAATCTTGGTGCTCGAGAGCACTGCCGGGGATCTGCTGGTGGATTGGAACATGCAGGCGAACGCCTCGGTTGTGCCCGAGAATGGGCGTGACTACTTCTACCGATCCGGCGGGGGAGTTCAGTTCACGATTCCCAGCGCTGAATCTGTCCTGCGGCCTGTCTGAGAGTCCTTCGCGCGACATGGGCCGCCCTTGTGCGCATCCCCGCGGCGGGTCCAAACAAAACCGGCCACGCCTGCGTTGTTCCGGCGTAGTCATGAGCGGCCCGCCCTGATCTTTGACAACCCATCCTGATCCCCCTTCGCGGCACACGCGCCACCAAAAGTTCATTGCGCGCACGCCCACCTCCATCTTCCATTCCAATCTCCAGAATCCCTCGTACTCCCACCCGAACGCGGCTCGCCCGCCGAACGTCCGAATAACTGCCAGGGCCGCGAAGGCGCACACACCACCAAAAGTTCATCCACCCTTCCCCTCTCCCCACCGCACCCAACCCAGTGAATTCAGGCCCAAAGTGCCACTCCCACCCCGTCCCATCCGCGGCGCACCTCACACCAAAAGTTCATCGCGCCCGCGGTGTCCGGCACTCGGCATCGGTCAGCGACCGCCGGACCCCGCCGGGAAGGCCCCCACCGCACGCACTCGGCGGTTCCAACACCCTTCACCCCTCCAACGCCCCAATAACCCGCTCCAGCGCGCCGCGCGCACGCCGCCAAAAGTTCAAACGCACCCCTTCAGCGCCGCCGACCACCGCTCCCAGACCCCACCTTCCGCCCGTCATACACTTGTCCTTCTCATTCGAGCCACTCCATGACTACCGCGGCCCCCGCCAAGATGACTGATCCGCAGATCGAGGACGCCCTCAAGGGCTTGAGCGAGTGGTCGCTCGTGGGAGAGTCCATCCAGCGGACCTACCAGTTCGGCGACTTCATCGCCTCGATGAAGTTCGTCAACGATGTGGCCCAGGCGGCCGAGGCCAGCCAGCACCACCCCGACATCCTCATCCGCTACAGCCGCGTGACGCTCACCCTCGCCACGCACGATGCCGGCGGCATCACCGAGAAGGACTTCGCCCTCGCCAAGCGCGCCGATGAGTTCGCGGCACGGCACGAGGCCCCCAAGGCCAAGCCGTCCAAGAAGAAGTAAACCACGCATCCGCTCACGTCACGAGCCCAAACCGGTGTTTTTCCCGGCTTTGTTTACTTATACATTCAGAATTTTGGTGAATCCGCGCGCCGCGTCCGCATGAACTAGATATGGAATCAACCGGGCAGTCGCGTCCGCTCTGAACACCCCGCCCTCAAACCAGCATTCCCCCCCACAGCCCACCGCCGCGATGCAGATCGTGGCGGTGGGTTTTTTCCTGCCTGCTCGCTGGTCGACAACCGCGCTCGGCTTTATCGGCCTTCCCCACCTACCATCACCCCAAAACCATGAATCCCGCGGCGAAAACCGCCGATCTTCCCGGGCCGACGTGTGATCCGTGCCGCGGCCCGAGCGGGCAAAAGTTCGTGCCCACCCATCCAACAGGGGCGTATCCAGCGTGTTCCTACTCCAAGTTCTTCGAAACCCCGCCATCCCGGCCAAGCCCGCCGAACTGAGCCAGACGGCGACCCTCACGCTCCCCGGCGGCTTCACCGCGTACGCCTCGTGCGACCACTTCCTCGGCCATGTCGGGGCTTCATCCGACACGCTTGGCGTGGGCGAGCGCGCCCCGGGGGCCGCGGCGATGCCGCTGGTCAACGTCACGCTCACCACCCGGGCCGGTTTCGCCAAGGGCACGATGGAACGCGTCGCCCACGGCGGCCGGAGCCTGTACTACCACATCGGTCGCGACGGGAGCCTGCTGGTCTCCAGCCACCTGCGCTTCCTGGCCGCGGCCGGCGTGCCGATGCGCGAGACCATCGGGCAGATGCCCGAGTTGTACCTGTACCGCCACGTCTGCCCACCCCGCACACTCATCGAAGATGTCTTCCAACTGGCGGTGGGCGACACGGCGAAACTGACGTTCGAGGGGGCCAACGGCTGGAAGGTGGAGCGCACGCCCGGCTTCATCCCGCCCCAGCAGGATCAGTCCCTCAGTGGTGGCGCGGAGGACGCGGCGGTCGTGAACGCCATGCGCGATGCGCTGGAAGCCGCGACGCTCCGCCCGGATGAACGCGGCGACCGCGTCGGGTGCATCCTCAGCGGCGGCGTGGATTCATCGATCCTCACCGCGGTGAACGCCCACAAGCTGGGGTCAAGCAAGTCCTTCTCGTCCGCGTACCCCTTCGAGGACGCTTCGAGCGACACCGAGTATCGCTACGCCACCACCGCCGCCAAGGCGTTGGGCACGACGCACGAGGTGTACATCCCCACCGTTGCGGACTATCTGCACGGAGTGATCGACGCGATCGCAACGGCGGAAATCCCGGTGATGCACCTGCAGAGCGTCCTGGTGCACCTGCTCTGCAAGAACGTGCTCAAGAAGCACGGCTACACGCTGGTGCCCTGCGGCGAAGGCGCCGACGGCATGTACGGCGGGCGGCTGCAGCGGCTCTTCACGACCTTCACCCAGCACCCGATGCGCAAGAAGATGCTGGAACTCCCCGGCGTGGCCCCGCTGCTGCGGGCCATCTCGCAGCGCACCAACCGCTGGGGCATGATCGCCGACCTAGCCGACCGTCCCTGGGACGCCAACTCGCCCGTGACCGACCCGCGCCACGCGATCTACACCTTCGCCGTGTTCAGCGATCGCCGCTGGCTGCGCCATCACCTCAAGTGCACGGACGAGATGATGGTCCGCGACCGCATCAAGACCATGGCCCCGTACGTGGGGCGCGACCCGCGCGATTGCGTCTCGATCCTCGCCTTCCTGAGCGAAACCGCCGAGACCCAGGCCCTGTGGGGCCGGCTCGCCGAGGCCCAGGGGATGTGCTTCACCTACCCCTTCCAGGACCCGGCGGTCTCCGATCTGACCTACCGAATTCCGTGGGAGGCCAAGCTGCGCGGGAGCAAGCCCGTGGCGCGTGCCGCGGCGGTGGCCCTGGGCGTGCCCAAGGACATCGTCTACCGCCCCAAAGCCTCGTTCGACATCGACCCGCACAAATGGGCCTCGCGGGGCGGGATCTTTGAGCCCCTCATCTCCCTCGCCGCGCCGGTGGTGGGCGAGGACACACTCCGCGAACTCCAGTCGACCTACGTCTTCAAGGCCCACACGCTCTGGACGGTGATCAACTACGCCCTGTGGAAGCGGATGCTCCTGAACGGCGAGACCGCCACATCGCTGCACGCCAAACTGGACGAATCCATGCGGACGCTCGGCGTGGCCGAGGCGTACGCCAAGCCGGTGGTGCGCCCGGCCTGAACCGCGTGTACGCTTGGGGCGATGAGAACCGCCCTCCTGTGCGCCCCGCTCCTGCTGCTGGCCTCGTGCGGCCCGCGCGCGGACACCAACCAGTTCGCGGTCGCCCCCGGCGGCTACGACGCCGCGTTCGACGCGACGCGCGAGACGCTGCGGTCGGCGCGGTTCCAGTTGGCGCGGGTGGATGCTCAGGCGGGCGTGATCACCACCGAGCCCAAGCACAGCGCCGGCCTGTTCACGCCCTGGGACATGGAACAATCCAACGTCTCCCAGGAGTTCGAGGACGCCATCAACGACCAGAACCGCTCCGTCCGCGTGACGTTTGAGGACACCAACGACGGCGGCAAGGTCGGCCACGTCTGGGTGACGGTGACCCGCGTGCAGAAGCCCGGCGCGCGCATCCCCAGCCGCGCCATCACGCTCACGAGCGCGACGCAGGACCCCTACCGCACCGGCCAGGGCGTGGGCTACGCCTACGAAATCCCCACCGTGCGCGACGAGGAGTTCGAACGTCGCCTGGCGGGTCGGATCACGGAAGAGACGGCGAAGCGGGCCAAGGCCGCCGCGGCGGAAGCACCAGCCCAGCCCACGACAACCGAGCCGCCGAACCCGCAGTGATCGCGGGCCCGATTCAAGGAATCTGAACGCGCCGGAGCAGATCGGTGCGCGACTTCACACCGAGTTTCAAGTAGACCGAGCGCATCGCATCGCGGATGGTGTGGGGGCTGCGCTGCATCTCGGCGGCGATCTGGCTCTCGGTCAACCCCTTGACGACGGCGAGAAATATCGCGTATTCGCGCACGGTCAGAAAGCGGGTCTGGTTGAACGGCCCGTGACCGAACGCGCGACGGGCGCACACGCACAGTGCGGCGATCGCGCTCAACGCGGCGCGAGCGTCGGCGGGCGCGAGTTCGCCGGGGGAAGCGATATAGAACAGCGCGGCGGTGCGTCGAGCTTCATCAATCCACGCCGCGGCGGCCAGCACGTTCGGTTCGCCCAGCGCGGCCCAGATGGAAGCGTGCGGCTGGGTGCGCCATTGCGGCGGTGAAAGCACCTGGGCCGCGGGAAGCGTTGAGGCGGCACCATTCACGAACGAACTGCCGCTGAGATGAGCGAAGTGACATCGCCATTCATGGATGTCGGAGGCGAGCCCCGGGGGAGCGGGCGCCGACAACGGCACCGACCCGGCGCAGCCGCACGTCTGCAGATCACCAATTCGGTGCTCGGCATCGAGTTCGGTGAGGAGTGTAATGGTCGCCGTTCCGGGCCAGGCGAGGGCGAGACGCTCGGCGGCAAGATCCAACCAATGCACCGTGGGAAACCATGGAATCTCGGAGAAATCGCACTTCTTGGCCGTCGAGAGATCGTTGGAAGAAGCCAACAACTCATCGCGTTCGTGACGATCTGCGTTCTCTTCAGGCGGTGGCGTTGCAGCCACTGTGTTACTCCTGATCCCACAAAAGCAAGTGAAACGAGTCGGTTGACGCGAACGCATCAAGCAAGGAAGAAGAAATGCGGGGCTGAAGAGAGTGATTCCAGCCGCCGCAATCGGGCGCGACGCCCGCGTGTGCTCATACGGGCGTTAGCCCGCTTTGTGTGCGATTGCCGCAATCCAAGACCAAGAAACGGCTGCCCCGTAACTGGTGTAC
This sequence comes from Planctomycetota bacterium, assembly GCA_018242605.1. Classification (GTDB taxonomy): domain Bacteria; phylum Planctomycetota; class Phycisphaerae; order Phycisphaerales; family UBA1924; genus UBA2402. The sequence continues at coordinate 109,603 of JAFEBP010000003.1, forward strand.
GCGGTTGATCGAACATCCGTTGCAATGCATCCGAACGTATGACACGATCGGACACATACCTCCGTCACGCTGCGGCTAGGGAAGCCCACGGTTTCACCTGCCCCGCCGCTCGGCGTGAATGAGCGACGGGCCGTTCCCTTACCTCGCGCACGGCCAAGTACGATTCAAAGTGCCGCACGGTCAAGTCATGGACCGGCGGCCGTGTCAGTACTCCGGCACTATGCTGGAAAGCGGGAGCTAGCTGCGCAGAATCAGAAACAAAATCCTCAGTTCGGCGGTCACCGCAGGCTCACGATGTGGCGATCGGAGTTTCGGAAACAAGTAAGTTCGTGTCTGGTACCCGTTCGTAGATTGCCCGAACGGGCGCACTCCACTTTGCGTGGGATCAAACCACTCTTGAGCCCGTGTTTATCGCATCGGCAGGTCCCCACCGAGCCTTGCGACCGCCGCGTCGAATCGGGCGCGTGCATCGGCGGTGAGTTGCCGCGAGGGCCAATCCGGTTCGAGCTGCGCGGCGTACTCCTCGGTCTTGCGGACGAGGGCTTCGATGGTCGGTCGCGAAGCGTCCCACGACCCGGCGCGATCGGCGCGGTCCATCTCGCCCTGGGCGAGTTCCGCGTAGCGGACCACCTCGACCCACTCCACGGCCCGCGGCCTTCCCGCGGCTGACTCGATCTCCATTCTCCGGCGGATGATGTCGAGCGCGCGGTCGCTGTCGCCCTGGAGGCGTATGACCCAGGCAAAGAGCAGTTCGTGGAAGATCGCCCAGCCGTCGCCGCGTTCGAGCAGATCGGGCGCGCCCTCCACCGCTTGGCGCGCGGCGTGCTCGGCCTCGGCGGAATGCACACCCTGCGACAGCAGGGAGCGGGCGAGCCGCCCGAACGCCTTGGTGGTGTAGAACGAGTGGGCGCCGAGCATGGCCTGTGCGCCGGCGACCTGCTTGCGGGCCGCGTCCTCTGCTCCGGCGAAGTCCTTGAGTTGCAGACAGACGAAGTAGGCGTTGCTCCACCACTCGTAGGTCGATTTGTCCATGCCGCCGTAGTAACTGGTGGAGAGCGCGGCGCCCTGCCGGAGCGTTTCGAGCGCGCCCGGAGAATCTCCCGCGAGCCGCTGCAGTTCCTGCTTCAGGAAGAGCACGACGAGCGTCAACTCGCCGGGGTTAGGTTCGAGTCGGGCGGCGCGGTCGAGCAGATCGGGGATGCGGCTCAGAGAAGACGCCGCGTTCTGCTTCGTGGCCGAGGTGCGCAGGATCGCGAGATCGAGCGTGAGGGTGGAGCGGTCCCCCTCCGGCACAGCCGCGGCGAGTTCTTCGCGGATCTGCCGCAACAGAGCGAGCGCCTGCTCGGACTTGCCGCTCAGGCTCATGGCCTGGAGGTACAGAGTCGCGACGCGGCAGAGCAGCTCCCGGTCCCCTGTGTTCGCGGTGCTTCGGAGTGTGGCGAGATCACTCTCTATCTCGGGCAACGCCGCGCCCGCGCCGTCGAGCAGCATGGTGGAGTGGAGGAGGTGCCGGGCGATGAGCGTGCGGCGGTCGTCGGCTCCGTAGGCCTGCTGCAGCAGTTCCGCGGCCCGCTTCTGCAGGCTCTGGAGCCTGGGATCGGAGATGGACGCGGCGGTCTGCGCCAGCGCGGCGGCCATGTCGGCGCGCAGCGCGGGATCATCGGGGAAGGACGCCTCCAACTGCTCCATCGCGACCATGATGAGATCGCCGACGGCGGGCGCCCTGCCGGGGCTGGCGGCGCTGGGCCAATGGTCGTCGCCCTCGCCGGGCAACTGCGCGGCCGTGAAGCGGTCCTCGAACTTTTCGCCGCGGAACGGGCTTGCGGAACGGAGCATCTGCATCACGAAGCGCGAGGTGCGGTCGGCCCGCTGCGCCTGCAGGATCGCCCGCTGCTCGCTCTGCCGGGCGCGCGACAACCCCACCCGCAGCCCGGCGAACCCGACCACCACGGCGACGAGCGCGACCGCTGACGCGGCGGCGAGGCCGGTGTGCCGACGTGCGAACAGGAGCGCGTGCCGCCACACCGGGCTGGGCCGCGCGAGGATGGGCTCGAATCGAAGCACGCGGCGAAGATCCGCGCCGAGTTCCGCGGCGGACTGGTAGCGATCGGCCGGTTCGTTCTCCATCGCCTTGAGCACGATTGTCTCGATGTCGCCCCGGCACTCGGGCCGCAGGCGCGAGAGGGGCTGGGTGGGCGGGTTTCGCGACAGGACCCCGGCCTGGTGCGGCGTCAGACCCGTGCTGCCGCGCGGATGGCGACCCGCGAGCAGTTCGTACGCGACGACGCCCAGTGAGTACACGTCGGCGCGTGTATCGACCTCGTTCATGCCTTGAACGAACGCCTCGGGGGCCATGTACGCCGGCGTTCCCGCGACCTCGCCGGTGTTGGTCGTGCCCGGCTCGGCGGATTCGCCCACCAATCTGGAGAGGCCGAAGTCGATGACCTTGACCTCGCCCGCGCCGCTCACCAGGATGTTGGATGGCTTGATGTCTCGGTGGAGCACACCCTTCTGGTGGCCGTGGTGAACCGCGTCGCAGACGGTCGCGAGCAGTTCGAGGACGCGGCGGACATCGGGCGCGTGCTCGCGCGCCCACGCGTCGAGCGTGCGTGCCGCGGGCACAAACTCCATCGCGAAGTAGGGAAGGCTAAAGACCTGGCCGGCGACGGTGTGCACGCCGGCCTCGAAGACGCGGGCGATGGCGGGGTGTTCCAGCTTCGCGAGCGCCCGGGCCTCGGTCTCGAAGCGGCGACGGGCCCGCGCGGACGCCATGCCGAGGTTGAGAAACTTGATCGCCACCTTGCGGTTCAGGGAAGCGTCGAAGGCTTCGTAGACGGTGCCCATGCCACCGCTGCCGAGCGAAGCGCCGAGTTGGTAGCGGCCGACGTGCGCTCCCTGGGCCACCGGCGCGGCCGCCACGGCTTCGCCGAGCACTTGGGCGGGGATGCCGTCGTGCGAGAGCACGCCGGACTGCGTGTCCGACGCGGCGATCAGCGCGAGCACCTGCGCGAACAGATCCTGTTCGTCGCCGCAGCGATCCCGCACGAACGCGTCGCGTTCGGCGGACGGCAGTTCGAGCGCCTCGCCGGTGATGGACTTGACCATGGCCCACGTCGGGCCGGTCGCGGTCGGGGGTTGTTGCTTCGCTTCATTCTCCATGCATCACTCATCCGGCGACGGCACGCATCCGCTGCAGCAACCACGCCCGCGCGACCAGCCACTCACGGTTGATGGTCCGGGCTGAAACTCCCAGAGCCATCGCCGCTTCTTCAACCGTGAGGCCCGCGAAGTACCGCAGGTGCACGATCTCGGCGAGCGCCGGGTCGTGCGCTTCCAACGCTTGCATCGCGGTCTCGAGCGCCAACCAGTCTGCCTCCTGCTGATCCGGAGCAAGGTTCTCGGGCCCGCCCAGCACATCGGGGCTTCCCTCGGCCATCTCAAGCGAGACTTGCCGCCCGGCAACGCCACGTTTCGGACCCTTTTTCGCGCGGGCGCGGTCGACGAGAATGCGGCGCATCGCCAGCGCGGCCGCGGCGAGGAAATGCCGCTTGTCGTTCCACGGCCGTTCCGATCCGACCAGTTTGAGATACGCCTCGTGCACGAGAGCGGTGGGCGGGAGCGACTGGCCCGGGGCTTCGTTGGCCATCTTGGAGCGGGCCAGCGAGCGCAGGTGGTCGTAAACCAGGGGGAGCAGCTCCGCCGCGGCCCCGGGCTGCCCTTGGGCGGCGCGTTCCAGCAGTTGATCAATAGAGAGCGCGGACCCCGCATGCGATGGCGGGGTCGGCTGGTCCTGATCCGGGGATGGCTGGTCCGGGCCCATCGCGCGGGTCCATGGCGCGGAAATCGTGTCGCTGTTCTTTGGCGAGCTCCGCTATAGCGTGCAGGAGCCGGCTCTATCGCCGCGAGGAGAACCCATGAAGATTGTACACGCAAGCGATTTCGATACCCGCCACCGTCCCACCCACCACGCGTTCTCGGGCTTGCATGCCCCGTTGCTTCGCCGCGTGATCGCTTCGGCGGTCGCCGGCCTGGCGGCAACGGCGGTTGGGCAGAGCATCGTGGTTGACCAGTTCACCCAGCCCGTCGGGGAGTACCTGTCTTCGTGGGGGGGCGGACGAGGGTTCGAGTCCGCGTGGTACACGTACGGCAACTCCCTCTCGGTCGCGGCCCAGGGGTTGACCTATCGCGATGAGATGAACGGGGTGGACCTGGCCACGTTCGCGGGCAAGGCGGTGAACACGCTGGGGCCGGCGGGCGCGAACAGCAACAACCGCACCATTCCGATCGGCTCGTTCCCATCCGGCGCCGAGATGTGGGGGAGCTTCCTGATCGAGACACCCAGCGACGGAACAGGCGCGGCGTCGGTGGGGCTGCGAAGCCCTTCGAATCCATTCTCCCTTCGTTTCGGGGTCAGCGGAGGCTTGTTTGCGATCAGCACGGTTTCCGATATTGCCTGGGCGTACGACGTGTATCCGGGCGGCACCACGCTGGTGCTCTTTCGCATCGAGTCGGCGAACGGAGGAGGCGGGCAAGTGTCGATGTGGTTGAATCCGCCGCTGACAGGCGGTTTGCCCTTTCCCTCCGCTGTGCTGCCGTACTGGAATCTGGAGGCCGTGGGACCGAACGAGATCGAGTTGTACGCGATCGGGAGTCAGTGCGGGCTCGATGAGTTGCGGCTCGGCGTTTCGCCGGCGGCGGTGCTGCCCAGGACGACGCTGCAATGGCCGTGCGAACAGGGCGGGAACGGCCATCGGTACGAGATGGTGTACTCGGCCCAGCCGATCTCGCGGGCGGACGCGGCGGCCGGGGCGCTGGCGCGCGGGGGGATCCTGGCGACCGTGTCAGACGCGGCGGAGAATGCGCTGGTGTTCGAGAACCTGGTGGCGCGCGAGGACATCTGGGACCGGGCATACGGCGACCTGAGCTTTGTCGACACGCGCGGGCCATGGATCGGCGCGCAGCGGCCCATATATTTTCCCGATCCGGTGATCGGGTGGGAGTGGATCGACGGCACGCCGTGGTCGTACGCGAGCTGGGCGCCCGAGGGGTTGGTGGGCATCGGCGAGTTGTTCGCGTCGTACTACCTCGCCACCGACGCCGCGTCGCCGACCTGGCGTTACGCCGATGCAGACGGGTATGGACGCGTGCACGGCTACATCGTGGAATACGCCGACACGATCACGCGGCAGCCGCCGGACGTGCGCGTGCAGCCGCGCGGGACCGCGGAGTTCTCGGTGGCGATGGCGGGCGGCGCGCTGTCATACCAATGGATGCGGGAGGGTGTGCCTCTGGCCGACGGGCCAACGTCGTTCTACTCGGAGATCCAGGGCGCCACGACGCCGACCCTCGTGCTGACCGACGCGGCGATCGAGGATTTGGGGGCCTACTCGGTGCAGGTCACCACGGCGTGCGGCGTGTTCGAGAGCCGCGCCGCGCGGTTGAGCCTGGAGACGACACTGGGGCCGGTGGTCGATCCTGACACCTGCAAGGTCTACCAGATCATCGACACCGATGCGCAGTTCACCTGGTGGGATGCGTTCAACGACGCGATCGCCCGCGGCGGGGAACTGGTCTCGATCACGACCCCCCGGACGCAGGTCATGGTCGATGCGCTGGCGGGAGATCCGAGTTACTGGCGCACCAACTCGCTGGGACAATCGGTCGGCCCGTGGATCGGCGGGAGCTACATCGGCGGCGGAGAATGGCTCTGGCGCAACTTCTACACCATCAGCGCGGCGGGCTTCGAGAACTGGGCCCCGGGTCAGCCCGACAACGCCGATGGGTTTGAGCAGTACATGCACCTCACGCGGAGCACCGGCACGTATTCAACGGCGTGGGCCGATCTCGCGTCGGGCAACCCGGTGGGCGGGACGTTCCCCCGGAGCCACATCATCGAATGGAACTCCGCGATCGCCCCGGATCCGTACCCCGCGACTGTCGATTGCGGCGGGACTCTCACGCTCAGCGGTCGCGTGATCGCGGCGGGGCTGGACGTAATCGCGATCTGGCAGGGGCCCACCGGCATCATCGTTGACGGAGTGAGCGCGAACGGTTCGGAGTTCAGCGGGCAGGGCACGCTCAGCCTGACCATCAACGGGATGACGGCGGCGGACGCCGGCACGTACTACCTGAGTACCTACACGCAGGGGTACTGGTGCGGCTGGGGCGCCACATACACCGTGTCGGTCGGGGAGTGCGGCGCCGCGTGCCCTGCGGACTTCAACCAGGACGGCGGGATCGACGGCTCGGACGTGGACGCCTACTTCGCGGCGTGGGAAATTGGCGATGCGAGCGCGGACGTGAACCTGGACGGCGGCGTGGACGGCAGCGATATCGGTACGTTCTTCGCCGCGTGGGAAGCGGGAGGGTGTTGAGGGAGCGGGCATCAGTCGATCGGCTTCGGGCATCAGGGATTGCGAGCCACGCGGCCGCTGACGCCCATTGCACGAACGAAAGTGCCCGAGTTGATCGGGCACCGGAACATTCACGATGAGCGTCGGCTGCGAACCGTGTGCCCGGAACAAAGCATGAGTTGATCGCAGGCTTCACCCATGGACGCCGCGCCGAGTTGTTTGGCGCGGCGTCTTTTTCGTTCAACCCTGTGGCGCGGACTGCGCGGCGGTCAGAGTTCAGGCGCGAAGCCGCGGCGCATGGTGTTCTCGCAGCAGGCGCGGGGCTCGACGAACTGGAGGAGGTAGTCAGCGCCGCCGGCCTTGCTGCCCACGCCGCTCATGCCGAAGCCGCCGAAGGGCTGGCGGGCGACGAGGGCGCCGGTGCTGCCGCGGTTGATGTAGAGGTTGCCGACGCGGAACTCTCGCTTGGCGAGCTCGATGTGGCTGGGCTTGCGGGTGAAGACAGCGCCGGTGAGCTTGTAGACGCTGTCGTTGGCAATGGCGACGGCGTCGGCGAAGGTCGGGGCGTGCATCACGGCGAGGACCGGGCCGAAGATCTCCTCGCGGGCGATGCGGTGCTGGGGCTTCACGCCGGAGAAGATGTGCGGGCCGACGAACGAGCGCCCGGTGGCCGCGGCGGCTGGGGGAACGGGCATCGCCAGTTCCAGCTTGCACGATTTGGCCGCGTCGTCGATGTACCCCTGGATCTTGGCGCGGGCCTCTTCATCGATCACCGGGCCCACGTCGGTGCCGGGCAGGCAGGGATCGTTCACGGTCAGGGCGCGGGTGGCCTCGACGAGTCGGCGCGTGAAGGCGGCGATCGCCGGGCCGTTCTCGCCCTCGGGGTCCACGACGATGACGCGCGAGCAGGCCGAGCATTTCTGGCCCTGGAAGCCGAAGGCGCTGTGGCGGACGCCGAGCACGGCCTCGTCAAAGTCCGCGCTGGTGTCGATGATGATGGCGTTCTTGCCGCCCATCTCGCAGACCACGCGCTTCACGTGCGTGAGGCCGGCGACCTGGGCGCGGTTCGGGCCGAAGGGGGTCGGGGGAGCGGCGGCGTTGAGAATGTCCAGACCGACATCGCGCGAGCCGGTGAAGGCGATGAGTGCGATGCGGGGATCACGCACGAGGGCGGCGCCGGTGGTCTCGCCGGGGCCGGGGCACAGGTGCAGCACGTCGCGCGGCACGCCGGCCTCCCACAGGATGTCCTTCATGATCGCGGCGATGCCGGGGGTCTGCTCGGCGGGCTTGAGCACCACGGTGTTGCCGGTGACAAGGGCGGCGACGGTCATGCCGCAGCAGATGGCCAGCGGGAAGTTCCACGGCGAGATGACGGCGGCCACGCCGCGGGGCTGGTACCAGACTTCATCGAGCTCGCCGATGAACCTGCCCAGGCGAGAGCGCGAGAACATGGGCACGGCGAGGCGCGCGTAGTACTCGCAGAAGTCGATGGCCTCGCAGACATCGGCGTCGGCCTCGCGCCAGGTCTTGCCGGCCTCGCGGATCATGACGGCGGCCAGGCCGTCGCGCTGCTGGCGCATGAGCGCCGCGGCCTTCACGAGGCAGGCGGCGCGGTGCTTGGGGTCGGTGTCGCGCCACGCGGGGAAGGCGCGTTCGGCGGCGGCGACCATCTCGGCGGCGTGCTGGGGCGTGCGGTCGTTAGCGATCTTGGGGACGCTGGCGCGCGAAACGGCGGCGGCGAATGCCTCGCGCTGGCGGCGGTACGAGAAGTCCCGCATCGGCTCGTTGACGAACGGGCGGCTGTCGCCCACGCCCTGGGGCGCGGGGCTCAGCGAGTGCCGCTCGGGCGCGATCGCGGCGAGGTCGCGTGCCGGCGCGACGCCGGGCTTGGCGGCGGGGGCAGCGAGGAGCACGGCGGGGTCGGCGTTGTCCATGAAGCCGGCCTTGAGCCAGCTCTCGTTGCTCGTGTTTTCAAGCAGTCGGCGGACCAGGTACGCCATGCCGGGGATCATGTCGCCCACGGGCACGTACTCGCGGATGCGCAGGCCCATCTCCATCGAAGCGTACTTGAGCTGGTCCGCCATGCCGTGGAGCATCTGGAGTTCAATGGCGTCGCGGGGCAGGCCGCGTTCTTCCAGGCCCACGAGCGCGGCGGCGATGCTGCGGACGTTGTGGCTGCCCAGCGCGAGCTTGACCCCGCCGCCGGTGGCGCCCTTGGCGGGACAGGCGTCGAGCAGGATGGCGGCCATCTCCTCGAAGCAGGCGTCGGTCTGCCACTTCTGGCCCCAGACCGGGCAGGGCCAGCCGTTCATCTCGCTCTTGATCGTCTCGGCGTCCCAGTACGCGCCCTTCACGAGGCGGATGGTGACGACCTTGCCGCTGCGCCTGGCCCAGTCGGCCACGCGGCGCGCGTCCTCGGCCCCGCTCTTGAGGTACGCCTGGAGCACGACGCCGCCGGTGAAGTTCACCTCATCCATGCAGCGCTGGAAGAGCTCGATGGTGAGGTCCTTGAACGCGTGGTGCTCCATGTCAAAGTGCACGTGCACGCCCTTGGCCTTGGCGGTGGTCAGGATGGGCCGCAGCCGCTTCATCAGGTCGTTGATGGAGCCCTCGGTGTCGATGGGGTCGCAGCGGGCCGAGAGGGCGGAGATCTTGATCGACACGTTGGTGCGCGGGATGGCGCCCAGGTGATCGGTCTCCAGGCGGGGCTGAGATTTCCACGTCGCGACCTTGTCGGGCAGGTTGCCGATCAGGTCCATGTACTTCTTGGCGTAGTCGTCGGCCTCTGCGTCGCTCACGCAGGTTTCACCGAGCAGATCGACGCTGAAGCCGATGCCGTCGTCCCACATGTCGCGCAGGCCCGGGAGGGCGGTCGCGGCGTCGGTGCCAGCGATGAACTTGCCGGCCATGCCCTTGATCTGCGAGGAGGCGGTCGCGGCGGCGGGGCCCTTGAGCAGGTTGCCCGCCTTGAGGAGCATCGCGAAGGTGGGCGGGACGGTGACGCCCGGCTGGGTCAGGTAGTCGTTGAGATGATCGAAGACCGCTTCGGGGGTCTTGAGCATCGGGAAGCAGTCGACGAACCGGAAGACCTGCACCTTGAAGTTGGGGTCCTTCATGGACCATTCCATCAGCGCATCGCTGTAGAACTTCGCGCTGAGCAGGCCGCTCTTGTGAGCGCGGGCCTTTTCCAGCAGTTCACGGCCCACAGCGATGATTCTCTGTTCGCGCTGGGATTGGGGGGCGTGCGCGGCCGCGGGGGAGGGAGATGCCGCGCCGGAAGAGGTGCCGGAGACGACGACTTTCTCGGGGGCGGTTTTGGGCTTGCGGGAGAAGAGAGCCATAGGGAGGGATGGTAGGAAAAGGGAAGGGGGGTGGGCCCGCATCCGCACGGATTCAAGCCGGGGTGGTGGTCGGAGGATGGGTGGGCCCAGCGCCGCGTCGGCGGCGTTGCAACGAAGCAGAGCTGATGTGACGCGGCGGGCGAAAAGCCCCCGGTTTCGGGCATCTTTCCGGGCGGTTTGCTCCGGGAACTTCGGCTCCCGCGCTACGCTGCCCCCCCATGCTCACACTCAACTACGCCAACTGCCTCGCCGACCGCGTCGGCACCCACGGGCTTGATCCGGCGCTGCTGCACCCCACCGCCGGCGTCGCGTCGGCGATGGAGGCTCTGACGGACCGCCTGCAGGCCTCTCGGGGCAAGGGGTGGGAGCGGTGGCGGGAACTGCCGTTCGAGCCGATGCGCTCGGCGCACGTGGAGGGGGTCAAGAAGATCGCGGCCCAGTGCGCGGGCTCATTCGACACGCTGGTGGTGCTGGGCATCGGCGGCTCGGCGCTGGGCAACATCGCCGTGCAGTCGGCTCTCAACCCGCACACGTACAACCTGATGGAGGCCAAGGACCGCAAGGGCCCGCGGCTGTTCGTGGTGGACAACGTCGATCCCACGTACGTCGGCGACGTGCTGGACCTGTGCGAACGCCAGCCCGGCGGGCTGTCGCGCACGCTCTTCAACGTGGTGAGCAAGAGCGGCGAGACGGCCGAGACGGCCGCGCAGTTCATGGTGATCCGCGACAAGCTCAAGGCGCTCTTCGGGGCCGGGCACGCCAGGCACGTGGTGGCCATCACCGACCCGGCCAAGGGCACGATGCGGCAGATCTGCGAGCGCGAGGGATACGCGACCCTGCCCGTGCCCGACGGCGTGGGCGGACGGTTCAGCGTGCTCTCGCCGGTGGGGCTCTTCTCCGCCGCGATGTGCGGGATTGATATCGACGCGCTGCTCACGGGCGCGGCGGAGATGGACGTGCGCTGCCGCGAGAAGAAGTTCACGAAGAACCCCGCGGCGATGCTCGCCTATCTCCTTGTGGAGCTTGGACAGACCAAGGGCAAGTCGAACCACGTGATGATGCCGTACGCCAACTCGCTCTATCTGCTGGCGGACTGGTACCGGCAGTTGTGGGCCGAGAGCCTGGGCAAGCAGAAGGACCTGGCCGGCAACGTGGTGTACGCGGGCTTCACGCCCATCAAGGCGCTGGGAGCCACCGACCAGCACAGCCAGGTGCAGCTCTACCGCGAGGGGCCCAACGACAAGGTGATCGGCCTGGTCGAGGTGCAGCAGTTCTCGCGGGACGTGGCGATCCCCACGGGCCTGGGCGTGGAGGCCATCCGGTACCTGGAGGGCAAGAGCATGTCGGCGCTGCTCGCGGCGGAGAAGCGGGCCACCGAGTACGCCCTGGTGGAATCGCTGCGGCCCAACTACACGATCACGTTCCCCAAGCTCGACGCCCACCACGTGGGCGAGTTCATCTCGCTCTGGCAGATCGCCACGGCGTACGCCGGGCTGCTGCTCAACATCGACGCCTACGACCAGCCCGCCGTGGAACTGGGCAAGCAGGCGACGTTCGGGCTGATGGGCCGGGCGGGCTACGAGAAGTTCAACGACGCTGTTTCGCGGACGTTGGGCAGGACCGAACGGGTGATCTGACCGCGCCGGGGGCGGTGGCCGGTCCGCGAAGTGCAAGAAACAAAGGCCGGGGCTGTAGAACAATGCCGCGACGGGCGGCGACGACCGACCGCACCCGGAACCACGCACCGATGAGCACAAAGAACACGATCACCCACATCACCCACCGCTCGCGGGCGCACCGCGGGAGTTGTCAGCGGGTGGGAGCATGAGCGGCGCGGTGGCGACAACGATGGCGCCGTGGGCGATGAACCTCACGCACGTGAGCAAGATGTACCGGGGCAAGGTGCACGCGCTGCGCGGGATCGAGATGAAGGTGCACTCGGGCGAGATCTTCGGCCTGCTGGGCCCCAACGGCGCGGGCAAGAGCACGCTGGTCAAGATCCTGATGACGGTGATCCGCGCCACGCAGGCCGAGGGCACGATGCTGGGCGGGCGCGTGGGCGACAAGGAAGTGCTGCGGCGGGTGGGCTACCTGCCCGAGCACCACCGCTTCCCCGAGTATCTCACCGGCGCGCAGGTGCTGGAGTTCTACGGGGCGATGTCCGGCGTGGCGCGGCGCGACCGGCGCACGCGGCGCGACGAACTGCTCGACCTGGTGGGCATGCGGGCGTGGGCCGACAAGGCCGTCCGCGGCTACAGCAAGGGCATGCGCCAGCGCATCGGCATCGCGCAGGCGCTCATGAACAACCCCGAGCTGGTCGTGCTCGATGAACCCACCGACGGCGTGGACCCCGTGGGCCGGCGCGACATCCGCGTGATGCTCCAGCGTCTGCGCGACGAGGGGCGGACGGTCTTCCTCAACTCGCACCTGCTCAGCGAGCTGGAGATGGTCTGCGACCGCGTGGCCATTCTGGTGCAGGGCAAGGTCGTGTCGCAGGGCACGATCGCGGAACTGACCGACCACCGCCGCTGCTACGAGATCGAGGCGGTGCTGCCCGGCGAGAACAACGCGTACGCCGCGGCCCTGGGCGGCCACGACGCGGCGCCACTGCTCATCAGCGGGCCGGGATCGCAGGTGATCGAGGCGGCGCGGCCCGCGCCGCCGGGCCAATCGCTCATGGGCCGGCTCGCCACCGGCGAGCCGGTGTGGATGGAACGCGGCGCTCTGCGCGTCGGCACGGAGAAGCCCGAGACGGTCCAGCCGATCATCGATGCGCTGCGGGCGCGGGGGGCGATCATCAAGACGGTGCGCGAACTGCGGCCGAGCCTCGAGGACCTGTTCATGGAGGCCGTGACCGACCCGAACACCGGGCGCGCCCTGGCGCCGGGCGCGGCGGGCAAGGAGGCCACGCCATGATCCAGTCCTGGGCGCTGTTGGTGGATGCGTACCGCGAGCTGAAGGCCAAGAAGCTCTTCTGGATCACGATGATGCTCTCGGGGCTCGTCGTGCTGGCGTTCGGGCTGGTGGGGATCAACTCCAAGGGGTTGACCATCATGTGGTGGGAGTTCCCGCTGCCGATGCTCAACACCAACGTGATCCAGCCGTCGGTCTTCTACAAGTTCGTGTTCGTGCAGCTGGGCGTGCCGATCTGGCTCACGTGGATCGCCTCGGCCCTGGCGCTCATCTCCACGGCGGGGATGATCCCGGACTTCATCGCCGGGGGCGCGGTGGAGATGACGCTGAGCAAGCCCATCGGCCGCCTGCGGCTGTTCCTGACCAAGTACTGCTGCGGGCTGCTCTTTGTCGCACTGCAGGTGGCGGTGTTCGCGGGGGCGTGCTTCCTGGTGATCGGCTTCCGCGGCCACTCGTGGGAGTGGCGGCTGTGGCTGGCGGTGCCCATCGTGCTGCTGTGCTTTTCTTACCTGTACTGCGTGTGCGCCCTGGTGGGGCTGCTCACGCGGTCGACCATCGCGGCGCTGCTGCTCACCATCCTGTTCTGGTTCCTGCTGTTCATCCTCAACACCGTTGACGCGGTGATGGTGGCGCAGCGCGAATCGTCGATCGTCCGGCTGGAGAGCTCCGAGAAGATGCTCGCCACGCGCGAGGCCAACGTCCGCAAGCTGCTCCCCGCCGACCTGCCCGACGACGCGGCCCGCGACGCCGAGGTGGCCAAGCACCCGATGGTGGAGTACGCACGCTCGCAGGTGAAGGACGCCCAGCAGTCGGTCAAGACCTGGACCAACACCGCCCGCATCTTCTACTTCATCCGCACGGTGCTCCCCAAGACCAACGAGACCACGGCGCTGCTCAACCGCAACCTGCTCTCGATGGATGAACTGCGCAAGTTCATGCCGCAGGACGACGAGAACGACGAGGACGTCGAGGGGCCGCCCAAGCGCCGTCGCGGCGGGCCCAACGGCAAGGTGCAGGACCGCATCGAGGCCGCGATGCGGTCGCGTTCGGCGTACTGGGTGGCGGGCACCTCGGTGACGTTCGAGATCATCATCCTGGGCATCGCGTGCGTGGTCTTCTGTCGGCGCGATTTCTAAACAGCGGTATTCTGGCGAGCGAGGCGCTCGAGTTCGTCGGCCGCGCGGGCCGGGCCGTTCTCAACGGCGATCTTCGCGCCCAGCGACGCCGCGGCGTGGGCCGGGCCGGGTTCAAGAGCGCGCGAGAGTGCGTCGGCGAGCCGCCGCTCGTTGAGGCGGCCGGCGTGGAGCGTGACCGAGACGCCTAAAGCCTTGGCCCGTCGGGCGTTGTCGAACTCGTCGTTGGCGAAGGGGATGATCACGGTGGGCTTGCCGGCGCGCATCGCCTGGCCGGTGGTGCCGACGCCGCCGTGATGCACCACCGCCGCGGCGTTCGGGAAGATGGTCGAGAACGGCGCGTACGCGAAGGCGCGGATGCCGGGGGGCAGGTCGCGCGGGGCGTACTCCATCTTGCCCACGAGCAGCGCGGCGCGCCGGTTGATCGCGCGGCAGGCGCGGGCGGCGATCTCGTAGAACCCGTTGTGATGGTGGACGATGCTGGTGCCCAGCGTAAAGACGATCGGCGGCTGGCCGGCGTCGCGGCATTCCTCCAGGAACTGCTCGACCTCGTGCGGCGCGGTCTCGTTGGCGTGCGCCCGGTCGAAGAAGCAGAAGCCGCAGATCACGCCCGGCTCGGGATCGTCGGGCAACGGCCCGCGAAAATGCGGCGACCACAGCCCCAGCACGCGGGGCGTGCCGAGCGCTTCGGTGAAGAACTGATCCCGGGCCGGCGGCCACCCCAACGCGCGGCGGCGGCGGTTGAGGGGGCGGTCGAAGATCATCCGCATGCCGAAGCGACTGATCGTCAGTCGCAGGCGCATGAGCCAGCGCGGGGCCTTCTCCAGTTGATACGAGGTGTGCACGCACGGGTCCTGGCGGTTAAACCAGAAGACCGGCGCCAGGATCGCCGTGACGCAGGGGATGTTCTCGCGTTCGCAGACCCAGCGGCTCCCCAGGCTGATGTGGTGTCGCAGCACGACATCGGGCCGGAACTCTCGCAGCGAAGCTTCGACGCCCTGGATCGTGGGCTCGACGGTCTCGTCGATCAGTTCGCGGATGACCAGGCCCGCGCTGCGCATCTCCTTGGCCAGGTGCGGGTTGTGGAGCACGCGGAGCAGTTGCTCCTCGCTGCCCAGCGGGCGGTAGCCCAGCCCCTCGGCGCGGACTCGCGGCTCGTAGTGCGGGTTCACGAGCATCTCGACGGCGTGACCGCGCCGACGCAGCTCGGCGCCGATGGCGACGAAGGGGTTGATGTCGCCGGAGGAACCGACGGTGGTGATGAGGAATCGCAGCGGCATGGACCGCCCGAGTTTACGACTGGCCTTCGGCGGGCGCCCAGCCGTATTCATGGCCGGGCTCTTCGAGGGCGTGCTGCTCGTAATCGCCGTAGCCGGCGGCGTACGCCGCGGCCTCGTCCTTCAGGCGGATGAGCAGGCCGTACGCGAGCGTGGAGAACGTGAGGAAGAAGACCAACTGCGGGGACATTCGGGCCACGCCGTAGCCCTCGGCCATGTTGCCCAGCCAGTACATCGTGAAGAAGCCGATGCACAGGTCAATGAGCCGCTTGACGTGCGGCTGGGCGCCGAAGCGGTTGGCCACCAGGCGCATGCACAGGAAGCCGGTCACGATCATCATGAGCAGCAGCAGCAACGGCACCGTGATGCCGAAGCTGGCGAAGCCGTAGAGGAACCCGTTCTCGCTGCCGCCGGCCTCGTTCAGACCCACCCCGATGGCGGGGTTGGACATGCCGGTCTCCCACATCGTGGACCACTTGTCGCTTCGGGTATCGCTGCTGCTGGTGAGTCGCTCGAAGCCGAACTTCACGCCCATCTCCGTCGCCAAAAGCACCAGGCCGTACACCGCGGCGGCGACGACGGGGGCGAAGAGCACCGCCTTGCCAATGCGGGCGTAAAAGATCGCCGTCAGGCCCGCGACCGTGGTGATGAGACCGGTGCGGCTGCCCGTCCACAGCACGAACACCACGTGGCTCGCCGCGATCGCGGCCCACATCAGTTTCCACCGCTTCTTGGGGTCGTTGAGGAAGAGCCACGTGCACGTGACGGTGAGCACGGCGGAGAGGCCCGCGGCGTGCTGGGGGTTGCCGGAGAGACCCACGAAGCGCCGGCCCGAGCCGGTGATGAGCACGCTCTGGTCGATGCCGAACTGCACGGTGCAGGCGATCGTCCAGGCCAGCGCGCCCAGGGCCAGGAACCGCAGCACCACGATCCAGTCGTCCCATTCCTTGAGGACGGCGGAGATCAGCAGCATCATCGGGACCATGGTGAGCAGCGCGAAGATGATGGCCAGGAATCCGGCGATGGGACCACCGGTGGGCTGGATGATGATGATCATGCCCATCAGCACGTTGAGGAAGACGTACAGCCAAGAGAGGGGCGCGGTGTAGCGGGGGTTGACCTTGGAGGCGTGCGCGAACAGGCCCAGGCACATGAGGGCGGCGCACCCGGCGTACATGAAGTTGCGCTTGTCCTGGATCGAGAAGAGCCAGGTGCGGTACTCGGTGCCCTTTTCGGCGTCCTTGGGAAGACCCAGGCCGGCGAGGAAGAGCATGGCGGACAGCAGGAACAACCCCCCCTTGGGGGACTTGAGCATCATGAAGATGATGCTCACCACCGCCGCGGCGACGATGCCGAGTTTCCAGATGTTGTCTGCGCTGAACAGTTCGCCCATGGTGTACTCGTACGTCGGCCGAATCCGCGATCGGCTTGGAGGGTAGGTTGCCGATCTTCTTGGTGAATGTACGGACGCCGCGTCATTTGGTTCGTGTCAGGGCGTCTGCCTCTCCCAATGACCCGGTTGAGTGACCAAACGACAACCGGCGGTCCCCTCCGGAACCGCCGGTCATCGCAGTGTGCCCGAGTGACGGGGCCAGGGCCCAGCGGATCACTCAGCGTGCGGCGTGACGCCGCCTTCGGGAGGCCAGGATCAACCCTGCGCCCAGAGCCGCCAGGCCGCCGGGGGCCGGGATGTTGTCGATGATGTACTGGCCCGAGTACTCGGTGCGCAGCCCGGTCAAGTAGTCGTCGAAACTGCCGTTCTCACCGGAGTCGAGCCACGAGGCCTGCTTCACGCGGCCGGTCCATGCGTCCACCACCATCGCGCCGGTGTAGATGGAGTTGCCCATGCTGTCCAACCCCATGAACGGCAGGGCCCAGTGGATGGAGGTGGCGTCGTTGTACGCCGTAAGGCTCTGGGCGAGCGAGGACATGAACCCGCCGCCCATGATGCTGAAGCCGTACTCGGCGCGCAGTTCGCTCGTGCTGCTCAGGAAGCTCGTGGCGTACGTCACGGCCTGCGAGGGCGTGAGCGGGTTCGCGAACCGCGGGAGCGGCGCGGGGTCCGAGGGGATATCCACCTCGGGGTCGGGGTCGGCGACGAAGCAGTACTTGCCGCCCAGGCCGTTGGGCACGTCCGAGCCTTTGTCCTTGCCCCACTCGGCCTTGATGGGGAGGAAGTCCTTGCGCCAGGCGTCGGCGTCGTTGGCCATGTACTTGTGCTTGCCCGCGACGCCCGCGGGGTCGTTGATGTAGAAGCCGTCGATGGTGTACGCCCCGCCCAGCGTGGGCCGCACGTCGGACTTGAAGCCGTAGACGCTCACCCAGTGGCCGCCCTCGTAGAGCACCGCCGCGGCGGGGACGTGGTAGCGCTCCAGGTTGTACGCCAGTTGCCTGTTGGCGGCGTTGACCGTGTCCTTCTTGTACGAGACCCAGGTGTGCGCGGGGTCGTAGTGGGCGAGGGCGCCGCGGATGCCGTCGGGGTCGCTGCTCACGAAGTCCGCGCGGGTGTTGGCGCTGTTGAAGCCGTTCCAGCCGTTGTTGCTGCGGTAGATCCGGTCGCGCAGGTCGTCCTGGCTGGGCAGCGGGTCTTTGTTGATCTCGCGGCTGGCCAGGATCATCCGCGCCACGGCGGGGCCGCAGTAGCGGTTGGTCTCCTGCGCGAAGTGCGGCCGGTCCGCCGCGGCGGGGGCGTATGTATAGATCGCGAGCGACTGGGCCGCGCCGCAGAGGGTGAAGAGGATGAACGAGGTGCGTGCTGCGAGAGTGAACATGGCTCTTTCTCCGTGTGGGTGTCGTGCCGGGTGCGGGCTTGCGAACGTTGTCGCGGCCCAGGGAGAGAACGGAGGAACGGCGAATCACTCACGCGGCGGGAGCGGAATTCTGATCGCGCATGAAAAAAGGGGCCGCGGGGCCCCTTGGGTGGAAACTGCAGGATTCGCTGGCTGTTCTTACTTGGGCTGTTCGGGGGCGGTCTTGCCGGGGGCGTCGGCCTTGGGAGCGTCGGCCTTGGGGGCTTCTTCCTTGGGGGCGTCGGCCTTGGGGGCTTCGGCGGCGCCGCTCGCGGCGGTTTCCTTGGCGCGCTTGGTGGCGGCGACGACCTCGTTGGAGGGCAGGATCATGCAGCCGGCGATGATGCCTCGCATCGCGGCGCGCATGCCGCCGGCGGTGCCCTGCACTTCTTCCTGATCGGGGAGGATCAGGGTGGTGAAGCCGACGACCTGGCCCGCGCCGTTGAAGGCCGGGAGGCCGGGCTCAAAGCCCGCCAGGCCCACGGAGGGGATGTACAGCTCGCGGGGCTTCTTGGTGACGGCCGAGACGCGGCCCTCGCACACGGCGTGGGCGCGATCGAAGAACTTGCCCATGAGGGCGACGGTGTAGACGCCGTCGCCGAGCTTGCAGGTGCCGCCCTTCTCGAAATCAACCGCCGCGAGGGGCTTGGCCGGGGCGTCCTTGAGTTGGACCCAGGCCAGACCGAGCTCGCTGTCGCGGGCGTAGAACTTGGCTTCCAGGCCCTGGGTGTCTTCGCCGATCAGGACCTTGATGTCGCTGGGGGTGCGGGCGGGCTGGCCGAAGCGGGCCATGACGCCGTCGAAGGCGTTGTTGGAAGTGAGGATGAGCCCGGAGGGATCGATCACGACGCCGGTGGTCTCGGATTCCTCGTCCTGCTCGCCGCCCTTCAAGATGAACTTGACGGTGACGAGCGCTGGGCCGCGGGTCTCGACGAGCTTGGTGATGCTCGCGGAGTCATCGGCCCGGACCATCCCCTGCGCAACGCCGCACAGGCTGACGATGGAAAGAGCGAGCGCTGCCGCGGCGGAGATACGACTGATCATGTGAGTTCCTGGGGTGAGAGAGTTGGTGAGAGTCAAAGGAGAAGAGGGTAGGAGGGGCGAGGGGGGAATTCGGGCCGGGGAGCCGTGGGTCGCACGGGTGTGCGTTTGAAGTTTTGGTGCGATGTGCGCCCCGGGGGGTGGGGTGGGGTGGGTGCGCTGGGCGGGTGAAAACCGCGACGGGAGCGTGCTGGGGGCGTTTTTGAGGGCGCGGGGACGGAGCGAGGAGGCGCTTGAACTTTTGGTGCGTGATGTGCGCCGGGGATGGGGCGGGGTGAGTGTCGTTTGGAAGCGAAAAACGGCGATCGGGACGCGGGGAAAGCGGCTTTGAGGGCGCGGGGGGGGAGTGAGGGGGGCGGTTGAACTTTTGGTGGGTGGTGCGCGGCGGGCGTGGGGAGCGGTGGGCGGCGAGAAACCGGGGTGGGAGCGTGCGGGGGGTGATCTGGAAGGCGCGGGGAGAACGTGGATGAGCGTTTGAACTTTTGGTGGCTGGGAAGCGGCGCGGGGCGGGCGCGGTGGGTGCGAAAAACCGCGATGGAAGGGTGCGGAGGGCGCTTTTGAACCCTGACGAAGGACGCAGATGAATGTTTGAACTTTTGGTGGGTGCTGCGCCCGGTGGAACGACGGGGTTGGGGCCGGAGAGCCGCCGCGAGAGCGTGCTGGGGGTGCTGTTGAGGGTGCGGACAGGCAGCGGGTGGCGCGTGAAGCTTTGGCTGAGGGCGCCGGGTTGCGCGGCGGGCGAAAGGCCTCGGGCGGCGGGTGGGATTCACTGGCGAGTTCGCTTTCTTGCTCCCGTTGCGGCACAGGGCCCCTGGCCACTCCCGCCACCGCTGGCGTGTCGAGGTTGTGCGCGGAGAGAGGGTGCGGGGCACGTGAGCTTGATATGCCGCGGACGGAGCGAGGAGCGCCATTTTGTTTGGTTCGGCCGCGGGTGTGCGCTCAGTGGCAGGACGTGAGGGCAAAGAGGCGTGAGGCACATCGCAATGCACGGCCCGTGTCCGAACGTGAGAGCATTTCGCCAAAAGCCCAACAAACGATTCACCGAACCAGGGTGTCGTTGCCGATCAAACGTACTCCCTGCTTGGATGCTGCGGTCGGCCAACACCACGAGCGTTGGGCTCGGCATCTCCGGATGTCGCACCACGCGCGGCGAAGAAGACCATTGAGAATCGCTTGCCGCTGCCCTGCGTGTACCGGACCACGCCGGCCCAACGGTCACCGCGACGCGTCAGTCGAGGATGTAACGACGTCCATGCCGTGACCCGGCTTGCCGAAGGACCTCTTGGAGATTGCTCAAAAGAAGGCCCTTTGCCTCAGGCACCAGAGGCAGAAGTCGTTCGGACACAAACTTCTCGGTTGCTGTCTGGCCTAGGAGGTGACCGGGCCAAGAATCTATCTCTTCCGTGCGGGCCAAATCCGCCAAGAGGAAGGAAATCGCATTGGCGCTAAAATCATCGGTCGTTAGCTCGCTTTGGCTAAGCAGGATGGAGTCAGCAAGCACTCCTCGATACTTTGAATCGGCCTTGTTGAATTCGAGCAAGAAAGCATGACGGGTTTCCTTGCTCACGTGTGATGCGAACAACCAAGAAAGTCTTTCCTTGAGCCAATAGCGAGACGATGAATCGCTTTCATTGCTCAACCAATCCAACCACCACTCGATTGGCCCAATTTCCAACTCTCCGAGCGGACAGTCTCGTTCGTCGTGAACCTGTTCGACAACAGCCAAAGCGAGGTGGGGCTCACGAAGCTTCAGAAGCTGCACAAAAAGCGCTTCGTTTCCGGTCCAAGTTATGTCGATCTGTTTAAGGAGATGCGTCGGCTGTAGCGTGCGTTGCTCGGGGCTCATGCCGGCGAATTCACGCAAGGCCTCGAATATTGGTTCAGCATCAGCTTCTGCGCAATAGAGCAGTGAAGCCTTTGCGATGCCCGCTCTCTCGGCCGCCCGTGCTTTGACGACCGCCGCCAAGTCCGGTCTTCCGGAGCAGAGGCATTTGAGCGCTCTTATTGCCCAAGAGTCATCTTTGGGATCGTCCGCTATTGCCATGAGTCGATTCAAATGCTCAAGAGTAAATGATGTCCATGATAACTCGTGCTTCGCTTTACTGAAACCAGCAACGAAATACATCCCGGTTGCAGCTTTGTTAATGCCGCGAAGCAATAGCTCTCCCGCAAGTTCAAGGGCCGCCGTTGAATGTTGCTTCCAGATAATGCTGCACAGAACACGCGCATGAACTTCTGGCACCGGTGCGGACCGGGCACTCGGCAGAAACCCCTGTTTGACGACCGCGATGTCGGTATCTTCGAGCAATTCAGCGGCTCCGCTGGTGAAGCCATGAGCAATTTCATCATCAGATTCGGGCGCGACCTCGCCCGAAATGGAATCGGCTAACTCGGCGAGCTTCCTGACATCCTCGGGGGCAGCGAATGGCTTGAGGGCGCGCGCGAGACCGTTGCAGCAATAGTTGTAGTCGGATCTCGCCTCAACAAATTCACGCAAAAGCTCGTCCTTAATACATGGGCCTTTCATCGCGACAAGACGTATCACAGCCGCCCCGCCGATTATGTTCCCGAGTTTCATCAGAGCCCGCAACTGCGGTTCGTGGACATCCGAAAGCGGCAGGCTTGACTGAATAATCCATCCAATCCGGTGATCATTTGCCCCGAAATTCTCATTGCGTTCGGAAATCAGGGTGAGGAGCTTTGACACGACATCGTCGCGCCCGACCTCAAGATACTTCACTGCATTGAGCGCAAGCACGAAGTCGGCTCTGGCTACATCATTAAAAAACGCCTCGGCCTGCGCAGGTGGCAAGAGGCTGAGGGCAAGAAATAATGCCTGGTCCCATCTCGTTAGAGTCAGCTTCTCCTTGAGAATTTGCGGAGTTGTCTGATAGCGGCGAGCAAGCTCCTTGGCTGCCAGATATTCAGTGACCGATTGGTGAACGAAGGCAATCCGGCCTCCAATGTGCGGTATAAGAACCGAAGTCGAAACAAGCCAATTAGCAATATCTCGAGCATCAGTATCGGCCGCGCCTGCCGCCTCGGCGGTCGTCTTTATAGCCCGAAGAAGCTCCGACAAGGGGTATGCCTCTTCGCCGCGATTGATTGCATCATAAGCGGCAATAGAGAGCGCCTCTTCAAGTCCGAATGACTTACCAAACCGTTCTCCAAATGCACGGTCCACGTTCACAAAAAATGATTTGTATAAATCCCGTGGATGAGCCTCTCTTGAAAAGCTTACATCACCGTTTTTAATAAGCTGAAAATAAAACGGCTTCTGCAACAACCAACGAACTTCACGATCAAAACGTCCCTCGATATCTATTCCAAACCTTGCGAGCTCGGCAGTCACAACCATGTCATCAATTTGATCGAGGCAGTAAGCAGGAAATCCAAACTTGTCTAGACCGTCGTTCGTTCGTGATCCGATTATCAGAGATGAACTCCCAATGCTCTCCGTGAACTTAGTGAAATCTCCCTCGTAACTGCCGCTCTCCCAATACTCTCTGGGCATCTCGTTGAATGAGTCCAAAAATATCTTTGACCGAAAGCGTTGCGTCATTTCAGGGAACGGCAAACTTGGCGGTAGCGTCTGGTTAACTAAGTCGGCGAGATCTCCACGATACAGTTTAAGATCAACGAAAATAGGAATGACTACGGAAGATTCGTCGAACGGTTCTGATAGACAGACGTCGTGAAGTTTTTCGGCTAGTCGGGAAGCGGCCTGCTGGAGCGCGTATGTCTTTCCAGCACCTGGTAATCCAACAAGAATTGCTCGATCCGGCCCGTCATCCAAGAACTCACCGATTGGGTAGTGGTCAAATTTATCGGGGCGGTTGTAGTGGTCAATCGTCCTCTGCTTTGCAAAGTCGGCATGTACCCGAATTGCGAACTCGGGAACTACTTTCGGGGCGCGCGCCAGCCGCGCTGCGTGGCGAGCCAATGAGAGCACCAGATCGGGGGTGCACGCTTCATCGGCAGCTCCATTCACGACCGGGCTCGGAACCAAAGGCGCAGGTTCGAGGAGTGAGTCAAGGCGCTTGAGCAGTGCAGTGTGGTCTTTCTTGCTATCAGGGCGCAGGGTTGTCGGATAGCTGACGAGGTGGATGCCGTAGTTTCGTCTCCAGTAGTCACACTCCGCATCGGCTACGTCGGCCATGATCGCGTAATGGTCGCGAGTTCCACCCTTGTAGGTATTCGCAAGAAGGTCGCGGACGTAAATGAAATCTGGGTCTCGCAAGCCAAACCCGAGGTAAACAACTGGGCGACTCGCTAGCAGCATTTTCAA
This sequence comes from Planctomycetota bacterium, assembly GCA_018242605.1. Classification (GTDB taxonomy): domain Bacteria; phylum Planctomycetota; class Phycisphaerae; order Phycisphaerales; family UBA1924; genus UBA2402. The sequence goes on from JAFEBP010000003.1 coordinate 132,738, forward strand.
AGACTCAAGTGCGTGTTGACGCTCTCCTTGTGGAAGCAATTGTCGATACTGCTCTCGCGTCAATATGATGCTATCGCTGTCACCCGCGTCTCCGTGGGGCTTAAAAACAAAATCAGTGGCACGGGCGTGGACAATTTCGGCGGTTTCAGTGAGGTGCCGATTCGTAATAGGCGGACGGAAAAACTGATGTGGCCGCCATTGCCGGAGCGCCTCCTCAAGAAGGTTGTCGTAATTCGTGGTGACAAAGCAGCTAGTTCCCAGAGAGACGATTTTGCGGTGGATTTCGTGTGGCTTGGCCACGCCGTATCGACAAGTAGCCCGAATAAAATCGCCAATCTGCTGCTTGGTTAACTTGTCGAACCCGTAGCTCGCCGCTTGCAAGAGTTCCCCGCGCGCCGCCTCTGCTCGAACAAGGTCGGCTTTGCCACCAGACGATTCGACGAATTTCGCGAGTTCTTCGATTACGCCTGGCCACGACGGAAGCCCTGACCACAATGATATTCCCGATCCAATGAATAAGACCGTGTCTTTCTGCGCGAGAACTTGCTTCAGTTTCTCCATATTTCACATCCGGGTGAAAGGTTTACTTTGATTTCGGCGCTTTGTTTTTTCGCGAGGAACCAGAGGCAGACGGAAAGCTGCGTGCTTTAGAGGCGCTGGCCGGGGAGGGCGACCATGCGGCCCACGACGAAGAGGCAATTCTCGATGTCGAGGTTGTCTTTGATAAGGGTGGAGGCTCTTGAGGAGGTAAGGGTCTCGCCGCTGCCGATGGGTATACCAAATGTTGCCATTGTCGCCGCTTTGGTGGATGCAGTCCGCGATCTGCTTCGCGGCATGGGCCTTACACGGGCACACCATGGGGAGTATTTGCTCGCTGGCGACGAGAATCATGTAGCGGCTAATGGTGTGGCCGAGGGTGCACTTGGCGAGGAAGGCGTCCGCGAAGTCGTTCAAGCCCAGGACCTTGGAGTTGTCGGGCTTGGCGTGCTCGTGGTCGGGGGGGAAGCGCTCGGCAGCGTTGAACGCGAAGTGGCGAGCGTTGTTGTTGACGAAGTAGTATTTGCTGTAGCGGTTGGAGGCGATGAAAAGCTGGACGAAGCACAGACGCGTGCGGGCGTACCCGTTGCCCGGATCGTTCGTGTACTCGTCGATCTGCTCGATGGCGCGACGGGCGTTGATGCCGAAGGTCTTAAGTGCGATCTGCGTGACGGGCACACCGTTAATAAAAAGCGGAACGTCGTAGCGGTGGTGGCTGCAGCCGGTGTTAATGCGGAGTTGGCTGACGACCTCGAGAGTGCTTTTGCACCAGTCGTCGGTATTGACCAGCGTGTGGTTGAGGAGAGTGCCGACATCGCGGGTGAAAGCATTGACGGAACGCAGGGCTTTGTCGGCAGCGAACTCGTCGGGAGTAGTGGTCTCTTCCAGTAGCCGCTGAAACTCACTTTCCGTAAATTCGACGCGGTTGAGGTCCTGGAACTTCTCCCGAGAGTTCTGCTCCAGCGCAGCACGGTCTCGGATGTCCGCGCGGTGGGTGTTCTTCAGATCCTGAAGTTTCGCGATCAGTTGATCTTCTAGTTCACGCTCTGTAGACGTCATCGCTGGTTCAATTCTCCGAGAGCCGCGCTGGGTTGATGCGATACGCCGAGGGTCACACATCTCCAACCACTGATAGAGTCGCCAGCGCCGGACGCCGGAGGTTCTCAGGGCGTAGTCGGTGAAGGCGCTTCCCTCATCGGTCACATCACTTCCCTTGTCACGGGGGCATGGTACGCGAAGCTGACCGCGTCGGGAGCGCGAGCCGGGGCGAATGACGCGGGTTGGCTGTGGGGGGTGAGGTGTGGCGGCGCGGGTTCCGGCGCTTGGGGCTTGCCCGCGAGGCTACAGCGGCGAGCGCTACCGGGTGAACCGGCGCTGAAGTGCGACGAAGGCGAGGACGAGGAACCCCACCACGATCTTCGTCCACCACGAGTTGAGGTTGCCCTGGAAGGTAACGATGGTCTGGATGAGGCCCAGCAGCAGGACGCCCAGGGAGCTGCCGAGCACCGAGCCGATGCCGCCGCGCAGGAGGGTGCCGCCGATGACGACGGCGGCGATGGCGTCGAGTTCCAGGCCTTTGCACGCCGCGGGGTCGCCGGATTGCTGGTAGAGCGTGAAGACCACGCCTGCGAGGGCGGAGCAGAGGCCGGAGATGGTGAAGACGCTCAGGCGGGTGGCGCGGATGTTCAGGCCCATGAGCATGGCGCCCTGTTCGTGATCACCCACGGCGTAGACGTTGCGGCCCAGGCGGGTGAAGCTCAGGACTACCGCCGCGGCGGCGATGGCGAGCAGGGCGATATCCACGAGCAGCGGGATGGTGACGCCGTGGGGCCCCACCGGGAGGACGAGGCTGAGGCGCTCGTTGAGCACATCGGCCACGAAGGGGTGCTTGATGCCCAGGGACTGGGGGTGCACGAGGAAGGCTCCGCCCCGGGCGATGAACATGCCCGCGAGCGTGACGAGGAACGCGGGCAGTTCGAAGGCCTGGATGATGAGGCCCTGGGCCAGGCCGAAGGCACCGCCCACGATCACGGCGAAGGCGATCGCGGCGAGGGGGTGCCAGCCGTGCTGCTCGATGAGCGTGGCGAGCAGGATGCTGGTAAAGGCCATGACCGAGCCGATGGACAGGTCGATCGCGCCGCTGAGGATGACGAAGGTGGCCCCCACCGCCGCGACGGCGAGGAAGGCGTTGTCCACCATCAGGTTGCGCACCACGCCGAAGGAGGCAAAGCGCGGGTAGACCAGCGCACCGGCGATGAACACCAGCAGCACGAGCGAGGCGGTGACCAGCAGCGGCAGGTGCCGGGCGTGCGGGGTCCTCTTCATGCGCGCCCCCCGGCCCAGCGGGCGAGCGAGGTCTTGACGCGCGGGGCCTGGAGGATGCAGACCGCCAGCACCGCCAGCCCCTTGGGGAGCGGCGCGACATCGGCGCTCACGTCGTGCATGTACATCGTCTTGGTGAGGGCCTGGATGAGCAGCGCGCCCGTGAGCGAGCCGGCGATGCTGAAGCGGCCGCCGGCGAGGGCGGTGCCGCCGATGATCGCCGCGAGGATGGCGTCGAGCTCAAGGAAGAGCCCGGCGTTGTTGGCGTCGGCGGCCTTGATGTACGAGCATTCGATAAGCCCGGCGACGCCCGCGCACAGGCCGCAGAAGGCGTACACGCCCAGGCGCAGGCGGGATTCGTTCACGCCCGAGTAGCGGCAGGCGCGGTCGTTGTCGCCCACGGCCTCGATGAGCATGCCCGCGGCGGTGCGGCGGGTGAACGCCGCGGCGAGCGCGGCGATGCCGACGGCGATCCAGACGGGGATGGGCAGGGCCAGCAGCGAGCGGTTGGCGACGGCGACGAGGGCGGGGCGCTCGAAGGTGATGATGAGGCCGTCGGTGATGAGCTGGGCCACGCCGCGGCCGGCGACCATCAGCACCAGCGTCGCGACGATGGGCTGGAGTCGCAGACGGGTGACGAGCAGGCCGTTGCAGAGGCCCGCGGCGAGCCCGGCCCCCAGCGCCGCGAGCACGATCACGGGCATCGGCGCACGCTGGGCCAGGGTCGCGGCCACCGCGCCGCAGATGGCCACCACCGCGCCCACGGACAGATCAACGCCGCCGGTGGCGATGACCAGCGTCATGCCCACGGCGACAATGGCGACCTTGGAGGAGTGGTTCAGGATGTCGATGAGCGTGCCCACCAGCCGGCCGTCGCGGAACTCCACGCTGAAGAAGCCGGGGGTGAACAGGAAGTTGAAGCAGAGCAGGAGCGCCAGGGCCGCGAGCGGCCACAGGAGCGGGGGCAGGGAAGCGCGGCGCGGCTCAGGCATGGGCGGCGATCGCCTCCAGGATGTGCTCCTCGCTCAGGCCCGGGGCGCGGAGTTCGCCGATGGTGCGGCGGTCCTTGAGCACGACGATGCGGGAGCAGGCGCGGACCAGTTCGCTCAGTTCCGAGGAGATGAACAGCACGCCCGCGCCGCCGTTGATGAGGCCGCGGATGAGAGATTCGATCTCCTGCTTGGCGCCGATGTCGATGCCCCGGGTGGGTTCATCAAGGATGAGCAGCGCGGGGTTCGCCGCGAGCCAGCGGGCGAGGAGGGCCTTCTGCTGGTTGCCGCCGGAGAGGGTTGAGATGGGCGCCTCGCGGTGCGGGGTCTTGATGCCCAGGCGCGCGATGAACTCGTCGGCGATGGCGTCCTGCTCGCGGCGGGAGAGCGAGCGCAGCACGCCGCGGCGGGCCTGCAGGGCGAGCACGATGTTCTCCCGCACGCTGAGGTTGGGGACGATGCCGTCGGACTTGCGGTTCTCGGGGGTGAGGGCGATGCCGCGGGCGATGGCGTCTCGCGGCGAACGGGGCGAGAAGGTTTCGCCGTTGAGTTCGATGCGGCCGCCCTGGGGCCGATCGATGCCGAAGAGCATCCGCGCCAGTTCTGAGCGGCCCGAGCCCAAGAGACCGGCGAGCCCCACCGCCGCGCCGCGCGGGATCGTGAGGTCCGCGTGCTCGATGCTCTCGCGGCGGCGGAGGCCGGTGGCGCGCAGGAGCGGCGCGGCATCGGCCGGCGCGGCGGAGGTGACGGACGCGCCGGGCGCGGCGGGCGTGCGCCCGAGCATCGCGGCGATGAGCTGGGGCCGGGGCAGATCGCGCGTGTCGCGCGTCACCACGTGCGCGCCGTCACGCAGCACGGTGATGCGGTCGCAGAGCTGGTACACCTGCTCCAGGAAGTGCGTGACGAAGATGATCCCCACGCCCTCATCCCGCAGGCGGCGGAGCACGGCGAACAGTTCCGCCGTCTCGCGGCGGTCCAGGCTCGAGGTGGGCTCGTCCAGGATCAGCAGGCGGGCGCTCACATCCAGCGCGCGGGCTATGGCCACGAGTTGCTGCAGCGCGATCGAGCAGCCGCCCAGTTCCTGGTCAACATCAATGGTGAGCCCCAGCCGCGCCAGGGCACGCCGGGCCCGGGCCCGCGCTTCGCGCCGGTCGATGAGGCCCCACCGGCGCGACTCGCGCCCCAGCGTGATGTTCTCGGCGACGGACATGTGCGGGATCAGGCCGACTTCCTGGAAGACGGTGCTGAGCCCGGCGGCCTCGGCGTGCCTTGGGGAGGCCGGGTCGCACGCGGTGCCTTCAAACAGCACGGTGCCGCCGTCGCGGCGCACAGCGCCCATGAGGCAGCGGATGAGCGTGCTCTTGCCCGCGCCGTTCTCGCCCATCAGGGCGTGGATGCTGCCCGGGGACACATCGAGATCGATGGAATCGAGCGCGACGACCGCGCCGAAGCGCTTGGAGAGAGATCGCACGCTGAGCAGTGGGCTATCCGCTGGCACTAGTACTTCCGCGTCTTGATGGCCTCCGCGGCCTGCGACTGCTCAAAGACGGATTCCTTGGTGACGATGCGCTTGTCCACCGGCTTCTTGGCCACCACCGCCGCGACGGTGTCGAAGAGCTGGGGGCCCAGCAGCGGGTTGCACTCAACGGTGCAGTTGAGCTTGCCGGCGACCATCGCCTCGAAGGCGGCGCGGACGCCGTCGATGGAGACGATCTTGATGTCGACGCCGGGCTTGAGGCCGGCTTCTTCGATGGCCTGGATCGCCCCCAGGGCCATGTCGTCGTTGTGGGAGTAGAGCGCGGTGATCTGCTTGCCCTCGGGGCTCTTGAGGAAGGTCTCGGTGACTTCCTTGCCCTTGGCGCGGGTGAACTCGCCGGACTGGCTCTTGATGATCTTGATCTGCGGGAAGGCCTTGATCCCTTCTTCAAAGCCCTTCTTGCGGTCGATGGCGGGCGCGGACCCGGGCGTGCCCTGCAGTTCGGCGACCATCGCCTTGCCGTCGGTGGCCTTGCCCAGCCACGCGGCGGCGCGGCGGCCTTCCTCGACGAAATCCGCGCCGATGAACGTGACGTACAGCGACTTGTCGGAGACGTCCACCACGCGGTCGGTCAGGATGACCGGGATGCCGGCCTGCTTGACCTCCTTGAGCACCGGCTCCCAGCCGGTTTCGACCACCGGCGCGAAGGCGATGGCGTCGACGCCCTGCTGCACGAAAGAGCGAATGGCTTTGATCTGGTTCTCCTGCTTCTGCTGCGCGTCGGAGAAAATGAGGTCGATGCCCCGGGCCGCGGCCTCGGCCTTGATCGATTCGGTGTTGGCGCGGCGCCAATCGCTCTCGGCGCCGATCTGGGCGAAGCCGACGCGGAGCTTTTTGTCTTTGGCGGGCTGGGGCGCGGCGGGCGCGGGCTTGGCGGTGGGCGCGGCGGGCTGGGCGGGCTCGGTCTTGCGTTCGCACGCGAAGAGGGAGACGGCCGCGATGCAGGATGCCGCGAGCAGCGTTCGACGGGTGAGCATGGATGAACCTCGGGTCAACGGAGAACGATTCGACGCGGGCGCCCGGTGAGCATCGGGCCGTCGCGTGCGCCACGCAGAAGGCGGGGCAAGAGTATGTCCGCGGCGGGGAAGCCTGCCCGCCGCTACACCACGAACGCCGCGAGATCGAGCTCGCGCTCGCCGGGGCCGGGCTCCCACGAGGCGGCGCAGTGCGCCAGCCGCGAGAGCATGAACTGCCCCGCGGGGGTGGTGTGGTCCAGGCAGGTGGCGATGAGCAGACCCTCGTGCACGCGCGCGGTGGTGACGGCGTCGAACATCTTGGGCGCGCCGTTGTCGTGGGTGTACACGTAGCGGATGATCGGCGTCACGTGCTCGGTGATGCCCAGATCATCAACGGGGATGGCCCGCGTCGTCCAACGGGTGAGGTCAAAGTGCAGCATCGCGGCGATGGCGTCGCTCTCGCCGGGGCGGATGGGCCAGTGGGGCGCGGCGTCTTCCACCAACAAGGGCAACTGCCCCCACAGATTAATCCACTTGGTCGAGAGCCCGCCGGGGTTGCGGTGCGCCAGCAGCAGCACGCGGCCGCCGCGGGTGAGGTGCTCGTGCACGAACTTGGTGAGCCGCGGCGTGATGATGACGGTGCGCGGATCGAGCGGGCCGCCGGCGTCGGTGATCTTCGCGGCGTGCGGGAAGAGTTCTTCCGCCGTGGGGTGCCGGGGCTTCCACGATCGGCACTCCAGGCACCAGCCGCTGCTGTACGCGCGTTCCTCGAACTCCGGTTCCAGTTCCGCGGGAGAAAGATCGTGCCCGGCGAGCACGCGCACGGCCTGCGGCCACGTGGGCGCGGGGAGTGCGACGAACTTCCATTCGTTGTCGGCACCGCCGATCACTTCCGCCCGCACGGTCACGAGCCGGGCTGCGCCGTCGGGCGGCACATCGGGCATGCGGAGTGTGAGCGGGTGCCAGGAGATCTTGAGAGCGTCGGTGTTCAGGGAGAGATCGCCGACGCGCACGCCATTGACGCTTACGCGGCAGTTGGACGGCGAGACTTGGGCCTGCGTCAGCGCGATCGTCGCGTCGAGCGTGGAACCGGCCGGGACGGCCCGCGCCAGGTCGGCGGTGCGGATCAGCAGGATGCTGTCGGCCAGCCACGATTGCGTGTCCTGGGGCGTGAACCGCCAGTGATCCAGATCGTCCTTGAGCCCGATGCGGCAGATGGGGACATCGCGGATGCTGTTGGTCACAAAGCCCGCGAAGCCGTCGGTGCCGCGGAGCAGTTCGGTCTGGAACTTGCGAAACTCGATGGAGAAGGCGCGGGCCTGCCGTTTGAATCGGTCGAGCGCCTCGGGCGTGTAACGGCGCGAGAGCCACTGCTCGAACTGCTCGCACTCGGCCAGGCCGCGGGAGAGCCACCAGGGGCGCTGGGCCATCGCGGGCTTCATCGAGGCCAGGTCCGGCCAGATGTTGGAGATGATCGTCTCGCCCATGACGAAGGGCTTGGCGCCCAGCTCGGCGATCCGCTTCTGCATGTCGGGCAGGAAGCAGGCCCAGCGGCCGCAGTTGTCGTACACGTGGTCGTCGTACAGATCGGTGAACTGCGGCTGGGTCTGTTCGAGGAAGCCGGTCTGGATCTGCAGCAGTTTGTCCGGGAGCATGCCACGGGCGGTCTTCCACCACCACGCCGCGAGATCGGGGTCGTACGCCTCGTGCTCGCAGGTGCCGCTGACGATGATCACGCTGGGGTGCTGTGCATCGCGCCGCATGAAGCCCTCGTACAGCCGCCGGTACTCGGGCATGAACTCAGGGGTCATGCGGCTCTTCCACACCGGGTGTTCCTGCCACACGAGCATGCCGGTGCGGTCGGCGATGTCGTAGACATAGTCCGGGGGGTAATACATGCAGAAGCAGACGCAGTTGAAGCCCAGGCCGCGCAGGTACGCGAACTCGGCCTCCACCTGCTCGCGGGAAGGCGCGGGCGACATCGTCTTGGGCTCGTGGCCCCAGTAGAGCACGCCGCGGATGTGCAGGGGGCGGTTGTTCAGCCAGATGAACCCGACGCCCGCCATCGTCCGTGCCCGGATATCGCGCCGCGCGATGGTGACCGGCGCTTCGTCGGACACCGGGTCATCGCCCGCGGCGACGTGCAGGCGGTAGCAGGCGGGCGAGTCCGGATTCCACGCGGCCAAAGGGCGGGCGAGAGAGAGCATGCCCGAGGCGGTCTTGCCATCGGCCTCCATGCGCAGCTCGCCGTCGCGCACCAACTCGCCTGCATCGTTCAGTAGCCTGGCCCGGCAGCGAGCGCCCCCGGCGGGCTGCGAGAACTCCACCCGTACCGACACGCTCCGCCCATCGGGCGACACCGTCGCCTGCACGCCGTTGGGGGCGATCACCGCCCGGCCCGCGGTGCGGATGCTCACGCGATCCCAGATCCCCGCGTGCTGGATGCTCAGCACGTCGTGGAAGCCCTTGGTGATGTGGCCGTTCTCAACCACCACGCCCTTGGCGGGGCGCGGCGCGTTGTATTGATCGACGCGCACCATGAGCACCAGCGGATCGCCCGCCGCGGCTTGACGGATCCCCGGCGCGATGTCGAACTCGAACGGCAGGTAATCGCCCAGATGTCGGCCGATGTAGACGCCGTTGAGCCAGACCATGCAATCGGTGGCGACGGCGTCGAAGCGGAGCATCACCCGCCGCGACGGGGATTCAAGGCCCGCCCGCAGCGAATCATCGAGCGTGGTGCGGTACCACGCCAGGCCGTTGGCGTCAACGCCCAGCACCTGCTGCCACGCGCTTGGAACCTGAATGTCCTTCCATCCGTCGGCGGGCGGGGTCTTGCTCCAGCCCGAGGCGAGGCCCTGGGAGAGCGGATCGTGGCGGATCTGCCACCGTGCGTCGGCGAGGTTCGGGCGCATGGGCAAGGCTAGTCCCGGCGCGGACTCGCTTCGTGACCGCTCATCGGACGGCGGCGCGGTTCACCCCACGCCCACGGGCTCGGGGGCCGTGACGCCGGAATCCAGGTACACGTGGGCCCACATCTCCAGGCTCACCACGCTCCACAGCGCCTCGGTGCACCACACGTCCTTCTGATCGCGGACGCGGGCGTGCCACTTCTGCACCGGGGCGGGGTCGATCCAGCCGCGGCTCTTGATGCCGGGCAGGAGCACGTCGTTCATGAGCTCCTCGAAGCGGCGCGAGGAGAAGTAGTCCACGAGCGGCAGGCCGAAGCCCAGCTTGCGGCGGTGGACGAACTCGGTGCCGAAGCGGCGCTCGGCGAGTTTCTTGAGCAGCACCTTGGTGCCCGCCTCCATCGCGCTCTTCTTGAAGACGCTGCCCTGCACGCGCATGCGGGCGGGCAGGCGGCGGGCCAGGGCCACCACGTCGGTGTCGAGGAAGGGCACGCGGTTCTCCACCGAGTGCGCCATCATCATCTTGTCCTGGCGGATGAGCAGTTCCACCATGAACGTCTGCATGTCGTACTTGAGGCAGTTGGTGATGTAATCGCTCTTGCCCTCGGCGAACAGGGCGCGGCGGCGCTCCAGCGGGGCCTGCAGGTCGGCGTTGGGGCGCAGCGCCAGCACCTGCCAATCCCGCATCGCGGTGCCGTGCTTGATGAACCAGGAGACATCGTCCAGCCCCGGGGGCACGTCGAAGTTGCGGACCAGCTTGGGGCCCAGCTTGGGCACGTGCCGCAGCAGCGGCAGCGCCGGCATGATGCGCCCGCGCAGGGACGCCAGGAAGAACCGCGTGTACCCGCCCATCAGCTCGTCGGCGCCGTCGCCGCTGAGCAGCACGGTCACGTGCTCCTTGGCGCGCTGGGAGAGCAGGAACAGCCCCACGGCGTTGCCCAGGTTCAGCGGGTAGTCGTAGTGCCACGTGGCCTTGGCGATGTTGTCGAAGAAGTAGTCCTCGGTGAGCGCGTAGCAGTGCATCGTGGTCCGCGTCTTCTCCGCGGCCTGACGCATCCACTTTTCCTCGCTCACGGCGTTGTTCTCGAAGATGATCGAGAAGGCGTCCAGGTTCTGCCCGAAGCGCTCACGGGCGGCGCTGGTCACCAGCGATGAATCGATGCCGCCCGAGAGCTGGCAGCCGAGCTTCACGTCGCTGATGAGCTGGCTCTTGACGCTCTTCTCGAAGACGCGCTCGAAGGCCTCCATCGCCGCGTCGTCGGACATCGGCTCCTCGGGCACGTCGGGGATCTCGTAGAAGCGCTTGACCTTCACGCCCGAGGCGTCGGCGACCAGCCGGTGGCCGGGCCGCAACTGGTTGATGCCCTTGAGCAGGAACCCGCTGCCGGCGTTGTAGCGGAAGAGCAACTGCTCGTCGAGCATCGCTTCATCCACCTCGCGCTGCACGCCCGGGTAGGCCAGGATGCTCTTCACTTCGCTGGCGAAGAGCAGCGTGCCGTTGTGCTGCATCCAGTAGAGCGGCTTGATGCCCAGGTGGTCGCGGGCGATGTGCAGCTCGCGGGTCCGCAGGTCGGCGATCGCGAAGGCGAACATGCCGTTGAGCCGCTTGAGGCACTCCTCGATCCCGTACTTCTCGTAGAGATACAGGATCACCTCGGTGTCGGAGGTGCTGCGGAAATGAAACCCCGCGGCCTCCAGCTCAGGCCGGTAGCCGTGCGCGTTGTACACCTCGCCGTTGAAGGCGATGAAGATGGTCTTGTCGGCGTTGGCCATCGGCTGGTGGCCGTTGGGCGAGAGGTCCTGGATGCTCAGCCGGTTGAACCCCAACCCCCCCTCGAACAGGGCCTTGGGGATGCTGCCGGTGCGGAAGTCCACTTCCTCGCTGGCCCGCCGGGTGAAGGAGAACATCCGGAAGCCCTGGTCGTCAGGGCCGCGGTGGCGCGCGATGTCGGTCATCGCCCGAAGAATGCGAGGGTCGGCGGGTGCGCCGGAAGGGTCGTAGATGCCTGCAAGTCCGCACATGGGGGATCACTCACGAAGGAAGAAGGCCGCGGGGATATCGGCTGATCGGGTTCGGGCGACCGCATCACCGCCGCGAGAACCGGGATCTTTGGAGGATTCAGTTATTGCCACAATGGACGGGGGCGAGTTGGAACGCACGAAGAGGTGTATGTAGTAGATTCCGGTCCCGGCCCGCTCGAAGCGGGAGATCGTATCGGCGGGAAGCGCGACGACCCCGCGCCGACCGTGAAGACGGGTGATGCTGGGTACGCACGAACGGGGGATGACGTTCGGGGCTCGGTGCCAGGATTCCCAGCCCGCCCATCCGTGGCGCGCGCATGATCGCCGCACATCCGAACAAACTGCGATCGCTTTGGGGATTCCGCGTGTACATTGCCTTCCGCGGCCGGGTTGGGCCGTGCAGCGGAGGTGACCATGGCGAAGCGACGCACCGGCCGATCGTCCCCGCGGGAGGTTGGCCCCCCGCCCGCGACCGGCGACCAACTGCACACATGGATCCGAGCCCACCTTCAACTCAACGTGCCGCGTGGCCCGCTGGACGATTCGCACCAGGCGCCCTTTGACTACCTGCTGCACTCGTTCTTTGAGCCGCCGCTCACCACCGGCGACGCGCACGCTTGTGCGTTCCCGCGCGACCTGGTGCTGTGGGCCAACCGGGGCGGGGGCAAGACGTTCCTGGGGGCGGTCGCCACGCTGCTGGACCTGGTCTTCAAGCCCGGCATCGAGATCCAGATCCTGGGGGGCAGCGCCGACCAGTCGCGCCGGATGTTCCAGCACCTGCGCCGACTCTTCGACAGCCACGAACGCCCGCACCTGGCCGCGCTCATCCAGGGCGCCATCACCGCCGACGGCCTGCGGCTCACGAGCGGCTCGGAGGCCCGCATCCTCGCGCAATCGCACACCTCGGTGCGGGGCACGCGCGTCCAGGTCCTGCGCTGCGACGAGGTGGACAACTTCAAGCGCGACATCTGGGAGGCGGCGCAGTTCGTGACGCGCTCCAAGCAGTGCGGGCCGTTCTTCGTGCGCGGGCGGGTGGAGTGCCTCTCGACCATGCACCGGCCCTTCGGCGTGATGCACGACCTGGTGGAGCAGTGCAAGCAGGGCTCGCGCCGGCTCTTCAAGTGGAACGTGCTCGAAGTGTTGGAGCGCTGTGGGGCCGAGCGGCGGTGCACCACCGCCGACCCCGGGGCACTGGTGTCGCTGCCGCAGTTCCCCGATGCGCAACGGCCGGGGCCGCGTGAGGGCGATTGCGTTCTCCTGCCCGAATGCCGCTGCAGGGCCAAGGAACGCGACGGCGGCCACTACTTCATCGCCGACGCGATCGCCGCCAAGCGCCGCACCGGCGCGAGCCACTGGGAGAGCGAGATGCTCTGCGTGCGCCCCCGGCGCGACGGGGTGGTCTTCCCCGAGTTTGACCCCCGGGCGCACGTGGGCCGCTGGGAACTTCAGGGCGACCACCTCGTGGCGCAGCCGCCCCGCTCGGCGCTGGTGCGGGTCGATGCGTTCGCCGGCGAGTCTCAGCGCCGCGTGATCGGGCATTACGTCGGTATGGACTTTGGCTACCGCAACCCCACGGTGATCCTGTGGGCCGCGCTGGACGAGTCGGGAACGATCTTCGTTCTTGACGAGGTGCATGCCACGGGCGTGACCATCCAGGACCACACCCGCACGATCCTCGCCGGTCACGCCGGAGCCGGGCGCGGGCCCTGGCCCGCGCCCGGGCACGTTGCCTGCGACCCCTCGGGCGAGAACCACGACGCCCACGGGCGCTCGTGCGTGACGACGCTCCGCGAATCCGGCCTGCGCACGGTGCACCACCGCATGACGATCCTGGAAGGCGTGGACCTCGTCCGCGCCCGCCTGCGCCCCGCCGACGGATCGCCGCCCCGACTGTTCGTGGATGAACGCTGCACCCACATGATCGAGAGCCTGCTGCGCTATCACTTCCGAGAGGGCGACCCCAGCAGCCTGGTGCCGGTGAAGGACGGCTTCGATCACGCCGCGGATGCGCTGCGGTACCTGGTGCGGAGCCTGGACAAGAGTTCCCGGACCGCCAGCGGGAGCTACTCGTGATACGCCGATCATGGCCTTTGGGGACGATCAGGGAAGTTTCCCTGTGTCCAAGAGCCTTCGGTCGCCACTACGCTGGACTGCATTGCCCATCTACGAGTAGTCGTTCGGGTCGTCGCGCCGTACGAACGGCGGATGAACATCCCGAACGCCCAAGTTGCTCGGACCGGGGCGAGGAGTACCCACCATGAAGTCTCTCCCGATTCTCCTGCTGGCCGTCGGCACGGCTGTTGTCGCATGCGCAACCGCCGGGTCCGCGCGGGCAGACGTGACCTACATCTCTCAAACCAGGACAGTTTCGGCATCGGCCATGCTCGGAAACGGCGGGTCGGCCACCGCTCCGGACTACGGCCCGTTCAACCAGAGCGTTTCCGCCCAGAACGAGCTAGGCTGGGGCAACGGGGCTGGCGCCTCCCAGCACTCGACCATCAACGCCACGCGGCTGGACGCCTCGGGGAGTCAATCCGCGAACGGCGGCATTCAGCTCTCCTGGGGAAGATCCAGCAGCGTCTTTGACGTGACGTTCTCTGTCGATACGCCCACCGTCTACACCCTGTACGGCTACTGGGAAGCGAACCCCAGCAGCTACACCCTGGCCGATGCCGGCGTCGAACTGACCGGCCCGACCGGCACGATCTACGCGTCGCGCTCGTACCGCGATAACACGAACAACGTCTACCAGGACCACTACGACCTCTCCGGCAAGCTCGAACCGGGCGTCTATCACATCAGGACCTACGGCAGCGGCTACTCCTCCGGATACATCGATAGTTGCAGCAGCAACTTCGGCCTGACGCTCCTGTTCGCCGACGTCACCGCCGGACCGTGCCAGGGCGAGTGGCTCCCGTCTGACCCGCCCAAAGTGCTGGGCGTCAACGGACCTGTCTACGCGCTCACAGACTGGGACCCCGACGGCCCCGGCCCGGCGCGTTCGCTGGGCACCGTGACCTGCGGCAACTTCTCCCGCGCAGGACTCGTCGCGGCCGACAACATCGCCGTCTATGACCCCGGCACGGTGCAGTGGACCGCCCTGGGTTCGGGCACCAACGGCGTTGTCTACGCCGTGCTCGTCGCGCCCAACGGCGACCTGGTGGTGGGCGGTGACTTCACCATCGCCGGCGGCGTCAGCGCGAACCACCTCGCCCGATGGAACGGCACTGCCTGGTCCGCGCTGGGCACGGGCACCGACGGCGTCGTCCGGTCGTTGCTGCTGCTGCCCAACGGCGACATCATCGCGGGCGGTGCGTTCGGCACCGCGGGCGGCGTCAGCGCCTCCAACGTGGCCCGCTGGAACGGATCCACGTGGTCCGGGTTCGGCATCGGGCTGCAGCAGGGGCGCGTTCTCGCCCTGGCAGTTCTTCCCAACGGCGACATCTACGCGGGCGGCGACTTCATCTTCTCCGGCGAAGACCTGATCGTCGGCATCGCCAGGTGGAACGGCTCGACCTGGTCGCAACTGGGCGCGGGGGTCGAATGGCCCGTCTTCGCGCTCAAGACCCTGCCCAACGGCGACCTCGCCGTGGGCGGGCTCACGAACGACGTCATGCGATGGAACGGGGCCGCGTGGTCGTCGATGGGGTCCATAGGCAGCTACGTGAACGCCTTCACCATCCTCTCCGACGGCTCGCTCGTGGCCGCCGGTTGGTTCGACTTCTACGTACCGGACCAGACCTGCCCGGTCTCACGCCTCAACGGATCGACCTGGACGCGGATCGGCACCGCGAGCAGCGACGTCAACGCGCTCGCGAGCCTGCCGGGCAACAACTTCGTTGTCGGCGGCACGTTCACGTCCGTGGACTCCGTCCCCGCCGATCACGTGGCCCGCTGGTACGGTTCGGGCTGGGTGTCGCTCGAGACGCCCTTCGGCCTGGACGGCCCCGTGCTCGCGCTGGCGGCGTTGCCCAACGGCGACGTCGTGGCCGGCGGCGACTTCTCATTCAGCGGCGCATCGAACATGAACGCCGTCACACGCTGGGACGGCGCCAACTTCTGGCCCCTGGCGCAGGGCCTGAGCGATACGGTGCACACGCTGCTCCCCCTGCCCGGCGGCGACCTGCTCGCGGGCGGCGACTTCACCTCCACCGCCAACGGCCTGGCCAGCCACCTGGCCCTGTGGCACAACTCGGATTGGTCCGCCTTCGGACCCAACGCCGCGATCAATGGCCGCGTCTCGGCGCTGGCGCTCCTGCCCAACGGCAACATCGTCATCGCGGGCGAGTTCACCACCGTCGGATCACTCACCGCCAACCACATCGCCCGCTGGGACGGAACCCAGTGGACCGGGTTCGGCACGGGCTTCAACCACAACGTCGCGGCACTGGCCGTGATGCCCAACGGCGACGTGGTCGCCGCGGGCTTGTTCACGATGGCCGGGACCGTGAGCGCCAACCGCATCGCACGGTGGAACGGAACACAGTGGGTCGCGCTGGGCACCGGCCTGAACGACCCCGCGTACGCACTGGCCGTGCTCCCCAACGGTGATCTCGTGGCCGGGGGCCTCTTCAATGTCGCCGGGGGTGGCATCGCCTCCCGCATCGCCCGCTGGGACGGCGCGCAGTGGTCGCCCATCGGCCTGGGGATGGACGGCATGTCCCCGATCTTCGTGAGCGCTCTGGCGGTCTGGCCCAACGGCGACCTCGTCGCCGGCGGGAAGTTCCAGGCCGCGGGCAACCTCAGCGCCCGCTGCATCGCGCGCTGGAACGGCAAGAACTGGACGCCCCTGGGCGCCGGCATCAACGACACGGTCTCCGCGCTGGCGGTGCTCCCCAGCGGTGATCTGGTCGCGGGCGGCAGCTTCACCAGCGCCGGGGATCTGCTCTCTTCCGAGATCGCCCGCTACAACTTCGCCTCGGCTCAGATCGCCATCTCGCAGCAACCAGCGCCAGCCGCCACCTGCCACGCCGGGCCCGCGACGTTCGTCGTCGGCACCATCCCGGCGGACAACGGCGACCTGGCATTCCGCTGGCAGTTCGAGGCCGCCCCTGTCGGCAGCGAACTGTGGACCGACCTCGCCGACGGCCCCTTCCCGCCGATCGCCAACAGCGTCGCCGCGGCAAGCGGATCGGAATCCAACACCCTCACCATCACCAACGCCGATCTGGCCGCGCAACTGCGGTACCGCGTGGTGGTCTCCGTCGCCTGCGGCGGCGGCACATCCGGAATCGAAAGCAACCCCGCGGCGCTGCTGGTCTGCATCGGCGACTACAACTGCGACGGCGGCATCGACGGCGGTGACGTGCAGTCGTTCTTCACCGATTGGGAAGCCGGCCTCGCCGGCGCCGACGTCGATGGCGACGGCGGCGTGGACGGAGAAGACGTCGAGACCTTCTTCGTGAACTGGGAGAACGGGTGCTGACACTCCTCATTCCCCGGGGCTCGTGCCCCATCTGACACACACACTCGGTGAAGAGCCGCCGGTCGGACCAGCAACCCACGTTGCTCGCGTCCGACCGGCGGTTCGCGTTTCGTGCGCATCGCCTTGCTGCAAGGGCCGCCGTGGCGCACCGCGAACGTCGCATAGAATCCGTGCCGCGGCAGGGAGGGGCGCACGCTTGGCGGTGCTTTTTGTACGCCCCATACCGCCGCGGGACATTGGTTGAAGTATCCCACGCCGCGTTGTGAGTGCGTCGGAACTTCACCAAAGGAGCCGACCGATGATCGCCCAGTCCTCCCGCCCGTCCGCGTCCAGCGCCCGCTCGGTGCTCTCACCGGCCTTCGTGCTGTCGGCATCGCTGCTGCTCACCGCCTCGGCGGCGGTGGCCCAGCCCATGTTCATCGATTTCGAGCAGATTCCCGGCATGTTGAACTCGCCGGGCGCTCCCATCCCCGTCCAATCCAGGCTCGCCGATCAATACCTGGCATCGCACGGCGTGCGCTTCTCGTCGGGGTCGCCGTTCGTGGCGGTCGTGGTCCACGGCTCCGGCACTCCCAGCGGTGTCCAGATCATCGGCGGGTCCACTCCCAACGGCCTGCTGTCGTACCAGAGCGCCTTCCCGATCGTCGTTCAGTTCCTGGACTCTACCGGCACGCAGCCGTACGTCGTCAGCCAGGTCAGCATCCGGGGCGATCTCATCCCGATTCCCGGCACCAAGACGCTCGAGGCCTATGACGTGAACGGCCAGTTGATCGCGTCGGTCACTCATCCGGACAGCGACCCCGCGCCGCTCCTCATCGCCGCGCCGGGGATCCACAGCGTTCACATGTACTCTTCCTCAGCCACCATCGGCTTCGACGACCTGCGATTCGACACGCCCACGCCCGCCGCGGGCTGCCCCGCGGACTTCAATCAGGACGGCGGCATCGACGGCGCCGACGTGCAGGCGTTCTTCGCGGCGTGGGAGAACGGCGAACTCTCGGCGGATGTCAACGCGGACGGCGGTGTCGACGGGGCAGATGTCGATACTTTCTTCGCGGCGTGGGAAGCGGGAATCTGCTAGCCAAAACTCGATCGGGCGCCGCCCCAGTCGCTCTCCACCGCAGAGCGTGTCACTGCCGCCCGATGCCCCGTCGCTGGTTCTTTCATACGCTCGCCGCCACGATCACGGCGGAGGAAGTACCCACGTGATACCAATCGCCGCTGGCATCCGGGCGTCACGTGTTCAACTGTTACCGCGACCGCAGCACACCGACCCTTGAACCGTTCAGTACATCTCGACGGAATTGCGAACCCCGGACAGCCGAGAGGTTTGCTTCCCCTGATGCCCGATGCCTGATGGCTGATGCCTTCCGGCATAAATCAGCACGCCCCCGCCTCCCACGCTCCGAAGAAGGTGTCGACATCTGCCCCGTCCACCCCGCCGTCCTGATTCACGTCCGCCGCCGCGAGGCCCAGCTCCCAATCCGCGAAGAACGCCTGCACATCCGCCCCGTCGATGCCCCCGTCCTGGTTGTAATCCGCGAAGCACGGCCGGCCGATGGGGATCAGGTTTTCCGGGTTGTCCACCGTTCCGCTGTTCGCCAGCGTGTTGTAGTAGATCCGGCATGAAGGATTGATGAGCCGGCTCCCGGCCTCGATGATCAGCTGATCCACGTACAGCGCTTCGCACGAGTTCTGCCCCAGGCCGTCGTTGTCGTGCGCGTCCACGATGCGCACCGTGGACGGCGAGGGACCGATCTGGAGGATGCCGACGGGGTAGTTGCCCGCGATCGTGCGGTCCAGGCCGAGCGGATCAGCGCCGATGTCGGTGGACATCACTTCCAGCGTCTGCTCGCCGCCGGTTCCTTCCAGTTGCAGCGTCGCCTGGCTCATGTGGTAGCGGGTGTTGCTGTTGATGGCGCAGTCGAAGTTCCCGCCCACGTGCACGAGCGACCCGTTGAACGGCATGAGCAGGTTCGCGTCCGGCCCCAGCACCAAGCTCCCGCCCACATCCAGGTTCGGCGGGCCGCCGATGCAGTTGGAGCAGAGCGACCCCACGATCGTGCCGTTGTTGGTGAGCGCGCCGACGACGAACAGCCTGCCGCTGACGATCGTGGTGATGGCGCCCGCGTCATTCAGGAAATCGCCGAAGATACCCGAAGTCCCGAGACTGGTCAGCGCCTCACGGTTGTTGAAGGAGGTCGCCCCGACCGACGCGCTGGTGATCGACCACGCGGCGAAGTTCGTCAGCACGCCGCTCGACGAGACATCCGCGAACGCCGCGGCCGTGAGATCGGCGAAGGTGTCCGCGTTCCCGCGCAGGTCGAGCGACGCTCGGGAATCGAGCTGGACCGGGGCGTCGAACCTTGCCGCGGGTGTATCGACCGATAGCGACGCGTTGGAGAAAAGTCGCAGTCTGCCGCGCGAGCCGAGGCGGAACGAGTCGGAGGAGACGAGCGCGAGCTGGTTAGTCGGAACGCTCAGCGGGCCGAAGATCTCGGCGACGCCGCCCGCGGGGGTACCGAGGGTCGACGATCCGCCGAGGGTGATCGCGGCGGTGGACGGGGTGCGGATGTCGCCTCCACTCGGAAGCGAGAGCCGTCGGCCCGCGGTGCTGAATGACGTCGCGGTCCGCCAGGCGCCCTCGGTCGCCGTGATCTGCTGACCGCTGGTGGCCGGGACCAGCGCCGCGGCGAGAGTTGGATACGAGACGTCGGTCACGTCGTTGTGAGCAGAGAGAAAGTCGTTTGCCGGCACATCAAACGTCCGCACCGAGCCTCGGTAGTTCAAGGCCGCGGGGTTCCCGACGATCGCGGTGTCGCCGGAGATGGCGATGGACAAGCCAAAGTTGTCGTTCGCAGCACCGTCAGCGGCGGCGAGCTGTGCCTGCTGTGTCCAGGTCGTGCCCGAGCGGGTGAAGACGTACGCCGAGCCCTGGTCGATATTCGCGCCCACATCGTGCTGGTTGGCTCCGACCATCGCGATGGTACCGCCCGTCCCGAGGGCCACAGAGACGCCAAACCGGTCCAACTGAGCGCCATCGGAGGCGATGAGCTGGGCTTGCTTTGTCCAGGTCGTGCCGGAGCGGGTGAAAATGTACGCCGAGCCCTGGGCGATGTTGGCACCCACTGTGTCGTTGCTCGCCCCCACCAGCGCCGTGTCGCCGGAGATCGTGACCGCGGCTCCGAAACTACCACCCGACGCCCCGATTGAGGCGGCGAGATTGGCTTGCTGGGACCAGGTCGTGCCCGAACGGACGAAGACGTAGGCCGAGCCCTGACCGGCGTTGTCTCCTCGCGCCCCGATGATCGCGGTGTCGCCTGAGAGGGCAACGGAGATTCCGAGTTCGTCGCCTGCCGCGCCGTCGGACGCGGTGATTTTGGTTTGCTGGGTCCAGGTCGTACCGGAGCGAACGAAGACGTAGGCCGAGCCGAGATTGCCGTTGAAGCCCAAGCCGTCGTGGGGAGCCCCGATGATGGCGGTGTCGCCGGCCCCCCCGAGAGCAACGGACCAGCCGAACCAGTCGTTCGACTCGCCGTCGGGGGCATTGAGCTTGGCCTGCTCGGTCCAGGTGGAGCCCGAACGGGTAAAGACATACGCCGAGCCCTGGCTGAAATTGAAGCCGACCTCGGTGAAGGGCACCCCGACGATCACCGTGTCGCCGGCGATGGCGACGGAGAAGCCGAAGGCGTCGAGCTCGACACCGTCAGAAGCCGTCAACTGGGCCTGCTGGATCCAGGTGGTGCCCGAGCGCACGAACACGTAAGCCGAGCCTTGGTCGGTGATGGCGCCGACGTCGTCGAAGTACGCCCCCACCACCGCGGTGTCGCCCGAGAAGGCAACCGAGACGCCAAAGACGTCGTTCGTCGCACCGTTGGAGGCGAGAAGCTGCAGATCGGGTCCGATCCACCGCGAGCCGACGCGTGAGAAGACCCACGCCGAACCCTGGTTCGTGTTGGCGCCGACATCGTCGAAGTGCGCCCCCACCAAGGCGGTGTCTCCCGAGAGCGCCACGGCGAGGCCGAACTGGTCGTTGGTCGCGCCGTCAGGGGCTGTCAACTGCGTCTGCTGGGTCCATGTGCTGCCGGTGCGGGTGAAGACGTACGCCGAGCCCTGTTCGGCGTTGGTGCCGACGTCGTCGGCATACGCCCCCACCAGCGCCGTGTCGCCCGAGAGCGCCACGGAGATGCCGAACAAGTCGTCCGCCGAACCACCGGAGGCGGTCAGTTGGGCCTGCTGGGTCCAGGTGGTGCCGGTGCGTGTGAACACAAACGCCGAGCCCTGGTTCGAGTTGGCGCCGACATCGTCGAAGTGCGCTCCCACGAGCGCCGTGTCGCCCGAGAGGGCGACGGAAATGCCGAACAAGTCGGTCGTCGCGCCGCCCGAGGCCGTCAGCCGAGCCTGCTGCGTCCAGGTGGTGCCCGTGCGGACGAAGACGTACGCCGAGCCCTGGTCTTCGATGGCACCCACATCGTCGCCGTACGACCCCACGAGCGCCGTGTCGCCCGAGAGCGCGACGGCGTTGCCGAACAAGTCGGCCTCCTCGCCGCCCGACGCGATCAACTGGGCCTGCAGGCTCCACGTGCTGCCAGCCCGCGTGAAGACGTACACCGAGCCCTGGTTGAAGTTGGGGCCGACGTCATCGAGAGGGGCCCCCACGAGGGCCGTGTCCCCGAAGACGGCCACGGAAGTGCCGAAGTAGTCGCCCACGGCGCCGCTGGGCGCCGTCAGCTGAGCCTGCTGGGTCCAGGTGGTGCCGGTCCGTGTGAAGACGTACGCCGATCCCTGATCGAAGTTGGCGCCGACGTCGTCCTGATCCGCCCCCACGATGGCGGTGTCGCCGAAGAGCGCGACTGAGATGCCGAAGTTGTCGCCCGGTGCGCCGTTGGAAGCGGTGAGCGTGGCCTCGAACACCCAGCCCGAGCCGGCCCAGCGGTAGACATGGGCCGAGCCCTGATCGCCGTTGGCGCCGACGTCGTCCAGTCGCGCACCGACGATCATGGTGTCGCCGTCGATGGCGACGGACTGGCCGAACTGGTCGGTGGCGGCGCCGGCAGGGTGCAGCACCTGCACCGGGGTGGAGCGCTGGGCGAACACCGGCGCGGCGACGAGCATCGCCGCGGCGAGGCTCGCCGTGCGGAGGATCCGATCCAGAGAGGGTCCGCTGAATAGTCGCGAGAGCATGTTCACCTCGTGTTGTTTCGCCGTCCGGATGAGAATTCGGAAAGCCCCGGCCCGATGGGACTCTTTGATTCTACCGAAAAGCAAACAAAACACAAGATCATCTGGCGATGGTCATTGGAAACCGGCGGCGAGCCGGGGCCAATGCCTCGTCACATCCCTCGCGATCCAGCGCTCTCCTCCAGTTCCGTCTCGTCAGCACCCTCCGGCTTCCCACGCGGCGAAGAAGGTATCGACGTCGGAGCCGTCGATGCCCCCGTCCTGGTTGACATCGGCGGCGAAGTCGCCGGCTTCCCACGCGGCGAAGAAGGCCTGCACGTCGGCGCCGTCGATGCCCCCGTCCTGGTTGAAGTCGGCGAAGCAGGGCGCGCCGATGGGGATCAAGTTCTCCGGCGCATCCACGGTGCCGCTGTTCTCCAGCGTGCGGTAGTAGATCCGGCAGGATGGGTTGATGAGGCGCGAGCCGGCCTCGATCCGCAGCGTCTCCACGTAGAGGGCTTCGCAGGAGGCCTGCCCCTCGCCGTCGTTGTCGTGCGCATCCACGAGCCTCACCGTCGAGATCGCCGGGCCGATGTGCAGAACGCCGATGGGGTAGTGCCCGCTCAACGTGCGGTCCAGGCCCGATTCATCAGCGCCGATGTCGGCGGACATGACCTCCAAAGTCTGCTCCGCTCCCGTCCCCTCCAACTGCAGCGTCGCCTGGCTCATGTGGTAGCGGGTGTTGTCGTTGATCGCGCAATCGAACGAGCCGCCGATATGCACGAGCGAGCCCGTGAAGGGCATCAGCAGGTTCGCCGCCGGCCCCAGCACCAGGCTCCCGCCCACATCCAGGTTCGGCGGGCCGCCGAGGCAGTTGGAGCACACAGTCCCCACGACCGTGCCGTTGTTGGTGAGCGTGCCGAAGACGTAGAGCGTGCCGCCGCGGATCGTGGCGGTGGCTCCGGCGGAGTTGGTGAAGGAGCCGAAGACCGCGGAGGAGCCGAAGATGGTGAGCGAAGAGCGGTTCTCAAAAACAGGCGCCGTGACCTGCGCGGAGGTCATGGTCCATGCGTCGATGTTGCGGATGGTGCCGCCGGCATCGACCGAGGAGTTGGCCAGGGCCGTGACGGGGCCGATCGCGGTCACGTCGCCCGCGAACCGCACCGCCGCGTTCTGCTCGATCCGGCCGGGGCCTTCGAGATTCGTCACGGGGGAGTACACGGAGAGCGACGACCCGGTGCGGGCCGTGAGCGCGCCGCGCGAGCCCACGCGGAACTCTCCGGCGTACAGATCGATGTACCCCTGCACGCGCAGCTCGCCGAAGATGCCGATGGCCGACGACGCGGGAACGCTCAGGTACGTCGAGTCCGTCAGCGTGAGCACCGAGCCCGGGGGCGTGCGGACATCGCCGCCGCACAGCAGCGCGAGGGAGCGGCCCAGCGTGTTGAGCGTCCCGATGCGGGCCCACGCGGCGGTTGTCGCCGTGATCTGGTGGCCGGACTGCGCGGGCGTGAACGCCGCGCTCAGGCTGGGGTAACTCACGTCCAGCACGTCGTTGTGAACGGACACGAAGTCGTTGGCGGCCAGATCAAAGAACGCGACCGACCCCTGGTCCGTATTGGCCCCCACATCGTCCAGGTTCGCTCCCACCACGAGCGCACCGCCGGACATCGCGACGGCAACGCCGAAGCCGTCCTGCGCCGCGCCCGAGGCGAGCGTGAGCCGCGATTGCTGAACCCACGCATCGCCCAGCCGCGTGAAGACATACGCCGAGCCCTGGTCGAAGGCTCCGCTGACATCATCGAAGTTGGCGCCCGCCACCACGATGTCGCCGTCGGGCCCGGTGGAGACGGCGACGCTGACGCCGAGGTTGTCGAACTGAAGACCGTCGGAACTGACGAGCTTGGCCCGCTGCGACCAGACCGTGCCCGAGCGAACAAAGACTGTTGCGGAGCCTTGCGCCACGTTGCCCCCGACCACGTCGTTGGAGTCGCCCACGACGACGGTGTCGCCGGAGATCGCCACGGCGTTGCCGAAGAAGTCGTTGGCCGCGCCGTCCTGGGCGGTCAGCAGCGCCTGCTGAGACCAGGCGGTGCCGGAGCGAACGAACACCACCGCTGAACCCTCAAAGTTGTTCGTTCCCACATCGTCCTGCCACGCCCCCACCACCGCCGTGTCATCCTCGAGCGCCACGGCGATTCCGAACGCGTCGCCGGCAGCGCCGCCCGTGGCGATGAGCTGCGCCTGCTGGGTCCAGGTCGTTCCCGAGCGGGTGAACACGTAGGCCGATCCCTGGCCGGCGTTCGCGCCGACATCGTCCGCGTGCGCCCCGATGAGCGCTGTGTCGCCGGAGATCGCCACCGAGATACCGAACTCATCGCCCGCCGCGCCGCCGGTGGCGAAGAGCTGCGCCTGCTGCGTCCAGGTCGCTCCGGAGCGGACGAACACGTACGCCGACCCCTGATCGGTGTTGACGCCCACATCGTCGTGGTACGCGCCGACGACCGCCGTGTCGCCGGAGATCGCCACCGAGAATCCGAACAGATCGTTCGCCCCGCCGCCCGCGGCGATGAACTGGGCCTGCTGCGTCCACGACGCGCCGGTGCGGACGAACACATACGCCGAGCCCTGATCGAGGTTGAGACCCACGTTGTCGTGGAACGCGCCCACGATGGCCGTGTCGCCGGAGATCGCTACGGACACACCGAACTGGTCGCCCGTCGCGCCGCCCGTGGCCAGGCCCTGGAAATCAGGCCCGATCCAGACGCTCCCGATCCTTGAGAAGACCCACACGGAGCCCTGGTTCGTGTTCAGGCCGACATCATCCGCGGGCGCCCCCGCCACGAACGTATCCCCGAACACCGCCACGGCCGAGCCGAAGACATCGCTCACCGCGCCGTCGGGAACGGTGAACCGCTGTTGCTGCGTCCAGGCCGCGCCCGACCGCGTGAACACGTACGCCTGGCCCTGGTTGCCGGCGCCACCCAGGTCCTTGCCGGGCGCGCCGACCACCACCGTGTCCGCGTCGATCGCGACCGCCCCGCCCAAGTTGTCCGAGGTCGCACCGTCGCTGTTGATGAGCTGGGCCTGCTGCGACCACACACCGCCCGTGCGAGTGAACACGTACACCGACCCCTGATTGCTGTTGACGCCGACGTCGGCGCCGGAAGCGCCTACGACGATGGTCTCTCCCGAGATGGCGATCGCCTGACCGAACAGGTCACCACCCGCCCCGCCCGCCGCGATCAGTTGGGCCTGCTGCGTCCACGATGTGCCCGAACGGGTGAACACGACCACCGAGCCTTGATCGACGTTCGCGCCCACATCATCCAGCCGGGCGCCCACCGCCACCGTGTCGCCCGAGATCGCCACGCTGAACCCGAAGAAGTCGGTGGCCGCGCCCCCAACGGCGTTCAGTTGGGCCTGCTGCGTCCAGGCCGTTCCCGAACGGGCGAACACATACGCCGAACCCTGGTTGGCGTTCGCGCCCACATCATCCGCGTACGCCCCCACCACTACCGTGTCTGCGGAAATCGCGACGCTGCCGCCGAAGGAGTCGCCCGCCGCGCCGCCCGCGGCGTTCAGCTGCGCCTGCTGTGTCCAGGTCGTGCCCGAACGGGTGAACACGTAGGCCGAACCCTGATTCGCGTTTGCACCCACATCGTCGCTGAACGCGCCGACCACCACCGTGTCGCCCGAGATCGCGACGCTGCCGCCGAAGAAGTCGCCGGCCGCACCACCCGCGGCGGTCAGCGTGGCCTCGAACGCCCACCCCGTGCCCGTCCACCGATAGATGTGCACCGAGCCCTGATCCGTGTTCGGGCCCACATCGTCCGAGGGAGAACCCACCACCAAGGTGTCGCCGGAAACGGCAACGGCGTCGCCGAACTGATCGTTCGCCGACGCGCCCGTCTGCAGGAGTTGCACCGGTGTCGATCGCTGCGCCTCGGCCGCGCCGTACATACCCGCCACGATGATCAATCCCCGCACGATCTGCTGAATGCAACGCATCTCTCTCTCCGGTGTGCCGAACCGCCCGCCCCCGACGATCGCCGGGGGTGAAGCTCCTGGCAGCAGAGCCTGCGAGCCAGTATACAGGTATTCGCTCCGCCCACAAGGCGATCTTTCCGTCCAAAGGACGCGATTGAAGGCCCCCGGGCCCGCACCGGTACGGAGGATTTTCGCACTGCGCGAACGCGCCCACCGGTCGCCCTCCCGCCATACGGCGCGCCCGCGGAACCCCCCACCCCGGCGGCCGAATAACTATGGAGACGAACCGTGAGTTCGTGACGATTCAAACCAACCCCCCAAACCCGGCCCCGAGCCGATAATCCCACCATGCCCGGCACTCCCCACACCGACCTCTCTCCCGAACTGCTGCAACATATGCAGCGGATCAAGGCCAAGGCCATCGAGTACGGCCTGGACTTCTACGAGGTTGTCTTCGAGGTGCTCCCCTTTGACGTGATGAACCAGATCGCGGCGTACAGCGGCTTCCCCACGCGCTACCCCCATTGGCGCTGGGGCATGGAGTACGAAAAGCTCAGCAAGCGCGACGCCTACGGCCTGGGCCGCATCTACGAGATGGTCATCAACAACGATCCCTGCTACGCCTACCTGCAGGAATCCAACGCCGTGACCGACCAGAAGCTCGTCATGGCGCACGTCTACGGCCACGCCGACTTCTTCAAGAACAACCTGTGGTTCAGCAAGACCAACCGCAAGATGATGGACGAGATGGCCAACCACGCCACCCGCGTGCGCCGCCACGTCGACCGCCAGGGCCACGACACCGTCGAGCGCTTCACCGACGCGTGCCTCACCATCGAGAACCTGATCGACCCGCACTCCCCGTTCGTCGCGCGCGACAACGCCGCGCCCGTGCGGCCCGTGCGGGGCGCGGGCGGGATGTCGCAGGAGCTGGACGAGCAGCAGGGCCCGCGGCGCTTCGAGCCCGAGAAGCTCCCGGCCAAGGACTACATGGACCCGTTCATCAACCCGCAGCAGGAGCTCGAGCGCCAGCGGGAGGAGCACGAGAAGGCCGCCAAGGCCCGCGCGGGCAAGTTCCCCCAGCAGCCCACGCGCGACGTGCTCGCGTTCCTGCTCCGCAACGCCCCGCTCGCCGAATGGCAGCAAGACATCCTGGGCATCGTGCGCGACGAGGCGTACTACTTCGCCCCCCAGGCCATGACCAAGATCATGAACGAGGGCTGGGCCACCTACTGGCACTCCAAGCTGATGACCCAGCACTTCCTGGAGGCCAAGGAGATCGTCCACTACGCCGACCAGCACAGCGGCGTGGTGCACATGCCCCCGGGCGGGTTCAACCCGTACAAGATCGGCGTCGAGCTCTTCAAGGACATCGAGCGCCGCTGGAACACCGGCCAGCACGGCCCGCGCTGGGAGGACATCGACGATCTGGGCGTCAAGGAGATCCACGACGACAAGAGCATGAAGGGCCGCGAGAAGATTTTCGAGGTCCGCCGCATCTACAACGACGTCTCGTTCATCGACGAGTTCCTCACCGAGGAGTTCGTCGAGCGCTTCAAGATGTACCAGCACAAGCGCGACCCCCAAACCGGCGAGCTCAAGATCGTCTCCCGCGATTTCCGGCGCGTGAAGCAGACCCTGCTCCACCACATCACCAACGCCGGCCAGCCGTTCATCTACGTGGTCGACGGCAACTACCTGAACCGCGGCGAGCTCATGCTCGCCCACAAGTTCAGCGGGCTGGAGGTCGAGGCCGCCCGCGCCACCGAGGTGCTCCGCAGCCTGCGCTTCATCTGGGGCCGGCCCGTGCATCTGCTCGCCCGCATCAACGAAGACCTCCACGTGCTCTCCATGCAGAAGCCCGACGGCAAGATGGAAAAGGAACGCGTCACCGACGATACCGTCGAGCCCGCGCACATCATCGAGTAGGCCACGCTATTCTCCCCCGCGGCGGGATCGGCCGCCGCGAACACCGGGAGAACTTCACATGCGTCTGGCGATGATCGCGCTCGGGTTGGCTCTGTCGGCGGGCTGTGGCGTCGGGTGCGCGAACACGGAATCGGCGACAAAGTCCGCGGCGGCGACCAACACGTTGAGTTCGCTCCGGGGCGGCTGGACCGTCACGCACCTGAACGGTCAACTCGTCACCCGCCCGGCGGACCTGGGCGCACGCTGGCCCTCGCTCACAGTGGAGGATAACGGCGCGGTCGGCGGCTCCGCCGGCGTGAACCACTGGAAGTCAACCCTCGACACCGCCGCGCTCAAAGCCGGCGAGTTCAAGCTCTCGCCGATCGCCTCGACGATGATGGCCGGCAGCCCCGCCGCGATGAAGGGCGAACAGACCTACATCACCCTGCTGAGCCGCGCCAGGACGATCGATCAGAAGCAACTGGCCCAGGGCGTGCTGAGCCTGCGCGACGAGGGGGGAGAGGAAGTGCTCAGGTTCAGGAGGGGCAAGTAGTTGCCGACCCGTGCCACCGACTTCGGCTCTGCGAAGTCGGTGAGAGGGCGAACCGACGCGCGGCGCGGCCGCGGGATGTGTGAACGCGTCGGCAGTCGGAGCGATTGGAGGGAACGTGGAACAGAGAATCCGGAAGCGGATGAAGCGATGGGAGTTCCCCGGGGGAGTTCGGTTCATCACGTTCTCGTGCCAGCGACGGCTCCCTCTGCTAAGAAACCCGGCGATCAGCGCCGTATTCGTAGAGGCCATGTGTCACGCAAGGGAAGCCCACGGCTTCGAGTTGTTCGCATGGGTCATCATGCCCGAGCACGTGCACATCCTGGCCCGGCCGCGTCGCGGGGAAACGATGGACCGGGCACTGCGATCGATCAAGGTCTCGGTCGCCAAGCGCGTCGTCTCAAGATGGAAAGAACTCAACGCCGCGATCCTCGCGCGAATCACGGTTCCGGATGGAACCGCCCGCGTCTGGCTCAGCGGCGGGGGCTTTGACCGCAACGTGCGGATCGACACCGAGTTCTGCAAGGAAGTGTTGTACATCCACCGCAATCCGGTGGCGCGAGGTCTGGTGCAGCGGCCCGAGGACTGGAAATGGTCCAGCGCGCGATGGTGGCTGGGAGCTCTGGAAGGAGAGGTCCGCTGCGACCCACCACCCGGGAGCGGAGGGGGGGCAGTGCACTGGAGCGACCGCGCCCATTCTCGAATTGAGCTGTCCGAAAGAGCGGGTTGATCGGTCGCGATGCGCTCAGTTCGCAACGGTGGGCACCGACTTTGCCTCCGAGCCGGCAAAGTCGGTGGCACGGCGCCGCGTCCTATTCCAACCCTCCCCACCTTTCCGCCTCATTTCAGCCCCTCCCACCGAACCGCCGCCCCCGCCGCGCCGAACAGGATGGCGGGTGTCTATCTTCCACGCCCGCAACCCGCGTTATCACACCTCGGCCAGGATCTGCCCGTGCATATACCGCTCAAACACCTTCTATCGCTTGTTTCTATCGCCGCGCTCGCCGGGTGCGGGGTCTCCGAACGCATCGTTGACAAAGACACGGGCATGGCTCTGGCCGTCAAGCCCGCGGGCGTCATCGCGGAGCACGACGAAGAAGAGTTTGAGATGGGCCCCGCGCCCTACGGCCACTACCGCATCGTCGGCGAGCCCGTTCCCGATTGGCAGCCCCCCGGCTTCGCGCAGCGCGCCAACCCACTGACGTGGACGTTCATCGGCCCGCGCCCCATCTCCAGCGAGTACTGGAGCGGCGAGGCCAACGCGGGCGGGCGCGTCGTCTCGATCGCCCCGCATCCCACCGACGCCAACACCGTGTACATCGGCACCGCCTCGGGCGGCGTTTGGAAAACCACCAACGGCGGCACGACCTGGACGCCCCTCACCGACACGCTCTCCACGCTCAACCACGGCGCGGTCGCGGTCGACCCCGTGACCCCCACCACCGTGTACGCCGCGACGGGCGAGTACCAATCCGGCACCAACGGCGACGGGCTCTTCCGCTCCCTGGATTCCGGCGTGACTTGGGCCCGCATCGCCACCACCGCGCAGGTGGGCTCTCGCTGCAGCGGCCTGGTCGTGAACGGCCAGACGATCCACGTCACCGGCAGCGCGGGGTACCACCGCTCGCTCAACGGCGGCGCCAACTGGTCGACGCTGCTCTCCGGCTCCTGCTCGGCGCTGCGCGTCGATCCGGTCAACCCGCAGATCGTCTACGTCGCACGCAGCGGCCAGGGCATCTACAAGTCGACCAACGGCGGGGGGTCATTCGCGCTCATGAACAACGGGCTCCCCGCCGCGGGCAGCTACAGCCGCATCGTGATGGACATCAGCAAGACCAACCCGCAGGTGCTGTACGCGGCGTTCCTGAGCGGCGGCAACTCCGCCGGCGTCTACAAAACCACCGACGCCGGCGCCACCTGGACGGCCACCGCCGCGCCCAACTTCTGCTACCCCCAGTGCAGCTACGACGCGTACGTGGGCGTGAGCCCCCTGAGCGAGAACACCGTCTTCCTCGGCGGCGTTGACCCGCGCTACGCCACCGCCGGGATCCTCCGCAGCCTGGACGGCGGCGCCACCTGGGCCGAGATGACCGGCAACAACAACCGCGTCCACCCGGATCACCACACCATCGCCTGGGGCCCCACCAACATCATCTGGGAGGGCAACGACGGGGGCGTCTGGAAGTCCACCAACGCCGGCGTCACCTGGACCAACGTCAACTCCACGCTCGCGGCGTCGCAGATGTACCACATCGCCCTTCACCCCACCTCCACCGCCCGCTTCCTGGGCGGCACGCAGGACAACGGCACCCCCGAGCGCACCGCCGAGTCCACCAACTGGCCGCAGCTACAGACCGGCGACGGCGGCTTCTCCGCCTTTGACCCCACTACCACCACGCGCCGCTACACCACGTACGTCTACCTCACCCTGTACCGCTGGGTCAACAGCGGCGCCACCGACATCAGCGGGCCCTGGAGCGGCGACTCGATCAACTGGATCGCCCCCTTCGTCATCGACCCCAACAGCAGCACCACGATCGTCGCCGGCACCAACCGCGTCTGGCGGACCACCGACGCCACCGCGGCTACCCCCACCTGGACCGCCCTGAGCGACGTCAACGTGAGCGACGGCAACACCATCAACTACATCGCCGTGGCCAAGGGCGCGAGCAACACGATCTACAGCGGCAACTCCGCCGGCGGCGTCTGGGTTACCACCAACGGCACGCTGTGGAACCGCCGCTCCGTCGGTCTGCCCAGCGGACAGATCAGCACCATCGTCATCGACCCTAGCAACCCGGCGCGGGCGTACGTGGCGTATTACAACACCACCGGCGGGCGCGTCTTCCGCACCACCACCACCGGCGCTTCGGGCTGGTCCGGCGTCACCGGCACGCTCCCCTCCGGCGTCGCGGCCCGCGCCCTGGCGGTCGACTTCCAGTACGAACCCCCCGTGCTGTACGTGGGCGCCGGCTCGGGGGTCTACGTCTCCTTCGACGACGGGGCCACCTGGACGAAGAACGACTCCACGCTCCCCAACGTGAACATCGGTTCGCTGGCCATCAACACCACCACGCGCCAGATCGTCGCCGGTACTTACGGCCGCGGCGCGTGGCGTGCCGCCCTGGCCTCCCCGCCCACCTGCTTCGCCGACTTCAACAACGACGGCGGCATCGACGGCGCCGACGTGGAAGCCTTCTTCACCGCGTGGGGCGCGGGCTCCGCGACGGCGGACGTCAACGAAGACGGCGGCGTCGACGGGGCCGACGTTGAGACATTCTTCATCGCTTGGCAGAACGGCGGTTGCTGAGACGAGTTGGCCGATAACGCGATCGCTTCGACTCCCAACGGGACAAACCCCGCGAAATAAGTCTTTGCCGCCGGGCGGGTTTCTGGTACACTGGCCCGGGGCGTGGCATCCCTTGAGGATCAACCGCCCCAGATGCAGAACCCCATGATTGCCGGGGCCCGGTGGGCGTCGGATCAAAGGAGAACCGTTGATGAACCTGGATCGAGCGAAGTTTCGTGCCGGCCCGACCCTGGCGCTGACCTTGGCGGTGGGCGCCGCGGTGACGGCCCTGGTGCGGGCCGGGCCCCTCAACCCACCGTTGGGCCCCGTGTCGTCGACATACAAGACGCTGACCGAAGTGGAGCCGCGGACCGCGATCGATTCGACCAACACGCCCGGGGATTCCGACAGCCTGTACAAGATCACCCAGCCCGGGTCGTACTACCTCACCAAGAACATCGTGGGCGAGCCGGCCAAGCACGGCATCGAGATCGCCGCCAGCGGCGTCACGATCGATCTCATGGGCTTTGATCTGGTGGGCGAGCCCGGCGGGCGCTCTTTCGACGGCATCACGCACACGGTGGGGTCGCTGCAGAACATCACGGTCCGCAACGGCTCGGTGCGCGACTGGGGCATGGCCGGGATCGACCTGGGCTCGATCACCTCGTACAACGCGAGCGTGATCGACGTGCGCGCCAGCAGCAACGGGGGCATGGGCATCCAGACAAGCCTGCACGCGACGGTCACGGGGTGCAAGGCGTACTCCAACGGCCAGGACGGGATCAAAACGTCCTACTACAGCTCGGTCTCCGGCTGCACCACCCTCCAGAACACAGGGAACGGGATCATCGTGGGGCGCAGCAGCGTCGTCTCGGATTGCACCTCGGACACCAACGGCTTCAGCGGCTACAACCTCGACGCCGGGTGCACGATCACGGCGTGCTCGGCCGACGGCAACACCTCCGACGGGATCACGGCCAGCGCGGGGTGCCACATCACCTCGTGCGGCATCTACAACAACCGGGCCAACGGGATCACGCTCAACAGCGGCGGGGGCACGATCAGCAACTGCACGAGCCGCGTGAACTTCGGGAACGGGATCAGCGTCACCAACGATTGCCTGGTGACGGCCAACGACTGCACGCGCAACGGCAACGGCACCTCGGTGGGCGCGGGGATCTACGTGAGCGGCGGCAACAACCGCATCGAGGGGAACAACTGCACGTCGGCCGATTACGGGGTGCAGGTGGCGGTGGCGGGCAACATCATCGTCCGCAACACGTGCAGCTCGAACACGACGCTGAACTGGTCGATCGCCGCGAACAACGTGTGCGGGCCGGTGCTGAACCGATCGGCCCCGGCGAGCGCGGCCATCACCGGGGATAGCGGCGTGAGCAGCCTGGGCACCACCGACCCCAACGCCAACTTCACCTACTGAGCCGCGAGGCACCGCCAGGAGCGCCCACGCCATGCACCAACGACACCACCCGGTCGCTTTCTCTCTCCTGCTCGCGGCGTGGGCGCTGCCCGCCGCGGCACAATCCAACATCTCCCCCACCGACAAGTTCTCCTGGAGCGAAAACTGCGGGTGGATGAACTGGGCCGACGCCGGCAACCCCGCCGGCGCACAGGGCGCGATCATCGCCGGCACCTTCGCGTCCG
>JAFEBP010000004.1:0-282354 GCA_018242605.1 Planctomycetota bacterium
CGAGGTGGCGATCGTGCGGCCGGGCCCGATCCAGGGCGACATGGTGCACCCGTACCTGCGCCGCCGCGCCGGGCAGGAGCCGGTGGCATTCCCCGACGAAAAAGTCCGCGCGGTGCTGGAGCGGACGCTGGGGGTGCCGCTCTTCCAGGAGCAGTGCATGGCGCTCGCCGTCGCGTGCGCGGGGTTCACGCCCGGGGAGGCCGACAGCCTGCGGCGCGCGATGGCCGCGTGGAAGCGCAAGGGCGACGTGATCCTCCGCTTCGGGCAGAAGATCATCGAGGGGATGACGGCGCGGGGCTACGACCCGGGGTTCGCCGAGCGGGTCTTCTCGCAGATCAAGGGGTTCAGCGAGTACGGCTTCCCAGAATCGCACGCCGCGAGCTTCGCGCTCATCGTCTACGCCTCGGCGTACCTGAAGCTGTACTACCCGGCCGCGTTCGCCGCGGCGCTCATCAACAGCCAGCCGATGGGGTTCTACGCCCCCGCGCAGATCGTCCGCGACGCGCGGGAGCACGGGGTTGAAGTCCGCCCCGCGGACGTCAACTCCAGCGCCTGGGATTGCACGCTCGAGCCGGCTTCTCCCGATGATCCTTGCCTGCACGCGCTGCGCCTGGGGCTGCGATTGGTCAGGGGCCTGCGCCGCGAGGACGCCGACGCCATCACCGCCGCCGTCGAACGCCACGGGCCGTTCCGCGGCATCAGCGAGCTCTGGCGTGCGTCTGGCGTGCGGGCCTCGGCCCTGCGCCGCCTGGCGGGCGCGGACGCGTTCACGTCCATGGGCCGCGGCCGGCAACGCTCGCTGTGGGAGCTGCGGGCCATCAGCGATGAACCGCTGCCGCTCTTCGAGCACCTTGATTCGCCAGTCGCGCACGCCGCGGCGTCGATCGCGGCGGAACTGCCCGCGGTCTCCCCCGCCGTGCGAGTCGCGCACGATTACAACGCCACCGGGCTGTCCCTCAAGGCACATCCGGTTTCGTTCCTTCGCGCGGACCTGGGCCGCGAGGGCGTCGTTGCCTGCGCGGACATCCGGGACCCGCTGCGCTACCCCACGGGCACGCGGGTCGCCGCGGCGGGGATCGTGCTGGTCCGCCAACGCCCGGGGACCGCGCACGGCATCGTTTTCATCACGCTCGAGGACGAGACGGGCATCGCCAACCTGATCGTGCGGCCGAAGGTCTACCAGCGTTACCGGCGCGCCGTTCGGAACGCCTCGACGCTGATCGTGCACGGCCACGTCGAACGGCAGGGGGACGTGATCCACATCCTGGCCCGCCGGCTCGTGGACTTTGACGAGGCCCTGGGGGAGCTCAGGAGCCGCTCGCGCGACTTCCACTAAGAACTCAGGTGATCCAGCGGCCGCCGTCGACGCGGATGATCTCGCCGGTGGTGTACTTGGCGTCCAGCGCAAGCCAGCGCACCGCTTCCGCCGCGTCCTCCGGGGTGCCCTGCCGTTCGAGCGGCACGCGCCGGAGGTACTTGACCTGCGAGGCTTCGTCGGACTCGTGGCCGGTCTCGGGCCAGGCCACCACGCCGGGGGCCACGCCGTTCACCCGCACGTGCGGGGCCAGGTCGCGTGCCAGGGAGTGGACCATCTCGGCGAGGGCGGCCTTGCTCATGGCGTACGCGGAGAAATCGCGGCGGGGCCGGCCCATCGCGTGGATGTCGACCATCGCCACCACGCTGCCGCCGCCGCTGAGCGTGGACTCGCGGAGCATGGGGATGAGGCGGGAGGTCAGGAGCAGCGGGGCGAGGGCGTTGATGCGGAACTGCTGCTCGGCCTCCTCGGGGGCGAAGTCGTGCAACGGCGTGGGCGTGTAGACGCTGGCGTTATGAACGAGAATGTCCAGCCGCGGGATACCTTCGATGAGGAACGCGGCGAAGAGGTCCACGGCGTTGAGGTCGAGCAGGTCGACGCGGTGGGCGAAGCACTCGGCGCCTAACTTCCGCAGATCGCCCAAGAGTTGCCTGGCGTCATCCTCGCTGCTGTTGTACGTGAAGACGACGTCGCAGCCGGACTTGGCGAGCGCGAGGGCGATCGCGCGGCCGACGCGGCGGGCGCCGCCGGTCACGAGGGCGATGGGGCGTTTGCCCGAGAGTGTGCCGGCGGCGGCGACCAGGGCGGCGGCGGCGGAGCCGTCGTCGGGGGCGGCGTCGCCGAGTTGCTGGGCGCTGGGCGTGGCGGCGCGGCGGCCGGCCTCTTCCCACGCGCTGGGGCGGCGGCTGGTGGGCAGGGCCCGGGGCGGGGCGGGGCGTTGACGCTTGCGCCACCTGGCCAGTGTTCCGGCGAGCAGCCCCACCACCACGAGCAGGCCGATCACCACGATCGTAAGGAGCAGGATCGTCGCCTCGCTCACGAGCGCCTGGCGGGTAGGGCCGGCCTGGAACAGCAGGAAAAGGAAGTTCACAAGGGAGTGTACCGCGTGCCGCCGCGATCAACGCGGGGGCTCGCTGTGCGTTCTCAGCTCTTCTTGTCCCAGGCCTTGTCGTGCAGGTTGGGGAACTTGATTGCGGCGGTGCCGGGGTCCACGCCCTCGATGCGGACGAACCCCTTGTCGTCGAGCGTGCCGGAGGCGATGGAGCCGTCGGCCAGTTCGCACTCGTAGTACTCGCCGGGGATGGGCTTGCCGGTGTCCTTGTCGACCAACAGGATCTCGATCCAGTCCTTCTCCTTTTCCTCGCCGGGCTTGGTCTCCTCGGGCTTGAAGGCCTTGACGGGCTTCTTGCCGTACTTGCCCTTCTCCTCCTTGCGCTGCTCGAGCTTGAGCTTGGAGACTTCCACGGGGTCGGCGTCGTCGGCGTCCTGGGCCTCGGCCGCTTCGGCCGGGGCCACGAGTCCGCCCGGGGTTCCTGATTTGCAACTGGCCATTGTTCAGCCCTTTCGTTGAAGCGTCAGTTGATCTTGACCATGGCGCCCTGGACGGACGCGATGCCGTCGGCCTTGAGATCGGCGGTGGCGCCCTTGACCTCGGCGCCGGCGGTGCCCTGCAGGGAGGCCTTGGCGGTCGCCTTCATGTTCAGGTTCGCGGTGGCTTCCAGGGCCACGTCCTTGAGCGCGGCGATCGACACGCCGGCGGTGTCGGACTTGAGGGTGATGTCCTTCATCGCCTTGAGGTCGATGCCCTTGTCGGTCGCGGTCAGGTCCATGGCCTTGGTCTTGATGGTGATGCTGTCCTTCTCGATGGCGATGAACGAGTCGTCGGTCACCTTGAGGGTGATGTTCTCGGTGGCCTCGATCACGATGTTCTTGGCCTTGAGGTAGTGGTTCTCGGTGACGACGGTGGATTGGTTCTTCTCGAAGACCTCGATCACGTCGTCGGTCACCTTGAGCGACTTGCTCTTGGTGATCTCCACGGCCTCCTTGCCGGTGACCTTGACGTTGCGGTCGTTCTTGATGAGTTCCTTGTGGTCGTTGTCGACGATCTCGGAGCGGTCGTGCTTGATGTGCTCCAGCTGGTCGTTGACGACCACGAGGTGGCGGTCGTTGCCGATCCACTCGTAGCAGTCGGCCTTGACGCGCACGTCCATCTGCTTCTCGGCGTGGATGAAGACCTGCTCCTCGCCCTTCTTGTCCTCGAAGCGGATCTCGTTGAAGCCCTCGCCGCCCTTGTACACGCTGCTCTTCATCGTCGAGATCGACTTCATGTCGGGCAGCTTGTAAGGCACGGGGCACTGGGGGGAGTTGTTGTACACGCGGCCGGTGATGATGGGCCGGTCGGGGTCGCCCTCCAGGAACTCGACGATGACCTCCTGGCCCACGCGGGGGATGAACATCGTTCCGAACTTCGCGCCGGCCCAGGACTGGGAGACGCGGATCCAGCAGCTGGTGGCGTCGGGCTTCTTGTCCTCGCCGCCGGGGAGGCGGTCCCACTGGAAAACCACCTTGACGCGTCCGAACTCGTCGGTGAAGATCTCCTCGCCGTCGGGGCCGGCCACCACGGCGGTCTGCGCGCCGCTGATAATCGGGCGGGGGGTGGTGCGGGGCGTTCTGAAGGGCACGGCCGAGGGGATGGAGTCGAACTCGACCTTATACATCACCGGCGATTTGCCCGCGCCGCTCTGGTTGCCCGCGCCGAACTCGTCGGTCTCGGCGGTGTACTGCGCCCAGGTGACGATGTACTCGTAGTCCTTGCCGTCGGTGTGGTAGCCCTTGAGCTTGAACCGCGAGCCGGTGGTCAGGCCGCGCACGTCGCCCTCGGCGCAGCAGATCTCGTGCTGGGCGTCGAGCTCCTCGATGCGGACGGCGGCGTAGCGGTCGCCGTGGGCCTTGGTCTCGTACGCGCCGGGGAAGTCGAAGACCTCGAACGCAACCTGCTCGTGTTTCTGCTGGGCGGTCTTCTTGCTGGAGTCCAGCATCTTCGTGGGGGCCTTGAAGTCAAAGTCTCGCAGGGCGAAGACCCCGGGCTGGATGCTCTGTTCGCGGCTCCACTTCCACACGTGCTCGGCGGCGCCGGGCTTGTGCTCCTGCTGGTGGTACTCGACCGTCTCGTACCCCGGCGCGGCGACGTGGGCGGCGGGCTTGTCGGCGATCACCATCGTGTGCTTGCCGTTCTCGTGCTTCCAGAAGTAGAAGATGCCCTCTTCTTCCATGAGGCGGGAGATGAAGTTGAACGCGGTCTCGCGGTACTGCACGACGAACTCGCGTTCCTCGTAGTCGGCGGGCTTGACCTGCATGTCCACGTCGGAGAAGTTGTGGATCTCAAAGATCTTCTTGATGACGTCGGGGATCTTCATCTTCTGGAAGATCCGGCAGTCCGCGGTGCGGGTGAGGAACCAGAGCCAGGGGACCATCGTCGCCTTGTAGGTGTTGATGCGGCCCTTGGAGGCGAGCCCTTCCTGGGAGAAGCGGGCGATGTACCCGTTGATGTACCGCGTCTTGCCGTCGGACTGCTGGACCCGGATGGTCACGTTCTTGCCGATGATGTCCTCGAACTTGATGTCGTGCGTGGTGCTCCGCAGGTCCAGTTCGCAGGTGAAGGGACGCCCCAGCTCGTCGCGCATCTTGAAGCCGCGGAGCAGGAGCACGTCCTCGCCCAGGTCGGTGTCGATCGCGATGAGTCGGTTGGCTTGTGTGTATCCGGCTGCTGACATGCGGTGTGTCCTGGATCTGGCCCGTGTCGGTCCATCGGTCGGCTTGCCCGGATTATCGCATCACGGACGGGTTCGATGCGGGATTGGGCGGCGTGAGCGGAGGCGGGGGCGTGAAAGTACGGCTGGGAAGACAGTCAAAGGTAACCACAGGCGGATGGGCGGGTGCGATGAACTTTTGGTGGCGTGCGCGCCGCGCGCGTGGCGATGGTTATTAGGACCTGGGAGCGTAGGGTGACGGGCTGGCCGGAGAATCTGAGTGCCAAGGGCAGTCGCCGTAGGCGGCCGCCGAAGCGCGGGTGTCAATGAACTTTTGGTGGTATGCGCGCGGCGCGCGGCAAGATAGTTATTCGGACCTCTCGCCGAACGACGAATCGGCCTGCCGGGAAGGGGTTCGAGGCACGAGTGTTCGGTTGGCAAAGATCGTCGGCGGGGTGCCCACGCGTGGTACGCCGGAGACTTGTGCCCGGACACGGATTTGTTCGGAACCACCGCGATTGAGCGCACAGGAAGAGCCTCGCGCGGAATTGCGGGTTGGCCGCGCAACGCTCGGGGCCAGCACCCACGCCTCCGCACCGACACCAAGTTCCACGCCCGTGACTTGCCCGGGCATAAAGTCCACCTCTCTCAAACAGGAGTTCCCATGTCTAACGCCGGTCGGTCGTTCGCGTGCTGGATTGTTCTTTCTGCGGGTCTGGCTGCGGGTCTGGTGATCTCGCCGGCGATGGCGTGGCCCGGCGGACCGGATGACGGCACGAAGACCGCGGCGACGGCGTCGATGGTGTACACCGGCAAGCAGCACAGCAAGGCCGCGAGCATCGAGGAGCTGGCCGAGGACATCGAGGCGTACCGCCAGCACATCACGACGCTGAGCAATCCGTTCATGGAAGGGCGGGCGCCCGGGACGCACGGCAACCGGGTCGCGGCGGACTACATCGAGTTCAACGTGAAGAACCTGGGCCTGCTGCCGGCGTTCCCCACGGAGACCAAGGACGCGGCGGGCAACGTGACGGGCAAGACGGAGCGGAATTCGTACCGCCAGGTGTTCACCGCGCCGTTCTCGCCCCGGCCGGGGGACTCGATCAAGCTGACCGAGCAGAACCTGTCGTACGACGCGTCGGGTAAGAAGGTCGACCTGACGCCCGGCAAGGATTACAACGTCATCGGCTACTCGGGCAGCGGCGAAGTGAACGGGCCGGTGGTGTTCGTGGGGTACGCGACGGAGAACGAGGACAAGCATTTCACGGCGCTTCCCGAGGGCACGAAGCTGGACGGGAAGATCGCGATGGTGTTCCGCTTTGAGCCCATGACCGCCGAGGGCAAAAGCAAGTGGACGGATGTCCGCTGGTCGCTGGCGGCGAACATGGACGGCAAGCTGGCCCGCCTGGAAAAGGCGGGGGCCGCGGCGGTGATCCTGGTGGGCCCCCCGGGCGCTGATGACGAGCGCAACGCCAAACTTGAAGACATGGGCCTGGGCGCGGGCGGCCGCGGCGCGCTCAAGGTGCCGGTGGTGATGATGTCGATGGACGCGGCGGACGCGTTCGTCAAATCCGCCGACGCGCAGCACCGCTCGCTGATGGACCTGCGGAAACTGGCCGACGAGGCGCCGCAGGCGATCGATCTGGCGGGCGCGCCGGTGAGCGTGAAGACCAAGCTGGAGCGGGTGCCGCTGCTCACGGACAACGTTGGGGCGGTTCTGCCGGGGCGCGGGACGCTGGCCGGGGAGTACATCGTGATCGGCAGCCACTACGACCACGTGGGGTACGGGTACATCGGCGCGCAGCCGGAGAACCGGGGCAAACTGCACCCGGGCGCGGACGACAACGCCAGCGGCAGCAGCGGCAACCTGCTGATCGCGAAGAAGATCGCCGAGGCGTACAAGACGCTCCCTGAGAACGCCAACGCCCGCTCGGTGCTGTTCCTGTGGTTCAGCGCGGAGGAGTCGGGGCTGGTGGGCTCGGCGTTCTACACCAAGAACCCGATCGTGCCGATCGAGAAGCACGCCCTGATGCTCAACATGGACATGATCGGGCGGCTGCGGGACGGCAAGTTCGAGGTGGGCGGCATCGGCACCGCCGACGGTCTGGACACGTGGACGCAGCCGTACTGGGACGAGTTCGGCATGAAGGTGAAGGCGACCCGGCTGGGCGCGCCCAACTCCGACCACTTCTCGTTCCAGCTCAAGAAGGTGCCGAACCTGTTCTTCTTCACGGGCCTGCACAAGGAATACCACAAGCCCGCGGACGTGATCGGCACGATCAACGTGGAGGGCGGGGCGCGGGTCGTGGACCTGGTGTACCGCATCGCGATGGACGCGGCGCAGCGGCCCGAACCGTTCGTTTACAAGGACTCCTCGCGGGATGAGGACCCGGGCGAGAAGAAGGACGGGGAGAAGAAGGAAGGCGACAACAAGGACCAGCAGCAGATCGGCTCGGTCTCGGGCAGCGGCGTGCGGTTCGGCATCGCCCCGGGCGATTACTCGGGCGAAGAGAAGGGCGTACTGATCGGCGAGGTCTTCGCCGACACCCCCGCGGCGAAGGGCGGTCTGAAAGAGGGCGACCTGATGACCAAGTGGGGCGACACCGTGCTCACGGGCGTCGAGGGATGGATGCCGCTGCTGCAGGCCGCCAAGCCCGGGGACGTGGTGAAGATCACGTACCAGCGCAAGGTGGACGGCAAGATGCAGGAGTTGACCACAGACGTCACGCTGGTGGCACGCTCTCGCAAGCCGACGCAGTGATGCGGAGTGAAGGCGTCGGGCAATCATCATCAGGTGGAGATCGTTCACGCCGCGCTTCCGCGGAGTGAATGAGCATTGTCGTCACGAGCCCAAACCCTGATCGGTGTGCGGGTCTTGCGCCGCCGTAGTGCGAGCACGGCCGCCGCGGAGCGGCGGCACACCCAAGAAACGCGATCGTGTTTGCGGCTGCGCCTGCTTTTGCGAGCGGATCGAACATGCGATCATCTGGCGAACACGGCGCGTACCCGGTGCGAACCTGCGTCGCTACGTGGGCTGCATTTTGGAACAGGTCCAGCGTGAGCGATCCGCCAAGTTCGCGGGGCATTTGCGTGGATGAGAAAGTTGGGGGAACTTCATCCTATCCGCGAGAAACCGCTTGATTTCAGGGCCGGTCGGACGTGTAATGATGAACAACGCCACGGCGGCATTCCGCCGCGCACTCGCGCGTCGCCGTCTTGGTGTCATTCCTTCACGGAGGATTGAGAGATGATTCGAGCGATTCATCTGCGGCGTGCGGCCCCGGCTGCGCTGGCGCTGGCTGCGGGGTATGCGTTTGCGGGCGACGCGGGCAACCTGCTGTTCCCGCTGGATGCTTCCTGGAACGTTGTGCCGTTCTCGGCGAACGGGCCGCAGGGCAACGGACCCGCGGGCGGCGCTGACCCGCTGCAGCGCAACGATGACGACTTCGCGCAGTTCGGAACGGGCATGCCCGCGGTGCCGTTCAGCTTCAACCTATACGGCACGCACTACACCGGCGACCAGGTCTTCGTGAACAACAACGGCAACCTCTCCTTCGGCACAGGGTTCTCCGACTTTACCAGCACAGGGTTCCCGGTGAACGGCTTCCCGATGGTCGCGCCGTTCTGGGCGGACGTTGACACCCGCAACCCGCTCAGCGGCGTGGTGCACTACAAGTTCTTCGACGGCAACGGGGACGCAACGCCCGACACGCTCGCGGTGACGTGGGACAACGTGGGGTATTACGGCGAGCACGCGGACAAGACCAACACCTTCCAGGTGGTGATCTCCAACGGCACCAACCCGCGGATGGGGCTGGGCAACACGGTGTGCTTCTCGTACGACGACATGAGCTGGACGACCGGGGACGCCTCCAGCGGCTCCAACGGCTTCGGGGGCACGCCCGCCACGGTGGGCGTGAACGCGGGCGACGGCGTCAACTTCTTCCAGATCGGCCGATTTGATCACGAGGGCGTGGACTACGACGGGCCGGGCGGGAACAACGACGGCGTCTCGTTCCTGGACCGCATGAACCTGTGCTTCAACACAGGAGAGCAGCAGAACCAGCCGCCCATCGCCGTGGGGCTGCCCGAGGGCAACTGCTTCGTCGTGCTGCCGGGGCAGGAACTGGACCGCCTGCTGCGGTTCATCGGGCCGGAGATCGGCGACGCGGTGACGATCGACTCGTTCATCGACCTCAACGGCGCTCAGGGGCTGGGCCTGATGGCCCTCATCAACTCTCCGGGCGACCCGGCGACGATCCAACTCCACTGGGATCCGGAGGAAGCGGACCAGGGAACGTACAACTTCATCGTGAACTTCAGAGATTCGCAGGGGCTGGGCAGCAACGCCCAGTTCTCGATCTGCGTGACTCCGACGCCGGGTGCGATCGGCCTGCTCG
Organism: Planctomycetota bacterium; assembly: GCA_018242605.1. GTDB lineage: Bacteria > Planctomycetota > Phycisphaerae > Phycisphaerales > UBA1924 > UBA2402. Next base: position 9,465 of record JAFEBP010000004.1, read on the forward strand.
GCCTGGCGGGGCTGACGGCGATGCGTCGCCGCAGGTAGTTCTGTGATCGGTCTGGTCTTTTTGTTTCGAGACCTTGGGGACCCCGGCGGAGCGAATCGCCGGGGTTCCTGCTTTTTTGATAATGGCGGCGATGACCGCGCGGGCCGGGTAGGGGTTTCCCCGGAGAGGTTGCCAAGCTGGCAGTGCGATACGCTTCTGCATGAGCACCACCACCCCCACCAAACCCGGCTCGTTCCAACCCCCGGCACCCAGCCCTGAGTTTCAGGCGACGCGAAAGGTCGCCCAGCGCCTGGTTGAGCTCTGCTCGGCCGGGAAGCACCGCGAGGCGATCGAAGAGCTGTACGCGGACAATGCGCGGCACGTGGAAGTGATGGACGCGCCGCAGTGCCCGCGCGTCCTAGAGGGCAAGGCCAACCATCTCGCGAAGGCCGACCACTGGGCCAAGACCACCACCGTCCACGCCTCCACGGTCGGCACGCCGATCATCAACGGCGACCAGTTCATCTGCCCGATGAGCCTGGACTGCACCAGCAGCGAGGGGCCGATGGCCAACCAGCGGATGCAGATCAGCGAGACCGCGCTCTACACCGTGAAGAACGGCAAGATCACCGAGGGCAAGTTCTTCTACTCGTGCGGGATGTGACCGAGCGTCACGGGCACCCGCCCGCCTCCCACGCTTCAAAGAACCGGGCCACGTCGGCGCCGTCCACTCCGCCATCGAAGTTCACGTCCGCCTGCGACAGACCGGCGATCCAGACGAGGTAAAACGCCTCGACGTCGCCGCCGTCGACGCCGCCGTCGCGGTTGAAGTCCGCGGGGCACTCGCAGTCGTCGGGGATGCCGTTGGCGTTGGCGTCGTTGGGCCCGGGCACGGCGAAGGCGACGTTGTCGAGCCAGTGCTCGTTGGTGGCGCCGCCGGTGCGCCCGCCGAAGCCCAGCAGGGCGGCGAAGGGCGTGTAGTTCGTCACCGGCAGGTGGTCGAACGCCGTCTCCCACACGCCCGAGGCGTTGGTGACCCGCACAGAGATCGTCTCGCCGTCAAAGAGCACGGTGGCGTGGTGGTAGACGTAATCCTCCATGTCGAAGCTGGGGGTGTACCGGCCCATCGTCACGCCGTTGGACATGATCTCGATGGTGTTCTCGCCCTCGCCGCCGCCGTTGTCGTAGGTATCGAACTGCACCACCAGAGTCCCGGGGCCGCTGGGCGGCGTGTTGCTGGTGGTGCCGGGGCCCTCTTCACTGAAGAGTGCGGACTGGGTATACCGCGTGGAGTCGAACGCGGCGAAGCACATGCCGTCGGCGCCCGAGCCGTTGCCGATGCGGAAGTCGAACGAGGCGTTCAGCCGGGACATCGGCGATTGGGACAGGGGCGGCCGGATCGCGGTGCCGATGAGATTGCCGGTGGCGGTGGTGAGGCGCACCGCGCCGTTCACAAGGGCCGCGTTGCCGTTGAGCTGGAACGGTGCCGCGGCGGTGTTGAAGTTTGCGAGCAGGAGGGTCTGCGTGTCGCACGAGTCGGGGACGCCGTTGCCGTTGCAGTCGGTGGCGCGGCCCGCGGCGATGTCGCACTCGTCGGGGATCCCGTTGCCATCGCAGTCGCGGCTGGTGCCGTTGGCCAGGTCGGTGGCATCGGGAACGCCGTTGCCGTTGCAGTCCGGTGGCGGGGGCGGGGGCGAGTAGCGCAGGCGCAGGATATTGCTGCCCCGCGCGATGGGGTTGGTGAAGGAATCTTCCTTGTAGAAGTCGCTGAAGTACAGGCCGTCGGGGCCGGCCGCGATCGCGACGGCGGAGGATGCGCCGCCGCCGTTGTAGTACGCCACGGGCCTGGGGCCCGAGGTGAGCACGCCGGTGCTGTCGATCTGCCACTCGGTGATGACTTTGTACGTGTTGCTGCCGGGGCCGATGCCGTAGGTGCCGCCGGACTGGGTGACGTACGCGCGGCCGTAGTACGACGCGGGGAACCCGCTGCCGCCGAACACTTCGGGCTGCACGAACGTGATGTTGACCGGCGCGGTGGAAGGGTTCCAGTTGTACAGAGCGAAGGTCGCCATGCTGGCGTCCGAGCCGTTGTAACCGTAGTTGCGGCCGGAGACCAGGCGCGAGAAACGGTCGACGCTGGGGCCGTTCTCCACCATGTAGTGGGCGGCGTCGCTGTACCGCCACGCGCCGCCGAAGGGGTTGCGCAGCCCGCGGGCGAAGATGAGGTCGGTGCGGTTGAGGCCGTCGGAGGTGCTGTAGAACGGGTTGGTCGAGATCGCCTGGCCGGTGCGGGTCATGCGGAGCACCTTGCCGCGGGCCTGGGTGAGCAACTGGGAGGAGTTGGCGTCGAAGCCGTCGCCCACGTGAACGTACAGGTAGCCGTCGGGACCGAAAGTGATGTTGGAGATCTGGTGCGACTGGCCCTGCACCTCGGGGGTCAGGTCCAGCACGCGGGTGCGGGTGGCGGCGGTGATTCCGCCGTCGGTGCTCGTGAAGCGATCCACGGCGGGGTGGTGCGGAGAGGTCTCATCGCCGTTGATCTCGCTGTACAACAGGGTGACGAAGAGGTCGCCGTTGGTGGGATCGACGGCGGCGCACGCAACGCCCTGCTCGCCCGAGCCCGGGAAGTTGCCGGTGGGGTTGAAGTTGAGCAGGCCGGTGGCGTAATCCGAGACGACGCCGTTGCGGCGTACGACCTTGATCTGGCCGTACAACTCCACGACGTAGAAGGCGGGGGCGTCGGGCTCCGGGCGCGGGTTGGGCACGAAGGCGATGTTCACCGGGAGTTGGAAGCCGGTGGCGACGATCTCGGCGCTGAAGTCCGACGCGGTCGTCCACGCCACGGAGGCGCCGCGGGCGAGGGTCGAAAAATCCGGCTGCGTCTGGCCCGGGAGCGCCACGAAGGTGGACCCGTTGGAGGAGACCCAGTATGACGCGACCGCGCCGGGCGCGAGCGACAGCGCCGGCAGGTAGATCACCACGGCGACGCCCTGCCCGTTGGTGAAGGCCAGGTCGGTCTTGGGGAGCGTGAGGGATTCGGCGCCGGCCTGGACCTGCACCTTGATGTGCTCGTGCGCGGCGAGAGCGGCGGGGTTGGTGATCTGGTTTCCGCCCGAGACGCGGCCGGTGACATCCAGCAGCACGCCGCCGGCATCGCCTCGGACTCGGACGACGGCGCCGGACGCCAGGGCGTACGACACGCCGGAAGTCTCGCGGAGCGTGGGCGTGGGCGTGGTGCGGACGTCGTCGGTCTCGAGAGGGAACGTCGCCGTGGCCGCGCCGGTGGTGAAGTCTCGCGTGGACCACGCGCTCCACTCGGTGGCGGCGACGCCGCTGCTGTCGCGGTGGCGCACCCGAAGGGTGTACTGGGTGTCGGGCAGCAGGGTGCGGCGACCGGCGTGAGAGTTCTCGAAGACGCCGTCGCCCAGGTGGGTATGGAGGCGTTCAACGCCGCCGATGCAGGCCGTGACCCACACGCGCTGCGAGGGCGTGACAGTCCAGACTTCCCAATCGGTGCAGACGTGCGTGTCGCCGGGGTTGGGGTCGGAGAACGGACCGGTCTCCATGTGCAGGTCGGCCGGGTTGATAATCCGGCCCACGATGGGCTCGGTGATGACCGGCGCCAATGGCGGCTGGTTCTGCGCCGCGGCGGTGCTCACCGCCGCGGCCACTGTCAGCACGCGCACAGCCTTGGCGAGAAACTGCAGACTCACTCTCATCGGAACACGTTCTTTCTGTCTTGCGACGCTGTTCCCACACGATCTTGGTTGTCGGGCACCGCGATCGATCGACAGACCGACCTGAAGAGATAGATCATTGGCAGGCGCCGGGCCGGACGTGCCAAGGCTAGAGCCCGAGTTCACCCCAGCGCTGCGTCACCAGCTTGCGGACGTCGTCGCTCATGGCGATGATGGGCGGCCATTCTCGGACCGGGTTGCCCCCCACTTCCTCGCCGCGGATCTTGCGGGTGGCGTCGAAGCCGATCTTGTGGCCGGAGCCCAGGCGCGGGGCGGCGTGGTCGAGGATGTCCAGGGGGCCGTTGACGATCTCCACGTCGCGGCCGGGGTCGCAGTTGGCGCAGAGGTGGAAGAGCACCTGGTCGTGGTCGTGCACATCGACGTCCTCGTCGACCACGACGATCATCTTGGTCCAGGCCATCTGACCGGCGCCCCAGACGGCGTGCATTACGCGGCGGGCCTGCAGCGGGTATTCCTTGCGGATCTTGATGAAGGCGCAGTTGTGGAACGCGCCGAACATCGGGAGGTCGTAGTCGATGATGTCGTGGATGAGCGTGCGCAGCAGCGGGAGGAAGATGCGCTCGGTGGCCTTGCCGAGGTAGTAATCCTCCTGCGGCGGCAGGCCCACGATCGTCGTGGGGTAGACCGGGTCGCGCCGGTGCGTCACGCACGTCACTTCGAGCAGCGGGTAGCGGTCGGGCAGCGAATAGAACCCGGTGTGGTCGCCGAAGGGCCCTTCGAACACGGCGCCGGGGCCCAGGTCCGCGGGCTGCTTGTCGGCGCAGAAACCGATGCCGCCGGCCTCGTGGCTGACGAAGCCTTCGATCACGATCTCGCTGTTGGCGGGCACGCTGAGGGGGACGGTCTTGCAATCCACGAGCGGGATGCCGCCGCGGTTGAGGAAACCCGCCAGGAGCATCTCGCTGATGCCCGGGGGCATGGGAGCGGTCGCGGCGTAGGGCATGACGCTCTCGCCGCCCAGGGCGATGGCGACGGGCATGGGCTCGCCGCGCTGCTTCCATGAGCGCCAGTGTCGGGCGCCGTCGTGGTGCATGTGCCAGTGCATCGCCATGTGGCGTTTGCCGAACAGTTGCACGCGGTACATCCCGATGTTGCGGCTGGGGGGCGTGGGGTTGCCGATGTCGTCGGCGTGGATGGTGTGGATGGTGCCGAGCGTGATGTACCGGCCGCGGTGGTGCTTGTCCCACTCCTTGCCGTGGCCCAGGCCGTGGATGCCGTGGTTGAGATCGGGGGGATAGCCCAGGGCCGCGAAATCACCGTCGTGGGGCCAGCAGCGCAGGAGCGGGAAGCGGGTGAGATCGACCTTGTCCTGCGGGATGACGACTTCCTGGCAGATGCCGGAGCGGACCTTTTTGGGGGGCAGCGCGGCCAGTTCCATTAGTTCGGGGATCTTCTGGAGTTTGGCGAGCAGCGTCGGCGGGGGTTCGGGCTTGACGAGCTTGCCGACGCGTTCCGCGAGGGCTTCGAGGCCGCCGTGACCGTCGCAGCCCAGGGCCATCTCGACGCGCCGGTAGCTGCCCCAGGCGTTGATCAGCACCGGGATGTCGCTGCCTTCGACGTTGGTGAACAGCAGGGCGTGCCCGCCCATGCGGTGGAAGCGAGGGTCGGTGAGCACCGTGCTCTTGCTGGGCGCGTTGGGAGCGGCGCTCTTGCTCACGCGGTCGGCGATCTCCGCGATCTCCAGCACGGGCGACACTTTCGCCGACACTCGCTTCAACTCTCCCGCGGCCGAGAGGGCGCTGATGAACTCCTGTAGGTTGCTGTACATGAGCCCACAAGATAGCAGGCCCGCGGGGCCGCGGCGTGAGCCCCCGGGCCAACAATGCCCCGTGCCCGCACCACTGCCCCCCACCATCACGGCGGATTATCAGCGCGACTGGCCCAAGTACTTCGAGGCGGTTGCTTCATTGGGCCCCCGCGACACGCTCGTGCGGGCGCTGGACCTGTTCGGGCCGGTGGCGCCCGGGCGGGCGCCGGTGGCGATCGACGTGGCGTGCGGCGAAGGGCGTGACACGAGAGAGATGTTGCGGCGGGGATGGCGGGTCGTCGCGTTCGACGGCACCGCGCTGGGCGTTGAGCGTCTGCTCGCGGGAGTGCCGGAACTGGACAAGCCGAGGCTGACGGCGATGGAGCTGCGCATGGAAGATGCGCCGGCGTGCGAGAGCCTGCCGGCAAGGGCGGATCTGATCAACGCGAGCTTTGCGCTGCCGTTCTGCGACCCCGCGGCGTTCCCGGCGCTGTGGGCGTGGATCGTGCGGACGCTTGCGCCCGGCGGCCGGTTTGCGGGACAGATCTTCGGCGAGCGCGACGAATGGGCGCCGGTGCGGCCGGCGAGTCATTTCAGCCGCGAGCAGGTGCTCGCGCTGCTCGAACCGTTCGAACACGAGCATTTTGAAGAAGTGGAGAAGGACGGGGGCGACGCCCTCGGGACGCCCAAGCACCATCACCTGTTCCACATCGTGGCCCGCAAGCGGTGAGGGCATAAGGGATCGGGCATGAGGGACGCAACGTGCGCAGAAAAAAGGCCGGGGCGGAACGCCCCGGCCTTGTCGTGCATGCGATTCACCGATCAGTTCATCAGCGGCGGGAGAGGACCTTGTCGAGCAGTGAGAAGGCGTTCTGGCGGCCGAGGAAGAAGTTGGTGCGGGTGATGGAGTCGAACGAGCCCGAGAGGTCGCGGGCGGTGTTCGCGATGGTGTAGGAGCGACCGGCGCCGGGCTGGTTGTCGACCGAGTCGGAGGCGAAGGGATCGAACGTGGTGCCAGCGCCGACGCTGTTGGAAATCCGCAGGCCCATGAGCTCGCCCACGCGGCGGGCCACCGCGCCCGTCAGGGCCTGGGCGATGGTGTTGGCGCCGGTCACGTCGGGGACGATGCCCTTGGTGGCGAAGGAGGGGAGGAAGACCACGGCGTCGTCCTCGATGTCGGTGTTGAGCGGGTCGGAGTGCTGGCTGAAGCCGTAGGGCTGGGTGAGCACGAAGCCGTTGCTCAGCAGCGAGAAGTTGAAGGCGTCTCCGAAGGAGGCGGTCAAGGGCAGCACGGGGTCGCTGGTGGTGGAGATGTAGACCGTGGAGAAGGGCTGGAACTCGAAGTCGGCGGGGTCGGTGGAGAAGCGGACGTCGAAGCCGCTGCCCGCGGTGGAACCCTGGTAGAGAGCGTTGAGCTGGGAGACCAGCTGGCCCAGGACGTACTGGTTCATGGTCTGGCCGTTGATCGCCGCGCCCGAGAAGCCCAGGCTCTTGAGATCGAAGCCCTTGAGGTTGGTCGTGACGCCGCCGGCCTGGAGCCAGGAGATGCTGCCGCCGTTGGTCTCGAGGAGGACGTTCTGGGTGCGGCGGATGTTCTCGCCCGTTCCGCCGGTGACGACTTCAACGCCGTAGTCGGTGTTGAACGCGCCCTGGACGTAGACCGCGAAGGTGCCCGCGGTGCCGGGCGAGCCGGCGCGGTCCGGGACGACGAACTCGATGTAGAAGTCGCCGTTGGCGTCGTAGCCGTAGCGGGTGGACTCGTTCTGGGCGATCGTGGAGTTGGGCGTGCCGCCGAAGGGCAGGAAGTCTGTGGGGCTGAAGACCATGACGGCGTCGTCGATGGTGGTGGAAGCGCTGGTATCAAAGAGACCGAACTGGACCACGCCGCGGTTGTCTTCGAAGGTCGCGGGATTGGCGCTGCCCAGGTCGGCGCCCAGGTCGGAGAGCTTGATCGTGACCTTCATCTTGGTGCCCGGGGCGATGGGCAGGCGGTTGTTGAGGTGGAAGACGTCGATGTCGGAGGCGATCAACGCGTTGGGAACGCCGGCGTGACCGGAGGGCCCGATGGCCGCGGAGATGGTGTTGGTGGTCGTGTTACCCGAAGCGGAGCGGGTGCTGACGATGCCCTGGCCGTTGGTGCCGGTGACGCTGCCGTCGGCGTTGCGGACGAAGGTGTAGCCGCCGGAGACGATCGAGGGGATCGTGGTGCCGTTGGGGCCGTTGAAGTCGGAAGCCACGGGCGGGTTGACGACGAGCGTGCCGTCGCCGGAGTCGGTGGAGGAGTTGAAGCCGGAGTCGCCGTCGTCGAAGACGTTGACGGTGAAGTTGTAATCGCCCAGAGAGTTGGGGGTGGTGTCGGGGTTGGGCACAACGGCGGGGTTGAAGACCGCGCTGGAGTTGCCCACGACGATGTAGTACGTGCCGGTCTGACGGATGAGGTACGTCTGGGGCACGGTGGGGTCGGTGGCCTGCGCGGTGGCGGAGGGCAGCGTCTGGGCGATCGTGGAATCAATGAAGCCGGTGAGGGCCGTGCCGTTGGAGGTGAAGAGCTGGACATTGGCCCGCAGGGCGGTGCCCTGGAGAGCGCCCAGGCGCAGGATCTGGCCGGCCTGGAGGGTGATTCCGTACACGTCGGCATCGCCGGCGAAACGGAAGAGGTTGCTGTCGTTGTCGGGGTGGTCGCCGATGAAGCCACGGACGGTGTAGGTGGTGTTGGGATCGGGCAGCCCGTCGGAGGCCCGGTTGTTGTCCATGATGAAGTTGAGGTTCGTGGCCCCGTACATGTCGACGCGGAGCGTCGAGCCGTTGATGCCGATGGCGGTATCAACGACGGGGTTCACCTTGTCACCGGCATCGCCGACGATGTTGTCCTGGGAGAAGTTGTCCCCCTCGGTGGAGAAGCCGTTGCCGTCGCCGTCGAGGCCGATGCCCACGAGGCGGGCGCGGAAGAGTTTCTCTGAGATGAGGAAGCGGTAGACACCGGGGCCGGGTTCGCCGGGGACGGCGGGCAGGTTGCGGCTGGTGACGCTGGAGGCGAAGACGACGCGGACGATGTTGTTGGTGGAGTCGTAGAGGAGCGTGTAGTCCACGCCCTCGATGAGACGGATCTCGATGTCGCCCGAGCCACGGACTTCGGACACGCTCAGGGCGGTCTTCATCGTGGCGAAGTCGACGGGCTGGTTGAAGTAGATGTTGGCGGTGAAGACGCGAGAGTCGACGCTCAGGCGGATGTCGGTCACCTGGGCCGAGGCGGGCGCCAAACGCGGGGCCTCGACGCCGAAGTTGCCGGTGATGCCCGTGAGCGTTGCGCCGCCCACGCGGACCACGCCGACGGTGCCGTTGCTGGCGATGCGGTATGACTCGCTGCTGCGGGTGGAGCCCACGCCGGTGCCGCCGATGGTGACGGCGCCGATGCTGCCGCGGCCGGCGGCGACGGTGTCGTCGCTGGTGCCGAAGAAGCCGTCGGCCCCGCGGCGGTAGCCCGCGGTGATGTCGGACTCGCGGAAGTTGCCGCTGACGGTGACGTTGCCGACCGAGCCGGTGCTCAGGAGGTCGGCGTTGACGCCGGTGCCGCCGAAGTTGCCGTCGCGGCCCAGGTCAAGACCGGCGAGCAAGCCCGAATCGAAGAAATCGCCGGTGACGGAGACCGTGCCGATCGAGTCGCCGGCGCTGAACAGGGTCTGGGAGACGCGCTGGGTGGTGATGCCGCCCACGCCGCCGCCGAAGCGGAACGACGCACGCTCGGTGACGCCGGCGATGGTGAGGCTGGTGGCGTCGCGATCGACCGTGATCGCCGCGCGGGCCGCCCCGCCGATGGAGATCGTGCCGGCCTGGAGGAGCGTGACGCGGGCCTCGTCGAAGATGAAGGAACTGGCGGCGCCGAAGTCACCGGTGATGACCAGGGCCGCGATGCTGCGGGCGGAGAGGAACCCGCCGGTCAGGCTGGCGAAGGTCGCGGCGTTGACGTCGCCGCCGATGGAGATGACTCCGGTGGTGTTGACGGCGCCGGTGATGACGTTGGTGACTCCGCCGTCGATGACGATGTCGGAGTTGCCGGAGAGGGAACCCTGCAGGGTGAGCGAGGCCAGGCCGGCGTCGTCGCCGCCGGAGATGTCGAAGTTGTTGAGCACGCCCGTCGAGGAACCGACGGTGAGGGCGGAGGCGGGCGTGGTGTTGCGGATGGTCAGCTTGAGCGTGTTGGCGTCGAAGAACGCCTGGCCGGCGGTCAGCGTGATGGTGTACCGCACGCCGCCCACGTCGAAGGACCGGGTGCCGGTGAACTGCGTGCCGGGCGTGCCCGTGCCGCTGTCGACCAGGGAGTTGGCCTGCGGGAGGTTGGTGCCGCCACGGGTGAGGCGAGCGTCGGCGGCGACTGTGGCCGAGAGCGAATCGCCGAAGGCGCTGGTGTTGACGACCGAGCCGGTCAGCGTCAGCGTCGTGATGGTCGAGGTTCCGAAGGCCTGACGGTCGTCGGCGGTGTTGTACACGCCGTCAACGCCGGGGTCGATGCCAGCCGAGAAGGACACGTTGTTGGTGCCGCCCGCGACGGAGACGATGCCGATGCTGCCGGAGCCGACGGTGTCGGCGTTGGAGCCCGTGCCGCCCACGCGGCCGTCCGCGCCCAGGTCACGCACACCGGCCACGATCGCCGTGTCGCTCATGCGACCGGTGACGGCGACGCCGGAGATGCTGTCGCCTGCGGCGATGAACGAGCCCTTGCCCGTGGAGGCCGTGTCATTGCCGATCGAACCGAACACCGTGAGGCCGACGATGGCCCGCTGGGCGTAGATGGAGGTTTCGTAGACCGAGCCGGTGGTGACTTCGATCTTGGTGATGTTGCGGCCCGCCGTGATGGAGGGGCCCTGATAGCCGGTGCCGGCCGCCACGCCCGGGGGCAACTGGTTGCGGTTGGCGTCGCCGGACACCGAGGTTCCGGCGGAACGGCTGGGGTTGACGCCCACATCGCCGAAGACACCGCCCGCCAGGCCGACCACGCGCAGGAGCGTGATGTCCTGGTCGGCGTGAACGTCGCCGAAGAGGCTGCCGTTGGTGATGACGAAGCTCGCGAGCGAACCATCGAACGCCGAGATGGTGTTGCCCGGCAGGAACGAGCCGTTGTTGATCGCCACCGAGGCGATGCCGCCCGAGTAGCTGATGACACTGCCGTTGAAGTCGCCGTTGACGACGACGCCGGCGATGCGTCCGAAGGCGGTGATCGAGCCCTTGCCGAGCTGGTTGTTGTCCGGCTTGGAAGAAGCCGCGCCCAGGGTGATGGTGCCCAGGATGTTCCCGCCGACGCGCAGATCGCTGTACAACTGGCCGTTGGGAGCGTTGATGCCGGTCAGGTCGCCGCGGACGAGGATCACGCCCGTGGTGCCCAGGCGGCCGATGCTGCGGCCCGCCACCAGCGAGGTGATGTTGCCCGAGACGTCGGAACGGATCGCCAGGTCGCGGGAGGCCGAGAGTGTGCCGATGTCGCCGCGGGGGCCGGTGGTGGTGACCACCGCGTCAAGATCGCCGGCGGTGGCCGAGACAGTGCCGATGGGGGCGCTAGCGGTGATGGCGCCGGTGATGTTCTTGGCGGTGACTGTTGTGATGCCGCCGGCGGGGCCGGTCACCTCGATGTGGCTGTTGATGATCTCGTTGCCGGCGCTGAAGTTGCCGATGAGGCCCGACACGGTGAACGTGGAGGCGGTCACGTTGCGGCCGATGGTGACCGTGGGGAGCTCGCCGCAGTTGATCTGGCTGCCGCGGATGTCGCCGGTGGTGCGGAGGAGCAGCAGCTCGTTGTCGACGTCGATCGAGGTGCGGGAGATGTTGACCGCCGCGATGCTCTGGCGGACGCGTCCCGCGAGGTCGATCGTGAGGTCGTTCATGTCGCCGCTGACGGCCTCGATGCGGTCGGCGTCGCCGCCGCCGGTGATCTCGTTGAGGCGGAGTTCGTCGGTGCTGCCGGTCAGGGTGGAGTTGCGGAAGGTGCCGGCCAGCACGTTGTGGATGCGGGCGGTGGCGAGCAGGCGGGAGGCGTCCCACACGCCGCCGGTCAGGTTCACTTCCTGGACGTTGTCGCCGGTGATGAACGAGTTGAAGAACGTGGAGCCGGTCAGCGTGAGGGTGCCGATATCGCCGAGCTGGATGTTGTCGTCGTCAAAGAGGAAGCTCTTCCAGAACCCGTCGATCTGCTGGCTGCCGACGTACGCGTCGTTGAACCGGGCGTTGGCGAGCGAGATGCCGCCCAGGCCGTTGGTCACCAGCGTGCCCTGATCGTTGAACGAGTTGGAGGCGCTGATGGGGCCCTGGATCGTGACACCCGTGGTGACGTCGCTCTGGATCGCGACAATGTCGTTGCTCGCGAAGATGCCGGTCGAAGAGACGGGAGAGGGGTCGGGCAAGGCCAGACCGTCACCCACGTTGGCGTTGGTGATGTTGAAGGCGAAAATCGTGCCCACGATGCCGTCGAACCGGCCCGATGCGGTCACGCGATCGGCGTTGGCCGTGACCTGCGCCAGAACGCCGTTGTTGGCCTGCAGGATCACATCGCCCAGGGCGCCGTCCGCACGCACCGTCTGCACGTTGCCGGAGCGGACGACCACGCCGTTGAGGTAACCATCGAAGGGAGCGCCGATGTCGTCGAGAGAAGCCTGGCCGGAGTTGTAGTTGTCGTCCGCGACGGCGCGGAAGATCTTGGTGGCCGTCAGGTCGTTGTCGAGCAGCGCGCCGCCGGGCACGCCCAGAGCGCCGCCCACGTCGCCGACCAGACCGACCGACAGGCCCAGGAAGGGGCCGAACTTGTCGGGGCCGAAGGAGGGGGCCTGGGTGATGCCCAGGTCGCCGCGGGTAGAGATACGGCCCGCCGCGGTCACGTCGATCGAGACCATGTCTCCGCCGGGGGTGTTGTTCTCGATGAAGGCGAAACCGCCGCCGCCGCCGGTGCCGCCACCGCCGCCGGGGAAGCCGGCGATCTGGGCGCGGCTGTCGCGCTCTTCGATACGCCAGACATCGATCTCGACGTTGCCGTTGATCTGGATCGCCGACGCGCCGTCTCCGACCGCCAGGATGTGCCCGATGCTCGCGGCCCGGGCGCCCGGCCGATCAACGCCGTTGATCTGGAGCGTGCGGCCGCCGTTGAGGTTCACGAGGATCTGCGAGATGACCACGCCCTGCGAGCCGTCGACCGGCATCGCACGCACGAGGCCCACCTGCTGGCCCGGGGGGGCGTTGGCCACGGTGATCTGGACGCGTGTACCGCCGTCGTCGATCAGGTTGAGGATTTCGCCGCCGATCAACTGGTACGTGATGTCGACGCCGCCGGTGAGGCCGATCGAGGGGGTGTCCGCGAAGCGCACGTCCGAACCAGCGCCGGAGTTGATGCGGATGCCGCGGGTGCCCTCGTAGATGCCCGAGCGGGGGTTGCCATCGTCATAGGCGTCCTGGCTGACGAGCAGGGCGCCGATGACCGAGTTGTTGGAAGTGGTGATGTTGAACGAGTCGCCGGCAACGTGGAAGCCCACGCGGATCATGCCGATGTCGCCGTTGCCGCCGTTGCGACCGGTGGTGACGTTGAGCGAGTTCTCGCCGACCTGCGCACGCGGGTCGGCCTCGTCCTGGTCCATTCCAACGCCGCCGCGGATGTCCATCAGGCCGATGCGACCGCCGACGTTGAGATCGAGGAAGTTGACGTCGCCCTCGTTGGGGCGGGCGCCGCCGGGGACCGGCGAGAGACCGGTGATCAGCGAGCCCAGATCGCCGCCGATGGTGAGGCTGATACGGGGGTTGCCGTTGGTCACGGCCGGGCCGATGTCCGATCCGGTGGTGACGTTGTACAGGCTGCCCGCCACGCTGACGCTGCCGCCCTGCCACGTCATGGCGTCGTCGGCGTTCTGCACCGTGTTTGTGACGCCCGTGGGGGAAGTTTCTGCGCCGGCCTGGTCGAGGAACCCGGTGCCGATGCGCAGCGAACCGATGTTGCCAGAAAGCACCGTGATGCTGCTGCCTTCGCCGCTGGCCTGATCGGTGAAGCCGTTGCCGCCGCCGGTGCGGAACGCGCCGAGCGTCGCGGGGGCCATGCCGGTGATGTTGACGGTGTACGGCAGAGCGCCGGTGCCGGTATCCTGGCCGTTGGGGTCCATCACCACGAGGTAATACACGCCCGAGGACTTGGGGGTCCAAGTGAGCTGGGTTGCGACGAAACGGCCCTGGCGAGCCGGAGACGCCGGGGCCGCCACCATCACGCCGTCCTGATCGACGATGCGGAAGTAGGGCGAGAGCGTCGAGCTGTTGATGGTCGCCTGGAAGTTGACCGCTGTGCCCGCGTCCACGGCGAAGGCGTACACGTCCGAGCGGTCTTCGCCGGAGAATGGGTCCTGGGCTGACAGATCGCCCTGGATGCGCACGGCGGTGCCGGAGTTGCCGACAAACTCGGCGGCGAGGATCGAATCGTTGCGGAGGAAGTTGGAACCCAGCACGACGGGCTGCTGGCCTGTGCGCAGCAGCGTCGTTGAAGCCGTATAGGAACTCGACGTGGCGATGACCACCTGGCGGATGCCCTCGGCACGGCCGGCGGCGGGAGCCACGGGCACGTACGCCTCAAGCTCGCTATAGGTGTAGATGTCGCGGGAGGGTTTGGTCTGCGGGGAGGCGATGTCGCCCACGACCGTCACATCCAACTGGCTGCGGGCGCCGATGATGATCTGGCCCGCGGTGCGTCCCACAATGACCTGGCCGTTGGTCTTGTTGTTCGGATCGATCCGGTCGCCGTTCTGGAAGCGGAAGTTGGGGTCGGGCGACCAAATGCCGGCATCCCCGCCGACCACGAGTTGACCCAGATCGCCCTCGACCTTGATCGAGCCCAGCAACACGCCCACCGAGATCTTGTTCACGAAGCCCGCGAAGTGCGATGATCCGTGCACCAGGCCGTTAAACGTCACGCTGCCGATCGAACTTCCGTCCTCGAGGAAGAAGCCCTGATCCGACCGGTTGAAGCCGGAGGTGACCAGCGTGATGCTGTCGAAGGGGTTGGGCGTCGCCGTGTTGGGGATCAGCCCGCGCGGGTTGTACGCCTGAGGCGAAGAGTTGTCGCGGACGAAGGGAGAACCCAGGATCGCCGTGCCCGGGCCCGGGGGCAGGCCGGTGATGACCACCTGGTTGTTGGCCCGCACGTCGATGGCGTAGCCAAAGCCGTCTCGTTCCAGATCGTCGTATTGCCCGACGGGGTCGGAGGAAAGCGTGAAGACGTACCGACCGTCCCAATAGATCTGGGGAATCAGAGAGCCGTCCGAGCCCTGCGGCCGGGTATCCGAGGTCGTGATCTTGCCACCCCACGCCTGGAACGAGGTCCGCGAGTCCGTGCCGCTGAAGCGGATGGAGCCCAGACCGTCGTTGTAGTCAGGCACGCCGTCGGAGTTGGCATCGATCGGGGGAACGGAAGAACGCGGCGGAGGAATGCCCGCCAGCGTGTTCTGCATATCGCGTCCGTACAGATCGAAGAACGAGGCCGAAGCGCCGACCGGGCCGCTGAGCACTGCCAGCATGCCGTACTGAGCGCGGTTGGAGATCAGCGTCGCGTAGGTCTGCGGAGGCACCTGGTATGAGACCGTGTCCACAGTGAACGCCGGGTTCACGCCCGAGCCTGGGTTGACGGCGGTGTTGAGTTCCACGCGAAGGGTGTCGAACGCCGGGCTGTTCGCGGGCGCGGTAAACTGGAAGGTGCCGACGCCGCGGGCGGGGTCTCCGGCGATCACGCGGGCTCGCAAGGCGGCGCCGGTGAACGACGCGATCACCTGGTTGTTGAACAACAGGCTGACCGTCGTCTGATCGGTGAGGATGCCGGTGTTGTCCGCGGAGACGTCGGGGTTGACAGTGAACTCGCACCGCGACACGGCGATGTTCTGCGTGGGGTTCTGCGGATCGTTGAAGAAGCGGAACTGGAAGAACTCGGAGCGTTCATCCAGCACCACCCGCATGAACCGTTCCTGATTGTCTTGAGTGGGAGGAACGCCGGTGACCGAGATGTTGTTCGCCGGCGAGATATTGTGCTGCACCTGCAAGGCGGACTGGGCGAAGATCTGGCCGCTGCCGATGCCGCCGTAGTTCTCGTCGTTGAAGTCCTCCACAACCGACGTCGGCTGCTGGTCCGTGATCACCTGGCTCGTGCCCAGGTACGGAATCGCGGTGACGAAGTAGGCACGCACCGTGCCTAGCCCCGTGTTGGGGTCGACGTTGTCGGCGCCCACGGTCAGGGCGAACAGCATCTGCCGCCGTTCCAACTGCTCCACGCTCGCCCGCGGCGTGACACCGGCCACCTGCGCCAAGCGTGCCGCGTTACTCAGAGAAGCGCCCGCTGCGCTGTTGTTCCGACGTTGACGGACGTACGGGCGATTCTCGATCTTCTTGCGTGCCATAGCAACTCCTGAGCGACCGACGGAACTGTCCCCCCGGGGACACCCCGATCACACACACACAAACACAACCGCCCCGTCCCGTGACGGCGCGAACCTCCCGCTACACACCGCTCTGTCCCAGACCCGTGCCGCTCATCGTCCGGCACTTCTGGCCATCCAAGACCTTCAGCCAAACTACTACTGGAAGAGGTCAGGGTACCCTGCCGAGACCCTTCCATCAACAAGACCTCCGCGGGTAGTCAAACCCGACGAAGACGAACCCTCCGCGCGGCCGCGGCGGGGAGTACCGAACAATACAAGGCCCTACGCACCTGCATCCTCATGGTTTCATCCTACAGACGTCGGGGCCCCGGTTCTGCACCCCCAATGCCCAACACACGCCAAATACCAGTTGATGCCTCCGATTCCAGCATCAAAACCCAACTGGAGCATTCCCGGACTTGGGGTCCCCCCTTCCTCGCCGGCGTCCCCGGCCTCGCCCGTGTCGCCTTTGGCCCCGCTCGGTGATCCGCTCCAAAGCTCGGGGAGGCCGTATTCTGGGTGCATCCATGCCCGACCTGATCGACATCGACCGGCCTGACGATCCGCGGATCGCTGATTACGCGAACCTCAAGGACGCGGCACTCCGCGAGGCCGAGTTCCGGGGCGACCGGGGCCGGTTCATCGCCGAGAGCGAACTGGTCGTCCGCACGCTCATCGCTTCCACGTACCAGGTGCAGTCAGTCCTCATCGACCGATCGCACCTGCACAGGATGGCCGACGCGTTCGCCCACCTGCCCGCCACCACGCCGGTCTTCACGGTTGATGCGACCACGATGACGGCGATCGCGGGGTTCCAGTTCCACCGGGGGGTCCTGGCCTGCGGCGTTCGTCCTGCCGCGACCGACTGGAGAAATGTCGCGTCGGCGGCCCGCACGCTGGTAGTGCTGGAGGGCATCGCCAACCCCGACAACGTGGGGGCCGTTTTTCGCAACGTGGCCTGCCTTGCGGGCAAGGGCGGCGGGGTGCTACTGGCCCGCTCGTGCTGCGATCCTCTCTATCGAAAGGCGATCCGGGTCTCGATCGGGCACGTGCTCTCCATTCCGTGGGCGTTCATCGAGCCGTGGCCGGCCGCTCTCGCCGAGTTGGCCGAACAGGGGTTCACCACCCTGGCGATGACCCCGGATCCGCGTGCGACCGACATCGCGGAGTGTTCACCCCAGAGCATCCCCAAGCCTGCGATCCTGATCGGCGCGGAAGGCCCGGGCCTCACGCCGGCTGCCATGGACACGTGCCGCGTGAGGACGCGGATACCCATGGCCCCGGGAACGGATTCCCTGAACCTGGCCACCGCACTGGCGATCGCGCTGCAGCGGCTGGTGGTGCCGCGGTGATTCACATGGGCACGCTGGGCAACCGCATCGCCCGCCGCCAGGCCGACAACTGGCCGAGGTGGCCGGACTCGTGCTTGACGGTCAGCGTCACGATCATGTCGCCGATGGTCGGGTGCCGCTCACGCTGACGTTCGATGGGGTTTGTTTCCGCGAAAACTTTCTCGTCGGATTCGACCAGAGCCTTCTCCGCCAGAGCGTGCATTCGTTCAAACTCCGCCTTGAGCACCGCCGGGGCGGGGTATTCCGCGGGGTCGGTGAGCACCTTGGAGTTCTGGCCGAACTTGTGGCCCAAGGGGTCCACCACGGCCTCGCGGCGGAGCAGGGCCGCGATCACAGGGGGGTACAGGTTCAGGTGCGCCAGAATCCACGCCGGGTGGTTCATCACTGCGCCGGGCGCGGGCTGGGCGAAGAACTGGGTATCTGTCAGGTCTCCCACCAGGCGCGAGCCGTAACCGCCGTTACGCCGCCAGGTGATGAGTACTGCTGAAGCAATCGGGTGCATGTGTTCTCCTCGCGCGTGTGCGCTCCGTCCTAACCCTTGACAACCCCGGCGATCTCGGCGGCCATGGCCCGGGCCGATCTCGCCACGGCCTGGTCCCATGGTTCTCCGACTTGCGGCTTGGCGTAGATGATGGCCCGGCTGGAAGTGACCAGCACGCCGCGGCGATCCTGCCTGAGCATGGATCGCACATCCTGCGCGGTTCCGCCCTGAGCGCCGTATCCGGGGATGAGGAAGATCTGATCCGGCATCAACGCCCGCAGAGCCGCGCCTTCGCCGGCCTTGGTCGCCCCCACCACCGCTCCCGCGGCGCTCAACCCGCTCTCTCCCATCCGCGTGCGCCCGAGCGACGCGACGGTTCTGGCCATCATCGCCGCCACGGTGTCGCCGCCGGCCAACTTGGCGTTCTGGAAGGCGTCGCTATCGGGGTTGCTGGTGCGGACCAGCACAAAGACCCCGACGCCGACATCGAGGAACGGGGACAGGCCGCTCTCGCCGAGGTAGCCATTGACGGTGATGAAGTGGGCGTGCATGCGCTTCGCAGCGGCGGCGTAATGGGCGCTCGAGATGCCGATGTCTCCGCGCTTGGCGTCCCACACGACGCACAGGCCGGCGCGGGCCGCCTCGATGCTCAGTTCTTCCAAAAGCACGACGCCCTTGCCGCCGTAGCGTTCGAAGCAGGCCGACTGGAACTTCACGGCGGGGACGACGCCGCGGACCGCCTGGATGACGCCGCGGCAGAACTCGCCGATGGCGGCGAGGGTTTCGTGGTGGCGTGCCCGGAGTTCCTCGGGTATGTTCTCGATCACGGGATCGAGGCCGACGCAGACCGGGGAACCGGCCTTGACGATGGCGGCGCACAGCGCATCGGCCGCGAGGTGGCTCTGGTCGCTCATGGTCCAAGCGTACTCTCGCGGATCAGCACCGCCAATCTTCCCATGGAACCCGCACCCACCCACCTGGACCTGAAGAAAGACCACGGCCTGACGATCCGGTGGCAGGACGGCACGGAGTCGTTCTACCCGATCGGGTACCTGCGTCGCATGTCGCCGAGCGCGGACATGCGGAACCTGCGGGAGCAGATGCAGAAGAACCCGCTGACCGTTCTGCCTTCAAAGCCCGCGGGCGGGCCACTGACCGCGCTGGGCGCGGAACTGGTGGGCAACTACGCGCTCAAGATCAACTTCAGCGACGGGCACAATACCGGCATCTACACGTGGGAATACCTGCGGAGCATCGACCCCAAGGCGTCGCCTCGCTCACCCTGACCCTGCACCGATGCCACCCACCCCGCCCCCCATCCAACTGACCACGCCGGTCGACCAGATCCCGGGCGTTACGCCGCGGCAGGCGATGCTGTTGCGCACGCTGGGGCTGACCAACCTGGGCCGCCTGGTGGCGCACCTGCCGGCGCGGCATGAAAAGGTGGAGGCGGAATCGAGCATCGGCGACCTGGTGGCTGACCAGACGGTGAGCGCACGGGGGCAGATCACCGCGACGCGCGTGGTCCGCAGCGGCAAGCCGCGGTTTGAGGCCGTGCTGCACGACGGCACCGGCCGGCTGGACCTGGTGTGGTTCAACCAGACATTCATGCGGGACCGGCTGGTGCCGGGTGTTCGCGCCCGCGTGCAGGGCAAGACCAAACGGCGCGGACCGGGGCTGCAGATGGCCAACCCGCAGTGGGAAGTGCTGCCGCCCGACGACGAGGAGCCGCCCGAGCACGAGTCGCGGATGAAGCCCATCTACCCGGCGAACGAGGAGCTCAAGCCGTGGCTCATCGCCAAGATCATGGCGGTGGCCGCGCCGCAGGCGC
This sequence comes from Planctomycetota bacterium, assembly GCA_018242605.1. GTDB lineage: Bacteria > Planctomycetota > Phycisphaerae > Phycisphaerales > UBA1924 > UBA2402. The sequence continues at coordinate 29,034 of JAFEBP010000004.1, forward strand.
TGCCGCTCATCGACGATCATCTGCCCGAGGAGTACCGGCGCGAACGGCACTTGCCGGAGCTGCGCGAGGCGTACCGCATGCAGCACTTCGCGGCGGACGAGGCGCAGGCGGCGGAGTCGCGGCGGCGGTTGGCGTACGACGAACTGCTCATGCTGCAACTGGGCGTGCACATGAAGCGGGCGCACCTGCGCGAACGGCTCAAGGCCCCCGCGCTCAAGAACAACCCGGGCATCGACAAGCACATCCGCGAGCGCATCCCATTTCAACTGACGCCCAGCCAGAACGAGGTGGTGAAGGAGATCGCGGAAGACCTCTCCAAGTCGGTCCCGGCCAACCGGCTGATCCAGGGCGACGTGGGATCGGGAAAGACCGTGGTGGCGTTGTACGCGATGCTCATGGCGGTGGCGAGCGGGCACCAGGCGAGCCTCATGGCGCCCACGGAACTGCTGGCGGAGCAGCACATGGCCTCGATCTCTCGCATGCTGGAGGGGTCGCGGGTGCGTGCAGAGCTTCTGACTTCGGCCACGCCTCGGGACGCCCGCGAGTCGTTGCTGGAGCGGCTGGCGGCGGGCGAGGTGGACATCCTGATCGGCACCCACGCGCTGCTCACGGAATCCGTCAGGTTCAAGAGCCTCGCGGTGGCGATCATCGACGAGCAGCATCGGTTCGGCGTGGTGCAGCGGGCGGGGCTGCGGGCCAAGGCCAGCGACGAGACCACGACGCCGCACGCGCTGGTGATGACCGCCACACCCATCCCGCGGACGCTGGCGATCACGCTGTTCGGCGACCTCGATATCTCCTCGATCCGCGGGCTGCCGCCGGGACGAAAGCCGATCACGACGCGCGTGAGCCCCGGCAAGGGAAGGACCGCGGTGTATGCGGAGATTGAGGAGCGGCTCAAACGCGGTGAGCAGGCGTATGTGGTGGCGCCGGCCATTGACGGCGCGGGGACCGAGACCGGCGCGACCGCCGACGCCGATGCCCCGCCGCTGCGGGATTGCCGCACGATCGCGAAGGAACTGGAGACGGTGTACCTGCCCGGACGGCGCGTGGCGCTGATGCACGGGCAACTCAACCGCGCGGCCCGGGAGGACGTGATGGACCGGTTCCGTCGGCGCGAGATCGACGTGCTCGTGGCCACCACGGTGATCGAGGTAGGCGTGGATGTGCCCAACGCCACGGCGATGGTGGTGGAACAGGCGGACCGCTTCGGGCTCGCGCAGTTGCACCAGTTGCGCGGGCGCGTCGGGCGCGGCGCGGCGGATTCGGTGTGCTACCTGATCGCGGACCCCACCACCGACCTGGCAGCGCAGCGGCTGGCGGTGCTCGAGAAGACCTCCGACGGCTTCGCGCTCGCAGAGAAGGACTTGGAACTGCGCGGCCCGGGCGAGGTGTTCGGCCAGCGGCAGAGCGGGCTGCCCCCGTTCAAGGTGGCGGACCTGGTCCGGGATCGCGAGCTATTGGGGATGGCCCGGCGCGACGCCGCGGCGTGGATCGCGGCGTCACCCGATCTGGCCAAGCCGGAGGAACGGACAATCCGGCGGCGGGTGGTGAAGACCTTCGGGGAACACCTGGGGCTGGCGGATGTGGGCTGAGGCAACGTCAGTGTGATCGCGCATCGCTCGAAGAAAATCCGAGCGGCTCGGTGGGTCGCATGCCTCCAGCGTTGGAGGCATGCGCTTCCGAACGCATCATGTAGCCAGAATTCTGCTTTCATCTGACTTCCATCTTCGGCCTCCATGCCGCAAGCCGACATGGTTCAACTCCAATGACCACCCGTACCTAATAAGAATTACATTTTTATTATAAAGGCACATGGATTGCAGCAGAAACTGCCCCGGCAAGCGGCCCCGCGCCGAGTGCCGCCGCAAGCAGGACTCGCTGGGTCAGTTGAAAGAGGTCGTTCAAGATCAAGACTCGGGAAAGCCATGGAAAATGCAACGGGCAATCTGCCCGCCCGACATCCCACGCCCTTCGCACACCCCTCGCCGCGGCCCCAACCCCAGTGTTCCGGCGTCAAAGCCCGCCAAGCCCACCCAATCAAAATCGGTACGGATTGCGTTAGCAGTTCTTCGCTCTCAATTCCGCGAACATTGCAGTCCCATGACTTCCCGACTGCCCGAACCTCAGAGCCGGACCGGTCCAATTGTGAGAATTTTCCGTTATTTCAGGTCTTTCTATTGGCATCGATTTTTCCGTGTGGCATATTTGGGGGAGCAACCCCGCAAAGGAGAATGGCCATGCCGCGCGCTCAATCCGCTTCCTCTCACGCCCGCACACCGCTCGCAAGATTCTCATGGCTGAGTCTCGCGCTCGTTGCTTCGTGCCTATTTCAGGCATCCGCCCTAGCCCAGGTCGATCCATCGGGCATCGAGTTCGTCACCGTCGGCGCTCCCGGCAACCCGGCATATTCCGGACCGGACAACAACAACGCAGTCACCGGCCGCGGCAGCGTGGGCTACGAGTACCGCATCGGCAAGACAGAAGTCACCACCGCCCAGTGGATGGAGTTTTTCAATCACTTCGACTCCCGAGTGCCGTGGATCGACACGCCGTTCTTCTGGGGTGCGACTGCGACAGGAAATTCAAACGAGCCGTACCGCCTGTTAAATTCGCCAACTGCCGGCCTACGCCCGGTGAGCGGCATCACCTGGCGCACCGCCGCGATGTTCTGCAACTGGCTCTGCAACGACAAACGGACAGACATCGCGGCCGTGATGAACGGCGCGTACGACGTATCGACCTTTGGCGAGGTACACGGGAACTTCACTGATCAATGGGAACACACTCCTGGAGCGAGGTACTGGATCCCGACGCTCGATGAATGGATAAAGGCGAGTTACTACGACCCCAACTACGGCGGCAGCGGCGTCGGTGGATGGTGGTGGAACAGCATCAACGGCACCAATGTGCCGCTCGTGTACGGCCCGCCAGGACAAGGCCAGGCAAACGCCGGGTTCTCTCTGCCGGGTGGAGGTGAGTACGCAATTCCACTGATGTCTTATCCGGCTGTTACTTCCCCGTGGGGACTGCTCGATACCGCGGGAGCCACGACCGAGTATCTTGAGACGGTTCACGTCGTAGATGGAATCCCAACTCGGCAGTTCATGGGAAGTCACTGGACTGCCGCGTATCGGCAGGGTGATCGAATTTACGGGATCGGAGATGCTTTCCCATCCAACCCAACAGCCTACTCAGGTTTCCGCATCGCGGCCGCCGTCCCCTCGTCGGGCTCGGCCACGCTCGCGATGATTCTCGCGGCTCGCTTGTGTGCGCGGCGCAACCACGCGAGTGCGCGCCAGCGCGAAGGCCGCAGGATTGGCATTGGCCGCGTGAGGCGCGGCGCACCCTTGCTCGCCCTCGCGCTCACCGCCGCGGCGTCACGCCCCGCCTCCGCCCAGGTCGACCCCTCCGGCATCGAGTTCGTCACCGTCGGCGCTCCCGGCAACCCGGCGTATGCAGGACCGGACAACAACAACGCCGTCACGGGTCGCGGCAGCGTGGGATACGAATACCGCATCGGTAAAACCGAAGTGACGACCGCCCAGTGGATCGAGTTTTTCAACCTCTATCTCGGCCGGGTGCCGTGGATGCAGGCTCCGTCGCGTTGGGGCGCAGTCAGCACGGGCAATCCGGACCAACCGTACCAACTGAGTGGCTCGCCCACGGCCGGCATGCGCCCTGTCGGGGGCGTTGATTGGCGCACCTCCGCCATGTTCTGCAACTGGCTGTGCAACGACCGCCGCCCAGACATCTCCGCCGTGATGAACGGCGCGTACGACGTTTCAACTTTCGGTGAAGTAAATGGCAACTTCACCGATCAACGTGAACACACTCCCGGTGCTCGATATTGGATCCCCACGCTCGACGAGTGGATAAAAGCCAACTTTTACGATCCGAACTACGGCGGCACAGGAGTCGGCGGCTGGTGGTGGAACAGCATCAACGGCACCAACGTGCCGCTTGTGTACGGACCGCCCGGCCAAGGCCAGGCGAACGCGGGATTCACGCTCCCGGGCGGCGGCGAATACGCAATCCCTTTGATGTCGTATCCGGATGTCCGTACTCCTTGGGGGCTGCTGGATACCGCCGGAGCGACTTCCGAATGGCTGGAGACTGTCCGAGTCGTTGATGCCATTCCGTACAGGAGATTTCAGGGCAGCCATTGGGGCGGCACTCCCATCGACCGCATTTATGCCGTCAGCGCCGACTTCCCGTCATCTCCCTCACTTGAGCACGGTTTTCGCATCGCTGCGGCCGTCCCTTCGTCGGGAACGGCATCGCTCGCGATGATTCTCACGGCTCGCTTGTGTACGCGGCGACGCCGTAACAAGGAGTCTCGCCACGCATTTGACAAGACTGGCGATTCTGATTACTTGCGTGCTGGCTACCGTGGCCCATTCCTCGTTTGCGGACAATGAAATCCGGGTGTATCGTCGAGTCTCGACGTCGAGTGGTCTGCTCGACCCAGAATTGATGCTTCAGGTGGGCGCAGGTGAAGACTTTCAGATTGACTTGACCACGCCGCCGTGGAACAACTTGTGTCCCGGATGTGAGAATGAAGTAATTCTCATCAACGCTACAAATCCGACGACGCAGAGTGTCGGGCACATTACTTTGCGGGGAAGCCGCAATGCTGAGTCGCAACTTCGTGTGATTGTGGGGTCCGACCTGACAGACATTCCTCAGGTTCCCTCCGAACCCATCGCGGCGGGCTGCCTGCACTGGTCCGGCATCCACGCGATTGACCTCAACGGCAACGCCGGTCAAGATACGGGAATCGCACGCTCTATCGTGCTCGCCGCCGCGGTCTATGGGAACTTCCAAGGCGATCCCAACGCACGAATTGAAGTCGGTCGAGTCTATCGTCTTCAGGCTTCCGAGATCGGCAACGGAGTTCTTTCCATACCTGTTCATGCATTTCAAGCGGATGCTAGCTACAACGCCATCAACTACATCGTTGTCCGCAATTCAATTACTGCGCCCGTGATCGCCCAAGACGATATTTACACGACCGCCCGTTGCGGCATTGACCGGGTATTCGTTGGCTCACAGTTGCCCGTCGCGGGTATCAGTGGACGAATTGCTGCCGTGAGAGGCAAGATCAACAGCATCGTCACACGCGGCCCCATCACTACTCCATTCACAACCGCGCAACCCGGCATCCAAGCGGGGTTCGGAATCGACCAGATCATCGCCGGAGCGTTGGATGCGCAAGGTCATCCGGTCCCGATTGACATCAGCACGACCGTCGTCGCCAACGCAACGGACCAGAATAGTGCGTACCTCAAGATCATCAACGCAACAGGTGATCTGACCGAAAAAGTCAACGCGGGCGTCCTCGGAGGCATCAATAACTACGAGAGTGAGGAAGACGACCGCGGCATTCGAGTCGACGGGACGATCACCGCGCCGATCTCGATTGCCACCACCTTCGCCGACGGAATGATCATCGCAGAGGACTTCGCGCCCGGCGCCGACATCATCATCGGCTACAAACTTTCCGCCCAGATCAAGGCACGCAATGGCTCGCTGCGCCGCATCTACGTCGGCTACAACTCAATCGAATCGAATCGAGGAATGACCGGAACGACTTCCATCCCTTACGGGGTGCCATTCTCTCGCCCCTCGATCATTGCGGCCAAGCACATCGAAGAGCTTCATCTGTACGCGATGGTTGCATCCGGCTCAGTGGCTCCGAACGTGACCGCCGATGAGATCACACAACTCGATGTCGGGCGGATGGAGTGGGGCTTGATCGAGGGAAAGACCCCGGACCGACCAGGCTTCCACTACCCATACGTTAAATTTGAGAAAGTGCAGGTCGCGGAGACGTTCACCACCTGGACGTGCGGCGGTGGATTCTCCGGACAAGGCAGTCAGCCCGCTTCGTGTGCTAATGTGGTCGCGGAGATTTGGTCGGATACGTTCGATACGTTTGAGATCTTCGGTAACCATGGCGGAATCCTCCACTTGTACACGCTTCCCTGGAACCGCGACATTTTGATCGGCGGCAGCCTGTACAACTACTATCGCCTTGGATACTCCGCACCGGATTCCTACCCGCGTCTACTTCACGACGCGATCACCGTTGATCAGCCTCAAGGCCTGCACGGCCGAATCGTCATCAATCAGAACGGCGTCGCAAACCCCGACCTGCTCGACCATGGCTATAGCGCTTGTGCTGTCAATACGGCTTCAGGATTCAAGCGGTTCTTCTACCAATCACCTTTGTCCGATGATCCTCAGTTTGAACTACCGACGTACACGATCGCATCAGCTCCTCTCGGAGGCGGAGCCATTGGAATCTCCCGCTTCTACCTCTACGACTCGGACTGTTTCCCCGTCAACGAGGGAAGTGATCCACCCCAGGTCCTGTTGCAGAGTCAGTTCTCGTCCGTTTGCGAGAACGTGCCTGTGGTGGGAATCACACTCCAGTGGTACGGTCCAGTGAGGACGGATCTTGAGACCGGTTCGCCCGTCGTGCTTGAGTTCATCCGTTTCATCAATAACACCCCTTTCGGCTACCCGGTGCCGCCTGCTCATTACTCGGTGACCGTGAAGCGCGGCACGGAGTTGGGTTCGAGCCGCGAAATCCACATCATTGGAAAGGCGGACTGGGCCTACGGCGCAGGCGTCTACCGCGTGAAGCAAAGGGCAGGCGTCAGTCCTTCGGGCAAGCCGTTCCTGTACTGTGACACTGTTGATCTCCAGCCCGCGGTACAGGACTTTGAATACTGGTTTTATCTCGGCCCCGATTGCAACTGCGATGGAATCACGGACACAGAGGATTGCCCCCACGGAGGGTGTACGTGTCCGGCTGATTTTAATCAGGACGGCGGAGTAGATGGCTCGGACGTCCAGGCGTTCTTCCTGGTCTGGGAAGCCGGTGAGTCCCCCGCAGATACCAACTGCGACGGCGGCGTCGACGGTCTTGATGTCGAAGCTTTCTTCATCGCTTGGGAAGCCGGTGATCCCACCTGCGGCGGTTGATCGACCGCTGCAACAGCGACTCCCGACCCAGCTCCCGCGCTCAACGGCGCGGGTTTTTGTTTCTCGCACCACCGCCCGCAAATGTGCGCACACCTCGCGCACTCCTGCCAAATTCCCCGCAACCCCACCCGCCCCCGGCGTATCACCCCTCAGCCGCCCGCGCAATCGCCCGCGGCCGTTGTTCTTTGACAATCGAACAGAACACTCCGCCAGACCTGAGCGCTCACGCCGCGCTCCCTTCCCCACCAACACCGCGCCAGCGACCAAAAGTTCATCGCGCACGCCGCCATGCACCGCAGTTCCCTCAACGCACGCTGCCACCACTCTTCATGTCCCAATTTCCCCATCTCCCCCTTTCCGCATGTCGTCCGCCCCCACCAAAAGTTCATCCTCACCGGGCACCGCCGCTCCCCGTCCGCCGCCGCGCCCCGACACGATGCTCCCACGCATCCCGCTGCCCGTGCTCGCCACCAAAAGTTCATCCGCACACCAAATCTTCAACTCCTGCCGCCCGCACCCTCACCGGCCCCTGCACAGCCCCACGCCGGCTTCGACCGCTTTCAAAGTCCCAATAACCCGGACCTCGCGCCGCGCACACGCCACCAAAACTTCATCCGCTCCGGCACCCCATCCTGACCGCACGTTATCTCCGCCCTTCATTTCCCCATTTCCTACTTTCCCCCTGTCCCACTTTCGTCCGCTCCACCAAAAGTTCATCCGCACACCAAATCTTCAACTTCTCCCGCCCGCACCCTCACCGGCCCCTGCAAAGCCCCACGCCGCCTCCGACCACCCCAATGTCCAGATAACCACCTCCCTCGCGCCGCGCACACGCCACCAAAAGTTCATCTGCACACACCGCCCATCCTGAACGCACGAGCCCTCCACTCTTCATTTCCCTATTTCCCCATTTCCCCCTTTCCCAATTTCCCCTGCGCTCGCCACCAAAAGTTCATGTGCACACGCCGCCCATCCTGAACGCACGCGACCTCCACTCTTCATTTCCCTATTTCCCCATTTCCCCGTTTCCCAATTTCCCCTGCACTCGCCACCAAAAGTTCATGCGCACCCAGGTGTCCCACAGGAGTGCCCCCACCCAATCCGCCGCCGTGACTGTTCTAAGTTCAGAGCTTGGCCGCCAACTCCCGCACGTGCGCATCGGCGATGACAAACACCCGCTCCCCAGCGCTGCACCGCACCGGGCCACCGGCGGTGAATCGGCTGAACGCGGGCAGCACGGCGACATCCGGTCCCACGTGGAAGCAGGGGAGCTTGAGGCGGTCCGCGCCGGCGCGCAGGCTCACGGCGGGGTGGAGGTGGCCGGCCCAGACAAACGCGCCCTCCACCAGGTCTGGGTAGTGCGAAAAGACGAACGGGCCTTCGCGGTGTGTGGCTTCCAGCAGATCGATGCGCCACGCGTGCGCGGCGTCGGTGATGCAGCGGTCGTGGTTGCCGGGGACGAGCGACACGCACAGCGACGCGTGGCGCTGGCGCCAGGCGGCGACGCGGTCGATCACGTCGGGCGTGGTGCCGATGGGGGCGTGGAGCAGATCACCCAGGATCAGGACTCGTGCGACATCCGCGGCGGCGATGGCGGCGTCGAGTTGGCGCAACTGCGAATCGAGGATCGCGGCGGCCGGCAGAGCGGCGCCCAGGCCGCGCAGGGCATCGGCTTTGCCCAGGTGCAGGTCGGCCACAAGCAGCGTGCGGGCCTCTTGCCAATACGCAGCGCGGTGGTGCAGGAGCGAGAATGTGTGCCCCCGGACCGCGATCGTCGCGGTTTTCGTCACGGGGAGTTGCGCTGAAGACACGGTCACGGCCAAGCGTACGGAGACGCCCGGTACGGGGCATACCCAACTTCAACCACACAGGGCCCGCACGCCGACAACAGGTGAATACCCGTGCATCCGAACCCACCGTCCGAACATCGTGTAGAATCTCCGATGCGATCGTGGCTCGTGATCCCGGCCCTAGTGCTTCCCGCGGCGTGCGGGCCGACGATTCATCCCACGTTCGATTCGCCGGAACCCGCCGCCAGGAACGCGGCGATCGTCAAGGCGGGCGCGGACGACAACCGCGCCGCCATCCCGGACCTGATCCGGATGCTCGAGAGCGACGATCCGGCGACGCGGCTCCTGGCCATCACCGCCCTGGAGCGGATGACCGGCGAGCGGAACGGATTCGACTACGGCGCACCGCCGTATGAACGCGAAAGGGGCGTGCAGCGATGGCGAGACTGGCTTGCGAAGCACCCCGGCTCGGAGAATGCGACCCGATGACCACCGCCCCGGAAATCCGGCTTGAACTGGCCAGCAACCCCGCGTACTTGTGCGCGGTTCGAGAGATGGTGAACCTGGTCTCGCGCCGGACGGGTTTCCCGGACGCCGCGGCGGGAAAAATCGCCCTCGCGGTCGATGAAGCCCTCGCCAACGTGATGAACCACGGCTATAACAGACGCACCGACGGACGGATCGTGATGGAGATCCGTCGTGTCGAGAAGAGCGCCGGCCTGGAAGGCATCCGGATCGTGATCGAGGACGAGGGCAAGCAGGTGGACCCCGCGACGATCAAGAGCCGCGACCTGTCGGACATCCGCCCCGGAGGCCTGGGCGTTCACATCATCCGCGAGGTGATGGACAGCGTGCTGTACGAGAAGCGCGAGGGCAGGCTGGGCATGCGGCTGACGATGATGAAGAAGATCAATCCGGGCGAGGTGGCTTCCTCGTGCGGTTGCGAACCCCGAGGAGATACGTGTGGCTGACAAAGGACCGCTGTTGGTCGTGACAGAACAGCGCGAGGGCGCCCTGGTCGTGTCTCCGAAGGGGGAAGTGGGATACCACGAGGCCCCCACGCTGCGGACCGCGCTGCGCGAGGCCTTCGACAAGAAGCCCAAGCGGCTGGTGGCGAACCTGGCGGGAGTCTCGTACATGGCCACGCCCGGGCTGGCGACGCTGGTGGAGGCGCTGCAGATCTCAAAGCGCACCCAGACCCCGCTGGTGCTGTGCAACCTGACGGACCGGGTGCGGGCGGTCTTCGAGATCGCCAAGCTGCACACCATCTTCAAGATCGCCGACAGCGTTGACGCCGCGACCGCGCCATGAGCGAACAGACGCGCCAACACCAACGGTCCGCGATGCACCTGGCGGCGCGGGCGGCGTTGTTCCCGCTGGAACTCATCGGCTCCAAGTCGCTCAATGCGCTCGAGCAGGTCGGCGGGGGCGCGTGGCTGCTCATGGACACGAGCGGCTGGATTCTGCGGGCCGTGTTCTCGCGGCGGGTGCGGCTGGGCGTTCCGGGCATCGTGGCGCAGCTGGTGCGGGTGGGTGTGCGGTCGGTCTTCATCGTGTCGCTGGTGTCGTTCTGCGTGGGCCTGATCCTGGCCTTTCAGCTGGCCCCGCCGCTGGAAGAGTTCGGCCAGAAGGAAGCGGTGGCGAACATCGTGGGCGTCGCGATCCTGCGCGAACTTGGCCCGCTCATCGGGGCCATCGTGCTGACGGGATTCGCCGGCGCCTCCATCGCGGCCGAGATCGGCACGATGGTCGTGAGCGAGGAGATCGAGGCGCTGGAATCGCTCGCGCTCGACCCGATCCGCTTCCTGGTGGTGCCCCGCGTGATCGCCTCGGTCATCAGCATGACGGTGCTCGCGGTCATGGCGGACGTGGTCGCGGTGGGCGCGGCGCTGCTCATCTCGGTCACCGTGCTGGACATTCCGTACACCACGTTCATGACCAAGGTGCTGGAGCAGGCCAAGCTGGTGGACTTCGGCACGGGCATCGCCAAGAGCACGGTCTTCGGCCTGCTCATCGGCGTCATCGCGTGCGCCAACGGGCTGGGCGTTGAGGGTGGCGCGGCGGGGGTCGGCAAGGCCACGACGTTCACCGTCGTGCAGTCGGTGGTCGCGATCGTGATGGCCGATCTGGCGTTCACCGCGGTCTTCTTCGCCATGAAACTTGTCTGACGCGCGCCGGTCGGGACCCGCTCGCGCCTTTCTTGGTCACCAGACCTACGGTGTAGCGATCCCACACCCCCAATCAAGGGAGCAGACATGAGCCACGTCCCGAGCCCCTCGCCGCGCACGCGCGCACGCCGGACCTTCAAGGTCACGACGATCGTGGTCAAGCCCAAGCAGAACCAGCAATCGATGCGGCGATTCGCCCTCGCCACCCGGGGCGGCGGCGGCGACCCGCTCCCGAGCATTACGTCGCTTCTGGACAACGGGTATCTCGAGCACGCCTCGCCGGTCTTCGCAGCACCCGGGCCGATGGTGGACGGGGCGACGCGGGGGCTGCGGGCGATGCGGTCGCTCTCGGCCGCGATGTCCGATCCCAACGCAAGGAACAAGAACTCCAAGGGGCTGATGGCGCTCAAGGTCGCGCCCGGCGAGGACCCCCACCGCATCGCCGCGGAACTCTCCAAACGCGGCGCGGAGTTTGAGTACGCGTACGTGCCGCCGGTCAAATATCTGTGCGAGCCCAAGCTCTCGACCAAGGCCAAGGGCGACCCGCTCTTCAACCGTCAGTGGGCCCACGGGGCGGTCAAGATCATGACGGCGCGGGCCCGCAAGGGGTTCAAGGATTCCACGGCGATCGCGGTGTCGGTCGTCGACAGCGGAGTGGACAAGGATCACCCGGACCTCGACGCCGCCGTCAAGATCTACGAGAACTTCCTGGCGGCGCACGAGGACGATCACGACGCGATCGGGCACGGCACGCACGTGTCGGGCATCATCGCGGCGGAGCGGAACAACGCCGTGGGCGTGGCGGGCATCTGCCGCTCGCCGATCCATAACTTCAAGGGCCTGCCGCGCGACGACTTCTGGGATGCGCAGGCCTACTACCGGGCGCTGGCCCACCCGCTCAACACGGGCGCGCGGGTGCTCAACCTGAGCCTGGGCGGCGGGGTGGACCCGGGCGAGCGCGACGTGATCGCCGACCTCATCGACGGGGGCGTGGTGGTGGTCGCGGCGATGGGCAACGAGTACGAAGAGGGCAACCCGGTTGAATATCCGGGCGCCTACGCGGGAGTGATCGCCGTGGGCGCCACCGACGAGATGGACCGGCGCGGGTCGTTCTCGAACACCGGTCCTCACATCGCGCTGTGCGCCCCGGGCGTGCGGATCCTCTCGACCGTGCCGCACTACCCGTGCCAGGATTCCAACGTGCTCAACTACGACTCGTGGGACGGCACCTCGATGGCGACGCCGCACGTCGCGGCGGCGGCGGCGCTGGTGCTCGCCAAGCGGCCCACGCTCAAGCCCGCGCAGGTGCGCAAGATCCTGATGGACAGCGCGGACAAGGTACCCGGGCAGACCGGATGGAACAAGGAGTTTGGCGCCGGCCGGCTGAACATCGACGCGGCGCTCAAAATCGCCTGATGCAGATCGTTCTGAAAGCAACTCCGGAGCGTGAGGGCGAGGTCGTCGCGATCGTTGAAGCGGCGGCGGCTCGGCACGCGCCGGGAAAGGCCGCGAGGATAGAACGGGTCTTCCCGGCCGGCACGCGGGGCAACCGGGGCCGCATGTTCACGGTCACGATCCCGGGGATCAGCGAAGACGCGCTGCCGGCGCTCATGCAGGCGATCCGCGACAGCGGCGCGGCGGAGTATGTCGAGCGGCCCGCGCCTAAGTCGCCGATGTAGACGGCGCTGCGAGTTCTGCCAGACCCGCATCGATGCTGGTGCGCGCCGCCCAGCCGGGCAGACGCGTCAGACCCGTGGCCGGTCGCATGATCTGGAACGGCGGGTAGGGATGGGCGCCGAAGTCCAGCGCCACGGGCTGGCGACGCAGTTCGTTAAGGCGGGTGAGTACTTCACGCAGGGGTCGGCGGTCGCCGGTGTCGAGGGCGTACGTGGCGAGCCCGGGCTCGGACTGGCGGGAGACCAGGTGGGCCGCGAGCACGAAACCGTGCGACACGTCGCGCACATGGACAAAGTCCATGAGTTGCTCGCCGGAGGAGAGTGAGATTCGAGCCCCGCCGGGCGCGCCGGCCACCTTGGTGAGCAGTTTGTGGCGCCAATCGTGCGGGCCGTAGACATCGAACAGCACCAGCGACGCGGCACGCAGGCCCCGGTACGCGGCGGCGTAGGCAAGGACGTCCTCGAACGCGAGCTTGGTGGCGGCGTAGAGGGTGTTGGGCCGACGCTCCGCGTGCTCGCCGTAGGCCCAATACGTGGATGTGTTCACCATGGTCCGCACGCCGCAGGCGAGCATCGCTTCGACGAGGTTGGCGCCCAAAGTGATGTTGGAGGCGATCATGGCCCCGATTTCGGCGGGGCCATGCTCTGCGCGGGCGAGGGCGGCCAGGTGGAACACAACGTCGGGCCGAGTGACGGCGATGATGGCGCGGAGCGATTCGAACGAGAAGTCGGTATCGTGTCGCGAGACGGGGAGACCCCGAAGGTCGGACCCGGTACGGGCGAGCGCGTGCACTGTGTGTCCGGCGGCGAGCAGTTCGCGGCAGACGTGGTGACCGATGTAGCCCGAAGCGCCGGTGACGAGAGCGATCATGCGGACGACAACCGTAGCGTCCGCGGCTACATCGCGCCGTCTTTGGCTTCGTCGCCCTCGGTGATGGTGATCGCGAAGGTGACCTTTCCCTTGCCGAACTTCTGCTCCGCCTTCTCGTACCGCTCGGCGATCGTCGCAAGGATCTTGCCGCTCTGATAGACCGCGTCGGTCAGGCCCTTGTCGGCCCCGGGTGCGGCTTTGATCAGCCCGCCCTTGACGGCGTAGTTCCAGCGGTCTTCGGCGGTGACCCGCTCGTGCGCCTTGACGTCGGATTTCTTGACGGGCACGTTCACGGCCGAACTGACGCCCAGGAGGATGCAGGCGTGGCTGTTCCAGGGGTGGTTGCCCTTGTGGATCTGCACGCCGGAATACCCGGGGACGGAGTCGAAGGCGATCATAAAGCTGTTGAAGCGGTCCTTGGTGTGCTTGCCGGTGTACGCCCCCTTGGGGATCGGGTAGGGCTTGGAGCCCAGGCCGATGCCCATGTCGTACGTGCCGCGGGGCAGTTCGAGGGTGACGCCCGTGACGGGCTCGAAGACGCCCTCGCACTTGACCTCGAAATCACCCAGCACGCTGTGCTTGCCCTTGGCGTTGCGCTTGATGTTGAACTGGATGACCGGCTTGGCGACGGCCGCGTCATCACCTTCGTTGAACTCGGTGCCGACGCAGGCGCAGTGCATCTCGGCGGGTGAGAAGCCGCACTTAACGTGGTAGCCCGCGTCGCCGAAGTCCCAGGGCTCAAAGACACAGCCGCAGGAATCCTCCTGGAAGGGATCAAAGCCGATGGTGCCGGGGATCACTCGCTTCATAGGTGCACTCCGCCGCCGTGTTATCGCGTGGGGCGTCCGGCCGTTGCGGGCATGGGCTTCGATTGAGTCGGCGTCCGTCCGGTATTTACTCGAACGAATACTGGAACTCGCTGTCCTTGACGCCGACGTGGACCTTCTTGATCTCGCTGCCGCTGGCCATGCGGTTGAGCAGCTCCGAGCCGATTGCCGGGAGCATCTGGCGGGTGATGATCGCGTCGATGGCGCGGGCGCCGCTGTCGAGCTCGGTGACGCGGGAGACGATGGTGTCTTCCACTTCCTTGTCGAAGGTGAAGGGCACCTTGTGGCCTTCCAGGATGCGCTGACCGACGCGCTTGAGCTGGAGCTTGATGATCGCCCGCATCATCTCGTCGGAGATGGGGTAGTACGGCACGATTTCCAGGCGGCCCAAGAGGGCCGGGGGGAAGACCTTGAGCAGGGGCTCGCGGATCGCCTTGACCAGCCCCTCGGGATCGGGCTTGAGGGCCGGGTCCTTGCACATCTTCATCACCAGGTCGGTGCCGACGTTGCTGGTGAGCAGGATGATGGTGTTCTTGAAGTCGATGTCGACGCCTTCACTGTCCTTCATGATCCCCTTGTCGAAGACCTGGAAGAAGACTTCGTGGATGTCGGCGTGGGCCTTCTCGACTTCGTCGAGCAGCAGCACGCTGTAGGGGCGGCGGCGTACCGCTTCGGTCATGACGCCGCCCTTGCCGTAACCGACGTATCCGGGGGGCGAGCCCATGAGGAGGCTGACCTTGTGGGCCTCCTGGTATTCGCTCATGTTGATGCGGATGAGGCCCTGGGGCCCGCCGTACAGCGCCTCGGCGAGGGCCTCGGCGGTCTCGGTCTTGCCGACGCCGCTGGGGCCCACCAGCATGAAGACGCCGATGGGACGGTTGGGATTGGCGACCTTCGCGCGGGAGAGGCCGATCTGCTTGGCGATGGCTTCCAGGCCGTGGCGCTGGCCGATGACCCGCTTCTCCAGCGTGTCGGGGAGCTTGATCACGCCCTCGATCTCGTTCTTCACCATGCGGCCCAGCGGGATGCCAGTCCAGTCGCTGACGACGGCGGACACGGCCTGCAGGTCGACGTTGGGGGTGATGATCGGGTGCTCGCCCTGGAACGCGGTGAGTTCGGCCTTGGTCTTCTTGAGGTCTTCGAGAATCTGCGCACGGTCCGCGTCCGAGAGAGGCGTCGGGGCGGGTGCGCCGTTCGCCGCGGGGGCGGGGCCTTCGAGCTTGGCCCGCAGGTCCAGGATCTTGCCGACCATCTCCTTTTCCTTGGCGAAGCGCTCGTCGAGCTCCTTGAGCTTGGCGGTGTCGGCCTCGATCAGGGCGACGACATCGTCTCGGCGCTTGGAGTGGTCAGCGCCGGTCTTCATCTCGCGCTCGATGATGTCGAGCTCGACCTTGAGGCTGTCGATGCGCTTGCGGGTGTCGTCGATCTCGGCGGGGACGCTGTGCAGAGCGGTGGCCACGCGGGCCGAGGCGGTATCGATGAGGCTGACGGCCTTGTCGGGGAGCTGGCGGCCCTGGATGTACCGCTTGCTGAGCTTCACCGCGGCTTCGAGAGCCTCGTCGAGCACTTCGACCTTGTGGTGCTTCTGCATCACGCCGGCCAGGCCGCGGATCATGCGCAGGCACTTGAGTTCATCGGGCTCGTCGACCTTGACGACCTGGAAGCGGCGGGTCATCGCCGGGTCCTTCTCGAAGTACTGCTTGAACTCGGCCTGGGTGGTGGCGCCGATGGTGCGGAGCGTGCCGCGGGCGAGGGCGGGCTTGAGGATGTTGGCCGCGTCACCAGCGCCCGCGCCGCCGCCGGCGCCGATGAGGGTGTGGGCCTCGTCGATGAACAGGATGATGGGCTTGGTGCTGGCCTGCACCTCGTCGACGAGTTGCTGGAGGCGGTTCTCGAACTCGCCCTTCATGCTCGCGCCGGCCTGGAGGCGGGTGAGGTCAAGAGCGAGCAGGCGGACATCGCGCAGGGCCGGGGGGACGTCGCCGGCGACGATCTTCTGTGCGAAGCCCTCGACGACGGCGGTCTTGCCGACGCCGGCCTCGCCGGTGAGCATCGGGTTGTTCTGGCGGCGGCGCATCAGGATGTCGATGCACTGGCGCACTTCCTCATCGCGGCCGACGATGGGGTCGAGCTTGCCGCTCTTGGCCTGCTCGGTGAGGTCAGTGGTGTACTGCTTGATCGCTTCCTGCTTGCCCATCGCGGCCGGGGACATGGCCCCGCTGCCCTCGCCGGGAGCGCCGGAGATGCCGCGCTGGGAGGAAGCCGAAAGCACGGCCTCGGGGCTGCCGTCGGTGATCTTGGCGAAGTTGTCGGCCAACTGCTCGCTCTTGATCTTCTCGAACTCCCGGGAGACGCTGCGGAGGATGTGCTCCAGGTTCGGCGTGCGGAGCATGGCCAGGATGATGTGGCCGGTGCGGATGGCGTTCTCGCCGTACTTGAGCGAGGCGTAGGCCCAGGCCCGCTCGACCGAGTCGTCCAGGTGCGTCGAGAAGTCGGAGATGCTGGTGGCGCCGCGGGGGAGACGGTCGAGCGCGGCGGTGAGGTCGCTGGCGAGCTTGCTGGGGTTGAGCTCGAAGGCCTTGATGATGCGGTGCAGGTCGGTATCCTGTGCCTGCATGATCTGGGCGAGGAAGTGGACGAACTCGACGTACGGGTTGCCGCGGAGCTTGCAGAAGGTGGCGGCGCCCTCCAGGGCCTTGTAGCCGATGGAGTTGAGTTTGCCGTAGAGGTTCGAGCGAGAAATGTCGGGCATGGGGACTGGACTCCGGATTGGGGGTTCGCGGAGAGGGTACGGCGGGGGGCGGAAATGTGTAAAGCGGAATTCGGGAAATGGGCGAATTCGGCGCGGCGATGCGCCCGGGGGCAAGGCGCGCAGGGAACGGAGATATTGCCGGCGTTGGTAGTTTCTCCGGGCTCCGTTGGCTGGATATGGACGATCGCACGGGAGGGGGCCGCACGAAGTGGCTCGCGACAGGATCAAGCTGATCGAGGAGGCCGGCACCGGCGACACTCATTACCAGCGAGAATGAGAACCGCCGACCCGGCGTGACGGGCGGCGTTGCGTGCGTACAGGAACTGAGGTTAACGAGTGCGCGGGACGACTCCGTCGCCGCGCGGTTGCCACCCACGGCACGCCCTTCTTCCATCCCAACATTCGGCCAGACGCCCGGCTTACTTCTTGTTGGCCTTTTTCGCCGCCGCCTTCTTCGTGGCCTTGCCGACTTGTTTCTTCTCGCGGGTCTCGCGGGCGAGCTCGGTGACGTGGGAGGGCTCGACGCGGCTGCCGCCGTGCGAGGTGCTGGTGGGCGAGCGTTTCTTGCGACCGCTGGAACTGGTGATGTTGTTGCGTTGGCCGCCCTGTATTTTGGAAGATGCCATGTGCGAAGCCTCCGGGTGGCGCGGGGTGCGCCGTGATGAGCATAGCGCCGCGCGAATTGCGCGAACGGAGCGGACCGCAAATAGAGGAAATAGGGAAGAACCGACGCACGGGCACTCTCCACCGCGATCGTGTGGGTTGAGATCACTGCGTCGTGCGGTCGGTCAGTTCCATCGGCGGGGACCAGTCGGCGGGGGCGACGCCCGGTGCACGTTTGCCCCAGGTGTTCTCGTGTTTGTCGGGCGCACCGGTGAAGTGGCGGACGATGAGGCGCTGCACCACGTTCATGTTGGGCAGAATCCCATGGAAACCGCCGACCTTGGCGAGCATCTTGTCGCCGACTTCCCAATAGCCAAAATCGTCCGGAGTCAAGCAGACCAAATTCTCCGGGCCCAGGAAGGCGGGCACCGCGCCGTCGTAGGGAACCGTGCCGTCGCCGGTCTGGTAGCGTTCATCCGGTCCGTTGGGGGGCGCTTCGGGGGTCCACTTGTTCATTCGGTCGCGGGAGGAAAGAACAAAGAGCGGCTTGCCCTTGGAATCGGTGTCGATCCGCATCTGCGTGCGGGTGACCGAGCCGATGCCGACCACGGCGAGCCAGTCCTCGCGGGCGAGGCCGACATCCGGGAGTGAGACGGATTCGAGCTTTTCGCGGTGGTTTGCGGCGGTCTTAAGCAGTGAACGGAACAGATCGTCGGCCTGCTTGATCCGGTCGGACGCGCGGCCGGGATCAACCGCGTACAGGCGGACGTACTCACGGACCGTCTCGATGATGCTGGGCTGCCAGACATCGGGCTTGAAAATAGACTTGGGAAGACCGGGGGCGAAGGTGAGGCCTCGTTGAGGCGTGGGCATGAGGTGGTAGAGCGCGGGCATCACGCGGGCGGCCTCTCGCTCTCGCGAAGAAGGCGCGGTGCCACCGAGGTCGGCTGTGCCGGTCAGGACCTTGACGACCGCCTCGAACGAGCCGCGGAACGGGCTGGCGAGCGTCGCGACTTTCGAGACGGGCGCCTTGCCCTTCTGGTTGGCGAGGTAGCCGGCGATGATGAGGCCGCCCATGGAGTGGCCGACGAGGTTGACCGTGGGCGACTTGTCGTATCCGTCCTTGGCGTAGTGGCGGGTGAGTTTGGTGCGTTCGATGACCTCGAGCACGAAATCGGCGAGGGAGGCCTCCGTGGTTTCGAGCGGCTGGCGCCAGTCGTATCCGAATGGGTACACGGGGACGGGCTCGTCCTCGCGGGCGCTGAGGTTGTGCCGCAGTTCGGAGATGAGTTCCTTGTACGCGACTTCAAAGACCTGGCCCGCGGTGACGCGGACGGGCTGGCTAGCCTCGTAACGGATCTGGTCGGGGTGGAGCCGGATGCGATCGAAGTTGTTGGTCATGACCGACCAGACAACCTCCGGGGAGATCGGGTACTCGTCGTTGAGGTAGGTGGCGGTGATACCCGGAACGACGATGACCGGCGGGGGCAGTTTCATGCGGGGGCTCCTTGGCCAATGCTATCCGCGGCGTGCGGCGCCGATTGGGATTCGCTGAACGCCGCAGGGAAGATCCCGCACTTCGCTCGCCTCACGACGTCTTGGGCGTCGTGTTCTTCGCGATGGTCTCGAGGAGTTTGCCTATGCGGTCGTCGGCCGCGGCGTCGCGGCCCTCGCCGCTCTGGATGGAGTACGTGGGCTGCACGTGGGACTCGCCGCAGATGACGGTGAGCAGGTTGGAGACCAGGCGGGCTTCCTCGCCCGCGGGGAGCTTGTGGCCCTTTTCGCCGAGCAGTTCGACGGCGTGATGGACGATCTGAACGGCCCCGTCGACGATCACTTTGCGCGCGTCGACGAGGGCCTGGGCCTGCTGACGGACGAGCATCGATTGGGCGATCTCGGGGGCGTAGCTGAGGTCGGAGAGTTCGAACGAGGCGACCTCCGCGCCGGCGATCTCGACCTTTGACTGCAGGATCTCCCGCATCTCCTTGGCGATGACGCCGGTCTCGCTCTTGAGGCTGGTCTGGTGGGTGGCCGACTCGTAGGGATAGCGTGAGGCCACCTGCTTGAGCACGGCCATGGCCTGCGTCTTGACGAAGGAGGGCGCGTCCTGAACATCGAGCGCGGCTTTCTTGGAATCAACAAATCGAAACGTGACCACCGCGGCGACGACAATGGGATTGCCGTTTCCGTCGGCCACAACCGTGCGATGGACTTCGATCGCCTGCTGCTTGGTCGAGATCCTGACGAGCCGGCGGCCCCAGACGTTGACCCACGAGAGGCCGGGGGTCTTGACGACCTTGGAAAGCTTGCCCCAGCCGAGCACAACGACCTCTTCCTGCGGGTGCACGATCAGCCACGAGAACAGCAGCGTGAAGGGGAGGAGCAGAATGCTCATCACCAGCGTCAGTGTCTTCTCCATGCGTGTTCCTTCCAGGAGTTTGGCCGGGTGTCGTTCCGTCGGTTCGCGCTCGGAGCGCGGTCGAGCGTAGGAATGCGGGGGGCCGGCCCCGTGTGCTCGGGTTGGCCCGGGCCGGGGTGTTCCCGTATGATGAACCGGTCGCGCTCGTTCTCGCGCCCGTATTGGAAGTTGGCACAATCACCCAAGGAGTTCGGTATGTCGCTGTGCACATGTGATCGCGTGGCCGCTCGCGCCGTGGCCGTTTCCGCGTTGTCCCTGCTAGCGATGGCCGGCTGGGCGGTTGAACCGGGGGCGGACGGAACCGCGCCGTACGCGATGATCGACGGCGAGAAGGCGGCGATCCCGGATGTGCCGATGGGCGACCCGGCGACGATCGCGAAGATCATCGCGGAGGGGAAGAACAACAACCACGTGATGGACTGGATCACGTATATCTCCAACGACATCGGGCCGCGGCTCACGGGCTCGAGCAACGCCGAAAAGGCCAACAAATGGTGCCGCGACCAGTTCGAGAAGTGGGGTTTGACGATCCCGCCGTTCGGCGGGGCGACCGGGCAGACATCGGGAGATCATGAGCTGCGAGGGTTGTGGCAGTGGAAGGACATCCCGGTGCGGTTCGATCGCGGGCCCTCTACCGGCAAGGTGGTAGCGACCCGCAACCCCAACGCGGAGAAGCCCGAGTACCGCACGGTGCGTGACATGGAGTTCACGACGCTGGCGTGGTCGGCGGGAACCGATGGCCCCGTGAGGGCGCCGGTCGTGAAGATGCCCGAGAACGACGAGCAGTTCGAGGCCGCCAAGGACAAGATGAAAGGGGCGTGGGTGCTGGTGAAGCCCCCGCAGGCCGGTCGGCGCGGCGTGATCGGCGGGGCCTCGGCCCGCATGTCGCTCTTCGCGGACATCCGCAAGAAGTGGAAGGGCGGCAAGACCGACGACGCGGCGGCGCCGGCGGTGGACAAGGACATGATCCGGTACGAAGGCACGGTCGCCGGCGGACCGATGCCTGATGGCATGCCACTCACGCTGGATGTGAAGCTCACCGATCCCAAGGCCGTCACCGGCACGATCTCGCTGGGCGGGTTCCGCAATACCGAGATCAAGGAAGGCACGTTCGATCCGGCCACCAAGGAGCTGAAGTTCAAGACCGAATCGCCCCGCGGCGAGCGGGAGTACATCCTGACGCTCGACGGCGACACGCTCAAGGGCAAGACCGTGCTGCCCGACAACGCGGGCACCATGACCTACGAGGGCAAGAAGACCGCGATCGAGGAGCCCAAGAAGGGCCCGACGATGGAGGAGCGCGTGCTCGCTCTGCAGCCGGCGGGATGGATCCTGCCTTCGAGCAGCGAACTGGTGCTCACCGGCGGAGCGCCCGGGTGGGACAAGCTGGACATGGACAACCTCTCGCCCGACGTCATCGTCACGGTGCGGAAGTCGGACTATGACTGCATGAACTCGTCGATCGCGGACGGCGTGCCGGTGGAGGCGGAGTTTGACCTCAAGCACACGTTCACGAAGGGCCCGATCCCGGTGTACGACACGATCGCGGAGATCAAGGGCACCGAGAAGCCCGACGAGGTGATCATCGTCTCGGGCCACCTGGATTCATGGAACGGCCCGGGAAGCCAAGGAACCACCGACAACGGCACCGGCAGCGCGGTGACGCTCGAAGCGGCGCGGATTCTCGCGGCGACCAACGCCAAGCCCAAGCGGACGATCCGGTTCATCCTGTGGACGGGCGAGGAACAGGGTCTGCTCGGCTCGGTGGCGTACGTCAAGTACCTCAAGGAGCAGGACCAACTCGGCAAAATCTCGGCGGTGCTCGTGGACGACGGCGGGACGAACTGGGAGGGCGGGCTGCCGTGCGTGGAATCGCAGGTGCCTTACCTGGCCGCGGCGACCGCGCCGGTGAACGGCGTGTTCTACAGCGAGGCCGACAAGAAGTTCCTGGACGTCAACATCCACAAGCAGAAGGTGTTCAACCAGGTGCAGGGCAGCGACCACAACTCGTTCATGCGAGAAAAGGTACCCGGCTTCTTCTGGGATGAAACCGGCCGAGCGGATTACAACCACACGCACCACACGCAGTACGACCGTCTGGATCAGGCGATCCCCGAGTATCTGAAGCAGTCGGCGACGTGCGCGGCGGTGACGGCGTACAACCTGGCGTGCGCTCCTGATCTGCTGCCTCGGCCGACGGATGACGAATGGCCCCGGGGCGGGCGCGGCGGCGGGCGCGGCGGACGGCCCGGCGGCGCTCCCGGTCAGCAGCCTCCTTCGGGCGACGCCCCCACTCCTCCTCCCGGTGTGACGCCCCCCGCGGGCGGCAACTGATCACCGTCAACGGCGGTACACACCCCACAATGATGACAAACGCCCCCGGGCAGAGCGGCCCGGGGGCGTTTGTTTTGTGTGACAACCCTTGCAAAGGTTGGCGGATGCCCGGGCATCAGCGGCGGCGGCGGCCCGCGGCGAGCATTCCCAAGCCGAGCAACGCCGCAGCGCCGGGAGCGGGAACGACGCTGAGCGTCAGGCCGTAAGCGCCGTCCTCGGTGTGACCCGAGCCGTTGAAGTCGCTATCGCCAAAGCCGGTCACGGCGATGTAGTACGTGCCCGCGGCGGGGGCGACAAAGCGGAGCGAGGATTCGAAGTTGCTGCCCCGGGAGTCTCCACCCGCATCATCGTTGTTGAGCAGCAGGCCGTTCGCATCGAGCACGCCCAGAAGAGTGTCCAATTGGTGAGACTGGAGACCGGTGGTCATGGCCGAGAGCACATCGCCCGCTCCCATGGTGACGGCGAAGTAGTCCACATCGCCGGCGGACAGAGTGCCGAAGCCCACAGCAGAGCCCACACCCAGACCCGTCGGGACAGCGCCCGCGGCGGTGTTGTCTGAAGCGGAATCAGAGAAATCGCCGGGAGTGGAACCCAGAACCGAACCGGTGAAGATCATCGGGCCGGCTTCCGGGTGCGCGCCTGTAAACGAGCGATCGTTGAACCCCGTGATCTGCAGAAAATAGACGCCGGAAACCCTGATCGCCGCGCGGATGGTGGAGCCGAACTGGCTGTTCGGACCGTTGCCGGATCCGCCGTCGTCGTTGAAAACGACCTCCGCGCCGGCGGGATCAACCAGACGCATCAGTGTGTCCGGCGAGCCAAAGAGCGAGCCGACCGGGGTGGTCATCGCGTTGAAAATGTCGCCTTCCTCGAGCGAAATCGGAGCGCTGAGCACATTGCCGGCCGACAGGTTGACACCCGCCACACCCGAAAATGTTGGCGACGCTGCGGCAATGCCGGACAACACCACAACCGCCGAAGCGGTGACGCAAGTACGCAAATTCATCGTGTCTCTCTCCACAAATGGCACAGAAAACGGGTGCGGAAACACCCGGTGCTTTACCCCCATCGGGCAAGCTCGACGATCAAGGTACCCATAAGAGCGCCTCCTGTCAATGCAATTGCCAGATAGGAATATGTTAGGACCGACGTGCGACTCTCTTACCCTGGACGCGCGGAAGCGGCCGCGAAAACGAAGCAAAGGCAGATCAACAAACGGGTGATCGACGCAGAGCCTGTCGGCAGAGAGGACCGGGAGATAGCGACCGTCATTCGCCTTCTTCGTCGTCGTCCGCGGACTTGGCGGATACGGGCGCGGCCTTCTTGCCTTCCTTGGCCTCTGCCTCGGCGAGTTGGCGGTCGTACCGCTCACGGTTGCCCTTGTAGTCCATGAGGAAGAGGAGCTTCTGAGCGGTCTTTTCGCCGGCCATCTGGGCGATTCGCTTCTTGGCGGCGGCCATGTCGGTGCGGCGAGAGACGTGGACGAGGACAATCCACTGGCTCTCGACCACGCGGAGCCATTCGGCCAGGTCATCGATATGCATGTGCATGCCGACGCGGGCTCGTTCCTTGTGGTCGGGCTCCAGGAAGGTGCACTCGGTGATGAGGATCTGGGCCTTGCGCACGTCCTCGCGAACCAGGTGCGGGCCGGGGGCAGTGTCTCCGGTGTACGCAAAGAGAGGGATCTCGAAGGAGCGGGTGATCTCGGTGCCCCGTTCCTTGAGCTCGCGGAGCTTCTCTTGCGGGAGTTCGACAAACTCGGGCTTGAGCTTGGTGCGCCGCTCGCTGACGGTGTATCCGAAGGACGGGCAGGTGTGCTCGGTCTCGAAGCCACGGAGGAAGACGTTGTTCTTGACCTCAACGGGCTGGTCGGCCTTGATGGGGATGAGGTCGTAGGGCGTGCGCTGACGTTCGAGATCAACGTAACCGTCCATCATGCGCTTGATGGCAGGCGCGATGCGTTCATCGCAGATGATCCGGGCGTTGCCCATGCCCTGGAAGCGACGCTGGGAACAGAAGTACGCCAGGCCGCCGATGTGGTCCATGTGGCCGTGGGTGATGGCCAGGTGCTTGCTGGAGAGCATCGCTCGCGGGCACGCGCCGATGTCGAAACCCAGATCAAGCTCGGGCACTTGGAGGCAGGTGGATTCGCCCGCGATGGACTCGCCGAAAATCCGGAAGGGCGGAAGATACAGGAAGCCCATGCTGGGCTCACGCGGCGGTGGCTTGGGAAGCATCCGTCGAAACTCCGACTCCGGGATGTTCTCCCGGGAAGGCCTTGATGTGGGGAACGACTGCGAACGGCGATGGTACGCACGAGGGTGAATAGGGGTTACAACTGCGCGTGGGCCGCTTTGTATCCAATTTACTTCCATGGTGCTCAAAAGCCCAAGACTGAACTGGTCCGCCGATAACCAGTTTCGCGCGCGGATCACGCAGTAATGTTCTAGAACTTACCACATTGACTTTGAGAGGCAGCCAGCGTTTACTTCATCCATGACGTTCTCGTTCCATCTCCACCATCATCACCATGGGCATTCCCAGGGCCGGTGACGGTGCGACGTGGTTGCGAAGACCAACAGTTGACACAAGAACGCCGGCTCCAGCCGGCGTTTTTTCGTTTATGCGTGTGACGCATGAATCGGAAACCGCCGCGGAGCCGGAAACAGACGACGGCAGGAGCGGCACATGACGACGATTTCCGACAAGACGAACGACACGCTACGGCTCGGGTTGCCCAAGGGGCGGATGCAGGAAGGGGTGATGCGTCTGCTGGCCGACGCGGGGATCCGGGTATCGATCTCGGCGCGCGGATACCGACCGACCACGTCGCTGGACGGCGTGGAGACCAAGATCCTCAAGCCGCAGAACATCATCGAGATGCTCGACAGCGGCACCCGTGATCTCGGGTTCGCCGGCGCCGACTGGGTAGCGGAACTGGAAGCGGACGTGGTGGAAGTGATCGACACGAAGCTCGACGTGGTCAAGGTGGTGGCTGCGGCTCCGTCAAGTGTGCTGGAGAACGGGGCCTTGCCGCGGCGTCCCCTCGTCGTCGCCAGCGAGTACCAGGCGCTCAGCCTCAAGTGGATCGAGGCTCGCGGGTGCGGCGATCGGTTCGTGCGGTCATACGGCGCGACCGAGGTCTTCCCGCCCGAGGACGCCGACTGCGTGATCGACGTGACCGCAACGGGTTCGACCCTGGAGGCCAACAGCCTGACGATCTGCGGCGAAGTCATGGCGTCGTCGACTCGGCTGTACGCGTCCCGAGCCGCGATGGAGCACGCGGGCAAGCGGGGGCGGATCGCGGATCTGGCGTTGCTGCTGCAGAGCGTGATCGAGGCCCGCAAGCGGGTGATGCTCGAACTCAACGCCCCCTCGGACAAACTGGCGGCGATTATCGAGGTGCTGCCGTGCATGCGGCAACCGACGCTCAGCAAGCTGGCCGGCGACGCAGGCTACGCGGTGAAGTCGGCGGTGCCCCGGGATTCGCTGCCGCGGCTGATCCCGCTGCTCAAGGCGCGGGGCGGATCGGACATCGTGATCTCTCCGATTGCGCAGGTGGTGCCGTGAACGCCGCCCCCCCCACCGCCGTCGCCGGTGAGGTGCGGCCGATCTCAAGGCTCAACGCGGCACCCTACTCGCGGACGCGCGATCCGCGCCCGATCGACCTGCGGCTGGACGCGAACGAAGGGGCCGCGCCTCCCGCGGAACTGCTCGCGAGCATCCCGCTTGAAGCGGGGATCGCGGGGACATATCCCTCGGCGGCGGCGTTGGAGGCTCAGTTGGCGGCGCACTGGGGCGTTGCGTCTCAGAGCGTGGTGGTGACGGCGGGCGCGGATGATGCGCTGGAGCGGATTTGCCGCGCGGTGCTGGAGCCGGGACGAGAAGCGTTGATGACCGATCCGACGTTCGAGATGCTGCCCCGGTGGGTCGCCGCGTGCGGCGCGGCGGCGCGGACGGCGTCATGGATGAGCGGCGGCTTTCCGGTGGACAAGATCGAATCGCTCTTGAACGCAGAGACTCGCGTGATCTTCGTGGTGTCTCCGAACAACCCGACCGGGCTTTCGGCAACGGCGGCGGACGTGCTGCGACTGGCGGAGGCGGCTCCGAATGCCCTGGTGGTGGCAGACCTGGCGTACGTTGAGTTCGCGGAAAGCGACCTGACCCGCGAGGTCTTGGGGCGGCACAACGTGGTGGTGACGCGGACGTTCAGCAAGGCCTGGGGGCTCGCGGGGATGCGGGTGGGGTACGCGATCGCGCCCGAGCGCGTGGCGCACTGGATGCGGACCGTGGGCATGCCGTACGCGTGCTCGGGCTACTCGGTGCAGGTGGCGAAACAGTGGTTCGCTCAAGGCGGGGGCGCGATGGCCCGGTTCACGGGGGTCGTGCGTGAGGAGCGCTCACTGCTGGCGAAGGCGCTGGCGGAGCACGGCATTGAGTTCGTGCCCTCGGACGCGAACTTCATCTTCGCGAAGTTCAAGGACGCCGCGTTGGTGGCCGACCTGCTGGCGGGCCTGGGAATCTCGGTGCGGAGGTACGGTGGTTCGCTCGCGAACTATCTGCGGATCAGCGTTCCCGCGGACGCGGCGGCCGGCGAGCGGCTGCGGGCGTCGCTGCGGTCGATCCTGCGGCCCCGAGCGCTGCTGTTCGATATGGACGGGGTGCTGGCTGACGTGAGCGAGTCGTACCGCGAGACGATCCGGCGCACCGCCGCGGAGTTCGGGGTGGAGATCACCCGCGCGGACATCGCGCGGATCAAGGCGGCGGGGAACGCGAACAACGACTGGGTCGTCACCAGATCGCTGCTGGCGGAGAAGGGCGTGCAGCGATCGCTGGAGGAAGTGACCGCGGCGTTCGAACGCATTTATCAAGGTACGGAAGAGAAGCCCGGCCTGCGGCGGACAGAGCGGTTGCTCGCCTCCCGGAACTGGCTGGAATCGCTTCGAACCACCGCGGCGCTGGGCGTCGTGACAGGGCGGCCCCGGGCCGACGCGGAGCGATTCCTGCGCGAGCGAGGAATCGCGGACCTCTTTGATTGCGTGGTGTGCATGGAGGACAGCGTTCCCAAACCCAGCCCGCGGCCGGTGCAGATCGCTCTTGAACGGTTGGGCGTGCGCGAGGCTTGGCTCGTGGGTGACACACCGGACGATATCGTTGCCGCCCGAGCGGCGGGCGTGACACCCATCGGGTGCGTGGCCCCGGGGGATGATCTCGGCGGCGCGAGCGAGTTGCTGCTGCGGACGGGCGCCGGACGCGTCATCGAGAGGGTCGAACAACTGACGGAGATTCTGCCATGAACACGATCCCGGGAACACGGACCGCGACACTGACCCGCAACACGGGCGAGACTCGGATCCAGGCCGCCATCATTCTCGACGGCGCGGGCAAGGCGAGCGTGCGCACGGGGCTGGGGTTCCTTGACCACATGATTACGTCGCTCTCGTGCCACAGCGGGATCGACATCACGCTCGCGTGCGACGGGGACCTGGCCGTGGACGATCATCACAGCGTGGAAGACTGCGCGATCGTGCTGGGCCGGTGCCTGGCGTCGGCGCTGGGCGAACGCAAGGGGATCACGCGGTTCGGTCACGCGTATGCGCCGCTGGATGAGTCGCTGGCGAGGGTCGTGGTTGATCTGGTGCAGCGGCCGTGCGCGTGCGTGTCGCTGGACCTCAAGCGGGACAATCTCGGCGATGTGGCCTGCGAGAACATCACGCACTTCTTCCGCACGCTGGCGACCGAAGGCCGCTTCACGCTGCACGTGGACGTGATCCGGGGCGAGAACGATCACCACAAGGCCGAGGCCGCGTTCAAGGCGCTGGCGCTCGCGCTGCGCAGCGCGATCCGGCCCACGCAGCCTGAAGCGGTCGCGAGCACGAAGGGGACGCTGTAGTGGACTCCGTCGTCATTGTCAGAACGGGAACCGCGAACCTCGCATCGGTGGTCGGCGCCATGGGCCGCCTGGGCGCCAGAACCATCGTGACCAGCGAGGCGCGGCTGATACTGGATGCCGACCGACTCGTTCTTCCGGGCGTAGGGACGCTCGGCGCGGCGATGGAAGAACTGCGTCAACGCAACCTCGTCAAAGCTTTGCAGCAGCGACTGACTGACGGACGGCCCGCGCTGGCGATCTGCCTGGGCCTGCAGATGCTCCTGACAGGGAGCGAAGAAAGCCCGGGCGTCTCGGCCCTGGGCATCGCGAACGGGGCGGCCACTCGGTTCTCCAACGATGTGCGAGTGCCGCACCTTGGATGGAGCCGCATCAGCCCGCCGCCCCTGACTGACGAACCAGAGGCGTTCGCGTATTTCGCGCACTCCTACCGGGTGACGGAACCGCCGCCGGGGTGGAGCGCGTCGTGGTGCGAGCATGGCGGGAGGTTTGTTGCCGCGATGTGGAATGGGGCAACGCTGGCGTGCCAGTTTCATCCGGAGTTGTCGGGCGCGTGGGGCGCACGGATGCTGTCGCGGTGGTTCGCGGGCGAAGGGATGCTCGACCTGGACGCGGCCGTGAAGGGAGTGGCCTGATCATGCCGGTGCCTCGTGTCATCCCGTGCCTGGACGTTCGCGACGGGCGGGTCGTCAAGGGCGTCCGCTTCGAGAACCTGCGCGACGCGGGCGACCCGGTCGAGCAGGCCGCGCTGTACGAGCAGCAGGGCGCGGACGAGATCGTGATGCTGGATGTGAGCGCCACGCCTCAGGGACGCGGGGCGTCGCTGCGGACCGTCGCGGCGATCCGCAAGGTGCTCTCGATCCCGCTCACGGTGGGCGGGGGCGTCAAGACCATCGCCGACGCCGCGGCGATGCTCGAGGCGGGCGCTGACAAGATCGGCGTGAACACCGCGGCGGTGAAGAATCCCGCGCTGCTCGAGGCCCTCGCAATGCAGTTCGGCTCCCAGTGCGTGGTGCTCGCACTGGATGCGCTGGCGTACGGCAAGGGCCGGTGGCGGGTGGTGGTGCGCAGCGGTCAGGAGACAGTGCCGCTGGACGCCCTGGGCTGGGCGATCGAGGCGACCCAGCGGGGCGCGGGCGAGATCCTGCTCACCAGCGTGGACCGCGACGGCACGCACAGCGGCTACGACCTGGAACTCATCCAGGCCGTGAGCAGCACGCTGGGTGTTCCTGTGATCGCCTCGGGCGGGGCGGCGTCGCCGCTACACCTGGTGGAGGCGCTGCGGGCGGGAGCCGACGCGGTGCTCGCGGCGTCGATCTTCCACGACGGAACCTTCAGCGTGGGGCAGGTGAAGCAGGAGATCGCGGCGGCGGGTTTCGCCGTGCGGCCAATCGAGGAGTCAGCGGCATGATCGTGCCATCAATCGACATTCAGGGCGGGCAGACGGTGCAGTTGCGTCAGGGCGCGGTGAAGATGCTGGACGCGGGCGACCCGCGCCCGATCGCCAAGCGGTTCGGGGTGGTGGGTGAGATCGCCGTGATCGATCTGGACGCCGCGATGGGAACGGGGAGCAACGAGGCGCTCATCCGTGAGTTGCTGCCGCTGGCACGGTGCCGCGTGGGCGGTGGCATCCGCGACGCAGCGACGGCGAGGAAATGGCTCGATGCCGGCGCGAGCAAGGTAATCCTGGGGACGGCGGCCAAGCCGGAGATCCTGAGCGAAGTGCCGCGTGAGCGGGTCATCGCCGCGTTGGATGCTCGCGACGGCGAGGTGGTGGTGGAAGGATGGAAGACCAAGACCGGCCGGGGCGTCCTGGAACGGATCGCCGAACTGCGTGACCTGGTGGGCGGGTTCCTCGTGACGTTTGTGGAGATCGAAGGGACGCTGAGCGGTCTTGATGCGTCTCGCGTGAAGCCGATCGTGGAAGCGGCCAAGGGCTGCCGCGTGACGGCGGCGGGCGGGATCACGACGCCGGCGGAGGTCGCCGCGCTGGACGCGATCGGCGCTGACTCACAAGTAGGTATGGCGATCTACACCGGCAAGATGAGCGTGGCGGATGCGTTCGCGGCGCCGCTCGTGAGCGACCGGCCCGACGGGCTGTGGCCCACGGTGGTCTGCGACGAGCGTGGCACGGCGCTGGGCTTGGTGTACAGCAACACGCAGAGTCTGCGGGCGGCGATCGAAGAACGCCGCGGCGTCTACTGGTCGCGTTCGCGGGGCCGGTTGTGGCGCAAGGGCGAGGAAAGCGGCGCGACGCAGTCGCTGCTGCGGGTGGATGCTGATTGCGATCGCGATGCGCTGCGATTCACGGTGATTCAGGATGGTCCGGGGTTCTGCCACGAAGGAACTCGCACGTGTTTCGGGGAGGATCGGGGGTTAGGCGCGCTCTCCAGGCGGCTAGCGACAACGGCCCGCGACGGGGCGAGCGACCCGGGCTCGTACACGGCGCGACTGCTGCGTGACTCGGCGTTGCTCGCTGCGAAGATCGAGGAGGAAGCGGGCGAACTGAACGCCGCGGTGAGCCGGAGCGAGGTCGTTCACGAGGCGGCGGACGTGCTCTTCTTCACGCTCACGCGGCTGGCGAAAGAGGGCATCCCGCTCGCGGAGATCGACGCGGAACTGGATCGGCGTGCCCTCAAGGTGTCGCGTCGGCCGGGCAACGCCAAGCCGAACAGGACCGGGGGGGCGTCATGACGCTGCTGGCGCGGATCACCAAGGACCAGATCCCCGCGGCGAGGCGTGCGCCGCTGGACGCGGCCACACTGGCGGACGCGGGCCGGATCATGAACGACGTGCGGACGCGGGGCGCGGCTGCCCTGCGCGAGTACGCGGAGAAGTTCGGAGATCGGCAGCCCGGCGAGGAGCTCGTGATCGATGCCCCGGCCCTCAGACGAGCTTTGGAGTCGCTTCCGCGGGGGACGCGGGGCGTGCTGGAGCGTGCGGCGGACCGGATCCGGGCCTTCGCCGATGCCCAGCGCCGGGCGATCTGCGATCTGGACATCGCGGTGCCCGGGGGCAGGGCTGGGCACACCGTGTCG
This sequence comes from Planctomycetota bacterium, assembly GCA_018242605.1. GTDB lineage: Bacteria > Planctomycetota > Phycisphaerae > Phycisphaerales > UBA1924 > UBA2402. Next base: position 60,395 of record JAFEBP010000004.1, read on the forward strand.
CCGGTGGATCGGGCGGGGTGTTACGCGCCCGGGGGTCGATTTCCGCTGCCCTCCTCGGTGCTGATGACGGCGGTAACGGCGCGGGCGGCGGGCGTGAGCGAGGTGTGGATCGCCTCGCCGAAGCCGACGGTAGAGACGCTCGCCGCGGCGGCGATCGCGGGCGCGGACGCGGTGCTGGCGTGCGGCGGCGCACAGGCGATCGCGGCGCTGGCGTTCGGAGTGGAAGGCGTGCCGGCGTGCGACACGATCGTGGGGCCGGGGAACCGGTGGGTGACGGCGGCGAAGCAACTGGCGACGCAGGTGTGCACGATCGACATGCTGGCGGGCCCCAGCGAGGTGCTGGTGATCGCGGACGCGTCGGCGAGCGCGGCGGTGGTGGCGGCGGACCTGCTCGCGCAGGCCGAGCACGATTCCGACGCGATCCCCATGCTGGTGTCGACGAGCGAGTCTCTCATTGGGGCGGTGGAAGCGGAAATCGAACTTCAACTCGCCACGCTCCCCACCGCTGCAACGGCGCGCGGAGCCCTCCGCAACGGATTCGCCGTGCTGGCGGCGGACTCGGCCCAGGCGTGCGCGATCAGCGACGCGATCGCGCCCGAGCATCTGGAACTGCTCACGGAGGACGCCGAAACGCTGGCGACGAAACTGCGGCACTACGGCGCGCTGTTCATCGGCGGGCGTGCGGCGGAGGTGCTGGGCGATTACGGAGCGGGGCCGAACCACGTGCTGCCGACCGGCGGCCTGGCTCGGAGCGTGGGGGGCCTGAGCGTGCTGAACTTCCTGCGGGTGCGGACGTGGTTGAAGATGGATGACTCGCCTCAGTGGCGAGAGGTGTGCAGCGATGCGGCGGCCTTGGGGAGGATCGAGGGGCTCGAAGCGCACTCGCGGGCGGCCGAAGCCCGAGTGCGTGGGTGACCAACGGTGAGCGGCTGCGAGAATTCGACGGGGACCCGCGTACCCTTGCGGGCGGGAAAAGAGCGGACCGAATCACACCATGCCCGACACGCTGATGCCGTCACCAACGAAGTTACCACCACCTGCCCCCACCGCCACGAGCGGGGCGAGTTTGCCGCACGATATCGCCGCGCACGAGAAGCACTTCGGCGATACGTTCCGGCGCGATTACCCGGCGATCTGGTGGCTCACGCTGCTGGGGCCGATCCTGGCCACCGGCGGCGTGCTGGCGTACCTGGCGGTTCTGCGGGGCACGGAGTTTGTCGTAAAGTTGAGCGCCACCGCACTCGCAACGTTCTTTGGGTTGGGACGCTTCGTCATCATCCTGGGCTCCGACGCGCCCAAGGGCGAACTGGTGGGGCTGGACGATTTTGCCAAGGACGCCTCCAAGTTCAACTTCCTGACCCGGGTCGAGCTGTTCGGGATGGTGACGTGGATGGACGTGGTCGCGGCGTGCCTGCTGATCTTCCACGCCGGGTTCATTTTCCGCATCCCCAAAATCGGGCCCAAAATGCTGCTATTGCGTGAAGAAGGCGAGTTCTTCATGCGCGTGCAGCCGTGGATGCGGCGGTTTGCGTTCGTCGGGCTGGTCTTGTTCGTGGTGATCCCGGTGGCGGCGACCGGTTCGGTAGGCGGGGCCATCCTGGGCCGCATGCTGGGCATGAGCCGCACGGCGACGCTCCTGGCCATCATCGCGGGCACGCTGATCGGCAACTCCCTGATGCTCCTGGCGGGCAAGGCTCTCTCGAAAGTGCCGTTCTTCGATCCTCACCACCCGGCCAGCCTCGCGGCTGGTGTCGGCGTGATCATCGCGATCATCGCCGGGCTCAACTGGTACTACCGGACGCTCAAACGCAAGTACAAGGATGACGCCCGCTTCCCGGCGGGCTGAATCAAGCGGCCTTGCGGAGCTCCTCGGTCATCGTTCCGGCGAGCATCGCGCCGATCATGGCGTCGAGGAGTTGCTCCCAATCTTCGGCGAGCGCCTGCGTCCAATCATCGCCCGCCAGCTCGCCCATGACAGTCAGGAGTTCATCGCGGACGATGCGGTAGGTCCCCGGATTGGCGCCCTCCGCCGCGGCCTTGCGCCCCAGGTCCGCGAGCGGCGCTTCTAGGCTGTGAAAGCGGTGGACTGATTTGACCACCTGACCGAGGGTTTCGAAGAACCGCCTGTGCAGGTGCGAGGTATCCTCGGGGAAGAGAGCCCGGACGCCGGGGTGATAATCGCCCAGATTGCGCAGCACGGTGGCGATGAGGGCGGGGCCGCAGGGGGCAAACCACTTGTAACTTGCACGAAGGCGTTCGATGTTCTTCCTGAGCATCTTCCGTGGTCTCCAGAACTTGCAGAGTGGACACTGCATCGGCGATCCGACCGGGGTTCCGTGCAGTGGCGAGCGCGGCGCGGCGGGTCGTGCCGGGCGCGCAGTCACACGCGGCGCAGACCCGCGCGGTACTCAGACCCAGCGGGCGCGGACGGGGGCAATAAGGAGTCTCACCACGGCAGCGTCGTGCCGTCGAAGTTGAGGAAGCGGCCGTTGTCGGACGCGTCGAAGCGATCCACCAGCCGCAGCAACGCGGCGACGGCGCGGGCGGGAACGAGCGGAGCGTTTGCGCCGCCCATGTCCGTGCGGACCCAGCCGGGGTGGAGCGCGACGCAGATGAACCCCCGCGGGCCCAGCTCGTTGGCCATGCTGCGCGTCAGCATATTCAGCGCGGCCTTGCTGGCCCGATAGGCGTACGACGAACCGCCGGTGTTGGTGGAGATGCTCCCCAACTGGCTGGTGACGTTCACGATCAACTTGCGCTTTCCCTTCGCGAGCAGGTCGAGCGCGGCCTGAGCGACCAGGATCGGCGCGGTGCTGTTTACCATGAACACCCGCTGCAGTTCCTGGGCCGTGCAGTCCGCCAGCGTCTTGCTGCTGGAACTGACGCCCGCGTTGTTGATCAGCACGTCGATGGGAGCATCGCCCAGCGCAGCGCCCAGGGCCGCGAGCGCGGCCGGGTCGGTCACATCCAGGCGCACCAGGCGGCTGACGACCTTCGCGGCTTCCGCGGCGGTCTCGGGTTCGCGGGCGGTGCCCAGCACCGTGTCACCCCGGGCGGCGAGTTGGCGGGCGAGCTCCAGCCCGATGCCGCGGTTCACGCCGGTGATGAGGTAGCTCTGTCCCATGGGGAATCACGACGCCTTGACCGCGTCGCTCACGGTGCGCTGCTCGATGCGTTTGACGCTCTGGGTCTTGACGATGCGCTTCACGTAGCTGCCCGGGGTGTGGACGTTGTCGGGCGGGATGGCGCCCAGCGGAACAATCTCTTCGACTTCGGCGATCGTGTACGCCGCGGCGCAGGCCATCATTGGGTTGAAGTTGCGGGCGGTCTTGTTGTAGACCAGGTTGCCGAACTCGTCGGCCTTGCACGCCTTGACGAGGGCCAGATCGGCGAAAAGGCCCGTCTCGAGCACGTACTCGCGGGGGGTGGCGCGGTTCTCGATGGCGGTTCCGGCGCGGCCCGCGTAGCCGCGGCCGGGGATGGTGGCCCCGCCCACGCCGTCGGCCGGGCGGTAGAACTGGCGGGTGTCCTTGCCCTCGGCCACGATGGTGCCCGCGCCGGTGGCGGTAAAGAACGCGGGAATGCCCGCGCCCCCAGCGCGGATCCGCTCGGCGAGGGTGCCCTGGGGATTGAACTCAACTTCAAGCTCGTTGCTCAGGTATTGCTTTTCGAACGTCGCGTTCTCGCCGACGTAACTGGAGATCATCTTCTTGATCTGGCGGGTCTGCAGCAACAGGCCCAGGCCCCAGTCATCCACGCCCGCGTTGTTGCTGACGCAGGTGATGCCCTTGACGCCGCTGTCACGCAGGGCGATGATCAACTGCTCGGGGATGCCGCACAGGCCGAAGCCGCCGACCATCACGGTCATGCCGTCCTTGAGGATGCCCTTGTCGCGAAGGTCGGCGAAGCACGCGGCGGGGCTGGCGAAAATCTTGTTGGCCATGGCGGCCTGAGTGTACGCGCGACCCGCCCGACCGAGGCCGGGGGGCCTGTTGGATGGGGTGGTCGGGCATCGCCTCAACGGCGGCCGCGGATGCGGTCGATGGCGACGGCGGCGATGATGATGTGCCCAACGACCATCTCTTGGACGTAGTTGGGCCATCCCAGGGCGGTGCAGCGGTTGTCGAGCAAGGCCATGAGCAGCGCGCCACACACGGTGCCGAGGATGGATCCCCGCCCGCCGGAAAGAGCGGCCCCCCCCACCACCGCCGCCGCGACAGCGCGGAGCTCCAGGCCGATGGCGATGGTGGGATCGGCGCTGCCGCTCAGGCGCGCGAGTTGCACGATGGACGCGACGCCGACCAGCCCGCCGCAGATGGCGTACACGGCGGTCTTCACCGCGGCGATCGGAACGGCGCAGCGGCGGGCGGCTTCTTCGTTGTCGCCGATGGCCAGAGCCTGGCGTCCGAAGGCGGTGAAGCGCATCAGGGCGGCGATGGCCAGCGCGATCACAAGCGTGAGCCAGACGACCGGCGGAAGCAGCAGCCACGAGGGGCTGGGGGTCGGCTGGACCCATCCGCTCAGCCACGCGCGGCCTGTGTACACGGGGTTGTTGCCACCGGCGTACTTCGCGAAGCCGCGGAAGAAGCCGAGCGTGCCGAGGGTGGCGATGAACGGGGGAAGTCGCAGCACCGCGATGAGCAGGCCGTTGTACAGACCGCACGCAACGCCCGCGCAGATCGCGGCGAGAACGGCGAGCCACAGGCGGGAATCGGGCACGACTTCCTGCGGTGTTCGCGGCATCAGGACCAATCCGGCGGCGACGCCGCAGAGCGCCACGGATGAACCGACGGACAGATCGATGCCGCCCGAGGCGATCACCAGAGTCATGGCGACGGCGACGATGCACACGATCGAGGCCTGCAGCAGGATGGTGCGAAAGTCCAGCGCGGTGAGCGGCTTGTCCGGGCGGAGCGCCCAGAAGAGCAGCCACGCCGCGAGGAGCGTGATGACCGGGAGGAGTTTCTTGGCGATCTGAGGCATCGAAGCGAGGCGAGTGGGTTCAGGAACCGCCCAGCAACGCGGCGAGGTCAGGCGAGAGCAGGTCCTTGTTCTCGGGAAGGTCCATCTTGTCCTTGGGCACGACCACCACCCCGGTGTCGATGTGCTGTTCGACGGGCTTGCCCCGCAGATGATCCGCCGCGACCTTCACTGCGAGGTAGCCCATGCGGATGGGGTTCTGCAGGGTGAGCGCGGCAATGTCGCCGGACCGCAGACCGTCCACCAGTTCGCGGCTGCTGTCGAAACCGACGAAAACGACCTTGCCGTTCATGGAGCGCGAACGCAGGGCGAGCATCATGCCGAACGTGGTGGATTCGTTGGGGCAGAACACTCCGGCGATGTCGGTGTTGTTGGAGAGGAGATTCTCGGCGGCCTCCTGCGCGGTGGCGCGCGTCGCGCCGCCGTATCGCTTGGGATCAACAAGGGTGATGCCCTTGAACGCCGCAAGACCGGCGATGAAGCCCTTCTCGCGGAGAGCCGTGCTGGCGGAGCCTTCCATGTACCGCAGCAGAAGAACCTTGCCGGAGCCCTTGAGCAGTTCGCCCATTTTGGCGGCGGCGAGCTTGCCGCCCTGCTCGTTGTCGGTGGCGACGTAGGAGATGTAATCCTTGCCGACCTGCCCTTCCAATCCCGAGTCCATGATCACGACGGGGATCTTGGCTTCCGTCGCCTGCCGCACGGGGCCGACGAGGGCCTGGCTGTCGAGCGGCGCGAGCACAATCGCGTCGGCGGCTGTGGCGATAAGGTTCTGGACGAGGGCGACCTGCTGTTCGCGGTCGTCTTCCTTCTCCGGGCCGCGGAAGGTGATCTCGATGCCGCCGAGTTCCTTCTGGGCCTTGATGGCGCCGGCGTGGATGCTCTTCCAGTACTCGTGGGTGGTGCCTTTGGGCACGACGGCGATGCGGAGTTTCTTCGCGGCGGCCTTGGGAGCGCCGGGGGCGGGGGCGTCGGGCTTCTTGTCGCAGGAGGCGAGCAGGGGCGACATCGCCGCCGCGAGAAAACAGATTGAAACGAATCGCCGCGAAAGCACCATGGGTGTGAACTCCGTGAAGTCGGCAGCGTAGGACGGGGCTTCTTAGCCCGTGGGGCCTTCGGTCACGATCGTGACATGCCCGACCTTGCGGCCGGGACGGGGTTCTTTGCCGTACCAATGCAGTTTAGCGCGGGGATCGGCGAGGCGGACCGCGGCGTTCAAGGGATCGCCGACGATGTTGTGCATCACGCTCGTGCCGCGGCTGGAAGTGTCGCCGAGCGGGAGGCCGCACACGGCCCGGATGTGATTCTCGAACTGGCTGGTCACCGCGCCCTCGATGGTCCAGTGGCCGCTGTTGTGAACGCGCGGGGCCATTTCGTTCGCCAGCAGCGTCCCGTCGGCGGCGAAGAACTCCACGGCGAGCACGCCCACGTAGTTCAGCCGCTCCATGATCGCAGCGACGTGGACGCGGGCGGCGTCTCCCAAGGCTTGGGGCAGCCCAGGGGCCGGAACGGTTGAAGTTCGGAGGATGCCCCCTTGGTGCACGTTTCGGATGGGGGCGTACGTTCGGATCTCGCCCTTGACGCCGCGGACGCCGATCACGGAGAACTCAAAGGAGAAGTCGACGAAGGCCTCGAAGATGGCGGGAGCGCCGCCCAGAGCACGCCATGCGTGATCGGCCTCTGCGATACTGCGCAGCACGTGCTGGCCTTTGCCGTCGTAGCCCATGCGGCGGGTCTTGGCGACGCAGGGAGCTCCGACTTCGGCGGCGGCCCGGCCGTACTCCTCGAGCGTCGCGGCGAGTCTGTACCTAGGCACGCCGATGCCCAGTTCCTGAAACAGCGCCTTCTCGCGGGCGCGGTCCTGACCGACCGACAGGGCCAAGGCGGAAGGGCTGACCGTGACGGTGCGGGCCACCTGCTCAACGGCGGCGACCGGGACGTTCTCGAACTCGAAGGTCGCGGCGTCCAAGCCGTGCGCGAATCGGTCCAAAGCCGTGGGATCGTCAAACTCGCCGACGATCAGCTCGCCAACGTCGCCCGCGGGGGCGTCGGGGGCGGGGTCCAGGAAGCGGCATTGGATGCCCAGCGGGTGCGCGGCGAGCGCCAGCATGCGGCCGAGCTGGCCGCCGCCGAGAATGCCGACACGCTTGAAGGGGATGGTGGCCACGCGTGGGTTGAATCGGAGCGGATCGCTCACTCTTCGAGATAGGTGTAGCCTTCGAGGCCGTCGTCGTAGTACTTGAGAAGGCTCTTGCCCTCGGAAAGCGTCAGGCGGCCCTGTCGGCACGCGGCCTCAATATCCAGCCGCATGGCGCGCTTGAGGTCCTCGGGGTCGTACTGCACGTACGAGAGGACTTCCTCGACCGTGTCGCCTTCGATGACTTCTTCAATCTCCCACTCGCCGTTCTCGTCCAGGGCGATGTGCACGGCGTGGGTGTCCCCCAGGAGGTTGTGGAGATCGCCCAGAATTTCCTGGTATGCACCCAGGAGGAAGACGCCCAGGTAGTAAGGCTCGACTCCGGCGACACCGTCGGGCTCGGCGGCCGGGGTGGAGCGGACCTCGTGGAGTTCGAGCGTCTTCTTCTCGATGCGCTTGTCTACGAAGTGGTCGATCTTGCCGTCGGAATCGCACGTGATGTCGGCCAGGATGCCTTGGCGGGTGGGCTGCTCGTTGAGCCGGTGGATCGGCACGATCGGGAACAACTGGTCGATGGCCCAGGAATCGGGCATGGACTGGAAGAGGGAGAAGTTGCAGAAATACTGATCGGAGAGGAGTTCGGGGAGAGCCTCGAACTCGTCGGGGATCTCGCCCTTCTTGGCGAACTTCTCCAGGATCTTGTGACCGATGGCCCAGAAGAGCTGTTCCGCCGCGGCCCGCATCGGCAGACTCATGTAACCGAGGCTGAAGAGGCTCATCGCCTCGTCGCGTGCCTGCGTGGCGTCGTGGTAGGTTTCGCCGATGTTGCGATCGGTCATGTTGCGGTAACAATCGAGCAGGTCGCGGATCGGCTGGGGTACCTCGCCGCCCTTGCCCTCTTCGCGCGCCATGGCGGACTCGATCGCGGCGAGGTCGGGGTTGGACTCGAACCGGCTGGTGCCCAGCACGTCGATGACCAGGACGCTGGAGTACGCAACCATGGCGCGGCCGGACTCGCTCAAGATCATCGGGTGGGGCACGCCCGCGTCCTCGCAGACGCTCTTGATGCGGTACACGACGTCGGCCGCGTACTCGGCGACGGTGTAGTTGATGCTGCTGGACCACGCCGACTGGCTGCCGTCGTAATCGACGCCCATGCCCCCGCCGATGTCGAGCATCGTGAGGCCCGCACCCATCTTGTGCAGTTCGCAGTAGACGTGCGTGAGCTCGTTGATCGCGTTCTTGAGCACGCGGATGTCGTAGAGCTGGCTGCCCACGTGGCAATGGAGCAGGTTCAGGCAGTCCAGCATGCCGTGCTGGCGGAGGTACTCCACCGCGCGGAGCACCTCGCTCACGAACAGACCGAACTTGGAGCGTGCGCCGGCGGAGCCTTCCCAACGGCCCGCGCCGCGGGCCGAGAGCTTCACGCGCAGGCCGATCTTGGGGCGGACGTTGTACCGCTTGGCGTGACGAACGAGCAGCTCCAACTCGCTGAACTTCTCGACCACCGGGATGATGTTGCGGCCGAGCTTGGTGGCCAGGACCACCGTCTCGATGAACTCCGAGTCCTTGAAGCCGTTGCAGATGATCGGCATCCCGTTGACGCCCGGCCCGCCCGCCACCGCGGAGAGGCCCAGCACCGCGAGCAGTTCGGGCTTGCTGCCTGCCTCGAGACCGAAGTTGAGTTCAACAGCCAGAGAGGCGATCTGCTCGCAGACGTGGCGCTGCTGGTTCACCTTGATCGGGTAAACGCAGGAGTAGGAGCCCTTGTAGCCCTGCTCGGTGATGGCGTCGTCAAAGGACTTGCGGATCTCGCGGAGGCGGTGGGTCAGGATGTCGTTGAAGCGCAGCAGGACGGGCGTGTGGATGCCCCGCTCCTTGAGCCCCCCCACCACTTCGTGGAGATCGATCTGCTTGCCGGCTTCCTTGGTGGGCAGCACGGTGGCGTGGCCCAGGGCGTTGACGCCGACGTAGCCCTTGCCCCAGTCGGTGATGCCGTAGAGCTGCGCAGAGTCCGCGGCGGTCCATTGACCGTGAAGGAACGTGGATCGCGAGGAGGAGATGGTGGCCATTGCGGCGTTTCGGTTCCGTTGCGGTGCGAGTGCGGCCGTGTGGGCGGGCCGCGGCGGACGAACGTTCAACGCCCCAATCGCTCGGCGCGGAAGCACCGGGCCGCGGCTCTGCGTCGGGAGCCGCGCGTGGCATTGCTCGCCTGGGGACGCCGCTCGCTTCGCTGCGGGGCTCCTTTGAACGATCCGTCGGCCGGCGCTTCACCACAAGGCGCCGCTCGGGCCACCACCAACACCATAAATGATTACACCCTCGCGCCCCGGGACAAGTCGCGACGAGCGGAAGTTTGCGGTGCGCCCAGACCCGGTCGCGACGCCCGAGACGATGCCGCGGGCGGTTTAAGGGGCCGCGCCACCGACGCCACCCGTTCCAATCGCGCCGCCGACTGTTCCTTGGGGGTCACGCGCAGAAACGAGGGACACCCCGGCGCCCAGCGGATTTGGGTTGCCCAACGCGGAGACGACCATCTTGCCGATCTGCTCCGTGCGGGCCTCGTCCGTGGGTGTAATGCCCATCATCGCCTGGCAAACGAAGCCGATGATGATCGGCGGAGCGTTGCTGTTGGTATCGAAGATGATTCCCGGAGTGGGTTTGAGCCACTCCCGCAGACGAGGCAGTTCCGGCAGCGGTCTGGCGAGACACGCTTCGGCGTGCTTGTTGATCTTGGTGAAGAGTGCGTCGCGATTGCCGGCCATCGAGCGTTCCTTACAAGAATGGAAGCCCCTGCTTCGGGAAACGGCGAAATTCGTGCGGGGATGCTATTACCCGCCGCGGGGCGGCTCAACTCGGGGTCTGTTCTGTGCGGCGCGGGGATGCAGGACCGGCAGGAACAAAAGCCCCCGCCGGGAGTGAACCCGGCGGGGGCGGAGTGTGCTTCAGTGTGTAGATCCGGGATCAGTGACCGCAGGTGGGGTCGCCCGCTTCCCAGGCGGCGAAGAAGGCCTCGACGTCACCGCCGTCGATGCCGCCGTCCAGATTGACGTCCGCGCACGCGGCGGAGTTTTCCCAATCGGGGAAGAAGGCGCCCACGTCGGCCCCGTCCACGCCGCCGTCCTGGTTGTAGTCGGCGGGGCAGCTCGGGCAGAAAGAGCAGGCGGGCGAGAGCGACAAGGGAGTGATGCTGAACGAATCGATCGTGCCAACATCGAGGCCCGCGTTGTCGCTCACCGTGAGCGTCCAAGTGGCGTCGTAGGAGTCGCCCGCGAACGCCGACAGGGGCGAGAACGGCCGGTAGGTGCCCGCGGGTATCGGGTCGCCTGCGGGAGGCCAAGCCACCGTCGCCTGGTCGGAGAAGCAGTAGGTGCCGCCGAGGTTGTTGAGGGTGCCCTGACGGTTCGACAACTGAACCGAGTGGTTGCCGTTGTCAAGGGTGACGATCAGGTCGCCGGCGAACGTGTGCGTCAGGCCGACGCACACGCTGAGGGCCTCCACGGTCTGACCGTTGGAGATCGTGATGGTCGAAGTCGCCACGCCCGGCACGGTGGCGTAGTCAGGGATCGAGATGGGGAACGAGTCTTCCGAGACAAACGGATCGCCGGCGGCGCTGGAGTCGCAGAACGAGCCGTCGCCCTGATATGAGCCGCCGCGAGCGGCGCAATCGCACGAAGTGGTGATCTCGCAGGTCTGGGTGCTGGGGAGGCAGCACGCGCCGGTGGCCGGGGCGGTCACCGCCAGCGTGCGGGTGCAGGATGAACTGCGGTGAGGCGCGGCGATTTCGGTCACCGTGGCCGAAATGGGGAAGCTGCCCGCCGTCAGGCATCCCGACGTTGTCACGCGGTAGGTGAACGAGTTCGTGGCTCCTTCGGTGAAGACCGCGTTGCTCGGGCCGCCGATCGAAGAAAGGTCAGCGGTGACCATGTGCGGGGTGGTGTCGGGGTTGAGGCCCGGGGTGACGTTGACGGTGATCAGCGTCGACGCCCCGGCGCCGACTGAGGCCGGATTCAGCGTCAGGTTGCATACCGGCGGCGTGGGACCCGTGGGAACTTCCACGTTCAGAGAGAAGAACATGATCCCGAACTGGTCCGCGCTCGACGAGGTGCCAGACACCACGTTGCCGTTGGCGTCGGCCACCATCGTCGCGCTGGTCGTCAGGGTCGTGCTCGAGTTGGCCATGGCGTCGGGGAAGTCAAGGACAATCGCCGAACGGAACGTGTCATCCGCGGGGCTTCCCAGGTTGTTGCAGGTGTTGTACCGCCCCAGGGCGATGGTGTACAGACCGGGCGTCATATTCCGAAGTGCGCCGGTCTCGTCAGCGTCGTCGTGACCGAAGTCAGGGATCGCGGTGTAGCCGGGACCGAGCACCCACCAGTCGGTGTCGATCGCGGTCGCCGTCGCCGCATCGGGCTTGATCGTGATGTCGCCCGGGAGCACCGAGCCGCTCATCGACACGGGCGTCACCGGCGTGGTGTCCAGCACGGCCGAGTAGGCCGCGGTCGTTGTGGTGGTGCCGGTCACGCGAACGAAAATTCGCTCCTGCTTGCCGAAACCGTACCACTGGATCACACGCGCGCCCGTCGGAGTGCCGGGATAGGTGGTGCTGCCGGTTTGCATGGTCGAGTCCGTCGTGTTTGGCACGCCGCCGGACTGACCCAGACCTCGAATCGTAAAGGTGTGGCCAGCGACACTGCTGGTCAGAATCAGGCGATGCCGGTAGACGCCCTGGGGACGGGCTTTGGTAGTGACAAGAAAGTAGTCAGCCGATGCCGCGCCGGCCGTCGTCGTGCTGGAGCCGGTCGTGGTGCCGGAGATCGTGTCGCCGGTATCCATGCCCGCGCCCCCGCTGTTCGCGATGGTTGCCGTCGCTTTGGTATCATTCGGCTCGACCTCGGGATTGTTCGCCGCCTGTGCGGTTCCCGCCGCGCACAAGATCATCGCACAGAGGCCAAAAAGGCCACGCTTCACGTCCATACCACTTCTCCTTGAACTTGAATTACCCGAACACGATTTGGCGGACGGGTGACCGCAAACGGCTTGGCCCGCCGACTCTCACACAACAACACACGTCGCCGTCCACACGCAGCACGGCGGGGTGGCTTACGGACAGCGATCAACACTCTAACTTGTTCATAGTACCGAAATCCCCCGACCCGCGTCAACCCTATTTGACGCCCGCCATGCCGCATCGGTGGCGCACGGCGTCCGGCCCGCGATTCTCAGACCTCGGACCGGCTCCGCGAGCAACGCATTCATTGGGCGCCTCGTCTGTCTAGAAGTGTCCTGCGGCCGCGCGGTCGCAATGGGGATCCAAGAAAAACCCCCGCCGGGAGCGAACCCGGCGGGGGCGGAGTGTGTTTCAGAGTGCGTGGAGAGGATCAGCGACCGCAGTTGGCGTCGCCGGCTTCCCACAGGTTGAAGAAGGTCTCGACATCGCCGCCGTCAACGCCGCCGTCGGCGTTCACGTCAGCGCACGTGGCGGAGGCTTCCCAATCGGGGAAGAAGGCCGCGACGTCGCTGCCATCCACGCCACCGTCCTGGTTGTAGTCGGCCGCGCAGACGGGGCAGCAGTTGCCGCCGATGACGATCCACTGCGTGCCTTCGATGGTGTTGAAGTTAATGGTGCTCATGTTGCCCATGTTGCCCAGGTTGGGGAAGTCCTGGCCGGGCAGACCGCCGATGACCTGGTTGGAGCCGTAGGTCGCGTCACCACTGGTGACGAAGCCGGCGAGCTTGATGCATGAAGAGCCGTCCCATCCGAGTTCGGTCAGATCGATGCTGAGTTCGAAGCCGGTCTCCACGCTGGCGGCATCGCTGACGCTTCCGCCGGTGCCCTGGACGCCGCCGACGTTGCTGTTGTCGATGGTCGCTTCGATCAGGCCGGGGGTGCCCACCGGCGCGGCCGGGTTGAGCTGGAGGCTCTCGGCGGCGGCGCGGGGACCGAAGTTGGTGAAGAGGTTGGCGTCAAAGCCGGACTGCGACTGGGGATCGTTGATGTTGGCGTTGCCGTTGCAGGGGACAAAGTTGCCGCGGTAGGTGATGGGGTTGTACGCGCTCTTGGTGCCGCCGTCGTACGCGCCGTAGTCGAAGGAGGAGCCGATGCCGTTGGCCCGCTTGCCGGCCGATCGCAGCACCGCGGAGTCGAGCACGTGATAGACCGGATCGCCGCCGGTCTTGTAGGACATCCAATAGCGGGCGCTGAAGCCGTCATCGAACGTGAGGCCGCCCATGCGGTTGAGGTTGCCGTAGGAAATGTCCACGTTCATGCCGCCGCCCAGGAGCGTGTTCTGACCGGTGTCCACATCGGGCTGCCCGTTGCCGTCACGGTCGATATCCAGGCCCGCGCCCGGATCGAAGAACAGGTTGAGCTTGTTGCCGCCCGCGCCGCACGCGTCGCCGCCGCCGTTCTCGAGGTTGCCCGTGACGAGCACGTGCAGACGGTTCGTGGCGGTGTCGATGTACGAATACACCGCGTCGATCTCGGAGCCGTTGGCCACGTTGGGGTTAGCGCCCGGGGGCGGGCAGGGAGCGTCAACGCCGCCGGTGTTGGTGTTGTCCATCGCGACCTGGATGCCGTTGGCCGGAGGACCTCCGCAGCCGGTGAGCACGCCGGAGCCGTCGCCGGCGTCCTTGCAGCCCAGGAACGAGCCCACGTTGGCGTTGAGGTCCGCGAAGTTCGGGTAATAGGTAATGCCGTTACCGATGCCCCAGGTCATCATGTAGTCAGGGGCGAAGCCGGCGTCAAACGTCAGGCCGGCGAGCCTGTTGTTGATCGCGCCGCCGTCGACGTCGCTGGTCATGTCGCCCAGGATCGTGTTCTCGCCGCCCGAGGTCGAATCGATGAAGATCTCGAACTTGTTGAAGTTGTTCTCGAGGTTGCCCGAGATGAAGATGTACAGGTTCGTCGCGTCCTTGCACATGTACAGGCCGTCGAGTTCGGAGCCGTTAGCGCCCTGCTGGCCGTTGTTGGCGTTGCCGAAGCGGGTGCGGTTGTTCTGCAGAGCGATGGGCGCGCCGTACACGCCGTCGAGCGTGCCGTCGACCGCGGGCGTGCCCGCGGAGGGGGTCGCGAAGACGTGCTGCGTGCCCGCGAAGTTGTTGAAGTTGATGCCGGCGCAGGTGCCCGTGTAGTTGCCGTTGCCGTCACCGCCCAGGTTCGACGTGTTGAACGGAAGGGTGGGGAGCACCTGGTTGCTCATGTAATCGTGGTTGCCGCCGTTCACGATCGCGCACAGGCCGATCTGCCCCGTGGGGTTGCCGATCTCGCTCAGCGGGATCATGATCTCGATGCCCTTGTTGACCAGCGCGGGATTGCCGCCCACGGTGTTCGGGTCGCAGGTGCCCTGGTTGGCGCTCGCGTCGCCGAATCCGGTCGTGGTGCCATTGACCCACCTGGGGCCGCCGTACAACGCGCGCTCGGCGGCGTTGGTGATCTTGCCGTCGGTTGCCTGACCCATCGCCGCGCCCGCAAGCATGCACAACGCCGCGGCGGAACAAACCACTACTTTCGTATTCTTCATCGTGAGATCCTCCGTCAACAGAAAACAGTTCTGTTCGACATACTGGTTGACACACAAAACGTCGAAACACACGGACTTTGACGCTCTCTCAGCGGCGACCGCCAGCGCCGGGCCGGCCCCTCTCTGCGGGCGGCACGGAATCCGCGATCTCCAACGACAGACCGCTGTTTCAGAAACACTACTGTACCACAAGGGGCCCCGAAAACGCGAGTTAATTTTGGTGATTCCGCGAGGAATTCAGCCTTGTTTTCGCATCTCGGAAGGGTTCAAGCGTTTTGTAACGGTTACATCGAGTTACTGTGCCCCGTGATTTCGCCGAACCGCGATTACGGGACGCATTCTCGATTGCAAGAACGCCGCGCGTGCGCACGAACAACGGATGTGCGTTGCGTCCGTCGGGCTCGCGACGACTCGCCGGGATCGACTCGGAGTGCCGATGAGAAATGATAAAAATGCAATCGTTACGACGTCATTTCGCTTGACACCGCCGCACCTGCCTCGTTAGCGTACAGGTACACGGGGTGATCTCATCTCTCCCACACACCGTCCGCGCCATCTCGCGGCCGAACACCGAAGGAACCATCATGGTGCAAGTCACGCGCTGTCGCCGGGCATTCACGCTGATCGAGTTGCTCGTTGTCATCGCCATCATCGCTGTGCTCATCAGCGTTCTGCTCCCGGCGCTCGGCAAGGCCCGACGCGCCGCGCAAGACGCCAAGAACCTCGCGAACCTCAAGTCGATGGGCTACGCCATGACGCTCTACGCCAACGAGTGGAAGTCATGGCTGCCGATCCTGCCCCTCACCCCCAACGACCAGGGCGCGTTCAACCGCCGCCAATACCTCACCGGTCAATACCTCTACGGCGGCGTCGCGGGACTCTTCAGCGTCTACCAGGTTGGTGACGGCGCGGAGACCGGAGACTTCGGATACCGGGGCCTCAACAACAACCCAGACACCGCGGCGTATTACACGCCCCCCGGCGAACTGCCGCGCACGGTCCCCCTGATGCGCAACTATCTTGAGGGGCTGCCGGTGCTCACCAGCCCCCGCGACAAGGAAGATCGCTACTACGGCATGCCGCACGGACCACGCCCGGCGATTTCGAGCTACGACGCCGCGAAGGTGAAGATCCCCAAGCCGCCCGCCGGCGAACCCGACGTCATCTCGTACAACATCTCATACCTGTACATCGCCGGCCTCAAGACCGATGAAGCCAACATCGTGACCCCCGCGCCCTTCTGGGGTGATGAAACCAACGGCCCGGACGTCAGCACGCTCGCGTGGTACGGCGGCGGCAGCCCCGGCGACTTCAACTCCTACGGCCGCCCCGCCGGCGCCGCGGGCCCCGGCGGCTACGCCCCTGTCGACAATCAGGGCAAGGAAGGCGGCTCTTTCGTCTTCACCGACGCGCACGCCGAGTTCCTCAAGAGCGTCCCCGGACCCGACATCGCCACCGCGCAGACGATCCAGAATATCTTCTTCTCCCCGGATACTCAGCGCTTCCCCAAGAGCATCAACGTCATCGATCGCACCCGCAGCAATCTCGTGCAGACGGTGGATTGACAACGCTGAACGCTTTCCTGGAGTAAGTTCACCTGAACACGCGGCCGTTGGACGGCCGCGTGTTTGTCACTCAGCCCCGGTCGATGCCGGCGACAACCAAGGACATTTTCATATTTGTGGTTTGATCGGTTAACAAATACTGAATACACTCTTCGGTAATCGGGGGTCCGCCGCAGTGTGCGTTGTGATTCCCCGGCACCACCCCAGCCCGGCGCCGCACGCGACGGGCATTCACGATAAGGACTCTCACATGAAACGCGTGACCACCGTCGCCTCACTTCTCGCCCTTTGCAGTGTCGGGCTTATGGCCAGTGCGTTTGCCCAGCCGGCCAAGGACATGAAGGATGCCGCGAAGGACGCGACCAAGAACGCGGAGAAGACGGCGAAAGACGCCGCGAACAAGGCCGCTCAGCCCGCCAAGGACGCGGCCAAGGCTCCCAACGCCGAAGAAGCCGCGATGATGGAGGCGTGGACGAAGGCCGCGACCCCGGGCAAGATGCACGAGCGGCTGGCCAAGGGCGTGGGCACGTGGGAAGGCAAGTGCAAGTCCTGGATGGCGCCGGGCGCAACGCCCGAGGAGTGGACGTGCACATCAACCGTCACCAGCATCCTGGGCGGCCGCTTCACCACCAACGAGACCAAGGGCATGATGAGCATGGGCGGCCCCCCGATGCCCTTTGAAGGTCACGGCACCGCTGGCTATAACAACACAACGCAGAAGTTTGAGTCCACCTGGATGGACAACATGGGCACCATGACCCTGTTCTTCACGGGCACCCTCGACGCCGACGGCACCACGATCACGACCACGGCCCACTTCACGGATTGCATCACCAACAAGGAGAC
This sequence comes from Planctomycetota bacterium, assembly GCA_018242605.1. Taxonomy (GTDB): domain Bacteria; phylum Planctomycetota; class Phycisphaerae; order Phycisphaerales; family UBA1924; genus UBA2402. The sequence continues at coordinate 77,443 of JAFEBP010000004.1, forward strand.
GCACATGAAGAACGTGGAGAAGATCACCGGCCCCGACACCATGACCCTTGAGATGTACGCCCCCGGCCCGGACGGCAAGGAGTTCAAGATGATGGAGATCGCCTACACCCGCAAGGGCGGCGAGAAGGCCGGCGAAAAGGCCAAGCACTGATCCGACCACCATGAATCGATCGATGAAAGCGGGCCGCGCACGGCCCGCTTTTTTCATGCCCTCGCCGCCTCGGGCATGTCCAGTTCAACGAAGACCGCGCCCTGCGGCCCGCCCACGCCGTCGCGGCGGCACTCGACTTCGCAGGCGATCATGTCGCTGTCTTTCGCGAGGAAATCCTGCTCGCTGACGCTCAGCGCTGGCGTCCCGCCGGAGTCCTTGAGCAATCCGTTGGCTCGTGAAGTGATCGCCGCGGGATTCGCTCTCCACGCCGCGGCGTCGATCCACACGCGCCCGCCCTTGACCGCAAAACTCCGCCCCTGGCCGACAAACGCCGGGCGGCGGGGTTCACGCGGCGACCAGGGCTTCGCCGTCGACGCCGCCACCAACGCGGCGAAGCGCCGCGCGATCGCCGCGGGGGAGTCGGTTTTCTTGTACCCCTCCACGGTCGCGGGGAGCCCCTTGCACGCCGATTGAAGAATGTCCACCGCGCGATCCTCGGTGTTCCCGCCCAGCCGGATCACCACGGGGATGTCGATGTTCATTTCCCACAACGCTTTGGCGAGCCCATAGGCCGACCAGAACTGCTCCTGGTTCGCCACGCCGCTTCCGGACCCGAAGTACCCGACGAGCCCGGGCTGGGAGAGGATGATCCGAGTCGCGCGGTACACCTTCGCCGGACTGGGGTTGCCCGAGGTATCGCAGAAGTTGGCGATGGTGAAGCCCTCGTTGGTGATGGCGTCCATCGACATCATGCTCCCGCCGCCGCCCGCGCCGTGGAAGCCGATGAGCCCCTTGCTGCCCGGCGCGGCGACGGTGTTCATCTGCGCGAAGAAGAACGTGCCGCGGTGGTCCTCCTGCTCGGCCTGATACGCGATGCGTTCGAGCGCGGTGGGCGGGTGATCCAGTTCGCGGGCGATGTTGATGCCCAGTTCCTCGTGCCGAAAAACGGCGTAATCATCCACCGTGACGCGACAATCCGCGGCGACCACCTGACCCGACGCCGTCACCACAAGCGGGTTGATCTCAACACTTCTGGCCTCGATCTTCTTGGCCAGCCCAAAGACCGCCCCCACCGCTCTCACGATCCGCGCCGCCTGCTCCGTCGGCACGCCGGCCTTTGCGAGCGCGGCCGCCACCGCCTCGGCGTCGGGCCCGGAATCAACGTCGCACGCGAAACGGAAGACCTCGGAGGCACGCTCCTCGATCCCCGATCCGCCGCTGAGGGAGAGCAGGATGACCGGGCACCGGGCCGCGTCGTCGATGGAGAATGAGACAAACAACTCGCGGGCGATCGCGACCTTCTCCTCCACGAGCACGTGAGTCACCGGGAAGTTGCCGACCTTCATGGCCAAGATGCGCCGAGCGTGCTCCGCGACCTGCTCGGGTGTATCGGCGAACGCGATGCCGCCCAGCGCCTTGCGGGCGGTGGTCCATGCCTGCATTTTGACGACGACGGGCCCGCCGATGTCCTTCGCGACCGCCGCCGCCGCTTCGGCTGTCGCGGCGGGACCGCCCCTGGGCACGGCGATGCCCGCGGATGCGAGCAGAGATTTGCCTTGATATTCGTGAAGTCTGGCCATGTGTAGTTCCGTGGATGGCGGATCACGCCCCGAACACGGTCAGACGGTACGAACTCTGGGGCGCGATTTTCCTCGGCAATGCGACGAAAAATCGCCGTCGGATCGGAGGGAAGGTCCCGTTCTGGACGCAAGGTTCGCTAACATTGCCGCCCATGGAGCCCGCCACCGCTCGAAACACCTGGATGAAGGACGCCGTTCTCGCGATCTCCGCGTTGGGCCGGACCATCCTGCTGGCCGTGGTGGGCTTCGGCCAGTTCTGCTACTTCTTCCGCGACACGCTCCGCGGCTTGGCGCACCCCAAAGTGTGGCTGCGGCGTGACCGGCTGGGCCGGCAGCTGTTCGAGGTGGGCACGCTGTCGATCCCGGTGCTGGCGATCACCGGTGCGTTTGTTGGGATGACCCTCGCCTTTGAGGGGTACCGCCAGTTCCAGGCGATCGGTCAAGAAGGGCGCCTGGGCGGGGTGATCAATCTTTCGATCGTGAAGCAGCTGGGCCCGGTGCTCGCGGCGGTGATGCTCGCCGGACGCGTGGGTTGCTCCCTCACGGCGGAACTGGGCTCCATGCGCGTCACCGAGCAGCTCGATGCGATGCGTGCCATGGCGGCGGACCCCATCCGCGTGCTGGTGGTGCCGCGGTTCATGGCGTGCGTGCTGATGATCCCCATCCTGACGATTTTCAGCAACGGCTGCGGCGTGATCGGCAGTTGGCTGGTGGTGACCAAGCTGTACGGCGCGGACCCCATCGCGTATCAGCGGTATTCCGAGCAGTTCGTGTACATGATCGATATCGTGTCCGGTCTGGTCAAGAGCGTCTTCTTCGGGTGCGCGATCGGCATCATCGCGTGCTACAAGGGCTTTACGTGCCGCCCCGGCGCACAGGGCGTGGGCGCAGCGACGACCGAGAGTTTCGTGACCAGCTTCCTGGCCATCATCCTGCAGGGACTGATCCTGGCAAAGATTCTCAACGACATCGCGTACTGGATGCTGGGGGGCGTTTCCTCGGTATTCCGGTGAACAGTGGTCCCCCGGATGAGCGCCGAAAGAGGAAAAATCCCACTCTTCGGGGGCTTGCGTCCAATGCCGCGGGGCTCCGAGCGCCGATAGAACCACCGGCACATCGGAACTCTCAACGCATGTCCCATCCGCATGGAACCCCCGTCGTTTCCGTTCGATACCCAGCGTTGACACCCGTGCCCGGGGAATTTCCGAGCACATTGCTTCTCTGATACGGTTCTCCGATGGTCGTCGCCGACAACGTCCACAAGTCCTTTGGCCCGGTCCGGGCCGTGCGGGGAGTTTCGTTTGAACTCCTGCCCGGCCAGGTCGCGGGACTGCTCGGACCCAACGGCGCCGGCAAGACGACCACCATCCGCATGATCGTGGGCTGCCTCATGCCAGATCAAGGGCGGGTGCTGATCGAGGGTCGCGACACCGCGGACGCGTCCGCCGCGGCGAGGGCCCGCATCGGCTACCTCCCCGAGAGCACCCCGCTCTACATGGAAATGCGTGTCGCGGATTACCTCACGTACCGCGCTCGGCTGTACGGTTTCGGGCGTGCGACCCGCAAAGCGGCCGTGGACCGCGCCATCGAACGCTGCTGGCTCAAGGATGTCCGCACGCGGCGGATCTCGCAGCTCAGCAAGGGATACAAGCAGCGCGTGGGGCTGGCGAGCGCACTGGTGCACAACCCACCCGTGCTGGTGCTGGATGAGCCGACCAACGGACTGGACCCGACTCAGATCAGAGAGACGCGCCAACTGGTTCGCGAACTGGCGACCGACCGGACGATGCTGCTGAGCTCGCACATCCTGCCCGAGGTGGCCGTGCTCTGCGACCGCGTGATTGTCGTGAGCGGCGGGGTGGTGCGTGCCGACGCACCGCCCGCGATGCTCGGCAAGGACAACGCCGAGCAGGTCACGTACATCGTCCAGGCCCGCATCCAGCGCGCGGCGGACGAGGAGAAGTTCATCAAGTTGATGTCGCAACTGCCGTTCGTCGATCGCGTGGACCGCGACCCGGCCCGGCGGCACGAGGGCGAGTGGATCGAGTGGCGCATCGACGGCAAACCCGGCGCACCGGACCTGCGCGAGGCGATCGCCACCGCCTCCTCACAGACGGGAATTCTCCTGCGAGAACTGCGGACCGAAGCGCCCAACCTGGAGCGTGCGTTCCTCCGCCTGATCGAAAAAACGGACGGGGGGACCACGCCGTGAAAGGCTGCTGGGCCATCGCGTCCCGCGAGTTGGGGTCCTACTTCCGCCAGCCGGCAGGATGGATCATCATCGCGCTCTATCTGTTCCTGACGGGGCTGGTCTTCGCCACCGGGGTGCTTATCCCCGGCCGCGTCGCGAGCCTCCGCGACTTCTTCGCCCTCTCGGGGTGGCTGCTGCTGCCGGTGGCCCCGGCGATCTCCATGCGGCTGGTTTCTGAGGAACTCCGCTCCGGGACCATCGAGAATCTCTTCTCTTCGCCGGTCTCGCCCGCGGCGATCGTCATCGGCAAGTACCTGGGCGCCAGCATCTTCATGCTGACGATGCTTGTGCCCACGCTGGTCTACCCCATCGTGCTGCGGATGTACGCCAGCCCCACGCCCGACCCCGGGCCGATCGCGGCCGGGTACCTCTGTCTGATACTGCTGGGAACGCTGTACCTGTCCATCGGCCTGTTGGCGAGCACACTCACGCCCAACGCCACGCTGGCGTTCATGGTGACGCTCTTCGCGATCCTGGGGTTGATGTTCGCCGGGACAGCCGCCGACTGGGTGACCCCGCCGCTGCGGGCGGTGCTGAGGGCCCTGGCGATCGGCCCGAGGGTGATGGACTTCTCACGCGGCGTGATCGACACGGTGCACGTCGTGGGCTTCCTCAGCGTGTCGGCGTTCTTCGTCTTCCTCTCTGTCATCTGCATGGAGGCACGACGATGGCGCTGATCCGGTCCATGCGGCGATCGCGTGTCGCGTTCTTTTCCGTGGTCACGGCCCTGGCCGCGACGGCGGCGCTGGTGCTGATCAATGTCCTGGCGGACCGGTTCCACCTGCGGTTCGACGCCACATCCACCGGCAGCCAGCGCCTGGCCGACCGCACGCAGCAGTTGCTCTCGCACCTTGACAAGCGCCACGAGATCGTGATCGCCGCCGACATGGCCGCGACCGATCGGCGCGCCAAGGAGCGATTGACGGACGTGCTGGAGGAGTTCCGCCGCAAGTCCGACCAGATCGACTACACGATTCTGGACACCGGTTCGGCATCGGGCGTTCGGGGCTACAAGGACCTGCTCAAGCGCCTGGTGGCCCGCGAGTCAACGCTGCTGGATCAGCAGGTGAGCGCGATCGACCTGCACCTGGGCGGGTTCGCCTCGCTATCGGGGTACCTGAACGACACCATCTCGCCCCGGCTTCTGGAAATCGAAAGCCAGATCCCCGCCGCCACCGACGCGGGCAAGGCAAACCGCGATTACTTCACCCAGGCCGCGGCGACAGCCCGGGTCGCCGCCAAGGACCTCACCGCCGCCGCAACCAAGGCCGGCGAACTGCTCAAGTTCAAGATCGAGGACACCGCGATCCCGCAAACCACGCAGGCGGCCGGCGCGATGGCCGACGCCCTCTCCCCCACGGTCGAGCAGTTGGGCGTGCTCGCCAAGGAACTGCGCCGCTTCGCGGACGTGAGGGACAACGACGGCCCCGCCGCCGACGCCGCCAAGGCTCTGCTCCCCGACATCGCTCAGCGGCGAGACCAGGCCGCGGTGGTGTTGGATTCACTCCGCAAACTCAGACGCCCGGACATCCTGCGGATCGTCGATGCGCTGCGCACCGGCAACGCGGCGATCGTCATCGGACCGCCGGACACCGGCCTGTGCGCCCTGGACCTGTCCGCGCTGCTCCCCAGCGGGGCGTGGCTCGACGCCAACTCCGCCGTGAAAGCCGACCAGGGCCGGCGCGTGGAGGAACTGCTGGCCACCGCGCTCTCGTCGATCCGCAACCCCAACCACCCGATCGTCGTGCTCATGCACGCAGAGGCACGCGAGTTCTTCGACGAGGTGCCGATCATCACGCTCCTCAAGCAGCGGTTGGACTTCAGGGGCATCGACGTGGTGGAGTGGGCCGTGCTGCTGCGTCAGGAACCTCCCAAGCTCACGGGCCTGGACCCCGACCGCAAGCGTCCGGTGATCTTCGCCGCGATGTCCCCTGATTCGACCGCGCCCAGCCAGGGCAAGGGCCAACCCACCGGCATCCAGCGCGCCGAGAAACTCGCCGCGGTGCTCGACAAGCTGGCCGGCGAAGGGCGTGGGCTCATCGTGTCGCTCAACCCCTCGATCGCGCCCACATACGGCGAACCCGATCCATTCTCCAAGGTGCTCGCACGCTTCTCGCTGGCGAGCGAATCCGGACGCCCGCTGCTGCGAGAGCAGTCCACGGGCGGAACCCGCACCGTCGAGACCGACGCCGTGCTACAGGCGGATGAAGACTCCAAGAACGCCTTGGCCGCCGCGGTGCGGGGCCTGCCCACGTTTCTCTCCTGGCCCATCGCCCTGTTCGAACGCCGCCTCCCGGAGGACCCGGCGCGCGTGGACCTGGCCCCCATCCTCCAGATCGCGGCGGGGCCGAATGTGTGGCTCGAGTCCCAGTGGCTGAGGCTGGCTCAGACACCCCGCGAGCAACGGGGCCTGCTCCCCGACGCCCCCCGCTTCGACGACGGTCGTGATAGCCGATGGCCCAACGGAACCGAGATGGGCAACGCCGTGCAGCGATGGACGATCGCGTACGCCGCCGAGCGCACAGTGGTCGGATCACCGCCGCAGCGCATGCTCGTGGTCGGCAGCAACGGCTGGTTCTTCGACGGGGTGGTGGGACGCCAGGCGGTGGCCGATGGCCGGCGAGTCGCGGCGTACCCCGGGAACCTGGAGCTCTTCGAGAACGCGGTCTATTGGCTCGCGAACCAGGATGATCTAATCGCGCAGAGCCCGGTGGCCAAGGCCGCCCCGATGATCGTGCCCATCAACGAGGCCGCCGCGAATCGCCTGCGGCTGGCGCTCATCGTGGGGCTGCCGATCCTGGCTCTGCTGGCGGGCGTGCTCGTTCGGGTCATCCGCGGATAGCCGCCGCGCGGCACGCGCCGCACTCTTCCTCCTCGCGCGACATCAGCGACTCATGCCCGCACACGGGGCACCGGCGACGCTTTACCTTCGCCGCCGCGTGCTCAAGGCCGCACTCCGGGCACCGGGGGTTGTCGTGCTCAAGGCCGATCAGCTCATAGCCGCAGCGTCGGCACGGGATGTGAGGCCGCTCGCGGGGCAGGCACGCGAAGAAGACCCCCACCACGCCCACGATGACCGCCTCCAGCCCCAACAGCATGTCGAACAGGCGCGTGTCAATCGACGGCAGCTCGCCGGATCGCATCAGCCAGCGCGCGATGAGGCGCACCGAGTGCGAAAGAAGCCAGACCGCCGCGATCCCGGCGAACACGGACGCAAAGCCGATCCAATGCCGCCGCCAACGGAAGCAGAAGTACCAGACGAACGCGGCATAGAACAGGAACAGGATCAATGCGGCCTCGGTATTCGGTTCTCCACGCCATCCCGTGCGGATTCGCTCGCCCCTTCGCCGCACAAGGGTAGTGGCCGTTCGCGACTCGTTACCCGCCCGCCAAGGCCGGGTAAGCAACCCCATGCCGGTCGTTTTCAGTGATCCGATAGCCATTGCTTTAGCCGATCTAACTGTTCGCCGAACACGTATAGACAGACGGGGATCCGACGCAAACAGTTCGGAACGTCCTCGCGGCCCCCACGAGAAGGGCACGCACGGAATGCGGCCGCACGCCGTCGGTGCGGGCAGTCGGAAGGCAGCGTCATGGTCAACACCATCGAGCAAGACCATCAACGGTTCCGCCAGATCGTCCACGGCAAGATCCGCAAGGACCTGCGGCGTTTCCTCTCCCGGGGCGAGTTGCTCGGACGAGAGGGCAAGCGCTACGTCTCCATCCCCGTCCACGACATCGACATCCCGACGTTCCGCTACGGCGACAACTCCGGCGGGGTGGGCATGGGCGAAGGCGAGGAGGGCGACGGGGTCGGCCAGCCGGGTCAGGGCAAGAACGGCCAGGGAGGCGACAGCGAGGGAAGGCACCTGCTGGAGGTGGACGTGTCGCTCGAAGAACTCGCCGACATCCTCGCGGAGGAACTGCGGCTGCCGCGGATCAAGCCGCGCGGTCAGCACCGGATCACGACGATCAAGGACAAGTACACCGGCGTACGGCCGATCGGGCCGGCGTCGCTGCGACACTTCAAGCGCACCTACCGCGAGGCCCTCAAGCGTCAGCTCTCAATGGGCCAGTACGACCCCGAGAACCCGGTGATCGTGCCGATCAAGAACGACCTTCGTTTCCGCACGTGGAACGAGGTCAAGAAGCCCCAGAGCAACGCCGTCATCGTCTACATGATGGACGTGTCGGGTTCCATGGGCGACGAGCAGAAGGAGCTCGTGCGGCTGGAGGCATTCTGGATCGACACGTGGCTGCGCCGCAACTACGAGGGCATCGAGAGCCGGTACATCGTGCACGATGTGCGGGCCCAGGAGGTTGACAAGAAGACCTTCTTCTCCGTGAAGGAAGACGGCGGCACTCGGATCTCCTCCGCGCTCACGTGCTGCAAGGACCTGCTCACCCAGCACTACGACCCCAACGACTGGAATATCTACCTGTTCCACTTCTCCGACGGCGACAACTCCAGCGACGCCGACAACCGCACCTGCGTCAAGATCATCAAGGAGCAGTTGCTCCCGTTCTGCAACATGTTCGGCTACTGCCAGGTCGCCAGCGCGTACGGCAGCGGCAGCTTCATCAATGTGCTGCACGAAGGGTTCCCCGACGGGGCCGCGGATGAGTCCGGGCCCAAGCTGATCACGAGCAAGGTGTCCACACGCGACGACCTTTTCGAATCGCTCAAGACCTTCTTCAAGGTCGGAAGGTAAAGCCACCGAACCCCCGCTCCTCCTATGCTCCTTTGACCGGCAACGGCCGCGGAGCAAGGAGATTCGACATGCGCCTGGATCAGATGCGTGAGAGCGAGAACGTCGAGGACCGTCGCGGCATGCGCGGGGGCGGCCCCAAACTGGCCATCGGTGGGGTGGGCGGTGTCGTGTTGGTGGTCATCTACCTGCTCATGGGCGGGAACCCGCAGCAGTTGCTCAGCCAGCTCGGCTCTCCGGGCGGGGGAACAGCGACCAGCGGAAGCCCCGCGGCTCTCAGCCCAGCGCAGGAAAAGTCCGCGACGCTGGTCAAGAAAGTACTGGGCGACACCGAGGACGTCTGGACCGATCTCTTCCGCGCGATGGGCAAGCAGTACCAGCCGCCGACGCTGGTGATGTTCACAGAACAGGTCGATTCCGGTTGCGGCCTGGCGAGCGCTGCGGTAGGCCCGTTCTATTGCCCGGCGGACCAGAAGGTGTACATCGATCTGGGCTTTTTCGATGAACTCAGCCAGCGGTTCGGAGCGCCCGGCGACTTCTCCCAGGCGTACGTGATCGCTCACGAGGTGGGGCACCACGTGCAGAATCTGCTGGGAACTTCCGACCAGGTGAACGCCGCCCGTGGCAAGGTGAGCGAAAAGGAATACAACGAGCTCTCGGTGCGGCTTGAACTTCAAGCCGACTTCCTGGCCGGCGTGTGGGCCCACCACGCCGGAGCGGCGCGGAACATCATTGAGGCGGGCGACGTGGACGAGGCCCTGCGCTGCGCCAACGCCATCGGCGACGACACGCTGCAGCGACGGGCCCGGGGGCGCGTCGTGCCCGACTCCTTCACACACGGCACCTCCGAGCAGCGGGCACGCTGGTTCAAGAAGGGGCTGGAAACCGGCGACGTGCGTGAGGGCGACACGTTCAAGGCAGGTCGGCTCTGACTCGCTCCATGAGCAACGCGTGCGGAACGCCTGTGCACGGCTGTTGCCCCAACCGCCGGCGCGGGCATTCAGCGTCAGGACCGATCTGAGCCGCCGCCGCGAATCGCTTCAGGGCTGGGACATCGCGTTGAGCACCTCATTGACCGGAACGGTGGCGAAGGCGCTGGCGTAATCGGCCATCGCATAGGGAATGATCAACTCGCCCCCGTGCACCTGGGCGCCGCAGCTATACACAACGTTGGGCACGTACCCCTCGCGTTCGTTGGCGTTGGGCTCCAGCAAGGGCGCTTTCAACCGGCCCAGAACCCGCGCCGGGTCGGCCCGGTCGAGCAGGAACGCCCCCAGGCAGTACCGCCGCATCGGCCCGACGCCGTGGGTCAGCACGAGCCAGCCTGCGTCGGTCTCGATCGGCGAGCCGCAGTTGCCCAACTGGATGAACTCCCAGGGATACGTCGGCTTGGCGATCAACTGCTTGCTATGCCAGAAGTACGGCACGTCGGAGTACATCAGATAGATGTTCTCGTTGTCCTGGCGCGACAGCATCGCGTACTGACCGTTCACCATGCGGGGGAAAAGGGCGAACCCCTTGTTGCGGACTTCCTGCCCGTTCAGCGTGTTCACCCTGAAATGGAGGAAATCCTCGGTCTCGAGCATCTGCGGCAAGGTCACACGGCCGTCGTACGCGGTGTAGGTGGCGTAGTAGCAGCCCCGCCCGTCCTCATGGGTGAACTGCACGAACCGGGCGTCCTCGATCCCGTTGGTCTCGGTGGGAGAGGACGGGAAGATGATCCGCTCCGACACGCTCAGTTCCGGGCTGAACCGGATCTCGTAGTTCGCCTTGGCGAGCATCACCATGGTGTGGCCGATCGGCTCGATCTCGCGCCGGCGGGGCCCGTTGTCCCGAAGGAAGTCCCGAAGCGCGTTCTCCAGTTGCTCGAGCGTGAACCGATCGGCCAGCGAGGCGAGCATCTGTTGTGTCAGGGCGACGTCGATCCCCAACTCGTTCAGCTTCCGTTGGAAGAGCGGCTTGTCATAGAGGGAGTTGAGAACCAGTTCGGGCGCGGCGACGAATCGGGTGGGTTCATCCATGTGGATCAAGTTCTGGGCGTTGATGACGCCCGAGCGGAACGTGATCGACGAGATGTGCCCTTCGCCGGTCGCCCGCAGGCTCAGAATGAACCGGCGAGACCCCTCCGGCAGGTCCGATTGATCGGGGTGCCAGACCATCGAGGGGTTGAACAACGCCGCGGACTCCAGCGCGTACTCCTGAGTGAAGTAGGACCCGATCAGCAACCGCCGGCTCTCGCTGACGGGCTGGTCGGTCAAGAGGTGCCGCCGCACCTGATCAAAGCGGTGCTGGAAGAACTCACGGGTGCGTTGGTGACGCTCCCGGAAGTCCCGCATCACCCCCTCCAGAAGAGATTCAACTTGCGGCTCCGAGAGGGACGAAACGCGTGCGAGGATCCTCCCGATCCGATCCTCGCTCGAAACCTCGAAAGGCCTGATGACGACGCGGGAGTTCGACGGCTTGAGGATGATCCCGGTCCGTGTGACGTTGATGTTCAAAGGTGCCGCCTTGGTGCGAAGAGTTCGGGGCCATCCCGGTGCGGACGCCCGCCGTTACCGAGCATGCCGGAACGCCGCGAGGGAGCGTTCCAGCAGGTTCATCTCCGCCAGAGAGAGCAGGAACGCGAGCGTCGATTCAGCCCCCTGGTTCTTGCTGACGCGGTCCTCGTGCAGGCCGTCGCAACAGCCGCCCGTGGCGGGGTCGTACAGCTCCTGCGCCAAGTCGTTGCGGCCGAGGAACCACTCGAACGCCGAGCGGGCCTCGCTCATCCAGCGTGCGTCTTGCGTAGCCCTGTAGGCCTCCAGGCACGCGGCCACTGTCGCGTTCGCCTCGATGGGCTGCTGGTCGAACCGGGCCGGCTCGCCCCCCTTGCGATAGAAGCCGTTGCTGCCGATGGCCCGGAAGTGTCCCTGCGGGGCCCGCTGGATCTGTACGAGCCACGTGAGGGCGTTCAAGCCGATCTCCAGAGCCCGGGGGTCGCCGCCGTCTCGGCCGCGGGCGATCAGGGCGTGCGCCAGACGGGCGTTGTCGTAGGACAGGATTTCCTCGAACCACGGCCAGTCCGGCGTTGCCGTTCGTTCGTAGAGGCCCACCAGCAGCGCGGTCAACGCGTCGCGGGCCTGGCCGCACTCGCGATCGCCGCTGAATCGTCGAAGGTACTCGTGAACACCCAGCAACCCGAACGCCCACGCTCTTGGAGAGGACATCTCCAGGATGGGCGGCAGTGCGATCTTGAAGTGCGACGCGGCCCATGCGGGCAGGTCGGAGCGCCTCGACCGCCCGACGCACGCGCCCATCGCCCACAACGCCCGCCCCTGGCAATCCTCCGACCCGACCCGCTCCAGCCAACGGCGATCAAAGCTCATGAAGTTGCGGAATCGCTTGCAACCAAGGTCGAACGCCGACTGAAGGAACGCCGCGGAAGTGATGGCCAGTTGCAGGACCCCGGGCTCTTCCTGCCCCAACTCATCCAGGAGCACGGTGAGCAGGAAAGCGCGGGAATTGTCGTCGGTGCAGTAGCCCTCGGTGAACCGCGGGACCGTAAACGTCGCGTGCTGGAACATGCCCGTCGAGTCCGTCATACGTCGCAGGTGGTCCAGCCGCCACACGGGAAGTTCGGCCTGCTGCTCGGCGAGAGGGCGCACCGCCAGCGGCCTGAACGGCCGGTCCTGCCGGACCAGGCGGGCGAGTTGGAACGATTGCATGTACTGCTGCGCGGATCGACGCCAGACCATCTCGCGGCCCAGGCCGTACGCCCGTTCGCACATCGCCAGCCGCCGGGGCGTATCGCGCAAGAGCCCCCTGATCTCCGCCGCCAGGGCCGCCGAATCAGCGAAAGGAACGAGCACCCCCAACCCATCGGCGAGCAGTTCCGCCGCGTGCCAGTACGGTGTCGAGACGATCGCCTTGCCGCATCCGAACGAGTACGCCAGCGTGCCCGAAGTGATCTGCGCCTGATTCAAGTACGGCGTGACGTAGACGTCCGAGGCCCTGATGAACTGCGTCAACTGATTCAAGTCGACGAAGCGGTTGTAGAAGATGACGTTCGATTCGATCCCCAGGTCGCGTGCCAGCCGTTCAAGACCCAGGCGGTACCGCTCTCCCTGATCTCGCACGAGCGCCGGATGGGTTTCCCCCAGCACGATATATACGAAGTTGGGAAACTCCTCGAGGATCGCCGGCACGGCCCTGAGCATGTGCTCGATGCCCTTGTTGGGAGAGAGCAACCCGAACGTCAGCGCCACGGGCCGGCCCTCGACGCCGAACTGCTCCTTGTACGGATCGGGCTCGGCGAACGGCGTGTCGGGGATGCCGTGCGGGATGATGTCGATCTTGGATTCGTCGACTCCGTAGATATCCCGAAGGAACTTTCTGGCCCGACCGGTCATGACCACGACTCGCGCGGACAAGTCAGCCAGTTGCATGAGCACGCGACGCTGGTCGCCGTCGGGCTCGCTCAGGACCGTGTGGAAGGTGGTGACGATCGGCATCCGCAGGTCACGGAGCAGCCCGAGGATGTAGCTGCCGGCCGGCCCGCCGTAGATCCCGTACTCGTGCTGAAGGCACACGACATCGGTGTTGGCGAAGTTGAGGAAGTCCGCGGCTCGAAGGTAGCTGTCCAGATCCTGTTCGTCGATCTCGAACCGAACCTCCGGCGGATAGTCGTACCCCTCCGCGCGGTCATTGACCGACACCACGAAGCACTCGGCCGCGGGATCGTACGAAGCGACCGATGTCTGCATGTCGCGCGTGAACGTGGCGATCCCGCACTTGCGTGGAAGGTAATCACCGACGAATGCGATCTTGTTGTTTTCAGAGTGGCCCATGGAGTCACGGTCGCTTTCGCTGAGCCGCGGCACTCTCTGGGGGCCGGAGTCGCGCAGATGTGGTGAGCTCCTCCGGCATCAACGCTGAGTGTATCTCGCGCCGCCTGGCGCGCTTGACTCTGAACAATGCAATGTTGAAATGTGGGAAGTTTCCTCCTTTGGGAAATCACTCAGCGCCCGCAATCATTCTTCAACATGGGCCTTGATCCGGCGGACCGGATGCAGGAAGCCCGAGTCAACGCGTACAGCACCGCTGCCCGGACAGCGGCCGCGGCGATCGCGGACAGCGTGTGCGCGGCGCGCGGTGCCACACGGCGCGTTGACGGAATCTCGCCCTGCACGTTGGTCGCAGGACGCAAGCAACTGAAGGAGAGCAAAATGGGTCTGATCCTGATGATCATCGTCGTTGTGCTGCTGATCGGCGCCATCCCAAGATGGAACCACAGCCGCAGCTGGGGGTACGCCCCCAGCGGCATCCTCGGCTTGGTGCTGTTGGTGCTGCTCATTCTGGTGCTGATGAACTACATCCCGCGAGGCTTCTGAGTTCTCGCCAATGCGGCGATGACGGGCCAACGGCATCTTCCCAGGATCCGCCGCGCTATGCATTTGAGAACCCCGGAGCGGCATGAATCGCTGACAGCAACGCACGCCGGCCGGTGCGGCCCACCCGCAATCTCCAAGAGGAACGAAACAAGCGAGTCACCAGACATTTCAGCCCTGGCGGCCGCGCCGGCAGCGACGGACCTGACCGCGTGACTCAACTCAACTGAAAGGACTCGCATGCAACCGCAACGAATCATCGGAATCATCCTGGTTGTCGTCGGCATCGTGCTTCTCGTGATGGGGATCCGCGCCTTTGACTCCTTCAACTCGCAGATCTCCAAGTTCTTTACCGGCTCGCCCACCGACCGAGCCGTATGGCTGACGCTCGGAGGGATTGTCGCGATCGGATTGGGCGCGGGCGCCGCGATGCTGCCGTCACGCTCGATCGGCCGCTGACCAACCCATCAGCGGATGGGACGGTGTCCGCGGCGGCACCATGAGCCCCATGTCGATGAACAAGCCACCGCAGCACATGATCCGCCCCTCGGTGTGGCGATGTCCCGGCGGGTGCGCGCTGCCCACGCGCCGGTGCTTTCCCAAGGGGCTCTCTCGACACCCATTCCCCGCAATACCACAAAAAGAACCGCCGCCCGTGTGTTGCACGGGCGGCGGCAGGAGCGACAAGTTCGAACTCGAGTGTCGAGTTGCGATCAGCGACGGCGACGACCAGCCGCGAGGCCGGCCAGACCGATCAGCGCGATCGCGCCGGGGGCGGGCACCACCGAGAAGTTGTTGTAGGTGATGTCCGACGAATCGGCGATGCGGGGGTTGCGGGTGTTCTGAGCCTTGAGGCCCATCACGGTGCCCAGGTTGAAGCCGTTGGTGCCGTCGGCTTCGACGCCCCAGAGCTTCAGGCCGCTGTCGTGCACGCCCGTCACCGGGTCGGTGAAGGTCAGGCGGTAGCCGGCCAGCGTCGGATCAGCGGTGCCCGCGGCGAAGTACTGCCACTTGACGTGGGCGGTCTCGCCGAGGGTGTACGCATTGCCGAAGCCGGTGAAGGGCATCACGGCGCCGAAGACGGCCACTTCGCCATCGCTGGCGATGAGAATCTGGCCTTCATCGGTGTACGGGGGAACGTTGTTCGGACGGGGGTTGTGGACTTCGACGCCGGCTTCCTTGCGGGGCTGGCCGAAGGGCGCCTGGATCCGCACATCGAACTCCATCGTCCACGACTGCGAAGGCGTCAGTTCCAGACGCGATGCGCCGCCGTCGTTCGACAGCCAGCCGATGTGCTTGTTGGCGAAGTTGCCGATTTCACCGACCGCGAACTCCTCGTGGAAGTTGAGCGGGCCGGGGAAGTTGTTCGTCACCGTCAGGTTCGAACCGGGGAAATCGTTGAAGATCCGGGTTTCAACCTTGAACGCGTTGGTCGCCGAAATGTCGGACGACGCCATCGCCACACCAGCCGCCGCGGCCACAACCGCGGCACATCCACACAATCGAAGCAGTGCCATATCTTGGCTCCTCTCTCTCAAAGAGAATGAAATGGACCGTACATATGAGTGCCGAAAAGCACTCATGGAAACGCTTTCATTATCCTTTCATGCCGCGTCCTGTCAAGGCTTTTTGTTTCTGTTTTCTGATTTGTTTGCAG
This sequence comes from Planctomycetota bacterium, assembly GCA_018242605.1. Lineage (GTDB taxonomy): Bacteria > Planctomycetota > Phycisphaerae > Phycisphaerales > UBA1924 > UBA2402. The sequence continues at coordinate 93,157 of JAFEBP010000004.1, forward strand.
TTGGTAATTTAGGGAAAGCTGAGGAAAATCATCGTGCGGGCTTTTTCCGTCCACAATCCTAACAAATCATCCGCCGCCTCACAGTCTTTCACAATACACCACCCGAGTGTGCTCTCCCCCCGGCCCTGACTTCGCACTCCGTCTCACCCCCGCCGCTTCTCTTTTCATGCCCACCCACCTACCCTTGTGCCCCTTTCCGGCGTGACCCGCCCCGAGAGGATTCCCGCCTTTCCGCGACGTCCCGAAACGGCCGCCGCGGCGGCAGTCCCGGCCCTGTTAAGTTCCTCCACAGCCCGCGTCCCCGCGGCCCACAAGGACCCGACCGTGAAGATCAAGACCGACGAAATCGCAAGCGTCATTAAGCACGAGATCTCCAAGTTCGACGCCCAGCTTGAAGTCTCCGAGGTCGGCCGCGTCGTCGAAGTCGGCGACGGCATCGCCCGCATCTACGGCCTCGCCAAGGCCATGGCCGGCGAACTCCTCGAGTTCCAGACCGCCGACGGCGCGGTCATGGGTCAGGTCTTCAACCTCGAACTCGACACCGTCGGCGCCGTCATCTTCGGCGACTACCTCTCCGTGAAGGAAGGCGACGTCGTCAAGTCCACCGGCCGCCTGCTCGAAGTGCCCGTCGGCGACGCTCTGCTCGGCCGCGTCGTTGATCCCCTGGGCCGCCCGCTCGATGACCAGGGCCCCATCAACGCCTCCGAGTTCCGCAAGGTCGACATCATCGCCCCCGGCATCGCCGAGCGTCAGCCCGTCACCGAGCCTCTCCAGACCGGCATCAAGTCCATCGACTCGATGATCCCCATCGGCCGCGGCCAGCGCGAACTCATCATCGGCGACCGCAAGACCGGCAAGACCGCTATCGCCATCGACACGATCATCAACCAGAAGCAGTACTGGGGCACTCCCGAAGCCGTGGTGTGCATCTACGTCGCCGTCGGCCAGAAGGAATCCACCGTCGCCGGCGTCGTCGAGACCCTCCGCAAGAACGGCGCGATGGACTACACCATCGTCGTCAACGCGTCGTCGGCCTACCCCGCCCCCATGCAGTACATCGCGCCCTACTCCGGCTGCGCCATGGGCGAGTACTTCATGTGGAACGGCACCAAGGGCAAGACCCCCAAGCACGCCCTGTGCATCTACGACGACCTTTCCAAGCAGGCCGTGGCCTACCGCCAGTTGTCCCTGCTCCTCCGCCGCCCCCCGGGCCGCGAGGCGTACCCCGGCGACGTCTTCTATCTCCACTCCCGCCTCCTCGAGCGCGCCACCAAGCTCTCCGACGAGAACGGCGGCGGCTCGCTGACCGCCCTGCCCGTCATCGAGACGCAGGAAGGCGACGTGTCGGCGTACATCCCCACCAACGTGATCTCCATCACCGACGGCCAGATCTACCTCGAACCCGAGCTCTTCTTCTCCGGCGTCCGCCCCGCCGTCAACGTCGGCATCTCGGTCTCCCGCGTGGGCGGTAACGCCCAGGTCAAGGCCATGAAGAAGATCGCCGGCTCGCTGCGTCTGGACCTCGCCGCCGCCCGCGAACTCGAAGCCTTCGCCCAGCTCGGCACCGAACTCGACAAGGCCACCCAGCGCCAGCTCGACCGCGGCCGTCGCATGATCGAACTGCTCAAGCAGGGCCAGTACGTGCCCTTCCCCGTGACCGACCAGATCATCTCGATCTTCGCCGGCAGCAAGGGCTACCTCGACGACGTCCCCGTCCCGGCCGTCCGCAAGTTCGAGCAGGGCCTGCTCGAGACCATGAAGACCATCAACAAGGCCGTCTGGGAAGAACTCAACCAGAAGAAGGCCCTGGACAAGGACATCGAGCCCAAGCTCGAAGCGGCGATCAAGAACTACAAGGCCTCGTTCAAGGCCTGATCGACCGAACTCTTGACAGCAAAAAAGGGCCGCGAATCTTCGCGGCCCTTTTCATTTTTGTACCTGCTTCAACATCCGCCGGCTTCCCACGCCTGGAAGAACGTGTCGATGTCAGCGCCGTCGATGCCGCCATCCTGGTTGGTGTCGGAGCAGCCGGTGGCCGCCTCCCAATCGGCGAAGAAGTCCTGGATGTCGGTGCCGTCCACGCCGCCATCAAGGTTGTAGTCCGCGGGGCACCGGGTGCAATCCGGCCCTCCGCCGGCCAGGCCGACGTAGTTCACCGCGTCGTCGAGGTTGATCCAGCCGACGTTCTCGCCCCACGCGTAGCCGCGAAAACGCTGAGCGTCCAAGCGGGCCTGCTGGCCGAAGGCCGCGAGCGTCGGAGCAGTGTTGAAGTTGATCCAACCGATGTTCTCGCCCCACCCCAACCCCGAGAGCGTGCCATCCGGCAGGATATTGACGCCGAAATCGGCGCCGATCACGTTGGCGTACGAAGCGCCGTTCGTCGGCGTGCCATCGCCCACATTGACATATCCGGCGTTCTCGCACCACACGAACCCGGCCAGAAACGTTGGGAATACCGCCACCGCCTGATCGCCGGGGACGGCCCCCGGGTCGGCCCAGTTCATCCATCCGCAGTTCTCGCTCCACGAAAACTTGTTGGTGGCGTCAATCGCGGTCTGAGCGGCGGCCGTCGCGGCGCACGCCGCGGGCAAGAGAGTTGCAAGGATCCTGTTCATGAACGTCCTCCATAGTTGCTGGGCCTAGTAGTTGAAGTTCGTGAACGGATCGGTCGAGCCCAGTGTGGAGGGCGAAGCACCGTTGCCGGTGATGGTGAGCGCGTTGGTCCCCGCCGTTACGATCGGGCCCACCGAGTTGCCGGGCGCGATGTCCCAGTTGTTGGTGTTGCCGCTGCACGTGTTGCCGATGATGATGTTGCCGCCCGCGTCCACGTCCACGCCCCGGTCCGCGTTCGTGCAGTTGTTGCCCTCGATGCGGTTGTCCGACTGCGTCGCGTGAATGCCGGCCCCTTCGCTCACGTCGGTGCCGTTGAAGGTGCAGTCATTGCCGCGGATGGTGCAGAACGCCGTGCAGAAAATCCCGTCCCGAAGGTTCGAACTTGCAGAGCAGTTCACGACCAACACGCCCCCGTCCGCGGCGATGCCGATCCCCGAGTTCGCGTACGCCGAGCAGTTGGAGATCGAGCCCCCGCCGCCCACGCGGATGCCCGTGCTCAGGTTGTTCCCCGCCGCGCAGTTCTGCACCGCGCTGCCCGCGTTGGCGAGAATGCCCTCCAATGTGTTGTTCACGGCCTCGCAGTTCATCACCGTGCTGAACTGACCCGCGAACACCCCGTTGCCCCCGTTGTGAGACGCCGAGCAGCCCGATACCGAGAAGTTGAACCCGGCGAAAATTCCGGCGCCCCCATTCGAGTTCGCGGCGACATTGGTGATCCGCCCGTTGTACGTAAGGAATGTGCCCAGGTCGATGCCCTCGCCGCTCCAGTTGCGTACCGAACCGTTCATGATCGCGATGTTCTTGGCGTTGAACGTGCCCAGACCGATGGTGATGCCGTCGAATCGGCTGGAGCCCGCGGGACCGCTGCCGAACACCTCAAACCCGTTGAGATCGATCGTGACCCCGCTGGAAGTGATCTTGATGCCATGCTTGCCCGCGACGCCGATCACGTTACCCGTCAGGTAGTACGACCCAGGCGTAGTGATCTTGAACACGCTGTCGGCGTCGCCCGGTGTATTGACCGAGTTGATGATGGTGCGCGGCTCCACCTCCGTCAGAGTCTTATACGTGCCCGTCACCGCCCCCGCGGGCGGGTTCAGCGGGCCGGCGACGAGCGCGGCGACGTTCAACGTGGCCAGTATCCCAAGGGCGAGTAGAACGAGCGAGGTGTTTGTGGTACGGCGCATCGGTAAGTTCCTTTCCTCTCCATGTGAAAATGACAACCTCACGCCGCGTATGCGTCGGCGTGCCTGAAATGGGTTGTGCACGAATCCCCGGCCGAGTTGGGCTCGCGGCCTCACATGAATGTGCCAGGCCGCGGCGATCCTTGCAACGTGTGTAGAGCGACGGCCAAAAAGAGCGAACACCGTCGATCCGATGATACAGGCAACCCCAAGCAGCCGCAAGCGAAATTGCACGACTCGGAGCCCCGCCCCACAAGCCGATGATCGCAACCCCGCCGGCGGCAGACCGCGCGTCACCGGACCACCAAGCCAATGAAAAAGGCCGCGAGCAACGCGGCCTTCGTACCCACAACAACTGGAATCGTGCCCTTCCCCCTTATCTCACCAAAACTCTCACCCGTTCGCCACCAACTTCTGGCTCTGCTCCACGAACTTGTCCCCGCTCCACGCCGCGTCCTTGGTCACCATCCCGCTCGCCGCGGCACGCTCCGCCGCCTTGGCCGCCGCCTGCCGCTGCACCAGGTCCGCGTGCGTCGTGATGTACTGCAACGAATGACCCTTGAACTCCGCGATCGTCTTGAAGCCGTGCTTGTCCATAAACGCGTTCAGCCCCTCGCACAGCTTCTTCACCAGTTCGTACCCGTGAATCATCACGCCAGTGCAGACCTGCACCGTGTCGGCGCCCAGCAGGATGAACTGCGCCGCGTCCTCCCCGCTCTCCACGCCCCCGATGCCCGACAGGCTCCGCCCCGGGAACTCCGTCCGCATCATCCGGGCGCACTCCATCACCATCCGCAGCGCCACCGGACGCACGGCGCGGCACGAATACCCGCCCGGCGTCGAGTACCCCTCCACCGTCGGCTCGGGCCGCAGTGTGTTCAGGTCCACGCCCATGATGCACAGGATCGTGTTGATCGCCGCGATCCCCTCGCACCCCGCCCGCAGCGCGGCCCGCGCCGGGTCCTCGATGTGCGTGATGTTCGGCGTCATCTTCGCCCACACCGGCACCTTCGCCGCGGCGTTCACCCAGCCGCACACCTCTTCCAGAATCTCCGGGCACTGGCCCATCGCCGCGCCCATCTTGCGCTCGGGCAGGCCGTGCGGGCACGAGAAGTTGAGTTCGAACGCGTCCACGCCCGCCTCCTGGCAGCGTTCCACAATCTCCACCCACGAGTCCTTGCGGTACTCCTCCATGATGCTCGCGATAAGACACCCCTGCGGATATTTGTCCTTCACCTGCTTGAACTCGTCGATCCACGTCGCGAACGGCCGGTCGGAGATGAGCTCGATGTTCTGCCAGCCCACGATCTCCTTCTCCGGCCCCACCCGCATGCGCGCGTAGCGCGGCGCCACGTTCACCACCTTGGAGGCGTCCAGGCTCACGGTCTTGGCGATCACCGCGCCCCACCCCTCCTTGAAGGCCTTGTTGATGACGTTGGCGTTGGTGCCCGGGGGCCCGCTGCCGATCACGAAGGGATTGGGCAGCGTCAGTCCATCAACGGTGACTCGTAGATCAGCCATTCGCGATTGTACCAACGAGGCCGCGACGGGCCCCGCGCTGTTACGAGACGTGCCCGGCCTGTAGGGCGGGCCGAAAAGAAACTTTGAACTCGCTCGGACAATTCCTGACAAAGCCCCCCGCGTGTTGCCGCATGTCTCTTCGGCGGCCACGTTTTCGCCGCAATCAGCCGAACCCCCCCAGACACGGAGTCCGCCATGTTCAAGATCCACACCGGTTCTCGCTATCTCTTCGCCGCCGCCCTTTTGAGCGCCCTCGCCGGTTCCGCGATGGCCCAGACGGCCCCCACCTTCCACCTCGTGGGCGCTCTGCCCGGCACCAACACATTCAGTTCCGGCTACGGCGTTTCCGAGGACGGTTCGGTCGTCGTCGGCCACAGCGGCAACAACTACTACTACGGCTCCAGCAGCCACGCCTTCCGCTGGTCGATTGATACCGGCATCGTCGACCTCGATCCCCTCGCCCCCGCGGCGGGCGCGTACGGAGTCTCCTCCGACGGCACCATCATCGTCGGCGGCGAGACCAGCGGCAGCGTCAAGGCCGTGCGCTGGGGCGGCAGTTCCAGCGGCGTGACCGACCAGTTGTACCACGGCGGCGAGTGCTACGGCCTCTCCCGCGACGGCAGCACGGCGATCGGTTACTCGGCCTCCAGCGGCGGCGGCGGCACACGCCCCCACCGCGCGATCAAGTACGGCAACAGCGGACACGTCACGTTCATCGACACCGCCGCGGCGGGCTTCACCGACCCCACCACCAGCGAATCGCTCGCCACCAACACCGACGGTTCGGTCGTCGTGGGCTGGGGCGTCTTCGGCGGCGTGCAGCGGGCCTTCCGCTGGACCGAATCCACCAACATGGTCCCCATCACCACCGGCGCGGGCATCGCCAACGGCGTGAGCGGCGACGGCTCGATCGTCGTGGGTGAGTTCACCGTGGGCACGGCCCGCCACGCCTTCCGCTGGACCGCCGCGACCGGGCTCGTTGACCTGGGCTCGCTCCCGGGCATGGCCCGCAGCGTGGCCTACGCCATCTCCACCGACGGCGCCACCATCATCGGCAAGACCCAGGCGACGCTCTCCGGCGGCGAGCAGCGCGCGTTCCTCTGGCGCGCCGACCTGGGCATGCAGGACCTCAACACCGCCCTCGCGTCCGTCAAGCCCGCGGGCTACACCTTCACCGAGGCCCGCGCGATCAACTCCAACGGCTCGGTCATCGCCGGCGGCTCGCGCACGCCCACCGGCGGCGTCGAGGCCTGGGTCGCCACGCTCCCCAACTGCATCGCCCCCACCGTGGTGAGCAAGACCGACGCCACCGCCGCGAACGTGGGCGCCACCCTCGACCTCTCGGTCACCGTCGGCGGCTTCGCCCCCTTCACCTACCAGTGGCGCAAGGACTCGCAGACGATCGACGGCGCCACCGGCTCGCACCTCATCATCTCCCCCGCCGACTTTTCCGACACCGGCTCCTACGACTGCATCATCACCAACGCCTGCGGCGTCATCACCAGCGACCCCACCCCCGTCACTATTTGCATCGCCGACTTCAACCAGGACGGCGGCGTTGACGGCGGCGACGCCGGCTCGTTCTTCGACGCCTGGGAAACCGGCAACGCCGCGGCGGACATCAATCTCGACGGCGGCGTCGACGGCGCCGACGTGAGCACCTTCTTCATGCACTGGGAATCAGGCTGCTGAGCCCGCGCTGAAAAACCAAGGCAGTATCCGTGCCGGTAGAGGGGAGGGTGTCCCCTCTACCGGCAGTTTTGCGTTGAAAACAATCTCTGTCATCGAAGCTTCACATCCCCTCTCCAAGCCCTCCCAACTGCCCCAACGGCCACTCAAAGCCGCAGGATTACCCTTGGGCTCAGACTACCTACTATTCCCCGGCTCCGGGAGGCCCCGAAAGCTCATCCCGCTGCTTCAGATGGACCGCTCGATCGCGCGGCCAAGACCACGCCATGACCCAAGAACCCAGCACAGTGTCCGAAAATCAACCGAATAACGAGCCCGCGAACATTCCGACTCCGGGAGTCGACGACGCGGTATCCGCCAACGAGGCCGACAGCAAGCCTGTCCATGCGCCCCACGGCAAGGGCGAAGTCTTTGACGATGTCGTCACCTTCGAGAGCATGGGCCTGCGCAACAGCGTGCTCAAGGGAATCGCCTCCACCGGCTTCACCAAGCCCACGAAAACGCAGTCGATGCTGATGCCCGCCATCATGGCCGGCAAGGACGTGCTGGGCCAGGCCAAGACCGGCACGGGCAAGACCGCCGCGTTCGGCCTGCCGCTGCTCCACGGCCTGGAGCGCGACAAGCAGTTCCAGGCCCTCATCCTCGCGCCCACCCGCGAACTGGCCATCCAGATCACCGCCGAACTCGAAGAACTCGGCCAGCACACGCCCATCAAGCCCGTCTGCCTCTTCGGCGGGCAGGCCGTTCGCCAGCAGGCCGGCCAGTTGCAGCGCGGCGGCGGCCAGATCGTCGTCGGTACCCCCGGCCGCGTGATGGACATGCTCGAGCGCCGCTTCATCCACTTTAACGACATCAAGACGGTGATCCTGGACGAAGTCGACCGCATGCTGGATATCGGCTTCCGCGACGACATCCGCAAGATCCTGGAGAAGATCCCCCAGAAGCACCAGACCGTCTTCGTCTCCGCCACGATCTCGCCCGACATCGAACGGCTCGCCCGCAAGTTCATGCACGAGCCGGAAAAGATCATCGTCGCCAGCGGCAGCCTCACCGTCAGTCTGGTCGAGCAGCACTACATCTCTGTCAACCCGTGGGACAAGCGGCGGCTGCTCGTCCACATCCTCAAGAGCGAGGAGCCGGCCCTCACGCTGGTCTTCTGCCGCCTCAAGCGCGTCGTCGATGAACTCTGCGCCCTGCTCAACCGGCACAACATCGACGCCCACGCCATCCACGGCGACATGCCTCAGGGCAAGCGCAACAGCACCATGCGCCGCCTGCGCGACGGCCAGCTCAGCGTGCTCGTCTGCTCCGACCTCGCCAGCCGCGGCATCGACGTCGACGACGTCTCCCACGTCATCAACTACGACCTGCCCGAAGACTCCGAGGTCTACGTGCACCGCATCGGCCGCACCGCCCGCGCCGGCCGCAAGGGCATCGCTTGGTCGCTGGTCACCCCCTCTCAGGGCGAACTGCTCACGAGCATCGAACTGCTCATCAACGCCGAGATCCCCGCCCGCGAGTACCCCGACTTCATCCCCAGCGATCCCCCGCCCGGCTACCGCGACCCCGACGAGCGCAAGCAGCAAGGCGGGCTCACACTCGCCTCCGCGCCCGAGGCCAAGCCCGCGGCGCCGATCGTCAACCGCATCGCCGCGGCGGCCAACCTCGAACTGCCCGCCCGCGACTCGGCCGACGCCACCAAGTTCCCCGGCGGTCTGGTCCCCACCAAGCTCCCGCCCCGGCGCATGCACGGCCGCATCCCCAGCGGCCGCCGCGGCGCTCCGTGACCATCAGCGGATCAGCGACCCGGTCTCGACCGCCTCGAAATCCTGCCCCAGAATGCCGCCCAGCGCGTGCAGTTCATCGTCGTTCCATCGCGGGTCCGGCGCGCCCGAGAGGTACCAGTTTGATCCGTTGTCCGCGACGATCATGCCGTACCGCTTCAGCGCCGTCACGATGGGCCGCACCGATGCGGGGAAGGCGGACTCCAGTACCGTTGGCTTGAGCCGCAGCCGCAGCCCCATCGGCGGGCGCGTGACATCCGTTGAACTGCTCGCATAGTGCGTCGCCGGGTGAATGAACGCCCGCTGCGTCCGCTGCACCGTGAAGCGCAGCGCGTGCCGAATCTCTCGCCGCAGCACGCACTCGTCGTACCGCACCAACCCCGCGAAGATCGACAGCCCCGCGGCGTCCGCGCTCGTCCAATAGTCGGGCCGCAGCGTGTTGGAGGTCAGATCGAACACCGCCCCGCAATCGGCCCGCCACGAACCGTCCGCGTTCGCAAACGCGCGGTACATCTCGTACAGCTTCCTCGCCGTGGGATCAACCACGATCACGTGGCGATCGCCCGTGGAGTTCGCCCCGCCCTCGATCGGCGCTGTCGCCGGCACCGGGTACGGCCCCGGATCGCTCTGATCGGCGTACGCCAGGAACTGCACCGGCACCCTGGACTGCTCCGGAGGCACCACGACATACGGAATCCCGTTGGGCGCGCCGTTGTACACGGTGCCGAAGTCCGGGTGCAGACGCCCCGCAAGCCCGATGCTCGCGATGTACGCCGCCGAGTTTGCGTGCACGGGGTACGCGGAAATATCGGTGTTCCACGGGTTGTTGGCCGGAAACACCGACAACCGCGAAAGGTCAGTGGGATCAAACTCCGCCAACGGCGGCTTAGCCGCGTTCGGCCGAACCCCGGGCTGTCGAGCCACGGCGCGTCCTGCCATCTGAGCCGCGCCGGTCGCCGCGGCCCACGCGATAAAGGCTCTCCGATCCATGCCTCATCGTAGTGATCAACCCCTGCGCAGCGCGCCCGTCAGCGCCAGCACTGCCATGGGGTCGCAGCCCCTGGCTTCCATGTGCTTGACGGCGGCGAGAAAGTTCTCCCGCTCGGCCTCCATGCGTTGCCGCCACGCCGATTCCGAAGCACCGGACATGTTCTCCCGGGCGCAGCGTGCCAGTTCGACATACGCCGCGGCGTGTCGGTCCCGCACCTCCGCCGCCGTGCCGGTGGCTTCCAGCCGCTCCAGCGCAAACTGCCGCACCGTCTCGAGCATCGAGTACCGCATGTCGCCCGAGGCATCCTCGTGCGAACTCACCAGCGACTTGTCCACCAGCCGCGTCAACTGATCGAGCACCTCGAACTCGTCCAACCCGCCCGCGACCGCCGCCGCGGCCTCCAACGTCCAGCCGCCCGCGAAAACGCTCCAGGCGCACAGCAACTTCTTCTCTTCATCGGTGAGCAGGTTGTAGCTCCACTCCACAGTGGCCCGCAGCGTCTGCTGACGCTCCACGCCCGCGGCGCCGCCCGTGAGCAACCGGAATCGCTGATCCAGCCGCTCGTTGATCTGGTCAGGCGAGAGCACTTTCACCCGGGCCGCCGCGAACTCGATCGCGAGCGGAATGCCGTCCAGCCTCCAGCAGATGGACGAAATCGCCGCGGCGTTGGCCGGCGTGAGTTCAAAGCCAGCTTTCGCGAGTTTGGCCCGCTCCACGAACAACCTCACGCTCTCGCTCTGGAGCATCTCCTCGAGCTGCTGATCCGACTCGCCCGGCAGCGTGAGCGTCGGCACGCGATAGACCAGTTCCCCCGGCAGCCCCAGCGGCTCGCGGCTCGTCGCCACGATCCGCAGCGCGGGACACGACCGCAGCAGCGCATCGGCCAGCCTCGCCACCGACTGCAGAATGTGCTCGCAGTTGTCCAGGATCAGAAGCATCTTCGACTGCGCCAGCCGGGCCTGGAGCGCATCGAGCGAGGGCGCCACACCCGACACCTTCTGCAGCCCGATCGCCGCCCCCACCGTCGCCGCGACCGCCGACGCCTCGTTCACGCCCGCGAGTTCCACGATCCACACGCCCTCGTCGTGCTGCGCTTCCAGTTCGCGGCCCAGCCGCACCGCCAGCCGCGTCTTCCCGCACCCGCCCGGGCCCGCGAGCGTCACCAGCCGCGCCGTGGGGATCAACTCCCGCAGCCGCGCCACCTGCGAGTCTCTCCCGATGAACGTCGTCGTCTCGGCAGGCAGGTTGCCCTGCACTTTCGGCGCGTGCGCCCGCGTGCCGCTGCCCCGCTTGCCCCGCGCGGCCTGCAGTTCCAGGCACGCGTCCCCAAGATCGCGCAGCCGCGAACCAACGTCCTTCACCATGCACCGCGCCAGCAACTCCCGCACGATGTCCGGCGTGTCCTTGGGCAGGCGGTCCCAGTCCGGCTCGGCGCGAAGCACCGCGGCGATGCGATCGCTGATCGTCTCCCCCGGGAACGCCGCCTTGCCCGTGAGCATCTCGTACAGCACGCAGCCGAACGAAAAGACGTCCGTGCGCTTGTCGATGGGCTTGCCGCGGGCCTGCTCGGGGCTCATGTAGCCCGGCGTCCCGATGACCTTGGCCTCTTCCGCAGGCATCGCGCCCACGATCGTCTCGGCCTCGGACGATGTCGGCCGCGGGTACTCGAGCGTCGCGGACGCTGCGATCCCGAAGTCCAGCACCTTCGCATCCCCCGCGGGAGTCACGCGCACGTTGTCGGGCTTAAGGTCCCGGTGGATGATGCCCCGATTGTGCGCCGCTTCCACGCCGCGGGCGATCTGCTCGCTGATGTGCAGCGCCTCTGAAAGCTCCAGCGGCCCGTGCGACAGCTTCGCGTCAAGGCTTTCGCCCGGCACGTACTCGAGAATCAGGTACCGGGAGCCCTGGTCCTCTTGAATATCGAAAATCTGGCAGATGTGCGGATGACTCAGCGACGCCAGCACCGACGCCTCGCGCTGGAACCGCTCGAGCCTGTACGGATCCAGCGCCAGGTGCTCGGGCAGGGCCTTCACCGCCACCTCGCGCGACAGCCGCGGGTCCATCGCCAGGTACACCACGCCCATGCCGCCGCGGCCGAGCTCGCGGAGGATCTGGTACGGTCCGATGGACCTGTGGCTGCCTGGCGTCTGAGTGGGCATCGCAGAACCCGGGCACACGAAGCGCGGGTTCAATGATTGGCCGGTCGCCGTGGTGCAGCCGTGCGGATCGGCGTCAAAATGGGTGCCGCTGGCGCCGGGCCCGCGCCCGGCGGCGGCCCCCGGCATGTCCCGCGTCACTCCAAGCATGGTCAGGCGGACTCCAGGCGGCGAACGGCAAACGCCCCGGGGACTCGCCCGGCGCCGCGGCATACGCCGACGTTCCCCACACCCGCAAGACATGCACGAGGTCAAATTATGTGCGCGAGAAAAACCGAATCATCCGATACCCCCTAGCACCGCACCGGCGGAGTACAGTCCGCCGACATGGACCGTCGTTCGCCAGAAATCCCGTCACACCCCGGCGCCCAGGAAGGCGCGCCGCAGCAACCGCAGGAAGCACAGAGCATGGTCGCCGCACGCCAGTCGTTGCCCGTCACGCGGGATTCGATCACCCACAAGTTCAGCATCGGCCGTCACGAGGGCTACCTCACCATCGGCCTCTACCCGGACGGCAAGCCCGGTGAGATCTTCCTCAAGATGAGCAAGGAAGGTTCCACCCTCTCGGGCATGTGCCAGGCCTTCTGCCGCGCCTTCAGCCTCTCCATTCAGCACGGCCTGTCCGTTCGGGATGCGGTTGGTCGCTTCAAGGGCATGCGCTTCGAGCCCATGGGCGAAACGAGCAACCCCGAGATCCCCGAGGCCGACTCGATCGTGGACTACATCGCCAAGTTCCTCGAGCTCAACTTCGCCGAGCCGCCCCGCCGCGGATGAGCCCGCTCACCGGCGCACCGCCGCGACAATCTCGCTGATCGCTGCCGGACGCTGGCCCCCGCCGGCCATGTCCTTGATCTGGCACTGCCCCGGCCCCTCGATGATCACCGCGAACCGCGCCTTCTGTCCCGCGGCGTCCTGCAGCAGCTTCCCCACGTTCTTTGTCGCCTTGTACGTGTGCCTGGCGTGCAGCCCGGCCTTGCGCAGCATCGCCACCGTCGAACGCACCTGCGCATCAGCCTCCGGCGAACCGTTGGAGATGACGAACACATCGGGCCGCTGGCCCGCGAGTTCCATGAGCCTGGCTTCATCCGGCAGCAGGCCCTTGTCCTTCATGACCAGCGCCAGCACCACGTCGCCCATCCCCATGCCCACCGCGCTGGTCGGCGGCCCGCCGAAGAGTTCGATCAGGTTGTCGTACCGCCCGCCGCCCGCCACCGCACGCTCCGCGCCCGACGCCTCGTGCACCTCGAACACCATGCCGGTGTAGTACGCCAGCCCGCGCACGATCGACAGGTCAAAGTCCACCCAGTCCAGCACGCCCGCCTGCGACAACTCCAGCGCCAGCGGCCGCACCGCCTCGCTGAAGAACGTCAGGTCCAGCGATTCTCCCGCCGCCGTCGGCACCCCGATGTCCTCGCGCGCCACCGTCGTTCCCAGCACGGTGAGTTCTCCCTCGCCGCTCCCGAGCTCAACGCGGATCACACCTTTCTGGAACACCTCCGCCTGCTCGGGAGTGAACCCGAACTCCGCGAGCTTCACGGTAAAGTCCCGCGGGCTGAGTTTGCCCTTCTGGTCCAACAGCGCCAGCAGCTTGGCATGCCGCTCCTCGGGAATGCCCCGCGAATCGAACCACTTCGCCAGCGCCGCACGATGATTGATCTTGACGCGCAGGTCCTTGGGTGTGAACCCCAGCGACGTGAACAGCGTCACGCACGTCGCGATCACCTCGGCGTCCGCCGCGGGGCTGGGGTCGCCGATCACGTCCACGTTCCACTGCATGAACTCGCGCAGCCGCCCACGCTGCGGCCGCTCCGCACGGAAGAACGTCGGCGTGCAGAACCACTTGGTCGGCTTGGGCAGCGAGTTGGCCTTCGCGGCGTACAGCCTCGCCAGCGTGGGGGTGAACTCCGGACGCAGGGCGTACGTCTTCTCGCCGCCCGCGCGCGTGAACGAGAACAACTCCGAGACGATCCCCTCGCCGCTCTTGACGGTGTACAGCTCCAGGTGCTCGAACGTAGGCCCGTCGACCTCCTCAAACCCGTGGCGGATCGCCGCGCTCCTCCACGACTCGGAGATGAACCGGCGCAGGGCCGCGTCGGCCGGATAGAAATCGCGTGTGCCCGTAGGCGACTGAAAGGTGTGACCTGGCATGGGCGAAGAGGGTATCGCGCCCGACGACCGGGCCGCGACCAGGATGCGGCCCGCGGCCTCCGATCGGCCTTGTGCAGGGAGCCGTCCCAACACACGGCCCGCGTACTCTTTCGCCGATGAAGACACGCGCCGCTCGCCCCATCGCACTCTGCTTGTGCCTCCTGCCCCTCCCCGCGTGTTCGAGCCTCGGCGGCTCGGGCGGCACCGCTTCCCTCACCGGCGTCGCCGAGGGCAACCGCCTCGATACCTCCTTCACCACGTTCGTCTACGCCCCCGGTCCCGACGTCAACACCGCTGACTTCTACATGTCCGATCTCCCGCCCGACGTGTGGGAACGCGGCGGCGACGTTTCCGCCTATTCCGGCAACATGGTCCAGGTGCACATGTTCATCTCGCCCCGCGCCGGCTCCACGCCCATCGCCAACACCGCCTCCTCGGGCACCATCCGCTGGCTCGTGCTCTCCCGCGGCCAAATCGGCGTGTACGGCGGCGGCGGCTTTGTCACCAAGTCAGGTGATGTCGGAGATGAAAGCCTGGGCGCCAAATTCACCGATGCTACGCTGCGGCCGCTCATGCGCACCGCCGGCTTTGATGATCGCCTGGGCCCCTGCGTCCTCAGCGGCTCCGTCACCGCCGAGAAGAACCAGGCCACCGCCGACCTCATATCCCGCGCCATGATCGCACTCATGGGTGAAGCCCAGACGCTGCCGAAGTGAGCCACCGCAACCCACACCCATCCATGACACGACTCACACCCATCCTTGCTTGCGTTCTCTGTGCCGCGGCGCTCGCCCAGACACCCTCGCCCAAGGAAGATCCGACGCTCACCAATCCGTCGACCGATGACCTGCTCAAGGAGCAGCAGCGTCGACGTCCCGACATCCCTCCCGTTGAGCCGAACAAGCCTCGGGCACCGCAGCGGGCCCTCCCAGCGCTCACGCCGCCCAACCCGCGCGACGCGGGGATCGACCCCTCAACCCTCCCGGCCGCGAGGTTCTACCCGGAGGGCACCCTCGTCACCGACCGCCGCGGCACACTCTTCGTCAGCGACCACGGCGACGTCATTCTCGTGCCCGCCAACACCCAAACGGCGCCGATGGACCCGCTGTTCGTTGTGCTCCCATGCCAGCGTCTTAGCCAGATGATCGCGGCCCGCGCGGCCGGCGGCCCCAACACGCCCTTCATCATCGCCGGCCAGGTCTTCGTATACCGCGATCGACAGTTCCTGCTTCCCTCCGTCTTCGCGATCGATCGCGCCGTGACGGCCCCAACGCCGCCCGCGCCCGCGGCCGCTCCCTCACAACCCGCTCCTTCACCGCCCGCCCCCGCCAACAAACCCGCCGCGACCTCCGACGATCCGCGCGTCAACGACCTGATCCGCGAACTCGAGTCGCAGCGCGAAGCACCCCGCCGCGTCGCCGCCGCGCCCACGCCGGGCGCCGCCGCGCCCCAACCCACGCCCGCCGCGCAGCAGCCCGCCGACACCAAGACCCCCACCGGCGGCGATCACGCCATCAAGCCCGAAGGCACGCTGCTCATCTCGCGCCGCGGCAGGCTCGTCCGCCTGACGCACGAACAGGGCCGTCTCGCGTTCGCCGTTGACAACGACCCCGACAGCCCCGCGACGCACCCGTACCTCCTGCAGCCCTGCCAGTTGCTCGAGCGCATGGAATCCGTCGCGTCCACGCGCGGCGACAGCCTTGTGTTCCGAGTCTCCGGGCGCGTGGGCGTCTACGAGGGAAAGAACTACCTGCTGCCGACATTCCAGCAGGTCGTGCCACCCTCGGACATCCATCCGATGCAGTAGTTTTCGTGTGAACGCCGCGATTACTCGCCGCGCCGGATCATCATGACCCGCCCGCCCGGGCCGCCCTCTTCATCGCCCTCGAACTGCTTGGGCAGTTTGTCCTTCTGGTCCTGGCGAAGCACCTTGCGCAGCTTGTCCGAGGCCTTCTCGTCCAGTTCACGCCTGGCCTTGCGTGCGTCCTTGAGGTCTTGCGACTCTTCATTCATCGAGAGCACCATGCCCCCGCCCGCGCCGCCGATGGCGCCGGTATCGCCCCGATTGTCCGAGGCCTCGATCGCGTTGGCCCAGTTGTTGTTCACGGGCTCGACGTCGCGCTGATACGACGCCTTGATCTCGTTGAGCGACTCGCGCTGCTGAGCGTCCAGGTCGCTCAGCTTCAGCGCCGCGTCCAGTTCCTTGAGCACCCGGGGCTCGCGGAAGACGCGCGGGAAGCTCGCCTTGCGCACGGCGGAGTTGAACGCGGCGCGGGTCTCTTCGGGCAGCAACGCCTCGATCTTGTGCGCGTTGTTCTGGTTCACCTCACGCACCTTCAGCCCCGCCTCGCGCGATTCCTTCATCTGCTTCTGGATCTGCTCGATGTCGATCGGCTTGCCCGGTTCCCACGCCGGCCCATCCGCCTTGCCCGCGTCACGCGCCTGCAACTGCCGGTCCAGTTCCGCCTCGTACGCGTCCAGAATCGGCGTGATGTTCTTCGCGGCTTCCGGCGACAGCTTGAGCCCCTCCACTACGCTGATCAGGTCAACGCTTTCGCCCGACACCGTCCCCTGCCGCAGCCCCACCTCGCGCCGCCTCGCGCGCTCGACCTTCACCCACTTTTCTTCCTGCGCCGCGCCGCTCACCAGCGACTTGAGGTCATTGAAAAAGTCCTTCTCCAGCTTCGTCACGCCCTCGCGAAAGTCCTTCTCGATCTTGGGCATCCGCTCCATGAAGACGGTCTGATCGCCCGAGTCGTCCGCGGCGCGACGCACCTCGTCCATCGAATCACGCATCGCCTTCTGCTTCTCGGCGTACGCCGCGGCGTACCCGCTCTGCATCGTCAGCGCCGCCTCCTTCTGCTCGGCGGACAGACCCAGAATTTCCGCGTACTTCTCCACCGCCCGCTTGCTCACCATGCCGGACCCGCCGCCCGGGCCTCCCAGGCTCCGAGTCATCGAGATATTCACGTTCTGCGCCCCGGCCGTCTGGACGGATAGCCCCAGAGCCGCCCCGCAACAGAGTACAAGAACGCTGCCAATTCGAAGTCCGGTTGTGCGCATTGAAACTCTCCGCAAGCATGAAATCCTGACAAAGCCCAACCTCTTTGGGCCGCAACTCGATACTCCCCATGATGCCCCGGGTGCCCGATTCCGTCACCGAGGCGTCAAGCCGCTCCCAGAACGCCGCGGCTCTTTGCCAGCGTCACCGCAAAGAACAGCACCGTCAACACAAGCACCACGCTCGGGCCCGTCTGCCAATCGGTCTCGATGCTCAGCACCAACCCCGCGAGCAGCCCCCCGATCCCCAGCACGCAGGCGAGCACCACCGCACGCCGCAGCCGCACCGTCAGTTTGAGGGCGGTTGCACCCGGCAGCACCAGCAGCGCCGTCGCGAGAATGACGCCCGCGAGCTTCATCGCCGCCACCACCGCCACCGCCAGCAGCAGCATCAGGATCGTCTTCATTCTGCCGCCCGGCACGCCGAACGCGCGGGCGGATTCTTCATCCAGCGCCCAGAACGTCAGCGGCCGCCGCCACCACCACAACGTCCCCAGCACGATGCAGCACACCGCCGCGCTGATCACCACCTCGCCCCATCCGGCGCCGATCACCGAGCCGAACAGGATCGATTCCCAGCTCTGCACCATGCCCGGGTGGCCGCGTTGTTCCGCCACCCCGCGGCTCACCTGCACCAGCACCGCCCCCACCGCCATCGACGCGACCAGGAACACGCCGATGGCCGTGTCCACGGGCATCGCACGCCGATCGCTCACCGCCGCGATCCCCAGCGCCGCCGCCCCGCAGAACGCCACGATGATGCACATCTGCGCCAGCGCCGCGTTCCATTCCGTCGCGGGCATGAGCCCGAACGCGCCCACCAGCGCCGCAACACCCACGCCGCCGAACGCCGCGTGGCTCACCCCCTGGCCCACGAAGCCCAGCCGCTTCACCACCACCGGAACGCTCAGCACGCCGCACGTCACCACCACCGGCAACGCCGCGAGCAGCGCCGAGAGGTACATCTCCCGCATCGCCGGATCGGCGAAATACTCAAGAGTCCGCACGACCACCCCCGGTCTTGGTATCCCCGTGCTTGTGTTCGGGGTGCCCGTGATCGGGCCCGTGGTCGTGCCCGCACCCGTGAACGCCGTGAGGCGCCTCCGGGCACGGCTCCTGCGCACCGTGAGCGTGAATGTGCACGCCGCCCAACGCGCCGCGCAACCCCGCAACATCGTGGCTGAACAGTTCCGCCAGCACCTGCGGCGTCAATCCCTGTGGGCTCATGTGGCTGTGCAGCCGCTTCGCCAGGCACGCCACCCGGTCACTGCTCGCCGCCACCGCACGCAGATCATGCGTCACGGTCAGGATCGTCACCTTCAGCTCCCGGTGCACGTTCGCGAGCAGGACAGCGAAGGTCCGCTGCCCCGCGGCGTCGATCCCCACCGTCGGCTCGTCCAGCGCGAGAATCTTCGCGCCGCACACCAGCGCCCGGGCGATCAGCACCCGCTGCATCTGCCCGCCGCTTAACGATCCGATCGGCTTGTCGGCGAACGCTCTGGCTCCTACAAGCCCCAATAGTCGGTCCGCATGCTCCGCCACCCCGCGTGGAACCCGCTTCCAGGGCGCCAGCCGCCAGGTCGCGGCAAGCAGCACCGCCTCGCGCGCACTCACCGGCGCTCCCAGTTCCGCCTCCGACCGCTGAGGCACGTACCCGATGAGCCCCGCGAGCCGCGCCGCCCGGGGCGTCATGCCGCACACCGTGATGACGCCGCTGGCCCCTTCGAGTAATCCCAGGATGAGTTTGAGCAGCGTGCTCTTGCCCCCCCCGTTGGGGCCCAGGATGCCCAGGCGCTCGCCCGCTTCAACTCGCAGCGTTACCTGCTCCAGCGCCGGGGCCGCGGCGCCGGGGTACGTGAAGGACACCTGCTCGAGATTCACTGCGGCCTCAGCCATCTTGATCACGGGCTCTGACTTCTGACGTTGATCACTTGCTCTGTAACTCGGGTGCCTTCGCGCCCAGTGCCCCGGCAATCTCCGCGAGATTCTTGTCCATCATCGCGAACCAGTCGCCATCGCCCAGGGGATCCAGCGTACGCACCTTGAGCTTGCACGCCGCCGCGACGCGGGACACGACCTTGGGTGAAATCTGCGGCTCCGAGAAGACAACCGTGGCCCCGTGCTCCTTGGCCGCCTCCGAAACCGCCGCGAGCGCGCTGGGCGTGGGCTCGTTCGCGTTCAACCCGGCGACCGCGACCGTCTTGAGGCCGTAGCGCTTGGCCAGATGCTGGTACGCATCATGACCCACGATAATCGTCTTGCGCGGCGCGGCATCAACGGTGTCGCGGTACCGCGCGTCGACGCCATCCACCTTCGCGAGGAACGCCGCGAGACGCTCGTCCCCCGCACGCTGCGCCTCGGGAGTCTTGGCAGCCTGCTTGATCACGCCCGCGCACGCCCTCGCCAGAGTCTTGACCATCTGCGCGTCAAGCCACAGGTGCGGATCGCCATGGCCGTGGTCGTGGTCGTGGTCATGATCCGCGGCCTCGTGATCGTGATGCTCCGCCACGGCGTCCCGCTCCTCCGCGATGCCGACGACCGCGCTGAAGCGGATGTCCGCCCTTCCAGCCTTGGGATGACCCTTGACAAGTTTCTCAACCTGCGGCTCCAAGCCCATCCCGACATACACGAGCATGTCGGCATTCGCGATGCTGGAGAGTTTCGACGGCGCGATGTCGTACCCGTGCTCGCTCACGCCCGCCGGGATCAGAACTTCAACCGAGGCGTCGGGCGGCAGCAACGGCTTCACGATCCCCGCCAACGGCGGCACCGTGACGACGACCTTCATCGTCTGAGCGCGGGCGTGTGAGACCAACACCGCGATCACCGCCACGGCGACGACCAACCAGGAGTAACGCATGTGGAAAATCCGACCGGACCGTTCGGACAGGCAATACATGAGAATCGATACTCAAAAAGTCTAGGTCGGGTTCGCCCCCCGAAGGACGCACAGCGCGCGCCCATCATGGGCGCAACCGCAGAATCCCCGCGACGGCCGTCGATCTCGGGCGTCCATGCGACTGACTCTCGCCGATCTTTGACAACCCATCTCGGTGACCCGATCGGCACACACAGTCACGAGGTGAACTTCTGTGCCGGCGCAAACGTCCTAATAACTAAAATCCCCTTCACCGGCGCGCACCACACCAAAAGTTCACAGCCCCAAAAGTTCACAGCCCCAAAAGTACATCCCACCAAATCTCCGGTCGCATGAGCCTTCAACACACCCCGCCAATGGGCTTTGGAGTGCCCCTTGTGGCGACCGTCAACCGCATATGTCCCATAACCGACTTTCAGCGCCGCGTGCTGGCGACCAAAAGTTCATCGCGCCGCTCGACACGAGCCAGGCCGCTTCACTGCCAAGCCCTCCCCCGCTCCTTGTGCTGTTGCCGTCCCGCCGTCGCCCGCTATGGTCGTGCCGAATCCCCCAAAACTCACCCTGTCGGACACCGCTCGCGTTGCGCTTTTCGCCTCCATCTGACCTACGCTTGTCCCCCTGTCCGTCTGTCAGCGATCGGATTTTGTTATGCCCGAAGAGCACGCACAAAAAACGGTTGCACTCTCGCCGCTCGTCGCGGGGATGCTGACCGCGCCCGCCGTCGGCGCCGCGATGGGACTGGCGCTCGCGACCGCCGCGGAATGGAACGTGGCGGACGCGAAGTGGACCTCATTGCAGACTGTGCTCGCCGCCGCCGCGTGCTGGCTCATCGCCGCTCTGGTCGGTCTGCTCCTCACCAGTCTGATCAGCGCCCATTCCCCGCGTCGCATGCCGATGGCGATCCTCGTCGCCTCCGCTGTCCGCGCCGGCATGGCCGTGTTCGACGGGGTGATCGTCTTTACCGCCTTCAAGCCCGAATCCAAGACGTTCTGGTGCGCGTTCCTCTTCGCCGGGCTCCTGTGCCTCGCGTACGAAACCGCCTGGTCGATGCTCACTCTTCGGCGTACCACCGCCGCTCACACCGTGGTCGGAGTTTCCTGAATGTCCTTTGCCCCACTCTTGATCCTCGCCGAAGAACAGAAGATGGACCCGGTGGCCCACGTTGTGAACCACCCGTTCCTCAAGTCCGACTCGGGGCTGTGGCTCTGGTCTGCCCAGACCGGCTCCCTGGTGCTCTCGGCCATCCTGACCGTGATCGTTCTGTACTGGGCCGCCGGCAAGATCGCCACCGGCCCGGCCAGCGAGGGCACCAACCGGTATGTGACACGCAACCCATTCGCTCACGCCATCGAGGTCATCTGCAACTACCTGCGTGACACCATCGCCCGCCCCCTGCTCGGCGAGCGCACCGACCGCTTCATCCCGTTCCTCTGGTCGGTCTTCTTCTTCATCCTGTTCAACAACATCCTGGGCCTCGTGCCGATCCTCGACCTGATCGCCCTCGTCGGCCCCGAGAGCTGGCACCACAACCACATGGCCCCCGTCGGCGGCACGGCCACGCAGAACCTGTTCGTGACCGGCGCGCTGGCCCTCACCTCGGCCCTGGTCATCAACATCTCCGGCATGCGTGAACTGGGAATCGGCGGGTACGTCAAGCACCTGACCGCCGGCACCCCGGCCTACCTCTGGCCGCTGATGGTCCCGATCGAACTGCTCAGCACGTTCATCAAGCCCGTCGCGCTCGCCCTGCGTTTGTTCGCCAACATGACCGCCGGCCACATCCTGATGGCGGTGCTCTTCGGCTTCGCCGGCATGGGCCTCTCAGGGGCGATGAGCTACGCCGTGGGCGCCCCGGTCACCCTCATTTCCTGCATCGCCAACGTCCTGATCTACTTCCTGGAACTCTTCGTCGCCTTCCTCCAGGCCTTCGTCTTCATGTTCCTCACCACCGTGTTCATCTCACAACTCAGCCATCATCATGACCACGAGCATGATGATGCTCACGGCCACGAGCACGCTCACGCGTGAATGACGGGCCGATCCTCGCCCCGGGCTCGCCCCGCGGCGTCACATGTCCCTCGTGGAGTTTCACTCCCCCCCTTCGCCATCGAGGCAAGGGCCGCACGAAAGGTCAGATCCGCATGAACAAGTTCTTCCGTAACGCTGTCATCGCCACCGGCGCCGTCGCCGTCCTGGCTTCCATGGCCATGGCCCAGACCGGCGGCGGCGCCGCCGCGGCCGCCGACGCTTCCGGCCTCATCGGCCGCGGCCTCGCCGCGATCGGCGCCGGCCTCGCCGTCATCGGCGGTGGCCTGGGCATCGGCATCATCGGCAAGGGCGCCGTCGAAGGCATCGCCCGCCAGCCCGAGGCCGCCGGCCCCATCGGCACCAACATGATCCTGGGCGCCGCCCTCGTCGAAGGTGCGACTCTGTTCGCCGTCGTCGTCGGCCTCCTGGTCGTCCTCAAGTAACGCTCACCGCTCACCGCTCGCCGGCCCACCGGCCGGCGAGCGGCTTTCGGTCCGCGGTGGAACCGACCCAACGGGCCGGTTCCGGTTTCGAACGGGGCGTGCCACCGGGCCCGCTCCCACAATCGTCTGCGTCTTTGAAAAGGACTCCTGCATGTCCCGCTTCGCCCGACTCCTGCTCGTCATCGCCGCCGTCATCGCCGCGGCTGTCTGCATCTCATCCACCGCCATGGCCCAGGATCACGGCGCTCCCAAGACCGCCGAGCCCAAGGCCGCCGAGAAGGCCGCTCCCGCCCACGGCGCAGCCGCCACCGGCGATGAGCACGCTTCCGCCGAGCACGCCGCCGAAGGCCACGACGCCGCGGGCGTGATCCCCAGCGTCCGGCAGGGCGTCATCTCCGGCGTCGCGACCCTGGTCGTCTTCGGCATCGTCTTTGCCTTCCTCGCCACGCAGGTGTGGCCCAAGATCCTGACGGGCCTCAAGGACCGCGAAGACAAGATCCGTACAGCCATCGAGGAGGCCGAGCAGGCCCGCGAGCAGGCCAAGGCCTCCCTCGAGGAGTACCAGAAGAGCCTCGCCTCCGCCCGCGCCGAGGCCAGCAAGATGCTCGAGCAGACCCGAGCCCAGCAGGCCGCCCTCGCCGCCGACCTCAAGGCCAAGAGCGACGCCGAACTGGCCCAGATGCGTGACCGTGCCCTCAAAGACATCGAAGCCGCCAAGCGGCTGGCCGTCTCCGAGATCTACGGCCATGCCTCCGACCTGGCCTCCACCATGGCCGGCAAGATCCTGCGTCGCAACGTCAACGCCGGCGACACCCAGCAACTGGTGCAGGAATCCCTCGCCCAGCTCGGCGGCGCCCGCAACTAAAAACCCTCCACCAGACCTTCGCTCCCCGCCCACGCAGTGAGGACCCTCCCATGCCGCTCCTGGAAAACCCCACCGACGCCATCGCCCGCGTCTACGCCCACAGCCTCCTGGAACTCGCCGACGAAACCGGCGGACGCGCCGGCGTCGAGACCGCCCAGGCCGAGCTCGAGGACCTGCTGGAGATCGCCCGCGCGGACGCGAAGTTCGGGGAGTTTCTCTCCTCGCGCGTCGTCCCCGCCGAGCAGCGCGCCAAGAGCCTTGAGACGATCCTCAAGGGCCGCGTGAGTGACCTGACCTTCCGCTTCCTGATGGTGCTCAACGGCAAGGGCCGCCTCGCCCACCTGCCCTCCATCTCCGCCGCGTTCGACGCGCTGGTGCAGGAGAAGTTCGGCCGCGTCGAGGTCGACGTCTTCACCGCCGAACCCCTCGCCGCCGAAGAGCTCAAGATGATGCGCGAAAAGCTGGGCGCCGCCATCAAGAAGGAAGTCATCCTTTACCCGTACACCGACGCCGCGATGATCGGCGGGGTCAAGTTCCGCATCGGCGACCAGCTCGTCGATGCCTCGCTCGCCACCCGCCTGCGCCAGCTCCGCGACCAGATGGAACGCGACGGCACCTCGGCGCTCCGCGCCCGGATCGAGAACATCGTCGACAACAACGGCTGATCTCTTCCCCCCACAACAACAGAATAGAGAGGGCTCACTCATGCCAAAGAAAACTGTCGCTTCCCTCGACGTCTCCGGCAAGCGCATTCTCGTGCGCGTTGACTTCAACGTCCCCATCGAAGACGGCGCGATCACCGACGACCGCCGCATCGCCTCCGCCGTGCCCACCATCAAGAGCATCATCGACCGGGGCGGCAAGGCCATCCTGATGTCCCACCTGGGCCGCCCCGAAGGCACCGGCTACTCCGCCGAGGATTCCCTCAAGCTCTGCGCCGAACGCCTCGCCAAGCTCCTGGGCAAGCCCGTCGCTTTCCCCAGCACCGACTGCGTCGACGCCGCCTCCGCCGCGGCCGTCGCCGCCATGAAGAACGGCGACGTGCTGCTGCTTGAAAACCTCCGCTTCCACAAGGCGGAGAAGAAGGGCGACCCCGCCTTCGCCGCCAAGCTCGCCGCATACGGCGACGCCTACGTCAACGACGCGTTCGGCACCAGCCACCGCCCCGACGCCTCCATGGTCGCCGTCCCCAAGGCGATGGCCGGCAAGCCCCGCGTCTCGGGTCTGCTGCTCGAGAAGGAAATCAAGTTCCTCTCCGAGGCCCTCGCTCACCCTGCTCGTCCGTTCGTCGTCGTCCTCGGCGGCGCCAAGGTCTCGGACAAAATCGCCTGCATCGAGAACCTGCTCCCCAAGGCAGACTCCATCCTCGTGGGCGGAGCCATGGCGTACACCTTCCTCAAGGTGCTCGGCCGCAACGTCGGCAAGAGCAAAGTCGAAGAAGACAAGCTCCCCGAAGCCAGGAAGATCCTGGACCTGGCCGCCGGCCGCAAGGCCGACGCTCACCTGCCCAAGGATCATGTGTGCGGCGATTCGTTCGCCGAAGCCCCGGCCTCCATCCTGAACTTCGACAACGACATCAAAGACGGGTACATGGGCTTGGATATCGGTCCGAAAACACAGGCCGAATACGCCGATGTTCTGCGCAAAGCCAAAACCATCGTCTGGAACGGACCGATGGGGGTTTTTGAGTTCGGACCGTTCGCCGCGGGGACCAAGGCGGTCGCCAAGGCAATCGCCGAGGCCACCTCGGCGGGCGCGGTCAGCATCGTCGGCGGCGGTGATTCCGCCGCGGCGGTGGAGAAGTTCGGTTTGGCAGATCGCATGTCCCATGTTTCCACCGGTGGCGGAGCCTCGCTGGAAATGCTCGAAGGCAAGAAGTTCGAGAGTGTCGAACTGCTCGATAACGCGTGAACACAAACTTCGCGCACGAAAACGTAACGCGGAGTGCAGTCCGCGGTAAACTTCGCCGTTGAACAGCGCGCGAGCGTTTTCAGCAGTTGTCGGGGGCAGGTAGTTTATTGGTCGGCGCCCTGCGCCGGACGCCGGGAGCGTGTCCCGGCGTGCCACCGCCATGAAGCGGTTTGGCCGGCTTTTTCTGGAGTAGTGGACCATGCCCGCGTCCCAAGAGCGGATCCACGGAATCGACGCCGCTCGGGCGGTGGCGATGTTCCTTGGAATCGCGCTGCACGCCTCGATGGCGTACACCACAACGCCCGAAGAAGCTTGGCGGGTCTCCGACCCTTCCAAAAGCGTCGTCTTTGACGCGCTCATTTATGTGACCCATAACTTCCGGATGCAGGCGTTCTTCATGATCGCCGGCTTCTTCGCCGCCATGGTGATCTCCACCAAGGGCTCCGCGTACTTCTTGAAGAACCGCGCCGTCCGCATCGCCCTTCCGCTGGTTTTGGGCCTCGCCACCATCGGCCCGGTCACACAGCTGGCCAAGATCTACGCGGGAGACCGGTGCGGATTCGGTGCCGCGACGCCCTCCATCTGGGGCGCATTCACCGCGTACTACGCGGAGCACGGCTTCCGCGCGATGCGCAGCCCCATCCATCTCTGGTTCCTCGAGTTCCTGCTCATCATGTACACCGCCGCGTTCGCGGGCCGCGCCGCATCGAAGGTGCTGCCCGGGGCGCTCCTGAACGCCTTTGATCGAATCGGCGATCGTCTCTTCCGCACCGCCTGGTCGCCCGTGATCATGGGATGCCTCACCCTGCCCCTGGTCATCGGCGTCCACGATTGGATGATCGACGGCGGCCGCGGCGTGCGTCCCTGGATCGGCCTCGTTCCCTCGCTGCTGCTGGGGATGTGTTATCACCTGACGTTCTTCACCTTCGGCTGGGCGTGGTGGAAACGCCGCCGCGAGGGCATCGAGATTTACTCTCGCATGGGCCCGGTCTGGTTCATCGGTTCGTGCATCGCCCCGCTGGCCATCGTGTTGTGGCTCCTGCCCGCGGCCCGGGCGCTCCAGCCCGACGACCCGCAGAACTTCTCCCTCGGAATGACCATGAAGTGCCTCTGGAACTTCGCCGCCTGGTTCGGCGCCCTGGGCTTCATCGGCATGTTCCTGCGCTGGTTCCGCCGCCCGTCCGCCGCGTGGCGCTACGCCGCCGACGCGTCGTACTGGGCCTACCTCGCCCACATGCCGATCGTCATCGCGCTTGGCGGGCTCACGTACAACTGGGGCCTCAACTGCTTCGAGAAGTTCGCCATCGTGGTCGCTGTGACCGCCGCGGTGCTCTTCGTCACCTATCACTTCGGCGTCCGCTATACGCCGATCGGCTGGATGCTCAACGGCCGACGCGGCGATCAGGCGCATCCCAAGACTCGGGCCAATCCGCAGCCCACCGTGTCCCCCACACCCGTACCCCAGCAGTAAACTCGCCCCGTACCCTCCCGCGGTGTTTACAGGAATCATCGAAGCAACCGGATCCGTGCATGAACTGCGACCGACCCCCGCGGGCGTTCGTCTCGTCGTGCAGTGCCGCGAATGGGATCATCGAGCCGGCCGCGGCGATTCGATCGCCGTCAACGGCTGCTGCCTGACCGCCGTTGCCGACGTCGGAAAGCTGGGCCGCATGGCCTTCGACGCCGTCCCGGAGACGCTCTCAAAGACCACACTGGGAAGTCTTCGCGTCGGCGACCGCGTGAACCTGGAGCACGCCGCGACAGCCTCCACGCTGCTGGGCGGTCACATCGTGCAGGGCCACGTCGACGGCGTGGGCTCCGTCGCGGCCATCAAAGCTGATGGCCAGTGGCGTGTGCGCGTAAAGCCCCCGCGGGAACTCCTCCGTTACATGACTCCCAAGGGCAGCGTGAGCCTCGATGGCGTCTCTTTGACCCTTGCCGCGGTGGGCTCCTCGTGGATCGAAGTGGCCCTGATCCCCACCACGCTCGAAAAAACCACGCTCGCCTCCTGGCGCGTCGGCACCCGCATCAACATCGAGGCCGATGTCATGGCCAAGACGATCGTGACGCATTTGGAACGAATGGGTGAGGGCCGCCGCCGGTAGCGGTCACCGGCCCGGACCGCGTCCACCGCCGGGCTTGCCGCCGCGATCCGTGGAACCGGAACTCTCGGCGCCCTCCGAGCCTCCCAGCCGCTGCAACCGGCCAAGCCGGGCGATCAGTTCCCCCGGCACGCTGATCTCTTCGATCACGACGTTGCCGATGTACTCCTGCGCCTCCAGCGACAGGAACCCCTGCTTGAGCCCGACGAACGTCACCGTGGTGTCCGCCCTGGCAGCAACTCCCAGCGGCTTGCCCGAGTCGCAGTCCAGCCCGCTGGGAAGGTCGACGCTGAGCACGTGAGCCCCGGATTTGTGCAACCGATTGATCTGCTCAATGACCGCCGCGATCGCCGGCTCTGGCTCGCGCGTCAGTCCCGTTCCCAACAGCGCATCAATGATGATCCGCGGCGGGGACTTGAGCGCGGTCACCGCCGCGGCCCAGGAATCGTGCAGCGTGATGCCCATGCGACGCACGATCTCGTGCTGAACCGCCGCGTCGGTGCCGGCTTTCGGCGGTGACGTCAGCAGCACTTCCAACCGCACGCCCTCGTTGTGCAAGTGACGTGCGATCGCCAACCCGTCCCCGCCGTTGTTCCCCGGCCCACACGCCACCAGCACGCCGCCGTCGCGTTTATCCAGCTCGATGAGGGCCGCTTCCGCGCAGCGGATCGCCGCGTTCTCCATCAGGATCAGCGACGGAATCGCGAACTCCTCGAGCGCGAGCCGGTCCACCTCCCGCGCGGCGTCGCGCGTCAACACATACTCGGAACCATCTTCGGACTCGTGCGGATGTTGCTTCATGGTGCGGCGGCTCCCGACCTGAGAATCACGCGATATCCAATGGCCCGGGGTCCGGGCACAGCCCCAGTTCATGACCGCGTCGAAGCAGATGGACCACGGCCGCACGCCCCCGCCCGCCCATATCGACAGTGAGCGGATTCACGTACATGTCAACGTACCGGTCCACCCGTTCAAGCGTCGGCAACCCGGACCGCTCCGCTCCCGGCTTGGCGGCGTTCGCCAGCGCGAAGGGCATGGTGTACTCCAGCGACTCGGCGCGATGCGCCAGCGCGTACTCGATGCTCGACCGAAGCAGGCGGACGACCTCCGCGCTGGAACCCGGCCCGAATCGGGCATCCAGATCCCGCTTGATGGCATTGCACCCCAACGGCACGGCGAACCCGAAGGCGACCTTCCACCACGCTCCCAGATCCACGCCGAGTTCCAATCCAGCCTCCGCGAACAGGAGTTGGCCCTCGTGGATGACCACCCCCGCTTCGGTGTCTCCCCGTGCCACCGCGCCGATGACCTGGTCGAAGGGCATTTCAACCACCCGGCCGGGCGGATATTCCCCCATGAAGATTGAAAGTAGCAGGAACGCCGTGGTGCGACGGCCCGGAATCGCGACCGACCGCTCGACGAGAGCCGCGGCGCCGTGCGCCCGCACCCGCTCAGCCAGGGCGTGCGAGGCGATCACCTTGGGACCAAAGCCGTCGCCGAAGGAAGAACCGCAGTGCGTGACGATGTACCGGTCCTTCACGTCGCAGTAAGCACGGAAGGAAAGTGCCGTGATGTCAAGGTCGCCCGCCGCCGCGGCGCGGCGGTTGAGCGCCTCGATGTCCGCCGGCACCGCCCTGAACCGGAACCGGCCCGTGTCGATGGCGGTAGCCGCCTCCGGGTCCCTGGGTGTCCCGTCGGGCGCGACTTTCCCGGTCATCGGCCACCACATAAACGCATCGTCCGGGTCCGGTGAATGGGCCAGAGTCAGGATGGGGCGTTCGTCGGCCATGTGCGCAATCGTTGCACCCTCGCGGGCCCGGCCCCGGATCGGTCACTCCTTTATGCCGTACTTTTTGAGCCGCCCGCGCCGGGCGATGCGGCGTGAACACACTCGCACGCGGCGTCACGAATATCAGGTTGTTCTGCCTAGCGCGGCCTTGCAAAGCGATTTCACCCCGAGAATTCCATCCACTTATCGCCCGTAGCCGAAGGTCTGTGACAGCAATAGCGATTGAAGGACGCCAAAGAATGGAACCAAGGCTTGTGGGCCGCGAAGCGCATACCGATGAACCAGCCGCAGGGTATGAAACCACGGGCGCTCGCCCGGCCCTGCGGGTGGACAAGCCGTTCGCGGCGAGTCGCCCCGCCGCGTGCGTATTCCCAAGGAAGGGGAGCCATACATGGGCGTGATGCCACGAGAACCAGAAGCGTTTGCGGAATCCGTCGCCAGCCTGCTCAAGCGGATGCAGCCTGAGTACGCCGTGGACCTGGTGGGCCCGCGTGAACTGCTGGTGAACGGCCGCCGCCTCGATCTCGAGAACCTCTACCGGATGGTGAACCACGAGCCCGCGCGGGGCACGGAGATCGTCGAGCACTACCTCGAGCAGCTCTTCACCGGCGACGGTGTGCAGCTCATGTCGATGTCCCTGGACTTCGCCCGCTCGCGGATCATGCCGCGGATCCAGCCCGAGACCATCTTCGAACACCTCTCCCGCGAGCAGGTGGCCCACGTGCCCTTCGTGAACGACACCGTGGTGGTGTTCGTGACCGACCTGCCGCACATGACCGTGAGCATCACCACCGAGCAGCAGCTGCGGTGGAACCTGACCATCGACGAGATGGAGGAGATCGCCCGCACCAACCTCAACGACTACGCCCCCGAGTTGGAAGTGCAGCTCGTGGAAAGCAAGGAAGGCGGCAAGGCGGCGATCATCAGCCAGCACGACGGCTACGACGCCGCCCGCCTGCTCCTGGGCGGCCTCTATGAACGCCTCGCGCCGCAACTGGGCGGTGACTTCTACGTCGCCACCCCGGCCCGCGACATGTTTGTGGCCCTCTCGCCCCGCCCCAATCCGTTCATCTCGCGCCTGCGTGACCGCGTCATGCAGGACTTCCGGCGCCTGCCCTACCCGATCTCCCCGGACTTCTTCCTCGTCACGCGCGACGGCGTGGCGGGCACGAAGGAATACCCGCAGGAACACCGCGAGGCGGCCTGAAGCCGATGTTCATCCTGTTTGAGAATTCAACCGTTCGCGCGGCGGGGTGACTACTCGCTCACGAGGTAGAACCGCCCCACCTCGATCTCGAACAACTCCCCCGAATCAGCCTTCATCGAGTAGGCCCCTTCCATCGTGCCCCACGGGGTGCGCAAGGGGCAGTAGCTCTCGTACTCGAAGACCTCGCCGGGGGCCAGGTGCGGCTGCGCGCCCACCACGCCCTCGCCGCGCACTTCTTCGCTGCGCCCCGCGGCGTCCAGGATGAGCCACCGGCGCTCCTGGAGCTTGGCCGTCGGCCCCGACTCATTCGCGATCCGGATGTGGTACGCGAAGACAAACTGGCGGTTGTCCGGATTCGATTCGTGCGAGAGATACCGCGGCCGCACCGTCACGCGATAGCCGTTGGTCACTTTCTGCGAGCCGTGCTTGGTCGGTGCTGGGGCTTGAAGGGCCATGTTGCCAAATGGTAGTTCACGCCCCGCCCGGGACGACCATTCACCTCACGGGCGCGCCGCCACGCCGGGACGCTCTCCCGAACAGAAATCTCACCGCGACTCAAATTTGAACGATTATTCCGAAAATACCGGATTTAAGTTGGCAACTCCCATTTTGTGTGGCATGTTGTTGGTTATCAGGGAGATCCGTTCCATGCACACCCGTTCGCCCGTGGTGGCCGCGGCCGTTTCGGCCTCGCTCGCCGTGACTTTCGCTTCCGCCCGCGTCGCGGGCACGTACGCGTACACCATCGACCCCGCCCTCAGCGGGCTCGCGGCGACGCTTGATTCCTCCATCGCCACCACCGGCACCCTGATCGGAGACTACTCCGATACCAACACCGCCGGCACACGCACCAAGCCCGGGCTCTTCGGCACGTTCGGCGCCACCGAGAATGTCGCCGTCAACGTCGGCTTGGGCGCGCAGATCCGCGGCCCGCTCAACACCGACACCTCGGGCGGCTTCACGCTCGACGTGGATGGCACGAACGGAACCGCCCGCATCCGCGACTACCGCGCCAACTTCGTGAACGGCGGGACGCTGCAGGTGCCCATCTCGATCTCGCTCAGCCCCGAGTCGTTCCGGACGCGTTCGCCCTCCTCCACGTACCCGGGTGTTCCGGTCACGCTGCCCATCGGGCAGGCCACGGTCTCGGCCTTTTCCGTGCAGCAGGTGGGTGAAGGGCTCGGCACCGTCACCAAGACCGGGCCGAACACCTATGACTTCACGCTCGTGCCGATCGTGCAACTGACGCTGACGGTCAGCGTGCTGGGCAACGAGTTCACCCTGCCCGGCACGCCCACCGCGTTCCCGCTCGCAGGCTCGGTCGCGTTCAACGGTGTCACATCCACGCTGACGTCCATGCAGCCGGTGAACTTCTCCCAATCGGCGATGCCCAACCAGACGCTCCCGCAGTTCCCACTTGCCCTGCCCACCGTGCTCCCGCCCGGCGGCACGGCCAACGTGTTGATGGACCTGATCCTCACCGATATCTCGGCGACCCTGACCGGCGACCTCACCACCGGCGCGCAGGGAACGCTCGTCCCGGCGCCCGCCACGCTCGCGCTCCTGTTGCCCGCGCTGCACGCGGGTCGCCGACGGCGCACGCGCTGAACGCGCTCACGTCCGCACGCCGCGCCCGTACACCACCCACTCCGCCATCAGCAGCGCCGCCGCGCACGCCACGAGCCACGGCCACACCTCCACCGGCGGCGATCCGCCGCGGCTGGTATCCATCGTCGCCGCTCCGATGCGCACGTCTCGCGGGTTCGCTAGCGAGCTTTCCGTCGCGTCAACCAGGTTCACCACCACCGCCCGTTCCGCCGCGTCACCTTCGACCAGGTACACCCCCGCCCGCGGCAGCACGCCCAGCCCGAGCACGCCGTCGACCGCGCCCGAAGCGTCCACATCAAGGCTCGTCGGCCCGCGCAGGCCAATGCGCCCCGCACTCCCTCGCACCGCGACGCTCGCGGGCGAGATCGTCGTGAACGACCGGCCCAGAGCCCGGTCCGCCCGCAACGTGAGGTATTCCAGCGCATCGGCGAGGAAGATCGCGAACGACGGTTGCAGCGGCCAGTTCGTCTGTCCGAGCTCGAAGGATGCCAACACGTGGCGCGACGAACCGCTCTGAACCAGCATCATCAGCGGACCATCGGGCCCGGAGATGAGTTCGCTCACGGTCGCATTCACGCCCTTGGCCCCCGCAACCCACCGCATCTTCCACGCCCGGCCGATGACCAGACTGTCGAGCGTCGTGTTGCGCAGCAGCGGATGCTCCCGCACCCAAAAGAGCGGCGCGCCCGGCGCGAGCGGCTCGGCCTCTTCGCCCGCCTCCAGCCCCGCCAGGGCCACCGGCCGCCCGAAACCGATCGACGCGCACTCGGGCAAACGCGCCGGTCTCGCCCGATCAAAGACGACGATGTCCGCCCCCTTGCCCCCCCCGCCCCGCTCGAACTCCTCCGGGCTCTGCACCTTGAGCGATCCCGGCGCCAGCTCGGTGAGAACATCCTCCAGCAGCCACGCCGCGGGATCCGCCTCGTCGCGCGACGCGCCCCCGGGCCGGACCAGCACCATCGCCGGCCGCTTCACGGGCGGGAGCATCAGCCCGGCCTGGTTGTCGCTCGCGAGCGCATCGGCACGATCGGTGGAGACCAGCAGCAGCCCTTCCCCCGCGCCCGCGAGTTCAAAGGTCACGCCCGCCCGCCCCGGCTGCTGATCCGTCCGCCCGGCCACGGTCACCACCCGCCGCTGCTTCACCGCCCCGTTCACCGAGAGCGTCAGCGCCACCGGCGTCGCGTTCGCAGAGGTGTTCAGCAGATCACAGAAGACCCGCACGGTCGTGGGGTCGCGATCATCTCGCTTGGCCGCGATGCCCACGAGGCCGAAGTTGTCCGGAACCGCCTCCGCCTGGACGGGACCGATGCGTTCGAACCGAACACGCATTCCCGCCGCGAGCGGCCGATCGCTCTGGATCGCGGCGAACGAACCGTCGCTCAGCAGCACCGCGCTCGCCGGTTCATCGGCCTCCGACGACCGATCCTGCGCCGCCGAACGCGCCAGTTGTACCGCGGCCTCGAGGTTGCCCGGCTGGTCGGTCTGGGCTACCGACTCGATCCCTTGCGCCACCGCCGAACGCGACGTGGTGAAGGGCGTGACGATCGACGCGTCGCCCGCGAAACCGATCACGCACACCTCACGCCGCCCGGCCCCGCGAAACAGTTCATCCGCCATCGCCAGGGCACGCTTCTTGGCCCGCTGCAGCCGCGTGGGCCCGTCGGCGACATCAATCCCGCCCATCGAGGCCGAGGCGTCCATCAGCAGCACGACCCTCTTGCCCGGACCATCGGCCTCTGCCCACAACGGCCTGGCGATGGCCCCCGCCAGCAGCGCCAGGATCAGCGCGTGCAGGAGCAGCAGCCAGCTCGGCCGCAGTTTCTGGAACGGCTCGTTGACCTGCGCCCCTTCCACCGCCTGGGGCCACAGCGCGATGCTGCTCACACGCACCGGCCGGCGCCGCAGCCGCAGCACGTACAGCACGAGCAGGATGATCCCCGCCAGGCCCGCCGCGAGCAGGCCCTGGAGCGGGCTCAGAAACGTCATGGGCGCAGGGTATGACAAATCGAGCGCCGCCCCCGACGCCCGCACGTCGCGGGTCCGACACGTGCGCTCCCCGCCCGTCCCGCCACTACCCTCCGAGCATGGTTCAAATCTCCGCTCGCTACGCCGGCAACAAGAAGTGCGACCTCACCCATCAGGAAGGTGTCACCCTCCGCACCGACGCCCCCAAGGACATCGGCGGTGACGCCACCGCCTTCTCGCCCACCGATCTGGTCGCCGCAGGCCTTGCCGCGTGCATCCTCACCACCTTGGCGATGGTCGCCGAACGCCACGGCATCGACGTCACGGGCGCCACCGCCCACGTCGAGAAGCACATGAACCCCTCGCCCCGCCGTCTGGGCCGCCTGCCGGTCACGGTGACACTCCCGGCCTCCATCCCCCAGGAACACCGCGAGCGGCTGGAGAAAGCCGGCCACGCCTGCCCGGTGCACGCCAGCCTCCACCCCGATGTCGAGTCGCCGATCGTGTATATCTACCGCTGATCCGACCCTACGAACACGGGCCGCTTCCGCCGACGACATTCCTTCCCACCCGGCCCCCGGCAACGGCCTCACTCCATAGAATCCGCCCCTTCCCGTCAGCCCGTCCGTCAGGAACTTCACCAGATGCCCTTCCACCCGCAAGGCCTCACGACTTCCAAGCCCTCCGGCAAGGTCAACCCTAACCTCGAAGCCCTCGGCGGCCCGGCGCTGACCAAACGCATCCCGTCCTGGCCCTACGCCGACCCCAAAGGCCGTCACGTCGTCTCCTACGACGAGTACGTCAAGTCCGGCGGCTACGTCGGCCTGCGCAAGGCCATCGGCATGAAGCCCGACGCGGTCACCGAAGAGGTCAAGAAGTCCGTCCTTCGCGGCCGCGGCGGCGCGGGTTTCCCCTGCGGCCTCAAGTGGACCTTCCTCCCCAAGCTCACCGTGAATGAGCAGGGCCAGGAATCCGATCCCGGCCCGCGCTACCTCGCGGTGAACGCCGACGAATCCGAGCCAGGCACCTTCAAAGACCGCCTGCTGATGGACTTTGATCCGCACCAGATGCTCGAGGGCATCGCGATCGCTTGCTACGCCTGCCGCATCACCACCGCGTACATCTTCATCCGAGGCGAGTACCACCACCAGGCGCACGTCGTCGAGGAAGCCATCGCCGAGGCCTACAAGAACGGCATCTTCGGCGGCAACGGCCTGTTCAACGGCGCCAACACCGCCCGCGGCGGCTCCTGGAAGGTCGATTGCTACCTGCACCGCGGCGCCGGCGCATATATCTGCGGCGAAGAAACCGGCCTGCTCGAAGCCCTCGAAGGCAAGCGCGGCTGGCCCCGCATCAAGCCGCCATTCCCCGCGGTGAAGGGCCTGTTCGGCAAGCCCACGATTATCAACAACGTCGAGACACTCGCCCACCTGCCCACGATCATCGAGCACGGCGGCGAATGGTTCACCAAGCAGGGGTGCGTCTCTTCCCTTGGCCCGAACAACCCGCCCAGCCACGGCACCAAGCTCATGGGCGTCAGCGGTCACGTGAACCGGCCCGGCGTCTACGAGTGCGAACTGGGCATCCCGCTCCGCGTGATGGTCGAGGAACTCTGCGGCGGCATCCGCAACGGCAAGAAGTTCAAGGGCGCGATCGCCGGCGGCATCAGCATGGGCATCCTGGGGCCCGACCAGTACGACGCCGAGATGGACTTCGACATCGGCCGCAAGTACAACGTTCTGGGCCTGGGCACCGCGTGCCCCACCGTCTTCGATGAAGACACGGACATGGTCGCGGTCGCCCGCAACATCTCGCGCTTTTTCAAGCACGAGTCCTGCGGCCAGTGCACACCCTGCCGCGAGGGCTCCGGCTGGCTCTACCAGCTCATGAGCCGCATCGAGGCGGGCGACGCCCGCACCAAAGACCTGGACCTGGCGCTGGAGATCTCTACCAGCATGGGCAGCATGCCCGGCACCACCATCTGCGGCCTGGCCGACGGCAACAACTGGGCCGTGCGGACCATCATGAACAAGTACTGGAGCGAGTTCGAGAAGCGCGTGAAGCCGACCTTCGTGCCCGTCAAGGTCAGTGTCGGCGCGGGCGCCCGGTAAGCACCCCGCTTTTGTCGATCACTTGGAGCCCGCGTTGAGAGCGAGCGTTAGCGTCTCGCCCGCGTTGATCGTTACCTGATCCTTGAACCGCACGAGCACCCGAGTGCCCTGCGCTTCCAATGCCGCTTCCAGCGGCCGGCCCTGCACCGCCGCGGTCACGCTCCGCGGGTTCGGCAGCTCCCCCGCGTCCAGCGACACGGTCCGCAGCCGCAGCAAGCCCCACCGCACCTCGATCGACGCCGCGAGCGAATCGTTGCCCCGCTGCTGCGCGTAGCGCCCCCACCCCTCGCACGCCACGAACGCGGACGCGAACTTCTCGGGGGAGATGTTGGGCGCAAAGCCGATGTGCCCGCGCGGCCCGTGATGCTCGAAGCCGCACGCCGCGACGAACGAGCCGTACGACGCCATGGCCCGGGCGTAGTGGTTGGAGCACTCCACCTCGTTCCACGGGTTGCGGCGTGACGCGTCGTAGCGATCGTGGATGAGCCGCGTCACCGCGAGCCCTTCCAGCACCAGCCCCTCGCTGATCATGTGCGCCGCAACCTGGTGCTCGAAGCCGCTCATGCACTCGTTGAAGTACCCCGCGGCCCACGCCTCGCTGCCCTTCCCCGTCGCCGCGGCGCTGCCGCCCTTGGGCCACGTGCACATCAGCAGCCCGCCCTCGCCCGGCATGGCGTACCAACGGCCCCCCTTGATCTGCGGGTCGAACCGCCTGCGATACGGCCCGATGTCGGGAGCCACGCTGTACTTGTACAGCGACCTCAGCGCGGAGACGGATTGCTTCCGCGGCACGATCCGCGGCAGGCCGACCTGATGCGCCCAGAACTGGCCGAGCAACTGATCGATGTGACAGCCCGTGCCCGTGCTGTTGGATTCCGGGTGCGCCGGATCGGTGATGTGGATGAAGTACTCGCCGTTGAAGAGTTGGTCCACCATCGACACGGACCCGCGTTCCGCTCGCTCGCGGCATTCACGCGCGAACTCCGCGTCTCCCACGTCCTGGGCCATCTCCGCCGCCGCGCGGACGGCGGCGAGGAACATCGACGTAAGCCAAGAGATCTTGCCCCACCACGTGGCGTCCAGCGTGTTGTACTGCGCACCGTCCAGCAGCCCGTCGCCGTCGGTGTCGCGGTCGAGCAGGCAGCGGGTCGCCCTCTTTACACGCGGCCAGATCCGTCGAAGCATCGCGTCGTCGCGCGACATCTGGTGCTCGCGCAGCGCCCGCAGGATCGCCCCCGCCTGTCCGTCCACCGCGAGTTCTCTCGCCGCCTCGCCCCGGTAGTGGATGACCCCCGTGTCGTCGTCAAACTCGGCGCCAAAGTCCACCCGCTCGCGGAGCGAGCGTTCCAACGCGGGGAAGAGCCGCCCCACCGCCTGCGCGTAATGCCACACGTGTGCGCAGGTGCCCGCGCAGCAGTGCGTGCCCTCCCAGGCGTAGAACCGGCCGCTGTCGAACAGGTGGCACGTCGACGTCGCGAGCGTCGATGTGTTCGCCATCGTCCGGTCCAGGAACCAGTGTGGAAGCGTCGAGTCGTACCAGGTGTCGCGCCACAGCCGCGTGCGGGCCGTGAGTTCCGCCTCGTCGCGTGCGATCAGGTCCACCACCGCCATCGCGCTCTCGAACGGCGCGTAGTGACGCTTCAGGGTCTTGATGTCCTTGAGGAACCGCATCTGCTCCCGCGGCGGGATCGCGAAGTGCCACGCGTACACGAAGGTCACAGTCACCTCTGCTCCCACCTCGAGCCTGACGCGGCGAGAGACCCGGGCCACCGGCTGGGTGGGAAACTCCGCCCTCGCGGTATCGCCCGCAGCCCCCGGGCTCGCCTCGTCGGCCGGGTCACCGCCCAGAATCGCCAACGCCATGGTGCCGAAATCCGGCTGCTCTTCCAGCGTCACCGGCTCCGTCCGCGCCTGGTCGGTCTGCACGAAGTCGTCGCACCCGATCTGCCCCCAGCCGCCGGTGAAGCCGTCGAGAATCTGCAGGCGTGCCTCGCGCCCCGCGAACTCCCTCACATCCCAGTTCTCCAGCCGCATGCGGTTGTCGTTGCGACCGGTCGCGGTGCGCACCGGCGCACCATCGATCACAAGGCTCACGCACGTCTGGCCGGGATGGTTGCCCCCGCCGATGCGGAAACTCAGCCAGTCGCGGCTGATGACGAACGAATCGCTGAGCATCGATCCGATGTGCGTGTCCGCCTTGCCGACGTCATCGCCCGTGCGGGTCTCATGGCTGTTCACCAGC
Source organism: Planctomycetota bacterium (assembly GCA_018242605.1). Taxonomy (GTDB): domain Bacteria; phylum Planctomycetota; class Phycisphaerae; order Phycisphaerales; family UBA1924; genus UBA2402. The sequence continues at coordinate 131,452 of JAFEBP010000004.1, forward strand.
CAGCGGCCCTGAGCGTTCACGTCGCCCTGGTAGTCGGCGATGTCGGACACGTTGCGGGGCGTAGTGCCGAAGGCCGTGCCGGTCACGGCCCACCCCTTGTACGTCCCCTTCTCGAAGTCTTCGATCACCACGTCTTCTCGCCGCGTCGAACGTGCCGCGACCGGCGCCGCTTCCACGCCGCACTCGACCGCGGCGTACCGCTCCCCGCGCACTACGCGGTTCACTCGCCACCCCCGCCCCTGCTGCCCGCTGCGGATGCACGCCGCGTTGGCCAGCGTGCCCGCAACCTCCACCTCCACCGCTTTGGCCGAAGTGTTGCGCAGCCGCACACGCATCAGCGTCGCAGGCAGGCCCGACGCCTCAACGTCTAGAGGACTGAACGGCGAGAACGCTTCGAGATTCACGACGACGGGGCATCCGGGATCGGTGTACTCGATCTCCGCGATCGGCCACCGCCCCTTGAACGCGATCTCGTCAAAGCCGGTAGCGTCCAGCGGACGAGCATCGCCCCCGTCGATGCGCACGCTCAGCCCCTGCTCAAACGGCTGGGCCGGCCGTGCGGGCTTGGCATAAAGCGGGCCCGCCGTGGAACTCCACTCCGGAGCTTGCGGAAGATTGAAGATGTCCCAATGCCAGAGCCGACCGTCGCCGGACAGATACACCTGTCCGCAGCAGATGCCGCCGACCGGAAAGCCGATGAACGCCAGCTCATTCCTGGATTTTCGGTACACCGTGGGGCCGCCGGGCTCAAAGAGCGAACGCACCCAGCGGGCGTCCCACTTCTTGTCGGCCGGAATCGGAAACTGATCGTCATCAACCGCGAAGGGACCGGCGATCGCTCCGCGGGGCAAGACCCCGCCCATCGCCGCGAGCAGCGCACCGCCGGTGAGCATGAACTCGCGTCTCGAGAAGATCGACGCCTCGCCATCGGGCGAGCAGCATCCGCCGCCGGGCGTGCAGCAGTTGCCGCGTGGTGATTCCGGGTTCATGCCCCCAGTGTACGTGCCGGTCGCAACCGATCATCACCGAGCGCACCAGCGCGTCCACATGCCCCGCAGGGCGTCGCTGAAGCGTGCGCAAAACTCGGCGCGGTCGCACAGCGGCGATGCCGCGACACGCTCGCGCAGCGTGGACCGGTAGTGCGTCAGCCGCGCCGTGTCGCGGGCCAGATCCGCCGCGAGGGTCACGTACGCATCTTCGCTCTCGGCGATCAGTTCAGGCACGCCCACGGCATTCAGCAGGCTCACGCCCACGCGGGCGGCGTGCGTCGCGCCCGCCAGCGCCACGACCGGCACGCCCATCCAGAGCGCTTCGCAGGTGGTGGTCGTGCCGTTGTACGGAAGCGAATCCAGAGCCACGTCGACCAGCGCGTACTTGGCCAGGTGTTCGGCGATGCCCTTGGTGGGCTCCAGGATCTCTACCCGCTCCGGAGCGATACCGCACGCCCCGAACTCGCGGCACACGCGGGCCTTGGCGTCAGGGTCCTTGAGTTCAAATGTCTTCATGATGAGCCGCGAACCCTCAACGCCCTTGAGCACCCGCGACCACAGAGCGATCACGCCCGCGCCGATCTTCTTGTTCGCGTTGAACGAGCCGAACACTGGCCCCGACGCACGCGGCTCACGCGACGGCGTCGGCGCATCCCGCGGCGGCTGGTAGCACAGGAAGCACGGATCGATCCGAACCAGCCGCTCCGTGCAACGCTCGTCGAAATCCGGGTGATCCGGCTCCAACGCCGCCCCCGTGCGGGCCTCCCGCATTGGGTCGGTCCGGCCGTCCACGATTCGGTAGTCAATCTCCTTGAGCCCCGTGGTATTGGGGTACCCGCAATACGTCGCCTGCACCGGCGCGGCCTTGTACGACATCGCCGTCAACTGGCTGTTGAGCGTGTGGCCGCTCAGGTCCACGAGAACGTCGATGCCTTCCTTCTCGACGAGCCGCGCGATCTCGATGTCGATCAGGTCGCCGCAATCGTGCCACCGGGCGACCATCTGCTTGAGCCGCTCGGATGTGGCGTCGGGATGGCGGGTCGTTGAGAACGCATGCACCTCGAACTTCGAGCGATCGTGGAGGTCAAAGAACGGCTCCATGAAGAACGAGACCGAGTGCGTGCGAAGATCATTGCTCACGAAACCGACCTTCAGCCGCCGCGCCGAGTCCCGCGTGCCCCGGTAGGTGAACTTCTCCGCCGGGCGATACTCCGCGAGCAGCTCGCCGTAGCGCCGGTGGGCGTGGGCGCATTCCTCGACGCTCGCGCCGTACAAGTAGTTCAACCCGGCGCACAGGCCGCCCCACAGGCTCGCGTCGCGCGGGTACTTCTCCAGCGCGACCCGCGTGAACTCCACGGCCTTTTCCACCTCGCCCATCGCCATGAGCGCGCCGCAGTAGGTCATGGCCACCTGCGGGTGCAGCCCCACCTTGAGCACAGCCTCGCAGTGCGCCGCGGCGTCGCGCGTGCGGTGTTCGTCCAACGCCCGGTTCGCCAGGCTCAGCCGCGCGTCGGGATGGGCGGGGTTGATCGCGATGGCGCGAAGGAGCGAAGCCTCCGCGGCGTCTCGCTTGCCCGTCGCATCCTGCACCAGCGCCAGGTTGGTGTGATAGCTCGCGTCCTGCGGCCGCAGGTCCGTCGCACGCTTGGCGTAAAACAGCGCCCGCTCGTACTGACGCAGTTGGTACAGCGTGACCGCCAGAAGGCTCACGACATCCGGCTCGGCGGGGTGCTTGGCGGCGAGAGCCTGCAACGCCCGCGCGGCGTCGGCGTGCTTGCCGGCGTCGGACAGAGCCTTGGCATCGAGCAGTTTGGCCAGCAACTGACTCATCGGCGGCAACCGTACGCCGTTGGTTGGCCCCGTCCGCTCCGCCCCGCCAGACCATAAAACCACGCCGATCGGGGATCAGGAAGCCGGGCGTTGCCGCCCGTGCGCGATATCATTTGAAACTCATGGCCGGTGGGCGACACATCCAACCCCTCTTTGATCTGGTCAAGCGGCCGGACGCCTCGCAGGCGCAGGATCGTCAGTCGATGAATCCGGGCGTTGGCTGGCGGCCGGGCCTGGCCCCGCGCAAGGTGGAGCCCCGGACCGAGCCCAACACCCCAAAGCCCACCATCCGGCTGGAACTCAAACCCGGGGCCTCGCCTCCGCAGTCCCCGGCACGAGACCCCGATCCGCCCTCAGGCGACCCTTGGTATTACGGCGTGCTGGGCCGCAACACGGTCCAAGTGCCCGTGAATGCGATTTATTACGCCTCGGCGGTCATGGTGCTGCTGGCCTTCGTGGCAGTCATCGCGGGCTCGCTGATGGCCCGCAACCGGGGCGCATCGAACGAGCCCGCACGCCCGACGCCGCCTGTCACAGAGCCCGCCGAGTACACGCCCGACCCTGCCCCCGCCGCCAACAGCACTCAGCCTCAAAAGCCCTCTGACACCGCCAAGGCGACCAGCAAGATCGAAACTGCCAAGCCCACCCCAACCACCGCGATCGCTCCCGGGGCCACCATCACATCCAAGGGCGGACTCGCCGGCGACCCGCGCGAGCCGGAGATGAACTACCTCGCGCTCGCCATCATGACCCGAACGGAAGCCGAAGCAGCAGTCGCCTTCCTCTCGCAGAACGGTTTGGAAGCCTTTGCGATCCCGGTTGATCGGGCGGGGGGCAACGCCAACAATCTTGACCCGTCGAAAAGTCCTTACCGGCTCTACGCCGCGAAGGGAGTTTCGAAGGCAGAATACGAAAAGAAGATGACGGCCCGGACCAACACCGAGGCCGCCGTCGCCCGGCTGGGACAGGTTTGGCAGAAGGAGCATCGTGGCTCCTCGAACTTCGCCAAGCCCAACTGGGAAAGGTACAAGTGATCCGGCCCGTGGGCCGAGTTTGAAAAGCAAGAGCAAGGAACCCGCCATGAGCCTGGACCGTTCACTGAAGATCTCCGCCAACCTCGCCGGCAAGCGCAGCGTCATGACTCGCACCGAGCGAATCGCCAAGATCAAGGCCGACAAGAAGTGGGACGACAAGAAGAACACCGCTCTTGGCCTGGCCAAGACGCTCGTCTCCAAGTAAGTCGTTCCTGCGATCTGATTTCGTTACCCGAACTGCGAATCGACCATGCCAGGGCGTGGTCGTTTTTCATGCGCCTACTTCTTCGGGGCGCCCGCCAACTCGCCCCGAGCCTGCGATTCCCGCCGCGTCGCCTGGTCGAGCGCCTCCAACGCGGCGTTGAACGCCCCCATCGTCTCGCGCGTATCGAACACATATTGATTCCCGTCGCTCACGGTCCACGCTCCCTTGCAGTCTTCCAGCACCTTGATGACATCCTCCAGCGCCCGGGCGCTCTGCGTCTGCGCCTTGGCGTACGCGAGCATGGAGTCGTGCCTGATCGCCCGCATCTGCCGCGTGAACGCCATCGGATCGACGCCCGCCGCCTCCGGATGCGCTGCCAGTGCGGCTTCGCGGATCTTGAGCGGAGCATCGGCCACGAACTGTTCGTACATCTCCGCGGCGGACACAACTCGCTTCGCCGCCGCCCGACGAGCCACCACCCCCGCAATGTCAGCCGCCGGCGTGACCAACCCGCCGGTCTTCGTGAACTCCTGCAACGCCGCGTCCAGTTCAGCGTTGAGCGGATTCATCCGGTCCGCGAACTCCGATGTCGCGGCGTCCAACTCCGCCAATCCCAGCATGACGCCGCCGGCCTTCGGCGCCGCCGCGGCCACGCGTGCCGGCAGGAGCACGTTGTTCACCATGCCGCTCCAGAGCACCCGCTCCGCCCCCGCGACCCCGAGCAACACGCACGCCGTGAAGTTCGCCGCCTTCCACGACCGCCGTCCCAGGTAGTACACCACCGTGCACAGAAATAGCACGACGATCGGCGTCGCGATCAGGTCGTACCACACGCTCCTCGCGGATTGACGCGACAGCAGCGATCCGGCAAACACCGCGACCACGAACACAACAAGAAACACCGCTGTGATCGGATACACGCGGCCGGAAGTCGCCGTTCGCCCGATGACCGGTGCGACCTCAAGGTTATCCGAACCCATCGCTGATCCTGTGACTGATGTCTGCTGCATGCAGGCCCTTTCGTTGGTGATAAGAAAGCCCAGGAACGTCCGTTCCGGCGCGCCGCCCGCCTTGAACACGCCATAAACTTGAACGGGGCAACTCCTCGTCGTGGGGATTCCGGATCGGAGAAGCGTGCATGGGTGGGTCAATCGCTCGCTGTATTCTCTCGCTCGCGATCTTTGCCGGCACGGCGCACGGACAGGCGGTGGCGCCCGCGGCGAAGTTCCTGCCCGATTCACAGCGGGCCCTCAATGTCGTGCTCAACCGCTACCCCGGCGTCCGCGTGGTGCGCGAGGGTGAACGCGTAACGGCCCTGGGCGGCCGCGCGCTGGGCCCAAAGGCCAAAACCCCCGAACTGGCCGCCGAGGCATGGATCGCGGCGCACATCAAAGCCCTCAGCGTCGGCGCCCCCGAACTCGTCCTCGAACGCGTCGACGAAGTCTCCCGCGGCCGCTTCACGGTTCTCGTCTATGCACAAGAAATGAACGGGCTGCCTGTGGAAGACGCCCGCCTGCGGATCACCGTCACCAACGCGCACCCCCAGGTCGTCCTCGTAACGTCAACCCTCGCCGCCGCTCCAGAAGAAGGACTCTCCGCGCCGGCCATTCCGGAGAAACTCGTCCCTTCTCTCGCGACGGCTTGGACCTCCGCGGATTCCAGGCGAGTGAAACTCGCCGCCACGCTCTCCGATGCGACGTGGAACGAGCCGCAACTCATCGCCTGGCGAGGCGAGAACGGCATCGCCCGCACGGCCTGGCGCATCGATGCCGATGCGCCCGAGGGCGGCGCGACCATCGTCATCGATGCCGCGACCGGTGAGCGCCTCGCCGATCGCCCGCACCGGGCGGACTACGCCATCAGCGGCACGGTGCGAATGAACATCATCGGAGGCACCACCGCCACGGGGCCTATCGCGGAAGTGCCCGCCGAATCGCTGCGTGCCAGCATCCTCCCCGGCGGCGCAATCGGCGCCTATACCGTCCGCGGCGGCTCATTTAGCCTGGAACCAACCTCAACTCCCAGCACCGTGCAGGCTTGCATCCAGTTAGGCCAGTACGCGCAGGTCTCCAGCAACTCGAGTTGGCCCCTCAACGGCTGCGCACAGGCGACGCTCAACGACGGTGAAAACACCGCCCTGTTCATCAACCCCGACCCGGATTACGCCACCACCGCCGCGACCACCGCGTATTACCACGTCACCGGCACCCACCACTTCATCCGCGACCGCGCCCCCACGTACGCGGGCCTTGAGTTCATGCTGCCCGTGCGCGTCAATGAGGCGCCCTGCACGGCCTACTACCAAGGCGGCGCTTCCCCGCAGCTCACCTTCAGCCGGCAGGAAGGCGCCTGCCCCGGGACCGCGTTCTCCACGGTCATCAGCCACGAGTACGGCCACTTCTTCCTCGACCGCCTGGGCCTCATCAACGGCAACGGTTTCGGCAGCCCCAACGCCTTCGCCGAGGGATTCTGCGACACCCTCAGCGAGCTCGTGCACGACACGCCCTGCCTGGGCACGGGCTGGATCGAGCGGTGCGCCGGCAACAACACGCTCTCGTACCCCTGCGCGTGCACCAACCAATGCACCGGCGAACAGACCTACGCCTGCGGCGACATGCTCGCCGGGATGTTCTGGGATCTGCGCACCAGCCTGGGCCTTGAGTTCGCCCGCCAGATGTTCGTGGACTTTGCGCTCATCACCTCCGGGGGCGAGTGGCTCTATTCCAGCAACGCCTTGCACGCCCGAACCGCTCTGGAAATCCTCACGCTCGACGACGAAAACGCTGACCTCAACGACGGCACCCCGCACAACGCGGCGATCTGCGCCGCGTTCACTTCACGCAACATCCAATGCGGCGTGTTCGCCCCGCCCACGCGACTGATACTCCAGCCCAGCCCCCCGCCCGCGTTCCTCCGGCCCATGGAATCGGGCACGATCAACGTCTCCGTCGCGCCGCCGCCCACCGGCCCCGCACCCACGCACCTGTCGTACTACATGTATTGGGGCAACACCGCGTCGCTGCCTCAGTTCATCCGGCTCAACACCGGCCGCTCCACGCCCGTTCCGTACCCCGCCACGCTGCCCTTCGGCGCATCCGTGCATGTCTACTTCAGCGTCGGCATCGGCGAGGATGAAGAAACGTACCAATCGATGGACTCCCTCTCCTTCACCGCCGAAGCCGCGTGGCCCGGGCGGCGGCTCTATTCCACGTCGTTCGCCGATGCGGGCGGTTGGATGGCCGGTTCCAACGGCGTATTGCCGGGGCTCATCACCGCCTCGGGCGCATTCCGCCTGACCAACCTCCCGCTCGCCGCGCCCAACGCCCCCACCACCGATGCAGACGGCTCCCGCCGCTGTTTCGTCGCCGGCCCGCTCTACGGCGGCACGACGATCCTCACGTCTCCCACCGTGGCCCTGCCCGCGAACATCCCGTACCCAACCGTGCAGTTGGCGCACTGGTGGAAGAGCAGCGGCTCGCCCGGACTGCTTCGAATCTCCGCCTTGGGAGACAACGGCGTCTCCGCCGCGCTGGCCGCTTACCCCATCGACAGCCGCGGCTGGGCATTTGAACGCCTCCGAATCCCCTCCACGCTGACGGGCAGCGTGTCCGTCCGCGTCGTCGCCAACGACCCCGCTCCCAACGCCAACGGCAGCACCTTCGCAGCCGTCGATGCGTTCGCCATCATCGGCCGCCGCCGCTGCCCCACCGATTTCACGGACGACGGCGCAGTCACCCAGGCCGACCGCGACCGCTTCCTCGCCCTGTATACTCAGCACGACCCCGAGGCCGACATCAACGCCGACGGCAAAGTCACACAGGCGGACATCACGTTCTTTGAGCAGCGATTCGCCGGCGGTTGCTGAACTCAAAAAGAAAAACGCCGGGCGGAGTTGCGTTCCGTCCGGCGAATCATTGAAGTAGACCGCCATCAGTCTACAAGAGAGGGAGTTCATCCCGGCATCACGCCATGGCCCTTCACGCGGCCCGTCGCCCGGCCGTACATCTTGGACGACTGAACCAGAGCACGTTGCCGGCTGGCTGATGCCCCGTATTACTTGGGCAGAATGACCGTGTCGATCACGTGGATCACGCCGTTGGAAGCGTCGATATCCGCGGTGGTCACCGTCGCCTCCTGCACCTTGACCTTGCCGCCGTCGGCCTTGGTCTCGACCTTCGCGCCGTTCAAGGTCGCCACCGACGCGCCCTTCGCCGCGGCGTCAGAGAACACCCGGCCGCTGACCACGTGGTACTTCAGGATCGCCGCCAACTTGTCCTTGTTCTCGCTCTTGAGCAGGCTGTCCACCGTCTCCTTGGGCAGCTTCGCGAACGCCTCATCGGTGGGCGCAAAGACCGTGAACGGGCCCGGGCCCTTGAGCGCCTCCACCAGTCCGGCGCGGTCCAGCAGCATGGCAAGGGTCTTGAACGAGCCCGCGGCGACGGCGGTGTCGACGATGTCCTTGTCCGAGGGCAGGATCACGGTGTCGATCACGTGGATCACGCCATTCGTGGCCTTGATGTCGGCCTTCGCGACGTTCGCGCCGTCGATCGTCACCTTGCCGTCCTTCACCACCAGGTCCACGCGCTGACCGTTCACGGTCGCGACGTGGGACGTCTTGACGTCCTTGGAGAGCACCTCGCCACTCAGCACGTGGTAGGTCAAGATCGAGGCCAGCTTGGCCTTGTTCTCAGGCTTCAGGAGACTCTCGAGCGTCTCCTTGGGCAGCTTCGCGAACGCCGCGTCGGTGGGCGCGAAGACCGTGAACGGGCCCTTGCCCTTGAGCGTGTCGACCAGCCCGGCGGCCTTCACGGCGGCGACGAGGGTCTTGAAGTCCCCCGCGGCGACAGCCGTGTCCACGATGTCCGCCTCCGCCGAGCTCATCATGCCCATCGAGGCGTGTTCCGTCTTGCTCGCGCTGCACTGAGCCGCAGCCAAGCCGGACGAAAGAAGAACGATACCAGCGGCCAAAGTGATACCAAGGTCGCGTTTCATCGACGTAATCTCCACAAGTGTTGTCTGTTGTTTCAACCCGGCGGTTACTCCCGCACCGGGCACGCCCTTCCTTCGCTCGCCGGGACTCCGCGGATTCACTTCTCGTCGCCGCTGGGCGCAGAAAAAACCGCCGGGGATAATCCCGGCGGCTTCAATCGGTGCTTCGAAATCAGTCAGGCAGGACGCGTCAGTTCAGAATGACGATCTCAACACGACGGCTCGCGGCCTTCGTGGACTTGGGCTTGGAAGACCCGTAGCCCACCGCCTCGATGCGGCCCGCGCTGATGCCCTTGGAGGCAAGGTACTTCTCAACCGCCTGCGCACGCGCCTCGCTCAGCGCATCGTTGCTGGGGAACTTGGACTTCTTGATCGGGTCCGAGTCGGTGTACCCCTCGACGCGGACGTTGTGCCCGCTGTACTTGGTCTTGATCGTGTTGGCGATGCGGTCAAGAGACTTCTTGGAGTCGGCCTTGAGCGTGGCCTGACCGGGCGCGAAGAGCACATCGCCCGAGAGACGGGCCCGCATGTTGCCCTGGTTGTCCTTGGAGAAGTCGCCGTCACCGCCGCCGCCGGTCTTGGCGCCCTTGCCACCGCCGACGTTCCCGCCGCCGTCGGTCATCATGCCGGTCTGGGGCTCCTGAACCTTGGTGTTCGCCGCGGCCAGCCGCTGCTCAAGCTCGGCGTTGCGGGTGTCCTTGTCGCGGTTGGCCTGCTCAAGCGTCGCGTACTTCTCGCGCCACTCGTTGTTCTCCGCCTTGAGAGCGTCCATCTCCTTCTTCTGGCTGTTGCAGCCGCCCAGAAGCAGTGATGCACCCAAGACCGCCACCAAACCAAGACCGATCCGACGCAGAGCGCCCGTCCGTGACATGCCGTGCCCCTTCAGTTGTATTCTCGCGACTCGCGGGGCAACTCCGCCCCGGCGCGCTAAATCTTATCGGCTTGGACACTGATTGTGCAGCAAAACCGCCCAAACTCTTTGCAATTTCGCAAAAAACTCGGGAGCTCCGCCAACGGCGAATCGCTCCAATTCGCTGCGAATCACGGCAGTTGGATCGGTCCGCCGTTGTGCAACACCAGTCCCAACAGCTTTTCCACACCGGGCTTGAAGAACCACACCAGCACAGTGCCCACCGCCAGGTACGGCCCGAAGGGCATCGCCCGCTGCAGCGTCCCCGAGGTCAGCTTGCCAAGGAATGTCCACGCCACGCCCACGAACGCCGCGGCGAAGAACGCCAGCACCGCGTCCACCCACCCCAGGCACGCCCCAACAGCCGCCATCAGGTGCACATCTCCCAGCCCCAACGCTTCCTTGCCCACCGCCAGCGAGCCCACGATGCGCCATAGCCACACCATGCCCCCGCCGATCAGGTAGCCCATCAGCACGCCCGTGAGCACGTTCAGCCACAGCGGCATCATGTGGGCCGGCACCGCGTCGCCGAACGGCGTGGTGGTCCAAGGCCCGGCCATCTTGATCGCCAGCGCCGCCCCGCCCAGCCCCAACCCGATGCACGGCGCCAGGAACAGAATCTCCCGCAGCATCTCCCGCCGCGCGTGCGGATATTGAATCCACATGTGCGGCGCATCGGGCGATTGAGCCTCTTGACCCGACGCCGCCTCTTCCGCGGCTTGCTTGGCCTCCGCGTCTTTCGCCCACTCGTCGTAATCCGCGAAACTCCGCTTCACGACGCCGAGCCCCATCAGGGCGTTGGAAATGACCAACCCCAACGCGGCCCCGATGCTGCCCCCCGCCCAGGCCCAGCCGTGCGGCCCGGGCGTGGCGATCGCCCATTCCCACCCCGGCGCGTGCCGCGTCAGCCCGCCGCTCGTGCGGCCAAGCCACCACGCCAGCGTCGGGTGGGCCGCCAAGGCCGCCAGCGCGGGCACCCACGTGAGCGCCATGGGAATGTGGTACGTGCGTGCATCGATGAGCAGGCTGGCCGTCAGGCATGTCCACAAGGTGACGATCATCACGAACAGGGGCCAGGTCTCCGGGAACCCCCCCGCGCCCCACTCCGGCTGCCAGCGGTAGAAGTTGAGCCCCAGGAACTGCCCCCCGTCGGCGTACAGCAGGATGAACGTGAGCCCGAAGAGCGCGGCGACCACCGCCTCGACGATCGGATACTCCGGCGACACCTTGGAGCGGCAGAACCGGCAACGCCCCCCGAGCATCAGCCAGCCGAAGATCGGGATGTTCTCTCGCCACGTCAGCCGCGTCTCGCAGTTCGTGCAGCGCGAGGGCGGCGTCACCACACCCAGCCCCAGCGGGATGCGGTAGACCAGCACGTTGGTCAGGGATCCCAGGCACGCGCCGAACGCCATCACCCACACAACCTTCAGGATCTCGAAGGAGAGCAACAGCAGGTCGATTCTGGTGATAGCGAGCATCATGGGGGCGGGCGGCGGCTCTCAAACAGGGGAAGCGCTGAAAAAACGCGAACAGCGCCGGAAGCGAACGATCTCAATATCGGCGTTCGGCGGTGCGGAAGCGGATTACTCGTCGCCGTCCTGCCCCAATCCCGCGGCCTGCTTGTTCAGCTCTTCAACCCGCTGCTCCTGCCGAGCCAGGATCTCCTTGCATCGCTTGATGAGCGCCACGCCCTGCTCGTACTCCCCGATCGAGGCCTCGAGCCCCAGTTTGCCCCCCTCGATGCGTTCAACAATCGACTCCAGACGCTCCAGCGCTTGCTCGAATGAAAGCGATTCAGGTGTTGGGTCCTTGGCGGGCACGCGGGAACGTAGGGGGCGTGCCAGGCAATCGCAAGCGAAGCCCCTCAGACCAATTCCTGGTCAACGGCCGTCACACTCCATGTGGATCGGAGAATGGCCGTCCAAGCCACCCCGTGGGCTCCCAGGCCAACCCGGCGACCCGCCCATTTTCCGAACGTTGCTGTCATCCGTTCGTTCGCCTCAAAGGCCAAAAACACAACGACGCGGCCGCAAAGCCGCGTCGTTGATTCATCCAAGCACTCACGCAGTTCAGGTCACCGGGCCGCTGAGGCCCAGCGGGGTGCCCAGCGTGCCGAAGCCGCCCGGGAAGACACGGTCGTAGTGAGCCATGTAGGCGACGATCGGGACCGGTCCCTTGACCGAGAGCGTGTACCACGCGCTGTTCAGGCGACGAGCGCCCGTGACGAACTGATCGACGGTGAACTCAGAGACACGCCGCGCCGGCAGTGTGCGGCGGAAAGTCTCGCCGCCGGGCGTGCCGTCATAGTTGATGGTGATCTCCACCGTGGTGTCGGTGTTCGCGGGGTTGTACAGCCGCAGATACTCAACAACGCCCGGGTGGTTGTCGTTGTCGCCGGGGCGGAAGCCTTCGCCGAAGCCCCAGGTGGTGTACGCCGTCTCCGCGAACGCGCTCGAGACGCCGTCGTTGAATGCGTTGCTGAACGAGCTGATCGAGACCGGCTGGGTCGAGGAGTAGTACACGGCGTAGGGCTTGCCCGAGGGGAAGTTGGGCAGGCTCTGCACGTCCAACGCCTTGTTGGACCCGGCCGGCACCGTGAGCAGCGTGCGGTAGGCGCTCCCGTTGTCGAAGAGGAACGAGAACGTCACATCGGCCGACGAGGCGCTGGCGTTGAGCACGCCGATCTGCTCGGCGGTGGCGTTGAGGCCGAACTGTCCTTCGGGGATGACGCCGGTGAGCGAGCCCATGCCCACGTCGCCGACCTGCCCGGCGGCCTCCAGGGCCACGGTGTCAAAGTGCGAGAGAGCGGCCACGATCGGGATGTTGCACTCGACCGTCACGCCGTACTTGCCCTCGGGGAGGAAGGCGATGTCGTTGACGGCCACGCCGCCGCGCCGGTAGCCCTCGAGGCCATCCGCGACGCTGCCGTCGAGGCGGACCGTGCGGAACTCCTGCGTGTAGACCGTGCCGCCGCCGACGGGGTAGAACTTGATCGTGACCTTCTGGGTCTCGGCGTTGGGGTTGTAGAACGTGATGAAGTCGTTGTTGCCCGAGCCCTTGTTCACGTCGCCGAACGTCCAGGAAGTGCTCACGCGGGTCGTGAACGCCTCGCCGATCGCCACGTGGGCGCCGGCGACCTGGTTGAGGTCGTAATGGCTGAAGGTGGACGCGACCGGACGGTCCGACCGGATCTCCAGTGCGTACGCGGGGACGCCGCCGCCCGGATTCACGCGCCCCGCCAGGGCGGTGCCGTTGCGGTACAGGTCGGGCGTGATGAGCGTCAGGCCGCTGCGGCTGTTGGCGGCGATGGTGAAATCGCCCACCAGCTGATCACGCGTGCCCTGCTCGTAACGGGCGATGACCACCACGTGAGCGGGCTGGTCGTTGACGTTGCCGATCGGGAGGAACGTGAAGATGTTGTCGCCGTAGAACCCTTCCGAGTAGTACTCGCGGTACGGCAGGGTGGGAACCGTGACCGCCGGGCCCGTGCCCGTCGAGAGCAGCTCGGTGGCAGGGGCGGCGGGGTTCGCCGTCAGGTGGCCGGTGCCGGTGCCCGAGTTGATCTGGGTGTACAGCGCGTCCACATCGGCGGGAGTATTACCGAAGAGTATGAAGTAGCGGAAGCTCGTCGAAGCGCCCGCCGCCAGGTCGCCGATGTTATACAGCAGCACCAACTGACGGTCCGCGTTCGCGCCGTTGGGATCGTTCACGGGCAGCGCGATCAGCTGCAACGGGTCACGGATGACCTGCGTGCGGCTGAGCGTCGTGGCCTTCACGCGAGTCTCCGCGGAAGGGGCAGCCAAGGCCATCGTGAGGCCCTGCGAGAACTGGTTGTTCACATACTGGGCGGAAACGAACTTGCCCGAGGCGCTCACGTCGTTCTTGGTCTCGGGGCGTTGATCACCCAGCGACACGCCCGGATCGGGGTTCATGCCTTCCATCCACGCCACCGAGCTGATGCGTGCCGAGGAAGTGTTCGTGAGGTACACGTCCACCGCCACGAAGCCGTCGCCGGTCCCGAAGGAGAGCGACCGCTCGATCTTCAGGCCTTTGAACGTCGACTTGGTGGTCACGCGGCTATTGAACGCGTCGCTCTCGTCGGCGATCGAGAAAGGCAGCTGCGCCGAGTCGCGGAAGTTGGCGAACGAGTCGCCCGCCGCGTTGGCGCCGATGAACCGCTGGTTCGCGTTCTGGTTCGGCAGGAAGTCGATCCCGTTGAACGAGAGACCCACCGTGCCCTGCGCGTCTGTGCCGTTGAGAATGCCCGAGGTGTCGATGCCCACGTCGACCACGTTTTCACGCAGCACCAGCGCCCCGTCGCTTACGCCGGCCGCGAGGCTGAACGTCAACGCGTAGCCGCCGGTGGTGACCGCCGGGCGGCTGGTGGAGTCGCCCACCAGCGTGGGGTTGTACGTGGTGTTGTTCGCGTCGCTGACGGCGATGTAGTACACCCCGCCGCTGGAGAAGATGTAGTTGTTGATCGAGGAAGTGAGCGTGTCGGTGGGGTTGGAGAGCTTGATCTCGGTGCCCGTGGAATCGAACAGACGCAACGCCGAGTTGAACGTGCCGGGGACGTTGTTGGCGGCGGTCGGTGCGACCGTGGCCGTGAGGCTCGTGCCGCCGTCGGCCGTGAACTTGAAGATATCGCGGTCGTAGGACCCGAATCCGCCGTCACCCAGGAAGGCCGTGAGTTGCGTGCTGCCGGTGCCCGAGAAGTTGGGGACCTGCGCCGCGGTGTTGAGCGTGTCGTTGCTCTCAAAGGCGCCGAAGATGTCGTTGCCGAAGGTGAACTGGAGAGACCAGGAGTTGAGCGTGCCGGAGTTGAGGCCCGCCGCGTCGGTGATCTTGAGCGTCCAGGTGCCGTTGCCGTTGGTGCCGTCGAACCCGCCCAACGACGCCTCGGGGCGGAAGGTGCCCGCGAAGGGCGCCGCGCCGCCGGCGATGGCGAGGCTGCCCTCGTCATCGAAGATGGTGTTGGTCAGGTTGTCGCCGCTGCCGCCGCGGCGGTTGAAGAGCACCACCTCGCGGTTGAGCGGCGAGATGAGACTGATCACCAGGTCCGCGTCGAACGTGTGGCTGATATCGAGCTTGACGTTGACGTCCAGAATCTCGCGAGAGTCCGTCACCGTCAACGTGGAGGTCGTCACGCCCTGGGTCTGGGCCGGATCGACCGGGATACGCCGGGGAAGGTTGGGGTCGGTCGACGGGATGGTCACCACATCGTCCGCGGAGATCTGCACCGTCAGCCGCAGGTTGTACGTGCCGGTGGACTGCGAGGCGCCGCTGGCGGCCACCGTCGGGTCGTACGCGCCGTTGCCGAAGCCCGACACGCCCACGTAGTACGTGCCGCCGGTCTGCACGAAGAAGCTGACGAACGAATCACGCCCGCCCGAGTTGTCGTTGGCCGCGAGTTCCAGCCCGTTGGCGTCGAACAGCCGCAGGTACGAGTCCAGGTTCGAGGGCTGCGCCAGACGGGCCGCGATCGTCTCGGCCGAGATCAGCCCGCCGCGGGGAATGTCCACTCGGAACAGGTCCACGTCGAGATTACCCGAGAGCCCGTTGCCCAGCGTCACGCCCGTGAAGTTGGCCTGGCCGCTGGAGTCGAACGCCACCGGTGTTGCCTGCGCCAGCGTGTCGTTGGTCTCGAAGTCGCCCGACACCGCCACGATCCGGAAGTCGTACGTCTCGTCGGTGCCGCCGGTGCTGTTGCCGTTGAGGTACTTGCCGTCGGTGTCGCGGAACGTTGCGTTGCTCAGCACGAGCCGGTAGGTGTCCACCGGCAGCCGCTGGCCCGCGAGGCTCGCGAGATTGAGCGCGATCGTGACCTGCCGCGGGTTCGTGAGGCTGCGCGTCACCGACGAGATCGGGATGATCACGTCGTTGGCGTTGCCGAAGGTGTCGTCCGGGCCCGAGCCGCGGAGCACCACACCCGCCGCCGTGAGCAGCGTGCCGTCGATGTCCTTGCTGAACTGCACGGTGACGGTGTTGAAGGCCTGCCCCGTCGAGGGGTTGATCTGGCCGGCGACCGGGCCGGGCGACACGGAACGCACCACGGGGCCCGAGATACCGATGATCTGCAGCGATCGGGCGGCGTTGATCCGTCCGCCCGAACGGATCTTGCCCTGCAGCGAAGGCAGCGGGTCGCTGCCGTTGATGAGGGCCTCACGGATTTCAACCGCCGAAGCATTGGGCTTGGCGGCCTTGAGCAGCGCGACCACGCCCGCCACGATCGGGCCCGAGAAACTGGTGCCGTCGTTGTACGCGTACCCGCCGTCCTGCTGGGCCATCAGGATGTCCTGGCCCGGGGCCGCGACATCCACGGTGCGCACGCCGTAGTTGCTGAAATCCGAGAGCGTGTCGTTGTTGTCGGTGGACGCCACCGCGATGATGCCCGGGAGGTTGAACGACGCCGGGTACGCCGCGAGGGTCGAGTCGTTGTTGATCGAATCGTTGCCCGCCGAGGCGATGAACGTGCCGCCCGAGTCCAGGAAGCGGCTGATCGCGGCCTCTTCGGCCGTCAGGTCGGGCCGGTTGTTCTGGTCGGTGTAGAAGTTCTGGGCGAACCCGCCGTAGCTGTTGTTCGTCGCCACCAGGTTCACGCCGCGCTGACGCATGAGCGTCGCGTAGTCGTGGGCCGCGACGATCGCGCGGGTCGAGAGCCGGCCCGCCGAGTCGGCGATCTTGAGCGCCATCATCGAGACGTTCCACGCCACACCCGACACGCCGATGCCGTTGTTGCCCACGGCGCCGACGCAGCTCGCCACCTGCGTGCCGTGCCGGCCGCTGGCCTCGTCCATCGGGTCGCTGTCGGAGTTGCCGAAGTCAAACCCGTGCACGTCGTCCACGTAGCCGTTGCCATCGTCGTCGATGCCGTTGCCCGCGATCTCGCCCGGGTTGGTCCAGATGTTCTGCGCCAGGTCCGGGTGGTTGTAGTTGATGCCCGTGTCGATGATGCCGATGATCACGTCGCGGCTGCCGATGGTCTGATCCCACGCGCCCGTCACGTGAATGTCTGCCCCGGCCGTGCCGAACCCCGACACGTTGATGAACTGACCGACGTTGCTCAGCGCGTACTGCTCGTTGAACCGCGAATCGTTCGGCAGCGCGGTGGGCTGGTAGTACTGGTCCGGGCTGACGCTCTTTAGGTGCGGCACAACGCCGATCAAGGCGTTCGCGGCCTCGGCCGTCACACGCCCCTGCCCCTCGAACCACGCGAAACCGCCGCGGCCGATGCCGCCCGCGCTGGTCACCGACACGCCCAGCCGCGTCGCCACCTCGCGAGCCACCAACTCGGCCTGCTGCGTTCCCAGGTAGTCATCGAACGAAAGCACGTACGAGCCGGGCTTCACGACCTGTTGAACCCCGCCCCAGTCCTCGACCACCGCGCCCTGCGGTAACGTCGCGGTCGAGAGATCGGCCGACAAGAGCTGGCGTGATTCCAGAGACTCAAGCCCATGGAATGCGCTTTGCCCGCGACGCCGCGTAGATTCGTGCGAAGATGCCCCCGCGGCGGACGGACGAACTTGTCGATGAACCATTGTGAGACTCCAACCGACCGGCGGCGATTGCCGGGCACTCTAGACAACACACGAATGAACGAAACCGACGCTCGCCCCCGCCGCGGACGCCTGCCCATTCAGACAACTGCCATACGGAACCCTATGACCCCTCGTTGCATGTCAAAAATCAAAATGCAAGGACAGGGCGGCTCGGACGGCCTGAACCGCCGCAATCATACCGTACACCAACCGCCCTTGCAAAAAAATCCCGGTGGGAAGTCAGGTTGCATGCGTCAAAATCCACGGGATGGGGCCGGCGAAGGGTTGTTCCCGGACAGCCCGCCGGGGGGTCCGAACTGGAGTCGGGCACACCGCCGGGATCATGACCCCAGGGCCGGGGGCACGGCCGCAGGGGTCGGCGAAGCCGTCATAGAAAGGATCAGGTCCGCGTGCCGATGGCTGGCCCCTTGGTTGGCGAGGATGCACGCCCTGCCTCGGGCAGCAATTTCCCGACGTTCGCCTTCATCCGCGACCAGCCGCGCCAGGTCTATTGCCAGCCGCGACGGATCGCTCCTGACAATCCCCCCGTCGTGCTCGAACGCAGCGACGATCTGCGCAAAGTCGGACACCGCCGGCCCGATCACAGTGGCCTTTCCCAACGCGATGGGCTCAATGGGGTCCGAGCCGTAGAGATTGCCGAAGCTCCGGCCCATCACGACCACGGTCGCCAGGGCGTACGCCTGGCGCAACTCGCCGATCGTGTCAAGCAGGAAGTACCGGGTTCCACTTCCGGGCACCCTTGCCGACCGCCGCACGCACCCGGACATCACCCCGGCCGCTTCATTGAACCGCTCGGGCTTCCGCGGGGCGCACAGCAACTGCGCCCCCGGCGGGCAGGCCGCGACCATCAGCGCTTCCTCGCCCGGCCCGGTGCTCCCGGCCACGACGAGCGGCCTGGACAAGTCAATCCCCAGTTCGGCCGCCAACCGATCGGCCCCCGCCACTGTCTCCTCGATCTTCGCCGCGTCCCACTTCATCGATCCGGTCACCCGACACTTGGCGGGGTCCACGCCCAGGGCCCGGAACCGGCGTGCATAATCCTCGTCCTGCGCCGCGATCATGTCGATCTTCGACAGCACACGGCCGAACCACGATCGGATCCGGTTGTAGCCCCTGAACGAACGCTCGCTCAGACGCCCGTTGATGACGCACATCGGCACGCCGCGGCGTTTGCACTCGCCCACGAAGTTCGGCCACACCTCCAACTCCACCAGCGCCACCAGGTCCGGTGAAACCGCGTCCAGCACCCGCCGCACCGACCATGAAAAATCCAACGGGTACCGCACCACGCGGCACGTGGAACCGAACAGCTCTTTCGCACGCTTGAGCCCGGTGTCCGTGCTCGCCGACACCACCACTTCCGCACGCCCGACCAGCAGCGGCACCAGGTACCGCAGCGCGCTCACCTCCCCCACCGACACCGCGTGCAGCATCACGCGGGGCAGCCCCGCACGCTTCGCGGGCAACGGCTCGCACGCGCCGAACCGCTCTCGCCATCCCGCCCGCTTCTTCCCGGCCCACAACGGGGCCGTGACCGCGGCGATGGGGATGTAGGCCAGATCAAGTGCGTTCATGCAACGGTCCCGCGCGGGGCGGTGATGCCGCCGACGCCCGCGTCAGTAATGGGCAGGCGGGGATTCGAACCCCGAACCCTTCGCGTGTAAGGCGAATGCTCTAGCCGTTGAGCTACCCGCCCGGCTATTCAATCATGGTATGTGCGGTGCCGCTCCGTCTGCCGCTACCGGTCCGACGACCACCGCAGGCTCACCACCCCGATCACGAACCCCGCGGCCCCGAATCCCAGCAGCACTCCCACCGGCAGCAGCATCTGCTCAATCGTGTAGCCCCGCCAGATCGCCCCCTCCATCGCGGTCGTCGCCCAGGAAAACGGGCTCACCTTGCTCACCGTCTGCATGAACGGGGGCATAAAGAACATCGGCACCGTGCCCCCGCCGATCATCGCCAGCACCAGGATGAGCGCCCGGCCCATCCCCGCCCCGCCCCCTTCGGAGCGGCTCATCCCCGCCATCAGCATCATGATCCCCGTGAACCCGATCGCCGACGCCACACACGCCACCGCCATCAACAGCGGTTGCCCGATACGCACATTGAACGGCGGCAGCACGCCGAACACCACCAGCATCGCCTGCACCAGCAGGCACGCCACAAAGCACGCCAGCGCCTTGCCCGCCAGGATCTGCCCGCGCGACATCGGCGACACCGTCAGCCGCATCAGCGTGCCCCGGGTCCGCTCGCTCGCCAGCGACACACCGAAAGCTGTCACGCACCCCATGAGCCCCCAGATGATGCCCTGCGTGAACGAAATCTGGAAACTGCTCCGCGGCTTGTTGTCCTGCGCCGGCAGTTCCTGGAACGAAACCCTGACCGGCTGCCACCCGGCCAACGCGCTCTTGTTCTCTTCCTTCGTCGCGCCGTCGGTGGCCGCGGCGTTCTGCGCCTTCTGACGCGTCGTGCGGTTCACCTTGCCGATCGCGTCGAACATCAGCGAGAACAGCATCCTGTCCGAATCGTTCACGTCGGGCGACGCCACAATGCTCTGCTTGGCGTTCTCCAGCGCCTTGTCCATCTTTGTCACGTCGGAGAACGTCTTGGACATCTGGCGGAACGCCAGCTCGTTCAGCTTGCCGGTAAGCAGCCCACCCTCGGCCTTGCGCGACGGATCGATCACGCCCTCCACCTTCATCGTCCCACCGCCGAACATGTTGCCGGCCGCCGCCCCGAACCCCTTGGGGATCACGATGCACGCCGACGCCTTGCCCAGCCGCACCAGATTCTCCCCCTCGCTCCGCGAGGGCGCGGCGGTAACGTCCAGCGACGAGTCGCCCGCGATGTCCTCCGCGAACGAAGCCGCCGCCTCGCCGCCGTCTTCGTTCACCACCACCACATTGATCTTGCTCGAACCCCCGCCACCCCCGAAGATCACCCCGAAGAAGACCGCCACCAGCAGCGGAAACACAAACGTGAAAAACGCCGACGACTTGTCGCGCACCAGTTGCCGGAGGTCCTTGATCGCCAAGGCGAAGATCGCTCCCATCAGTCCCGCAACCTCCTTCCCGTCAGCGACAGGAAGACCGACTCCAGGTCCGGCCGATCGATCCGCACACCCTGCACCGTGCCCGCCGCGAACACGTGGGCGATCTCCCGCACCGGATCATCGGTCTCGATCCGCTCCTCTCCCTGCCCCTCGCGCGTCACGGCCACCACGCTCTTGCCGCCGTGCGAGGCCACCAGCTCGCTCACCGTGCCCATCGCCAGCAGCCGCCCGCGGTCGATGATCCCAACGCGATCACACAAACGCGACGCCTCTTCCATGTAGTGCGTCGTGTAGATGATCGTCCGCCCCTGCCCCGCCAGTTGCCGCACCAGGTCCAGGATGTTGTTGCGGCTCTGCGGATCAACCCCCGCCGTGGGCTCGTCCAGCAGCAGCATCGGCGGATCGTGCATGAGCGCCACCGCCAGGTTGAGCCGCCGCTTCATCCCCCCCGAGTACCCGCCCACTCGATCCTTGCGGCGCGGCGACAGCCCCACCATCTCCAGGACCGCGCTAGTCCGATCTCGCAGTACGGTGGACGCCAGCCCGTACACGCGCCCGAAGAACTTCAGGTTCTCTTCCCCCGACAAATCGTCGTACAACGCCAGCGACTGCGGCGCCACGCCCAGGTGTTTGCGCACCGCCGCGTCCGTCGGCGCCCCCACCCCCTCCAACTCCACGGTGCCCGAATCCGGCGCGATCAGGCCGACCGCCATGCCGATCGTCGTCGATTTGCCCGCCCCGTTGGGCCCCAGCAACCCGAAGACCTCGCCCCGGCGCACCTCCAGCGACAGCGAATCGACCGCCGTGAGTGCGCCGAAAGACTTGCGAAGTTGCGTCAGCCTGAGCATGGGCGGCGATGGTATCCGCCGATGAACCGCGGGAATCAGGGACCGCTCAGCGCCTTCTCCGGATCGGCGTACAGCGTGACCGGCCCCATGTTCTCGGCGCGAACATCCTGCACGGCGTTGGAGCCGCCAAGCCCGCGCGGAAACTCCTCGGCGCTGATGAGCTGCGCGTGACCGTCCGCGAACGCCGCGTTCGCCGCACCCCCGCCTTTGCCCGGGTGGCGATAGCCGATGCGTGAGTTGGTCCGGTTGATCTTGTTGTCGCGCTGCCGTCCCGCGTACACGCCGTCGGCGGTCGCAATCAGCGCCGCGGGCCGCCGGAACGCGGTGAGCTTCGTGGCGGTGACAGTCAGCCCGTTGGTGCCCGGACCGTACCCCACCGAGGCCGTGTAATGAAGGTCGGGGACGACCTCCGTGCTGCCGCCGATCGGGTTGAGCGCGTTGATCCAGAACGAGACTCGCTGAACTCGATCAAATCCCCGCTCGGGAATCAGCGTCGCGATGTTGTCCACGCCCGTGCGGATGTTCGGCCAGTCCATCCAGCCCTTGGGCTTCTGGCGATCATCGCCGGTCTGCCCGCCTCGCATCCCTTCGATGTCCACCGTGTCGGGACAGACGAACGGCCCGCGTTTCACATCGGCCGCGCCCTGGATGTAGCCGTCCCGATCAAGGATCGGAGCCCAACCGTCCAGCGGGTCGGTCGTGTCCACGCCGGCCATGTTGTACGAAGGAATCACCAGTTCCTTGCTATCGTGGTTGTACAGCGAGAATCCCTGCGCCACGCTGCGCTGGATGGAGCCGCACACAGTCGTTCGTGCGGTCCGGCGCGCCGACCCCAGCGAGGGGAGCAGCACAGCCAGTAGAACACCGATAACCGCGGTCACCACCAGCAGTTCAATCAGAGTGAAGGCCCTGTTCATTCGAGGCAAACCGTATCCTGGCGAAGGGGCTACAACCCCACCTTACCCCTTCCTCGCCAGCCCGTTCCGTCTGCACTGTTGTCCCGTCTCAACACGTTGCGTTTCCGCAACAGGGGCCCCCAAGTCACTCGACGAAACCGCCGATGGACCTTGCATGAGCAGCCAAGGCGACGAATCCGCGCGTCGCGCGTCACACCCCGAGCAGGGGCCGCCGCACCAGGACCCGGCCCACCCGACGCCCCAGGCGACCTACGCCTCCGTGGACCGGCTCGTCACCCTCGTCGAGGAGATCGGCGACCTGCTCGACGGCTCGTTGCTCTCCCTCTCCAACGCCACCCAGACCCTGGCCAAGCACACCGCGCTGCTCAGTTCCTCCGACGGCGCCGACATCCATCGCGCCCTCAACGACGCCGCCTCCCGGCTCGAACGCATCAGCGAACTCGTCCACGCCGCGATGCAGGGCAAGTCGATGCCCATCGGCTCGCCGCTGCTCGCCAAGGCTCGCCCCATCATGCTCAAGGAAGCCATCGAGCACGCCGCCGATGTGCTCAAGCCCATGATGCACAAGTCCGGCGCCGAGATCCGCCTGCAGCTCCCCGATTTCGTCGGCACCACGCCCGCCGGCGCGATGTACACCGTCATCCTCAACGGCCTGCAGAACTCGGTCGAATCCATCGTCCGCAGGGGCGGCATCGGCCACGTCACCGTCACCGTCCGCCGCGAGCCCCCGCCCCGCAACGGCGGCTACGGCCGCGATTCGCGCGAATGGCTCACCCTCGAGATCATCGACGACGGCGAAGGCCCCCCGGCCACCACCGACTCCGCACGCGTCTTTGACCTGGGCTTCACCACCAAGCCCCGCGGCACCGGCGTCGGCCTCGCCGTCGCCCGCAGCGTCATCCAGAGCATGGGCGGACAGATCGAACTCTTTCCCAACCTCGACCGCGCCCCCGTGGGTAAACGCGGCGCGGTGCTGCGGGCCAGGTTCCCCGCGCCCGACATGTCCGCCAACATCCGCCTCGGCGGCGCCGCCTGACACCCCGCCGCTCCTCTACAACCCCGCAGCGCGCCGACCCATCCATGCCGCCCGCTCCGACCCCAACACCCAAGCCCACAGACGCCGACGCGGCACGCATCCTCATCGTCGACGACGACCGCCTCTTCGCCGGCGCGCTCGCCGATCTGCTCAACCGCGAGGGCCACGCCGCCACCATCGCCGACACCGCCGGCAAGGCCCTGGAACTCCTCGCGAGCGCCGGCAAGGACGCCGCCGAGTTTGACCTCGCCCTCCTCGACGCCCACCTCCCCGACTCCGACGGCCTGGCCCTCCTCGACACCGTCGCCAAGCGCCACAAGTCCACCGCCGCTATCGTGATGACCGGGTACGGCAGCGTCGAATCCGCCGTCGCCGCCCTGCGCAGCGGAGCCTCCGACTTTCTTGTCAAGCCCCTGGTCGAGGACGAACTTCGCCAGAGCCTCGCCCGCGCCCTGCGCCAGCGCGCCCTGCTCGCCGAGAACAGCACCCTGCGCCACCGCATCGCCGCCGATGAAGCGCTCCGCAACGTCGTCGGCAGCGATCCCCGCATGATCCGCGTGCTCGGCACCGTCCGCGCCGTGGCCGCCGCGCGCACCACGGTACTCATGACCGGCGAGAGCGGCACCGGCAAGAGCCTCTTCGCCCACGCCATCCACGACCTCTCCCCCCGCCGCTCCGGCCCCTTCGTCGAACTCTCCTGCGGCAGCATCCCCGAAACGCTGCTCGAATCCGAACTCTTCGGCCACGTCAAGGGCGCGTTCACCGGCGCCCACGCCGACAAGCCCGGCCGCTTCCTCGCCGCCGACGGCGGCACGCTCTTCCTCGACGAGATCAACTCCGCCTCGCCCGCGATGCAGCTCAAGCTCCTCCGCGTACTGCAGGAACGCAAGTTCGAGCCCGTCGGCTCCAACCGCACCGTCGAGGTCGACGCCCGCGTGCTGCTCGCCACCAACCAGCCCCTGGAGCACCTGGTCAACATCGGGCACTTCCGCCAGGACCTCTACTACCGCATCAACGTCGTGCAGATCGAGCTCCCCCCGCTCCGCGACCGCCGCGCCGACATCCCCGCCCTGGCCTCCCACTTCCTCGAGAAGCAATCCCGCGAACTGGGCCGCACCATCGTCGGCTTCTCCCCGCAGGCCATGGACGCCCTCCAGCACTACAAGTTCCCCGGCAACATCCGCGAACTGGCCAACATCGTTGAACGCGCCGCCGTCCTCGCGCAGGGCCAGACCATCGCCCTGGAAGATCTCCCCGAGCACGTCACCGCGCCCCAGCCCAGGCCCGCGGCCAAAGAAGACGCCCCCTGGACCCCCATGACGCTCGAAGCCGCCCTCCGCGAGCCCGAACGCCGCATCCTCGTTCGCGCGTTGGAGGCCAACAACTGGAACCGCCAGTCGACCGCCGAGCAACTGGGCATCAACCGCACCACGCTCTACAAAAAGATGAAATCACTCGGCATCGACGGCCCCGAGCAGTGATCCCCCCGGACATCACGTAGAATTGGCCATGCAGGTCACAGTCAACAGTCAGACCCAATCGGTCGAGGCCGGCACCACCGTGCGCCAACTCATCGAACGCCTCAAGCTCGGCAACGCCGCGTGCGCCGCCGAAGTGAACAAGCGCCTGGTACCCCGCAAGAGCCACGAATCGCACCAACTCCGAGAGGGCGACGTCGTCGAGATCGTCTCGCTCGTCGGCGGGGGCTGAAGCCTGCGTCGCCGCGGCGCGCACTACATTCATGGCAATGACCTACGCCCCTCCGCCAACCGAACCGGGCCACGCCCCGCTCACCATCGCGGGCCGATCCTTCGCCAGCCGCCTCTTTGTGGGCACCGGCAAGTACAAGACGTACAACCTGATGCGCGAATCCCTCGACGCCAGCAACTGCAACGTCGTCACCGTTGCCGTCCGTCGTGAACGCCTGTACAACGAGCAGGGCAAGAGCCTCCTGGAGTTCATCGATCTCTCCCGCTACACCATCCTGCCCAACACCGCAGGCTGCTTCAGCGCCGAAGACGCCGTCCGCGTAGCCCGCCTGGGCCGCGACATCCTGGAACAACTCGGCAACCCCGGAGCGGATTGGGTGAAGCTCGAAGTCCTGGGCGACAAGAAGACCCTGTTGCCCGACCCCTCCGGCACCGTCCAGGCCACCCGCGAACTCGTCGCAGACGGCTTCAAGGTCCTGGCGTACACCAGCGACGACCCCATCGCCGCCCTGCGCATCAAGGAAGCCGGCGCCGCCAGCGTGATGCCCGCCGGCAGCCCCATCGGCAGCGGCCAGGGCGTCCTCAACCGCAGCAACATCGTCCTGTGCCTCGAACTGCTCAAGCAGGGCGACCCGACCTTCCCCGTCATCGTCGACGCCGGCGTCGGCGCGGCCAGCGATTGCTCGGTCGCGATGGAACTGGGCGCCGACGGCGTCCTGCTCAACACCGCCATCGCCCACGCGAAAGACCCCGTGATGATGGCCCACGCCATGCGCCACGCCGTCGCCGCGGGTCGCCAGAGCTACCTCGCCGGCCGCATCCCCAAGCGCCTCTACGCCACCGCGAGCAGCCCGTGGGAAGGAACCATCTCCTACATCCCCGGCGAATGACGCTCGCAAGCCTCAACACCGCCCGCTGGACGCTGCGGCCCGTGGGCGACGTCGGCGGTGTCCCCGCCGCCGTACGCGACGCCGGTGAGATTCCCGCCGCCGTGCCCGGGTGCGTCCACACCGATCTGCTCGCCGCGGGCCTCATCGCCGACCCGCGCGTGGGCATGAGCGAACTCGATCTCCAGTGGATCGGCCGCACCGACTGGCAATACCGCTGCACATTTGAGGCAGGCCCGGACGCGCTGGCGAATGAACACGTTGACCTGGTCTGTGACGGCCTTGACACAATCGCCGCGATCCTTCTCAACGATCAGCCCGTCGGCGCGTGCCGCAACATGTTTCACCCGCACCGCTTCCCGGTGCGTCCGTTCGTGCGACCGGGCGAGAACACGCTCACCATCCGCCTGCGGGCCCCGCTCATCTACATCCGGGAGCAGGAAGCCGCGCTCGGAGCACGCCCCGTCAACGGCGATTGGGACCCTTTCATCTTCATGCGCAAGAGCGCATGCAACTTCGGCTGGGACTGGGGCCCAAAGGTCGCCACCTGCGGAATCTGGCGGGGCGTCGACCTCCACGCATGGAACGACGCCCGCATCCAGACCGTGCGACCGCTGATCCATCGCGAGAGCGAGAATCGTTGGCGGATCCAGGTGCACGTCGAATCGCAGCTGACTTCGCAGCCCAACGCGACCCTCTCCGCCGCGCTCACCGACGATTCCGGCTCGATCATCGCCCAGGGCCGCGTACCGCTCTCCTCGCAGAGTCTCATCACCCTGCACGTCGATCGCCCCCGCCTCTGGTGGCCGCGTGGCTTCCTGGATGACGCCCCGCCGCACCTGTACAACCTCCAAGTCCGCATCGACAACCAGCCTGACGCCTCCGCCTGGTCCGGCCGCGTCGGCTTCCGAGAAGTCCGCCTCAACACGACGCCCGACAAGCGCGGCACGCCTTTCACGGTCGAGATCAACGGCCGCCCGATCTTCTGCAAAGGCTTCAACTGGATCCCGCGCCTCTTCCCCGCCAACCCCACGCTCGATCCCCTCCCAACGCTCCTCGCGCTCAACTCGAACATGGTCCGCGTCTGGGGCGGCGGCCTCTACGAGGACGACCGGTTCTACGAATGGTGCGACCGCGAAGGCATTATGGTCTGGCAGGATTTCATGTTCGCCTGCGCCATGTACCCAGAGGAATCTCCCTACCCCGCGTTGATCGAGCAGGAAGCCCGCCACCAGATCGCCCGCCTCTCGCGCCACCCCAGCGTCGTCCTCTGGTGCGGCGGCAACGAGTGCATCTGGGGGTACGAAAGTTGGGGATGGAAGCAACGCCTGCTGCCCGGCCAATCCTGGGGACGCGGCTACTACCTGGACCTGCTCCCCCGGCTCTGCGCT
Organism: Planctomycetota bacterium; assembly: GCA_018242605.1. Taxonomy (GTDB): domain Bacteria; phylum Planctomycetota; class Phycisphaerae; order Phycisphaerales; family UBA1924; genus UBA2402. The sequence goes on from JAFEBP010000004.1 coordinate 158,811, forward strand.
GAGATCGACCCGACCCGACCCTACTGGCCCAACAGCCCATGGTCGGGCTCGATGGACGTGCACCCCAACGACGAGTTTAATGGCGATCGGCACACCTGGGAAGTGAAGCTGGGCGGCTACCGGACGGTCTCCTCTCGCTTCTGCAGCGAGTTCGGGCACCAATCGCCGTCGAACGTCACAACGCTCAAGCGTGTGCTGAAGGAACAGGACCTCGCGGTAAACTCCGCCGCGATGGAGCATCGCCAGCGCGGGCCGGGAGGAAACGCCAAGCAGTACGACGAGGTCATGGCCGAGTGGTGCGGACCGATCCCGTCGTTCGACACGTGGCACTTCGCGGCCCAACTGCTGCAGGCCCGGGCGATGCGCTGGGGTGTGGAGTGGGCCAGGGTCAACGCGCCCGCTTGCATGGGCGCGCTGATCTGGCAACTCAACGATGTTTGGCCCGGGCTGAGTTGGTCGGTGGTGGACGTCGACGGCCGCTGGAAACTCGCGGCCCACGCCGTGGGGCCGGCGCTCGCCGCGCGGGCGATCGCGCTCACGCCGCTGTCGGGTGTGCTGTCGTGCTTCGCGGTGAACGACTCAGACCAGGAGTGGCGGTGCCGCGTACGGCTGCGCCGGGCGTTGGTGCAGGGCGGGGTACTGGCGGAGCATGAAGAATCGCTCGTCGCGCCGCCCCGATCGGTCGCCAGGGTGGAGCGGGCCGCGCGGCTGCTCAGCGGGGGGGCGGGCGGGCCCGGAGAAATCATCCTCGCGGACGTCGACGGGCTGCCGCGAACAACGCACCTGTTCGCCCGAGATCGCGACGTCGCGTTTCCAACACCCCGATGCTCCGCGGAGGTGAAGCCGCAGGGCGGCGTGTTCGTTCTGAGTATCACCGCTGGGTCGTTCATGCACGACCTGTGCGTGTTCCCGGATCGCCTGCACCCGGAACTCGAGGTGTGCGGCGCTCAGCCGCTGACGCTGCTCGAAGGAGAGACGAGCGAGTTCATCCTCTGCCCCACGACCGATGCCGCAGCGCAGGCAGTCCGGGAGGCCGGGTCGCGAACCCTCACGAACCCGCCGTTCCTGTGGTGCGCCAACCTGCTGGGCGCCGCCCCTACTCCTTGAGGCCCTGCCCCGCCACGCCCTCCACGAAGAACCGCCTCGTCAGCACGTACAGCCCCAGCACCGGCAGCACGACGATGCACGACGCCGCCATCACCAGGTTCCACGGCGTGCCCCCGTGCTGGCTCTGGTACATCTGCAAGCCCAGCGAGAGCGTGTACTGCTCCTCACGATTCAGGAATAGCAGCGGCCCCAGGAAGTCGTTCCACGTCGCTACCGCCTGCAGCAGCGCCACCGCCGCGAGCGCCGGCTTGCTCAGCGGCAGCACCACCCGCAGGAACGTCCCCAGGTGGCTGCACCCGTCGATCCGCGCCGCCTCGTCCAGTTCGTTGGGGATGGAAAGGAAGAACTGCCGCAGCAGAAAAATGCTGAACGCCCCTCCGAACCACGATGGCAGCCACAGCGGCAGCAGCGACCCGATCATCCCCAGTTGCTTGAAGAGCAGGAACTGCGGGCTCATCAGCACAGCCTGCGGGATCATCAGCGTCAGCAGCACCAGCACGAACACCGCGTCCCGTCCCGGCCACCGGACGCGGGAAAAGCCGTACGCCGCCACCGCGCTCGACACCGTCATCCCTAAAACGCTCAGGATCCCCACGATCAGCGAGTTGCGGAAGTACGTCGGGAAGTCCGCCGCCGCCCCGCTCCACACCTCCCTGTAGTTCGCGGATGCCTGCGCCGCCAGCGCCGCCCAGTACCCCGGCGAAGCCTTCGACACCGGCGCCTCCTCCGGCAGCCGCGGCAGGAGCGCGATCGTCGCGCTCCCCGCCTGCGCCGCCGGCTTCACCGAGAGCGCGATCATCCAGATCAGCGGCGTCAGGTACGCCAGCGCCGCCAGCAGGATCAGCGCGGACCCGGCGCGACGGCCCGCTCCACCAGGCATCCCACCTCGCGAGTTGTTCGGCCTCTGGTTCATGCCGCGCGGTAGTACACCATCCTCCTTCCCAATGCCAGCGCCCCGCACGCCAGCACGAGCGTGATCAGGATCTGCACCCACGCCAGCGCGCTCGCGTACCCCATGCGCCCGAACTCGAACGCCGTCTTGTAGATGTACATCGAGAACGTCAGCGTCGCGTTGTCCGGCCCGCCCCTGGTCATGATCATCGGCGGCGCCAGCACCTGCAGCGACCAGATGATCCCCATGATCACGTTGAACGTGAGCGCGGGCGAGATCATCGGCAGCGTCACATGCCGGAACCGCCCCCACGCCGTCATCCCGTCCAGCGACGCCGCCTCGTACAGCGACGCAGGCACATCCTTGAGCGCGGCCCCCACCACCAGCATCGGGCTGCCGATCACCCACAGGCTCATCAGTACCAGCGACATCAGCGCCCACGACGAATCGCCCAGCCAGTTGGGCCCCTGCACGCCGCCCGCACCCAGCGCCGAGTTGATCAGCCCGTACTGCGGATTGAACAACCACAGCCACGCCACGCAGTTGGCCACCACCGGCACCAGCGTCGGCAGGAACACCGCCGCCCGCGCCACCGCCGCCCCGCGCGTCGGCCGTTCGAGCAGCACCGCCAGCCCCACCGACAGCAGCGTCGATCCGATCACGCTGAAGAACGCGAAAACCAGCGTGTTCCGCAGCGCCCGCCAGAACAGCCCGTCACCCGCCAGTTCCGCGTAGTTGTCCCCGCCGATCCACACCGGCGAGTCCAGCAGCGCGTAGTCGGTCAGGCTGTAGTACACGCTCATCGCGATCGGCGCCAGCAGGAACACCACGAACCCCACCGCCCACGGCGAGATCCACGCCAGACCCGTCGCCAGCGATCCCCGGGATGTGCGGTTCGCGCTCATGGCTCAGCCGCGGGCGCGGCGAAGTCCCTCCACCCGTGCGGCCTTGTCGATCATCTCCTGCGCCCTCCGCTGCACCGCGCCGCACACGGCCGGCACATGCTCCCCGCGCCACACCGCGTCGAACGCTCCTTCCGTCAAGTGCGCGTAGCTCTTCCATACCGGCGTCTGCGGCAGAATCAGCACGTTCTTGCTGCGCGTGATCGCGTCGAACACCCCGACGCACTTGTTCGGATGCCCGACGAAGAACTCCTTCGAGCATTCCACCAGCGGCGAGCTCTTGGTGTGCTCGCGGGCCAGTTGCTCCTGCACATCCTGCCGCTGCGTGAAGCGCACGAACTCGAACGCCTCTTCCGGGTGCCGGCAGCCCCGCGGGATCATCAGCACATCCGCCTCCAGCATCCCGTGCGGGCTCGCGTCGTCGAAGATCCCCGGCGTCACCGGGATCGGCGCCACGCCGTAATCCAGGTGGGGCCCGTAGTGGTTGATGAAGTTCGCGAGCCACGGCCCCTGCACGATCATCGCCACCCGCCCCGCGATGAACGGGTCCTGCGGCGAGTGGAAACTCCGGTTGTACGCCACGCCGAACTCCTCGCTCGCCGCCACGCCCAGCCGCTTGGGATAGCTCGCCACCCACTCGTATGCCGCGATCGTCGCCGCGTCGTCGAACACCGCCCGGTCCTTCTCCGGGTCGTACAGCACGCCCCCGAACATCACCGGCCAGAAGTACGGCCACCACAGCGGAAGGTTCTGCAGCAGCCCGGCCCGCGCGATCGCAGTTCCCTGCCGCACCAGCAGCCGTTCCGCCGCCGCGTCAAGCTCCGGCACCGTCCGGGGCGGGGCATCCGGATCCAGCCCAACCTCCTTGAACATCGCCCGGTTGTAGTAGAGCGCGAGGCTGTACAGGCTCGTGATCCCCGCGATGAACTCGCCCCGGTACGTGAGCAGCTTCCGCACCGCCGGCACGTAGATCCCCGGATCGATCCGCGTCGACGCATCGCCGAACGAGCCCAGCGGCATCGCCGCCCCGCTCCGCGCGTACTGCGGCACGTTGTAGCTGAACACCCCCACCACGTCCGGCGGATCGCCCCCTCCGATCGCTACCATCGCCTTGGTGTCGATCTCGCTCACGGCCGTGCGCCGCACCCAGACCCGGCTCTGCTCGGCGTTGAACCGGTCCACCACCCGCTGGACCGCGTCCCCTTCGGGGCCCGTCCACTTCTCCCAATAGTCAATGACGGTCCGCCCACTGGGGATGTCCGCCCGGCTCCGGGGCGTGCGGGGCCACACCGCCGCGCCCACCGCCCCCGCGGCCAGCGTTCCCAGCGCAGCGCGGCGAGTCAGCCCGGTATGGTGCGAAGGAATATCCACGGCATCGCCATCACGGATCGCGGAAGAGCGCCGCCGCCGGGATCTCCTGCTTCGCCAACCCGGCCCCCGACCACTTCACCTTGAGCTCGAAGCCGCCGGAGTTCTCGAAGAACGCCACCTTGATCGGGTGCAGCCCCGCCGCGAGCGCCACGTCGCCCGTGCGCTCGTGGTAGCTGTGCGGCTTGTCGTTGTCGATGAGCACCTTGCCGCCCACCCACATCATGCCGCCGTCGTCGGACCCAAGCGTGAACCGGTACACGCCGTCCGCGGGGACCTTCACGTACCCGCTGTACACAAAGCCCCAGTCCGTGAGCACCTTGTGCCCGGAGTAGTCGAACGTCGCGGCAGTCCCGCTCGAAACGGGCTTGGCCGCCATCAGTTCCGCCACCGTCTTGAACGCCCCCTCGGCGTACGTGAACTTGAGCCCGGCCACCGCTCCCGGCACGTTCACGGCCGGAGTCGGCTGCACGCGAGTCAACGTCTCTTTCGCGACCGGGCTCACCGCTTTGCCCGCCCGGAAGCACCGGGCGGCGACCGTCGCGGTCTCCTTGAGCGTCAGCGTCGAGGCGATCGGCGACGTCGCCACCGGGTCGGTCCCGTCGACGGTGGCCCGCACCTCCACGTCCTTGCGGTCCGAGGTGATCGTGACTGTCGTGGAACCCACGAAGATCGGCGCATCGGCCTTGATCGCCGGCGGGATCGCCACGTCCGGCGTTCCCTGAATGTCCAGCCTCACCACCGAATCCGCCTTCAATCCAGCCGCCGCGATCACCACCGCGTCATCCCGGCGGGTCAGCTTGTTCGCGGGCACCGCCCCGCCCCCCAGCACGCCCGCCGATACCGGCGTGTTCAACAGGCCCGGCAGCACCAGCACGCCGGCCTTCGGCGGTTCGTTCACGTGCAGGTACAGCCGAGTGTTGCCGCCGCCCGCGTCGGCCCGCGTGACGCAGCCCCACGACAGCGGCATCGGGCCCGCCACCGTGCCGTAGATCGATTCGCCGTTCACCTTCATCCACTCGCCCATCTCTTTGAGCCGCTCGATGCTGGTGGGCGGGATTTTGCCCTCGCCCGTCGGCCCCACGTTCAGCAGGAAGTTGCCCCCCTTGCTCGCGATATCCGCCAGTTTGCGGATCAGGTCCTCGGAAGTCTTGAAGCTCTTGTCCGCCGCGTTGTACCCCCAGTGCCCGTTCATCGTCATGCACGTTTCCCACGGCATGTCGGGAATCGCGAACTCCGGGATCGTCTGCTCCGGCGTGCCGTAATCCCCCAGCATGCCCGACTGACGGTCCAGCCCGAAATCGCCCCCCGCTCGTCCCACGCGGCTGTTGATGATGATGTTCGGCTGCAGGCCCCGCACGTACGCGTACAGATCGCGCCCGCGCTCGTCCGTCCAGTTGTGCTCCCACTGCCCGTCGAACCACAGCACCCCGATCTCCCCGTAGTTCGTCAGCAGTTCCTTGAGCTGCGCCTTCATGTACGCCACGTACCGGTCAAAGTCCGCCCCCTCCGTCGTCCGATCCTTCTCCCACGGCCGCCGCGGCAGGTAGTCCGGATGGTGCCAGTCCATGATCGAGTAGTACCAGCAGATCTTGATCCCGTGCTTGTGGCACGCGTCCGCCATCTCCTTCATGATGTCCCGCTTGAACGGCGTCGACATCACGTCCCAGTCCGTCACCTTGCTGTCGAACAGGCAGAAGCCGTCGTGGTGCTTGCTGGTGATCACGATGTACTTCATCCCCGCGTTCTTCGCCGCCAGCACGATCTGCTCGGCGTCGAACCCCGTCGGGTTGAACTGCCCCAGCAGTTTCTCGTATTCCGCCACCGGGATCCGCGCGGTGTCGCGGATCCACTCGCCGTGACTGGTCTTGTCCCCCCACTTGCCCCCGGGCACCGCGTACAGCCCGAAGTGAATGAACATCCCGAACCGCGCCTGGCTCCACCAGGTCAGCCGCGGATCGCTCAGCGGAGCCTGGGCGTGGGTCTTCGGTAGGAAGGCCGCGAGGCACATCACCGCGGCCAGCACATGACGGAGCGAGTTGGGCGTCATCATGCCGGGAATGTACGCCGCGAACGCCTCCCGCGCGAGGCACTACACTCGAACAACATGCCAGCCAGCGCACTCGCTCCCCTGCTTCCCAAGCCCCCCGCCCTCATCGGGATGATCCATGTTCGGGCCCTGCCGGGCACGCCCCACGCCGCGTCAAGCGTCTCGGACATCGCCGACACCGCCGCCGCCGAGGCCGTGCTCCTCCGCCGCGCCGGGTTCGACGCCGTCATGATCGAGAACATGCACGATGCGCCCTATGCCCTGCCGCCCCACGGCCCCGAGATCGTCGCCGCGATGACCGCCGCGGCCCTCGCCGTGCGCGACGCCGCCGGCGGCCTCCCCGTGGGCGTGCAAGTCCTCGCGCGGGGCGAGCGTGAGGCCCTCGCCGTCGCCCTCGCCGCCAACTGCCAGTTCATCCGCTGCGAGAACTTTGTCTACTCCCACGTCGCCGACGAAGGCCTCATGATCGAGGCCGCCGCCGGCCCCCTCCTGCGCTACCGCCGCGCCATCGGCGCTCAGCACGTCGCCATCATCTGCGACATCAAGAAAAAGCACGCCGCCCACGCCGTTACAGGCGACTTGAGCATCGCCGACGCCGCGGCCGGCGCCGAGTTCTTCGGGGCCGACGGCCTCATCGTCACCGGCGCCGCCACCGGCAAGCCCGCGAGCATCGAAGACCTCCGCGATGTCCGCCAGGCGACCAATCTGCCCCTGCTCGTGGGCTCGGGCGTCACGCCCGAGCAGGCCGCGCAGTTCGCCCCCCACGCCGACGGCTTCATTGTCGGTTCATCGCTGAAACGCAAAGGCATCTGGAGCGAACCGCTCGACCCCGACCGCTGCCGCCGCATGGTCGACGCCGTCAAGCAGATCCGCAAGACTTCCAAGTCCCGCCGTCCGAAGCGTTGAGCCATTCACGCCGCCGCGACGCTCCCGCGGCCGCCCGCGACCTTCGCCACCGGCCTCGCCGCCGCGACGATCGCCACTCCGATCGCCAGCCACACGTGCTTGCGCTCGATGAACCCCATCCAGAAAAACGGCGACGCCAGCACGATCGCGCCAACGCACACCGCGATCCGCCCTCGCGCCGGAGCCCTGCCCGCCTCTCCCAGCGTGTCCACGCACGTCCACACATAGGCCGGAAAGAGCAGCCCGTAGAACGCCATGAACCCGCGGTACACCAGTTCGTTGTTGCTCAGCCCCGCGTACGACGGGATCGGCACGATGTACACCAGCAGCGCGAAGATCATCGCCCCGGCCGTCCCCACCCGGCTGATCGCCGTCGATCCGCTGCTTTCTTCCTCCTGCCCCAGGGCCTCGGCATGCAGCCCGTCCGTGATCCCCAACTGCATCAGGATGTGAAAGACCACCGGCCACGCCGCGATCGCCGGATGAATCATGTTCGCCGCGTTAATCGTCTGCGGAGCGTACAGGAACGTGAACACGATCATCATCGCGAAGAACACGCCGAACCCGACGATGAACGCCGCGTCACCCGTCCCCCCCGCCGCCTGCCGTCGGGCCCGATGAAACGTCAGATCCAGGTACGGGCACAGCATGAAACCGAGCACGCACACCGCGCCCAACCCGCTCAGCCCCGGCCCGTCGAACGCCACCACGGGAAGCGTCTCCGTCAGCCCGCCGTGAGCGATCCAGTACGCCGCGCAACCGATCGACGCCAATAGCACCACCGCCGACACCGCCAGCGTCCGCCCCGACCCCTGCCGCGTGCCGCTGACGAGCGCCGCGGGGATCAGGAACAACGCGAGGCACCCCACCCGAACCGCCATGCTCCCGCCCAGGCCGGCCAGCAACCAGATCAACACAAACGTCTGGAACGCCACCGTCACGAACGAAAACAGGTGGCACGCCAACCGATGATTCACGACAAAACGCTCGCTCGCCCCCGGCGCCCGCAGCATCAACCCCATCAGCGCGGCCCCCACCACGTTTGGAACCGCGAACACCGCGAACGACCAAGAGCCAAAGTCCCGCCGCAGGATCACCGGCAGCCACATGCCGATACACCACGTCCACGAACAGGCCAGAAACGCGCCCCACAAGGCCGCCGCTCGCGCTGAAAATGGTGTCTCCATGCTGATTCCTGTGGATTGCGACGCCGCGCCCGCCGCGCGGACGCGACCCCAAGGTAGCCCCGCGAACTCCGCCGCGGCCGCCCCCACTCCACATACTCCCCCGCACCAGCACTTCTTGCGCCCGCCGCCCCCTGCACTCCCACCTCGTGAGACGAAACAAGACCAGCCCCGCGCCGGTCCACTACTGCCTCAAATTGAACTCAGTCCCACGCCCGCTCAGTCATGCCCGCCGGCGTCGGCATGCTCTTTGGCCGGCTTGGCCTCTGCCTTCGCCGCGGTCTTCGCCGCGGGCTTCTTCGAGCTCGCCGGAGTTGCCTCCGGCTCACGCGAATCCTCGCCCTTGGGCTTGGCGTACGGATCGGGCGCCAGCACCTCGTTGGTCACCACCACCTCCACCCGCTGATTCACCCGATCCTGGTCGCGGTCAAACGTCCGCGCCACCACCCGGTCGTTGTCGCCGCACGCCACGATCCGGATCGCGTCCCACGACAGCCCGCCCTCCACCAGTGCGCTCGCCGCGGCGATCGCCCGCTGGTGCGACAGTTCCATCGCCTTGATCGGGTTCCGCATCGCCTCGAACGGGCTCACGTGCCCGCGAACCTCCACCACCCACCGCTGGTCCCGCAGACGCGAGGCCGTGTCGATCAGCGTCGCCCGCGCCTGCGAGGAGAGCACCGACTGCTTGTCATCGAACGCCACCGACGCCGTCACCCGCGTGAAGTCGCTCGGACGGATCGCCTGCAATCCGTCGCTCTCGCCCTGGGGCCCGTCGTCGTGCGTCTTGCCGCTCGTGCGCTGCAGCATGCGCCGCACCAGCGGAGCTTCGGATGGGTCCTTCGAGTTGATGTCAACTTTGCTGTTGAACGCCTCGCGCATGGCGATGACGAAGTCGAGCATCTCCGCCGTGGCCGCCGGGTCCTCGTTGCCGTCACCCTGCACCGTGCCCTTGCCCTTGGGGCCCATGTTCATCGCCAGCAGAATCACGAAGAAGCCCATCATGAGCGCCACGTTGTCGGCGAACGAAATGAGCCATTCTGGCGCACCCTCGTGCTCGCCCTCGGCGTGCCCGCCGCCGCCGTGCCCGCCCCCGTGGCCACCACCGTGACCGCCGCCGCCATGGCCGCCGTCGCCGTGTTCGCCCTCCGCCTTGTGTGCTTCATCGTGTCCTGCCACGGCGTGCTCCGCTGGGGGGTGGTGGTAAGTGGGACGTGATTAGGCCGCCAGGCCCAGCTTCGTGCGCGACACCGCGGGGATGAACGCCAGCATCTTGTCCTGCGTCACCCGCGGGTTGTCGCCCGCCTGGATCGACAGGATCGCCTGAAGCATCATCTCACGCGCCAGGATCTCTTCCGATGAACGCAGCGCCAGCTTGTCACCGATGGGACCCGCCACCGCGTTCGCGATGATCGCGCCGTACATGGTCGCTACGACCGCGATCGCCAGCGCGTGACCGAGGGCGCCGATGTCCGCCGACGCCAGCTTGCCGAACATGCCGACCTGCCCGACCAGCGTGCCCACCAGGCCGTAGCCCGGGCCGTAGAGCTTGATCAGGTCGAAGAACTTCTTGCCCGCCTTGTGCCGGTCCTGCATCGCCAGCAATTCCATTCGCGCCGTCGCCTCGATCTGCGCGGGCTCGATGCCGTCCACCGCCATCTTGAGCCCCGCCGCGAGGAACGGGTCCTTGATGTTGGCCATCTCGCTTTCCAGCGCCAGAATCCCGTCACGACGCGCCTTCTCGGACAGCGACGCCAGTTGCTTGATGATCTCAGCGATCGGCTGGGCCTTGTGGAACAGGAACCGCTTGATGTACCCCGGCACCGCCTTGATCTTCTCCATTGGCATCGCCATGAAGCAGACGCTGATCGAGCCGCAGCCCACCATCAGCACGCCTTCCATCGAGAAGAACATCTGCAGGTGCCCGTGCGACACCTCGAAGAACACATAGCCCAGCGCCGAAACGCCGATCAGAACTCCGATGAGACTGGCTTTGTCCATGCAGCGGCTCTTGTTCCGTGAGCGTTCCGGGCGGAACCCCGCGCAGGGGTTCTCCGCCTCGAGTATCGGCCCGCCCGGCCCGCCGCCCAAGACCACCGCACCGCCGCACCACCACGTCCAACGGCGCACGCGTCACAACCCGCCCACTCGCATCGCTCCAACCCCTCCCCGCACCCGATCAGGTGGCCTGGTTACTTGGACTTTCTGAACCCCGCCACCAACCCCGCCGCCGCCGCGCCCGCCGACGGCAGCGCCCCGGTGATGAACGCCGTGAACGACTTGGTCTGCTCCGAAATCCACGACGACCCCTGGTCGTACTTCTTCTCCATCGCCGCCCACTTCACCTCGATCATCCCGCTGTACTGCAGCCCGAACAGGAACAGCGCCATGAACCCCGCGGCGATCAACGCCATCTTCACGAACGTCCGGATCGCGTACGCCACCGCGAACGCCACGAAGAAACTGAACCCCAGCGCGAACACCGCCGGCGACCACGGCGACGCCGCCGCCCCTCCCGACCCGGCCTCCCCCGCCAACCCCGTCGCCAACGCCCCCACCCCCGATGGCTTCGGCGCCGGCGCCACCAGCGGCATGATCACCCCCGCCGCCATCAACACCACCGACACCCCCAGCAACACCTTCACCCAACCGGGCAAACCGCGGCGAGGAACGTCAACGTCAGAAGAGTGGCTCATGCTTCATTATTGAGGCGCACCGACCCTGCACCCCCAAGGCACCAACAATTCACCCAACACAGCCTCCCTCTCGGCAAGGTTGTATCCGCAAGACAAACGAACCACCCTTCCGCGGGCACTCACACAAGCAACCCGGTCGCGCCTGCACGCCCCCGAAGCGCACAAAAAAAGCCCTCCAAAAGAGGGCTTGAGCAGGAAAAAGCGGAGAGAGAGGGATTCGAACCCTCGATACAGAGTAATACTCCGTATAACGGTTTAGCAAACCGTCGCCTTCAGCCGCTCGGCCATCTCTCCGGCGGTGGGCAGAGTGTAGGAACGCGCGCCGCCGGGAACAATCCCGCCCCAGCACGCCCGATCATCTCAAGACCAAGCCCGAATCTCACCTATTCCGCCCCTTTTCAAGCCCCGCCAAAGGCCATGCAAACGTAACTTCCCTTCTCCTATTCCCCCAACCACCCCCGCCACCGCCCCGCCTCCGCCGCCTCACCCATCCCCTCGTACATCTCCGCCGCCGCCCTGAACACCGGCCGGAACATCTCGCAGTTCGATCTCGCCTTGAGTTCCGGCAAGCATCGCTTAAACACCTTGTCCGCCTCCTCCCTCTGCCCCGCCGCCGCCAGCGCCACCGCCAGGTGCCCCTGCATGATCGGCCCGTACGCCGCGGCGTCCCCCTCGATCGCACCCATGTCCCCCGCCGCCTCCCGCGCCAACTTCACCGCCGCGTCCCCCCGCCCCTGAGCCACCGCCAACAGCACTCGATAACTCTTCGCCCGCGCCGCCAGCGACGCCGACGCGTTCGTCTTCGCCATCTCCCCGATGGCCCGCTCAACTCCTTCAAACTCCGCCCCCGCCGCTTTCAAGTCACCAGCCATCGTCAGGTCCCGCGCGTACTGAATCCGCTCCGAAGCAATGAGCCCCGCGTCCGCGTTCTCCGCCCGCAGCGCCGCGATGTGCTCCGCCCGCACCTTCGCGCAGTCCCCCCACCGCTCCAGCACCACTAGCGCCGTGCATAAGTGCAGCGAATACGGCTCGTTGTCCGAGTACGGCTGCGCCGGCCCGAACGTCCCCGTCAGCGAGCCCGGGGACATCGCGTACGCCTTCTGAAAAGTCTCGAGCGCTGAAGCCCGCAGCCGCGGCGCCTCGTCCGCGTGCCCGTGATCGATCGCCTGCCTCGCCAGCGTCTGCTCCGCACGCCCCAGGTTCCACAGCGTCCGCACCGTCCGCTCATCCCCCTTGGGCAGCGCCGACTCCCGCAACTCCGCCGCGGCGGCCAGCAACTTGATTACAAAGCTGTGCCACTGCGCCCCCGCGAACCTCGCCGCACATTTCGTCAGAGCATCCGCCACACCCGCCCGATCCCCCGCTTCCCACGCCTGCAATCCGCCGCACACGTCCTCCGCGAGCGGCGTCGCCATCGGCGCCAGCATCGGGTCCGCCGCCGCTTGCGGAGCCGAGAACATCCGCAGTTCCGCCAGCCCCGCGCCCGCCGGACCATCCCCCGCGATGTGCTCGAGCGCCGCGTGCAGCGATTCCCACGCCTCCTCCGTGCGCTTCAGGCACAATTGCGCCTCCGCCCGCGCCCCCAGCGCCGCGGCGAGCAGCCTTGAGTCCTTCACCCCCGCGCTCTTCGCCAGTTCCACCGCCTGATCCGCCGCCTCCAGCGCCTCGTCGCACCGCCCCAGGCGCAGCAGCGCCACCGCCGCCACCGTCCGGCTCGCCCCGGCCGCCGCACTGTTAGATCTCTCCCGCCACCCCTGCGCCGCACGCGCCGCCGCCTGCGCCGCCTGCTCATCCTCCCCGACTTCTAACGCCCGCGCCGCCAGCGCATCCAGTTGCGCCGGCGACAGATCCTCGCCCACACCGGGCGTCACCGACGCCGGCAGCGCCGCCCTCGCCTCCGCGATCATCTGCTTGAGTTCCTCGTTGCGCGGCTGCGTCGAAGCGAACTGCTCCGCGATCGTGACCTGCAACGCGGCCTCGCGCATCATCCCCATCCCCCGAAACACCTCGCCCAGCGTGAGCGACAGCTCCGCCCTCGCCGCCCCCGACAGCTTCAGATCGTCCGCGAGCAGTTCATCGCGCATGATCTGCGCCCGCTCAGCACGCCGCCGTCGCTCCGCCGTCGTTAGCGGCCCCTCCGAATCCTCCAGCAGCCGCGCGATCAGCCGCGCCGCCACCATCACCTTGCTCCGTGATTCCCGCGCCAGCCGCTCCGCCGCCTGCGTCCGCTCCTGCTGCCGCGCCTGCTCCGCCGCCCGTTCCCGGTCCTGCGCCGCCGCACGTTCGTTGAGCCACGCCCCCGACGCGATCCCGATCAGCACCGCCCCCACCGCCGCAGCAGCGATCTTGCCCTTGTGCTTCTCGGCCCGTTTGCGCAGCACGTACAGCACGCTGTCCCGCCGCGCCTCCACCGCCTCGCCCGCCAGGTAGTGCGAAATGTCCCGCCCCAGGTCCGCGACTGTCTGATACCGGCGTGCCCGATCCTTCTCCAGCGCCTTGAGGATGATCGTGTCCAGATCGCCCCGCAACAACGGGTTCGCGATCCCCGGTCGCACCGGCGCCTCGCTGCGGATCGCGTTGAGCCGATCCAGCGTCGGCCCGTCCAGCCGGTACGGCATCGCGTTGGTCAGCATCGCGTACAGGATCACCCCAAGCGAGTACACGTCCGTCCTGAAGTCGATCGCCGCGGGGTCGCCCCCCGCCTGCTCAGGACTCGCGAACTCCACCGTGCCCGTGAACTCGCCCGACTGCGTCATCCGCGGCTCGGCTTCCTGCCCCGCGAACACGGCGATGCCGAAGTCCAGCACCTTGGGCACCGCCGCCCCTTCCTCAACCCCGCTCCGCGCCACACCGGCCGGCCCGGCCGCGACCATGATGTTGCTGGGCTTGAGATCGCGGTGAATGATGCCGCGTTGATGCGCGTAGTGGATCGCGTCGCACACCTTGACGAACACCGCGAGTTTGGCCCGCACGCCCGCGAGCCCGGTCGCCCTGGGCGACCACCGATCGATCGGCACCCCCACGATGAACTCCATCGCGAACGCGTGCACGCCCGTGCGCACCTCGATCGCGTCGTACACCGCCGCGATGTTCGGGTGCGACAGGCCCGAGGCGATGTCGATCTCTCGCTCGAACCGGCGACGCTGCTTGGGCGTGGCGAACCACCCACCCGTCAGCATCTTGACCGCCACCACCCGCTGCGTCCGCTCCTGAATCGCCCGGTACACCACGCCCTGCCCGCCCGCGTTGATGGTGTCGATGATCCGGTAACCCGGCACCTCTTGGGCCGCCGGCGCACCAGGCGCGGCGCCCGCCGCGCCTGGCGACCGCGCCGTCTTGAGATCCGACAGGAACGCGTTGTTCGCGCGGATGTCCGCGACCATCTCGCGGCACCGCTCGCAGCCGGCAAGATGCGCCCGCACCTCCACTGAGGCCTGACCGGTCTGCACGAACAACTCAAGTTGCTCTGTCGCTGGATGGCTCGTGGGGGCCTCGATAGGACGCTCTTTGTTCGGTGGTCGGAGTGTGGGCAGGTTCGGAAATATCGCGACGCGGCGGAACGGCTGTCAGAATAGGGGCCGGCGAACGAAATGGTGTTGACCCGCTATTGACTTGCCTGTAGTGTATGAAGATCGGGTAATTCCCTGGCGAGTGGCAAGCAAAGGAACGAGGCTGCGATGAGAATGTGGGCGTGGGCTGTCGTCGTCATGGTGCTGGCCGTGCTCTGCGCCTCCGCGCGCGCTGCGGACTACCGGGAAACCGAGAACAACGGCGCGGGCAATAACTCCAAGTCCACCTTCGAGCGCATGCCTCCGTCCGCCGTGACGATCCAGTTCACCACCGCCGACCGCATCCTTGGCGAACTCTCCGCCTCGGACACCGCCGACTATTTCGAGATCCACATCCAGCCCGAGGCGTCGATCGGCATCTACCGGTACTCGTTCATCACCGAATCTCAGGACGGCTCACCCATCCCGCGTGCCGACCTGGTAGGGCTCGTCCAATCGGCGGGCTCCAAAGTCGCCGGCTCCACCGCCACAGTGAGCTCCGGACCGCGCATCGAAGTCTACACCAACGGCGCCGCCAGCACCGGGTATTTCTCGATGTCGCGCAGCAGCGGCGGCACCCAGCGGTACCGCTACCGCATGGAATGCACCCGCATCGACGTGCTCCCGCCCACCTCGCCCGCGGGCCCCGGAATCATCGACGCGGGCACTTTCTCATTCGGCGCTATCGCCGGCGAGAACATCTTCATACAGGCCGGCACCAGCCGCCCCGGCGGCGTCAACTACGACTGGTGGGTGTACGACGCGAACTTCACCGCTCTGCCCGACTTCGGACACGACGAGAACGACGCCGTGCCCGACACCGACGGCATCGGCCGCATGCTGCTGCCCGGCACCTACTACGTCGCCGTCTCCGACACCAACCTAAGCAACGACAAGGTCAGCCCCGCCGATGATCTCTTCCGCGACGGCAACATCCTGGACTTCCCCAACTTCACCGCCAACTCCACCGCCGACTTCAACTTCCGCTTGCCCATCCGCATCCGCGATTCCGTCGGCCACCTCTTCGACGGCGACGGCTACGCGATCAAGCGCCTCCCCTTCGGCGTCGTCTTCTTCAGGTTCCAGGTCGTCAACGCCGCCCAGCCCATCCCGCCCGCCGGCCGCGGCGTGCCCATCCCCAACCCCGTCACCAACAACGGCACCGGCTCGGTCACCTGGACGGTCGACATCACCCGAGGCACCTCTCCCCTCAGTTCCACCCACTCCGTCGTAGCCAACCTCTCCTCGCTCGGCGGCCCCGCCGTCGCCGTCTTCACGCCCCTCAACGCCACCAAGTTCACGTACACATTCGCCATCCCCGCGGGCACACCCCCGGGCCTCTACAGCCTGCCCACCACCGTCTGCGAAACTTCTCCCCTCTCACGCTGCTCCACGTTCGCGCTCGGCGCGGACGTCTTCTCTCCCGTTGCCCCCACCGGCGCCTGCTGCACCAACCAGGCCTGCTCCATCAAGACCCAGTTCGAGTGCCAGCGCACCGGCGGCATCTACCAGGGCAACGCCGTTCCATGCTCCGCGTGTTCCTGCGCCGCGCCCGGAACACCCGCCAACGACCTGTGCTCCAACGCCGCGCTCATCAACCCCAATGTCTACACCCGCGGCGATACCTGCAACGCCACCATCGACAACGGCCTGCCCGTCTGCTCCGGTGTGAATGTCGTCGCGCCCGGCGTCTGGTATGTCTGCCGCGGCACCGGCCGCACCATGACCGCCTCCCTCTGCGCCGGCCCCGACATGTCCTTCGACTCGCGCCTGAGCGTCTTCTGCGGCGGGTGCGGCAGCCTCACCTGCGTCGCCGGCAACGACAACGCCTGTGGCCCCCTCTCACAGGCCACCTGGTGCTCGCTCGCCGACAACCAGTACTACATCCTTGTCCACGGCGCCACTCCCGCGTCCAAGGGCGCGTTCGACCTCATCGTCACTTCCGGCCTTGCCTGCGGCTCCCCACCCGCGTGCACCGCCACCGGCGCGTGCTGCATCGGCGGCGTCTGTTCCATCCGTACCCGGTTCAACTGCAACGACCTGGGAGGCGTCTACAAGGGCGACGCCACGACCTGCAACAGTTGCACCTGCGAGCCTCTCGGCGGCCCCCGCAACGATGTCTGCCTGCTCGCGCAGGATCTCTCCGTCGGCGAGACCGCGCCCGGCGCCACCTGCAACGCCGGTATCGACTCCGGCTCGCCGCAGTGCGCCAATCAGGCCATCACCGCCGGCGGTGTCTGGTACACCACCATCGGCACCGGAACGACCATGACGGCGACTCTCTGCGGCGGCGCTACGTACGACAGCCGCATGAGCGTCTTCTGCGGCGACTGCGCCGCCCTCACCTGCGTCGGCGGAAACGACGACTTCCCGAGTTGCAACCTGCTCTCCCAGGTCAGTTGGTGCTCGCAGGCCGGCTCTCGATACTACATCCTGGTGCACGGCTACTCCAGCGCCACCAGCCCCTTCGCCATCACCCTCACCCAGAACGGTCAGAGTTGCCAACCCACGGTCCTCTGCGCGCCCACCGGCGCGTGCTGCCTGCCCAACCAGCAGGTCTGCCAGATCAGTTCCGCCATCGACTGCGTGAACATGGGCGGCACGTACCTGGGCGATGGCACCATCTGCGACGTTTACTCCGATCTGAATGAATACCCCTCGCCCGGCCCCTTCCCGGTGCCGATCCCCGACGCCAACGGCGCGATCCCCGGGGTGGCAAACACGTCATACTTCATCGCGTCGGGCGATGTCATCTCCGCCATTCGCGTCTGCGTCGGACTGACACACACTTACTCCGGCGATCTGATCGTCTCGATCCAGCACGGCGACACCACCGCCCGCCTGATGAACCGCGTCGCCGGCGGCAGCGACCTGGGCGGGCAGTACTGCTTCTCCGACAACGCCACAAACCAGATGCTCCCGACGCCGCTCATCCCCCCGGGCGATTATCTCCCCTCGGACCCGCTCTCGGTCTTCAGCGGCGCATCCCTGGGCGGCTCCTGGACGCTCACCGTCACCGACAACGCCGGGGCCGACATCGGCACCATCGACTCCCTCGACATCTTCACGCTCGGGATCACCTCAGCGTGCAGCGGCGGCTCCTGCCCCCCCTGCGCCGCCGACTACAACCAGGACGGCGGCGTGGACGGCAACGACGCCTCCAACTTCTTCGCCGATTGGGAATCGGGCGCGCCCTGCTCCGATGTCAACGCCGACGGCGGCGTCGATGGCTCCGACGTCTCCTACTTCTTCTTCGTGTGGGAGTTGGGTTCCTGCTGACGCTCCCGTCACGGCTTGGGCGCAGCGTCCAGCGCATCGCGCCACCGCGCCATCGCCGGATTGTTCCGCTCCGCCGCCCGTTCCGACGGGCTGAGCGCCGGCAGAACCGCGTGGAACAGCGCGTCGGCCTCGTCCAGCTTCCCCAGCGTCACCAGGCACCCCAGTTCCAGCATGTGCATCCGCTGCCCCGGGTCGCCGTAGTTCTGTTCCTTCACCACCCGCATCGAGTCTCGCACGATCCCCAGCGCCTCCTCAGCCTTTCCCTGCGTCAGCCTCAGTTTCGCCAGCACCGCCCGCATCAGCGCCAGTTGCAGCACATCGGTCGGCTCGCCGTCCGCGTCGATCGCCGCCCTCAGGGCGCGATCCGTGTCCAGTAACGCAGTCTCCGCCTCCGTCAACTGCCCGTCGGCGATCAACGCATCGGCCAGTTGTGTCCTCGCCGCGCTCGCCTGGAACGAATCCCGCGAATACTGACGTTCCGCCGCCCGCAGCGCTTCCCGCGCCGCCGCGACTGTCGCCGCCGCGTCCCCCGCCGCCCGCGTCACCGCCAGGTACACGCCGCGTCGATCCGTGTCCGCGTAGTACCCGCTCACCGATTCCGGATCGATCGCTTTGGCCCGCTCGAGCGTCGCCGCGGCGTCCTTGATATTCCCTCCCGCGCCCTGCGCCCGCCCCAGTTCCCACAGCGTGTTCACCAGACGGTCCCGCGACTGTTCCCCGCCCTGTTCGTACCGCGCGACAACCACCGCCAGGATCTGCTCCGCCGCCCCGAACGCCCGCGCCGAACAGAGCCGCAGCCCCAGCGTCGTCGCCGCCCTCAGCGCCGCCGCCTCTTCCCCATCCGTCACTTCCTGCAGCACCCGCAGCGCCCCCTCGCACGCTGCCGCCCGCGCTTCGGCCTTCATGGCCTGCAACGCCTTGAGGTCCATCTTCGCCACGCTCGACGCCAGGACAGCCGCGGGCACTCCGGTTCGGGCCGCGTCCCCCGCCGCGCCGATCACCGCGATCCACGCCTCCTCCACCTTGTCCGCATCGATAAGACACGCGCCCACCGTGGCGCCGATCCTCGCCCGCGTGATCGCACTCTCGCACTTTTTCGCCGCCTCGCTCAGCCCTTGAACCTGCGCCAACACCCCAACGCCCCCGTCCAGAGCCGCCCGCACCGCGATGTTCGCGGCTTCAGCCGCGTTGCACGCCTCGGTCGCCCCCCGCGCGCCGAACATCCGCTCCGCACGCCTCGCCAGCGCCACCGCCGGCTCATACTCGCGGGCCCGGTACGCCTCTCTCGCCAGCGACAATGTCTCTTCGGGCGTGTAGTTCTCCGGCCGCGCGATCGCCGCGCCGAACCGCTCCACGCTCGGAAGCGCGTCCAGTTGCTTGTTCACCTCCTGCACCAACTCCGTCCCCGTCGCCCCCGCGGCACGCGCAAAGTCCCTCGCCTGCAACAGATAAAACCTCTGCGGCCCCGTGAACCCGAACTCCCCGAACTCCTCCGCCAGTTGCTTAAGCAACTTCGCCTTGGGCAGATCGGCCAGGTTCGGATCGCTCAGCAGCCCGCGCCCCGCGTTCTGCGCCGCCGCCGCCAGCTTCGCACGCCCCGTCGCCGACGACTCATCGCCCGCTTCCTTGATCGTCCGCGTGAACACCCGCTGCAACAGGAGCTCGCCCTCCCGCTGCGCCTCCACCGCCGCCGCCCGCTGCTCCGCCGCCTCCGCCCTGGCCTGTTCCTTTTCCGTCTTCTCCTTGGCCGCCACGCTCTCGGCCCGCTCGCGATTCGCCGTCTCCACCAGCCGCGCCTCACGCTGCACCAACGCCGTGCCGATGCCCCCCGCCACCAGCGCCAGCGCCGCCGCCGTCGCGATCACCCGCCACTTGTGCTTGCGTGCCTTCTTCCCGATCACGTACGCCAGGCTCCCGCCGCGCGCCGCCACCGGCTCGCCCGCGAGCAGGTTGCGGATCTCCCGCCCCAACTCCCCCGCGATCTGGTACCGCTTCGCCTTGTCCTTCTCCAGCGCCTTGAGCAGCACCGCCTCCAGGTCGCCCTTGAGCATGGGATCAACCAGCGACGGGCGGATCGGCGGCGTGCGTGCGATCGTGTCCAACCGCTGCCGCGTCGTGCCCGTCAGCGTGTACGGCAACCGCGCCGTGAGCATCGCGTACAGGATCACGCCCAGCGAGTACACATCCGTCGTGAAGTCCAGTTGCGAAGGATCGCCCAGCGCCTGCTCCGGGCTCGCGAACTCGATCGTCCCCGTCACCCCGGTCAGCCGGTACGGCTTGCCCGGATCAAGGTCCGTGTTTTTGACGATCGCGATGCCGAAATCCAGGATGTGCGGCTCGCCCGCCGCGTCCGCCAGAATATTGCTCGGCTTGAGGTCTCGGTGAATGATCCCCCTCGTGTGCGCGTAGTGCACCGCGTCGCACACCTTGGCGAACATCTCCAGTTTCGCCCGCAGCGTCTCCCGCGCCAGAGTCCGGCTCCGGGGCGCTCCCGCGCGAGGCAGCGCCTGCTGCCCCGGCGGCACGGCCGTCCCCGCCGTTCCCCGCGGCGTCACAATCGCCGCCGTCACCGAATCCGGGTCCAGCGTCGGGCTGTCCGGACTTGAATGTCCCCGCACCGACCCCGTCGCCGGCTCCCAGACGTCCAGCGGCCGCCCGTCGATGAACTCCATCGCGAACGCGTGTATCCCCGACTTCACCTCGATCGCGTCGAACACCACCGTGATGTTCGGATGCTTCATGTGCGACGCGATGTCGATCTCGTGCTCGAACCGCCGACGCTGCTGCTCGGTGGCGAACCATCCCCCCAGCATCATCTTGACCGCCACCACCCGCCCCGTGTTCACCTGCACCGCGCGGTACACGATCCCCTGCCCGCCCTTGCTCAGCGGCTCCAGCAGCTTGTACCCCGGCACCGTCTGCGGCACCGCCCCCACCGCCCCCGGCTTCTCCGCCGCCCGCAGGTCGACCATGAACTCGTTGTTCGCCCGCATGTCCGCGAGCAACTGCGCGCACTCCGCGCACGACGCCAGATGCTTCTGCACGTCCTCCGGCGCCGCGATCCCGAGCGACACCGCTTCCAACGCCTCGGGAGATGGATGTGAGTTCGGGTCCATGCCGTTCCGCGAATCAAGGTACCGCCGCAGCGGCCCCGCCCCAGCACTTCGCACAGCTGTACCGATTCTTGCGCCTCAGGCCGAACGCAACTCGACCGCACGCCGCCACCGGCCGCCGCGCCGGGCCCGGCAACGCCGCCAGTATCAATCACGCCCCTGGCACCTTACTCCAGCACCGTTGCCGGGTCGCGCCCCTCTTCCATCGCCTTGATCTTGTGAACGCGCCGGATGTGCCGCCCACCCTCGAACGGGGTCGAGATCCACACGTCCACGATCTTCTCGATCAGCCGCTGCCCCAGCAGGTCCCCGGACAGGCACAGCACGTTCGCGTCGTTGTGGCTGCGGGAGAGCTGCGCCGTCAGTTCATCGTGAACCACCGCCGCCCGCACGCCCTTCACCTTGTTCGCCGCGATCGACATCCCGATGCCGCTGCCGCAGATCAGGATCCCCAGGTCCGCCTTCCCCCCCGCCACCGCCTGCCCCACCTGGTACGCGCGCTCCGGGTAGTCGCTCGGCGCGCCCGAGCAATCGCCGATGAGTTCAGCCTCCTTGCCCTCGCGCCGGAGTTTGTCGAACAACTGCCGGATCGAGGCGTATCCACGGTGGTCTGCACTCAGCGCGATGCGCATCGGCGATGCTCCTGAGAAATCCGAGCCGGCCTCACCCCCGGCTCACACGGGCCGCTTCGCCGCGAGGAGTCCCAACTCCAGGAAGCGCTGCTCAATCATCGTACGGAGCCGTTGGGCCGTGTCGCGGTACTCCTCCAACGGTCCCCCGATCGGGTCCGGAACGTCCTCGCCTGTCGGGTCCAGAAGTTCAGCCTTGTCCGCCGCCCCCGCCGACTGCAGCGCACGCAGGTGCGACCGCGTCATCGCGTACACATGCTCAGCGCGGCTCAGCACCGCCGGGTCCACGGGCTTACTCCGATGCCCCGCCCCCGCGATCCCCAGTTCCGCGAGCGCCTCGCGCGCCTCGGGCGTCATCGGCGCACCCTCCGCCGCCGTCATCCCCGCCGACACCACCGCGACCCCCGTCTCGCCCGCGCGCGCCAGCACGTCCCGCGCGATGGCCTCGGCCATCGGGCTGCGGCACGTGTTGCCGGTGCAGACAAAGAGAATCGTTCGTTCCATCTTCCGTTTGATAAATCGTTCTTCGTACGCCCCTCCCGCGTCAACCGTATACCCGCCGTCAGGCCGCAGACGAATCGTCGTCGACGGCTTGCCCAGCCGCGTCGCGCCCGTGTCCAGCACCAACCCCACCCCCATCCGCTCGGCCCTCTCAACCACATCCCGCGGCAACTCCCTCCCGTTCCCCAGCCCCAGCACCCCCACCCGCTCCATGATCACCGGCACGCCCGCCGCCGCGATCACACCCGACGCCACCTCGTCGCTGGGAATCCGCACCGCGATCTGGCCCCCCGGCCCATCGATCACCCCCGGCCCCACCCCCATCGCCGCCGCTCTCTCCGCCGCGTCCGCCACCTCCACCACAAACCGCACCGGACCCGGAGCCAATCTCTCCAGCAGCCTGCGATGCACCGGCTGCTCGATCCCCAGCACCGCCTCCACGCGCTCCGCATTCTCCGCGTGCCACGTGTGCGCCGGCATCTGCTTGCCCGTCCCCGCGTACACCACGATCAGATCGCGCAACAGCGCCACCGCCTTCGCGTTCGCCGCGTTCGCCGCCACCCCGTACAGCGTCTCGGTCGGCATGATCACCAACCGCCCCGCGGCGATCGCCTCGCCCGCCGCCTTGATGTCCTCTTGCGTCACCGCCACAATTCACTGTAGACGCCGCCCCGACGAACCCACCCAGGGCTCCCCGCCGACATCCCGTCGCCCAACCTCGGTGTACACTCCGCCGCCGTGGCCTCTTCCGAACAAACCCGCGTCTGCGTCGTCGGGTCCGTCAATATGGACCTGGTGATCCGCGTTCCGCGCCTCCCCAGCCCCGGCGAAACCACCCTCGGCGGCTCCTACCGCACCTACCCCGGCGGCAAAGGCGCCAACCAGGCCGTCGCCGCCGCACGCATGGCCGCCGCAACGTCCTTCGTCGGCTGCATCGGCGACGACCCCCACGGCATCAAGGTCAAGGCCGCCCTCGAGGCCGAACGCCTCGACCTCTCCCGCCTGCTCGTCCGCCCCGGCGAGGCCACCGGCCTGGGCCTCATCACCGTCGCCGACGGCGGCGAGAACATGATCGTGGTCTCTCCCGGCGCCAACGCCACCATGACCGTGCAGGACATCGAAGCCGCCCAAAGCGTCATCACCGGCGCCGAAGTCCTCCTGCTCCAACTCGAGATCCCCAACGCCCCCATCATCGCCGCCGCCCAGATCGCCCGCCGCGCGGGGGTCACGGTGATGCTCAACGCCGCACCGGCCCGCACCATCTCCCCCGACCTGCTCAAGGTCGTCGATGTGCTCATCGTCAACCGTGTCGAGGCCGCCACGCTGCTGGGCATAGACCCCGGCGTCGAGCCCGGCCGCCTCACGCTCCGCCTCCCGGACCTGGGCCCGCCCATCATCATCCTGACCCTCGGCGGCCAAGGCGGAATCCTCTCGCACCGAGGCCGACCCCGCCGCGTCCCCACGCCCCAGGTCGCCGCCGTTGATTCCGTCGCCGCGGGCGACGCCTTCTGCGGCGCGCTCGCCGCCTCCTGGACCGGCGTCGCCGCCGCCGCCAAGGCCCGCAACCCCGACGAGTTCCCCCTCGTTGAACGCGCTGTGCTCACCGCCTCCGCCGCCGGCGCGCTGGCCACCACCAAGCCCGGCGCCATCCCCAGCCTCCCGATGGCCGAAGACGTCCGCGCCCTCGCGGCCACGCTCCGCATCGGCACCTGACCCTCACACCGTCGGCGGCGAGTTGAACGGGATCGGCTTGCCGTCCCGCCCCACCGACACCATGATCATCTCCGCCGACGTCACCTGCACGCACATCCCGCTGTCGTACCGCTCCGCCACCACCTCGATGCGCACCGTCACGCTCTTGGTCCCCATCCGCACCGTCGTCGCGAAGAACGTCACCACGTCCCCCACGTGCACCGGCGCTTTGAAATCCACGCGGTCCATCGCCGCCGTGACCCACCGGTGCACCCCGTGTCGACGCGCTTCAACAAAGCCCGCCTGGTCGATGTAACTCAGTATCACGCCGCCGAAAATCGTGCCGTACTGGTTCGTGTCCGCCGGCATCGCCACCACCCGCAGCGCCGCCCGCCGCTGCTCCGCACCGTCGCTGGTTTCGTTGGACATGCCTGAGCGTACGTCGCCGCGTCCGCCGCCGCAGACAAAAACCTGCCGCCGAGTGATTGCGCTCGAAACCTTGCCCGCTCGCCGTCAGTGGCCCGAACTCTGCTGCGACTGCGACGCCGAGAGCGACGCCGCGATCGCCTTGACATCCTCCGCGCTCAGCCGGCTCGCAGTCTTCGTGAGCATGCCGCAGAAGTGCTCGACCTCCTTGGGCTTGCTCGGGAAGCCGATGTTGTTTCCCTCGGAATCGTCAGAGGTCGCCAGCGTCTTGCCATCGGAATCCAGGATCACGAACCACGGGATACCCCCCTCCTTGCCGCCGGTGAACTTGCCCTTCAGTTCCTGTCCGCCCACCGTGCGATCGACATCAACTTTGACGTCGACGTAGTCCTTGGCGAGCAGGCTTGCAATCTCCGGCCGGGCCATCCAATCCTCCATCCGGTGGCACCACACGCACCACGGCGCTCCGAAATGCAGGAACACCCGCTTGCCCGCGGCCCGAGCCTGCGCCACGCCATCATCCAGAATCTTCTGCGCCGGCAGATACGGCGCCTGGTTCGCCTTCAGAAACGCCATCAACTTGCCCGCGTCGTGCCCGCCCTCGATCTTGTGATCCACTTCCAACGCCGCGGTCTCCTGGTTCGCAACCGCCGTGCCGTTCGCGTCGAGCACCGTCAGGAACGGAACCCCGTGGGTGCCCAGGTCCGCGCCGTACGACTTAGCCAGGTCCATGTTCTTGCCGTTCTTCACCGAGTCAACATAGACCACGTCATACTCGTACAGCAGTTCCTTGGCGACCTCGCGGTTGCTCTTGTACAGCTCATGCAACTTCACGCACCAGCCGCACCAGTTGCCGCCCCATTGCACCAGCACCCGCCGGTTCTGCTTCTTCGCCTGCGCCACCGCCGCCGCGATCTGCTCCTTCGCCTCCGCCTTCTCGTCGTATACACGCGGCTTGTCCGCCTTCGTCGCGGGCTGCGCCGCGGCCGCACCCGGCAGTTCCTGCCGAGCCCCCGCGACTCCAACAAACAGAACAACCCCAAAGAGAAGAACGGCGATCGAAGTCTTCATGCTGACTCCAAAGAACTCGCACGCTGAGCGCCGAACCCGTGACAACCGGGCCGGCCCCCGCGACGCTGTTTCAAGGATACGGCGGCCCCACCTGGATCACCACGCTCTTGAACCGCAGCCGATACCCGCGCCGATTGATCCCGATCGTCACATCCGCCACCACCCCGTCGCCCGCCTTCCACGCCGAATACCCGCTGCCGTAGAAAGGAATGCTCCGGAACGGCCCGCCCTGCAGCGTCGCCGGCTGATACAGCGGTGCCTTGAACTGCTTCCCGAACCGCGTCAACACCGCCGACGCCGTGATCGGCACGTCGATGTACGCGTCCCCCACCGCCGCCACCTCCACGAACACCGTCATGATCGGCCGCGCCGTGATCGGCATCTCCGTGATGATCCCCGGCTGCACCGACTCCAGCCTGATCCGCACCGCGTACGCGCGAGACCCCACCTTCAGCCCCCCCACCACCGTCCCCGCCGGCAACGCCGTGTCATCCGCCATCGCCGCCAACGGAAGCACCACGCCCCCCGCCGCCGCGGCGATCACGCCCCCGACAAACGCCCGCCGAGAAAGCACGATTGACCCAGTATCCATGTTCGACTCCATGCGCACCCCGCCAACCGTATCGGAACAGCCCCGCCCGGACCAACAAAACACGCCCCTTGTTACAATCCCAATACCCCCGCCGACCGGGTTTTGAAGCATCCCCGCGGCCTCAGCAACCGCCACTCCGCTCACATCCGCATCGCGCCCACCGCGTCACGCGGCATGGAGCAACCTCGCCGTTCCCACGACCTCGCTCCGGAAATGCCGCGAGAGATCCGCGGCCGTGCGAAGGTCCACACGCCGCCCGATCAAGTCGCACAACTCGGCCTCCATGTTGGCGATGCCGATCAGCCCGATCCGCGTCTGCGGGTGAAACTCCACGAGCATGTCCACATCGCTCGCCCCGCTGAAGTCATCGCGCAGAATGCTCCCGAACAGCGACAGCCTCGCTGCGCCATACCGCCGGCAGATCTCCGCGATCCCGTCCATATCGAAGTTGACGCCCTGAACTTGCATCGTGTGAACATTGTATCGGCCGATTTCATCCCCGATCCCCCGCCATTCACACCCGCACCGCCGCGACCGCTTTCCCCCACCAACCCCCGAGAACTCGGTCCGCGTACGACCCCACCCGTTCCTGCATATAATTGCCTGAATTCGCTGGGGCAATTACCACGCCGGGAGGCCTGAGCATGAAGCACTTCTGTTCCCTCCTCACCGCCTCCGCCGCGGCCGCCTGCCTCGCGCACGCCCAGTGCGACCAGTGGACCAAAACCCAGGACTCCGTCTACGCCGGCGTCCCCGGCCAGGCAGTCTGCGTCGCCTCGTGGGACCCTGACGGCCCCGGCCCCCTCGCCGCGCGCGCCGTCGTCGGCAACCTCTACTACGGCACGAGCAACGACCCCTCCCCACGCATCGATGTCTTCGACGGTGTCCGCTGGTCAATCCTGGGCTCCATCAACATCTCGCCTCTCTCGCTCGCCGTCTTCCGCAACGACCTCTACGTCGCCGGCGCCGAATCCACCGACGGTGTCACTCCCCCCGGCGTCTTCCATTGGACAGGCACCCAATGGGAACGTGTCCTCAATCCCGACGCTGCCGCAACTCCGGCCGCCGTCACGCACCTGACCGTCTGGAACGACCGCCTCATCGCCGCCGGCAGTTTCACCTCCATCGGCGGCTCCGCCGCCAACCGCATCGCCGCGTGGGATGGCACACGCTGGTCCCCCCTCGGCGCAGGCCTCCCCGCCGCCACCACGGGCCTCGCCGTCTTCCAGAACAATCTCTACGCCGGCGCAGGCACCCTCCTCTACATGTTCAACCCAGATGAGACCTGGTCGAGCCTGCCGCAAAGTCCTCTCAACGGCGTCCGCTCCGTCCGCGGCTCAACATCCCGCGGCGTCTGCGAAACCGAAACCCACTATCTCGGCGCGGGCCATGGCAATGTTTCCGTTGTCAGCTTTTGGAACGGCTCGCAATGGAGCGACTCCACCGGCTTCGTCCGGAACTTGAGCGGCAACGTCTGCGAGTTCCGCGACGGAGACTACCTCGCCTGCCCCGAGTACATCTACCACGGCGTGCAGAACGGCGCCATCATCCTCGTCGGCGGCGCTAACGCCTCGCGCAACCCGGTCGCCATCGCAAAATCCTCTTGCTACGCCATCTGCGCTCACGCCGGCGGAGTCCTCGCGGCCGGTGTTTTGACCGAACTCGGAGGCGCTCCGGGCGTCAACGTCGCTTGGTTCAGCGGCACCACGTGGAAGACGCTCGGCCCCGGCTTCCCGACCAGGCACATCGTCGCCCTCGCCGGAGACGACGAGGACCTCTACGTCGGCTCCAGTTACAGCGACTATGAAGCCCAGCGCGACGTCTATCAGGTCTACCGCCGCCACAACGGCGTCGTGACCCGAATTCTCCAGCCCACCGGCGGCTTGAACTCACTCTGCCAAACCCCCGCCGGCGTCTTCGCCTCCCACTCCGGCCAAGTCCAGCAATACAACGGCATCTACTGGACCACGATGCCCAATCCCGGCAGCGTCGCGCCCTCCCGCCTCATCGAGTTCCGCGGCGAACTCCTCGCCGCCACCAGCGTCGGCCTCTTCCGCTACTCGCAAGGCTGGGTCAACATCACCACCACGCCCATCACCACCATGGCCGTCGGCGGCGACAACCTCTTCGTCGGTGGTTCATTCACCTCCATCAACGGCGTGACCGCTTCCCGCATCGCCCGCTGGGACGGCGCTCAGTTCTCGCCCCTGGGCGACGGTCTCGAGGCCGCTCCGTTCGACATCACCACCGACGGCGCCCGCGCCTGGGTCTGCCTCAACCGCCAGGTGCGTGAGTTCTCCGGCTCCGCGTGGACCGTGATCGGTGAGGTCCCCTCCCTCAACGGCGATTGGATAGGGAAGTTGAAGTACAGCCGCGAACGCCTGTACGCCATCGGCTCCTTCTCTCAGATGAACGGCGTCAACGCTGCCGACCTGGCCGTGTGGGATGGCCACCAATGGCAACCAATGACCGCCGGCGCCTTCGCCACCACCATCAACAACGCCATGCTTGAAGTTGGCAACGACCTGCTCTTCACCGGCCAGTTCCACGCCGACACCAACGAACCCTGGAACCCCATCGCCCGCTGGGGCCGCGCCCCCTCCCTCCCCCGCTCCGACATCGACTGCAACGGCGGCGTCGACGGCTCCGATGTCTCCGCCTTCTTTGACCTCTGGGAACGCGGCTCCGTCCTCGCCGATATCAACGACGACGGCGCAGTCGACGGAACCGACTCCGCCGACTTCTTCTACCTCTGGGAACAAGGCCGCTGACCCCCTCGCCCCCATGACCCCCGCCTCAGTTCAGCGGCGGGTGACATCGACATCCCATTCCATCGCAGGTCATCGCCCTGGACGCCCTCGATGCCGAACGTGCAAAACCACCCAAAGCACAAAACCCCCGACGCCCCGACTGAGCGAAGGCTCTGCGCAGCGAAGTCCGGGATCGCCCGCAGCGATATCGCACCACCCCACCCAAAACCCATGGACAGCATCCCGCGAGCCACTCCCGCGCTCGCTTCATTTCTGAACACCCACAGTGGCCAACACCCTCCGTCCCGCCACCCCCTCCGCCCCAACGACGCCGACCGGCTCCAGCCCCGCAGCAAACCAACGCCGCCGCGGCGTCGCGCAACCCGTGGAACCAACGCCCTCCTCTTCCCGCCCCAGCCGAAGCAGAGCAACCGTCGTCAGCACCCGCCCGCCTCCCACGCCGCGAAGAACGAATCCACGTCCGCCCCGTCCACGCCCCCATCCGCGTTGACATCCGCATCGCACTGCCCCGTCTCCCATCGATCAAAGAACGCCGACACGTCCCCGCCATCCACTCCGCCGTCCTGGTTGAAGTCCGCCGGACACTCCAGGCACGCGCACACCGTCAGCGCCGCGGCGTCGCTGGTCACGCTGCCGCAAGCATTGGTCACGACGCAGTCGTACGCACCCGCATCCGCCCCCGAGGGACTCGTGATCGCGAGCGTCGGCGTCGCCGCACTCGGATTGAATGCAACGTCGATCGCGATGCCGTTGCGCCGCCACGCATAGGCGAACGGGGCCGCGCCGTCGTTGGCAACGGTAAACGACACCGAAGGCTGAAGGGCACACACCTGCTGCGGCAGCGGCGGTGCCGTGATGGTGGGGCACGCGGCGGGCAAAAGCGCCATGTAGTAGCCTCCGCGTGCGTCCGTAGCGCCAAAGCCGCCCGACGAGCCCGACCCCATCGCGCTCCCCTCCATGTGGATCGAATACGTCACGCCCGGGGACACCCGGAACGAAGGTCGGGATGGATAGGTCAGCAACCTGGACGAGTTGTAGATCGTGTCGGACCGGACCATCGTGGGCTGCGGGGGAGCGACAATCGTGGCCTGGTGGAGGATGGTGCCTCCCACGCTGAGCCGCGCCTGCAAGGAAGCCGAGCCGCCGACGGATGCGGTGCTCGTCGAACGCCCCGCGTAGGAGTTCGCACCCATTTCCGATGGGAAGACCGGAGTGAACGTCAACACACAGGCGGAGGTCACGCGGAACGACGCATCCACCGCGAGTGAAATCGAAGCGGATCCCCCGCCGTCCCCAGCCAACATCGAATCTCCTCCCGCGCTCGCGCTGACCCTCGCGCTGAGCGACGACCGAACCCAGTACAGGTCCACTTGGGTGCTCATCGCGGCGTTGGGGCTGGCCCCGTTGGGCGTGGTCCAGTATTGACTCCATTGGCCTGCCGAGCTTCCCGCCGGAACGATCGTCTCGGGTAGGATGAACGACCCCGGAACCGTGGAGTTGACGCCCGGCCCGTTCGCGGTGGCCGTGCCATTGGCCTGCACGGCCGCGGTGACATCGGTGAACTCCTGGGCAGACGCTCGCGAGCCGATTCCCGCCCAGACGCAGACGCCCGCGACTGTCCAGCACAGTCCGAACACGTTCCGTGGCGAATGAGCGGCCCGCCGGACCGTTGGTGCGTCGGAGAGGCGGAGGGACACGAACGGCCAAGGTCCGGAACGAAGGTTCGAAGCATCGATCGGGCAGTGCATGAAACGATTCTCCTTTTCCGCGTCGGTTGCGGGGGTCGACTCAACGACCGCTCCAAAAAGACTAGGCGGCCTCCAAAATCACGGCATGACCCGCCCCGGCGACAAGTATCGAATGTCCCCGTGGATAGACAGCATCGACACCCCCGTGCCATCACAGGTCGTCGCTCTGGACGACCTCGATGCCGAGCGTGAAAAGCCTCACGAAGCACCAAGCCCCCCGACGCCGCTACGAACACAGCCTCCGCGCAACAAACACGAGGGTCGCCCCCAGCAACACCGCAGCCTAGAAACACCGCCTTCCGCCGCCCGATCGTGCAATACACTCTCGCCACGACGACCCAATCCGTCCCGTATAAGTAATGAACCAAGTCAGAGTTTCACAGCACAGTTAAACAATGACAAACCGCGCCAAGACAGTCTCGTTGCTGATAAGCGCTGGCCTAAATGCGTTGCTGATGGTCGCACTAATTGTGAACCGCTCGTCGGTTGAAAAAGTGGATGATGACAGCCACCCCTGCTTCGATAGTCTGTATCTCAACTGCATGCTGGGAACGAACGCTCAGTCTCAGGACGATCTGCTCCGCGAGTCCCTTCGCTCCCCATCGTTCGCCGCTGCTCTGTTGTGCGCAGACCCTTCGGCGCTGCTGGCGGAGACGGAATACGCTGAGTGTGGCATCGATCGAATTAACAAAGTAGTAGTTGATTTCCTTGCAAAAAAGCCCGGCATCTCCACGAATCAGTGTTCAGTGAAACTCGCAGTGATCTCTCGGCTCGGCGACACGGCGCGAGTGACTTATGGCACCAACTCAGGCTGGTTTTTTCGCCGGACGTACGCAGTCGTGACGTCCGACCAAATAAGAGACCTTGCGCGGCGCTGGCTTGTATCCGCGTATGGCACCGATCACGAATATGACAGAGGCAAGTGGATAACCGAGGTGGCTTCGAGCCTTCGGCAACTGGACTAGAGGCAAGGACTGCTCTCCTACTCCCCACGCCATCGCAGGTCGTCGCCCTGAACGACCTCGATGCCGAACGTGCAAGCCCACCCAAAGCACCAAACCCCCCGACGCCGGACTGGTCGCAGGCTCTGCGCAGCGAAGTCCGGGATCGCCCTCAGCAACACCGCACCACCCACCCGATATCTCCTGGCAGCCAGTCCATGCACCCCTCCCGCGCCAACTTCACTCCTCAGCACCCCAGGAGCCCCGCGGCCCCCGTCGCGCCACCCTCTTCGCCACCAACGGGGGCGACGGGCTGTCGCCACGGGTACAGCGACGCTGCCCTGAGCGTTGCGCAACCCGTGGAACCGATGCTCTGTTCTTCCCGCCCCAGCCGGGACGGAGGAACCGGCGTCAACATCACAAAATCCCGAATACTCTCGGCCCTCAGCCCGGGCTTCTCACCTCGCTCGCAACAACCGGCTCCCAATCCCGTAAGATACTCGCGTGGAAACGATGCAGTCCTCAGGCTCCTCGACGATTGTGAACTAGCCGCCGCATGAGCGGCATGAGCCGAAACACGCAGCGGACACCCGAGGTAAACGCTCAGTGAAGGTGAATCGTCCCATCGTGTGGTGCCTGCCGCTGTGTTGTATGGTCGCGATCGCGGTCTGGTACGCGATTCCGCCTTCGCCAATCTCGGCCGCGCAGCGCGGTGATTTGGAAGGACTCAAGCGGGCTCTCCAGTCAGGCCGAGATGTGAACATGGTGTACGTGCCGTTCGGTCCGGATGCTCGTCCAGGCTGGACGCCGCTCATGTTCGCGATGGCAAAGGCAGATGTTGAAGCGGTACGGTTTCTGATTGAAAATGGGGCCGATCCGTCATACGCGACCAAAGAGGGCGTGACGCCGCTTCGGGCTGCAGTCTGGTATGGTCAATCACAGGAAGACAGGACGTGTGCCTGTATAGAGATTGTGGCGAGAGCGGGCGGCGACGTAAATGCCCAGGATTGTACGGGATTATCGCCGCTTCACATCGCAGTGGGGCAACGAAAGTGTCAAGTCGTCGCGAAGTTCCTTGAGTGTGGAGGGGATGTGAAGCGGAAGGCCGGCGATGGAACTTCGTTGCTAGCTCACGCAAGGTGCTATGGTGAAAATGACTGCGTGATAAAACTACTAGTTGCCCATGGGGCGGATTAGGGTAGCTCTGGCGCCTTTCACAATGACGGATCGAGGTGCCGATGGCAGATAAGGATACATCCAAGGGTGAAAGAGACTTGGCGTATGGGATCGCGGCGTTGTTCGCAGACGCGGAGGGGACAAAACTGGTGCAACCAAGCGATGGTGCGGTCGCCGATCCAACGGAAGGCGCCCAGGTAACGATTCTCGTCGGCACCGCGTTCCGTGAGCCGGTTCTCGATGCCCCGGGTACCCAGCGCGACGAGGTTGCTGTTCCACGTGTGCGCCTTGTCGGCCACCGCCGCGTCGGAGCGATGGAGCGGCACGCTCCGGCACATCCCATCTCACGGGGCAGCAGATTCCAAATACCGACAGGCCATGTGAATCGTCGGGACAATTTCGCGAGTCGCTGAAACGACAATGAGGCCCACTGGAGTCAACAAATCGTCCAGAGAATCCACAATATCCTCAAGAAGATAGCGTCAGGCATGCCCGGCATCCGATGGCTTGTTCTCGTTTCCGCGGCATTCTGTTCAATAGTGCTTCCGCTCATAGTTTGGCTACTACTGATGTTTCCGAGGATTTCGTGGTATGACATTGACCCGGCACAGCTGAAAACACAAAGATCCTCTTACTCAATGCGAATAACATCGAGTAGCATCGATTGGTCGCAGAGAAGCCAGGTGGTACGCGGCGTGCTGCGGGTGGGATGGCCATTCGACTCCTATGAAATAGACTATTTTTGGCGAACAACGTGGGCCACAAATGAAGTTGTTATTCGACCTGTGTATACCAGCCCGGGCGGGCTGTCACGAGGCGTTGTTTCCGTTCGGCCTCTTGTGATGAACGCATTCGGCGCGTTTGTTATTTGGCTGGTGGTGTTTTATCTGTTTGACGTCACCATTTCTTGGCTCGGCAAACGCATCCGATTAAGAGCATTAACGGTGGGCCGAATTCGCGGCGTGGAGTGCCCCTACTGCGGATACAGCAGAAGTGGTTTGGTGGCCGACAAGTGTCCCGAGTGTGGCTGCGACCTGCCCATACCAGCGCCGGCAGATCGCTAGTCGTCCTGAACAACTGCTCCGCCCGCGACCTCCTGCCTGTACTTCAACGTCGAACGGCGGGTGGCCTCGACGTCCCCGTCCCACCGCAGTTCGTCGCCCTGGAGGACCTCACACCATTCCCGAACCCCACGAAACACGCCTGCGCTCGCAGCGCAACCACCCCCTCACCCACAATTCCACGCTCCCTAACCCCAGCCCCCACAACCACTTACGCACCTTTTTCGTTCGTAACCAAACAAATACCTTGCACATCCGCTCAAAATCCGTACACTCTTCTCCTGAGTGGAGCATTCCTATCCCAACTCCTCCGAGGCTTCCCTCCTCTTCCGGCCCACCGATGAGCGTCAGGTGGCCGAGATCCTCAATGATCTCTCCGACATCGACGGTCATCTGAGCGACCTAGCCGCCAAGTACAAGACCACTCTCCCCGCCCTGGTCGTCTGGATCAACACCCCCGAAGTTCAGGACCGCCTCAACCAGATCAGCAACACCGACATTCAGCTCGTGCGCCGTAAGGCCACCGCGCAGCTCGGCCGCGCCCTGAGCGTCGCCGTCCGCATCATGATGACCTTCGAGTGCTACGAGGCCCGGGTACTCGTGAGCCCCAACAACATGGCCCACATCGAGATGCGCCGCCGCGCGGCCGAGACCGCCCGCCGCGCTGCCGCCCTCGTCCTGCGCCTCTCCCGCGCCCCGGACTACACCACCCCCTCCCGCCTCCCGCGAGAACGCGCTGCCCCGCGCCCGCAACCCGCGCTTCCGCAGGAGTCGCCCGACCTCCGCGAACTCCAGGAACTGTTTAACTCCCTGGGCTTCACCGCGCCCGCCGCCGAGCCCCAACCCGCCTCGCAACAGACCCTTCCGCCCGAGCCCATCGCGCCGGAACACATCGCCCCGTCCCCGGCGCCATCACCACCCGCAGCGGCCCACACACCCGCGGAAGCCAGCGCGCCCCCCATCACCTCCACACCCCCCGCATTTCCCGGGAATTCCGCCGCTCCGCGGCCTCAATTCACTTCCTCTTCTCCAGTCTCAACCCCGTCGCCCGCGCCTGTTCCACAACAGGCCTCATCCGCGCCCCAACTTCCAGCGACCAACAAACCTCCGGTACCCATCACGCCGCCGCGGCGACAAGCCGGGTAGTCCACGGTGATGCCTGCACTCACTCCGCACATCCCGTTCACTCCCATACCGCCATGATGCCCGGCGATTAGCGTCCCGCTCTCCCGGGCACACCCTCATCCGTTCCCGCGCGCCGCCCCCCCGCGCACCCGTCGCCATCGCCCCGCGCGATCCCGGTGTTCGCTGCGCCCCCACCGGCCCGCACGCCCCAAACCTCGCGACGCCCCGATTCCCATTTCGCTCTTCGTTTTTCGCTGTCACCCCCTACCCTCTCCCTACATGTCGATCGCCCCGTCCACGTACCCCTACTCCCGCAGCGCAGGCGTCTGCGCCGCCACCGGCCGCGCCTTCGCGCCCGGCGAACGCTATTACGGCACCCTCGTGGAAAACGCCGCCGGAACGCTCGAGCGCCGCGACTATTCCAAGGAAGCCTGGGACGCCGGCCAGCGCCCCCACGCCCCCGAGCGCCTCTTCGCCGCGTGGCGGGCCGCCTTCCACGAGCACACGCCCGACAAGCAGCCCCTCCTGGGCGACGATGAACTCCTCGATCTCTGGGAGCAACTCGCCGCGGCGGACCAGCCCCGCCAGATCGCCTTCCGCTACGTGCTCACCCTCCTCCTCGCGCGCCGCCGCCTGCTCCGCGTCACCGGTTCCCACCCGCGCCGGGGCGACACCCCCGCCGCGCTCCTCGTCCTCCGCAAGGGCGACGACCAGAACCGCCCCTTGGAAGTGATCGATCCATTGCTCGACGAGGCCGCCGTCGCCGAAGTCATCGACCAGCTCGGGCAGGTCCTCCCCGGCACGGACCCCAAGAACTGATCCGCACCATGCGCCACGCTCTCGCCTTTCTCGCCTTCGCTCTCGGCGCGGCGCTCCTCCTCGCGGCGTGCGAATCCTCGCCCACCAGCGACGCCCCGCCCGACCATCCCCCCGCCACGCTCGAAAAAGTTCCCGAGTACGCAGCCGTCGCCTCGCTCTACAACGCCCGCGTCGACGCCCTGGTCCGCCTCCAATCCCAGGTCTCCGTCGTCATCGAATCCGAAACCAGGGACAAAGGCCGCACCCGCGAGCAGTTGGAAGGCAATCTCATCATCGAGCGCCCGCTCAACGTCGCCCTCCGTCTCGACAAGGTCGGCCAGCCCGTCGCCCATCTCGGCAGCAACGACCACGCCTACTGGTGGCTCAACCTCGCCGAAGATGAACCCAGCGTCGCCGTCGGCAGCCACATCAAGGCCACGCCCAAGGACGCCGAAACCTTCGGCCTGCCCGTCCATCCCTTGGAGTTCGTTGAACTCCTCGCCATCACGCCCCTCCCCGCCGCCGCGCCCGCCTCCAAGACCCCGCCCGTGGCGTGGTCAAAGGACGGCAAATCTCTCCTCGTGACGCTCCCCTCGCGCTGGGGCACGCGCCGCCTCACCATCGACCCCGCCACCGCGTACCCCTCGCGCGTCGAGTTGCTCGCCGCGAACGGATCGGTCGCCGCCACCGCCGATCTCTCGCGCTACCAACCCGTGAACATCGACACCCGCCCCGGCGCCCCCGCCCGCGTCGCCTCCAACATCTCCCTCACCGTCCCCACCAACAGCACCCGCATGATCCTCGTCCTCGCCGACCCCAAGTCGCCCGCCAAGGTCCGCGCCAAAGCCTTCGATCTCGTCCCCCTCGTGGAGAACTACAACATCAAGAAGTTCATCGATCTGGACGCCAGGAAGACACCCCCGAAATGACCGCCCTACGACTTCCATTCCTGCTCCTGTGCATCCTCTTCGCCGCCGCGTTGAGCACCGCCGCCCCCGCCTCGATCGACGAGATCGCCGCCGGCTCGCCCGCCGATGGCCCCGGCGGCGGTCACGCCTGGCTCGTCAGGAGAGAGCCCGCCGGCGGCTCGCTCATCTGGCACCTGCCCCCGCGCACCTCCGGCGTTTCGCAGGGTCGCGCCCGCATCGCAGCCGATGCTCACTCCATGCCCGTCGCCGCCGCCGCGGTCGGTCAGC
Organism: Planctomycetota bacterium; assembly: GCA_018242605.1. GTDB lineage: Bacteria > Planctomycetota > Phycisphaerae > Phycisphaerales > UBA1924 > UBA2402. The sequence continues at coordinate 195,580 of JAFEBP010000004.1, forward strand.
GCCTGTACCTCATCTTCGACGACAAGCCCATCGCCCCGCCCGCCAAGCCCCGCCAGGTCCTCTCCGTGAGCGCGGTGCCCCTCGACGCGAGCGGCCGCTGGGCCACGCAATCCTCCGGCGAGTTTGACATCTCTCCCGCGCTCCGTCCCGACGGCGTCGTCCTCGCCGCCACCGGCTCCGCCGGCGCACCCTGGGTCCTCCTCCACGCGCTGCGTGAAGAAGGCGCGAACCCCAAGCGCCTCACGCTCCTGCGCCTCGACGGCGATGCCTGGCGCGAAATCGCGATCTCCGAGGAGATCCAGAAGATCGCTTCATCCGCAACGGTGATCACCGGCTCCAAGATCACCATGCCGCTCAACTGGCGTCTCTTCGCTTCCCCAAAGGGCGTCGGCCTGCTCAAGTCCGATCCCGCCGCCGTTGCCCCAACCCACGCCCTGGCAGCGTGGACGCTCTCGCTCACCGACGAACCCGGCAACCCGCGCTGGTCGGCTCTGGAACTCCCCGCCGACATCAAGCCCGGCCCGGGACCCGACGCCCTGGGCGTCTGCGCCGCCGCGGGTCAACTGATCCTCTCCCTCGCCGATTCCGCCAAGGCCGACCTCTGGGCGATTCCCCTCGCCGGCTCCTCGCACCCCTCCCGCCTGCTCACCAGCATCACCGGCGTCGCGCCGCCCTTCTCGCTCGCGCCCCTCGACGCCGACGGCATCGCCGCACTCTTCTTCACGCAGAAGGAACCCGCCGCCGAGAAGCAGCAGTTGGAATCTTCCACGCGCATGATCGCGGAGGTCTCGGCGCGCACCGGCCGCACGCTCTACAACGGCCCGATCATCGGCGTCGCGCCCGTCGGCCCCGCGGACTACAGCGTGCTGGTGGTCATCCTCTTTTCCGCCGTTGCTTCTGTCGTGCTCTTTGTCGCACGCCCGCCCGCCGCGGGAATCGAAACCCACCTCCCCCCGCGCTACTGCCTCGCGGGCCCCGCCCGCCGCTCGATCGCCACCGCCATCGACGCGAGCGTCGCGCTCGTGATCGGCGCGGTGGTGTGGGGCGTGCCCGCGCCGATGGTCCTCGCGCTCGACTGGTGGAGCACGCCCGAATCCTGGAACGTCGCCGCGACCGCGCTGCTCATCGTCGTCGTCGGCTGCTCGATCCTCGAAACCGTCGTGGGCACCACCGTCGGAAAGATCGTCGTGGGCTGCGGCGTCGCCAGCGTCAAGGTCGCTTCCGAAGCGCCGCTCAACCCCACCATCGGCCAGTCGTTCATCCGCAACCTCCTCAAGTGGTGCGTGCCGCTCGTCGCGTTCATGGGCGTGATCGACCCCACCCGCCGCCACCGCGCGGACGAATGGTCCCGCACCGCCGTCATCTGCCCGATCATCGAGGAAGAGACCGACCTGGGCGAGTAACCGCCCGCACCGGTGGCCCACGCCCGCATAACCCACACCAGCGCCGAACCATGAACCCTGATTCCCGCACCCGAACCTGTGATCGTGCCGATCCGTACACCGGATAAGCCCGTCTAGACGGGCCGTTCTCGGACCCCGCTCGTACACTTGCACGGCCCAAACCGCCCGCTAGAGTGTCCCCGCGGCGTGCCCGCCAGCCGGAATCTCCCGCGTTTCGTCCCCCTCTCCCGCCGCAAGCGGTACCAACGGACTCACGACCATGTGTGGAATCGTCGCGTATGTCGGCAACAAACCCTGCCAGTCCCTCCTCCTCGAAGGCCTCAAGCGCCTCGAGTACCGCGGCTACGACTCCGCCGGCATCGCCGTGATCCAGGACGGCAAGCTCAACATCTGCAAGAGCGTCGGCCGCGTCGCCAACCTCGAGGACAAGCTCGAATCGATCGGCAACTTCTCCGGAAAGATCGGGCTCTGCCACACCCGCTGGGCCACCCACGGCGGCGTCACCGACGCCAACGCCCACCCGCACGTGGACGACCGCAACGGCATCGCCATCATCCACAACGGCATCATCGAGAACTACGCCGCCCTCAAGACCTACCTCGAGGAAAAGGGCCACGTCTTCCGCAGCCAGACCGACACCGAGGTGCTCGCCATGCTCATCGGCGAGCTCTACTGCCCCGCCGAAGGCATCGACCTGGAGAAGGCCGTGCAGGCCGCGCTCCGCGAAGTCACCGGCGCGTACGCCATCGCCGTCATCTGCGAGCACGAGCCCGACACGCTCGTCGTCGCCCGCAAGGGCAGCCCGCTCATCGTGGGCATCGGCGCCGATGAGTACATCGTCGCCTCCGACGCCGCCGCGATCGTCGCCCACACCACCCGCGCCATCACGCTCGACGACTACAACGTCGTCAAGATCACCACCGCCGGCTTCCGCACCAGCACCATCCACGACGTGCCCGTGACGCCGCGGATCGAGCAGTTGGAGCTGGAACTGCAGGAGATCGAACTGGGCGGGTTCTCCCACTTCATGCAGAAGGAGATCCACGAGCAGCCCAAGGCACTGCGCAACTGCCTGCGCGGCCGCACCGACGTGCGCGACGGCCGCGTCATCCTCGGCGGCCTGGGCGACCACGCCAAGGAGCTCACCAAGCTCCGCCACGTGGTGCTCACCGCCCAGGGCACCGCGCTGCACGCCGCGATGATCGGCGAGTACATGATCGAGGACCTGGCCAAGATCCCCGCCATCGCCGAGTACGCCAGCGAGTTCCGCTACCGCAACCCCATCATCGAGGACGGCACCGTCGTCATCGCCGTGTCGCAGAGCGGCGAAACCGCCGACACCCTCGCCGCGCTCATCGAGGCCAAGGAACGCGGCGCGCTCTCCCTGGGCGTGATCAACTCCGTGGGATCGTCGATCTCGCGTCTCACCGACGCGGGCGTCTACCTGCGCGTGGGCCCCGAGATCGGAGTTGCCAGCACGAAGGCCTTCACCGGACAGGTCGCCGTGCTCACCCTCATCACGCTCTTCCTCGCACGCCGCCGCTACATGTCGGCCGACACCTGCGCCGAGTACCTCAAGGCGCTCGAGACCGTGCCCGACAAGATCGATCAGATCCTCACCCAGAACGACCGCATCCGCCGCGTCACCGAGAAGTACGTCGACCGCGAGAACTGGCTCTTCCTCGGCCGCGGGTACAACTACCCCACCGCCCTCGAGGGCGCGCTCAAGCTCAAGGAAATCTCCTACATCCACGCCGAGGGCATGCCCGCCGCGGAAATGAAGCACGGCCCCATCGCCCTCATCAACGAGGGAATGCCCGCCGTCTTCCTCGCCAACCGCGGACGCCAGTACGAGAAGGTGATGTCCAACATCCAGGAAGTCCGCGCCCGAGGCGGCCACGTCATCGCCGTCGCCACCGAGGGCGATGAGGAAATCAAGCGCTACGCCCACGACGTGCTCTACGTCCCCGACATCCCCGAGCCGCTGAGCCCGATGCTCACCGTGGTCCCGCTTCAGTTGATGGCCTACCACGCCGCCGTGCTCCGGGGCCACGACGTCGACAAGCCTCGCAACCTCGCCAAGAGCGTCACGGTGGAATAAGAGATTACTTGCCGATCGCCATCTTGACGATCTCGAGCCGATCCTTGGAATCCCGCACCGGACCTACGAGCAGATACGTGATCGGCTTGGTGTCCAGTCGCGTCGCGACGTACGGCTGCGGCAGCACCCGCGCCGCCGGCGCCTCGCCGTTCCACGACCCCGGCCACCCGTCCTTGGGCCGCGGCAGGAACACCAGCCCCTTCGGGGCCGCGCAGAAGTAACTGTCGCCGCTCACGTCCGGTCCCATCGCCGCGACCATCGAATCGTCCGCGAGCGGTTCGATCGCGCCGGTGTGCCAGTTGAACCTGCACACCCGGCACCGCCGAGGCTCGAAGCAGGTGAGAATGTCCGCGTCGCCCACCGGCTCGCCCGTGGGGATCCGGATCGGCGCGGGCGCGGTCGACGCCATCTGCTGCGCCAGCATCACGTCGGTGTCGCCGCTGATCCGCCACGACTGCCGCGTGTCCGCGAGCCGCGGCGACGACGGATCGTGACGATCAATCCGAATCGCTTCGAGATCAAGTCCCGATTTGGACGTGTGGAACGCGTAGACCATCTCCCCGCCGGCGACCGCGATCGGGTAGGCATACGTGCCGCCCATCGGATCCTTGATGGACTCTTCGCCCTGCTGGGACCGCATCACCAGCACCGCCGCTCCGCTGTTGGTCGCCCGGCGCGTAAAGACCAGATCACCCTGCGCCGTGAGCACGCCGTGAGCGTTCACATCAGCGCTCCGCACCAGCCACGAAACCTCGCCGCCCAGCCACGTGACCTTGCCGATCCATCGCGAACCGTCCGGGCGGGCGTGCTCGATGAGAAAGCCGGTGCCGTCGGCCGAGCGCCCCAGCATCGCGCCTCCGGGAATGCTGCTCGACGCGAGCCGCTTCGCGGGCGGCTTGTCGATCGCGTAGATGACGATCCGAACGCCCAGCGCCTCCTGAGCACCGCTCTCGGCGAGAATCGTCGGCCACGTCGGTGGCTCGCCTTCCTGCATCGCGAGGAACCGACCGTCCGGCGACACAACCGGAAGCGCCTGACCGTCGTACCCGAGCATGCCGACCGGCAGCACTTCGACCGCGACGTTGGTCGCGAGCGTGGGCCGGTTGCCGGGAGTCGCGATCGGCCCGGGCGGAAGCTCGGCTTTCGCGCCGGTCTCGGCGGGCTTCGCAGCGGCGCTTTGCTTCTGGTTCTGCTGCTGGCTCTGGGGCTTGACGGGCACACCCTGAAGGGTGCTGCTGCGCTCTGTGATGCAGCCGCCCAGCGCGAGCGACATCGCAACGGCGGACACCAGTTTCTTGACGGCTGTTTCTCGCTTCACGGCGTGATGCTCCCGCGCGTTTACTTGGGCTGCTGGACTTGCGCCGGCGGGGTCGTCGGCGCCGCCGCGGGCTTCTGGTTGCTCTCGGTGGGCCCGGCGCCGGGGCCCTTGTCGACTTTCAGCCGCTCCTTGAGCAGATCGAGCCGCTGGTTGTACGGCGTGCTCATCTCCTCGTTCTCGCCGGTGTTGTTGACGACCACGGGCGTGATGAACACGAGCAGTTCGCTGTTCGTCTTGGCGGTCTCCTTGCTCGTGAAGAGCATGCCCAGGAGCGGGATGTCGCCCAGCAGCGGGATCTTGCGGGTGATGTCGGTGTCGTCCTGACGCATGATGCCCGATATCACGATCGTCTGGCGGTTCTTGATGATGAGCTGCGTGGTGGTCTCGCGGCGGTTGATGATGAACCCGCCGAAGAGCGTCTGGCCCTGGACGATCGAAGAGAGCTCGACGTTGACGCGCAGATCGACATCGCCGTTGACGGTGATGCGCGGGCGTGCTGACAAGCGCAGACCGACGGCCTTGTAGTCGAACGTCTGGTTCTGGGTGCCGGTGTCGGTGTTCTGAGAGTTGGAGATGAAGGGCACGTCCTGGCCGTCGAAGAACGTGGCTTCCTGGTTGTCGCTCGTGAACACCTTGGGCTCGCTCAGCAGGCTCACGCCGGTCTTCTCGGCCAATGCCTGGAGCACGAAGTTGATGTTCATGTTGCTCTGCAGCACCGAAGTGGTGAAGAGCGAATCCGCGAACTGAGTCTGCGAACCCTGGAAGGCGTTGTTGAGACCGATGGCGTTCTCCGGGTTCGTCAGGTTGATCGCCTGGTTGCTCCATCGCAGGCCCAGCGCGGTGGAGTCGTCGGTGGATACCGCGGCGAGCGTCGCGGCGATCAGCACCTGTCGGCCGGGGCGGTCGAGCTGATCGACCATGTCGAGGATCGCCTGGCGGTACTCGGGAGGCGACACCACCAGCAGCGAGTTCTGACGCCACACCGGCACGATGCGGATCTGGCCGATGAGATTGCTGGCGGAGCGGCGGTCGGTGGGAGTGCGCGAGCGGGACCACCAGAATGAGAGCGCGGCGGCGCTGGTCCCGGTGTCCTGCGCCGCGCTGGTATCGGTGCCCGAGGTGGAGTTGGTGTTCGCGAAGGGGCTGGCGTTGGCCTGCGTCGTGGTGAGGCCGCTCTCGGCGCGGCGGACGGTGGCGGTGGTGCCGTCCTGGGCGAGCAGGGCATTGAGCTGCTCGGCGAGGTCCTCGGCGTTGGCGTGCTTGAGCTCGATCACGGCCGGCAGTCCGGCGGTTTGCGGCTGATCGAGTTGCTCGATGATCTTGTCGATGACGCCGATGTTGTCCGGGCTCTTGGCGACCACGACGAGGCGGCCCGCGTCGGGAACGGCCTGGAAGGAGAACTGGCCCGCGAGACGGCCGACGCCTTGCGATGTGCCTGTGGTCCCCTGCTGTCCGCCTTGACCGCCCTGCTGGCCGCCCTGCGTGGCGCCGCGACCGGCGGTGGCGCTGCCGCGGCCGAACAAGCCTTCAAGAAGCGAGGCGACCTTGACGGGGTCGCTGTGCTTGAGGTCGTAGACCTTCGGCACAACGGTTTCGAGGGGCAGTGGCTTGTCCCATTGGTCCTCGATCTGGGCCTTGATCTGCATGAGCACCGCGGGGTCGGCGACGACGGTGACCGAGTTCTGCTGCGTGTTCGCGCTCACGCGCAGCTCGTCGCTGCTGGCGGTGGCGGCGTCCTGCTGTCCCTGGCCGGGGAATCGGAACATCGGGCCGCCCTGGTTGCGGTTCTGCTGGTTGTTCTGGTTGCGGCGGTTGTTGGCGGCTCCGCTCGTGGAGGACGCGCCGGTTCCGAAGAGCTCTTCGATGTTGCTCTTGATGAGTTCGGCGTCGGCGAAGCGCAGGCGGAACGTCTCGGTCTGCAGAGCGCCGGCGGCGGGACGGTCGAGCGAGGTGATCAGCTTCTCCATGCGCTGGAGGAAGGCGATGTTGCCGACGATGGCGACCTGATTGGACTCTTCATCGACCGAGAGTTTGCCGTAGTCCGGCACCTTGTCCTTGAGAGCCTCGTTGAGGCTCTTGGCCGTGGAGTGCTTGAGCGAGAAGACCTTCTCCGCGATGGAGCCCAGATCCTGGCGCGTGAGCACGGATTCGGTGGGGCCGATGACCGGGACGGTCTGCTTGGGCAGGTCGGAGATGTCGCGGAGCGTGATGGTGGATTCGTTCTCGATGACCGCGACGCCGTTCTGGAGCAGCGCCATGTACACCAGATCGAGCGCTTGCTCGCGCGGGATGGGCTTGTCGTTGATGACGGTGACCTTGCGGCTCATCACGTCCTGCATCGGCATCACGACCTTGCCGGTGGACTCGACGATGAAGGGCACGATCTGCTCGACCGTGAACTGCTTGAAGGCGAGCACGGTGGGCCCGCCGACGATGGCGCGGCGACCGTTGACGGGCTGGGGCGCCGGGGCGGCCGGGTCGGCGGGTTGGCCGATGGCGGCGCCGGCGGCGACGACAAGCGCTAGGGCAGAGATGAGTCTGGACTTGTTCATGCGTGTGTGCCTGCGGCGTGTTCTAGAGTGTCTCGATGCGCTTGTGTTGGGAACCCCGTCGAAAGTGTCGTGTGTGATTCATCGCCGCGGCGCCGGCTCGGGCGGCGGCGCCGGGGGCGGATTCTGCGGATTGGCCGGCGGTGTCTGAGGCGGTGTGGCGGGGGGCGTGCCTTCGCCCGGTGGCTTGGGCGTGCCGGGATCGGGAGATGGCTTGGGAGCGCCGCCATCCGGCGGAGGAGTGGGCGGCTTGGGCGCGGTGGGATCGGGCGAACCCGCGGCCTTCACATCCTCGGCGGGCTTGGGCTCTTCCTTGGTCTCGGCCGGTTTGTCGGACGCGGCTTCACCGGGGACTTTGGCGAGCGAGTTCCGGGAGAAGAAGTTGACCTTGAACTCAACGTCCTTCCATTTGAGCGTCGCTTCCCAGGGCGGATTCAAAGCGACGACCTCGAGATCGTCGGCCTTTTCACCGACTTTCATCTTCTTGCCGTTGGTGAACCAGACGATGTCGCTGAGCATCGCGACCATGGAGGGACCGCCGTACGTGCTCGGTGGCGGCGGGGGCTTGGAGGGTTCGTCGCTCGCTTCCTTCACGGGCTCGGGGGGCTTGGGAGCGGTAGGGACGATGAACAGCGAGCGACCCGCGAACTGCGCGAGGTACTTGTCGAACGCTGCATTCTGCTGCTCGACGTGGCGCTGCGGATCGGTGGAGACGGTGGGCTTGACGGGACGGGGCCCGAGCAGCGCGCCCACGAGCGGCAACAGCGTGGAGAGGATCGCGAGGATCGCGACCAGGCCGAGGCCCGCGGCGATCTTCGCGCCACGGGACATCCCCGTCCATGCCGCGGCGGCGGCGTTTGCCGGTGCGGAGGGGATCATCGGGCCTTGCCCTTTCTGGCCAGCAGCCACGCTTCGGCGTCGAGCGTAACACGGACCTGCTTGACTGACTTGTCGCGGGAGTCGGCCTGTCGGATCTGCAATCGCGAGACCGCGGCGACCACGGGGCTCCGCTCCAGGTCGGCGATGACGGCGGCGACCACGGGCGGATCGGCGGTGAACTGGATGTCCTTGATGAGCCGGTCGACGCGGAACTCGGAGCCGACGGTGGCCATCAGCGGGCCGGCGCCCATCGGCGAGGTGCGCGTGGTGGCGGTGTGCTCGGTGACGCCGTTCTTCTTGAGGACCTCATCGACCGCGCGATTGAACTCCAGGGCGCGCTGCTCGGGATCGCCGGGCATCTGCACTTCGCCGAAGTGACGGACCCCCAGCGCGACCTTCTCGGCCTTGACCTGGAGTTCCGCGGCGTTCTTGGCGTGGGCCGCGAGCATCGCGGCGCGGGTTCCCGCGGCGCCGTTGAGGGAGTTGATGCGATCGACGATGGGCTCAACGCAGACGAAGTACACGACGATCAGTCCGCCGCCGACGAGCGCCCAACGCACGGCCCGGGGGAGAGAGATCCATCTGTCGGAGAGGTCGCTCACTTGCCACCTCCCGCGTTCTTGAGCGTGTCGGCGTGTGCCCGGATCTTGGACTCTTCTTCCTGCAACCGCTGTTTGACGGATGCGTCGAGCGTCGGGTTCTTCTGCACGTACACCTTGCGCGCGATCCACGACCTGTTGGCGGTGGTCAGGTCCATCTTCTCGATGTCCGAGTCGGTGACGACGGGCGGGGGCGCATCGCTCGACGACGGCTTCGTGCCGGAGTCTTCGTGCTCGTCGGGCGAGCGGCCTTCGCCCCGGGCACGGCGGCCGTTGCGTGCAGGGCCGGTCTTGCTATCGCCCTTGTCAGGAGCCGCGGCGGAGGGAGCGCCGGCTTCCTCGCCGTGCAACCGCACGGCGAGCGACTTGGCGGCGAAGTCTTCCGCGGGGGTGACCGGCACATGCGCCTGTCCGGCGGGGATGTCGGCGGCGAGATTGAACTCCACGCCTCCGGAGGAACTGCTCTCGACGCGGTTGACCTTTACGTTTCTAAAGACCTTGGTCTTGTTGAGGTTGGCCTGGAATGAACTGACGAGCTCGGCCTTCTCGGCGGTGCCCTGGAACGCAAGGCCTTGCTCGGGAGAAAGCCGAACGTCGCTGGCGACGATGCCGACGGGCGTCGCGCCGCTCAGGTCCGCGAGGAGTTTGGTCATGGGCCAGCGGCTGACTTCCAACTGCGCGTACAACGCGGCCTTTTTCTCGATCTCGCCCTTGGTTCCCTTCATCTCCTCGAGCACGGCGGTACGGTCGCTGAGAAGGCGGTTTCGGGCCCAGGCCAGGCCCCAGGGCACCAGGAGCATCGCCACCGCCGCGGCGACACCGACCCACATCGGGCGGTTGCCGGAGGTGAGCCATTCGGCACCCTGGAGGATGATGGGCTTCTCGATCTCCGGCTCTGTGGCGTGGAGCGATGCGAGTGCGGCGACTTCGTGATCGCTCGCCAGGAGGGCGGCGCCCATGGCGATGCCGAACTCGTCGAGCCAGCCGGGCTCATCACGCACGCCGGCGATGGCGGCGAGGCGGCGGCGGGAAGCGGGCTCCAAGACCACGCGACGGTCACCGATGACCGGGGGCGCATCAAGACCAACGCTTTGCACAGTTTCGGCGATGGCTTCGTTTGCTGCGGCGGCCCACGAACCTTCACCTTCGCCGGCGAGAATCACTCGGGCGACTGAGCGCTCGTGGCCGGTGGCGAGCACAACGATGGCGTTTGACTGAGAATCCGCGAAAGCGGCGACGCGGGCTTCGCCGCGGAGCATCGCGAGGGCGGCGGCGGGGGTTGTCCAGCGTTCCTCAACGCCTTCGAGCGAGATGAAACTCTCGCCACGTTCAAGCCAGCCGATCAGGAAACCCGTGCGCACGCCGACTCGCTGCACTTCGGGGATCAGGGCCCCGGCGCGGCGATGGGAGGGCACGGACGGCGGCAGTTCCGCCTCGGCGAGCAGGCCCGCGGCGGCCGCCATCTGGGCGGGGTCACCCAGCGGCACGTCGACCGTCTTGCAGATACAGGCGGCGACGGGCGCAACTCGGACGACGGACCTGATCTTGTGGGACTCGCAGACGTTTTTGATCGAGGCGAGTTCGGAGTTGCTCAGCACACGTGCCTCGGCCACCTGCCAGGGGGATTCGGCGTGTGAGCGGGTGAGCACGACGAGGCGGTAGGCGCCCGCGCGTTCGTGCAGCGCGGCGACGGCGAGACGAGACTCGCCGCGGACCGGCATAGATGTTGGCCGCCCTGATTGCATCATCGAACGATTACCTCGCGGAGAACCACCGGAAGAGTTGAACGATCCAGCGTGGCCTGGATTTCCACCTCCAGGCCGGTGCGTTCGTCCCTGCCGCGGCAGTTGACGACGAACACGTTGGAGCGGACGCACAGTAGGTCGTACAGATTGGAGAGTTGTCTGCGGCTGATTCCCGCCACGTCTCGGAGGTCCAGAACGGACGTGAAGCCGTCGGCCCTCGCGGAGCGTTCGGCGATGATCGCGTCGGCGATTTCGGGCGGGATCTCGGGGATGTACTGGAGGGTCTCGGCGTCGCAGGTGTTGATGTTGAGCTTGCCGGGCTGAACGCCCGTCGCGGCGCCGATCGTGAAGCCGTCCATGAGGGCCTTGAGTTGATCGTTCGTGAGGGCCTGAACACGGACGGTGACCTGACCGGGAGGCTGCTGCTGACCGGTCGCCTGTTGTTGCAGAGTGCCCAAGTCGGTACGGATGAAGGCGGTCATCGCGGCGTTCTGACCGTTTTGCGCATAATCGAGGATGGCTTTGGCCTGCACGCTCGAGACCTGCGTCTTGCCGATGATGTCGTTTTCTGATGCAGTCTTCAAATCGATGGGCTTTTCGCCCGTGGACGTGAGCCCACCGTCGCGGCTCACGGCGGTCAGGATTCCGGACCAACCGCGGTCGAGGATGCCGTCGGCGTTGTCGGGGGGCCAACTGGCATCACCGTCGTCTTCGTTTGGGTCGAGGATGCCGTTGAGGTTCCAATCCTCGCCGCGGACGTCGGACTGGGACACGCCGGCCACGAGTTCGAGTTCCTGGATGGAGCGGAACGGGGCGTTGCGGGGTTGGTAGCGGTGCGGGAGGGTCTGGTAGTAGCTGAGTTCGGCGCCCAAGGGGCGGGCGTCCTCGTCTTCGTCGTACCAGTCGATGATCGCGTCGGCGATGTCTTCGGTCATCAGAGGCTCGATGGCCAGCAACTGGTCGGTGCTTGCGCGGTTGATGTTGATCTTGGAGTGGGCATCGCTGGGGCCCAAGACTTCCTTCTTGCCTTCGGTCGTGGCGATGCGCCAGGTGGCGCCGGGGAGATCGCCCTCGGCGACATCAGTCATGTCAGCCATGACCTGGAACGCGTCGTTGGGGAGCGGGTTCTGTGTGTCGAACTCCAGGCGGGCGAGCGTGGACTCGATCCCGGCGCGGGCGGCCCAGTAGGCGCGGACGCGCGCGAGGGACTCGCGCCCCGCGGACGCCTGGCTGAACGCGGTGGACTGGATGGTGCCGATGACGACGGCGCAGAGAATGACGACGGCGAAGACCAGTAGCGTGGCGAAGCCGCGGCGCACGGGCCGGCGATTGGCGCGAGATCGCAAAGAGTTCAACGCCCACCTCCCTTATTGGGAGTCGGGGCGCTGGGTGTGCGCGGGGTGCCGGTTGATCTGGGAGTCGGGGTTGGCGCCGGCGCGGGTGTCGGCGTGCCGCCCGTACCACCACCGCCTCGGCCGGTGCCGCCACCTCCGGTGGAACCGCCGCCCTGGCCTCCACCACCGGTGGTTCCGCCGCCGCGTGTGCCGCCGGTACCTCCGGTGCCCGCGCCGCCGGTGCCTGAACTTCCGGTACCGCCGGTGCCGGTGGCGCCCGAGCCCTGGGGCGTCTGCGAGTTGGTGTCTGAGGTATCGGTGGATTCTTCTTCGGGGGCGATGGGCACACGATCGATGGCGATGACACGGCGCGCGGTGGCCCGTGTACGGCCATCATCCGATGCTGCGGTCACGGTGAGACGCAGTGCGTGCGGGATGCCGTCGCTGTCGGACTCCCAGTCGTCGTACCAGTTGGTACCGTCGTATGCCTGCACAGCGAAGGAGACGGCGCCGGTGGCGATGGGCGTCACCACACCGCCGGCGTCGAGGTAATCATCGTGAGCGGCATCGAGCCGTCGCCAGAACGCATCGCCGCCGCCGGGGCCGGCGTCGATGCGGTACTGGGCTTCGTACTCACCGCCCTCGGCGCCTTCATCAGCCTCGTTGCGCATGGGCCGCATGGATCGCATCAGGATCAAGAGGTCGTCCCGCTCCGTGCCGGGGACACCGCCGCTGAGCACGTGGATGCGAGCGAACTTGAGATCGTCATCGCGGACCGCGCTCTGGATGTCAAGAGCGATTCGGGTGGCGACACCGTCGGCCCGCGAGAAGGCCTGCTGGTGCGAGAGCGAGGAGTTGCGGGCCCGGAACATCTGGGAGAGCGAGGTCGCGGTGGCTCCGGCGATCAGCACACCGACCAGCGCGGCAACAACGAGTTCAACCAGTGTGAAACCCGGACGGCTGACGCGTCCTGCTCCGCCACCAAGTTGAGCTTGCATTGACTTCACGCTGCGGGTCCGACTGCTGATCTTCACGGCTCGGGCACTTGTTCCTTCAGAGTCTGATCGCGTTACACAAGAACGCGCCCTGTCACAAACGGTCCACGGTCTCCTTGGGTTTGCGGTCGGGGTCTGGGTCATCGCCCAGGCGCGGTGCGATGCGGGTTTCGACGCTCGCGGACTGGGGGCGGCCCGCGGCGAGCCAGGTAACAGTGGCTACGACCTTGTACGCGTCGCCGCCGCTGCCGCCGGAGAACTCGAGTTGATAGCGGTACTCGGAGAACGGAGGATCGCACGGGCCTTCCACGGGAAAACGCGAGGCGTACGCGTCGGGGCCGCGGGCGAGCACGAGGTTGAGTTGTTCGTCGATCAGCATCGCGGCGATCTGGAACTGCTCGCCGGAGCGCTGGGCGGACATGGCGCGTCCGGCCATGCCGATCATGACGGCGAGGGCGACGCCCAGGAGCACGACGGCGACCAAGACGTCGGCGAGCATCATGCCGCGGCGGCGGGGGAAAAGCCGGCGGATCACCACGGGTCCTCCTCGCGCCCGGCGGCGTCGAGATCCACCGAGCCATCGGCGGCGACGCCTGCGGTGGCAGCACCCATGGTGGCACGGGTGGAGCCCGAGGCCAGTGAGATCCGCCATGAGCCCTTGCCGCTGTCGTCGGCGAGGACGATGGTGACTGTGGGACGGCGGGTAACCTGGGGGAACTCGATGCGCCAGTGTGCGGCATCGAGTTCAACACCGTCGGACTGAACTGATTCGACGCGGCTGCCGGTGAGTTCAACGGGCGGGGAGAACAGGTCCGGGAGCCAGTCGCCGCGGTCGCCGCGGCGTGTCAGCAGGCGGATGGTGGAACGATCGCGGTCGTAATCGAGGGCGACACGCTGGCTGGTGGCGTCGTCGCGTCGGCCGGCGATGGAAAGTAGTTCGGCGACCGCCTCGGCGTCGGCTCGTCCCTGACGGCCGGTCATCGAGATGAGACGCGGCAGCGTCGCGGCGGCGAGCACGGCGAGGATGACCATCACCACGATCAGTTCGATGATGGAGAACGCCCGCCGCGGCGCCGAGCGCTTCGGGGAACATCCCGCCCGCACTGGTCGCTCGCGCCGGGTCATTACTTCTTCCCGTAGATCACGTCGGCGGCTTCGCCTTCGCCCCCGGGCTGGCCGTCGGAGCCATAGCTGACGATGTCGAAATCGACGTTGACCTGGCCGGGGATGGTGAGGACGAACAGATTGCCCCATGGGTCACGGAGCGAGTCGGCGTTGGGCATGTACGGGCCCTTCCAGACGTTGGCGTCGACGTTGCTGGGGCGTTCCATGAGGATGGTGATCTGGGAGCCGTCGGGGGGCATGCCGCAGTCGATGATGTACGTGTTCATCGCGGTGGCGAGGGCGGCGGCGTTGGTCTTGGCAACGGCCTGGCGGCTCTGGCCGATGCGGCCCAGGAGGCGAGGGGCGACGACGGCGGCGATGACGCCCAGGATCACGACGATCACGATGACCTCGATGATCGTGAAGCCGCGGCGGAGGTTTCGGGTTGGGGATTTCATTCGGTTCTCCATCTGCGATTCGAACGCGGCTTCGCGGCCGCGGGGGTGAAGTTCGTAGCGCTGTTCAACCGGTCATGGCGGCGTTCTGCACTTCGAGCAGAGCGAGCATGATGGCCATTACGACAAAGCCCACGACACAGGCCAGGATCACGACCAACAGCGGGGGCAACGCCGTGGTGAAGAGTTTCACGCTCTGCTCGGTGCGTTCCTCGAAGGCCTTGGCGGCCTGGCTGAGCATCTGGTCGAGGCGGCCGGAGCGTTCGCCGAGGTTCACGATCTGCACGAGCATCGGGGGGAAGTAGCCGCTCTTCTCCATGGGCTCGGCGATGGTCTTGCCGGCCTGGACCTGCTCGGCGACTTCGTCGATGACGCCTTCCATGGCGCGATTGCCGAGCGTGCCGCGGGTGACGCGGAGGGCGGAGATGATCGGGATGCCCGCGGCGGTCAGGGTGCCCAGCGTTCGGGTGAAGCGGGCGACAGCGACGTCGCGCAGCAGGCGACCCAGGAGCGGCATTCGGAGCAGCGCAGTATCGACGCGGAGGCGGCCCTCGGGGCGCTCGTAGTACTGGCGAAACATGAAGACGGCCACGCCGCAGGCGGTCAGCATGACCGCCCAGCCGGGCACGATGCCCCACCAGAGGCTGCCGAAGAACTCGCCCGCGGCCTTCACGACCTGCGTGGGCCAGGGCAGGCGCGTGGCCTGACCGGCGAGTTGCTTCAAGATGTTGGGCACGATGAAGGTGACCACGACGATGACGGCGATGACGACCAGGCCGCAGATGATGAGGGGGTAGAGGATCGCGCCCAGGATGGAGCGGCGGAGCTTGAGGTCCTTGTCGAGCAGTTCGGCGGCCTGCGCGAGCACCTCGGACAACTGGCCGGAGACTTCGCCCGCGCGGACGAGGTTCACGGTGAGTTCACCGAAGGTTCGCTGCCAGGGGGCCATGGCGTCGGCGAGGCTCTTGCCGTGCTCCACTTCGCCGATGACGGCGTCGAGCATGACCTTCTGGCGAGAGGTGCGGCCCTGCTTGGTCATGGTGCGAAGGGCTTGAACGAGCGGGAGGCCGGCGGAGAGCGCGGTGGCGAGTTCGCGGATGAACGTGGCGGTCTCCGCGCGGCTCATGATGCGCGAGGCCAGAGAAATGCGCGGACCGGCGGAGATGGGGGCGGAATGTGACGAGGAGGCAGCAGCGCGAGCGACCGCCTTGGCCAGACCGTTGGAGCCCAGGGGCTCGACGGAGGTAGGCGTTTCGCCACGGCGCATGAGTTCACGTACGGCCGCGGCGCGGTCGGGCGCCTCGATCGTCGCGGCGGAGCCGCCGCCCAGGGTTCTGTAGGAAAACGTCGCCATGAGTGCAAACCTATCCGGCCAGTTCCTCGGCGTCCTGCGTGGCGCGGAGAACTTCGTCGACTGTGGTGAGGCCGGTGGCGGCCTTCTGCATGCCGTCGCTGCGCATGCTCTGGTATTCGGGTCCGACGAGCTTGAGCAGTTCCATCGTGCTGGCGCGGCGGCTCATCGCCTGGCGGAGCAGGCCGTTGGTGAGCATGAACTCGAAGAAGCCGATACGGCCGCGCATGCCCTTGCCGCCGCATTTCTCGCAGCCGGCGCCGCGCCAGGCCTGGCCGCCCTCGAACATGCCGATTTCGTTGGGGGCGATGCGGTGGCGGACTTCCTCGGGCACGGGGATGCGCTGCTTGCACGTCTGGCAGAGCTTGCGGCCCAGACGCTGGGCCAGGACACCCTCGAGCACGCTGGCGAGCAGGAAGGGCTCGATGCCCATGTCGAGCAGGCGGCCCACGGCGCTGGAGGCGTTGTTGGTGTGGAGGGTGCTGAAGAGCAAGTGGCCGGTGAGAGCGGCGCGGACGCTGATCTCGGCGGTCTCGAAGTCGCGGATTTCGCCGACCATGATGACGTCGGGGTCCTGGCGGAGGATGCTCCGCAGGCCGTCGGCGAATCCCAGACCACGCTTGGGGTTCACGGGGATCTGGTTGACGCCGGAGAGTTCGTACTCGACCGGGTCTTCGATGGTGATGATCTTGAGGGTGGGGTCGTAGAGCTTGGTGAGGGCGGCGTAGAGCGTCGTGGTCTTGCCGCTGCCGGTGGGGCCGGTGACCAGGGCCATGCCGTGGGGCAGGTCGATGAGTTTCTGCATCGAACCGCGGTCTCGCTCGCGCATGCCCAGGGTGGCGAGGTCGAGGGTGATGGCTTCCTTGTCGAGGATGCGCATCACGACGCTCTCGCCGTAGAGCGTGGGGACGGTGCTGACGCGGATGTCGATCTTGCGGCCCTCGAAACGCAGGGAGATGTGGCCGTCCTGCGGGGCGTAGCGCTCGGCGATGTTCATGCCGGCCATGATCTTGACACGGCTGGTGATGGCGGGCTGGAGCTGCTTGGGCGGGGGCTCCTGCTCCACGAGCACGCCGTCGATGCGGTACTTGACGGCGAGCTTCTTCTCGAAGGGCTCGACGTGCACGTCGCTGGCGCGGGCGCGGATGGCTTCCAGGATGACGAGGTTGACCAGGTTGATCAGCGACGGCTGCTCCGCCATGCGGTGCAGGTCGTCGGCCTCGATCGCTTCAAGGTTGCTGACCAGTTCCTCTTCGGCGCTGCCGCCTCCGAGCCGCGCGGCCATCTGCGCGGCGGTGATGCCGTAGAGCTCGCGCATCAGTTCGGCGAAGATCTCGCGGGTGGCGCCGACGCGTTTGACGGGCTTGCCGGAGAAGACTGCTACTTCGTCGCCGGCGGCGAAGTCGGTGGGGTCCATCATCGCGACGAGGAGCTTGTGGCCCTCGAAGGCGTAGGGGATGGCACGGAGGCGCACGGCCTGTTCGGCGGTGAGCAAAGCGGCCGCGCCCGAGTCCGGGCGCGGCTTCTGCGTGAGCGTGGGCGTAGGGGGCTTAGCGGGCTTTTCGGCTTCGCCGTTTCGGTGTGGCTCGCCGACCGCCGGGATAGGTGGTGTTGCGGTTGTTTGATCGCTCGTCACTTCGCTTCTTGCTCCTGATCCTCAAGGTCGGGCATGAACTCCGCCATCGGGTTCATGGGCTCCACCTTCTTCTCTGGAAGGCGGGACTTCTGATCCGCCGTGAGGATCGATTCGAGTTTTTCCTTCGTCTTGTCGTCGAGTTCCTTGCGTGCGTCGCGGGCCTGCTTGGCGGGATCATTGGGGTCCCCGCCGCCCATCATTCCCTGCATCATCACCATCACGGATCCGCCGGCCTTGTCTTCGCGTTCCTCGGTGGCCCTGGCCCACTTCTCGTTGCACACCGCCAGGTCACGCTGGTAGCCTTCCCGCAGCGTCGTGAGTGATTCCTTCTGCTCCGAGGAAAGATCCTTGAAGCCCAACGCCGCGTCGAACAGCTTGTCGGTGTGCGATGGCTTATATACGCGGGGGAAGGAGCGGCGTTTCACCTCGGTTTCGAAGCGGGCCCGTGCGTCTTCGGCCATCATCGGGGCGAGTTGGCGGGCGGCGGTGCGGTTGAGATCCCGCACCTCCTTGGCGCCGTCGTAGAACTTGCGCATCATCTCCTCGATCTTCTTCATGTCGAACATGCCCTCGCCCTCGAACATGTTCTTCTGGGATTCTTCGGCGGCCTTCATGAAGGCAACCAGGAGCTTGTCGACGTCGAGTTCCCACCGCTCCAACGTGTCTGTAAACTCGGCATTGCCGGCGGGGGCCGACTTGGTCTTTTCCACCACCGCGATGAGATCGACCGCGGAGCCGCTGACGAAGCC
This sequence comes from Planctomycetota bacterium, assembly GCA_018242605.1. Lineage (GTDB taxonomy): Bacteria > Planctomycetota > Phycisphaerae > Phycisphaerales > UBA1924 > UBA2402. Next base: position 213,798 of record JAFEBP010000004.1, read on the forward strand.
GAAGCGAAGCCCCTGCTCGCGGCGGCGGTAGCGTTCGACCTTGACCCACTTGTCGGCCTGGGCTTCGGTGAGGATCGCCTTGAGATCGTTGAAGAACCCTTTTTCTAGTTCCTGGCCTTTCTTGGCCATTTCCTGGCTCAAGACCTTGATGTCTTTCTGGTATGCCTGGAAATCTCCGTCTCGCATCTTCTCGACAGATGCCTGCATCTTGGCTTGAAAGTCCTTCATGAGAGCGCGCGTGGCGGTCTGGTTGCCTTCGAGCAGGGTGGTGGCGGTCTCCTTCTGGTCCTTGTCGAGGCCGAGGATCTTGGCGTACGCGTCCAGACCGCGCTTTGTGATGGAGTCGGGAATGGAGCCATTAGCGCCCATGCCGCCGAACATCGCCTGGGCGTGCGCGAACGGCGACCAGCAGAGGATCAGCACCGCCGCCACCAGCACCCCGACAATTACCCTAACGCCCGAACGACTCGCGCGCCTCACCATGATTCTGACTCCTTGTGAATCCATCTTGATACGCACCTTCCCCGACCACAGTATCACACCAGGGTCACGGTGCTCGCGACCTAGCTACGCCGCGGCGGGTGCATTTCTTGCATGATGGCGTCTGCGGCGCAGCGGCGGTGATTCTGCGGTCACAACGGGACGGACTGAACAGTGCGGATGGAGGAGTGAATACTCCACCGGATTGCGGGAGCACTCGCGATGTCAATTCTCAACCAGAATCCAATCAAAATACGAATAAATTCGGGCATGTGGTCACTCGGTTGGGGCGCGATTAAGGCCTATAACTCAGTTTCAGTTAGGCGCGAGCATCGGTCCTGCGACGGTCATGAATCGTCACGGCTTTGTCAAATCCGCGGCCCGATAGCATCGTTCCTGTTGTCTGTGGCGTACATTGTTCGGGTGGGGGATCTCGAATGATCCCGTTCGCCTCGGAGCCTGCAATGAAGGCGCTCCGTGGTCGATATCCCTGTGGGAGCCCCGAGGCGTCCACGTCGGCCCGTGCATCCATTTTCGTCGAAGGAATCGCGCGATGACCATCGGGGGCAACCCGCACGACAGCACGCATGACGCACGCTCGGTGCTCGCGCCGATGATCGCCTCGCTCAAGCGGGTGAGGTCGGCCGCGCGGACGCAGCTGGTGACGCAACGCGGGCTGTGGTTGATCGCGGCGGCGGTGGTGGCGGCGCTGGCGCTGGGCGCGGCGGATTACATGCTGCGGCTGCCGATGGCGATCCGCGTGCTGCATCTGGCGGCGGGCGTGTGCGTGCTGGCGGTGTGGTTCAAGCGGTGGGTGGCGCCGGCGATCGGGTTCAAGCCGTCGCTGACGGACGTTGCGCTGCGATTGGAGCGGCTGGAACCCGCGAAGGGCGCCGGGCTAACGGGCGTCCTTGCGTCGGGGCTTGAGTTGGCGGATCGCCCCGCGGACACGGGCACGCAGCGGGAACTGCAGGGGTTTGTCGCCGCGTCGGCGGCGGAGCGGTATTCGACGTTCATCCGCACGGCCCGGTTCTTTGACCGGCGGCTGCTGGTGCGCAGCGTTGGCGCCCTGGTGCTCGCGGCGGCGCCGATCGCGGCGCTGATGGCGCTGGCTCCATCGCATCTGCGCATCGGCGCGGCGCGGACGCTGACGCCGTGGGCGGATGTGTCGTGGCCGAAGCGTACCGGAGTGGTGGATGTCGGAGCGCCGGTGGCGCATCCACGGGGCACGGCGCTGGCACTGCGGGCGCTGCTGACGCGATCGGACCGGGCGGCGGCGAAGACGGACATCACGCTTTCGTACCGGCTCGTGGCCGATGGGCGGAGCGGGCCCGAGCAGCGGGTGCGGATGACGCCGCAGAACAAAGCCGCGGAGACGGCGGCGTCGGACGGGTCGACGGTGAGCGGCGACTTGTTCGAGCGGCTGCTTGACCCCGACGCGATCGCGGTGTCGGACGCGAAGGCGGACACAAAAGTCTCGCTGGAGTACTGGTTCAAGACCTCGGACGACGAAACCACGCCGCGACGGGTGCTGATTGTGCAGCCGCCGGCGATCGTGACGGCGAACGCGTCGGTGACACCGCCGGCGTACGCGACGCCGTACCTGGCGAGCAAGGCAGAGTCCAAGAGCGGGGAGTGGCTGGTGGGCGACCGCAACATCGGTCCGGGTGCGCCGCAGCGGGGCATCGTGGGGCCGGTGCTGGCGGGATCGAAGGTGGAACTGTCGTTCACGTTCAACAAGGCGCTGCCGAAGCTGAGCGAACTGCCGGGCGCAGAGTCGGCGCAGGCGGGCAAGTGGGCGGCTGAGTTCTTCCCGGGAGTTGATTCGGAGTCGGACGTGACGGTTCGGGCGGTTGAGAACCAGGGCTTTGCGCTGTCGTTCACGGCGCAGCATTCGGTGCGGCTGCCGATCCTGCTGAAAGATGAGTACGGGATCGCGGCGACGGACGACTTCGCGGTGCGGATCGAAGTGCTGGAGGATCGCCCCCCCACCGCCAACGTGATCGAGCCGTCGCAGGATGAGTCGGTGCTGCCGACGGCGGCGGTGCGGGTGGCGGGCGAGGGACGCGACGATGTGGCGCTGCGCGAGGTGGCGATCGAATCAACCACGGCGCGGCCTCCGAAAGACTCCGCGGGCGCGCCCCCGACGGCGGAAGGGAATCCGCAGCGGCTGGTGTCGGCGAACGCGCAGAGCGCGGCGGTGGCGGTGGCGGGCGGGGCGGAAGTGCCGAACTCGACGACGCTGGTGCGTGCGGCGACAACGCTTGATCTGTCGCCGCTGAAACTGAACCCGGGCGATGAGGTGTGGCTGACGACGCTGGCGTCGGACGTGTTCGAACTCAAGGGCGAAGCGCGGGCGCCGGTGGTGTCGGCGAGGCGACGGCTGCGGATCATCTCCGAGGGCGAGTTGGTGGAGCAGGTGCGGGCCGAACTCTCGGCTCTGCGCGAGGCGGCGAAGCGGGCGGAGCAGGAGCAGTCCAAGGTGTCTACGCGTTCGCAGGAGGCCGCGGCGAACGATCGTGCCGCGGCGGAGATGGCGCCGCGGCAGGACGCGGTGACGGATCGGCTGCGGCCGATGCAGGAGGCCGTGCAGCGGCTGAGCAAGCGGGTTGATCGCAACCGCATGAACGACAAGGCGCTCGAGGGCGTGCTCAAGGACGCGGGCGAACTGGTGGAGGCGGCGGGCAAGGAGTCGTCCAAGGCGTCGGACGCTCTGGACCGGCTGACCAAACCCGCGGAGAACCGGGCGAACAACCCCGAGGTGAGGAAGGCTGCCGAGGAACTGAACAGCGCGCAGAAGCAGGTTGAAGAAGACCTGTCGCAGCTGGCGAACATGCTCGACCGCGGGCAGGACGACTGGGCGGTGCGGCGCGCCATCGAGAAGATGCTGGTGGAGCAGAAGCAACTGCGGGCGCAGACCAAGGCGGCGGGCGAAGCCAGCCAGGGCAAGAAGTCCACGGAGCTGACGGAGAAAGAGAAGGAAGAACGGGCGAGGCTGGCCAAGGAGCAGCAGGATCTGGCTCGCAAGACCAACGCGATGGTGGCGGCGGTAGGCCAGCGTTCGCAGCAGATGCAGCAGTCGGACCCGGCGCAGGCGCAGGCGATGAAGAATGCGGAGCAGAAGGCCCAGAGCGAGAACCTGGCGAAGAACCAGGAGAAGGCCGCGGAGCAGATCAAGCAGAACAAGACCGGCGACGCGGAGCAGTCGCAGGAGCAGGCCGAGAGCACGCTGCAATCGATGCTGGAGGAACTGGACAAGAGCCAGCAGCGCCGCGACGAGGCGCTGCGGCGTGTGCTGGCGGACGTGATGGAGTCGATCCGCAAGCTGGTCGCACGCCAGGAGGCGGAACTGGCGCAGCTGGGGCAGGCCGCGGCGGGGCAACGCGAGCTCAAGGGCCTTGATGCGGCGATGATCACGCTGCAACAGAACACGCTGGCGGTGGTGACGACGGTGAAGAGCCAGATGCGCGGCGCGGATTCGCTGGCCTCGCTGCTGACGGGCGCGGGCGAGGCGCAGAGCGCGGCGGTGGTGGCTCTGCGGGGCACGCCGCCGGACCAGCCGGAGGCGGACGCGAACGAGCGGATCAGCCTCAAGCGGCTCCGCGACGCGCTGGCCGAGGCTCAGAAGCTCGAGGAAGACGCGCAGGAACGCGAGGAAGACCGCAAGCGAGGCGAACTGAAGAAGGCGTACAAGGGACTGTTGGAGCTCCAGGTGGTGCTGACCGCCGACACCTCGCCGCTGGTGGGCAAGGAACTCAACCGGCGCCAGCGTGCGGACGCCAGGGCGCTGGGCTCGCGGCAGGAAGAGATCCGCGGCAAGATGGCCGAGCTGCGCGAGAAGACGTCGGAGTTCGCCGAGGTGAAGCTCTTTGATTACGCGCACACGCGGTTCGACGCGGCGGGCAACGCGGCGACCAAGCCGTTGAACGAGGGCTCCGCCCCGGCGAGCGTTGGACGCGACCAGACATCGATGGTGCGGATCCTGCAGGGGCTCGTGCAGGCGCTGGACGACGCCGAGAAGAAGAAGGACGACTTCCGCGAGGATGAATCCGAAGGCGAGGGGCAGGGCCAAGGCCAGGGCCAGCAACAGGCCCCGCTGATCCCGCCGATCGCGGAGCTGAAGCTGCTGCGGGCGATGCAGGCCGAGGCGGCGGACCGGACGCACGCCGCGGCGGACGCGAACAACGACGCGGCGGAGCTCGAGGCCGTGACTACGTTGCAGACGGACCTGACGAAGTACGCCAAGGAACTGCTCGAGAAGCTCACGCAGGAGCGTCAAGAGAAGCCGCCGGCCACGGAGCGCAACTGATGAAACCGTTCGCACTCTCGCGACTGTTGGTGGTGCTGCCCTGGCTGGCGGTGGCGTCGCACGCGCAGCCGCAGCCCCCCACTCCGCCGCCGCCGGCGGAGCCGACGCTGGATGATCTGCTCAAGCTCCCCAAAGCGGCGCCCAAAGAGAAGCCCGCCGAGACCAAGCCGGAGGACGCGACCGCAGACAAGGCGGCGCAGAAACCCGCGCCGCCGGTGGATCCGGCCAAGGCGGAGCTGGACCGCCAACTGTCCGAGCAGGCGGCGAAGGATGACTTCGAGGAGGCCGTGAGCCTGATGGAGCAGAGCACCGAGCGTCTCTCTCGCTCCGGGGATGCGGGCGTCGACACGCAGCGGCTCCAGAAGCAGACGCTCGATCGGTTGGACAAGCTCATCGACATGGCCAAGAAACAGAAAAGCAAGAGCAAGTCCAAGAGCAAGAGCAAGCAGAACTCGGATTCACAGAGCCAGAGCCAGCAGCAGCAATCCAGCCAATCGCAACAACAACAGCAGCAGCAACAGTCGCAGCAGGCGCAGGGCGGGGCGAACACACCGCTCAACCCCGACGGCAAACTCAACCCGCCGCCGGGCGCGGGGGCGGCGTGGGGCGGGCTGCCCGAGCGGCTGCGTGATGCGCTGATGCAGGGGTCGGGGGACAAGGTGAGCTCCACGTGGGAGTCTCTGACTCGCGAGTACTACAAGCGGTTGGCGGAGCAGGCCCCGGGCGAAGGAGCCCCGCGATGAACAGCCGCAACGCGTGGTTCGCGGCGGGGTTGGCGTCGAGCCTGCTCTGCGGCGGATGGACGAACGTGCCGAGGGAGTTGTGGCAGCCCGAGGCGCCCAAGCCGCGGCCCGCGGGGGTTCCGGAATCGGCGGCGAACAACCCGATCGCGGACGAAATCACACCTCAGGCCGAGCGGGCCATCGCCAAGGGGCTGGCGGCGCTGGCCCGGTCGCAGAACGCGGATGGCTCGTTCGGCGAGGCGCAGATGGGGCGGAACGTCGCGGTCACCGCGCTGGCGTGCATCGCGATGATGGGCGACGGCAACCTGCCCGGACGCGGCGCGTACGGAGAGGTGGTCTCCAAGGGGCTTGAGTACATCCTCAAGAACGCCTCGGAGAGCGGGCTGATCGCGACGCCAAACGCCACGAGCCCGATGTATGGTCATGGGTTCGCCACGCTCTTCCTGGGCGAGGTGTACGGCATGACGCAGGGCGGAGGAGACTCGGACCTGACGGACCGCGTGCACCGTGCGCTGCTGCGGGCCGTGCAGTTGATCGAGAAGTCGCAGAACGATGAAGGGGGCTGGCGGTACAACCCGGTGGCGTTTGACGCCGACGCGAGCGTGACCATCTGCCAGATCATGGCGCTGCGGTCGGCTCGCAACGCGGGGCTTGAAGTCTCGAAGAAAACGATCGACAACGCGGTGCAGTACGTCCGGAGCCTGCAGAATCCGGACGGGGGTTTTCGCTACCAGGCGCCGGGGGGGCCCAGCGCCTGGCCTCGCTCGGCGGCGGGCGTGGCGAGCCTGTACTACGCGGGCATCTACGAAGACCGCGTGATCGACGACGGGATCAAGTATCTGTTCGCCAACGCGATGCCCGGGCGGGGGGAGGGGCAGCAGATCCACTTCTTCTACGGTCACTACTACGCGGTGCAGGCGATGTTTCTGGCGGGCGGGGAGTCGTGGTCGAAGTGGTGGCCGGAGATCCGTCGCGTGCTTCTGACGATGCAGGATGACCGGGGGTATTGGGACGATCAGAGCGCCGGCCGTGACTACGGCACGGCGATGGGCCTCATCATCATGCAAATGCCCAAGCGGTATCTGCCGATCTTCCAGAAATGAAACGCACGCTCCACATCACGACGATCGCGTGCCTCCTGTGCGCCGGTTGGGCCGGCGGGCAGGAATCGCGTCCCTCCGAAACCAAGCCGACGCCGACCCCCGCGCCACGGCCGCAGTCGCTGCCCCGGGTGTTCGTTGATTACTCGCTGCGCCAGCGGACGCTCCGGCTCACGGGCATCACCGAGGATTCGATCTCCGCGATCGGCGAGAACGGCAAAGCGGCGCAGATCTCGCGGAGCGAGGTGCTGGCGATCATGCCGCAGGTCACTCACGCGGCGGTGACGCCCGCGGGCGGTGAGCTCAACGTGTGGCGAGACCCTTCGCTCAAGGATGAAGCCCCGCTGGGACGGTGCGACCTGGTGGACGGGCAGATCATCCCGGGGCTGCTGTGGCCGGCGGGGACTAAGGGTGATCACGTGGGCTGGGACAGCCGGCTGTGGGGCAAGCTCTCGCTGCCGCTGGAGTCGCTGTGCGTGCTCACGCTGCGCAACGGCGGCAGCGGCAAGCGCGACGGGGTGAAGGACGACGTGGTGTGGTTCGCCAACGGCGACCGCGCTTCAGGCTTCGTCGCCTCTGTCGGCGAGACGGTTTCGCTGGAGCACGAGGGGAAGACCAACACGTTCCCCGCCGAGCGGGTCGCAGGGATCGGGTTCACCAACGCCCGCACGACGTCCAAAGGCGTCTGGTTCTGGCTGTACGACGGAACAGTCGGAGCGACGTCCTCGCTCACGGCGACGCGGGATTCGGCGAAGGTGAGCGCGAGCATTCCGTCGCTCTCGGAGCCGCCGTCCGCGACGCTCGATCCGGACGAGATTCGCGCGATCGCGTTTGATCGCGGGCGGCTCGCGACGCTGGCGGCGCTGCCGCTGCGGGGATCGGGGGCGGCGGCGAACCGGCGGTGGACACCGGTGCCGATCATCGCTGATCCCAAGGGAGCGCCGCTGGGCGCGGCGGACATCGAACTTCCCGGGCCGATGTCGGCCGAATGGGAACTGCCCGCGGGTGCGCAGCGGCTGAGCGCTTTGTGCGAACTGCCCGCGACGTGCCACGCGTGGGGTGACTGCGAACTGTTCGTGGAACTGGTGCTGCCCGGGGGGCAGTCGCGGGCGCTGTGGCAGCATCGGCTGAACGGCGCTGAGCCAGAGGCCTCCTTCAACATCACCCTCGAGGGAGTAGCGAGCGACAAGCCGACGCTGCTGCGTCTGCGGATTGATCCGGGTGAGAACGGACCGATCCAGGACCGGGTGATCATCCGGCGGGCTCTGATTCTGGTGGGCACCGGAACCGGTTCGCGCTGAAACGCTCGCACAGCGGCCGATGCCGGTGATAGCCGCGCGACCAATTGGGTGCACCCATCGCAATCTTGCACACCAGCGCACAGGACATCGCGCATCAGGATCCGAAGGCTCCGGCACCGCGACCGTGGCTGCATAGAACCGGAAGACGTGCACGATCTGATTGCCGGTGAGGTGTCGGATGCTCGCGGTGGCGCCCGACGTTGCCCACGCGCATGAAGAACGAAGCGTGTGTTCGGTTGCGGGACGGCATCAACGAGCCAACGGCGTCTGTTCGCACATGAAACACCCGACCGGGCTACCCTTCTTGCTCGTGTTATCTGCCCCTCGGAGAACTCTCGGTTGACCAGATCTCAATTTTCATTGTGCCGCCGCGTGGTGTTCGCCGCTCTGTTCGCTCTGCCGCTGGCGGCGTGCCAATCGGGGCATGTGTACATGCTGTCTCGTCCCAAGGTCGCCACGCCGTGCACGGCGGTGACGTTCCACGAGGGTGACTCGGTCATCGAGATGGAAGCCGAGTACAAGGCCCACTTTGAGAGTCAGTTAGCCGAGCAGCTCAAGAACAAGGGCCTCTCGAACACACCGGCGAACGAGGAAGGAACTCTGAACATGGAGTACCGCTTCGTTCTGTACGATGCCGGCCACGCGCCCACCCGCGTCACGGCGGCGCTGATCAACCTGTCGGGCATTCCGACCGGTTCTCTGGGGTACGGCGTGCTCGGCGTCGAGGCGTACTTTCGCGATGCGCAGGGGCATGAAGTGGCTCACATCATCGCGGACGGACCGATCGACGGTTTCGACGGCTCCACCGAAGGCGGCCTAGCGACCGCGGCGGAGAGCCTCGCGGACTTCGCGAAGAACCGGCTGGCGGTGCCGACGACGACGCCTGTCGCGACGCTGGTCAAGCCTGATTCGACGGTTGCGAACTGACACCCAGAACATCGGGAACTGGGCAACGACAAGTTCTGACGATTCGGATTCGGATCCGAACGTCCCGCGCCGCGCGTCTGATCGCTCGGGGAAACGGCGCGACGGCGATCAGGTGTTGGCGGATCGGGCCCTGGAGATCCAATCGGCGCAGGTGCGCAGGAGCGATGCCTTGTCGATGGGCTTGTTGGCGAAGTCATCGCAGCCCGCGGCGAGACAACGGGCACGGTCTTCGTTGCCGCTGTGGGCGGTGAGCGCCACGATCGGGCCGCGGTAGCCGGAGGCACGCAGTTCACGCGTGGCGGAATAGCCGTCGAGCACCGGCATCTGCATGTCCATGAGGACCAGGTCAAACATCGCTGCGTTCGCTGCGTCGACGGCCTCCCGCCCGTTCGCCACCAATGTCACGGTCGCACCGGCCTTGCGGAGAATGTGGGCGATGAGCCGCTGGTTGTCCGGGCCGTCTTCGGCGAGCAGGATCGAGCCGGTCAGGGCGATCGACATGGACACTGCGGCGGAGGTATCGGCGGGGAGCGGTGCGTTTGGATCAACCAACTCGTCCTTCAGGGCGTGCCCGATCGGGAGGCGCAGTGTGAACTCGGAGCCTTCGCCGATCTTGCTGGTCACGGTCACGTCTCCGCCGAGCAGATTGGCGAGGTGTTTGGAAATGCACAATCCAAGACCGGTGCCGCCGAAGCGGCGCGTGGTGGTTTCGTCGGCCTGTTGGAACGCACGGAACAGGCGACCGATCTGCTCGGGAGTCATGCCGATGCCGGTGTCGCGGACCGAGATGGTGAGTTCCTGACCGACTACGGCGGCGCTGAGCGTGACGGCTCCATTGGGCGTGAACTTGACCGCGTTGCTGGCGAGATTCAGAAGGATCTGACGCAGGCGGGTGGGGTCGGAGTGGATCGTCCGCGGGAGCGGCCCGCAGAAATGCACATCGAGCCCGATGCCCTTTCTCGCGGCCAGCGCGCGGACCATCGACTCAACGTCGGCGATGATCTGCATCGGCGAGCAGGGGATCGACTCGACCGTCATCTTGCCGGCTTCAATCTTGGAGACGTCGAGCAGGTCGTTGATCAAATCGAGCAGGTGGCGGCCGTTGCGGTGGATGGTCTCGACATACGTGTCGTGATCCGCTTCGGAGATACCCGGGGCGCGAAGCAGATCGGCGTACCCCAGGATGGCGGTCATCGGCGTGCGGATCTCGTGGCTCATGTTGGCCAGGAACGAGCTCTTGGCGTTGCTCGCTTCCTCCGCAACCGCCTTGGCCTGGCGGAGGAGCTCCTCGGCCTTGATTCGGGCGGTCACGTCCTCCAGCAGCCCGACGTGAGCGATCATCGCGCCGTCGCGAACGATCGGCGCGACGTTGATGGAGACCCACGCCTCATCGGACGCGACGGAACGAAAGCGACCGCTGAAGGCGAGCCCTTGCGAGAGCGCTGTACGCCACTGTCCGGAGGCGGCTTCACGGTCGTCGGGGTGAAGCGTTTGCGGCCATTCGAATCCCAACGGAGCGTCCTCGCCCAGGCCGGTGAGCGCACGGAAGGCGGAGTTGACATACGTGGTGGACCCGCGACCGGTGGCCACGAAGATGCCCAGCGGCGCACTTTCGGCCATGGCGCGGAAGCGCTCTTCGCTCTCCTCGAGCGATCGACGGGATGCGTCCAGGCGTTCGAGCGTGACGTTGATGTCGTGCGCCAACCCGGCGATCTCGTCGCCACCCAGTTCGCGGACGCGGCGACCGTCGCCGCGGCCGATGGCGGCCAGATCGGCGCCCAGTTTTGCGACGCGGCGGAGCACAACTCCGTCGATGAGGGCCAGGAATATCACGGCGAACACCAGCCCGGCCGTCCAGAGCATGAGCGCGAGGTGACGCATCGCCATGCGTCCCTGGTCCATGATGGTGCGGTCGACCTCGACACGGAGCACGAGTTGTGCGGCGCCGTCGGCCTGGGCAATGAGCATCGACGCGGCGATCGAGTCGTCGGTGAGAGGCTCGACCACCGGTTCCTGGGAGCAGGGAGAGTTCGGGCCCAGGGGAAGAACCCGGGGTGTGACATCGGCGAGTTTGGCGATCACACACAGGTCTTTTTCGCCGAGCAGTCGGCCGAATAGCAGTGCTCCTCGCACCGGTCCCTTGCGGGCGCTCGTGAGGATCGGCTGAGCCACCACAAGCAGGATTTCGCCGGCGGGGCACAGGAGCAGCCCGCCGGAAGCCTCGCCCGCGAGGGCCTTGGGAATGAGCTTCGCTTCGGCGATGCGGCCGGCCATGGCCTCGGGGATCGGGACGGCCGTTGCATGTTCGCGGTCATCAAACTCGTTGAGCAGTACTCCGCCGTCGGCGTCGTAGATGCCCCGGAGCGAGAGTTCGAGGGTTTGGAACGTGGCGTAGGAGAAGTTGGATTCGATAAAATCCTGGTTGCGCTCCGCCATGTACTTGTAGATGTCGTCCCAGGCTCCGTAATCGGTGGCGCTGACGGCGATCCGGGAGACCAGGCGGTCGAGCACGGCTTTGGCCCGGTTGACGGCGTCCTTGGCTTCATGGGTTTCGGCGATAGCGAAACGCTCAAGAAGCATGGAGCGCGACACGCCCAGCAACGCCGCGACCAGCAACGCGGCGGTAACGAGGACCGTGATGAGGGTCGTCTTGCGAAGTGACACGTCAGAACCTCAATCGCAACCGTGCGCCGACAAGGCGCGGCCGGTTGGGAATCGACGTTCGACGGACCCTTCGATAGTAAAAAAACGCCCCGGTTCGGGGAAAACCGGGGTGTCGTCGTCACAGACGGAATTGTAAAAAATAACACTAGAACGAATCGGGGATCAGGAGCCGCCGCGGAGACCGATGGCGGTGGCCCACATTGCGACAACCGCCTTGGTGAGCGACTCGCCGGCGATGAGACCCGATGCGGTGGAGATGCCGATAGCGTCGTAGGAACGCTTGTGGGACTTCTCCCAGAGCCAACCGATAATGGCGCCGACGAAGAACCCGATCGCGCTGCTGAAGGGGATCACCCAAGAGAGGCCAAGGCCCATGGCCGACGGGAGGAAACGGCGGTACTTGGAGGGGAGTAGGCGATCGATCACCGGCAGGCCGATGCCGACAAGCGCGCCGACCAGGATCGCGATCTGGGCGGTGTGGGGAAGGCGGTCAACACCCTGAACGAGGATGCGGGCGACGGCCTCCCACTGGCGGCTGGCGGGGGCGGCGAACTTCTCGATCGCTTCGCGGCTGGGGACCATGAGGTACCAGATGGGAACGATAGCGATCGTGCCGAAGAAGACGCCGACAAACTGCGCGAGGAACTGCTTGCGGGGGTTGGCGCCCAGCAAATAACCGCTCTTGAGGTCGGTGAGCAGGTCAGCGGAGGAAGAAGCGCTGTTGGCGGCGATGCCCGCGGCGGCGACGTTGGCCTGGATGTTGTTGGGCGCCAGCACCGCGAAGAGAAGCTGCATGACCTTGCCCATGGCGCCGATGGGCGTGGTATCGGTCTCGCCCGTGGCTCGGCACGCGACGAGGCTGAGAACAAACGGGACGAGGATGGCCACGATACCGGCGAACACGCCGACCTTGAACGCGACGATCTGCACGAAGAGCATCGCGATGGCGATGGGGATGAGTCCCACGACCATCCAGGAGGTGGGCACTTCGATATCACGCATCGCGGCGGTGGTTTCCGCGGACGATGAGCCGCTCAGGCCCTTGAAGGCCCGGACGATCGTCTTCCATTGCAGCGCAACGGCCGTGAGGCTCGAGAAGACCATGACGGCTGTGCCGCCCCACAGGCCCCACACCACCGGGCGGACGACGGTGCCCGCTCGGTTGAAATCCATGTTGATGACGGCGTCCTTGGTCTTGTTGGCGATGGTGAACACCCAGTCGCCCGCGGCGTCCTTGGCCCAACCGCTGCCGGCGATCGTGAGGTCGGCCTGCATCAGCATGGGGGCCGCGACCGCGTGGAGCAGCAGAGCGCCAACGAACATGGAGACGCAGACGCGCAGGCCGGTGATGATGCCGGCGGCGATGAGCAGCACGCTGGGCTCGAAGCCGAACGCGGCGACGGGGTAACCCTTCATGCCTTCGGTGGCGGTGGCCCACTTGTTCCAGATGATGTGACCCTCGGCGTCGCGGGCGAAGCCGAAGCCCAGGAGCTTGTCGCCGGCCATGCGGAAGAAGCCGCCCGCGGGCACCTGCTCGGGGAGGCGGAGGTCAAAGGCGTAGCTCTTGATGGTCTCCATCACGCGGTCGAGCGCTTTGAGCGTGCCCTCGCCGGTGTTGAGGATGCCGACGATGACACCGGCGGCGATACCGGCCAGGAGCGAGTAGGCCTTCTGCATCGCCTCGGCGCTCTCGCTGTAGAGGCTGCGGAGCGTCTCCGCCGCGGCGATGCCGGAGGGGAAGCGGAGCTGCTCGTGGTTGATCATCTGCTTCTTGAGCGGGATGGCGAGGAAGACGCCCATCAGGCCGGTGCAGAGCGTGAAGACGATGACAACCCAGACGGGGTGGAGATCGCGGGTCAGGATATTGGCGTACGTCTGCCCCTCCTTGGGGTCGGTCAGGAGCAGCAGTGAACCGAACATGGTGGCCAGTGTGGAACCGGTGCTGTAGCCCGCCGCGGAGGCGGTGCTGGCCATGCAGTTGTTCTCGAGCACGGACATCTTGGGGAGTTTTCGCGAGAGCACCGAGAAGAAGGCGATGCCCGCGATGCCCAGCAGCAATGCGGCCCACAGGGGCCAGACGTCGCGCATGTACAGGGCGAAGGCCACGAGTTCCACGCCCACTGCGCCCAGGAAGAGCTCGACTCGCTTTCCGGAGCAAAGGCGGATGGCGGACCAGATGACGTAGGACATCACGCACGCGGTGATGGCGACGCCGAAGGCCCAGCCGATGGCCAGCGTGGTGTACAGGTTGGAGGCCGACATGAGCATGCCCAGCACGCCGCCCATGATGACGGCGCGGATGGTGAGCTGGGGCATCTTGTCGCCCTGGTACACGTAGGTGTACCAGTACAGGTCTTTCTGTTCCGGAGTCGCGTCTTCCGCGAGCGGGGGAACGCCCTCGGGGAGTGACAAACCGGGTTGTGAGCCGCCTGAAGTAGTTGGGCTAGCCATGCGGAGAATTCCTCAAGAGCCGGAATATAGCAGGGCTTCGCACGCCGCGGCGGAGGGTCAGCAGCCTCCGGCGGACCATAACTCGAAGAAGGACTCCACGTCGCTTCCGTCGACGCCGCCGTCCTGATTGACGTCTGCGAACAAGTCGCCGGTGCGCCAGGTCTGGTAAAAGGCTTCGACATCGGCGCCATCGATACCGCCGTCCTCGTTGAAATCGGCGGGGCAGGCCAGGGAGATGAGGGAGAGCAGTTCGCGCTGGGCCAAGACTTGGTAATACGGGGGATTAAGGTGGTTGCGGTCGAAGCCGCCCAACTGGTACCAGCCGTCGGCGAGCATCTCCGTGGCGCTGGTCAGACGATCGAGGCGGACACTGGCGGTGCGGGGGCTTGACATTGCCACGGCGTCGGCGCGATCGCGGTAGGCGAGCAGCATCGGATCGTCGGGATCGGCGACGGGGTGCGAGGGGGTGACGAGGAAATGGAGTTCCTCTTCGGGCCAGCCGTTGGCAACCCAGATCTCGGTGATGCGTGCGAGGATGGCGCGGAGGTTGTCTTCGTACGCCGCGGCGGAGTTGCCGGCGGCGATGTGGGCCGGGCCCACGCTGGGAAGGGGCTCGGCACGGTCGTTGAGTCCGGAAGCGATGCGGACGAGGACCCGCCTTGGCTCGTCCTGCAGGGCGCGGATGCTGGTGAAGTAGAGCGTGAGAGTGTCGTCGCTGGAGGCTTGCAACGCGGCGGCCATGTCGCGCAGCGATTGGCTGCCCATACCGTACAGCGTGCTGAAGGAGGCGCCGTGCGAGGCGGAGGTGTCTTCGACCCGGGCGTACAAACCCATGGCGGGTCCGACGATGGAATCGAATGGACCGGCCATTCGCATCGAGATGGGGTACGAGCGGCGAGAACGGGGCAGGTCGAGTGCGATGCTGGCGACACGGGCGGGTTGACCGGGGCCGGAGCGGGTTGTCAAGACCGGGGTTTGCGCGAGGATCGTGAAAGGGGACGTGTCGCGGCGCAGAATCGGACGGATCTCGCCGGGGCCGGCGCCGGGGAACAGGCCGTAGAGAAGGTGGAAGCGCACAGGTGCGTTCACACTCACCGGACAGTCGGTGGCGAGTGTGATGCCGTTGCCGATGGTGCCGGCGACGGCATCGCCCTCGGGAACATACAGGTAGTTGAGAGGGGCGAGCAGGGAGGGAGGGTTGTTGAGGTAGTTGTCGAGTTCCGCGGGAGCGCCGGCGTATTGAAACTCCGCGGAGGAGTAGGTGGAAAAAACCGACACTCCGTAACCCGCGCCGCTGCCTACGCCAGAGCTCTCGCCCAGGGCGAGCAGTTCGGTGGCGTAGAGCCCGTAACGTTGGTTGAGGACGCGGGTCCATCCTTCATCCCAGCCGACACCGAGCATGAACTCGTTGCTGTCGCCGATGCCGACGACGTCGGCGCGGCCCGTTTTCATCTTGTCGAAGACGGGGCGGATCGCGTCACGGTTGATCGCGGGCTCCTGAGCGAACGCGGCGCAGGAGATCGATAACACACCCAGAGTTTTTAGAACACCTCGCACCTGCACAAGTATGCGCGAGTCCGGCCAATAAACAAGTGAACAAGCCCCCAACGGCCTGAAGTTGATCAGATAACTACGTGATCGGACCGATGGAACCGCGTGCTGGTTACGGCAGGTCGACTCAGGGGCGTACAACGGTGTTGATCCAATCGGCGAAACGGATGGAGACGAAGCCCAATGCGGGCAGCACGATGGCGCGGAAGACCGGATCCTCTGCCCATGGCGCGAACGCTCCGTCGCGGATGCCGCGGATGCGGTCGATGAGACCCTTGATGTCGGCGCAGTACGTGTCGGCGAGGCACTTGTAGCGGTCGGCGCGGGGTTTGCACGCCGCGGCCCTGGAGAGCGAAGCGCGAAGGGCGGCGGCTTCCTTCAGCGTGAGGTGTGCCTCCTGTGCGCCGGCGGTGGCGATCCGGAGCTTGTTGTCGTGACGGATGAGCTGGAAGCTGGTGCCGCGGGCGCGGAGAGAACTAATGACCGCGCCGTCGCAGAGCGCGGCATCGCCGTCTTCGGCGCCAACCTCGATGCTCGCGGCGACAGCGCCGGCGAGGGCGGTGTTGATCTCGGGGAGGCCGGAATCGCCGGCGGAGCTGTCGCCCCGGACGAGCCGAACGGTCTCGACGTACAGCGAGTCGGAGCGATCGGTGAGCTTGACCTCGACGCTGAACTCATCGAGATCGGCGACGGCGGTCTGCTCGCGCTGCAGGACGCCCAGTTCGCGTTCGAGGCGGGCGATCTCCTCGTTCCGGGCGAACTCCGCGGAGCGGCGCAGGGAAAAGGCGGCGATGGCGGCGACGACGATGCTGAAGCCGTAGATGAGCACGCCGAGCCAGCTGAAGGGCCAGGCGTCGATGCTGCGATGCCACGCGATGGAAGAGAAGGCGATCACGAGCACGGGCATGTAGACCATCTTGTTGGCGACGGCGGTGACGCGGCCGATGCTCCGCACGTCGAGCCAGGAGCCGACGTACCGCCGGTGCACTCCGGTCTGTGCGCGGGCGGCGGCGGTGATGTCGGCCGGCCAGACCGAGCCGTGTCGTGCGAGATTGCGGATGAAGCGATCGCACAGGCGTGCGGCGTCCCACATCACGAAGACCAGCAGATTGAGCGTGAGCGCGAGCAGCATCATGATGGCCAGGTGGGTGCCGTAGGCGAACCCACCGCGGATCGGCGCCGGGGGCATCCCCACGGCCCCCATGACGCCGGCGCACATGAGGCAGAAGGCCATGGTGATGACGCCCACGCGGATGGCGCTGTTTTTCGAGAGGCTCTTGAAGTGGAGTTGTCGGAGGAGCATCTCGACATCGACCAGGCCGTCCTGCTGACGAACGGGCGCCGGCCACTCGACGACGCCCGCGCGGATGAACGCGCCGATGATCCCGGTCCGCTGCGTCCACGCGGGGTAGTCGGGTTCGCGGCGGACTCGGGCCATGAGTTTCTGGGCCTTGGAGTCCTCCTCCTTGAGCAGGTCGATGCAGCCGCCGACCTCGCTCATGCCCCACAGCCAGCGGAGCGTGACAATCAGGAACGCGGTGGAGGCAAGGACGGCGGTCAGGCGGATCATCATGCTGGGCCAGGCGCTGACACCGTCGAACCAGGCGCGGGGCTCGCCGTTGGGGCCGCTTCCGAGGCAGACGAGGATGACACCGATGCCCGCGGCGCCGGCGAGGCCGGCGACAAAGAGCATGCCGCCGCGGTGCAGCCGCGCCCATGGTCTGGCGGGCGGGTGGGGGCGCGGGCCGGGGGGCTCGTCGGGCGTACGCATGTCCTGGGCCTCGATGCCGGTTTCATCGATATCCCCCTTGCGGTTGGACAGGACCATCCACGCGGCGAAGCCCAGGAGGCCCACAGCGCCGATCGCGCCGATGGAGGGCCAGAAGAGCAGACGCCAGCCCAGCCCCCATCGCGGTGTGGCCAGCGCAACGGCGGCGGACGCGAGGGGCAGGAGCATCACCACGAGCCAGGCCTTGGCGATCCAAAGGTCCTTTCGGATCGCCCGCTCCGCGAGCCAGAGGTAAAGCACGGACGCCAACGCGAAGAGGGTCCACATCGCCCACGCCGGCAGCACGTTGTGGAAGGCCAGGACGGAGATGGTGGCGATGACGAGAAAGCCCGCGGCGATCGCGGCCCAACGGCGCACGGCGGATCCGCGCTGGAGATTCCAGCCACGGAGCACCCACCGCATCGGGGTGCCCGAGAGGATGGTGCGGACAATCAGGAAACTGACCAGGAGCGCGACGACACCGGCGATCACCCCGACCCACATGGGGAGTGAGTAGGCGCCGGAGAGGACGGGGTAGAAAGCGGCGTCCTGCGCATCGGCGGTGGCATTGGGGGTGGGGAGGAGCACGGCGCCTTCGCGGCCGATCTCGTAGACGCGGCCGCGGGGGGCGTACGACTTGATCTGGTCGATGGCGAGGAGTCTGGCCCGCTCGTTCCGAGAGGCCTTGGTGGGTCCTTCGTCCGGCAGTTTGGCGGGGGCGAGGGCGGACTGAACGCCCAGGTACATCGCGGCCTGGTAGGCATGCCGGAACGGCGGGAAGGCGCCCTGGATCGCATCACCCAGGGAGAGATCCAGATGAGAGGCGACGATGAGGTTGCGCATGGCCTTGTAATCCGAGGGATCGGAGAAGAAGGCGTGCATGTCTGTGGTGAGGATGGCCACCGTCGGGAAACGCGACTTGACCATCTGGATCAGCGGGCGCTTGTCGAACGTGTCGCTGGCGCAGATAACGACGGCGGAGAGGCGCCGGCGGGAGATCGAGAACTCGCGGTCGTACTCGGCGAGGCGTCGGTAGATGTAGTCGACCTGCGCGAAGCCCTGGGGCGTTGTGGGTTCGACCACGGCGCCGGCCTTTCGCATCTGCTCCGCGTCGGTCTTGGCCTGTGCCGCGGCGGCACGGCCGCCTTCGCTGCGGGGCACGCCGTCAAGGCCGGCGAAGAAGGAGAGGCGGCGGATGTTGCTGGAGCGATCGTCGGCGGTGGCGTCGGGCGCGTTGTCGGCTTTCGCGAACTCTTCGGCGAAGGCTTCGCCGTACGCGCTGTCGGTCTCGTGAATGATGACGACGGTGTTCTCGTTCGACTCGGGGTCCAGACGGCGGAGTTTGAGCTCGTTGTGGAGGAGCGCGATCAGTTGCGGGTCGCCACCCAGGATGCGGCGGATGGTGATCCGGCCGAAGGTCGCGGCGCGGGAGTTGCGGGAGGAATCGGCGGGATTCGGGACCGCCAGGGCCCTCTCTTCAGAGCGGGCCCACGCTTGGAGCATGTCCTTGATCTTCTGGTCCGGAGGAAGTCCGGAGAAGTCTGAGTAACGCTTCTCCGCCTTGCGGGCGATGACAGCGGCAGCGGCTGTGGAACTGACGTTGATGATCTCGAAGCGGATGCCCTCTTCGTCGCCGGACGGGGCCGAGGACATCACGGCGGCGCCGTAACCAAGATCATCGATCATGGCACCTGAGTTCTTGCGCAGCAGGATGGCGTTGGTCGCGGTGGCCATGGCGGTGCGTGCTTCGGGGCTCTCGGCGCCGTCGAAGAGCAGTTCGTTCACCATGCTCTCGAACATCACCAGGGCGTACATGTCGGCGAACATGCGGTCGGAGAGGTGCATCACCAGGCACAACCGGCCGCCCACGGTGCACAGTTGGTACGGCGCCACAGACGAGAGCCCGTCCTTGCCGGGCCGGGCCAGGCGCAGGTAGGGCAGTGCCTCGCGGGAACCCTCCCACGATCCGCCGGAGCGGGAGACCGCGGCGAGCAGGGCCATGCGGTCCAAACGACGGGATTCCTCGCTCTCGGTGCCCGTGCCTGAGTCCATCACTTGCACGAGGATGGTCAGTCCCTTGCCGGTGGTGGCCGCGTGGAGTGACTTGCGGAGCGTGGCGAGACCTCCGTCACTGGAGTCGAAGATCGGTTCGTGCTGCGCGCTGATCGAAGCCTCCGAGCGAGGGGCCGGGGCGGGCGTCGGACGCTTCTTGCTGTCGACCGCGGCGGCGAGCAGCGGGTCTTCCCAAGCGCGGATCTGTACTTCAGATGATTCCGCGGCCCGGTCGGCGGCGACGAGCGAGGCATCGACGCCGGGACGCTTGCTGACGGGCGCCTGTGTGGGCGCGGTGGCGACGATCCCGCCGAGCACGGCGAGAATGATCGCACTGATCCACGCTTCCCACGACAAACCCTGTTTTGGAGGCATATTTCATTCCTTGGAGCGTCGAATGACGCGTCGGCGCAGGCCGTCCGATAGCCCTCTATCGGCAGTCCTGCGGAAAAACTCCCCGATTTAAGGGCTCGATGCGAGCCGGGTTGGTCTTTGGTAGGATGTCCCGTGCGATGCGGCCACTTGAACCTGAGTGACGGTTCCGGCCGAAGGGCGCATCCTGTCCGAGATAACCTCGCGGACATCCCCGCGTGCTTCCACGAACAGCCATTACGGAGTTTCGCATGTCGACATCCACCCGCCGCGAGTTCCTTCAATCCACGATCGCCACGGGAGCGGCGTTGGCCACCGCTTCGGTGTTGACTCCCCGCGCATGGGCGCGTCGGGATGACAAGGCGGCCAGGCCGCTCAAGATCCTGATCCTGGGCGGCACGGGATTCCTCGGACCGGCGTGCGTGGACGCGGCGCAGGCCCGCGGCCACACCCTCACGCTGTTCAACCGCGGCGTGACGGAGAAACGCAAGGGCGGGATGTTCCCCGACATGGAGAAGCTGGTGGGCGACCGCGATCCCAAGAAGGGCGAAGGCCTCAAGGCGCTCGAGGGGCGCAAGTGGGACGCGGTAATCGACACGTCGAGCTACGTGCCGCGCATCACCAAAGCCTCGTGCGATCTGCTGGCGCCCAACTGCGGGCAGTACGTGCTGATCTCGACCGTGTCGGTGTACAAGAACAACGACAAGGAGGGGTTGGACGAGTCGGACGAGCTCGGGACGATCGCGGACCCGACGGTGGAAGAAATGGGCAAGGAGTTCGAGAACTACGGGCCGCTCAAGGCGCTGTGCGAGCAGACGGCGGAGAAGATCATGCCCGGGCGTGTGTGCAACATCCGGCCCGGCTTCATCGTGGGGCCCAACGACCCGACGGATCGCTGGAACTACTGGCCCTGGCGCATCGCCAAGGGCGGTGAGGTGCTGGCGCCGGGCACGCCGGCGGACCCTGTGCAGATCATCGACGTGCGCGACCTGGGCGAGTGGATTGTCCATTGCATCGAGAACAACATCAACGGCGTGTACAACGCCGTGGGCCCCAACAAGCCGCTGAACATGGGCCAGATGCTCAACGACGTCAAGACCGGCGTGGGCGGGGACGCGAAGTTCACCTGGGTTGACGCCGACACGCTCGAGAAGAACGGCGCCCAGCCACCGATCTGGGTTCCGCCCAAGGGCGAGATGAAGGGCTTCCACACGCGCAGCGCCGCCAAGGCGATCGCCAAGGGCCTCAAGAGCCGGCCCGTATCCGACACGGCGAAAGCGACGCTGGAGTGGCTCAGGACGCTGCCGGAGGATCGTCAGAAGCGATTGACCCAGCCGAAGGCCTTCCCGGCGGAGAAGGAAACCGAGATCCTCGCTTCCGTCAAGGCCAAGTGAGCTCGATCAGGGCTGCAGCGCGGCCTTGACCTCACCGGCGACAGCGAATGAGCCGCAGACCAGCACCAGCGAACGACCGCTGGCGGCTTGGACGCCGACCTGCACCGCTTCGGCGCAGTCGGGCACGACCTGCGCCGATTTGCCGGTGTCTTTCTTCAGGATCGCCTTGAGGTCCTTGGGGTCAGCGGCGCGCGGGCCTTTCGCGCGTGTGAGCACGATCTTGTCGGCGCTGGCCGCGAGATCGATGAGCATGGCGCTGGCGTTCTTATCCGAAGCGCAGCCGAAGACAGCGATGAGCGTGTCGAAATCAAAGGCGGTGCGCAGGGTGTGGAGCAGGGCGCGGACGGACTCGGGCGTGTGGGCCCCGTCGATGACCACCCGGGGGCTCTCGCGGACGAGTTCCAGCCTGCCGCGGCGGGGCGTGAGCGTGAGCCCTTCCTTTATCTTGTCCAGCCGCAGCGGAACGCCCAACCGCTGGAGCTTGATGACGCACGCGAGGGCGAGGGCGGCGTTAAGAGCCTGGTGCTCGCCGGGGAGCGGCACGGCGACGTGATCCAGGCCCGTATCGCCTACGCGGATCGTCACGAGGATGCGTGCGTGGGGTTCGTGATGAACGTGGAACGGGATGTCCTGACCGACAATTAGGAGCGGGCAGCCGACCTCGGCGGCGCGGGCCCTGAGCACCTCGGTCACGCGGTCGTCCTGCGGGATCGTGATGCAGGGGACGCCCGGCTTCATAATGCCGGCTTTGTGGGCGGCGATCGATTCGAGCGTGCCGCCCAGCAGTTCCGCGTGCTCGGTGTGGATCGCGGCGATGGCGCACACCGTGGGCCGCACTACGTTGGTGGCGTCGAACGTTCCGCCCATGCCGACCTCGACAACGGCGACATCCACGGCGGATTCGCGGAAGTGCGTGAACGCGGCGGCGGTGAGAGCTTCAAAGCGGGAGACGGCGCCGAGGCTTTCGGGCACCCGGGAAGCGGCGTCCGCGACGGGGCGCACGGCATCGACCAGTTCCGAGGCCGAGATCATCCGGCCGCTGACGCTGATGCGTTCGCGTTCGTGGACGAGGTGGGGGCTTGAATAGAGGCCGACGCACAGGCCCGCACCCCGCAGAGCCGCGGCGAGCATGTCGCACACGCTGCCCTTGCCCTTGCTACCGG
Source organism: Planctomycetota bacterium (assembly GCA_018242605.1). Taxonomy (GTDB): domain Bacteria; phylum Planctomycetota; class Phycisphaerae; order Phycisphaerales; family UBA1924; genus UBA2402. The sequence continues at coordinate 236,073 of JAFEBP010000004.1, forward strand.
CGACATGCACACACCGCCAGGCGTGCTGGGGGTTGCCCAGTTCGGCGGCGAGCCGCTCCATGCGGGCGAGGTTGAACGCGCGGGAGGGATCGACTCGGCGCGGGGCGATTTTCTCGATGTTCGCGAGCGAGTCGAGGAATGCCTGCGCGGAGGCATCGTCGGTCACCGGGCTGTTGGGTTCACCGGGCATGTTCGCCCCTGGAGCGGGCGTTCGCCCGCCGCCGTCAAGGAAAGTCCGAGGGTTAGAGCGTGCGGCGCGTGTGGCCGATGTAATCCGTGCCGGCGCGGTGCCCGCCACATTCGGTGACCAGACGAGCGATCTGGCCTCGGTGGTAGGTGGAGTGGTTGAAGACGTGGATGAGGATGTCCTCGACGAGGCTGGAGAACTGCTTGCCCTCGCTGTTCTGGTAGCGGCATTCGCGGGCCAGGTCGGCGTCGGTGAGGCCCGCGAGATAAGAGGACCAGACGGCGTCGGCCTGCTTGCACTTCTCCCGGGTCTCGTCGATCGACCACGCGGGGAACCAGTCCTTGGGGGCTTCGTGGGCCTCGCCATTCAGGCGGCGCAGCCAGATGTGGCGGGCCAGCACGTTGTGCGGCAGGAGCCGGACCGCCCGGTCGTACGCGACGGAGCCGCGTGCGGGCTCGGGAACGCTCAAGAGCGAGTCGAGCACGAGCGAGTCGGCCCAGGTTTCCGCGGCGAGTTGTCTCTGGAATCGGGCAACGCCCGGGTTGGTGCTCATGGCTGGAGTCCTTCTGGCAGGCGGGCGTGCTCAATGGCGTGCTTCATGTCGCGCACGGCCTGCATCATGCCGGTGTGGATGGCGCGGGAGACGATGGCGTGGCCGATGTGCAGTTCGCTCACACCAGGCAGGGCCCCGATAGGACCGACATTGACGTAGTTGAGCGCGTGGCCGGCGTTGAAACGCATACCGCGCGCGACGATGGCCTTGCCCGCATCTCGCACCTTGCGCAGTTCTTCCAGCAGGGCCGCATCCCGGAAGTCCCCACCCTTGGCAAGGAAGCGGGCCGCGTAGGGGCCGGTGTGGATTTCGCAGACGTCAAAGCCGGCGGCGTGCGCGGCTTCCACCTGCTTCATCTCCGCGTCGATGAACGCGGAGGTGACGCACCCCGCGGCGGCGAGACGGGCCACCACGTGCTTGAGGCGCGGCAGTTGACCGGCGACGTCGAGACCGCCTTCCGTCGTGACTTCGTTGCGGCCCTCGGGCACGAGCATCGAGGAATGAGGCCGGATCTTCTCCGCGATCTCGATCATCGCATCGGTGGCGGCCATCTCAAGGTTGAACCGGACGTGGACGGTGGACCGGAGCATGTGGGCGTCGCGGTCGACGATGTGCCTGCGGTCTTCGCGCAGATGAATCGTGATGCCGTCGGCTCCGCCCAGTTCCGCCTCGTGGGCGGCACGCACAGGGTCGGGTTCACCGTATTCCGCGGCCTGCCGGTACCGGGCCTGGCGGATCGTGGCGACGTGGTCGATGTTGACGCTCAACAGGGGCATTCACGAGAGGGTAGATGGCCTGACCTTGCGGCGCGGCGTGCAGCGGCGCGGAACTACCCTCAGAGCGAACATGACCGTCACCGAACATCCTTTGCCGCTGCGAGAACTGGCCAACGCCATCGAGGGCGAAGTGCGCACCGGGCTCCACGACCGGCTGCTGTACGCGACCGACGCCTCGCTGTATCAGGTGGAACCTCTGGCGGTGGTCATCCCCGCTTCGACCCAGGACGCGGCGCGAGCGGTGGCGTTCTGCACCGGCCACGGGGTTCCGATCCTGCCGCGAGGCGGGGGTACGAGTCTGGCGGGGCAGTGCACGAACAGGGCGGTGGTGCTGGATTTTTCGGTCAACTGCCGGAGCGTTCTGAGCATTGACGCGGCGGCGCGACGGGCGAGGGTGGAGCCGGGCATCACCATCGACGATCTCAACGATGCGATCGGTGGAACGGGGCTGTTCTTCGCGCCCGACCCGGCGACGAGCCGGCACGCCAACATCGGCGGTTGCATCGGGAACAACGCCGCGGGGGCCCGGTCGATCCGGTACGGCCGCACGAGCGAGAACGTGGAGGGAGTTGAGGTGGCGTTGGCGCGAGCGGACGCGGCGGGGCGACGGCTGGTGTTTGAGCGCGGCGCGAGCGACCCGCTGGTGAAGGAGATCACGGCCAAGGTGTGCGGCGTGGTGGCACGGCACGCCGCGCTGATCCGTGAACGATTCCCCAAGACGATCCGCCGCAACGCGGGCTACGGGCTGGACATGGTGCTCAAAGCGATGGAGGCGGCGGGGTGGCGTGAAGGCCCCGTGACACAGCGGGCGATCGAGAATGTGAACCTGGCGCACCTGGTATGCGGCAGCGAGGGGACACTGGCGGTCACGCTCGGGGCGCACCTGATGCTGCACCCCAAACCAAAGGCCAAGGGTCTGGCGGTGCTTGGCTACGACGACCTGGACGATGCGATCGCGGCGGTGATGCCGATCCTGGAGACCTCCCCCACCGCTGTTGAGTTGCTCGACGACACCGTGATCGATTTGGCGCGGGAGAACATCGAGTACCGCAGGTACGTGGACCTGATGCCGGCGCCGGCGAGCGGGAAGCCGCTCAGGGCGGTTCTCTACGTGGAGTATTTCGGTGAATCCGACGCGCAGATCGCCGAGCGGTTCGAGCGGCTGAGCGAGCGGACACGGGGCGTGGCGGCGCAGCGGCACACGCAGGCGGGCGCGATGCTCAACGCGTGGAAACTCCGCAAGGCGGGAGAGCCGCTGCTGCACGGGATCCCGGGGAACCGCAAACCGATCACGTTCATCGAAGACAACGCGATCCCCGTGGAGCACCTGAGCGAGTTCGTGAAGCGGCTCCGCGACATCGTGAGCAAGCATGGCACGCGGGCGGCATACTGGGCGCACGCTTCGGTGGGCGTGTTGCACGTGCGGCCCCTGATCGACATTCACGACTCGGGCGACCGGGAGATCATGCAGAAGATCGCCGTGGAGGCCGCGGACCTGGCCAAGAGCCTGGGCGGAGTGATGTCCGGCGAGCACGGGGACGGGCGGGTGCGCGGGCCGCTGCTGGAGCGGTACTTCGGTCCGGAACTGATGGGCGCGTTCCGCGAGATCAAGGCGATCTTCGATCCGGGGAACCTGCTCAACCCCGGGAACATCGTGTCGCCGCGGCCGATCGCGAGCATCGCGCAGCAACTGCGCGTGCAGCCCGCGTCGCGGCCGGTGTCAGCACCTGCGGACGTCGAGACGTACTTTGACTACCACGACCAGCACGGCTTCGACGGCGCGGTGGAGATGTGCAACGGCGCGGGCGTCTGCCGCAAGAAGCAGGGCGGCACCATGTGCCCGTCGTACCAGGCGACGTTCGATGAGCGGCACAGCACGCGGGGCCGCGGCAACGCTCTGCGGCTGGCGATCACCGGGCAATCCGTGGAGGCGGGCGGGAATATCTGGGCCGACCCGGAGACGATGCGGACGCTGGACCTGTGCCTTTCGTGCAAGGCGTGCAAGACCGAATGTCCGAGCAACGTGGACATTTCGCGGCTCAAGGCCGAGTACACGGCGCAGCGGTACAAGGCCGCGGGAGGAGCGCCGCTGCAAACGAAGGTGTTCGGGTCCATCCACCTGCTCAACCGGCTGGGGAGCCTCACGCCGGGCTTGGCGAACTGGGCAAACGGGTTGGCGCCGGTGCGGGTGCTGGCCAACGCGATCCTGGGGCTGCACCCCAAGCGGTCACTGCCGGCGTTCTCTACGTCGTTGACGCGGGTGTGGAAGCGGTCGATCCCGGCGCGACCGGGCACGCCGACGGTGGCGCTGTTCGGCGATTGCTTCACGATGTACAACGAATCGCAGATCGGGCTGGCGGTGCAGCGCGTCTTCGAGGCGTTCGGGTACAGAGTGGTGCTCGCCGATGCGGGGTGCTGCGCCAGAGCGAAGATCTCGCTGGGGCTGCTGCCCGAAGCGATCGCGATGGCGGACGAGACACTCGAAAAACTGAAGCCCTTGATCGATGATGACTCCGTCGCGGCGATCCTCTTTTCCGAACCATCGTGCCTCTCGGCGATCAAGGACGACTGGCTGGGGCTGAAACTCAAGACGCCGATGGAGCTGCGCCGGCGACTCGCGGCCAAGAGCTTCCTGGCGGAGGATTACCTGGCGCGGCAGTGGGACCTGCACCCCAGGCGGCCGCAGTTCCGGGCGAGCTCGCCCGTGCTGCTGCACGCGCACTGTCATCAGAAGGCGCTGTGGGGCGCGGAAACATCCGCCGCGGCATTGAGGAAGGCGTTCGGCGAGCGGCTGACGGTGCTTGATACAGGGTGCTGCGGCATGGCCGGTGCGTTCGGGTATACGAAGGACCGGTACGAACTCTCGATGAAGATCGCGGGGTTGACGCTGCTGCCGGCGCTTCAAGCTAATCCCGATGCATTGGTGGCCGCGCCGGGGTCTTCGTGCAGGCATCAGATTCATGACGGGGCGGGGCGCACCGCGCTGCACCCGATGCAATTGCTCGCGGAGTCGTTGCGATGAGCATGCAGGGGATCACGACTATTACGTTTGATTGCTACGGAACGCTGATCGACTGGGAAACGGGGATCATCGCGGCGATGCGGCCTGTGCTGCCCGCCTCGGTCACAGATGATGCGCTGCTCGGGGCGTTCGCGGAGTACGAGCGAGCGATCGAGGCGGAAGCGTTTAGGCCCTACCGCGAGGTGCTCGGCCTGGTGACGCGGGCGTTGGCGGAGAAGTTCGGGTTCCCGCCCGGCAATGAAGGAGTGCTCGCAGATTCGCTGCCCCGCTGGCCCGCGTTCCCGGATTCTGCGGCCGGGCTCGCGAGACTGCGGACACGCTACCGCGTGGGGGTCATCTCGAACGTTGATGATGATCTGTTCGCCGCGACGGCGCGAGAGGCGGGGTTTGACGTTGATTGGGTCGTCACCGCGCAGCAGTGCCGCTCGTACAAGCCCAGCCGGAACAACTTTCAGAAAGCCCTGGAGAGGTATGGGCTCTCGCCCCGGCAGGTGCTGCACGTTGCGTCGAGCATCGGCCACGACATCGCGCCGGCGTCGGCGATGGGGATTCAGACGGTGCACATGCACCGGAGATTTGGGAAGGCCGGGGCGGGCGCGAACGGGCCGGGCGAGGCCAGCGCACGCTACACCGTGCGGGATTTCGGGGGCCTGCTGGCGTTGGTCGGTGTTGCCGCGGGCTGAACGAAAATCAGGGGCCGACGAACGTCTCATCCGCGGCGGAGGGCACTTCATTGCCGTGCAGGCGCACCTGGCCGGAGTAGTTGCCCTGGCGGACCTGCTCGCGCACCTTGGCGATGGCAACGTCGAAGATGCCGGGGAGCCAGATATTGTCATCCCCGATCTGCGGGCTGGAAAGCCACACGCCCGAACCATCGGTGCGGACGGCCCACTGACCATCGCCGCCATGGTTGGCGGAGTTTTCCATCGGGTTGATGGGCTCGCCCATCGAGGCGCGGGCCACCACGGGGGACTTGTCCGCGAGGATCACCATCGGGGCCGAACCCGCGGCCCGGCGCTGTCCCCACGAGGGGCGGTCCTTGCCAAACATCACCTGGTAGCTGTACGACACGGACTTGATGCAATCCCAGTCCGTGCGGTTGCAGCACGAGCCGCAGTCGCGGTCGGCGTTGGGGTTGCCCACGCAGGCCATGTCCTTAAGGGAGACGTAGTTCTGCTTGGGCAGGGTGAAGAGGTTCGCGGCGTTGGAGCGCTCGGGGCTGGTGCCCACCTCCCACCACGTGGGCCCGCCCAATGAGGCGACCGCCATCGGGAGTGCGTCGCGGTTGTCGTTGGCGTAGGAGCCGAACGCGCCGGCGATCGTGGCCATGTTGGATCCGCAGGCCACACGGGAAGATCTGCCGCGCATGGTCGTGAGCACCGGCCAGAGGAGTGAGCCGGCGAGGACCAGAGCAGCGGCGATAGATACAAGATCGGCAAGGCGGAAGCCCGAGGAGCGGGCCACCAGGTTCGTGGGCGCCGAGCGCCGAACCGGAACGGCGGCCACGGCGGCGAGGGTGCGATCCACCAGGGACGCTGACGCGGGCTGCGTGGGCGTGGTGGCGATCAACTGGCCCAGGAACTCCATCTGCATGGCGCGATCGCGGAGCGAGGAGCTCACCTTTTCGGCGCGGTAACCGGACATGACGTAAGCGTCGAGGGCCTCTTCATCGTCCGGGCACAGCGCGGGTTCGTCGTGTTCCTCGGTGAGCGCGAGCTTGGGCGCGGCGAGGAAAGCTGGTGTGGTGGTGCCGGTGAGGCGGACGCGTTCGAGCACGCGGTCGGCCAGACCGGGGCTGACGGCGGCGCCCGTGCCGCCCGCCGCCTGAAGGATCGCCAGAACTCGCTTGGCGCGGTCACGGAGATCTTCGGGGACTGCGTTCACATCAAGGCCGGAGTCGAGCAGCGCGTCCACGGCGCGCTGGTCGGCGTGGCTCAGGACGGCATCACAATGGAAATCTCGTTCGTTCATTCAACCTTCCCGATCGGTGTGGCCCGAGTCGCCGTTCTCGCCCTCGGGCTCCATCGCCTTCCAGCGCTTCGCGAAACCCGCGACGGCGGAGTGCAGGCGGCTCTTGACGGTTCCCAGCGGGATGCCGAGCTCATCGGCGATCTGCAGGTAGCTCAGGCGCTGGAAGTACGACAAGAGAAGAATCTCCCGGAGAGAATGCGGCAACTGATCAAGACATTTCTGCACCCGATGGCTGGTCTCCTGACGGTCCAGCGCGGCATCGGGCGGGGGAACGTCCACCTCCATGAGGTCGATGAACGATCCCGCTGTTCCATCTCCGCCGCCATCGGACTTCCCGTCAACGGGGGCCGACAGATCGAGCGTACGGCGGCGACCCTTTCTACGTAAGTAGTCCCGTGCTTTGTTCGCCGCGATGGTGAACAACCAGGGTCGGAACTTGCGTTCTGGATCGAATGTGTGGCTGGCGGTGTGGGCCTGAAGGAAGGCTTCCTGGAACACATCCTCGGCCCCGGCGGGATCGCCCATAAGACGGGTCAGGAAACGCAGGAGATCGTTCTGGTGCCGCTCGATGAGCGCACGAAAAGCGCCCGGGTCGCCCCGCCGGTGCTGCTCGAACAGAGATTCATCGCTGGGTATCTGCAAGCCCAAACCCTATCGGACGCTCAGGGTACCACGCAACGCCGGCACGGAACGCCGCAACGGCGATTGTTCGCAGCCGACCCGTGTTCGGCGCGGGCTTGCCCGTTTCCACCCGAATCAACTGGTGAACCAATCCACTGCCTGATCCAGCTCGATCAATCCAAACGAAAAACGACCCGTCCGACAAGGCGTTCGAACGTCACACCCCGGGACGCGGGAAACCGTGCCATCCCCTCGGCGCGCAGCCGGGGGGCATGGTCCTTCACGTACGTTTCCAGAGCCTGAGGGTTCGCGAACGTGTACCGGGCTTGCACTCTCGGTGGTGTCGGGGGGTCTGACACTTCCACGATCTCCCCGGTCAGGGCACCCGCGGTCACCACGTCGGCGATGTGGCCGGACCGGAGCCACGCGGTGTACTCGTCGCGCAGTTCAAGAGAGGGGAACGTCGCGGTCACGACGTACGCGGTGGTGGCATCGGGGAGTGGCATTGGCGTGCTATGGTCAGAGATAGATACCGCCGCGGAGGTGGGCGGCTGACAGAGAGTACGTTGGTACGCCGCCCCGTTGGGCGGGCGGTATGATTGAATGCCGCCGCTGACAGGCCGCAGCCATGCAGACCACACCTCCCACGCCGACCGATCGCGCCGCTTCCGAGTCTCCGGATATCACGGGCCGCAGCGTGCTCTTGGTGGACGACAACGAGCAGAATCTGGAACTGCTGCTGGCGTATCTCGAAGAACTGGGCTGCGAGCTCCGCACCGCCAACGACGGGATCGAGGCTTTGGAGGAAGTCGCCAAGCAGGCGCCGGACCTGATTCTTCTGGACGTGATGATGCCGCGGATGAGCGGGTTCCAGGTGTGCGCCAAGATCAAGAAAGACCCGGCCACGGCGGACATCCCGATCGTGATGGTGACGGCGCTGAACGAAGTCTCGGACGCGGAGCGGGCGGTGGAGAGCGGGGCGGACGACTTCCTGACCAAGCCGGTGAACAAGCTGGAACTGGTCACGCGGGTTCGCAGTCTGCTTAAGGTGTCGCTGCTGCAGCGGCAACTGAAGAAGACGATGGCCGAACTGCGGCGGGCGCAGAGCGGCGGCTGATCGGTCGCGCAGCATGGGCTTCACGAGCACCACCGAAGAGATCGTTACCTACGTCGTGGCCGGCGTCGCGTTGTTCGCCGCGGCGTTGCTGCTGGGAGTGCTCATCGGGAGGGCGGCGCGGCGGACCAAGGACCGCTGACGCGGTCGATCGCGGGGTCCGGGGACTACCTTTTTTGCATGCAGTGCCCGCTGTGCGACGTCATCTCGCAGATCAAGGACAATCCGAGCTTCATCTCCGAGTTGTCGGAGTCGTACGTGATGCTGGGCGAAAACCAGGGCTGCCCTGGGTGGTGCGTGCTGATCCTCAAGACGCACGTGGAGCACATGGACGAGATGCAGACGTCACGCCAGTTGCGGCTGTTCGAGGACGTGGCGATCGTCGCGGGCGTGATCCGCAACGTCTTCGCGACCGACGGCGCCGACGGCGGGCCGGTCCGCATCAACTACGAGTGCCTGGGCAACCAGGTGGGGCATGTGCACTGGCACCTGATCCCGCGTCACGCGGACGATCCCACGCCGCGGGCGGCGGTGTGGGGCTGGGACGCGGCGACTCTCAAAGGCACGCTCACGAAGGAAGAGCGGGCGGAACTGGTCACGATCCTACGAAAAGAAATCCGGTGACCGGCGGGGAGATCAGGCGGGGCGCGAGTGGATTGGGGCGCGGCGGTAAGTCAGCTCGACGTCGCTGCTGAGGGCCTTGATGCGCCACAGGTCGTAGCGGCGAGCCGCGCCGAGGGATTCGGCCAACCGCCCCACCGCCACGCTCTTGGCGAGTTCATCGCCGAGCATGAGCGGGGCGATGTACACCACGGCCTCGTCGATGAGATCTTCATCGAACATGCCGCCCAGCAGCCCGGGGCCGGCCTCGATCATGACGGTGGCGAAGCGGAACTGCGACCAGAGCACGCGCAGGAGTTCGCGCATGTTGAGCCGCTGGCCCTGTCCGCTGCGGGGAACGCCGATGAGCTTGACGCCCGCGGATTCCAGGCGGGCGCGTTTCTCGGAAGTGATCCCGGCCGCGAGCAGATCGCTGTCGCACGCGACATACGTCGGCGTTTCGCGAGCGGTCTGGACGAGTTTGGCGTCGGTGGGGATGTCGAGATCGGTATCGGCGATGATGCGGGCGGCGCATCGGCGGACCCGGCGCACGCCGCGGGCGGTCAAGAGCGGATCATCGGCGCGAACGGTGCCGATGCCGGTGAGGATGGCGTCGGCGCGGGCTCGCAGGCTGTGGACGCGGGCGCGGGATCGTTCGTTGCTGATCCACTTGCTCTCGCCGCTGCGGGTGGCGACGCGGCCGTCGATGGTCTGGGCCCACTTGGCGACAACCCAGGGCAGGCCGGTTGATTCCCGCTTGGCCCACGGCACGCACAGGCCCGAGGCGAGCGGGCTGTCGCGGCAGAGTTCGGCGGCGATGCCCGCGGCCTTGAGTTGCAACGCGCCGCGCCCCTTGTTGGGCGATTCGTCGGGGCTGGCGAAGATCACGCGCGAGACGCCCGCCGCGATGAGGGCTTCCACGCACGGGGGCTGCTTGCCGTGGCCGCCGCAGGGCTCGAGCGTGCAGTAGACGGTCGATCCTCTGGGGCTCTCCGAGCGGCGGGCGCAATCCGCGAGCGCTTCGCGTTCGGCGTGCAGGCCGCCATATTCGCGGTGGTGGCCCATGCCGATGATCCGCCCCTCCTTGACGATGACGCAGCCCACGAGCGGGTTGGGCTCCACGCGCCCGGCACCCCGGAGCGCGAGACGCGCGGCCAGATCGAGCATGTGCTTGGCGGGGGTCACGTCGGAGGCTTCATGGCGTAGGCGGGCGGCTCAGGCCTTGTCTTTCGCCGCCTCCGCCGCGGCCTTGGTGATGGCGACAAAGTCCGCGCTCTTGAGCGAGGCTCCGCCGATGAGCCCGCCGTCGATGTCGGGCTGTGAGAAGAGTTCCGCGGCGTTGTCGGCCTTGACGCTGCCGCCGTAGATGATGCGGACGCGAGCGGCGACATCGGCGTTGTACAGGCGCGAGATGAGGTTGCGGATGGCGGCGTGCATCTCCTGCGCGTCCTGCGGCGAGGCGGTCTTGCCGGTGCCGATGGCCCACACGGGCTCGTACGCGATCACGAGGCGCTCGGCGTAGGGCGCCGGGATCTCGGCCAGTCCCGTGCGGACCTGGCGGGAGTTGACGATCTCCTGGTGACCGGCCTCGCGCTCGTCGAGGGTCTCGCCCACGCAGAGCACGGCATCCATCCCCGCCTCCAGCAGGGCGCGAAGCTTCTTGTTGATCAGTTCGTCCTTCTCGCCGATGACGTGGCGGCGCTCGGAGTGGCCCACCAGGGCGGTCTGGACTCCGCAATCCTTGAGCATGGCGACTGAGACCTCGCCGGTGAACGCGCCGTCGTTCTGGTGGTAGACGTCCTGGGAGCCCAGGCGGATGGAGGAACCCCGGTCCCGAAGGATGGAACGGACCGTGAGCAGGTAGGGAAAGGGGGGGAAGACCGCCGCGTCGACGCCGTCCAGGGTCATCAGACCGTCGGAGACCGCACGGGCCAGGTCCGAGCCGGTGGTGCGGTTGGTGTTCATCTTCCAGTTGCCGCCAACGAATGGTTTTCGCGATGCCATGTCAACCTCGGTAGAGTGATCGCGGGGGAGAGACCGCGATGATGGTCACAGTAGGGCGCGAGCGATTGACAACCGGGCGGTCGGGGCGGGGTTGATCCCCTGTTTCAATTGGCGTGGTGCGGTTGAAAACACGGGGTGCAACGCGCGTAACATTGGCCGAAATGAAGCCAGCTTTCAGCACGGTTGCCTGTCCGGATTGGACCCTGACCCGCCTCGCAGAACACGCGGCCCGCTGGGGCTACGTGGGATGCGAACTGCGCACGTTCGGCTACGGCACGCGCGAGTTCGCGTGCGACCCCGCGCTCACCGCGCCCGCCAAGCTGCGCGGCATGCTGGAGCGGATCGGGCTTTCGATCTGTTCGTTGGCCACATCCGTGCGGTACGACGACCCGATCACCCCCCCGCTGCTGGGCCTGCTGCTGGACAACGAGCAGAGCGTTCGCGAGACCAAGAACTGCATCGACATCGCGGTGCAGGTGGAGGCCCCGTTCGTGCGGGTCTTCGGCTTTGAGATCATCGGCGGCGAATCCCGGGCCAGCGCCTGTGCCCGCATCGCCGACCGCATGCTCAAGTGCCTGGATTACTGCCGCAACAGCGGCGTGCGGCTGGCGATCGAGAACGGCGGATCATTTTCCACGTCGGTGCAGTTGGCCGAACTGATGGACAAGATCAACCACCCCCTTCTGAGCGCGGCCTATTCCGCGCCCGTGGCCCGCGCGGCGGGCGAAGACCCCGCCAACGGCGCCAACGTGTTGGGAGAACGCCTAGGCCTGGTCAAGATCAAGGACCTGCGCGGCGGCGTGCCCTGTGCGCTGGGTGACGGCGACCTGGACTGCCAGAGCATGATCGCCGGGCTCTCCCGCGCCGGGTACAAGGGCTGGGTGGTGTACGAGTACGATCGCGCGTGGCTGAACGCCAAGGCGAGCGACGCCGACACCGACGCCGCGATGACCACTTCGGCGCAGCGGCTGTTCCAGTGGATCGGCGGCACGCGGCGTGCCGCGACCGTCGCGGCGGCGCACTAAAGACGGTTCCCTCGGGCCTCGCGCTCATGGCCCCGACCCTTTCGCAACAGATCATCGACCGGTGCCTGACGCTGGACTTCGCGGCGGCGGGGGTCGCTCCGGCCGCGCCGACCAAGTGGTCCAAACACATCTTGGAGTGGCTGGAAGGTGGCAAGCACGGATCGATGGCATACCTCGCCGCGGACATGGAACTGCGGTTCGATCCTCGCAAGGTGATGGAGGGCACACGATCGTTTCTGGTGGTGGCCGACTTGTACTCAGCGCGGGGCCATGAAGTACCGTCGAGGCTCGGCGAGCCGACGCCGATGGGGAGAATCGCCCGTTACGCGCAGGGAAGGGACTACCACCACGTCATGAAGCGGCGGCTGCACTCGCTGGCCGATGCGTTGCGGCTGGAGATCCCTGGGTGTGACTTTCGCACCTGCGTCGACACCGTGCCGATCCTGGAGCGTGAACTGGCGGTGGCGGCGGGGATCGGGTGGCAGGCGAAGAACACGATGGTGATCCACCCGCGGCTGGGAAGTTACCTGCTGCTGGGTGTGGTCGCAACCACTCTGGAACTGGAGCCTCCCGCGGAGCAATGGACGGCCACCGATCACTGCGGCACCTGCACGCGGTGCATCGAGGCGTGCCCCACGCAAGCGATCACGCCCTACGGCGTGGATGGATCACGGTGCATTTCATACTTGACGATCGAGCACCGCACGCCAATCGACCCATCCCTGCACGCGGCGATCGGCGATTGGATGTACGGGTGCGACGTCTGCCAGGAGGTGTGCCCGCACAACTCGGCCCGCGAGGGAGGCAATGGCACGCCGCACGCGGCGTATACGCCGCGGCTTGTGTACCTCAACCTCGCGGAAGTGATGGACTGGACGGGCGTCGCCCGCGAGGAGGCGTTCAGAACATCGCCGATGAAACGGGCGAGGCTGGACATGATGAAGCGCAACGCCGTCATCGTGGCGGGTAATGCCTTGGCGACCGGGGAGCATCCGGGCCTGCGCGAGCGGCTCGAGGCGCTCGCGGGGAATTCCGGCGAGACGGAACTGGTGCGTCAAACGGCGGCGGATGTGCTTCGAAGGGTCGGACACACGGGTTGAACGCCTTGGCGCGACGTCCCGCGACCGGAATGTTGCGATCAGAACCGCTACCCTCGCCATCCCATGACGACCGACACAGCCCCCACGATGACCGAAGCCAAGATGCACCTGGCGACCCCGATCAAGCCGTGCATCGGGACTGTCACGGAAACATACCGCTGCACCGCGAGCCAGAAGGCAGCGGGGTTTGTTCGGCATGTGTCGATCGATGTGACGGGCACGCCGCTGGCGGGGAACTTCATCGCAGGTCAGTCCTTCGGGGTGATCCCGCCGGGCGCGGACGCCAACGGCAAGCCTCACAAGTTGCGGCTCTATTCGATCGCGTCACCCACGCAGGGCGAGGACGGCAAAGGCAACGTGCTGGCCACCACCGTCAAGCGGACCATCGATGAACACTGGGACTCGCACAAGCTCTTCCTCGGAGTGGCGTCAAACTACCTGTGCGACCTGCATCCTGGGGACAAAGTGACGCTGACGGGGCCCAACGGCAAGCGATTCGTGCTGCCGGCCGACCATTCCAAGCACGATTACGTGTTCATCGCCACGGGCACGGGCATCGCGCCCTTCCGCGGCATGACCCTTGAACTGCTCAGGACGGGCGCTGCGAGCAAGGTGGCGTTGGTGATGGGTTCCCCGTACGCCTCCGACCTCTTGTACCACAAGGAGTTCCAGGAGTTGGCGAAGAAACACCCCAACTTCACATACCACACGGCGATCAGCCGCGAGCGTCAAGCGGACGGGTCCGGCCCGATGTACGTGCACCAGCGATTGGCCGCGGACCGCGACCAACTGGCGCCGATGATGTCTTCTTCCCGGACGTTGGTGTACGTGTGCGGCATCGCCGGCATGGAGTTGGGAGTATTCCAAACGATGGCGACGATGCTCCCCAAGGACGCGGCGGAGCAGTTCATCCGGGCCGATCCGGAGGCGGGAGAAGTCGCGGGCTGGGACCGCAAAATGTTCCATAAGAGCCTGCACCTTTCGAAGCGAGTCTTCCTAGAGGTCTATTGATCGACTCGGCTTCGAACGGCAGACGGTCACCGGCTTGGGGATGAGGAACCACCCAAAAACCGACCATAGATTGAGCGGCTTACGAACTTTAGAGAATCTTCCGGAAGAAATGGCCTTGACAAGCCCAAGTTAACTCCGGCTAACGTCGCATGAATGTTTAAAACATGTTTATTCTCGGACTTAGTGAATATTACCGAGAAAAAAGCGGTTGAACACTCTATACTTGGCTGTGTCGTGATGGGGCATGTATTCCGCTTCCGTCCGTCGTTATTTGTCTATGGCTGGTTGGGCTGACACTGGGGTCATCCCTTTCTCACACATTCCACGTTCCCAGGAGCGTCGAGGAGACCTATGAAAATCACTACTCTGTCGTTGGCTTCGCTGGCTTTTGCCGCTGGCGCTGCTTTTTCCCTGATCGGTTGCGAGAGTCAGTCGTCCGCCGGTTACGACGATAACTACTCGGGTACCGCTCCTCACGCTCACCCGGGCGCTGACTATCACCCCAAGGCCACCACCAAGGCCGAGGCCCCCAAGGCCGCGGCGAAGGCTGAGGCCCCGAAGGCCGCCGCCGCCGCTCCGGCCCCCAAGGCCGCCGCGACCACCGGCAACGTGCAGTACTTCCCCACGGGCGACCGCAACAGCAGCGCCCTGATGCTGGAGAAGATCTACCCCGCGCAGGTGACCGTCGGTCAGCCCTTTGATTACGTCATCAAGGCCACCAACATCGGCGGCGCGACGCTGAACAACGTCCTGGTGAACGAGGCCGCCCCGACGAACTTCACGGTTGCCTCCGTGACCCCCACCGGCGCCAACGGCCAGTACAACCTGGGCAACCTGAACCCCGGTGAGAGCAAGACGATCACCTTCAAGGGTTCCGCCGCGGGTCTGGGCACGATCGCCTCCTGCGCCAGCGCTACCTACAGCCTCGCCCTGTGCAGCACGATCAACGTCGTTCAGCCCGCCCTGACGATCAGCAAGACGATCACCCCCGAGGCGATCCTCAACTGCACCCCGATCAACATGACCGTCGAGGTCAAGAACACCGGCAGCGGCGTGGCCAGCAACGTCCACGTGAAGGACACCCTGCCCGCCGGCCTGACGCTCGACAACGGCCAGACCTCGTTCGATGACGTCATCGGCGATCTGGCCCCCGGCGCCAGCAAGACGGTCAGCAAGACCCTCAAGGCCACCAAGACCGGTTCCTACGAGAACGTCGCCAACGCGACCGCCGACGGCAACCTCAACGTGACCTCGAACAAGGTCACCACCGTCGTCAAGCAGCCCGTGCTCGCCATCGAGTGCAAGCCCGGCAGCCAGGCGATGGTCGGCCGCGACGCGTGCTACGACCTGACGATCCGCAACACGGGCAACGCCGTGAGCAAGAACACCAAGGTCGCCGTGACGCTGCCCGCGGGCGCGACGGTGAGCAACGCCGGCAGCGGCAACGCTCTCTCGGCGGGCAGCCTGGTCTTCTCCGGCGGCGACCTCGCCCCCGGCGCGACGCAGACCATGCGGTTCTGCCTCAAGGCCGCGAGCATCGCCCCGCTGAACATCTCGGCCGTCCTCACCGGCGACTGCGCCGCGCAGGTCGCGACCAACTGCACCATCAACGTCTACGGCGTGGCCGACATCGGCACCACTGTGACGGACGAGGACGGCGTGGTCGCCCTCGGCGAGCCCCACGCGTACCAGGTTGAGGTCAAGAACCAGGGCCAGATCCCGCTGACCAACACCAAGATGACCGTGACCATCCCCGCCGGCCTGGAGTTCGTCTCCTCGCCGCTGGCCAAGATGGAAGGCGGCAAACTGGTGTTCAACTTCGGCACCGTCGCCCCGGGCGCGGTGATGAAGAGCACCTTCATCGCCAAGGCCACCAAGGCCGGCGAACTGCTCGTGATCGGCGAGACCACCTGCGCCGAAGTCAAGACCCCGGTCCGCGACGACGAACTCACCACGTTCATCGAGAAGTAATCCGGATCAGGTCCTTGACCTGAAGGTCTGAAAACTCAACCCCGCCGCGGCCTTCCGCGGCGGGGTTTTTCGTTGGCACCCCCTACCATTGCCCCTGTGCCACCAGACGCCCACACGCACCAGATCGACTGCCTCGGGCTGACCTCGGAAGAGGCCGTGGCCGCGGCACGCGACCGGTTGGGTGTCGCCGTGAACACGTCTCTGCCGGCCTATCGCCGCATATTCCGTGAAGGCGTGCGGAGCGTGGGGCCGCTGCACGTCAACATGCCCGAGGTCGTCAGGACGCTCCGGGAACCCTCCAACGAAGGCGAAGTGATCAAGTTCGTGTGCCGCGTGGCCCCCGTGGCTTCGCCCGACCCCGAACACCCGCTGGCGTCGGCTCCGCTGGAGACCGAATCGGTGCTCATCCCGATGATCGGTTCGGCGGGCCGACAGACCTACACGCTGTGCCTCTCGAGCCAGGTGGGGTGCGCGATGGGGTGCACGTTCTGCGAAACGGCCCAGATGGGCCTGATCCGCTCGCTCACGCCGGCGGAGATCGTGGCGCAGTGGTACGCCGCGACGCACGAGATCGGCATCCGCCCCAGCAACATCGTGTTCATGGGCATGGGCGAGCCGATGGACAACTACGACAACGTGATGCAGGCGGTGGCGGTGCTCAAGGACCACAACGGGGCGGGGGCGGCGCTGAGCCGGATCACGATCTCGACGGTGGGCCGCGTGGACGGGCTGCGGAAGATGCGCGAGCAGATCACCAAGCCCGGCTGGCACCGGCTGAACCTGGCCCTGTCGCTCAACTCGCCCAACGACGCCGACCGGTCGGCGATCATGCCGATCAACCGCAAGTGGAGCCTCCGGGACCTCCAGCAGGAATTAGCGACCTGGCCGCGTTACGGCGGCAACAAACTGTGCATCGAATACGTGCTGATCCCCGGCGTGAACGATTCCCGCGCCCACGCCACCCAGATCGCCGATTTCATGCGCCCGCTGGTGCAGCAGGTGCTTCAGAACCCCACGGGTGACCCGGAGAAAGACACACGCATCCGCGCCGTTCTCAACCTGATCCCGTACAACCCGCGGCGGAACTCGCCCTGGCCCGCGCCGACCGAAGAATCCGTCCAGCAGTTCATGGACTGGCTCATCGAGGAGCACGTCTTCGTGAAGCGCCGCCGCACCAAGGGCCGCCGCATGATGGGGGCGTGCGGACAGTTGGGCAACGAGGGCATCCGTCGGCGGCAGGTGGTTCCGCTTACGCAGTCGGCGAAGCCGTAACCGGCAGCGACGCGTCGGCCGGGCTGGGAGATTTCCGAAGGTGGCTCCTGCGGCTGCGGGCGGGGCTGGAACGGATCATCCACCACGAGTACTGGCCCGCGTGGGTGTTCTACGCGCCGCTGCTGCCGTATCTGCTGTGGCTCGGGCTGCGACACCGGAGCCTGCTCTGCCCCACCGCCCTCAACCCCGGCATCGAGCACGGCGGGGGCATTGTCGGCGAGAGCAAGCACGCCATCATGAAGGGACTGGGCTCCCACGCCGAGGTGCTGGCGACCACGCTGATTGAGCCGGGTCATCTGGAACGACGACTGGAGAAGGTTCGCTCGCACGCCGCGGCGCACGGCGGTTGGCCGATCATCCTGAAGCCGGATCAAGGCCAGAGGGGGTTCGCGGTGACGCTCGTGCGCACCGAGGCAAAGGCCAGAACGTACCTTGAGACCGTCACCGGGCCGGTCGTGGCCCAGCCGTTCCACGCCGGGCCCAACGAGTGCGGCGTGCTCTGGGCACGCGATCCGGAGAATCCTCAAACGGGCTTCATCTTCTCGATCACCCGCAAGGAGTTCCCCACCATCGACGGGGATGGTGTGCACACGCTGCAAGATCTGATTCTGCTCCACCCTCGGCATCGCCGACAAGCGAGCGTGTTCCTGGAGCGGTTGGGCACTCGGGCGAGGAGAGTGCCGGCCCGCGGCGAGCGGGTGGCGCTGGGCGTGTGCGGCAACCACTGCCAAGGGGCATTGTTCCGCGACGGGGCGGACCTCGTAACGCCCACCCTTGTGGAGACGATCAACGCGATCGCGTTGCGTTTCCGCGGCGTGGATGGCGGCGGGTTGGACTTCGGCCGCTTTGACATCCGGTACCGAAGCGAACAAGAGCTGCGTGAAGGCCGCGGCATGGAGATCGTGGAACTCAACGGGATCACCAGTGAGTCGACGAACATGTACGACCCTTCATGGTCGGCACGGCGGTCGTACGCCACGTTGTTCGCGCAGTGGAGGCTGATGTACAAGTTGGGACGATGGCGGCGGTCGCAGGGCGCGAAGGTCACGGGGCCGGGGCAGATTCTGCGATGGTGGCGGCTGCACCGGGCGGAGCGTTCGGGGAGTGCGGTGTCCAGCTAAGTGTTGCGGACGGGCTTGCTCCGCTCGGGCCATACAGACGCCTGCGGCATGCTTGCCGGCGGAGGCACGACTGCGCTGCCCCACTCCAGAGTGGCATCGGACCGAACTTGGAATGTCCGCGGACTGCATGCAAACTGTCGCTACGTTGCGCGTCCACGAACGCCGACCCGGAGCGCATGAGATTTCGCTCGTCACCTTTCAACACTCCGGGCGTTGCTGCGTGGCGTCGAAGGCGGAGACGTCGACGCTTTCTTTATCCACTGGGAATAAGCCTGCTGAGCATACTCACGCGGCGAGCAGCCGCAGCCGCTCGGAGATGTTGCGCGCATCGTCCGCGCCCGGGGCCTCGATGCCCAGGGCTTCGCACAAGGTCTGCGGGGTTTCCTTCGCGGGGGCCACGCGGTGCGAGACGAGCCGCTGGCCCTTGGCGTCGGAAACGAACGCGATCACGGTGCCGTCGGGCTCGCGGACGATCTCGATGAACTGCCCGCGGACCACCAGCTTCGCGGGCGGCGCGGCGTTCTCCTTGGCCAGGCTCTGCTCCACAGCGCAGTCAATGGCGTTGATGAGCCCGTTCTCGACGCGCTGGCCCAGGTCGTCCACGCCGGGGGCGGCGGTCGCGATGCCCGCAAAGACCTCGATCAGTACCTTGTACTCGTTGATGCTGGCGCTGACAACCTTGGTCATCTCCTCGTCGTTCAGACGCAGCAGGCGTTGGGCGGTGAGAATCCCGCCGTCCTGTGCCGCGGTCATGACGGAGGGTGATGCCTCCTGGCCGTCGAGCCTCAGCGAGCCCACGACGTAGGCGATGCGGTGCAGGCGCCCGATGGGGTCGTCCCTGGCGATGTCGGCGGGGCGCACGTGGTGGAGTTCGAGCGGCTTGGCGAGCAGTTCGGGGAACCGCCACTTGCGTGCGAGCACGGTGACGATGTCCACGTGCGTGAAATCGAGCTTCTCAAACTCGATCCGCTGAAGGGCCCCCGGCACGGGCGTGGCGGAGAAGACCTTGACGTAGTCGTCGCCGAGCAGCTTGCACATGAGCGGGACGCCCGCGTCGAGCATCAGGCCGATGACGAACGCCTCCGCCACCAGCGACGGCGCCGAGGCCCGGGCGGCTTCCGCGGCCATGCAGGCGCGGAAGACCGACTGGCCCCACACCTGGCGCACGACATCGCGCGATGCGCCGGCCGAAGCGGCGCGGCTCAGGTGGAAACCCAGCGAGACCGCCTTGAGGCGTTCGAGCCCGAGCAATAGACACGCCCGTTCGAGATTGGTCACCGGGGTGCGCTGCGCAAAGAGCGCGGAGTTGGCGAGCTTGAGCAGGCGGCCGGAGATCGCGTGATCGGCCTTGATCACCTTGGCGTAATCCAGGAGCTGGGCGTCCTTGCGGGACGACAAATCCAGAAGGCGCAGCACCACCTCGGGCTGGCTCTCGATTCCCACGCTTTCGAGGCGCCGGTCGAGATACTCATACAGGGAGTTCACTTCCGCGGCGGTCAGGAGGCTTCGCTGCTTCATTCCGAGCGACCCCAATATCGGCGATGGCAACATAAGCCGGCCCGTTCCGAACGAGCGTCGATCCCGCGTCGCCGATGTCAGTATTTCGGCGGTTGAGGGGACAGACACGAGATTCAGTAGGCAGAATCACCCAAGCGGTAGTGCTGGAAATATCGGCCCCCAGCCGATGTACCCGGCCGGGGGGTTGACACACGCCGCACGCGGGCTTTCATGGATTCTGCAAGGGGGTTCTTCGCGGGCGTCCACCGAACGCGGCGGTGCAACGGCCGGGACGAGAATTCCGTGTGGATGGCTCGTGGATTTCCTATCGGTAGCCTGAACGGAGGCACGCCCGCCGCCTACCTTGGAACGTGCCCGCAGAAGCAGATCAATCAAGGCCCAACAACCGGCAGCGCCGGGGCGGCGGTGCCCCGGTTATTCCGCTCCAGAAGCTCTTCGACCGCGAATCCCCGCAGGCGGTCGAGGCGGAGATGGCCCTCCTGGGATCGATGATCCTGGAGCCCAAAGTTATCACCGATATCTTGGCCATTGTGACCGGGCCGGAGGACTTCTATAAGGAAGCGCACGGGCACATCTACCGAGCGCTTATCGAAATCTACGACCAGCGTGACTCGGGCGACCTGATCCAGACGGTGACGATGCTCCGCGATCGGGGCATCCTCGATCAATGCGGCGGCGATCAGTACCTCGTGGACCTGGCCAACTCGGTGCCGTCGGCGGTCAACGCGCCCCACTTTGCCAAGATCGTCGCGGAGAAGGCGCGGATGCGGCGCCTGATCGACGCGTGCGGGAACATTCTGTACGACGCATACCACGCCGGCGACCTGGGGCCCGACGGCGCGCGAGAGGTCATGGACCGCGCCGAATCCGCGGTGTTCGAGATCGCGCAGGAACGCAACTCCTCGGACGTGCAGTCGCTCAGCGCTCTGCTTGACATCGAGATGGCCCGCATCGAGGCCATGGAGCAGAGCGGCGCCTCGATGTCGGGCATCCCCACAGGATTCCACGACCTGGACAACATGCTGCTGGGCATGCAGCCGGGCGAGATGCTCATCCTGGCGGCCCGCCCCAGTATGGGAAAGACCGCGCTCGCGCTCAACGTCGCGGAACAGACCGCGCTGGGCGGGGCGCCGGTCGCCGGCGCGCCCAAGAAGCGGGACTTCCCCGTGGGCTTCTTCAGCCTGGAAATGTCCAAGTCGTCCGTCGTGCTGCGCATGCTGTGCGCCCGGGCGCACGTGAAATCACAGGACCTTCGGGGCGGCAAGCGGCTCTCGAAGGAAGACCTGGGCAATCTGGGAATGGCGGCCGACGACCTCAAGCAGGCCCCGATCTACATCGACGACACGCCGGGGCTCACGGTGCTCAACCTGCGGGCCAGGGCCCGCCGGATGGTGCAGCAGCACGGGGTGAGGGCAATCGTCATCGACTATCTCCAGTTGCTCTCTTCTCCCGGGTCGGCGCGAGAGAGCCGCCAGAACGAAGTCTCGGCGATCAGCCGCGGCATCAAGGGGCTGGCCCGCGAGCTCAACGTGCCGATCCTGTGCCTCTCGCAGCTCAACCGCGCCGCGGAACAGCGCGAGGGCAACCGCCCGCGCATGAGCGACCTGCGTGAATCGGGGTCGATCGAGCAGGACGCGGACGTGATCCTGCTGCTGCACCGCGAGGACTACTACCACAAGGACGACCCGGAGTGGCTCGACGCGAACCCCGACAAGGTCGGGGTCGCCGAGATCATCATCGCCAAGCAGCGAAACGGGCCCACGGGCGTGGTGAAGCTGCACTGGAACTCGGACATCACGCGGTTCACAGACCTGGACCCGCACGGGCACGCCCCGGGCGGATATCGGGATCTCGCCGGCGCGTTCGACGATTTCGGCGGCGCAGCGCCGCAGCCCGCTCCGCCGCCGCGGGCTCAGACCGAGTACAAGGGCTTCGCGCCCGGCAAGAAGAGCGGTCCGATTGAAAACCACCGCGACGGCGGCGGGCCGATGCCGGCGCTCGACGACCCCGATGCCAATCCGCCGTTCTGAGTGGTTGAGTCAACGCCCGGCGACGAAGCCCGCGCCGCGTGCGGCGAGGCGTGTGTTGGCCTTCTCCACCATGCCCGGGATGAGAATCAGGTCAACCAACTGGCCGATGCCCAGAAGGCCGGCGGTGCACAGCCAGATGATCCCGGTGATCCAGCGGCCGGTGTAGAACCTGTGCATGCCGAAGAGGCCCAAGAGGCACAGAACCCAGAACAAGTACGCGACGTTTGTGGTTTTGAACTCTTGCACCGTGTGTACCCCATGCGGCCGCGGGACCTCCGCCGCCACAACGAGGTTATTCGTGGTCCGGGCGGAGCGATTTCACTTTGAACTGTGGACGGTGGATCAGTCGCCGAAGGACGTGCCCACGGCGCGAGCGGCGCCCACCAGGGCGTGATCTTCCGGGACCAGGCGCTGCTTGCCCGCGGGCTCTTCCAGATCAACGTCTGTGAGGCGGCCCTTCTGCCACGCGACCATGCGTCCGACCTTGCCTTCGCGGAGCAGGTTCATCGAATGATTGCCCAGCAGCGTGGACAGAACACGGTCGAACGCGCAGGGAACGCCGCCGCGCTGCACGTGGCCGAGCACGCAGTAGCGGCTTTCGACGCCGGTCTCCTTCTCGAGCGCTTCGGCGACGAACTTTCCGACCCCTCCCAAGCGGATGGGGTCGGGGCTGGTGGGGTCGACCTTGGCGACGACCTGCTGGCCACCCTGAGGACGCGCCCCCTCGGAGACGCACAGCAGCGTCGACCGCATGCCGCGGCGCTCACGCTCCTGGATCACCCGCGCCAACACCTTGAGATCGAAGGGAATCTCCGGCATCAGGATAATGTCGCTGCCGGAGGCGATGCCCGAGTGCAGGGCGATCCAACCCGCGTTGCGGCCCATGACTTCAACGACCATGGCGCGGTGGTGGCTGTCGGCGGTGGTGCGGACCTTGTCGAGCGCATCGGTGGCGGTGTCGACGGCGGTCTGGAAGCCGAACGTGATCTCGCTGCCCATGATGTCGTTGTCGATCGTCTTGGGCACCCCCACCACCGCAAGGCCCTGCTTGGCAAACCACGCGGCGGAGGTCATCGTGCCGTCCCCGCCGATGATCACCATCGCCTCGATCTTGCGAGAACGGATGTGCCGAAGGCAGTCTTCCGTCAGGTCGCGGAAGATGGGCGTGCCGTCCGAGTTCTTTCCGACTGCGAATCGCGAAGGATTGGCGCGGTTGTTGGAGCCCAGGATCGTGCCGCCGCGGCGGAGAATGCCGTCCAGGTCACTCGGCTGCAACTGCCGGAACCGGTTCTCGATCAAACCCTGGTAACCGTCCTCAACACCCAGCACATCGATATCGCAGTGGAAGGCGTCCTTGGCGACAGCGCGGATGACGGCGTTGAGGCCCGGGCAGTCGCCGCCGCCGGTGAGGATGGCCATGCGGCGGATAGCGGGGCAGGTAGTAGCGAGGCTCATAACACACAGTATCGGCCCGATTGTGGGTCGGGGCGGACGATTTGGCCATCGACAAGTCAGGCCACGAGGTGGGCCCAAAGACCTCCGCGAATTCGTCCCTGCGGGGTTGAAACTCCGACAATTCGGGTCGGTAGACCCGGCCCGGGGAAGCCATGAAAGCACCCCCCCGATCGGGTTTGGATGGGTACACTTAGGCCTATGAGCGGACGTTCGTCCCGCATCTTTGCTCTTTTCTCTTGCCCACCCGGGGGCGTCGGCATCGGCCAACGCTCATGAGGGGGCAGTTGTGCATCTTGAAGCCAACCCGCAACGGGGTCGCCCCAACGGCGAAAACCGTGTGTGGTGGTCCGTGTTCTGAGCGACTCGCAACCGGTTCGTACACACCTAGGAGTTTCAGCCATCGCAATCGGAAGATTTAGCCGTGAAGGCGGGCCCCCCGCGCAACAGCGCACCCGCGTCAATCACATGATCCGCATCTCCCCCATCCGACTCATCGGGGCCGAGGGAGAGCAGGTCGGCGTCGTGGAAACGAACGAGGCCATGAAGATGGCCATCGAGAAGGGTCTCGATCTCGTGGAGATCGTTCCCGACACGCGCCCGCCGGTCTGCAAGATCATGGACTACGGCAAGTACAAGTACGAGCTGAGCCAGAAGCAGCGGCGCGACCGCGCGGCCACCAAGGCCACCGAAATGAAGGAAATCCGGCTGGGACGGAGCGTGAAGATCGACTCGCACGACATCCAGGTGCGCGTGGACCAGTCCCGCCGCTTCCTGATGCACGGGCACAAGGTGATGGTGACCCAGCGGTTCAAAGGACGCGAGATCGCGCACCGAGAACTGGGCCTGGAGAACCTCCGCGAAGTGGCGACGGCCTTGGCCGACGTCGCCAAGGTGGAACAGACGCCGCGCTGGATGGGCAAGCAGGCGAGCATCATCCTCGCGCCTGACAAAGTGAAGGTCGAAGCGCTCAAGCGCAAGATCGAGAAGGAAAAGGCCGCGAAGATCGCCGCGGGCCTCAAGGTCGAGGAAGAGAAATCCATCGAGCAGCTCGAGGCGGAACTGCAGACGCAGAACGCCAACGAGGGGCCCGACGACGCCGATTGAACCGCCGCGGCCGCGCGTGCGGACCCTCGACGCTACTGAAATCCGAAGAGAAAAGAAAACCCCGGGCCTTTCGACCCGGGGTTTTTTCATGCACTTACTGGCATGCGGAGCTGATCAAAGGATCAGCCGCCGCAGTTGGGATCGCCGGCTTCCCAGAGGCTGAAGAAGACTTCAACGTCTGCGCCGTCGATACCACCGTCCTGGCTCACGTCGGCGCAACCCACGGAGTTCTCCCAATCGGGGAAGAACGCCGCGACGTCCGCACCGTCCACGCCGCCGTCCTGGTTGTAGTCCGCCGCGCAGGCCGGGCAGTACACACAGTTGGGCGTGATCGTGATCTGCTGGAACGAGAACGAGTTGATCGTTCCCGTGTCGCCGCCGGCGTTGTCGCTGACGGTCAGGGTCCATGTGCCCTCGTACGGCTGGCCGTCGAACACGGCGAGCGAGGTGTGCACGCCGGCGTAGTCCGTCGGGTAGTAGTTGCCGCCGGGGATCGTGAATGCCGAGTCACCGGAGACCGCCACCGCGGCGATGTCGCCGGGCGCGGAATCAAAGAAGCAGTATTCGCCGTTCAGATTCGACGAATCGCCCAGGGCGCCCGCCGCGGCGGCGTTCACTCGGGTCATCAGGTTCACCGTCGTGCCGCCGGGCGAAGTGATCTGGACGATCAGGTCGCCGATCCAGGTGTGGGTGAGGCCCACGCACACGCTGAGGTTGGAGACGTTGCCGCTGCCCGCCGGGACCGTGATGGTCGAGGTGACAGTGGTGTTGTCCGTGATCCCGATCGGGAAGGAGTCGCCCGACGAGAACAACGGCATGGAGGAGGAGGTGCTGCAGACGGTGCCGTCTCCGCTATAGGTGCCGCCCGAGGCTTCGCAGGCAGCCTGGGTGGTGATGGAGCAAGACTGGGTCGAAGCGACGCAGCAAGCGCCGGTGGGGAGGCACTGCACGCCGCCGGTGCAGTTGACGCCGTCATCTGTGACGGTCAGGCTGTAGTTGCCGCGGCCGGCGCCGAAGCCGTGAACGAGGATGTAGTAGGGAGCCGTAGCCTGCGAGCAGAACGCCACCTGCGACGCGAGGCCGCAGGAGTCGTCGTTGCCGCCGACGCAAGTCAGGTTGTCGCAACCGTTGACGCCGCAGAAGACGCTGATGCGGCTGTCGTAGTTGGTGCCGCCGCAGAGGCTGGCGGTCATGGTGTTGCCGGTGCCGATCACGCGGTACCACACACCGCCGGAGGAGATGGTCTGAGAGTTGCACACCGGGGCCGACGAATCGATGCCGGCGAGGCAGGTGCTGCCGGAGGCGACGTCGCCGATGTTCAGCGTGATGGAGCTGACGCAGTCGTCGTTGGCGGGCACATCACCGGTGGAGCAGGTGCAACCGGCGCAGGCCACGCCCGCGCCCTGCCACACGCCGCCTTGCGAGTTGCAATCGGCCTCGGTGAGAGAGGAGCAGGAGCCGGAGATGCAGCAAGCGCCCGTCGGGGGCGAGGTGATGGTCACGTTGACCGTGCAGGTGCTGCTGCGGCTGTTGGGCGCAGTCTCCTGAACAGTGACGTTCAGAGGAGTCACGCCGGCGGGAGTCCCGTTGGCGACGGTTGCGGTGTAGGTGAAGGTGAGCGGTGGACCTTCGACAAAGACGCCGGTGCCCGAGTCACCGATGGCGGAGGCGAAGTTGGTGCCCATCACGGTGTGGGACACGCTGGCCGGGTTCGTGCCGGGAGTGACGGTCACGGTGATCGTCGTGCTGCCCGAACCGTCGTTGATGATTGAAGTAGGCGACGCCTGAGCCACGCACGTGGGATTCGTCGGCGAGGTGTTGGGCACCACGTTGAACGTGTACCACACGATATCGAACGGCTTGTTCTTGAAGCCGAATCCGCCGTTGCCGTCAAAGAGCGTGCCGAAGCCATCGCCCATGCGGATCGGCAGACCCGTGCCCGTGGTGAACAGCGTCGTGCTGCTGTTCGCGCACACGTTGGGGAAGTCCATCACGGTGCCCGCGAACGTTTCTTCGGGGAGAGCGCCGGGCTGGTTGTTGGCGAACGCGAAGTTGGTGAACGCGACGCGGTACGAACCCGCCGTCAGGTTGCGCGTCACCTGGAACTGACCCGCGGTCTGCGGGTCGTCGTGACCGAATCCGGCGACCGGGTTGTAGTTGTTGTCGTACACCCACCAGTCGGTATCGACGGCGGTCGTTCCGCCCAGGCCGATGCTGATCGGGCCTTCGATGAACGTGCCGATGGAGATCGGGCCGCCCGCGGCGGGGGCCTGGTCATCGATACGGCGGCACTCAAGTCGGCCGGAATAGGGGTTGGGTGTGGTGGTCGAGCCGGTGATGCGGACATAGACCTGGTCCGAACCGCCGAACGAGTACCACTGCAGCACGCGCTGACCACCCGGGTAATCCGGATGAGCCGCGGTGGCCGTGGAGAATGTGTTGTCTGTCGTGCCGATCGTGCCCACCGGCGACTGGGACAGGCCGCGCAGCGTCATCGCGTGGACAACGGAGGGCGAGCTGCTGTCATTGAGAATCAGACGCCAGACGTAGATGCCCCGCTGAGCCTGAGCACGGGTGGTGATCAGGAAGTAATCGGCGGACGCTCCACCCGGAGTCACCGTGCTGGTGCCGGTAGTGGTGCCGCTGATCGTGTCACCGGCGGTCATCCCCAAACCGCCGCTGTTCGCGGGCGTTGCGGTCGCCTTGGTGTCATTCGGCTCAACTTCGGGGTTGTCGACAGCCTGCGCGGTACCGACCGCGCACAGCATCGCCAAACACAGGCCTTTCAGGCCACTCTTCCAATTCATACGACCTCTCCTTGTCCTCAGAATAAGGACACAATGATCCCAAACACACACACGGGAGCGGAGCTTCCAGAGCGGAAACGCCTACCCCCACACACTCAAAAACACGCACGTTCCGCTGATTATGCACGCAGTACCGGGTCAGGAACGCGACCATGGCATCACCTGCAAGACCAGCACAACTGTTTAACAGATGCCAATGTACCCTCAACCGGGCTAGCGCGTCAAGCCTATGTGAACAAGGTAATCCCAATTACTCCAAACCACCAGTTCCGCAAACCTGATAAGGGCATTGGTTATCTGACGTTACCCACCCCTCAAAGCCTCGGCGCGACTTCGAACTTGCGGACTCCTCAAACAGTCAGACCAGGTGCCTGTTCCCGGCTCGTTCGTCCGACGCCGGCCATCTTGATTGTGCTCATCGCCCGACTCTGCGACCGATCTACCCTCAACCATGGATCAAGCCCCGCTTCCTGAAGCCATTCGAGATGTTCAGACCTCCTTCGCTCGCCTGAAGGAGGAAATTCACAAGGTCATCGTCGGTCAGGACGCGGTGGTGGACCAGATGCTCATGGCGATCTTCTGCCGCGGCCACGTGGTGGTGGTCGGGGTGCCCGGATTGGCCAAGACGCTGCTGATCTCAACGATCGCGAGAACGCTCAACCTGGGCTTTTCACGCATCCAGTTCACGCCCGACCTCATGCCCAGCGACATCACCGGCACAGAGGTAATCCAGGAAGACAAAGCCAGCGGCACGCGCCAACTCCAGTTCGTCAAAGGTCCCATTTTCTCCAATGTGGTGCTGGCCGACGAGATCAACCGCACTCCCCCTAAGACCCAGGCCGCGCTCCTCGAAGCGATGCAAGAGCGCCAGGTCACCGTGGGAGGCCAGCGATACGGATTGCCCAGCCCATTTTTCGTCCTCGCAACGCAGAACCCGATCGAACAGGAAGGCACCTACCCGCTGCCCGAAGCACAGCTCGACCGCTTCATGTTCATGATCCAGATCGGGTACCCCACCGCCGCCGAAGAACTCGAGATTGTGCGCCGACAGAGCACGCGCGGAAAAGAAACCATCGTTCCCGTGCTGGACGAGGTCGGGATCAAACGCGTCCAGGAGACCGTGCGTGAAATGCCCGTGGCCGACCACGTCATTTCCTACGCGCTGCGTCTCGTCCGCGCCACCCGCATCAAGGAGCCGATGGACCTGGGACTCAAGCGCCCCCAGAAGATCTCGGAATACCTCGCGTGGGGCGCGGGGCCCCGCGCCAGCGAAAACCTGGTGCTCGCGGCCAAGGCCGCGGCGTTGCTGGGCGGGTCGACGCACGTCACGCCCGAGCACGTGAAGGCCATCGCCAAACCGGTGCTGCGCCACCGCCTGTTGGTCAACTTCAATGCCGAGGCCGACCAGATCACCACCGACGACCTGGTTGACAGCCTGCTCAACGAGGTGCCGGTGGAAGGGCTCACTCCCGCCGACCGCCGCAAGATGGAAGAAGTCCTGCGGTGATCGCCGCGGCTCGTTGATATCGCCTAGCTCCTCGACATCACCTCGCCCGCCTGCGACATCACCGCCGACGCGACCGAGTTCGTGCCCAGGCCGCCCGTGAGCCGCACGATCGGCTTCTTCGCTCGTGTGCACGCGTCGGCCACGGCATAGCCGGTGGCGTGCCGCACCCAGCGGATCGCCAGCAGCACCAGATCAACGTCGGCCCGCTTGAGGTCCGCCTCGAACTTGAGCGCTGGGTTGGTCGGCGTGCTTCTGAGCCAGCGCAGTTCTCGCAGGCCCAGTTCCTGCTCCAACGCACGCCTTCGATCTTCACGCACATCGCCGCCGATGAGCACCGCGATGCGCCCGTTCAGGAGCGCCGCGGCGGCGGCGCGAACATCGTTCGTGCCCTTGGGGTCCGCGTCGTGCCGCTCGTCGCTCTCGTCGAACGCGCGGGACACGGCCTCGATCAACCGCTCCGTGGCGACAGAGAGCGAGGCCTTCTTGGGCAGCACCGACATCGCGTAGTTGAGCACTTCCTCCGCGTCGCCTTCGGCGGGATCGCCCCCGTCCTTCAAATACTCATCGAGGGCCTCGGCGATGCGGGCCACGTGCAACGCCGCGGCGTTGTCGTCTTTCGCCGCCAGGCACTTGTCCAGCTGGGAGCGGTGATAGTGCGCCTTCTGCATCGCCAGATCGGTGCGCGTGCGGGACTTGGGCGCGGATATTGGCGCAGGAGCAGCGGCAGCCGCTGGAACAGCCTGCTTTTCGCGGGGCGCTTTGGAGCGTGCGGATGCTTCATGTGTTGTGATCGGCGGCGATGCCGCAACGCCCGCGGCCCGCTGGGGCGGCCTGGAGATGCCCCCCGCCAGCAGCCCCGGTTCGTTCAACCCGTGGAGCATCTTGGTGATCAGGTCGGGATCGACAGGGCTCTTTGGTCTTGATGCGGGATCGGTCTTGAGATGGGGAGCGTTCGGCGAGGGGCTTGAGGCGGGGTTGGGGGTGGAGCTCGCAGGAACGCTGTTGGCCGGCGGCCTGGGGGGCGATTCATGGCGTGCAACGGATTCGAGCCACGCGGCGATCTCCGCCGCGAGTTCGCGGTGGCTAGGGCTTTTCCGCACCCACTGTTCCACCAGCGGGGCGGCGAGATCGATGATCCGGCGGAGGCGTTCGCGGTCCATAAGGGGGACCTTACGCGAGAATTGTTCTCTGGGCGCGAACCAAGGGGTGTCCGGGGCGGTCTAAAGAGAGTGCAGCCGTGCGCGGGATGCTCGCAGCACACCGGAGAATCGACCATGAAGACCCGAACCAAGATCGCAGCCCTAATCACCTCGGCCATCGCCGGAGCCGGCGCTCTCGCGCTGTCGGAGCCGCCGAAGCACGACGACATCCTCGGCAAACCCGGCATCGTGGCGAGCGATGCCGACAAGGACCTCAAGCACACCCGCATGGTCGGAGCGTACGAAACACCGCACGACCCGGGCACGAGCCTCATGTGGTGCGGCACGTTCCAGATGGCGTGGAACGAACTGGCCAACACAATGAACGGCGGTCCCGGCCCGCTCCGCCTGAAGCCTGATCACCCGCTGGCGGCGCAGCTCAACGGCAGCGCGGCCTCCAAAGCCGACCTGGACGCCGCTTCGTACGTCGCGGACAGCGGGTTCGGCCGCGACGGCATTCTCGAGCGCATCAAGAAGTCACTCGCTGACACCTTCCACGGCGCGGCGTCGCCCTCGCTGCTGCCGCTCACCATGGAGGGGGACGACATCCTCGCGTACGCCTACCTGTTCAAGAATCTGGAGTTTGAATCCCCGTTCATCCGCGCCAAGGCCCCGATGAAGTTCGGGGATGCGAAGCTCAAGACCTTCGGGCTCTGGCACGACAGAGATCTGAAGGATTGGTACGCCGTCGCCAAACAGGTGGAAGTCCGCGACTATCAATCACCCACGATGTGGGCGGTGGAACTCAAGAGCAAGTCCAAGGGAGACCGTCTCATCGTGGCGAGGCTGACGCCCGGCCGAACGCTCGCCGACACGTGCAAGGCCGCGCTCGCGATGAAGTCTCCCGAGGCCATGCACTTCGAGGATGACGACACCCTCCGCGTGCCGTTGATGAACTTCGACGCGACGAGGAGTTTCAACGAACTGGTCGGGAAGATCGTGGAGGGCGCCAAGGGCGCCGGTCGGATCACGTTCGCCAAGCAGAACATCCGCTTTCGCCTCGACGAGCGCGGGGCGGTGCTCAAGTCCGAAGCGGCGATCGGTGTCACCGCGGCGGCCCCGATGCGGCCCAAGACTCCCAAGATCATGGTCTGCGACGGGCCGTTCCTCCTCTTGATGATCCGCGAAGACGCGGCGAACCCGTACTTCGCGATGTGGGTGGACAACCCCGAACTGCTCGAGAAGTGGTGAAATCCGTGGGGATCGCTTTCCGGGCATCGAGCATCAGACGCGGGAAACCGCTCGGGCGCAAAGCGTCGAGACGCGGCGGAGGCCTGAACGCAGAACTCACCGGGTCGCCGCGGTTGCGGCGCGGAGCGGTCGGATCTCCCTGAGTTCAGAGCGATGAATCGCGTGCGACTTGCGCCGAAACAAAACGCCCCGGCGACGGAAGTCGTCGCCGGGGCGGGTGAGATTCAGACCAAAACAAGGGTTGAGAGTTGGGCTCAGCTATCGCAGTTGCCCTGCTCCCAGAACGCGTAGAAGAAGGACACGTCCGCGCCATCGATGCCGCCATCGAGGTTCACGTCGGCGCAGGGCAGGCCGTTCTCCCAATCCAGGAAGAACGCCGCGACATCGCCGCCGTCGACTCCGCCGTCCTGGTTGTAGTCCGCGGCGCAGACCGCGCAGGAGTTGTCGGGCGTGCAGGAGACGTTGAGCACGCCGCAGCCGACGTCTCCGAAGTAGCCGCCGACGCGGATGATGTAGATTCCGCCGACGGTGCCCTGGAACGTCACGCGGGAACTGACGCCGAACACGCCGCAGGCGTCGTCGTTGCAGCCCAGCGGATTGCCGGCGGGGCAGATATCTCCCTCGTATTGATAGACCGCGAGCTTGGAGTCGTAGCCGATGGGGCCGCAGGTGCTGACTTCGACCTGACCATCGCACGTGCCGAAGTAGTAGAACCAGACATCCGCCAGGATCTGCTGTTCGCCGGACACATCGGTGCAAAGACCCGAGGGCGAACCGTCGGTGGTGGCTCCGCGGTTGCTGAAGCCCACGGTGCCGTCAAAGACCTGGATGGGCCGATTGCAGGAGTCGTTGGGAAGGCCGGTGACCGTCATCTGGAAGTTGCCGGTGAGGTTGTTGTAGCCGTTGACGCGGATGTAGTAGGTTTGACCGGCGACCCCCTGGAAAACGGCGGAGGATGTGAGGTTGCCGCCCGCATCGTCATCGCACGCCACCAGGTTCGCGACGGTGCCGGGGCACCCGGTGTGCACGGACACGGCGGTGTCGTAGTTGGTCGCGGCGCCGGAGGTGCTCGCGGCGTAGAACGCCGTGCAATCCGGGACGAAGGTGTACCAGACGTCGGGCGAGGTCTCAGATGCGGCGCAGTCGGCTGAACCATCGTTCGTCGCGTACGTCGTGTGACCGAAGACCGTCTGACCGTCCGCGACGGGAATGGCGTCGGCGCAGGAGTCGTTGATCGGCCCGACGAAAGCGAGGCCGCGGTTGTCGGCGAAGCCCAACTGGTCGGCCATATCGCCTACGGGCGTGCGAGCGCCGGTCGCGAGATCGACCGTGTAGAGGCGAGAACTGATGTCGGAGATGAACATCCGGTGCAGAGCGGGCGAGTACCCCATCGCGAACGCCTCGCTGTTTGCGGCGCCGATGGGTGTAACGACCTGGGTGTCCACGTTGACGCTCTCAAAGAGCGCGGTTCCGTTTCCGGAGGAGTGGTACAGCAGCCCGTTGGGATGGAACGCGATGGTCTCGCCATCGGCGCCGTTGCCGAGGGGGAACGCCACGGTCATGGCGGCGTTGGCGGTTGAAATACGGAAGAGGGTTTCGCGGGCCGTGCCGCCATCGCCGACAACGCCGTAGAGCGTGCCATCGGCGCGGAAGGCGAGCGTTGCTACCGCATCGCCGAGCACGCCGACAGGGTTGGCGACGCCGGTGACGGGGTTGACGGTGACAAGCATGCGCTCGCTGTTGGGAGCGCCCACCGCCTGAACCACCGCCCAGAGCGAGCCGTCGCTGGGTCGCGCCGCCAGCGCCAGGGCGCGACCGACGGCAACGCCGGGAATCGTCACCGGGACGATGTTGCTCAAATCTCCGTTAGCGGGGTCGATCTGGTAGATCCTGGTATTCTCAGGCGCGCCGAAGCCGTTGGAAATGCCGTAGAGCGGCGCGGCGATGGGCTCCACGAACGCGATGCCGCGATTGTCGGCGTTTGGCAACTGATCGGACATGTCGCCCACGAGCGTGCGAGCGCCGGTCGTGAGATCGACCGTATAGAGAATGGAGCCGATGTCGGAGATGAACATCTGGCCGAGCGAGCGAGAATACCCCATCGCGAACATCTCACCGCTCGCGGTGCCGATGGGTGTGACGACCTGGGTGTCCACATCGACGCTCTCAAAGAACGCGGTTCCGTTTCCGGAGGAGTGATACATCAGGCCGTTGGGATGGAACGCGATGGTCTCGCCGTCCGCGCCGTTACCGAGCGCGAAGGCCAATGTCATGGATGCGTTGGCGGTCGAAATCTGGAACAGAGTCTCGCGGGCGATGCCGCCGTCCCCGACGACGCCGTACAGGGTACCGTCCGCGCGGAAGGCGATCGTTGCTACGGCATCAGACAGCGGGCCGATCGGCGTGGCGATGCCGGTGGCGGGGTCGATCGTGGCAAGCACACGATCGGCGGTGCTGGACGGGCCTACTTGTACGACGGCCCAGAGCGAGTTATCGCTCGAACGGGCTGTCAACGAGAGCGCTCGGTTGACAATGAACCCGGGCATGGTGACAGGCACCAGGTTGGAGAGGTCGCCGTTCGCCGGATTGATCTGGTAGATCAAGGTGTTCGCCGGGTTGCCGAACCCATTGGATATTCCGTACAAGGTCCGGGCTTGGGCGATGGAGCAGGCGATCGTCAGCAACAGACATGCAACCAAAATCGGTATCGGAGTTCGACTCATGACTCTCTCCATATTCGGGGTGTGTGCGCACGTCAATGTCACGCGTATGACCATCCCACCAAGCGTGCGCGTGCCCGAGTGTACATGAATGCCGCCCAGAACGCAATACTAACTTCGCAAAATCTTCCGGACCTTGGCGATTTGACAGCAACGGCGCGGCATCCCGGAACGTCCGGCGACCTTGTCGCGACCGGACCTCTCCGCCCTGAACCGCGAGTCGCCATTGCGAGAAAGTGAAACTGGGGGACTTACCGCGGCGATTCGGGAATCGCCGGACTACCCGCAGGCTGGTTCAGGCGCAGGCCAGATCGGTCAGTTCCAGTTCCACTCGAGTGCCTCCGAATGTGGACACCACCGGGCACACGAGAGCGTCGATCCGCCCGCCCACGCGTACGCGGTCCAGCGCGTGCGCCCAGTTCCAACCGAACACCCGCACCAACCCGCCTGACGGCTCCTCTCCGGAGCCCACGAACATGGACAGATGCTTGTTGTTGCTGCCGAACGTGCCCGGGCGGCCGGCGACTCGCAAGCCGCGGAGCAGAAGGCGGACGCGGGGATTACAGCGGCCGAACGGCCCGAGCCGCTCCAACTGTCGCACTGGGGCCAGTGTGACCTCCGATAACGCGGCCTCGCAGTCGTAGGAAGATCTTCCCGTCAGCGCATCGGGCGCGATTCCCGCGTTGCAGACATCGATGAACGAACGGGCGAAGGCGGGCAGTTGATCCGATGGCAACTTCATGCCCGCGGCCATCTCGTGCCCGCCGAACTGCGTGAGGTGCTGAGCGCAGCGGCTGAGCGCTCCGTGCAGATCGAATCCATCCACCGATCGCGCCGAGCCGTGGCACACGCCGTCCTTTTCACACAGCAGGATCGTGGGCCTGTGGTATCGCTCCACCAATCTCGAACAGACGATGCCCACCACACCAGCGTGCCACTCCGGGTGGGCGAGCACCACGGCGCGGGAATCGTCGCGCGTCATGCCCGCCGCCTCGGCCATCGCGGCGGCTTGCTCGAAGATAGCCCGCTCGGTGGCGCGGCGTTCATCGTTGAGGCGGGTGAGTTCCCTGGCGATCGCTTCCGCACGCGTGCCGGCCGCAACGGTGAGCAGTTCCACGGCTTCGCGCGCGTGGCCCATGCGTCCGCAAGCGTTGAGGCGCGGCGCGAGCTTGAAACCAACGTCCTCGGCGTTGACGCTCTCGCCATCCAGGCCTGACGCCTTGACCAGGGCGCGGAGCCCAGAGAACCTGGAGCTCTTGATCTTGCTGAGGCCGAAGCGAGCGATGACGCGGTTCTCGCCCACCAGCGGCACGACGTCGGCGATGACGCCCAGCGCGGCGAGGGCGAGCATTTCCAGCAGCAGGGCCCGCAGATCGTCTCGCACCAGCGACGAACCGCACCACATGGTCGCCAGCCGCCACGCCACCTTGAACGCCACGCCCGCGCCGCACAGGTCGCCGAACGGGTAGGTTGAATCCGGCCGCCTGGGGTGCACCACGGCGTACGCGCTGGGCAGTTCCGCCAGTGATTGCGGGGGCGTGTGGTGATCGGTGACGATGAGATCGACGCCAAGTTCCGCCGCGACGCGGGCGGGCTCAACGGCCGTGATGCCGCAATCGACCGAGACAATCACCTTCGCGCCGCCCGCGGCGATCTCGCGGATCGCGTCGGAGTTGATGCCGTAGCCCTCGTCGAGCCGGTGCGGGACGTAGCTGGTCACGGCGGCGTCGCGCCGGAGGGCCTTGATCGTGTGGTACAGGATCGCCGTGGCGGTGATGCCGTCGACGTCGTAGTCGCCGTAGATCACGATCGGCTCGGAGGCCTTGATCGCCCCGATGATCCGCTCACAGGCGCGGTCCAGATCAGGGATGAGCGAGGGGTCGTGGAGTTGCTTGAGGGCGGGGCTGAGGAACTCGGCCGCGGCGTTGGGGTCGGCCAATCCGCGGGCGGCGAGCACGCGTGCGACGAGCGGGAGGGGTTCGCCCGCGCACACTTCCTCGCTGCGGCGACGCCACATCGAGGCCAGGCCGCGGGCGAGCGGGCCGGTCGGTGGGGTCGCGGGCGAGGGGGTTTGGGTGTGGGTTTCGGCGAGCATGTGGCCGTCCGTGGCGTACCGTCTGAGCGTACGCCCACGCCGCGAGCATTCCACACTGGAAGAGAGCAACATGGTCCGACTTACCAAGATTTACACAAAGACAGGCGACGACGGCACGACGGGGCTGGTGGGCGGCCGGCGGGTCCGCAAGGACGATCTGCGGGTGGAGGCCTACGGCACGGTGGACGAGGCCAACGCCGCCCTGGGGGCGTGCATCATCGAGAACGACGGCACGGAGGCCGCCGGGATCGTGCGGCTTCTCACCGTCATCCAGAATGACCTGTTCGATCTTGGCGCCGACCTGGCCAACCCGATCACCCCGGACGAGAAGCCGGGTCAGGCTCTTCGCATCGTGCCCGAGCAGACCGCGCGGCTGGAGAAGGACATTGATCAGTACAACGAACGCCTCAAGCCGCTGAACAGTTTCGTGCTGCCGGGAGGATCGCGGCTTGCGTCGGCCTTGCACATCGCCCGGACGGTGGTGCGCCGGGCGGAGCGGGTGGCGGTGTCGCTGGCCGCGGCAGAGCCGGAGGCGACCAGCCCCGAGGCGATCAAGTATCTGAACCGGTTGAGCGATCTGCTCTTTGTGCTGGCCCGCGTCTCGAATGACCTGGGTGGGCGGGATGTGCTGTGGATTCCGGGGCAGAGCCGCGGCGGGTAAAGGGGCGTTCGCGGGCTCGCTCCGGGGGGTCCGCGGCACGTACCATCGGGCCTATGAAGATCTTTGAGTTTCAGGGCCGCGACCTGCTCCGCGCGTACGGCATTCCGGTTCCGGCGGGGCAGGTGATCGAATCAGTCGAGAACGCGGCGGGGGCGTTCAAGGCCGTGACGGCGAACCAGGCGTCGCCGCTGGCGGTGATCAAGGCCCAGGTGCACGCGGGCGGTCGCGGCAAGGCTGGGTTCGTGAAGCTTGTCAAGTCCGCGGCGGAGGCAGAGACCGCCGCGAGGTTCATGTTCACCAACCGCATGAAGAGCCCCCAGACCCCGCCCGAGGGTCTTGAGGTCACCAAGTTGCTGGTCGCGGCGGCGGTGGACATCGCCGTTCGTCCGGCGGTGGTGGGCGACGGCCCGATCCCGATCGATTCCGACGATGCGCACGAGGAGTTCTATCTCGCGATCACGACGGATCGCAAGACGCGCCGCAACATCCTGATCGCCAGCCGCGAGGGCGGGGTTGAGATCGAGACGGTGGCGCACGAACGGCCCGAGGCGATCATCAAGGAGCCGCTGGACCCGCTGGCGGGGATGCATCCGTACCAGGCAAGGAATGTCGCGGCGGCGCTGGG
Source organism: Planctomycetota bacterium (assembly GCA_018242605.1). Classification (GTDB taxonomy): domain Bacteria; phylum Planctomycetota; class Phycisphaerae; order Phycisphaerales; family UBA1924; genus UBA2402. The sequence continues at coordinate 273,333 of JAFEBP010000004.1, forward strand.
CTTCAAGGGCAAGCAGATTTCGCAGGCGGCGGACGTGATGCTCAAGCTGTCGCGCCTGTTCGTGGAGAAGGATTGCACGCTGGCGGAGATCAACCCGCTGGTCATCACCGCCGGGAAGGACGGGCAGGTGATGGCGATCGACGCGAAGTTCTCGTTTGATGACAACGGTCTGTTCCGCCACCAGGACATCCTGGCGATGGCGGACCCCAAGGAAGAGAACCCGGCCGAGTTGCGGGCCCAGAAGTTCGGCCTGTCGTACATCGCGCTCGACGGCTCGATCGGCTGCCTTGTGAACGGGGCGGGCCTGGCGATGTCGACCATGGACATCATCAAGCTGCACGGCGGCGAGCCGGCCAACTTCCTTGACGTGGGCGGCGGCGCGACCGAAGAAGCGGTGACCGAGGCATTCTCGATCATCCTGAGCGACCCCAAGGTCAAGGGCGTGCTGGTCAACATCTTCGGCGGCATCATGCGGTGCGACGTGATCGCGCAGGGCATTATCAACGCCGCGACCAAATACAAGAACGCCGACGGCAGCATCGGCTTCAAGGTGCCGCTGGTGGTGCGCCTGGAGGGCACGAACGTCGAGGCCGGGCGCAAACTGCTGGAGGAAGCCCGGGCCCGCATCCCGACGATGCAGGCGGGCACGGACCTCTCCGACGCGGCCAAGAAGGTGTGCGCGGCGATCAAGTGATCGCGGCGGTTGGGACCGACCGGTGTTCTAGAATTTCCTGAACCCGCCGCTTCATGCGGCGGGTTTTTTGTTGCGCCGGGGTTGGATGAAGTTTTGGTGCGGAGCACGGAAGGGCGGCGAGGCGGGGCTCTGGGAGGTAGTGTGGAGAGGTGCGGTTGAATTTTTGGTGGCGTGTGCAGGCGACGCGGGATGGGGCCGGGGGGCACGAGAGGCTGTAACTGGCGATGGATTCGAGCGGTTGTGATCGCGGGTGCCGATGAACTTTTGGTGCGGAGCACGGAGGGGGCCGCGGGGCGGGGTTCTGGGGGTGGTGTGGAGAGGTGCGGTTGAACTTTTGGTGGCGTGCGCACGCAGCGCGGGATGGGGCCGGGGGGCACGGACGGCTGTAATTTCTGATGAATACGAGCGGTTGTGGTCGCGGGTGCTGATGAACTTTTGGTCGCTGTACACGCACGCGAAGCGGAGGTTATAGGGCGTTGCGAAGGTTGGGAAGGGGGCTCGCGATTGACCTGCGGTGGCGATGTTCTGTTGTCAAAGAACCCGTCCGTTGGCGGTTACGCCGGGGTTGGCGGTGGGTTCGCGGGATTGATTGGAACGACCATCGATGTGCGCACGCGGGCGGCGTTGCCGGCATGGGGACTTTGAACCGCTTGTGGTCCTCACAGCGCGCAGCGACGCGCGCACACGGCTGGGAGATACTGTTCACGGTTACACCACCCGGGCACAGGAGCGCACATGAGCGAGCGGATCGAGACTGTCGCGGAGGTTGTGAAGCGGGTGCTGCACTTGGCCGCGCAGAGAGAGGTCGCCGCCCGGGCCCTGCCGCACGCGGCCCGGGGCCCGCACGTCATGATCATCGGTCACGCGCTGGACCTGCTCACAGTGAGCGCCTCGGTGGCGTCGGCGCTAGGACGGCCGATGATCCGCGTTGACCTGGGCGCTGTTGCTTCCAAGTACATCGGCGAGACGGAGAAGAACCTGTCGCGGTTGCTGATGCTGGCGGAAGCGGCGGGCGCGGTGCTGCTGTTTGATGAGGCGGATGCCCTTTTTGGCCGCCGCGGCGATGTGAAGGATGCGCACGACCGGTACGCGAACATCGAGGTGTCGTACCTGCTGCAGCGTCTGGAGACGTTCGGGCCGCTGGTGATCCTGGGGGCGGCCCGGTGCGGGAATCTGGATGAGGCGTTTGTGCGGAGGTTGGATTGGGTGGTGGAGGTGGGCAGAGCGCGGGGTTAGCGTCACGTTGGTAAACTGGGCACGTCCGCCGCGGTGGACCGGTTGGCCGCTGCGGGTCGCCGGGGACAAGGGCTGCGGCTATCCGGCGATCCGGGCATTGCTGGAAGATCGGGTGATCGAGCAGGTGATCCCGCGGCGGAGCGATCGGGAGCGGTACGAAGGTCGTCGGACGCTGGACCGCCGCGTGTACAAGAAGCGGGCGCGGGTGGAGCAGTGCGTGGGATGGCTCAAGGAGGACCGCCGCGTGGGGACCCGATACGACACACTTGCGTCCTGCTTCCTGACGTTCGTGAACCTGGCCATCATCCGAGGGTGCCTGCGGATTCTGGGCCCGGATGATCCGTCAGGCAGAACCTAACGGGACAGGCTTGAAGTTTGCCTTCGAACTGGTGTTCGTGCATCCCAAGACACGTCGGGCGCATGTCTCGACCAGCACCAACAACCCGGGCGGCGCATGGTTCATGGAGGTCGTCGAGCGTTTCACCGCCTTGCTGCCGACGAGCATGGCCCGACCCAAACTCCTGCTCCGCGACCGCAACGACAAGTTCGCCGCCGGGGACGGCTCGTTCGAAAACGTCTTCGTGATGCTGGGATCAGGTCGGTGCGGCGCTCCCCCACGTGACGCCCATCCTCAATGTCCACATCGAGCGCCTCATCCAGAGCATCAATGGCGAGTGCCTCGACCATTTTGTCAACCTCGGAATCCGGCACCTTGACTATTTCCTGACCAAGAAAGTCAACTGCCACAACGGCAGCGGCCGCGGCTGCACATGTACTTGGGCTTTGCCAATCCCTCTGGGCAGAAACCGATGTCCGTCCTCTGACGGTCGATTCACGCGAAGTCAACCGCTGCGAGCAGTTCGGCGCAGCGATCAAGGGCGATTGCCGTAAGGCCGCGTCACATATATCGCTGTCACAATCTCGCTCCGAAGCCATGCAGGAGGCTCTGCACAGCAAGCCTTTGCAACCACGAACATAATGGACGGTCAGTCCAATTTGACCCCATGAACTCTACGAGGTCGCAGCCACACGACCCAAATCCACCTTGCGACGATAGTTGTCAATATCAGAATAAACGGAATTGAAGTAACATAATAACACACAGTAACATGGTTAAGTGCTCTCGGAAGTACAAACCATGCAATCACCAAGGAAATGCACTCGACAAGAATCGAATCACGCCGTCGCGCCAATTCTGAAGACAAGAAGTGCACAATAGTTGCCATGCTTCCTATCAACGTAAAAAACACGCAAGTGTGCAACAGTAACGACGGAGTCATAAACTGGCCACAATACGCATAATAAAATGATAAAAATACAGGAAATGGTACAGGATGAACATCAAACAAAACAATAAAGTAAAATACTATAAGTAGAATGGAAAGCAGATTCGCCCTTCGCCTACTGCTATTCATTTGCCTATTTGTGCTATATGTCCGCGGGTCATTCCGATCGAAATCGGCACCGCACTCGGGGCATCGCTGCCCAGAGACCGCGGATAGATCATAATGACATCTTCGGCAAATCATGGATGATGATATGTGGCCTGCTCTCCGATTGCTCGCAGGCAGGCTTAAGAAAATCTGTAAAAATTACCAATGAAATCCTTCAGCAATCGCAACGACCGAACACAGCCACTTCCATTCATCGCCGCAGGTTCTTGGCGATCGACCACCTCACCCCGTCATGGGGCCGTGGCGGCATCGTCGCAATAGAAGTAGTGTTGAGAAAATGCACTGGTGATACCAATCACTGCTGACATTCAGGCAGCAAGTAGCCGCATGAACAGACCGATTGGAGCGGTTCCGGCGTCAGTTGTTGCCAGGCCCGGGCACCGGCATCGAGCAGGTCCTGGTAGTCATCGAACGCCCGATTACTCAGCAAGTGGCTCCGCAGGTACCCCCACAGTCGCTCCATCAGGTTCAGTTCCGGGCTGTACGGCGGCAGATACAGAATCGTGATGTTGTCCGGCACGTTCAATCGCTTGGATTTGTGCCAGCCCGCCTGATCCATGATCAACACCGCGTGATCGTCGGGGTCCAGTTCATCCGCGAGCATCTTCAGGAACACGCTCATCGTTGCGATGTTCACCGCCGGGGCCTGCAGCGCCACGCCGTGCCCGATGACGGGCTCCACCGCGGCGTAGGGGTACACCCACTCGTACCCGGCCTGTTTGACCACGGTGGGGCGCGATGGGGCGTAGTTGCTCCAATCCGCCGTCGCGATATCGGTAGACCCATTCATTCCTCCACTGTGCGCCTGGCCACGCCGAGCAGTTCGGCGATCACGTACCTCTCATAGCCCCGCAGCGCCACGCGGTACCGATCTCGGAGCTTCGCCAGCGACTCCGTGGCGATGTGAAGGATGCGCACGACCGGTACGCGAATTTCGAGGTGTCGTACCTGCTGCAACGATTGGAGGCGTTCGGGCCGATGGTGATCCTGGGGGCGGCCCGGTGCGGGAATCTGGATGAGGCGTTTGTGCGGAGGTTGGATGGGGTGGTGGAGGTGGGCAGAGCGCGGGGTTAGGGCGGGGAGTGCGGAGTAGTCGCTTTTTCATCGCCGCGACATGCACGCTTGCCAGTCTTGCGCCAGGTCCGAGAGCCATCGAGCCGAGGCCGACGTCTCGTGACCTAAACTCATGCTCGCGGTCGGTTGCATCTGCGAAAGGAATCACATGAATATCGCTCGGGCTGTCGGTCCGTTCCACGCCATTCGCTGCAAGGCCACTGTGCCTTGGGTCGTGGCATCATCCGTTGCAATCGCGATGGCGGCATCTGTCGCGACCGGACAAGGGCCTGTGTTGCTGGAGATGCTCACGCCGGCGTGCCCGGAGTACAACGCAAGCTTTGGCACCGGCCTGTCCAGCAACTACGACGGTTCGGTGATCGCGGTCGGAGCGCCCAACTCTCCGTTGCTGACCAGTTCTGTCCACATTCTGGAACGAACGGGAGACCGATGGCTGCCTCAGGCAAGCATCACCGAGAACTTGACCACTTCACAGTTCGGCTCGCTTGTCTTTCTGTCGTCGGACGCGGCACGCCTGATGATCTTCGCACCAAACGGGTACGAGGCCTATGCCGGACGAGCCAGTGTCTATCGCAGGAACGGCGGGATGTGGCAAAGCGAAGCAAGCCTCCAACCCCTGTTCGATACGGAAACAGGCGCGATTCCGCGATTGGCGGTGATGAACGCCGACGGCAATGCTGTTTTTAATACCAACTCGGTGTGGTGGGACGGAAGTTGTTGCCCCATTCCCCCCTTCGGCGCTGTTTCAACGCTTGTGCTCACTTCTGGCGGATGGATCAATCCGAATGCCCCGATCCACGCAGTTAACGACACCAACTGGGATCGCTTCGGAGCGGAGATCGGCATTAGCGGCGACGGGCAGATCGGAGTCTTTACGTTCCAGCACCGTACGTTGGGATACTGCGTTGTCGTGTACGGCAGGCAGGGAAATACATGGACGATGCTCTCCGGCCCGCAAGCGGTAGGTAACGGAATCCCGGATCAGGTCAAGCCGATTGTGGTCTCCCAAGACGGGAGCGTCTTCGCTCTCGGTGTCACTGATTTCAATTCCCCGGGCAAGGTACGGATCTTTAGTCGCAGCGGATCGTCATGGCAGCCTGCCGGCCCGCCCCTTGCGGCTCCCGCCGGCTGGCAGTACACGACAGCGTTCGGCCAATCGACAGCTCTCAGCCTGGACGGCCGCACGCTGCTCGCTGGTTACGTCGCCTCTCCGCTAGCTCGTGGGGTAGTCGTGTACTCCAGCCCGGATGGCTGGTCGTGGAATCAGACTGCGATTCTCCAACGGGCCTCCGCACAGTCCACCACATTCGGGAACACGCTGGCCCTGAGCGGCGACGGCGGCACGGCGTTCATCGGTGCGCCGGGAGACGACAACGGAGCGGGCGCTGTCTTCGCGTACGCCCTAAACGCACCGATCTCGTTCACCCAGCAACCGCAGACCATCACCGTGAACCGGGGCAGACGCGCGACGTTTACGGTTGCCGCGGCGTCGAACATCGCGGTGACGTACCGGTGGCGTCGCAACGGGATGCCGTTGGCGGATGGCCCGCTCACGACCGGCGCGGTCGCCTCGGGCTCAGACTCCCCCACTCTTACCATTTTCGGCACCACGCTCGACGATGACGGCTCGGCGTTCGACTGCATCGCCACCAACGCCCTGGGCAGCACAACCAGTTCCATCGCCGACCTCAACGTCGTCCTCGCGCCCGCGGATTGCCTCGCGGACATCAACGGGGACGGGGGTATCGACGGGACGGATGTGCAGTACTTCTTTGAGAGGTGGGAGGGTGGGTGCTGAAGCGCCACAAGGCATATGTTGAAACAGCCCGTCCGATCGGGCTTGAATTGTCACTTTGCAGCAGTGCTTGATCGACGAACAGACGTTCGACCGACTCGCACAATATCCCAAGTAACGGCATGCCCGCTACCAATGGTCTCAATGGCGTGCACCCGCAGCTGCACAGTATCCAATATGATCGTAGCCGGACCAATATTAATCGATCGCCCAAGCACGCTTACAAAGTGTGAACTTTGATGAAGTTCAAGCCTTCCTTCTCGCACTGCTCCCACTCTTAGCTGCTGAACCTGATCATGCGTAGTCGATAGTGGACCCGCCACGTGAATAGGAGCTTCCCCATTTTTTAGAAGCGAATACACATATTCTATCTCATCAATTTGCTGCTCGGACAATGGTCCAATCAGACTTATCGCCTCACCAAGCGTCCGACTTATTTCCATCGCGTTTGAGATAGTCTTGAGAACTACCGCCAGCTGCTGACCCCAAGGAAATTCGTCAAAACACGTGCTATTTATCGCCCTCGTGTTACCGTCGACCATCACTTCAATTCGAAAAATGTCTTTAGGCTGCGCATTGCCAAAGACGCGAAACAGCCGATCAAAGTGCTCAAGCCCCGACAACAATGGACGATTGAGCCAGCTGGATATATCGAAAGAGAAATTAAACTGAAATACGACACTATTATCATTATGCTCACAAGCTCGCGCGTTGACCGTGAAGATATTTCTTGGAAACGATCCAACCAGTGCCATTTCTTTGGTTCCGCCAGTCCACGTCCCATCAATCTCAATCGATCCAATCTCACCTAACTCACGATAAAGCGACAATCGAACTGTCCCAGACACCTTTCTGCATATTTGCAATCGTTCAATCGGCTGATTAGCGCCGACGACCAATGGGAGACCATCAACACGCACGCTGACTTGAAACTCCTCCGGGCTAATGGCGAGACCCTGATGAATGAGCCGCGATACTGCCTCCTTGACCTTAGGCGGCTTCCCAGAAATTTGAATCGTCCCAGACAAATCATGTTTAGGACTAATTTCAAACCTTGATCCGTTGGAGTCAGCAAGAATATTGACAGATACGCGGCGATCCAGCAACTCGAGTCTAGCTTTTTCTGCTCGAATGGCGCCGGCGATTCCGCCAGGACGCAAGAATGGCATTCTCGCGTCCGCGTCACGCACCGATTTTTCAAAGCCGCGACAATCACAGATTGTATTTGAGATCGGCAATCGTAGCGTAATGGATTTGCGAGTCCGCCACTCCATCGATGCCATCCGGCTGACGTATTCCTGTAGAAACAGGTAATACCCGTCTCTCTTCTTGACGTCAACAACTATCAGGAAGACCGGCAGTCGCTTGTGCTCGACAAGGTGACTTAGTGCCTTGGTGTCGAATGCAAATACCAATTCTGAACCGATATACTTTGGGACCTCGGTGCCCTTCAGTTGAATGCTGAATTCAATACCGCTAGCATCTTTCGAGCCCGATGTATTTGATGTAAACACCTCTGCGGTATAGTCAATGCCGTAATCTTCCTCGTGCGCATTGGTCGATGCCCAAGAAGCGATGATCTCGCAGAGAATTCCTCGCGCTCGCTTATCAATCTCGTGTTGTCGTGGTCGCTTTGCGGCGATTGGATTGCTCCAACAATGCGATCAAAAAGAAGCGAGCAACCGTTAGGCTGCTCGCAACGCGTTCTTAATAATCCATATCACCGTGATCGTGATCGTGCCCGCCGGCGGGCTTCTTCTTTTCCTTGAGTTCGACGATCGCGGCCTCGGTGGTGAGCAGGAGGCCCGAGACGCTGGCGGCGTTCTGGAGGGCGACGCGCTCGACCTTGGTGGGGACGATGACGCCCATCTTGACCATGTCGCCGTACTCGTGGGTCAAGGCGTTGTAGCCGAAGTTGTTGTCGGAGGACTCCTCGATCTTGTTGGCGATCACGGAGCCATCGAGCCCGCAGTTGGCCGCGATCTGCTTGACCGGGGCCGAGAGGGCGCGGAAGACGATGTCGACGCCGGAGCGCTCATCGCCCTCCAACTTCTTGCGGAGCTTGTCCAGGGCCTTGCGGGCGCGGATGACCGAGACGCCGCCGCCGGGGAGGATGCCTTCTTCGACCGCGGCGCGGCAAGCGTGCAGGGCGTCCTCGACGCGGGCCTTCTTCTCCTTCATCTCGACTTCGGTCGCAGCGCCCACGTTGATCTGGGCGACGCCGCCGGAGAGCTTGGCGAGGCGTTCCTCGAGCTTCTCGCGGTCGTAGTCGCTGGAGGTGTTCTCGATCTGGTGGCGGATCTGCTCGATGCGGCCCTTGATGTCGTTGGTCTTGCCGGCGCCCTCGACGATGGTGCAGTTGTCCTTGTCCACCGTGATCTTCTTGGCGCGGCCCAGATCACCCAGCTCGACCTTTTCGAGCTCGATGCCGAGCTCTTCCATGATGGCCTTGCCGCCGGTGAGCACGGCGATATCACCGAGCATTTCCTTGCGGCGGTCGCCGAAGCCCGGGGCCTTGACGGCGCAGACCTTGAGGATGCCGCGGATCTTGTTGACCACGAGGGTCGCGAGGGCCTCGCCCTCGATGTCCTCGGCGATGATGAGGAGGCTGGCGCCCTGCTCGGCGATCTTGCCGAGGATGGGGAGCAGGTCCTTGACGCCGGTGATCTTCTTCTCGTAGATCAGGATGTACGGGTTGTCGAGGACGGTCTCCATCGTGGCCAGGTTGGTCACGAAGTGGGGGCTGAGGTAGCCCTTGTCGAACTGCAT
>JAFEBP010000004.1:282394-573430 GCA_018242605.1 Planctomycetota bacterium
GTGATGACGCCGTCCTTGCCGACTTTGTCCATCGCCTGGGCGATGATCTTGCCGATCTCGGCGTCCTGGTTGGCGGAGCAGGTGCCGACCTGGGCGATCTCCTTGCTGGAGTCGACCTTCTTGGACATCTTGCTGAGTTCCTCGACGACGGCGGCGACGGCCTGATCGATGCCGCGCTTCACGAGGTTGGGGTTGCCGCCGGCGGTGATGACCTTGAGGCCTTCGGCGTAGAGGGCCTCGGCGTAGATGGTGGCGGTGGTGGTGCCGTCGCCGGCGTCCTTGCTGGCCTTCTGGGCGACTTCCTTGACCATCTGGGCGCCCAGGTTCTCGTACTGGTCTTCGAGCTCGATCTCCTTGGCGACGGTCACGCCGTCCTTGGTGACGGTGGGCGAGCCGAAGGACTTCTCAAGGACGACGACGCGGCCGGAGGGGCCGAGGGTGACCTTGACGGCGTGGGAGAGTTTCTGGACGCCGCGGAGGATGCGCTCGCGGGCGTCGTTGTTGTAAGCGATTGATTTGGCTGCCATTGATGGGTTCCTTGGTGTGTCTGATCCACAGAGAGACGGTCACGTGTTCCGAGGCGCCGCTCCGTGAACCGGTGCCTCTGTGTGGTACGGGTTACTTGATGCCGATCTTGATCCAGGCCACGCGTTCCGCGTCGAGGATGTAGACCGCCTTGCCGTCGGTGACTTTGACAAGATGGTCGGCCTCGTCGGGGATGAGCATGGCGCGCCTTACTTCCAGGTTGGCGACGCCGGGCACGGGCGAGGGCACGTCCGCGAAGTAGATCGACAGGTCGCGTTCGCCGTTGAGTTCGCTCAGGGCCTGGCGGAGTTGAGTAGGGGTCATGGGTGTTCGCCATCGGGCGTGGGACGCGTGCGGGCCGGGCGGGGGCCCGGGGGCCGAGGCTTCACGCCCTGACCGCTGCTCAGTCCACCACGGCCAGGATGTCGTCCTCGCTCATGATGAGCAGTTCCTGGCCGTCGAGCTTCACCTCGGTGCCGGCGTATGAAGAGAAGATCACGCGGTCGCCCTTCTTGACAGACAGCGGGATGCGCTCGCCGGTGTCGGTGTTGAGCGAGCCGGTGCCCACGGCCTCGATGATGCCGGTCTTGGGCTTGTCCTTGCTGCTCTCGGGGAGGAAGATGCCGCTCTCGGTCTTGCTCTGCGCCTCATCGCGCTTGACCAGGATCTTGTCGTGAAGGGGACGAACGCTTGCTTTGGCCATAACTGCTGTCTCCGAATCTGGGTCGGGCGGAATCACCCGACGCTGGCTATCTCTTCCGCGGCGGGACTCGCCGCGTCTCTCTTACTCTCTTCCGGCGGGGCTCACGCACCCGACGCGTGCTCTCACTCTCAGGTCAACGCCGGCCCGGGCGACGCGCCCGGCCAGCAGCCGCCGTACCTGCGGACCAGGCAGCGGCGGAGAACTTCCAACATGACATTCAGGCCCGACGCATCGTGGGGACGATCGATCACGGCGAAGGCGTTGTGGCGCAACGCCGCGGCGATCTCCCGCGAGTCATCCCGATGAGTGCGGGTGCGCTTCACCGCGACGACCGGGGGGCGGTCCTCGAGGCGGGTCAGCATCTCCAGCAAGCGCGAGCCGCCTTCGGTGAACTCGTCGCTTTCTCCTTCGGTTTCATCCAGCGGCAGGCCCAGGTCCACCACCGCTACATGAATCGGCGTGGACTTGATGAGCTCGCTGGCCTGCTTGCCCGTGACGGCCCGGTGGGAGATGACCCCCATCGGTTCGAGCAGGCGGGGCAGACGATCCACCCAGGGATCGGGCCGCCAACCGGCGTAGGACAGCAGCAAATGCAGGCGCGACCCGCCCGGACAGCCCGAGGGGCCCTCCGTATGGTGGTCAGGTTCGCGCGAAGGAGACTGCATCGTGCCGAAGCCCACGGCAACGGCGATGCCAGCCGATCCGAGCCTGTCAGATTGCCCAAATGGGCTTTGTTGGGTGTCAGGCACGCGAGATCGGAGGGATCAGGTGCCGATTTGGCAGACACTTTTGGCGGCGAAACGGCCGTACCGGACGGGGTCCGAAACTGGCTTTGGCACGCGGCCGGAACGGCTCACTTGGAGTCGACGAACCGCTTGGAGCGATCGGGGGATTTGGGGGGAGAGAACATCGAATCCCAGGCGCGATCGAGGGCGGTGTCGGAGCGGTATTCGGGCTGCACATCCGAGTGCGAAGCGCCGATGCCGTCGCTGCGGACGACCCGTTCGTAGCAGCCGGTGGCGCACGCCGCGAGCAGGGTGACCAGAGACAACCGAAGTGTGGTACGCCGGCGGTTCATGGAGGTAAGGATAGGTGCGCCGGGGGCTCAGCCCACGAGGGCATCTTCGGGCAGGGGCGGGGTTTCGTGGCGGGAGCGGGCGGCCCGGAAGATGCTCTTGATGAGCGTCTCGCTCCTGCAGGAGAGTTGACCGGACTTGAGCATCAGGCCGCGGGAGCCTTCGCGGGCATCGTCCCACACGCGGACGAGACCGCCGCGTGCATCGGCGAGGACTTCGCCGCGGCGGAGGTCCCAGCGTTCGAATCGCGGCGTGCCTTTTTCCAAGTAGCCGAAGCGGAGGACATCGAGGACACCGGGGGCGATGCGGATGTACGTGGGCGTGATCCAAGCGCTGATCGCGCCGGCGATGGCGAAGCCCGCGAAGAACGGGAGCGGGCCGAAGCTCTCTTTCGAGTGCAGCACCAGTCGCTGGAAGACCAGAAAGCCGAAGCCGGAGAGGATGCCGATGATCGCAGTGACCCAGCGGCGAGTGTTGGTCATGTCCGGCAGCACGAGTTTGTTCTTGGGGGCCGCGGAGCCGTCCGCTTTCTTGCCGCTGCGATCAATACCGGGAGCGGTGTAGGAGATGCCGCACCAGGAGAAGAAGACGACGGGCTCAAAGGGAGCATCGGGCAGATCTTCAACGAGCCTGGCTGTCTGTTCGCCATCGCCCACTAAACGGAGGCGGTAGGAAGCGTCGGAGACCAGTCCATCGCGCGATCTGGCCCAGCGGCGGCGCAGGCTTCGCCTGATCATGATGAATGCGAAGGCGATGGCGATGAGTCCGATGCCTACCGCGAGCCCGACCGCGATCGGGGTGGGCACCCTGATACTCATGGCGATCGTCTCGAGGACGAGGATGCACACCATGACGAGACCGGCCCACATGTAGACCATGGGCCCCGCGGCGGCCATGATCAGTTCGTTGTGCTTGAACGCGACGTGAATCGGTTCCAATCCGCCGGCGTGCGCGGCGTTGCCCGCGGCGATGGGAGATTCAGGAGCGGAGTTCATGGTGGAAATCGGAGGGCCGCAACTGTTTGCGTTTTGTTTTACAAATGATCGGTGAGTGCTTGACCGGTCATCCCGGCCAGAAAGGTCGGGTGAAACCCGGGCACCATATGGCCTGTGGGCACGCGGGAACACCGGGCCTTGGACCACCGCCGCGGCACGCCCGCGGCACGAAAATTCATGCGACAATCGGCCCGAAGACAGTACCGCGGCGGGGCCGATGACCTATCATTTTCAGCGCGAGAATGACGCCGATTCGGGTCTCGAACGAAGCGTCACTGGAATGGTACGAGAGACTCGTCAGACCCTAACCGCAGGTTTCCTCCTTCCCCGACTCCACCGCATGGCAGCGACCAACCCCTCCACAGTCGAAGTTCCCCCGCAGCCAACCGAAGCCACGGCGGAGCAAGCCATCGGGCAGGTGAACAGCCAGTACGGCGCGGAGCAGATCCAGGTGCTGGAAGGTCTGGACGCGGTGCGTAAGCGCCCGGGCATGTACATCGGCGGCACCGGGCTCTCGGCGCTGCACCACCTGGTGTACGAAGTGGTGGACAACTCGATCGACGAGGCGATGGCCGGGCACGCGACGTTCGTGAACGTGACCATCCAGCCCGACGGATCGTGCCAGGTGGTGGATGATGGCCGCGGCATCCCCGTGGGGCCGATGAAGCACGAGGACCCGACCCTCAACGGCCGGCCGGCGGTCGAGATCGTGCTGACCAAACTGCACGCGGGCGGCAAGTTCCAGCAGGAGGGTTCGGCGTACAAAGTCTCGGGCGGGTTGCACGGCGTGGGCGTGTCGTGCGTGAACGCGCTGGCGGAGTACCTGGACTGCGAAGTCTTCCGCGACGGCAAGATCTACGCGATCGGCTTTGAGCGCGGGCGGGTGACCAGCCCGCTGCGCGAGGTGGGGCCCATCCCGTCGGGGGCTACCCGTCCCCGCGGCACCACCGTGACGTTCCGGCCAGACCCGGAGATCTTCCCGGACACGACGTTTGATTACTCGAACCTGGCGAACCGGCTGCGCGAACTGGCGTTCCTCAACCCCGGCGTCACCATCCGCTTCACGGATGAGCGCGTCGGGCCCGACGGGCGCATCCGCTCCGAGACGTTCCGCGCGCAGACGGGCCTGGTGGAGTACGTGCAGTTCCTGATGACGGGCAAGACGCCGGTGGCGGTGCCCGTGTACTTCAAGAAGGAAGACGTGGCCCAGAGCCTCATCGCGGAGGTGGCGTTCCAGTACCACGACGGGTACAACGAGGCGCTGCTGACGTTCGCGAACAACATCAACAACGTGGACGGCGGCACGCACGGCGCGGGCTTCAAGGTGGCGCTGACGCGGGCGCTGAACAACTACGCCCGCAAGGCCGGGATCATCAAAGAGAAGGACCCGGTGCCCTCGGGCGAGGACCTGCGCGAGGGCCTCATCGCGATCGTCTCGGTGAAGCTGCCCAACCCCACGTTCAACAACCAGCCCAAGGAAAAACTGCTCAACCCCGAGATCGAGGGGTTCGTGTCGGCCGCGGTGAGCGACGGCCTGGAACGCTGGCTCGAGGAGCACCCCGCGGAGGCCAAGCGGCTGTGCCTCAAGGGCATCGTCGCGGCTCAGGCTCGCGAGGCCGCCCGCAAGGCCCGCGAACTCACCCGCCGCAAGAGCGGGCTGGAGGGGGGCGGGCTGCCCGCCAAGCTGCGCGACTGCAAGACGCGCGACGTGGGCCGCAGCGAGCTGTTCATCGTCGAGGGTGACTCCGCAGGCGGATCGGCCACGCAGGGCCGCAACGTCGAGACGCAGGCGATCCTGCCGCTCAAGGGCAAGATCCTGAACGTCGAGAAGGCCCGCATCGACAAGATGCTGGCGTTCGAGGAAATCCGCACGCTGATCTCCGCGCTGCGGGTGGGCATCGGCAACGAGCTGGACATCAGCAAGCTGCGGTACGGCAAGATCATCATCATGACCGACGCNNGACGTGGACGGCAGCCACATCCGCTCGCTTCTGCTCACGTTCCTGTTCCGGCAGATGTCGGAACTGATCCGGCGCGGGCACGTGTACATCGCCCAGCCCCCGCTGTTCCAGATCACCAAGTCGGGCTCGCGCTCCAAGAAGGGCACGTACGTGCTGAACACCCGCGAGCTTGACGACGCGCTCATGGACATCGGCCTGGACGGCGCGGCGCTGGTCGTCCGCGAGATTCCCGAGGGCGGGGGCGACGAACGCGGGTACGAGGCAAAGGAGATCCGCCGCATCGAGGGCCAGGCGCTCAAGCGCGTGATCCATTTGCTGCGGCGCCTCGCCGAGCTCGCGGAGATCGCCGAACGCCGCGGCGTGACCTTTGCCGACCTGCTGCGGGCCGCCGAGCGCGACCCAGCGGCGGGCCATCGCCTGCCGACGCACCGCGTGTCGTGGCGCGCGGGCGACGAGTATGCGTGGTCCGAGGCCAACGCGCTGGACATCATCGCCCGGCGTGGCCTGTATCTGGCTGATCACGCGCACAACGAAGAGCCCAAGCCCGCCGGCGAGGCCAACGGCACCGCGGCGGACCGGGCCGACGGCAAAGCCGTGGTGCGCGAGCTGCACGAGAACCGCGAGCTGGACCGCTTGTTCGTGGAACTGGGCTCGCTGGGCGTGCCCGTGACCGCGACGACCTACGCGGATGCGCAGCGTGAGGCGATCACGGGTGAGTCGATGCCCGCTCGGTTCGCGTGGCTCACGGCCCGGCAGGCCAAGTTGGAGCTCCAGCCACGCACCGAAGAAGAGGGCAGCGACGAGGGCACCCCCACCGCTCCGCGGTCCACATCCAACGTCGTCGAGTGCGCCAATATCCCGGCGATCCTCGACGGGCTGCGTGAACTGGGCCGGCGCGGACTGGACGTGAAGCGATTCAAGGGGCTGGGCGAGATGGATCCCGAGCAGCTTTGGGAAACCACGATGGACCCGACCCGCCGGACGCTGCTGAAGGTGGGCATGGACATGGGCGGCGACGCCGACCAGTTGTTCTCGGTCCTGATGGGCGAGGAAGTCGAACCCCGCCGCCGCTTCATCGAAGAGCACGCGCTCGAGGTCAAGAATCTGGACATCTAATCCGTTCGCGCGGGCGCGATAACACTCTGACATCGCATGGTTGACACCCGGGTGTCAACGTTGTCGCCGCGCTCGCCGATGGTGCTCCGTGGCGTTGTACAGGGCGCGATCGCTGCCGCCGCCCCACACGCCCGTTTCAGGCACGGAGCAAACATGGCGATCGGAACAACGTCCAAGACCGACAACTCGACCCACGGCCGCGTGAACACGCTGGGGATCCAGCAGCGCGACCTGGAGATGCTCCTGGAAGAGCTCGACCGAACGCAGTCGGACGACTGCAACCTGCGGCGGGAGTTCATCCGCCGTCCGTTCCGGCGCGCCACGATGCGGATGCACATTCTTCCGCAGGGCGGGCCCAAGCTGGAGATCAAGGTCGCGTGCCGGAACCTCTCGGCGGGCGGGGCGAGCATCCTGCACTCGGCGTACCTGCATTCGGGCACCAAGGTCATTGTCTTCCTGCCGCACCCCACCATGGGCGAGATCGAAGTCCGCGGCCAGATCAAGCGCGGGTGCCACATCTCCGGCATGATCCACGAGCTGGGCGTGAAGTTCGACAAACCCATCAAGGTCCGCGAGTTCGTGCAGATGCACGCGCTGGACAACTGCTTCTCGCTGGAAGCGGTGAAGCCCGAGCAGCTCAAGGGCACGCTGCTGTACGTGGAGGATTCGGTGCTGGAGCAGCGGATCGTCAAGCACCTGCTGACGCAGACGCAGCTCAAGCTCAAGATCGCGGAGAACTTCGACGACGGGATCCGCATGGCGGCGGAAGGGTGCGACCTGATCCTGTCCGATCTGCATCTGAACGACAGATCGGGCGTCGACCTTGCCGCGAGGCTGCGTGCCGAGGGGATCGAGACCCCGATCATCCTGGCCACCGGCGATGTCACGGCGGAGGCGCGCGAGGCGCTCGCCAAGCGGACGATCGACTCGCTCATTTCCAAGCCTCTGCAGCAGCAGGTGCTGCTGCGGGCCCTGGCGGAGTTCATGACCGCGGGTGTCGCCCCCAGCGCGATGGCTTCAACGTTGCCCAAGGACCATCCCAACTACCACTTGGTCCCGGCGTTTGTGGAGACGCTGCGAGACTTTTCCAAGCAGCTCACCGAGGCCGCGGCGAAGAAGGACCCCACGGCCTGCCGGAACATCGCCGTGCGGATCCGCGGTGTGGCTCCCTCGCTCGGTTTTGAGTATCTGAGTCGACTGGCGGGGGAAACGACCAAGGCCCTGGACGCGGACATCATGTCCGACGCGGTGCTGCAGCGCGTGTCGGCACTCGCCGGTGCATGCCGGCACGCCAGGTAACCTCTTTGGTTATTGCAGGGGAAAAGGGTGACCAACGGGATTTGAACCCGCGACCCCGAGGATCACAACCTCGTGCTCTACCAGCTGAGCTATGGCCACCGACTTGAGGCGATAGTGTATGCGGATCAATACGAATCGCCAAGATGCCGCGCGCTGCAACCGTTGCTGATACCCACACCCGACCCAAACACGCGGTTTCATCCTGCCGCTCCGTGACCCACTACCATCCGCCCGCGAAGGCCGCCCCTGCCGGGCGGAGTTGGAGCGTCAAAGGGTCTGAATGAGCCAAGCCGGTGCGATCGCAACGAGAGTGGAAGCGGACGGAGAAGCGATGGCTGCGTCGCGCTCATACTGTGAGCGCACCACGCGGGAGGCGGCCAAGAACTTCTATTACGGCCTGCGGCTGCTGCCAGAGCCCAAACGCTCTTCGATGTACGCCCTGTACAGCTTCATGCGGGTGATCGACGACATCGTCGACGAGGAGGCCGGAAGGCCCAAGGAGCACCGGGAGGCCGATCTGCATCGCATGCGGGCCGCGACCCAGGCGGCTCTGGCCACCGGCGTCTGCCCAGACGACCGCCCCTTCTGGCCGGCCTTTCTGGACATGGTCCGCCGCCACGAGGTGCCCCACCGCATCTTTGAAGACGCCATCGACGGTCAGGCCCGGGACCTCTCCACGGCCCCGTTCGCCGACTTCCCTGCTCTGGAACACTACTGCTACCTAGTCGCGGGCACGGTCGGTCTGGCCAGCGTCTATGTCTTTGGATTCACAGGCGGGCAGGACGTTGAAGCGTTGGCGATCAAGCGGGGCTTGGCGTTCCAGCTCACGAACATCCTCCGCGACCTCCGCGAGGACGCGGGCCGGGGGCGCGTCTACCTGCCGGAGAATGAAATCCGTGCCGCGGGGCTCACCGCCGCCGACCTGACCGGCGCGAACCAGTCCCCGGCGCTGATCGAGTTCCTGCACGCACAATCCCGGCGCGCCGAGTCGTTCTACGAGCAGTCCGCACCGCTCGAATCGCACATCGAGCCCGACGCCCGGCCGACCCTGCGGGCCATGACCGACATCTACCACGGCATCCTCGACCAGATCCGGGCCAATCCGGCCCGTGTGCTGCGAGAACGGGTGTCGCTCTCGCTCCTGGCCAAGCTGCGCATCGGCTGGCGTGCGGCGCGATCTCGCTGAGGTTCCACGCTTATCCGGTGTTCAACCGTGGCGCATCCGCCGCAGAATCGGCCGCAGCACCACCACCGCCGCGAGGTAGATGCACCCGACGCCCAACGCCATCACGAGGCCCAGGCTCTTGAGCCCCTGGTGGTGCGAGACGGCCCAGAAGAAGCCGAAGGCTGAGCAGGTGGCGAAGGCGCACAGGCACAGGGCCCGATCGCTCACATCCCACGCCCGCCAGACTCGCCGCGGGTGCGCCACGGCCTCCAGATGTCTGTGCACCAGGAAGACGCCGTACTCATGGCCGGCGCCGATGAGGATGGGCAAGCCGAAGAAGTTGGCAAAGTTCCAAGACACTCCCAACAGCCCCATCACCGCCACCAGCATCGGCAGCCCCAGGGCGATGACGCTGAACGCCAGGACGGTCGGCCGCAACCGCCGGAAGTCCAGGATCACCAGCAGGAAGATGAGCCCCAGCGCCAGGCCAGTTGAAGCGAAGAAGGCGTCACGCACGGCGCCGGTGACATGGTAAATGTTCGACGCGATGCCGGTGGCCCGCGGGGCCCCGGGTACCGCCGCGAGCATTGCGTCCACCTCGTTCATGAACGCCGCGAGGTTGGACTGCACCCACAGGTCCGCCTTGGGGTAGACGTACAGCGCGTAGGTGCCGTCGGCGCTGACTAGATGGGTCCGCAGTTCCGCGGGGATCGCCGACGCGTCGACCGGCGGTGGAGCGAACTGCGCCAGTGAGTCGCGGAGCACGCCGACGAACCCTGCCTGCCACGCGCCGAAGCGGGGGGCGTCCGTGGCGGCGAGGGGGTGGGCTTGCAACTCGGCCGCCGCGGCGTGAAGGGCCTCGCGATCCGGCCCGGTCGCCTGCTCCGCCGCTGCGAGGTACCGCTGCGCCAACGCCGCGGCACGCTTCGCGATGGAGGTGACCGCCTGCTCGGTCAGTTCCGGGGGCTGAGCCCATTGGACCGTCGGGAGCAACTTGCTGCGCTCCTGCAACAACCGCTGGTTGTCGAGGGCGTCCAGAATGCTCTCGGTCCGGTCCACCAAGGCCGAACCGCTCAGGGCATCGCGGCATCGACGCAGCATGTCCAGATCTTTTGAAAGCACCGCGGCGGACCAGGTCTCCAGCCGATCCACCAGTTGCACCGATTCCAGGTTCGCCGCCTGGAGGTTGATCAGGCCGGGGTCAAAGCGCGATCGCAGCGCGAAGGGCAGGCCGATGAGCAGCAGGGTGCACCACGCGGCGGGTCCGAGCCACCAGGGCGGTATCCACTTCGATCCGCCCGACACCGCGCCACCCGATTTAGCGTGAACTGCGCTGGACCGCGGAGCAACCAGTTGGGTGGACGCGGCGCCGCGACGCGCCCGCCACCTTCCGGAGAGCGTCAAGATCGCCGGCATCACGGTGTAGCCCGCCAGCAGGCAGAGGAACAGCCCACCACCCGCGATGATCCCCAGTTCAGACGCTCCGCGGAAATCCGTGAGCACAGACACCGCGAACGCCCCCGCGGCTCCGGCGCATGTGGTATTGATGGGAGCCGCGATGTGCCGGAAGACCGCTACCCAGAGCCGCTTGGAATCCGTGTGCTTGGCCGCCTCGTGCTTGTACCGCGAGACGACCTGGATCAGGTAGTCGATCCCGATTCCGATGAGGGCGAGCAGGAACACCATCGAGAGCAGGTTCAACTCCCCCACCGTGGCCGTCGCCCAGCCGAACGTCCAGCCGATCCCGAAGCCCAGCCCGATCATGGCCACGAGCGCGAGCCAGATCGAACGCAACAGCGCGATCAGCCCGACGAAGATCGCGATCATCGCGAGCGTCTCGGCGATGCGGGCATCGGCGTCGGTGGTGTGCAGTTCATCGGCCTCCATCGCGGGCCGCCCGGTGACGCCCGCGGTGAACTCGGGGAACTCGCGCATCACCGCGGCGACTTGCGCACGCACCGCCGCGACCGACTCGGACAGGGCGGTCATCGAGGCAAAGTCCCGGTGCGGGTACACCCGCACGAGCAGCACGGAACGCGAGGCATCCCGCTTGTCGGGCACGTAGAAATAGCCCAGCCTGGAAGGGTCGGACGCGTCCAACTCGGCCAGGTCCGGCAGCGTGCTCCCGACGGTGAGTGGCGCTTGCGGCCGCGAGAGCGCGAGATTCCAAGAGCGGGCCAGCAGCGCGACGAACCGGGCGGTCTCCGCGTCCGCCGGCGCCAGCATGAGCGCCGCAAGGAATCGCTCGGCGGGGCTCTGGCCCAGCAGCGCCGTCGCCGCGTTCTGGCCTTCACCCCACATCTTCGCCAGCGGGATGAACCTCTTGACGTCCGCGAGCGCGGACTCCACGCGCTGGCGTGAATCAAACGCCAGCCCTTGCACGCCCATCTCCCGGGGGGACACGCGGTGTTCCATCAGCCGCACGTGCTGGTCGAGCCCGCGGAGTCTTTCGGCGATCGCCTCGGCCGCCTGCACCCATCTGTGCACCGGGGGCTTCTCGTTGCCGCGGGCCTCCACGAGCACGTACGCCGCTTCGTTCTCGGGGAATTTGGCGATGAAATCAAGGTATTGGCGGAAGACGGGGTTTCGATCCGAGAACTGTTTGTTCTGGTCGGTCGACACCTCCAGCCCGAGCCTGGCGGCAACGATGCTCCCGGCCAACGCCACCACGGCCACGAGCAGCGTGCCCCAGGGGTTCGCGACCACCGACAGCACCGCTCGCAACAGGACTCGGCGAAGACCGCCGCGCCGGCTTGCCATTATGCCATCACCGTCCGCTTGGCCAGGCCCATCACGGTCTCCCACGCCGACCCGGGCACGCGGAGCGTGTCGGCGAGCACGTCCTGCATTGCGTTCAGGAACCAATCCGCGTCGGCCTTTGACATCACCAGCGGCGGGAGGAACTTGATCACCTCGGTGTGATAGCCGGCCACCTGCGTCAGGATCTTGTGCTTCTGCATGAGCGGGATGACGATCATCTGCCCGAAGACGCCGAAGTTGAGCTTGTGCAGCATGTCCCAGGCCATCTTGAGCTTGAGGGATTCGGCGGGCCTGTGGAAATCGATGCCGAACATCAGGCCCTTGCCGCGAACTTCCTTCACGAACGGGCACGAGGCGCCGATCTCGCGCAGCCGCTGCTGCATGTACTCGCCCATGATCGCGGCGTTCTCCACCAGCCCTTCGCTCTCGATGGCGTGCAGCGTGGCCAGCGCGGCGACCATCGCCATGTCGTTCTGGCCGAACGTGCTGCTGTGCACGACGCACCGTTCGAGGGAGTTGAAGACCGCGTCCATGATCTTGGGGCGGGTCACCACGGCCCCCACCGGCACGAACCCGCCCGAGAGCGCCTTGGAGACGCACACGATGTCGGGCTCGATGTTGGGCCAGTGCTGGAAGCAGAACCACTTGCCCGTGCGACCGAGCCCGCACTGGATTTCATCCGCGATGAGCAGCGTGCCGTGCTTGCGGCAAAGCCGCTGGGCTTCCTCGAGGTACCCGTCGGCCACCACTTCGCAGCTCTTGCCCTGCACCGGCTCCAGAATGAACGCCGCGACGTTCCTGGTGGAGAGTTCCTTCTCCAGCGCGGCAAGATCGTTGAACGGCACCGCGCGCGTGCCGGGCATGAGATCACCGAACCGCTCCCGGAAGAACTGCGCGCCGTTCACGGAGAGCGATCCGAGCGTGAGCCCGTGGAAGGAGTGATCGCAGTAGACAACGCCGCTGCGGTTGGTGGCGGCACGGGCGAACTTGAGCGCCCCTTCGACCGCCTCGGTGCCGCTGTTGGTGAAGAACACCCGCGACAACCCGGCGCCGGTCACGCTCGTGAGTTTCTCAGCCACCAGCCCGGAGAGCAGGGAGCAGTTCATGCGCACCAGGTTGGGCATCTCCTGGTCCAGGTACTGCTTGAGCATTGCCTTGACCTTGGGGTGGTTGCGCCCCAGCGCGAAGACTCCCCAGCCGGTCAGCAGGTCCAGGTATTTGTTCCCGTCCTCATCCCAGAGATAACACCCTTCGCCGCGGACGTACCGCTTGTCGAACCCGATCGCTTTGAGCATCTTGACGAACGCGGTGTTCACGTGCGTCGCGTGAAGGTCGTACTCGCGGCCCTCGTGCTCGGCCAGATATCCGATGAAGTCTTCGTGCATGAATCTTGAAAGACCACCCGGGCTGCGGGTGTCTCCTCGTCGGTAGGCGGGTCGCGTCCTGCTACGAAAAGGGATGGCGGCGCCAACGTGCACCGCACAACAAAGTCCAAACTCAACGGCCCCGTCCGTGGCCTTGATTGTAGCGAGTCGCGGAGCGCGCTTATCCTTGTGTCCCGCAGGCCCGGCGCCCGACCGCGGGCAGCTACACAGTTCCCCGAGGCTCGCGCCCCGGAACGACAGGTCGTCAACCGCCGCCGCGGAACCGCACATCCGTACCGCCACAAGGAACCCCGCAGAGATGCCATCGACGAACGCGACCACACTCCCCGAGCCGCACGCCAAGTCCGCGCGCCGCGCCGAACCGCACGCCGAACCGCTCGACCTGGCCATCTCTCGCGCCGCCGAGGCTCTGCTGGCGAAACAGGCCCCGGAGGGCTTCTGGTGCGGAGAACTGCAGGGCGATAGCATCCTGGAATCCGAGTACCTGCTGCTCATGTGGATCCTGGGAGAGGAGTCGCACCCGGACCTTCCCGCCATTACCAACTACCTGCGCCGGCTCCAGAACGCTGACGGCGGCTGGAGCCTCTTTCCGGGCGGGCCCCCGGACATCTCCGGCACGGTCAAGGCCTATTTCGCCCTCAAGCTCATGGGAGATGATCCCAACGCCCCGCACATGCAGGCCGCCAGACGCGTCTGCCTGGAACTCGGCGGAGCGGCGGCGGTCAACTCCTTCTCCAAGTTCTATCTCGCGGCCCTGGGCCAGGTCAGTTACGACCAGTGCCCCAGCATCCCCCCGGAGATCGTCTTCCTCCCCAAGTGGTTCTACTTCAACCTGTACAACGTCTCGGCGTGGACGCGGACGATGATCCTTCCGCTGTCGTACGTGGTGACCAACCGCCCGGTGCGGAAACTGCCGGACGCGATGGACATCGCCGAGCTCTTCCTCCCCGGCACCCGCGACCGCACGATCTCGGACGGCGCCCCGCTCATCCCGCGTTCGTGGAAGCAGTTCTTCCTGAGCGTTGACCGTTTCCTCAAGCGCTACGACAAATCGCCCATCGAGCCGCTGCGCGAGCGAGCCTGGGCCAAGGCCCAGGAATGGCTGCTGCACCGCATGGACAACAGCGAGGGCCTGGGCGCCATTTTCCCCCCGATGGTGTACATGCTGATCGTGATGCGGCTGGTGTGGAAGTGGCCGGCGGATCATCCCCGGGTTGTCAAGGCCCACCAGGAACTGCGGGACTTTTACATCCGCGAGGGCGACACCATCCGGCTGCAGCCGTGCCTTTCCCCCGTCTGGGACACCGGCATCGCGATGCACGCGCTGGCCGAGACCGGTCTCACCGAGGAGAGCCGGGGCGCCAAGATCGCCACTCGCTGGCTGCTCGACAAGGAATGCACGGTCGCGAGCGACTGGCAGAAGAACTGCAGCCCCACTCACCCCGGCGGCTGGTTCTTCGAGTTCGTCAACCCCCACTACCCCGACGTCGACGACACCGCGATGGTCGCGATGTCGCTCACGCGGCTGGGCGGGCCCGGGGCGGACCCCGCCTGCCGGCGCGCGGTGAACTGGCTGCTGGCGATGCAGAACTCCGACGGCGGCTGGGCGGCGTTCGATCGCACCACCGACCGTCCGATCCTTGAGCAGATTCCCTTCGCCGACCACAACGCGATGCAGGACCCCAGTTGCCCGGACATCACCGGTCGCACGCTGGAATGTCTGGGGCACCGCGGCTTCCGCGCTTCGGAGCCGCTGGTGCAGCGCGCGATCAAGTTCATCCAGACCCGGCAGTACGACGACGGGTCGTGGTTCGGCCGCTGGGGCGTCAACTACGTCTACGGGACTTGGCAGGTGCTGGCCGGCCTGGCCGCGGTGAACGAGGACATGTCCAAGCCCTACATCCGCCGCGCCGCCGCGTGGCTCAAGAGCGTTCAGAAGCCCGACGGCAGTTGGGGCGAATCGTGCGCCACGTACGAAAACCCCAGCCTCAAGGGCAAGGGCGAGAGCACGGCGTCGCAGACCGCCTGGGGCGTGATGGGGCTGCTCGCGGCCAATGGCCCCACCGACCCCGCGGTGCAGCGCGGCGTCCGGTGGCTCATCGACCATCAGGCCGCGGACGGCGCGTGGGATGAAGCCCCGTTCACGGGCACCGGGTTCCCCAAGGTCTTCTATCTCAAGTACCACCTGTATCGCCATTACTTCCCGCTCATGGCGCTCGGCCGGTACCGGCGCCTTTGCGAGCAGGTCTGACCCCCCACGCTCGGGTTCCCCCGGGCGGGGTTGCAACCGCGCCCCGCCGCGCCTCCTCCTACCCTTGAGCCCATGCGGTTCTTCAGGTTCCGGTCCAAGGATGACTTCATCGAAGCGGGCGAACTGGCACGCCAACAGCATTCCGCGTGGCTGACCAGAGCAATAGGCGACGGACCGGAAAAGCCCTATCCACGAATACCGATCCGACCGATTGTGACCGGCGGATTCTCCCGCTTGATGACAACTCAACACGGCCCCCAGTTGGCCGAACAGTGGTGGAAAGCCGCATTCAATCGCATGGAGCGCGTTGAAAACGACCTGACCTGAACCGAACTCTTCACTGACGAACTTCCCATGAGCGAATCCACCCCAACCCCCGCCGAGACAGACACCGCCCCCGCCGAGCCGGTTCGGTCCAGCGCCACCGTCACTTCGCTCAATCGCAAGTGGGTGATCAAGATGGCCGCGATCATCCTGGTGCTCGACCTGTTCGGGCTGTGGGCGCTGTACGACGCTCTGTGGGCGTATCCCAAGCGCGGCGCCAACGCCAGCGAGTACCTCGAGTACCAGTTGCTGGACCTGCTCGCCAAGAACAAGTCGAACAGCGACCCCTCGATCCCCGACCCGGCTCAACGTCTGACGCAGCTCAAGAAGCAGCTCAACGAGACCGGCAAACTCGACGAGGCTGATGGCCTGCGGGTGCGGTGGCTCGAGAGTCTGCAGCTCATCTCGCACCTCAACGCCAACGCCACGTCCATCCCGCGCGACGACTTTCGGGGCGCCAAGGTGACCACCGCGGCCGAACGTCTCGACACACTGACCAAGAAGTGGACGCGAGATCAGGGCAAGGTTGATCCGCCGAAACCGCTCTCCGCGTTCGACATCCCCTCGCAATGGGCGATTCTGGCGATCTGCTGGTCCATCTCCGGATGGGTGGCGGTCACACTCGCCGCCTCGGCCGGCAAGAAGTTCCGCTGGAATGAAGCCACTCAGACCTTGACGCTCCCCGGGGGGGCCACGCTCATCCCGTCGCAGATCGCGGAGTTCGACAAGCGAAAGTGGCACAAGTTCTACATCGCGCTGCACGTCAAGCCCGATCACCCCACCCTTGGCGGCAAGACGCTGGAGTTCGACCTGCTGCGTTATGAGCCCCTCGAGCAGTGGGTGCTCGACATGGAAAAGACGGCGTTCCCCGAGTCGGCGCAGGATTCGACGCAACCGCAGCCCGTTCCCGCCCAATGACACAGTCATGAACTGGCAGGAGATTACCGCCGCGTCGGTCCTCACGATCGCGTGCATCGCGGGGATCGCCCTTGCCGCCATCACCCTTCCCGGCGCTTGGATCGCACTCGCGCTGGCGCTTCTGGCCAAACTGTGGCAACCGCAGATGTTCTCGTGGTGGACGCTGGGCGCGGCATTGGCGCTGGCGCTTCTGGGAGAGGCCGTCGAACTCGTCGCCTCCGCCGCCGGCGCCTCCAAGGGCGGCGCGAGCAAGAAGGGCGCGTTGGGCGCGATCGCGGGCTCGCTGATCGGCGCCGTGGCGGGCGCTCCCTTCATCTTCCCGATTGGTTCCATCGCGGGCGCCGCTATCGGAGCGGGCGTGGGCGCCCTGCTGGTTGAGCGTGCCATCGCCGAGCGCACCTGGGGCCAGTCCGCCAAGGCCGGGGCCGGGGCGGCCGTCGGACGGCTGGTCGCGACCATGGCCAAGACCGCCATCGCGTCGGGTGTGGCTCTGATAATCTCCGTTGCCGCGTGGGTGCCGTGAACGTCGTTCGGCGCCGGACCCGGTGATTCCCGCATTTCATCCGCGAACGCCCGAGTCTTGGCCGCGGCCGCTGTACACTCACCGATGCTCCGCCTCGAAGGCCTTTCCAAACTCACCGGCGCCGAGCGCTACGCCGACGACATGCCCCTGTGCGACTTCCTCTGGGGCATGACCGTCCGCAGCCAAAGCCCGCGCGGACGCATCGTCGACATCCGCTTCGACCCGTCCGTTGACTGGTCGCAGTTCACGATCGTCACGCACCGCGACATCCCGGGGTGCAACGAGGTGTACCTCATCGAGAAGGATCAGCCGATCCTCGCCGCGACGCACACGCGCCACATCCACGAGGCCGTCGTGCTCCTGGCACACCCGGATCGCCAGGCCCTGCGCCGCGCGGTGGGCAAGGTCAAGGTGATCGTCGACGAACTCCCCCCGGTTTTTGACCCCCGTGCCCCGCTCGCCCCGGAGCAACTCCAGCACGGAACCGAAAACGTGTTCAAGGCGCTGGAGATCCGCAAGGGCGACGCCGCGGCGGCGCTCACGGCGGCGCCGGTGGTGGTCGAGGGGGAGTACGCCACGGGCGCGCAGGAGCACGTCTACATCGAGCCCAACGCGATGATCGCCTGGACCGACGAGGCGGGCGTGATCTGCGTCCGGGGCAGCCTGCAATGCCCCTACTACGTCCTCAACGCCCTCAAGCACGCCTTCGCACGCGAGGCCGACGGCGTCCGCGTCATCCAGACGCCCACGGGCGGCGGGTTCGGAGGCAAGGAGGATTACCCGTCGATCATCGCCGTGCACGCCGCGCTGCTTGCGCACAAGAGCGGCAAGCAGGTCAAGATCATCTACGACCGGGACGAGGACATGGCCGCCACCACCAAGCGGCACCCCTCGATCGTCCGCCACCGCACCGGCGTCACGAAGGACGGCCTGCTGCTCGCCCAGGACATCGACATCATCATGGACGGGGGCGCGTACGTCACGCTCTCGCCGGTGGTCCTCTCACGCGGTCTCATCCACGCGGCGGGGCCGTACTCGTGCGCCAACGTTCACGTCCGCGGGCGGGCGGTGCTCACCAACTGCATCCCCCACGGCGCGTTCCGCGGCTTCGGAGCGCCGCAGACCCACTTCGCCAACGAACGGCACATGGACCGCATCGCCGCACACCTGGGCATGAGCCCTGTTGAGCTGCGCCGCCGCAACCTGCTCAAGAAGGGCCAGACCACCTCCACCGGCCAGGTGATCCGAGA
The DNA here is from genome assembly GCA_018242605.1 of Planctomycetota bacterium. Lineage (GTDB taxonomy): Bacteria > Planctomycetota > Phycisphaerae > Phycisphaerales > UBA1924 > UBA2402. The sequence continues at coordinate 300,646 of JAFEBP010000004.1, forward strand.
CGGCGTGGACCGGTGCGAACTGCTTGACGCCGCCCTCGATGCCGCGCGGTACGACGCTCGCCGCCAACGGCACGCCGAGTTCAACAGAGCCCACCCGTATCTTCGCCGCGGCATGGGCGTGGCGACATTTCATCACGGCGCTGGGTTCACCGGCAGCGGCGAGGACTATCTGGCCAGCAAACTCGCCGTGGCCGCCCGCTCAGACGGCCGGGTGGAAGTCCGCAGCGCCAGCACCGAGATGGGCCAGGGCACGCTCACGGTCTTTACCACCATCGCCGCGGAAGCGCTGGACATTCCCGCCGACCGCGTCGTGGTCGCGAACCCCGACACGCACCTGGTGCCCAACAGCGGACCCACCGTCGCCAGCCGCACGGCCATGGTCGTCGGCCATCTCATCGAGCGGGCGTGCGACGACATGGCGGGGCAACTCGGCGCGGCACGGGGCTTGTCGTCTGCGCCGAGGGGCGGGGCGTTCCTCGCGGCGCTCGATGCGTGGGGCCGCGAGAATCCCGGCCGCGAACTCGTGGGCCGCGCCCAATACAAGAAGCCTGAGTACGTGCAGTGGTACGACAAGACGTATCAGGGCGACGCGTACGCGACGTTCTCCTGGGGTGCGTATGTCGCGGAGGTCGAGGTGGATCTGCGAACGTTCTCCACGCGGGTCACGGACTTTGTCGCTGTGCAGGACATCGGCCGGGTGCTCAACGACACGCTCGCCGCCGGGCAGGTGACGGGGGGAGTGGTGCAGGCCATCGGCTGGGCTCTCATGGAAGAATGCGTGTGGGAGCGAGGCGCGATGAAGAACAACCAGCTTACCAACTACATCATCCCCACCTCGTTTGACGTGCCGGAGATCAACGTGAAGTTTATCCAGTCTCCATACGCCCACGGCGGCGGCGGGGCCAAGGGCGTTGGCGAACTGCCGATGGACGGCCCGGGCCCGGCGATCCTCAACGCCGTGGCCGACGCCACCGGAGCCGACCCCTGCGAACTCCCGCTCACCCCGGAACGGCTCATGCGCCTGATCCCGAGCGGAGACGCGCCATGAGCCATGACACCATGCACATCGCCTTCACGCTGAACGGCAAAGCCGTGGAGATTGACGTGCTCCCCCACGAGCGACTGCTCGACACGCTCCGCTACACGCTGGGCCTCACGGGCGCCAAAGAAGGCTGCGGCGAGGGCGAGTGCGGCGCTTGCACCGTCCACCTCGACGGCCTGCCGGTCAACTCGTGCCTGGTGCCGACGTTCCAGGTCCGCGGCCGCGACGTTCGCACCGTCGAGCACCTGAGCCCGGCGCTCCTCGCGCCCCTGCACGAATGCGGGGCTACTCAATGCGGAGCGTGCACGCCCGGGGTCGTGATGGCCGCGGCGTGGATCCGCGACAACTCGCACCTGCTCTCGCGGTTCTCCATCCGCGAGCTCATGGCCGGCAATCTGTGCCGGTGCACCGGGTATGACGGCATCGTGCATGGCGTTGAACGCCTCGTCGCTAGCGAACAGGGGGCCGCGTGAAAGTCGCCTGCCCCACCACGCTCGCAGAAGCAATCTCGCACAAGGCTTTGGGCTTCACGCCCGTCGCGGGCGCGACCGATCTGTGGGCCCATTGGCCCGTCCGCACGGCGAATCATGATCTGTCTTACGTCGACCTCTCCGGGCTGCACGAGCTGCGGGGGATCGCTTGGTCCGCCGAGCACTTGACGCTGGGCGCCCTGACGACGTACTGGGACACGATGCAGGATTCCCGCGTGAACGCCGAGTTCCCGCTGCTCATCGCCGCCGCGAGGTACGTGGGGGCGATCCAGATCCAATCGCGGGGCACGTGGGCGGGCAACATCGCCAACGGCTCTCCGGCAGCGGACGGAGTTCCGGCGCTCATGGCCCTGGACGCGCGGGTGCGACTGGTCGGAAGCAACGGCGAGAGAACGGTCCCGCTCGATCGGTTCTACACCGGCTATCGCGCCACGGTCATGGGCGTGGATGAACTCATCACCGCCATCCTGGTGCCGCGGCGCACCTATTCGTTCACGGCGTTTGAGAAGGTGGGCCCCCGCCGCGCTCAGGCGATCACCAAGGTCGGTTTCGCCGTCGCACACTCGGCGGATGGTTGGCGGGTCGTAGCCAACAGCATGGCGGCCACCGTCCGACGCTGCCCGTCGCTCGAAGCCATCTTGAACGCGTCGCACCCCAACCCGCCCGCCGAACCCGACCTCCGCGCCGCCGCGTCCAAGGACCTTGCCCCCATCTCCGACATCCGCTCTACCGCCGAGTACCGCACCGAGGTCTTCGCCCGGCTCCTGCGGAGCACCCTCGCAACAATGACCGCTCGGCCATAGTCGGTACCGGCACCGGCTTTTTGTTTTATCCTCCGCCCAACTGGCCTCACTCCCATGATTCTTCCCCGCCTCCTCATCTCCCTCGCGTCGCTCACCCTTGTTCCCAGCCCGGCCTGGGCGCTGGCCCCGGCGCACTGCGCGGCGGACCCGGACGCGAAGTTCCAGATCGAGAGCATCCTGCGGGAGATGGCCGCGGCGTGCACCGCCGGCGACACCGATGGCTACCTCGCCCACGTCTCTTCCGCCGACCGGGAGTTCCGCAACGAGCAGAAGTACTTCGCCAACGACCTCAAGAAGAAGCCCGCGGCGGAGTGCGCATTCACCGTCGGCGAACTGAAGATCGGAGACGGCCTGGCCGAGGGGCCGTTCACCATGCAGTGGACCATGCCGGGCAAGAAGGAACGCAGCCTCACGTTCGATGCCCGGTTCCTGCAGGAGGACGGGGTCTGGAAGTTCGCGGGTGAAACATGGGACAAGCACGAGGCCCCGGGGGTCTTGGTCCTGTGCGATCCCGGGCTGGACGAACTCGCCGGGCGCGTGATCGAGGCGTTCAACGCCATCCGCGCCCACGTGGAAGAGGGGTTCATGCTGCAGGAGGCGGCGCTCCCGAAGCGCACGCAGAAGATCAAGCTCTACGGTTCGATGAAGCACCTGCAGGCCAGCATCTGTCTGAGCTACAGCGACGGCCTCTCGGGATGGAACGAACCGGGCGAAGCGGTCAAGATCCTGGCCAATACGAAGTCAGGCGTGCAGCAGCTGCGGCCGCTTTTGGCGCACGAGTACGGGCATGTCGCCACGTTTGAACTCGGCCCCAAGTCCAACCACATGCCGTGGTGGGTGCTCGAGGGTGTCGCGGACCTCTCCGCTGAGAAATGGGGCAGCAAGCCCGACGGCATTGTCAAGGCGTGGGCCAAGGCCAAGAAACTCGCCGCGTGGAACGATCTGGCCGATTTCGAGACCGTCGAGGGCAAGTGGCGTGGCCACGTCTACAAGCAGGGCCAGTCCATGCTCGATTACGTCTCTGACCGCTTCGGCCGCGAGGGGCGCGTGAAGTGGCTCACCGCGATGTCCCAGGGCGACACGCTCGACGACGCGACCAAGAAGACCCTGGGCCTGTCGTTCGAAGAGCTCGACAATCAATGGCGTGCGGAAGTGGAGCGGGCGGCGAACGAAGCGAGTCCTCCGGAAGGCGCGAAGTAACTGCGGATCAGGTCTTGGAGCCCGCCGGTTCCATCGCGGGCTGCTGGGCTGCTTCGCGGGCCGCCCGGGCTGCATCGAACGCCGCGGCGGCCGCCTCGATGCTCTTCTTGCGTGCCACCTTGATCGCGATGACGCCGATGAACGCCGCGAGCATCAGCGTCAGCACGTAGACGAATCTTGCACGCAGCAGGGTGATGCTGGCCCCGAGCGTCGCGAACATCGCGGCGATGGCGTAGAGCGAGAAGACCGCGCTCTTGACCCCGCCCGTGGCCCGCTTGATCATGTGGTGCAGGTGCTGGTCGTCGGCCGCGGAAATCGCCTTGCCCTCCATCTTGCGACGGACGATCGCCAGGGCGGTGTCCATGATCGGCAGGGCGTACATGATGAGCCCGGCCAGGACGATCCACGTCTTGCCCGTGTCGCCGAGCGTCAGGATGATGGCGCAGGTGCAGAACCCCAGCATCAGGCTCCCGGCGTCGCCCAGGAAGATCGTCGCGGGGTTGAAGTTGTGCGGCAGGAATCCCAGGCACGCCCCCAGCAGCGCCAGGCAGAGGACGATGCGTTGGGCGTCGCGCATGCCGTCGTCGACGAGCGCCAAGCCGAGCGAGACCACCAACAGCCCCGCCGCGGTGATCGCCGTGGTGCCGCTGAGCAGGCCGTCGAGCCCGTCGATCAGGTTGCTCGCGTTGCACAGGCCCAGCACCGAGAACGCGATGATGCCGGTGCCGACCCAGTACACAAAGTCGATCGGAATATGGTCGATCCCCGGGATGCCCAGCGGCAGCGGGATGTTCAGCAGCACCGTCTCGTACCCCTGGTGCATGGCGATCGGGATTCCGATCGTTCGCGCCACGGGCAGCATCAGGCCCGCGGCCAACTGCACGCCGACGTTGTCCACCGCCAGCGCCGCAGCGGCGATCAACTGCCCGCCGATCTTCACGCGCGGGCTGATCCCGGAAACGTCGTCGATCACGCCCACGAGCATGATGACGGTGAGCCCAAGAAGGATCGAGAGCGGGACCGGGGCGTGGATGCCCTCCATGCTCAGGAACTTCGTGGGGTGCCACTGGATGAGCAGGTTGTCAGTCTTGACCGCCACGTACGAATAGAAGATGCCCGCCAGGATGCCCAGGTACACCGCCACGCCGCCCAGGTAGGCGATGGGCATTCGGTGGACCTTGCGGGACTCGCTGGGACGATCGATCACGCCGTTGGCCACGGCCATCCGTCGCATGATCGGCGTGCAGATGAGCGACACGAGGAAGGCGATGACGAGCACCCCGATGTACCCCTCGAAGATCGAGAGCCGCGAGGCCGGCTCGGCCTTGGCCGGGGATTCCGCCACCGTGTGCGCTGAAGGTTCCAGCGGGAAGAGGGATTGGAGGAGAGTCAGAATCAACGCTTCGTCTCCGGGTGCGACACGGCACGCCAGTCGATGGGCGAGCCCTTGCCCCCCGATATCCACGATGCCACGTCCGCGATCGTCTGCTCCAGCGTGATCGAAGGCTCGAACCCCACCGTTTCACGCACCCGCGTCAGATCGGGCTTGCGACGCAGCAGGTCCTCGAATCCCGCGGCGTAGGCATCACTGTATCGGATCATCGCCACTCGGGATTTGCTCGCGGTGATGCGGATCACGGCGTGGGCCAGTTCGGCGATCGTAAGCACACGGTCTGATCCCACGTTGAACACCCGCCCCCTCGCCGCCGGGCTGGCCATGAGCGTCGGCAGGATCGCGGCCACGTCGCGCACGTCGCAGAAGCACCGCGACTGCGAGCCGTCGCCGTACACCTCGATGGGGGCGTGCGCCAGGGCCCGCTCCACGAACCGGGGCAGCACCATCCCGTGCTCGCCCACCTGGCCGGGGCCCACCGTGTTGAAAAACCTTGCCACCACGATCGGCAGCCCGCGCTGCTGGCCGTACGCCAGGGCGAGGTGCTCGTCCAACGCCTTGCTCATCGCGTAAGACCAGCGAGATTTGGTCGTAGGGCCGTACACGACATCATCGTCCTCGCGGAACGGGATCGCCGTGGACTTGCCGTACACCTCCGAGCTGGACGCGATCAGCGTGGGCGCCGGCGCGCCCCCGGGCCCGCGCTCCGCCGCGAACCGCAGTAACGCGGACGTCTGGCTCACGTTCGTCTCGATCGAGGAGATCGGGTCGGCGATGATGAGCGACACCCCCACCGCGGCGGCGAGGTGGTACAGCTCATCGAACGTCTCGCCCTTGCCGAACGCGCCCAGCGCGTGGGAGAGGTCGGCCTCGATGAACCGCAGTTGCTCGTGGAACTCGGGGAGGTTGATCCGCCGTCCGGTGGAGAGGTTGTCGACCACCGTGACGTGGTCTCCGCGAGCGAGCAGATGGCGCACGAGGTGCGCACCGATGAACCCGGCGCCCCCGCTGACGAGGCAGCGGCGACGCCTGGACGGCTGGGGGTTGGCCGCTGACGCGTGGGCCATCTGGGACGCAACTTACGCCTTGGCGTACTCCGACGCCGTGCGGATGTTGCCCTTCATGTAGCCGCCGCTGGAGGCGCGGACACCGTTGACGACAACGCCCAGGAAGTCGCTCTTGGCGCTGGCGAACTCGTTGCTGATGCGGGCGACCATGCCGCGCTTGTCGCTCATCGCACGGACAACCAGGATCGTGGCGTCCACGCGCTGGGAGATCGCCACGGCGTCGCCCGCGACGACGGCGGGGGCCGCGTCGTAGAGCACCACGTCGTAGTGGGCCTTGGCGTAGTCGTTCAGATCGCCCTTGGCCTGCGCCGCCAGACGCTCGACGACGCGCAGTTCCTTGCTGCCCGCCGAGATCAGATCCACGTTGGGGGCGCTGGTCTTCTGGATGACGTCCTGGATCACCTTCTGTCCCATGAGCACGTCGGCGATGCCGGGAGATTCCTGGAGGCCGAAGACCCGGTGCAGCGAGGGACGCCGCAGGTTCGCGTCCACCACGAGCACGCGCTTGTCCGCCGCGGCGAGCGCGAGGGCCAGATTCGCGATCACCGAGGTAGCGCCCGCGCCGGGCATGCCCGAGGCGATCATGATCGTCTTGTGGCCGGCGTGTTCGATGCGCTTGAGCACGGCCGAACGCAACTGGCGGTACGACTCGGCGACCACGCCCTTGGGCCGGTCGCGGAAGGCCGTCTCGGCGGCGCCCTTGCCCTCGGGATCTTCCGCCGCGTCGGGCACCCAGCCCAGCAGGCGGCCCTTGGGGATGAGGTTGATGTCCGAAGGGCCCTTGATGCGCTGATCGGCGATTTCGCGGAGCACCACCACGCCGCCCACCAGACCCAGGCCCATGATGATCCCCAGCGGGATCATGAACTTGAGCTGCGGGAAGGAGAGTTCCTGCGGCACCTTCTCACGCTGGTATTCCACCACGCGGTTGGAAGTCTGGAGGTTCGAGACCGTGATGATCTCCTGCAGGCGGCCGTTGTTGTCGGCGCGGGTCTTGAGAAGATTGTCCACCTGCAGATCGATGTCCTTGATTTCGCTGGCGATGCTGGTGATCGTGACCAGTCGCGTGCGGGCTTCGTCGAGCTTGCGGTTCAGGTCGTTTTCCTGCGCCTGCAGGCTGTCGACGTTCTTGCGCAGGGTGTCTAACCGCGCGTCGAAGAGCTTGCGCTGCACCTTGACGAGCGTGTCGTCCAGGTTCTGGCGGGCCCCGTCGATGCGGGCCTTCATCGCCTGGTATTCGCGGTGATCCCGCGTCCGGGTGGTGAGCATCGCCTGCAGTTCGCTCTCCATCCGCGACAGGGTGGTCCGCATGTCCAGCACGGTGGGATCGCGCTCGGCCTCGGCCTTGATCTCGTCGTTGAAGTTGAATCCCTCGGGGTTGGAGATGTCCGCCGCCATGCCGTTCTTCTGCGAGAGCGTGGCGGTCAGATCCTGTCGGGTCTTGATGATTTCCTCCTGCAGCCGCTGCACCTGCTGCTGGGCCGCGCCCTGGGATTGCTCGATCGACTCGAGGCTGTTCTTATCGATCAAGCTCTTGCGGCGGGTCTGGAGGTCGGCCACTTCGCGTTCCACGCGGGCCAGCGCGTCCCGCAACGACCTGGTGCGGTCGTCCTTCTGCGAATCGCCGTCGGCGGCGATCTTGGCGAGGTACTTCTCACGCACCAGCCCCACGATCGCCGTTGCGTCTTCTCGGTTGCGGTCGCTGTACGACAACTCAAGCAGCGTCGTGTTGGGGTAGTTGCGGACCGAAACGTCGTCGCGCAGCGCCCGCAGCGCCCGGGCGGAGTTGTACACCTCAGCGCCCGTTCCCGGGTCCTTGCGCGAGTAGTACTTGCACCACGCGGGGGCCAGCTTGGGGAGCTGGGGATCCTCCACCACCTTCTGCAGCACGGTGTCGGAGGTCATGATCTTGATCTGCGTCTGGATGAACCGGTTCATTTCTTCCGGGTTCACCATCGCCGTCTGGCCGATGGTCTCCATGGGCGGGTTGCAGTTGAACACCGCGATCGGCCGCCACCTGGGGTACATCGACTCCAGAGCGAAGTTCGCGCCCGCGCCGAACAGCGCGCCGGAAGCGGCGCCGGCCACCAGCAGCCATTTGTGGCGGTTGAGCAGCTTCACGGGGTCGATCGACGCGCCCGAGACCGGGGGGCCGACCGTCATCGCTTGCCGGGGCGGGCCCATCACGGCCGGGGGAGTTGTGGGGACTGTGGTCATGACTTGCGTTCCGGGTTCTCGTCGGGCGTGCAGGGCACGCCGGATCGTGTGGGTTTCGATTCCTGATTCACGGCCGCCGCTTAACGCTCGGCTTCCTTGCGGACAGCCTCATAGCCGGCCTTGGCCGCATCACTGATCTTGGTGGGGTCCTGGTCGATCGCCTTGCGGATTTCCTTGCACGCATCTCGGGCCGAGGCCTTGTCTTCGAGTTTCAAGTGCGCCTGGACGACCCGCGTCGCGAACCGCACGGTCTGCTCCGGGTTGCTCGCCAGCAGCAGGGCTCGCTTGTAGTAGTTGAGCGCGTCGGCGTACCTCTTGTTCGCCATCATCACCGTGCCGGCGGTCTCCTGCACGTCGGCCACCGCGGGCGCCAGTTTCACGGCCTTCTCGGCCAGTTCCACTGCGTCCGCGGCGTTGTCGAGCTTGTCGGCCAGCACGAACGCCATGTTGTTGTTCATTTCCACGTCCTCGGGGAACACGCCCAGGCCTTCGCGCATCACGCGAGCCGCTTCGGCGTACTCCTCGGACGCGATCAGCGCCGAACTCACCGCCCGGAACAGCAACTGCCGGATCGAGGCGTCCTTGGCCTTGGCCAACAGGTCGCGGGCCGGCTGCACCGCCGCCTTGCGGGTGTTCACGTCGTCAAGGTTCGCCACCACGCGGAAGTACTCGATCCACTCCTGCGCCTGCGACGCGGCGGCCATCCGGCCCGTCTCGTCCAGGTACGCCAGCAGCGTCTCCTTCTTCGTGATCAGGCGGCGCAGGTCGTTGAACCACGCCAGCATGATCGTCGGCTCGTCGGTCCGCAGCAGCTTCAGCGCGTCACGCGCCGCGGCCGCCGCCTCGACCTGCTTGCCTTGCCTCATGCTCAGCTTGGCCACCGCCATCAGGAATCCGGGGTTCGTCTTGATGCGATCCGGGCCCATCTTGGTCAGCACGCGCGTCGCCTCGGCGGTGTCCGCGCCCTGCCCGATCAGCAGCGAATCGAGGTATCGCTGCGCGATCCGATCGTTGGGGTCGATGTCGAACGCCTGTTTGTAGAACCGGCATGCGTCCTGGTGATCGTCCGAACTGGCGAAGATCTGGCCGATGGTGATCATCGCGTTCACGTCCCGGGGCCGCTGCGCGATCGCCTGGTTCGCCACGTCCAGCGCGTCGGCCGTGCGGCCCAGCCGCACGAAGTCAGCCACCAGGCCGTAGAGCAGATCGTCGTTGCCGGGGGCCAGCTTCAGAGCCTGCCGCAGATCACGCACACCGTCCTCCACCTGGTCGGCGGAGACGTACGCCGCGGCACGCAGCCGGTACGGCTGCCAGAGGTCGGGCCGCAGCTGGATCGCCTTGGTGAAATCGGCGATGGCGTCGCGAGCGAACTTGGGGTCCGCGAGCATCGCCTGCCCGCGCTTGATGAACACGGTCGCGTCGCCCGGGAACTTGGCCACCGCCAGGTCCAGCAGTTCTCGTTGGCCGCGGGCGTCCTTGAGCCCGGCCTTGCAGTCGGCCAGCAGCAGGAGGTTCGTGACGTCGGAGTCCTTGCCGGCGTTCATCGCCTCCAGTTCCTTCTGCGCTTCGGCGAAGTTGCCGACCTTGATCAGGCACTCGGCCATCCGCTGGCGGTACACGTTGTCGGGGTCGGCGCCGGCGGAGATGATTCGCCGGCAGACGTCCACCGCCGCCTCGTTGTTCCCCAGCCGCATCTGAAGGTCAACGATCGACTTGTCCGCCTCGGCGATCTTGGGGTCCTGCAGCGCGCGGGCCTTGTCGAGCACCGCGCCGGCCCCGTCAAAGTCCTTACGCTGCACGAGGAACCCTGCGTACTGCAGCAGCGGGCCGACCGTGGGCTTGTCCTTGTTGATCTTGGCGATGTACGCCTCGATGATCGAGCGGGCCTTCTCGCGCTCGCCCTGCTCCCAGTTCCACGCCGCGTCCAGGCCCACGACGTCCAGACCTTCCTGGAGCTTCGCGGCTCGATCGATCAACGGCCGGGCCTTGGCCCAGTTGCGTTCCTCGATGTACAGGTTCGCCAAGATGAGGAGGTTCTCGCGGTCGTTCGGCGAGTTCTTCGACATCGTTTCGCGCCGCTCGATCGCGGTGGTCTTGACGCCCACCGCGGCCTCGAGGCCCAGCCAGATGTTGATGAAGTTCACATCATCGCGGCCGTACTTCTCGCTCTCGCGGGCGAACGTCAGCGCCTCGTCTTTACGTCCCAGCGACACCAGCGAGGTCAGCAGGTCGTTGATGGCGCCGATCTCGCCGGGCCGCAACTGCACGGCCCTGCGGAACGATTCGGCCGCGTCCGCGGGCTTGCCCGCGAACCGCTCCATGCGGCCCTTGAGCCGCCAGGTTTCGGGCAACGCGCCGCCCTTGGCCACCGCCGCCTCCATCGCCGCCACGGCCTCGGGGTAGCGGCCCTCGGCGGCGTGCAATCGGGCCCGGAATGTGAGTCCGTCGGCCTCGTCGGCGTTCTGCTTGGCGGCCTGATCCGCGAGCGTCTGGGCCACGTCAAACTTCTTGTCGTCGATGGCGTCCAGGAACCGGAACTCGATGACTCGCTTGTCGTCTGGCGCCGCCTTCACGGCGAGCTCGAGTTCGTCGCCCGCCTCCTTCAGCTTGCCCGCGCCGCGGTACGTCGCGTACCGGGCGAGGATCTTGTCCAGGTCCGCGACTTGACTCGCGTTGATCTGGGCGATGCGGGCCGAGAGCGGGTCGTCGCTGCTCGCCGCCAACTGGTAGTCCTTGAGTTCCTTGGATTCGGGGTACTTCTCGATCGCCTTCTTCACCAGGTCCAAGGCCTTGGCCTTGTCCCCGGCCCTCAAGTAGGCGTTGCTCAGCGACACGACCAACCGCCAATCCAGGTTGTTCTTGACCACCTCACGCTCGAGGAACGGGATCAGCTCCTCGGGACGGGCCTGCTGTCCCGGGGGCGGGTTGAGCATGCGGTCGGCTTCCACGAGCACTCGCTGGATCGGGTCCACCGCGGCGTCCTTCTTCACGACGCCCTCGATGCGCTCCTTGCGCGCCTTGAGCTCGGGGTTTTCGGGCATGATCTGCAGAAGCCGGTCGTACAACTCCAGCGCCTTGTCGTAGTTCTGCAGGCGGGTCTGAACGTCCGCGAGCACGAACGACGCCTCGAGCTTGTTCGGGGCGATCTTCAGCAGCTCCTCCAGGCGGTCTCGCGCGAGGCCCAGCTGATTGATCTTGTCCGCGATCATCGCCGACAGGAACAATGCGTCGGGGTTGGGCCGCTTGCTCGTGGCCTTGATGTACTGGTCAAGCAACCGGTTGGCCTTCGCCAGATCATTCTCGGCGAAGGCGAGGTGGCCGTCCACCAGCAGCATCTCGGGCGCGTCGGACTGGTACACGCCCGCCAGACGCGAACGGAACTCCTTCGCCAGCGCGATCGCCTTGGCCTGCCCGGCCTTGTCCGACTCCTTCACCAACTGAAAGGCCTTGCCCGCGTACAGCGCCTGGAAATACAACGCGTTGTTCTTGATCGGGAACAGCCTCAAGCCCTTGAGAGACGTCGTCGGGCGAGGAAGGTCCGCGATCTTCTGGAGCTGGTCGATCGCCGCCGAGTAATCGCCGCGAGTGGACATGATCTCCGCCCTCGCGCCCATCAGCTCCGCGTCGTCGGGGCGCTTCTCAAGGGCGATGCGGCAGATCTCCTCCACCCGAGCGCCGCGGGAGGCCGGGTCCACCAGTTCCTCGATGCGCCTGAACTGCATGATGAGCAGCGTCGTGAGCCGCGAGGCGTCCGCGGCCTTGGCGAGCTGGAGCACCTGGTCCAGTCGCGGCTTGGCGATCTGCTCGAGCTTCTTGACTTCTTCCTTCTGCTCGTCACGCGTCATCTTGGACGTCGCGAGCTTCTCCTGGAAATCCACTTGCCACTTGTTCAGATCCCGCATGAGCGCCATGAGCTGCATCAGCGGGTCCTGGGGGTTCTTGGTGGCGTACTCCGTGACGAGGGCTTCGGCCTTGGCCCGCAGCGCCTTGGCTTCATCCATCGCGCTCTTGGCCGCCGCGCGGTCCGCCATGATGGAGTACAGCGCCTGGAGCGTCGCGATTGACTCGGAATCGGTCGGGTCCGCGGCGATCGCCGCCAGCAGGTCGGCCTCAGCCTCCTTGGCCGTTTCGATCTTGGCGTCGGGGGTCATCGCGAACGCCTGCTGCTTCGCGTGGCCGCGGAAGCGCCGGATGGCGTCCCACTTGCCGCCCTTTTCGTCCGCGGCGTGCAGGGACACGACCATGTCGGACTCCGACACGTACGAATCGACGCTCTCGGTATCGCGGATGATTTCCAGGTACTCGGCCTGCGTCTTGAGGTCATCCTTGCGGACGCGGGCCAGCTGGCGCGTGGCCATCTTGTACTGGTCAAAGTAGTTCTTGTACTGCACCGGAGTGTCGGCCGACACTTTCTTGAGCGTGTCCCGCCACTTCTCCAGGTTGATCGTGTTCGTCTGCTCCTTGTTCACCGCCTTGGAGTAATACTCGATCGCCTTGGGGAAATCGCTCGCCGCCACCGCGCGGTCGCCGGCCTTCGCGAGGTCCTTCGCGGAGTTCTTCAGGAGGTAATACGCCGAGCCGGCCACCACGCCGAAGGCCAGGAACAGGCCCACGGACAGCGACACGACAAACTGCTTATTCACACGACCGGCCATTCGCAAACTCCTCGTTCGATCGTGCGGGAACAGGGCCGAGCCCCGACCCGCGCGTCGTCATTTGATCTTCTTGTCAACCGCCGATGATGCACCAGGTGCCTTGAGGGGGTTATCGGGTGGATATTCGCCCGACTCCACTTTCACCCAATCGGGTGTGCACCGCATGATCTCGGGGAAATACTCGTCCAGGAACGCCGCCGCGTATTTCGCCAGTTCTTCCGGCGATTCGACGTTCTGGCTCTTGAACTCGACCTTCATGTAGTAGGAATACGTGTCTCGCAGGTTGAACGCCAACAGGCGAACCTCCTCCGCCCGCGATACCAACCCGCCGTTGGCGATGAAGAAGTACCCCGCGTAGATCGGGTGCGCCCCTTCGCCTGAGAACTTCATCACCCGCAGCTTCACCTTGTCCGCGTCTCGCGGCAGTCGGACATAGGTCCCTTCCAGATCCGTGTACCTGGGATTCGGGTTGGTCGCGTCGGGGTTGTTGTACTGAGTCTTGGCCCTGTACACCTTGCCGCGGCCGTGCACACCCGGGGTGTCGTCCTCGAGCCAACGCGAGGTATCCACGGGAAGGGCGATGTCGCCGATGACGGACTCCAGTTGCAGACCGGCCCCGACCATGCAGCGGTCGGGCACGTGCGGGACGGTGTCGATCATCCCGGTGTAATACGCCGCGTGGAAGTCCAAACGCACCGGCTGCTGGCCCTTGGCGGGTACCTTCTGTTCGTACACGCGCGACACGTAGTTGGTCGTGCCGAGCACTTCCTCGATCTCCGGGGCCATGCGGTAATCGGCTCCAAGGCGGATCCACGAAGGGCTCTCGGACGGGATCGCCGAGGCCTGCCGCCCGCCCTCGGCGTAGATCTTCTCCTTGCGCAGGTACAGCTTGAAGTACTTGATCCCCGCGCTCATGCCCAGCGCGGCCGATCCCAGCACGCACAGGGCAACGAGAAACGCCGGACGCCGCAGCACGCCGAGGCTCATGCGGCACCCCCGGCCTTGGCCTTGGGATCATCCTGTTCGTCCACGATCCGGTTGAGCGCCCACACCACCGCCATGAACAATCCCAGGCTCGGGAAGAGCAGCAGCGTGCCGATGAGCATGTGCGCATCGCCCGCCGCGAAGTTCATGTTGATCAGGCCGAGCAGCCCCAGGGCCGCGACCCGCACCACGTTCATCAGGATCGCCACCGGCCCGGCCAGCAGCATCAGCGCGATACGCTGCCACCAGTGCCTGCAGCTCAGCAGGGCCACCGCGCCGGCGAGGGCGAAGAACGCCACGACCATCCGCATGCCGGAGCACGCCTCCGCCACGTTCATCTTGTTGCCCGCCACGGTCAGCGTGTTGCCGGATAGCTCCACGACGAACCCGAAGATCGACCCGATCACGCTCAACACCAGCCACGCGCCCTTGGAGGCCATCAGCTGCAGTTGAAACGTGATCTTGATCATGATCTGCTCGGCCAGCGTGATGCTGAACAGCAGGTACGCGATCGGCAGGAACAGGTGCCTGAAGATTCCCGTGCCCACCAGCAGCAGCGTCATCGCTCCCAGCGTGAGGACCATCGCCGCGCCCTGGAGCATGTGGTTGGGCACGCCCACCACGAAGAAGAAATAGCACATCACGCCCAGCATCATGGGCGCCAGAGCGGGCCAGAATGTCCGCGGCTGCTCGCGCAGGATCGCGTCACGCGACTTCCAGATGAGCGCCGCGCTGATCAGCGGGATCACGTACGCGTGCCCCCAGTCCTCCATCTTTTCCGAACTGTGCTCGTGCTGCTTCCAGATCCACCTGAAAAACAGCGCGATGAACGCCACGCCCAGCAGCGCCATCCCCGCCCACGCTTCGGCCGACACCCCGGCCCGCGCGGCACGCGCCCCCGACGCCGTCCTTTGGAGGGGCGCCTTCGCGGTGGTGTTCTGCTCTGTCGCGGCGGTGCTCATAACTCTTGCGGGATCCCCGGCATCCCTTCTTTCAAGTACGCGCCCCACGCCCCCGGGTTCGGGCGTACGGCGATTCCACCATTCCTGATGAACACCGGCGGGGCTCGCCCGCCTTAGTTCTGGCGGACCGCCTCGGGCGGCGGCCCGAAGATGTCGTTGCCGAAGTTCCTGTCGATCACCAGGCCCCAGCCGTAGTTCACGCGGAACCCGTTGCGGATCACCGCCAGCGGGTACGCCCAGAAGTTGGTGCCGATGTTCACCCGGTCGTTGGGCTTCAAGTACACGTCCGGCTGCTGGCGCTGCGAGATCGCGCGGATGTCCAGGCGGATCGTCGCTTCGCGGTCCGTGCCGAGCATGCGGGTCAGATCGACCTTCGTCGGGATCGCGATGTCGCCGGGGCCGCCCGCGGCGTCGATCGCCCGCAGCAGCGTCATCCCGCCCGTCGAGGGAAGCTGGATCGGACCCGGACGGCCGATCTGGCCGGCCATGTACACAAAGCCGGTCGGCGGCTGGGGGATCCGGATCACATCGCCGGAGCGCACGATGATGTTGTACGCCTGATTGCCGGCCAGAAGTTGCTTGACCGGCACCTTGATCACGCGCTGCGCCATCAGGTCCTTGGCCTTCATCGGCCCGCCCGCCGCCGCGCTGTCCGCTGCCGCCTTCGCGGCGTTGAGCTGGACCCATTTGCCGTTCAGGAACACCCAGGAGTTCGCACCGCCCGGCTGCGTGGGCGTCTTCGCGGCGGGCACGTCCACCAAGTCCACCGGCGGTGGCGCCATGTTGTCGGGCCCGGCCCGGACGGCGTATCGCACGCCCCCGCCCCCGGCGGGCATGACGCCCGGCGACGGTTGCTTCGGCGGTGCGGTGTCTTTCGCGCCCGGCCCTGTGATGTCGTTGATGACATCCAGAATGTCCTGGCCGGACTTGGGCGGCGTCTGCTGCGCCGGGAGCGGCGCGGGAGTGTTTCCGTTGGGATTCATCGGCGCCGGCGTGCCGCCCTCGGGCAACGGCCGGTCTGTCGCGGAATCGGTGAGGGCGACCTGTCGGATGACGTATATTTCGGAGACGCTCTCGTCGAACCGTCCGCCGGCGGTGATGGCCTCAAGCAAGCGGAAGTTGGAGCCCGGCACCACGTACTGCCCGCTCCGCTCGACGTTGCCCACGATGTAATACGTGTTGCCCCGTCCGTTCACCACATTGATCTGCGCCAGCGGCGAGTTCACAAACGCTCGCATCGCCTGTTGAATGTCGTTACGGGCCTGCTCCAGCGACTTGTTGCCCACCTGCACGCGGCCCAACTGCGGCAGGTCCACCATGCCGCGGGCATCGACCACCACCTCGTAGTTCTCGGGGCGATCGGTCACGATCATGTCGTACAGCGTGATGGTCAGAGCGTCGCCCGCCGTGATGATGTACGAGGACGGCTGAGGCAAAAGGTCCTCGGCCATCGGCTCGGTGGCGGAACCAACTCCGGTGTCGTCCTCCTCGATCGCGGCGATGCGGTCCAGCACCGGCACGATCGTCGGTGTGTTTTCCCAGTTGCCGACGATGCTGGGGTTCATGAACGAATCGCGGCACCCCCCCATCAGCAGCGTCAAACCCGCCAGCGTTCCTGCCGCGGCGCGCAACGCCAACCGCCGATGGTCGCCTCGAGGCCGGGCGTCAAGGCCGGCGGGCTGATGCTCTGAGAACCGTCCATCCGCAATCGGCTCTTTCTGCATGGCACAACTCACTGACATAAGTAACCCTCTCGCCCGAGAAAACACCCGAACCCGGGTCGGGCGCAGTTTAGACCGATAACACAAACCCCGTCCCTGAACGGGTGCGACAAGGGTAGCAACCTTCCAAACAGAATACTCCCGGCATGGCCGGCGAAGGTGGAACTACACATGCCGGGAACATCCTTGGTTCCCGGACGGTCTGCATCGACCGAGAAGGTAGGGCGCAATGAACGGGAAGTGAGATTTTCGCGCTGCGCCGCAGCCCCTTGATCAAGCCAGATTCCGCCGGGATATTGGACTCACCGGGCTATGGTGTCCTGCCCTCTCTCCGAAAGCCCACCTACGTCGGTGGCACCGAGATTGTTTGGATAACCGCCGAATAGGCGGGTGAATTCCTCAACTACGAACCGACGGGCTCGCCATCCAAGTTGGTGCCACGCGTTCCCTACCATTCCTCGATGACGCCCCCGAACGACCAGACCATTGCCCGGGTTCTTGCCCGGCACCCGCGCCCGCTGGGGGGCGATCCGCTCCGCGTCGTCGACCCGCCGATCGTGAGCCTCAGTGGCATGATCCTCAATAATACCGGAGAGAAGGACCAGATCGCCGTGAAGCGCAAACCTTCATGGCTGCGAGCCAAGGTCCCCGGCGGCGCCGAGTACTCCAAGCTCAAATCGGTCCTGAACGACAACCGCCTTTTCACAGTCTGCGAAGAGGCCGGCTGCCCCAACATGGGTGAATGCTGGTCCCGCGGCGTCGCCACCATCATGATCCTGGGCGACACCTGCACCCGCGCTTGCGGTTTCTGCAATGTGAAGACCGGCCGCCCACCCACTCTGGACAAAGACGAACCCCGCCGCGTCGCCGAGAGTCTCGCGATCATGCAACAGGGCGCCGGGCTCAAGCACATCGTCATTACCAGTGTCAACCGAGACGAACTCCAGGACGGGGGCGCGGGCATCTGGGCGGAGACCATCATCCGCGCCAAGGAAGCTTGCCCGGGAATGAGCATCGAGGTGCTCATTCCGGACTTTGAGGGCAACTGGGGCGCTCTCCAGATGGTCATCGACGCTCGGCCGCACATCATCAACCACAACCTTGAGACCGTGCGGCGGATGTACCCCGCCGTCCGACCCAGCGCCAAGTTCGACCGGTCGCTGGAACTGCTCCGCCGCGTGAAGGAGCAGGGCCTGGTCGCCAAGACCGGCATCATGGTGGGTATCGGCGAACGCGACGAAGAGGTGCTGGCGCTGCTCGACGAGGTGCAAGCCAGGACCGCGGCGTCCAACGGTCAGCAACCTGTCTGCGATGCCGCGAATACCCAGACAAGCCAGGGCGCGTCCATGAAGACCGATTCGTGCGATATCCTGACGATCGGCCAGTACCTGCAGCCCACGAGAAACCACCTGCCCATCGACCGCTGGGTCACCCCCGAGCAGTTCGCCCACTTCAAGGAAGAAGGTCTGCGGCGCGGCTTCAAAGTGGTCGAGAGCGGGCCGCTCGTCCGCAGCAGCTACCACGCCGACCATCAGGCGGATGTGCTCACCGAGATCGGCGCCGAGCGCGACGCGGCCCGCGTCTGATCAACGCCACATTCTTTTTTTCTCCGGTATCAGGGTGAGTAGACCCCGCCTCATTACCTTGGGGTCCGGAAGTGGCCGCTCCCGAACCCACGAAGTCCCGCACAGACTGCCGGTCGATTCACTCGCCGCATGCGTTCGGCGCACACATCTACTGCTCGCGTCGGGCTCCACACCCCCGCCGCGGCACGAAAGAGAGAACTCCCATGCAACACCCGCGCTCCCCGTTCCTCGTCGCGTTGGCGTCCGTATGCGCGCTGTCGTGCGCTGCGCTCGCTCAGACCGGCTACTCAATTACAGGCGGCCTGAGCAACTTTGACTGCGGAAACCACTGCGATGATCCGTGCGACGAGTTCGAAATCGAAATCGAGGGCATTCATCCAGAGGACGTCACCGGTTGCTATCGCAACGGCAACTACGGCTCGCCCCGCGTTGTGCTCTCCTCCGACGGCACGTTCACGATCATCGACTATCGCAATCCCATGCACCTGACCGCCGTCGGCGCCATCGAGCACTTCGGCGTGCAGTTGCGTGGCCTGAGCGCCTCGAACGCCATCAGAGTCCGCTGGATGCGAGGCGGCGCCCCGGCCACCGTCAACGGCCGCGTGCCTGTCCCCGGCGGCGGCAGCGCCCCCGCGACGCAGCCGATGCTCCCTTCCATCACCGCGGACATGACCACCGCGAGCACGGGCGGTGACGGCATCGCATTCTCCGTCACCAACAACGACCCGGCCCAGTTCATCTGGATCAAACGCCGCGCCCGCATCATGGCCGGCGTCAACGTGCCGCTCGACGCGCTGATGACCGGCGATCCGGTCGTCACGCAGAGCGTCCCGATCGACACCGCCCCGTTGCTGCTGGGCCCCGGTGAGACCGCCACCATGGTCTCGGATCTCGTGGAGGTTGAAGACAACCAGAGCGCGGTCTTCGCGGCCCAGTACTTCCAGGACCTGGGCAACGTGGGCCCCTTCAACAACTCGCACACGCTGGGCCCCGAGCTCGGCAATGTCATGACCGCCGCCATCGCCAGCCCCGGCACAGGGTGCGAGTTCTCCAGCCCCGTCATTTTGGTGCAGCCCGTCACCACCGACGCGCCGGCCGGCCGCAGCGTTGACCTTCGCGTCGACGCCGACGGCAACGACATGACTCTGTTGTACCAGTGGATCAAGGACGGGCAGGAACTCACCAACGACAGCCAGTTCCACGGCGTCACCACCGACGAGCTCTCGATCGACTCGCTCAACGCCGCGACTGAAGGCTTTTACGCGGTCCGCATCAGCAACGCGTGCGGTACCGTGCTCTCCGATTCGGCCCTGGTCTTCATCACCGGCCACAACTACATCGCCGCGCCGCTGGGCGCCAGCGCAACGCCCGCGGCGCAAACAATCTTCCCGGGCGACTCCATCTACCTCTCGGGCACCGGCGCCTTGGTGCCCGCGGGCACCACCTATCACTGGAAGCACAACGGCGTGCTCATCAACGAAGGGGCTCACGGCGCCTCGGGCGGCGGGGGCGACGTCATCGGAGCCTCCGGGCTGGTCAGCAACCTGCCGGTGGACCTGGTGATCGACAGCGCCCAACTCAGCGACGGCGGCGAGTACGTGCTGATCTTCAGCAACCCCAGCGGCACCGCCTCCAGCAGCCCGGTGACAGTCACTGTGAGCGATCAGTGCGGCCCGGTCTACTCGGCCCAGCCGGCATCCTTCACCACCTGCTCCGCGGGCATCGGCTACTTCGCGGTCTCCGCCACCGGCGCGGGCACGCTCAACTACGAATGGCAGATCGAGAACACGCCGGGCGCCTGGTCGCCCCTGGGCGACACGCCGGTCGATGTGAGTTGCGAGAGCGGCGGCGGATCGCTGGCCTTCGCCGTCCCCTCCAACTCTCCGGAGATCCTGGTGGGCGTCGGCACGTGCGCCGGGTCCTTCAACGTCCGCTGCGTCGCCTCCGATGATTGCGGCGCCACCGCCAGCGACCCCGCCACGCTCACCGTCTGCCTCGCCGACTTCAACTGCGACGGCGGCGTGGACGGCGCCGATGTCGAAGCGTTCTTTACCTCCTGGGAAACCGGCGACACCACCGCCGACCTGAACGCGGACGGCGGCGTCGACGGCGGCGACGTTGAGTTCTTCTTCACCCGCTGGGGCGGCGGCTGCTAAATCAGCCACTTCCGGCGAACCTATCCCACATCCGCGCCCTGTGCTGCGACTCTTGTTGCGCCGGGGCGTGGTTTTTTTGCCCTCGGGAAGCGCGTTTCTCGCATCTACAGTCGTACGAACGCTCCGCCACCGCCCCTCGTCCCAGACCCCTCGCGTGCATACACCCCTCACAGACTCAGAGTTCCTGGACCGCTTCGACTCTGCGCGGCTCCCCGGCCCCGACTGGACGCACGAAGCCCACGTCCGTGCCGCCTGGCTCTACCTGCGACAACACCAGCTCGACGAAGCGCACATTCTCATCCGCGTTCGCATCATTCGACTTAACGCGTTCCACAACCTCAACGAAACCCCGCAGCACGGCTACCACGACACCCTGACCAGAGTCATGCTCATGCTCGTCCGCCACGCCATGGCCGGAGATCCCAGCGCGGACTCGCTCACGTTTGCACGCCGCCACGCCGCGGCGATCGGAAAGGAGGCCGTGCTGCGGCACTACTCGCGGGACCTCGTCAACTCCGCCGCCGCGAGGGCCAGATTTATCGAACCCGACCTCGCCCCGCTCCCCACCTGAACCGCGTTACCCTTCCTCTCGTGGACCCTGAAATCGTCGAAGCTCTCGTCGGCGTACTCGAGGCCAAGGACCTGTGCACCGCGGCGCACTCCTGGCGGGTGATCCTCTACGCCCGCGCCATGGCCGAGGCCGCGGGACTGGATCACGCGATGATCCTGCGCATCACCTACGGCGCGGCCCTGCACGACGTCGGCAAGATCGATGTCCCCGACGAGATCATCCTGAAGCCCGGCCCGCTCACCGACGCCGAGTTCACCGTGATGAAGACCCACGCCGCCCTCGGCCACGAACGCCTCGTCCGCATGGGCGAAACCGACGACGTCGTGCTCTCCCTGGTCCGCCACCACCACGAACGCTGGGACGGCAAGGGTTACCCCGACCAACTTTCCGGCGTCGACATCCCCATCGCCCCGCGCATGTTCGCCGTCATCGACAGTTTCGATGCCATGACCAGTGTGCGCCCCTACCGCACCGACATCGGGCCCGACGCCGCCAAACGCGCCATCGACGAGCTCGCCGCCGGCGCGGGCACCCGCTACGCCACCGACGCTGTCACCCTTTTCACCGCGCTCTTCAGCCGCGGCGGGCTCAACTGGATCCTCGAGTACTTCAACGACACATGCCCGGTGCCGGATTACAGCGAACTAGCCGCCCTGGAAAAAATCCGTGGCGGCTAACGCGGCGTGGCGCGCGTGCCTGCGGTCCCAAGCAGTCATCTGACCGGCCACGCCGCCGAGCGCACCATCCCGCCAGATCCGGCCGGTATTTCCGTTCAGACACACGCTCGTCGCCGACGCACGGTCGGCCGCCGGCGGCCATCGGGGGGAGTGTGCCGCCGATGGCCGCCGTGCAGCGCCGACTTTGGCTCGCGGCGGCCTTGATCACCAAGTCCGAGCGGCGTCTCAGCAGCCGGCTTCCCAATGGCTGAAGAATGTCTCGACATCCCCGCCATCGATCCCGCCGTCTTGATTGAGATCGGCTACGGATTGACCGCCCGACCACGCCATGAAGAAGCTCTCGACATCCGCTCCGTCGATCCCGCCGTCCTGGTTGAAGTCACCGATGCACCTGGGGGCCACTTCGTCCAGCGTGACGGTGAAGGTCGCTCGCTGGCTGAAATGCGTGGCGACCCGGATGAAGTACGTCGTGCCCGCCGTCGCCTCGAAATCAAGGTCGTTGGTCGTGCCCTGAACCGGGACGTTGACGCACGCGATATCGGTATCCGTTCCGGGCGCACACGTGTTGTAGACCGCGATGGCCGGGGTCTCGAGCCCGCTCGTGCGATCAACGTGCACGTGCAGATCGCCGGACCGCTCCGGCGAATAGGAGTACCAGACGTCCCAACTGGTGTTGTCGCAACGTGAAATGTCGGCACCGGAAGCGCCGTAGGTGGTTCCCGCGGCGGGCGTGGCGAGCGACAACGGCCGAGCCCCCGTGCACTCGTTGTTGTCGGGCACCGGCGCCGCCGGGCAGGACGAACTGCTGGTGGTGCACGTGGACCCTGCACCCACGAAGGTGCCGCCCGCGGCGGTGCAATCGACTTCGAGCAGGGTCGAGCAGAGCCCGTTGGGCAGACAGCACGCCCCGAAGTTCTCCGAGAACACATCGAGGCGGAATGGACCCGCGACGATGCTGTCGCCGCTCCCGGCACGGGCGACGCGGATGAGGTAACTCACCCCTGCGTTCATCGGCACGGCGAAGAGCGTGGACGGGCCGCCGCCGATGAAGGAGCCGCAACTGTTGGAGGAGCACGCCAGCGACAGCCCGCTCAGATTCGCTCCTTCGGCCGGGCAGGTGTCGAAGATCGTCAGGTTCGTCGCCGTGCCTGTGAAGAGCCCCGGGGCCGTGACGCTATTGCAGGTCGAAACGGTGTAGTAGCCGAGCTCCGTCGGTGTGAAGGAGTACCACACATCGCGGCTGGTTCCTGAGGAGCCGGTGTTGGTGGTGCACGTCGTGCCGACCAAACTGATGGGCGTGGCCGAAACAAGGTTGCCGGTGGCGCTGGCGAAGAATGGGATTGGTCCCGCCGGGATGACCTCGGCGTTCACGCATTGGTCATTCGCCGGAGGCGGCGGCGCGACAATCAGTGAGGCCAGACCGGTTCCGATCCGGCCCATTGAATCGCCGGCGCGAATCACCAGGGCGTAGGTGCCCAGAGGCGCCGCCGGCGCGGGCGGGATGGTGTAGAGGTACGAGTACACACCGTCACCCGCCGCGGCGTCGCCCTGGGTGCCATCGTCGTACATAGTCTGTCCGGCCGATCCGCCCACCGGCGAGAGATCGATGGACACGGACTGGATGGTGCCGCCGCACGCGGACTGCCCGGACGTGAACAGCACCGTCTGGCCCGCGAAACCGGTGGTGGTACCCCGGCCGGTTTGGCCCGTGACCTGCGTCTTGGCGCTGACCGCGGGCACGTCAACGGCCCCCGTGTACGCGCTGTTGCGGGGAGGCCGCCCCGTGCTCGTGAAGTCGGCGAAGTTGTCGTTGGTATCCTGCAGACCGCCGCACAGACGCAGCACCGATGTCGTACCGATCCCGCCCGCAAACGCCCCCGGCAGCGGGATCAGCGCGAGAGCCGAGCCCTCCTTGCACCCGGTGGTTGACGCGGTGGTGGACCAGGAGACCATGTCGAGTACGTGCGTCGCGTCGGCGCCGCTGCAGCCGTTCGTCGTGAACTGCGTGGTTGTGTCGGCAAGGACGACCTTGCCCGCCGAGTTGGTGAATGTGACGGTCGTGTAGGTGCCGTTGAAGCCCAGCCGGTTCTGATCTGCGACAAAGTGCAGACCGAACCCCGCGGTGGGGTCCGGCCCCGCGTTGGTGGAGGTCAACCGAACCAACCAGTACTTGCCTGGTTGAATCACGCCTTCCAAATCCAGCTTGGCCCAGCCTGCTCCGGCCGACGAGCTCGCCCATTGCAACGACTTGCCGGCCAGCGAGACCGCCTCGGTACCCGCGTTGAACAACTCCACGTAGTTGCCGTTGTATGCGTTGGGGTCCAAGCCCGACCCCTTTCCGACCTGGCTGATCCGAACCTGCCCCGCAGCCATGGCGGTGAGCGCGGCGAGGCCGACCAACGTCGAAGTGGTCCTGACGTGCGATGAAACTGCCATGCGCAATACTCCCATTGTGTGTGTTCGTAAAAAAGACGGATGTCAATCGAGGTGACCGAATGCGCCCGCAAAGCAGGTGATTTCAAGCCTTTGCGCTGCCCGTCCGCTCTCTACCTCGTCAAGATACCAACCGTGCAACGAGGTGTCAAGAAGTTTCATACTAGTTTAGAACTTTTTCTTGCACGAATTCACTCTGTCGGTTACAATCATGAGGTGGACCTTCCTTCCATAATGCGAACACGCCTAGCCTTGGACACCGACATGATCCGCACGACACCCCCGCCCGCCAAGAGAGGTCCGAGCTTCGAGCAGGCCGCAACCGCCGTCCTCGACCGATTGCAGCACGCGCTCGCCGCTCTGATCGCCTCGGGGCCCGCCGACATCCGCAAGGCCGCCGATGTGGAGCGCGCATTTGGAGTGGATCACCGCCTGGGATGGCAGGTGTATCGCATCGCAAACGCCAAGCACCCCCTCGCCGCCGGCGCCCATGTGCCCGCCCGAGTGTCTCTCGACCGGCTCGTTCGAGTCGCGGCCAAACGCGGCGTCGCGGAGAGCGTGTTGACGGAAGTGTCCGCGGCCTTCGACGCGTTCGAGGCGATCGTGCTGCAGTACGCCGGCAGTCGCGCGGAGTTTGACGCGCTCATCTCTTCCGCGATTCCGGAAGAGCACGAGCGTGTGAGTCTTGAGAGCCGCGAACTGCTCTACCAGGCATCCCGAACACTCCGCGGCGCGGCGATGCGCACGGCTCTCTTCTCGCACATCGTCTATCCCAATGCCCAGTCCCCCGAGTTGCTGGACGAGTGCAACATCATGGGGAACTTCGGGGTGCACCGCATCCGCAGAGCGTCGGTGATCGAGACCTCCGCCGCGTTTCGCGACGCGGCAGGCTCGCGGATTCAGACCATCGACGGCCGGGCCATCACGGGCACCACGGATGTCACGCTCGCCAAGTTCTGTTCACAGCCCACGCCCGTGCTCGTCCCCAGACCTGGTGAGCGTGAGACCAGATTCGTGCTGGAAGGCGATGATGTTGGATTGAAGGCCGCCGTGGACTATGTCTTCGCCGACTATCTCCCCGCGGGGCGAAGCCGATTCGCCACGCCGCAGCGACAGTTGATCGGCGCGGCGTTCATCCCTGATGTTCCCGCCCAGCGACAGATCGTGGACCTATTGGTGCACGACGAGTTGATCCCCGTTGAAACCCAGGCGCACGCCGCCGTGTACGACATTGTCCCACGCGGGCACCTGGAGCGCGTGCCGGACCCGGATCGGGAGTTGGACCGTGTTGACTTCACACCCTCCGTCCGCGTGCTGCATCAATCACCGGCGGAGCTGCGTTCGTTGCACCTGCCCACCTACCAGGAGATCGTCCGCACCGTCTGCGACGCCAGAGGATGGGACATCCAACGGTTGAGAGGCTATCGGGTTGAGATCGAATACCCCGCGTATACATGGCAGACACTGCTAACGCTGCCGTTGCCCCCCAAGCCGTGATGCCCGGCCTGCCCTCTTGGCCTCCCATGGGCGGCCAGGGACGGGCCGCACAGCCAGTGGCCGTCGGCACACAACCCCAACCCCGAGCACTTTGCGGCCCCGTGGCGCCCCTTGACCCGGCTTCGCCATTAGTATAGTATTTACTAACTTGTTGCCTTCGGGCGGCATGTTCCAAGGAGACCGCACATGCTCACCATCCTGCGCATCGTTCTTGTCTCGTTCATCGCGCTCGCCGCGGGCTGCACGCCCCGATTCCTCAATCCGCCCATGGCCAAAGAGTCGATCCTCGCCAAGCCCGCGATCGTGGGATCCTGGCGCTGCGACCACGCTGGAGCGGAAGAGCCAGTCGCCTTCACCGCGGCGGAAGACCCAGATCTCGCCGCGGCAGAACTCAAGGGCATCTACAAGCTCACGGTCACTTTCAGCCCCGGAAAGGACGCCGCCGCGAAGCCCAGTTCAACCGGAGAGTTCCTCGCCGCGTTCACCGACATCGCCGGCCACACGATCGTTACGCTGACGTCCGACAGCCGGGCCATCGAGAAAGGCGCGGGCAAGAGCGGCATGCTCACGACCTCCACTTACATCATCGCGCGCGTGGCGTTCACCGGCCCGGACTCGTTCACCTTCGAGCAACTCAGCGACTCCTGGCTCGATGAACTGCTCAAGAAGGACGACGCCGCCCTGCCGCACGCCCACCAGGATGAAGGGGGCCTCATCGTCACCGCCTCGACGCAGCAGGTCCGCGACTTCTTCACCAAGCACGCCGGTGAGGCCGACGCCTGGAAACCCGCCGTCGTCTGGACGCGTTCCCCCGCGAAGTAGGCCCTACAGCCCCGCCCACTCGCGCAGCACCGCCGCGAGCGGCTCTTCCACCGGCATTACGCTCAGGCGCCCCTGCGTCACCAGCGCGAAGTTCTTGAACTTCGCGTCATCCTTGATCCGCATCAGCGGCACCGGAGTCTTCGCGGCCTTCACCGCCGTCATGTCCACCACGGCGAACTTGGGCTCTCCCTTGGCGTTGAGCCCTGGGCGCTGCGGGTCCTCGTACGGCGCGCCCGCCACCCGCGCCAGCCCCACCACCGCCCGTTCGTCGCCCGTGTGATACACGAGCACGTCGTCACCCTTGCGCATGGTCCGCAGGTGCAGCAGCGCGGTGTTGTTCGAGACCCCGCTCCACATGCACCGCTTCTGCTGCACGAGTTGCGCGAACGAGTATTCGCCCGGCTCGGTCTTGACCAGGAATGTCGCCATGAATGACTGTACCCGCCTGTCCCCGCTCAGTGTCCCCGCTCGGCGCCGCACTCGGGACATCGCGCCATGTTCCCCACTTCGTAGCGGCATCTGGGGCACACCCCCGCCGCCCACATCGCCCGCCTGCGCCGCTGCGCATACCCCGGCAGAGCGCACAGCGCGCCAACGTACACGAGTCCCGCCGCCAGCATGAGCGCGTTGTTGAGCACGCCCGGCCACGCCACCTTCACCGCTCTGATCCGGCCGTCGCGTGCCAACCGCTCCAGCAGCGTCACATCCAGGCCCCGCGACGCCACTTCCGCGATGTACGCACGCGCGGGCTCCGCGGATTCCTCGGCCGTCGCGCCCCGCCCCACCGTCATGTTGAACACGTTGAACCGCCGCTCGTGCCGCACCCACACCGGAGACCAGAGCCGTGCAACCTCCGGCGCGCCGCCGCAGCCCACGGAGAAGATCGTGGCGTTGCGGCTCGCCAGCGGCAGTTCCCAATCCTCGAACGTGCCCGACTCGGTGTGCACCACCCGGGTCCCCGCCGCTTCTCGCACCACGAAGACCTGCTCCTCGGCCGGCCACCCGCGCGGCGCTTCGCACCCGCTCACCAGCATCGACTGAAACCGCTCCGCCACGCCCCGCGGCCATCCTTTCACGAACGCCACCGGCATCAGCAGCGCGTTGAGGGCGATGAACGCCGAAGCCCCTCCCAGCGCGAGCGGGTGCGTCATCGCCCGCGCCCAGCGCGCGAGGCGTCCGGAGTTTTCACCGCTGTGCGTCACGCCGCAATCGTTGGGGCCTTCACGATCACGCGAACTTGGTCTTGCCGGGCACCGCCACCTCGGGCGTGGGCAACGGGCCCATCTCCAGGTGCTCGGGCACCAGCGATTCCTTGCTCTCCCAGGCCTGCTTCCACGAGATCGTCTGCCCTGTGTACGCCGCCATGCGGGCCATGAGCGCCAGCATCGTGCTGTTGGCGCCGCGCTCGCCGTCGTTGATCGGCGTGCCCGCGCGGATGCTCTTGAAGAACTCGTCGTGCTCGTTCTGGTACATGTCCCGGTCGTTGGGGCCCGTGTACTTCCAGGTTTCCTTGCCGGAGCGGTCCTTGATTTGGTACGTCGGCACCCAGCCGTTGATCGTCGCCGAGCCCTTCAGGCCGTAGACGTAATCGGTATTGTCGTTGGGGCACGCGTCGATCTGCCGCGTGGTGTGGAAGGCGCGCATGCCGCCCTCGTACTCGTACACGGCCGCGAAATGGTCGAACACGTTGCCGTGCTCCGGCCCGTTGCGCGCCGCACGCCCGCCCAGGCAGATGACTTTCTGCGGAAGCCGATCGCCCAACGCCCACGAGAGCCGGTCGATGCTGTGCACCGCCTGCTCCACGATGTGATCGCCGCTCACCCACGTGAAGTGCCACCAGTTGCGGAGCTGGAACTCGGTATCGCTCCATCCCGGCTGCCGCGGCCTCTTGCCCAGCGTCGACGTGTGGTATGTCGTGTGCGCCGTCACCACCTCGCCCAGGCCGCCGTTGGCGATCTCGCCGAACGTCGCCTTCATCCCGTCGTTGTACCGCCAGCAGAACCCCACCAGCAGCCCCAGGTTCTTTTCCTTGGCCTTCCGCGCCGATTCCACCACGCTCCGCAGGCCGGGCGCATCCACCGCGAGGGGCTTCTCGGCGAACACGTGCTTGCCCGCCTCAACCGCCGCCCGCAGGTGGGCCGGCCGGAAGGCGGGGTACGACGTCAGCAGCACGACATCCACGCCCGAGTCGATCACCTTCTGGTACGAATCAAAGCCCAGGAACCGCTTGTCCTCGGCCACCTGCACCTGCGCGGCAGCCTTGTCCCCCATTTCCTCGGTGATCCCCTTGAGGCTGCTCTTGAGGCGATCATCGAACACGTCGCCCATCGCCACGAGCACGGTGTCCTTGTCGGCCTTGAGCGCCTGCGTCGCCGCGCCGGTGCCTCGCCCGCCGCAACCGATCAGGCCGATACGCAGTTTCTTGCCCGCCTCCGGCTGCGCCGCCCGCGCGTGCGACGGCACGAGCAGACCGCCGGCCATCACCGGCAACGTCGCCGCCGCGCCCGCGACGCGTACGAACTCACGCCGCGTCAGCGCATCGCCGCCGGTCCGACCACTTTCACGAGATTGGTTCATGTTCATTTGGAAGTGTCCAGTGTCTTCTTGTCGGGAACCGTTGCGGGCTTGGCCGCGCCGGGCGTTTCTTTCTTCTCTTGCGGCTTGGCACCCTGCTCCTTGGGAGCCGGGCCATCGCACACCACCCTGAATCCAACGAACGGCCCGTCGGCCAGCCACCATTTGCTCTTGGGCACCTGCGGATCACTCGCGTTCCACGCGGAGGACTGCTCCTTAGAGGCCGCGCTCGTCACACCCGGGGCTTCGTCTCGGAACGACCCGCCCCGCGTGACGCCCTTGCCCTCCGCGCCGACGCACCACTCGGCCACATTGCCATGCATGTCGAACAGGCCCCACGGGTTCGCCTTCTTCGCGCCCACCGGGTGCGTCGTGCCGTCCGAATCACCGTCGAACCACGCGTACTCCGCGAGCTTTTCCGGCGAATCGCCGAAGGAGTACGCCGTCGTTGTGCCGGCGCGGCACGCATACTCCCACTCCGCCGCCGTCGGCAACCGGTAGTTTCGCCCGCTTTTCTTGCTCAGCCACACGCAGAACTCCTGCGCGTTGTGGAACGACACGCAGATCGCCGCGTACCCCTCGTGCCCGAACCCGCGGTCCGGCGGCAGGTACGGCTTGGTCGGCCGTGTCACCGCGTCGGCCTTTTCCGCGTTGTCCGCTTTCTCCTTTTCCGCGGGGTCCGCAGGCTTGTCCAAGCCGTAGACGTACACGTCGAAGGCGTCCCACGTGATCTCCGTCTTGGACATGTAGAACGGCTTGATCCCCTTCCCGGCATCCCCGGGTATCGGCAGCATCTCGAACTTGTACGCCGCGGACGGCACTTCCTGCATGAACGCCGTGCGCCCGTCATCGGCGGCCGTCGCCGCAGGTACCATCGCACCGATGACCGACCCGGCCACCGCGAAACACGACCACCGCCAGCCCCGGCCCGCCCCGATCGCTCGCATCCCGTTCATACGCATCACTTCTTTCGTTCTTCTATCGAACTGCACGCGGACCTGGAACGTCCGCGTTTCGCCGCTCGCGGCGGTCCTCGTCGCATTCCTGACGCTTCTCGCCCCGGGATGCACAGGCCGCGGCTCGCTGCAGCGTCACGAGTTTACAAGACTCTGCATGGGCGTTCAAGCCAGAATCGTCCTCTTCGCGGAAAATTCCCAGACCGCTTCCTCCGCCGCCGCCCTCACGTTCCACCGCCTCGCCGAACTCGACGGCTGCATGAGCGACTACCGCCCCGCCTCCGAACTCATGCAACTCTGCCGAAACGCGGGCCAACCACCCACACCGGTCAGCCAGGACCTCTTCGACATTCTCTCGGAAGCGTTCCAGATCAGCCGCGCCACGGGCGGCGCTTTCGACCCCACCATCGGACCGTGCGTCGCACTCTGGCGAGCCGCTCGCCGCTCCGGACAGCCACCCACGCCCGAAGAACTCCAAATCGCACACTCCCTGGTGGATTGGCGGCTCCTCGAACTCGATGCCAACGCCTGCACCGCCCGCCTCGCCAAGCCCGGCATGAAGCTCGATCTGGGCGGCATCGCCAAGGGATTCGCCGCCGATCGGGGCGTTCGCTTCCTGCGTACGCAGGGCATCGACCGCTGCCTCGTCGCTCTCGCCGGTGACATCGCCGTCGGCGACCCCCCGCCCGACAAGAAAGGCTGGAGCATCGAAGTCCCCGGGCTGCCCGTGCCGTTGATCCTCCGCAACTGTGCCGTGTCCACCTCCGGCGATGCTGAACAGTCATTCGATTCCCAGGGCCGGCACGTCTCACACATCATCGATCCTCGCACCGGAGTCGGCGCTCCCTACCGCCGCCAGGCCACCACCGTCGCCCCCAGGGGCGAATGGGCGGACGCACTCTCCACCGCCGCGTACCTCCTTGGGCCCAACGAAACCCCTTCGCTAGAGCAGGCCTTCCCCGGCACGCACTTCACGATCATCGATCATTAAGACCAACCGGCCGCCGCCCGATCTCCACGCACCGCGCCGCGCCCACGCCTTACAATCCGGCAACGCAACACGCCGGAGCCGAACTTGCCCAGTGACCCAGCCAACACGACCCCCGCCGAGCCCGCCGGCGATGAATCCCTTCCGCTCGACTCCACCGAGCGTGAAATTCTCGTCCTCAAGCGCCGCTTGATCCGCGAGGCCACGCTCGCGATCTCGATGCTCGAATCCGCCCTGGTGGCTCTCTGGGCCCTGGACGCCGAGGCCGCCCGCGCCGTGCGGCTCACCGACGACAACGTCGACATGGAAGAGGTGCAGATCGAACGCCGGGCACAGGAGTTGCTGGCCCTGCACCACCCCTTCGGCCGCGACTTCCGCGTGCTCATCTTCATCCTCAAGGTCAACGCCGAACTCGAGCGCGTCGCCGACCACGCATCGGGCATCGCCAAGCAGGTCGCCAAGATTCAAACAGCCCTGGGAAGCCGCACCGCCCCGCGCTGGCCCACCGCCCTGTTGGAACTCGGCGAGCGCGTCCCGGAGATGTGTCACCGCCTCATCCGCGCCGTGCTGGATGAAGACACCGCCGCCGCCCGCCGCATCGTCGCCGACGACGCCGTCATCGACCAACTCGAAAAACGTCTCTTCGATGAAGCCCAGGAACTCATGAAGCTGCACGGCCGCGACGACGCGGCCCTCACCGTGGGGATGCTCATCTACCGCATCGGCCGCGAACTCGAGCGGGTCGGCGACCTGATGGCGGGCGTCGCGGAAGACGTGGTATACGTCGCCACCGGCGAGATCATCCGGCACGAAAAGCGGCACAAAAAGGCCTCGTAACGCCGCCAGCCGAGCTGATCACTTCGCGCCCGCGGGTTTCGCAGCCACCAGATCGATCACCTGCGCCTTGTGGTCGCCCGCCCACAGGTCGCGCACCTCGTACCCCACGGCCCGCAGAGATTCGCCCAGGTACGCCTGATCGATGGGCACCGTGGGCAGCCGCCGCGGCCAGCTCAACGCCATCCCCCGCCCCGCGTCGTCGTACGCATGGCGCATGTCGCCCACCAGCGTTCGGATCGATCGGCTCCCCCGGGGCGTGTTGAAATCGCCCACGACCAGATCGGGTTTCGGGAACCCGTTGCACGCCGGCTCTTCCTCATCCAACTCCGCCCGGTTGCGCGTGTACGCCGGGCCCCGAAAGCCCGTCACCACCGCCGCGGCCTGCGCGAACATGTCCGCTCGCCCGATATTGAGGTCGCTGGGCATGTCGACCACCCACATCACCGTCGTCTTACCCAGGTCCTCGCGCGTATCCAGTTCCACGAACAACGCCTCGCCCCGGTCGACCGTGAGTTCTCCCCCGCCTTTCCACGTGTTCATCCGCTCCTTGGCTCCCTTCACGCCCAGCGAGGTGCCGCCCCAGCGGATCACCCGAAACCGGCTCACCAGCGAGAGCCGCCCGTAGCGGATCATCGAACCCTGCCCCCCCACCGCCGTGCGGATTGCTTCCCACTGGGTGTACGCGGGCCGATTCGCGATGGTCACCACCTGCGGCTGCACGTGCGCCACGCGCACCGCGAAATCGTCCATGAAATCAACCGCCGGGTTCCACGCCAGCACGCGGATCGCCCGCTCCTGCGCGGCCACCGCCGGTCGCACGTACCGGTCCACCCGCCACTCGTAACACGACCGCACCAGCACGATCGCCAGCAGCGCCATCAGCATGCGCCCGGGCCACCGTGACCTTTCCTGCGGAGGAGTCAACACCTCTCCCAGCCAGCCGATAAACAGGCACACGAGCGCCCCGGCGATGGCCAGGTGCGACGGGATCCAGTACAGAAACTGGCTCCACCACCACGCGTCGTTTATGACTCGTCCCACGATCCACGCCGCCAACCCCGCGATCCCGCACAGCAGCACTACCCGCGCCACCCCCCGCGCGAACCGCCTCATGCCCGTCCCGCCCCGTCGTCAAGTCGCAGCCGCATCGCCAGCGACAGCGGCCTGGCGAACCTCGCCGGCGCCACGGCCAGCATGTCGCGCAGATCGTTCGCGAGGAACAGGCGTGCCAGCGTCAGGAAAGAACCTGCGCACACGGAACCGGCCACGAGGATCTGGGCAGTGTCCGCGATCCGCATCATCCAAAGTTCTCGCGCTCCTTCGCCCACTTTCGACAGCACCCAGTGGGAAAGCGCCGTGTTCCCCATGATCGCATGGTTCAAGCCCAGCCGGTCGTCCACGAACCTCGCGATCGCGAACGCGGCCAGTGCGACCAGCCACGCCGGGAACAGCGCGACGCTCGTCGCCCGCGCCGACGTGCCCATCTTGTAGAACACGTACCAAGTCCCCACCACGCGGCTGAACATCACCCAGCCGCCTGTCCACCACGCGATGCCGCTCACTGTCGGTGAGAACGTCGCAGCGGCAGCAGCGGCGGCCATCAGCCCTACGCAGTCGAACGCCGAGAGCACGGCCAGCCGGCGGAACGCGCCCTGGGCCATCAGCACAGATGTGCATAACCCGAACGTGATCCGCCACGGGTAGAACGCCCCGAAGATCATCACCGCCGGCACGCTCGCGTCGTACTTGCCGTGCCACAGGATGTGCTCCAGCGGGCCCATCACCGTCGCCAGCCCGATGCTCGCGATCGAGCCGCCCATCATGAGCGTCCGCAGGGCCCGCAGCGAGGCCAGCCGCTGACGCTCGGGATCGTTCTTCATGCGTTGCAGCGCGGGCACCAGCACCACCACGCTCGAATACGCCAGCATCACCCCTATCTGCGCCGTGATCTGGTACGCGAAGAAGTAGTACCCCGTCACGTCATAGGCCGCGGAGCTCGCCGCCTTGAACGCCTCCGCGCCCGACTGGGCAGCCGTCTTGAACCCGTTGAGGCTCCAGACCAGGATCGGGCCCATGAGCAGGAAGGGACCGAAGTCCATCGCGAAGTTGGCCAGTGAGTTGACCATCAGCCACAGCGCCTGGCGGACCATGTCGCCCCAGAGCCGGAACGCGGGCGGCCGCATCCAAGCGCTGTCGCGCGTCAACCACCAGCACGCCACCGCGTCGAACAGCGTGTAGAACAGGATCGGCCACGCAAAACTCATGGGCCCCATGCCCATCCGCGCGCACACCACCATCGCCAGTTGCCGCACGATCGCCGACCAGGCCTGCTCGATGCTGAACGCCCGGAACTTCATGTCCAGCCGCATCCGCGCGAACAGCACGTTGCCCACCGCCCCCAAAGGCAGGGCCGCGGCCATCACCCACAGCATCGGGGCCAGCTCCGGCTCGTGGTACACGCGCTGGGCCAGCGGAACGGCGATCACCGCCGTAATCCCCGCCACCGACACGTTGTACGCCATCGCGATCCAGAACGCCGGGCCCGCCAGTTCGTTGTAGCTCTCGCGCCCGCGCTGCACCAGCAGGTGCCCGGTGGCCATGTCGCGGCACACCATGATGAACCCGGCGATGCTGGTCGCCGTCGCGTACAGCGCGAAGTCCTTGGGCAGCAGCCATTTGCCCAGGAGGATCTGGGCCAGGAATGTCACCACACGCGTCAGCACCATCGAGACGACCATCCAAGTCATCCCGCCGCCCACCGCGCGGCCCATCGCCGTCGCGCCGGCCGCCGACCGCCCGCCCGAAGCGCCCGAACCGTCCGCGCGGCTCACGCCTCCAGCCGAGCTGTCTATCGATACATCAACGTTCATCGGCGCCTTTATCGTCACCGGCCCGCTCACGCGGTCGGCCCTGACCCTACAACGTAGCCACGCAGCGTTGGTTCGATCTTGCACCCGCCGACGCGACAAGGCGAAATCCGGCGGACGAGGCGTTGATTCGCCACACCAACAGGGGAAGCACCGGCGCATCCGCCGAGCATCTCCTCAAACCGGCGCGGCTGAACAGTCGCTACATCGTGGCGACTCTGCGAATCATTGCATCGAACCTTCTCGCGGATCACAACAGAAAATTCCAGCCTGTTCCGGCCGCGGCATCCCGAACACCCTGCTCCGGATGAGAACAGAACCAGAACTCGAACCTCTCGTACTCCTTTCGCGGTTCTCCGGTTCGCCGTTTTCCCGACTTCGCACCCCCCCGGGGTGCCGTACCGCGGCATCTTCTTCGCATCTTCATGCGTTCTTGAAGATGTCCGAGGCCCCGTCACCTCCGGTTCCACCGCCCTCATTCCAGATGGCTCGAAGGCACTTTCGCGGAAGCTTCAATCGAGATTCATGGCCTGGAAACTCCGAAGTCGTTGCATCCTCCGGGAGCCGTCGCCCGATGCAGATCGTCGGGCGGAACCACCGCTGTATGGGAACCGGTCCGACCCGCAGAACGCTCGGATCGTGAGCCATCGTCCGCTGTACCGCGCCGTTCTACCCTGCCACCCGCCATTAGCCGATATCCCGGCGTCCACTTATGTCCGCACCCTCCCCACCATCTCCCTCAGAGATCCCCTTCGCCAAGGATTACTCTCCCACCAAGGCCTTCGCCCACTGCTTCCTGCCGGTGGTCGTCGGCCTGGCGGTCGCGCTGGGCGTGCACATGCGCTTCGTGCTGCCACGCCTGGGGACGGGCTCGCCCGACCTCAACCGCATGATCCAAATGGGCCACCGCCTTGACACGCCCCTCTCAGACGCTCCCACCCTGGTATTCGTCGGCGACTCAGTCACTGTCGAGGGCATCGACGCCTCGATCGTCGCGAAAAATGCCCCGTCGGGGTGGCGAGTCTTCAACTTTGGCATCAACGGCTGCGACCGCGCCGAGCTCGATGTGGTCTTGCCCAAGGTCGCCGACGCCAAGCCGCGTGCAGTCTGCATCGTGCTCCGCGCCCTGAGCATCGGCCGCCCGCCCGATGTCGAAGTCGACGGGGCGTACGCCTACAACCTCGGCGGCTTCCCCGCCGCTTGGCCGCCGGGATGGATGGAGTCCGACACCCCCGGCGTCCCCCCCGAAAAAGTCGAGATGCTCCGGGCCTCGCGCTTCAAGGCGGAGGTTCACTTCCGCACCGCCTTCCAGCAGCTGATCAACAACGGCCTGCGGGCCCGCTTCCGCTCCGGCATCAAGGTGGCCCGCAGCGATGACTGGAGCGCGCCCTTCAACATGACCGCCTCCATCAGCGGCTCCACCCTCGATAACCACATCAACGTCCTGGGCGAGGAAGTGCGTGAAGCAACCGCCGACGGCACGCAGCGCCAGGAACGCGACCTCGAGAAACTCATCTCTCTGCTTGCGTCCAAGGGCGTCACGCCCGTCCTGATCATTTCGCCCACGCACCCGCGACTGCGCGAGACCTTTGGCCCCACCAACGCCCGCCTCAAGACCGTCGCGCAGGCCTGGGCCGCGCAGTACCGCGGCGTTTACGCCGACGCCAGCGAGCTCTTCGACGGCTCCGGATTCGCCGACGGCCAGCACCTCAACGAGAAGGGCCGCGGCCTGCTCTCGCAGTTCGTCGGGAGCAAACTCCCCGCCCCGTAACCCGCCCGATCAACCAGACCCCAGCCACACCACACGCGTGCTCTTCCAAACCCCCGAGTTCCTGGTCCTCTTCATCGTCAGCGTCATCGGCGTGGCGATCCTGCGTCGCAACAGGCACCAGCACCTGTTCATGGCGCTCCTTTCCTACGTCTTCTACGCGTGGCTCGACGTCCGCTTCCTCATCCTCCTGCTCATCACCTCGATGGTCGACTACGCCGCGGCCCTGGGCATGGACGGCATCCAGCTCCCCTGGCGCAAGCGCTGGGCGCTCTCTCTCTTCACCGTTGTCGGAGCCATCCTCACCCTGGGCTTCAACTGGCCCATGCTCCAGGGCGCCGAGTACGCCCATGTCCCGTTCTCCTGGGAACTGGCCTTCCGCCCGCTCACCCACGGCGACTGGGTCTCCCCGGCCGCCACCGGGAACGCATCGCACGCCACGTACGCCGCGTGGCTTTCGCTCGCCGCCGTCGCCGCCTTCGCCCTCATCTGGCCGCCTGTGTACGAGTGGCTCTTCCGCGCGTACGACGGCGAACGCCGCCGCAAGGCCTTCCTGGTCACCAGCGTCATCTCGAACCTCACCGTGCTGGGGTTCTTCAAGTACTTCAACTTCTTCATCGACACCGTCGCCACCGCCACGCACAATCTCGGCGTCGACTTCACCCGCCCCCATCTTGAGGTGCTGCTGCCCATGGGCATCAGCTTCTACACCTTCGTCTCGATGTCCTACACCATCGACGCCTACCGCAAGCTGCTCCGTGCCGAGACCTCGTTCCTGCGTTTCAGCCTCTTTGTCTGCTACTACCCCCACCTCGTCGCCGGCCCCATCATCCGCCCCGAGAACTTCCTCCCCACGCTGCACGACCGCTGGCGGTTCCGCCCCCAGAACGTCATCTCCGGCTTCCACCTGTGCCTCAACGGCTTCTTCAAGAAGGTCCTGATCGCCGACACCGTCGCGCCGCTCGTTGAGCAGATGCTCGGCAACCCCCAGGGCAACGGCGCCACCAGCCTCGTGGTCATGCTCGGTGCGTTCTTCTTCGCCGTCCAGATCTACTGCGATTTCTCCGGCTACTCCGACATCGCCCGGGGCGTTTCCCGCATGTTCGGCCCGGAACTGCCGCTCAACTTCGACTACCCCTATTTCGCCACCTCCATCATCGACTTCTGGCGTACCTGGCACATGTCGCTCTCCACCTGGCTGCGCGACTATCTCTACATCCCTTTGGGCGGCGGCCGCGGCTCGCTCCCGCGAGTCTACTTCAACCTCATGGCCACCATGGTCCTGGGCGGCCTCTGGCACGGCGCATCCGCGAACTTCGTGCTGTGGGGTTTCTACCAGGGCGCGCTGCTTTGCCTCAACCGCTTCTTCCGCTGGGTCGTCGCCAAGATCCCGGCGCTGGACGCGTTCCTCAAGACCGTCCCCGGCACCGTCATCCGCTGGGCGGGCACCATGTACTTCGTCCTCCTGGGCTGGCTCATTTTCCGCATCAACAACCCCAAGGACCCGTACGACTTCTCCGACCTGGCCTACTGCCTCAAGAAGTTCGTCTTCTTTGATTTCAACTTCGGCCTGGCCGCGCTGGGCCTGGGCAAGAAGGCCCCGTTCCTGGCCGCCACCTGGGCGGGCGTGTTCATCCTCGCCCACGCGGTGAGCTTCTTTACCGGCCGCATCCACGACCGCATGGACCGCTGGCCCCGCTACCTCCTGCCCGCCGTGTACGCCACGCTCGCCGCGATCTTCTTCTACTTCTGGCCCAACACCAACGCCGCGTTCATCTACTTCCAGTTCTGATTCTCCGTTCCCGATACGCCCGCCAACAATCACCCATGCCCTTCTCCTGGTCCAACAAGCGCGTCATCCTGACCGGCGGCGCCGGTTTCCTCGGCCGCGTCGTCAAGGCCCGCCTTCTCGCCCGCGGCGTCGCCGAGTCCGACATCTTCATCCCCCGCCGCCGCAACGTCGACCTCACCAGCGAGATGGACGTCGCCCGCCTTTACCACGACGCCTTCAAGCCCAACAAGGCCGACGTGGTCATCCACCTCGCCGCTGAAGTCGGCGGCATCGGCGCCAACCGCGCCAACCCCGGCCGCTACTTCTTCGCCAACATGGCCATGGCCCTGCACCTCATCGAGCAGGCACGGCTAGACAACCTGCACCTCCGCGGCGGCAAGTTCGTCCAGGTCGGCACCATCTGCGCCTACCCGAAGTTCACCCCCGTGCCGTTCAAGGAAGACGACCTCTGGAACGGCTACCCGGAGGAGACCAACGCCCCCTACGGCGTCGCCAAGAAGGCCGCGTGGCAGATGCTCGACGCGTACAAGCTTCAGTACGCCTTCAAGAGCGCGTACGTCCTGCCGGTCAATCTGTACGGCCCCCACGACAACTTCGATCTCAACAGCAGCCACGTCATCCCGGCCCTGATCCGCAAGTGCGTCGAGGCCCAGAAGGCCAACGCCAAGGAGATCGTCTGCTGGGGCACCGGCGGCGCTTCGCGCGAGTTCCTGTACGTCGATGACGCCGGCGAGGGCATTGTCCGGGCCGCCGAGGTGATGGACGACCCCGACCCGATCAACCTGGGCGCGGGCTTTGAGATCAAGATCAAGGACCTGGTCGAACTCATCGTGAAACTCACCGGCTTCAAGGGCGGCATCACCTGGGACTCCACCAAGCCCGACGGCCAGCCCCGCCGCTGCCTGAGCACTGAGAAGGCCTCGCGCCTCCTCAACTGGAAGGCCCAGGTGGGCTTCGAGGAAGGCCTCAAGAAAACCATCCAGTGGTACCGCGACAACGCGAAGTAGCCGCCGGCTCTGGCACTCAACCGAACTGGGACACAACGCGCAGCTACTCGCGCCCGGCTTTTCCCCTGCGCTGTTCTCGCCCGATTCGGTAAACACGATATAGGCCTCGCCGCCGACCCCGCGTCATCGGCAGTTGTTAGCGCCGGGCCAATCCCATACCCGCGAGACACCTTTCCCCTCTTACCCTACACTCGCCCCCCACACAGGAAACTCCAATGTCTGACACCCACTTCGACGTTCTCGTGATTGGCGGCGGACCCGCCGGCTACGTCGGCGCCATCCGCGCCGCTCAACTCGGCTACAAGGTCGCCTGCATCGAACGCGCCAAGCTCGGCGGCGTCTGCCTCAACTGGGGCTGCATCCCCAGCAAGTCCCTGCTCGCCAACGCCGAGCTCGTGGAGAAGATGAGCAAGGCCGATGACCAGAAGTTCTGGGGCATCAAGATCAACTCCCCCGTCGAGCTCGACTGGGACCGCATCATCGGCCGCTCCCGCGAGGTCGCAGGCAAGTTGAACGGCGGCATCGGGTTCCTCTTCAAGAAGAACAAGATCACCCACATCGTCGGCAACGCCAAGATCGTCGGGGCCGCCACCCCCGCCAACGGCAACAAGTGCAAGGTCGAGGTCCAGGAGTGCGAGGTCAAGGAAGAACTGACCAGCGCCCCCGCCAAGCCCGGCAAGACCACCCAGACGCTGACCGCCGACCACGTCATCGTCGCCACCGGCAGCGTCGCCCGCGACCTGCCCTTCGCCAAGTTCGACGGCGACCGCATCTGGGGCGCCCGCGAGGCGATGTTCAACAAGGAAAAGCCCAAGAGCCTGGTCGTCATCGGCGCCGGCGCCATCGGCATGGAGTTCGCCTACTTCTACTCCACCATGGGCACCAAGGTCACCATCGTGGAGATGCTCGACCGCATCCTCCCTGTTGAGGACAAGGACGTCGGCGACGCCATGGGCCGCCTCTACAAGAAGCACGGCATGGAGATCCTGACCTCCACCACCACCACCGCCGTGGAGAAGACCGCCACCGGCGTCAAGGTCACCGTCGCCCCCTTCGTGAACGGCAAGGCCGACGAGTCCAAGAAGCAGGTCCTGGAAGCCGACCGCGTCCTGCTCGCCGTCGGCGTCGTCGGCCGCACCGACGGCCTCTGCGACCCCTCCCTGGGCCTCAAGATCGAGAAGGGCCACATCCAGACCGACTACCTCCCCGGCAAGACCCGTAACGAGACCATTGACTACAAGACCAACCTCCCGGGCATCTACGCCGTCGGCGATGTCATCGGCCCCCCGTGGCTCGCCCACGTCGCCAGCGAGGAAGCTGTCACCTGCGTCGAGCGCATCGCCTGGCGTCAGAAGAAGACCAGCCACGAACCCCACCCCATCGACTACTCCATCATCCCCGGCTGCACCTACTGCCTCCCGCAGGTCGCCAGCGTCGGCTTCACCGAGCAGAAGCTCATCGAGATGGGCAAGGTCAAGGGCAAGGACTACGAGGTCGGCAAGTACGGCTTCACCGCGCACGGCAAGGCCATCGCCGCCGCTCACACCGACGGTTTCGTCAAGATCATCCGCGGCCTGCCCCGCGGCGAAATCCTGGGCGCCCACATCATGGGCGACCAGGCCACCGAACTCATCGCCGAGATGACCCTCGCCCGCCGCCTCGAGGCCACGAGCGAAGAACTCATCTGCACCATGCACGCCCACCCCACCATGCACGAAGCCATCCACGAGGCCGCCCTCGCCAGCGAAGGCCGCGTCATCCACGCATAACACCTGACCCGTAAGACCGTTGGTGAGGCCGTCCAGACCATCGACCGCCAGCTCCACGCCCAATACAGGCAGGCCGCCAATGCCAACGGCGCGAACCACACGCCATCGTCCGACATGGATCCGATGGGCCCCCGCGGCACTCGCGGCCTGCCTCCTGCAACAGTCGGCCGCCTCTGCACAGCCGGCCTGGCAGCCCATCCCTATGGGCCCAGACGACCGGGCCCTGGACATCACCGGCCTGTCGGCCGACGGCGTCACCGCCATCGGTCTCTCTACGTCCACGGGCTTCCGCGGCTACACATTCTCTGTCTCGACCGGCCGCGTTGATTTCGCGGACCGCAACACGCTTCCGTACGCCATCTCCGCCGATGGCACAACCGTGGTCGGGATCGATCAACGCTTGGCCAGCGGCGGGCCTCAGTACTGGCGTGCTTTCCGTCAGAACGTCGGCGACGACCCGCACGTCATCGGCCCGGAACTACCTTGCTACGCCCGCGCCGTCAGCGGTGACGGCGGCGTGGTCACCATTCAGCAGCAGGTGTTTCAGGAACAGTCTGTCCGGTCCATCGCGATGCGCTGGACCCTCGCCACCGGCCCGGTGCCCCTTGACCCCTTGGGCGCGTTCATCGACACGACATGCGGCGGAATCTCTCGCGACGGCGCGATCGTGGTCGGCTCCGCGAGCGATGGCGTCCGCCCCTTCCGCGGATACCGATGGACGGCACGCTGCGGCATCGAGCTGCTCGACTTGGCGGAGCAGCGCGTCGAATCCTCCGCCGACGCCATCAGCCCCGACGGCCGCGTGATCGCCGGCGCGATGTATGACCCCAGCGGCCGGGGTTTCGCCACGGTCTGGCGCGACGGCGTCCCCGCCGAGATCGGCCCCTCCGCCGGGATCACCGCCACGGTGGTGACACCTTCCGCGTCCGTCTATTTCAGCGGCTGGCTCGAGTCCACCATCGCCATGCGCTGGTCCGCCGCCACCGGCATGACGCCGCTGAACGATTATCTCCAGTCCCGCGGCGTCACGATACCCGACGGTTGGACGATCAAGGAATGCGTCGGCGTGTCCGACTCCGAAGATGTCTTCGCCCTCGCGGCGATCCGTCCCGACGGCGTCTCACAGCCGGTCATCGCGGTGATTCCCTCGGCCGCCTGCTACGCGCCATTCGCAATTGCCGGTTTCACATTAACTCGCCGAAGGCGCCATCGGCCCGTCGCACGCGACCCGATCCCCTGTGCACCTTGAGAGGTACCAGGTCGCTCCATGCCTTTTGGCATGCCGCGCTGCGCCATGCACGACGCTATCCCGTACCCTCCCCCCGCCATGCCCACCCCGCCCCCCGGCTCTGAACTCGCCCGCCACTGGACGCTCGACCCCGCCACCTGCTTCCTCAACCACGGCTCCTTCGGCGCCTGCCCGCGCGAGGTTCTCGCGGCACAGTCCCGCGTCCGCGAGCAGATGGAA
Organism: Planctomycetota bacterium; assembly: GCA_018242605.1. Classification (GTDB taxonomy): domain Bacteria; phylum Planctomycetota; class Phycisphaerae; order Phycisphaerales; family UBA1924; genus UBA2402. Next base: position 342,949 of record JAFEBP010000004.1, read on the forward strand.
TCCGAGCCCGTCCGCTTCTTCGTTGAGGAGTTCGAATCGCTCGTGGACGCCGCCCGTCGCTCCCTCGCGGCGTTCCTCCACTGCGATTGGCGCGACTTGGCGCCCATGCCCAACGCCACCAACGCCGTCGCCACCATCGTCGAGAACTTCGCGGATTCCGGCCGCCTCGCCCCCGGCGATGAGATCCTCACCAACGACCACGAATATCCCGCCTGCCAGAACAACCTTCGCCGAGCCGCCGCACGCGCGGGGGCCAGGATCGTCGTCGCCCCAGTTCCCTTCCCCTGCCCCTCCCCGGATGCCGCGGCGGACGCCATCCTCTCTCACGCCACCAAGCGCACCCGCCTGGCGCTCATCAGCCACGTCACCAGCCCTACCGGCCTGGTCTTCCCCGTCGAGCGGGTCGTCCGCGAACTGGAAGGCTCCGGCATCGCAACGCTCGTTGACGGCGCCCACGCCCCGGGCATGGTCCCCACGCTCGATCTCACCACCCTGGGCGCATCCTTCTACACCGCCAACTGCCACAAGTGGATCTGCTCTCCCAAGGGCTCGGCCTTTCTCTACGTCCGCAAGGACTACCAGGAAGGCGACGCCCCCATCCGCCCGCTGGTCCTCTCCAACAACGCCGAAAAGCCCAAGCCCGGGCGCTCCCAGTTCCTGACCGAGTTTGATTACATCGGCACCAACGACTACTCCGCCTTCTTCACCATCCCCGACGCCATCCGCTGCATGGGCGCGATGCAACCCGGCGGCTGGCCGGGCGTGATGCAGGCCAACCACGACCTGTGCCTCGCCGGACGCGACATCATCTGCCGCGAACTGGGCATCACCCCCACCGCCCCCGACGGCATGGTCGGCTCCATCTGCACCATGATCCTGCCGTCGCACGATGAAGCCCGCCGCCAGCGCCTCGCCCAGCGCCCCAGCCGCTACCACGACGCGATCCAGGACGCCATCCTGAAGAAGCACCGCATCCAGGTCCCCTTTTGGGGCCTGGCGGCAAAGCCCGAGCGTTTCCTCCGCATCTCCGCGCAGTTGTACAACTCGCTCGATCAGTACAAGTACCTCGCCGCCGCGGTGCGCGAGGAACTCGCCATTGAATCCAGACTCTGATCCCTCACCCGCACCCACCCATGCCCCCCACCCCCACCCGCAGCCACGCGGCCACCATCTTCTCCTTGCTCGGGCGTCTGGGCCCGTTGCTGGCGCTCATATTGCTCATCGCCCTCGCCACCGCGCTGGACCAGAACGGCTCGTTTCTCTCGGTCCAGAACTTCACCAACATCCTGCGCCAGAACTCGTTCGTCGGCATCATCGCCCTGGGCATGACCGCCATCATCGTCCTGGGCGGCATCGACCTCTCCGTGGGCTCCATGGTCGCTCTCGTCGGCGGCGTCGGCATCATCGCCATGAACAGGGCCGGAGCCGCCGGCTGGCCCACCGCGGCGAGCATCGGCGTCGGCGCCGCGACGATGCTCCTGCTGGGAACCGCCTTGGGCGCGTTCAACGGGTTTGTGGTCGCCGCCGGCCGCATCCCGCCCTTCATCGCCACGTTGGGCGGCATGGCCATCTTCCGCTCGCTCTCCCTCCTGTTCGCCAACGGCGGCGAGTACCGGGCCTCGGTCCCCGGCTTTGAGAAGATCGGCGGGGCCTCCTGGACGCTGCCGATCAGCTACACCCCCGCCGGCGCCGACGCCGCGGTCCAGTTCGTGAACCTCCGGTTCGACCTGCCCACCTGCGTCTTCCTGGGGCTGGCCGCGGTGCTCTCGATCATCATGTCGCGCACCACCTACGGCCGCCACGTCCACGCCATCGGCGATAATGAGCACGCCGCGCACTACGCCGGCATCCATCTGGGCCGCATGCGCGTGGCGACCTACGCCCTCATGGGCCTGCTCTGCGCCGTCGCCGCGCTGCTCGTCTCCTCACGCATGAACTCCGTCTCCAGCGCCCAGACCGGCTCGATGTACGAACTCGACGCCATCGCCGCCGTCGTGGTCGGCGGCGCTTCGATGCGGGGCGGCCGCGGCGGCATGTGGGGCACCGTCGTCGGCGTCCTCATCCTGGGCGTCATCAACAACATGCTCAACATGATCTCCAGCACCGAGACCCTCAAACGCCTGGGCATGGAGGGCATCAACATCGCCCACCTCCAGGGCCTGGTCAAGGGCCTCATCGTGATCGCCGCCGTTCTCGTCCAACGCGGCCGCACCGCCTGATACCCTACCTTCACGCTCCCAATGCCCACGGACTCCACACCGCAATCCCCGCAAGAAATCCAAGCCGCGGCACAGAAGTTCCGCGATGACTTCGCCGCCGTCACCGCCCAGATCGCCAACGCCGTCGTCGGCCAGGCCGACATCGTCCAGTCCATCCTCACCTGCCTCTTCGTCGGCGGTCACGCGCTGCTCGAGGGCGTTCCGGGCATCGGCAAGACGCTGCTCGTCCGCACCCTCGCCCGCGCGGTGGACCTCTCGTTCTCGCGCATCCAGTTCACGCCCGACCTGATGCCCGCCGACATCTCCGGCACGACCGTCGTCATGGAGATCGAGAACGAGAGCGGCCGCCGCGAGCGCCAGTTCCGATTCCAGCCCGGCCCCATCTTCGGCCAGATCGTCCTTGCCGACGAGATCAACCGCGCCACCCCCAAGACCCAGTCCGCCCTTCTGGAAGCCATGCAGGAGCGCAGCGTCACCGTCGGCGGTGTCTCGCACGCCCTGCCCGAGCCCTTCATGGTGCTCGCCACGCAGAACCCGATCGAGCAGGAAGGCACCTACCCGCTGCCCGAGGCACAGCTCGACCGCTTCTTCTTCAAGGTCCTGAGCCTGCCCCCCAACCGCGCCGAACTCAGCGAGATCCTCAACCGCACCACCACAGCCGCCAACGCCGCCGTCTCTCCCGCCATCGACGGCCCCACGCTGCTGGCCCACCAGCGACTGGTCCGCCGCGTCGCGGTGGCCCCCAGTATCCAGGATTACGCCGTGCGCCTTGTGCTCGCCACGCACCCCACCAACCGCGAGTTCGCAACGCCCATGGTGGGCAAGTACATCCGCCTGGGCGCATCGCCCCGCGCCGCGCAGTCAATCCTGCTCGCCGGCAAGTGCCGGGCCCTGCTCAACGGCCGCGCCGCCGTCAGCACCGAAGACCTCCGCGCCGCCGCACTCCCCGCGCTCCGCCACCGCCTCATCCTCAACTTTGAGGCCCACGCCGAGGGCGTCACCGCGGACTCCATCATCGCCAACATCACCGACACACTCCCGACCGATGCTTCCTGAATCCCGGCCCCATCTACGAGTGCCTGCAGCGCCCCTCGCCGCGTGCTCACTATCCGCCCTGCTCTTTCTCAGCGCCTGCGACTCGGCCCCGCGCGAGCAGCGAGAGTCCGCCGCCCGCGCCTCCGCCGTCACCCTCTCCGCCTGGCCCATCCCCGCTCGCATCGACGCTTTCGCCGGCGAGCCCACCGTCCTGCCCCTCCCCGCCGACACGCCCCCGGGCGTCCCTCAAGTCCGCCTTGACGACGGTGTTGAACTCCGCGCTGCGCAGGCTTTCCTCAGCGTCACACAGGCCAAGCCCGACGCCTGGCTCGGCCCCATCGGCGATTGGCAGGCCTCGCCCTCTCCGACGCCCGGCGCACTGCGAGTCCTCATTTTCACGCTCCCACCGCAGGCCAAGGGCCAGGGAATCTGGATCAACCAGACCCGCCACGATGTGCAGTGGCTCCTTTCGCCGCGTGACATCGCGGGCGATTCCCCCGCCGCGTGGCAGCCCACGCTCCCCAACTTCGCGGCCGGCAACGCCAACGCCCTCGCCCGCCTGCGGGACGCCGCTCGCAACCCCCTGGACCGCTGGCGCGTGCGCCTCCTGCTCGACGGCATGGCGGCCGACGTGCCCCCGACCCGCTTCGATGACCCCACCATCGAGTCCTTCGCGCTGTACATCGAGCAGCGGTGGCGCGTCGCCCTCGCCCGCGTGTACCGCGAAGACCCCGCCGCCTGCCTGCGCTTCAAACAGCGCCTCTCGGCCCTCGTCGAGTTTTCGAAGACGTCCATCCTCCCCGCCTGGCCCACCGACCGCCCCGGCCTGGAACGCCTCGTGAACGATCTGCTGGGCGCCAAGCCCGGCGCGGTCACCCTCCGCGTCGAGCAGTTCCTCGCCGAGCAGCCGCAAGGTGTGGTGTGGGTCGCCGACGACTGCGCTGTCCTCGCAGCCGATTCCCAGCCCCTGCCCACGATCGGCATCGCCAACCTTTCAGGCAAGGATGCCCTCGCCCGCGCCGCGCTGGGTGAGGAACTTCCCAGCACAGAACTCACGCCCATCCCCGCCTACGCCGCGCGGCTGCTCACCGTCGCCGGCGGCATGCCCCAAACCCCCGACGCCACGCCCAAGGTCTCGGTCGCGCTGGGCAAGTGGACCGCCGCGACGCCCGTCGCGGCCAAACCCATCCCCGTTGAGCCCCCCGGCCTCATCGTCGGCCCTTTGCTCCCCGATCTCTCCATGCAGCGCTGGCTTGCCGCGCAGGTCGGAGCACCCGCCGCCGACCGCTCGCTCAACGCGCTGGTCTTCCGTCCCGCCGCCGATGCCGAGGGCCGCCGCCGGTGGAGCATCCTCATCGAGTGCCACACGCCCCCAGGCGAGGCCCCTTCCGCCGCCGACCGCGTGAGCATTTACTTTGGGCCCCCGGGCGCCCCCAACGGCTACCTCGCGATCGACGCCACCGGCCGCGTCTCGCGCGATCCCCGCGAGAGCGTCATCGAAGGCCCCCCGATCATCATCCACGTGCAGCGTGCCGAAGACCGCTGGACCTGCATCATCCCCCTCCCCGACAACGCCATCGAACGCAAGGGCCTGCTCCGCCTAGGACTCACCCGCCGCGACTGCTCCGGCGCTCGCGCGTCGTGGCCCCGGCCGCTTCTGCCGTGGCAAGAGTTTCCTTCCCGGGCCTTGCTCAACCTGGATGCATGGACCGGCTTCCCCGAGGCCGTCAAGGAGCGCTGAGCCCCGCCGCTGGTCCCGGCCCCCCATCGCTCTTACTATTTCGGCCCCTTATCTCGGAGCCCGAACCTTGGCCAAGAAGTCCTTCAAGTGCAAACTGGTCACCCCCGCCGCCGCCCTCCTCGAGGCCGAGGTGTCCTACGCGAGCGTTCCCGCCTGGGACGGCCTGATCGGGTTTTTGCCGGGTCGCGCCGCGTTTCTCGGCAAACTGGGTGTTGGTGAACTCCGCCTCGACATGGCCGACGGCTCCGGAAAGGGCGGCCACCGCTCGTTCATGGTTGACGGCGGGTTTATCAAGATGGCCGACGATGTCATGACCATCTTGGCCGAGCGGGCCATCGCCGCCGAGGACATCGCCCCCGGCGCGGCCGAGGCCGAGATCAAGGCGATCCCGGCCGACGCCGACTCCACCAAGCGTTTGCACGCCAAGGCCCGCGCTTCGACGATGGCCAAACTGGCCAGTTCCAAGCACTGACCCCTCCCGCCTCGCCGATTCCCCTGGAAGTCCTGGGCTATCACTGCGCGTCCGGTACACTGCCAGCCCCCTGGAATCGTTTTCATTTTTTGTGCGCATTTTGTCACCGCGGATCGTCCGAATTTCGCATTAACTCTTACACAGCACGACATTGGCCCTGTCGCCGCCGGGATCGTCCCATCGGCAACACGGAACGAAAGGTCGGCATCGGAGGTAAGCGAGTAACAACGGGCGACAAACACCGCCCCACCCGCAACGCCCGGCCCGCCGAACCACACACTCACTCGTAGGGATCGCCCGCCCAAAGCGGGCGGAGGTAGCGCCATGCTTCACCGCAGCACCATCACGGATCGAGTCATGAAAAAGAACGCCGGCAAGCCCACCCCTCGCGAACAGCACGCCCAGGCCACCACCAACCGTCTCGCCGGAATGATCTCCGGCGTCACGCCCCTCTCCGCGCTCCGCGGCGACGATCACGCCATCATCGTCATCACCCAGCCCGGCGCGTATGTTCTCACCGCCGACCTCCGCGCCGTCGCGGGCAAGGCTGGAATCCGCATCGACGCGGACAATGTCACCCTCGACCTCGGCGGCCACACCCTTCACGGCGTCGAAGGCTCCCTTGACGGCGTCACCGTCACCACCGTCGCCGCGAACATCACCGTTCGCAATGGTGACGTTCGCGGCTGGGGCCAGGACGGCGTCGACCTTTCCAACGCCATCGGCTCCTGCGCCCAGAACTTGCGCCTCTTCGACAACGGCGGTTTCGGCCTGCTCGTCGGCAGCGGCGCACGCATCACCGATTGCACCATGGATCGCAACCGCGGCTACGGCGGCGCGGCCTGGAATCACAACTGACACACACGCCGCGGCGCACGAGGAGAGACGCCGCGAGACGCCCCCAGGCCCCGGTCCGCACGCCGGGGCCTGTGCTTTTTTGTCCTTCCGCCACCTTTCCCACCCCCTTCTTAATATACTAACAAACTACGTACTAATGTAACAAACGCTTCGCAACTCGCGCCGAACCGCACGAGTTTCATGCGATCCCGCCACTTCCGCTTGCTCCGGGGCACAATGCGCTGTAATCTGTGCCCTGTGCGGCGACGCGATCAATCGCGCTTCACGCCGCCCTTCAACATTCGGAGCAACTCATGGCAAAGAAGAAGTCCAAGAAGAAAGCCTCGAAAAAGAAGGTGGCCAAGGCCATCCGCAAGCCCGCCCCTAAAGCCAAGTCCAAGGCGAAAAAGCCCGCGACCAAGCCAGCGAAGAAGGCCCCCAAGAAGAAGGCCCGTCGCGCCATGAAGCCCCGCGCGAAGGCCGCGGCGCCCGCGCCCGTCGCGGCCGCACCCGCTCCGGCCCCCGCGCCCGCTCCGGAACCCGCCCCCGCGCCGGCCCCCGCGCCCATGGAAACCGCACCTCCGGCTCAGTAAGAAACGCTTCAACCAACATCACGAACGGGCCAGCAACCGCACCTTGCGTGCCATCTCCTCGGCCGCGCGAGCACGGTGGCTGGCCCGATTCTTTTCTTCGCTCGTCAGTTCCGCGCCCGTCCGCTCGAACCCCGGCGCGACAAGAAAGAGCGGGTCGTACCCGAACCCGTTCGCACCCGCCGGCACCCGGGGCGGCACTCCGATGCGTCCCTCGAACGTGCCCCGCGATCTCGCGATGATCTCTCCGGGCTTCGCCAGCGCCATCACGCACACGAACCGCGCCCCGCGCTGCTCCCCCGCCACACCGCTCAACTGCGAGAGCACCAGCGCGTTGTTCGCCTCGTCGCGCTGCGCCCGCGTCATCCCCTCCTCGCGCCCGCCCGTGCAGTAGTGCGACGAGATGACCCCCGGCCGCCCCTGGAGCGCATCCACCTCCAATCCCGAATCATCCGCGAGACACCACCGCCCGGTCTGCGCCGCGTACCCCAGCGCCTTGATCCCCGCGTTGGCCTCGAATGTCGCGCCGTGCTCGTGCGGTTCGTGAAACGCTGCCCCGAGATCACCTAATCCAAGCAACTCAACCCCGGGCGCCAACCCAGAGAAGATCGCCCTGATCTCCTCGACCTTGTGCGGGTTTCCTGTAGCAATGACAATCTCCATTGTGAACCGTAGACGCTTTCACCGCGCGGAATTTCGATCCGGGAAGCAACGGCCCGTCCTCTCCCCGCGATAATCCCGCCGGAGGATTCCATGGACCCCAACGCGGCCTACCTGCCCGCCACCATCGAAGACTTCGTCAAGGCCACGCGCTGGGGCGGCGATGCCCCGCCCCACGGCCCTGTGCTCGACGCGATGCGCCGCGCCTTTGATTTCTTCAAACGCTCCGTGCCCCGCAACGTCCTGGCCGATCGTGCCACTCAGTTCGACATCGGCCCCAACCCCTGGGGCCTCACGCTCAGCGGCCGCGTCACACGTCTGTGCGCGTGGATGCAGGCCATCCGTTTCGAAAACGGAGTCAACGACTGCTTCCACATTGATAAGTCCTACAAACTCGTCGCCTTCCGCGATCCCGGCGACAAGCAGTCCTACGGCAACTGGTACACCTTCACTTCGACCGATCCACAGACCCTCGCCATCCTCAAGGGTCAGTCCCAACCCCGCTTCTTCCGAACCACCTGCGCCTTCACCTGCCTGCGCAGCACCGCCTCCGACACCTTCGCCATCTGGGGCATCCCGCAAGGCAAGCCCGCACAGTACAGCGCGGGCGGAGGCAACCAACTCTTCATCCCCAACTCGCGGAGCGTGCTGGAACTCTGGACCAAGTAACTCCGGCACCATCCGTTCACTTCGCCGTCCACTCCAGCGTGCGTGCCGGCCCGGGCGCTGCGCTCTTCACCACCGGCGGCACGAACTCCTCCACGCGCCCATCCGCCCGCTTCACCGCCAAACGATCCACCAGCACAATCCGCCCGTCCACCCCGATGCAGAACGGCACCGCTCGCTCCCACGAGATGCGCGAGCCCCCGGCCGCATCCGCGTTCCCCGCGAACGCCAACGGGTACGACACCCCTCCCGCATCCACCGCACGCACCGCCGGCGGATTCCAGAAGTCCAGTTGCGTGCAATGAACATCATTGCGCCGGTATGCCTGCTTGATCATCGCCTCGACCGTCGACTGCGAACCGGTCCACCCAAGCAGCCCGACATCAAACAGCAGCCTCCCCGTCGCCGCGGCTCGAAACTCATCCTTGAACGCCACGAACACCGCATCCTTGGGCGGGTTCGGCACCCGCGCCACCAAATCAGCCACCTGCGCCGCGTCCGCCCGATTCCGCGCCTGGTACATTGCTTGCCACCCCACCAAAGCCACCCCGCACACCACCACCCACACCGCTACGCCCGCGCCCACCGCTCCCCTCACCAAGGCCGCCGCCCGCCACCGCCTCGTCCGTTCGAACAACCAATCCACCGCCACCGCCAGCACCACCGCGCAGCCCAGCATCGGTACATAGAAGCACCGCGGCGTCACCCACTGGTCCCGCACCGGCACGAACGGCAGCCACGCCAGCACCCACCACGACGCGCCGAACCCCGCCACCCACCAACGCCCCGCCCGCTCCTGGCTCGGCCGATCCAAACTGGCCCGCTCCTGCTCCTCGCCGCCGGAGCGCGCCACCCACTTCACCCACACCCCCGCCGCCAGCACCACGAGCAACACCACCACCATCCCGCGAACGCGCCCCACCGTCTGCCAACCCAGGTTGAACGCCCCCAGTGTGTACTCTCGAAAGTGCACCGTCATGAGCCGCCAGATCTGCCCCGTGCAGAACATCACCCGGTCATGCAACTCCGCCACCGGCACGATGCTCGCCGCGCCCCCACGCCTGCCCCGCGGCACCGTCGCGAACATCAGCGCCAAATACACGCACAACGCCCCGCCCATCACCACAACCGCCGCCCCGCTCCGCACCACCCGCGTCCGCCACGCCTGTGCTTTCGGGCACGCGCCCATGTACAGCAGCGTCAGCGCCGGCACCACCGTGGCCGGCTGCTCATACCAGCACACGCTCACGAACGCCAGCGCCGCCAGCCCCGGCAGCAATCCGTACCCACTCCCCCGCGCGTACCGCACGAACAGCACGCACACCACCATCACCAGCCCCGCGGGGATTGAGCTCGTGATCGCCGTCGACCAGAACACCACGTCAAAGTGCAGCGGATAGAACGCGAACACCATCGCCCCCGTCGCCGCCGCGGCACGCGACCTCGTCAATCGGCGCAACAGCACCCACAGCCCCAGCGCCACGCACGCGTGCACCGCCACGTTCAGCGCGTGCATCACCGCCATCGAGTTCCACAGCGCCGCCAACGCGTAATACAGGAACGGGAACAGCAGCGGCCGCCAGAAGTATGGCGCGCTCCGCCACGGATTCCCCGACCAGTCCGTCGCCGCCCGCACCGCGTCGCGCCCAGCGAACACGTAATCGTCGTAGTACCGCCCCAGGTCCCCCCGCAGATAGAAGAACGCCACCGCGAACAGCAACACGGGAAACACCACCGCCGCCGCTCGGCGTGCGATCGGTTGTTCGGGTTGCCACGGCGGGATCATGCGGCCCGATGATAGAGACGCTCGCGCCCACGCCCTGCCGCCCGCCCCCTCCGCGCACAAATCGCACGGGAATACGCTTGGCCTTGAGCTACCCGGCGCGACACAACCTCCGCCAACACCTCGGCCTACCCGCCGCGATCTTCGCGTTCGCGCTCTGGTGGCTCGCCTTTGCCTACCTCCGCGGCGACCTGGGCCTCTACTCGGACGACTGGGCCGCCCACGTCACCGATCCTGTCACCGGCGCCGCTCGCTGGGATTCTCCCGTCTTCCTCCGCAACTACTTCTGGAGGCCCGCCCTCCAGATCTTCCTTCATTACGCCTTCCTGCTCTGCTGGCACCAGCTCTGGGTCCTCCACCTGCTCAACGCCGTCGCCCACGGCGTCGCTGCCGCGCTGCTCTACCGCCTCCTGCGCCGCCTCGATCTCATCCCTCACGCCGCCTTCGCCGGGGCCATGGTCTTCATGCTCCTCCCGTTCCACTATGAAGTGGTCTTCTGGACCACCGCCATGACCACCGGTATCCCCGCCGGGCTCACCATCGCGCTCTGCCTCATCGTCGCCCGCTACGCCCGCGAGCACGTCCGAAGCCTCAAGCTCCACATCTTCTTCGCCCTCTTCACTTTCTTCATCATGTGCTGGTACGAGCAACCCGCCGCGCTCGTCGGCGCGTTCCCGTTCCTGTACATGGCCGCCCGCCCCGCCCACGAGAAGTTCCTGCGGAGCCTCGCCCGCATCACCGCCCTCCTGGCCTCCTGCGGCGTGGGCATGGCCGTCTACGTCGCCTGCATCGTCACCACCGCCCCGCCCACTGTCCGCGGCGGCTCCCAGAGCCTCATCTCCTCACCCGCCGAGGCGATCGACCGCGTCCGCATCATCTTCAAGTCCGCCCAATGGCACTTCACCAGCAAACTCGCCGACAGCCTCATCGGAGGCCTGCACACCGCCTGGTCACTCCTCAATAGCCCCACCGGCGCCGCCACTATCGCCTGCATCGGCATCGTCGGCGGCCTCTTCCTGAGCCGCTGGCAGCACGCCCCGGTCCCGCCCATGTCCGCGGCCGCGCCCGCCCGCCGCGCCGCGCAGGCCCGATGGCTCTGGACGCTCCTCTTCGGCGTCACCGCCTTCACCGCCGCGTGGGGGCCCATCGTCGTCATCCGCAACCAGATCATCGAGGCCCGCACCTGCTACGCCGTGGGCATCGGCCTCGCCGTCGTCGTCGCCGCCCTCGTCCACGGCCTGTTGCGCTCCACCCGCCGCTTCTACGCGTGGCCCGCGCTGCACGCCGCCGCGGGTATCTGCGTCGCCCTCGCCTCCATGCTCGCCGCCGTCTCCATGCTCGGCGCCCAAGCTTCGATGCAGAACCGCGCCCGCACCGACGCCCGCCAACTCGGCCAACTCGCCGCCGCGTTCTCGAAGGTCCCCCCGGGCACCGTCTTCGTCCCGCTCGAGGACTCCTTCGCCGCGGGCTCTTCGGGCCGCGCCTTCTTCGACCGCGTCCTCTTCGGCTGGACCGGGGCCAGTTGGAGCGCCGTGCCCGCGCTGCAGATCACGTTTCACCGCACGGACGTCTTTGCCACCGCGATCAACCCGTGGATCCCGCTGCTGATCGAAGATATTGACGCCCAAGGCTTCCGCTATCCCCTCGACCCTTTCCGCAACATGCCCGTCCATCCCAAGGGCGGCGCACAGGTCGCCTGGTCCAACACCATCCCCTTCACCATCGATCGGGCCGGCAACGTCCACATCGTCACCCGCCTGCTGATCCGAGCCAAGGACGGACGCGAGACCGTCGTCGAGCCCCCGCTCGCCAAGGCGGCCGGCGCGGGCCGCGACTTCCGTCTTGCCGCCTCACGCTGACCAAAGATGCCCGCTCCCGGGAGACTCGCGCGGCCCCGCCGCGTGGTAGGATTGCCCACGTATGCGAAGCTTCGATCTGTGCGTGATCGGTTCAGGCCCCGCCGGGCAAAAAGCCGCCATCCAGGCCGCCAAACTCGGCAAATCCGTCGCCGTCGTGGAAGCCCGCGAAGCCGTCGGCGGCGCCGCCGTGAACACCGGCACCATCCCCAGCAAAGCTCTGCGCGAGGCCATCCTCAACCTCGGCGGTTGCCCCACCATCGCCCCCACCACCGCCGATTTCATGAACGCGGCGAAGAAGTCCACCCTCGCCAATCTCTGGCTCTCCTGCGGACGCGTCATCACCGCAGAGATCGAGATGGTCCGCACCCACTTCGCCAGAAACGGCATCGCCGTCCTCCAGGGCCGCGGCCGCTTCAAGGACGCCAACACCATCGAGGTCTGCGGCGAGCATGTCAGCGAGACCATCTCCGCCGCCAACATCGTCATCGCCGTCGGCACCCATCCCACCAAGCCCTCCAACATCCCTTTCAACGACATCGATGTCCTCACTTCCGACGAGCTCATCCACCTCAAGAACCTCCCCCACTCCATCATGATCGTCGGCGGCGGCGTGATCGGCACCGAGTACGCCTCCATGCTCGCCGCGCTCGGCGTCAAGGTCACGCTCGTGGAGGGCCGCCCGCGGCTCCTGGACTTTGTCGACAGCGAGATCATCGAGGCCCTGCAGTACCAACTCCGCCAACGCGGCGTCACCCTCCGCCTGGGCGAAAAGGTCGTCAGCATCAAGCTCGTCGACGCCCCCCCCGGCGCACGCTCCGACAACCAGATCATGGCCGAGGCCCTCCTGGAAAGCGGGAAAAACCTCCGCGCCGATTGCCTCCTCTACTGCGTCGGCCGCCAGGGGGCCACCGACGGCCTGTGCCTCGAAGCCGCCGGCCTCACCGCCGACAACCGCGGCCGCATCAAGGTCAACGATCACTTCCAGACCGACAAGAGCCACATCTACGCCGTCGGAGATGTCATCGGCTTCCCCGCCCTCGCCAGCACCAGCATGGAGCAGGGCCGCGTCGCCGCCTGCCATATGTTCGGCCAGCACTGCGACGTCATCGAGAACCTTCTCCCTTACGGCATCTACGCCATCCCCGAAATCTCGATGGTCGGATGGACCGAAGAACGCCTCACCGCCGAAGGAATCCCCTACGAGGCCGGCATCGCCCAGTACAAGGAAACCGCCCGCGGCCAGCTCCTGGGCGACGAGATCGGCATGCTCAAGCTCCTCATCCACCAGGAGAGCCACGCCATCCTCGGCGTCCACATCATCGGCACCCACGCCACCGAACTCGTCCACATCGGCCAGGCCGCCATCGCCTTCAAAGCCACCGTCGAGTACTTCGTCAACGCCGTCTTCAACTACCCGACGCTCGCCGAGTGCTACAAGGTCGCCGCGCTGAACGGTCTCAACAAGCTCAAGAACATCTAAATCCCGCCCGCTCCGCCGCCCGATGCCGTTGACGTTAGCCGCCGGGCAAGCAAAGATACGAACTTCGAAGCTCATCTCCGAGATGAAGTCGATTTACCAAGGTTTACAACGTCCATACCAGAGGACCATTCGATGATTCAGAGTAACTTCGTGCGCTGGTCCGGGGTTCTGCTCGTCACGCTGTTCGCGGCTTCGTCGGCGCAGGCGGGAGACCGGAAACCCAACATCGTCCACATCGTCGCCGACGACCTGGGTTGGAAGGACGCCGGCTTCAACGGATGCACGGACATCAAGACGCCGAACCTCGACAAGCTCGCCTCCGGCGGCGCGAAACTCACGCAGTTCTACGCACAGCCGATGTGCACTCCCACTCGCGCGTGCCTCATGACAGGCCGGTATCCGTGGCGCTACGGCCTGCAGACGATGGTCATCCCCGGCACCGCCGCCTACGGCCTCGACACGAACGAACGGCTCATTCCCGAGGTCCTCAAGGAGGCGGGGTACGCCACCGCCATCATCGGCAAATGGCATCTCGGGCACGCGGACCTGAAGTACTGGCCCAAGCAGCGGGGCTTCGACTACGCCTACGGCGCCACGATCGGAGAGCTGGATTACTACACCCACGGCGATGCCGGCGTGCTCGACTGGTTCCGCGACAACAAGCCCGTCCACGAGGAAGGCTACACGACCACGCTGCTCGGCGATGACGCGGTGAAGTACATCAACTCACAAAGTCCGGACAAGCCTTTCTACCTCTACCTCGCCTTCAACGCTCCGCACACGCCGTACCTCGCGCCCGAGGCGACGATCGCCAAGTACGCCGGCATCGCCGATCCGACCCGGCGCACGTACGCCGCGATGGTGGACTGTCTGGACGAGAACATCGGCAAGGTCCTCAGCGCGCTCGACGCAAAGGGCCTCCGCGAAAACACGCTGATCATCTTCCACAGCGACAACGGCGGCACGCACAACGCCATGTTCGCGGGCCAGATGGCCGACGTTTCGAAGATCAAGATCCCCTGCGACAACGGCCCGTACCGCGACGGCAAGGGCTCGCTCTACGAGGGCGGCTGCCGCGTCGTGGCGTGCGCCAACTGGCCGGGACACATCCGGCCCCAGGCCGTGAACGGGATCATTCACGTGGTCGATCTCTTTCCCACGCTGACAAACCTCGCCGGCGCTTCCACGGCCAAATGCAAGCCCCTCGACGGCCTGAACGTCTGGAGCGTCATCTCCGAGAACAAACCATCGCCGCGGACCGAGGTCATCTACAACGTCGAACCATTCCGCGGCGCCGTTCGCCAGGGGGATTGGAAGCTGATCTGGCGCACCTTGATTCCCACGAGCGTGGAGCTTTACAACATCGCCCAGGATCCTTCCGAGAAGAACAACGTCGCCGACTCGCACACCGACATGGTCGCGGCGATGAAGGACCGCATCAACGCGCTCGGCAAGGAATGCTCAAAGGCGCTCGCGCTGGAGTTCATCGCCGGCACGGCGCTCAAGCACGGCAAGCCTCTTATCGCCGCCGAAGCCGGTCAGCCCCAGGCCCAGATCGGCGACGGCCCGTCGATCACGGACGAGGGGTTCGGCGAGACAGACCATCTTCCCTGACAAGGCTCCATCCGGGCTCCTTCACCGCGCTACCCCCGGCCCCGCACCACGAATCCGAATCGCCGCGGCAGTGCACGCCTGAATCGAGCACCGTGCGTCGCCCCCCGACCTCACCCCCCCACGCCGTTCCTCGCCTCCACCCGCATCATCGTCGCCTGCATCACCGCCACGCACACCTGCGGCTTCGTCCCCGAGTGCGCCACCACCTCGGCGGTCGCAACGCCGATCGTCCGCCCCACCCGCACCACGCGGCCCCGCGCTACGAAGCGTTCACCCACCGCCGGCGCCAGCAGGTTGATCTTGAACTCGACGCTGAGCACCGCCGACCCCTCCGGCATCCACGTTAGACACGCGTACCCGCACGCCGAGTCCGCGATCGTCGCGATCGCCCCGGCGTGCACGAACCCGTGCTGCTGCTGGATCGCCTCGGACCACGCCAACTCAATTTCAACCTCACCCTCCGCCACGCGCGCCAACCGTGCCCCCGGCGTAGAAAGCAGTCGCTGACGCTGGAAGGACTCCGCGATGCGATCGTGCAATGTCGTGGTGCTCATGGCAGCGAGCGTATCGCCTCCCGTAGCCCGCCACCCGTTCGCCCGGAGTGGAACCGATGATGCCCGACTTCCTCTCGTGTTCGACCGACCCGACGCCCCAACGACATCATTCCGCTGCTCGAACCGCGCAACAACTCCCGCTCGCGCCGCGGGCGTGCTGCGCCGGCG
Source organism: Planctomycetota bacterium (assembly GCA_018242605.1). Taxonomy (GTDB): domain Bacteria; phylum Planctomycetota; class Phycisphaerae; order Phycisphaerales; family UBA1924; genus UBA2402. The sequence continues at coordinate 358,627 of JAFEBP010000004.1, forward strand.
TGCTTTGCCGGTGCTGGCGCCCGATGCCATCCGGTATGACCACTTCTTCTCACGTACACCCAGCTCCGGTCAGGAGACTGAAGTGTCCATCGGCGTTCCCGGTTCAGCAGCCCGCCTCCCAATGCTCAAAGAACGCACTCACATCCGCCCCGTCGATGCCGCCGTCGGCGTTGACATCGGCCGCGGCGGAGCCGGCTTCCCAATCCTCGAAGAACGCGCTGACATCCGAGCCGTCGATGCCACCATCCTGGTTGTAGTCACCCAGGCAACATTCCGGGCCGCCGACGGTGAGTGTGGCGGCGTCGCTGGTCACGCTTCCGCAGCCCGCCATGCTGGTGACAATGCAGCGGAAGGGCAGATTGCCGCCCAGACCCCAGATGACGCGAGGGCGGACTGTGGCCTCGGTGGCGCCGGTCACATCGAGCGCGGCTTGGCCCAAATATGAGTTGATGCCGTTGGTGAGATCAGTCCACGCGGCGGTTGGTTCGGGCTGCCATTGCCATTGGTAGGTGACGGGGCCTCCACCGGCGGCGGCGACGACAAACGTGGCGGTACCCGAAACGCACGTTGATTGCGGCAAGGGTTGGGTGCTGATGCTCGGCGCAGGGCTGGCGAAGGTGTAACGGGCGATACCGGGCACTGCGACGCCACCGGCGGAGGAGTAGCCACCCGCCGCGATGACGTCTCCGCCCGGGAGCGCGACGAGCGAATATACGTTTGGTGTAGCTGCACTCGACACACCTGATCCCAGTCCCGTCCAGGTGTCGGAGCTCGGGTTGCAGCGGCCGATGCCGTTCACCGGCACGCCCCCGGCGGTGGTGAGCGTCCCTCCACCCACCACGACATCCCCGCTCGGCAGGGTCGCCAGACTGCCGACGATGCCGCTTGTAAACACACCCAGCCCCGTCCAGTCGTTCGTGGTCGGGCGGTAGCGGCCGATGAGGTATGAACCTCCCCCGGGGGGGAACACCGGGCCTGCTCCGCCCGCGATCACGTCACCTCCCGGCAAGACCGTCAGGGCCGCAACGTAGCCACTAATGCCCGGACCGGCTGTGCTGATCCATGCTCCGGTCGTCGGGTTGTATCGGGTGAATCCGCCCGCGGCGATCCCGTTGCCCGCGAAGAAGTCCCCGGCGATGACCACTTCACCACTGGGCAACATGGCCATGGCGTAGACGGTTGAGCCCGAGGGGGACGAACTCCCGACGACCCCCGACCCCATCGCCGACCACGTGTTGGTGGTTGGGTTGAAGCGGGCAATCCTGTTGACGGCGACGCCACCAGCGCTTGTGAAGGTGCCGCCGGCGATGACATCCCCGCCGGGCAGAGCGACGACGGCGTAGACCGTGTTGTTCATTCCTGTCCCGAGCGCGCTCCACACGCCGGTGGCAGGGTTGTAACGGGCGATCTTGTTCGCCGCCACACCTCCGGCGGTGGTGAACGTTCCGCCAACGATGACATCCCCGCTCGGCGTGACCGCGAGGGCGTTGACGCTGGCGTTGGTTCTGGTTGCCAGTGGCGTCCAGACGTTGGTCGTGGGGTTGTATCGGCCTACGTCGCCCACCATCACATCGCCACCCGGCAGCACTGCCATGGCGGCGGATACGCTCGCGCCCGAACCCAGGGCTGACCACGCGCCCGGGCATCCGCCGCTGGTAAACGTCACCGATGCGGCGCTGACGGTGGCGGCCCCGCCCCCGTTGTTTCCCGATGTGGTGAACGAGAGTCGCCACGTCCCGGTGCCGACCACACCCGTGAGCGAGGTCGAGAGCGCGGTGGGGACGCTGTACTTTCCGTACGCGCGGTACGACCCGGAGGGCAGCACAAAGTTGGTGCCGGCGTTCATGATGGCCAGCGTGTTCTGTCCGGCGGGTGGGTCGGTGAAGGTGTAACTGCCGCCGAGATTGGATGGATACCCAACGGAGCCGGCGGTAAAAGTCGTGCCGAGCGCGGTCAGGATCTCAACGCTGATGGGGACCCCGGCGCCAGGTCCGGTCGAGGGAGTGAACTCCAGGCGGATGAAGGCCTCGCCGACGTACGGGTGCGTCATCGTGATGTTGACCTGCGCGATACCGGTGATGGCGTAGGGGCTGCTGCTGGTGCCCGACAGCACGAGGAAGGGGGAAGGGAAGCCCGCGGGGGCCCCGGGCCAGGTCCACGGCGGGGCGGGATTGCCGGCGGGGGTGAGCGTGACCGTGGTGTTCTGCGCTACGGCGAGCGAAGGGAGGACTAGCAGCGCGAAGAGCATCGCCATTCCACGGGCCAGCAGCGACGCGGGCGCGGCAGGGACGACGACGGCCCGGCGGATCGCGATCATCGCGGACCCAGTAACTTCACGGAGCAGATGGCTCCACGTGCATCGAATCTGGTTCACGGTGCCTTCTCCTTGAAGTCCATTCAACCTATCCAAGACCCAACCGCTTTCGTAATCACAAGAATTGGCATCGCGAGATGCCATTCATGCGATCAATAGTGCCTGTCGATCAAATTGCCATCCATGAAATCAGCAGCCCGCCTCCCAATGCTCAAAGAACGAACTCACATCGGCCCCGTCAATTCCGCCATCGGCATTGACATCGGCGATGGCGTTGCCCGCTTCCCACTCACCAAAGAACGCGCCGACGTCGCCGCCGTCGATGCCGCCGTCGCAGTTGAACTCACCGATGCAGATGGTGAGGCTGGCGGGGTCGCTGGTCACGCTGCCGCAAGAGTTGGTCACGACGCAGCGGAAAGGAAGGTTGCCGCCGAGGCCCCAGAGAACGCGGGCGCTAAGAGTTGGCTCGGTCGCGCCGGTCACGTCGAGGGCGGGCTGGCCCTGGTAGGCGTTGACGCCGTCGGCGAGGTTGGTCCACGCCGCGCCGGCTTCGGGCTGCCATTGCCAGCGATAGGCCACGGTCCCACCGCCAGATGCCGCGACGGTAAACGTCGCCGCGACACTCGGGCAGACCGTGGCGGGGGCAGGCAATGCGGTGATGTCGAGGCGGCAGGGCGTGAGTAGGAAAGCGTTGTACTGGCCGGCGGCGTTGCGTCCGTCGCCGCAAATCTGCCCGCCTTCGTTGATCCCCGTTGCAAACCGCAGCGTGAAACCCGAAGCACGGTCGATCATCTGATTGAGATCACGCATCACACCGTTCTCGTAGATGAACGCCCGCGTGCCTCCATCGCTGGAACCGACAATCTGCCCGTGGTTGTTGATGTCGTATGCATCTGAGTAGGCCCCGGGGGAACTGAGCGTCCCGAGGTCAATGGTGGCCCCGGCGTGATAGAGAAACGCGTGGCTGGGGCCGCCGCCCCAGCCGACAACATCGCCAGCGTCGTTCATACCTCGCGGCACCAACCCAACATTGACCGCTATTCCACCTGTCCAGAGGAAGCCCGTCTGATCTCCCCCGACCTGAGCCCAGATCGCTGCTTGTCTATTTGCGTTTACCGCGACGGGCTGGACACTCGCGGGCCCAAGAAACTGGCACGCGTCGCTCATATCGGTATCGCCGTCGCTCGTGTGGATCCATGCGTGCCAGACAGCGTAGTGGAGTCCGGTGACTTCGTCGTATTCGAGACAGGTGTGGGCCCCGACGTAATCACCCGCATCGTTGATGCCTGTTAGTGATCCCTCAGGATGACAGCCGGGAAGTAGTATCCGCGTCATGTGGTCGGTGTAAATAAAGCCGTAGCCGTTCACAAATCCGTACTGCGGAGGCTCTATGCCCACAGCGTCAGCGGATGTCCCACCGACGATCAGGCCGGAGGCGTTGATCGCGGCAGCAGCCGAACCATCTGATGACCGCGGGGAGACCGTGACCAAGTTGCCCAAGTTGAGCAGCACACCTCCTGAATAGCGGAACGCCCGACCATAAAACGGGTCGATGTTCGACCAGCCAACCACCGTCCCCGACTCATTGATCGCAGAGGCGTGACTTCCGTATGGGGAGAAACTACCAAGATCAGTCACTTTGTAACGGATCTGCGCCTGTGCGCCCGTCGCGAAAGCGGCTAGAGCAAGAACAGAAATGCCTGCTCGGCCAAGCAACGCCACAACTGAAGCGGGAGCGCGGCGCTTATCACGGCCGTGCGGTGCAGTTGTGCCATGGCGCAGCCTCTCCCATTGGCTTTCACAGATCGTGTCGCGCAACGGTCGGTGTCCTATCAAGGCGGCATATGTATTCATTGGTATTCCCTCCGGACTCAGGATGCGTGCTCGATCGTCAAGTACCACGTTGCCCAACGCCTCGCCCTCGGATGTCGGATGGAGGCATGGAATCATCCGACCAAACAGCCGCTCGGGCTGGAACAGCTCTTGCCATGAACAACTCCGGCAATTCCTGGTCCTTCCAAGGCCTCGCTCGTGCAGGAACCTTCAACCGTTAACAAGACAAAATAACTTCGTTGGCCCGGACGCGAATAACAGATTCCTTTTCTTCATCAAACGGATGGCGGTCCGCGAGTGCCGAACGGCCGCTTCAATTGTCCCCTTGCAGAATGCCCACGACCCGCGAGGAACGAGTGAGTGTCATTGTACCGCGGCGTGGTTTCAACGCGGGAGCCCGCTCGGAATCGGAAGGCTCAGGATGGGCAACCCGAATTCAGCTATGTCTCATCGTGTCTGCGCATCACCTCGCACGGTCTAAGAAACTACGCCCAATGCCCGTCGCCCCCGACAGGAGATACCCAGAGCGGCTGCTTTGCGAATCGCATTGGCGAATTTGAAACATGAACCTCAGGGCAACCACGCGCAAGACCGCTTACTACAGGAATCTCGCGAATCGGACGCCCGCGGCACGAAATGGCCTCTTCGCCCCTAAACAAATAAGGACCGGTGCGCAAGGCTGTTCGAACGCCGCACCGAGCGACACCCCACCACATCCCACACCACCCGCACCCCAAAGCTCTCCGCTCCCGACCCCCCATTTCCCTCTTTCCCTCCGCCCCCTCCCCACTTCCGCCCGATCTACATATCACGCTGTCCTACACACCCACAACCCCGCCCACGTTCTCAGCCCCGGCGAAGGGGAGCCAGTCCGATATCGCCCCGCCGCGGCCCTATCGTTTCCCGTCTCGTCGCGGCCCCTACACCTCTCGCCGCGAACCAGCCTTGAACGCGCACCGTACCACGCCGGCACCCGGAGTGATCGCTCGATGATCCGAAGTTCTCAACCCCTGTTCGCCCTCCTCCTCATCGCTTCCTGCGGTCAGGCGTTCGCGCAGCCCTCCAGCCCGGCCGCGCCCCCGGCCACTCCCCCCGCCGCCCCCGCGACCCCGCCACCGGCCGCCGCGCCCGCCGCGGCGGCCCCCCCTGCGACCCCCGCCCCCGCCGAAGCTACCGAAGCGATGAAGCGCTTCACCGCCGATGCCCTCATCCGCGCTGCGCTCTTTGAACTCCGCGTGCTCAAGGAAGCCTCCGCCAAGGACTACGAAGTCGCCGGCATGCTCCTCTCGCTGGCGCAGGAACTCGTCCCGGACGATGTCGAACTCGTGCACCGCCGCCTTGAGGCCGCCTGGGGCGCGGGCGATGAAAAGCTCGTCATCCAGCTCAGCGAGCGTGTCGTCATGCTCGACCCGCGCGACACCGTCGCGCAGCTGCGTGTCATCTCCGCCCGCATGGGCAAGTACCAGACCACCGAGGAACGCCTCGCCCGCTACGACGCCCTCCTGGGGCCCAAGGGCGATTCGCTCGACCCGTCCGTCCGCAGCCGCCTCGCCCTCGACGCCGCGCTCCTACTCAAGGAAACCGGCGACGAGAAGGGCTTCCTCGACAAGCTCAAGCTCGCCGCACGCCTCGACGGCACCAACAAGGACGCCGCGCTCCTGGCCTTCAACTTCTACCGCGACCGCGGCGGCAGCGCCGCCGGCCGCCTGGAACTCCTCGCCAACATCCTCTACGCCGACCCCGTCGATCCCAACATCAGCCTCATGATCGCGAGCGAACTCGCCGACCGGGGCGCGTACGTCCAGGCCCGCCGCTTCCACCGCATCGGCCAGAACATCAACAAGGCCTCCAGCGCCCCCGCCAACTTCACGGTCTTCGGCCAGGCCCTCATCCTCGACTGGCTCATCGACGGACCCAGCGCGCCCCTGGACCTGCTCACCCGCATGCTCAACGAGGAACGCAACAAGGCCGCCCGCACGCGGCGTGAACTGCTCGGCGACAACCCAAGCGCCGCCACCACCTCCACCCTGTCGAGCATCCCCAAGCCCGAGGATGTCCGCCTCTCCTCGATCGATCAGGAAGAGATCCGCATCGGCGCCGCCTGGGTCGTCGGCGACAACGGCAAGCTCACCGAGTCCGTCGGCGACCTCACCGCCACGCTCAACGGCGAAAACGAGATTTACGCCACCCCCAACACCCGGCCCCGGGGCATGTCCGAAGAGACCGCCCTCGCCACCATCCGCGAGAACCTGACTCGCTCCATTCTCTGGCGGCTCGCCACCGGCAAGAGCAACGACAAAACCGCAGACGATATCGCCAAGGTCTCCGAAGGCCAGGACCCCAACACCCCCACCTCCCGCGCCATCAACGCCTGGAAGTCGATCCAGGACGGCAACTACTCCGCCGCCCTCGCCGTCTGCGACCCCGTCGATAGCGACCGGTGGCTCATGCTCGCCAAGGCCACCGCCCTCGAAAAGCTCTCCAAGAACACCGAGGCCGCCGACGCCTACGCCGCCCTCGCCGCTCAGGACACCCTCTCTGTCTTCAGCGCCATCGCGCTCGAACGCTGGTACCAGGTCCGCGGCCAGACCCGCCCCCTGGGCGACAGCCAGACGCCCGACGCCCGCGCCGCCTCCGACTACGCCTCCAAGATCCCCGACTGGATCGACACCATCGTCGACCGGCCCCGCATGATCCAGACGCTCTCCGCCGACACCGGCCCGGATCGTCTCAGCGCCCTGGACCGCTCCACGCTCAAGATCACGCTCAAGAACCTCTCGCCCATCCCGTTGGCCGTCGGCTCGAACAAGCCCATCAACACCCGCCTGCTCTTCACGCCCAAGATCGAACTGGGTGCCGCCGATCGCAACGCCTTCGGCGAGCCCGAGGTGGTTGACTTGGCCCGCCGCCTCCGCCTCCTCCCCGGTGAGGAGTTCTCCGCCAATCTCTCGCCCGACGCCGGAGTGCTCGGCTGGATGGCGCAGAACGCCTCCGGCGAGCCCACCCGCGTCCGCTGGCGCATCCTCCAGGGGTTCGAAACCCACGGCGGCGCCCGCGACCGCGGCGTCGGCTGCCTGGAGATCCTCACGCCCACCCAGGCCCGCGACGCGCTCATCGAATCCCGCCTCCCCGCCGACTCGCTCGTTGAACGCATCAACGCCGCCTCCGACGCCACGCTCCCCGCCGTGCTCACGGGCGCAAGAGCGTTCCTCTCCCAGCCTCCGGCACCCGGGCAGCTCGCGAGCCCCAACCTCGCCACGGTCGCTCAGGCGCTCGCCGACAAGTATCCCACATGGTCCCCCACCGGCCGGCTCCTCGCAGCCTCCGCCATGCCGCCGAGTTCGCAGATCGCCGAACTCAAGGTTCTGGATGATGTCATCCGGGCTGACGCCGACCCCCGCGTCCGCCTCGTGGCGGTTGTGACCCGCGCCGCTTCCGCCGACGATCGCGCCCTCCGCGCCGCCCAGGAAAGCGGTGACGCCAAGCTCGCCCGCGTCGCCGCACTCCAGATCCAACGTGCCGAATCCGATCAGCCCATCGTGGCCAAGTCCGGCGTCGCCCGGCTCATGAACAAGAACCCCACCGCCACCGGAACCACCCCGTGACCGATGCCGCGGCACGACCCGGTCGCGCCGTCCGCATGATCGCCTCCGCGGTCGCCCTCTGCCTGCTGGTCGCCGCGATCTGGGCCGTCATGCGTCAGCGCGACGGCCTCATCGCCGCCTGGGACGCCCTCCGCTCCGGCGCGTGGCCGCTGGCCGCGCTCGCGCTCATCCTGCCCCTGGCCAACTGGCTCCTCACCTCCGTCCTCTTCTGGGCCCTCATGCGCCCGCGCGCCGATCAGCCCGGCGTGCCCCTGCCCGAAATGACGCTCCTCATCGGCAGCGCGTGGCTCGCCAACTACCTGCCCATTCGCCCCGGCCTCTTCGGCCGCATCGCCTACCACAAGGCCATCAACCAGATCGACGTGCGCCGCTCCGTCGGCGGCATCATCGCCGCCGTCGCCCTAGGCGCCCTGTGCGTCGCGCTTGCGCTGCTCATCGCCGCCGCCGCCCACGCCGCGGCACTCTCCGGCCCGCTCCTCTTCGCCGCCCTCGCCTCACCACTCGCTATCTTCCTGCCCGCGTGCTTCATCACGCCAGCCCGCGCCGTCGCCATCGCCGCCTCCGCTCGTTACCTGGATGTGCTCGTCTGGATGGCGCGCTACGCCGTCGTCTTTACGCTCGTCGGCCGCCCTCTGCGCGCCGGCGAATCCGCCGCGATGGCCGCCGTGAGCCAGGCCGCCAATCTCGTTCCGTTCGTGGGCAACGGCCTAGGCGTCCGCGAGTGGGCCATCCGCCTTGTTTCCCCCGCGCTTCCCCAGTGGTACGCCGGTAGCGAACCCGTCTCCGCCAACCTCGCCCTCACCGCCGACGTGGTGAACCGCGCCGCCGAACTCTGCGCCGCCATCCCCGTCGGCCTCGCCTGCGCCGTGCTGCTGGTCAAACTCGCCCGCCCCGTCAACCCCGCGAGTCACACCTGACGTCCCGTGTTCGCCGCGGCGCTGATGCCTCACGCCGCGAGGGGCTGGATGTCCGCGTGCGTCACGCTCGCAGAACGGTCCAGCTTGTTCCACCCGTGCCGCCCGCCGCGCACCGCCGCGATGAGCGATTTGAACGTCACGATGTACATGAACTGCCTGTAGAACAGGCGCTGGATCAATACCACCCACATGCTCTTGGGAGAACGCCGGTCGAGCCCGAAGGCGATGAGCGAGCCCACCAGGTCCATCAGCAGGAACGTCAGGTACCCCACCGCCACCGCGCCCATGTCGCCCCGCAGCAGCGAGAGCAGCAGCACTACGTCGCCGATGGGCGAGAGCACCGGGAACAGGATCTGGAAGACCAACATATTCGGCAGAGCCACCCACCCCAGCGATCCCTTGCAGAACGCCGCCTTGTGTTTCCACAGGCACTGGAACGTGCCGAACGACCACCGGAACCGCTGCTTGAACAGCGACTGCACTGTGTGCGGAGCCTCCGTCACCGATCGGGCCTCGGGCGCGTACACGATCCTCGCGCCCGCCCGCAGCATCGTCAGCGTCAGGTCCGCGTCCTCGGTCAGCGTGTTGCGTGAATAACCCCCCACCGCCATCACGCTCCGCCGCCGCCACGCCCCGGTCGCCCCCGGCACCACGCTGATGCAGTTGAGCGAGTCGAACGCGCGGCGGTCAAAGTTTTGGCTCGTCACGTACTCCACATCCTGGAACGCCGTCAGCACGTTCGACACGTTGCCGACCTGCACGTTCCCGCATACCGCGTCCACCGCCGGGTCCGCGAACGGCTCCACCAGCCGGCCCACGGTCTCGGGCAGCACGATCGTGTCCGCGTCGATCGTCACCACGATCTCATCATCGCACTCCTTCATGCCCCGGTTGAGCGCCGCCCACTTGCCCGAGTTTGATTGCGTCACCAGCGACACCCGCCCGTCGCTCGCCGCGATCTTGCGAACTTCGTCGCAGGTGCCGTCCGTGCTGCCGTCGTCGATCACCAGCACCCGGATGTTCGTGTACTCCGAACCCAGCACCCCGTGCACCGTCCGCGCGATCACCTTCTCCTCGTTGTACGCCGGCACCAGCACCGTCACCCGTCCGTTGAACACCGCGCCCTGCGGAGCGTTTCGCCGCACGCCCCTGCCAACCAGCACGATCAGCCCCAGGATCCGCAGCACCGAGACACCCGTGGTGATGAAGAACACCACCACGAGCACCGACCAACCCGTCGTCGAGCACCACGCGTACACGCCCGACCCGATCAGCATCGCTCGCTCGGTCGCCGAGATCGGCCGCATCACCGCCGACACCGGCTGATCCAGCAGTTCGTGCACTCCCACGAACCGGTACCCCCTGGCCTGCAAATCCGGGATCAGCCGCCGCACCAGTTCCACCGTCTGCTCCCGCTCGCCCCCCGCGTCGTGCATCACGATCACGTGCGCCCCGGGCTTTGCCAGCCCCTTGAGCACCGTCGCCTCCATCACCTCAACGCCCGGCTGCTTGTAATCCTCCGAGTCGATGTCCCCGCCGATGGACACGTACCCCATCCGCGTCACTTCCTGAAGAGGCGTGAGCTGCGCCGGCAGCGTCGGAGAGTTATCCGCGTCGTACGGCGCGCGGAACAGCGTCGTGCTCCGCCCCGTGATCGACTCGATCACCCGCTGTGTCATGTTCAGCTCAACCGCCAGGCGCCGCGTCGAGATCGTCTGGATATTGGGGTGCGAAAACGTGTGATTCCCCAGCAGGTGCCCCTCGTCCGCCATCCGCCGCACCAGCCCGGGGAACCGTTCGGCCTGCCCGCCCACCACGAAGAACGTCGCCTCAACGCCCTGCTCCTGCAAAATATCGAGTATCTGGGGCGTCCATGCCGGGTCCGGCCCGTCATCGAACGTGAGTGCCACCAGCTTCTCCGGGCTATCCCCGGACTTCTCGATCGCGTACCCGCCCGGCAGCTTGGTGTACTCGCCGTAGTCGATGGTCCGCCCATCGAACGTCATGTGCCGCAGCCCCGCCGCAGGCAGTTGCGTCACGCGATAGCACTCGCCTTGCCCGTCGCTCTCGATCGTCTGCAGCGGCGTCACCTCAGCGAGCTTCCGCGGGTCGAACCCGGCCGCGCCCTTGCCCAACGCGAACTTCCACAGGCTCGGATCCTCCATCCCCAGCCGCCAGATCGACCACCCCCGCGCGTGCACACCCTCCGCCACCAACGTCTGGTTCCACGCCGTCATGGCGTCCAGCATCCACACCACGTGCTCGTGCCCGCGCTCGTCCTTGTAGCTGAACTTCGGGTTCAGCGTGTCATGATCGGTCACAATGAACGCCTCGTGCTCCGCCGCGAGGTTGATCGTCTGCGTGAACGTCAGCGCCATCGCCTCGTTCCCGCCCGTCACATCCCAGTCGTACGCGTACGCGCCGATCGCCACGACCAGCTTGCTCGGAGGGATCCGCTTCGCGTAATCGCTCACCGCGTCCGTGAACCACGGGTTCGACGCCACCGGCCCCGGTTTGCCGCCCGCGTACGACTCGTCGTACGCCATCAGAACCACAAGGTCCGCGATATTCCCCACCGCCTCGTAGTCGTACCGGTCGTCGTTCACCGGCAGGTCCACAGTCACCAGCAGGTTCTTCTTCCTGCACGCCGAAGACAACTCACCCAGCCAGTCCAGGAACAGATCGCTGTCTCCCGGGTTCAGGTTCTCGATGTCAACGTTCACCCCCTGCGCGCCCACCCGCTCCAACGATTCCACCACCGCCTTTACCAGCCGCCCGCGCGCCGTGTAGTCGCGCAGCAGTTCTGTCACTTCGTCGGCCTTCCATGCTCCCCCCGCATCCGTGTTCGACAGCCGCGGCATCACCATCGCCGCATTCGCCGCAAGCAGACTTTGCATCGCCGGGTTCACGTGCTCCACCAGCGAGCCATCCGCCTTGGAGAAGCTCAAATAATCCGGGAAGACGATGTCCAGGTCGCCGATCACCCCCTGCAGCGACGCCAGCGATGCCGGATCCTCCTGCACCACGAATGCGCTCACCACCCGGTCCGCCTTCAGCGTCCGCTTCGGCGACACCGCCGCCACCGGCATCGCCTTCACCGTGTCTTCGTCCCCCGGCCCCGCGACCTCCCGCTCCAGCACCCGCACCATCTCCGACTGCCGGTTCCGCGGCTCCACCGGGGGGGGAATCAACGCCGGATTTGAGAACAAGCCCGCCAACAGATCGATGAACAGCAGACCGACCGCCGCACCCAGCACCGCCGCCCCCGTCAGGGCGAGCCGCCAGCGGCGGCGAGAAGGATCCTCGAAAATCATCGGCATACGGACACTCACGAACAAAAACAGCGCGACATCACAGGAAGCAACGCGGCTCCAGGCCGTTCGGCCAAACGAAGGTGGCCGGCCGATCTTGCGAATCCTTGAACAGAATTGCTCACCCCGGCCGTTGCTGTTCGTGTCCGTCCATCCGCTGGTTGCCGTCGGCCCGGTGAAATAGCCTGTTTCTACAGAGCTTTTTTCACCGCAACTCGCTCCACACCCGCAAACGGTTCGCCCTGCACAAACAAAACAAGCGACGATCAAATCGTCGCCCGCCAACCGCTATTGAACGCGCCCCAAGCGCACCACGTAGTTCTACACATTGTCTAGGAGTCGCCCCAAAGGGACACAAATACCAAAAGAGTCCCGCGAACTTCCCGGACCCAGAGCCCCACAACCACCTGACAACCGCCCCACAAACCATGTAACGGTTTCACCTCGCGCCGATCATCCCTTCCCACCCGCCCGGCTTTCCAACTCCGCCCACCGCTCGTACATCCCCGCCACCGCCGCGTGCACTTCGCCCGATTCCCGGCACACCTCTTGATACCGCCGGTGATCCGCGATCACCTCCGGCGAGTTCATCAGCGCATCCAGTTCCTTCGCACGCGCCTCGGCCTTCTCGATGTTCCCTTCCATCGCCGCCAACTCTCGCTGCTCGTTGTACGTCAGCTTTTTCTTCGCCGGAGCCGGCGATGCCACCGCCGCCACAGCCGCCTTGGGAGCCGCCGCGGCCTCCCTGCGTTCGCCTCGGTCCCGCCGCTGCCACTGCTCGTAATCAGTGAAGAACCGCGACCCGCCCCGTCCGTCCAGCGCCAAAATCCGCGACGCCAATCTCGCCAGCATCGCGCGGTCGTGCGTTACAAGAATCACCGCGCCCGGGAACTCCTCCACGCTCTCTTCCAGCACCTCAAGCGACGGAATGTCCAGGTCGTTCGTCGGCTCGTCCAGAATCAGCACATCCGCCGGCTCCAGCATCAGCCGCGCGATATGAATCCTCGCCTGCTCGCCGCCCGAGAGCGCCCGCACCGGCTGCTTGAGCTGCTGCGTCGTGAACAGGAACCGCCGCGCCCACGTGTTGATGTGGATCGTCCGCCCCTGGTAGATCACCGCGTCCGAGTGCGGACTCAGCGCCTCGTGCAACGTCTGCGACGGATCCAGTTCGGTCCTGTGCTGCGAGAAGAACACGCTCCGCAATCCCGGTGCCCGCACGATCGTCCCCGGCGGCGGCGTGCTCGGCGGAACATCCACCGCCTCCGCCGCGGCCTTGATCGCCTCGGGCGTCGGAGGGTCCGCCGGCATCTGCCCAGTCAGCACCTTCAGCAGCGTCGATTTCCCCGACCCGTTGGGCCCCATCAGCCCCAGCACCTGCCCGGGGCTCACCACCAGGTCCACATCCGTAAACAGTCGCTTGCCCCCCAGGCTCTTGGTGATCGCCCGCGCCCGGATCAACTTGAGCGTCTGCCGGCCCGTCGCCTCGAACTCGATCGCCGCGGCCTTCTGCGGCGCATTGCGGGCCCGCAAATCCTCCAACTCATCCATCCGCTCGTAACTCGCATCGATCCGGCTCTTGCTCTTGGTCCGCCGGGCCTGCGCCCCGCGCCCCAGCCACCGCAAGTCCTCCCGTACCTGGTTCGCCAGCGACTGCTGCTGCTTGGCCTGCCCGTCCAGGAACTCCTGCTTGCGCCGCAGAAACTCCGAATAGTTGCCCACCACCCCAAACGTCCCCTGCGGGTACGACGACGCCAACTCCACGATCCGCGTCGCCACCGATTCCAGGAACATCCGGTCGTGCGTCACGATGATCGACGCGAAATCCGCCCGCCGCAGCAGATCCTCCAGCCAGTCGATCCCTTCAACGTCCAGGTGGTTCGTCGGCTCGTCCAGCAGCAGCACGTCCGGCTGCTTGGCCACCTCCCGCGCGATCGCCAGCCGCTTGCGCTGTCCGCCCGAGAGCGACGCCGTCGGTTGCTCCAGATTCGTGAAGCCCACACGCTCCAGCGTCAGCGTCGCCGCCAGTTCAATCTCGTGGTCGTCGTGCAGGTGGGGCACATGCCCCGCGTCCTTTGAAGCGTGCAGCGCATCCACCACCGCCGAGTGCACCGTCGACCCTTCCGGGAACGCATCCGCCTGCGCCACATACGCCGCCCGCACACCCTTGCGGAAGATCACCCGCCCCTCATCCGAAGTCTCCATCCCCGCCAGGATCTTCAGCAGCGTCGACTTCCCCGACCCGTTCGGCCCGATCAGCGCCAGCCGCTCCCCATCCTCGAGCGACATCCCCACGCCCGAAAAAAGCGTGCGAGCGCCGAACGACTTGCTCAGATCCTGTGCCGTCAGTAATGCAGCCATGAGAACCCCGATGATAAGGACCCCGCGGCGTCAAAACATGCAATCCGCCTCCGCCGCCGATTTGCTGCCGCATCCACCGGGATTCTCGAAGACCACATCACCCTTCCCCCCGATGTACCGCTTCCCGTGTCCGCATTTCCCTATTTCCCGCTCTCCCCATTTCCCAATTTCCCCTGTTCCTCATACCCTCGCCCCATGCCCCCCGCCCCACTCATGCTCTCGGTCTCCGGCTGCCGCGGCATCGTCGGCCAGAGCCTCACGCCCGACGTCGCCGCCCGCTTCGCCGCCGCCTACGGATCCATCCTCCGCGAACGCGCCAAGGGCAAGCGGATCACCATCGTCCTCAGCCGCGACGGCCGCGCCGGCAGCCAGATGGTCCACGCCGCCGCGATCGCCGGCCTCCTGGGCTCCGGATGCCGCGTCGTTGACATCGGCATCGCCATGACCCCCACCGCCGCCGTCATGACCGATCACTACGCCCGTGAGGAACGCACCGCCCAGGACGAGTACGTCGCCGGCATGGTCCTGACCGCCAGCCACAACCCCCAGCAGTGGAACGGCCTCAAGTGCCTCTTCGCCGAACAGGGCGACCACGGCTCGGCCGCCTGCGCCCCGCCCGCCGACATCGCCGAACAGATCATCGCCCGCTTCCGCGATCCCGCGGCCAACCTGTTCGTCCAATGGAACGACATCGGCGGCATGGTCGCCGACGCCTCCGGCGAAGAAGCCCACGTCGATCGCCTCATGCGCGCCATGGAGCAGTCCGGGCTCACCGACAACCCTGCGCAGCTCGGCCGCGGCCTCACCGTCGCCGTCGATTCCGTGAACGGCTCGGGCGCCAACGGCGCACGCCTCCTGCTCGAATCACTCGGCTGTGATGAAATCCTCCACATGAACGCCGACGGCTCGGGCCTCTTCCCGCACCCCCCCGAACCCACCGAGGACAACCTCTCCCTCCCCGGCGGCCTCTGCGAAGCCGTCGCGCGCAGCGGCTGCGATGTCGGCTTCGCACAGGACCCCGACGCCGACCGCCTCGCCATCGTCGCCGACAAAGGCACGTACATCGGCGAGGAATACACCCTCTCCCTGGGCGCCATGGCGCTACTCGAAGCTCACCGCTCCCGCGAGAACGGCCCCACCTCGCTCGTCACCAACCTCAGCACGAGCCGCATGCTCGACGACGTCGCCGCCCGGTTCGGCGCCACCGTCCTGCGCACACCCGTCGGCGAGGCCAACGTTGTGGAGATCATGAAGTCCAACCACGCCCTCGCCGGCGGAGAAGGCAACGGCGGCGTCATCTGGCCGCGAATCGCGTACGTCCGCGACTCCCTCGCCGCCATGGCTCTCACGCTCTGGCTCATCTCGCCCCAGGGTGCCGGCCGCGGCAGCAAGCGTCCGCTCTCCTCCGTCGTCGCCTCCATGCCCTCCTACGCCATCGTCAAGCGCAAGGTCGACATCCCCAGCCGCGACGCCGCCGGTCCCGCCGTCGCGAAGATCGCCCAGGCGTACAAATCCCACCGCGTCGACACCCGCGACGGCGCCCGCATCGACTTCACCGACACGCCCGCCTGGCTCCACGTCCGCGCCAGCAACACCGAACCCATCATGCGCCTCATCGCCGAAGCCCCCACCAAGGCCGCCGCCGAGAAGATCCTCGACAACGCCGCCAAGGTCATCGGCTGACCGGCTCGGCGTACCGATGTCTACCGGCCTCCCGTAACACTGACTTCGGCCCTGCGAAGTCAGTGAAATGGCTCCCGCGCCGCACGGCCGCCGTCGGCAACGCCTGAACCCCTCGTTTCCACCGGCCGAACTTCTCGAGGTCCACGCCCACCGCCCGCGCGCACCCAAGGCCGGCTCCAAACGCCCTCAGTTTCCACCCACCCTATGATTTCTTTCCACAGGAACCCACCCCCTAAACGCGTGTTTTCGCGCGTCGCCGCCGACGCGCCGGAGTAGCCATGACGACCGCCGCTGAGACCCTTTCCAAGTTCAACTGGCAGCCGCAGCCCGCGGCTCAGAAAGTCCTCAACAACATCATCGACGGCTTCCTCGCCTATTGCCCCGGCGCCGCACGCCTGGGCGCACGCATGAAGCACGAGACCGCCACGCGCTTCTTTGACTGGATCGACTCCATTCACCTGACCAAGACACCCGAAATCGTCGCGCGTCTCAAGGAAGTCGGCTTCTCTCTCCATCCTCAACCCGGCGCCCCCGACTGCTACGTGCACGAAGGCGCCATCTTCCCCTCCGTCGTCCTCCACGCGCTGGCCGTCACCCGAGTCTGGATCAAGGTCGACTGGGTCTCTGACTTCCTCGCCGCTTGGGACATGCACGACGCCGAGATCACCGGCGACCCCTTCGGCCAGCTCCGCGCCTGCCGCGTCTTCGCCGGCAACCACGCCGAGCTCTGGGTCGTCGAGCGTCACGGCTTCCGTGGCTTTGAACCCCCCGCCTTCGACCCCGCGAAGGCCGTCGCAGCCATGAAGCACCTGGAACGCTTCCGCAGGCGCAACCGCGATCTCGAGAACGACGCCGCGGGCTACGCCCACACGATTCACCTCTTCGCCGCCGCCGCCGAGGAGATCGGCCGCGACTGGGCCTGCGACCTCTTCTTCTTCGCCGAGCGTGAGTTCTGGCAGCGCCGCAACCGCGCCGCGCAGGTCCAGAAGGCCCGCCAGGACCGCCTGGGTCTGGGCTGGGCCAACCACGATCACCACACCTACCGCTGCGCCCGCGACACCTTCAAGCAGCACGTCTCACTCCTGGAGAGCATGGGCTTCGTCTGCCGCGAGAGCTTCTACGCCGGGCACGAGGCCGGCTGGGGCGCGCAGGTCATGGAGCAGCCCGTCTGCAACCTCACGACCTTCAACGATGTCGACATGAGCGCCGAGGAGCTCCTGGGCGACTTCGCCCATAACGGCTTCCCCGGCGGCATCGAGCAACTCGGCACCGTCGGCCTCTGGTGCGCCCTGCACGGACAGGCGATGCTCCAGGCCGGCATGCACCACCTGGAATGCCAGTTCGACCACGCCGCCCTCATCGAACAATTGGAGCGTGAGGCGCACATCCACACCATGTCGCCCTTCACCACCTTCCCCCACCTCCGCCAAGCCTTCACCTACGGCGAGCAGTGGAAGGTCCCCGAGCGGCGCGTGGGGCAGCTCCTGGCCTCGGGCCTGGTCACGCGCGAACAGGCGCAGCACTTCCTCAACGAGGGAGCCCTGGGCTCTCACTTGGAGAACCTGGAGCGCAACGACGGCTTCAAGGGCTTCAATCAGCAGGGCGTCAGCGACATCATCGAACGCACCGACCCCCGAAAGAAGCGCACCAAGGTCCCGGCCTGAATGTTCGTGTTAGCGGCGGCGACGCACGATCGGCGCCGCCAGCCCCGCGATCAATAGCACCACCGCGCCCGGCGCGGGCACCATCGTCAGCCGAGAGCTCATGCTCACGTCGATCCACATCTCCGAGGTCTGCCCCGCCGCGGTTGACCCCGGCACGGCCAGTTCGAACGTGATGTAGAGCGAGCGGTTCACCGCGCGGTCGCCCCCGCCCCCAAGGCGGATGTCCCCGAAACTGATCAGCCTCGCCACGCGGTCCGGCCCCTTGGCCCACGCCTCAGCGCGGATCATCGTCGTGGCGGTCTCCGTCAGCGCGTCCTGCACGCGAGCCGAACCGGTCACCGAAAGATCGACAATCCCCCGCAGCGTGTACGCGCTCGACGCGTGCGTCATGTCGCTGAACGTCAGGTGCATCGAGTGCGACGCCGTCGCCGTCACCGTCCCCACCTCGCGCAGCTCCACCGCCGCCGCCATCGCCAGCCCCCACGCATCGCCGATCCGCGGGGCCATGTCGTTGGGCGCCGGGGGCGCATCATCCACAAGGAACCGCGAGTACGAGGCGATGTCGGGCGCCGACGACGGGAGCGTCAGCCCCGAGGGCGTCCACGCGGCCCGCGTGTGCAGCCCCGAGCGACCGAACGGCCCGGCGCTCGCGTGCTCGATCGCGTCCGTGAACGTGATCGAACCGTTGATCGAAACCGACGACACCGGGTTCGCGGACGCCAGAGCGGCCAGACCGATACCCCCCAGGCAAGCGACGAGTTTTTGGTTTGTGCGAGGCATGCCGGGATGATCGGCGGCGCGGGATCACAGGATCAGGACCATCCAACGCCATCGGAACAACCCCGCTCCGCCTGTGGGGCGGGCGCGGCCTGGGCCGGACGTTCCGCCCGTGCCGAAGGGCCCGAAAACCCGGTGCCCCCAACGCCCGCTACCCTGCCGCGCATGGCTTCTCTCTTGATCACCGGAGGGCGATTCATCGACCCCGCCTCGGGCGCGGACGCCCTTCACGACATCGCGGTGCGTGACGGCCTCGTCGCCGCCATCGGCAAGTCCCTGCCCCGCGCCGACGCCGATGAAGTCATCGACGCCTCCAACTGCCTCGTCGTGCCCGGCCTCATCGATCCCCACGTCCACCTGCGCGAGCCCGGCGGAGAGCACAAAGAAACCCTCGCCACCGGCTCGCACGCCGCAGTTCACGGAGGCTTCACCACCGTCTGCTGCATGCCCAACACCACACCGGCGCTGGATACGCCTGAGCTGGTCCGCTTCGTCGCCGCCCGCGCCGCCGAGACCGCCGCGTGCCGCGTCTTCTCTGTCGCCGCCGCCACCAAGGGCCGCAAGGGCGAGGAACTCGCCGAGATCGAACTCCTCGCCGCCGCCGGCGCCGTGGGCTACTCCGACGACGGCGACGGCATCGCCTCCGCCGGCATGATGGCCCGCGTGCTCAACATGGTCTCCATCACCGGCCGTGCCTTCATGCAGCACTGCCAGGACCCCACCCTCACCCGCGGTGCCGCGATGCACGCCGGCGCGATCAGCACTCGACTTGGCCTCACCGGCTGGCCCCGCGTCGCCGAGGAAATCATGATCGAACGCGACGTGCGTCTCAACGCCGGCATCGGCTGCCGCTACCACGTCCAGCACATCTCCAGCGCGGGCAGCGTAGACATCGTCCGCCGCGCCCGCAGCGATGGCCAGCCCGTCACCGCCGAGGCCTCGCCCCACCATCTTCTGCTCACCGACGCCGCGTGCGACGGCTACAAGACCAACGCGAAAGTGAACCCCCCGCTCCGCGAATGGAAAGACGTGGAGGCCCTCCGCGACGCTGTCGCCGACGGCACCATCACCATCCTCGCCACAGATCACGCCCCCCACTCACCCGACGAGAAAGCCCTGCCCTTCGAGGAGGCTCCCTTCGGGCTCATCGGCCTCGAGTCGGCCCTCGCTCTCTACGCCCAGGCCCTCGTCGATACCAAGCTCATCTCCTGGCCCCGCCTCATTGCGCTCATGACCATCGAGCCCGCCCGCCTCTGCGGCCTGGACTCCCGCGGCATCGGCCGCCTCCAGAAAGGCGGACCCGCCGACATCACCATCATCGATCCCGATGTCGCTTGGACGTTCAGCCAGGCCGAGGTGCGCAGCAAGTCCCGCAACTCGCCCTTCATCGGTCGCCGCCTCCGCGGCCGCGCCGTCACGACCATCGTCGCCGGCCGCATCGCCATGAATCTACGCGCACCGCGGTGACACGCAGTGGTGCACCAGCCGCATCAGCGTCGCGCCGGCCCGCTTGGGCTCGCACTTCATCACACGCTCGCGTAGCGCTTCCACCGCGCTCCGCTTCTTGGCGCCCACCACAGGCCTGGACAGGTGCATCGCCAGCCCGGCCTGCGACTCCGAAAGCCCCAGCATCGCCACCAGCATGAACGCCTCGCGCTGCGCCTCGGGCAAAGTCGCCAGTTCCTCCGCGGCCCAGTGCAGGCTGGCCCCGTTCGGAGTCTGTTCCTGCATCGTCGGCTCGCTCGCACGAAGGTGCCGCGTGTTGCGGTCTCGGTTGCGTTTGGAAATGAAGTTCAGAGCCACATTCCGGGTCACCGCCATCACGAACCGCACGTCCAGGTGCTCGCCCGTCGCCGGCCGGTAGCGTGCGATGCGCAGAAAGACCTCTTGCGCAACGTCGTCCGCCTCCGCATCGCCCACCAGGCGGCGGGCGAAGGCAAGGCTCTCCTTGTATGTCTCTCCGTACAGGCGCGCAAACCATCCGTCGTGCGCGTCCAACGTATCCGTCGAGATGCACTGCACCATCGGCTGCTGCCTCCCAGGCGCAACCGGCGGCAATCAACGAACCCGTCATCCTTGACCGGCCCACACGTGCGCTGACCAGAACAGTGAGCGCTACCACCGGCGACCTGACTCTCCATCACACTTCCCTGCACCCCATCCGCCTGCCTGGCGTTTGGAATCACTCTGCCTCATGCAGTCCCACCTGATGTGGGCAGAGTGTGCAAGAACTGTCAACTAGTTCTTATCTTCGGCCGCGATCCCGCCGCCAAGTGAATGTGAAGAGGGGTAAATCGGGGGATACGGGCCGAACAGTTATCAGACTACTTGGTCCCACTTAACCATATGTGCTCCGCCCGGCGGCCCGCATGCATTGGTCGCTCCGCATCCAGTGATTGAGGGGAATTGCTCATCATTCCGCATGAATTTCGGCCGGTCGGCGCTGATGCAGACTTGGTCGGCGCGCTGGGCGTCGTCTCCTCTTGCGCGGCGGTTCCCCGCCCCGCGCCAGAACCGCATTCATGGCGAACAGGACCCGCCCATCCGGGGACAAAGGCCCAAGTTATTCACACAATACCAACAACTGCCACACTCGGGAATCTACCCCCCGGCAACCCCCGCGCGGTCAGCAGCCCCCCGACCACTTCTCGAAGAAGGTGTCAACGTCGCCCCCGTCGACGCCGCCATCTTCGTTCACATCCGCCGCCGCATCACCCGACTCCCAAGAGGCGAAAAACGCCTCAACATCCGAACCGTCGTCTCCGCCGTCGCAGTTGAAGTCCCCGGTGCACACCCGCAGACTCGCCGTTCCGGAGCCCGTCGATCCGCACGCGTTCGTCACCACGCAGGAGTAACTTCGCGCATCTCCCTCGCGGCAGCCCGAGATCAGAAGCGTCGCCGTCCCCGCGCCCGACACCACCGATCCGCTCGCCGTCAGACCGTCGTGCAGCGGTGCGCCATCGCGCTGCCAGGCGTACGAGAAGTTGCCGTCGCAAGCGCCCCCCGCCGCCTGCACCTCGAACACCGCGTCCCCGCCCGGGCACGCCGCCGAGTCGAACGGTTGAAGGGTGATCTCCGGCACGCACGCCGCGATCCCATACCGGCCGTTCAGATAGTCGTAGACCTCGTCCAACTCGCACCGCGTCAGGTCCGCGTCGTACACCAGAATCTCCGCGATATCGCCAGTCCAGAACTCGCTGATCGGTCCTTGCCGGCCGATCACGTACGGCGGCGCGAGATTCCGCGTTGAAATCGGCGCGTCCTTCCTCGCCACGAGCGAACGGTTCTGGTACACCTCCGCGTTCACGGCGCGACTGATGCCCGTGAATATGAAGTGCCTCGTCCGATCCGTGATCAATCCCACGCCGGTCTGTCCCTCGTTCGCCCCGCCCACATCATCCGTCAACCTCGCCCGAGTGGTGTTCGCGCCAGCCGGATCGATCGCCGTCGTCCCGAAGAACACCGACGACAACGTGTTCCCGAACGTCCAGTTCGAGAACACCTCGTGAAAGCTCCCTTCGGTCCGTGTGTCATTCACCACCGCGATGATCGTGTACCGCTGAGACGAAACCACCTGGCCCGAAAGGTCCAGCCAGTGTGCGCCGAAAAACCGTATCGCCGGCCGCCCGCCCACCGCGTCCGCCACCCACCGCGGCCTGCCCCCCGCGCTCCCGTTCGCCGCGTGATGCCCCGCCCCGGACAGGTCCTGCATGCTCATCACGCCCAGCGACCCGTCCAGCGCAACGTCCGATGCATCCGCCCGCAGCCACAAAACGCAATCATGACCCACCGGCTGCGCCACCGCCGCTGCGGATGCCATCGCGCAGGCGGCCACGCACACACATCGACGCAACATTTTCATGATGGTCCTCACTCCGGCTCACGCCTCAAGATCGCCGCGCGATCCCTCAACGTGAAGAAGGGTAACGCGGCCCCCTCGCCAAACAACGGCCGAGAACTCACTCCCGCGGCTTCCACACCAGCACCACCGCCTTCACCGTGATGTTCGTCTTCTTCGGCTTGAGGCTCACCCGCTCCAACTCGTCCGCCGCGGCGTACACACGCCCAACCGCCTCATCCACCTCGGCGTGAAACTCCGCCTCCAGGTCCGCCATCTGCTGCCGCAGCGCACCCACGTTCTCCTCCGCGTGCGCCACGTCCGACGATTCCTTCGACTGCTTGGAGAACCCCCGCGCCGCCGCTCCCGCCTTGCTGATGCTCGTCGCGCTCACCATCTTCCGGCCCATGAACGCGCCCAGCACCGCCGCGCCCACCGACAGCCACGTCGATGTCGCCGCCGACGACGCCTGCTCCTTCTGCACCTCCACCGCCTGCTCCGCCCGCCGGATGCGGTCCTGAATCGCCGCGATCTTCGGCCCGTATTTCTGCCGTAGCTTCTCCGACACCCCGTCCCGCTCCTCGCGCGCCAACTGCGCCAGCCTCGCCTTGAAGTCCCGCTCGCTCTCCCCGGGCTTGCTGCTCACCCCGAACTCCTTGCTGGTGAGCATCTCCAGCGAGTGCTTGCGGAACAGCGCATCGGCAAACCCCTTCTTCCACGCCTCGAACGACTTGGCCTTGCTCGCGTCCGTCGGCAACGGCGCAAACGTCGCTCCCGCCACGGGCTCGCGTTCCAGGTCAGCCTCCGTCAGGTCGCTCTCCTCCGCCACGCCCCAGTCCGCCGCCACCACGCCCGCCACCAGCGGCGTCATGAACGCCGCGTCGCGGTTCTCATCAATCCCCGCCTTCGCGTCCGCGTAGTACACCTTGCCCAGCCCCAGCAACCACGGCTCGTACACCGCTGCCGCTGCGCTCCGCGAAGGAACAAAGTACTGGGGTATCTCCGCCGGCAGCACCGGCCGCGTGCTTGCGCCGGCCGCGGGCCGCGCGGGCGCTGCCGCCGCGCCGTTCCCCGCCCGCTTGGGGTCCATCAGGCTCTTGATCTGCTGCCGCGTCAACGGCCCCCGCAGATACGACAGGCACCACCGCGTCTCGAACACCTCCGGCCGATCTTCGTGCACGTTGTTCATGAGGAACACGCGGCTGCCCAGCGACGACAGCGCCTTGTCCGCCGCCGCGCGATCAAACGCCGCCGATGCGCTCGCCGCCGCCCCCTCCAGCCCGTCCAGCACGCGCGCCTTGTCGCGCTCCGTCTGCAACCGCCCGATGAACCACGTCCCCGCGTTCGCCAGCCCCTTGTAGTCAATATCCACCGGGTTCTGCGTCGCCAGCACGCACCCGACGCCGAACGCCCGCGCCTGCTTCATCAGAGTCAGCAGCGGCTGCTTGCTCGGCGGGTTCGCCACCGGGGGGAAATACCCCGCGATCTCATCCATGTACAGCAACGCCCGCAGGCTCGTCGTCCCGCTCTGCGTCCGCACCCACCCCAGGAACTGGTTCAGCAGCAGCGACACGAAGAACATCCGCTGCGAATCATCCAGGTGCGTGATCGAGAAGATCGTCACCCGCGGCTTGCCCTCCTTCGTGAACAGCATTGCCTGGATATCCAGCGGCTCCCCCTCCATCCACGCCGAGAACCCCGGCGACGCCACCAGATTGTTCAGCGCCATCGCCAGCGCAAACCTCTCCTTCGACGGATACACCGACTCCAACTCCATCACGCCCAGCTTCGTGAACGGCGGTTGCTGGATCTGCGCGATCAGCCCCGGCACATCCAGACTCTGCCCCTTGCTCCACGCCGCCCCCAGAATCCCCGACAAAAGTATGTGCTCGCGGCTCTGCGACCCATCGCCCGAGATCCCCATCAGCCCCAGCAGGCTCGTCGCCGTCCCCCCCACCCGCTCGCGGAACAACTCCCCGTCCTCCACCACCTCCGGAGGCGGCGCGTCAAACGACTTGAGCACCGACACCTTCAGCCCCGCCGCCGATCCCGGCGTGTACACCGAAAAATCCGCCGCGTCCTTCAGCCGCTTAATCCGCGCCCCGTCCTGCCCCCACTCGCCCAATCCCTTGGCCCACATCGCCGCCTGCGCCGCGGCAAACTCCGCCGCCGTCTGCCCCTTCTTCTTCGCGTCATCCTCATTCACCCACGGCGCAAAGTCCTCCGGTTTGAGGTCAGGAAACGTCAGCAGCAGATTCGACAAGTCCCCCTTGGGGTCGATCACGATCGCCGGGATCCCGTCGATCGCCGCTTCCTCGATCAGCCCAAGGCACAACCCCGTCTTGCCGCTGCCCGTCATGCCCACGCACACCGCGTGCGTCACCAGGTCCTTGGAGTCGTAGAGCAACAGATCGTCGCCCCGACGCTTCGCCGCCAGGTCGTACACACGGCCCAGGTAGAACGATCCTAGCTTTTCAAACTCTGCGGTGGGTGATGCCATGGCGATTCTTCACTCGGTTGGAATAGTGACGACGAATCGTTGGCACGCCGCCGCCCCTTCAGCGCTTCTTCCTCGGATCCGCCTTCACCTCGATCTTCTGATCCTTCACCACCCCATCCACCGTCAGCCGCACGGTGTACGTCCCCGGCGCCACAAACGCCCCCAGCGGGTACAACGGCGTGTCCTTCCAGATCGCCGAGATCGGCAGCGACCCGTACGCATCAACCTCCTCGTCGTCATCGTCCCCCGCCGCGGGCTTCGCCGGCGCCGGCCGAGCCAGCCGCAGATCCCACACAAACCGGTGCGACCCGGCCCCCTTCTCCAATCGCTGAAACGGCCTCGCCCATTCCGGCATCACCGTCAGTGACTCGGGCTTGATCACCTCCACCGGATCTGCGCTCGAGTACTTCCGTACCACCGCCCCCGCCCCATCGACAATCTCCAGCGTCACCAGCTTCGCCCCCGCTCCCAACCAGTAGTCGATCGTCGCGCCGTCCGGCGGGTTCTTCCCCGCCGGTTCCTCCGGCGGCAGCGGCGTATCCGTGTTCGCGTTGCGCTCAAACTGATACGCCCCGGGCGGCGGGAACAGCACCGCACCGCCGCCCGATACAGGCAACCCCCTCAACATGCTGAAGTTGTCCAGAATCCAGAACGATCGCCCGTGCGTTCCCACCACCAGATCATCCTCGTGCACCACCAGATCGCGGATGCTCGTCGCCGGCATGTTCAGCCGCAGCGTCTCCCAATGCTCCCCGTCATCCAGCGAGAAATACACCGCCAGTTCCGTCCCGCAGAAGAGCAGCCCCCGGCGCTTTGGGTCCTCCCGCACCGTGTTCACCGGCCCCATCGGGAGCCCGTTCACGATCTCCTTCCACGTCGCGCCCCCGTCGTGCGTGCGGTACACATGCGGCTTCTGATCGTCCAGGCGCAGTCGATTCACCGCCGCGTAGGCGGTCCCCGCGTCAAAACGCCCCGCATCGATCATCGCCACCTTGCTCCAGGAGGTCAGCCCAGGCGTCACGTCCTTCCAATGCCCCCCGCTGTCGGTCGTCACGTGGATCAACCCGTCATCCGTCCCGCACCAGATCACCTCTTGCTTCACGTACGAAGGCGCCACCGAGTAGATCACCCCCCGCCGTTTCATCGTCGCCATCTCCGGCGTGCGATACTTTCCGATGTTCTCCGGCACCTCGGGATGCTCCCGCGTCAGGTCCGGGCTGATCTGTTCCCACGTTCGCCCTCCGTCGCGCGTCCGCATCAGCACCTGCGCCGCGAGGTACAGCGTCCTGGGGTCCAGCGGTGAAAAAAGCAGCGGCGCTGTCCGCAGATACCGCAGCCCCAGCTTCTGCCGGTCCGGCCCAACGTGCTCCAGTTCCCCCGTGTCCTTGTGATACCGCGTCACCCGCCCGCCGTACACCAGGTTCGCATCCAGCGGGTCCGGCGCCACATACGCGTACTCCTCCGCACCCACCGGGTGCCAATCATGGAACGTGATCTGCCCGTCATTCCCGCGGCTGCACACGCCCGCCGATCCGCTCTCCTGCTGCCCGCCGTACACCCAATACGGCACCTGGTTGTCCGTGCTCACGTGGTAGAACTGCGCGGTGGGCTGGTTGTACCAACTGCTCCATGTCTCCCCGCCGTTCACGCTGATCGTCGCCCCCTGGTCCGACGCCAGCAGCATGATCTGCGTCTGCTTCGGATTGATCCAGATGGTGTGGTAGTCGTCCCCTCCCGGCGCGCCCTTGAAGCACCTCCACGTCTTGCCCGCGTCCGTCGACCGATACGAACTCGTGTTCGCGACATACACCGTGTCGCGGTCCTTGGGGTCAACGCGGATCTCCGCGAAATCAAACCCGCGCCCCCACAGCCGCCCCTCGCCGCTCACGAACTCCCACGACTCCCCCGCATCGTCCGACCGGTACACGCCCCCGCCTTTGGTCGCGTCCACCACCGCGAACAAACGCGAGCGGTCCGACCGCGAGATCGAAAACCCGATACGGCCCAGGCCGTCCGCGGCCGTCGGCAACCCCTTGGTCAACTTCTTCCACGTGGCACCGCCATCAACCGACTTGTACAACCCGCTCCCCGGCCCCTGCCACGACCCGTTCTCCCACGGCCCGTGGCGAGATTCAAACATGTCGACATACACCGTGTTCGGGTCGCCCGGATCAAGCGCTACCGCCGCGGCACACGTATCAGCATCCGTGTACAACACCTTCTGCCACGTTGAGCCGCCGTCGAGCGAACGGAACACCCCGCGCTCCTCGTTCGCGCCGTACGGATGCCCCATCGCTGCGACGAACACCCGGTCCGGATTCGTCGGATCAACCTCGATGCCCGCGATCTGCTGCGCATCCCGCAGTCCTAGGTGCTTCCACGTCTTGCCCCCGTCGCCCGACCGGTACATCCCGTCGCCGGTCGAAAGGTCCGGCCGCTGCAGCCCCTCGCCGCTCCCTACATACAGCACCCGCGGGTCAGAAGGCGCCACCGCGATCGCTCCGATCGAGCCCGTGGGCTGATCGTCGAAGATCGGGTCCCACGTGCGCCCCGCATCGGTCGTCTTCCACACCCCGCCGTTGTTGACCCCAATGAAGAACGTGTTGGGCTGATCGGCGATCCCCGCCGCGCCCACCGTGCGTCCGCCCCGGTGCGGGCCGATGCACCGCCACCGCAGGCAGTCATACATCGAAGGATCGATCTGTGCGAACGCGAGGGATGCAACAAGGGCGCAAAGCATCGGGGGTTGTAGTGACCAAAGGCGAGCGTGTCAATGAACACCGCTCCGGATTGGCCCCTTCCCCACAGTCAGAACTTCCGGTTCAACAGCCCCCTTCCCCGCCTCATGAACCGCTCCGCGCTTCGCCGATACTCCGCCCATGCGCGCCGTCCCGATCTTCAGCGTCATCCTCTGCATCGCCGCCGCGGCCATGCTGGTGCAGTCCCGCAGACACACCGCCAACTGCACCGTCATCGATCGCGCGTTCCTCGTCCAACTCAACCGGATGCCCTCCCACTTCACCCCAAACGAATCCACCCACGAGTTCGACGAGGTCGCCTCCGAGCATGAGGACGAACTCATCTACCTCACCCGACGGAACGACCCCGAGGCGATGCGGGCGTTCCTGCGTTGCACACTCCACGATCTGAGCTTCGGCGGCTGCTGCTGCACCAAGGGCCACACGTACGAAGCCGCGCTCTGGGACGGCCCCGGCTCTACTTTCTGGCCCGCCCTCGACGAACTCCCCGCGGCGTCCCAGGCGACCGTCCTCACCAAATTCCACCGCTACGTGACCTTCGAAACCGAAACCTGGGAAGAAGCCGCCCAAACCTACCTCGCCACCCACGCCCAAACCAAGGCCCTGCTCGGACTGGATTGGCCCCACGAATCCGACAACCTCGCCACCGCGGCCACGCCGCCCTGACCGTGGCAACCAGCGCCGAATGTACCTGCTGGCCCGCATCGACCAACACACCAAAGCCGGGCTTCGCAGAATCACCGACAGACACCCATCATCGCACCGCGTTCCGCGCCTCACTCGCGCGTTGCCGTCAGAAGCGCCGCCGGCGTCGTGATCGAGACACCCGTCGCCTTGGCATTCTGCACCGTAAATGTGATCGCGACATCCGGGGCCCCCGCCGGATGGAACGTGTTGTTGCCCAGATGGAATAGAGCGCGAGGGAAATCCGAACCGCGTTTGATGCCCAACCGCTCCTGCTTCTCGAGCACGACGATGCTGAATCGTTGGTCCGCGCGGGCTCCGTAGGAATAGTCGCCTAGGTATAGCTCGCGTTGCTCCGCCGACAGCGGTTGCTCGGGGTAGGCGATATCGGCGTCGCCCAACGTCCCCAGATATTCCGCAACGGCCTTGGACTCTTCCCCACCCGCCCTCGCGTGATGCACGAGCGTCAGCCCGTGCGGACCTCGCGTCCTTTGAAGCCCCGGCCGAGCGGCGATCATCGCCTTGACCACCTCCAACTGCCCGAGCATCGCGGCACAGAAAACGTCCGGCCGCGCCCCATGATCCAGCAGCATCGCCGCGATCTCCCGCCGCCCGGTGTGAGACGCCGCGCCCAGCGCTGTCTCCCAATCCCCGAATCCCCAGTCGTACGCCGCGTTCGCGAGCCGCGGAGCATCCTTCAGTAGCGCCGCCACGCGATCGATGTTCCCGTGCGAAGCCCCGACGATCTCACGCACCATTCCACGATCCTGCGCGGGGAACGAGTCGGGCACCGCCTCCGGAACCGACGCCGCCGGTTGCCCCGCGCTCACACGAACTCCCATGAGGGCCGCGGCACCCACCGGCACCAGCCCCACGCAGGCGCGGCGGCTGAGCAGTGCGCGTTCCGGATCAACGGCGGGTAGAAGGTGGGCCATGTCATCAAGGAGTACCCCCAAGCCGCAAACCGTCACGGATTCATCACCTCTCCCTCGGACAATCGCACGCGCCGACAGCACGCCTGCGCTTACGCTTCCCCAATGGGCGAGCGAATCAGTGACTATCTCGAGAGCGTGCTGCATGAAGTGACCCGGGATCTCATCGGTGAGGACTCCCTGGCCCTGCTTCGCCGGGCGCACTCTTTGTGCGTGGAGGCGGGGGACGCGGTGGATCATCCGTCCCGCGACGCCGCGGCGGCGCAACTGGGTGCGCTGCCGGTGGGCGATTTGGTGCGCGTGATCGAGTTGGTGACGGCGCGATTCCATCTCATGAACATCGGGGAGCAGCTCAGCATCGTGCGCGTGAATCACGAGCGGGAGATGGCCGCGAGCCGCGAGAAGCCGCGGGCGGAGTCGATCGCGCAGGCCGCGGTGAAGGCTCGGGAGTTGGGCGTGGACGCCCGCGGGTTCGCCGCGGCGCTCGCCAACGTGCATGTCGTGCCGACGCTGACAGCGCACCCGACCGAGGCGCGGCGGCGCACGGTGATCACCAAGCAGCTCGAGATCGCCGCGGGCGCACGCCGCCTGCACGAGCCCGGGCGCACTCCCGGCGAGAGCGAGGCGCTGGACCGCGCCGTCCGCGCGAACGTCGCGCTGCTGATGATGAGCGACGATGTGCGGGCACGACGGTTGACGGTGGAGGACGAGGCCCGCAACGGGTTGTACTTCCTGACGCACTCGATCTGGGAAGCGGTGCCGCGGCTGGCTCGGGATGTCGACGCCGCGGCGCTCATGACGTTCGCCGGCGAGGAACCGACGTCGCATCCGTTGATGCTGTCGTACGGCTCGTGGATCGGCGGCGACCGCGACGGCAATCCGTCCGTGACGCACGAGGTGACGCGGGCGACGCTCGCGCTGATGCGCGGGGCGGTGATGGAGTTGTGGGATCGTGAGCTCGAATCGCTCGAACGCGACTTGAGCATCTCGACGCGTCGGGCGCAGGTGCTGCCCGAACTGGTTGAGGCGGTCGAACGCGACCGCGAGCGCTGGCTGGCGGACGCCGACTCCGCGGCCCACCGCGGATTTGAGCCGCTGCGCTTGCGGCTCATCCAGATGCGGGCGCGGCTGCGCAAGGATCCAACGTATACCTCGGCGCTGCTCAGGAACGATCTTGAACTGCTGCGCCGGGCGCTCGCGTCGACCCACAGCCGGTGGCTGCGCGGCTACGGCCCGCTTGAAGACGCGATTGTTCGCGCCCGCGTGTTCGGGCTGCACCTGGCGACGCTGGACATCCGCCAGCACAGCGGCGTGCACGAAACGGCCGTGGCGGAACTGCTGAGCGTGGCGGGTGTGAGCGATCGGTACGCGAGCCTGCCCGAGGCCGAGCGCGTTGAGATTCTGCGGCGGGAGTTGATGACGCGCCGCCCGCTGGCCGCGGCGGACGCGGAACTCTCTCCCATGACGGCGGAGGTGCTGCGCACGCTGGATGTCGTGCGCGACGCGGTGTCGCGTGAGCCCGCGAGCGTGCGGTCGTACGTCATCTCGATGACACACGGCGTGAGCGATGTGCTCGAGGTGCTCCTGCTCATGAAGGAGCGCGGGCTGTTCGGCGCGGGCGGTGAGCGGCGGACGCTCAACGTCGTGCCGCTGCTCGAGACGATCGACGATCTCGAACGCGGCCCCGAGTTGCTCAAGAGCCTGCTCACCGAGCCGGTGTACCGCGCGCACCTGGAACATCTGGCGGCGCAGGACGGCGCTAAAGGTCCGGACCGGTCCCCGGTGCAGGAGGTGATGCTCGGCTACTCGGATTCCAACAAGGACGGCGGATTCTTGATGGCCAACGTCGCGCTCTACAACGCGCAGGAGCGGCTGTCGCTCGCGGCGCGGGAGTTGGGCATCGCTGTTCGCTTCTTCCACGGCCGCGGCGGGACGGTCGGCCGCGGCGGCGGGCGCGCGGGCCGCGCCATTCTCGCGGCGCCCGGGGTCGCTCGCTCCGGGCGGCTGCGGTTCACGGAGCAGGGCGAGGTCATCTCGTTCCGGTACGCGATGCCGCAGATCGCCCATCGGCACCTGGAGCAGATCTTGAACGCCGCGATCCGCGCGGCGCTCCCGACGACTCCAACCGACGCGGCGGGCGATGCGGACGCTGGGAACGCAGAGTTTCACCGCTTGCTGGCGCGGCTGGCGCGGACGTCGATGGAGCACTACCGCGCGTTCATCGGCGCGCCGGGCTTCTGGCCGTGGTTCGTCGCGGCCAGCCCCATCCAGCACATCGGCAGCCTGCCGATCGCGAGCCGACCGGTCTCTCGCGGCAGCGCGGACGGGGGCATCGCGTTCGATCAGCTCCGCGCCATCCCGTGGGTCTTCTCGTGGATCCAGATGCGGGCGCTGGCGCCGGGGTGGTTCGGCATGGGCGCGGCGTTGGCGTCGTGCTCGGCGGGGGAACTGGAACTGCTGCGCCACGCGGCGACCCAGAACGCGTTCATCGCGACCCTGCTGGACAACGCGGCGCAGGAGATGGCCCGGGCACGCATGCCGATCGTGAAGCGGTACGCGGCGTTGGGCCCGGGCGGCGGGGCGATATTCCGGGCGCTGGACGAAGAGTTCACCCGGGCCCGCGATGCGCTGCTCCTGGTGACGGGCCGCGCCGCGCTGCTGGATCACTCGCCGGTGATCGCCGCGTCGATCGCGGTGCGCAACCCGTGGACGGATGTGCTGAACCTGATCCAGATCGAACTGCTCGGGCGGTTTGTCAAGGCCGACGAGACGCAGCGGGCCACGCTCAAGGACGCGATCCTGGCGAGCATCAACGGCATCGCCGCGGCGATGCAGTCGACGGGTTGACGCAGAGACCCGCGTCAATCTTGGAGCACCTCGCGGGCCACCTCGCCCAGCGAGCGGCCGGAGACCCGGGAGCGGCGGCGCAGTTCGCGCATGGCTTCGCTCTCGTCGGCGATGCCGCGTTCGACCAGGACCCAGCGGGCGCGATCGATGTCGCGGCGGTCTTCCAGGTGGCGGTAGAGCACCTCGGCCTCGATCTCCTTGGACATGTACTGGTTGAAGCGGGCCCACGCGACCTCGATGGCCGGGCGGAGTTGCTCCTTGGAGACGGGCTTGACGAGATATCCGAACACGCCGGCCTGCGCGGCGACGTTGACCTGCTCGCGGTCGGAGAACGCCGAGACGATCACCACCGGGAGCATCAGGTCGTTGAACATCGCCTTGGCGGCGTCGAGGCCGTCGGTGTCGGTGCTCATGCGGGCGTCGAGCAGCGCCATGTCGGGGAGCGTGGAGAACGCGAGCTCGATGGCGTGCTCGCCGTCGTGGGCGGGGCCGATGACGGTGTAGCCAAGAGCGCGAAGGCTCAGGATGAGCGACGCGGCGGAGAGGCTCTCATCGTCGGCGACGAGGATTTTGCCCGGATGCTCAGACTTGGAGCGCCAGAGGGGACGCGTGGAGGGCGCGGGAGCGAGGGGCGAAGCGTTGAGTTCTTCGATGGATTGACGGGTGGTCATACGAGCATCTCCTGGGGTGTTCGGAGTGTTTGCGCGGGCTCGACGATCTTGATGTTCGCGACGAGGTCGACTGTCCAGCGGTTGTCGGCCCTGGCGAAACGCACGCCGCCTCGCAGGTCAGATTCGGCGAAGCGCTGGATGAGCGTGAGGCCCAGACCGCTCTGCGTATCGGGTTCGGCGGCGGGGATGGGCGGGATGGGGCCTTCGTCCCAGTGAAGGTTGACACGCACCGACTTGGCGACGACGGCGGATTGCCACGAGATATTGATCGCGCCGTCGGCGTGGCGCAGAGCGCCGTGCTTGGAGGCGTTGGTGAGAAGTTCCTGCGCGATCATCGCGAAGGCGTTGGCCTCGCGGCTGGTGAGGCGGACCGAGGGGCCGGAGATGTTGATGGCGTTTGCCTTGCCGCCGGCCACGACGCCCACGACCGCGCGGAGGAGTTCATCGAGTTCCACGCCCTCGCCGTGGGTGGTGGCGATGAGGCTGAACGATTCGCGCAGCGCGAGCACCTTGTTGCGCAACGAATCGACCACTTCGCTGGTCGTGGCCTGGCTGTCCTCGTACATCCCCACGAGCGCGAGGAGCGCCGAGAGATTGTTCCGCACGCGGTGGTCGAGTTCGCGGCGGAGCAACTGCTCGCGGTCGAGTGAACTGGCCAGGTCGGCGAGAGAGGCGCGCGTTTCGAGTTCGGCCTGCGTGCGGCGGTCGACTTCGCGGCGCAAGCGCATCAGGAACCAGAGCGTGAGCCCGCAGGCGCCCAGACTGAGCGGGATGGTGGTGGCCAGGGCGAGGGTCAGATCGCCGGTATCCCGCTGCGAGCGGGTCAGAGAGAGCAGCACGACATCGGCGTTCGAGACAACGACCGCCAGGATCGGGGAGAGCACCAACGCCCACGTCGGGATGCGACGGCTTTGCGAACGGCTGTGCGGCTGATGTTCCATACAGGCTTCCGCTCACACCCCGAGGTTGCATTCGTCTATACGCCCCAACTTTTCCTCGGTTCGCGCGGTGATGCCCATGGGATCGCTCACCCATGCGCCGGGCTTACGAACAACGAGGGAACGCCGCGTTGGCCATCGCCGCATGAAGAAGCGGTGCGAACGCTCTGCGCGGAGAATACCTCAATCGCGCGGGGCGAGGGCGCTCGCGCGGGATCGGCGTTGCGTGGGCTATGGATGTTGATTTTGGAAAGGGTGCGCGGGGGCGCGTGGCGCGTGCCGCGTTCTCGCGGGGGGTGGTGTGGACTAACCGGCTTGGCGCAAGGGTGGCGAGGTTGAAGCAGCGGGTGTTGGTGCCGCGCGGTCAACGGGGCCACGATCGCGGGGAGAATGCGGCGAGGCCGTGGTGCGGGGTGCGGGTTGCGAGGAGGGCGCAGGCTGGGCGGATGGCGCGGGGAGGGGAGAGGCGGCCGCGGCGCGTGATAGCGGGGTGTTCGGTGACTCGACCGGCGCGGAGTGAGGCGCGGCGGGTGTGACGGGAGTGGCGGCTTCGGCGGGGGCCGCGCCGGGCATTGGGGGCGGCGCGGGGGGCGTGGCGGGCGCTGGCTCCGCGGGTTGGGGCTCGGCGGCGGGCGCCGCGAAGCCCAATGAGTTGAACAGTTCCTGGAGTTCGCGGAGGTCGGGTGATTCCTGCGGGAGTGCGGGTTGGGGGCGCGGGGTGGTGCGTTCTCGCGGGAGGCGGGCGGGCGTGGTGTAGTCCGGGGCGCGGGAGAGGCGAAGGACCAGGGTCGCAGCGCGGCGGGCGGTCTCGGCCGCGCGGCGGCGCATCTCAATGTGGGCCATGTTGTTGGGGCTCACGAGGACCCGGGCTTCGTAGCACTCGAAGGTCATCATGATGCGGACAGCGACGCTCAGGGCACGGCCGAGCTGCGCTGTGGCCTTGCGGCGCACGAGTTGAATATCGGTGTTGCTGATCTGGTTGAGGCGGTCCTGAACTTCTGGTGTGTTGATCCAGACGACCAGGGCGGGGAGCATGGTCTTGTACTTGGCGGCCAGGTCGCTCAGATGACCGTCGATGTCGGAGAGGTCATTGAGAATCTCGGCCACCTGGCGCTCATCGGTGGGCCGGAAGAGGAGGGAGGCCTCGGAGGAGTTGGGATAGGAATGCTCCACTCAGGAGAAGAGTGTACGGATTTTGAGCGGATATGCAAGGTATTTGTTTGGGCAAGTGGGAGAAAAGTGCGTAAGTGGTTGTGCATGCTGGGGTTAGAGAGTGCGGAATTGTGGGTGCGGGGTTGGTTCCCGTGCGCGGGCAGGGTGTGTTGTGCGGTTGGGCAGGCGGTGTGCGGAGTTGGGGAGGGGGCCGCGGGGAGGGACCCTCGGGCTGCCGTCCATGGGTTTTCTGGTGGGGTGGTGATGCGGTGGGCGATCCCGGACTTCGCTGCGCGGAGCCTGCGCCCAGTCCGGGCGTCGGGGGTTGGGTGCTTCGGGCGGTTATGCAAGTTCGGCATCGAGGTCGTCCAGGGCGACGACCTGCGATGGCACGGGGACCTCGATGAAACTATGAAGCGTGCCACCCGCCTGCCGCGACCGTCTCGGCGGCTTCATCAAGCGCTACTACCGAATCGCTGCGTGACACGGCTCACCCCTGAAATCCATGCCGAGACACGCGCACGGGATAGTTGCACAGGACGCTTTGCTCACGCGTCCGCCATGATCAATCCACCAAGGTCCGCCACGAACCACTGAGATAACCCTGGCGAATTCCGCAACTCCTGATCGATCTGGTCCCTCGACTTTGCTACCGCCATCACGGTCGTCTCCTTCTCTCCGTAGTGGCAAAACAAGGCGAATCCTCGCCAAGATGGAAGAATCGAGCCCTGCTGATTGAGCAATACTGGATGAACCATCACCATGGGATATCCCTGTGAGATGTGGCGTTTCCGAACTTGTCGGAATCCCGCGACTCGCGACTCGAAGAAAACCGCTCGTTCATTCGGCATGAAAGTAACGACTCTCCGACACGTTCTCGCGATGAATGCCGCCAGAAAAAACAAAGCGCCGCTGACGGTACAAACAGTCGCAAACCACGGATCAGACGCAAACGCTGAGAAACCGCTTCCTGAAACCACGCTCACAGCGTACGGCAAAGCGATACCTATCACAGCCGACGGAAGATATGAGTAGAACGAAGCGTGGCCAATCTCAACAATTCTAATCGAGTCTTCCGCTACCTCAATCTGGAGCCGGGTGGCCAATATTGAATAATTCCAAGTAATCCGCCCGTTCAACATGACGGGCTGTTGATACCATTTGAGCGTCTGCACTTTACCTACCCTCGTTTGGCCCAGTGATTACTTGTGTCCAGATCGCCATGTGGTCGAGCGCGGCATCTCTGATCATCTCGTCGGCCGCGGGCACTCGGCCTTTCCGGTCGGCACACGCCGCGATGTCGTCGTTGCCGACGTCGCTGCTACGCGTCACGTCGTCGTTGGGGGCGCACCCAGATTGGTCGGTTGTCGTGGTCAGCCCGGGGATCGCCGTGCGATCGGCGCGGTTTCGATACCCGGCGAGGTTCACATCCGCCGGGTACCAGTGCGTGGCGCGGCCGTACGCGTCGTAACGCACGCGCTGCACGATCAACGGGTACGAGGTGGCCTGGATCATCGCGGCGGGAGTGTATTGCGGGTTGGAGTGGTGGTAGATGGCTGAGCGGGTGAGGGCGGACGCGGTCTTTTCTGGGCGGTGCCGGCGTTCAGAGCGGAGTGGTGCTGACGACGCTGCCTCCGCCCCGGCTGGGGCGGGAAGAAGAGAGCATCGGTTCCACGGGTTGCGCGACGCTCAGGGCAGCGTCGCTGCACTCGTGGCAACAGCCCGTCGCCCCCGTTGGGGGCGAAGAGGGTGGCGCGACGGGGGCCGCGGGGCTCTTGGGGTGCTGAGGAGTGAAGTTGGCGCGGGAGGGGTCCATGGACTGGCGTCGATGGGTTTCGGGTGGGGTGGTGCGGTGTTGCTGCGGGCGATCCCGGACTTCGCTGCGCAGAGCCTGCGCTCAGTCCGGGCGTCGGGGGTTTGGTGCTTTGGGTGGTCTTGCACGTTCAGCATCGAGGTCGTCCAGGGCGACGGCTTGCGATGGGACGGGGGCGTCGATGGCACCCGCTTCTTCATGATGGAAACTGAGACGCGGATCTCATCCGGTCCAACGACCCGTGAGACACTTGGCTGCCCTGTACGCACCAAACAGCACCGCAAGATCGAGTGGCGTGAAGCCTCTGCGACTTCTGATATGTAAGTCTGCTCCATGATTCATTATCATACGCACCAATTGCAGATCGCCGAACCGGACTGCATGATGCAATGACGATTCGCCGTACCGATCAACTGCATCGGGACTCGCACCCGCCTGCAGACATTGCATCGCCACCTCCGAGTTTCCGGCAGCCGCCGAACGTCGAAGCAGACGCTCTCGCATGTGGGACTTTTTCGCCAGTATATTGGTCGTGGCGAGCGCCCACTGCAGTACTCGGCAAGACTTCCAGTTCACCGCCCAATCGAGCGGGGTCGAACCATCAGAAGCCCTTGGAAACATATAGCTTCCGCATTGAAGTAACGCCTTAGCGGCCTCTCGTTGGTCCGCCCAGAATGCAAAGTGCATCGGTGATTCACGGCCTCCTGTCCGGGAACGAACGCTCATGGAATCATCGTCCGCGAACCGCTTGATGTCATCGACGAGCCCCAGCCCACTCGCCTCGTGAATACCGATCGGGGCGCCCGCGCGAATAAGCACATCGGCAACGGATGGAAATCGGACTGCCACGAGCAGCGGAGATCTACCATCAACATCAAGCGCCTCAGCCGACAAACCGTACTCAATCAACCACTCGGTTGTAGCGACATGCCCTGCGCGCGCGGAGTAGTGAAGCGGCGTCATCCCGTGCACATCGGCAACATCCAAGTCTTGCCCACGCCTGGCCATCTCGGCGAGCACCTCCGGCGTCGCGAGCCTCGCAGCCCGGAGCGCTGCGTCGGGCCTGAACTTTTTCAGTCCAGACATGAGACGGATTGCGCCCCACGTCCATCCATCACTGATGGCGTAGTCAAACGCCGTCTCGTGATACTGATCCCGCACGGCCACGTCAGCAGCTCTGGATACCAAGTACTCCAGTGCCCGCTCGCTTTGTCCGAACGTGGCGTAGTGCAGCAACGTTCTTCCCAGATCGTCACGATAGTGAACGTCGCAAGACTCCAGATACGCGATGTTGCCGAGCATCGCGGCCGATCGTTCGTTACCCGGCACACCGGCGTCGAGAATCGCCTGGACAGTACGTGATTCACCATTTTGTAGAGACTCCTCAAACGCCTCTTTGAGCAGGTCCGATCTCGAAGAGAACCAACTTGAGTAATCGGATAATATCGATAACACGTCTTCAACACTTTGTTGACGAATTGCATCAAGCAAAATTGGCAATGGATCTAGAGACGGTATCGCCATATGAATTATCTTAATGAACTGTCGGTGCACGCTGTTTTCCACTGTGGCCCGTGCGGCCGGAGTGTATTGCGGGTCGGGGATGTGGTGGATTGGGGGGCGAGTGAGATGGGGTGTGGTCGGCGCGAGAGTGGGGAGGAATCCCTGCACTGGCGTCCCAAGAGTTCTCGGGTGAGGGCGGACGCGGCCTTCTCGGGCGCCCCATCGTTCAGACTGGGGCGGTACTGACGACGCTGCCTCCGCCCCGGCTGGGGCGGGAAGAACAGGGCATCGGTTCCACGGGTTGCGCGACGCTCGGGGCAGCGTCGCTGCACTCGTAGCTACGGCCCGTCGCCCCCGTTGGGGGCGAAGAGGGTGGCGCGACACACGCGGTGGGGCTCTTGGGGTGTTCCCAAATAAAATGACAGTGGGAGGAATCTGTGGACTGCGGTACATGGGTTTTCGGGTGAGTGGTGAGGTGTTGCTGCGTGCGATCCCGGTCTTCGCTGCGCAGAGCCTTCGCTCAGGCCGGGCGCCGGGGGTTTGGTGCTTCGTGTGGTTTTGCACGTTCGGCATCGAGGTCGTCCGGAGCAACGACCTGCGATAGCACGGGGACTTCGAGGCCACCGTCCCTGGAGGCATGCTACCCGCCGAACAGCCTTCCACCCTGGCCCCGGGTGCGTTCTACCCTTCCCTTGGTCGATTCACCCCGGAGGCTCTAGTGTCATCGCGTCAGAATGTGCTGTTCGCCATCTTTGGGATCACCGGCCTGGGCGCCACGCTCGCGGCGTCGCACCGCGCGGGCGTCGCGGCGGATGATTACAAGTTCTTCGATGAACTCATCGAGGTCAAGCATGCCATCTCCACGCGGTACGTGGATGTCGCGGACGACAAGGCCCTGCGCGAGGGCGCGATCAAGGGGCTGGTCGAGGCTCTGAACGATCCGTACACGGTGTACGTGCCCGCGTCGGACAAGCGCGAGTTCAACAAGGACCTGACGGGCGAGTACGTGGGCATCGGCGCTTCGGTGAACATCCAGAACGGGTGGCTCACGATCGTCTCGCCGCTGGAGGACAGCCCGGCGTTCCGCGCGGGGCTCATGGCGGATGACCGGGTGGTGGCGATCGGCGGGACGACGACGCAGAACCTGGCGGTGGACGAGTGCGTGAAGCTGCTCATGGGCGAGCCGGGGACTCCGGTGGTGCTGAGCGTGGAACGCAAGGGCGCCAAGATGGACATCACCGTGACGCGCGACCGGATCAAGACGCGCTCGGTGAAGGGGTTCCACAGGTCGGCCACCGACCCCAACGAGTGGGACTATCTCGTGGACCCGGCGCGCAAGATCGCGTACGTGCGGTTGACGCAGTTCACGCCGCGGTGCTCGAACGAGGTGATGGAAGCGCTGCGCAAGTGCGGTGCGGACAAGGGCGAGCTCAAGGGGCTGGTGCTGGACCTGCGCTGGAACCCGGGCGGGCTGCTGAACGAGGCGGAGGCGATCGCGGACTTCTTCCTGGAGAGCGGGATCATCGTCTCGACCAAGGGCCGCGCGTACCCCGAGCGGATCACGCGGGCGCAGGCGCCCGGGACGCTGCCGAACTTTCCCATCGCGGTGATCGTGAACGGGAGCAGCGCCTCGGCGAGCGAGGTGCTGTCGGGCGCCTTGGTGGAGAACAACCGGGCGATCGTGGTGGGTGCGCGGTCCTTCGGCAAGGGCAGCGTGCAGAGCGTGCTGGAACTGCCCAGCGGGAACGGGAGCGAACTGAAGATCACCGAGCAGGGCTATTACCTGCCCAGCGGGCGGAGCATCTCGCGCAAGGACGATTCGCCCAACTGGGGCGTTGACCCGACGCCGGGGTTCTACGTGCCGATGACCGACGCGGAACTGACGGCGATGCTCGAGGTGCGGCGCAAGGAAGAAGTGATCCACTACGCGGCGGAGAAGGGCGGCGCCACGACGGCGGACAGCACGCCCGCGCCCAACTGGTCGGACCCGGATTCGATCCTGACGGCGCTCAAGGACAACCAGTTCGCCGCGGCGTTGCGGGCGGTGCAGCAGAAGGTGGACAGCGGCGAGTGGAAGCCCACGGGCGAGCAGGCGGCGCAGAGCGGCAAGATCGCCAGCGCGGAGCTGCTCAAGCTCACGCAGTTCCACGAGCGGCTGCTGCGGGAACTGGCCCGCACGGAGAAGCGGATCGATGCGCTGGAGACGGCCTCGGCGGATCAGCCGCAGCAGTCGATTGACCTTTGGCCCAACGACGTGGACCTGACGGGCGGGAGCCTGGAGGTGCGCGACAAGAACGGGAACGTGATCTCGACGCTGGACATTACCGGGAACAACCTGGAACGCTGGCTGCTGGACGCGGATGTGAAGAAGCGCGAGCAGCAGCCCCCGCCGGCCAAACCGGACAACGGCGGTGTGAAGTGATGCGGGAAGGCGTCGGGCATCAGGCATCGGGCGTGACGCAAACCGCTCGCGCGGGGGCGGGCCGGCTCAATGGTGACGGCGGATCATGCTGATCCTGGGGTTGGAATCCTCGTGCGACGAGACCGCCGCGGCGGTCGTGGAGAGCGGCCGGCGGGTGCTCTCGAGCGTGGTGGCGTCGCAGACGGACCTGCACGCGGAGTACGGCGGGGTGGTGCCGGAGATCGCGAGCCGGGCGCACGTTGAGCGCGTGCTGCCGATGGTGCGCGAGGCGCTGGCGCAGGCGGGCGTGGGGCTGGGGATGATCGACGCGATCGCGGTGGGCAACCGGCCGGGGCTGATCGGCTGCCTGCTGGTGGGCGTCGCGGCGGCCAAGGCGCTGGCGTGGTCGCTGGGCAAGCCGCTGATCGGGATCGATCACGTGCAGGCGCACCTGTATTCGGGGCTGCTGGAATCGGACGCGGACGCGACGCTGCCCGCGCTGGGGCTGGTGGTGAGCGGCGGGCACACTTCGCTGTACAGGATCGAGTCGTGGACGCACTTCGTGCGGCTGGGCGCGACGATGGACGACGCGATGGGAGAGGCGTTCGACAAGGCCGCGACGATTCTTGGGTTGCCGCACCCGGGGGGGCCGAACCTAGATGCGCTGTCGCGGACGCCGGGCGCCAACGAACGCGCGGTGGACTTCCCGATCAGCCGCATCGCGCCGGGATCGCTGGATTTCTCGTTCAGCGGGCTCAAGACGGCGATGCTGTACGCGGCCAGGGGCGTGCCGGGCGCGCGGGCGACGCCTCCCCCACCGCTCACGGACCAGCGGCGGGCGGACCTGGCGGCGAGTTTCTCTCGCGCGGCGGTGCAGGCGGTGCTGATCAAGCTCGACCGGGCGCTGGGCGAGCCGGCGCAGTACTCGGCGCTGTACACGGGCGGGGGCGTGACGGCGAACTCGCGGCTGCGGCGGGAGCTGGCGGGGTTCGCGGAACAGCGGGGGATCGCGCTGCATCTACCGCCGCTGAAATACTGCGTTGACAACGCCGCGATGATCGCGGGGCTGGCGTTCCATCTTCACGCGGCGGGGAAGACGAGCGAGCTGTCGCTGCAGGCGTGCCCGACGGCGATGTGCTGACCATGAACGATTACCGGCACATGCCCCCGCCGCACCCCGCATCGATCCCGGTCGAGGCGCTGCTGGCGCAGTGCGAATGGGGGCGGAGCCGCAGCAGCGGGCCGGGGGGCCAGCACCGCAACAAGGTGGAGACGATGGTGTGGGTGTCGCACACGCCCTCGGGCGTGGAGGCGCAGGCGAGCGAGCGGCGGAGCGCGGAAGAGAACAAGAAGATGGCGATGATGCGGCTGCGGCTGGCGCTGGCGGTGCAGGTGCGTACGCCGGTGGCGAGCGGGGAGATCCGCAGCGAGCTGTGGCTGCGCCGGTGCCCGGACGCGGGCGGGGGGATCATCTCGTGCAACCCGCTGCATCCGGACTTCCCGGCGATCCTGGCCGAGGCGCTGGACGTGATCGACGCGGCGGGCGGGGACGTGAAGAAGGCCTCGCTGCGGCTGTGCTGCTCGATGAGCCAGCTGGTGAAACTGCTCAAGGATCATCCGCCCGCGCTGCAGCGGCTGAACCAGGAGCGCCAGTCGCGCGGGCTGAATCAACTCAAGTAGTCAGCGGCCCTTGACGAGCACGGCCAGAAGCGTGAGATCGGCGGGGGTGATGCCTTCGAGACGCCCGGCCTGGCCGAAGGTGCGCGGCCGGAAGCGGTGCAGCGCCTGGCGGGCTTCGTTGCGCAGGTGCGGCAGGCCCATGTAGTCGATGACTTCGGGGAGGCGGCGGTGCTCCATCTCGGCGTGGCGGCGGATCTCGGCGCGCTGGCGGACGATGTACGCCTCGTAGCGGCGGTCGGCGAGAGCGGTCATCCACGGGCCGCGGTCGAAGGGTTCGGCGGGGAGGGCTTCGCGGAGCTGCTCGAGTTCGAAGACGTCGCTGCGGATGGCTTTGGCGAGGGGCTCGTCGTGCCAGGTCGCGGAGTCGATCAGCGCGTGGAGCTGCTTCATGCGGTCGCGCTTGCGGGCGAGGGCATCGCGGCGGAGGGTGCCCAGGGTGCCAGTGAGCAGGCCGAGTTCATCGGCGATGGGCGTGAGGCGGTCGGGGGCGTTGTCGGCGCGGAGGAGGAGGCGGTGCTCGGCGCGGCTGGTGAACATGCGGTACGGCTCGACGGGGGTCTTGGTGACCAGATCGTCCATGAGCACGCCGATGTACGCGGCGTCGCGGCCGAAGATGT
Source organism: Planctomycetota bacterium (assembly GCA_018242605.1). Classification (GTDB taxonomy): domain Bacteria; phylum Planctomycetota; class Phycisphaerae; order Phycisphaerales; family UBA1924; genus UBA2402. The sequence goes on from JAFEBP010000004.1 coordinate 401,424, forward strand.
ACTCGCCTTGACCGCGGGCAAATCGCGCGGCGTTGAGGCCGGCGACGAGGCCTTGTGCCGCGGCCTCTTCGTAGCCGCTGGTGCCGTTGATCTGGCCGGCGAGGAAGAGCCCGTCGACGAGCTTGGTCATGCCGCCGGCGGTGATCTGGTGAGGGCGGACCATGTCGTACTCGACGGCGTAGCCGTAGCGGTAGATCTGCGCGTTCTCGCAGCCGGGCATGGAACGCACGATGCGGTCCTGCACATCGGGCGGGAGGCTGGTGGAGATGCCGTTGCAGTAGATCCAGTCGTCGCGGAGGCTCTCGGGCTCCAGGAAGACGCCGTGGGACTCGCGCTGAGCGAAACGGACGACCTTGTCCTCGATGCTCGGGCAGTAGCGCGGACCGACGCTCTCGATCTGGCCACTGTACATGGGCGCGCGGTGGAGGTTCTCGCGGATGAGGGCGTGGGCCCGCGCGTTGGTGCTGGTCTGGCGGCACTCAACCTGCGGGAGGACGGGGAAGGCCGCGATGGACGGCGCGAAGGCGCACGCGACGCCGACGCCGCTGAGTTCGCTGAAGGGCGCGGGGGCGGCGTCGCCGTGCTGGGGCGGGAGTTCTTCCCAGCGGATGGTGTCGCGGCGGAGGCGCGGGGGCGTGCCGGTCTTGAGTCGGCCGAGTTCAAAGCCGAGGTCGCGGAGCGCGGAGGAGATTCCGACGGCCGCGGCTTCGCCGAAGCGACCGCCCTGGGTCTTGGTCTCGCCGCAGCGCATGAGGGCGCGCATGAACGTGCCGGTGGTGAGAACGAGGGCGTCGGCCTCGATTCGGATGGCGCCGGCGGGCGCGGCGATGTCGGCGGCGTGCAGGCGGCGGCCGTTGACGATGAGGCGCTCGACGCTGCCGGCGATGACGGCGATTTCGGGGCGAGCGGCGATCATCGCCTGCACGGCCTGGGCGTAGGCGTGCTTGTCGCACTGGGCGCGGGGGCCGTGGACGGCGGGGCCCTTGCTGGTATTGAGGACGCGGAACTGGATGCCGGTGGCATCGGTGGCGAGGCCCATGAGTCCGCCCAGGGCATCGACCTCGCGGACGAGTTGACCCTTGGCGAGCCCGCCGATGGCGGGATTACAGGACATCACGCCGATCTTGGTGGGGTCGAGCGTGACGAGCGCGACGGTGGGCGCCTCGCCGGGCTGCACGGGCAGCAGGTTCGCGGCGGCCCACGCGGCTTCGACGCCTGCGTGGCCACCGCCCACGACCACCACCTTGAATCGCTGTGTGTGCACGGGGAATCGTATTCGCGAGAGTTCGAATGGCTCAGAAGCAGGTTGGCGATCGGAGGGACGTTGAGCGGGCGGCGCGGCGGGGGCAATCGCTCCGAATTGACGCAGGAGCGCGGGCTTGGCGATTGCTTTTGCGCAGCGGCGAGGAACTAACGAGAGACTCGCATCGGGGAAGTTTCCCCATGGATGCCTGCGTGCGTTGGCGGCATAATGAACTTGAACACGACGAAGCCGCGGGGAACGCCGGGCCGGATGCGGCGTTCGTCGTGGTGTCGTATTTGAGATCGAACGGCGCACTTTCCGGGAGAAATCACATGGCACGCCACAGACACTGCTCGACCTTGCTCCTTGCCGCCGCGGCGGCGTTCCAGGCGGCGCACGCCCAGGTGCTTCTGGAGGATCGGTGCGATACCGGGCTTTCGCCGGAATGGAAAACTGTAAAGGGGACCGCGTGGGTCCAGGATGGCTGGATGTACCTGCAGGACCTTTCAACGCCGTATTTCACTCCTCGGGATGCGTTGACCGCCGTTCATGACGGGGACACATTCTGGACTGATTACGAGATGCGCGCGCGCGTGGAACCGATGCTGACGAACTCACCGGAGGTATGGAAGCGGGCGACGATCCTGCTGCGGACGGACAATCTCTCATACGCCGATTACGGGCCGGGGCTCAACGCCAACCTGTACGGCCTGACGTTCATCGAACCCGGCGACGGCGCTTCCCCGGGCATTACATTCGGCCGCCAGAACGGCCAGGTGTGGACTCCACTGGCGGCGGTGCCGTCAGCGCCGGCGGGGGCGTTCGATCTGCTGGCGCGGGTGGTGGGCGATCGCATCACGGTGGAGGTCGACGGTACAACGGTGATGGACGTGACCGATCCGCAACCGCTTGGGTTCGGCGGGGCGGGGGTGTTCACGATCTGGGAATCGCTGGCGCGATTCGACAACTTCCTGATCACGGTGCCCGCGCTGTTCGAGGATCATTTCTACAGCGGGCTCAAGCCCGACTGGCGCGTGATCAAGGGGAGCGCCTGGGAATCGGGCGGGCGGTTGTTCCTGCAGGACCAGACCGAACCGGCGGAGGTGCCGCGGGACTCGGTGGTGGTCACGCACGACGGTGATGTTTCGTGGACGGATTATGAGATGCGGGTGAAAGTGATTCCGACCGTGACACCGATCATGGATCGTTGGGTGCGGGCGGCGCTGCTGCTGCGCACGAGCGGCACGACCTACGCGGACTACAACGTGGGCCCGGAGTTCGAAGGGTATTTCGTCAGCTTCATCCTGCCGGGAGATCCGGGGCAGCCCCAACTCACGTTGTATCGGAAGATGCAAGGATCGCCGGGCGTGCTGCTCGCCGCGACGACAACGGGAATCCCCGCCGGGGAGTTCAACGTCACGGCGCGGGTGATCGGCCCGCGGGTGACGGTGGACATCAATGGCGTGACCGCGCTGGATGTCTGGGACCCGGAGGGACCGACGCACGGCGGGGTCGGCCTGTTCAACATCTGGGAATCGCTGGGGCAGTACGACGACGTGATCGTGCTTCCGATCCCGCCGAACAACCCGTGCTACGCCGACTTCAATCAGGACGGGGGCATCGACGGAGCAGACGTTGAGGCGTTCTTCATTGCCTGGGAAGCGAGTGACGTGATCGCGGATGTGAACCAGGACGGCGGCGTGGATGGTTCGGATGTCGAAACGTTCTTCGGCGCGTGGGAGGCCGGCGGCTGCTGAACGAAACTCCCGATTCCTTCGCGATGCGCGGTTTCGGGAGGTAACGTAACGCCGGCGCTGGTTTGTTCCGGGCCCGAACTTCAAGGCGAACACGGGGCGTTGAGCCTCGCGTTCGCGTTTTGCGTCTGGGACAAAGAGTGCGCGAAAGATGCAGGCTGCGTCGTTGTGGTTCGGAAGCGAAAGCGAAATGAGTAGGCCTCTGCACCGATGTCGAAGACGACATCCGTGGCACGGGCATACATCTCAGTGGGCGTTGCGGTGGACGAAGCCGCGGAACAGCGTGAGCCAGAGGATCTTGAGATCGAAGCCCAGGCTCCAGTGGCGGATGTAGACCAGGTCGTACTGGAGGCGCTTCTTGAGGGAGGTGTCGCCTCGCAGGCCGTTGACCTGCGCCCAGCCGGTGATGCCGGCCTTGACGTGCTGGCGGAGCATGTAGCCGCGCCAGTCGTCGCGGAAGCGTTCGATGAGTTCGGGGCGTTCGGGGCGGGGGCCGACGAGGCTCATGTGGCCGAAGAAAACGTTGAACAACTGGGGGAGTTCGTCGAGGCTGGTCCGGCGGAGCCAGCGGCCGATGCTGGTGACGCGGGGGTCGTCGCGGCGGGTCCAGCGGGCGGGCTGGTTCTCGTCCTCGGCGTGGACCATGGTTCGGAACTTGTAGATGTCGAAGGTCTGGCCGCCGAGGCTGACGCGGCGCTGGCGGAAGATGACCGGGCCCTTGCCGCTCATGCGGACGAGGAGCGCGATGAGGAGCATGAGGGGCGAGAAGACGGTGATCGCGATGAGCGAACCGGCGATATCGATGATGCGTTTGCCCATGCCGGGGAAGCCGTTCATCGGGCTTTCGCGCACGGACAGGATCGGCATGCCCTCCAGATCGCTCACGGCCATGCTCTGGGGCAGGTAGCGCGGGTGGACATCGGGGATCAGGCGGACGTCAACGGCGTGGCGGTCGAGGCGGCGGACCAGTTCGCGCAGCAGTGTGGCTTTGGTGGCGGGGAGCGCGAGGTAGACGGCGTCGGGGCGCTGCTCTTCGAGGACGCGATCGAGATCGCGCAGGCCGCCGAGCACGGGGCGATCCACGCAGACGGCGTTGGGCTGTGCTTCCTCCTGGTGCGAGACGAAGAACGAAACGTGCAGACCGGTCCAGGAGTTGCGGTCCAGGGTGCGGCAGGCGATGCGGCCGAGGCGGCCGGTGCCGATGATGGCGACGTGGCGGAGGTTCCAGCCGCGGCGGCGGATGGCGCGGAGCGCAAGCCGGAACGCCGCGCGGTAGAACGAGAGGAGCACGGGGAGCGAGAACGTCAGCACGCCGAGTTGGAGGCGGCCCGCGTCGATCTCACTATTACCGATGCGGATGGAGCGAGTGCCGGCCCAACCGCCGACGAGTTCGGGGCCCAGCGCCCAGAGGATAACGATGAGTGCGACGCTGGTGGCGATGGCGGCCTTCATCACCTGCACGGTTTCGGCGAGCAGGACCCGGTCTCGGCGGGGGCGGTAGAGACCGAAGCTCCAGAGCGCCATGAGCAGGATGGGCAGAGCGAGCAGAACGAGGGGTTCGCGCACCCAAGCCAAGAGGCCGGCGCGGGTTTGAAGAGTTGGAAATGATCCTTCGATAAGGACGCGGCGGGCCGCCCACGCGAAGTAACACGCGGCGGACGCGACAACACCATCGGCTGCGCATAAGAGGGAGACGAACAGTTGGTGTCTTTGCTTCAGCACGCTGTTCACACCTTTCGTCAGACTCGCGCTGTCATGGCGCGAACTGTCCAAACGCACGGTCAGCGCAGTTCATCCGCGACCATTATTAGCCGCGTACGGACCCGCCCGGACACCAACCCCCACACGAGTTGGAACAATTCACCAAGGCCTGCACGGCCCGCCGCGGGATGCAATATCCCGCAACACGGAGGCCTCAGTGGCGGAAAGAGTAGCGCCCGTCGGCGGCACGATCCTGACGACCACGAACAAATCCCCATCCTGACCTTTGTCACCTCGGAGGCCCTTGCCACGCAGGCGCAGTTTGCGACCGCTGGGAGTTCCCGGAGGAATGGTGACCTCGACCTGCGCGTCCAAAGTCGGCACGGGAACGGAGGCTCCGAGCGTGGCCTCGGCGATGGTGAGCGGGAGATCCAAGTAGAGGTCGAGGCCTTTGCCGGTGTGCTCGAACTCGCCGCGGCGGAAAAACTTGTGCGGCTGAACGCGGATCGTGAAGACGATGTCGCTGCCGCCGCGTGCGTCGGCGCGGACGCGCATCTGCGTGCCGGTCTCGATAGCACGGGGGATGGTGAGCTCGATGGTCCGTGCCGCGCCGCCCTCTGAGAGGCGCAGGGTCTGGGTGCCGCCGCGGGCGGCGGTGAGGAAATCGACATCGAGGTCGCGGTGGACGGGTTCGGGGGTGGCTTCCGCGGAGGTGCGCGGGCGGCGACCGCCGCGGCGCTTGGATTTGCTGTTGGTATCGCCGGGCCATTGGGCGCTCGCGCCGGCGCCGCCGAAGACGCTTTCAAAGACGGAGGCGAGATCGTCTGGATCGAAGCCTGGATCGCCGCGGGGTGCGCCGCCGACGTTGCTCCAGGAGTAGTGCGGGCCGCTGCCGCGAGAGCCGGCGCGCTGTGCGGCTTCCTGCGCTGAGCCGGTCTCGAAGGCTGCGGGGCCGAACTGGTCGTAGAGCGGGCGCTTCTTGTCGTCGCTCAATACGTCGTAGGCGTGCTGGATTTCGGTAAACTTCTTCTGTGCGTCGGGGGCCTTGTTGACGTCGGGGTGGTACTGGCGGACCAACTTCCGGTAGGCGGAGCGGATCTCGTCCGCGGTGGCCTTTTTTGTGATTCCAAGGACCTCGTAGTAGTCACGGGAGGGCATGTGGAGGGATTGTACGCGAGGGGTGGGTTTTGGGGTGTCGGTGGGGAGAGTGGGTTGACGCCTCAGGCATCATGCAGCCAATCGGGAACCTCTGTAGAGTCGAGTATCCGGAGCACATTCGAACGTGGCGATGATTACGATCAGTCGTCGGACCGGTTTATCGCGTCGATTCCACGCCCACTCCGGCGCAAAGCGACAGCCCGAAACCGGGGGAACATGCAGATCGGAAGCATGCGGTGTTTGGCGAGCGTCTCCGCGCAACTCGGCGCGTTGAACGACCGCCGCGGAGCGGCGGCCGACCTAAGAAGCTCGCTCAAGTCGTCCAACTCAGACAGTCGTAGGTGAGCAAGGAGATGCGCCATGCGCATGAAAAACGCCGGTCGGGAGGGGCCCGGCCGGCGTGTGATGTTGGAATCAGATGCTGCCGCGGATCAGATTACTTGGGGGCGTTCTTGGCGGCTTCCTCGGCGGCCTTCTTGGCGGCGGCTTCGGCTTCGATCTTCTTCTGCTTCTCGGCCATCAGGCGGGCCATTTCGGCTTCCATCTTCTTCTGGACTTCCGGCGGCGGCTTGGCGGGGTTGGGATCGACGTGGATGTTGGGGTTGCCGGACTGGGTGCCGGCGGGGACCGGGGTCTCGGGCGCCGCGGCGGGAGCCGGGGCGATCTTGACGACGTCGATGTCGAAGTAGAGGGTCGCGTTGGCGGGGATCTTGCCGCGGGAACGGGGGCCGTAGGCCATGTTCGGCGGGATGACCAGGCGGCGCTTCATGCCGGCCTGGATCTTGGCCATGGAGCTGTTCCAACCGGCGATCATCGGGCCGCCGATGTTGTACGACCAAGTGGTGCCGCGCTCGTAGGAGGAGTCGAAGACTTCGCCGCTGTCGAGGTAGCCGGCGTAGTTGAGCGTGACTTCCTCGCCCGGCTTGCCGGGCTCGCCGGTCAGAGCGCCGGGGTAGTCGATGGCGTACACGTCACCGTCGTACTTGGTGTACTTGACGCCGGCGTCGAACTTGGCCATGGCGTACTTCTGTCCGGCGGCGGGGCCCCAGACCTGCTTGCCGGCGGCGTCGAATCCGCGGTCGGCGATCTCGATCGTCTTGCCGTTGAAGGTGATCTCGCTGGTCATGTGCGTCGCGCCGCTGGCGGCGGTGGGGTACGCGGTGGCGGTCTTGCCGGTCCAGGTGCCGTCGGCGCCCTTGGTGGCTTCGATCTCCATCGTGGTCACGAGGTTGTCAAGGCTGTAGATCGGGAAGGCCTCGGGGGCGGCCCACAGACCGGTGACGTTGGGCATCTCGCCACGGATGCGGCGGAACTCCATGGTCTGGATCAGGGTCTTGTCGCCGGCCTTGACGAAGTGCCAGAAGCACTGGCGGTAGGGCCGGTTGAGGCCGTCGGCGCGGGCCATTTCGACATACAGGATGTCGGTGAGGCCGGTGACGACGACGGGCGCGAGGCTGACGACGACATCGGCCGAGGCGCCGCCGATCTGGGCGGGAGTAGTGGTCTTCCAGGAGCCGGTCAAGGCATCACCCAGAGCCTTGAGGTCGGCGTTGGACCAGGCGGGCTGGGCCTTGGTGGAGGCGGCCTCGGCGGGCTTGATGTCGACCGTCTTGATTTCCATTTTGGGCTTCTCGCCAGGCTTGCCGTCCTGAGCGATGGCCAGGCCCGAGCACGCCATCAGCATGAGAGCCGCGGCGGAACGTTTGAGAGCGATTGTGGTCTTCATAGTCATCAGATTCCGAAGGGTTGACTGCCGGGCGGTTGGGGAGCAACGACGCCGGTACTACTCCAAGGACGCGGATCAACGGATGCCGACACGAACGAACCCCAAACTGCGAGAGCCACCGGCTCAGGCGAGTTCGGGGAAGAGTTTGGTCACCGTGGACACAAGGTCTTTCACATGAGAGACCGATTCGTCCATGAGTTTTTGTTCATCGGCGGTCATCTTGAAGGTGATGACCCGTTCGACACCCTTTGCGCCCAGGAGGGCGGGGACGCCGACGAAGTAGCCCTTGCCCTTCTGGCCGCGGGCGATGCCGAACTCGTCCTCGCAGTAGGCGGCGGAGGCGATGATGCGTTTCTTGTCCTTGACGATGGCCTCAACCATCTGGATGGTGCCGGAGGCGGGGGCGTAGAAGGCGCTGGTGCCCATGAGCTTGACGATTTCGCCGCCGCCGACCTTGGCGCGATCGACGCAGGCCTTGACCTTCTCCTCGGGGAGGAGGTCGAGGACGGGGATGCCGCTGACGCTGGTGAGGCGGGGGAGGGGGACCATGTCATCGCCGTGACCGCCCAGAAGCAGGGCGGTGATGTCCTCGACAGAGCACTTGAGCTCCATGGCGAGGAATTCCTTGTATCGGGCGACGTCGAGGGCGCCTGCCTGACCCATGACGCGGTGCGTGGGGAAGCCGGTGACTTTCCACGCAGTGTAGACCATGGCGTCGAGCGGGTTGCTGACGACGATGACGATGGAATCAGGGGCGAACTCGCGCACCTTGGCGGAGACATCCTTGACGATCTTGACGTTGGTCTGGATGAGGTCGTCGCGGCTCATGCCGGGCTTGCGGGGCAGGCCGGCGGTGATCACGACAACGTCGGAACCGGCGATGTCCTTGTAGTCGCTGGTGCCGATGATGTTCGAGTCGAAACCCTCGATAGGAGCGCAGCAGGCCAGGTCGAGCGCCTTGCCCTTGGCGAAGTCGCCACGTTCGGGGATTTCAAGCAGCACGATGTCGCCGAGTTCCTTCGCGGCGGCCCAGTGTGCGCAAGTAGCGCCGACATTGCCGGCACCGATGATGCTGATTTTTGCTCGACGAGTGGCCATGGGATGTACCCTTCCAGAAGTTGAACAGGATTGATTAGGGAAAGGGCGAATCATAGCGGTCGGGGGGGAGAGAGGCTAGATTCGCTGGGTTTGGAGCGGGGGAAGGCGATCGATGTCGCGGGGGAACTCGGTGACGCAGCGTGCGAGTTGAGACGGGACATCGCGACAAGAACGAGGGCCGCCACAGAGCGGCGGCCCTCCCAAGAGTCTGTTGGATCGGGCTCTTTACCTTGATGGTTCGTAACGAGAGGCGAGCTCGGGTTTGCCCCAGGCGCGATAGAGGGCGGCCAATCGGCCGGCGCTCTTGGTGACGCGGGGGTTGCCTTCCTTAAAGAAAGCAACGAGCGACTCGTGGCTGGCGAGGAGGGCCTCCTCGGCCTGTGGGTACTTGGCGAGCTTCGTCAGACACTCGCCGTAGTTGTTGCGGAAGATGGCGCAGGCGTAATGACCCTTGGGCAGACCGGAGTCGCACAAGGAGAGGATCTCAGAGAAGAGGCCCTGGGCTTCTTCGAGCTTGCCGCGCTTCATCAGCAGCATGGCGAGGTTGTTCATCTGCGGCCAGGCTTCGACATCCTTGATGTTGGATTGACGGCGGATGTCGACGACGCGGCGGAAGAGGGCTTCGGCATCGTCGAGTTTGTCCTGATCCTCCAGGACGTAGGCGAGGTTGCCCATGGCCATAAGGGTCTTGGGGTGTGATTCGCCCAGGGTGCGGATCTGCGACTCCATCGATTCGCGCAGGAGGGGGGCGGCTTCCTCAAGGTTGCCCATCCCGGCGAGCGCGACGGCGAGGTTCTGCATGGTGACGAGCGTGCTGGGGTGGTCGCGGGGCAGGCGGGCGCGACGGATTTCGAGAGCGCGGCGCAACAGGTCCGCGGCTTCCTCGTTGCGACCCTGTTTCTGCACGGCGTTGGCGAGGTTGTTGAGGGAGTAGGCGGTGACGGAGCTGTTCTTGCCGAAGGCCTTCTCGCGGAGCGAGAGCGATTCGCGGAGCTGCGTCTCGGCGTCGGCGAAGCGGCCCAACTGGGTGTAGCAGGAGCCCAGGTGGTCCATGGAGGTGAGGACGTCGTTGTGGGTTTCGCCCAGTGAGGGGCGGAGAATGGCCAGACACTCGCGCAGGAGGGGCTCGGCGGCGTCGTACTTGCCGCGTTGGAAGAGGACGCGCGCGAGCTCGCCCTTGACGAGCGCTGCGTCGACGCTGTTCTCGCCGCGGAGGCGGACGACGCGGTCGAAGCAGTCGCGGGTGATCTGTTCGGCTTCATCGAAACGGGCGAGTTCACCCAGGGCCATGGCGAGCGAGCGTTTGGCCTCGATGGTGTTGATGTCTTCTTCGCCGTAGAGCTCGCGGGCGACGGCGACTGACTTCTCGGCCTGAGCGAGGGACTCGCTGCCGCGGCCGAGGGAGCGGAGGGTGTCGCTGAGCGTGTGATGGAGCGTGAGAGCGACGCGGGGCTTGGCGGGCGGGTGCTGTTCGAGGCGCTCGGCGGCGATGTCGAGCATCGCGGCGACGGTGACGCCGGTGTCGTTGCCCATGTCCGGGTTGGCGGCGCGGAGCATGTCTGTGAGGAACTCGTTGACGGCCTGGGCATTCTCGGCTTCGTCGAGGGCGGCTTTCCTGGCGGCTTCGGCTTCGCGGCGGCCGCGGGTGGCTTCGATGGCTTGCCAGGCGGTGGTGGCCGTGCCCGCGAGCAGGATGATGACGGCGGCGGCGACACCGCCGACCAGGGCGCGGTTGCGGCGGGCGAACTTGGCGACCAGGTACGCGCGGCTGGGGGGACGCGCGAGGATGGGCTCATCGTGCAGGAAGCGGATGATGTCGGCGGCGAACTCAGAGGCGGACTGGTACCGACGGGCGCGGTCCTTCTCGAGGGCCTTGGCGACGATCGTCTGGATGTCGCCCTTGAACGCGGCGGCGACGGAGCCGAGCGCGTCGGGCTCATCCTCGCGGATGATGCGGACGGCCTCGGGGATGGTCTTGTCGCTGACGGCGTGGGGCAGTCGCCCGGCGAGCATCTCGTACAGGATGACGCCGAGTGTGTAGACATCCGAGCGGATGTCCAGGCCGGCGGAGTCGCCGGCGATCTGCTCGGGGCTCATGTAGGGAATGGTGCCGACGAGCTGGCCGACCTCGGTCTGGCAGGTGGCGGTGGCCATGTCGGAGTCTGTGGCGCGGGCGACTCCGAAATCCAGGACTTTGGGCTGGCCATGGGCGTCGACGAGGATGTTGCCGGGCTTGAGATCCCGGTGGATCACGCCCTTCTGATGGGCGTGGGCGACGGCCTCGCAGACGCGGACGAAAAGACCGAGACGCTCGCGCATCGGCAGGTCGCGCTGCGCGACGTGCTGGGTGAGCGGCACGCCCCGGATGTACTCCATCGCGAAGAAGGGCTGGGTGCCCGATCCGGTATCGGCGGTGGCGGCCTCGTACACCTGGGCGATGCCGGGGTGCTGGAGGCGGGCCAGGATCTGCGACTCGTGCTCGAAGCGGCGGAGCAGGCGCGGGGAGAGTGCGCCGGGGCGGATGACCTTGAGCGCGACCGTGCGTTTGGGGCGGTCCTGCTCGGCGAGGTAGACCATGCCCATGCCGCCTTCACCCAGGATGCCCAGGATGGTGTATGAGCCCAGGCGCTTGAGGTGTGTGGCCGGGGCGGCGTGGGCTTGTTCACCGGGAACGGGCTGGCTGCTCACCAGCGTGGCGCAGTCGCCCTGGGCCAGGAGTTGCAGGACCTGTTCGCGGAGGTCCGCGTCGTTCGCGCAGGCGCCGTCGACGAACTGCGCTCGCTGGGGCTCGGACAGGGTCAGAGCCCGGCGGGCGATCTCAGCAGCGGATTTGTGCGGCGGTTGTGGCACGATGCATCCCCGGGACCGGGGCGGTGACTTCGTGGCGCACCGCCTCCCGTGGGCTGAGCATCGGACGATCGGCAGCGTGGGGCCAACAGAGCGCGGCCCGACGCGGTGCAATTACTCGGGTTGTGCGGGTCGTGCGTCCGGCGCGGGCCGCCACGGAGAGGCGCGGCCGGCGAGGGTGTTCTGGCGTTCGGCTTCGCGCAGCGTGCGTGCCGCGGCGTCGAAGGTGTGTTCGGGAACGAACTCGCCGAGCGTGATCCGGCGGGCGAGGGCGGCGATGTGGGCGTCGGCGATGACGGGGATGCGGGCCTGGTCGGCGGCGCGAGAAAGGGCGAGGGCTCGCCAGCCGATGCCGGCGCTGACGATGCGCGGGGCCGAATCGAGCGCGGGATCAAAGCGGAGTGCGACGGCGCAATCGCCGGCGGCGACGACGAGGTGGGCGTCGGCGGGGAGAAGGATGTCGCCGGCATCGCGGCGTCGGGAACGGCCGACGCCTTCTTCCTCGCGCTGTTCGCGGCGGGCCTGTTCGGGCGTGAGCTTGAGGGATTCGCGGCGGGACCAGACGCGGTAGGCGAGATCGCCGACGCCGATGACGAGGCCGACGCCGGCGATGACGGCGAGCGTGCGCGAGGCGAGCGACATGATGAGCGGGGCGATTGAAGAGAAGCCCTGCCGCCCCACTGCTCCCGCGATGGGGACCGAGGTCCATACGGTGAGCGCCGCGGCGGCGGAGATGGCGAGCAGGGCGCACGCGGCGATGGCGAGCGGGGCGGGAGAGAGAGCGTGTTGAAGGCGAGCGAGGAGCGTGGAGGCGGAGAGACGGGAGGAGTCGGGCGTGAGCGGTGCGACGGTGAAGAGTGGGCCGACTTGTATCACGACAGCGGCGATGGCGGCCAGGAAGAGAGCCAAAAAAAAGGGCCAGAGCGTGAGCGCAGCGGCGGTGAGAGTTTGAGAGAGCGCGGCGAAGGGGGTGACTGCCGCGCTGGGGGCGAAGCAGGCGGCGGCGGTCGATTGGAGCGTGGCGGCGGTGCGAGGGAGGATCTTGGGCAGCATCGCGAAAGCGCAGGCGAGCACCAAGGCGGCGGCGAGCGTGCCGGAGCGGGCGACGTTGCCGGCGGCACGGGCGCGTTGGAGCGTGCGCGGGGAGGCGGGCTGTGAGGCGGTGCTCATGGGGCGCGGCCTCCGGTCTGCGCGCTAGCGCGGGAGAGTTCGCGGCCGATGGTGGGCAGGCGGGATTGGATGGCGGCGAAGAGCACGGCGGCGGTGAGCAGGATGGCGAGCAGGGGCTTGATGGTGAGGCCCATGAAGAAGGCGTTGATGCTGGGGGCGAGGCGGGACAGTGCGCCCAGGGCGATGTCGGCGAGGAGGATGAGGATGATGACGGGCGCGGCGAGGATGAACGCGGAGGAGAAGAACGCCGCGGCGAGGCGGAGGCCGGCGGTGAGCGCGAGGCCTTGCATCAGTTGCGGGGGCTGCAGGGCGTCGGGGGGGAAGGCCGTGAAGGAGGTGCAGAGCGCTTCGATCGCGAGGCGGCCGCCGCCGAGCGCGAAGACGGCGGCGAGAGCGAACAGATGGGCCAATGTTCGCGTGGGGTGGGGCGCGGAGGAGATGGGGTCGAACGTGCCGCGGGAGGCGCGGCCGGCGGCGGTGTCGATGAGCGAGCCCGCGGCGGCGAAGACGGCGAAGGTGAGTTGAATGATGGCGGCGAGGACGGCACCCAGGGCGAGTTCCTTCAAGAGCAGGAAGAACCAGCGAGCGGTTGATGCGGGAACCGGGAGCGAGAGAGCGAGCGGAACACAAAGAACGGCGGCGATGGCGAGGCGAACGGCCCACGGCGCGGCGCGGCCGCCCAGGAGCGGCGAGCAAAGGGCGACGACGGCGAGCCGTTCGAAGATGAGAACAAACAGCCAGGCGCGGGGCGCGAGCGTCGCGGCGGGCTGCAGGGACGCGGAGAGATCAGCCAACACGCGCGAGCTCCGCGAGCGTGCGGGCGGCGAAGATGGTGAGTTCGTGGAAGATCCACGAGCCGGCGATGGCGAGTGCCGCGGCGACGGCGAGGAGCTTGGGGACCGCGCTCACGGTTTGATCCTGGACCTGAGTCGCCGCCTGCAACGTGCTGATGAGGAAGGAGACGCACGCGGCGGCGAGAATGACCGGGGCGGCGAGCATCGCGGCGAGGATGAGGGCCTGGGAGGCGATGTGGGAGAAGTCGGGCATGAGTTCTCCTTAATAGTGATAGCCGGCGATCATTCCCTGCACGATGAGGCGCCAGCCATCCATGGCGACAAAGAGGAGGAGTTTGAAGGGCAATGACACCGTCGTGGGGCTGAGCATGTGCGCGCCGGTGGCGAGGAGAATGGAGCTGACGATCAGGTCGATGACGAGGAACGGGATGAAGATGAGAAAGGCGGACATGAACGCTTCGGTGAGCTCGGTGAGAACGAAGCCGGGGGCGTGGATCGAGATGGCGTCGGCGAGAGGGCCGGAGAGGGCGGTCGTTTTGGATTGCTCCGCGGCCTTCTGGCGGAGGCGGGTAAAGAGCGCGGCGTCCTGCTCGCGGGTGTTGGCCTTGAGAAAGTCGGCGAGAGGCTGGGCGGAGGCGGCGGTGAGGGCGGCGGCGTCGATGGCAGCGGGTGCGCGTTTGGAGTAGTCGGCTTCGATGCGCGATATGACGGGCCACATGACGTGGATGCTCAAGACGAGCGAGATGCCCAGGACGACGGGCGTGGGCGGCATCTTGGGGGTGCCCAGGGCGTAGCGGAGGGCGGCGCCGACGATCGCGAACTTGGCGAAGGGTGTGATGGCGATGAGCAGAAGCGGCAGCGCGACGGCCCAGAGCGCGGCGAGGGGGAGTTGGGTGTCGGCGGGCATCCGGGGACGGTAGGACGGAGGGGGTGGGTGGTCGGGGCGCGGGGTGCGCGTGCCGGGGTTGCCGGGCGCGATGAGGGGTTGTGTTGCGGGGGCGCGGTGAGATGGAGCGCCGGCCTACTGATGGCCCTTCCAGTGCTCTTCGATCATCCACAGGGGTTGGGTGGGGATGGCGGTTCGGATTCGGTTGATCAGTTGCTCGTATTGCTCGGAGTTGAACTTGGACCAGCGGATTCGGCGGGCCTGACGCCATTGCGGCGCCTGACCGCCGACATCGAGATCAGCGAGCGTTTTGAGAAGGACGTCGTCGATGGGCGGGTGCAGGGCTTTGACTCGCGGATTCGAGTGGCACCCGCCGCAGACGAAGCGGGACTTGAGATACACGTTGAGGAGCTTGGCCGCGACGCCGTGGGTGAAGTTCAAGCCGCGTGCGGCGGCGGCGTTGACCACACGGGATCGCCACCTGCGGTGCTCGGCGTCGACGCGGTGAGGCTCGGGGAGTTGCGAGGGCGAGTTGAACGCGGCGCCAAACCCGGATTGTTCGAGAATCTCTCGCCCGAGTTCGACCTTGAATCGGCAGCCATTAACGGACGCCGCCCGGCTGGCGGCCCACGCGGCGAATCGGTGTTGGAGATGAGCGATGCCGAACGGCTCGGCGCGGGAATGACCGGGAGTCATTGGACGGGGCCCTTGCGATCGGGAGGTTGACTCGTGTTGGCGCTGGGCGGCTGAGGGGATTGGAGTTTCAGTTGTTTGAGTCGCTCGACGGCGATGTCAAAGTCGCTGGTTGGCTCCGCGGCTTCTCGCACACGCGCGCCGGCCTCGAGCTTGGCGAACTCGCGTTCGGCGTGTTCCTTGGCAATTTCGGCGGAAATGCTCCCGGCGTGCGTCAGGATGTTGCGCTCCGTGAACTGAAGGAATGCATCGAGCTTCTTTACCCAATCGGCCATGTGCATGGGTCGCTTGTTGCGTGCCTGGTCTTCGGCATAATCCAGGTACATGGTGACGATCCGGTTCAGCGCGTCGAGTTCGTCTTTGCTGAGGTAGTTCTTCGCCACGGCGACGTCGGCCTTGCGAATCGGGCCGCGGGGAGCGTTCTTCCATGTGGTCAGGCCCATGTTGGGCTTGGCCGCATCGGCGCGCTGCTTGATAATCTCCGCGGCCGTGTGGCCGTGGATCGCCCAGTGCAGCTTATTCTGAACGGTCGCGTAGAACTCCTGGGTGATCGGTGAATCCGCGGCGTAGTCGATGCTGGTCGCGTAAATGTCTGTAATTTTCTGGTAGAACCGTCGCTCGCTGGCGCGGATATCGCGGATGCGTTCGAGGAGTTCGTCGAAGTAGTCAGCGCCGAAGTTGTTTGCGTCCTTGAGGCGTTGATCGTCGAGAGCGAAGCCCTTGACGAGGTATTCGCGGAGGGTGGCGGTTGCCCATTGACGGAACTGAGTGCCGCGGGTGGAACGGACGCGGTATCCGACGGCGATCACGACGTCGAGGGAGAAGTGACGGAGAAGCCGCTGCACCTCACGAACTCCCTCCTTGCGAACTTGTAAGTAATCCTTACAAGTTGCGGCCTCGGCAAGCTCCCCCTCCGCGTATACACCTTGGATGTGCATGGTGATGTTCTGGGGCGTGGTTTGGAACAGTTCGGCCATCTGAGCCTGAGTCAGCCAGACGGTTTGGCCATCGAGCCGCACATCGATGCGGGTTCGTCCGTCCTCGCTCTTGTAGAGGAGTAGTTCGCCCTGATCTCCCGGACTCGGCGCGTCTGCGGACATCTCATTCCTCCAATATCGCTGGCGTACAGCGGGTGCGTCACCTCGCGGCGAACGGCTCGCCACGGTAGGTGTCGAGTGTGTACCGCGCGGACCGATTGTCGCATTGGGGCGCAGCGGCTAGATCAGGAGCCGGTGCGTGATTCTCGCGCAAATGCTGCGTGCCATCCCGGTTTTGGCCGCGCGAAGCCTTCGCTCTGACTGGGCGTCGGGGCGATATGTAATGAGGTCTCCTCTGCCAGCGGTCAGGTCGCGTCGGCTTTGTGAACGGCGTCGCAGAAGGCGCGGATGAGGTCGGCGTCCTTGATGCCCTTCTCGCGTTCGACGCCGCTGGAGACATCGACGGCGTAGGGGCGCACGGCGCGGATGGCGGCGCCGACGTTGTCGGGCTTGAGACCGCCGGCGAGAATGATCGGCTTGGTCACGCTCTTCAAGTGCGGGGTGAGGGCGGTCCAGTCGAAGGCGATGCCTTCGCCGCCGGCGGAGCCGTCGACAAGGATCGCGAAGACATCCTCGCAGCGCTCCCAGCGGGCCAGGTCCGCGGCGATGGTGGCGGGATTGAACTTGACGGCCTTGATGATGTCGGGGCCGCAGGCCTTGACGGTGCGTTCGTTCTCGTTGCCGTGGAGCTGCACGTGGGTGGTCGGGCAGGCTTCCTCGATGTCGCTGAAGGTGTCGGCGTCGGGGTCGGCGATGACGCCGACGGTCGAGACGAACGGGGGGAGGAAGGCGCACAGGTCGAAGGCTTCGTCGGGGTCGATGTACCGCGGCGAGGTGCCGACAAAGTTGAAGCCGATGGCGTCGACGCCGGCGCGGGCGGCGGCGATGAGGATGTCTTCATCGCGGACGCCGCAGATTTTGATTCGGGTGCGTGGCATGGGGAGAATCGGGAAAGGGTGACGTGAAGGATTAAGAGAAGAGACAATGCGAGCCGAGTCTGCGGGAATTATAGGGGAGTTGAGCGGATTGTTTACCTGAATCCGGCGGCGCCGATGCCGCCGATAGAGAGCATGGCGATGCCGCTGACGTGCCACTGGCCATCGTCGGCGCGTTCGCAATCAACCCGCCACCAAGAAGGAGTCGGGGCGGGGGCTTCTTCGGGGGTGACGGTGACTTTGAGTTGGACGCGGCCGCGGTTGGGGGCGTCCATGGTGGCGTCGATGGTGTCGATGCGGTAGTCGCGGATGTGGTACTGTCGAGAGGGCGGAAACTCTTCGGCGACGCGCACGAGGATCTGGGCGCGGTCGAGGGGGTTGCCCGAGAGGGGGCTCACGAGCACGGCGTCGGTAGAGAGCAGGCGGCCCAGGGTGGCGGTGTCGGCGGCGACGACGGACTGGACCATGTCGCGGGAGAGTTGCTTCATGATCTCGCGGTCGGTGCGGACGAGCCAGGCGGTGACGATGACGGCGACGGCGAGCAGGGCGCCGATCGCGGCGGAGACGCGGGCGCTGGTGATGCGGCCGCGGGTGCTGAAGGCGGCGTACAGCACGATGCCCAGACCGACGGCGGCGATGGCGGGGAGCGTGGGGCTCTCGAAGAGCCAGGTTTCGAGCAGCGGCGCGGGGGGCAGGGGCGTGGGCGCGGGGGCGTCGAGGCTTTGAAGAGATTGTGCGAGGAAGGTGAAGGGCATGTCGCATCCCCGGTCATCCCGGGAACCGGGGGATCATTTGCACGCCGCAGCGTGTTGGCGCGGCGGGTGTCGCGCGATTTTGAGTGGGACGAGCCCACCCTCGTGTGGGTGGTACCGGTTGCCCGCCGCGGAGTGTGCAACCGACCGTTTGCAACGGTCTCGCGCCGGGGTGGGGTGGGATTCCAGCGTGCCTTGAGCGAGGGCCGATGCCATGATCGCCGCGAACTGCCAGACCCCGGCGTCGGGGAAGAGACCACATGCTGACACTGACCCATCCGTCATCGCCTTTGGTGTCCTCGCAGGCCGCGCTGCTGGAACGGAACCTGCGGCTGGTAGCCAGGAGGTCGCCGCGGTCGGCGGACGCGATCCGCGCGGCGGGACCGGCGATGCATGTGGAGTTGTGCGTCGCCGGGGACGGGGCGCTGACCGGGCGGATTGATCAAGGCGTGGTGAGGCGGCTGGCGAGTATGCACGCGCCGCTGGCGGAAGCCGAGCGGTTTGCGCTGGGTGTTGACATCTCGCAGAAACCGGCTGTGGTCGTGCGAGGGTTCGGCGTCGGGCATCACATCGCGGCGCTCGCGGCGCGGCTGAAACGGACGGGCGTGGTGTTCGTGTATGAGCCGGATGTGGTGCTGCTGCGAGCGGTGATGGAGCGCGTGGATCTCACGGCGATGTTCGCGCACTCGAACGTGGCGATCCTGACGGAAGCGGAGGACGCCGCGGCGATGGCGCTGGCGGTGCAGGGGGTGGAGGGGCTGGTGGCGTCCGGGGTGGAGATGGTGGACCATCCGCCGAGCCGGGCGCGGCTGGGGGAGAGCGCGGAGCGGTTCGGCGCGACGATGACGGGGGTGATCAAGGCGGTGCGGACGCAGATCGTGACCACGCTGGTGCAGGTGGAGACGACGGTTCGCAACTGCGTGCAGAATGTCGGGTGGTACGCGCGGTGCCCGGGGGTCCTGGACCTCCAGGGGTGCGCGGCGGGCTCGCCGGCGGTGGTTGTGTCGGCGGGGCCGAGCCTGCGGCGGAACATCGAGATGCTCAAGCGGCCGGGGATCGCGGAGCGGGTGGTGATCATCGCGGTGCAGACGACGCTCAAGACGCTGCTGGCGCACGGGATCAGGCCGCACTTCGTGACCGCGCTGGACTATCACGAGATCAGCCGGCGGTTCTACGAAGGGCTCACGGCGGCGGATGTCGAGGGCGTAACGCTGGTGGTGGAGCCCAAGTGCAGCCCTGCGATCCTGGAGGCGTTCCCGGGCGCGGTGCGGTGCGTGGCGGACGAGATCCAGGATCGGCTGCTGGGGCAGGCGCTGCTGCGGGACATGGGGCACATCCCGCCCGGAGCGACGGTGGCGCACCTGGCGTATTACCTCGCGCGGTACCTGGGGTGCGACCCGGTGGTGCTGGTGGGCCAGGACCTGGGTTTCACGGACGGGCAGTATTACGCGCCGGGCGCGGCGATTCACGGGGTGTGGGCGGGAGAGCTCAACGAGTTCAACACGCTGGAGATGCTGGAATGGCAGCGGATCGCGCGGATGCGGAGCCTGCTGCGGCGCGTGGAAGACATCCATGGGCGGCCGGTGTACACCGATGAGCAGATGGCGACGTACCTCGTGCAGTTCGAGCGCGACTTCGGCCGCGATGAACGGGCGGGGCTCACCATCATCGATGCGACCGAGGGGGGCGTGCGAAAGCAGCACACCTCGATCAGCACGCTGGCGGATGCGCTGGACTCGTTCGCGCAGCGTCCCCCCCACTGCTTGCCGACGACGCCCCGGGCGATCGCGAAAGAGAAGGCCGGCCCGGCGGTGGAAAAGCGGCTGACAGAGTTGCGGCAGCAGGCGGCGCAGATCGAGCGGGTCTCGCGGGAAACGGCGGGGCACCTCAAGGAGATGATGACGCACCAGGGAGATGGGGAGCGTCTCAACCGGCTCATCCACAAGGCGCAGAAGAACGCGGAGAAGGTGCAGGGGCTGGAGGCGTACTGGCATGTGCAGTTCCTGAACCAGACGGGGCAACTCAAGCGGTTCAGGGCGGACCGGGCCATCGAGATGGAAGAGTCGCTGTCACCGATGCAGCGGCAGCGGCGGCAGATCGAGCGAGACCTGGACAACGTCACGTGGCTGGCGGATTCGGCCGCGCAGTTGGCGGCGATGCTGGATGATGGGCTGGCGACGCTGCGCGGAGGTTCGCCGGTGTCGCGCGATCCCAGCCCCGCGGCGCCGGGTGACGTGGCTGTGATGGGCGAGCGGCGCAAACGGGTGTTCGCGTGCGTCGCCGCGGACCCGCTGATCGGCGGGCTGGGTAAGGAGCGGGATTTGTGTGCGCCGTTCGGGGATGGGCGGCCGGTGATTCAGCGCACGCTGGAGAGGTTGCTGGGCTGCAGGCAGTTGGACGGGATCGTGCTGCTGACGCCGCGGGGAGCGAAGATCGAGCTGCCCAGTGCGTTGGCGGCACGGGTTCGAGTGCAGGAGGTTGAGGCCGCGACGATGCGTGCGCGGGCCAGGGCCGTGGGCGCCGCGCGTGCGTTCGCGCGGCATTGCTGGCGCGGGGGCATCGCAAATCTGGGCGTGTACGACGAGGCCTACTGCCCGATGGTTCTGGCGCCGGTGGTGACGGAACTCGGTATCGACGCGGCGGCGATCGTCGGGGGCGATTGGGCTCTGATTGACCCGGAGATCGTTGATTCAGTGGTGGCACGATACCGCGAGCGTCCTGAGGGGCACGCCATCACGTTCACCCAGGCTCCGCCGGGGTTGGGCGCGTGCGTGATCGCGGCGCACCTGGTGCAGGAATCAGCGCGGGTGGGCGGAGTAGCGGCGACGATCGGGGCGTTGCTGGGGTATCAGCCGGTGGCGCCGCAGGCCGACCCGATCGCCAAGCCGGTGTGCCCGTCGATCGGCTCGGCCATGCGGGATCTGATGATGCGGTGCATCCCGGATTCGCCGGAGCGGGCGCGGACCCTGAGCACTTGGGATCCGGCGAGCGGCCCGGCGTGGGGAGGAACGGCGAGCGATGTGTTCGCCGATGCGGTGGAGACGGTGACGATCACGGCGGCGGCGGTTAACGGTTTGCGCGGCGGACGGTTCGCGGGAACGGAAGTGGCCGTGACGCTGGACGCTCGCGGGTGCGACGCGAGGGCTGCCGCGGCGGCGGTGGCGGAGCTGAAGGGACGCAGCGCTGCGTGGGTGCACGTGCGAACGCGGCTCATGGGCGGGGAAGCCGATGCGGAGGCCCTCGCGGCGAGCGGGGCGGAGATCGTGAGTGTTGATGTGTTGGCGGACACGCCGGAGACGTACCTGGCGCTCACGGGCGTGGACGGGCATGCGCGGGTGTGCCGGGGAGTTGAACGGTTGCTGGAGTTGTCGCCGGTGGGCGCGGGCGGTTTGCCGGAGCGGTGGATTGTGCCGCGGATCACGCGGCGTGACGCGGTGTACGGGGAGATCGAGCGGTTCTACGACCGGTGGCTGGTTGTCGCCGGCGCGTGCGTGATTGATCCGCTGCCGGCGGCGATCGCGGGAGAGCGGATCGGGCCGTTGCCGGTTCCCGAGCTTGTGGCGCGTCACCGGATGGCGACGCACGTGGAGATGTGCGCATGAACGCGATCGCGATCATTCTGGCCCGCGGGGGCAGCAAGGGCGTCAAGGGCAAGAACGTGACGCCGATCGCGGGGCGGCGGTGCATCGCGTGGACGATCGATGGGGCGCTCGCGGCGGCGGGCGTGTCGCGCGTGATCGTGAGCAGCGATTGCCCCAGGGCCCTGCGGGAAGCGCGGGAGCACGGGGTGGAGACGATCGAGCGGCCGAGCGATCTGGCGAGCGACACGGCGCGGATCGACGATGCGGCGCGGCACGCGGCGGGCGTGGCTGCGCCGGACGCGGGACCGGGACAGGCGTTCGTGATCCTGTACGCCAACGTGCCGGTGCGCCCCGCGGGTTTGATCGACCGCTCGCTCGAACTGCTCTTAGAGAGCGGGTGCGACAGCGTGCAGAGCTTTGCGCGGGTGGGCAAGCACCATCCGTGGTGGACGGCGCGGGTGGGCGAGGATGGGCGGGTGGGACCGTGGGAGGGCGAGGTGCTCAACCACGGCGTGTTCCGCCGGCAGGACCTGCCGGCGGCGTACATCCCCGACGGGGGAGTGATCGCTCTCACGCGTGCCTCGCTTTTCTGCGAGGTGCCGGGCGTGCAGGCGGGGCCGCACGCGTTCTTCGGAAGAGATCGGCGGGGAGTGATCAACAACGAGGGGGATGTGATCGACATCGACAGCCCCATCGACGTGATGGTGGCGGACGCGGTGCTGCGGGAGCGGGGCGAGGACGCGGCGTCAGCGGCGGGCGGAAAGCGTGAACCGCGTGGCGTCGTCGCCCGAGGCTGAGATGGCGTTGGCGCTGAGCACGGAGCGGTTGCTGCTGATGCGGCCGCTGAGGATGCGCAGGTTGCCGTCGGTGTCGTAGACGCCGGCAAAGACGCCGGAGTTGAGGATGACGAGTTCAAACTTCACGGTGATCGGGGCGTTGGGGAAACTGATGCGGCCCGTGGCTCGCCCGTCGACGCTGATCGTGAGTTCGACGGTGCCCAGGCGTGTGCCGACGAGGCAGGTGCCGCGCCAGTTTCCGGCGCGGGTAGACGCGGTCTGAGTGCGCAGCTCGACACGGAAGGTCGGAGGAAGGCCCAGGGTGTTGTTGTGTGCGTAGAAGTTATAGACGAGCACGGGGCCGCTGCGACGGACATCCGCGACGATCTGCGACTGCTCGCCCTGGAAGGTCAGAACGCCGCGGAAGAGACCATTGGCCAGGATCGAGCCGGTCAGGGTCGGGCCGTCAACGGAATGAAGGAAAAAGGCGTCGGAGTCGACGTGACCGGTGGCATCGACGTTCAGGCGGATCACGCCTTCGAGCGCGGGGACGAAGTCGGGGATGGCGGGGGTGCGGAGCGTGCCGCCCCAATCACCGGCGAACGCGGCGGGCACGGGGGTTTCTCGATAGCGTCGCAGGGTCATGGAGGCGCGGAAGTTGCCTTGGCCGTCGTTGTACTCGAGCGTCGCGGCGAGATTGCCCTTGGAAACTCGCAGCGTGCCGGTGACGGGGTATTGGTTCTGGAGGATGTGGATCGCGCCGTGGAACGCGCCGGATGCCTGGGCCTGGGCGCGGATCGTGCCGAACGAGCCTTCGGAGCGGAGGGCGATATCGCCGGTGATGACGCCGGCCTGATTGATGGTGATCTGGAGCCAGCCGCGGGTGCCGCGGCCGGACCAATCGGCGGCCCAATCACCGGATACCTGGGTGAAATCAACGTCGGCGCGAGCGGCCGGGGTGCAGACGAGGCTGAGGGTGAGTGCGAGGGTGTAGAGCAGGGCGCGCAGGGTGTTCGCGAACTGCAACGAATGGGGGTTCTCGGTCGTGGTCATGATGTTGAAAGGGTCTCGGTTGGGTGTGGGTTCCCGCGGGTCGTCTCCTTACGATGCCATGTGCGACAACTGATGAACACGAGTGCCACGATTGCCTGTGTGTTTGTTCTGAGCGCTGCGTGCGCCGGGCAGACATGGACGTCGGTGGGCCCCTCACAAACCACGGGTTTCGGGGGGGCGACGGGGCGGGTGTCGGGCGTGGCGTGCTCGGCGACCGACGCGAACCTCTATTACGTGACGGGCGCGGACGGGGGCGTGTGGCGGACGCGGGACGGCGGGGCCACGTGGACGGCGCTGACTGACTTTCTGCCGACGACGGCGATGGGCGCGGTGCTCATTGATCCGACGCAGCCGAACACGGTGTACGCCGGGAGCGGCGAGGGGAACTTCGCGAACCACAGCAGGCCGGGCGTGGGTGTGTTCAAATCGATCGATGGCGGGGACAACTGGACACAGTCGGGCGCTACGGAGTTCAGCGGCCGGTGCATCTCACGCTTGGCGATGAATGCGGCGGCGACGCCTCGGCTGTTCGCGGCGGTCACGCGGGCGGGCGGATTCCCCACGCGGGCCGCGGCGAAGGGGCACCCGGGCGCGAACGGGGCGAGAGGGTTGTGGGCGTCGGACAATCGCGGGGCGACTTGGACACGGCTGACGGGACTGCCGGACCTGGACATCACGGATGTGGCGGTTGAACCGGGGAGCGCGACGGTGGTGTACGCGGGCGTGAGCGACATCTTCGGCTCGGCGGACAACGGGGTGTGGAAGTCGACAAACGCGGGAGCGACGTGGAGCAAACTGACCACGGGGCTGCCCGCGTCGGCCTCCGTAGGGCGCGTGGGGCTCGGGGTGTCCGCGGCGAACCCGGCGCGGGTGTACGCGTACATCGCGCTGCCGGCGGACGCGACGGGGGGCGGCTCGACAACGGTGGGCGTGTACCGCAGCAGCGACCGCGGGGCGACTTGGACGGCGGGCAGCATCGGCAGCGGATCGCAGGCGACCTACGGCTGGTATTTCGCGGCGGTGGGCGTGAACCCAACGAACGCGGATGATGTCTACTTCGGCGGGCTGGACCTGGTGCGTTCGACCAACGGCGCGACGACGACAGCGACGGTGAACATCCCGCACCCGGATGTGCATGCGCTGGCGTTCGACGCGTCGGGGCGGCTGGTGGTGGGCTGCGACGGGGGCGTGTACCGCCGGCAGGGCACCACTTGGGCCACGCTCAACACGGGGCTCACGCTGACGCAGTGTTACGCTGGGCTTTCGACGCACCCCACCAACGACGAGATCATGCTGGTGGGGCTGCAGGACAACGGCTGCGTGCTGCGGCAGAGCAACACGACGGTGTGGACGCATGTGACGGGCGGGGACGGGGGCTTCACGCAGACGAATCAACTGGACCCGACGGTGCTCTACACCCAGTCGCAGGGCGCTGGGGTGCTGTACCGATCGACGAACGGGGTTTCGTTCTCCGGGCTGTCGACGGGGATCAGCGGGCGTGCGGCGTTCTATTCGCCGTACACGTTGGATCCGAGCGATCCGCGGCGGATGCTGTACGCGACCGAGGCGCTGTGGCTCTCCACCAACGGCGGGGACAGTTTCACGCGGCTGAGCGCGGACGTGACGGGCGGGGGCGCGGCGGCGATCCGCACGCTGGCGATCGCGCCGAGCGACCCGATGGTGGTGTACGTGGCGACCAACGACGGGCGGGTGCTGCGGTCGGGCAATGGCGGAGCGAACTTCACGCTGATCCGGACGGGCAACCCGGGCTGGCCGCGGATCACCAGAGAGTTGTTCGTGGACCCGCTGGACGCGGGGACGCTGTACCTGGCCGCGGCGGCGTACGGGACGACGCAGGTGCTGCGGACGCGCGACTCGGGGGCCAACTGGGAAGCGCTGGACGCGGGGCTGCCGGACATCCCGGTGAACACGGTCGCGGCGGACACATCGGTGTACCCGGCGCGGATCCTGGCGGGGACGGAGGCGGGCGTGTACGCCAGCGATGACGACGGCGCGACGTGGTCCCGCTACGGGATGGGGATGCCCAACGTGCCGGTGATCGATCTGGTGCTGGAGCCGTCGCGGCGGCGGGTGCTGGCGGCCACGCAGGGTCGGGGCGTGTGGCGGGCGGCGTACGAGGTGTGCATCGGCGATTTCAATCGGGACGGGGGCGTGGACGGCGCGGATGTGGAGGCGTTCTTCCTGGCGTGGCAGGATTCAGAGCCACGGGCGGACCTGAACAGAGATGGGGGCGTGGATGGGGCGGATGTGGAGGTGTTCTTCGTGAGGTGGGCGGGGGGGTGTTGACAGAAGCGCCGAGCGGGCTGTGAGCTTCGTCGATGAGCGACGTGGGGCGAGCGTGACGCGACCCGCGTGATTCCGAAGCACATCGCGACAGAACAGCGGCTTGCACCGATGTCGGTGGTCGACATAGGTGGCACGAAGGGCGAGCGATACGCTTTGAGTGACGCCGGGCGCCTTTACCAACTCGAACGCATCTCCGCGACGATGTCCTTGGCGAGCCGCGCGATCGCGGCGTGCTGGCCGACTTCGATGCGTTCGCCGACGCCGGTGGCGGGGCTGAAGGTGTCGGTGGCGGTGAACTTTCGGCGGCTGACCAGGGGCTCGTTGCGGCGGGAGTCGGACCAGTCGAAATCGACGGTGATCTGGTAGGCGAGTTCCTGGATGAGGCCGGTGCCGGAGCGGACGGTCAGGTGCTTCATCGAGGCATCGGTGATGACGCCGGCCAGGCGCGAGTCGGAGGGGTCCGCGCTGGTGACCTTCATGGGCGTTGAGGCCTGGATTTCCTTGATGATCGCCTCGGTGAGTTCGGACTCGATGCCGGGCGTCGTCGTCTGGTTCTTGAAGACGGGGACGATGACGGTCTGGACGTCCTTGGGGAAAGTGGACTCGAAGGAATAGCCCTGGCGCGGGTCGGACGAGCAGGCGCACAGCGCGATCGCGAGGAATGTGCAGGCGAGTCGCTTCACTTGGGGCCTTCCTTCGCGGGCGCGGCGGGCTTGGTCGCAGCGGGCTTCTCGGGGAGCATCTGGGGCTGGAGCTTGGGGGCTTCCAGCGGCCAGTTGTGTTCCTTCAAGATCTTGATGGCCTGCTCGGTGGCGCCTGTGCCGGGGAAGGAGTGCAAGAGTCGCTGGAGCGTGAGGCGGGCGGAGACCAGGTCGCCCCGGCGGAGGTACCACTGCGCGGAGACGAGACGCTGCTCGGCGGCGGATTCATCGAGCCGCGCGACGAGGGCGTCGCCCATGCCGCTCTTCTCGGCCTGGGCGGGGAACTCCTGCTGGAATCGCTGGATCTGGAAGCGGGCCTCGACCAGGCCGGAGGCGTCGTACTGCGGGCCCTTGAACTGCGCGATGTTGGCGTACACGCGGCGCTGCATGGCCTTCTGGCGGTGCTCGCTGCGGGGGAAGAGACGGAGGAAGACGTCGTAGGTTTCCGCGGCCATGCGCAGGTCGCGGGTGTTGTAGTAGAAGTCGGCGAGGGCGAGCATGGCGGTCTCGCCCAGGCGGCTGCCGGGGAGGCGCTCGTTGATGCGGAGGATGATCTCCTCGGCGATGGGCGTGCCGTCGTCGATACGGATGCCGAAGGTCTTCTTTCGCAGACCGCCGAGATAGAGCTTGGCGACCTCGAACTCGCGTTCGAGCGAGCGGACGAAGAACTCGCTGCCGGCGTAGTCCTTGGCGACCTTCTCGTAGTCGTACAGGGATTCGAACTCGTCCTCATCGGCGAGTTTGCAGTCGCCCCGGAGGAGGTAGGCTTCGGGGAGGTACTGGCTCTTGGTGGTCTCGTTGGCTTCGATCCAGGTGTCGAGGTCGGCGATGGCCTCGCTGAACTTCTTGTCGGCGAGCTTGGCGCGAGCGGAGGCGATCACGGCGGCGTCGGTGCCGGGCTCGGGCTGCTTGGTGGCGGTCCAACCCTGATCGGTGAGTTCGAAAGTCTTGTTCTGTGCCGCGGCGGGGGCGCAGAGCGCGGCCAGCAGCAGGAGCCTGAGGGCGCGGGGCGGCGATGAGCGGGGTCGCGGCATGGGTGAGCGTAGCGGGAGTGGGATGGCGCGGCTTACTTGGCCGGGACGCGGGGCGTGTCGAAGGTGAGTTCCTCGGGCTTGAGCGCGAAGGTGGGGCCGGGCGTCTCGCCGACTTCGGCGATGCGCTTCAAGACTTCGGCGTCCATCGGCGCGATGAAGTAGGCCATGCGGATGCGGCGGACCTGGTTCTTGCGGTCGTTGAGGCCGCCGTAGAAATCGGCGAGGGCCAACTGGGGAGCCAGGTTATTGCCGCCGTCGAGCTTCGCGGCGGTCAGGAGGGCTTCCTTGGCTTCGTCGGCGTTGCCGAGGCGGGCGGACCACTTGCCCAGGCGGATGTAGTCTGAGATGCGGCCGCGTTCGGAGGCGTTCTGGCGGAGGCGCAGGGTGAGGGCGTCGCGCTCACCCGCGTCGTAGAGCGCGCGGGCCATGGCGTCGAGGTAGTCGTCGTTGAGGGGCTTGGTGTCGAGACAGACGGTGAGTTCCTCGATGGCCTGGCGGGGTTGGCCGGCGTCGATGTACGCCTTGGCGAGCTCATAGCGGACGTCGTGAGCCTCGGGTTTGCGGCGGATGTACTCGCCCAGGTCGTTGATGGCCTTGGGGTAGTCGCCGGTCTTGGCGGCGAACTCGCCGTCGGACCGGACCATGTGGAGCGGGCGTTCGCTGCTGCAGGAAGCGAGGACGGTGCACAGTGCGAACGCGGCGAAGATTCTGGCCTTGGTGAGCATGGGTGCGGATGGTAGGGGGCGATAAGGTCGCGGCAAAAGGGGCGGGGAGGAGGGTGCGGGTGAGGGAGTCACACGCCGTACACTGGGGCATGAAGTCCTCGGCGATATTGATGGTTGGCGCGGCGCTGCTGCTGGGCGGGTGCCTGGAACGGCGGGTTTCGATCACCTCCGAACCGCCGGGAGCGCTGGTGACGGCCAACGACGTGGAGTTGGGGCGCACGCCGCTGGAGGCGGACTTCACGTACTACGGCACGTACGACGTAAGGGTGGAAAAAGAGGGGTATGAGCCGCTGCGGACGAAGGCGAAGGCTCAATCGCCGATCTACGAGTACCCGCCGATTGACCTGGTGGCGACGGCGATTCCGGCGAACATCGAGAAAGTGACCACGTGGCACTTCAAGCTGGAGCCGCGGAGCACGGATCAGGCGGGGATGGAGGCTGGAGCGTTGGAGCGGGCCAAGGCTCTGCGGGAGCAGGTGCGGTAGAGGGCCCCGGGAATCGGACAGGGAAGGCGCGGTTCAGGGCGTAGCGGGTGCGGATTGGGGAACGCCCGTGCGCTTCTCGCGAACCGGCGTGTTCCAGCGCCGCCATGATTTGGAATCGGCTCCCATTTTTCGCCCCAGGTCGGCGAGAGATTCCATGGTTTCCTTCACGAAGGCCCCTTGCGCCGGCGGACGCCAATCATCGGGGATCGCCGCGACCCAGACTTCAATGTCGGAGTCGTACACGGCGTTGACATAATCCACCTGCGCGGAGAGCCAACGCACCTCGGCGATGGTGGCGGAGCGGACGGCGGTGGCGAGCGCGGGGGCCATGACGGCGGGCCACTTGGGCTGAACGGTCTTGGGCGTCTGGGAAAGTTGGTTGTTGATGATGATCCAGTATCGGGTCTTGGGGAGAGGCTTGCCCGGGTGCATGGCGATCCACCGCTGCACGAAGCCTCCGGGCGAGTGCGGATCGAGCCGCAGGAAGACGTTCGCCGTGACGCCGCCGTCGGCGTAGAGCGAGTCGTCGACCGCGACGGGCGGGAAGATCGCGGGGATCGCGGCGGAGGCCATCAGGATCTTGTGCAGGCGTTCGAGGTTCCCGGTGGACGACGCCGCGGCGGCGACCTGGCCGACATCCCAGAACTTCTGCCGGCCCAGGTCGAGATCGGTCGCGCTGATGATGAGAAGTTTGCCGTTGGCGGACTGGGCGGCCATCTCGTCGACGAACGGCTTGCTGATCGCGAGGTTGATGTCCTTCTCGAGCCCTTTCACGATCATGAACGAGGGGTTGTGGGGCAGGAAGAAGAGCAGGCCGCGGTCTTGCACCCAGTTGCGCCTTGGGTTCCTGTAGAACGACTCGACTTTGAGGTACGCCTCGTCGGTGCCGACGTATGCGAAGGGGGCCAGCAGCGCACCGGTGCTGACGCCGGTCACGGCGTCAAAGTCGGGACGCCGCCCGGCGGGCTGCGGGTTCGATCCCCAGCCCACGAGAAGGCCGGCGCCGAACGCGCCGTAGTCTCCGCCGCCTGAGAGGGCGAGGATGTTGAGCACGGCGGGCTCGGAATCCGTCGCGGTCCTGGCCTTCTCCTCCATCCGGGTCAGGATGCCTCCGATCGCCGACTGCAACACTTTCTGGCTCTCTTGTGCGTCGGCGTCACTGCGGTCCTGCAGCTGCGCATCGGTGAGCGTCGGGCGGGGTGGTGCGCCGCACCCGCAGGCTGTCCATGCAAGCCCTACAGCCGCGGCGAGCAACGATGCTTGGAAGACACAGCGGAGAGCGGAAGGATGCGAGTTGGTGGAGTTGCGGAGCGTCATCCATTCTCCCATGGCCCGCGCCGCCAACAGCAGGGGCGATCGGCGGCGGCGCAGCCTGACGCAGAATAGGCGAAGATGAAATTCATATCAACGCGCGGAGCTCGTCAGACGCCGCGATCGGACGGTGTTCGTGACGCATGGAATGCAACCCACCTCCGCGAGCATGTCGGATCGCGGGTTTCGTCGCCGTGCGGGCGGGCGCGGCGATGGAACGAAGAGGTTAATCGCTCCAACGTTTGAGTTACTTCCGCACGCCGATGGCAACGCCGTTGCCGAGCGGCACGAGGATGGAATCGAAGCCAGGGTGGGCGGCCAGAGCGCGGTTGGTCTGGTCCATCACGTCGGGCGGTTCGCCGGGGGCGTAAGGGTCGGGGACGAAGCGTTTGGCGTGGAGCGCGTTGTCGATGGCGAGAACGCCGCCGCGGCGGAGAAGAGAGTGAACCGTCGGAAGGAGCGGGATGTACTCCTCGCGGGCGGCATCGAGAAAGACGAGATCGGCGCAGGCTTCGCCGCGTTCCTTGAGGAGGGCGGGGAGGACGTCGATGCCGCGGCCCTGACGCTGAAGGATGCGGTCGGCGAGACCGGCCTTGGCGAAGTTCTCGCGTGCGAGGTCCAGGTGGGTGGAAGACACTTCAACCGTGAGAAGACGGCCGTGTTCGCAGAGGCCACGGGCGATCCAGATGCCGGAGTAGCCGGCCAGAGTGCCGACTTCGATGGCGAGCTTCGCGCTGGTGATGCGAGCGAGCAGTTCGAGGAGGCGGCCGGTGAGTGCGCCGGCGTCGATCGCGGGCAGGCCCTTCGCCGTGGCGGCGGGCATCAGGCCGGCGAGCAGGGAATCTTCGCGGCAGAAGAGTTCGCGGATGTAGGTCGTGGTGTGTTCCCAGCGCTGCGGCGTCATTTCGGGCATGAGGCAGGGTAGGGAAACGCGCAATCAAGATCGCTCGCTGCCCGATGCCTTCTCGGGCACGGGCTGTACGCCTGACAGGTGGGTACCACGGGATCACTGCGCGAAATAGTCGCGGGCGGCGAGATCGGCGGCGGTGGTTTGCGCGGCGTTGTCGCCGCCGACGCCGGTGGTGGTAAACGCCAGACGGAAGCCTACATCGGAGTACGCGTTCTTGACGCGGCCCTTGGAGATCGTCTGGGCCTGCGCGGGATCGATCGCGGCGGGCGAGAGTGCCGAGGCGCCGATGACCTTGAGGTTGCCCGCGGCGGCGGCCGCGAAATCATCGAGCTTTTTCTTCGTGGGGACGGAGCCGGAGATGCCGGACTTGGACCACGCGGAGGGATCGTCGCAAACGAACTCCGCGACGTTGCCGATGAGGTGGTGGAAGAGTTGTCCCCCACCATCATCAACATGCGTGAACCAGAGCACGCCGTCGCTGGCCTGCACGGCGGGGGCCTTGTCGGCGCCGGGCTTGGCGCCTTCGGGCTGGAGGATTCCGGAGAGGGGCGACGCCGCCTCGTACCAGACCCCCTGCACGTTCTGGAAGGCGTCCAGGTACGCGAGTTGCTTGACGACACTCTGGTCGCGTCGGTTGGCGGACGCGTTGGGTTCGCGTGCCGCCGCGGCGGCCCATTCGGCGGACGTGGGCAGTCTGCAACCGGCGAGCGAGGCGCAATATTCGGCGAACGCGGGGGGCACGTAGTTGACCGGCGAGGTGGGCGCCGGTGGAGTCACGGCGGCGTCGATGCTCGCGTCGTAGCCGGCGCCCTTCATCTGCGAGCCGTCGGGGCGCTTGGCGCCGCCGGGGCGGCTGGCGATCCAGCCCTTGCTGTCGTTGTCCTGCTCGGGCGCGCCGGGGACAGGGCCGGAGCGCGTGGGGAGCCAGGTGCGGGGCCCCTTGCGGCCGTCGTCCGACGTGTCGGTGGGCGAGATTTCCTTGTTCTTGTCCATGCCCGCGAGTTCGCGGAGGGTTTCGCCCTTGATGCCGTCGGCCTCGAGGAGTTCTGCGAGGACGGCGACGGACACTTCGGTAGTGCACAGGTACGTCGCGGGCTCGCTGGCGGAGATGCGGACGAACTCAAGACGCGCTCCCTTGGGGGAGGCGTAGACGCCCGCGTCGTTATCGCCGCGCTTTTCGGCGAGGGTCCAGGGCTTCTTCGAGGCGGCGCCCGCGGGGCCTTCGGTCGCCAGATCGAGGAACTTGCCCTGGCTCATGGGGAAGAACTTGGTGTAGAAGCTCTGGTACTTGTCCGACTTGGTGGCGGCGCCGGAAGGATCGAGCTGCGAGACGTCCGCGAAGAACTCCGCGAACTTCTGCTGCAACTGCGTCTTCTGAGAGTTGGAGTCGCCGGAGATGGCGCGGACATCGGCGAGGAGCTTGAGGCGGCGGCGGTTGAGTTTCGCGGCGGGATTGAGGCCGGCGAGCGTCGCGTCGGTCACGCCCCAGCGCTCCATGGACTTGGGCTCGAAGGCTGCTTCGACGTCCGCGGGCTTACCGCCGAGCCGCTTGTTGACGAGTTCGAGCCACATCGCGGGGATGAACGCGGCGGCGTTTTTGGACGCCGCGGCGGCGCGGACAGGGTCGGTGAGCTTTTCCGCGGCGGGTTTGACGACGTTTGTGTATGCGGCGGCGGCCTCGTCGAGTTGTTTGAGGTTGCCGGGATAGTCGGTGGCGGCCAGGCGCTTCCAGGCGCTCATCACGCGGGCGGAGGTTCCGGGCTTGCCCGCCTCGGCGGTGATGAGGGCGAGGAGGGCGGGGGCGGCGTCGCTGCCGGTGGCGATGTCGCGGACTCCCTTGGCACGCTCGGCGACGGCGTCGATCGCTTCGGAGAGTTCGCGGAAGCGGCCGTTGCCGAAGGCTTCGACTTTTCCGGCCTTTTCCTGCGATTTGGCCTTGAGATCGGCGAGGGTCGGGGAGCCGGTGAGCGTGGAGTACAGGGCGCTGAGGGAGGCGCCGCCGTCGCCCTTTTCCTCCCAGTCGTACCCGCCCGAGAGCATGCGATCGGCCTGCGCGGCCTGGTTCAAAAGCGCGTCGACATCCCGGGCCCAATCGGTGACCACCTTGCGCTCGCGGGCGACGATGGGGTCGCTCGACGCGACGGCGTCGGGGACACCGTCGGTGAACTTGGCGTCGGCGACGACCCGCTTGACGGCGCGCTCTCCCGCGGCCTCGGCGACGCCGTCGAGCTGGTCCTGCTGCACGAAGCCGCCGGGCTGGGGCTTGAACGAAAGCTTCACATCGCGCACGCCGGACTGGACATCCTTGAGCCAGGACTTGACCTTCGCGTAGTCCTTGTTGAAGTCCTCTGGGGTGTCGTAGTGGGTCTCGGCCTTGATGAGGAAGTCGCTGATCTTGAAGCGCAGGTCAGCGGAGGCGAACTCCTTGGAGCTCTCCTGCTTCTTGCCCTCGGCCTTGATGAGTTCCTGGGTCGCGTTGCCTTCGGTATCGAACTTGCGGCGCCACTCATCGAACGAGGTGCGCAGGGCGGGGACGTCTGCGGTGAGCTTGGCGATGGATTCGCCCAGCGCGCGGCCGGCGTCGGCCGCGGGAGGGGCCATCTTGCTGAAGGCGTCCAGGTCCGCGGCGGCCTTGGCTGCGGCGGCGGCGAGCGCGGCGCCCTTGTCCTCGATGGGCTTGAAGGCGTCTTTACCTTCCTGGGCCATTTTGTCGAGCTTGCGGCGGCCTCGTTCGACGAGATCGGCGGCACTCTTCGCTTCGGCCTGAGCCTTGACGAGATCGGCGGCGAGTTTGAGCGAGGTCTGCGCGAAGGCGACCTCGCCGGAGAAACTCGCGATGCGGGCCTTGATTGCGTCGTGGGGCTTGATGACCTTTTCGTCGCGGGTCTTCAGGAGGTCGGCGGGAAGTTCGCGGGCCTCGTCGGGGACGACGTTGCCGGCTTCCTTGTAATCCTTCAGCGTGATCCACTTCACCTTGGTGTGGTCTTCGACGTCGCGGGTCAGGGCGCCGAGCTTCTCGAGCAGAGACGAGTAGGCGGTGTCGCCCGGTTCGCCCAGCGCGTCGAACTCGGTCTTTGCCTTCACGAGCGCATCGCGCAGTTTGGCGACCTCACCGGGCATCTCGGCGCGTTCCTTCTCGGTAGGGTCGCTGGTGTCGGCGGGGCCGGTGAGTTTGGGGGGCTGAACAGGCGGGGGACGCAGGAAGTACCACGCGGCTCCGGCGGCCCCGGCGGCGATGAGCAGGCCCGCGGCGATCTTGACCGGCGTGCCCACGCCCTTGCTGGCGGCGCGGAGCTTGAGGACATCGGCCAGGCGTTGCTTGATCTGCTCGAGCGTTGGGGGCGTTGCGCTCGCGGCGTTTGGGTTAAGCAACTGCTCGCAGAGCGTGCGGAGGGCTTCGCCCTGCGCGCCCATGCACGACCATTCGGGCCCTTTACGGATTTCGGTGCCGCTGGGCGGCGGGCGGTGCGCGACCAACTGGAAGAGAATGCCGCCGATGCCCTTGATGTCTTCGAGGCGGGTGTTGGAATCCACCTGGGTGGACGGGGCGGGGTCGGTGAGCGCGACCGCCGCGGCTTCGGGCGCGGCGTCCATGAGCAAAACGTTGGTGGGGTCGAGGCGGCCGTGCCCGCGGCCCATTTCGCCCCCGCCGGTGGCCTCGCGCAGTTCGATCAGGCCGTCGGTGACGGCGGTCAGGAGATCAACGAGGATTCGGCCGTCGAGCTGGCGTCGGCTGTCGACCAGACGCTGGAGCGTGGAGGGCGCCAGTTCGGCGACATAGAACGCGGCGTCGGCGCCGCGCCCGGTCTCGAGCACCTTGGACCACCGCTTCGCGCCGGTCTGATTGACGGACTGGTTGACCCGGGCGGCGTCGAGAAAGTCGGCGGACATTCGGGCGACGATCTCGGGGTCGGCGAGGTCGTCGTCGGTGCGGAACTTCTTGACGGCGAACGCGACGGAGCCGTCGCCGCCGACCTGCCGGGCGGTGAAGACCGAGTAGGGGCCGCTGGAGGACAGTTCGTCAACAGTTTCGAAGCGTCCGTAGGTTGGCATGGCGAGTTCGTCGTGATGTATCCGCGAACGGCAGGCACCGCTGCTCGCCGCTCACACCGCACAGGGGCAACACACCCGCATGTTCGTGCGAGTCCGCCGACCAAAGAGAGACGCGAGGGGCCGTTCCCGGCGCATCACTTGACGGGTTCGGTCGGCGGCGGGTTCACTTCGATTCCGCCGTTCTTCACGGTGATGGTGAAGGCGTCGACCTTGGGCCAGCGGTCGCTGAGCAGGTTGATCTTCTTGCGGCGGACTTCCTGCTTGGCGGATTCCATCGCCAGGGCGCGGGAGTTGGCCATGATGAACAGGATGGGGCGGTTCTGCTTCCAGACGTTCCAGATGGGGTCGCCCTTGGCGACGACGATCTTGGCGTCCTGGCCGTCGGCGAAGACGAAGGACTTGGAGTAGGCGGTGGCACCGGCGCGGAGCGCGTCGTTGCCGCTGAAGTAGTCGTTGATGCTCTTGCTGTCCCACTTGCCCTCGTCGTCCTTGCCGACGGCGACGAGATCGACCTCGACCTTGCCCATCTTGCCGCTGCCGGCGTCCTTCAGGCTCGCGTCGGGCGCGACGCCGATATCCATCGGCTTGACCTTCGGCGTGCCGTCGCAGCCCACGAGCAGGGCCGAGGTCGCTGCCAGGAATCCCACCACGAGAACGTTAGTTGCCTTGTTGAACATCGCGTTTCCTTCCGTGTCAAACTGACGGGGCGCGCCCGTGTTGGCGCTCGCCCCAGGTACGTCACACAGTATCACCGCAATATCACCGCTTCGCCGAGGCCAGGCACTCCTTCAGGACGCCCCGGACTTCGGAACTCAGGGCCTGGTCCGGGACGATGAGGGCCCGGCACGCGCCGAGCAAAGCGTACAGGTCTTCCAGCGGGCCGTCAAAGACCCGGTGGGGCGCTCCGGCGGGGCAGTCGCCGAAATCCTTGCAGCGGCTGTCCTGCGACAGGCCTGTGAATAGCCGGATGATGCAGGCCAGCACGCCGAACCAGAGGCGCGGGGGGATCGCGGCGAACGCTTCGTCGGCGTTGCCGGCATCGTTGAGCAGCCGCTGGGGGCCCAGGGCGTCGGGGAACCGCTTGTCGGCGTCGAACGCGGCGGCGATGCGCCCGGGCAGGTCCTGGCCGGAGTCGATGGCGCGGGCGGCCTGCATCGCCAGGCTCATCAGTTCATCGAGCGCCACGGGCAGGGGCCGGCGGCTGTCGACGAGCAGCGTGCGGACGGCCAGGACTCCCAGGGCGTAGAGATCGCAGGGCGTCGAGAGCAGGGGGACGAGTTCGAACGTCACGTCGGGGATCGGGACGCCCAGTGCGGAGCGCAGGTGGGCGAGGCCGGCGTCGGGAAGCTTGGTGGGGAGCGTGCGAAGGCGGATCTCGCCCGCGGCCATCGCGCTGGTGGCGTCGACGACGGCGTGGAGGTCCATGCGTGCGCCGCCGGCCTGCACGCGGAGCCAGAGCAGGTCGTTGCCGCCGGCGGTGACCCGATCCTGGGTGGAGAGCGTGCCTTCCAGGATGGCTCCTCCGGATTCGGTGTTCACAGATCGAAGTCGCAGCCAACCGCGGCCGCTCGCGGCGGCGCCCATGCCGGCCGGCGAGTAGATCGACATGCCGCCGCTGCGCGATGGAAGGAAGTACTTGGCGGAGGTTCCGGCGATCTCGAGTTCGGTGGCGTCGCCGGGAGCGCAGAGGAGCGCACGGGCCGTCCACCATAACGGCAGAGCGGGGGCCCGGGCGGCGAGCGCGACGCGGAAGCTCTCCGCGCTGAGGTTGAGCAGCGGAGAACGCGTGAGCGTGGTCTGGTCTCGCACCTGCGCGATCGCTCCGGCCAGGAGCATGAGCTTGAGGTGCAGCGCTTCAACGAGGCGCCCGGCGATGCCGACACCTCGCAGGCCGAGCCAACCGCCGACCTTTGAGGGGGAATTGCCGTCGCCGCTGAGGGCGGCCGACGCAATGGTGCGCAGCAGCGTGTCCGCGGGGCCCGCTTCGGCGTTGGCGCCGGAGATCGCGTCAACAAAGTGCTCGTACGCGAGCGGGGCGTGGGGAACGACCATCATCAGGCCGCCGCCCGGGTTAAGCGCGACGACATCTCCGGGTGCGCCCAGGGCTTTGCCGACGGCGGCGCCGTCGGAGCCGATCAGATCGACGGGGAGGAGTTCGGTCGCGTCGCCGAGTTCGGGCTGGTACAGGTGGCGGGAGAGCGTGGCGGCGTACCCGGGCGCGCTCTTCTTGAGCAGCAAGTCCTCGTCGCGGCAGAGGACCCAGTGTGCGCCGGTGCGAGCGTCTCGCGCGGGAACAGGCTTGAGGGTCTTGGCGTCGAGGAGGATCGGATCGGGGTGTTCGGTCTCCCAACCGGTGTGGAAGACGGCGCCGGCGGCCTCGAAGCCGCGGCAGCGATCGGCCCAGCGAGCATCAAGGGAGGCGTTGTTGAGCGCGTTGCGATACGCGGGTGATGCGGTGCCCAGGCCGCTTGCGTCCTGCACCCAGATCTCAAGATAGGAATGAATCCAACCGGCGGAGTCAGCGATGCAGCCCAGGTAAACGCGCGCGTCCATCGTGTCGCGCAGGAGCACGAGGGGCGAGTGGCCGGGCTTGGCGTCGGTCTTGATGATGACGCTCAGGCGTGCGGAGGTGTCTGTACCTAGCGCCGCCGCGGCGTAGCCCTGGGGCAACCTGGCGGGAAGCGGATTGAACGCGAACTGTGGAGAAGGGGCTGACACGAGGTTGGGTTCCCGGCGAGGTCGGAACGGTGCCTCGAATGGCACGAGGGCGGGAGTTTAGCCCGTGATGGATGGCGTCGGGCGTTCAAAGCGGTGATGGACGGACACCGTCGGGTTGCGGGGAATGCAGGGCATGGCCGAGAACGGGGATTCGGCGGGCGTGCGGCAATGAAGGGAGCGATGCGGCGTTACACTTCTGACGCCGCGGCGTATGAAGGTCGATAACGAAAGTCCTGCTGCGTCTCAACCCAACCCGGAGCCACGCCATGACCCGTCATGCCAGTCTGATCTCGATGTCCGTTCTTGCGCTCGCGACACTCGCGGGCACGACGTTCGCGCAGGACGCGAAGCCCGACCAGGGCAAAGACGTTCTGAAAGGACCGCCTGTGAAAGAGGGCGGGGTTCCCGGCGAGAATCGCAAGTTCACCGGCGGCAAAGGGGATCGCAAGGAGCGAATGGTGACGCAGATCCCGCACCCGATGTTCCTGCGTGCGTTCGAGAGCATCAAGGGAGATTCGGTCGACGCCGCTGTGCGGCTGAGCGACGAGCAGTCAAAGAAGCTCACCGCCATCGACGCCTCGTTCAAGGACGCTCAGAAGAAATACAAAGACCAGCACATGGACGAGGTAAACAAGCTGCGCGAGGACCTTCCCAAGGATGCCCGCCGCAGGCTGGATACGCAGTTGGGCACCCGCCCCGCCAAGGGCACTCCCGACGCGGAGGACATGGACGGCGACAAGCCCGTTGACGAGAAGAAGGCCGAGGCAGCCAAGGCTCGCATGAAGGAACTGCTCGAGGGAGCGCCGAAGCCCGACGAGTACCACGCGAAGATGTGGGCGGTGCTGACGGACGCGCAGAAGCCCGTGGTTCAGAAGGAGCTTGACAAGCTGACGGAGAACATGAAGGCCCGCCGCGACGGCACCGGCAAGCCCGGCGCGGGCAAGCCGGGCGAAGTTCCGGCGAACTTCGATGGCGATATCAGCAAGCTGCCTCCCAAGATGCAGGAACGGCTCAAGAACATGACTCCCGAAGAGCGTGAGAAGGCCCTGCAACGTCTGAAGGAACGCTACGCCCCCGGCACGGACAAGAAGTGACCTGCCCGGAAAATTGAAACGAACCCAAGGAAAGGCCCACGCGAAGTGGGCCTTTTTCATAGCTGTGGGAGAGCGGCATCGATTCGCAAATTGATCGGTGTTTTCGATGGTTTGATCCGGGATGTTCGCGGGACTTACGCCGCGTTGCATCCGAGTTCGGGGCTGAGGTCTATTCCTCACCACACCGCATTTGCTTGATTCCGAGCGAGAATCACAGTAAGAATTTGCGGACTCCAGAAAAATCCAAGAACCGGGAGAAGCCCGAAAACGTATAATCTATGACTACGGCCCCTACAGGCGGCGACAAAGGAGCAGCGGCCGTTCGCAAAACGTTTGCAGCCCAAAACGGGGCAATTTCGGCGGGATGCGTCGGAAACATGAAGTTTTTTTGACGATTTAGTCGAGATTGGTGTGGACTTAGGCAAGTTGCCGTCCGATAGTTGAGTACCGAAATACTGATCTCTCTCTCCTCCAGCGGGGCGCTGTCACAGATGGCGCCCTGCTTTTTTTACTGATTTTGGTAGTGCGCCCAATAGGCGATTCCTACGACTGGCGGGGGAATAATCGCAGCGTGTCCCAACCTGTTGTACAAAATCCGATCGTCGTCACGGGTGCGGCTGGGTTCATTGGGTCGCACACTTGTGCCTCGTTTCTGGCCGCCGGACGCACCGTTATCGGAATCGATAATTTCGATCCGTTTTACGACCTCAAATTCAAGCGACGAGCCATTGAGCAATTGAAGGCTGCGCATCCGAAAGAGTTCCTGGCGGTGGAGGCCGACATCACAGACTCAGGGATGATGCAGCGGCTGTTTCAGGAGCACCGTCCGACCGCGGTGATACACCTCGCCGCGAAGGCGGGCGTGAGGCCGAGCATCGCGGACCCGGCGGCGTATGCCAAAGCGAACGTGCTGGGGACCAGCGTGTTGCTGGCAGCGGCCGCGGCACATGGGTGCGGCCGGGTGGTGATTGCTTCTTCATCGTCCGTGTATGGCAACTGCCCCACCGCTCCGTTCCACGAAGATCTGGACGTGAATCAGCCCATCAGTCCCTACGCGGCGACCAAGCGGGCGTGCGAACTTCTTGCGTACACGCACCACGCGCTGACCAAGATGCCCACCGCGTGCCTGCGGTTCTTCACCGTCTACGGGCCCAGGCAACGCCCGGACCTGGCGATATCGCAGTTCCTCAGCCGGATTTCGAAGGGTGAGGAGATCCAGGTCTTTGGAGACGGCACCACGTCGCGAGATTACACGTTTGTGGCCGACATCGTTTCGGGCATCGTTGCGGCGCACGACCGGATAGATCAGTTCGGGTATCGGGTCTGGAACCTGGGGAACAGCACGCCGGTGTCGCTCTCGGACATGATCGCGACCATCTCCCGCGTGGTGGGACGAGACGCGACGATCAAGCGGCTGCCGATGCAACCCGGGGACGTAGACCGGACGTGGGCCGACCTGGCGCGGGTCACGGCGGAACTGAACTACCACCCCACCACCACATTCGAGACCGGTGTGCGCCGACAGTGGGAATGGATGCAGCGCGACGGGCGCGTGTGAGGCGATCAATCATCGTCGTCGACGTCGCCGCGGCCATCGAGTTTGAGGCCCAGCGCCGCCAGCCCGCGGCCGTGAGCGCCGGCAAGTTCCTTCGGGTATGGGGTGTCGGCCCGGGCGGCGAGCCAGAGGACGCGGTTGAGCGTGGCCTCGTCGGCGACATCCGGCTTTGAGAAATCCAGGGTGGCGGTCAGTCTCTCCAACTCGCGATCGCGCGGAGCGGCCATGCTGTTGGCCGTGGTGAACTCGCACAGGGGCGTGGGGTTGGCGACGGCGGTGAAGGGCGTGAAGTCCGGCGTGCCCGTGAAGCAATCGCTCATGACGGGCGCGGCGGCCAGAAGCTGGTTAGGCCCCACCAGGCCGAATATCCGTTCAATGGTGTGGAGCACCGAGGACTGGTTGTAGAAGTTGCTCACGACCGCGCCCCGTTTCGCGAAGGGGCTGGCGATGAGGCAGATGGAGCGGTGGCCGTCGACGTGGTCCCAACCGTCCTGGGGATCATCCTCGATGACGATGATGCACATCTTGCTCCAGAAGCGCGAGTGCGTCAGGCCGTCGACGATGCGGCCGAGGGCGACGTCGTTGTCGGCGACCATGGAGCGGGGCGTCGGGACTTTCGCGGAGGCGCCGGCGGTGTGGTCGTTGGGCAGGTGGACCAGCACAAAGTTGGGGAGCGTCTTGCCGTTCTCGCCCTTTTCGAACTCGGCGAGTTCGCCCAGGAAGATTGAGGCGCGGACCTGATCGGGGATGTCCAGGCACCAGCCGGGATAGCCCGGGTGCGTGTAGCGTCTGAGGTTTTCGATGCCGATGTTGTGCGTGAGCGCGATCGCGTTGGCGCCGGACTTGTGATCCTCGAACACGGCCTTGTAGCGGCTCTTGGGCTCGGTGCCGGCGTTGTCGAACTCGCCGTAGTTGCGGAACGAGAAGCCCGCGGCGAGCACATGATCCCAGATGAAGCCGGAAGAGGAGTACGTCAGCGGATCATCGCCGAAGGTGTAGGAACGCTTGAAGCCGCCGAAGGAGCGTTCCAGGTACGGCGTGACGTTGCCCTCGGTGGCCCAGGAATGGCCGTCGGCGGAGAGCACGCCGTTGCAGTAGTAGTTGTCCAGCAGCACGAACTGCTCCGCAAGGGCGTGGTGATTGGCGGTGATTTCCCGCCCGTAGACGCACAGAGCGGGATCTCCGTTGCCCTTGCCGATGGCGCCGAAGACCTGGTCGTACGTGCGGTTCTCCTTGATGATGTACACCACGTGCTCGATCGTGCTGGGCTGGCCGGGATGGGCGGGCACCGGAACCGCCGCGGCGGCATCCGACGAACGCTCCGCGGCCTTGAGTATCTGCGGCACGCGGGCGTCTTCGCGGGCCTGCGCGGTCAGGGTGCGCAGGCCGGCCTCGTCGGGGATGTCGATGCGGGAGACCGAGCCTCGGTGCTTGCGCGAGTTGAAGCCCTTGCGGGCGGGGTCCCTGGTGCGGGAGCCCACTCC
The DNA here is from genome assembly GCA_018242605.1 of Planctomycetota bacterium. Taxonomy (GTDB): domain Bacteria; phylum Planctomycetota; class Phycisphaerae; order Phycisphaerales; family UBA1924; genus UBA2402. The sequence continues at coordinate 443,005 of JAFEBP010000004.1, forward strand.
CTTGATGTTGCCGACCAGTAGGACGGCGTGGTTCGGATCGCCGGCGGTGAGGATGGGGCCGGGATACCAGCCGGTGGGAATGAGCCCCTGGACGCGATTGTCCGCGAGCGAGATCACGGCGACGGCGTTGTTGCCGGCGTTGGAGACGTAGAGCGTGCGTTCGTCGGCGCTCAGGGCCAATCCGTTGGGCATGCTGCCGAAGGGCAGGGCGGGATCGGGGCGGGTGCTGATCTGCGACTTCACCGAGGCGGTGGCGGTGTCGACCACGCTGACAGTGTCGGCGTTGGCGTTGGCGACATAGAGCGTGGATCCGTCGCGAGAAAGAGCGAGGCCGCAGGCGGACAGACCTGTCTCTACCTGCGTGAATTCGCGACCGGCAGCAAGATCGATGATGGAGATGGAACCGCTGGCGGCGACGCCGCGGGAGTCGATGAGGGCGGGCGTGCCGGAGGAATCGGCGGCACGTTCGCCTTCCTTGGGCACCCGTCCACCCCAGTTGGAGACAAACGCGCGGCCGTTTCGGACCAGCACGGCGTACGGCGCGACGCCGACGGGGATCTGTTTGAGGATTTTGCCAGAATCGAGATCGATGACGCCCAGGGTGTTGTTGCGGGAGAGGCAGACGTACGCGGTGGCGGCGTCGATGGCGACGCCGCAAGGGAAGGCCTCGCCCTTGCCGTTGGGGCCGGGGAGTGCCATCCTGCGTGAAATCTCCCAAGAGGCGGTCTCGCCCTTGGAAGTCAGTTCAACCAGGCTGTTCTTGCAATCCGTGGCGTAGAGTCGCCCGCCGTCGCGCGAGAACGCCAGGCCGACCATCGACGGGCCGTCTTCGCCGAAACTGATCTCTTGAAGAACTTCGAGCGACGCGGCATTGAAGAGCACCACGCCGCGGTTGTCCTTCGCGGCGAGCAGTGCACCGTCCGGGGAACGTGCAAGATCCACCGGCCGACCCGCGAACTCCATGGTGAGACCGGCGGGTCGAACCATCTGGCCCGTGCTGGTGATGGTTCCGCCATCGGCGGGGCCGACCTTGAAGTCCTGCGCGCTCACCGAGAAGGCGGCCAGTGCAATCACCAGTGGTTTGAACATGGACGAGCGTAAGCGGGCGGCATCGGGGTCCGGAAGGTGAGTTGTCTACCCCAAGTTTCGCAGTGACGCGCAGGTTACCCGTCTTCACGTCTATCTGTTGAGTGGTCGTTGCCCTTGCTGAAATCCTCGAGGCGGCAGTCCAACGTTGGCAGGACATATGGCGGCCTCAGATCGACGTTATTCCGGGACCCAACATAAGATACCCCCATATGGGTGCTCCAGCCAAAAAGGACGCGTTCCCTCCGACCCGCACCGATTACATCGATGACGAGTTGAACAGGGGTACCTCGGGCCGTCAGAACGTGAACCGGCACATCATGGAGGTGTACGCCTGGCCTCTCAAGGTGTATTTCCTTGGGACCAAGGACCGGTGGTTGGGAGAGCCGGAAGAAATTGTGCAAGGGTTCTTCGCGAGCCGGCTGGAGATGCCCAACTTCTTCGCGGATTGGAAGCGCAACGGGATGAAGCTGAGGCACTGGCTGATCAACGGCTTTTGCTTCTACCTGAAAGAAGAGCACCGGCGGCGCAGCCGCCATCCGCGGCCGGGCAGTGAAGCGCCCGAGCCGTATTACGAAGACGAGCGTGCGATCGAGAAGATGGACCTGCAGTGCATCGTCGCGTTCGTGAGATCGGCGCTGGAGATGGCGGAGAAGATCTGCATGGACCAGGATCTGGCCACGCACTGGCGGATTTTTCACGCGCACTACTACGGCGGTCGGCCGTACGCGAGCATCGCCTCGGAGTTCGGGGTGCACCCGACGCGTGCGGCGGTGATGGCACGCACCGCGCGAAGAAAGTTCATTCACGCTCTGCGAGAACTCTTCCGCAGGGACGGCGTCGCTGAGGAGAGCATCGACGCCGAGATCAGGAATCTGCTTCGCCAGGCCGGCATCGACCTGCGCGAGGAGGAGCAAGGGGAGAACGAAGAATGACACAGGCAGGATCGGAGCCGGACAGGGCGCATGCGCCCCGGGTGGACCGGGGCGGGCAGCCGTACGAGGACATCACGGAGGTGCAGGCCACGTCGCTCCTGCGGATGGGGCTGCCGGGCCCGCGGAAGGCCGCGGACGACCTGGTGGACCAGCTCGAGGCGACGGATTCGGGCCGTTGGCTGGACTCACTGCTTCGGCGGTCGCCCTTCGACGAACTCTCGAACGCGCACATCGCCCTGCTCGCGGGGCCGGCTGATGTGTCGGCCCTGAACGCGCTCAAGGACCGCGGCAAGGACATCGTGAAGAACCCGCCGACGCGAGAGGCGTACCTGGCCGGGCTGGCGGCCTACTACGCAGCGATCGCCGCGGCGCTGGTGCAGCACAATCAGTTCATCACGCGCCAGCCTCGGGCGGAGCTGGAATCTGTGCTGCAGGAGCTTGCGTCCGTGGCGCCCGGGGCGTGGGCGGAACTGTTCACGAAGGCAGCGATGAAACTGTCCAAACAACCTTAACCGGGCAGCTTCAACGGGCGGTTGGCGTGCTGTGCGCCGCCTCGTTCGGCAAGCCCGCGCGTTCCGGCCTGTCCGCACGCTCCCTACCCTGCGGACCGATGCTCAAGTCGATTGTTCGCTGGATGCTCATTCTCGGGGTGCTCCTGGTCGTCGGGCCGCTGCTGGCCCGCGCCGCCGCGTCGCTTCGCGATGTGGATGGGGGCGGTGCGTTCACGCTGCTGGTGGGCGAATCACCCGTGAAAGGTGCGGCGATCGGGGCCGCGGCGTGCGTGGCGGCCCTCGTGCTGGGAGGGATCGGGGCCAGGTTCTATTCGCTGGGCACCGGCTACGCGTTGGCCGGCGTCGTGTTCGGTTGGACGGCTTGGTCGCTGGGCACGATCGACGCGATCATCCGCCGGTCGCACGGAAGCCAGGATTTTATTCTGATCGCGATCGAGGGCGGGGTGCTGGCGCTGGCGGCGGCGGTGATCGCGGCGGTGCTTTCCAAGCTCGCGGCGGCTCATCACCCCAGCGCTGCCAATGCGCCGACGTTGACGGGGCTTGCGGGTGTGCTGATGCGGGACGGAGACCAGAAGACAGCGATGGCGACCGCGGTGATCAGCCTGATCGCCGCGGCTGCGGGGTGCGGCGTCGCGGTCTGGGTGGTCGCGGCGAGCACAATGAAGGGCCAGACGTTGTTCGCGGCGTTCATCGGCGGGATCGCCGCTGGCGCGGCCGGCAACGCGGCGGCGGGCGCCAAGGCGCACATCCGGCCGGTGCTGCCGGTGGTGGGCATGGCGCTGCTGGCGGTGCTGGGGCCGATCATCGCGAAGTTCATGCACGGTTCTGGCGTCGTTGAGGCGGCGTACGCGGACCGGCTGTTCGCGCTGGCGCGGCCGATCTCGCTGGACTGGGCGAGCGGGGCGCTGCTTGGCGTGCCGGTGGGCATGGGGTGGGCGGGGGCGGTGCTGGATTCCCGGGCGATCGAGCAGCCGGCCTGACGTCGGGCGGATTCCTGAACATCCAGCCATCGAGCCGGCGGGGGCTTTTGAACCCGCGGGTTAGCCGTGCGCGGCCGGGCTGACGCATTGACCTACGTCCGCGTTATGAACGTGGGCACCACACAGACACCACCGCGGCGAAGGCCGCGCGAACCCGGCGTCACACGCGCCGGGAGAGACGCCACACGCACACACCAAGGAAACACGACATGAACCGCATCGCACAGCTTCTGTTCGCCGCCGCTCTCACCGCCGCGCCCGCCATGGCGCAGTCGCTCAACGTTGACATCGATCGGGCGTCGGGCACGGGCACGGGCGCCCCTTCTCTGGCGTTCCAGGCCGCGGGCGGCCAGATCGGCGTCTGGAACTCTTTCCTGACGACCTCGTCGGGCGCGGTCTCGATGCTGGGACTGAACGGGACGAGCTCGGGCGTGACCTGCACGCGGCAGACGGGCAGCGGCTCGTCGAGCAGCGTCGCGGGCGCGTCGACGGACTTCGGCAAGCTCCTCTGGGACTACATGGACACGACCGGGCAGGGCTCCAAGGTCGGCGTGACGCTCAACGGCGTCGACCCGGGCCTGTACCGCGTCTACGTGTACGCGTCGCTGCCGGGCAGCGCCGGCTCCTGGATCGACATCTTCAACTTCACCAACTACTACGAGAGCCTGGTGGTCGTGAAGGTCGGCGGGGTCGAGGCCTTCTCCGACTTCTGCGGCGGACCGGTGACGGCCAACTCGTTCGTCAAGGGCAACAACTACGTCGTGGGCAACATGCTCGTTGGGGCTGGCGCCCCGGCGGTGGACATCGAATCGCACACGGGTTACACGAACAACGAACGGGCCGCGCTCAACGCCTTCCAGCTCGTCAAGTACACCGGCAACATCCTGTACGTCGATGCAAGCGCCACCGGCGCGAACACCGGCCAGAGCTGGTTCAACGCGTTCACCAACCTGCAGGACGCCCTGGCGCTCGCCAAGGTGAGCAACGGTCAGATCACGCAGATCTGGGTGGCCGACGGCACGTACTACCCGACGGGCGGGCAGGCCAGCAACGTCCGCAGCGCCTCGTTCCAACTGGTGCAGGGGTGCAAGGTGCTGGGCGGGTTCGCGGGCGACGAGACCCAGGAATCGCAGCGCGACCCCGAGAGCAACCCGGTGTACCTGAGCGGCAGCATCGGCAACGTTCTCTCCCTCACCGACAACTCCCTGCACGTCGTGACCGCCAGCAACGTGAACTCCACGGCTGTGCTGGACGGCGTGACGATCACCGGCGGCAACGCCAACATCGCGGGCGGCAACGATGACGAAGGCGGCGGCGTCCGCATCGTGAACGCGTCACCCACGTTCCGCAACGTACGCTTCATCGGCAACAAGTCCGGCGGCGACGCCGGTGCGGTCAAGAGCCTGGGAACCGGCGCACCGACCTTCGACGGCTGCCTGTTCTACAACAACACCTCGGTGTGGGGCGCCGCGGCCATCAACTACACCGGCCCCACCGGGCTGTTCGCCCCTTCGCTCAAGGTCAACGGCTGCAAGTTCGTCAAGAACAGCACCTCCAGCGGCGCGGGCGTGGGCGTGATGGTGCAGGGCGGTGGCGCCTGGATCTCCAACAGCCTCTTCTCCGGCAACTACGCCGGCCAGGGCGGCGCGGTCGCGGCCGAGGGCAGCACCGCCAGCGCGGCGGCCTACCTCTACAACTGCACCGTTGTCGACAACGAGGCGGGTGTGCAGAGCGGCGGCCTCTACGCCTACTGGGGCGGCTATGTCGCGGCCAGCAACTCCATTATCTTCTACAACACCTCGGGCAACGCGTGGCGCGGCACCGAGTTCGAGCAGGCGTACGCCCAGCCCGACGGGGCCTCGGTCACCTTCACCTACTGCGACGTTGCCAAGGACGGCCGCACCACGGTGGCGGGCACGGGCAACATGAACACACCGCCGCGGTTCGTTGATCGCCTCGGCACCAACGGAATCGCCGGGGACATGGACGATGACTACCGCCTCGCGGCGAACTCTCCGGTGATCGACGCGGGCAGCAACTCCTCCGTGCCTTACGACTTCACCGACTGCGATCAGGACGGCGTCACGACGGGCGAGAAGTCCCCGCTGGACCTGAACGGTCAGACGCGGCAGGTTGATGATCCCAACCAGGCCGACTTCGGCGTGGGCCCGACCCCGGTGGTGGATATGGGCGCGTTCGAATACCAGGCCCCCCCGTGCCCGGCGGACTACAACCAGGACGGCGGCATCGACGGCTCGGACGTGCAGGCCTTCTTCGCCGACTGGGAACTGGGTTTGGAAGCCGCGGACGTGAACCTTGACGGCGGCGTGGACGGGGCCGACGTGGAAGCCTTCTACGCGGCTTGGGAAAACGGCGGCTGCTGAACAGCACCCCGATCGACACTGACCACGATCACACGCCCGATCCGCCGCGACACACGGCGGATCGGGTTTTTTCATGGACGCATCGCGGGGCTCAGGAGATCGTGAGCGACGGCTTGGCGGCGCCGGAGCGCATCGCCGCGAGGCTGGCCTGCGAATCGACGTTGGTGACCATCTCTTCGAGTGCTTTTCGCAAGTTCTGTCCCGGCGCGTCCACCCCGGTGAAGTTGGAGGTGGGGTCTCCCGAGTCGCTGTTCTTGCGGAGGGCGATGGTGATGGGGATAGCTCCCAGGTACGGCACGCCCAGGCGCTGGGCCATGACCTGCGCGCCGCCCTGACCGAAGATGTCGTAGACCTTGCCGTCGTCGCCGACGAAGTAGCTCATGTTCTCGACAACGCCCAGCACGCTGACGCCCAGTTGCTGGAACATGCGGGCGGCGCGGGCGGCGTCGTCCTGGGCCACCTTCTGAGGTGTGCAGACGATAACCGCGCCGCTGAGTTGCAGCGTCTGAGCGAGTGTGAGGGAGATGTCGCCGGTGCCAGGGGGAAGGTCGATGATCAGATCATCGAGCTGGCCCCAGCGAGTCTGCTCCACGAGTTGCTTGAACGCGCCGTGGGCCATGGGTCCGCGCCAGATGAGCGGCTTGTCGGGCTCGACCAGCTTGCCCATGGTCATGGTCTTGATGCCGTGAACGAGGAAAGGCTCGAGCTGGCCCTCGCGCGTGACGGCGTCGAGACCGTCCAGGCCGAGCATGGTGGGCATGCTGGGGCCGTAGATGTCGCCATCGAGCAGGCCGACGGCGCGGCCGCGTCGGGCCAGGCCCACCGCGAGGTTGAGCGCGACGGTGCTCTTGCCGACGCCGCCTTTGCCCGCGCCCACCGCGATGATGCGCACGCCGGCAAGTGGGCCGCTAGTCGCGGACATCTGTGGATTGGGGGGTTGACGCAGGCCCGGGATAGGCTTGTGGCCTGCTGCGCCGGGAGCGGGCTGTGGCGGTTGGGGTTGCTGCATCATGCCTCCGAAGCGCGTGGTGTGGGTGACCTTGCCGGCGTGATCGACGAACTCAACGATGAGCGAGTCGACGCGGTCGCCGCCCTTCCCTGCCGCGGCGGAGAGGGCGGTGTGGGCGGCCTTCGCGACGGCGTCGAGTGATTCCGGGGCAGCGCCCGGTTCCCAGGAGACCTTGAGGCTCGCGTAGGTGTCGCACGCGCTGACCCAGGTGAGGTGGCCGCCGCTGACGAGGTTCGTGCCGGGCTTGGCGCCGGCGACTGATTCCATGACGGTTCGGACAAAGTCCTTGCTCAATCCCATCGCATCGGTTCTCCGTGGGCACGGGCGTGCACAGCCGCACCCGCATCAAGCAAGGGTAGTGGCGCGGCGGAGGCATGACGGATCGAGCGGTCAGCCGCCCAGGGCCTTGACTTCCAGTGATTCGATCTCGTGCATGGACTTGCCGACGATGCCCTGCAGATCACCGTACAGGCCGGTGGTGCCCAGAATCGCCTGCTCGAGTTGCTTGGCGCGTTTGGCCCACTGAGCGGTGATCGCCTTCTTCTCTTTCTCAAGGTCATCCTGCATCGTCTGGTAGGCCTCGAGGATTGCCTGCAATCGCTGCTTGAAGCGGGTGCCGGTCAGGTAGTCGTACACGAGGCCCATCTTGGTGTCCTGGCCCTGTGCCGCGGCGCGGGCCTCGGCGACGTGGAGCAGACCGTCTCGCAGGCAGGCGGCCAGCGGCAAGACCATCCGCGGGGCGGCGATCCAGACACCGTCGATGCAGTCGAAGCTCTCCACGCCTTTGGGAAGGGCCTGGCTGACGATGACGCAGACTTCTGCGCCGGCGCGGCGGGCATCGTCACGGAGCTTGGGGAGCCAGGAATCGCTCCAGGTCTTGGTCCGCTTGGATTCCCAGAGGATGACGCCCGCGGGTTGGCCGCCGGGGCCGGCGACTCTCTGCACGGCGTCGCCGCCGTACTCGCCCTTGGCGACTTCTTCGATAGTGTCCAGCGGGAAGCGGGCGCGGAGCGCGGCTTCCAGGGCCAGTTCCTGCACCTCACCCTGCAACTGCTGCGAGCCCTGCTCGGCCTTGCGCTTGAGGTCGTCGATCTGGCGCGACATGTCGGCGAGCTTCTTGTCCTTCTCTGCGAGCACGAGCGAGGCCTGCTCGACCGCGCGACGGGAGGCCGTTTCTTCGATCTCGGCGGAGCGGGCGGCGACCTGCTTCTCGATGGTGAGAGCGAGTTCGCGCTTCTGGTCTTCGAGCTCGCGCTGCTTGCGCAGAAAGTCGGCCTGAGCCTGCTGGGCCTCGGTGAGTTTGAGTTCCATCTGGCGGGTCAGTGCGCGAGCGTCGTCGGCCTCGCGCTTCTTCGCGGCGAGTTCCGCGGCGGCGCGTTCGCTGGCTCGCTTCTCGGCCTCGCGCTCGATGACAGCGCGATCGGCGACGAGACGGGCGCGGACCTGTTCGTTCACCTGCTCGCTCACGCGGGCGGCCATCTGCTCCTTCTCGCGGGCGAGGGCGGCCTCCCGCTGCTCCACCTGGGCCTTGGCGGCGTTCACGGCCCGCTCTCGTTCGGCCGCGGCGGCGCGTTCCTGCGCGATGCGCTGCTCGTAATGCTGTTTCAGGCGTTCGACCATGGGCGCGGCCAGGGTGTCGGTGAGAGGGATCGCTTCTCCGCACTTGGGGCACTTGATGGTGGTGTCGGCCATGGTGAGCAACGGTACGGGCGGGGACGATGAAGATGCGGTGCCCCGTGCGAGCACGATTCGCGCCGGGGGGCCGGGCGCGGAGATTTACGGGACTTGCGCAGAGACGGAACTCGCCGGGTGAATCCACGGCTTGCAACCCGTGCGCTGGGCGACGGTACATTCTCGGCCGCGTGCGTCGAGCTGCCGCGGTCGTTGGTTGGTACTGTTTCCCACGCCGCGGCTTCTGTGGCCGCGGATCCATGTGAAGGGGTGAGTATGTTCCGATTCAGCCTGCTTGCCGCGGCGGTGGCCGCGATCAACTCATGCGCTTTGGCGCAGTTCTGCGATCCCTCGTGGAGTTCGCCGTACCAGGCCGGGCGGCTGGATGGATCGTCGGGCATCGTGTACGACATGATCGAGTTTGATTTCGGCGTCGGGCCGCAGTTGGTGGCCGGGGGCAGCTTCCGATCGGCCGGCCTGGGCGAGGGGAACAACATCGCGCGAACGACGACATCGCTGGGGTGGGAGAGCGTCGGCGGCGGGCTGAACGGCACGGTGCTGGCGTTGGAGGCGTTCAACGACGGCGGAGGGCTGAAGCTCTACGCCGGGGGGAGCTTCGGCACGCTGGACAATGAGGCGGGCTGCGGGATCCGGCGCTGGAACGGCACGGCGTGGGAATCGATCGCGGGGCCTGACGGCGCCGTCAAGGATCTGCAAGTGTTCAACGACGGAACGGGCAGTGCGCTGTACGCGACCGGGAGTTTCGCGACGGTGAATGGAGTTCCCATGCCGGGCATCGCCAAATGGAACGGCGTCGCGTGGACGGGCGTGGGCGGGGGCATCATCGGGGGATTCGGCAACACCATGTGCGTGTGGGACGGCCCGCAGGGGCTTCGGCTCGTGCTGGGCGGCGCGTTCCAGCGTCTGGGGACCACCGCGGTCATCAACGTCGGTCAGTGGGACGGCCGGGCGTGGACGGCCGTGCCCGGGTTCGATGATGTGGCGCAGGTGCTGAGCGTCGGGTCGTACGTCAAGCCGGGCACCCGGGAACTTTGGATCGGTACTTCTGGGCCCGCGAGCAACGCGTTGCGGAAGTGGAACGGGAGCAACATCCAGATTGTGTCGCTCTCGGGCGCGGGCGCGAACCAGATCCAGCGGATGGTGCAATCGGTGGAGAACGGCGAGCAGGTGCTCCTGGTCGCCGGCAACTTTCAGGCTCAGAGCGGTAGCACGGCCCGGAACCTCTTGAAGTGGAACGGGGTGCAGTGGTCGAACGTCATCACAACGAACGTGAGCCCTTTCGCTCCGGTATACGCGGTCGCGTATCACCGCTTTTCCGGCGATTCGGTCGCGCGGTTGTGTGCGGGCGGGGCGCTCTCGCTCGTCGTGCCGTACGGCGCCGGAGGCTCGGCCATGTACACGGGACCGGTGGCCACGACCCGCCCGGACCGCACAGCGTTCGCGGCGCTGAACGCTTCGCTCACCAACCCGGGAGTACGGGCGCTGGAGTTCGCGCCCGTCGCGGGGCGGGACGTGCTCTACGCGGGCGGTTACTTCGGACCGGCGTTTGTGTTCAATCCGGGCTTTCAGTACATCGCCCGGTGGGTGGACGGCAACTGGCGGGCGCTGCCCGCGGCCGTCGCCGGCGGCGTGGAGGCTTTCGCGCGGTTCGGAAACGATCTGATCGTCGGCGGCTCGTTCGTTTCATTCACGCCCGCGATGGGCAGCGCCACCAACGTCGGGTATGTCGCGAGGTGGGACGGTGCGCAGTTCACCACGATGCCCGGGGCAGGGTTGTACGGCAACGGCGTTTCGTACCCCGTGCGTTGCATGACGTCGGGGGTCGAGAACTCAAGCCCGGTGGTGTACGCCGGGCTGCAGAGCAGTTTCAACGGCGTAGCGCGTTGGGATGGTTCGTCGTGGTCGACCTTGAACTCACTGAGCAACGCCACCGTCAATGCGATGGTCTACGGCGATCTGGGAGACGGGCCCAGGTTGTACGCCGCGGGCACGTTTTATGGGCTCAGCCCCACACCGGCGGTGGCCAAGGCGGGCACGCAAGGCTGGGAGAGTGTCGCGGCCGGCCAGCGATACGGTATCGGGAACGCGATCAAGATCGTGAATCTTGGCGCGGGCCCGCGCCTGATCGCGGCGGGATTGATCGGCATCCAGCCGTCGGACCAATCGCCGTCGTACGCGTACTACCCCGTTGCCATTCTGGAGAGCGGACGGTGGCGACCGATGGGCACGAACATCACGGGCCTGGTCAACGCGATCGAGGTCTTCGATGACGGCGGAGGCCCGGTGCTGTACGCCACCGGCGACTTCACCGTTGACGGGCAGGGCGCCGCGAGCGGCCGCAACATGGCCCGGTTCAATGGCCTGCGTTGGGAACTGGTCGATGGCGGGCTGAACGGAGACGGCTGGGTGCTGCGCGCCCCGGCGACGGCGGATCGCGGCCTGCTGGTGGGCGGCAACTTCAGCCGCGCCGGCGCCCTCGCGGCGTACGGCGTAGCGGAAATAGCGGCGTGCCCGCCGTGCCCGGCTGACTTTGATCGTTCAGGCGGCGTGGACGGCGGCGACGTGGAGGCGTTTTTTACCGCGTGGGAGGCCAGCGATAGAACCGCGGATGTGAACCTTGACGGCGGCACCGACGGGGCGGACGTGGAGTACTTCTTCAGGGCCTGGGAAGCGGGCGGTTGCTGAGGACGATCGGGGCAACCTCCGGGGTGATCGCGGCGTTCTATCATCTCCTGTGACGACCGCAGCACTCGCAACGCCAACCAACTCGATTCTCAGGCGCGAACTTCCTGCGCCGGCGGTCGCCCGCGAGGGCTGGCCGATCGTGGCGGCGTTCGTGCTGGTGTCAGCGGGCGTGTGCTGGGGATCGTTCCACTTCCTGGGATGGATCGGCGGGGCTGCGTCGTCGGTGGTGTGCGGGCTGCTCACGCTGTGGTGCGTGTGGTTCTTCCGCGACCCGCAGAGGAGCATTCCACAAGACGCCGACGCGGTGATCTGCCCCGCGGACGGGCGGGTGGTGATCACCGATGATTGCGCTCCGCCGGCGGAACTGGGGATGTCGGGCGAGCCGATGCGGCGGGTCTGCATCTTCATGAACGTGTTCAACGTGCACGTGAACCGCTGCCCGGTGGACGGGCGCGTGGAGAAGATCCACTACCGACCGGGAACGTTCGTGAACGCGTCGTTCGACAAGGCGAGCACGCACAACGAGCGGAGCAGCATGGTCGTGGCGATGGCCAACGGCCGGCGTGCGGTGGTGGTTCAGATCGCGGGGCTGATCGCGCGGCGGATCGTGTGCCGCGTGAAGGAGGGCGTGAGCCTCTCCGCGGGCGAGCGGTACGGGCTGATCCGGTTCGGCTCGCGCGTGGATGTGTACCTGCCCCGCGACGTGACCGTCACGGTGCGCGTGGGCGAGGTGACCAAGGCGGGGGAGACGATCATCGCACGGTTCGCCGGCTCCGCCGGCGGCCGGGGAGGCGTCTGATGTTCATACGGCTGGGCTCAAAGAGCAAGGCGGAGATCCCGGTGGCGGCCCTCATCCCCAACGTGCTGACGACGTTGGCGCTGTCGAGCGGACTCGCTTCGATCCACTTCTCGCTGATGGAAAAATGGGAGAAGGCGATCATCGCCATCGCGCTCTCGATGGTGTTCGACACGCTGGACGGACGCGCGGCGCGGCTGCTGCGCGTCTCAAGCAAGTTCGGCGCGGTGCTCGATTCGCTCTCGGACTTCGTCTCCTTCGGCGTCGCGCCGGCGATCATCCTGCACCAGTGGCTGCTCAAATCCGACCCGGTGCCGGCCAAGGCGGTGGTAACGCCGCTGGAACTGGCGGCGGTGATGATCTACGCCCTGTGCGCGGGGCTGCGCCTGGCACGTTTCACGGCGACGCCGCCAGCGCCAAAGTCCGCGGCGGCGGCGAACTACTTCGTGGGCATGCCCACTCCCGCGGCGGCGGCCGCGGTGATGATCCCCGCGATGATCATGGTCTCGGACGACATCACGTGGCGGCCGCCGGAGTGGGTGTCGATGTCGCTGGCCTTCGTGATCGGGCTGCTGATGGTGAGCCGCGTGCCGACGTTCGCGTTCAAGAAACTCACGATCAACCGGAGGCTGGTGGCTCCGCTGCTGATCCTCGTTGGGCTGTTCGTGGTCTCGCTGGCGACGCACTTCTGGGCGACGCTGGCGGGGTTGGCGGCGTTCAACCTGGCGCTCACGCCGGTGTCCTGGATCATGCGGGCCCGCTCGCGGTCGGCGGAGGTGGCCGATGCGGCGATGCACGCCGGCACGCCCGCGGGTTCATCCTCCGCGATCGCGGAATGATCCAAAGGTTCACGCCGGGGTAAGGATCCAGACCTCGTACCCGATATCGCGGGGCGTCATGGGGCGGCCGTCGGAATCAACGACGCCGAGCACCCGGAACGACGCGGCGGAGATGATCTCACGCCACTGCGCGAGGTCGTAGCCCCGCAGGGTGTACGCGGAATCGACGTGGCGGGTGCGTTGCCCCTCCACGATGGTCAGGTGGCTCACGACCCGTTCGGCGCGGGCCTTTCCCACGGAGCCCTTGGGGGGCAGGTACTGCACCACCTGGGTCACGCTGGTGCCGGCGCGCTTGCCGGTCCAGACATCCTCGGTCTCCTGCTCGAAGCCGTAGGCGCACATTGACAACCCGACGACGTACACGCCGCCGGGCTTGAGCACGCGGGCGATCGCTCGCATGTGGGCGAGCATGTCGCGGTCGGTGTTCAAATGGCGGATGGTGTTGATGAGGTTGAAGGCGACGTCCACAGGGGCCAGCAACCGGGCGCGATCGAAAGTCTGCATGTCCGCGACGAACAGGTCGAGCGACTCCCCCACTCCCGCCTTCTTCGCGGCGGATTTCGCGTAGCGGACCATGGGTTCGGATAGGTCAAACCCCGCCGCGGTGTGGCCCCGGCGCGCGAGCTCACGCAAGTAGCGACCGGTGCCGCAGGCGGGCTCGATCCAATGCAGGTGCCGGGCGGACCCGAAGATGCGTTTGGCGATGCGTTCGAGCGCGTCGACCTCGTCACCGGTGCCGGGCGCGTGGAGAATGTCGTACACCGAAGGATCGGCGTAGAAATCGGCCTGCTGGGTTGTTCCGGCTCGCCGTGGCAAGGGGACAAACATACGCTCTGTTCGGCGGCGTTGCATCGCCGCTCCACCACGAATCCCCAAAGGAGACGCCATGACGGCCAGAGGAGACACGATCGCACGCGGCATCGAAAGCACCAAGCAACTGCTGGGACGCTATCTCGTCGGCTTCACGGACGAGAACCGCGTCGCGCAACCGGCGGGCATGCCGAACCACGTGGCGTGGAGCCTCGGGCACCTGGCGATCACGATGCATCGTGCCGCGGAGAAGTTCGACGGGCAGGGGCCGCCGGCGTCGGACTTTGGCACCGGTCAGGACAAGTTCAATCCGGATTCGGTGTCGTTCGGTTCGAAGCCCACGGCGGACCCCAACGGTTACCCGAGCCTGGCGCGCAGCGTCGCGATCTACGAGGCGGCGTGCGACCGCATGGCGGCGGTGGTTCGCGGCGCCTCGGAGGCGAAGCTGGACGAGAAGATCAAGTGGGGACCGATGGAGATCAGCCTGGAGGGCGTGGGCCTGCGGATGATCTTCCACAACGGAATGCACACCGGCCAGATCGCCGACACGCGTCGCGGGCTGGGACTCAAGTCGATTTTCAGTTGAGACGCTTTGATTAGCCGGGGCTGAGACGGCACCAGAGGTACAGCCCGCCCAGGCACGCCGCGGCGATGAGCCAGAGAAGCGCGACCGAGACGACGAAATAGGGGTACACGCAGAGCACGGCGCCCGTGAGCATGGCGCGGGGGCTGAGTTGCTTTTTGCCGTAGCCGAACAGACCGACTCCGAGCAGACCGATGATCAGGCCCGAGAAGAGCGCCCAGGGGTTGCCGAAGTCCATGCAGGGGCATCGGCTGTTGGGCAACGGGGATTGAAGGCCGCGGCGACCCTGCACGCGGCGGAATCGTTACAAACGGAAGCGCCGAGTCCTTCAGCAGCCGTTGGCCCACCGGACAAAGAAATACTCGACGTCCGCGCCATCGACGCCGCCGTCGAGGTTGAGGTCCGCCGCGGCTTCGCTCTGCGCCCAGGATGTGAAGAAGGCTTCAACATCGGATCCGTCGGTGCCGCCGTCGCAGTTGAAGTCGCCGGGGCACGGGCAGTTGGGCGGGGGCGGGAACGCCGGAGCGTTGATGGCGAACGCGGCGGTCAGCGTGACTTCCTCGTTGGGCTGCAGGAAGAGCGACCACTGGAACGCGACACCAACATCCTGTCCAACGATCGGGCCCGCTGCGTTGTTCAGGTTGCCGGAACCGGAGTTGAGTACGGCGCGCAGGGCGGTTGAACTCCCGACCTGCC
The DNA here is from genome assembly GCA_018242605.1 of Planctomycetota bacterium. Taxonomy (GTDB): domain Bacteria; phylum Planctomycetota; class Phycisphaerae; order Phycisphaerales; family UBA1924; genus UBA2402. The sequence continues at coordinate 458,012 of JAFEBP010000004.1, forward strand.
AACGCCCGGCGTTGAGCGCCTGGATGTCGCCGGTATTGGCGCCGGAAATCTCGCCCTGGAAAGCATCGAAGATGCTGGAATCAAACTGCACGCCGTCATCGGCGGCGTAGTTGGTGCCGCCGCCGGCGAGATCGAGATCGATCAGGTTGAAGACCTCGTAATGCCGGGCGACAGTGGCGCGGCTCTTGAAACGGCAAGTTCCAACGACGCGGGCCTGACCGGGGGCAGCGCCGTCCTCGATGCGGATCTCGATGCGGGCGTCGAAGCGCTCGGCGCCGGCGACTCCGGGGCCGGCGTTGGTGTAGGTGATGGTGGCGGTGTCGCCCGAGTAGGTTTCGACCGGAGTGTCGAGGCTGCTCATGAGGCGGTTGGTGTTGTTACCCTCCGTGCGGTAGTACCAGGTGTACTTGAAGCCCTGGTCCTTCTCCGTCGGGTCGGTCAAGAACGTGCAGTCACCGAACGCAGAACTGAACGCCGGCGCGCCCACGAGCTGAAACGATGCATCGCCGCTGCGGATAGTGCCCGCGGCGGCGGCCAGTCCCACAGCGGCGAACAGAACACCAGCGGGAATGAGAACATTGCGCATGATCGAAGTTCCTGGGGTCATGGGGAGTTCCGGCCGCGTCCGACTCGGGCCGTGCTCGCGATCGGGTCCGTCGCCGCGTTTTGATATTATATATTCTCTTCCCGGTCGGGACATTTCGCATCTTGACGCTGCACGACCGAGAATACCGGCGATCGGAATCTCAAAAGCAAAATGGGCCGCCAACAGTCGCTGACGGCCCAAGGGTGAGTTGCTATTCGATTCCTCGCCTTGGAGCGAGATGAGCGGGAGAGTCGAAGCTCACTCCCACAATCCAGAGCCGATCAGCCGCAGCCGCCGGCCTCCCATGCGCCAAAGAAGTAGTCAACATCAGGGCCGTCCACGCCGCCGTCAAAGTTAACGTCGGCGGAGGGATCACCGGCTTCCCACGCGGCGAAGAAGGCTTGAACATCCGTGCCGTCGATTCCGCCGTCCTGGTTGAAGTCCGCGGGGCAGGGGATGCCGTTGACCGTGAGGCGAGCGCGATTCGAGACCGCGTTGCCGCAGGGGCTGGTGACCGCACAGGAGTAGAGGCCTTCGTCGGCCGCGGTCGCGCCGAAGATGGTCAGTGTGTCGGTGGCGGAGCCTGAGATGTTGCCGCCGTCGGCGAGGGCCGTGGTTCCCTTGTACCAGCGGTACGTGGTCGCGCCGCCGACATCGACGGTGAACTGAGCGTCCTGACCCTCGAAGACAGAAAGGTCGGCGGGTTGCGTGATGAAGGCGATGGTCGAACCGGCGAAGCCGGAGTTGGCGGCGCTGAACCCGCTGTTGCCGCAGGAACTGGTGGACTTGACCCAGTAGAAGTAGACATTCGTTCCGACGACCGTGTTGTCCACGTAGGGCGGGGCCGTGTCGGTCCCGATCATCGTGGCGGTCGCGGAGTTGTTGACGGAGTTGCGGAAGATTTGGTAGCCGGTGGCGCCGGCGGCCGGGAGCCAGCCGATCGAGACGCTGTTGCAGGTGGTGCCATCGGTGGCGGAGATTGCCGCGGGCGCGGCGGGTGCCGTGCCGCGATTGCCTATGTCCGGTGCGCTGAACGCGCCGGCGCCGCAGGCGTTGGTGGCCCTGACCCAGAAGTAGTACGGCGTGTTGGCGGCGGCGGTGCCGTCGGCGTAGGAGTTCGCGGGCGCGAAGACCGTGGCCAGAAGCGTGGCGGTGGCCGAGTTGTTGACGGTGTTGCGGTAGATCTGGAAGGCCGACGCGGTCGGCGGAGCGGTCCAGGTCACGGTGATCGCCGGGTCGCAATTAGTGGCGTCGGTGGCGGCGACGTTTGTCGCGGCGGCGGGCACGGTGCCGCGGTAGCCGGTGTTGACGGTGCTGAAGCCGCCCAGGCCGCAGATGTTGCTGCCCCGCACCCAGTAGTAGTACGTGGGCCCGATCGCGGCGGTGTTGTCTGTGTAGTTGGTCACGGCGGGGCTGGCGAGCAGCGTGGCCGTGGCGGCGTTGTTGACGGTGTTGCGGTAGACGTTGTAAGTATCGGCGTTCGAAACGGCGTTCCAAGTGACGGCGACGCCTGTGCACAAGGTGCCGTCGGTGGCCTGGACATTGGCGGGCACGGAGGGGAACGTCTCGCCGTAGCCCGTGTTGGCGGCGCTGAATCCGCTGGTACCGCAGGAGTTCTCCGCCTTCACCCAGTAGTAGTACACGGCGCCCGCGACGCCCGTAGCGTCAACATAGGGGCTGGCGGTGTCGGTGCCGATCTGGGTGGCGGTGCCGGAGTTGTTCACCGAGTTGCGGTAGATGCGGTACAGAGTCGCCTGCGTCGAGGCGTTCCACGAGATCGTGGTTGAATCGCAGGCAACGCCGTCGGTCGCGGCGACGCCGGTGGGAATGGCCGGGGTGTAGTTGCGGAACCCGTAGCCGGCGGCGCTGTAGCCGCTGGTGGTGCAGTTGCTGTCGGCCCGGACCCAGTAGTAATAGCCCGTGCCGTTGGAGGAAGCGGTGAAGTCGTCGTAGAACAGGCTCGAAGTTGTGCTCAGGAGGGTCGCACCGGCCGTGGAGTTCGTCGTGTTGCGATAGACGAAGTACTGGCTAGCGCCGGTGGAGGCATTCCAGGTGGTGCGAACGCGGTCGCAATAGACGGCATCGGTGGAAATCACGGACGTGGGAGCGGTGAGCGCGAAGCAGCTCACGGAGACCTGCTGCGCGTCCCAGGTATCGGTGTCGTTGTTGTTGGCGTTGGTATCTTCGGAGGTGTCGATGATCGCACCGATCCAGTACGTGCCGGTGGCGATGCCGTAGGGAACTGTGACGGAGCCGATGTTGACGGTGATCGCGTCAACGGCGCCGAAATCGAGCGTCGCGTTGTACGTGCCCAGCAACGTGTCGGTGTCGCTGATGTTGTTGTTGGTCGAGAGGTACACGCGGAAGGTGACGGTGCGCGACGCGGGATTCGCGTTCGTGCAGTTGGCGAGCACCACCGACGCGGAGGTGGACTGGCCCTGCGTGAGCGTGGTGTCCGAAGTTCGGAAGCGGAGGGCTTCGAGGTCGGTCGTGCTGCCGCGTGTATCGTCCTGGAAGGTGCCCAGGTCGATGGTGAACTGCTCCCACAGGGCGCAGTAGTTCGCATCGGTGCTGCGGTTGGAGGTGGAGCAGACGGCCTGGACGTAGCGACTGCCGCCGCTGATGTAGTACATGCCGCTGCCGCTCATACCGCCCCAGACGGCGGTCAAGCAGCCGGAGGTGGTGTTCAGATCAATCTGGTTTCCGTTGAGAACTCCGGGGCACCCGTCAGGCGTGCCGCTCCAGAAGTACATCTGAGCTCCCGTGTGAAGACTGCCCGAGCAGCTTTCGGCCGGGTAGGAGTAGTTGTAGTTGGTGGTGCTGGTGCTGCAGTTGCCCCAGGACCAGCCGTAACTCCCGGTGAGGATGCCGACGCTGCGGGTGTTCGTCCGGTTCAGGCGGATCAGACCGCAATCGCGGTCGCTGTTGCCGTTGTTCACGTAGTCGGTGCCGGCGAGGAACGAGTAGCCCACGGCCCAGCCGTAGTACTGAAGCACTTCGTCGGAGTCGGGTCCGGGGGGCCAGGCATCCCCCGCACCGTCCCACGCCGGGTACACCCAGATTTCCTGGGCCCAGTCGAAGATGTCGGGGTTGGCGCCCATGTCGCGTCCGTACACACAGTGGGCGGCGGTGACGACCACTCCGGGGTCCTGCATAGAACCACTGCAGACGTAGTATTGATCGGTGCCGTTCTGCGCGATGAAGTGCATGACCAACTTCACATTCGCGCGGGCGGGGTACGTCTGGAGCGTGGCATCGCTCACGGTGCTCATGGTGCCGAAGCCACGGGACATCTCATTGCCGAAATCGACCGCGCCCATGCCGTCGAATGACGAACCCCCGACCCCGCTCGGGAGGCCGCTGGGATCGCCCAACGGAATTTCGTGGGCCTCGTTGGTCTTGGCGTTGTACACCGTGACGGTGTTCTTGAGCAGTTCATTGGGGATCGAGGGTCGATGCTCCGGCATCGGCATGGGCGGGATCTTGTCGATAGGCGGGTGATTGGGCCGGGCGATCGGCTGGTCGGTGTCCTTATGGAAGAAGGGCTCGTACAGCGGATCCATGCGGACAGAATCCGCCACCTTATCGGCCCGGGGCACGGGGCGGGGCCCCACCGGCTGACGATCCGCCGGAGCCAACTGTCCGGACGCGATCGACGTCGCGACGAGCGCGCAACACAACGCGGCCACGCCGCGGTCCAACAACGCAATTTTCTTGCATTTCATGGCAACTCCCTCTGATTGGCTCCTCAAAGGCCCGGGCGCGATAACACGCTTACGAGAACTACCGATCCGGCTTCTTTGGGGTGCTTTCCAGTGTGCGAACGACTACGTACTTCCTTGCAGCAGAATTGCTGACGAGCATACTTTCTCGCGGCGGTCCGGGGCAACAGGGAAACTTCCGCGTTCGTCAGGTGCTCACGGGTGTAAAAATTGATGTAACCCCCGGGTGAATTGCTTGCACAATTCACTAGCTCGATCGATCGACACGGGCACCCCGGCGCGAACGTTTTCAACGGCCAACTCGGGCGCTCGTTGGTCTATCAAGTGCAATGTACAGGCGGGCGCGTCCTCTGTCCAGACATTTTTTATCATTCCGAGGACGACGCGATCTGGTCGTCCGCAAGGGGCGGAGCGGACCCGGGTGAAACTGGGGAACTTGCCGCGTGCCCGACCGGGCGGCCACCCAACAATCCCGCGATGCCCGACGCACTCCCCGATCCCCTCCCGGCCGATCCGATGTCCCTGTTCGTCAGTTGGTTTGACGAGGCCTGCCTTGAAAAGGCCTCTCCGAACCCCCACGCGATGACGTTGTGCACAGCCACGCCAGACGGGGTGCCCAACGGTCGCATCGTGCTCTGCAAGGGGATCGACGCCGCGGCCGCACGGATCCGCTTTTTCACCAACTACACCAGCCCCAAAGCCCGAGACCTGGAGTCCAATCCGCGGGCGGCGCTGGTGTTCCACTGGGATCATGTGCAGCGGCAGGTGCGCATGCAGGGAACGGTCGCAAGACTCACGGCCGCGGAGAGCGATGAGTACTTCAACTCGCGCCCGGTGCTCTCACGGCTGGGAGCCTGGGCGAGCGATCAGAGCAGACCGATCGAGAGCCACGAGGCGCTGATGGAAAAGGTCGCCGCGGCGGCGGCGAAGTTGGAGGTGCCGGCGGCGGCGCTGCTGGGCGAAGAGGACGCGAACATCCCGCGGCCAGTGCATTGGGGCGGGTACGGGTTCACGATCACACGGATGGAAGTGTGGATCGGCGCGGAGGGGCGGTTGCACGACCGCGCGGCATGGACGCGCAGCGGCGGGGGCTGGAGCGAACCGACCCGCCTGCAGCCCTGAAAAATCAGGCCTTGGAGCGACGGCGACGCATCGCCAGCGGTGCGAGCGCGATGAGCGTGGCGGGCGCGGGCGTGTTGGTGAAGCGGAACTGGGCGCTCACCTGGGAGTTGATCGGAGGATCGGACGCGAGCCAAGTGAGACGCTCGGTGCCGCGGATGGTGAAGGCCCCGAACGCCGAACCGCCATTGGTGACGCGCAGGTAGTTGACGGTGCCGTTGCCGAAGGAAGAAAGATCGCCGATGGCGACGCCCTCAACCGACATATTTGCAAGCTCGACCGAGCCGAACGTCGCGGAACGCGTTCGGATGAAGATGTCGGTGAACGGACCGCCCATCTGCGTGGTAGCGATGGTGACGCCGCCGAGGGTGTATGTCACGCTCGTGGCGCCGTCGTAGCTGATCGTGAAGGGCGCGGGGAATCCGAACGCCCAGGCCAACTGACCCTGGGCCAGGAACGGACCAACATCGTGGACACGCCACAGCGCGAGTTCCCACGTCCCGATGGTCAGGCGGTTTCCGATGCGACCTTCGACGGTGCCGGATTCCCAGGCGCCGTTGTTGCTGGCCATCTCATAGCCGGCGTCACCTCCGGCGTACGACGACCACATGATGTCGGCATGAGCCGACAATGATGCCATGAGGGCGGCGGCACCCCCGAGAATACAAGTCTTGCGCATGTGTCTCTCTCTTCCTCTCGCGCCGGCTCTTCCTTCCGGCGTTCCCAGTCTACACGGGATTCACGAGGATGCAATTCAGTTCAAGCAAGTTTGCCCAAAGTAATTGATTTCGGACCGGCACGAGCTTGATTATCGATTCCGCCACCATACATACTTCGAACACGGGCCGCCGTTATTGGTCCGTTTGCATCGTCGCCTCATGATGATCAGGCCCACGCTCCGCCACCAGCATTTCAGCCCCTCTCCCCGAGGTTGTGCGCAGCAAAAGACGCCGACCAAGGGATCGGCGTCATTCAGTTGCGTTCGAGTTGTCCGTGGCTTAGTGAGCCGCGGCCTTCTGCTGGCGGGTGTACCCGTACTTGCGCTTGAGCGGCTTGACGACCAGGCCGGTGCGGATGGCCTTGGAGGACGCCTTGATGCGCTGCGGGCGACCATCGACGAGTGCCGTCAGTTCCTGAAGGTTCGGCTTGAAGGTGCGCCGGGTGATACCCGTGGGCTTGAGGCCGAAGCCGCCCTTGCTGACCGCCTGGCCACGCCAAGCGCGCTTCTTCCCGAATCCGGTCTTCTTTCCAGTGAAATGGCAAACGTTGGGCATAGTTACACCTTTGCGATGGGCCGAGATGGTAGGCCACCGCCCCTGCGGCGGCAACGCCGCGGATCGCCGAAGTCTATCGTTGAACTTCATGGCCAAACGATCCGCACCAACCGGCCCCAAGGCCTCCAAGAGCCCCGGCCGCCCCCGAAAAAACCCCGACCTTCACGCACCGATGGAGGGTTCCACGGCGGTGCGCAACGGTGTGCGCGTCAAGGTCAAGGACGAAGCAGCGCGGGCGGAGTCCACGGCGCCCGTGATCCGCTTTGATGACAAGGGCCATCCGATCCCGTCGCACGAGTTGAGCAATCCGGCGGCGCGGATTTACGTGGGGGACTGCCGCGAGTTGATTCCCAGGATCCCCGAGTGCAAGCGGGGCGAGGTGGACCTGGTCTTCGCCGATCCGCCGTTCAACTGGAAACGCGGGTACGACAAGTGGGACGACAACATGGCGGAACGCGAGTACCTGGACTTCACGTACTCGTGGCTGGACCTGTGCATCGGGGCGCTGCGTCCGGGCGGGAGCCTGTGGGTGAACATCCCCGATGACTGGGCGGCGGAGATCGTCGTGCACCTCAAGCAGCGCCGGCTCACGATGCTGAACTGGTGCATCTGGCACTACCGCTTCGGGCAGAACAACAACGACTACTTCATCAGCAGCAAGGTGCACGTGCTGTATTTCCTCAAGCCCGGGGGTCAGCGCACCTGGAACCCGCAGGCGGTGCTTGAGATGTCGGACCGCGCGAGCACCTACGGCGATGCCCGCACCATGAGCAAGCGGGACGGCATGCCCGCGGGCATGCGGGTGCCGCTGGACGTGTGGTACGGGCAGTACCTGGGCCGCGTGCAGGGCAACAACTCCGAGCGGCGCAACTATCACGACAACCAGTTGCCCGAGGCGTACCTCAACCGCGTGGTGCGGTGCTCGAGCAACGAGGGCGACCTGGTGATGGACCCGTTCCTGGGCAGCGGCACCACTGGCGTAATGTCCCACTCGCTCAAGCGGCGCTTCATCGGCACTGAGTTCTCCGAGGTCAACGCCAAGAACGCGGCGGCTCGCATCGCGGCGGGGCCGGTGCGCTCGTACGACGGGCCGACCAGTTCGGCGATCTTTGAACCGCGGGGAGGCAAGCGGGCGGCGACGGCACGCACGCAGCAGAAAGCCGGGTTGCCCGCCAGAGGCGATTAAACAGCATGTGCTGCACGCCCGCTGCTTTGGCGCCATCCGCGTGGTCGCGTCGTACTCCGATCCGTTCGCCCCGTTCATCGCGATTCAGTTGAGGTGGCCGCTTCCGGTTTCCGAACGCGGGCACACACCCAACTTCCAAACGTAACCGCACTCGCTGCACGAAACGAGAGCCTCGACAGGACCGTCCAGGAGCGGGTAGGCGCAGCACGGGCAACGGCCGCGTGACAACAGCGAACGCCGCCACCGCTTGAACCACTCGAAATCAGTCACATCGGCCCCAATAAAGCAAGACCAGCCATAGAACACGCCGCACGGCGCCAAAAGCAGAAGGAAGATCCAGCGCCCGGGCCAGCGTGCGAATGCACGCATGCACACCACGAACATGAACACCGACGATAACACCTGAAAGAGACCCTGAACGACGCGCATCCGGTATGACAAGGGCTCTCCCCACAGTGTCCCGACCCCCGCTTCCCGCAGTGAAGCCCACACCACGCGGCTCGTCTCGGTGCCGAAATGCCAACGCGATAACATGAGCGAACGCAACTGCCCGCGCCGAATCTCGACGCCTTCGTCATCCACAGGCATCGGTCTTGTCGGCAATCGGAATGCCTCCCCTCCACGGTACCAGTTTGAGCTTCAGTTGGGCCAAACCCCGAATCACGAACACCTCGGAGCAGCCTGCCGTTGCCAACGCCCGTGCGCAGTGTATCGTGTCGGCCCCTTACCGACCCGCGACGATCGTCACCGGGATCATCGCTTCGCTCTCCTGGCCGCTGGTCTTGTCCTTCACGGTCACCTTGAGGTTGTAGCGCCCGATGCTCAGGGTGCGAGGGAGTTCCACCTGCTGGATGAGGTAGAAGTCACGACGCTGGCCGCGGCTGGTTTCGATGACTGACTGCGAGGGGTGGTGCCAGGCCTGCAGGCCGCTGGGGTCCTGGTAGAGCGTCAAGGACTGCGACAGTTCCACGCTGGAGAGTTCACTCAACGCGGCATCGGCGATCGTGGGGTCCCCGTCGCGCGCGGGGCGAGAAGCGAAGTTCTCGATCTCGACGTAGATGATCGCGGGCACAGCGCGGCCGGCGCTGAAAGTAGTACTGGAGTAGGGGTTGTACTTGCCGAAGCCCATGACCTTGGTGCAGAGCACGGCGCGAGCCACGCGCAGATTGGAAGAAGACGCGGGCTTGGCCTCCGGCGGCGCGGGGGCTTCCACCTTGGGCTTGGCGGGCACCGGCGCCGGCTTGGGTTCATCGACGGGTTTGGGTGCCGCGGCCGCGAAGGCGGACCACTCGGCCTGAGCCTTGGCGGCGAGGATGAGCGGATCGGGCAACGGGGCGGCCGGCGGCGGCGCTGGGGTTGGCTCTGCGGACGGGCTGCCGCTTCCCACCATGGCCAGGCCGGAGTTGGGGACAGCGTTGGAAGGCTCGGGCGGAGGAACTGCAGGGGACTGCTGGTTCTTGGCGAGGGCGCGCTGCATGACGGCGTCGATGTCGATCGCGTCGCGTTCTGCCAGGGCTTTTGCCTGGTCGGGCGAGAGGGGCTTGGAGGCGTCGCTCAGATCGGGGATGGAATCCAGGTGAAGATCGAGCCCCTTGTTCGCGGAGAGCGCGGCCAGACCGGTGTTGACGCTCTCCGGGGAAGCACTCCGCGGCTCTTGGGCGCAGCCAAAGAGCACGCCGGCCAACGCCAACCCTTTCAAGCACAGAACAGTGTTGCTGGACGAACTCACGCGGTGCTCCGATATCGCCGCGACGGCGGCGAGCGAGTATCGGCCGTTGCCGGTTTACCGCTTTCGTACGGACCCCGCCGCGACGGGGGACGCGCAGAAATCGCACGAACGGCGTCAGCCCAGGCCGGGCCCCACGATCCCGCCCTCGGGCGGCATGCCGCGCTGGCGAGAAAGCGAAGTGAACGCCGCGAAACCAAACGGCTCCTCGCCGGCATCATCCTGCTGCTCGGCGGCGCGAGCGGCGGCCTTGAATCGCTCCACCAGTTCCTCGCTCAGGGAGTGGAACATGCGGATCTCGTGCACGGGGAGCGTGAAGACTTCGCCGTCCGGGGTGACCACCTGGAATACCGTGCATTCGACCATGATCGACAGAGACTTCTGGGCGGCCGAGCCTGAAACCCCGCACGCGAAGAGGGGCGTCACCGAACCGATGGCGATCCGGTTACCGGAGTTGGTGATCAATCCCAAGCGGCCATCGAACATCTCGGGGTGCTCTCCCTGGGCCGACAGGGACGCGAGGCCGTTGAGGATCTCCCGCAGGAGGTTGTGCCAGAAGAGCTCGCGTGTGGCCTCGACCTGCCGGATGTCCGAGCGCGATCGCTGCAGCGGCACGGAGATGGAGGCGTCGAAGGGCGGCTTGGGCTCGGGCATCTTGAAATGTAGTGCCGCGCCGCACCACGCAAGGCGATCGCCGCAAATACCCTCATCCCGGCATGGCCGACTCGCCGGACATCATCGTTGGGATTGACCTGGGCACGACGAACAGTCTCGTGGCGATCTGCGATGAACGCGGACCGCGGGTGCTGAACGACGCCGACGGGCAGGCGCTCGTGCCCAGCGTCGTGCGGTACGAAGATGGGCGGACGATCGTGGGGCGGGTCGCAAAGGAGCAGGCCGCCGAGTTCCCCACCACCACCATCAGCAGCGTGAAGCGGCTGATGGGGCGATCGCTCAAGGACGCGCAGAACGATCTGGCGTATTTGTCGTACCGCGTCGTTGCGGGCGAGCGAGACACGGCACGGGTGGCGATGCCCCGCGCCGGGCGAGAGCCGTTACTCATCTCGCCGGAGGAAGTCTCGGCGGCGGTGTTGCGGCGGCTGAAGGAGATCGCCACGGCGGCGTTGGGACGCGAAGTGACGCGGGCGGTGGTGACCGTTCCGGCGTATTTCGATGATGCGCAGCGGCAGGCGACGCGGATCGCGGGGCGTCTGGCGGGGCTGGACGTGGTGCGGATCGTCCCCGAGCCCACCGCGGCGGCGCTGGCGTACGGGATCGGGCTAGGGCGTGCCGCGGCGAGAAATCAGAAGGAATCGGCGGTTGTTGTGTACGACCTGGGCGGTGGCACGTTCGACGTATCGGTGCTCAAGCTCACGCCGGGGAGCGATGAGAGCGAGCCATTCTTCTTCCAGGTGATGGCCACGAGCGGGGACACGCACCTGGGCGGGGACGACATCGATCACGTGCTCGTGGGATTGCTGCGGCGCGGGCTGGGGATCGAGGACGACGCGGAACTCTCGGCGTCGATGCGTCGGCGGCTGTTGTCGCTGGCGGAACAGGCGAAGATCGAGCTGAGCGACAGCGACACCGCGCGCGTGCGCATCGAGATGGAACAGGGCGGCGAAAAGGAAGTTGTCATCACGCGTGCGGAACTGGAGACGATCGCCGCGCCGTTCATCGATCAGACGATCCGCAGTTGCGAGGCCGCGGTGCGTGACGCACTGGGCAAGCCGCTCGCGGAACTACGCGCCGGGCCCGTCCCAGCAATCGACGCGGTCGTGCTGGTGGGCGGATCGACCCGGATGCCGCTGGTGCGCAGGCGCGTTGCCGAGTTGTTCGGCCTGGAGCCGTATATCGCGCTGGACCCGGACCGCGTGGTGGCGCTGGGCGCGGCGGTGCAGGCGGCGGTGCTGGGCGGGCAGGCCAAGGGCACGCTGCTGCTGGACGTGATCCCGCTCTCGCTGGGCATCGAGACAGTCGGCGGTGCGGTCGCGAAGATCATCGCCCGAAACACCATGGTGCCGATCAAGGCAACGGAGATGTTCTCCACCTCGGTGGACGGGCAGACGTCGATCCGGCTGACGGTGTTCCAGGGAGAACGCGAGATGGCGGCGGATTGCCGCAAGCTGGGCGAGTTCCATCTGCGCGGCTTGCCTCCGATGCCGGCGGGCGTGCCGCAGGCGGAGGTGCAGTTCCTCATCGATGCCAACGGCGTGCTGAACGTGTCGGCGGTGGAACGACGCAGCGGCAAGAGGGCGAGCCTGCAGGTGGTGCCGAACCACGGGCTCACGCAGGAGGAAGTCGACCGCATCGAGCGCGAAAGCCTGGTGCACGCGCGGGAAGATATGACGCGGCACCGGATCGTGGACTTGATCGCGAACGGAAAGCTGGACCTCAAGTGGGTGGGCGATGCGCTGGGGCGAGTACAGGGCGAACTGCCGGGGGATGTGCGTGCATCGGTTGAGACGGCGATGACGAACCTCCGAGAGTTGATCACCGCCGCCGAATCGGACTGGCGTGTCGTGGATGCGACCGCGCTCCACCGGGCCAAGGAAGCGCTCGATCGAGCCAGCGTTCCGGTGCACGAGGTGGCGATCGCCCACAGCCTGCGCGGCACGCAGGCGCCGCGGCAATAGGTGCCCCACTACCCTTCGCGAACGCACCAGACAGGAGATACCCGATGCAACTGACCCGCCGAGAGTTTCTTGCCGCGACCGCCGCGACTTCCGCCGCGGCGGTGTTCCGCCCCTCGCTGGCGCTCCCGAGCGCCGAGGCGACGTTCTACCAGTGGACGGAAGTATCACCGGGGATGTGGTGCGGGCAGACCCGCACGGCGGACAACGTGCTGGTGGTCGGGGGCAACACGCTGCTGATCCCGCACGGCGAGGGCGCGCTGCTGGTGGACGCCATGCAGGCGGTGCTGGCGCCGTCGCTGAAGCGCGAGGCGCTCACGAAGACGAAGAAGATCGCGACGGTGATCAACACGCACCACCACTTTGATCACGCGGGGGGCAACCACGCGTTCACGGCGGACAGCGCGGTGCACGCGCACCCCAAGTGCCGCGAGCGATTGCTCAAGGACTTCAAGGGTCAGATCGCCCAGGTGGATCAGCGGATCGCGGCGCTCGAGGCGTTGGAGATCGACGGGGCCAAGGCCGCGGCGGCGGACGCGAAGGCGTTCAAGGATTCGCTGGCGACACTGAAGCCCGAGGCGTTCGCGCCCACGCACACCATCGACAAGGTGGAGGCGACGATGGAGCTGGCGGGGCGCAAGGTGGAAGTGCGGCACATCGGCGCGGGGCACACGGACAACGACCTGTTCCTGTTCTTCCCGAAGGAGAACGTGCTGGTGACGGGCGACCTGGTGTTCAACAACTACTTCCCGTTCTTTGACCCCAGCGCGAGCGCCGACAGCGAGGGATGGCAAAAGTCCCTGCGGGCGGCGCTCAAGCAATGCAACGAGAAGACGGTGGTGATCCCCGGGCACGGCGAGATCACCGATCGCGGGGCCATCCAGCGGCAGATCGAGTACTTCGACACGATCCGCGGCGCGGTGAGCAAGGCGATGAAGGAAGGCAAGACCCGCGAGGATGTCGTGAAGATGGAGTTCCCGCAGTTCGCTTCGTACAAGCTGAAGGGCGCGTCGGGGACGTCGCTGGGCGGCGTGTACGACGAGCTCAACCGCAAGTAGAGCGGAGTGAATGTCAACCCGAGCATCAAGGAGCACGTGATGATGTCCCGACGCGAGTTCGTTCAGACCACGGCGGCGATGGCGTGCCTGGCTTCCCCGCTGGCGCACGCGTTCGGCGCGGATGATGCGCCCACGTTTCTTGAGTGGAGAAGCGTGGGCAAGGGCGTGTGGGTGGCCATCGGCTCGGGCGGCAACTCGGTGCTGATCAAGGGCCGCAAAGGCGCGGTGCTGGTGGACTGTAAGAACGCGCCGTACGGCGCGTGCCTGCGGCGCGAGAGCGAGGCGCTGGCCAAGCCGATGGCGTTCGTGGTGAATACTCACCACCACGCCGACCACACGGGCGGCAACCACGCGTTCAGCCCGGACATCGAGATCATCGCGCAGGACAAGTGCACGGACCGGGTCATCGGGCAGATGAACCGGTACATGAGCCAGATGAAGGAGTCGATCGATCAGCTTGCGGACAAGAAGGGACCCGCGGCGGACCTTGTCAGGAAGGACGCCAAGGAGCTGTACCTCAAGCACACCAAGATGATCGCGCCCAACTTTGCGCCCAAGACGACGTTCGCCAAGGAACGGGAACTCGACCTGGGGGACCGCAAGGTCACGCTCACGTACGCGGGGCCGGGTCACACGGACAACGACGTGGTGGTGTTCGTGCCTTCTGAAAATATCCTGCACACCGGCGATCTGCTGTTCCAGGGGCGGCACCCGTATGTAGACAAGGACGGCGGCGGGTCGACGAAGCAGTGGCAGGAGGCGATCAAGCGGGTGATCGCGATGTGCAACGAGAAGACGGTGGTGATCCCCGGGCACGGCGATTCGACGGATGTGAACGGATTGAAGGCCCAGGACACGTACTTCGACACGATGCGGGAGATCGTCGCCAAGGCGCGCCAGGCGGGGAAGACCCGCAAGGAAGTGGCGGAAATGGTGCCGGAAAAGTACGCGAACTATCCGGCGTCGACCCGTTCGATCGCGCTGGGCGCGCTGTACGACGAGGCGGGGGCGGAGGGCGGCGGGAAGTAGTGCGAGTCATTTGGGCGGTTCGGGCTCGCGGTTGGCGCGGTCAACGTATTTCTTGAAGACGCGGCGGACCAGATCGCTGTAGCGTGGCGGCACGTTCTGCTGTTCGATGGCGCGCTCGGCGCCGTCGGCGGCGCGGCGGAGGCGGGTGTCGATCGCGGTGGACGGTGCGAGGGATTCGCCTGGCTTGGGCGCGGCGTCCCACTCGGCGATGATGCGCTGGTCGTCGGCGGGGGCGTCCTTGGCGCGGAAGTCGGCGGGGGTGGTGGGAACGGAATCAAGGTCTCGCTGCGGGCGCGGGCGGGGCGGAACCATCGGGCCCACGCCCTGGCCGGGGTCGTTGCGCGAGGCGGTGGGCGGGGAGTTCGGCGGCATCTGGGGCGGGTTGCCGTTGTTGAGTTTGCGGGCCAGGTCGGCGAGTTCACGCTGCTGCTGCGGGCTCAGGTTCTTGAGCAGGTTCTGGGCCTGCTGCTGGAGTTGCTCGGCCTTGGCACGCGATTGATTGGCATCACTGGATTGCTGGGCCAGGTCCTTGAGCACCTTGGCCATGCGGTCCAAACCTTGCTGCTGGTTGCCGTTCTGGCCGGTGGGCGAGGTCTGTGTTGAGGGAGACTGATTCGGCGGCGAAGCACCTTGCGACGGCTGCGCGGAGGAGGGTTGACCGGGCTGCGGAGTTGCCGCGCCGGGCTGGGGAATCTTGGGAAGAGACGGGGGCGGTTGGGTGCTGGAGCCCTGAGGTTGGGAGGGAGGTTGGCCGGATTGAGAGGTTTTGCTTTGGGGCTGTTGTTGCGGCTGCGGCTGGGCGTTGTCTTTGGCAGCGGGTTGGGGCTGCGCACCGCTTTGCGATTTGGCATCGGACTCCGGCTTGGTGCTTGGATTGCCGGCCTTTTCCTGAGCTTTTTGCTGCGTAGTTTGAGGTTGGTCTTTGGGCGCTCCGGGCTGTATGCTCGGCGTGGCGTTGGTTAGATCAGACTTGGGCTGATCCGGCTTGATCTGGTCGGACTTGGGCTGCTGGGCGTCGGCTTTGGTCTGAGAGTCTTGCGGCTTGGTGTCGCCGTTCGGGGAGGGCTGGGGATTCGGGATTTCGCGTGCACCGGTCTTGTCGCCGGGGTTCGGGGTTGATTGCGGATTCTGGCTGGGCTGCGCGGCGGGTCGGGTGTCGGAGGGCGACGCCTTGGGATCGGAGGAAGGTTGTGCCGCGGGCTGCTGGTTGGGTTGTGCGGCGTCGGGCGTTTTCTGCTGCGGCGAGGGCTGCGCGGGATTCGTCTGGGGCTTGCCTGCGGATGGAGTCTGAGGCTTCTGCTCCGGGCCCGACTGCGGATTGGGTTGCTGACCTTGTTGCTGCGCCGCGGTGTCTTTTTGCTGTTGCGCGGAGTTGGAACTGCCGGAAGGTTGCGGCTTGGGTTCGGAACCGGACTGAGCCTTGGGTTGTTCACCTTGCTGCTGTGCAGCGGGGTCTTTCTGCGGTTGCGATGGCTGCGTGGAATCTGGCTTGCCGGAGGGCTGGGGTTGTGGCTTTTGCTCTGAACCCGACGGCGGCTTGGACTGCTGGCCTTGTTGTGGCGCAGCGGGATCTCTTTGTTGTTGCGCGGGCTGAGCGGGATCAGGTTTTCCGGAGGGCTGTGGTTGTGGTTTTTGCTCTGGACCTGACTGCGGCTTGGGCTGCTGGCCCTGCTGGGGCGCGGCGGGGTCTTTTTGTTGTTGAGCGGGTTGAGCGGAATCGGGTTTGCCGGTGGGCTGGGGTTGTGGCTTCTGCTCTGAACCCGACTGCGGCTTGGACTGCTGACCTTGTTGTGGCGCGGCGGGGTCTTTTTGCTGTTGAGCGGGCTGAGCGGGATCGGGTTTACCGGAAGGCTGAGGTTGTGGCTTTTGCTCTGAACCTGACTGCGGCTTGGGCTGCTGGCCCTTCTGGGGCGCAGCGGGATCTTTTTGCTGTTGCGCGGAATCGGGCTTTCCGATAGGCTGGGGCTTCTGTTCGGCGCCGGTCTGCGGCTTGGGTTGCTGCGGCGAGGCGTTCTTCTGCGAGGAGTCGGGTTTGCCGGTCTGTTGGGACGGCTGAGGGGCGTCGGTGTTTCTCTGCGCGGGCTGTTGGTCGGGTTGCTTGGCGCCGGTCTGGTTGGCGGCGGGGTCGGGCTTTGGTTGCGGGGGCGCGGCGTCTTTGGTCGCGGCGTCGGGCTGCTGATCTTGCGGGGGCTGGTCTTTGGTACGGGTTCTGCGCTTGGGGCGTTGAGGCTGGTCGGGGTTGGCGGGCGTGTTGTCTTTGGCCTCGTCGGGCGGCGGGGGCTGGTTCTGCGCTGTGGGCTGGTCCTGATTCGGGCGCGGCTGCGATTTGGAGCTTGGGGTGTCGCGCTGCGGCTGCGTGGAGTTTTCAGGCCGCGGCGATGGCGGAGTTTTCAACTCTTCCTGAGGGGCGGAGGGGGGCGTGGACTTTGGAGATTCGGTCTGCGGCTTGGTTGGCTCTGAGGGGGATGGAGGCGAGGAGTCGCGGGGGGATTGGTCTGAGGGCGTGGGCGGGGACGGGGGCGGGGGCGGGTTGCGGAGTTCTTCGGCGGCTGCGCGGGCGGCCTGGCTGAGTTGGCGGGCATTCTCCTGCGGGAGTTGATTGGAATCACCGCCCGCGTCGCCGGGGGCATCGGCGGGAGAGGTTTCATCGCTCGCTTTTTCGGGCGGCGCATCGGAGGCATTGGGTTGTTGCGCCGGCGGGGCCTGGGGATTCTGCGATGCTTCTTCAACGGGGCTGTTCGACGCGGCGGCGGCGTTCTGGCGTTCGAGGGCATCGGCGAAGCGTTCGAGCTCGGAGGCGAGTTGCTCGCGTTGCTGAGCGGGGAGAGACTGGATGCGATCGCGGAGGGCCTGGACTTCTTCGGCGGAGGCGGAAAGGTCGCCGCGGGCGAGGGCCTTGGTGAGGTTGGACGTGGCGTTCTGGCGGGCCTGGGCGGCCTGAGCGATGCGCTTGCGGGTTTCGTCGGCGAGTTGCTGGCGGTCGCGGGCCTGGCGTTCGAGCGATTGGGCGACCCGGGAGACGGCGTCGGAAGCGCGAAGGCGCGTGGATTCGTTTGCGGCTTTGGGTGAGGCGAGTTCGCGTTCGATCTCGCGGAGGGCCTCGGCGTCCTTTGAAGATTCGGCGGCCTGGGCGGGGAGCGCGTTGGAGGCTTCCTGGATGGCTTGGGCGACGGCGGAGGCTGATTCGGCGGGCAGGGGTGCCGCCGCGGCGGGCCGGTGGGTGATGACGCGGGTGGGCACCCACTCACCAACCGCGACGGCGATGAGCGCGAGCGTGAAGGCCCAGACCCAGGCGGGGCCACGCCAGGCGCGGGCGGGGTTGGCGACGACCTTGGCGTTCGCGCTGGCGGCGAGAGACTCGGCGCGAGCGACGGCGAGTTGCGCGAAGCCATCGGCGGGGTTGGATTGGGAGAGTTCAAGGCCGGTGCGGAGGGCATCGTCGGTCTTGAGGGCCTGATCGAGATCGTGGGCAGCGCGGAGGAGAGAGGGGGCGCGGAGGGTGGTGGCGACGAGGCCGCCGATGAAGCCGACGGCGGCGCCGGAGGCGAGCCAGGCCCCCCACTGCTCAAACCACGCGGGGCCGGCCAACGGCCAACCAACGAGGCGTGCGGCGAGGATTGAGAGAACGCCGGCGGTGATGCCGAGGCTGGTTCCGATGCCGCAGAATCGGGCCGCGACTGCGTGGATTTCGCGGCGTCGGGCTGCACGGACTGCGGCGATGGTGCGCGGGGTCTGCACAGGAAAGGGTAGTGAGGGCCTGGGTGCGTACGAACCCGGGGTTTACCGGGTTCGAAGGGGTGAACGGAAGGGTCGCCGGGTGCGCATGAAGTTTTGGTCGTGTGCGCGTCCGCGAGCGATTTCGGTTATTTGGACTTGGAGGTGTCGGAGGCTCGGGATTCGAGCGGGATTGCATGCAGGGGCGGGTTTCCCGGGGTGCCGGTACGCATGAACTTTTGGTGGTTTGCGCGGCCGCGTTTGGGTAGGGCTGATTGGCGTCAAAGGCGCCGAAGGCTCAGGATTCGGGCGGGATTGCGTGCCGAGGTGGACCGCCGCGGGGCGCGGGTGCGTGTGAACTTTTGGTGGCGTGCGCGGCGGCGATGGAACGCGGTTATCAGGACATGGACCTGGAAGCGAGGCGATTCGCGATCGATCACAGCCGCTTCGGTTGAAGGATGCGATCAGTGTGAGGGATGAACTTTTGGTCGCATTGACGCCGCGTGGCGCGCGGGACGGCCGTGAGGTGCGGGATGTCAAAGAACAACGCCCATCGGTACGCGGCGAAGGGCATGGCGGGTGGTACGCGGGAGTTTGGGATGGGAACGCGATTTTGTTTGGAAGTGCCGCGGGCGAGCGCACGAACGGGGGTGCTGCCGCTACTGTGCGCCCGCATGGCAGCGGCGGACACGTTACATCGGTTGGTGCACGGAGCACGGCTGAGCGCGGCGGAGGCCGAGGCGATGCTGCGCGAAGTGCTGGCGGGGCGGTGGGAGGATGCGCAGATCGCGGCGGCGCTGGCGCTCATCCAGATGCGGGGCGTGACGTTCGAGGAACTCACGGGCGGGGCGCGGGCGATGCGGGCGCACGCGACGGCGGTGCCGACGGCGGGGCTGAGCGGCACGGTGATCGACACTTGCGGCACGGGAGGAGCGGGCAAGACGTTCAACGTGTCGACGGTGGCGGCGATCGTCGCGGCGGCGGCGGCGCCGGGGGTGGTGAGGGTGGCCAAGCACGGGAACCGGAGCCGGTCGGGGCGGGGATCGGCGGAGGTGCTGTCGGCGCTGGGCGTGAATGTGGACGCGGGGCCGGAGGTGCAGGCGGCGTGCCTGCGGGAAGCGGGCGTGTGCTTTTGCTTTGCGATTCACCATCATCCGGCGGCGAAGCACGCGGCCCGGGCGCGGAGCGCGCTGGGGTTCCCCACGATGTTCAACCTCCTGGGGCCGCTGACGAACCCGGCGGGCGCACCGTGCCAACTGATGGGCGTGTTCGCAGAGCGGTACGTGGAGCCGATGGCCAGGGCGCTTGCGGAACTGGGTTCGACCCGGGCGATGGTGGTTCACGGGCGGGACGGGATGGACGAAATCTCCACCACGGCGCCGACGATCATTGCGCACGTGGAAGGGGGCGGGGTCCGCGTGGAGGAGTTCGACGCGGCGGGGCTGGGGATCGCGCGGGCGAGTTTGGAGAGCCTGACCGCGGGCGATCTGTCGCACGCGGCGGCGGCGGCGCGGGGGGTGCTGGGCGGGGAGGATGGCCCGATGAGAACGATCGTTGAGCTCAACGCCGCGGCGGCGCTGGTGGTGGGCGGGGGCGCTGCGGGGCTGGCCGAGGGCATCGACAAAGCCCGAGGGGCGATTGACTCGGGGGCGGCGGCGCGGACGCTGGCGTTACTGGCGCGGGTGTCGAACGGCGGGGTGAGGACGGCCTGAATCGTCGTGACGGCGCGGACGGCGGAGGGGGTACGCCGCTACCATATTTGCGTGAAACAGCTTCTGCTGATCATCGTCGCGTGCGGTTTGGTTGGCGCCTGCACCAAGGGCAACAACCGCGTGTACCAGGGCGATATGGCCCCGGACAACCGGTCGCAGCTCAACACCTTCACGGACCGCGGCGGGGCTCCGCCGCCGACCTCCACCGGCGCTTCGCCCGCGGGGCTGGCACGCAATACGTGGGAGCCGGTGACGGTGCTGGTGCCCTCGGATGGGCTGGCGAGCAAGCCCTATTACACCAAGCAGCATTTCTATGCGCAGAACACGGCGCGATCGCGGGGCGAGTATCCGACGGCGGTGACGGCCCTGGAGTTGTCGAACGACAAGGGCAAGATCTGGCGGGAGACTCTCGAGAGCCCGCTGTGGGCGTTCTGGGATGCGACGCGGATGGTCGGGTGGGACCTGTGGGTGACGCCGGAATGGAACGAGCACGTGTACCCGCGGCCGGACTATTGGCGCGCGG
The DNA here is from genome assembly GCA_018242605.1 of Planctomycetota bacterium. Taxonomy (GTDB): domain Bacteria; phylum Planctomycetota; class Phycisphaerae; order Phycisphaerales; family UBA1924; genus UBA2402. The sequence continues at coordinate 478,294 of JAFEBP010000004.1, forward strand.
CGACGACCACGCAGCGCGTGCCGGACACCCAGGACTCGTCGGAAGCGGCGCGGTGAGCGGCGGGCTTGACGAGCGCGGGCTGCCGATCGGCTATCCGTTCAAGAACGAGTACGAGCTCACGCCCCGCGACGTGCGGGAGCGGATGCTCACGGACCCCGCGAGCGTGCTGTTGATTGATTGCAGAACAGGCGCGGAGTGGGACTTCGTGCACATCGAAGGATCGGTGCACATTCCGCTGGACGAGATCGAACGACGGGCGGACGAGGCGGTTCCCGAACATGCGGGCCAGACGGTGGCGGTGATCTGTCATCACGGGGTGCGGTCGATGCGGGCGGCGCTGGCGCTGCGTGCGTTGGGCGTGCCGCGGGCGATGTCGGTGGCGGGCGGGATCGAGCTGTGGTCGCTGTCGGCGGACCGGGCGGTGCGGCGCTACGACCGAAGCGGCGGGGTGGTGCGGGCTGTCTGAAGCGGGAGGCGTCGGGATTCAAGGATCGTGGCGGAGCCTAACGGCGGCGACGGTTGGCGGAGCCGACGGGCATTGCTGCGCGGCGCACGCGTCGGGGCGGCGTCTGATCGTGACGATCGGCCAGAGACGGTCGCGCGGGGGCGAATGTTCGATGCGCATGAAAAAACCCCCGGGCCATCGCGGCCCGGGGGTTCTTGTTGTGACTTACTTCAGACTGAAAGCGGTCTTCAGGCTGAGGTCAGACGATCAGCAACCGCCCGCTTCCCAGAAGGAGAAGAAGGTCTCGACGTCGCCGTCGGGGCCGCCGTCGAAGTTGACGTCGGAGCAGGTCACTGAGTTCTCCCAGTCGGCGTAGAACGCGGCCACGTCCGCGCCGTCGACGCCGCCGTCACCGTTGTAGTCGGCGGGGCAGAGGAAGGAGTAGAAGCACGGATCGGTGTTCTCGGTGCAGTCCAGCATGTTGGTGTAGAAGTCGGCCTTGTAGCTGAGGCTGGAGCCGGAGCCCGAGCGGGTGTGGAAGCGGTCACCGGTGGCGGTGCCGGTCAGCGGGAAGCCGCTGGAGACGAGCCAGTAGTCGCCGGCGCCGAGGAAGCGCTTGGTCTGGCCGGTGTAGTCGAGCGGAGCGGTGCCGTGGGTACGGGGAGCGCCGTCTCCGGCCGAGATGGAGAAGGCGGGCTGGAAGTAACCAGCGCCCGCGTTGGCGTCATCGCTGTAAGCGATGGACTGACCGGTGGAATCGAAGATCGTGGCGACGCCGTCGATGACGGGATCGTTCGCGCTGAAGTCGATGTCCAGGAAGGTGTACGGGGGAGAGATGGGCTGGCAGAGGGTGAACTTGATCGCGTCGGTCTCGTAGCGGGGCAGCACATAGGAAGCCGCGCCGAAGCCGGGGTCAAGGACCGTGCCGATGTCCTGGCCGCCGCGGAGGACGGGGGACTCGGACGGAGCGAGGGCCGCGCCGTTGACGTTGGTCTTGAAGTTGACGGTGTAGTCGCCGGTGCCGACCGCGTTGCCCGAGGGGGTCACGCAGTAGGCGGGGCCGAAGGACGAATCCTTCGCGGCGACCGCGAGGACGTAGGGACCTGGGTCAGGGCCGGTGCCGCCCGCGCCATCGGTGGCGAAGATTTCGCCGTTGTGGCCGTTGCGCTGACGGGCGTCAATGACTTCGGGGCCGTTGCGGTTGCCAACGCCGTAGGTGAGCAGGTCGTTGGTGCCCGAACCGCCGCCGTCGTCGGTGGGGACGTTGCCGAGGAGGTTGCCGGTGCCGTCGTACAGGGCGATGGCCAGGTCGGCGGTGGAACCTTCGGTGTCGATGTCAAGGAACTTCAGGGCAGCATCAGAGACATCCGCGCCGGCGGGCAGGGTGAACTTGAAGTACTTCGCCGTGGTGGCGGTGGCCGAACCGGTGAAGGTGTTGCCAGCGTCGGACAGGGCGAACTCCGGCACCGAGGGGGTCGGGGCGACCGGGTCGGGGGCGGAGCCGTAAAGGAACAGATAGAGGGCTCGGCGGTTGGTGCTGGAGCCGAGGCCTTCGTAGGTGGCCGTGGTCGAGCCCGGATCGGCGAAGTTATTCAGACGACCATCGCGAGAGTAGAAGCCATCGGGGCCACCCGGGAAGAAGGGGCTGCCGGTGGGGACCGTCGCGATGGAGGTATCGTTGAAACGGATACCGTCAGACGCGCCGGGGCAGGGAGCAACCAAGCCGCGGTAGACCATGCCGACCGAGGCGTTGGGGGTGGTCGCGTCGGTCTCGAGCAGCGTCATCTTGAAGAAGAAGTCGCTGTCGGAGAGGGTGACGTCGGCCGGGGTATCGATCGCCGAGGTGAAGAACTGGGCGATGCCGTTCCAGAAGGTGATATAGCCGCGGTACGCGCCGTTGGCGCCGGTGAAGAGGAACGTCCTCTGGCTGCCGGGGATTTCGTTGGCGGGGTTGTAGGGCTCGGTCTGGGTGCCGCTGGCGACGGGGCCGGGGGTGTACGCGCCGTCATAGAAGTTCAGACGGACGGCGAAGGGCACCTGAACCAGGGGCGACCTCGCGCCCGAGGTGGAGACGGCCAGACCGAAGCCCGAGAGGGAGGTCGTGCCGGGGATCACACCGATGTTCGAGCCGCCGCAGTACGAGTTGGTGTTCGAACCACCACCGGCCAGGCCCGAACGCCAGTCGCCGCCGCCCGCGGTCGGGGGACCGATGCGGTAGACGAACTGGTTGGTGGCGCGGGAGCCGTAGCTGGATGCACGCGGGTTGAGCGTGGGCATCGAGATCTGCGGCGTGTTGGGGTCCATCGCATCGTTGAACTGCTGCGCCAGCGCGGGGACGGCAATCGCCGACCCGGCCAGTGCGCACAACACTACACACTTCTTCATCATCTTCATTGAGACACTCCTCTCAAATCAAGATCTCGCTTGCACAAGCGAGACCGGACTGAGAACGAACACACACTCATGCACCGAGGCACGGCAGAATCGACTTGGGCACACGCGTGAAGACACCTCACGCTGAAAGAAATGGGCACCCGGTTAAGCGGGTCAGTCTGAAGAAAAGACCCGCCTTCGCCATGCATCGGCACATCGAACGACACTCTACGAATAGACCCGTCATCTTTGTGCAAAAACCGCACCGTGGATGCCGGGATGATCCGAACACACAGAGAGGGAAACTCCGGAGACCTTCGCCTGTTGCATGCAATACAGGCGAAACTCCCCGGAAATATTCCCGAGAAGGCATACCCCCGAGATACTCTCCAGCATACCACCTCATCAGGCAATTGCAAGCCAATTGCGCCGAAGTTTCACGAATACCGCACGGATTCCGGGGAGTTTTGAACAACAACGAGTTATCTGCCTATCCGAATCTCGGGGTCTGATTCGTTGTTATTCGGCTCGCGGATTCCCCGAACGTGAGCGATGCACTTATAGGACATTCTGGAGATTTGGAGGATTTGCAATCGATGGAAACTCCTCCGACATGGCGGGGGAGGGCGAAAAAAAACCCCCGGATGAGAGCATCATCCGGGGGCGAGTGTGTTCGCTGAAATGAATGAAGGAGCTGACCGAAACGGGCGATCAGCAGCCGCCGGCTTCCCAGAAGGAGAAGAAGGTCTCAACGTCGCCATCGGGGCCGCCGTCGAGGTTCACGTCGGAGCAGCCGACGCTGTTCTCCCAATCGGCGTAGAACGCCGCGACATCGCCGCCGTCGACACCGCCGTCGCCGTTGTAATCGGCGGGGCAGCAGTAGACCAGGGCGCAGGGATCGGAGCTGGGGGAGCAGAGGGTGTTGGTGTACACCGTCACGTTGTAGGGCAGGCTGTTGGTGACGTTCGCACCGCGGGCGTGGAAGCGGTCGCGGCCGGAGGCGACGGTGAGGGGGCTGTCGGCGGTGCCGAGGTAGTAGTCACCGGCAGATAGGAAGCGGCGGGTCTGGCCCATGAAGGGCACGGGGTTGGTGCCGTGCATGCGGGGGGCCGTGAAATCGCCGAAGGAGAGGAGCGGACGGTTGTACTCCGGTGTGGCGTCGTAGCTGGTGACAACGACGTTGCCGCTGGAGTCAAAGAGCACGGCCGCGTAGTTGGCGACGGCGGCGGAGGCGCTCCAGTCGAAGTCCATGTACTCGGGGGTGCAGATGTCCTGGCAGACGGTGAACTTGAGGAAGTCGGCTTCGGCGTGCTGGGTGGTGTAGTCGGCCATGTTGGCGCCCGGGTCAACGATGGTGCCCAGATCGGAGCCACCGCGGAGGAGTGGAGGCACGGAGGCGGCCAGAGCGCCGCCGGAGACGTTGGTCTCGAAGTTCAGGGCATAGTCGCCGCCGCCGGCCGCGACAGCGCTGATGCAGAACCCGGGGCCGAAGTCGGTGCCGGTGTCGGCGACGGCGACGTAGTAGGGGCCGGGGTTGTTGGCGCGGCGGATTTCACCGTTGTGACCATCGCGCTGGCGGCCCGCGGCGGCTTCGGGGCCGTCGCGGCGGCCGATGCCGTAGGTGAGCAGATCGTTGGTGCCGCTCAGGTTGGAGTCGTCATCGGAACCGACGAGACCGACGAGCGCGCCGTTGCTGTCGTACAGAGCGATGGTGGTATCGGCGATCGAACCGTCGGTGGAGATGTCCAGGAAGCGGTACGCGGCGTCGCTGACATCGGCGCTGCCGGGGAGGTTGAAGCGCCACCAGTTGACGCCGCCGCTGGCGAGGGTGCCGGTGCGGGAGTTGCGGCTGGGGAGATCGGCGAGGTTGCCGATGTCGGTGAAGACCGCCGGGGGCGTGGGGGCGGCGGCGATGCCGCGGAGGATCAGGTAGAGCCCTCGCGGGGTCGTTGCTCCGCGGGCGGGGAAGATCTCGTCTTCCGACGCGGTGGTGGTGGTGTCGTCGTAGCGGCTGAGGAAGCCGTCACGGTTGCCGCCGCCGGCGGCGTTGTCGGCCCAGCGGTAAATGTCGGAGGAACCGGGGCAGGGGCGACCCGTGGAGCGGAAGATCGGACCGATCACGGGGCTGGGGGCGGACATGTCGTAGGTGAGGCATTCTTCGACAACGAAGAACGTGGCGGGGACGGAGAGGCCGACGCCTTCAACGGAGAGGTTGAAGGGCAGATAGATGTCGTCGTAGTTGTTGATATAGCCCGCCGCGGCGCCGCCGGGGGGAACCTGACCGGCTTCGTCGACGCCGGAGAGTTGGAAGGTGCGCTGTCCGATGAAGTTGTTGCGATCAAAGGCCTCCGGCGGCGGGACGAGCGGTCCGGCGTTGGTGATCTGGGTGATGTCGTAGGGGGGCGTGGTGTAGAACTTGAAGCGGATGGCGTAGGGGACGAAGGTCGGAGGGTCGGTGGCCGCGCCGTCGCAGCTCACGCAGAAGCCGAGGCCGTTGAGGACGGCGGGGCGACCGATGTTGATGTCGTCGCCGCCCATGTATGCGCCGCCGCGGCCGGCGAAACCGCCGACGCCGGGGTCACCGAGGCGGTAGACGATCTGCTGGGTATCGCGGCCGGCGTAACCGCCGGGGTTGTTCGCGCGGACGATCTTGCCGTTGTACCGCACGGGCATGTTGATTTCATCTTGCGCCGCGGCGGAGAGGCACATCGCGGCGCCCGCCGCGGCGATGATGCCGAACTTAAGAACGGACAGTTTCGCACTCATCATAAAAACACTCCTCTTAGAAAACCCGGGCGCACGAGAAGCCCGGACTACCAGGAAGGGGTTTTGGGAGCGGACGGCCACCGCTACGCCACGACGATTCCGTCCCGCTGCGGAGTGAACCCGCGCGGGCGATCGTCAACAACGCAGAAAAAACAGTGGACTGAAGCACCCACAGAACCACCCCGATCGACGGCATCAGACGTTGACACCGCTTCGAAAGCGGCGGGGTGCAGCGCTCGAACGACGAGTCTCGCGGCGGGCAGGCACCCGCAACGATTGCGATTCACCCCGTCACCGACAGACACACTGCATTCCAGTCTACCGAACGTTGTGAGGAATGCAAGCCTAATCCGGGCTTTTGGGTCCGAATTTTCTGCGGGGCGATTTTGGCGGGGTCCGGCGGGGGATGCGGCGCGGGCGATGTGCCCGTTCAGCGCTGCGGGGCTCGGGAGCGACGACGGTCGCTCATCGCTGTCACGAAGTCATCGAACAAGTAGCTCGCGTCGTGGGGTCCCGGAGAAGCCTCGGGGTGGTATTGCACACAGAACACGGGCTTGTTTTCGAGTCGGAATCCGGCGAGGGTGTCGTCGTTGAGGTGGCGGTGCGTGGCGACGCCGCCGACTTTGGCAAGAGAAGCGGTGTCGACCGCGAAGCCATGGTTCTGGCTGGTGATCTCGACGCGGCCCGATTCTGTGTTGAGAACGGGTTGATTGATGCCGCGGTGACCGAACTTCAGTTTGTAAGTTTTTGCTCCGCAGGCGAGCGCAAGCAACTGATGTCCCAAGCATATTCCGAACGTTGGGATTGTCTGATCGGCCGGTTGCGATACAACTTCACGGAGCGTGGCGATGGTCTTCTCAACAGCGGCGGGATCACCCGGGCCGTTGGAGATGAAGAGACCGTCGACCTGACCGGTTGCGTACAAACGCCTGATTTCCGCGGCGGAAATGTCGTGGGGAACGAGCGTGACCTCGCAGCCCCGGTCGGCGAGGTTTCGCAATATGTTTGATTTGGCGCCGCAGTCCAGAGCCAGCACCTTGAACTTCGGCCTGGTGGCGTTGGGCTTGAGCGACCAATCACCCAGGGTTTCACTCCAAGATGCGTTGGAGGAACACCCGACGAGGGGGACGAGGTTCTGGCCGGCCATGGAGGGCGCGGAGCGGGCCATGTCGACCAGCTGCGCATCGGTGAGGTCGGCGCGGTCGGTGAGGATGCCGGGGGTGCTGCCGGCGGTGCGGAGTCGCTTCGTGAGGGCGCGGGTATCGACCCATTCGAGGCCGAGGACGCCGTGGCGGGCGAGGTAGGCATCGAGGGATTCGGTCGCGCGGTAGTTGCTGTGCAACCGGGGGAGCTCGCGGATGATCAGGCCGCTGACCTGGATCTTTTTGGATTCGACATCTTCGGGGTTGGCGCCGGTATTGCCGATGAGCGGGAAGGTCTGAACGAGGATCTGGCCGGTGTACGAAGGATCGGTGAGGGATTCCTGGTAGCCGGACATCGCGGTGTTGAAGACGACCTCGGCGCGGGTGGCGAGGTTGCGGTTGACGGCGCCGAAGGCACGGCCGCGGAGGATGGTTCCGTCGGCGAGGGCGAGGCGGCCGGTGAGCGTGGGAGCGGTGTTCGCGGGGGAGCTTGGCATCAAGGGCGAGTGTAGGAAGGGGCGGGGCGGGAGCGGCCGTCCATACCCTGCGGGATGGTGAGCGCACTGGGTTTGTGGGTGTCGAAATGGTTCGGGCGGCTGATGCCGGATCCGTTCGTCATCGCGGTGCTGCTGTCGCTGCTGACGGCGGTGCTGGGGCTGGCGGTGGGCGATTTTCCGGGGCTGGCGTCGCGCGGCATCACGGGCAAGGCGCTGGCGCTGCTGGATTCGTGGGGGACGGAGGAGGGGTTGTGGAAGTTCCTGGCGTTCTCGATGCAGATGTGCGTGATCCTGGTGGGCGGGCACGCGCTGGCGAGTGCGCCGGCGGTGCGGCGTCTGCTGACGGCGCTGGCGGGGTTGCCGCGCGGGACGGCGAGCGGGGCGGGGCTGATCTGCTTCGCGGGGTGCGTGTGCTCGCTGATCAACTGGGGGCTGGGGCTGATCGCGGGGGCGATCCTGGCGCGTGAGGTGGGCCGCTCGCTGCACGCACGGGGGATCAAATCGCATTATCCATTGCTGGTTGCGGCGGGGTTCGCGGGGTTCATGGTGTGGCACGGGGGGCTCTCGGGCTCGGCGCCGCTGAGCATGACGAGCCTGGCGAGCGCGGCCAAGGCGCTGCCAGCGGAGACGATCGCGGCGCTGCGGGCGGCGGGGTACGAGGGGGGCGTGCCGCTGAGCGCGACGGTGTTCTCGCCGGTGAATCTGGTCATCTCGCTGGGGTTGGCGGTGATCATTCCGCTGTGCGCCGCGGCGATGGCGCCGCGGGATGAAGCGGACATCCGGGAGATGGCGGATGTGGCGCCGGCTGTGATACCGGCGGCGGAGGAGGCTCGCGGCACGTCGCCGCGGACGCTGGCGGAACGGCTGGATTCATCGCCGCTGGCGAGCGGGCTGCTGGCGGCGGCGCTGGCGGCCGTGGTGATCCGGTTCGGGGGCTCGAAAGGGCTGTTGTTCGCGGGGCTCAATGAAGTGAACATGATGATGGTGGCGCTTGGGCTGGTATTGCACGGATCGACGCGGTCGTATCTGGCGGCGGTGGATGACGCGGCGAAGGGGTGCGGGGGGATCATCCTGCAGTTCCCGCTGTACGGCGGGATCGCGTCGATGCTGGTGGCCTCGGGGTTGGCGAAGCAGATGGCCGGGGCGCTGGTGGATGTGGGGACGGCGACGACGCTGCCGGCGTACGTGTTCTGGATCGCGTGCCTCCTGAACCTGTTCATTCCGTCGGGCGGCGGGCAATGGGCGGTGCAGGGGCCGATCTCGCTGGAGGCGGGGCTGCGGCTGGGGCTTCATCCCGGCGAGATGGTGATGGCGGTGGCGTACGGGGATGAACTGACGAACATGCTTCAGCCGTTCTGGGCGCTGCCGCTGCTGGCGATCACGGGGGTCAAGGCGCGCGACATCGTGGGCTACACGACGCTGCTCATGCTCGTGGGCGGGGTGTGGATTACGGCGTGGCTGTTGATCCTGTGAGCGTGCGCGTCAGTTCGCGGCGGATTGGATGACGTACCACGAGGAGGAGTGCGCGGGCACGTTGACTTCGATGCTCGCCGCGCCGCCGGGGGCGATTGGGACTCGCCAGGCGCGGCCGGATGCGTCGGTGACAAGGGCGTGCTCGGTGAGGCCGGTGTAGTAGAGGTTGACATCCAGAGAGCGCGTCACGGGCGCGGGCGATGGGTTGTAGACCATCAGCATGCCGCGTTCCTTCAAGGAGGGATTGACGTGGAGGATCCAGTCGAGGTCGCGGCCGTCGGCGCGGCGGCCGTGGATGATGTCGGACTCGAGGATCGCGCGGTGCTGCTTGAACCACGCGACGCGGCTCTTGACCATGTCGCGCGTGCGGTCGGTATCGAAGAGGCGCGGGCCCCGGTAGCAGGCCTGCACGCCCGCGCCCAGGAGGTTGGCGAGGCGCCGCTCGTAATGGTCGAGGTGCTCATCGAGAGGTTCGATGGTGGCCGCGGGACCGCCGCCGTGGTACTGGGTGAGGGGTACGAACATCCAGCCCATGCTGGGTGCCTTGTTCCAGGTGCCGTCGAAGATGTTCTGGCGTTCGATGATCTCCTGCTGATCGCGCGGGAGAGACCAGTTGGTCTCGCGATACCCCATGCCGGACTTGCTGGAGCCGCTCAGGAAGTACCAGTCGGGGACGTTGAGGTAGATGCCGCGGGCGCGGCACCATTGGTAGAAGCCAGTGATGGTGCGCCACTGGGTCCACTGAGAATCTTCCAGGGCGCGGTGGCCCGGGTGCGAGGCGGAGGCGCAGGCATCGCCGGGGTAGGAGCCGTCGTGTTCGAGCACGTCCATGCCGGTCTTTTCGAAGGCGGCGTAGAGCGTGCGGAAGTAGTTGTTGCCCCAGTCGGAACCGAGGCAGGGAGAGTTGCCGAAGGCGGCGAACCCGCCGGGCTTTCCGGTGGCGGGGTTGATGACGTCGTTGGCGGCGTCGATGGAGCGGCTGGCGAGGAGGGAGTAACCGCCCAGGGCGACGCCGCGGGAGTGGGCGTAGTCGCAGAGTTCGCGGAGAGAGGCGAGGTACTTTTCGTCGGTGTTCTCGATGTTGAAGCCGCTGCCGAAGGTCATGATGACGAGCTCGAAACCGGCTTGGGCGGCCTGATCGATGGACGCTCGCACGTCCTGCGGTTTGGAGGAAGCGGCGTGGAAGATGAGGGGGTTCTCGAGGACCCAGGGGGCGATGGTGCGGTACATTCGGCGGAGGGCCAGGCCGCGGCGTTCGCGTTCGGTGGAATCGTGGATGAGTTCGAAGACTCGGAAGGATTCGAAGGCGCCGGCGCGGGGGACGTCGATGGCGGGGCCGAGCGGGGGCGCGCAGGTGAGCATGCAGGGGGTCTGGCGGTCGTAGTTGACCTGCGTTTCGTAGAGCGGATCGGTGGTCCAGCGGGCGGCGGCGGAATCGAGCGAGGCGTCCATGCCGCCGCCGAAGGCGTAGTCCGTCTCGGCGTGGAGCATGCGAGGGATCGCGGCGAAATCTGAGGTCTTACCGCCCACCATGGAGCCGGGTTCGACGGCGGCGAGGATTTCCGCGGCGAAGGAATCGATGCGGATGGTGTGCTCGCTCTGATTGGAAACGGTCATCCACTTGCTGAGCAGCGGGACGCCGTCGTACAACTCGTAGTGGATCGTGACGGTGACGCCGGTGAGTTCGGGCGCGTCTGCGGGCGGCGCGAAGTCGACTTCAAGTGAGACGCCGGCGGGGGGCCAGTGGGCGGGCTGGGAGAGCCATGCCTCGCGTGGCTTCCAGGCGAATCGCTCGGCGGTCTTGCCGACGCGGTGGGCTTTGTACGCGAACGCGTGCGGATCGGCCTGCATCGCATCGAGCCATTCGGGGAGGAGGTAGTTGTGCACGGGCTGGCCGGTCAGCCCGCCGATGGAGTAAAAGTGTGCGTTGATGGTGACGGTGGCTTCGGGGCGGACGCTGCGCAGAAGACTTTGGTGGGTGGGAATGGAATCGAGCGCGACGGTGGCCCAGTTGGGAGCGGTGCGGAAGGTGCGACGCACGAGACCGTTGGTGAGCGTCACCTCGCGGCCGTCGGCAGAAGTTTGCGCTGCGGCCGTGTAAGGCGCGGGGTTGAGAAGCCAATCCGGCGCGGGTTCGGCGGCGGAGAGTGGGCCCGTGAGCGCGAGGAGGGCGAGCGTAAACCAGTGCCGGATGATCATGTGAAACTCCCGCGACCGGGCGCGTGAATCGGGTGGAGGTCAGGCGTCGGGGCGTGGCTGGATGAGATCGAAGCGGTTGCCGTACAGGTCTTCAAAGACGGCGACGGTGCCGTAGGGTTCTTGGCGTGGGGGGCCGTGGAAGATGACGCCGCGGGAGCGCATGAGGTCGTAGTCGCGGGCGAAATCGTCGGTCTGGATGAAGGCCATGACGCGTCCGCCGGTCTGAGCGCCGACGGCCTGCTGCTGCTGGGGGGTGGTGGCGCGGGCGAGAAGGAACTCGGCGCTGCCCGGACCGGGGCTGACACGGACCCAGCGTTTGGCGTTGCCCATGTCGGTGTCTTCAACGAGAGTGAATCCCAGGGCGTTCACGTAGAAGGCGAGGGCCTCGTCGTACTCGCGGACCAGGAGCGTCACTTGGGCGATGGATCGGGGCATGAGCGTCAGTCGTTGGCGCGGGAGAGGGTGATGACGAAATCGGTGCCTCGGCCGGGCTCGGAATGGAACTCGATGCGGCCGTGGTGCGCGTCGATGAGGCGGCGGGTGGTGGGCAGGCCCAGGCCGGTGCCGCCGGCCTTGGTGGTGAAGTAGGGCGTAAAGAGCTTGGCACGCACCTCGGGGGAGATACCCGGGCCGGTGTCGATGACGTGGAGGCGCACGACGCGCTCGCCGCCGGGCTCGGTGGCGGCGTGGGTGCGCAGGATGAGCTCGCGGGGGGCCGTCTCGGGCGCGTTGGCCATGGCCTGCGCGGCGTTGAGCATGAGGTTGAGGACGGCCTGCTTGAGGAGCGGGACATCGGCGACGATGCGCATGGGTTCCTGCGCGAGTTCGGTGCGCAGGCGCACGCCCTGCTGTTCGGTCTGGGCCTGGAAGAAGTCGGCGAGTTCTTCGACGATGGTGTTGAGGTCGGCGGGCTTGGGGTCCAGGCGGAGCTCGCCGGCGTAGTTGAGGAAGTCGGTCAGGATGCCGCGGAGACGTTCGACCTCGCGGCGGAGGGAGCCCAGGCGCTTGGTGAGGCGGGCGCGGACCTCGGGCTCGATGGGGCGGTCGGCGGGGAGTTCGTCGAGTCCTTCGCCCAGGAGCTGGGCGTTGAGGCCGATGGTGGAGAGGGGGTTCTTGATCTCGTGGGCGAGGCCGCCGGTCATGGCGCCGATCTCGGCGAGGCGTTCGGCGGCGCGGGCGCGGCGTTCGGCGACGGCGAGGCGCGAAACGGAGCGGCGGATCTGCCAGCGCGCGGCGAGGGCGGCCGCGGCGGCGCCGAGGAGTACACCGGAACCGAACATGATGGGGGGCCACTGCAAGCCGGGCAGTATACCTGCGGGTCAGCGTCTGGGTGTGCGCGAGTAGCTCTTCTTGGGAGCGGGGGTGACAACCTCGACGCTGGCGGCACGGACGACGCGGGTGGCCTTCCAGCCCTTATCGGTTTTCTCGGCGTCGTACTGGACGCTGGCGCCGTCCTTGAGGACGCGGAAGCCGTCGCCCTGGATGACCGAAAAGTGTGCGAAGATATCCTGGCCTTCGGGGCCGATGATGAAGCCGAACCCCTTGCGAGGATCGAACCACTTCACGACGCCTTCGACACCTTCAAGATGCTGCGCGCCTTGGTCACTCATCGCGGACCTCCCGGCTTGCACCGAAACACATTCACGCTGCCCGAGAGGCTGATGCGAGGAACCACGCACCCCGGTGTTCAGATCGCTCCGCGCGACCACATCACACGCGGGACTGCGCGGTGCGAACGCACCGGCATCAACGAGCCACGACCCCCACGCAGCACGACCTGCGTGGTCATAACTCTTACCTAGATTACCATGAAGCGTCGTTCGCGTCAAGATAACTCTGTTCGGCGAGGGGGAAAATTCGGCTTTTGTCTGCTTAAGTGCTTATCATTGCAGCACTTAACCACGTGCGGATTCTGGAAGTAGCCGAGACCTGAAAACGCTCACATCAATGCGGGTCGGCCGCTTCTTCAACTTGCCGATCGCGGAACAGCGCGACGAACGCGACGAGCACGGCGGCGGCAAAAGCGGAGGGGACGATCCAGACCATCTTCCAATCGATGGTGGAGACGTCGGCGACCTTGGTGGTGTAGTGAGCGACATGGGTGTTGAACGCCTGAGCTCCCAAGCCAAGTCCCAGACCTTGGGTGAGGAGAACGAGGAAGCCCTGGGCCTGGCCGCGGAGTTCCTTGGGCGCTTTCTTGTCCACGTAAATGAAGCCGGTGACGAAGAAGAAGTCGTAGCAGATGCCGTGGAGGAGGACGCCGGCCAGAACAAGGGACTGGCTCTTGTCGGCGGCCGCGGCGGCGAAGATGCTGTAGCGCAGCACCCAGGCAAACATACCGGCGGCGAGCATCCACTTGATGCCCAGGCGGGCGAAGAAGAAAGGCATCACGACCATGAACAGGATCTCGGACATCTGCCCGAAGGACATGGTGAGTGTGGCGTTCTTGAAACCGGTGAAATCGACGTAGTTGCGGGCGAAGGCGTAGTAGCCGGCGAGGGGGATGCAGATGAGGAAGGAGCAGATCGCGAAGACCAGGTAGGGCTTCTGGGCGAGGAGTTTGAGGGAATCGAGCCCCAGGACTTCACGCGCGGTGACGGCCTTGCCCGCGGCGGGCGGGGGCGTGTGGGGAAGCGTGAAGGAGAAGAGGCCCAGCAGCACGGCGGCGCCGCCGGCGATGTAGAACTGAAGCGGGGACTTGTCGCCGTCGGCGATCCAGGCGGTGCTCAGGCCGAAGGGCTGGAGGTTTCCGCTCACGACGATGTTGCCGACGATCCAGCCGATGGTGCCGAAGACGCGCACCAGCGGGAACTGCTTCTGCGGGTCGGACATGTGGTGGAAGCAAAGCGTGTTGGTCAGGCCCAGGGTCGGCATGTAGCAGAGCATGTGGGCCAGGGCGAGCAGCACGAAGGGGTGGAAGAACGTCTGCGGCGTGGCGGAATCAAGTCCGGTCACGACCTTGGGGATCGCCATCAGGAAAAGACCGCCAAGAACATGCATCGCGCCCAGCACGCGCTGGGTCGCGAAGAAGCGGTCGGCGACCATGCCGAGAAAGAAGGGCGAGATGACGGCGGCGATGGGGCCGACGGTGTACGCCCAGCCGATGAGACCGTCGATGTGGATGGCTTTCATCCAACCGGTCATCGAAACATACCACGCTCCCCAGACGAAAAACTGGAGGAACATCATCACGGAGAGGCGTGGGCCGATCATCGCGTGGGGAGAGTCGTTGGTCATGCCCGAGGATACGGCGAGTGAACCCGCGTCGGCTCAGCAACCACCGGCGGTCCAGCGGATGAAGAACGATTCCACATCTGCCCCATCGATACCCCCATCGCTATTGACATCGGACTGCGGGAGCGAATCGACCCAGGCGAGAAAGAAGGTCTCGACATCGGCGCCGTCGACACCGCCGTCGTGGTTGAAGTCGGCGGGGCAGGAGGGGAAGGTGTATGAGATGGTGGAAGCGGGGCCCGTCGCACCCCGAGGATCGGAGGGCGTGACGACGCAGCGGAGGGTTTGGCCGTCGACGGCGGTGGACGCGGGGATGGCGTCGGCCTGGCCGGCGGAGGTGATGCGGCGGACTTCGACGCCGTCGAGCGTCCAGACGTATGTGTAACGGACGATGTCGTAGTCGGGGTCGTCAAGCACGAGCGACGTGTCGACGCGGCAGAAGATGACATCTTGTGGTGTTGGAGCCGCGGGGTCGAAGCGCAGCGACGTGAGGGCGGCGGGCGGGCGGTTGAAGTTGGGATCGCGGGTGGCGCGGACTTCGACCGGTGCGTCGATGGCTTGTGCGCCGTTGATATCGACGCGGATGCGCCAGGTGCCGGCGGTGGTGCCCAGTTCGGCGAGCGTGTAGTACCAGTACCACCAGGACCAGCGGTAGTACGGGTTGTTGCCGAAGTTGCCGGTGCCGCTGTCGTACGCCTGTGTTCCGTTGGGGCGGATGTAGCGGACGCGCCAGGTGCTGTTGGCGGGCAGGGCGTTGACGTGCATCCAGAACCAGTGCGGGCGTTCGGCGAAGGCGAGTTGGCCGGTGCGGGGAAGCGCCTGCGGCGGTCCGGGGACGGTGGAGAGGTCGGTGGGCGTGATGCCGAAATCGAGCAGGCGGAACGTGCGGTCGATGGCGTATTGAGCGGCGAAGCCGCTGGCGCCGGCGCGGCAGGCGCCGGCGAAGGGCTCGTACACGGCGTTGTTCAGGTTTGTTTCAAAGTGCAGGTGAGGGCCGGTGCTGTAGCCGCTGGAACCAACGAGGCCGAGTTGCTGACCGGCGCGGACGACCTGACCGAGCGAGACAGCGACGCTTCCGGTGCGCATGTGCCAGTAGTAGGTGTACCGAGCGCCGCCGTGAGAAAGGACCACGTAGTTGGCGGTGACGTTGGGGCCGGTGGTGTTGTGGTCGGGCTCGCCGTCGTGGCGGTCGACGACGGTGCCGGGGAGTGCCGCGAAGATGGGGACCCCCACTTCCTGCTCGCCGAAGCTGCGCAGGCCGTTGTCGTGACCGTTGTGGCCGTCGTACGTGTAATCAGAGCAGTTCCAATCCAGGATGGCGGAAGCGGCGCGGTTGAGGTCGACGAAGTTGTTCATGAAGTTGTCGCGGTACCAGTTGCCGCCGATGGGGTAGAAGTTGAAGAGGGCGGGGCCGCGGGAGTCGTAGGGCCGCGGGTGCTCGGCCTCGAAGAGGGCGATGTTGGTCGCAACGCGGGCGTATTCATCGGGAGAGATGCAGTTGGCGTGGGCATCGGCTTGCAGCGGACCGCCGCCGGCGAGGCCGCCGCCGTCAACGGCTTGGCCACGAGAGAGTGCGCTCGGCAGGCACAACGCGAGCACGATCAGACTGGTTCGCATGCAGGTACTCCTTTGTCGCGGACAAGCCCGGCTTGAACGAGCGGCGGATAGTACAGCCCGGACACGGCACGGGGCCACCGATGCCGCGCGGTTACGGGGCCGGAGAGAAAGGCGGGAAGAAGTCTGGGCGGCGCGCGGGGGGCCCGTTGGCGGGTCGACATGGGCTGTTCATCAGAACAGGAGCACAACCGCCGCGGAGCGGCGGCCCACCCAGAAGGCCCACCCGCACACGGAGTCAGACCTCGAACGCCAGTTCAATCAGGCGGGGCAGAATCTCGCCGGAGGGGCCGCGGAGAACGGCGTCGACGCGGGTAGTGGCGGCGGTGTCGTCTTTGTTCACCTCAACGGTGAATGCGCCCTCTCGGGCGGCCATTTCGACGAATCCCGCGGCGGGGTAGACCACGCTACTGGTGCCGATGGTGAAGAACAGGTCGGCCTTGGGGGCCAGATCGAAGGCCGCGAGGAGAACGGACTCGGGGAGGGCCTCGCCGAACCAGACGACGTTGGGACGGAGCAGTGCGCCGGGGTGAAAGGGCGAGGGCGGGGGAAAGCGTTCGAAGGGCGTTGGCTCGGGTTCGAAGGTCTCGCCGGTCTGAACGCAGCGCCATTCGATGATCGAGCCGTGCAGTTCAAAGACGCGCTGCGAGCCGGCGCGGTGGTGGAGGCGGTCGACGTTCTGGGTGAAGAGGGCGAAATCGCCGCCGCGGGAAGCGATGTGGCGCTCCATCGCGGCCAGCGCGGTGTGTCCGGGGTTGGGTTCGGCGGCGAGGCAGCCCAGGCGTCGCCAGTCGTACCAGCGGGTGACCATCTCGGGGTTGGCGTCGAAGGCTTCGGGCGTGGCGAGTTTCATGGGATCAAACTCGCGCCACAGGGCCTGCATGTCCTTGGGCATGTCGGCGGCGGTGGCTCCGCGGAAGGTGCGCAGGCCCGACTCGGCGGAGACTCCAGCGCCGGTGACGACGACGACGCGGCGGGCGACGCGGAGGCGGTCGGCGACGAGGCGGAGGATGTTGGTCTGGTCGCTCATGGCGTGCGTTTCTTTGTGGCGGGGTTTTTGTAGTTATTCGTCGTGGTCTTCGTCGGGGGCGTCGCGGGGGTGCGGTCCTTGAGGCGCTTCACGAATCGCAGGCCGGACCAGGTGTCGTCGATGGCGCAGACTTTGTTGTCCACGAGGCCCTCGGAGAGGCCGAAGGCGCGGATGTCGTTCTCGTTGAGGTCGGTGGCGACACCGGAGGTCTTCTTGGGCCACGCGGTCCAGAGGCCTCCGGATTCGCTCAACGAGGCCGCGGCGGTGCGGAAGCGGGATTCACACTCGCGGGTTGTCTTGGCGAATGCGATGGCGACGTCGAAGGGGCCTTTGCCCCTGGCGGTGAACGTGACGCCGGGGGGAAGGGCGTCGAGCGTGCGCTCGAAGCCGTCGGGGGCGGCCAGGAGGAGGACGCGGGCGTTTTCCTTGATGCCGAGTTTCTTGGCGAGTGGGGTGTTGGAGTAGCCGGCCATGGGGGATGGTTGGGGGGGATCAACGCTCGAGTTTGAGTTGATCACGATTCGGCGCACGAGCGCCTCGGCCATGTGCAGCGATCACGACCTTGGCTCGGGCCACGTCCGCGGACGATCAGCAACCACCGTTCTCCCACGCAATGAAAAACGCGGAGACGTCTGCGCCATCCACGCCGCCGTCCTGGTTCACGTCAGCGAGCGCACCACCGACTTCCCACGCGACAAAGAAGTCACTCACATCGGCACCATCGACACCGCCATCCTGATTGAAGTCCGCGGCGCAGATAGCGTCTGAAACGGTCAGCATGGCTACTTCAGAAACGACCTCCCCACACGAATTCTCAACGCGGCAGGAGTACTCACCGACGTCTGTGTCATCGACGCCGTACAGGGTCAGCCAAGGTGTGGTTGCGCCTTCCGCGACGCTCCCTCCGGGGCGAGGACCGTCGGCAATGGCAACCCCGTTCTGAAGCCACTGAAATGTCAGTGGCGGCGATCCGGAGATAACAGTCTCGAAGGTGGCAACTCCGCCCCGTCGCGCGGATGATGTCAAAGGCTGTGATTCGACTGTTGGAACTCGTACACGTTGCCATTGGGCGAAGTACGCGGAAGGTCTTCCGTCTACTGAGACGAATGCGCCGCCGATTGCGAGGCGATCATCAGCCACAGTCATGCTCGCGATATCCAACGGCGCTCCAGGCACTGGAACCCAAGTGTTGCCGTTGAATCGGGCGAGGCCATAGGCACCGCCGACGCCCGGGAAACTGCCTGCGACGTACAAATCGCCGTCATATCGAACGATGGCGTTGGCACTTCCGAGCAATCCGGATCCAACTGGTCGCCATGAACTGCCATTCCACACGGCGACCGCCTGTCCCTGATCTGAGCCCTGGAAGCGAAACGCGCCAACGGCGTACAACGAGGCACCTTCGGCAAGAAACGCCTTTACGAACAATACCTCGGCGTCGGGGAAGGGTACCCAGCCCAATACCGGGTCTTGGCGCAGAATACGCGGACCCGATTGGGTGAAATTGACTGTGAAATTACCGCCCAGCATCGTCGCTCCCAAGTACTCGACGACCGCGGAAGCACCTCCCCGGTAGAAAACTCCTGTGCGAGGTCGGTTGTCCAGAAACAAGTACTGACCACCCGCGGCCAATGGGATGCCATGGACAATTCCAATCGCCACGCCACGGTTGCCCCCGTCGAGGTAACCGCCGCACCAGTTGGTAACGGTAAACCCATCCGTGCACATGACCGGGGCAAAGTAAGTTCCTTCGGGATTCAAGAGCTCACCTGTAATCGCGAGGCCGCCAGAATATCCGACCATAGCGAGGGGTTCGCCTCCATAATCCACAGCTACCTCTCGCCACGACTCACCGTCCTTGATCACAACGAATGACAGCGGTTCGCTGCCAACATACGCAAATCTTCCTCCCACGCAGGCACGGTTGTCAAACGTCGCGAGTGTCGTGACCGGTCGATCAAATCCACCGTGGGTTCCGACCATCGTCCATCTCGCACTATCCCATCCCCAGACACCAAATCGGAGTTCATAGCCCAGTATCGGGCAGTACATTGTCGCGCCAACCAAGAGCAGCGAACCAGCGGAAGCCATCGAGTTGAACTCTGACCAAATGTAGTTCGCTTGGGGCTTTCTTGGTCCGAGCCGACTCCAGCCGCTGCCCGTCCATCGTCCCGTGGAAACGTTGCCGTACTCGACGGCAGTACCAGCACCGACGAGTTGACCATTCCAAACTGCCAAACATCGAATGTCGAGGCCACTTGACGAAGTCGGGATGTGCCCCTGCCAGGCTGAGCCATTCCACGACGCCAGAAAGCCATACGGAAGACCGTCGATATGCTCAAACGCCCCACCGAAGTAAAGCCGGTCTTGCCAAACAACCATTGAATACACAACACGATCAGCGCCCTGACCCATGGGCTGCCACGCGACACCGTCGAATCTGGCCACTCGGTATATCAGGTGGTACAGCGACGCGGAAAAATCACCGCACGCGTACAACTCGCCGTGATACACGGCGAGCCCACGAACATGTTGATTCAGGCCGTCTCCGAGTTGGTCCCACGCAGTCCCGTTCCATGCCGCGACGCGAGCGATTGGAACAACCCCGGACGAATCGAAGCTACCGGCGGCAATCACTCTGCCATCGAGCGATGTGATGGCTCGGACCGGACCGCCCGAAAGACCAGCGCCAACCGGCTGCCACGCGCTGCCATTCCACATCGCAATACCGTGCATCTCTGTCGATCCGGAATGGGTGAAATCACCACCGGCGTACAAGGTTCCGCCGATGTCGGCGAAGCACCTGACCGGGCCGTCGAATCCATCGCCCAGCGGCTCCCACTGGTTGTTGCGCAGCACTGCGACCCTGAGCGCGGATGCGCCCGAAACGACTGAGAATTCGCCGCCGATGACCGCGGTCGAACTCATGGGACCGGCTCCGTCTGGATCCCATTGCGCAACCGCCGTCACCTGTCCGTTGAATCCTGGAATCGGACCGACTGTCTCCCACGACTCACACTGCGCAAATACATGCACAATCGCGAACGCAACCGCGCTAAGGAATGAGAGCATTTTCAATGTCATTTCAAACCTCCAGTTCGAGCCATTACCGCAGCAAATCCTTCTCCGATTATCCAGTCGTATTTTCAGAGTGTACGCGAAAGACTTGGAGTCGCCACGGAGTGAATCCTGCACTGCTGCCAGGAAGAATGCGGTACTGAGGGCGATAACTGAGAACGCTGACCAAGACTGTGTTGCCCGGAGAATGGTCGCGGTGACCGCTCGTCACTTCGAAACGACGATCTATTGGGGAAGCGGAGGAGAAAACGAAGTGCTCGGGATAGAACTTCAGACAGGGCATCCGTGCAGGCCAAGGGTCGCGACCGTCACACCGGAGGGAAGGGCGTCGAGCGTGCGTTCGAAGCCGTCGGGGGCGGACAGGAGGAGGACGCGGGCGTTTTCCTTGATGCCGAGTTTCTTGGCGCGTGGGGTGTTGGAGTAGCCGGCCATGGGGGATGGTTGGGGGGTGCGAGGGTTGGAGTGGGCTGGGCAGACGCCTCTGCGGGAGAAGGCGCCTTGACTTGAACTTGGACTGCCAACGCGGGGTGTTTCGCCCGCGGAAAGAGCCAGAAGAAGAATGGCCGGGACGGCCAAGCCACGGTGTTCCTAAACTCACGCATCAATACCACGGAGAAACACATGGCTTCCACACCGGCACGAGTCGAGCACGTCATTGGCGGCAAGCGGTCACAGGGCGAGTCGTCGCCGACGCATGCGGTGATCAACCCCGCGACTGGGCAGCAGATCGCGCAGGTGGAGATGGAGTCAATGCGGGCGGTAGAGAGCGCCGTCGCGGCGGCGTACGAGGCGTTCCCGGCGTGGGCGGCCACGCCGGTGGGCGACCGCTGCCAGGTGATGTTCAAGTACAAGAGCGTGCTGGAGCAGCACTTCGAGGAACTGGCGGGGATGATCGTGCAGGAGCACGGCAAGACCATGGCCGAGGCCCGCGGCGACGTGCGTCGCGGCATCGACTGCGTGGAGTTCGCGTGCTGCGCGCCCACGCTGCTGATGGGGCGGACGCTCCCGCAGATCGCGGTGAGCAGTTCGTTCTGCCGCACGGAGGACAAGAGCGGGGTGGGGATCGACAGCACGGTGGACCGCGTGCCGCTGGGCGTGTGCGTGGGGATCACGCCGTTCAACTTCCCGGTGATGGTGCCGCTGTGGATGTGGCCGATGGCGGTGGCGTGCGGCAACACGTTCATTCTCAAGCCCAGCGAGAAGGTGCCGCTGAGCGCGGTGCGGGAAGTGGAGCTGGCGCACGAGGCGGGGCTGCCGGCGGGCGTGCTGAACCTCGTGACGGGCGGGCCCAAGGTCGTGGATGCGCTGATCACGCACGAGGATGTGCGGGCGGTGTCGTTCGTGGGCTCATCGAAGGTAGCCAAGCACGTGTATGAGACGGCCTCCAAGGCGGGCAAGCGGGCCCAGTGCATGGGCGGCGCGAAGAACTACATGGTGATCATGCCGGACGCGAACCGCGGGGCGGTGATCGAGGGCGTGGTGGGCTCGGCGTTCGGCAACAGCGGGCAGAGGTGCCTGGCGGGGAGCGTGGCGATCGCGGTGGGCGACGCCGCGGAGTGGTTCGTGCCGGCGATGATGGAGGCGGTGAACAAGATCAAGGTCGCGGCGGGCAACGAGCCGGGCGTGGGCATGGGGCCGGTGATCGACGTGGCGAGCAAGCAGCGGATCCTGGGGTTCATCGAGAGCGGCGTGCAGGACGGGGCGACGCTGGCGGTGGACGGACGGCGGGCCGACTGCCCGGCGCAGGGCTGCTTCGTCGGGCCGACGATCTTCGATCACGTGCGTCCGGGGATGCGGATCGCGGACGAAGAGATCTTCGGGCCCGTGCTGAGCGTGATGCGCGAGGACACGCTCGACGCGGCGATCGCGACGCTCAACCGCTCGCGGTACGGCAACATGGGGGTGATCTTCACGTCCAGCGGCTACTCGGCGCGGCGGTTCAAGAGCCACGCGCAGGCGGGCATGATCGGCATCAACGTCGGCGTGCCGGCGCCGATGGCCGTGTTCCCGTTCGCGGGGTGGAAGCAGTCGTTCTACGGCGATCTGCACGCCAACGGCGAGGACGCGGTGAAGTTCTACACCGAGAGCAAGGTCGTCGTCACGCGGTGGATGTGAGCGCAGCGCGTTACGCGAGCGTGGTTCTGGGCACGAGTCTGCCGGCGCCCATGGCGCCGATGAACTTGCCGTTCTCCGCGACGACGGCGCCGCGGAGCGTGACGAGCGAGGGGCGGCCCTTGATCTCCCAACCTTCGAACGCGCTGTAATCGGTGGCCATCTGGTGGGTCTTGGCGGAGATGCGGCCCCGGTACGCGGGGTCGTAGACGACCAGGTCGGCGTCGGCCCCGACGGCGACGGTGCCTTTGGACTTGAGGCCGAAGATGCGGGCGGCGTTGGTGCTGGCGGCGGCGACGAACTGGTTGAGTGAGATGCGGCCGGTGCAGACGCCGTGGGTGTACAGCAGGTTCACGCGGTCCTCGACGCTGGGGATGCCGTTGGGGATCTTGGTGAAGGCGTCCTTGCCCATGACTTTCTGGGTTTCAAAGTCGAACGGGGCGTGATCGGTGGCGACGGTGGAGACTTCGCCGCTGGCGAGGTGGCCCCACATGGCGTCCAACTGATCGGCGGGGCGCAGCGGCGGGGACATGACGTACTTGGCGCCCTCGAAGCCGTTGATCTCTGTGTATTTGCGGTCGAGCACGAGGTGCGGGAGGACGACCTCGACGCTGGCCTTGACGCCGCGGGAGATGGCGCAGCGGGCCTCGGCGACAGCCTCGCGGCAGGAGGTGTGGACGACGTAGACGTGCGCGCCGGTGAGTTCGGCGAAGGTCATGAGGTGGTGAACGCCCTCGGCCTCAACCCGGGGCGGTCGGGAGGGTTCGTGGAACTGGGGGCCGGTCTTGCCCTGAGCGAGCAGTTGCTTCTGGAGTTCATCGACGAGGGTTTCGTTCTCGCAGTGGGCGGTGACGACGACGCCGAGTTCCTTCGCGAGGCGCAGGGTGTGGAAGAGCTCGCGGTCGTCGACGCCCAGAGCGCCTTTGTACGCGAGGAAGACCTTGAAGGAGGTGATGCCGCGGCGGACGATCTCGCGGAGCTGCGATTCCGCGGCGGGATCGAAGCGGGTGACGCCCATGTGGAACGTAAAGTCGCAGGGGGCGATGCCGGAAGCCTTGGAGAGCCATGTGTCGAAGGCGGCGATGGGCTCGTCGGTCTTGCCGGGGCAGATCATCTCGATGAGCGTGGTGGTGCCGCCGACGAGGGCGGCGCGGCCTGCGGTCTCCCACGTGTCCTTGGCGTAGGTGCCCATGAAGGGCAGGTAGATGTGGACGTGGGGATCGATGAAGCCGGGGAAGATGTACTTGCCGGCAGCGTCGATGACGCGGGTGTTGAGGGGGACTGACTTGGGGTCGATGTGCTTGTCGATGCGGGAGACGGTTTCGCCCTCACAGAGGATGCTGGCCTGGTAGTCGTCCGTGGCGGTGATGATGCGGCCGTTGGTGATGAGGAGGGGCATGCGGTGCGCTCCGGGGGTTTAGAGGGGATGATACGGACGGGCGGGGTGACGGTGCGAAAGAGGCGAGTTCGCGGGCTGAACGAGGCTCGCCTGCGGCGCCTGCGCAGCGACGCCGGAGGCGTGCGTCACGGAGCCGCCTCGGGTGAGGGCGGAATCCGAAACCTATAGTTTCGCGTATAGGCATCCGTAGCTGCTCGTCCCAGAGTGTCCTCGGTGCGTGTGTCTGGTAGTAGAGAGTGCTTCATCTTGTTGTGCCGCGGAAAACGCCGCTCGTGGGGCGTCCGCAGTTAGCCGATCTTTGCCGTGGGGCCGAGTTCGCCCTGTGTTGTCTCGTGCCTTGACCGGTCTTGGAGATTCCATGGACTATCGAGCGTCTGATATTCGCTGGGCGGCGGCGTGTTTGGGCGGGGTTGTGTCGCTTGTGTTGGCGGCCGACCCGTACCAGAACCCGAGCATGCGTCCGGGATACCCGGAGCACAACTACGAGTTTCAGGACCATCGGGCGATCTGGGATATTTTCGCAGAGCGGTTGTCGCCGGAACTTCTGAGCAACGACCCGGACTGGCTCGGACGGCCGGCGATGTGCTGGGATGAGAACACGCCCTCGGATTCGCCGGCGATCGCGAAGGTGGAGGCGATGATGCGGTCGGGCGGGGGCTACCAGGGGCGGTACAACGTCTCGAACCGCTGGCCGATCGGCGGGCAGGGCGACGCGATCATGCTGACGTGGAGCTTCGTGCCCGACGGCACCATCGTGGGCGATGACAACGCCGTGGGGGGCGCGGGGGCCAGCGAGATCTTCAGCCGCATGGACAGCAAGTTCGGAGCGGCGAACCGGCAGGTGTGGATCTCCAAGATCCAGCAGTGCTTTGATCGCTGGTCGGCGCTCACGGGCGTGACGTACGTGCGCATCCGGTACAACGGCAACGAGTGGGATGACGGGGCGGCGTGGGGCAACGTGGGGTCGGCGACGCGCGGGGACGTGCGGATCGGCATGAAGGCGATCGACTCCACGGGGAACATCCTCGCATACAACTACTACCCGGCCGACGGCGGCGACATGGTGCTGGATCGCTGGGAGAGCTGGCAATCCTCCACGAACAACTACCGCTACCTGCGCAACGTGGTGATGCACGAGCACGGGCACGGCCTGGGGCTGGCGCACGTGTGCCCGCGCGGGACGGACGCCTCCACGTGGAAGATCATGGAGCCGATCCTGAACACCTCGTTCGACGGCCCGCAGCAGGACGACATCCGGGGCGTGCAGTTTTATTATGGTGATCCGTACGAGATGAACAACTCGGTGGATACGGCGACGAACATCGGCGCATTGACGGCGGGGACTGCGCTCACGATGGGGGATGCGCCCGCGCCCACGCCGCCGAACAGTTCGGTGCTGGCGGTGGAGGGGGCGCTCAAGACTGACTACTTCAAGTTCACGCTTGACCGGCCGCGGCTGGTGGACATCAGTGTGAACCCGGTGGGAACTTCGTACCTGGCGGGGACGCAGATCGGCAACTGCACGACGGACCCGTACCCCACGGTGGACGCTTTGGGCGCGCTCAACCTGGCGTTTGACGTGCGCAACGACACGAATACGGCGGTGTACCGGGTTGTGAACGCCGCGGCGCCGGGGCTGACGGAGGCGACGACGGGGCTGCTGCTCCCGGCGGGCACGAACGTGCTGCGGGTGTACAACCCCGGGGGCGGGTCGGCGTCGCAGGAGTACAAGTTCACGCTGCTGGCGCAGACCGTTTCGCTCGCGCCGTCGGCCTCGGACGGGACGATCGGCGACAAGGTGCGGGTCACGTGGCCGGGCGTGATCACGGACGCGACGGGGTACCAGATTGTCCGCAACGGAACCAACAGCCTGACGGGCGCTGTGCAGGTGGGGCAGGTGGGGGCCGGGGTGACGCAGTTCGACGACACCACGGCGGCGGTGAACACGACGTACTACTACTGGGTGCGTGCGCAGCAGCCGGGCAACTCCGGGTACCGGTACATGACGACCGACGGGGACGCGGGGTTCCGTGCGAATCAGTCGCCGGTTGCGAACGCGGGGCCGGACCAGATCGTGTACGACTACGAGCGCGACGGTGTGGAGCCGGTGACGCTGAACGCCGGCGCGAGCACGGATCCCGACGGCACGATCACGAGCTACGCGTGGAGCGAGAACGCGGCGCCGATCGCGGCCGGGCCGAGCCCGACAGTGGTGCTGGAAGTGGGCGTTCACACCGTCACGCTGACGGTGACCGACAACGCCAGCGCGACGGCGACGGACACGGTGGTGATCGACGTTCGCACACCGTGCGCGGCGGATTACAACTCCGACGGCGGCATCGACGGCGGGGATGTGGACGCATTCTTTGCCGACTGGGGCGCGGGGCTGCCGGCGGCGGATGTGAACGGCGACGGCGGTGTGGACGGGGCGGATGTGTCGGTGTTCTTTGAGGCGTGGGAGGCGGGGGGGTGTTAAAAGGGCTTGATGTGCATCAGCGCGGTGTGGATCGCGGTCGTGACCCGGGCCGGGGCCGGCTGGTCCGCGGCGGCGACCGGCAGCGGTAGCAGATGACGCAGCGTGTGCACGGCGGTGTGCGCCACGGTGAGCTCTATGCCGTTGGACACAGGGTGACGCAGAAACCGCTGCCGCCGAGAGCAATGTCCGGGGTACGCGGTTCGAGCGGCTTCGGCCTTGCGCTCAGCCGTCACTCAAGCGCGGATCGGTCGAAGCTTGGTCACGGGGGGATCACCCGCAGCCGCCCGCCTCCCACGAGGCAAAGAAGGTGTCAACATCTGCGCCGTCCACGCCGCCGTCGCCGTTCACATCCGCATCGCAGTGCCCCGACTCCCAGCGGAAGAAGTACGCATCGACATCCGAGCCGTCGATGCCTCCGTCCTGGTTGAAGTCCGCGGGGCAAGCCAGGCACGCGCACAGGCTCAGCGTCGCCGGCTGGCTGGTGGCGGCGCCGCACGCGTTGGTCACCGCGCACCGCACACGCACAGACTCGATCTGAGAGTTGCCCTCGGCGGTGGACGCCAGAACGACCAAACTCGCGGTATCGGCTCCGCCGAACGTCAGGCCAAGGGGTTCGTATTCACCCTCGGTCGCGTCCAGCCACGACCCCGTGGAGGGATCCTCAAACTGCCACCGGTACGCGAACGGCCCGCTCCCGCCGGGGGTCATCTCGAACACCGCCGAGCCGCCCTTGCAAGTGGCGGTTGAACTGGGCGCAGAAGCGGTCGCGGCCAGACACGTGGCGAACGCCACTTCCGCGAGCCCGGTGTATGGTGAGGCATTGTTGTTGTTGGTCGCCCGCACGATGAACTGCACGGATCGAACGCCGGCGATCATGTCGAAGGCGTACGTCTGCGCGGACAGCACGCCGGGGACGCCCACCAGGTTCGCGTGCGTGGCCAGAACGCTCCCCGCCCCGTCACGCAGCACGAGGTCAAAGCGGGTCACCGCGTAATACGGATTGCTCGCGACCCCGTTGGAACGATGGCCCCACATGTGGAAACCGCCCAGGGTCTTGGGAGTAGCAAAGCTAAAGGTGGCCGATTGACCGATGGTCTGCCCGCTGCGGGTGGTCCAGTGATTGCCCGCCACGTATGTCGCGTGTTCGCTCTCCGGGGTGAATCCCGGCGGAAGCCCCGAGCCGTTGATCGCGTTGGTGACCAGATAAGAGCCGCTGAACTCGCTCGTCGCGGTCGCCGAGTCCGGCCGTATCAACTGGGCATCCGCCCGGTTGTTCATCCCGGACAACGTCATTGCCGCTGACAACACACTTACGGCTCTCAGGATCATGCGGACCGCCTTTCTGATGAGGACCCCGCGACATGCTACCGGAAGAACGCCCGGAGTTCAAGCGAAAACAAACGCTCCGTCACCTTCAACTTGGCAGAGGT
Organism: Planctomycetota bacterium; assembly: GCA_018242605.1. Classification (GTDB taxonomy): domain Bacteria; phylum Planctomycetota; class Phycisphaerae; order Phycisphaerales; family UBA1924; genus UBA2402. Next base: position 505,562 of record JAFEBP010000004.1, read on the forward strand.
TCAGAATTATCGGTGGTCACTGTCCACATTCCGGCGTGGATGGGTCGTTATCGCCCGCGTCGCGCGGCACCAATCGCGTCATGTTCGGCCGTGCGCGGCACCCGGCGCGTTCACACTGGAAGCGCGATGGCCCGACTCGTTCCGCACATATGGATGCATCGCCGTGCGAGCGAGCCTGTGCTTCCGTGGTGTGAGGTCAACGTGGGAGGCCCGGGCGGTCCATTCCCAGGGCCGAACCGGATGGGCCGTTCGATCGCCGTGGTGCGGCGGACCGCCGAGAGAGGGGCCCGGCGGCCGGTGGGTGCGAGGGCGGATTTTGCCCAATCTCCGATCCTACTCTCCGGCTCTATGGCCATACTCGTCAACGCCTCTACTCGCGTCATTTGTCAGGGCATCACGGGTTCGTTCGGGGCGGTCCACACGAAGGGCTGCCTTCAATACGGCGGGAACGTCGTGGGCGGCACCACGCCCGGCAAGGGCGGGACGCGGGATGAGAACGGGCTGCCGGTGTTCGACACCGTGGCGCAGGCCGTGAAGGCGACGGGCGCGGACGCGACGATGATCTTCGTTCCGGCGGCGTTCGCGGGGGACGCGATCCTGGAAGCCGCGGCGGCGGGCATCAAGGTGATCTGCTGCATCACCGAGGGCGTGCCGGTGCAGGACATGATCCGGGTGCGGGCGATCCTGGACGGGCTTAACGGCGGGGCGGATGTTCCCGCCGAGCAGCGCAAGTTCCACCTGATCGGGCCCAACTGCCCGGGCGTGATCACACCGGGGCCCAAGACGGGCGCGGGGACGAGCGCCGCGGACCGGTTCACGAACGCGGGGTGCAAGATCGGGATCATGCCCGGGTACATCCACACGCACGTGAGCCAGTCGAAGCTGGGCAAGAGCGTGGGCATCGTGTCGCGTTCGGGCACGCTGACGTACGAGGCGGTGTGGCAGACGAGCAACCGCGGGCTGGCGCAGAGCACGTGCGTGGGCATCGGCGGCGACCCGGTGCGGGGCCTGAACCACGTGGACTGCCTGCGGATGTTCGAGGCGGACGCGGAGACGCACGGCATCCTGCTGATCGGCGAGATCGGGGGAGCCGACGAGATCGAGGCGGCGGCGTACATCAAGAAGAACGTGAAGAAGCCGGTGGCGGCGTTCATCGCGGGGCGCACCGCGCCCCCGGGGCGGCGGATGGGACACGCGGGCGCGATCATCGGCGGGGCCGATGACACGGCGGACGCCAAGATCAAGGCTCTGCAGGACGCGGGCGTCGCGGTGGCGCTGAGCCCGGCGGACATGGGCGAGGCCATGATGCGGGCGATGAAGCTCGCGTGAGCGGCGCGCGATCCCAACCCGCGCTGACGCGGCATGAGTTGTACGAACTGTGCGTGACCAACGCGTCGGCGATGGCGCGGTTTGTGCACGCGGTGCACGGGCAGAGCCCCCGGGTGCTGCGCGAGGACTTCTGCGGATCGGCGGCGCTGGCCCGGGCGTGGGCGGGGGCGTACGGCCCGGCGATCGGTGTGGATCGGGACGGGGAGCCGCTGCGGGCGTGCGCTACGGCGGCGCGTCTGCGGCTGGTAGAGTCCGACGTGATGCGGGCGAAGGACCGGGCGGACATCATCGCGGCGACAAACTTTCCGCTCGGATACTGGTACACGCGCCAGGGGCTCATCGCGTACCTCAAGCACGCGCGGGCGTGCCTGAAGCGGCGGGGCGTGTTCGTGGCGGACATGTACGGGGGCGCGGACGCGTTCGTGTGCTCGCGCACGGTGCAGCGGCTGCGGGGGCCCAACGGAGAAAAGGTGGAGTATGAATGGGAGCAGCGGGAAGCGAACGCGGCGACCGGACGGGTACGGTGCGCGATTCACTTCCGCGTGACGGCGCGGGGGCGGAAGGTGGCGGTCCTGCGGGATGCGTTCGAGTATGACTGGCGGCTGTGGGGCATCCCGGAGCTCAAGGACGCATACCTGGAGGCGGGCTTCAGAAGCGTTGAAGTGCACGACCGGCTCGGCGGCGCGGTCGATCACACCGGCGCGCTGCACGTGCGGCCGTTGGATGACGACGAAGCGCTGGACGAGAACTACGTGGTGTACGTGGTGGGCCGGGTGTAACGCGGTTCACTCGCGCGGGGCGGGCATGGCTTCGGACATCATGGGGCCCTGAGCGCGCTTGCGATAGAAGATGCCTTCGACGGCGTTGCGGCCGACGATCGAGGGGTGCTGCACCTTGCCGCGGTCGGACTGGCCCTTGAGCGTCACGATGGGGGCGCCGTTGGCCTTGACCCAGGCGTCGTCGCGCACGCCCATGACGGCCCAGGAGACTTCCAGGCCCGGCGTGCCGCCGGCGATGCGGAAGCGGCCCTTGAGTTCGCGCTGTGCGATGTGCAGGTTCGGGGCCGGACCCCCCACTGCTGTCAGGTGGTATGTCGCGTCGCGGTTGATGGCGTCGAAGTAATCGGGGAGTTCGACCCAGGCTTCGCCGCTCTCATCGAGTTCGACGCGGCCGCTGTACATGTTCAGCGGCTCGGGGCCCTCGGCGGAGTAGTGCAGGAGGTACTTGTTGTCCGGGTCGAGAGGGTGATCGATGCGGAAGGACTTGGTGCCCGAGGCGGCGAAGTTGCCCAGGCAGTAGACGCCGTAACCGCTGGGGCTGTCGGCGGAACCGAGCACGCCGATGTTCTGGCCGCTGGTACCGGTGGAAGCGCCGAAGACGCCCGCGGCGCCGTCGCTGTTGCTGCTCACGACGCCCCAGACGCCGGTGGTGACGCCGCTGGTGGCCCACGCGCCGCCGTAGACGGCGGTGGCCTCGTCGGTGCTGCTGTCGACGCGGCCCAGGACTCCGGTGGTGGCACCGGTCTGCGTGGTGGCGTGGCCGACGACACCGGTGCCGCCGGGGCTGCTGGTCAGGCCCCAGACGCCGTAGGTATCGCCGGAGGAAGAGGTGGCCCAGCCGAGGATGCCGCGGCCGGCGCTGCTCTCGCTCTGGCCCTGCATGCCGATAGCCTGACCGGAGAGCGCGTTGGCGAGACCGACAACGCCGACGCCGGCGGGGCTGTCGGAACGGCCGAAGACTCCGAACGATGCGCCGGAGGCGGCGGTGGAGTACATGTACCCCGCGCGCGGTCCGGTGGTTTGGACGTGCAGCGGGTACGAAGGCGTGGTGGTGCCGATGCCGACGTTGCCGGCGTTGTAGAGTGCGTTGGTGCCGGAGAGTGTGAACGGTGACGCGCCGGCGGGGCCGGTGGCGCCAGCGGGGCCCTGAGCGCCGTTCGCGCCTGCGGGGCCTGTGGGCCCGATGGGGCCTTGCGCGCCGTTGGCCCCGGCGGGGCCGGTGGCGCCTTGGGTGCCCGCGGGGCCGGTCAGACCTTGCGGTCCCGCGGGGCCGGCGATGCCTTGGAGTCCTTGAGGGCCTTGTACTCCTGCGGGGCCTGCGGGCCCGGCGGAACCTGCCGGTCCGGCTGCGCCTGCAGGACCAGCGGGGCCGGCGACACCAGCGGGGCCCGCGATGCCGGCGGGGCCTTGGGGGCCTGTGAATCCTTGCGGGCCGGGAGTGCCCTGCGGACCGGTGGGTCCGGCGGGTCCGGTGGGGCCTTGCGGGCCGATGGGGCCCTGAGGGCCGGCGGGGCTGTTGAGCGCGAAGAGCGCATAGCCGACGGCGGTGACGCGCTGGCGCGGGGAGAGGTTCTGGTACGGGCCGAAGCCGGCGGGCTTGCGGACATCGATCTGCATCCAACGGATATCACCGTTGAACGCGGCGGCTCCGAAATCCAGTTGCACGGTGAAGCGGCCGTTGTCGATGGCGACGCTGGGAACGGTGACGGTGATGGAGATCTGGCTCCCGCCGCTCGCGGCGTCGAAGAGGCGGAACTTGAGGTCGGCGATGCCGGTCAGGGGCACGCCGTGCTCGCGGAGTTCGCCCTGATAGGTGAGCACGGAGCCCGCGAGGTTCTGCGCGTTGGCAGCGCAGACGACCGCAAGACCGGCACCGACACCCATCCATGTGGTTTTGAGCATGACGACCCTCGGGTTTGGAGCGCGTGTGCGCTCTCGCCGTTATTGGTCGTCTGGAAGTTGGGGCGGGTTGAGCGAAGTTGAACGGATGTGACGGGCGCCGCGTCGACGTCGCCGCGATCGGCCACCGTCATGGGGGTGCTTCACGCGGCGTGCGGAGGCGCCGGTTTCCGGGCGGAGCCGGGGATCGGACGATAGTTTGGGCATGTCAACCACCGCCCACGCTGCGCGCCCGTACACCACCACGATGAGGTATCACGACCGCGACAGCAAGGCGGCGTACACGGCGGCGAAGTACGCGCCGATCCTGGGCGGGCGCGTGCTGGACGTGGGGTGCGACATCAAGCGGCTGCTGGAGCACCTGCCCCCCACCGCTTCGTACACGGGCGTGGACATGAACCCGCGGGCGGACGTGGTGCTCAACCTCGACCGGGACAATCTGCCGTTCGCGGATCGGTCGTTCGATACGGTGCTGTGCACGGACACGCTGGAACACATCGAGCGGATCCACGCGATCTTCGACGAACTCTGCCGCGTCGCGGCGGCCCACGTGATCGTCTCGCTCCCCAACCCGTACCGCAACTTTCTGCTGCAGGCCCAGCGCGGCACGCTGCCGAAACTGCGGCACTACGGGTTGCCGACGCGGCCGCCCGTGGACCGGCACCGCTGGTTCTTCGGCGCCGACGATGCGGCGCGGTTCATCAGGGAGCGCGGGGAACTCAACGGCTTCGAGATCAAGCAGTTGGACGTGGACGAGCACGGGCTCGAGCCGCTGTTGACGCCGCAGGGCGTCGACGTGGCGCTGCCGTGGAACGTACGGGCGGGCACGACTTGGGCGGTGCTGCGGCGCGGGGCCGTTGCGGGCGAAGAGCACTGAATCAACGGGAGTTCAGCAGCGGCCGTCTTCCCACACGCCGAAGAAGTAGTTGACGTCCGACCCGTCGACGCCGCCGTCGAGGTTGACATCGGCATCGCAGTTGCCGACCTCCCACGAGGCGAAGAAGGCCTGCACGTCCACACCGTCAACGCCGCCGTCCTGATTGAAATCAGCGGGGCAGGCCAGGCATGCGCACAGCGTGAGGGTGGCGGGGTTGCTGCTCAGCGAGCCGCAGGCGTTGGAGACGGCGCAGCGAACGCGGGCGGTGTGGCCGAGCTGGATCACATCCTGACCGCTGGCGCGGGTGATGGTGAGTTGCGGCGTCGCAGCGCCCGAGGCGGAGAATGAGCGATCACCCGGGAGAGAGTTGTCCCCGTTGGTGATGTCGGCCCAGCCGCCGGGTGCGGAGGGTTCTTCGATCTGCCAGCGATAGGAGATTGTCCCGCCGCCCGCCGCGACAATCGAGAAAGTGCGCGAATCGGCGATGCAGATCGTGCCCGAGGCGGGCTGCTGCGTAACGCGCAGGACGTTCTGGAAGTTGGCGGCGACTCGGGCGTCGAAGAAGGTGACGCTGCCGTAGTCGTGGGCGCGGACGGCGATGACGTTTTCACCTGCGACGAGTGCGGAATCCGGCACGTTGAACACAAAGCGGTCACGCACCGCGCAACCTCCGGAGGTGCGAATACCGCCGGAGACATCGACGCCGTTGCACCAGACAGAGATGTCGTTATCGATCGCGACGCCGATCTGCACGGAACCGGTGCCGCAGGGGAGCTGCACGCGCAGGCGTGCGACCAGATCCGTGTTGGAAGGCCAGTTTGTTCTGACGGTGCTGGGGGGAGTGCAGCCGGAGAGGTTTCCGAACGCCGCGGCGCCGGTCGTCCATGCTGAGTCGTTGAAGCCGGGGGCCTGGAAGCCCGCCTGGCCGCCCCACGCGACGACCTGGTATTTCCAGGAGCTCTGACCGTAGACGATTACATCATCGGCCGAGGCGTGGGCGGCGAAGAGCGACAGCACCGACACCAGCGGGCCGATCGCTCTCCGCGGAAAGCGCGCCGTCGGCATCCCGGCGTCGCTTCGGATGACCGAGCTTCCGGGTCTGCGCAGATCGCGGGCGCCAGACCATGCATCGAACTGCTGGAACGACTGAATAGGTGCGCACATGTCTCTCTCCTTGCATCACGAGCGAGGCCGCCCGGCACCCCCGACGAGTGGAGCGACGCGGATCGTGCCCCGAGCGTCGCAAGTTTATGACCCCAGCGCGGGGGCGGCTCCGGATGAATCGTGGAGCCACACGCCAAGGCCGAAAAGCACCGCCGCGGCGCGTGCCTGTTCACGCCGCGGCGGTCGAGTGCGACTGGTTGAGGTGTAGTCGGATCAGCAGCCGCCGGCTTCCCAGGCGGTGAAGAAAGTGGCGACGTCACCGCCGTCGATGCCGCCGTCCAAGTTCACATCCGCGGAGGGGTCGCCGGCCTCCCACGCGGTGAAGAAGGCGTCGACATCGGCGCCGTCCACGCCGCCATCCTGGTTGAAGTCGGCGGGGCAGGGCGTGCAGTTGGTGAGGCTTAGCGTGGCGGGGTTGCTGGTGGCTGCGCCGCATGGATCGGTCACCACGCAGCGGAACTGAAGCCCGGACGCGAGCGGGTTCATGATCTGCAGGAATGCCGAGCCCGATCCCCACACCGTTCCGACGCCGGGGACGACATCATCGGTGAGCGGGGTCCAACCTGTGCCGGAGTTGAACTGCCATTGATAGGAGAAGGCGTTGAGCGCCGGGCCGCCGCCGGCGATGACGTAGAAGCTGGCGATGTCGTTCGGGCAGACCGCCGCGTCGATGGGGTCCTGCGTGACGGTCGCGGGGTCACACTTCATGGTGACGGTGAGATTGTCGGCGAGGAAGATCACGCCGTAGTCCTGGCATCGCGGCGGGCGGGAGTCGTAGTGAACCACCGCGCGGTTGAAGCCGGAGGGAACGGTGATGCGGAGGGTGCCGGTGGGGTAGGTGCCGGGGACGGGCACGGTCGCGGTGTTGGTGCCCACCTGCGCGCCGTCCATGAACGCGGTGACGCGCATCGTGGCCGAGTCGTCGCAGCCGAGTTCCTGGGGCGAGTACATGATCGAGAAGTCCACGATCGGGAGAGAGAAATCAACGATCAAGTCGGCCGGGAAGACGCTGTTGGGGAAGATGTACAGCCCGGACATCCCCGCGGGCGCCAGGCCCACCGAGCCCACGGGCTGGATCGAGAAGCCCGACCCGGTCGCGGAGAACGACGCTCCCAGCACATCGGAGATCAAGGAAATCGGGAGCGAGGTGTGCACCGGGGCGTCGTCAAAGTCGAAGGTCGTTGAGTTGGGCGCGGGCACGAAGACGGCGGTAAGGGTGGTGTCCTGAGAGGCGGGGAACGAGTAGGTGGCGGAGGTGCTCATCTGGGTGCCGAAGTAGCTCCATTCAGAGAACACGAAGCCCTGGTTGGGCGTCGCCGTCACGGTGACAGTGGATCCTTCGTTGAAGATGCCGTCGCCGCTCGTCGTTCCGCCGTAGGTCGGGGACGCCGCGGTGATCACGGAATACGCGGGCGTGAAGTTGGCTACCAGTGTGCGGTCGCGCGTGACTGTGAAGTTGTACTGCGCGTTGGTGCTGACCTGCGTGCCGTTCTCCGTCCAGTTGATGAAGCCGTACCCATGGTTGGCGGTAGCGGAGAGGCTTGCGTTGGTGCCGCTGGGGTACGCACCCGTGCCGGTGATGGAGCCGGCGCCGACGGGAGCGACATCCGCCGCGATGTTGAACGTGGGCAGACTGGAGGCCATCAGCGTGAAGACGCAGTCGCCGGAGATGGACGCAAAGCTGCCTCCGGTGCCGCCGACCCTGCGGAAGTGCGATCCGTTACCGCCGGTGCCGCGGGCGATGCTCCAATCCGGAGGCCAGTAGTAGTTGGGCGTGAGGCCCTGCCATGCGTAGATCTGGACCCAGTACTTGGTGTTCGCCGCGGCCTGGAACGCCGCGGGAAGGACAAAGTGGTAGTCGTACATGTTGTAGCCACCGGCGATGCCCGCGGGTGTTTCGCCCGCGTTGTTGCCGACCTGGTAGCGGACGAGACGGCCATTGACCACGTCGGGCTGAGAGCCCCCGGCGATCGAAGAATAGATCGCGACGGTGAAGTTGTAGACGGGCGAGGTGCCGGCGCCGGAGAGGTAGTTCGTGTAGGCGCCCCGCCACTGGATCTGGGTGATGGCGGTGTTCGCGGAGAGCGTGAAGGAGTCCCACACGTACTCATCATTATTGAGTCCGTCGGGGGCGTACCACGAAGACTTGTACTGCCCGCCCGCGGCATTGGGGGGTTGGGAATAAATGCTCACATCAGCCTGAGCACTCCCAGCGAGCATGGGGAACAACGAAACTACCAACACCAGCAGATGTGCGGCAATCCGAGCGAACGTGCGGCAGAGCATGTGAAGTTCTCCTGAATCACTGGGACTCATTAAGGAGTCGAAGGTCAACAATCTTAATACACGATCTCCCGAGAATCGCGTGCGTGACCTGAATTCAGGCGAAATGACACTGAGTCTCAGTTAGGTGGATCGCGGCGGAACCACGCCGCGTTCGCACGCGGTTCGTGCGAGTTGAAGGAATATCTCCGTGCGGTTTGCGGACGTTTGAGTCTGGTGCTTGCCAAGCATCGGCGGCGAGGAGGAGGACTCGGAAGCGAGCTGGACAGTCAGGCCTCGCGCGCGGGTCGAGGTGGGCGACGACAAGCGACCATCGCCGCCCGACGCTCGGAAACGCCGCCTAGCTGCCGAACCGCATCAACAGTTCCAGGCAGGCGAACGAGCAGTTCAGGCCGCCGAGCAGCACGACCAACCACACAGCGACCGCGCCAAAGGTGGAGCGACCGCTCGATGATTTGTGCGCGAGGTAGATCGCGGCCACCGAGGCAGCGCAACCGACCACTACACTGACCAACATCGCCGATTGGTGCTCGCCGCGGGAGAAGGCCGCGGTGGCCCACCTCGCCATCAAGGCGAAACCCAGGCAGATCAGACCCATGACGAACCAGACTCTTGAGGCGGGAGCCTCGCAGACGGTCTGGGATTGGAGCCCTGATTCGGCTGCGATGGTCTGAGCCTGATCCGGCGTCGCCGCCTCGATGATCCGGGTGAGCGGAGTTCCGTCCGGGCGAGTGCCCTGCACTTTCCATTGCTTCATGTGGCCTCCGACGGTGATGAGATGTGCGCGAAAGCGGTATTCGGCTCGGCCGGTCGTGAACGGCCCGCAGCCGCGGCGCACCAGATGTTCATTTCATTGCACGACTTGATTCAGGGTCTCCAACCGGAGGATGTACGAGATATGGTCGTGCGCCAGACGATTTCATCAACCTCCCCCCGCCTTCCGGACTTCGAAGACGACATCGACATCCGCACCATTGGAAGCCCCATCATGCTTGAGGCTGGTGGGGCATTCGAGGCAGGTGCAGAAGATCGGGGCGGCGGAGTCGTTCGGGATGCAAGGATGTTGGTATCGGGAGCGGTTTCCCTGCGACCGGTGACTTCGCGTTCGTTCCAACGGACGACAATTGCAGAGTTGGCGAGGTCTTTGCCGCGCTCTGCGAGTATTCCCCGCGGGCGACCATCATCCCGGAAGTGACCCGATAGAGTCGGCACATGATGCTCTCGGCGGTCGGAGATTGAGTGGCACCTCATGGCGGCAGGAGCGCGACGATCCGGTATTCCGCTTCAGTTGCGGATGATGACCGGTCCGTCAAGCGAGCGAAAGGTCATCGGGCGCGTGTAAATACCCGCCCCCGCGTACGTTCCAGAGTCCACCCACAGAACCCCACCGTTTGGCGCGGCGGATACACCGGAGCCAATTGTCGGGAAGGGCGAGACGAACGTACCCGTGGCGGGATTGCCGGGCTGAGAAGTGCTCACGAAAACTGTGCCCGGAGGCGGGTACATCGCGGCGATGAGCCGCCGATTCTGTGAACTCAACTGGCTTGCCGAGCCCATCGAGCACTGGCGTGCCTGGTTGGGCTGCAGCACTTGGATCATGACGCAGTTGGGATCGGCGCACGAACAGGATCCGCAACGGCTGAACGTGCAGGCCCGGTACGCCATAATTGAGTCGAAGTCGAAACCGCTGAACCCGCGAGCGCCGCTGGGGATTCCAAAGTCCTGTTCGAACTGCGTTCCGCCATAGTTCTGTTGCAGCACGGCGACGTAGTTGGCGCGGTCCGGGCGTTGGTGTTCGTGCCAGAGACCCAGCGCGTGGCCGATCTCGTGCAGCGTGATGGCGTAACTCCATGTCAGCGTTCCGTCGCATGCACCCGACGATGGACACCGACCTATTCGGATCGTGCGGATGCCATTGGCGAAGCCGACCGGGCTACTGCCGCAAACGGTGCCGGGAGGGCAGTCGGTGCCGGACTCGAATCGCACTCGGGCCGGATCGGCCGGAAAGGCCGGTCGGAAATTGATGGTCGCCGCGCCGGCCCATTCGTTCATGGCGTTGATTGCCACCTGTTGATTGGCCGCGGACACGTTTGCGTGAAACTCGAACGGGACCACGCCGCCCGGCCACAGGTTCGTCGCCCACGCGCCGCGCGTTTGGAATGAGCCGGGATCGATCTCACACTTCCAGGGTTCGGTCTCGGGCGGTGGCGAGGGCGGAGCAGGTTCCGCGGCCGCGGCGACGCCGCTGCCGGCAGGCTGCTCGGCGGTCGCGGGCATCGTCCTGAGCGCGAGAATGAGTGTCGCACAAATAAAGAAAATGCGGTTGAATCTCACGGTGATGTTCCTCCTGGTTCGGACGACCGACCGTGCTGGCGCGGGCCCGTCGGCATCGGCGGCCGCGGCCTGGCACGGCGGTCCGCGGCCCTCTTACTGCAAATTGACGAGAACGAGCACCATCCCCGACTCCGGGTCCAAGCCCGTCATGGCCTTTCCGATGACCGCGCCGGGGGCTCTCGCTTCGTTCGTGACCTTCATCGCGTGGCCGGGCCGGACGCCCGACGTCGTGAGCCGGTCACCCGGCTCGATCACGCCCGCAGACGGATCTGCGAAGACCCACACTCGCCCGGTCATCGCCACGGGATGCTCGCCGTCGATTGACGGGTTGTGGTTACCTTTGCCGAGAATGACGCCTGCATCAAGCCCGTTGGCCCCGCTGATCACTCCGGCGACCTTTCGGTCGTAGGCCGTTGTCGCGACCATGAGCTTGCCGGGGTTTGTGGGATCGATCGACACGACCATCCCGGGCGCCGTCGGGGTTGCCCGCGAGCCCGGCGCGGCCACCGGGGCGGCGACGTCGAACTTCTCCGCAAGGTCGGCGCCGCGTATCGTGAGCATGCGGCAGGACAGGTCGAGGACTTCGGTGCGGCCATCGGCGCGGACGCGCAGCGCCTCATCAGGGCCGGCGACGTTGGCACGGATGAGATCCAGCGTTCCGTCGCTGTTCATGAAGTTGAGCCACACGGTCGCCGGGGCATTGCCCACCGTGGTCGCACCAAATCGCGCGCTCGAGAAGTTGGGGCTGAAGGGCTGATGCACGTGAAACCTTGAGAGCTGAGGCGCTGGGAGCCCGATGGCCACCCGGATCGGCGCCTCGCCATTCACGTGCTGGACAACAAACTCGGTGCTGGCTCCGCTGTCACAACGGAGCATGTCGAACGTCGAGGGGGTGGACGAGTGCCGGTAGTTGATCCATACGGTCGGGTCCGAGCCGCTGTTTCCATGTATGAATCGCGCCACGGCGGCGCCCGTGCTCGAACTGCTCTGAAACGCGTCGAGCAGCGCAAGAGTCGACCGCTCGCGGTTCAGGGCCAGACCGCCACTGGAGACCAGGTTGCCCGTCACGGGGATGATCTGCGAACCGGGGGAGTCCCCGTACCGCAGTTGCGTGGCGACCATCGCGTACGGGGTCGCCGTCACCTTCTGCCTCGGCAGCATCTCGGTCCCCGCGTACGTGACCGTCCACCACCGATCGGACGCGTTGAACGAACCGGGCGTCACGGGCACGGGCGCGGAGAACCGCCCTTCAACCGTCTCGACGCCCGGGACGCTTATGGACTCGACCACAGTCCCGCCCGCCGCCGCGTCATAGATCGTGAAGACCAGCGTGTGCGTTCCGTTCGGCACTGGCAAGCCGTTCTGGGCCAGAACGCCCTGATAGGTCACGGTGTTCGTGCTAGATTGCGCCAGCGCCGTGCCGGCCCAGAGGCCGAGGAATGCCGCCCCAATAGATGCGAATGCCCGAATATCCATGGCCGATTCTCCTGTAATGGACCCGATCAGGGAGTGGACTGTTCGGAAAGCTATCACGATCCGGGTCGGCTTCCGAACTCGGTGCGGGCGCCCCACCCCCGTGGCGTGCTCCACAAGCCCTGTACGCCCCGCGCGGAGCAGTAATCCCGTCGAACAACTTGCGTCTATGCTCCGTTTTCATCTCGCGACACGCCCGCCGAGATGACTGTTGCTTGCGTCATTCCTCGCCTTTGTCCGGCGTTCAAGATCGGTAGCTTGCGAAACCGACGGGCCGATGGGCGTGCGACGGTTCACGGTGCGAGTCTATGGTGGAGGGTGTGCCTTCCCGAACGCGGAAAGGACTGCGCAAGCCGTGCGACTCGGTGGCCGCCCGTTCCTCACCCGCACCCTCCCGCCTCCCATGCGGCGAAGAAGGCATCAACATCTGCACCATCGGTGCCGCCGTCGGCGTTGACGTCGGCGTCGCAGTTGCCGACTTCCCAGCGATCAAAGAAGAAGGAGACATCGGCGCCGTCGATACCACCGTCCTGGTTGAAGTCTGCGGGGCAGGCGAGGCAGGCGCACACGGTGAGCGTGGCAGCGCGACTCGTTGCCCGGCCGCAGGAGTTTGAGACTTTACAGTCGTATTCAGCTTCATCCGCGTCGGAGACGTTGGAGATCATGAGCGTGGGTGTGTTTGCGCCCACAATCACCGAGCCGGTGCCGGTAGGCCCATCGGTGAGTGCGATGCCGTGCTGCCTCCATTGGAACGTGAACGGGCCCGATCCCACGGTGGAGACCTGAAACATCGCGTCGGTGCCGAGGCACGAGAGGGAATCCTGCGGCCCGCTCGCGCCGATCAGTGTGCTCGCGTTCGCCGAAAGGTGGAGACCGAACAACTCCACCGCACTCGAGCACGTGCTCGCACTGTCGCCGAATATGACGCGGTTCGCAAGGCTGGGGTAGAGGACCGCGCTGGCCGGAGCGGTCAACACCTCGGTTCCATCGACAAGCACGCGGCCCGTGCCGTTGCGAGCCTCGAGGCGGATCGTGCGCACCGGCCCCGCGATCGCCATGTGCACCGTCGGCACGGCGGGCTCCTGATCGGTCATGTTGTTGTTCTGGAGCAGGATCGCGTCGGAGCCGAGCCACACGCCAAAGACTCTGCCCGATGAATCGATGACCTGGAATCCGTATCCCGCACGCTGACGGCCGAGGCCGCCGACGTCCGGAAGATAATCCGAGGACACGACTCGAATGCGCGTCTCGAGCGTGAACCCGGAGTCGAATGAAATCGACGCGTCGCCGCGGATCCAGTACTGATCCGGGCCCGCCGCAGTCGGTCCTTGAACGAGCGCACCCCCGATGACGCGTGGCGCGGGGTTCCCGGGCTCTGCCACAGCCGTCCAGCACTGTGCTTCCGGCAGAGTCCCGAGTGTCGGGTCGTAGCCGAACTCAACCTGCGCCATGGCGACATGCGACAGGGCTAGGCTCGCGACGAGCGTGATCGGGCTACTCGCGCCGCGGCCACCAGAACTGCCTGGACTCATCCGAGCGCGGTCGAAGGAGTCACACATCTTCAATACAATCATCGCCTTCCTTTCACACCGGTAAGTATCGTCCCAGAAGACACCCGTTCGCGGCTCACCCGCACCCGCCCGCCTCCCACGCCGCATAGAACGAGTCCACGTCCGCTCCGTCCACGCCGCCGTCGCCATTGACGTCGGCGTCGCAGTGGCCCTGCTCCCACGCGCCGAAGAAGCCATCCACATCGGTCCCGTCGATCCCGCCGTCCTGGTTGAAGTCCGCGGGGCAGGCGAGGCAGGCGCACACCGCCAGCGTCGCAGCGTCGCTCGTGATCTGACCGCACGGGTTAGTGATCATGCAGTCGTACATCCCGGCGTCCTGCGGAGCGGCGTTCGCGATGGTGAGCGTGGCGGTGGTCGCGCCGCTGATGATGGACCCGTGCGTAGTCTCGCCGTCAGTGATGGGTACGCCGTTGACGCGCCACCGAAACAACAGATGACCTGTTCCGCCGCCTCCGGCCCGGGCCGTGATGCCGACTTCTCCCGCGACGCACACCGAAGTCGACGATGGCTCACTCAACATGCGGGGCGGCACGAAGCAGGGCACATACGCGACGAACGCTTCGGTGTTCCCGGCCGGGTTGATGCCGCGACCTACCACGTGGGTGCCGTCGCCGCTGAGTCTTCTTGCCAGAGTCAGGCGCCAGCCCGAGAGGTCCACCCCGAACTGTCCTGAGAGAACCGACCTGAGCGACCGCATGCCGTTGGTCGAATCCCAGACGAACGCCTCTTGGCCCGCCGCCGTAGTGCCGCGGCCGACAACGATCGTGCCGTCATCGGTCACCCCGCTGGCGAGGCTGTTGTACGCGCCGCCGGGAAGATCGCCCAAAGACATCCAGACGCCGTTCTGCCAGCGACCGGCTTCCTCGCTCGTGGTCTGCGACGCTTCGGTGTTCACAACTCCAACAACAACAGACCCGTCCGCGTTTGCGTCGTAGCCATCACTGAGCGACAATCCGCCGGGCAGATCTCCCATTCCGATGGCCGGGCCGTTTTCGATCCATCGACAAGCTTCGTAAAGGGAATAGCCGGGCGAGATCCTTCGGCCCACGGCGACCAGGCCGTCCGCCGAAACACCTGTAACGGCAGTATCGCCCGAGTTGGCGAGTGGTGTGCTCACGCCATTGAAATGACGGATGGCCTGATATCCAGCCCCGCCGGTGCACCAACCGACGGCGATGTTTCCATCGAAACTCACATCGGTCAACGCGGACCCAGCGCTGTAAGTTGCCGTGGGGGGCACGACCCGCAGGCCGTCGGGTCGCCAGATTACTCCACGAACGTTTGGGTGGACACCGACAGTGCCGACGATGACCACACCGTCCCCGCTCACAGCCGATGCGCTTCCCTGCGAGTACCCGGAGGGCTTGTCGAGAACGACTGCTACACCATCGCGCCATACGACCGGTTGCAATCCCACACTATCGGACCCGAGTCCGACCACCGTTCGGCCGTCTGCGCTGAGATTGCTCGCTTCGCTGTAAAAGGCACCTCCAGCCAGATCGCCGAGAGCAACGAACGATGCAGGCTGCGCGAACGCGGCCCCCGACGCGACCATCGCGCCGACTAACACCCACGGTGTTGAGCCACCCCGTCCATTAATCTTCTTGTCGCTCATTGCCTTCGACCTCATGTTTGGTACTCCTGGAGGAATTGCCCCGTCTCTGCCTCGGCGCGGTGGTTCGGTCGGCTGCAACCCGGCGCCCGAATCAGCCCTCATTCCCGCTTCCACGCTCCTTGCATACGTTCACCCCGTCCCCACCCCGCCACGTCCCAGCGAAATTGCGTTCCAGATGTATACCCCCGACCCCAGCCCGACTCCCGGCAGCATCACAAGCCTGGTGAACGCGCTCGGTCAGACCGCGGATTCCGAGCGGGAGGCGTTGATTCCTCGCGTGTACGACGTTCTTCGGCAGATCGCGCAGGGGTGGGCCGGGCACGGGCGGGCCGGGGGGGTTCCGGCGACCGAGTTGGTCCATGAGGCGTATGTCAAGCTGTTCGGGAAGGGGCCGGTGGAGTGGGAGAACCGGGCTCACTTCTTTGGGGCCGCGGCTCGGGCGATGCAACAGATTCTGGTGGACCTGTCCAGGCGCGAAGACGTGCGGAGGCGGCACGCGCCGACCTTGGCGGCGGCGACCGAGGATGGAGCGGCTTCGCTCACCTGGGAGAACCTGGCGGCGCTCTCGGAAGCGGTCAACAGCCTGGAGCGGACCGACCCGGTGCTCGCGGAGATTGTCCGGCTGCGATTCTTCGCGGGGTTAACAGAAGAACAGGCGTCGCTGGCGTGCGGGATGCCGCTGCGCACGCTGCAACGGAAATGGAAGGTGGCGCGAGGGTGGCTGCTGCTGCGTATGGAAGGTGAGCGGGGGGTTTGAACGCGAGCCCGCGCGGGGATGTGCCGGCGCCTGGACTGATACCGTGTCAATGTCGGTCACGGGCTTCAGGAAGGTGAGGGAGTGGTTGGTACGCAATGACGCCGGAATCCGGTTCAAAGCCTGAGTTCACTCGGACGGCGTGGGAACGTGCCGCGGAAGTCGACCGCGAGCGTGCCGCGCTCGCGATGGCGGAAGCGGCGATAGACATCGATCCCGCGGCCCGCGACTCATGGCTGGATTCGGCGTGCGCCGGGTCCACCGATTTGCGTGACCGCGTTCGGCGGCTGTTGGAGGCGTGCGAACAGGCGGAGCGGATGGGGGATGGACTGGTTCTGCCCCCGCTCGCTCCGCCGCGGCTTTCGGCAACGCTTCACACTCCCTTGGAGGGTGTTCCGACAGAACGACGCGGCACGCGCTTCGCGATCGGCGAGCGGGTCGGAAGATACCGCATCGAGCGGTTCGTCGCGGCGGGCGGGATGGGCGAGGTGTATGAAGCACGCGACGAGGGGCTGGGACGGCGCGTGGCGATCAAGGTTGTCGCTTCCACCACGTCCGCCGCTCGCTCGAAGAGGTTCGAGTTCGAGGCGGCGCTGATGGCACGATTGGAGCACCCTGGCATCGCGCGACTCTACGAATGGGCCGAGTGCGACAGGGATGACCGGGCCACCGGGTACATCGCGATGGAGTTCGTGGACGGCGTGCCGCTCACGCAAGCCGCGGCGGCGATGGCGGATGTGGGAGACCGCGCGGCGTTGTGCCTTCAGTTGTGCGAGGCGGTGGAGTACGCGCATTCGCGAGGGGTGATCCACCGCGATCTCAAGCCCGCGAACATTCTCGTGGACGGATCCGGCTGCGTGCGTGTGCTGGATTTCGGCATCGGCAGTCTGCTGGATCCGGCGCAGCGGTCGAACCTGTCGCGGACGGATGGATCTCCGCGTCCGGGGACGCTGGCGTACATGAGCCCCGAGCAGTTGCGGGGCGGCGCGGACAGCATCTCCACTCTGAGCGACCTGTACTCGCTGGGGTTGGTGCTGTACGAGGTGTTCGCTGGGCGGCCGGCGTTTTCGTTCACGGATACGCCGATCGACGCGGCGATCCGGGCGGTCCTGGACAACGATCCGCCCGCGCTGGGGAGTGTGAACACTGCGTGCCGGGGGGATCTGGAGGCGATCGTGTCGGCGGCCATCCGCAAGGAGCCCGCGGCACGCTATCAATCGGTCGCGGCGTTGGCGCAGGATCTCGCCCGATTCCGTCGGGGCGAAGCGGTGCTGGTGCGGCGGCCGGGCATCGGGGAACGTGCGCGGAGGTTCGTGCGGCGACATCGGGTGCTGAGCGCCACGCTCGCGGCGGCGGCGGTTGCGCTGGCCGCGGGGCTCAGCGTGGCGGCGGTTCAATACCAGCGCGCGATCGACGCGGAGCGTGAGGCGGAGAGACGATTGAATGAGGCTCGGTCACTGGCGAAGACGCTGCTGTTTGATTTCAGCGCGGCGGTGTCGAAGTTGCAGGGCTCGGCGCCGCTGCGGGCGATGCTCGCTGAACGCGCGATGGCCGCGTTGGAGCCCCTGGCGGCGGGCACGGCGGATCCGGAGTTGCTCATGTATCTGGCGGAGGGGTACACGCGACTAGCCATGGTGCTGGGGGTGCCGGGCGGCTCGCACGTTGATCAGTTTGATCGCGCCGCGGAGACTCTGGAGGCCGCGGAGTCTCTGGGAACGCGAGCCGCGGGGGCGAGACCGAACGATTCGCGGGCGTGGATGGTGCTGGGTGCTGTTCACACGGCGAAGGCCGGTGCCGCAGGGCCCGCGGACTACTCCAAGTGCCTGCAAGCCGCGACCGAGTGCTACCGCAAGGCGTTCCAACTGCGCGGCTCACGCGTAGACACTCCGGAAGGCAAGCAAGCGGCCGAACGCGTGGCGTTCTTGGCGGGACACCTGGCGGCCGCCATCTCCGAAACCGATCAGCAGGTGCGGGAGTTCCAGAGTTCGTTCGATCTGTACGACAACCTGATCGAGCAGTACCCCGGTGAGAAACTGTTCGTGCAGTCGAGGGCAATCGTGCTGAGGAGCTACGGATCTCTGCTGTGCAAATCCCGGCCGGCCGAGGCGAGATCTTCGCTGTCACGGGCCGCCGAGGATTTCGAGGGGCTCCTCGCGGCGGACCCCAACGACTACTCGAGCGTTCGCCACCTTGCTCGTTGCCGAGTCGACCTGGCGGACCTTCTGAGCGACGAAGGGCGACACACCGAAGCGATTGCCCTCATGGACCTCGCCGCGGGACTGGTCGAAGAGCGGTCGAGGGGCGATCCGACCGACACGCTCAAGCGTGACGACCGGTTCGACTCGGAGATCTGGCGTTCCCTGCCGCGGCTGCGGGCGGCGAGGTCGGACCTGCTCCCGCGTGAGCAGCGGGCTCGGTGGGCGGCGGACTCGCGTTCGAGACTTGAGGCAGCGCTGGTTGAGATGAAGGAACAGAGGGCGGATGTATCGCCGCGTGATGGCATTCGACGGCGACGTTTGGAGGAATCGCTCGCGGATGCGAGGGCGGCGGAACGCGAGTTGGGGGCGCCGGAATAGCGAGCTCGCTATTCTCCTGCTGCATGGGCGTTGTGATAATTCTGCTTTGCGTGGTTGTTTCTGGCGTGGGGCTGCTGACGGCGGTGGTCACGGCGTCGCGGCATGGCCGGCGGGGATTGGCGGGCGCGTGCGGCGCGGCGCTGGGGAGCGTGCTGGTGTGGGCGTGGGTGTCCTTGTATGTCGGGACCGCCGAGCGGGTCTGGACGGCGCGGAGCGTGGCGCCGTGGGGGCTCGCATGCACCGGCGCCGTCGGATGCGCGCTGCTTGCGTGGGGAATCGTTGTGATGCGGCGACGCGTGCCGGGTCGCTACGACTGCCCACGTTGCGGATACGACTGCAAAGGGGTAGATCGATGCCCCGAGTGCGGCGGCGGCACGGCGGGGCGATGAATCTGTTTGAACGCGCAGATCAGATCCTCAACAGCCGCCCGCCTCCCAAGCTGCGAAGAAGACCCCAACGTCCGCGCCATCGACGCCTCCGTCCTGGTTGACATCCGCGTCGCAGTTGCCGCCGGACCACGCGGCGAAGAAGGCCTGTGCATCGGTGCCGTCGATGCCGCCGTCCTCGTTGAAGTCGGCGGGGCAGTCGAGGCAGGCGCAGATGGTGAGGGTGGCGGGGTTGCTGGTGGTGCCGCCGCAGGAGCTCGTGACGATGCAGCGGAAGCGTGTGAAGTGGCCGAGCCCGATCGCCTCGTCGCCCATCGCGGGCCCGAGTTGGAGTTGGGCGAGTTGAGATCCGACCGCACTGAATGTGCGTCCGCCCGATATGGCGTTGACACCCTCGTTGACATCGGCCCAGCCCCCCACCGCCGCGGTGTCCTCCACCTGCCAGCGGTGATTGAACGGCCCGGCCCCCACGGCGCTCACAACAAAGGTGGGAGACCCGGCGCGGCACGTCGAGGTGGAGGCGGGCTGGGAGCACACATACGGCGAAGGGCAGAGTTCGGGCAGCGTCGCGCCGCTGAACCACTGCGTGAGCGACCCGTGCTCACCATGGCCGCTCAGATCCGTGACGGTGGTCGCGCCGCGCGGTTCACTGAAGTTGAGGAGCAGGAGCGTGTTCGCGTCGGTGGCAAGGTCGCCCTGGGGAGGGCTGAAGTTGGCTGAGTAACGAGCGACGTTCGAGATTCGCAGCGTGTCGATGAAGCCGATGAAACCGCCGCTGAAGATGCCCTCGGTGCGGCGGATGGCGCCCACCGCGGCGACCGCCGCGCCGCCGGTGGCGTTGCTCACCGAGCCGGAACTGCTCCGGGAGCCCACGAGCACACCGTCCAGGTACATGCGTTCCTGGTTTGTGTCCTTGACGTAGGCGATGTGATGCCAGGCACAGGTCGTGACCGTCCGGTTGATGACCAGGGGGTTCGGGGAAGCGACCGGCCAGGCGTACCCGTACAGGGATGTCGGCGCGACGATGAGCGTCTTGTCCTCGCCCGCGGCGAGATGCTCGTTCCATACGCGAGCGCCTGCCGGCGAGCTGGGGAGCAGGAGGATCCGAGTTTCGTACGTAGCGGTCGTTCCCAAAACCGTCGCGCCCGGCAGGCGGATGGTGTCGGTGTTGCGGCTAAAGAACGCGACCTGCGCGACTGCGGAGGAACTCAGAACCGCGCAGGCGATGGCACCGCGGACGAGCCAGACGGCTCGCGTGCGCGTCGGACCCGGCCCGCGATGATGCGGCGTTCTGGTGGCTGACATGTTTCCGTTCAGCGGCGACATCTCTCTCTCCTCATTTGAATATGCTCGGACTGATCAGGCGAGAACATCGAGCCCGCAAGGGCAGCCAGAGGCTCCAGGACATTGGCGAGGCTGGAGCATCCGGGTGCGAAGTCAACACCCTCCGGCCTCCCACGCCGCGAAGAAGACGTCAACATCAGCGCCGTCCACGCCGCCGTCCTGATTGACATCGGCCGCGGGGTCGCCCGCTTCCCAGGACGCAAAGAAGACATCCACATCGGAGCCGTCGATGCCGCCGTCGAGATTGAAGTCGGCGGGGCAGTACGTCGCGAACTCCACGATGTACCCGTTGGCGTCCGCCGGGCGGCCGTTCGCCGCGGCCAGGTCATCCCAATGACCCGCGGAATCCCAGAACACCAGGCGGTCTTCGTTGATGCCCTGGAAGAACTGACGATCGTCATTGGGCTCCGCGGGGTACCAGTTGGTCCAAGACCAGGGTTCGCTGTCCGCCCAAATCCAGCCACCCGCCGGCTCGGGGGCGCCCGGCGCCTGAACACCTCCGAGCCACAGGCCTCGCCGCGCCCCCAGATGATCGACAATGAAAGCTTGTTCATCCGCGGACGTGATGGAGGCCAATGTGCCGCTCACCAAGCCGAAGGTCATCGATCGGGCCGCGGCGTCGGCATCGAACCAGTTGATACCCGCGTCCGCATCGACCCGCAGATATCCGTGACCGTTCGCGGGGTTCACGATCGGCGCCAAGGGCACATCGAACTCAACGAGCAAGCCCCGGACACTCCCGGTATTCAGCGCTCCCGCGGCGTCGTTCCAACGTCCATCGCCGCTCCATGTGATGAGGCGGTCTTCGTTTAAGCCTTGAAAGTACCCGCGGGCATCGTTGGGCTCACTGCCGAACCAGTTCGTGAAGGCCCAGGGCTCGCCGGTGATCCAGCTCCATCCGCCGCCGGGCTCGGGCGCGTTGGCGGCCTGCACGCCGCCGAGCCAGAGCCCCGACAGATCCACGCCGCGAAGGGTTGCAAGGACCGCTTCCATCTCTTTCGCCGATGTGATTGTTGCCAAATGGCCGGTGACGCCGCCGAATGAGCGCGCCTCGGCCTGTGCCCGAGCGGCATCCCACACGATGCCGCCGGAAAGCACCACTTCGTAGTAATGGCCGTTGACGTAGCAATACTTCGGGCTGCCATCGGCCGCGCCGCAGGCGAGTGCCGCGAACAGGGGACAGAACATGCGAACGAGACGCGCCATGAGTGATTCCCTCGACATGAGTGTTGCACGGAGGAACGAATGTTCCGCTCCGTCGTGTGCCAGCAAGAATGAACGATAGGGATTGACACGATTCACACCCAACCGCTCGATAGTCTGATAAGACTACAACGTGTCGCCGTCGCAATCTGAGTGTGCCGCTCACGCTCACCGCCTCAACAACCGCCATTCTCCCAAGCGGCAAAGAACACATCGACATCGCCCCCGTCAACACCGCCGTCCTGGTTCACGTCGGCGTCGCATTGTCCGACCTCCCAGCGGTCGAAGAACGCGCTGACATCGGTGCCGTCGATTCCGCCGTCCTGGTTGAAATCGGCGGGGCAGTCGAGGCAGGCGCAGACGGTGAGGGTGGCCTCGCTGCTCGTGGTGACGCTGGACGCGTTGGAGACGATGCAGCGGATGTTGATGTTCCCGCCGATGCCCCAGAGCACGCGGGCCTGCATCGGGGTCGCGGTGGAACCGGTGACGTCGAGCGCGGGCTGGCCGCTGTACAAGTTGACGCCCTCGCGCAGGTCAGACCATCCCGCGGCGGGCGCGGGTTGCCACTGCCAGCGGTACGCGAACGGGCCCGCGCCCGTGGCGCCGATGGAGAACGTCGCCGTGGCGCCCAGGCAGACAGTGACCGAGCCGGGCTGGCTCAGGATGACGGGCGCGCTGTTGGAGGTGCCGGGCGTGATCGTCCGGAGTTGCCAGTCGTTCGCGGTGATGTTGGTGTCCACGCCGTCGGGGAAGCGCGAGTAACCGAGGTTGGCGGTGACGTTGTCGTCGGCGGGTATGACGGGAAGAGGCGTGCCCTCGACCAACCCGGCCATCGCGCCTTCGTAGCAGAACGAGTCAATGACTTCTCCCGAGGGCAGGAAGCGGATGAGCAGGCCGTCGGGAGCGCCGTTCTGGATGTAATCCTGCGTCGCGGCGACGCGCTGGTTGACGTTCGGCACGCTCGACCCGGTCGTCGAGATGACGTAATACCCGTTGGTGGGCACGGCCCCGGTCAGGTTGATCGTGGAGTAGATCGTGTTGTTGGCCCCGTTCCAGAGCTCGATGGAGTACTGGGTCAGATCGAGCTGGCCGCCGGAGAGGTTCTTGAGCTCGATGAACTCGGCGGTGTCGGTCCCCGGCTGGTCGTAGTCGATCTCGTTGATGACGACCTTCGCGGCCTTGTAGTCCTCGGCGCAGTTGTCGCCGAAGGTGCGCAGGAACCCGGTGCCGGGGTAGCGATAGGTCGTCCCGTTGCTGCTGACGAACTCGAAGTAGTAGCTGCGGCAGGCGTTGGTCTTGAGCTGCGTGGCCTTGTACGTGCCCCGCGCGGCGGTGCCGAGATACGGGGTCATCAACTGTGCAACGCCGTCGACAAAGACCATCGCCGAACGTGGCGGTTGATTGGACGCGTCGTAGAAGTTCGCGAGGAAGTCAAGCGTGGTCGGCCGAACAAGGTGCGAGCCCGAGTGCAGCGGACCGCACGCGGGCGGCAGCGTGCACGAGCCCTGGAAATCCATCACCCAGAAGTTGCGCAGCGATCCGGTGCTGGCGAGGGCGTAGCCGCAGCCCAGCGTGGTGGGTATGGGGCTGAGCATGATCTGACGATGAACATCGGATGTGTGGTCGGCGGGGTACGGGGGGGAGAACGATTCGGTCAGAAGCAGGTTGAAGGCCGGAAGGGGGTCGCTGGTGCTGGATCCCGAAACGAGTTCGTTGAACAGACCGCAGAGGCCCGCCGCGGCGGCGCGGGAGGCCCAGGGTGTGCCGCTACAGGAGCTGTGCGTGGGGATCGATGTGGGGCAGCCGGTGGCGATGCTGGAGGTGAAGTTGTGGGCGAACGCGCCCGCCGCGGCGTCCCACGTGAGGGGCGAGACTGACGGGTAGGTCTGCATGATCGTGCTGTTGCCGATCACGGTGGTGGCGTATGAGGCGGGCGAGATGCGTGCGGCGTTGCCGAGCACATGGAAGATGCGTTCCTGGTATCCCGGCACACCGTTGACCGGAACGCCCAGGCTCGGGCAGCTCTGCGCCCGGGCCGGCGCCGCGATCGCCGCGGCGAAGAGCGTGATGGATACCGAACACCCGCGTGAAGGACGGAGAGCATGGAAGAACATGGGCGGATCACCTCACAACGAACACGAATTGCGCCAGTGAAACCGGCGCGATGCCAAGAAGCGGCGAAACAGCGGGCCGGGTGAGCTGGCCCCCGACCGATCGGGACAGTGTACCTGAATCTGATAGCGGCCGCAAGATCAGACGAGACGATTGGCGGGATTGGTCAGGGTCGCGGATTGGCGGCGGTGGAGCTGCGGCTTATCGGGCGGAGCCGTCCGGCGTGCGATTCAACAGCCACCCGCTTCCCACGCGGCGAAGAAATCAGAGACATCGCCGCCATCGACGCCGCCGTCGGCGTTCACATCAGCACAAGCGCTCCCGGATTCCCACACCGCGAAGAAGTCGCCCACATCGGCGCCATCGATGCCGCCGTCCTGGTTGAAGTCCGCGGGGCAGCCCGGGCCCAGGTCGGTCATGGAAATGTCATCGAGGTAGAAGTCGTTGGGGAATCGCGAGGTGTTCAGGTCGTCGATGATGATGACGGCGCTGGGAGCGTCGGCCACCCACGTGGACTGCGACTGACTCCAGATGCGGGTCTGCTCCGCGAGCGTCATCGCGCTTCCTACCTGCACGCCGTTCACTTTGAGGCGAAGAATCGCTGGGCCACCCGCGACGGCCGTGCATCCCCAGAACGACAGGCGGTAAGAGTGCCCCGGGCACACCGCGACGGTTTGCGACCAGACTCGCAGGTTGGGGGTGAGCGATCCGTTGACCACCATCATGAGCACGCTGCCCGTGCTGACCGGGGGCGGGTTGACAAACGATCCGTTGAACGTGTTGCCAACCGCTCGGACGGTGTATTGCCCCTCGCAGCAGTTACCGCCCGAGGAATACGCGTAGTCACTGACAAAGCCGGTGTTTCCGGATTCGAAGTTGCCGTTGACGATGAGGTTCTGGCCAAGGGCGGCGCCCGAGGCACAGAGGGCGAGCATACACGCGGCCATGCAGTTCAGACGGTTCATCACGATGGTTCCTTCCGGTTTAACACTGATCAACACCCGCCCGCTTCCCAAGCTCCGTAGAACGATGAAACGTCGCTGCCGTCGATGCCGCCGTCGGCGTTGGCATCAGCGTCGCAGTGGCCCGACTCCCAGGAAGCGAAGAAGTCGGAAACGTCGGTCCCGTCGATCCCGCCATCGAGATTGAAATCCGCGGGGCACGCCAGACAGGCGCACACCGTGAGCGTCGCGGGCTGTGTCACCATCTGCCCGCAGGGGCCGGTGGCGATGCACCGAAGGCGCGGTTGGTTGCACGGCGCCGGGGCGCGGCGGAGATCCTCGCTGATCGTGAGGTTCACGGTTCCCGGAGAATCGAAAGTGGCGGACCCAATAGGGAGCCCACCGCATGTGGTGCCCGAGGGTTCCAGGTTCTTCCACCCACCGGGTGCGGCCTCGTCCTCGATCTGCCACTGATACGTCAACGGGCCGGTGCCCGCCGCTTCGGTCGCGAGAGTGACAGTTTCGGTGGGGCAGGATGTGATCGAGACAGGCTGGAGACTGATCGTCGGCGTGACACAGGTCGCCGTGTAGAAACGGCCGAAGTACTCGTCATCGCACGTGCCGCCCATCTCCCGTACTTCGAAACGATCGAAGGCGACGGGGCTGATGACACCAACGAACGCGGCGGTGTCGTCCGGACGGTTGTAGTCAAAGGAAGCTACAGCGACGCCCGCGCGGCGGAGTGTGACCCGAAACGTTGAGTTGGCGCACGGACAACCGACCGAGCAGGGGTTGTACCGGACTGTCACCGTGGTGGGCTCGGCAAAGTCAAAGCCCACGGCGCTGAGAAGCCCGTCGAACTGCGCGTTGAGATTTTCGGGACCGTCGATCGCGATGTCGTTGCCGGGGACCAGCGTGGTCCAGTCCGGGCCGACGAGCGGGTGGTTGCCCGAGCCAATCCACAGCCCGCTGCTGGGCGAGGAGACCGAGAGTGTGATGCCGCCGAGCGAATAGGACGCGTTGACTCCTCCGGGGAGTTGGCCCAGGTTCGGCCACTCGGGACCCGCCTGGGCTTGCGACGCGGCGAGAAAGGCGCTGCGGTCGGAGAAGACCGAGAGTTGAGCGTGAGCGGTGGCCGCGAGCATGATCGCCGCGACGGCCGATCGGGTGATGTGGCCGAACATATCTCTTGCCTCCGCTGAGTGCCGCGCGACGCGGGGCGGGCTCAGGCGCATGATGGTACGCGCGGTGGCACGAACGTCTTCCAGGATCAACCTCACGTTCAGGCGTGCAACGCCCGAGAATGCGCGCGCCTCAGTCGGTCAGTTCGCGGGAGGCAGCGATACGCAGAAAAACGGCGCTCGCGCCGGCCTCGGAGTGGCCGGCACGAGCGCCGCGATGATGCATGAAGCCTGCGGGTCCCAACAGCAACGACGGTCAGCAGCCGCCGTTTTCCCACGCGGTAAAGAACGTGGCCACATCGCCACCATCGATACCGCCGTCCTGGTTGGTGTCGGCATCGCACGAGGCGCCCTGCCAGTGCTGGAAGAAGGCCGCGACATCTGACCCGTCGACGCCGCCGTCCAGATTGAAGTCGGCAGGGCAGGCGAGGTACGCGCATCCGGCGACGGTCAGAGAGGCGGGGTCGCTGTACACGCTGGTGTAAGCGTTGAAGATCTCCGCCGTGTAATCGCCCGCGTCGGCGGGGGTCACGTTGCGGATCGTGAGGGTGCTGGACATGCCGCCGGACCCCATCGAGATCTCGTAGTGGGGGTATTCGGGCACGATCGGCACGCCGTTGTGCGTCCACTCGTAGTGCGGTGCGATCATGGTGTCCGCCACCACGGTGAACCTGACGGTGGCGCCCGCATCCACCGAATCCGACTCGGGTTGGGTGTCGATCGCGAGCGGTACATCAACGCTCAGCATCGCCGCGTGGGACGCGACGAACCCGCAGTCATCGGTGACGATGCAGACGTACGCACCGGCGCTGGACAGGACGATCGGGTCGATGTTGATGTCGGGCTGATCTTCGCCCTCGAGATCAACGCCCTCGTGTTGCCACTGGTAGTTGAGACGCCCACCGCTGGGGTGAGCTGTCGCGGCGACCGAGAACTCGGCGCGGCCGTCGTACGGCGCCACAACGTCCTGCGGCTGGGCCGTGATGACGGGCAGGTAGGCGGCCGAGCAGTTCGTTCCCTGGGAAATCTGCGCTGTCAGAACTGTCCCGATGAGCGGGCCGGGCGCATCGGTCCATTCGCCGCCGACCTGGCGCGGCACGTTCGCGAAGACGGCGTACGAGACGACCTCGCTCTCGGTGTCGCCCGGGTTGGGCGCGGGTTCCTCGGTGATCAGCGGCACGCCGAACAGGAGCTCTTCGACGTCCATCGGCGTTGAGCCGGTGATGAGCGGGTCGTTGGGCATGAGTTCCTCGAGGGCGACCTGACGCTGAGCCACGGTCACACGCCGCTCCACCCAGATCAGCCGGCCGAGGGGATCGACGTTTCGGACCGTCTCACGGATCACGTCACGCCCGCCGGTGTGAACCAGTTCCACCGTGATCTGTGGGAACGCCAGCGGCGGCGGGGGCGGCGGCGGAGGGGGCGGGGGCGGCGGCGGCGGGTCGTTGGGGTTTACGACCGTGCCAGGAATCCACCGGAAACGCTGCGCGGTGATGGGGTGGCGGTTCTGGAGCGAGACGCCGAAGTGCTCGATGATGTTGGAGTGCGTCGCGCGGGTTGGGCGCGAATATACGAGGCGGATGCCGGTGTTGCCGGGCAGGGCCGTGATGGTCGGCGAGCCGTAGTTGGGGTTGCGGTACGTGTGATAGACATCCTCGGGCTGTGGGCCGTCGAGTTCGATCTCGAACTCGTTGCAATCGCCGCCCGTGTTGTTCGGGCAGTCGAAGTTGCCCAGGCCGCCGATGATGACGACGCCGGCGAGGGACTGGCCGGCCGCGAGCGTGAGGCACGCCGCGGCGGTTGCCAGTGTGAGCAAACGCGAGATACTCATTCTCATTTCGATTCTCCAAGAGATGGTCGGCCCCGACCATTGCCGGCGACGCACGAGGTCGCCGTTCATTCACTTGATCGCCGCCAACACCGGGGATCATGCCCGGCCTGAGTATGAGCGGGCGGAGTTGAGGCAGATACGCGGTGCGACAAAATAAAATGTGAACTCGGCGCGATGAATACGAGGCGTGCGTGAACCGCGACATCGCGGTGCGACTCGTCGCGGCCCATGGTTCTTTCCACAAGTCGTCACTCGCCGGCGCACTCGTTACGACCGCGCGACCGGGCGCGGGCAGTTCAGGGCCAACTGCGACCGATCAACAACCGCCCGCTTCCCACGCGATGAAGAACGTGGCCACGTCGCCGCCGTCGACACCGCCGTCGATGTTGACATCCGCCGCCGCGTCACCGGCCTCCCACACAAGGAAGAAGGCCTCGACGTCAGCGCCGTCGATGCCCCCGTCCTGGTTGAAATCCGCGGGGCAGGGCGTGCAGGTGTTGACGGTGACCATCGCCGCGGCGCTGGTCACGGCCGAGCAGGGGTTACGCACCACGCACACGTAGGAGCCCTGGTCAGCGGGCTGGGCGTTGACGACGCTGAGCATCGGGGCGGTGACTCCGGAAACGATCGAACCGTTCGCGGTTGGACCATCGCTCAGCGCGACTCCGTCTTTCTTCCACTGGTAAGAGAGCGGGCCGTTGCCCGCGCCGGTCAAAAGCGTGAATGTGTCGCCTGCGCACGAAGACGCGGCGGTCGGGCTAGACGTGACCGTCGGGCCGCCGAACGTGACTGTCAGCGTCGCGCCCGATGTTGTCGAAGGGCCGCAGGCGTTTGAGATGACGCAGTCGTAGGTGCCAACATCGGCCCAGTATGAGGCGTTGGAGATCGTGAGCGTCGCGGTGGTCGCCCCGGAAATCGTGGCTCCCCCACCGTGACCGCCGCCGTTAGGTCCGTCGAACACGGCGTTGCCGTTCAATCGCCAGCGGTAGGAAAATGGGCCGGTGCCGGTCGCGGCGGCTGAGAAGACGGCGGTCGTGGCGTTGGCACATCCAACGATTGCCGCCGGGTTGAGCGTGATGGTGGGCGCGGAGCACGAAGAGGTGGTTCCGACGAGTGTGAACGCCACATCGCCCGTCCCGAATACATAGCGGTAGTCGCCCACCGCCGCGGGGACGCGGGCGAAGTGCGAGCCATTGCCGCCGGTAGCGGTGGAGAGCCCCCAGGTGGGCCAACTGCTCTGCCACGCGATGATCTGCAACCAGTATCGCGTGTTCGCCGCGGCGAGGAAGGGACGGGCGAGCGTGTAGTGATAGTCGTACATCGCGGTGCCGCCGAACGTGCCCGCGGGCGTTTCCCCGGCGTTGCCGTCCACCGTGAAGTGGGCCAGGGGCCCGGGGTACAGGAATCCCAGGTCCGGCTGCGTGCCCGCGGGGATGGAGGCATAGATCGCGACCTCGAAACTGACGATGTTGCGTGCGCCGCCCGCGTACCCGCCGCGCCAGCGGATCTCGTTGATCGTGCCGGCGACGGGCAGTTCGAACGCGTCCCAGATGAACTCGTCGTAGTTGCTGCCGTCGGGGTCCCAGTATGCGGACGTGACGGTCGTGCCCGCGCCGGTGGGAGGCTGGACGAACAGGACATCCGCCCGGGCGAGGCCGCAGAGCAAGAGGGCCGCAAGACAGAGAACCAACACCGGGAATCCGATCAAACGAGTGCGCATGGTCAATGTTCCTGTATGAACTGACGACTCAGCCCATCAGGAGACGATTGAGCGGGTGATTAATACATCTGTTTATCCACTATTATGTACGACGGGGCGAGCCTCCGAACATTCGCCGACCAGGCCGGTGCTCATCCGCAACCGCCCGCTTCCCACGCCGCGAAGAAGGTGGCCACATCGGCCCCGTCCACGCCGCCGTCGAAGTTGACGTCCGCGGAAGAGTCGCCCACTTCCCACGCGGCGAAGAACGCGTCGACGTCGGAGCCGTCCACGCCGCCATCCTGGTTGAAGTCCGCGGGGCACGGTGAACAATCGTGTACCCGCAGCGTTCCGGCGGGAGCCACAACGGAATCGCAGCCGTTGGCCACGATACAGCTGTAGTCGCCGGCGTCCGAGTCCGTGATGCTGTAGATGTTCAGCGTCGCATCGGTAACGCCGCTGACACGGCCCGGCTCCTCCTCCACCGCGACGCCGTCTTTGAGCCACTGATACAGGTAAGGCCCGTGACCGCTGCCGACTGCCTCAAATGATGTTGCCGCTCCCAGACAGACATTCTCGGTCACGCCAAACGCGACAGCGCTCAGGTCACCGTCGCTGCACAAGGTGACCGTGCCGCCCCAACCCGCGAGAATTCCTGCGTTGCAACCGCCCTCTCGGCCCAGGGCGTGGATTTCAATTGTGTGTACTCCCGGGCTCACCGGGCCGACGTCAACGAGCGGGCTGCTCTCGCCCGGCGCCAGGAAGCCGGTTGAGAAGGCGAACAGGCCGTCGACGTAGAAGTCCATGGAAACATCAGAGCAATGGGTGCCCGCGGCCTGCATGGCCAGCGAAAGGACCCCGGCGCTGTATTCATCGAAAGTCACCACGGTGCCGCAATCCTGCCCCGTTGCGAAGCACTCCGCGCTGACCGGTACCGAAGTGCAGCATACCTGCGCGCTCGACGCAGCGGCGAATGAAACCACCCCGAACGGGACGAGCAACGCGCGGGCACGCCATCCGGCGCGGATTGACCGATTCAAGCGAGTCTTCGTCGACATGGTGCACTCCTGATTCGCGATGCCATTGAACAACCGCCCCCGCGGAGCGGATGCATCCATGTTACCGAAATCCGAACGCGGTGCAAGCCTTATTGATGCAAAGCCTGCTCAGCATGCAAAGCCCGCTCCGCGGCCCGCGCTCGCCGAGGACACTGCGGCGCAGAACGGGGCCGGTTGGGAGTCTGGTTGTGCCGGAGGGACCGAGCGGGCTTCACGCCACCCCGCCTGCGAGATTGCGCGGGTCGATCACGGAACCGGATCGTGCGTCGGCGGGATTCCGCACGCGGGTCGAGAGCCGCCTGTGTGTATATATGGATATACATCTACTCAATACACCGTTTTATGTTCAAAAAAACGCTGTTTTTGGCCGTGGCGCCCCGGCGGCAACTCTTGAGACTGAGTATCAACTACGCTGGAATCGCGAATTATCTGCGGGCTTCGGAACTAAACGCGTGCCCGCGCACTCCTACTGAGTGACGCGGCGATGTCCGGCGCCGCCTGAGCTTCTCGTGCGCTCAGCCGTTCAAGACCATCAAACCCGGACTGGAGCCGATCATGGGACAGGGAAGAAAACGTCGGATCGCCGCATTGGCCGTGGCTGTCGTCGCGGCGGCCACGCTGGGAGCGGGCGTGCTGCTGGGCATGCGGGCCCCCGAACTGACGGGCACGCACATCGTCGTGGGGTACAACGACCTGGGAATGCACTGCATGCAGAGTGACTTCTCGCAGATGATGATCTTGCCGCCGTACAACACCCTTCACGCGCAGGTCATCCGGCGCGGCATCGAGCCGGAAATCGTGCAGGGCGGCGACGCGACGGTGACGTTCGAACTGCCCACCAACACGCACTCCGCCGACAAGTGCAACTTCTGGTCCTTCGCGCCGCAACTGCTGGGCGCCAATGTGCCGCCGGACATGGGCGTCGCCGGCTTCGGGATGAGCGGAACGATGGCGTACAAGACGGCCCGTCAGGACTTCGAGGCGACGGGCATCCCCGTCACGCCCGTGGACGATGACGGGCGGGAGAACCCCTACCCGCTGGCGCTGATCACGGCGAAGAACAGTTCGGGAACCGTCATCGCGCAGACGCAGGCGGTGGTGCCGGTCTCGTGGGAGATGTCCTGCAACCTGTGCCACAACACGCCGGGCGAATCGACCGCCACCAACATACTCAAGGCCCACGACCGCCTCCACGGCACGCAGCTCGAGCAGCACCAGCCGGTGATGTGCGCCTCGTGCCACTCCGACAACGCGCTGGGAGCGCCGGGCCAGCCGGGCGTGCCCAGCCTGTCCGCCGCGATGCACACGGCGCACGCGCCGCGGATGAACATGATCACGATGGCCAACGACTGCTACGCCTGCCACCCGGGAGTGCGGACCGACTGCCTGCGCGACGTACACTCCGAGCGCGGCATGACCTGCAACGACTGCCACGGTTCGATGGCGGCGGTGGGCGCCGCGACGCGACGCCCCTGGCTTGATGAACCACGCTGCGACAGTTGCCACCAGCGGCAGGGATTCCAGTTCGAGCAGCCCGGCACGCTCTACAGGAACTCCGTGGGCCACAAGGGCGTTCAGTGCATGACGTGCCACGGCAGCCCGCACGCCATGGGCCCGGCCCGCACAGCGGCGGACAACGCACAGGCCATCCGGCTCCAAGGCCACTCGGGCAAGATCAACGACTGCACGGTGTGTCATATTTCCACCCCGTCCGAGCCGTTCTTCCACAAGATCGACAACTGACCAGCGAGCACCAAGGAGCCACACCATGCACAAGATACTTGCCATCATCACCCCGGCGATTCTCTGCACGCTCGCCGGCGCACAGACCTACCGCCTCGTCGATCTGGGCACGCTCGGCGGCCAATCCAACGGCTTCGCGCTCGGGCAGAGCGGCGTTGCGGGCGGAACGGCCACGCAGAGCGATTCTCACTTCCGCCCTGTCTTGTTCCCGAGTTCTGGCAACCCGGATCAACTCGCCTCGCTGCCTTCCGAGCGAGAGCACGTCGTCTTCGGGTTCGATCCCCAGGGCCGCCCCATCGGCACGGCGTACACGCTGGGCGCCATGGGCGTCTCCGCATTCCGGATCGACCCGCAGGGACCGACGCTGCTGGGACCATTCGCGGCCCGCGCGGTCAACGCCTCGGGAGATATCATCGGCACGACGCGCATCGTCGGTGGCGACGGGCTCACGCTGCCGGTGGCGTGCATCTATCACGCCGGCGCCCTGACGACGCTGCCATCGCTGGGCGGCCGCACCTCCCAGGCGCTGGGCATCGATGCGTCCGGACGCATCGTGGGCAGTTCCACCACACTCAACGAAGCGGCCTCGCGTCCGTGCATGTGGACCAGCACCACGCGCGTGATTGACCTGGGCACGCTGGGAGGGAGCGGCGGCCAGGCCGCGGCGAGCGCGTACGACAGCGCGACCGGGGTTTCGACCGTCGTGGGCCATTCCATCAGTTCCGTCGACGGGCTGCGGCACGCGACGCGGTGGCGTGTCAACGCCGGGGGCACGGTGCTCTCCCGCATTGATCTGGGCGTGCTGAGGGCAGGCGTCAATAGTCACGCCGCGAGCATCAACGCGTCGGGTGATACCGTGGGCACCAGCGACTTCCACGCCGTGCTCTTCCAGGGAGGGGCCGTCAGGGACCTTAACTCACTTCTGTCGGCCCCGGCGGCGGGTTGGACGCTCCAGTCTGCCGCGGCGATCAACGACGCGGGCCAGATCGTGGGCACCGGCACGCTTCTGGGCTTCCCCCGCGCGTTCATGCTCGAGCCGTTCCGGTGCTTCGCGGATTTCAACCAGGACGGCGGCATCGACGGCGCCGACGTGGAGGCCTTCTTCCTGGTATGGGAGGCCGGCCTCGCGGGCGCCGATGTCAACGCCGACGGCGGTG
This sequence comes from Planctomycetota bacterium, assembly GCA_018242605.1. Taxonomy (GTDB): domain Bacteria; phylum Planctomycetota; class Phycisphaerae; order Phycisphaerales; family UBA1924; genus UBA2402. Next base: position 538,871 of record JAFEBP010000004.1, read on the forward strand.
TGGACGGCGGCGACGTCGAGGCGTTCTTTATGGTGTGGTCGGCGGGCGGCTGCTGATACCGGCGCCCATTTGATCGAGCGAGTCTTGCGTCGCGGGCGGTGATCCCACTCACCGTCCGCGACGCTTTCTCATTCACGGCGCACCGCGCTCAACAACCGCCGTTTTCCCACGCGACGAAGAACGTGGTAACGTCGGCCCCGTCCACGCCGCCGTCCTGATTGACGTCGGCGATCGCGTCACCGATCTCCCACGCCGCGAAAAAGTCGCTCACGTCCGCGCCGTCGACGCCCCCGTCCTGATTGAAGTCGGCCGGGCAGGGCGTGCCCGCGATGGTGAAGCCCGTCGTCGCCGTAGAGTACTCGAAGCCAACGGAACGATCCGCGGTTCCTCCGAAACCCTCGCAGCAATACTCCTCCCGGTTCGAGTGCCAGATATTGAACTGAAACTCGCCGCCCGGGGAGAGTGTGTTGGCGGGGATGATGAACTCGGTCGCGGGCTGCTGCGCGACCGCGAAGTACGCGTACTGCTGACTGCCGTAGTCGTACGCGCCGAAGAACGTCAGCGGCATGTTCGCCGGCGGCACCGGGGCGTACGCGTTGAACGTCACGACAAAGTCCTGAGTCGGATCGATCGCCTGCATCGCCGTGTGCGTGCCGTTGGTGAAGTACGGCTGCGCGTCCGGCCACCAAGCGCTGTTGCAGGGCAGGTTCTCGGACAGGTCGCCCAGCAGACCGCCGGAGATTCGCATCGTGTAGTCCCCCGCCGGGAACGTCGCGAGGAGTTCAGCCTGGGACCCGAAGAGCGGCCCGTAGAGGTATGAGTAGTCGTCAACGCGCGGCATCAGTATCGGCTCTGGCTGGCCTGGAACGGTGAGTTGGGCCTCGGCGGAATCTTCCGTCCCAAAGTTGATGAGGCCCGCGTAGAAGGCCCATGAGTACGGCGGCGCCACCGGCCCGTCGTCAAGCTGCACCTGGTAGCCCGTGTAGTACAAGTAGTAGAAACCGACCTGCGCGGTCGCCTTCGGTGCGACGCATGCCACGAGCACGGACGCCGCGAATGAAACCGGGAAGCAGCGAGTGAGTCTGTTCATGCGTTTTCTCCGAGCGGCGGTCCGCGATACCGCGGTCGACGCCCCAATACAAGCGAATCCACCTTTCGGATCAGAGAACAGACCACACGGCGGAACATGCGGCCATCCATCGAGCAATGCGAACGCAGTGTACCCCACGCTGCGACGTTCGATCGGGCATCGACAACACCAGGGGCAAGCATCCGGGCGATCACCGCCTCGCCGGGATGCGATCATTCAGGCCTCCGGGACTTGCTCGCTCCCACGCAACGTACGACGCGATCCTCGCATGAGCGAGCGCCCGTCAGCAACCGCCGTTTTCCCACGCGGCGAAGAACGTCGTGACGTCGGCCCCGTCCACGCCGCCGTCCTGGTTGACGTCGGCGATGGCGTCACCGATCTCCCACGCTGCGAAAAAGTCGCTCACGTCCGCGCCGTCGACGCCCCCGTCCTGATTGAAGTCGGCCGGGCAGGGCGTGCCGCCCCCGCCCCCCTCGGTCGTGAAGCCGGTCGCGGTCGTGGCATAATCAAATCCCACCGTGCGCAGAGCCGTGCCCCCGAACCCGGGACAGCAGACCTCCTGCCGGCTGGAGTGCCAGATGGTGAACGAAAGGGGAGAGTTAGGCGTGAGCGTGTTGGCGGGGATGGTGAACTCGCTGACGGGCTGTGACGCGAACGTGTAGAACGCGTAGTTGCCGATCGCGTAGTCGAACGCGCCGAAGAACGTGAGCGAGGTGTCCGCGGCGGGCGCGGGGTCGTACGTGTTGAAACGCACCACCAGGTCCTGCGTGGGGTCGATCACCTGCAGCGCGGTGTACGTGCCGTCGGTGAACGACGGTTGCACGCTCGGCCACCATGTGTCGTTGCGGGGCAGCGTGTCGGCGAGATCGCCGAGCGTGCCGCCGCTGATGCTCATCACGTAGTCGCCCGCGGGGTACGCGCCCATGAGTTCGGCTTGCGTCGCGAACCCGCCGTTGAGGTAGAAGTCGTACGGATCGATCTTGATCATCGGCACCGGCGGCTGGCCGGGCACGGTCAGCGTGGTTTCCCCCGCGTCGTCAGGCCCCTGGGTATACAGGCCGGCGAAGAAGCCCCATGAACCCGGGGCCTCCGCGGACAGGTCATTCAACTGGTTCGCGTAGCCGGTGTAGAAGATGATGTAGTTGGCGACCTGCGCGCCGGCGCGATTGACGCCGCACGCCGCCAGCGACGCCATGACAGCCAACCGCAACGACTTTGACGATACGTGCATGAGCGTTCTCCGTGTCGCAGTTCACGATACCGCAAGCCGACCGCGAATGCAAGCCCTTATTCCCGGGTCCGTCCGGGAATGCACTCGTTGCCTGCGGATCTACGGTCACCTCGCCCGGAATACACGTCAGGAGGACGAAATGCCGACCGGTAGGCATCCCGGGGATCCCCCACCTCCATCACACCGCGTCCGCCAGTGTCTTGCCGCTCACCGCCTCCAACCGGGCCTTGGCGAGCAGGTCCATCAGCCGCTGGGCGGCGCTGGACTTGATCTCCTCACGCGGCTCGGAGGCCAACTGCAGCACCTCCGCGAGCGCGATGGTGTTGGGCGGGCGGGCCAGGACATACCGGTCGTCGCTCTCGGCCGCCACGCGGTGCAGGAGCCCCGCGCCGGCGAGCTTGTCGAGCATCTGCACGACGGCGCGCTGATCCAGCCCGGTGCGCTCGGAAACATCGGAATGGTCGGTGGTCTTGCCCGAGGCGAACTGCTCCGCGACCACGGACATCACCAGCACCAGCCCGGCGGGGTCAAACATCCGCAGGGGCTTCACTTCGGAATCGTCCGACATGAGCCCCAGCGTCACCAGTACACTCTCGGTGAAGCCCTGCGCCGTCGCGGTGCGGTACGTCTGCATCGAGTGGGCGATCTGCAGGCCCAGCAGCACGATGAGCCACGTGACGTACAGCCAGAGCAGGAACAGGGGCAGCAACGCCAGCGTGCCGTACAACTGCGAGTACCCCGTGGAGAACTTCAGGTACGTGGTGAAGCCCCACTTGCCGGCCTCCCACAGCGTGGCCCCGGTGATCGCGCCCAGGAACGCGGGGCCGATGTGCACGCGCGTGTTGGGCACCGTGGCGTAGATGCCGAACAGCAGGATCGTGCTGATCGAGACCGACAGGACGAACCCCACCGCCGTCACCAGCGTGCGCACCAGCGGAGAGTGCTTCTTCTCAACGGGCACCGTCGCCTCGGTGACCGTTTTCGCGTGCGTTGCGTCAGGCACCGCGGCCTGGGAGTCGGGAGATTGCGCCGATCTTTCTCCGGACACTACGCCATCGATGTACGTAACGAGTTTGCTTTCTTCGAGCTTGCTCACCCAGCTCATCACGCCCTGCGTCACGCTGAAACTCGCGAACAGCAACGCGGTGCCCAGCGTGAGCACGGCCCAGTACTGCATCACCCGGCGCGTCCAGGCGCGTCCGGTGGGCGCGTTGTAGATCTGGTTGAAGGCCAGTTCGATCTCCACGAGCATCGAGATCGCCGCGTAGATCAGCATCAGGCCGCCGAACACGCCGATCGTCCCCACCGGCAGGCCGTGAATGCGCTGCACCAATCCGGCGATCCAGACGTCCAGGTGCGTCGCCGCGGCATCGAGGGTGCCCGAGGCCCCGGGAAACGGCGGGCCTACCGGCGCACCGTCGGCCCCGCCGATCACGATGCGGTCCAAACCGGCGAACTTGAGGAACGAGACCACCGTCTCCGTCACACGCTCCTTGGTCGCGAACGCGGCAACCACCACCAGCCCCACCACGATGATCGGGATCAGCCCGAAGATCGTGCGGTAGGTGAGAGCCGCGGCCATGCGGGTGAGCTGCGCCCGCTGTATTCCCAGCGCGCACAGGTGACCCACGTACACCAGCTGGCGCATCAGGCCCGGCCGCTGCGAGAAGCGCCGCAGCGAGTCCGCCAACACCGAACCGTTCCTGGTCTTCTGGGTCATTCGTGACACCTTATCGGTTGCCGGATCTGGAAGGCCCGCGTCCGGGACGCTTGCCGCCCCGACCGCCCTCTCTCGGGCCGCTGCGTGAACCGTCTCTCGAACCCTGCCTGGAGCCGGGCCTCGAACCGGACCTTGAATCGGGCCGCGCACCGGGCCGCGCATCGGGCCCGGATGCGGGCCGGGAACCGGGCCGGCGTCCCGGCCGACCTGCTGCGGGCGGCCTGCGGCGCGACGCCCCGGCCTTCTGATTGGGTTTTCCGGCCTGTGCGCTCCGCGCCCGGTCGGCGCGGCGGAGGTCCTGAACCTCTTCGCGCGTCAGTTCGCGCCACTGCCCCGGGGCAAGGCCCTTGAGCTCCAAGGGTCCGATGGCCACCCGCGTGAGTTTCTTGACCGGCATGCCCAGCGACTTGAGCACCTCGCGGATCTCGCGGTTGCGGGCCTCGCGTAGCGTGACCCGCAGCACGGTGTTGTCGCCCTTCACGCCCCCCACTTCGATGTTCCCGCTCGAGGCCTTCACGCGCACGTCCGGGCCGGTCATGCGCTGTTCGCGCCGCGCGGTGGCGCGGAGCTTGACGAGCACGGCTTCCGCCGCCGCGGCGTCGATGCGGCCCTTGACCATCACCTCGTATGTCTTGGTCACTCCGTAGCGCGGGTGCGTCAGCCGGTTGGTCAGTTCGCCGTCGTTGGTGAGCAGCACCAGGCCGCAGCTCTCGTAGTCGAGACGGCCGACCGGGAACAAGCGCCCCGCCGCGGGATGGTCGACCAGTTGCATCACCGTGGCGCGGTTGAACTCGGGCTCGTCGGCGCTGGTCACGAGCACCCGCTCGGGCTTGTTGAGCATCACGTACAGCCGCCGTTCGGGTTTGCCCACGGTATGGCCGTCGGCCACGATCCGGTCGTGCTCGGGATCGACGAAGACGGGCAGGCGCCTGACCACCTCGCCGTTCACCGTGACGCGGCCTTCCTCGATCATCCGCTCGCACACGCGGCGGGCCGCCACGCCCGCGTCCGCAAGGACTCGCTGCAGACGCACCTTGCCGTCGGGAGATTCGTGGTCGTGATCCATAAAGGAACGGTATGAACGCCGGTGGGCGGGCGCTCACGAGGGCGCCGCAATCGCCCAGACGGGGCATCGACTTCATCCATTTGCGGCTGCAACTGCCTATCAGCCCACGATCACTCCCGCACGAGCCGCGCAAACGGCCCAAACCAACCCCGTTCGCGGACCCATTGGACCCCGAATCACTCATCCCTTTTCAGGCGTATTCCCGATTCATAGGTGCCAACAACCGGAGCAGCACCTTGCCACCCCCTGAATCGGGCGGTCCGACCGACCCGTCTCACAACCCCTCACCCGCCGAAGAGACCATCGCGCAGGTCTTCGTGTCGCCCCGCGTGGTTGATCAACGGGCCTTTGATGACCTTTCCTCCACGCTGCGCACGCTGGTGAGGGACGCCGCGTCGCAGAGCCGGGTGCTGCTCTCCACCACCGGCGAGGTGCGGGCGCTGGGCGATCAGTTGCACGCGGCGATCCGCGATCTGGACACGCGGGTCACCACCGCGGCGAACCTGATCCCGACGATCGACAAGCGGGTGGGCAAGGCCGAGCAGTTGCTGGCGGCGGCACGCGACGAGATCGGCGCCAAGATCACCGAGTTCCGCGCCGTGGCCGGCGGAATCGGCGAGATCGACCGCGCGGGCGTCGCGGCGAGGGTGCGTGAGATCACGCAGGAGACCATCGCCTCGGTCATCGCCGAGCAGCTCGTGGGGTTCGCGCAGCGTTTGAACGAGCAGACCGAAGCGCAGGCGCAGAAGCTGGCCAAGGCCCGTGAAGATGCACTCGCCGCCGTGGCGCTCGCGGAACGCACCGAAGCCAGGGCCGCGGCGGCGATCGCCGACGCGCAGCACGAGGCCGAGCGGCTCGACCGGGCGCAGGCGGCGCTCCGCGAGGCGGCGCAATCGGCGTTGGACAAATCCGAGGCGCTCAAGATCGCGGCCGACGAGGCGCACGCCGCGGTGCGGGCGGCGCGGGAGCAACTCGACGACGCCACCGAGGGCATCACGAAGAAGCTCGACGACTGCCTGACCCGCGTGAGCCCGGCCATCAGCGATATCGAGGCCCGGGGCAACGGGCTGCTCGATCGCCTGCGGACCGAACTGGCGGGGATCACGGAGCACGCCGCGGCGATCGACATCGCCACGGCCGACAAGGCGGCGGCGGACCTGAACGATGCCGTGGGCCGCGCGACGGAAGCCGCGCTTGATCTGCGAGAACTCACGGCGGGAATATCTCAGCATCGCGAACAGTCCGAGGCGGCGTCGCGCACGTTCGCCACGATGACCTCGCAGGCGCAGAGCGCGGGCGAGGAGATCGGCAACCGGATTCTCTCCGCCGCGGAGATGATCGAATCGCTCTCCCGCACCGTCTCGGAGCTGGAGGCGCGTCTGAACGCCGCGGCGAGCTCGGCGGAGAAGCGGATCGAGCACCTGGGCTCGGCGTCCGAGGACGCGGCGACCGCCCGCGAGGTGGGCGCGAGGCTGGCGCAACTGGTGCAGCGTGCCGACGCGCTGGGCGCGGGGCTGGACCGGTTGCTGCGCGAGGCCGCACGCCGGATTGAGAATCCTCCGGCCAACGGCTGATGCTCAGCGCGCCGAGCGGATCTCGCAGCGCCAGTCCTTGGCGGTGGTGTCGAGCGAGGTGCCCTTGAGGAAGACCTGGTTGCGGGGTTCGAGCCGCATGTACTTCCAATCGGTCTGGGCGCGGAGTGGCACGCCGCTGGCATCCAGGAAGATGAAGCGGTACTGCGTGCGTGCGAACTGGCTGGGCAGGTCGGAGGTCAGCCGGATCGGCACCGAGACCGACATCGGACCCGTCTCGGTGGAGACCACCGGGGCCGAGGCGACCACCCACTGCTGCAGGGGCAGCTCGATCACGACCTTGGGGTAGTTCTCGGTGGGGAGCAGGTCCGGGCCGGGCGTGAACGGGGCCTTGACCGGGTCGCTGCTCTGGCACGCGGCCAGCATCACCAGGGGGGAGAGAACGGCCAACGCGATCAGGGTTCGGGTCTTCATGTGCGGCTCCAGAAACGTGCGGATCGAACGGAAACAACGCGGCCCGTTCAGTTTCCTGAAGGGGCGGCCGACGGCTGCGACGACAGCGGGGCTGGCTGGGCGAGCTGAGGGTGGGAGGCCAGGTACTCCTTGAGCGCCTTGCCTTTGGGCTTGTACGGTTCGTGCAACTGGCCGAACAGGCGTGCGTACCCCGCCGTGCCCGCGAGCGGGCATACCAGCGAGTCGCCGCCCTCCAGGATGTGCTTGCGGGACTCGCCGTGCTGATCCTCCACCGTAAAGGTAATGCCCTCTTCGCGGTAGATGCCCTCCAACTCCGTCGATGTCAGGTCCAGCAGTTGGCCCGCGTCGTGGTATCGCTTCATCGTCTCTGCGCCGGGGAAGCGCACGCAGCGGCCGCCCATGATGTACGGGAGCGTGTCGCCGTCGACGCGCTCGGCGGTGCGGTCGTTGGCGTACATGGTGCGCCACGACGCGGCCCACGGCTGGTTGGGCGTTGGGGGCAGGCGGACGTAGCGGAGCTGCATCCGCTGATCCTGGCGCGGCGGGTTCATGTCGGTCAGCACAATGCCCGAGCCCGTGTCACCCGCGACGCTCACCGAAACGGTGCAGTCGGGCTGGGTGATCGTGACCGGCACAACGTACACGCTGCGGGGCAGGAACTCGCAGTAGCGGGTGTCGGCGGAGGCGCTGGCCTTGACCAGCAGCCCCGCGAGCGCCACGCCCAGGCCCGCCCACTTGGCGGTGTCGTCGTTGCTGCCGATGGCCACCGCCGTGCCGCCGATCAGCATCGCGTTGCCCAGCAGGCTCTTGGCCCGCCGGACATCCTCGAGGTTGTTCCACATGAGCTTCGCGGCCATGGCGTTCACGTCGCACGCCTGCGGGCCCACCACAGGCGCACCGCCCGCGACGGTGAGCGACACCGTGCGTTCGTCGCTCGTGACCCGCGGCTGGAACCGGGTGAACGCGTTGTCCGTGCCGTACGCGATCTTGACCGGGCCGCGCTGATAATCGATCACGAAGACCGTGTTGTACTGCCCGTCGATCAGTTGGCGGGCCAGCCCATCGAGCCTGGGGTTGACGCTCGCGGCTTCACGGAAGTTGTCGGACGCTTCATCGTCGCGCCCGATGGCCTTGTTCGCCAGGCCGTTCATGAGGTAGCCGAGCGCGAAATCCGTCTTGGCGACCACGTAGCCGTGATCCAGGTATTGATCGCCGTTCCCGGGAGCGCGTGCGTCCTTGGCCGCGGCCTTGCGGGCGAGTTCCTCGCTGGTCAAACCCCGCTCGTTGTCGCTGAAGTCCTTAAGGCGGAAGAGCGATGAAGACGCGGCGGCGCGGGCGTTGTCCCACTCGCCCCGCATGGCCTTCTGGAGCGCGATGTAGTTGTACGCCATCGCCTGCTCGAAGGGCTCGCCCTTCCAGATGCGGACCGACTCGTGGATGACCGCCGATGAGACGGTGCGGTCGGCGTTGACGCCCTGCGTAGAGAGGAGCGAGAAGGTCTGGTTGGCGACTTCCTCCGCGGCGTCTGGGCTGCCGTCGGCGAGCGTGAGGATGAGGAGGCGCATGCGGTCCAGGATGTACGCGCGGTCGGAGCGGTCGTTGGTGAGCCGCTTCTGCAGGGCCACGCGTGCGCCGCCGTAGCGGCCGACGTTGGTGGCCTCGACCAGGCGTTCGTCCAGCATGGGGGTGCACCCGGCGAGGAGGGCCGCCGCGAACAGCACAAGGATGTGGGCAAATCTCGCGTTCATCGCCGATCAGTCGTAGGACTTTCCTGCCGCGAACCGCTTGAAGCCGAAGGCATCGGCCCATTCCAGCTCGCCGGTGGCGATGTTGGTGAGTCGGTACTCGCACTCGTAGGCGTCGGTCTGGTCCACGCCCTTGGCGCGGCGGGCGGAGCGGAACGTGGCGGTGAGTTCGTGCGTGGGGTTGCGCTGGCCTGCGAAATCCGCCGGGAGGTTGCCGCGTTCCTGGCCCTCGCGCAGGTGCTCGGCGGGGATGACGAAGTAGACCTGCATCTGGCCCCGCATCGCGACGATGGGGAGCGAGTCGCGGACCTTGGCGATCATGTACCATTGCTCGGACGCCGGGATCAGATCCGTGGTCAGGTTCTCGACCTTGTTGATGGCGATGACCATGGGAGGCGAAGTCGGGCCACGGCCCCGCATGACGTCGCTCTCCTTGAGCTTCTCGGCCATGTCGTTGGCGGTGACCGAGAGATCGTCGGCGCGGAGGGAGGTGGTCTGCGGGCCGGCGCACGCGCCGATGAAGACGCACGCGGTGAGCACGAGCCCGGTGAACGCGCGGCCTGCCACGGGTTGTAGAGTGGTGTGCATGGCGTGTGGGGCCGGGGGCAAGCACCCGATCACGGGGCCTGCTTCACCTCGTAGGGGCTGCTGGTCCAGATGATGCTGCCGTCGGCCATGCTGGTGAGGTTGTAGGTGATGGTGTAGTAGTTCACCTTCTCGTTGTTGCGCTCCACGCGGTACATGTCGCCGTTGAGGAAGAAGGTGTACTGCGGGTTGAGGGCCGGCAGCCCGGTCTGGGCGCCGGGGGCCTGCTCGCGCGCGGCGATCTGCTCGACGCGTGAGCGGCTCTCGACCCACTTGATCTTGCTGAGCAGGCTGCGGCTCTGCATGAGCTTGGCGCGGGTGTTGTTGCGGAAGGCCTCGAAGTCGGTGGTCGAGACGATGCCGGTCTTGTTGTTGATGTCGCCGAAGACGACGGTGGAGCGGAACCCGGTGTTGAGTTCGGGCACCACGTTCAGATCGGCGGACAACTGCTCGGCGACCTGGTCGCTCGCCTCGGAGAGCGACGTGACGGAGATGCGGTGATCGCCCACCTCGGCCTTGGTCTTGGTGGTCTGGTCAACGCGTCCGGAGTAGTTGCCCCGCGGCGGCGCTTCGCAGGCGGACAGAAGGGCGAGCGCGATCAGAGGCGTAGCCGAAAGAACTCGTGTCATGACGGAGCGACTCCAGGGTGTGGTGGGTGGCGCGTGCGGCCCTCCCGGGCACGCAAGTTAGTGGCCACAATAATAGACGCATTGGCGGGCCTTTTGTTCCTCCATCGCGTCCGAACTCGAGCGATTGACGCTCGTGAAAACGACTGAATCCTGATAACTTTCCGTGTGAAATCCTAACGATTGTTCGGCCTTTGAATTACTGAAGTGCGACCTCCAAGAATCGCCACGGAAGTGGGCTCATTCGGTGCGGACATTGTTCGCTTTCACCCACACGACCGCGCCGACGCGGTGATTGGTGGGCCAGGCGCCTCCGCAGCGCGGGCACAAACGCCAACCGTGCAGCCCGGGTTCCGCGGCGATTCGACTTTCGCAGCAAGGGCACAGCCCCGAGGCGAGCAGATCAATGGCAATCCGCCTGGAACGGTCTGCCCGATCTTCCAGGTATCGCGCCGCGATGAGAGCGCCCAGGACCATGACCCACGACGCAGCGACCACGCCGGTGACGACCATCTGTTCCGCGGGCATGGCGTCCGACAGGAACAGCCACGCGGCGAGGATGGTGGCGCCGGCGATGGTTGCATCCAGCGCGAACAGCGTCCAAGTCCAGGTGCGTCGACGCGCTTCGCGCAGCCGCGCGGCGAGTTGTGGCTGCGTCCGCTCGGCAACTACAGGCAGGGAGTATCCCGCGGCGTCTGTGGCGAACGGTCCCATCTTGCGGTCTCGCAACGGGGGCGGTGTGCGGGCGCGGAACTCGGTCTGCCACTCGTCCAACTTCCACGCCGCGCCGCACTCGGGGCAGGCCCGGCAGCCGTCGGGCGCGGCGGGAACTTGTGCGATGTTGTACTCGCACGCCGCGCAGAGCCCGGCGACGAGCCGCCGCGCGGCGTGCAGCGTCCGGCTGCGGCTGTCCCAAGCGCGTCCGAACGTGAAGGGCCAGAACACAGCCAGGGCCCCGATGAACACGGCCCAGCAGACGACCGCTTCGACGAAACTGATGCCGAGCAACCGGGCGGTGTGCTGGATCGCCGGCGCCCCAAGAATGCCGTAGAGGAGCATCGCGAGCGCGGCCATGGCGAACCTTGCGATGAACTTCATGCCTTTCTTCGTGCGTCCGCCGAGGCCGGACTCGCCCGGCCCTTGCGCGTTGGGCGGACGGCGATCGATGTTTCCGAGCACGGTTTCGCGGGCGTTGCGGTTCACCTCGACGCGTTGACCTCGGTCGTCGGTCAGGTACGCCGCGGTGTCGAACAATCGTTGGGCGAACCCCTTCACTTGACCTCCGGATCGTCTCGATCTGATGTCTGCATCGGCCCGTTGGGCGTTTGGTACTGGATCGAGAAGGTAACGCTGAACGTCGGCCGCGTCGTGCGCACCGCGTGCCGCAACGCCTCGTATTCCACGATGCCGGGCACCTCGCCGCGCCCCCAGAGCCGCTCGTCGGTCGCGGCGTACCACTCCACCGCGGCGAACCGCGGGTCGGAACGCACCCGGGCGAGTTCATGATCGATGTGGGACTGCACCGCTCGCATCCGCCGCCATTGCAATCCGCCGGGCGAAAAGAACCAGACCCACGCGCCGATCATCGGCAGCACCGCCGCGACGATGATGAACCCGCGGCTGGGTTTCTTCACGCGGCGGCCTCCTCGGCCTCCCACGCGCCGAAGCCGCCGCGGAGCTCGCCCGCGGCGAACCGGTCGAGCGCCTCGTACACGGCTTGGGGGGTGCGGGCGTTGCGGACCGCCTCCTTGAACGGCTTGATGCCTTCCATCTTGCCGTTCTCGAGCTTGCGCTGCAGGGGCTTGGCGAACCAGGAGACGCGTCGGTTGATCTGGAAGATCGCGAAATGGTCGTCGCGGTACTGACGCATCAGGTCGAAGTAGCGGCGGATCATGGCGATCTGGGTTGCCACCGGAACCTCGCCTGGCTCGCCGCTCGCTTGCTCGCCGCTGAGGTGGGCCCAGGTATCGCGGAAGATCCAGGGCATGCTCAGTGCGCCGCGCCCGATCATCACGCCCTTGCAACCGGTCTCGCGGATCATGCGGGCGGCGTCTGCGGGAGAACGCACATCACCGTTGCCGATCACGGGGATACGGCCGTCGACCGCTTCCACCACGCGGGCGATGCCGGCCAGCTGCACCTGGCCGCTGAACTTCATCTCGGTCGTGCGGCCGTGCACGGTCACGGCGACCACGCCGACATCGGCGAGCATGCGGGCCAGGTGCGGCGAGCAGGCGGCGCCGGACTCGTAGTCCGACGTGTGCCAGCAGAGCCGCATCTTGCACGTGAGCGGGACGGGGATGCGTCCGGAGCCGATCAGCCGCGCGGTGCCGAGCCGCTGCTGCCACTGCGATTCCGACAGGGCGCAGGCTTCCAGTTCCTTCACGACGCGGGCGGCGATGGCGACGGCGCGGGAGAGGTCGGTCAGGAGCTTGCTGCCGCCGTCCTTCTTGGTCACCTTGTCCACCGGGCAGCCCATGTTGATGTCGACGACGGTGGCGCCGTGTTCCACGGCCCAGCGCGCGCCCTGAGCCATGATCTCCGGATCGCTGCCGTAGAGCTGCATGCCCACGGGCTTGTCGAAATCGTTGGTTTGTGCGAGGTCCAGGCTGGTCGCGGTCCCGCGCAGAAGGCCCTGGGGGCTCAGTAGATCGGTGCACGCCAGCCCCACGCCGCCGAACTCGCGGCAGATGGTTCTGAACGCCAGGTCGCAGTACCCCGCGATGGGCGCGAGGAGCAGGTTGGTGGCGAGTTGGACGGGCCCCAGGGAAAGCACGCTGCATTGTACGGAAAGGGCCGCGGGCATGTTGCGGGCCGCCGTTTTGCTCCCAAGGCTGAGTACCCTCCGGCCATGTCGTTCCACCTTTTTCAGGCCTTCGGCGTCGAACTCGAGTACATGATCGTGGATCGGGGCACGTTCCGCGTGGCGCCGATCACCGACCGGCTGCTCGAAGCGGCGGCGGCGCTGCCCGGGGCGAGCGTTGACGAAGAGGAAGACCCGGAACATCCCAGCAGCATTGAGCTCGGCGACGCGGCGTGGTCGAACGAGCTGGCCATGCACGTGCTGGAGTTCAAGACCGCCAACCCGGCGCCGACACTGGTGGGTGTGGCCCAGACGATGCACTCGCACGTGCGGAAGGCCAACGCGCTGCTCGGGCAGTTCAACGCGATGCTCCTGCCCGGGGGCATGCACCCGACGATGGTGCCGGACCGGGACATGAAGCTGTGGCCGCACGGGTACAGCGAGGTGTACGGCGCGTTCAACCGCATCTTTGACTGCCGCGGGCATGGGTGGTCGAACCTGCAATCGGCGCACCTGAACCTGCCGTTCCAGATCGACGAGAGCGCCGACACGCCCGAGGGCGAGTTCGGCCGGCTGCACGCGGCGATCCGGTTCCTGCTGCCGATCATGCCCGCGCTGTCGGCCTCGTCTCCGATCATGGACGGGCGTCCCACCGGGCTCATGGACAACCGGCTGGAGGTGTACCGGCACAACGCGCGGGCGGTGCCGATCGTTTCGGGGCGGGTGGTGCCCGAGCCGGTCTTCACGAAGAAGGACTACGACGCGACGATTTTCCAGGCGATCTACGCCGCGCTGGCGCCGCACGACCCGCAGGGCGTGCTGCGGCACGAGTGGGCCAACTCGCGGGGCGCGATCGCGCGGTTCAGCCGCAACACCATCGAGGTGCGGGTGCTGGATGTACAGGAGTGTCCGTCGTGCGATCTGGCCGTGCTCGCGGCGATCACGTCGGCGGTCCGCGCGGTGTGCGAGGGGCGGCTGGGCGATCTCGCCGAGCTGCGGACCTGGGGCGTGGAGCCGCTGCACAACATCCTCATGAGCGTCATCCGCGACGGCGACCGGGCGAAGATCGTGGACGCGGCGTATCTCAAGGCCCTGGGCTATCCCGGCGCTGCGTGCACGGCGGGGGAGTTGTGGCAGCACCTGACCGCACGCTCGCTCGCGGGAGACGCGGCGCTGCACGCGGAGGTGAAGCCCGCGCTGGAGGTGATCCTTGAGCACGGGTGCCTGGCGCGGCGGATCATCGCGGCGACGGGCGCGAGCCCGGACACCGCGACCATCGAGCGCGTCTACAGGCGATTGGGCGAGTGCCTCGTGAACAACACGCCGTTCCTGGGTTGAGCATCGCATTCCCCGACTCCCCCACCGCCTCCTGAGCGCCGCCAGTTCGAATCGCCGCGGGCCGGATTGTTCCGGCCGCGCATCCAACAATCCCCGCACTTGCCCAGCCCCGCACGACGCCCTTCCGCCGCCTACCGCACAGCCGCACTCCGCGCCGATCTGCGCCGCTGCACCATTGACGGGGTCTTCTACTGCGTGATGGTCGGGATCGCGGAGATGTACTTCGCGAAGTTCGTGAGCTTCCTGGGGCTGGGGCCGCTGGCGACGGGCCTGATCGCGACGGTGCCGATGGTGCTGGGCGCGGCGTTCGGAATCCCGGGGCAATCGGCGCTGCGGCGGGTGGGGTCTTTCCCCAAGTTCGTCGCGGCGTTCGCGACTCTGCAGGCGTCGGTACTGATCCCGATGGCGGCGTTGGCGCTGTTCGGGCCGATGTACCTGCCGTACCTGCGCGAGCACGGGTTGACGTGGGTGCTGACCGTGGCGGTGTTCACACTGGCGACGCTGTACTTCGCGGGCTCGCTGGGGCCGGGCGCGGCGTGGATGACGCTGGTGGGGATCATCTTCCCGGCGCGGCTGCGGGCCAGCTACTTCGCGCACCGTTCGCGGCTTCAGCAGGGCGCGACGCTGGGCGGGCTGGTGCTGCACGGGGTGATGGCGGACGGGATCGAGAAGGTGTGGAGCAACGTGCCCGCGCTGGCGGGGTCGAGGTTTGACCCGGCGCTCACGACGTTCGCGGCGGCGTTCCTGATCGGCGGGGTGTGCCGCGCCGTGTCGGCGGCGAACCTGCTGAGGTACTCGGAGGCGGCGATGCCGCCCTCGCAGCAGCAGGCGGTGGGAGCGCGGGAGTTGCTGCGGAGATTCTCGCACGGCAACGACGGGAAGTTCATTCTGTACGCGCTGTGCGGGGGCTTCGCGCTGCAGATCGGGCAGCCGTTCGTCAATCCGTTCGTGCTGGGGCAGTTGCAGGCGACGGGGGTGGTGTACAAGTGGGCGTCGATGCTGGGGACCAACGCGCCGTACTCGTTGCTGCTGGCGGCGGTGTACCTGGGGCGGGTGCTGAGCTTGCCGTGGGCGGGGCGGATGGCGAACCGATGGGGCTCGGTGCGGCTGCTGTGGATCGGGGGGTTGATGCTCCCGCCGATGGCGCTCTTCTGGCTGTGGACGAGCGACTTCGGGGTGCTGCTGCTGGGGCAGATCGCCACGGGCGCGGCGCTGGCGATCTGGGACCTGGGCGTGTTCCTGATGAACTACGAATCGGTGCACCCGCGGGAGCGGACGGCGATGATCACGTATTACACGTTCATGAACGAGGCGGCCAAGACGAGCGGGTCGCTCGCGGGGGGCGCGGTGCTGGATGGGGCGGGGGCGGGTCATGGGGCGTACGCGGTGGTGTTCTGGGTGTCGGCGGCGGCGCGGGTGCTGACGCTGGGGCTGCTGACGCGGGTACGGCGGCCGGGCGCGGTGGCGGGCCCGCGGGAGCGTGCGGACATCGCGGCGGCGGAAGAAGGCGACCGACTTACCATTGAGTGATGGCCTCCAAGCCCCGGAAGAAACAGCGACGCAAAGGCCGGCCTGCGAACGCGAGCACGCCGCAGCGGGAGGCGATCCGCGCCGCGATGGAGGCGGCGAACTCGCCGCTCACGCCCAAGGAGATTTTGGAGCACGCGCAGGAGCACGTGGAGGGGCTGGGGCTCGCGACGGTGTACCGCACGCTGAACCTGCTGGCGCAGGCGGGGGTGGTGCAGACGGTGGAGATTCCCGGGGGGGCGCCAAGGTTTGAACTGGCGGGCAAGGGGCATCATCACCATTTCTACTGCCGCGGGTGCGAGCGGGTGTTTGAGTTGGAAGGATGCCCGGGGAACTTTGCGGAGTTGTCGCCCAAGGGGTTCAACCTCGAGGGGCACGAACTGGTGCTGTTCGGCACGTGCGACGCGTGCGGGCGGCGCTGACTGATGATCACATGACCGACCAAGGCGCGAACACAGAGAAGGCAGACGCGGCACGCGGGGCGAGGTTCCCGCGGTCGTGCAAGTTGTGCCACGATCTGGAATATCAGGCGGTGTACGACGCGCGGATGAAGAAGGCGGCGGGGCCGCTGCTGATGTTCACGCGGCCCAACGGGCTTCGCCGCTGGCGGTTGGGATTGGCGGTGGGCAAGCGTGTGGGGACGGCGGTGCAGCGGAACCGGGTGAAGCGGATGGTGCGGGAGGCGTTCCGGCTGATTCAGCACGATCTGCCGGGGGCGTACGACCTGGTGGTGAGCCCGCGCCAGAACCCGGAGTTGCCGCTGGCTGACTATCAGCGGCTCATCGCGCAGACCGCGGAACTCATGCACAAGGACTGGTCGCGGAGGGAGAAGCGCGATGGGCAACGCTGACTCCGACAACGGGAGCCGTCAGAGCGCTCGCGGGTTTGGGCGGGCGTGCGCTGGGGTGTGCATTTTTCTGATCCGGGTGTACCAGGTGGTGTTGTCGCCGCTGCTGGGCGGGCAGTGCAGGTATGCGCCTTCGTGCTCGCATTACGCGGTGGATGCGTACCGGGAGCATGGAGTACTGCGGGGGACGCGGCTGACTGTGTCGCGGATTCTTCGGTGTCATCCGTTCGCCAAGGGTGGGTACGACCCGGTGCCGCCGCGGGAGCGGTGAGTCAGCGGAGTTCGCGGGGGAGCAGGTCGATCGGAGCGTTCTGGTAGCAGACCGGGCGGCACCAGCGTTCGATGGCCATGGCGCCGACGGCGGTGGTGTGGGGCTGGTTGGTGGAGGGCCAGGGGCCGCCGTGGACCATGGCGGGAGATACTTCGACACCGGTGGTGACGCCGTTAAAAACGACGCGGCCGGCGCGGCGGGCGAGGACTTCCGCGAGGCCCAGGGCGATGTCGCCGTCGTCGCAGAAGATCGCCGCGGCGAGAGAACCGGGGCAGCGTTCGGCGGCGGCGGGAAAGTCGTTCTCGCTGGGGCAGAGGACCAGGATCGTTGATGGCCCGAAGCACTCATCCATGAGCGTGGGGAAGGTGTTGAAGGTGTTGAGCGAGGTCTGGAGCACGGTGGTGGCCTGGGTCAGACCTTCACCGGAGGGGCCGTCGGAGCGGGCGAGTTGATCGACGCCGGGGAGTTCGCTCACTTCGCGCATGCGGGAGAGGAAGGATCTGCGGATGCGTTCGCCGAGCATGTTCTGCGGGGAGGAGGAGCGGACCAGGGCCGCGAGACGATCGGCGAAGCGCTGGGCGTTCTGACCCTGGGGCAGGAAGACCAAGCCGGGGCAGGTGCACATCTGGCCGGTGGAGTTGGTGATGGAGGCGAAGACCTTCTCGGCGATCGCTTCGGCGTCGCGTGCGAGCGCCCGCGACATCACGAAGATGGGGTTGATGCTGCCCATCTCGGCGAAGACGGGGATGGGGCGCGGGCGGGAGGCGGCGAGCGCGGCGAGTCCGGTGCCGCCTCGGAACGAGCCGGTGAAGCCGACGGCCTGGATGGCGGGGTGGAGCACGACTTCTTCGCCGATGGCGAGCTCGCGGTCACCGCCGGCTTGAAGATAGGAAAAGACGCCGTGGTGGAAGCGCGCGGATTCGACGGCTTGGCCGACGGCCTGCGCGACGGCGGCGCCGGTGGCGGGGTGGGACGGGTGGCCTTTTACGACGACGGGGCACGCCGCGGCGAGGGCGGAGGCGGTGTCACCGCCGGCGGTGCTGTACGCGAGAGGGAAGTTGCTCGCGCCGAAGACGGCGACGGGTCCCAAGGGCCGGAGCATGCGGCGCAAGTCGGGCTTGGGGAGAGGTTTGCGGTTCGGATCACCGGGATCGATGCAGGGGCGAGCCCAGGAGCCGTCGCGGACGATGGCGGCAAAGTGGCGGAGCGTGAAGACGGTGCGGTCGCGCTCGGAGCCCAGGCGCGGAACGGAGAGACCGGTCTCTTCGCTGGCGGTGTTGAGGAGTGAGTCGCCGAGGGCGGCGATGTTCGCGGCGATGGATTCGAGGAGGGCGGCTCGGTCCTCGCGGGAGCGCTCCATGAAGGGCGCAAACGCCTCGGCGGCGAGGAGGCAGGCGGAGTCAACTTCATCGGGCGTGGCGGCGCGGTGGGCCTGCGGGAGGGGGCGGTTGAGGGCGGGGCTGAAGGCGTGAAAGGTGGTGGCGGGCATGGGGAAGATCGGGAAATGGGGAAATATGGAAATGGGAAATGAAGAGTTGAGAGAGCGGGGGTTGGGTGGGCGCAGTCTATTAGAGGGTGGGGCGGGATGCGATGAAGTTTTGGTGGGTGCGCACGGGGGCAAGGCCGGTGGTTATCGGGACGTTTGGTGGGACGGGCGTTGGGCACGGGAGCCGGTGCGGATGAAGTTTTGGTGT
This sequence comes from Planctomycetota bacterium, assembly GCA_018242605.1. Taxonomy (GTDB): domain Bacteria; phylum Planctomycetota; class Phycisphaerae; order Phycisphaerales; family UBA1924; genus UBA2402. Next base: position 557,420 of record JAFEBP010000004.1, read on the forward strand.
AGTGCGCGAGCGAGTGTGTCGCCGAACGGGGCTGATTTTGTGGCCTTTTTGAGATTCTGGCGGAGGGTGCGGATGAACTTTTGGTGGTGTGTGCGCGGCGCGCGGATCGCGGTTATCGGAACGTTTTGGCCACTTGGTGGGCAGGGCAAGGGGCTGCAAGGAGTGCGGCGTGCGGATGAACTTTTGGTGATGCATGTGCGTCCGGTGCGCGTTTGAACTTTTGGTCGAGGTGAGAGTTTGCGAACCGCGAGCGGGGAGGGCGGAGTTTTGATGTCAAAGAACGGCTTGGGGTGATACGCGGGAGGGTGGGATCGGTGCGGGGGATTTTGCGGAGGGGCGGGGTTTGTGCGCACGGATTGGGGCGATGGGTGGGAGGCCCGGAAAGAGAAGAAAGAACAGGAATGGCCCGGACGGCCAAGCTACTTGGGGATTGGAATGCGAACAAGTCTCAACTGGGCGGCGTATGCTCCTGCACTCGATGCTCCGGACCCGGTTCCATCACCTGTTCAGCCTGCTTTGCCTCGCGGCCGTCGTGCTGGGGCAGAGCGTTGCATCGCATTTCATGGTGCGGTGCGAGGACAGCGCTGGGACGCGGTTGGAGTTGGCGTGCGAGCGGTCGGGCGAGGGGGCGTGCCTGGGTGGCGGCGCGGCGGACGATGCGGCGCTGGAGCACGGGGCGACGGATGAGCGAGGTCCGTGCAAGGACACGCCGCTGAGCGCGACGCATGACGCGGCGAAGGTGCTTGCGACGGCGCGGGGCGCCGAACTGGCGATGCCGGTGTGCGATGTGGCGCTGGTACTGCCGCGGATTGATTGGATCGAGACGCCCATGCCGCGGCGGTCTCGCGAGGTTGTTGCGTTGACGCGGCCGCGGGACACGGCGGAGCGGATGCGAACGATCATTCTTCAGGTGTAGACGCAGGCTGCGCGGTGCGCGGTGACCGGCGCTGCTGGATTCCCGATGGGGACCGGCGGACGCGGGTGGCTGTTGTCGTGCTGCGCGGCTGGCGGATGCGCGGACGTGTGAGGCGTCGGCGCTCATTCACTGCGGACTCCTCCCCCACCACTCATTCTGGCATGCGTGCGCGACGGGCCCGGGCTTGTCGACAGCGGAAGAAACGGAGAACGATCGATGCGGTACAGGTACGCAGCGCGGCGTTTGCATACGTCGGTCGCCCTCTTGGGCGGCGCGACTGTCCTTTGCGGGTTGGCAGGTTGTGATGGACCGCCCCGGATGGATGTTGAGAGCTCGCGCGAGATCGCGGCGGCGGCGGGATTGTCGGCGCCGGTAGAGTTCGTTGCGGTCGGGCCGGAGGGCGGGGTGCTGGATGAACCGGACTCGACCGGGGCGACGCTGACGCTGGCCGAGGCGGTGCGGCGGGCGGTGACGACGGACCCGGGGCTGCAGGGGGCGTTGGCGCGGGTGCGCATCGCTCTGGCGGATGCGGATCAAGCAAGGTTGCTGCCGAACCCGGTGCTGAACGTGGTGCTGCGCTGGGGGCCGGGCAAACCGCAGATCGAGGCGTCGCTGGCGCAGGACTTTGTGGCGGCGCTGGAGATTCCGCGGCGGTCGAGCGCGGCGGACCACCGGCTCCGGCAGGCCTCGGCGGACGCGGTGACGGCGGCGATCGACGTGGTGTGGGAGGTGCAGGAACGGTTCGCGGGGGCGCAGGCGTCGGCGGCTCTGGTGCCGGTGCTGCGGGAGCGCATGACGCTGCTGGAGCGGCTGGCGTCGGTGGCGAGGGCGCGGCTGGAGGCGGGGGAAGGGACGCGGGCCGATCTGGCGACACTGGATGCGCAGCGGGTAGAGATGCAGGTTGAGATTGATCAGGCGGTGCTCACGGAGCGTGAGGAGCGATTGCGGCTGGCGCGGTTGATCGGTGAACCGTCCGCAGCGGCGGTGTGGACGCTGGAGGCGTGGGAGGCTCCGACCGTGGATGCGCAGCCCGAATCGCGCTGGGTGGATGCGGCTCTGCGGAAGCGGCCGGAGGTGCAGTCGATCGGGTGGCGGCTCAAGGCGCTAGGTGATGACGAGGCGCTGGCGGCGCTGTTGCCGTGGGAGGGGGCGGGGGCGGGGATCGATGCGCAGCGTGGCGATGACTGGTTCGTCGGGCCCTCGGTCTCGACGCCGGTGCCGGTGTTCGACATGGGCCAGGCGCGGCGGGCGCGGGTGACGGCGGAGCAACTGGAAGCGCGGCACGAGTTGACGCTGGCGAAACGAAAAATCGTGGAAGAGGTGAGAATCGCGTACGAGACGCTCGCGGCGAGCGGGGCGAACCTGGCGCGGATCCGGGGGGAGTTGATCCCGCTACAGCAGCAGCGCCGCAGGCTGGCGGAGGATGCGTACCGCGCGGGGCAGAGCGACATCACGGGGCTCATTCTGGCGGAGCAGGATCTGCGGTTGGCGCAGGCGCGCTCGATCGAGGTCGAGCATCAGACGGCCAAAGCGTTGTTCAGACTGGAGCGGGCGGTAGGCGGGCCGGGCGTCGCGGCGGGTGTGCGGCAGGAAGCGGCGGCGCGGGTGCAGGGCGTTGTCCGCTGACCCCCCCACTTACACACACTCACACATTCACAAGACACTTGAATAACAAAGGACTCACACATGAAGATGAAGAACATGGGGCGCGCGGGGATCACCGGGCTGCTGATTCCCGGGGCGGTTGCGGCGATGGCCTTGCTGGCGCTGGGGTGCAAGGAGCACGCGGAGGGGGACGGGCACGATCACGGGGCGGCGGGCGCGCACGCGGATGATCACGATCACGGCGGCGGGTCGGGAAAGCACGCGGACGGTCACGCCGCGGGAGATGGGCACGATCACGCTGGGGAAGAGGAGGGGCATTCGGACGAGGTGACGCTGACGGCCGAGGCGGTCGGGCGGTACGGCGTGAAGGTGGCGGCGGCGGAGCGGGTGACGCTGGCGCCGACGTTCACCGCGCCGGCGCGGGTGGGGTTCAACACCGAGGCGATGGCGCACGTGGGGTCGCCGCTGCGGGGGCGTGCGGTTGAGATCAAGGTCCGGCTGGGGGACACGGTGAAGCGCGGGGATGCTCTGCTGGTGGTGGAGAGCCCGGAGTTGGGCGAGGCGCAGGCGGATTACTTCCAGAAGCGCATCGGAGCGGAGACGGCGGCGCCGGCGGTGGAGCTGGCGAAGGTGGTGTGGGATCGGGCGAAGGGGTTGCACGAGCAGTCGCAGGGCATTTCGCTGACGGAGGTGCAGAAGCGCGAGGCCGAGTACAAGTCGGCGCTGGCGGGGCAGAAGGCGGCGAACGCGGCGGTGGTGGGCGCGGAGAATCGGCTGCACCTGCTGGGGATGTCGCAGGCGGGGGTGGAGGAACTGGCGCGGACGGGCGAGATCATGCCGCGGTACACGGTGCATGCGCCGATGGACGGGCGGGTGGTGCAGCGGGAGGTGACGCTGGGCGAACTGGTGAGCCCGGACCGCGAGGCGCTGATGGTGCTGGCGGACACGAGCACGCTGTGGGTGCTCGCGGACGTGCCCGAGGCTCGGCTGCACGAGGTGGCGGTCGGCGCGGGGGCGTGGGTGATGGTGGGCACGAACGGGGCCGGGCGGCTGGATGGGAAGGTGGCGTTCATCGCGCCGCTGGTGGATGCGGCGACGCGGACGGTGCAGGTGCGGATTGAACTGCCCGAGGCGGCGGGCGTGCTGCGGCCGGGGATGTTCGCGCAGGTTGAGATCGTCGCTTCGGGAGAAACGAACGCGGCGGTGGCGGTGCCGGACGAGGCGGTGCAGACGGTGGAGGGAGGACCGGCGGTGTTCGTGCCGGTGAAGGGGGAGGCGAACACGTTCGCGAAGCGGGCGGTGACGGTGGGCAAGGCGGTCGGCGGGCTGGTGCCGATCCTGGCGGGGTTGGAGGCGGGCGAGGAGTTTGTCGCTTCGGGGACGTTCATTCTCAAGGCGGAGTTGGGGAAGGGGAGCGCGGCGCATCAGCATTGAGGCGCCTTGCGGGGTGTGGTGGTGTTCGGGGGGGGTGTTTGGGGGCGTTCGTCGGGTGCTTGAAGATCAACCGCCGCGTGCAAGGGCGCGCGGGTGCCGGAGTATTCCATGCTAGAGGGCATTCTGCATTTCTCGATCAAGAACCGGTGGCTGGTGCTGCTGCTGACGGTGATGGCGGCGGGGCTGGGCGTGTATTCGCTGCGGCGGCTGCCGATCGACGCGGTGCCGGACATCACGAACAACCAGGTGCAGATCAACGCGACGGCGGCGAGCCTGTCGCCGATCGAGGTGGAGAAGCGGGTGACGTTCACGATCGAGAACGCGCTGGCGGGGATCCCCGGGCTCCAGTCGACGCGGTCGCTGTCTCGCAACGGGTTCGCGCAGATCACGGCGGTGTTCGAGGACGATGTGAACATCTACTTCGCGCGTCAGCAGGTGAGCGAGCGGCTGGGGGAAGCCAAGGAGAGCCTGCCGCCGGGCGTGGAGCCGGTGATGGGGCCGATCGCGACGGGGCTGGGCGAGATCTACATGTACACGGTGGAGTACGAGCATCCGCACGGGGCGGGGGCGAAGTTCACGCCGGGCGAGCCGGGGTGGCAACGCGAGGGCGTGTACCTGACGCCGGAAGGGCGGACGCTGACGAGCGATCTTGAACTGGCGGCGTACCTGCGCGAGGTGCAGGACTGGATCATCCGCCCGCAGCTCAAGGGCGTGAAGGAGGTCGCGGGCGTGGAAGCGATCGGCGGGTACGTCAAGCAGTACCACATCCAGCCGGACCCGATGAAACTGGTGTCGTACGGGCTCACGTTCGCGGAGGTGATCGACGCGGTTGAGAAGAACAACATCTCGACGGGGGCGGGGTACATCGAGCACAAGGGGGAGAGCTACCTGGTCCGGGCGACGGGGCGGATCGAGCGGCCGGAGCAGATCGAGGAGATCGTGGTGGCGTCGCGGGGCGGGGTGCCGATCCGCGTCAAGGACATCGTGGCGGACGCGGGCGGGGTGGGGATCGGGCGGGAACTAAGGACGGGATCGGCGAGCGAGAACGGGGAGGAGGTGGTGGTGTCCACGGCGATCATGCTGCTGGGGGCCAACAGCCGGACGGTGGCGGCGAGCGTGGACGCGAAGATGACGGAAGTGCAGCGGTCGCTGCCGGCGGGGATCCGGGCCAAGACGGTGCTCAACCGGACGAAGCTGGTGGACGCGACGATCCTGACGGTGCAGAAGAACCTGCTGGAAGGGGCGGTGCTGGTGATCGTGGTGCTCCTGCTGCTGCTGGGGAACGTGCGGGCGGCGCTGATCTGCGCGCTGGCGATCCCGCTCTCGATGCTGATGACGGCGACGGGCATGGTGCAGAACAAGGTGAGCGGCAACCTGATGTCGCTGGGGGCGATCGACTTCGGCCTGATCGTGGACGGGGCGGTGATCATCGTGGAGAACTGCCTGCGGCGGCTGGGCGAGGCGCAGCACCAGCGGGGGCGGCTGCTGACCCTGCAGGAGCGGCTGCACGAGGTGATGGTCGCGGCGAAGGAGATGATCCAGCCGTCGGTGTACGGGCAGGCGATCATCGTGACGGTGTACTTCCCGATCCTGGCGCTCACGGGGGTGGAGGGCAAGATGTTCCACCCGATGGCGATGACGGTGATCTTCGCGCTGGTGGCGGCGTTCGTGCTCTCGGTGACGTTCGTGCCGGCGATGGTGGCGGTTTTGATCGGCGGGCGGGTGACGGAGAAGGAGATGTTCCTGGTGCGGTGGGCCAAGGCGGCGTACGAGCCGGTGCTGCGGTGGTCGGTGCGGCTGCGCTGGCCGGTGGCGGGGGCGGCGGTGCTGGCGTTCGCGGCGTCGGCGTTGCTGTTCACGCGGCTGGGGCAGGAGTTTGCGCCCACGCTGGACGAGAAGGACTTGGCGATGCACGCGATGCGGATCCCGTCGACGGGGATCACGCAGTCGCAGGCGATGCAGTTGGAAGTGGAGAAAGCGGTGTCGTTGATACCCGAGGTCGCGTTCATCTACTCCAAGACCGGGACGGCGGAGATGGCGACCGACCCGATGCCCCCCAACGTGTCGGACACGTTCATCATCTTCAAGGACAAGAGCCAGTGGCGCACCGAGGCGGAACTGGAGCGGGTGATCGCGGACAAGCAGGCGGAGATGGCGTCCGTAGATGCACACGCGGGCGGGCACGGCGAGCTCGGCGAGCACGGGCATGGCGAGGACGGGCACGAAGAAGAACCGGAGCTGAGAATCGAGGGGCACAAGGGGGCTCTCATCCGGTTGATCCAGCTCACGGTCGCGGCGGTGCCGGGCAACAACTACGAGTTCACGCAGCCGATCCAGATGCGATTCAACGAGTTGATTTCGGGCGTGCGGGGCGACGTGGCGGTGAAGGTGTACGGGGATGATTTCGACGCGATGGAGAAGACGGCGGCGCGGGTGTTGGAGGTGCTACGCGGCATCCCGGGCGCGGCGGATGCGAAGTCCGAGCAGACCGAGGGGCTGCCGGTGATGACGGTGGACATCGATCGCGCGGCGATCGCCCGCTACGGGCTTTCGGTGCACGATGTGCAGGAAGTGGTGGCGGTGGCAATGGGCGGGCGGGAGGCGGGGAAGGTCTTTGAGGGCGATCGGCGGTTTGATCTGGTGGTGCGATTGCCCGATGCGCTGCGCGGGAGGATCGACACGCTGGAGCGGCTGCCCATTCCGCTGCCGGAAAGGGGCGAAGAGACGCGGACGGTGCAACTCGCGAGCTCGGAGGAGGGAAGCGTGGCGGAACTGACGGCGCGGCCGCGGGGCGTTGGGTTTGTGCCGCTGGGGGAGGTGGCGCGGATTGACGTTGCGGAAGGGACGAATCAGATCAGCCGCGAGAACGGGAAACGGCGGATCGTGGTGCAGTGCAACGTGCGGGGGCGGGACCTGGGTTCGTTCGTGCAGGAGGCGCAGGCGCGGATGACGGCGGTGACGCTGCCGGCGGGGCAGTGGCTGGTGTGGGGCGGGCAGTTTGAGAACCTGGTGGCGGCCAAGGAGCGATTGACGGTCGTCGTGCCGATCTGCTTTCTGCTCATCTTTCTGCTTTTGTTCTCGACGTTCAAGAGCGTCAAGTACGCGTTGCTGGTCTTCAGCGCGGTGCCGCTGGGGCTGACGGGGGGGATCGTGGCGCTGTGGCTGCGGGGGATGCCGTTCTCGATCTCGGCGGCGGTGGGGTTCATCGCGCTCTCGGGCGTGGCGGTGCTCAACGGGCTGGTGATGGTGTCGTTCATCAACCAGTTGCGGGCCGAGGGGCTGGGGCGCGACGCGGCGATCCTGCGGGGGTGCCTGGTGCGGCTGCGGCCGGTGCTCATGACGGCGCTGGTGGCATCGCTGGGATTCGTTCCGATGGCGCTGGCGCACGGGACGGGCGCGGAGGTGCAGAAGCCGCTGGCGACGGTGGTGATCGGCGGCCTGATCTCCAGCACGCTGCTCACGCTGGTGGTGCTGCCCGCGCTGTACAGGATCGTCACGGGGCGCGATCCGGATGGGCCGGCGGCGGCGCAGCCGTGGGAGACTCCGGAAACGGGGCCGCTGGAGGTGAAGGCGGGAGAAGCCGGAGCGGTCGCGGCGGGTTAAACGCTTGTATTACGGATGGGGGCGGGGAGCAGTCGTCGTGGCTGCATCCCCGGTATCCTCTGCCCCATGCTGGCGCGAGTTCAGTCGTATCTGCTGCAGGGCATTGAGGCGCTTCCGTGCGAGGTGGAGGTTGATCATGACGAAGAGATGATGCCGGGGGAATCCAAGGTAGTGACCGTGGGGCTGCCGGACGCGGCGGTGAAGGAATCCATGGAGCGGGTGCGGTCCGCGCTGGCCAACAGCGGGTACTCGGTGGGCATGGGGCGGACGGTGATCAATCTGGCGCCGGCGGACATCCGCAAAGAGGGGCCGACGTACGACCTGCCGATCGCGGTGGGGTTTCTCGCGGTGCGGGGGGTGATCCGGCCGGTGCGGGGGCCGGATGACAAGGGGCTGGACTTCCGCAAGTTGGTGTTCGCGGGGGAGTTGGCGCTGGACGGGCGGCTGCGCCCGATCAAGGGGGCGATCGCGCTGGCGTCGCTGGCGAAAGCGCGGGGGGCCCAAGGGGTGATCGTGAGCGCGGACAACGCGGGCGAGGCGGCGGTGGTTGAGGGCGTGAATGTGTACGGGGCGCGGACGCTGAGCGAGGTGGTGGGCCTGCTCACGGGGAACATCGAGCCCGAGCCGGTGCCGCCGCCGGATATCGCGGGATTGCTGCGGGGGGGTGCCGCGCCGATTGATTTTGCGGAGGTGCGGGGGCAGGAGGGGGTGAAGCGTGCGATCATGGTGGCGGCCGGGGGATCGCACAACCTGTTGCAGTTATGCCCAAGAGGCAGGCACGGAGGGGGCCAAAGGCGCGGAGGACGGAGCCCGTCACTTGGGCATAACTTCCTGTAAATACGGCCAAGTGGCGGTGACGGTGGCGCTCTAGTATTTGAGACCGACTATCTGCAATGGCTCAAATCTACAGCGGGGCATCGTCGAAGGGAGGTACTGTCGATGGCGACGAAAAATCACCAGAGGTTCACCAGACACGTAATCAAGGGCATCGTCATTTCCCAATACGCTCAAGCGTTTTGGAGTGGCCTTTGGGCCGCGGTAGGCGTCGGGATTGCGATCTACGCGTTCACTGAGCGGGAGGCACTCGGCGCAGCCGCCGGATACGCCAGTGGCGTAGCCGGTGCCGCGCTCGCCATACTTGGCAACTACCCGGTGCGGGAAGCGGCTCGAAGAGCGGAACGTCTTTTCTTGGTACTCACCCTTCACCAAATGCTGCGGGTCGTTCATCATCTTCCGCCCAAGTCTCCGCCCGCGTCCTTTGTGTTCAAACGCTTTTACAAGGTTTTCGACGAGATGAGCAAGTCATGAAACCTCTGAGCCGAATCCTCTGGGACCGACTGATCCGAAGGTTGAGGCGACCCCTATTCCCCTTGGGATTTTGGACGCTGCTCGATAGAGATTCTCCAAAACTGAGCGGAGCGGTGATGTCGGAGGAAGTCGATGGGTACGTATTGGAACACCACAAGAAGATCTTGTTCAGGGTGTTCCTAATGCTCAAAAGTCACCGTCGCATAACGCGGATAGCGTGGATCGCGGGCGTGGTCTTCGGTGCTGGCATCATCATCGGTTTGCATTCAGCGTTCGCGCCCACGTACTTGAACGCGGGTCGCCAACAGGCCAAGGCCGACATCCAAAGCGCAAGTCCGCGAATCGACAAATCAAGCCAAAAATGATGCATCCGCCCATTGGCATGGCGGCATCGACACCGAGCGCTTTCCGGCCTGCGCGCGAGGGCAGGTTGATCTGACCCGATGCTCACAACTTCGCATCCGCTTGACGGTGAACTCATTCCGATCGCTACTGCGGAAGGTCCGCGGCGGTCGCGTCGCCGTCGTGCCGCAGCAAGAAGTTCGCTGGCCGCTTCTCAGTGAACAAGAATTGCGGTTCCTGCAGGTTTGCTTGGAACTGTGTAAACCAGTGGGCTTGTTCTTCGGCAAGTTGAAGTCTCGCCAAGTTGAACCACAACTTCTGAGTTGAGTCGGAGAGATCAACCACGGTTCGCTTCCTGCCTTGTATCCAGATCGACAGCGATACGCGACGGTGATCTGCCGGCCCGCTGTCGAAGAACCAGTCTTGCCGAAAAGGAAATCTGTAGTACACAGTCGCACTAGGTTGAACAAATGAGCATCCGCCTTCGAAGCCTTTCCACGGTGAGGCGGAGTGCTCATCCGAAGTCAGTACGTAAGCGGGATAGGGCCTGCGCTGACTTTCGACTTCAACCCCTTGTTCATGTTGCGCTAAAAAGGCCATCTCGAACGGGTCCTCGTTCGCCTGTACGTTCACCAAGCCGATAGTCAGTACACACTGATCCACACAAAGGACCTCGTCGCTGCGATTGTGCAGCGGAATGACGACCCAGTCATACTGATGTCGATCCCAGACGGGCTTTTTCCAAAAGTCGCGGTCGGTTAGCGGGTCTTCGGCCATCGGGTAAATGCCATTGCGAACACGAAATCCGAGGGCGAGAATGTCTACCACGCTCTGCTGCCGCCATGACAGTTGCGTGGATCGTCGCCCAGAGTCAATCCAATGTGTTCGAAACGCCTCGAACTCTTCGACATCATGGGATCGATCTCGCCATGGCGCACAAAGGACCTCTCCGGTCCGAACGGGCCAACTGCGATCACGCAAGAAGGTCACGAACTCCTTTGCGAGCAGAAACATCGAGCCCAAAAAACCAATCACGGCCAAGTAGTCGGTGATCTCCCAGCGACGAGGGTGCCAAGGCGGGGACTCCGTCATCTCCCCGCCACCCACTGTGGCGTTGGCGCTCGATTGATCCATATTCGACTGCCCCTTTTCGCTCACCAACGGTCTCCCTCACGCAAGTCTAAAGGCCGTAAGTCACGACCGTATCAACTGCCCGCGGACGATCGGGCTGGCTCAGGGGCCGCGTAGGCGGCGCGGTAGAAGTGCCACTTTGCGATCACGACGCCGACCAGCACGGAGATGACGAAGCCAAGAAGGAATGCCTCCACATACCGGGCGCGAATGACGGGTCGGGCCATGGAGGGAGGGTACCGAACCACCGGTCGTCTGGAAAGCGCGCAGAATCGAGGAACTAGTTACCCCCCACCCCTCGTGGGCGCGGGGCAATCGGGGCAGTAGGGGCACGCCCGCGGCCGTGGTCCCCGCCGGGGAATCCCGCCGCTCCCCTTGCGGCGCTCATGCCGTTGGCTATTATTGATAATGCGTTCTCAATAATGCACATCCGCCCCGGAGCCCGCCATGGTCGTTGAACTCCGCCCCATCGAGTCCGTCAAGCCCTACCACCGCAACCCGCGCAAGAACGAGGCCGCCGTCGAGGTCGTTGCCAAGTCGCTGCGGGAGTTTGGGTTCAGACAACCGCTCGTGATTGACGCCGACGGCGTGGTGATCGTCGGCCACACGCGGCTGAAGGCTGCCCAGAAGTTGGGGTTGGCGCAGGTGCCGGTGCACGTGGCCGAGGGGCTCACACCGGCGCAGGCGGCGGCGTACCGCATCGCCGACAACCAGACCGCCAGCATCGCCGAATGGGACCTGGAACTCCTGCCCCTGGAACTGACCGACCTCAAGGAGATGAACTTCGACCTCGGGCTGTTGGGCTGGACGCCCGAGGAGTTGGGCGAGATCATGGCCCCGCCCGGCAACCCCGGCCTCACCGACCCCGACGACGTGCCCGAGCCGCCGGACGCCGCGACGACGCAGCCCGGCGACCTGTGGGTGCTGGGGAACCACCGCCTGCTGTGCGGGGACAGCAGCCTGCCCGCGGACGTGGACCGCCTGCTGGACGGCAAGCCGATCCACCTCTGCAACACCGATCCTCCGTATAACGTTCGAGTCGAGCCGCGCAGCAACAACGCCATCGTCGCGGGGCTCAGTTCCTTCTCCCTGCCCGACAAGGCTGACCAGCACGACCAGCAGAGCGCGGACCTGAACCGTTACCCCGAGAAGGGCCGCGCCACCCATAAGAAACTCCGCGCCAAGGACCGCCCCCTCGCCAACGACTTCGTGAGCGACGCCGAGTTCGACCGCCTGCTGTCGGCGTGGTTCGGGAACATCTCGCGCGTGCTGGTGCCCGGCGGCTGCTTCTACATCTGGGGGGGCTACGCCAACTGCGGCAACTACCCGCCGGTGCTGAAGGCCAACGAACTCTACTTCGCGCAGGCGATCATCTGGGACAAGCAGCACCCGGTGCTGACCCGCAAGGACTTCATGGGGGCGCACGAGTGGTGCTTCTACGGCTGGCGGGAGGGGGCCGGGCACCACTTCTACGGCCCCAACAACGTGCCGGACCTGTGGCACGTCAAGAAGGTGAACCCGCAGAGCATGGTGCACCTCACCGAGAAGCCGGTGGAGTTGGCGGCCCGCGCGATGTCCTACTCGTCCAAGGCGGGCGAGCACGTGCTGGACCTCTTCGGCGGTTCGGGCAGCACCCTGATGGCCGCGGAGCAGCAGGGCCGGCGCGCGTTCCTGATGGAGTTGGACCCGCTGTACTGCGACGTGATTGTGCAGCGCTGGGAGCAGTTCACGGGAAAGAAGGCCGAGCGTGTGTAGCCCGCGGAGGCCGTTGGTCGCCCCAAACCGCACAGATTCGCCCCCATGGAGCCCACCGAAGCCAACCTGACGCCCCGGCAAGAGCGAGCGATCGCGGCGCTGATCGCCGAGCCCACGCACGTCATGGCGGCGGAGAAGGCCAACGTACCCCTGCGGACGCTCAAGGACTGGCTGCACCGGCCGGACTTCAAGGCTGCGTTCCAGAAGGCCCGCCGCGAGACGTTCACGCAGGCGATGAGCATGGCGACGCGCTACGCGCCGATGGCGCTGCAAACGTTGCTCAAAATCAGTTCCGACCCCTCGGCGCCTCATGCGGCGCGGGTCAGCGCTTCAACGGCGGTGCTGAAGTTCGGCCGCGAGTCGATGGAGTTGGACCACCTCGCCGAGCGCATCGAGCATCTGGAGCAAACGGTCGGATCTCAGAAGCCGGACTCGTACAACGCCGGGCAGCGCGCGGTGTAGGCGTCGCCCGCGGCCACGCACATCTCGCCCCGCGGCCGGGGGCGGATCACGGAGCATTGTCATGGAGCACGTCACGGACGCGGCGAACGGGTTGGAAGGGCAGGACGGATTGGACGGCGGCGTAGGGGACGAAGCGGGTACCAGTCACGCCCCGCCGTCGCGGCGGTCGCGGCGGGCGGCGGTGGTCATCCGTTGGTTGGACTCGGCGTGGACGGCCGCCATCTGGACCCTGGCGGTGGTCCTCTTGATTCAGATCATCGTGGATGCGACACGCGGGGCCGCCGCCAAGCCCAAGCCCCCGCTGGCGGCCGCGCCCCTCAGTGACGCCGCCCCGGCGTCGGCCGGGGCAGCATTGCAGGGCGGTGGCGATGGGGCCGGGAAGCCGGGGCGCTAGTGGCCGGGGGCGTCCATCGGCCGGGGGTTCGCGTCGGGCGCTGGGCGGCGCAGCCGCGCCGCGGAGGCGAAGGTGGTCTTGCGGCCGGTGCGTTCGTTGACCACATCCACCCGCGTAAGCCAGCGGGAGTTGCCCCGGTTGAAGTTGGGCACCTCGCGGATAGCGAGCACGCGGACGGTGGTGAGGACGCCGGAGACCTTGGCGGTGTACCGGCCGCCGACGGTGATGTCAGAGAGTTTCATGGTTCAGGCCCCCTTCCCGGCGACGAAGACCCCGCGGTCGTGCTTCTTGAACCGCGCCGCGTTCCCCTTGGCGGCGATCTCGCGGATGATGGCGGCGTACAAGGTGGCCTCGGGGGTCTTGCCTTCGGGGCTCGACCACAGGTGCTTGGCCTGCATCGCGGCAATCATCTCGGTGGCCCGCATCGGCACCTTGCTCTCGGCGATGACCATCGCGGCGGCGTCGAGGCAGGAGACGCGCTTGGCCTTGGGGGGCTTGGGTGCCTTCACCTTCGCCGCCTTGGGTTCCTTGGCGGGCTTGGGGGGCTTCGCGGTCGTGGGGGTCTTGGCCCGCTTCCCGCCCTTGGCGGGGACGTTGGCCCCGTTCGCGTCCTTGGCGGCCTCGGCGGCGGTGGCGGGGGTCGCGGGGGTTGCGGCGTCAGGGCCGTCGGTTTCCGTTCCGGTGATCTCGGCGTCAAGCCGCGCGATGCGGGCCTGAATCTCGCTCGCCGCGGCCTTGCGGGCCTTGGCGGCGGCGTCGATGGCGGCCTTGGCGCTGCGGACGGCGCTGGCGGGCTTCTTGGCGGGGGACTTGGACTTGGTGCTGCTCATGTGAATCTCCAATCTGAGGTGGGAACCCGCCGCACGCCGCGGCGGGGAATCGGGGTTCGCGCGGTTCCCCGCGCGTCCCCGGCGGGGTTAGAGGTCGCTCAACTTCTGGATGGCGTCCCGGTACTCGAAGACATCGCCCCGCGTGCCGCGGCGGCCTTCAAGCGTCTCGTGCAGGCATTCGGCCATCGAGGCGATGTCGTCCTCGTTGTCGGCCTCGACGCGGTGGGTGCGGGTGCCCGCGGGGGTGAGGATTTCAACCTCGATGAAGGACGCTTTGTCTTTGCGGCGGAGGATGGCGAAGTTCCCGGTGGTCGCGGCGAGGTGCAGTTCGGTGATGCGCATGGGTGGGCTCCTTTGGGTGGGGGTGGGGGTTGGTGCGGGGGTTGGCGTGGGGGCGGCGGGTTACTCGGCGTCGGCCAAGAACTCCTCGATGTCCTCGGGGTCCTTGTTGCTCATGATCCCGACCAGCCCAATCAACCCGCTGCGGATGCGGTACAGGTCGCCCGCGAAGCCCCAATCCCCCGGCTTGGCGTTCGCTTGCTTGGCGTGGGCGTCGAGTTCCATCTGCAGCACGTCCATCAGGCGGGCGATGTCGCTGGCGCGGGCGGCGTAGGTCTCGGCGGCGGTGGGTTCTGGCTTCTTGGCGTTCTTCATGGCGGGGATCTCCGGTGCGGGGTGTGGGGGTTGGGTGGGTTACTTGGCGGCGGCGTTCTGGCCCGCGGCGTATCCGGCTTCGAAGGCGATGGCGATCGCGTCGCGGATCATCGAGACCGACACCTCGTGGAAGTCGAGGGCGTCGCGGCCGCGGGTTTCAAGTGTCTCGATGAGCAGCGCCTCGCGGGCGGCCTCCGTCGCGGCGGCGAGCGCCGCGGCCTTCTTGGCGTTGGTCTTGGCTGCGTTCTTCATGGCTGCGTTCTCCGGTGCGTTGCGTGCGTCGCGGGACGCCCCGCGAACATGACACATGAAGCCCGATCCGGCGGCGGATTGCAAGGCCAAGCGGCGATGATTCCGCTTGAAAAGCCCAGATTTCAGTTACTGCGGACCTTGGCGTTAGGCGCGGCCTACAACGCGCCTAGTGGGCTCCGAACGCCCCCGCGGCGGGCGACGTTGGCGCACGCGGGGCGGCCGCACCGGGCGGGGCGTTGGGCGACCTACCGGGAACGAACGCGGCACGGGCCAACGTGGCGGGACGCGGCCAGGGCGCAAGGCCGTGGCCAGGAACCGGATCGCGATGGGACGGGGTTGCGGGCGGGGGCACGAGTTCGGGGGTGGGCGTTGAGATCGTGGGAACGGGCAAAGCGTGAAGCGGGGGCGTAGGAACGTGTGGCGTTGGGAGTCGTCGTGGGGCGTGGGGCGTGCGGGGAGCCGGGGTTGGGGGTTGGGGGTGGGGGGTGGAGGATTGACCCGACCGCGGAGGAACCACATCACGCGATCAGCGAGGGCGGATCAGGCGGACGCAGCCGCGGGCCGCCGCCTTCGAAGAAGTCACGCACCGGCGATGGTTGACCGTGGTGCTCCGGGGAGAGGTACCGCACGTCCAGCCTGCTGCGGGCCGAGGGCGTGAGCCCGAACTCCTGCTCGAGCCGGGCCAACTCTCGGGCGAGCTTGGCCGCGACCGACGATTGCGGCCAGGCCATGAAGCACCGAACATTGCCTCCCGCGTCTTTGAGCGGGTATGACTCGCCGTACTTCTGCAGGAACTTCTCGGCCTTGAGCCAGCGGCTGCACAGGTGGCAGTAGCGGCTCAGCGCGTTCCCGTCCGCTTTGGAGAGCAGGTTCATGGCGCGCAGCAACGGGACCACGTGCCCCCACATCGCCTTGGCCTCCTCGTCTAGCCAGTCCGGGCAGGTGGGGTCGCCGGCGATGGTGGGCGGCTCGTGCTTGTTGATGTTGCCGCGCCACGATCCTTTCAATCGCAGCAGCCTGGTCGGCTGCGGCCTGGGTCCGCGCTTGCCCATCACGCACCTCCTTGCGCGGGCGCAGGCTTGGACGGATCGTCCACGCGGCCGCGACCCTGAGCACCGCGGCGAGCCCGCTTGTTCCCGCGGTCCGAGCCGCCGTCGACGGCCCGCGGATCCCGCCGACCGTCCGGGCCGCCCGGTTCCGGCCCCGCCCCGCCGCCGTCGACGCGGACGTTCCGCGGCCTGCTCGCGCCCCGCCGCGCCCGGGGCGCCTCACCCTCGGGCGTGAGTGGCGAGGCGTCTAGAGGCGCTGGGGGCGCTGGGGGCGCT
>JAFEBP010000005.1:0-213 GCA_018242605.1 Planctomycetota bacterium
CTCCTTTCTAAGGGATTTCCTTAGGTCGTGTTTCGGAGAGATCCGACCACGATTTGAGTCAACGCACTCTTGTCCGCCTCGCGCGGATATTCGATGGGAGACCATCGTTGAAGCGGTACCCAACTGTTTGCCTTCTACAACGCCTTTGCGTTCGAGACAGCCTCCCTTACCGGAGGCTGTTTTCGTTTTGGCATCAGGCATCAGGCATCAGGC
>JAFEBP010000005.1:321-949319 GCA_018242605.1 Planctomycetota bacterium
GGCATCAGGCATCAGGCATCAGGCGACTGGCGTCTGGCGTTGGGGGAGCAACGGGCGATCGGGGCCCACTCATCCGCCACAGTCAGTAGCAACCGACGTGGACGCCTTCCTTTGTTTTGAGGCCGACTCTGCGCGAGGCCACGGGGTCAGGTCCAGGGGATCCCCGGCACGGGCGTCATTTTGCATAGAATGCGATTCCGGGCCGCGGCCCGTTGTGTGAATGTGGCCGCATCACCCGGGCAGTTCCGGAGTCGACGCGGCGGTGCCGCACGACGAACGCGGCACGACCATCGCGATCTCCGGGGGAGAAGCGATATGAAAAGCGTTACCTGTGCGATCCTCGCCCTTGCGGCGGCGGTTGTGTGCCCGCGCGCCGGGGCTGAGCCTGGCCGGATCGTCGCCTCAAACGACGAGTGGACGCTGAGCAACTCGGGGTTCACGAACGGGCCAGATACGGCGGTCTTTGCCCGCAACGTCGGCCGGTACTTCGTTGGAGACCGCAGCGGCAACTTCCTGGTGCATTCGAGCAACTTCGGGCTGGCGGAGAGCTCCCTGCGCACCACCATGATCAACGCTGGCCACTCGTGGACGATCAACGCCCAGATTCCGTTCACGCTTGCCGCGCTGTCGCCGTACGACGCGGTCTTCGTGCAGGTCGGGGATGTCAATACCCAGTCGGCCCCGGTCCTGATCAGTTACGTGAGCGCGGGCGGGAGTGTGTACATTTGCGCCGGAAGCGGCGCGGTCACTTCGGCGAACGCGTTCCTGTCGCCGTTCGGCTTGGCGTTCAATAGCTCGTACGACACGCCGGACTATTCACTGCTTCCGATCAACTCGACTCACCCGCTCTTTGAAGGGGTTGGTCATCTTCTCATCTACACGGGCAACTCTTTGTACGACCTGGACGCCGCCAATGACTGCAACATCGTCGCCGCGCCGTACACCTCCAAGTGGCTGTTCGGCATCTACGACGGCGGCTCAACGCCCTGCCCGGCCGACTTCAACCAGGATGGCGGCATCGACGGCGCCGATGTGGACGCGTTCTTCGCGGCGTGGGAAAGCGGCGATCCGTCCGCGGACGTGAATCAGGACGGCGGAGTGGACGGCGCGGATGTGAGCGTCTTCTTCGCCGCGTGGGAGGCGGGCGGCTGCGGGTGAAGACAGCCGGTTACTCCTCGCGCTTCAGCCTGATGGGCTGGCTGGCGCCCATGCCCGGCCCCAGGATGGCGGCGTTGGACATGATCCGCGTGGTGCCCTTGGCGCTGCCGCGGAACGTGGGTGAGTCGGCGAACAGGATGACCTGACCTGCGCCCACGCTTTCGCGCGTGACGAACGCGGCGTCCGCGAGGCGGTCCGCGGCGTGGGGCCACAGCAGCCCGGCCATGCGCAGGCGCAGTTCCTGACCCGCGGGCAGCGGCGCCCAGTGGGGCGGCGGGCCCTTGGGCTCGTCCTTGTCGTCTTTGTCTGACTTGTCTTTGTCGGGCTTGTCCTTGGAGTCGGCCGGCTTGGATTCCGCCTTCGGGGCCTCGGGCTTTGCGGGCGGCGGAGGAGCGGGGGAGTAGACGCCGAAGCGGACTGGGGCCTGGACTGCCGCCGCGGCCATCAGCACGGGGCCCTGGCCCATCATCACGGGCACAAAGTCGCCGCACCCGGCGGTGAGCCAACTGCGATCATCCACGCGTGCCGCGAGGACCGCGCCGGTGGGCATGAAGAGGGCGCGGAAGGCGTCGCGGCGTTTGGCCTCATCGTCGCTGGGCTTGTCATCGGACTTGAGCGGCGTCCACGGGTAGGCGACGGACTTGGGGGCGAGGAAACTCCAGACCTGATCGGCGAGCGGTGCGCCCTGGCGGCCTTCCCACTCGCGTGAGATCGCCAGGGCGTAGTCGTCCATCTTGGTGATCACGTCCTGGATCTGCCGGGCGCCGCCGATGCTCGTGGCCTCGGTCGCGAAGAAGGCAGCGCTGCCGCCGATCGCGATGAGCGTGCCGCCGCCTTTGACCCACGCGCGCAGAGTGTCAAGCTGCGGCTTGAGGGTGTCGCCGCCGCCTTCGGGCACGATCAGCACGTTGTATCGGCGCAGGTCGGCGCCGCCCAGTTCGGCCGTGTCGAGGTACGTGGCGCGCACGCCCAGGGTGTGATCGAGTAGGTACCAGGTCTCGCCGAAGGAGAGCACGCTGAACGGGTCGCGCGAGAGCACGGCGATCCGTGGCTGTTCGAGCAGCACGAAGTGCTCGCCGCCGATGTCGGGGTCTTCGCCGGGCCCCAGGCCGGTGGCCGAGGCGCGGGCCTGCAGGCCCAGTTCCTCGCACGCCTTGGCGACGGTCGCCTTGAGGTCGCCGCTGTAGAGGCGGTTGTCTGCGACGGACACCACGATGCTTCCCCGCGCGAAGGAGACCCCGCCCCACGCGAAAGGTTTGTCGGCGGCGCGGCAGCGGACGCCGCGTTCCATCAGGCGGCCCGCCGCGGCGACGGAGAGATCGTCCGCGCCGTCGATCACGAAGGCGGTGGCGGCGGGGACGTCGGCGATGGGAGCGACGGTCGGGGGAGGAGCGAAGGGCGCGGCCTTGTCCGGCAGAGCGGTCTTGAGCTCGTAGGCCTCCACGCCGTGGAGCATCGACATGCTCCAACCGGTCACGTCGTACAGCTTGGAACGGCCGAAGCGGAGCAGTTCGCGGTACTCGTCCTTGAGGAAGTCGTCGCTCATCCGGGTATCGAACTCGAGCATCGCGGCGAGCAGGCGGGCCTCGGGCTGGCGGTTGGGGATGAGGATCGTTCCCGCGGGGAACTCGCGGTCGGCGACGTCGCGCCCCAACTGGTCCTTGCCGGAGGCTTTGAACGCTTCGCCGGCGGTGAACACTTCGAAGCCCTGGAGCCGCATGGTGTCGATGAAGGTCCGCACGCGCGAGGCATTCGGGCCCGGCACGATCGCGTACGTACGCTTGGCGAAGGGCGAATCGGCCGACACCGCGAAGCGGCGCTGGGCGAGGTAATCCGCGAGGATTCCCTCGCGGTTCGCGGCCAACGTCCGCAGGTTCGCCATGGAGGCGACGAGTTGATGGTGAACGCTCTCGCGGTAGGTTTCGAGCACGCCGCTGCCCTTGCGGACGGCGTCGGTGGCGATGCTGGCCTGTTCGAAGAGGATGTCGATCGCGCCGCGGTAGCCGGCCCACGCGCTGGAGTAACCGGGGTACCACTCTTCGTTCCATTCGCCGTGGTAGTAGCGCCACTGGTGGACGTCGAACGCGCCGGCGAGGTCGCTGCCGAAGGCGTCCCACCATTTCTTCATGGTGGGGGCGAGGTTGGGGTTCACCGGCTCGCGGGGAGGGCTGAACAGGAAGGTGTCCTGGCTGCCCATCTCGTGGCTTTCCATGAACAGTTGGGGGTGCCACTCGCCGATGGCTTTCACGCGGCCGCGGGTCTCGGGGTGAACGCCCATAATCCAATCGCGGTTGAGATCGAAGAGGTAGTGGTTGGTGCGGCCGGCGGGCCAGGGGCGGGAATGCAGCACGGACTGGTCGTCGGTGCCGGGCTGGGCGGTGCGGTCGTGGGTGAGCTGGGAGATGTAGCGGTCGCGACCGTCGGGGTTCATCAGCGGATCGATGATGACGATGACGTTGTCCAGGAGTTTGGCGGTGGCGTCCTCGGTGGAGGCGATGAGGTGGTGGGCGAGCGCGAGCGAGGCGTCGGAGCCGGACATTTCATCGCCGTGGATCACGTAGGCCATCCATGCGACGGCGGGTAGCTGTTTGGCGAGGGCATCGGCGTCGCCGCCGGTGCGCGGGTCGGCGAGGGCGGCGATGTCGGTCTTGAGCGCGGCGAGGTTGTCGATGTTCTTCTTGGACGAGATCACGAGGTAATAGAGCGTCTTGCCTTCGTGGCTCCTGGCGTATTCAAAGAGGCGCGAGCGGGGCGTGTTCGCCCAGGCCTTCATGCAGGCTTCGATCTGCGCGTGCGTCGCGGGCTTCTGACCCACGGGAAAGCCCAGCAGCGAATCGGGCGTAGGGATCGCGTTGTCGTACGCCGCGCCGGGGAAGAAGGGCTGGGTGTACTCAAAGCCGGGAAGCGCGGATGGGGGCGGGGCGGGCTGCGCGATGACGGCCGCGAGGAGCGTGGGGACGAGCGCGGGGAGTGGCATGGGGCGAGGGTAGAGGGGGGGGCGAAAGCAGAAAGCGAAAAGTGAAAAGCGAAAAGAGAGCGGCGGAGCGCGAGAAGGAAAGCAGATAGCGACCGGGACAAAAGGAAAAAGAAGGAACCCGCAGCGACGCCAGGGCCCGTTCGCTTGAGTTCCTTCTTCCTATTTTCGTTTTTCGCTTTTCGTTTTTCGCTTTTCGCGTTACCTCAGCACCCGCCGGCTTCCCAGGCGCGGAAGAACGTCTCGACGTCGGCGCCGTCGACGCTTCCGTCCAGGTTGGTGTCCGCGGCGGCCTCGCCGTTTTCCCAATCGTGGTAGAAGGCTTCGACATCGGCGCCATCGACGCCGCCGCTCTGGTCGTAGTCGGCGGGGCAGGGAGGACCACCGCCTTCGCGGACGGCGACTTCGAAGTCGGCGTGCAGGCCGGTGCCGATGAGGTTGCTCCAGAGCATGTCGCCGGTCTGCAGATCGATCGCGCTGGTGCCGCTCCAGACGAGCGAGTCGCCGATGGCGGTGGGGACCCAGCCGTGGAAGTCGAAGTTGGTGCCGAAGTCCAGGAGCGTGGGGCCGTTGTGGCCGCCGCCGGAGGTGGTGAAACCCTCGCCGGGATCGTTGAACGGGTCGGGCGCCGGCGGATCACCGACGAAGTCGGGCAGGTTGGTGGCGCCGGGGCCGGCGACATCTCCCCACGTGATCCAGTTGAAACTCTGACCGTTCGCCCACGTGCCGTCGTGGTTGTCCAGCGTCAGCGTGAAGTGGTAGCGGAGGAGACCTCCTCCGATCGGTTCGACTTGGTAGCTGAGTGTCAGCGGGGTGGCCAGAGCGGTCGAACACATCAACGCGGCGAACACATGCATCATGGAAGTGCTCCGGGTATGCCAATTATCTAGACCGTATACAATGAAATCGCAAATTACGCGATATCTCAATACACCAGAAAGACACGGATCTATTGCAAGTTGAAGTCCAATCCAAGCATTGGTGATTCTAAATGCCATTATACATCACTAACACTCTCCAGCCTCCCACTTTTCAAAGAAATACTCAAGATCGGCACCATCAACGCCGCCATCACAATTGACGTCTGTGCAGGTGGCTCCTTCTTGCCACATCTGATAAAACTCCTCAACGTCAGCGCCATCATTGCCACCATCTTCATTAAAATCTACCGGACACTTGCATTGGTCAGAAACGCCGATCTCATAGGCGCCCATGTCCACCTCACCGAACTGAGGACGGATTCTAGTGTGGAACGCAACAGGATAGTCGAAATAATCCTCCAGGTCGACACTAACCAAATCAGTGTCATAGCAATCGCTATCCAAATTGCATATGTCGACAACTGCTAACGCTTGATTTCCCGAGTTGTAGCAGGGAGAAAACGCGGTTCCATTCGACATTACTATGTTCTCAATCCGATATTCATTCAGATCGCCGGTGTCAACAAACTGTGGATCACTATTGATGACTCCAATCCCGGTTTCAGTCGCTGAACTCGCAAGGAAAATGTCGCTGTATGCAAAAGAACTCGCTGATGAAACACCTTTAACTTGACGACCATTTTGGAAGGGCGGATTCCACAAGATCGAGTTCTCAATAATGAAGTATCCGGTCGAAGCTGTCGAGAGTAAGCCTCCGGCAAGATTATTGCGAAGCGTGACGTGCGAGAGCCGCATCGGAGAGGCTGTGGCAATCGTCGCGCCTTTGCCAGTGTTGTCGCCGGGGTAAGTTAGCGGCCTTGTGCTAAGAGCGGTGAACGAACAATTGACAATCTCACAATCACTCGTTGAAGAAACAACATCGATGCCTGCCCCCTCACCGGAATAGCCGACGACATCTGACATTATGTCCTCGGATGAAGACTGGAATCTACAACTAGCTACATAAAGTGAACCACCTGCAGATCCACCATCATACAGAATGCTCCCGCCTCGCGAAACGGGGCAGTTGGGGCTACACCCAAAAGACTCGGATCCGGCCCGGACGTCCCTGAAGCTCGTCCTGCAAACAACTAGATCCGAATTATATGCGTATATACCACCACCGTTTATTGAGGCCTCGTCGCTGAAGTCGCTTCGATCAACGGTAACCAGTGTACCGGAAGCTTGTGAGAGCACACAAAGAACTCCACCAAGCTCCGACGAAATATGAGAGCGATCAGGACAATCACTACAAGTAAGTTGTTGATGATTATTGTGAGTGCTACAGCGATCCAAAAGTACCCTGTGTTCGGGCCCCACACCGCCCACGAGAATTACACCCCCTGCGTAAATTGGAAGATACTCGGAACTTGCATCGCTTTGATCCAGCATCCAGTTTTTTTCGAAATCGGCTCGAGTTACATACACATCGGATTGTTCACCAGCAATCGCAGTGCCCGCTGGAGCTCTGTTCGATCCGAAAAATGAATGAGTTGATCGCTCACGTGTCGGCTGCGACACGCCAGTCGGATCGTGATCTATCCAAAGAGTACCGTGATAAACAAAAATCGCTCCACCGAAAGCTCTTGAACTATTGTTTACGAAATTACAGTCGATTAACTCAATGATGCCTTCACGAACATGAAGCCCACCGCCGCCACGATAGGGGTTGGAGCTGTCGGCCCGATCGATACCATCGTAAATAGCAAGGTTCTGCAATATTGTTCCTGCAACTGGCGCAATTGCGGTAACCGTATGAAAGCTATGGTCTCCGTTGGGCATCACGCCGCTCAATATCGCACCACCTTGCAAAAACTCATCCGGATTGCCGCCACCCGGCGCTATTCCGCGCCAACCTGCGATCACACGCAGGCCTGGTCTTATGTCGAACGTCTTATCTGCGCTGCTGGATGGGCAGTATGCGGTACCGGATGCAATTCGAATTTCGGTAATCTCTTCGTGCTGCTTCGCGAATTCCAAAGCCTTTACCAAATCACGAGTTGGCCCGCCGACGGGCGGAGTAGCATTTTCGTCCCGCGCCCAACTTGAACCGTCGCCTACGCAGACGCGAGCGTCGACATACAGCACAGAGGACGTTGCAACGATCGCAAGAGCTGGGGATGGGCACCCGTCGGGTGGATTCGGAATGCAGAAATTCTGTGCTAATGCCGATGATGCACCGAATGTAACAAAAGTAAGAGCGGAGACAAGTAGATGGATGATTTTTCGCATCGTCTATGCCTTTCGGTACAAGATGAAATATCCATACATTGACTACGTGCTGCTCGATTGATTTGGTTTTTGATGATTAGATGCAGTAGGCACCATCGAAGCAAATTGCTAAGCAATTAAACCACGAATCAATTGATGGCTGCTCGATCTGTCAAATGCACACTATTTTCTGCCCAATTGTCAGAATGAAATCACTATTGCGTGGCCACTGCTGCATTCTTAGATGAGGACTCGCAAGTGTGCCGCGTCATCCATCCTATGGGGTTCACCACATACCGGATTGATGGTGTTTCATCAACGTGCACGAAAGGTGTACTGTCCCGTAGAGGAATCAACTTTTGCCCAGTTATCCCAGCGGGTCATGTCACGAAGGGTTTCAAGCGTCTCCATCGCGACGTGGCCATCGAAGTAACCAGACACGATTTTGCCGAAGTGCCGACCGTCCAAGTTGCCCCAGGTCGCAGGGGAGAGTTTAGCGTTGAATTTGTTGTTTGCCGCAGTGGCAAGCCATCCCGCATCCGATGGCGACGGCGTAGGCCAAGCGCCGTTTCGGCTGGTCGGGTGGCTGTTGGAAGCGGGGGGTTCGATGTAGTAATAGCCGGGCACAATGTTGGAAGTCGTCGTCACGCGATCCTGACCGTAGTTGTACCAGCCATTGGTGCTGACGTCCCCGGCGCGAGCGCTGCCGAATACCAAGAGCTTGTCGGAGAAGTTCACTTGGTCTGAGCGCTGGACGTAGAAGTTGCCGCCATTACCGCGTGGATTCGGCGTCGTCGGATTTGTGCCCGCGTCGGCGGCCGCGAATGCTCCGCGGTTGTAGTCGCCACCGACGAAAGTGCCATTCATGCCCCACGAGGGGTGCCATCCGAACGCTCCGACCCAAGAACTCGCGTCGTATTCGTTGCTCACAACGCGACCGTTGCCAAACGTACGGCGATAGGGTGTTCCGGCAGGCCGGTTACGGAAATTCTGGTAGGTGAACTTATCCACCTGCATGTTTTCCGGGTTGAGATACCCACCTCCCATGAGCCGCCAAGGCCACACTTTGACCGGCGTGCCCTCGTTGAACGCGGTCCCATCATTGGGATCAGGCGGAAGCTTGATGCGGTTGGTATTCAGGGCCGCGTCGGAGTAGTGGGCCCAACCCCAGTGGATGTATGCCGGGATCAACTGATCCTTGTTGTCGGAGGCGTAGGTGTGGTACGCGATAAGAGTCTGCTTGAGGTCGTGCTCTTCCTTGAGCATGCGACCGGTCGCGCGGGCGCGGCCGAGGCCCGGCAAGAGAATTCCAAGCAACAGCGCGATGATCGCGATTACCACCAGGAGTTCGATCAGCGTGAACGCGCGGGTTACTTTGGATTGAACGCGGACAGAGTCTGTCATGGAGCAGGCCTCCGGAAGAACACCCCAGAGCGGATATGAGTCAACAAACCACGTGGATGCGGACACAGAACGCGTCCGGCATGAAATGTACACAGCCGCCGAACTCCTCGCGGATGTTGTGTACTTGTACAGGGTACCAGCCTATTTCGTTTCATGCAAGACAATTTCTGGAATAATTTGGGATGCGTGCGGCGTCCCATAGCTTTAGGAATCACCCTGACTCGATTGCGGGTCGGCTGGGCGAATCGTCAACAGGAGAGGTGTGAAGGACCGTCGCGAGCGCGCCGGTGGTGCAAAGGATACGCGGAAATTGAGCCCGCGCTTGCGGTCTCGATGAACTTTTGGTCCAGCTGAAGGGCTCGGGCGGGTGGTTATTGGGACCTTGGTGTCATCCTCGTGGCACTCGCAGGAGAATGGTGGAGTGAGGCTGATACGTAGGGGGGACTGGAATCGGTCATTCAGAGGCAGACGGCCGGTTGCCGACACCCGACTTCCTCTGCGCAGAGCCTCCGCTCAAGGTGGAATTCGGTCACGGTGGACTCCTGCTCAGAATGGGGCTTGATAGACCTTGAGCAACTCCTCTGTCATCCGCTCCGTGGAGAAGATCTGTGCGCACTCGGACTGGCCGCGCATGGCCAGGGCTCGGGCGGCGAGGGGGTTGTCGGCGCACCAGGTGATCGCTTCGCGCAGGCGGGCGAGGTTGGCGAGGGGGACGAGGCGGCCGGTCTCCAATTCTCGGCAGATTTCGCGGGCGCCGTCGGCGTCGTAGGCCACGGGGCAGACGCCGCAGAGCAGGGCTTGCGGGACGGTGCGGGGGAGTCCTTCGCGATAGCTGGGGTGGGCCAGGACATCCATGGCGCGGATGAGCGGGGGCACCTCCTCGGTGGGGACGAGGCCGGTGAGGACGATGTTGTGCCGCGGGGAGGAAGGCGCGGCGGGGCCGATGCTGAGTCCGAGCGATTCGGCCTTGGCGGTGAGACGCTCCCGCCACCAGCCGTCGCCGACCCAGAGGAGTTTCCAGTGCGGGTTGGCCTTGAGGTCGGGGGCGAGGGCGTCGAGCAGGTCGTCGTGGCCCTTGTGTTCGGCGAGCCTCGCGACGGTGCCGACGACAAAGTCGTCGGGGCGCAGGCCCAAGGCCGCGCGGGTGCGGTCGCGGGTTTCGCCGGGAGCGGCGGAGAGGAAGGATTGGGTCTCCATCCCTGAATACACGGTGGTGTATTGGGGCGGCGTGCCGATGCGCTTGCTCAGGAAAAGCTGCGTCATGGCGTCGGCGACGGAGATGATGGCGTGGCAACGGCGTGCGGCGTGGCGCTCGGCGAGGGTGTACAGATAGTTGGTGAGACGGGTTTTGAGGCGCCGGAGTGGCGTGCCTTCGACAGGCATGAAGGGCGGGCCGTGGATGGTGTGGACAATGCGGCGGCGAGTTAAGTTGGTGACCAGGGGATCGTCGCCGACGGTCTGCCACGCCGCGACGCGGCCGAGGATGCCGGCTTTGCTGCTGTGGGTGTGCACAACGTCGGGCGCGATGCGGCGGATGAGTTCGCGAAGCTCCGACTTGGCGCGGAGGTCGGCGATGGGGTTGACCTCGCGGATGAGGTGCGGGACGGTGTGGGTGACAATCGGGCAGACGGGCCGACCGTCGACGGTGCGCTCTTCGCCGGTCTTGCAGCGGAAGTTGAACTGCTCCACGCGGCTCAGGAGCGAACCTTCGGGGCCGTAGATGGGACCGAATGCCAGGTGCACGCGATGGCCGCGGCGGGCCTGGCCTTCGCACGAGAGCACGGTGTTCTCCTGCGAGCCGCCGAGGATGAGCCGGGTGGAGATGTGGAGGATTCGCAGGGGCAAGAGGGGAAGAGGGACTTCAGAGTCGGGGATGGAGAGAGATGCGGGGAGCGAAAATAGGAGGCGAGTGAGGGGTGATGAGCGTGAAAGGAGCGGAGAGATGTGAATTTCGCTTTTCGGGTTACGTTTTCCCCTGCTCCCGCGGGGTTGTCCGGGGCCGGTTGGGTGCCTTTAATCTAGGCCCTGCCCAGCGTGGGCCAAGGGAAGAACCGGATTGTCGGCCCGCAGTCGCGGTGAACCGGCCTGAATCGCTCGGAAGCCCCGAGCACCTCACCCCCGAGGTGAGAGACGGAGTAGATGAATGGCTCGTTACACTGGTCCGAAACTGAAGCTCTCCCGCCGCGTGGGTTCGCCCGTGGTGGACACGCCCAAGCACACGTCGAAGCGTTCGCTGACGTACCCGGGCATGCACGGCTTCCGCGGCCGGCGTCTGCGTGACTACGGCATCCGCCTCAACGAGAAGCAGAAGCTCAAGTTCCATTACGGCACGCTCGAGAAGCAGTTCCGCCGGTACCTTGAGTCGGCGGGCAGCATGCCGGGCAACACCGGCGACATGCTGATGCAGTTGATGGAGCGTCGCCTGGACAACGTCATCCGCCGCGCGGGCCTGGGCCGCACGGTGTGGGCGACGCGCCAGATGGTGGCGCACGGCCACGTGTTCGTGAACGGCCGCAAGACCGACCGCCCCTCGTTCCAGGTGAGCGTGGGCGACGTGATCACCTTCAAGCCCAAGGCGCAGAAGCTCGCCCGCGAGGCGATGGACTCGCTGGCGGGTCTTGAGGTTCCGGGCTGGCTGGAGCTGAACCCCGGCGAGCTCAAGATCAAGATGCTCGCGCTGCCGACGACGGACCAGATTCCGTTCGACGTGAACACGAACCTGATCATCGAGTTCTATCGGTGATCGGCCGCGGCGAAACGCCGCGCGTTGTGGTATTCTTCCCGGCCGATCGGAGTTGTCCGGTTGGCCGGTTTCGTTTACAGCGGTGAGCCCAGGGGGGCGATCCACGGGCGGCACGCCCGGACCAGGCGCATTGAATCGCGGGCGGTACGCCCGCGTCACGGACTCGAACCATGACCAAAGTCTTCCGCAAGTACAACAAGTGGCTCCTGGCGATCTTCGGGTCGCTGCTGCTGGTGACATGGCTGGTGTCGGGAACGGCCGGGCAGTTCCAGGCGGACCCTGGCAAGCGCGTCATGGCGACGGTGGGGCCCAAGGGCGAGAAGATCCTTGCCAGCGACACCGACAAGGCGGAGCGCGAGTACAAGGCGCTGACGGAGATGGCCCGCGGCTCGGTGAAAGCGCCGCCGCCGGCGGGGCTGGGCATCGAGAACGGCACGCACTGGCTGCTGCTCTCGCGAGAGGCCGAGGCGGCGGGGCTGGTGGGCGAGGCCGGGGACGGCGTGGACTTCCTGAGCGACCTGGCCAAGGTGGAGACACAGCTTCGGATGTTCTCCGACCCGCAGTTGCGGCAGTTTGCGCAGCAGAACCCGCAGTTCGTGGCGCAACAGGCGGCGTCGATGGCGGAGGCGCTCAAGAAGAACAAGGACTCGTTCGCCGGTCAGGCCGGGCTGCGGCCGCGGGAGTTCGAGGTGGCGTTGGCGAAGCTCCGGGGCGTGTACCGGCTCATCCAGGCGTACGGCCACGGGGCGCGCATGTCCGACGTGCAGTTGACGCGCGAGGCGCGTGAGCTGGTGACCCAGGTGAGCCTGGACTGCGTGATCGTGCCGGCGGACAACGTGGTGGCGAGCATCCCGGAGCCCCCGGCCGAGCAACTCAACTCCCTGTTCGAGAAGTACAAGGGCGTGCGTCCGGGCGAGGGCGAGTACGGGTTCGGCTACCTGCGTCCCAAGCGCGTGAAGCTGGAGTGGATGACGATCTCCAAGGCCGCGGTGACCGACGCCGTGAAGCTGGACGCGGTGGAGGTGAACAAGTACTGGCAGCAGAACAAGGCGGACTTCAAGGGCGAGTTCGCGGCGGTGCGTGCGGACGTTGAGAAGAAGCTCAAGGAAGCCCGCGTGGCGGAAGTGCTGGCCGAGGCGGATCGCGCGTACAAGGCGCGGATCAAGTCGGCGACCCGCAAGCTGCCGCTGGACGGGGGCGTCCGCAAGCTCCCCGCCGACTGGGAGTCGCAGCGGCCCAAGATGGAGACGCTGGCGCAGGAACTGGTCGCGGCGGTGGAGCAGGCGACCAAGGTGAAGATGCCCCTGCCGACGGTGGAAGTACGGGCGTCGGAGTACATCCCGCTCAACGACATGAAGACCGCGGGTCAACTGGCGTTCATGCAGTACGACCTGGGCGGCAAGCGCGGACCGTTCGCGTCGCTGCTGGAGATGACCCGCGAGATCAACCCGGCGGGCGACGTGGGTCTGCAGGTGGGCGTTCCGTTCGACTTTGCCATCACCGACTTCGGCCTCAACGACCGCGTGTACTTCACGGTGCTCGACGCCAAGGGCGAGTCGCCCGCGGAGAGCCTTGACGAGGTTCGCGCGGCGGTGGTGAAGGACGCCAAGAAGCTCGCGGCGTTCGAGAAGCTCAAGAGCGACGCGGGCACCGTTCAGTTGCTGGCCGTGACCGACGGCCTGGAGGCCGTGACGAAGATGTTCGCGACTCCGGTGGCGGCGGGCCTTCCGGCCGACGCCAAGCCCGAGCCGCTGCCGCTGCACAAGCGGGTGATCATTTCCAAGACGCGTTCCCCCGAGCAGTTCCCGGAACTGGACGATCAGTCGCTGCGCGACGCGGTGATGTCTCAGGTGCACGCGCTCGGCGCGGACACCAAGATCAGCGCGGAGAACGCCGCGATCCGCACGCTCGCGGTGCCGCTGCCCAAGACGCAGAGCCTCGCGGTGATGCAGATCACCGGGCACCGGCCCCTGAGCATCGAGACCTTCCGAACCATCGGCGATTACGAGGTGAGCTACCTGCTGGACAAGGAACTGCAAACCGGCGGCAAGGAAGGCGCGACCGCAAAGCAGGTGAACCCCTTCTCGTTCACGGCGGTGAAGCAGCGGGCCGGTTACAAGGCGACCCGCGGCGAGGGCAAGTCTTCGGAAGAAGAGCCCGCCGACGCTCCGGCGGAGGAGAAGAAGCCGGCGTAAGCCGGGATGGTGTCAGGCCGGAGTGCTTTGAGCATGAGGGGAGGCCGTCCGCTCAGCCGCGAGACGGTGGGGGCGGAGGGTGTTTTTCCGTGTGAATCAATCACCGCCGGATGACGTTCGAACATCGTGTGCGTCGGGCACGCAACGACGTCGGGGGTGAAGGCAGTTGCATTCTCGTCGCCGGCCAGGCAAACGCCCACTCAAGGGCGCGTATGTTGTCTTGGCTGGTGCTCACTGCCTGATCGCTGATGCCTGTCTGAATCAGATCGTGATCAGGATCTGATCCAGCGGCTTGCGCTGGATATCAGGAACGGTGCAGTTGGGAGCGGGGTAACCGACGGGGATCACCAGGAACGGACGCTCGTGGTCGGGACGGTTGAGCAGGGAGGTCAGGAAGCCCATGGGACTGGGCGTGTGCGTGAGCGCGGCCAGTCCGGCGTGGTGGATCGCGGCGAGCAGCAGACCCACGGCGATGCCGACGCTTTCGTTCACGTAATAGACCTGGCCTTGACGGCCCGAGTCGTCGGGATCGGCTCTCACGGTCTTGAATACGACGATCAACTACGGGGCGATTTCGAGGTATTCCTTGTTCCAAT
Source organism: Planctomycetota bacterium (assembly GCA_018242605.1). Taxonomy (GTDB): domain Bacteria; phylum Planctomycetota; class Phycisphaerae; order Phycisphaerales; family UBA1924; genus UBA2402. Next base: position 14,523 of record JAFEBP010000005.1, read on the forward strand.
CCGTGCCCAACGGCGCGAGATCGGCGAGCCACTGGGGCGAGGCGCGGCGGTCGTAGAACTCGCGCTCTTCAAACTCCGCGGCGGTGCGGATTTCTTTTTTGACGGCCGGATCCCTGACAGCGACGAAGCGCCACGGCTGCTTGTTGGCTCCGCTGGGGGCCGTTCCCGCCGCGGCGACGATGGTGCGGATCACTTCTTCGCTGACGGGGGCGTCGGAGAAGAATCGGACGCTGCGTCGCTGTCGCATGATGTCGTAGAAGCGCTGGGCGGCAACCAACGGGGAATGCGGGGGCTTGTACGGCGAGTACGGCACGGTACAGAGCGGAGGCAGGTCGGCACGATTATTCGACATGCGTGGTTCTCCTAATCGTCACAGCGTGTGCGGCCTTCGGGTCATGGAAGGGCATTATCCTTGTTCGGTTTGTGGGGGGAGGTCGTTGAGTCGATGCGCATGAGATGCCTCAAGTGGAACAAACAACACCGAGCGAAGCGACCTCGGCCCAGCGGCGCCGTCACGGCAGGGTGCTGTGCGAAGATCTTTCAAGCAGTTTGGGAGAGGTGGTCAATCTATCTGCCTCGGGGATGCGGGTGCGGGGAGCGGAAAAGCCGCCCAAGGTGGGTTCGCGTTTAACGATACGGATAGATGCCCCGGATGGGGCACTATTCGCGGGGACGGTGGTGCAATGGACTCGCCGGATCGGGCTGTTCAGATTCGAGGTTGGTTTGAGGTTTGAGCCGATAACGCCGCAACTGCAGGTGTCGCTGAATCGGCTCGCCCGATTCGCCTGTCGAAATGAGACCATCATGCCAAGCGTGCGTGCCCTGCGTCAAGAGTCGCGTCCAGCGGCTTAATTTTCTCCACCGATTCTGCACGTCCTATACACAGAATTGTTCCATATTCGGTATTTGAAAGGTGCCACAAAGAGGTGAGTTTGCAGAATCTCTCTTCCATCTACCGATAGGGCATGGTATAAATGGTGAGTGGCGTCGTATGGTGGATCAGGGTGGTGCCGTAAGTCACCCGTGGAATTGGTGCCCAGGACGGGAGCAGGTTCATGCTGGTGATTACACGACGGGAAGGCGAGGAGGTCGTCATAGGCGACCCGAAGAACCCCATCGGCGTGGTGCGCATCGCATCGGTCAAAGGTGACCGTGTGCGCGTGGCGTTCGACTTCCCGCGTGATGTCGAGATCAATCGACGCGAGATCGCTGACCAGATCGTGCAGCAATCCCCGGAAATCGTGGGCACGATCAAGCCGAACATCGCCGCGGCCCAGGGCTGAGAATCACTTCCGAATCTAGGAATTATCCGACCGGTACCGTCGCGGTATCGGGCTTGTGTACGTTCGCGCTCTCAGCGAGAGGGGCTCGGACCGTGTTGCCTGGCATTGGGGAAGAAGCTGTCGAGATACGCCAGCACATCCTGGGCGCGTCGGCGAGCGGCTGCGTCGGAATCCGTGGCGGCGATTGCTTCGACCTGGGACAGGCCGGGGGGAAGGGGCAGCTTTCGGGTGACGAGCGCGAGTTGTAGGCGGCGGCCGAAACGGTCAATGCCGAACTTCCTGACGGCCGCGTCTTGATGGCCGAGAGCCTGCTGGATGATCTCGTCGGGCACGAAGGCGAAATCCGGCCGGTGGGTGTAATCTGCACCATCAAACTGGAGTTCGGCGAGGACCCAGTTGAGCCGGGCGGACAACTCGGAATCGTTCGCGGCACCGGCGCGAACCCGGGCGACACCGTCAGGCACGCGATCGACGGGCCAGGCCTCGATGGAGAACGTGCCACCGACCTGAGCGAACAAGGCGTGGGCCGCGTCGGCGAGTGGCACGAGCTGAGCGAGTTCCGCGTCGGAAATTGGGCCGCGAGACGCCAGCACGGCCTTAGCCCAAGCGTCGAGCCCGACCGCCGCTTGATGAGCCCAGACCAGACGATCCCAAGATTTGGATGAGCTTTTGAGCTTTGGATCGGGAGCTGGAAGAGTGCCCCCCGAGGCGGGAGGGGCCCCGAAGAAGTTCAGGAGTACGGCCATGACAGGGCGGGGGACACGCTGTGCCCATGAGCCCTGGCTGAGGTTGAACATTGCCGCGAACGCAAGGCCGATCGTGGCGACGAGTCCGGCGAGAAAGCTGCGGTGGTGCCTGCGGGAGCGGAACAACTCGGATTCCGCGGCGGCGGCGTGCCCACATTCGGGGCACACACGCCCGGCGACCGCGGTCAGGTCATAAGCGCATTTCGCGCATCGGCGAAGGTCGCGGCGGCGGTCGCCCCGCCAAGCCACGAGCGTCACGGTTGCGGAGGCCAGTAGGCCAATCAAGATGAACGCCAACGGGCTCATTCGAGACGCGGATGATACTGGTATTGGGTTGAGGCGGTTCGGGCGGTTGAGGAATGCTGGCTCGCTCTCGGCGTTTGTAACCAAATGATCGCAGTCTGTCTGCGTACGGTTTGTATTCAGTTAGGGTATTCATGCGGGTCGGCGGATTCGGGCGATACAATGACTGGACGAAGCGGCGGTTGTCTCCGTCGCGTTGAATGGCCAAAGACCCGACCAAGACTTCCCGAGTTCGCACGGTGTCGCGCCGCGTCCGCAGTCGCACTCCGGATTTCGCTGCGCGACTTTTGAACAAGGATGGACTCAAGGACCGTCTCCTGGACGCGCTGACGTCCGCGGATACGGCCCTGGGCATTCTGGTCATCCTGGGATTCGTCACACTGTGCAGCCTGGTGGTAATCTGGGGGCGTGAACAGCCGTTGGTCGCCGTCGGGCGGATCATGGACGACACGCGCCTGGTTCGGGTCAGCCTGTCGCTCGAGGATGACACCCAAACCCAGCGGGCCAAGGAAGCGGCTCGTCAAGCGACACCCCGCGTGTACGTGGCGGACATGCAGGTCATCGGGGCCGTGGTGCAGTCGATCGAGAATCTGCCCCGGGCGCTGGCTTCGGCAGCGAACATCGAAGCGGTGGACCCCACCATCCGCAAGCAGTTCGCGTTGACCGAGGAGATGCTGCAGGCGGTCAAGATGGAAGTGGCCGAGGGCGAGCCCACGGGGGCGTGGGTCTCCAAGACGCACCAACTGACGGCGCTGCTCAAGAAGCGGCCGCTGCTGGATCAACAGACGTATCAGAAATCGGTTCAGGAGGGCGCTCACCAGATGGTGAAGCTGGTCTACTCCTCCGAGGAATCAGTTCAGGTCTTCCGCGGTGAACTGGTGAACGTGGGGGACAAGGCCCTGGCGGAGGTGATGAACATCCTGGCCCGCGACGCGGGCTTCACGGGGCCCACGCGTGAACTGGTGTCGGCTCGCCTCGCGGCGGAAGCCAAGCCGACGTTCACGTTCGACGCCGCGGCGACCACCAAGGCGCAGAACGCCGCGGCGGACGCTGTGGAGCCGATCCGGGTGCAGAGCGCGGTGGGGCAGGTAATCTACCAGCGGGGCGAGGCGCTCACCCAGCCGCAGGCGGATCTGTTCCGCGCGGAACTCGCTCATTACCGGAGCCACTCGGAGTTCTGGCAGCGGTGGCTGTACATCGGCGGGGTCGTGGCGGCGGTCGCCGCGATCACGGCGGCGCTCGCGGGGTACACGGTTCTGTTTTGCCCGCGGATCCGCAACAAGGTGTCGCGGATGGTGGGGGTGGCGGGGATCCTGCTGCTGGGGATCTGCGCGGCGTGCTTCAGCGGCGCGGCGTTGCCGCAGTTCATGGCGGTCTCGTCGGTGGTGCCGACGGTGTTCGTGGCGATGCTGGTGACGATCGCGTACGACCGCCGCAGCGCCCTGGCGTTCGGGCTGCTGCACGGCATGCTGGTGTGCATCGCGCTGCGCTGCGACACGCGGACGCTGGCGGTGATGATCGCGGGGATTTCGTGCGTCGTCTGGACGCTGGGGACGATCCGCGACCGCAACAGCATTTTCCGAACGTCCACGTTCGCGGCGGTGGGGATCGCCGCGGCGATCGCGGTGTTCAGCCTGATCGAGCGGCCGCTGGTGCAGGGCGTGGTGATGGAGATCGTGAAGGACGCCTCGATCGCCGCGGCGGGAACGATGGTGGCGGGAGGGGTCGCGCTGTTCGTGCTGCCGATGCTCGAGCGGGCCTTCAATGTGACGACCGGCCTGACGCTGATGGAACTTCGCGACCCCAAGCAGCCTCTGCTGCGGGAGCTGCAGCAGCGGGCGCCGGGCACGTACACACACTCGCTCAACGTGGCGAGCATCGCGGAGGCGGCGGCGGACGCGATCGGGGCCGACGGCCTGCTGACGTACGTGGGCGCTTTGTACCACGACGTGGGCAAGATGAACAAGCCCGAGTATTTCGTTGAGAACCAGACGCCCGGCATCAACAAGCACGACCGACTGAGCCCGGCGATGAGCCTGCTGGTGATCGTGGGCCACGTCAAGGACGGCATGGAACTGGCCCGCGAGTTCCACATTCCGCGCAATCTGCAGCACTTCATCGAGGCGCACCACGGGACCACGCTGGTGGAGTTCTTCTTCCATCGGGCCCGCTCGCTGGCGAAGGCGGCGGCGCCCGCCTCGGCCCGGCGCGACGCCGAGGAGCAGGAGCCCGACGACGTCTACCTGCCCGACGAGTTCGAGTACCGCTACCCGGGCCCCAAGCCGCGGACCAAGGAGTGCGCGATCCTGATGGTGTCGGACGCGGTGGAGAGCGCGGCCAGATCGCTGGTAGACCCCACGCCCAGCCGCGTGGAGGCGCTGGTGCGGAGCATCGCCCATCGGCGGCTGATGGACGGGCAGTTCGACGATTGCGATCTGACGCTGCGGGAACTGAACCTGATCGTTGAGTCCGTGACGCGGTCGCTCTCGAGCGTGTTCCACACGCGGGTGGCGTACCCCGAGCCCGCGGCGGCGGCGGGAGCCTGAGCGGGATTTGCCGGGCGTTGCTTCTACACTAGAGCATGGCAGTGAATCAGGCGCTGGCGGCTGTTCTTGAAGACATGGCCAAGATGATGGAGTTGCTGGGCGAGAACTCGTTTCGCGCGTCGGCGCACGCGCGGGCCGCGCGGACGGTGGAGGGGCTGGCGGAGGACGTTTCGACGCTCGCGGGCGACAAGGCGCGGTTGACATCGCTCGACGGGATCGGGTCCGGCATGGCGGACAAGATCGTGGAGTTCTGCACCACCGGGCGCATCGCGGACTATGACGCGATGAAGGCCAAAGTGCCCGCGGGGTTGCTGGAGATCATGCAGGTGCCCGGGTGCGGGCCCAAGACCGTCAAGGCGATGTGGGAGGCGGGCATCACGGACATCGCCGGCCTCAAACGGGCCATCGAGGACGGCTCGCTGCTGAAGCTGCCGCGGATGGGAGAGAAGGCGGTCGCCAAGATCAAGGAGGCGCTGGTGTTCGCCGCGGCGAGCGGGCAGCGGACGTGGCTGGGAAAAGCGGCGGCGGCGGCGGAGGTGTTCGTGTCGCGGCTCAAGGAGCTTGCGGGCGTAGTGCGGGTGGAACCGGCGGGATCGCTGCGGCGCGGCAAGGACACGATCGGCGATATCGACATTTTGGTATCGATCGAGGACGGCACGGAGAAGCAGATGGCGGCGCACGCCCACGCGGTGGCGGAGGCGTTCCGCTCGACGCCGGGCGTGGTGCAGGTGATCGCGTCGGGAGAGGGAAAGAGCAGCGTGCGGTATTCACTCGACGGGGGGCAGGGACGTTGGAAGCCCGAGCCCAATCCGGAGAAAGGCGAGAGCCTGCCGCCGACGCCGCCGGGCGGGCCGTCGATCCAGGTGGATCTTCGAGTGTTGCCGCGGGCGTCGTTCGGCTCGGCGATGATGTACTTTACCGGCAGCAAGGAGCACAACGTCCGGCTGCGCGAGCGTGCGATCAAGATGGGGTACACGCTCAACGAGTGGGGGCTGTTTCCGCTGGACGGCAACGAGAAGCCGCCGCAGCAGCGGGGCGTGAAGCCGGTGGCGTCGGAGACGGAGGAGGCCGTGTTCAAGGCGCTGGGACTACCGTGGATTCCGCCGACGGCGCGCGAAGACCGGGGCGAACTGGACCATCAGGGGCCCTGGAAGCTCGTGGACCTGTCGGACATCAAGGCCGAACTTCACTCGCACACGACGGCGTCGGACGGGGCGCTCTCGATCGTTGAACTTGCGGAAGAAGCCAAGCGGCGCGGGTTTCACACGATCGCCGTGACGGATCACAGCCAGTCGTCGAGCATCGCGAACGGGCTCAAGCCGGATCGGTTGCGACGGCACATCGCGGCTGTGAAAGAGGCCGACGAGCAAGTCAAGGGCATCACGATCCTGGCGGGGTCGGAGGTGGACATTCTCGCGGACGGTTCGCTCGATTACAAAGACGAACTGCTGGAGCAACTGGACGTGGTGGTCGCGAGCCCGCACGCGGGCCTCACGCAGGACCCCGCCACGGCGACCAAGCGGCTGCTCAAGGCGATCTCGCACCCGTTGGTGCACATCCTGGGGCACCCCACCGGGCGGCTGGTGCTGCGGCGGCCGGGGTTGTCGCCGGACATGGCGGAACTGTTCGCCGCGGGACGGGAGCACGGGGTGGCGATGGAGATCAACGCGCACTGGATGCGGCTGGATCTGCGCGACCTGCATGTGCGAGCGGCGATGGACGCCGGCTGCCTGTTCGCGATTGATTGCGACGTGCACGAGCGCGATGACTTCGACAACCTGCGGTACGGTGTGGCTACCGGTCAGCGTGGATGGCTCACGGCGGAGCGGTGCATCAACACCTGGTCAGCGGCCAAACTTCACAAGTGGCTGAAGGCCAAAGGGCGGGGGGGAACGTGAAGCGGTGGGGGTGGGGAGATGCGCAAGAAAAAACCGCCGCGGGTGAGCGCGGCGGCCTGAGAATGATGATCGAGAAGATGGGGACTCAGCGGCGCCTGCGGCGGCCGGCGATCATGCCGACTGCGCCGACGAGGGTGAGGCCGACGCTGGGTGCGGGGACGGGCACGAGGTAGTGACCGGCCGCCCAGTTGCCGACTTCGTATCCGAGCGTGTTGGCGTCCAGGGCATCCCAGTAGAAGTGAACACCCAGCCAGACACGGCTCATGGCGTTTTCCCAAGCGGCCTCGGAGAACGAATGGAACGTGCGGGTCAGGTCCGGGGCGTAGCCCAGGCCCGGGTTCACGGAGAACTCATCGCTCCCGAGCGTGAACGTGGTGTTGTCGCCGAAGAGGGAGGCCATGACGGCGGCGTGTGCGGCGCCGAACGTCGCGTGGCCGGAGACGTAGGCCGGGAACGGGGGCGTGAAGTCGTTCAGCGGCAGCCAGTTGGGATCAGGGGTGGTGAGGGCGTTGCCGTCGTCCTGGGACTCGCGGATGGCGTCGATCGGGCGCCAGAGGTCGATGGGCGTGTTGTACTTGGCGTCCCACGCCGCGATACACGCATCGCCGAGCGCGATGCTGACCAAACCCCAAGCGCGGGCGTTGTCCATGATGCTCCGGCCGGGGTTTTGCTCCAGCACGGTCTTGGTGAGTTGGATCAACTGGCCCGGGGGCTTGCTGGTGCCGTTACGGTCGTTGGCCCAGAACCACGCGGCCTCGGTCTGATCCGCGGTGCGGGTGGCGCTGTTGCGTGATCCGAGTTCCTTGACGCTGGGCACACCGGGGCCGCCGTTGATCTGCTCCGCGTACTCCGCAGAGTGCATCAACGCGTCCATGTCGTTGTTGAAGTGATTGACGAACCGCGGCGGGCGGAACTGCGAGCCGCTCGAAAGGCCCCACGGCGTGACGTTGCCCCATTGGGGCGTAAAGGGCTGTGTGTTGGGGCCGTCGGGCGTGACGCGCCAATCGCCGGCGTGCCCGCCGGGGGTGTACGACGAATCGGCGTTGAAGCCGTCGTTGGCGCGAGAGGCGAGCAGGTGGTCCGCGACGTACTGGCCGTACGAAGCGCCGTTGGTGCGCTGGCCGTTGGTGTCGGGGATCGCCGCGAGGTCGTTGGCGAGGCGGGCGTCGTACCGCGCCTGGAGCAACTGGTTCTGCGGAGAGTTGCCGGCGAGCGTGCCGTACAGCGACGAGAGCACGCGGTGAGCGGCGACGGCCGCGGCGGCGGATTGCGACGAGTTGGCGTTCGGGGCGGCGAGGCCCTGCTGGTACGGGGTATACGAGCCGGCGAAGTTGGTGACGCGCTGGATGCCGTTGACGGCGTCGAACATCGACAGGTTCATCATCGGCGCGGTGCGGTCGACGGGGCACGGCGCTCCGCCGACGACGCGGATGGTGTCGCAGTACTCGTCGTTCCAACCGATCGTGACGTCTATCCCCAACGCTCCATTCACGAGCGCAACGACAGCACAGGTCCCAAGAAGTGCTTTCATGCTTGTCTCTCCCAAGAAGGTGTTAAGGTGAACCCAAGTGTTCACCCAAGTAACAGCCTACCAGAACCAAGTTCCCATTGCAAGACCATTCACGCCATTTTCAGACGGAATCACCCGCCGGGCTGCGATCGAGGGGCTGGATCAACTTCACGCTTGCGGCCCGGTTCTTGCGCTAAAGACACCACGAATTCACGGTTTTCTGTTCCTGGACGCCGGCGAGGGTGTGCAAAGAAAAACCCCGTCCTTTCGGACGGGGTCTTTTAAGATTTCTAGAAGTTCCCCGGGAAATCCCGGAGTTTTCAGAAATTACCAGCCGCCGCGGCCGCCGCGGTCGCCGCCACGGCCACCGCCGCCACCACCGCCGCCGCCGCCGCGGTAGCCACCACCGCCGCCGCCGCCGCCACGGCTGCCGCCGAAGCCGCCACGGCCACCGCCGCTGCCTTCGGTCTTGGGACGGGCTTCGTTGACGACGATCGCGCGACCGTCAACCGACTGACCGTTCATGGCTTCGATCGCGGCCTTGCCCTCGGCATCATTGGCCATTTCGACGAACCCGAAGCCGCGGCTGCGGCCCGTGTCACGGTCGTTGACGACCTGGGCGGACGAGACCTGACCGTGCGACTCGAACAGGCTACGCAGGCTGTCGTCCGTCGTGCTGAAAGGAAGGTTTCCAACGTACAGTTTCATATCAAACTACTCACGCTTCGCCCGAGCTCCGAACAGAACCTACCAGAATCGCTACTGAAACTCGGGCACGAGCCGGAAGCGCTGGTTGCGGGGCATGGCGGACGCGACGCCGCGTCCGATGCCTCGCATAAGAAACTAGAAAGTCAATGCCGGAAAGAGCCGGCGTAGAACTGGATAGTACGACTGTTGTCCCCCATGGTACTCACCAACCGCCACGGGAGGAGCCACCGCCGGTGCGGCCACCCTCGGCCTTGGGGCGGGCTTCGTTCACGACCAGAGCGCGACCGCTGAAGGAGAAACCGTTGAGGCCCTCGATCACGGCTTTGCCGGCGGTCGCGTCATTCATTTCGACGAACCCGAAGCCGCGGGAGCGGCCGGTTTCGCGATCCATGACGATCTGGGCGGTCTTGACAGCGCCCTTCTGCGAGAACAACTCGCGGATTTCGTCTTCGGTGGTGTTGAAGGGGAGATTGCCTACGTAAAGCTTCATGCGTTTCTCGAACTTGCCCGAACTCGATCCAAAATCTACCAGAACCGCGTGCAAAACTCGGGCAGAGTCCAAGCGCTGGCGGCACTCCAAGGCGATTGTGGAACAAGTCCACCATCCTCTGGAGGCCGAGAAGTATAACCCTGCCGGATGGTCGGGGCGCGTCGGGGGTGACCGGTATGTGGGGGAGGGGTCTAGCCGGGGTTTGGGACGGTTCGACGCAGACTCAAAGAGAAGTGAATCGGCGCCGTCTGATCGCACCGGGATCGCTCCGCCGATGGGCAGGACAGGGGCACTGCCCGCGCCTGCAGGAGTCGCGTGAAACCCAGCGATTCGCGGCGAAAGCGGCACCCGCGCTGAATACACTCCCTCCCTGGTCCAACACGAAACTTCGCTCGGAGAATGCACCATGTCCTTTGAGATTTCCTCCGTCAAAGCCCGTCAGATTCTTGATTCCCGCGGCAACCCCACCGTTGAAGTGGAAGTGAAACTCGAGTCGGGATTCATGGGGTTGGCCGGCGTGCCCAGCGGGGCCTCCACCGGCGAGAACGAGGCGTGCGAGCTGCGCGACGGCGACAAGTCCTGCTATCAGGGCAAGAGCGTGATGAAGGCGGTCGGGAACGTGAACGACCGCATCGCGCCGGAACTGCTGGGGATGGACGCCCGCAAGCAGGAGGAGATTGATGCGCTACTGTGCTCGCTGGACGGAACTGCCAACAAGGCCAAGCTGGGCGCCAACGCGATCCTGGGCGTGAGCATGGCCGTGGCGAAGGCCGCGGCGGAAGCATCGGGCGTTCCGCTGTACCGCTACCTGGGCGGGAGCGGGGCCAAGGTGCTGCCGGTGCCGATGATGAANNTGAACATCCTCAACGGCGGCAAGCACGCGGATAACACGGTGGACTTCCAGGAGTTCATGATCCAGCCGTGGGGCTTCACTGATTTCGCCGAGGCGATGCGCTGCGGGGTGGAGATCTACCACACGCTCAAGAAAGTGCTGCACGACAAGAACCTCTCCACCTCCGTCGGCGACGAGGGCGGCTTTGCCCCCAACCTCAAGAGCAATGAGGAAGCGCTGCAGATCATCGAGCAGGCGGTGACCAAGTCCGGGTACAAGTGGGGCGAGCAGGTGTTCGTGGCGCTCGATCCGGCCACCAGCGAATGCTGGAACGAAGCCGAGAAGGCGGGCAAGAAGGGCTACATGATGTTCAAGAGCACCAAGGAGGTGCTCACCACCGACCAGATGATCGATATGTGGGCCGGCTGGTGCAAGAAGTACCCCATCCGCTCGATCGAGGACGGCCTGGCCGAGAACGATTGGGAGGGCTGGGCCAAGCTCACCCAGCGGCTTGGCGACAAGGTGCAGATCGTGGGCGACGACCTGTTCGTCACCAACAAAAAGTTCCTCGATCGCGGGATCAAGGAAGGGTGCGCCAACGCGATCCTCGTGAAGGTGAACCAGATCGGCACGCTGTCGGAGACGTTCGACGCGGTGAACCTGGCGATGCGCAGCCGCTACAGCGCGATCCTCTCTCACCGTTCGGGCGAGACGGAGGACTCCACGATCGCCGACCTCGCGGTGGCGACCAACTGCGGACAGATCAAGACGGGCGCTCCGTGCCGCAGCGACCGCAACGCCAAGTACAACCAGTTGATCCGCATCGCGGAGGACCTGGGGACCAGCGCGGTGTACGGCGGCTCGACGTGGTGGCGCAAGTAATTTCGAATCGCTGAATGAAGCCTGCAAACGACACGCCCCCCGGCGACTCACCGGGGGGCGTTCGGAAGAGGTACGTGATTCAATCGCGGTCTTACCGACGCTGACGCCCCGCTGCCAGGGCTGCAATGCCCAGCAGTGCGGTCACGCCAGGGGCGGGGACGACGGTGAAGTCGATGATGTCCGCCCCGACCGAGCCCAGCGAGCTGGCTGCGCCGGTGGCGAGATTGAGCGAATAAAACGCGGCGCCGTTGGCGTTGCGCGATGAGATGAACGCCTGCTGCGTGGGCCCGAAGACATCAAAGCCCGCGTCGTCGGACAGATCGAATCCCAGGGGCCCGACGGGTGTCACCACGCCGCCATTGAACGAGGCGTTCCCGCCCGCTTGGGAGCCGACTTCGCCCAGGATGTCGCGTGCGGAGTCGATAATGTACTGGCGGACCGAACCCAACGGGGCGGTCTGCCCGAAGGTGAACGAGTTGTACGCGGTGCCCACGGCGCGGGGTGTGAGTCCCGAGCCGTCGTTGTACGTGAGAGCGGTGTCGAGGGCCGCGTTGGCGCCGTTGACGGGGTTCAGGCGACGATTGGCGCCGCTGGCGTGGACCACGCGCACGCGGTCGACGGTGGGATTGAAGTCGATCCCGAGCGTGGTGCTTTCGAGCGCGGGCGAGAAACCCGCGCCGATCCCGGTGGCGACACCCGCGGGTGAGATGCTCACGAGCCGGTTCGCCGATGTGACGGCTACCAACTGAGCGTCGATGGTGCTGGGACGGGCGTCGATGCCCAGAACGCTCTCGCCGTTGGCCAGGCCCGTGATGGCAACATTGCTGTCGATGCTCCCGGGGGTGGCGCTGCTGAAGCTCACCAGGCGGTTATCGCGGGTGACCCCGTATACGGTGAGCGCGGCGTGAGAAAAAGCGGTGGCGGCCGCGAACGCGGCGAGTGCGGGCACGAAGTTCCTGTTCATGACAATCTCCTCTCGCGACGGCGGCCGCCGCGGACTCCTTGAAGACCCGGATCGGATCCCGGGGGCGCAGACAGACAGCCCCGCGGAACGACGCTGCCCGCGGCGAAAACGGCTGGATCTGCTGATTCCAAAGCGGCCGGATGAGACGCAACGGCGACGAGCTCGGCGGAGTCAACACAACACACGCCGGCAAGGCCGATCCGACCGTCAGGATTCACCGGGCTTTCGCGTCGAACCGGGATGTGGATTGGAATCGCTTGAAAATCTTCGCCATCAGTGGCCGGACCGAACTGCGGCCAACGCCGCGTCCAGGACCGGGTCGTTCGACTCGAAGTTGGCGTCCTGCCCCGCGGCGACGTCCGGGGAAATCCCTACGCCCTCGAGCAGCGATCCGTCGGGCATCAGGTCACGCCACGACGGCAGCGAGATCTGGACGCCGTTGCCAAGATCGGTCCGGCGCGGATTCCCGGAACTTCCCAGCGTCTTCTCGCCGATAAGGGTGGCGTTGGCGCCGTGCTTCATCATCGCGATGAACGACTCGTTGCTGCTCGCGCACGCCTGGCCGATGAGCACGACGACCCGCCCGGTGAATCTCGGCTTGTTCGGATCGGGCTTCACGACGCGGGCGATCGGCTGCGTGAATCCGGAGGGCGACTCGCGATCCCGGTACTGGCTCAGCGAGTACGTCGCCGGCTTCTCGACGAACCTCGCCGCGACGCGCTTGGCGGCGGGTTCCGCGCCGCCGCCGTTGGCGCGGACATCGATAATGAGCGCCTTGCAATCCATCAGATCATCGATGCCCGACAACGCGGGTTCGATCGACACAGAGGGCGAATCGTTCTCGCCGGGCCACGTCAGGATCTGCAGGTACCCGATGCTGTCTTCGAACTTGCCGACGGCGACAGTGTCGTTCTTTCGGAGGAATCCCGGGACGGTCTTCTCGACCAGCTGAAGGTTGACGTTCCGGCGGGAGTTGGCGTGGAAAGTGGGCAGCGATGCGTCGTTCACCCACACTTTCGCGTGGATGTCCTTGGCGGGTGCGAGCACTCTCACCGCGGCGCGTGCGAACGCGCCGGGTGTGCGGGCCGACATCATGGCTTCTTCGTTGGCGGCGAAGAGCGCGTCCCAGTCCTTGACCCGCAGGTCGCGGTACGAGTAGCCCTCGTTAATTGCCTTCTTGAACGCGTCGATCGCGGGGGAGTTCTCCGCCGGGGTCAGCGTTCGTGGCGGCGATGCCGACGCGGCGTCCTTGGCGGTGCGGAAGTACATCTGCGTGATTTCCGCGGGCAGTCCCTCCTTGGAACGGAAGTTCTGCGCCGAAGGGCAGTTGACCATGAAGCGATACTCGTGCCCCGGTTCGAGATTGACGGGGATGACGATGATGCGGGGCGTTTCCCACCGGGGAGAGCCCTTCATCGCCGGGAAGAGCGGGCCGCCGCCGCAGAGCGAGCGGCCGGCGCCCATGTCCTGATCAAACTCGATGCGAAGCTCGGCCAGATCGGGGTCAACGTCCACATCGCCGATGTCCGGCACGGCGCTGACCACGCGGGGCGGTTCGGCGAACGCGAAGAGGGGGAACAGGCACAGAGCGGCGGCGGTCAATGTATTCACAGCGGGGCTCCGGGTGAAGCCCCAGCGTATTCACAATCCGATCTTGATGCCTTCCTTCTTCAGCTTCTCGACGACGATCTGCAACTCCGCGAGGGTGCGGTCAAGCCGCTGGGCGGCGTCGCGAAGTGAGTTGTAGAGATCGGGGTTCTGCATCAGCTGTCCCATGGTCCCGGGGCCTCGCGTGGCCGTCTCCAGCGAATCCGTGAGCTTCGCGGCCGCGTCCTCGGTCTTGCGGAGCATTGTGAGGGCCTGCTCGGAGATGGCGCCGAACTTGTCCTCGACCTTGGCGGCGGCGTTGCGGACATTCTCCATCGTCGAATCGGCTTTGTCCGCGGCTGAGCGGATGGTCTTGACCGCTTCGCCCGCGTCCGTGAGCACGGAGTCCGCCTTCGCGATGGCGTCACGCACCTGCTTCTTGATCTGCTCGTCGTCGAGCCAGGCGTTCGCCGACGCCAGCGTGTTGTCCAGGCGTTGCAGCGTGCTGCGGACGTTGGGGGCTTTGCCCGCCGTTACGTCCGCGACGGTCCGCGGCTCGATCGCGTCGTTGAACCGCTCGCCCACGCTCGTGTAGACATCGGCGAGGCGGTTGATCTTCTCGGCCGTGAGCGTGAGCTTGCTCAGCGGCTCCTCGACGGACTTGGCGAGCTTGTCGAACATCGTCTGCGGGTTGCCGCCGTCGAAGATCTCGCCGGGGCGGATGACGTCCGCGGCTTCGGTGGGCCCCAGGTTCGGTTGCTGAACGAAATCCAACGCCGCGTCGCCGATCAGCCCCTTGTCGATCCCCATGCTGCACTTGCGGGGGATCTGCACGGAGGTCTTGACCTTCACGCTCAGCAGCACACCGCCCTGCGCCGGCGGCATGATCGCCGCTTCCGTCACCTGGCCGATGTTGACGCCGCTCATCGTGACCCGCGAGCCCTGCGCCAGCCCCGCGGCGTTGCCCAGCCGCACCTTGAACGCGTAGTGGCGGTCGAACGACAACTCGCCGAAGAACATCAGGATCGCCACGAGCCCGGCCAGGCCGCCGATCGCGGTGATACCGACCAGAAAATCCCGGGTAACTGGTTTCATATCTTGCGGTGCTCCCTCACAGGCCTTTTCTCCGCCATCGGGGTTTCATCAGCGTCATCCTCGCGCACGTAATGGCCGGTGATGAAATCCTGCACACGCCGGTCGTTGCTGTGCGCGACCTGGTCGTACGTGCCCTCCGCGGCGATCCGTCCGCCGAGCATCATGACGACTCGGTCGGCGATCTTCTTGGCCGAGATCAGGTCGTGCGTCACGATGACGTTCGTGACACCCAGCGTGCGGTTCAGCTTGATGATGAGGTTGTTGATCCCGTCGGCGCGGATGGGGTCCAGCCCCGTGGTGGGTTCGTCGTACAGGACCACGCGGGGCCGCAGCACGATGGCCCGGGCCAGGGCCACGCGCTTGCGCTGGCCACCGGAGAGTTCCGCCGGCAGCTTCGGCTCCGCGCCGGCCAGGTCCACGGTCTCGAGGGCTTCGGCGACCTTGGCGGCACGCTCGCGCCGGGTAAGCCGCGTGTGCTCCAGCAGCGGGAACTCGATGTTCTCCGCCACGGTCATGGAGTCGAACAGGGCCGACATCTGGAACAGCAGGCCGATCTGGAGGCGAACTCTGACCATCTCCGTCTCGGAGAGTTGGTCGATGCGTTCGCCGTCAAAGTAGATCTCGCCCCGGTCGGGCTTAAGCAGCCCGATGATGTGCTTGAGCGTGACCGATTTGCCGCACCCCGACGGCCCCATGATCACGGTCGTCTGCGCCGGAGGGATCTCCAGGTTGAAGTTGTCGAGCACGGTCTGGGAGCCGAAGCTCTTGTACACACCCACGAGCCGGATGAGGCCTCCGTCCCCGCCGCGCGCGGCGCGACCCGCGCTGTCAGCCGCGGCCAGTTGGCCGGGCGTGCTCGCAGCGATTGTCGGGGTGGGTGTGGTGGGCGGGCCAGACATCCGCAATACAGTAGGTTCGTGAAGACTAACAAACCTGATTCGCCGCGGGTGAAGCGAGAGCTGCTGCACACGGGCGCGAAGTTCAACTACGAGCGATTGACCTTCGCCACCCGGGGCGGCCAGGAAATCTCCCGAGAGTGCGTTCGGCACCCCGGGGCGGTGATTATCCTGCCGCTTCTGGGCGACGTTGGGAAACGTTCGGTGGTGCTCATCCGCAACTGGCGGGTGTCGGTTGAAGATTGGATGTGGGAACTGCCTGCCGGTACGCTGGGAGCGGGGGAGGACCCGCGGGTGTGCGCCGACCGCGAGTTGGAGGAGGAAACTGGGTACTCGGCCGCGGCGATCGAGCCGATCATTTCCTTCCGCACGTCCCCTGGGCTGAGCGACGAACTGATGCACGCGTTTGTCGCCACCGGACTGCGGGCCCACGAGCAGCGGCTCGAGCCCGATGAGCGGATCAGCGTGCACCCCACGCCGGTACAGGAGTGCATGGCGTTGATCGACTCGGGGAAACTGACGGACGCCAAGTCGATCCTGGTGCTGGAACACGCGGCCCGTCGCGGGCTGCTGCGGTGATGACTCGGTCTCGGCGGGGCATAGCATCTATGCCCCGCGAGCAACGCTATCGGACGGCGACACACGCGAACGGACTCAAGAGCACAGGCCCATGGGACTTCAAGACCGCGCATACGCACAGGAACGTGAACCCCGCGGCGGGCTGGGTTCGGTCAGTGCGCTCTCCGCCAACACCTGGATCATCATTGCCAACGTGGCGATCCATCTGTTCAGAGGGATCACCGCGAGGCCCAACTCCGCGGATTACCTCTACCTCTACGGCTTCTTCTCGACCAACAAGGTGATGTACCATCCCAAAGGAAATCCGGTGGGCGGGGGCCTGGAGTTCTGGCGATTCCTCACCTTCCAGTTCCTTCACGCCCCCGGCCTGATGCACGTGGGCATGAACATGCTGGGGCTGTACATCTTCGGATCGCTGGTCGAGCAGCACCTGGGGCGAAAGCGGTACGTCGCGTTCTACCTGACGTGCGGCATCTTCGGCGCGCTCATGTACCTGCTGCTCAACGTGCTGGGCGTGGCGTTCAACGCCATGTCGATCAAGGTGCCCGGGTTCCTGGCCATTGATGTGAACACGCCGCTGGTGGGGGCCTCGGCGGGTGTCTTCGGCATCATCATGGCCTGCGCGTACCTCTCGCCCAACGAGATGGTGCAGTTGATGTTCCCGCCCATCACGATGCGCATGAAGGTCATGGCGTACGGCTATCTGGCGCTCGCGGTGCTCAACCTGATCTTCGGCGGCACCAACGCGGGCGGCGACGCGGCCCACGTGGGCGGGGCGATCGCGGGGTACTTCTTCATCCGCAACTCGCACCTGCTCAGGGATTTCTTCGACGTGCTGAACGACTCTCGCCAACCCAAGACCCGGCCCCGTGGCGGGCCACGCCTGAGGCTGGTGGGCGATGAAATGGCCGCGCAGGGGCCCTCGGAGGAAGAGATCAACCGCGTGTTGGACAAACTGCGCACGAGCGGTCGCGAGAGCCTGTCGGCGTCAGAGCAGGAAACGCTGCGGTCGGCCACCGCCGCGAAACGCGCGGTGGACCGGTCGTGACCGCAGCGCCGCTGTCATTCGAGATTTCCGCACGTTCACGCGCGAGTTCGGCCCGCCGAGGCAGAGTCACAACGCTCCACGGCACTTTTGACACGCCGGCGTTCATGCCGGTGGGCACGCGGGGCACGATCAAGGGGATCCTGCCGGCGCTGGTGGCCCAGACCGGCTCGCAGATCGTCTTGAACAACACGTACCACCTGATGCTCCGCCCCGGCAGCGAGCTCATTCAGCGCATGGGCGGCGTGCACGCGTTCATGAACTGGAACGGGCCGATCCTGACGGATTCCGGCGGCTACCAGGCGTTCAGTCTCGCCGCGACCAACAAGGTGACCGACGAAGGCGTGACGTTTAAGTCCATTGTTGATGGCGCGGTGATCCTGCTGACTCCGGAACGGGCCATGCAGGTGCAGAACGAACTGGGGCCGGACATCATGATGGCCCTGGACGACTGCCCGCCCTCGATCTCGCCCGCTTCGGACGACCGCGACGAGGCGCAGGTACAGCGGGTCTCTCAGGTCGTCGCGCGAGACGCCGCGGCCGGGGCCCGAAGCGACACGTTCGACCTCATCAAGCGCCTCGACATCGCCAATGAACGGACCGTGCGGTGGCTCGAACGCTGCAAGGCGGCGCACCGGCGACCCGGGGAACAATCGCTGTTCGGAATCGTGCAGGGAGGCACCGATCCGCAGCGGCGTACCTGGTGCGCCGAACGGGTCTGCAACATCGACCTGCCCGGCTACGCCATCGGCGGTGTGGCGGTGGGGGAGGCGCCCGAGCAGATCGCCGCGGTCGTCCGGCACACCGCGCCCCTTCTCCCGGACGCCAAGCCTCGGTACCTCATGGGGGTCGGATACGAACGGGACCTGCTCGCGGCGGTGCTCGCAGGGGTCGATATGTTCGACTGCGTGCTCCCCACCCGGAACGGGCGGAACGCCAACGCCTTCACCGCCGCCGGGCAGGTGCGGCTCCGGAACGCGAAGTTCGCAGAAGATCAGGGGCCGATCGAGGCGGGCTGTGACTGCCATTCCTGCGACCCCGCCCGGCATGGATGGGTCACGCCGGGAGGGCGGCCATTCAGCCGCGGCTATCTTCGGCATTTGTTCATGGTTGGGGAAATGCTCGGGCCGATCCTCGTGACCCTGCATAACCTTCGCCACTTCCAAAGGTTCATGTCGGACCTGAGGGAGCGGATAGTTGATGATGACTGGTCGGGGCTTCTTCGGCGCTGGCCGGTGGCTGCCGCGGGACTCGGCCCGGGCATGAATGCCCTCCGTGCGACGTGAGTCGGGGGACAAGGCCGCGTGCGAACGCGGCCGGGCATCTGTGTCGATTCTGAGGTCGCGGATAACAAGAGGCGAATCGTTGATGTCGTACGAGAATTTCGAGTGGATCAATCCCGCAGTGCTGGCCCAGACGCAGGCAGGAGCCGCGCCCGCGGCGAGCCCGTCCGCGCAGCCGGTGCAGGCGGTCGGAATGCCCGGCGCCCCGGCGGCGACGGTGCAGCCCGGGGCGACTCCCGCGACCGCTCCGGCGGGTACGGGGGCCCCGCAGAGTTCGATGCTGCTATGGCTCATGCTGGGCATGATGGCCGTTCTATTCCTCCCCGCGATGCTTAGCGGCCGCAAGGAAAAGAAGCGTCGCGAGGAGCTTCTGGGTTCCCTCAAAAAGCAGGACCGCGTTCAGACGCATAGCGGGATCATCGGCAACATCGTGGAGATTTCGGATACCGAAGTCGTGCTGCGAGTCGAAGAGGGGCGGATCCGCTTCTCCAAGGCCGCGATCCAGGGCGTCATCCGCCCGGGCGCCGGGGCGACCAGCGTTGCAGAGCCCAAGGACGCCAAGGCAGTGACCGTCTGAGTTTCGATCGCCCCCGCGGCTCGGAGCGGGTGGCTACGCACCATTGATTCCTGATCCCAATGCGCAACCTCTACAAGAGCCTCATTGTCGTTCTCACCGTGCTGATCGTCTGCACGTATTCGATCATCCCACCGGAGGAAAAGCTCCGGTTGGGCAAGGACCTTCGCGGCGGTGTGAGCCTTGTGTACTCCGTGCAGACCCGCACGGGCTCGGGCTCCGACCCCAAGAAGCTGATCGACGACACCATCGCGCAGCTCAAGAACCGCGTCGATCCCGACGGCCTGTTCGAGATCTCGATGGTGGCCCAGGGCAACGACCGCATCGAGATCACGATGCCGCTGCCCAGCGACAAAGTCAAGCACCTCAAGGACCTGTTCGAGGAGGAGCTGCGCAGCCTGGGCAAGGCCAGCCTGACCCGCACCCGCGTCGAGCAGATGGTGAAAGACTCTCCCGAGGCCCGCGCCAAGGAGATTGAGTCTCTCGCGAACAAGAGCGAAGGCCGAAAGACGCTGCTGAACAACGCCGCGAACATGTACGACGCGGCGACCGCCAAGCGGGCCGCGTACGCCGCCGAGACCGATCCGGCGAAGAAAGACGCGCTGGCCGCTGACGTGGCCACCGCCGAGATCGCGTACGAAGATGCGGTGAAGCAGGTGCTCGCGACCGCTTTGTCGGCCGAGGAACTGAGGCGCGTTGTTTCGCTCTCGCCCCGGCCGCGCGTGTTTAATGATCGCGACGGCAAGCCCGTGACGCTCCCCAGCCCGCGCGAGGAGGCCGAGACCAAGCTGCGCGAGGCGCACAAGGACGCCTTGCCGGAAATCGACCGGGTCATCAACGCGTTCAACGCCTACGCCAAGGAACGCAAGAGCCTCGATGACCCCGAGGATTTGAAGCGTCTGCTCCGCGGCGCCGGCGTGCTCTCTTTCCGTATCACCGTGAAGCCGGACGACACCTCCGCCGCCGCTCGCGTTGACGAACTCCGCAAGAAGTTCCGGGAGCTGGGCCCCAAGAACGCCAACGCCGACGACATGAAGTGGATGCGCCTCAACCGCATCGACGGCTGGCTGCACTCCAAGGAGGACGCCGAGGCCCTCCAGAAGAGCGACGCCTTCGCGGCCCCCTACTTCGCTGCCCGCGGGTACGTGGTGGAAGGACGCGGCGGCGATTACTACATGCTGTGCTGGGACACGCCCAACACGCGACTGACCCTGGTGGATCACCAGGACCAGCCGTGGGCGGTCGCCAACGCCTCCCAGGGACGCGACGAGGTCGGTCGCCCCGCGATCCACTTCGCGATGGACCCGGTGGGCGCCAAGTACCTGGGCGCACTGACCCGCAGCAACGTCGGCAAGCAGATGGCCGTGCTTCTCGACGACGAGGTGTACACCGCCCCCAACCTGCTCTCGGCGATCTCCTCGCAGGGGCAGATCACCGGCGAGTTCTCCCAGGAAGAAATCAACTACGTGGTGCGGGTGCTCTCCGGCGGTTCGCTCCAGCAGGCGCTGTCGCCCGACCCCATCAGCGAGAACACGATCGCTCCGCAGTTGGGCGCCGACAACCTGACCAAGGGCCTGTGGTCCGGCGTGTACGCCGCGGTCGTCGTCAGCGTGTTCATGGTGTTCTACTACTTCGGCTGCGGCTTTGTGGCCGTTCTAGCTCTGATCATCAACGCCACCATCATCCTGGGCCTGATGGCCCTGAGCAAAGCGGCGTTCACGATGCCCGGCATCGCGGGCGTCATCCTGACCTTCGGCATGGCCGTGGACAGCAACGTGCTGATCTACGAGCGCATGCGCGAGGAAATGCTCAGGGGCAACGACCTCAAGACCAGCGTGCGACTGGGCTTCGACAAGGCGTTGGCGTCGATCGTCGACGGCAACATGACCAACCTCATCGTGTGCGTGGTGCTGTACTACACGGGCACTCCCGAGATCCGCGGCTTCGCCATCACGATGGGCATCGGCGTTGCCTCCACCCTCTTCTGCGCCCTGGTGGTCACGCGGCTGGTGCTCGAGAGCGCGGTCGCCCTGGGTTGGCGCCGCACGTCGATGCTCTCGATGGCGGTGCCGGCCATCCAGCGTGCCATCACCCCGCACTTCAACTGGCTCAAGGCCCGGTACGTTTTCTTCACCATCTCGGCCCTGTACGTGGGCCTGGGCTTGGCGATGGTCTTCTTTGTCCAGGGCCCCAAGATGCTGGACAACCAGTTCCGCGGCGGCACGAAGCTGACGATCCAGTTGCGTGAAGACCCCGCGACCGGCAAGCCGCTCACGATGACCCGCGGCGACGTTGAGAAGCGGGCCAAGGCCCCGGCCGAGGCCAAGAACGCTCCCACGAGCCTGCGGCCGCTGTTGAGCGTCGAGGTGGCCCCGCTGAACCCCGCTTCTGACGGTGTCACCGCTGAGCGCTTCGAGATCAAGGTCGGGCCCGATGACTCGGGCGGCGTGGCGGACCCCAACGCCATCCCCCGCGCGATCATCAGCGCTTTCAGCGACGTGATGGACGTTCAGCCCGCGCTGGCGTTCAACGGTTCGGATAAGGAAGACGCCGACGCGGCGCACGTGATCGAGAAGCCGGTGCTGGCCGACAACATCGACAAGCCGATTGTCCCGAAGGAGCCGGTGACGGACTTCATCGGCGGCGTGGCCATCGTGCTAGAGAACATCGAGCCTCCGCCGACGCTCGCTTCGCTCAAGGCGCGTCTCGCGACCGCCCGTGGCACTCCCGAGTTCTCTTCAACGCTGGCACGCCAGCAGAAGATCCTGATTTCCGAGGGCGATGAACGGGCGGTCAAGACCGCCGTGCTGCTGGTTCGCGACGACGCGATCAGCCCCGCGGACGAGGAAACCTGGAACAGCAGCGTCAAGGCCAAGGAGTGGGCATTGGCGCGCGAGGCGCTCACAAAGCAAAGTTCGCTGGCCGGCGTTCAGGCGTTCAGCCCCGCCATCGCCGGTTCTTTCCGCGCCGACGCGATCACGGCATCGCTCCTCTCGTTCTTCTTCATCGGCATCTACATCTGGGTGCGGTTCAAGACCATCAACTACGCGCTCGCGGCGGTCGTCGCCCTGATCCACGACGTGCTCACGGTGCTGGGACTTCTGGCCCTCGCGGGTATCCTGTGCGAAACTCCGGCCACCAGCGGTTTTGCGCACTCGCTGGGGCTGCTGCCGTTCAAGATCGACCTTAATATCGTCGCCGCGCTCCTGACGATCGCGGGCTACTCGCTGAACGATACCGTGATCGTCATGGACCGCATCCGCGAGAACCGCGGCAAGCTGCCCTACGCCACGTCCACCATCATCAACGACGCCATCAACCAGACCTTCAGCCGAACACTCATCACGGGCGGCACGACGCTGGTGTCGTGCATCATCCTGTACCTCATCGGCGGCGAGGGCATGCGTGCGTTCGCGTTCGCGCTCACCACCGGCCTGATCTTCGGCACCTACTCCTCGGTCGCGGTCGCCGCGCCGATCGTGTGGTCACGCAAGCACGACAACCAGCCCGGGTTGGCTCCGCAGCAGGTGGCTACGCTGTAGCCTTGGCGTGACAACGGGGCGGCGGCCGATCGCGGCGCTGCCTCCGCGTATAGTGTGTTCCGATGCAGGACCAAGCCACGCGAATCGCCGTTGGCCTCGTGCTTCTGGTCGCCCTCTGGATCGGCGTCTACTGGTGGTGGCCCGCCGGGACTGATTCGGGGGTATCGGTCGCTCCGCCGGAGAAGACTCCGGGCGGGACGAACACCGCCAGGCCGGCGCCGCCGAGCCCGCCGAAGATCGAGCCCAAGATCGAACCGCGGCCGCCCGCTGTTGAGTCTCCGCCTGCCAAGTCCATCGCGGTCATTCCGCCCGAGTTTCAGGAATACACGCTTAAGAGCGGTGACACCTACTCGACCATCTCTCTGCGGTTTTACGGCACTTCCGCGTACGCCTCGGCCATCGGCAAGGCCAATCCGCTCCTGAGCCCATCGAACCTGCGTGCCGGCCGCGTGATCCGAGTGCCCAAGGACCCCAAGAACATCCAGGGCGTGCCGGTCAAGGCCGGCTCGGAGCCCAGGACTCCCTTCTCCGAATACGTGGTGGAATCCGGCGACACGCTCTCCAAGATCGCGGCGACCGTGTATGGGGAGAGCAAGCTCGCGAATCTCATCTTCGAAGCCAATCGCGACCAGCTCAAGGACGAGGATTCGCTGAAGATCGGCCAGCGCCTCAAGATCCCGCCCAAGCCCTCCCAATGACCAGCATCGCAGAGTTGCCAACACCTTCGTCGGCGATCGCGTGCGATTGCGTCGTCATCGGCGGCGGCATCGCGGGGCTGTGGGCTCGGGCATCGCTCGCCCGCGCGGGCTATTCCTGCGTGTTGGTCAGTGATGCGCCCTTGGGCGCTGCGCAGACTGTGTGCTCTCAAGGCATCTTGCACCGGGGCGTGAAGTACGCGCTCTCGCCGGCCGCCGCTGAAGTATCGCGAGCGCTGGTCGCGGCGCAGACCGTGTGGGACGATTGCCTTGCGGGCCGGGGCACGATTGATCTGAGGAGCGTCCATGTCTTGACGCGGCAGATGTATATGTGGACCAAGCCCGGGTTGCTGAGCGGGCTCACAGGCGTTGCCGCTTCGCTGGCGATGCGGTCGGAAGTGACGAGGCTGGCAAAGGCGGATCTTCCCGGGGCGTTCGCCGGCGCATCAGATCGGGTGGGCGTGTGGAGCGTGAAGGAGCCGTGCGTGAGCGCGGAGAGCTTGGTCGCCGCGATGGCGGCGGTTCCGGCCGGGCCGGTGCTCATCGCCCCTCCCGGCGGGCCGCGTCCGCGTCTGAGGCAGGAATCAGGCGGTGTGAGTGTGATGGTAGGGGATGCGAGTATCCGTGCGCGAGCGGCGTTGCTGGCGGCCGGGCTGGGTAACGAGGCGTTGCTGGGCGATCTGAATGTGCAGGCGTCGCAGGCGTGCCAGCGGCGGCCGCTGCGGATGACGCTGGCCAAGGGTGTTCCGTTCGAACTGTTCGGCCACTGCATCAAGGAACTCTCGGACAAGCCCCGGCTCACGATCACTTCCTCGGTGGATCAGGACGGGCAAGTCGTGTGGTATATCGGTGGTGATGTTGCCGAGTTGGGCGTAACGCGACGCCGCGATGAGCACCTTGCGGCGGTACGCCGCGAACTGGGCGAGTGCTTGCCGTGGATCGATTTCGCGCGGGTTCGACTGGCGGATTTTGAGATCGTCCGCGCGGAAGGTCGGGCCGATGGCGGCAAGCGTCCCGACGGCCCGGTGCTGCGGTCGTTCGGCCGCGCCGCGGCGGTGTGGCCCACGAAACTCGCGCTGGCGCCGCTCGCGGCGGACATGGCACTGGAGTGGCTGCGCGGCGTGATCGAGCCCGGAGCGGGCGCACCGGCATCGATCTCCGCTCCCGTGCAGATCGCGCCGGCGCCGTGGCGTTGGAGGGATCTGGAGTGGAACTAAGACCACTGGGTTCAACCGCGCTGCGCATCAGCGTGCTGGGGCTGGGCACCGTGAAACTCGGGCGTGCCCAGGGAGTCAAGTACCCGCGGCCAGTCACTATCCCGACCGATGACGAGGCGGAGGCCCTGCTCGCGGCCGCGGCGGAACGGGGGATCAACTTCATCGATACCGCTCCTGCGTACGGCAATGCCGAAGAGCGCCTCGGATCGCTGCTGGGGGGTCAACGGGACCGCTGGGTCATCGCGACGAAGGCTGGCGAAGAGTTCGAAAACGGTCAATCCCGCTTTGATTTCTCGCCGCGGGCGATCCGTGCGAGCGTCGAACGCAGCCTTGTCCGGCTGCGCACCGATCGGCTTGACCTCGTGCTGATTCACTCGGACGGGGAGGCCGAAAAGCGACTTGATGAACTGGGAGTGTTCGAGGAACTCGCGGCTCTGCGTTCGGCCGGCAAGATCCTTGCGTTCGGCGTGTCGGTCAAGTCGCTGGAAGGGGCGACGCTCGCGATCGCACGCTGCGACGCCGTCATGGTGGCGCTGAATCCGGGCGAGACGACCTTTCTGCCCGCCGTCGCGGCGGCCCGGGAGCGGCGCGTGGGCGTGCTGATCAAGAAGGCGCTGGGGAGCGGGCACCTGGTTAAGACCACGAGCGATCTTGAGCAGTGCCTGGGCCTGTCGGTGCGGACACCCGGCGTGTCCAGCGTGATCATCGGCACCGCCAACCGGCAACATCTGGAGCAAGCCTGCGATGCGGCCGGCCGCATCACCGGGCGTTGAATCCGGCCGTACGGCGGTCGTTGGTTCAGCAGCCGCCGGCTTCCCACACGAAGAAAAAGGCCTGGACGTCCGAACCGTCGACGCTGCCGTCGAAGTTGGTGTCGGCGGCCGTTTCACCGTTCTCCCAGTTCTCGAAGAAGGCCAGGACATCGGCGCCGTCGATGCCGCCGTCCTCGTTCGCGTCGGCCACGCACGGGGGCGGGCCGAAGGTGAGCTCGAACCGCAGATCGCGGTCGCACTCGTCGCCCGAACCCGTCAGCAGCGCGTTGTACTCGAAACGATAGTCGCCCGCGGGCAGTTCACCCACGTAGAGCGTCCGGGTCTGGAGCGTCGGCTCCATGGACTGAACCACCGTCTGACCGTCGGCCAGCGATGTCAGACGGATCGTCGTGATTTCCGCGGCCGAGGGGGCCGGTCCATCACCGCGGGTGCGGATGAAGTACGGCTGGTTGCTGGCGATCTGAAACGTGGCGTCCACGACGCTGGTCACGCTTCCCTGAACGGCGACGTTGCCGATCGCGTTGCCGCCGGCGGCACGGAACCGCGCCCGCCCTTTGACGCCGCCCTCGAAATGACAGGAGATGAACCCGATCCCGGAGTTGAACCGCGTGACCCCGCCCGCGTTGAACGGGGCTGTGTGCGACAGGTCCGCCGAGAATGCCCCGAAATCGGCCGCGGCGGCGGTTTGGGTGAATCCATCCGCCGTGGTGGCGATCGTCAGTTGCCGCGTCTGTGTCAGCCAGACTTCCGGATCTTGCGCGAACCCCGCGGCGGTCAGGGTCAAACATGCTGCGGTGGTGATGGAGATCTTCATTCGATGGTTCCCGTGTCGGGTCACTCCCGGTACATGCGGTGCCCCGTGGCCGGGTCTGTCACGAATTCTGACACAAGGCCCGCGAAATTCAAGAGAAAATACAGGCAGCGTGTTCGCAGTCCGTTTGAGGCGCCCGCATGAACCGCCTTTCCCATCCCGGGACGCCGATAACAACGATCTTGGCGGCGGATCTGTCTGGCGGGCGCTGTGCCCGCCTATTCGCTGTAACTACTGGCTCGGTTCGGGAAATCGCTTCAACCAATCGGCGGCGCGCTGCGGCATTCCCATCGCTGTGAACAACCGCACGCCTGCCTCACGGATGAGTTTCGCTCGTTCCGGAGTCATGGTGACGCCCGCGTCGGCCGCGACGTTGAGAGTTTCCTCGGCTTCCGGGAACCGGCCTTCGCGCGTGAGCACCCGCACGAGCGCACACCGCGTCAGGAGCAGGCGGGGATCCTTGGGGCCGAGTTTGGCCGTGCGGATCTTGAGCGACTCGCGGAGCACACCTTCTGCCTCGGGCAGCTTGTTGAGTTCTTCCCACACGAGCCCCAGATTGGTGAGCGTCGCGGCATGGTCCGCGTGATCGGCCCCCAACGCCTTGCGCTCCTTGGGGACTACGTCGAGCAGGATCGCTTCCGCTCGTTCCAACTGCCCCGCCGAGCGGGCGATGGTGGCGATGTTGTTCTGCGTCTGGAGCACCAGCGCGTTGTCGTCGCTGCGCAACTTGCGGCGCAGCTCGAGCGCCTTTTCCATCACGTCAAACGCCTCGTCGTACCGCTTGAGATTGCGGTACACGTTGCCGAGGTTGTTGTAGGTTTCGGCCGTCTTGATGTCGTCCGGGTCGTCGAGCGAGAGCCGCTCCGAGAGCGACTTCTTGAGCAGCGTCTCGGCCTCGGGGTAGCGGTCCAGCGCCCGCACCGTGATGCCCAGATCGTTCAGGGCTTGCGCCACGTCTTCGCTCGGGCGGCCCTTGGAAACCGCCCGGTAAATGGGCAGCGCCGCGCGGAAGTCACGCTCCGCCTCTTCGTACTTGCCGTTCTCGAACGCGAAAGTCCCCAAGCCCATCAGGCTCTCGGCGATGTCGTGATGATCCGGCGGCAGGAGGGCCTTGCGCTCCTGGTAGGCCTGATCGATGAGTTCCTTGGCCTGCGCCTTGTCGTCCAGGTTGAGCAGCACCAAGCCGATGGTGTGCCGCAACGTTGCCCGGATCGTCGGCTTTTTGAGACGTGGCAGGTACTCGTTCTGCAAACGAGCCATGGCGTCCCGCACGGTGACGTCCTTTGACATCACCAGCGGGTCGCTGCTGCGCAGCGATTCCTGCAGGAACGCCACGACCTTCTCGCTGTCGTCGCGAGCGTCGTTCGCGGCGTTGCGCTCGGCGATCACGATCCGATTCTGTACGGTGATCGCGATGCCCACCGCCAGCAATCCGACCATCGCCGCGACCGCCGCCGCGCTCATCGCGGCGTGCCGCCGAACAAACTTCGTCGCGTGGTAGGTGAACGTCGGCGCCCGCGCCGAGACCGGCAGCCCCGCCAGGTGCCTGTCCAGGTCATCGGCCAGTTGCTCCGCCGAGGAGTACCGTCGCGCCGGGTCCTTGCTCATCGCCTTGAGCACGATGTTGTCCAGGTCACCCCGCAGCCGGCGGGCCAGCGCGGGCGTGGCCCTCGCGGCGACACTCGGGGGCGACGCCTCCTCCCGGCACACAACGCGTTCGACTCCGGCCCGGTCAAGCGTTCCCAACTCGTACGGACGCTTGTGAGAGAGCAGTTCGTACAGAATCACGCCCAACGCGTACACGTCGGACGATGTGGTCACCAGTCCGCCCATCACCTGCTCGGGGCTGGCGTACTGGGGTGTCATCCTGCGGTCCTGCGCCCGGGTCATCTCCCCCGTGGAGCCGCCGCTGGGGTCGAGCACCTTGGCGATTCCGAAGTCCAGGAGTTTGACCGTCCCTCCGGTGGTCACCAGGATGTTGCCGGGCTTGAGGTCCCGGTGCACGACCAGATTCTGGTGCGCAAAATGGACTGCCCGGCAGACCTCGCAGAACAGCCGCAACCGCTCGGGAATCCCCAGCCGCCGCTCGTCGCACGCCGCGTCGATCGGGACTCCGTCCACGAACTCCATCACCAGGAACGGACGACCGTCCGGGAGTACGCCGCCATCCAGGAGCGAAGCGATGTTGGGGTGCCCCAGTTTCGCCAGCGTCCGCCGCTCCTGCCGGAAGCGGGAAACGATCTCCTCGCTGTCCATGCCGCGTTTGACGACCTTGAACGCCACCCGCTGGGCTACTTCGTCCGATCCCTGGCCGAACCGCCGCACCGCCTCGTACACCGCGCCCATGCCGCCGCTCGCGACGCGCCGCTCGATGCGGTACGCGCCGATTTCGCGGCCGGTGAGCGCATCGCCTCCGGCGGGCGCATCGGTCGCCAGCGCGGGGGTCTCGAGGAACTCGCCGGGCACCGCGGAAAAATCCAGCAGGCTCTGCACCTCGCGACGCAGCAACTCATCGCCTCCGCATTCAGCCTTCAGGAGCGCGTCGCGGCCCGCCGGCGGCGCGGCGGCGACGCGGCTGTAGACCTCCTGCACCCGTCTGAAGAACTCGGTGTTCATGCGTCGGGGGATGATACCGCGTCGGAATGCCGCGCCCCGCCTGCTACCCTTGCCTCATCATGGATATCGCTCAGCGCATCGCCCAGTTCGAGAACATGGTGGCCCCCGGCGCGGACCCCGACAACGACATGGCGTGGTTCAGTCTCGCGGGAGCCTACGCCCAGGCGGGCCGGCACGCCGACGCCGCACGCGCCTACCAACGGTGCATCGCGATCAACCCCGATATGTCCAAGGCCTACCAACTTGCGGGCAAGGCGTTCGCCGACGCGGGCGACACCACCAGCGCCGTCGAGGTGCTCACAGGCGGTTACCGCGTCGCGGCGGCGAGGGGCGATTTCATGCCCAAGAAGGCCATCGGGGAACTGCTGACCAAACTGGGAGCCCCGGTGCCGCAGGTGGAGGAGGTCAAGATCGCGGCGACCGCCACCGGCGGTACGTTCATCTGCCAGCGCACCGGCAAGGCCGGCACCAAGATGGCCAGACCCCCGTTCCGAGGCCCCGTCGGCGCCTGGATCGCCGCGAACATCTCCAACGAGACCTGGGGCGATTGGATCCGGCAAGGCACCAAGGTGATCAACGAACTGCGGCTTGACCTGTCTCGCGACGAAGACGGCGCGACGTATGAACGTCACATGCGAGATTACCTCGGCATCGACGACGCCCTGCTGGCCGAACTCAATAAATAAGACGCGGGCCCCCAGGGCCCGCGTCGGCGATCATCGCGTTCAATGGCTCATCGGGATTTCTTGCGGCCCTTCGCGGACGCCTTCGCCGCGGACCTGACCTTTTCGCCCGTGATCGGGTTGTTGAAGTGCGCCTCCTGGATCGGCACCACGGCCTCCAGGATGTGCTGCAGCACGCCCGCGGGCGAGCCGGTGGCATCCACCTCGCGGATGATGTTTTTGGGGTAGTACTTCAGCACCGGGTACGTCTCTTCTTCGTACACGGCCCAGCGGCGGCGGATCACGTCCTCCTTGGCGTCATCGATCCGGTTCTCCTTCAGGGCACGCCGACGAAGGCGCTTGATCATCTCTTCCTTGTTCGGGCAGACCAGGTGGATGATCTCCAGCACGTCCAGGTGCTTGGTCAGGAGCTTGGCTTGATGGACGTTGCGCGGAATGCCGTCGAGCACGAGCAGGTCCACGTTGGGCTTGAAATCGCTCAGCACCGTCCGCGCCTGCATGTTCTGGTGCCACATCTCGATGGTCACGTTGTCCGGCACAAGCTCGCCCCGCGAGGAGTACTCCTGGAAGATCTTGCCGATCTTCGAAGACATATCCATGGTGCGGAAGACCTCGCCGCACGAGAGGTGGTAAAAGCCGGGGATTTCTCCCAGGATCTTGCCCTGGGTGCCCTTGCCAGCGCCGGGTGCGCCGAAGAGGAGGATGGCCTGGTAATGTTGCGACATGTATGGACTCCGGTCTCTGACTCGGGGCGACCGCCCGGGGCAGGAAGCAAGGATAAACCCTTAGTCAGCCTGACGCAAGCGGCTTCGATTTGAAGCGTTGACTACGCCCGATATGGCGAATTGTCCAGATTGGGAAGAGGAAATAACCCAGCCCGCGGCCCGCACTCCCGCGGCACCGCGTTCACCCGACATCAACTCGCGTTGACGCCCGGCGGTCATTTCGCCTTGGACGCCAGGGCCTTCTCGATCTCCTTGGCGAGGTCCTCGCCCCGCGGCCCCACCGCCAGCACGTTGCCCGAGTCGCCGTCCACCAGGAACGTCGCCGGGATCGACTCGATGTTGTACTTGACGGCGATCTCGGCCTTCCAGTAACCACCGTCGTAAATCTGCGGCCAGGTCATCTTCTTTTCGCCGGTCACGGTCTTGATCTTCTCTTCGGCGTTCTTCTGATCCAGGCTCACGCCCAGGATTTCCAGGCCCTTCTCGTGATACTTCTCGTACGCCGCGACGACGGTGGGCACCTCCCGCATGCACGGCCCGCACCACGTGGCCCAGAAGTCCAGCAGCACGACCTTGCCCTTGTAATCGCCGGGGAAGCTGATGCTCTTGCCGTCCATCGTCTTGGCGGCGAACGGGGTGATCTTCTTGCCGATGTTGTGGTCCGGGGGCAGCGGTACTTCCGCCACCTTCTTGTCGCTCTTCACGACCTTGAGAGAGGCCCCGTCCCGGGCAATGTCCGCCAGTTCGTACACCGTTCCGCCGATGTTGAACGCCTGCTTGGCGTCGAACTGTTCGCCCTTGCGCTCAAACCTTCCGTCCGCGTTCACATCCAGGAACAGCGTCACGCCCGACGGCTCCTCCGCCGCCGCGGCCTTGTTGCCCCGGAAATCTCCCGACAGCATCTCGTCGGTCAGCATGATGTCGTACGACTTGTCGCCCAGCGTGATCTTGCCCGTGCGGGCGTAATCGCGGTACGCGAAGAGCGAGTTCTTCACCTGCGCCCGTTGCGGGTCGTTCTTGTCAAAGCGGTACATCAGCAGGTGCGCCTCGAAGGGCGCTTCCTTGGTGCCGATTTGAACGCTGGCGCCGCCCTGGTACTGGGTGAGATCCTGTCCGTCCCGCCCCTTGCTGGGCTTGGGCTTCCATTCCGGAGCCGCGTCGTCGGTCAGATCCCCGTTGCCGTTGGAGTCGATGAACAACCGGGCGGGCTTGCCGTCCGGCTCGTCAAGGACCACCAGCATGCCGCCCTCGACGTTCGCGAACGGCAGCGTGCCGTACATCGGCGCGGTCAGATCGTCGGGGGCTTTCTTGAGGGACGCGGGCTTTTCGGTTCCCAGTTGCACCTGCCGCGGCATGTACCATCCGATCTTCTTCGCAACGCCGGAACTGACGGCGGTCAGTTGAGTCTGGTCGTCCCCCGCAACGCCGGCGCACGCGGCAACGATGATCATCGGAATCAGCATGGTGTCTCCTGGGTAAGGCCAATGATAACGCCCCAACCCCGCGCGGGGTACCTTTTCCCGGTCCTGAACCGGTTTTCGATTTCCTCTCCAGCGGAGCACATCGCGTGGCCAATCGACCTCTGAATCTCGG
This sequence comes from Planctomycetota bacterium, assembly GCA_018242605.1. GTDB lineage: Bacteria > Planctomycetota > Phycisphaerae > Phycisphaerales > UBA1924 > UBA2402. Next base: position 46,399 of record JAFEBP010000005.1, read on the forward strand.
CATGGTGGGCGGCGGCACCGGGGCGTTCATCGGCGCTGTGCACCGAACCGCGGCATGCCTCGACGGCGGGGCCCGGTTCGTCGCCGGTTGCCTCTCCTCCACTCCCGATCGTGCCCTGGCCTCCGGCAAGGCCCTGGGCTTCGACGATCGACGCAACTACCCAACCTGGAAGGCCATGGTCGACGGCGAAAAATCGCTCCCCGCGGGCGAACGCATCGACGCCGTCTGCATCGTGACCCCCAACCACGTGCACCACGAGGTCGCGCTCGGGTTCGTGCAGGCGGGGTTCCATGTCGTGTGCGACAAGCCCCTGGTGCACACGACGGCCCAGGCCCGCCAGTTGCTCGACGCCGTCCGCGCCGCCCGCACCGTGTTCGCCGTCACGTACAACTACTCCGGCTACCCCATGGTGAAGCAGGCCCGTGCCATGGTGCGCGCCGGTGATGTAGGAGCCGTCCGCAAAGTAGTGGTGGAGTACAACCAGGGATGGCTCGCCGGCAAGCTCGAAGCCACCGGGCAAAAGCAGGCCGACTGGCGCACCGACCCGGCGCGCAGCGGCGCGGGCGGGGCCATCGGCGACATCGGCAGCCACGCCGAGCAACTCCTGTCGTACATCACCGGGCTCGAAGTGTCCGAGATCTGCGCCGACCTCACGTCGTTCGTTCCCGGTCGTCGGCTCGACGATGACGCCAACCTCCTGCTGCGGCTCGCCGCGCCCGGCAAGCCCGCCGCGGCCAGGGGCGTGCTCATCGCTTCCCAGATCGAGATCGGCCACGAGAACGATCTGCGGATCCGCGTTCACGGCGAAAAGGCCAGCCTGGACTGGCGGCAGGAAGAGCCCAACTACCTCGTCCTGCGCCCCGACGGCGAGCCCGAACGAATCCTGCGCCGCGGCAACGGCTATCTCTGCGACGCCGCCAAGCGTGCCACCCGCATCCCCCCGGGCCATCCCGAAGCGTTCATCGAGGCCTTCGCCAACGTGTACGCCAACGCATTCGCCGCGATCCGCGCCGGCAGTGGGGGGCCGCAAGCCGCCGACGAGTTCGACTTCCCCGGCGTGATCGACGGGGCCCGAGGGGTGCATTTCATCGAAAAGACGGTCGAGAGTTCGGCCAGCGATCGCAAGTGGACCCCCGCCGCGTTCAGCCGGTGACACCCCCCTTTCGCCACACCCGGCCGCACCGCCACTACACTTGCGGTTCAGGAGCAGCCACATGACGACCATTTCCCGCCAACCCGCCGCCAGCCCCGCGTCCAGCACCGATCCCCTCCAGTTGGTCGACGTTGACCACGTCCGATTCCACGTCGGCAACGCCAAGCAGGCGGCGTTCTTTTACGCCCATTGCTTCGGATTCCAGATCGAGCAGGTCAACGACCTGACGACGGGCAGCCGCGAGGCCGCGACGTACCTGCTGACCCAGGGCAACATCCGCTTCCTGCTCACCAGCGGCCTCACCGCCGAGCACCCGGCGAGCCTGGAGGTCGCGATGTACGGCGACGGAGTCAAGGACGTGGCGTTCACGGTGTTCGACGCCGAGAAGGCGTACGAGCGGGCGGTCAAGAACGGTGCGACCAGCGCCGCCGAACCCCGCACGATCAGCGACCAGCACGGCTCCGTAACCACCGCGAGCATCCGCACGTACGGCCGGTGCGTGCACACGTTCGTCTCGCGCAGCGGGGCGTACGAACTGACCAAGGTCAAGCAGGGCGGCCTGTTCGCGCCCCGGTTCAAGAAGATGGAGTCCATCGGCGGTTCGGTCCTCTCGATCAACGAGTACAACCGCAAGAACCCCACCGGGCTCAAATACGTCGACCACCTCGTCGGCAACGTCGAACTCGGCAAGATGAACTACTGGGTGAAGTGGTACGAGGATGTCCTCGAGTTCACCATGTTCAAGCACTTCGACGACAAGGACATCGCCACCGACTACTCCGCGTTGATGTCCAAGGTCATGGCCAGCGGCAACAACCTCATCAAGATGCCGATCAACGAGCCCGCCCCCGGCAAGAAAAAGTCGCAGGTGCAGGAGTATCTCGACTGGCACTGCAACACCCCCGGCGTGCAGCACCTGGCCCTCCGCACCGACGATGAACTCCACTCCATCGCCGCCCTCCGCGCCCGCGGCGTTGACTTCCTGACACTCCCCGACACCTACTACGAAAAGGTCTGGGACCGCGTCAACAAGATGCTCACCGAGCACGGCCACCAGCCCGTCAAGGAAGACCACAAGAAGGTCCACGATCTGGGCATTCTCGTGGATTCCGACGACGAGGGGTACCTCCTCCAGTTGTTCACCAAGCCCCTGCAGGATCGCCCGACGCTCTTCTTTGAGATCATCTGCCGCCGCGGCAGCCAGTCGTTCGGCAAGGGCAACTTCAAGGCCTTGTTCGAAGCCCTGGAACTCGAGCAGGAACGTCGCGGCAACCTCTGATCCGCCCAGGAATCGGTAACCTCATCCCCACCAACGCCGCGCCCACAGCGCGAGGTTGATCATCGGCCACGCGAGCCGCCACAACTCGCCGGGACGCGCCGCCACGGTGTATACCGCCGCCTGGGTGAACGCCTCGGCGCACCACGCCGACTCGCGCAGCACCGATGCGTTGTCCTCCAGCCATCCGTCAAACGGCAACGGGAACGAGGCCTTGGGGCGGGCTACCACCTCCCGGGGCAGGTCGTTCCCGAACTCGCGGCGCAAGCAGATTTTCGTCCGCCGCGGCTCCTGACCCGCCGGATCGAACTTCTCGGTCATCGGCATCGATTCCGCCAACGCCGCGATCGCGATATCCGCGAAGGGCGTGCGTCCCTCGACGCCCTCGAGCATCGTCGCCGTATCGAGCCGCGACAGGAGCCCGGCGAGATTGATCCGGCGCATGAACCGCAGATGGGTGGAGAGTTCGTCGTCGCGCCGGAGCCGCTCAAACTCCGCGCGGTAGAAATCAATCAGCACGCCGTCCCCCTCGATTCCACGCCACACCTGTGCGGACAGCACGGCGGGCTTGGCGGAAAGGGGCATCCACGCCGCTTCGTGCAGTTGGAAGAGCCCGCCGTCACGCTCATCGCGCGGCGAGTGTGGCTCCTGCGTGGTCCAGGTTCCGCGGACGAAGCTCGCCGCGGCGGACAGCGGCCCTTCGTACCCCCCGAACAGTTCGTCCGCCCCCTCGCCGCTGAGTGCTACCACGCACCCCTGGGACCTCAGCCGCCGGGCGACCTCGTTGATCGCGACCTCGTTGGGTGTTGAGAGCGGCAGCCCCAGTTCCGACACCATCCAAGGCCACCGCTGCGAGAAGAGTTCTCGCGTGACCGGGGCCTGGGTGTGCTCGGATCCGAGTGCATCCGCCACCAATCTCGCGTGCCACAGATCATCCTTCTGATCGGTGACCGCTCCCGACGCGTAGGTCTTGAGCGACGTCTGCGGAGCCTCGTTCTTCGCCACGCGGCAGACGATCGAACTGTCCAAGCCGCCGCTCAGCAGGCAGCAGGTGGGCACATCCGCCCGCAGATGACGGCGAACGCTCTGCTCGATCGCTTCGCGGATCGGGATGTTCTCCGGGCGTGGCCATGGGATGTCGGTTCGGGTTTCTGCGAGCGCGGCGCGGGAAAGGTCAAAGGTGATCGCCTGCCCCGGCAGCACGGTCCGGATGCCATCGAACAGAGTGCGTTCGCCCAGCGTGTTGCGGATCGTCGTGAGGTACGCCGACACCACCGCCCAGTCCGGCTTCGGCTGCGTACCGGGAATCGCCGCGAGCACGGCCGGGGTGCTCGCGAACGCGACGCCGCCAACCAGACGTCGCCAGTAGAGCGGTTTAATTCCCAACGGGTCGCGGGCCAGCAACAGCGTCTGCGAGGCGGCGTTGAAGTACCCGATGGCGAACATTCCGCGCAAAGATGCGAGCGCCGCAAGGCCGTGCGCACGCAACGCCGCCAGGACCGTCTCGGTGTCGGAATGTGAGCGAAACTCGTGCCCGGCCCGAAGTTGGTCGCGCAGTTCCGCGTCGTTGTAGAGTTCGCCGTTGTACACCAACGCGGCGTCGCCCCGGGGCGACTGCATCGGTTGATGGCCCGCTTGCGACACATCAACCACCGCGAGGCGACGGTGCGCGAGGATCACATGCTCGCCGTCCCACACTCCGGCGTCGTCCGGGCCGCGGCGTGACATCTCATCGCGCAGCGAACACACCGCCGCCCGATCAAGGGGTGGGCGAGAGCCGACCGTAGTGGCGAATCCCAGAATGCCGCACACGCCCCGTCTATCGGCCCGAACGCTTCCGCGCGCTGACCGCAGAGGGGGGGATCACTCCAACCAGTCCTTGGCCTTGATCCGCTGGGGCACGTAATCGTCCGTGACGTAGGAGATGTCCTTGGTGATCAAGGATTCAACTTCCATCTTGAAGCCGTTGCGCAGCATGTGCTCGATCTCCCGCTGCCAGCCTTTGTGCCCCTCAAACCAGGGGTAGGCGGCGATCTCCTTCGCACGTTTGATGTCGTTCTCGGACAGGTCGATCTTGACCGCGTCGGACAGGTCGCACTCCTCCTGGTCCTTGGCCCGGATGCCCAGGAACTTGGCCTGCGGGATCGCCAGCCGCGAGGATTCGAACGCCAGCGAAATGGAGCCCTGCTTGATCACGCTGTAGATGTAATGCCCCCATGGGTCGCAATCGAGCAGGCAGATGATCGGGAGCTTGAGTTCCTGGCTGAATCGCTGGAGCAGGCGGCGGACGCCTCGGGGAGGCTGGCCGCCGCCGTGGGTCAGGATGCAGTTGTTCTTCTCCCAGAACCGGTCCTCGTTGAAGCGGTTCCAGACCGTGCCCTTTTCGACGTGCAGGACAAACTTCGCCTCGCACTTCTTGAACTGGATCACGTCGGGCTCGACGATGCTCGGGATGCCGTACCCGCCGCTGCCCATGCGGCGGCAGTCGATCTCGTCGCCCTTGTCCACGAGCGTGAGGTTGCCCACCACGGTGCCGCGATTCTCCGCGAAAATGTGCAGTTCTTCTCGCAGTGCGCCCAGCGAGACCTCGAGGTCTTCCAGGATGGGGTCGGATTCGTCCTGGGTGTCGAAGGTGTTCTCCTTCGTGCCCGCGACGGTGTGCTTGGCCTTGTAGAACACACCACGAAGGCTCGAAGTCTTCTCCGCCTCGATGAAGCTCTTGATCGTGCTGGCGTGCAGCAGCGTCTGCATGAACTGCTTGGCCTGGTTGAGGTTGAACAGCTCCCGCGCCGCCGACGCGTCGCCCATCTCCAGGATGCCCTTCTTCTTGTCCCAGATGGTGTTCGACCGGCTCCGCATGGGGATGTCGATGACCGGCTCTTTCTTGCTCAGAGCCTTCTTGGCGACATCATCCGCGAGGCCGACGAGCTTCTTGAGGGTGACCGCGTCGCGCTCCTTGGTGCGCTTGCTGACGCGGGATGTGGATGCTGCTGCTTTGGCCATTCGAGGCACTCCGTTGCCTGTGGGTGGGGATGCGACTTTCGGTGCCCACAGGGTAGAAGGTGTGGGCTTGGCGAGGCGATCACTGCACGCCGGGTGATAGCGGAATTCTGCAAACTCCATCGGGAAGAACCCCGAAGCCGCCGTCACTCCGACCGGCCGGCCATCGCCGGTGCGCCTTGGGCACGACCCGGATATCCTTTTCGCGGTTCTTCCTCGGAGGCCTCCATGCCGATCCCGCCTCTTCGTCCGTCCACAACCCGCCGCGGCTTCACGCTGATCGAACTGCTCGTTGTCATCGCGATCATCGCGCTGCTCATCTCGGTGCTGCTGCCTGCGCTGGGAAGAGCCCGCGCCGCCGCCCGCCGCATCATGAGCATGGCGAATCTGCGCAGCAACGCACAGTTCAACCACGCCTACGCGGTGGACAACAAGGATTGCTGGGTCAACCCCTTCACACCGACCACAGATCCCAACGGACCTTGGGTGTGGTTGCAGAACCCGCCCCCGCCGTACCAGTTCGGCCAGTACGGCTGGGCGTACGGACCGCCCTACAGCACCAGCGGTTCCGAGACGTATGGCTACCACTGGATCGCGCACACCTTGTACCAGGATTCGGACATCGCGTCCCGGTTCAAATCAAATGTCGCGCCCGATGACATCGACCTCCAACGCTGGCTCCGCGAGAACAACAACCAGAGCGCCCAGACCGACTACACCTGGATCTTCCCTTCTTCGTACTGGTACCCGCCGGTCTTCTGGCAGGATTACAAGCGGTTCGAGGGGCCCTTCCGTCCCGCCGCCACCGCGGGTAACCGCTGGTTCTTCCGCCGCAACCGCACCACCGACGTGCTGACCCCGTCGGGCAAGGTGCTGCTCTTCGAGGCCAAGGACTTCTCCAGCATTCAAAAGTACATGTGGAACCGCGCCGGCAGCAAGCCGCAGGTGGCCCTGACCGACGCCAGCGCCCGCACGGTCTACATGTCAGACGTCATCAACGACACCGGTGCTCCGGCCGAACGCGCGGCGGACCGTCTTTGGTATCCCTCGGGCACGTGGGACCCCGGCGAGGGCGAGATCGGCGGAAGCTACATCCAGTTCGGCCGCGGGCAGGGGTTCACCTGGACCTACGGATTGCCCGCGTATTTCTGGGCCACCCGCGACGGCGTGCGTGGCCGCGACCTTCGATAGACTGAAACCCAACTATGTCTCAAACTCCCAAAGGCGCATCTTCCGGCCGTTCGTCAAAGACCGTGTGGGCACTCGCCGGTGTGGCCGTGGTTGCGATCCTTGTGTGGCGCACCGTTGACTATCTCGGCGTTGAGAAGACCGACGCGAAGGATGCCAACGCGACCGCGAAAGAGGCCGAACTCGCCGCCGAAGCGGCGAAGATCGCCCCTCCCAAGCAGGAAACTCCTCCCCCCGAACCTCCTCCTGGGGATCCCCGTCACGGCGCGCTCGCTGTGCCGAAGAAGTGATCGCCGCAGACCGATGGCCTTTCTGCACCCGGCTCAACGAAGAGCCTTCTGAACCATGTTAAAGACCACTCTGCACCGCGTCGTCGCCGCTGTGTCCATCGCCGCGGCATCTTCCGCGCTCGCTCAGGGATTCGTCTGCGCCGAAGGCGGCGGCAACCCCGGCAAGGGTGTATGGGCAGAGGAAGTCTTCGGCTGGATGGTGGAGAAGGGCAAGAACGGTCATGTGGTGATCATCGGCGCGGTACCGCTGGATTCCGACGACCGCCCGGATCTCTTCAAGAAACTCGGGGCCGCTTCGGTCGAATCCCTCGTGATTGACCAGGCCGCCGCCGATTCCCAGGCGACGTACGACGCGATCAACCACGCTTCGGTCATCTTCATCCGGGGCGGAGATCAGGCCCGGTATGTCAACTGGTGGACCAACACCAAGACCCAGGCCGCCATCAAGGCCGTCTTCGCCCGGGGCGGAGTGGTCGCAGGCACCAGCGCCGGCTGCGCCGTGCTGGGTGAACTTACGTACGACTCGAAGGTGGGGTCCCTCTCTCCCTCCGAGATTCTCCACGACGCCCGCCACAAGGATCTGACGCTCACGCCGGATTTCCTCGGCTTCGCGCCCGGCGTTCTCTTTGACACGCATTTCACCGAGCGGGGCCGCCTGCCGCGGCTGGCCGCGATGCTCGCCGTCGCGGCCACAGACCTCAAGCGGCAAGTGGTGGGGCTGGGCGTTGACCCGCGCACCGCTGTGTGCATCTCGCCCGACGGCACCGCCGAAGTCCGAGGCGAAGGAACCGTGACATTCCTGAAGATCAACGCCGATACCAGCGCAACGCTCCTCGCCGGCAAGCCCCCGATGGTGCGGAAGCTCACCTACTCCCAGTGGCCCGCGGGATACCGACTCGACGCCAAGACGTGGGAAATCCTGGCCCGCCCCGAGTACGTCCGGCACGTCCGGGCGATCGCCGAATCTGCTCGCAGCCGCGGCGAGCCCAAGCCCACCGTGATCGATGGCGGCGCCAAGACCGATGACCCGGTTCACTACCTCGCGGGTGTCTGCGTCGTGGCCCGTTCGTGGACCGGCGAGAACCCCGCCCATGCCATGCGCGCCGGCCAGATGTGGGTCTGCAATGACCCCGGATCAACCAGCATGTGGATCGACGTCGGCGCTCAGGTGTCGGTTGGTCAGGACCTCAAGATGATGGTCGGGTGCCTTGGCGACACGCCGACGTCGCTGGCCATCCTGAACGGCGCGACGCTTTCCTGGGCCGGCGTCAGCCCCACGGATCAGCCCGCGATCGAGGGTGCGATGCTCGATATCGTGCCCGCCTGCGAAGCCAAGTGACGCTGGTTGTGCGCACGTGCGGCGTAGTTCCAAACAACTCGGGCGAACCGTTGGTTGTGTCCGCGTATCACTCTCGGGCGAATCGTTCCAACACGCTCGGCGTGGGGGCCGATGCTCTTTGGCATGTGAAGAGAATGTTGGCGGAAAGGAACCTCGTCGGTTGAAGCCATCGGGGTGCGTCGTGGCGAGCACGGCACCAAAAGTTCATGTGCTCGCCCGTGGAATGCCCGGGTGCTGATGCCGTTGGGGGACCACACGGCACGTTGCCCGGTGAAGCAACTGGGTGGCGGCGACCAAAAGTTCATCGCTCCCAAAGAAGTGGAATCAACCGGCGGCGACGGCACAGACCGGTCATTTCACCGGCCGCGCGGGCTGTCGGAGGACCAAAAGTTCATGCGCACGTCACAGCGGCCTCGCACTCAGCGAGGGGATGGAAACGTCCGAATAACTCTGTGTATCTGGCAGGCGCGCACGCGACCAAAAGTTCAACTCATACCCCTTCGGATCCATCGGGCGATCAGAACAGGCTCGGTCCTTCCTTGACCGGCTCTAGCTTCCCGTTCACCAGCCGCATCTTCGGCTTGGGGGCCGAAGCGGCGGGTTCGGGGGCCTTGGGCGCCGGCTTGGACGGGGCTTCCTTGGCCGCGGGTTTGGCGGCCGCGGGTTTCGCCCCTTCCGGCTTCTTGGCCTCGGGCGCCTTGCCCTCGCGCTTCTTGGGTGCATCGCCCTTCTTCGTGAGACGCTTCACGGGCGCCACGTCGATCAGGCTCGGCGAATCATCCTTGGCCCGGGAGGCCACATCCAGCATGGCCCGCTCGGCCTTGGTCTGCGTGTGCAGGACCGCGTCGGAGGAGGCCGCGACGGGCGAAGAGCCCACAGCCGCCAGATTCTCCAGGACGATGACGCCCTCTTGATCCGCGGGGTCTTCCTTGATCGCCTTGCCGTCCTCGTCCAGCTGCATGTCCGCGATCGCCGTGCGTTCGCGGGCCTGCGCCAGCAGAGCCTCGTACAGCTTCTTCTGGTCCGCTCCGTTGATCTCGTGGATGGCCTTGGTGATCTCCCCGATGTACCGCTCGAAAATGTCGCGGCGCTCTCCCTGGCGGCGCATGGCCTGGCGCTTGCGCAGGTACGTGCCCAGCTTGCGGCCGCACTCCATGAGTGCCAGTTTCATTTCCTTGCGGATCTCGTCGTAGTCCGCGATCGCTTCCTTGCTCTCGCTCGTGAACGGCACCCACACGCTGGCCATGTGGATCATGATCACCAGCGGGCCCGCCGGCAGGCTGCTCCTGGGTTGCTGCAGGTTGTAGTTCCGCCACGACATCTCCGTCACGGCCTTGAATGAGGAGCACGCCGACTGCTGGAAGAGCAGCGGCACCCGGTTGGCGAACCGGATCACGCGTGCCGAATCATCCGCGGGCAGATCACCTCCGAAGGCGATCGCGGCCTCGATCTGGAACGGACGGCCGCGATAGACCTCGGCGTCGCGGCTGCTCGCGGCGTAAAACTCCGCCCGCACGCCCTTGAGCATGCCCGCCAGCAACTGCCGCACGCCGATCGGCGCCAGGCAGTCCGTGGGGGGCGGGGCCAGCCGGGTCTCTTGGAACTCCTTGTAGAGTTTCTCCGCCAGCGGGGGCTCGATCGCGCTCACCTTGGTGCGGCTCGTGACGCCGATCTTGTCGCAGAAGTTGCTCGCGGTCGTTGCCGACACGCGGCAGAACTTGTCCTGCAGGAACGTGTACAGCGTCCCGCCGCGTTCGTCCTGCTCGTAGTCCTTGAGCATCTGCAGGAGCGTGCCCAGCTCGATTCCCTTGGGATGCGGCTGGATCTCCTTGGTCTCCGGGGGCAGTTCCTGCACCGCCCGCGGGAAGACGATCACGCCGCCGGTCTCGGTCGTGATGGTGGGCTGCGGGGCCGCGGGCGCGACCTCGGGCTGCCCGGCGGCGTTCGCTGCCGCAGCGGCGGCGGCGGCCTTGTTCTTCAGGAGCGGAACGTCCTCTTCTTCCTCGCTCACCTTGGTCGGAGGGACAAACGTGATCTTGGCGTGAGGGTTGGCGATGGCGGTGAGTTCCAGGAACTCGTCAACGCTGCCGCGGCCCTTCTGGTACCGGCCCTCGAGCTCGATGCTCACGCTCGTGCCGGTGGGGTAGTCCTTGTGCGATAGGAACTGGCCGGACGCGGCAAGTTCTCGCGTCCCCGGCGTCAGTTCGCGCAGCCGCTCCAGCGGAAAGTCCTGCGTCTCCTCGTCCGTGGTCACCTCGGCCCGGTTGGTCTTGGTGTTCATCGCCAGCTCGATGTGGTGAGCCGGGCGGTTCGCGTTGGGCCGCGTCTGGATGCCCATCGGCTTGCCGGTGGTGATCAGGCCGTACATGCCCGCGGCGGAGATACCGATGCCCTGCTGGCCGCGCGACATCTTCAGGCGGTGGAACTTGCTGCCGTAGAGCAGCCGACCGAAGATGTGCTCCACCTGCTTGCGCACGATGCCCGGCCCGTTGTCCACGACGGTCACGCGGTACCTGGACTGCTTGACCTCACGCCCGCGGTCGGGCTGGAGATCCTCGATCACCACCGTGATGTCGGGGAGGATTCCGGCTTCCTCGCAGGCGTCCAGCGAGTTGTCCACCGCTTCCTTGACGGTGGTCAGCAGGGCCTTGCGCGGATTGTCGAACCCCAGGAGGTGGCGGTTCTTGGCGAAGAACTCGGACACGGAAATATCGCGCTGACGAGTCGCCATCGATTCGGCGGTCGCCCGCGCGGGCTGCTTGTTCTTGGTCATTTTCGATTCGAGAACGGCGGGTGGCTCCGCAAGTGCGGCCTGCGACATGTCTGCCCTCCTTGGCAGTGGTGCGGTTGTATGTTGAGCGAAAGTCTAGGTCGCCGGAACCCTGGGAAAACTCGCCCGGGCCGGATCCGGGACGCTAACCTCTGCCCGTGCCACCGGACGGCAAGACCCAAACGCAAGGAAGCGCACCGCCCGACCGCCACGCGGGGACGTTGGCGGCCGCCGTGCGCGTGGTTTCGGGGCTGACCCTCCTCTCCCGGTTCGCCGGCCTGGCCCGCGACGTGGTGACCGCCCGGATCTTCGGCGACGCCGTCCTGGGCTCGGCCTTCCGGGCCGCGTACGCCCTCCCAAACCTCTTCCGGCGGCTGTTCGGAGAGGGGGCCCTTTCCGCGGCGTTCCTCCCCGAATACACCCAGCTCCGCCGCGACGAACCGCGCGTGGCCGACGAGTTGGCCACTCTGACCATCAGGGTTCTGACTCTGGTCACCGGCGGCCTCACGCTTGTTCTCGAGTTGGTGCTGCTCGCGATCCTTCTCATCGCCCCCAAGGACGAGAGCCGGGGTCTGTCGCTCCAACTGATGATGCTGATGCTGCCGATGATGCCCATGGTCTGCATCACGGCCATCATGGGCGGGATGCTGCAGGCCCACGGGCGGTTCGGGCCTCCCGCCGCGGCCCCGATCATCCTGAACATCTTCCAGATCGCGGCGGGCGTCGCGTTTTACCTGGGATGGATGACCGACAAGGTCAATACCGCTTACCTGGTGGGGATCGCGGCGGTGGCCGCCAGCGTCGTCCAGATCGTCTGGTCGTGGTGGGCGCTGCGGGGGTTGGTGCGGTGGGGCCGGGCCGGCGCCGACGCGGTTCGCCACGGTCGCAAGGTACTCGGCCGGTTCGTCCCCGCGATGTTGGGCCTCGGCACGCTGCAACTCAACACCATGATGGACATGGTGATCGCGATGTGGCCGGTGTGGGTGGGCCCGATGATGTTCGGGCACGCCGTCTCGCTCGACAAGAGTTCCAACTCGATCCTGAACTACACCCAGTCACTCTACCAGTTCCCATTGGGTGTCTTCGGCCTCGCGGTGGCGACCGCCGTCTTCCCGATGCTCTCGCGGGCGACCAACGACCCCGCGGAGTTCGCGATGGTCCTGCGGCGGGGGCTGCGTCTGAGCCTGTTCATCGGCCTGCCCGCCACGGCGGGCCTGATGCTCGTTCGGCATGATCTGGTGTACGTCATCTTCAGCGGCGGCAAAAGCGGATTCAGCGCCGATGGCGTTGAGCGTGCCGCGGCGGTGCTCATGGGCTTTTCTCCGGGCGTCTGGGCGTACTCACTCAACCATGTCCTGACCCGAGCGTTCTACGCGAAGCACGACACCCACACGCCGATGCGGGTGGCGGTGGCGATGGTGGGGCTGAACCTCACGCTGAACCTGGTCCTGATGTGGCCGCTACGCGAGGCCGGGCTAGCGTGGGCGACCGCGATCGCGTCCTTTGCGCAGCTCACCTGCCTGATGGTGCTCTGCCGCACGCGCCTGCATGTTGCTCCCATGGACCGCGAAACAATTTTGGCGTTCGCCCGGATCGCGCTGGCGGTGATCGTGATGTCTTTGGGAGTGTGGGCCACGATGCACTACTGGCCTGCGGCGGAGCGCTGGTGGCCGCGGCTCGTGAGATTGGCCGCGAGCGTATTGGCGGGCGCGGTGACGTTCGCTGTCGCCGCCGCGGTGATGCGCATGCCCGAGGTCCGCTGGCTGATGGCCCGGGGCGGCCGCGGGGGCGGCGGCGACGCGATGGGCGGAATGAGTTTTGAGTAATGCGCGGCTTCGTCCGGACCTGAAGAATCCCGAGCGACGCCGTACAGTGAGGCACATGGATTTCGACGTACCGATTCTGACCGACGCCGACTTCGGCGAAGTTCCCCCGCCGCCCGCGAAGCCCGCGCCCACCGCCGAATCGCTGGTGGACGGACTGACCGAACCGCAGAAGCAGGCCGTGCTGCACACCGAAGGGCCTCTGCTGGTGCTCGCCGCGGCCGGGAGCGGCAAGACACGCGTGATCACCCGCCGGATCGCGTACCTTGTCCATTGCGGGGTGCCGCCGTGGCAGATCCTGGCGCTCACGTTCACGAACAAAGCCGCGGGAGAGATGCGTGAACGCGTGTTCTCTCTCCTGGGTCAGCACGAGGGAGGAACGAACCGGGCGACGCGGGGTTTGACGATCACCACGTTCCACTCCCTGTGCGCCCGCTTGCTCCGCCGGCACGCGGAGGCGGCCGGTCTCAAGCCCGACTTCGCGATCTACGACAGCGCGGACCAGTTGACGATTGTGAAGAAGGCGATCGAGGCGTGTCAGTTGTCCACCGCCAACTTTCAGCCCCGCAGCGTGCTGGGAGTAATCAGCAACGCCAAGAACGATCTGATCGATGCCGAGCAGTTCGCGCAAAGCTCGCTGGACTTCTCCACCAAGTGCATCGCGAAGGTCTATTCCTCGTACACCACCGCCCTTCGCCGCGCGAACGCGGTGGACTTTGACGACCTTCTGCTGCTGACCGCCCGCGTGCTCTCCAGGAACGAGCAGGTTCGGGCGGCGTGCCGCGATCGCTGGCAGTACCTGATGATCGACGAATATCAGGACACCAACAAGGCCCAGTTCCAGATCGCCAGCATCATCGCGGGCGGGGGCGGCGGCGAATCCGGCGGGGAACTGCGCACCAGCGGGCCCAACATCTGCGTGGTGGGGGATCCCGATCAGGCGATCTACGGGTGGCGCGGTGCGGATATTTCCAACATCCTCGATTTCGAGCGGTACTACCCCGCCGCGGCGACCATCAAGCTCGGGGAGAACTTCCGCTCCACCGCCCCGATCCTCGCGGTGGCCGATCACCTGATCAAGCGAAACCGTCGCCGCAAGGACAAGCCGCTCTTCACCGTGAAGACCGGGGGTGAAAAGGTCGAGGTGAACAAGTGCCGCGACGAGCGGCACGAGGCGACGGTGGTGGCCCAGTGGTTGCGTTCACGCCACGAATCGGTCGACAAAGGCGGTCAAGGGCTGGCGTGGCGAGAGATGGCGATTTTCTACCGCACCAATGCGCTCAGCCGTGTCATGGAAGAGGCGTTGCGTGAGTACAACGTTCCGTACACCATTGCACGGGGCACGGCGTTCTACGACCGCGAAGAGATCAAGAACGCGTTGGCGTACCTGCGGGTGGTGGCGAACTCGGCGGATTCGGTGTCGTTGGGCCGCATTGTCAATGTGCCGTCGCGGGGCATCGGCGACACGTCCTATGACCGCATCGAGATGTTCGCGGATCAGTCCGGCGTGACCGTGCTCGACGCGATGCACAGGGTGGGCGAAGTGCCCGATCTGACCGCGCGGGCGGTGAACGCGACGACCAAGTTCGTGCAGATGGTCGACGGATGGATCTCGCCCAACACGCTTCTGGCCGCCGCGGGCGGATCAAAGCTCAGCGAACTGGTGGACCGCGTCATCCGCGAATCGGGTCTGGAAGCGATGTACAAGGCGCAGGCCGCGACGAGCAAGACCGAGACTGACGCGGAGCGGCTGGACAACCTCGCGGAACTGGTGAGTTCCGCCGCCGAGTTTGAGCAGGAGTACGACCCCGGTTCCGACCCGATGAACACGACGGGCGGCACGCCCTCGGTGCTCGACATGCTGCGGGCGTACCTGGAATCGATCGCGCTGGTCGCCGACGCCGACGCCGTGGATCCCTCGCAGGGCAGCGTGACGCTCATGACGCTGCACGCGGCCAAGGGGCTGGAGTTCGGCGGCGTTGCGATGATCGGCTTGGAAGAGGGCCTCCTCCCGCACATGAGGGCGCAGCAGAGCGAGCCCGCGATGGAGGAGGAGCGACGGCTCTGCTTCGTCGGAATCACGCGGGCCATGCGCCGACTGCTCATCACGTCGAGCAACTACCGCACCATGCGGGGCATGTCGGAACGAACGATCCCCAGCCGCTTCCTCTCCGAGTTGCCGGCGGAGCACGTGAGCGTGCGGAACCTGTCCGACGTGTCGGGCGGGCTCGGCGATGAGTGGGGTGAGCAGCACGACAGCGGCGACATCGAGTTCAGCGACGCGGCCCGCGCCCCGAGCAGGCCGAAACTCAACGCGCCGTTCCCCGTGGGGTGCGAGGTTCGCCATCCGCAGTTCGGGCTCGGAAAAGTGCAGGCGGTGACTGGGGGCGCGAACGCCCGGGTCACGGTTGCGTTCCGTGGGCTTGGTGTCAAGACCCTGGTGCTTGAGTACGCGCGTCTGACGCGTGTGTGAACTACTTTGCGTCCTCGGTCTTGTTGCTCTTGTCGGCCTGAGCGGCGGCCTTGGCCTGCTGGGCCATCATGGTCTTGACGCTGGCACGCAGCTGCTTGGCCTGCGCCGCGCCGCCCGGAGTTTTGGAAAGATCGAGGTCGATCGCCGTGAACCACTGATCGCTGGAAAAGGTGTACCCCATGTCCTGGGTCAGGCGGTGCTCCATGTCCGGCAAATGGCCGGCGCCGTAGAAGATCGCGACTGACTTGACGCCGGGCTCCTTCTCGATCACTCCCTTGAGATCCGAGAAGACCGCCTCGTTGCGGTCCATCACGATGACTTTCATGAGTTTGCCGAAGTCCATGCCCAGCGCTTTGGACTGGTTCAACATCGCGTCGTCGCCGTTGGCGAGGGTTTCGATCAGGGTCATCTTCACCATGAGCGACAGTTGCGGGCTGCTCTTGACGAAGCCGAGCATGACTCCCACCAGTTTGCCGGCGAATGACGAGCCGTCGAGCATACTGAAGAGGGCTTCCGCGGCGGCGTTGCCCTCGCCCATGCGTTCCTGAATCTCGTCCACGGTGAGGTCGCTGTTGCGCCAGGAGGCGTGGGTGTAATCGATCGTGGTGAGTTGGAACTTCAGTCCCAGTGCATCGGCGAGTTGGGTCTGGATGCCGTCGCCGGCCTGCTTCTCGTTCTTTGTCAGCGGCTTCTGCTGGCTGAACAGGATGTCGGCGTTCGCGCCGTCGCCCCCGGGCTGGCCGTCGGCGCCGAGGCTGGTGATGTCGAACGCGGCGGGGTCCGCGGTGACGGTGAGCGCGAACGAGCGGCCCCAGCCGTCCTGCAGACTGCCCTTCACGACCGCGGCTTTGTTGGTGGGCATCGCGGCGATCAGATCGTCAAAAGTCGCCGGGAAAGCGCCGGCTTTGGACTTGTGGCGGGTGATCAGGATGGCCAGGAAGCGCTCACGGGCCTTGGTGATCTTGGCCTTGGCAGCGTCGTCGGCGTTGGCCAGCGCGGTCTTGGAACCACCCGGCTTGACGCCTTCGAAGAGCACGAGGTCCTGAGTATCCAGGAACTTCTGGAGGCTCTCGTAATACGCCTGATCACCGATGTGCACCGCGCCCACAAGGTGAACGACCGGGCCGTTCGCGGCGGGCTTGAAGGTGCGAGAGGAGACCTGAAGCAGAACGCGGCCGCCATCGTCGGTGTCCTGCACACGTACGAACCGCGGCCCTTCGGCCGGAGGTGCCTTGGCTGCTTCCTGCGCGAACGCGATCCCGGTGAAGCAAAGGGCGAGGGCGGAGAGGATTCGGGTGGCCGTGCGTGGGTTCATGCGGGTCTCAAGGGGTCAAAGGTGAGCGTGCCGCACCAATACGCGGTGGGCAAACGAATTTATGCAGTTTCGAAGCGGGTGTTCCGGGTGGATGGAATCACCACTGGTATCGGACGGTGTAGCGCAGCGTGCCCTCTTCATTGGGCTTCAACGTCATGGGGAAGTGCACGAGACGGGCGTCGAGCTTCTTGGGGTCAATCGTGGATTTGACGATTTCCCACTGCGTCCAGCGGTACATGCGCTCTTGGATGACGACGTTGATCGGTTCGTCCTTGCGGTTGCGAACCTTGATCTCGACGGACTCTTCGATTACCTTGCGTGCCGTATCCACGCGGAAGTCGGTCTGCGCGCGCTCGCCAACGACGTCGAACGCGTCGCCGAGCTTGACGAGCACTTCCTCGTTCTTCGGGGTGTGGCGGATCGTGTCCTCGCCGACGAACTCAAGGCTGCCGTCCGCGGGATCGGCCTTGCTGACGCGCACGCGGCCCGCTGGGAGAGGCATCCCCATGCCCGACTCCTTTGAGTTCTGCAGTTTGAGGTAGACCGCGACATCCTTGCGGGATTGCACGCCGAAGCCCTGGTCGAGCATCGGGCTGTAGGGGTCAATCCACATGTCCTGCCCCTGCCCGTCGTACACCAGCACCTTTTCGCAGGGGACTTTCTTCGCCGCGGGGAAGAGTTCCAGTTGTTTGGTGGAGTTGTTCGGGATGGTGGTGGGGCGGCCGAGTGTGTACAGGTGATATTCGAAGAACGATTTCTCCTCGAATCCGCGCGGCTCCGCCATGCTCTGGGGCATGTTCCCCCGCATTGATCGCGCCGCGTAGGCCTCGGGCTGAGGAGCGCGGTGCACGGTGCCCGCGATGAGCTTGAGCTGTGCTTCGGGATAGGTGGCCCCGGACTGGTTGAGGATGCTGACCCAGGCGTTTACGTCGAGCGTGCCGCTGTTGGCGTCTTTGCCCTCGGCGTACACGAGGTTGTAATCCGTCCACCACGTGATGCCCTCGGTCTGGTAGGAAACTCGCACATCGTGCGGCCCGGGTTTGGTGGTGGTGATATCCCAGATGAGCGTGGGCTTGGTGCGCAGGCCCTGGGGAAGGGAAGGCAGGCTGAGATTGGCGTACCCGTTGACGATGCGGACCGAGCCGTCCTTTTGGAGCAGGGTGAGTTGGCCCGGCGAGCTGGCCAGGAGCGTTCCGAACTCCGATTCGACCTGCTGGCCGTGGATGACCTTGGCGCCGATGTCGACACCTAGGAACCGGGAGAGGAGCTTTTCGTTGTTCACCAGGTCGAACTGATAGTTCTGCTCGATCACGCTC
Source organism: Planctomycetota bacterium (assembly GCA_018242605.1). GTDB lineage: Bacteria > Planctomycetota > Phycisphaerae > Phycisphaerales > UBA1924 > UBA2402. The sequence continues at coordinate 64,342 of JAFEBP010000005.1, forward strand.
GTTGCTGGGTCAGTCAGCGAGGAGAAAGAGACCGTGGTGGGGTCGATATACGCCGCGACGTCGTCGAACTGAATGGTCTGGCGTTCGGCCTTGAGGTCAATTCGCCGGTCGCTGCGGACCACGGCGTAGCCGGGAATCGGGGCTCCGCGGCCGAATCCGCTGAACTCCTGCTGGCCGGGGACGGGTCGGTAGAGGTCGGGGTTAATCGCGCCGGGCTGGGCCGAGGAGTAGATCGTCAGGCTGGTCTTGGATTCGGCTGACATCGCGGCTCCTGTGGCGAGGACGAGGGTCAAAGCGGCGGCAACGGCGTGCGTGTGTGACATCGCGATGGTGGGGTGCATGGGGGCTTCCCTGGGGGGTTCGGAGCGGGCTTTGAGTGAGGGTATGGGTGCCCCGAACGATTCTCGGGCGGCGGGCCGCGGAGCATCGACGGCGAAGGTGTTCCCTCCTATTATTTTGGCCCGTGGCACAATGCCGCGGCTTTGCCGGAGCCACCCAACATATGCCGCACGACCCGCTCGACACCGTCATCGGAGTTCCCGAAACCTCCAAGCGCGACACCGCCACCTCGTCCAAGCACTACGCGGCCGGGCTGAAGCTCGAGTCCACGGGCGAGCGACTGGCCGCGATGGATGAATATCGCCGAGCGGTCGCCGCGGACCACATGAACAGCGATGCGCTGTTCAAGGTGGCGTACCACTTGGATCTGCTGGGCGAAGAAGATGAAGCGCTGGCGATGTACGAGCGGTGCATCCAGCAGGGGCCGCCGCGGGTGAACGCGCTGATGAACCTTGCGGTGATGTACGAGGATCGCGGGGATTTCGGCGCGGCCGAACGGTGCCTGCGTCAGATTCTCGACACACGCCCCAACCACCTGCGTGCACGCCTGTTCATGAAGGACGTGCAGGCGAGCCGCGAGATGGTGGTGGTGGAGGAGCAGGACCGCGACATCTTCAAGCGCAAGGCGATGCTGGACACGCCGGTCACCGACTTTGAGCTGTCGGTCCGGGCCCGCACCTGCCTCAAGAAGATGAATATCCGCACGCTGGGTGATCTGCTGCGGATCACCGAAGCGGAACTGATGTCCTACAAGAACTTCGGTGACTCCTCGATGCAGGAGATCAAGAAGATGCTGGCGGCCAAGGGCATGCGCCTGGGTCAGGGTCTGGAAGACGCGCACCGCGCCGCCCGCAAGGCTCTCATGGAGCAGTACAAGGGCACGGGCAAGGAAGCGATCTTCGCCAAGCCCATCTCGGAGCTCAACCTCTCGGTTCGCGCCCGCAAGGCCGTTCAGTTGCTGAACTGCCAGACGCTCGGCGATCTGGCCTCGCACACCGAGGCGGAACTCATGGGGATCAAGAACTTCGGCGCGACTTCGCTCAAGGAAGTGAAAGAGAAGCTCACCGAGTTCGGCCTGGCGCTCCGCACGCTGGAAGCCTGAGCACGATATTTCTGAAAAAGCGAGCGGCGGGCCAATGGCCCGCCGCTTTTTTCTGCGCGGTGGAGGTCCGTGATTACTTCTTGCGCTTCTTGAAGCCGGCCTTGGGGCTGGGCGTGTACGTGGAACCGCGGGACGTGAGGCCCGGCATGCCCTTGAGGCCCGGGAGCATGCCGCCCAGGCCGCCGCCCGAGGCGGACATCTCTTTCACCGCCTTGACGCGTTCCTTCATCGATTCGCCCGACATGGTCTTGGTCAGCTTGTTCACCATTTCGAACTGCTTGACCAGTTGTCCCACTTCCTCGGGCTTGGTGCCCGAGCCGTTGGCGATGCGGCGGCGTCGGCCGATGTCGATGATGCTCGGCTTGGCCCGTTCCTTCTTGTTCATGGAGGAGATGATCGCCTCCACGCGGTCCAACTGTTCATCGCCGATGTGGACATCCTTGAGCATGGAGCCGACGCCGGGGAGCAGGCCCATCAACTGCTTGAGCGGTCCCATGCGCCGCAGCGTCTTGAGCTGCTTGAGGAAGTCCTCCATCGACATCTCGCCCTTGGCGAGCTTGGCCTGCATCTTCTCGGCTTCTTCCTCCGAGACCTGTTCCTGAGCCTTTTCGACCAGCGCGACGACGTCGCCCATGCCCAGGATGCGGCCGGCCATTCGGGTGGCGTGGAACTCCTCGAGGGCGTCGAGCTTTTCGCCCACGCCCACGAACTTGATCTGGGCTCCGGTGACGTGCTTGACGGAAAGGGCTGCGCCGCCGCGGGTGTCGCTGTCGTACTTGGTCAGGATGACGCCGTCGACCTCGAGGCGTTCGTGGAAGGCCTTGGCGGAGTTGACGGCGTCCTGGCCCGTCATCGCATCGACCACGAGGAAGATGTGGTGCGGCTGGAGGCTGTTACGCACCTGGAGCAACTCGCCCATGAGTGCGTCGTTGACGTGCAAGCGACCGGCGGTGTCGAGGATGAGCACGTCTGCGCCGGCCTTCTTCGCGGCGTCCAGAGCGCGGCGGCACACCTGCACCGCGACGCCGACCGCTTTGCCATACTCGGCGACCTTGTCCTTCTCCGCGTAGAACTGGACGGCGCCGCTGCCGGGAAACTCCTTGGAGACCTGGCCGGCGATGGTTTCGAGCTGCTCGACAGCGGCGGGACGCTGAAGGTCCGCCGCGGCGAGCATGACACTGCGGCCGCGCTTGCGCAGGTACGCGGCGAGCTTGCCGCAGGTGGTGGTCTTGCCCGAGCCCTGCAGGCCGCACATCATGACGATGGTGGGGCCGGGGCTGACCCGCATGATGGCTTCGGTCTTGGGCTCGCGGCCGGGGGTCGCTGCGGCGATCAGGCCGGACATGGGGTCATCGGCGTCGGCGGTGGGCGCCTCTCCGCCGAGGAACTCCACCAACCGGCGGTGCACGATGCCGATCATCTCCTCGCCGGGGCGGAGGCTCTTGGTCACGTCGCGCCCGAGCGCGTCCTTCAGCACTCCGTCGCAGAAGTCGTTGACGACGTTCACGTGGACATCGGCGTCCAGGAGCGCGGTCCTGACGGAGGACATGGCATCGGAGACGTTCTTTTCTGTGATGCTGGCCTGTCCGCTGAGTGTGCGGTACAGGCCCTGGAAAGATTCAGTCAAGCGCTCGAACATGCACACTCCAGAGTCGGGGCGCGCACAGGCCGCGCCGGGCTTCAATCACTGCCGATCGGCTCAGGGCTTGACCGGGGCGATGGTACGCGGGCGGGGTGGGCTTTTCACGCTTTGAACGACGGCAGGGGGGTTACTCGGGCTGAGCGGGAGTAGCGTTCGCGTTGGCTTCGTCGCCCTGTGCCTCTGCATCCGGTTCCCGGAGGCGGAGCATGATGACACCCTCGACCCGGTCCTGCCGGACGGCGACGCGCCTGGCGCGGACGAGTTCGAGTAGGGCGAGGAAGAGCCCGACCATCTCGCCGCGTGACCGACGCTCGAACATGCTCTGCAGCGTGATCTCGTGGTTGGGGTCGGGTGATTCCGAGCGGATCCTGCTGACGATGTCCTCGGCGTGGAGTTCGAGTGGGGTGTCGTCGTACGTTACCTGGTGTTCGCCCAGGCGATCGAAGTTGACCGTCTCGGCGATTCGACGGAAGGCGTCTACCAGGTCGAGCAGGTCCAGGTCTTCAAGTTCCACGTCGGGAGCGGCGTCGATGGCGGCCTTGAGGCGTTCATCGTCGACGCCGGCGGGGGCGGAGCCGAAGCGGCGGCGCCAATCCTCGGCACGGTGTTCCAACGCGTTGGCCGCGTCGCGGTATTGCTTGTATTCCAGCAACTGGCGAACGAGTTCGGCGCGGGGGTCTTCGTTCTTTGACTGCTTGCCTTCGGCGGTCGGGGCGACGGCGGTCTTGGGAGAGAGCATCCGCGATTTGATTTCCATCAGCGTCGCGGCCATGACGAGGAACTCGCCGGCGGTGTCGATGTCGATCCGCGCGGCGTGCCGCTGAAGCTCCGCGATGAACTGCAGATACTGCTCGGTGATCGAAGCGACAGGGATGTTGTGGATATCCACTTCATCCTTGCGGATCAGGAAGAGGAGCAGGTCCAGGGGCCCCTCGAACTCTTCCAGCCGAATTCTGTACGTGTCTTCGAGCATCATGCGGGGCAAGTGTAGTGCGGGGGGCGGGGGACGCCCCGGCCGCGAGAAGTGATCGTGCGGGCGTCTGGGTGGGCTGGAGTCTCCCTCGCCCACGTACCCTTGCGGCGCATGCCCGACCAACTACCGAAGCTCTCCGACGCGGATGCGGACGTCCTGCGATTTGCCAAGGCGCTTGTTGCGGATGAGGCCGCGGCGGTGGCGAACCTGGCTTCATTGCTGGACGCGGCCTTTATCCGGGCGGTGGACCTGATTGTCGCGTGCGCGGACTCGGGTGGCACGGTGCTGGTCACGGGGCTGGGAAAGTCCGGGCTGGTCGGGGGCAAGATTTCGGCCACCATGGCTTCGCTGGGCATCCCCTCGCATGCGGTGCACCCGTCTGAGGCGTTTCATGGCGATCTGGGGCGTTTCCGGTCAACGGATACGGTGATCTGTATTTCGTCCTCGGGCGAGACAGACGAGGTGGTGAGCCTGGCGGCGGTGCTGAAGCAGGACGGTTTGCCGGTGATCTCGATTACAGGTCGCCGGGGCGGCGACCCAACGAGCCTCGAGCGGCTGGCGACGGTGTCGCTCACGCTGGGAGTGACTCGCGAGGCGGGGGAGGGGTTCATCGCGCCGACGAGTTCGACCACGGCGACCATGGCACTCGGTGACGCCCTAGCCCTCGCGTCGGCACGCCGGCGCAACTTCACGCACGAGGATTTCAAGCGCCGGCATCCGGGCGGTTCCTTGGGCGAGTTGCTGCGGCCGGTGACCGAGGTGCTGCGCTTCGTTGTGGGTAAGACTCTTCCATTGGTTTCGGACACGCTGACCGTTGCCGGTGCGCTTGCCGAAGCGTCCAGAGTGGGTCGGCGGCCCGGGGCGCTCACGCTGGTTGACAGCGCGGGCCGACTCTCGGGCATTTTTACTGACGGCGACCTGCGGCGGCTTATTCTGCGCGATACGGGCGAACTGTCGCGGCCGATCCGGGAGGTCATGACCACGAACCCGCGGACGCTCAGGGACGATGCCCGCGTGCAGGACGCCGTCAAGATGTTCCGCGAGTTCCGGCAGGACGAAATTCCGGTGGTTGACGCCGCGGGAAAGCCGATCGGTATACTCGACGTTCAAGATCTGATGGCGATGCGGTTGGTGCAGGATTGATCTCGGCGTTGTGCGGCTGCACCGGAAGCGGACGATCACATGGCACGAAAATCGGCACGTGAGAAACTGCAGTCCTTTCATCCGAGCCACGGCAGGCCCTTTGTCATTCCGCCGCACATGAGGAAGCGATCGAAAGCACGAACGATGGTGGTGCCGCGGCCGCTGGATGTTGAGGCGTTGATGCGCACACCTCGCAAGGGCAGACTGATCACGGTCGGGGAGATCCGGGCGAGGCTGGCACGCGCCGCGCGCGTGGAAGCCGCGTGCCCGCTGACCACCGGGATATTCATGCGGATCGCCGCCGATGCGGCGGAAGAGGACGCCGCCGCGGGGCTAAAGCCGGTGACGCCGTATTGGCGCACCATCCGGGATGACGGTTCGCTGATCGAGAAGTTCCCGGGCGGAGTTGAGAATCAGATCCGCAGGCTCGAAGCCGAGGGGCACACCGTTGAGCGTCCCAAGCGTGGAAAGCCGCGGCTTGTTGGCTTTGAAAAGAAACTCACTGCGGAGAGTCCTAAAGCCAATGCCACGAAGAGCTTGCGAACATAGCCGGTCCGCCGAGCGGTCTTCGGGGGCCGTAAACGGCAAGAGAAATAGCTGGCCGATAGGGGTTTTCCGCCGGTACCATCCGGCATGACATCCCCAGCGCTCACCCTCGTTGAGAAGCTCGCCACCCGTCACGCCGTGGGCCTTTCGTCCGGCCAGCCGGTTCGCCAAGGAGACTTCATCACGATCCGGCCCAAGCACGTGATGACGCACGACAATACCGGCGCGGTGATGCCCAAGTTCAAACAGATCGTGGGCGCGGGCAGGAAGATCCACGACCCCCATCAGCCGGTGTTCGCGATCGACCACGACATTCAGAACAAGACACCCGAGAACCTCGGCAAGTATGCGAAGATCGAGGCGTTCGCGACCGAGCATGGGGTGGACTTCTATCCGGCGGGCACAGGGATCAGTCATCAGGTGATGGTGGAGCAGGGGTACGTGGTGCCCGGGTCGATGGTGGTGGGCTCGGACTCGCACTCCAACTTGTACGGGGCGATGTGCTGTCTTGGCACTCCGGTGGTTCGCACCGACGCCGCGAGCATCTGGGCGACGGGCGTGACGTGGTGGCAGGTGCCGCCGGTGGCCAGGGTTACTCTCCGAGGCATGCTCAACCCGGGCGTGACCGGCAAGGACGTGATCGTTGCGCTGTGCGGATTGTTCAACAAGGATGAAGTGCTCAACCACGCGGTTGAGTTTGTCGGTGACGGGGTTGCCTGCCTGACGATGGATCAGCGGATGTCGATCGCGAACATGACGACCGAGTGGGGGGCTCTGGCAGGGTTGTTCCCCTTTGATGAAGTGACACGTGACTACATGCTGTCACGCGCGGCGTATTTCTCGAAGGGGCACCGGCCCGGCACGCGGCGACCGGGGTCTCTGGGCGCTTACACGGCGGAAGAGGTTCAGCGAAGATGGGCGCACCGGCAGGAACTCGCGGCGGATATGGGGGCTTCGTACGCCGCGGAACTTGAACTGGACCTTTCGACGATTGTGCCGCATGTGAGCGGTCCGAATGATGTCAAGACGATGACGTCGCTGCCGGAGATCGAGGCCAAGCAGGTCAAGATCAACAAGGCGTGGCTCATGTCGTGCGTAAATGCACGGTACGAGGACCTGGCGCAGGCGGCGGCGATCGTCCGCGGGCGCACTGTGGCGCCGGGAGTGGAGTTTTACCTCGCCGCGGCGAGCGCGGAGGTGCAGGCGCGTGCCGTGGCGGATGGGCATTGGCAGGCCCTGATCGGTGCGGGCGCGATCGAACTGCCGCCCGGCTGCGGCACCTGCATCGGCTTGGGCGCCGGGACGATCAAGGCGGGTGAGGTGGGAATTTCGGCCACGAACCGAAACTTCGAGGGGCGGATGGGAGATCGCAACGGGCTGGTGTATCTGGGCTCTCCTGCCGTGGTCGCGGCGAGTGCGGTAGCGGGGTACATCTGCGCTCCAGCGAAATACGCGGCGTCGAAGGCGGTGTTCTCGTTCCGACGGACTGCGGGTGGTGGGCCCGGTGCCGCGGGCGCGACAGTGATCGCGGGCTTCCCGCCCAAGGTGCAGGGGCGTCTGTGGTTCCTGGACCGCGACAATCTGAATACCGACGGAATTTACGCGGGCAAGCACACGTACAACGACGCGATGACGCCCGAGCAGATGTCGGCGGTGATCTTCGAGAACTATGACCCGGGGCTGCGGGCGCAGCTGAAACCTGGTGATGTAATCGTGGGGGGGTTCAACTTCGGCACGGGTTCATCGCGCGAGCAGGCCGCGACAGCCCTCAAGCACGCGGGGATTCCGTGCGTGGTGGCGGGCAGTTTCAGCGAGACATACAAGAGAAACGCGTTCAACAACGGGTTCGTCTGCTTCGAGTGCCCGGCGCTCGTTGAGCAACTTCGCCAGGGCGGCGCGGGTGGCAAGTCCTCACAGCATGGGGTGATAGAGATCGATTACACGCGTTCGACTTTGCGGGCGGAGGGCAAGGAGTTCGCTTTCCCTGCCCTTTCACCGGTGGCGCAGGAACTGGTCGTGGCTGGAGGCGCGGAGGAAGTCGTCAAACGCCGCCTGGCTGCGGGAGCCTGATCGCCGGGTCTACTCGCCCGCGAACTTCCACGCGGCCTTGGAATCACGAGCGAGGGGCGCGTTGGTCATGCCGGCGCGGATGAAGTCGACGGGGATGGGCCCGTACGTCAGCACCGTGTCGTTGAACTGCTTGTCGGTCATTTTCTTTGATTCCACCAGGTCCTTGTAGAGCGACCGCAACTGCAGGCCGCCGATCATGTATCCGCACTGGTAGAGGGGCGAATACGAGCCGCCGATATACCGACGAACCTCGCTGGTGGCGCCGAAACGTTCGTGCCCGACCTGGTCAACAAGGAAGTCGATCATTTCTTTCGGGGACATTTCGCCCAGGTGGAACTTGAGACTCACGATGATGCGGGCGCAGCGGTGCATGCGCCAGAAGAGCATGCCGATGCGATCCTCGGGGGTCTGGCCCCAGTAGAGGTCCCACAGGCGCATTTCCCAATACAGGGCCCAGCCCTCAACAAGGAATGGGGTGGAGAAGGAATCACGGTACTCGTGGAACCTCTCTGCGCAATAGCCCTGCAGGTGGTGGCCCGGGATGAGTTCGTGCGGCACGACGATGTGCGTGAAGTGGCGGTTGTTGCCGCGCATCGACATCAGCTTGTCGTCGTGCGGCATCGTCTCGGTGGGGTATGACACTCCGATGTGCTGGCCGCCGTAGACCGCGAAGGGCAAGGACTTCTGGGCGTCCTGGCTGAGCATCTCGATGCGCCAGGATTCCTCGCAGAGCGGAGGGATGGTCACCAGATCGTGCTCCTTGAGGAACGCGATTGATTTGCGGGCTTCGACCTTGACGAACTCGTCCTGGCCGCCGGGGGGCACGTAATCCTGCTTGACCTTGGCGAGCGCGGCCTTCCAGTCCTCGCCGGACCCCATCTGGGCCGAGGCCCTTTTCATTTCCGTTTCGCACCAGACAAACTCCTTCTCGGCGATTCGGATCATCTCTTCTGGCGAGTAGCCGATCATCTCGAAGGCGAGGTCGCCCAGGAGAGACTCCTTGCCGATGGGGTCGCCGACGAGCGGGTCTTCCGCTTCGCCCTTGACGCCGGCGACGGTTTCACGCAGGAACTTGGCGTACTCGCGCATCGCCCGCTCCGCCTGTTCGCGGGGCTGGCGTACCCACCAGGCGAAGTCCGGCTTGTACTGCTCGTGGTAAGCGGCCCATTCGGACATCGTCCCGACCAAACCATCAACCGCGCCGGCGGTGCGGAGGGCGAGTTGCGGGGTGACCTTGATGATGTCGGCATCGTCGGGCTTTGCGTCAGGCTTGCGGCCTTTTTCGATCCGCTCGCGGACCTTTTTGATCTGATCGGGGATCGTCGCGATGGCGTCCGCCGAGGTCTTGGGGTCGCAGGTTTCCAATCGCCTGCGGGCCCATTCCAGATCCTGCAGTGATTTGCGGAACGGCAGGAGGGGCGCCATCTCGGCGAGGCGGCGCTGCTCGAGGTCCTGGCGCGAGCGTGAGAGCGCGAGTTGATTGCGCACCAAAAGCCAGTCGATCTTGGCGTCCTGCGAGAGCGACTCGAAGGGTTGGGAGTCGAGCTTGGCCTGCCATTCCTTGTTGAACGCTGCGAGCCGCTCGGAGCGGGGTTCGGACCAGCGCACGTTGGCGAATCGCGACACGTACTGCTCATCCGTGCGGAATGCGCGGATGAAATCAGGCATCTGCGAACTCTGTTCCTGGGCGGGAGCGGCACACGCGGCGAGTCCGATGATCGCTCCGCATGCCGCGGCACGCCAACTGGGCTGGTGATTCATGCCGCGATGGTACCAGCATGCCCTACCGGTCGGGGAACTCCCACGGCGTGCCGGGGGTGTAGCCGATCAGGTCGTAGAGTTGCTGGCGGGTCTGCATCTGCTTGAGCAAACCCTCGGCGCTGCCGGTGGCCCTGAGCACTTCGAGCGCCTGCGTCACGGCGCCCATGGCGATTCGCAGCAGAGTCACCGGGAAAATGACGCACGAGTACCCCATCGTGGCGAATCGATCGACCGGGATGATGGGAGTCTTGCCGAACTCGGTCATGTTGGCGAGCAGGTACGGACCGCCCCGGGGGTTGGGGCCCGACAGATTCTGCATGGCCTTGGCGAACTGAGCGAACTCGGCCTCGGTGGTCAGGCCCTCTGGGAAGATCATGTGGGCGCCGGCAAAAACGTACGCCGCGGCACGGTCTATGGCGGCCTGCATGCCGTCGACGCCGCGGGCGTCGGTGCGAGCGCACACAACGAAGCCGGCGGGCGCTGCCTTCACGGCCCACTGGATCTTCTCGATCATGTGGTCGGTGGGGATGAGCTCCTTGCCGTCGAGATGCCCGCAGCGCTTAGGGAACTTCTGGTCTTCCAGATGCAGGCCGGCCGCGCCGGCCCGGCCGTACTCGATGACGGTGCGGCGGACCATTTCGGCCTCGCCGAATCCGGTATCGGCGTCGGCGATCACGGGCAGCCCGCTGCCGTCGGCCACTTCGCGGATGACGCGGCAGAAGTGTTCAAGGGTCAGAAGGCCGACATCCGGCACGCCGGCGCACACGCTGGTGGCGGCGCCCGAGACGTAGCACGCCTCGAATCCGGCCTTGGCCACGGCCCTTGCGCACAGGGCGTTGAACGCCCCCGGCATGGCGACGCAGCCAGTGTTCATCGAGGCCCTGAGTCTTTCACCCGGCGTGTGTGTATTCGTGCCCATCCGAGGATCGTACCGCGGCGGCGAGGGCACGCGGCGGGCGGAAAATCGGGGTGGAGTTGCACCCCGGGTCTCGCGGTCGGTGTGTAAAATCCGTTATGCCGTACTACACGAAACTCGGCCTTCTTCCCCGCAAGCGCCACGTTCAGTTCCGCCGCCCGGACGGCGCGCTGTACTCCGAGGAGCTCTTCGGTACGGAGGGCTTCTCCGGACCGTCTTCAACGATGTACCACATCCATCCGCCGACGCAGGTCTACGGCTGGAAGCCGCAGTACTCGACGACGGTGGAGTACCTCGAGCGTGACATCATGCGGATGCGGCATCTCAAGAGCGCACCGATGCCCCCCAAGGGCGACTTCGTTACGGGCCGCGTGGTGTTGTTTGGCAACGCCGACTGCGAGATGGCGGTGTGCAATCCCGCCGAGCAGATGGCCTACCACTTCAAGAACGGCCAGGGCGATGAGTGCATATTCATCCACTTCGGCACCGGCGTGTGCCACAGCATGCTCGGCTCACTGCGGTTCGGGCCGCATGATTACCTGGTGATGCCCAAGGGCGTCATCTACACGATCATCTGGGACAAGCGGGAGAACGATCCCGCGACGGGCAAGCCCAAGGACGGCGGCCCCTCGGTGGAGAGCTGTCCTTTCGGCAAGTTCCTGCTCATCGAGACGGTCAACGGCAGCCATATCGGGCCGCCGCCCCGGTATGTATCGAAGGCGACCGGGCAGTACCTGGAGCACAGCCCCTTCTGCGAGCGAGACCTGCGTCTGCCGGAGATGCCGCTGACGTGGGATCAGCGCGGCGACTTCGAGGTGCGGATCAAGGCCCGCGATCTCGTCCACTCGTACATCTATCACTATCACCCGCTCGACGTGGTGGGCTGGGACGGGTGCTACTACCCGTTCATCTTCAATATCGACGACTTCGCGCCAATCACGGGCCAACTCCACATGCCCCCGCCGATCCATCAGACGTTTGAAGCGCACAACTTCGTCATCTGCTCGTTCTGCCCGCGCATGCTGGACTACCACCCGCAGGCGATCAAGGTGCCGTACAACCACAGCAACCTGGACAGCGATGAAGTGCTGTACTACGTCGAGGGGAACTTCGGCAGCCGCAAGGGCATCGAGGTGGGGAGCCTGACGCTGCACCCGCAGGGCATCCCGCACGGCCCGCACCCGGGCACGATCGAGGCGTCGCTCTCGGCGACCCACACGGGCGAACTGGCGGTGATGTGCGATACGTTCCGCCCGCTGTTCCCCACGAAGGCCGCGCTGGATCTCGACGACGACAAGTATCCCGCCAGTTGGCAGGGCGAGCACTTCCCGGGGCTTGCATCAGGCAAGATGCACCTGAACGGCGCTTCCAACGGCGTGCCGGGGCGGGTGCCGGTGTTCGAGCATCGCAGCGTGGCCAACGTCTGGGCGCCCTGAGCCGCAGCGGAGTATTCGACGAACCGCGCTGTGCGCGTGACGTACGGTTGTTTCATGCGCATCGTCAGCGTCAACACATCCGCCGTTCGCCACGTGACACGGGGAGAACGCTCCTATTCCACGGCGATCTTCAAAGCCGCCCAGACCGGCCCGGTTGGCGTGCACTCGCTCGGGCTCGAGGGCGATGATCAGTCGGACAAGCGTCACCATGGAGGGCCCACGCAAGCGGTGTACGCACTTTCGACGCAGGAGTACGACCATTGGAGGAGTGAACTGAACCGGGACATCCCGCTCGGGCTGATGGGCGAGAATCTCTCGATCGACGGGCTCGACGATTCCACCGTGTGCGTCGGCGATATCTGGCGCATCGGCACCGTTGAACTCCAGGTCACGAAGACCAGAGCTCCGTGCGCAACGCTGGCGATGGCGATGGAACTCCCGGCGTTTCCCAAGGCCTTCCTCGCGAGGTTGAGAGTGGGGCCGTACTTCCGGGTCCTGCAGGAGGGAACGCTGTGCGTCGGCGACGAGGCCAAGGTGCTGCACAAGGACACGGCCGGGCTCACCTGCCCTGAAGTGACGCGGCTCATGTATCTGACGAATGACGAGCGCGACGCGTGGAAGCGTGCCGCGGCGGTGGACGCCTTGTGCCCGAAGTGGAAGGCCAAGTTCCTGGCTCGGGCCGACGGCGACCATTCATCTTGAGAACGCTTCGGGTGGGACTTCAGTCGCCCGAACAATCGCCGAATCAGAGCGGCGTATCATCCATTCGCTCACCGGCATCGAAAGAGTTGTCGACGGACCGCGGCTTCCACCGCGACGTTGATTCTGGAGTCATCGCAATGAAACTGATGGGCCTTTTGGCCTTGTTCGTCGTCTCAGTCGTGCTCGCGGCAACCTGCGCGCACGCCATGGGTGTGCATCGTTGGCTTGTGAACGATGATCCCCCGGCCAAGTCCGCTCCCTCGCCAGACGCCATGAAGAACCCGAAATATTCACCCGCCGGTTACAACATCACGCCCCTCTCGCCCGTGAAGATCGATGAACTGGCGAAAAAACTGACCAAGGAAGAGGCCGACGTCATTCTCGCGAAGGGAACCGAACGGGCCTTCTGCGGCAACCTGCTCGACAATCACAAGGACGGCGTGTACGTCTGCAAGCTCTGCGGCTTGCCGCTGTTCTCCAGCGATGCCAAGTTCAACTCCGGCACCGGGTGGCCGAGCTTCTTCCAGCCCTTCGCCAAGGGGCACGTGGCGACTCACGAGGACAAGTCACACGGCATGGTGCGCGACGAAATCCTGTGCGCCCGCTGCACCGCTCACCTCGGGCACGTGTTCGATGACGGCCCCAAGCCGACGGGCCTGCGCTTCTGCCTCAACTCCGCGTCGCTCACGTTCATCGAGAAGGGGCAGGAGTTGCCCGCGGAAAGCCGGCCCATCGCCACCGAGACCGCGTATTTCGCGGGCGGCTGCTTCTGGGGCGTCGAGGATCGGTTTGAGCAGCTGCCCGGCGTCGTTGATGCCGTGAGCGGGTACATGGGCGGCTCCAAGGAGAATCCCACGTATCGCGACGTGTGCGGTCACGATACGGGGCACGCCGAGACCGTTCGCATCGTGTTTGATCCCGCCGTCGTGACGTACCGCCAGTTGCTCGAGAAGTTCTTCAAGTTCCACGACCCCACTCAGCTCAATCGCCAGGGGCCGGACGTGGGCGATCAGTATCGCTCCGCGATCTTCACGAGCTCCGAGGAGCAGGCGAAGCAGGCCGCGGCGTTCATCGCCGAGCAGCAGAAGATCGACCGGTTCAAGAACCGAACGATCGTGACCCAGATTGTCGATGCCAAGAAGGCCGGCAAGTTCTGGGAAGCCGAGGAATACCATCAGGACTACCACGCCAAGCATGGTGGCCACTGCGCCCTGCCGGAGGACTGAGCCCCCTGTCGGTTGGCGACAATCCGAAACGACCGTTGCGGCCGCGCGTCGAAGCGCGGCTGCTTTGTTCCCACGACCAGGGTGCCTATTTGCTGCACGAAAGTAGTTCAAGGGTTGGTCCCATACCGCGGCTTAACCCGTGCCAGGAGGCGGCCGATCAACCCCGTGGTGCCGGCGGCTACGACGGGGCCCATCGCCCCGCTGAAACACCGCCCGCCGCGTACCATCGGGCCCGCAGTGGAACTTCACCCAGGCGGGGGTTTCAGATGAAAGGCTTACTGGCATGAAGATCCGGCGGATATTGGTTACGGGCGGCGCGGGGTTTCTTGGCTCGCACATTTGCGATCGCCTGGTGGCGCAGGGTCACGATGTGATCTGTGTAGACAACTTCTTCACGAGCCAGAAGGTCAACGTCGCCCACCTGCTCGGCAAGCCCAACTTCGAGTTGATCCGCCACGACGTGACTCACCCGCTGTGGCTCGAGGTCGACGAGATCTACAACGCGGCGTGTCCTGCCGCGCCCGGTCACTACCAGTACAACCCCATCAAGACGATGAAGACGTCGGTGATGGGCGCGATCAACGTGTTGGGAATGGCCAAACGCTGCAAGGCCAAGGTCCTTCAGTTCTCCACCAGCGAGGTGTACGGCGATCCGTCGGTGCACCCGCAGCCCGAGTCGTACCGCGGCAACGTGAATCCCATCGGTATCCGCGCATGCTACGACGAGGGCAAGCGCGCCGCCGAGACTCTTTTCTTTGACTACCACCGGTCGAACCACGTGAACATCCGCGTTGTGCGCATCTTCAACACGTACGGCCCCCGCATGCATCCCTTCGACGGGCGCGTGGTGAGCAACTTCATCCGCCAGGCGCTCAACGGCGAGGACATCACGATCTTCGGCGAGGGCAAGCAGAGCCGCTCGTTCTGCTTCGTGGACGATCTGGTCGAAGGGATCATCCGCATGATGAACGGGCCGGATTCGTTCATCGGGCCGGTGAACCTGGGCAACCCCGTCGAGTTCACGATGAAGCAACTGGCCGAGATTGTGATCGAACTGTGCCAGAGCAAGTCGCGATTGGTATACAAGCCCATGCCCGCCGATGATCCGAGCCAGCGCCAGCCTGATATCACGCTCGCGAAAGCCAATCTGGGCGGCTGGGAGCCCAAGGTCCAACTGCGCGAGGGGCTGGCGAAGACGATTGCGTACTTCCGGGCTCTGAACCTCGACCAGTTCCGCCCGCCGACACCGAATTTCTGAATCGGCGAGATCGCAGGATTCGGTGATCGTGGCGTAATATCCGCTCGTTGTTCGCGACGCCCTTCGGCCATCGGCGAGTTGCTCCCGCCGCTTGTGCGGCTGGCGCCGTGGGATGGCAGTGCGTGCTCGGATCAGCGAGGGAGCTTCGTGAACGAACCGCTCCGGCTATTCGTCGCGGCGTACCCGCCACCGTCCGCCGCCGCGGCGATGCTGGCGAGGCTTCCCGCTGCCGGCCTGCCTCCGCATCGGCCCACCGAAGCCGCCCAACTGCACCAGACTCTGTATTTTCTGGGCGGCACGCGGGAGAGCGATCTGCCGGGTGTCGAGGAATCGATCGAACGATCCTGCTCCGGGGTAGCGAGTTTTCGGCTCACTCCGAAACGGATGATCACGCTGCCCGAGCGGGGATTGGCACGACTCATCGCCGCGGAGACCGATGCCCCGCCATCGCTGCTTGAGGTCCATCGTCGGCTGGTCAAGAGACTGCTGCTGCCACCCAGAACGCCTCATCGCGAGAGGTTCCTGCCCCATTTCACGCTCGCCCGATTCAACGGTGGGGGGGTGCAGTTCCGGATGGATGATGTATTGGATTCCGAGCCAATTGACGTCATTCAGGTGGTGCTGGTTCGCAGTATCCTGAAGCCCGGCGGAGCCGTTCATGTCCCGGTGCGCAGGTTCCGGTTGGACTGATAACGGGTCGAAACCTGGTCCGGCGGATTCCCAAAGAGGGAGAACGGAGATCCGCCATGCTCGAAGTCCTTGCGCTCATGTGGAGAATCGTGTTTTCGCCGGTGTGGGTGCTCTGGAAGCTCTACGGCGTCCTTTGGTGGGCATTTGACAACACCGCGGTCCCGCAGGCGCCCCGCGAGCAGGAGCGTGGAGCCGCGTTCGAGGTGGTGGACTCCCGGCCGCGTGCGGAGTCCGCGCCCAAGCCCGTCGGAGCTCTTCGGGGCGGGTTCATCGGTTCGCTTGCTTCCTCCGGCGTATATGCCCTCGCCGCCCAGACCGCGTCCACCCATGCCTGGACGAGCCCCCAGACCGCCTGGGGCGTGTGGCTGTGGGCATCGGTCGTGACCGGCGTTGCCAGTCTCTTCGCGGTGCGCCATGTCGCCCGCCGTCAGGCCGCGAAGGCAGCGAAGCGGCGTGGGATCATGCAGGCGGCCGCCGCGATGCGGCAGGCGGTCACGAACGGTGTCGCGGCGGCCTCAGCGAGCCGCGGACGCCTCGCCCCGGCATTCGCGGTGGCCCGGGGAGCCGGAACTCGGGTCTGCGGTGTTGCATCGAAGGCGGGAAAAGCCGCGTGGGCGGGTGCGTGCCACGCTGCGGCCACGTACCGCGGGCCGGTGGCGCAGCCCTCCAAGGCCGACACGGGCGTTTGTTCGTGATCTGATTCGGTTGGCGTTGAGGCAGCGGTCTGAGCGTTTTCACCGCCTGCTCGCTACCCTTGTCGCATGAGCGAAACGGCGAGAATGTGCGATGTGGGGAACGTTCGGATCGGGGCCGGGCAACGCCTCGCTGTGATCGCCGGGCCGTGCGTGCTTGAGTCGCTTGAGTTGGGTCTGACGATCGGCCGCCGTGTGGCAGGACTGTGCCGCGACCTGGGTCTGGCGTACATCTTCAAAGCGTCTTTTGACAAGGCCAATCGTTCGAGCATCCGTTCGCCGCGTGGGCCGGGGCTGGAGCGCGGACTGAACTGGATTTCACAGATCAAGGAAACTCTCGGTGTCCCCGCGACCACCGATATCCACGAGCCCGACCAGGCCGAGCCCGCCGCCAAGGTGGTTGACCTGTTGCAGATTCCCGCGTTTCTGTGTCGGCAGACAGATTTGCTCTGCGCAGCCGGAGAAGCCGCATCCAGGCACCGTCGTGCCGTCAACGTCAAGAAAGGACAGTTTCTCTCTCCCGGCGAGATGGGCGGCGCGGTGCGCAAGCTCGCCGAGGCGGGCTGCCTGAACGTGATGACCACCGAACGCGGCACGTTTTTCGGTTACGGTCGCCTGGTGAATGACTTTCTGGGCCTGGGTGACCTTATGGAACTGAAGTCCGAGGGCGGCGCTCCCCCGGTCTGTTTTGATTGCACCCACTCCACGCAGCTGCCCGGAGCGGGTGAGACGACTGGAGGTCGTCCGGAGCGTGCGCCGCTGCTCGCGCGGGCGGCGACCGCGGCGGGTGTTCATTCGCTCTTTATTGAATGCCACCCTGCACCACGCACCGCGATGAGCGACGCCAGCACGATGCTGAGCCTGGACGAGATGCCTGCAGTGTTGTCGCAGGTTGCAGCGATCAGGCGCGCGTTGACCGGGACGTGAGCCATGAAAAAACACCGCGCGGGGCGCGGTGTTCATAGTTCAACATGATGCTCCGAGAAAATCACTTCGCGGCGACGGCGGCCTTGAGCCACGTCGGACGCGGGGCCTTCTCATCGAGCGGGTTTACATGGACCTTGCGGCCCCGATAGACCACGGTGCCGAGGGCGACGGAGAACAGGGTGTCATCCTTGCCGCGGAGCACGTTGTAGCCGGCCTGGAAGGGCGTTCCGACCTGACGGACGATGATCGACCCTTCCTTCGCGATCTCGCCTCCGTAGAGCTTGATCCCGCGGAACTGAGGGTTGGAATCGCGACCGTTCTTGGTGGAGCCTTGCCCCTTTTTGTGTGCCATGACAAAAAACCTTTCGAGTTCTGCCTCACCCAAGGCGACTTGCGTGGGGCCAAAATGATAGGCCGCGCCCCCGGGCGAGTCGAGGGTCGGGATGCGGCCGTCGGCCGCCCCGAACGGTTCCTTACCGCATGATCCAACGCTGTTCCGAGAGGTCGATGGGCTTGGCGCTCATCTCACGCAACTCGCCGGGGGTCTGATACCGCAGCATGAGCGTCTTGCGGAGCATGACCGAGGTTTCTTTGTTCGTCTTGGGGTCAAGCACCTTGACGGACTTAGTTTCTCCGCTGAATCC
Source organism: Planctomycetota bacterium (assembly GCA_018242605.1). Classification (GTDB taxonomy): domain Bacteria; phylum Planctomycetota; class Phycisphaerae; order Phycisphaerales; family UBA1924; genus UBA2402. Next base: position 82,409 of record JAFEBP010000005.1, read on the forward strand.
GGCCGCGTAGACGGAGAGCTCGCCCGGGTGCAGGTTGTTGGCGGGCCAGATGACCAGCCCTTCCTTGGCGTTTTCCTCACCCTGCAGGAGCATGCCGACCATCCCGATCTGGTCCTGAAGGGCCCGATTGCCCAGTGACGACCAAATGGCCTTTGTGACGTCGGCGGGCACATCGCGCCCGGCTCGAACGACCTGACCCTCACCGTCAACGAGGTCAAAGGAAGGAGCAAACAGCAAGTCCCCGGCGTTGGTATTGGTGACCTTGTATGTGAAATAGTAATACGCGCGAGCGCCGCCCTTGGCGGATTCGATCATCGTGACGCGCAGGGGACCGGGCTCCACCGCCAACTGCCACCGGCGCGGCACGATATCCGGCTCCGGGGGAGCCATGCCGATCGCGAAGACGCTCAAAAGCCCAACAAACAAGGCCAGGAGCGAGGTCGCGAGGGCAGAATTGGGGTGTCGGTGGGTGTCGGCAATGGGCATCAGGGTCTCCAACGAAATTCGGGAAGTGCAGTGTACAACGCCCACTGCGCAGGTCAACCCGCCGTACCGTACCGATCGGTGTCCCAAACGGTTCCAAATCCCGGCCCGCTTGACCGCCCGTCGACGCCTCAGGGGCCGGGTCGTTGGCCGGTGACCAAGATCACCAGCGACCTGTTCCTGCCCGCCGCGATGAGGCTTGTCAGCCAGGGAAACGCGGATGTCGAGGCGGCCGGAAAGCGGTTGGTCGCGGCCTCCGGCAAACACGGGATCGATCTGTCGCTCGCATGGGGCACCGTTCAGCGGTTCACGGGGAAGCAGCGCCCGATTGTCCGGCAGGCGTGTCTGGCGGTTCTGGGAGCCGGCAAGACGGCGATGATGTTCGTGAGCGAGCCGCCGCGGACGGGCGATGCGGGCGGTACCGAGGCAGGCATCGCGGAGCGGGCCGCTTGCATCCAAGCGGCGTGCGGATTTTTGTCGGCATCGCCTCCGAGCGAAATCCGAATCGTTCAGGCGCTGCCGGAGCCGCGCGAGACGTATGCGCTGGAGGCGTACGCGCGGGCTGGATTCCGCAACGTCGGCTCATTGACCTATATGCGGCGGTCCGGGCTGCCTGTGGCGTCCGGTGCGACCGACCCCTCCTGGCCGCAGGATGTGCGCATCGTGGCATATGACGAACTGGCGGACGGTCCTGGGGGAACGGGTCGGGCCGACGCTCTCGTCAGCGAAGCGCTCGATCGATCGTACGAGCAGACGCAGGATTGTCCTGAGATGTGCGGTCTGCGTGAGACGCGCGACGTCGTTCAATCACACCGCTCGGTTGGGACGTTTGATCCCCACTTCTGGTGGATCGTCATGTCGGGTGATGAGGCGCACGGGTGCCTGTTGCTCAATCCGTGCCCGGAGCAACGGTCGGTGGAACTGGTGTACATCGGACTTTCGGTAAAGATGAGGGGACGAGGTCTCGCGAAAACGCTGCTGTCGTGGGGAATCGCGAGGACGGCGCCGGGCCGCGCGGGGTGGGACGTGTCGTGCGCGGTGGACGACCGCAACACTTCCGCGCAGGCGTTGTACCGCGGGCTGGGCTTCAAAGACGCGGGCAAACGCGTGGCGCTCGTGAGGCCGCTGGCCGAGCATAATCCCCGATAAATGCAGCGTCGCAAGCGGTTTTACACACATTTATCCACAGAATACGCGCGGAAGTGGACAAGATTTTTTTGCGTCGTGCAACTCTCGAAAAACTCGGCACTTGCGGATGAACTCAGAACGCAGACAGAGTTTTTGCTCTTGCTCTTTGCGCGGTGTTCACGTATCTTTTGCCCCATGACCCGACCGCATCGTGACGCAAGAATCGCCGCGGGAGAGTCATGCAAAGTGAAACTCAAAAGACCTTGGCGAAGGAACGTTGGAGCAGTTCCAACCTGCGCCGAGGAAGGTTGTTTGGAAGGGTCATGGACGCGACCGCCGGGATGACGATGGAAGCGCGGAAGATCGGGCGTGACGCCCGTTGTTCGTGGGTTTGATCCGCAGCATTCATGAAAAGCCGTTCGGCAACCCCGCCCCTGAGGGCGAGGCCGGACATCGTCTTGCCCGGAGTGAAGGACTCGGTTTTCATTCTCGATCGACCCGAGGTCGGCCCGCGTGCGCGTTCCAGTTTCCGGGAACGCGCTCCCGGGCCGGGGCAGTCGCTGACTGCCGTGCTCGGACGATCGCGGCGTTTTGTGCTGAGGTCGCAACCCGTGGTGACCGAACAGGCGATCGGAAAAGACCGCAAACCACTCAGAGCCACCCCCGCAGTCGTTGCCGTCGTCGGCGGCGATGCCGTGGCGTTCCTTCGTCGGGGACTGGCTGACGAAGTCGGCCCCGATCTGGTCGAGCGTTACTTCGACGGCCAGACGAGGGTCAACATCTCCGACGGGCGCGTTGAGATCGCCGTGGCGTCCGCGTTCCTCTCCCAGATCATGGAGCGCAGGTTCGGCGCGGTACTGCGCCGCTTGGCGTGCGAACTGCCCGGCCAATCGCCGAAGACGGAACTCACGTTCCGCGTTGATCGCGGCGCGTTCGGTGCATCGTCGTTCGACGCGGCCCAGCGGACGGACATGAGCCGCCCGACGCTGGGCGCCAAGCCGCGCGCGAATCCGGCGGCCCTCTCTTCGCGTCACACATTCGCAAACTTCCTCGTGGGAAAGTCCAACAAGCTCGCGCATGTCGCGGCGATGGGCATTGCAGAGGGCGGGCAGCACGCGGCCCCGCTGTTTCTGCACGGGCGATGCGGCATGGGCAAGACCCACCTCCTGCACGCCATCGCCAACCGGTTCTGCGAGCGTCAGGCCGGCGCGACGGTGCGTTACACGACGGCCGAGGCGTTCACGAACGAGTTCGTCGGGGCGATCAAGGCCAACCGGCTCGACGCGTTCCGCAAGGCGTACCGGCGCGTCGACCTGCTGTGCATCGATGATGTTCACTTCCTGGGGGGGAAGGACGCCACGCAGAACGAACTGCTCCACACGCTCGACGCCGTGGGGCTCGACGGGGCCCGAATCGCGATGGCCTCCGACGAACACCCCAGCGAGATCAAGCGGCTGAGCGATCGCCTGGTGTCGAGATTCATGGCGGGCATCGTGGTCAAGATCGATACGCCCGACCGCGAGCTGCGTGACCGCCTCGTGCGGCACCTGGCCGAACGCCGCGGAATGGTGCTCGAACCCGCGGCGGTCGCTCTCATCGCCGACCGCACCGAGCGAGCGATCGGCACGCTCGGCGGATTCGGCGGCTCGGTCCGCGAGATCGAGGGGATCCTCAACCAGATCGATGCGATCCACCGCCTGCTCCCCGAACTCTCTCCCAGCGGTGGTCGGATCGGTATTCTGCTGGTGCGGCGAGCGCTGGGGCTGAAGGACACCGACGCGAACGACGCCGCGCCGCTCACGGCGGGCAAGCCTCGCCGTCCGATCGCGGGCGACGTGATTGTCGTGGAAGTCTGCAAGGCGCTCAAGGTGGAAGTCTCCGACCTGCAGGGGCGAGGCAGGCACCCTCGCACGGTGCTCGCACGCTCGATGGTCGCGTATCTCTGCCGGACGCTGACGACGTTGAGCTTCCCCGAGATCGCGCGGGCCACCGGGCGAGACAATCACTCGACGATCATCACGGCGTTCAAACGGTTCACCCGCCAGATGGCCGACGGGCTGACGCTCGAAGCCGACAACGCGCCCGGCATGGGCGGGCTTTCGCTCCGTGAGGCCACGGAGCGGCTCGCCAAGCACATCGCGCAAGTGTCCGCTCAGTGACGTGGCGGTGAACCAGTCACGGTTTCAGACGCCCACCGCCGCGGCGTCGCGGTCGGAGAGCATGCCGCCGTCGCTGCGTTGCTTGACCGTGCCGTCCCGCTTCCAAGAGCGTTCGCAGCGGGGCCTTTCACGCAGGTCGACGACCTTGGGCTGGGCGGCGCCGGGATCGATCGTGACTTCGCTCACGCCGATCAGGTCCGCTAGATCGACCGGGTCGAACCCGCGCAGTACTCCCTGCGGATCGGGAAGGACAACGCCGGCGTCCAGGGGATTCTCGACTCCCAGGGCCGCCTTTGCGGATTCAAGCGAGATCTTCGCGGCGTCGCGGGCGGCGAGCGCCGCGGGCCAATGCGGGCTGGGGGAGACCGGGAACGACTCGATGAACTCGAGCGTGTGTACGCAGCGATCGTCGTCGCTTCCGCATTTCCAGAGGGATCGGTGGGCTTCGTCCGCCGTGTGGCACAGGATGGGCGCGAGCAGACGGCAGAGGCCGTCGGTGAGTTCCCAGATCGTTGTCTGCGTCATGCGACGACGCGGCGATCCTGGCGCGTCGCAGTACAGGCGGTCCTTCACCGCGGCGAGATACTCCGCCGAGAGCGTGGTGTTGCAGAAATCAAAGAGCGCTTTGTGGGCGGTCTTGAAGTCGTATTGCTCGTAGGCGTTCACAACGGTTTTGGCCAGCGTGTTGTACTCGCCCAGCACCCACGCGTCGAGGCTGGTGGGTGAGTAGGTCTTGAGGTCCACGCAATGGCCCGCCGAACCGCCCACGGTGGGCGTGAAGTCGTGCAGGTTGCTCAGCAGGAAGCGCAGTGTGTTGCGGACCTTGCGGTAGCTCTCGCCCATCAGCGCGAACAGATCGAGGTCGGCCTTGACGTCGTTCTCGTAGGCGAGCGAAGCCACCCACCAGCGCATGACGTCCATGCCGTACTCGTTGCTCAGGCTGTCGACTTCGTATCGCGCGGCGTCGGGGCGGCTCTTGCTGAGCTTGCGTCCGTCGCGATCGACGATGAAGCCGTGCGTCAGCAGCGTCTTGTACGGCGGCCGACCGACCACGCCCAGCGCGGGCAGCAACGAGAGTTGGAACCAACCGCGGTGCTGGTCAGAGCCCTCGAGGTACAGATCGACGTTGTCCGATCGATCGGGCTTGGTGAACGCCAAACCGCGTGCCGCGATGCAGGAATACCAGGAGGAACCGGACTCGAACCAGACGTCGAGAATGTCGGCACCCTTCTTGAGACGCGAGAAGTCCGCGTTGGCGGCGGCGAACTCGGCCTTGAGCGGGTCGGGAAGGTGCGGATCAGCAGCGGCGTTGTAGTGCTTGAGCAGGTCGGCGGGCGCGAGCGTGAACCAGGCGTCGGAACCCTTCTCGGCGACGGCGGCCGCGACCGCGCGGACCGATGCGGGTGTCATGAACGTTTCGCCCGACGGGGTTTCGAACGACGGGATGGGCAATCCCCAAGATCGCTGGCGCGAGATGCACCAGTCCGGGCGAGCCTCGAGCATGCCGCGCAGGCGATTTCGGCCCCACTCGGGGACGAAACGAACGTTGTCGGCCGTGGCGGAGAGTCCGCGCTGCCGGAGACTCGCGCCGGGCTCGCCAAAGACGGTGAACGGGCGGTCCACACCGACGAACCACTGCTCGGTGCAGCGGAAGATGGTGGGGGTTTTGCTGCGCCAGTCGTGGGGGTAGGAGTGCGTGAATGTGTGGTCGTAGAAGAGGTGTCCGCTGCGGCGTAGGTGCTCAGCGACCTTTTTGTTTGCCTCCCACACGGTTTGGCCGCGCAGCCACTGCGGGGCGGAGTTGTCGTACGTGCCGTCGGCACGCACCGGGCAGTAGATCGGCAGGCCCTCGCGCTGGCCGGTCTGGTAGTCCTCCTGGCCGTGGCCGGGTGCAGTGTGCACCAGCCCTGTGCCGTCCTCGAGCGTGACGTAGTCGGCGCCGACCACCTGAAAGAGCTTGGTGTGGGCCGGGATCTCCAGGCCCTCGCCCGAGTTCATGGCGCCAACGCCTTCGCCCTTGTTGGGATCAATGAACGGGTGGCGGTATCCCAGGCCCAGCAGCCGATCGCCGGAGGTCCTGGCGAGCACGACGACCTGCTCGGATTTCGCGAGCTTGGTGACGCGTTCGATCGCATCCGCCGCGAGCACGGTGGCGTTGCCGTCGATCCAGACGAGCGCGTACTCAAACTTGGGATTGACGGCAATGCCGACGTTGGCGGGGAGCGTCCACGGGGTGGTCGTCCAGATCATGAAGCAGGGACGCTGCATGGGACGCGTGCCGGGCTGGGGAGCGCGGGAGGGGGCCTCCTCGCTCGCGGATTCTTCTTGTGTGTCTTCCGATTCTTCGGTGTGGGGCGGGAGCTGGAAGGCGTCGTACACCGCCTCCGCGTTCGCGGCTTCGAAATCCACGTACACGGAGAGGTCTTCGCGGTCCTCGTACTCGAGTTCAGCTTCGGCCAGCGCGGTCTGGTTGGCGATCGACCAATGCACCGGCTTCAAGGCGCGGTAGACTAGTCCACGCTCCAGGAGCGTCGCGAGCACGTTGAGCGTCGCGGACTCAAAGCCGGGGGCCATAGTGAGGTACGGGTTGTCGTAATCGGCGAGGGCGAGGAATCGCTCCATCTGGCCGCGTTGAAGCTTGATGTACTTCTCGGCGTGCTTCTGGCACTCGCGGCGGACGGCGGCGCGGCGGGTCCAATCGTCGAGTGTTTTGAGTTTCTCGAACTTCCCGCTTTCCACCAGGTCGGTCATCACCTTGTGCTCGATGGGCAGGCCGTGGCAGTCCCAGCCGGGGATGTACGGCACATCGAAGCCCATCATGGAGCGGGAGCGGACGACGAAGTCCTTGAGGCACTTGTTGAAGAGGTGACCCAGGTGCAGGGAGCCGTTGGCGTAGGGGGGGCCGTCGTGGAAGATGAAACCGCCGCGGCGCTTTGCGGGCCCGGCCTCCCGCAGTTTGGTGTAGAGACCGAGCTTGGCCCAGCGTTTGATCGTGGCGGGCTCGTTCTGAACGAGGTTGGCCTTCATCGGGAAGGAGGTCTGGGGGAGGTTGACGGCGTACTTGCCCTTCTTGTCGGCCTTGGCCGGCGAGGAGGGGGAAGGGGATTGGGCGGGGGTTGGCTGGCTCATGTCGCGGCTCAAACTACCTCGACGCGGCGGAGGCCGGGCGAGGTGGAAATAGGGGCGGGATGGTATGGAAACGACCGGGCTCAAGGCCCCGCGGACGGTGAACCGGCTGGAAGCGTGGGTTCAATGAGAACACGCCCGAGCAAGCCCCGTTCAGCGGGGCTTGGTAATTCGAGAAGCGAATCGGGCCGGGCGTTGCATGGATGAAGTATTGACGGGGCGGTTCACGCGGCGGGCGATTCGACCACGGTCATGGTTTTCCACTTTCCTCCCAAGTATCGAGCAAGGATCGCCAGGGCGAGGACGATGATGTACGTGGCGGAAGTGATCCACGGGCCGAGGGAGCCAAGCCCCGGGAACAACCGGACGACGAGCAGACCGCCTCCCACGATGATGGTCCATGCCATGATCACCGTGACGACGCCTACCCAGTGGGTGTCGCCGGCGCCGCGGAGTGCGCCGGAAAGCGTCATCGCGATGGCGTCGAACAACTGGAACGCGGCGCAGGCTATAAGGAACTGGGCGCCCAAATCGAGCACGTGCTCTCGGGCTTCGGGCGGTGTGTCGGAGGGGATGAAGAATCCGGTCATCTGCTTGCCGAACAGGACGAAGCAGAGTCCGCAGAGGCCCATGTATCCGAGTGCGAGTCGAAGAGCGGCTGATGTGGAGCGGGCGGCCAGGTCGGGTCGCTTCATGCCGATGTAGCGGCCGACGGTGGCGGTGACGGCGTTGGAGATGCCGACCGCCGGCATGAACGAGAGTGACATCCACTGGTGGGCGATGAACCCAGCGGTGCTCTCCTGCGTGCCGAAGGAGCCGACGAGGTACAGCATGAAGAAGCCCCAGCAGATCATCTCGTTGCCGAACATGGCGCCGGCGGGCCAGCCCAGTCGCCAGATCTCCTTGATGCACGAGACATCCGGCCGCCAGGAATGGCGGGTTTCGTAGAGGCGGTTCATCGTCGGGCCGAGGAAGATGGCGAACGGGATGGCCGCTTCCACCCCTGCGCCGACGATGGTGGCGATCGCGGCGCCCTTGAGTTCCAAGCGAGGGAAGCCCCAGTTGCCGTAGATCAGGAGCCAGTTGAGGCCGAGGTTCACCAGGTTGCCGGTGATGCTGGCGACCATGACGACGCGGGGGCGGTGGATGCCGTAGAAGAACTGGCCGATCCCGCGGGCGCCCATGGTGAGGATCGCTCCGGCCACCATGATCTGGCCGTAATCGCAGGCCAACTGCACGCGGCGGGGCTCGTAGCCCATGAGGCGGAAAATGTCGGGCAGGAAGAAGCCGTAGATGAGCATCGCCAGCCAGGCGATGACCGCGAACCACATCGCGTTCCAGGCATAGCGAGGGGCATTGCGGGGGGTGCCGGCGCCAAGGTTCTGGGCGGCGAAGGTGTTGATCACCGCGATGGCGCCCCACATGAACGAAACCGGAATCCACGCGGCCATGCCGCCGCTGCCCTGGGCGCCGACATAGATGGGATCCGGGCCGATCTTGCTCACCATGAGCTTGTCGGCGAACTGCATCAGGGAGTACGACGTGGTCGCGGCGACGGACGGCAAAGCGATACGGACGAGCTCCGCGAACACAGCGGGGGAGGGTTTGCCTTCATCTTGGGACATGGGGAAGCGCGCAGGTGGTGGGGCGGTCGATGTCTGCACCGACCAAGGTGGGGGTGACGCGGGGGTGCGGTGGTAGGGATGGGGGTGGGGCGGCCGGCGGTGTGTAGGTGGCGTGCCGGGGGCGTTCTATTCCTCGTCGAATCCGCTGGCGACGAGTTGACGCAGGTGTTCGCAGGCCTTGTCGGCGTCTTCGCCGATGGCTTCGATGGTGAGTTCGCTTCCCTGGCTGGCGGCGAGCATCATCATCTGCATGATCGATTTACCGTCGACCTTGGTATCGCCTTTGGCGACGGTGATGTTGCTGGAGAAGAGCATCGCGGCGTCAACAAATGTCATGGCCGGCCGGGCGTGCAAGCCCAGTCGGTTCACCACTTTCGCCACGATTGTGCAGGTTTTGGCCACGTGTGGGCTACAGGGAGTTACCCGGGCAGGTGCTGTGCGTCGGCTTCTTCGAGCAGAGTCTTGACGTCCTGCACGGTGGTGGCCTGCCTCAGGAACCTGCGGAAGGTGTCCTTGCTGAGGTTCTTGAAAATGACTTCCATGGCCTGGAGATGCTCCTCGGGACGATCTTCCGGGCTCACCAGCAGCACGACGGAGAAGACCGGGGAGCGGTCCAGGGCGTTAAAATCGACGCCCCGCTGGGAGAGCCCGATGGCGGCGGTCATCTTGGTGATGCTCTTGTGCTTGACGTGGGGCACGGCTACGCCCTTTCCGAAGCCCGTGGAGCCGCGACGCTCGCGCTCAAGCACTTTCGCGACGAGCTCGTCGCGGATAGCCGGGGGGGCGGCGTTGCAGGCGGTGAGGGCCTGGACAAGCTCGGTGATCACCGCGTCGCGGTCGGAAGACTTGAGGGAAGCGATGATGGCGCCCTCCGCGACGATGTCCGTCAAAGTGACCAATGGGTTCTCCTTGCAAAGGACCGCCGCGGTGTGCCGCGTGTGGCGGGCGGAGGGTCCGTGGGTGGGTGCTGCGTGGGGTTGAAGTTAGCCTTGGAGCTTTTCTTTGAAATCGCGGAGTTGGCGTTCGCCCTTCTCCACGACCAGGTCGATGGCGGCGTAGGCGTCGGCGGCCTTGGCGTGGGAGACGAAGTCGTTGCCCTTCTGGATATCGATCACGAGTTCCGCGTCGTACTCGCTGACGTGGTTTGGGTTCACCTTGGTGATGTTGATCGTGATCAACTGCACACCGCTGTAGTACTTGGTGAGTTTGGCGGTCTTGTTCTCCGCGTAGGTCCGAATTGCATCGGTCACTTCGAAATGCCTTCCGATCACGTCGATCCGCATAAGTACTCCCTGCTCGTCAGAGTTCCGGATGTCTAGCCGGGCGGCGGGCTCCCGGTGGAAATGAAGTCAATCTTCTAAGCCGCGTGAGGCGGGAACGCACGAGCGGACCCGTCACACGGAACACGGATCATACGAGGTTGCGGGGCGAAAGGCATCAGGGACGTTCCGAGGCGGGTGAGGGCGAGGGAGCGTGCGTTCGGGGAGACCGGCGGAGTGGTTTTTCGACGTGCGGTGATTCTGATCGGCGGTGGCGATGAACTTTTGGTGTGGCACGCGAGACCGTCAGAATGTGTTATGGGAACGTTGGGGCTGGGGCTGCCGTGCGGACTGACAGGCTTGGTGGTGACAGAGCGCCGATGAGCTTTTGGTCCGGGCCGAGTTGCGGTGGTTTGGGGCCATGACGCGTTCGACCTTGAGAATCGTGGTGGAAGTGCGGACATTGGGAATCGAACGCGGATGAACTTTTGGTCCTGCTGCGCACCCGCCTCTGTGTAGTTATAGGACGCATCGCCGACGCGTTCGCGGTATTCGATTGTCAAAGAGGTCCTGGGATTGATACGCGGTTCGTCTGAAGGGGTGCCTGGAATTTCGATCGGTCGTCCGGCTGTATGCGCGCGCGAAGATGAGTTGCGCAAGACGGGTGCTCGGACAGTAGATAGCGGGCTGTTTCCGTTCGCCGCTGACGCCGGACCCTTCCCGCACTCAACGTCAAAAGAGAACGCCCCTTGGCGGGGCGTTCTCGGGTCATACTCAGATTGGAATCGGGGTCAGTGAGCCTTCATCGCGATCGGCTTGAGGCGGGTGGCGTCGCTCTTGGGAGCGGGGGCCGGGCCGGATTCGGGCGTGATCTCGATGACGGTGGGCAACTGGGGGATGCGGGGCAGTTCGTCCGCGGCGCTGGGGCCTTCGTACTGCTTGCGGGCGTCGAGGTCGAACTTGGCGCGATCCTCGTAGTTGAGGGCGTTGGAGGACTGGCCGAGGGTTTCGAGGCGGGCTTCCTGCTTGGCGCGGATGTCGGCAAAGCGGCCGGCCAACTGGTCGAGGCTGTTGGTGCGGTAGCGGCCCTGTTCATCGAGGGTGCGCTGGCGCTTTTCCATCATGCCGATGAGACGCTCGTTGCGGGCGATGGTGTCGACCTGACGATCCATTTGCCAGAGCTGTGCCTGGAAGTCCTGGTGCTCGGTCTCCAACTGGGTCAGAAGGGCGGTGAGGCGGGACTCCTGCTGGGCGAGGTAGCCCAGGTCACGTTGGATCTCGGTGGCGCGGGTGGCGTAGGCGTTGCGGACCTGCGTGATCTTGTTGGCCTTGGTGTAGGCGTCCTTGAGGTCGAGGGATTCGCTGGCGAAGACGACACGAACGACCTGGTTGGAACCGGTGAGCGAGGCCTGGGTCGTCTCGGCCTTTCCGATGAGGGCCTGGACCTGGGAGATGTCGTTGTCGGCGAGCGCGACTACTCGCTCGGACACGGAGAGTTCACGCTTTAGCTGGGCGGTCTGCTCGCGGAGTTCGGCCAGATCGCCGCGGACATCGGCGATGCGCTGGGGGTATTGACCCTCGAGCGACTTCATCTGGGACCGCAGGGCGATGGGGTCATCGATGTTGCGATCGATGGTGGAGTTGATCGAGTTGCGGGCCTGGGTGCAGACGGCGCCGAGCCGATCGGGGCCGGCGATGAGTGCCGCGGTCCCGCCGACCAGGCCGGTGATCACGGCGTAACGAACGAGGTGCTTGGCGATGGACATGAGAGAGCCTCCGAAACAGCCTTGATCCCGACGGGCACACGCCGATGCGGGGTGGCGATTGGATGTGTTGCAGGAGTGATTGGGAAACAGGCGGGGCGGATTTCAGGTTTCGGCGGAACATCCCTTCGTTTGGGGTGTCCAGACTGCGCGGGCGAGTGAGAACGGCGAGGCTGTTGCGACCGGTAATGCGCCCCGCGGGGCTGTGCCGTTCGCCGGTGCCACCAAACAAGTGAAAGGTCTGGAGGCTGGTCCCCAATACGACTGCCAGTGAAACGGGGCGAACATCGCGCGCGCACTGCGACCTCCACCTCTCTGGCTGATGGGCTGAAGGGCTGGATCGGGCGCGCGCTAGGGCAGTCGGAAGTCGACTTTGCAGAGGTCCGGGCAACCTCGGGCGGCTCGGCATCGGGCTCGGGCACGGGGCCGAGCACGTCGGCACGGGCCAAACGGGCCTCTTCGGCTTCCTACCCTACTGGAATGTTGACCCCGATGACCACGGGCTTTGTGAAGCGGCTGCGCTGCAACGACCAGGCCGCGTGGTTTGAGCTTTGGGAAACGTTCGGTCCCGTGGTTCGCGCGCAGTTGACCAAGTGGGGCCGCGGCCGCATCGGGGCGGAGACAGTTCGCGATCTGTCGCAGGAGACGCTCGCGGCATTGTCGGAATCGATCGATCGGTTCGATCCCACGCGTGGGGCGAGATTCTCAACTTGGTTGCTGGCGATCGCGAAGCACGTGCTGGGGGATGAACTGGATCGGCGCGGAGCGCAGAAGCGGGGGGGATCGAAGCGTGCCGCGGAGCTGGACGACAGTTGGATGGCGGCGGCTCCGGGTGTGGGAGTGGATGCGCAGTACGAGGCGGCGGTGTTCGCGGCAAAGGTGGAGGCCGCCCTCCGGGCCACAGAGAAAGAAGCGGATTTCACGGACTTCTCCATCTACTCGATGCGCGTGCTGGAGAACAAGCCCGGTCGGGACGTCGCGGCGGCGCTGGGGATCAGCGAGCCGACGGTGAGCAGGCGGTTGGCGAAGGTTCGGGAACTGCTACGGATGCGTCTCTCGGAGATGATCCTGGTGTACAGCTTTACACAGGAGGAGAGAGACGAGGCGGCGCGAAATGGAATTCACCTGACTCCCAAACAGGAGTCTGCCGCGGCTGACGACGCGCTGTTCGATGACGCCATTGCCGAGATTCATCACCGGCAGGCGGAACTTCGGCGATCGGATCAGGCGGCGAGGCTCAGATAGACCCACCATCCCGACTTCGGCCCGGACAGAGATCGGGCAGGGGACGAGGGAAACGAGGCTGCTATGGGAATCGCGCAAGTCGTACTGGTCATCGTGGGAGTCCTGGCGGCGATCCTGCTGGGCGCGTTCGCGCTGGTGTATCTGGTTGTGCCGCTTTTCAAAGGCATCGGATGGCTCATCCGGCATCTGTTCCGCTTCGTCTGGGGTGAGGTGTCTGACATTCTGCGTTTTGTGGGCGCTGTGGTTTTGAGCGTTCTGTACATTCCGCTGGTGCTGGGCAACTTCATCATCGCGAGGTTTTCAGCGGCTGCGCACTTTGGCCGGGCGCTCATGGCGGAACTGGGCACGGCGGGCGTGTGCGTGTATCGCGTGGTGATCGGCAATCCGGCGCGGTTGTTGCTGTTGAACGGCCTGACCGAGGGGCTCGAGCGACGGTTGCCGGCGGTGATGGCCGCGGCGCCGACCGCGGACCTGCCGCGGGGTGGGGCGTCGGGGAAGCGCGGGCAGTTTGACGGCTACGCGATTGTGGGTAGTTTGCCAGGGGGCGGCAGCGGCGCCAAGCTGTACGTGGCGGACCCGGACCCGGTCAAGACCGCGGCGTTCGCGCGGCAGGGGATCAGCGTCGGGCAGGTGGTGATCAAGAGCTTTTCGCTGGCAGACGGCAGTAGTCTTCCGCAGATCGTGCGAGAGAGCCGCTCTTTGGACGCGGCCAAGCGGTTGGGGCTGATCCTGGACCACGAACTGACGCCCGAGCGGTTCTACTACGTGATGCGGTACGTGCCGGGCGAGAGCCTGAGCCTGATCACCAAACAACTGCACGCTTCAAGCCCTGCGGACGGGCTGGCGAATGCCCAACTCGCGGCGGCCTTGAGCTATGCGACCGATCTGGTAGCGACCCTGAGCGCGTACCACCGCGGCGGGTTGTGGCACAAGGATGTCAAGCCGGACAACATCATCGTCGCCACCAAGACGGACCGGCGTGCGCACCTGGTTGACTTCGGGCTGGTCTCGAGCCTGCGCAGTGCGATGACGTTGACGACGCACGGCACCGAGTACTTCCGCGACCCGGAGATGGTGCGGTTGGCGCTCAAGGGCGTCAAGGTGCACGAGGTCGACGGCACCAAGTTTGACATCTACGCCGCCGGCGCGGTGTTGTATTCGATGATCGAGGATTCGTTCCCGGCGCACGGCGTATTGAGCCGTGTGTCGCGTCGCTGCCCGGAAGCGGTGAAGTGGGTGATCCGCCGGGCGATGACGGAGTACGACAAGCGGTACGCCTCCGCGGACGCGATGCTGGCGGACCTTCAGTACATTGCGGGCAGCGCGGACCCGTTCATGGTGATGCCGGTGGATCTGCCGAGCATGCGCGGACAGGCGGGTGCTTCGGTGCCGCCGCCGTTGCCGGACCCGGTGTACGCGAATGCGATGGCGGGGGGCGGTGCGTTTGGCGTGCGGCAGGCCGCGGCTACGCCGGATGCCGCGGGGACGCCGCGGATCCGCTTGACGAACTGGTGGAGCGGGGCCGCGCGTGTTGAGGGGCGCGAGGCGGTGGCGGGGGCTGCGGCCGGGGCTCCGGCGTGGACGGTGTTGGCGCAGAACGCGGTGCGTGGAGCGCAGGAGAGCGTGAGGGCCGCGGCGGCGGGTTTGGGCATCAACGTGGCGAACGTGGACGAGAGGCCGACGAGCGAAGCGGCGGTGCCGCCTCCGCTGCCCCGTATCGCCCCGGGCACGCCCCGTCCAACAGCGCGGGAGCAGCTGCAGCGGGCGAAGGAACGCATCCAGGCGAGGCGCGATCGGGCCAATAGCAGGCTCAGTGGTGTTCGGATGCCGACGCGGCACTTCAGCCCGGGCATGGGTGGCGGTGTCGCGGTGGCGTTGTTCGTGTTCCTGGGGGCTTGCCTGGGCGTGGGGGCTCTGCTCTTCACGACCGTGCAGTCCAAGAACGCCCCGACCGTGTTTGTGGCGTCAGGCGGTGATCCGGGCGCGATGATTGAGAGCACCATCGACGATTTGGTCGACGGAGACATGACGCCGCCCTCCGCGGAGGAGATCACCTCGGTAGTGGACGAAGCATTGGCGAAAGTCCCACTTCGTGGGCGCAATGCGGCTCATTCGGTGCATTCGGCTTCCGCGGCTCCCACGGCTCCCACGGCGCCAGAGGCTCCTGCCCCGCCGACAACGACAGTTCGGGACCCCTTGACGGGGACGATCCTGCTGCTCAGCGATTTGAAGACGCCGCTGACCGATGAGAATGCCAAAAAGTTGCGATTGCTGACGAGCCGGTTGGGAAAGCTCGGCCTGACGGTGATTGGCGACGCGGCCCGTGACGGGTATTTGGCGGACGAGAGCGACATCGAAGCGATGGCGGGCGCGAGGCTCGCGTTGGGGGCGGCTCCTCTGGATTCTCAGGATGCGGCGGAGCGGGTGCGGGCGTGGCTCGCCAAGAACGGGCGGCCCGTGGACGCGATCGTGTGGCTGTGTCCCAACGCGACGGACGCGGCGGGTTCGCCGACTGTGGCGATCTTCGGCAAGGGCGAGGGGACGCTTGCAGAGCCCAAGCGGTTCGAACGCGTGCGGGCGTCGGTGGCGAAAACGATGAATCCGGCGAACTGAAACGAACGGGAGTTGGGAGCCTGTCAGTTCGGGTTGCCCGGGTACTTCATTGAAATGGTGTCGGCCTTTGGGAGTGCGTGCCGGTAGAGTCGATCGATTCATACCGGGAGGCATCAGCCATCAGGCATTGGGCACCTGGGGAAGCAAACCCCATGGCTGCCTGGGGCGCTCAGTGTCAAACTGGCTGCGCGGTTCATCGGTCGGTGTGCTGCGGTCGCGGTACCAGGAGTACACGTGACGCCAGGATACCAGCAGGCATCGGCATCCGAAGAGCCCGGACGTGTCGTGCGCGAGGGCGCGGTGTCGGGACCGCGCGGGGAATGAGCTGAGGAGTGTGATCGACCGAAGGGGGCTGTGACGATTTGGATCAGGCGTGGGCGTGATCGGGTGCAGGGGCGGTCGCTGCGTGCGCATCGTGCGGCTTGGGACCGCCGAAGATCTTCTCCACGATGCCGGTGATCACGACATAGAGCACGGGGGTAAAGATGAGGCCCAGGAACGTGTTTCCGATCATTCCGTAAAAGACGGCGGTTCCGATCGCTTGGCGGCTGGCCGCGCCCGCGCCGGTGGCGTGGACCATTGGGAGGACGCCGAGGATGAACGCGAAGGCGGTCATGAGGATCGGGCGGAGTCGCTGTCGTGACGCTTCAGCGGCGGAATCGACGATTCCCATGCCCTTCTCGTGGTTCAGCTTTGCAAACTCGACGATGAGGATGGCGTTCTTGGCCCCCAGTCCTACGAGCAGCACCAGGCCGACCTGGGTGTAGATGTTGTTGTCCATGCCGCGGGCCATGAGGCCGCCCATGGCGCCGAGCACAGCGAGCGGGATGGAGAGGATGACGGCGAGAGGGGTCGTCCAGCTTTCGTACAGACCGGCGAGGATGAGGTACACCACGAGCAGGGCCATGGCGAACACCATGATGGCCTGATTGCCGACGAGCTTTTCCTGGTAAGACAGTGCCGTCCATTCGTAACTCACGCCCGGGGGGAGTTTCGCGTCGGCGAGCTTTTCGACCGTAGCGAGTGCTTCGCCGGAGGAGGCTCCGGGCGCGTTGGAGCCGTTGATGACGGCCGACGGGAAGAGGTTGTAGCGGACCACGCTGTTGGGTCCGAGCTCCTCCTTCACCTTGACCAACGTGCCAAGGGGCACCATATCGCCCTTGTTGTTGCGGACGTCCAGACGCGTGATATCGTCGGCGGTGGCGCGGAAGCGGCTGTCGCCCTGGACGTTGACCTGCCAGGTGCGGCCGAAGAGGTTGATGTCGTTGACGTACGCGCTGCCCAGATAGCCGGAGAGCGTGGAGAAGACGTCCTGCAGGGGGATGCCGAGCTTCTTGGCCCTTTCGCGGTCGACCTCGGCGAAGAGCATGGGGACGCCGGGGTTGTACGCGCTGTTGACGCCGGTCAGCGTCTTGGATTGGTTTCCGTCCTGAACGATCTCGCGGGTGAGTTCGCCTATGGCGTTGCGGCCCACGCCGCTGCGGTCCTGGAGGCGAAGGTCGAAGCCGGCCGCGTTGCCGACGCCGTCGACCGCGGGCAGGGAGAAGACGATCGTGAGGGCCTCGGGGATGTCTTTGGTGCATTCGGCGCGGAGCTCGCGCATGATCGTGTTGATGTCGCGGCCCAGGGGGAGGCGTTCCTCCCAGTCCTTGAGGCCCATGAAGAACATGCCGTAGTTGGAGGCGTTGCGGTTGATGAGGGAGAAGCCGGGGACGCCGGTGAAGTTCCGGACGCCCTCTGTCTTGGCGAGGATGGTCTCGACTTTCTTGACCGCGGTCAGCGTTCGCTCGGGCGAGGCGGAGGGGGGGAGCCAGACTTCGAGCATGATCAGGCCGCGGTCTTCGAGAGGGACGAAGGCGGTGGGGACCTTGGTGAAGCTCCAGCCGGTGGCGAAGATGCTGATGCCGAAGGCGGCGAGGGTGAAGACGATGATCGCGGGGTGAACGAGGAATCGCACCATGCGACCGTACCCGCCCGAGACAGTCTCGAAGACCTTGTTGAAGACGCGGTTGAAGAGGTTGGGCTTGTGGTCCTTGGCGTGGGCCTTGAGCATGACGCCGCAGAGGGCGGGGCTGAGCGTGAGGGCGCACACGGCGCTCAGGGCTGTGCTGCCGGCGATGGTGAGGGCGAACTGGCGGAAGAGCTGGCCGTTGATGCCGGGGAGGAACGCGGTGGGCAGGAAGACGGCCATGAGCACCAGGGAGATGCTGGCGACGGCGCCGACGACCTCCTCCATCGCCTTGATCGTTGCTTCTTTCGGCGGCAGATGGCTCTCCATCATGACGCGTTCGACGTTCTCGACGACGATGATGGCGTCGTCCACGACGATACCGATGGCGAGCACGAGGCCGAAGAGCACGGGCAGGTTCACTGAGAAACCCGCGAGTGCGGCGATGAAGAACGTGCCGATGATGGCAACGGGGATCGCGATCATCGGGATGAGCGAGGCCCGCAGGCCGCCGAGGAACGCGAGTACCACGAGCAGCACGAGGATCAGAGCTTCGTAGAAGGTGTGGTAGACCTCTTCGATGGCGGAGAGCACGAACTTGGAGGTGTCGTAGACCGAGTCGAACTTCAGGCCCTCGGGAAGGGTTTTGGTCTTGTTCTCGATCAGCTTTTCCACCTGCTGCGCGACGGCGACGGCGTTGCCTCCGGGGGCCTGGTAGACGATCAGCACGGCGCCGGGGATGCCCATGTACCGACCGTCGGTGCTGTAGGACTTGCCCCCGAGTTCGACGCGGGCGACGTCGCGGAGCTGGACGACCTTGTTGTCGACTGCTCGCACGATGATGCGTTCAAACTCGTCGATGCTGGAGAGGCGGCCGAGCGTGGTGATGTTGTACTGGTATGCCAGGCCGGGGGGCGTGGGCGGCTGGCCGATGACGCCGGCGGCGACCTGGATGTTCTGCTCCTTGAGGGAGTTGATGACATCGGTGGTGGTGAGGCCGCGGGAACGGAGCTGCTCGGGATCGAGCCAGACCCGCATGGAGTAGTCTTTGGTGGGGAAGATGGTGACGTCGCCGACGCCCGGGATGCGCTTGACTTCGTCAAGAACGTTGATCGTGAGGTAGTTGCTCACGAACAGGTCGGTCATTTCCGGGTGCTTGGCCTGGTCTTCGGGGGCCAGCGCGAGGATGGTGACGATGTTTGAAGAGACCTTGTTGGTCGTGACGCCGACGCGCTTGACGTCTTCGGGCAGGGTGGGCGTGGCGATGGCGACGCGGTTCTGCACGAGCACCGAGGCGATGTCGATGTTGATGCCCAGCTCGAAGGTGACGTTGAGGGTGTAGGAGCCGTCGCTGGAGGAGGTGCTCTCCATGTAGAGCATGCCGGTGACGCCGTTGACCTGCTGCTCGATGGGGGCCGCGACGGTGTCGGCGACGACCTGGGCGCTGGCGCCGGGGTAGGTGGCGGTGACGCGGACCACGGGCGGGGTGATGTCCGGGTACTGCGCGATCGGCAGGTTCGGGTAGGCGACCAGCCCGGCGAGCACGATCAGGATCGAGATCACCGCGGCGACAATGGGCCTGCGGACAAAGAATGCTGGTGACATGCGTAGTGCTCTTGCTTGGGGGCCGCTCGATCAGTGCTTCGCGGGCTTTTCGGGTGCTTTTTCCGCCGCGGGCTTCTTGGCTTTGGGCGCCTTTTTGGAGGCTTCGGCGGGCTCGGCGGTTTTGGCGGTGACGGCGGAACCGGGGCGGGCACGCAGCAGGCCGCTGACAATGACCCGGTCGTCGGTGGAGAGTCCTTCTTCCACGACACGCATCTCGCCGTCGAGCGCGCCGATCTTGACTCGCCGCATCGCGACCTTGTCGTCGTCTTCAACGACATAGGCGAAGCGGCCGACCTGGTCGGAGAGCAGCGCGGCGTCCGGCACGAGCACGGACTGGGTGGTTTCGATGGCGCAACGGACGCGGGAAAAGAAACCGGGGAGGAGTCGGTCGTCGGCATTGTCGAATCGCATACGGACTCGCAGGGTGCCGGTGCTGGTGTTGAGTTCCGGCTCGACGTAGTCGATTTTGCCGGTGAATGGGAAGTCGTTCTGGTCGGCCAGCGCGAGTTCCACCGGGCGTGCGTCGGCGGCGGCGGTATCGGCGGGCATGGGCTTTTCGTTTCGGCGGAGGGCGAGCACGTCGCCCTCGCTGACGTCGATGGAGACGTAGAGGGGCTGGGAGAGAACGACCTTGGCCAGCAGCGTGGGTTCGCCGCGGCCGACAAGGTTGCCCTCGTCCACGTAGTTTTTGGTGATGTGGCCGGCGATCGGCGAACGGATCTCGCAGTAATCGAGGTTGAGGAGGGCGTCGGCGAGGGCCGCCTGGGCGGCGGCGATGTTGCCCTTGATCTCGTCGACCTTGCCGGTCTTGATGACGGCGTCGATCGCGGGACCGGCGTTCTGGTCGGCCAGTTCGCGGGCGAGCTTGGCCTCGTTCTCGCTTGTGGCGAGGGCGGCGGTGAGGCTGAGGATCCGGGCCTTGGCCTGATCCACGGCGTTCTGATACTGACGCTTGTCGATCGTGAAGAGCAGCTCGTCTTTGGCGACGCGCTGGCCTGGTTTAAAGTGGACCTTTTCGAGGAAGCCCTGCACGCGTGCCCGGAGCTCCACGGTCATGGAGGCTTCCGTGGTGCCGGTATACGTGAGGTACTGCGTCACGGGCTTTTCGACCGGGTTGGAGACGAACACCTCCGGCGGAGGGGGCGGCGTCGGTGCGGTCTTGGCTTCCTTCTTGAGGTCGCAGCCGGCAAAGAGCAGGGCCGCGGCGCACAACGCCGAGAGCGAGGCGCGGGGGCGGAGCGTGCAGAACGAACGGACGCGGGGTCGCATCGTGGATCTCCAGGGGCCGCGTGTCGTGACGTCGGCGTGGGTTCGTAGAGGCATGTTCATCATCCCGCGACTCCGGGGCGCATGAACCATGGGGTCTGGGGCTGCGTGGGTTGGGTTGGCGCGGTGGGCTGGTCGGGGGTGGTGGGGGCGAGCAGATCGCCCCAGTTGGTGCGGGCCCGCATGCGGTCGACGGTGGCGGGGTCAACGAACTCGGCGTTCTGGCGGATCTCCCAGCCTCCGCCCAGAGCGCGGTACGACTGGATGGCTCCCAGCGCGACGGCGGCGCGGGCGACGACCTGGGTGTCCTGGGCGGTGACGAGTTCGGTCTGCGCGTTGTTGACGCGGATGAAATCGACGGCGCCCGCGCGGTACTGGATGAGAGAGAGATCGACGCTGCGCTGCAGTGACGCGACGCTCATGGCCAGGCTGTTGGCACGTTCGCGGGCCTTCAGGAAGGCGGAGAGGCCGGATTCGACGTCGGCGGACGCCGCGAGCACGGTCTGGAGATAGGCCGTCGCAGCGCGTTCGAAGCGGGCGTCCTGCAGGCGGATGTTGTTGGTGATGCGTCCGTAGTTGAGGACGGGCCAGTTGACCTGGAGGCCGATGAAGCCGGTGAAGGAAGAGGATTTGAAGAGGTCGGAGAGATCCGGAGATCGGACGCCCTCGTAGTTGCTGCTCGCGAAACCGGTGGCGCCGGTGATGGAGATTGAGGGGTAGAGGTCGGCCTTGGCGACACCGATGCGGGCGCACTCGGCGGCGGCGATGCGTTCGGCGGCTCGGATATCAGGGCGGCGGCGGAGGAGGTCCGCTGGAACTCCGGTGGCGATCTGGGCCGGAGGATCGGGGATGGTGCGATGGTGGCCGGCGGCGGGAGCGAGTTCTTTCTCGAGATCGGAGGGGGTGCGGCCCAGGAGCACTCCGATGGCCAGCGTAGCTTGGCGCAGCCCGTCCTCGAGTTGGGGGATCAGGGCCTGCGTGTTGCTGAGCAGGGACGACGCGGTTGTTACGTCGAGTTCGGAGACCTTGCCGGCCTTGAAGCGGATCTGCGTGAGACGCAGCGTTTCTTCCTGAAGTACGACGTTGGCTTTGGCGAAGGAGATTCGCTCTTCGAGCGAACGCGCGAGCACGTAGTTGGTCGCGATGTCGGCGACGAGGCTGACAAGGACCGAGTCGTAATCGGCGACAGTGGCGAGCAGTTCGGCGTCCGCGGCTTCGATGCCGCGGCGGAACTTGCCCCAGAAATCAAGCTCCCACGAGGCTTGGAGCCCGATGGAGGCGTCGGCAAAGTTGAGGTCTTCGCCGGCGGCGGGGCTGGCGGCGCTCTGGCGGTTGTTGCGGATGCCGCCGTAGATTTCCTGCAACTGGGGATAGAACTTCCCGACAGCGATGCCGCGTGCGGCGCGTGCCTCGATGACGCGCAGGCCGGCGGCGCGGAGCGCGAGATTGTTTTTGTACGCCTCGTCGATGAGAGTGGTCAGCGTTGGATCGCCGAAGGACTCCCACCAGGCGGAGTTGGCGGCCTGTGGCGACTGACCCGTGGGTGACAGCCATCCCGGGTTCATCTTCACTTCGGGGCTCGTGTAGTTGGGGCCGACTTTACACGCGGGGATCGCGGCGCAGAGGGCGCCGAGTAACAACGCCCGTGGGGAACTCATGCCGGAAACTCGCCTCATTATCAACACTCCTGGCGGCTCCCAGTTGGAGCGAAGCCATGATAGACGAAGAGGGCAAGCGTTTCTTCCGTTTCTCTGGATTTCTTTGTCGAGAATAATTGATGTGAGTGTGTTTCGGCGTCGCGCGAGTCCGCGCTGCGTCACAATATAGTTTCGAGTGACTTGGCGGATCGATCACCCCGAGTGGCTTTGGTTGCTGGCATGTTGCGTGCCCGCGGTGTGGATCGGCTTGCGCTGGTTTGGGGGTATGGCTCCGGTGCGTCGATGGGCCGCCGTGGTCGTGCGGTGTGTGTTGATCATCGTTCTGACCGCGATGCTCGGCGGGTTGAGCGTCGTCAAACAAACCAACGCCCTCGCGGTGATCGCGATGGTGGATGTGTCGGGATCTACGCGTCGATTTTATGAGGGCGGGCACGACACTGTTATTCAGAAGGCTCGGAGTTTCCTGGCTGGTGCGGAGCGGGGGCGTGGGCCAGAGGATTTACTGGGGGTGGTGGCGTTCGACGGGCGTGCTGCGGCGATCGCGAATCCGAGCCGTGCAAATGTGTCGGATCGCGCGATGGATATCAGGATGGCGGAGGGAACGAATATCGCTGAGGCGATTCACCTTGGGCGAGCGATGATTCCGCCTGACGCGGCGGGGCGGCTGGTGCTGATCTCGGATGGCCAGCAGACCGCGGGGGACGGGTTGGCGGCGGCGGAGGGGTTTGGTGGTGTGGCGTCGGCGATTGACGTGGTGCCGCTTCGGTATCGTCTGGATCACGAGGTGGCGGTGGAGCGAGTAGATGCGCCACCGGCAGCGCAGGCGGGCGCGGCGATCTCGGTCCGGGTGTTGTTGCGAGCGACGCAACCAACCGAAGGCACACTGCGATTGTTGGCGGATGGTGTCAGCGTGGACCTGGACGCGGCGACTCCGGGGTCGGGCCGGCGCGTGCAACTGCGGGCGGGCGCCAATGTTGAACAGGTGCGGGTGCAACTGGATGATCGGCGTGTGCACCGCTTCAAGGCGGTGTTCGAGCCCGACACGGAATTGGACGAGCGGGGCGCTCCGCGACTGGTCGGAGACACGGTGGCCGAGAACAACACCGGCGAGGCGTTCACACTCTCGCCGGGGCGCGGAACGGTGCTACTGGTGGATGGGGTGAGCCGCGGGGAAGCGCAGGGCGCGGGGTTGACGCTCGCGGGAGCGCTTCGCAAGAGCGGATTCACGGTGAATGTGGTGCCACCGGAGAATCTCCCGGGCGACGTGCTCTCGCTGCAGGAGCATGATCTAGTCATCATGGAAGACGTGGCGGCGGACCTGGTGGACGCGGGCAAGCAGACGGCGCTTGCAGCGTATGTCCAGGACCTCGGCGGCGGGCTCGTGTTCGTGGGCGGGCCGAACTCCTTCGGAGCGGGGGGGTGGAAGGGCAGCACGCTCGAGCCGCTGATGCCGGTGCGGCTGGACCTTCCGGAACGGCTCATCACGCCCGAGGTGGCGATCGTGCTGGTCACGGACAACAGCGGGTCGATGTCGTGGACGGTGCTGGGGTCGTTGCGGACGAAGCAGGAGATTGCCAACGACGCCGCGGCGATGGCGATCCGATCGCTGGATGCACGCGATCTGGTGGGCGTGATTACGTTCAACTCGGTTCCGGATGTGCTGATCCCTCTTGGGCCCAACACGAACCCGGCCGAAACGGTTCGAAAGGTGCGCGACGTGATGCCGGGCGGGGGCACGTTTGCGCCGCCGGCGATGGAGATCGCCATGGAGCAGTTGGGGGCCGCCAAGGCGAAAATCAAGCACATGGTGGTGATCTCCGACGGTCGTTCACGCGGGGCGGAGCGGATGCCGGTCATCGCTGCCATGGCGGCGGAACTGGGCATCAAGGTGTCGACGATCGGAGTCGGCAACGACGCCGATGTAGCGACGATGCGAGCAACGGCGGATCGGGGAGGCGGCGAGTACCGATTCGTGGCCGACCCGAGCGCGTTGCCCCAGGTGCTTCTCAAGACGGTAAGGGTGATCCGAACGCCGCTGATCCGTGAGGAGCCGTTCGAGCCCGTCTTCCTGGCGACGGGATCGGTGATGACGGCGGGGATGGCGGATCCGCCGCCGCTGGGAGGGTTGGCCCTCACTCAGGTTCGCGACGAGCCGACGGTGGTGAACGCGATGACCACGGCGACGGGCGAGCCGTTGCTGGCGCACTGGCAGGTAGGGCTGGGGCAGGTAGTGGCATTCACTTCTGACGCGAGCAAATGGGCGGAACGGTGGATCGGCTGGGACGGGTACGCGAAGTTCTGGAGCGGGGTGGTGCGGGCGGCGGCACGATCGTCAACGGCGGGGCAGGGGCTGACGCCCTCGGTGGTGGCGAGCGCCGACGGGCTGACGGTGCGTCTGGATGCCGTGGATGCGGACGGCAAGCCGCTGGATGCTCTAACGGTTCCGGCGACGGTGTACTCACCCAGCGGCGCGGTGCGCGAGGTGACGCTGTCGCAGATTGCTCCGGGCGCGTACGAGTCAGGGATACCGGTGACCGAGAGCGGGAGCTACGTGGCGGTTGTGAAGCCGGCAACGGGGGGCCGGAAACTGTCGCCGGCGATCGCGGGGGCGACAGTGTCTGAAGGGCCGGAGTACCGAGCGATGGAGTCGAGCGATTCGCTGCTTCGTGCGATCGCCAAGCGCACGGGCGGGAGGGAACTGGACATCAATGCTCCGGACGCGAAGGTGCTGTTCGATCGGGCGGGAATCAAGCCGCGGGAAGCGGTGACTGCGATGTGGCCGACGTTGACGTGGTGGGCGTTGATTCTGGCGTTGCTGGATATCGCGACGCGCAGGGTGGCGTGGGATCGATGGGTGAGCCGGAGGTTCCTGGGCGAAGCGGTTCAGGCGGTCGCGGCGCCGGCCAGGACTCTCTCGGGGCTCAAGACGCGCGTGGAAGCGGTCCCCGTCGCGGAGCCTTCCCTGGCTCTAGGGGCTGAAGAGGCGGCGCGGCTCGCGGAAGCCGCCAGGGACCGTCGCAGAGCGCAGAAACTGGCGGGGAGCGCCCCGCCCATTGTCAGCGCACCGGAACGTGCGCCGGAAGAGGCGAAGAGATCGGACAAGGAGGAGGGGTTGTTGGCGGCGAAGCGGCGAGCGGCCAAGCGCTTCGAAGAGAATCCGTAACAGCGCGGGGGCTAATGCTTGTTGCGGGCGACTTTGAGCACGGCACGCTTGATCGGGCCGGAGAGGCCGAATCGCTTCAGGGCGAGGTTGAGAGAATCCGCCAGTCGGTATCGCAAGGGGACGGCGAGGGCCGGGGGTGGCGCGGACTGATCAACACGCAGGTACTCCACGGCGAGCGTGGCCAGTTCCTGGGCCGTGCGAGCGCTGACAGCAGGGCGGGGCTGCTGCTTGGCAAGGGTCAGGGCTCGCTCAAACAACGCGACCATGCGGTTGCCCATGACGTCGAGGGAAAAATGTTCTGAGATTCGTTGGCGACCGGCCGCTCCCATGGCGGCGCGTTTCGCGGGGCTGGCGAGCAGGGCGGCGATGACATCCGCGTAGGCGGCGGCTTCGGTCGTGGGATTGGATTTGGGGATCAGGACGCCGCAGTCGGGCGTGACGAGTTCGGGCTGACCGCCCACCGCTGCCCCGACGACCGGCAGCCCCGCGGCCATGGCCTCGAACATGACCAGAGCGATGCCTTCGCGGTCTGAGGGCAGGAAGAGCAAGTCGCTCGCGGCGTACACGGCGGGCATGTCGGCCGCGGGAACGGCGAGGAGGAAGTGGGCGCGGTTTGAAACGCCGCGGGCGCGCAGATCGGCTTCCAAGGCATGCCGGTCCGGGCCGTCGCCGGCGATGATGGCGTGGAAGTCCACGCCTCGCGAGGCGAGCAGTTGGAGCGTGTGGGCGAAGACGTGGGGTTGCTTCTGTTCGCAGATTCTCGCAGCGTACAAGATGACGGAAGACGACTGTGGAATCTCCAGGCGCTTGCGCAGGGAGTCTCTCGCTCCGGCGGGGGCTTGCCAGAGACCAGGGTCTTCGTTGATGGTGCAGACCTCGACGCGATCAGGCTCGGCTCCGCGCGAGATCATCCAGTTGCGCAGGTGGTTGGATGTGACGATGTTGAGTTCGAGTTGGTCTTGCCACGCCGCGCCGTAGCGGGACCAGCCGCCGTTCTTCCAGCGTGGTTCCTCCATATGTGAATAGTCGACGTACGCCGGATCGGGGCAATGGTGTCGCAGGTAGGGCAGCATGAGGTACCCCAGCTCGCTGTTGGAGACCATCACAACCTGCGGGCGGCGTGTTTGGATGAGGTGACGCAGGAAGAGGGGCGCGGCGTTGGGCCGCACGAAGTGGGGGAGCACGAAAACATCCGGAGTGATCGCGGCAAAATCAGCGAGCCAGGATTGGTCTCCCCTGTTGGTCGCGGCGAGGGTGATCTCCCATCCCCTGGATGTGAGTTGCTGGATCAGGCGGAGGTTGAACTTGTCGGCGCCGCCCATGGTGAACCAGGGGACGATCAGCAACGCGCGACGGTTGGGGGCGGTGGGTGCGGGCGCTTCGTGCCAGAACGGTGGCTGGGGGACGGCTTCGAAGGGAGAGGAATCGGAACGGGGGGTCGGGCTCACAGTGGTTGCGGACGCCGGCGGTCCGTCATGCCACGCGAGGAACTCAGGAATCACGCCACGGAGAGCTCCGCGATCTGCCAAGGCCCGCGCCAAGGCCGCTGGCTTGGCGAGAGCGTCGAATGGAAGGTGCGGAAGTGACTCTCTCCGCACCAAGATGGCGGGCCCCACGTCCTGGGGATCGGTGCTGAGCAGGGGCGCCCGTCCGATCCGAACATGGAAGGCGCTTACAGCGTCGGCATCTTCGTGGGTGAACAAATACCAAGCAAGTTGTTCGAGCGCCGTGGGTTCCAGCACCGTATTTGCGGCCAGTGACAGGACAAATGGCTCCGAGCCCTGCTCAGGAGAATTTCGGCGAATCCACCTGGGAAGGGACTGATTCGGAAGCGAGGCGACGGTATCTGCGTGGGAGAACACCGCGATCATCGGGACAGTCGACGCCTGCGGATAGGACATACCACGCGGCATCGCGGTGGAGGGAGCGGCGGAGAAATCGGGGCGTCGCGGGTCGATCATGGCGCGGAGTCGGTGAGGGTGGGGCGCTTGCAGAGTACGCCCCTGAGCATGCACTGAGGCGCGACGGTCCGTCTGGATCGATCTCGGATTTGGCAATCCACCAACTCCGCGCTATACTCTTGTGCCAAACGTTGCGGCTGTGGCGGAATTGGCAGACGCGCTAGATTCAGGTTCTAGTGGGGTCACACCCGTGGAGGTTCAAGTCCTCTCAGCCGCATTCTTGAAGCTCTTCGACGGTGGTTGACGATTATCTCCTATGGCGTCTTCAAACGACAATGCCCAGAAGATCAAGCTGATCGTCGCCGTCGCACTGATCGTGGTGGCCGGGGTGGTGATCTACTTGTCCTATTTCTCCGGTCCGGCGGTGACTGCGACCCCGGCCGAATCCGCTCCTCCGACGGATGAGCCCGCCAAGGTGGGCGCTCCGAATCGGCGGATGGGTCCGGGGATGGATAAGGCGGCACCGGCTCCCGCGGCTCCCGCCAAGTGATCGCCGCCATGTTCAGCCCGCGATGCCCGCCAAGAGTGGGGCGAGTAGCCGTGCGTCCTTGATCGCGCTGAACGCCGAACGCCACTGGCGAATTCCCTCCGCGTCGATATCGATTGAGAGCACGCCCGGCGAGTCGTTCAGTTCGCCCAGAACGTCACCCTTGGGTCCTACGGCGATCGAGCCGCCCCCGTATTGCAGCATGGGATCCCTGCCGCAGCGGTTCACGCCGATCACCATGGCCTGGTTTTCGATCGCGCGTGCGATGAGCAGGGCTCGCCAATGGTGCGCACGGGCGACCGGCCAGCATGCCCCAAGCGAGAATGCTTCCGCGCCTTTGAGCATTGCGAATCGGAACAACTCCGGGAATCGCAAGTCATAGCAGATAGCCGGCGAGATGGTGAGCGGTTGCGTCGCGCCGATCGGAAGGCGGAACGTCTCGACGAGGCCGCCGGCTTCGAACCGTTCTGCCTCTCGCTGGAAGGGGTGGACCTTTGTGTACTCGCACAGCAGCGCCCCCTCGGGAGACACAACCGACATCACGTTGCGAGCAGCGTGGCTCCCTTGGGCGGCGATGGTTCGGCCGCCCTGGACCACGCAGCCCACGTCGGAGGCCAGATGGCGCAGGAACGAGATTGTGCGCCCGGATACATCCACTGTTTTGCTGGTGTTGAAGGAAAACCCGGTATCGAACATCTCAGGGAGTAGTACGAAGTCGCCTTTTGAGATCGGGGCCCTGTCCAGCAGCCGCCGGACCGCCTCGAAGTTCGCCTGAGCGTCTTCCCACGCGATATCCAGTTGGACCAAATGGGCTTTCATGCACCCCAAGGGTAGTGATGGAGCGGACCATGAATGCAACACGCCGAGGCGAGCCGCGTTGGGCCTTTGGAACGAGTTTCCGCAGGCGATGGCCTGTCGCTGGAGCGGTGAAGTTTGTCGCACCGCTCGGCCGGGAATCCGTCTTTCTTTGTGAGGATGCGGGCGAGGAAAACTCGATAAAGGCTGCGCGGATCGGGGATGTGGAGCCGCGGTCCGGCGCAGGGGGAGCGATCATGTGTCTCGTAGCAACTTGTGAGCCAGGTGTGGAAAGTTCGACTTCGACCAACATCGCCGCGGATCGGCGTGTGCTGCTCGCCAGCCGTTCGCCCCGTCGGCGCGAGCTGTTGAGCGAAGCGGGTGTCGCGCACTTCGCCGAGCATCCGGGCTTTGATGATGCCGTGCTGGAACCCGGCGAAGTCGGGCCGGAACAGTGGGTGGCGTCGCTGGCGTACCTGAAGGCGTGGGCGAAGAGCCGCGAGAGCGACGCGCCGGTGGTGATCGGCGCTGACACTGCGTGCGTGATGGACGGCCGGCTCATCGGAACTCCGCGCCACGCGGCGGAGGCCGAGGGCATGATCCGTGGGTTCATGGGACGCGGGCACGAGGTCGTGACTGGTGTTGCGATCATCAGCCGCGCGGATGGGGTGGAGAAGCGGAGCATGTTCTCTGAGTGGGCGACGGTTCGGGTGGGGATGCTGACGGAGGAGCAGATCGCCGGGTATGTCGCTTCCAAGGCCTGGGAAGGCAAGGCCGGGGCCTACAACCTTCGTGAGCGGATCGACGCGGGGTGGCCGATCGAGTTCACCGGTGATCCAACCACGATCATGGGGCTGCCGATGCGGGCTCTGATGCGTCGGCTGAGTACCATGCTGTGACCTGTCCGGAGTGACCGGGCGGTCGCAGGAGCCGCTTTGCTGGTGAGTTCAACGAATCGTCCCATGGCCCGGACCAGGCAGCGAATGCGCGGCGCCTGCGTTATTGCGATTGCCTCGTTCGCGGCGGTGGTTGAGACTGCTGATGCGTCGACGACGCTGGCGATCAGCAATACGCCGTTTGCGCCCCGAAATCTGGTGATCGTGCTGGCGGGGCTGACATTCCTGCTGCTGCTGATTCACATGAGGGGGCTCATCCGGCATCCCATGCCCGCGAGCCGGCGGCGCATCCGCCTTGCGAACGGCGCGCTCATGCTCGCGACGACGCCGGTCACTGCGTACGCCCTGGGTTTCGTCTCTCCCGCGCAGACTCGGCCGTTCACGTTCGCGTGGGTGCTGGTCACCGGGATGGTGATCATCGTGATCTTCATGGCGATGCTGGACATTTTCAACAACTGGCGACTAGGCGCCAAGGAACACCGGGAGATGGCCGGCGAGATCCTGGGACGCCTGCCGCGGATGGCCGACAGGCAGCGGCCGCCGAACGATGGTGAGCACGGCGACGGGGCGGCATCACCATGACCGCGCTCTGCGGGCCCGACCAGCAGTGCCCGAACGGAACGCCGTCGCGTGGACCGCTGCCTGGGTTGTTGGGGCGGGTGGCCTCCGCGTGTTACGGCGAGGTCATCAGGCGCCGCAATCGACGGTTTGACACGGGGCGGGGGGTGATCCGGTTCGACCGGCCCGTGATCAGCGTGGGGAATCTGTCGGTGGGCGGTACGGGCAAGACGCCGATGGTGTCGCACATCGTGGCAACGCTCGCAGCGGCGGGGCATACTCCGTGCATCGCGATGCGAGGCTACGGAGCCGCTCACGGTGAATCCGATGAGGCGGGCGTGTACAACCGAGAGCTGCCCGGCGTGCCGGTCGTGGCGCGGCCGGATCGGGCGGAGGGATTGATCGATCTCTTTGCGACCGAGCGGGGCGAGCGAGTGGATTGCATCGTTCTGGATGACGGCTTCCAGCATCGGCGGATAGCGCGAGATTTTGACATTGTGCTCATCGATGCGACCCGGTCGCCGTGGGAAGATCGCCTGCTGCCGGCGGGGTGGCTACGCGAGCCGACGGCGAGCCTGGCGCGTGCGGACGCCATCGTTTGGACACACGCGGGGGCCGTCACCGGGGAGTTGCTCGCGGCGCAGATGAAGATGGCACAGGCGGTCGCGGGCGACAGCACTTTGCTCGCGGCCTGCGATCATGTGTGGGCGGGCTTTGCCGGAGCCGGGGCGCCCGTGCTGGGCGCTCTGCGGGGAATGCGGGTGGCGGCGTGCTGCGCGATCGGCAACCCCGGGCCGTTCATGGCGCGATGCCGGGAGGAAGTGGGGGGCAGACTCGCCGCGGAACTGGTGCTGCGCGATCATGACCGCTTCGCACCGGCGACGGTAGAGAAGCTCAAGGCGATGCTCGCGGATTGTGGAGCCCAGGCCCTGCTGGTGACTGAAAAGGACTGGACGAAACTCCGGAGTATCTCGGATTGGCCGTGCCCGGTGTACCGGCCCAAACTCGCGATGCGGTTCGTGCGCAACGGAAGCGAGTTAGACGCCGCGGTTCTCGCGGCGTCTAATGGAGATCGGGGTTCGGAACGCGACGCCTAGGTTTCCGTTGTCAAGAAGGAAAAGCGGCGGCCTTTTCGACGGCTCTGCGTGGAAGCCGGACCTCGGGGACCGGTGCGGACCCTTCGTACACGTAGATTGAGCGGTCGAGCCCTGCGTGGGCATCCTCCAGGGTCTTGCCGTTGCTGGCGATCACTTCGGCGTACCAGTGGGCCGAATCCTTGAGCGTGCGCTTCTGGGTTTCGAAATCCACGTGAACAAGTCCAAAGCGATCCTTGTACCCTTCGGCCCACTCGAAGTTGTCCATGATGGACCAGTGGAAGTATCCGCGGATGTCAGCGCCGTCCTGGATGGCGCGCCGGAGTTGGACCAGGTAGCGGCGGGTGTAGTCGATGCGTTGGGGATCGTGCACGGCGCCGTCCATGTGCACCCAGTCGAGGTTGGTCATGCCGTTCTCGGTGATGATGACCGGGAGCTTGTAGCGTTCGTGCAGGAACGTGGGGCCCCAGCGGAGGGCTTCGGGAGCGACGGCCCAGTCCAGCGCGTTGCGGGCGTGGCCTGCGCCAAGGGGCATGGGGACGGCCTTGCCGTTCTCGCCGGCCTTGACGCGGTTGCCGCTATAGATGTTGACACCGTAGAAGTCGAGCTTCTGGGCGATGGTCTCCATGTCGCCGGGGTGCGCCTTGGGGGCGTCAGCGCCGAAGACTTTCAGCGCATCCTCGGGATAGCGGCCGAAGATAGCGGCGTCGCCGAACCAAGTGTTGCTCCAGACGCTTTTATCCGTGGCGGCCATGGTGGAGGCCCGCGCGGCGTCGATATCCGCGGGGGAATCTGTCGCGGGATAGTCGACTTTGCCGACCGGAGCCCAACCTACCTGGGGCGGCTTCTTGGCGACCGCGCGGATCACCTGTGCGGAGCGACCGTGGGCGAGCATCGTGTGGTGGCCGGCGAGGAGGCCCTGGTCGAAGGGGAGCTTCACACCCGGGGCGTGCTTGACGTCCAGGTGACCCAGGCCGATGTAGACCTGGGGTTCATTGATGGAAATCCAGTGCTGGACGCGATCGGAGAGGCGGTCCACAACGACCTTCGTGTAATCGGCGAACCAATGCTGACTATCGCGGTTGAGCCAGCCGCCTGCGAGGTAGAGTTCCTGCGGGAAGTCCCAGTGGAACAGGGTGACCCAGGGCTGGATACCGGCGGCGAGAAGTTCATCGACGAGACGGTCGTAGAAACCAAGTCCGGTTTCATTGACTGCGCCGACTCCCATGGGCAGCACGCGGGGCCAGGCAACAGAGAAACGGTACGCGGCGAGCCCCATCTCCTTCATCATCGCCACGTCCTGCTTGTACCGCGCGTAGTGCTCGCAGGCGCGGTCGCCGGTGTGGCCCTGGTAGACGGCGCCCGGGGTGCGGCAGAAGGCGTCCCAAACGCTGGGGCCGCGGCCGCCCTCGGCGGCGGCGCCCTCTACCTGGTACGAAGATGACGCTGAACCCCAAAGAAATCCGGTAGGAAACATCAATCCTCCGAGTCGGTGGGCCGTGCGATCAGCACGCGCCCCGCTCCCAGGAAACAAAGAACTCGGCAACATCGCCGCCGTCGACGCCGCCGTCGGCGTTGAGGTCGGCGTCGGCGGAACCGGAAACCCAATCCGTGTAGAACGTTTCGATGTCCGCGCCGTCGACACCTCCGTCGCGGTTGTAATCGGCGGCGCAGCGAGGGCAGTCGACGGGGCCGAATACCACGTCATCAAAGAACGCGGCGCCGGCGGCCGTGGCGGGCTGTGTGAATCGGATGAGCAGCCGGGCCCGCGCGGTGTTCGCGGGAGCCCGGCCCGAGATGACCGGCCGCATCCAGACATCAAGGGGGCTGGACGCGTTCAAGACGGTTGTGGAGTCGGCCCGGATCAACTGGTCGCTCGCGGTTCGCCACTCGATCGTCATCGCGACGGAGTTTCCGGCTTGCATTCGATCGTCGGAGCGATTCATGAACCAGGCGTTCGCGGCCCACAGTTCACCTTCGGCGGCGGGGCGGTCCTGGTAGACGCCGGAGGAGTTCGCTCCCCCGGTAAAGTTGCCGTACAGCTTGCCGGCGTTGGCGCCGCTGCGGGCTCCGCGGGGTTCGGCGAAGGCGTTTCCGAACTTGCCCCATCCGGCCAGGAGCGGAGCGTCCTCGAAACTGGTGTTGGAGGCGGCCTGGGTGGGTTCCAACTGGCGGTAGACGCGGACGTAATCAACGATGAACCTTTGGG
The DNA here is from genome assembly GCA_018242605.1 of Planctomycetota bacterium. GTDB lineage: Bacteria > Planctomycetota > Phycisphaerae > Phycisphaerales > UBA1924 > UBA2402. The sequence goes on from JAFEBP010000005.1 coordinate 115,450, forward strand.
GAAAGACCGTCGTCGCATCGGGGTTGCCGGGCCACTGCCCTCCCACGGCCGTGTTCAAGATGACGTACATCGGTTCGTTCGGCAGACCCGAGTTGCGGTGGGTGGTGCGGCGTACGCCGTCGACGAAAAAGTCGATGCGGTCGGGGAACCACTCGGCGGCGATCGTGTGGAAACCGGCGGAAAAATCGGGGCCGATGTAGTCTGTTGTTTGGTGGGCCACCGCTGGGTAGGTGCCCCAGTGGTTGGAAAAATAGATGTGAGTGGGGTCGTGACCGAGCATCTCCATGATGTCGATCTCGGGGGGCCAACGGTCGGCAGGCAGCAGCCAGAAGGCCGGCCAGATTCCCTTGGTGGCCGGGAGCTTGGCACGCATCTCGAACCGGCCGTACTGCTGAAGGAAGCTGTTGATCGTGCTGATACGGCCTGAGGCGTACGGCGGGTTATAGCGGGTGTTGTATGTGCTGGTGATCGTGAGTTGGCCGTTGGCGACTGTGCATGCCTGCGGTTCGTACGACTCGAGTTCGGCGTTGTACGGCCAGCGACCGACCTCGGAGCGCCAGCGGGACCAATCGACGCTGTTGCCATCGAACTCGTCGGACCAGCTGAGCACCCACAGGTTGTCGGGGCACTGCGCGGACGATTGGCCGGTGGCAGCGAAGGCGGTCAGGCACGCAAGGCTCGCCAGAACCTGTCGAACGCTGCTGCTGGTGTTGGGAGAGTGGTTCATTCGGGTACCTTTGGGCGCGTCATGGCGACCGTAGGGGGATTCAATCGGCGGCAGCTCGTTGCGGTCTGAGCGGGTGCCTTCCTCGACACCGCAGGCCCGACCCCCGGGCCCTGTCGGGACCGGGGGCGGGCGTGCGTGTTGTGCGGTGTCCGGGTCCGCATCAAAGGGATCGATTTTCCGCCGTCGGACTTTCGGCGAGCGAAGCTGTTAGCAGGAACCGGCTTCCCACTGCATGAAGAACGTCTCGACGTCGCCGCCGTCGATGCCGCCGTCGCCGTTGGCGTCGGCCGCGGTGAGGCCCTGCTCCCAATCGACGAAGAAGGCCTGCACGTCACCGCCATCAACGCCGCCGTCCTGGTTGTAGTCAGCGACGCAGGGGACGCCGCCGATCTGGATCAACTCGATGTCGTCCCACCAAGTTGAGCCGCCGGCGTAGTTGTTCTGGAGCTGGTAGATGAGGCAGCGGACTTTCGCGGTGCCCTCGGGGGCGGTCGCGATGCCGGTCTGGTAGAAGTGGTAGGTCAGGTCGTTGGCGGCGCCGGTGGGGACGGCGGAAGAGCGGTACGGGGCGAAGTTGGGTTCCCACTCGCTGATGTTGAGGTCATTGGCGTCACGGAACTCGAAGCTCATGAAGACATCATTGCCGTCGGCGATGGTGTCATTGCCGCGGGTGGTGGCCCAGCCGCTGGCCTGCCACTGCGAGCCGGGGGTCGCGGCCACATCCTGGTACCAGCCGCTGCTGGCAACCGGGGCGTAGTAGCCGCCGAAGAGCTTGGCTGCGTACGCGCCGTTGCGCGGGGACTCGTCGCGGTTGGCCTGGCCGTTGCCCCAGTTGCCCCAGTAGGCAAAGCTGCTGCCGATGCAGCCTGCGGGCTGGTTCTCGAATGAGGGGTTCAGCAGCAGGTTGGCGCCGCCCGGGTGGGAGAGGGAAACGTCATCGAACCACGCTGCGCCACCGACCCAGTTGCCCTGCTCTGCGGTGACGGCGAACCGAACGAACGCCGCGCCCGGGGGGGTGGTGGAGGTGGGGATCGCCAGGGGGATCGGGATGCCGTCGGTGTTGTGGTCAAGCACGGGAGACTTGTATTGGCCGTACGGGTGGATGATGTTGTGACCGGAATCGAGGAACTGGAGTTCAATGAAGACACGCGTGCCGGCCTGCGTGGATTCGTTCCAGGAAAGAGCGTCCCAGGTGGGGTTCGTCACGAAAGTGCTGGCATCCCATTGATCGCCCGGCACCGTGGGGACATCCTGGTAGAAACCGCTGTAGCCCAGCGGGCAGCAGAAGGGGCCGAACATCTTGAGCGAGCGAGAGCCGCTCACGTTGAAGAATGTGCCCACCTGCACGTTGCCGTAGGTCTGCCAGTCGGCGGCGGGGGTGCAGATGTCCTCAAAGCCGGGGTTGTGGAGTACGTTCTGCGCCGAGGCGGCGCCGCACAGGAAACCGATACCGCACGAGGCGGCCAGGATGCTATTAATGACTCTCTTCATGACGACGATCCTCCGAAGGTCGGGACAAGATACGGAACGAGTGAACAGATGCGCCGGTCACGCTGACCGGGATCGACAAGACATGTGATTACTGCGGGTTGGCGCCCAGATACGTGGGGTTGTTGATCCAGCCGAAGGGCCTGCCGCGGCCGGGGTTGCTCGGCACTTCAATGGGCAGCCACGCCGGCGCCCCTGAGTTGTCGCGGCCGAGTGCGAAGAAGTCCTGAGTGTCCATGTCGCCCGCGTCGGCAACATCCGGCGAGCCGCCCTCGGGGGCATTGAACATGCGGGCGCTGGTATCCAGGAAGGACATCGTGCCGGCTTTGTTGTGGCGGTGGGTGATCTGGTCGGTATACGCCCACAGACCGTCGGGGAAGCTGGTGTTGAAGAACTTCGTGCTTTCTTCCACGAACAGCGGGATGCTGGGCAGGGTCTGGAGTTCGTCGATGCGCGCGGTGGGGAGGAACGCGGGCATGGTGCGGCCGTCGGGCTGCTTGAGGTAACCGGTCGGTGTCGTGGTGCCCAGGCGGGTGCCCTGCATCGCCTGGATGAATGTGTAATCGAAGTCGAGTTCAACCTCGTATCCGAACTGGGCTTGGCTCGCGCCGGTCGCGGAACGGCGCTTGTTCGTCGGACACGAGCCGCACGCTTCGACGTTATCGAGATACTTGTACACGAGACCCGGCACGATGCGGGTGGCGTCGTTGGTGTCCTGGGCGCGGGCCCAGGCGGTGATTTCATTCCCTTGGGCGCTGCGGATCGGCAGCCCGTTGGAGCCGCGGACCTTGTCGGGCCAGAGATAGTCCTTGAAATCGTTGCCGTAGAGGTTCGCGCCGACGGCGAACTGCTTGATATTGGACATGCAACTGGTCTGCCGGCCCGTCTCACGGGCTCGACCGAGCGCGGGCAGCAACAGGCCGACCAGAACGGCGATCACGGCGATGACGACCAGAAGTTCGATCAGCGTGAACGCGGCACGACGCTGGAGTGCGTTATTGCATCGATCCATGGGTTGATTCTCGACTTGGTTCACGGGCGTGGACGTTTGGGTGAGAGCGTGGAGTGCGCCGCGGTTGAGGTGTGTATGGGTGTGCATGAGTACCTCTTGTCTTAGACGATGGCGGATCCCTGACGTTCCTTCAGCACGCGAGTGCCGTCGGGCAGAACGCGGATCGGGCGGGGGGGCGGCGGCGCGGTCGTTTCGTGGATTTCCAGGCGGGCCTGCATGACCTTTCGCAGCGGCGTCGCGGCGTTGTCCTTGCCGGAGGCGGTTCGGGTGAGCCAGCGGGCGGCTTCCATGCCCAACAAGCGGGCGTCCTGAACAACGGCGGTGCAGGCGGGGAAAGTGTGCAGTCGGACGTCGCTGTCGTCGAAGCCGACGATGGAGAGTTCCTTGGGAACTCGGATACCCATCTCGAGGCAGCGACGCAGCACGCCCAGGGTGGCGAGCGGGTCGGTGATGAAGACAGCGGTCGGGGGGTCGGGCATGCCCATCAGGCGGGTCAACGAGTTGGCGCCGTTCTCGGCGCTGGCCTGATTCTGGATCATGAGGGATGGGTCGACGGTGAGCCCGGCCTCACGGTGGGCTTGCAGATATGCATCGCGGCGGTCGTTGTGGTCTGTATCCGCGACGGAGTGGACCATGAGGGCGATTCGACGGTGTCCCAGATCGATCAAGTGCTTGACGGCGCGGATGCACTCGGGCTTGGAATCGGTCCAGGCGAAGTTCACTTCCGGCTCGGCGAAGCGATCGGCGATGACGACGACGGGGAAACCCTCGGAAGCGATGGCGGTGCAGACTTTGCGCGTGTGCTCGAACGTACGGAGGAGCACCCCGCGGAGACCCTTGCGGGCGAAGAACTGCGAATAGGTCTCGTCGGAGGCCTTGTCTCGCATGATTGAAACGATTTTCACGTCAAAGCGCTGCTCGTTGATGCCTTCGAGGATGCCCGAGAGGACGGCCATGTCGAACCCGCCGTATTCGGCGCTGACGACCTCGCCAGGATACACGAGTCCGAGAACTGCCTGAGAACGCTGACTGAGGCGAACGTAGTTCTGCGATTCGGCGGCGGCGAGCACTTTCTTTCGCGTGTCACCGTCGACGTGAGGGTGGTTGTTGAGCACCCGCGACACGGTCGCGACCGAAACTCCGGCTTCTTTGGCGATTCGTCGTACTGAGGCCATGGGTTGATTCCCGAGCGAGCCAGTAATTTCTCTGATACGTATCTGAAACAGTTTCAGTTTAGCGGTAGGCGGGTACGTATGTCAAGGGTCTTGTCTCAAATTTCTGAACAGGTGCTACAAGAAGGCTCGAATCCCGTTTGGTCGGCCCTGTCGACTTCCGATTACCGGGACTCTGAGAGACTCTCTGGGGCTTGGAAGGGCAGTTTGGCTTCTCACACCGAGGACAGTTATGATCTTCCGCGTGCCGAGAGTGTCTTATGAGGCGGTGCCGAAATCGGAAGTGAGAGCCCGTTTGGTGCCGAGGACCTGCGATTGAAATCCGCGGATCAAGGAATGTGACCTACCAGGTCAAACGCGAGATGACCCGCCGTGCCGACAGGTTCTGATGGCAGTTCGCACAAATGAGAGATTCGCTCACGCGTCGGGCATTCGAACTCGGCTTTGGGGATCCGCTGACATCTTGCGGTTGAATACGCTTGCGGCGAGTGAGTGAACCGAACGCATCTGTTTCTGTGCGGACTGGCGAGGCTTCGAATCGCAATGGTGCGGCGCGGCTGGCCATCATCGGGATGCTGGCCAATGTACTCCTCGCGATCGTGAAACTCGTGGCGGGGTTGGTAGGACACGCGTACGCCCTGGTCGCGGACGCCGTCGAGTCGTTGGCGGACATCATCGGATCGGCCGTGATCTGGGGCGGACTTCGGGTGGCGGCGCTTCCTCCTTCTGAGCGGCATCCGTATGGGTATGGGAAGGCCGAACCGCTCGCGGGTTTGGCGGTGGCCTGTATCATCGCGTCGGCCGGGATCGGCATCGCCGTCAAGGCCGTCAATGAGATCATCACGCCGCACCATGCGCCCGCGCCGTTCACGCTGGGCGTGCTGTTGGGCGTGATCGTGGTGAAGGAAGTGCTGTTCCGGGTTGTGCGGCGAGCGGCGAAGCGCACGGGGAGCAATGCGGTCGCGGCGGACGCGGTGCACCACCGCGCCGACGCGATCACGTCTGTCGCCGCGGGGATCGGGATTGGTGTGGCGCTGATCGGCGGCCCGGGGTGGGAACCGGCGGACGATTGGGCGGCTCTGGTTGCCGCTGCGATCATCATCTGGAACGCGTGGTCGATCGCGAAGCCATCGCTGCGCGAGTTGCTCGACGCGCAGGCCCCTGCCGTGAGCATGGAAGCGGCGAGGGTGGCGGCGGGGGTTGCGGGAGTTAGGCGCGTGGAGAAATCAAGGGCCCGCAAGAGCGGCATGGGCGAGTGGATCGACATGCACGTGTGGGTTGATCCGGCGATGTCGGTGCGGGCGGCGCATGGGGTGGCGCACGCCGTGAAGGATGCGGTCAAGGCTGCGCTTCCGACGGTGCGTGATGTGCTCATCCACGTGGAACCTGACGCCGACCCGCATCCGGGCGCCGGGAGCGATATTTCGGTTGATCGGTCGACGCCTCGCGCGGACCAACGACCGTGATTCAACCGGCGAAATCGGATTGGACGGCTCGACATCGGGCGTCTGGGTTGATATACAAGGGACATGCAATCAATCCCTCGCCGATCGTTTCTGGCCGGAGTTCCCGCCGCGGCGTTGTTGGCGGGCGTTGCTCGGGCTCAGCCCACGGGCGCTGCACCGCGGTTCGCGGGCGTCAAGCATGAGGGCGATGCGCACAAGGGCCCTGTGTGCGTCGCTTCGCTCAACGGCTTGCGGGCGACTGCGCGAGCGATGGAACTGATGAAGCAGGGGTACGACCCGGCGGACTGCATCGTGCAGGGAGTGCGGATCATCGAGGATGATCCGGAGGACACTTCGGTGGGATACGGCGGATTGCCGAACGAGGACGGCGTTGTTGAACTCGATGCGTCAGTGATGCACGGGCCCACCCACAAGTGCGGCAGCGTCGCGGGGATCCGGAACATCAAAAACCCGGCGATGGTGGCTTTGCTGGTGCTTCGGCGCACCGATCATTGCCTGCTCGTCGCTGAAGGGGCGCTCAAGTTCGCCAAGCAGATGGGTTTCACCGAGGAGAACCTGCTCACCGAACGGGCGAGGCTGGAGTGGCAGAAGTGGCGGGAGAACATGAGCAAGGATGACGATCGTCTCAACGATGACGAGCGTGATGCGCCCAGCGGCAAGGTGTGGGAGGAGCCCCGGCACGCTGCTCTTGACGATTTCCGAAAGGCGCCCGTGCAGCACCTGACGGGCACCGTGCATTGCTCGATACTGGACACATCCAACAACATCGCGAGTTGCACGAGCACCAGCGGGCTTTCGTGGAAGATACCCGGGCGGGTGGGGGACTCACCGATCATCGGAGCGGGCAACTACTGCGACAACGAAGTGGGGGCGGGGGGAAGCACGGGCCGCGGCGAGGCAAACCTCCAGAACCTCTCGGCCCGCATGATCGTTGAGTTCATGGCGCGGGGCATGACTCCCACACAGGCGTGCCTGGAATCGGCGCAGCGTGTAGTGGACCATACCAAAGAGAAGCGACTGCGGGGTCCGGACGGACGGGTGAACTTTGACCTGAAGTTCTACGCGCTCAATAGGGATGGCGCCTTCGGGGCCGCAACTTTGTTCCCGGGAGGGAAGTTCGCGGTGTGTGACGAGAAGGGGCCCCGTGAAGTTCCGGCGGCGTCTGTATACGACAAGCCGCCGCTCAACCCTTGACGCATAAGACCATTGGAACTCTTTGTTCGGAATATGGACGGTTTTGCGGCGTTTGGAGCGGTCGAAATGAGCCGCGGTGGCAGTAGTTTGTCCAAGCCTGCTTCCCGATTCTTGCTTCCGCGGGTGCGTCTCGCTATCATCTAGGCCCGTTTTTGATCGCAGGAGATTCTCGTCATGTACGCCATCATCGAAGATTCCGGAAGCCAGCGTAAGGTCGTCAAGGGCGAGATCATTCTCGTCGATCTGATCGACGGCGGCCTCGCCGAAGTGGGCAAGGCTGTGAAGTTCGACAAGGTACTTGTGGTTGGCGATGTCGGCGGCAGCGCCAAGATCGGTCAGCCGTATGTTTCCGGCGCCTCGGTCGACGGCGAGATCGTCGAGAGCGTGGTGAAGGGTGAGAAGCTCTACATCCAGAAGTTCCAGGCCAAGAAGACTTGGCAGAAGAAGACCGGCCACCGTCAGCGTTACACCAAGGTGAAGGTCACCGCGATCGCGGGCTGAACGGGCTTTGCGCATCGGTGGCCGACTCGGTCGGCAATACGGCTGACAATCATGTGTTTTCTTTCGGCCCGGAACGGCGTGTTCCGGGCCGTTGTATTTCGGTCCTGTGTCGCGGACGCGTTCGAAGCCCGGGCCGCGTGGTTGCGCCTCTGTGAGACCTCCGGCTAAACTCCTCGCCGATGGTGTCTACTCCAACTGATCAGAGCGCACCGGGTCCCTCTCTCGAACTGCACGGCATCCGAAAGAAGTTCGGCGAGTCCACCGTACTCGATGGGGTTGATTTAGACATTGACTGCGGTCAGTTCGTTACGTTGCTGGGCCCATCGGGTTGCGGGAAGACGACGTTGCTGCGCATCATTGCCGGTCTTGAACTGCCGGATGCCGGGCGGGTGGTGCTGGGCGGGCGGGACATCACCCGCACGCCGGCGGCCCAACGGCAGGTCAACACCGTGTTCCAGAGTTATGCGCTGTTCCCGCATCTGTCGGTGCGAGAGAACGTGGCATTCGGGCTGCGCTCCCGGGGCGTTGACGGGGCCGAGGTGCGTCGGCGCGTTGACGCTGCGCTCGAACTCGTGCAGATTTCGACACTCGCCGAACGGCGTCCCGAGACGCTCTCGGGCGGTCAGAAGCAGCGAGCGGCGCTCGCTCGTGCGGTGGTGAACGAGCCCGCGGTGCTGCTGTTGGATGAACCGATGTCGGCCCTGGATGCGAAGCTGCGGACGAAGCTGCAGTCGGAACTTCGGGCCCTGCACAGGCGGCTGGGGGCGACCTTTGTGCTCGTGACGCACGATCAGGACGAGGCGATGAGCGTCTCGGACCGGGTCATTGTGATGAACGGGGGCCGGATCGAGCAGGAAGGGCCGCCTCGGGAGGTGTACGACCGGCCGCGGTCGCGCTTCGTCGCGGACTTTGTGGGCGCTGCAAACGTGCTGGCGGTCACAGGCCGCGAAGGGAACATGCTGCGGACCGTGGCGGGGGTCATAGACGTCGGCGAGGTGGATGGCACCGCCACGCACGTGTCGGTGCGGCCGGAGGATGTGCGGCTGCACCGGTGCGATTCGCGGGTTCTGGACGACAACTCCTCGCTGGGGATCGTTGAGGACGTCATCTTTCGAGGCGATTGCGCCGAGGTGTTCGTTGGACCCATGTCTCTGCGTGCCCGGCTCTCGCCGGCGGAAGCGCCATTGATCGGCGACCGCGTGCGCATCGAGTTCGTCAATAACCGGGCTCGGGTGCTGCATGGCTGAGCCCGTGGTCTGGCAAGGCCGGATCACGACACGGCCGAAGCTCCTTGCCGGCGCGGCTGTGTTGTGCGCCCCGGCCTTGATCTGGCTGGCGGTTCTCGTGGTGCTGCCCGGGATGGCGCTGGCGGTGCTGTGCCTGCTGACGCGCAGCCCGCAGGGGCAGGTCGAGGCCACGCTGACCTCCGAGCACCTGCGGCGGGCGTTGGGCGTGACGGAAGCCGGATTCGCGTGGGATAATCTGAGAATCCTCGGCCGGACACTGCTCGCTGCCGCGGTGACAAGCTTCGCCGCGATCGCGCTGGCGTTTCTCACGGCGTTGTGGATTGCCTCCCGCCCCGCGCGATGGCGCGGCACCCTGCTCGCGATGATCGCCGTTCCGCTGTGCACCAACATCGTGGTGCGGTCGTACGCGTGGATGCTGCTGCTCGGGCCCACTTCGATCGCGGCGCGGGTCGCCGCGTTCGTCGGCTGGATCGAACCGGGCACTTCGCTGTATCCCTCCGTGTTCGCGGTGTACCTGGGCATGATCGCGGCGTCCTTGCCGTTCGCGGTGCTGACGATTTATTCGAGCGTGGAGCGGCTCGACTGGACGCTCGTGGACGCGGCGAAGGATCTGTACGGCTCACGAACGCGGGTCTTTCTGCACGGGTTGGTGGCGCAGGCGGGTCCGGGGCTCGCGGCGGCGTTCGTGCTTACGTTCGTGCCTGCATTGGGGATGTTCGTGATTCCTGACCTTCTTGGGGGCGCGAAGCATTGGATGGTGGGCAATCTGGTGCAGCAGCAGTTCGGCACGAGCCGCAACTGGCCGTACGGCGCTGCGCTCAGCCTGATTCTGCTGGTGCTCACGGTGCCCGGAGTTCTCTTCCTGACGCGGCGGCGATCGCGTGAGGGTGAATCGGGCGGGGGAACCCCGCGAACTACGTTCGGTACAGGCGCGGCCGCGGTGCTGTCGGCGGTCGTTCTTTACCTGCCGCTGTCGGCTGTGGTCGTGGCCTCGTTCTTCAGCACGAGGTCGGGCCTTTCCTTGGGTGCCCCGACGCTGGCGTGGTATCAGCTTTTGTTCCGGGATGAACGGCTCTGGGAGTTTGTCGGCAACACGCTCCGGCTGGCGGGGGTTTCGACCGCGATCTCGACGGTTCTGGGGACCATGCTCGCGATTTCGCTTGAGCGGTTCCCGTGGGCCCCCAAACTCCGCACCGCCGCCGACGCGGCGCTGCAGATTCCGGTGGTGATGCCCGATGTGCTCTTCGCCATCGGGGTGGTGATCGCGCTGGGATTCCTCCGCCGATTCAGCGAGTTGTTCGAACCGGGGATGTTTTCGATGATTCTGGGTCACGTGAGTTTCCAGGTAGCCTTCGTGACGCTGGTGGTCCGGGCGCGGCTGGCATCGGTGGGAGCGAAGTACCAGGAAGCGGCGTTTGATCTGTACAGCTCGGCGTGGTCGCTGCTGTGGCGCGTGACGCTGCCGTTGCTGGCGCCGGGGATTCTCGGTGGGGCGCTGCTGGCGTTCACGCTTTCGCTGGATGATTTCGTGATCAGTTTCATGACCAGCTCGCCGGCATCGACCACGCTGCCGGTGCACATCTACGCGTCGGTGCGTCGCGGGCTGAGCCCCGAGCTTCATGCGCTGTCTGCGGTGCTGCTGGCGGCGACCGTGCTGCTGGTGTTGGCCGCACAGCGGTTGAGCAGGCGTGCAACAATCGGCCCATGAACTTCACCTCACTTGGGCGGTCGCTGGCGGCATGGATGGGCGTGTCGGCTTGCCTGTGCTTGTCTGCGTGCAAGGACAAATCGCCTTCCGCGCAGGGCGGGGGCAATGTCGCTTCGGCCGCGCCGGTCAAGGAGTTGAATGTGTACATGTGGTCGGAGTACATCGATCCGACCATTGTGAGCGACTTTGAGAGGGCGACCGGCATGAAGGTCCGCATCGACGTGTACGAAGACACCGAGACGATGCTGGCCAAGATGCAGCATCAGGAAGGGGACAAGTTGTACGACGTGGTCATCGCCTCCGATCATGCGATCCCCACGCTCGGCTCCCTGCACCTGATCAAACCGCTGGAACTGGCTCGCATCCCCAACGCGGTCAATGTAGAGGCCCGATTCAAGACTCCGCAGTACGATCCCAAAGGGGAGTTCTCGCTGCCGTACCAGTGGGGGACGGTGGGGCTCATCTACTTCAAGGACAAGCTCGGCTCGACGCCGCTTTCCTGGAACCTGGTGCTGGGGCCGGCGCCCGCGGGTTCGTTCGTGCTGATCGATTCGATGCGCGACATGATGGGGGCAGCGCTCAAGCTGGGTGGCTACTCGGTGAACACGACCGACGCAGCGCAACTGGACGCCGCGGGCAAGTTGATTCTCGCCGCGAAAGAGCACAAGGCGTGCCTGGGATTCGAGGGAGGCGTGGGGGGCAAGAACAAGGTCGCGGCGGGGATCGCCTCGTGCGCTGTGGTCTACTCGGGGGATGCCTTGCGGGCCGTCGCGGAGGACTCGAAGCTCGCGTACGGGGTGCCGGTGGAAGGATCGATCATCTGGGTGGACGCGATGACGGTGACGGCGCGGGCCCGCAACGAGGCCGGGGCGTACGCGTTCATCAACACAATTCTGGACGCCAAGGTGGGGGCGAAGCTGAGTTCGTGGACGCTGTACGCCACTCCCAACGCGAAGGCCAAGGAACTGCTTCCTGCGGAAGCGGCTTCGAACCCGGCGATTTATCCTCCGGAGGCGGCGATGGCCAAGCTGGAGTACATCACCGAACTGGGAGACGCGATCAAGCAGTACGACGCGGTGTGGACGGGCGTGAAGGCGAAGTAGTCGCGTCAGACATCGCCGCGAGCGGTGATCGTGATGAGGTGGGACCGATTGGAGGCCCGCGGCATCGGCGTGGCGCTATAGTAGCTGCGGAATCGTTGGGTTCTCTGTTGCGGTCGCCCTCGTTGTCTTGGTGTTCTGAGTGACTCCGGGGCGGCGGACTGCACGGACTCGGCGATTTGCGGGTGCGTAGGGAGGATCAATCCATGACGACCACCGATCGGGATGCCAAGTCTTCCTGGATCGTCGGAATGGCATCGCTTGTGATGGTGGTTGCGGTGCTCTATCTCGCGAAGGGCGTGCTGATTCCCTTGATGTTGGCTCTGGTGCTGACGTTTTTGCTAGGGCCGGTCTGCAACTGGTTGGAGAAACTAGGATTCGGCCGAATCTCGTCGGTGTTGATCACCGTCATTGTCGCGTTTACGCTGCTTGGCGCAGGGGTGTGGATCGCGGCCGTTCAGGTGATGGACCTGGCGCCCAAGCTGCCGGAATATCAGAACAACGTTCAGACAAAGCTGCACTCCGTCAATGATTATCTCGGCGATGCTCTCAGGAAAGTCAGGGGGAGTGCCCAGAGCGTTGTGGAAAGCGATCCGGCCACCAGTCCAGCCGGAGTCCCGGCCAATGCCGATGAGCGACCTCTTTCGGTCCGCGTGATTCCTTCGCCGCAGAGCCCGCTTGAGGTCATCAGCGGCATCTTCGGGCCGTTGCTATTCGTTCTGGGCTCGTGCGGAGTGGTCCTCATTCTGGTCGTGTTTTGCCTGATCCGGCGGGAGGATCTGCGCGACCGCTTCATCAGGCTGGTGGGCCGCGGCTCGCTCACGGTGACCACTCGGGTGCTTGAGGACGCGGCGTCCCGAGTCAGCCGGTACCTCCTGATGCTCCTGATCATCAACGTTTCCTTCGGTGTTCCGATCGCCATCGGGCTTCACTTCATCGGGGTGCCGAACGCGATGTTGTGGGGGCTTCTGGCCACGGTTCTGCGGTTCGTGCCGTATATCGGGCCTTGGATCGCGGCGGCCGGACCGGTGGCACTCTCGCTGGCGATTTCAACGGGCTGGGCCGAACCGATCATGACGATCGGGCTCTTCGTTCTGATGGAACTCCTGAGCAACAACGTGATCGAGCCCTGGCTCTACGGCAAGCACACCGGCATTTCGCCTGTTGCACTCCTGGTCGCGGCGGTGTTCTGGACGTGGTTGTGGGGGCCCGTGGGCCTGCTGCTGGCGACGCCCCTGACCGTGTGCCTCCTGGTGATTGGAAAGCACGTTCCTCAGTTGTCGTTTCTCGATACGCTGCTTGGGACCGAGCCGGTCTTTGAACTCAAGACACGCGTGTACCAACGGCTGCTCGCCGGTGACCAAGAGGAGGCGACCGAACTTCTGCTGGAAGAGCTCGGTAAGCGTCCTATCGTCGAGGTGTACGACACGGTGGTGGTGCCCGCGTTGGCGTTGTCGGAAACACACTGGCACCGCGGCGAAATTGACGACAGTCGCCACGATTACATCCTCCAGGGCATCAAGACGTCGATCGAGGAGCTTGGCGATCGGGTCCAGGCGACACTGGCGGAATCTGAAGGCGCGGACGCGAAAGTCGCTGACGGTTCTGCGGCCGTCGAGCCATCGGTACAACGGCCAACGTCGAGGGTTGTCTGCCTTCCAGCGCATGACGAGGCCGATGAGATCGCGGCGTTGATGCTGGCTCAACTCGTGGAGACCCCGGAGTGTTCCACGAGCGTTTTGACCGCGGCGTCGTCGCTGAGCGAGTTGTACAAACACCTGGATGAGAGAAAGCCCGATGTCGTCTGCATTTCGGCGACGCCGCCCGCCGCGGTAATGCACTCGCGCCGGTTGTACAGGCATATTCGGGGCCGTTTCCCCAATGCCAAGCTTGTCGTTGGTTTATGGGATGCGGCCGGCAATCTGAATCACGCGAGGGAGCGGATCGGCTGCGGTGCTGACGCACATCTGGTTTCAACATTGGCGGCCGCAGAGCAGCGGGTGCTCGAGTTGATTCGGCCGCCGTTTTCGGGGCCGGAAACGCCGACTTCGCCGGGTAGCGGTCCAGCGGTGGTGCCGGCCGCGACGGGGTAAAGGGATCCAGGGGGGCGTCTGGGTGCGGGGCTGCTGGCGTCCACGCAGAAGTAGCCGCGACCGCGGATCGCCCGACAGACTTGGGGGAATCGTCAAATGAAAAACGCCGCGAACCGGAGTTCGCGGCGTTCCTGTCAAAGTGGAGGCGAAGAGACTCGAACTCTCGACCTCATCCATGCCATGGATGCGCTCTACCAAAACTGAGCTACGCCCCCGACACTTTGTGCGACGCGAGAGGGCTTCCGCTCGCGTGAACCAGTATCGTAGAGTGACCATCGCGGAGGTCAAGTCCTCAGCGGCAAGCAGTTTCGCAGGCGGTTCAGGGGTTGTTCACCGGTTGAACGGGTATTCGTTGATCCAGTGGAAGCCGCGGCTCAGCAGCAGGAACGACTGGTCTGTGCGGCGGTTCAGGCGGGCTCTGATCTGAACCCCTTGAAACTCCCCAGAAAGGACGAGGGTGTTCTCGGCGGGCCGCTCATAGGACAACGTGAACGTCTGGGTGAGTGATTCGGAGGTCTGATTGCGTTTGTTGCCGCCGGAGGTGAGGGAGACCTTGGAGTTTGGGGAGTCGTCCTGCATGTTAAACCAGGCGACGGTATCAGTCATGCTCTGGATGCCGACGCCACCCCAACGGGTGACAAAGAAGCGCCGCCACCTGTTGGTGTCGGTTTGGAGCGGCGATAGTTCTTTTCCGTTGAGCTCGAAGGTCTGAACTTCGTACACGCCGTACAGATTGGGGAGTGGGGCACCATCGCCGTAGGTTCTCCAGCCGTAGTAGCCTTGGACAACTCCGCCGCCGACGGCGTACAGGACGAAGGCTGTTTGCACAGTTCCCAGTGCCGCTTTCTGCCATCGGGGCATGGCGGGCCACTTCCACGGCCGCGGAGATGTGGGTTTATGGAGCACCAGAACGTTGAGCAGTTGACCGAGGTCCGGCAGCGCGATCCAGATGGCCATCATCAGCAGGTGCGATGAGAACAGCTTCACCGGCACGTCGTAGCACAAGTTGAGCATCACGACGTTGAGCATGACGCCCGCGGAGACCAAGGCGCCGAGCGTCGCGGTACGCCTGCAGAAGAGGAGCAGTGCGCCGACGACTTCGGCGGCGCCAGCGAAGATCGTGTAAGGCGTCGAGGCACCCATGAACGCCCAGAGAATGCCCATCGGAGAGGATTCGCCGTAGGTTTCCAACAGCCTTTCGGGGCCGGGGGTAGGGAACTGCGATTTGAACACTTTCGAGAAGCCGTATCCGAGCAGGATGCCGCCCAACGCGTAACGAAGGTACACCCGGAGCAGACCGTTCAGCCTTGGATACGAGTGGGCGCGGTGGAGCAGCGACCAAAGAAATGTCGCACCGACCGCGATTATCACGTATGCGAGCACTTGAACGTAGTTAAAGGTCGTGTCTCCGCTGCCGTTGGGCATCACGGTGATGGGATTCGCAAGGTGAAGCACATTCTCGGCAAACCAAGGGACGAAGGCCTCCCAAGACTTGTCATACCACAGGAACAGGCTGGCAACGCCGGGGATCTGATTCAGAGGAAATGGGAACAGGTAGACAAGCCAATACACGAACGCGAACCTGAATACCACGAGGCGGGGGCCGCTCCACGGATCCGGCAGTTGAAGCGGAGACGGAATGGAGACTGGCCGTGATTCGACGATGGGTTGGGAGGCTTCGGGAAGCATGGCGTGTCAAGTGGGGCCGAGTTCGATGCTGAACACGGCCCGGATGAGTGGACACCACATATCGCACGATCAGCCGCGATATTGCGCCTCGACCAAGCGAGCGATGACAGCTTTGGTTTCTTCGAGGCTCGCTTCCAGGCGGGCTCCCGCGGCGCGGGTGTGACCGCCGCCGCCGAGTTCCTTGGCTACGGCGTTGACATCGATGGCGGGCTCAAATGACTTGCTGCGCAGGCTGATCTTGGTGAGCGGGCGGCCGTCGCTGGGCAGGCCGAAGTCCGACGGGTGGGCCTCGGAGAGAAGTGCGGAGACCTGCACGCTGGGCAGGGACTGGGTGTAATCGGTGATGCCGCCGGTATCGCCGGGCGTGGCGCCGCAGGCTTTGAAATCGGTGTGGGCGATGGTCATGACGGCGAGGCGACCATCGCAGAAGAGTTCGATGGACTCGATCGCCCGGGCGATGAGCTTGAGGCGGGCGAGGGTGTTCTGTTCCAGAAGTTCGTACAGGCGCAGGTGGTCGGCGCCGGCGGCGATGAGTTCCGCGGCGGTGTGCAGCACGGCGGCGGTGACATTGCTGTGCCGGAACCAACCGGTATCGGTGGCCAGTCCGAGGTACAAGGGGGTGGCGATGTCCTTGCCCAGGTCGGCGAGGCGGGGGACGCCCAGCACGAGCCTGCAGAGTTCCGCCGCGGGCTCGCAGACCGCCGCGCTCTTGACGTCCACGTACCGCAGCGCGGAGGTGTCAGGATCGCCCTGGGCGTGATGATCGACGACGATGGTCTTGTCACGGCGGGACGCGAGGAACTCGGAGACCGGCTCCAACTGCGTCCAGGAACCGGTGTCGAGAATCACGATGGCGTCGGGCTCGCCGCCGGCGATCTGTGAGGGCGGGTTCGTCTTGGAGACAATGGCGTGCGGAGTCTGCCCAACGATGTCGTTCAGCCACGGCGGCTGTGGGCCGTAGTACCACGCTTGCGCCTTGGGAGCGCTTGCCGACTGCCAACCGCCGGTGCGGTTGAGGGCGCGGACAAGCGAGATGGTGGACCCCACCGCGTCGCCATCGGGCTTGAGGTGCGTGAGCACGACCACCCGCCGGGCGGGGCGCAAGCGTTCGGCGATGTCGGCGAGTGTCGTGTTGGTCGTCCACATGTGGGTCGATGGTACGGGCGGATCGCCTGCCCATCGGCGAATACGGCACAAAAAGGACGAAAAACGATGAACCGGCAGAGGCTCAGGTTGTTGAAACCGCAGTCCTCGGAGTCTCTGCGCGGCAGAACGAGAGGGCACGGTCTGTATCGCGTGCCAACTGTTCCTGAAGGCGCTGGACGGAGTCAAACCGCACTTGGTCCCTGAGCCATGCGACGAATCGGAGCGAGAGCGGCCAGCCGTATTCGGGGCCGTTCCAGCGGGTGCCGAGGAGATGGGCCTCGACGCGGCGGTCGGGCCCTGAAAATGTCGGGCGGGTGCCGATATTCACAGCGGCGGGCGCGAGGGAGCCATCGGGCAGCGCGGCCAACGTGGCGTAGACGCCGTCGGCGGGGAGCAGGCAATCGGTGGCGAGGTTCGCGGTGGGGAAGCCGATCGTGCGTCCCCTCTGATCGCCCTTGACGACCGTACCGGCGAGCTCGTAGGGGCGGCCGAGGACGATTTCCGCATCGCGGACGCGGCCGTGGCGCAACAGCCATCGCACCAGGCTGCTCGAGGCGCGGGCGATCTGGTGATCTCCCAAGGGCACCTCGATCGCGGGGACTACCTCGACATCAAAGCCCATGGCTTGACCGAGGATGCGGAGTGTTTGGGGTGAACCGCGGCGTGCGCGGCCGAAGTGAAAGTCGTCGCCCTCGACCAGGACGCTTGGAGTGTGCGAGCGAACCAGGTCGGCGATGAACTCGTCGGGCTCCTTGTTGAGCAGCTCGCGTGTGGGCTCGAGTTTGACGACTTCGTCGGCGCCCTGGGCCTTGAGCAGTTCGGCCCGTCGATCGAAAAGAGACAATCGCGGCGGGGCGTGGTCGGGCCGCAGGAGCGTGATCGGGTGGGGATCGAAAGACATCACCACAACGCGGCCAGAATGGCCCACCAGTTGTCTCGCGCGGTGAACCAGGGACACGTGTCCGACGTGCACGCCGTCGAAGTTCCCGATGGTGACTGCCGTGGCGGTCATGGTTGGATGTGGTCGGAACCGGGAGCGGAGAATGCCGCGGCGCGAGCGATGGCGTGTTCGACTGCCTTTGTGCCGGTGCCTCCGAGCAGTTCGCGGGCGGCCAGACCGCGAGTGATGGTGATGCGGTCGAAGACGTCGTTCGCGGCGGCGGAGCAGAATCGCTGCATGTCGGCGAGAGGGAGTTCTTCCAGGGCCTTGCCAGCAGCCAGTGCGTGCCGGACGACAGCGCCGACTTGTTCGTGCGCTTCGCGGAAAGGGACCCCCTTGGAGACCAGATAGTCCGCGAGATCGGTGGCGTTGCTGTATCCGCCTTTGGCGGCGCGTTCGCACACTTCGCGGCGGACCTTGAGCGTGTCGAGCATCTTGGGGACCATCCGCAGTGAGAGGCTCAGGTGGTCCATCGCGTCGAAGAGTGGTTCCTTGTCTTCCTGGAGGTCTTTGTTGTACGCGAGGGGCAGGCCCTTGATCGTGGTGAGCAGGGCGGTGAGCGAGCCGAAGATGCGGCCGGCCTTGCCTCGGAGCAGTTCGGCGGCGTCGGGGTTCTTTTTCTGAGGCATCAGCGATGAGCCGGATGCGACCGAGTCGTCGAACTCGATGAAGCCGAACTCCTGCGAGGAATACAGGACGAGGTCTTCGCCCAGCCGGGAGAGGTGGGCGGCGCAGACCGCCGCGGCGCTGAGGGTTTCGGCGACGAAATCGCGGTCGCTCACGCCGTCGAGGCTGTTGGTGGTGGGGGAGTCGAAGCCCAGGTCCTTGGCGAGTTGGACGCGATCGATCTGGTAGGCGGATCCGGCGAGGGCGCCCGAGCCGAGCGGGCAGACATTGACGCGTTTGCGGCTGTCGGTGAATCTCGCGATATCCCGGGCGAGCATGTCGGCGTAGGCCAGGGCCCAGTGCGCGAAGAGCACGGGCTGGGCCCGCTGCAGGTGGGTGTAGCCGCTGACCATCGTGGACTTCTCTCTCGCGGCGAGGGCGACGAGAGAGCGGTGAGCGGCGAACAACTCGGCGATTCGTTCGTCGATGGCGTCGCGCGTCCACAACCTCAGGTCGGTGGCGACCTGGTCGTTGCGGCTGCGGCCGGTGTGGAGCTTCTTGCCGAGCGAGCCCACGCGGTCGATGAGGGCGGACTCCACCCAGGAGTGGATGTCTTCGGCGCCTTGGCCGCCGGCCTCCACCGCGAGCGGGGCCTGCGGATCGGTTTTCAACATCGCGAGCAGATCGTTCAACGCGGCTTCTAGCTTGGTGAGTTCATCCGCCGAAAGAACGCCGGCGCGCGAGATCGCACGGGCCCAACCGATGGATCCGGTGATGTCCTGCGTGCCCAGGCGGTAGTCGAAGCGCAGGGAATCGTTGTAGAGCCTGAACAATGCGTCAGGACCGGACTCGAATCTTCCGCCCCAGAGGGCCATGGGTGCTCCTTGCGGTTTCGTTGGAGGGTCTTACCGCGCGCCGCCCATTGCCTTGAGGGCCCGGATGCGCTCCGGCAGGCTCAAGAGGCGGATGAAGCCGCCGGCGTCCTTCTGGGTGTACACATCTTCGCCTTCGAAGGAGACCATTTTTTCGGCGTACAGCGAGTGAGGGCTGCGGCGCTGAACCGCGGTGGCCGTTCCCTTGTAGAGACGGACGACGATCTCGCCGTCGAGCTTCTCGGCCATTTTCTCCGCGCAGGCCCACAGTGCTTCGCGAAGGGGGGTGAACCATCGGCCGTCGTACACGAGTTCGGCGAAGGTGAGGCCCAGGTGTTCGCGGTAGTGGCGGGTCTCGCGGTCCAGCACGAGTTCCTCAAGCGCACGCAGGGCTTCGACGATGACGGTGCCGCCGGGCGTTTCGTACAGGCCGCGGCTCTTCATTCCGACGCGGCGGTTCTCGACCAGGTCCACGCGGCCGACGCCGTGAGCCCCGGCGATCTCGTTGAGCCGGAGCACGAGTTGCTCGCCGCTGAGGCGCTGGCCGTTGACGGCGCGGGGACGGCCCTTCTCAAACAGCACGGTCACGTTCTCCGGCTTGTCGGGGGCCTTCTCCGGGCTGGTGGTGAGCATCCAGGCGTCTTCCGGCGGGGAGTTGGCGGGGTCCTCGATCGTCCCGCCCTCGTGGCTGATGTGCCAGAGATTGCGGTCGCGGGAGTAAATCTTGGTGGCGCTGGCGGTGGTGGGGATGTTGCGCTTGGCGAGGTATTCGAGCATGGCCATACGGCCCGAGAGATTCCACTTGTCGTGACGCCAAGGGGCGATGATCTCAAGCTCGGGGGCCAGCGCGGCGTACGCGCTCTCGAAGCGGACCTGGTCGTTGCCCTTGCCCGTGCAACCGTGCGATACGGCGGTGCAGCCGGTCTTCTTGGCCCACTCCACCTGACCCTTGGCCAGGATGGGACGGGCGATGGCGGTGCCCAGCAGGTAGCGGCCCTCGTACACGGCGCCGGTGATCATGGTGGGGAAGACGAAGTCCTCGGTGAACTCGCGCTTCAAGTCCACCACGTGGCATTCTTTGGCGCCCGAGTTGATGGCCTTTTTCTCGACGCCCACGAGTTCGTCGGCGCCCTGGCCCACGTCGCCCACCACGCATACGACTTCCGCGTTCATGTTTTCGATGAGCCACGGCACGATGCACGAGGTGTCAAGACCGCCGGAGTACGCCAATGCCACACGCTTCTTCATCGCAGGTTCCTTCATCTCCAAAGTGATTCTGTCACAGAGTCTGTTGTTGTACCGTCCGCGGTCGTTTCAGCCAGCCTTGCCGAAAATGTGCAGAAGCAGGGCGTTCTGCACGTGCATGCGGTTTTCCGCCTGGTCGTACACGATTGAGTTGGGGGAGTCGATCACCTCGTCGGTGACTTCAACTCCCCGATGGGCGGGCAGGCAATGCATGAACAGGCTGCCGCCCTTGATGCCGATCCCGGCGGTGGCCATCAGCTCGCCGGTCACCGCGTAGCCGCCGAACTCGCCGCGCTTTCCGGCTGTGTCGGTCTGGCCCATCGAGACCCAAACGTCCGTGTAGACGGCGTGGTGGCCTTCCACCGCTGCGGGGTCATGGCTGAACGCCAGCACGCTGCCGGACGCCTTGGCGTAGGCCAGGCAGTCACGCACGACGTCTTCGGCGGGGCTGTGCCCCTCCGGCGTGATGACGGTCAAATCGACGCCCAGCAGCGTTGCGGTGTGCATGAGCGAATGGCAGACGTTGTTGCCGTCACCGATGTAGGCCAGCCGCTTGCCATCGAGGCCTCCCGGACGCTCCCAGAGCGTGAAGAGGTCGGCCAATCCCTGGCAGGGGTGGTAGCGGTCGCTGAGGGCGTTGATCACGGGGATCTCCGCCGCGGCGGCCAGTTCTTCGACCACCGACTGTGAATAGACACGCGGGATGATGCAATCCACCCAGCGTTCCAGGTTCTTGCCGTAGTCTTTGACACTTTCCCGTTCGCCCAAGCGTTGGGCGCTGTGGTCCATGTACAGCGCGGTGCCGCCCATCAGGTTGATACCGGTCTCGAACGTGATGCGGGTGCGCAGCGACGCCTTCTCGAACAGCAGGATGGAGGTGGTGCCGTCGAGCGCCTTGCGGAAGGGCTTGATGTTCTTTTTCGCCTTCGCGGCGGTCTTGAACAGGGAGAGGATCGTGGCCGGCGTCAGCGCGGAGATGGTCAGCAGGTCCGCCCCCTTGAGCGACGCCGCACGTCCCGACTTCTTGATTGCTCGCTTTGCCATCGTCTGTGTGTTTCCTCGCGGCGTGCCGCGTCGAAAGTGGGGTCCGAAGACCCGCGGCCGGGCCGCGAATCAACGAGCCGAGATGATACGCGATCCCACCGGCTCGCCGCGCAAGAATCGGGTGAATTCAGCGGTGTCGTTGCCGTTCAGGATCACTACCGGGGCCCCGATCGTCGATGAGGCCACGACCGCCGCTCGTGACTTGGGGATCATGCCCCCGCTGATCACTCCGGAAGCGATGAAGGATTCCACGTGCTCGGCGGTCAGTTCGGGGACAATGCGTTTGTCCGCGTCCATGATGCCCGGAACGTCGGTGAGCAGCACCAGGGCGCAGGCTCCCAGCATCGCGGCGACACCGGACGCGGCATCATCGGCGTTGACATTCAGGAATCGGCCTTGAGCGTCGATGCCGATGGAGGACACCACGGGCAGGAAGCCCTCGGTGAGCAGCGTTCGCAGCAACCGCGGGTTCCCGGACTGGGCGACATCGCCTACAAGTCCCGGGTCGAAAGCGAATCGGGTGGTGACGGCGGTGGGAACTCCACCCAGTCCGCCGTCGCCGAGGCACAAGCCCACGGCCTGCCCTCCAGCCGCGTTAATGCTCGCGACGAGCCTCTTGTTAACCGTGCCTGCGAGCACGGCCACGATTTCGTCGATCTGATCCTGAGGAGTGATGCGGATCCCTTCGCGCCGGACGGTCGGGAAACCCAGACGAGAGAGGTGCCGGTCGACCGCCTTGCCGCCGCCGTGGAGGAGCACGATGCCGCCGGGTGTCGCGTGCGCGGTGGCGACAAGCGCCCGCCACAGGTCCGGCGAAGACGATTGGGACTCGAGCGTGTTTCCGCCGATCTTGATGACCAGGGGGCCGGACCTACGCGCGGTGTTGGCCGGTGCAGCGCTCATGGGAGCACCTCGCTGCGGGCGGGGAGGCCGAGCGATTCATCCAGACCCAGACACAGATTCATGCACTGCACCGCCTGGCCGGCCGCTCCCTTGACCAGGTTGTCGATGGCGCTGGCGATGATCAGGTGGTGGTGCTTTTCGTCGACCGCCCAGCCGATGTCGCAGAAGTTGGTGTTCCTCACGTCCGCGACCGCCGGCCATACTCCCGCGCCGAACAGGCGGACGAACCGTTCTCGGCTATACGCGTCCGTGAGGGTGCGCGACACGCGACCCAGATCCCATCCCGCGGCGAGTTCCACGTGAATGGTCGACAGAATGCCGCGGTCGAATGCCCCCAAATGCGGCGTGAAGACGGTTGAGATGCCGGCGTAGGCGTCGATCTCCGGATTGTGCCGGTGCTTGAAGACGTTGTACGGCTGGAGGCTGACCTCGCAGAAAAGGGAGTTCACCTTGGCGGCACGGCCTGCGCCGCTGACACCGCTCGTAGAGTCGATAATCGGCCGGCCCGTGACAGCGCCTGCGCGGACCAGCGGCGCCAAGGGCAGAATCGCGGAAGTGGGGTAGCAGCCCGGCACGGCGACGAGGCGGGCGTTTCGGATCTGTTCGCGGTGGAGTTCCGGCATTCCGTACACGGCGGATTGGAGCAGGCTGGCGTGCTCGTGGGCAAAGCCGTAATAACTTGGATAAATCGCCGGGTCACGGAACCTGAACGCGGCGGAGAGGTCCAGGACGCGGACACCACGGTTGAGCAGGTCAGCGGCCAGCGAGACGCTGGCTTCGTGGGGCGTCGCGAGGAATACGGCGTCTGGTTTGCACGAGACGATTTCCGAGGCGTCGGCGGCACGCAGAGGGAGTTCCAAACGACCGCGGAAACGGGGGAACGCGTCCGCGAGTGTGCGGGAGCCCTCTTCCTTTCCGGAACCAAAAACGCCCACCACACGGGCGGAAGGATGCCCTAGGAGGATGGACACGAGTTCCGCGCCGCTGTATCCGCCAGCGCCGACAATCACAATTCGCTGCTGCATGGGGGCCAATCGTAGCAAACACTTCGCGGGCCGATAAACGCGGCGACCTCTCATCTCCTGGACGCGGAGTGCCAAAAATAGTGGCAATTGCGGTCCGCCCGGCTCACCAGCCCCCGTCGGTCGTTCCGATGTTTCTGGAACGTGGAGACCATTATGACCGATCCCGCTTCCAGTTTCCCGATCGTTCCGCTTCGTAGCCAATACGCAGACGATCCCGAGATGACAGAGTTGCTGGGGCTTTTCGTGGGCGAACTGCAGCAACGCACCACGGCTCTCGAGAACGCGATGCGAGGGAAGCAGTGGGATCTGGTGCAGCGCATATCCCATCAGCTCAAGGGTGCTTCCGGCGGGTACGGCTTCCCCAAAATCGGCGCTGCCGCGGCGCAGGTGGAGCAGGTCGTGAAGTCCGGTCCCATCGCGGATGAAGAGTCTTTGGAGCGTCTGACGGCGAACGTCAAGGAGCTGGTGGCGCTCTGCCAGCGAGTCCGGCTCTGACACCCGCGTTCGCGGTGTAGTGTTGCCCGATTGAACGCGGGCGTGGCGTTTGGTTTGGTCCGTTCCACTCCTGACAGTCCCGGGGCTGCGATGCCTGAGAGCGACCAGTCAACAAAGGTTCAGCCTGAGTCCGCGCGTCCGCAGGTGCTCATCATTGACGACGCGCCGGAAATTCACCGCCTGGTGGCGATGCGATTACGGACCGAGGGGCTGGATTTCGTCAGCGCGTACGACGGGACCGAAGGGATGCGTCAGGCCACGAGCGACGAGTCTCATCCGTCGTTGATCCTGCTGGACCTGGACATGCCGGGAATGCACGGGCTCAGCGTGCTGCAAGCGCTGAAGGCCGATCCCAAGACGATCGACATCCCGGTGATCGTGGTCTCCGGTCAGCAACTACCCAAAGAAAAGGTAAAGGCTTTCGAGTTCGGCGCGGTGGACTACATCACCAAACCGTTCGAGATGACCGAACTGCGAGTCAGGGTCCGGCAGGCGCTCAAGATGCGTCAACTGATCCAGATGCTGGCCCAGAGGGCGCAGATCGACGGGATGACCGGGCTGTGGAATCGATCCTTCTTCAATCAACGGTGGAGCGAGGAGTTCGCCCGGGCGACGCGGTATTCGCACCCGCTTTCTCTGGCGATGGCCGACGTGGACCATTTCAAATCGGTGAACGACACGTACGGGCACGCGGCGGGCGATGCGGTCCTCCAGGGAGTCGCGAAGGTGCTGATGCGGGAATGCCGCCAGCATGACCTGGTCTGCCGGTATGGTGGCGAGGAGTTCGTCATCGTCATGCCGGAGACGGCTCCCGGCGATGCTGCGGGAGTGTGCGATCGCATCCGGGAGGCCCTGGCCTCGGAGGTGTGGCAGCGGCACCCTGAGCGTCGGATCACTGCTTCCATCGGCGTCGCCGGTTCGAACGGAGCCACGAACATGAACGCCCAGCAATGGGTGGAGACCGCGGATGCGAATCTATATGCCGCGAAACGGGGCGGGCGCAATCGTGTCCAGTGGTCGGACTTGTCGGCGCAGGCCACGCGGCCCGTCCAGGCCGCCGCGTGACGCTTAGAACGGGAACACGACGCCGAGGTACAGCATGATGTCGTCGCGGCCGGGGTTGTCGTCGTCGCCGAAGATTCTGGCGTTCGAGAAGTGCTGCCACCGTGCGCCCACCAACAGACGCGTGCCGTGATCGTCGAGCGCTCGGGTGAATCCCATGCCGGCGCGGGGAGTAAAGTCGAAGCTCGTGCCGCCCTCGGGCACGTCGTCTGTCGCGAAGAGCACGCCGATGCCGATATCCGCGAACACGGTCCAATCGCCGGTGTTGACGAAGTGCCAGCGGAAGTTGATGGCCGGGTTGATGCCGGCGGCGTCGGTGCCGTCCTGCACGAAATACCAGCCGCCGAGCTCGGCGTCGATCTCGACATCGTCGACGATGAAGTAGTTGAACGAGCCGAAGACGTTGGCGTCAACGCCGTCGAACTCAGTGCCGGCGCCGCCGCCCACGGTCCACCATTTGGAGCCCGAAGCTCCGTACCGCATCTGGCCGGCGGATGCTTGTGCTTCCTGTGCGGACGCCGCGCCGGCGGTCGCGTCTGGAGGGGGCGGCGGGTCGTCGAGGTGCGCGCCGGAGGTGTCCAATATCGGTAGTTCGTCCGCGGCCGCCGCCACGGAAGAGAATGCCATCATGGTGACCATCGGAAGGGCGCTGATGCAGAGTTTCTTCGTCATCGCCCAAGGCTACGCACGATTCACGCGTCACGGCTTTGGCTCGGGGTGCCAGCGAGGCGCCGGGGTCTGGGGTTGCATCATCGCGAGCATGGCCATCGCCGTGCCGTATCCGGCGGAGCGTGGGAAGACCCTGTCGTTCCACGACCCGTCATCCTGGCGCACGCTGAAAAGCAGTTCATTGACGCGCCGGCGGTATTCCTCACGCTCGGATTTGGGCAGCAACTCTACCGCCTGCGCGGCATAATGATGGGCGAACATGAAGTAGTAGGGGGCCACCATGTAGGGCGGTTGGTGGGTGCCGGGCTTGGCTCGCCGCTTGTTCAGCCAATCCCAGTGCACGATGAACGCGTCCACAGCGCCACGGACATTCTGGACACTTCCCCGGCCCGCGAGCAGGAGCGTCGCCTCGGCCAGGTTCATCCGGCCCACGGCGCCGGGAACGCCGTCGGCCTGGCGCTCACGGTTTCCCGCCGCGCCGCTGTACACGATCGCTCCGCTGGCGGCCCGGGCGGTTTCGAGGACAGACAGACCCCGCTCGATTGTCATTGCATCGACGACGTACCCGGCCTCGGCGGCCTCGAACAGCGATTGCAACGCAACCCCGGTCACGAATGAGGATGGGGCGCCGGGGGCGTCCCTGCCGGCGGGACGGGCGTAGTTCCAGCCTCCGGTCTTGGGCATCTCCAGTTTGTGAATGCCGTCGAGGTAGAACGCCATCGCCTTTTCGACCGCGTTCTTCTTGGCCTCCGGGACCAGCCCCATGCGCTTGAGGCGGCAAAGACAGGCCACCGCTTCGATGTCTCCCCAGCATCGGACGTCGTAGCCGCCCTGGTAGTTCTCGGTGCTCATGTCCGGGTCGGCGATCGCTTCGCACAGGAAGTCGACGGCGCGAGCGACTGCCGCCGCACGCTCCTCGTCGCCCGCGTATCCGGGAGATTGGACCAGAGCCATCACGACGATGGCGGTCCCACCTACCCGGTACCCGATCGGGATCTTGCCGTTCACCCGGTACACGCCCTCGTACGGCCACTGGGCCTTCGGGCCATCACCGTTCTCCGACCCTTCCTGAAGTTTCAGCAGTACCGAGACTCCCTTCTGGAGCGCCGCCGCGATATCTTCTGGTCCCGCCTTCGCCGGGGAGGCGTGGGTCTCCTTCGACGCGGCGGGCGCGTCCTGCCCGAGAGCGAGCCCCGCGAGCATCACCGTTCCGCCCAGACATGCCCAGAGTGCTTTCTTCATCCCTGCATCATACCGACCATTCAGATTCACGCAAGCGCCATTTGAAGTGACAACGCCCGCTTCACAATCCATCGGCTCCCGTCAGCTCGAGGCGCTCCGCGCCGCGGCCATGTTGCTGGGTGTGTTCCTGCACGCCCTTGTCCCTTATCTCACGGTGCGAGTGCCGCACCTGCTTTGGGCGACGTACGAACCCGCGGGGCAGCCCGGGATCGATGCGGCTTTCTGGTGGATTCACGGCTTTCGTGTGCCGCTTTTCTTCGTTATTTCGGGGGTGCTCGCCGCGGCGGCGCTTGACCGGCACGGAACGAGAGAGTTTGTACGACGCCGCCTGCGCCGCATCGGATTGCCGCTGGCGGTCAGCACGCTGACCGTGCTTCCTCTGGTCTACCTGGTATGGGCCTGGGGGTGGGTGAACGCTGGGTTGGCCAAGCCGCGGAACATTCTGCATATTCGCTTTCGGCATGGGATGCAGCAGGATCTGTTCGGCTTCGCGCACCTTTGGTTCTTGGAGTACCTGCTGCTCTACTGCCTGCTTTTTGCGTTGTTCGGGTTGGCCTTTCGCCGGCCGTTGGTCGAAGGATCGATCCACAAAGCCCGGGTCTTTCCGGCCGTCTTACTTGGCGTGCCGACCTTGCTGCTGTTGTGGGTTGATCCGCGGCCGATCGTGGAGTTTCACAACTGGTTCTGGCCGCGGGGGCAGGAGTTTGCATATCACGGGTGGTTCTTCGCTGTCGGAGCCTGGATGGGCAGCGAGCCGGGGCGTGTGCGCGCCGTGACGCGATACTGGGGCATTGGCCTGCTTGCATCATTGCCGGCGTTCTATTGGGTGTGGACGGCGCTCATCGAACTGCGGTCCGATGAATCGTCGGTGCTCTGCCGGCTCAACTACGCGGCGGCGGCGGCGTGCTTTGCCTGGTCAATGGTCTGGGGGCTTCTGGGCCCGTGCTGTTCGGGCACATTGGGATCTGGGCCGCGCGGATTGATCTCGAAACTCGCCGCGGCGTCGTACTTTTTGTATGTGGCGCATCCGCCCCTGGTGGGGGCGGCTCAGGTGCTCCTCTTCCAGCAACCGGTTTCGGCGTGGCTCAAGTCCGCGATCGCCTTCACTGGGTCGGTGGTGATCTGCCTGGCCGTGTATTGGATGTATCGCCGGCGCGTCGAGCGACGTCTCGCGAGGGGCGAGTTGGTTCAGAAGGCGTAGACGCGGTAGGGCGGAATCACCTCTCAGGCCTGGTCGGCCAACGCCGGTGCTTCGGACGTTTCAAGGTACGAGCCCATTTTCCGGAACCTCTGGTACCGCTGCTCAAGGAGCGTGTTTATATCCAGGGCCCGGAGCACGGTGAGTTGGGTGTCGATCCAGGCGGAAACAGCCGCGGCGGTGGTGCGTGGGTCGCGGTGGGCTCCGCCAACGGGCTCAGGAATCACCTCGTCGATGATCCCAAGTTCCAGATTGTCGGAGGCGGTGAGCTTGAGCGATTTCGCGGCGGCGTTGTTCGTCTTTTCGTTGGCTTCCTTCCACAGGATCGCTGCGCATCCCTCGGGGCTGATGACCGAGTACCAGGAGTTGGTGAGCATCGCGACCTTGTCCGCCACGGCGATACCCAACGCGCCACCCGAGCCGCCCTCGCCGATGACGATGCTGACGATGGGCGTGGGCAGGCGGCTCATCTCGAGCATGTTGACGGCGATGGCTTCCGCCTGGCCGCGTTGCTCGGCGCCCAATCCCGGGTAAGCGCCTGGGGTGTCGACGAGCGTGACCACCGGGACGCCGTACTTGGCGGCGAGTTTCATCTTGGCCAGGGCCTTGCGGTAGCCTTCCGGGTGAGCGCAGCCGAAATGGCAGGCGATCTTCTCGCTGGTTTCCTTGCCCTTCTGATGGCCGATGAGCATGACCTTGTGCTTGCCGATGCGGGCAAATCCGGTGACGATGGCCGGATCATCTCCGTAGCGGCGATCGCCGTGGAGTTCGGTGAAATCGCGGCACATCATGGTGATGTAATCGCGGGTCTGAGGTCGCAAGGGGTGGCGGGCGACGCGGACCGTATCCCATGGAGTGAGTTTGCCGTACAGCTTTGTCAGCTCGGCGGCGTGGCGCGCTCGCAGACCGTCGAGTTCGGCGGCCAACTTGGCTACGGCGGGGTTGGACGCCGGATCTCCGCCGGTACCGCCGACGCTGACGCGCAGTTCTTCCTCGCGAGCTTCGATATCCCGTTCCAACTCCTGAAGGGGCTTCTCGAAATCGAGCTGGTAGTACGTAGCCATTGGGGAAGGATACGTAGGGTCCACCCCGGTCGGCGATTTCGGTCGAGCGGCGTGCGTGAAGTTACCCGGCGACGGCACGCCGTTCCTGCTCGAGCACTTTGGCCACAACCGCGGCGTCTGCGAGGGTGGCGTTGAGGTCGCGAGAGCCGTGGGCGATCGCCATGAGCAGGTGCCTGACCTCGCCGTCGTACCCGCTGAGAGGCGAAAGATCCACGGGCGTGCTCGCGTCGGCCGTGTGGAGCGTGAGGGGCTTGGGCTTGGAGAGATCAAACTCCGCCGTCGCACGCTCGAAGTTCACTACGTATCTCATCCGGAAGCCCGCGGCTGGGGACAGATCCCACGCACCTTCGGCGGAAACGTGCGCGGGGCCGGCGTCGAACTTGTACAGGGTCGTGACATGCATCGCGTCGCCGCCGCTGTGAACCTGTTTCGGGGCGCCGAAGCACCACACGATGAAGTCCGTGTCGTGGATGTGCAGATCGAACAGGGCGCCGCCGCTGCGGGAGACATCCTTGTAGAAGCCGGCGGACCAGTTTGGGCCGCTTCCCAATCGCTGGAACGTGGCGCTGCGGACCGGGCCGTACGCGCCATCGCGGATGCGTTCTCTCAGCCAATCCCACCCCGGCCAGAATCGCATGCACATGGCCGGCATGCACAGGCCTTTGGACTTCTGCGCCAGTGCGGCCAATCGCTCGATTTCGTCAGCGTGCAGTGAGACCGGCTTCTCGACGAGCACGTGCTTGCCGGCGTTGAGTGCGCGTTCGGCCAGGCTGACGTGCGAATCTGTATAGGTGCAGATGCTCACCACGTCGCACGCTGCAAGAGCGGCGTCGACATCGGTGGTCGCCAGCACTCGCGAGGGGTCGTAGAGGTCGGTGTTTGCGCCGGTGGCGAGGTTTCCCATCGCGGGGCCGCAGGGCGTCAGGCGCGAGGCGTCGGGATCGCAGACCGTGGACAGAGTGCAGGGGAAGCCCGCGGAGGCGGCGGCCTGGTAAGCCGCGGCGTGCGTGCGGCCCATGAAACCCATGCCGATAACGCCGATACGAAGGGGAACCGTCATGGACCTAGCGTAGCAGTTATGTTCGGACGCATGTCCACCGAATCCGAAGGCGGCCGAGCGAGCGGCAATCCCCGAGTTTCACGCTTCGGGGAAATCGTATCCGGCGACATATTTGCCTGATTCGAGCCAGGCGATCTGCCGCAGGATGTCGTTGCAGAGTGCGCTGGCGCCGAACCGGAAGTATGTGGGCGTGAGCCACGCGTGGCCGTCGGCGAGGTGGCCCAGCGTTTCCTTGATCATCACGAGATAATTCAGAGACTGCTTGGCGGTGCGAATGCCGCCGGCGGGTTTCATGCCCACCACACGTCCGGTATGTTCGTACCAATCGCGGATCGCTTCCAGCATGACCAGCGTCACCGGCATGGTCGCGGCGGGTGTTACTTTGCCGGTGCTGGTCTTGATGAAATCCGGAACGCTACCGGGGCGGACGTGATTGGCGAACTCGTCATCGATTTCGGCCATGGCCCGGATCGCGAGGTCGCTGGCACGCCGGACATTGTCCAGGGTTTCCAGTTCGCCTGTTTCCAAGATCACTTTGAGGTGCGCCGGTTCGAGGCCCGACGTTGCGGGCTCCATACACACGCGCTTGACCGCGCGGATCTCGTCGGCCACCTCGTCGTACCGGCCCGAGAGGAATGCGCCGCGGTTGATCACCATGTCGATCTCGTCGGCCCCGTCGGCGATGGCGCGGCGAGTGTCGTCGAGGCGGACCTCAAGCGGGTATTGGCCGCTGGGGAAACCGGTCGCGACCGATGCAACTTTGACGCCGCTGGAGCCCAAGGTCTGTTTCGCGGTGGTAACGAGGGCCGGGTAGACGCAAATTGCCGCGACGCTCGGCAACGTCGGACGTGAGGGGTCGGGGGTGATCGCCTTGCGGCACAACGCCCGCACCTTCTCCGGCGAGTCTTTTCCCTCCAGGGTGGTCAGGTCGATCATCGAAAGCGCCAGCCGCAGGCCGGAGGCCTTGGCGCTGGTTTTTATCGAGCGTTTGGTGAATGACGCGGCACGCTCCGCCGCCATGACTGCATCGACTGTGGGGCTGGCGATCATGCTGTACATTAGGTGTCGCCCTCGCCGACCGAGGGGAACGGTGCGACCCGGCCAATTCCGAGGTGTTCCTCACCCGATACCATTAGGCCATGACCACCGCCACCGCTTCGGCTCCCGCCAAGTCTGCCGTGATTCACGCCGCTTCGGGCCGCATCTTCAACTACTCAGCCGGCCCGGGTGTGCTTCCCGATGAAGTCATCCGCCAGGCGCAGGAAGAGCTTTGGAACTGCCGCGGCTCGGGGATCGGGATCATGGAGCACAGCCATCGGGCGAAGACCTACGACGCGATCCTCGCCGAGGCGATTGCCGATTGCCGCAAGATCGGCAGCATCCCCTCCGATTATCACGTGCTGTTCATGACCGGCGGCGCGACTTCGCAGAACTTTCTGGTGCCCGCGAATATCCTGGGCCAGACGGAAACGGCGGATTACCTGACCACCGGATACTGGGCGGAGCGGTCCTTCGAGCACGCCCAGATGTACGGGAACATTCACGAGGCGTGGGACGGACGCCCGCACAACCACACATTTATTCCGTCCGACGCGGAGATCAAGTGGTCGGGCAAAGCGGTGTACGCCCACATCTGCAGCAACAACACGATCTACGGAACACAGTGGCGGAACTCCGACGGATCGGTGCGTCTGCCGAAGGTGCCCAACAACGCGGCCTTGGTCTGCGACATGTGCAGCGATATCTTCAGCCGCCCGTTCAACGTGCGGGACTTCGGGATCGTGTACGCGGGGGCTCAGAAGAACGTGGGCATCGCCGGCGTGAGCCTGGTGATCGTCCGCGATGAACTGCTTCAACGCGAGCCGCGGGAACTGCCGTTGATGCTTCAGTACCGCGTGATGGCCAAAGACGAGAGCCGCCACAATACCCCGCCGGTCTTTCCGATCTACATGAGCGGGCTGGTGTTCAAGTGGATACTGAAGCAGGGCGGGCTGGCGGCGCTGCACAAGACGAACGTCGAAAAGGCCAAACTGGTATACGACGTGCTCGATTCGAGCAAGTTCTACCAGGGCCACGCACGGCCCGACAGCCGCAGCCTGATGAACATCACGTTCCGCACTCCCAGCGAGGAACTGGACGCGAAGTTCATCGTCGAGGCGTTCCAGCACGGCATGGACCAGTTGAAGGGTCACCGAGTGACGGGGGGCATGAGGGCCAGCCTGTACAACGCGATGCCCCGGGCCGGGGCGGAGGCATTGGCGTCGTTCATGCGTGAGTTTGAACGCCGGAACGGATGATGAAGCGGGTCAACTGATGTGCTCGGGATGGAGCTAGGCTTGACGGCCAAAAAAGAAACCGCCGCGCGTGTATCGCGCGGCGGCTTAGCGTACAAGTTGTTACGTCGGACTTGCTGCCTGCATCAGGCGCGGCGGCGACGCTTCATGGCGAGCAGCCCGCCCATTCCGACCAGGCCCGCGGTGGCGGGGGCCGGGATGAGGGCGCCGGTGATGTTGCCGGTGTTGCCCGACGTGCCGGGGAAGTTGCCCGAGACCAAGCGAACGTGGAATCCGATCCGGTCGATCGCGGAGATCGGGAAGTTGGCCGGGAAGTTGAACGTCAGGGCTTGACCAAGATTGAGGCCGTTGTTGGGGTTTGACTTCCAACCAGCGGCGGCACCAGTGCCGCTATTGGTGGAGTCGTCCGAGAACGCGCCCGGGGGGCCCATATTGGCGAGTGCGGGCAGCGGGCTGAAATCGATGTCGTCGGACAGCACATAGAAGCCGATCACATTGGCGATCGGATAGTTCACATTGTTCAGCGTGAAGCTGGCCGAATTGCCCACCGTGATGGTATAAGACAGGCCGGAGTTGCTGACCAGGGCGGAAATGCCCGAAATGCCGGCGACATCGGTGAACGAACTACGGGTGGTTGCGGACGCGGTGCCGGCAATGCTGGCCATGCACGCGATCGCGGTCGCGGTCGCGACAAGTGTCTTCTTCATGATCTCTCTCCTCCGCGTCTCTGCGGACTTATCGGAAACGGGCGACCTAACGTAGGGCCGCCCGGTCACCTACGCCGTCAGTATACCTGATGTTGCTATTTATGACAATGACTTCGAGCGAAGTTTCTCAAAAAGAGTAGTTATTAGAATGAGCTCTGGCATCAGTCTGGTGATAACCATGGAGATGTAGTCTGACAAAGAGATTGGGTCCGAATGGGGCGAAAAAAGGCGCAAGCGGATCTGTACCGCCTTCCGATAAGTCTTTGACGCAGGTATCTCTGTTTGGGGCGATAACGGCCCAGTGCATGTATGAACTAGACATGCATATGCAACCGCTGGTCGCACGCCTCGATCACAGATTGAGTTGTCAAGCGCCGCATCAACTCCATCCCGGAGCGATCGTTCTTGTGATCCAACACGTCATCCTTTCTGATGATTTGCAGGACGTCTGATTCCCGGCGATATGGACCAACACGATGCACTCGGGTGGGTCCGAAAAGTGCGACCAAGGGGCGGTTGAAGCCGACGGCGATGTGCAGAGCGGCTGAGTCGTTGGCGACCACGAGCGAAGCGCGTTCAATCAACGCCAACAAATGGTCCAGCGGTGTTGTTCCGATAAGGTCGTGTACCTTTGGCTGGCTCTTTGCGACTTCGATCAACCCACCGCATTGTCCTCGTTCGGAAGCGGCGCCGACGACGGCTACATGAATGCCGCGTGAGGCCAGATATACGGCGAGTGACGCGAAACGGTCCGAGGGCCACTGCTTGCCTGGCCAACGGGATGTAGGGGCGAGCACCGCGAATCGTTCGGCGGTCCATCCCAAGTTGGCGACCTGTTTGGCCGCTTGGGAAGCGGAGTAAAGCCTCATGTCTCGGACCGGTTCAACACCCGCGAGCGATACGACCGCGAGCATCCGTTCGACCGTGTGCAATTCGATGTCCGCGACGGCTTTGTGGTTGTACGCGAGGTGAGCGCACTCGCGGGCATCGGCCAGGCCGTATCTGTTCGCGGCGCCGGTGGCCCAGGTCATCAGGCCACTGCGGGCCAGGCCCTGAAGGTCGAAGACCGCGTCGTACCTGCCGCGGCGGAGTGTTCGCAGGAACTCGAGAAACGGACCTGGGTTCAGCCGTTTGAGGGCCTGTTTCACGGCCTTCTTTGGAAACGGGATCGCAAGGTTGAGCGCCGGGTGGTGTTCGATGATGGGCTCAAAGCCCTGCTCGACAACCCAGTCGATCCGGGCATTGGGGAATGCCTGTTTGAGGCTGACGAGCGCGGGCACGGTACGCGCCACGTCGCCCAGGGCGCTGGGGCGGATGATCAGGATTCGGGATGGTGCGGTCGCCGGGGGCACGCGAAGGACAGACGTTATGCACGACCCCGGAAGCCTCCAGCGGTCATGTGCTCAGCGCCGAGAGCACTTCCTCGATCGTCGTCCTGCCCGAACGCACCTTGGCGTAGCCGTCCTCGAGGAGCATCGCCAGATCACCGTCTGCCTTGGCCCGCGATGCGATCGCGGGGCTCGAAGCCCGCTCGGTCGTCATATGGCGAAGAGCGTCGCTGATCTGCAGAAGCTCGTAGACGCCCACGCGTCCCCGGTATCCGGTGCCGCGGCATGCCCGGCAACCGGGCCCCTTGCGGAGTTGTTCGCCGGGCACGTGCTCGAACGAGTCGGGCAGGTCCGCCGGATCCGGGGAATACGGGGCGGCGCAGGATTCGCAGACGCGGCGCACGAGTCGCTGCGCGAGGACGCCTTCCAGTGAGGAGGAAACCAGGAAGGGCTCGATGCCCATGTCCAGCAGGCGCGTCAACGCGCCCGAAGAGTCGTTGGTGTGCAGCGTCGAAAAGACCAGGTGGCCCGTGAGGGAGGCCTGCACGGCCACTTCGGCGGTCTCCTTGTCGCGGATTTCGCCGATCATCACTGCGTCGGGGTCGTGTCGGAGTATGGAGCGGAGTCCGTTGGCGAAGTCCAGCCCTACCTTGTGGTTCACCTGGATCTGGTTGACGCCCGGCACGTGGTACTCGACGGGATCCTCGATCGTGATCACCTTGATCGCGTCGCTGACGACTTTGTTGAGAGACGCGTACAGCGTGGTGCTCTTTCCCGAGCCGGTGGGGCCTGTCACGAGCAGGATGCCGTGCGGACGGGCGATCATCCGCATCCAACGCTGGCGGATGCCGTCGGGCATTCCAAGATCGTCCAGCGACATCAGCACGGCCGTCTTGCTCAGCACGCGGAGCACCACGCCCTCTCCGAAGAGCATGGGGATTACGCTGACACGCAGGTCGAACTCCTGCAGCGGGCCGCCCGCGGGCGGTCGGTGCTTGAACATGATGCGGCCGTCCTGCGGGCGGCGCTTCTCGGCGATGTTCAGGTTCGCCATGATCTTCAGGCGGCTGATGATCGCCGCGGCGAACCGATTGATGGTGGCCGGCACGTTGGCTCTTTGCAGGACGCCGTCGATGCGGTATCGCACGATGAGCTCGCGTTCGTACGGCTCGATGTGTACGTCGGTGGCCCGCTCCGCCACGGCTTCGGCGAGCAGGTCGTTCACGAGCCTTATGACGGAGGCCTCTTGCGCCTGCTCGGCCTCGTCGGCGGGTTTGGCCTCGATGGTCGGGTTGTCGCGTCCGCCGCCGGTCTCGGCGGACATCGCGTCCAGCGTGTCGCCGCCCACGCCGTAGTTGGCGCGGATGAACGTGCCCAGTTCGTCTTCGTCGGCCAAGGCCAGCTCGATCGAACAACCGGTCAGCAGTCTGAGTTCGTCCAGTACGGCCAGTTCGTACGGATCACTGGTCGCTACTGTGAGGGTGCCGTGTTCTCGCTTGATCGGCACGCATCGCTGACGGAACACGAGCTTGGCGGGCAGTGCCGCGAGCACCGACGGTTCGACGCTCAGCGTGGGCAGGTCGACCACCGGCATGTGGAACTGATCGCCGATGGCGGCGAGAACCTGGGAACGCGACACGACGCCCGACCTGACGAGAATTCGGTCGAGCCGCTCGCCGCTCGTTTGCTGCTCGACCACCGCGGCGTCAAGCTGCGCTTGGTCGATGAGGCCGGCCTTCAGGAGTAATGCGCCGATCGCCATGGATGAATGAAGAGTAGGTGAACGACTCTGAGTACGCGGCGGCGTGGTTCGCGGTTATGGGGGCGAAAGGTTGTAGGACTCGGCGCGGCGAGTTCGGTCAAACGATCGCTGGGCCGTTCTCTGCGTCGGCGAAGGGCACGCAGCAGTGATCGATGATCCAGCCCAATTGGGACCCTTGCTCGGACGGAGGCAAGTTCTTTATCGGGAGTAGTCGCGGCGGAACTCCGTGTTCCCTGCGAAGTTCGAGTTCAATCAAGGAAATGGCGGGGTTACTTCGGGAGTTCCGCGAGCCGCGACAGTCGCTCCAGAATGTCTGCGACAGCTTCTTGCTTGGCTTTGGGGTCGCCTCGTTCCGCGGCGCGGCAGAGTTTGGGAAGCGTCCACGCGGCGTACCCGGAGTCCTCATCCGGTGAGGAGAACGTGTTCTTGTACCACGGCCGGTCCGGCAGGCCTCGCTCATCCATCCAGAGGCGATCAGCCGCGAGCAACGATTGGGTGGCTTTGGCACGTGCATCGTGCGTGAGAGCCGAGGCGTCCTGATTGACGCGGAACCACCAAGCGGACCACGCGGCTCTCACGGCTTCGCCCTGTGCGGTCGCCGCGAAGGCGTCTTCGGGCGACAGTTGCGAGATCTTGGCCGCCGCGACGGCCCCGTACGCCCCTGGGTCGAGCGGTGCAATGGGGGCATTCGCCAGGCGCGAGGCGGTGGCAGCGGCCATGCGGGTGACCAACTGCGCGGATTGGTAGTCGCCGCCGACCGTCTTCCAGTACCAGATCAGCGTGTCGTATGAAGAGTGGTATGAGTTGCCTTTCGAACCGCCTGATCCAAAGCCCGCCGAAGGGACGCCCGCGAAGCACAAGAACGCGACGTGGTCCGATCCGCCGCCGATGTCGCCCATCGCCGGGAATCCGGGCATCCGTGGATCGGGTGATTTTGACGACCACGACGCGAGCACGCTGGAGTTATCCACGCCCGGCTGAGGGACTACGCCGGCGGCATCGGCGATCACAGCGCGCAGGCTCGGCGTGGCAGAGGCCCCGAAATCTGTGCCCATGCTGGCCATATCGAGGTTGATGTAGGCAACGGCATGCCCTGACAACTTGTCGCGGTTGGCCTCGACCCATTCGGTGCTGCCGATGATCCCGAACTCTTCCGCCGCCCACGCGGCGAACACGAGCGTTCGTTTGGGTCGAACGCCCTGCTTGGCGAGCGCCGCGAATCCACGGGCGGCCTCGATCACGGTGATGGTCCCGCAGAGTGGGTCAGCGGCGCCGTGGTTCCATGCGTCGTGGTGAGCACCCAGAATGACCAGTTCGTCCGGGAACTCCGAACCGGGCAGCGTCGCGATGACGTTTGCCGTGCGCTTGATCTCCCGCTTCTGCTCGACCTCGACACGGACCTGTAGAGCATCGCCACCCGTGAGGCGGTAGGCGAAGGGAAGACCGCCCTGCCATCCGTCGGGCACGCCCGGGCCGGTCATTCGGGAGAGGATTTCCTTCGCCGCGGCGTAACTGATTGGTTGCACAGGGATCTTGGGGAGGGCCACGGTCGATTCGTCCTGGCGGGGAGCCTTTTCGACGGCCTCGACGCCGGGCGTTAGCGGGTCGCCTTGGTACGGGAGTGTCAAAATCGAGCCGCGTTGAACGCAGCAGTCATTCGAGAAAGAACCTTCCGGGTACGTCAGCCCTTTGGTGTAACCGCTATCGGCCGGGTCGGTGAAGATCAGCAGCGCGGCGGCGCCGGCTTCCTGGGCGAACTTGACCTTGTATCCCCGGTAGTTGCCGCCGTAGCGTGCGAGGATGACCTTGCCTTTGCAGTCAACGCCTCGGGCGGCCAGCGCCGCGAAATCGGCCTTGGTGCCGTAGTTTGCGTACACCACCGGGGCGGTGACCTGGCCGCTCGCGCTGTACGCGTTCCAGGTCAGGTTGTTGACCGCGGAGTACGGGTCTTCCTTGAGAGGACGCTCGGTCAGATCGAGCTTGAGGTACTCGGGTGTCACGACGGCTACCGATGCCGAGATCGGGGTGGACAGGAGAGGCCAAATGTCATGGATCTGCACCTCAAGACCTGCTTCCCGGAACATCGTTGCGACCCGTTCCACGGTTCTGGCGTCGGCGGGCGTGCCGGCGACGTGAGTCTCCTGCGCAAGCGTGGTGTGTGTCTCGCGAAGTCGGTCGGTGTTGGGTGATTCCAGCAGTGTCTTTTCTGCCGCGAGGTAAGCCTCTCG
Source organism: Planctomycetota bacterium (assembly GCA_018242605.1). GTDB lineage: Bacteria > Planctomycetota > Phycisphaerae > Phycisphaerales > UBA1924 > UBA2402. Next base: position 153,737 of record JAFEBP010000005.1, read on the forward strand.
CTCCGAAGGGGTGAATGAAGTGAGGGAGAACGGAACTTGCGCGGACGCCGAGACTATGGCAAAGAACCCCGCGTTCGCGGCGAGGACCAGGATGGACGAACGTGGGAGGTTCATGTTCATGTGGGGAGGGAAGGTAGGGGCGAGGGGGCCCTCAGCGCTTTGACGGCTTCCCCGGTGAACACCGCCGCCAGAGCCAGCAATGCGATGGCGACCGCGGCGTTTGGAATTGTTGGGTTGAAGCCCGCTGCGATGCGCCACTTGTGTTCCAGCGCGTCGCGAACGCCCAGCCACACCTGCATGGCCAGCGCGACCACTGTGATGGAACCGACGAACAGCATGGGCAGGAGCGTGTACCAGATCGTCCGTCCGCCGCGCTTGAGCCAGACGGTGACGCCCAGGAGCGTGAGCGCCGCGAGCAACTGGTTCGACGTGCCGAAGAGCGTCCAGAAGATCAGGTAGGCCTTCGGATCCGCCAAGACCAGCGCAATCATCGGAATGCCGACCGTGATTCCCGCGGCGATCCAGCCTGAAACAGTGCTCTTTGTGCCGACGAGTTCCTGCAGAAGATACCGTCCCAGGCGTGTCGAGACATCGAGCGTATCGAATACAAAGGTCGAGAACGCCATCGCGCCGAAAGTGGCGCAGAAGACGAACGCGTTCTTGCCAAGCAGGAGAGTCAGGAACTGCGCGAGTCCGTCGCCGTAAATGCGGGCGGGCGTCATTCCCGCGGCCTGCGCGGGCGTCAGGATCATCACGGTGGCCAGGGAGATGACTGCAACGAAGCCCTCCATGAGCATCGCGCCGAACGCGACGGGCTTGCAGTGTGACTCGCGGCTGACCTGCTTGCTGGTGGTGCCGCCGCAGATGAGGCCATGAAATCCGGAGCACGCACCACAGGCGATGGTGACGAACAGGAACGGGAACACAAGCGATGTGATCGGAGGCGCGCCCACACCACCCTGCAACGCCGGGATGAACGCGCCGGCCCAGTTGCGTGCGGCGTCGGTCATGGCGGGTTGCTCGATCTTGAACCCGCCGAACATCAGGCCCATGACGCCGACGCCCAACGCGATGTACAGCACGAAGCCGCCCAGGAATCCACGGGATTGCTGCAGCAGCCACATGGGCAGCATCGAAGCGATCAGGCAGTAGGCCAGGATCAGTCCGTACCACCAACGGACGTCCAGTACTAGCAGCGAGTCCAGCCGTGTTCCGAGCCAGACGCATCCGAGGGTGAGAGGGACAAAGACCACCGTGACAAGCCACAGGGGCGGCCTCCAGAGTTTCTGGAAGATCCCCAGGACCAGGGCGAGCAGGAGGTAGAGCGTGCTGGCCGCGGCGACCGCGCCGCCCTTGTTGAATGGTGTCGAGAGGCCTTCAAACTCCTCGGCCTTGCCGACGAATGTGCCGGCGGTCATCTGCGTGAAGGCGATGATGACGTAGAGCAGCGCGAGCCAGATGAACCAGAGCAGGGCGACACCGGCCCGTTTGCCCAGGTTCTGTTTGGCGATCTCAGCGATTGAGTGCGCACCGTGCCGGACGGACGCGATCAGCGCCGAAAAGTCATGGACTGCGCCGATGAACACCACGCCCAACCCGATCCAGAGCAAGCATGGCAACCACCCGAAAGACACGCACGCGAGGATGGGGCCGGCGATCGGCCCGGCCGCGGCGATCGCCGAGAAGTGCTGCGCCGTGAGCGCGAACGGCTTCTCTGGGACGAAATCGACGCCGTCCGCCTTCGCAACCGCGGGAGTGGTCCGCGCATCGTCGAGGCGGTAGTAGCGGGCGATCAACGTGCCGTAGCCGAGGTAGCCGACTGTGAGGACGGCCAGGACAATGACGGCGAGCAATAGAAGAGACATGCTGAGAGGAATTAGGATAATGCGGTGAGCGGGTGCGAGTTGGAGCGGGGACTGCGCAGTTTTCGATTGGACGGTGTTCGGTATTCTGGCGTATGTGGGGCCAGCCGCCGCAGTTCTATGGCACCCGCGCAAGCCGCGTCCGTGCGGATTAACCCGCGTCCCCGATGGTTATTTGCACGAATGGAGAGAGATGCTCTTGCTTCACTGACGAACTGGTGTACATTGGACGGAACGCAGCACGCCGAGACATCGAATGAAATCTGACACACGTATCAATAGCCTCGTTCGGAGGGGTCGAGGGCTGGCCGCGGCGCTGGTGGTGTGCGCCGGCGCGGCGGCTCACGCGCAACTTCGCCAGGACGAGGTGATGGTCGTGTACGATAGCCGCATCGCGGACAGCCTGGCGGTCGCGGAGTACTACGCGGGCAGCGCCAAAGTGCCCGGCGGCGTTGGCGGGATCGCGGGGGCGAGGCGGGGCGTGCGGGTGTGCAACCTCGCGAACACGGGCGCGGCGGTGACGACCGCGGGCAACATCTCGTACACCGGGTTTGTCACCCAGATACGCAATCCGATCCGTACGTTTCTGACCGCCAACGGGCTTTCCAAGGCCGTGCGGGCGATGGTTCTGACCAAGGGACTGCCGCACCGGGTGCAGGATTCCAACAACCCGACGGTGGGGGACTTCCCGAACAACGTGGTGAATGAGGTCACGGCGAACGATTACACCTGCGCTTCCGTGGAGTCGGAGTTGTCGCTGCTCTGGATCGACTTGACGGCGGGCGAAGCGGGCGGAGCGTCCGACAGCAAGTCTGACGGCTGCGTGCTCAACCCTTACTGGAAGTCGACGACGTCGATCTCGGTGGCCACGAACATCAACAACGAGGCTTCGAAGACCCTGATCGCCAGCGGGCTGGGACCTGTGTGGAGCGCATCGGGCGGTACCACCAGCCCGTCGCGGCTCAACCCGGGGGATATCTATCTCGTCTGCCGGTTGGACGGTCGGACAGTGTCGGATGTCGCGGGCATCATCGACCGGGCTCGCAGTGTGTACATCAACACCCAGACCGCGACGGTGCTGCTGGACGAATCCCAGTCAAACGGGATCGCCGACACCGCCGCGAACGACGAGTTGGACAACAGCAACTCCGCGTTTCCTGCGATGCGAGACGCGGATGATTACGAAGCGACCCGAGATCTGATGACGATCACCGACAAGCGGTGGGCATCGGCCAAAGTGCGATACAACGCGCTCACGGGATTCAATCAGTTCTTCGTCGGGCCGCGGATCGCGTGGCAGCCCACCCACGGGATCTTGGTCACTGATCCGGTGGTGCTGCTGGCGTCGTATGGCCTGAACCATCTGGGGCAGCCACTTACCACCGCGGGCGTGAACGGCGGCACGGTGTATCCGCTGAGCTTCAACTACGCTTCGGGTGCCATTTTCAATAGCCTGGAGAGTTACAACTGCCGCGACTTCGGCGGTCTCGGCACGCTGAGCTTTGCGATGCAGGGACAGGCCGCGGACTTTTTCAGCGCTGGCGGCACGTTCGCGACTGGTAATGTGTGGGAGCCTTTGGCGGACACCATTCCGGACAACCGCCTGCTGGTTCAGAACTTCCTGCTGGGCACGCTTTCATGGGCCGAGGCGGCATATTCGGCTCTGCCTGCGCTGTCATGGCAGCAGATCGTCGTGGGTGATCCGCTGGCACGCGTGCAGCGCAGCAACGAGGACATCGAGCCGGACAATGCCGTTGACATCAGGGATTTGTACGCGTGGGAACGTGCGCCGGTTGACATCAATGTGAGCGGGGTGGCCGACTCAGCCGACCGGCTCCTGATTCTGCGCGATCTGAGGTCGTGGGAACGCAGCGACCTGATGACTCCCCGGTGAGCATCGGGGTCAGCGTGGCTACGGGCTCCTCTCCGGCAACACGGTCATGGTGGGGTCGGTGAGAAGCATCGCCAGGCTTCCGACTCCGTAATCGCCTGCTCGGGCGCAACGGCTTGCTCGGGAGTCATACCAGGGCGGCGGCGCAGCACCGCGGCGGCGACAGAGTCCGATGGGTCGGCCCGCACGATGGGCACGTCGCTGCCGAACCAGAGCAACTCGCCGGGCCTGCACCCAGAGTCGATTAACTCTCGCAAAGGGAGCACTCTATCCAAGCGGTGGGGGAGTTGGTCCTTCAGTACGTCGATGTCGGGAAGCAGGTGGCACGGCTGGATGCTGGCGATGACGCCGAGCTGGGAAAAGCGGGGGAGGTCCGTTGCGTCGATCAGTTCACAGTGTTCGATCCGGAGAGTCGGTGATCCTCTGGGCGCCGGTCGACTTGCGGCTGCATCCAGCACGGCTCTCACCGCACCGTCGCCGATGGCGTGGACGGCCAAACCGACGCCCGCTGCTCGCGTCTGGTCGATCGCGGCGGCCAGTTGCTTCACGCTGATGAGCGGAGTGCCACGCTCGTGGCCCGGCATCGGATCGCGGTACGGAGACAGCATCCACGCGGTGCGGCTGTTGAGGGTGCCGTCGGCGAAGAGCTTGGCCCCGGCAACGGTGACTGCGCCGGGCCGCTCGAACCGACCGCGCAGCGTCAGCGTCGCGCCGAGGTCTGCCAGTGCGGGGTACAGCCAGACGCGCAGTGGCAGATGACCTGAATCATCGAGCTTGGCGAGCGATTCGCCCAGACCGACGGGGCTAAGAAGGTCGTGAACTTCCACAAATCCCAACGAGGCGAGCGAGTCGCACGCTGCCTTGATGTGACGAAGCCATTGCTCCGGCGTTGGCTCTGGCACGGCTCTTCTCACCGCCTCAAAGGCGGCCTCAAGCACGAGACCGGTGGCCTCGCCTTCGGGAGTGCGGACAACGAGGCCGTCGCCTTGTGAGGAGGAACTCGCGGAAAGTCCCGCGGCGGCGAGCGCAGCGGAGTTGCAGACGCCCGAGTGATGGTCGAACCCGCCGAGGAGGCATGGGCGATTGGGGCACGCGCGATCAAGTTCGGTGAGAAAAGGCCACCGCTGATCCTTCCATCCACTGACGCGAACTCCCGAGGCGAGCAGCCAGCCCGGCTCGCGTGCGGATTCCATTCGGGATGCAAGGGCAGCGACGCGGCTCACGCACTCTGGAGCGCTGATGCAATCGTGAAGGGAGAGTTGTGTCATCTCGCGCCCCAACGCCGGTAGATGGGCGTGGGCTTCGCGCAACTTCATCCCGGGCGGGGGCGTGAACTCGGCGCCGTCGAATCGAAGTGTGGACATGAGCGTCAAGGCTACGGTGCTCGCCCGGCAAGGGCGAGGAACGCCGCGTGGGCCGCATCGGGATCCGTGATGGGGGAAGGGAAGTCCACCCGCATGATTCCGAATCGTGCGCGGATGTCGATGCCTAGATCATCCACGCCGACGACCATTGGTTCATTGGTGCCTTTGCCTGCGCTGGCGACGCGTGCGAGGGAAGCCAGCAGAGAGCGATCTTCGTTGAGCCGGCGGCAGAGAGCGGATTCGAACTTGGCGAGCGGATTGGGAGCGACCGCGTCCTCTCCGGAGATCACGCTGCCACCCAACTTCACCGATTCAACCCCCAAGATGAGCCACCGGCGTGCCTGAGTGGGACCGAAATAGGCGGCGTGACGCATCGGGGCGTTGTGAGTGGCGGGGTCGGCTTCCGTGACCGTTGCGAGCAGTGAGAGTCCGAGCGGATCGGAATCGTCCGGCACATGCAGCACGACCATTTCTTCGAGCAGCGCATCGGGATCGCACGGCATTACCGGCAGGCCCGATACCGAATCGATAATGAACAGGACGGGTTCGAAACGATCCCCGATCGAGAGCAATCCCGAGTAGTGCAGCCTCAGGCGACGGAACACGTCGTGGTGGTTCATGACGGAGAGAATAGCGTGGGACAAAAATGAACGAGGGACCGAGTGATCGGTCCCTCATCCGTGTAGATTGCACTGTCGCGGTTGGGCAGGCGTGCCGGTGAAGGCGTCGCGCTGTGCCGCGGGAGTTATTCAAGGGCCGGAAGCGCTTGGCCCGCCCTTGGTAGACAACTCCAAGGCCACACTCCGAACGGCGACGTCTTGCGTGAGCAAGGCCGGCGTCGAGCGGGGCGACCTCACGATTACTTGGCGGCCTTCTTTTTGCCGGCCTTCTTCGACGCCTTCTTCTTGCCCTTCTTCTTCGCCATCTGCGTTCTCCTGAAAATGGAGATCAGTATCAGCACCACCCGGCGCCCAAACTGGTCTCGTGTACAGAACAGGTTATCGGGAAATTCACTCTTGTCGCTTGAATCTTGAAAAATAATTTCAAGCCATCGCGTGTTTCATGCCGGGGTGCGAGAATGAAGCCGGTTGTTCGCGCTCGCTCGCACACCCGAACGATCATCTCCGCGCGAGTTTTGTGCGAGTGCAAAAAACACCTGTGTTTGTAGGCTTTTTGTCGCGGTGTCTCCGCGATGGAGCCGAAGCGAATGAGCGAGCGTTGGTGTTGTTGCGCACGTTCATCACGCGATCGAGAGGGGGCCTCGCGATGCGAAAAAAAATTTGAAAATTTTCGCGCGATCGATGCTGAACTGCGCGCGAGCGAGCAGCGTGCGACGCGCATGCGCGGGATGATTCATCCCGCGCGGAGCGCTTCTCGTGAGGCTCGGCGCGGTCATCACGACCCGGTTGGACGATCTGGGATGAGGTCTGACGGCGCGAAGCCAACGCGTGTGGTGGAAAACCTGTCGTGATCGACGACTCAACGCGAGTTGAACGGCGCTTGCGAGGTGCGGCATTCGGAATATCTTGGCCCGTGCGGCCTGGTGCCCGAGACGGTGGGGACGCGTCCGAGCGATATTCCTATCCGGTCAAACAAGAACGCCGCCCCTTTCGGGACGGCGTTCATCGGTCGAGTTCACGTTTGGGTGCAATACCAATGACCGCGGTAGGCGATCGTTGAAACTGCACGATGCTCGTGAGCGGACGCCGCGGGTGCAACTCAGGGCGGTGAAGCCCGGGACCAAGCGGCGCGTTTCAGATGGTCAGGCCCGTTCGGCGAGGCAGATGTCCCGCCGGAGGAGTGCCTTACACCATCTCCTTGAGAGCCTTGAGGGGGCGGACCTTGACGACCGTGCGGGCCGGCTTGGCCTTGACAGTCATCATCTCGCCGGGCTTGAACGGATTGGGCTTCTGGGTGGCCTTGGTGGCGGGCTTGTGGATGGCGCTGATCTTCATCATGCCGGGGACCACGAAGACCTTGGGCTTGTCGGGGCTGGGCTTGGCGAGGTCGACCGAGATGACCTTGCCGAGGGCCTCGAACATGCCGGCGACGTGCTTCTTGCTGATGCCGGGGACGTGCTCAGCGAGGATGCCGAAGAGTTCGCTCTTCTTGCGGGGCTTCGCGGCGGCCACGAGCTTCGGGGGCTTGGGGGTGGGGGCGGCTTTGGCGGCCTTACCGTTCTTCTTAGCCATATCAATCTCCATCTGAAAAGGCTCTTCCCTGAAAACGAGCGTTTTCTACTTGGGAAAGCATGGTTATACCAGCCTCGCGGGCAACTCGCAAGTGGAATTGAAAAAAAATCTCGCAATTCAGGCTATTTTTTTCGCTTTTTCCGCCGCGGGGTAACTTTGGCGCGTTTTCAGCGGCTTTTTGAGCGTTCCGGCGCCAGCGGCGGAGCATCCGCGAGCACCACGCGCACCGCCGCGTGATCCGAAATGCCCTGCTCTCTGGCATCGTGGATGTGCTGCGCCTCGCGGAGGGCCGTCGCGAGCGGCGGGCTGATGTACGCCGCGTCGATGCGACGCCCTTCACCCCAGGGAGCTACCCAGGTGGCATCGCGGCTCTCCGGATGAAGCGATCGCCACGCATCGACATATCCCAGACTCATGAGCGTCCCGAGCATTGCCTCGCACGCGAAGGCACCCGAGAGAGCGTCCTGACCCCGCCGGCCGGTGTTCACATCCCCGATGATGATGTGGCGCGACCCTCTTCGTTCCCTGCCGAAGGCCACGAGACGCTGCCAGCACGCCGCTTTGAGCCCCGGTTGGGTGTCGTCGGGGACGTGAACCGCCGTGATCCGCAGATCGGCGGCAGGAATCGCGGCGTCGATCCACCTGCCCGCGTCCATCGTGACCTCCATCAGCGGCTGGCGCGAAGCCAGGAGAACGCCGTTGAGGCGCCCGGGCCCGTGGGTGGCGGTCTGATGTCCCAGACCGTGGTCGGCCAGCACGGCGCGCAGCTGGCCGCCGCGGGCCGCTCGAAACTCAGTGAGAACGCAGATGTCCGGCCGCTGCTCGGCGAGCGAGAGGGCGATCTCGGGGAGTCGTGACGGTCCGCCGCCGTGCAGAATGTTCCAAGCGAGGACGACCAATGCCAGAGCGTATCGCGCCCGAATCAGCCGTTCGGGTGGGTACCATGCCAACGATGCCGATGACCGCACCACGACCCGCGTTCGATCGTTGGCTGACGCCCGCGTTCGGTTGGATCGGGATGTCGGACGCCATGGCGCAAGACGCCTTCGATCGGCGCGACCATATCGACAGGTTCGGCGACCGGATACATCTGACGTTCGCGGCGATGTTCTGCTTTTTTGTGGCCTGGCCCATGACTTTCGTGGAACTCTCTCTCATCCCGCTGCTGGGGTGTTTCCTGGTCAGGCTCTGGTTTCTCCGCCGCTGCGTCGGGCTGCTCCTGCTTCAGTCTACATTCGTTTGCGGACTTTTCCTGATTCCGTGGGCGCTCCTGTCGCTTCGTTGGACGGCAGACCCCAAAGCGGGCTGGGCGCAGGCGCAGGGGTATCACTTCTTCGCGGCGGTGTTCTGCATTTTTCCGCTCGATCGACGACGCGGAGTGCTCATCGCCGCGCTCGCGGCGGGCTTTCTCTGCGCCAACGGGGCCCAGCTGGTCAACGCGTTGGGCGTTGCGTTGCACATCCCCAGAATCACGCTTCGGGGTTTGGGACCGGGCGGACGGAACGGGGGTTGGTGGCCGGAAGTCATCGGAGGCGAACTGTTGGTTGGAGCGTTGGGATTGCACATCCCCGCCGCGATCCTATCGGGGGTGGCATGGACGCGTGCTCGGGCGATGGCGTTGCTCGCCACCGGCGCCACCCTCGTGGGCATTTTCGCAACCGGTACACGGGCGGCGTGGATCGGGGCGGCGGTGTTGATTTCCGCCGCGGCGTTGGTGGCAGTGGCGAGGTTGCCGACGGCCAAGGCGCGGGCGCTTGTCGCCGCGGGCTTGATAGCGGTCCTGATGGTCACGGGCGGGCTAGCGTGGATCGGTTTTGGCGATGCAATCGGCCGCCGCGTGACCGACGCACGCAACGAATGGACGCGGATGGTCGAGCGTGGCGAGTACCAGACCAACAACGGGCTACGCGTCAAGATGGCCGCGTGGGCGTGGGAGGCATTCCTTGAGCATCCGGTCGTGGGGCTGGGTTCGGGCGGGTATCGACCCTTCGTGCTCGCCAAAAAGGCGACGGCGACGGGCAATGAACTGGCGGCGGTGGAGTTGTTCGAACGCGAGCGGCACGGGCATTGCCACAACACCTTCCTGCAGGCGCTCGCCACATTGGGGTTGGTGGGCTTCGTCCCCTTGGCGGCGATGATTCTGGGCGCGGTTGTGGCCGGTTTCTCACGCCTGAGCCGAAGCGATATGGGAACATACCGGGCCGCGCCCGCGTGGGCATTGCTCGGCCTGCTCACGATTGCGCCCTTTGATGTGCTGTACATCAGTGCGCAGATGTCGGCGATGCTATTCGTGCTGATCGCCTTGTGCCCCTCCTGGTGGCCGGTCAGGTTCCCGGGGTCTGCTGTTCAACAGTCCACTTGAGCGAGCCGTCGCGGCAGTCGATGTGAACAGCGAAAAACCCGGGGCGGCCGTTGGCTGTTCGCGGAGCCGCGGCATTCAAGAGCGGCCAGATGATGGCCCGGTCGGTTTCGGGAAGCGGGAGCTTGGCGAGTTCATCGGGCGTGAACCAATCCAAGCGGCCTTCGCGCATGTCGTGAGGTTCAACGTGGACGGCCCCCAGCACCCGGTACACGAACATCAGCCAGTGCCCCTTGCCTTCGAACTCTCGCTCGCTGACCAGGCCGATGAGATGGATGCGGTCCATCGGGATGCTCAGCCCGGCTTCTTCGGCGATCTCACGTTGCGCGCACTGCGCGGGCGACTCGCCGTGCATGATGTCGAGCTTGCCGCCGATAGGGGAACACAGGCCCAGATTCGGGGCTTTGAGCCGGCGAAGTAGAAGGATTCGGCCGCGATCGTCGCGAAGATCACACAGGCAGGCGATCCGGTAGGGCATGGCGGGCGTGCTGCCGGGGAGGGAGTGGGAGGACATTGGTTCGAGGGTAGTCGCCCGCGGCGGCGAATCAGGGCGAGAGGAGCCGCGCCAACTCCCGAAGTCGCGAGGGATCCAGCGTTGTGACGGCCGCCATGACCAGGAGCGTGCATAGACCCAATAGCATGAAGCCGACCATCCGAGAATGGGCAATCTTCAGGTACCCTTCGTATGCTCTGGCCCACCACAATCCGATGCAGACGAAGATGACAATCGCGGACGCAGTGTCAATGCGCGAAGAGGCGAACCTGAACACGTTCGTGAACGCTTTTTCCAAAGCGGAGGGACCCGCTAACGAGAAGCCGCACAGACTCAGCACCATCGTGAAGAACTGGAGTGCCGCCAGAATGATCCGGGGCAGCAGGAGCCCAAAGGGAATCCACATCAGCCCGTACGCAAAGATCCGCACAAGGTGAGGGGGTCGAACTTTGGCCCGACGCATCGTGGTGGGCAGGAGCCAGCATGACAACGGAAGCAGCATGGTCGCAACCACCATGATTCCTTGAAGGGTCGAAAAGCCGGCCCATCGAACGCTGATTGATTGGATTCTGGATTTCCACACCGAACTGACGGCCGGGCCGAACATGCTGACCACGCGGACCGAGATCGGCGGCGCATCGGCGCTCAGCATCTGCGAGACCACCGCCGGCTGTGCGGGCGCCAGCCAAATTGCGACAAGCGGAGCCAGAATCCAAAGCGCCGCGGCGATCGTCGCCAAAAGCATGTAGCAACCCACCATGGCCACGATTCCGGCGGTCATGGCGCGGATCGTGTGCACCTGGTACTCCATGTGAACCCAGTTCCAGAACTCTCTGGGCCGCAACGACTTGCGCAACGTGCGCAGAAGCGATTCGGTGCGGGGGTCTGCTTCAAAGAAGCCCGGCGGCGGCGCAATTCGCGGGCTCAGGAGAGTGAACCAGTCGAAGTCATGCCCGCATTCACTGCACACACCTCGCAGGGGACACTGCAACGTCCAGCGAGCGGTTTCACCTCGGAGGTCGTACCCGCACCGAGGGCAATGTGCCTGCACTTTCATGATCAAAGAATACCGCGGCTCGAAAGCGGCCGCGACAAGACACAGGTGTGGGAGCGGTCATGGTCAGTTGCAGCCGCCGGCCGACCAACGAACGAAGAAATACTCGACGTCTCCGCCGTCGATGCCGCCGTCCTGATTCACATCTGAAGAGGCATCCCCACCCTCCCACGCCTGGAAGAACGCAGCGACGTCGGAGCCGTCTACACCGCCGTCCTGGTTGAAGTCCGCGGGGCAGGGGGGTACGACATTGAGGTTGGCAACCCACCCGAGCGTGTAGCCATCGAGCGAAGTGCCGATGCCGCAGATGACGGTGCCGTCATCGGAAATGCCGCGGGCTTCACGGAGGATGAAGACATTCAGACCGGTGACGCCGCGTTCGGTGAGCACTTCGCGCAGCGCCCGCATGCCGCCGCCCTGAGTCCAGATGAACGCTTCGCGCGCGGCGGCGCTGTCGGAGTATCCCACGACGGTGCCGCCGTCGGCGGAGCAGGCGGTGGCGACGGAGAAGCTGCGCCCGCCGGGCAGATCGCCAAGATCCTGGGGCACGCTGTTGACCCAGCGGCAGGCGTGCGAAAGTGAGAGCGTGGGAGTGATTTCGATGTTACCCCAGCCCACGACCACCGTACCGTCGTCACTTACGTCATTGGCCTCGCCGGTGTTGGCGCCCGTCGCCAGGTCCGGCAGCACTGTGAACGTGCTACCCCGAAGGACGCACGCGAAATGGCCGCCGTTGCTCGTGTCGCAGGCCCCGGCGATCTTGGTTCCGTCGGCGCTCACGCCGTACGCCGCCGAGAAAATTGTGCCGTTGGCTTGAGCTCCCAGTGAAGTGAGCGTGCCGTTCACCCATTTGCAAGCGCGAGAATCAAAGAGCGCAAACTCGTGGGTTCCCACCATCACCGAACCGTTGGCGTTCACGGCGTTGACAGCCGCGCCGAAGAAGCCACCCGGAACTGTCCCGCCTAGCGAGGATGGGGAATTGCTGTTCACCCACCGGCAAGCTTCGTTGCCGTTAGCGCTGTTGCCTTGTCCGCCGATGACCGTGCCATCACGGTTGACACCGAGCGCCACTCCCGCCACAGTTCCGCCCGCCAGATCGCCGATGTCGATCAGGGCATTGCCTACGTACTTGAAAGCGTGCCCCTGGTTCGTGCCGACAAGGCTGTACCCGACCACCGTAGTGCCGTCGCCTGAGACGGCGAACGCCTCACTGTGGATGTTGCCGCCGGGCAAGTCGCCAAGTATCGCGAACGAAGCCGTCTGCGCGGCGGCCGACGCAGTTAGGATCAGAATTGGGGAAACAGCTGACAAGGCGCGCGACGACATGACGAGAACTCCTTGGAACACGCTGGTTGGTGTAGCAAGCCTGCCCCACTCGGGACAATCTTATATAATTAGCGTACGCCCCAACGGGGGGATAGCAAGCGGCCGGGCCGGCTATCACCGTATGAAAACGATTTCGTTCGATGAAAATACGGTGAAGGTCCGGGCGCGAGTCATTGCGGAGCCGTGCGAAACACTGCGTGCGGGGAGGATTGGGAATGGCCAAAGAGCCCGAGATCGCCGTCGCAAGGTCACGCGAGCAGCGATTGGCCGGTCATTTCCTCGGGCTTCGGGACTCCGATCATGTCGAACGCGGTCGGCATGACGTCCGCTAGCCGGCCCCGAGATTCCCGTGCCGCGGCGACAAACCAGTTCGCGCCGTTGTTGTCACCCCGCAGGCGGCGTGATTTGAATGGACCGCCCACGACGATAAGCGGGACGTCGTAGGTGGTGTGGGCGGTGTGTGGAGCGTTCGTAACGGGATCGAACATCTGTTCACAGTTGCCGTGGTCGGCGGTGACGATGAGGCTTCCTCCGCGTGCCAGCGTCTTTTCGACGATTGCCCCGACGCACGCGTCCACCATCGCGCAGGCTGTGACGGCGGCTTCGAGCACGCCGGTGTGGCCAACCATGTCGCCGTTGGCGAAGTTCACGATGATCACGTCCTCGCAGTCCGGAGCCGCAAGCCGAGCGAGCACGTCGTCCCGCACCTGGGCTGCGGACATCTCGGGCTTAAGGTCGTACGTCGACACCTTTGGGCTCTGCGGGTTGTCGCGGTGTTCCTTATCGAACGGCTGATCGCGGTAGTCGTTGAAGAAGAAGGTGACATGGGGGTACTTTTCCGTTTCAGCGCACCGGAACTGCGAGAGACCAAGACGTGAGATGTACTCGCCCGCGATGTCGGTCATCTTGGGGGGCTTGGGGTACGCGACCTTCACATAGGGCGCGAGTTCCTCCCAGTACGCCGTCATGGTGACGTACTCGAGGTTCAGTCTCTTGCCGCGATCAAAGCCTACTTTTCGGCTGTCGGGGCTGGGTTTGACCTTGGACCACGCATCATCAGAGAAGACGAACGCGGCGGAGATCTCCCGTGGCCGATCGCCCCGGTAGTTGTAGAAAATCACAGTGTCGCCGTCGCTAATGCGAGACTCGGCGATGGCCGCCGGGGAAACTCCGATGGCGGTGGGGGTCACGAACTCATCGCCCTTGAGGTTGTCGGCGGTGGGGTGGTCGTAATAGTGCTGAATGGCGTCTCCTGCCGTTGTCGCCGTGTGCTCCGCTGGCCCCGTCAGGCACTGGTACGCACGTTGCACACGCTCCCAGCGGTAGTCGCGGTCCATGGCGTAATACCGGCCGATGACGCTGCCGATCCGCCCAACTCCTATTTCCCGGGACTTGGCCTCGACCTGCCTGGCGAACTCAAGGCCGCAGAACGGGCCAGTGTCGCGCCCGTCCATGAAGAGGTGAACAAACACTTTGGATTGGCCCAACTTCTTGCACGCCTCAAGGCATGCGTACAGGTGGGTCATGAGGCCGTGTACTCCTGCGTCGGAGTTGATGCCCATGAGGTGCACGGCCGTGCCCGCGGCGGTAGCTTTCTGGATGGCCGCGGCAATGACCGAGTTCTTATCAAGGCCCGACCGGCAGGCTTTGGTGATCGCAACGCTTTCTTGGTCCACGATGCGTCCGGCGCCGATGTTCTGGTGGCCCACTTCACTGTTGCCCATGGTGCCTTCGGGCAGCCCAACATCCTCACCACTGGTCTTGATGAGAGTCCAGGGATACTCGCGCATCAGGCGATCGGCGACCGTCGTCAGACCCCGGGCGTGCGCGATGCGGACGGCATCGAACGAGGCGTGTTCAGGATTGGGATTGAGCCCCCAACCGTCGCGGATGATGAGCACGAAAGGCGTGTTCTTGGGCATTGGACCAAGAGTGTAGTGGGGCCGGGTCGTGCGTGTGCCTAAATCATCGCTTCGTCCGGATCGAACGAGCCCCAATCTCGGTGATCGGAAGCCGAGGCCGGTAGCATCGCGTCGTATTCGGCGCCGCTCACGGTGTACGCACCGAACTGGTTCAGGTGCGGGTTTTCCAACTGGGCATCGAGAATAGCGAACTTCTGGCGTCGCAGGTGCGCAACCAGATGCACAAGGCAGACCTTGCTCGCGTCGGTGCCGCCGAGTTCTGGGCGTGAGAACATCGATTCTCCGCAGAATGCGGCTCCGATCGCCAAACCATACAACCCGCCGACGAGGTGGTGGCGGCCGCTGGCGTCCGACGTGTAGGCTTCGATGCTGTGGGCGTGGCCGGCGAGGTGCAGGAGTTCGAACGCTCTGGCGATCGATGGGCTGAGCCAGGTCTCCGGTCTGCCGGGGCCGGGTTCGGCGCACGCGTGAATGACACGCGAGAACGCGTGATCGCTTCTCACCACGAACCGACGCGATCGTACCTTGGCCCGCAGGGTACCGGATACGTGGAATCGATCATCGAGCGGAATGAGCAACCGCGTGCGAGGTTTGTACCAGTCCACGCGATGTCCGTCGGACATCGGGAACCAACCTTCCCGGTACATCGCGAGGATTGTGTCGACGGTGTCGGCCGGCTCGGTCATGGGAGCGTGATTCTTGGACCGGGTGTGAAACCGAAACCATACGATTCCCAAAGATCTTGAAGTCCGGGGACAGTCCCTCCCCGCTTGGAGACCGTCCATGACTGATGCCGAACTCATGCGTATGTTGGTCAGGGAAGATGTGCTAATCCCGGCGCTGATGGCAGGCAGCGTCGTGCTCATCGTGGCCGTTCGGACGGTCGGTGGCGTGATCAAGTCCGTATCTCGCGAGCGATCCCGCCGCGAAATTGCCGCTTTCATCGCCGAGGGCACCATGACTCCCGAACAGGGCGAACGATTGATGAAGGCCGGAGATCGGACCTGCTGAAAAGGCCCCGTCGCGATTCCTGGCAGGAGTAACTCGATGAATCACCTCGCCCTTCCTCACACTCTGGCGATCATTGACGGGGACATCCTCCCTATCCTCGCCATCGCGATCGGTGGAGCGGTCGCCATCGTCGGCATCATCTTCGGATGCATCAAGAGTGTCCTGAAAACGCGCAGCATCGAACAGACTAAGAGGGAAGTCGCGGCGTACGTCGCGGAGGGTTCGATCAGTCCCGATGATGCGTTCAAAATCCTCAATACCGGAAAATCCCCTGATGGCTCCTGCGGGGCATGACCCCCGCCCTCGGGACTCCTAAACTTGCCCCTTTCCCGCGGCGCATGGGGCCGCTTCTGTTTGGTAAGTGAAAGGGTCTGCATGCAGCAGGTGTTCCCGGCAGTTCTCGCCTTCACGTGGCCGACTTGGATGATCGGCATCGTCACGGTCTTGTTTATGGCCGTGTGCGTGATCATGGTGTTGACGGTTTTGATCCAGAAGCCGCAGGGCGGTGGTCTCGCGAGTGCGTTCGGCGGAGGCGCCAGCGCCGGACAGACCGCCTTCGGCACCAAGACGGGCGACGCATTGACAGTCTTCACCATCGCGGTGTTTGTGCTGTATCTCGTGTGCGCCGTCATTCTGAACTATGCGGCGCGTCCTCCGGCTCCAGAAACCGGGACCACCGTCAAAGCCCCGGCCGGAGCTCCCGCCGGTGACGGCAAGACGGAGAGCACTCCGGCAACCACGCCGGCGGATCAGAACCAGCCGGCAACGACCCCGACGGGCGAGAAGCCCGCGGATGTTCCAGCGAAGCCCGCCGACAAGGCTCCCGAAGCCCCGGTGACGCCGGCCGGAGCGGGCAACGGCCCGGCCGTGAACCCCGCTCCGACGCAGCCGCAAACTCCTCCCCCGGCTCCGGCGCCGACGAATCCCGAGCCAAAGCGTTCCGAGAATCGATAACCTACGCGGATTCCGCAGCCCACCTACCGGAGGCACGTTTTGATCCGCAGCATGACCGGCTATGGCGACGCATCGGCCCACATCGACGGGTGTCATTACTTCGTCGAGGTTCGATCCCTCAATAACAAGTACTTCAAGGCCAACATTCGCCTTGCCGAGGAGTACCAAGGTCTCGAGGCGGAGATGGAATCCCGCCTCCGCGAGCGCATGAGCCGCGGTACGCTGACCGTGACGGCTCGATGCTCCGAGGATACCGCCTCGGCGGCCCACGAGGTGAACCTGGGAGCGCTCACGAGCTACATCTCCCAGTTGCAGGCCGTGCCACAAATCGCGGCGGGGCAGTTGAAGCTCGACGTGTCCGCGCTGCTGTCGCTGCCGGGAGTGCTCCAGCCACCCGCGAATGAAGAAGACCGCGTGAAGCGGGCGCGGGGCGGCTTTATTCCGCTGCTCGACAAGGCATGCGACGCATTGATGGCGATGCGTGAACGCGAGGGGCGTACGCTCGTGGCCGATCTGGAGAGCCACCGAAAGCTGATCTCTGATCGACTCACGGAAGTGACGGAACGCGCGCCGGCGGTGGTCGCCGAGTACCAGTCACGGCTCAAAACCCGCATCGAGGCATTGCTCAAGGAATCGCAGATCGCTGTCGAGCCCGGCGACCTCGTCCGCGAAATCGCTATCTACGCCGAACGCACCGACATCGCCGAAGAGATCAAGCGTCTCTCGGCGCACCTCGACCAGTTCAGGGACATGCTCGGCGGCAAGAGCGGCGACAAGCCCATCGGACGCACGTTGGACTTCCTGGCGCAGGAGATGCTGCGTGAGGCCAACACCATCGCCAGCAAGAGCCCCGATGCCGCGATTTCACGGGCGGCGGTCGAGATCAAGGGCGCGATCGATCGCATCAAGGAACAGTCGGCGAACATCGAGTGACCGACCTCATCTCTTGTGGGGTGTCCACGGTGTGCCGTCGGGCAACTTCATGGTGTCGATGATCTGCTGATATCTCAAGCCGTCAATGTGCTTCACCTTGAAATCCGCGTACAGGATGTTCCCGCCGGGCTTGCGCCACAGATCAGCGGCTTCGTACACGAGTGGCTGTTCCGACGGATGTTTGATGTTCCTGAGATTCCCGATGGGCACGTAGAAATACGAGACAGCCGGCGGTGTGTCGCTCGGTGCGACCCATACCTGCGGAGATGCGATCGCTCCGGAAAGGCGGGTCTTGAGGTCGGCCGCCGGTTCGGGCAGTTCGTCCCCGCTCGCGGATGCATACGCACTGAGCGCCGCGCCGATTTCTCGCAGGTTCGCCTGACTCTTGACCATTCTGGCGGAGTTGCGTGCGGAACTGAGCGCGGGCAGGAGCAATCCGCCGCACACTCCCAGGAGCAACGTGGCCATGACGAAGACCGCGACGATGATGATCACCGTGCGAGGGCCGACGCGTGACGCTCCGGGGTTTGAAGATGACGGCGCTGACGGGCTCATGGGTTCGATTCTACCTGTCAGGTGCCGCCCGCGACGTAGCTGATCTTGATGAAGCCCGCGTCCTTGCAGGATTGCAGGGCCGCCGCGGCGTCCGCGACGGTTGCGTCATCGTTGGCCTTGATGATGATGCCGCCGTCTTTGGGAAGCTGCGAAAGGACATTGACCAGTTCGGTCCGCTGCGTGATGACCCGGTCGCCGATCTTGTACACGCCGCGGTTCTGGCTTTGGAGAACCTGGAGCGTGATCGCGCGGCCGCCTCCGCCTCCGCCCTTGGCCGATGTCCGCTGGGCCGCGAGGGTGGTGGAGAGCTCCCGCTCTTCCGCCGCGAGGTTCCCGGCGATCATGAAGTACATCAGCAGGAAGAGCACCACGTCGATCAGCGCGATCAGCGGGAGCCGGAGTTCCGCGGGGTCCAGGCGGCGTTTGGGGCGGCGAGCGCTCATCGCGGCCCGCCTTCCGCCGGCGCCGCGGTGCCGAGAGACACCGAATTAATACCGGATTTGGAGAGCGAAGCGCACAGCGCGGAGAACGCCGCGGCGGGGCAATCGCGGTCGGCTCGCACGACCACGCGAATCGTCGCGCCGCCGGGGCCGATCACGCTGGCGGCACGAACGGCTTCCGCCGCATCGCTCATCGCCACCTGCCTTCCCAGGAGCGAGATGGAGCCGTCTTTCCCGAGATCAAGGAAGATTGTTCGCGCCGCGTCCTCGGGCGTGGATTCGCCGGATTCTTCCGGCAGGTTCATGTCGGTGTGCTGGCTTCGGGCGAACTGCGTGGTCATCATGAAGAAGATGATGAGCAGCAGCACCACGTCGATCATCGGGGTCAGGTCGAACGTGGCGTCGTCGCGATGGCGGGTGCGGGAGGGCATGCGGACGGAATCGCGGGCTGGCGGAGCGGGTCAGGCGTGTCGAAGTCGGCGGCCGGTTGGGGGGGCGATCACGCGCCCGCGGCGGCCCGCGGGGGGGACATCGCTGGCGCCGGCCGCGCGTGCTGGGCGGGCTTTGGGCCGCCGGTGGCGGGGGCGGTCCGTTGCAGCTGCGAGGCGATGGGGTCAAGGGCTTCCATCGCGTCGTCGGCGAGCGAATCGATCCGTCGGCGGTAGATCCCGAACACGATCGTCGCCGGGATGGCGATGATCAGCCCTTCAGCGGTGTTCACGAGCGCCATCGACATGAACCGGGCCAGTTCGTTGGAGCGGGCCACACCCTGCAACGCAGAGATGGCGGAGAAGGCGCCGATCATTCCGATGACCGTGCCGAGCAGCCCCAGCATCGGGGCGACCGCCGCGATGATCGCAAGTCCGTCGTTCAGGCGGTGAGTGCGTTCCATCTCTCGCGTGCCGCTCTCCTCCACGCCCGCGCGGAACTCCAGCATGGCGAACGGCGAGGCTTCGCAGCGGCGAAGGGCAGAAAGAAGCACTCGCCCAGCAAACGTGTCGGTGCGTCCGCATGCCGAGGCAAGTCCGGCCAGGTCGTTCTTATCGGCGAGCAAGGCGATCTCACGGAGGAGCCCATCGGGTGCGAACTTGTCAGCGCGGAACATGATCGCGTTGCGGATCGCGAGCGTCAGGGCCACCACCGAAAGGCCGATGAGTACATAACTGAGAAAGCCGCCATCGGACACGTAACTCAGCAAGTTCTTCGACGCGGGTGCGGCGTTTGTCGCGGCCTGCGCCAGGAGGACAGTCACCATTCAGGGGTCTCCAATGGCACGCCGTTCATGACGCACCGACCGGTTCTACCGGATCCCTATACGCCAAGTTCATCCGCCACGGTTTCCAGCGTGGCGTTTGATTCCGTCGTCCCGACGGGCTGGGCCTCCGGGAGCGGTTTGCCCTTGGCGTCCGTCAGCGGTTTCCCGCTCATCGTCTTGATGATCGGAATGGGGTGCGCCTTCTCGTGAGCCTCGAGGGCCGCGATGAGCTTCTCTCGAACGGCGGGCTCGAGCTCATTCCATTTGCCGCGGCCACGGCATTTGGGGAAGCCCGAACACCCCAGCCAGGGGCCGCGGATGCCGTTGCGCAGATTCATCGGGCGTTCGCACTTGTCGCATTTGAGTTCCGTGACGAGCGGCGGCGGGCTGGGTGCCTCAACCTTGCCTTTCTTATCCAAGTTGAGCAGGCCGTCGCACGGACTGGTTTTGTCGCCGTATCTGGAGCAGCCAAGGAATGGGCCGAATCGACCAACTCGTTTGGTCATCGGACTGCCGCACTTATGGCACGCCACGTCGACAGTCTCCGCCGCGGGCTGGGGGGCGCCGTTGCGGTCAACGGGGCTGGCATACTTGCAATCCGGGTAGCGGGCGCAGGAGAGGAACCGGCCATTCTTGCCGAACCTGTACACAAGCCCGCTGCCGCATTGAGCGCATTTGTATTGCTCGGGCGCAGGAACCGTCTCGGCCTTGGCGTGGGTGAGTTCTTCTTCGGCGGTCTTGAGCGCCTTGCGGAACGGCGCATAGAACTTGCGGAGCATGTCCACCCAGTCGATATGGTCTTCCTCGACCTTGTCGAGCTGGGTCTCCATGTCTCGCGTGTAACCGACGTTGAGGATTTCAGGGAACGCCTCGACGAGCTTGTCGGTGACGACCTCGCCAAGGTCGGTCGCGCGGAAGCGACCCTCAAGTTTTTCGACGTACTTGCGGTCCTGGATCACGCTGATGATCGACGCATAGGTGGATGGTCGGCCGATGCCCTCGCTCTCCAAAACCTTGATCAGGCTCGCTTCGCTGTACCTTGGCGGTGAACTCGTGAACTTCTGGGTCACGTCCATCCCGAACGCGGCGACGGGCTTGCCCTCGGACACCACCGGCAGCGTTTGCTCGTCGCCGCCATGCGGTACTCCGGTGGCCTTGTAGAAACCGTCGAACACCAGCACCCGCCCCGTGGCGCGGAACGTGAGCTCCCGTGACTTGTCGGTGCCGCCCCTGATGGTTACTGCGGTCGAATCCCACTGCGCGGGCACCATCTGGCAGGCGAGGAATCGCTCCCAGATCAGCGTGTACAGCTTGAGTTGGTCGGCGGAGAGCGCTGAGCCGATTTTGCGGGGAGAATATTCGGGGTTGGTGGGGCGGATCGCTTCGTGGGCCTCTTGAGCGTCTTTGTTGGAGGAGGCGAAAAAATTTGGCTTTTCGGGCAGGTACCGTTCGCCGAAGTGCTTCTGGATGTAGCCGCGAGCCAAGTCAAGCGCGTCCTTGGACAGGTGCGTCGAGTCGGTACGCATGTAGGTAATCAAGCCAACGGGGCCCTCGCCTGGGATTTCAACGCCCTCGTACAGCTGCTGAGCTGTGCGCATGGTCCGCTGCGCGCCGAACCCGAGTTTGTTCGCGGCGGCGGCCTGGAGCGAGGAAGTGATGAAGGGCGGTGGGGGACGGCTGGTGGTCCGCTTGGTCTCGATGCCCGTGACGCGGTAGGGTGTCGCGGGATCGATCGAACCGCTTACCGTGCGGAGGTAGCGGGCGGGGCCTTTGCCCGTTGCGTCCTCTTTCACCTGGGATTGGATGTTCCTGAGACCTGCGAGTGCCGCGATATCCGCGGCCTTGGCCGCGTTCTGAGCCCAGGTCTCCGGCTTTGCGTTAGCTTCTCCGTTCAGTTCAAACTTGGCGCCCGCGACCTCCACGAGTTCGGCGCGGAATCCCCCGTGCTCGCTGAGCCAGGCGGACTGCTGGCGTTGCGTTGGGGGATTGCCCTTCTCGTCGCGCCTCGCGAGCGACTTGGTCCACATTTCAGCAAAACCGACCGCCTTGGCGACGTCGGTCGTGAACACCGCTTGCACTGCCCAGTATTCATCGGGAACAAAAGCGCGAATCTCGCGTTCCCGTTCGACGACCAGTCGCACCGCGACACTCTGGACACGCCCCGCCGAAAGGCCGCGGGCGACCTTTTTCCAAAGCAGCGGGGAGACCTGGTAGCCCACGATGCGGTCGAGAATGCGCCGCGCTTGTTGCGCATTGACGCGGTCCTCATCGATTGGGTGCGGATGGCTGAACGCGCGCTCAATTTCGGACTTGGTGATGGCGGGGAATACGACGCGCTTCGCGTCTTTGCTCTTGATCCCCAGTTCCTGCGCGAGGTGCCACGCGATAGCTTCTCCTTCGCGGTCCAAGTCGGTTGCGAACCAGACCTCGCATCCGGAGGCGAGCGTTTCCTTGGCGGCACGCTTGAGATCGCTGATGACCCGGTCCTTGCCCTCGCTGATCACGTAGGTGGGCTTGAAATCATGCTCCAAGTCCACGCCGGGCACCGGACTCTTGACACCCTTGGGGTTCTTTTCAGGCAGATCTCGAACGTGCCCGACGCTGGCAAGGACCAAGTAGTCTTTGCCCAGGTATTTATTGATCGTTTTGGCCTTGCTCGGAGACTCGACGATGACCAGATGGCGGTCTTTGGCGGCGCCCGCGGTGTAAGCGGTGCTCGCCATCCGGCGGCCGCGGCCTTTCGGCGGCGCTTTGATAGCGGTTGGGGTGGAAGCGGATGCAGAAGTTTTGGGTGCGCGTTTGGCCATACTGAACTAATCTCACCCAAGTACCGAACGAAATACTTATAAAGGTATCGGTCCCGTAGACTTGGTTGCGTGAGGAAAGGGGGTCTAAGGAGGATTGTCAAGTGATCGTGTTATTCGGACGTAACCTGTGAGGGCGGCCGCGGGTCAGTGCTCCGCATGGGCAAGACCCGATCGAAGTACTTCCGGACTTCGGTCAAGTGCCGGTCTTTTCCAGCATTTTCTTGTACGACTGTTCCCATCGATCCCGCAGTGTCCCCGGAGAGTATGTCCAACCGCATTCGGGACAGTTGCCCTCCTCTGGACTCGCGGCCAGATCGTACATGCACTCGGGACACACCCGGTATCCGCTTTTACGCAGACGTTGACGGGCGGCCCAGTTCAGGCTCGCCAGTTGCGACACGTGCCACACGAGCACGATGTTGCCGATGATGATGGCGATGACGCAGACGATGACCGCCACGAGGTTGTGAGCCACGAGGGCGAACCAGATGACGGTCGCAGCGACCGCCAACTGCCCGCACACCATGAGCCATAGCCGACGCCGGCGCTTCTGCTCTGCGGCCGTTGCGACCGGATTGAACTTCGTGGTGACGTTGCGTGGTAAACGCATGAGGAATGGACGCCCGTGGCGATCGGTAGCCCCCGAGTAGGATCAGGAGGCCGGTTTCGGACTACCCCAAGAACCGGCCAAGGCGGCCTCGTCTTTCAGTCCACGCGCTTCGAAGATCCGGGCGAGCGCTGCGGCCGATTCCGCACGCAGACGCACAGACACCATCTTCGTCCCAAGACCTTCGAGCGCCGGGCGCAGGGTGGTCACTGCAGCGTCATCTTGTCCGAGCAAGGCCAGCCCCAGCCCCAGCCTGAGCGTTGCCTCGGTGCGATCACGCGCCGTGGCCTGAGCCGACGAACTGTACTGCCCGAGTGATCGACGCAGGTATCGCTCCGCGGCAGTGGCATCCCCCGACCTCGCGAGCAGCAGCCCCACATGCCCTGCTGCCTCGGCGAGATCCAGATGGTCCGGCGGCAGTTCGTGCTCGAGGGCGGCGAATGCGGCGATCGCATCGGCAAGCGGCTGGGGACCTGGTGACTCGCGGAACGCCGCCCGTGCCAATGCCAACCGCGTGGAAATCACCGCGGGGTGGGTTTCGCGGTATTTCTCTTTGCGAGTCTCGAGCGCTTTGGAGAGCAGTTCCTTCGCTTCAGCCGTGTTGCCCTGCTCCAGCATGAAGACGCCGAAGTTGTGCTGGGCGCTAGCGGTGTTGAGATGGGCTTCCTTGTAGACGCTCTGGATCATCTTGAGAGCCAGTTCGAAGTTCTTTTCGGCGTCGTCAAAGTTCCCCATGTACGCTTCGCACTTGGCGAGGTTGTTCAGGCTGGCAGCGACGTCGGGGTCGTTTGGCGTCTTGGCGAGTTTGCGGCGCATCGCCAGGGCTTTCTCGTAGGTCGCCTTGGATTCCTCCAGCTTTCCCTGCTTGATATAGCACGCCGCGAGATGCGTCAAACTGAAAGCGATGTCCGGGTGTTCTTCACCATAGAGCGAGCGGCGGATCGCTAGCGATCGTTCGTACAGAGGCTGGGCTTCGTCGTAGCGGCCGTTCCACCAGTACGCCGCGGCACACTGGTGCAGCGACTGGGCGAGCGCTTGCAGCGGTGCGGGCGAGCGGGAGAGATCTTCCGCCGCGAGGCGCTCGCGGATGCGGACGGCCGCCACGAACTGCTCCATTGACTTGCCGTACTGGGCTACCCCCCGGTACGCGTCGCCAAGGAAGTCACGGAAGTCAGCCTCGGTCGCGGCTTTATCCGGCGGCTGGGCCTTGAGTTTCGTAGCGGCCCCGTCGAGCAGTTTCTCCACGTTGGCGAAGCCGTTGCGTGTTTCCTGCGGGTTCAGGGATTGGAAGATGCCCCGGATAAAGTCAAGGTTGTCTCGAGCGTCCCGCAGGTTGCTGAGCGCCGTGGCCGCTTCGTTGTTGGCCCGGCGATTCTCCTGCATGATTCTCGCGATGAGCGTGACCGAAGTGACAGCCAGCACAACCACAGACGCCGCGAGCACGGTCGCCACGGCGCGGTTGCGTTTCACCCACCGCACCAGTCTGCCCGCGGGCCCGATCTGGCGGGCCAGGATCGGCTCGTTGTTCAGGAATCTGGAAAGATCGGCTGAGAACGCCGCGGCAGACTCGTAGCGGCGGACGCGGTCCTTTTCCAGCGCCTTGAGAAGGATCGTGTCGAGATCGCCCTTGAGTTCCTTCCTGAACGACGAGGGCCGTGCTGGCGCATCTTCCCGGACGATCATCGCCGCTTCGAACAGGCTCCTTCCTTCGAGTTCGTATGGCGGCTTGCCGGTCAGCAGTTGGAAGAGCACAACTCCCAGCGCGTATACATCTGCCCGCACGTCAATATCAAGAGAGTCGGGCCCGCATTGCTCCGGAGCCATGTACTGCAGCGTTCCGATCATCTGGCCAGGCGATGTATTCTGCGTGCTCTTACCGCCTTGTTCCTCGTTGGAGACCCGTGCGACGCCGAAGTCGATGATCTTGGGGCCGCCCGCGGCGTCAACCAGAATGTTCGCAGGTTTGAGGTCGCGGTGGATGATCCCGCGTTGATGTCCATGCTGCACGGCGTCGCAAACGGCCTGGAACAAGGCGATGCGGCCTCGAAGGTCCAGATTGCGTTCGTTCGCGAAATCGGTGAGTTCCCTGGCGTCGGGAATGAACTCCATCGCGAAGTACGGCACCGCGAGGTTGGTGAGTGCCTCCGTGTGTGTGCCGGATTCGTAAACCTGCGCAATCGCCGGGTGCCGGAGTTTGCCGAGCAACTGCGATTCGTACTCGAAACGCCTCGCGGCCTGCGGGGAAGAGAGCGCGCCGCGCATGACCTTGAGTGCGACGGTGCGCCGCGGCGAATCCTGCTCGGCTTCGTACACAGCCCCCATGCCGCCCGCGCCGATCAGCCTCAGAATTCTGTAGTTGCCGATCCGTTCCGGAAGTCCGGAAACGTCGTCTGAGCGGGTGCTACCGGCCATGGTTGAAGCGCCCGCCGAAGCCGCCGCCGATGACGAAACGTCGATGACCACGCCGCCGACGATTGTCGCGGAGTCCGCGGCGGACGGTGGCGACGATCCTCCCACGATGGTCGCGGAGTCCGCCGCCGATCGGGACGTACCGATACCCACGCCCATCATTGTGGCCGCGGAAGTGTCCAAGTGGGCTTTGCGAGGCTCACCCATCGATGACGGACCCAAGCGTTCAACGCAACCAGGGCGTGCGGCGCCGCCGCGAACGCACGCAACGGGTCAAACGCCAACCCCCGATAGATTCCAATGACGGCGGAGGGTATGACCTCTTGAGAAAGGCGGGAGTGCGATGTTTCGGCGCGGCGCCGACAGTTCCGGGGGGTACCCCAAGATCCCGGCACGGGGCCGGGTCCAAGGCGTCGATGGCGAACTGATCGCACTGAGTCCGGCGGGCCGTTCGGGGCTCGGGTGGTGGTGCAAGGCCTAGAGTTTCTAGCCGCGTGCGTGCCCGTGGTAGGCCTCAGTGGTTCGG
This sequence comes from Planctomycetota bacterium, assembly GCA_018242605.1. Classification (GTDB taxonomy): domain Bacteria; phylum Planctomycetota; class Phycisphaerae; order Phycisphaerales; family UBA1924; genus UBA2402. The sequence continues at coordinate 179,697 of JAFEBP010000005.1, forward strand.
GAGAGTTCATCGTGAGGTGCATCATGAACGTCATGCGATCTGTCGGATTTGGAGGCAGGGGAGTTCTCCCCCTGGTGTGCGTGTTCGCGGTTTCCGGCGCGGCTGCACAGTCGACGATCCGGTACACCGTTACCAACGTGGGGGTTGGTAACCAGTTTTGTCGCACATTCAGCCTGAACAACTCGGGAGTTGTGGCGGGTGTTTATAACGCCGGGGCCTCGCAATGGCGTGCGTATGTGTGGGACCCGGATCGCGGTGTGGTCTTTCCTCAAGAGTTTGCGGACGCTGGTTTTTCTTCCCAATCCAACTGTGCGATCAATGACGCCGGCGCGATCGTGGTGTCCGGGGCCGGGCTGGTGGGCGGCACTTTCGTTTCTCGCGCGGCGATCAGTGACGCCGGAGTGGTGACTGTGGTCCCGCCCGTGGCCGGCACTTACACCGACGCGGCCGGCATTAACAACTCGGGACACGTCACCGGGCGAACCGACGCATCACCGTCGCAGCTGCATGTGTACCTGTATTCCGGGGGAGGGGTGACAGAACTGGGCCCGGTCGATCCGACGTTTGTGAACGGGTTGCGTCCGGCGGCCGTCAATGATTCGGATGATGTCGTGGGTGTCGGGGACAACTCGACGGGCGGCATCTCTGGGTTCCTTTGGGATGGCCAGATGCACAATTTGGGAGCGTTTCAGCCCGCGTTCATCGACCCGGCCGGCCGGATCTGCGGCCGCATGCCCGTCGGTTTGGGCTTCCATGCATGGCTGCGAGAGGCGTCCGGCGTAGAGACGGATCTGGGCACGCTCGGTGGCAGGTCGAGCGCAGCCGCAGGCATGAACAATTCGGGCTCCCTGGTGGGGTACTCCCAAGTTCCCGATGGTTCGACCGCCGGCTTTGTGACCATCGCGGGAGTCATGGTGGACCTCAATGATCTACTTTCGCGTCAGGCGATCGCGGACGGCTGGCAGATCACGGCCGCCTACGCGATCAACTCGGGCGGACAGATCCTGGCGTTTTCGGGGTACTATCCGCTGCTGTTGACGCCCACCGGAGACTGCCCGGCGGACTTCACCTCCGACGGCGGTATTGACGGTCTGGACGTGGAGGCGTTCTTCGCTTCCTGGGAATCAGGGTCACCGCTTGCGGACGTGAACTACGACGGCGGAACGGATGGGGAGGATGTCATGCGATTTTACGGGGTGTGGGCCGCCGGCGGATGTTGAATCGGCCCCGGGCGTCGCGCTAGCTTGGACTTCGGCCGCGGCGAGGTTCGGCGATGGTTGCTACCGTGGGCCACCATGACCGAGGGCGGGTTCCAATGCGGGTCGTGCGGACAGTGGCATCCCGGGCTTCCGGATTGCGCTTTTCGTCGGCCCGACGCGATTGAGAAGCTCTCCGCGGTCCGCCGGTCCAAGTGCTTCGAGAGCGATGACCTTTGCGAGATTCCGCCGCCCCGACGCGCCACGAATCGGCGCCGATACCTGCGCGCGGTGCTGATGTTGCCCCTGGTCGATCTTGCCGGGCAGTTCTTCGCGTGGGGTCCGTGGGTACGAGTGCGGCGCTCTCACTTTGAACGCGCGCTTGAGTTGTGGGATCTCGACGGACAGGGCGAACCGCCATTCGAAGCACGGCTCGCGAATCGGATCGCGGGCATCGCGAATACCAGAGGCATGCTCGTGCGCGTTCAGTTGGGTGACCCGGATACGCGTCCAACGCTCCGGGTAGCCGACCGTGCTCATCCTCTTTGGAGCATGCAGCGCGAAGGAATCCTGGCGCACGAGGCCTTTGAACTGGTGTGCAGGCACGCCGGTCGCTGAAACTGTGACGCCGCGATCTGTACGTCCAACGGGAACTGGACCAATGAAAAAGGCACGCCCGGGGCGTGCCTTGATGCATTGATCGATGGTGCCGTCTAGTTTTCCGGAACATTGGCGTCGCGACGCTCGGCCGTGGGCACGACGACCTTGGTCGTGCGGTTCTTCGTGCTCTGCGGAGTGCTCGCCACGCGTACGCCGCCGATCGAACGATTCAACCGCGTCGTCTGCCCAACGACTTTGATCGGTGTCCGGAGATTCAAGGAACGGGAAGCCCTTTGCACGCCAAGGCGGCGGGCCCCGGGGTTGCCCGCCGGCGTGGAAGCGTTGCGCTGATTGCCGCCCCCACCTGCGCCACCCGAACCTCCGCCGTTGCCCGAACCGCCGCCGGTCCCCGAGTTGCCCGAACCACTTCCGGATCCTCCACCTTGGCCACCACCAGAGCCGCTGGAGCTTCCTCCGGAATCACCGCCGGTGCCCGCGCTGCCGCTCCCGCCGCCGGAGCCGGTGCCGCCGGAGCCAATACCGCCCGCACCCCCAGAGTCGCCACTACCAGTACCGCCGGAACCGCCGGAGTCACCGCCCGTCCCTGTGCCGCCTGAGCCGCCGCCGGAACCAGTGCCTCCGCCTCCCATACCCCCGGAGCCGCCGGTACCGCCCGAGCCGCCGGAGTCACCACCTGTTCCACCAGTACCGCCGGAGGCACCTCCCGTTCCTGCGCCGCCTGAGCCGCTACCGGAACCGGTGCCTGCCCCACCCGAGCCCCCTGAACCGCCCGAACCGCCGGAGTCACCACCTGTTCCACCAGCACCGCCGGTTCCGCCAGAGTCACCACCTGTTCCGCCGGTACCTCCGGTGCCCCCAGTACCTCCGGTACCCCCTGTGCCACCGGTACCTCCGGTGCCTCCGGTACCTCCGGTGCCTCCAGTACCTCCGGTGCCTCCAGTACCCCCGGTGCCGCCGGTGCCACCCGAGTCCCCACCTGTTCCGCCCGTTCCTCCACCGGAATCGCCACCGCTGCCACCTCCGGAACCGCCACCAGTACCGCCTCCTCCGGATCCGCCACCACCTGTTCCACCGCCCGAGTCTCCGCCCGCCGGATCGCCTGGGGGCGGCGGAGGCGGCGGAGGCACATCAACCGTGTCACGCAGGATCGGAACTACGTACTGAGTCATGTAGTTCTGGAGTGCGTTGAAGTCCTGTTCGTTTTGCAGGAAATCCCAGAACATGATCCCGTCCGCGCCTGCTTCCTTGGGCACGCGGAACTCGTTGTCCCTGGCGTTCTGATCCAGGTACTCACCCGCGTGGTCCCGCACGTTCTCCATGTACTTTGCATACACCCAGGCGTACACCGGTTTTCCGCGCGCCATGCGGCGTGCCTCGCGGATGTTCGACATCGTCCAGTCGCGTCCCCATTCAACCGTGAGGTAGCTGATCGATGGCGGGGTCACACCGGGAGGCACCGTGAACCTGTTCTGATAAATCGCGACGAAGACACCGTCCGCAGCGTCCACCCACCAGGCCGCGGAGTCGTTCTGCTGCTTCCACTTGTTCGGATCGGGCGCGTTGTACTGGCGATGCCGCGAGCCGGCGGGAATGCCGAAGAACGCAAACTTGGTGCCGGGCCGAAGCTCCTTGCACTTTGTGATCGTGTGGACCATCCAGTCGCGAACGGCGGCTTCGTACGTCTCCTTGATGACGGCTTCTGCCTCCGCCTCTGTCTTGTTGGCCAGCAGTTCGGGGCTGTGGGTGCGCAGGTAGTCGTACCACAGGTCGAAGTACTTGACGCCCCAGCCCTCGTTCGCGCCGTAGGTCGTGGGTCCGCCGGTGCGCTGCGTATAAAACACCGCGAGGAACTCGATGTCCAGGCACACCCAGCCGTCGAAGCCGCGGGGCACACGCTGATCGAGCACCGTCGCGAGTGTGCGGTCGTAACGCTCGTAGAAACCATCCTCCTTGGTGATCTGGATGCCTTGCTCACGCACGTTGAGGGCGAACCAGTGCTCGTAGAGCGTGAGCACGTCCCGCTTCACGGGCACGCCGCCGAAGTCCATCCGCGCTGCCCAGTCGATGCCGGTTCCCCAGCGCAACTCCATGTCGCTCGTCGTGACGCCCCAGTGCGCGGTGTAGGGGCCTGTCCGTGTCGGGGGTTCCGAGGTGCCATCGGCCGCGATCGCATGGCACGCAGAGCTGACAGCCGTGATGGCGGCCAGCGCCCTCGAAGCCATGGTGATCCAGCCCGTCCTGGGGGTTCCGAGCCGTTTCAATGTGGTCGCGGGAAACATCGTGGTGTGCTCCATCAAGACCGACGCAGCGTGGCGTGTCCACCGGTGGGTCTCTTTCAAGAGGCTCCATCGGGCCGACCGCAAGTGTCCATTTCATTCACCGGGCTGCAAATCAAAATTCGATTTTCCGTTTGCGTTGCGCACAACGAATCGGGTTTGTGCGGGTTGCGCGGGTCCACAACCCCTTGAATTGCGCCCGATAGTTTGGCCCCGCTCGTCTCACCGCGGGCTCGGCTCTTTGTCAATCGTGACGAGCGGCAGGATTTTGTCGAGTATTTTGGGCCCGATGCCTTTGACTCGTGTGAGGTCCCGCGGGTTCCGATAGGCACCGTTCTTCTCCCGATCGTCCACGATGCGCTTGGCCAGAGCTGGTCCCACGTTCGGAAGCAGTTCGAGCTCCGCAGCTCCCGCCGTATTGATGTTGATCTTACGGGCGGGGGCCGCCGCCGGGGCCGGCTTAGGAGAGGTCTTGGGGGCCTCGGTGCCCGGGTGCTCAGCCGGTGACGTCGTGGAAGGCGCCGGGCTCTCCGCCGTGGGGGCGATCGCGAGGGGAGGGGCCGAAGGGGCGGGTGATATCGGTGGGGGGGACTGGGCGGAGTTCGCGGGGATGCCGGTGGGTGGGCCCTGCGATCCCGGCACCGAGAACACCGTCGGGGGCTGCGGCATCACCTGAACGATTACCGGCGCGGTGGGGGTTGCCTGAGCAGCAGGCTGAGCGGCGAGCGGCGTCGGGGCGACGCTTCCCGCCGCCGGCGCGCGTGCCGCGACCGAATACACAAGTCCTCCGCCCGCCGCCGAGCCCAGCAGGAATATCGCGGCCCATTTCGCGGCCCCTGAGTTGGAAGCAGCTGGCGCGGTCATATTTCAGTGTAGCAGTCTGCTCACCTGTATGAGTGGCGGGGCGGGTCAGCGGTCGCCGGTGACGTAACAGATGTAGCTCGCGCACGGGTCGCCCACTTTCTGGGCCCGGAATACTCCGTTGCCTCCGCCTTTGTGGTCGTCTCCTTCCCAATACACTGTGACATTGCGGAACCCTACCTCTCGCATGGCGTCCTGCAGTTCCGGGAGCGTCCACAGCCTCCAGTCGTATTTGAACGCTCGCTTCATTTCGGAGCCGTCACGAAACTCGAAGTGGATGTGGCACAACTTGTCGCCGTTGATGGGGTTGTACGCAGCCTGGTCCCACACATACGTAAAACCCTTCTGCCGCCTACGTTCCTGCTGCACCATCATGGCTTCGTATCCGCCGTAATGGTCCAAGACGAACATGCCCTGTTTGTTCAGCGAGCGACGTACCGAATCCAGGTACCGCAGCAGCAGGTCTCGCTCCTTGAACACGAAGTAGCTGAAGTTCATCGCGAAGATCATGTCCATCTCCTTCGCTTGCCGGCCGGGAGAGAGGACATTCCGGCATAGGAGCGAGAGCCGATTCGCCGCGTCGGCAGGCAGTCGCGAAACGTGGTTTGCCTTGCCCCACGCGAGTGTTGGTGCGCTGAGGTCGACGCCCACCGCCGTGTTCGTCTTGCGTCTCGCGACCCATTCGCTCGCTGTCGCGGCGGTGCCACAGAAATCTTCACGCAGGCGTGAAGGAAGTCGTCCCCGGGTTCGGCGGAAGACCCTATCGGCGAAATCGAGGTCGGCTTCCGGGCACTGCACGGCCCACTCATACAGGCGATGTTTGTCAGCGGTTCGGGCGGTCAACGGACTTTTTTTGGATTTGAGGCGCGCCATGTGGGGACAGTGGTAGGCGCGGCTCACGCCGCGAGAAAACGTAACCGATTGATGAGGGAAGCGACACCTGTGCCGCTTATACTTCGCCCCCTAAACAGCCGCCGGGGGATTGCCATGATGTGCAGCGATCGGCGGAAGAGAGAGTTCTGAGATCGGAGCAAGCGATGCGATTGACGATGGTCGGGACGGGTTACGTGGGTCTGGTCACCGGCGTGTGTTTCGCCAACACGGGCAACGACGTCTTCTGCCTCGATGTTGATCCCCGCAAGATCGAGATGCTCAAGCGGGGTGAATGCCCGATTTATGAACCGGGGCTGACGGATCTCATGGAGCGCAACAACGCCGCGGGCCGCCTGCGTTACACCCTGGACAAGAACGAGGCATACCGCGAAGCCGATATGGTGTTCATTTGCGTGGGCACCCCGAGCGATGAGCGCGGTCACAGCGACCTTAAGTACGTCTGGCAGGCCGCTGACGACATCGGCAAGGTCATCAAGGAACTGGGCCCCAAGCAGAAGCCCAAGGTGATCGTGGTCAAGAGCACCGTGCCCGTGGGCACCACGTTCGAGGTCAAGAAGCGCATCAAGGCGATCGTCGGCGATATCCCGTTCAGCGTGGCCGACAACCCTGAGTTCTTGAAGGAAGGCGACGCCATCAACGACTTCAACAAGCCCGATCGCGTAGTCGCGGGCGTGGAGGATGAACGCACCGCCGACGCTTTCCGCCAGTTGTACGACCCATTTGTCCGTAACGGGCACCCGATCTACATCATGGACGTTCTCAGCGCGGAGATGGTCAAATACGCGAGCAACAACTTCCTGGCCACTAAGATCTCGTTCATCAACGAGATGGCAAACCTCTGCGAGGCCTACGGAGCCGACATTCAGAAGGTCCGCGAGGGGATGTGCTCTGACAAGCGCATCGGCAATCAGTTCCTCTACCCCGGCCTGGGATATGGCGGTAGTTGCTTCCCCAAGGACACGCTGGCCTGCATCATGATGGGCGACAAGGCCGGCATGGAAGCCACGCTCAGTAAGAGCGTGCACGCCGTGAATCAGAAGCAGCGGGACCGCTTCTTCGACAAGATTGCCAACCACTTTGGCGGCAAGACCGGCGTGGGCGGCGGCGCGGCAGGGCTGCAGGGCAAGAAGATCGCTTTCTGGGGTATCGCCTTCAAGCCCCGCACCGACGACATCCGGGAAGCCCCGGCCCTGACACTGATCCGCAAGGCGGTTTCCTATGGCGCCAAGGCAGTCGGATTCGACCCGGTTGCCGGCACCAATGCCCGCGCGGAACTCGGTCCGGCCGCCACGATCGTCGATGACATGTACGAGGCCATCAAAGGTGCCGACGCCTTGGTGATCAGCACCGATTGGGACGAGTTCAAGAGCCCGGACTTCGACAAGATGGCCTCGCTCATGAACGCCAAGGTCATCTTCGATGGCCGAAATCTCTACCGCGTGCAGACGCTGCGGGAGCTTGGGTACACGTATTACAGCGTGGGCCGAGCCGCGGTCAAGGCGGGATGAACGCGGATGATGCTGCGAGTGTTTCCCTGCGTTCAAGCAGGTCGCACAATCTGAGTCCGTATTGAGCGAACTTGGACGCCGGCCCATTGTTGGCCGGCGTTTTCTTGCGAGACAGTCCAGGGGAAGTCGGACAAGAAAAAAACGGCCCGGCGATCATCGCCGGGCCGTCATGAACTGCGCGTGTGGGCAGGGTTCGGGTTACTTCGAGCCGCCTTCGTACTCCTTGAGAGTCTTGCTCAAGTCGGCCTTCATTTCATCTTCGTCCGCCGCGGCGACCGCCTTCTTCTGCGTTTCCACAGCCTTGGCCTTGTCGCCGGACACCCACTGGGCCCGCGCCAAGGTGTCGAGGATCGCGGCGTCCTTCTCCTTGGTGAGCTCAACCGCCTTGTTCGCGAGTTTGAGCGCCACCGCGCCGGTCGCGGCGTCGGGCTTTGCATTCGTTTCGGGATCGATGAGCGGCCACGCGATGCTGTTCAGCATCATCGCGTCGCTGCCGCTCTTGGAAGCGGCGATCACTTCATCCGCCAGGGTGCCCATCTTGGCCGTGCTCTTGGCGTCAGCCGCCATCTGGAACTTGATGAAGGGCAGACGCTTCTTCATCGGTTCGAACTTGCCCGCAGCGGCGTCGAGCGTCGCGAAAGCTTCGTCAAGCTTGCCGCTAGAGGCCAGGCCGCGGGCCTTCTCGACGGCGTCATTGGCCTCCTGCACGCCCGGGGGCAACTTGTTGCCCTCCTTGGCGGCCTTGGCTTCTTCGTCCGCCTTCTTCTGATGCTCGGCGGAGGCTTTGGCGAGATCAAACTTGCCTTCAACCAGCTGTTGAATCGTCTCTTCGAACTGCTCGTCCATCGGGTGGCCGATGTACGCGATCTTGCTGTCACCCGTCACGATGAAAGCGGTGGGGATGCCGTTCTGCTTCGCAGCCCCCATGAAGCCTTTGTCGGTCTTCTGCGCCGGGCCGTCATACGCGACGACGTAGTCCATTTTCTCGCCCTGGTCGTTGACGAACTTCTCGACCTTGGCGCGAGTCTTTTCGTTGTAGGGTTTCTCCCAAACATCGACGCCGATGAAGGTGACCTTCTTGTCCTTGAACTTCTTCTGCAGTTCGGTGAGGTGGGGGATACTCACCTTGCAGGGGCCGCACCATGTGGCCCAGAACTCGACAACATACACCTGTCCCTTCTCGAACTTCTCAACCGGTGAACCCTTCAAGTACGCCTCAACCTGCAACGCCGGCGCGGCGTCACCCACCGTCAGCGGCTTCGCAGCCGCGACTTCGGTCTTGGGGGCCGGTGCCTTGTCCTGAGCCGTTGCAACCGTGGTGCAAAGACCAGCGGACACGGCCAGGACTGCGGCGCAAACGCCGAACGCGCGACGGAAAGACGATTTCATGCGGAATCTCCATGGGTCCCCGGCGCATCGCGCAACAGGCGCGGGCGGGAACCCTGCTCGAACAACTGTATGTGGGTGAGTATCAGTTGTTCTCGGCCCCGTATTCCCAGTCTCCCGGGTTGTCAGGACGCACCTTGTTGGACGCGGCACGGCCGCGGAGGTTCCGCGTTCGCAACCGCAGCATGGTGCACCCGACTCGCCTCGTGAGAACTGCCCAGGGGATTGGCGACATCATTAACGTGTCGGTGCGTTTTGAGGGGCATGTACATCAAGTTGTCGATGGTCACAGTCTCTTTGGAGCCCCAGAGCTCTAAATTGCGCCGATCTGGCGAAACAAGAGCCGACCGAAGCCCCTTGAAAAGTCCTATAACCACATGGCCGAGGATTTGCTTGACTGATCTTCAAACAGACCCTGTCAGAAGTGCTTCCTCAAGGAGTTCGTCTTAGGGAGCGCAGCGAGGGCAGCACGTTTTGAGAATTGCGGGGAGGCAGTGGAGCGCAATCGATGGGCTGCTCGTGCGCTCGGGTAGTACTCAAGCGGGTCGGGACCTGCGATTGGCAATCTGCCTACTTCGGAGCGGTCGCCGGCGGATCTGACTTGGCCTCTCGGGAGTGCCGCGGGTCTCTTGCCGCCATATCCGCGATTTGTTGCAGTCGACGCTCCTGATCGGTTGGTTCGTCGCCGAAGAGCCCTTTCACCAGACGCGTCGTGCCTCCCAAACTCTCAACCGTGACAACCGGATCACCCAGCGTTCCTGAAACGCGGGCGGTGACCAGCTCGTTTCGGATGGATTCCATCACTCCGCTGATGATCGGGATGCGGTTGCGGGCCTTGGTGCGAACACGCAAGTCGATCGCCATGTCGGGCCACATTGCCGCGCCGAACCCGTAGATTTCGACTCCGGGCGAGGAAATCCAAGCCCTTTCGAACTCGATCCGCTGGCCGCGGAAGAAAAAGTCGGCCTGTGCGAAGTCCATCTTCTCGTCGAGCGGCAGTTCGAGATTGCTCACCCGGACCAGCGGCACCACCATCGGGATGCTCATCACGCGGCCGCCCGCGACGGACGCGGTGCCGCGTCCGCGCCGGGTGTCAGGTTTATTCACTTCACCGCCTAGCGTCAGACCGAAATCCAGAACGCCCCGGGATTCATCGGCGGCGTGGGGGTCGGGACTCGGATCCGGTGTCACGGGCTGTTTGCGCGACTTCTGCCAATCGGACATCACCGAGGCGAAGCGGATGTTCGATCCCTTGAGTTGAACCTCGAACTCACGGGGGCTGCGTTCCCCGCCGCGAATCGTGCCGGAGCCTGTGACCCGCCCGCCGTGGCAATCCGCCGAGATGTGCGGAATGAGTACCTCTCCGTCGGGACCGCTATCAAAACGGATGCGGGCGTTGCCCATGCTCACGCCCGCCGCCGCGAGCACTTCCGATTGTCCCAGCACTTGGAACTCGATGGGTGCCGCGGCGGAAGCCCGCTGTGCGGAGAAGTCGATCGCGCCGATACACTGAGTAATCGCGATACCGGGATCAAGGTTCATTCCGTGCACCGCGACGGTGCCCCCGGTCTTGAACGCCTGGAGGTTTCCTGACCCATCCACCACGAACGACAATGATGCGTTATCCGACTTGACCGGTCCGCCGCAGTTGACCGCCAGACTCGCCAGCAGATCTCGAACAGCCTGCGGCAAGAGTTCTCGCAGGTCCGGTGTTAGCGAAGCCGCGTCGATGCCGACGGTTGTTTGAGCCGCCACCTCCCCCGCCCGGCTGCGCGTCCAGCCGCCGTCGAGCCGGGCTTTCCATGCGGGAGCTTCGACCAACAGTCCCCGGACAGAACCGGCATTGTCGTTGAACTCGATCGCACCCGCAGAAATGGAAGTGGACACAGGCACCTTGTTCATCGTGGCCGCGAAAGTGTGGGGTGTGAACGCGCCGGATGTGGACCAGGTCAGCGGGCTATCCGCTTTCGGAGTCAGACTGAGCGACAGATCGAAAACCCCGGAGGCGTTCGCTGCTGTCACCCATTCGGAGATCGCCACCGGGCCGAAGTTCCTGAGGCCGCCGCGGATCGCCGGCGACGCAAGCTGGGAGCCGGTCAGCGAGAGGAAGAAAGAGCTATCTCCTGCCGGACCACCCGAGGTCGAGATCATCCCGTTCGCTGCCACGCGGCCTGCTGGCGATCCGTTGCATGACATCGCGGTCTCAAACTCTCGGAAGTCCATGGTCGACGCGGAGTTCGCCTGCGTGAGACGGACCAAGCCTCGCTCAGAATCCAGGCTTACGCGTGCGCCCGCCGCGTCGAATGCAAGCGATTTCAGATGCGCGATGTCCGCGTAAAACTGCGTGCCGTGGCCGTCCGCAGCGTTGCTGAGATGAAACTCAATGTCCGCCTTTCCGCCCAGCTGATAGTTGGAGCGGTATGTCCCGATCGTCTCGGCCGCTTCGGGAGAGAACATCGCGACCATATCTTCCACGTTCAGACCTGCGTCGGCGCCTTTGGAAGTTGCGTCCAGATCCACTTTCGTTCCGGTCTCGGCACCTTTACCGTAGCGAACCTGCGACTTGACGTGCGCCGGGCTGGGCGATTGGGCGGGGTCGGCTCCAGCGGTCGCGGCCAACAATCGCAGATCGATCGCCAAGGCGTCCTGCCCGATGTCGACGCTTCCCGTGATCTCAGAAAGCGACAATCGTGCCTGGGCGTTGGGTGCGTGCGGCGATGCCAAGGCGCCTGCGAGATTGATCTTGATGTCGTACCCGGGGCGGCCGTCCGGAAGCAGGTACACCTTGGCGTCTGCGTTTCCCTTGCCGCTGATGTTCATGCGCGATATCAGTTCCCGCAGTGGTCGACCGTTTGGGGAGAGATTCTCGGCACTTGGGATCGCGAAGAGAAGGAGCGGATCCATGGGTACGCCGATTCCCGAGATCTCCACATCGGGCACGAAGGGAGCCTGAGGGTCATCGAACTTCTCAAGATCGGCCTTGGCCGCGATCCGGGCTTCTCCGCCGCGGAGCCCGTGGTACAGGCCGCCGCTCACCGTTACCTCAAAGTCGTTCTTCGCCATCGTGACGTCGGCGCCCACCATCGGGAACGGAAATGCTTCGGGGATGACGGCGACTTTTTCAAAGTGCACCGAGACCTGATCGTTCCAGATGGATTCGGGGCCCACCTTCCTCTGAACGCCGACGTTGACAGTGGCGATGCCTCCGGGCTCGAAGACCGGTGCTTCGAGCGCCGCCCCCGTCTGGATCGCGAGTTTCTGTTCGTCGTCGCTGGGACGCGGAATTGCCCGCAGCGCGGCGAGTTGGCGTTTGAGTTCCTCAGCGCGGGCGGGGCTGATGACCAGTCCTTCAGCCACCAGCCGTTCGTACGCCTCTTTATTGAACAGTTCGGTGACGATCTTGCCGCGGTTCTTGAGCGCCTCGCGGAGCCGATCATCAACCGGGAGATTCGTGACCGACACCTTGACATCCACGCCCGCGTCATCGGTCAACGGGCCCACCACCGTCGTGGCGTTGAGGCGGACGCCCCCGGGGGCCTCGCCCGTGATCGGGTCGAGCACCAGACGAGATTCATCGAACACGGCGTGAGCCGAGACGTTCTGAAACTGATACGGGAATCGTTCAAACGCCGCGGTCCCGTTTTTGAGGTCCAGCGTTCCCTGCACAGTAATCTCGCCGCTCTTGGAGGCTCTGGTGAGAGTCACATCCGCATCCACGAGACCGGTGGGATTGGAGAACTGCTTGAGACGTTTGCGCACGATTCCCGGCGCGAACAGCACGATTTCCGGGTGCTCTTTGAGCTCGAACGCCTTTGTGGTGAGGCGGCAGGTAAATGGCGATTCTGCGTCGGACCCGCTCACCGTGATATCGACGGTGTAGGGTAGATCCGCGATGCGCCCCTCGAGTTTCGCGGTGGCACCCTTGTCGCTGAATGTCGTGACTCCGTGAACATGCTCCATGCGAAGCAGTTTGCCTTCCGCGCCCGGCGGGAGCGGGACCATGTTGCCGTCGTCGTCCTCATAAGGCGCAGCGGCGATCGGAAGCGTAACGGACACATCAGCGAGGCCGAGTGTCGCCTCATACCCGCCGCTGAAGTAGTATGCGAAAGATGCTGCCGAAGTCTCGCCGGTGAGCCTCAGTTGTCGGAAGTTCTCGCGGATGCGTGAGGGCACAGCGTCTGCGGAGAGGTCCGAGAGTTTGATGCCCGACACATTCAACGTGACTCCTTCGTGCGAGACTCTTCCCTCCACGCTCAGTCCCCCGCCGCTGGCCGGCACCCCGGGCCCCTGTGTTTGGCGGAACGAAATCACGGATTCGCCGTCGGCCCCAGGGGCTTGGATCACGTCTCCGTCTACATTTAATCGACGGAGTGCCGTATACACCGGTTGACCAGGGTGGGCGGACGGCTGGGTCAGGTGCTCACCCAGCTCGATAATTCCGCCGCGCAGCGTCAGGGCGGGGATCTCCCCTGCGGTGGTGGCCGGTCGGCCCGTTGCATTTCCGCGAGCTGGGGTCAGGGCGGCGAGATTGATCGAGCCGTCATCGGCAGATTGGCTGATCCGCAGGATCGGGCTGTCTAAGGTGACGGAGGTGACCGGCTGTTTGCCGGCGAACAAGGCTCGGAATGAGAAGTTCGCGTGGACGCGATCCGCCTGGAAGACTGTGCCCGCTTCAGACGGCACGCCCGGCGCGCGAACTCGGGGGTGGGTCAGCGTCACGGTTCCGTCATATCCCCAACTGACCGAATCGGCGGTGGCGGTTCCACCGAGTGAAGACCCAAGCCCCGACAGCACGATCTTGCCTACCACCCAGGAACTGGTCAGGATGAAATACGTGGCAGAAAGCGCTAGGAGCGCGACAGCAGACCCCACGAAGCGGCGACGCCATCTGGACTTTCGGGGTGTGGTTGGTGTCATGAGAGGGACGGTGGATTCTACGGGGCTCGGGGGCGGCAATCGGGAGCCCCGAACCGTCGAATGGAGCGATGAGCTTCCATCAGACACCACCGACTTCCGCGGACGATGCGCACGTCCGAGCGGCAGCAACACTACGATGGAACGCCCGATGCTCATTGCCATTCTCCAGTTCGAGTTGCTGATCCATGGCGCGGAATCGCTCAAGGACAAGCGGCGCGTTGTTTCCTCACTGAAGGACCGCCTTCACGCGGATTATCAGGCGTCGGTCGCCGAGGTCGGCTTGCAGGACCTGAAGCATGTCGCCAGGTTGGGATTGGCTGTGGTCGGAAGCGACGGCCGTTACCTGGGGCAGGTTCTCGATCGGATCACGATGCAGATCCGAGCGATCCCCGGAGCGGAACTGTCGGATTGCTCACGAGAGATCATTCACAACGGCGAAGGAATGCTCGCCGCGGAACTGCTCCCAGGCAAGGATGCGCCCGACGCCGAGCTGGCCCAGGAGTTGTTAAGGCGCGCGGAGGAAGCGGCATGATGAACAGACGCGTTGAACATATGACGGCTGCGATCGAACGCGGCGTTCGGCAGGTACTCTCACGAGGTCTGCATGACCCCCGTGTCCAGGGTTTGGTGACAGTGACGGGCGTCAAGGTTTTGCCCGATTTTTCGAAGGCGGTGATCGACATTTCGGTCATGCCGGAGGAAAAGCAGAATCTGACCTTTCACGGGATCAGCGACGCCGCGTCCTACATCCGACGTGAAGTGGGCGACCTGGTGGAGGCCCGCCAGTTGCCGCGCTTTGAATTCCGGCTGGACACTTCGCTCAAGAAGCAGGCGGAGATTCTCAAGGCGATCGAACGCGCCAAAGCGGAGTTCAAGGATGACCCGGGAACGCAGGTTCCGGAAGGGGGCGATCCTTCGTGAGCGCCGCGGAAGCCAGCAACAAGCACTGGGACTCACTTCTCAAGTGGCTCGGCAAGGAGTTTGCCGGACGCCAGGCGTTGAGTGAAGGTAGAGCGATGCCCATCGCCGATGTGCTCGTGCGGGCGACGCTTACGTGGGAAGCAACCACGCATCAGGCGGAAATGGCGCATCACCGGTTGAGCGGTGCTTTTATCGATCTCAACGATCTGCGTGTGAGCATGCCCGAAGATATCGTCGCTGTGCTTGGGGAGCGGTACCCGCTGGCGGAGGAGCGGGCGCTGCGGCTCCGAGCGATGCTCAACGATGTGTTTGCACGAGAGTACTCGCCGTGCCTGGATCGGCTGCGTTCCGTGGCGATGCGGGAAGCACGGGAGTACCTGCGTACTTTGGAAGGGTGCCCGGAGTACGCCGCGTCCTTCGTGGTTCTTCATGGTCTGGGCGGCCACGCCATTCCGGTGGACGAACGATTGGCGATGTTGTTGATGAAAGAAGGTGTCTTGGCCGGAGATTCAGGGCCCCAGGCGCTCTCAAAGTGGTTGGAGCACCACGTCCACGCGGATCAGGGCGCGGAGGTGCATGCGGCTCTCCAGCAATGGTCGGATCGTGACGGTCATCCGCCCAAACGAGAAAAGCGTGTTCTCATTCCGCCTGCCGCGGAGAAGAAAGTCGAGGCGCACGGCACTGCCGGCCATGAAAGCCAGTCGCCCGTGAAGGCCGAAAAGCGAGCGAGGTCGGAGACGGCGAAGAAGTCCGAATCGACGAAAAAGCCCACCAAGCCAGCAAAGGCCCGGGCGCGAAAGGGGAACGCGTAGCAGATGCCGC
The DNA here is from genome assembly GCA_018242605.1 of Planctomycetota bacterium. GTDB lineage: Bacteria > Planctomycetota > Phycisphaerae > Phycisphaerales > UBA1924 > UBA2402. The sequence continues at coordinate 195,099 of JAFEBP010000005.1, forward strand.
AGCGCACACACATCATAAACAGTGCGATCGTATCGACGATTATCGCCGTCGCGGGCTCGTGCGCCCCGCCGCCGAACACGCGGTCCGCGGAAGGCGGCGCTCGGGCGACGGTTGCCGCTGACTCTGGCGCTTCGGAACAGCTTGCGATGTTACGAGCGATAGCTGAACGCCAGGCGAGCAAGCCCGACGAACTCGCCAAGACCATGCCTCCGCCAACTGGGCTCGCGGCCGCCGATACCTCGCCGTTGGGTCTCGATGCGCCGGCCATCGCTACGAAGCCGCTCTCGGATGTGCTTAACTCGATCCCGGCTCTCCAATCCGCGGTGGACGCGGTCCAGTCCGATCCGGCAGACCCTGAACTGGTTGTCGAGAGCATGAAGTTGTACGCTTCGGGCCGCGAGAAGCTCGCTGCGGGCAAAGCCGCCGCCGCGCTCACTGATCTAGAGAAGGCCGCTCGCCTCAACCCAGGCTCGGCGCAGGTGCAGAGAACTCTCGGGGATGCGCACGCGGCGGCGGGGCGTCGGAGTTCGGCGATCACGGCGTACGAGAAAGCGGTTGGACTGGGCCTGAAAGATCCCGAGTTGTTCGGGATACTCGGGCGCGAACTGGCACGCACCAAGCGATTCGATCGAGCGATGCCCATGCTCAAGGCGGCGTGCGAGGACGCTCGCGCCAACTCGGATCCGGTGCGAGCGGCCGTTGCCGGGGTGGACTTGGCGGAAGCGATGCTTGCGCAAGGCTACGTGTCGGCGGGGCGGGAGCTCCTGGTCACATCCCTGATGCTTCTTCCCGAGGCGCCCCCAGCGATAGATGCGCAGGATGTTGCGGATGTCTATCGCCGACGGGCCGAACTGTGGCAGCGGGCGGGAGATTTGTCGTTGCGTCTTAACGACAGCGACAGCGCGCTGGCCGCGTACGAGCGGGCGGCGGCGTTCCCGACCGTGGACCCGGTTGCGCTCGTGCCTAGACGTATTCACGCGTGTCTGAGGGCCGGTCGATCCGCGCAAGCGGCGCTGGTGTTGTTGAGCGATATCGAGCGAGTCAAAGGACGCATCGAGGATCGGCACCTGTCAACGCTCTCTCTCTTGGCTACGGACAAGACGGTGAGCGGGCCGCTCGCTTCTGCGGTGGGGGAGATGGCCCGCAATCCGTCGTTCGAGGCGACCCCGAGCGTGCTTGGGCGACTGGCCCGAGCCTCGGCAGCGTGCGTTGCCCCGGCGGAGGCGAGGAAGATACTCGAAGCACGGTTAGGGGCGGTTCCCACGGACGCGGATGCCGCCGCGAGCCTGTTCGCGGCGTTCGGCGCCGACTCCGCCGGCGGTGTGGCGGCCGCGTGCAGGCTGATAGAAGTGGCCCCCGACCAGACTGATATGTACGCCGAGGTCCTTATCCGGCGAGGGACTTCGCTCGGCGCTCAGGTGAAGCGGTTGGAGGAACAGAAGGACCAGCACACTCAGGCGTTGCTGTTGGGAGCGATGCTGCGACGGTTGGGCCGGCCCGCCGAGGGATTCGATGTCATCAAGCGTGTCACGTTTCCGGCCGCGATGAAGCCAGCGGCGATCGCTATGGCGGCGATGTGCGCAGCGTCCTGCGGACGATGGGAGGTCGCGATTGCGGAGCGGGACGCGTGCGTCGCAATGATCGAGCCACGTCCGGCGCGGAATCTCGCGGACGCCCAGATCTCCGTGCAGCGGTTTCCAGAAGCGTTGGCGGCAATCGCGGAAGCACTCGAGCCGGGTTCGATGAAGTCATGGCGGGGCGTCGCCGATGACCTGATGGCAGCCGAGCTTTCCTTGCGCGCCGGCGAGCCGAAAAAAGCCGAGGCATTCCTGCTCAATGCGCTGGCTGCCGACAAGTTCGATGAACGCGCCTATGACGCGCTGTTCGATCTTTATTCCGCCCGAGCCCCGCTCGCCGACGATGCCAAACTCTCCTCGCTCGCCAAGTCGCTGCGCGACAATATCCCATCGAGCAAGGTCGCTCGCGGAATCGTCGCTCGTGAGTTGATGTCGCGAGCGCAATGGGACCAAGCCCGAGATGCGCTGTGCTCCATGGTGGATGCCGACACCGAGAGCGTCACCACGCTTTCATTGCTCGCGGTGGCCTGGGAGAACCAGATCAAACTCGACGCCTCCGCCGGTGAGCGGGCGGAGGCTTGGGTGCGGGATCGTCTGAAGGGTCGTGAGGACTCGCCCGTGCTCACAATCTTGTTGGCTCGCGTGCTGGCCGCGCGCGGCAAGGCAGAGGAAGCGGAGCAGATGCTCGCGGCGAGGTGGCAGGAATGGCCCATGCCCGAGTTCGGCAAAATGCGCGAGTACATCGTGCGTGAAGCGATGAAGGATCCGCAGAAGGCCGCGAGAATGACCTGCGACCGGCTCGGGGGCATCGGTCGCGACATCGACGCTTCGATCGAGTACGCGACGGCACAACTGGAATCGGGCGACATCGGCGGCGCTGTTTCGTCGTTGACAGCCGGGCTGCCGGAAGCGGTGCCACTGACGCCAGCGCAATCATCGCGGATCGCCGGTTTGGTGACCATGCTCAAGCCCGAAGAGATGATAAAGCTCGGCGTGCGGGCGGAGAGCGAAGCGGCCCTCAAGCTCTTCGATCTTGTTTCTGCCCGCAAGATCGAACTGCCCGCGCAGGCCTACATGCTGCGGGTGTTGATCCTGTGCGCCGGGCATTCGGGTGAAACGGATCGGTTGTTCGCCGCGGTCGAGGACGCGGCGGCCAAGACCAAGGAGCCGCGCCTGCGGGTGATCGCGAGGATCGCCATGGTGCTGCTCGCCAAGGATGATCCCTCCGATGCGATCGGCTTTTTGAAGGCGGCGACGCTCAAGGCTCAGCCGTTCGATGAGGGGCTCGCGTTCGAATGGGTTCGGCAGGTCTGCTTGCGAGGCGGCGGCGAGCACATGCGCCAGTTGGTCGAGAGCGGCGTTGACTTGGATGCCATGCTGAAAATTGTCGAGTCGCTCGCGGGGAATCAGGAATCGGGCCAGGAACCCCAGACCACCAAGCAGAAACAGGCGGAGATTCTGTATTGCATTGCGAACTTGGCGAGTGTCCAGGGCCGTGAGAAGGAAGCGGAGGAAGGATACCGACTCGCGTTGGAGTTTGACCCCGGGCACGCGTGGACGTTGAACAACCTGGGATATCTGGTGCTGGAGCGGGGCGACAACATCGATGAGGCCGAGCGGATGATCGCGGAAGCCTACAAGACGCTGAGCCATCAGGCGAGCGTGATCGACTCGCTCGGCTGGGTGAGGTACAAGCGGGGTGTTTTCAAAGACACGCAGGGGCCCAACGGGCAGATCCGCGGCGCCGTCTCGCTGCTGCGAGAAGCGGTTTCGACCGCCGCGCGAGGCGAAAACTACGAGCAGGCGGATCACTTGGGCGATGCGTACTGGCGAGCCGGCAACGTGGACGAGGCCCGAAAGCAGTGGCTCAAGGCGCAGAGCTTGCTCACGTATGCGCTGGCCAACGCCAACCTCGGCGGGCCCGAGGAGCAATCACCGGCCCGCAAGCGGTACACGGAGTACCGGGACTCGGTCCAGGCAAAGTTGACCGCGTTGCGTGATGGCAAAGACCCCGCGGTGGCTCCTACACAGGCCGAGTTGGACGCAAAGCGGAATACCGCACCACAGCACTGAACATCAATACACCATGGCGAAACACAACAAATGGAGCAAGGTCAAGCACCGAAAGGCCGTAGTCGACAAGCGACGCGGCAGGGTGTGGACCAAGGTCAGCAAGGCGATTATCGTCGCCGCGAGGCATGGTGGGCCCGATCCTGACACGAATCTCTCCCTTCGGTATGCGATCGATGAGGGTCGGTATGCCAACATGCCTCGCGACACGATCGAGCGTGCGATCCGCAAGGGGGCGGGTGGTGAGGACACGAGCCAGTATGAGTCGATCCGCTACGAGGGTTACGCGCCCGGAGGCGTCGCGGTGATCGTTGAGGCCCTCACCGACAACCGCACCAGAACAGTCGGAGACGTGCGGCTTGCGTTTTCCGATCATGGCGGGAATATGGGCTCGTCCGGGTGCGTCTCGTACATGTTCCAGTCCAAGGGGCAGATTGTCGTGAGCGGAGCCGGGATGACGGAGGAAAAGGTCTTCGAGGCCGCCATCGAGGCCGGCGCGACGGACGTTGAGTCCATCGGGGATGAAGAAACTCCAGCGTGGATGATCTCAACGGATCCAACCGCGTTTCTGTCGGTCAAGGCTGCGTTGGAAAAGGCCAAGTTCCCGATCACCGACAGCGAAATTGCCATGGTGCCCGAGACCCTTGCGGCGGTCACGCCGGAGCAAGCCAAGGCTGTCGAGGAGCTGGTGGAACAACTCGAAGATCTTGACGACGTGCAAAAGGTCTACACCAACGTTGACGCTTGAACTCCTGCGGTGTTGTTGCGAGCGTGGCGCTGCCACGGGTGGGGGAGAACCGCAGGGGAATTCTCTGGTCGCACTCGAGAGGTAAATCTCAAGTGCAGGGTTGACAGCGGGCCGAGTAATAGATATCATGATATAGATATCCAGCACTGAATCTCCCCGGTCCCTTGCCCGGAGTGCAGCAGATGATGACGACAGCCACTCAGCCCGCTCGGTTGGACGCTCAGGACGAGTTCGTCAGCGAGTTCACAGGAACTGAGTCTCGCGCGGAACCGGCGGCCTTGTTCTGGGCGGCGTCGGTGATCGCGGCCGTGCTCGCAGCGTGGGGAGTCGCGCTTTACCTGGGGACTCTGCTCTCAGAATGGCAGACGCCCCGGCCCAGGCCGGCATACCACGAGCGGCTGGCGGGGTTGCCTGCCGGGCCTAGTTTGGAACTGGCAGGGGCGGCTCGTGGTAGGGATATATTTGTGCAGGTGTGCGCGGCCTGCCATGGCCCCGCGGGGCTGGGCCTCCAAGGGCTCGGAAAAAGCCTGGTGCACAGCGACTTCGTCGCCGACAGCGCCGATGCGGCGCTCGTGGAGTTCATTACCCGCGGCCGCGAGGCGAGTGATCCTACGAACACCACCAAAGTGGCGATGCCTCCCAAGGGCGGCAATCCTTCGCTGGAAGAATCCGACCTGGCGGCGGTTGTGATGTACCTGCGGGGCTTGCAGGATCCACGGCGTCTTCCCACGCTGCCGCCGATGGCATCGATCGCGAAGCCGCCTTCGGCCGACGAAAAGGCCGCCGCGCTCGAGGTGGCGGGCGGGGATGCGGAACTCGCGGGATACATCGCGAGCGGAACCAAGTTGTTCAACTCGACCTGCATCGCCTGCCACGGGCCCGGCGGTGTCGGAATTCAGGGCAACGGAAAGATGCTGGCCAAGAACGACTTCATCAAGAGCCAGACCGACGACCAGTTGCTGGCGTTCGTGAAACACGGACGAGACCCGAGCGACCCGAAGAATACGACCGGCATCGCGATGCCTCCCAAGGGCGGCAATCCGGCCCTGTCCGACGATGACTTGCTCGATGTGATTTCCTACCTGCGAACGTTGCAGGGGGTTCCGCTCAAGAAGGCGGAATCGCCCAAGTAGTGTGTCAACGACGATGAGGATCGCCCCAAAGTCGGGCCGGTCCAAAACTCGCCATACGGAGTGATTTCGATGACCCCTATTCACCAATTCCGAACCGGTATCACTGCTCTGCTCGCCCTCGTGGGGATGGGCGCGGTGCTGGAGTTCACGACCTCGACCGCCGTGGCACAGCAGGAGGGGCGTCGCCGTCGGGGCGGCGCGGCGGAAACCGCTCCGATCGAGATGACGCCCGACCAGATCGCACGATTGACCAAGGTGGCCAACGACCGCAAACTCAATGTCGACGATCTCCTCGCCGCCGCGAAAACCTACACCCCCAGCGGGCGGCACGACGAGTTTGTGCTGTTCTCCTCTGGCGGTCAGAGCGGCCAGGTGTTCGCGATCGGCGTTCCGAGCATGCGATTGCTGCGTTCGATCGCGGTGTTCACGCCCGAATCATGGCAGGGATATGGCTTCTCGGGGCTCGACGATCCGGTGCAGGAGCGTCTCAAGATTAACGGCAAGAGCGTGCCGTGGGGCGACACGCACCATCCCGCGCTGTCGGAGTCCAGGGGTGAGTACGACGGGCAGTTTCTGTTCATCGGCGACAAGGCCAACGCCCGACTCGCGGTGATCGACCTGCGCGATTGGGAGACCAAGCAGGTCGTCAAGAACCCGTTGACCGTCAGCGATCATGGCGCGGCGTTTGTCACCCCCGACACGACCTACGTCATCGAGGGCGGCCAGTACGCGACGGTGCTCGGGTACGGCTACGCGCCGCCGGAGGAGTACAAGAAGTCCTACCGGGGTATGGTCACGATGTGGAAGTTCGACCGCGAGAACGGCCGGATTGACATCGACAACTCGTTCGCACTCGAACTGCCCCCTTACTGGCAGGATCTGGCCGACGCCGGCAAGTTCGCCAGCGACGGATGGTTCTTCGTCAACTCTTTCAACGTCGAGATGGCCACGGGCGGCGTGCAGAAGGGTGACCCGCCGTTCGAAGCGGGGGCCAGCAAGCGCGACATGGATTTCCTGCACATCGTCGACTGGAAGAAGGCCGAAGCGGTCTTCAAGTCGGGCAAGGCCAAGAAGATCAACGGGTTCCCCGTGATCATGCTTGATACGAGCGTGGCCGAGGGTGTTCTCTACTTCGCCCCGGAACCCAAGAGCCCCCACGGCGTCGACGTGACCCCCAACGGCCAGTACATGGTGGTGGCCGGCAAGCTCGATCCGCACGTGACGGTCTACTCGATCGAGAAGGTCAAGAAGGCGATCGCGGACAAGAAGTTCTCCGGCAAGGACGATTACGGCGTCCCGATCCTCGACTTTGATGCCGTCAAAGAGGCCCAGGTCGAACTCGGCCTCGGACCGTTGCACACCCAGTTCGATGACAAGGGGTACGCGTACACATCCCTGTTCCTTGATTCGGCCGTCGCCCGCTGGACACTGGGCGGCGAGTACGAGAAGATGCACGCTGAGCAGCCCTGGAAGCTCGTGACCAAGACCCCGGTGCAGTACAACATCGGCCACTTGTGCGCGGCCGAGGGCGACACCGCCAAGCCCGCCGGCAAGTACCTGATCGCCATGAACAAGTGGTCGGTGGACCGCTTCCTGACTACGGGTCCGCTGCTCCCGCAGAACTTCCAGCTTGTGGATATCGGCGCCCCGGGCACGACGATGCCTGTTCTGTATGACATGCCCATCGGTGTCGGCGAACCGCACTATTGCCAGATGATCAACGTCGACAAGCTCAAGAGTTGGAAGGTGTATCCGGAAGTCGGCTGGAACTCTCACACCCAGAGCCTGGATCCGCGTGCGCCCAAGAAGGGTCAGGAGGGCGTTGTCCGCGAGGGCAACAAGGTCACCGTCAACATGGTCGCCATCCGGAGTCACTTCGCTCCCGAGCACGTGATGGTGAACGAGGGTGACGAGGTGGTGTGGCGGATCGTCAGCACAGAGACCACAGTCGACGCCACCCACGGGTTCTGCATCGGCGGGTACAACATCAACCTGTCGCTCGAGCCCGGTAAGTTCATCGAGGTTCGTTTCATCGCCGACAAGGCCGGTACCTACCCATACTACTGCACCGAGTTCTGCTCGGCGCTCCACCTTGAGATGATGGGGTACTTCCATGTGAAACCCAAGGCGGGTTCCGCCGCGGAAGAGAAGCCCACAAAGCAATGAGATCCCGTCCGTGCGTCGCTAGCGCGTCGTGCGGGCATTCAGACCGGCCGAGGAGTGGGGGCACCGCAAGAACCGAGAAGCCTCGGTCCTTCGCCACCGCAGGAGTGAACCATGGCGAGTTTTCTGGAACAACTGATCGGCCCTCGCGTTCCCGTGGATGACCTGCGAACGCACCGCTTCCGCTACGCCACGCCCACGGTCATCTTCATGCTGGCACGCGTGCTGCTGCTGGTGTCGATCTTCCTGCCGTACTGGCACATGGAGCTCGAGGCCCCGCAGTACCCCGACGGTTTGTACCTGACTGCCTACGTGAATCGCCTGACCGAAGATGTGAAGGAGATCGACGGGCTGAATCACTACATCGGCATGCGCCCGTTGGGTGAGGCCGCGGCGTTCGAGCGAGCATCGTCCATCTGGATGATGATCGCGATGTTCCTGCTCGTCGAGGGAGCGGTGTTCGTGCACAGCAAGTGGGCGGTGCTGCTGGCGGCACCCGCGATCGGCTTCCCAGTGGTGTTCCTGGCGGACTTGTACTACTGGATGGCGAAATTTGGGAACAACCTGGACCCCCACGCGCCGCTTTCCGCTTCGGTGAAGCCGTTTACGCCGACGGTGATCGGCGAGGGAGGAATCGGGCAGTTCAAAACGTTCGCAGAGATGGGCCTGGGGTACTGGTTCGCCGTCGCGTGCGCGGTGCTGACGATCGTCGGGTTCTACTTCCACCGTCGAGCGTACAAGCCGTTGTACGAGGCGATGGCGGCGAAACTCAAGGAGGCGCAGCCCGCATGAGACGCTCCATGTGTGCCATCCTGCTGCTGGCCTGCAGTGCCGGGGGCCGCCCACAACCCGATGAGCATCCGGTTGTTTCGCCCGCTTCGGTGCATCCCCTCGGCGCGAAGGAAGCGGCGTTGCCGACGGGTGAAATCGGCCGCAGGATCGCCGCGGCCGCCGATGGCGAAGTCGTTGAGATCGGACCGGGCGTCTACCACGAGCGGATCCAGGTCACAAGGCCGTTGACGTTGGTCGGTCGCGGACGCCCGGTGATCGATGGCGGCGGCAGCGGGGATATCATCGAGATCACGGCTCCGGGCGTGACCATCAAGGGGTTTGCTGTCCGCAACACCGGGATCGATCTGGAGCAGGAAAACGCCGCCATCCGCGTGCTCGCGGGCAACGCGGTGATCGAAGACAATGTGCTCGAGGACGTCCTTTTCGGGATCGATCTGAGGGAATCGCCGGGGAGCGTGGTGAAGGGAAACCGCATTGGCGGCAAGCTCCTGGATATCGCAAGGCGGGGCGACGGCCTGAGGCTGTGGCGCTGCGACCACGCATTGGTGGACTCCAACATCGTGCACGACGGCCGAGATACGTTGCTCTGGTACTCCACCGACATCACGGTCCGCGGGAACTCCGCAAGCAGGTGCCGATACGGCCTCCACCTCATGTTCAGCGACGACGTCAAGATCGAGGAAAACGTCTTGAGCGAGAACTCGGTGGGGGTCTACCTCATGTACAGCACCGGGGTTGAGCTGACCCGCAATCAACTCCTGAACAACCGCGGACCCAGTGGATATGGCATCGGCCTCAAGGAGACGGATCAGTTCTCGGCGACGGACAATCTGCTCGTCGGAAACCGGGTGGGGGTGTACATCGACGGTTCGCCGTTCAGCGACAAGAAGCCGGGAGAGTTCACGCACAACACGATCGCGCTCAACGACATCGGGTTGACGTTCTTGCCATCGGCGAGAGGAAACGAACTCACCGAGAATAACTTCATCGACAACATCGATCAGGTTTCGGTCGCGGGCCGCGGCGATCTCAGCGGCAATCGCTTCTGGAAGGGGGATCGCGGCAACTACTGGAGCGATTACACCGGGTACGACCAGAACGGCGACGGTGTCGGCGACTTCGTGTATGAATCCCAGACGCTGTTCGACAACCTGATGGACAAGGAGCCGAAGCTGCGATTGTTCCTGTTCAGCCCGGCCCAACAAGCAATCGAGTTTGTCGGGCGGGCGCTGCCCGCCGTGCGACCCGAAGCAAAGTTCACCGATGAGGTGCCTTTGATGCGTCCGGTCCCCGCCCGGTACGTCACGGCCGACAATCGCGGAGGCTCAGGGTTCCTCGCCGCAGCGGGCTGTGTGTTGACAGCGCTCGGCGGCGGCATTGTGCTCGCCGTGACCTGGCCGTCGCGTTCGCGTCGCACTGCCTCGGGCGGCGAAGTGTCTGGATTGACCCTGGTCTTCGGAGGTGTTCGATGATCCGCGTTGAGTCTGTTGCCAAGAGATTCGGTCGACTCGTTGCGGTCGACAACGTGTCCGTGAATATTCCCGCTGGCGATAGCGTGGCGCTGTGGGGAGGCAATGGTGCCGGAAAGACCACGCTCATCCGTTGCGTGCTGGGGCTCCTGAACTTCGAAGGGAGAATCCAGGTGGGCGGTCACGACGTGCGACGGCAAGGCAAGTTGGCGAGGATGCAGATAGGCTATGTGCCGCAGGAGCTGGGGTTTTACGATGACCTGGGTGTTTCCGAAGCGGTTGTTTTTTTCGCGCGTCTCAAGGGCCTGACGCTGCGAACCACCGACGGGGTGTTAGCGAGCGTGGGGCTTGAAGGTCACGGCCGCAAGCGGATCCGTGAGCTGTCCGGTGGCATGAAGCAGCGGCTAGCGCTCGCGATCGCACGGCTGGGCGATCCACCAGTGCTCGTTCTGGACGAGGTGACGGCGAGCCTCGATGCGTGCGGACGGCGGGATTTCGTCTCCATGCTGACGCGTCTGTCGGGCGCCGGTCGCACGATGCTCTTCGCTTCACACCGGATAGAGGAGGTCGCGTCGCTGGCGAAACGGGTGGTTATGCTCGAGAACGGAAAGGTCTCGGCCGTGCTCGACACGGCCGAGTTCGTGAGTCGTTCGTGCCCGGGAAGCGTTCTGCACATGACCCTGCGGCCCGTGGTCCGGAATCAGGCGGTCACTTTGCTTCGGGAGAGCGGCTTCACGGCCACACTCAACGGCGTGGGAATTCTGGTGCCTGTCGAGAATGAACAGAAAGCAGTGCCTTTCCGCCTTCTTGCCGACGCTCGCATCACCGTTGATGATTTTGAGCTGATACCGGCCGCCCAGCTCGGGACGGGCGGTACAACCGGGCACGCCGAGTCGGAGATACACCCGTGAACACGATCAGCGTCGCGGATGAACTGGTGGTGGCGGGCCGGCGGACAGTTCCGCCCTCGCACGCCCGCAATGTGCTGACGGTGGCACATCGAGAGTTGCGTGAGGCGGTTCGAAGCCGATGGTTCATCCTGTATACGGTCGCGTTCGCGGTGCTGGGATTGGGAGTCTCGTTCGTGTCCACCGCGGTGGCGGGTGGCACCGGCCTCTCAGGGTTCGGCAGAACGACAGCCGGCCTGATCAACATGGTGCTGCTGGTTGTGCCCCTCATGGGGTTGACCGCCGGCGCCGGTTCGGTTGCGTCGGATCGTGAACGCGGCATGCTGCAGTACCTTCTGGCCCAGCCCGTTACTCCCGGCGAAGTGCTGTTCGGCAAGTTCCTCGGGCTAGCGGTGTCGCTGCTTGCGTGCCTGTGCTTGGGACTGGGAACGTGCGCACTGGTCCTGTCGTGGCAGGGACAGCCGACCAGACCCGGGAGCATCCTCTGGCTGGCCGGCCTGTCCTTCGGACTGGCCATGGCGATGCTCAGCGTGGGGATGCTGATCTCGGTGCTCGCTCGCAAGGCCTCCGTGGCGGTCGGTACCGCCGTGTTTGTGTGGCTGGTGCTGGTATTCGTGACCGACCTTGGTCTGATGGCCGGCGTGGTATCACTACGGATGCGGATCGAGGACCTGTTCTTGCTCAGTCTGGCCAACCCTGTGCAAGTGTTCAAAATGTGGTCGCTGCACGCGGCCGGTACCACGCTGGATGTTCTTGGTCCGGCCGGGTTGTACGCGATGGACCAGTACGGCCCTCGTCTGCACGCGATCTTCGCGGCTTGCATGGCCGGGTGGGTCGCGGTCCCGATGGTGATTGCTTCGGTGACGTTCTCCAGGAGGCCGCTCATATGATCATCCGCATTCTTGCCTTGAGCGTGTTGACCGCATGCTTGTCGAGCATTGTGCCCGGGTGCGCCGGTGATGACCTATCGGGTCCTCCGCGGCTGCGGTTGGGCCACGACCTGTGCGCTCACTGCGGAATGATCGTCAATGAAGATCAGTGTTCATGCGCCATATTGGTGGAGGCGCAGGGCCGACGCCAGCACCTGATCTTTGACGATATCGGCTGCATGTTCGACTATCAACGCGAGCACGTGCATGAATCAACGCTCCTCGACGAGTTTTTACACGATCACTCCGCACGCACTTGGGTGAACGCACGATTCGCAGTCTTCCTCGTCGGCGTCCATGTGCGCCCAGAGACCCCGATGGGGTCCGCGATCATCGCGTTCGCGGACAAAGGCGCGGCGGAGAAGACGCGTGCACGGTGCGGTGGTGAGGTAATGGACGCGGCGGGCGCGGCCTTGGCGCGTCGAGCGTGGCTGAACGCCAAGCACGGAAATACAAAGGAGCAACGATGACGCAGTCGCTTCATGCAGGTTGCCAGTGCGTGGGAGAGTCTGGGCATCAAGGTCTGTGTCAACGGACCGCACCGGTGATGGACAAGATCAGGGATTCAGATCTGATCGGGTCGATCGCCGCGGAGCGCCCCGAGCTCATTTGCGTGTTCGAGCGATTCGGACTGGACTACTGCTGTCACGGAGACCGAACGCTTGCCGGTGCGTGCGAGTACCGTGGCGTGAGCACGGGCGAGGTGCTCGAGGCGATTCGGAACTTCGGGGCTAGCGCCGTTGATGCGCCGAGCCGAGTCTGGGCAGATGCGACGATGACCGAACTGGCGGACCACATCGAACAGACGCACCATGCGTACGCGAAAGAGGCGTTCGTGCGTCTTGAGGACCTCAGCCGTGAAGTCGTGGCGGCGCACGCCGTTCATCACCCCGAGTTGCTCCTCCTGGCAGAGCGCCTAGCCGCCCTCGCCGATGACATGCGCGACCACATGGTGCGGGAAGAGCGAGTGCTCTTCCCTTGGCTCCGTCGGCTTGAACGTCGCAGCGAGATTACCAGCAGTCCGCCCTGGAGCGTGCGGCGACCGATCGAGTGCATGGAGCACGATCACGACGGTGTCGCCAAGTCGTTCGCACGCATTTCCGAGAGTTGCGGCGGCTACTCGGCCCCCTCGGACGCGTGCGGAAAGTACCGGTTCATGCTCAAACTGCTCCGGGACCTGGAGCAGGACACGCATATCCATATCCACAAAGAGAATAACATACTGTTCCCGGCGGGCGTGCGGGCGGAAGCGGTCAAAGCCGCGCGTACGTTCGCTGACGGCGGCCACGATCACTAGCATCAGACAATCGGAGACTCGCGACGACGACCATGCTATTCCCCATTCTAATTATCGCTCACCTGTTGGGTGCATCAGTTTGGGTTGGGGGGCACGTGGTTTTGCTGGCCACGGTGCTGCCCCTGGCGCTACGTGAGAACAGCGCCGCACGTGTCATCGACTTCGAGGAGGGATACGACAGGCTGGGGCTTGCCGCCCTGGCAATTCAGGTGATCACAGGGCTGTGGCTGGCCAAACTGACAATCGGCGATTGGCGTCCGTCGTTGGGACCTCCGCCCACCGCGGTCTACCTCGTTGGCGTAAAGCTCGTGTTACTGACCACTATCGTCGTGCTCGCCGGACGGGCGTATCATCGAGTTCTGCCGCGAATTGCGGAGCAGGGCCTAAAGCCCTTCGCCGTCCACGCGTGGGTCGTATCTGTGCTATCGGGGTTGATGCTGGTGGTTGGCGGATTAATTCGGGTGGGTTGGTCGGTCTAGCGAATGGAATTGGGCGATCAACGCCGTTCGGAGCGAACTATGTTGTCACAGACCGTTGAGTATGCCTTCCGTGCCACGATGTTCCTGGCGAGCCTGGAACCGGGCACGGCCGTCAACAGCGAGACGATCGCGGCACGTACGAAAGTGCCGCACGGCTACCTTTCCAAGGTCTTGCGGGATCTCGTCGTCGCCGAACTTGTGTGGTCGTTGCGTGGGCCCAACGGCGGCTTTGCGCTCGCCCGACCGCCCGAGCAGGTTTCCATGCTTGACGTGGTCAACGCCGTCGATCCGATCCGCCGTATCGAGAAATGTCCGTTGGGCAACCCCGCACACCTCAAGTTGTGCCCGCTGCATCAGCGGATCGACGGCGCGCTGGCGTTGATCGAGACTCAGTTCCGGGAGACGTCCCTGGCCGAGATCGTGTCGTGGGGCCGCAAATCGACCGACCGCTGCAAGGTGCTGGTGGCCGCGACGGTCAAAGGCAAGTCGAAGTAGTCTGGGGTTTACGATTGGCAACGCCGTTGGTCCTGCCACGGTGGATTTGGGAATACCGAGCGGTTGCGAGTGGATTTTCCAATGGCGTGAATGCTGGCGTTGCCTAGTCGTCGTCGTCCCGATCGCGGTGATCCGATGTACCGGATTCACCGCGCTCATTACCGGCCTCGCCCAGTTGCAGATGGGTACCAAGAACTGGCAACCTGGTGTTCCGGACTACGGGGTCGTAGTTTCGTAGCAGACCGATTCCCCAGGCGCCGACGAGAGCGAGAGAAACCAGCGCCGTGAATGGTCGAGCGGAACGGATGCCGAAGGCGTCCTCGGCGAGTTTCTTTCCGTGGATCATCCCGGCGGTCAGGTTCTCGCGGTACCGCAGCGTGTGGAGGGCAACCCCCAGAACATGGATGACCGCGACCACCACGATCAAATACGCCAGTACTTCGTGAACCTCTTTAGCGATTTCGTTTCCGCCTCCAAGCATGATCCCGGTTATCGCCAGACCGGACAGGATCGCGATCATCGCGAAGATGGCGTAAGAGGAGGCGGGGTTATGACCGATGTGTCTCTTGCCGCCACCGGTAATGGTCGTTCGGAAATACTCGACCACCGCCGCCGGCCCGAACATGAACGAGCCGAATCGAGCGTAGCGGGTCCCGATGAGGCCCCAGATCAGGCGCAGGGCCACGATCAGTGTCAGCACGAGCCCGATCATGGAGTGGTATGGGAAGAGCGGGCTATGTTCACCAAGGAGCAGCGAGATTCCCGCGGCTGCGATCAGCCCCCCGGCAAGCAGCCAGTGAAACAGGCGGACGGGCAAGTCCCAGACAAGTACGTGGCTCATGTGCGCCTCCGCGCTGCCCGCATCAGAATGCGGGGGTTGAAATGATCGGGAACCTCGTGGATGGTACCTTTGATTGGGAGCGCTCGTTCGCGATTTTCTCGAATTCACCGCCTTCTCGAGCACAATCGTCGAAATGAGACCGGTTCTCAGGGACCTGATGCGCGAGCTCAGCAACCCTTCGAAATCTGTCGGCGAGTTTACCAGTGAGCTTCTGCACGCACACCTCGAGTTCGCCAAACGACCCTCGTTAATCGAGGCCGCGATGCGCCAACCGCAGACTGTTGACCACCACGCTCACGCTGCTGAACGCCATCGAAGCGCTCGCGATGATGGGAGAGAGGAGCCATCCGGTGACGGGGTACAGCACGCCGGCAGCGATCGGGATGCCGACGACGTTGTAGACGAACGCCCAGAACAGGTTCTGTTTGATCGTCCGCATGGTCGCACGCGAGAGCGAGATCGCTCGCGGCACGTTGCGCAGATCGCCCCGGAGCAGCGTGATGTCAGACGACTCGATCGCGATGTCGGTTCCCGTGCCCATCGCCATGCCGATGTCGGCCGAAGCCAGCGCGGGGGCGTCGTTGATCCCGTCGCCAACCATGCCGACGGATTGACCCTGGGCCTGAACTTGCCTGACCCGATCAGCCTTGTCCTGGGGCAATACGCGGGCAAACACCTGGTCAATCCCGATCTGGCGGGCCACCGCATCCGCCGTGCGCTGATTGTCGCCCGTCACCATCACCACCCTCAGCCCATTCTTTCGCATTCTGGCGACCGCTTCGATCGATTCAGGCTTGACGCGGTCGGCCACGCTGATGATCCCCGCTTCGCGACCGTCTATGGCCACGAACATGGAGGTCCGCCCTTCGGACGCTTGGGCATCCGCTTGCTCAGTCATGTCCCGAGTTACGCCGTGCTGATCCAGCAACTCACCCGCGCCCACGAGAACCTGACGACCGTTGACAGTTGCTTCTACGCCGTGTCCTGTGACGGTCTGGAACCAACTCGGTTCATTCAACGGCAGCCCTCGCTCGCGTGCTCCGCGAATGATGGCGGCGGCGATGGGATGCTCACTGTTCAACTCGGCCGACGCCGCGAATCGCAGAATTTCGGACTCGCCGAAACCCGGCGCTGGAATCAGGCCGGCAAGTGACGGATGTCCCTGAGTAATCGTGCCGGTCTTGTCCAGCATGATGGTTGTCAGTCGGCCGGCGCCCTCGAGCGCTGCTCCGCTGCGTATCAGAATTCCGTGCTGTGCGCCCAGGCCCGTGCCGACCATGATCGCGGTCGGGGTCGCGAGCCCCAGCGCGCACGGGCACGCGATAATGAGCACCGACACGCTCGTGAGCAACGACATGCTCAGGCGGGATTCCGGGGGCGACACGAACCACCAGACGGCGAACGTGACCAGTGCAATGGCGATCACGATCGGGACGAACACGCCGCTGATTCTGTCGGCGAGGCGTGAGATCGGGGCCTTGCTCCCCTGCGCTTCCTGGACTAGGCGCACAATTTGTCGCAGAGCGGTCTCTTCACCCACCTTGGTCGCTACGACCCGAAGGGCGCCAGTGGTGTTGATGGTCGCGCTATAGACGCTCGCGCCCGCCGTCTTTGCCACCGGCATGCTCTCGCCGGTGAGCATCGACTCATCGACCGCTGATTGCCCGCACTCCACCCGGCCGTCCACCGGGATCTTCTCGCCCGGTCGCACCGCCACCACCTCGCCAACTTTCACCGTGTCGATCGGGACGTCCTGTTCGCCGTCGGCGCGAACCACGCGAGCGGTCTTGGGTTGAAGCCCGATGAGCTTGGCTATGGCGGCGGAAGTTCGTCCCGTCGCTCGGGATTCCAGGTAGCGTCCCAGGAGGATCATCACGATGATCGTCGCCGAGGCCTCGAAGTACACCGGCACCATGCCGTCGGTTTCAGCAGTGTGCCCATGCATGGAACTCGTCACGAGGCCCGTAACGAGATGGGGCCATACGGTCGCGACGACCGAGTAGACATACGCAGCGCCGGTGCCCAGAACGACCAGCGTGTCCATGGTGGCGCTGCCCTGGAGCAACCCCTTATACGCCGCACGGAAGAACCCGCGGCCGCTCCACAGCAGCACGGGGGTCGCGAGTGCAAGTTGCACCCAGTTCATCCAGGGACGGTCAAACGCTGGGATCTGTCCATGCGACATGGCGATGACCAGGAGCGGCAGCGTGAGTATCGAACCCAGAATGAGATTCCGTGCTAAGTCGCGCATGTGCCCGTCGCTCGGCGGTGGACGGTTCGAACCGTCACGCTCCCCGACGGTGGCGGAATCAAGTCCGGTACCAACTTGCGGCTGCGTCGGCAGAATCGCCTTGTATCCGAGCGATTCCACAGCCATGACGAGGGTCGACGGCGCGGCGGTTGCCGGGTCAAAGAGCACTGTGGCAACCTTTGTCGCGAAGTTCACGCTCGCGGACTTAACGCCCACTTGCTTGCCGAGCTTTTTCTCGATTCGAGCGGCGCAAGAAGCGCACGTCATTCCTTCGATCGGAAGGTCGCAACGCTCAAGCGATTCGCTTGGCACAAGATTCACTGCGGATGAGGCGGGCGGATATTTGAGCGTGTTCATCGGGTGAGCCCTCAGAGACTCTTGGTGTTCGGGACGTCGCGGTCGCAAATCGGCAATCGCCGCGGATTCGACCGCTTCGCGTTCACCTAGACAACTTCGCGCTCAAATCAAGGATCTCCTCGATCATCTGATCGCGGCCGGGCCCGGCGTCGCGTAAAGCCTCGGAGGCACAGTGTTTCAGGTGGTTGCGCATCAGGTTCCGCGCCACCGAGTTCAGCGATTCACGCACTGCCATCACCTGAGTGATGACGTCCGCGCAATAGCGATCATCCTGAACCATCGCGGCGATTCCCCTCACCTGTCCCTCGATCCGTCGCAGGTGTGTGAGGTTCGTTTCCTTGATCGCCGGATCGACCCCGACAGCGCGTGCTCCCGGCCCGATTTCATCCAAGATGGCCTGAGGCGACGGCTCCGCGGAGGCTTTCGTGGCGCACGCACACGCGGCTTGCCGGAGAATTCGTTCGGATCTTGGCTGAGCTTTGCTTTGCTTGGCTTTCATGCAACTCTCCGTCAGTCGCAAGGAACAATCTCTCTAATCCCGACAGCAACTCACGCACGTGCCGCGGGCGTTGACCAAGCCGTAGGCGTCGATGCCGCGAGTTCAGCGGTTTGGGGTAAACCGCGCAATCTCAGCGGAGAAACCGGCTTCTTCGACCGCTTCTACGGCTAGCCGGGCCGCCTCTTCGCGCGCCGTTTCGGCCGCTTCGATTGTGGCGGATCCGACCATCACAGCTTGCACTCTGACTCCCGGAATCGCGGAGAGCGCTCGGGATACCGCGCCGACACAGTGTTCGCAGGACATTCCTCCGATGACCAGCGAAATCGAACCGGCAAACGTGGTGTTGTTGTCCATGGTACTTCCTCGGTCGTATACCCCCATAGGGTATATACGTCTGAACGCGATGTTGGTTCGTTGTGACGTATTTGGTCCGGGTTCGCAATCTGCTCGGGCGACGAACGTTGAGCGAAGACGAGCGCCGGGCCGTTCGCCGCAGATTGAATCGACGCACGCCTGTGCCTCCGGGCTGGTACCGAAAGTCCTCGCGTTGCATACACCGGGGAACCGATCTTCGTCACAAGTGCCGTGCGGCAATTCCGTCGAATTGCTCGCAACAATTCTGGAGTTACTGATGACTCACATTCCAAGCTTGGTCCTGATCGCTGCTCTGTACGTGGGGATGTCTGCCGTCGCGCATCCACCGGATGAGCTCGGACGCCATCAGGATGAACCGGCGTTCGCCGACAAGGGAACGCGTGATTGGACGAACATCAGAACAGGTCGAGTCGTTCGCGGCACGTTTCTCGCCGCGCAGTTTGAAACTGTGAGCATCGAACGCGAGGGAGGGGGTGTGGAAATCCTCCCGCTGAATGACCTCGCCCCCGAAGATCGTGCGGAGGCCGAGCGTCGTACCGCCGAGACGCTGGCGATCAACGAGCACGGCGTCGCCGCGGCGTTCTGGTCAGTGTCCCAAGCTCAGTCAGGCGAACAACCTGGTAAGGCGGACAAAGGGCCGGCCCAAGCCACTCCGTTCGCTTTCTTTGCACCGTTTGTACGCACCCGTTGGGACGATCGATGGCTGTACGTAGAGTCCGATGGGATGCCGCACGCACCCGCGGAGCACACCCTGATGGTCGGCATCAAGTCCTGGCAGCAGCAGGTCCCATTGCCACAGGACTACACCGGCGCCAACGCGTGGCAGATTCCGCTCAAGCCCGAGTTGGCGGAAAAGCCCGTCTCTGGCAAGACCGAGCTACGCCGTGGTGCTGTGGCTCTCGCGGCCAACGGCGTGCCGATCTTCAACGCGCTGAACAACCGGGGCGACGACGCTTTCAAGTTTGGCGAACTCGATGAGTTCGGAGGCCATAGCGGGCGAGCCGATGACTACCACTACCACGTTGCGCCGCTGCAACTTCAGAAGATCGTTGGCAAGGACAATCCGATCGCGTACGCGCTCGACGGGTTCGCGGTTTACGGCCTGTTCGATCCGGTGGCCAAGCCTGGTCAGGATGGAAGTTGCCCGCTCGGAGGTGCGGAAGTGCTTGATGAACTCAACGGGCACTTCGGCGCTCGAGTGAATGGGGGTAGCGGTACGTACCACTACCACGCCAGCAAGGCGTATCCATACATCAACGGCGGCATGCGTGGCAAGGTGACGGTCAAGGAGGATCAGGTCGATCCGCAGCCTCACGCCAACCCCATTCGGGAGGCGGGGCGCCCTCTGCGGGGCGCGAGCATTACCGGTTTCAGGAACGCGGGCGACAAAGCGTGGTCACTTGAATACGTGCTTGGGGACAAGAAGTATGGGCTCAGCTACCGGATCGAGAAGGACGGGAAGTACACGTTCGAGTTCGTGGAACCCAACGGCGAGAAGAAGACTGAGACATACACGAAAAGAGAGGGGGAAGGTGGTCGGCCTCGACGCGGGGCGGAGCCGCGTAACGGCGATCCGCCGCCTCCGCCACGCGATGGCCAAGAGCCCCCTCGGCGGGATGAGAAACTCCAGCAGAAAGACAAGAAGGTCGCGGTTCCGCAGCCCGCGGCGAATGGACTTGAACTGACCAGTCCTGCTGTCGGGGCGGATGGAAAGCTGCCCGCGGAGTTTACGTGCGATGGGGCAAGCCTATCGCCCCCGCTCGTTTGGAACAAGGCTCCCGCCGAAACCAAGAGCTTTGCGATCACTATGCACCATATCCCGGGCCCGTCGCGACCGAATGATCGCGGCGTTGCGGAAGACAAACACGTGTACCTCGTGCTCTACAACATCCCCGCATCCACGCTCAGACTCGAGAAGGGCGCGACAACTGTTGGCGTTCGCGGCATCAACACCGTCAACCGACGCACCGAGTATGCCCCTCCATGCTCAAAGGGACCGGGTGCGAAAACCTACACGCTGACGGTCTACGCCCTGTCGTCCGAGCCGGCGATCACCATCCCGAGCAATCAGGTGACCATGGATGTGCTCCTCTCGGCGATTAAGGACCGGACGCTGGCGACCTCGACGTTACATACGAGCGGCCAGGGAAGGCGGGCGATCCACCGGCTCGGCGCTAGGTTCCCTGGTCGAATCGAGATCAACTACCGCGTGGATTGAGAATGACGGCTCAGGCATCGGTTCGGCGGCTCGTCCGCTCATGGCGGATCGGGCAGCAATCCGAGCGGTACTCGCACGAACCGCGGACGGTAGAGAGAAGCGTCGCGAAACACGCGGCCGAAATCTGCATTGACGGCGTACGTGACCAGCAACTCGCCCGGCCGCGAGAGATGCGGGTGCCCTTTGGCAGCGTACACAAACGAGCCCGGCCCGTTGTCAGGCGCTTCATACACGCGGCGGGGCGCGGACCACGGGCCTTGCGGATGACGGGCGGTGCGGACGACGATGGCTCGGCTCAGAAACGCTTCGCTCTGAACGAGCACCAAAATGCCTCGATCGTTCTTGCGCACACGGTGGACGGAGCACTCATCCTGCGCACCCGGAAAGAGTGGGGCGGCTGCTTCGTGGCTCGCCGTCCACTTCGAGCCGTTGAAGAACAACCAACGAACTGGATCTGTCAACTCCAGGTCATTCGTGCGACCGACGATGAGCGACTTGACACCATCGCTACCGGTCCGTACGCCGAACATGAAGAGGTCGTTTGCTCCCTCGCCGGGAACGCGAACGACCGCAACGGCATGATTCTCGCGGGTGCGGGCTGGCTCACCAAATTTCGGGTCCGGCGTCACGAGCGGGTTGATCCGCTGATGGACACACCATCGATCGGGTGAGTCGCTCGGAGAATCAATGTCCAGGATCACCCCGCCGACGCGTCGAAAGTTCCATGCGCCATCGGGATTGCCGGAAGGGCCTACAGCCGTGGCGAAGAGCAAGAAGTGGTCCCTCGTTGCTGTGATCCGCACTCCGTCGTTCATCAGCCAGTACCAGGTACCACCCGGCCATAGCCCGGGAACCGGCTGAGCCCAAGGCGTCACGGCCGTCGCGCCGAAGGGCTCCGGAGAGGCGAATGTGATGGCGTTTGACGCGGGCGGGGCCCCGCCCCGCTTCGTGTCATGCCAAGCGATCGCGTCCCGAAACATCTTGGACGAGTTTCCGACGCGGCTGCCCGCGACCACCGGTCCAAAGATGGAGTCGCCGAAGAGCCACAGTGTTCGTCCGTCGCACAAATCGATGGAACGGGCAATATCACCCCCGTTCCAACCGTCGGCGCGGCTGAATAACGCGTCCCATTCTGCATCGGCGGTGGCACGTGGAGTCGAACATCCGGACATAAGACTTACCACAACACACGCCGTTACGATGGCGATAGGGGGGCCGATCTCGTGACACTGGCGATGGTGTGGCACGGTTGAGTTTATCACCGCCCGAGTGCCGCCCGATGTCTTCGAAGGCGTGGGCTGCGGCTGAACCGAACTTCATTCAACTATTACGCAAAGCACGCCGCGGGATTTCTCCTCGCGGCGTGCTTCATCGTTATCGGTGATGATCTCGGGCTGTCCCGAGTCTCGTTGTTCGAGGGCTCACGCCGCGGTGGGAGCGGCCGGATTGGAGCCGGAGTCGGAGATCGACGCACGGTCGTCGCGCTTGATCGCACCATATCGGATGCGGCAGGCGATGAGGAAGGCGATCTCCGCCAACGCCCACATACCTACGTACGCCTCCCCGCCGGAGCCGAATCCGTAGCTGTGCAGGCCGGTGGCCATGACGTAGTTGACGCCGTAGAACGTCCACACGATCACCACGAAGCCCATCACCGAGCACGCGGCCAGTCCGAAATCCTGGAGCCACCGGACATAACGGGCGTGCAGCACGGCGAAGTAGACCACGATGCTGATGAGGGCCCACGTTTCCTTCGGGTCCCAGCCCCAGAACCGGCCCCACGAGTCAGCCGCCCAGACGCCGCCGAGGATGGTGCCGGCGGTCAGAAGCAGCAGGCCGATTTGGATGCATCGGTAAGTCTGGACGACCAGCGGGTTCGAACGCCGAGCCACAATTTCTTCGGCGCGGCGGCCCGGGAAGAGGATCTGGCGCGTCAAGTAGACGTGGGAGAGTACCGAGCCAACCGCAAAGATGCCGTAGCTTGCGACAACTGTGAGAACGTGTACCGTGAGCCAGTAGTTGCTTCGAAGCACCGCCGGGATCGAGTTGGTTCGGTCCTCCAGCGGGACAATATTCGCGAACAGCACTGACAGGAACGATGCGCACAACGCGGCAAAAAGGTAGTAGCCCGTGCGGTTGATCAACTGCGCGACCAGACCGATGGCCATCGCGACCAGCCCCATCCAAAGCAGGGCTTCGAAGGTGTTGCTCACCGGGGCCCGGTCGAGGATGATGACCCTCAGTCCGATGCCCAACGCGTGCTCAGCGGCGCCTGCCACTGCAGCCACAATCGCCAATAGAACCAACGGCTTGCGCAGGACCAGCCGCGAGACGCCGAACAGGGTGATGGACAATCCGTACAGAATCGCGGTGTTGAGCCAGGGATGGTGCCGGTCGTGGAAGAGCTCCAAGTTGACCGCCCGCGCCGTGCGTGCATCCAGCTTGCCGGCAGCGTCGATCGCAGAGCGCAGATTGCGAACGGCCGACGCCATGTCTCCGTTACCGGTGTACGCCTGACCGAGCGCTGCCAGCGCTGTGCGAACCGCTTCAGTGCCCGGGTCGCCGGCGTTCACGCCGGCCTTCAGAAAAGCCTTGTGCTGATCCGAGGGGATGATCGCCAGTTGCTCTCCGGCCACCAGCGCCGCCGCCTGGTTCGCGGCCTGGAAGATGTCCGAGGCGCGACGTTGGTCGGCGGATGGTTTCGCCTGCGGGTCCGCCTTGCGGGCGTTGTCTTGAGCCATCAACAGTTCGTTGATGCCCTTGTTCATCGCGATCTCTGCGGGCGTGAAGAACTTGCGCTGTTCATCGAGCCCCACCAGTTTCTTGAAGGGGCGGTTCTCGATGCCGATCAGTTGCTTCTGCATCATGTCCTGCCCTTCAAAGAGCAGATCGCAGAGCAGTTCCATGTGACTGCGGCCATCGAACGCTTGCGGGCCGCGGCCGGCAGACCAGTGCTCACGACCCGTGAGTTGGACCGCTAGGCGGCGCGCGTACGCGTCCAAGGGCATGGTGCGGCCGCCTTCCTGGATGGCGATCGCGCCAAGATCTGCTAACGCGGCGTCCGAATCAGACGCCAGCGTGAGCCGGCTCGGCAACAGTAGGAGGAGCGTCAGCGATACGAGGCGCAGGACGGACAGCGGGCGAAGCATTGATCGTCTCCTTCTGACTGAACGCGATGGGGATGCCTGGGTGGCCCCAGCTGAGTGAACGGCTATAGAAGGTCAGGAATATGCCGACGCACAAAACCGTGCAACCCAGGTAGGTCAGCGGCAGTCCGGGGTCTTTCATCACGCTGAACACCGAAACGTTGTCCCCGATGAAGCCCGACTGGTAGACCTTCCAGGGCGCTTGCGAGTAGGGGTTGTTCATGAAAATGTGAAAATCCTGATCGGCGGTGCCGGGGCTGGAGATGACCACGTCCGATTCGTACGACATGGCCATTTCCGTACCGGGGTAATCGAGCTTGCGGAAGTCAGCGAGTTTCACCGAGAACGGCAGTGGGAACGTCCTGGGGCCATAGCTGATGAGCGTGTCCGCCGAACCCGGCAACTGCTCCGAGCCTTTCCACGGAATGACCAGCGGCTCCGTCTGGCCAGCCGTCTTGATGACCATGGCGGGTCGCCGTTCGTTCGCCGCGGGAGCCTGTACGTACTTGGTAGTGGCCTGAGTGCGAGTGAAATGCTGCTTGAACGTCAGCTTGTTTGTTCCCAAGCTGAATGAGGCGGGCAACTGACCCAACGGGCCGATGACCTTGGCCGCACCGTTGCGCGGGATGTAGCCGAGCATGGGAGAGTCGCCGGGGCCGTAGACCAAGACCGTCTCTTCCTTGGCCGAGGCCGGCGAAGGCGTGGCGCTCAGCTTGGCGGAAGACGCCGCGGATCCCTCGATCGTCTTGGCGATCACCATATCCGGGAAGTTCATGAACGCCACATGCCGTTCGACAGTGCCCTTGCCATCCGAAATCGTGACGTCGATCGCTGGGTTATCCGACGTGGAGTCTCCTTCAGCCAAACCGGAACCTGAAACTATCGCATGTGAGAAGGACTTGGCCGCGGTGATTCTCCAACCCGGGAATGCTTCTTGACCTTCGGCGGTCAGCGGATACCGCTTGTCCCCGACGTTGAAGAAGTACCCGCCCGGTTCGGTGCTCGGCGCGGCGGGTGGCTCCCAACCGAGCCCCTCGGTGAGCACCCGAACGGTGACGCCTCCGAGCGACGTGGCCCCACCGCTCTTGGCCTCCTCACCGACCCAGGATTCTGCGCCATTGCACACCATGTTCACAGCGCGGAAGGGCCTAGGGCCGCCATCGGTCACGACCTGCTCCTCGGCGGTATTGGCCCAATGCTCGACCACCTCAACTTGGACGGATCCGAGATTCAAATGAGCCGGCCCAGTCGGCGCGAGCACCGATGCGATAGGAGTGCCTTTGCCGGCGGCGAATCGGGTGAGTTCGATCGCTTCCTCATCTAGCTCAATGGTGTCGCCGGCGGAGCCTTCTTCCAGTGTCAAATGGCCTTCGACGCGCCCGTGGAGCGACCAAAAGCCACCGACGATCGTCATCACCAGGCCTGCATGGACGGTGATGAAGCCCACGTGCCGCTTGCGCCATGGGTATCGGACAATCACCGCGAAAATCAGGCTGACGCACACCAGACCCATGAGCGCGATGAACCACCACGAACCGTACACCAAGGCTCTCGAAACCTTGCTGCTTTGCGTGGACTCAAGGTATGTACCCCATGCCATCGCACCCGCAACAAAGACGAGCACGGGTACCGCGAGTTGAATGCTCCCCAAAAAGCGAATGACGCGGCCGATCGGGGTCGAGTGCCAGGGCTCAAAGTGCTTCATGGTCTTTTCCGGTTTCGATGGGACGTTTGTCCCAATCGGTATCCCAGCTAGTGCAATCTGCGTGCCTAAATCCTATTCGGCTCAGGCACTGGTCGATTGCTTTTTGTTAGGAATTTCCGATCGCGTCGAGCCGCCTTGGGGATGTTGGCCGTTGCTCTGGCCGATCGGAACCCGGATCACGAAGGTCGTGCCCTTCCCCAACTCGCTCGATACGTCGATGACGCCGTCATGATCTCGGATCAGTCGCGCGCTGATCGATAGGCCTAAGCCCGTACCGCGGCCGATCGGCTTAGTGGTGAAAAATGGCTCGAAAATACGATCGATGTGCTCGGGCGAGATACCCGACCCATTGTCGGAAATTTCAATGACGCACCGATCGCTTTCCTGCCGGGTCTTGATCCCGATGCGCGGGGACGCCGCCTGCGACGTCGCGTCTATCGCATTGACGATGAGATTGGCCAGGACCTGTTCCATCGCGTGCGGATTGAAACGGGCTGAACCGGCATCCGGCGCCAGATCGCATTCAAGCGTGATGCCGCGAAGGCGTTTGTCCAGGGAGATCATCTGGAGTGATGAGTTGACGATATCGTTCACCGGCATGAGTTCGAACGACCCGGCGCCCGGATGCGCGAATGCTGTCAGTTGCCGAATAATCCGGTGTATCCGCTGTATCTGTTCGCGGAAGGAGGCGATGGCATCGGGGCGGGGGGTCTCGGGCTTTCGCAGCATCAACTGCAGGACGCTGTCCATGTTGGAGAGCGGATTGTTGATTTCGTGGGCGATGCCGGAAGCGAGCTGCCCGACCGCGGCCATTTTCTCTATCTGTATCAGCGACTTTTGCTGGGCTCGTAGCCTCCGCGACAGCGCCTTGAGCCGCTCAAGTTGCCTGACGCGGGAACGTTCGCGTCTGTACAGTGCGTGCGTAATGCTCTCGGTCAGCAAGACCGCGGCGATCGTCGTAAAGCACCACGAACCCGCCAGCAGCCAATCCCGCCGGTCAAGCGGGCCCTGTCCGGACAGCACCAACGCCAATCCCATGGCGGCGATGGCGAATGCCGCCGCGGCCAGGGCTCTGTTGCGGGGTTGCAGTAGACTCGCGAAAATCATGTGCAGCACCAGGAACTGGAGGGCCGGGCTGTACAGGCCGCCTGTCCAGGTGGCGACGAGCGCAATGCACCCTAGGTCGAAGTAGATCTCAATCGAAGCCAATGTGACAAGCCGCCCGAAGCGGTCGCTCTGAGAAAGAGCTTCCCTCAACACCCATCGCACCGCGGCATTAAACAGCAGGATTCCCGCGCCGAGCATCGCGATTCCGTCCGCCCCTCGACCAAACCAATGAAGCCAACTGGAGTCGAGTAGACCGGCCGCCAGGATCCCGGCACCGGCGACCCATCGCAGTTGGCCCAACCGCAGCAGGGCGCGGAATAGCAGGCGGCTTCGGTGCTGATCAGGGAGTGACTTCATGTCGATTTCGCGGGCTGTTGCGGCGGCTCTAACTCGACGGATCGCTCGAGATCGACCATTTTTTGCCCGGGTAGATAATCGGTCAGTACCACCCGCCTGATCTGCTTGAGAGACGACACGATGTCGGTCATGCGAGTCAGCGACCCCCGGATCTCCCGAAGGTGCGAGGCCAACGCCGGATTGCCCCCCGCCTGGCGGTCCAGAAGTCCCAACTGCAGTTCAATAATTGACATCGCGTTGTTCAATCCGTGGTTCAGGGTGACCGCCAGTTGGCGCAGGGTCTCGGCCTTTCGCTCCTCGCTCGACTGGAGCTGACTGGCCAGATGGTTATATGCGCGTGCGAGCTCGCCGAACTCGTCCTGCTGGTCGACGTTGACGCGGTGATCGAAGTGCTCGGCGGCCAACAGGCGGCTGCCCTCCACAAGTTGCGACACCGGGCGCAAAACCATCTGGGCGGTGTGCAGAAGCACCAGAATGGCGACGTTCATGATCAGAGTCGCGGCCACCGTCAGGCCAAGGACCAGGCCCCGGAAGTACCGACCAACCTGCACCTGCTCAGCCGCGACGTGGCCTCGGAGCAGGCGGCCCAGATCCTGCAGCGCCGCGTGCATGCCCGCCACATCCGACGCGGTGGGTTGAGAGCCTACGAGTTTGTGCGCGAGCAAGCGCGCGTGGGCCAGCGCGGAACCTGCTGGCGAGGCCGGGTCGGACGCGGCGTGGTGCGCGGCGAGACGATCAAGCGTTTTCTCCAGCGACACCGTCATGGCTTCCACGGCTCCGCGTTCGACAGGGCCGCTGGTACCGGACGCGAGAGTGTGTTCGATCGCGACCGCCGCGGCCGTTGCGTCGAGCGTGCCGTCGATCAGCACCGCGGCGTCGGCGTTCGCGGCGTCGATGTCCGCGAGCACGTCCTGCAGCATCCACACGGCCGCGAACGCACCGACGACGAATGCGCAAATCAGGATTCCGATTCGGCTGAGAAGTCTGCGGCGAAGCATGTCGATCGCTCCGGGGCGGAGTTGCGGAGCTGGCTCGGCCACGCTCGCCTCGGCCCGGTTAGCGCTGGAGCGCATGGGTCAGGTGGGCGTGGGATTCTCCATCCGGTCGCGTTCTTCCAGATCCTTGGGTATTTGGAGTTCCTCCATCTTGCGATACAGGCTGGAAACTCCGATTCCCAAGTGGGCGGCGGTCTCGTTCTTGTCGTAGCGGTGGCGACGAAGGCTGGTGACGATGTGCAGACGCTCAAACTGGGTCACCGCGATCCGGAGGTCTTCGCCCGAGTCCTCCACCGACGGGTCTACGGTGAACGGCAGATCGGCGATGTCGATTTCACGGTCTTCGGCGAAAATCACCGCCCGTTCGATCACGTTCTCGAGCTCGCGGACGTTGCCCCGCCAGTCGTGGCTGATGAGCGCCCGCATCGCTGCGTTGGTGAGCCCCTTGACGCGCTTGTTCATTTCCCTCGTGTATTTTTCGAGAAAGTGATGGACCAGCATCGGGATGTCAGTCCGGCGTTGCCGCAGCGGAGGCAGCATCAGCCGCACGACATCCAGGCGGTACAGCAGATCCTCACGGAACTTGCCTTCGGCGCACAGCGCCCGCAGGTCCTGATTCGATGCCGCGACGATGCGCAGATCCACCGGTCGCGGGCGAGTATCCCCGATCGGTACTACGACCCGCTCCTCGAGCACTCGCAGCAGGGAGCTCTGCACACCCATGGGCAGTGTGGAAATCTCGTCTAGGAACAGCGTGCCGCCGGAGGCGGCCTCGAAGTAACCGATGCGGTCGCGGACGGCGCCGGTAAAGGCGCCTTTGCGGTGTCCGAACAGTTCGGACTCGATGAGGCTCTCGGGAATCGCCCCGCAGTTGACGGCGACGAACGGTTTGTCGCGGGTGATGCCGTTGTAGTGGATGGCGCGAGCGAACAGCTCCTTGCCCGTGCCCGACTCCCCGATGATCAGAACGCTGCTGCGAACCGACGAGAGCTTGCGGACCAGTTCGAACAACCGCGTCATCGCTGGCGAATCGCCGATCAGATTCTGGAAGGCGCTCGACGCGGCGAGCTGTTCGGTGAAAATGGTGCGGTCCCGGCGCATTTCGCCGAAGTCCAATGCACGTTTGATCCGAAGCAGCACGTCGTCGAACTGCATGGGCTTGAGGAGGTAGTCGGTCGCGCCCGCCCGCATCGCAGAGACCGCGCTCTCAATGGTGCCGAACGCCGTGATGACGATCACCGGGGTCTGCGGCGCCACCTGCTGCAGGTGGCCGAGAAGCGTCAGCCCGTCCATCCGTGGCATGCGGATGTCGGTCAATACAATGTCGAAAGGTCTCGCGACGATGTGTTCGTAAGCCTCCTGGCCGTCCACCGCCGCGACGACGTCGTACCCCTCGTCGCGGAGCAGTTGCACCAGCGATTCGCGGAGCATCGTCTCGTCTTCACATAAAAGGATGGTCTTGCCCATGCGTTTGTTCCGGATCCTGCAGCGTGGGACTCACGGCGCGGGGGTCGTGAGATACTTGTCCGGGATGGCCGAATCGGCACGCTCGTAGTCCCAGAACAGATTCACGATCCACCAACGATCACCATCCTTGAGGAGTTGGATGCTGTTGATGCCGCGGCTATACGGTGCGGGGTCCTCGGCTTTCCGCCGAGATTCGTACGTGCTCCATACGTGCGCCATGTTTCCGAAAGACTCGATTCGCTGGGCGATGGGCTTGTCGAAGAAACCGCCCTTCTCGAAGTAGGTTCGATTGGCCTCGATGTAATCGCCCACCGTCAGGAAGAACGCTCCGGCTGCTCCGGAAGCGCCAGGACGAGCCGGGATCATCCGTGCGTCGGGCAGGAACAGGGACTTGTACCGCTCCCAGTCACGGGGTTGGCCGGCCGGCCCCGAACTGGACTCGTACATCGCTTTCAACAGGGATTCCACCGAGGCCACGTCCTCGGGCTTGGCCTTGGGCCAATCTTCAGCCGGGCGGGGGGACGGGATTTGCGGGTGCCCGGAGGGCAACGTCCCCGGCGGAGTGGCCGGTTGCGAAGGGTCGGTCCCCGGCTGCTGAGCCGGAGGAGTCGTTGCAGGCTGGCTGGCCGGGGGTTGCGTGGATTGCTGCGCGGCCACAACGAGGAGCGTCGCCGCCGCACCTACGAGAATTGAATGTGAGAACATTTGAATGGCTCCGGTAAATAGTCCGATCGTCCCAGTGCAAACGCGGTGCCGCTAGCAAACTCCGGTGTTTCGGGCGGTGGAGGCTCTGAATCTCAGAAATGGGAAGGTGATTGGAGGACGATTCTCCCTTGCGGGAGATCGTAGACGCGTCGCTCCGTTTTCCGAGTGCTCTGGGGGGCCTTGTTATGGCACGGCGTGTGCATTGGGTATCGTCCGTGATGAGCTGCCGCCATGGTTGCAGAGAGTGCTAACCTTGGACGGTGTGGTTTTCGGATGGAAGAGCCCCGACGGAGCGAACATGGGACGTCTGATCGAGCGTCTGGCCCGGCACAAGTTCAAAGTTGCACTGGGAGTGCTGGGCCTCCTGACCGTCGTGGGAATAGGCAGCGTCGAACTGACTTCTCAGAGTTGGTTCTGCAACAGCTGCCACATCATGAACCCCTATTACGACAGTTGGAAGGTGGGGAGCCACAAAGACGTGGAGTGCGTCAAGTGCCACATCTCCCCCGGCGCTGACAACTTCGTTGCCGCCAAACTCAACGGGCTGGGGCAGGTGGTGGACGATGTGCTGCACCGAACATCCACCAAGCCGTCCGCTTCCGTAAGCCAGTTTTCCTGCACGCGTTCCGGATGCCACGCGGTCGAGAAGCTCCAGAAGATGCAGATCGACAACGGCCGGTTCAAGTTCCAGCACGGCAAGCACCTGGGAGCAAAGCACCTGGGCGTCGAAATCTCCTGCGGTACATGCCACGCTCACGTGAAGGGTGCCCAGCACTTCGAAGTGAGCAAGTCCGTTTGCATCACCTGCCACATGATCGAAAGTGCACCGGACAAGATCGAGCGCACCGCCGGCAAGGAAGCCTCCGTGATCCGAATGGTGGTGCGAGAGAATCACCCGCAGGCCCCCGATGCCCCCGCGGCGGCGCCGGCACCCGAGGCCGGCGCAGAGAAACGCCCTCCGAACAACTGCACCGCGTGCCACGAGCCGCCCGCGAAGGAGTTTGAATACCGCGGACTCAAGATCGATCACAAGCAGTTTCTTGCCGAGGGTGCTGCGTGTGAATCCTGCCACCGAGGAGTAACCGCGACCCCGCCCCCCATCGACGACGGTCGCTGCCTGGAATGTCATACATTCGGTGTCGAGCGGGCCATGGCGCCCCACGAGATGCATCGAGTGCACACCGAGGGGCGCCACAAGATAGAGTGCTTCAGTTGCCACGGCGCCGTCCGCCACGGTCCGCAGGTGCAAACCGCCTCGCTCGAACAGTTCGACTGCCGCCAGTGCCATATCGATCAACACGCTGTTCAGCGAAACACCTATTTCAATATCAGCTCCGATGACACGCCCTCCGACGGCCCTCCGACCGTCAGCCCCATGTTCCTGACGCACGTTGATTGCACGGGCTGCCACACCAAGCCGCGGTCCTTGCACGCCAACCCGGACAGCGGCGCCCAGGTTCGCGCCGCGGGCCCGGAAGCGTGCGATGCGTGCCACAAGGCCGGCCTGGGGGCCAAGATGATCCCGCTGTGGCAGAAGACCACCCACGAGCAGCACGCGAAACTGACCGCGGCTCTCGAGGAAGCCGAGTCAGCCGGCGGTGCCGACGCCGCGGGCCTGCGTGAAGCCAAACGCCTGCTCAATATGATCCGGGTCGATGGAAGTTGGGGTGTCCACAATCCCAACTACACGCAGAAGATCCTCGAGCAAGCGAAGAACGCGATCAGCAAGGCGAAGGAGACGGGGGGCAAGCAGTGAACCCACTGAGCGCTCTGGTCGTGTCGATCTGGCTTGCCGCGGTCCCTCCGGGCACAAAGCCCACCGACAAAACCGTCGACTGCCTTACCTCAGGTTGCCACACCCAGCAGACGAATCACAAGGTGACCCACGGACCGACGTCGGTGGGGGCCTGCGACGCCTGTCACGACTATGTCGATCCCGCGGCCCACACCTTCAAGCTCAAGCGTGAGGGCGCCAACCTCTGCGAGTTCTGCCACATCGACAAGACCGGGCGAGAGGGCCCGGTGGTGCACCAACCCGTGGCCAAGGGGCAGTGCATCTCTTGCCACGATCCCCACGGAAGCGCTACCAAATCGCTGCTCAAGGCCGAGAGTTCGCGGGCGATGTGCCTGACCTGCCATACCAACGTGACCGAAGGCAAGCACATGCACGGGCCGGTCGCACTCGACTGCACGCCCTGCCACAAGCCCCACACGTCCGAGGTGCCCAAGCTGCTCGCTATGGAACGCCAGCAACTCTGCCTCAGTTGCCACCAGGAAGTCTCCGACGAAGTCGGCAAGTTCCGGCACCCGCACCCCCCCGCGGCCAAGGACTGCCTGCAGTGTCACAACCCGCATTCTTCGAACGAGCCCAAAGTGCTCAACGCCCCCGCCAAGGACCTGTGCACCACCTGCCACAAGGCGATCGCGGACGTTGTTCAGGGCGCGAGCCATCCGCACTCCGCCGTGAAGGACGGTCGCGGCTGCTTGAACTGCCACGTGGCACACGGAAGCGATCGCGCTCACCTGGTGAAGGGCAGCACCGTATCGGCATGCCTGGAGTGCCACAAGGCCCCCATCAAGCTCGAGACCCGAACCATCAATGCGGTCGCCGAGATCGGCGTGGAGAAGAACTTCAAGCACGGTCCGATTCGCCAGGACGAATGCGCCGGATGCCACGATGTCCATGGCGGCCAGCACAACTCGCTGCTGGTGGAGCCCTTCAGCTCAAAGTTCTCGCTCGCGTACAAGGAAGAGGAATACGCCCTGTGCTTCAAGTGCCACGACAAGAGCCTCGTCGCCAAGGACCTGGGCATCAAGCCGACCGGGTTCCGTGACGGCGAGCGAAACTTGCACTGGGTTCATGTGGTAAACCCGACCACGGGTAGAAGCTGCCGCGCGTGCCACGCGCTGCACGCAAGCAGAACCGAGAATCACCTCGCCGACACCGTGCCGTTCGGCGAGTGGAAGCTGCCGATCAACTACAAGAGAACGGAAAACGGCGGCTCCTGCGCCCCGGGCTGCCACAACCCGCAGGTGTACGACCGTGTGACCGCCAAGTCCACGCCCAAGGCGCCCTGATCGAATCCACTCCATGGCCCCGCACAAGCCGTTCACGTGTGAGCGGTGCCCTCGCCGCTCCCGCACGCTCGGCCGCGCGAGGCGCGGTTCTTCGCGGCCATCCGCACGCACCGGTCGTTGCGGTCAGTCCGGATAGCGTTTCGGAGAGTGGTCCACGCCGTGACAGGTCAAGTAGCATTCCCCCTGGAATCGGCCGGTATCTCTGAACTCCAGCCGCCCCGTCCTGCGGTCAGGGAACACGATGTTCGTGGCGAAGTTGATCAGGTTGCTGTTGCCCGTCGCGCTCCCTTGCGAGGAGGCGATGCCGTGGGCGTCGTGGCAAGCCGAGCACGGTGTGCGCTTGTCCACGATGTGCTTTTTGTGCTCTGGGAACGAGCGGTCGTTCAATATGTTCGTCCGATCGTGGCACTTGTAGCACAGGTCATACACCGAAGCGCTCTCGGAGATCCGGTCGGTCGTCTCGTACCGTGCCGCCAGCAGGCCCGGGAAGTTGGAACCGTGCGTGCCCGAAGGCCCCACGCCGCCGAACCGCCGGCTCGTCTCCGAAGCGTGGCAGTGAGAGCAATACATCACGCTCGTGGTCGTCCACGGAGCCTTGAGGCTTGGCACCTCGGAGTTGCGGCCCTGGGTCATCACCGGGTGGAACGACACCGCACCGGGCTCGAACTCCAGGCGGGTGTTGTTCTGGGTAATCCGTCGGCCGACGATGGGTTGGAGGTTCGAGCTGTCCGCGTGGCACTTGAAGCACACCTCATACTCCGCGGACGCCGCTGCCACCGGAGCGCCCGATCCGTTTGTTCCGGTGATCCGTCCGAAGTTGGGATGCACCGCTGTTGCGGTGCCCGATCCCGACGACATCGTGTGCGGGTCGTGGCAACTCGCGCAACTCGTGTGTTCGGCCGCGTTGCCGTTGGGGTCCACGGTGCTGTGCGTGTCGTGCGCGTTGACTTTGCGGAGTTCGTTCGCGATGTTCGCGGCTCGGGGCGTGTTTCCGTCGTGGCACGAAAGGCACGTGTCGGAGATATTCGCGCGTTTCAGCAGGTACGGTCCGCTGGGCGCCGAGTGCGGCTGGTGGCACGCCGAGCAGGTGTTGTGGGCCGCGACGGTGGTCGTCCCCATCTGGTGGCACGAGGTGCACAACTGCGAGTTCTCATTACGCATCACCAGGAACTTGCTGTTGGCGTTGTTGTGCGCGTCGTGACAGGTGGTGCACTGCAGTTCGGAGTTGGAATCCAGATGCACCGCCGCCGGCAACGACCCCGGGCTCCGCAGCTTCGCGTCCTTTGAAACTAGCGCGGAGTCGAAACGGAACGAGATCGGGTGGTCGTCCCGCAGGTCCGTTCCGATCCGGCCGTGGCCCTCCGGAAGAGTCGTCACACCGCCGGCCATCAGGATCGGTGAGTCCCGAGAGATGACATTGCCCAGCGCGATGGTGCCGTCATGGCACGAGAGGCACATCTTCGACGTGCCCGTGGGCTGCCCCGGCAGAGCGTCAAGCGATCGGCTCGCGTACACCGTATACCCGTCTACCGGCATCGCTCGGTTCCAGAGCGGCTGCACCGGCGACGCGTTGTGCGGTGCGTGGCAGAAGATGCACACCTCGCTCTCGCTCACCGCCCGGATGGTCCCCGGTCCCCCCGCCGACAGATTGTGCGGACTGTTGACAACACCCGTCGGCTGCCCCGCCGCTCCGGCGACGAAAACCGTCAGTCCCACGCTCAGGCCGGCCCGCTTCACGGTGTTGCTCCAGGGCCGATGAACTGGAATACCTGCACCCGGCTGTTGTACGAATCCGCGATCCATATTCTTCCTCCTGCATCGGCGCAAATGCCCGCGGGCAGCCAGAACTCCCCGGGGCCGCGGCCCTCTC
Source organism: Planctomycetota bacterium (assembly GCA_018242605.1). GTDB lineage: Bacteria > Planctomycetota > Phycisphaerae > Phycisphaerales > UBA1924 > UBA2402. Next base: position 230,130 of record JAFEBP010000005.1, read on the forward strand.
TCCCGAACGACATCAGGAGTCTTCCGTCCAGATCGAACAGCTGGACCGCTTCGAAGTTCGCATCCACCACGTACAGGTGGTCGAGCCGGTCGACCGTTACTCCCTTGGGTTGGGAGAAATACCCCGGCAGATCCCCCTTCGTGCCGAACTGTGAGATCGGGCGTAGATCCGCGCTGAGCATCTGCACCCGGAAGTTCAGAGAGTCAGACACAAACAAGTGTCCCCTGCTGTCAAACGTCAGGTTGGTCGGAAAGTTGAACTGCCCTAACCCCGCTCCGCGTTCACCAACCCGGCGCTCAACCGCGCCCTCCGCGCTCAGCACAACGATCTGATGCGACGCCGCGTCGGCCACCATGATCCTGCCTGATGCGGCTTCCACCACCAATCCTGCCGGACGCCTCAGCTCACCTTCTCCGAGAAGACCCGTGAACTTGCCCGATTGATCAAACACGAACACCGCCGCGGCGAGCGAGTCGGCGACAAGCACCCTGCCGCTCGGCCGGCTTGAGTCAAAGGCCACAGCGACCGGGGACGCGAAAGTCGGGGAGCCCTTCGGAGGACGCCACACCTGGTAGGTTCGCTTCGCCAGATCGAACACATGCACACCCTGAACGCCGGGATCGGCGACGAAGAGCCGATCCCCCCCGTCCCTGCAGACCCCCATCGGGCTCACCATCGCGCGGGGCGGGTCCTCGCCGACGAGAAAGTCGTGGAACGCGGCACCGAATCCTTTGCCGGCTTTCAGATCCGCGTCGGTACGAATCTCACCGACGTACGCGATGCGCGGTTCGTCGGGCGGGGACGGCCATCTGTGGGAGGTGTTGGCCGGATCGAAGATCACCCCCGGCGGCGAGCCGCACCCGGCAAGCGTCCACGCCGCCGCCAGGCCGCCGAGCGTGAGGATGATGGGTCGGATGGTGCTCATGGTGCGGGATGCTCTTCAGAAATCGCGGCGCAAGCCCAACTCGAACATCTGGGAGGTCTGGTCGGACGTATCGGAAGTGAGGAACGAGTTGGTGAACTCACCGAACACGGAGGTCTGGCGGTACTTCCAGCGAAATCCGACGTGCTGCTCAAACCCGTCCGAGTTGCCCGAGAGATCGTCCTGCTCGTTTCGATACTCCAAGCGTAGGTTAAAGAAGAAATTGTCCATCAGCCTTTGCTCCCAGCGTGCCGAAGCCCGAAGGAACTGCGTCGTGTTTTCCGGGTTGCTGTAGTCAATCAGGTCGTACGAGACATCAGCGGTGACCAACGATCCCGGCCCAAGGGCGAGGTCGTAGATCGCCTGAAGGCGAGTCGTATCGTACGGATTGACGTTGCTCTCGCGCTTTTCCTGCTCGGCCCGGAGCGTCAGGCCGCCTCGCCGGTAGTCAACGCCGTAGAGAAGCACCTGCGTGTTGTCGAGCACAATCTGGGATGGGTCCTTCGCGTCCACGTGGTTGTCCCGCGTGCGGTAACTTGTGTAGACCGATAGGCCCTCCATGAACGTTTCCGTGAACGTATAGCGGAAGTTGATGCTGGTATCGAGCGTGTTGATGTTGTTGGCCTGCTCGGGACCGACGTCATAATCGAACAGCAGCGTCTGGCCGTCGACGATGCCGCGGCCGGCGACGATCCTCACCTCGGCCCTGTCCGGAAAGTACTGAACCGTGAAATCCGTGTTCTCTATGTAGGTCGGGAACCCGCCCAAGCCGGTCATCCTGACGGACCCCTCGACGATGTTCCGACGAGAGAGCACGATCGGGAACGGATCGCTGAAGGTGTGGGGTTCGTCAATGACCGAGATCGTGCTGCCCTGCTCGCTGTTCTGCTGGAAGTTCATCCCCGCGCCGACCGTGGAGTCGAATCGGCCTTTGGGCACGAGCTTCGTGTACTCCAACTGTCCGTTAAAAAAGATGTCGCTGCTGTCAAAGTTCTCCGAGGTGGTGAAGTACTGCCCGCCGACAGTGCCGTTGCTCACCAGGCTATCGAACAGCTTGTGGCGAATGTTCGCTTCGCCCCTGCCCAGGGTCTGGTCGGAGTCGTCGCGTGAGATCCGCTCGACCGTGGTGTTGTAGCGGGTCTCGAGGCGGTCGCTGTGAGTCAGCAGGAGCTGCTCGTCCCAACGCAGTGTCTGGTATGGGAAGTTGCCCGTTTCCTCGTAGTACCGCAGGAACGACCGAAGCTGATTGCTCCCCTGCGTACCGAAGGTGTATGTGTCGGTGAGAAGGCCGTCGTGACGATCCCGATCGTTGGTGAACGTCGTTCCCTGAGTTTCCTGAATCTGATCGAACGTGTAGTTGACGTCGAGCTTGTTGTTCGCGCTGACGAAGATGTTGCTCTGGATCGCCGCCGTATTCTGCACAAGAGTGGAGTCGAACTGTCCGAGAGGGCTGGACTGGTTGTAGTCCAGGTGGAACACGCGGATGGTGGTGGGGGCCACCGTTGACCGAATGTTGCTGACAATGCCCGTCTCGTTCGTCAGGGCGTCGATCGTCCCGGTGAACGGCTGGTCGATCAACGATTCGTCGCGGCGCGTATACACGCTGGTGGGCACAAAGCTGTTGGCCAGGATCAGCGCGTTGAGGTTGTAGAGGTCGGTGAAGTTCGACTCGTGGGTATTGCTCTGAGTGCTGTCGCTGTCCAGGAACCGATCCTCAAGCCCCAGCTGCGCTGTCCCCGTGAAGTCGATCAGGTTCTTGTGCCCGATGTACAACTCGGTCGTCAGGTCGAAATACTCGCGTTGACGAAGTTCCCGGTCGTTCAGGTCGGGCAATCCATCTTGGCGGAGCTGATCGTTGCGATACCGAGTGTTGACCTCGATCGCAGCGCCGAAGCTCTTGAGTTCGAACGCCCGCCACTTTTCCTTATTCTCGCCGACAATTACCGGCCCTTCGTCCGCCTGCGTATTCGATTGCGCCAGGGCGGCTCGGCCCGCGGCGGCGAAGACCGCTGCGGCGAGCACGACTTGACGGCGACGGCTTGTCACGTGTGCTTATTTCTCCGCCGGGGCTTTGGAGTTGTCCGCTTTCCCCGGCCGCAACTGGTACCGCTCGGTCCCGCCATGCCCGAAGTGGCATTCCAGGCACGCCCGCGACTCTTCAGCGTGCGCCGGCACGCGCGAAGCGTCCAGAATCGCCGACGTGTGGCATTGCATGCAAAGCTTGCGATCAGGTTCCTTGATCAAGTGCGGCTGGGAAGCGTCGTGGGGTGAATGGCACCACAGACACGCCACCGCTGCCACCGGGCCGTGCATCCGCGGATACTCCGTTGGGATCTTCTCATGACACTTGAGGCACAGGGCCGAACTCTCCTTGTTCAGCCGCTTGCCGGTGTTATGGCACTCGTCGCACTTTTCCTGGGCATACGGAGGGTGCACCGAGACGATCGTCTCTTTCCGAGGCTGCCCGTCCGCCGGAGCGTCCGTGGCATCCACCGGCACCGGAACGCCGTCGAAGAACCGGCTCAGCATTTTGTAGTTGTCTTTGGTCACGGTGCACCCGGACCATGTTCCCGCCAGGGCGATCGCAAGAAGCAGCACACCGGCCGCAAAGCGTCCCTGCGCTCTGCGACGCTTCGGGGCTTGAAAAGGTGAGGGCTGCATGGATGAGTGTCGGATCACTTCTTTGGATTGGCGGGCTGGGCCGGCTTGGCCGGAACCGTGTCGATGGACTTTGGTGGTTGCGTATCGTCCGGCTCTTGAGGTGACGCGCTGCCGTCGTCCGGAAGCGTTCCCACCGCCTGTTGCAGTTTGAGCCGATCCTCCGACATCCCCGTACCCGATGACACCGGCGCTGCTACCGATGCCAGTTGCTGCGCTGTCCATCCCTGTTTGAGCTGTCCCAGTGCGTACACCGACACCTTGTTTGGACCGAACTGGTTCGTGACGAGCACGAGCCGCTTGGCGGTGAAGCCCGGATGAATCGTGTCCTTGAACAGGTCCAGGCCTTCGTCCGTCACGGTGATGCCTGCCGGCATGTCCATCGACCCGGGGAAGTTGCCTGAAGCGCCAAAGGCCATCAGCACCTGCTGTTTGTCGTCGAACATCTGCACGTTCTGAAACGCCGCGTCCACGATGTACTGGATCCCGTCTGAATCCACGGCGATGTGCTTGGGACGCGCGAACGCGCCCGGGTGGTCACCCAACTTGCCCATGGTGGACAGAAACTTGCCATCGGGCGAGAACTTCTGCACCCGGCACGCCATCATGTCGGCGACGTACACGTTGCCGACCTTGTCCGTCGCGACGCCCAGCGGCACCCTGAACTGGCCCTCCCCGTCGCCGACGGTGCCGATGGTCCCGACCCGCTTGCCGCTGAGCCGGTCGAACACCACCACCGACTGCCCGGCCAGATCACACGCGTACAGACGATCGCCATGCACCGCGAGCGCCACAGGCTTGAACTTCTCGAAACCGTACGCGGTGGAGTACCTCTCACCGGCGTCGTAGACCATGATCGAACCTCGTTCGTTGTCGGCGACGTAGATCGTGCCGTCATCCGCCACCGTGACCGCGACCGGGTGGTTGAGGCGGTTGACGCCCGACACCCCGATCAGCCGAGTCTGCTTCTTCTTGAGGTCCAGCACGACCAGCGATTGCCCGCGGATATCACAGACGTAGATGTTGGAGCCCTTCATCGCGACCCCGTAGGGCTTGTTGATCGTCGCTGTCTTTTCAACTTCCTTGCCGAAAACGACCTTCTCCAGGGCCGAGGTCTGCGACGGGCTCACATCGTCACTGGACCCGAACGAACGCAGGAACTGCATCCTGGGTTCATCCGGAAAGATGGGCCAGAACGCGTACGAGCCCGAGACAGTGGTATTCGCGGCGGCGGAATCGACGCCTTTTCCCGGGGCACCGCAACCGGGGATGGCCAGGAGCGATACCGCGGCAGTCAGGGCGAGGGCAAACGTGGTATTCCGGGCGGGGAGGCGGTATTTCATGAGTGTTCTCTTGCTCGGCTAACTCAGTGTCAGGTCCGCAGATTAGCACTGTAACAAACGGAGTGCCAGTCGCCGCCGGGGCCGTTTGTCCCCTCTCGGGAGGGCCGTGCCTGTGGACTATCAACGAGCCGCGACATGCAGGAACTTCGTCGCTGGGGCGGCATGCGCGGATTGGAATGACAACGCCCCGCACAGTCTGGTGCGGGGCGTTGGGCGTACTTCGTTGAATCCTGAAGGGCTTACTTGATGTGGCAAGTCAAGCACAGCGCGCTGGAGGCGTTGCTGAAGCGGAGCATGTGCCCGTAGTTGCCGGCGTTGTGGACCGTGTGGCACGTGGTGCAGCCCACCGTGTACTTGACGGTGCCGTTGTCATTCCACGGACGCAGACCAACTTTCTGTGTGCCGGTGCCGACGGTGCGAGTCCCATAGGGGCCCGGCGCGCTTGGGTTGAGGCTGCCGGTTCGGCCCGCGTCGGGATACACCGAATCGGATCCGATCGGGTGATCGTTGCGCAGATCGGTGCCGATGTTGCCACCAGGGCCGATGAAGTTGGTGCCGGTCATGCCTCCGAAGCTGTCCAAGGCCACCGTGCCGTCGTGGCAACCCAGGCACATCCGGCTGCGCGAGTCGATGTTGAGTTCGGCCGTGCCCGTGCCCCCCTCGAACATCTGGTAGGTGGCGTTGGTCAACGCGTGATTCCAGAGGAACCCGATGTCGACATTGCTGTTGTGGGGAGTGTGGCAGGGCAGGCAGATCTCGCCCCGAGACCAACCGTATGTACTGAAGTTGTGACGCGAAGTCGAAATCTGTGCCTGGGCAGAAGCCCCAGCCATCGCGACCACCGCGAGCACACCGAGGAATTGAGTCCTTGCGTTCATGAGTGATTCCCTTTCTCACCTTGGCTTGGTACAAGAGTTTCTGTAGCTTGTACGAGTACGCCTTTCACCGATTAAAAAACCCAACGGGAGCGAACCAAAGCGGTGCAAAGTTCGTGCCACCAGGTCAGGCACGACTCAGGCCGCAAAATCGCGGATTGTGCCATGATTGACGCGTTTTTTCCAGGCGTGATTCCGCCCGCGAGAATCCAACTCCCCGGGAGCATCTCACGAATGGAAGCGAGGGGCCGCAGTGGTTGGCTGATTGAGGACCATGGCGGGCGGACTTGCCGAGGTCCCCTCGTTGCCGTGACACCACGGGGTTTGATATTCGCAAGCCGTTGAAGTCGCCTTAAGCCTCCGGGCGACGTGTCACATCGCAATCTCATGGGCCCCCGCAAGGCCTGGCCGGAGCATCGTCGCGCCGCGCCCAAACCTCCGCAGCAACGTAGGAGCCGTGGGCACCCCGCCGACCGTTCACACAAATCACCGACTCAGAAAAAGAACGCCCCGCATCGGGCTTTGAAAGCCGTGTGCGGGGCGTCGGGCGTGCAGTTCAGTTCTCTGCTGACCTTACTTGATGTGGCAGGTCAAGCACAGCGCGCTCGAAGCGTTGCTGAAGCGGAGCATGTGCCCGTAGTTGCCGCTGTTGTGGACGGTGTGGCAGGTGCTGCAGCCCACCACGTACTTCGTGGCGCCGCTGGGGTCAACCCAAGCCCGCAGGCGGAGCACCTGGGTTCCGGTACCCACGCGAGAGCCGCTGGCGTCGGTGGGGTTGTAGCCCGTGCTCGTTCCGCTGAGCGGATAGATCGCGTCGCTGCCGATCGGGTGGTCGTTGCGCAGATCGGTGCCGATGTTGCCGCCGGGGCCGATGAAGTTGGTGCCGGTCATGCCGCCGAAGCTGTCCAAGGCGACGGTGCCGTCGTGGCAACCAAGGCACATGCGGCTGCGTGAATCGATGTTCAACGCGGCCGTACCGGTGCCGCCTTCAAACATCTGGTACGTGGCGTTGGTCAAGGCGTGGTTCCACAGGAACCCGACATCGACGTTGGCGTTGTGCGGCGTATGGCACGGAAGGCAGATTTCGCCCCGTGACCAGCCGTACGAGCTGAAGTTGTGACGCGAAGTCGAGATCTGAGCCTGAGCCGAAGCCCCAGCCATCGCGACTACTGCGAGCACGCTGAAGAGTTGAGTTTTTGCGTTCATGACTGCTCCCTTTTCTCTCTTGGGTATTTTTTGTATGCCGTGAGAACTCGAACGGGCACGCCCTCATTCGATCCAAGGATTCCAATCCTCTCCCAGTATAATGCAATTCCCGTACCAATCAATGATCTGAAGAAAAACGCTCAGAAAACGTGATTTACAGGCCCTACAGGTCATCCAGGGCGTTTTTTCTCCCGGCGTTGAGAATTCGCCACGTTCGGATTTCCCGGCACGGAAACCATTTCGGAATCCCAAGTCATGTTGTTCCCCTCCCGATACACGTTCCGGTGAGAGTGGGGAACAAACATGGGCCGAATAAAAAAAGTGGGGCCCCAACGCCCTATTGAATTGCGAACTCGGCAGTGGTGGGCCCAAGGCCTGCCCAGTCTGATCAGCGCCGCCGCCGCGGCGGTGACACTCCTCTTTGGATTCGCCAATCCCCTTCAACAGTTCGTCCACGCTGCCCGCCCGCAACCCGCGGTAGGCGGATCCTCGTCCGACAATGGGTCGAGGATCGTTCAGCGTTGCGATTCCTGCCACCAGTTTGAGCCCGGATTCTCTCACCCAACCGACATCGTCCCTCGGATGAACGTCCCGGGAGCTCTCCCTCTCGAAAATGGGAAGCTCACATGCTTGACATGCCATTCATCCGCGGCGGAGCAGTCGCACGGTGACGTCCGAAACGCACGCAATCCGATGCTGCGACCGGGACTCGACGCCTTCAACGCGTGCTCGGCGTGCCACGGCAATGCTCGGCCCAGGGGCGGATCATTCCACGCCTCCGAGGTCATCGGCGCACACCTGAAACCCAGCAGTTTCGGGACCACGGGAGGCACCAGCTTCGACAGCGAGACCAAGACCTGCGTCTCCTGCCATGACGGAACGATCGCCAAGGATGCCGGCGGGCACAATCTCGGGTCGGAGTTGAGCATTCGTGGAACCGCAGACCATCCGATGGGCACCCCCTATCGATCCAAGCCGGCATCCGCCGAATCCGATGAAATTCGGCTCGTGCCCATGGGAGCTCTGGATCGTCGCGTGCGACTCTTCAACAAGTCGGTTGGTTGCGGATCGTGCCACAGCGTCTACTCGGGCCGCGAGAACCTGTTGGTAAAGTCAAACGTCCGAAGCGCGCTATGCCTCTCCTGCCACATTGAGTAACCGCGCGGAATGCACTCCCACCTTCGGGAATCGCAACCGGTCGATTATCTCAACCTCTAGAACCCCTCAAAGGTTCAAGACAGCGACCGAACGTGTCGCTTGCTGACCGATCGTGACAATCTCCGACTCCTGCGCTCATGCCACCGGGTACCTTCTATGGCACTCGGCTTGCATTGATTCAACGATGCAGGGTGTACGATGCCGATCGTGAAACTGAAACACGTGGCTGCACTAACGGTAATTGCCTGTGCGCTCGGGTATCTCGGGGCCGCAGGCTATCGCTCCGGATTGGTGTACTACGTAGGAGTCGAAGATCTCCTAACGCAAACCGATCGGGATGGCCGGCGTGTTCGTGTCTTCGGAACGGTTGGAACGCAAACGGAGCGGGCGGGTGCGTCGGATGGAGAGATCCGTTTCGAACTTCGCGGCGCTCAGAAGTTCGTTCCGGTCGTCTATCACGGCGCTGTTCCCGACGGATTCGCGTCCGGGCGTGAGGTGGTCGTGGAAGGAATGCTAAACGCGGAGGGATACCTCGCCGCGGATGTGCTCATGACCAAGTGCGCCAGTAAGTACCAGGGCGCCGCGTCGGCAAAGAAGGTGGGCGGATGACCACCTTGGGTCCCATGTTCCTTTGGACGGCCGTGGTTCTTTCCGCGGCGGTGTTGCTTATCGGTCTGCTTGCCTTCTCACGTCCTCATTGGTCTCGGCGACTCCGCCGCTTGGCACTGGTCCTGTGCATCCCTTGGCTGGCCGCCTTGGGGGCGTTGTTGGTGACCTTGTGCTCTCGCGATGACCGCCTCGCCTATGTCGTGGAGCACGTGGACCCCAATCTTCCGACGCACTACCGCGTGGCCGCGCTCTGGGCCGGACAGGAAGGCAGTCTTCTTTCCTTGGCGGCACTGATTTCTCTCGTCGGTTCCGGCCTGGCGGTAACGCTCAACCGCGTCCGGCGTCGAGCGGCGGTCGTCGCGATCACGATCACAACGTCAATCGTGCTGGGCTTGGGGCTGATGCTCGTGATCGCAGCGCCTCCCTTCCGCCCCGCGCCCGAGGACCTTGAACTGGTCGGTGCCGGCCAGCAACTGCGCCATTGGGCCATGCTGATTCACCCGCCGATGATCCTCACGGGGTACGCGCTCTGCGCGGCCCCCTTTGCCATCGCGGTGGGAACTGCTCTATGTCCTTCTCGGGGCGTGCGATGGGCGAACGCCACGAGATCATGGGCGTACGGCGCGTGGATGGTTCTGGGCGCTGGCATTTCATTGGGTGCATGGTGGGCGTACACACAGTTGGGGTGGGGGGGGTACTGGGCGTGGGATCCGGTCGAAAACGTATCGCTGTTACCCTGGCTCACCGTAACCGCGCTGATCCACGGCATCGCCGTTTACCGGGCTCGGGGAGTGCTGGCGACGTGGACACACTCGCTCGCCCTGCTCTGCTTTGTCCTCTGCATGTTCGGCACGTTCGTCACCAGGGGCGGCATGGTCGACTCGGTCCACTCGTTCGGGCGATCGTCGCTGGGAGCATACCTGGGTGTGCTGGTATTCTGCCTTCTGGTCTGCGGCACGCTCGCTGGAATCTACCGCGTCCGACGATTCGCATTCCGGCGTGTCCAACACGACCTGTACGCGGGAGATTGGTTGGTGCTGGCCGGAACGCTTCTGCTCATGTTCTCCGCGGCCGCGGTGCTGGTGGGAACCGCGATCCCGATGATCGCGTCTATCGTACTCAATGGTCCCGCTTCGATCACGCGGACCTTCTACGAATCAACCATCGGCCCCGCGTCAGTGTTTGCAGCACTGCTGCTGGCGGTCGCTCCGGTGCTGGTGAACCCCAGATGGAGTCCGGCCCGCGTTCGTGGTGAGGTCGTACTCCCCGCCGCGCTAGCGCTGGCGGCGGTCCTGATCGCAGCGGCGGCGGGAGTGCGCTCGGCGGCAATGCTGCTGCTGGTGTGGGCGTGCTTCACCGCCGCGATGTTGGCGGCGCGGGCATGGTTCCGTGCCGCCCGCGAGCACGTGCACGTCTCAGGGGTGGGGCGTGCACGTGCTTTATTGCTCGCCGTCGGCGCCAACCCACGGGCGCACGGAGGCCGGCTGGCCCATGTCGGCCTGTGCGTGCTGCTGTGCGGAGTCTGCGCCTCGAGTGTGTTGGCGTCCACGTGGGATGTCACCCTGCACCCGGGCGAAACTCGCTCCCTGGGCTCGTGGAAGGTCACGCTCGAGCGGGTGACGCCCGAGCACGCTCCAGACTCGCTGTGTGTTCGCGCTGATCTGTCTTTGGTCGACGCTGCTGGAACACGTCTTTTGCTAACACCACGTCGCAGACACTACGACCACGCGGAGGAGCCCGTCGGCGAAGTCGCCATCCGAAGCACGCTCATTCGAGATGTCTACGTCGGTCTGGGCTCTTGGGACGACGCGACCAACGCCGCGACGCTCCACGTTCGGGTGCTGCCCTTGGTGATGTGGATCTGGATCGGCGCGGCTCTTGGAACCGTCGGAGGTGCGATGTGTGTGATCCCTTCGCGGCGGCGCCAACCCGGTGTGGAACTTTCGGCTTACTCCACCCCGCTCGTCGGCGATGGCTTAACCGGCGCGGCTCAGCGAGAAGCCGCTGTGATTTGGAAGGCTCAAATATGATTCGTTCCTGCACCATCGTGTTGCTCACAGCGCTCGCCGCCTCAGTTCCGCAAGCGATGGCCGCGCCGCAGGTCATCCCGATGCCCCAGCAGCCCCCGGGAGCGGTTCAGGATGACGACGGCCTGGACCCGGCCGCGATCGAGCATCTGATGGCGGTGGGGGCGAAGGGGACGCTGGCCATCCGTGCGATCCAGGGCACCAGCGGCGCGCCGCCCGCCTCGGGCGATGAAGTTGAGTTGATCCTGGTGCATCGCAACCAGCCGATCAAGCAGATCAAGTCCCGTCTTGACGAGAACGGGATCGCCATGATCGGTGACGTGCCGATCGCGATCGAAGTGGTGCCCGTCGTCCGGATCAAGCACGCCGGCGTGCTATATCAGGAGAACGGTCCGGCGATGAACCCACAGACGCCGCGGGCCTCGATGAACATCACGGTGTACGAAGTCACCGACGACCAGCCCAAGTGGAAGGTCGTGGCGAGGCAGGTCATGGCGGCACGACTGCCCGCGGAAATGGACGTTGTTGAGCTCGTGACGGTCGAGAACTTGGGCGACAAGACCTGGCTCGGAAAGCCCCCGAACGAGCAAGGGCGGCGTGACACCGTAACGCTCGGTTTGCCCGAGAGAGCCGACAACTTCAACCTCGAAGCGGGCTTTCACGGCTGGTGCTGCACCGCGTACGACGACAACCAGTTGCACATCCAAATGCCGCTCATGCCCGGCCGCATGACGTACAAGTTTTCCTACACGGTCCCCATCGTCGACGGCCGCGCCGATCTGAAGGTATCCGCCCCGGTCGCGACCGATCTTGCCACCTTTGTCGTCCCTGATGACGGCACGCAACTGGACACCGGCACGCTGCAGGCCGCCGGCTCCGAAACCGTTCAAGGTACGAAGCTACGCCGATTCAACGGGAACGCCGTCGCTTCTGGTCAGTCCGCCGGGCTGATGCTGGTCGGCCTGACCCCGCCCGCGGCTCCGGCCGCGGCGGCCCCGCCGCCCGCACCGCCTGTCTCAACGCCGTGGATGATCGCCGGTGGCGCGGCGGTGGTGGTTGCCGCGGGCGGGTTCGTCGTATGGAGAAAGGCGCAGCGACGCCCCGGCTTTGGAAACTGATGAGCAAGAGTCAAGCGGTCCCGATGAGATGGCACTGATCACTTCCAACCTCCTGACCGACGCCGCGAAGGCCGGCCCCGCGATCCAGCCCGCGGTGGTGGCGGTGGGGCTGTCCAAGGAGATCGATGGACGCTCCGTGCTGAAATCTGTGAACCTGTCGTTGCCGCCCGGGACTTGTTGCGCATTGATGGGCGCCAACGGCGCGGGAAAAACCACGCTCCTCAAGATACTCGCCGCCACGGACCCGCCCAGCGGCGGCAGTCTCGAGATCTTCGGCCGCCGTGCCGCACCGCGCGACGCGTTGCTGCGGCGCCGAATCGGCTTCATCGGGCACCATCCGATGCTGTACCGAGACCTGACCTGCCTTGAAAACCTCGTCCTGTTCGGTCGGCTCTACAGGCTCGAAGGCGTTCATGAGCGTGCGGTGAGGGAACTCTCACGAGTGGGAATGGCAGAACGCGCCGATGATCGGGTTGGTTCTCTGAGCAGCGGGATGATCCAACGTGTCGCGATCGCCCGCGCCCTCGTCCACGACCCCGACCTGCTCCTGGCGGATGAACCGTTTACGGGCTTGGATTCCCGATCGGTGTCGAGGCTGGAGCGCTGTTTGCTGGACCTTCGCGCCATGGGTCGCACCATTGTGTTCACCGATCACGCCGCTCAGCACGCCGTGGCCCTCTCGGACCGCACCGTGGTGCTCCGGCACGGCGCCAAGGTCCTCGACGCGCCGAGCATCGATCTCGCGAGCGCCGACGTGCTGCACGCCATGGAGGAGGAGCGATGAACGCACTGCGCGACATCGCCCTGCTCGTCGCCAAGGACCTGCGTGTCGAGGCCCGCGGCCGTTACACGCTGCCCCTTCTGTGCGTGCTCGGCATCCTGTTCGTCACGGTGCTCGGCCTGGGCCTGGCTTCACGCGGCGATGGCGTCGGCCCCAATGCCGGCGCCGTGCTTTGGGTCGCATACCTGTTCGGCGGAGCGCTCTGCTTTGAGAAGACCATGGCGGTCGACCACCGCGACGACGCCCTCGCCGCCCTGTTGATGACGCCAATCGATCGCGGCGTGCTCTTCGTGTCCAAGTGGATCGCTAATGTGCTGCTGCTCAGCGTTGTCGCCGCGGTTGTCACCGCCGCGTCACTCCTGTTTCTTGGCCTCAAGGTCAACGCCTCCCCATCCGTGTTTATCCGTGTCACGGTCCTGGGGCTGGCGGGCTTCGCCGCAGTGGGAACACTGTTCTCGGGAGTCGTCGCCACCACCCGCATGCACGGCGGGCTCCTCGCCGCCGTGGTGTTCCCGCTGTGCCTTCCGCTGGTGCTGGCATCCGCACGCTTGCTCAACGATCCGCAGTCCATCGGAGTGTTCGGGCTCGGTGAATCAGTGCTCGTGGCGTTCGACCTGGTTTTTCTGGCCGTAGGTTGGCTCACCTTCGATCTACTTCTGGAGGCTTAGGCGTCACATGCTCAACCAACTCACCATAACGAACCGCTGGTATTGGGGCGCCACTATGGTCTCGCTGCTCGCCGCCCTGGCAATGACCGTGTGGTTCGCGCCCCTTGAGTCGTCGATGGGGCCGATCCAGAAGATCTTCTACCTGCACCTGCCCGCAGCGATCAATACGTTCATCGCCGCGTTCGTCGTCTTCGCAGCAGGCATCCGGTACCTGTGGACCAGGGACTCCCGCTGGGACCTGCTGGCCGAGTCAGCCGCACGCGTCGTGGTGTTGTACTGCGCCGTGGTGCTGGTCACGGGGATGATCTGGGCGCACGTGGCGTGGGGCCGCTGGTGGACGTGGAGCCCGAGGCTCACTTTCAGTCTCATCATGCTGCTGCTGTACGTCGTCTACTTGGCGATGCGGCCGGCCATCGAGTCCGCCCGCCGCCGAGAGGTCGTCAGCGCTGTCTACGGGCTGCTCGCTTTCCTTGACGTTCCGCTGGTCTATCTCTCCGTCAAGCTCTTGCCCGACATCCATCCCTCATCCGTTGAACTCGAGCCCGCGATGCAAGCCACCCTGGCCGTCTGGTTTGTGCCGATCTCGCTGCTCTGCGTCGGTCTCATAGCCGCGCGGTACCAGCTCGGCGCGCACGGTCAGTCTCACGCCCACCTGGATCACGAGCACGCTCCCGCCGCGGGCTTCGTGGGCGCCGGTGGTGGAGGCCGCACATGAAGGGCGGCGACGAAGTCCTGTTGGCGTACGTCCTTGGGCTGGGCCTCATGCTCGGATACGCGGCCCTGCTCTGGAACGCTCGCCGCCGAGCCTCCAAGCGTTCGGCGGGTGTCCCGTCAGAGGATTCCGACCGCAGTGGGAGAGAAGGATCGACTTAGGCGACTTTGCGAAAACTCAAGCCCGGAGAAGCACATGGCCACGTCTCGACAGGTTTACCGAATCGCCAAAGACATCATGACCACCGACCTCATCACCACCGGGCCGGAGACGACCCTGCGTGAGTTCGCGAGGATGCTCGATGACAACGAGGTCTCCGGAATGCCGATTGTCGACTCTGCCGGCCGTCTCGTTGGTGTGGCTTCCAAGTCCGATCTGCTCCACAGGGCGCTCGACCCCGATCTGGGCTTGGAGCCCAGCTACGTCTTTGACATGCTGTACAGCGAAGACGACGACGAAGAGGACGAGGAGGTTGAGACCATCGCAAAGCCAACGGTCGTCGTCGGAGATTTCATGACCGAGGACGCGGTCACCGCCTCCGCCGATGAGTCGGTGGCATCGCTCGCTCGAAAAATGATCGAGAGCCACATTCACCGCATTATCGTGGTGGACAACGACAACTGCCCCATCGGCATTGTCACTTCACTCGATCTGCTCAAGACGATCAGGGAATAACCGTCGCCCCGGTCACTTCTTGGTCATGCTGTCGACCAGGCTGTCGAATCCGGCGGCGAGCGTCTTCATTCGATCCGCCGGGCCGGTCATCTTGATGAACAGCAGGCCCTCGGGCGATTCGACAATCGCCGCACGCATCGTCCAATCCGGCTTGGGCTGACCGTCTCCCATGCCCATGTACTTGCCGGTCAACTCGACCGTGGTAACGGGGAGCCCGGCGACGGTCTTCTTCTTCGGGTCGGCCTTGACGGCCTGCCCCGAAGCGTCCTGGACCTGGTTCGCCCAGCGGCCGATGTTCGATTGCACATCTCCCCCAGCGGTGGAGAACGCGACCGTGCATGCCTTGCCGGCGTCGCCAGATGGATCCGCGACGGCGGCCTCGGCCAACCGCATCGAGTTGGAGGGCTGGCCCTGCTTCCAACCGTCCGGGAGCTTGAACGTCAGGTTCATCGCCGTAACCGTGGGGCCCATTGCGGCAGCAGCCGGCGCGGGCGTCGGCGTCGCTGGGGCGGGGGTAGCGGCCGCGGGTTTGCTCGGCGCCGCGGGTGGCGCCTGTGTCTTGGGGGCCGCCGCCGGAGCCGCGGGGGCTTCCGGCTGTTTTTCACATCCGGCAGCGAGGAAGAGTGCGGTCGCCGTGACGAGGAGGGTGTTGCGTGTCATGGGCACATGATATCGCGATGCGACCGGGTTTTTCAGGACCCGGCCGCGGTTTCGTGCTAATGGAATGTACGATCTAGCGTGGCGAGAGACCCCACTCCGGCGTATTGGCCTGGTCGGCCCAGCGACGCATGTCGTTCAGTTCCTGCCAGCCAAGCATCGACGCGTGAGAGTCAAGATGGGCGGCGACGGCCTTGCCGTTGTGACGCAGCGAGATGAAGCCCGAGTTCAGGCCCGGCACTGCGGCGTTCGGGTCGTACGCGGATTCCCAGCGGGAAGGACCAGCCGCGGAGAACCGCGGCGGCTCAATGCGGAAGAACCCTTCCGGCCGACCCAGCACCGGCACAGATGGCTGTTCCTCGGCCCGGGCCGACGCGTACGCCATGACGCCGCTGGGCCGGATCGCCTGATCCAACCGCTCAATATAGACGCGGCCGAAGGTCTGGCGGAACATGCGGTCGTATTCCTGGTGGCGATCGCTGCCGCCCACGAACGCGATGTTCATGCCCAAGGAGGGGTACAAGCTGATCACGTAGTCGTAGTTCACGCCGTACTGGCTGTATTCGCCCTGGTTCTCGCGAAGCTCGCCCAGCATCTTGTCGCTCTGATAAAGCCCGCGGAAGTTGTAGTTCAGGTAACTCGCCAGACGCCACGGATATCGCTGAGCGTCCTCGTTGTACAGGCGCTCGCCATCCTGGTTCTCAACGCGGATCGGGCCGTTCACCCAATCACGCGGCGGATATCCAGGCAGCACGAGCCCCTTGCTCTCGTCGGCGTATAGATTGAACGCCATCATCTGCTGCGCCGCGGCAGCGAGCTCCTTGGTCTGGCGACCCAGACCCCGGGCACGCCCCAATGCGGGCAGCATCAACGAGGTGAGCACGCCGATGATCATGATGACCATCAGCAACTCGATCAGCGTGAAAGCGCTGGTGTTACGGAATGCCCGGGCAGGACTCTTTGGGGTTCCCCGGCGAGCGGGGCTGTCGAGGCGGGCGGGAGACACGATACCGGAATTGGTAGTATTCGTATCCATGAGACTAGTCTAGGCCACTAAAGATGACTAGTATATCTGCAAGTCAAGATTTTTTCACTTCTGAATCACTTTTTGAACACTTCGAGATAACCCCAGATATCGCCAAAAATCACGCTTCTCAGTGCAAAAAGGAGAATTGATCATGAAGAATGCCATCCGGACAGCTGCTCTGCCTGTGCTTGTGATCTGTGCCGCTACGAACGCACAAACGATGACTGGGTCGTTTGCTAGCCCCATAATCGATCGCTGGGACTACCCATTCGCGTCCCAGCCGGGAACCGAACAAACCGTTCCCATCTTCGCGGCTCTCCGTCAATCAGGCTTCGACGACCGAGATGGCCTGTTCCTTCTCACCTTTGATAGTTCCGGGACGGTGCCTCCCGGATTGGGAGAGGCCCGCTATGTGGTGCGCAGCCTGTCTGTCACAGTTTGGGTGAGCGCGGAAAACCGCTTCGAGTACGACCCCACGTTCGATTCGGTCGTCACCAGCTACGACCCTGCCGACCCTGACTACCGGCCGGACGGCGATGTGGGTAAGCCCGTTGAACTCTTTGGTGCTGCGTACCGGAATGGTTGGAACGCAACGACCTACACCGAGAGTTCTCCCTTCAGTCCCTTCGCACCATTCCCTCCGCGCGAAGGCGTCCGCAATGTCTACGTCGCGACCTTTGATATCGCGGGCGTGCCGACCGACATCGGCCGTCAGGTCCGCCAGAAATTCGAAGCCATGCCGATGGCGATCGGCCGCAACGAGACCCTTGCATCAGGTCAACTCGTCCCCGCCGGAACTCCCCTGACGTTCGACATCAATCTCAACGACCCCGCGACTCAGGCGTATTGGGCACGCGCCTTCAACACCGGCCGCGTGCCCCTCATCATCTCCAGCCTGCACGCCGCCAGCGGTGGCCCCGGCGGTGGCACGGGCGAGGCGGCCTATCCGGCCTTCTTCACGAAGGAAAACGCGACCGCCCAGGTCGCCGGGTACATCCCCTCGATGTCTGTTGATGTCACCGTCTACCCCGGCGCAGACTTCAACCTCGACGGCGGGGTTGACGGTGCCGACGTCGAAGCCTTCTTCCTCGCGTGGCAAGCCGGAGCCGACGAAGCCGACTTCAACCTTGACGGCGGCGTCGATGGCGGAGACGTCGAGGCGTTCTTCATCGCCTGGCAGAACGGCTGATCCCTTCTCCTGAAAAGACTACTCCAACTCGTGGTGATCCCGTCGCGTTCTGCGGCGGGATCGCCGCACTTTTGGAGACTGCGTATGCCGCACGACTTCGCGCACCCGTCGTTGCTCGGACCGGTATTCACGCTCCGGCAGCCCATGCCCGCGGGCCGGTTCGCTATCATGGGCGCATGCCAACTTTACGATTCGCCGATCGTTGCCGCGTCATGATGGGCTTGGTGACGGCGATCGGTTTCTGGTCACCCACGATCGCATCGGCCTTCCCCTCGCGGTCGTCCGAGGTTTGCACCCTGAGTGACGATCCGCTGACCGCGGGAGTCGAGTCGATCGCCTCGGCGGGAATCCCCGGACCTCTCGCCGTACTCGGTACGCACGGCCGCGCCTTGATCGGCGGAAGGGAGGATTCAAAGCAACTGCTCCCAGTCGCCGTTGCCGCGGAATGGGACAAGGGACGAGTCGTCGCCGTGGGCCACGGCGGGATGATCGCCGCGGACGCTTTGAAGCATCCCGGCACGTGCCGGTTCGTCCAGAACTCGGCCCGATGGCTTGCGGGCGCCGAGAAGGCCAAGGCCGGGGTTCTGAACAACGCCGCGATGATTGGCGCGCTGTCAGATGCCGGGTTCGACGCACAGCCTCTGCAAGGCGCCTGGCAAGACGCGCTCTCTAACTACTCGTTTATCGTCGTGGATTCTCACAGCATCGGCGAGAAGGAACGCCCCGCGATCTCCCAGTACATCCGCAACGGCGGAGGTCTTCTGACCGCCGGATTGGGCTGGGGATGGCTCCAACTCCACCCCGGCAAGACAATCCACGATCATCCCGGGAACTTGCTGCTGAGCGACTGCGGAATCGCTTGGTGCGACGGGACGCTTGATCCTACCGACAACGGCGCATTCAAAGTCATCCCCCTGTCTCCTCAGTTGTGCGCTCCGGCCGCCATGGACGCTCTTGAAGCCGCAGCGAACGCCAAGGCCGCGCTCGAACCGCAGGCCGGTGTCACACTCACGGCCGCCTTGCGAGTGATCGCTCCCAACCACCCGCTCTTTCAGCGGGCGTTGACGCTGCTCTCCGCACGTCAGGACAGTCTGTTCGTCTCCAAGGACAAGCCGCTCCGTCGAACCGATGGCGTTTCACGGGTGCTGCTCGCGCTGCAGGTAGAACTGGAACGTCAAACCCCGGCCGATCGCGTCAGGGCGCACCCAGCCTCCGCGGCGTTTCCCGGGCAAGTTCCTGCCGACGCCGCACGCGTGGATCAGACGATTGAACTGGACATGTCGGTTCCCCAGTGGCACAGCACAGGCCTATACGCCCCGCCCGGCGCGGTCGTGACGGTCACGAACCGCGACGAAGCCAAAGGATGCTCTCTCCGCATCGGGTGCCACACCGACACCTTGTGGCACCACGAGCGATGGGATCGCGTGCCCGATGTCAGCCGCGAGTGGCCACTGACACAATCTGTCACCACTGCCGCAAGCGCATTCGGCGGCCTTGTCTACATCGAGGTTTCTTCAGGCAGGTCCGGCACCGCTCATTTCCTTGTGAGCGGCGCAGTTCAAGCCCCCAGGTACGTTCTCGGCAAAACAGCCAGCGCCGAGTGGGTGAGTTCCAGGCAGGCGCCAGGCCCCTGGGGCGAGCTTGAGAGCGGCAAAGTCATCGTGAGTGTGCCGAGCCAGGTTCTTCGCGAGCTTGAAGATCCTTCCGCGGTGATGGAGTTCTGGAACAAGATCAGCGATGCGCACGCGACGCTCGCCACCATCGCAACGCAGCCAGACCGCCCTCACCGCTTCGTCGCCGACGTGCAGATCAGCGCCGGATACATGCACAGCGGATACCCCATCATGACGCATCTGGACGCCGCCAATGACATGGTGAGTGTCGAGCGGCTCCGCAAGGGGACCTGGGGGCTTCTGCACGAACTGGGCCACAATCACCAACAGGCGGATTGGACGTTCGAGGGCACCGGCGAGGTGACATGCAACCTCTTCGCGCTGCACGCGATCGACACTATCTGCTCCCCCAAGCCCGGCGACCGTGGGCACGAAGCGGTCAACAAACCGCCCAAACTCGGGGAGTACCTGTCCGCCGGTGCCAAGTTCGACGCTTGGAAGCGAGATCCCTTCCTGGCGCTCCATATGTACGTTCAACTGCAGCGGGCGTTCGGTTGGGAGACGTTCGAGCGAGTCTTCGCCGAATATCGCGCACTTCCAAAGAAGGACCATCCCAAGAACGACGCCGACAAGCGAGATCAATGGATGGCCCGATTCAGCCGTGCGTGCGGAAAGAACCTGGGGCCCTTCTTCCAGGCGTGGGGCGTGCCGACCTCGGAGGCGGCTCGCCAATCTATCGCAGGCCTACCGGAATGGATGCCGGAGGATTGGCCGGTCAAGTAGCCCGTCTGGCCGTTCTCCGCGTGGCTCTCGGCCGCCGTCTCCGCCGCCGGGAACCATACTGACTCATCGCGCCTCTAAATCCCCGACCGACCTCACTGGCCAAGGAGTATGCCGTATGTTCTTCCGCATGGTGTACGACGATAAACTCGCGCAAGCCGCGTACTTGATCGGATGCCAACGCACCGGACAGGCGATCGTGATCGATCCCGAACGCGATGTCGACCGCTACGAAGCGATCGCCGCCGCGAACAAGCTCAAGATCGTCGCCGTCGCCGAGACCCACATCCACGCCGACTTTCTGTCCGGGGCCCGGGAACTGGCCGAGAAGGGCGCGAAGGCCTATCTGTCCGACGAGGGCGACGCCGACTGGAAGTACCAGTGGCTCGACCAAAAATCCGGCGGCGGTTCATACGACTACCAGTTGCTCAAGGATGGCAGCGAGTTTCTCGTTGGCAACATCGTGTTCAAGGCGCTCCACACCCCGGGCCACACGCCCGAGCACGTGTGTTTCATGATCACCGACCGCGGCGGCGGCGCCGACAAGCCCATCGGCGTCGTGACCGGGGATTTCGTCTTCGTGGGTGATGTCGGCAGGCCCGATCTGCTCGAATCCGCCGCGGGCATCGCCGGAAAGGCCGAATCCTCCGCGCGCCGTCTTTACCAAACTGTCAAGCAGTTCCTGGCCTGGCCTGACTACCTGCAGGTGTGGCCGGCGCACGGCGCCGGGAGCGCTTGCGGCAAGGCACTGGGCGCGGTTCCGCAGAGCACGGTGGGGTACGAGAAAATGTTCAATGCTTCCGTTCGCGCCGCCGAGTCCGAACGAAGCTTTGTGGATTGCATCCTGGAAGGGCAGCCCGAACCCCCGCTCTACTTCGCCCGGATGAAGCGAGACAACAAGTTTGGCCCCAGGGTGCTCGGCGGCGTCCCGAAACTCCGCCAGATGTCAGTCTCGGAACTGCTCACTCTCGACTTGCAGAAGTGCACCATCGTTGATACCCGGCCGTGGCCGGAATTCCGGACCGGGCATGTGTCCGGTTCCTTGTCGCTGCCGCTTTCGGGCTCATTCAACACCGACGCGGGGTCCATGATCCCCGCAGACGAGGCGATCTGCCTGATCGCCGAGCCCAGCCGTGCCGATGAAGCGGTTCGCGATCTCATCCGAGTGGGGATCGACAAGTTTGTGGGTTGGTTCGACGCCGCGGCAGTGGGGCAGTTCGCCTCTCAGGGCGGAACCTTGGTCCCCACCGACGAGGTCGGTGTTTCCAGTGCACGCGTTATGCTCGACACCACACGACCGTTCGTGCTCGACGCGCGGCGAAAGGTCGAGTTCGCTGCAGGGCACATTCCCGGTGCAACGAACATCGCGCACACCCGACTTCTTGCCCGCCTGGCAGAGGTGCCCCGTGATCGGCACATCCTGGTGAACTGCCAGGGCGGCACACGTTCCGCGCGGGCCTGCTCCTTGCTCCAGAAACACGGTTATCAGGTCACCAACCTCGCGGGGGGGATGATGGCCTGGGAGCAGGCCAAGGCCCCTACGGAGCGATAGAACTCCCTTGCTCACTCCTGGAGCATTCCCTTGATCCTGGCATGGATCGGCGCCCTTTTGGTCGGACTGTCACTTGGCTTGCTCGGTTCAGGCGGGGCAATTCTGACGGTACCGATTCTTGTGTACATGGTCGGGCACGACGAAAAATCGGCGATCGTCGAGTCGTTGGCGATCGTGGGCGCCATCGCGGTTGCCGGAACGATCCGCTCCGCGTCGCAGAAGCGTCTTGACGTTCGCAGCGCGGCGCTGCTCGCGTTTCCGGGCATCGCGGGCACCGTGGCGGGAGCCCACGTCGCCCGCCACGTCCCCGGGGCGCTGCAGTTGATGCTCCTCGCTGGACTTATGCTCGCGGCGGCGCTCATGATGTTCCGAAAGGACCCGACGGGGCTCCGGGTTGAATCGACGATTGCCGTCAACGTTGTTGAACCCGCTCCGACTACCCGAAGCGATAGGTCGTTCTCCCGAACTCTCCGTAGTTTGTTGCTGATCGCGGTTCAGGGCGTTGGGCTCGGGTTCGCTACAGGACTGGTTGGCGTGGGTGGCGGATTCCTCATCGTGCCCGTGCTGGTTCTGCTGCGGAAGCTCCCCATGCCAGTCGCTGTCGGTACGAGTCTTGCCATTATCGCTGTCAACTGCGTCGCCGGTTTCCTGAAGTACTCCTCGCTGGTTGTCAGTTCGGCCGCTCCGGAATCAGCAGATTTCCGGATTGATTGGGGAGTCGTTGTTGTTTTTGCCGCGTTGGGCATCGCCGGCAGTCTCGCGGGCAGTGCACTCGTTGGCCGCGTTCCACAAGCAACTCTCAAGCGCGTTTTCGCGGCATTCCTGGTAACGATGGCGGCGTACATCATCGCCCGCCAGTACCCCCGGTTGAATCATGTGCGGATCGAAAAAACCGCGGCGTTGGTCGACTTTTCCGGGAACCAGTCAGGATCATCGCGGCTCTAAGGTCCGACCAGTGTCTGAATCCAGCGTTCCCGTTCGGCCCCCGTACACGCCGGAATAACCCAATGACAACTTCCACGATCCAGAGCAACGCCCCCGCGAATGGCAGCCCAACCGCCCCCCCATTCCGGGCTGGCGATGGCAGGCCTGTTCAGGAGGTTTCCCCGCTCCAGGTACAGCAATGGCTTCGATCCGGGGAAGCCGTTCTGATCGACGTGAGAGAGCCGGATGAAAACGCCCGCGAACGGATCACCGGCTCACGACTGATCCCGCTCTCCCGCTTCGACCCCATGCAAGTCGCCGCCGCGGCACGCCCGGGTCAACGCATCGTCATGCACTGTCGAGGCGGTCGCCGTTCCGCGGATGCCGTGCGCATGGCTTCGCCGGTGGCGAGTTCCGGGTACTCGCTCTTTAGCATGGCCGGTGGCATCGAGGCGTGGAAGAAGGACAATCTACCGATCGAGCTCAACACAGAGGTCTCAGGTATCAGCGTCATGCGTCAGGTGCAGCTCGTGATCGGTGTGAGCGTCCTGGCGGGTTCGGCCCTCGCGTGGTTCGTCGATCCGCGGTTCATCGGCATTCCCGCGTTTTTCGGCGCCGGATTGACCATTGCCGGAGCAACCGGCACCTGCGCCCTTGCCGCGATCATCGCCAAGATGCCCTGGAACCGCGCCGCCGCGTCCGGCAGCGGCTGCGACTCGGGTGTCTGCAAGTAGACCCATGCATCGATTCAGTCTGAACCCCAACAGGAGTCAATCATGCTTCACGACGCTTCCAAGTTCTACGAGTCCTGGCCCGCCACGATGAACATGGCCAAGAGCAAGGGCCCTGATATCGGCAAGTCCTTCGGGCCGTTTTTCCAGGGCCTGATGAAGGACGGGGGCGAGGGCGGGCTCTCGGTCAAGAGCAAGGAACTGATCGCGCTGGGGATCGGCGTCGCAGTGCGATGCGAACCCTGCATCTACTCCCACGTGGAAAAATGCCTGAAGGCCGGCGCGACTTCAAGGGAAGTTATGGACGCGGCGGGTGTCGCCGTGATGATGGGCGGCGGCCCCGTGTACACCTACACGCCGGTGGTTGCCGCCGCGCTGGAGCACTTCGAGAAGACCGGTCTCGCGGCGGCTCATGGGTGAGACAGCTTGGCCCTTCCGCACTGTCCGGGGCGGGCCACGCTCAGAACTGACCAGGACGCTCACGTCTAACGAGCCATCGAGTCACGCAGTCGCTGCTCAGAAGCCGCGTTCCAATACCCGCAATCGAGCCGCACGAAGACGGATGTGTACGGCAACGCCATGCTGGTCTTGAGCAGCAGGACTTTGAACGTCCGCGAGGTTTCGTCGAGCTCAGCGATGATCTTCTCGTGGGACGCTGCGCCGTTCGGTACCCCCTTCAGCAACCGGTTCAGCTCGTCGCGGTACGCGGAAATCCCCGGCGCATCAGCCTCCGCCACGTGCAAGAGCTCCGCGTCCGTGAACACTTCCGGCTTGACATGCCGCTGCGCCGCGAGTCCATCGAGCACCGCCCGCACCACCGTCAGTTGGTCCGCTCCGGTACAGATCATCTCAACGCCCGGCTTGCTTTGCGCAGGATACGCGGAATCCACAATCGCGATGATGTTGCGGTGGCCGAAGGCAGCGAGCCGCTCCGTGAGCACTCGACGCCACGATGCGTCGTCTGCCGGGGGACGTGCCCCGGCGCACCCGGAGATTCCAACGAGCATCGCAACAGCGCAGACCACGGCTGACAACAAACGAGCAGTCATGCCTGAGCGTAGCGTCGGTGTTCAGAATGTGGCAACTCGCCCGGGATGCCCCAATCAGGAATGAGTAGTTGCCCAGCGGAGGTACCGATCCCAGATACCTCGCGCCGAGTTAGCTCTCCGGATGCCGAATTTCGCACTGAACATTGAGCGTTTCGTCGCCCAAGTCGGGCCGCATCGCCAAAGCCGGGTGCCGATGCTCAGACGCACCCCAGATTTCGCCGATACTCGCTGGTTATCCCCCGGAGCCACACATGGACACCGCCGCCTCCCGCATCCGCGCAAGCTTCAACCTGCTCGCCCCCAAGGCCGATCTCTTGATGGACACCTTCTATCAGCGCCTGTTCGCGGCGTTCCCGCCGGTGCGGGGCATGTTCCCCAAGGACATGACGCAACAGAAGAAGCACCTGACCGCCGCGATCGCGCTGGTGGTCAAGTTCGCCGACAACCTCGGCGCCATCGAAGAGCCCTTGCTCGAAATGGGCGCCCGGCACGCAGGCTACGGCGCCAAGAGCGAGCACTACGGCCTGGTGCGGGACACTCTTTTGGGCACGATGAAGGACCTCGCCGGCGATGCGTGGACCCCGCAGCTACAGGCCGATTGGACCGTGGCGGTGAACGCCGTCGCCGAAACCATGATCCGCGGAGCGGAACAAGCAGCCCGCAAGGCCGCTTGACTCCCAGCCGCCTGCACCTCCGTCATCGCTGTGAGTGCTTCAGCGAGGCCATGTCGATCACGAAGCGATACTTGACGTCGCTCTTGAGCAGACGCTCATAGGCTTCGTTGATCTGCTGTATCTTGATCTTCTCGATGTCGCAGACGATGTTGTGCTCGCCGCAGAAGTCCAGCATTTCCTGCGTCTCTGCGATGCCGCCGATCAGCGAGCCCGCCAGGTGCTTGCGGGGGAACAAAAGGCTGAACGCGCTGATCGCCAGGGGGTTGGGCGGCGCGCCCACCAGCACCAATGTTCCGTCCAGTTTCAGCAGCGACATGTAAGCGTTGAGGTCGTGATCGGCCGAGACGGTGTCGAGAATGAAGTCAAAGCTGCCGGCGTGCTTTGCCATCTCGTCCGCGTTCTTCGAGATTACGACCTCGTCCGCACCCAGCCGCTTCCCGTCCACCACTTTACTCAAGGTGGTGGTGAACAGCACAGTGTGCGCGCCCAGGGTCCGAGCAAACTTCACGCCCATGTGACCCAGGCCGCCCAGGCCCACGATTCCGACCTTTTGCCCCTTGGATACCTTCCAGTGACGCAGCGGTGAGTATGTGGTGATCCCGGCGCATAGCAATGGGGCGGCCCCCGCAGGGTCGAGATTGCCAGGGACTTTGAGCGTGAACGCCTCGTCAACGACCACCCGCTCGGAGTACCCGCCGTACGTCATTCCGCCCATGTGCTTGTCTTCACCGTTGTACGTGAACGTCGGCCCGCCCAGGCAGAACTGCTCGAGGCCACGTCGACAGTGATTGCAAGTCCGGCAGGAGTCTACCAGGCAGCCCACCGCCGCGGTGTCGCCCACCTTGAACTTCCTGACATCCCGCCCGACGGCGGTGACCTTTCCCAGTATTTCATGCCCCGGAACGATCGGGTACACGGACATACCCCATTCGTTGCGTGCGAAGTGAAGATCGGAGTGGCACACGCCGCAGTACTGGATGTCAATCGCGACATCTGTCGCTCTAGGCTCGCGGCGTTCGATCGTGAAAGGGCCCAGCGGTGAAGTAGCGGACTCTGCGGCAAAGGCCTTGGTGGGCATCCGATGTTGCTCCGGTATGTGAAGTGGCTCCGGCTCCCGGCGCTCAAGCGGGTCCGATGCACGAAACACTCAATGCATCGAACCCTGTTCGTCGGCCAGCAACCACTCGGCATCAGTGTACTCTCGTGCCCGTCAGTCGTTGTGTACCCCATCGAGGTGCGGCGGCCCCCGATGCGGAACTGACCAAGCCGGTCCTGAGAACGCGGCGACCACCGTCGCACGCCCGGTACAGGTCTCCAGAACTCGAGGATCCGCTGAAAAGCCGCAATCAGATTGCGAACAGGCCCTGTAACTGCCCGTTGTTGTGCGGGATTCGTGATCGAAGCAAGACAAATCTCGATATCGCAACCTATAATTCCACATGGTCCCGCCCTTGCGGCGGCCCCCGCGGGCGAGACCCGGCCTGAAAGGTCTACGCCATGCTTACAGCTTCACCACCCAGCCCAAGCGTCTACCGCCATGGGCACGCGCTTCTCGACAACCCGTTCCGCACCAAGGGCACCGCGTTCACCCAGGAGGAACGCACCCGATTCGGCCTGCACGGATTGCTCCCCCCTCAGATCGAAACCCTCGAGCAGCAGACCGACCGTGCGTACGAGGCGTTCCAGACACGCGTCTCGCCTCTCGACAAGCACATCTACCTGCGTGCGCTCCAGGACACCAACGAGGTGCTCTACTACAGGCTTCTGCTCGATCACGTCGAAGAGACCATGCCGATTGTCTACACGCCCACCGTTGCCGCGGCGTGCGAGCAGTTCTCCCATATCTACCGCCGACCCCGTGGGCTCTTTGTTTCGTACCCCCTGCGTGATCGCATCCCCGAGATTCTCGCCAATCGCTACGGCAAGCAGATCGACGTGATCGTTGTGACCGACGGCGGGCGCATTCTCGGTATCGGTGATCAAGGGGTGGGTGGCCTGGGCATCCCCATCGGCAAGCTCTCGCTCTACACGCTCATCGGCGGAATCCGCCCCGAACGCACGCTGCCAATCGTCCTGGACGTTGGCACCAACAACGCAGATCGCCTGCGAGATCCCCTGTACCTGGGCTGGCGCCATGAACGCCTGAGCGGCACCGAGTACTTTGATTTCGTGGATCAGTTCATCAGCGCCGTTAAGTCCGAACTCCCCGGCACATGCATCCAGTGGGAGGACTTCCCCAACAGCATCGCGTACACGCTGCTCAATAAGTACCGCGATGAAGTGCTCAGCTTCAACGACGACATCCAGGGCACCGCCGCCGTCACGCTGGGCGCGATACTCGGCGCCATCGCGGTGACCGGTCGACCGCTGCGCGATCAAACCGTGGTCGTCCTTGGCGCGGGTTCCGCCGGAATCGGCGTGTCGGACTACCTCTGCCGCGCCATGATGAAAGACGGGCTGTCCGAACAGGAAGCCCGATCCCGCTTCTGGATCATCAACCGCGGCGGCGTGCTCCACACCGGCCGCACCGACCTCTCGGTCGAGCAACGCCAGTTCGCCCAATCTCCGGAACGCCTCTCCAATATGCCCCGTTCAGCCGCGGGCATCGTCGGTCTTGCGGAAGTGGTCAAGTCCACTTCGCCAACCATCCTGATCGGGCTCTCGACGCTCCCCAACGCATTCACCGAGCCGCTGATCCGCGAGATGGCACGCAAAACGCCCCGGCCGATCATTCTGCCCCTCTCGAACCCCACTTCCAAGGCCGAGGCAACTCCCGCCGACCTCATGAAGTGGACCGAAGGCAGGGCTTTGATCGCCACGGGGTCACCTTTCGCTCCCGTGAGTGATGGCGCTCGCACCGTGCCCATCGCTCAGTGCAACAACGTGTACATTTTCCCGGCCGTAGGTCTCGCCCTGGCCGCCTGCAAGGCCAAGCGTGTGTCAGATGCGATGCTCCTCGCCGCGGCGACCGCGTTGGCCGAGAAATCCCCCGCACTCAAGGACCGCAACGCTTCGCTATTGCCCAACCTGAGGGACCTTCGCGCTGTCGCCCGACACATCGCGGCAGCAGTCGCTGTTCAGGCCCAGGCCGAGGGCCTGGCGCCTCCGATGGACCGTGAGGAACTGGCAAGACGCATCGCCGCCGCGCAATGGGTCCCCGCGTATGCGTAACTCGCGCCTTGCGATGGTGCGTGCGATGCGGGCGGGCCGCGGCTGATCAACAGCCGTGGCCCGCGGTTGACGTGGGCCCGCTTGACTTCGATGCACGCCGAGTTTGTCGTGAAACCGCCTCGATCCCGCGGGTTTAGGTGCAGGATGCCTGAGCCGGCGGTAGCCGCGCGTACACTCGCCACCGCGCACGCCCGACCCATCGACCGCATCTGAGGTAGCCCACATGGCCGCACGACCGTACATTCTGGCCGAGACCAACTGGAAAACCGTGGCCGCGGCCAAGTACGCAGCAGCCGTCCTCCCGTGGGGCGCCACCGAGGCGCACAACTTTCACCTGCCCTACGGCACGGACACCATGCAATGCGATGCCATCGCCGCCGCCGCCGCGAAGGCCGCCTGGGATTCGGGCGCCCGCGTCATCGTGCTGCCCACCGTTCCGTTCGGTGTGCAGACCGGTCAACTCGACATCCCATTCTGCCTCAACATGAACCCCAGCACCCAGGCCGCGGTGCTGCGTGACATCGCTGTCTCTCTCAACGCCGCGGGAATTCAAAAGCTCGTCATCCTGAACGGTCACGGCGGCAACGACTTCCGCCAGATCGTTCGTGAACTTCAGCCTCAAGTTCCCATCTTTCTAAGCGTGGTGAACTGGTACAAAGTCGTCGATCCCGCCGCGTACTTTGCCGAGCCCGGCGACCATGCCGGCGAGATGGAGACCAGCCTGATGCAGCACATCGCCGCCCACCTGGTCCTTCCGCTGACACAAGCGGGCGATGGCCGCGAACGCAAATTCCGCATCGCCGCCTTCCGCGATGGGTGGGCGTGGGCGCCCCGTCAATGGACGCAGGCCTCGGCCGATACCGGTGTAGGCAACCCTCGCGAAGCCACCGCGGAAAAGGGAGCCCGATACGCCGCGGCGGTCGCGGAGAAGATCGGCCAATTTCTCGCAGACCTCGTCCGGGCCGATGTGCAGGATTTGTACGAATCACCCAAGGACTGAGCCGGGGCGTAACCCGTGCGACGACCATGGCGAGCGTTCACGCGAGCCTCGCGCCAGGCCGACCGCAGCACGCTGATCACCGCAAACCGTGCAGAAGCACCGCGCCGCGTCCCAACGCTCCGAGAAGTTCATTCAGGCACGCTTGCTCTGTGTCGGCCGCGATGAACACTCTCAACATCGGATGCGTCTCCGAGCGTTCGGTCGTCAGTGGAGTCGATTCGGGCCGCCAGCGGTTCCGCCACACCTCAATCCCGGCCGGACACCCTTTGACGAAGCTGGCGTACTTCCCCCAGGTCCATCGAGGCGGCAATGGAAACTTCGGATTGGCAATCCCCATGTCGGCCCGTTTGCAGCCGATTCGCTCGAGCACCGCGTCAAGCGCGGCGTCCACGGGCGCACCCTCATCCAGCGCGATCAGCGCCGGTGTGAGCGATTCTGGATCAACCCGCAGCCCCTTGATCAGCGTATGGAACGATTCCGCGATTAGGAAATCAACGTCCCGACCGTCTTCCGCAGTTTCATAGTGCGCGATCGAGGGCTCGCCGTGTGGACCACAAACGCGATAGTCCAGGCAGCACCACCAGTGTCCGTCCCCGCACAGAGGCAGGAGCATTGCCGGAACATCCCACTCTCTGCCCGCCAACTCCCTCATCTCGACGATGTTCTCGCCCGCACCTGTTCCCACGCCGGCCAGACTGCTCACTTGGTACTTCTTCCGGGCGTGAGACTGCTTTGGCGGCGCGACCTTCAAGCTGAATATGCTGCGGAGCAGCGATCCGCCGTTTCGCACCAATAGCACCGCCTTGTATGCGGGCGGGAGCGTGACGCCCAACGCGGATTCAGCCGCCGCGATCTCGGTCTCGGTCGCCGGGCAGGCGATTTCGCCGGGACGCGGACGAACGAACAGGTCACTCGGAACAGAAGGGGTGTCTGGCATCTCGCATGATATCGCGCCGCCCGAATCTAGTTGGCCGATTCGGCCGGCTCGGCAGACGCGGCCTCACTCTCCGGCTCCCATCCGCCGCCCAACGCCTTGTAGAGCGCGATGAGCTGGGTGAGCGCCAACCGCCGACTGTCGAGCCGTGTGCTCTCCGCCTCAAGCACGCTGCGCTGAGCCGTGAGCACGTTGAGGAAATCGGTCTTCCCTGCCTGGTACAGATCCCGGGCGAGGCGGACGGCATCCGTTGACGACACCACCGTCTGGTCCAACGCCAAAGTGCGACGCTGTTCGCGGTCGTAGGCGATGAGCGAAGATTCCACTTCCTGTAGCGCCGTCAGAATCGTGTTCTTGTACGTCGCCAGTGCTCCGTCCGCGAGCGCCTTCTGCTGATCAATGTTCGCCCTGATGGCGCCGCCGCGAAAGATCGGCCATTGCACCGCCGGTCCGACGGACCAATATCGTTGAGCCAGCGATCCCAGGGCGCTCGCCTGATCGCCCTGAAAGCCAAACGTGCCGGTGATCGAAAACTTGGGGTACAGGTCGGCCGTCGCCGCGCCGATGCGTGCCGTCGCCGCATGAAGATCAGCCTCGGATCGACGTATGTCCGGCCGTCTCTCCAGCAGGTCCGAAGGCAATCCCGCCGGCACTCCCGGCGGGAGTGCCGCCAGCGGCGCGGAGGTATTCAACTCCTCGATCAGCGATCCCGGCGGAAGCCCCATCAGCGTCGCTAACGCATACATCGATTGACGGATCGTGACTTCAAGCGTTGGCAGGCGAGCTTCGGTCGCGGCCACCTGTGTCTCCGCGTTCGCCACATCGAGCTTGCTGACGAACCCCGCCGCCTGGCGTCGCCGCGTCAGATCGAGCGTTTGCCGCTGCGCCGCCAGGTTCCGCTGGGCGATCTCCAGTTGCTCCTGAGACGCCCGCAGGTCCACATAGTTGCTCGCCACCTCCGCCAGCAGTGTGACCCGCACATCCCGAACATTCTCGATGCTCGATTGCGTTGCCGCGTCCGCGGCTTCCACGTTCCTCCGAACGCCGCCGAACACGTCGATCTCCCAACCCGCGTCGAACCCGGCGCGGAACAGGTTGTTCGTGGAGCCGCCTCCTCGCGCCGGGTTGCGGCTGCGTGCCACCGCCGCCGAAGCATCCAGCGTGGGCAGCCCCGCCGCCGCGGAGATTGTCCTTGCCGCCCTCGCCTGCCGCACCCGGGTCTCGGCTTCAACCAAGGTGAGGTTTCCCGCCAACGCGCGATCAACCAATGAGTCCAACGTCGAGTCCCCAAGCGTCGACCACCACCGGGCCAGGTCGGCACGTTCGGAATCCACCTTGCTCGCGGAGCTCGCATCCCCAGTGCCCACCCAACCATCGGGCATGGCAACCTCCGGCTTGCCGTAGTCCGGACCAACCGAGCAGGACGAAAGCCCCCAGAGCAGCGCGATGCCGCACAGCACTCCTCGCAATGGCGACAAGCACCCCTGCTCCACCTGAAGATTCAAGCGTCGCTCCGTCATGCAGCGGTCTTTCTGGTGTGTAGTGGTCACCGTTGATTACTCGTACCGAAGCGCCTCGATGGGGTCCAACCGCGAGGCCTTGAACGCCGGATAGAAGCCAAAGACCAGACCGACCCCCGCAGATACGCCGAACGCCGCGACGACCGCCACCATTGACTGCTCGACGGGCCAGTGCAGCAACTGCTTCACAAGCATCGATCCCCCCCGACCCAGCGCGAACCCGATCAGCCCGCCCAGGAGGCACAGCACGATCGCTTCCGCCAGGAACTGCCGCAGAATGTCATTGCCGCGCGCGCCCACCGCCATGCGAAGGCCGATCTCGCGAGTTCGTTCAGTGACCGACACCAGCATGATGTTCATGATGCCCACGCCACCCACCACCAGCGATATCAGGGCGACCGCGAGCAGCAGGTTGGTCATCATCGTCGTGGTCGAGGCGAGCGCGTTGGCCGATTCCGTCATGTCGCGCAGATTGAAGTCGTCCGCATCGCCGGGGCGTATCCGGTGTCGTTCGCGCAGCAACTCGGTGATCTGCTGCATCGCCAGTTTGATCTGCGGAGTTGTCGCCGCCGACACCAGGATCTGATCGACGTTGACGAACCGGGCCTTGGTCGCCATCGCGACGTACGTGTTGGTCGACGCCGGCGGGAACACAGTCGTCCCTCCCGGGTACAGCGAGTTGGACCCGGAAGATGTCGACGAAGTCGAGGCCGAAGCCGACGAGGTGTTGGAAGTAGTGGACGCCCCGACCCGGAACTTGATCGTCGTCCACGGCGCCAGAATGATGTCGTCCTGATCCTGACCGAACGCGTTGGCCCCCTTTGACGACAGCACCCCGACGACCTTGAACCCCACGTTCTGAAGCCGCAACTCCTTGCCGATCGGCGAAAGGCCCTGGAACAACTCACGCACAATGGTCTGCCCGACCATGCACACCCGCGAGGCGTTTCGAATGTCCGTCTCCGTGAACGGATCGCCCTCCGTCAGTTCGGTCCACTGCCGCACCTCCAGATACTCCGGAGTCGTGCCCAGGATCGACTGCGGCACCCAGTTGCGATCCTGGTAGATCGCCTGCGACCGCGTCCGCACCAGCGGCGCCGCGGCCGCCACGGCGTCACATTCCCGCACGATCGCCCGACAGTCCTCGGCCGTCAGCGTCAGCGTGCTGCCCGCGCCGAAACTCACGCCGCCCGAAGCCGCCTGTCCCGGCAGCACCAGAAGGTTGTTCGCCCCCATGCTCGCGATCGTGCGAGCAATACTCCCCGAAGAGCCTTTGCCGATCTCCATCATCGCGATCACCGCCGCGATCCCGATCACGATGCCTAGCACCGTGAGTATCGAACGCGTCATGTTGCGCCGCAGCGCCCGCAGCGCAACGCCGATGGTCTTGGCAACGGTCATACCGAACCCCCCGCAGCCAACGCCGGCTCAATTGAATGCCGCCCGACCGGGTCATCCACGATCAGCCCGTCCCTGATCCGGATCGTCCGATCCGTGTGAGCCGCGACATCCGCCTCGTGCGTGACCAGCATCACCGTCAGCCCGTCTGTTCTGTTGAGGTCGCGGAACATCGCCAGAATCTCCGCGCTGGTCGTTGAATCAAGGTTGCCCGTGGGCTCATCCGCGAACAGGATCGAGGGGTGATTGATCAACGACCTCGCGATCGCCACGCGTTGCTGCTGCCCGCCCGACATCTGGTTCGGCAGATGGTGCATCCTGTCCTTGAGACCCACGCGTTCCAGGAGCCCCTCCGCACGCTTCCGCCCCTCCCTTGAACTCACCCGGTGCGGGCTGTACTCCAGCGGCATCATCACCTGCTCCAGCGCAGTGGTCCGGGGGAGCAACTGAAAGCTCTGGAACACGAACCCGATCTTCTCGTTCCGCAACCGCGCCCGCTCATCGCGCGCCAGCCGGCTTATTTCCACTCCTTCAAGGCGATACGTGCCGGTCGTCGGGCGTGAAAGGCATCCCAGCACGTTCATGAGCGTGCTCTTGCCCGACCCCGAAGCGCCCATCAACGCCACGAGCTCGCCGCGTGCCACCCGCATCGAAACCCCGCGCAGCACCGGAACCTCCATGTCCCCCATGCGAAAGGTGACGGTGATCCCGTTGAGTTCGATGAGCGGATCTGTTGAGTTCGTCGCGGCCATTCTCAGTACCCTCGAACGTGCAATGCTCAACGCCGGAAGGGCTGGGGAGCGAACGGGTTTGTGGAGCCCGTCGCGGGCCGGGCCGTCGCGTTGGCTTGCGCCACGATCACCTCTGTTCCCTCGCCGAGCTCCTCGCTCTGAACTTCGGTCACGCTGCCGTCGCTGAGCCCGGTCTTGACCCTCACAAGCTTCGCCTGACCGTTCGCATCAAGCACCCAGACCTTGCCTTTCGGGCCGCCGCTCTCTCGACGCTCCGGCTTGGAGCCTTCCGCACGAGCGACCCCGCGATTGCCAGTCGGGCGTGCCTCGTCCGTCGCCCCGCTTGGAGTGAACCGCAGCGCCGCGTTGGGCACGGTGAGCACTTTCTCGCGACGGGCGGTGACGAACGAGACGTTCGCGGTGAGATATGGGAGCAGTTTCAGGTCGGCGTTCTCCGTCGAGATCTCCACCGTGTAGGTAACGACGTTTTGTGTCATCGTCGCGTTGAGGCGCACCTTGCGGACGACTCCCTGGAACGAACGGCCTGGCACCCCGTCAACGGTGAATGTCACCGGCTTTCCCGGTTCGACATCCGCGATATCCGCCTCGTTCACCTGCACGAGCACGAGCATCTTGCGCAGGTCCTTGGCGATCAGGAACAGGCTCGGCGCGTTCAGACTCGCGACCACCGTTTGGCCGACGTCGACCCGCTTGTCGATGATGACGCCGCTGACCGGCGAGGTGATCTGGCAGTACGCCAGATTTCGCCTCGCCCTGGATACGCTCGCGGTGGCGATCGCCACCTGCGCCTGCGCCTGGCCGATCTGGGCTTCCGCCACAGCCACCGCCGCCACCGCCTGGTCGTACGCCGACTTGATCGCGTCGTAATCCGCCTGAGAGAGCGCCTCGGATATTCCCAGTTTCTCCGCCCTCGACCAGTCCTGGCGACTCTGGGTCAGCCGCGCCATCGCCTGTTGCCGATTGGCCTCACCCAGTTGCACTTGCGCACGTGCCTGCGCGAGCTGCGCCTCGGAAGTCGCGACGTCCGCGGCGTACAACGCGTCGTCGATCTTCGCCAGCAACGCCCCCTCGGCCACCTCCGAGCGGTAGTCAACCGGCTTGCCGTCCGTGCCGTTTCCGAACGAGGCGATCTGACCGTTCACCTGTGCGCCGACGTCGATCGTGTCCTCGGGCACGATGGTGCCTGTCGCCGCAATCGAAGCGACCACATCCGTAATTTTCACCTCCGCAGTACGATACTGCGGTGCGGCCTCGCCCCGATCGCGGTACCACACCAAACCGCCCCACGCGCCCCCTCCGACAACTGCCAACAGAAATACCACGATAATCGCGCGCTTCATTCTTTGATTCTCCGCACCCGAATCCGAGTCGTCCGCTCAGGCACCTCGGGCGCTCTCGAGGCCAGGACTCCCCCGGTGCGTTCAACCAGCGGATCGAGCCAACGGCAGAGTGTGAAAAGTGTTTGAGTCAGGCCGCGTTGTTGCCGCGGATGCAGCCCTTCCATGAGCTGTGACGTCCATGCCGGGTGATCAACAAGTATCGACTCGACGAGCCTCGTCCCGGCAGCCGTCAACGCCACCGCCCAGGCACGCTGATCAATCGCGACTTTCGACCGCGTGACCAGGCCCATGCGCAGCAGACGCTTGACCAGACCGGAAACGGTGGCCTTCGTCAAAAGTAGTTCTTGACAAAGGTCCGTCGCCCGAACCGACGATCCGCCCGCCGAGGAATGCTCGTGCAGGGCTCTCATCACTCGCCACTGGGCTGGCGAGAGTCCACACGCCGCGAACCGCACCTCCGCAAGTCGGCGCAGCCGGGCCGCCGTGCGCCAGAACATGCCGAACGCCGCCTCGGCATCTGTCTGCCCGGCAAAGCTCATCGGTGATCGGGTTGTGTTCGCAATCTTCATTCGCGGCACGATTCGTTGGCAGGTGACCTGCGGCATTATGTTCGCCAACGAACCAATTCGCGTTTCACGAGAAGCCTTGAACCGGTGGCAGGACCTCCTGGCCTGCGGATCGTTTTTGTGGTTAACCCTTAATCAGGGGGGGATCGACGTGCAACGTCGGGACGGCAATCATGGATTTGCCGGCGCATTGACACCGCCTCGACCACTGGTCGGCGGCCCCTCGCCGGCGTGAGACCACAATGCGGCGCACGAAGCCCCAGGGGCGAGCATTGGTTCAGAGTTCGTCGTGTTGTTGCCGAGATCGTGTGGTGCGCCTTGGCCAGGCGGCCCGCTGGATGCTCGACGTTCCCGACCCAATCGCCGGATTCACGCGGCACTGGTCGCCTTGAGCGCGGGGCGGTCGAACGCCTCACGACAAATTCGGATCAGCCGCAACTTGTCGATGGGCTTGCTCGCGTATGTGTCGCAGCCCGCCTTGAAGCACGCCGCGCTGTCACCCTCCATCGCGTGGGCCGTAAGCGCAATAATGGACCGCGCCCAGCCCTTATTCCTCAGCAACTGCGCGAGAACGTAGCCATCCATCTCCGGCATCTGAATGTCGGTGATCACGACATCGCACGGCGGCGGATCCAGCAGAGGCCCCCGTACCGAACGATCCGTCGTCATAGCCTCGAGCAGCGAACGACCGTTGTGGAACACGCTTACTTCTGCTCCCGCCCGTCGCAAGTGAAAAGAGATCAGCCGCTGATTCTCCGGCCCATCTTCGGCGAGATAGATTCTGACGCCGGTCAGAGACACGGCTTTTTCGCTCTCCCGCGTCTGGCTGGCCTCGGAGGCCGCCACCCGCAGCGCCCCCGGCTCGAGCAACGCGACACCCTCCAGCGGCCCCGTGGCGACCGTTGTCGTGAACACGCTTCCCTTGCCGGGTTCGCTCGTGACCGTCACGTCGCCTCCGAGCATCCGGGCGAGCGTTCGGCTGATCCTGAGGCCTAGCCCGGTACCCCCGAACCGACGAGTTGTTGACGAATCCGCCTGCTCGAACGCCGCGAAGAGCCTCCCCGCCTGCTCGCTCGTCAGTCCGATCCCCGAGTCCGAGACGCTGACCCGCATCACCGGGCCCATTCCCGGCGAAGCGACGAGCGCGGCACGCACCGTGACCCCGCCCTTTTCGGTGAACTTGATGGCGTTGCCCACCAGATTGATCAGGATCTGCCGCAACCGAACCGGGTCGCTCCGAATGGTCGCCGGCAACGCCGTCTCCTGCTCGATGCTGAGGGATATCCCTTTCGCCTTCGCCTTGACGTTCATCAGAGACTCTACATCCAGCAAGATCCGCCGCGCGTCGACGTCCACCCTTTCGACGGGCATCTTGCCCGCTTCAATCTTTGAAATGTCCAGCACATCGTTGATGATCCCCAACAGGTGCTCGCCGTTGCGCCGGATGATGTCGATGTACTCAAGGCGGTCCTTCGACGAGGCGTTCTCTCCGCCGTTTTCCGCGAGCAGGTCCGCGTACCCCAGGATCGCCGACATCGGCGTCCTGATCTCGTGGCTCATGTTGGCAAGAAACTCGCTCTTGGCCTCATTCGCCGCCCTGGCCAGGCCGGCGAGACGCTCCGCGGCTAGTGTCTGCTCGCGCAACGCTTCGTTCACCCGCGACAACTCGAACTGGGCCGTCTTCTGCAGGGTGATGTCACTGGCATACTTGACGATCTTGCGGATCGATCCGTCGCTATTGAGGACCGGGTTGTAGGTAGCCCGGATCCATCGCTGCGAGCCGTCTTTGGCCAGACGCATGAACTCGCCGCTGCGATGTTCACCCTTCCGCAACGCGGCCCAGAACTCCACATATTCATCGCTCTGATGCTGCTCGAGCGGTATGAACGTCCGGTGGTGCTGTCCGATCAACTCTCCCTCGGTGTAACCGACGATGTTGAGGAAGTTCTGATTCACTCCCAAGATCAGGCCGTTGATGCTGAACTCGACCCGGCCTTGCGATCGATCAATCGCTCCCAACTGAGCTTCCAGGCGCGAACGATCCCCAAGCAGTTCGCGCTCGGCGCGGCACTGCATCGCGAAGATCGCGTGCGATGTCCGCAACACCGCTTCCCGCAGATCCCGCTCTGAGTCGCTGCTCCCCGGGGAGTCCTCGGACCGCATGTGCGCCATCACTTTCTCCCGCCGACGTGCGCGGAGATGCTATCTGAAAGAACTTCGCTGGCCATCGCGGTGCCTTCCACCCGGGCCCGCACCTTCGCGAACGCGATCTCACGCGTCATTCTCGTGTCCCCGCAGCACGGCGCAAATCCGCAATCGTCGGTCGTGCCCAACTGCGTCAAAGGGATGAACTCCGCGGCTTCCAGAATGCGATCCCGAACCTCCTCGGGGGTCTCGACGTCTGTATCGAACGCATCAGTGACTCCGATATACACTCTCTGGTCGGGTCGTATG
Source organism: Planctomycetota bacterium (assembly GCA_018242605.1). Classification (GTDB taxonomy): domain Bacteria; phylum Planctomycetota; class Phycisphaerae; order Phycisphaerales; family UBA1924; genus UBA2402. The sequence continues at coordinate 268,213 of JAFEBP010000005.1, forward strand.
TGCCGACGTATGAGCCCCAGCATCTCGGTCCGGTCCGGTTCTCTGGCCATCGCGAAGTAAAACCGACCCGCACGCAACTGGAGCACGCTCGGGATGATCGCCTCGTAATCGTCGCAAGCATCGCGCCCGCAGCTCCGTTCGCCGCGAGTGCAGAGATGCACGCCGATGCGCGACACTTCCGCGGGCAAAAGCCGATTCAACCCGAGATTGATGAGCTGGATGAACCGGGTCAGAAGCTGTCCCGAGGAGTCGAGTCGGCAAGCCAGCAAAGCCTCTGCAAAGTCGATCTGTACAGTGTGCGCTCCTAGAGCAAGGCAGGCCCGCACTTCACGAACGTGCTCTGCCAGCACCTCCTCAAGGAACTGCTCCCTTGGGTAACCCTCGATGGGACGTGCCGGGTAGAGCAGGCTCATCGAGGTCGGCGCCGCCACTCCCTGCTTGAGCGGAACACCGGCGTAACTCCTGGCTTCGAGCAGGAACGTGTCCGCGGAACGTGAGTACCGGAAGGGACCTTTCACAATCCGGGGCCACCGCCACCGCGGATTCCCCAACCGTGCCTCGAATCCATCTGGCTCCATGTTGGGGTGATCTTGGACCGCGTACGTGGCAAAGTTAGGGTGCTTTCGTTGCTCTCCGTCCGATGCGACCGGGGAGCCTGACGCTTCAAACTCCCGAATCGTGTCACGCACGGCTTCTCGGAATAGTGGTTCAATGGCCTGGAGCGAGACGGCGCCGGCATCGACAGCCTTGATGGCTTCGATCAGCTCCAGAGGACGGGGGATGCTCCCGATCGGCTCGGTCGGAATCGGACGAGCGATGCGGCTGTACCGGGGCAAGGTGCTCATAACGTGGCGACTCTGAGGAACTACTGCAGAAGTTTCCATCGTCAAATAAAGCACAGCCCTGCATCGGTGCCGTGAAAACGCTAAAACTGGGTAGTTTGATCCGCGATGAATCTCGCTTGCGCCAACGCCCTAATGGCCCGCATGCACCACCGCACTCGTAAGGAGTTCTGACCCGTTTCACCCGCTCGCTGAGAAAGGGGATGGACCCTTAATGAATCCACATGTCTCGGACCATGCAGACCGAGAATAACTTCCATCGGTTATTGGCCAGGGGCTACATCGCAGCCAGTGTGTTCATGCTTGCGTCCGCAGTCTCGTTACGGTAGAATGAACAGACGAGCCCAACCGGCCGCGGCGGATCGGCGCTTCGCCGATTCGGAACAGAGAGAGACACCATGAACACCCTTCGAAACCGTTCGGATTATTCCCGCTGCGCGCGGATTGCCGCGTCAGCGTGCGTCGTCATGTCCGCCGTTTCGCACGCTCAACTCAACCTGCTTCCGTCGGGTCCCCAGCAGGGCACGCACGCGGGCAACCTGGTGACCAACGGTTCATTCGAGTTCCGAAATAGCGGCGGGCCCGGCCCGGGCGCTACCGGCAGCAACGTCTTCTGGGCCACAGGCACCCTGGCCACTCCGTTCGCAGTTCCCGCGGGATGGTCCTCCACCGGCGGGCCAAACACCTATGCCACGTGGGGCGGAAACCTCGGCATGCCCGTCACTCACCGCGGCAGCGCCCCGCTTCCAGACGGCCTCAACGCCATGTACTTCGGCAACGGTCAAGGCGCAACGACCAACCTCCCACCAACGTTTAATCCCAGCGGCGAGGTCACCTTCAGCGGGACCCCCAATATCCAGCCTCCCGGCGGCGCATTCCCCGTACCTTGCACGCTCTCGCAGACCGTGATGACCAACCTCACGCCCGCGCCCAGCTACATTCTGAGCCTGTGGGTGTCGGGCGAGGGCGCCTTCCCCGGCGGCTTCGGCCCTCCGAACGATGGCATTTTCGGCCTCCGCGTCACGAATACGCAGGCGGGTGATCCCACCCGCTACTTCGCTGTGCCCGGCGGCAATGGAATGTACGGCTCTTCGCTCCGGTTGGAGTTCTCCTTCGTTCCCGTGAATCCGTCTCTTCCCGTCACCATCGAGTTTATCAACTGGGGGCACTTCAATCTGGCCCCCTTCGGCGGTACCGGCACCACCGAACTCGTCCTCGATGATGTCATCGTCAACGCCGTGCCTGCGCCGGGAGTGGTGGGGGTGTTCGGACTTGCCGGCGCAGCGGTGGCGGTTCGCCGCCGCCGTCGCTGACAGTTCAGTCGCTCCGCGTCAGATCCGCTCCGACCCAACTCACACTCGAACAGGCAAACCTCCGACATAATCGAGCGGCGTACGCAGATCGTCAGCTTCTTCGGTGGCCTATGTTCCACTCGACGCGCTCTCATCGAGCCCAAACCCGAATAGCGCGCCTCCGCCTGAATCCTGTTCGCCATTGAAGCTGCAGTCGGTTCGAAGCGAGCTTCTCGAAGAGGTTCAATCCCTCGATCCCGGGAACACGAGCGATCCGCCGGCGTTGGGGGAGAGTCCAAATGCCCGTTCGATTTGACGGGCGGTTCTGGCGTGCAGCCAGTGTCCGCGCTCCATGGGTACATCCATCCATCCCGAGCCGAGGTATACTCCCGCCTCGTCGGTCGGTTGCCCCCACCAGAAGGATTTCCATGAAACCGAGCAGTCTGACCCGCCGTGATTTCATCCAGTACGCCTCCGCCGCGAGCGCCGTCGTGCTCGGAGTGCCGAGGTTCGCGTTCGCCCGCCGCGCGGACACCAAGCTACGGGTGCTTTCGATCGGAGTCATCGGCACGATCGGCGGCGCCGACCGCAAGACCATTGCATCGCACCCGCTGGCAGAAATCGTCGGCCTGTGCGACGTGGACTCCAATGCGCTCGCCGAAGCGGCGAAGGACCACCCCAAAGCCTTCACCTGTTCTGACTACCGCGAAGCGTTCGACAAGCACGGCGACAAGTTCGATGCCGTGATTGTCGCCACGCCCGATCACTCCCACTGCAGCATCATGACCATGGCGCTCGCACGCGGCAAGCACGTGTACGGCCAGAAGCCCCTGGTCCAGCAGTTGGAAGAACTCGAGACTCTGGGCCGCGCCGCCGCCGCTAAACCCGAGCTCATCACGCAGACCGGCGCTCAACGGATCGAGCACGCGCCCCGTCGCGCCGCAGTGGACATCCTCAAGAGCGGCGGCCTGGGACGCGTGATCGAAGTGCACATCGCGTTCGGCGGCGGCGCCCTCGCCGGGGGCCACTACTTCACCGATGGCAAACTAGGCGACCCGATCAAACCCCCCGCCGGATTCGACTACAACCTTTGGCTCTGCGGCGCCGCCGAGGAGCCCTGCCGTCCCAACATGGTTCAGCGGCAATGGCGCAGCTGGTGGAAGTACGGCGGCGGCCAGATCGCCGACTGGGTGGTCCATCTGACCGACGTGGTCTTCTACGCCTTCCCCGAGCTTCAGAGCCCCATCCGCGTCTGCTCGCGGACGCCTTCGCGCGACCTCTCGTACTTTCATGCCGACCACGTGCTGTCCACCCTCACCTACGCGGTCAGCGGAGACAAGTTCGCGAATAGCACCTGCAACTTCTATTTCTACGACACCAACATGAAGCCTGACCGTGCGCAACTCGGAATCGGCGAGGGCGAGTGGCCCAGCGGCATTGTGACGATCGTTGTCTGCGAAGGCGGCACCCTTGTCCTTGCTCCCGAAGGCCCGTTGGAGATTTGGCGAGAAGGCAAGAAGACCGACGGCATGCAGTGGCCCGGCCTCCCAAAGTACGAGGCCTTCAATCACTGGCACGCCTGGGTAGACAAGGCCCTGGGCAAGAACACCCCGCACCTCTGGGCCCCATTCAGCGTCGGGCTCCGCTGCACCGAGCCCGGCCTGCTCGCGGTAAAGGCCGCGAAATTCCCCGGTCAAGTCTTGGAGTGGGACCGCAAGTCTTTGACTTTCACCAACCATCCCGAAGCAACCAAGGCAATCGTTGCGCGCGAGTACCGCAAGGGCTTTGAGCCCGTCCGGGTCGGCAAGTAGCAGGCTCAGCCGACTGAGATTGGCGATGAACTGTCGAGTCACCACACGCGAGTCGGACTCGCGGCTGATGCTGATCCGCGATTATGTCTTGGCGTGTCCAGCTCTGCCCGTATGAAGGAACTTCTCCGACATGCCCAACCCGGCATCCCCGGGCCGCAGCTTCAACGCCGAATCCTGGTCCCGTTCCGCAGTGTTGGACTCTCTTCAACGGGCAGCATCGCGCCGAGAATCAGCTCCGCCGACCGCCGCGCTGTCCGAGCCGCCTGAAGTTGCTTGGCCGTGTGACGGGAGATCACCGCGCCGGTGATCAGGAGCAGAATCTGCTGCGCCACTTCCGATGCCGATTTCGCATCCGCACCGGCTTCAACGCACTTTTCACGCACGAGGCTGTCGAGCGCCTCGCCATGCACGAGCGCTGCTTTGTGAATCGGGTCGTTCTCGTGCGGAAACTCCGTCGCCGCGTTCAGGAACATGCACCCGCGAAAGTTCATATCAGCGAACCATGTGTCAAGCGTGTCAAAGATCGCCAGGATCTGCTCCCTGGGGTCGCGGCCGCCAAGTCTGGCAATCTCGCCGCTCAGGTTCGTCATCTCCAGTTCGTGCTGGTACGCCAGCACCGCGAGGATGAGCGAGTCCTTGCTGTCGAAATGCTTGTAAAACGTGGTCTTGGTCACACCCGCCGCGGCGATGACTTCATCTAGAGAGACCGGCCCGAAGCCCTGCCGGGCAAAGAGCTCGGCGGCAATCGGTATGAATCTCTCCCGGCCCGACGTTGCCATTGATGCTGCCACCTTGCTGCCTCCGTTCGTGAGCCCGAGCCTGCTCGGGATCAGCCATCACAGGGTTGACGCCAAGTCAACCCCCGGTTGACCCTGAGTCAACTGTTTTCCCGCAAGTAACACTGTATGTTTCAATGTCGATGCTGACGCAATCGGCACGCGGGGAAGGCGCTCACGCGAGCACATTTCACCGGCAAACCCAGATCGCCGGACACCGGGGGTGCACTGCATCTTAGGTGCGCGATCGCAAATATCCAAGGACTCAGCAATGACCAGGTCTATCACACAGGCATTATTGCATGAACCCCAGGTGGTTCCCCCCACGGCCCGCGCATGCTGCTGCGCTCCGGCCTCAATAGCCACCGTCGGTGAGCATCCAGCGACCACCGACGCCGGCATTGTGCAACGCGTCGGAATCTTCCTGTACGGGCTCTTGAGCTACGCCGTCTTTCTCGCCTCGTTTCTGTATGCACTCGGCTTTGTCGGCAACATCGTTGTTCCGACCGCTCTGGACAAGATCCCCGCCGACCATGCCGGAATGCACTGGGCAACCGCCGCGGCCGTCAATGTCGTACTGCTGCTCGTGTTCGCGATCCAGCACAGCGTGATGGCACGCCCCTGGTTCAAGACGCGTTGGACTCAGGTCGTGCCTGAACCCGCCGAGCGAAGCACGTACGTTCTGTTGTCCAGCCTGGCCCTGATCGCCATGATGCTGTTCTGGCAACCGATCGGCGGTGTCGTGTGGAACGTTGAGCAGCCCATCGCGAGATGGTCTCTCTGGGCGCTCATGTCCGCCGGATGGCTCCTGGTGCTCGCCGCGACGTTCATGATCAACCATTTCGACCTCTTCGGCCTGCGCCAGGTGTGGCTATTCCTGCTGAAGAAGCCCTACACCCACCTGCCTTTCAAGACGCCCGGCCTGTACAGCCGAGTGCGTCACCCGTTGTATGTCGGCTGGCTCATCGCGTTCTGGGCCACGCCCACAATGACCTCGGCACACCTGCTGTTCGCCGTGATCACGACCGCGTACATCCTGGCCGCCATCCGCTGGGAGGAACGCGATCTGCAATCCATGCATGGTCGGGCGTACGACGAGTATCGCCGCCGCGTCCCCAAACTGATCCCGCGCTTCCGATCTGTCGCGCCGTCCGACCAGACCGCCTCGTGAGAAGCGTCCTCATCCCCTCTCAGCAACTCCAGGTGTACGTATGAGAACCGCCAAACGTATGGGAGCCGCGCTCTTCGCGCTGTTCCTCGCCAAGGGGCTCCTCTGGCTGGCAGTGGCAGGCTTCACGTGGATATGGGCGTTCGATGAGCACCCGAACTGCCGCAGCCACGCTGCACCGGCGACACCGCCGACGCAACACCAGACCGCTCAGTCGCCATCGCCCGCGTCAAGCCTGCAAAGCGCACACATTCCCCCAGTGCTGCTCTCTCGCGATCCGTACCCCTGCAGCAGTCGACCCCGCGATGTGTGCATGTACCTGAAAGGAGGCATCTTGGTGGAGCCGTAGGCGTCCCGCCATCCGCGTCCCATACGTAGAATATCGCGCCGCCCCGCGCCCGACCGGACAACCACAATGCACCACCGCACGCTCGGCAAGGTCAACCCATTGGAAGTCTCAGCCATCGGTCTGGGTTGCATGGGCATGAGCCACGCCTACGGCTCGCCCAAAGACAAGCACGAGATGACCCGGCTCCTCCACGCCGCCATCGACCGCGGCGTCACGTTCTTCGACACCGCCGAGGTCTACGGCCCCTACACCAACGAAGAACTTCTCGGCGAAGCCCTCAATCCCTACAGAGAAAAGGTCGTCATCGCCACCAAGTTCGGCTTTGACCTCACCCCAAACCGAGATCCCCGCGTCGCGAGCGGTGGGGGCGCTTCGCCCGCACTCGACAGCCGCCCCGAGCACATCCGCCAAGCCGTCGAGGGCTCGCTCAAACGTCTGCGGGCGGACGCCATCGACCTGCTCTACCAGCACCGCGTCGACCCCGCCGTCCCGATCGAGGATGTGGCAGGCGCTGTGAAAGATCTGATCCGCCAGGGGAAGGTCAAGCACTTCGGCATGTCCGAAGCCTCGGCCGCCACCATCCGCCGCGCCCACGCCGTCCAGCCCGTCACCGCCGTGCAGAGCGAGTACTCACTTTGGTTCCGCGGCCCCGAACAGGACGTCCTTCCCACACTCGAGGAGCTCGGCATCGGCTTCATTCCATACAGCCCGTTGGGCCGTGGCTTCCTCACGGGAACGATGAACGAGCACACCAAACTCGACCCGACGGATTTCCGCAGCAAGCTCCCGCGCTTCACCCCCGAAGCAATGAAGACGAATCAGACGCTGGTCGACCTGCTCGCGAGCATCGCCGCACGCAGCCAGGTGGGAGGTGTGACTCCCGCCCAGATCGCCCTGGCCTGGCTGCTCGCCCGAAAGCCCTGGATCGTCCCCATCCCCGGCACCACCAGACTCGATCGTCTGACGGAAAACCTCGGCGCCGCCACGCTCACGCTGACAGCCGCCGATCTCAACGATCTCGACAGCGCCTCAGTGAGCATCCAGATTCACGGCGCCCGCTACCCGCAGAGTCTGGAACGCATGACCGGCCGGTGAATCGCGTCAACCCCTTGCGGCCGTCCAAACAAGCGACCCAGTGTCCCGGCGTACCTACGCGTCACCGCCCCGAGCGAGCTCTCCCGCCGACGGGTGTGAACGTGCGGCGCCACACGCCGCAAGCCGTGCGCGGTGAATCTCGCATCCATCCGAAAGTCCCGGCTCAAGACGAGCGACTCGCCGGACGGCACGCACGGCGTTTCCATCGCAGCGTGTCCGACGGCAACTCTCCGAAGCACGCTTTGTAAGCGCGGGAAAAATCACCCATATGCCAGAAGCCCCACTTCAGCGCTTCTGCCGTCACCGTGGTCGACGACGGATTCGCCGTCCGCAGCGCACGCCGCACGCGATGTAATCTCAGGCGAGTCAGGTACGCCACCGGGGTCATCCCCATGATCTCACCGAACGCGCTCTGCAACGTCCGTTCGCTCACGCACGCCGCCTTGCACAACTGGGTTACGTACAGGTGCTCGGCCGAGTTGTTGAGCGCATGATCCTCTGCAATCTGCACGATGCGGCTGTACGCCCGCCGCGTGGTGTCACGCGGAGCACGCTCGGCCCCGACGGCCGAACTGAGGCTCGACAGGAGGATCTCAAACAGATCGACCTGCGCGACGGCCTTCGTCTGGGGCCTGTCGAACAACTCGGGGTGTTTTGCCGCCGCTTCGGCGACGCGTTGTCCCCACCCGAAGAGTCTGTTGCCTGCGTCAGGGCCTGTTTGCAGCAGTTCAACACCACGCGGGATCACCGACTCATCCGCACGCCGCCGCTGGCGCAGATGTCCGCGGACTTCTTCGGGTGGAACCAGGAAGGACACGCTCTCGTAACCGGCCGAAACAACAAACTCCACCTTTATCCCCGAAGAAGTCGCAAGCACGCGGTCGGGCCCGATCGCAAGGCCATTTATGGTGCCGGTCGCACGCGGACCGAAGGCAACATACGCCACCAGCCCGCCGTGCAGAACTGACCGCGTACGAATCGCCAGATTGGTTGATTGGAACAGCAGGACGCTCGCGCCCAGGCGGACCACAACGCGCCGGGCCCGCAGGGGATTGGCCTCCAGTTGCACCGCGTCCTGCTCGATGACCTCTATGTCTTCACCCACCGCCGTCGGATCGCTGAACTCGACGACTGTGACAGCCCCCGAAGGACCGGGAGTGATGTGCGTTGTTGGTGGCGTCAATCGCTTCATATCTGCGGAATTTCGATAACGGATACCACCCACGCCCGCGATAGCATCCACCGAAACAACGTTCGGCTTTTCCTGTTCGAGAGCAACAAGCCGCGGGCGGTCAATATGCGTAGAACCCCGTTGATCTTTTCTGTCGTAGCACTCGCATTCAAGTGTATCTTCCAACCATCGCCCTGTATGGCGGGAGATGGTCCACCGGCCAGGCCGAACATCGTTCTCATCGTTGCAGACGACTTGGGCTACTCGGACCTCGGCTGCTTCGGAGGCGAGATCAAGACCCCGAACCTCGACGCGATGGCGGCCAGGGGCGTCCGCTTCACGAACTTCTGCACCGGGGCCAGTTGTTCGCCATCCCGGTCGATGCTCCTGTCGGGCACCGATTCGCACCTGGCGGGCCTCGGCAACATGGACGAGTGGACAGCACCGAACCAGCGCGGCGTGCCCGGGTATGAAGGCTACCTCAACAAACAGGTGGTGACCTTCGCCAGCCTGCTTCACGACAGCGGGTACCACACATACATGGTCGGCAAGTGGCACCTGGGCAAGCAGCCCGACCTGATCCCCGCGGCCCGCGGATTCGAACGGGACTTCAGCCTGCTCGACGGCGCCGGCAGTTACTGGGACATGACCGGACTGGGCGTCACCGCCCCTCGGTCGACCTTTACCGAAGACGGCAAGTACATTGACAAACTGCCGAGCGACTACTACGCCACCAAGACCTATACCGACAAGATGATTGGTTTCATCGACGCCCACCGCGGCGACGGCAAGCCGTTCTTCGCCTATGTCGCACACCAGGCCCCGCACGATCCCTACGCGCTGCCCGACGATTGGCTGCGTCGGTACGAGGGCAAGTTCGACGCCGGCTGGGATGAACTCCGCATACGCCGGCTGAGCCGCATGAGCGAAATGGGGATCATGCCCGCGGACGCGACCCTGGCGGAGCGACTTTGGTACGTGCCCTTCTGGAGCGACCTCGCCCCCATCGCGCGTGTACTGGTCTCACGAAAAATGGCGCTCTACGCGGGGATGGTCGAGAATCTTGATTACCACGTCGGGCGGCTCGTCGAGCATCTGAAGAAGATCGGGGAGTACGACAACACGCTGTTCATCTTCATGTCCGACAACGGCGCCGAGGGAACAGACGTGGCCCGCATGATCGCGGGGACCCCGGGCACGCGAGACTATTTGTTCCATGTCAAGAACTGGTCGCGCAACGACCCCAACGCCTGGGGACGTCCGGGCTCCAACGTCACCTACGGCCCCGGCTGGGCCCAGGTCTCGATGACCCCGTTCCGGCAATACAAGGGCTGGCTCACCGAAGGCGGAATTCACCTGCCGTTGATCGTTGCCGGTGCTGGAGTTCAGCGGGAGGCCGGAAGTCTCAACAACTCGCTCGTGCACGTCATGGACATCGCGCCAACCGCCCTGGAGATGGCGGGTGTCGATCACCCCGCCACGTACGACGGGCGCGAGGTGGCGCGGATGCAGGGCAAGTCGTGGGCGCCGATGCTCGCCGGTCGCACGAACTCAGCCCGGGGCGAAAATGACTGGATCGGTTGGGAGATGTGGGGAAGCCGGGCGATTCGCCGGGGCGACTGGAAACTCCTCTGGCAACCCAAGCCCATGGGCAACGCAAGCTGGGAACTCTACAACCTTGCGAAGGACCCGGGGGAACGCGAAGACGTGTCCTCGGCAAACCCGCAGATTTTCAACGAACTGCTCGCCCATTGGGACGAGTACGTGAAGACCAACAACGTCATTCTTCCCAGCCGTACGCCGTTCGAGAGCCTTGAAGACCAACTCCCGATGCGAATCCCGGTGGATGAGGGGTATCCACCCGTGAAGTTCAAGACCCCGTTTGTCCCCCCGCGCGAGTCAGCGCCGAAGAGCAAAGGAAGCGAACGATGAATCTACGCCTCTGGTCCGCCTCCTGCATTCTCCTGTCCGTATGCGCAGCGACGCGCGCATCGCTGGCCCAGGGCGATGGGCCGCGGATGTACTGGAAGACGCTGACGAATTCGAACGCAGTCACCCTGATGCCGATGCACATGACCGGCAACTCCAACCCGCTGGACCCCGCGCACGTTCAACCCCCGGACTCTAGTTTCGAGGCGAACGTGGCGATGCTGGGATACACCAGGACACTGGACTTCTTCGGGCGCTCTGGCATGGCGTCCGTGCTGCTCCCGGTGGGGAATCTCAAGGGCGAAGTCTCGGGCCTGCCGTTGGACCAGCAGGACTCGGCCACAGGCTTCGGCGACGTGACGTTGCAACTCGACGTGAACGTGTGCGGGGCGCCCGCCATGAACGATCTCGAAGCGCTCCAGCGGTACGAGCCCAGGTTCACGCTGGATCTGATGGGCAGCTTGGCACTGCCGGTCGGCGAGTACGACAGCGAGAACATTCTCAACATCGGCCAGAACCGATGGTACGGACGCTTCGGAATTCCCATGATGGTGACGCTGGGACCATGGGTTCCCGGCGAGCGGACGACGATCGAGCTGCTCCCCGCGGTCTGGCTCTTCGGCGAAAACGACGACTACTTGGGCCAGTCGCTCTCAACCGACCCTCTGTTCCAGATCGAGGGGCACGTGACCCGCGATTTCACCAAGTCGTTCTGGGGATCCATCGACGCCGCGTGGTTTTCCGGCGCCAAATCAGAAATCGGCGGGGCGTCCGGCAGCAGCCTGAACAACATCGGCGTCGGCTTCACCCTCGGGTATCAGGTGACAGACAATCTGCTGATCACCCTGGGTTACTTCAGCACCATCAACGACAACGACCCGGGTGACTTCAGGGGGGACGAGTTCCGCTTGAACTTCACCTTCGGCTGGAACTCGCTGATCGAAGGCATGAAGCGACTCTCGGAGGAGCACTAGCGGCCCGTGGTGCCGGGGTGGGGAGCAGAGAAGCCCGTCCGCGAATCACGGCCGCCCACGCGTTGGTGCGACTCACCGCAGCCTTGTCGGACTCTCCGTTCGAACTCGGCTCGCAAGGCCGAGACGCTCGGGAGACCGTGCCATGGAAATGAAACAAGTCAGCAATAGTTGCTACGCGGTCCTGAACGAAAAGAACCGCGTGTGCGACGCCAACTCCGGCCTCATCAACCTGGCGGGCGGTGTGGTGATCGACACGCAGTCGGACCTGCCGCACGCCCGGCAGATGATCGAAATGTTCAGCAAGGTATGGCCGGCGATGCCCAAGCGCGTCGTCAACACGCACGAGGATGCGGACCACGTCTGGGGCAATCAACTCTTCACCGAAGCGGAAATCATCGGCCACCGATCCGTGCCCGAGCGCATGAAGCTCGTCGCCGATCCGCACGAGAGCATGAAGCTGCTGCACGGCGTCGGGCGCCTGCTCACACGCCTGTTGCTCAAGGCGCTCCACCCCGGCATCCTGGCCGCGGGGAAGCAGTTGATGGAAGACTACAACTTTGACGGGATCAAGCTCGTCCCGCCGACCACCCTCTTCGACGCGCGTTACGAACTGAACCTCGACGGCACCGAGGTCCACCTGATCTACGTCGGTCCCTGCCATCAGGTCGGAGACACGATCATCCACGTGCCAACGGAGGGCGTGGTGTTCGCCGGCGACGTTCTCTTCCGTCAATGCACGCCGATGGGCTGGACGGGGTCGTACGCCAAGTGGTTCCAGTGCCTCGATCTGATCGCCGAGCTCAAGCCCAGGGCCATCGTCCCCGGCCACGGCCCGCTCTGCGGGGTCGAGGGCGTGACAGAAATGAAGGCGTACCTCCAGTACGTCCGAGACGAATCGAAGAAGTGCTTCGATGCGGGGATGCCTTCGCTGGAGGCCGCCAAACGGATCGAGTTCGGTCCGTACGGCGAATGGCGTGCGCCTGCACGCCTGTACATGAACGTCGAGCGGGCGTACCGCGAGTTCCGCGGCGAAGCCCCCGATGCCCCCTGGGACACCGCGGCCACGTTCGACGCGATCTACGAGGTGGCCAAGGCAAAGGGCGTCGAAGTCGAGTTCTAATTCAACCTACACGACAAGGAAGCCAACCATGAAACTCATCCGTTTCACCACCGCCGACTCGCGGATTCCGTGTTTCGGTATGGTCGTCCGCGATCACGCCGTCCCGTTCACCGTGCTGCAATCCAAGGCCGGTAAGCCCTCCCCCATCCTGGCCGACAGTCGTTCGTACCTCGCCAACCTTCCCGGCAGCGAGCACGCGGCCAGGGAACTGCTCGCTTGGGCCGAAGCGCACTTCGGAGAACTCGCGAACGCCGAACGCTTCCCGCTCAACACCGTCCGCCTGCTCGAGCCGGTGGAAGTCGCCGCGCTGTACGACTTCGGCCTGACGCCGCGGCACCTGAAAAACTCCGTCGATGTCGTCATGAAGTACGAGAAGGACAACCCGCAGACCTCGCCGCTGCTGCAGGCGTTCGCCAAGGCCGTCCTGACGTCGAAGCCCAAACCCGCAGCAGGCCTGCCCGAGCCGCTGTCATACTACAAGTCCAACATGAACTCCATCGTCGGCGACGGCGAGACCGTGCCCTGGCCGGCTTACACGTCGCGCCTGGACGTCGAGCCCGAACTGGCCGTCGTGTACGGAAACCCGACGCAGCCCGTGGCGGGATTCTGTATCTTCAACGACGTGTCCGCCCGCGACGTGCAGGCCACAGAGTTCGTCGGCGGATTCTGCCTCACCAAGGACATGGCCAAGGGGAATCAGCTCGGCCCGTACCTGGTGACGCCCGACGAAGTCGGGGACGCTTACAACCTCAAGGTGACCGTAGTCGTGAACGGTCAGGTCAAGTACCAGGGGTCGACGTCCGAGATCAGCCACAAAGCAGAGCAGATCTTCGCCTGGCTGGGATTCATCGCTCCCCTCAAGCCCGGTTCGGTCATGGGCTTTGGCACCATCCCAGACTGCACCGGCTGCGACCACGACGATTTCGTCGATCCGGGCGCCGACATCCAGATCACGATGGAGCGATTGGGAACTCTCCGGTGCCGCTTCGCCGAACCAGCGGGCAAACTCCTGCCGAGTCGCTGGCCCTTGCGCCCGTCGCTGCAGAAGTACCACGGATAACCGCCAACATGCGCGGCGGCTCCCCGGTCCTGCGCAATCGGCGCCGGGGACATTGATTGCTGCTCACGGGCCAGCCTTGGCGAGACACCCCGGTGGCGGCGTGTGATGCCGCCCAGGGGTACCAGAGGCGGGCGGCGGCATGGCCGAACCCGCCAATGTCAGCGCCGATGTTCAGGTGTCAGCACACTTTGAGCTTCGCGCTTTGAACCGCAAACTCATCCCCGACTCGAGGGCCGGGGCCGATCCAGTTGCGGCGGTGCTCTGGCGACCCGCAACAGTCCCCGACAGGCCTTCGAGAGCTTTCGGTGCAGGGGACCTGATCGTGCGATGCCTTGGATTGGATGGATCCATCTGATCCGCGACTTAAATCGACGGTCATTGCTCCGGAATTGGACGAACGCTCAAGCTTGAATGTCGAACGACATGTCATTCCAGGCATTCCCGCAATCCAACCGTGTCGGAGCTCAACGTGCGGCGCACCCTTTCCTTCCTCATCGTTCTTCTGGCTTTGAGTATCGCCCACTTGCCTTCCGGCATCGCCGCGGCCCAGGCCCCGACCGACGATGCGCTGATCGCAAAGGTCGATGCCCTGGCCGCAAAGACCCTGGCACGCCCCGGAGCCGCTGGCCTCTCAGTCGCCGTCGCCAGAGGCGACAGGATCATTCTCCGCAAGGGATACGGCATGGCCGATCTCGAACTGGGGGTCTCGGCCACCGAAGAGAGCGTCTTTCGCATCGCCTCGGTGACCAAGCAGTTCACCGCCGCGGCCATCATGCGGCTCGCTGAACGCGGCAAACTCGCACTGGACGACGATTTCACCAAGTACATCGATTACCCAACGCACGGCAAGACCGTGACCATCCGGCACCTGTTGAACCACACATCAGGTATCAGGAACTACACCGATATTCCCGGCTTCTTCGAGACCGGTACGGCCCGCGACCTCAGGCCCGAAGAGGTTCTGGACCCCGTGCGCAACCTCCCGCTTGATTTCGAGCCCGGAACAAAGTGGGAGTACAGCAATACCAACTACCACCTCCTCGGCATGATCATCGAGAAGGTCTCGGGCGCCCCTTATGCGAAGCACATGCTGGACGAGTTCTTCACGCCCCTCAACCTCGCGCACACACGCTACGACACTGCTTCCGATGTGATTCCCGGCCGCGCCCGCGGATACGGTGTGATCAATGGCGCACCCGCCAACGCCTCGTACCTGAGCATGACCATCCCCTACTCTGCCGGCGGACTTCTCTCCACCGCGGGCGATCTGGTTCAGTGGCAACTCGACCTCATGAAGGGCGAGGTCGTCTCCCCGGATTCTTACAAACAGATGACGACGCCAACCCGGCTGTCCGATGGACACACGGCGCCCTATGGCTTCGGCTTCTTTATGAGCGACGTGGACGGTCACCCCAACCTAATGCACGAAGGCGGAATCCCAGGCTTCAACTCCATTCTCGTGTACTTCACGAAGGAGAAGCTGTCGATCGCGGTCATTTCCAACAGCCCGGCCGCGTCCGCTGGCCGGCTCGCGGCCGAAATCAGCCGCGAGTACTTCGGCGTCAAGCCGCCAGATTGATCGTGCCTTCTGCCCGGAAACAGACGGGGATTGGCGGCAGATCGGGCGCACTGCCTTGGCCTCTGGTTGCCAACGGCATATCGAGTCGCCGTGGTGCGGATTCTACCATCCTCAGATGTCCGCAAAATCGCCCACCACGATCACGCTCCGCCTGACGACCGCGGACGACGTATGCACGCTCTATGCCTTCGAATGCGACGAAGCTTCGAACGAACTCGCCGGCACCAAGCCTCGCGACTGGCCCACATTCCAGGCCCGCTGGGCCGAGATTCTTTCGGATCCTGAAGGCGCCGTGACGGGCGTCACGCCGCGGGTGATTCTGGCCGACGGCACGCTCGTCGGCGCGGTCAACATCTCGCCGCACGACGGGATGGATTCCATCGGCTACTGGATCGCACGCGAGCACTGGGGACGCGGGATCGCTACTCGCGCGGTCGCCCTGATGCTCACCGAGTTCAAGCGGCGCCCGATCATCGCAACCGCCGCGGCCCGCAACGAACCGTCGATCCGCGTGCTCCAGAAGAACAACTTCGCGATCGTCTCTCGGCGAATGACGCCCGAAACTCCGCGAACCGTGCAGCGTGAAACCGTGACGCTCGTGCTGAAATGACCATCGGCATCTCTCGATGTCGCAGTCTCGCGCCTCGAACAGCGATCCGGCCCGTGAGTTTCGCCAAGATCGAGTCGATTTCGCGGCGAAAAGCCCCCGAGTATTGCTGCGCGGAGGCGTAGTCGATGGCGTGAGCACGAGTCGGTGACGTGCCTGAATTGTCTGAACCACTCTCAATGAGAGTGCACCGCGGGATCGCAGTCTCTGCTCTCCCTTGGACCCGCGGGTCCGAGCGAAGCCGAACGCGACGTGCACGCGTGCTGACCACTGTCCCGGCGGTGCGACGCGTGCGCTCCTCGTGTTGAGGGGATTGGTAATCGCCCCCGAGACAAGGATCTTCCGATTGGTCCTTAACGCCGCGGCGATCACCGAGCCGATGTGGACCGGCGGCGATGGTCTGCCCCCAATGCGAAACCACCCGCCCGAAGTTTGGTCGCAGATGAGTGAAATAAGCGACGACGTGTGGCGTGGCGACGCTCGTCCCTGATTCCCAGCGACAGGCCGCCCCGATGCTGCCCCCCGGGGAGGTCAGACGCCGGACACCGACCCGCTGGACTGCCCCGATACACTCCCCGCTCCATGCACCCCGCCGCCATCGGCCCATTCAAGATCGAACGAGAGCTCGGCCGCGGCGGCATGGGGGAGGTCTATCTCGCCCGCGACACGCGCCTCGATCGTCAGGTGGCGATCAAGGCCCTGCCGGCGCATCTGGCCCAGGACCCGGACCGGCTGGCCCGCTTCCAACGCGAGGCCAAGGTGCTCGCGTCGCTCAACCATCCGGGCATCGGCGCGATCTACGGACTGGAAGAGGCAAACGGGCTTCAGTACCTCATCCTGGAATTCGTCGAAGGCGAAACCCTCGCTGACCGGCTCGCCAAAGGCCCGATCCCCGTCGATGAGGCGCTACCGCTGGCCAGGCAGATCGCCGAGGCTCTCGAGGTGGCCCACGAGAAGGGCGTCATCCATCGCGACCTCAAGCCCGGCAACGTGATGGTGACTCCCGACGGCGTGGTCAAGGTGCTCGACTTCGGCCTCGCCCGCACCGCCGACGGCGCGCCGTCCACGTCCACGGCCCCGAACCAGCCGGACTCGCCGACGATGACTTCGCCCGCGCGGTTCGCGCACAGCCCGACCATCCCCGGCGTCATCATGGGCACCGCGGGATACATGAGCCCCGAACAGGCCAGGGGCAAGCCGGTAGACAAACGCTCCGACATCTTCTCCTTCGGTTGCGTGCTCTACGAGATGCTCACCGGCATCATGCCCTTCCGCGGCGAGACCGTTGCTGACGCGATCGGGGCCACGCTGCACAAGGAGACGGATCTCAATCTCCTCCCGCCGACCACGCCCAGCCGCGTGCGCGACCTGTTGACGAAGTGCCTCGCGAAAGACAAGAAGAACCGTCTGCACGACATCGGCGATGCACGCCTCGAGATCGAGCACGCTCTTGCGGACCCCGCCTTCGGCCGCAACGAGCCGGGCGGCGCAGGCGTGCACTGGTACAACATTCGCCGCCTGTTGCCGCTTGGCGCAGCGCTGGCCGCAGGCGTTCTGCTCGCCAGTGCCGTGTGGCTGGCCGGTACACCGCGCGGCCGCCTCAGCTCCGCGCCTGGCGTCGAGCGCGTCTCGGTCGACCTTCCCCGGGGATTCTCGCCGCGATCCGTCGCCATTTCACGAGACGGAAAGTCTCTGGCGTTTTCGGGGCTTCTGCGCCGGCAGGAAGGCGCGGAAGGCAAGGGCGATACAACCCAGTCGGTCGCGGCGTACGTGCGGGCGATCGATTCTTATGCGTTCAAGGCCCTGCCGCTCTCGAGCCTGCGGGATCCATGGGCGTTTGCGCCTGACGGTCAGTCGATCGCGCTTGTGGTGAATGCCGCGGCCGATACGGCGAGAAAAAAACTCGTCCGCGTGGCGGTGTCGGGCGACGCCCCGCCGCTCACGATCGCCGATCTGCCGACCGAACTGACCTACGTGTCCGTCGCGTGGTCAGCCGATGGCGAAATTGTTCTGGGACAGGAGTCGCCTCCCACGATCCTGCGCGTCGAAGCGGCGACCGGGCGCGTCGGAACGCCTCAGCCGCTCACCCTCCCAGGCAAGTCGCCGAACCTCAGTGGCTTGGTGGAACTGCCCGGTGGGGCGGGGCTTCTGGCGGAGGCGGCTTGCTACGGCGACCTTGGCTATTCGCAGGGCATCATCCACATCGACCCCGCGACCGGAACCGTGCGTGCGCTTGTTGCCGACGGATGGAATCCGCGGTATGTGCCGACCGGCTATCTGCTGTTCTCTCGAGGAGAATCGCTGCTCGCGGTCCGCTGCGAGATTGCGAAGAGCGTCAAACTCGTCGGCTCTCCCGAGGTCGTCGCAAGCGGACTTCGCACCCGATTCTCATGGTCGTATGCGGTGTTCGACGTGTCGGAGACCGGCACGCTGGTGCATGTGCCCGGCGGGATGCAGGGCAACAAGCGCCGGACCATGGTCTTTGATGAGGCAGGCAAAATGACGCCATGGGCCCCGGACGAGCGCGCCTTTCAGAGCCTGCCCATCGTCAGCCCTGATGGCACGCGTGTCGCGACCACCGTGACGAACGGCTCCGGGATCAATGAGGTGTGGGTCTCGCGGCCTGACCGTTCCGGATTCGACCGAGCGGTCGCCATTCCGAACGTCGACTGTGACCCAAATGCGTTCACGCCGGACGGTACAGGGCTCGTGGTGCAGAGGGTCGGAGTGTCGGAGGCGGACAACGGTCTGTACCTTCGCGACCTGTCAGGCGGCAGGCCGCTCGCGCCGATCGCACTGCTCACCCCGGGCGAACTTACCGGGCTTTTCCAGTCGTCTTTCGGTCCGGACGGAACCTCCCTCTTCACCCCGGTCAACTCTGGGTTCCGTGTTCATGTGAAGCGATTCGAGACACATGCTTCCGGCCCGGCGAAGGGCGAGGTCGTTCTCCCCGATCTCGACGGCTCGGTGGCCGTTGATGTCTCCCCCGACGGAAAATGGCTTGCGTGGGGCCGCATGGGCGGCGAACGCCCGGGGGTCTTTGTCGCCCCAATGCCGGCACCCGGAAGCGGCCCGCTCCAGAGCGATGGGACACAGTTGTCGGCGTCCCCGTCCTACCGCATCCGCTTCAAAGCCACGGCGCCCGGCGCGCCGTTCGTGCTCTCGTACCTGGACGACAAGGGGCGAGCCTTCACGGGCTCGCTGGCATTCACGCCTCGCCCCACGCTCAGCGGCGTGAAGCTCACCGGCGATGCCAGCGATCGGCGCGTCTTCGAGACAGCTCGCGCGATCCTGGATGACGGGCGCGTCGTCGCGGTGGTCGTCGGCACCGAGGAGGAACCGCCGACCTCCGCCAGCGTGGTGCTGAACTGGTTTGACGACTTGCGCAAGAAGATGTCAGGGAAGTAAGCACGCGGACAGGCGCAGGCTCACCGCGTCCACATCCCGCGTACGGCGCTGTATCACACCCACGCCGCGATTGCTCAATATGGTGCGTGCACGCTCCCGCCGCGCAATGCAAGCACGCATGCACCGCCCGCTCGACACATCGACCCGGATCGCAAGGAACAACCCCGGGCGTTGCGGCCCGGGAATAATTTAAACAGTGCGGGCGCACCGCTCTTCCAGACAAAACGGATGAGCACGAGGAGGGACGCGGGTGAGTTTGAGCACTCACAAGGCGCGAACGACGCCCTCTCGATGATCGGAACCCACCTGACGACTCGCGTCGCGGGCCGGTGCCCGCGGCGTTCGGGCCCGCGCTTGGCCTGTTTCAAGCCCCATCCGGGATTCGGGC
Source organism: Planctomycetota bacterium (assembly GCA_018242605.1). Taxonomy (GTDB): domain Bacteria; phylum Planctomycetota; class Phycisphaerae; order Phycisphaerales; family UBA1924; genus UBA2402. The sequence goes on from JAFEBP010000005.1 coordinate 287,782, forward strand.
CTGTGGCGCCGCGCACGGACTTATCGGATGCCGACGAAGAAGGGAAGGTGGGGCTTCGCGCCAGCGTGGCCAAGAAACGCTTGCACGAACCGCCCTCATTCTATATTATCCTTTATCGTGGAATGCTCTTACTCGGGTGTGATCTATTCCGCCCGCTTCTTCCCAAGGGCCAGCGTTGTCCCGCAGACTAGATGAGGTATCATGCGTCGAGTCACTCTCGTGCTCTTTTCTATGTTTGCTGTGTTCGCGCCGGTCGCTGCCAGCGCCCAGACACCGCTGGCCACCGCCTTCACCTACCAGGGCGAACTCGCCAGTGGCGGCACGCCCGCCACGGGTACGTTCGACCTTCGCTTCCGGCTGTACGCCGCGGCGACCGGCGGCGTGCAGATCGCCAGCACGCTCTGCACCGACAACCTAGCGGTGGCCAATGGCCGCTTCGCGGCGTCACTCGACTTCGGCGCCGCGGCATTCGCCGGGCAGCAGCGATACCTGGAAATCGAAGTTCGCCAAGACACAGGGCTGGACTGTTCGAACGCCACCGGCTTCACGATTCTTACTCCCCGGCAGGAACTGACGGCGGCGCCGAACGCGACCTTTGCCCAGAGCGCCGGCACGGCAACGACCGCCGTCACCGCGAACAACGCCGCGAGCCTCAACGGCCAGTCGCCCAGCTTCTACCAGAACGCCGCCAACCTCACCGGCACGCTCCCCTCGGCTCGGCTGAGCGGCGCGTACACCGGCCCGCTCACACTCAGCAACCCCGCGAACATCTTCACCGGCAACGGCGCGGCCATCACCAACCTGAGCGCCACGAACATCTCCTCCGGCGTGCTCGATGCCGCACGCATGCCCTCAAACTGGGTCGCGGGTGGCGACTTGAGCGGCTTCTATCCGAGTCCAACGATCAATCCCGGTGCGGTCACGCTGGGCAAACTCGACCCGAGCGTCCAAGATGTGCTCTCGAGACTGAGCTTTCTAACGCCGGCACCAATCCCCGGGGAGGCCATCGCGTGGGGCTTTAACCTCTATGGCGCGACGAACGTCCCCGCCTTGCCCCCCGGTGTGAGGTACACCGCCCTAGCGGGAGGTTCCCATCTCAGCGTTGCGCTGCGGAGTGACGGCACGGTTGTTGCCTGGGGCCGGAGCGACCTCGGCGCGACGAACGTCCCAGCGTTGCCCCCCGGTGTGACGTACACCGCCGTCGCGGCAGGTTACTACCACTCCCTCGCACTGCGGAGCGATGGCACGGTGGTCGGGTGGGGCAACAACGGCCTGGGCCAGACCGAAATCCCCGCGCTGCCCCCCGGGGTGACCTACACCGCCGTGGCAGGGGGTGGGTATCACAGCCTCGCGGTGCGGAGCGACGGGATGGTGGCGGCGTGGGGCCTCAACTCCAGTGGCCAGACAAACGTTCCCGCGTTGCCCCCCGGTGTGACCTACACCGCCGTGGCGGCGGGTTTCGGTGACAGCCTCGCGCTGCGGAGCGACGGCACGGTGGTCGCGTGGGGAGATAACTCGTATGGCCAGCTGGACGTCCCCGCTTTGCCCCCGGGTGTGACGTACACCGCCGTCGCGGCGCGTGTAGATCACAGCCTCGCACTGCGGAGCGACGGCACGGTTGTTGCCTGGGGCCGGAGCGACTTCGGCGCGACGAACGTCCCCGCGTTGCCCCCCGGTGTGACCTACACCGCCGTGGCAGGGGGTGCGTATTACAGCCTCGCACTGCGGAGCGATGGGACGGTGGCCGCCTGGGGCCGGAACGCCTACGGCGAGACGAACGTCCCCGCTCTGCCCCCTGGGGTGACCTACACCGCTCTGGCGGCGGGATTCGATCACGCCCTCGCTCTACGGAGCCACCTCTCTCCACCGTCGCTTGGTTCAACGGTGGGCCTCAGCATCGGCGGAGCGACGCCGCCACCGGCGACAGGCGGCATCAGCGTGGCGGGGAACAGTTCGTTCGTCGCGGGGGTCAGCATCGGCGGAGCGGCGCCACCTCCGGCGACAGGCGGTATCAGCGTGGCCGGGGCGAGCTCGTTCGGGGCGGGGGTCGGCATCGGCGGAGCGACACCGCCGGCGACCGGCGGAATCAGCGTGACCGGGGACAGCTCGTTCGCCGCGGGCCTAAGTGCCGCATCCTTTGCCGGCTCGGGCGGAGGCCTGACGAACTTGAACGCCTCCAACATCACCTCGGGCACAATCAGCGATCTCCGTCTCTCCTCGAACATCCCGCTCAAGGACGCCGCCAACGCCTTCACCTCAACCGGCACGACGACCTTCGCGGGCCGCCTCGTCGCCGGCAGCTCGAGCGATCTGACCAGCCCGTCAGCCTCCATCGTCGCCGTGTCCGGCGCCTTCCCGTACGGTCTCGCCCACACCGACGGCACGATCAGCATCTCCACCTACGTCGGCGGCAGCACCAACGGCGGCTGGATCGGCACCTTCACCAACCACCCCTTCAGCCTCTTCGTCAACAACGGCTCCCCGTCGCTCACCGTCAACACCAACGGCAGCGTCTCGGTCATCGGCTCGCTCTCCAAAGGTGGCGGCTCGTTCAAGATCGACCACCCGCTCGACCCCGAGAACAAGTACCTCTACCACTCATTCGTCGAATCGCCCGACATGATGAACATCTACAACGGCAACGTGACCACCGACGCCGACGGGTACGCCACAATCACGATGCCGGATTACTTCGAGGCCCTCAACCGCGACTTCCGGTATCAGCTCACCGTGATCGATGAGTCCGACGAAATGGAGGTTTTTCTGTGGGCCAAGGTCGTCCGCGAGGTCAAGGACAACCAGTTCACGCTCCGCTCCAGCCGCGGGAACCTGAAGGTGTCGTGGCAGGTCACCGGCATCCGCAAGGATGCCTGGGCTGAGAAGAACCGGATTCCCAACAGCGTCGACAAGGTGGGCCCGGAGAAGGGCAAGTACCTCCACCCTGAGGCCTTCGGCAAGCCCGCGAGCCGGGGCATGTACTCATCGCCCGCTCCCGTCGGGCAAGTTGGCAGCAAATAGCCGGCCTGAACTTCATTGCACATCGCGGAAAGAGCACAAAAACGAGAACCCCCTAGTCTCGCGACCCGGGGGTAATCAAAGTAGTGAACTTGGGGTAATCTGGCGAACTCCGATTCACACGCCAAGAGACAGCATGGTGGTCTCGGGTCTGCCGTAGGGTCAACTGAGGACCTCGGTTGCCCTTCTGGCCCATGGACGCACTTCGTCAACTGGCGGCAACGTCACAGTGTGGCCGCGTTGTCCGGATGAACGTGGCTGAGGCACATACCCGGAGACTGCGTGCGATCGTCCTCGAAACAGCGGCGGGACGGGGTGCCGCCGAGTGTGCGGGACCTCTGGAAGCTCAGGCACGGCTTGAGGCACTCGGGAGTCTTCGGCCGCCGCCGCAAACTGGCGATCCGTGAACAGTGCCGCAGATATTGGACTCGCTAGGACTTGAGATTTTCTGTCTCCATGGCAAAAAGGGCTTTTCCTGGAGGGCAGATGTCGGTACTCTGCTTGGAAACCTCGACTCTGTTCTTGACGCCCCCGACTCGCCGGCTCCCCCTCCCCCGTCCCGGAGACACGTTCATGCGACACCGCATTCCGATCGCCTTCCTCATGATCTTGACCGGCATGATGCCGATGACCGCCCGAGCTCAGACTCCGCTCGGCACGGGGTTCACGTACCAGGGACGCCTCGACGAGACCGGCGTGCCCGTCAATGGGGAATTCCCAATGGTCTTCACGCTATGGGATTCAGCCACCGGTGGGGGCCAGGTTGGTCCGTCCCTGTCGTTTGACGGCTTGGGCGGGCACCCTGCTCCGATCAGCGTGACAAATGGGCTGTTCACAGCGACTCTGGACTTTGGCACCGGGACAATGGGCCCCAATACACGCTGGCTTGAGACAACGGTGAACGGCGTGACCCTTTCGCCACGCCAGAAGATCACCCCGGCGCCATCCGCCTTGTTCTCTGCCGCGCCGTGGGCGAGCAGCGGCAGCACGATCTCGTACACGGGTGGAAACGTCGGCATCGGGACGGCGTCGCCCCTGAGCCTGCTGCATGCGCGAAGCGGCGGTGATTGCGAGATCGGCCTTGAGAGCAGCTCCCCCAACGGTCGGCGCTGGACGCTTCAGAGCAGCAGTGGGGCACTCGGTGGACAGGTTGCGTCCAGCTTTCAGATCATCGACCGCACCGTGGGGTTGAGCCGCGTTCTGATCGACACCATCGGGCGAGTTGGCATCGGCACCAGCAGCCCGGCGAATTGGCTGTCCGTCGCGGGGACGGCCGACTTCTCAGGCCCTGTCGCCATCGGCACGACAAGCACGTCAAACCCGCTGACGCTGCTGTCCGTCGCGGGCGACGCCGACTTTTCCGGCAAGGTCGGCATCGGCACCAGCAGCCCGTCGAATCGGCTGACCGTCGCGGGCAATGCGAACTTCACCGCCAACGTCAGCGTCGCCGGCGGCGTCGGCATTGGAACGGCCTCGCCCACTCGCAAGCTCGAGGTGCGAGGCTTTTCTGACACCGAGATCGGCATCATCAGCGATACCCCCAACGCGCACCTGTGGACGCTTCAAAGCTCCAACGGGATGGCCGGCGGCCAACTCGCCGCGAGCTTCCAGATCCTCGATCGCACTCTGGAAGCCAGCAGACTTCTGATCGATACGAACGGACGCGTGGGCATCGGCACGGCCGGCCCGGATCAACGGCTGACCGTCAACGGGGACGCGAGCAAGCCCGGCGGCGGGTCGTGGGCCGCGTTCAGCGACCCCCGCCTCAAGCACGACATCCGTCCCATGTCCGGCACGCTCGACACATTGCTCTCGTTGCACGGCTACTCATTCGAATACAACGCCGACGCCGTGGCCAGCGGCAAGGGCCTGCCGGGGCGTCAACTCGGCCTCATGGCCGACGAGGTCGAACGCGTGTTCCCCGACTGGGTCAGCCGCAACGACGCGGGCTACCGCTGTGTGACCGAACGCGCCACCACGGCGCTCATGGTCGAATCGCTCCGCGACCTGCGCCAGGAGAAGGACGCGGAGATCTCTTCGCTGCGGGCTGAAAAGGACGCACAGATCCGCGACCTCACCGAACGCCTCGCCCGCCTCGAAGCGATGATCGCTGGAAAAGGCACCGACTCGCGGCCCAAGTGACCAAGGTACCGGCGCAAAGGCACAACACGCATCCCACCCGATCATCCGTGCTGACATCACCGCGCGTTCGACCGCCTGCTGCACGTCCTCGACGAACGACAACCCCCGAGTCTTGCGACCCGGGGGTTATCAAATAGCGGGGCACGCGTTGGTACTCGCCTACGACCGCATTGCCGCCGTTTGGTGCGGTTTCGGTGGGGGCCCAAGCGGGTTGACGCAGACGGCTGGGAGGCAGTCGCAGAAATGTGCGGCAGACCTTCAGCGCGGGAGCGATAGACAGCACGCACGCCGAACCAGTAGTGGGGGAGTCGCTTGATGTGTGCCAGGTCGCGGTGCGACAGATGCGCAAATACTCCCAGAACACATGAAAGATCTGGATGCGAGTGGAAAGCGGTGCGCTCCTTTTTCCCACTGCAAACGATCACACAATCACCCGGTCCCGGTGCTTTCCGCGGCATTTCTGTGCATTGTGTGCATTCTGTGCGCTCCTGACACTGACACAATCTGTCTAGATGGGCTCCTCGATCAGCGTCCCACAGTTCGGACGTGGGCCACTTGGCGACGCCGGCGAATCCGGAGAAGCCCAATCAATGCCACTATGCCGACAGCGGAGGGTGCGGGGATAAAGGTTCCGTCGTTCAGTGAATGGACCTGAAGTATGTTCGACGATTCATTGAGCTCAACAGAGTAGCTCCAACCGGGAAGCAGGTTCTGGACGTCCACGGACGCGAACGCTCCATGAACCACGGTCGCATCGCCCGTCAGCAACAGATTGAACACGTCCCCAGCGCGAGGAGCAAAGTTGTCCACGAACGTCAGGCGGAGCAAACCATCGAGCGTGAGATTCGTCGCGGTCAGCAGATTGATTTGGTCGTATGCCCCAGCGACGGTTCCGCCGATCTCCATCGCCATGACGGATCCGGCCTCGTTAATGAGTTCGTCTTCGATGACCAGGGTCCCCGCCGAGTGCCCCGGACTGATGATGCCTCCCGCGTTCACAACACGGCCAAGGATGTGACCGTTGCCGGCAAGAGTCCCTCCTGGAACGATCCGGAGCGTCCCCGGCAGCACGAGGTTCTCGTTGCCGGGGCCAACCAGAATTCGTCCCCCAGAACGCGCGTCGACCACACCTTGGCTCCAGGACTCAAGGGTTGTGCCGACCGTGATGAGACCCTGGGCTCGAGCTTGAAGTAGTCCCGAGCCCCCTTCACCCGTGGCAGTATGACCGCCGACGAACATGGTGGACGCAGTGTCCCACCGCGAGCCCGTCCCGCTCACCGAGACCGTGCCTTCGCTGCCGGAGATTCGGCCAACGCGTCCAAATGCGCTTTGCACCGAACCGCCCCCCGTTACAGACATTGATCCCCGGCTGGTAAAACCGACATTGATCGCGTTGGCCGCGGAGAGCGCGGCGTGATCCGATACGGAAACCATTCCGTGGCTCGGATCGGCGCCACCCGGTCCAGCACCGACCGTGACGGTGAAATCTGAAGCAACCGTCGTCCCCGTCCCGGAAACGGTAAGAGACCCCGATGTCCCGACTCCAGCGTCCGCAACAGCAAGGTCGTTCGCATGGAGTGAGCCGCCATTTGTGACTAAGACAGTGCCCGCGCCACCGCCTTCTCCAATCGGCATGAACCCACCCGCCGTGACGGTCCCGTGGTTCACGGTGACGCTTCCGGACCCGTGGTTGCGTCCGACCCTCAGCTCACCGGCCACGTTCCATGCACCGTTGTCGGTAATCGACACACCTCCATTAGGCGATGACTCGATTCCCACGTACCCGCGTGCGCTGCTCACGAGTCCGCCAAACCCGATGTTCAGCCGTCCACCCGCCTGTTGACTGCCCACGATGATCTCGTCGGCCACAGAAAGAAGACTTGAGTAGTCGCCGCCGATGGTGCATGCGTTGTTCTGTCCTTGCCCGATCGTTCCGACCCAGAAACTTTGCGCACTGGCCGAAGCCCCACTCACGAGCAACTCGGAACCTCCTTGCGCAAGGGAGCCGACCCGCAGCACGCTGGAAGCACTCAGATGGGCCCCGTTCCGGATATCGGCATCGCCGCTGCCGGTCGCTCCCACGAAGACGTTTGTTGCTTCCACTGAGGACCCGGTACCGATTACCGAGAGTGTCCCGTGTGAGAAGAAGTTGCCGTTGGTACCTTCACCCAGGATGAGTTCTCGGGGCGCCAAGACGCCACCACCGCTTACGTTCACGCGGCCCGTCGAGCCGTTGTAAACGCCCGCCTTGAGAGCGCCCGCGGCTGTGACGTGTGCACCGTTCGCAACATTTAATGTACCGAGTCCCGCCGAGCCCACGTCCAACCAAGCGCCAACGCTCCACCGCGCCTGTTGCCCCCGAACATCGACCGTGCCGGTGCTATTGAACGCCTTTGCGATGTAAACGCCATTGCTGGTTAAGGTTCCTTGGCGGATCGCCAAGCTCGCGGACTGGCCGTCGAGATCGGCGATGTGAGTCTCGTCTGTGATGCGCAGGCTGCCCTGACTCGGCGCCGGCTGAGTAGGCGCCCAGCCGCCGACTCCACTCCCGAAGTTGAACTCGTAACTGCCGTTATGAATGATCACCCTTGCCACGGTCGCATTCACTGCGTCCCAGTGCGACTGAGTTCCGCCAATGCGGCCCTGGTAGTTGAAGTCTCCGAAGAACACGCTTGAAGGGTTCTGGCCGAGTGGATTGAGCGGAGGACGAGCCGGGAACCCGGGGGCCGTGCCTCCGGCGCTGAAGTGGAGCACGTCGCCGGCGCGGGGCACGCTGAACCCATGCCAATATTGGCCGCCGGCGAAAGCACCGTTGAAGTAGATCTCGTCCGAGGGGCTAAACTGAAACATCCAATAACGATCATCGGCCCGGGCGGGCGCCCATAGCGCCAGACTGCAAGCGATTCCAGTGACGGCGGCGATCCGACGGGCAAGCACAACGTATGTCGAATACATCACTCTCTCCTTCGTTGAGGCGAACCGATTCCTAGCACCGTCCGCCACTCGGCGGGGTATTGCACGGACCGGCAGCCCCGCGTAACTAATGGCGTAACCGGTGACTCGACTTGCGCGCAATTCATTCTTTTTTTCAGTGTGCTCCGAGCGCTCTCAAGAAGCCGCACCTTTGACTGCCGAGCGCGAGTGATCGAGGGGGACGGGAAGGCAGTTCGACCGCCTGCAAATCGCCTCACCGCGCACGCGGTGACGCCGAAGAACCGAAGCGGTCCACAGGACCAGCATGCTGATTGACGATGGCGACGGCAACTGGCTCGTTTCAAACTCCATGCCGACAGGCAACCGTCGCAGTCTGGTTACCAAAGAGCCTAGAGCGTCACCCGCCTGACTGTACTGGTACAACAAGAAGGTGTTTGAGCCCACCCAAACTGTCTGATCTAACGGGTCGAATGCCAGCCCGGAACTCCAACCCTGGGCGGTAAAACTGCCGAGCAGCGACCCCGATCCATCGCGGTGTTCGACCCGGCCGGTCGTTGAGCTCGACAGCCAGAAACTCCCATCCGCCGGATTCATCGAAATCCCGGCCGGGTCCGGCAGGGAGCCCGACACGTTGAACAGCGCGATTCGATTCCGCCAAGTGCGATCGAACCGTAACACATCGCCGGTCGCCCCGTCGACGCTGTAGTTGTACACGCCGTCAGACGTGCCATCGGTCAGACGCGAACCATTAGCCCCGTTGGTATAGGGTCCGCCGCTGATCGGCAAGCCCGATAGCGAGAAGCGGGAGCCCGAGTTTCCGCCAGAATAACCCATCGTTCGTACATCACCCCCCGCGACCGCGATGCAGAAGTCGTTGGTATCAAGGGTTGTAGTCCAAGTCTGGCTAGAACCTTGAAGAAGGCCAAGACGCACCAGGCCATCTCCTCCTGGAACGCCCGTGACGTACAGCGTGCCCGACGGGCCGGTAGCGCGGCCCGGTTCAGCCGCGAATACAACTGCGAGCGTGCAGAGCAAAGCCATTCGGAAGTCGGGCACGATTACATCTCCTCAATACACAGCGAAACATCACCGACGGTCACTCGTGCAGCCAAGAACGAGGTCTAGATCCGTTAGGACCTTGCGACGTGCTCGAAGCGAGGCCCCCCTTTCGGACCGCGCATGGCAAAGAGACCCCGTGAAGCCCTTCCTATATCTGGCGTAGATTGGGCTTGACATTGCGCGAGAAGATGAAATTTTTGCAGAATATCTGCTACCATGGCATCGTGGTTGATCTCCCACCTAGCGAGCTCGCTGCCTGTTTGCATGCTTCCAGAGCCGACCCTGTGGCCATGGACCGGATACTGCCCCTCGTATACGACCGAGCCCGCGAAATTGCGTTGCAGGTGCTTGACGGCGATCGGGCCCAACTGTGGGTGGACGCCAGCTCTCTGGTGCAACGGGCCATGATTCGACTGCTCGATCAAGAACAAGTGGACTTGCAAGACGCGGCAAGGCTTTCGGGCGTGCTCGCCAAGATCATGCGGCGGATCGTCGTTGACATCGCCAGGCAAGAAACCGCGGACAAGCGCGGTGGCGGCATGGCCCGGGTCTCGTTACACGCTCTGTACGGGCGAGAACCGAGCGATGAGGACGCCCGCGTGGTGAGCGCTCTTGAGTTTGAGGATGCGCTCGACGCGCTTACCAAGGACAACCCCGAGGCTGCCCTGGTGGCGGAGATGCGGCTATGGGGCGGCATGGACCTGATTGCCACCTCCGCGGCGATCGGGCAGACGTACGCCAACACCCGCACGCTCTGGAACTACGCGAAGGCATGGCTGGCGCGGGAACTTGCCGGGGGAAATGCGTGAGAATGCCGCTGAACAGGTCCATCATGGGCGTGTTCGACCGCCTACGCCAACTTCCCATCGCCGAACGGGCTGCGGCACTCTCGGACGAGGATGTACTCAGCGATGCAGAACGTGCAGCGGTACGGTCGCTGCTGGAACACGACAGCCCGACGGAGGAGTTCCTCGGAGCACCGGTCGAGCGGGCAAGCTGCTCGCTGCTCGAGCCGCTGATTGCCCGATGTCTTCCGTCGGTGCTGCATGGGTACAAAATCTTAAAGCCGGTTGGACGGGGAAGCTTCGGGACCGTATTTCTCGCAGAGCAAAGTTCGCCGCGGCGGCTGGTCGCGATCAAGCTCCTCCCGGCGGGCGCGGACGAGTCACAGTCCCGCCGATTTCAGTTTGAAGCCCAGGCACTGGCGCGTCTGAATCACCCGAACGTCGCCGGCGTTCTCGAGCTTGCGGTGCACGAAAACCAGCCCTATCTTGTGATGGAGTATGTTGACGGGGTGCCTCTAAATGCGTTCGCCGAAGCCAAGTCGCTCGGACTAGCCGAGCGGATTGAGTTGTTGATCCGGATTTGCGACGGCGTCGTGCACGTGCACCAACGCGGCGTGCTCCATCGCGACTTGGCACCAAAGAACATCCTGGTTACGGCGTCGGGCGTTCCGAAGATTGTTGATTTCGGACTTGCAATCGACAAAGCACTGCGCGTTGACGAGGTGCTGCGGATCACGCTCCCGGGAAGCGTGATTGGAACGCTTCGGTATGTAAGCCCCGAGCAGTTGGCCGGAGACGCTGGGATGGTGGACGAGCGCAGCGACCTGTACTCGCTCGGGGTCATCGCGTTCGAGCTGCTGGTCGGAGCCCACCCTTACCTGAACGAGCCCGCTTCCCTGGTCGATGCGGTCCAACAACTGGCGGTCGCGCCGAACGCCCCGATCTCCGGAAAGAACCACGGAATCCCGCGGGATCTACACGCGGTACTTCGGCGGGCTATCGATCGTGACCCGGCAAGGCGGTACCAGACCGCCGCGGATTTTGGAGAAGACCTTCGCCGCGTGCTTGAGCAGCGCCCGGTCGCGGCGGTCCCCTGGTCATGGAAGTACCGGAGTGCCAAGTTCTGTGCCCGCAACAGGCGGCTGGTCGTTGCCGCCGGCGTGGCGATGTCGATGATCGTGTTGGCAGTTGGCAGCGAGGTCGGATCGCTCCGCCGAGAGGCACACACCCGCAACTCGGCCCTGACGGCACTGGACATCGTGGTGAATCGCCTGTTGTCGCCGCTGGGACCGCGCATCGGCACGCTTGATGAGCGAGAGCGGCTGCTCGTGGACATTGAGCCCGAGCTCCTGCGCATGCAGAAGCGATCGCCCGGCGATGCGAGGGTACTCAAACTCTGCGCCGACTACCAGATTGCCCGCAGTGACATCCACCGTGACCGCGGCCGCGATGATGCTTCACTGGCGGCGTGTGCAGAGGCGGTGCAGACATATGAACGTCTGTACGGGCCCTCGCAGGCAGGATCCGAAATTTCCGTCGCATACTCAACTTCTCTAGCCAAACTGGGTGATGCTCAACGTCGCTTGGGCCAGATAGACGCGGGGATGGCATCGTACCGTCATGCTCTGGAAGTTGACGAGGCGAGTGTTCGGGCACGACCGGACGACCTCACCGCCCTTAACACTCTCTATTGGAGCTTAACGCGATTCGCCGAGGCTACCGGCGTGAAAACATCATTCGACCAGGCGTACACCGACCGGGCGTGGGACATCTCCAATCGGATGCAGGAGGTCGACCCTGACAACTGGCGGTCACTCGAGACGCTTGTTCACTCGCGGTTTGGGAGGTATATCCGCCAGCCGGACGGCCAGCGCGATGTCGGACCGTTGATGGAGGCAGAAGCCGCGTCCGCACGGCTTGTTGCGGCCGACCCCGATTCTGCGGTTCATAACTCCAAGCGGCTCTTGATTCTCACAGACGTACTCAAACTTCCGCCTCTGGCTGTTGCGCTACCAGAACGGGACAGGTGCCTCACACAGGCCTTGGAGGTCGAGACGCGGCTCGTGCGCAATCAAGGCGAGACAAGGGTCGAGGATCGCGTGCTGATCCAGTTTCGCGCCCGCCTTATGGAGATCGCGGCAAAGGCCGGGGACGACGTGGGTGTGGTTACTCACTGCGAGCAGTTCCTGGAACACACGGCCCACTGCGCTGCGGGCGGCTTTGGTACATCGTCCGATGTCGAAGCCGCGTACTACACCCTCCGGACGATCTACCTGCCGTCCCTGCTACGGGCAGACCCTGACCATGCTCAAGGACGATATCAACAGTGGCACGATCGGCTGTCCCGGCTTGCCGCGGCGAGATTTCCGCGAAGCGAGGTGACCGCCGAGCTGCTTCATGGGAAGCAGGAGAGCGTGCGACCGTAGCGAGAGCGAGAGCGGTGCTCGCCGTCCTCCAACGAGGCTACCACCAACTCGCCAGGGAATCAGCGACCTGCTTCGAGCTGCCCGGCCGAGGCTCGGCCGAGCGCGGCGTAATCGCAAGATTACAGTAAAAGTTCCGCGGCTCTGCTCAGTGGGAGGCGAGGCCGACATCGGGCAACGCCCTTTTTCGCGAGTGATGAATTTGTCGGAGAGTGCGACGACACGCTTGATCGAGGGACCGTCAGGCGTCACTTGAACCGCGCGTGTGGCCTTGTGTGTCACGACTTGCAGCGCGAGCTTCTCCCCGAAGGACGCCACGATTCGTCGCTCCAAGTTGAGCCACAGATGAATCACGACGCCCAACCCCGCCGCACGCCGCTTGGCGTTCACCGCCCGGAGAAGCATGAACAGCTAAGGGCGGACCGGGGCGTAGGGCACCCAGCCCAGACCGGTGAGCTAGGCTCCGAGTTGTTCGGTGGTGCGCCGCGTGGCGAGGTCTTCGAAGTAGGCCTTGAAGGGACGCTTGGCCCAGAAGATATCGAAGGGGATCGAGAGTGAATTTGCCTTTTAGATCATTCGCCGCAACACATTTGCCCGCTGCCGGAACACTCGCATCGAGCGTGTTGAACACATTGGTCCCGCGGTAGAACTGCTGTTGGACCACGGCTATCTGCGTCCCGCGTTGAAATCGAAGTCGACGCGCGGGCGTCCGGAGTCTCCACGTTTCTTCGTTATCCCGAACGCACTCGGCATGGGAGGAGGGCACCGAGCATTTGCAGACACAGATTGGTACCGCGGCAAGCACGGCCAAGCAACACGACGAAAGCGCCCTCCGCAAGTGGGCCACCGAGAGAATCGAACTGCTAGCAGAGGTACTAGCGGGCCGTAACGACGAGAAGGCCCGCCGTATGCTGTCCTCGTACATCGACGAGGTGGTGATCGATCCCAAGACGAAGTCCGGCCTGTTGGTCCTGAACGGCGCGGCGTTTCCAGAGCAGACGGCGGCAGGCGGCGGTCGTCCGCCCCAAAAACCAAACGACCCGCCAAAAGGCGGGTCGCAGGTGAGTGAAATAGCGGGGGCTGGATTTGAACCAGCGACCTTCGGGTTATGAGCCCGACGAGCTACCGGGCTGCTCCACCCCGCAATCAATTCGGGTAGGGCCAAGATGATAGGCGAAGAGCCCTCAGTGATCAATTCGAGGGTCCGGGAAACGAGTGCGAGACACCGCGGTGTGCATCGTTTGCCACCCCCGGCGTGCGCTCAAACGCGGTATTCCCGCTCAATTCCCTGCATTCCACTCACAATTCCGCGTATCACCTCGTGCGATCTTTGACATCCCAACCATTCCAAACCATCGCGCACGTTCCCCACGCGGCCGCGATTCTCGTCGGTCCAGACCTGTTGATTCACCCCGGACAAGAGTGCCAGCGGCAAAAAACGTCCCATAACTGATCAACTCGGCGACACAACACCAAAAGTTCATCCGCACCGCCCGTGGGGCGCCCTGCTCTCAAATGCGGCGATCACCTAGCCCCAGAGGCTCAGCGGAGCCCCAACGGGTCAGCTTCCCGGCGCGCCAACCACCAAAACTTCATGCGCGGAGATTCCACGATTAACCCAATTCCCCAGGCAGCGCCCGCACGAGAACGTGATCAGTTTCACGCGTGCAGCCGACCAAAAGTTCATCCGCTCCGCCTCCCGCCATCGAGCTTTCCCCCTCGTCTGGTTCGAACCAAATCACGCAACGTCCCAATAACGCGCGGCTACACACCGCGCGCAGAGCACCAAAAGTTCATCGCACCCTACCCCAACCGCCCGCCTTGGCCTCCCCATCCCGCCCGGTTGAATCCTTCCCGCAATCCATCCGTACCATACTTATGTCCGGCATGGGCGGGGTGAGTCTGGCCTCTTTCCGACACTTCTGTGCGTCGGACACGATGCGGGCTTATTGTTCGGTGTCGGTTTGTTCTCACGGCCTCCCGGGAGTCGTTCATGAATTGCGCCCACATCACTCCGAACACACGCCGCGGCTTCACCATCGTTGAACTGCTCGTGGTCATCGGGATCATCGGAATCCTGATCGCCATCGTGCTCGTCGCGGGAGGCAAGGTCGTCACCGGCGGCAAGCGCACCGCCACGCAGGACATGCTCCGCGTGCTCGACACGTCGCTCGACTCCTACGTGTCAAACAAGGACGGCAACCCATCCCCGCTCATCGAAGTGAATACCGATCCCGGCAATGCCGCGGGCACCAAGAGAGTCTTCCCGGTCGCCGATGTCCGCGACATGGTGAACGCCGGCGGCGCCCAGATGGTCAACAGCATCGGGTTGTACATGCTCCAGGCCGCCGATGTGCCCCAGGCCAAGGCGCACCTCGACACGATCCCCGCCCGCTTCCTCTCTTCCGCTCCCATCACCGGCCAGAACAACAGCCGCGTCATCCCGACCATCATCGATGCCTGGGGCAACCCCATCCGGTACGTGCACCCCGCCTTCGACGGCGTTATCGTTGACGACGCGACCGCCCCCGTCCCCTCCGCGGCGGTCGCCATCGACTCGATCGAACTCCCCCAGCTCGCCCGCAACCAGACCTTCGGCCTGGCCTCGGTGCGCCGCACCGCCAAGTACACCGGCACGCCCAAGTACGGAGCCGACGGTGACGGCGGCACCTGTGTCGGCAACCGCCCTTATTTCTACTCCATCGGCGAGGACGGCCTGAACGGCTACGACGCGACCGGCAAGTTCGATCGCAACGCCGACAACGTCTACACCAACCCGCCCACGCTCCCCAACCTCGGCGCGTGACCAACGCCCGACGCTGATAGCGGTGGGGGAACCACCTGTTCCGGTTTCTTCATTTCCCTGAATGCGCGGGCCGATACTCTCACGCGCCGCACTCATCGGCCCACCATGCCATACCAGCGCCCCTCCATTCTCACCAACATTGTCGCCACGATCGGCCCCGCCTCCGATAGCCCGGACATGGTCCGCCGGCTCATCCTGGCCGGCGTCGGCATCTTCCGCTTCAACTTCTCCCACGGCGATCTCGCCGCGCACGCAAAACGACTCGACACCGTCCGCCGCGTGAGCGCCGATCTGGGCATCACCGTCGCCTGCCTCGGAGATCTCCAGGGCCCCAAGATCCGCGTCGGCAAGATCCCCGCCGGCGTCGGCCAACCTCACCCCTCCGGAGGCGGTGCGATCCTCGTCGCCGCGGGTGATTACGTCGTGCTCAAGAAGGACATCGACGTCGCATCCATCCGCAACGGCCGGGCCGTGCTCCCCCTCACCTATCAGCCGCTCGTCGATGAAGTGGAGCCCGGCCACGCCGTCCTCATCAACGACGGCGCGATCCGCATGATCGCCGAAACCCACGACGCAGCCGCGGGCGAACTGACCTGCCGGGTCGAATACGGCGGTCTCATTTCAAGCAGCAAGGGCATTAATCTCCCCAACTCCCGCCTCTCTACACCCGCCATCACAGACCGCGATTGGGAATGCGCCGCCTGGGCCGTGAAGAACGAACTGGATTACCTCGCCCTTTCCTTCGTCCGCGACCCCGCGGATGTGCACCACCTCCGGACCGGCCTGGCCGCCATGCCGCACCCCAAGCACGAGATCGAAGGAACCGGCGAAGGAGCCTGGATCCCGATCATCGCCAAGATCGAGATGCCCCAGGCCGTCGCCAACCTCGACGCGGTCATCGAGGCCTCCGACGGAATCATGGTCGCCCGCGGCGACCTCGGCGTCGAAATGGACATCGCCCAGGTGCCCATCACCCAGAAACGCATCGTCGCCACGTGCCGCGACTTCGGAAAGCCCTGCATCGTCGCCACCCAGATGCTCGAGAGCATGATCGAGAACTCGACCCCGACCCGCGCGGAAGCCACCGACGTCGCCAACGCCATCATCGACGGCACCGACGCCGTCATGCTCTCCGCCGAGACCGCCACCGGCAAGCACCCCGAAGAAGTCGTTTCCACGATGTCCCGCATCATCGCCGCCGCGGAACTCCACGTGGCGCAGGGCGAGTGTCGCCACTCGCCCCCGACACGAATGGCCAGCAACCACCGCGGCACCGCCGCCCTCGCGCACGGCGCTTGGCAGATGGCCCAGGACCTCGCCGTCAAGGTCGTCGTCGTCTGGAGCCAGCACGGCGGCACCGCCCGCTACCTCTCCCAGAACCGATTCACGATTCCGATCGTCGCCTACACCTCCGACGCCCCCTCCGCCCGCCAGATGTCGCTCCTCCGCGGCGTCATCCCGGTGCTCAGCAATCCGCCCCGTTCCGGCACAATCTCAGAGTGGATTGCCAGCGTCGAATCAAACCTGCGTGACACAGGCTTGGTGTCCAACGGCGATCCGATCATCCTCATCGCCGGTCGTCCGCTCGGCCAGGCCAAACGCACCAACACGCTCGCGATCCACAAGGTCGGCGAACCTACCGGCTTCACCGGGCACATGGGCTGAACTTGAAACGCGACTCTCAGAACAGCGGGGAGGCCAGCAACAGGATGACCCCCGCCAGCAGCACCACCGCGACCTGAAGAAGAAACCACACCAGGTTCCCGCGGTGCAGCTTCCAGTGAGTTGTAATCGCAGAATGCCACCACGCCGCGTGCCAGATCAGCAACCCGATTGCTACCCAACCGATCACCGGGGCTCGCAGCAACGAGTAACCGCGGACCCCCGCAACCTGCAGCACCCCCGAGACCGCCTCCATCCCCAGTATCACCGCTTTCACAATCATGAACGTCATGCAGAGCAACACCACCGTGACCAGGCTGTACAACGCGGCCCGCGCGATGTGAACATATCGCACCTTGGCCATCCGCCTCGACACCGGCAACGCCAGCAGCAGCAACGGCCACGCACCCGTCATCAACATGAACGAACAGACCGGGGGCGCGGTGAGTTGGGACGATTTGAAGAATGAGAGTTTGAATACGACGGAAGTCAAGTTCGTCCAGTTCATCTCCCACACGTACCGTCCGAAGGGGAACAACACCACGTTGAGAATCATGAGTTGCGGTCGCGAACCCGGTGCAACGCTGGTCGTATACCGAGAAGACACCGCCGCGGTCGGCGCCGCGATACCTGTCATTGCAAGCACCACGCATTCGATGCACACATCCACCGCGAACACAACGGCAAGGCACGCGAGCAGCGCGATCACGATCTTCCGCGGTCGCACTTCATGATGCAGCTTGACCCGCCGCCAGAACAGCCACGGCACGACCATCCAGATCCCGGTCCTCAGCCCCCACGCGATCGACTGCCGCACGCCCACCGCGTGCTCGACCAGGCCAGGACAGATCTTCCGGTCCGGCGCGAACACATCCGCCCATTCAAGACCATGCCCGCATTCGCTGCAGGTACCCGTCGTGGGGCACGAGTCACCCCAGCGAGCGACCTCCCCGCCAAGGTCGTACCCGCACCGAGGACATTCGGGCTCCAGTGTCCGCATCGCCAAGCGTACCGCTCCGCCGAGCGATTCGTTGCGAGATTCCGAATTCGCTCGGTCGGATCAACTATGAAGTCCCCAACGCTGTTGACCCGACGCCTCCAGGGCTGCGACGGAGTAACTTAGATTGAGTCGTACCGGTGATTCGTTGCCGCCGAAATCCACGGAGGGGTGACCGTCGATATTCACCCGGCTGTAGTCGCCGAAGACGTAGAAGACCGGCCCCGCGCGGGTTTCGCACCAGGGCGCTCAGGCGTTTTAGCGGATATTCCCTTGCGGGCGTAGACGCGGTGCGCCATTTCGGGTCCGCTGGTGAGTATCTTCATGGGGTTTCTGTTCTGGATGGCCTGAGTCTCCTCGACGGCGCGGGTGCTCGCAGAAGTTGATCACGCACCTGGGACTCGTGTTCCAAGAACAAGTCGATCGCCGCGGCGGGCTTAGCCGAAATTGGTGAGCAGTTGAAGCGGTGCCTCGTGTTCGCCGTGAACGTCTCCGACCAGATCGATGGGCCGATGAACGCAGTTGGATCGGGGATTTGACATGGGAAGTGCGGGAGACATGAGGGGGTGGGAGTGGTGGGCGGTGGGTGTCGATCGGTTGAACGGGGGCGGAGAAGCGGGGTTCGGATCTCCTCATGCTGCTTCCGTCAAAGGTGTTCGACTCGTTGAAGGCGGCTGGTGGGCTATCGCCGGCTTGAACTCGTGGTACGGTGCCCGCACAATTGTGATTAAGCAGATACCATGGCGCTTGTCGTTGCCCGAATCCAGTTCTGCCGACCCTTCACGATTGATGATCGCCGCCGCGAACGGAGACCGCCTAGCGTCCGAGAGGCTCCTGCCACTGGTGTACAACCAACTCCGCAAGGTGGCGGAACTGCGGATGGCGGGCGAGCGTCGGGGGCACACGTTGACGGCGACCGCTCTGGTGCATGAGGCGTATGTTCGGCTCACCGGTTCCGGCACGGTCGAGTGGGCGGGTCGGGCGCATTTCTACGCGGCCGCGGCGGAAGCGATGCGGCGCATTCTGGTTGACCACGCCCGGGCCAGGGCGGCGGAAAAGCGGGGAGGACCCGAGGCCCGCCGAGCCGCGGTGTCGCTGAGTGCTCTGCCGGACCCGACTTCCGCAGCGGAAAACTCCGGATTCTTGATCCTGAACGATGCGATTTTGCGCCTGGAGGAAGTGGACCCCCAGGTCGCGACGGTGGTCCGGCTCCGCTATTTCGCCGGGCTGACCATCGAGGAGACGGCGTCAGCGATGGGCGTTTCGGCGCCGACGGTCAAGCGGGCTTGGGCGTTCGCGCGTGGTTGGTTGAAGGAACGCATCGAGGCTGACCGGGAATGAAGGACGGACCGGAGACCGGCATGGCTGAGCACAGTCACACAGAATTGCGACGACTCTTCGATCTGGTCATCGAGACGCCCCGCGAGTTGCGCGAGGGCGTGTTGGCACGCGAGTGCCGGGGTGACGTTGCTCTCAGGAGGCGGATTGAAGCGATGGTGGCCACGGCGGAGGGCGAGGAGTTTCTCAGCGATCCGACGGTAGCGATGGTCTCGGCCGATCCGGCGGACGCGCGAACGTCGGACGGTGTCGCGGAAGGCCCTGTCGGGTCGGGGGAATTCTCGGCTCTGATTGACGGCCCCGGAACACGGATTGGCTCGTACAAACTGCTTCAGTTGATCGGCGAGGGTGGGTTCGGGACCGTGTTCATGGCCGAGCAGGAGCAACCCGTCCGGCGAAAGGTCGCTCTCAAAATCATCAAGCTCGGGATGGACACGCGTCAGGTAGTGGCTCGCTTCGAACAAGAGCGCCAGGCGCTGGCGATGATGGATCATCCGAACATCGCGAAGGTATTCGACGCTGGGGCAACGCAGGCCGGCCGCCCGTACTTCGTGATGGAATTAGTGAAGGGTGAGCCGATTGTTGAGTACTGCGATCGAAATAGCCTGGGCATTTCCGAGAGGCTGGAGTTATTCACACGGGTCTCCTCGGCGGTGCAGCACGCCCACACCAAGGGCATCATCCACCGCGACATCAAACCCTCCAACATCCTCGTCAGTACACAGGACGGGCGTCCGCACCCCAAAGTCATCGATTTCGGCATCGCCAAGGCGACCGCCAGCAAGCTCACCGAGAAGACACTGTTCACGGAACACAGAGCGCTCATCGGGACGCCGGAGTACATGAGCCCGGAGCAGGCTGATGGAAGCCTCGACATCGACACGCGGACTGACGTCTACTCGCTGGGCGTCCTGTTGTATGAACTCCTGACGGGCACGACACCCTTCAGCGGCAACGAGCTGCGCTCCGCGGCGTACGCGGAGATTCAGCGAATCATCCGTGAAGTGGAGCCTCCGGTTCCTAGCACGCGCTTGTCGCAGCAGGCGGACACGATCGCCAGCATCGCGGCCAAGCGCCGGACCGAGCCCGGGCGTCTTGGAGCTTTGATCCGGGGTGAACTCGACTGGATTGTGATGCGGGCGCTGGAGAAAGACCGCAGCCGGAGGTATGCAACCGCGAATGACCTGGCGATGGACGTTGGGAGATACCTGTCGGGCGAGCCGGTGGCGGCCGCCCCTCCGGCCAGAGCATACAAGTTCAGAAAATTCGTGAGTCGGAATCGGGGAAAGGTCACCGCGGGCGTGCTGGTGGGTTCCGCTATACTGCTGGGCCTGATAGGCACGTCCTGGGGGCTGGTCTGGGCGCTCAACGAGAGAGAAAGAGCCAACGATGCGGCCGTCGCGGAACGGCAGGCTCTCCGCCAGGCACGGGAGCGGACCGAATCGCTTGAGAAAGTGACCAAGTTCCAGGCGGAACAACTCAGCGGGATCGATGTTCCCTTGATGGGCGTGCGGTTGCGCGACGGTCTGCTCCGCAAAGTACGTGTCGTCGCGGAGCGGTCTCACCCGGCTCCCGGGGATTTGGACGCCCGGATCAAAGAAGTCGAACGGTTGATCGCCGGAGCTGATTTCACGGGCTTGGCTTCCGAATCGCTTGAAGCGAGCGTTTTTCAAGGCTCGCTCGCCGCGATCAACAGGCAGTTTGGCGACCAGCCCCTCGTGAAGGCGCAACTGCTCCAAACAGTGGCTGAGGCGCTTGTCGGGGTTGGTCTACTCCAGCAGGCCATCGGTCCGCAGGCTGAGGCGCTCGAGATCCGACGGGCTGTGCTCGGCGAGGTGGATCCCGTCACGCTGGAGTCAGTCAGAGCTTCGGCAATACTCCGGGGGGCGCAGGGAAAGTACGACGAGGCCGCGCCCCTCTTCGCCGAAGTGTTGAACAAGCGGCGTCGCGTGCTGGGGAACGAACATCGGGAGACGCTTAAATCGATCTTCGAATACGGCACGCTTCACTACGTCCAAGGGCATTACGCGGAGGCGGAGCCGCTATTCCTCGAGGCGCTCGAGGGCCGGAAGCAAACCTTGCCGGAAGGTGACCCTGACCGTCTGGAGTCGATTCGCGCGATGGGCCTGCTGCGCTTGGCCCAAGGCCGTTTGGCAGAGGCTGAGGCTTTGCAACGGGAAGCAGTTGAGGCCTGCGGCCGCTCGCTCGGCGCCGAGCATGCGGACACACTCCGGGCCGCGGCCGGGCTGTCCGACGCGCTGAAGTGGCAGTACAAGTACGCCGAAGCCGAGGAGGTGGATCGCCGCGTCGTTGATGGCCGACGGCGATTGCTGGGGGACGATCACCCGGATACGTTGACGGCGATGAGCAGTTTGGGCGAAACGCTCCGGAACCTCAAGAAGTTGCCCGAGGCCGGGGATATTCTCCGCGAGGCGCTGCAACGGCAGCGCCGGGTACTCGGAGACGATCACCCCGACACGCTTGTCTCGATCAGCCGCCTAGGGATGCTGCTCTACGACCTTGGCAAGCTGGACGATGCGTACCCATACTATCGCGAAACGCTCGAGGGTCGTCGTCGCCGGCTCGGCAACGAGCACGCCAACACCATGACTTCGCTCAGCAATATGGGTTTCCTGCTTCAAAAAATGGGGAGGCTCGCCGAGGCTGAGGCTTTCTACCGCGAAGCTTTGGAAGCGCGTCTGCGCATAAGCGGCCGGGACCACCCGGCGACGCTCACCACGTTGTTCAACATCGGGACGCTGCAGATGGCGCAGAACCACTTCTCCGAGTCTGAGGCAACCATTCGGGATGTGCTTGATCGTCGACGCAAGGTGCTGGGCACCGCTCACCCGGAGACACTGAACACGATTCAGGTGTTCGGCACGCTCCAGATGAAGACCGGCAAGCTGGTCGAAGCTGAGCAGGCGTTCGGCGAGTGCCTTCGGTCGCGTCGCAACGCGCTGCCGCGGCAGGACCCTCGCATCTACGAGACGCTTGGCCTGCTGGGGGAGGCGGTGGCCATGCAAAGGCGGTTCAGCGAGGCCGAGTTGATCCTCAAGGAGGCCTATGCCGGCTTGGAGACTGCAGGCTCGGCCGGACTTCGGTCCGATGTGGCGAGACGGCTCGCCGACTGCTATGAGGCTTGGAACAAGGCCGAGCCTGGGGGCGGTTATGGGCCCAAGGCCACCGAGTGGGCGGCGAAAGCCGCGGCTACCCCCGCGCCCGCCGAATCAAGGTAATCGTCGCCAATTCGGGAATCGCATTGCGATCTGCCGGCAGGCCATCTTGGCCCCGCGCTGTTCACAACCAAAAGTCGTGAATTTCTGATCCAGCTGGCGGCCTGATTACGCCTTGAGTGCGTGGTCGCCCACTGGGCGGACGGGTTCCCGAACGATTGTGCCTTCTTGTGGAGTTCTCATGTTCCGTACGTTTCCGCTCGTTGTGCTCGGCATGCTTTTGTTGGCCAATGGCGCCCTCGGGCAGAGATCAACGCCCGTCCACCTTCTGCATCCGTCGGGCGCGGCGAACGATCAGTTCGGAACGTCGGTAGCGATTGACGGGGACACGCTGATCGTCGGGGCTCCACTCGACGATGTGGGCGCCAACACCAACCAAGGCTCGGCTCACGTCTACCGCTGGACAGGCTCGGGCTGGGCGTTCGAGGCGACATTGACCTCCACGGCCGGTGCGGCCAACGACCGGTTCGGAATTTCCGTTGCGATCTCCGGCGACACCGTCGTCGTCGGAGCTCACCTTGACGATGTGGGCGCCAGCGCCAATCAGGGGCGGGCGTACGTCTTCGTTCGTAGTGGTACGGCGTGGACGCAGCAGGCCCTGCTTACTGCCGCGGATGGCGCGGCCAACGACAACTTCGGAGCTTCAGTTGCGATCGCAGGTAACACTGTTGTGGTGGGCTCGGCTAACAATGATGTCGGCGGCAATGTTAACCAGGGTTCGGCGTATGTCTTCACACGCAGCTCCAACGTTTGGAGCCAGCAGGCGAGGCTGACGGCGGCTGACGGCGCGGCGGGAGATGCGTTCGGCAACGCCGTTGCCATTTCGGGCGGCACCGTGCTGGTGGGCGCGTGGTTGGATGACACCGGAGCCGCGGTAGACCAGGGGGCGGCTTATGTCTTCACTCGCGTCGGCGACGCTTGGGCACAGCAAGCGAAGCTTGCCGGATCCTCAAACTCTGCGGGGGACAACTTCGGCAGCGCCGTCGCGATTTCGGGCGACACCGCCGTGGTCGGAGCCTCCGGTGACGAAGTGAGCTCGAGAGCCGATCAGGGATCGGCGTTCGTCTTCACGCGAACTGGTGCGTCGTGGACCCAGCAATCCCGGATTACCGCTTCCGACGGAGCCTCGGGCGACAACTTCGGCGGCTCTGTCGCACTTTCAGGGAGCACGTTGATCATCGGGGCCGTGGGCACTGGCGGCGACCAGGGAACAGCCCATGTGTACAGCAGAATATCTAACGCCTGGAATCGGCAGACCAAACTCGCGGTTCCCGGTGGTGTGTCGGGCGATCGGCTGGGAGTCTGCGTCGCGCTTTGCGGCGACACCGCCCTGGTCGGTGCCAGCTTGGAGACCCAGGGAGCCAACTCCAACCAGGGATCAGCGTGGGTATTTTCTCGCGTCGGCAACCTATGGATCGGGCCGGACCTGCGAGTCTTTGCCGCTGACGGATCGACGAACGATTTGTTTGGCGCCCAGGTCGCTCTCGCGGGCGACACCGCGATCGTGGGGGCCCCCTGGGATGCCATTGGTGCGAACACAACGCAGGGGTCGGCCTGCATCTTCGTCCGGTCCGGAACGATCTGGGTGCAGCAGGCCCAACTCACCGCGGGCGACGGCATGGCGAACGATCGCTTCGGCTGGTCTGTCGCCATTTCCGGCGACACGGCGCTCGTCGGGGCGTGGGGCGTTAGCATCAATGGCAGTTCCTTGCAAGGCTCCGCGTACGTCTTTCTCCGCTCGGGCACGGTGTGGACGCAGCAGGCCAAGCTCACGGCGGCGGACGGCGCAACGTCCGACTTTTTCGGCTACTCCGTCGCGATTGCTGGAGACACTGCGATCGTGGGAGCATATCGGGACATGGTGGGCAGCAACGCCGACCAAGGCTCGGCGTACGTCTTTGTACGATCCGGCACTTCATGGACGCAGCAGGCCAAGCTCACGGCGGCCGACGGCGCGCGGTCCGACTTGTTCGGTTGCGCGGTGGCGATCAGCGGCGATTCGGCGATCGTGGGAGCCTACGGCGACGATGTAAGCGGCACCTTGGATCAGGGCTCGGCGTACGTGTTCGTCCGGTCGGGCACGAACTGGACGCAGCAGGCCAGGCTGAGCGCCAGCGACGGCGCGGAGGCTGATCGGTTCGGCTGGTCTGTCTCCCTCTCGGGCGAAAGCGCACTGGTGGGGGCTTACCTCGATGATGTCGGCAGCGTCACGGACCAGGGCTCCGCGTACGTTTTCACCCGATCCGGTACGGCCTGGACCCAGCAGGCCAAGCTCGTGCCGACCGGCGGTCCGAGGGTTGATTCCTTCGGCGCCTCCGTATCACTTTTCGGCGACACGGCCCTAGTGGGATCTAGTTTCAGCTCCACGAGCGCGGCGTTCGTGTTCACGCGGAGCGGAACGACATGGGCTCAACGGGCCAGACTCGTTCGAGCAGACGGTGTGACGAGTGCCACCTTTGGAGGATCCGTTTCACTCTGGGGCGACACCGCCCTCGTCGGAGCATCAGACAGCGCCGTCGATGTCAACTGGGCTCCGGGCTCGGCGGTGTTCTTCGACATTCCTTCCGACGACCTTTCGCTCGCCCGCAACCTGATGCTGAATACAACTTATTCCACCATCGCCGCCTCCCTGGGCTCCGCGTCGTCGGGTCACGAGATCAACGCGACGGAAGCCGCCTGGCGCGCCATCGCCACGATCAACCCCGCCGGTCGCCAGCTCACATTGAGCGGCAGTGGGGATATCCGCTGGCCTTCTACGGCGTCCGTGTCCCTTGATGGGACCTCGGGGCTCGAGGCCTCGGCCGGCAACAACATCGAGATTTTCGGATCACTCTCGGCCGGCGCAGCCGCGGTGTCCACGGTGAACGCCGACAGATTCAGGCTCGGTTGTCGGGGTTCTCTTACCGTGGGAGCGTTGGGCGCGGTGACAATCTTCAGCCCGATTGTCACGCTCGAAGGCGCGACTAACCTCATCGACGGCTCGGTGGTCGTGGTTGCCGCGGGCTCACTCTCGATCGCGCCTCACGCGGCGTTGTTCGCGCCTTCGGCCGCGTCGCGAGTTGATGTGGCCGGCTCTTTCGACTGCGCAATCGACTCCAACGAGAGGTTCGATATGCGTCAGGCTACGCTGAAGCTCAACGGAAGCGGCGCCGAGCAAAAACTCGAGGTCATGTCCACCGACCTGGGCGCCACTCCGTTGGGACTCGATCCGACTCTCCCGGGGCACTACCCCCTGGGCACGCTGAGGATCGGTCCCGGCAATAGCGTTGTACGTTTGGTGGACGACCACGACAACGACGGGCTGGGACAGGCCGGTTCCGAGGCGATTTACGTCGATCGGCTGATCATCCGCGGCGGGAGCCGCCTCGTCAACCCCTCGTGCAGGATCTACTACAACACGCTGACGAACAACGGCGCGGTGGATGTGCCGGAGAACCTGATCCAGATTCCCGTTCTGTGCTACGCCGACTTCAATCAGGACGGCGGCATCGATGGCGCTGATGTTGACGTCTTCTTCGTCGCGTGGGAGAATGGCGATTTCTCGGCAGATGTGAACCTGGACGGGGGTATCGATGGGTCCGATGTCGACGCTTTCTTTGCTGCGTGGGAGACGGGCGCGTGTGAATGAGCATCTGTGCGGCAAAACATCGGTATGCTCGGACAGCAGTATCGGCCCCGAGAAGTGGGCGGCGAACCGGTTGATTGGTGAGTGGCAACTAGTTTCCGCGCACACTGGCGCACCAGAAGCCCGCAGAGGAACCAATCGCGCTGGTCCATCTTTCTACTTTATCAGTTCTGTTTCGCAGTAACCTAAACGCCTAGGCGAGCTCGCCCCCAGACCCAGCGCTTGACGCGGCGTCACGAATGCCGGACGGCGGCGACGATCGCGACTCAGCGCAGGAGATCGCGACTTGACCTGCGACGGGACAACGCTGAAACTGGTCCGACTGTGAAGAAACTGGCGGCGCGTGGTGGGGGGGGCGCCTGCCTGTGATAATGCCCCCCGAAGGACTCGAACAACCCCAGGATTCCACGCAGAAAGGCCCGGAACACAAACGCGGCGGTGCAGAATCCGGTGCAGTGCGGCAAGGTGGTCCCAGCGATCTCGAATGCTGGATGTGCACATGTCCGCTCCCGCTCTCGGCCACCGAAAAAACTACGCTTCTGTGCGTACTGCACCAGATTTCGACTGCTCGGAATCGGTAGCACAACAGGTAGTGGTGGACCATCTTGGCGCTTGACCGCGGATACCACCCTGCCATAATCCTATCAGCCGGGTGAAATGCTCTGGGGATGAACGGTTCTGTGGGCCACCGCTACTCTCAAAGACGCCACCCGGTGGTCTCACCGG
Organism: Planctomycetota bacterium; assembly: GCA_018242605.1. GTDB lineage: Bacteria > Planctomycetota > Phycisphaerae > Phycisphaerales > UBA1924 > UBA2402. Next base: position 314,530 of record JAFEBP010000005.1, read on the forward strand.
AGTTTTGGTCATGCCCAAAGTCACGTTCTACCCCCTCGGAAATGCAGACAGCATTTTGATCGACCTACGCAATGGCAAGAAAATGCTGTTCGATTTCGGCGATCAGAAGGACCACGACGATCCCAAAGATAAGCGAATCGACCTCAGTAAGACTCTGCGCACCAATCTCGAAGATGCGGATCGCGATAACTTTGACATCGTCGCCTTCACTCATCTCGACCGAGACCACGTCAATCGAGCGGCTTCGTTCTTTTGGTTCGATCACGCCAAGAAATACCAGGGCGAGGACCGGGCACGAATCGATGAGCTCTGGGTTCCGGCCGCCGTGGTCTGCGAGGAAAAGCCGGACTTTGAAGATGCTGACGTGATTCAGGCAGAGGCGCGGTACCGCCTCAAGGAAGGCTACGGCATCCGCGTGTTCTCTGGACCATCGCGGCTTGACGCATGGTTTGCCAAGGTTGGCATCAAGCCCGCGGATCGACAGCACCTCATCACCAATGCCGGTGAAGTAATTCCAGGACTCTCGACCGACGTCGACGGGGTGGAGTTCTTCGCTCACTGTCCCTTCGCCCACCGAACAGCAGACGGCACCGCTCTTGATCGCAACGATGACTCTCTTGTGGTTCAGGGCACTTTCGAGGAAGGGGGCCGCGAGACTAAGCTCATTCTCGGCTCCGACATCACGTGGGAAATGTGGGTCGAAATCGTCAAGCTCACGAAGAAGTACAAGAACGAATCGCGCCTCGAATGGGACTTGTTCAAGCTTCCGCACCACTGCAGCTACTTGTCGCTGGGCCCCGAAAAGGGCAAGGACAAGACCAAACCCGTGGCGGAAGTAGCGTGGTTGTTTGAGACGCAAGGCCGCGAGCATGGAATCGTCGTGTCTACGAGCGACCCGATTCCTACCGAGGACACCGACATGCCGCCGCACCGGCAGGCCGCCAACTATCACCGCGGCACTGCGAGCGATCGCGTTGGCGACTTCCTCGTGACCATGGAACACCCGTCCACGGCCAAGCCCGAGCCGCTGGCGATCACAATCGACCGATTCGGCATGACCATCGACAAGAAGGAGAAGTCGGGAGTCAGCATCGCCGTCGGTGCCCCAGCTCCGAGAGCGGGTTGACGATGCCGAACCTTGCGGACGCTCTGGGCGTCGAGATCCCTGTTGACAAACTCACCGTGCCACGCGCGCGGCGAGTGGCCGAACTGCTCAACAGCGGCAAGCTCAGCTATGCCCGACTCAAGAGTTGCCGCACGGACAGCACCACCGAGAGCGTGATCTTCGAAGTCGATGTCGAGATACCGACGCATCCTGTCCACGCCATCAAGGGGTCTGAGGAGATCGCCGCCGTCTTTCGCCAGGAGGATCGACGTCCGCCAGAATGCTTGTCACTCCGATCGGACTTCCCGCGGGTGCCGCATCTCAATCTTGGCGTGACCGAGTTGCCGAGAAGCTTGTGTTTGTACGACCAGCCATGGCACACGGTGCGGATGACCTGGACCGCTGCCTCGTTCGTCGAGCGAATTCGATACTGGCTCGCCCATACCGCCCGAGGAGAATTGCACGGAGCCGACCAGCCTCTGGAGCCGATCCTTTTGCTTTGGGAGCACCCCATTGTGCTGCCCGCGCGGCTCTTCGAGCAAGCCGAAGGAACTGGTCCGAATCGACTTCTCGTTAGCATGACCAGCAATGGCGGGCCACTTGATCCGCCCGCCCTCTTGGCCTTTCCGCTTGGTCATCCACGAGCGCCCAAACAGGGCTTCAAGCTCGTCGCTGCATCGTTCAAGTGCCAGCCGCAGTCACACGGCGTCATCCGGAGCACTCCCGCGACGCTCGAAGACTTGCACGCCATTGCGCAATCGGCCGGTCTCGACCTCGTCACCGAACTGCGCACGCGTCTCAAGAGTTGGCATGGACAACAGGATGTACATCCGGCACACCTCGCCATCATCGTGTGGTTTCCCAAGACTCGGAGTGCGGGGACGACGCCGGAAGCCAACGACGTTTGGGCTTTCGTTATTCACGAAACCATCGAGGTCATCGGAACCCGGCTCGCCGTCTGGCAGCGCCACGACAAGACGCTGGGATTGGTGATGGGCGAGACAGCGATCCCGGACTCCCGATCCCTAAAGCTCAGCCTGTTGAATCCGATGTCCTGGCTCACACCGGATCAGGCGGCAAAGTACAACGGGCTAGAGGCGGCGGATAATCGAAAAGGTGTCGCGATCGGTTGTGGGTCGCTTGGATCGCAGGTTCTGCTCAACTTGGCTCGCTCCGGATTCGGAAAATGGACGATCGTCGATAACGACCGACTATTCCCCCACAATCTCGCACGGCACGCCTTGGATGGAAGTGGCGTTGGCCACCATAAGGCGACCGTGCTCGCGGTCACGATCAACTCATTGACCGATGGAGAACATCCGGCTACTTCTCTCGTTGCCGACGTACTTGACCCCGGGGAGTCGCAAAGCCAACTCCAAACTGCGTTCGACTCGGCCTCACACGTGCTTGACTTGTCCGCGTCTGTGCCGGTAGCGCGAGCGTTGGTGCACCAGTTGGCGCCTCAAAAGCGGAAGTGCTCCGCCTTCTTGAACCCAAGCGGCACTGAACTCGTGCTACTGGTGGAGGACCAGGAACGCACAGTACCGCTCGACTTGCTGGAGCATCAGCTTTATCGTGCTGTGCTCAACAACCCGCAGTTGGAACGGCATTTTCACAAGCCCGACGGATGGCTGCGATACGCGCACTCCTGCCGGGACGTGAGCAGCCGCCTCCCTCATGATTCGGCAGCATTATTCGGAGCTGTCGCCTCTCGTGCGATACGCACGGCGCTAGGTTCACCCAGTGCGTCGATCTCCGTCTGGCAGTCTTCGCCGGACCTGTCAGTGACAAAGATCGACATTCCGACGAGCACGATCGTGCGACACAACGGCTTTGAGTGGACGATCGCGACCGACCGAGCGCTTCTCGACCGCATCGCGTCTCTTCGATCCGATCGACTCCCCAATGAAACGGGCGGCGTGCTGCTTGGTTCGTTCGACCTCGAACGGAAGATCGCCTACATCGTGGACACAATCCCATCGCCGCCGGACAGTGGTGAGTGGCCGACGGGCTACATCCGTGGTGCGAAAAAACTGCTTCCAACGCTCAAGAAGGTGGGTGAGCGGAGCGGTCACATGCTTCAGTATGTCGGCGAATGGCACTCCCACCCTGATGGCTACTCGTGCAGGCCAAGCGGCGCGGACTGCGTCGTGTTTGCTTGGCTCACGGAACTGATGGACCGGGATGGATTTCCTGCCATCATGCTCATCGCTGGCGAAAGAGGCACGTACGTACCCTTCCTATGCAAAATGGTGGAGGGACAACTGCCGTGAAAGATCATCTCGATTCCTACGCCATACGCGCCAGGTACTTCCCGGTTGTCCTAGTCGTGCTCCCGCTTGCCGTTGGCTTGGTCTCTTGGATTCCGACCGAGTCAGTTCATTGGCGTATCCTGATCTCGCTTGCAGTATCCGCGCCAGCAGTCGTGTTGTTGTCCCATTTCGGCAGGGATCTTGGGACAAAGCAGCAGGCGAAGCTCTTCGCCAAGTGGGGCGGATCTCCGGCAGTCAGAATGCTCCGTCACCGGGATGCCCTCTTGAACGAGGCCACCCGCGATCGGTATCGCACAACACTAGAGAAGATTGTGCCGGGAGTATCCCTTCCCAGTCCGCGAAGCGAACGCGCCAAACCAGAGGACGCGGATGCGATCTACGCATCATGCACCGACTACCTGCGTGAACGCACGCGCGATAAGGCTCGCTTCCGCCTGCTATTCGAAGAGAACGTGTCCTACGGGTTTCGGCGGAATCTGTGGGCAATGAAGCCCGCCGGGATTGCCTTGTCGATCGGTGGACTTGTAGCTGCCGGTTGGGTGCTCAAGCAGGAAACGGATGCGGGGCAGAGCCCGAGTGCCACCGTGATTGCTGGAATCGCCGTTGCTGCCGTGATGCTGACTTGGTGGCTCCTGCGGATTCGAGAGTCTTGGGTCGAGGCAGGTGCGAATGCGTATGCTGAGCGCCTGCTCAGTGCGTGCGACGAACTGCATCCGGAGCAATCATCGCCTGCGAAGTGATCCAGTTGAGACTTCCCGAAACACCCCATGACACAAAGTGATGCGAGATTCACCAAAGTTGTTCCGCTTCGGGCGGAAGAGATCCCTCTCTCACTTCGCGCCCTTGATGGTCATGAATGCGATTTCATCGCCGACGCATTCAATGAGGCGTGGTCGAGAATCCCAGCTCACGATCGGGCGGCACTCGCTGCCTTCTGGCGTGCCACGCCGGAAAGCGGCACGAGCGGAGTTGCATCTCCGTGCGTCATGTCGTGGCACCCCGGATCCCACGGGACTAGTCTGGGCGTGAACAGTGCCGGAGTGTCAATGTACTTTGATCCGGTGATTCTAAGGCTTGTTCGGGCAGACGCGAATGGACAAGAACTGGTCACTACGGCAATTGCACACGAACTGGCCCACTCACTGCATATCGCTCGTGGTCTTCATCTCAAGAAGACGATGGATCAGGTTGAGTCGGAAATCGACGAGATGACCGCGAGTTGGGGCTTCACAGGCGACGTTCGGCGATGGATCGATGAACACTTTCGGGTAGGTTGAACGCATCGTTGTCAGGCGGCCTTCTTGTTCGCTGCAAGGAGGATCGCAGCGATGAAGGCGCTCCAGCCGACAAGCTCGACTTGACCGCTCTCCCACCGACCGGTCACGCACCAATTGGCGAAGTGCTCGCAGTTCCGAGACAGCACATCGAAGTCGCTCCTTCCGAGCTGCGACTCGGCACGTTGAACGGCTGCGTGACCTCCACGACCGACCCAATCGACCGATGAGCCCTTGGAGAACACGTCCCACGCCACATGGGCAACGCGGCCTCCGAAGATACTGCTCCCAAACTCAATCAACCACCCATTGCCCACATAGACCGCATGGTGCCAGTAGAGCCCTCGCCACACCCGGACGTGATCGCCGGGGAGCACTACAGGAACATCGGCAGGAGCGGTCACAGACACCATCCGCAATGCCGCCACCGGTCCAAACCCGTTCCGATTCATCGTCGTATCTCCTTGAGGTGCATTCCGGTTCATCTCGCCAGCGTAACCGACCGAATCGGGGTTGTCAAGACAAGTACTCTAGCGTATGCTAGAGCGTCTGGAGACTTGATGGGCATCACAGGTGACGACATTCGGAGCATTCGTGGCTCGTTTGGCTGGTCTATTGACCAGTTCGCGAGGGTGCTCGGAGTTCATCCGGTCACATTGAATCGATGGGAGCTCGCCGGACCCAAGCAGCCGCAGATTGAGGGAATGGCATACTCGATCCTGGTAGGCCTGAAACAGCGAGTGCTGAAGACAGTCGCCGGGCGACGGATACCCAAGGCACAGGTCAAGCAGACTGGTACGGAGATCGAGCAGCTACTTGTCGTCGGCGGCGTGCTTGTGGCGTTAGCGGCCCTTCTCACTTTTGTGAATGGGGACAAGCGTTAGGCCCACGGATCAACCGACTAATGGGGTCGGTACCGATACCGCCGCATCCACCAGCGCATTCCGATTTGCGAGGCCGACAGCACCGCGACGTATCCGGCGAACGCGATATGCCACGTTCCCGTCAATCCCAAGAGCGTCACGCTGAGGTAAAGACAGCCGCCTTGCAAAATCGCGGACGCGGCAAACACCGCCTCGATGGTCTCGGTGCCAGTCCGGCCGCCCACGTACTTGCCGCGGCTCGGGTGTGAACTCTGGAACCGAAGCAACCGCTCGCCGGTCCGGATGCTCACTGTCTGCTCAATTTCTTCGATCCGCCGCAAGGCGTCCTCAAACGACCGGGCGTGATTGATCGTGGTGCGTATCACCCACAGCAGCGTTAGCGGCAAGGCGACCAGAAGAACGACCTGCACCTCATGCGGCAAGGCGCCAATGCTGCCGAGCATCGCGGTCAGCGTTCCGACAATGATCGGCACGCGCTGATCGAGGGCGTTCAGCCGGAACAAGGCAAGCCCGTAGACCTGCCGGTACTCCTCCAGCAGGATGGTGATGCGCTCGGTTGAGTCCCGTGTCCGGGTACGGGAGGGCAGAATCGGCGGATGGGAAGCGTGCATAGCCGACCAGTAGCACAACCGGTATGGGGTCGTAAAGCCCCGGTCCCGCCCGGGCAGCGCTATCCCCGCTTCCGGAGTTTGGGCATCAGCTCCGACGGCTCGACCTGAAGCGCCCGAGCAAGCTTCTCAATCGTCTCCAAGGTCGCCGACCGCTGTGCCCGTTCGATAAACGATACCGCAGTCCGATGCAAATCGGCCTTGAAGCCGAGCTGTTCTTGCGACAGGCCCCGAGAGAGCCGAATCTCTCGCACGCGAGTTCCAAAGTCTTTGGCGAAGTGGCTTTCTGGCACTAGAAAGACGGTCGCAGCCTGCGTACAAAACGTCTACAGACAAGTCGTCACGTCCAGGAGCTCCCTCATGCACACCAATGCAGTCACCTTGGATGGAATCCAGTTCCCACCCGCGACCGGCTGCCCCATGCGAGGGGCCGAAGTACTCCAAGCGATCCTGTCGATGGCCAATCAAGCCATCGACCGCCTCCGAAGTCAGTCGGCGCGGCCGATAGCGGCCGTTGGCCGACTTCGCGGGACTGGCCGCGGCGTCCATTTCCGCGACCTCATCCACACGCTCGAAGCCGAGCACCCGATCACTCTTACCGCTCCGTTCGAGGACAGCGCATTGGTGGCCGGAGCGGCTTGGGACGCGGCACAGGTTATCGGCGTGCACGCGTCAGGAGCGCTGGCCAAGCTTCAATGGTGCGCCGGGGCTGACGACCTGCCGATGCACGTTCACGAACACTCCGACCGCTTCATCATCGTGCACGAGGGACGAGGGTTCTTTCACGTCAGCGATCAGACGGTCGGTGCATTCGACGGATCGGACGTCCGCAGCATCCCAGCTCGTGAGCGGGACGTGTTCCTGTTCACCCGAGGGGTGGTGCACACGTTTAGCACACTCGATGAACCGATGACCCTGCTCTCGTGCCAAGTGCCCTATCTGGCGTTCGATGATCCTCGCCAGTACCGACTGCCGCCGTTCCGATGGATCGCCCGGGACCAACCGGAGCGCCGCCCGCCCAGGGTCGCGTGCGACCCGGCTTGGTCCGTTCTGGCCATACAAGCTGTTTGATTGCACTCGTTCTACGCGTCGGTTGGATCGAATGGCTCGTGCATAAAACGATTGACGTGCTTCCAGTACACGGCTTCGAGCAATCGGTGACAGGCGTCGCTGTCCGCTCCACTCCAGCCCGATATCCAGGGCTTGCCGATGCGATCCACCAATTCGCGGATCGGCCCAAACTCATCGGGTCGCAGTTCCACCTCTACGGTGAACTCTCGCTTCTCGGCTTCCTCTTCCTCCGGCGATAGGGACCGGCCGCCCCTCGTGTGCAAGACCTGTTCGCCGGGACCAAACTCAATCCCGCCGAAGCCACCTCGCCGCGTGAACCGGCCGGAGTGATCTACCCAATGCGATCGGCCGTCCTCTTCGACCGTCACAAACACGGTGCGTTCCCGCAACGCTTTGCGCTGGATCAGGTTGACCTCGAAAAAGAACGGCCAAAGCGAGTCATTCATAACGCCTCCGTGGTGGCATGACTCTAAGCCCACGGCCACGCAGCCGCTATCGGCTCAACGCCATTTCCATCGCTCTCGCCTTAGCGATCGCCGCATCGCCCCACCAGTTGCCCAAGACCCGTTGGTCCTTCCGTACCGGTTCGCTCGCAGCTCGCACTTGGCGCTGATGGTCAAACCACTCTGTTACGGCATTGAGCGCGGTCCATGCTGACGCAGGCGATCCGGTCCGATCCCTATCTCGATCGAAGTTCATGGCCCACATCGACAGCCGCTCCTTGGCTTGCTTCACTTGGCGGTTCTCGTGCGGAGTTGCCGGATGGGCGGGGATCGGCTCCAGAGTTGCTGCATACACCTCCAGCCAGTATCGTTGAAGATCCTCGCGGCTCATTTCCTTTACGCTGAGCGCCTTCGATTGCTGCTCAAACGCCGCCCGCGCCGACTCAAACAATCCCAAAGCCTTTCGCGCATCGTCCAGCTTGTCGGCAATCTGGCCCTCGTGTCGAAATCGCACCGTCATGCTCGACCGCTCGCCCTCCTTCAGCGACGCGTGTAGGGTGTTCCGGCATACGACGCGGATTGTGGTTGGCTGACACACGACCGACATCGCGCCGTCATGGCCGTTGGCCACGAGCAGGTACGGCTTGACCTCGTCCCGGTCGCCAAGCCAGATCGACGTTCCTCGGGCAAGAAACCAAACGCGCTTCCCGCCGCGGAGCGATCCCGCCGATTCGATATTCACCTCGCCGGATTCGCCCAAGGCGCTCACGAAATCCGCAAGCTCCCCGTTCTGGACCGGCTGGTAGCCCACGCCGACGACGCCCAGCGGATCGTGATTGTCACTCCTCACGTTCAGCACATGGCTTGACACGTCCTTCGGTCCATCGGGGCCCTTTGCTTGGATCGGCCATTGCTCGACTCGCCAGCCAAGTCCGGCCAACAGCAAGGCCTCTTCCGGCGTTGGCGCCTCCTCAACGATCACGCCAAGCCCATGCCAGGCAGGCTTCGCGGTAAGTACAAGTTGATCGGTACGGGTGATGTCGTGCGACATGAATGTTCTCCTCTCGTTGGTGACGGCACGATTGCCGCCCGAGCAGAGAGCACGTCTAGCGCGACCGGTCACTCGACCGGAGCCAACCTGGCACCCTAGTTGAACGGCCCGGCTGAGGTAGATTCTGATTCGGTGCGATCCGTTCCGTCGGTGTCAAACCGAGATGAGCCAGTTCCGTTGGCCGAGGCAGACTCTGGTGGCCGAGTCAAGGGCGGCTTGACCTCAATCGCGGCACCGCCTTGCGGGTCCGGCATGGGCGACGCAAAGGTTCCAGCCATCATCCGTGCCACTCCCGGCACTACTAGCCCGGCTCGCTCCGCGGCATGAAAGGGTTGCGGTTCGGAAAGCTCGCGCAGGAAGGTTTGTTCGATTCGGGCATCGAACAAGTCGTAGACAGTTTCCACAACGAAGGCTTTCTGAATGCGAGCCTTAACAAAGACGGCGAGACCTCCAACCGCCACATACGTCCCCAGCGGGTGGTAGGGCATGAAGTACACCCCTAGGACGATGAGCGCGAGAGGATGCACAACTGTGCTCGCGATCCACATGATCGGGCCGCGCGGCACCTGACCCTCGATCCAGGAAAACATGAATCCGCGCAACTCGGTCCCGAGCAGCGCACTCGCTTCCTGCCGGAGAGCCTCAGCAGGCGATCGCGGAATCGGCATTGCAGGTCGCGTCGGCGAAACGTCAATCAGCTTGATTGACGGGCTGGCTTTTACGAACCACTGTGGCAAGTTCAGCCAGCACGGCACGCCATTGCTGAAACTGTGCACCTGTTCGTTGCTGCGAAACCGCCACCACGATGCCAGACGTTGCCGCAGCACACACAAGGCGAACAACCCCAGCACGATCGCCACCGGCCACAAACTTGCCAGGTCAAACTCGGATGCGGTCTGCGGAGTCCGGTATGCCTCCAGCAACGCCGGGGCCAGCATGACCGCAGTCAACACGATCGATGAACACGCAACCGGAATGACTCCCGCATAGCGCCGCCCGACGCGGCGGTTGAAGAACAACTCAAGCGGCAGTGCCACGATCCAGCAAAGACCGTAGAGCAAGTTCGACACCCAGCGAAAGGCAGTCCACACGCTCGCTCCACAGCGAGCAGCCGACGCAAGACTCTGTGACGCTCGACCATCCTCTCCGTTCATCGACAAACCTCCCACTAGAATCCGCTTTGACGGAACGCCATTCGCAGAATTGGCGTACCGCTTTGGCGGAATAGCCGTCCCGCCTGAAACACGATCGCATCAACCATGCCGCCGTTGCGAGACCCACCGCTTCGCAGGCGTGTGAACTCCGCTTGGAGAATCTGCGGGTGCAATTGCTCGCTCATGCTCGACCCGAAAGTCGCATGGTTGGTGTGGTCCCCTCGCTGGTTCAGGCTCTCGCTCGACATCATCCTCCAGTCGCGAGCGATGAGCTTCTCGGCCCACTCATTCGTCCGTCCAGCGTTGGCGTGAAACATCTTGAGCACCAAACTCGCCAGAAGTGCTTCGACAGCCGGATCACTGCCAACAGCCTCCTTGTAGTTGTCGATGGTCTGCGTGGCGTAGATGGTGCAGCCGCGAAAGTCCCGGCATGTCGCCTGATAGATGTAGTCCGCATGCGTTGCAAAGTTCTGAGCTTCATCCGCGACGATCGTCACGGGGCGAGTCGTGTCGGCAGTAGGTCGGCGCAGAATCGCTTGCTGCGTCAGATGCTTCATCGCGATCTGGAACAGTCGGCCAGCTTGCTGGTACAGGATCACCGGACAATCCAGAATCACCACCCGGCCCTGGTCCACCAACTCTGGAACGAACGTGCTGCGGCGTGTTGACGCGATCAGATCGGCAATCGGCTGCTCTGTAAACCGAAACAGCACCGTCGTGAGCGTTGAAATCACGTCGCCGCGCGTTCGCTCGTTCATGTTCGGAAACTGCCCAAGCCAGTAATCGCAAAGCGACTCAAGCTGGGCACTACCGCGCCTTTCCGCTTGCCGCAGTAACCCAGCAGCGACGCTCTTCTCGGCGTCTGCATCCCGAAGTTCCAATGGATGGTTAGGTGCGCCGTTGATTACCCGATTGATCGCCGGAAGCGTCAGTGTCTGACCAGCGGCGCGAAGCAAGTGGATCGCCTGCGTTGCCATCTGGCTCGCTGACTCGGCGAAGAACGTGCTCGTCTCTGTAGACGAGGCCTTTGGCTTGGAGTGCTGGGCGAGAGTCATCAGCATGTCGCCGATGTTGGTCGCAACGCGTGCTCCGGGGTCCGGATGTTGATCGAGGTAGTCAAGGAAATTGAAATGGTGGTGACCGTCCGGGCGAACCCGCACTACGTCCGATCCGCGTCCTGCCTGCTCTGCCCATCGAACCCATTGGTCAGCCTCTCCGGGCTTGGTCGTCAGGATCAACATTCCCCAGCCGTCTCGAAGCATGGCTTGCGATAACCACGCCAAGCTGCCCGAAGTCTTACCCGAACCAGAAGCGCCGAAAATCTGCACTCCGGTCACACAGTCTCGAATGGTCAGGATGTCGCCAGGGGCTAACTCCAACAGCGGCGTGTCCAGCGGCCACACGCCGGGAACGCGCGGTGGCAATGCCACCGGCTCAGTTCCGGCTGAACGTGCCTGCCCTCGGAATAGATCTCGTATGAACATCGCCAAGTCTCAAGAAAAGCCACTCCGCCGCCTGCCGATTCGACAATGTACCCGATACAGCCGTGCTGGCTGTGGTAGAGCGACGAGAGTCGGAAAGATCGGCGTATCGCCAGTCCGGTGCCTCGCAACTCTATGCCACGCAACGAGTTGCGGATACTCATGGAGATGTGCTACCGTTGTCGCGTGAAAGTCACCGTTACCCTACTCGCGATTGTGCTTTGCGTGGGAGTTGTCGCTTGCGACAAGAAGTCGGAGTCCGCGACGCTGCCAGCTGCCACCGGCGAATCACGCCCCGGCGCCGCATCGACCGACGACAACCTCGCAGCTCAAGTGTTCCACCAGAATTTTGAGCGTGCCCTCTTGTTCCGGCGCACCGCTTCAACGTCAGGCCTTCTTCCAGCTCTGCAGGAAGCTGAGGCGGCACAGTCCCTCATCAAGAGAGCCACTTCTGACAGCCCCGCAATCTCTACCGCATGGAAGTTCTTCTTCGCGACAACGATGTTCATCGCCGACGCCAATCAGACATTCCCGACCGAGCAAGTGTTCGTGATGTACAGCCCCTTCTTTGACGCGATCGCAGCGGTGCGGCTAGGAATGGAAGGACGAGTGCTGGACCTTGCCGTTTACCCTGCGGAACGCTTGATCGATCCGACAACTACACCGACAGTCGCCCTCCCATGGTTCAATCCCAAGGTCAAACAGGATTGGCGATCGGTATTGATCGACCGCGTCAAGGTTGTGCAGCGCAAAGCCAACGAGTTCTATGTCCGTCAGCCTGCATCCCCCGGACCATTGGCCCCGCTTGACCCGAAAGCCGAGAACAAGACTGATGCCGCACTCAAGGACGGGGGGCTTGTGCTCGCACGGCTTGCCCTCATCAGCGATGACTTTCGAGCATTTATTATCGAACCGAAATGGGAACGCGAGAGACAGATTGCGGCCGCAGCCGCGATCTACCTCACAACCGGAGACAAGGCCCTTCCTGTGTCCGCCGGAGTGACGATCCCGCCGGAGTCTGACGCCGCAATGTCGCAGTGGCCGATGTTCAAGCGTCAGATGTTGGATATGCAAGCCGCCATCCATCTTGGCGACGGCTGGCTGGTGTGGATGCAGAACCCTGATGCTCCGCAGAAGGCCGTTGCCATCACGATTTCCTCGGGCAAACTGCCGCAGTTGCTGTGGCTGGATTCCATTCCACTGGTTGATGTTTCCAAAGTTCCAGAACTCAAGCACTAGTAGATCTTAGAGAGCCCACCCAGATGAATACGAAGTGGATAGTCCGCTCGGTGCTACTCACGACCACCACGTGCAGCGTGGCAATCGCTCAGCCACAGCCCAATCGTCTACCGACCGATACACTTGATGCGTTGAACCTGTGGTTTTACCAGCAGAAGGAAATCTTCAGAGTCACCGATGGATTTCAGGACGAACTTCAACGTACCCGTCGAAGTGGGGATGCATGGGGCACTTTTGGGCTTGAGGTGCTGAAGGCGTCTCAGCGCATGGTCCTGTTTCCTTACTACGCTTCTGAGTTAGCACGACAGATTCGAGATGGAACGCTCGGCGATCGTGAGACGCTCGAGTGGTGGGCCCGAGAGCTGATTCCGACGGGCGAATGGTGGTTTCCCGCTCCACCTGATCCGATCTTTTACCCCGCGAGCATTGGCTCTGGACTTCCTCCGCAGGGGGCAAGGCCTTTGTTCGTCAAAGATTCTGACGGTGTGTACAAGTGGGTCGATGGACACTACGACCCCGCGACACAGTCCTTCAAAGCCACTCCCCGCCCAAGCTCATTGCCAGCCGCGCCACCCCCGGATCTAAAGTGGTCGAACTCGATCTGGACACCGAAACTCACCAAACAGCAAGTGGTAGGCAACTATTCCGCCGAGATGGCAGGCACGATTATCTCGATGGTCATTCGATCAGACGGGACGCTCACAATCGACTCGTCCGCTTCAGGTAGCGCGGGTAGCAGCAAGTCTGGGCGGTGGGAACTACGAGAAGGCAAGCTCGTTGTTACTGGCGCTGATGGCTCGCAACCGCCGATCGAGGCTTACAACGGCGCGATCATTGTCGTCGGACAACGCGAGAACAAAGATCGAAAGTCGAATCGCGTGTCGTGGCAACGAACCTACACGACATTCATCAAGGATTCGCGAGCCGCCGAAGGCTCCAGCAGTGAAGACGCACTGTGCGGCGTTTACAGCGGGTCCATAATGGGTGTTGGCATTCACTTAATTATGAGCCGTCAGCCGCAGACGTTCTCCATTACCACATTTGGTGTCGTCTTCGATCAGGTGGCAAGCCAACGAGCGGTTGGAACGTGGACCTTGGGTGCTAACGGTTCTGTTCAGATGAACGGCGGTGGCGAAGACGGCAAGATCGCACACCGCAACGGCGTATTTTACTTGCCTATTAATGACGGGCAAGGCGGCGAGTTACCGCTCGCAAAGCAGAACTGACTAAGATCCCGTAACCAGCCCGGCACCATTATCGTGCAACGCTCGGCGTAGCATGCTTGTCTCCTCTGTAACTTGATAAGAGGAGCACCCATGACCGAGAAACCGAAACCCATTCACACGATCCGGATTGGCTCGATCCAGGCCGCAATCTGGAGCAACCCAGGCCAACACGGCCCGTTCTATAACGTCACCATCGATCGCCGCTTCCGGGATACGAACGAACAGTGGCAGAGCAGCAACTCGTTTGGCCGCGACGACCTGCTCATCGTCGCCAAACTATCCGATGCGGCACACACCTATATATGCGACCGCCAGGCAAGCGATCGCACCGCAACGGAAGAAGTGAGCCACGACGGTTCCGGCACTGCCGCAGCCCAAGCGGAGTCGGCCAAGCGCCGGTCTCGGTGAGGTGCCGCATGAAATCTGCTAAACTGCTCCGCCGCATCCAGTGCGGCAATCTTGAAGCGGCAATCGCGTCTGTCACCTTGGAGGACGGGCAAGTGCGATATGGCGTGCTCTTCCACAGGTGTAGCGGACGAGTCGAACCTGAGACTGGCATCCTCTTCGACTTTGGAGAACTGCTGACGCTCTCCAAGCTCGCACGTCTGGCTCACGCCGCGATGGACACATTGATTCATGGCGACGATGACCGGAGCAACGCGGCTAGCTCTTGATCGTCTCGATCCAGCAATCCTGCGTCCCATCATCAAATGCGACCAGGCTCTCCTCGATCCGCCTCGCGGTGTGATCGAGGAGTCGCTCATAGAGCACTCGCAGGTTTCTTCCCGTTACCGCGATGCGACGCTCGGTGAAATCCATCGCCAACGACTCGTTGCCAACAAGCGCCACTCCGACCAAGTACGCATAGGGCAGTGCCATGCGGTCGCCGTTGCGAAAGACGATATCCAGCATCCGGAGCGAGCCCTCGGGGTCCGCCTCAAAGCCGAGTGGCCGAGATTCCGCGTGAGGAACACTCTGCCAATGAAATTGATCTACGGGTATATTGCTCATGAAGCCGCCTCCACGCGCGCGAGGGGTGGCGTCCGGGGTTGGTGACAAGTAGTTGTAGCGGAAAGGACGCGCGAACTCGCGATCCCTCTACTTTGGCACAAATGATCGCTGGATGTCCAGTGGAAGCGGCTGTTTTGCGATCCGCCGCAGTCAATCCCGCTTTTCGACAACGATCGACTCAAACCAGCACAGACACCGCTCGTCGTCAAAGCCGGTATCTGATTCCGTCACGCGATGTGCTGTTTGTGCGAGAACATGCTGATAGAAGGCGTTGAGGTTCCGCCCGCGTAGCGTCACGATGCGGTCAGGGAACTCCAACTCGACCGTTCCCCCACCCTTCATCCTTGCTCCAACGAGGTATGAGTAGGGCACGGCTTCGTGATCGCCATCCTTGTAAACCAGATCAAGCATTCGGCAAGGCGGCTCGGCGGCCGTTTCGAAACCCAGCGACTTCGAGTCAGTCTCCCCGGCCTGGGCTGCGCCCTTGCCGAGATACCGGTCAATCGGACTACCGCTCATAGCCATACTCCCGTGTGCGAACTCGCCGCGGACTCCGCTGCCGCTGGTTCTCGCTCTGTGTCAACCTCGCCATCATCGCCGCGTGCAGCATCGACCGCTCCGTTCCCGAACTGCCCGCCAATAGCTCGACGGCCGAGCGGCGTTCGTTTAGCCTCGCCGCCGCTTGCACGATGGTTTGGCGGTCATGTGTATACAGGCGTGCCCACTCCCTCGCTCGCGTAAGAGTGACATATAGGAGCGCATCGGTTAGAGCTTTGCTATCCCCAAATAGAGCTAGAAGCACACGGTCCACTGTTCTGCCCTGAGCCGCGTGCGAAGTGCTCACATAGCCGTGCGACCATCGCCCGAAGTCGGGTGGCACTTCCCACCCGTTGTCGAGCACAATGTTGCCATTGTCGGCAAACCCCGCCACGCGATACACGGCGCCGTTGTTGATCCGGTGCTTGCCGTCCACAGAGCGGCCATTGCTCGCGGCTCGCAGTGATTCGCCGGATGCGACTCGAATGCGATGCTCTTCATTTACTGAGAAGTTCGCCACGCGGCCGAGCGGGAGCGTCCGCTCGATGCCATCTTTCCCTTTGACGTGGACATTGCCGTGCTCATCGCGTCCAGTGACCGTGTATTGCTGACCAGCTTTGAAGGCTTGTTGGCCCTTGCCCACCGAGCGGTGAAACTGCACGACCTGGCCTTCGCCGTACAACGCAGCGTCGGATCGTTGTGCCTCTGTCCAGCGAAGATCCTTCAACTGAGGCAAGAGCCGATCATCCTGGCCAAGCCGCCCATCCCGCCGCAAAGCGGCTCGGATCAACGACGTGATCTCTTCTCCCTCCGCGTGCGTCGGTGCAATCACCAGCGTCGAGCGGCCTAGACGCAGCGACTCCATGTAGTCCTCGACCAGTGGCACGTGATTGCGTCCATCCACTTCGCGTATTGCTCCCATTCGGTCCAGTGCTTCAATGCCTTTGTCGAACTCCCCGCGACCGATAGCTTCCGATGCTTCCTTGTACGTGCCCGTCTGCCTCACCACTTCGGTCAACTCTGCGGGGACCAGGCCAAGCCGAGTTTCAAGAAGCCGCATCGCGTCCCCCCGCTCGACAGGGGCATGCTGCTTGGTATCTCCGCAGAGGATGACGCGGGCGCTCAAGCGATCGGCCGCAGCGAAGAGCTTGACCATCGTGTTCGTGCCGACCATTCCTGCCTCATCAACCCAGATCACGCCGCCCTTTGCGGCGCCCTGCATCTCAGTCGATCCCAAGAACTGTGCGATGGTGTCGGCGTTGTTGAAGCCGGACTGTCGCAGCGTTCCCCGCGACGCGTCCGCCGAGGGTGCCACAGCGACAATGTTGTGCCCACGCGATTCAATCTCCTGGGCCACCGCCTTCAACAGCGTCGTCTTTCCCGTTCCCGCACCGCCACGCAAGAGCGTGACGCGATCGCGGCTGCTGAGCAGGTGCTCGACCGCCCGCACCTGCTGCTTGTTGAGATGCGATTGGCCACGGGTCCAAGGTCGATCGCCTTCCAAGCTGACGCATGTACCTCGGCCCCCGCGCGCGAACGCGAGCATCGCACGCTCCTCGGCCAACACCTTCTGTGTCGTTACCAGCGAGAGCGACCCTTCACGCCGACGCAGCAGCTCGCTGTGAGCGTTTGCTTCAGTATGCAATGCAGCCGGCCGGAACTCTCCGACGCCGAATCGCAATGCCGACTCGAGCAATCGCGGCTCGGCGACGACGCTGTCCCGCTCGAAACGGTCGCTAATCGCGTGGTTCAAGCTTCGTCTCGCCGCCGACCGCTCGTCGATGTGTTCTGTCAGATCGCAGTTGCTTCGGACACTCTTGATCGCCCGGCGTTCTTCAGTGGTCAGCCGCGACAGCCACTCGGTGCGGAGTTCGTCCCGCGTCTGGCCCTTTGTCTTCTTCGACCGGCTCTTCGCTCCAAGCTCCGCTTTGCGATCCGCATCGGTGATGCCGAGCTTCTTCGCCAACTTCTCAATCTCGCGGGTGCGGTTCGAGAACTTGTCGCTCGCCGAGACCGGAACGCCTGCAATCTGCCATGCTTTTCCCACCCGCTCGACCGGATAGCCAAGCTCTTTCATCCGCCAAGCGAGACGGTTGTGCATCGCCGCTTCAAAGTACGGCATGTCCCGTTTGATGTCGCGGAACTGTCCGGCCTTGATGCGGTCTTCGACCGGATCATGTGTCGCGTTGAACACAACGCAGTGCATGTGCAACTGCGGGTCGGGCTTGCCCTCAACCGGACGGCCGACCGAGTGCAGGAACTCCGCCCACACCAGGCCGTTCGCTTCGCGGTTCTCGTCTTTGCCCCCGATTCGCACGCGGGTCTGAATCCTTTGCTCGATCTCCCGCATCGTCTCGTCCATCGAATCTCGCAGCGCCGTCAGAATGCGATCATCCTTGGTGACCGCGTGCACGAGCGAAACCGATTTGGGCACGCTGAAGTTGATGTCGTAGCCGTTGGTGCGATCGTCATTGGTGCGGGGCGTCAGGTCTTTGCCCGTCAACGGGTGCAAATTGTCCGCAAGCCTTGCGAAGGTCTCCTGCGTGACATGCTCGCCCAGACCGAGCCGCTTCGCTAGGTCACCACGCCAGCGACTGTGCTTCTCTTCGGCGAGGTAGTAGTCACCACCGGCGAGCGCAGCCGTGTAGTAGTCCTTCATCTCGCGGCCACTCTTGAACTGATACATCCGAAGCATCGCGCGATTCTACGGGAGCCGAGCGTGCGGTGCGTCGGTGCGGACCAATGCGGCTGCGTGCGAACCCGCAATGTCGGCGGTGGCGAACGTGCATCCCGTCGCACATGGCTCAGGAGCTTCCTCGAATCGCGCCGGTCTCCATGCTTGCCGGTTGAACGGCGTCGTCCGTGGCCCGCGTTGTGGGTTGAAGCGTGTTGGTCTGACCTCGGTTGCTCGCCGGTAAAGCGGCCGTCCATCTTCGCCGCTTAGCGGCTTCGCTGCGACGCGGCTGCAGACGGCAGACCCCGGCGGGCTCCGCCCGCTCGGGGCGGCTTTCGCTTGACCTGCTGCGCTCCTCGGTCCCTGCGGCCGACCAACTTCAACCCACAACTAACGGAGCTATACATGACTACACCCGTTCAACCTGCCAAGCGATTTCGGCTTGGATCGATTCAACTCAACGTCTGGCCCAATCGCGATCGGGCAGGACGTTCGTACTACACCGCCACCATCGGAAGGTCCTACCGCGACGACAAGGGCAAGTGGTCCGACACCGGATCGCTTCGCCCATCTGATCTCCCCGTCGTTCGCTCGCTGACTGCGAAGGCGTTGGATTGGATCACAGCCAATCCCGTCGAGGCGACTCCCGAGAAGCAGGACAACGAACCCGAACCGGAGCCCGCGTTGATGGCTCTCCTCGCCTGCATCGAGCGGCAGTTCGCTCGCTAGCTCGCTACCAAGCGGCGGCTCCGCGCAGGCGGAGCCGCCACAGCAAAGAAAGGAATCACCATGACTCAGTACACCCTCATCGACACCATTCAGATCGACAGCATCCGGCTGCTCGTCTGGGATGCCAGCAATCGGGGCGGTCCAGTTCCAATCGCATTCTCGTTCGAACTGGCCCAGCCACGCGACGGCAACTCGGGCGGCGTCTTCCAGTGGGAGGACTTTCCCGCCCTGCTGCGAATGCTCCGTAGCCTGAAGGCCGCCATCGAAGAAAAGTTGAGACTTCAGGCTTTGACGGCCAAGGGCAATCTCAACTGAGCCGTGGCGGGTGCCGGACTGGCTCCGCCAACTCGCATCATCCGCCGCTTCCGTGCTCCAAGGAGGTCGCCCGCTGAGCGGGCGACCATCAACCCAAACTGTGGAGCACCCCATGACCTCACCCAAACCCAAACACATCGCGACCGTCGGCAACGTCCGCCTCACCCTCCTCGGCGGCACCGGATCGCACCGGAACGAGCTCTCAGGTCTCACCTTGGAGCGGCGACCGGATACCACTTCCGAGAACTGGTACCCAGCCGCGGGGTACCGAATCGAGGACCTCGACTCGCTCGCCGAAGCCGTCCGGTCGGGCATCCAGTTTCTTCGACCGGAATCTCAGCCTTCGCACACGACCGAATCGGACGACCCATCGACGACAGCACCAGATAAGTGTGCCGATGCCAGCCCGTGTGAGTCGCCGCCCTTCGAGCCAACCGGTCGCATCGAGCCATCGCTGTCAAAGAACGCGGTCATCCGCAAGCCCAAACGACCCACATCAGGCCGAGCCAACGAGAATGCCAAGACGAGGCGGGCTGCTTCAAAGAGTCGGTCTCGTTCCCGTTCGCGATAGCGTGGGCTGATGCAGGTTCGGCCTGGTGGCGATTCCCTCAATGAACTGCGATTTGGGCAATGAATGCCCACTGGCAGAGGCTGTTTTTGTTGCTGACACGCGATGGTGTGTTTCTGCCCCAGACGTCTTCCCTTAGCGTCGCTAAGGCCACTGCTGGCGGATGCGCCGAGTCGCGTGGCTTTGCTGGGGAAGCCACGCGATCGGCTGCCCAGTTGAAGCCGATTCGCCCCAAACCTGATCGATATTGGCCATTGAAATCGATCAAGAATCGTGCTATTGTGATCGATAACTAGGGGTGTTTTCGATCATGGCGTGGAACTGGCAGAAGGCCGACTGGCCTCATTTTACCTGGAAAGACTCCCGGCTGGCGAAGGCCGAGGAGTTATTTCTGTTGGGCGGCGGGGTGTTCCTCGGAACCGTCAAGCACCTGACTTCCGAGAATCGGCACCAGCTTACCGTCGAGGCAATGAGCAACGAGGCGGTCACAACCTCCGAGATCGAGGGTGAGATTCTGGATCGCGACAGCGTCCAGTCGTCCATCCGCCGCCAACTCGGACTCGCTAGCGACCACCGCAGAGTGCAACCCGCCGAGCAAGGGATCGGCGAGATGATGGTGGACCTGTTCCGCAACTACGCCAAGCCGCTCGACGACGACACCTTGTTCGCCTGGCACCGCATGGTCGCGAACGGGCGCACCGACCTCCGGGACATTGGCCGGTACCGAACGCACCCCGAGCCGATGCAGGTGGTCTCAGGCAAAATCTACGACCCCAAAGTCCACTTCGAGGCACCGCCCTCGGACCGGGTTGGCACCGAGATGCGGCGGTATGTCGAGTGGTTCAATCGCACCGCACCCGACGGGTCTGAACCTCTACCCGTCCTGACGCGGGCCGGGATCGCCCACCTCTACTTCGAGTGCATCCATCCATTCGAGGACGGCAATGGCCGGGTCGGTCGGGCCATTGCGGAGAAGGTCCTTGCTCAAAGCCTCGGGCAACCCACGCTCACCGCGATCGCGGCGACCATTCTCACGAATCGCAAGGGCTACTACGACGCGCTTGAAGCCGCCAACAAGGGGAACGATCTCACCGATTGGCTCGCATGGTTTGCGGGGATCGGTTTGGAGGCCCAGCAGCGCACGCTTGTCCAGGTCGAGTTCCTAATCGACAAGACGAAACTGCTCGACCAGTTCCGCGGCTCGTTGAACGAACGGCAGCAAAAGGTTCTGATCCGGATGCTGAATGAAGGACCGGAAGGCTTCAAGGGGGGATTGAGTGCGAAGAACTACGTCGCCATCGCGAAGACTTCGACGGCCACCGCCAGCCGCGACCTTGCGGACATGGCGGAACGCGGCGTGTTGACCCGCACCGGGGAAAAGCGAGGCGCTCGTTACCACCTCTCGATTCCACTACGGCAGGTACCGCGAATCACCATCGACAAGAGCGGAGAGATTGTGAAGACACCAAGACCAAAGGGCTGACCATGAGTCGATTTTCTGGCGCGCAGTTGGCGCGCAATGAACCTCAAATCTCTGAAATGGTGGCGCACTGGGCCGTTGACGACGCGCCAACGAAATGCGATGTTGGGTGGGTTTTGTGCGGTTTCCCGGTGATCGCTGGTGCATCAGGGTGCAGCCCGCAACAAGTGGAATCCTGTTCGGGACGCAGGGGTCGCAGGTTCGAATCCTGTCACTCCGACCAAGTTTTTCAGGGGCTTAGCAGTCGGGTCTTGGCCCGACGTGTCACCCTCTGGCGCGCAACTGGCACGCACTGGCGCGCAAAAGCAAGAAACTCAATAGACAGGGTACTTTGCGCTATCGGCGTGACAACTTACTTGCAGAATGGTATTCAGACTGGTTTTGTGATCGGCCCAATCTGGAACCTGAAGCATGTCTGACCAAGCGATCAACTCCAAAGACACTGAGCTCCGCAGCGACAACGGCTGTTGGTGCCGGATGGAGATTCATGGGGGTGCCAAGTTTGTCGCGAGGCAACACGAATCTGACCAAGGGCCTAGCCAGACATCCGGGGTCCACCGATGATCACGGACTACCACGCCAAGTACATCGCCCATGAGTTGACCCGCCGCTGCGCTTCCGACAGCGTCGAGAAGCTGACCGCCGTGCTCTCCGATGCACAGGTAGACCTCAACCCGCACCAGATCGAGGCGGCGCTCTTCGCGTTCCGCAACCCGCTGTCCAAGGGGGCGATTCTCGCTGATGAAGTCGGACTCGGAAAGACGATCGAGGCGGGCTTGCTCATTGCTCAAATGTGGGCCGAGCGCCGCCGACGGGTTCTGGTGATCGCTCCGGCCAACCTGCGCAAGCAGTGGAGCCAGGAGCTGGCTGACAAGTTCTTCCTGCCCTCCGCGATCCTTGAGAACCGCACATTCAACGACGCCGTTCGCTCCGGCAATCTGAACCCGTTCCAGCAGGGTGCCGTTATTGTCTGCTCGTACCAGTTCGCCAAGAAGTGCGAGCCGTATGTCCGGCAGACGCCCTGGGACCTGGTGGTGATCGACGAGGCGCACCGTCTACGCAATGTCTTCAAGCCCTCCAACAAGATCGCCAACGCCATCAAGCAGGCCGTCGCGCCGTACCGGAAAGTGCTGCTTACCGCGACGCCGCTCCAGAACACGCTACTCGAACTCTACGGTCTCGTGAGCATCATCGACGACTTCGCCTTCGGCGACCTGAAGGCGTTCCGCTCCCGATTCACCCGGCTGGGCGACAACGAGGATTTTCAGGAACTCAAGGAACGCCTCAAGCCCGTCTGCAAGCGCACCCTCCGCAAGCAGGTGCTTGAGTACATCAAGTACACCGATCGTCACGCACTGGTACAGGAGTTTGTGCCATCGGAGGAGGAACAACGACTCTACGACCTCGTCTCTGAGTATCTCCAGAGGCCGACGCTTTACGCGCTGCCAGCAAGCCAGCGTTCCCTCATGACACTGATCCTTCGCAAACTTCTTGCATCATCGACCTACGCAATATCCGACACGCTGAACGGGCTCGCCACGAAGCTCGAATCGGCCGCCGCATCCTCCCAACCCGTGACTGCTCCTCCCGATGCTGTGCCGTCAGACGTGGAAGAGTACGCCGAACTCGCAGATGAATGGGAAGAGGATGAGCCTTCCGGCGACGCTCCCGTCAGCTACACGCATGAGCAACTTGCCGAATTGAAAGCTGAGACCGCCAAGCTCCGCGAGTTCCATGCCCTCGCGAAGTCGATCGCTCGCAACTCCAAGGGCGAGGTGCTGCTCATGGCGCTTCGCAAGGGCTTCGCCGAAGCCGCCAAGGCACAGGAGCGCCAGGGCAACGCGGCCCTTCAGCAGAAGGCCATCATCTTCACCGAATCCCGCCGCACGCAGGAATACCTCTTCCGCATTCTGGAGCAGACCGAGTTCGCCGGCAAGGTGATGCTCTTCAACGGCACCAACAACGATCCCGGCTCGCGTGAGATTCTCCGCCGCTGGCAGGAGAAGTACGACGGCACCGACCGCATTTCGGGTTCGCCCGCAGCCGACATGCGGGCCGCGCTCGTGGACCACTTCCGCGACACGGCGTCGATCATGATCGCCACCGAGGCGGCCGCCGAGGGCATCAACCTTCAGTTCTGCAACGTCGTTGTCAACTATGACCTGCCGTGGAACCCACAGCGCATTGAACAGCGAATCGGCCGTTGCCACCGCTACGGCCAGAAGTGCGACGTTGTTGTCGTCAACTTCCTCAACAAAAGCAACGCCGCCGATCAACGGGTCTACGAGCTGCTCGCCGAGAAGTTCAAGCTCTTCAACGGGGTCTTCGGCTCCAGCGACGAGGTGCTGGGCGCGGTTGAATCCGGCGTTGACTTCGAGAAACGCATCGCCGGAATCTACCAGAAGTGCCGCACGCCGGAGCAGATCCAGTTCGAGTTCGACCAGCTTCAGAGGGAGCTCGACACTGAAATCGCCGAGGGACACCGCGACGCGCGCGAGAAGCTGCTGGACAACTTCGACCAAGAAGTCGTTGAGAGAGTCCGCATCCAGAGCGAAGGCCTACTCAACGCCTTCAACGAGCGCCTTTGGGCGGTCACGAGGCACGTGCTTGCGCAGCACGCCGAGTTCGACGCCGACGGGTACAGCTTTTTCCTCACTCGCAACCCGTTCCCGCCCGAAGCCATCCATGCCGGGCCGTACAAACTTGGCAAGCACGTCAATGACGCCAACACCTACCGCGTGGGCCACCCGCTGGCCCAGCGGGTGATCGAGCTGGCCAAGGGACTCATGGTCCCGACCGCCGAGGTCGCATTCGACTATTCCGGCCACCGTCGCAACATCGCCGTGCTGGAGCCCCTCGTAGGCAAGGCCGGCTGGCTCACCTCTGCCCGTCTCTCCATCACGTCGTTTGACGTTGAAGAGCAGGTGATCCTCGCCGGTGTCTCGGATGACGACTCAGCGCTCGACGAATCGCAGTGCCGTCGGCTCTTTGACCTGCCCGCAACGATGGGGGCCGAACTTCCCGCATCGGCGAGCATCCAGAAACGGCTCGCAGATGCCGTCGCCGCACGCCAGGCACAGATCGCCGACGAGATCGGTGCAAAGAACGGCACATGGTTCGACACCGAGATGGAGAAGCTCGACCATTGGGCCGAGGATCGCCGCCGCACGCTTAAGTCCGACCTAGACGAGCTCGACCAGACGATTAAGGACGCGAAGAAGGCCGCCCGACTGGCGCCGAACCTGCCGGAGAAGCTGGAGCTTCAACGCAAGCTGCGAGGGCTGGAGACGAAGCGCGATGAGACATGGCGGGCATACGACGCCGCCAGTCGCGACATCGACCGCCAAAAAGACAATCTGCTCGACGAGATCGGTCGCCGGCTCAGTCAGCAGGCAACGATCGAGACGCTGTTCACCATACGATGGAGTTTGAAATGAGCCAGGACGTCGCAATCAATCCAAATACCGGTGAGCAGCCCGAGAAGATGGACCTGCGCTCGCACGACATCGCCGCCGAACGTGTCTGTGAACTGCTTCGTCTTTTTCCGGAGATTCGCACCGAAGCCGGCAAGCTCGACTTCGAGCGGCTCAGGCTCGCGCTCGGTGAGTCAGTGGACGTAGGCAAGGAACGCTACGGCATGAACTGGCCGGGCAAGGCCGACTGCTTCAAGACCATCCAGACGCCGAGCGTCGCCACACTGCGCCCGTGCTCTAAGGAGAGCGTTAACTGGGACAGCACCGAGAACCTCATCATCGAAGGCGACAATCTGGAGGTTCTCAAACTGCTTCAGAAGTCCTATCTCGGCAAGGTTAAGATGGTTTTTATCGACCCGCCGTACAACACCGGCAATGACTTCATCTACCCGGATAACTACTCGGAGTCTCTCCACACCTACCTCGAATACACCGGCCAGACCGATGCGGAGGGAAGAAAATTCAACACGAACACCGACGCCGACGGTCGCTTTCACTCCAAGTGGATGAACATGATGTACCCTCGGCTCTACTTGGCAAGGAATTTATTGCGAGATGACGGCGTCATTTTTATCAGTATTGATGACCAAGAGTACGACAACCTGCGCAAGCTGTGCAACGAAGTTTTCGGCGAGGAGAACTTCCTTGCGACATGCATCTGGCAGCACAGCGTTCAGCCAAAGGGGTACTCTGGGACCTTTTCAGTTCATCACAACTATCTACTTGTTTATCAGAAATCGACGGATTTCATGCTCTGCGATCTAGAGCGCACTGAAGAGCATAACAAGAACTACTCCAATCCCGACAACGATCCTAATGGCGACTGGCGCTCAGGTGATGTACGGAACGCGCTCTATAGACCAAATCTGATTTACGACATTTCTACGCCGTCAGGCAAAAGCATCAAGCCGCCGCCAAACGGATGGCGATGGAGTAAGGACACGCTGAACGCCAAGATACGGACT
Source organism: Planctomycetota bacterium (assembly GCA_018242605.1). Lineage (GTDB taxonomy): Bacteria > Planctomycetota > Phycisphaerae > Phycisphaerales > UBA1924 > UBA2402. Next base: position 340,091 of record JAFEBP010000005.1, read on the forward strand.
GGCGAAATAATCTTCTCGGCGGATGAGACCCGAATCATCCGCAAGATTTACCTCAAGACGCTTGAGGGACGTACTCCCGAGACAATTCTCTTTGGAAAGAACGTTGGAACAACTCGCGATGCAGCGACAGAGCTGAAAGACCTGTTCGGTGACGATGTGCCGTTCGACACTCCCAAGCCTACCTCCCTCATAAAGCACATGTGCTCTCTAGCTGGCGTCTCTGCCGACGATATCGTCCTGGATTTTTTTGCTGGGTCCGGATCTACGGCCCACGCGGTTCTCTCACTCAATGCGGCAGATTCTGGCCGGCGCCGGTTTATCCTCGCGCAACTTCCAGAGCCCACGGGACGCAATGACTACCCGACCATCGCGGATGTCTGCAAAGAGCGCGTCAGACGGGTCATCAAGGGGCTGAACGACGAGGAGTCCGGAACGTTGGGCATGCGGAAGGGGGAGAAGCCAAATCATGGCTTCCGAGTCTACGAACTCGCTGAATCCAATTTCACGGAGTGGGATGCCCGCATGGAACAGGATGCCGAGACGTTGCAGAAGCAGATGGAGCTTCACGTCGAGCACATTCGCGACGGCCGATCAGCCGAGGACATCCTTTACGAGCTGCTTCTCAAGAGCGGCTTCCCCCTGACGACGCCGATCGAGAAGAAGACCCTCGCTGGCAAGACGGTTCATGCCATCGCCGGCGGCATGCTCATGATCTGCCTTGAAGGGGAACTGACGCTGGAGCTGATCCGCGCTATCGCCGACGCCAAGCCAGAGCGAGTGGTCCTGCTCGACGCCGGCTTTGCAAAGAACGACCAACTCAAGGCCAACGCCGTCCAGACGTTTAGAACCAAGGGCGTCACCAGTTTCAAGACCGTTTAGGAGGATGCCCGTCATGACCCGCAACAGTGCGACGCTACCCACGGCAAGTCTCCAAGAGTCTTGGAGAGTGCGATTTCTGGAGCAGGGCGAATGAAGCTCCAGTTCGACGCCAATCAGCCCTACCAGCGCGCCGCAGTTGATGCTGTGGTGGACCTGTTCGACGGACAGCCGCAAGGTGCGCCGGAGTTCTCAGTCATCCAGATGGGCGAGTGGGGCGACATGTTCGTCGGGCAGGAACGCACTGAACTCGGTGTGGGCAACCAACTACTTCTGTCGGCCGACAAGCTCCAGGCCAACGCGCGGGGCATCCAGGTGAGGAACGACATCGAGGTGCCGGACGCGGCGGCCACGCTTGAAGCGTGGGAGCTGTTCGACGCCCCGGCAAATGCGGCTCGCGCCTGCCCGCATTTCTCCGTGGAGATGGAGACGGGCACGGGCAAGACGTACGTCTACCTCCGCACCGTCTTCGAGCTGTCGCGCCGGTACGGGTTTAAGAAGTTCATCATCGTCGTGCCGAGCGTGGCGATTCGCGAGGGTGTGCTCAAGAACATCGAGATCACGGCCGAACACTTCCGGGCGCTGTACAACAACCTGCCGTTCGAGCACTTCGTCTACGACGCCAAGAAAGTGAACCGGCTACGCCAGTTCGCCATCAGCAACACTCTCCAGATCCTCGTCATCAATATTGACGCCTTCCGTAAAAACTTCACCGGCACCGAGGCTGAGCAGAAGAGCAACGTCATCTACAAGGAGAGCGACCGACTCTCAGGCCGGCAGCCGATCGAGTTCGTCCAGGCCGCAAGGCCGATCGTCATCATCGACGAGCCCCAGAGCGTCGATTCGACCGAGCGCGCCCAGGAGGCAATCAAGGCGCTCAACCCGCTCTGCACGCTCCGTTACTCGGCCACGCACCGCAACCCGTATAACCTCGTCTACCGGCTCGACCCGGTTCGGGCCTTCGAGCTTCGGCTGGTAAAGCAGATCGTGGTCGGAAGCGCCGTCGCCGACGGCGGGGCCAACGACGCTTTCGTCCGGGTGGACAAGATCGAGTACAAGACCGGAATTAAGGCGAAGCTCCGCATCCACGTCCAGACACCCGATGGTCCCAAGGAGAAGTCGGTCACCGTCAAGAACGGCGCCGATCTGTTCGCCTTGTCCAACGAGCGAGCTGCGTACCGCCAGGGCTACGAGATCGCGGAGATCAACGCCGAGCCGGGCAACGAGTACCTCCGCTTCACCGGCGGGCGCGTCATGAAGCTCGGGGACGAGATAGGCGGCATGCGGGACGACGTATGGCAAGCACAGATCAAGCACACCGTCAAGAAGCACCTTGAGAAGGAACGCCAGCTACGCGGCCAGGGCGTGAAAGTGCTCAGCCTGTTTTTCATCGACCGAGTAGCCAACTACCGCGACTACGACGGCAACGGGCAGCCCGTGAAGGGAAAATTTGCCGAGGCTTTCGAGGCGTCTCTTGCCGAGCTCGCCGGAGACGAGCGATACAAAGACCTCCCGTTGTTCAAGCATCCGATCGGGAAACTGCATGACGGCTACTTCGCGGCCGACAAACCGAAGAAGGGACAAACCCAGGGTGTCTGGAAGGACACCCGAGGCGATACACAGGCCGACGACGAGGTCTACAACCTCATCATGAAGGAGAAGGAGCGGCTGCTTGTTGAGGACGAACCCCTGCGGTTCATCTTCAGCCACTCGGCGCTTCGGGAGGGGTGGGACAACCCCAATGTCTTCCAGATTTGTACGCTGAACGAGACGCGGTCCGCGATGAAGAAGCGGCAGGAGATCGGGCGAGGGTTGCGTCTGCCTGTCAACCAGCACGGCCAGCGGGTCTTCGACGACTCGATTAACAAGCTCTTCGTCATGGCGAACGAGAGCTACGAGGACTTCGCCCGAGCCCTTCAAAGCGAATACGAGGAAGACTGCGGCGTGTCATTCGGCAAAGTGCCCATCACCGCATTCGCTAAGCTCACCAAGATCGTGGATGACCGGGAGCAGCCAATCGGCCGGGAGGCAGCCGAAGCGATCAGGAAGGCGCTTGTCGAACAGAAGATGATCGACGCGGATGGGCGTTTACAGCCGGCCTTCGATCCGAAGCGGCAGGGCTTCAAGATTGACCTTCCCGAACTGCACCGGGAAATGACCCCGCAAGTCGTCGATTTACTCGCCAGCTACCAGATTGAGCGGCATATCCGCAAGGACCGACAGGAAGGCCCGAACCGGCTGCGCAAGGAAGTTCAGCTCAGCCCCGAGTTCCAGGCACTGTGGGAGCGGATCAAGTCCAAGACCATCTACCGGGTGGAGTTCAGAACCGACGAGCTGGTCGCTGCGTCGGTTGCGGGCATCCGGAAGATGCCTAAGGTCGAAGCGGCCAAGATCCGTGTGACGGCCGGACAGGTCGGTATCGTTCGCGGCGGCGTGACAGCCACCGCCATCAGCGCCGCCGAGGAGCACGTGACGTTGCGCAACCGCCCGGTGCCCGACGTGCTCGCCTATCTTCAGAATGAAACCGAACTGACCCGTTCGACGCTGGTGCGGATTCTCAAGGAATCGGCACGGTTGGAGGAGTTCTTTGTAGACCCGCAGCGGTTCATGGACGCTGTGGCCGCGATCATCAAGCACGAACTACATCGGCTGCTTGTGGACGGCATCAAGTACGAGACACTTCCGGGCGGCGGCGCTGACACCGAGTGGGAGATGATGCTCTTTAAGAACGAAGAACTCATCAACTATCTGACCGCAATCCAAGTGACACGTTCGCTCTACGAGTACGTCGTCTACGACTCAGAGGTCGAACGAGAGTTCGCCCGTAAGCTCGACTCTCGGGAGGATATCAAGCTCTTCGTCAAGCTTCCGAACTGGTTCGAGATTGACACCCCAGTCGGCAAATACAATCCGGACTGGGCGATCGTCAAACACGACGGGAAGGCGATGTACCTCGCACGGGAGACTAAGAGCACGAAAGACTTCCTGAAGCTCCGCACGTCCGAGGCGGACAAGGTTCGTTGTGGACACAAGCACTTTGAGACGCTCGGCGTGCCGTTCGCAGTCGTGGTTTCAGCAGATGAGGTGTGATTCGGATGCCTATGCAGCTTCATTCGCTATCGCAGATGCTCACGGACGCTTCGCTCGCGGCCCCGGATTTGCGCGTGCTAAATCCAAACCACGAGAACTACACAGCTCACCTTTTGCAGCCTGCGGGCGACATCGAGGCGGACACACACGGTGTTCGTAACGCTGATCAAGACCTCGCAGGCAGGCAGTACACGGCCTTTCTCAGACAAGCTGTTTCGGAGCAATCTGCTCTCGCCATTACGCCTGAATACTCAATGCCTTGGCGAGTTGTTGAGGACTCCCTGAGAACTGGGATCACTCCTGCCGAAGGAGCTCTCTGGGTCTTGGGCTGCGAAAGCACCACCATTGAGCAACTGAACGCCTTTCGCGATAGGGTAGCTGATATTGCAAGTGTTTTGTACGAACCCCTCACGCCACAACTCAACCGTTTCCTCGATCCGGTACTCTATGTGTTCCCTTCCAGACCACAGCGTGGTGGTAGTCTTCGCCTAGTAATAGTGGTACAGTTCAAAACATCTCCAATGGGTGATGCAGGACATTTTGAGATTAATGGCCTACAGACCGGAAGTCGGATTTACTATTTCGGCAACGGCACCACACAACTGCGGCTAGCCACGTTGATTTGCTCAGACGCCTTTGCCTTCCTCGATTCTCATGCGCACGAGCTTTATCACCGCACGTTGCTGATACACGTTCAACTCAACAAGTCGCCGCGGCATGCACAGTACCGCAGATACCGCGAGAAACTCCTAGATTACGATGGCGATGAGACGGAGGTCCTATGCCTGAATTGGGCCAAGGAAGTGCATGAGCGCTGCGGGGGCACAAGGACCTGTTGGGATCACCTGCCGTGCTCCGCATGGTACTTGCGTCCTGACAGGTTTGCAGATGACGATGACGCCCTGACGGCGAACCACAACAACGGTATGTACTACACATGGCTGCAAGATTCCCGTTGCCGGGCATTGTTCTTTACGTACATCCCAGCGGTATTTGCCATCACGGCTTCCAAGGTGGCACATCATGGCGTGGCAGCGGCTTTGTCGCGTCGCCGTGGGCCGATCCTGAACTCGACCCGAGTTTGGGAGGACGCTACCGGCCAGTGGGTTGCGACTAACGCGGTGGCGGACGGTTTCGCTGCTATAGTCGCCGAAAGTGGCAATGCATCAACTGACATTCAGGCCTTGGCCAGGGCAAGCCCGCTTCGGGCTGAACGAACCTTGGCACTTTGCGCCGGTCAGATAGCGCAAAGCGATTGGTACACACCAAAGAAACTGGATTCCTGCTTGATTGGTACTACGGAAGTGATGCGCCGCATCACGGCCTGTCAGGACACCGACGAAGATGCGAGGCAGTACCGCACGAGGCGGCTACGTACCGCGCATCGCGTGTCGTCTGTATTGACGACACGGCTTCCCGCAGCGCTCAGCGACCTCCAAGCCGGATTCCACTTTGACTGGTCATCGCAGTCCCCACATACAAACATCGTCTCTACCGCGGGTCGCCGGGCAACTGCAATTTACCTTGGCGACGAGCACACACCCGAAACGGCGTACCGTGTCGCTGCAAAGGCTGCCGATTACATCGGAGAATGGGAGACAAGTCCGAACGACATCGTAGAAGGAAGGCAAAGGCTGCACGTTTGGTACAGAGACGATCAGGGCAATGATGTGCTATGCAATGCAGACCGGTACGTGAAATATGACGACACTAATACTGAATCGCCTTTCGACATTACGAGGGCGCAATGACGATCTCTCTCGAACAACTGTGCGAGAAGCTGGCGCCCCGTTTTCCTGATATAGAACAGGTAGACGAAAGCGTTGCTCGCTTCGAGCGGAAAGCTGCTGGTCGTCCGTTTGCTGTTTGCTATGTTGATGTGTCGGCACACATCCCGGACTCGGCAGCCGCGTTGAGTTCTTACCAAGACAGGGTCGTAGCCCGCCACTACTTTAACAGCAACAAGAGCCTTCAATGGAGCAACTATCTGTTCTTTCTGGTTGACACGTTGCCTCCGCCAGCAGCACGGGCCATTGTCGAGCGGGATCGAAAGTACGCCCGCAAATTTGTTCTGACCGAGCCGGAACTTCAGACGGCGCTTTCTCCTCCGTCGTTCCAGGTGTCCGATGCGATAGTAAGGACTGACGTTCTTGCCACATGGACCGGAATTCTAGCGGCGGCGAATCTTGACAAGGCCATCCTGAACGACGAATCGCTGCCCAAAAGGCTTGATCTCATTGAGGCATCGTTTGGCCAGGCGGCTCTATCAGTCCCAACTGCATCTTCCTCCCCGCAGCAGTCTAAACAGCCTTTTCTGAAACAAGTCGAATTAAATGCGTTCCGTGAACATCCGCTCACAAAGAAATTTGATCTTGGTCTCGTCACCTTGATTTGTGGTGCGAACGGTACGGGTAAGACTTCGCTAATGGAGGCTATCGAACTGGTCTATTGCGGGCGCACCAAACGTAATCCAGAAGCGTCAGATACGTACTCGATAACCGCGAAGTATACGAACGGAAAGAGCGAGACTGCAAACTATCGCCGCGCTCAATCTCTATTTCGGGATCGTCACCTTGCGTGGTATGGACAGTCGGAGACGCGAACAAATAACCTATTTCAAACATTCGCGAGATTTAACTTCCTAAATACAGACGCAGCCGTCGGCTTGGCGGAAGCCAAGGACAATTTTGATGAGGACTTGTCGAAACTCCTGGTCGGTCCTGATGCGTCCAAGACATGGCGCGAGATCGGACGCACTGCCGATAAACTAGATGAAAAAATCAAAGAGCTTGAAGCCATCAAAAACCAAGTCGATCTCGACTTGGCGTCGTACAGTCGGCAGATTGCCGCATCTGGAGAGCTGAAACAAGAATCCAGCGCCGTGCTGAAAAAGCTGGACGAGATGCTTGCACAAACGGCTTGGGCACGAGACGAAGGTGATGCAGCGTCATCGGTTAAGGAACTCGTTGAATCGCTCTCTGAGTTTGAGACACTGACTAAACAAGCAATTGGTCATGATTGGGTTGGGGCGCCAGTAAGCATGGCCAAAATGCGTCTATTTGTGAAGCAGGCGCCTCCACAGTTAATGGTCCTCGACCAGATTATTAAAGAGGTCAGTGATGCTCGCGCATTCGATCGTGGCTTGCAACAGGACGTGAAGCGGCTGGAAAGTACTCTGACCGAGCTTAAGGACCTGTTGAAGATCATTGAGGCCGGTTTGCCGGAGCGACTCAGCGAGATTGAGCGAATAACGCCACAGATCGCTAAGCTTGAGCAGATTACGCTCGGTTACGACGAACGCCAAATGCTACCACACCTGAGGGAAGCAGCGACGCTCACCGTAGTCGCATACGCTTCAACAAGTGCAAACGAAACCTCAAATGCAGCGGAGAAGCTTGACGATGCCCGCAACCGTTATGCCTCATTCAATGCACTTCGCGATGAATCCGTCAGCCTAGGGCAAAGGCTTCGCGAGATAGCTGGTCAAATTTTAAATGCAGCGCCAGAGCCTGACCAATGCCCGCTATGCCATACGCAGTTCGGCCCCGGAGAGTTGGCGTCGCACATCCATATGGGTGTAGACGCAAAGCTTGAAGAGAAGGCCGCCTCCCTCCTTACGTCGATTCGTGAAATGGAAGCGATCGTCGCTGAAGCTGTCGCCAAGCAGTCTGCTGCACAGTGGGCAGTCGTCGCCTGTCAGCGATTGGAACGATCGCTGGATATCACGGTTTCTGAGTTGGTGCGCGTCATCTCGGAGAGCCAACGCGAATATGCCGATCTGATCGCGCTCAAGTCCCGTCTTACGGCTGAACTCAGCCAGCTCCAGAAGTCGGATGTGACTATCGCACGCTACCGCCAGCTGGTCGCCAGCGTGGCGGCGACTATTGGTGACATCAGCAATGAGCGAGTCAAGGCGGCAATCGGCAGGATAGAGAGTGAGATAACGGTTAAGCTCACTGAACGGGATCGACACTCAAAGGCCATTCAGAGTGCCTTGGCCACAGCAGAGACCATTCTCCCAATTGGGGAAGGCTTAACGCTGGAGTCCGCTGTAGCGCAACTGAAAGAGCGACTGATTACCGATGAATCATTGCTCGGCAGATTGGCACCATATGCGGCTCGGTTGTCCTGGCCTGAGGAGCAATCGTTCTCACAGCTTGCCGTGACCATCGGGAGTATTCGACAACTGGCAGGCGACTATCAGGTTACACTCTCAAGAGAGAAAAGTGCTGTCAAGGTGCTTGCGGAAGCATCCACTCGGAGAGATCAACTTCAAAGGCAACTCGCTGGATTGCTGCCGCGGATTGAACGATTTAGCGAGGCCCGCCAGGTGTTAAGCACAATTTTAAATGAGCACTCGCTTAACAGCGCGATGGAAGAGGCACTCCGTCAGAATCGCGTCGCGATCGAAACCATCTTTGCTCGGATTCATTCGCCTGCGGAGTTCTCGGGACTTGGTGAATCCATGACCACGTTGGTGCGCAAGAACGGGGGATCGCTCGCGAATTTGTCGCAGATCAGTACAGGTCAACGGGCAGCTTTCGCACTGTCCCTGTTCCTGGCGCAGAATGCTCAACTGCGAACCGCTCCACCCGTGATTCTGATTGATGACCCGATTGCCCATGTGGATGATCTAAACTGTCTGTCGTTCCTTGATTACCTGAGAGAAGTTGTGGTCGCTGGTGACAGGCAAGTGGTATTTGCTACTGCGAATGACAAACTCGCTGTGCTCTTTGAGCGCAAGTTCGATTTCTTGGGTAAGGAGGACTTTCGTCGCTATGACCTTGCCCGGTAGGGTACCGCATCAAGTACTCGCGAGCAGGAGTGTGAACCGTATAGAAGCCCCGCGACCGCGACTCCGGATTCTATTGAAGCCCAAAGACACCTCCGTCACGATCGCGGGGCGCTGTCAGTCAAGTGCGGCAAGATTCAACGTTGTGCTGGGCCGGTTGGGCTGTTTCTGCCGGGAACAGCCGGTCGAGCGTGCGGGCAGCTTCGGCGAGGAACTCGGGGCGTCGCTTGGCATAGACCTCTTCCGTGATTCGGCTGGTCGTGTGCCCAAGCATCCCGCTCACCTCGCGAAGTGGCACGCCCGCCGCAGCGAGCAACGTCGCCCCCGTGTGCCGGAGAACGCCGGGAGTGGCGTTGCGAATTCCCGCACGCTTGCACGCCGTGCGGAATGAGCGCCGCACTTTCTTGAGTGCGTTGCCGCCGAACTCCACGACGAACCCGGTCACAGACTCCTTCAGCGCCCTTTCCAGCTCGGGGCGGAGCGTACTTGTGATCGGAACGATCGGCTTTCGCTTGTTGCTCTGAACTCCGCCAGCCGGGAGAAAGTTGATCCGGTTCCAAACCAGATCGACCTGTTCGATACGGAGGTTCAGAATCGCGGAGGGCCGTTGCAGAGTGTGCAGGGCCAGCAGCACAAACCGGCGAAGGTGCGGCTCATCGCACGCTGCCAGGAGACGTTGCACCTCCTCTTCCGTAAGAAACCTGTCCCGCGGCGATGGCTTCGGCAGGAGGCGGACGTACGGGAACGAAGCCAACTCACCGCGTCGCCAAGCGTCGTAGAAGGAGGCACGCAGCACGTCCAGATTGCGGTTCATTGTCCCGTTTGAGATCGGGCACCCTGTACTGCGGGAGATTCGACGCCACGCTACGAATCTTTCCTGCACAGGAATCGTCATTTCGTGGACATACACCACGTCCTGTTCCATGCAGAACTCGGTCCACGCCTTGAGCGCGTAACGGGCGGACTCGTGCGACGGGCGCCCGGTGAGCCGCTTCACATACCCCGATAGCACATCGAGAACGGGAACTGCCGATCCCGCGGATCCGTTCATCGGGCCGACAACGGAACCTGCGGAAGTGGGGAGCGGAGAGGCTGCCGGGGGACATTGGGTCTTCGCTCGCGGCTCACCTCGACCATCAACCAACTCAATCAGGAACTGCTTGGCCTCTTCAAGGCTTTTCGTGCCCGTGCTGCGGCGGCGTACCTGTCGCGATCCCGGTCGGCACCAGTAGACATACCAGAAGGGCGTGTCTGTTCGTTGGACCAGCCAGTGTTCTCTGTACTCAAAGACTCTCCGCATTCTCCCCGATCCCCGCTTCGTGAATCCACAAACTGCCGCAGTTGGTCGATCCGCACGAGTACGCGGCGACCGATGCGCACGCAGCCAAGACGCCCGGCTCGGAGTTCGCGATCGACGGTGTTGCGATGTACGCGAAGGACCCGGGCCGCCTCAGCAATCGTGAGCAGTTGCGGCATCTCTACCAGCGCGCGCATCGGCGTCGCCGTCAAGGGATTGTTTTGGCCGTGCGAGGAATCCATGCGAACCAGTGGCGCAGAATCAGCGCGCTTGGCCTTCACGATTCGGGTAGCCCTGGGTATCTGATGGGAACCAACCCGGCATCACGACGGCACCGATTGGCCTCCTGGACAATCCGCCGCAGGTCGCTAGGCCGTCCGTCGAGAAGCCACTTTCCTCTTGCGGTGCGCCACGCACGGTGTCCAACCGTGGCGAGTACCTGCTGCATAGGCGGGCTCAGATTGTCTTGCTCAACAGCCCGCCGCTCCTCAACGTCATTTGCAGCCTCTAAATCGTCTTCACGCGTGGACCACGGAAAGACAAGCTTCTTGCGACCATCGTTTAGGACGATCACGGTTGCACACTCCGGATTGCCCGGCGAAAGAAAGTCACGAAGCTGAACGCGGCCAGCGGTTAACTCGATGATCTTCTGTAGGGTCTCAGGGTTGGGGACTCGTTCACCATGAAGATACCGGGTGATGGCGCTCCGGCTGGCCAGTCCCAATGCCCGCCGTAGCTGCGTTGTGGTCATCCCCGTTTGAAAGAGATAGTCTGCGAGTTTCATGCGGGTTCAGATAGCGCAACAGTTCGCAAACTGCCGCATACCGGTGCCAGCCCGAGTACCGGAGCGATTGCAGACCGAGGATTTTCTGCAACTACCGGGGGAGTTCGGCGTATACTCGCCAAGCCACTAGGGCCGGGTTCTCCCCGTCCCCCCGCAGCCGAGGGAATTTTCGGCAGGAGGTGCGTCCCAGGGCGGACATCGACAACTGCATAACTCACTGGTGATCGATCCTTGTCCCGTGCAGTGAGAATGCGATGTACTCAAGCTCTGCGACGCGTTCCCAACCTTTTGATGTCGCTTTGAACCCCGCCGCCAACAGCGGTGAGGTACCGATTTTGGTCGGTATCGACGAAGCGGCACGGATGCTTGGCGTTTCCAGCCGGACTGTTTGGACTCTTACCGATTCGGACAGCCTTCCGCACCTACGGATCGGACGCCGCGTGCTCTATCCGGTCGATGCGCTCCGCCGCTGGACGGCCGAGCGCACCCGGGGAGGTGCCTCCGCGAAGTGAGGTGACAACTTGGCGTTGACCGCTCGTGTCCGACACGAGTCTGGGTCACTCTGCGCGATCATCACCTTTCGCGGAGTTCGCCAATCATGGCATCATTGAGCACTGAAGCACATGGCGGTCGCCAAGTGCAGTTCGTAGATCTGAACGGTAAACGTCGAAGCGTGCGGTTGGGCAAGATCCCGGTTAAACAGGCAGAAGCGATCCTGCTGCGAATTGAGTCGTTGGTGTCGGCACGCGCTGGAAACATGGCCCCCGATCCTCAAACGGCCGCATGGCTGAAGGGTGTCGGAGACGTCTTGTATGAACGCCTCGCTCGGGTCGGGCTCGTCGCGGCTCGTAGTTCGATGCGAGTCACGCTCGCGCAGTACTTTGACGACTACCTTGTGTCACTGTCGATCAAGCCATCTACCGAACGAAACTACAAGGCCGCGCGGCGTGAGTTGGAGAAGCACTTCAGCCGAGATCGCCTCATCACGAGTATCACCGCCGCCGATGCCGAGGGTTTCAAGCGAGCGATGCGAGACTCGGGATTGGCGCAAGCGACAACGGCCAAGTACATCAAAGTCGCTCGACAACTGTTCCGCCGAGCGGTCAAGCAGAAGCTGATCGATGAAAGCCCGTTCTCCGAAATCTCCGCAGGCAGCCAGACCAACTCCACTCGCCTTCGGTTCGTGCCAAGAGAGGCAATCGAACGCGTTATCGCCGCCTGTCCCGACAATGAATGGCGGCTCCTTGTGGCGCTCTCGCGATTCGGAGGTTTGCGATGTCCCAGCGAGCACCTCGCCCTCCGCTGGGAGGACATCGACTGGGAACGGGGTCGGATCACCGTGAACTCTCCAAAGACGGAGGGCAACGAGAACCAGGAGACACGGATCATCCCGCTGTTCCCTGAACTGGTGCCACATCTTCGCCAGGCCGCTCGCGAAGCTGGTGGGGGTGCGGGGTATGTGGTCACCGATCGGTACCGCCGCAAGGACGGCTACGGGCGGGTCGCGCCCAACCTGGGAACTCAGTTCAAGCGGATCATCCGGAGGGCTGGCCTTCAGCCGTGGCCGCGAGTGTGGCACAACCTCCGAGCCTCGCGTCAAACAGAGCTGACCGAACGGTTCCCGCTGCACGTCGTCTGCGAGTGGCTGGGCAACACCACCACGGTCGCAACCCAGAGCTACCTGTTCGTTCGAGAGTCCGACTTCGCGGCGGCCCTCCAAGAGGGCGTCAAGAAAGCGGTGCAGAATCCGGTGCAGCAAGCAGCCGAATCAGGCCGCACCGACTCGAAAGCCCACCCCCCCGAAAGCGAAAAAGTGCCTGCATTGCAGGCACTTGCGAAAGCGTGCGACGCCGTTCAATCTTTCGGAATGCCCCCCGAAGGACTCGAACCTTCGACCCGCTGATTAAGAGTCAGCTGCTCTACCAACTGAGCTAGGAGGGCGGTCTATGCCTCGACGGGCGTTTGGGCGTCCATCGCGGGGACAAGTATACGCGATATCTATCGCGGCGTCCAATCCGTGGGATTCGGATCGCATCGACGGTCCAAGGGGCTCGTGGCCGGACGATGGGGCGCAGCAGCCCCTTAAATCATCCTGGGTGCGCTGCCGTTCGGTTGCGACGAAGTCCCGATAGAGAGCTGCGGCGGGGGCGTGACTCGGGGAGTCACTCGCCTGGCTCAAGCCCCCGGATCCTCTTTGTTGGTCGTGTACATCGACACCAGCCGCGAAACCATGACAGCGATGAAAAAGACACCGGTCATGCCCTCCATCATGGCGAGCATTCGGGCGGGGCTCGAGATCGGCACGATGTCACCGAACCCCACGGTGCATAGCGTGACCACGCTGAAATAGAGAGACGTGAACCCCGACATTTTGTGCGATGACTCGGTGCCGATAGACGAGGCGAACGAACCCGGCGACACCCGATCCACAAACGAGTACGCCAGCGACCAGAGCAGCGCGAGCATCAGAAAAGCCGAAACACCCACGCACAGAACGTTTGAATCTACCCGCCGCACCGTCATGATGAAGCGGAGAAATCGCAAGGTGATCAGGCCGACGCACAACGCGCCGGCGACCTGGAAGTAACCGGGATGCAATAGGTCCGGTCGGAAACTGTGCGTCCACTTTCCGATCAGGGCCGGTATCGCGAATGCCAGGGCCCAAGCGACAGCGCGGCGGTCGCCTCCTACTGCCAGCACCGCTGAACTCAGGACGACGGTCAGTAGCAGCGACTCTAGAATTTCTCCTCCGTCCATCTGCTCGAGGAATGGTGAACAGACGAAGGCAAGCACAAGGGCGCACAGCACTCCAACCCCGGACACGCGTGGGATTTTGATGCGTGCGACCCGGCCGATTGGCGAGGCGGGTCCGGACGGACCAACGTGTTTGTTTGGTTCCTTCATGTCGGGTAGTGCCACTGGCCCGATCATACGTCCAGTGCCGGGGAGGGTGCCCTGGCTCGCGTCACGCCCAAGTTTGAGCATGGCCTGCGGAAATCGTGCGGGTCAGAGCCGCCTTTGGTGATTGCCGCGTCGCGCAGCGGACGTGCCCAGAGCTCTACAGGCGAAGAAGCACGGTAGTTCCAATCCGAACCTGCATCCGCGTCTACTCTGGGGTAAGGATGAAACAGCGACCCGCACCGAACTCCACTAAAACCGCAAAGCCGATACTGATCGCGGGAATGCCGCCGAAGTTGTTTGTTGCCTGCGGACTGTTCGTTGCCTTTGTCGTCGTGGTGATCGTGCTGTCGGGTCTCCCGAGGGAACTGGTCTCGGTGGTTACGGGCAAGCCGCGGGCGTCCACAGTGCGAAGCGCCGCGGGGCCGGCGACTTACGTCGGGGCGGTCACATGCAAAAAGTGCCACGACGACGAGTTCAAGACGTGGACGGGCTCGCACCATGAACTGGCGATGCAGCCCGCCAACGAGAAGACCGTGCTGGGGAATTTCAATGACGCGGCCTTCGACTACTTCGGAATCGAAAGTCTCTTCTTTAAAAAGGACGGCAAGTTCATGGTCCGCACCGACGGGCCCAACGGGGCGCTCGCCGACTACGAGGTTGCGTTCACCTTCGGCGTGTTCCCTCTTCAGCAGTACTTGGTGGGGCTTCCCGGCGGAAGGTACCAGGCCCTGCACCTCGCGTGGGACAGTCGCCCCAAGGACGCCGGCGGGCAGCGTTGGTTTCATCTCTATCCCAATGAGAGAATTCCGCACGATGACCAGTTGCACTGGACCGGTCTGTATCAGAACTGGAACCTGATGTGCGCCGAGTGCCATTCGACGAATCTCCGCAAGGGCTACGACGCTTCGACCAACTCGTACAAAACCACGTTCAGTGAAATCAACGTCGCCTGTGAGTCTTGTCATGGGCCCGGCTCACGCCACGTCGATTGGGCTCGGTATTCGCGACCTCCTTATCCCCGCGGCACGGATCGAGGTCTCGAAGTCGCCCTCAACAGTGAATGGGCTACCGCTTGGAGATTCGAATCACCCGACGCCAAGTTCCCGATCCGTGACAAACCGGCGCCCGCCGCCGCGCTCAACAACTGCGCCCCTTGCCACGCACGCCGTTCGACACTGGCGGAAGGCGTCAAGCCCGGATCGCCACTGGAGGACTCGCACCGACTCGCGCTCCTCACCGATCCGCTCTATCACACCGACGGGCAGCAACGAGATGAGGTGTACGTCTGGGGTTCTTTTCTGCAGAGCAAGATGTACCAGAAGGGCGTGACTTGCATGGACTGTCACGACCCGCATTCTCTCAAGATCAGGGCCGAAGGGAACGCGGTGTGCGCCCGCTGCCATAGCCCCGAGAAGTTCGATACTCCCAAGCATCATTTCCACAAGGCGGATGGTTCGGGGGCAAAGTGCACTGCCTGCCACATGCCGACCCAGAAGTACATGGTGGTTCACGATCGGCTCGACCACAGCATCCGTGTGCCACGCCCGGATTTGACGCCCGCAACGGGTGCTCCGGACGCGTGCACCATGTGCCACGCGGATCAGAAGCCCGAATGGGCCGCCGCCGCCATGGATGCGTGGTATCCGCCTACTTGGCGGAGTCGGCCGCAGTGGGGGCCCACCCTTGCGGCGGGAATCACTCAGGGTGCGAAGGCGGTCCCATCGCTGATGGCTCTCGCTCAGGAAGCCTCAATGCCGGCGATCGTGCGTGCCACGGCGGCAACGGTCGCGGCCGGCGGCATGCGTCCCGAGTATTCATCCGTGGCGCAAACGCTGACGACCGATTCCGACCCCAATGTGCGGCTGGCGGGCATCGGGCTGCTCGAACGGTTTGAGCCGTCTTTTCGTGCAAACGCGGCGGCGGGATTGCTGTCTGATCCGGTGCGCGGTGTGCGTATCGAGGCGGCCAGATTGCTCGCGGATGTGCCGAGCGGGTCGCTGAACGCCGCGCAGTCTGAAGCACGCGAGAGGGCTCTCCTTGAATACCAAGCGGCGTTACGTCTGAACGCCGACTGGCCCGCCGAAAACGTGAACGCGGGTGACTTGGCCCTTCGCCGTGGGCGTCCGGAAGAGGCGATCGTGGCCTTTCGCAGAGCGATCGCTCTGGACCCTCGATTCGCCGCGGCGTACGTCAACATCTCTGATGTCTATCGCGGCATGAATCGGGAGCCCGAAGGCGAACAGACGCTGCGCGAAGGATTGAAGGTGCTGCCCCGGAGCGCGGACCTGCATCACGCGTTGGGGTTGCTGTTGGTTCGAACGGGCAAGAAGGCTGAAGCGCTGACCGAACTGGAACTGGGCGCATCTCTGGCGCCAACGGTCGTGAGATACTCCTACGTCTACGCCATCGGGTTGCATTCGGCGGGAAGGGCATCGGACGGCATTGATCGACTCAGGGATATCGACGCGAAGCATCCCTTTGACCCGGAGGTAGTCGGCGCGTTGGTATCCATGCTGCAAGAACGCGATGGTCCGGGCGACCGCGCTGAAGCGTTGAAATACGCGAAGCGACTTGGCGAGGCCATGCCGCACGATCCGGGTGTGAAGCAACTTGTCAATGAACTCTCGGGTGGGCGGTAGTTGGGGCGGGCTTTCGACCGATGTGAATGGGGTGTAGGGCGTTTGGAAGCCCCGAGTGCTGAGTGTGACCTGTGGCCCACGCATTGGGGGTGGGAGGACGCCACTTACTGATCAAAGCGGATATTCTGATCAACAATAAGATCCAAATGTCTCGCCGTTCGCGGTTCGGTTGCGCTCCATTCATTCGACTGCCGTACAAGACTGATTGAGCACCGCTAGATTTGGTTCGAGGTCGCAGGCGTGCTTGCCGCACCGAACTTCAGTGATCTCCGAGTAGCGGAATGGGAAGCCGCCGGCGGCGTCATGGCGAATGGTTCATCGATGAAGTCTCGATAATCCATGACAACTCTCGACTAAGGTCCGTTGAGGCGATGCCAGTACGATCCGATCGCAGATTGATCCTGTCGGAACATGTGTCGCTGGCTTTGGACCGTGGCGCTGATGTGGCGGGGCATCCCGGCGTTGCGGTTCGTGATCTGTAAGCATTCCGAAAAAGCTGATTGTCCAGTGACGAGAGGGACCACCACGTCACGAGGCAGCCCGCGTCTATTGTTGATAAATGGAGTAACAGGTATAGAATATTTGAAGTACCTGAACGCCGACTGGGCCAAGCCGAGTTGCTCGTTCACGTGAGGCGTCAGCGGTCAAAAAGGTCTCTGAGGGGTACGTTCATCGCGTGCCCATCCCGAGTGGAGAAACTCCAATGAACCGACGGTCCTGGGCGGAACCCTTCAAGATCAAGATGGTGGAACCAATTCGGATGACGACGCCTGACGAGCGAGAAGCCGCCATCGCCGCCGCGGGCTTCAATACCTTCCTCCTTCGCAGCGAGGACGTGTACATCGATCTTCTCACGGACTCCGGTACGAGCGCGATGAGCGACCGGCAGTGGGCCGGGCTTATGCTCGGCGACGAGGCGTACGCGGGCAGCGCCAACTACTACCACATGGAAGACGCGGTGCACCGCTACTACGGCTACAAGCACCTGATCCCGACCCACCAGGGCCGCGGCGCGGAGCACATCCTGAGCCGGTTGTTGATCAAGCCCGGCGATGTTGTGCCCGGGAACATGTATTTCACAACCACGCGGGCGCACCAGGAACTGGCCGGCGCCCGCTTCATCGACATCATCTGCGACGCCGCTCACGATTCGACCAGCCTCGATCCATTCAAAGGCAATGTTGATCTCGCCAAGTTGCAGACGGTGATCGATCGGCACGGTGCGGCCAAGATCCCCTATGTCGCGCTCCAGTGCTGCGTGAACATGGCCGGCGGCCAACCCGTCAGCATGGCGAACATCGCCGCGGTCAGCGCCCTGTGCAAGCGGCATGGCATCCGCATCATGCTCGATGCTACCCGCGCCGTCGAGAACGCGTACTTCATCAAGCAACGCGAGCCGGGTTACTCACGCAAGAGCATCGAGGAAATCCTGCGGGAAATCTGCTCGTATACGGACGGTTGCACCAACTCCGCCAAGAAGGACTGCCTGGTCAATATCGGCGGCTTCCTCTGCCTCAACGACGACGAACTTGCCGAGGAAGCCAGGAACATGGTCGTGCTGTTCGAGGGGCTGCACACCTACGGGGGACTTGCCGGGCGTGACATGGAGGCGATCGCGATCGGCATCGGTGAGTCCGTTCAGTACGATCACATCCGTGCGAGAATCGGTCAGGTAGAATACCTCGGCGCCGCGCTGGAAAAAGCCGGTGTACCGATCGTCATGCCCGTCGGCGGCCACGGCGTGTTCATCGACGCCCTGCGCTTCCTGCCGCACATCCCCCGGGATCAGTTCCCGGCCCAGTCGCTGGCGGCCGCTCTGTACGTCGAGTCCGGCGTTCGCGCGATGGAACGCGGCGCGGTTTCCGCCGGTCGCAACGCCGACACCGGCGAGAACATTTTCCCCAAACTGGAGTTGGTGCGGCTCACCATCCCCAGGCGCGTGTACACGCAGGCCCACATGGACGTGACCGCCGAGTCCGTCATCGCGCTGTTCGAGGAGCCCGAGCGTGTCGTCGGGTTGCGGTTTACCTACGAACCCAAATACCTGCGGTTCTTCCAGGCTCGATTCGAGCCCGTGAAAGGAGATCAGGTTCTCCGCCGCGGTCAGGCCGAGCGGGTGCCGGTGGTACAGTAACCGCTTTGGCGGATTTGCTGTAAAGGCCTTTCATGAGCGACGAGCTTGGAATGATGAGCGCGTGGTTCTGCGGACCCAAGGCGGAGAACGCCGCGTGGTTCAATGCATGGTTGGGGCGCATCGCCGAAGACTACAGCGCGTGGCGGCGCAACTACTTTCCCGAAGATGGCGTAGTGGTGGATTCCACGCTCCGACGACACAACGAACCCTTCATGGACGAGTTCGAGGACCGTCTGCTCGAACTGCTCGCCCGGTTGAAAGGCGATGTGCCCTTCCACAGCCCCCGGTACGCCGCGCACATGCTCGCCGAGCAGACTCTTCCCTCAATCGCCGCGTACTTCGCGGCGATGCTCTACAACCCCAACAACGTCACCGCCGAAGTGGCGCCCGTCACCGTGCGGCTTGAACTGGACGCCGGTCGGCTGCTCTCCCGAATGATCGGGTACGGCGAACACGCTTGGGCGCACCTTTCCTCGGGCGGGACCTCGTCGAACATCGAGGCCCTGTGGGTGGCACGTACCGTCAAGTACCTGCCTTTCCAGGTCCGTGAGGTGCGTCGCGCTCTAGGGCTGGAAGCGCATGGCCCCGCGGCGAGCGAGCGTGCGTTGCTGGGTATGGCGCCGATGGCGGCGCTCGAGTCGTACGCGACGCTCTGGCGAGAGATCGCCGCTTCATCTGAACGGGACAGCATCTCGGTGCGTGCTCGCGATCTGTTCGCCGAATCAGTGTTCAACGTTGCCGAGCGTGGGCTTGCAGAGGTCTGCACGAGGATCGGGTCGTCGCCCGTGCTGTTGGTGCCGGAATCGCACCATTACTGCTTCGAGAAGTCTCTGGACGTGCTGGGTATGGGCCGCCGGGCGCTGGTCTCGGTGCGTGTGGATGAGAACTTCCGCATGCGTTGCGACGAACTCGAATCGGCGCTTGAGGCCGTCGAGCGGCAGGGGCGCCACGTTCTCGCCGTGGTCGCCGTGGTCGGATCCACCGAGGAAGGATCCGTCGATCCGGTGGACCACATTGTGGCATTGCGTGAAACGCGAGAAAAGTCAGGCAGGTCATCGTTCTGGCTGCACGCGGACGGTGCGTATGGAGCATACCTGCGCACGGTCACCATCCCGACGAGGGCCGGGCTGGGTGCGCCGGTGGCAACGGTCAAGGTCGGCGGTGAGGTCCGTGAGGTTCCACTCACGCTCCCGGAACACGGTGAATGTGCGGCTCTCGAGCAGATCCGACACTGCGATTCGGTCACGATCGATCCGCACAAGCTCGGCTATATCCCGTACCCCGCCGGGGCCATCTGCTTCCGGACGAACCTGGTCAAACCACTGATGCGTCAGATCGCTCCGTATCTGAATGACGGGCCCATCGGTCCGGAGGCGGATCGCTCGTCGGAAGCGATCGGAATGTACGTGCTCGAAGGCAGCAAGCCCGGCGCCGCTGCGGCGGCGGTGTGGCTCAGTCACACGCTCATTCCGCTCGACACCTCAGGCCACGGCAAGCTCATCCGCGAGAACATCCGCAACGCCAGCGAACTGCACGCATTGCTCGAGGGCTATCCGACTTTCCAGCCCACGTCTCGCGCGGACAAAGCCCTGGGCGTGCAGGCCGTCTGCCTGTGTCCCCCGGGTTCGAACATTGTCTGTTACGCATTCCGGCCCCGTCGCGAAGGCGCGACGCTCGCAGAAATCAACCATCTGAACCGCGCGGTATTTGAGCGATACAGCCTTGACGCGGGCCAGCGTGTATACGAGCAGTCCTTCTTCCTCAGCCGTACATCGCTGTTGCCCAAGCAGTACTCGCTCGCGACAGTGGGAGGCTTCCTGAAGCGGTTGGGTGTGGATCCCAAGGAGTATGCGAACGACGGTGTATTTCTGCTCCGCTCGGTCCTCATGAACCCGTGGTATGGCTACGCCAAGCGACGCGGCCGCTATTACCTCTCCGAGTTGGTGGCCGAGTTATACGGCACCGCCGCGGGTCTGATCGACACTCACGTACAGACACAGCCCGATCGCTGATCTCGCGTCGTCTGATCCCGGCATGTACGCAACGATCGCACGCACCATCCATCACGATTCCGCGCTCACCGCCTTCAGGATCGCCGTTCGCACTCGTTCGGGCAACTTTCCCTCGGCCAGCCGGACGCACGTGTTCTGCGCAAGATCCAGTTCCGCGAACACCGCCCGGCACCGTTCGCACAGAACGTCCTGTCCGATTGGGAATCCGCGGCCTTGATCCATGGCGTTCAGCTTAGCCATGAGCAGGTCCATGCACACCTGCTTCGCGTAGATCGGCGCCGGCGCGTCGCTGCGCGGGAGACCCTTGCGTTCAACAAGAGCCTTGCGGAGCAGCAATCGGGCGCGGTGCACGCGCGTCTTGACTGTCTCGGGCTTGATCCCTAGCGAGGCGGCGACATCTTCGATCGGCAACTCGAGCATCTCTTTCAGCACCAGCGGCACGCGGAAGTGCTCGGGCAGTGTGAGGATCGCTGCGTGAACCGCGGCTGAACTCTCCCTTGAGATTGTGGCTGCGAGGGGCCCGGATGTTCGCTCATCCGCGGCCTCGGGCAGATCGATAATCCTTGTATCACCAAATGGGAGGAGTTGGGATAGGGCGGGCATGCGGCGATCGACGCCTCCCCTTCGGCGCCGGCGGGATTTGCAGGACCTTGCCGCGATGGCGTACAGCCAAGTCCCGGGATCCGAGTCGCCGCGGAATGTGTGCCATTTGCGATGGGCCTGCAGGAAAACATCCTGCACCATGTCTTCGGCATCGGCCGCATTGCCGCACAGGCGAGTTGCGAGGCTGTAGAGCTTCGGCGCGTGCAACTCCACCAACATCGGGATCGCGGTTGCGGCCCCGTCTCCCGGCGATACGACGCGGACGAGCGGTCTGCGCGGAGCCGCGTGGCGTGCAACGTGATGATTGAGTGATCTCGCAGCGGGCATGGACGCTTGGATGGTAGCGAAGTGTCGTCGGATCCGTGGAATCGCTCGCCGCGAGGCGTGGATTTTTGTCACCATCGACGTCCCGCCTCGCCGATCACATACCATGCCTCGCCATGATCGCACCCCGTAGTCCGATCGAGGTCTGATGCCACATTCTTCCTGGAAAGCCCGTCACACGCCCAAGCTCGTCATCTGCCTTCGCGAGGGGTACGGCGTGCGGACGTTTCTCTCGGATCTGGGCGCCGGGCTGACCGTCGCCGTCATCGCGCTCCCGCTCGCGATGGCGCTGGGTATCGCCAGCATCCCGCAGAGCGTGGCGGATCAACTCGCGGCGGTCCATCCCTGGCTTACCCCGCCCGCCATGGGGCTGTTCACCGCGGTGATCGCCGGAGCCATCATCTCACTGCTCGGCGGCTCCCGGTTTCAGATCGGAGGGCCCACAGCCGCGTTCATGCCGCTGGTGTTCGGGATTTCATCGACGCACGGGTATCAGGGCCTGGTGGTTGCAACCTGCATGGCCGGGGTGATCCTGATCCTTCTCGGTGCGTTTCGGTTCGGGGGCGTGATCAAGTTCGTGCCATACCCGGTGACCGCCGGCTTCACAGCGGGGATCGGCGTGGTCATCCTGGCGTCCCAGGTGAAGGACTTCTTCGGTCTTGCCATCCTGACCCCCGATGGCAAGCCCGCGGCCATCCCGGCGGACTTCATCGGCAAACTTTCACTCTTCTGGGACCACCGCGAGACGTTCAACTGGTATTCTGTCGGGATCGCGTTGGGTTCTCTGCTGATCCTCGCGCAGATGCGCCGAATCGCTCCGAGGATCCCCGCCGCGGTTGTCGCTGTGGGGCTGAGCGCGGCGCTAGTCAAGTACATGGGATGGTCGACGACGACCATGCCCATCGGCGGTGAGCACGTGCGGCCGCTCGTAGAGACCATCGGTACCCGGTTCGGCGGCATCCCTTCGAATCTGCCCGTGCCGCATATGCCCGCGATGTCGTTGCAGATGGTGCGCGAGCTTATTCCCTCAGCGTCCGCGATCGCGTTCCTGGGAGCCATCGAGAGCCTCCTCTCGGCCGTGGTGGCCGACGGCATGACCGGCTATCGCCACCGTTCCGACCAGGAACTCGTTGCCCAAGGCACGGCCAATATCGCCAGCGCCCTGTTCTTCGGGCTCCCGGCGACCGGCGCCATAGCCAGAACGGTCGCGAACATCCGCAGCGGCGGCAAGACGCCGGTCGCGGGCGTGCTGCACGCGGCGTTTATCCTGCTCTTCATGATCGCGCTTGCGCCGCTGGCCAGAGCGGTGCCGCTGGCGTCGTTGGCGGCAATCCTGGTCATGGTCGCGTGGAAGGTGAGTGAACTGGAGCACTTCCGGACGTTGCTCAAGGCGCCGCGGGCCGATGTGCTGGTGCTGCTCACCACATTCGGCCTCACCGTACTCTTCGATCTCACCATCGCGGTGGGCACGGGCATTCTGCTCTCCTCGATCCTGTTCATGAGGAGGATGGCGCAGGTGACCACGGTGACGGGCCTGAGCGAAGAAATCGAAGAAGGCCAGGAAACACAGGCCCCGGACCCCAAGGACCCAGGTTCGGTCGCCGAGCGCAAGGTACCCAAGACCGTCGAGGTGTACGAGATCAACGGCCCATTCTTTTTTGGTGTGGCCAACAACCTCCGCGACGCTTTGGACCAGATCGAGAAGCCGCCGAAGGTCATCATCCTTCGGATGCGTTACGTGCCGCATATCGACGCGACCGGGCTCAACGCATTGCGCGAGTTCCACCGACGGTGTATCAAGCACGGCACAACCATGCTGCTCGGCGGGGTCCACGCTCACCCGCTCTTCGAGATGGTCAAGGCCGGCATGGACGAGGAAATCGGCTTGGACAACATATTTGAGAACTTGGATGATGCGCTTCGCAGGGCTCGCGTTCTGGTCGGCGCCGCTCCCAATGGTGATGCCTCCCGCGGCCCGGCGAATCAGTGATTGTGAGGAGCGTCGAGCAACAGCAGGCCGCGCGCGATCGCCAGTTCCAGATCCGGGCATACGTTCGACGGGTCCAGCGCATCACCCGCCCCGGCCTCCCTCATCGCGTGAAACTGCTCGCCGTTGATGCCCGCGATGACCAGTTTCCGTCCGCGTGCGCCGGCCTGCTTCATGAGGGCCCGGAGTTCCAGGGCCGCGTTGGAGTCCAGTACGGTGACCTCGCCCAAATCCAGAATGACGACTCGTTTGGAGGTGGGCAATCTCTCGCACCACTGCAGCAAATCGGGCAGCCGGTGTACGTGGCCGCGGCGTGATTTGTCTTTCCGAAGATGAAACACGGCGAGCCCCGCCGGCAACTGCCATCCGTCCGCACCGCCGCTCAGGTCCGTCGGCTCGATCTCGCAGATGGGCGTTCGGATGTCCTGCCAGATGATCCAGAGCAGGAACGCGACGGGAGGAACCATGCTCCACCGAGCAGCGTGGTCGTACGCCAGTGTGCCCAGCCCCGCTCCCAAGGCAAAAGACCCGACGATCGACGTCAGCAACGCCAATCGCCGTGCCGTGGGATGCACGCGAACGCTGTGCACCAGAGCGATCGGCGGCAATGGCGGGCTGTCCGCGTTGCGGTCCCTCAGCCAGAAGAGGAACTGCACTGTTTCCGATCCAAGGTCTGTGAGCACGCCGGTGAGGTGTGTGGTGCGCACGACCCCGCTGGAAATCCGCGTGATCGTCGCGTTCTGAAGCCCCATCGCCATCGATGCCATACCCGCCAGCAACCAGAGCGTGGCTCCGGCCGCGCGCTGCGCGGGGTCATGCAACTCGACTCCCGTTGCGAAAGCGCTCAGCAGCAAGGCTTCCACCGCCATCGGCAACACGTAGATGGACTCCCAGCGCCTGCGACGACCGGTTTCAGTCAGGAGAGCGGAGACGCCCGCCCCGGTGAAGAAGGTGGCCAAGAGAAACAGCATGAACGCCGCCGATGCCCAGGAGCGTTCCACCAGATCCCTGCCGAGGTTGCTCGCGGTGCCCGATACGTGGCTGGTGACCGTGCCGCAGGTCAGAATCGTCAGGATGTTGGTATAGCCGGCGATCCAGGCCAGGGTGATGGCCAGGCGGGCCTGCTGAGTGAACGAATGTGCTTGCGATACGAGCATCGTCCGATCCGTGGACACTTCGCGGCACGTGTTATCGCCGATGACTGATCCCAAATCGGGAGCCATCGCCCCCATCCGGTGCCTCGGAGTTCAGGGCATTCCGTACCCTCTCGTGCAGTCCGCGTTGATGTCAACTCAAAGGGTAGGGAGGAGTTCTCAGCGCGTTCCGTGGTCCCGATCGCAATACCCCGTTTGGGTCGCGATCGCCCCATCAAATCGAACACTCTTATTCGGAGTTTTGCTACGCTGACACCGGCGATTTCAGAAGCGAATCTGCTTCGCACCGCATTTACCGTGTTATTCGGATCCTCGCTGATCAGGGGTACGTCGCCGGCATATGGAGTTCACGAAAGCCATTCATGCCGATTCCCAAACACCTCCCATGGACACGCTCCTGGGCTTGTGTGTAGGTATCGGTCTCGCCGCGGCGTGCGGATTTCGAGTCTTCGTGCCGCTGATGGTGCTGGCCATTGGGGCCAGAGCCGGAGCCGTTCATCTGAGCGACCAGATGGCATTCCTGGCGTCCACGCCCTCGC
The DNA here is from genome assembly GCA_018242605.1 of Planctomycetota bacterium. GTDB lineage: Bacteria > Planctomycetota > Phycisphaerae > Phycisphaerales > UBA1924 > UBA2402. The sequence continues at coordinate 365,223 of JAFEBP010000005.1, forward strand.
TGATCGCGCTAGGGACGGCAAGCGTCTTGGAGACGGGGGCCTATTGGGTGCCTTGGATCGACCACGCCTTGGATGTGGTGGCGACCCCCGCCGCGGTCGTTGCCGGTACCCTCGCGACCGCTTCACAACTGGGTGACATGGGGCCTTTGCTGACATGGGGCGGAGCGTTAGTGGCCGGCGGCGGAGCCGCCGCGGCGTCTCAGACTCTTAATGTGTCGGCGCGTGGCGTATCGACGGTGACCACCGCAGGCGTGTTCAATCCAATCGTCTCGGCCGTGCAGAGCGCTTGCTCGGCGATTCTTGCGGTGCTGGCGGTGTTGATCCCTGTCGCCGCCGCCGTGCTGGTCGTCGGCACTGGAGTGCTCGTGCTCTGGTGGTGGAGAAGGCGGAGTCAGCGATTCGTGGCCGTGCCGGCCTAACCCTCATCCGCCGAGCGCGGCCGTGAGCTTGGCGACGCAGGTCTTGAGTTCCGCAAGTTCATTCTCAAGCCTGGCGATACGTTCGTCCAGATCGTGAACGGGGATCTCGTCGTGCGTTGGAGCACGCTGCACTTGCGTGTGCGATGCCGTCGCGTCCAGCGGGTGCAACTCGGGGCAGAACAACTGCGCGTATCGGGTCGCTCGCTCTCCCGGGCGTGGCGAGATTTCCTTGACGTACGGTTCGGGACGGGTCTTGAGCCCGTCCAGCAGCGTCTTGACCGCATCGACCGATTCCAGCGGGTGCATGCGGGTCGCGTTACCCCTGAGTTCGCCGAGCGTTTGCGGCCCCCGCAGCCAGAGCTCCGCCAGCAACACCAGCTCCTCGGTCGAAACGCTCAGCACTTCGCGGGTGACGTGCCGAAACTTGCTGACGCGGCTACCGCTGAGCATGGCTTCACGCACCAACCCTTTGGCACGCAAACTGTCGATCGCGTCGAACACGCGCTCTTCGGTCAGCGAAGTGACCGGATCCCGATTGTTCTTCTGATTGCACCCGGTCTGCAGCGAGTTGAGCGTGAGGGGGTACTGCGCGGGAGTGGTCTGCGCCTTCTCGATCAGCGTGCCGAGCACGCGGCATTCGTCCTTATTCAAGATCAACATGGTCAGACAGTACCACCTTCCCCGCGCTTGCGCGGTCGTTGGCCTTCCTCGATCCGCTGCACGATCTTGGCGGCTCGGCGACGGTCGCTGGCGAACGCTTCGTTGCGGTTCTTGACGGCCCACGCCGCCATGTTGGTGAAGCCCAGCAGCCCAAGGCAGAACGGCATCATCGACAGACCGAACACCAGAACCACGACCCCGAACGCCATAAGCGAAAGGGGTCCGACGCCGTTGCTGATGAGGACGGACAGCAGGGCATACGCGAGTATCCCCAGCGGTGTACCCGCGATCAGGGCGATGATCGGGCCCGAACGCAGCCTTTGGGCCGTGGTGGTGTCGTACGCCCACTCCGCGATGTTCGCGAGGTAGATGCCCACGGTGATGAGAGTGCCGCCCGCTATCAGAAGCGAAAGAAGCCCCATCAGGCCCAGGAAGCGGGCGGCTGGTGGAACTGGCCCGGAGCCGATCAGAGTGCCCGCGCCCCAGATTGCCACACCGCCCACCAGCCAAAGCGATTGTGCGCAACGGTTCCACAAACGCAGACGCCATCCTTCCGGGCGCGGCTCTCCGCTGTCGACCGGTCGAATCTCTTCGGTCGCGCCCGGCCGCGGTGTGTGCGAGTACCACACCCCGCCCCCCCAGGCCGCCGATCCCAGCAGCGTGACCCCGCAGGCGGGATGAAAGAAAGCCCCGGCAGGGCCTTCGTGCAGTGTCCATGCAATGCCGACGATCAAAATCGGCAGTCCGCACAGCATGACGAACGCGCCGCCTGCCAGAAGCCTCAGGAAGTCCGGTGAGACGTCGTTGACGGAGTCCCCGGAGAATCCTCGCCGGTATCCACGGATGGTTGTGCCGCATTCCGGGCACGGGTTTCCGGTTTTGAGTCCCCGGAGGTTGTACCCGCAGCGCGGGCAGGCCATCTCGGTGGTGACCGGAGCGTTGACCTCGGGGAGCCCCAACGGGTTGGTGGACGTCGGTAACACGGCGTATTGAAGCACGTTCAGGCCTTTGGAGGCGACCCCATCGCCACGGCGCTCTGCGGATCACTTCAGTTGAAGCACCGCGCTGTACGCCCCGTCGTGATACTCCGTCGGGGCAACGATGCCGCTGGGCATCGTGCGGAGTTCGCTGCGAAGCACCACTCCTTGCGATGCAGCCCACGCCGCCTGGTGCTCGTTCTCCGCGCGTTCCACGCTGCACGTGGCGTATAGCAGCGTTCCCTTGGCCGCGAGCAGCGAGATGGATTCGCGCATGATCTGCCGCTGGATGGTCATCAAGCGGCTGAGTTGCGCCTGATCACACCTGTGGCGGGCTTCCGCGCGGCGGGCCAGAACACCGGTATTGGTGCACGGCACATCCGCGAGCACAAGGTCGGCCTTGCCGCGGGCCGCGGCCTTGGCCTCTCCCGGGGTCATGACCTTGACGTGGCTCAGGTGAGCCACCGCTTCCCGGAGCGCATGCGAGCGAACGACATCCGGGTCGCTCGCGATGATCTGCGCTCGCGGAAAGGTTGCCGCCAGTTGTCGAGTCTTGGTGCCCTGCCCCGCGCACAAATCGACGATCAGGGCCGGGCTCATCGTGCAGACACTGCGTACGGCGAGCGAAGACGAGGCGTCCTGCACCCACAGATCCGTGCGGTCCCTGAGCAGCCCCGCCAAGGTCGGGTGCGGACCATCGAACACGTGCGAACCGGATTGAGCATGGGCCGTGCAGTTGGGCGGGAGCGGCCCCGCAAGATGCGCCGTGTTCAGCACCGTTGGCGGCGAAGCATTCAGGTTGTGACGCACAAGTTCCGCCGCCGCGTTGGGGCCAAAGTCGTCGACGAACCGCCGCACGAGCTCCAGCGGGTGCCCGGTGGCGACGGCCATCCGCTCGATCGGGTCCTTGGGCAAGGAGGCCGATTGAAGCACGATCGCGCCGCCCGCTTCATCGGGGATCTCATCCAGGGCGTTGGTCCAAACTGCGCGACGCGTCTTTTGGGGTAAGGCACGCGGGTCCGACCGCTCTTCCGGATAGATCATCCGCGAGATCGATCGCAGCACACCGTTGACGAAGCCCGCCGCCTGAGGCCGCTCGCGCTTCTTGATCCACGCGACTGTCTCAAAGAGCGCCGCATGGGGCGGGATCCGGTCCAGAAACAGCATCTGGGCCGCGCCCGCCAGCAGCGCCGCCCTGACAAACGGGTCCGCGTCAGCCAGAGGCCTGTCCATGCGGGATTGGACGACCGCCGCGAGGGTGATCCAGCGGCGCACCACGGCGCCGACGATCGCGTGCGCTAACGCTGCCTCCCGAAGGTCGAGATTCGGCGTGGGGGGGCCCTCAAAGGGCAGTTCCGGGTAGGAGTCCAACAGCCGCGTCACATGCCGCAACGCGACCACGCGGCCGTTGTCGATCTGGGGGGGCCTCGATTTGTGCCGGGGAGATTTGGGCGGTTGGGCGTCTTGGTTCAACGTCTGGACTGTACGATCACCCCAGCCATTCCTCAGCAGCCCCAAACAACTCCCCAGCCTCCGCCTTTGCCGCCGTTCTTTGATCGGCGGTTGATCCGCATCCTGCCCGTTCGACCGGACAAGCGGGGATTTCTCGCGGGCATGCGGATCCGCAAGAAGCTGGTGGTACTTCACACGGTCTTTTCCCTGGTGCTCGCGGTGATTCTGCTGGTCAGTTTACGTCCGGCGATCTCAGAAGTGGTGGAGGAGGCGGAAAAGGACGAAGCCCGCGCGGTGCTCGAAACACTCCTTCCGGAGTTGGCAAAGACCGGATCTGCAACGCCAGGCTCCGGCGTTGAGTTCCGCACGGGCTCGGCCGAGTCTCTCCAATTGGAGTCTGCTGCCTTGGAAGCGGGCGCCATCCCTGGCCGGGTTGTGACTACAGATTCATCCGTGGTTGGGCCCGGCGCGGCGGTGTACTTCATCGGCAAAGCGGGCGGACCGGGCATTTATCACGTGGTCGCCGCCAAGAGCCCAGCGGCTCGTCGCGCGGCGACCCAGGTGTATTGGTTGACCGTTCTCGCATTGCTGGCGGTGTACGCCTTGGTAGCGGTGGCGCTCGAATTGGTTGTACTCCCGCAAAACGTGTACGCCCCCATCCAGCGCATGCTGATCGCCGACGGTGCGCTGCAAGCCGGGCGAAAGGTCGAAGAGATCATCCCCGAATCGGCCATCCCCAGGGACGAACTGGGCGAGATCATGAGATCCCGCAATGAGAGCGTGCTCAAACTTCGCCGACAGGAAGCGGCGCTGGCCGATGCTCTCTCCCGTCTGGAAGAGGTTGCCAACGACCTCAAACGCAAGAATCACCTCCTGGAGACCGCTCAACGCAACCTGGCCGATGCCGAACGTCTCGCCAGTCTGGGCATGATGTCCGCGGGAATCGCCCACGAACTCAACACACCCCTGGCTGTGATCAAGGGACTGGTCGAGAAAATCGCGGCAGAGCCGCAGGCAGGCATCGATCCTTCGCAAGCCGCGCTGATGCTGCGGGTTGTTGGAAGGCTCGAGAAACTCGGCGATAGCCTGCTGGATTTTGCACGGGTCCGTCCGCCAACGAAATCGGTAGTGCTCGTACGTGCTCTTGCGCAGGAAGCAACCACCCTCGTCGCACTCGATCGTGACGCCAGGGGGATAGAAATCGCGAACAGCGTGGACCCCGCCCTGACCGTCGCGTGCGATTCCGACCGGATGGTGCAGGTGCTCGTGAATCTCGTGCGCAACGCGGTTGATGCGTTGGTGGCTTCGGGGCGGCGAAATGGCGATGGTGTCAATGGCACGGTTGTCATTGACGCGTCGACTTCTGAAAAGGATGGCCGCGAATGGCTCTCGATCACGATCGCGGACGACGGTCCCGGGATCGACGCCTCCGTTCTGCCCCGCCTTTTCGAGCCTTTTGTCAGCACACGTCTGGACGCGAAGGGCACGGGGTTGGGTCTCGCAGTGGCCGAGGGCATTGTTCGTGAACACGGCGGCCTGATCCTGGCTCGCAATCGCGGGGACAAACCCGGCGCCGTTTTCGAAGTCATGGTTCCGTCGGGCGGTCACTCGGGTACGTCAACGACGTGACTCTAAGAAAGCATGAGGCGGGTCATCAACTGAACCATCACCGCGGCGTACACGCCTGCGATCAGATCGTCGATCAGAATTCCCCAGCCTCCCGGAATCCTCTGAAGGCCACGTGCCGGCCACGGCTTCACGATGTCCATCATGCGAAACGCCACGAACGCGTACAGAAGTGTGAACGCGGCGACATGGAAGTTCGCCAGTGCCGCGGCGGGAAGGCCCAGCAGCGGCAAACACTGGCCAGCGGTCTCGTCCGCGACCACATTTGACGGATCCTTGTACCCGAAGTGTGCTTCGGCACGGTCGCCTTGAACCACGCACGCGGCGCTGAACGCCACACAGACGGTAGCTAGAGCCAAGTGATACAGAAAAGGCGATTGATGAGGGCCCAGCCCCCCCGCGATCAACGCTGCTGCCATTAAGACCGGAGGAAGTGAACCCCAAGTGCCCGGAGCAGGCCGCATCGCGCCCAAACCGAAGACGGTGATCCACAGCGGAGACTTTGTCATTGATTCAATCTCGGCCGAACCCGGCGTGAACCGCTCGCACGACGTACGGCACGCCGCTCAGGACCGTAATTGCCACGGTAAACCAGACCGCCAGATCAATGACCAATCGCCCCCATGAGCCGCGGTCAACTCCGGTGATTCCCAACATCAACAGAACGAATGGAATCACGCACGCCTGAACAATCATTTTGGCCTTGCCGGTCCACGATGCGGAGAAGTCAACGCCATCCTGCTCCATGACGCTGCGGATGGAGGTGACCAGCAACTCGCGTCCCAGGATTATCACCACCATCCACGACGTGACGCCGCTCACCTGAAAAGGTGGTTTGCCGGGAATGTCAACGCCAAAGGTCGGCCCCGCCAACATGATGAACGCCCCAACCACCAGCACTTTGTCGGCGAACGGGTCCATCACGCGGCCGAACTTGCTCACTGACTTCCAACGCCTGGCGAGCGGCCCGTCGAGCGCATCCGTCAATGCCGCGAGCCCGAACAAGGCCGCGGCCCACAAATACGGCCACACCGGCTGCCGAGGTGAAACCATGAGATCGCGTGCCGGGTAGTTCCAGACCGAAAGCAGCACGAAGAACGCCGCCGCGAACACCAACCGTGAAGCGGTGAGCGCATTGGGCACCCAGCGGCGAAAATCGCTCGCGACCGGGACGGCGGCGGTTGTTGCGGATACAGGTGCCGGCAATGCTCGGATGGTAGACGTGCCGGGCAAGCGGCTGAACCGACCCCGACGATCCACCGGTTCCGTTCGCGGGCATGTCATCCTGGGTGAATGGTTCGGTGAGACCCTGCTTTGGAGAAATTCCAACGCGCCGTCGCGTCAATCGGTTTCCTGTCCCCAACTCTCCGGCCCGCAAAACCTTGAACCCTGCCCCGCGCCCATCTACCCTGCCCTTCTCAAACGGGGTGGCAAACCCCATAGTTACCAACAGGGATTGCTTTGGAACAGATCATCAACCCCTACATCTTGTATGGCCTTTGCGTTCTGGGGGCGGCGGGCGTCTGTTTGGCCCTGCCCCGCAAGGGCCTCTCGCCTCAACTCTTTGGTGGATTGCTGGCCGGCGCGGTCGGTGGTCTGGCCATCCTCTTCCTGGGGCTCAAGAACCCTGAGCACCTCCCCAATATCTATTTCTACATCTTCTCCGTGGTCGCACTGGGTGGTGCTCTTCGCGTTATCACCCATCCTCGTCCCGTCTATGCCGCCCTGTATTTCGTGCTCACAGTCATCGCCTCTGCCGGGCTCTTCCTGATTCTCTCCGCCGAGTTCATGGCTTTCGCGCTGGTGATCGTGTACGCGGGAGCCATCCTCATCACGTACCTCTTCGTCATCATGCTCGCGACCCAGTCGCCGCAGGAAGACGAAGTGGAGGTGTTGATGGAATACGACATAGCAGCCCGCGAACCCTTCGCCTCGACAGTCGTCGGATTCCTGTTGCTCGCCGTTCTCACCACGATGATGTTCAAGGGCGTCGGCGAACTTCCTGCTCCGCAGGTCAAGGACCCCGACGCGATCCTCGCGGCGATGCCCCGGCGGATCGAGTCCACGCTTCGCGAAGAAGGCCTGATGCCCAAGGGCTCCACGCTCAAGGTGGACGCACAGACCGGCGACGCGGTGGTGGACTGGAAACATCGGACGGTCACGACGATTGACGGGGGCGGGGCTCCGACGGTCGTCTCCTTGCCCGACGACCTCAAGGCCACCAACGCCGATCATCTGGGTTTCAATCTGCTGCGAGATCATCCCGGCACCATTGAGATTGCCGGCGTCATTCTACTGATGGCCATGCTCGGCGCTGTCGTGCTGAGCCGAAAGCAGGTGCAGATCGACGAGGAAGCCAAGATGCGTCAGGCACACACGCTCTCGGGCGCGTCGTTCGGACCTGACTCCGGCACGTCGAAGGGAGGCTCGCTGTGATTCAAGTCCTCCAGACTCTTGCGCAGTCGGGCTTTCCCGACCGAATGCACGCGGCGACCCTGTCGCATTTCCTGCTCGTGTCCGCGCTCATGTTTGTCATCGGCCTGATCGGCTTCCTGACCCGCCGGAACCTGATCATCATGTTCCTCTGTACGGAACTGATGTTCCAGGCGGCGGGCATCGCGCTGGTCGCCTTCGGCCGGTACCACCTCGATTTCTCCGGGCAGACATTCGTGATCTTTGTGCTGACGGTTGCCGCGGCGGAAGCCGCGATGGCGTTGGCGTTGGTTGTGCTCCTGTTCCGCCGGCGTGAATCGCTCAACGCTGAAGAGTGGAAGGAACTTCGCGGTTGATCGCCCGCGGGCGAACCGCACCGAGGTATCTGGACTTTGACGACACTCACCAACATCCTGCACGCGGCGCTGACCGGCTCGATCGGTCAGCACGGCGAGGTCGCGCACGCGGCCGCCGGAGCGGCTCCGGTTCAGATCGCCGCCAACGGCCCTTGGTACGCGGTGCTGATCCCCGTGTTCGCAATCGCCGCGTTCCTTCTGTGCGCGCTCTGCGCCGCGTTCAAGGTCAAGAGCAAACTCCCGGCTTGGATCACCGTGGCGTGCCTCGCCGCCTCCTGCGGCGTCTCCGCCTCGGTGTACGCCTGGGTCTCTTCCCATGGTCCTGCCATCACCTACGTCTTTGACTGGATCCACGTGGTCTGGGGCAAGGACAAGGGCCAGAGCTTCGTTGCGAACTTCGCGTTCTACCTGGACACACTCACCTGCCTGTGGATGCTCTTCGTTACGGGCCTTGCGACCCTGATCGCCCTGTACGCCAGCGAGTACATGTCTCACGACGTGGGCCAGGGGTACAACCGCTTCTTCGCGGCCTTCTCGCTCTTCGTGTTTTCCATGGCCTGCCTCGTCATGGCCGACAACTTCATCCTGCTCTATCTGGGCTGGGAAGGCGTCGGCCTCTGTTCATACTTGCTCATCGGATACTTCTACAAGAAGCCCAGCGCGGTCGCCGCGGCGAAGAAGGCGTTCATCGTTAATCGCATCGGCGATCTCTTCCTGGCCCTGGGAATCATGCTCTGTTTCGTGCACTTTGGCACCGTGGAGTACAAAGCGGTTTTCGCCGGGGTCGAGGAGTACATCAAGCACTTCGAGGCGGGCGAGTTCAACAAGATCCCGCCCGTAGCTCAGTGGATTGCGTACCTGCTGATGGGCGGCGCGTTCGGCAAGTCCGCTCAGTTGCCGCTGTACGTCTGGCTCCCCGACGCGATGGAAGGCCCGACCCCCGTGTCGGCGCTCATCCACGCGGCGACCATGGTGACAGCGGGCGTCTTCCTCATCGCACGCACCTACCCGATCTTCATGATCTCCCAGTACGCTCTGCATTCGGTCGCGTGGGTGGGTGCCTTGACCGCACTGCTGGCCGCGACCATCGGCATGGCTCAGTTCGATATCAAGCGCATCATGGCTTACTCGACTGTCAGCCAACTTGGATACATGTTCGCGGGCCTGGGTGTCATGACGAGCGTGGGCGCCGCGGCACATGTTTTTACCCACGCATTCTTCAAGGCCATGCTCTTCCTCTCCTGCGGCGCCGTGATGCATGGCTTCGCTGGTCAGTTGGACCTGCGAAAGCTCAGCGGCGTGGGCAGCATGCCCGGCTGGCGGATCGTCGGCATCGCGATGCTAGTGGGCTGCCTCAACCTCGCCGGCTTCCCGATCATCACCGCCGGCTTCTGGAGCAAGGACGCGATCCTCGGCGGAGCGTTTGCCAACCCGCACGCGCAGTCCATCGGTTGGATATTGCTGCTCACCGCTGGTCTGACGGCGTATTACACGTTCCGTGTCTACTTCCGAGTATTCGTGGGTCCCCAGCACTTTGAGCCCGGCGACGAACTTCACGCTCACGACGACCACGGTCATGACCACGCCCACGCGGGCCACGATCACGGGCATGACGGTGGCCACCAAAGTCATTCGCACGACAAGGCAGCCGCGTCGCACGACTTCCACCCGCACGCTCCGGGCTGGGCCATCAACACCGTGCTCGCAATCCTCGCGATTTCGGCGTTCGTGGTCATTCTGCCGCTCAAACTCATCCCCGGCGAGTTGGGCTGGGTGGGCCAGATGGTGGAGGGCTCAACCGCCCGCGCCGTGGGTCACATGGAGCATGCCAAGTTCTTCGGCTTCGATGCCCACCAAGCGATGATGGTTGTCTCGAGCGTGGTCGGTCTTGCCGGTATCGCGGTTGCGTTCGTTCTGCACTATGCGGGCAGGACCTCCGCCGCGACATCAAGAGCCGATGCGCTGCTGCCCGCGTTCGGCCCGCTCGCCAACTGGGCTCAACACAAGTGGTACGTGGACGAGTTCTACGACTTTCTCATCCGCAAGCCCCTGCTGGTGCTGGCGCATCTCTTCCACATCATCGATCAATACCTGGTTGACGGTCTTGTGGACGCCGCGGGCTACCTCCCCCGGGCCATCGGTCGATTGCTCAGGCCCAGCCAGAGCGGCGAACTGCACGGGTATGCGTTAGGCATGGCGGGCGGCGTGGCGGCTCTTCTTCTGATCGTGTTCCTGGCGACGACCTCATGGTGATCAACGCTTCCAACTTCGGCGCGTTTCCCCCGCGGGCTTTCGCCCGCAAGGAGCACCGCGCATGATGCTCTTTTCTCTGATACTGGCGCCCTTGGCGTCGGCTTTCCTGGTGGCGCTCGGCCCGGCGGCGATGGCACGCCGCACCGCGCTCGCCGGGACTGCTGTCACATTCTTCGCGGCGTGCGCCGCACTCTACTTGTTCAACTGGAGCGCCCCTGGTTACCAGTTTGAGCAGTCTCTACCTTGGTTGCAGCAGGTGGGCATCAACCTGTCGGTTGGGGTGGATTCGGTCGCGATGATGCTCATTGCACTGACCGCCCTGCTCGGCCCGATCTGCGTGCAGTCGAGCAAGACCGCCATCACCGACCGAGTCAAGACGTACTACTCGTGGCTGCTGGTGCTCCAGGCGGCTATGACGGGCGTCTTTGCTTCCCGCGATCTGATCCTGTTCTACATCTGCTTCGAGTTCACGCTCGCACCGATGTTCGTGCTGATCAGCCTGTACGGTTCGACCAACCGCCGCAAGGCCGCGATCAAGTTCTTTTTGTACACCTTCACGGGTTCGGTCATCGCTCTCGCAGGGTTTGTGTACGTCGCCTGGTTCAGTAGTCGTCTGACTCCCGGCATTGTCAACGCCGCTGATCCTTCCCTGCTCCACGAGTTCCCGCAGTTGGGGAAGTGGACATTTGATCTCGCCACCCTTGAGCAGGCCGCGCGACTGATGAGCCCGGCCAAGCAGGGCTGGGTGCTCTTGGCCTTGCTCGCGGGCTTCGCGGTCAAGGTGCCGCTGTTCCCCGTGCACACATGGTTGCCGCTGGCGCACACCGAGGCCCCAACCGCCGGCTCGGTGATTCTGGCGGGTGTTCTGCTAAAGCTGGGCACGTACGCGATCTACCGCTTCGCCTTGCCGTTCTGCCCGGTGGCGATCTACGAACACGCTCCGCTCATCTCCGTGCTCTGCATCGTGGGCATCCTGTACGGAGGTCTGATCTGCTGGGTCCAGACGGATGTCAAGAAACTCGTGGCATACTCCTCGGTGGCTCACCTGGGCTTCTGTATTCTGGGCATGATGGCCTTGAACAACACGGGCATCTCCGGTTCGATCCTGTACATGATCAACCACGGTCTCTCGACCGGCGCACTCTTCCTCCTGATCGGCATGATCTACGAACGCTACCACACGCGTTCCATGAAAGAACTCGGTGGCATCGCCGCGAAGATGCCGATCTGGGCAACTTTTATGGTCTTCTTCACGATGGCATCCGTCGGCCTGCCCGGTCTCAACGGGTTCGTGAGCGAGTTCCTTTGTATTCTGGGCGCCTTCCAGGCCAGCAGTGCCTGGGGAAGCCCGACCGCCACACTCCCCAACGGACTGCCCAACGCGGGACTGTGGGGATCGGCGGGTGCGGCCCACCCCGGGTCCACACTCGGCTCTCTCGGACCTTGGTTCGCCGCGGTGGCCGGCATCGGCATGATTGTCGCAGCGATCTATCTGCTGTACATGGTCGGCAAGGTCGTATGGGGCCCGTTGGTCGAGCCCCACGGCCACGATTCGCACGGTGGTCACGGTGGGCACGGCGAATCCGAGTCCCACAGCGTCCTACCGACCGACTTGTGCGCTCGAGAAATCGGCGTCCTTGTGCCTCTCGCGGTGCTCTGCGTCGCGCTGGGTGTCTACCCCAAGCCAGCGCTCGACGCGCTCTCCGGGCCCGTGTCCGACACTGTCCGCGTGGTGCAGACCGCCCGGTCGAACGCGACCATCCCCGCGGATAGCGTGAAGGAGGCCGCGCGATGATCGACCGCCTTCAGTTCCTCTGGCCCGAGATCATCCTCTTCATCACCACCTGCGTGGTGATGGTGATCGGGCTTTCCAAGACCTACCTGCGCCGCAAGGCTACCGCGCTCATCGCCGGTGCCGGCATCGCCCTCGCCACCGTGTGGGCCGCGACGCGTTCGCCAGACGCCGAATCGGTCACCGCCGCCGCGGGCCAGTTGCTGCTGCCCCACATGGTGGCGTACGCCAAGACGCTGATCGGCATCGTGGGCCTCATGCTCTTGCTGCTCATGGCGGGAACGGTCGATCGCGAGGAAGAGGCTCAGATCGCCGCGGGACGTCGCTCGTTCGACCCGCTCCGCAGCAACCGCGCCGAGTTCTATGCGTTCTATCTGTTCTCGCTCACCGGCCTCATGCTGTGCGCCGATGCCGATGATCTGATCTGGCTGTTCCTCGCGTTGGAACTCACCAGCCTGCCGACGTACATCATGGTCGCGATCTCCACCGCGCAGACACGCGGCCGCGAGGCCGGCGTGAAGTACTTCTTTCTGGGAGCGCTCGGCGCCGCCACGTTCCTATACGGTTTCGCTCTGATCTACGGCGCGACGGGTTCTACCAATCTCAACACGATCGCGTCGCACTTCCGCACCGACGGCATCAGCCCGCTCGCCATGGCCGGCCTGTTGCTGAGCCTGCTTGGAGTCTCGTTCAAGATCGCGGCGGTGCCGATGCACTTCTACACGCCCGATGTCTACGAAGGCGCCGCCCCGCAAGTCAGCGCGTTTCTCGCGTTCGTTCCGAAGACCGCGGGCTTCATCTCGATTTTGCTGCTCTGCGCCGTCGCGGGCTGGGCGTACCTGCCCGCAGGTCAGGCTGGCTCGCTCACCACCGTCAAGGCGGCGCCGGGCGGCACTCAGCTGCCCGAACTCATGCGTTTGATGCTATGGGTCATGGCGGCGCTCACAATGACCGTGGGCAATGTGCTGGCGGTGCTGCAGACCTCCGTCAAGCGTCTGCTCGCCTACTCCTCGGTCGCTCACTCTGGTTACATGTTGGTGGGTGTCGTGGCGGGGCCTGGCGGACCCGCCGATCAGGGCTTCACGAGCAACGGCGTCAGCGCCGTGCTCTTTTACCTTCTGTGCTACGGCGTGATGAACGTCGGCTGTTTCGCGGTGTTGGCGGCTCTTGAACGCTCTCCGGGGCGCGACGGCAACTTCCGAGAGACCGAGACCCTCGCCGATCTCCGTGGCCTGTGCACTACCCATCCGGCGCTCGGTTGGTCGATGGTGATTTGCAGCCTGAGCCTGCTGGGAATGCCGCCTCTGCTGGGGTTCTTCGGGAAACTCCCACTCTTCACAGCGGGCATCCGCGCGGGCGAGCTCCCGTTGGTAGTGATCCTGGGCCTGAACTCCGCTATCGCCGCGTACTACTACCTCCGCATGGCGTTCGCCCCCTTCCTCGAGACCCCCGATGCTTCGGCCGAACCGGTCATCGCCTCGCCCTTCCGGGTGCGGCAGTTGGCCGCGGTCGTTTCCGCGGGCGGTGTAGTGCTGCTCGCGATTCTCGGCAACTCGCTGATGGAAGAATGCCGTAAGGCCGGCGAAGTCCGGGCGGGGATCCCGTTTGTGACCGGCGGCAAGGCCGAGCACGCGTCCGCGGCCGCGGACTAGTCCTCGGTTCTTCCAGTTTTCTATTTCGCATCGATGCCCGTCGATCCGCCCGAGTGCTGGTCAAGCAGCGGTCTCTGGCTGCGCGGGCTGCAGGCGGGGCCGGTGAGTCCTACCACCGATTTGGAACACTACACCCGCGAGAGCGGGCAGTAACCACGCCGCGAGCCACAGTGTCGGCGTGCTCGCAAGCAGACCCTTGCCCGGCAAATCCAAGCCACGGACCAACCACGCGATGCTCGCCAGCATCATCCCGGCGCCCAGCAGCGATGTAATGATCGCAGCTCCCTTGCGCGGCGCCACGATGCCGAGTACGAATCCGAGGATCGTTCCGCCCACCAACGCCGCGGCGAGCGTGATGCGGCTGTCCGCGGGCAGCGACGCCCACCAGTCGCGTCCCTGCAGGAAGATCTGATCCAGAAAATCGCGAGTGGCCTTGGCTGCAGACTCGTTCGGCGCGGACTCCTTCCCCGCTTCGACACCCCGCACCCGGTCCGAAACGGCCTTGGTTTTCTCTACTGCGAGGGTCTTGGCCGCTTCCGCCGCCGACTCATTCCAAGCGGCTTTAATCGCCGTGGTATCGGGCGCGGCCGGAAGGGCGCCGGGCGTGTGCGAGAGATGAACCGTGGCCGCGAGGGTGGCCAGGGCACCGATCACCACTGCCGAGGAAATCCCCATCGCCGTTCTGAACATCGCGAGCGCCACGCATCCACCGATCAGAGCGCCGATCCCCAGTCCGAGCATCGGGCTGGGAACCCCCGCCAGCGAGTCCGGCACGAAGTTCGGCAGCAGGAGTGCGCCGAGCAGCGACCCCACAGCCATTCCTAGCAGGATGAACGCCGGCCGCAGGATGCGGGCCCCGAACAACAGCAGAAGCACGCCCGTCACCAACGCCACAACCACGGGCACGTGCATCGCCACCGGAATGGACTCCAGCGTGGCGAGTGCGGATGCGATGGCTGAATTGGCGAAATTCGAGTTCATCGGAAGCGTGCTACCCAACAAGGGTGGCGAATGTCAGTTCTTCGGACTTTTGGGTCTGAGTTTGCCAATATCCGGACGGATCTCTCAAGGAGACAGGAGTATATACGGCACGCGTTTGGGTTCGGCCGGTTGAGTTCATAACCCGGCGAGACCCAAACACCTCCAACGCGGCATCGGCGATCGCCGCGGAAGTTGGCATTACACAGGGCCATCGCGCGCGATTCCCTACCATCTCCCTGTGTCTCTCGCGAAGCAGAAGGTTCTGGTGGCAATGTCCGGCGGCGTCGACTCCTCAGTCGCCGCGGCGTTGCTCGTTCGCGAAGGCTACGACGTCGTGGGCTGCTTTATGCGTCTCGGGTCGCCGGGCGAGACGCTCGACGAACTGATACCCGCCGAGGAGGCATGCGCCTCGTCGCCCGGCAAGATCAAGATCGGTCACCAGGGATGCTGCTCGATCACCGATGCAGCGGACGCAAGGCAAGTCGCGGCCCAACTCGGCATCCCGTTGTACGTCTGCAACTTCAAGAAGGACTTCGGCCGAATCATTGACTACTTCGCCGACGAATACGCCGCCGGCCGAACGCCGAACCCCTGCGTGCGCTGCAATGACTGGCTCAAGTTCGGCAAACTCCACGATTACGCTCGCCAGATCGGGGCCGAGAAGGTGGCGAGCGGGCACTACGCTCGCATCGAAGCTTCCGAGGACGGCTCTTCCCGCCTGATGCGAGGATTGGATCATTCCAAGGACCAGTCGTACGTCCTGTTCGGCGCTCCGCGTGACCGATTGGGCTCGATGATGTTCCCGATCGGCGGGCTCCCCAAGCCGCGAGTGCGAGATCTCGCGAGGGACTTTGGTTTCTTCCTGCACGACAAGCCGGATTCGCAGGAGATCTGCTTCGTGCCTGACAACGACTACGCATCCCTGGTCGAGAAGCGCAGACCCGGTCTGGCGCGCCGCGGCGATGTGGTCGACGAATCAGGCGTGAAGGTCGGTGAGCACGATGGCCAGCACCGTTTCACGATCGGTCAGCGCCGCGGCCTGGACATTTCTCTCGGCCACCGCGTGTACGTGGTCGCCAAAGACGCCCAGAGCAACACCGTGACGATCGGTTCATCGCAGAGTCTGCTCTGCGGTTCATGCGGCGTTTCGGAGGCGAACTGGCTCGTCAATCCGCCCGCCGGTGCGTTGAACGTGCTAGCCAAGTTCCGGTACAACACTCCCGCCGCGCCCGCCCTTGTGACCACGCTGCCCGATGCGGCATCTCCGGGTCCTTCCGGTCGACGAGGGCGATTCCATATCCGCTTTGCGCAGCCCCAGACCGCGGTCGCCGCCGGACAGGCCCTGGTCATGTACGACGCGCAGGAGCCGGATGTCGTAGTCGGCGGCGGCTGGATAGATTCGGTTGAGCGCAGTCGGTAGCTGCAACCAGGTTCGCCGCCAGAGGTGAATGCCGAATGAAAACGGCCCGGCGCATCCGCGCCGGGCCGAGTGTGCATTAAATGACTACGCGACTGGCTGCTCAGCAGGAACCAAGCTCCCACGCCGCGAAGAACACGCCGATATCGGTGCCGTCAACACCGCCGTCCTGATTGACGTCGGCGCCGAAGAGCCCCAACTCCCAATCGGCGAAGAACGCGTCCACATCGGCGCCGTCCACGCCGCCGTCATTGTTATAGTCCGCGATGCACGGCGGGATGCAGGTGAGCACGAGCGTGCCAGAGCCGGTCGCGCCATTGAAACCGCCGACGCGGAGCGTATAGAAAGAGCCCGCGGTCACCGGTATCGTGATCTCGGTCTGGTTGCCGCAGTCGTCATCGGAGCAGGCGAGGAGCCGGGTATCGAGCGACACGCAGTTGTTGCCCGAATACACCGCGATCTTCGTATCCCACCCCGCGGTGCCGCACGTGCTGATCTGCAGGTGCCCATCGCACTGGCTGGGGTAGTTGTACCAGATTTCGTTCGTGATCTGGTTGTTGCCGAAGAAGTTGCACGCCGCGTGCGTCGGGCCGTCCGTCGATGCGCCGAGCGTGGAGAACGCCGTGGCGCCCAGACCGATGCCGGCGCGATTCTGGCAGTCATCGTTGATGGGCGGAACAATGCCGCCCCCGCCTGTGACGTGGAGCTTGTAGTTGCCGGTGTTGTTCTGGTAGCCGCCGACGCGGATCCAGTAGGTCGTGCCCGCCGTCATGGTCAGCGAGACCGACGATTGGAGCGAGGAGCCTGTGCCGCAGTTGAAGTCGTCATTGCACGCCAACTGGGTCCCTCCGCAGCCGCTGTGCACCGAGACAACGGTGTCGTAGCTGCTGCTGCAGGTATCAACCCGGACAGTTCCGGTGGTGGTGGGGCGGTATTTGTACCACACGTCACCGCCCGTGGAAGTAACGCAACCGACCGAACCGTCGGGCGTGGCGAGCGCCGTCGAGCCCGTCACCTCGACACCCGCCGCGACCCACGCCGCGTCGGCGCAGTTGTCGTTGACCGGCGGGACCGGGCCGCAGTTGGGGCCCGAGATGTTCATCGTGACATCTCCCGACGCGCCGTTGTACCCGCCCACGCGGATGATGTACGTCGCGCCGGCGGTGCCGGCGAAGGTGAGCTGAGACTGCAACCCGGTGCCGCCGCCGCAGGCAAAGTCGTCGTTGCACGCGATCGCCGAGTTGGCGGTCGTCGGGCAGGTCGCGTACACCGCGAGTTTGGTGTCGAAGCTGCTGCCGCACAGGCTCACCGTTTGCGTCCCGGTGCAGGTCGGCGTGTAGCGGAACCAGACGTCGGAGAAGATCTGATCGGGGTTCGTGCCCGTGCCGCAGTTCGTCTGCGTCGGGCCGTCGGTGTTGCCGTTGGCGGTGCTGAATGTCGTGGTGCCGGTGCCGACATCCGCTGCAAAGTCACACGAATCATTCAGCGGATGCGGCTGACCATCGGAACTCGGGGCGATCGTGTTGACCGACACCCCCGACGGAGTGCCCGTGCGATACAGACCGATCGTCGCCGGGCCGCCGGCGGGAGGAACATTGCAGTCAAAGCGGAAGTTGTAGAGTGTGTCCCAGCGCAGCGCGTTGGCGTTCGCGGCCGTCGGGTTCGCCGCGGCGAACTCCACCGAGCCGCCGGTCACGGTCATTGACCAATCCGTGCCCTGGTACAGATCCTGCTCGCCCGAGTGGTAATCTACGTCGTGGAAACCCAGGTTCTCGACGATGGCGCCGGCCGGAATGGGGATGCTGAACCGCGCCGCGCTGCGGTGGCTGGTGAGATTCTCAACCGCGTATTCGTAGTGCCAGCGGTTGGCGCTGATCTGCGTGACCTTCGCGCCCACCCAGAAGCGGCCGTCGCTGGGAACGTCAACGCTGGCGAGATACACGCCCGGATCGGGCACACCGGCGCCCAGGCCGTGATCCTTCCACGCCGCGATCGCAGGCTTGGTCCGTTGTGTTGTGGAGCCTGAAGCCAGCGAGATGTTGTAGTTTGGCGTGGCGCCGGTGTTCGCCACCGTGATGCGGCGGTACGACTCGTTGTTCGTGTTGTTGTGGGCCGAGGTATCGTCGAGAGCGACGTACATGCTCGAGACGAAGTACAACTCGGTAAAGTTCGGATCGTCGACCAAGTCGGACTCTCTGACGATGAGTCGTTTGTACAAGTCCACCGGCGTTGCACTCGAGTCGCTCAGCGTCGAATAGGGGTACGGGAACACACCTGTAGAGACATTGACGTCGGACTTGGGGCCCAGTCGGCTCTGGGAGCCGTTTAGACTCGCCGAGTAGGGATCTGAGCATCCCGGCATCAGTGTGCGCCCGGTGTTGTCCGGATTCGGGCACGAACCGCACACCGTGCCCTGCAGCGCCGTGAAACCGTGTTTCAGCCAGGATTGTCCGATTTGCTCGAATCGACCGTCGCGCAAGCGGTACATGTTCCCCGAGATCACCGGGTGGTGGTTAGTGCTCGAAATCCATTCCAGCGGCGTATCTCCCTGATTGCACGACACCGTGCCAACCGAGTACCCACGGCGCCCGCCGATGGCCGCGGCGCTTGTCCAGTTAGCGACCTCGTACAGGTCACCGACGATCACGTCAGGGCCGGCGGCCATGGCCGTGGAAACACACGCCGCAACCAGGGCGGCGACAGGAAAAAACCCCGACCTCACGGTTTGCTTCATCGAGAATACCCGATCCTCTCTCAAGTTGTGAAAATGGGCGACAACTGTCGCCGGGACTCAGATACTACACACGACACGCTCTGTGCCCCACGAGAGTGGCAGAACTTCCCAAGTTTACACAATTTTGCGTGGGATGCAAGCGTCTTCTCTCGCGATTCGCAAGGAATCTGTCCCAACAACCCGCACGTTCGCGAGATGTTCTCTCGGTCACGCCGAACTCAAACCGAGCCGCTCTCCGATCAGATTGTCACCAAATAGACCTATAACTCGCCAATCACCGCTTGTTGCGATGGGGTCTCATCGGTTCTGGCTGCGGCGGCTTCTGCTCAGTGGGTCCAGATTGGGACGTGCCGCGTTCCTTTTTCATGATGAATAGGTAGTTGAAACCGCGCAGGAAGAAATTCCCCTCTTCCGCGGCCTTCCGCCAGTTTCCACGGTCGAGCTTTTGGTTGTGTCTGACCACGCTGATGATATCGATCGGCTTGAAGTGTTGCCGCAATATCGCGAACAGCTCGAACCCGATCGGCATGAACACGCCGATCCCGCTTTGACGTTTTCGCCAAGAATCACTGACGTACAGCGCCATGTACCGACGATCCTTGAGCACCCGCTCGATTTCCCCGATCACGCTCTGCATCGCTCCGAAATAATCGCGTCCGCCGTAGTCGCCCGCTGCATCGAGTTTGCCGATGCAGCGGGGGTCTTCCGAGTAGTTCACGTGCGTCGAATAAGGAGGGTCGATGAATGCAAAGTCGATACTCCCGTCCGCGAGCGGCAGCGAACGTGCATCCGCCTGGGCGATATCGGGGCGGGAGGGCGCCAAATCAAATCCCACGCCGCGGCGGCCAAGGTCGGCACAAACATCCAGGGTTGTGCCGCTCCCACACATCGGGTCAAGAACGACATCCCCTTCTCGGGTGTATCGCTGAAGCAACTGCCAGATGACCCAAGACGGCGTAGCCCCGACATATCCCTTATCGCCCTGCATCCGTTTTTCGGTCTGGGAAGCGACCACGCCCTTCTTTCCCACGGCCCGTGCCGGGTCGTAATGCTGCGAGGGGAACTCCCAGAGCGTGGTGGGCATGATGCGGAGGGTCGGGCGGGGTTGCACGCCTAGAGCGTACACCCCCAGAGTCCGCGCCGGGCTATCCGCCGTATCCGGCTCCGCCTACTACCCTCCGCCCATGCCCTATCAGTTCCGTCAAGCCACGCTCCCGAACGGACTCACGATCATCGCCGAGATCGAGCCTTCGGCTCACTCCGCCGCGGCTGGTTTCTTCGTGAAGTCCGGGGCCCGCGACGAGTCGACCGAGGTGATGGGGGTCAGTCATTTCCTCGAGCACATGATGTTCAAGGGCACGGCGGACATGACGGCGGCAGAACTGAACCAGAGATTTGACGAAATCGGCGCCCGTAATAACGCTTTTACGAGCAACGAAATTACGTGCTTTTACGCGCACGTTCTGCCGGATGCGATTCGTCCGTGCGTGGACCTTCTGGGTCGGATGATGCGGCCGGCCCTGAATCAGAGCGATTTCGACACCGAGAAGGGTGTCATTCTCGAAGAGATCGCGATGTACAAGGACAATCCCTTCTGGGTCCTGTACGAGGCGTGCACCGAGAAGCACTTCGGGAGCCATCCGCTCTCGCACCGAGTGCTCGGGACGAACGAGACGATTACGGCGCTCCAGCGGGACCAGATGCTCGCTTACTTCCAGTCTCGTTACTCGGCGGACAACACGGTGGTGGCGCTGGCAGGACGGTTGGACTTTGAAGCGTGTGTCGACCAGATCGCGGGGCTGTGCGGTTCCTGGCAGTCCACGCGGGTCGGCCGCGACAATCGCAAGCCACCGACGCCGGGCGGGCATCTGGATCTGACGGATCCCAAGATCACCCGGGGCTACGTGCTCGCCATGTGCGATGCGCCGCCGATCGCGGACACTCGGAGATACGCCGCGGCCCTGCTCGGGCAGATATTCGGCGCTCCCGACAACAGCCGGTTGCACTGGTCGCTGCTGGAGACGGGCTTGGCTGAGGAGGCGCAGGCCAGCTTCGATCCGCACGACGGGTACGGCGATTTCTTTGTGTACGCGAGCGGCGAGCCGGAGCGGGTCGGAGAGATATGGGAGACGATTCAGAAGGAACTCGATGGGCTGCGCGATTCGCTCACTCAGGGTGACATCGATCGGCTGCTCAACAAGTTTGTGACCGGCACGACGATCGGCGCCGAGCGGCCGCATGATCGCATGCATCGGCTCGGGCGGTTGTGGGCGTACTTGGGAGAATACACCCCTTTGGAAGAAGAGTTGGACCGGATTTCTCGCGTGACGCTCAAGGATCTCCGCGAGGTACACGAGGCGTTCGGCTTTCAGCCAGTGACCACCGGGCGGCTTCTGCCGGGCGAGGCTACGTCCGAAGGGTCTCCACAAACCGATTGAGCGCGGATTGGTCGCCTTCAAATACCCAGGAAAAATAGGACGCGAGAAAGCGGACGGCTCGCGTCATGGTTGCTTCGTCGGCCGAGGTGGTCTCGCCGCCGGCCAGCCTTCGCAGTTGGATGAGCGTTTCCTGGCGGACGCGCCAGACTTCTTCGGGATTCGCCGTAGACGCGGCGGCGTCGCGGGAAAATCCGCCAAGCCCGGGGATGAATGCGTAGACCGCAGCTTCGGCGAGGGCGCCGTCCGCCCGTACATCGCGGGAAAGCTCGGGAAGGTGGCCCGTTTCAACAAGCGCGGACCAGAGCAAGTTGAGAACCGCTTCGCGGTCTGAGTGTGTCGTTCCGAGCATTCTGGCCGCGGCGGTCAGTGAGTCGAAGAGGCCGGGGTGGGGGTCTTGGTCGCGGATGCACCGTTGGATGATGTCGAGCAGGGCCATCGCGGCGTGGAACGCGCTGAGCGTGCGGCGTGCGGCGGGAAAGGTCTCCAGAAGGTCCCATGAGGTGAGTAGGGAGAGCGTGTCGCCGGGCTTGAGGCTGACGATCATCTCGCCCCGGGTGAGGGCTTCGAGGCCGCCGGAGAAGGCGGAGTTCTCCCGCTTTGCGCCTTTCGCGACGCAACGGACAACACCGGTGTTCCGCGCGAACAGCGACACCGTCTGGCTCGTTTCCGACCAGTCCCAGACACGGATACAGAATGCTTCGTCTCTGACGAGCGGCACGGGCAACAGGGTACGGTGGCCGAGTTCTAGCCGCGGGCGATGTAGTCGTGCAGCGCCGAGAGCGTGAAGTTGAGGGATTCGCTCTCGAAGGCGTTAAGGTCTCCCATCGAGATCAGGCCCATCAGTTTGTGATTTTCGTTGCGCACGGGAACGTGGCGGATGCGACGTTCCTTCATGATCGTGCGGAGCTCTTCCATCTGAGTGTCGGGCGTGCAGTAGAGTACGTCGCGCGTCATGACCTCGGCGACCTTGGTGGTGCCGGGGTCTCTTTCTGCCGCGATGACGCGGGTCAGCAGGTCACGCTCGGTCAGGATACCGACAACGCTCTGGGCATCATCGAGCACCAGCAGCGAACCGATCCGGCAATCATTCATCTGCTTGGTGGCTTCGAGCACGGTGGCGAAGGGCCACGTCCAGTGCGTCTTTCCGGGTTTACGACTCAAGATGTCTCCGACGGTCGTCATGGCAGTGGCTCCTAACTACCCGACTCCTCCGGTTCCAGTATGACATGAACGACCGCGAATTGAAAGGGCAAAATGGAGAAAATACGCGGGCGATCTGGTCGCCGCGTATTCACAAACTGCGAACAGTTGCTCGGTAAACGTTTACGCGGGCAAGGGGAACCTCTCGCACAGGTTCGCGACCTCGGCCTTCACTTCGCCGCTGGTCTTGGCGAGGGCGGCCTCGCCGGCGAGGCCGGCGGTGAGCACACGGTCGATCCAAGATGCGATCTGCTGCATCTGCGGCTCCTTGAAGCCGCGGGTGGTGGTGGCGGGAGTTCCCAGGCGGATGCCGCTGGTGACCTTCGGCGGGCGGGGATCATCAGGGATTCCGTTCTTGTTGCAGATGATGCCCGCGCCTTCGAGCCACTTCTCAGCGTCGGAGCCTGTGAGGTTCTCGTTGCGGGCCCGCAGGTCGACGAGCATGAGGTGATTGTCGGTGCCGCCGGTGGTGCAGCGGTAACCATGAGATTTCAGTGCCGCGGCGAGCGCGGCCGCGTTTGTGACGATCTGCTTGGAGTACGTTTTGAACTCGGGTTTGAGGGCTTCGCCGAAGGCCACGGCCTTCGCGGCGATGACATGCATCAACGGACCGCCCTGTGCGCCCGGGAAGACCGCGCGATCGATCTTCTTGGCAAGTTCCTCGTCGTTGGTGAGGATGAGGCCGCCGCGGGGGCCGCGGAGGGTCTTGTGCGTGGTGGTTGTCACGATGTGGGCGTGGGGGAAGGGCGAGGGGTGCACGCCTGCGGCGACCAGGCCCGCGATGTGGGCGATGTCGGCCACGAGCAGTGCGCCGCACTCGTCGGCGATCTCGCGGAACTTCTTGAAGTCGATGACGCGGGGGTAGGCCGAGTAGCCGCAGAGAATCGCCTTGGGCTTGTGCTCCAGGCAGACCTTGCGGGTAGCTTCAAAGTCGATGCGCTCATAGTCGGGGTGCGACTTCTCGTAGTGGAGGGGGTAATGCACGGGTTTGAAGTAACGCCCGCTGAAGTTGATCTTCATGCCGTGGGAGAGGTGGCCGCCGTCCTTGAGAACGAGGCTCGCGAACGTGTCGCCGGGCTCAAAGATCGCCTGCATCACCGATTGATTGGCCTGCGCGCCGCTGTGTGGCTGAACATTCGCGAACTTGGCGCCGAAAAGTTGCTTGGCCCGTTCGCGTGCGAGTTCCTCGGCCTGGTCGTTGAAGATACAGCCGCCGTAGTAGCGGGCGTTGGGATATCCCTCGGCGTACTTGTTGGTGAGGCACGTGCCAACGGCGTGCATGACGGGGCCCGAGACATGGTTTTCGCTGGCGATGAGCTCGATGGTTGTCGCCTGCCGACGAGCCTCGTTGGCGATGATCTCGGCGATGGCGGGATCGGTCTTGCGGAGCAGGGCGAGCACAGAGTCGGTGATGGGGTCGTTGGCCATGGGTGGGGATGGTAGAGAGGTGGACGGGGACTGGTCACCAGGTGCGAACTTGGGCAAGTGGCGCGTGCATGAACTTTTGGTCTTGCGAAGGTCCGCCATGTGGAGACGGCGGTGGGTGGCCCGAGTGGTCCTAGCGGGACATGCGGGTGGAGGATGCTTGCGTTGCGCATGAACTTTTGGTGCATGCACGCCCTCTTCCGAAGGTCGCCGAGTGAGCGGAATTGCAGCCAATTCAGGCGATTGGAGCGGTTCTGGCGTCGGCATTGGCGAGTTTGAACTTTTGGTCAGTGTCAGCCAATGATGGTTATCAGACGTTTTGATGGAGATGGAAGATCGTTGCGGGCCGTGGTCAACCACGGCTCGTTGTTGGTACGCCCGCACCCCGGGCCTGGAGGCGACTTTGCTCGGATGTGGCGAGTTTGAGCGCACGTTCGTGGCGCACAGGCACGACTACATGCAGCCTCCTGCCTCCCACGCGATGAAGAACGTCTGCACATCGCCGCCGTCGACGCCGCCGTCCAGGTTGACATCGGCGGCGAAGTCACCGGCTTCCCACGCGACGAAGAAGGCCTGAACATCGGTCCCGTCGATGCCGCCGTCCTGGTTGAAGTCGGCGAAGCAGGGCGCGCCGATCTGGATCAAGTTCTCCGGTGCATCCACGGTGCCGCTCTTCTCCAGCGTGCGGTAGTAGATCCGGCACGTCGGGTTGATGAGGCGGCTACCTGCTTCGATGATCAGGTGGTCAAGGTAGAGAGCTTCGCACAAGCTCTGCCCGAGACCGTCGTTGTCATGTGTGTCGATGAGGCGGATGGTGGAGAGCGCCGGGCCGATGTGAAGGGTGCCGATGGGATAATGGCCGGGCTGGGAGCGGTCCAAGCCCGCTTCGTCGGGGCCGAGGTCGATCGACATGACCTCAAGGGTCTGCTCGGCGCTCAAGCCTTCCATTTGAAGGGTGGTTTGCCTCATGTCATAGCGGGCGGTGGAGTCGATCACGCAGTCGAAGGAACCTTCGACACGGACCAGCGAGCCTGTGAAGGGCATCAGCAGTTGGCCAGTGAGACCGAGGGTGAGGTCGCCGTTCACCTCCAGGTTTGAGACATCACCGCTATTGATGATCGTGCCGTCGCTGGTAAGCGGGCCGAAGATCGAGAGGGTGCCGGATGACAGGATTGTCGTGGCGCCGGACTCATTGGCGTATAAACCCAAGACCGTGCCGCCGCCGACGATGTGCGTGGTCGCACAGTTGCGAAAGCGAGGGGTGTTGATGGTGCTGTTATTGGCGATCAAGGTGCCGATATTGGTAAACGTACCGAGCGAAGCGACGTTTGCCTCCAGTGCGACAAGCAGCGATCCGGTAGACACGGTGTCCCCCGAGAACAAGATGGAGGCTCCGTGTTCAAGAGCCACCGAGCCTTGAAGTTCCGCCGTGGGAACGGTGATGACCGACGTGGAGCTTGCTCGCCCCGTCAGCACGCCGCGCGAGCCCAGCAGGAAGGAACTGCAGGCCAACTCGACCGTCGCGTCCTGGGAGCTGTCCAGTTCGCCGAAGATGTCGATAGAAGAGCCTGCGGACGTACCGATTGAGGACGCGTTCCCAAGTCTCAAGCAAGACCCCGGCGGTGTGCGGATATCGCCTGGACTGGTCAGTGACAATCCGAGCCCCGCCGTGTCCAGATTGTGGACGGTTCGCCACGCGGCTTCGGTGCCTGTAATGGTTTGGCCCGGCTGGGCGGCGAGCACCGCTGTTGCAATGGAGTGAAAAGTCACGCCAGTGGATTCGTTCCAAGCGATGGGAAAGTCGGTGGCCGCGACAGTAAATGCGTACGCCGAACCGTGTTCCACGTCGCCGGCGATGTCGTCGCTGGGAGCTCCCGCCAATGCGGTGTTTTCTGCGAGAGCAACCGACGCGCCGAAAAGATCGCCGGCCGCGCCGTCCGGCGCCGTGAGCTTGGCCAACTCGATCCAACCGGCTCCCGCTCGAGAGAAAACGTATGCCGAGCCCAGATCGAAACCCCCGTCAATATCATCGTGCGGCGAACCGACCAGAGCGTCCGCGCCGCAAATGCCTACCGATGCGCCAAAATGATCAAGGCTCGAGCCGTCCGACGCGGTGAGTCTGGCCTGCTGCGTCCAAGTGGTGCCGGTGCGTGAGAATATATACGCCGCACCCCGACCGTCACTCCAGCCGGGCGATCCCATCAGCGCCGTGTCGATCGAGATCGCCACGCAAGAGCCGAAACCGCAATACGCGGTGCCATCCGAAGAGATCAGCCTGGCCTGCTGGGTCCAGGCTGCGCCGTCGCGTGCGAACACATATGCTGCGCCGCGGCCATAATCGGCTCCGACCCCTTCCGCCGGCGCGCCGACCAACGCTGTGTCCCCGCAGAGCGCGACGGATTGCCCGAAAGCTCGAGTCGAGACGCCGTTCGGAAGCGAGAGTTTCGCTTCCTGCTCCCATCTGAGGCCACTTCGAACAAACACATAGACGGCTCCTCGCTCGATACCGATATCGCCGCCCGGGATCGAATCCTCGCCGTACGCCCCGATTAGAGCTGTATCACCCGAGACGCTCACGCTGTAGCCGAACTTGTCCAGCCACTCACCATCGGATGCGACAAGTTTGGCTTGGGGCATCCAGGTAGTGCCCGAACGAACGAAGACGTACGCTGAGCCTTCTTGGCCGTTGAGGCCAACGTCATCGTTAAACGCTCCCACCAGAGCGGTATCGCCCGATAGGGAGACAGAGCAACCGAACTGGTCATAAGGCCCGCCATCGAACGCGGCAAGTCGGGCCTGTTGGACCCATGTCGCGCCCGAGCGAATGAAGACGTACGCATAACCCAACTGCCGGTCTTCACGCACGCCGATGAGCGCTGTGTCGCCGGATATGGAAACCGACCAGCCGAAATAGTCGTTCGCAACGACCTGAGACCCGATGATTTTAAAATCTGGTCCGATCCAAACGTCACCGGCGCGGGAGAAGACCCACACCGATCCCTGGTCAAGACTGGGGCCCACGTCGTCGAGGTTGGCGCCAATCAAAAGCGTGTCACCCGAGATGGCAATAGACGATCCGAAATGATCGTCGCCCGCGCCGTCCGGGGCGGCGAGTTTGGCCTGCTGTGTCCAAGTGGTGCCCAACTGTGTGAAGACGTACCCCGAGCCTTGGTTGATGCGGTCGCCCATGTCAGCTGAATACGAGCCGACGACAACCGTCGCGCCCGCGATACCAACGGACCAGCCAAAAAAGTCATCTGCGGCGCCGTCCGAGGCTGTGAGCTTTGCCTGCTGAATCCAAGTTGATCCTGATCGTGCGAAGACGTAGGCCGAGCCTTGATTGAGATTGCCGCCTGAATCATCCTCGGCCGCCCCGATGATGGCCGTGCTTCCTGATAGACAGACCGAACATCCGAACGAGTCGTCTTCTTCACCGTCCGCGGCTGTGAGCTTTGCCTGACGCGTCCACGTTGAACCAACGCGTGTGAAGATGTACGCCGCGCCCTGACGGATGTTGGCTCCCGCATCGTTCCAGCACGCTCCCACAAGAGCCACGTCGCCCGAGAGAGAGACCGAGGAACCAAACCGGTCGTACATTGCACCGTCCGCAACTGTGAGTTTGCCTTGCTGTGTCCAGATCGATCCGGACCGGGTGAACACGTACGCCGAGCCCTGCTGCCAGTTGATCCCCACGGTGTCCCAATCTGCTCCGATGAGCACCGAGTCGCCAGAAATGGCCACAGACCCGCCCAGAAACGCAAAATCGACGCCGTCAGACGCGACAAGCTTGGCTTGCTGTGTCCACGAATCTCCGGTGCGTGTGAACACGTACGCCGCGCCGTGGCCACTGTTGTCACCAGGGTCCCCGATGATTGCCGTTCCGCCCTCGACAGCGATCGAACTGCCGAAAAAGCCGATTCCGATGGCACCTGTCGGAGTGAGCGTTGCTTCGAATTCCCATCCCGTGCCCGTCCATCGGTATACATGGGCCGACCCCTGGTTATTGCCTGGAGCCCCGACCAGCATCGTGTCGCCGTCAATAGCCACGGCGGAGCCGAAATGTTGGCCGGCTGCCGCGTTGGGAGCGCTCAGTTGTTGGGGAGTGCTTCGCTGGGCCGCGACATGTTCGGTGGAAAACAACGCACTGCAAACTGCTAAGGAACTAACGAAGAACCTGCGCATTGTCATCTCCTTGCGCAAAGGGATCTGCTGACCTTGACTCTCACAGGGCACCGTGCTGCAGCATGCCGGTTCGCGTCTGTCAGCAGCATTTTCAAACCACCAATGCACAATCGTCATCCGAGTACGGGAGACTTTCCATGCGGGAAACTTCCTTGAACTGATGAGAAGGCTGGGTGGGATCGCCTGGCAGAGGCATCACTGAGTAGAGCTGTTTTTGCTTGGGATTAACCTGTCGAGGGCGCATGCCACGGAGCGGGTCGCGATCGCCCGAGCTTGTTTCGCACGTGCGGACCGAATCGCCTCGCGCTCCGCGGACGCATACTCCCTCTGGCCCTGCGCGTAACACAAACGACCAGGCCGCGTGGTCCCGCTTCAACAGCCGCCGGCCTCCCACGCGGCAAAGAAGGTGTCTACGTCAGCACCATCGACGCCACCGTCCTGGTTGACATCGGCGGCGAAGTCACCCGCTTCCCACGCGGCGAAGAAGGCCTGAACATCGGCCCCGTCGATCCCGCCGTCCTGGTTGAAGTCGGCGAAGCAGGGCGTGCCGATGGGGATCAAGTTCTCCAACGCATCCACTGTGCCGCTGTTCTCCAGCGTGCGGTAGTAGATACGGCACGACGGGTTCATCAGCCGGCTCCCCTCCTCGATTCGCAGCGTGTCGACATAGATCGCCTCGCAGGAGTCCTGCCCTAGTCCGTCATTGTCGTGCGCATCGACAAGCCTCACCGTCGAGACTCCCGGGCCGATGTGCAGGGTGCCGACCGGGTAGCGCCCTGACAGGGTGCGGTCCAGTCCAGATTCATCGGGGCCGATGTCGGCGGACATGACCTCCAGGGTCTGCTCGGGACCGGTGCCTTCCAACTGCAGCGTCGCCTGGTTCATGTCGTAGCGGGTGTTGTCGTTGATCGCGCAGTCGAACGAGCCGCCGAGGTGCACCAGCGAACCGGTGAAGGGCATGAGCAGGTTCGCCGCCGGG
This sequence comes from Planctomycetota bacterium, assembly GCA_018242605.1. GTDB lineage: Bacteria > Planctomycetota > Phycisphaerae > Phycisphaerales > UBA1924 > UBA2402. The sequence goes on from JAFEBP010000005.1 coordinate 394,199, forward strand.
CCCAGCACCAGGCTCCCGCCCACATCCAGGTTGGGAGGCCCGCCCAGGCAGTTGGAGCAGACCGTACCCACGATCGTGCCTTCGTTGGTGAGCGAGCCGAAAACAAAGAGCGTGCCCGAGCGGATGGTGGTGACGGCGCCGGCCTCGTTGGTGTAGGAGCCGAAGACGGCGCTGCTGCCGAAGATAATGGCTTGGGCACGGTTGTCGAAGAGCGGCGCGGTGACCTGCCCCGAGGTCATCGTCCAGACATCGTCGTTGAGGATGGTGCCTCCGGCATCCACCGAGGCGTTGGCGAACGTCGTGACCGGACCGATCGCGGTGACGGCGCCAGTGAAACGGACGGAGGCGCCCTGTTCAACGCGGGAGGTGCCTTCGAGTGAGGCGGTTGGCGCGGCGACGAGGAGGGACGATCCGGTGCGGGCCGTCAGCGCTCCGCGCAAGCCGAGCCGAAACGCGTCGGCGTACAGATCGATGAAGCCCTGGGCTCGCAGTTCCCCGAAGATCTCGATAGGCGATCCGCTTGGCGCCGCGAGCAACGTGGAGTCGGTGAGGGTAACGATCGAGCCCGGAGCGGTGCGGATGTCGCCCGAACCGAGCAGCGCGAGCGAACGCCCCTGCGTGCTCAGGCTCGACAAGGTACGCCATGCGGCCTCCGAGGCGGTGATCTGTTGACCACCGACGGCCGGGAACACGGCCGCGGCGAGGGTGGGGTAGGAAATGTCGGTGACGTCGTTGTGGGCAAGCGACAAGTCTTCGGCGGGAATGATGAACGCCCACACCGAACCCTGGTCGGCGTTGGCGCCCACATTGTCGGCGAACGCCCCTATGACCGTCGTGTCGCCTGAGAGGGCGACGCATCCGCCGAAGGAGTCGCCGGCCGCTCCGTCGGCAGCGGTGAGCTGGGTCTGCTGGGTCCAGCTGGTGCCTGAACGCACGAACACGTACGCCGAGCCTTGGTCCGTATTGTTCCCCATATCGTCTGCATATGCCCCGACGATCGCGGTGTCGCCGGACAGGGCGACGCCGCCGCCGAACTGATCGCCCGCCGCGCCGTCGGAGGCGGTGAGCTGGGCCTGCTGAGTCCAGGTAATGCCGGTACGCACGAACACGTACGCCGCACCCTGATTGGGGTTTGCGCCCACATCGTTGTTGAACGCTCCGGTGATCGCGGTGTCGCCGGAGAGGGCGACGGAGTAGCCGAATCGATCCCCCGCCGCGCCGCCGGTGGAGGTGAGTTGGGCCTGCTGGGTCCAGGTGGTGCCGCTGCGTGTGAAGACAAAGGCCGAGCCCTGGTCGCCATTGGCGCCCACGTCGTCGCTGAACGCCCCGACGATCGCGGTGTCGCCGGAAAGGGCGACGCCGACTCCGAAGTTGTCGCCCGCCGCGCCGCCTGCGGCGATGAGTTGAGCCTGCTGGGTCCAAGTGGTACCCGAGCGTACGAAGACGAAAGCCGATCCCTGGTCGGTGCTGGCGCCCACATCGTCGTTGAACGCCCCGACGATCGCGGTGTCGCCTGAAAGTGCGACGCTGACGCCGAACTGGTCGCCTCCCACGCCGCCGGTAGCGGTGAGTTGAGCCTGCTGAGTCCAGGTGGAGCCGCTGCGAGTGAAAATGTATGCCGAGCCTTGGTTGCCATTGGCGCCCACATCGTCGGTCCATGCCCCCACGATCGCGGTGTCGCCGGAGAGGGCGACGGAGTAACCGAACTGGTCGCCCGCCGCGCCGCCGGTGGCGGTGAGTTGGGCCTGCTGAGTCCAGGTGGTGCCGCTGCGCGTGAAAACGTAGGCCGAGCCTTGGTCAACGCTGGCGCCCACGTCGTCGGTCCGCGCGCCCACGATCGCCGTGTCGCCGGAGACGGCGGCGGAGTATCCGAAAACATCGAGAGCCGCGCCGTCGGAAGCCAGCAGCTTCAGGTCGGGGCCGATCCACGTGCTTCCCACGCGGGAGAAGACCCACGCCGAGCCTTGGTCGAAGTTGGCGCCCACGTCGTCGTACGGCGCCCCTGCCACCGCGGTGTCGCCGGAGAGGGCGACGGAGGAGCCGAACCCGTCGCCGGACGCGCCGTCGGTGGCGGTGAGCAGGGCCTGCTGGGTCCAGGTGGTGCCGCTGCGTGTGAAGACAAAGGCCGAGCCCTGGTTGACGATGCCCATAGAACTTGCCCCCACGACCGCCGTGTCGCCCGACAGGGCGACGGAGTATCCGAAGAAGAGACCGCTCGCGCTGTCGGGAGCGATGAACTGGGCTTGCTGGCTCCAGGTGACGCCGGAGCGAACAAAGACATAGGCCGAGCCTCGGTTGACGATACCGCCCACGTCGTCGAAGTGAGCCCCCACGACCGCCGTATCTCCGGAGAGGGCGACGCTGTAGCCGAACCAGTCGGCCGCCGCGCCGTCGGAGGCGGTGAGTTGGGCCTGCTGGGTCCACGTCGCGCCGGTGCGCGTGAAGACGTACGCCGAGCCCCGGTCAGGATTGGCGCCCACGTCGTCGGCGGGTGCCCCGACGATCGCGGTGTCGCCGGAGACGGCGACGGAGGAGCCGAAAATGTCGCCCGCCGCGCCATCCGCGGCGGTGAACCGGGCCTGCTGGGTCCACGTCATGCCGCTGCGGACGAAGACGTAGGCCGAGCCCTGGTCGGTGTTGGCGCCGACGTCGTCGCGGGGTGCCCCGACGATCGCGGTGTCGCCGGAGATCGCGACGGAGGAGCCGAAAACATCACCGGGCTGTCCGTCGTCGGCGGCGAGTTGGGCCTGATGTGTCCAGGTCGTGCCGGAGCGGGTGAAGACGGAGGCCGAGCCCCGGCCGCCGACGTCGCCGAACGCCCCCACGATCGCCGTATCCCCGGAGAGTGCGACGCTGTAGCCGAAGTAGCCGCCCGTCGAGCCGCCGGAGGCCGTGAGTTGGGCCTCGAACGTCCAGCCCGAGCCCGTCCAGCGGTAGACGTGCACCGTTCCCTGCTCGGCGTTGCCGCCGACGTCGGCGTCGGACGCTCCCACCAGCATCGTGTCGCCGTCGATGGCGACGGCGATGCCGAACCGATCGGCATCGGCACCGGAGGGGTGCAGGAGTTGAACCGGTGTGGACCGCTGGGCGAGGTCCCAGCCGGCGCCAAAGCAGAGCGTCGCCACCACCATCACGAGAGAAACTCGCCTACGCCCCGCGGCTGCGCCGCACCGGTCAAACGCGATCAACGCACATCGCACGATCAAGTGGATCACGTTCATCTCTCGTTCTCCTAGTTGTGGATAATTATATGCATTATGCCGGAATTTGTCTGCGCAGTTCACGGCCGCAGTGACCCCTAGGCATGCGCCGCGCGGATTGCGGGGCTTCTTCACTCCGTGAACCAACGTTTCACCGAGCGCACGGAGTCGAAGAACGCCGCCGTTGATCGGCGCGATCGTCGACGCGGAGCGCCGATGTATCCGATGAAGCCGAAGCGACCGTCGTTCGAGCGAGTTTCACCGCACGCCTCGGGCCGGTGGGTGGTTCGAGTTTCAGTTCAGCTCCGCACCGTCCCGCTTCCCACTCGGCGAGGAAACTGTCTACTTTGGCGCAGTTGCTGTCCTGGTAGACGTCGACGAAGCAGGGGGCGCCGATGAGGGTGAGGTTTTGCGACGCATCATGCGTTCGCGAAAGCTCGCATCACGAAGGAGACGTGCGGCTACTCGCGCCGGTTCGTTGCAGCGGCGGTCGAATCACGGGACATACTGGAACACCAGCGGTGATTGCTTTGAATGGCTTGGACTGCCAATCTGCGGAGCAAGAGGAGAAGAATGGTCGGGACGGCAACGCTACTGGTTATTCGTCTTCGCCGCGGTAGGTGCAGCCGGCTTTGGCGGTTTCGTGGAGGGTGATTTCGGCGAGGCCGGGGACGGCGGCTTTGATGTGGGTCCAGAGGTAGCGGGTGATCTGTTCGGCGGTGGGGTTCTCGAGGCCGGGGATGTCGTTGAGGGTGCGGTGGTCGAGGCTGTCGATGATGGGCTCGACCAGACGCTTGAGTTCGGCGAAGTCCATGACCCAGTTGGTGTGGGGTTGCTGGACGCCCCGCACGTGGATGCGGGCGCGGTAGGAGTGGCCGTGGAGGCGTTTGCACTTGTGCCCGTCGGGAACGTTGGGGAGGAAGTGGGCGGCCTCGAAGGTGAAGTCGCGGAAGATCTGCATGGGGGAGGGTATGGAGAGGCGTTGGGTGTTGAGCGTTCAGGAGAGCGGGCGGCGCGGGAGTGAACTGAAGAAAGAATGACCGGGACGGCCAAGCCACTATGCCCATTCGCCGTGGATGAACCAGCGGTTGTGGGGCCATTCGTGGAAGAGCCAGAGTGTGCGGCCGTTGTCGAGGGCGATGCGGAAGTAGTCGCGGACGCCGGCGGTGGGGTCGCGCCACCACTCAGGGGCGATGCGTTCGGGGAGCGTGCAGGATTGCACGGGTTCATCGCGGCCCTGCCAGACGATGCGGACCACCGGGCCATCGGGAGAAAGCGCGGTGGCGTGGACGGGGATGGGGCGGTCAAAGAGGCGCGTGGGGCGGAGGGCGATGCCCGGTGGCGGCGGGGCCGCGTGCGGCGCAGGGCGGCGGGCGCTGAGCACGGGCTCGAGCACGAAGGCACGCTCGGGGATGTGTGTGTTGACGGTGCGGCCGCGAGCGACGGCGTGGGTGCCCAGGCGATTGGCGAGCGTGTCGGCGAGTTCGCCAAGAGCCTGATCGGGTTCGCCGTGCGGGTGGGCGCGGGGCGCGGTGGGCATGGGTTCCTGGCGCGTGCGGATGCGTGCGAGCACCGGCGCGGCGAGGCGGAGGGATTCAACGCCCAGGCCGATATCGGCGCGTTCCAAGTGTGGTCGCAGGAGCGACCAGAGGTGACGTGGGTTGCGGTTGGGGCGGGAGAGTTGGATCGTCAGGGCGAGGGGCTGAGAGTCGGCGCGGCCGAGGGTGAGGCTGATGGTGCGTGCGCCCACGCCGCGGCGGTGCATGATGTCGGCGAGCTGGTCGATGAGGCTCCTGGCGGCGGCGTGGATGGGTTCATGGCGGGTGGTGGGGCCGTCGAAGGAGATTTCGGCGATGGCGGGGACGGGCGGGCGGATGGGCGTGAAGTTCTCATCGCGCACGCCCAGGGCCTGGTCGATGCGCACGAGCAGGTCGGCGCCGAATCTGCCGGGCAGCGCGGCGCGGGGCAGGCGGAGGAGTTGGCCGATGGTGGTGACGTTGAGTTCGTGCAGGGCGTCGATGGCGTGGGGATCGAAACGCAGGGCCTCGAGCGGCAGGGGCGAGAGGGCTTCGCGCTCTTCGGCGGGCTTGATCACGGCGCCGGGTTTGAAGCGGGCCAGGGCTTGTGCCGCGGCGATGGTGGAGGCGGCGGCTGTGGTTGCTTCGATGCCGAGCGAGCACAGAGCGCGTTCAACGAGGCGTCGCAGGCGGCGTTCGCTGCGGAAGAGGCGTTGGGTGCCGGTGATGTCGATGAGCAGGCCGTCGGGGGGATCGGGGGCGACGCGGGGTGAGAAGCGCAGGGCCCAGCGGGCGAGGGAGCGCAGAGCCGCGGCGTTGCGTTCGGGGGTGTGGGGCTCGATGCGCAGCGCGGGCCCGATGAGGGCGCGAGCGTCGGCGACGTCCATGCCGATGCGCACGCCCAGATGCTGAGCGGCGCGGCAGCGAGCGCGGACGAGTTCGCGTGCGGCGTGTGGCGAGGTCAGGAGCAGGGCCTCAGGCGGATTCGCGGAGGGCGGGCAGCGCCGCCGGGCGAGGTTGATGCTCCACATCGGCAGATACACGGAAAGCACCCGTTTCATGCTCGATCACGATTCTCCACACGCGGGGGGCGTGGGGGGCGGGCTGCTCTCCTTTGCAGCGCAGAAGTTGGGCGGACCATCCGTGGCCTTGAGTGGGGGGGGGAGCGGGGCAGATGAGCCATCTGGACGCGGCGGCGGAGAGCAGGCGTTGCTCGCTTGCCGGGCGTGCGAGGACGCAGATTGAGTTGGCGGCGCTCGCGGCGAGTTGCAGGCGCTGGGTGGCGGGGCGCGTGAAGGCGCGGCCGTCGGCGATGACAAGGCCGACGGCGTTGGAGCGCAGGGCGGTCTCGGCGGCCCAGAGTCGGGTGGCGGCGTCGGGGGCGTCGATGAAGAGGCTGGCGGGGGTGAGTTGGCTCAGGGCGGGGCCGTAGGGCCAGAGTTCGCGGCCGATCCAGATGGTGGTGGGGTTGGAGTGCGGGTCGGGCTGGGCGATGTGCAGCAGCATGCCGATGGGGGGCGACCAGAAGGCGTGCGGGAGGGTGTCAGCGACGCCCAGAAACTCGTGGACGCCCGGGCGGGCTCTGATGATGCCCCGCGGGGAGGCGTCGACTGTGAGGGGCGTAATGACGCCTGCGATGTCGGCGGGCTCGGGGCTGGAACGCAGGCTGGAGAGGAGGGCCGCGCAGTCTTCGGGTGCGGTGATGAAGCGTTTGAAGGCGGAGATGTCGGGCGGCGGGGGCATGTGTTAGGGTACTGGGAGGGTATCGGATTGTCAAGTATGTGTTTGGGTCTGTGAGTGAACGATTTGCGCGAGACAAAATGTGAACACGGCGATTGCGACATGCGAGCGGCGACCACGCCGGCGGTAGCCATGCGAGGGTGTGCCAGACGATCAACAACGCCGCGGGGCACCCTTGGATTTTGGAGGGTGAACGCCACGCGTGATCGAGTTGCGATTACCGGAATGCGTGACCACGGACAGATACAGGGCACTGCTGCACACGAGTGGCAACCCATCCGAGCAGCCGACGTATGACCGCGAGTCGGACCTACTTCTTGGCGTCGACCGCAAAGGTGACGGGGCTGCGGTAGCCGTCTTTGTCGTATGCACGAACGCCGAAGAAGACGTTGTCCTTGCTGATCGGAAGTGTGATCTGCGTGGCCGCGCCGACATCCTGGACGTGGGTCCATTGCCACTGCGTGGTGTCGCGCCAGACGACTTCAAAGCCCGCGGCGTCGGTCTCCTTGCTTGCCTCCCAGCGGAGCGTCGAGTCGTTCGTGAGATTGGCGGTCAGGATCTGGACGTTGGCGGGCGCGTCGGGGGCGTTGGCGAGATGGATGAGCGTGGCAAGGTTCAGGCGAGCGACGCCCGCGAGGTACGCGGGATCGACGAACTCGGGAACATCTCCGTAGGGCTTGCCGTCGCGGGGCTTGACGTCGGCGTGCTGGCGGGAGAAGTCTTCGTTGGGCACGGTGAAGCGGACGGCGGTGAAGCCGGCCTCGTTGAAGGCGCTGTGATCGCCGCCGCGGAGGAAGCGATCGGGGCGGAAGATGATGGCGGGCTGTACCGTGGTCTGCTCGATCTCGGCAACGGAAGCGATGTAGCGGGCGAGTTGGCGGCTGGGGGAGTCGTACTCGGCGGCGAGGGAGCGGATGCGGGCAAGACGTTCGGGGTCGGAGGTACGCGGGAGGCCTTCGGAGAAGATGCGCACGGTGAGATTGGCCGGGCGAGTGGCCGGATCGGTTGGGGACAGGGTCCAGGGTTCGCCGGGGGCTTTGGGTGGAATGCGTAAATGGCCCCAGGGGTCGCCGACAATGTCGTTGTTGAGCACGCCTCGGATGGTGAGGGCTTTGTCGGCGACCTTGCTTTCGGCGTGGGCCTTGGCGCCCAGCAGGCCTTGCTCTTCGCCGGCGGTGCACAGGAAGACGACGGTTGATTCGAGCGGGTGGGCAGCGAGCACGCGGGCGAGTTCGATGACGACAGCCGTGCCGGACGCATCGTCGTTGGCGCCCGGGGCGTCGCCGGTCACGTCCATGGCATCGCCGTTGCGGCTGTCGAAGTGGCCGACGACGTAGTAGGCCCGCTGCGCGGATTCGGGGCGCGTGCCGGGGAGCACGGCGACGACATTGACGATATTGGCGCCGGTGGGGACGCGCGGGCCCTTGGGCACGTCGAAGGACTCGAGTTCGGCGCGGAGCGTGCCGCCGGCGGGGTTGAAGGAATCAAACTGGGACTTGATCCAGCGGCGTGCAGCGCCGATGCCGCGGGTGTCGGAGGCGGTATCGGAAAGCGTGTGGCGGGTGCCGAAGGCGGCGAGCGCGTCGATGTTCTGCTTGAGCCGTTGTTCGGAGACCTGCGCCAGCAGCGCGGCCGAGGTGGGCGCCGGGGGGACGGGGAACGCGAGAGTCGCGGCGAGCAGGATCGGGGGAAGCATCCCGGAGGATACGGGGCTAGCCTCGGCGCGAGGCCCAGAACTCCTCGGAAGGGACGACCGGGGTGACTTCAAAGTCGACGAGGTCGGACCACTTGGCGATCCAAGGGTCGAGGGATTCGCGGGTGGGGGCCTGCATGAACTGGTAGCACGAGGCGCCGTCGGCGGACATCCAACTGGCGACATAGATGATGCCGGATTTTTCGGGGATCAGGCGGCCGTGGCGGCGGAAGCGTTCGCTGACGGCGGTGAGGTCGCGATTCTTGAAGCGTTCGATGACCATGAAGAGCATGGGCGGAGATACGAAGCAAGCACGGAATAGGTTCGAGAGAATCCGTCGATGAACGCCGCCGAATTCACTCGTACAGTTCGCACGTGTCACCGGTCTCACGATACCACCGCCAGACGTTGCTCCCCGGAATCGGCGAGGCCGGGCAGGAGCGCATCGGCGCGGCCCACGCCGTGATTGTCGGGATCGGGGCGCTTGGGTGTGCGAGCGCGGACCTGCTGGCGCGAGCCGGGGTGGGGCGGATCACGCTGATTGACCGCGATGTGGTGGAACTCACGAACCTGCAGCGGCAGACGTTGTTCACGGAGGCGGATCTAGGCACGCCCAAGGCGCACGCGGCGAGGGAGCGGCTGCGGGCGGTGAACTCTTCGATCGAGATTCATGCGCACGCGGCGGATTTCGGGCCGCGGAACGCGGCGGGACTGTTCGCAGACTCGCCGGCGACGCTGCTGCTCGACGGCACGGACAACTATGAGACACGGTACCTGCTGAACGATCTGAGCGTGCAGCGGGGGGTGCCGTACCTGTACGGCGGGGTGATCGCTGATCGCGGGATGAGCGCGGCGCTGGTGCCCGGGGATGGGCGGCCGTGCCTGCGGTGCGTGTTCCCGGAACCGCCCGCGCCGGGGTCGCAGCCCACGTGCGATACAGCGGGCGTGCTGGGGCCGGCGGTGGCAATGGTCGCGGCGGCACAGGCGGCTGATGCGCTGGCGATTCTGTGCGGGCGGATCCCGACGCCCACACTGCTGGAGTTCTCGCTGTGGCCGGACCGGCGGCGGCGGATCGAACTGACGCACAACGCCGAGTGCGCATGCTGCGTGAACAGGCGGTTTGAGTTCCTGGATGCGGATCGCACGGACGATACGACATCGCTGTGCGGGGCGAACACGGTGCAGGTGTGGCCGGGAGGAATGGCGGAGCAGAGGCCTGTTGATCTTGTGGCGCTCGCGGCGCGGCTGCGGCCGCTGGCGGATGTGACGCTGACGGACTTCATGCTGCGGGCGTCATTGCGAGAAGGGGCGACGCCGATTGACATCAGCGTGTTCCCGGATGGGAGGGCGTTGGTCAGGGGCACCACGTCCGCGGCGACGGCACGCACGCTGTACGCCCGATACGTCGGCGCGTAGGCCCCGGCGACGACGTACCGTCTGGCCAATGTCCAGAGAAGCCTGCATCGCGGAGCGTTTCCGTCCCTTCGGCGCATCGATCTTCGCCGAGATGACGAGACTTGCCAACCAGCACAAGGCGGTGAACCTGTCGCAGGGATTCCCTGACTTTGACGGGCCGGATGGCGCCAAGCAGGCGGCGATCGCGGCGATCCACGCGGGGCACGCGCAGTACGCCCGAATGATCGGAGTCCCGGACCTGAACAGGGCGATCGCGGACTCGTGGGCGGCACGCGGCTACGGGACGATTGATCCGGAAGCGAACGTGACGGTGACGAGCGGCTGCTCGGAGGCGATCATCAACACGCTGGTGGGGATCCTGAACCCGGGCGATGAGGTGATCTTCTTTGAGCCGTACTTTGATTTCTATACCGCGGGCGCGGCGATGGCGGGTGCGACGCCGAAGTTCGTCGCGCTGCACCCGCCGCGGAAGGGCGAGTCGGCGTTTTGGTTGGATCCCAATGAGCTGCGGGCGGCGTTCACTCCACGCACGCGGGCGATCCTGGTGAACACGCCGCACAACCCGACGGGGAAGGTGTTCACGCGGGAAGAGTTGGAGATGATCGCGGGGCTGTGCCGCGAGCACGATGTCATCGCGATCACGGACGAGGTGTACGAGCACCTGATCTATGAAAAGAGCCTGCCGCACATCCCGATGGCGACACTGCCGGAGATGTGGGACCGGACGATCACGCTCTCGAGCATGGGCAAGACGTTCAGCCTGACGGGCTGGAAGGTGGGCTGGGCGATCGCGCCGCCGCATCTTTCAGCGGGCGTTCGAGCGGCTCACCAGTTCATGACATTCTCGACCGCGACGCCGTTGCAGTACGGGGCGGCGGCGGCGATCCGCGAGCCGGGAGATTACTCGGTGCGGCTGCGGGAGTTGTTCGCCTCCAACCGAGACCGCCTGTCGGCGGCGCTGCGCGATTGCGGGCTGATCGTGCATCCATCGCACTCGACCTATTTCCTGATGGCGGATCATTCGCCGCTGGGATTCGCGGATGATCGCGCTTTCGTGACGCACCTGATCGAGAAGATCGGGGTGGCCGCGATCCCGCCAACGGGCTTCTACAACCGCAAAGAGCTGGGCAAGCCCTTGGTGCGGTTCGCGTTCTGCAAGAAGGCCGAGACGATGGACGAGGCGATCAAGCGGCTCAGGGCGTTGCGGCCGGCGATGTAACGGCGGCACGTTCGGCGGCGGGGAGGTGTGTGGCCACGTACCACCAGTTGAGACCGATGAGGATCGCGACGATGGCGACGGCTGCTGCACGCGCCCGCGGGGGGAGTGGGGGCGTGCGAACGTGGAACACCTTCAGCATCGCGTACAGAGGGAGTAGGAACACCAGGACGGTGGCGAGGGGGTTGTAGCGCCAGGCGTGGGCGAGGTCGCCTTTCACCGCGCAGAGCGCTGCGCGGGTGCCGCCGCAGGTGGCGCAGGGGTAGCCGGTCGCGAGGCGGAAAGCGCACATGTCGATGTGTCGGCCGGTGACCAGGTAGATGGCCGTGGCCGTGCAGAGGGCCAGAAGCCAGAGCGAAACGAAGACCACGAACGCGGCGTCAACGCCCAGCCGCGCGGCGATGCGTGAGAGACTTGATGTTGAGTGGCTGGGGTCGGGCATGCGAGATCTGTGGTGGGTCAACTATCGGAGCGTACCAGAGGCTGTGTGGAGAATCAACGCCGCGAGCATCCATAGGCTCGTGGCGCGGGTAGCATCAGGCGTGAATCGACCCGTCTGGAAAGATCACCGACGGCACGCTGAATCGCTGATCGCCGCGGCAACGCAAGCGGCGGATCCGGCGGCGGCACTGCGTCGGCATTGGCCGGCACGCGAGCCGTTCCGGGGCCGCGTGTACCTGGTATCGATCGGCAAAGCATCGTGCGCGATGCTCCGCGAAGCCGCAACGCTCCTGGCGCGACCATTTGAAGCGGGTTTTGCGACGGTGGCGCCCGCTGAAGCGAACGCTGAACTCCCGCCGGGGGTGGAGCGGTACGTCTGCGATCATCCGTTCCCGACGGCGAGGAACATCGCCGCGGCGGAGGCGATGCGGCGGTTCCTTCAGCGGCCTATGGCGGATGACACCCTGATTGTTCTGGTCTCCGGTGGAGGATCGGCGCATCTGACGTTGCCGGCGGAGGGGTTGTTCCTGGAGGACATCGCCGAGGCGACACGCCAGATTCAGCGTTCGGGCGCGACGATCCGTGAACTGAACGCGGTGCGCAAGCACTGCGAGCAGCTCAAGGGCGGGCGTCTGGCGGCGGCGTGTGCGGCGGGGGATATCCGGGCGTTCATCTTGTCGGATGTGATCGGCGATCCGCTCGACGTGATCTCATCGGGACCGACCGCGCCGGACCCGACGACGTACGCGGATGCGTTGGCCGTGATGCAGCGGCGGGGCCTGGCGGCGGTATTGCCCCGGGTGGTCACGCACCTTGAACGCGGAGTTCGCGGGGAAGTGGCGGAAACGATCAAGCCTGGGGATGCGGCGCTGGCCGGGGTTCGCAACACGATCATCGCGAACAACGCCGCGGCGGTGGAGGCGGTTGCGGCGGCTGCTGAGACGCTTGGGTTCACGGTGCGATCCGTGCGGATGGGTGTGGAGGGAGAGGCCGCGGCGTGCGCCGAGCAGTTCATCGCTCTGGCGCGGGGAACTCGGGACCACGGCGCGTGCGCCTGGATACTGGGCGGGGAGACGACTGTGACCGTCGGCGCCGAGGCGCGCGGGATCGGGGGGCCGAGCCAGGAGTTCGCATTGGCGGCGGCTGAGCGGATGCGGGGCGGACCGGACGCGGTTCTTGTGGCGTACTCAACAGATGGGCGCGACGGGCCCACCGACGCGGCGGGGGCGATCGTGACTCACCAGACCTGGGAGGCCATCCGATCTAGCGGCATTGATCCGGGGATGGCGCTGCGCGAGCACAACAGCAACGGGGCGCTCGCGGCGGCGGGGGCGGTCATTCCGTGGGCGCTCACTGGCACCAACCTCAATCACGTCGCGGCGTTGCTGACGTATTGATCGTCCCGAGGCGTGTTGCATTCGGGTTCGGTCCTACTACCATGGCCCCCGCAGAGTGGAACCACGCATGATACCGCTGCTCTACATTCCGATCGCGTTCTTGTGCGGTTCGATCCCGAGCGGCCTGCTCATCTGCAAGGCCAAGGGGATCGACATCCGCAAGCACGGCAGCGGCAACATCGGCGCGACGAACGTGGGACGGGTGCTGGGGCGTAAGTGGTTCTTCATTTGCTTCTTCTGCGATTTTGCGAAAGCGTGCGTGCCGACGCTGCTGTGCGGGCGTCAACTGGAGATGCTCGGGCGGTTCGACGTGCTCTGGCCGCACTCTCTGATCTGGCTGGGCGCGATGGTCGCGGCCGTGCTGGGCAACGTGTTCAATCCGTGGTTGGGGGGCAAGGGTGGAAAGGGCGTTGCAACATCGATCGGCGCGCTCATCGGCGTGTTCCCGGCCTTGGCGATTCCTGGTCTGGGTATCCTGTTGGTGTGGATCGTGGTGCTCAAGATCTGGCGGTACATCAGTTCCGCCTCGATCGCCGCGGCGGTAGCGTTGCCGGTGTTCATTATTGTGCAGAGCGTGATCGTGGCGAGGCGGGCGACGGAGTTCGATTCAATCGTGTTGCTGAACGCGACACCGTTTCTGGTCGTGGGCACGCTGCTGGCGGCGCTGGTGGTTTTTACTCACCGGGCGAACATCAAGCGGCTGATCGCCGGCACCGAACCCAAGGTGGGACAACGCGTGAGCACGACCTGAGGCCAACGGTGGTGCGTTGTCGCGGTGGATACGGACGCGGCGGAATGGCGGCGTTTGGCGTGGATGTGCCGGCGAGCGTGGCCCGAAACTCCGGAACCACGAATAGGGCATCCACATTCGCGGACGCGAAGCGCGCGAAGGTCTGGCGGTCGCGCGGGTCGTTCGGCCGTTCAATCGCCCCACTTTCACACCCTATTGCGGAGTGACTCATGCGTGGTCATGGAGGACCGATCTCAAAGATACCGCCGTCGGTCCGTGACCGGCCCGGCAGGAGATCGCGCCGTGAGCAAACTGCGACTGCACCGTGCCGAGTATCATGACGAATGCCAGACCATTCCGTTCCCGCACCTGGGAACGACGCGCATGGGTCCGGGATGGAAGCCGCATCTGGTCGGCGAAGGCAACTTCCCCGGCTGTACGCCGACTTCGATCGCCAACGCGGAACGGGCCCTGGAACGGGCGGAACGCTGCATGATGAACCTGCGGGAGTTGATGGGGGATCAAGGCTCCGAGGACCGCCCTCGCGCGGCGTGACGATCACTTCGGTGGGGGCTTGGGCTCCTTGGGGACGCTCTTCTTGAGCAGATCGCCAAGGTTGTCCTTGATGATCCGTTCGGGGTTCAGAGTCTTGCCGAGGTTCTTCGCCAGCATCTCGGGGTCGACGTTGGTCTTTGCCGCGCCCATCGGGCCTTTGGTGCGGAACGGGATCTGCGTCAAGGACTCGATCGCGCCGGGCAGGATCTTCGTGATCGCGCTTCCGGCGCCGAGATTGAGCTGACCCGCGGCCTTGTCGGATAGAGCCCCAAAGGGGATGTACGTCACCACGTCGAGCTGCTTGTTCACGAGGTCGACGGTGCCTTCGGTCTCGACCGTGAACTGGCCCAACGGCACTTTCCAGCGCTGGTAGGTCGCGATGCCCTTGCGGACCTGCACGTTGATCGGCTCGAGGCGTCTGCCGACCGTGCCGGCGTCCTTGACGTTGATCGTCTTGAGCAGCTCGGCGAACGTGCCGCTCGTGCCGAAGTTGGCCTCGCCGGGGTCGAACATGACATCGGCGTTCAGCTTGGTCAGATCGTTATTCAGAGCGGCGGTGATGTTCGTGACTTCCAGCGTTGCAGGCTGGTCCTTCTTGGACTTTTCGAACGAACCAAAGAGCGGAAGTCCCTTGATGTAGCGTTCAGCCAGAGCCTGGGTCACCTCGGTGATGGAGGCCTTGAACGGCTTCTCGCTGACGTACATGTTGTCGCGGATCGTGCCACGCAGTGATGCGTTCGCACGCTCGGAAGTTGCGTTGAAATCGACGACGGCCGGCGCGCCCGCCGGGGGCTGGTTGCCCAGCGGGAACCGCTCGATCGTGAACTTCGCGGAGGCCACGGGTCCAAGCGCGTCGGGGATGGTTCCGTCCTTGGTCGAGAGCGCGTCAATGAGCGCCGTGGGGATTTGCGGCAGATCGCCGTTACTGCTCAGGGTCGCGGCCTGCGCGTTCACGCCCCCGTCGGGGCCGATGAGCCCATCGACGGTTCCCTTGAGGTTGAGGCCGGTGACGGCGGGCTTGTCGGCGATCTTCGCACTGTCGACTCCCATGCGGAAGTTGACAGGCGTTCCCCGCGGGCCGGGGACATCAGAGTTGATAGAGATTGATGTGCCGCCGAGAGACATCGGCGAACCGTCGTTGGCCTGCAGCCCGATCTTGCTGATCGCCAACGACAGCGCCGCCTCCAGCGGCGCTGTGCTCGGCTTGCCCGGCTGCGCCCGCGGAAGCGTGAGCTTCTCAAGGTTGATCGAGATCGGGGTGATCTCCTTGAGCGTCAGCGTTTGGACGGCCGGCTTCTGGCCCGCTGCTGCGGGCGGAGGAGTGAGAAATGTGTTGGCCCACACCGGATCGACTTCCAGTGTCATTTTGCTCGACTTGGAGAGGCGGATGGCGTCGGGAGAGATTGTCGCGGCCAGGGGGCCGTCGCTCTTGAGTTTGGGAGCGTCGATGCTCGCCTGCACGTTCATGGTCGCGGCCGCCATGTCGAACGCCGCGCCCTTGGCCGCGTTGGCCGGGGGCGAGACAGTGCCATCCACACGCACGCTGGCGGTGTTGCCGATGGCGCCGGAGATCTTGCCCTGCTGACCGATGATGCGCTCGATGGCGGCGACGTCGATCTGCGTGATGTTGATCTTCGCGTTGAGCGCCCCGGCGAGCTGCTTGTCCGAGAGTTCGGTGCTCAGGTCGCCGTCGAGGATTCCGATTGGAGCGGCGCTTGCGCCCAGGAGCGTGCCCTTGAGCCTGGCGGTAACGGCACGTTGGTTGGGCAACGCGGGGCCAAACATCGCGGCGACCGGCGCGTTGGCCGTGAGTTCAAAATCCTGCACGCCGAACTGACCAAGGTCGCGAGTAGTGCCGTCGGCGTTCTTGGCGGTCAGGCCTTGAATGATCGTGCGGCCGGGCAGGTTCACCTTGAGCGATGCGGGGCCGACGCGGCTGAAATCAGGCTTGCGGTTCGAATCCAGGGGCACCGAGATCGGGTCGAGGATGAGCGTGAGCTTGCTGGGCGCCGCCAGTTGCGGAATTCCGGTGACGGTGGGCGCGAAGGTGTGCATCAGGCCCGTCACGGTCTCGGGGGTAACATCGGCAGATGCGCCGAAGGTACGCAGGTCAATCTGTTTCTCGGAGCCGCGGCCGATGATGTCGGCCTTGACACGCTGGCTCGTGAGCTTCACGTTGGCGTCGTATGCGCCGGCGGTTCCTTCAACGGAAGCGGCGTTGACCGTCACGGTGAAGTTGGGTCCCATGACGCCGTTGAGGAGGGCGGCCAGGTCGAGCGGCTTGGCGCCGTCCGCCGCGGGTTGAGAGGGGGCCAGTCGCGCGATGCCGACGGGGACGTCCTTGAGTTCGATCGTGCCCTTGGGACGCATGGCGCCCATGGCCACACCCGGGTTGCCCGCGGCGTCGTTCACCAGCAATGAGGCGATGTCGAATGAGCCGGTGGTGGTGAACGGCACGCTCTCGTGCCACAACTTGCCGTCGATCGAGCCTTGGAGGTTTCCGCCCTTGGCGATTTTGGTGGTGACTGTGAGCGTCTGCACGTCGAGCGCCGGGCCCGGCTTCTTGTCGATCATCGGCACGAGGGAAACGCCGTCGAGGCGCAGGTCGATGTCGGCCGCCGCGGCCTTCATATCGGGCTTGCCGACGGAGTTCATGGGGGCGTCTAGGTTCTTGACGCTGAGCGAAAGACCCTTGGCGTCTGGTCGGCTTGAGGCGACGGCGAAGCCGGAATCGGGGGTCATGAAGCGGCCCGCAATCGTGGCGATGCGGGCGGCATCCACGCGCACGCCGTCACCGCGGGTGGTGAGCGTGTTCTTGTCGAACCGCACCGATCCTACGACGTTGAGGAACTGGCTGCGAACGTTGATGTCCACATCCGCCGGCGGGGTGCCGGTGGTGGCCGGCTGAGTGGCGATTTTGAGTTCGGCGTCCAGCGAGGGACCAACATCGCTCGGTAGATCCAGCTTGAACGCCTGCACGAACGGCTGCGCGATCGCGGTGGCCATTCCCTTGAGGACCACGCTGCCGTTCACCGAGCCGGGCATTCCCTTCACGAGGACGCCGGATTTGTCGAGCAGGTCCGAAGCGGTGACGTCTATGTTGAGGTTGCCGGCGGGTTGACCGCCGATGTCGGCGGTCGTGGCGCCGGTGATGCGGACTGGCTGAGACAAGTCCGTCGCCGCAATCGTTGCGCTGAGCGGGGCGATTCGGAACGGCTGCTGCGGTTGGCCCTCGCTCAGGGCTACCGATCCTTTGACCTCGCCCAGATCAAGCACGATGCGGGCGCCGCTCCCCTTGAGATTTATCGCGCCGGGCTGGTTCGGAAGCGAGAACTTGAGCTGATCGATCGTTACCTTGGCGTCGGGCAGCGTATCGATTTTGGCCTGGGTTTGCGAGTCGAGGCTCTTGCGGAAGGCGGGCGCCAGGCCCGCGATTGCCGAGCCTTTGAGCTCGATTACCAGAGGCGTGACCGTTGTCAGCGTGTTTTGGGCGAGTTTCAGCGATCCCTTGGCGGTTCCGTTGGGAGTGGTGAAGTTGAGTTGAGCGTCGCCGGAGGTCATGTCACCCTTGGCGACGATGGTGAGGTCGGCGGTGGGGCCCAGGCCCTGACGCAAAGAACCACCGTTGAGTGCGCTGCCGATGAATGCGTCGACCAGACCCAGCGGGAGCGACTTCACATCGACCTTGGCGTCCACATCTGCCTTGTCGAACGTAATCTTGCCTTGCTTGTTGGTCCACTGCTTAATGACTGCGTTGATGGTGATGGAACCGGTCTTTGCGGCAGCGCTGTTGGCGGTGACCTGTCCCGCGTCGCCCTGGGCTTCTATTTTGAGTGGGTCGCCCGCGCCGATCTGTGCCGCGGCGTTGAAGTTGTCCAAAGCGACCGCCAGCGGCTTGCCGTCGGCACCTGGAGCGGTGGCATCGCTGTAGCTTGCTTCCAGGTTCTTGATGACGAGCTTGGCCTTCAGCGACTCGGGCAGCGAGGCGGGCTGAGAGGCTTGAGGTGATGGCGACGGGGCGGCTGCGCCGGGGGCGGGCCTGGGCATCAGTCGCTCGAGGTTGGTGGTGCCGTCGGCGGCCTTGACAATCTCCGCGCGGGGGCTCGTGATCGTGATGGTGCCGACATCAAGATTGCCGAAGATCAGGCCCATGAGGCCGGCTGAGACTTCGATCGTCTTGACACGCACTACTTCCGTCTTGTTCGCGTCTGTGACTTTGATGCCTTGGATGACCTGCGGTCCGCCCCATCCGAAACTCGCCGAATCGACTGTGACTGCTCCGTTGATTTGCTTCCCGGCGCGGCTGGCGATGATTCCAGGAGCGAACACACCCGCGATGGTGGGGGCCAACGCCACCAGCAGGATGAGCATCACAATCACTCCACCACCACCGAACAGCAGTACACGGCCCCAGCGGCTTCGTTTCCTGGGTGCGGGGGTTCCGCTTTGGCGGGCGGCGGCGTCGCGTTCGTTGCGCTTCTGGTCTTCGACTTTCTTCCAGAATCCCTCACCGGAGGTGGAATCTGGAGAAGATGAGTTGTTACCGGAGCCATTGCCCCAGAAATTGCCGGGGTCGTTGGAGGGAGTAGACATTGTCAGAGTTCCGCCGCGGAAGGGTGCGTGTGTTTCCGCATGTGGCTCCTGATTGTTGGAGCGCGGAACGTCGCGTACAACTTCCGAGGATTTTCACGAGCCGGCAAGGCACTGCATCCTAACAATCAGAGGGGTGTGTTGGGCGCTTTGGGTGCCTTCAATCATCCCAAGCGGCACCGGTTCACGGTGTTTCTCGCACATATTCATAGCAGTTCATGCCCCAGCCACTTCCCGAACAACCTCCGTCCGAGAAACCCCCGCCGGCAGCGCCGCGGGCGGTCGCCGTGAATCTACGTGATCTTGTGGGAGAGTGCTTAGATTTGCCGGCCCCCGAGCGAGCCGCGTTTCTGGACCGCTCTTTGGGCCATGAACCGGCCTTGCGTGCCAAGGCTCAGAGATTGTTGGATGCCCACGCACGCGCGAACAACTCGGGGTTCCTCGAGCGCGGCACCGCGACCGAGGCGCTGGCGTACATGTCGACCCGGGTGATTGAGAGTGGGGGCCCGCAGGAACTGCTCGGGGCGATCATCGGACGGTACCAAGTGCGTGCGTTGGTGGGCTCCGGCGGAATGGGCAGTGTGTACGAGGCGACTCAGGAGAATCCGCGACGGACCGTGGCGCTCAAGGTAATGCGGTTCGGGTTGCTGTCGCCCTCGGCGCTGCGTCGATTTGAGTATGAAGCGCAGGTGTTGGGGCGCATGCGTCACCCCGGGATTGCACAGGTGTACGAAGCGGGAACGCACGCGCCCGAAACGGCGGTGGGAACACCACGGCTGAGCGTGCCGTTCATCGCGATGGAACTGGTGCCAGAGGCCCGGACCATCACCGACTTCGCGCGAACCCACGCGATGGACACAAGGTCGCGGCTGGGCTTGTTCCTTCGGGTGTGCGAGGCGGTCCAGCACGCCCATCAGCGCGGCATCATCCACCGCGACCTCAAGCCCAGCAACATCCTCATCGATGCTTACGGCCAGCCGAAGATCATTGACTTCGGTGTGGCACGCATTGCCGACGATGAGACTGACCTGGCGACGATGCAGACCCGGGTGGGCCAGCTCATCGGCACGCTGCAATACATGAGCCCGGAGCAGTGCGGGCACGGCGCCGTGGAGGTCGACACACGCACGGACGTGTATTCGCTGGGTGTCGTGCTGTTCGAGTTGCTCACCGGCAGGCTTCCCTACGACGTCTCCAACGCGGCGGTGTTGGAGGCCACCCGGATCATCCGTGAGCGGGCACCCACGCGACCCTCGGGCATCGACATCGCCCTGCGCGGCGACATCGAGACCATCGCGCTAAAGGCGCTCGAGAAGGACCGCGATCGACGGTACCAATCGGTGGCGGATCTGGCCCGGGACATCGGCCACTATCTCGCGGGAGAACGGATCAGCGCCAGGCCCGCGAGCATGACGTATCAGGTGCGCCTGTTCACGCGGCGGCACAAGGCGGCGGTGTTCGGCGCCGCAGGCATTTTTCTGGCGATCATCGTGGGCTTGGTGGGAACCTCGATCGGGTTCCTTCGGGCGACTCGCGAGCGGGATCGGGCGCTGGCAGCGCAGATCATCGCGCGCGACGAGGCGCGGCGGGCTCACAGCATCGCGGAGTTTCTGAAGTCTGCGGTGGTCTCCGCGGATCCTTACGCCCTTCCGAACGCGCAGGGCGAGCCGGGGCCCGCGTTGCCCGATGTTCAACTGAGCACCGCGCCCTTTCCGACCATCGATGGTTCGCAGAACAACGCGGCGGACCTTCTGGTTGCGGCGGGAAAGCACCTGGAGAGCGCGTTCAGCAGCGATCTTCTCACTCGAGCGGAGCTTGGAACCACCATCGGCACCACCCTCAGGGCCTATGGCCGGTTCGGTGAATCGGCGGAGTTGCTGCGGGACGCGTTGGCCATCCGGGAGAAACAACTGGGCCCTTCGGACCCTGACACCATCGAGACGCGCCGCATGCTGGCGATGTCGTACGAGAATCAGGGTGAGATCGGCCGCGCGGTGCCGCTGCTGGAGCGCAACTTTGAACTGGTCGGGGGGGGGCTGGACAAAGCCGAACTGCGGTCGATCATCGCGGCACGGGATTTGGCGAACAACCTGGCGGTGAGGAACGAGCACGAGAAAAGCCTTGAACTAATCGATCGGGCCTACCGCGCGGTGCGGGCCAGGCGGGGGGAGGCGCACCCGATCACCTTGGAACTCGAGGCGGAACGAGCGGGCGCGATCTGGAACGCCGGGCGGCGCGAGGAGGGCGCACAGCTGCTGCGCGCCGCGGTCGAGAAACTTCAGAAATACTCGGGCGAGAACTCACAGCAGGCGGCGTGGGCGAACTGGCAGCTCGCGGTCTTCCTCAAACAGACCGGGCCGCTGTCCGAGGCCGAGACGCTCCTCCGGCGCGTGTACGAGGTGACCAAAGCGCGTTACGGCGCGAACACGGTGCCGATCCTGCAAGTGGAAGTGGAACTTCTCTACAATTTGCGTCGCCAGGGCCGGTACGAGGAAGCGGCCGAACTCGCGGACCACATTCTGTCCGTTTCGCTATCGGTGTTCGGCGAAGAGCACCACCGCACGATCCGTGCCAAGGCGAGCAAGGCCAGAACGCTGCTGTATATCCCGGATCGCCTGGCCGAGGCTGTGCGTCTGTCCCGGGAGGCCGCGGACGGAGCCGACCGGATATTGGCGCCCGATGATGGAAACGCCTGGATTTACCGTGCCATCTACGCCGAGGCTACACGCCGGGCTGGCCGACCGGCCGAAGCGGAACAGATCCTGCGGACACTTCGGACACGGATGGGCGTGGAAGCGACGCGCGATGGGCTGGACGCGGTGATGCTGCATCAATATACAGGGCTTTGCCTTCTCGATCAGGGCAATCGCGAAGAGGCGGAGAAGGAACTGCTCGAGGCTTGGAGCCGCATCGAGAGGCAGAACGATCCGTTCAGTGAGCACGTGCGGGAGGTCGCCGAGGCGCTCGCGGGGCTGTACGCGATGAACGGGAACCAGGAGGCGGCTGAGATGTGGCGGCTCAGAGTCCCGAGTAACTCTGTGTCCAATGCGGGCGACAGGAATTGAACCTGCAAAGCCTTGCGGCCACGGGATCCTAAGTCCCGCGCGTCTGCCAGTTCCGCCACGCCCGCGGAATGCAGAATCCTAGCCGGGATCGGGCACGCTACCGGACGAGCCGGATCGACCCGAATTCGCGAAGGTGGTCATTGCTCTTCGGCTTCATCTTCAGTTTCGTCGTCGGAACCAGTTTCTTCCGCCTCGGGAGGCATTTCGTCCGCCACTTTGCGTGCCCGCTCGCTGACCACTTCGTAGCAGCTGGCGAGCAATCCCACCAGCGGGAACGGCGCGTTGGTGAAGGGGCTCTGACCCAAGCGACGAAGGATCGGGTGGCTGACGGGCGGGGGGGACAGAGGCAAATCGATGGACGCCATCGCGGCTCCGGCATCCCAGAATCGTTCGATGCACTCCTCGAGCGGCTTGACGGGGACATCAGCCACGCCCGCGACCCGCTGCTGATAAATCGGAGTGACACCCAGGACCGCCCCGGCAAGCACGCGGCGCTGCCGCAGACGTTCGATCAGCTCCTGGCCCTCCATGCCCCGCATCAGGAACATCAAGAACGGCTCGGTGGAAAGCCGCTGCGCAAACAGGTATGCCGCGCAGCAAACGTGCTTGCACCATTTGCCGGCGATCGGCTTGGGAGATGGGCCGGCTTCGGCACCGTTCTCCCCACGCCATTCCGCGCAGGTGCACAAGTGCTTGACCTCGACCGCGTCCATGGGGAATAGCTTGAGTCCCAGGGGAGCAAAGACATCCTCGATATTCGCGGGGAGCTCACTGGCCAGAAGCTTGGCGGCATAGAGCGCGCCGTCGGCCATCGTCTCAACCACCTTCTCCCACGTTTCGAGGGGGATCGTGTCGAAGCCGATGACAGTGATGTAGGGCCGTTCGGCGCGGCCTTGAACCGCTGCTTCGACCTTTCCGACGGTGTAGCTAATCCGCTTGGTCTGGCCGAGTCGCGCGTATTCCAAGCCTTCGACCAGTCGCGAGCCCTCCGCGGCTTGCTCGATGAGGCGTAGCCACCGCTGAGCGGCCCATGCCGTCGAGGGCGCGATGTCGCCGGCGCCGATTTTGACGCCGCCGCGGACCTTGCGTGGGCGCAGCAGAACAGGCTTGTTGAGCGGCCGGCGCGGGAACACGCCGGGCTGCAGCGGCGCCCTCGGGGGAGCGGCGTCGCCGGCGGGCGGTGGCGTGGGTGACGCTGAATTTGGGGTCGGTTCGGGCAAGAGGAGATTCTACGCTCTTCCCCGTGAGCAGCGGAGTCAGGCCGGCAGCAAAACTACTGCCCGCGCTGTTCCCGGCGTCCCCACGGTACGGGTACGCTTCGCGTCCATGGCGAAGAAAGAGAAATCCGATGCGCCCGCCGGGAAGGCCCTGTCCGCAGAATGCCGCGTTGTGATCATGCGCGGTCCCGATGGCTTCCGCCGCCAGGAACTCACGGGTCAACTCAAGGCAATGCTTGAGAAATCCTTCGGGAACGTGGATGTCGTCCACTTCACGGGCGCCGACCGACCCGCGGCGGAAATTCTCGATGAATGTCGCTCTTTCGGGCTGATCGCTTCTCACAAACTTGTCGTGCTCGACGACGCGGACGAACTCATCAAGGAGGACACTCGCCCCCTCTTCGAGCGGTACGCCGCGGCGCCGAGCGATGGCGCGACGCTGGTGATCCGAGCGGATTCACTACCCGCCGGCAAACTCGACAAGGCGGTCGACGCGGTGGGGTGCGTGATCACATGCGAACCGCCCAACGACGCCCAAGCGCGTGAGTGGACGCTGCGTCAGGCCAAGAACGTCCACAAGATCGAACTGGAAGACGACGCGGCGACGTTATTGGTGGAGCGGGTGGGCCCGAATCTCGCCGGGTTGGACATGGAGATCGCCAAACTCGCAGTCGCCGCGGCAGGGGCCAAGAGCATCAACAAAGCGCTGGTACAGGAATATGTCGGTAAGTCTCGTGACGAAGAGATCTGGGATATTCAGTCGCAGTTATTGACGGCGAGACCGAGCGAGCGGTTGGAGGCGGTGCGCAAGATCATGGACGTGAACCGCCAGCCGGCGACACTGGTGCTCTGGGCCATCACAGACATGGCGAAGAAAATTCACGCCGTGTCGCGAGCGATTCGTGCAGGGCAGAATCCGTACCAACTCAAGTACGCGTTCAAGTTGTTCGGGGACTCCGCGGACCCGATCATCGAGATCGCGAAGCAGATAGAGCCGACCGCCGCGTTGCGGTTGTTCCGGGTGTGCGTGGAAGCCGACCGGCGGACGAAATCGGGTCTTGCCGATGCGGACAGGGCAGTGGAAATAGCGACGCTGCGGCTGCCCCGGCCCAAGAACTCGGCGGTTCAGCGATAGGCGGGCGTTGGAGTCTCGCGGCGCGTGCGTTGCCGTGTTCTTGAACGAACGGAATCCAACGGCGGCTGCGGAGCGAACTGACATTCGCGCCAAGTTGCACCACGTGACGTTTTCGGAAAACCCCGAATGAACAGGTCTGCCATGCTGAGTTCGATCGCCCTTCTGCTGTTCACTGCCGGCGCGCTTGCGTCGGAGCGGCCCGGGCCGGTTCCGCCCGAAAAGGATCACGCAGATGGGTCGGATCCTTCGGCTAAGGTGGTGCGGATCCGAGGCGAGGATTCTGTGAAGGCGGAGCGGGACGAAGGCGGGGCGTACAAGGCCGGTCCTTGTCGGTTTGATACGCCGTTGCCGGACGGATACCCGGCGCCCACGCCGCCCGACTGCATAGAAATAAAGCGATATCCATCGGTTCGACGTGCCGAGTTTTCCGGAAGCGTCACGCCCGACCTGGGAATGAGCATCGCGTTCTTTCCGCTGTTTCAACACATCTCCGACCGCAAGATTCCGATGACGTCGCCGGTCGAAGTTGATTACGCAGGAATGGGAGTTGTTCTGAAACGCGACAGCGGCGATGAGGCGCCCGCGGAGAACAATGAGGAACCGACCAAGAAGCCGCCCACGACGTGGACGATGTCTTTCCTTTACCGCACGCCGGATCTGGGGCCTGTAGGTGCGGATCGCAAGCGAACGAATGTCAAGGTGGTCGATACGTCTGCCGTGACGGTGATCTCGCTGGGAGTCCGTGGCTCTCAGACGTTCGGGCGGATGCGGGAGCGCATCGAAGTGTTACAGCGTTGGCTGGCCGATCAGAGCGTGTTCGAGGCAGCGGGAGATCCCAGAGGCCTTTACTACAACGGGCCGGATGTGCCGGAGTTCAACAAGTGGGGTGAGGTGCAGATTCCGATCCGGCTGGTGAGCGACTCTCCGCCGAAGATTGAAACGCATCAAGGCAAATCGGACGGTCCGAAGACACCGTGATCCGACCCCTACGAAGATCCAGACGGGACATGAAAAACGGCGTGGAAATCCACGCCGTTGCCCTTTCAATTGATTTGCAGTTGGGCTGATTACGGGAAGAGGCCGCGGATTGCATAGGCAGCCTGCAGCCGCTCAAGGGCGGCGATGTAGGCCGCGGTGCGGAGGCCGCACTTGTACTTCTTGCGGGCGTCGCGGACCTTCTTGGCGGCGAGAATCATGTGCTTGTTGAGCTCGGAGTCAACGCGGTCGAGTTCCCACTGATGGCACGTCTTGTTCTGCACCCACTCGAAGTAGGAAACGGTCACGCCGCCGGCGTTGCAAAGGATGGCGGGGAGCACTTCGATGCCCCGGGATTCAAGCACTCGCTCGCCCGCGGGAGTGGTGGGGGCGTTGGCCCCTTCGGCCACGACCTTGCAGTTCACGATTTTGGCCTCGACTTCGGTGATCATCTGCTCGAGGGCCGCAGGGACGAAGACGTCGACCTTGGTCTCGTAGAATTCTTCCTTATCGATGCGGCCCGCGCCCTTGAAGTTAGCGACGCCGCCCGCCTTTGAAACGTGCGCCGCGAGTGAGTGCGCATCGATGCCGCCGTCGTTCAGGATGCCGCCGGTGTGGTCCATCACGGCGATCAGTTTCGCCCCGCGATCCTGAAGAATGCGGGCGGTCCAACTGCCGACGTTGCCGAAGCCCAGCACGCTGAACTTGCAGCCCTTGATGTCGATTCCGATCTCCGGGAGCATCTCGGTGAGCGTGTCTACAACGCCCTGACCGGTGGCTTTCTCACGACCTACCGAGCCGCCGTACTCGATCGGTTTGCCGGTGATGACTGCCTCCGGCTGGCGGCCTCCGACTTCGCTCAGGAACGAATAGGTGTCCGCGATCCAGGCCATGTGCTGGCTGTTGCTGCCCACATCGGGCGCGGGGATGTCGTAATCGGGCCCGATCTGGTGGGCGATCGCAGCGGTGAAGCGACGAACGATGCGCTCCATCTCGCCCTTGCTGTGCTTGTACGGATCAACCTTGATGCCGCCCTTGCCGCCGCCGTACGGAACTCCGACGAGGCTGCACTTCATGGTCATCAGGAACGCGAGGCTCTTCACATCGTCAAGATGAACGTCGTGGTGGAACCGCAGCCCGCCCTTGTACGGCCCTAGGGCATTATTGTGCTGCACGCGGTAGCCCTTGAACAACCGATACTCGCCGTCGTCCATCTTGACGGGGAAGTTGACCATGATCTCGTTCTTGGGCTGGGCGAGGATGATCTTGAGATGATGCGGAAGGTTCATCATGTCCGCGGCCGTCAGCATGCTGCTCACGGTCTGGCGGTACAGGTTGTTGGGGTCGGAAGGAAACCCAAGCTCATCAAAGAGCGGGTGCTTGAGAAGTTCGCCGTTGCCTCCGCCGTGCGCGTGCTGGGTGCCCTTCGACGCGGGCTTGGAGGCGGGCTTCTTGGCGTTCTTGGCGGCGGGGGCGGATGGCATGACGACGGGGTTCCCAGATCGGTGTTGGAAGGAAGGCGACAACAGTCCCGGGCGCGTTTCGGAACGGGCGCAGGGGACCATCATACTGCTGACGAACGGCTCTCGGTCAAGGGCTTTCCGTGATGGGAGGAAAATTCAGTGGGATGGAGAAGCCCATGGAATGTACGGTTTGTACTCGGTAATTCCGCTACTTCGCGGGTTGGGCGGGAGCTTGGCTGTCGGACTTCTTTTCGGACTCCAGTTCGTCACGTGGCAGCATCGTCGGCGCACACGCTAATCGATACGCCGTGATGGCGGCGTTGGTAGAGGATTGAATCAGATACTCAGGAATTGCCAGGTCGAGCTTGTCGTGTTGGGTATGCCATCCGTACCCATAATCAGCACGGCCGACTTCATCCCAGAAAAACCCGGGCACTCCAACAGCGTTGAACGAGGCGTGGTCGGAGCCGCCACCCTTGGGATTGCGGGGGCCGGCCTTGTGAATGTTCACGTTGAGCCACTTCTTGTCGACCTCGCTATAGAACTGAAAGTTTGTAGGCGCTGTCGCCGCCGCGAGCATCTCGGCCATGGAATCGGCGCACGGCACGCCGCCCTCGCTATTGGTGCCACCATCGTCGACGAACACGGCCGAGATGTGCGGCAACTCGTCCTTGTGGGCGTCGATCCAGCCTTTGGACCCCAACAGACCCTGCTCCTCCCCGGTCCAATTGATGAACCGGATGGTGCGAAAGGGCTTGGCGCTCACACTCGCGAGGATTCGGGCTGCTTCGAGCGTGACCGCAGTGCCGGTGCCATTGTCCGTGCAGCCCTGTGATCCCGGGCCGTTCCAGGAATCCAAATGTGCGGAGATAATGACCACCTCGTTGGGCCACTTGGAGCCGGGGATTTCTGCGATCGTGTTGTAGACCGGGACCGGGCCCTTAGTCAGCGTGTGCTGCAGGTTGGCCTCGACCTCAATCGGCTCGCCGTCGGTGAGGCGGGAGTTGATGAAGTCGTAGTCAGAAAGTCGCACTTGGATGTGCACGTCGTTGGGCGCGGTATCGGCGTCCAACTCGCGCCAGCCCGTCGCGCCGCCGGTCCAGACCCGTTCATCCCGTGAGCAGGAAATGTAACCGATCACGCCGTCGGTGACCAGGCGTTCAATGATGGACAAGTCCGCGGGCGACTTGCCTTCGGCGAGCTTTTTGCGAGCGTCCTTGCGGACATCGTACCGAGCGTTCATCCCGCCTCGGATGCCTCGCTGGCCGACCGCGGGCGGGGCGTCAAAGAGGATCCACGCCCCCTTGAGCTTGCTCTTGGCCGCGGCATACTGCTCCTCGGTTTTGGGCTCCTTGACGACCGGGCCGCGGATCGTGCCGTTCGAGCCGGCGGTCCAGGCGAGGGTCGTGAGCTCCATGTCGCGCATGGTCTCGAACTCCACCTCGGATGTACCATCGTCCTTCTTCTTTTCTTTTCGCAGCACCACCTTGGCGGAAGATGGGCCGCGATCGAATCGTGTGGCGATCGTGCCCCAGGATTCCAGCCGGGGGTTCGTGAGGCCCCAGGCTGCGTACTGCTGCTTGCACCACTGGTTGGCCTTCTCGGCATTTGAAGACCCGGTGAGCCGAGGACCAATCTGCTGCGTCAGGTAGGTCAAGTGCTCCATCACTTTGTTGTGGTGTTTGCCTTCCTCGAGGATCGCCCGCACCGTCCGTTCGTCCCCCATCGCAATGTCAGGGCAGGGGATGGCCTGGTCATTCATGATCGCTGTCCAGCCGTTTTTGTTCTTCGGCAGGTCCTTGGGAATGACGCCGCCGGCCACCGTCCCGAGGCTCGACGGAGCACCGGCCGCAGCAGTTTTGCTGTGCGATGCGCAGGAAAGCAGCGCCGTGTACGTCAACAGCGAAGCCGAGCAGGCAAGGTAACGAATGGAGTGGTGGGTCATGGGGGTGAAACCTGAACGAAGCGGAGCCGCGTTATACGTCCGAACGGGCGCGGCGTAACGGGGATCAGGATAGACGGGCATCTCCCCGGCAACGTGGAGCGAGCCAATTTCAGCCTGAGTATGAAGACACTCGGGGGGTGGAGGACGGCGTGGATGGAGCACGCTGGTCGAGCCGGGAGCGGGCAAAGCCGCGGTGGTGATACGGGCAAAAGCCAACTGCTGATACGCGGTGGAACTTGAACTTCCCTATAATTGCAACAACACGAGGAGATCGCCATGAAAGACGTTCGCTATGGCAGCAACGCATCCTTTCGGTACTTTTCCGTGATCGCCGTGTGCTCTTTGCTCGTGGATCCCCTTGCTTCGGTCGCGAGGGCGCAGCCCGCCTCTTTGCAACTGGCGGACCAGGCATACGTGCGCCTCTCCAACTCGACTCAGATGGCCCCGCAGCAGTTCACGATCGAAGCGAGATTTAGGGCCGACGGGCCCGGGTACGGGCATGCAGGTGATTCCGCCGGCGCGACCATTATCGCCAAACCGCGAGAGGGCGGCAGCGGCAGCTACATCATGTCTTGGGCGCTCGACTGGTCGGCCACGACGCAGAAGGCTGTGTTCATCCTGACCCACGCGTACCCGTCACAGGGGGTCGCGGTCAGTTCGAGTTCCCGCATCGCTCAAGGATCCCCGGCCCACGTCGCGGTGACATTCGACGGCGTCACTATTCGGATGTACCTCAATGGTCAGTTGGATTCGTACGCGGCGTTCGGATACTCGGGTGTGTACTACAGCAGCATGGAACCAGTGCTCATCGGCGCCGGAAACTACGACAACGGGTACCTCCGCCGGTGGCAGGGCATGATCGATGATGTGCGTGTCTGGAATCACGTGCGAACTCGTGACCAGATCGCGGAGTCCGCGTCGTGCGAGCCGCAGGGTAACGAACCCGGTTTGCTCGCGGCCTACGACTTCACAGACCAGCGGCTCACCGATCGATCACCCAACGGCAGTGACGGGATTGCGCAAGGAACCGTCGCGTTCGGGCCTCAGGCTCCGAGCGTGTTGTCGCCGCCGCGGATCGAAGCGATCGACGATCAACTCGGATGTGTTGGCTCCACGGTGCAGTTCAGTGCTGATGCCTCGGGCTCCCCGCCGCTCGCCTTCGCCTGGCAGATCGCCGACAGTTCAAGTGCAGGCGGATGGCGCACCCTGGCCGATGGGCCGGTGGAGGGGCCTCCCGATGAAGTCATGTTCATCGCCGCCGGATCGGATACAGAAACGCTGACGCTTGCCAACTTGTGGGGTGGCGGGACGGGCGAATGGTCGAAGATCCGGCTGAGAGTAAATGTGATCAACACCTGCGGATCGGCGACAAGCAATCCATATGACCTGCAAATATGCGCCGGCGACTTCAACTGCGATGGGGGTGTGGACGGAGGAGACGTCGACGCCTTCTTCACCGTTTGGGAGTCCGGAGGCACTCCCGCCGATCTGAACCTCGACGGCGGTGTCGACGGCGCCGACGTCCAGTACTTCTACGCCCACTGGGAGGCCGGATGCTGAACCGAGTTGCGATCGCTCATCGGTGGGATACAAGTTCCCCGACGGTGAGCCGATCGAGGGCATTTTGAGGTTCGCTGCCTCTGGCCCCGGGGGTGGTCCGGCCGATACCCTTGCGACATGGCTACCAAACCGTTTTCACTCGGTCGTGTCGTTGTCATGGCTCTCTTGTCGGGCGCAATCGTCGGGAGCGCGTTCGCCCAGTCGCAGCAGCCGGCGAAGCCCACGATGGTTCCCGCGCCCCCGCCGGACCCCAACGAGCCCCCGCCGCCCCCACGCGTCAAGCGCCCCTCGATCGATGCGAACGGCAAGGCCGTTCGCTACAGCACGGGAGACAATCCCGCCGCCAAGCCCGTTCCCCGCACCGACAAGGGATGGGTCGAGCGCAACGACGCGTTCAATAAGCGCGTCAAGCAGGCGGCGGAGAAAGGCGACGCCGGCGTCCTGTTCATCGGCGACTCGATCACGCAAGGTTGGGAAGGCGAGGGCAAGGAAGTCTGGGAGAAGTACTACGCCAAGCGCAACGCGGTAAACCTGGGCATCGGCGGCGACCGTACGCAGCACGTCATCTACCGCCTGCAGAACGGAAACCTCGACGGCCTGGCCAAGCCCGCCTCGGGATCCGCCCCAAAGCTCGCGGTTGTCATGATCGGCACCAACAACGCCAACGACAACACCGCTTTCAACATCGCCGACGGCGTGATCACGGTGCTTGAAACGATCCACGAGAAGCTGCCGCAAACCAAGATCCTGGTGCTGGGCATCTTCCCTCGCGAACGTCGCCCCGGACCCCTGCGCCAGAAGAACGAGGCCGTGAATGAGTTGATCACGCACCGTCTTGACTCCAGCGGCGCGGTTTACATGGATATCTCTAACGAGTTCATCGGCAACTCCAAGGACGGCGAGATTTCCTCCGAGATCATGCCGGACGCGCTGCACCTTTCCGCCAAGGGCTACGAGATCTGGGCCAAGGCCATCGAGCCGATGGTCAAAGAACTGCTCGGCGAGAAGTAAATCACCGAGTCCGCACCGCCCGAACATCAGTTGCCCGCCGCGTCGAATCGCGGCGCGGCGGGCACAAAGCTCGAAGAGGTAATGACCATGTCCAGCCAGCCAGTCTCACGTCGCGAAGTCGTCAAGCTCGGCGTCGCCGCCGCGGCGGCGGGGTCGCTCACCCGTTTTTCCCGAGCGGCCTCAGCAACGGACGAGCCGCTCTTCCAGATCTCGTTGGCGGAGTGGTCGTTGCACCGCGCCATCCACGAGGGGCGACTGGAGCACCTGGACTTCCCCAAGACCGCCAAGAACGACTACGGCATCGACGCGGTCGAGTACGTGAACACGTTGTTCAAGAAACGGGGCGACGCGGAGTACACAAAGGAACTCAAGAAGCGTTGCGAGGGCGAGGGCGTCAAGAGCGTGCTCATCATGTGCGACGACGAGGGCGACTTGGGCGACGCGGACCCCAAGAAACGCAAGCAAACGGTTGAGAATCACAAGAAATGGCTAGAGGCCGCGGCGACTCTGGGCTGCCATTCCATCCGCGTGAACGCCCGCGGCATGGGCACGTACGAGGAGCAACAGGCGCAGGCCGCGGACGGGCTCCACGCGCTGTGCGTGGTCGCGGAACCGTTCAACCTGAACGTCATCGTCGAGAACCACGGCGGGCTCTCATCCAACGGCAAGTGGCTGTCCGAGGTCATGAAGAAGGTCGGGCACCCGCGCGTGGGCACACTCCCGGATTTCGGCAACTTCAGGATCAGCGCAGACGAGCAGTACGACCGTTACAAGGGCGTTGAGGAGATGATGCCCTTCGCTAAGGGCGTGAGCGCCAAGAGCCACGACTTTGACGACGCCACCGGCGAAGAGAAAGACATGGACTACACCCGCCTGATGCGGATCGTGCTCGCGGCGGGCTACCACGGGCGCCTGGGAGTTGAATACGAGGGCTCACGCCTTTCGGAACCCGACGGGATCCGTGCAACCAAACGACTGCTCGAGAAGGTGCGCGACGAACTGAGCAAGCCCCGGAAGTAGCCGCTCAGCCCTTGATCTCCGTGCGAACATCCCAGAGCTCCGGGAAGAGCCGGTCGTCGGTGCGCTCCCGCAAGTAGGCGACCCCTGAGGTGCCGCCGGTTCCGCGTTTAAACCCGATCACCCGTTCGACGACTTTGACGTGGCGGTACTTCCAGAGGGCGTACTGCTCATCGACGTCGACCAGCTTCTCGGCCATCTCGTACAGATCCCAATGGGAATCGGGGTTCTCATATACCGTTTTGAGAACGGCCACAACACCAGGGTGCGCTACGTGCGGTTCGGAAACGTCGCGGTTCAGCACCTCAGCGGGAATCGGCAGCCCGTGCCGGCCCATGGAGCGGAGGAACTCGTCGTACACACTGGGGGAGTTGAGGCACTCGGCGATCTGGGCGTGGATGTGTGGCCGGTGCGCGAAGAGCGGCATCATCTTTTTGTCCTTGCGCCCCAGCAGGAACTCCACCATCCGGTGCTGGTACGACTGGAGTCCGCTGGCGGGCCCCAGCACGTGGCGGAACTGGACGTATTCGCTGGGCGTGAGCGTGGCCAGCACGCTCCACTGCGAAAGCAACTGGGCCTGGATGTGCTTGACCCGGGCCAGGATCTTGAACGAGGCCTCCAGTTGATCCGTCGCGATGAGCTGCCTCGCGGCCTTGAGCTCGTGGACCACAAGCTTGAACCACAGTTCGCTGGTCTGGTGCTGGATGATGAAGAGCAGTTCGTCGTGGTGCTCGGGGCGCGAGAGCGGCTTCTGGGCGGACAACAACTGATCCAGGCACAGGTAGCCGGAGTAATCCAGGCGCTGCGACAGATCGGTGATCATGCCGTCGGCCGAGGCGGGTCCGTGGGGGTCGTTGCTCATGCCCCAGCGTACGTCGGCGGGAGCGGGCCCGGGCGACCGGGCGCGGGCCGCGTCAGAAGGCGAAGATCGTGCGGAAGACGCGGGTGATCCAGCCGGGCTTGTTGGTGTCGCGCAGTTCGCCCTCGTTCTTCACGGTCAGCGTCATGTCCGCGAGCTGGCTGCTCAGGATCGTGTTGGCGTTGGTGACGTCTTCGCGCCGGCACGTTCCGGCCAGAACCATGCTCTGGACCTCGTCGTCCTTGGTCACGCTGCGGCGGGCCTCGAGCACGAGCACGCCGTTGGGCTTGACTTCGATCACCTCGGCGGAGATCTTGTCCGTGAAGCGGTCGCTGCGTTCGTACTTGGCGTCGCCTTTCCACTTGGAGTTGCTGCTCTCGTCCACCTGCGCGATCGGGCTGCTCTGTCCGTTGGTCAGCTCGCCCTCGATGAGCTTGGTGGGGTCGGGGAACTTGTTCAGCGTTCCCTTGATGCTGGTGTCCTGCTTGGTGTCGAGCTTCTGCTCGCCGCTCTGCCGGCTGTTCTCGCTGATGATGATGGTGATCAGGTCGTGGGGCGAGAACGTCTTTGGCTTCGGGGCCTCGACCGCGATGAGGCTGGTCTCGTGCAGCGAGGACTTGGCGCCGGCCGAGACATCGGGCTCGGCGTGCGCTTCTCGCGGGCCGCGGAGCAGAGCTTGGGCCTCCGCCGATGCGGTGAACCCGGCGAGGGTGAGGGCGATAAGTGCGTGCCTGGTGTTCAAGGGGTGTGCCTCCGAGATATCGTTTCGTTACTCGCCGCGACGGGGCTTGCGGCCGCTCTGCTTGTCTGGTTGTTCGGTCAAGCCCGGCACGCTGACGGCGACGCCGGGTCCGCTGATTCTGGCGGCGATTTGAGTGTTCCAGCGGATGGTTTCGAAGAGGATGGTGTCGCCCTGTTTGCCGTCCGAAAGGGCTCTGGCCGTCGTGCGGACGGCGATTCCGCCGCTGACGCAATCGATGTTAACCAGATCCCCCTTACGAACGGCCCGGGCCGTCTCGACGTCGTTCTCGGCGATCACTTCGCCGGCTCCGATGCGAGAGTGCGCAACCCGGCCGACGACGCCGGTCGCGGGACGTACGCTGGGCGGCAGCCACTGCTCATCGACGACGATGTTCTCGTTGGCGAGCGTTTCACCCTTGGAGATCGGCACCGTAGCCACCGCAACGTCGCGGCGGATGAGGACGCCGACCCGGATTGTTCCTTGGTTCACGAGCGAATCATGCTCGTAGACACGCACGGAGAAGGTCGGTTTGTCGCCCGCGCCGGTGGGATTGACGACGACGCTGCGACCCTTGCATGACATTCCGAGCAGGCTCTCATCGCGCTTGTCGAATGTGGTCCGCATCTCCTTGGCCGGCACTGCGAGCACCTCGGACAGCCTCGTCAGCACGGCGCCACGCACGACACCCTCCGTCAGCACGGGCGCCTCGGGTTCCCCGGCGATCGGCGGCTGCGAGACCGGCGCGGCTTCAACAGGCCCGAGCTTACAGGCGAAGCCGGAAAAGAGCAACCGTCCGGGGTTGATCCCAGCCACCCCTGCCGCGGCCTTGCGGACTGCGTCGAGATCGACGGTCGCGTCGGCGCCCGGGGTGATGATTGCGTTTAGAAGCGACGAGGCGTCTGGGCCTTCGATGTCGGCGATGTCGGCCAGATGAAGGGTCCCGCCGGGAGGCAGCGCGACGCTGGCTCGCAGACTGATCGTCGTTTGGGCCGCGACGTGCGAGGCTAGCAAAGCAGTGAGTGCAAGGATGATCGTGCGGATCGTCATGGCGATGACTCCCGATTATCGGCGGAGCTGGGAGATGGTGCGGAGCGACTCGTCGGCGGCGCGGATGGTCTGACTGTTCATCTCGAATGCGCGCTGCGTGCGGATGAGGTCGATGAGCTCTCGGGTGGGGTCAACGTTCGAGGATTCGAGGGAACCTTGCAGAATAGTGCCGCGTTGATCTGTCCCGGCGTCTCCGGTGGTGGGTGTTCCGGACGCGTCAGTCTGGGTGTAGAGATTCTCGCCAATCTGACGAAGTCCCGCCGGGTTGGGGAACGTGGCCAGTTCGAGGCGGCCGGCTTCGGTTTGCTCGGTTGACCCCGGGGCCGTATACAGGACCTTGCCGTCGCTGCTGATCGTGAGATTGGTGGCGTCCGAGGGGATCGAGATGACCGGCTGCAATCGCCTGCCCTGGTCATTTGCCATCACCAGCTCGCCGTCCTTGTTGAGCGCGAAGTTACCGGCGCGGGTGTAGGCAGTGCCACCCAAGGCGTCTCCAACGCCCACCTGGAAGAACCCTTCACCCTCGATGGTGGCGTCGAGCGGCCGGCCGGTGAACTGCGGAGCGCCCTGGGTGAACTCGAGTTGCGTGCCCGAGACCTTCACGCCCAGTCCCACGTACAACCCGATCGGCCGTTGGTCGTCGTTCACGTTGCGGGTCCCGGGCTGCTCCTTCTCGATGTAGAGCAGGTCCTGGAAGTTCGTCCGACTGGCCTTGTAACCAGGTGTATTGACGTTCGCCAGGTTGTTGGCTGTCACGTCCAGCGCGGTATCGAGTGCTGAAAGTCCCGAGGCGGCGGAGTTGAGCGCGTTGATGGCCATGCTGGGTCCTGTGAGCGGTGTCTATCAGGCGACGCGTCCGAGTGCCGCGATCGCTCGTTCGGAAAGGCGGTCGTGTTGCTGGATGAGCCACGAGTTCGATTCGGCTTCTCTCGCGGCGCCGGTGATCGCCATAAGCGTGGTGATCTCCTTGACACCCGAGTCTTCGACGGCGCCCTGTCGGATCGTGCCCGAGGCCGCCGACCGGGCGCTCAACGCCGTGACGGGCGCGGTGAAGGACCCTCCGCCCGCTTTGGCGAGCAACTGCGGGTTGGGGAACGACACCAACCGGATTTTGGCGATGGTGTTGCCGCTCTGGCGGATCGTGCCGTCGGAACCGATCGACACGGGTGCTCCGTCGGGAATTGAAATCGGGCGGTTGCTCTCGTCGAGCACCGGAAGACCGGCGCTCACCGAGACCAGTTTGCCCTGGGCGTTTCGAGTGAAGCGGCCGTCTCGCGACACGCGCACTTGCTGCGAGTTTGCGTCGCTCTGACTCTGCAGCATGAAGAAGCCATCGCCCTCGATGGCGAGGTCGTAGTTGTTGTTGGTGACGCGCGTGGCGCCTTGCGCAAAGTTCGTCAGATTTGGGTTGAGCAGCGTTCCCCCGCCCAGGCGCTCTAGCAAAGCGTCGGATGGAAGGTCGGGCAGGTGGTCTTCCTCACGCACCGCCTGTCGGGGGCGTGCGGTGGGCAAGTCGGGCTTGAAACCGACCGTGTCCATGTTCGCCAGGTTGTTGGCGAAGACGTCTTGGCGATAGAGCGAGGCGGCCAGTCCCGAGGCGGAGATTTGCAGTCCGTATGACACGCAACCTGACCGCACGCGAATGGCGTGCCACGAGGTAGGCGTCCCGGAGCGGCGTCAGTTGCTTGATCCGCAAGCGCCCTTGTTCTTGCCGCACGGACAGCAGCCCCCCGCGAAGGGGAGCGAAGTCGACGCGGGTCCCGCCTTGCCGGTGCTGAATGTGGACTGACGGCGGCGGAAAATGCGCCCCTTACCGTCGGGGTCCTGCACCGGCGCGTCGGCCTGGCTCATGGGTCGGATCAACTCAATCACGGTTCCGTCGCTCTGGCATTCGTATTCGTACACGGGCATATCAATCTCCAGCGACACCGACACCTGCCGGCGTGCGAACACCTACGGCACTATTGTACTGATGAGTCCGCGGTGCGACTCCGGAGCGACCAGACCTGTTTCGGGAACTTTGATGACGCATTGCCCTGACTGCGACACACCTCTGGCTCAAGGCTCCAAGTTCTGCCCGGGATGTGGTTCCCGAGTCGCCCCACCGCCCGCTCATGCCGGTCCTCAGCCCCCTCCGGCAGCCCAGAACGTCGACGCCCACGACGCGGACCACGATGACAAGCCCCTGGCGATGCCGCTGGATTCCATCCCTCCGCGCGACCGGGTCTCGGCATCCGCGGGAGAAAAGACGGAGGTTCAGTTTATCGACCGCGGTTCGAGGCGAGAGCGATTCACTCCGGGGCAAACGCT
Source organism: Planctomycetota bacterium (assembly GCA_018242605.1). Taxonomy (GTDB): domain Bacteria; phylum Planctomycetota; class Phycisphaerae; order Phycisphaerales; family UBA1924; genus UBA2402. The sequence goes on from JAFEBP010000005.1 coordinate 431,040, forward strand.
TGGGAAGCGATACGTCATTCAGGGGATGCTCGGTGAGGGGGCGATGGGCGAGGTGTATCGCGCTGAGGACAGGCGGTTGGGGGGCCAGGTGGCACTCAAGTTCCTCGCGTCGCACGCCGCGGCGGACGCGGAAGGCATGCGCCGCCTGATGACCGAGGCCAGCCTGGCGAGGCAGATCACGCATCCGAACGTGTGCCGAGTGTTCGACATCGGCGATGTCGACGGCCACACCTTCATCTCGATGGAGTACATTGATGGTGAATCGTTCGGCACGCTCCTCAAGCGAATCGGCAGGCTGCCGCCCGACAAGGCGCTGAGCGTGGCCCACCAGATCTGCGCTGGCCTGGCGTGGGCTCATGAACGAGGCATCATCCACCGCGACCTCAAGCCGACCAACGTCATGCTCGACGGCAGCGGGGAGGTGAAGATCGCCGATTTCGGGCTTGCAGGGCTCACCGAAGATCTCCGCCGCGACCGCCACCGCGCGGGCACGCCGGCGTACATGTCGCCCGAACAGTTGCGGGGTGAGGGCGTCACGATCCAGAGCGACATCTTCTCGCTCGGACTGGTGCTGTACGAGATGTTCACCGGCAAGCCGGTCTACCGCCCGTCGAGCATCGCCGAACTGGAGCGGATGCACGAGCAGCCGATCTCGCCGCCCAGCAGCTTCGTGCCCGAGCTGGACCCCGCGATCGATCGCGCCATCATGTGGTGCCTGGAGCGGGACCCCAAGCGTCGGCCGGCAACAGTGCGTGAGGTGAGCGCCATGCTGCCCGGTGGGAATGCGCTCGCGGCGGCCATCATGGCCGGCCAAACGCCCACTCCCGGTCAGGTGGCCGCGGCGGGCGAGACCGGGTTGATCTCCGTTCCCGTAGCCGGGGTGCTCGCGGCCGTGATGTTCGCGGCGGTCATGCTGGCGATGTTCGTGGCCGGACACACTTCGATGTTGCAGGCCGTTCCACTGACGAAGCCCGCCGCGGTGCTGGCGGACAAGGCCGAGCAGACCTTGGAGATGCTGGGCATCGAGGCGACGACGCCCTATCGGGCGTACGCCTTCGATCTGTACGAAGAGTACATCGACATGATCCGGCACAGCGGCAAGTCGGAGTCGAAGTGGAACCGTCTAGCGCTAACCCGGCCCGCGGCCATTGATTTCTGGTACCGCGTCAGCCCCAAGCCGCTGGTCACCCAGGCGATCGATCAGGTCGTGACCTTTTACGATCCGCCCTTTGATGTCCCCGGCATGGCCATGCTGCGACTTGATCCCAAGGGCAGGCTGCGCGAGCTGCAGTTCTACACCCCGGCAGAAAAGCTGGACGGGACGATGGCGTTTGTGCTCTCAAAGCCATTATTGACAAAGGACGGCAAGCCTGACTTCTCAAAGCTCTTCGAGTTGGCGGGGCTGAACATCGAGAACTGCACCGCAATTCCTCCCGTGCGGGTTCCACCGGTATACGCCGATGTGCGGGCGGCGTGGCACGGTGAGTACCCCGAGAGCCCGCTGGAGAAGATCCGCGTGGAGGCGGCGTTCCTCGAGGGTCGGCCGGTATCGTTTAGGATCGTCGAAGAGAACTGGCTCGCCGCGTCGATGCCCCAGCAGCGGGACTGGTTCACGTGGGAGTTCCGGGGCATGCAGTTGGCCGAGATCATGTCCGTGGCGACCGCGGTCGGGGCCGCGGTGCTCGCCTACCGCAACCTGCGGCTCCGCAGGGGCGATCGCGACGGCGCCTTCCGGCTGGCGTTTCTCATGCTGGCTGTCTGCGCGGTGTCGCACTGGATGATCGCGACGCATCCCCGCTCAGCGGACTCCGAGCTGACGTTGCTTTGCAGAGTCATCGCGATGAGCCTGCCCACGGCCAGCTGGTTCTGGGTGTTCTACATCGCGGTTGAGCCGTATGTACGCCGACAATGGCCAGAGACGCTGATCGCCTGGAGCCGGCTGATGACCGGCGACTGGAAGAACCCGCTCGTGGGGCTCCATGTAGCGGTGGGGGGGTTGGGCGGCGTGACCTGCGGTGTGGTAGCCCTCGTGCACCGAATCAGCGCACCCTGGGTCGGCGAAGCGCCGGGAATCCCTTGGATTGACATGGAACGCGGCATCGACGTGCTGCAGGGCGTCGTACCGGCGATCGGCACCGCGCTCTCGATTCTTCCTTATGTGGCGAAGTTCAGCCTGACGTTTCTGCTCGCCCTGATCATTCTCAAAATGCTGTTGCGGGTCAGGTGGCTCGCGGCCATGTGCTACGCGCTGATCCAAACCTCGTTGTGGGCGCTTTCCCGCGGCGATTCCTGGCTCTCCTGGCTGTTCATCGGTGCAATCATCGCCGTCGCCATGCTCATGCTGGTGCGGCTGGGATTGCTCGCCATGGTGTCCGGAGGCGTCTTCTTCATCGGTATCACGACGTTTACACCCACGTTCGACCTGACCAGGTGGTACACCCCAACGGCCTGGGCGGCGACTTTGGCCCTCTTCGTGACATTCGCCGTGGGGATCGCCTTGGCCTGCGGCTTGTTGGCGCCGGCGCGGAGAGATCCCCTCGCTTCCTCTACGCGTTTGTAATCAAAGCGACCCGTGGAGAATTCACGCCATCGGAATACGCACGCCGCGGTCGCGACCGCACCGAATCGCGTCTGGGTAGCCCGCGTCCGCGTGACGGAAGACTCCCATCATGGGGTCGTTGGTGAGCACCCGCTCCAGGCGTGCCGCCGCCGCGGTTGTGCCGTCAGCCACGATGACCTGCCCGGCGTGCTGCGAGAAACCGATCCCGACGCCGCCTCCGTGATGGAAAGAAACCCAGGAGGCGCCGCTGGCGATGTTCACCATCGCATTGAGGATCGCCCAGTCGGAGATCGCATCGCTTCCGTCCTTCATCGCCTCGGTCTCGCGATTCGGGCTCGCCACGCTGCCGCAGTCCAGGTGATCTCGTCCGATCACGATCGGTGCAGAGACCGTGCCTTTGGCGACCAGTTCGTTGAAGAGCAGTCCCGCCTTGTCGCGTTCACCCAGCCCGAGCCAGCAGATTCGAGCGGGAAGGCCCTGGAACTCGAAGCGCGGCGCACACCGATCAAAGTCGCCCGCGAGGAGCGCCTCGGGGTGCTTGTGGCACGAGAGGATCCACTTGTGCAGCCGATCCGCGTACGGCCCGGCGTTACGGGGGAATGCGTTCAGGATCGCGTGGTCGGTGACGAAAATGTCGCGCGGATTGCCCGAGAGCGCCACCCAACGGAACGGCCCACGCCCCAGGCAGAACTGCGGGCGGATGTACGCAGGAACGAATCCAGGGAACGCGAACGCTTCGGCGAACCCTTCGTCCAGAGCCCGCTGGCGGATGTTGTTCCCGTAATCGAAGACGACGCTGCCGAGGCGCTGCAACGCGACCATCGCCCGTACGTGGCGTTCCATGCTCTTAAGCGCATGGCGCTGGTACTCCTTGGGCGAAACAGTCCGGTACTCGGCGGCCTCGCTGTGGGTCATGCCCAATGGCACGTACCCCATCAGCGGGTCGTGAGCGCTCGTCTGATCGGTCAGCACATCGGGTGTGATGCCCCGGTCCAGCAGTCGCTCAAGCAGTTCGATGGCGTTGCAGTGGACCCCGACCGAGACCCCGGAGTGCGACGCCCGGTACGCCATCGCGGCGTCGATGCCCGCATCAAGATCGGGGGCGATTTCGTCGAGGTAGTTGTCCCTCTTGCGGCGTTCGAGCCGAGAGAGATCGGTATCCGCGATCAGGGCGGTGCCGCCCGCGAGCGTGATGGCCAGCGGTTGGGCCCCGCCCATGCCGCCGCACCCGGCGGTGACGCACAACCGGCCCGAAAGATCGCCGCCGAAGTGCGTCCGACCGCACTCGGCAAACGTCTCGTATGTGCCCTGGAGAATTCCCTGCGTGCCGATGTAGATCCATGAGCCTGCGGTCATCTGACCGTACATGATGAGGCCTTTGGCGGCCAGTTCATCGAACTTCTCCTGCGTCGCCCAGTGGGGGACCAGGTTCGAGTTGGCGATGAGCACTCTGGGCGCATCGACGTGGGTGCGCACGATTCCCACGGGCTTACCCGACTGCACGAGCAGCGTCTCATCCGCCCCGAGGGCCTTGAGCGATGCAACGATCGCGTCGAACGCTTCCCACGTGCGTGCGGCCTGACCACGACCGCCGTACACCACCAAGGCTTCCGGCCGTTCGGCGACATCGGGATCCAAGTTGTTCATGAGCATCCGCATCGCCGCCTCGGCCTGCCAGGTGGCGCAGGAGAGCGAGTTGCTGCGGGGAGCCCTCACCACTCTGGCGCCGGGCAGCGCCTGTTGCGACGTCCCGAGGTTGTTGGTGCTCAGCGATCTGCGGACGCCCTTGGGTGAAACGGTTGCGGACATTGTGGTCATATTGGCCCCCTGCGTGGTGAGCGAGCCCGTGTTGGTGTGCCGAATAGTGCGGCGTAGGTGTGATCAACATCGGCGATCGGCGGTGGTCGGTCGAAGCGTGCGCACCATCTTGATGCGATTCTGCGTTCACTCAGCCTACACCGGTCGCGATGGTTTGACAAGAGTAATTCGATCCATCCGAACAGGTGTGGGGGGTGCTGGTCCGCTCGTTGCGTTCGGGCTATTCTCAAGATTCCCCATGAGAGTCGCCCCCGGCTCTTCGGCCGCAGCACCTCTTATCACCTCTGCAACCCACCGGAGAGGATCAACGCGGAAATCCGCTCGATGTCGACCGTGAGCGGTCTGTCCTGAGTGAGGCGGGGCACCACGGATCGCACCGCGGCGTGTGCCTTCTCGACGCCGACTCCCGATCGCAGCGGCCGGTGGTATTCGAGCCCTTCTGCGGCACACAAAAGTTCAACAGCGACGACCCACGAGCCTAGTTCGACGGCGCGAGCGGCCTTCGCCGCGGCGCGCGGGCCGAACGAGTTGTAATCCTCGATGCCCGCGCTGGTAGAGACGTTCGCGACGCTCGCCGGACCGGATAGGGAGATGATCTCGTTGCAGCAGGCCGCGGCGGTGTACTGAGCGATCATCAATCCCGAGTGCAGACCCGGCTTGGGCGCCAGGTAGGGTCGTAAATGACTCTCCGCGTCGAACGCAGAGAGCATCCAGAACGTTCGGCGTTCAGAGATGCCGGCGATGTGAGCCACCGCGATGGTCATCGTGTCCAGGGGGATGGCCATCGGCATCCCGTGGAAGTTGCCCGCCGAAATTACCTCGCCTCCTTCGGCGAATACCAACGGGTTGTCAGTCACAGCGCCCAGTTCATTGGCGATGCATCCGCGGCAGTACGCGAGGCAATCGATCGCCGCGCCGAGCACCTGCGGCGTGCAGCGGAGCGAGTACGGATCCTGCACTCTGGGATCATCTTCGCGGTGCGACGGGATGATGGTGCTGCCAACGAGAAGCTCCTTGAGCGCTTTGGCCGCGGCAATCTGCCCGGGTTGATTTCTCACCTCGTGCACCCGAGGGTCCAGGAACGAGTCAGTGCCCCTACACGCATCAATGGTCATCGCAGCGGCGGTGATCGCCGCGTGCACAAGACGGTCCCCGTCGTGCATCAGCAAGGCGCCGCGCGAGGCCATCAAGTGCGTTCCGTTGATAATAGCGAGCCCTTCTTTGGCCTCCAGCGTGATCGGCGAGAGTCCCGCCTTGGCCAGGGCTGCGGCGCCCGCCACAAGCTGACCATCGGCCATGAACGCCTCGCCTTCGCCGATGAGCACGAGCCCGATCGCCGCGAGCGGGGCCAGATCCCCAGATGCGCCCACCGATCCCACGCTGGGAACTTTGGGCGTGATCCCGGCGTTGAGCAGCCCAACAAGCAACTCCACGACCGCGGGCCGGACGCCCGAGCACCCTCGGCAAAGCGATGCCGCCAAGAGCAGCATCATTCCACGGACGATGTCGCGGCGCAGCGGTTCCCCCACGCCCGCACTATGCGACCGGATTAAGTTCCGCTGAAGGTCGCGCAGATCAGCCTCACCGATCCGCTGCCGCGAGAGTGATCCGAAACCCGTGTTGATGCCGTAATGGGGGAGTCCATCGCCAAGCGCTGCATCGATGACCTTCCTCGACTGGAGCAGGCGGTCCGTGACGCCCGGGGCCAGAAGCACTCCCCGATCCCGCCGCGCGACGTCGACGACATCGGAGATGAGCAGCGGTTCGCCGCGGAGCAAGAGGGGGCGGTTGTGATCGTCGATCATGCGGACAGGGTTGGTCGTGTGCGGGATGATTGCAAGCGGAGTTCAATCACCGTGACGGTGCGGGCGGCTGCGTACGTACTCTGTGCCGGTGAAGTACCGCGTGTGGTTGATCCTGGTTCTGTTGCTCTGCCTGGGAGTGCGCCTGCACGCGGTCAGATCGCCGTTGACGGGCGTGCATGCCTGGCGACAATGCGACACGGCCGCGGTGGCACGCAACTTCGCTGAAGAGAACATGGGAATTCTGTACCCCCGGGTGGATTGGCGGGGCGACGGGCCGGGCTACGCCGAGATGGAGTTTCCGGTATTCTCCTACGCCGCAGCGCTGGCATACAAGGCGATCGGCGTGCAGGAATGGGTGGGGCGGTTGCTTGCCGCACTGGGTGGTGTCATTACGGCGCTGTATCTGGCCCGCCTGATCCGCGGCATCAGCGGCGAGACCACGGCCCTGTGGTCCGCGTTGGTGTTTTCGATACTGCCGCTCAACGTGTACTACGGCCAGGCGTTCATGCCTGAATCGTGGATGCTGGCGGCGTCCTCGGCGGGCGTGTTCCACTTCTGGGTGTGGTCGCGGGGGGGACCAACGCGGAATTTCCTCTTTTCGGCAGTGGGGGTCTCGCTCGCCTGCCTTCTGAAGCCGACCTCCTTGTGCCTGGGATTGCCGCTCCTCTACCTCGCCTGGACGATGCCTCGCCCCCCCGGCGGCAGTTCGGCCACACCGCAAACCCGAGCGGACACTGCTGCAGCGGTCGTGAAGGACGCACGGCTCTGGCTGTTCGCGGCTCTGACCCTCCTGCCGTCGGTGGCCTGGTATTGGCACGCACAGAAGCTCGCCGAGCAGACCGGTCTTTCGTTCGGGATCCTGCAATCCGACAAGTTCGCAACGGCGGAGTTGCTGCTGTCCACGGACTTTTGGTGGACCATCCTGGCCGAGCGGCTCATCTGGTCGCACCTCACATGGGCCGGAGCCATCATTGCGGCGGTGGGATTGCTGGTGCCACGCAGGCACCGCGATGAACGCCTGTTTGATCTGTGGCTGGCCGGCTTCTCGGTGTCGCTGTTCATCGTCACCCGCGGCCACTTCGTTCACGAATATTACCAGTTGCCCATAGTTCTCCCGCTGTCATTTCATTGCGGAAGGGTGCTGTCGATCGGCCTGCCCCGAAGGTGGTGGCTCTGGGGATGGCTTTTGACAGCCGTCGCTGGGTTCAGCGTAACTCGGTTGGTGGAGTACCAGCGGATCGGCCGAACCAAGGGCGGTCCAATGCTTGAGTTTGCCGCGGAGCTCAGAGCTTGGGGGATCGCGGCATCTCCGCTGATTGTGCTCAGCGGCAAGTTGCCCGGCGATCCGTCTCTGCTGTATCACGCGCACGCCAAAGGCTGGGCGTTTCCGCACAACGAGTTGGACGACCAGACTCTCAGGAGTTTGAACGAGCGGGGAGCCCGCTACGTTTGCGGCATGACGGCGACGTTTGCCTCGGAGGCGGACCGAGCCTGGCTGCAAGGTCTCATGCAGCGTTGGCCCGGTAGTTGGATGGATGAGCGTGGGTTTGTGGTGCCGATCGGCACGAGTTCGTCTTCCGAAACTCCCCCACCCTGAATGTCGGACAACGTCCTATAAGATATATTATGTATAATGGATCAGAACACTGAGTGATCGGGTCCATCGCCACGCTCGAGACCAGTTAGAGTCGCGTCCTAACGCCCCGGCTCCTCGCAAGCAGGCCTGCCAACACAAGCACTCCAACTCCGCTCGGGCCCGGGACTGCCGTCACGTTGATGCTGAATGCGCTGATCGCTCCGACATCCTGCCCGGCGTTGTCGCTGATGTTGAGCACCCAGGTGCCCGCGAGCGAATCGCCGGCAAAGATCGCGAGCGGATTGGCGCTGGCGTAGGTACCCGGCTCAAAGAGGCCGTCCGCACCGGTCCACGGGGCGCCGCTGTCGGAAATCCTGTAGTCGCCCCTCACATCGCTGGAACCTCCTTCGCGGTTTAGGACCGTCGTGGTCAAGCCGGATTCTAGATGCGTGAGCGTGACGACCAGATCGTTCACAAAGGTGTGGTTCAGGTTCACCAGGCCGAGGCTGTCGAACGAAACAATGGTTCGGGTTTCGGTAGCCGGGATGTTGAGCGTGATCGAGACCCCCGCCGGGTTCATGTCCGGGATGGCGTATATCGGAGATGCCGGCCGCCCCCCGCTGCGTATCTCGTTGTAGTACCGGCCGTCAGACGGCAAGGATGGTGCATACGTCGTGTTGACCACGACATACGTGGTTCCGGCGCTGAGATTGAGTTGAAAACCGCTGTCGCTCGTGCCCGGAAGGCCGTTGCGATTGGGAACCGCACCGCCATAGAGGGTGGTCATGTCGTCATCGCCGGCGAGAATATTGGCGAATTGATTTGCCGGATTGAAGGCGTCGCGATAGAGGTGAAGATATCCGTCGTGTGCCTGAGCGCTGTAGAACTGGAATACTCCGCTGACCGGGGCGACGAACGAATGGACCGAGTACGGGTAGCTTCCGGGATTCCCAAGGCTCCCTGGAGGCGTCGCGGCGGTTTCATTCAGGCTCTGGCCGGCACGCCGCCACAAGGGTGCGGAGGCGTCCAGGACGCCGCTCCAGGACGCCCCGACCGCGGCGGGCACCGCTGGAGTAAACGGCGTTGAGAACGACAGCGGCTGAGCAGATGCCGTTGGTGCGAGCCATGCAAACGCCACTGATACACCTACGCCCGCGAATGGTGCCGGAATCATGCGCATCAATGACTGTACACAATCCGCTACAGACGCAACTCGTAGAACTTCGTGTCGGGGATCGGGTCGCTGTTGTATTTGCCGATTTCGCGAAAGCCCAGAGACTCGTACAGTCCCATCGCCGCGGCCATGGAAGTGTCCGTGTCGAGCCGCATCACTGCGTAACCCAGACGCCGACCCTCATTGATAACCGCGTCTGCGAGCATCCTGCCCACGCCGGTACCCCGATGTGTCGGTCGGACGAAAAGCCGCTTCATTTCGCAGGTGCGACCCAACGGAGAGGCGGGGGTGATTTCTCGCAAAGCGACGCACCCGACAGGCATCATCCCATCTCTGGCCAGCAGCAACGAGCCCGTCGGCAACGCATATTTGCCCGGCAAGGCGTCCATTTCCGCGTCGAACCCCTGGAAACACAAGGGTGTGGAGATGCTGTCGCGGTATTCCAGCATGAGCGACTTGGCGTGTGTCACCAAGTCAGCGGAGGTCGACGGGATGATGTGGACAGCGGGCATCGATGCCGCGGGTGGCCGACCGTCAGGGCTGAGCGCTCTTGGCGGACTTCTTGCCGCCGGGGCTCTTCTGGGGCGGGCTCATCGCCTGCCGGGCCGTGTCGTCAAGATACAGCACGCATTCGCACGAACTGCAGCGGGTAAGCCGTCCGCTCGAAAGCAGGCCGCTCACTGCGTCGATCGGGATCGCCATCATGCAAGAACCGCAGTTGTACTCGTGCCGCTTGCGGTCAACGACTTCGACAACGCCCATGGCTGTGTCGCCGCGGACTTCGAGCAGGCGGTTGAACATCGTCAGAACATCGCCGGGCACATCCGCGACGCACGCGGCCCGCTCGGCCTTGAGTTCGTTCAAACGACCTTCAATTTCCTTGTACCGTTCGTCTCGCTCTTTCGCGGCATGATCGCGGACCCGGGAGCGTTCCTCCTGCTTGGCCTGGATCTCTGCGACCTGCTTGCGAATCTCTTCGGCTTTGGTCATCGCTTCCAGCGAAGCGGTCTCCAACTTGTCGCGCTGGGTCTTGAACGTGTTCAACTCGGTCAGGAACGCCTGGTATTCCTTGTTCGTCTGCGCCCGATTCATCTGGTCCCGGATGTGGGCCATCTTGTCGTCAAGGGCCTTGACCTCACCCTCCTGGTCCGCGGCGGTTACGGTGTGGGTCTTGAGCGATGCCTCAAGCGTGCTGCGGGACGCATCCAGCGCGGCCAAGTCTTTGGTCTGCTGGTTGAGGAACTTCTCGGCTGCCCCCAGTCGGGATTGCAGACCGCGGATTTGTTTATCGACTTGGTAAACGCGCAGCAGTTTGGCCGTTACGTCCATCAGGGGCTCCACGCGGATCGTTCCAAAGACAAGGGATCATAGCCGCCGCGTCGCCGGTCGTACGCCCCCACCACGCATTCTTTTCATCCCCCACTCACGGCCGCGGCGTGCTGAAGGTCCATCAGCCGCAGCCACCAATACGCGAACGGCGCGGCGAGCAAGGGCGAGTCCAGCACGTCCAGCACCCCGCCAAAGCCCGGCAAAGAGTGCCCGGAGTCCTTGATTCCCGCGTCCCGTTTGAACACGCTCTCAAAGAGATCCCCCGCCTGTCCGACCAACCCGAGAATGATGCCCGGAAGGATGCCCATCCACCAGTGCGAGCGTTCCGGTGGAATCACCCACGCCAACAGCAGACACGCCACGATGGCGGATAATGCCAGTCCGCCCGCCAGCCCCTCCCAGGTCTTTCCGGGGCTGAGCCAGGGGATGAGCTTGTGCCGCCCCACCGCTCGGCCCGTGAAATACGCGCCGATATCGCAGGACTTGGTGACGAGAATTGTCCACAGCAACGCCCATACCGAGTGCTCGCGCCGGATCGCGAGCAGGAACCCGAACATCAGCCCCAGGTATACGAACGCCAGCAGTGCGCCACCCGTGGCCGCCAAAACGCCTTCCACAGTCTTGTGGCGGGAGAAGAAGATGATCGAGATCGCCAATACCGCGACGGCGGCGGAAGCCACCACAGCCACCGTGTCCACGACATTGAGCCCTGTTGGCACCAGGCAAGAGACAACCAAACCAAGCACCGCCGCGAGCGTCATGATCCGCTTGCTGGCGGTGATCCCCTTGTCGATGAGCATCTGGGCCAGTTCGCGGGATGCCCACACGCTCATCAACAGGCAGATTAGGAAGATGCACGTCCCCGGAGGCCAGGTCGATCTGGAAGGCGTTACGGCCCACGCCGGGAGCGGCTGGGCGTCGACCCACTGGTCCAGCCACATGCCCCCCAGGATCAGCACGATCATCAAAGGACCGAAGATGAGCCGGCTACGCATGCGATCGGGCCTCTTCAATCGCGCCGAAGCGGCGGGAACGTTTGGAGAAATCCCGAATCGCCTCGTGCAGTTTCTCCACGCCGAAGTCCGGCCAATACGCGCTCGTCACGTGCAGTTCGGCGTAGGAAATCTGCCAGAGCAGGTAGTTGCTCACCCGCATCTCACCGGCGGTGCGGATGAGCAGGTCGGGGTCGGGCATCCCAGCGGTATAAAGCGATTCTGAGACCATCGCTTCGTCGATCTGCGAGGGCGTCAACTCCCCCGCCGCGACACGTTCTGCCAGCTTTCGGACCGCGTCGGTAATCTCCGCCCTTGACCCGTAGTTGACAGCCAGGCACAGCGTGACACGCCGGCAGTGTTCCGTGGCCTTGGTGACTCTGTCCATGACCGCCAGCACGTCCGCCGGGAGCCCCTCGCGTCGTCCGATGATCCGCAGACGCACGCCTTCCCGCACCATCTGCTGCTGCTCGCCGTCGAGGTAGCGAATGCACAACTCCATTAGCGCATCAACCTCTTCCTTCGGCCGTTTCCAGTTCTCGAGGCTGAAGGAATAGAGCGTCAGCGCTTCCACGCCCAGCTTCACGCATTCTTCGAGGTTTTCACGCACGCTTCTCGCGCCATTGAGATGTCCGAACTGGCGGGGGAAACCCTTCTCCTTGGCCCACCGCCCATTTCCGTCCATGATGATGGCGATGTGGCGAGGAATCCGCGATGGTGGCACGTCGGGAAGTCGCGCAAGCGGGTTCGCATCCGGGTTGTGCAGTCGCATCCGGGCCAGCGCCTGCTGATCGGCGGGCCCGAGTTCCGGTGGAGCGGACGGATTGGCGGCGGTCATCGGCACGGTGGTCAACGGTATCTCCAGATCGAGCAACGCACCATCACAGCCACCTACGCCGCGACTCCTGTCCGCGTTCGCGGAATCATCCGCACACGATGGTTTGTTCCCTGCCGGGACCGACGCTCACGATGTCGATCGGCACCCCCACAAATTCCGCCGCAAAGTCGATGTACCGCCTCGCGTTGGCCGGCAGGTCCGAGAGCTTGCGGGCCCCGCCAATTTCCTCTGAGAAGCCCGGGAGCGTCGTCCAGGCCGGCTCAACGCGCGCAAGCGCCGCGGCATCCGGGAGGAAGCGGTCGCTGGGCTGTCCATCAATCTCGTAACCGGTGCACACCTTGAGTTCGTCGAATCCCGCCAGAACATCCAACAGAGTGATGCACAATCCAGTCACCCCGTTGATCATCACGCTGTACCTGACCGCCATCAGGTCCAGCCATCCCACTCGCCGTGGCCGTCCAGTAGTCGTGCCGTACTCCCTCCCCCGCTCGCGAATCCGATTCCCCGTCGCGTCCTTCAGTTCCGTGGGAAGAGGTCCCGAGCCAACTCGGGTTGAGTAGGCTTTCATCACCCCCACCACTCGTCCAACCAGCCGCGGCGGCACACCGGTGCCAGTGCCGATTCCCGCGATCACGCAACTGGACCCGGTGACAAACGGATAGGTGCCGTGATCTACATCCAGGAGTGTGCCGTTGGCGCTCTCGAAGAGAATCCTCTTGCCGTCACCGAGCAGACCGTGGAGGTAGTGCGTCGTGTCGCGCACCATGGGGGCCAGTTTCTCCCCCACCGCCGTCGCGTCGGCGAGCAGGCGGGAGTGAGTGAGTTTCGCGGCCTCGGTATCGCCCGCCGCGGCACCCCATTCCCGCAACATCGAGGCTTTCATCTCCAGAGCGATGCCAAGCTTCTGTGACAATGCCTCCTTGCTGAGCAGGTCGCCGACGCGGACGGCGCAGGCTCGCTGGATCTTGTCCGCGTAGGCAGGCCCAATGCCGCGGCGGGTTGTGCCGATGGCTTCACGCGAGGCGGCGCCGGTCCCGGGCACGCGGGTGAGCAGATCTTCACGCAGCCCGTCCTCGATCTTGTGGTAAGGCAGGACCACGTGGGCACGGTCTGAGAGCATCATGCCTGAAGTGTCCACGCCCCGGGAGCGCAGGCCTTCAATCTCCTCCACCAGCTTCCAAGGATCCACCACGACGCCGTTCCCGATGACCGCCGCCTTCCCCGGGTACAGAATGCCTGAAGGGACCAGGTGCAACGAGAACCGCTGACCTCCCACCACCACCGAGTGACCCGCGTTAGCGCCGCCGTTGTATCGGGCGATGGCGTGGTGGTCCGCCGCCAGCAGGTCCACAGCCTTTCCTTTGCCTTCATCTCCCCATTGCAGACCGACCACGGCCGTGCATGAGTTGGGAAGGGACGACGCCTGACTGGACCGAGTTTGCGGCATGGAAGACCCTTGAATGGGTGGTTGTGGACGCCGTTCCGAACGGCGCATCGATCAATCGGAAGCGTAGTCCCCGTGACGGTCTGTTCACGCATGGGCCTTGCTCTCCGGACGATGAGCCTCCTCAGATGTCACCGGAATCCAAGCGACGGTTGCGGTAAGAAGGGTACATGAATGCCTGTTCGGGGTGGCTTGGACCGTTCCGGGAGCGTCCGACCGTGGTTCGCGCTTTTTGCACCCGGAATTGGGTACCCCCAACTGAAGATCAAGACTGTGAGAGTCGATGATGAAGCGTTCGAGGCGACACTCTCATGCCTGATCCCCAACCGCCCAGCGTGCGAATTATGTGCCCCAGCCTCACCTGTCGCAAGGTGTTGTTGGTGCCGAACAACTGCCGCGGGCGCACCGTGCGTTGCCGTAACTGCGGGACCAACATCCGCGTTCCAGCGAAGGTAACGAGCGAAACGGCAGAAACACCGAAGGCGACACCGAAGGCCGCGTGACGAAATCGCTTCGCAGAAGCAACCGCCAAACCGGTGAGGCGTAACTCAACGCCGCAGCAAAAACAGAGAACCTCGAAGGAAAGCAGACGTGCGGTTCGGCGGGGCCTCACACGCGGTCAGAGCTTGGGCTGGCTCTTGTCATCATCGTCGTCGAGGAAGTCAAAGTCGGCGACGCTGCTGTCTTCGCTCGAATCAACAAGGCTCGGCTTGTTGGGAGTCGCGGCTTTGGCGGCCGGTCGGGCGGGCTGCCCCGTCGAAACGGTGACCGATGACGGGCGGCTGGATTCCATCGGCTCCTCGGGACCGACCAGGCCGTCTTCCAGAACATCGTCTGAATCTATGAACTCGGGCTTGCCATCGACGCGGAGCACGAACACCAGCCCGCCGAGCGATACCAGATCACCCGGAGCGACCTGCGCCTGCTGAATGCGTTGCTTGTTGACGAACGTGCCGTTGCTCGATCCCAGGTCTCGCAGCGAGACGCCTGAGTCGGAAACGATCACCTCGCAATGATGTCGCGAGACATTGGCGCTCGGGATACGGAGCTGGCAATCGGTTTGTCGGCCGATCACTTGCACCGCTTTCTTAAGCGGGATCTCACGCTGCGTTCCGTCTGCCTGCACAAGCACCATGGACACGTTCATGCGTTCGCCCTTAAGTCACTCACGATCCATCACGGCGCACCCCGCCGCTCGCTGCCCCAATTTCCACCCGATCATCGTACTCGGGACATGAAAAGTATACCGCCCTCGCTAGCATAATCCCTTGACTGATTCACCCCCCCCACTCCCCCCTCCCCCCCCTGCCTCACACGTGCTGTCTCTCCCCCTGGCCTCCGCGGCCGTCCCGGCCAACGCGGGCCGCGCGTTGGGCACCCTTGCGGCGACCGTCACGGCCGATTCGCTGTACATTCATGTTCCATTCTGCTTCCATAAGTGCCATTACTGTGATTTCTACAGCATCGTGGACACCCGCGACAGGCAGGAGGTCTACGTTGCCCGCCTCATCTCCGAGCTCAATGCTCTGTGGCCGCGTATGGAACCGCTGCGAACGGTTTTTATCGGGGGCGGAACGCCCAGTCTTCTGCGGCCCGACCTCTGGAAAATCCTGCTGACCGCGCTGGAAAGAGTCGGCGGAGTCGCCTCGATTCCGGCGCGTGGCGGGGAGTTCACCGTCGAGTGCAATCCCGAGACGGTGACACCCGAACTGATGCACATCCTCGCTTCCGGCGGGGTGAACCGCGTGAGCATCGGCGCGCAATCATTCAACCCGGCCCACCTGAAAACCCTTGAACGCTGGCACGACCCGCCCAATGTTTTTCGGGCCGTGGAGTTGGCCCGCACCGCGGGAATCCTCCGGCAGTCCATCGACCTCATCTTCGGCATCCCCGGTCAGACGCTGTCGGACTGGGAGAGCGACCTGGAACTGGCCCTCTCCGCCCAGACCGAACACTTGTCCTGTTACGGCCTTACCTACGAGCCCAACACAGCGATGGCCGCCCGTCTCTCCCGGGGCGAGTTCGCCGCGATCGACGAGGAAATTGAAACGCAGATGTTCGAACACACGCACCGGGCCCTGGCGCGTCGAGGTCTGTTTCGGTACGAGGTCAGCAACTTCGCCAGACCCGGGGCCGAGTGCAGGCACAACCTCACCTACTGGCGCCAGGGGAACTGGCTCGCGGCCGGACCTTCGGCGTCGGGGCACATGGCCGGTTTGCGCTGGAAGAACACTCCTCGGCTCGATGACTATCTCAAACCGGTTCCCGGAGACTTCAGCACCTGCGTGGATGTTGAATACCCAGATGCACGCTGCAACCTTACCGAACTGGTGATGACATCCCTGCGATTGGCCGAGGGAATTGACGCCGATCGGATGCTGGCGGCGGCAACGCAGATCGAACCGGCCATATCAAGCAGGCTCGTGGCAACGGTCGAGTCACTGGGTTCGCGAGGATTGCTCGCTGTGACGGAGGGCCGCTGGCGCCTGACGGACGCGGGCTTCCTGGTCGCCAATCGTGTCATCATCGAGATGATGGAAGCGATTGATCCCGACGAAGGCGCTTGAATCCAAGCCGCGTGTGACGGCTCACTCTGAATCTTCTTCTTCGGCCTCGACGCTCTCGGGCTGTTCTATCAGATCAGGTCGCGGCAGCGAAAGCCGCTTGAGCAGCCCCTTCAGGTCCGCGGGCCACGGCGCGTGCACATCCACGGCCTCGCCG
Source organism: Planctomycetota bacterium (assembly GCA_018242605.1). Lineage (GTDB taxonomy): Bacteria > Planctomycetota > Phycisphaerae > Phycisphaerales > UBA1924 > UBA2402. The sequence continues at coordinate 447,297 of JAFEBP010000005.1, forward strand.
CTGATAGGGTGCTTGAAGACCACGCGGTGCGCATGCAGCGCCAGCCGCGGCGAGGCGCTGCGAACGCCGGGCGTGGCGTACAGCTCATCGCCCAGGATCGGGCACCCGATGAACTCCATGTGCACCCGCACCTGGTGAAGTCTCCCGGTGACGGCCCTGCACTCTACCAGCGACGCCGCGGGATTCGACGCGATCACCCGGAAGGCAGTGATGGCCGGTTTGCCGGCGCTCGACACGCGAGAGAGTTTCTTCGTGCGAGTGTCGTCCATCGCCTCGCCCATGAACTCTGCGATCGGCCGGTTGATGACCCCCTTGGTCGTGCTGGGGGTCCCCTTCACCACCGCCCAGTAGTATTTGCCGACTTCGCGGGCCTCGAAACTCGCCCGCAGCCCTTCGTACGCCCGCAGGGTCAACGCGGCGATCACCAACCCGCTGGTCTGCTTATCGAGCCGGTGCAGGAGCCCAAAGTCCCGCTCCGCGCCCAGATTCTGCAGCTTTGGGCCGTGCTTGGCGAATAGCCCGTTGAGCAGAGAGTCCCGCTCGTGCCCCTTGCCGGGCGCGGTGACGACGCCGGCGGGCTTGCCCACCACGATGACGTGGGCATCTTCATACCGGGTCTTGAATGTGATGCGTTCGTTCGGTTCGATCGAGAGATTGGCCATAGATGTGCTTTCGACTAACCCTCGATGCTCAGCCCCGCGTCTTCTTCCCGCGGCTTCGCAAGGTACCAGACCAAATCGCCGCCCACGGGCGAAACTCCCAGCCTCCCCTGACGGCCCAGCGCCGCCAACCGCGATTGTTGTTCCGGCCCGACCCAATCACCGCCGTAAATGGCGATCAGGCGAGCGCTGTTCACGAATCCCATCGGCACCACCGTACGAGCCGCGTCGGCTGGTTCGATTTCGCCCACGCCGCTGAGCAGCCCCGCCTCGTCGATGGACAATAGCACGCAGTCGAGGCGATCCTGCCCCTTCTCACGCCAACCAAGGTGCTCTTGCAGCACCCGTTGGTACTCCGCCTGTGCCCCGACCGCCAGCGGGTGGAACTGGCTCTCCGGCAGTCCGGACAACGCGACAATGGTCTCGCTCAACCGCGTCTGCCGTCGTCGCGCATCCGACTCCTCTACATCGAGTTCGTCCACCATCCAAACCCGAGTACGCTGCCACGGAAAGTCGCGGTAGGGCAGGTCATACATCAATCGCATCAGCGCGGGTTCGATCTGCGGTGTGGCAGAGACCGCCAGATGGAAATCACCGAACGTCCGAACGCAGTTGTTTGCGTGAATGAAGATATCTGCTAGCAGGGCATCAATCGCACCGTCAGCGTTGGCACGCAGATTGACCCGGCCGGGGAGGCGCGGTCGACCGTGTTCAGGTTGTGCGTTCGAGGATGACACTGCTCTAATCGTCAGCACTCCGTGGTCCCCGTGCCACCACATCTGGTACGGTGAATGTCAGCGTTCCCGCCGCCCCCGGTGCAGACGTTGTAGACTCTTTGGCCATGCCCGCCCTGCTCCGCATCATCGACGCCAACGCCAACCGCGCGAGAGAGGCGCTGCGCGTCATCGACGATGCCGCCCGGTTCGGGCTCGATGACGCCGGGCTCTGCGAGGCCGCCAAGTCGCTCCGCCACACCGTCAACGTCTCGCTGGGTCGGATGAAGCCCGATCGCGCCGCCCTCCTGGCCAGCCGCGATACCGCCGGGGACGTGGGAACGGCAGTGACCGGTGCGGGCGAATATGTGCGGGCGGGGCTGCCCGGGATTGTCGCCGCGGCGTGCGGCAGATTGACCGAAGCCCTCAGGAGCATCGAGGAAGCCGCCAAGGCGATCGGCGAAGAGGCCGTCGCCCGAGAGATCGAGGCCGCCCGGTACCGCGCATACACGTTGGAACAACGTCTCACGCTCGCCCTGGGCACCGGCCGGACGGAGCAGTGGCGTCTGTGCGTGCTCATCACCGAATCGCTCTGCACCCGACACTCGTGGCAGCGCACGGCCGAACTGGCCGTCGAAGGGGGTGCCGATTGCCTCCAACTCCGCGAGAAGAGCCTGGACTCTGCCGAGTTCCTCTCTCGCGCCCAGACGCTCGTGGCGATCGCCCGGCAAGCCCGCGCCGCGGTGATCATCAACGACCGCGTCGATGTCGCTCTGCTCGCGGAGGCCACCGGGGTGCATGTGGGGCAGACTGATCTGTCGGTTCGACACGTGCGGGCACTGGCCGGATCCCGGCTCTTGGTGGGTGTCTCCACGCACAACACCGAGCAGGCCCTGGAGGCATTCTCTCACGGCGCGGATTACTGCGGTGTCGGCCCGATGTTCTCTACGACCACGAAGGAAATCAGCGAGTTGGCCGGCCCGGAGTACCTGCACGCGTATCTGGATCTCCCAAACGCCCGTCCCCACCTGGCGATCGGCGGGGTCACGCCGGAGAACATCGGTCAACTTTCCGGATGCCGAGGCGTCGCTGTGTCCTCCGCTGTCTGCTCCGCGCCCGACCCCAAGGCAGTGTGCGAACGCCTCAGGGCGGCCCTGCCGGCCTGAAAGATGCGGCGATTGGCGATCGCACCGCCCCCGCTATCATCGCCGCCATGTTTCAACCCACGGGGCTCATCGGAGTTGGCGCGCTGCTCCTGATCGCGCTGACGCTCTCCACCAATCGCCGCGCCATCAAACCGCGGATCGTTATTGCCGGGACGCTGATGCAGTTCGCGCTTGCGTATCTCTTTTTGAGCTTCCCCCCGGTGGTCAGTGTTTTTCATTTTTTCGCCGACGGGGTAACCAGGATCATTTCCTTTGCGGATGACGGAACCGAGTTCTTGTTCGGAAAACTCGCCGACATCAAGACGCCCTGGGGTTTCGTCTTCGCCGTGAAGGTGCTTCCGGTCATCGTGTTCTTCGCCAGTTTCATGGCCGTGCTTTACCACTTGGGGATCATGCAGCGGGTGGTCGCCGCTGTCGCGTGGCTGTTGCGCAAGTCGCTGGGTGTCACTGGAGTCGAAGCCCTCTCGGCATCCGCCAACATCTTCGTAGGCCAAACAGAGGCGCCGCTCACAGTCCGGCCGTACATCGCGAGCATGACCCGCTCACAGATCATGGCGATCATGACCGGGGGCTTCGCGACGATCGCCGGCAGCGTCATGGCCGCGTACGTAGGCATTCTCGGCGGCGAGAGCCGCGAATCCAAAATCCTGTTCGCCACCCACCTCATGACCGCCAGCGTAATGTCCGCCCCCGCGGGATTCGTGATGGCCAAGATCATGCTGCCCGAGACAGAGACCCCGCGTGACGAGGGCCTCACATCGCTCACCCGCGACGAACGCACCACGCGAAACGTCCTGGACGCCGCCGCGAGCGGCGCGACCGACGGCATGCGCCTGGCCGCCAACGTCGCCGCCATGCTCGTGGCGTTCGTGGCGCTGCTGGCGATGGTGAACTGGCCGCTGGCGGCATTGAGCGACGTCGCGGCGGTCGCTGATTGGCGCCACGCCCACGGCATCCCGGTGCTCACGCTCCAGAACATCCTGGGCTTCATCCTGCGGCCGCTCGCGTGGACGATGGGCGTCCCTTGGGTGGATTGCACCAAGTTCGGCGGGATCCTTGGCCAGCAGATCATCGCCACCGAGTTCAAGGCGTACCTGGACCTGGGCGAACACATCAGGACCGGCGGAATGAGCCCGCGGGCGTGTCAGATCGCGACCTACGCCCTCTGCGGCTTCGCCAACCTCCCATCCATCGCGATCCAGATCGGTGGCCTTTCGGCCATGGCGCCCGAGCGTCGCTCCGACTTTGCCACCTTGGGCCTGCGCGCCATGACGGCGGGGGCCTTGGCGTGCTGGATGACCGGCGCGATCGCCAGCGTCTTCATTGCCGGATAATGACTCACACACCCAAACGCGCAGATTCCGACCTGATCGCGTCGATGCAGACCCCGATGTGAGCGGATTCGTCCAACCCAGTCAGAACGCCCAGTTCAACCGCGCCGGCCGCGATGTCCTCTCGGCTCACCGCCGCGGCGAAGGCCTTGTCCTTGAGCTTCTTCTTGACGCTCTTGGGCTCCAGATCCGAGATGCCGTTGGGCCGCACCTTGGCGCACGCGACGATGAACCCCGACAGTTCGTCCACCGCAAAGAGGGCCTTGGCCATCGGTGTCACACGGGTCACGCCGGTCCGCTCGCTGGCGTGCCCAAGTATGGCGTCGAGAATCTCGGTATCGACGCCGAGTGTCTTGAGGTGCGCAACCCCAACCACCGGATGTTCCGCCGCCGTGGGATGCCGCTCGTAGTCGAAGTCGTGCATCAATCCGGCCACTGCCCACCGTTCCGTGTTCGGTGGATCGAGTTTGCCCGCATAGGCCGCCATGCACAACGCTACAGACTCCATGTGCACACGCAGGGCGTGGCTGAGCACCCATTCGTTCATCAAGGCACGAGCGTCATCGAGTTTCATGGCCCGTGAGGCTAGGCGGGCTTCACTCTTTGGCGTCGGGCTCGGAGCGTCTGCCCCCGCCTGCTGGCGGGAAGAGAGCCCGATCGAACGACAGCGCGCCCGGGCCGCTGAACACCAAGGCCAGGCTTGCGCACGCCAGCATCAGTTGCCACATCAGGATCGCGAACACCGCGTTGCCCGCGGCATCCGTCGCGTACGCCGGGTGATTCGGCAGGAACCCCAGGAGCGAGTTGCCCGACTGAATCGCCGGTCCGATCTGCGAGAGCCAGATGGCCGTCACCATCGTGCAGAACAGGAAGAAAGACGATAACCGTGTGAGCAGCCCCACGAGCACGAACAGACCGCCCAGGAGCTCGCTCATCGTCGCCGTCCATGCCAGGTACACCGGCCAGCGGCCGCTCGCCGCGAATGCCGGTACCAGCGGCATGGGTTTGGTCCCATCCGCGCCCGCCGGAGGGTTGGCGCTTGAGACCAGCAAAAGCGAGATGCCGTGGACGTTGCGTACACGCACCTCGTTGGGAAAGTCGCCGGCAACGTACACACGTGCCGTCGGCGGCTCTATGGGAGTCGTCGTCGTCTGCATGAGCGGCGGTATGCCGCCCTTGGGAGGAGCATCCTTCTTGGGCTCGTTCGCCGGTGCGGGTTTGGAATCCGGTTTGGTTTCCGGCTTCACCGCCGGTTTGCTCTCGGCCGGCGTCGTCGGTTTCGCGGACTCAGCAGGGGCGGACGGTTCGAGCACGCCCAGATTGGCGAGCGTCGCGGCGGCCTCACCCTTCACCGGAAAAGTCTCGAGCACCTTCCCGAAACCGGCCCACAAAAACGTGACGCCCAGAGCGAAACGGAGGAAAATCGGAGCGATCGCGTGACCTGTGCTGCAAGCGGCTGGCATAGTGGTTCATCCTTGAGGCGTGCCGACGCGGCAACTTGTTGGGAAAACCCTGTCCCGAGTTGATGGTAATCACGCCGCCAGCACCGCTCCCGCGTCAGGCCCCCAGCGGCCAGCGCCCTTCCTTGAGTGCCTTGCGGACCTGCAGCAGCCGCGCCAAGGCCTGCTTGGGAGCGCCGTTGGCCGCCAACAGCCCGCCGTTGGCCATTTCCGGGCCGCCCGCCGGATGGTCTGAAAGGTCATGCCAGCAGACGCTCTGCACGTAGGGCTTGCTGAGGGCGATGCACATGGTCTGTGCCAGCCACTCGGCCTGCTGGGCCTCGCTCCACGGTTGCCGCCAGTACCCCGGCTCGTACGGGTCGGTCGGTTCGGCCCCCGCCCGCGAGCGGTAGGGCTTGGGGATCATCGGCACCGACGGAGCGCCCAGTGCGCTCACCACGATCGGCTTCTCCAGGCTCCCGAAGCGGTCGAGCATCGCGGAAAACGCCATCAGATCGCGCGTCGCCGTCCCCGGTTCTGCGTTGCCCATCTGCACCCGCAAGGCGATCGCGTCCACCTGCGAAGAGGGCCGCGCTGCGCCGGTTTGAACAACCGTCTCGGCGTACACGTACGGCGCGATCGACCGGCGATTCATCGCCAGATACTCGCCCCAGGGCTGCGTGACTTCCAGCTGAATTTTCGCGGCCGGGTGCTCGCGGCGGACGAGTTCGATGCACATCTTCGTGAGGTCGATGATCTGCTCGAAGCTGATCTTGAAGTTCGTGTTGACGTTCAGCCCGCTCGCGACAGTCCACCGCGTCACGGTGCGTCGGTACCGCACCACCAGCGCCCGCACGTGTTCGTAGACCAGATCGCGCAGCGTTTCGTAGTCGTTTTCCCAGATAAACAACCAATCCGGAGCGCACTGAGGACGGAAGTCCACCAGCGGCCCCCCCACGACCGGCAGTTTGGCCGTGCGGATGGCCCATTCAATCCAGCGATCCGTCGCGGTGGTGCTGAGCTTGCCTTCGGTTGGTTCCATGTCGATCCAGCGCATCGGCATGGTGATGAAGTCGCACGACGCCACGATCGCCCGTTGTTGGGCCTCGGTGAACTGCCCGGGCGAGACCGCGCACCCGATCTGCGGCGCTTCGGCCAACACGCAGTGCCCCACCCCCGGCACCACCACCGGGGCACCCGGCGGCGGGGTTTCCGGTGTCAAACGCTGCAGGTGAGCGTACGCCTCTTTGTACCCCTTGCCCGACACCCGCAGCTTGTATTGTTTCTCCGCGTTGATCAGCGCCAGGCCTTCGCCCGAAGCAATCGCCAGCGAGAGCGCCTTGGTCGCGAGATTGTCGGCCCTGGGGCAATAACCGCCACGTGCGGGTTCGGACTCGCCCTCGCTGCTGCCCCGTTGCGCCACCAACGCTTCGGTGAACGAAGCCCTCGCTTGCTCGAACTGTTGCATCACCGCGTTGTCCGCGGAAAGATCGAACAGCCCCCAGTCCTCCAACTTGTTCAGGAAGAACATGATCCGGTGGCGGGCCAGTTCGATCGTCAGCAGATACGGCTGCACATGATCCGGCAGCAGGCAGGTCTGAACGCTCAGAAGCCCGAGCCCCGTGTTCTTCGCCCCCGCGGCACCGTTCGCCTCGGCGGGCCTGCCCACCACAAGCTGCACCGCCAGCCCCACCGTCGTGTGCACGGCCTTCGCCGCGTCCACAACGCCAGACCGGAACACGATGTCGCCCTGCACCGGCGTGTCGTCCGGGCCAACCAGATAGGCATGACGCGGCGGAAAGTTCCGCCCGTCCACCCCATCCGCATCAAAAACTACGAAGCTGATCATTCGGGGACATCCGGTGCTGCGAAGCTCCGGCTCCCGGCGCCGGCGCGAATACGGTCAGAGCCGGGATGATTCGCCGCTCCCGGACGATTGTCGATCATTGTTGGCGGATTCTTGGCCCCCCGCCCGAACAATATTTCCTCATATCCACCCTCCGTCCTCCGCTCGTTGTACGCTTGCACAATGACCGACGCCCTGCTCGAATCGGACCTGGCGCTTCCAGGCTTGCGTCGCGGCAAGGTCCGCGATGTCTACGACCTGCCCGGACACACCCCGCCCCGCCTGCTCATCGTCGCTTCAGACCGAATCTCGGCGTTCGATGTTGTCATGCCCACCCCGATCGTGGGCAAGGGACGGCTCCTCACCGAACTCTCCACGTTTTGGCTCCGCTTCGTCGAGAAGCTCGGAATCTGCCGAACGCACCTTATCTCCACCGACGCGGCGGAGATTCCTCCAGCCGCGTTCAAAGCCGGCGGTACCACCGCTCAGCAACTCTCCGGACGAATCACCATCGCGGCACGCGCCGATGTGGTGCCCGTCGAGTGTGTCGCCCGCGGCTATCTGGAAGGATCCGGCTGGAAGGAGTATCAGGCCACCGGTGCGGTCTGCGGCGTTCGGCTCCCGCCCGGTCTTCGCCAGTGCGACAGGCTTCCCGAGCCAATCTTCACCCCCGCTACCAAAGAGCAACTCGGCAAGCACGACGAGAACATCTCGTTCGAGCGTGCCTGCTCTCTGGTGGGCCGCGGCCTCATGGAGCGGCTGCGCACGCTCACGCTGTCGATCTACTCTGCCGCGGCGAAACACGCGGCCTCGCGAGGCATCATCATCGCCGACACCAAGTTCGAGTTTGGAACACTGCCCGGGAGCGACGATCCCATTCTGGTCGACGAGGCGCTCACGCCCGACAGCTCCCGCTTCTGGCCCGCCGACACGTACGCCCCCGGCAGAGCGCAGATGAGTTACGACAAGCAGTACCTCCGCGAGTTCCTGGAAGCTCTCGTTGCTTCCGGGCGATGGAATAAGCAGGCCCCGGGGCCTCAACTGCCGCCAGATATCGTCGAAGCGACTACGGCGAAGTACCGACAGGCGATGCAGCGCTTGACCTCGTGAAGATCAGACCCGAATCTGCTTACCGCGGCTTGACGTGATCGCTCTCCGGCGCTTTGCCCATGCCCGCCCCCTGCGGCGGAGTGTACTCGATCGGGTACTCCGTCCGCTTGGGGTACATCGAGCGAATCCACTCAACTGTCTTCTGGAACTTCTCGTCTTCGGTCGAGCGAAACGCCGGCTTCCATCGCGCCTTGGTCCCCCCGCCAACCTCGGGGTGCTTGAACTTCGCGTCATCCCGTGGCAGCCCATACTGCAACAGCGGAGAGTTCGCCGGCTCGGCGTAATCGATCATGGGCAGTTTGTCATCGATCCTGAATCGCTCCAGGATGAGGAAGTTGGTGTACGCCGCCACGTTCGAGCTGGGCTTCTTGTCGTACAGGCGCAGCCGCCCGGCCTCTTCGCCGCCGTGGCACCGGGATGTCGCGCACGAGTTGATCAGCCAACCCCGATTCACGTTGTCCAGGAACAACTGCATGGACTTGGGATTGTCCATCACCTTCACCCGCCCGTAGAACTCGCGAGCACGCACGTCGAACATGTACGCGAGTATTTCCGCGGGCGATTTCTTCGCGAAAATCGCACGTTCCTCGGGCGTCGAAGGGATTTTTCCCCGGCCTTCCACGCGGGTTCCAGCGAACTTGTCCATGAACTCGTTGATCGCGTCGCGCGACAAAACCAGTTTGGGAGGATTCTCGAGATCAATCTCGTAGACGCGGATCAGGTTGATCTGATCCTCGGTCAGCAGCGGGAACGGCGTCTGCTTGGCTTCTTCCTTGACCGGCTTGGGTTTGGGCGACGCGTCGGCGGATTTGGGCTTGCTGGTGGTCCAGAGCTTCTTCTGCTCTTGGATAAGGGTTTTGAGTTGGCGTGCTTCGGGAAGCGTGGGCTCCACCGCCAGCGCACGCTCGACCTCCTCCAGAGCGGCATCGAGGCGGTCGTGGCTTCGAAGCCATTCCGCCAACCGCGTCAGTCCCTCGGCATCGCCCGGATCGATCCCGTTTTTGAGCTGTTTGTACTGCTCATCGATGGTCGGGAGAGTGGAGAGTTTCTCCACCGTTTTCGCCGGGATCACCGTTCGAAGGCCGGCGATTGACAACACCACTTCATCTTCCGTCCGCTCAACGAGGATTCCGATGACTTTTCGACCGTCCTTGAGCAGCACTTCGGTCTCGATCGGTTCACCCGTCGCCGCGTGCGTCGACGGCTGCACCGGCGTCTGTGGAGATGGCTCGGGGGCCTTCTCGGGCTTGATGATCGAGGGCCTCTTCGCCGGTTCCTTCGCCTCCGCGGGCGGTGGCGAAGGGTCGGGTTGCTTGGGCGTATCCACATCCGCGGGCGGGGCCTGGGGCGGATCTGGCGGTGGGTCTGCCAGTCCGATCGAGCACACCGCCGCAAATGCGGCCAGACCGAAACGGAGATGATGCTGCGGTACGAACATGAATCCCTATTGTGGCGGGCTGAGGCGACGCCTCAAGTTCTGGCCCGTCACTGAGTGTACGCCCAACAGTTCTGATACCCTCCACGCCCCCGACGGTTTCATCCGCCTTTGGAGTGACACATGAATACCCACCTCGCCATTCCCATTCTGCTCGCCGCCACCGGCATCCTGAGCGCCGCGGCCCCGCTCGTCACACGAACGGTTCCCAGCACTGCCACCGGATTCATCGATTTCGTCGTCAAAGTAGGTGATGACACCCTTCCGTACGTCGTGTACGTCCCCAAGGACTACGACCCGGCCACGAAATGGCCCGTGATCATGTTCCTGCACGGTTCCGGCGAGTGCGGAACCGACGGCCTCAAGCAAGTCGGTCAGGGGATCGGAAACGCAATCCTGCACAGCCGCGATCGCTGGCCCTGCATCGTCGTCTTTCCGCAGAAGCCGAACCAAAAACAGCAGTGGGAAGATTTCGACTCGTACGTCATGGCGAGCCTTTCTGCCGTCCGCGAGAAGTTCAGCACCGACCCGGATCGCCTGTACCTGAGCGGCCTGTCCCAGGGCGGTCATGGCACATGGACCATCGGCGCTGCGCACCCCAAGACATGGGCCGCCCTCGTCCCGATCTGTGGGTACGGAGATCCCGCTTCGATCGCGACTCAGATCAAGGATCTGCCCATTTGGTGCTTCCACGGCGGCAAGGACGACGTGGTGCCGCCCCAGCAGTCTCGCGACATGATCGACGCGCTCAAAAAGACCGGCGCCGACCCCAAATACACAGAGTTCCCCGACGCCAACCACAACTCGTGGGACGCCGCATACGCCGAGCCGGGCCTACCGCAATGGCTTCTGTCACAGCGAAAGAAGCCTTGAGCGTTACACCCAAACCTGAACCACCATTTGCGGTTCTTTGATTTTGCCCGTCCATTCCCCCACCGCCGTGGTGACAAACTTCACCTCGTACTGGGGGTGAGCGTCCAGCCATTCGTTGATCTGTTGGTCCAGGTACGTCAGGCTGTCATCGCTCATCTTGCAGTGAAAACTCTTCATGTGAATCGCCCCCGTCCCGGTCAGGTTGGGCGACCGCTTCCACGTGTCTTCGTGCTTGCGCACGCCCATTTTCTGCTCAAACGCCTGGATCTTCGGCGGCGGCGGTTCAGCCGCGTCTTCGCGCGGCACAATGGGCCGAGGGGGAGTTGCAACGCCGATCGACGGTGCCGCAGCGGGACGAATTTGCGATGATGGGTTGGCCATGGATCCGGAAGAACCGCCGGAATCAGGCGAGAAGAGTGGGTGACGCATGGAACGGCCTCACGATTCAGAAAGAACGGGCGTAACACACGAACACAACTGTGGAAGCGTACGCCCGGGCGCGGGCGGACGAGACCATAAACAGGTATCGGTCCGCGCGTTGAATCTACGCGATCTGTCCGACGAAACTGCGAGTTTGACATATTAGCAAAGACTGATATAATTGTCCCATGGGCCGCGTACCCGCCGACACATCGGTTTTCTACGCCGTTGCCGATCCTACTCGACGCGCGATTCTCGATGTGCTGAGGGACGGCGAGCAATCCGTCATGGTGATGCTCGAGCGACTGCGCGAGACTTTCGCGGCCTTGGGACAGTCCGCTTTCAGCCAGCATCTGGCCGTGCTCCGAAGCAGCGGCCTGGTAACCTCTCGGAAGTTCGGGCGCAAACGCCTCTACGCGATCAGTCCGGAGCCATTGAGTGAAATTGCAACCTGGGTGGGCTTGCATCGCAGGCCCAGCTCATCCCGCTCCAACAGCCAGGAACATTGCGCCGAAGTTCAGTCTACAACTCCAACATGAAGGCCGAGCCATGAAAATGCTCGTCAAGGAAACTCTCCTCCCCCACCCGCAAGAACTTGTTTGGGCGTCACTCACCCGCGGCCCCGCCTTGGCCCAGTGGCTCATGCCGAATAACTTCCCTGAACATCCGCTCGTCGGCGACAAGTTCGAGTTCCGCATGGACCCCGTTCCCTTGATCGGCTCGACCGTCAAGTGCGAGATTCTCGAACTCGATCCGCCATACAAAATGGTCTGGTCGTGGACCGGGATGAACAACAGGGGCGCACCCCAGGGAACCCAACGCATCGAATGGACGTTGGTCGCCAAAGAAGCCGGCACCCAACTCATCATGCACCAGCGCGACATGAACACACTCCCCTGGATCATGCGAACGATGATGACGATGGGTTGGGGCACCATGCTGGGCCGGTGGCTGCCGATCGTCCTACACGCATTCATTCAGCATGACGGAGCATGGGAATATCAAGGGGTTCAGCCCGCCCCCAACCGAAGTCACCACAGCGCCAAGACCGTGCCGGCTTCGTATTTTAATTAGCCCGAAGCGTCACGCGCCGAACCCGCCGCGATAAGGAGTTCCTGCGAGGCCGGTGGTGTGTACCGGCCCGGTCACGTACCGTTGCTTCCGCATGCCCGGCAACGCACATACCTCTCCCCTCTCCACGAATCTCGCTGGCGTCCGCCTCAGCAACCCCGTGCTGCTTGCCGCCGGAACCGCTGGAACGCTCGATGAACTCGCCGATGTGCTCGATCTTCGCCGCGTGGGCGGAGTTGTGACCAAGTCCATCACCGCCGAAGCCCGTGAGGGCAACGCGACCTGGCGCATCATTCCCACCGACCACGGCATGCTCAACGCGATCGGCCTCGCGAACATCGGTATCGACGCCTTCATGCGTGACTACGCGCACAAGGCCCGATCTGCCCCCACCACGATCATCGGATCGATCTCCGAGTTCAGCATCGACGGGTTCGTGCGGGTCGCCGCGGCGTTCGCCTCCGTCCCGGGAATGCCCGCGGTCGAGCTCAACGTCTCCTGCCCCAACGTCAACCACGGATGTGAGTTTGGCGCGGACGAAACACTGCTCGCGGATTTGGTGTCGAATGTCCGCCGCGTGCTGCCCAATACGCGATTGTTCGTCAAACTCAGCCCCATAGCCATGGGCCGCCCGGGAATCGTTGCGATCGCCAAAGCCGCCATCGAGCCCCCCGGCGCGCAGCCGATGGGCCCCAACCAGCGGCCAGGCGCCGATGCCCTCTGCATCGCCAACACCGTGCCCGCTATGGCGATCGACGTCGAGACGCGTCGGCCACGCCTCTCCCGCGGCGGTGGAGGTCTCTCCGGCCCGGGCATTCACCCGATCGCCGTTCGGCTCGTCCACGACGCCTTCCACGGCATCTGCAAATCCACCGCGACACCCATCGTCGGGATCGGCGGAGTGCTGCATTGGCAGGACGCCGCTGAGTTTGTCCTCGCCGGCGCCACCGCCGTTGAAATCGGCACCGGCCTGTTCGCTGACCCCCGCTGCCCGCTGAAGGTCGCTGAAGGGCTCGAACGCTGGGTCCGTCGGTTGGGCGTAACAAACATCAGCGAACTGGTTGGCCAGATCTTACCGCCCGACGACCCCACGGCCACACCCTGATGACTACTCCGGAGGCTCACATGCGAGATCGAGTACACAGTTCCCTGCTCGTCCGTGCGATCGTGGCATCGCTCGCGATGGCGACGGTTCGCGCACCCGCTGTCTGGGCACAGCCCAACACCACCCAGGTCGCTGCCGCGGCCGACATCTCCAAGACGCTCGAACCGCTCCTGACCAAGCACGATCTCCCCGCGATGGCCGCGATCGTCATCCGCGGCGACGCGATCATCGCTCAAGGTGTGTCCGGCGTTCGGGCCCACGGCCACGAAGACAAGGCCACGCTCGGCGATCTGTGGCACCTGGGCAGTTGCACGAAGTCCATGACCGCCACCATGCTGGCGACGTTAGTGGAATCCGGCCAACTCAATTGGTCCACCACCATCGGTGACGTCTTCACCGATCTTCCCAGACTGGACGACGCGTGGAAGCCCGTGACCCTCGAACTGCTGCTCGCCCACCGAGCCGGAGTCCCCGCTGATTTGTCCGCTGGCGGCCTTTGGGGCACACTCTGGAATCACGCGGGCACGCCCACCGAACAACGCAGGACCCTGGTCGAGAGTCTTCTCGCCAAGCCGCCGTTGCACGCCCCCGGTTCCAAGTTTCTGTACGCCAACGCCGGGTTCGCGATCGCCGGGGCGATGGCGGAAAAGATCAGCGGTCAGTCTTGGGAGGACCTCATCCAGGAGCGCCTATTCAGGCCGTTGGGCATTACCTCTGCGGGTTTCGGCGCGCCCGGCACACCCGGAGTCTTCGACCAACCCCGAGGCCACGAGGCCGACGACAAGCCCGTCGAGCCCGGCCCTCACCACGCCGGAGACAACCCCGCCGCCATCGGACCCGGCGGCACGGTGCACATGTCCCTCCCGGACTGGGGCAGGTACATCTCCCTGCACCTCGCCGGCGAGCGGGGCGACTCCAAACTGCTCAAGCCGGAGACAATCCGTGCGATGCACCACCCCGCCGGCAGCCCGGACGCGACATACGGCTGGGGATGGTCGTTCACTCAGCGACCTTGGGCTGGAGGCACCACATTCACGCACAGCGGCAGCAACACGCTCTGGTACAGCGTTGCCTGGGTCGCCCCGGCCAAGAACATGGCCGTGCTGATCGTCTGCAACAAGGGTGGTTCCGAGGCGGCCAAGGGGTGCGACGCCGCGGCGTCGGCGCTGGTCAAGCAGTACATCGCTGGTGCGGAAGCCATCGCTCCTCGCCCCGATATGGTCAAGCCCGAATCGAACAAGTGACGCCGGACGTCAGTTGACCTTCGCCTCGTCCTCGGCCGCGGGAGACTCTGACAACTCCCGCATCGCGTCCAACGCCGACCGCAGTGTCCCCGCGTCGGCCTTCACGGCTCTCAGCGGGCTCTTGCGAGCGCGCTTTGGCGGTGGCTCCACCACCGCCGCGATCCTCGATACAGGCTGCTCGGACTCCACGGGCAGGGGCTCAGAGATGCGTGAAACGTGCTCCTGCTTGATCTCTCCGTCCTTGCCCACCTGGTCGAACTTCACGGCCACACGCGTGCTGACGCCGCGTTCCTGCTGCGTGATGCCGTACAAGCGGTCCGCGCCCTGCATCGTCCGCTTGTTGTGAGTGATAATGATGAAACTCGAACGGTCGGTGTAGTCGCGGACCACAGCATTGAAGCGGCCGACGTTGCCCTCGTCGAGGGCGGCGTCCACTTCGTCCAGGATGCAGAAGCAACTGGGCTTGCTGCGGAAAATGCTCATAAGCAGCGCCACCGCCGTGAGCGTCTTCTCGCCGCCAGACAACTGGCTGATGCTCCGCGGCTCCTTCCCCGGCGGCTTGGCGATGACTTCCACGCCGCTCTCGAGCAAGTCGATCTCGTCGGTCTCCACCTTGCGGATGGTGCCGTCCGCGTCCTCGACTTCCTTCATCAGCGGCATGAGCCGCACCTCGGCCTTGCCGCCGTTGAACAGCTTGCGGAACATGCCGTTCTCGCCGCCGAAGTTCTCCTGGATCTTCGCGAACGCTTCCCCGAACAGCGTTCGGCTCACGTCGTTGAGCGTCTTGATGAGGTCCGCCAACTGGCCGCACGCCGCATCGATGTCCGCGACCTGCTTGATCAGTTCTTCGTTCTGCTGCTCCAGCGTGGTCTCTTCCTCGATCGACTCGAGATTCACGCTGCCCAGCTTGCGGACACTGTCGCGGAGCGTGTCGATCCGCAGGGCCGCCTCGGAGGTGTCGATCCGGCTCACGTCCCCGGCCGACATCATCTCGCGGTACTCGGCGTACTCGCCCTGCACGTCCACACCCAGTTCCTCGCGCGTCCGTTCCTCGGTCGCCTCTCGCTTCACTTCCAGCTCGCGCTTCGAAAGTTCCAGCGAGTGCCATTCACGCTCGATGCTGGAGTACGACAACCGCGCGGCGGCAACCTGCTCGCCCAGCGTCCGCACCTGTTGATCGGCCTTGTCCGCCTCTTCTGACGCCGCCTGCGATTCCGCCGTCAGCCGGATCGCCTCCGCCTGCGCCGCGGCGATCTGCGTCACGGCCTCTTCGATCGCCTGCTGGTGCTCCACAACCCTCAATGTCAGCCGCTGCACCTGCGTGTCCAGATCGCGCGACTGCCTCGTGAGATCGTCCCTGGACATCTCCAGCCGGCTCAACTCGCGCTTTACCGAAGAAGACTGCTCCGACAGCGTGCTCACCTCCACCTTCGCGGCAGTCAACTGCTCGGAAGCCGAGTCGGCGCGAGTTTGCGAACCTCTGACCGCCTCCTCGAGCGTTTGCACCGCGCCCGCCTCGTCCTGAAGCAACCGCCCCAGGCTCTCGGCCCGTTCTGTCAGTCGGGCGCGATCCTCATCGATCTTCGCGAGCCGTTGCTTGAGCTGGTTCATCTCCTGCTCGAGGCTGGCACGCTCGCGTTCGAACCGAGCGCCCTCGGCCCTGAGCCGGTCCAACCGATTCTGCTCCGTCAGCACCGCACGCTGCTGCTGGGCCAACTCAGTGCGCGTGCGGCTCGCCGCGGCACTCAGCGAGCCCGCCTCCGCATCCACGTCACGCAACTGAGCACGCTCGGCCTCCAGTGCCGCGGAAAGCTGCGCCGCCGTCGCCTGTAAGGATTCGAGCTCGCTCCGCCGCCGCAGAATACCCGCGGACTCATCTCCCGCGCCGCTGCCCGCGTGAACCCGCCCCTCGGCGTCCAGGATCGCCCCCGTGCGAGTGATAAACCTCGCGCCGTGCCCGGACAGCGGCCCCGCCGCGAGCATCAATGCGGCTTCGATGTTTGAAACAAGGAACGTGCGTCCCAGCAACCGGTCCAGCAAGTCATGAATCGCCGGGTCGTCCGTCAGTTGGCCCCGGGGCCGTACGAGCGAACGAACGCTAACCACCCGGCCGCGGGAATCGTCGAGGCCCACACCCGAGAGAGCATCGTTGATCGATGGCACGGGCCCGTTCCGCGCCGTTGACACGCCGGCGGTCGGAAGGAACGACACTCTCCCCTTGATCGACGCGAGTTCCTCGGCGCTCGGCAGCGCCGAAGCGGTTTCAACCACCAGCCCCTGCAGGTCCGGCCCGAGAGCCAGTTCCACCGCCGCGGCCCCGTCGGTATCGACATCCGCCCGAGTTTCGATCAGGTCGGCCAACGGAGCCTTGACTCCGGTGAAGCCCTTGCCCGCGTCGCGATCCGCCAGCACGCTCCGCACCGATTCCGCGAACCCCGCACGCGTCTGCACCATCTCGTCCAGCGTGGCCCGCCGGCTCTCCACGCGAACCAGTTCCTGATCCAGGGACGTGACCTTTTCAGCCCGCTGGCGGCGATCGGCGCTCAATCGGCCGACGCCTTGCTCTTGCTCGGCGAGCAGTGTCTCCAGTTCCGTAACCCGTGCGTGCGCCGAGGCGAGTGTGGCCTCCACCTGCGACGCGTGCTCTCGGACGGCGCGGTCTTCGTCCGCGTTGCGGCCGGCCTTCTGCACTAACCGATCGATCTGCTCGCGCACGCCGTCGGCACGCGTGCCGTCGGCCGCGATCGAAGCGACCAGACCGGCTCGTTCTCGCTCGATCCGGCCCACCGCCGCCTGCTTCTGCGCCAGGCCCTGCCGGTGGTCGTTCAGTTCCTCCAGCGCCTTGGCACGGGCATCACCCGCGCTGCTCAGTCGCCGCTCTGCCTCCGCGAGTTTCTCCGCCAGGGAAGCCGCGGTCTCTCGGTGCTGCTCGATCGCCTGTTCGGTCTCCCGCCGACGCTGCTCCATCCCAGCCAGCCGATCGCGGTCCGTCGCGGACTGCCGCTCTGCTTCCACCACCGCCCGCTCCAGCATCCCCCGCCGCTGCGAGGCTTGCTGCTCTGAGTGGCCCGCCGCGAGCCGTTCTTGTTCCAGGGATTTGTGCTTCGACATCGCCTCGTGCCGAGTGAGTTCCGCCGCCTGCTTCGCAGTTTCCGCCTCGGCGAGCGACGCCGACGCGGCCTCTCGCTGGCTTCCCAACTCCGAGTGCCGCGACACCAACTGCACGATGCGCTGCTCAAGTTCGTCGTACTGCTCGAACGCTAGCGCCAGCCGCCAAGCGCGAAGCTCGCCGTCCAGTTCCTTGAACTTGCGGGCCTTGGCCGCCTGCCCTCGAACCAGCCTAAGACGCCGCTCGGTGGAATCCAGTTCTTCGCGAACACCCTTGAGATTGGCCTGCGAGCGGTCCAGTTTGCGCTGCGCTTCCACACGGCGTTGCTTGTATTTCGCGATGCCCGCGGCTTCCTCGAAGATCGTCCGTCGCTCCTGCGGGCTCGCGAGGAGCATCGCATCGACTTTGCCCTGTTCGATGATCGAGTACGCGTCCGCGCCGACGCCGGTATCCAGGAACAACTCTCGGATGTCCTTGAGGCGTGCCTTCTTTCCGTTGACCAGGTAGGCGCTCTCGCCATCGCGGTACAAACGCCGCTCCACCTCCACGTAATCCGTGTCGATCGGCAGCGATCGCTTCCCTCTCACCGAGCGATCCAGCACCGAAGGCTCAGCGTCGGGCGAGTGTTCTTCGTGCGTGGGCGTCGCGGCGCTCTGTGCTTCGGCCGCCTCGACCAGCGCGAGAGCCGGCTGCTGCTTGATCGGATTCTCGAACGTGAGCGTCACGCTCGCCATGCCGCCGGGCTTGCGTCCCGCGGAGCCGGCGAAGATCACATCGAGCATCTCGGTGCCGCGCAGACTCTTGCTGGAGCGTTCACCCAACACCCACTTGATTGCGTCGACAATGTTCGACTTGCCGCACCCGTTCGGACCAACCACACCCGTGATCGGGTGGTCAAAGGTGAACTCGGTGGTGTCGGCGAAACTCTTGAAACCGCTGACGGTCAGCTTGGCAAGGCGCATGGACGGGGCAACCTCCGTGTCAAGTACAAACCGCGTTGCCTTCCTGGCCGATCCCAGCAAATGGGATCACGACGCGGGCTGATACAAGATATCGTGGTTACCCCCCACAGGCGCGTTACATTTCCCAAACAAATCGAAAAAGTACACAAAACGCCCACATCTCCATGCTTCAAGAGGGTGAAAAGCCGTGGAAAAGGTGTCGTTTGAGCCCTACTTGGGATCCTTTTTGTCTGTCGGCGGCAGGATCGGCACGATTTCCGGCTTGCCCGGCGAATCGGGTTTGGGGGTCGTTTGCGGCTGCATGACCGCCGGCCGCTTCAGAGGCACCAGTTCTCGATCGGCTTCAGTTTCGGGCCGGTCCGGCACCGCCACAGAAGTCGCGGCGAGCAACTGGGCCTTGAGTCGGTCGGTCTCGGTCGTGAACAACGCCTCCGTGGCGCCCTCCTTGAACGCAGCGTAAAGCACCCCCACCACCTCGGAATACGACAGGCTCAGGCCCACGCGAGGCGCATCCTGCTCGCCTTTGCGGGCGAGAAAGGTGACGAGTTCCGACAAGCGGGCTTTGCCCTTGCCGTGCATCGTGATCGGCTTGTCCGCGTTGAGCGGGCGGTAGTACAGACGCACTTCATCGTCACCCGCCTCGGTCACGATCATCAACCGATCCTCCCACGCCGAAACCACCGCCGGCCTTGCAAGCGTCGGGTTCACGCCGAACAGCACAATCCGCGGCCGCCCCTGCTGCGTGATGTAGATCAGCGGATCGCCGAACGGAACCACGTCGAGGAGGAACTTGTCCTCCACCAGCCGCCTCTCGATCCCCTGCATCGAAGCTCCCGAGAACGTAGACGATGCCAGCATCTCCAGTGCCGTCGGCGAGAACCGCGGCCCGTTCGGGTCGGGGTTCTCACGCTGAGCCCTCGCCAAACGCAGGTACTGCACCCGCTCCGATCTTTTCACCAGCGCCTCGTACGCCGCGACCCGCACGATCAACTCCGGGCTCCGGAGCAGTTCCTGCAGCGCCTCATCCACCGTGGGCCCGGCTTCGATCTCTCCGAGCAGTTCGATCGCCTTGGTCCGGACGACACCGTCGCCGGACTTGGCCAGTTCCTTAAGCGGCCCTGCCGCTCGCGGATCATTCAGCCTGGAGCCCGCTCGCAGGCCCGCCATGCGCGGGGCCAACTCGCCATACTCGTACAACTCGCGAGCGAACGGAACGGCTTTCTGCCCGAGCGCTTCCAATCCCCAGGCGGTATCATCCGCCATGAACGGCTCGGCCTTGACCCCCTCGACATACCGACGCGCGTACTGCTCCGGCGCGGACTGATCGATCTGCACATGCCGAACGAGTTGCAGGAACTCCGCCGCCGTGCGTCGATACCTCGCCGGGACCCGCAATACCAGGCTGCCGCCCGCGCCGCTCTGCACGTCGGGCCCTTGGCGTGCGCGAGACGTAGGCCCCGGGTCGCCGGGGCCCTCAGGGAACCTGCTGTTGATCGCCGACACCATCGAGCGCACTCGCTGGAAACTGCCTGCATTGAGCACCAACTCAATTTCCAGCGGATTGGTGACGTATCCCCCGTCGAGCACGCGTCCAGACGTCTTGGTGATTCCGTTGTCTTCCTTGCCCGGGTCGGCAAACGGATTGATGAAGATCGGGCCGCGGGCCTTGGCGATCGCCCGGGCCTGCACTTGGCCGAAAGCGTTGGCATCGCCGATGCGCAGATCGGTCGTCCAGAGCGTCCCGCCCTCCAGGTTGCTCGCGTTGATCGCTCGGACATAGATGTCGAACCTCGCCCCTTGCGGCGAGCCCGGCGGGATCGCCGCCTGCACCAGCACCACCGCAACGTTTGGATCTCGCAGCAACTGGCGGGGAGTCTTGCCGTTGAGCGGGGTGCCGGCGTACTCGCCAGCCTTGCCGATGCCCATGAGCCCCATCTCGCGTTCCATCGTGGCCGCGATGTTGTCTGGCAGCACATCGCCGCCCGTGCCGCTCAGACCTACGACCAGGCCGTACCCCGACACAAGCACGGGCTCGATGCCCAGAAACGTCACTTCCGATCCCACCGTTCCTCGCAGCAGCGGCGGAACGTCCCTCGCCGGCGTCACGTTCACCGACTTGGGCGCCGGCGGATCGGAACAGCCCCACAGCATCGCCAGAATCGTGCTGGCTGCAACAAGAACGAGGCGTGTGGCTCGGATCATGGTCATTCAGTTCGGCTCCGTTTTCTGCGATCTCTTTCAGCGCGTGCTGTATGTACGTGCGAGCGTAGTCCTTGGTGGCACCACCCATGATCGCCCCGGTGTTCGGGTTCCTCGTGCGTGCATTCCTGCATCGCGGAGAGGGCAGTGAGCTCGATACCGACAGGCTGGCCCCTAGCCCAGTTATTGAGACGCTGTTGGAGCCTGGAATTCCATCCCCGTTGCCTTGGACGCGTCCTCGATCATGCGGGTCGTAGGATACCAAACGCAATACGAGTAAATGGAGCGAGGAGCGGCGTTGTTGAGGACCGGTACTCCCCCACCCATTCAAGCTGAGGTGGACACCCGACAGCTTCCGCAGCCATCTACAACCCCTTGCCACACAATGGCTTGCGCGCAATCGACAGCTAGTTCACAGAAAGTACCCACTATTTTGTAGATACTCGTCTTGAACCCACGATAGATTGTGGTATGCTGTACGTCCCGGACACGATAATGAAATCGCTCGCGGCGTCTGGTGTGTGTCAAATCGCCGCTCCGTCTGGTTTTTGGGTGGTATGCTTGTCTGTGTTTTAATAGGGTTGGGTGTATTAGGCTTTGTGTGGTGAAGGGCAGGCCGCGTGGGCGTTTTGAGCGACAAACAGATCCGTCGGCACGTGCGAATCGAGCCCTTCGAGGACGCGGTCAAACGCCACGGACGCATTTCCTACGGTGTCTCCAGTTACGGCTACGACGTGCGAGTCGGGACGCGGTTCAAGATCTTCACCCCTTCGCCCCGCAGCGGCGACATCGCCGTGGTCGATCCCAAGGCCTTCAGCGACGACATGATGGTCGAGGTCGATGTCGCTCACAAGCCCGCCGACAAGCAGTATGTGATCATCCCTCCCAACTCTTTCGCGCTGTGCGAAACGGTTGAGTATCTGGAAGTCCCCCGGGACGTGCTGGCGATTTGCGTGGGCAAGAGCACGTACGCCCGCTGCGGGCTGATCGTCAACGTGACCCCCCTCGAGCCCGAATGGCGCGGCAAGGTCACGCTGGAGATCAGCAACACCACGCCGCTGCCCGCCCGGGTCTACGCGAACGAAGGTGTCGCCCAGTTGGTGTTCTTGAAGGCCGACGAAGTGTGTGAGAAGTCGTACGCGGACAAGGGCGGCAAATACCAGGATCAAGTCGGTTTGACGTTGCCGAAGGTTGACTGAACGCCTCGCCGCACTCGGAGCGTTCGCTCCGATGCGCCCGTGGCATTGCGGATTGGCTCGCCTCTGACGGCGAATGAACCAGGAAAGTAGTTCCGACCCCCCCGGGGTCTCAATTTGGACGGGCACGCGGCATGAAGATTCAGCGAAAGTTCACTCAGGCTGGTTCGGACCCCTTCGCTTCCGTGAAGTGGGTGAAGCGATCCTCGCGCATCACCAATCCCGACGGCTCGGTCGTTTTCGAAATGAACGACGCCGAAGTCCCCGAGACCTGGTCGCAGCTCGCCACCGACATCATGGTGAGCAAGTACTTCCGCAAGGCCGGTGTGCCCAAGCCCGACGGCACTTCGGGCCCGGAAACCTCCGCCCGCCAGGTGATCCACCGCCTCGCCGGCTGCTGGCGACTCTGGGGCGAGAAGCACGGCTACTTCGACACCTCCGCCGACGCCGTCGCGTTCTACGACGAACTGGCGTACATGATGGTGCACCAGATGTGCGCCCCCAACAGCCCGCAGTGGTTCAACACGGGCCTCAACTTTGCCTATGGCATCACCGGCCCCGCGCAGGGCCACTGGGTGGTTGATCCCAAGAGCGGCGAGGCCGAGCTCGCCCACGACGCCTACACCCACCCGCAGCCCCACGCCTGCTTTATCCAGAGCGTCACCGATGACCTCGTCAACGAGGGCGGCATCATGGACCTGTGGGTCCGAGAGGCCCGCCTCTTCAAGTACGGTAGCGGCACCGGCACCAACTTCAGCAGCCTCCGAGGCGAGGGCGAGAAGCTCTCAGGCGGCGGCCGCAGCAGCGGCCTGATGTCATGGCTCAAGATCGGCGACCGCGCCGCGAGCGCGATTAAGAGCGGCGGCACCACCCGCCGCGCCGCCAAGATGGTCTGCCTCGACATGGACCACCCCGACATCGAGGACTTCATCAACTGGAAGGTCCGCGAAGAAATCAAGGTGCAGGCCATGGTCGAGGGGCTCAAGCTCCTCAAGAAGCACGACTCCAAGATCGCCGAGCAGTGCGACGACCTGGACCTCAAGCTCGATTACGACTTCAACGGCGAGGCCTATCAGACGGTCAGCGGTCAGAACTCCAACAACTCCGTCCGCGTGCCCGACGCGTTCTTTGACGCGCTCGACAAGAACGCGGAGTGGGTCACCCACGGCCGCGTCGGCCGCAAGACCTCCCGTACCTTCCAAGCCAAGGATCTGTGGAACCGCATCGGCTACGCCGCGTGGCGGTGCGCCGATCCGGGCGTGCAGTACGACACCACCATCAACGCGTGGCACACGTGCCCCAGCGGCGGCCGCATTAACGCCAGCAACCCCTGCTCGGAGTACATGTTCCTGGACAACACGGCGTGTAATCTGGCATCGCTGAATGTCCTGAAGTTCTACGACTCTTCCACCCGCATGTTTGATGTGGGCGCGTACGAGCACGCCATCGACCTCTGGACGATCGTTCTCGAGATCAGCGTGCTGATGGCGGCTTTCCCCAGCCGCGAGATCGCAGAACTTTCCTACAAGTACCGCACTCTGGGGCTGGGCTACGCCAACCTGGGCGCCATGCTCATGCAGGCCGGTATCGCCTACGACAGCAGCGAAGCACGCGCTGTGTGCGCTTGCCTCACCGCCATCCTGACCGGCCGCTCCTACCGCACCTCCGCGGCGATGGCCGAGCAGTTGGGCGCCTTCCCCGGTTACGCGGCCGACAAAGAGAACATGCTCCGCGTCATCCGCAACCACCGCCGCGCCGCCCACGGTGTGGCCCGCGATAGCGCCGAGTACGAGAACCTTCGCATTCGCCCCGTGCCGATCGACCACGGCGTGGTGAAGTCCGGCAAGATCCGCATCGCCAACGCCAACGCGCTGCTCGGCCGCGCCGTCAAGGCGTGGGACGATGCGCTCGAACTGGGCCAGAAGTTCGGCTTCCGCAACGCCCAGACGACCGTGATCGCCCCCACCGGCACCATCGGCCTGCTCATGGATTGCGACACCACCGGCGTCGAGCCCGATTTCGCCCTCGTGAAGTTCAAGAAGCTCGCCGGCGGCGGTTACTTCAAGATCGCCAACGAGTCCGTGCGTCCCGCACTGAAAGCCTTGGGATACTCCGATCCCCAGATCAAGGACATCATGGCCCACATCCTGGGCGAACTGAGTCTGGAAGTGCCCGCCCCCGCCGGCGCTTCGGGCGCGAAGCGAGGCGACACTTTGGCGCAGTGGCTGGCGTCCAAGGGCGTCACCAAGCCCGATCTCGCCAAGATCACCGAAGGCCTCCCGGGCGTCTTCGAACTCTCCTTCGCCTTCGCGGCGTGGGCCCTCAGTGATGAAACGCTCAAAGCCTGCGGGGCTGACCCCGCCGCGGCCAAGGCCGATTCTTCTTTCAATCTGCTGCGTCATCTCGGTCTGGCCGCGGCCGACACGGACGCGCTCAATCTGCTGATCTGCGGCGCCGCCACCATCGAGGGCGCTCCGCACATCAAGGCCGAGCACCTGCCCGTCTTCGACTGCGCCAACAAGTGCGGCCGTCTGGGCAAGCGATTCATCGCGGCCGAAGGCCACATCCACATGATGGCCGCGGCCCAGCCGTTCATCAGCGGCGCGATCTCCAAAACCATCAACCTCCCCAATGAAGCGACCGTCCGGGACATCATGGACTGCTACCGCCTCTCGTGGGAACTAGGCCTCAAGGCCAACGCGCTGTACCGCGACGGGTGCAAGCTCAGCCAGCCTCTCTCCGCCACTTCCGACGAAGCTAAGAAGGAAGCGGGGAAGGAGGAAGCGGCCCTCCCCCCTCCCCCGGCCGCGGCGGACCCTACCCCGGCGGCTTCTGTTCTCGCGTCGGCTGCGGCGGCGACGAACGGAGTTGAAGAAGGCATCCACACCGCCCCGCCCCGCGCCAATCGCCGCCGCCTCGCGGACACCCGTCGCTCTGTGACGCACAAGTTCAACGTGGCCGGTCACGAGGGCTACCTCACGGTCGGCCTCTACGACGACGGGCAGCCCGGCGAGCTCTTCATCACGATGAGCAAGGAAGGCTCGACGATCGGCGGGCTGATGGATTCGTTGGGCACGGCCACCAGCGTCGCGCTCCAATACGGCGTGCCGATCAGCAGCCTGGTGAGCAAGTTCAGTCACCAGCGCTTCGAGCCCGCCGGCATCACGGAGAACTCCGACATCCCCATCGCCAAGAGCCTGGTGGATTACATCTTCCGCTGGATGGGCATGCAGTTCATCCCCGGATATCGCGAGCAGCACGCGCCCAACCGGGGAGGCCACAACGAAGACCACATGCAGTCGTGGAAGACCGCCGACCGTCTGACGGCTCCGTCGGTCCCTGTGAACCGCATGACCCCCGCGGTCGAGCCCGTCGAGTCACGCGTCTCCACGACCATGGCGGTTGCCGTCGTCGTCGAGTCCAAGCGGACGACCTCGGGAGGAGCCCTGAACGCCGCCGTGGCCGAACTCCAGACCGACGCCCCCGCCTGCGATGTCTGCGGCACCATCACGGTCCGCAGCGGCACCTGCTACAAGTGCGTCAACTGCGGAAACAGCATGGGCTGCAGCTAAAGCACTTTCACCAAGCCACTTTCACGTCAATCGGAACTGATCCACGCTCACTCCACAGGAGATCGAACAGCAGCACACGAAACTCGGGCTTCTGCACCCGGTGAAGAAGGTTGAACGGCACGCGGTGCACCCGCGACCGCTCGGTGGACAAAGCCGCCGAGAAGTAGGAAGCTCGGCGGGGCGGTTGATCGAGGACCGACGCCGGCCCAACGCTCGGCCGAGTCTGGATGCCATAGGCGACCGTCCGCGCGGCCACCCGCGGTGACGCCGCCGGACGGGCAAAAAAACGGAGCACGGCACGGCCACGCCGTGCTCTCCAGCCACGGAGGCACCCAGACGCGGCACGATTCCGAGCGACCCGCGGCGCCCGCCGCCTTCAGCCTTCTTCACCACACGCAGAGCCACCACACGCAGGGATCAAGCATGGCGGCCCACCCCCGCTGGCCGGATTTTTCGGCCCTTGACCCTGCACCTCCCAGGCCCCCGGGTACCCACCACCCGGGGGCTTCTTTTTTTGATCCGGCCGGCGTGTCGCCGAACGGATTCGCAACCCGCTATTGGCCGTTTTCGTCGCCTTGCGGGCGGGACGCGGGTATACTTTGGCGTTCACGGGCTTGTAGCTCAGTTGGCTAGAGCGCACCCCTGATAAGGGTGAGGTCGTTGGTTCGACTCCAATCAGGCCCATTGTCAGAAACCGTCGAGGCGGTCAGCGCCAAGGGCGGACAAACTTGGATGATCCGGCCCCCAACCGGACCTGCCGCGGCGTCCCGAACGGACGCCGATTTGCATTTTGGAAGTCACGGACCCGAGTTGTGAAACTCCCCTCCGGCTGATTCCAAACCACGCCCGACAGACCACCATGCCCGATCCGGCCCCCACCCCCACCTCGCCTCCCAGTCCCCCTCCTCGTGCTGGCGGCTTCCGCCACGTCACGCTCCGCGGACTGGCCGTGCTGCTGCCCAGCATCCTGACGCTCTGGATCCTCTGGTACGCCTTCGTCTTCGTCTTCAATAACGTCGCCGAACCGATCAACAGCGGCCTTCGGGCGGGCATCATCAGGCTCACGCCCATCATGGTCCCCGCGGCCAAACTGCCGAGTTGGTACACCGTCTCTCCCGCCGAAGTCGAGCAGTTCAAAGCCAGCAACGCCAGCAAGAGCGGGGTGCTCTCTACCGAGGCTGCGCTCAGCGAGATCCGTCAGGCCGGCCTTGAGCGAACGTGGCGTGCCAAGTGGTACCTGCAGGCCACCGGATTGCTCGTTGGCATCGCGCTCATCTACCTCGCGGGCACGCTCGTGGGAGGTTTCCTGGGCCGGCGCGTGTACGCGTACCTGGAGCGGGTCATCTCCAAGGTGCCCGGTTTTAAACAGGTCTATCCGTACGTCAAGCAGTTGGTCGAACTGGTACTGGGTGAAAAGACCATGGCCTTCAGCCGCGTGGTGCTGGTGGAATGCCCCCGCCCGGGCTCTTGGGTCATGGGCTTCGTCACCGCGGGCGGACTCAAGACCGCGGGAGAGATCCTTGACGGCGATGCCATCACCGTCTTCATCCCCAACACCCCCACCCCATTCACCGGCTTCACGCTCACCGTCCGGGCGGACGCGGTGATCGATCTGCCCATCAGCATCGACGAGGCCCTCCGGTACATCATCACCGGCGGAGTGCTTATGCCCAACTCGCAGCAGATCGCTGCCCCGGCCGTTCCCGCTGTGCCCGGCCGCGTCTCAACAGCCGATACACATGAAAGTCCGGCCGCGAAAGCCTGACACGCCGGCCGCCCCGCGCCGCGGCTACTTTTGCGGCCTCACTCTCACTCGCACGACCGGAGCATTATCTTGACAGGCGATCCTACTCAGCTTCAACTGTGGCAGGCCGTGGTCCTTGGATTGGTCGAGGGAATCACCGAATACCTCCCCATCAGTTCCACCGGCCACCTGATCCTCGCGTCCCAGTTCATGAAGCTCAACCACACGGACCAGCAGAAGCAGGCCGTGGACGACTTCTGCATCGTCATCCAGAGCGGCGCGATCGCCGCCGTGATCGGGCTGTACTGGCCCCGAATCGTTCAGATGCTCAAGGGATGCGTCGGCCGGAGCGAGGCCGGTCTCAAACTGCTCTTCAACTTGTTCATCGCGTTCCTCCCCTCCGCAGTCATCGGCCTGCTCTTGGGGGACACGATCAACGCTCACCTGTTCCAGGAGGGACCCGTTCTGTTCGCCCTCGCCGCCGGTGCGGTGTACATGATCATCATGGACCTCAAGGCCCAAGGACGCATCGGTCGCTACCCCCAGCCCGTGCAAGGCCCGGGCATCGACGACATCACCCCCAAGCAGGCGCTCATGATCGGGTTCCTGCAGTGTTTCGCCCTCTGGCCCGGCACCAGCCGTTCCATGATGACAATCACCGGCGGCATCTTCGCTGGCCTCAAGCCCCGCCAGGCCGCAGAGTTCAGTTTCCTCCTGGGCCTGCCCACCCTCGTTGCCGCGACCATCTACAAGCTCGGCAAGAACCTCTACAAGAGCCACAAAGACCATGTTCCAAACATGTTCGAGACGCTCGGATACGCCGCGTGCGCCGTCGGCATCGTGGTCGCTGCCGTCTCGGCGGCCCTCGCTGTCAAGTGGCTCGTCTCCTTCCTGACCCGCCGCGGCCTGACTCCGTTCGGTTGGTACCGGTTGGCCCTGTGCGCCTTGTTGGGGGGGATGATCCTCTCGGGAACCCTCACGATCGACCCGACGCCGAAAAAGACGATCCAGCGGCAGACCGAAGTAGCCGATCCCATCAAGTGGCCCGCGAACAACGGCCTGCCAAACCACTGACCCGAACATGCACCCACGCCCGAAGACAACGTTCCCCAAAGACCGGATAAAGGCCGTCCTGCTCGAGGGAGTTCACCCCGTCGGCGCCTCGATCCTGCGCGACGAGGGCTTCCAGGTCGAGACTGTCAGCGGCTCGCCAGACCGTCCCAAGTTGCTCAAGCTCATCAGGGATGCGCACATCGTCGGAATCCGCTCTAAGACCGATCTGCCCGCGGACGTGCAGGACGCGGCCGAACGACTGCTCACCGTGGGCTGCTTCTGCATCGGCACGAACCAGGTCGACGTGGTCCACGCTCGCCGCAAGGGCATCGCTGTCTTCAACTCCCCGTTCTCCAACACGCGCAGCGTCGCGGAACTCACCGTCGCTGAGGTCGTAGCCCTCTACCGCCGGCTCGTCGACCAATCGGTGAGGATGCACGCCGGCGGTTGGGACAAATCCGCCGCGGGCGCCCACGAAGTCCGCGGCCGCACCATCGGCATCGTCGGTTACGGCCACATCGGCTCGCAGGTGTCGGTGCTCGCCGAGTCGATGGGCATGCGAGTGATCTTCCACGACATCCTGCCCAAGCTCGCGCTCGGCAACGCCCGCCAGGTGAAGGACCTTGCGACCTTGCTCAAGGAGGCCGACGTCATCACCCTGCACGTACCCGCGACCCAATCCACCAAAAACATGATCGGCGCTGCTCAGCTCCGCCGCATGAAGCAGGGCGCGTTCCTGATCAACAACGCCCGCGGCAGCGTCGTGGATATCCCCGCCCTCGCCGACTCCATCCGCACGGGTCACATCGGCGGCGCGGCCCTCGATGTCTTCCCCCACGAGCCCGCCTCCAAGGAAGAACGCTTCGAGAGCGAACTGCGGGGCCTGCCCAATGTGATCCTCACGCCTCATGTCGGCGGCAGCACCGAAGAAGCCCAGCAGGCGATCGCCGAGGACGTCGCCGGAAAGATGCTTAAGTTCGTCAACGTCGGCACCACCACCGGCGCCGTCAACGTGCCCGAGGTTGAACTGCCTGGCCAGGAACAACTCGCAGAGTCAGGCCCGACCAAGCGTCGCCACCGCATATTGCACTTCCACCGCAACGTGCCGGGCGTGCTGAGCGCCTTGCACAACGCCGTCGCCGGAATGGGCGCCAACATCTGGGCCGAGTACCTGCGAACATACGAAGACGTCGGTTACGTGGTGCTCGACGTTGACCCCGTGGGCGTGCCCGAACTCATCCGCCAGATCAAGGCCATGCCCGAGACGATCCGTGTTCGCGCTCTGTATTGACTTCTCGACTCAGGGCTTGGGACCGCGGACTTCATGCTCCGCGGAATACACACGGCCAGTCGCGGCATCGCGGAATTCCGCCTTCACCAGCATGGTCGCTGTTCCCCGGGCCACCGGCTCCAACAACGGCATTTGCACCTCGTAGTGCGTGCCGGTGAAACCCGACCGGTACGCATCGCGGACCTGCCGGGGCGTCAGCTCCGCAAAAGCGACCACCCTCCCATGAACGATCGCTTCAACCTTCAGCGATCCTACCGCCTGTACGAATCTATCACGCCCGTCCTTGGTGACGATGTACCCCACCACCCCGGTCGCGGGCTTCGCGGGGTCGACAGGCTCATACCCCGAAAGCGAACCGACTTCGATCCCCGCAAGCCGCGGCGTTGCTTCGAGTGCCTCACGCTCCGCCGTCGTCGCCGGCGATGCCTTCGCCACCAGTTCGTTCCGCTCGATTTCAAGGGCCTTCACCCGCTCATTGAGCACGGCCACTTCATGGCGCAGGCGGTCGTTCTCCGCTTCCACGGTGCTTGAGCCCCCGATGCGGCAGCCGCCTTCGCACAGACAAAGAAACAGCCCCGCTGCGGCAAGGATGCGGCGCGGGGCGGTACTGCTGTTTCGAGTGTCGTTCATAGGCGGGCAACGATATGGCCTCGCCATGGCCATCGCCATCGACAGCGTTGGCCGGATCGTCCCGCGGAGGCTCAATCTTCTTCGGAGGTCCGCACGGTCTTCATCGCGGGCATCTTTCTGAGCACCTGGTCGACGAGCCCGTACTCGAGCATCTCGTTGTCGTCGAGCCACTTGTTGCGGTCGCAATCCTTGGTGATGCGATCGATCGTCTGGCCGGACTGCTCGGCGTAGATCTGGTAGAGCCGCTCGCGGATCCGTAGCATCTCGCGGGCCTCGATCTCAAGGTCCGTCGCCTGACCTTCCATGACGCCCCCCAGCAGCGGTTGGTGCATCAGGTTGCGGGCGTTGGGAAGCGTGTACCGCTTGCCCTTGGTCCCGGCGCACGCGATCACGCTGCCCATGCTCGCCGCCTGGCCGACGATGTACGTCGCCACGTCGCACTGCACGAACTTCATGGTGTCCAGGATCGCCAAACCGGCCGAAACACTGCCGCCCGGGCTGTTCACGTACAAGTGGATGTCGTTCTTGTGGTCCTCGTTGGCCAGGAAGAGCATCTGCGCCACGATCAGGTTCGCGATCTCGTCAGTGACGGGGCCGCCCAGAAAGATGATGCGATCCTTGAGCAGTCGCGAGTAAATGTCGTACGCGCGCTCGCCCTTGGAGCTCTTCTCGATCACGATGGGGACTAGGTAACCGGACATAGTTCTTGTTCTCGCCGCGGCGTCCGCTTGCGGGACGCCGGAGTTGTGCGTTCGTTCGTTCCCTTGGGGCCTCCGAGCTTTCACGGGGCCTCGTTCACCGATTCATGAACGATCCAGCCGCCCGGGGCGGTTCGGTCAGCACCTCGTCCGCGAGACCGTACGCCACCGCTTCGGTCGCGGAGAAGTACTTGTCGCGTTCGGAGTCCGCCTGGACCTGCTCCACGCTCTTGCCCGTGTGCAGAGAGATGATGCGTGTGAGCTCCTGCTTGCTCTTGATGATCTGCTCTGCCTGGATGCGGATGTCCTCGGCCTGACCCGTGACGCCGCCGTACGGCTGGTGGATCATCACCTTGGCGTGTGGCAGGAGGAACCGCTTCCCTTTGGCTCCCGCCGTCAGGAGCAGTGCCGCTCCCGAGTACGCTCTGCCCAGGCAGTACGTCGCCACAGGCGACGCCATGAACCGCATGGTGTCGTAGAGGGCCAGGGTGTCGTCCACCGCCCCGCCCGGGGAGTTGATGTAGAACGAGATGTCGTTGCCGCGTTTCTGGTTTTCCAGATACAGCATCTGCATCATCACACGTGCAGCCGAAGACTGGTTGATCTCTCCGATCAAGAACACGATGCGGTTCTCGAGGAGCAACTCGTCGATCGTCATTTCACGGGTACGCTGGTAAACTACGCCTGCTGCTGCCATACTCGTCGGCTCCTATTGGTGCTCCCCCGTCTTATCGGCTAGTCGACCCTGCGATCATAGTGCCAACCGGCCGGAACCGTCAGAACGCCCCCGGAACGCGTCCGCGAGCGGTTTTTCTCCGAATTCAACACGATTCGGTGTCACGAACCGCCTCCAAAAACGCATTGACTGTCAGAGTGGCGGTTGCCAACCTCCCAATGGGCTGTTTACCTCCGTTGCTCCCCGCCGACGCGCCCCCGTAGACTTGCGATAGAATCCCCGGGCCGTGCGGTCTACCGCCCCCACATCCACGCCATTGTCAGAAAGACACTCTCGTGCCAACCGCAGTCATCAGCGACATCCACGCCAACGCCTCGGCGCTCCGGGCCGTGCTCGCCGACATCGACGCCAGGAAGATCACACGCATCGTGTGCCTGGGAGACACCGTCGGCTACGGCCCCGACCCACTCGAGTGCGTCGATCTGGTGCGTGAGCGTTGCGTCTGGACCCTTATGGGAAACCACGACTATGGTGTGCTGTACGAGCCCACGAACTTCAACCCCGGCGCCGAGTCCGCCGCGTTCTGGACCCGTGAGCAGTTCGACCGCGAGCCCGACGAAAAGAAGCGTGCCGCCCGGTACGAGTTCCTCAACCGCCTCCGGGTCCGCGTCGTCGAAAAGTTCGGTCCAGACGGCCCCGAGCCCGCCGCCAATCCGGCACCGGAGCCTGGCGCCGCTGTGATGCCCCTGCTGGCCGTGCACGGCTCACCCCGCCGACCGATCAACGAGTACATCTTCCCCGATGATGCCGTGAACGCCGCCGACAAGCTGGAGAGCATTTTCGACCGCGTCCAACGGGTCTGCATCGTGGGTCACACACACGTGCCCGGTGTTTTCACCGATGAACCTGATTTCTATCCCCCCACCGAACTGGGCGATAGCAAGTTCACCTTCCAGGAAGGCGAAAAGGTCGTCATCAACGTCGGTTCCGTGGGCCAGCCCCGCGACTTTGATCCGCGTGCCTCTTACGTCATCCTCCACGGCACCCACGCGCAGTTCATCCGAATTCCCTACAACGTCGACGAGACCGCGCAGAAGATCAAGGCCATCCCGCAACTCGCGGATTGGCTCGGTGACCGGTTGTACGAGGGCCGCTGACCGTGGTCGGTCGGCCGTTAGGGCCGCCGCTTGAAAGCACCGAACCCCAGCGACAAGGTCAATCCCACTCCGAAAATCGCCGCGGCGGGAAGCGTCCAGCCCAACCGCGACATCGCGTCATTGGTCGTCTTGTTCGCCAGCCGCTCGCGTGCCGCGGGGGGCATCAGTTGCAGGGCCGCCTGGAATTGCCAGGTGTTCTCCTTGAGTTCGCCCTCCTTGAGCGCTTCACCCACGCGATTCGTCGGGAACCGCAGCCGTTCGTGCGTGAAACCTCCAGCGGGTTTGAACTCGTAGAAGTCGAACATCCAGTCCTTCATCCACACTTCGCCCCATGTCTGCGGGTCGGTCCCCGGGCGGGGTGTGCGGGTCACGATCGCGAGGCGATCGGGTAGAGCCGAGGTGCCAAGATCTCGCTTGAACTCGTCCATGGTGCGGCCGGACCGCAGCGCAAACCGCATCACCCGCATCCAATCGGCGTGCGGTTCCAGGTCCGGCAGCTTCGCATTGCCCGGCACCGACACGTGCAACTTGAGGGTCTCTTCCCCGTAGGTGACGTTCAAGACCTGGTTCGCCTGATCGCGTCGGTCGTCCTCGAACACCACCTTCTTGCCGGCATACTCGAACGAGCGCGAGTTCAGTCTGTCAAAGACATACACCTCGCGCTTGCTCGATTCGTGGAACGAGACAACCTTGCCCGCCATGGCCCAAGCGGACACACCCAAACCGACGGAGCACGCCGCGGCGGTGACAAAGTACATAACGCGGGGTATTGGCATGGTGTCGCTTTCTCGCCCGAGGCAACGCCCGCCATGGCGCCCGAACGCGTTCAGTGCCCTTCGTGCTTCGTCGCGGCCGCCGCTCCTTCAGTGTCCAACGCGCCGCTCACGCCGGTGCGAGCCCGGGACTTGTCGGCAGTGTTTGAAGCCGTGTGCGCCGCCGCGTGGTGTCCGCCGTGGGCGGCCTCTCCGAGCTTCTTGAACTCCTGCTCGATCGAGTACGAAGCCCCGCGTTCCGCCATCTTCATCGCGCCCAGCGCCTTGGCCGACTCGGCCAGAATATCCGCCGCCGCAGCCTTGCCCTTGCCGCGATACGCAGCCGCCATCGCCTCAAGTTCCTTCACCGAACGGCCCTGCTGGCCCAGCGCCGGCGCATGGACCATGATCGTGTGCAGGTCACGAAGGTGCATGACATGCTCTTCGAGCGCCTTGGCGGCCTGCTCGCCCGCCTCACCCTTCTTGGCCGCTTCCTCCGCGAACTCTTCAACCGCGTCGGCGACCAGCAGAGCTTCCTTGATCTCCGGGTTGCCGATCTTCTGCTTGAACCGGTCCGCCGCGGCGACCACCATCGGCTTGCCGTCAGCCGTCACAACCTTTGAACCTGTGCCGCCCGCGATGACCGGCCCGGCCTTGAAGTCGTACACCAGCCCGCGAGAGAAGAGGTCCAGTCCCGAGAACATCAGGAACAGGCCCAGCGCAAAGAAGCAGAAGAGCATCAACACGGTGTTGATGGGGTTGTCGTACTTGAGCTGCATGAAGAAGGCCATGACGAGCAGGCTCTTGACCACCGCGATGCTCATGGCGCCGACCACGTTGATCCACCAGGGCAGCTCGATCCCCAGCCAGTTCTGGATGGCGATCTCGGCCTGGGCGAACCCAACGGTGAGGGCCGTCAACATCAGCAGCACGATCAGCACCGTGCGCAGCGTGAACGGCCCGACGATCACGTGGCTCTCGTGCTGGCCGTGCAGGTGCTGGCCGTGGGGATCGGTCTCGTCGAAGACTTCCGGAGTGTGGGCTGGGGCGTGGGACATGTGCGATCCGGTGAAAAGATGCGAACTGTGGGACGGACAACCGAAGTGATCGACGATCGAATCAGTGGATGAGGTACAGGAGCGGGAACAGGAAGATCCAGATCAGGTCCACCAGGTGCCAGTACAGGCCGGTGACCTCGACCATGGTGTAGTGCGTGGGGCCGTAGCACCCCTTGTGGGTGCGGTAGAGCACGCGGGCGATCAGGATCATGCCGATGATCACGTGCGCGGCGTGGATCGAGGTGCCGCAGTAATACACGCTCCACCACAGAGGCAGGTGCGGATCGTTCGCGAACGGGTAGTCGAACATCGACCCGGGCCGCTTGCCCACCGACCACTTGGGGATGTACTCGAACGCCAGCTTGATGTAGATGAACGCCGCGCCGCACAGCAGCGTGATGATCAGGTTGATCTTGGCCCGAGTAAACTGCGCCTTCTGCACGCAGTAGATGCTCGCCGCCATCGTGTATGAAGAGATGAGCAGGATGGCCGTGTTCATGCCGCCGAACCGCCAGTCCAGCAGGTGCGAGCCCTCACGCCACGCGCCCGGGTACAGCGTGCGGAAAATGAAGTACGCGCAGAAGATGCCCCCGAACAGCAGCACTTCCGTCGACAGGAAGAGCCAGAAGCCGAACTTGCACGCATCAAACTCCTCCGCGGCGGTGCGGAAGTGGCCGGCGTGAACGTACCGCTGCCAGAGGGCCTTGATCGGGGATTGCGTGGGAATGGTGGACATGGGTATTACTTCGCGTTGCGTCGTGCGTGGGCGATCGACCGCCCGTCAATCACTGCTGCTTGTCGGGCGAGTGGGCAATCATCGGTCGGCCGCCGGCCGCGGGCGCCGGGATCGGATAGTCCTTGGGGTCCCAGTGCGGGGGAACCACGGTGTCAAAGTCGTACGGGCCGTTGCGCACGATCGGCTCGTGATCGAAGTTGTGCTCGCTCGGCGGGCTGTCGGCCACCCACTCCAGCGTCAGGCCGCCCCAGGGGTTGGCCGGCGCCTTCTTGCCCACCGCCAACGAGGCCAGAAAGTTGAACAGGTGGATCAGGAAGCCCACCAGCAGCAGCCAAGAGCCGTACGTCGACCAGCGGTGCAGCGTCTGGAACTCGTCCACGTACGAGGCGTACCGGCGGGGCATGCCCTGAGCGCCCAGCAGGAACTGCGTCATGAACGTCAGGTTGAAGCCCGCGAACACGATCAACGCGGCGATGATCGCCACCTTGTCGTTGTACATCTTGCCGAACATCTTGGGCCACCAGTGGTGGATGCCCGCCATCAGCGCCATGATTGTGCCGCCCATCATCACGTAATGGAAGTGCGCCACGACGAAGTACGAGTCGTGCAGGTGCAGGTCGGTCGAGAGGGTGCCCAGCGGCAGCCCCGTCAGCCCGCCGATGGCGAACAGGAACAGGAAGATCAGCGTGTACACCATCGGGGCGTTGAGCGCGATGCTCGACTTGTATAGCGTGCCGATCCAGTTGAACATCTTGACGGCCGTGGGGATCGCCACCAGGAAGGTGAGCGCCGAGAAGACGGTGCTGGCCAGCTCGCTCATGCTCGTGAACATGTGGTGGCCCCACACGATGAACGAGACCGCCGCGATGCCCAGCGAAGCGAACGCGATCGCCCGGTAACCGAAGATCTTCTTGTGGGCCTGCACCGCCAGCACGTCGGAGATGATGCCCATGCCCGGCAGGATCATCACGTACACCACGGGGTGGCTGTAGAACCAGAAGAAGTGCTGGTACAGCACCGGGTCCCCGCCCAGAGCCGGATCGAAGATGCCGATGCGGAAGATGCGTTCAAAGGTCAGCAGCAGCAGCGTAATGCCGATCACCGGGGTCGCCAGCACCTGGATGATCGCCGAAGAATACACGGCCCAGATGAACAGCGGCATGTCGAACCAGCCCATGCCCGGGGCCCGCAGTTTGTGCACCGTCACGATGAAGTTCAGCCCCGTCAGGATGGAGCTGAACCCCAGGATAAACGCCCCCATCACCATGAACACGACCTTGGAGTTCATCTCCGAATCTGTGGTCGTGCTGTAAGGTGCGTAGAACGTCCAGCCGGTATCGACGCCGCCCAGGATGATAGAACTCACCGCGAAGATCGATCCGGCGACGTACACGTACCACGAGAGCAGGTTGAGCCGAGGGAAAGCGACGTCCTTCGCACCGATCATGAGCGGCAGGAAGAAGTTGCCCAGAGAGGCCGGCACGCTGGGCACGATCACCATGAACACCATGATCGCGCCGTGCAGCGTGAACAGGCGGTTGTAGATGTTGTTGCCCGCCGAGATGGAAGACGCGTCCGCTGGCTTGAAGAACTGCCCGGAGATCGTGCCGTCGGCCGCGACACGCACGGGCTCGAGCAGTTCGAACCGAACCGCCAGCGCCGCCACTCCGCCCAGGAAGAACATGAACAGGATCGCGAACAGGTACATCACGCCGATCTTCTTGTGATCGACCGTGGTCGCCCAGTCCCAGATCGTATGGATCAGCCCGCCCTTGCGTTCAAGGTAAGAGCCGTGGTGCTCCCCGTGTCCGCCCCCGTGGGCGTGGCCTGCGTGTGCTGCTTGGGTGTGACCTGCCATAGTGCTGTCTCCGACTTGAAACGAACTGTGTTCGGGGAATCTCGCTGGTCTGAACGGGATGCTGACTCATTTCGCCGCGGGAGCCGCGGGTGCGGCCGGCGCCGCTTCAAGCCCCGGCGTCGGCAGCTTCGCCTCGGGGGCGTCGCTCAACGTCTTCATGTAGGCGATCAACTGAAGAATCTGCTTCTCCTTGAGATTGAACACCGGCATTGCGGGGGCGTAGCCCTTCACCACCTTGGCGGTGGGGTTCAGGATCGACTCGCGGATGTAGTTGTCGTCAACCTTCACCGAGGTGCCGTCCCGCAGAGCCGCGTCGTGCCCGTACATGTTCTTCCAGGAGGGGCCCGTGCCGTCCGAGCCGTTGATCGAGTGGCAGGACTGGCAGTTGCGCTGGTAGAGTTTCTCGCCGATCTTTTCCGGCGGCACGCCCTTGAGCGCGTCGCCGCTGGTCACCCAGTCCATCCACTTCTTCCAGGCGTCCTCGGGCACCACCCGCAGGATCGCCGCCATCTCCGAGTGCTCATCTCCGCAATACTCGGCGCAGAAGACCCAGTGGTCCTCGTAGGGCACGCCCTCCAGACCCGGGATGAACGGCGCAGACTTGGCCGACTTGGCCTCCATCTCGCTCTTGGGGTGCACCTTGGCCCCCTCCGGCGGGGCCTTGGGGCGGAACCACATCGTCGTGTAGCGATTGGGCAGCACGTCTTGCTTGGTGCGGAAGTCCGGCACCCAGAACGCGTGCATCACGTCCTGAGAGTTCATCCGCAGGCGGATCGCCACCTCCGCCGGAAGGTAATACACCGGCACCGACGACTTCGCGCCCAGCGTGGTCACCACAGGGGTGTCCTCGCCGTTGGGGTAGATCATCTGCCACTGCCACTGCTTGCCGATGAGCGTGTACTCGAGCGCCTCGCCCGGGGCGATCACCTTGTCCATGTAGCCCCAGAAGCCGCGGAAGAAGATGTACACCAGCATGAGCGTGGGGATCACGGTCCACGCCACCTCCAGCGCCGTGTTGTGAGAACTGCTCTGCGGCGCGATCTGGCCGCGCTTCCGGCGGTACTTGACGACGAAGTACACCATCAGCCCCATCAGGAACACGAACCACGCCACGCAGAACCACCAGATCCACATGTAGGTCTCGTCGGTGTGGACCGCGAAGTCGCTGCCACCGCTCTTGAGAAAGAACAGGCGGTGGAACAGGTTCTCTTCAGCCGTGAAAAGAGGCGCCGCGGTGCTGCCCAACATCGGTGTACCCATGTTGAAAAATCCAGAAATCATGCCGTCACTCCGGTGGCCGATGCCATCCCCGATCCACCCGCCGCCCCGACCTTCTTGGCGTTCATCCGTCGCCGAACCCGTTCGCCGACGACCAGTGCACCGATCAATCCGCCGATCGCGATGACCGTGAAGACGCCCGCGACCTGCATCACCCGGATCGCCACCAACGCGTAGCGGCCCGAGTTCGGGTCATACATGTAGCAATAGGACATCAAGCGATCGCCCAGGCTCTTGATAAGCTTGCCTTCGCTCGCGTTCATCAACGCCAGCCGCATGTCCTGCGGCGGGTAGGAATACCCGTACAGGTACTGCGAAATCCGTCCCTGAGGCGTGATCACGTACACGGCCACCGGGTGGCTGAACTGCCCGTTCTCGAGCGCTCGGTACTTGAACCCCAGCGCATTGGCCAACTGCCGCGACGCCTCCGGGGCCCCCGTGTGGAACTCCCAGCCCGCCTCGACCTGCGGCGTGATCGGCTTGGAATAGCCGCTGATGAAGCTCGCCTTCACCTGGGCCGCGTCCTTGGGAGTCTCCGTGGCGTCGAAGGAGAACAGCAGGGCGTTGAAATCCTTGCCGATCGTGAAGTCCAGCTTGTCGAACGAATCAGCCATCCGTTGCATCACGATGTCGCACACGACGGGGCACTTGTAGTACACCATCGCCATCACCGCGGGCTTGCCGTTCTTGAAGTAGTCGCCCAGGTGCACCAACTCGCCCTTGGAGTTGCGGAACTCAAGTTCCATCGGCAGCGGAGCGCCGAGATGTTCATCGATGTCGATGCCCCGCACCTGCCGCGGGATCGGCGCCGCGGGATCGTTCTTCTCAGGCGCGGGCGCGACCACGCGATCCTGGGCCGCCGCAGGCAACGCCATCGCCAACGCCGCGGCGATCGCCGCGATTCCCCGCACCAGATTGAATCGTCCGCTCTTCATCGATTACTTCTTGCCGTACTTCTCAACCACCTTCTTCATCGCGTCATCGATCGGGATCTGCACCAGCCCAGCCGCGGGATCTGACCAGGAGTAAGTCACCGGCATTCCGGAAACGCTGAGCTTGGCTTCCGCGGCCGTCTTGGCCTCCTTCGCGTCCTTCGAGAGGTAGGCGTACTGCTCGACCCGCTCCACCCGCAACTGCGTGGCGTACTTGATGAAGTACACCGAAATCACGAGGATCAGTCCAACGACCGTGATGAGAATGCCCACGAACCAACGGGCGATGAGGCCCGGGTCTGCCACGCCCGCGTGCTCATGCTGGGGCGTCCCCTCGATCGCCTCGTGGTGGTGCCACGCATCGGCGTGTTCGTGAATCGCGGGCGTGTGTTCATGACCTGCCATCTGATTCCACCTTGTCTTTGCCTTGGCCCCACATCGGTTCGATGCTTCTTGTGGGGCAGGATTCATTACTGTAAAACTGCAGAAATCCGAACGGAGTACTTCCGGTGTTTTCACCTGTCTTCCGCGTCACACGTAGTTCTTGTGCTCCAGGCCCTCGAGCAAATACGGATCACCAAGCCCCACAAGGTTGCCTGAAGGAATCTTCTTGATCAGGTAGCCCGCGAAGAAGAGCAGCACACCCACAATGCCCAGCACATCCGTCAGACCAACCAATGGTCCGTGCGGCGGGTCTGGCAGTGCGGAGTAGACCATCGGACGCACGATCCAGTACATATCCAGCACATGAATCGCGATCGCCCAGATTCCCACCAGTGTGAGTAGACGCGGATTCCGCTTCACCTCGCGAAACAGAAGCACAACGAAAGGAATGATGAAGTGACCGAACATCAGCGCGACGCCGAGCCACGACCATT
Organism: Planctomycetota bacterium; assembly: GCA_018242605.1. Lineage (GTDB taxonomy): Bacteria > Planctomycetota > Phycisphaerae > Phycisphaerales > UBA1924 > UBA2402. The sequence continues at coordinate 487,488 of JAFEBP010000005.1, forward strand.
TGCCGCTGCGGTGAAGGAAAAAGGCCGTTTCTTCCGGAATGTTGCTGTACCAGATGAGGAAGTACTGGCTGAAGGAGATGTACGCCCAAAAGACAGTGAACGAAAAGAGCAACTTGCCGATGTCGTGGAAGTGCTCGCCCGTCACCGTGCCCTCGAGTTTGCCCCTCAGACGCAGCACCGCCAGGATGATCGCGATCAACGCCGCGGCGGAAAACGCCGAACCGGCGAAGTAGTACACGCCCCACATGGTGCTGAAGAACTTGTAGTCAAGGCTCATGAGCCAGTCGAACGCCGCGAACGCGGTCGACAAGGCGAACAGCAGCATCCCCCACGCCGAAGTGAAACGGGCCTTGGCGAACGGAGTCGCGTCAACCGCAGTCTCCTGCTCCCGCGAGAGCGAGATCAGCCGGCGTGTGAGCAGCGTCCAGACCAGCCCGTAAAGCACTGCCCGGATGACGAAAAAGATCGGGAACGGCGCGTGCCCGTGGCCGATCTCAGACCCGCCAAAGAAAAAGAACGACTTGCGGCCCAGCAACGGGTCGCCCGTAGCTGCGTCCGCCAGCCAGCGGAACATCCGGCCCCCCACCGCGATTTCCGCGATGATCGTCGGCCACACCATCAGGTACGCGATGGGGAGGAACGACGCCACGTTCTCCAACTGGCGACGGAACGGCGCAACCCAGCCGGCCTGCGTGAGGTGGAACACCAGGAGGAAAAACAGCGAGCCCAGGCACATCGCCAGCACCGACATGACTCCGACGTGATACGCCGCGAGCGCCTGGCGAGCGTGGATGTCGTTGGGACCGACCCATCCGATCGCCGCACACGCGGCGACCATAATGGCGCCAATCACAGCCAACCCGATGCCCATGCCGCCCGCGCCGGGCGCGAACGAAATGTTCTGTTCACGCAGTTGCGGGAACCGTGAAGCCAACGAAGTGGAATTAACTGCCTGACTCATTTACCACCTCCGGTCGGGGCCGCGGGGGTGGTCGCGGCGGGCGTTGCTGGGGTTGTGGGCGCCGCCGCGGGAGCTGTCACGGAGCCGCGAGACTGAAGAAGGGCCGGACGAGCCGATTCCGGAACGTCCTGGATCGTGCCCTCGTGGCTCGCCTGAAGCGCTCGGAAGTACGCAACGACGGCCCAAGCCTCCGCTTCGTTCAGAGCATGTGCGTATCCCGGCATCTTCTGCACGCCCGCCGCGTCGATCACACCCACGCGGGCCGTGTGGAAGATGTACCCATCCTTGTAAATCTGGATCGTCGGATCCTTGGGATCCGGCTTTTTGTATTTCACATCGTGGAAGTTCGGCAACGGGTATGACCACTGGATGCCCGTCTGGCCCAAACCGTCGCCCAGATAGCCGTGGCACGCCGAGCAGTAGATATTGAACTTCTGCTGGCCCAGCTTCACCATCTCCAAGGTGACGGGCACCGGGATCTTGTCAAGGTACTTGCCGTCGGCGCCGATGCCCTCGTAGAAAGCCTTGTCGTCCTTGAGCAGCAGTTCCCGCTCGGATGCGAAGCCCCCGGCCCAGTCCTGCGTGGGATTGAAACCCACCGTGCCGAACGCGACCGTGCCCGCGACAGGCTGACGCATCGTGCGGCCGTCTGCAAAGAAGTCGCTCTTGGTCTGCGGCTTCCACTTGAGCTGGTCGTCAAGGTCGGGGAAGAATTGGCGAGGCGGCGCGTCCTCGCGATCGCCGCGGCAGCCGGTGAGTCCGGCCGCGGCCGCGACGAGCAGAAGAGCCGGGATGGTGAGTCGCATGGTCATGAGTGGGTGCCTGAAAAGGTTCGGCGATTGGGTTCGGTGTCCTGACGGCCCGGGGTGGCGGGGCTACTCCTCGACCAGTTCGATGCTCGTCGCCCTCGCGCCCTCCAGCAGGGCACGCGTGCGCTCCGGGTGAAAGTTCCGGTCCGACGCCTCGATGCACACGAAGAACTTGTCGTCGCTGCTCGAAAGGAAGCGTTCCTTCTTCATGAGCGGGTGGTGCCAGCGGGGAAGCCCGTTGAGGGCCAGCATGCCTATCAGCGACGTGAACGCCGCGAACAGAATACCGCACTCGAACGTGATCGGGATGAACGCCTGCCATCCGCCATCACTGAAGCTGCCGAAGGGTTTGCCCTGCACCAGCAGCTGGTAGTCAATGCCCGACATCCACCACTGCATCAGGAAGCCCAGCGAAGCGCCGGTGAATCCGCCGATCGCCACCAGCAACGGCAGGATCGTGCGTCCGAAGCCCATCGCCTCTTCCATGTCGTGCACGGGGAACGGGGAATAGGTGTCCCACTTGCTATAGCCCGCGTCGCGGACCTTCTCCGCGGCGTGATACAGGTCGGCGGGGTTGGCGAACTCGGCCATGATGCCGTGGATCGCCTCGCCGGATTCGGTGACGTACATAGGAGTCGCCATCAGTGTGCTCCCCTCGAAGAGTGCCGGGCGGGTGCGTGCGAATCGTGCCCGTTGTGGCCGTTCGCGCCGTGACCGTGATCCGAGTGATCTCCGTGCCCGTAGCCGTGCCAGTGCGGGCTGGCCTGGGGCAGAACGGCCTTCAGCTCGGCCATCGCGAACATGGGCAGGAACCGCATGAACAGCAGGAACAGCGTCACGAACACGCCGCACGATCCGACGAAGATGCCCACGTCCACGAACGTCGGATGGAACATGTTCCACTCGCCGGGGAGAAACGTCCGGTGAAGGCTCGACACGATGATCACGAACCGCTCGAACCACATGCCCACCGTGACGGCGCAGGACACGATGAAGACCACCAGCGGCTTCTGCCGCATGGCCTTGAACCAGAACAACTGCGGCGAAAGGACGTTGCAGCCGATCATCGTCCAGTAGGCCCACCAGTATGGGCCGAACGCGCGGTTCTGGAAGCAGTAGAGTTCGTACTCGTTCGCGCCGTACCAGGCGATGAAGAACTCCATCGAGTACGCGAAGCCCACCATCATGCCCGTGACAAGGATGATCTTGGCCATGTTCTCCACGTGCCTCAGCGTGATGAAGTCCTTCATGTTCGGGTAGAGTTCACGCGCGGGGATCAGCAGGAACAGCACCATCGCGAAGCCGCCGAAGATGGCGCCCGCGACGAAGTAGGGCGGGAAGATCGTCGTGTGCCAGCCGGGCAGAATGCTCGTGGCGAAGTCGAACGACACGATCGAGTGCACACTCAGCACCAGCGGAGTGCTGATGCCCGCCAGGATGAGGTAGGCCGCCTCGTAGCGGTGCCAGTGCCGACCACTGTTCCGCCAGCCCATCGCGAGGAACCCGTACACCAACGCCCGCAGGCGGTCGATCCGCACCGGAAGGAACGGAAGCAGCCGCGCCCCGCCCTCAGGGTTCGCACGAAGGCGGCGGTCCGCACGGTCGCGAAGGCTCGCGAAATCGGGGATCATTCCCATGAACCAGAACAGCGCCGACACCGTTCCGTAGGTGCTCACCGCGAAGACGTCCCACAGCAGCGGCGAACGGAAGTTCGGCCATATCGCGTTCGCGTTGGGAATCGGGAACAGCATCCAGGCCATCCACTGGCGGCCGATGTGAATCCCGGGGAACGTCGCTGCACAGATAACCGCGAAGATCGTCATGGCCTCGGCACTGCGGTTCACCGCCGTGCGCCATTTCTGCTTGAGCAGACACAGAATCGCCGAGATCAGCGTTCCGGCGTGGCCGATACCGATCCAGAACACGAAGTTCGTGATGTCCCACGCCCAGTCAACCTGGTTGTTCATGCCCCAGGCGCCGATGCCCGTGATGACCAGGTACCCGATCAGTGCGCCGCCCAGGCCCGCCACGGTGGACACCAGACCGAACAGCGGCAGCCACCATCGCGGCGGCGAGTTCTCGGCGTATCCGCAGATGATGTCCGTGACTTCCTTGAACGAACGGCTGTTGAGCACCAGCGGCGGACGAACGCCGGGAGTGTCGATCAACGTGCCGTCGCCGGTCCCGGGCGCGGGGGCCATGCCGCCCTGCACGCCGCGGGTCAGGCCCGCGAGGCGCTCGGCGGTGATCTGGTCAGGGTGAATGGTGCTCATGAACGGACTCCGATCCTCTGGCTGTCGCCCAGAACATTGAGGCTGAGCGCGTAGCCGTTGTCTTCTCGCCGCCTACCCGGATCAACCCGGAAAGCGTGCGCCGGCTTCTCCCCCCCCTTCGCCGGCTCCGCCGGGTGTTCGCCGGGCGACTGGCCCTCGTGGCCACCGCCGTGATGGAAAGGGTGCTCCCACGACTCGCGACGCTCCGCCGAGCACAGCGCCGGGTTCGGGTTCATCACGCGCACCATGTGGCTCGTGCGGGGGCGGGTGTTGAGATAGCCCAGCAACTGATAGCTTCGGGCGTTGGTCTTGGTTGCGTGCACGCGGCTCTTGCTGTCCAGCAAATCGCCGAACACGATGGCGTCCGACGGGCACGCCTGCTGGCACGCGCTCTGGAAGAACCCATCGGGCGTGTAGAACTCGCCCTTCTCGTTCTTGATGCCCTTGAGCTTGGTCTCGATGCGGGCCTGGTTGATCCGCTGGATGCAGTACGAGCACTTCTCCATCACGCCGCGCATCCGGACCGTCACGTCCGGGTTCTTCTGCATCCGCTCGATCTCCGTGATCTTGTCGCGCAGACGCGGCGGGATGAAGTTGATGTTCACCTTGTTGTGCGCGGGGCTCCCGTTGGGGCCCACGCCCTGCCCGGGGATCACGTCGCCGAGCTTCTCGACGACGTCCTTGCCCATGTAATCGCCGTTGAACGCCAGCTTGCCGTACTCGAAGAAGTTGTACCGGCGAACCTTGTACGGGCAGTTGTTGGCGCAGTACCGCGTGCCGATGCAGCGGTTGTACGTCATGTAGTTGATGCCCTCGGGGCCGTGCACCGTCGCGTTCACGGGGCACACCGTTTCGCAAGGGGCGTTCTCGCAGTGAACGCACGCCACCGGCTGGTGATACATCGCCGTGGGATCGTTCACGTCTTCCCCGGTGAAGTACCGGTCGACGCGGATCCACGTCATCTCGCGGCCTTTGGCCGTTTCCTTTTTGCCCACCACGGGAATGTTGTTCTCACTCTGGCACGCCAGCGTGCACGCGCCGCACCCGGTGCAGAGCGTCTGGTCGATCGTCATCGCCCACTGCTGCCCCTTGGTGAACTGCGCTCCGGCCTTGGCGTCCGAGTTGCTCTTGTTGTACGGGTTCTCGTACAGGCTCAGGATCGGCGGGTTGTGGCTCTTCTCGCCCAGCCGCTCCGCAAAGGTCAAGGAACTCTCGGTGCCGTAGAAGGAGTCCATCACCTTCTGCGTTTCTTCACCGTGCTTCTTCCAGGCCGCCAGATCGACGGCGCGAACGATGCTCGTCCGGCCTTCCATGCTCCAGTGGTTCTGCGTGCTGGCGATCATGTAGGTGCCGGAGGATTTGACGACCTTGGCGCCCGACGCGAACCGCCCGCCGCTCTTGACCATCGCCGCGGTGCGAAGCGGGTAGACGTTCACGCCTACGCCGTCGCCCACCTTGCCGCACACCGTGCGGCCGTGCCCCGCCGTGATGGCCAGCGTGCCGTCGGCCATGCCGGGGAGAATCCAGCACGGCATCGTCACCGTTTTGCCGCCGAACGAAATCTCGGCAAGCCGTGCCATCGGGTACTTGGGCTCGGTGTAAATCGCGCCGGGGTTTGACTTGCTGTACGCCTCGGGCGCGACGCCAAGTTCCTCGGCGGTCTTTGGGCTCATCAGCACCGGGTTGTCCCACACCGTCCGGGTCCCCACTTCGGGAAGTTCGTGCAGCCACGCAATATTCGCGAACCGCCCGTCGTGCAGGTGCCCCACGACGAACACCACGTCCAGACTCTCGTTGCTCGGGCCCTTGCCCGGCTTCATGCCGGCGACCGAAGCCGCCACCGTGTCGAACTTCACCGCCGGCGATTCGCCCTTGCGGCCCGTGCCGGCCACGACGCCGTCGTGCAAAGCCCGACGCCACTTGCTGTCGAACCCGGCCTCACCGAGTTGCTTTTTCCAGTTGGCCCGGACAATCTCGTACCCGTCCACGCGGGCCTTCATGTCGCCGCCCGCCAGCAGCATGAGCAGCTCCAGGCCGCTGAGCACCGCACGGCCCGAGGCGGGATCGTACAGCGGAGCGATCATCGGCTGAACCGGCGAGATCGTCCCATCGATCGCACGCGAATCACCCCAACTCTCCAGGAAATGCGAGCCGTTCAGGGCCCACGTCGAAGCCGCGGCGGTCTCAGTCTGACCCACGCTCAGCGTCACCGTCGCGGGCACTTTCGCCCACGCCGCGCCGAACTCCAGATCGCCCGGAGCATCAAATACCGGGTTCGCGTCGATCACCACCAGCGTCTTGATCCCGCCCTCCTTGGCCTTGGCGGTCAGTACAGCCAGCTGATCAACACCCACCGCTGCCTCGTCATCCGTCAGCGGCTGATAGGTGACCGCGGTGCCCACGCTGCCCAACGCCGCGTTCAGTGCGTAGCACAAAGCGTGCACCGCCGCCGGCTGGCTCTCGCCCGCAAGCACCACGCACTTGCCGCGGTTCGCAGCGTCGAGCAGGTCCTTGGCGCACTCTTCAACGAACTGCAGGCCCGCGCCCTTGTCGAAATCTCCGACCGGCGCCACCTGCACCTGTTCCAACGCCGCCGCGAGCGGCTTGGCCTTCTCGTCCGACAGCTTCGGCAGCACGAACTTCGCGAGGCTCACGGCCATGGCGCCGATCCGAGAGGGCGCCACTCGCAGGCGGTGGTCCGCCGCGGCCCCCGTCACCGAGTACGTGCCTTCAACAACGTACAGCCGGCTCATCTCGTCCTGCGTGGTGTACACCTCGCGCGTCTTGGCGTAACCGCGGGCGTTGACCAGTTCGCTCTCTTCGTGATACAGGAAGTCGCGATCCAGCGACACGATCACGCGGCACGTCGCCTTGGTCAGGTTCAGCACCTGCCGCATCGGCTTGCCGAACGCGATGATGCTGCCCTGCACCGACGCACTCGCGTCCAGCGGAGCGTGCCAAGCCCAGGCGGCCTTCGGCCACTTCTTCAGCACCGCGGCCTTCGCGGCCTCGATCGAAGGGCTCGAACTCTTGCCCACGATGAACCCCAGCCCCTCGCCCTGCGTCTTGTCGAACGCGGTGAAGTGCGGCCCGGCCCACTCGCGGAAATCGTCCCACGTTGCTTCGACATGGCCGCGCTGCGGGTTGTTATACAGCGGGAACTTGAGGCGGTCCGGGTCATACAGACCCATGATGCTCGCGATCGCCCACGACGAGGCCTTGCCGTTGTTCGTGGGGTGCAGCGGGTTACCCTCGATCTTCGTGGGGCGTCCCTCGTGCGTCTCAACCAGCAGGCCCTCGGCGCCGCCGTCGGGGCGGGGCATGCTCGTGGCGTAGAACAGCGGCTTGCCCGGAATGATCTCCTCGGGAACGTCCTTGCTGTACGGAAGGATCTTGTGATCGGGCTGGCGGCAGCCCGGGATCGCCGCGACGCCCGCCAGAGCCAGCGAGCCGCCCATGATCTTCAGGAAGTCGCGACGCGATTCACCACCCGCCTCCACCGCACGCTGCATCTCCAGTGCGCCGTGCGGGAACTCTTTCTCGAGGTGCGCCCGGAACTCATCGGTGTCCGCGAGTTCATCCAGGCTCCGCCACGCACGCTGGCCCAGAATCTCGCCCCGGCCGGCCAGAGCCGCGATCTTCGCCGCTTCCTGAGCGGAACGAACGCTCGAGTGCTTGCTCTCGCCGTGTACCGTCGATGGGCATTTATCTTGTGACATGTTCCGCATTTCCTGTGGACAGTGACAGAGTCCCTGATCTCGATTGGCTTCCGCCCGTCGGTCGTTGATTTAGTAGTGGCACGCGCCGCAGTTCTGCGGAGGGTTCGCCTGCACGGCGTCGAGAAGCTTCTTGCCCTCCGCCACGCCGTTGTCGCCCGCCGCGCTCCGACGCGCGAACTCTTCCTGCACCCATTGCAGTTGCGTCACCTTGTCCCGCGGCACCACCTGGCTCTCGGGGTTGCGGTGGCAATCCAGGCACCACGACATCGACAGCGGCTGCGCCTCGAACACCACCGGCATCGCCGTGATCTGTCCGTGGCACGAATAACAGCTCACGCCGGCGTTGATGTGGATGTTGTGCGGGAAATTCCGCACGTAGTCCGGCACCTTGTGAACCCGGCGCCATTCAATCGAAGTGTTCTGCGCGTACGCCTCGCGGACAAACTGCGTCCGCTCCTTGTGCGTCTCGGATGTCGCGAGCTTGGCGAGACGGTTGTCCGCGTGACACCCGTAGCACGTTGCGACGTTCGGAATGTTCGCCTCCGCGCTCTTCTCAACCTTGGTGTGGCAGTACCGGCAATCCAGTCCGAGTTTGCCCGCGTGAATTTGGTGGTTGAAGCCCCCGCCCGGCTGCTTGGGCATGTACCCGACCTTGAAGAACTTGGGCGTCGCGTAATACCAGAACCCGCCGACCACGCCTGTGAACCCCAGCAGCCCGCCGATCGCGGCCGCCGTCGGAAGCAAGTTCAACCATTTAGGAAAGATCAGGGACACCGGGAGGCTCCTTGCGGTGACAACGCGACCGTTGCCGCGGTTTGGGCGCACACATTCAAATTCTACGAACCAACTCCGAACTCGTTAGGTGCCCATCCAGTCGGACACCACATATGGGACAGTTTATCGGGACGGGCGTGCTGAAAACCAAAACAGTTTTCTGTTAAACAGCAATTTCACCGCTTTGGACCTATCCTGTCAACCCAGACCACCATAATCTGATGCAATTGAGACTCATTCTCAGCAAAAATCCGCCAGAAGGATCTTCATGGAATCATCCCAGACCATTCAGAAGCAGAACACCGGGGCCTTGCCGCCCATAATCCATGTCGGTTTCTCTTCAGCCGTGGCATTGTGGGTCACGTGGTTCATCACCCACGTGCCATGGATCGGTGTGTCCGCGCCAGCCGCCACCGGGATCGTGGTTGCTGTCTGGTTCGCCAGTCTCCTCGGGTTCTCTGGAGGCGTCGCAAAGAAGTCCGCCATACCCGCCTGCGCGGGGGCCGGCTTGTTTTCCGCGCTTATCGGTCTGCTCGTGTTGGGATCCAAACTCGTCCAGACCGGCAACACGCTCATTCCAAACGCCGCGTTCATCGCCGCGGGATTCCTCGCAACCGGAGTCGTCATCGGTGCCGCCGCGGGCATCGTCCGTCGGTCGATGGACAGTTCCACTCCCGAATCCTGGTTGCCCCGCTTCGCTTGGTCTGTTGTTTCTGCGGCCGCGCCACTCCTGTTCATCGGCGGCCTGGTGACCAGCACCAACTCCGGGATGGCCGTGCCCGACTGGCCGACCTCCTACGGCGCCAACATGTTCTTGTACCCGCTGGGCAACGCCCCAACCAGCGTGTTTCTGGAACACTCTCACCGCCTGTTCGGCACGCTCCTGGGCCTGGGGTCCATCCTCCTCATGATTTGGGCTTTGGTAAGCGAGCCCAGAGTCTGGGTCAAAGTGTGGGCGACCTGCATCTTCATCGCCGTTTGCCTCCAGGGCCTGCTCGGCGGCCAGCGTGTCCGCGCCGGCAGCACCGACCCGGCCATGGACGCACGCGTCACAGCGCTCATTCATGGAGTCTCCGCGCAGATCATTTTCGCCGCGCTGGTAGCGCTGGCCATTTTTCTTTCCCGCCTATTCGTCGCCGCGCAACCCGCCGCGAATGACCCCAAGGCACGCTCCCTGCGGGCGATTACCGGTGCCGCTCTCCACACCACGCTACTGCAACTGATCTTCGGCGCCATCTACCGCCATTCGCGATCTTCCCACGCGCTCTGGACTCACGCCGGCTTCTCGCTCTTCGTGGTCGTCATCTCCGCGTTCGCCGGCTTTCGCGCCGCGGCGTGCGCCGGAGACACACCCATCGACCGCGCCGTCCGCGCGTGGGGCAAATGGCTCGTCGCGTTGGTCGGACTCCAGTTCATCCTCGGCTGGGCGGCGTTCGGACTTGGCACGGAGCGAGTCTTGACCGACTCTGTCCTCCAGGCTGTCGTGCGAACAGCTCACCAAGCAAACGGAGCTCTCCTGCTCGCGGTCACCACCATCGTCGCCATTCTGGCCCGCAGGCGTAGTCCGTAAATAACCATGGCGGCCGATTTCCAGTGCGACAGCTTGGACGCCCCTCGCCTGCTCTTCTGATTCCGCTCTCGTCCGGCCGGAAGGGGACCTCCGCGCCGCTGTCTCCGCTACTATTTTCCACCGAACTCGAGGGGTTCTTTGACAGGGGTGGATGACTGATGGTCTGCGCAAAGACAACGACATGGAATCGGATCCGGGTGCTTGCGCTCTGCCTGTGGGCCGGTCACGGCGCCGCCGCCATAGCACAAGAAAACCCATGGGCGCTGCTGGACGCCATGCCCAAAGCGGTCGAAGCCTCCGAAGCCTGGATTCGCCCCCTCATCGGCCGACCGTTGCAGTTGGATACTGATTCGCTCCGTCGCGAGCTCTCCGCAGCGCCGATGGAATCGTTCCCCGTCGATACCAACTCTGGCCTGATCTTCTCAATGCCGCATCCCGACGGCGGCTTCACCCGCTTTCGCCTCGTTGAATCACCGATCATGGCTCCGGAACTGGCCGCCAAGTTCCCCGAGATCAAGACCTACGCCGCTCAGGGCATCGATGACCCCGCCGCGCTGCTGCGTTGCGACTTGACCCCGCAAGGATTCCACGCGATGGTGCTCGCGCCGGGCGGGGATTACTTCATCGATCCTTTCAGCAGGAGCGACCACACCCACTACACCGTGTATTACAAGCGCAACTACCTCCCCAAGACTCCGCACAACTTTGCCTGCGGAGTCACCGGACAGATCGAACATGTTGAAACCTACGGAGCTCGCAACAGCGGCACGCAGCTCCGAACATACGACCTGGCCGTCGCCGCTACGGGCGAGTACACCGCGTTTCACGGCGGCACCGTTGCGCTCGCGCAGGCCGCGGTGGTCACAGCCGTCAACCGCGTCACCGGACTCTACGAGCGCGATGTCTGCATCCGACTCCGGTTGATCGCCAACAACAGCGTGTTGATGTACACCAACTCGACGACCGACCCGTACACCAACAGCGACGGCGTCGCGATGCTCGCTCAAAACCAGTCGACCATCGATTCGGTGATCGGTTCCGCAAACTACGACGTCGGGCATGTCTTCAGCACCGGCGGCGGTGGTGTCGCCGGGCTCGGCGTGGTCTGTTCCTCCGGCAACAAGGCCCGCGGCGTCACCGGTTCGCCCAGCCCCACCGGCGACGCCTTCTGGATCGACTACGTCGCCCACGAAATGGGTCACCAGTTCGGCGGCAACCACAGTTATAACGGCACCGGCGGCAACTGCGGCCCCCAGCGTGCCGGTAGCGCCGCGTACGAACCCGGCAGCGGCTCCACCATCATGAGCTACGCCGGCATCTGTTCCGCCGATGACCTGCAGCCCCACTCCGACGCCATGTTCAACACCGGCAGCTACGACGAGATCAGGGCCTACACCAACGCAGGAGGCGCCGCTTGCAGCACCACCAGCGCCACCGGCAACACCGTCCCGACCGTCAACGCGGGGGCTGATTACAACATCCCCAAGGGCACTCCCTTCACCGTCACGACCACATCCGCCACCGATGCCAACGGCGACGCCCTCACGTTCGACTGGGAAGAACGCGATTTGGGCGCATCACAAACGCTCGCCTCGCCGGACAACGGGACCAGCCCGATTTTCCGCGTCTGGTCGCCCACGTCATCCAACTCGCGCACCTTCCCCCGCTACTCAAACGTGCTGTCCAACACGCTCCCGATCGGCGAGAAGTCCCCGGCCGTCGCGCGCACGCTCCGACTGCGGTGCATGGTCCGCGACAACCGCCTCAACGGCGGCGGTGTGATCGAGGACAACGTCAACATCAACATCAACGGCACCGCGGGCCCCTTCCTCGTCACCTCACCGAACACCGCCGTCAGTTGGACCGGCGGCTCCCAGACCGTTACGTGGGATGTCGCCGGCACCACCGCCGCACCGATCAGTTGCGCCAATGTCCGGATCCTGCTCTCCACAGACGGCGGTCAGACCTGGCCGACCGTCCTGGCGGATTCCACCCCCAACGACGGCTCCGAAGCGGTCACGATTCCCTCCGTGAACAGCACCCAGGCCCGCATCCGCGTCGAGGCCGTGAACAACATTTTCTTCGACATCTCCAACGTGAACTTCACGCTCACCGGCGCCCCGCCACCGCCCGCTCCCACCAACGTTTCCGCAAACCCCACCCCGCTTTGCCGCGGCTCTTCAACAACGCTCAGCGGCACAGTCGGCGCCAACCAGACCATCGACTGGTATACCGGCACCTGTGGCGGGGCGCTCGTCGGTTCGGGCACCTCTCTGATCATCGTGCCCACCATCACGAATACCTACTACGCCCGCGCTCGCGACCTCACCTCCGGCGTGCGGAGCACCACCTGCGCCAGTGTCGTTGTCACGGTCAACCCCCTCCCCGTGGCTCCGACCACCGCTGGCGCGAGCCGCACAGGGTTCTGCGCCAGCGACGGCGGCACCATCCAGCTCTCATCCTTCGGCGGCAGCGGCACGACCCTTCGGTGGTACTCGGATACCTGCGGCGGCACCCTGGTCGGAACTGGAGCGTCGATCGTCATCGATTCTCCCGCCCAGACTACCACGTACTTCGCCCGCTGGGAAACCGCCAGCTGCGGCTCCTCCGCGTGCGCCTCTGTCACTGTTGCAGTGCTTCCGATCATCGGCGATTTCAATCTTGATGGCGGTATCGACGGCTCCGATGTGGAAGCGTTCTACTCAGCATGGGAGGCCGCGGAACCAACCGCCGATGTCAATCAGGACGGCGGTGTCGATGGTTCCGACATCCAGACGTTCTTCCTCGCCTGGCAAGCCGGCAACTGCTGATACCAAGCCGCAGTCAACGCCAGACCCAGCACGCCTCGTCCTCACCGCGAAACCTCCGCCGCCGGTTGCCGCGACCCGCCCACCCCCTATTATGGTGGGGTTGGTTCGTTTGTTTTCTTTTACGGGGTTTCAACATGATATTGCGTGCGTTGTACCGGAAGGGGTTGTTCCTTTGTGCATGCGCTATGTCCGCGATGTCCGCCGTTGCCGTCGGCCAGGACAGTCCGTGGACGTTGCTTGACCAGATGCCCGCGGCAGTGCAAGCCGCTGAACCTTGGATCCGACCGCTCATCGCAAGACCCCTTCAACTCGACACCGATGCCCTGCGCAAGCAACTCGCCTCAGCGCCGATGGAGACGTTTCCGGCCGATCCCAACGCCGGCTTGATCATCCGCCTCCCGCACCCCGACGGCGGGTTCACCGATTTCCGTCTCGTCGAATCGCCCATCATGGCGAGCGAACTTGGCGACAAGTACCCGAGCATCAAGACCTACGCCGCTCAGGGCATCGATGATCCTGCGTCGATTCTGCGCTGCGATATCACGCCCCAGGGCTTCCACGCCATGGTGCTATCGCCGCACGGCGACTACTTCATCGATCCCTACAGCCGCTCCGACCACAACCACTACACGGTCTATTACAAACGCAACTACGTCGGCCGCCCCGACAATCACTTCGAGTGTCATGTCACCGAGCAGTTCGAACAACCCCAGGGGTACAGCGCCCGCAATAGCGGCACCCAGCTCAAGACCTTCGATCTCGCCGTCGCCACCACCGGTGAGTACACGGCGTTCCACGGAGGCACGGTCGAACTCGGTCTTGCCGCGGTGGTCACCGCGGTCAACCGCGTCTCGGGCCTCTACGAGCGAGACCTCTGCATCCGCTTCCGCCTGATCTCCACCAACAACCTGCTCATTTACACCGATGCCGCCACCGACCCGTACACCAACGACAACGGCGGCGCGATGCTCTCTGAAAACCAGGGCAACATCGATCGCACCATCACCTCCACCGGTTACGACATCGGCCACGTCTTCAGCACCGGCGGCGGCGGCATCGCCGGTCTGGGCGTTGTCTGCACGGCGGGCCGAAAGGCCCGCGGCGTCACCGGTCAGGCCGAACCGATCGGCGACGCGTTCTACATCGACTACGTCGCCCATGAAATGGGCCACCAGTTCGGCGCCAACCACAGCTTTAACGGCTTCGACGGCGCCTGCGGCCCCTCCTGGGCCTCCGTCGCCGCCTACGAACCCGGCAGCGGCGCCACCGTCATGGCGTACGCGGGCATCTGCGCCACCGACGACCTCCAGCCCCACAGCGATGCGATGTTCCACACGGTCTCATACGACGAGATCCGCAACTACATCAGCGGTTCCGGCGGCGCCTGCGCGCTCGCCGGTAACACCGGCAACTCCGTGCCCACAGTCGACGCGGGCAACACATACGTCGTTCCGCGGAACACGCCCTTCGCGGTCAGTGTCGCATCAGCCTCAGATCCCGACGGCGACGTTCTGACATACTCGTGGGAAGAACGCGACCTGGGCATTCAACTGCCGGTCGCAAACCCCGACAACGGCACCAGCCCCATTTTCCGCACCTGGCCCCCCTCCATGTCCGGCACCCGCGAGTTCCCCCGCCTGACTGACCTGCTGAACAACACCATTTCCGTAGGCGAAAAGTTCCCCACGGTCGGCCGCACGATGCGACTGCGCTGCATGGTCCGCGACAACCGCATGAACGGCGGCGGCGTTTTCGAAGACACCACCACGGTCACGATCATCGGCACCGCCCAGCCCTTCAGCGTTTCATCCCCCAACACGAACGTCTCCTGGTCTCCCGGTGCCCAGACCGTCATGTGGAATGTCGGTTCCACCGCTGACTCCCCGTTCAGCGTCCAGAACGTCCGCATCCTGCTCTCCACCGACGGCGGACTCACCTGGCCGATCACGCTGCTTGAATCCACACCGAACACCGGCTCGGCCTCCGTCACGATACCTCCCATCGCCAGCCCCGCCGGCCGCATCCGCGTGCAGGCCGTCAACAACATCTTCTTCGATGTCTGCGACGCCAACATCACTCTCGTGGGCCCTCCGCCCCCGCCCGCGCCTACCAACGTCTCCGCTTCTCCCAACCCCATCTGCCGTGGCGCCACCACCACCCTTCGCGGCACGGTCGGCGCGAACCAGACGATCGATTGGTACTCAGGGAACTGCGCCAATGGCACGTTCCTCGGCAGTGGTCTGACGATCGACGTGTCCCCCACCACCGGTACCTTCTACTTCGCCAAAACCCGAGACCTGACCTCCGGCGTCCGCAGCCTCGGCTGCGGCAACACCACCGTCACCGTCAATCCCTCGCCTGTGGCCCCCACCAGCGCCACGTCCAGTCGCAGCGGTTTTTGCTCCAGCGACTCCGGCACGATCCGTCTCACCGCGGCCGGCGGCAGCGGAACGTCATTGCGCTGGTACACCGGTGCCTGCGGCGGCACGTTCCTGGGAACCGGCGCCAGCCTCACGATCCAATCCCCCACTCAGACCACCACCTATTACGCACGCTGGGAAACCACAACCTGCGGCACCTCGTCCTGCGCGTCGGTCACGGTCACCGTGCGGCAGATCATCGCCGACTTTGACCAGAACGGCGGTATCGACGGTTCCGACATCGAGGCCTTCTTCCGCGCCTGGGAAATCAGCGATCTCGCCGCGGACGTCAACGACGACGGCGGCGTCGACGGTGCCGACATCCAGGACTTCTTCGCGGCGTGGCAATCCGGCGAGTGCTGACACCCATCAGCCCCGCAGATCCAGCCGCGGCGGCTCCGCGTCGTCATGCTTGCGTCCGTCCGCCGTATAGGCCGGATGCTGCTGGTGGTCTTCGTGCGCGTCTTCCTGGTCGTTCGATGAGAGCGAATGGAGTTCCTCGGGCTCGGTCACTGCGGGCGTCTCCAGAATGATCTCATCGTCGCGGCGTCGAGCGCGTGGCGTACTCGCGGACGGCTTCGGCTTGGACGCGTGAGAGGCAACCTGCGCGGCCTGCTGAGCCCCCGCGATCGACGCGATGGCGTTGGTGCCGATGATCGGCATGATCCAATTATCGCCGAATTCTCGCCATGACGTTGCCCGTATCGCAACCCGTTCGGGGCATCCGGCCCGTTCAAACGGCCCAGGCGTCACAAGGGTCGGATTCCAGACCGATTCAGGAACCCAGAATGTTCACGCCGCAGTCCACATAAATCGTTTCGCCCGTCACGCCCGAGGACAGGTCCGATGCAAGATACACCGCCGTCTTGCCCACATCGGCGCCTTCCACGCCCCGGCGCAACGGCGCCTTCTCCGTGACAGCCTCCGCCATCTGGTCCGTACCGCCCACCGCTGAACTCGCAAGCGTCCGCAGGTATCCGCCCGAGATGCAGTTCACGCGGATCTTGTCCACTCCCAGCTCGCTCGCAAGATACCGGTTCGTGCACTCAAGCGCCGCCTTTGCGACTCCCATCACGTTGTACCCAGCCACGACCTTTTCGGCGCCGTAGTACGACATCGACATGATCGACCCGCCCCCGCCCTTGGCCATGATCGGCCGCGCTCGTGCCGACATCGCCAGCAGCGTGTACGCCGAAATGTCGATCGCCGACAAATACTGCGCACGGGGCGTTGTGACGAACTTCCCGGGCTGAAGCAGGTCGCGCTCCGCGAACGCGATCGAGTGCACCAGGAAGTCCATCTTGCCGAAGTCATTCTGGTACGCCGCGAACACCGCGTCGAGATCATCATCCTTGCCGGCGTCCAGCGAACGCAGCCACGCGCTGCCCATGCCCAACTCGTTCAGCGACCTCTTCACCCGATGCTCGTTGCGTTCCCCCGGAAGATGCGTAAAGGCGCACGTCGCCCCGTGCTCGTTGAGCGCCTTGGCGATGTGCCAGGCGTAAGAGCGTTCATTCGCCACCCCGACCACCAAACCGACTTTTCCTACGAGCAATCGCATGTGTGTACTTCTTGTTGATTCAACGACCAGTTCAGGCTCACGAAGAGGCCAAAGGTACGCCCTTTGTCCCCCGGCGGATCGTCCGTGCATCTCCAATCGTGCATCCGCCTGAGTCAAGCCGACTTGATTCCGAACCCGGCCCCTCGCGCACACCAAACACGGCCCTCAAAATACCGCGAGAGACGCAACCAAAACCAGAACCCAGGGGTATATTGAGATGCAGGGTGCCGTGCTGAGGCCCCAAACCGCCCCGCGGAACCCGCCACCACAATCGGTGTCCAATGATATAGACGCCCGCGGCACACCCCGCCGCGAAACTCCTCACGGAGCGCCATGATGTCACGCACCGCATCTCTTCTTCCCATGTACGTCTCCACCGCAGCAGCCGCGCTGATCGCCGTCGCCGTCGCGGCCCACGCCCAGAACTACGGACCGCTGCCTGCGCCGCAGCCACCCTCCAGGTTTATGAACCTGCCGAGCTATGGCTTCAGCGGAATCGGCGTGATCGGTTCAAACGTTGATCTTCTCTCCAACCCCGCCGCGGGCCGCGTATTCCCCGCGCAGATGCCGACGTACTCATTCGGTGTGCCCTGCTACCGCCCGCCCGTCTGCCCCCAGCCTTACTACGCCCCGCAGCAGCCCGTGTATACCGGTGGATACGGCGGCACCGGCGCTTACGTCAGTTCCGGCTCCGGCCTCACGGTGAACGGCGCGTACTCCAGCGGCAACTGGAAGGTCGGCTTCCACGTCGGCTCGAATCCATACCAATACGTCGCGAACACCTGCGGCCCCACCTACGTGCCGCCGGTCTGTTCCTACCCGCTCTGGGGCTGGACGACCCGGTATGGCTACTACTGGGGCGATTACTACCCCTACAGCTACTACAACTATGCCACCGGCCCATCCACCTACGGCAACGACCCGCGTCTGTACACCAACTTCGCCAACCAGAACCTCAACCCCGCTCCCAGCCAGCAGCAGGCGCAGCCCAGCGAGCCCCCCACCGCGTTTGAAGTCGGCAAGGCGATGATCGCCGCGGGCCAGCCCAAGCACGCCGTCGAAGCCTTCCGCCGCGACATCAAGGAACACGGCTCGGAAGGCACAACGATGCGATACCTCGCCATCGCCCTCGCCGAGGACAAGCAGATCGAGGAAGCCGCCGCGGTGATGCGGGCCGCCTACC
Organism: Planctomycetota bacterium; assembly: GCA_018242605.1. GTDB lineage: Bacteria > Planctomycetota > Phycisphaerae > Phycisphaerales > UBA1924 > UBA2402. The sequence goes on from JAFEBP010000005.1 coordinate 505,568, forward strand.
GAGTCGATCCCGCGCTCGCCACGTCGCCGATCGATCTAGTCGGCCTGGGGTACTCAGAACGCACCTTCCGCGAACTCATCGCCCGCTGCGTGGTCACCGCCAATCGCCAGAATACCGGATCGTCCTGGCTTCTGGTCGCTTCCCTCATGCAGGCCGAAGGCCGCACCGAACCCGCCCGCCGCATGCTCGAGAAAGCCTCCAAACAGGGCTTGGAACCGGCGATCCTCGACCCCCTTCAGTCCGCGCTCAAATAACCGGCTCGCCGCGACGCTCCCGCCAATTTCACCGATCCCACCCCGCGGCCGCTCGCCAACCCCACAGGTGCCCGCGTATACTCCCCCTCAACCAAAACCGGGGCGGTAGCTCAGTTGGTAGAGCGCATCGTTCGCAATGATGAGGTCGGGAGTTCGACTCTCCTCCGCTCCACTTGAAGACAACCCCTGCAAACGCAGGGGTTTTTCGCTTTCGGGCCAGTGGCCGAGAATCCCATGAGAACCGGTCATGGGAACATGGCGGGGAAACGCTGAATACCGGCATGGGCCAAAGTCCCGGACAAGTCACACACTAAACGGAGCGTTCGCGCCGTCTTGTGGGTGTGTACCAAGTCACCTCGCCATTTGATAGGCGTGTCGGCGCCTTACGGCCTTCCGATCACCACCGTCCCGGTGTCGGGCCAGCGTTCGAGGAGCATGGGCCGATTGAGGAGCAGGTTCTCATTCACGCGGCTGATGCCGTTGATCCACATCGACCAGCCCGTGGGCTGATTGGCCTGCGCGAAACCAAGGGTGCGGAAGACATCGACGGGCACGCCCGCTCCCGCCGCCTGCCCGGTGTACTGCAGGTAGGTCCGGCTTGGTCTGCCGCGATAGGCGGTGACGAACGGGTTTGCGTTCGACAAGGCGGCGGAAGCGTCGGTCTCCCCGGGCTGACCGATCGGCACACCCGCGCGGAAGTTGTCGTCTCCCTGGACGCCGCCGATGTAGAGGTTCGGGTTCGAGTAGATCTGCTGGCGAATGCCCGGGTCGTAGGCCATCGTGTCGCGATACAGAATCCCAAACCAGCGATAGCCGTAGCCGTAGGGAAACGCTGGCGAACCGGAACCCGCGTTCTCGCGGTCGTGCTGGAGGCCGAAGTTGTGCCCGAGCTCGTGGGCAAAGCTCGAGATGTTGAGGCCACCGAGGCACTCTCGCTTGACGTACGAGAATGCAAGCACTGAGCTGCTCAGCAAAGCCGAATCGGGCACGTACCCCAGTCCACAGGTGTTGGGCGATGCGTACTCCCCGATCATGACCATCAGATCGATGCCGTAGGTGTTCCGTTCAGTGTGCACGAAGTCGAACGTGCCGTCGAACCCGTTGCTGAAGCGATTGAGTTCGATCGCGTCGTTGCCGGACTCGGTGTAGTTGGGGATCAGGTTGCCCGCAACCCACTGGATTCTCGCCGGATTGCGACCATTGGTCATGCTGTTCGCCATGGTCGTGTTGGTGTCGGCCACCGCGCCGTTGATCGCCGCGAACAGATTGCCGAGTCCGCCGGCTCCATTCTGGGCCTGCTGCGTCCAGTAAACGGCGACGTCTGATGTGGTCGGAGCGGTCACGATGAAGTTCGCTCCCGACCCCTCTGCATCGGACTGGCCGACCGGCGCGGACGCAGCATTGCCCGCAGGCGCCAGGGGGTGCGGCGCGGGACTCTGCGGGCCCTGATCCTCTGCGACCTGGTTCTGAGCGTGTAGATCCGCAGGGGCTGAGACTGCTCCGGCACAGCGGCCGAGCTTGAAGGTATCGAGTTGGCGGACGATGAAGACGCCGCGTAGGTCGGGGCGCTGGGGCACGCCGCGAACGACGTAGGTCGTTGCCCCGGGCCCCTGGATGTCGATGTGTACGGCATCATCCCACACCGAGAGCAGGAAGCGATGTGCATCCCCATCCAGGACCTGGCCCTGCCAGACGAACCGCTCGGGCGAGCGTTCATCGAGTTGTTCGAGCACGCCGGTGAAGGTGGTGCCTTCGAAGAGGTTGAATCGGATCTGATCGCCCTCGACCATGCCGCGGAATGCCGAGGCGTCGATGGTCATGGCCCGCCAGCGCAGCACGGCACGACCATCGGCATCTGCATCCGGAGCCTCGCCCGCTGCACCCAGATCAACGATCCGAGGCGTGCGAATCGCAGATTGCGGAGCGGGGGCTTCGAGGAGCGTCTGTGCGTTGGCTGCGTGCGTCGCCAGCAGCGTTGCTGCAGCGAGTGTCAGCATGGAGTACGTCTTCATGGAGTCATCTCCTTGTGTCGGGGTGCTGCTTACTGGAGATTGACGACGACCAGCACAAAGCCGGTCCCCGAATCGAGAGTGCCCATCGCCTTACCGATCACCGCGCCATCAGCAAGCGTCGAGTCCGTCACCTTCATGGCGTGGCCTCGGAGCGAGGCCGTGGTCAGCCGATCGCCCGCGGCGATCGCTCCGTTCTCGGCAGAGCACTTTACATACACGCGGCCGGTCATGGCAACCTGCACTTCACCATCGAGCACACCCTCGTGGCCCAGCTTCATGCCGGGATTGACCCCGTTGGCACCGGAGACGATGCCGACGACCTTGCTGTCATACGCCGCAGTGGATGCCGCGATGTCACCGGGCTTCGCGGCGTCGATCACGACGACTGTGCCGGGTTCAAGCGCTTCGGAGGCGGTGAAGCCTTCGACGATGTCCGCGCCGCCGCGGATTTCGACGGTTGACGCGGAGACGCGGCCGGTGACGGTGAGGAAGCCGTTCGCGGCGAGGACCATGCCCTGGTTGAAGTTGTTCGCGTTGTCAATCTCCCCGAACCGGATTCCGCCCGCGCCAAGGCCTTTCTGATTGATGATGAAGGTCGAGCCGTCGCCGCCGAACTTATTCCACTCGATGTGGCTTCCCTGAGCGTGAACTGCTGCGTTGCCCACCGAGTAGATCGATCCCACCGAGATCGGTCCCGCGACCGAGAGTGTTGCCGAGGGACTTGAAGTACCGATGCCCACGCGGTTGCTCACCTGGTCGATGACGAGCGTCCCGCCATCGATGTTCAGATTGGACGCGAGGCTCCATGCTCCGCCGCTGGGGAGCCGGGCGACATCAAGCGCTCCCGCCGAGATGTTCGCGGCGTTGAGTCCAACCAGCGCAGCACCGTCGCCGGCGAACGTCTGAGCACTCAGGGGGCCGGTGAAGACGTTGGTGCCGTTCAACTTCGCTACATTCCCCGAGAGGCGCGTATCGGCGATGGTTCCGGCCGTGAGGTTCGAGGCGTTGAGATAGAACGCGCTGTTCTGACCGTTGAGCAGGCCCGCGTTGAGGCTGAAGGCCGCGAGCGGAGCGGCGGTGAGTTCCTGGCGCGGGTTGAGTACTTGAAATCCGCTGGGATCAGAGCAGTCGGCACCGATATCGGCGCGGACTTCAAGTTGGAGGAATCGTGTCGCGTTGGAGAACTGCGGGCCAAAGTCGAGGCTGACGGTGAAGCGTCCGCCGCGGATTTCGACGTTGTTCACGCACAGCGTGGAACCGATCTGGTCAGGTCCCGTGGCAGATCCAAACAGGGAGAACCGAAGGTCGTGTAGGCCGTCGGCAGGAACTCCGAGATTCTGCACTTCGCCCTGGTAGGTGAACGCGTTATCGACGCTCTGTGCGTAACCGACTCGGGCGAGAAGTGCGGCGGCGGCAACACCAGCAAACATGCAAACGCGGCGATTCATACGGCAGACTCCTTGAATGCGATCGGTCAACATCGTGGCAGAATCCAACGTCCGAATGCCAGGCTCGCCGTGAAGGCGTGTCCATCGCAAGGGCTTGAGCGAAGCAGACGGGCGGTGACGTTCGGGCACAGCCCGAGCCGTCCTCCACTGAGCGGACTTGGTATCCACAGCCGCCACGAAACCTCAGAATTCGCTCGAAATTGACAACACGCGTGGCGAAGCACCCCGGTTGGCGGCCATCGCGAAGGGCCGGAAGGAGCGTTCAAGGGTGGTTGGGCGGTCCGAGGAACTGCGTGGGGCCGGCTGCAGGAACGCGCAGGCCGGCCGTCCGGGGTGTTGGCATCGCAACCGAGCATTCTGAGCGTTCGCCACCGATTGAGGGGCCGGTGAGCCCAGCCTTTCCGCCGCGGGAGACGCCCCGTCGAAGCCATGGTGCCCAGACCGCCTCTACGATCGAGCCGATAGCTCTTGCCGATGCCATGGTGCCGGCAATACGGTCAGTCGGTCTGTTCATTGCCCGGCGGATCGTTCTGAACCTCTCGCGTGAGGTGTCGCTTCCATGTCCACGCCCGCCGACCATCTCGTGACCCGTCTTCTGGACCGAGTGAACGCGGGCGACGATACCGCCACCAGCGAACTGCTCAATGTCGCGTATCGGGATCTGCGCGCACTCGCGGCGGTCGTCTTCCGATCCGAGGCGCCGGGGCACACACTCGAGCCCACCGCGGTGGTGAACGAAGTCTGCCTGCGGCTCATGAAATCGGCGCCCGGCCCCGGCGGATGGACCGACCGCAATCACTTCTTCCGGACCGCGGCACGCGCCATGCGCAACATCCTCACCGACCACGCCCGCGCCAAGAAGGCCCTCCGCCGCGGCGACGGCGCAGGCAAGCGAGTGAGCCTTGATTCCATCGAACATCCGGCCCACGCCGGCGGCGTTGATCTCATTGCACTCGACGAAATCATCGAAAAGCTGGCCGCCTACGACCCACGCCTGGGAACGGTCTTCGAACTTCGATTTCTCGCGGGGCTCTCCGTCGAACAAGCCGCGGCGGTGGCTGACTCGTCGCCGCGCACCGTCGAGCGGGATTGCCAGTTCATCCGCGTCTGGCTGCGCCGGGAACTCTACCAATAAGCCCCCACCATCACACAACGCGGCCCGAGCCCCTGACGCCCGAACAGTTCGCTCGAGTGCGAGGTCTCTTTGATCAGTTGCTGGATCTGCCTCCAGTGGACCGCGATGCGATGCTGGTGCAGGTGCGAGCCCAGGACGCTGCCGTGGAGCGAGCGGTATCTGAACTGCTCCGGGAACTAGATGCTGAATCTTCGAAGTTTGCCGACCCGCTGCGCAGCGCCTGGGGATCCACGCCCATCGAAGGACTCGCGTGCGGAATGAGGGCGGCCGACAGCCCCGAGCCGATGCCGTCGCAGATCGGACCGTTCCGCATCGAACGCATCATCGGACGGGGCGGAATGGGAGTCGTCTACCTCGCCCACCAAAGCAACCCCGTGCGTGAGGTCGCGCTGAAGGTTCTCCGCGACGGTGCAGGCACCGCATCGCTTCGCGCGCGGTTCGCGCGCGAAGTCAGTGCCCTGGGACGGCTCGAACACCCTGGAATCGCCCGCATCTACGAGGCCGGCGCCGCGCCAATGTCCACCGGCGAGATCGCCTATTTTGCCATGGAGTTCGTCCGCGGGCCCCGCATCACGGATTTCGCGGCCGGCAATCATCTCGACATCAACGACCGAGTCGAACTGGTGGCCAGGGTTGCCGATGCCGTGCAACACGCCCACGCACGCGGCATCATCCACCGCGACCTCAAGCCCGGCAACATACTCATCGACGAACACCAACCGATGGTCACCGGCGCCGGCAACTCGCCAACACACTCGTGGGCGGCGCAGCCGAAAGTGCTGGACTTTGGAGTGGCCCGGCTGCTGGATCAGGATTCACATCAGACGGCGCTGACCGAACAGGGGTTGCTGGTCGGAACCGTGGCGTACATGAGCCCCGAACAGCTTGCCGGCGACCCCCACGCCATCGACATCCGGACAGATGTATACGCCCTGGGTATCATCCTCTTTGAACTTCTGGCGGGCAAGCTGCCCTTCGACGTGCTCAACACGCCGATCGCCGAGGCCGCGCGGATCATCCGCGACGAGGAACCCCCGCTTCTCGCAACAACGACCATCAGCGGTACGCCCACCAGCATCAGCCGCGACCTCCGGACCATCGTCACGAAGGCGATGTCCAAAAGCCGCGATTCACGCTACGAAACCGCCGCCGCGCTCTCCGATGATCTGCGTCGATATCTGCGCAACGAACCGATACTGGCGCGACGCCCCACGGCGACGTATCAGCTCGCCAAGTTCGCGCGGCGTCACCGCACGCTCGTGGTCTCCGCGGCGGCCGTCACGCTCGCCATCACGGCGGGTCTGATCATCAGCATCACGCTCTTTCTCCGCGAACAACAGGCCCGGGGGGCGGTCGCGAAAGAAGCGCAGCTCACCTCGGCGGTACGGGGATACATGATCGAGGGGCTGCTGATGTCGGCGGCACCCGAGCGGATGGGGTACGACGTCAAGATGCTCGACGTGCTCTCGCATGCCGCGGACGGGCTGCACGAGCGATTCGCCGATCACCCCGAGATCGAGGCGGAGGTGCGGGCGGACCTTTCGAACGTCTACCTGAAACTCGGGCGTTATCCCGAAAGCCTCGTTCACGCCGAGCAGGCCTTCAAACTGTTCCGCGGGTGCTTCGCCGCCGACCATCCCAAGGTCGTCAACGCGCAGTTCCGCCTGGCCAATCTCGCCGGCGTGATGCACCAGCCTGAAAAGGCACTGGAGATCGCCTCCGAGGCGTTCCCTCACGCCCGAGTTGCCTTCGCCAACGACCCCGGCTCCCTGCTGTCCGCGATCGGTGAGTATGGAGCCGCGTTGAATCGCGGCGGTCGCCATGATGAGGCGCTGGTCATCCTCCGCGAGGGTGTTGCTCTTTCAAGCACGTTCCCACCTGATGACCGTGATGCGGAGCTTTCAACACTCACCATCCTCAACTGGCTCGCGACATCGGAGCGGGCCAAAGGCAATCAGGACCAGTTGCTCCCACTTGCCAGGCAGATCGCGGAAAGAACCGCCCGAGTCTGCGGCCCCTCGAGCGAAACGACGCTCACTGCGAAGAGCAACCTTGTGGCCGAGCTCGTGGCCGCCAAGCAAGTCGAGGAAGCCGCTGAGCTGGGCTCGACCCTTCCGGCGCTCGCGGAGAAGATCCTCGCCCCCGGACACCCCGGCCACGGCTACTGCGCGCTGACCGCCGCGGCTGCACTTCGATTGGCGGGCCGCTTCGAGGAAGCCGAACGCTTCGCCCTGCAGGGGTATGACGCTATGGTCAAGGCCTTCGACGAGTACAACTGGACCACCGATCGCGCGATCGCACTGATCCGTCAGGTCTACGCCACCTGGCCCGGACACAGCGACCAGCAACGGGAGTGGACCCTGCGCAACGCCCGTCTGCACCTCATGACGTCAAAGGCCGATCAGCTTGATGGCACGATGAAATCCCTTGAGCGGATCTGCGGCCAGTTCGCCGAAAGCGACTTTGTCGTCAGCCCGTCGCAGTTGCTCAAACTGGTCTGGCAAAGCCGAGACCGCCTGGCCCCGCTTGATCACCCGCGTCGGGCGGTCTTCCTCGCGGCCTTGGCGGCTCTCGCTGAGCGACTCGGCTCAGCCGACTATGTACCCGACGCACTCTCACTCGCCCGGAAGGCACTCCCAACTTCAGACGACGCCGCGGCCGTCAACGATCTGCTGGACACGGTTCGGACACACGACGCAACGGACCGCCAGAGGTAATGAACGGTCGCGAGAGTCGGGAGGCGGAGATTGAAAAGCTCTTAGATCAGCAGTCCGCGACTCTGGGAGACTTGGCCGCGCGTTGATCCGCGCTCTGTCGGCGCCACCCGGTTCGCACCCGAGAGGGAGAGACATGGCCGCCGCGCTCCACCCTCCCGGTGCGACACACCACCCTCGCCCCCCCTGAATCTCAACCGGCGGTCCCAGCGAATACCCCTCAGAAGCACCGGTCGCGACGGCAACCAACCCGGGAGTTTACAATGCGGACCGTTCTCACCACCGTCGGTGCAACGCTGTTACTGGTTCCCGCCGCCCGCGCGATAGACGACAACACCGCGCGGGTCACCATTTCCCCCAACTTCAGCGGCGGCACCGGGCCCATCGACCTGATCATGACCAACTCCGGTCCCGTTGACGCGATGGCCTCGGCCACGGGCGGAGCGAACTCCTCAGGCAGCGCAGTCGCGCACACCGATTACGGCTTCATCGTGGTGAGCGGTCAGGCCGAGGGTAGTTTGAACGCGGCCGCCAGCGGCATCTTTCGTGACCACATCACCATTACGTCACCCACGATTGCAACCGGTACACAGGGCACGGTGACGTACGCCTTGCGAGTCAGCGGAACACTGGATGCAACCAGCGGATTCTCGGCTTCATCCTGGCGGCTTCAGGCTGATATCGGGGGAGGAGCCTACGACATCTCCAAGTTCGGCCGGTACAACTCGCCGGAACTCCCGCCCGCCGGATACCAAGGTGATCCGTTGGGGGTCTACCTCGCCATTGGCACGTTCCAGTTCGGCCTCCCAGCGACCATCGACGTCGAGTTCGCATGCTCCGCCCAAGCCTCGAACAGTTTCACCAGCAGCGGCGCCGCCGCGTTCGGCTCGCCGTTCGTGCTCAACTGGGAAGGCATCCAGAGCATCACCGTGAACGGCAATCCCATCAGTGACTTTCACCTGTATTCGCGATCGGGCACCGACTGGACGCAACCGATCACGCCCACGGCCCCCTGCATCGCGGACTTCAATCAAGACGGCGGGATCGACGGAGCCGACGTTGAAGCCTTTTTCGCAGCATGGGAGGTCGGCGGATCAAACGCGGACGTGAACCAGGATGGCGGTGTTGACGGCACAGACGTCGCGACATTTTTCGCAGCGTGGGAGTCCGGCGGCTGCGGGTGAAGCGTTCCGGCTCGCAACGCCTCTGTGACGCGTTGGTGCACCCGATTCCTGTCCCGCTTCACAATGCGGCTCACTGCCCAGCCGTGTATGGGTCGTAGTTCGGTCACCTGCGCTCACCGCAGCCCCCGTGATTGCCCAGTGCTCCTCGGCAACTCGCCGTAGATCGTGGTGCAGCCGTTGAACTCACACCCCGCCGACGATGTTCATGCAATTTCTTCTCATCACTTTGGCCAATATCACAATCCGAATCGAACCCAACGCTTGAGGGTCGGGCCCATCGAGACCGCCTTCCCTGGGCATGAATGCTACTGCCCCCGCAAACCCCTCGGGCGCATCCCAAGAACGAACGGCGCACACACCGCCGCCGGGCGCTTCAACCCGAAGCCAGTCTTCCCCACCCCAGCCCACGGCAATACTCCTCGGCGAAACCCAAAGCCCCGTGCCCAGCGCTTTGAGCACCGCTTCTTTGCGGGTCCACAGGGAAAAGAACCGCTGTTCCACATGATCACGCGGCATCGTCGCAGCTTCTGCCGGGTGGAGAACCACATCCAGCAGGGACTCATCGACCACCCCCGCATCGATGCGTTCTACGTCAACACCCACCGATCCTCTCTCAGCAACCGCGGCCGCGCCGAGCCCGGCGGTTCCGCTACGACTGACCCGGCTTTCCCTTGGCCAAACCGCAAGCCCCATTTGCTCGCAGATCTCTCGCGCCGCCGCCTTCCCTTCTTTGGCGGTGCCGCTATCGATCGGGCGCAGCATGATCGTGATCACGATTCACCCCCGCGCCCGATCTCTTCGTTCCCCGGCGGCCCAACGCCCAGCGTGCTCACGATGATGCCGGCCGTCCAGTCCGAATGCTCCCTGACTAGCTCAAGATGGTGACATTCCGCCGACTCAACTCTCAGGCTCCTGAACATCGCAGGGTTGAATCCGTTCGTCGCTCCGCGTCGGATGATGTTCACCTTTCGACCCATGATCGAGGACCTCAGCAGAACTACATCCGCATCGCAGAAGTTCAGCCGCGTCTTGCCCAACTGCTGCTGAAACGCCACGCGGTCGATCTCCTCGGTGACTTGCTGCAAGGCCCCGCAGACCAGCCAGTCGGACGGTGCACCCGCGGGCGCCTGTGCCGGCACGCCGCTGCCCGAACGCAACCGCTCCCACGCCCGACGGGCCACGGTGACAGCCTTTCTCACAACGCGCACATGAAGGTCCTGGCGCATCAACAACGGTTCATATCCGTCAATGATCCACAGCCGCGATGTCGCCTTCCCGAGCGCGGCAAGGCGCTGCTCAACAGCGATCGCAAGGGGACCGCCCAGGGAGTAACCGATGATCCCCCAGGGATGCGCCACACCCGCCTCCGCCAGCGCCGCGATGATCCGGTCCACCACGCGTTCCACCGGGTGCGGCTTGCCCACCATCCTCCAGACATCAACCAAATCAATGACGACGCACCGCAGCGGCACCGGCGACATCCCGCAGATCTTCCCGATCAGCCTGCACATCCCAAGTGAGTAGCCGGTGTTGCCCGGAAGCATGACAAGGGTGTGCTTGGCCGCGGGATCACCGATCTGAATCCACGGCCGACTATCCCTCGATTTGCTCTCCACCACGTTCTCGCAGATGTCGCCGAACGTCGGCCTCGCTAACGCCCGGCCCCCGTCGATTGTTGCGCCGGTCCGTTGACGGATGATGGCCACCAGACGAAGCAGCGAAAACGAAGTCCCTCCCGCATCAAAGAAATCTGTGTGGACGTGCTCAGGTGCGGTGCCAAGGACGTCTTTCCAGCATCCCGCGATCACCCCGGCCAGAACAGTCCCGGCCGCGCCTTCATCTCCCGTGCGTTGCGACGGCGCTCCGACATCCGTCGCGGCGTTCGAAGTCTGGACGCCACGATCCTGAACACAGCCCGCGGGCGCGGCGTTCGCGGCGAGGCGAAAGACCGCCTCGCGCAGGGCCCCCGACAGTCGCTCGGCGATCCCGCGAGTCACGCACTCTTCGCACGCCTCAAGCCTCGCGTGCAGTCGCCCCCGCACCTCTTCAAAGTGAAGCGTGCACCCGAACACCGTTGTGCGCTGGGGGACTCGCAACACACGAAGCGCACCGGCGCCCGCCTTGGATTCCATCTGGATCACCGGATAGGGATCCCTCCGCCAAGTAAACCCAAACTGAACCGGAGCGGAGGCCAATTCCACGCGCCGATGGCGCAGTTCCGACGTAATCACGTCAAAGGGCACAAAGGACCTGTCCTGGCACGACACCAGCTCTCTGTGTACCCGCCGAACCAACTCGTCCATTGTTTCCAGCGGCCTGGCTCCGCATTCGATGATCCGCATCTCCAGACAGCAGTTGACAGCATCGATTAGCTCAGGCGACATCCGTTTCGCGATGGGTGTAGTGGCAAACCGCCATGCATCTCCCAGGACCGTCTGAAGGGCGATGCCATACGCCGCGAGACCCGGAGCAACCGTGGTGGTTCCCGCCCGCCGCGCGATGCTCGCGATCGCTTCTTCAAACTCACGGCCGATCTCAATTTCGATCTCAACCGCCGGCCCCGACCAACGCGTAAACGACACCGACAGTCCATCCAACGCGTCCGCGACTCTGGAGGCTTGTGCGGTCGCTCGTTCGACGTCCGCCAACGCGATCTCCTGCCTGTAGAACGCCCGCGCATCTCCACCTTCGCAGATCGCCGCTCCCCCGAGCAGTCCGACAAACTGATCCAGGAGCAATCTGATCGACCACTCGTCGATCACCGCGTGATGCATGGCCCAGATAACCAACCAGCCCCCGCCAACCGTCGGCCATACATCGATTCGGGTGGGCCCGCAGGCAGTCGGATCGAGGCGGCGGTACACGCGCTGAAGCATCGATTCCGGCCACGAATCCACGGGCGTCTCGATGACGTCGTCGTAGACCGTCCACCATCCCTGCGGAGGCTCGGGGAATACGGTGACGTCCGCACCCTCACCCCCGCCCGAGGCCAACCGCAGCATCTCATGCCGCATGATGAGCGTACCAAATGCGACGCGGAGTTCTTCGCTCGATCGCCCGCTGGGCAGCGTAAACGCCACCGGGACGATGTACGCATCCCCCGAAGCGCTCAGATTCGAGGCCGCGAGCAGCCGCTGCTGAATTCCGACCAGCCGCGTCGATGCGTGCGGAACCGCGCCACCCGCCCGTGCAACTCCAAGCGGCATTCCCACGGCCGAGCTCTCGCTGTCCCGCGTCTCATCGATGTGCCGTGCAACATCCGCGAGCGACCCGGCGTCGAGCAGCCGTGCCGGTGAAACTTCGCAGCGAAACTCACGCCCGATGTCCGCCGCCAACCGCATCGCCAGCAGCGAATGTCCCCCCAGCCGTAGCAGCGAATCGCCCCGACCGATGGGAACACCAGGAAGCCGCTTGCTCCACAACTGCGCGAGGGCAGCCTCCGTCGGCGCCATGACATCATCCGACACAACCCCTCGCTCCGTTCCCACAGCATCCAACCCGACCAACCGACTCAGCGTGGCCTCATCCACTTTGCCGCTGATCTTGAGCGGGAATCGGCCGAGCCTCCGGATCACCCGCGGCACCATGATCCGCGGCAATCGTTCCTGTAGATACTGCCGCACCCGATCTACCCCGTCATCTTTTCCCCCGTGCCCAATGTAACACGCCACCAGCCTTTTACTCTCGGCCGACTCCCCGTCGACAAAAACGAACACATCTCCCACGCCCGGGCACGTCCGCAACACCGCCTCGACCTCGTCCAGTTCGATGCGATTCCCCTGGACCTTCACCTGCCGATCCAGCCGGCCGACGAACTCCACAGCGCCGTCGGATCGACGAATCACCAGATCGCCCGTGCGATACCACGCAGCGCCATTTCGCTCGATGAACTTCTTCCGCGTGAGTTCCGCATCTTCCCGGTAGCCCAGGGCCACGCCCAACCCGCCCAGGATGAGTTCACCCGGCTCCCCGATCCCCGCCTCGCTCCCGTCCTCGCGCTCGATGCGATCGATGGTCCCGCGGATCGGCCGACCGATGGGCACCCGTTGTCCAGGCGCGGTATCCGCGAGCGTGACTCGGTGCGTGTGGCTGAACACGGTGTTTTCTGTCGGGCCGTACCCATGGACCAGCCGCACACCGGGCAACGCGGCGACAAACTCCCGCATGTGCCGGGAGGACTCTCTCTCTCCGCCGGTGCACAACTGCCGCACTCCCCGGAATGCCTCCACATGGGTGTCCACCATCGCGTTAAACAGCGATGCGGTCAACCACGAATCGCTGATGCGCCGCTCCACGAAGCACCTGGCCAGTTCATCAAACGAGATCAGCGGCTGTTCTTGCACGACACAAGTGCCCCCGTTCAGCAGCGGGGCCCAAATCTCAAGCGTCGAAGCATCGAACGCGATCGAAGAGTTGAGCAGCCACCGCTGCGACGATTCGAAATCCGACCAATCGGCATCCACCACGAGCCGCACCACACCGCGGTGAGGAACGAGCACGCCCTTGGGCGTTCCCGTCGATCCCGAGGTAAACATCACGTACAACGGGTCGTCCGCGCCGATTGCCTCCGGATCGCAGTCGCGGGGTTCGCCAGCCAGAGCTTCCCCGATGTGGACCAATCCAGACCCCGCGAGCGTCGCCGCGGCTCCCGAGTCATCGTGCAGCACCACCCTGGCGCCAAGACCAGCGAGTATCTGATCCCGCCTCGCCCCGGGGCTGGCAAGGTCGATCGGCGCGAAAGCCGCTCCGCACCGAACAATGCCCAACGCCGCGACGACGAACTCCGGGCTCCGGTCCATGAGAACCGGAATGATGTCACCCTTGCCGATTCCCCGATTCCGCAGGAACCCGCATACCCGCGACGAATCCGCGTCCAGATCGCGGAACGTCCATTGGCGAGACTCACCCTCCAGCGCCAAACGCCCCGCGTATTTGGCGCGTGCCCACAAGAACCTCTCTACCACACTCATCATGGACATCGTGCTTTCCGACTTCCCACACAGTTGCGCCGACACGACAATCGGCACGCGCGACGTCGCAGCCCACCGCTCAGCCAGGCGAACGGCACCCCCGCCCCGCTCCGGCCATCGCACCGGAACAAGTCTATCGGCCGTCCGGGAGCAACGATCAACCCCTTGCGTGACCGCGACCGTGGGTTTCAGGACGTAGCGTCAACTGGTCGTCTCCACGAGCTGCCCTGAAACGGGCGGCCCACGAGGACAGGGAGTCCGCCCGACATTGTGCCGACCCACATATTTCCATCCCTACCGCCGTCGCGCTTAGACTATGGCCCATCGTCGGGACGCCTCCCGCTCAGAGCTGGATCACGCAAAGCCTTACCCTCCCGCCGCGGAACTCGCCATGCCCCAAACGGACCCTCGCGTCGACAAGTACATCGCCCGCTCGGCTCCATTCGCCCGGCCAGTCCTGGAGCACCTGCGGGCCCTGGTGCATTCCGCGTGCCCGGAGGTCGAAGAAACGATCAAGTGGAGTTCCCCGAGCTTTATGTACAAAGGAATGCTCTGCGGCATGGCCGCGTTCAAGGCCCACTGCGCCTTCGGATTCTGGAAGCACGAGCTCGTCGTCCCCGAACCCCGAACCAAATCCGCGGCCGCCGCGCACGAGAAATCCGGCATGGGCTCCTTCGGAAAGATCACCAGTGTGGAAGATCTTCCCTCGCCCAAGGCCATCACCCTTCTCATCAAGAAGGCCATGAAGCTCAACGACGAAGGCGTCAAAAAGCCCGTGGCTCCCAGGCCCACCAAGCCGAGGCGGCTCGTCATTCCCAAGTGGTTCGCCGCGGCTCTCAAGGCCAACCCAGAATCCCTCGCCACCTTTGAGGCCTTCAGTTACAGCCACCGCAAGGAGTATCTGGAGTGGCTTACCGAGGCCAAGACGCAAGAAACCCGCACCCGCCGCCTGGAAACAACCATCCAATGGCTCTCAGAGGGAAAGGCCCGCAACTGGAAGTACGCCAAGTGCTAAGCCTCCGGCCCACACCTGAACGATCGCACGCATGCCCTTAGATCCACTGAACACTCTCCCACTGTCGGCGATGTACGAGCGTCTCGAGTCGACCGGTTTCATCCGCCGCTTGCTCGAACTCGCCCGCGACGAGGATCTGGGCGTCGCCCCCGCGGCTCCTGCAAAGGGCCAGGCCCCCAGCGGACCCGTCGGCGACATCACCTCGAACTGCTGTATCCCGCCCGATCGCTGCGCTGTCGCCCACCTGGTTGCTCGGTGTGGGGGCGTCATCTGCGGTTTGGCATCGCTGCCCCTGCTTCTCGAGCTCTTTGCACCCACGTGCCGTCAGAGCCTTCAAGCACACGACGGCGATCGCGTTGAAGCCAACCGCGCCGTCGCCACTATCCACGGGCCGCTGGATGAAATTCTGGGCCTCGAACGCACCATGTTGAATCTCGTCGGTCGCCTCTCCGGCATCGCGACCCGCACCGCCCTGTTCGCCTCTCGTATCCCGGCAGCTTCACGCGCCCACCTGTACGACACCCGCAAAACGACTCCGGGACTTCGCGTGCTGGAGAAGTACGCCGTTCGATGCGGCGGCGGGCGTTGCCACCGCATGGGCCTCTTCGACGCGGTGCTCATCAAGGACAACCACCTCGCCGGTATCTCCATCGCCGAACTACCCGAGTACATCGCGAGCGCCGCGGCCGCTGCCCGTTCGTCCGCAAGCCCCTCGTTCATCGAGGTCGAGGTCGACACGTTGGCTCAGTTCGATGCCCTCCTTTCGCTTCCTCCGGGAACGATCGACATCGTGCTCCTGGACAACATGTCCCCTGCGCAGCTCTCGCACGCCGCCACCGCCCGGGACACTCTCCGATCCGCGCTGGAACTGGAAGCGTCTGGCGGAATCACGCTCGAAACCATCACGCAATTCGCTCAAACAGGGGTCGATCGCATCAGTGTGGGCGGCTTGACCCACTCCGCAGTCAGTCTCGATGTTGCATTGGACGTAGAAGGGTGATATTCTTATCGGTTGTCACACCCATACCGGGGAGGCAACCACGACATCGAAGACCGCGACATTGGATAAATTGGCCCCAGACATCACCCTATGGCAGCGTCGATTGTCGGCCGTAATCGCCGGTCTCGGTGTGTCCTTCGTCAACCGGGTTTCCGTCTTTGAAGAGGTCGGATCGACCCAGGATGTCTGCCGGGATCTCGCCTCCGGAGTTCCCGGCCTCCTGGTAACTTCCCTCCGCCAAACGGCAGGCCGCGGCAGATTGGGCCGCTCTTGGACGCAAGCCCAGGACAAAGGCGTTGCCGCCACGTTCGCGATCGATGCCAGGCGCTGGGACCTGGGTGTCCTCCCCCTCGCGGCGGGTTTGGCAACGCACCTGGCCTGCAAGAGCTTTTTTCCCGAGTCCTCGGCAGACCCCATCGGCCTGCGATGGCCAAACGATGTCGTGGAAGCGGTCTACCCGGCCGGGGCCAAGTCTCCGGGACGCAAACTTGCCGGAGTGCTGATCGAACGCACGGGGGACATTTTCCTGCTCGGCATCGGCGTGAACGTTGACCAGGAGCCCGCCGACTTTGCGGGCCCGCTGAACGGCCGCGCCGCTTCATTAAACATGCTCTTGGGTCACCAGACGCCCGGCGGACGGCTCGCGGTGCTCGAACAGCTCATCTCCGAGCTCGATTCGGCACTCAAACTCGAACCCCAATCCCTCAGCGATGCCTGGCGCACCGCCGACTGCCTCGTCGGAACCACTCAGACATTTGCCCAAGGCGGCGTCCGGGTCCGAGGCGTCGTGAGGGACATCGATCCCCGCCATTGGATTGTGCTTGAAAAAGAGGGTGGAGTTCGAGTACGTCTACCCGCCATGACGACATCGATCATGTGGGACGAAACCGCCACCGCTCAAATTTAGCTCACCATCGCTTTGAGCAGCAACTTCGCCTGCGCATCATCCAGTCTTCCCGCGTTCCACCCGATCCCCAACCCTTCCCCGGTCGGGTACTTGGGGATCACGTGAAAGTGCACGTGAAAGATCGCCTGGTGCGCCATGGGCCCGTTGTTCTGGAGGATGTTGTACGCTGTGGCCCCTGTGGCCTTCATCACCACCCGGGCGATCCGTGGCAACGCCCGCCCAACTGCCGCCGCTGACTCCTCAGAAAGCGCATCGATCGTTGCCGCCGGTTCCTTGGGAATCAGCACCGTGTGACCCCTGGAGATCGGGTAAATATCCAGAAACGCCAGCACCCGATCGTCCTCATACACTTTGTGGCAAGGAACTTCGCCCCGAATGATCCGTGAAAAGACCGTGTCAGCCATGCGGCATGGTAGAGGGCTGGCAGGAAAAATGGACGGATAATGATCTGAACAGCATCCTTACGGATGAGGGTGACGAAGCACATCACGGTATGAACGAAGCGCAAGGTTTCCCGTCGGGAAACACTACTCATCCCCGGGCGTACGAGACATGGCGGAATCGTCCTCAAGCCGCATAGCAACTCCAGCCAACGACCCCTCCCGTGATCGGACCCTAACCGGAAGCAAGCACATGAACACCAGTCCGAACACCATGAATCACCCGCGTCGCGCCGCGGTGATGGGCAAGACCGTCGTCGCGATGGTCTTGGTCTGCGGAATCGCGGGCGGCCTGTACGCGGCCCGCGTCCCCACCAAGGCGGCCTCGAGTCAACCGGTCAAAGGAGCCGGCACAGCAGACCGTGCCCTCGCCAGAAAGGTGGCATTCGAAATCACCACCATGGCCAACGGTGAACTCGAAGCCCGCAAAAAGGAGGAATACCGCAATCCCCTCGACCAGGAGTCCACGATCACCCAGATTGTGCCCGAAGGAACCCGTGTCAAGGCGGGAGACCTCATCGTTCAGTTGAACGTCGAAGAGATCCAACTCAAGGTCGACGAGCAGACCCTGAAAGTCGAGTCCGCCCGCGCCGACAAGATCGCCGCGGAAAGCAACCTCGCGATCCAGGAAAACGAAAACGCAAGCAAGCTCCGTCAGGCCGAGCTCAAACTCGCGCTCGCCGAACTCGCCCTCGCCCAATGGCGTGACGGCGACGTGGAGAAGAAGCGTAACGACTTGAACCTCGACGCCGACAAGGCCGCCCTCGAGTTGGAACGCCTTGCACAGCTGTACCAACGCAGCCAGAACCTCAACCGCGAAGGCTTCCTCAGCAAGGACCAGTTGGACAAGGATGAAGTCCTGTACATCGAGGCCATCGCCAACTACAAGACCAGCCGCCTGGCCCTCTCCGTGTACGACGAGTTCGAATACCGCAAGGACGAGAAGAAGTTCCTCTCCGACGTCGAAGAGGCCCGCGCCGAGGTCGAACGCGTGAAGCTCAACAACATCAGCGAAGTCGCCAACAAGCGGGCCGAGTTCGAAAACCGCAAAAACCAACTCCTCGCCAACGAAGCCAAGCTCACCAAGCTCACCAAGCAACGCGACGAAGCCACCATCTACGCCCGTAAGGACGGCCTGGTGGTCTTCAGCACCACTCTCGACCGCGGGATGCGCTGGGGCGGCGGCGGCGACGGCCCACTCCAGATCGGCACGCAGGTCTCCCCCAACCAGTTGCTCATCGTCCTGCCCGATACCTCTGAAATGGTCGCCGCGCTGCGCGTCCACGAGAGCATGTCCGCCAAGGTCCGCCCCGGCCAGCCCGTCACCGTCAAGATCGACGCCGCGGGCGGCGCCACCTTCCAGGGCACCGTCGATTCAATCGGTGTCATGGCAGAAACTGGCGGCTGGCGAGACCCCAATCTCCGCGAGTACACCGTCCGCGTCGCTTTGGACACCCAGGCCGACAACCTCAAGCCGGCCATGCGCTGCGAAGGCCGCATCATCCTCGACACAGTGCCCGAAACTCTCACCGTGCCGGTTCAGTCAGTGTTCAACGAAGGCCCTGTCCAGTTCGTCTACGTCCCCACGGGCCAGAAGTACACCAAGCAACCGGTCCGCCTCGGCCGGCGCTCCGACACCATCGCCGAAATCTCAGCCGGGCTGAACGAAGGTGATCTCGTGCTGATCCGCGAGCCCTCCGCCGGCGAAGTCCTCGCCGAGCCTTGGAGCCGCGAAGTGCTCCTTGCCGTCGGATACAAACTCGGTGAAGACGGCAAGGTCATCGCCGAAGGCGGCGGCCAGATGCCGCCTCGCGCAGTGCCCCGCGGCGGCGGACAGGGTGGGGAACAACGCCAGCGTGGGGGCGGAAAGCCCCAGAACGCAGCTCCAGGCGGCATGGGCGCCAAGACCCAAGGCCCGACCAAGGACCCGGCCAAACCCGCGGGCGAGACTACCACGGCCGCTTCAGACCAAAAGCCGCTGCCAAACTCAGATCAAAAGCCGGACGCGAAGACCGAGCCGGCCAAGTCCCCGTCCGAGAGTTCAGCACCAGCAGCCGTGGCGCCGGCGGTGGTTGAAAAGCCCGTCAACTGAACCTCCGCTCACGCCGCTGATTTAAGGCCAATGTCCGACAGGGTGAAGTTATCGCCGATGGTTTCAATGCCGTCGACGGATTCAATCCGAACACCCGTCTCGCGGCGTAGGTCTATCCGAACCGGCTCGATCGCCCGCCTTGTCCGTTGCGCCGGATGCTGAACAAGTTGCACCTCCGGGCGGCAAGGATCGTTTGGTCGCCAATCCAAGACAGCTGCCGTGTGCCCGCCTGAGATTTTCACCAGAGTCCCCGGCGGGTACGCGGGCACCACCTGGTGCAGCGTCCGCAGCACCACCGGGTCGATCCACGACACATACGGCGGCCGCCGCAGAATCCCAAGCGCTTTCACCGCCGGTATGGGCTGTGAATCCTGATCGGTCGGTAGGAAAGTCCCGAACTTCACGCGGTCGTACATCTCCGCGCACGCCGCGATCCGCGCAAAGACGTGAATCTCGGAACCCGCCAGGGGCACGCTGTTGCCCCGCACGTCGATCCGTCTCGGGAAGCCCGTGCCGTCGAACCGTTGATGGTGGTGCAGCACCACTCCCGCGGCCGCTGCGTTCAAATGGTCCTTGACCGCGTCATACCCCAACTGAGGATGCCGCTTCCATGTCGGATGATCCTCGTCTCTCGTCCGAGCCCACGCCGCCAGTTCCTCGGGATCGATCCGCGTGAGCCCGTAGTCATGGAACATGGCCCCAACGCCCAGCGCGGCGACATCCTTCGCCGTGCCCGCGGTCATCCGCGTGCGTTCCTGGATCAGGTAATAATCCAGCTTGATCCCCATCAGCAGGCTCAGAAAGCACGTGTTCCCCGCGTGCCGCGCCATCGCGCTCCCCACGGCGCCCATGTCACCGATCAGAGCCGCGGACGCAGGGTTGTCCGCCAAACGATCGAGCAGCGACATGACCGCATCGCGGTAAGAGTGATACTCGATCTGCGCTTCCGCCCCGCTCAGCGCGGCATCCATCGCCGCGCCCACCCGCTCGATGATCTGCCGATGCGCCGCCAGGGTGCGAGGGTCCGTGTACTTGACGACCTCCTCGAGCCCCGGATATTTGATCCAGATGTCCCGCACCCCCATCTCAACCAGCCGCGGGATGTTGAACCGATCCAGCGCGACTCCCGGACGGAGCAATATCGTGTCCAGACGCTGCGGGTGATCCACCTGCTGCGCCAGCACCATGCCCGGCTTGGCGTGGGTGACGGAAAGTCTGAGCATGTTCACTCTGTGTATCGGACGCCCGACCGCCCCGCTTCGTGCCGCGCCCGCACAATGCCCCGGAGTCGAGGTCTCCGCGCACCCGATTCAGGGTGTCAATCTCGGGTAACGTTCCGGCGGTGTCGGCGTGATCACCAAGACCAGCCGCACCTGCCCCTCCCCGCCCTTGAGCGCATCGCTCAGCACCGCCTGACCAAGCGTCGTCGCCGCCGCTACCGCGGGACCGAACGGCCGGTCCGGTGGCGCAGGGTCGCTCACCTTCTCCTCCGCTCCCCGCGGCACCAACACCAACGCTTCGCCATTCCGGAACTCCAGGTCGCAGAACAGCCGTTGAAACACCACGCCCTCTTCGATTGTGCTCGGCTTGGGCGCCGGCGGCGCCAACGGATCCACCGCCTCCGACGCTTTCCGCGGCTCTACAAACTGCGGCACCAGCTCCGTCTGAAGCACCGCCGCGCCATCCACGCCCGGGGCCGGCCAGCACCGCATCAGCAGCCGAAACGCCCCGTCGCTCACCTCGATGGGCCCCGTGTCCAACTGCACCGGTTGCATACCCCGCGCGTTTGGACCGCGAACGATCTCCGTCCACTTGCCCGTGGGCGCGATCCACTGCCGTTGTTCCGGCCCGGCAATGCGCAGCCGCGACTTGAGCTCTGAAAGCGACTCCGGCGGCACCGAATACACATCAAAGCCGTGCGTTGTCCACAACTCGCGTAGCTTGGTCGGTAGCGGCGTCGGCGCGTCCGCGTACGGAGCCAACGCTGTCGAAAGCGGCATCGTGGGGTCCGGCGGCGGCTTGACCACAACGCCCGACCCCGGCGACGAGTTCTTGGCCTTGGGCGCCACCGGCGGCGGCGGCAGAACCCGATCGTCCACGATCCACCACGTCACCTCCACGCCCATCGATACCGGCGCACCCGGCATCCGCACCTGCGCGCCCGCAACAGGATCCTTCTCTGCCGGAGCCGATGCGCCGCACGAGGCCGCGGCCGCGACCAGGATCGCGCACGATCCCCCGACCAGCAACCGCGCCCACCAGTTCGGAGTATGACACATCAAGGCCCGGTTCCGTGAGCCGCCGTTGGAGCGGCGTTAGACCGCCGGTTCCAACTCGTTGATCCGATCGATCAGCCGCCGAAGGTGCGCGAACTTGTTGCGGTTGTGCCTGAACACCAGCCGCGGCCGAGTGAGATTGTCATCCTCTCCCTCCAGCGGCCCACTCAGACGCATGCCACCCTCCTTGATGAGCAGCCCGAACTCGCTCTCAAGCTTCGCCACATCCGTCGCGGCGATCGGATTGCGAAGTCGGATCACGAAATCATCCTTGACGTAGCGTGAGGAGTGATAGTTGCGGTAGAAGCGGATAATGTGGCTCGCCGCATCGCGAGGATCCTTCGCCAGGTAGTAGATGTTCGGATCTTCCGGGCTGACCCAGCCGCGATCGATCAGTTCCCGCCGCACCCACTGGTCCCACGCCCGCCAGTAGCTGCCGTCTCCGCCCTCTACCATCACGATCGGCATCGGCGTCGCCTTGCCGGTCTGCACAAGCGTCAGCGTCTCGAACGCCTCGTCCATCGTGCCGAAACCGCCGGGGAAGAGCACCACCGCCTCGGCCTGGCTCAGGAACATCAGCTTGCGTGTGAAGAAGTAGCGGAAGTTGATGAGCTTCTCGTCCCCCTTGATGACCATGTTCGCGTTCTGCTCGAACGGCAGGCGGATCGCCACGCCGAAACTCGCCGCTCGTCCGGGCCCTACGTGCCCGGCCTGCATGATGCCCCCGCCCGCGCCCGTGATCGCCATCCAGCCCGCCTCCGCCATCAGCTTGCTGAACTCCACGCATGCCGTGTAGTCCGGGTGCGTTTCGGCCGTGCGGGCGCTGCCGAAGATCGTGACCTTGTGCGGCTCCTTGTACTTCCCGAAGATGTGGTACGCGTACCGCATCTCCTTCATCGCATTGGTCATCAGCTTGATCTCGCCCGTGTCCCGCCCGTCGGGAATCAGGCGCAGCGCCGTCTGCATCAGCTCGCGGACCAGTTTCGCGTCAAAAGTGCCGGGCACGCCGCCCAACTCGGAGATGAGCGCATCGATGCGGGCGACGACCGCCGGGTCGTCGGCACGCACCGACATCGGCGCTGTCACTTCCGTCGCGTCGGCGAGCGTGTCGGGCTTGGATTGTGGTGGACGTTCATTCAGGGGCATATGGAGTTTCTCTTCTGTTTCCTTGTTTTCTTGCGGGCAGTGTACGGGGCATCCGCTGTTGAGTACACCGCCCGCGCCAATGTCGCCTCGCCGCACCCCGATGAGGCGACTGACGCCCCGCCGCCTCGTCCAACCCGCGGACCAGCGCTGCCCGCACTATCATTCCGCAACGCCGCGCACACCGCACGGCTTATAGGGACAACATGGCCACCACCAACGCAGCGGAATCGCAGCGCATCATTTATTCGATGCTCGGCGTCACCAAGACCATCAACCAGAAAAAGATCCTCAAGGACATCTACCTGTCCTACTTCTACGGCGCCAAGATCGGCGTCCT
Source organism: Planctomycetota bacterium (assembly GCA_018242605.1). Lineage (GTDB taxonomy): Bacteria > Planctomycetota > Phycisphaerae > Phycisphaerales > UBA1924 > UBA2402. The sequence goes on from JAFEBP010000005.1 coordinate 528,498, forward strand.
GGGCCTCAACGGCGCGGGCAAGTCAACGCTTCTGCGCATCCTGGCCGGCCAGGACAAGCAGTTCGAAGGCAAGATCGAATGCGCCCCGGGCTACCGCGTGGGCTTCCTGGAGCAGGAACCCCTCAAGAACGAAACACGCACCGTCGAGGAAGTCGTCCGCGAAGGCGCCCGCGAAGTCACCAAGCTCCTGGAGGAGTACGACAGCGTCAACGAGAAGCTCAGCAACCCCAAGCTCACCCCCGCGGAAATGGAAAAGCTGCTCGACCGATGCAGCGCTCTGCAGGAGAAGCTCGAGCAGATCGATGCCTGGTCTCTCGACAGCCAGATCGAGATGGCCATGGACGCGCTGCGTTGCCCGCCGAAAGAGACGCCTTGCGACCAGCTCTCGGGCGGTGAACGCCGCCGCGTCGCCCTCTGCCGGTTGCTCCTCTCCAACCCCGACGTCCTCCTGCTCGACGAACCCACCAACCACCTCGACGCCGAGAGCGTCGCGTGGCTGGAGCACCACCTCCAGCGCTACCCCGGGACCGTGATCGCCGTCACGCACGACCGCTATTTCCTCGACAACGTCGCTGGATGGATCCTGGAACTCGATCGCGGACAGGGCATCCCCTACAAGGGCAACTACACCAGTTGGCTCGAACAGAAGCACGCCCGCCTCACGATCGAAGAAAAGCACGAATCCGCCCGCCAGAAGATCCTCGCCCGCGAACTCGCCTGGGTCCGCCAGAACCCCAAGGGCCGCCAGGCCAAGTCGCAGGCCCGCGTCAAGGCGTACGAGCGCATGCTCAGCGAAGACCAGGAAAAACGCTCCCAGGATCTCGAGATCTTCATTCCCCCGGGCCCCCGCCTCGGCAACCTGGTCATCGAAGCCAAGGGCGTCTCCAAGGCCTACGGAGACACCCTGCTGCTCGATGATGTGAGTTTCTCCATACCCCCCGGCGCCATCGTCGGCGTCATCGGCCCTAACGGTGCCGGAAAAACGACGCTGTTCAAGATGATCACCGGCCTCGAGAAGCCCGACAGCGGATCCTTCGTTGTCGCCGAAACCGTCGCTCTCGCCTACGTCGAGCAGTCTCGCGACTCGCTCCCCGCCGGCAAAAACGTCTGGGCCGCGATCTCAGACGGCCAGGAAGAACTTCGCCTTGGCAAGGTAAAGGTCAACAGCCGTGCGTACGTCGCCCGCTACGGCTTCTCCGGCACCGACCAGCAGAAGATGGTGGAAGACCTCTCCGGCGGCGAGCGCAACCGCGTTCACCTCGCCCGCCTCGTCAAGGCGGGCGCCAACGTCATCCTGCTCGACGAGCCCACCAACGACCTCGACGTCAACGTCATGCGCTCCCTCGAGGAAGCCCTCGAGAACTTCGCCGGCACCGCCGTCATCATCAGCCACGACCGCTGGTTCCTGGACCGCCTCGCCACGCACATCATCGCCTTCGAAGGCGAAGCCAAGGTCCATTTCCACGTCGGCAACTGGACCAGCTACGAGGAAGACCGCCACCGCCGCCAGGGCGCGGCCGCCGATCAACCCCACCGCATGAAATACCGCCGCGTGACCCGCTCGTAGCACCCAACCGCGCCGCGGCGTTCACCGCCTAGCACCCGCCCTCCCAATACCCGAAGAACGTCTGCACGTCCGCGCCATCCACCCCGCCATCCCCGTTGATATCGCCGCCGCCGGATTCCCAGTCTGCGAAGAACGCCTGAACATCCGCGCCGTCCACCCCGCCATCGTGATTCCAGTCCGAGGGGCAATCGCACGACGGGTATCCGCCCGTCAGTACCGCCTCCACGCTCCCCGGCATCAGCACATCCGCCAGCGCCAGGCCCCCCATCGCCACATCCGGCAACCCCGCCGAGTTAGGCTGGTACGCCAGCTGCGCCTGCGACCGACGATACAGGATGCTCGCGCCCGACAGAAACGTCTGCCTCGCGCCCATCCGGTACGCGTGGTACGCCCCCACCACCTCCGCCGTTCCCCCACCAGCGGCGAACCCCATCAACGCCGGGAACGTCGTGATGTTGTACGGATGTCCGGCCAGACTGTCCGCGTTGTACCCATCCGGATTCGTCCCCGCCGAGAACACCGTGTAGTACTTGGGGCTGTTGTCATCCGTCCACGCGCCGTTGCTCGCCCGAAAGTTCGCCACGTGCTCCATCCACGCCGCGTCCGTGCGAAAGCTCTGAATCGTCAGCAGCGGATACACCGTGATGAACGCCGGCCCGATCTGCCCCCATCCCGTGCTCGTCACGCCCCGCCCCGAAATGAACGCACCAGAAGGCCACACTCCCCGATCAAGCCACCGCGAACGCGCAACCACCCCGTTCCCGCTTCCGTACACCCCCGCTTCATCCGCGAACAGCACACCCTCGTGCCACCCGCCCGAGAGGGACGCCGGATCGCCCCCGCCCGCCGCAAGCCCCGTCAAGTACATCCGGCTTTGCGCATCGAAGTACCGGTCCCAGTTTGACACCCCGCAAATGATCTCCCTCGCCGCGGCATCGATCTGCGCATCCCCAGCGAAGTACGCCCTCGCCCGAGCCGCCGCCAGCACGATCTTCATCGTGCTCATCGTCGAATACTCCGGATCCCAACCCGGCTTCACGCCCCCGGTAACCGGATCAATCCAGTGCCGGTAGATCCCGTCCGCGTTCCTGCTCGGCCGCGGCCCCGCCGCCAACCCCGCGTACCGGTTCAGAATCTGCCGCACCAACGGCAACGCCTGCGGATCACCGTTAATGTGATGGTTCATGAGCAGCAGCAGCACGGTCCACGCAGCTCCGTCCGGCGTCGCCGGATGGAAACGCGTCCAACCGATCTGCACATCCCCGTCGATCACCCACCCCGCCGGCTCACCATCGGGCGAAATGAGCCCCTTGCCGAACCGCACGACCTGCGCGAACTCGTCCGCAACGAAACCCGTGTACGACAACCTCGTGTCCGACGCATCCCGGATCACCAGCGCATCGCCGGCCGCCGCGCCCGCCAGCATCGCCCCATCGGCCGTCGCGCACAGCGACACCAACCCGGGCATACCACGCACATACACGCTGGGCGCAAAGCCCGTCTGCCCCCGCGCCATCGCCGTGCTCACATAACCGATCTGCGCATCCCCCGCCCCCGTCGCCGAAGGGTACAGCACGTACAGCCCCGCGTTCGCCGTTGCTCCATATTGATCGCTCCACGCCAACCCCTGAATCGTCGCAGGCGTCGTGCCCACCGAGGTAAACGTCTGCGGCAGAGTCCCCAGCGGAGCCCGGTACACCGTGCTCCCGTTGCCCACATACATGTGCGGCCCGTTGCGGTCCACCGCGACCACCGTCCGCACCCCCGTCGTCCCCACCACCTGCGTCCCCAGTTGCGATCCCGTCGCGTCGTTGTGACCCGCGTTGAACACCCGCACCGTCCCGCTGAACGCCGTGTACAGCCGCCCGAACGCGAACGCAAGCGAACCGGTGTTGGTCGTATTGAACCCGCCCAGTTCCGCCCGCGCAAACACGCTGAGCACGCCCGTCGAGGTGTCGTACCGCAACACCGCGTCCCCCGGCTGACCGTCCGGCGCGTTCACCGTGTCGCACACCCCGATGAACAACCACCGCCCCGAGTCAGAGAAGCACAGCGACGTCGGCCCGTCCCCATCCGAGTTGAAGTTCATCCACGGCAGCAGCACGGTCATCTCCGCCGCGGAAATCGAATGCACCAGCCGCCGGTCGATGTCCCGCACCTCCACCACATCGCCCCGCGAATCCGCTGTCGCGTACCACCCCGCCACGCTCGCCGCCGCTGTCGCCACCGGATAATCCGCGCCCCCCACGTTCCACGCCGAAGTCACAGGCTGCGCACCAGCGCCCGTCGCCAGAACACACGCCGACACACACAACAGGCATTTGCAGGGTTTCAATACATATCTCCAGCCCCACATCCAGGTGCGGCATGATCATCCCCGTCACGCGCTTACAGTCGTCCGTGGCCGAAACACGAACGCCAACCCCTGATGGTACGGGCCTCATCACGCACGACCCCTGGTTGGAGCCCTACGCGCCCGCATTACGCCAGCGTTATCGGCGTTTTCAGGAGCTTTTGGAGCGCATCAACCACGACGAATCATCCCTCACGGCATTCGCCAGCGGCCACGAACGGCTCGGATTCACCCGCGGCCTCAAGGACGGCGAGCCTGGCGTCTGGTACCGCGAGTGGGCCCCCGGCGCCACCGGCATGTTCCTCGTCGGCGACTTCAACGAGTGGAACCGCTACTCGCACCTGATGAACCGCGACGAGCACGGCGTCTTTAGCCTCTTCCTCCCCGACCGCCAGTACGTCCGAACCCTCCGCCACGAATCCCGCGTCAAGTGCCACGTCGTCACGCCCACCGCCGATTCCGACCGCATCCCCGCGTACATCCGCCGCGTGGTCTTCGATGCCGACGGCACCAACGCCGCGGGCCAGCTCTGGATGCCCCCGCCCTTCCGCTGGCGTCACCCGCGACCCGCCGCCCCGCGTTCGCCCCGCATCTACGAGGCCCACGTGGGAATGTCGATGGAAGAGGGCCGCATCGGCACCTTCCGCGAGTTCGAGCGCATCGTCCTCCCCCGCATCGCCTCCGCCGGATACAACACCATCCAGCTGATGGCCGTGCAGGAACACCCGTACTACGCCAGCTTCGGCTACCACGTCAGCAACTTCTTCGCCGTCTCCTCCCGCTTCGGCACGCCCGATGACTTCAAACGCCTCGTCGACACCGCCCACGGCCTGGGCGTCCGCGTCATCATGGACATGGTCCACAGCCACAGCGTAAAGAACACGGTCGAGGGCCTCAACGGTTTCGACGGCACCGATCATCAGTACTTCCACGCCGGCGCCCGCGGCCAGCACCCCGCGTGGGATTCCCTCCTCTTCGACTACGGCAAGTGGGAAGTCCTTCGCTTCCTCCTCAGCAACGTCAAGTTCTGGCTCGACGAGTACAACCTCGACGGCTTCCGCTTCGACGGTGTCACCAGCATGATGTACACGCATCACGGCTTAGGCCAGGGATTTGCCTCCTACGACGACTACCTCATCAACGGCATCGACGAAGACGCCATCACCTATCTCCAGCTCGCCAACCAGGTCACCCACGCCGCCAACCCCCAGTCCACCGTCATCGCCGAGGACGTCTCCGGCATGGTCGGCCTCTGCCGCCCCGTCGACGAGGGCGGAATCGGCTTCGATTACCGCCTCGCGATGGGAATCCCCGACTACTGGATCAAGCAACTCCGCGAAGTCCGCGATGAAGACCGCCGCATGGAGGACATGTTCGGCGTCCTCTGCAACCGCCGCTACATGGAGAAGCACATCGCCTACGCCGAGAGCCACGACCAGGCCCTCGTGGGCGACAAGACCATCGCCTTCTGGCTCATGGATCAGGACATGTACTGGAACATGAGCAAGGCCTCCCAGAGCCTGGTCATCGACCGCGGCGTCGCCTTGCACAAGATGATCCGCCTGGTCACCTTCGCCCTCGGCGGCGAGGGTTACCTCAACTTCATGGGCAACGAGTTCGGCCACCCCGAGTGGATCGACTTCCCCCGCGAAGGCAACAACTGGTCTTACCACTACTGCCGACGCCAGTGGTCGCTCGCCGACAACCCCGATCTGCGCTACGGCGACATGGGCGCATTCGACCGCGCGATGCAGAAGCTCGACGAACAGCACAACCTGCTCGCGTCCCCCGGAGCCGAACGAGTCCTGGTCCACGAGGACCACAAACTCCTCGCCTTCCGCCGCGCCGGCCTTACCTTCGTCTTCAACTGGCACCCCACCGCCTCGCGCGAGGGACTGCGCATCCCCGTCTGGCCCGGCCACGGCCAGCGGATGATCCTCAACAGCGACGACAAATCGTTCGGCGGCCACGGCTTGGTGGTGCCCGACCAGCACTACCCCCTCGCTCAGGACGACGGCGGCCCCTGCGTCCGCATTTACCTCCCCGCCCGCACCGTCCAGGTCCTCGCCCCGGTCGCCTGACCTCCCGCCCGGCACCAAAAAGAAAAAACGCCCGGCATTCGCCGAGCGTTTCAACACGGGTGATAGGAGTCGAACCTATAACCTCCTGATCCGTAGTCAGGTGCTCTATCCAATTGAGCTACACCCGCACAACGCGGCCATCCGCGCGATTGGGACGAAATAGTAGGACGCGGGAGCCAGTGTGACAAGCCACACGCCAACTCATCCCAGCGCCCTTGCCCATCCGGCTCACTCAGGCTTGGGCCGCTTGTTCAGTTCACTCGCCGACAACTTGCGCCGAGCCGCGCCGTAGAGCGTCCGCACCTGCGGCTTCGCCGGCGCAGGCTTGGGAGCGGGCTGTGCAGCGGGCGCCGGGCGCGGTTCCGGAGCCTGACGCGGCTCCCTCGGAGCCCGATCGCCACCCCTGTCCCCACCCCGGCCCTGATTGCGTCCCTGATCTCGCGGACGGTCATCGCGCCGTTGATCCCCGTGCGGACGGTTACCGTGCGGACGATTCGCGTGCCCGCCGTGTGGGGCGGACTGTGCCGGTGGGGATCCACCTTGGCCCTGCTGCTGGCCACCACCCCCACCGCCCCCGCGACCGCCGCGGCCGCGACGACGCCGGCGCCGACGACGACCGCCCTGGCCGCCTTCCTGCCCATCGGCGGGTGCTCCGGCCCCAGCCTCGTTTTCGGCGCCCTGCGGCCCTTGCGAATCGTCTTCGCCTTCTTCATCAGCGCTTTCTGGCGCTTCGGTTTCCGCCACCGGCGCCGGCGAAGGGCTCTCGTCGTTGAACCGGTCGACTGATTCATCGCTTACAACCGGCGCCGCCGCTTGCGGAGCCGGCGTCGGCACGTCAACATCCCACGAACTCTTCTCGGTCGCATCCGTCGCGGGAGGCATCCCGATCAATCGGTCATCATCGGCGGATGGCGAATTGTCGAACTCCGGCGCTCCCTCACCGCCCGCCTGCCCGTCACCAGGCGCTCCGCCTGGCGCGCCAACCGCGCCCTCGCCGCCGCGACCGCCGCGGCCACGACGACGCCTGCGCCGACGGCGACGCCCACCTTCCCCGCCTTCCTGATCGCCGGTCGGCCCGGTGCCGCCCTGCGCAGGCTGCGCCCCACGGTCGCCGCGAGGCTCTTCGGGCCGCTCCTGAGGCGGACGGCCCTGAGGTGCCTGCCCGCCCCGGGGTTCACCGCGAGACTCTCCGCCGCGGCCCTGCTGAGGCTGCCCGGCCGCGCCCTCGCGTCCGCGCCCGCCCCGGCCGCGTCGCCGACGCTTGCCGCGGCGCTCGCCCTGCCCATCGCCCTGCTGCGCTCCCGCCTGCGGCAGATCCTCTTCGATGATGTCCGCCTCGTCGATCTCGATCGGGTGAACATCCATCTGCTCGGGCTCTTCCGCCGCGTCGGCCGCTTCTTCCGCCGCACGCACCTCGCGTGCCTCAGCGTCTGGATCGCCCGCCCAGTCGGATTCAGCTTCGGGACCCTTGGGCTCCACCCACTCCACCAGTTCCTTGTCCGCGTTCGCTCGCGAAAGCGCGGTGGTATCGATGTCCGCGCCCTGATCGTCGTACGCGTAGAACGACACGCGGTCGATCGGCAGCGCTTCGCTGACCCGAACGTCAACGTGCTTGCCGTAATGCCGCTCCATGCGCCCCAGCAACTGCCGCTTGTGGCTCAGCAGTTCGCCCGCCACGCGCGGCGCCACAGCAAGTTCAACCTTGTGCACGCGATCCACGTCCAGGATCGCCCCCAACTGCCGCAGTGCATCGCTCGCGATCGAGTCGGGCTTCTGCACCATGCCGCGTCCGCGGCACGTCGGGCAATCGGAGAAGTGCGTGCTCTCGTGGCTCGGCCGCATCCGCTGCCGCGTCATCTCCAGGATGCCGAATTCTGAAATCGACAGAATTGTCGACTTGGCCCGGTCCCTCTTGAGACGCTCCTTGAAGCGATTCTCGATGTCCTTGCGGTGCTCGTGCCTCCGCATATCGATGAGGTCGTTGATGACGATGCCGCCCATGTCGCGCAGCCGCAGCTGCCGGCAGATCTCGTCCACCGCCTCGATGTTCGTCTGGTACGCGTTGGTCTCCGCATCCCGCGACTCGCGGCTCTTGCCGCTGTTCACGTCGATCGCCACCAGCGCCTCGGTCTGATCGATCACCAGCCGCCCGCCGCTGGGCAGCGGCACTTCGCGTGCGTGGATGAGCTCGATCTCCTTCTCGATGCCGAACGCGTGGAACAACGGGCTCTTGCCCGGGTACCGGTACAGCTTCGTCGTGCCGCGGGGCGCCACGATCTTCATGAACCTCGCCGCACGCTGCATCGCGATGTCGCTGTCGATGATGACGCGGTTGATGTCGTTGCTGAGCAGGTCCCGCAGCGAACGCACCAACAGGTCGCTCTCGCTGTACAGCAGCCGCGGCTTGCCGCCCGCCCTCAGCCGCCGCTCCATGTCCTTCCACAACCGCTGCAGGTACGCGAGGTCTCGCTTCAGGTCCGTCTTGGTCCGGTCCATGCCCGCTGTGCGCAGGATGAACCCGAACCCGTCGGGCAACTCCAGTTGGTCCAGGATCTGCCGCATCTCCCGCCGCTGTTCCTCGTCCTCCACCTTGCGAGAGACCCCGACCTTGTCCATATACGGCATCATCACCAGGAACCGGCCCGGGATCGACATGTAGCTGGTCAGCGTCGGCCCCTTGGTGCCCACGCCTTCCTTCAGCACCTGCACGATGACTTCATCGCCTCGGCGCAGCGCATGCTGGATCAGCGGCCGCTCGCGCCGTGGAGTCTTGAGCCCCACGCGCTCGGTGGTGTCGCCGTCCTCGCCCGGGAAATACCGCGGGTGCAGGTCCGTGATGTGCAGGAACCCGTTCTCTCCGATCCCGAAATCTACGAACGCCGCCTGGATCGCGGGCTCCACGTTCGCCACGCGCCCGACGTACACGTTGCCCACGCGGCTCGCCGTCGCGAACCGCTCCACGTACAACTCTTCCAACTTGCCGTCTTCCACGATCGCCACGCGGCACTCTTCGCCGGGGACGTAGTTGATCAACATCTGTGACTCTGCCATCGGATTCCTTCCCGCGTCGTGCACCGCGGGGGTCGGCAGAATGCCGACGGCCGCGTCATCGCCGCGTTTTCGTCGCCGAGGCGGTGAACGCCACGGGAACGCACTCGGCCAGCCCCAGGCCTTGGGGTCGCCGAACCGGCACAACGCGCTGCACAGGAAAACCTCGATCCGCCGCGGCCCGGGACGCGGCAGACGCCGCGGAGCTCCGAACCAATCGTCCGGGCCAATGTGCCGCGAGATCACACACGTGATCCACCGCGACGGCCGCCCGGTATGGCTGCCCTGCTCCGCCCGGCGAGTGTTTCTCGCAGCAAAGGCGGTGTGGGGAGCCCGAGTTCTTCCGGCACAGCGGGGCTCGCCGGATACGCCCGGGGCCACTCGCCGCACCGCTAGTTTTTTCTCCCAGGTCCCGCGATCTCTCGCAGAACGCACCGGAACACCCGGCACGTTCCTGGGTTTCATTCTGTCCGACGTCCCGCATCCGCGATCCGCCGGTCAATCTCATGACGCGGCCGCTAGGCCCACGCAGAGTTCTACTGGAGTAAGGGTAGACGTGCGGTCAGGGTGGGGCAAATGGCCAACATAGGGGGTATCCACGCGCAGCGCCCAGGAAGCGCCCCTCCAACAAACCGCCGCAGAGCGGCCATCACACGTCTTCCTCTCTTTGTCTTTCCGCCCGGTCCAGAACGCACGTGGCCGCTCAACACCGCACGAGATTCAACCTCGCTCGCCAATCTACCATCCCACGATGCAACCCCAAGTCCGCACCGTCCCGATCGAGATCACGATGGCAGGCTATTCCCTGCGCCACGATCGCGGCAAGCGGTTCGGCGAAGAGATCATGACCCTGCTCGGGCGCCTCTGGCCCGTGATCAAGAACAACAGCATCCCCAACGACGGCATCACCCGCGTGGTCTACGAAGGGTGCGATGAAGGATGCACCCTCTTCGCCGGCGTGGTACTCGGCCCGGGCGCTGAGAAAGTCCCCGCCGCGGCGGACCTGGAGCGAAAAACAGTCCGCCTGACGCGCTACGCGGTCTGGAAGCACATCGGCCCATACCACCAGATCCCAGCCACGGGCGCCGCGATGACCAGAACGCTCGAAGCCGCCGGCCACCGAACGGGCTGGCCGATGGTCGAGGTCTACGGACATTGGACCAACGACGAGAGCAAGTTGGAAACGGAGACGTTTGTGGAACTGCGTTGAGGCAGCCGCAGCGACCAACTTGAGATCCGCCAGAGTTATCCCAAGAGTGTTGTTGACGCGGCCGATGGTCGGGTTTGCACGATGATGTTGATACTGCCGTCGCCCTTGCTCTGATCATCGTCTTGATTCACACGGCAAGGTAGCCGCGCTCTCCTCGCTCCGATATCTCCAACAGTGGTCCGCCAGATCCGTGTGAATCGTCAACCAATCCAGGTCGATGCTGCGCCATGTTTGCCGTTACCTGACGGCGTGCGGGTCGGTCCCGGGTGCGAGCGTGAGCGGATATGACGATCCAGCCGTAGTGCTGAACTCCCAGACCTTGTCGCCGCACACGACCCGGCAAGGCAGGCCCGCCTTGGAGTGAATCACGGCCTTGGTCAATTGCCCCTGCTCCCAGCTCATATCCACCTCGAAGCCGCCCCGAGCGCACAACCCGGACACCCGTCCAGTCGGCCAGGCCTTGGGCAGCGCGGGCAGCAAGTGAATCCCATCCGCGTGGCTTTGCAGCAGCATCTCGCAGATACCCGCCGTCGCCCCAAAGTTCCCGTCGATCTGAAACGGGGGGTGGGAATCGAGCAGGTTCGGATACACGCCCGCCCCACTCGCGCCATAAATGGTCTCGGTTTCGCGGACCACGGTGAGCAGGCTTCGCAGCATGGTGTAGGCGTGATCGCCATCCCACAACCTCGCCCAGAAGTTGATCTTCCAGGCGCGACTCCATCCCGTGCTCCTGTCGCCCCGGGCCTGCAAGGAGACCCGCGCAGCCTCGGCCAGTTCGGGCGTGGTGGCACGGGAGATCTGGCGGCCGGGATACAGCGCGAACAAGTGGGAAACGTGCCGATGATCATCCTTGGGATCGTCCTTGTCCTGCTCCCACTCCTGCAGTTGTCCCCATCGCCCGATCTTCGGTTTGAGCAACTTGTCGCGCAGGCCGGCGATGTGATCGCGAAACTCCCCGTCATCGCCCAGCACGTCAGCGGCCTCGGTCGTATTGGTGAACAGGTCGTACACAATCTCCTGGTCGTACGTCACGCCTTCTTCCGCCGGTCCATGCTCGGGTGACCAGCCGTCCGGGGTAACAAGCATCCCGTCGGGGCGTTGTTTCAGGTGGTCATCCCAGAACTGACACACCTCCTTGAGCACCGGGTAGGCAGTCGTGCGGAGATACGCCACGTCGCGCCCGAAGGCGAAATGCTCCCACAAGTGCCGCGCGTACCACGCGCTGCCGGGCGGGTTCCATTTCCAGAACGAAACGCCGCACGCGTTGTTCATCGTCTGGACCGTCCAGCCTCGGACATTGCCGTAGTTCCGCCGCGTGTTCGCGGCACTGACCTCGCGGATGCTGGAGACATAGTCGATGAACGGCAGGTGGCATTCCGCCAGGTTGGCCGGCTCGGCCGGCCAGTAGTTCATCTCGAGGTTGATGTTCGAGTGATAGTCCCCGGCCCAGGCCGGTTCGTTGCTGTCGTTCCAGACTCCCTGAAGATTGGCGGGCAATGAACCCGGACGAGAGCAACTGATCAGCAGGTAGCGGCCGAACTGGCAGAACAACGCTTCGAGATTCGGATCCGCCATCGTGCCGTTGACATAGGACTCCAGCCGAGCGAGCGTGCTCTTGGCCAGCAGGTCCGGCGCGGTGGTCCCGACATCAAGGGAAAAGCGGCGGAAAAGGGATTGATAGTCCTTCACGTGGCTCGCCAGCAGATCCTTCACGCTCTGCGCCGCGGCCTTGTCCACCCGCTTACCCACCGCCGCGTGGGGATGCTCGCCGAGCCATTGCCTGGTGTGGTCTTGAACAAAGTTCGTGCCCGCCCCGAGTATCAGGGTCACGCTGTCGCACCGGTCAAAGACCAGGCAAGTCGCGGGAACCGCGATGTTCCACGGATTGGTTGACGGTGCGTCATCGCTCTTCACGGCGACATCGCCGTTTTCATTCAGCACGAGCAACTGCGCTTCGTATTCGAAGCCGTTGTCGAACTTTCCCGTCGAGATGAGCTTCTTGCCGTCGGCCGCAATCCGAGCGTTGTGCATGTCCGCCAACCGAACTCGCCCGGTGTACGCGGCCGCTTTGTTCGCCGTCAAATGCACCACCACGACCCCGTCCGGGTAGCTGGCGAACGCCGTCTGCTCATAGCGCACGCCGTTGTACTCGTAGGTCACCCGGTGAACGGCGCGATCAATGTCGAGTTCCCGTCGGTATTCGGTGACCTTGGCAAAGTCATGGCCCAGGTGAATGAAAATGTCGCCGAACGCCTGATAGGCCCCCAGGTTCTGCTGCTCATCACGGGCCCTTCCCGCCACGGGGCCATCGACAGCAACGCGATCCCCGGACCAAAGACTGATCTCATTGAACTGAACCCGCTCGACCTCGGTGCCGCCAAAGAGCATGGCCCCCATGGGCCCATTGCCGATCGGCAGGGCGTCAGTCATCCACGCCTTCGCCGGACGGTCATACCAAAGGCACAACGTCCCCGGCGCGGGAGTTTCGCCCGATTGTGCCCGCGCCAACGCGCGAGTGCCCGCCAAAGGTCCAATCCCAAGAATCACCTCCGCCGCGGCGACCCCAAGCAGCAAATAACGCCGCGACACGCAACTCTCTCGCCGCTCGCCTCTGGTAGACATGTCAGAGTCTATCAGATCTGTCGGAGATGCACACCCCACCTTGACGCTCCTGCCCCGCAAACTCGATCGCTTCTAGAATGCACCGAATTAGCGTTCGTGCAATCGCCGCACTCAAATCCACACGCCATGGCTCTCTACGACAACATCGGACGTAACTACGCGGCGTTCCGCCGGCCCGACCCGCGCATCGCGTCGGCCATCAACGCCGCGCTCGCCGACGCCCACAGCGTGGTGAACATCGGCGCCGGATCAGGCTCCTATGAACCCGCGGACCGGACCGTGCTCGCGGTCGAACCGTCCGAAGTGATGATCCGCCAGCGCCCCGCGGGCGCCGCCCCCTGCCTGCAGGGATCGGCCGAATCGCTACCGGTAGAAACAGCCTCCGTCGACGCCGCCATGGCGATCCTCACCGCACATCATTGGAAAGACCTCGAACGCGGCCTTAAAGAGATGGCGCGGGTGGCACGCAAACGAGCCGTGCTTCTCACCTGGGTTCCCGACGCCCCGCCCTTCTGGCTCACGCAGGATTACTTCCCCGAGATCGCCGCATTCGACCGCACGATCTTCCCCACTTCCCCCGCCCTCGCCGCAATGATGGAACTCGCGATTGGCCCGGCCCGCCTGACGCCCGTTCCCATCCCTCATGACTGCATCGACGGCTTCCTCTGCGCCTATTGGCGCAGGCCGGAAGCCTACCTCAACGCCGAAGTCAGAAGCGCCATTTCCAGTTTCGCGCGGATCGACGCCCAAGCCGGCCTCGAGAAGTTGCGTGCCGACCTGTCCAGCGGCCGCTGGGCCGAACGCTACCGCCATCTCTTGGGCCTCGATGCCCTCGATGTCGGCTACCGCATCGCCTGCGCCGATATCCGCTGCACCATCAGCTGATGCGCCCGCTCCACACACGATTGGCCCCGCGCCATCCGCACGCAATATCACCCGCCCACGGCACGCTTGAGTTGCTCGCTGTCGATCTTGACCATGGTCATCATCGCCGCCATCGCCTTCGCCGCCTTGGCCCGGTCAGGATCATTGATCATGTCGATCAGCAACTTGGGATCAATTTGCCACGACACGCCGAAATGATCGGTGATCCAGCCGCACGCCACCGGCGTCCCCCCCGCCGCGACGAACTTGTTCCAGTACTCATCCACCTGCTGCTGCGTATCGCACACTACAGAAATGGAAAAAGCCTGCGTGAACTTGAACTGCGGCCCGCCGTTGAGAGCCGTAAACGCGCGGCCGTCAAGCGTGAACTCCACGGTCATCACGCTGCCCGCCTTGAACGGCGCGTGCGGCCCAAGATCCGGGTAGTGCGCAATGCGTGTGATCTTCGAGTTGGGGAAGATCGAAGTGTAAAACCGAGCCGCTTGCTCCGCCTGATCATTGAACGTAAGAAAGGTGTTGATATTCGGCATCGCAGCATGATACGAGTGTCCTCGCCTCATGCCCACGGGCATCCCCGGGCAAACACCTACGTTACCCGGCAACCGCCTCCCGCCAACCCGAATCCCCCCGAGCCATCCACTCCCCGCGCCGATATGATCCCGCCTCATCAGGAAATCGCTGCCTGAGGTGAACGCGGCCCACGTCCCCCTCTACATCGCGCCCCTGCTCCTCATTTCATCCGGCGTACCCGCCCGCCCAACAACGCTCGCCGCGATCATGCGCTCAATTCGCCGGTCTCGCACGCGCGTTAGAAGTTCCCCCGGATTTCCCTCCTCCCACCGCGGCCCATGTCACTCAGCCCCGCCGCGAATCGCACATCACACAAAGGAGACTCCGATGCCACGCCACCCCCACCGCGCCGATGTCATCACCTGTTGTGCGCTCGCCCTCGCTGCAACCTCGCTGCTCAGCGGATGCGCCACCAACTCTTCCCCCAAGCCGGCCTCACCGCCGGCCGCCAAGGCATCCGCTCCCCCAACCCCGCAAGCCCCGCAACTCTTCGACGGCCTCGGCTCATACGCGCGCACCGTCTCAACGAACAACCCCGAAGCTCAACGCTACTTCAACCAGGCGCTCACCTGGACCTTCTCCTTCAACCACGACGAAGCCATCCGCTCGTACCAGCGCGCCGCGGAGCTCGATCCGAATCTCGCGATCGCATACTGGGGCATCGCGTTCTGTAACGGTCCCCACATCAACAACCCCGTGATGGACGAACCCCGCGCCCTCGCCGCCTGGGATGCCCTCAAGAACGCCCAGGCCGCATCGCCCCACGCCAGCCCCGCCGAGCAGGCCCTCATCACCGCCCTCGCCGCCCGCTACACCGATCCCGCGCATCCCCCCATCCCCTTCACCTTCGAAGATCGCGCCCCGCTCGACAAGGCCTACGCCGACGCCATGGCCAAGGCCTACGCCCAGTTCCCCAACGACGCCGACATCGCCGCTCTCTACGCCGAGTCGCTGATGGACTGCCGCCCCTGGGATCTCTGGGACCCCAAGACCCAGGAGCCCCGCGCCGAGACTCCCCTCGCCCTCGCCGCTCTCGAGCACGCCCTTGAACTCAACCCCAACCACCCCGGCGCTAACCACTACTACATCCACGCCGTCGAAGCCTCCACCCACCCCGACAAGGCCGTCGCCGCCGCCAATCGACTCCGCACCCTCGTCCCCGCCTCCGGCCACATGATCCACATGCCCGCGCACATCGATGTGCGCGTCGGCGCCTGGGTCCAGGCCGCAGAACAGAACCGCCAAGCCATCAAAGCCGACGCCGCGTACCGCGAGCTCTCGCCCACCCAAGGCATCTACCGCATCTACATGGCCCACAACGACCACTTCCTCGCCTGGGCCTGCATGATGCTCGGCCGCAAACAGGAATCTCTCGCCGCGGCACGCCACATGATCGCCACAATCCCCGAATCCTTCGCCAAGGACGCCGCGCCCTTCGTCGATCCCATGATGATCGTCGAGTTGGAAGCGATGATGCGCTTCGGAATGTGGGACGAGATCCTCGCCGTCCCCGACTTCCCCGCGTACCACCCCATCTCCCGCGCGTACCGCCACTTCGCCCGCGCCTCCGCGCTCGCCGCCCAGAACAAGATCGCGGACGCCCAGCGCGAGCAAGACCTCTTCAAAACCGCTGCCGCGGCCGTTTCCGACAAGGCGATGATGGTGCAGAACCCCGCGCACACCGTGCTCGATCTCGCCGCCCACACGCTCGCCGGTGAGATCGCCTTCCGCAAGGGCGACACCCAGACCGCCGTCTCCGAACTCACTCAGGCCGTCGAGATCGAAGATTCACTCCGCTACATGGAGCCCCCCGACTGGTTCCAGCCTACCCGCCACTCCCTGGGCGCTGTCCTCCTCGCCGCGAACCGCAAGGCCGACGCCGAAAAGGTCTACCGCGCCGACCTCGCTCGCGTGCCGGAGAACGGCTGGGCTCTCTTCGGCCTCTGGCAGTGCCTCGAAGGCCCTCAGGCCGATGCCGTAAAGGCCCGCTTCGACAAGGCGTGGTCGCAGGCCGATACCAAGATCCAGGCCACATGCTTGTGCGTCAAGCCTGCGGGAAAGTAGCCCCGCCCGCCCCCGCCCATCCCCTCACCGCACGAACGCCGCCAACAGCGTTCGGTCGTCCGCGGCCATCCGCACGCCCTCAAACGCCCGCACCTCCGCGAGCACGCTCTCGATCAGCGCCGCCGCGCTCTCGCGTCGTGACGCCACCAGCGCGTCCAGACGTTCTTCGCCGAACTGCTCGTTGGCGTCGTTCATCGCCTCAGTAATCCCGTCTGTATAGAACAGGATCGTGTCCCCCGCACTCAGTCTCACCGTCGCCTCCTCAAACGAAGCCTCCGCCAGCACCCCCAGCGGCACATCGCCCACGCCGTCCAGCGCCGTCACCACTCCCTTGCTCTGCAGCCGCGGCGGGTTGTGCCCCGCCCGCGCATACGTCAGCGTCTTGTCTCCCGGGTGATACACGCCGTAAAACGCCGTGACAAACGAGCCGCTCCCCCACGTGTAGAACTTCGAAAGCAGCCCGTTGAGGTGCGCCATCACCGCCCCCGGCGGCGCCGCCTGGCCCGGGTACGCATGCGCCAGCGCGTGCGTCACCGCCATGAGCACCGCCGCGGGCGTCCCGTGCCCGCTCACGTCCGCAATGAAGATCCCCCACGCCCCATCGCGCAGCGGGAACAGGTCGTAGTAATCGCCCCCCGCCTGCCGGGAAGTCTGGTAGCTCGCCGCCAACTCCAGCCCTTGAATCGAAGGCAAGTTCATCGGCAGCAGCGAACGCTGGATGTCCCCAACGATTTTCATCTCCCTGTCCAGCGCGTCGTACGCCTCGCGGAGCTCCCTGCGCAGCACCAGGTTCGCCGTCGTTCGTCCGAACAGGTTCGACTGCCACAAGATGTTGGGGTACTGCGCCACATCCAGGCGCGACGCATCCGCGAACATCCGCAGTGTCATGTTCAGCGCCACCCCGTTGTCCCAATGCGGGAGCGTGTACAGCGCCGCCATGCCTTCAAAGTAACTGTGCGTCGGGTCCGATGCCGGCACCTTCAGGTCCATGATCACCAGCGGCTGTTCCGAGTACAGCAACTCCCCCAGGAAGCCCTCCCGCAGCAGCGGCAGCCGATCCCGCTCCCGCCACGGATCGATTTGCTCGGCGTTCCGCGAATCGCGCGTCACCCGATACCACGGCGCTTCCAGCCCGCGCCGACTCAACGAGATCAGCCGGTCCGACCCGCGCAGGCGATGCACCCCCTCGGCGTAGATGCGCACCAACTCCTGCGGGTCCGTCTGTCGGCTCACCTCCCGCATCAGATCATTCACCAACTCAAGTTCTTTCCGCCACTCGGGTGTTGAAGTCATTGGAATCCTGTGGCCCGCGCCCTCCGCCTGTTATCCCAACTGTCCCACCAGCACGACGTACCCGTCCGGATCCGTCACCCGCATCTCGCCCGCCGGCATGTAGTCGCGCCGCGCAACTTCAAACACCGTTCGCGGCCCGTCATGAGGCCCTTTCACCCCGTGATACACCCCGCCGTCGCGCAGCCCGCCGCCGAGCAGGTGCTTCCTCAGTCCCGCCACATCCGTGCTGTACATGTAGAACAGCACCGCCTGCTGCCCGGCATCAATCGGCCCGCTCGCTCGCGCAAACATGATCTC
Organism: Planctomycetota bacterium; assembly: GCA_018242605.1. Taxonomy (GTDB): domain Bacteria; phylum Planctomycetota; class Phycisphaerae; order Phycisphaerales; family UBA1924; genus UBA2402. The sequence goes on from JAFEBP010000005.1 coordinate 546,488, forward strand.
CCCCGTCCCGCTCTTGGCCATCGCCCAGAACGCATGGCCGCGCCCGTCCTTCATGATGCTCTGCGTCTCAAACCCCAGCAACGCGTAGAACGCCAGCGACGCCTCCACATCCGCGACGTGTACGAACGGAACCAATCGATTGACCAGAGCAGCCGGACGCGACGCCGAACGTGTTGCGGTGTTCATGGCACGATGATATCCGAACCTCCCCGCGCCTCCGCCCGCCACATCGTTCCGCCCGCCCGGTCTTCCCCCGGGGCAACGCACCGGCGCTGATCCCGACCCAATCACGCAATCGCAGATTTTTCGGCCCCGCACGCAACCGGACTTGACATATGCCTGTATAGGAATATATTCCCCCATGGCCCGCTCGCCCACCACCACCGACGCCTTCACCGCCATCGCGGAGCCGCGCCGACGCGAACTCCTGGGCGCTCTCGCCGGTGATCGCTACGCAAGGAGCGGAGGCCGAACCGGCGGCCCCGAGCGCGACGTCTCCTGGCTCATCGAAGAACTCGGCTGGCCCCAGCCCCAGGTCTCCAAGCACCTGGGCGTGCTCCGCAAGGTCGGCCTCGTCACCGTCGTGCGGAAAGGCAAGCGACGCATGTACAGCCTCAACGGTGAACAACTCCGCCCCGTCTACGACTGGGTCAAGACGTACGAGCGCTTCTGGGATCACCAGCTCCAGCGCATCAAGGAACGCGCCGAACGAATGCAGCGCGAATCCAAACCCGCCCACCGTCCCTCCACCCCAACCTGAGAAAGGAACCCATGTCCCCCACCACCCACACCACCACCGCCGCCGCCCCCGCCATCACCAACGAAACCGTTCAAACCCTCGACATCCGCAAGGACATCTTCATCGCCGCGTCGCCCGACATCGCCTTCGCGGCCGTGCTCGAAGAACTCGGCCCCGGCAGCGTGATGCCCGACGGCAAGCCCTTCCCCATGAAGTTGGAACCCTGGCCCGGCGGCCGCTGGTACCGCGACCTCGGCGAGACCGGCGGACACAAGTACGGCCACCTCTGGGGCCACGTCCAGGTCATCAAGGCGCCCACGCTCCTCGAACTCACCGGGCCCATGCCTATGTCCTTCCCCGCCATCAACCACGTGCAATACCGCCTGAAGGCCGAGGCCGGCGGCACCCGCCTCTCGCTCATCCACCGCGCCATGGGCCTGCTCCCCCAGGAACTTCGCGAAGGCATGCCCGAGGGTTGGGCCCACGGCATGAACCGCATCAAGCTCGTCGCGGAAACCAACGCCCGCACCACCGCCTCACGCTGAACCCCGACGCACCCATGAAAGGAGCCCGGATCATGACCAGCAACACCCCGCCCGCCCCGTCGCACCGGGTCGTGTCGCGCCAGGAATGGCTCGCCGAACGCATCGCCCTCCTCGCCGAGGAAAAGGAACTCACCCGACGCCGCGATGCCCTCGCCGCCAAGGTCCGCGACCTCCCCTGGGTCAAGGTCGAGAAGCCCTACACCTTCGATGCCCCCGGCGGCAGCAGATCCCTCGCCGACCTCTTCGGCGACCGCACCCAACTCATCGTCTACCACTTCATGTTCGATCCCACCTGGTCGCAGGGCTGCATGTCCTGCTCCTTCATCGCCGACCACTACAACGGCATCGTCATTCACCTCGCCCACCGCGACATCTCCTTCGTCACCGTCTCCAAGGCGCCCATCGCCAAGATCGAACAGTTCCGCGCCCGCATGGGCTGGACCTTCCCGTGGGTCTCCGGCGCCAACTCCGACTTCGGCCGCGACTTCGGCGTCTCCTTCACCGACCAGGAACTCACCCGCGGCGACGCCGTCTACAACTTCACCGACACCGCCCACGCCATCCGCGAACTCCCCGGCCTCTCCGTCTTCACCCGCACCGCCCGCGGCGACATCTACCACACTTACTCCGCCTTCGCCCGCGGCCTCGAAACCTTCCTCTCCGCCTACCAGTACATCGACGTCACCCCCAAAGGCCGCGACGAAGCATCCACCGGCGGCATGGGCTGGCTCCGCCACCACGACCGATACGACGATGCCAACTTCATCGTCCCCTGGGCCGAAAAACCCGGCATCACCGCACCCCTGCCCCGCTAACAGCCTGTGGGCGCTATCAACGCCCCCGCGCCATTGCAACTCGTCGGCCTGGACGACCTCGATGCCGAACGTCCAAAGGCCGGAAGCATCAACATCCCCGTGCCATCGCAGGTCGTCGCCCTGGACGACCTCGATGCCGAACGTCCAAAGGCCGGCAGCATCACCATCCCCGTGCCATCGCAGGTCGTCGCTCCGGACGACCTCGATGCCGCACGTGCACAACCACCCGAAGCACCACACCCCCGACGCCCGGACTAAGCGCAGGCTCTGCGCAGCGAAGTCCGGGATCGCACGCAGCAATACCGCACCACCCCACCCGAAAACCAACAGACGGCAGCACTTGGGTTCCTCCCGCGCTCACCCCATTCCTGAACCCCCACGCCCCCGTGACGCCGCTGCCCTCTTCGCCCCCAACGGGGGCGACGGGCTGTCGCCACGGGTGCAGCGACGCTGCCCTGAGCGTCGCGCAACCCGTGGAACCGATGCTCTGTTCTTCCCGCCCCAGCCGGGGCGGAGGAACCGTCGTCAACACCACCACGCCCTGAACGCTGGCCCCGCCCAGAAATGCCCGAGACCGCCCCCACCCGAAAACCCTCGGACGCGAGTCCATAGGTTCCTCCCGCGCTCACCCCATTCCTGAACCCCCACGCCCCCGTGACACCGCCGCCCTCTTCGCCCCCAACGGGGGCGACGGGCTGTAGCCATGGGTGAAGCGACGCTGCCCTGAGCGTCGCGCAACCCGTGGAACCGATGCTCTGTTCTTCCCGCCCCAGCCGGGGCGGAGGAACCGTCGTCAGCACCACCACGCTCCGAGCGATCGCCCCACCCAGACAAGACCGAGTCCGTCCCCACCCGAAAGCCCATGAACGCCAGTGCATGGATTCCTTCACCCGCTCCACCACCCACCACCTCTCCAACCCGCAATACACTCCCGCCGCGATGATCCAGGCCACCTCGTACCCATTGATCGTGGAGCGTGTGCGTTGCGATGCGTACGGCCGCGCCACGCACTGGTACCCGGCGGATGTGAACCGCGACGGGTATGTGAACTCCTCCGACCACACGGCGATCTCGAGGGCGACGGCGGCGATCTACGAGTCCGGGTACGACCCCGATGACGACCTGGCGCGCAACGGCGCGGTGGGCAGCGGCGATGTCGCGGCGTGCGCCGACTGGGACGGCCACGTGCCCGCGGGCGGTGCGGAATGCAGAGTGAGCAGCTACGCCCCGCCGAGGGACCTGAGCGGTGACGGGAGCATCGGAGGAGACTTGCGACCGTACATGGCGATCAAGGTGAACGAGTAGGGGAAGCGATGGCATCAGGAGAGCCTGCACAGTGCGATGAAGAGAACGGTCGGCTCGACGCTCGCGGCCAGGACGGAGCGAACCATGTTCAACGAAGCCGCGTTCAAGGTGCTCGCCTACGCCATCCGGCGGTAGGGGCCGCGGTCGACTGGGATGTTCTCGACACAGCAATACGAGTACCATTCCTGGAGATACAGATGCAACGCGACTATGGATAAAAGGGAAAATTGGTCACGACCCTGGAGGTATTCACGCTCCCGACTGGAGGCCCTATTGCCCGGAATGTGGAGATAGACAACAACTCAACAGCATGAAGCGTCCTGGGACAAGTGAAGTCAATGATCTACTCCGTCGACTGCAAGTGCACTGTGAATGCTGGAAGAAAGGAGAATAGCTGGAACATGGGGCGAAGCCCTGCCGTCGAAGCCAAAATGTACTGCCGAGAGTGTGGCTACGAAATCTCGCGTCACATAGATCGTTGTCCTGAATGCGGCCAACCGTATGATGTAACTGATTCAAAGTCATATTTATTGCATCCGTACGTGCGCATTGAACGGATCATCCGTTCCATCAATACCCTTCTTGTGCTTTCTCTTGCTTCGTATTGCCTGATTATATTCCCATGGGACAGAATTGTGATGCCGATGTGGTTCCTTGTCGGCCATACGGTTCACGAACGTGGAAAGTTGGATACCGGCATCAATGGAATAGCACAAGGTCTAACAACGTGTGGATGTGGCGCGCTCATTGTTGCCATTTTTATGAGGCGTGCTTGGATCAAACTCTTGTTAGTCTTGATGGCTGGCGTAGTAATGGCCCTGGGGGTCTATGCCGGATTTGCGGTCGATCCAATAAGTAGGAGCAACTTTCCCATCACCGTTGTGCCTTGGATCATATCTTGTATATTCATCATACATAGGCTCTTGTTTACTAGCAGCCCGTGGCAGAAGTAGCGATTTCGCCGAGTCATGCGGCCCGCGCGAGCTCGTATCACGGATCCGCGACTGCTGTTGCAGGTGGTCAAGTTCAATCCGCGCCCCCCCCGGCGGAGGGGGATCAACACCGCACTGGCCCGATGTTCGTCTCATCGGTTTCAAGTAATACTAATCACCGCTGACATTCAGGCAGCAAGTAGCCGCATGAGCAGACGGATTTGAGCAGGTGCTGGTAGTCGTCGAACGCCAGATTGCTCAGATAGTGGCTCCGCAGGTACCCCCACAATCGCTCCACCGGGTTCAGTTCCGGGCTGTACGGCGGCAGGTACAGGATCGTGATGTTGTCCGGCACGTTCAAACGCTTGGACTTGTGCCAGCCCGCCTGATCCATCATCAACACCGCATGGTCGTCCTGGCCCAGTTCCTCCGCGACCATCTTCAGGAACACGCTCATCGTTCCGATGTTCACCGCCGGGGCCTGCAGCGCCACGCTGTGCCCGCTGCCGGGCTCTACACCCACTCGTACCGGGTCTGCTTGACCACGGTAAAGCAGACGTCAATAATTACTATGGTCGGTAGTGACTTTAGAGTATTGGTTGATTTGAATTCCGCATTCAGTCGTTGGTCCGTTTATAAAGCAGCATGTGTGTTTAATACGTCAAAATTGGATCCTGATAAAACGTGTTGCCGCACGTGTTCGTACCGGAGTAAGCATGCTTATACAAACTAGCGCGATACCATTTCGGTGGCTGAGAGCGCAAGTTGTGTGGAACAGACTTCGCGATCTTGAACACACTCGAGGAATTTCAAAGGCACCTTCCTTGCTTATGGCTGCCGCGGCAATTGCAGGGGCGTGTGATTCAGTCTCGCATAAATGGAATGTTTACATGCTGGGGTACGATTCTCCTGAAGATATTAGATCGCCAGGAGATATTGTTCGCGATGGTTTGGCAACCGGCAAGTTTGTCCGTGAATCGGGCGTCAGTTTATCCGGAACAATTCTGGTTACCGCTCTCGCAATTTCTATCGGTGTTTATGAAGAGCTTCCGGCGACTGCGACTGCGGTTGCGTTTCGGTACTTTGATTACCTGGATCCCTGTCTGACCACTGGTATGATAAGTTATGAGATTATCGATGTGCCGTCACGCGTTCCAAGCATTTGGGTTTCAGGACTCTTGGATTTCACATCGCTTGGTTTGCAGGAAAGCGATTGGCTCCTATTTCGCAACAGGGTACTATCGCAAGATTACTTGATGCCCTCTCGTGCTTCTCGTTGAGGACTGCGTGCGCCCGTCTCTGCTTCTACGACGCGACGAAGATGTTTGAGGTATGAAACACTCGACACCTGCGTCGGAGCAATTCGCGACGGTATCGTGCTCGCTGCGGCTGGTCCTGGCTGACGGATCCGTCCTGTGCAATTATTCCGTGCGTTGATTCCCAGCGTGTTTTCAGGGGTGAAACGTGTCACGCAGCGTTTCGGTAGTAGCGCTTGATGACGCCGCCGAGACGGTCGCGGCGGGCGGGTGGCACGCTTCATAGTTTCATCGACGTCCTATTGCCATCGCAGGTCGTCGCGCTGGCCGCCCTCGATGCCGAACGTGCAAAACCGCCCGAAGCATCCAACCCCGACGCCCAGACTGGGCGCAGGCTCTGTGCAGTGAAGTCCGGGATCGCCCACCGCATCACCACCCCACCAGAAAACCCACGGACAGCAGCCCGAGGGTCCCTCTCCGCGGCCCCCTCCCCAACTCCGCAGACCGCCTCCCCAACCGCACAACACACCCCGCCCTCGCAGCCAGACCATCCCCGCACCCACAATTCCACGCTCCCTAAACCCAGCCCCCACAACCACTTACGCACCTTTTTCGCACCAGTCCGAACAAACACCTTGCATATCCGCTCAAAATCCGTACACTCTTCTCCTGAGTGGAGCATTCCTATCCCAACTCCTCCGAGGCCTCCCTCCTCTTCCGGCCCACCGATGAACGCCAGGTGGCCGAGATTCTCAATGACCTCTCCGACATCGACGGTCATCTGAGCGACCTGGCCGCCAAGTACAAGACCACCCTCCCCGCCCTGGTCGTCTGGATCAACACCCCAGAAGTTCAGGACCGCCTCAACCAGATCAGCAACACCGACATTCAGCTCGTGCGCCGCAAGGCCACCGCGCAGCTCGGCCGCGCTCTGAGCGTCGCCGTCCGCATCATGATGACCTTCGAGTGCTACGAAGCCCGGGTCCTCGTGAGCCCCAACAACATGGCCCACATAGAGATGCGCCGCCGCGCGGCCGAGACCGCCCGCCGCGCTGCCGCCCTCGTCCTGCGCCTCTCCCGCGCCCCGGACTACACCACCCCCACCCGCCTCCCGCGAGAACGCTCCACCCCGCGCCCCCAACCCGCACTCCCGCAGGAATCACCCGACCTCCGCGAACTCCAGGAACTGTTTAGCTCCCTGGGCTTCACCGCGCCCGCCGCCGAACCCCAACCCGCCGCGCCACAAACCCTTCCGCCCGAGCCCATCGCACCGGAACACATCGCCCCGCCTCCTGGGTGTGCCGCCGCTCCGCGGCGGCCGTGCTCTTCCCCTCCGCCCACAACCCAATCGCCCCCGCCTGTTCCACAACAAACCTCATCCGCACCTCAACCCCCCGCGGTGAATCCACAACCAACGCCCGCCGTGACTCATCGTCCCGCGGCCGACGCGACCCCGGTCCCCATGACCCCGCCGCGCCGCCAAGCCGGCTAGCCGATCCCCGCGGCGTCCCGCCACCCGCCGACGCGTCACACGAACAAGTCGTCCGCCGCCAATCCGCTGGCGATCCCCGGCACATTCCCATCAGATCTCGAACCGCGCGAGCGGCTTTCACACCCCTCGGCGCGACGCTCACAATCTCCTCGCGATTTCACGGCGCGAGGCCGGTTGCCAATTGAGCTCCGAACGCTCAGGATTCCCTCGCCACTCTCCCCCTTCTCCTCCGTCGTGTTCACTTTTCCTTGTTCCCTGCTTTGATGTTCGCTGTTCGCTTTTCACTTTTCGCTTTGGGCCTTCCCGCCCCACCCCCACCCCTATTCTCATCCGTCGCGATCACTTTTCATTCTTCCCTGCTTTGATGTTCGCTGTTCGCTTTTCGCTTTGGGCCTTCCCGCCCCCACCCCATGGCCCCCTCATTCACCAAGAACCGGATTGAAGCCTTCAGCGACGGCGTGATCGCCATCATCATCACGATCATGGTGCTGGAACTCAAGGTGCCCCACGCGGCGGATCACGACAACAAAGCCGGTGCAGCCCTCACCGATCTCGCCCCGCTCATCCCCGTCTTACTGAGCTACCTGCTCAGTTTCATCTACGTCGGCATCTACTGGAGCAACCATCACCACCTGCTCCACGCGACGCGCAAAGTGACGGGCGGCGTGCTCTGGGCAAACCTCCATCTGCTCTTCTGGATGTCGCTCATCCCCTTCGTGACCGGTTGGGTCGGTGAAAACCACTTCGCCGCGGCACCAATGGCGCTCTACGGCGTGGTCCTCCTCATGAGCGCGCTGGCGTACTGGTTGCTCCAAAACACCATCCTGCGCGTGGATGGCAATCACTCGGTGCTCGGCCGCGCCTTGGGCAGCGACTTCAAAGGCAAACTCTCGCCGGTCCTGTACATCGCCGCGATCGCGCTCTCGTACGTGAACACCTGGCTCGCCGGCGCACTCTACGTCACCGTGGCCCTCGTATGGCTCATCCCCGACCGCCGCATCGAACGAGCGATTTCGGAAGATCAAGGCAAGCGAACCGAGAAGCACTAGTTCGTCCAGTTCACCGCGCGATCAAATCAATCAAAGTTCTGCATTTGTACGGGCTTCGGGAGGGGTGCTCGGACCCTTGATTCGCGTTCGCAACCCGTTACTATTTCCTCCCCCGGTTTGTGCGTGAATTCTGCCGACGAACGTTTGTTCGCCGCGGCGTTCGGCACACTGAATTTGGGGCCTTTGGAACGGTCATATGGACGACGACGACGAAGAAGTCATCGAACCCGACACGCCCGCCCGCTGAACGCAGCGCCCGTGCACCCCGCACGGCCCGATCAGCGGGATGAACGACCCTTCCGCTTCCCACAACCAACGCTCTCGCGGCCCAGCATTCCCAGCGCCGCCAACGTCCGCCGCGGCCGTCCGGGTATCCCCGACGACCCGGCCCCGGATACCCGAACCCCTGGCGTTCGGCCACACCCGGGCCCAGCACAGTCCACCGGATCGCACCCAAGCACAAGCCCACAAGGCCTCTCGCGAACTCTCAAGAAGAAGGTAAAGAACCAATGGCCGACCTGTCCCATATCCGTAACTTCGGTATCTGCGCCCACATCGACGCGGGCAAGACCACGGTGTCCGAGCGCATCCTGTTCTACACCGGCAAGAACTACAAGATCGGCGAAGTGCACGAAGGCACCGCGACGATGGACTTCCTGCAGGAAGAGCAGGAACGCGGCATCACCATCCAGTCGGCCGCGACGACCTGCCCGTGGGAACGGTCCGGGCGCGAGTACAAGCTGAACCTCATCGACACCCCCGGCCACGTGGACTTCACCATCGAGGTCGAGCGTTCGCTCCGCGTGCTCGACGGCGCGGTGGCCGTGTTCGACGGCAAGGAAGGCGTCGAGGCCCAGTCCGAGACTGTGTGGCGTCAGGCGGACCGGTACAAGGTGCCGCGCATGTGCTTCGTCAACAAGATGGACAAGATCGGCGCGTCCTTCGAGTTCTCGTTCGGCACGATCAAGACCCGCCTGGGCGCCAACGGCATCGCCATCCAGATCCCCATCGGCCACGGTCACGAGCACAAGGGCGTGATCGATCTCATGACGATGAAGGCCTACTTCTTCGAAGGCGACAAGGGCGACACCGTCCGCGAGGTGGACGTGCCCGACGACATGAAGGAATACGCCAACGAGTGGCGCCACAAGATGGTCGAGAAGATCTCCGAGTTGGACGACCACCTCATGGAGAAGTACCTGACCGACGAGAAGTCGATCTCCATCGACGAGCTCAAGGCGGCCCTGCGCAGCGCGACGATCACGCGCCGCTGCTACCCCGTGCTCTGCGGCGCCGCGCTGCGGAACATCGGCATCCAGCTGCTGCTGGACGCGGTCGTGGACTTCCTCCCCAGCCCCACCGAGAAGCCCGACGTCACCGGCACCGACCCGCGCGACAAGGACCTGGCCCTCTCCCGCCCCCACGACCCCAAGGCCCCCTTCTCCGCCCTGGTCTTCAAGGTCGTCTCCGACAAGCACGGCGACCTCACCTACATCCGCGTCTACTCGGGCACGCTCACCAAGGGCACCCGACTGCTCAATCCCGGCAACGGCAAGAAGGAAAACGTCAGCCGCATCTACGAGATGCACGCCCAGCACCGCAACGACCTCGACGAGACCACCGCCGGCAACATCGTCGCCGTCGTCGGCGTCAAGGATTCGTACACGGGCGACACGCTGTGCGACCAGGACGAGCCGATCATCCTGGAGCGCATGCACTTCCCCGAGCCCGTGATCGCCATGTCGATCGAGCCCAAGACCCAGGACGACAAGCGCCGCCTCTCCGAGGCGCTGGGCATCATCCGGCGCGAGGACCCCTCCTTCCGCTCCAAGTTCGACGACGAGACCGGCGAGACGATCATCTCCGGCATGGGCGAGCTCCACCTTGAGATCATCAAGAACAAGCTCGTCCGCGACATGAAGATCAACGTCAACGTCGGCAAACCCAAGGTGTCGTACCGCGAGGCGATCACCCGCAAGGTCACCGACGTCCGCGGCCTGTTCAAGAAGCAGACCGGCGGCCGCGGCCAGTACGGCGACTGCGTGATCACCCTCGAGCCCTTCACCGCGGCGCAGGCCGAGGCCGAGGAGCTGGACTACACGGACCTCATCGCGTTCGAGAACGGAACCGTCGGCGGCGTGATCCCCAAGGAGTTCGTGCCCAGCGTCGAGTACGGCATCCGCCAGACCGCCGTGACCGGCGTGAAGTTCGGCTACCCGCTGATCAACATCAAGGCCACACTGACCTACGGCTCCTACCACGACGTCGACTCGTCGCAGGTGGCCTTCGAGCAGGCCGGCCGCCTGGCCCTGCTCGAAGCCGTCGAGAAGGCCGGTCCCGTCCTCCTCGAGCCGATCATGAAGGTCGTCGTCACGGTGCCCAACGAGTACCTGGGCAACGTCACCGGCGACATCTCCAGCCGCCGCGGCATGATCATCGACACCGAAGACCGCGACCCGGTCAAGCTGGTGACGTGCGAAGTTCCGCTCTCGGAACTCTTCGGCTACACGACGTCGCTCCGCGGCATGTCCCAGGGCCGCGCCAGCAACACGATGGAGTTCCTCGAGTACCGCCCCATGCCGGTCAGCATGATGAAGCAGTTCCTCGAGGAGCAGCAGGGCGGCAAGGGCACCAAGAAGTAAGCACCGCCCGACGCCTCTGATCTCGAGTTCGAAGAACACAAACAACCCCGGCTCACGCCGGGGCTGTTTTCTGTTTGAGGAGTTTGCGCCTCCACCGCTCGGTTCAGGAGATGATGGAGCGACGCTGCTTGACGTAATCCCAGAGAACGAAGCGGTCCAGATCCTTGCCGGCGGTGAAGAAGACCCGGCCGCGGGTGGACCGGGCGAGTCGGTGCGCGAACTGAATGTCCTCGCTGGCCTGGCTCCAGGACGGGATCAGGAAGATGTTGATCGTGACGCCATCGCGGGCGCACAGCGCGGCCTCACGCATCGTCGCCTCTTCCGTACGGGGATCGGGCGGGTAGAGCATGAACAGTTCGTGACCCTCGAAGTGAGCCGTGGGCAGACCGTCGGTGATCAGGATGATCTGACGGTTGGGCGTCGGCTGATTCGCGAGCACGCGACGCGACAGAGACAACGCGTGCTGGATGTTGGTGAAATGCTGCGGGACCTGCATTTCCGAAAGCCGCGGATCACTCATATCAGCGCGGAGACGCACGACGGGGCGGTGGATCGTGACGGGCTTGGGCAGCAGCGCAGGGAGGTCGCCGATGTTCTGGAGCCTAGCGAACGTCGCCATTTCGATGAAGTTCAGGAAATCGCCCGGGTATTCGGTGCGGATGAGACCATCGAGCGCCAGGGCCATGCGCTTGCAGTGGATGTACTGCCCGCCGTATCGCATGGAGCCGGACATGTCCATCAGGACCATCGTCGCGCATTTGGGGTTGTTGCGGGTGAGGTGGACGTTGATGTCGTCACCGGTGACTCGGACTCGAGCGCCGGTCACTCCGCCCCTGGCCGCGGCGCTGAGGAGCGTGCCGACGGTGTCCATGTTCGCGGCGGAATCTCCGAACTCGTAGGGCCTGGTGCGTTCGAGTTCCGTGGCGCCTTCACCCTGGATGGGGCCGGTGTGACGCCCGGACCTGGCCGCGGCGAGGTCGCTGAATATCTCGGTCAGAAGGTTGCGTTGGAAGAGCCGAAGGGTCTTGGGAGTCAGCTTGAAGCCTTCGCGGCTGCGTTCGAGACCCTGGTTGCGGGCGGCTTCGCGGAGGTAATCCTCGATTTCCCGCTGCATGCGGTTGAGGTTCTCCATGGCGTCGGGGTCGGCAAACTCGGACAGCGCGTCCATGTCGATGATGCCGATGCGGGCGTCCTTCGCTGCCTGCTTGAGTTGCTCGAGCAGTTCGTCGATGGTTTCCAGTTCCTGCTTCACGGCGAGGGCCTCTTCGACGGTCAGAGCTTCGCGACCGGTGAACTCATAGCGACCGGCCATTTCGTCGATCTGGTACTTGTCGGAGAGGCGTTCCAGAACGTGGAGCAATTGAATGGAGAAGGGAGCACGTTCATCGGCCTGACGATTCCAGATGTTCTCCAGATCGGCGATCTGCTCTTCACGGACGGCCTTGATGTACGAATCGCGGAAGGCCTTCGGCGGCGCGGCTTCGCGTGCGGTGCGATCGAACTCGCGGGCGGCTGCCGAGCGGACCGAGTGGGTCTCGTACGTTGCGAGAATCCGGCGTTTGCGTTCGCGGAGCATCGCGGCCAAACTCTCGAGACTTGGGCCCAACTGGGGGAACATGCCGGGGTCGAGGCGGATCGCACGGGCGAGTTCCTCCTCCGTAAGTTCGCGCAGATCACCAAACGCGAGCATGTGCTCAAAGGCGGCACCGGCGATATCCGGCGGCGGTGCGGTGGGAGACGGGAACGACTTGGGGTCGTACCGCTGGTACGAGTGGATCAGGCCGGGCGGGGTTGGGTCGGAGTCGGGCATCTGTCAGTGGTGTATTCGCCGCGGAGCTAACTTTGGATGATGCCGACATCTCAGCCTCTCGCCCACATCGCCATGACCATCAGGACGTACAACCTCTGGGCGTGATCGCGGAGGCCGAGCATGTGGTCATGCACCAGGCGTTCGACGTATCGGCGGTTGATGGAGATACCGAGCCGCGATTCGGGGAACGGATCCGCCGAGCCGATGGCGTCGATGAGGAGCGTCTTCAGGCCGCCCTGGTTCGAGCGGAACCAGTCACCGAGCGGGATGGCGAAGCCTTGCTTGCGGCGTTTGGTGATGTCGACGGGGAGATGGCGGGTGGCGACACGGCGGAGAAGGCCCTTGGAAACTCCACCGGGCATGAGTTGCGAGATGGGACAACGCTGGGCCGCGGCGATGAGGGAGGATTCGAGGAATGGACAGCGAACCTCGAGCGCGACAGACATCGAGGCTGTGTCGGTTTTGCGGAGCAGGTCTCCGGGAAGGTAGTTGTGAAAGTCGTTCCAGAGTGCGTGGGAAACGGCGTCGTCGCCATCGAGCACCTGCGGATCGGGCGCCTCGCAGGGACCGAGCAGATCGTCGAGCAGGTGCGTGGGGAAGATGGAGCAAAGATCGCGATACCCATCGCGTGCGGCGGCGGCGGCGAAACGTGCGGCGCGAGTGCGTCGCGATCTTGGATCGGAGTTGGCGGGGATCATCGCGGCGAGTGAGGCGGAGGCCGCTCGCAGCGGCGCGGGCAGGCGATCGACATACCGGGCGGCGCGGTGGCGGTCGTAGCCGCCGAAGAGTTCATCGCCGCCGTCCCCGCTCAGCGCGACTTTGACGTGCCGGCGTGCAGCGCGACTGACCCAGTATGTAGGCAGGAGCGAACTGTCACCGAAAGGGAGGCCGAGTTCTTGGATTAGCGAGGTCAGATCTTCGGCGGGGTGGGCTTCGCAGTCGAGTGTGGAGTGAGTGGTGTGCAGGTGGTCCGCGACCGTCTGGGCGAATCGGGATTCATCGAGTCTGGCATCGGGCATACGGACGCTGAACGTCTGCAGAGAGCCTGCGGCCTTCATCGCGTTTGCCGCGATGAGCGATGAATCGATGCCACCAGAAAGGAAACAACCCAGGGGGACATCTGATTCGAGCCGCGAAGCTACCGCGGTGGCGAGGAGGCGATCGACGCGGTCGTCGTCCAGATGTTCGTTTCGTGCGGGGGGAACTTCGAACCGCTGGTTCGAGAATGGGGTGGGTTGCGGTCCCGATGGAGCCACGATCGACCAGTGGGCCGGGGGATGATTTGCGATGACGCCGGTGGGATCGGTTTCCGAATAGCCAAATCGCAACCAGCGGCGAGTGGATTCGCCGGGCGGCTCGTTGGAGCACCGCTGAAGCGTCAGGCCAAGATCGGACAATGACTGCAACCCGGTAGGCGTACTCGCGATGGCGAAGACTGAGGCGCCTTGGTGCCTGCCGCGGCACCAATAGAGCGGCTTTTCCCCGACGCGATCGCGTGCCAGCAGCAGATCACCCGTGCGGCCGTCCCAGATTGCGCAGGCGAACATTCCTTCGAGGCGCGCGAAGGCGTCGGGGCCCCACTGCTTCCAGGCGAGCAGCAGTACTTCCGTATCGCTATGGTCGGAGCGGAACTCGACGCCGGAGGACATGAGACTGCGACGCAGGTCGCGGTGGTTGTAGATGCAGCCGTTGAAGACGAGGGCGCACTGGCCGCGAGGGTCTGCAACAACCATGGGCTGCTGGCCGCCGCGGGCGTCAAGAATTGTGAGGCGGCGGTGCACCAATGCGACGTCGATCGTGCTGCCGTCGGGGCGTTGAACGCGATCACGGAATCGACCGTGTTCGTCGGGTCCACGGTGCGCGATGCGGGATTCGAGCGCGTCAAGCCATGCATCGGGGATGGATGTCTCACGCGCCGGGACCTCGCCGCGGGAGGAGGTCTTGAGGATGACGGCGATTCCGCACACAGGAAGAGAGTACGAGCCGGATTTGATTCAGTTCGGTGACGGATTGGACACGTACACGGCGAACACCGTACCGGACTTGTCGGCGGCGGTGATCGCGATTTGACGGGTAGCGATTCCGAAGAACGCGGCACGCACTTCATCGGTTTCGCGGCACACGAATGGTGTTCCGGGCGACCTCTTTGCCGCGTCCACCGCTTGAGACAGAGTGAGGCCGGGCTGCTTGACTCCAAAGGCGAACTGAGCGTCCCAGGTGGTGTTCAGAAACTCTGGCGGGGATTTCCTGGCTTGAATGGACGAAACGAACTTCTGGTGCAGTTCAAGCACCGCTAAGGTCTCCTGAACCTGGGAATCGGCGAGGCGTCCCTTGTGATTCCACCACCACCCACCGCCCACCATCGCCGCAACGACGATCATGGTGACGGACCATCGCAGTTTCTCAGGGGCGGAAGCGGTCCAGAAGACTACTTCGCGACCCGCGAAGATCGCCGCGGCTGGGATGAGCGGAAGGAGCAGGTCGCCGCGCTGGTGTGGCGCCGCGCAAAAGATCAGCAACCCCGCCACGAACCAGCACAGCAAGAATCGCTCCGCGCGGCGATTTGTCTCATCGGTCTCGGGTTTCAGAAATGCACGGATCATTCCGATGACTGCGGGGATGCACCAAGGGATGTATCGCAGAACGAAGTAAATCGGTGGTTGATACCACTTGCTGAATGGGCCGGCTTTCGTGATCTCGTGGTGCATGGCGTGGCCAACGAGTTCCTGGCCGATCATCTTGTCGATGACGGGCTGGCCCCCCACCTTCACGGCGAGCAGGAACCAACCACCCAGAATGGCGAGCCAGATCAAAGCGCCGGGAAGAACGCTCCAATCCAGCCCACCACGGCGTCGTTCCCATGCGGCGGCGAAGAGTCCGCCGGATGCAAGGACCACGCCGAGCGGGCCCTTGGTCATTGAGGCGGCGGCGGCCGCGAGCCAAAACCACATCCAGGAGCGAGCTGACGCGGGTTGGTTCCACGCGTGCCAAGCGGCGAACGCCGCGGCGGCGACCGTGAGCGCGAAGAGCGCATCGGAGCGGGCGCAGCACAGATGCTTGATCGTGAGCATGGAGAGCACGAAAGCGAGCCCGGCGAACAGGCCTTGCCATGCGCCGAACCATCTCGCGGCGAAGTACCGCACAAGCAACCCACAACCAATGACCGCCAACCCCGAGGGGATGTACATCGCGGATGCGTTCACTTCGCCCAGGACTATCGCCACCAGAGCGCACAGCCACTGGTACAGGGGCGGTTTGGACATGATCGCGCCCTCGAAATCCGTCTGAACCGCCCAGCGGTGATTCAGAATGATGTCGAGTGTGTAGCCCCACGGCTTGAGTTGGTCATCGTCGAGCATGTCGGGCGCGGCGGTGAAGTGCGCGATCCAGGCGAGGAGGCCCGAGAGGACAATGACAGCGGACGCAACGGCGTTTGAACGTAAAGGTCGGGATTGGGAGTCAGAAGTGGACATCCGGAGGGCGGATCATTGCCATGCCAAGCCCGACGGGCTGGAATAGGCCGGGGGGCGTTAGGCGAATCAATGGACAACACCGATCAAATATGGAACCAAGCGGGCGTTCGCTGGTACATACTGTTTAGGAAGACCGCCGCGGGGCTGAACATCTCCGCGGGACGTACCGCACGTCGGAACACCACACATGCACACTTCTCGCCGCGTATCTCGAACCTTTGCCGCCGGACTCATTGCGCTCCTCGCGGGGCAGGCGTACTGCTTCCAGGATTCACAGCCCAAGCCGGTGCGTCCGACGCCGCCGCGACCGACCGCCCCTGATGCTCCAGCACCGGTTGCTCCCGGGACTCCGGCCACCCCCGGCAAGCCCGCGACGACCCCGCCTGCGGGCACCGCGCCGATGACGCCGGACATGCAGCCCACTGTCGCTTCCAAGCGCGGTGATCCGACGGTTGGGCCGTACATCACGCAGACGCTGCGGAAAGACAAGAACCTCACGGTGCGTGTGCGGCTGGCTTCAGACAGCTCCAAGCAGAAAGAACGCGTGCGTGATCCTCACACCGGGCAAACAGCGGACATGCCGAAGGTGACTCCGTTCGACATGAAGTCGATGGGGGTCATCTGGCCGATTCTGCCGGCGACCAGTTTCAGCGCTCCGATCGGCGATGGGGTTTCGGGCAAACTGCGTCTCAACGGCCAGGTGATGAGCGAGACGATGACTCCGCTCGAGGGGTATCCGTGCGGGGTGCGGCTGGCTCGCTGGGATGTGAAGGCGGATGACGGACAGGTCATCACGTGTCGGCAGGTGCAGCTCGACGTCACCGTCGCTGTCTCGCTGTTCAAGACCGATTTTGATGAGGCGTCCGCGCTGAAGGTTCCGTGGCCGACGGGACCATGGCCCAAGGAAGTTGCGAGTTGCATGGCCCCGCAGTTGTACGTGGAAACTGCGCTGGACGAGAACAACAAGGTCGTCAACTACGACGACGCGCCCCTGGCGGACGCGATCACGCAGTGGCTGGCCGCCGCGGGCGTGACCGATCCGAAGAAGGTGACGCCGGTGGCGCTCGCGAAGATCTTGACGGCGCGAGTATGGGGCCTGGTACAGATCTCGGATCAGATGATCTCGTCGGGCCATACCGGGCCGCAATACGGCGAGATCACGAACAACAGTGAGTTTGCGGGTGTGATCGTGCAACCGCCGAGTTCCACGCTCGCTAGTGGGCGTGGCTCCCGGGCCGATGTGGCCGCGCTGCTGTGCGCCGCGTTCAAGAAGGCGGGCCTTCCCGCCCGCACCGTCATCTGCTGGGACAGCGGCGACACTGACAAGGACGAAAAGGCAATCGGTGCGCGGAGGTCCAACTCCCGGGGCTTGCGGTACTGGGTCGAGTTCCCTGTGTTCGACGAGGACAAGAACACGCTCAACTGGGTGCCCATCGACATCTACGAGCTGCGCAAGAGCGGCAGCCGGGCGCAGCCGCTGGAGCGGCCGTGGCGCTACTTCGGCACGCACCCCGACGCCAACATGATCGTTCCGTTCGCCTTCCACTTCCACCCGCCGACCGACGTGGTTTCGTACGGCGCGCCGGCTTTCTGGGGCTGGTTTGTCACGCCCCAGGCTCCGGCCGCGGCGGATCAGTTCCTCACGTTCTCGTCTGCGGCGGCGAGCGTTCGTGGCGGCGACACGGCCGACAAGGGCGACGATTCGATGAACGATCCCAAGAAGCAGGAGCAGCAGAAGAAGGACCAGAAGAAGAAAGATGACGAGAAGAAGAAGAAACGCGGGTATTGATACGACTTTCTGCGGCCGAGGAGGGCTGGCTGCATCCAAGGCAGTTCAGTTGTTGGGTTCAGCTCTTGGAGCGCACTTGATCGACGCCCGGCGGCGTTGATTGTGGCGGTTGTGTTCATGCCGGATTGCGGGGCACGTATCCTTTGCCCTGCGCCGTTCTGCAGTGAGAGCCTGAATCACTGCGCCGCAACGTTGCGGCATGTGCTGGATGCGATCGAAAACGTCGGGACTTGCCTGAAGATCCGGTGCAATCGGTGTCGCTGAGATCCGGTCGGGGAGCGACTGAAGGTCTTCGGTTACGGGCGAGATCGATTGGAACATCCGCAACATCGCGGCCGCGGTAGACTTGCGCATGACACACACGGGCCGCGTTGATCTACATTTGAGGTGCCGCGTCGCGGATGGAAGGCGAGAGGAGTTCCTGGCGTTCCTTCGCGAGGCGATTCTCTACTACGAATCACCGGGGGGAATCACGATCCGCCTGCTCGCGGACCTGAAGGACGACCACCGGTTCATTGAACTGGTGTTGTACGACGACCTGTCGGTCTACGAGCGAGATCAGGAGCGCGTGGCCAACGATCCTCAGATGAAGGTGTTCCTTGCACGGTGGCGGAGCTTTCTGGCAGAGCCGCCGATCGTTGAGGTGTATGGGCTGATGAAGCCTTGACGGGCGCATCGATAACATCCGCGGGGCGAACCGCGTTTCACGTGTCGTGTCAGAAGCTAGACGTAAGGAACGCTCAACGGCGCGGCCGGCGCAGCCGACTGACAGCGACCACTGCGAGAGCCGCCACGGCTCCCGGTGCCGGGATGCTCGGGGTGGGGTAGGAGAGCCAGTCGAGGCCGGTGTCGGAGTTGGGGCCACCGACCATGGTGTTGGCCCAAAACTCGATGCGGTGAATGCCAACGCCCGTCACCTGGATCTGGGTGAATGTGACACCGGTGAAGGTACCGCTGGTGACCAGGTTGTTGCTCAGGTCATACGCGCGCATGTCGACGCCGTCGAGATCGCCGCCACCGTCGCCCCACATCGCGGAAATGGTGCCGTTCACCACTGCGGGCGTCGTGCCGTCGGCCGGATCGACGAAGTCAACGAAGATCGGGGAGCTGTACCACGAGTACCCGCCGATGGGGTTGGCCCACGGTTCGGTGCCCTGGATGCCCCAGGTGCCAGGGATCAACTCGGTGAAGGTGACGAAGGGGTTGTTCAGCGAGGAGAACTTCGCGCCGTGCGACATCGCGAGCTGATTCGTGACGGCGATGTATGGCGAAAGTTCCGTGCCCTGCACGATGATCGCGTGCGAGGCGGAGGCCGCGGCGAGGAGCGCGGCGATGGCGGCTGAGAAGTTCAGGTGCTTCATGATTGTCTCTCTGCGCACGGATCACCCGTACGCACGCTGAGTGTACCAGATTTCGCCGAAAACACAAGCGCCGGACGCAGAATGCCGAGATTCGGGAATGGGTTATCCGACACGCGCGTGCGTTTGTCGGCTTCTGGAGATCAGAAACTGGATCTCGGACCTGGGCCTGACATCACCGGCCGGCGGGTTATTCACTTGGTCGCCGGCGCGACCGGCGGGGTCGCGGGCGCTGAAGGCTTGGTCAATCCAAGCTTGGCGACTTCCGTCGTCCCCATGCGGGCATAATCCATTGACTCGCCCAGGATGCGCAGGGCCTCCGCAGGGGCGTGGAATCCCATTGAGTTCTCTGCGTTGATGAAGTCCGCACGCCACTGGGCGGCACGCTGAAGCCTGCGGGGCTTCTCCAGTTGTTCGTCAGTAGCGCCGGCGGCCTTGGCATCCTTGATCGCGTTGATGAGGTCAACGACCGCGTTTTCCGCACGGTTGAGTTGCGACATGTTCCGGGCCTGGATCTGGTCTACACGGGACTTGATCTCGGTTTCCGTGTAGTTGTGGCACGTCTGGCAGGAGAGGTTAACATGGGCCATGGGCGTTTGGACCTGGTGGTCGGTGAACTTCATCGCGCCCTCTCGCTTGTAAGGCATGTGGCAATCGGCGCAGGAGACGCCGCTGCGAGCGTGGATTCCCTGGCTCCAGAGTTCAAACTCCGGGTGTTGGGCCTTGATGACTTTGGCTCCGGAATCCTTGTGAGTCCAATCGCTCCAACCGACGGTGTCGTAATACGTTTCCATCTGATCGAGCTTCAGCCCGTTCTCCCAGGGGAAGGTCAATCGCTTCTGCTCCCCCTTGAAGTAGTACTCGACATGGCACTGGCCGCACGCCATGGATCGCATCTCCTGACGGCTGGCGAGAGCGTTGGGGTTGTACGGGGTCTTGCGCTCACCGCGCCGCCACTGTTCGATGCTGGGGAGGTGCGGGACCGGATCGTTGGACTTGGCCAGGGCGGCGATCCCTTCCAGGAACGCGGGCCGTGTCACTCGCAGGCCCATGGTCTTGGGGTCGTGGCAATCCAGGCAGGTGATTGGATGCTTCACCAGTTCGGTCGCTTCGGAATAGGAGAGGTGATTCACGTGCTCCCAGCCGGTGAAGAGTTGCTTTTGGCCGGACTCGGAGGTGAGCGGGTCGGCGAGTGATCCGCCCGCGCCGTTCTTGATGCCGACCTCTCGGTACGCCACCACGTTGGACGCGTGGCAGTTGAGGCAGGCGCCGGGCTGTGGGCGCTGCTTGACACGCTCGGTCTCGCGCTGATCGTGCAGCATAAAGGCGTGGCCGCGGCGTTCGCGGTAATCAATGGCAAAGGCGTAGCCGTTGAAGATCGTCTTGAGGCGTGGGTCACCCACCAGCTTTGAATCCGCCTTGCCTGTGTGCGGATCGGTGGCCGCGGCGGACTCGAGGTCGTCCGGCGGGCGGGCCTCGCTCCACTTGAAGCGGGCCTGACTGTTGTCGGCGGTGCGGATATATCCGTCGTATTCACGCGGGAAGTTCTTGCCCCATTCGGCGGCATCGATCGTGGTTTCGTTGATATCAACGATGCGGAGCACGGTACTGCCTGATTCGGACTTTCGCTGCGCGATGTTGCCGTACAACAGCAGGGCGGCGACGGTTCCGGAGCCGAACGCGATTGCGGCAAACCAGAACAGGGCGGCACGGGATGAGAAGCCTCTGGAAGTAATAGACATGGGAAGACTCTCCTAGCGGGTTGGTCCGTGGGCAACACTGGCGTGGCAATGAATGCAATCCACTCCGCCCGAGATGCCCTTGGCCTCGGGAGCGTTGCCGGGAGCGGCGAGGCGGATCTGGTGGGTCAGTTCCTGATGGCAGCGGACGCAGTTGTCGATGACAACAGCGCGGCTGGAGGGCGTAATCTGGATCGGCTCGTGGAAGTCCTGAAGCGTGAAGCCCTTGGAGTGGCGGTAGCCATGCTCGGCCTTCACCAGGTATTTGCTGACAATCGAATCGTGCGGCACGTGGCAATCGTTGCAGGTGGCCCGGGCGTGATGCGACGAGCTGGACCAACTGTTGAACTGATCGTTCATGATGTGGCAGTTCACGCACGCCTTTGGATCATCGGAGAGGTAGGAGGTGGCGTTGGCGTAGTTAGCTGTAAACACCGCGGCCGCGGTGCAGGTGCCGAAGAGTGCGCCGAGAATAGCCGCACGCGGGGACAGGCGGAGTCCCGTGAAGGAGTTGCCTCGTGGCATGGCCAACTCTATCACGCTTGCGGACGGAATCGAGGGATGTACGGCCATGAAAAAAGGCCGCTCAAGGCGGCCTTGGGAAGGAACACTTTGCAAACAGGGGATCGCGTTACGGGCGGCGGCGACGCAGGAGCGTGAGGCTCGCGAGGCCGAAGAGAGCGGTGCCCGGCGCGGGGATGTTGAAGGAGAAGTCATCGAAGAAGTTCTTGCCACCCGTTCCGGTGAAGATGTTGTCCTCGAGCTGCCAGCCCAGGGTGGTGAAGTTGTTCATGGCCATGCCCATGGGAGTTGCGCCGGCGACGAGCTGCTGCCACATGTTGGAGGACGCAACGTAATAGTCGATCTTGAATGTGTCGGCGGTGAGATCGAGGCTGACGCGGACGCCGTCCCAGGCGCCCGATGTGCCGTACACGCCGGTGTTGGTCCAGGCGCCGCTGGCGCTGGCCCGCCAGACGATTTCGTTGTCCGCGCGGTAGCCCCATTGGAGGCCGACGTTACCGGCGGAGTCCTTGAAGGACATGGTGAACCGGTCACGCGGGAGCGCGCCGGGGTTCGGCGGGTCCGCGGGGTTGGGGTTGAAGTAGAACTGGGTGGAGACGGTGCCGCTGGTCACCGTGGAGGGAGCGACGCCGCCGGTGTCGTATGTGTCGATCGAGTACTCGTACTTGGCGGCGCCGGTGCCGGCGGGCGAGTCGTTTCGGAATGCCAACGAGCTGTTGTCGGTGCGGCCGGGGCCGTGATCGCCGACGATGTAGATCGGAAGAGCGTTGCTGGGCACCACGCCGTATGGCGGTGCCCCGCTGGTCGCCGCGGCCCGTGCGGCGGAACTCGTGAAGAATCCGCCCACCTGACCGACGACCTTCCACTTGCCGCTATCGGGGGCGATGTGGGTGTATGAACCGCCGCCGGCGTTGGCGCCATAGCCACCGGCGTTGAAGTACGTCACGTCAACCCACGGTTGGACGATCTGGTAACCGTCGTTGGGGGTGAAACTGTTGAGGATCGCCGAAGCGGACGAGGTCAGGGCGCACGCCGCGACGGAAGCGGAAAGGACAGTACGAATCATCTCTCTCTCCTTGTTAAAGGTGAGCGCAGTCTACCCGAAACCCATTGGCCGTGTCAAGGTCAATGACGACGCAACGCCTGCGTTTCACTTTGTTGGCGGGGTTATGGGCCGCACTGCGCCGAATGGAAACGCATACATGCGTGCGTGGAAATCGGGGTAATTTTAGGCTTGCGTCCGCGGAGGCATCGGCGAGATTCGGCGATGACGCGTTTCGGCACGCTCGGCGGGCCACCGCACTCACGGCAGGAATGAGTACTCTTGGGTCTCCGAGATCATTCCAGGAGGCACGTAGAGACGCATTTTGACGTGCATATCCATGAAGAGCAGGTTGGCCTCGGTCTTGGCCCTGCCGAACCAGTTCATGCCCCGGTCGCCGCCCTGGTCGTAGTTGTAAATTGTGTGCGTTCCTACGACCCAGGTGCGACTGGGATGAGTGAGCACTGGCATCCGACCTCCCCCGCTGGGGATCAGAGTGGCATCGCCCTCACCGGTGGGCGCGTGGTCATTCATGGTATAGCTGGCGCCGATGAAATCGTACATCGAGTCGGTTCGATCAAAGCCGGGGATGGGTACACCGGTATTGGTCGCCCCCTTGTCGATCGGTGAACGAAAGGACTCCACGGGAAACACGTCGGGCCCTTTGTCCTGAGGGACTGAAGTGTCCATGAGATAGCGGTTCAAGGGACGCCCTTCGGCACCGATCCGATTGACGCCGTAAAACGGGAGTTGACCCTTTTTGCCGCCGAACAGCGCCGCGATGACAGCTTCGCCCCCGCCGGGGAGCGGGCCAAATCGTTGTGGGAGCGTGTTGTCAAAGTCGTTCAGGTACGCGGTGGTCGCGATGCCGATCTGCTGGAGGCGTCCTCCGCACACGGTGACCCTTCCGGCGAACTTGGCCGCCCCGAGCGACGGGAGCAACACCGCGATCAGCACGGCGATGACCGCGATCACAACCAGCAACTCGATGAGCGTGAAGGCCGATCGTCTCACAGGGCAACCTTAGCGCCGCGATCTATTTTCAGCGTGGGTTTAGCCGCGGCCATTTCGGCTGCACAGGTGGCTGTCACCGGGGAGACCTCGAGCACGCAGTCGGGGGAGCCATCGGTCTTGCGGGGCACGGCCACGCCGGCGGCTTCAAGCCAACGGGCGGCGCGTTCGGTCTGGAGCGAACGGCTGGTGTCAATGCTGTCGAGGCCGGCGGCGTTCTTGATCGGCGCAAACTCCTCAGTGCGGTCGGTCTCGAACACGATCGAGCCGCGGCAGAGAGAAAGTGCGTCGAACACGAACTTCTCGAGCTTGACGCCGTTGTTGCCGGAGGGATTGATCGCTGCGCCGGAGATCGGGTCGATGCACGGCACCTTCTTCTCGGCGCGGTGGTACGGAAGGGCGAACTTGGGGTCATTGGCGAGACGCTCAACAAACTCCACGCCCATGATGTGGATAGCGATGGAACCGGCGATGAATCGAAGCGAGCCGTCCTCAAGTCGCTGCTTCTGGAGGTCCATGGGCAGGTCGCTGTACTCGATCACCTCGACCTTGCCTTGAGAAGAGCAGAAGACGCCGACCTTCTCCTCCGGATAGGCCTTGGGGATCATTTTGCTGGACATTTCGGCTGAGGAGCCTGGACCGGCGGCGTGCAAGCCGATGAAAGCCGGGTCGAGGGGGCGTACGAGGGGGTTGTCAACCTGGAAGTAAGAGATGTGCTCCACGCCGCGGCGGCGCATGTCGGCCAAGGCGCCCGAAACGCTCAGGGCTTTCACGCAGCCGCCGTGGCCGTCGGGGTTTGTAGCGACCTCGCCTTTGCCGGCGAGCAGGACGCGGCCGGTGGCGATTTCGAGGCTGGGCATCACGCCTTGTGGAAAGAACTGCACATCACGCTGCGAGAGGCCGAAGAACTTGTGCTCTTCGAAGAATGCGACGGTGGCGGCGTGGTTCAACGGGCTGGTCATGATGTACCAGGGGACCGTGGCGCCGTAGCGGACCTTGGCCGCGACAAAGTGTTCGGCGAAAATCTGGAAGAGGCTCTTGCCGGTCACCGCGCCGGCGGAATAGCAGCCTTTGGGTCCTTCAAAGCCCAGCCGCGAACCCTGACCGCCCGCGACGACGAAGGCGGCGACCTTGCCTGCCTTGATGAGCGACTCGCCGGTGCGCTCCATCGCGGCGCGGTCCCAGCTTCGCCCCGGCGACTTTTCATTTTTCGGGAAGTACGGGGCAGGCCCCAGTTCGGGGGGGAGGGAAAAGACCGGCTTGGACTTGACGTAGGTGTCCACCAGCGCCGGAAGCTGCTCGATGTCGAGGGATTCGATCTGGACGAGCAGGTCCTGCTGCTGCACGGGCGTGAGCGCCGCGAAGAAGTTCAGGAGGTGGGATTGGCCGACTTTGGCGAGACGAGAACGGATGGCTTCAAGGTTGGGCATGACTGCGCGATCGTAGCTTCGAACGTACACTCTTCCCGATGCCCCCACCAGTTGATTTGCTCCGCGCTCCGAAGCGTCTTCCGCTCATCGCCCCATCGATTTTGTCGGCCGATTTTGCGGCGATGGGGTCTGACTGTAAACACGTGCTGGAGCACGGCGCGGACCTACTCCACCTGGATGTGATGGACGGGCACTTCGTGCCCAATCTCACCATGGGGCCGGCGTTGTGTGCATCGCTGCGCAAAGCGCTGCCGGACGCGTATCTGGACGTTCACCTCATGGTGACTGATCCCGGGCAGTACGTAGACTCCTTCGCCGCGGCGGGCGCGAATCACTTTTGCTTTCATGTGGAAGCGGTGAGCCCGACGGACATCGCGGCGCTCATCGCGCGGATCCGGGGCAAGGGGATGGAAGCGGGGCTGGCGATTAATCCCCCCACCGATCTCTCGGCTACCGAACCGTTCCTGCACCTTCCCGACCTGGTGCTGGTCATGAGCGTGAATCCGGGATTCTCGGGGCAATCGTTCATCGGGTCGACGCTGGAGAAGACACGCCGGATCAAGCCCCGCCTGCGGCGTGATCAGCGGTTGCAGATGGATGGAGGCGTATCGCCTTCCAATGCGCGCGAGGTGCGTGACGCGGGTTGCGACGTGCTCGTGTCGGCGTCGGCGTTGTTCGGTCGACCGCGGGAAGAGCGGGGAGATGTGATTGCGAAGCTGCGGGGCTAGCGTACGAGAGGTGCGTGCTAGCAGTCTGTTTGAGCGTCTAAACCCGGGCAAATGTGGGCACATTGCGATGCGGGGCTTCACAACAGGGAAATTTCCCTGTTGAACCGGCTGCGCGGCGAGGGAGAATACTGGCGTCGGCTGGCGCAGGGCTTGGCAGTTGCTGCACGCGATCAGCGCTCGTCAAGTGCCGGAGCATCGTTTGGCTTTGAACTTGAGCTCCGGGCGTCGGTCGTTTGGAAGCAGGAGGGGAGAGGCCGGCGGCGGCGTGTTCGGGCTTCCAAGGCCCGGGATTGACCGTTGGCCGCCGGGGTTGCAGTCGCGGCGAAGGCGCGTGAGGTGTGGCCCTCAAGGGGAACACGTTGCTATGCCGCGAACGCACGGTTGGTGCATCGGCCGCGGAGGGCGCAGCGCCGACCGACAATGCCGGGCCGCTCAGCGAAGAGCGGTCCGGCCGTTGTCTTTGGACCAGCCTGTACAAGTGCGGCGGGACCGGGCCGACCGGTTCGCAACAGTGATCTGTTGACATCATCCACGTTGACGACGGCGGATCAGGGAGGCCGACCACACACCCATGAGCAGAGCGCTACCGGGCGTCGGGGTCTCGAAAATGAAAGCCCCGTCTACCAGGACTGCGCCCTTGATCGCGCCGCTGTTGTCTGCGCCGTCACGGAACCACGAGGCCTCGCGCGCGCCTGAGCTGGCGTTTCGGCTCATGCCTTCGGGAGGGGCGGAAAGGAGGATGCCACGCACGGTGTCCGCGGGAATTCCCACGATTGAAACGGCGATTTGCAGGATGTTGATCTCGGTGGTTCCACTCTGGAAGGGAGGATCGGTCGGCGCGACGTTGCCTGAGCTCCTCTGCACGCACGCGACGCCACCCGCGCCGTTGAAGTTGTTCGCGGCGGCGCTGCCTGTGGTGGGCCCCTGCCCGACCCAGCGTGTGATGTCGTTGCGGGCGATGCGGAGATAGTTCGAACCGACGGGAGCGCCGCCCGCGCCGTTGGTGTGGCGATGCGCCACGTATGACCGCGCCCCCGAAGGGCCGGTGGCCGCGAAGGGTTTGATACGCCCGAATGGTCCATCGAACTGATTGGCATCGAGGTCAATTCCGCCGCCGTTGCGGTTATTGCCTTGGGCTACAAAGGGCAGAACACTGTCACCATCCAAGGCACCCTCGATGACGGGTTGGAAGGTCAAGCTCGCAAAGCCGACAGGATTGGAGACTCCGCCGCCGGGCTGCCAACTGACGAGGTATCGAACCAGAACCGTCCGGTGTTCGGGCGGCAACAGGCCAAACTCGATGTTGTCGCTCCAACTCACACCGTCAAGACTGAGTTGTATATCGAGTTTCGTTGTCTGTGCCGCGACGGACCCGGAGAGCATGCTGACGCAGAGAGCGGACAGGCATCGGCGCTTCATCTTGTAATCCTCCACGGGACAGTTGAGCCGCTCGGACACCAAGCACGGAAGACGCACGGGGTTGATTTGACCAATCTACATCGCCGCCCGCGGGTGTCGGTGCCGCGGGCGGCCTCAAGAGTGCTCAGACGCGGCCGACGCCGATCTCGCGTCGCCGGGGTTGGACTTCCCGGCCGGCCGAGCGAGAACGGAACGTGCCACGTGACTGCGGTCAGCAACCACCGTTCTCCCAAGGGGAGAAGAACGCCTGCCAATCATCGCTGTCGACGTCGAGGTCGCCGTCGATATCGGCGGTGGGCAGCCAATGCTCCCATGCCTGGACGAAGTCGTACATGTCGGTGCCGTCGATTCCGCCGTCCTCGTTGAAATCGGCGATGCACTCGCCGGAGCGAACGTACTGCACTTCCTCGAGCAGGGGTTCGCTGCATCCCGACTGTTCGTCGAAGTGGATCGTGAAGACGGTGAGACGGCAGTTGACCGGCGTGTTCGCCGCATCAGCACCGCAAGCGATGGCGGAGACCAGGAGAATGTCATTGAAGGTGAAGGCCCGGTGCGCGAACTGGCTGAACTTGTGGCGGCTGCCTCGGCTCTCGGAGATCACCTCGGGCTTGCCGTTGTTGCCCTCGGCGCCGGTGGAGATGATCATGATGTGGCCCTTGAGCGAACCGTCGGCGAAGGTGAACTGCGGAGACGTGACATTGAACACGTTCACCAAGGCCTGGAAACCGGGACGGTCAGGATTCTGGTCGTTCACGTAGTGCGAGTTGCAGTGTGCGACGTAGTCAGGAATATCGATCTCAAGCGGCCCGGCGATAAGAGTGGAACTTGTGCCGGCGGCGGCTGACGCCGTGATCGCCGCGGCCGTGATGCAACCGATTGTCGTGAAGCGCATGGCTTGCTCCTTTGTTTCGCCAACTCCATCGGAACGGCGCCGGACGAAATGCAACCCCATTCCGGAGTACCGGACGCTTCGTCGGCAGAGCAATTCCAGGGATCCCACACGCCGACGAATCACGCTCGGACTGTCTTCTGCCTGCATTATGGCGGTTCGGCATGCAGACCGCCACGGGGAAAGTTCCCCGTTCGTTGCAGCGAGCGGATACAGCGGAGATGCATCCGCACGGGTGCGGCGTCAACGGCAAGCAGGTGGTGAAGTTCGCGGTTTTCAACGATGTGCTCGCTGCCAGTGTCGAACCGCTCGGCCGCTGCGTAAGAGCGGTAGATACTCGTCAAGAATACCGCGTGCGGGCGGTCGCCCGCACGCGACGGTCATTCGCACGGCGTGCTTCGCGATGGCGTGACGCGTGCGACGTATGTTCAGCAGCCGCCTGCCTCCCAATAGATGTAGAACGTTCCCACGTCCGAACCATCGACGCCGCCGTCCCGGTTCACGTCGGCACAGGGCCTGGCGATCTCCCAGTCGGCGAAGAATGCTCCGACATCGGACCCGTCAACACCGCCGTCCTCGTTATAGTCGGCGGGGCAGGGCGGGCAGCACAGATCGACCGCGAGCAGTTCCG
Organism: Planctomycetota bacterium; assembly: GCA_018242605.1. Taxonomy (GTDB): domain Bacteria; phylum Planctomycetota; class Phycisphaerae; order Phycisphaerales; family UBA1924; genus UBA2402. The sequence continues at coordinate 575,104 of JAFEBP010000005.1, forward strand.
TGCGGGTGAAAGGGACCTGCCAGAACGTCGCACTGAAGCCTGAGTACTCGTACGGCTGGATGTAGGTGTCCGACAGAGTATCGGGCATCATGTTCAGGTGCAGAGCCTGCTGACGGCAGGCGGTGTTTCCGAGCAGATCGGTCTTGATCAGTTCGATGTTGTGCCCGTCCAGCGGTGGCGGAACCGACATGTTGAACGTGCCCGTGAGTGCATAGCCACCCGCGGCGGTCATGACGCTCAGCGGCACCGAGCCATTGGCCCGGGCCAGGAAGCCGTAACCGTTGGCCCACAGCGGCATGCCGATGTTGGGGTCCAACACCATCATCATCGAGATCGGCGCATCGGCATCGAGGCGCAGCGACCATCCGCCCACGAGAATCGTGGTCTGCAAATCCTGGCGGATCGAGCGGTACGCTGAGGCCTTGTCGGGATAGACGCGGTTCCACAGGATGTTGCCGAATGGATCGGTCCGAGTGACCCGCAGGTTGTCGAACCCTGCCAAACCGCGGTTCGTGCGGCCCGCCATCACGATGGACCCGTCCGCGCAGATATCAAGACCATCACCCGTTCCCCACTCCCGATCGATCGCCCCGGAGCCGACCGTGTTGTAGTCTCGGAGGAAGATGGGCTGACCGTTCGGAGCCAACCGCATCAGCACCGGGTCGGTGATGAGCCGGTCGCCGGTGATCGACTGATATGACTCGGTGCCGACTACGTAGACGGTGCCGTCGTTTGCGGCCTTCACATCGGTAAAGGCCAGCATGCCCGGATACGGCAGTCGAGGGTCGCCGTATCCAAACATCCAGATCGGGTTGCCGCCGGGCGCGGCGTACACGACCATGCCCATCTGGCCCATGGGGTTGAACACCTTGCGTCCGGTCATGACGAACGCGCCTTCCAAGGTCTCGCTTACGGCGACGCCGCAGGTGGGATCGAGCACGATGTCTTCCGCTGAAGTATCGCCCTCGTACACCCACGACCACATGTACATGCCGTTGGGGTCCAATCGGACCATCACCAAGTTCAGCAGCGGGCCGACGCTGTCGGTCTCGGCTCCGACGATGAAGCCGCCGTCACGGGTCTGCTTGATGCTGTAGGCGATGTCGTTGCCGGGGCCGATGAGCCGAGATGCCCATTGCGGGTTGCCGTCCGGATCGTACTTCACAACCAGAATGTCCCTGCCCATCAAGAATGGGTTCTCGGTGAAACCCGCCGTGACGAAGCCGCCGTCGAACGTTGCTGCGATGGCATTGGCGCCCTCGCCGAAGAGGGTACCGATTCCCAGGTTGAAGCCCACCTGGTGCACCACCGGGGTGGCCAGCACAGCGCCGTACACGCGGCCGGCCATGCCGTTGATGACAATGTTCATCGCGTTGGGCAGTCCGGCGATGCCAATCGCGAGATTCTCGTTGGCCCAGTTGTGCATGTTGCCGAGGTTGTTGCCCGGGTCATTCACGTACAACGTTTGGGGGAGCAGAGTCGTGTCATACCCGGTCATCGCCAGCGCGTGTCCCATGGGCGTGTTCAGGTCGTCGTACGGGATGTATCCGTCGGGAATGTCATACCCCGGGGGCGGCGCGGCCGTCCAGTGGACGGCGAGGATCACGACGCCATTGGACGCCAACGTCTGCTGACAGGCCGTGAAGAAGTTCTGACCCGCGGGCAGCGGGTAACCGCTCAGCAGCACCGCAGAGGTGTTCCAAGTGACGTTCGCCATCCCATCGTTTGCTTCAAGATAGGCGTCCAGACCGTTGGCGCAGTTCTGAAGCGTGGTGCCGCGCGCCGTCGTCGTGCCCATCAGTGCGGATATGGTCCCTGGCAGAGGAGCCGGGGGCTTGCCGATGATGGTGTTCACACCGGCATCGGCCGCCGCGCCCGGGCCCCACGGATTTCCCTGCGCCAGGGCGGGATAGCTGTTGGAGAGGTAATACACCACGTCGGCCCCGGCCGTCGGGGCGCAGTAGTTCCGCCAGACGGCGAGGTTCTTCTGCGAGAAATCAGGCACGTTCACGAGTTTCAACTGAGCCGGCTGGGCCGCCGCGATCGCGCCGATCACAATCGGTGCGATCACGCACAGATTTCTGAATCGGTTACTCATGGCTGGCACTCCTTGTTGTCACCCAACGCCCCCGAACGCGGGTCGTGCATTGGAATCGGCGGACGGGAGGACCGGGGGGTCCGACGCACGAGTAGTGCGGCACAAACTCATCCGCCGGCATCAGACGCTTTCATACTGCCCAACGCACCATAATGGGCCTCGGATTCGGGCCCATCAACAGGGAAACTTCCCGGTTTCGAGCCGGATGCTCGTCCTTCCCGGCAGGTGCGCGGCCACCTGGCGTCATGAAGAACAGGGAGCGGCACAGAACACGCCCGGTGACGGCGAGGAGAATCAGGGTTTGGCGGAGGAGCCGAGCAACGCCGCTGCGGCGGAGATTCGCACCAGCGGTTCGGGGTCTTCCATCAATCGCTGGAGCTTCGCGAGATTCTCGGGACCCTTGGTCACGCCGTAGACATAGGCGCACTGGGCACGGACCACGGCCGAGGTGTTCGCGATGTACTCATCGGCGACAAAGTAACCCTGGGTCATGCCGAGTTTGGCGAGCGAGGCAGCGACGGCGAGCCGGATTTCCGCAGGGTATGCGCGGCCGGTGCTGTCCTTGTATTCGGCGATATTGACCAACTGCGCGGAGGCCTCGCGGTCCTGCACTTCGCCGATCATGGCGACGGCCAATGCCGCGACTTCGAGTTCCTCGGGCGCTGACGGGTACAGCGCCGCACGGATGACAGGGCGCTGGGCGTCATCGCCGAGCCGGATCATCGCCTCGGCGAGCATCAGTTGGAGGATGCGCATCTGCTCGCTTGAGATGCCGGGGAACTTCTCTCTGGCGGCGGCTTTGAGCAGCGGCAGCGCGGACTTGTCTCCCAGCAATCCGAGCACATCGGCGGCGTGCCGCTTCACCCAAGGGGAAGGATCATTCAGGAGCCAACTGGCGAGGGGAGAGCGATCGACATTTCCACCGGTCCGGGCCAGGGCATACGTGGCGGAGACCTGTGTGATGACCTCGGGGTCTCGCAGAAGCGGCACCAAGCGATCATCGAAGCCCTTGACCTGCGCACGACCGATGGCCATGGCGGTGACGCCCCGCACTCCGGAGTTGGTGTCCTGCAGGCCCTTCTCGAGGATCGGGCGAAGCCGCCCGGGCACAAACGCGGCCGCCCCCGTGGCCGAGGCACGAAGGCTCGCGTCGGGGTTCACAGAGTTCTGTTCGATGATCTCGATGGCTCGCTCTCGCAGGAGCGAGGCGTTGACCGGCGTCATCGGGGCCGGGGTCTGCACAGTCTTCGCGGGCTGACTGGAAGCCCCCTTCTTGACCTGAGTCTGCGAATTACACGCGGACAAAGTCAGGGACGTGCCGCACGCCAGGAGCATCAGCAACGCTTTGCTCGGGGCGGAGCGCCGCGGGGAATGAAGGTGCGGGGTGGCGGCGGTGCGCGATGAACGGTTTTCCATGGACTTACCTGTTGATGACCTTTGCGGGTAGATTGCCCCGGCGGCGGAACAGTACCACCACGATCAATGCCGCGGCACCAAAGAACGCCGACCACCCCACTACGTCGCCGAACCGCCCGTAGATCGTGCCCGTGCGAGGAAGTTCGACGATCGCGGTGAGCGGCCCGTCGGTCCTCGCGGTTCCGCCGGCATCGGTTCCGCGCTTTGTCACCCGTCCTTCGAGATCGATCGCCGTCGAAATGCCGGTGTTTGCCGCGCGGATGGTCGGCGTGCCCAGTTCGAGGCTCCGCCAGCGGGCGATCTGGAGATGCTGTTCGCGCGCCGTGTCGAAGTCACCGAACCAGCCGTCGTTGGTGACGTTCGCGATGATGTCGGCGCGGCGTTGGCCGCCCTCGTACACGAGCCGGCGACAGTGCGGAGCCACGGTCACTTCGAAACAGATCGGCGTGACCAACCGCACATCGGCGTGACCGGCGTGGGGTACGGAGAAGACGCTTAACCGACGCCCCTTGGCCAGATCGAACGCCATGCCGTGAGCGCCGAGTGAGAGCAACTGATCCTGCAGCCACGGCCACGCGGAGATGTACGGCATCGTCTCGCCGAACGGCGTCAGGCACACCTTGTCATAGCGAACGGGAGAGACCCGGCCGTCGCGCACGAGGTACACACTGTTGTACCGCGCATCGGAATCGAAACCCAACCGATCACCGTTCGAGACAACCCGGAGCCCATCGAGGGCGGTCTCACCGATGAGGAACGGCATTCCCAACTCGCGTTGCACATCCAGGAGCCGATCCGCGAACGCTGTGACAGGGAGTTGCTGTGGGCCATCTCCCAAGTCTACCTTGAGAACGACCTTCTCCTTCCGGAGCGTCTCGATCGCCGCCGGTTCAAGCGTCATTCCCGGCATCATCGTCTCTGGCCAAAGCACCATGTCCGGGCGGGGCGAGCGATCAACCGCCTTGCGGGTCAGTTCCTCGAACCGCTTCCAATCCACCAGCTCTCGCTCGACGGTCCAGTTCACCTTGTTGCTCTGGGGCACGTTGGTCTGGATTGCCGCAACCGTGAAAGTCGGCGACGTTCCATCTACCCGGGGCCGCGTGAACCACGCCCACACGCCGCATGCCGCGATTGCCATCAGCGCGACAGCCGGCACGAGACGCCTGCGGGTCGGTGCGAGGAGCAGGTCCGCGCCGGCGCCCGCGAGCAACGCCACCAGAAACCCCACGCCGTACACCCCGCCGATATGCCCGAACGATGCGAGCCATGGCGCATCGATCAGCGGGTACGCGACCAGGCTCCACGCATACCCATCGGCGAACAACTCGCCGCGGCAGAACTCGATTCCGGTCCATAGGACCGGAACGAGCATCGTCAACGGGAGACGTCCGAATCGCGTCGTGCATCGGCCCAGAGCCCACACGAAGATCGGCGCCCAAGCGGATTCAATCGCGACGAGGAACGGAAAGCCCTGCCACGAGACATCCAAGATCCACCACTCGGTGTAGATCCAGTAGAAAGACACGCCCAGGAAGAGCAATCCCAGGTCACGCCATCGCATCCGCGGCCAACGAAGCGCCAGCCAGAGCAGCGGCGCGATCGCGACCAGCGCGGTGGGCCAGAAGCCGACCGGGTAAAAAGCGATAAAGAGCAACGCGGAATGCAAAGCACCCGCGCCCAGAGTCACGGACCAGGCGGGAGTTGTCGGGGGAGAGAGCGCGGGCACGGATCAAGTACGAGAAGTTCCCGCGGCCTGAATTACTTGCCGGCGTAGTCGATCACGCGGGCGATTTCGTTCCGCAACTGGTTGCGATGCACGACGCGATCGACCAACCCGGTCTTCTTGAGGAACTCGGAGCGTTGGAAGCCCTCCGGCAGTTCCTGACGGATCGTCTGCTGGATCACACGCGGCCCCGCGAAACCGATCAGGGCGTTCGGCTCCGCGAGAATGACGTCGCCGAGCATCGCGAAGCTGGCGGTGACGCCGCCGGTCGTGGGGTCGGTGAGGACCGATAAGAACAGACCGCCCTTTTGGTCGTACCGGGCAAGCGCTGCGCTCGTCTTGGCCATCTGCATGAGAGAGAGGCCGGATTCCTGCATTCGAGCTCCGCCGGAGCAACTGACGATGACCAGCGGAAGGTTGTTGCGGGTAGCTTCTTCAATTGTGCGGGTAATAGTCTCACCCACCACGCTGCCCATGGACCCCATCATGAAGGTCAGGTCGAGACACACGAGCATCGTCTCGCGGCCCTTGATGAAGCAGCGACCGGCCTTGACCGCGTCCCGGTTGCCGGTCTTGATCTGTTCGGCGAGGAGCCGGTCCTTATAGGTCTTGAGGTCACGGAAGCCCAGAGGGTCGGCCGGAGCGAGTTCAGAGAACATCTCCTGGAACGATTCCGGGTCTGCCAGTTGAGCCACCCGCTCCGCCGCGGAGATGCGGTGATGGAAATCGCATTCAGGGCAGACGTGCAGATTGGCTTCCAGATGGCGGCGATACACCATCTTTCCGCACGCCGGGCAGCGCAGCCACAATCCCTCGGGGATTGCGGTCTTGCGCTGTGGGCGAACTTCACTCCACGTCCTTGTGGTCTGTTGCGCCGCGGTTCGTGCCATGCGTGACACCTCATTCTTCATTAGGGACAAGCCGCCTCGGCTTGCCGCCCAAGGAAGGGGAAGATCGATGAAGGTTGAGTTTAGCCACCACACATCAGCCGGGATCAAGCTTATCCGACAATGCCGTACAAATTGCGATCGCCCAATCGCCGTGAGTTTATTGGCCAAGCCGTGCGAACATCGCCACCCTTCCTTCCCCCTCGCATCCAAGGGGCATGGAATGCCAACAAACCACCGAACCGCGGCGGACTCACGAACTGGTCTGTATGGAGGTGTGGGGTGGAAACGAGGCGGTGGAGAAGGCGGTCAGCGTTCCCGGAGTGGACGCGTGGATCTGCAGTCGACCACATGATGGCGCGGCCGGCGGCGGGGACATTCATTACGTCTCGATGTGCGCTGCGGGCACGATCGTCAGGTTCGCCGTTGCCGACGTCGCGGGTCACGGCCAGAGCGTCTCAGAGCTGGCGGTTCGTTTGCGAGACCTCATGCGCCGCAACATCAATACGCTCAATCAGGCAAGGTTCGCACGGGCCCTCAACGAACTCTTCGGGCGAGAAGACATACACGGGAGATTCGCCACGGCGATCCTCGCGACGTATCACACGCCCACCGATCATTTGATCCTCTGCAACGCCGGGCACCCCGCGCCGCTGTGGTACCGCGCCTCGGAGCGATCATGGCGGTTGCTCACACCCGACACACCCGGCCGCGCCGAGCGCGTCGCGAACCTGCCGCTGGGCATCATCGACCCCACCGACTATGAGCAGTTTGCGGTTCGGCTCGGTGCGGGCGACCTGGTTGTGATGTATACGGACTCGCTCATCGAGGCATCCGGGGCGAACGGTACCATGCTTGGTGAAGCGGGGCTGCTGAAACTCGCGAGCGGCCTGGCCGCGGATTCACCCGAGTTGCTTGCACAATCGCTTGTCGCCGCGGCGGGCGCGGGTCAAGACGACGACACCACGGTGCTGGTGCTGCACCACAACGCGTCAAACCCGCCGCGTCAGGGGGTGTGGGAGAAGATGCGGATGACCGCGAAGGTGCTGGGCATCGGCTGACAATTGAATGCGTTGAGACCGGGGACCTTACTCCTCGGTTTCCTCACCTTCGGGCGGTTCGGGAGCTTCGGGCGCCTCGATGACCGAAGGCTCGCCAAAGATCGCGGAACCGACGCGGACGATGTTCGCGCCCTCCTCGATCGCCACTTCGAAGTCACCGGACATTCCCATCGAGAGGATATTGAAGGGGCCGTGCTGCGCGACGCCTTCCTTCTTCATCTCCTCGAAGAGTTCGCGGCAGCGCTCGAAGCACGTTCTCGAATCCTCGGGCCGTTTGCCGGGCGCGGCCATGGTCATTAGCCCGCGAAGGCGGATGTTGACCATCGAGCCGATCTGCTCAGCCAACGGAATCGCGGCGGCGGGAAGGCAGCCGAACTTGCTGGCCTCGCCCGAGCAGTTCACCTGGAGCAGGATGTCGATCGTGTGGTCTTTTCGGTCGGCGACCGTCTGAAGTTCTTCAGCGAGACGGAGGGAATCAACGCTATGGATGAGGCGGGCGATGTCGCACACCTTCTTGGCCTTGTTGCGCTGGAGGTGGCCGATCATGTGCCACCGCAGACCATCTCGTGCGTTGGGAAGATTCTCGATAGGCGTCAGGGTGGGCCCGGCGCGGAAGAGCATCTGAGATGCCTCGTCGGTCCGCATTTTGCGGGTGCCGGCGTGGATCGTCTGTCGCGTGAAAAACTCCTCGACGATCGCCGCGTGCTGGATGAGCGTCTGGGCCTTGTTCTCGCCGAAGTCGCGGTGTCCCAGGTGGAGCAGCGTGCGGATCTGCTCGGGGTCGGCCGTTTTGGTCACCGCGACGAGGATGATCTCGCTGGAGGAGCGTCCCGACCGCTGCGCCGCGCGCGTGATCCGGGCGCATACGTCGGTGTAACGTGATTGCAGCGTCTCGGCGTGTGCCATGGTCGTAGCCATCCGGTGGCTCCTTTGGGTGTCGATTCCGGTGCGTCCGTGCGATGGGCTCGCGTCCGAAAGGATACGTACACTCGGGCGGTCGGGATCGACCCAGCCGCTGCATTGTTCCCCCCAAGAGGGGCAGCCGTCCGACCCCCACCACCATTTCCCCTGTTTCAACCCGGAATCGACCCATGGCCAACGAACACCTCCAGCCCCGCTCCTCTCCCATCGCTGTCGGCGAATCAGCCCCGGATTTCACGCTCACCGACCAGAACAAGGGTGAGTGGAGCCTCGCCGAGCACGTCAAGAAGGGTGACGTCGTCCTGTGCTTCTACCCCCTTGCTTTTACTAGCGTCTGCTCCACTGAAATGCGGTGCGTCAGCGACGATTTCTCCAAATGGAGCGGCAAGGGTTCCACCGTCGTCGGAGTATCCTGCGATTCCTTCGCCGCGAACAAGGCCTGGGCTGAGAAGGAGGGATACAAGCACACCCTGCTCTCCGACATCCACCGCTCGGTCTGCAAGGCCTATGGGCTGTACTGGCCCGAGCTCAACGTCGCGAACCGCGGCACGGTGGTCATCGGCAAGGACGCCTCGGGCAAGGGCAAGGTGAAGTTCGTCCAAGCCCGTCAACCCGGCAACGCCATGAAGTGGGAAGACGTGCTCGCGATGGTGTGAGGTGTAACTCCAACGAACGCGCATGCGTATCGGCGCTGAAGGTCAGCGCCGATTTTTTTGTAAAATGCTCTTCCCATTCGACGCGATCTCTGCTAATCTGTCTGAAACTGTTTCACCCTATCCACCCCAGCACTCCCAGAAACGCACAGGGATTCATCATGCCGCACCCCCACTCCAGTGAAGGTCAGTCACGCCGCTCGTTCCTCGCGCAGACCGCTGCGATCGCCGGGGCCGCGGCGATGTTGGGATCGGTCCCGGCTCGCGCGTCGCAACCTGCTGCCCCTGGCAAGGCCAAGGCACGCACCCCGTTGAAGGATGGCGAGACGATCCGCATGGGCATCATCGGCCCGGGCGGCATGGGCACGGGGCATGCGCACGCCTTCTGCAACTTCGCGGAGAAGGGCAAGGAAAAGGTCGAGATCGTCGCGTTGGCCGACGTCTGCACCCTGCGTTGGAAGGACGCCAAGGCCAAGGCCGAGAGCACGTTCAAGAACAAGGTTGACACCTACCAGGACTACCGCGAACTGCTCAAGCGTGACGACATTCACGCTGTGCTGATCGCCACCCCCGAGCACTGGCACGCCCAGAACGCCACCGACGCCATCCTCGCGGGCAAGGACGTGTACCTCGAGAAGCCGATGTGCTACCACGTGGACGAGTCCGTGGCGCTCATGCGGCTGGTGCAGGCCAACCCGGAGATCGTCTTCCAGGTGGGCACGCAGAAGATGCAGCTCAAGAAGTACCAGGAGGCCAAGAAGCTGGTTGAGTCCGGCGCCATCGGCGTGCCGACGTTCAGCCAGACCTCTTATTGCCGCAACAGCAAGAACGGCGAATGGCTGTACTACGGCATCGATCCGGCGTGGAAGCCCGGCGAGAACATCGACTGGGACGCCTGGTGCGGCAACGGGCCCAAGATCCCGTGGAACCCGGAGATCTACGCCCGCTGGCGCCGCTACCGCCAGTGGTCCACGGGCATCGTGGGCGACCTGCTCGTTCACGAGATCACTCCGCTCATGATGGCGCTCGAAACCGTGGGCTGGCCCAAGCGAGTCACCGCCCGGGGCAGCCACCTGGTCGACAAGAAGATGGAAAACCACGATCAGGTCAACATCATCGTGGAGTTCGAGAGCGGCCACATCATGACCGTCGCGGGCAGCACCTGCAACGACACAGGTGTTGAGACGCTCATCCGCGGGCACCAGGCCAACCTGTATCTCGCAGACCGCCATTGCACGCTGCGTCCTCAGCAGTTGTTCGCCAATGAAATCGACGAGAAGAAGATCGAGTGCCCCGACATCGGCGATGACCAGGACGCGCACCGTCTCAACTGGCTGCACTGCATCCGCACCCGTGAGAAGCCGCTGGCCGGTGTGGAGTTGGGCACCAAGGTCATGCTTGTTGTGGACCTGGCGACCAAGTCGATGTGGGACAACTGCACGTTTGAGTTCGACAAGTCGACCATGACCGCCAAGAAGGTCTGAACACCTCCACCTACGACACCGCCATGATCGTCAGACTCGCCACCGACGCCATGCGGACGCGTTTTGAGTTCGCTCTGTGTGGCGAGCATGAAGCCGCCCTGCGAGCGGCCGGTGAAGCTGCGCTCGCGGAGATCGAGGCCGCCGAGCAACGCCTGAGCGCGTTCATGCCCGGGAGCCTCGTCTCATTGATCAACCGCGAGGCCCATGCACGCCCGATCTCGCTGGATGCCGACACGTTCGACCTGCTCAGCCTCGCGGAGCGCGTCTGGCGGATCACCAGGGGCGCGTTCGACATCACCATCGGCCCGCTGATGCGGGCGTGGGGATTCAGGGATCAGCCCGTTGACGCCGCGGCGCTTGCGCGGGCTGAATGGGGCTTCTCACACGTGCAACTGGATCCGATCGCGAGAACGATTGCGTTCACGCGGTCGGGAGTGAGCATTGATCTGGGCGCAATCGGCAAGGGTCATGCGCTGGATCTTGCCGGCCGCGTGCTTCGGGAAGCCGGCGTTACCCGCGGGCTTCTTCACGCGGGCACCAGTTCGGTGCTGGCGTTGGGGACTCCGATCGGCGAGCCGGGTTGGCGTGTGGCGGTGGCCGTGGGCCGGGAAGGGGAGGCATCTCCCGTGGTCACCCTGTCAACCGGCGCGGCTCTGGGGGTCTCGGCCCCGCGAGGCCGAACCACCACGCACGAAGGCCGCGTCATCGGGCATATTCTCGACCCCCGAACTGGGACTCCGACGATCGCCGCGAACACCGCCGCGGCGATCATTTCTTGCGTGCCTGACGCCGCTGCCGCGGCTGACGCGTGGTCTACCGCCCTGCTCGTGCTGGGAGAACATCCACTCGAAGCTCCCGACGAACTCACGAGCATGCTCGACGATGGCCCGGGTCGATCGCCGCGATGGCGGAGACAGGCCAACACTCTGAACGCCACCACCCCACCCTTCGCAACTGCTGGAGCACACTGAATCATGGAAATGGACCGCCGCACGTTCTTGCTTTCCGCCTCGGGCAGTCTTGCCGCGGTCGCGGTGTTGCCGGAGCTTGGTTTCGCAACGCCCGCGCCGCGTTTGGCGGACCCGATCGAACTCGCGGTGATCGGCGCGGGGCGGCATGGCCGCGCGCTGCTGGACGAACTCCAGAAGATTGAGGCGTTCAAGATCGTCGCGGTCTGCGACACCGACCCGGCCCGACTCGGCGGGGCGCAGCGACGCGCGGCGGGCGCCGAGGGCTTTGCGACGCACAAGGAACTGCTCGACAAGGCCAAATCGGTGAAGGCCGTGATCATCGCGACACCGACGCACCTGCACAAGGACATCGCCCTGGACTGCATCAGCGCGGGCAAGCATGTCTTCTGCGAGGCCCCGATCGCGCACACCATTGAGGATGCCAAGGCCATCGCCAAGGCCGCGGCGAAGGCTTCCACGCTGTTCCAGAGCGGGCTGTACGCCCGGTCCAACCCGGTATACAAACTCGCCCGCAGCTTCTTCCGGTCCGATTCCGTGCGTGACCTGATCACGCTGAGGGCCCAGAACTTCAAGAAGCAGACCTGGCGGTACCCGGGCTCGGAAGCGACGAAAGAGAAGGACGCCAACTGGCGCCTGGACCCGGCCGTTTCCATTGGCCTTGCGGGCGAGTTGGGGACGCACCAGTTCGACGTGTTCAACTACTACCTGGGCAAGTACCCCGAGGCGATCTGGGGCACCGGCTCGATCCGCGTGCTGAACGACGGGCGAGAAGTCGCCGACACGATCCACTGCGACGTGCACTATCCGGACAAAGCCATCCTGACCTACGCCGCGACGCTGTGCAACTCGTACGACGGTCGCTATGAAGTCCTCTACGGCAGCAACGCGGCGATCAAGCTCGCGTGGACGCACGGCTGGATGTTCAAGGAATCCGACGCGCCGACGCAGGGCTGGGAGGTCTACGCCAACCGCCAGCAGTTCCACAACGACGAGGGCATCACGCTCATTGCTGACGCGACCAAGCTCGCCAGCCAAGGCAAGCTCAAGGACGGCGTCGGTCTGCCATATACGCCGCAGTATTACGCCCTGGTGGATTTCGCCGCGAGCATCGCGGACAGCAAGCCCGCCGCGAGCACGGCGGACGACGGCGCCAAGGCGACGATCATGGGCATCCTCGCCAACCAAGCCGTGGTCGGCAAGAAGGACGTCCGCATCACCGAAGACCTGCTCAAGATCTGACCGCGCCCCACCGCGCACCGGAGACCACCACCGTGAGCCAACCCCCGTTTCATCTGCGATCGCTCAACGCGGGCGTTCGCCTCGGCCTGACATTTCTCTGTTTCGTTATCCTCGGCGGGTACGCGGCCTCGCTGCGGCACCTGTACCTGCATGACAACAAGCGAGACGAACGCCCGGGCCTCACCGTTGATGACGTGAAGGGCGTGTACCACGGCATCCGCAGCAAGTCGCCCATCCTTGCCGCCCTCGAACGCGGCCACCCCGAGTCTCTCAAGCAGCCCGAGCGAGACGGGCTCATCAAGTGGCTCACGGGCAAGGACGTGACCAAGGTGTTCGATGACATTGACTTGGGAGACAAAGCTCCGGAAGCGATCATCGCGGCCAACTGTCGATCCTGCCACGCCAAGACGGCCAAGGACCCGATTGGACGCACCGTTCCCCTGGAGACGCCCGACGAGGTGTTCAAACTCGCCGCGTCGCGGGATATCAGTCCAAACTCCGTCGAGATCGTCACGGCTTCCACGCACGTGCATGCTCTGAGCCTGGGGTCGCTGGGAGCCCTTTTGGTGCTCATGGCCGCGTGTACCCGGTGGCCTCGCATGCTGACCGGTCTGCTCGCCACCGCCTGCGGCGCGGGACTTCTCGCGGATATCGGGGGCTGGTGGCTCACCCGCCACCATGCGGATTTCGCGTACATGGTCATCGCCGGGGGCGGGGCGTTCGCCGGCTCGTCGGTGATTCTGCTGCTCCTGATCCTGGCCGATCTGTGGCTCCCCAAACGCGACTGAAACCGTCTGCGTTGGACGCCGAAACCCCGCCTTCCCGCCCTACACTCCGCCCTCATGCCCAAGATCACGATCAACAACCGAACAATCGAGTTCACCCCGGGCCAGACGATCCTCCAGATCGCCAACGCAAACGGCATTGAGATTCCCCAATACTGCTATCACGAAGGCCTCTCCATCGTCGCCTCGTGCCGCATCTGCCTGGTGGAGTGCCAGACTCCCAACCCCAAGACCGGCCAGTTGGAGCCGTTCATGGGAGGCAAGCTTGTTCCCTCTTGCCAGCAGACCGCGATGGACGGGATGGTCGTCCTCGCTGACAGCCCAAAGACCGTGGCCAACCAGAAGGCGGTCATGGAGTACCTGCTGATCAACCACCCGCTGGATTGTCCGGTGTGCGATCAGTCCGGCGAGTGTTTCCTGCAGGACTATTCATTCCAGTACGGGCGCGGCGTCTCCCGCTTCGAGGAGACCAAGGTCAAGAACCCGAAGAAGGATGTTGGCCCCCACGTTCTGCTCTACTCCGATCGGTGCATCATGTGCACCCGGTGCGTGCGTTTCACGCGTGAGATCAGCGGCACTTCGGAGCTCATGGTGCAGGGCCGCGGCAACAAGGAAGAGATCGACGTCTTCCCCGGCGTGCCGCTGGCCAACGAACTGTCGGCGAACGTGATCGATTTATGCCCCGTGGGTGCGCTGCTGGACAAGGACTTCCTGTTCTCGCAGCGTGTGTGGTTCCTCAAGGAAACGCCGGCAATTGATCCGCTGACCGCCAGCGGCGACAACATCTACATCCACCACAACGAAGGTCGCGTGTACCGCATCAAGCCGCGCGATAACCCGGCGATCAACAAATTCTGGATCACCGACGAGGTTCGGTACGGGTGCAAGTTCGTGCACTCGGAGAATCGCCTGCGTTCCCCGCTCCGCAAGCAGCACGGGGCGACGGTCGAGTGTGATTACACCAAGGCGTACGACGACCTGATCAAGGGCGTGAAGAGCGCGACAACCGCGGGCAAGCATCTGGCCATCATGGTGAGCCCGTTCCTCACCTGCGAGGAAGCCTTCGTGCTGGGCAATCTGGCCAAACGGCTGGACGCGAACGCGGTCTTCGGCGTGGGCCCGGTGCCGATTGTCGGCCAGGACAAGATCTTCCCGATCGGCGCGAAAGAGACCGACAAGAACGCGTTCAAGATGTACGCGGAGAAGGCGCCCAACGCCCGTGGCGTCCGCCGCGTGCTCGCGGCGATCGCGGGCGAGGGCAATGTCCTCAACTACGACCAGTTCCTCAAGCGCCTTGGCCTTGGATCGGGCGCCAGCAACGTGGGCGCGGTGATCATTACCGGCAACTCCCCCACCGGTGCCCTGGGGGGCGACCTTGTGACGGCGGTCTCCGGCAAGTTTGTTGCCCTGATCGACACGCTGCAGGGCCCGCTGACCGATCGGGCCGAGGTTGTTCTTCCGGGAGCGACGTTCGCAGAGAAGTCTGGCACCTACGAGAACGCCAAGGGCGTGCTGCAGGCCTTTGAGCAGGCCATCCCGGTGATCGAGATGGCCAAGAGCGAGGGCCAGATCGCCCTTGACTTGTTCGCGGTTCTCGCGGGCAAGGCCGCGCCGATCGACAAGGAAATCCCGGTCGTCATCGAGACCACACGCGGACAAGTGGCGGCGGGTGCCCAGATTGCTGTTCCCTACGCCGAGGAGTTCACCGCCGAGGGCGTCCGCACGCAGATGGCCGCGGTTCCCGCGCTGGCGGTCTTCGGCACCGGCGTCTGCCTGCCCCCCGCAACCGCGATGGTTGAAGCGGATATGCAGGTACTGGAGCTCTGATCGCTGATTTCCGGACAACCGCAGACACTGGATACGGAGAGGTCTCTATCGAGCAGCTGCTTGCTCCATGGTGTTCATTTCGAGCATGACAGATAGGTCGTGCCGCCCCCCTAAATCGGCAGCGGCGACACCCTGAGCCCAAAATGTTGAACCTGGTGGGAAGGGCTGCTACCCTATGGGCCCGTCGGAAACGGCGGTGAATGGTCGGGTAGGTAGCTCAATTGGTAGAGCACCGCATTGAAAATGCGGGGGTTGCCGGTTCAAGTCCGGCTCTGCCCATTCTCGCAATACAAAGGCGAACACGTGGAGAGCGGTGCCGGCACTTTGTGCGGTCCGCTCTTGTCGTTTTTGGCGAATGCAACGCCGGCCTCGCCGAAACTTGCTCGGGGCGAGAGGGGGTACATCAGGACAAGTATCGCAAACTGTTTAAGCATCACGCGCATCATGCCGATGGTGACCGAACAAGGGTTATCACTATGTTCAACCGAATGATTAAGATCAATTCTCCGAACGGCGAGCAGCGATGGATCAATCTCGACCGCGTGACGCGCGTGTCGCTCGCAACCGACGAATCCGGCGATCCGGTGCTTGTCTTCTGCTTTGACCAGAACGACCAGGTCCGCATCCACGGCACAGACCCTGAGAACCGCGCCCTGATTCACCGAATCGCCACGACTCTCAATGCCGCGGCTGAAGCGCCCGGTGGCAGGCTCGCCGCATAGCCCCCACCCGGCACTCCCGGGGAGTGGTTTTCTACCTCAATCCGGAGCGTGAAGCACGCCGGCGGGCGGCTGCGGGAAGCCGGTGGGAAGTTCGCCCAGCACCCGACCGACTCGTCTTTCGCCCGCCACGTAACGCTCGGTGTGGCAGGAAGAGCAGCTCGCGAGCATCGCCTGATCGCCGCCTCGGTGGCATTCGAGGCAATCGAAGTACTCGTGATCGCCCCGGAGCGCAACGCCCGTGCGGGCGTGATCGAACTCAGTGTCGCCCCAGCGCTGGGCGTGGCACTGCTTGCACGAGTCGGAGGTGGGCCGCCGCGGCATCTCTCCGGCGACGTGGCAGGCGCTGCACGCGAGGGCGGCGTGCCCGGCCCTGAGCCACCAACGTGTGTGGACACTGTGATCGAAGGCGGGACGCTCCTGCCGGTCGTGGCAGGTCACGCAGCGGGATTGCGTGTGGCACTTGAAGCAACTCTCTTCGCGGTTGACGACCGGACGCTCGATCTTTGATCCGTGGCACTGGCCGCACGAAGAGCCGCCGTGGCAATCGACGCACTGGAGACCGAACTTTTCGGCGTGGTCGGCGTGGTGGAAAGTGACCACCGGCACCGGCGCGTGGCCCGTCTGGTAGGTATATACGACCTGCGCGAACGATCGCGGGGGGTTTGCGGCGTGCGGCATCTTGGTGCCGACAGCCGAGCCACGCACCATCGCGGAAGAGGTGTGGCAATATCCACAAGCATTCTCGTGCGACCAATCCTTGTGGCAACTGAGGCACTGGCGGTGGTACGCTCCGCGAAGGCCCGGCTTCTCGCTAGTCACGACGGTGCTCATCGGTTCGTGGCAGGTGCGGCACGGCCGGATCACGGGCTCCGACGTCTGCTGAGAACCGGCCTGAAGTTCATGGTGGCAGTTCTTGCATTCACCCTGGATGGTCGACATCTGCGTGTGCAGACGGTGATCGAAGCGGACCGATCCGTAGCATCCGACAACCTGATCGAGTATCACCACATCGGGGCCGAGGATCCTGCCGGCCTGTGCCGTTGGAGTCGGAGGTGACGCGGCGAGCCCGCTGAACGTGCAGGCGGCCAGGGCCAGAGATGTAAGCAGGGCGTTCACGTGTAGCTCCAGGTCTGTGTGGTCGCGGTAGCGGTCACGGATGGCCCGCACCATTCGACATGCGCTGTCGGGGGCATCGAAGTCACGGGGTTCTGGATCGCGACCGAAACTTCGCGGGGGACAGAAGCGCGGTGCGGAGCATGGGGAGGCTCGAGTTGTTCGATGACGGGCAAGTTGATGGCGATGCCGCGGTAGATGAGGACTGTCATGGCGACAGCGCCGATCGTCACCGCAACTTCGCTCAGGCTGGGCGAGTACACAGCCGACCGATCGAGAGGCGAGTACGCGAACAGGAAGACGTTAAGCCGGTTCAGCACCACGCCGGCGATGACGCAGGCCGAGCCGACGAAGAGCCAGGCGGTCCGCGAACGGAGCGGACGGGAGGCGAAGATGATGAACGGGAAGACGACGCCGACGAGAAGCTCCGACAGGAGCAGCCGCGAATAGGTGCCGCGATCGAGCAGGTGCGGGAGTTGGCCACGGACCGCCAGGTCCGTGATCTTGGCCGTGAAATACACACCCAGAGTGAAAGGGATGAAACGGGCGAGCCTGCTGAGCAGGTCGCTCTCTCCGCGGAGCCCGAAGGACCTATGGGCGATGATCGATTCGAAGATCACCATGGGGTAGCCTACCGCGAAGGCCGAAAGTAGGAACAGGGCGGGCAGCGCGGGGGTGTGCCAGAACGCGTTGAGTTTGCCCTCGGTGATCACCATCAGGGTCCCCAGTGAGGACTGGTGCATGCACGAGAGCATGATCCCCAGGATGATGAAGATCGTCATGAAGCGGCCGAGCGTTGCGTCCGCAAACCGCAGGGCGCGATCGACATGCCTGTTGAGCACGCGGGCGGGGCCCGGCAGATTGACGCGCCCCACGAACCGTTCGCACACGGCCGGCAGGAACTCGATGTACAGGACGGAGAGGTAGCACATCACACAGATGGCGACTTCGAAGAGCACCGAGTTGGGCTGCCACATGGTCGGGAGCATGACGTGCCACATCGCCCAGAAGCGACCCAGGTCCGTCATCACGCCCAGGGCCACGAAGGTGTAGCCGAGCATGGCGGTGAGCAGCGCGGGCCGGACCAGCGGGTGGTACTGCTCGCGGTGCAGGATGTGCGCCAAGAACGCGGTGGTGAAACCGCCCGCGGCGAGGGCCACCCCCGTAGCGACATCGATGCCGATCCAGATGCCCCAGGGATAGGCGTTGTTGAGGTTGGTCGCGGCTCCGAGGCCGAAGAGCATTCGGTAGATCCAAGCCACGGCACCGATCGCGGCGAACGCCGCGACGACCCAGACGCCGGGGGTGAAGTACCGGGGACGCGACTCGGCCCGGGTCACAGGCGTGTAGCGAAAGAAGGTGATGGGAATCGCGGCGCTCACGAGTGGCTTCCTTTGCGTGTGAACCAGTTCAGCGTCGCCAGCAGGGTGGCGACGCCGATGGGGGCAGCGAACCACTTGAAGATGGTGTGCTGGATGTGTTCCGAACGTTCCGCGGGGCTGTGGGACGAGAGCGCCGGGAGCCCGACCTCCGCGAGTTCCTCGAAGGGACGCGGCGACAGGTAGAGCCACGAGGTGCCCCCGCCTTCGGTCTCGCCGTACACGTGATCGACGTACTCGCCGGCGTGATCGGCGATGCGGCGGTGCGCGAGTTTGAGCAGATCGTCACGCCGACCATACTGCAGCGCTTCGACCGGGCAGACCTCCACGCACGCGGGGACCTGGCCGCGCTGCGTGCGATGGCGGCAGAACTCGCACTTGCGCACCCGCGGAGTGAAGCGGCTGTTGTACTCGTACGTCAGGCGCTCGAAGGGGCAGGCGACCAGGCAGTACCGGCAACCGATGCACTTGGACGCGTCGTACGTCACGGGACCAGACGGGTCCTTGCGCATCGCACCCACCAGGCACGCCGAGACGCACGGAGGGTGTTCGCAGTGCATGCACTGCATTTTCGCGTACACGGGCTTGGCATCGGCCCCGTGACCGACCGACCGGTTGACGACGCAGAATCGGTCCGTGCTCGGGTTGCGGCGGGTGGAGAAGACGGATTGGTCATCGCACTCCTCGATGGGGCCGTGTGAATTGCCGTTAGCGCCCGCGCACGCCCATTCGCACCGTCTGCATCCGACGCACCGCTTGAGATCGACGAGCACCGCCATGCGGTCGTCGTTCAGCCTCTTGGAGGCCCCGGACCGCTCGCTCCCGAGAGCGACGCCGCCGACCGTCAGGGCGGTCAGCACGGCGACACGACGCACAAACTCGCGTCGGCTGGCGCACCGGCAGGCACCGGTCTCGTGCGTCGCGTTCTGTGGTTGGGAAGCGTTCATCGCAAGGCCTCCGGTAGATCGTTGCGCGGCCTATCGCCGCGGCTGCTTCGTTCAGTGGATTCGGAAGACGTGACGGCTCACTCCCAGAATCTGCCAAACGCCCAGGATCGCCAGCGTCACAGCGGCGACGGGCAGCACCGCGACGGTCGCGCCGCCAGCAAGTACGACCGTGATTGCCAGCAGCGGGATTCCCGCGATGATCGCGACGCCCAGCACGATCTCACGGACGATCAGACGGCAGCCGGGGCTGAGTTTGGGTTCGATGGCGTGCCACAGCGCGATCGAGGCGGCCACGACCATGGCCGCCGCGAAGCCCGCGACGAAGACGCCACGGAGCAGGAATGCCGCGACTCCCAGCACGGGCATGCATACGACGGCTGCGAGGCCGAAGGCGATCGGCCCTGCATACCCCCGCATCAGCGTGTTTATGTTTGTTTTGACGCGTGCCATGTGTAGCTCCCCTTGCGTTTACGGATGACACCTTTCGCCCTGCCTCATGCAATCGGCGGACCAACCCCGAACAACGCAGCGCCCCGCGCCAGAGCTCGCAAACGCCCTTCCGTGCGGCGGCCGGGGCAATGAACAACCCCCGGGATTGCGCCCGTGATGAGGAACTCGACACTCTGTTGTGATTCTCAACACCCGCCCTGTAGAAGAACTCCACGGACCATGGCGAGATACGAACTCGTTCCGATCGCCCGGCGCGTCGCTTCGATCAACGCGGGGTCAATCCAGGAGTCCTCTGGATTTTGGAGGGCCAGGAGCCCGAAAGCGGCCTGACGGCCGAACCGCCGCATGGCGAGCCTGGCTTGCTCGCAGGCCTCGGCCGCGTGCCGCAGATCCGCGAGTTGGCGGTCGTCGTCAAGAACGATTTCCGCAACCCATCCGGCCGTGTAGGGGTCGGTCATGAGCAACGATGGCGTTGCATCCAGGCGTTCGCTCCAGCAGCACACGCTCCCGCCGACGGGCGACGGCAGTTCCAACTCGCCGCCATCGAAGGACATACTGAACAATGGCTGGCCCCTGCGGAGCACGCTGTCGTGAAACGCGGGCCGAACCTCACGGACAGGCGGCATGAGTCGGGCCAGACCCGCGTCAACACCGGTGCGCACGTGGCCGGCGCTCACCACCTGCACCCACAGATGCTCATCGGCGTAGAGGCGATCGTTCGGGAACGACCAAAGTGTCGGTCCGGGTTCGGGCTCCTGGAGATTTTGCCGCAGCACCAGACGGGGATCACTGCGGATGGCCGCGTCGAGCGGGCAGGCCTCGCAGGCAAAGCCATGGTCGCAGAGGCGGTAGTTGAGCACGCCCGCATCGACCCACACGCACGTGCGTGCGGACGGCACTGGCGAAAGGACCGGCAATGACCGCTTCATGGCATATCCCTCTGACCGATCCGTGCCATCGCGCGCACCCACGGTCGTGAAGCACCGGCACCACGTGCAACCGGCGAGCCAGCCGCTCGCGGGGATGGGCGCGGCTTTTGGGCGTGGATTCGCCGCACACGACCCGAACCGGCGCGGGGAGCGCTGATGAATATCTCAACACTCCGTGTGGATTCTCAACGACCGGGGGCAAACAATCTGGATAAGTCGATCCTCTTATTGGGCGGACCTATTTATGGTCTCCAGGCTGCGATCGCTGGCAAGCTCACTTGAACTGCGACTTTTCGTGCCGCTGGGCGCCACCATTGCGCTGGTGCTCTCATTCCACGCGTTGCTGGGCTATTGGGGCGCGCGGGACGAGATATCCCGCTTCGTGCGGGCGGACCTGGAACGTTCGACGTCGCTCATCCGCAGCGCCACCCGAGACGGAATGCTGCTCAACCGCATGGACGAGGTGCAGTCCCGCATCGAACAACTCGGGGCGTCGCAGGGGTTCACCGGCATCAGGGTGTACGCGAAGGACGGCCGGATCGCGCTCTCGGCAGATGCCACCGAGCGTGGCCGGGTGGTCGCGATCTCCGCCGAAGCGTGCGCCACCTGTCATACCAACGGCGAAGTCACCGGGCCCAACGTCCTGCGGTTCAACAACATCGCCCTTGAGCGGGGCGGCCATGAGGCTCAACGGTCCCTCACGGTCATCAACAACGAACCGTCCTGCTCGGCGACCGCATGCCACTCGCCGCCGGGGCTCCAACCAGTCCTGGGCGTCCTGGACGTGCAGATGACCATGGCGCCCTTCGACGAGGCGATCGCCAGGGCTCGCCTGCAACTGGGCTGGACCACGGCCCTGTTGATCCTTGCGAGCGGGCTGATCGCGGCGCTATTCATCCGACGCCTGGTTCACGAACCGGTCGCGAGGCTGCGGGAGGGGACTCGCCGAATCGCCGCCGGAGATCTGAACACACGCATCGACGTCCCGGGGCGCACGGAGTTGGCGACCCTGGCGGGGGCGTTCAATGGCATGGTGGCGGACCTTCGCGGCGCGAGAGACGAACTTGACCGCTGGTCTCGCACGCTGGAGCAGAAGGTCGAGGAAAAAGCGCTGGCCCTGAAGCAAGCCCAGCAGCAGATGAACCAGGTCGAGACGATGGCCTCGCTCGGAAAGCTCTCCGCGACGGTGGCCCACGAACTCAACAACCCGTTGAGCGGCATTCTCGCGTACGCACGCCTGGTGCGGCGCGAGATCGCGGAACAGCCCATCGAGCAGCGTGTCCGAGAGGAACTCGAGGGCTATCTCGCGCTGGTCGACAAGGAGTGCGTGCGTTGCGGCGACATCGTCAAGAACCTGCTGCTGTTCGCCCGGGGCCGGAGCGTGCGACCGAAAGCCACCGACATCAATCAGATCATCGACCACGGCCTGAAACTGCTCAGGCACCATCTGGAAATGAATAAAGTGCAGCTGGAAACCACGCTGATTGAAGGCGATCCCACCATCGTCGCAGATCAGAACCAAATTCTGCAGGCCGTGCTGGCGCTGCTTATGAACGCGATCGAGGCGATGCAGGGCGAGCACGATCGGTCGGCGATTCTGGGCGTTCACCTGACGGGCGATCTGGAACGGGTCGAGATACGGATCAGCGATACGGGCGGCGGCATCCCGCCGGAGCTCATTCCGCACATCTTCAAGCCGTTCGTCACCACCAAAGGAGAAGGCAGCGGGGTGGGGCTGGGACTTTCGGTGGTGTACGGCGTCGTCCACGGGCACGGCGGGGATATTTCGGTTCAGTCGCAACCAGGCGTGGGCACAACGTTCACCATCACCCTTCCGCGCAAGCCCAGCATGGAGGTGGAGCCAAAGGTCGTGACCGCCGCCGAGACAGCCGCCAAGGAGATCGCCACATGACACCCCAACGACCATCGGTGCTCGTGGTTGACGACGAGTTTTCCGTGCGCGACTCGCTGAGCCGCTGGCTCGCGAAGGACGGCTTCGACGCGGTGCCGGCGGAGAACGCGGACGCGGCCCTGGCGGTGGTCAACAAGCGTCGCTTCGACGCCGCGGTGGTTGATATCAAAATGCCGGGGATGGATGGCCTGGACCTGCAGAAGGCCCTGCGTGCAGTCGACCCGGAGCTGGAAGTCATCATCATCACCGCGCACGCATCGATCGAGAGCGCCGTGCGGGCGCTCAAGGAAGGCGCGTTCGATTATGTGACCAAGCCGATCGACCCGTCCGAACTGAGCCACCTACTGCAGCGGGCGGTGGAGAAGCGTCGGCTCGCCCAAGAGAATGCCCGGCTTCGCGGCACCATCGATGAGATGGTCTGCGTCGATGCCATCGTCGGCAAGAGCCCCGCGATCCGCCAGGTGATGGACCTGATCCGGCACGTCGCGCCCACCGACGCGACGGTGCTGATCACCGGGGAGAGCGGCACCGGCAAGGAGTTGATTGCACGCGCAATACACGCGAACAGCCCGCGACGCTACCGGCCAATCATCCCCGTCAACTGCGGGGCCATCCCAGAGTCCCTGCTGGAGAGCGAGTTGTTCGGGCACGAGAAGGGCGCGTTCACCAACGCCACGCAGCGTCGGCGCGGAAAGATCGAGATGGCCGAGGGCGGCACGCTGTTCCTCGATGAGATCGGATCAATACCGGAAAAGATGCAGGTGGAACTCCTGCGCGTCCTGGAGGAAAAGTGTTTCACCCGTGTTGGCGGGCAGGAAACCGTGCACGTTGACTTCCGCGTGATCTGCGCGACCAACGAATCGCTCGAGGCGGCGGTACGGGACGGGCGGTTCCGCGAGGACCTCTTCTACCGCATCCACGTCTTCTCCATCGAAGCCCCCCCGCTGCGGGCACGCAGAGAGGACATCCCGCTACTCGCTCAACATTTCGTGGAGCGATTCTCTCGCCAGATGGACCGCAGGATCACCGGCATCAGCGACGAAGCGATGCGGGTGCTGGCCGAGCATTCATGGCCGGGCAATGTGCGTGAACTGTGCAATGCCATCGAGCGGGCGATGGTGGTGGGCAAGCCGCCCGAGATACGGCCCCAGGACCTTCCAGCCCCGACAACTCGCACACCCGCGGTCGATCAGGGGACCGATGAATCGCTGGAGGAGATAGAGAAGCGGCACATCCGCGGCGTGCTGGAGCGCGCGAACTGGAACATCTCCCAGGCGGCTCACGTGCTCCAGATCGATCGAGTCACCGTCTACAACAAAATCCACCGGTTCGGGCTCTCGCGGGAGACCTCGCCCGTCGCACGGTCTTGAAATGATCGCGAGTCGCAGACGTGCTAATGCGCAAGCTGCGAATCTCAAAGACGTCCAGCGCACGAATACGGCTTCGTGCGCTGAACGATGACTATGCCGCCGCGGCCAAGATCGGGTCGAAACGAGCGTCGAAGAACTCACTAGGCGAGAGTCTTATCAAGCCCGTGGCGGTCTCTTCCTGCTGACCACCATCGCGGCGCCCAGAAGGAGTGCAGCGATGCCGCCGGGCCCCGGCACTCTCTGGATGGACGTCATGTACGTGGGCGACACCACTGTGCCGTTCGCCGCGACCTGGAACGTCCGCCCGCCGATCGTGACGCTGTTGATATACCAGTGCCAATCGCCGGCAATGTCGTTCACGTAGTCAATCCCGTGTACGGATGCGACCGGGGCATCATTGACCGTGAAGGTGAATGTGCCGCTGCTATGGCTGTTATTGGGTGTCTGGATGATCTGGACGACGCTGTGGTAGTCAAGCACCACCGGCCCCAGCACGATTCGGAAGTCCGACCGTTGGGGCTCCGGATCGTCCGCAGGGTTGAAGGCCGAGCCGAAAATGGTGGTGCCGCTGCCGCTCCACGTCTCATTGCCGAGTTGACCGCTGGTGGTGATGTCCCAGCCTCCGCTCAGCGGGTTGAACACGCCCTGCGTCGAAATGCTCAGCCAATCATCCATGTACCTGGACCCGGGCGCCACGCTGTACTCAAAGCTCTTGGCGTCCGGGGCCGTTGTGATCATGTAGTTGATGGGACTGGCGGAATCAGAGCCGAACGCTCGTGCGATGAACGTTCCGTCGTTGCCCTGCGCATCCATGATCACTTCCATCAGTTCCACCATCGGACGCAAGGCCGCGGAACTGGGCTGCGTCAGGATTCCTCCGGCGGCCCAACCGATGACGAAGCAACTTCCGATACGTGATAGTCTCATCGTTCCTCCCGGAGCAGATGGCCGAGAAACGTGGTGATCGCACGGCGCGGCCGCTCGCACGTTTCTCTCTGCGAAAACTGTCCCGCCGAGGTGCAGGGTGTGCAACAGGGAACTTTCCCCGAAACCGCGCTCCGACCGACGCCATCAAGCGGCGGCGTCCGCTCCCCCGCCGCTCGGCCCTTACCATGGCCCCCGCATGCGCAAGCCCACTTCCGGCGGCGGTTGGCCCGCCATCCTGTACACGCTCAAGAAG
Source organism: Planctomycetota bacterium (assembly GCA_018242605.1). GTDB lineage: Bacteria > Planctomycetota > Phycisphaerae > Phycisphaerales > UBA1924 > UBA2402. The sequence goes on from JAFEBP010000005.1 coordinate 600,171, forward strand.
GCTCAGGCCTCCGGCGGTTTCCTGCGCATGTGGAACTCGCTGCGGAGCAAGAATGCGTGCAAGACGTGTGCTTTGGGCATGGGCGGCCAGAACGGCGGCATGGTCAACGAGGCCGGTCGCTTTCCGGAAGTTTGCAAGAAGAGCGTTCAAGCCATGGCCGCGGACATGCAGGGGCGGATCCGCGAGCGGTTCTTTGACGAGTTCTCGTTCGACCAGTTGGGCCGGTTCTCTCCGCGTGAACTGGAGACCGCCGGACGCATTACCGAGCCCCTGTACGCCGCGCCGGGAGATCGCTCCTACCGCGCGATTCCCTGGGAAAGAGCCTTCGATCTCGCGGCCGCGTCGCTGAGGCAGGCCAAGCCCGACGACACATTCTTCTATTTCAGCGGGCGTTCGTCCAATGAAGCTGGATTCCTCCTTCAACTCTTCGCCCGTCTTTACGGCACGAACAACGTCAACAACTGCTCCTTCTTCTGCCACCAGGCCAGCGGCGCGGCGCTGGCGGGCATCACCGGTTCGGGCACCACCATGCTCAGCCTCGAAGACCTCGAGCACGCCGACCTGGTCTTCATCATCGGGGGCAACCCTGCGAGCAATCATCCCCGCTTCATGCGGACGCTGATCGATCTCAAGCGGCGGGGCGGCGCCATCGTCGTGATCAACCCCCTCCGCGAACTGGGCCTGATCAACTTCAAGGTCCCCAGCGACCCGATGAGCCTGCTTTGGGGCTCGAAAATCGCCGACGAGTACCTGACACCGCACATCGGCGGCGATATCGCCGTGCTCACCGGCCTTGCGAAGGCGACGCTCGAATCGGGCGCGACGGACGAGCGGTTCATCGGCCAGCACACTGACCACTGGGAGGAGTGCCGCGACGCGATTGCCGGCGCGTCGTGGGAGTCGCTCGAAGCGCTCGGCGGGGTCTCTCGCGCGCAGATCGAACGCGTTGCGGCCAGGTACGCGGCCTCCCGCGGCGCGATATTCACCTGGACCATGGGCATTACGCACCACGAGCACGGCGTGGACAACGTCCGGGCGATCGCCAACCTCGCGTTGATCCGCGGCATGATGGGCCGGCCGGGCGCCGGGCTGCTCCCGCTCCGCGGCCACAGCAACGTCCAGGGAATCGGCTCCATGGGCGCGGTGCCCAGGCTCAAGGGCTCGATCGTGAAAGCCATCGAGGAACGGCTCAAGGTCACGATCCCTCACGAGCAGGGCTTGGACACATTGGGGTGTGTACAGCGAGCGAGCGAGGGACGCGTCGCGACGGCGGTGCACCTGGGCGGCAATCTCTTTGGCAGTTGCCCGGATGCCACGTACGCACGGTCCGCGCTCTCGCAGATCGGGATGACCATTTTCCTGAGCACCACGCTCAATACGGGCCACTTCCACGGCAAGGGCAAGCACTCGCTCATTCTTCCCGTGCTCGCACGCGACGAGGAGCCGCAGAGCACGACTCAGGAATCGATGTTCAACTTCGTTCGATTGTCGGAGGGGGGCAAACGGCGGCATGACGGGCCGCTGGCCGAGGTCACCGTGATCTCGAACATCGCACAGCGCGTGCTTGGGGAGTCGCATCCAGCCAACTTCGCGGCTTTGGAGGATCACGCCGCGATTCGCTCGTTCATCGCCGACACCATCCCGGGGTACGGTCAGATCAAGGATGTCGACCGTACGAAGCAGGAGTTTCCGGTTGCGGGACGGCTCATCCACACGCCGGCTTTCCCGACCGCCAACGGAAAGGCCAAGTTTCACGCGGTGGCGGTCCCGCCGCTCAAGGGCGGCGGCGCTGGCGAACTGCGTCTGATGACGATCCGCAGTGAAGGCCAGTTTAACACTGTCGTGTACGACGAAGAGGATATCTACCGGGGCCAGGAGAGACGCGACGTCATCCTGCTCAACCCCGCGGACATGAAGCGTCTGGGGCTTTCGGTTGACGACCGGGTCACCGTCCGGAGTGCATCGGGCGAGATGTCGGACATCTTGACGCGCGAAGCGGATATCCGCGAGGGCAACGCCGCGATGTACTACCCGGAGGCCAATGTGCTCGTGCCCCGCGCGGTCGACGAGCACAGCCGCACGCCCGCATTCAAAAACACCGCCGTCACAGTGCGTAAATCCGGACGACTGAACGTGCTTCCCCGTTAACGCGGCGTCACGATCGGCTGTTGGATGCCGAACAACTGGAACTTGCCTCCGTTCAGATCCCACAGCACACGGGTGGCCGTAATCGGCGCTGCGGTGGCCGGATCGAAAGCCGTGATGAAGTTGCCGTTGTTCCCTTGCGCATCAACAGTCCGTGACACAGCGTCATAGGTGAGGACGTCGCCGGTCACCTCCTTCTGTTGATACCGCATCCACGCCGAGCCCTTCGCCGTCGCCATCTTCAACTCGCCCGCGAACGGAGCGTCGAGCGTAGACGCGTTGGTCGATTCGACGACCTGCGCGGTGAGTTCCGTGCACTCCAGTTCGATGCGGGAGGGATCGTCCATGCGTTCCTGCACCAGCTTGACGCCCTGCTTCATTACGGCCTGCCCGGAGCGACGGTCGAGCGAGAACGACTCCTTCCAAGTGAAGAGCGCGGTGCCCTTGGTCGGGGGCTGGGCCGTGTTGTGCTGCGCCGCCACCCGCTTGTCGAGGGAGAGGAGCTTGCCCGCCGTCGGGACATTCAGCGTTCCCGCGGCGTTGTCCGCGAGGATTTCCCGGCCTTCCAGGTACATCAGCCGCTCGAGCGGCCCTTGCGCTCCGGCGGCGCCAACGGCGTAACGCCGGATCTCGACGTTCGCGGGCGTGGCTTCGTCTTTGGCGGTCGCGACGACCGATTGGAGCGCTCGCTCCGGAGCTTTTTCGCCGGTCGGGTTGCCGCGTGCGGCCTCGGGCGGAGCGGGTGTCAACTGCACCCGCACGTGCTCGGCCTTGATAGCGTCGCGGGCAATGGCACCTTTGCTGATCTCCGCCGCGGCGGAGCCGTCGCAGAGCGCCAGGCCGGAGGCATCATCAAAGCTCATCCCCTGTTGCCATGCAATTTTGGCTGTTGTCGGAGTCTCGCCTGCCTTCGCCGCTGGAGCGTGGTTGAGTTCACCTTTGCCCGGCACCGCGAGCGTGCGTTTCGCTCCGTCCAACTCGATACGCCCGCCGGAGATGACCGTTCCCCGCTGTCCGACGGTCGCGGTCTCGCCGAGCAGCGTGACCTGTTGCGCCTGCGGCAGGGCGGCCAGTTCATCGGCCGTCGCCATCACGCCGTCGGCGCGGTCGTAACGCACATCGCCCTTGGCGGAGGCGGTCGTCGCGATCACGTCGCCATCAGGACGCCGGGTCAGTGCCGCCTTGAGCGACTTGGCACGGAGCGTCCCATCGCGTTGCGTCACACGCACATCGCCCGAGGCGTCGATGGAGGCCGGATCGGACTCGGTCGAGTCTCCCTCACGCCGGATCAATCCCACGTCAACCAGGTCCGCCGCGAGCGATCCACCGTTCCCGTCGATCGCGTTGGCCTTTCCGAGGATCGCGACGCGCTTCAGGAACGAGCGGTCCTCGTCGATTTTCTCAAACTCGGCCGTGAGCGACTCGCCGGAAAGGCGGCCCTTGGCTCCGTCGCCCGCCGTAACGCCGCCGTGCAACATCGCCCGATCCAGTCGCGAACTCATCGTGCCTTGCTTGAGCCCGAAGGTGAACTGCGCTTCGGAGCCCCAGGTAATCGCGCGGGGCTTGGCGGCGGGTGCGATGCGCCCGGGTTGTTCCTTGACCGCCGACGTGAGCGACCCCGCTCCCCGCGCTGTTGCGATGCCTGTGGCGAGTGACGCCTCGAACCTTGCGCCCACCGCCCGTCCAACATCGGGCTTCTCCAACACCGCATCGCCCGTTGCGTTGCCGGCGATCGCGGCATCCCGCTTGGTCGCGCCGTATTCCACCATCGCACCGGTCGCGGTAATGTTGGCCTTCGCGTCGCGCACGTTGACCGATGTGGCCGTCGGGCCCGTGCACCGCATGAACACGTCGTTGAACTGCAGTTCCGCGGCCGGCTCCTTGAGCGGGCGAACTTCCAACGGCCCTGTCCATGTAAGCGAGATCGGCGGGTTTGAATCGGGCTCACCGGCCTTCATGCTCGACGGCTGCGCAGTCCGGGCGGGTTGAGCCGGCACGTACGCTGTTGCCAGCATCACCGGCTCCGCGTGTCGGGCTCGGGGCGGAGCGCCGGCGATCGCGTTCGGGGGAAGAGCATTGCCGATAAGCCGCATCCAACCGTCCAAACGATCGCCGGTCAACACGCGATCGCCTTGCTCCACCTTCACCGACCCTTCGCACCACGCGGCGTAGAGTGTTTGAGACTTCTCAGGTGCCGCGGGGGCCGGGGAAGCAGGATTGGCGGTGGGCGGCGCGGGCGTCGCCGGTTGGGCTTCGGTCGGCGGGGGCGAAGCGGACGCCGGCTTGCCGCCCGGCTTGATGATCAGGGAGGTCGTGTGCTCCACACGCAACAGTTCCAACCGCTCGGCCCCTTCGTTCATCACCACCAACGCGTTGGACCCGACGAACTCGATCCGATCGCCGTCGATCCGTACATCATCCGGGAAGCGAAGTTCGCCCGCGCGGCCGTCGAATGTGAGGCGAGGCGTGGCCAGCGTCAGCATCGGGGGCGTCACCAGCGGATCGGGCTTCTGATTGCCGGGCATCGCCGCGAACATCTTTACGATCACATCGCCCTCGAGCAGCCCGTCTTCGGGCCGGCTGCCGAGATCAGGAATCAATGCTTCGCCCTTGGCCCCTTCCAAGTACATCGTCCGACCATCACGCATGTACATCCACACGCGGGGCTTGTCCATCCGGTACCGCTTGCCTTCCAGCGGCGTCGAGCTCTCAGCTTCCAGCACTCCCGCCACGCGGCCGGGATCCTTGCGATCCACCATCTGGACCTGCATCCCCTTGCCCCCGCCCAACTGGCGTAGGCCTCCGGCACCTGAGGGAATTTCCTTGACATCGGGCGCGCGCGGAACAACCTGCTTCACGGTCGGGGCTTTGGGCACGGAGAGCCCTCGCCATGCGATCACCCCCACGGTCGCAGCGAATACTCCGCCGACCGCGAAAGCAAGAATGAGCCCGGATGTGCGGGCGCTCCCGCGTGATTGAACCATGGGGGAGGGTAAGGGGCGAAGGCGCGGCGGGTTCTCACTCGTGCTGCCGCCGCCGGACTTCTAGCCCGCACACCCGGCAGACCCGCATGCCGCCGACGCGCTACAACTCCGGCCCACCGAGCCCTCCACATGCCAGCCGCCCCCGAATCACCGCAGCGCTCAGGAGTTTCGATCATCGTCGTGGTCGGGCTCCTGCTCGTCGTCGTCGCGGCGTTGGCGGCGGTCGGTACCGATTCACCCGGGCTCAACGCAATCTCGGTCTTTGAATGGCTCTTGCGCGCAGGTTGGCCGGCCGCGGTGTATCTCGCCGCCGGTGCGGGGCTGGGTGAGCTTTTTCGTAAGGTGAGTTCCTCATGCCCCGTGCGTTTGGGGCTGGGATTGACGCTGCAGTTGAGCCTGTCCCATTCCTTGGGCATCTGCGGGGCGTGGGCGGGCCAGTGGTCTACGGCGATCGCCTGGCTTCCCATCGCGGTCGGCCTGGTACTCGCGACGAACGCCCTGACCCGTTGGCGACGTTCGGCCGCGATCAACGCTTCTCCCAAAGTCGACCGGACGTGGCTGCTTTGCATCCCTCCCACCGCTCTGCTGCTCGTCGCGGCGTGCAACCCACCCGGCTACTTGTGGGACAGCGAGTTTGGGGGCTTCGACGCACTTTCCTATCACCTTCAACTCCCGCAGGAGTGGCTCGCCTCCGGACGAATCGCTCCGCTCCAACACAACGTCTATTCGTTCCTGCCTGGCTACATGGAGTCGGCGTTCACGCACTTGGGAGCGATGACCGCCGCCGCGGGGATGTCCCAAACGCCGCCGCAGGCGACACCGCTGAGCATTGCCGCCCATGGGCTCGCGGGGGGTGATGGCTGGCGTTTGATCAGTTGTCAACTCCTGCACGCTGGTTTCACGCTCGTGGCCGCGGGATTGGTCGCGTCGCTGGCCCACCGCCTCAGCAACGCCCACAAGGCGGCGGCGCCTCTGGTCGCGGCGGCGTTTCTCGCCACGCCGTGGACCACGGTCGTTGGTTCCCTCGCGTACAACGAAATGGCGATGACGGCCCTCTTCGCCGCGGCGTTGCTCGCCGCGTTCGATGACGACTCTCCGAACTTGCGTTGGATCCTCGCTGGGGCGTTGGTGGGCGGCGCGTGCTGCGTCAAGCCGACGGCACTCTTTCTCTGCGGCGGCCCGGTCGGCATCGTGCTTCTCACGAACACCGCGCCGCGCCGGTGGATCCGGTGCGGCGTATTCGCCTCGCTGGCTGGGGCGATCGTCCTGTCGCCTTGGCTCATCCGCAACTACACCGCGTGCGGCAACCCGGTCTTCCCCTTCGCCGCGAGCGTATTTCCCAACGCTTCCGGCGGCACGGGCCATTGGACGGCCGACCAGGTCTCCCGCTACTCGCAGGCACACCACTTCCAAGGCTCGCTGAGCCAGCGCTTGGCACTGCTTTTCGTGCCCGATCCGACCGATCCGGCCGGCACACGAATGCGAGGGCTCCTGCACCCGCAATGGTTCGCGTTGTTTCCCGTCGGCGCGGCGTTGCTCGCGTGGTCGCTGGTAAAGTCCGAAACCCGCCGGCACGCGTCGCTCTGGGCCGTCATCATCGCCGCGCAGCTCTGTTGTTGGCTCGTTTTGACCCACATCCAATCCCGATTCCTGATCCCGTTGCTGCTGCCCGTTTGCGCGTTGATAGCTCTCTCACTCCGCCACACGCGGCGTGTGGCTCCCTGGGCGGGCGCGGCGCTCGCGCTCTTGCAAACCGCGGCGGGGGTAATGATTTTTCTGGGCCAGCACCCTGCGAAGCGCGACGATGTCATCGGCGCGCCCAATCAGTTCCTGGCCCTGGGACCCTCGTTCAGGAACGGTGAGCTTTTCCGAGCACAACTCGCCGCCGCGACACCCGCCGAACGCGAGTCGTGGCTGGCCGAGGCGAGTCCCGAACACTACTGCAATCTAGCATTGCCCGCCGACGCCACCCTGGGGCTTGTGGGAAACACCACCCCGCTCTACTTCACGCGGCCGATCACATACAACACCACGTGGGACCATTGGCCAATCTCGGATTCGCTGGGGGGCGGCCCGGCGCCGGGTGTCACGCACCTTCTCGTTGACTTTTCAGAACTCTCCCGCTTCCAGCGCAGCGCGTACATCGACCCAGGCTTGACGCAGGAAGCTCTCACGCAGTGGCTGAAGAGCCACACCGACGTGGTTAGCACGTGGCCTCAAATTGGCGTACTGCTCGTCAAGGTCCGGGGCGTCGGCGCTCCAACAATGTCGCTCAGCCACGCGTTGCTGCAATGACTGCCCCCACTCACGATCCGGAAGATCTCTTCGAGGAACCGCCGCCGCGGACGCGTCGAATCCCTCCGCCCCCTTCCATGTCTCCATCAGCGGAAGATTCAACACCCAGCGCGTCGCGAGCCCGATTCATCCTCCAGATGATCGGCTTTGTACTCAGCCTTGCGCTTCTATGGTGGTGCGTTCGATTGGCCTTCACCCCGGAGAACCAATCGCGCCTCACCGCCCTGAGCCGCGCCCCTGTCGGTCAGGTCGTTCTGCTTTTCAGTCTTTCGGCCGCCAGCCTGCTCCTCAACGGCGCGATGTTCTGGGCCACGCTCTTGCCGGTGCGGCGGCTGGGCTTCATCGACACCCAATCCGTCAACTCGATCGCCGGCCTGCTGAGCTATCTGCCGTTCAAGCTGAGCATTGTCGCGAGATTATTCATCCATAACCGGCGCGACAAACTCCCGCTCCTCACCATCGGAGCCTGGATGGTCGCGGTGGCAGGGGTGCTCGCCGCGTCGTTGGTGCCCACCGTGCTCGCGGCAGTCTGGCGACAGAAAGCCGACGCGTTGTTCTTTCTCGCGGCGTTCGGCGGCATGGCGATCACCTACGCCCTCACCCTCTCGATTGCCCGCATCTTCGCCCACGAGAGCGGCCTGGAACGCCTTCGAGCGTTCGCCGACGGTCTGGGGTCGGACTGGATCTCAAGACTCCTGGGCTCGGCCAGGTTTCGCCGCCTGCACGTGGGCCTCGACATGCTCGCGTCCCCGGCCTCGTTCGCCCTGGCGATGATCCTGCGTGTGGCCGACTTGCTGGTGCAGGCCGCTCGATTTACGGTCGCCGCCCAATGCCTGGGCGAGTCTCTGCCCCTCGATACCGCCGTACTGGCCGCCAGCACCTTCTACCTCATCGGTGTCCTGAGCCCCTCGGGGGCTCTGGGCGCCCGCGAGGGCGTTACCACCGGACTAGCGGGTCTGCTCGCTGTCCCCGGCGTCTCCCGGGCCGCTTTCGCTCCCATCGCGCTCACGGTGAGCGCGACCGAAGTGCTTGTCAATCTATCTGCCGCGGCTTTGGGGGCCGCGTGGCTGCGTGTGTGGAACATCCTGGGCCCCATCGACCAGGCCCGATCACCCGGACGTGACCATCCCTGATGGTCTGGGGCCCGCGAGCCGGGCGGAAGCCGGGGAACACGCCCTCGCCGCGAGTACAATGCCCTTTCCCGCATCACCAACGAGCTATCCATGACGACCGCGCTACACGTCCCCACCACCGAGTTTGAGAAGATCGACCGCTGCGCCGACCTGCCGCACCGCCCCCGCGTGCTGCTCGGCAAGATGGGGTTGGACGGTCACGACCGCGGCGTCAAGGTCATCGCGCGGGCCCTGCGCGACTCCGGCGTTCACGTCATTTACTCGGGACTCTGGCAGACTCCCCGCAGCCTGGCGATCTCGGCCCGGGACGAGGATTGCGACGTGGTCTGCGCTTCGATGATGAGCAACTCGCACCTGGTGCTGGGGCCCAAGCTGGTCACGGAACTCGCCAAACTAGGGCGTCATGACCTGCCCGTGTACATGGGCGGCATCCTTCCGCAGGAAGACCTCCCCAAACTCGCCGAGGCCGGAATCGCCCGCTGCTTCACCACCGGCGTGGGCCTGCTCGACATCGTCAAGGCCGTGCACGACGCGGTGAAGGACCGCGCCCAGGCTGTCGCGAACGGCACTGCCTCATCGCAGTTGGCCCGAGACATTTCGCTGCTGCACGCGGGTCGCCCGCTGCGGGCCAACGCCAAACGCCGCCGCCCCCGGCGCGTCGTCGGGGTCACCGGCTCTCCGGGCGCGGGGAAGTCCACGCTGGTCGCCCAGATGGCGGCGGAGTTCACCCGCCGGTCCAAAGACGGTCGCGCCGCGGGGCGCTGCGCCGTCGTCGCCTTCGATCCCCAGAGCCCCATCACCAATGGCGCGCTCCTGGGAGACCGCCTCCGAGTGGATTTCAACACGCTCGATGAATCGATCTACTACCGAAGCTTGGCGATCAGCGGCGAAGACTACCACGCGTTGGCCGAGATCCTCGAGCTCATCGGCGGGGCCCACGAGGGCAACGACGCGTTCGATCTCGTCTTCGTGGAGACCGTCGGCGCAGGTCAGAACGAGACCAAGATCCGTCAGCACGTCGATGCCACGGCAGTGGTGTTGACTCCCGGCATGGGCGACGCGGTGCAGATGGACAAAGCCGGCATCCTCGAGATCGCCGACCTGTTCGTCTGCAACAAGGCCGATCACCCCGGCGAACACGAACTCGTCCGCGACCTCCGGGACGTCGCGGGCCGCCGCCCGATCATCGAGACCGTGGCCACCCGAGGCGAAGGCGTTCCCGAACTGCTCGACGCGGTTCTGGCCTGAGCGTTTCCCAGCAGTTGTACGGGCGCAATCGGGCTGACCGCCTCAGACGCGCGGCATGTGTAAGCTATCCGCCGTTCCAGTCGGTCCTTCTCCCATCCCAGGTTCAGTCGAAGCCCCCGCGAACGCGGCGAAGTCACACCCCATGTCCAAAGCCCTCGCCCAATACGAGCTGTCGGTGCCCCAGCGCCTGTATCTCTGGCTCGCCTGCTTTTTCTGCGCTTGCCTCCTGATCGCCGACCTGGTCGGCATCAAGCTCTTCACGATCCCCCTGCCCTTCTCGTTCCCGGTGCCGTGGCAGACCGAACGCATCGACGCGATCACTCACACCTGCGGGATGCTCACGTTCCCCGTGACATTCCTTCTGACCGACCTCATCAACGAGTACTACGGCAAGAAGGGCGCCCGCCGGGTCACGTGGATCGGTCTGGTGATGGGCATTTTCGTTTTCGGGGTCATGAACCTCGCGCAGGCGATGCCGTACCTCAAGGCGGATTACAACGTGAAGCAGGAGGCCTTCGACGCGGTGTTCGGCAGCGCCAAGATCATGTACGTGTCCTCGCTCCTGGCATACCTCGCGGGGCAGTTCTGTGACATCGCCGCCTTCTCGGTGATCAAGCGGTTCACCGGCGGACGCATGATCTGGCTTCGAGCCACAGGCAGCACCGTTATTTCCCAGCTCATCGACAGCTTCGTCGTCACCTACTTTGCGTTCCACTTGGGCCGCAGGATCTTCACCGACGCCGGGCCGGTCGTTCCGTTCGTCGAGATCCTCAAGATCGCCCTCACGGGGTACCTCCTCAAGTTCGCGATCGCTGTGGCCATCACGCCCCTTATTTACGCCGGCCACAACATCATGCACCGTTGGTTCGGGCTGACGCCCCTTCCCCCCGACATGAAGTGACCGCCCCGGATCGCGCTACCATCTCCCCGCCATGAGCGAAGTCGCAGCACTCGAACCAGTTTCCCAGCCGCCGCCCGCGGATGATTTCAGGCACCTGGCCCCGAAGGTCGAGGCCCTGCTGCTCAGCATCGAGCGTCCGATTGCGCCCGAACGCCTTGCCGCGGCCCTGAAACTCGTGCGCCTCGCTGAGGAGGAGCCGGCCGAAGGAGCCGAACGCAAGCCTGGCAAGCCCTCGTCCGCCGCCGCGGTCAACGCGGCTTGCGCCAACATCGCCACCGCCGTTGAATACCTCAACGGCGAGTACGAACGGGGCGGCCGCGCGTTCCGCATCGAGAAGGTCTCCGGCGGCTACCGCTTGATGACCCTGCCGGAGTTCGCCGACACCATCGCCGATTACCACCGCAGCCGCTTGCCCAACAAGCTCAGTCGCGCCGCGATCGAGTCCCTGGCCATCATCGCCTACAAGCAGCCCATTACCCGGGCCCAGCTCGAGGCCATCCGCGGCGTCTCCTGCGGCGAGGTGCTCAAGAGCCTGATGGAGCGCCGCATCATCACCATCAAGGGCCGCGCCGAGGAACTCGGACGGCCCATGCTGTACGGCACCACGAAGCAGTTCCTTGATCAGTTCGGTCTGGGCTCCATCAAGGATCTGCCCACCCTCGCCGAACTCAAGCCCGGCGCGACGTAAGCCACCGCACGCACATGACCCGCGATCCCAACAAGGCTCGCAACTCCGCCGCCGCTTCATCGCTGCGCGGCCCGGCCCGCCGCATCGGTCGTCGGTACCACATGCACATGGCCGGCGTGCTGTATGTCGCGACCACCATTGTGCTCGTGCTGGGCGCGCTCAACGGTCAGAACAACCTGCTCTTCGCGATTTTCGGCCTCGCGGTCGGGGGCCTTCTGGTGTCGGGCGTTCTCAGCGGCGCCAACCTGCTGGGCATCAGCGTCGAACGGCTCCCCACGCCCCCCACCGCCGTCGGAGAGCCCCTCGTTGTCCGGTACCGCGTTCGCAACCGCAACCGATTGCTTTCTTCCCTCGCCATCACCATTGAAGAGCTTCCCGCGGTGCGGCGACGCGGCGAGACGCAGCCCCGGCTTCACTCGCCCGTGCTCGCCTTCGCGGCCCACGTTCCGGCACGGGGAGAGGTCATCGTCGAAGCCACCGCTACCACCCTGCGACGCGGCGTTGCGACCCTCTCTCGCTTCCGCGCCATCAGCACCTTTCCCTTCGGACTCACAAAGAAATCCGTCGTCTTTGAACAACCCGAGGCGATCACCATCCGCCCGCGAATCGCCCCGGTACGGCGCGAGGCCATCGAGGCCGGAGGCGGCGCGGGCGAGCGCGGCGGGCGTGCCCGCCGTTGGCGGGGCGGTGAAGAGTTCTGGGCCCTCCGCGAGTTTTTGCCCGGCGATAGCCTGCGCACCGTCGCCTGGCGGCCTTCCGCTCGTCATGGCAGCGTGCTGGTCCGAGACACCGCCCGCGCCGCCACCGAGAAGCTCATCGTTGAACTCGACACCTCCGGCGCCGACGCCGACCAGATCGAGCACGCCGTGAGCGTCGCCGGCGGCGTCGCTTCCGTGGCGTTGGGTGCCGGCCGCGCAGTCGGCCTGCGCGACCGTGGCGGCACGCTCTTAGCCCCCGTCCGCAGTGGTCGCGGCAGCCTCGCCGACATCCTCGATGCTCTTGCCGTCTGGATCCCAGGGGCCGCCCCTCTGCGTCAAGGCGAGCCCGACGATGCCTCGCACCGAGGATCTCGCCCGCGCGTCATCATTGTCACCGCAGTACCGAAGCACGACAGCGAAGCGATCTCCGCGCAGGACTCCGCGATCGTCGAACCGGGATTTTCTCCCTTTGGGCGTGAGCCCAAACGCAACCCGGAGGAATCCCTGTGACCCCCGGGTTTCGCCACCTGCTGCTCGCCAACGCACTCCTGAGTCTCGCGGCCTTCAGCATCGCCGAGGGCAATCTCGTCGTTTTCGCAGTCGTCGCGCTGCTGGCCATCGCGGGGTGGTGGTTCAACGATCGCGACGCCCGATCCACCGATCGGCGCTGGGGCCTTCCCCGGTGGCTGACCACCACCCTACTCGCGATCGTCGCTGTCGGCGCTGGATACCGAGGCTGGCGCGAGAATGAACCCATCTCCGCATTCTCCTGGCTTCTGGCGTCGATCCTGCTGCTGAAGATCTGGGAGCAGCGCCGGATCCGCGACTACGGCCAGGTGTTGACGGTCTGCGTCTTTCTCAGCATCGGATCGACGCTCACGGACGCATCGCTCGCGCTGGGTGTCACGCTTTTGGCGCAGTTGCCAGTGCTCGCCGCGGCGGTGATGCACTTCCAGGCTTTCTCTGCCGCGTCCCGCGTCGCGGGTCCGCGATTCGGTCACCTCGCGTGCGCGGGCAAAGGCGTGCGGCGCGCCGTGGTGACGCTCTCGGTAGTCGCGGTGGTCTGTTCGGTCACGATCGCTGTTGGCGCCTTCGTCGTCATTCCCCGCGGCATCGGTTGGCACCAGTTCACATCCTTCCAGCCCCCCATCGTGGGCCGCGTTACCGGTTTCGCCGACAGCATCGATCTAGACCAGTCCGGCGTCATCAGCGAATCGCAAGCCCCGGTTCTGGACCTTCGAGTCACCGACGCGCACGGACGGAACATCGGCAGCGAGGACCGCGCTTTTTACCTGCGCGGTTCCGTGCTCGACGCGTACAGAGGCCGCGAGTGGACCCGCGGAGAGCGCCGCGAGACGATGCACCCACGCCTGCCCGGCGGGGAGCAGAGCCCCGACCTGGCCGGCGGCGCCCGGATGCGGGCGCCGCCGTTCGACCCCGAAACCGTCATCAATCAGCAGATCTCGATGCGGTCGGCCCCCCGGGGTGAATCGCCGCTCTTTTCCGTCCTATTCCCTCGCTTCGTCACCCCGCGCCGCGAAGCAGATCTGCACGCCGACGCATCCACCGGTACCGTGCTGTGTGAACTGCCCAGCGCCGGCAGGTTCGAATACCTGGTGGTTTCGGCGCCGGCGGTCGGGGGCAGCACCGTCCGCGACCGCCGCGGCATCGTGCGCCACGATTCAAAGGTCGTCGCCGAACTGGTCCGCTCGGTGCTCACCAACGCGGGCATTGAACCCGATTGGTCCGCACGACCGCGAGAGGAGGACGGGAGAACAGCGCGGATTCTCGAAGCGCACCTGCGATCACGATGCACATACACGCTCGATGCACCCGCGGCTCCCCTCAAGAACGATCCCATCGACTGGTTCCTCACAGTCTCGAAACGCGGACACTGCGAGTATTTCGCGTCTGCACTCGCAGCGCTCTGCCGCTCCGCCGGCATCGACGCCCGCGTCGTCGCGGGCTACCTGGCCACCGAGTTTGATCCACAGACCGGCTCGTACATCGTCCGGGCCAGCAATGCCCACGCGTGGGTAGAGGTCAACACCGCGCCCGGCAAGTGGGAGACGTTCGACGCCACCCCGCCCGCGACACTCGCGGCCATTCGGGAGCAGGGCCGTACAGCCTTCGCCTGGTTGGGTCAATGGCTCGCCGAGCTTCACGACGCGTGGAACGTCCAGGTCGTCACCTTTGACCAGGGCACACAGGAACGGCTGCTGGGCGCCAACACCGGGCGGCATCCTTGGCTGTTGCGCATGAACTCGATCATGCGGGGCACTTCGGACGAATCTCCCCTGCCTCGTCTCTCCGCCCCCACCGCGGGTCAGTGGATCCTGGCGATCTGCATCGTCTTTGGCGTGGTCCTCGTGATCGGTGTGGCGAGGACATTTGTCCGCAGGCGTCGACGGCCTGGCGACACGGACGCTGACGGCTGGGCGTTCGCGGGGCCCTACGCCGTGTTGCACGCTCAGATCCTGGCGAGCCTGGACTCCATCAACCATCCCAAACCCAAGTGGCTTCCGCTGCTTGCGCATCTCAAGGCGATCCCGGGAGCCCCCGATCCGTTCCGGCGCAGCATCGTCGATGCCGCTCAGAGCCTGTACGCCGCCCGCTTCGGGGGAACGCCCCTCGCCCCATCCAAGGCCCGGGACCTGGCACGAGGCCTGCGTCGGTCGCGGATATGACGCCCGCACCGGCTGATCCGCCCGCGCCACGATGTCGGGCAACTCCCCGTTCAAGCGGGCCTGCGCGCGGTCCGATGTTAAAGTTGCGAGTCCTGATGCTGCGCCAGCCGCGCACCATCGCGGGCCCCCAATGGAGCAACCGGATGCCGGCCAGCAGATCACGTACAGAGCGATGGCGGGAATGCCTTCAGCAGATCTACGAGCGCGGCGGAGGCATCGAGTTCTCCGTCGCACGCACGCTGGAGTTTGAGCCCCAGTTGGAGGGCGGCCCGACTTCCACGCGCATCGCCCCGGACCTCATGTGGCGCGTCCGCGTGACCGGCCTCTCAGAGAGTGAGATGCTCGTCGAGCGGCCCAACGCCATGGGAACTCCCGTGAACATCGAGGACGGCGTCGAACTGATCGCAGTCATCTCCGTCGGTCAGAACCGCTGGATGTTCCACACGCACAAGCTCGGTCCCGCCGACGGCCCCTCGGCGTTCGGTCCTTCGGCGCCCGGGCTGCGTCTGGCGATGCCCAGCCGCGTTGAACGCTGCCACCGCCGTGATTTCCTTCGCATCTCGACCGCCGAACTCCACCTTCCGCGGGTCGAGTGCTGGCCGCTGCTGGATCCCACGAGCGTCGCCGCCGCGGAGACCGCCAACCGGATCAAGATCCTGGACCTGGAGAAGACCGCGCCCCAACTGCGCCTGGGCGGCGATGAGCCTCCCGCGTTGCTGCCGGACGTCGGCCCTCCGTTCACCGCGCACTTGCTGAACATCGGCGGCGGCGGAGTCGGCCTGCTCTTCTCCAAGGCGGAGGCGAGCGCCGCCGAGCGTGCCCGCCTGCTGTGGATGCGGCTGCACCTGATGCCCCATGTTCCCGCGCCCCTGGCGGTCACGGCGCGGCTTGCGCACAAGCATCTTGACAGCGAGCAGAACCTGCTCGCCGGCGCCGCGTTCGAGTTTGCGTGGAATCAGCCCCACCGCGAGTTTGTCGTCTCGCAGATCGCCCGCTTCGCGGAGAGGTCTCAGTTCCGTGCCAAGGCGGCGTAATCGAACGGTCAGTTCGTAGTCAAAAGCAACTTCACGTCGCCCTCTTCCGTCCGCAGGTTGACCGGGTTGGCGCCGCCGTTGAGCACGGCGGACCAATCTGTGGCGTTGGCCTTGACGGCCGCCAGGTTGCCCTTGGCGCATTCCATCCGCAGCACACCCTTGCCCGTGTGCGCCTTCATGGCTCCCGTGGAAGCCGCGTGCATGCGAAGTTCCACGGAGCCGTGATCGGTCACAAGATCCACCGGAGCGGTGATCGGCCCGCCGGCCCAGACCTTGATTGACGGTGACGAACCGAACTCCAGCGTATTGCGCACCTCGATCGAACCGGTTACCCCAACGACAGACACCAACCCGCCCCTGTTGTGCACCCGCACGCCCGCCAGCGAGGGAACCCGAATCCGGAGCACCGTGTCGCGAGCCTCACCCTCGGGCTTGGTGCTCAGCACCCGCAACACCGAATGTCCGCCGTCTGAAGCCATGCTGGCGGCGACCCAATCGGGGTTGTGGTTCGAGCCGTTGCTGCCGCTCGCCTTGGCCCACACCACAGGCTGAGACCCTTCGACCACTTCGATGCTCACAGAACCCTTGGAGTTCTCTACGTCAACCGCCAACGGCCCGGACGCCGCGGAGAATGACTTGGCATTGCCGATCGCCACTTCCTGGCTCCGGCGCAGCCGCGTGCAACCGCCCACGCCAAACGAGGCGCCCAGCAGGGCGCCGAGGAGAGCCAGGGCAACGACAGTTCGGAAAGGGTGTGACGTGGTCATTCGTTCGGAATCCGTGAGAGTGCGTGAGGTAGGAAGCTGATTGGTATCCGGAAAGCCGCCCGGGCCGCGCGTTGTGCTCCCGAGCCTCCCTAGCATAGCAAAGCCGGTCGAACAAGCGGTGTGCCCCGGTTCGGTGTGTCCGGGCCATGGCACTCTCGCGAGGACGCACGGCGGTACGCAGTCACAGGCACCTCTCCGCGGTCACTTTTCGGTGATCGAACGCGGTCCGGTGTTTCAAGTTTGTCGTCGCCCAACCTTCCGATCCGTGCGGAGGTTGACACATCCGAATCGCGTGGGATCGCGTCCGACAACACTCGGAGGCGGTGCATCGCGAAAGCACGATCGACGCTTCCCGGCCTCGGCCGCGAAGCACCGCAGGTGCGCAACCGTTCCTGAGAGGCGTTGCGATCCACCGCGGCGATCGAATAGGGCCCCGCCGCGGCGCATTCGCGGCGAACCGAGGGCCGACGCAGATGGGCGGCGACATTCACCGACTTGACGTATCGCGCAGGCGTCATGGGCCCGACCGGTCATGTGTGGAGGCCGACGGCGATGATGCAGTCATGGCAAAATAACTTTGAATGGGTGTCAGCGCTGCAAGGCTGCGCGCTCACCTTGGCGGACGTTGGGAACGCCTTCTTCGCGCTCGGTGCCAGCCTGGCGACCATCCTGGGAGTCGGGATCGGTATCGCTTTGAGCCGGTACTTCGGCGCCAAATCCCTAGCCGCGGGGAAGGAAGAGGCCAAACGCGTCGTCGATCGCGCGATCCAGGATGCGAAGGCAGAGGCGGAACGCCTCCGCCTGGAGGGCGAGAAGGCCGCGCTCGAACGCAAAACCAAAGCCGAACAGGAGTTGGAAGCCGCCCGTTCGGAACTACGCGAAACCGAGCGTCGACTCTCCAAGCGCGAGGATGCTCTGGACCGTCGGGAAGACACCCTGAACCAGAAGGAAGCCGGCGCTAACCGCACCGCAGAGTCCCTGAAGCAGCGCGAGGCGAACGTCACCCAGACTCAGCAGCGGTTGGACGCGACCCTGACCGAGCAGAAAGAGCAACTGCACAAGATCTCCGGCCTGAGCAAGGAACAGGCCCGCGAACTGCTGCTCGCCCGGGTCGAGGACGATACCCGCCACGAGGTCGGCAAGCTCGCCCGCAAGATCATCGAGGACGCGGAGAGCGAAGCCAAGAACAAGGCCCGCGAGATCACGCTGATGGCGATCCAGCGGTACGCCAGCGAGCACACCTCCGAGTCCACGGTGCGCAGCGTGGCCATCCCGAGCGACGACATGAAGGGCCGCATCATCGGCCGCGAGGGCCGGAACATCCGCGCCATCGAGCGTGCAACGGGCGTTGACATCATCGTCGACGACACCCCCGGCGTCATTGTGGTGTCGTGCTTCGACAAGGTCCGGCAGGCGATCGCGGTGGAGTCGCTCGAACGTCTCATCGCCGACGGCCGCATGCACCCCTCTCGCATCGAGGAGATTGTCGAGAAAGTTCGCAGCGAGACCAACGAACGGATCATCAAGTACGGCCGCGAGGCCGTGGCGGAAGCCAACCTGCGGGGAGTGCATCCCAAGATCATCGAAGCGATGGGCAAGTTGCACTACCGCACCAGCTACGCCCAGAACGTGCTGCGTCACTCGATCGAAGTGGCCTACCTCTGCCAGATCATCGCCGAGCAGTTGGGGCTCGACGGCGCCGTCGCACGCCGCTGCGGATTCCTGCACGACATCGGCAAGGCCATGGATCACGAGATGGAGGGCGGCCACCCCAAGATCGGCATGGACTTCGCCCGGCAGTTCGGCGAGAAGGAGCCGGTCCTCAACGCCATCGGCGGCCACCACGCCGACATCCCTTCGACGTCGTTCTACACGCCAATCGTCATGGCCGCGGACGCGGTGAGCAGCGCCCGCCCCGGTGCCCGGCGTGAGAGCATGGAGAAGTACGTCCAGCGTCTGACGGAACTCCAGGACATCGCCATGAGTTTCCGGGGCGTGCAGGAGGCGTACGCGATCCAAGCGGGGCGCGAGGTCCGCGTCATGATCGACGCTTCGAAGGTGGACGACGACGAAGCGTTCCTGATCGCCCACCAGATCGCCAAGCGTGTCAGCGAGGAAATGACATTCCCCGGCGAGATCCGCGTCACGGTGCTCCGCGAAACGCGGGCCATTGAATACGCGCGGTGATGCCGGGCTGCTTCCGCCCGCTTGCGTCGCGGACAGCCGCTCGCCGCCCGAGCGAGGCCGGCGTGTGCGTCGTTTACTTGGTCAGTCCGCAGAGCTTGTAGAGCACTCTCGCCCCGACGTTGGCGTCCCACTCCGTGTCTCCGCCCGGGGCCACCTCGACCAGATCGAAGCCCACCACGTGCTTACCGCTCTGTCGGAGCGTCTCCAGCAGGAGTGCCGCCTGGTTGAACGACAACCCGCCCGGAACCGGCGTGCCCGTGTGCGGACAGAGCGACGGATCGAGGGCATCGATGTCGAACGACACGTACACACGGTGAGGCAGTTCCTTGACGATGCGCTGGCACAGTTCGCTGAACTTGCCCCCTTCGAGCAGTTCTTCGTGGATCTGGTCGTCAAAGAACACCGTCACGCGATCGCCCTGCTCTTTCGCGAACCCCAGCTCCCGTTCGCCGAAATCGCGGATGCCCACCTGCACGATGTTGTCCACCTTCGGGATCCGCGACAGCACGTTGTGCATGATCGATGCGTGCGACCAGGCGAAACCCTCGAACGCATCGCGCAAGTCCATGTGAGCGTCGATGTGCAAAATCCCCACGCTCCCGAAGTGCTCAGTAACGGCCTTGATCACGCCGAACGGTGTCGAGTGCTCTCCGCCGATGAGCCCCGGCGTCTTGCCTTCGGCAAGCACCTTGTGCGTCATGTCCGCCGTCCACGCGTTCACGGCCTCGCACGCGCCGTTCACTTTGGCTAGCAGCGCCGCCGCGGCGGCTTGGTCCTTCATGTTCTCAACGCCCGCCGCCTCGATGATCGGGTCCGCGGCGGATCGAGCCGCCTCGTTGAGTTCGCGGATTCTGATTGCTTCATCTTCCATGAAGATGCCGCGTTCGTACACGCGGCCGAAGCGGCGATCGAACAGGTCCACCTGCGCGGACGCTTCCAGGATCGCCGCGGGGCCATCGGCTGTTCCCCGGCGGTACGAAGTCGTAGCGTCGAAAGGCACAGGCAAGAGCACGACCCGGCTCTCCTGACGAGTGAAGGGCAAACCGAAGATGCCGGTTCCCGGGCCGGCCGCGGCGTCTGGATCAAATGGCATATGCCAGCGTAGCAACTCAATATCGCCGTGCAAAGGTGAATTGCTCGAACGGTGACGACCGACTTTGTGCGCTATTTTGGAGACGTTCTGAACGATCTGGTGGGCCGCGCGTCGGTGACCGCCTATCAAAGCAGAGGAAGGTCTTTGGCAACCGCAGAACGAACTGAACTCGGTATTCCCGTCAAAGCGCTGACGGGGTCTGAAGTTCGTACGTCGACCACTCCAAGGTCCGCATAACACATGTCGCGAGACGCGTGCGTGCACCAGAAGTTCATCCGCACACCCTCGCGAACTGCACCCTCCTTGCCCCCCAAAAGCTGGTTTCGAGGGGGAGTGCCACCAAACTGTCCCGAGTAACGCCACCAAAAGTTCATGAGTAGGCCAACCCCGCCGGAGGGTGGACCCAAACGCGATTGGACGCTTGGAGGGAACGTCCAAACGGAACCGGTTGGCGGGCTTTCTCCGATAGAAGCGGAATGCCCGCCACCGCTGCGCCCGCACCGACCTGGACCTTCCGCTCCTCTGCCGATCCGGTACTCACCGCACAACCCAATCGGGTGGCGACGGCGCTGACGGCCCATGCCGACCAGAAGGCCCGTGAACGGCTGCTGCTGTACTCACTTGTGTTTGCTGCGGCTCCGGCCCGCGTTCTAGAAATCGGGGTCCGCTGGGGAGGGGCGGCACGCATCATTCACGCTGCGTTGAGCGACCTGGGGCAAGGTCGGTACGTCGGGATCGATCCGCAGCCCGCCGTGGAGTTTGATTGGGATTCCACGATCGGTGACCGTAGCACGCTCATCGTGGGCAGTTCCCCGGACGCACTGAACGCGTGCAAAGACGCCGTCGGAGGGCTCTTCGACTTCGTTTTCATCGACGGAGATCACAGCGAACCGGGCGCATGGAACGACCTCCGGGGCGTGCGCGAAATAACGTCGCCCGGAGCGGCCGTGCTGCTCCATGATTGCTACCACCCCCCCGTGGCTCGCGCGATCCGTCGCGCGATATCCGAACTCGGATACATCGACTGCGGCGTCCTTGCCGCCACCCGAAACGACGGAGTGCATGTCGAATCCGGCCGCACCGTGACCTACGGCGGGGTCGCCATGCTCCGCGTCCCGTGAAACTAGTGCGCCTGTTCGACCTCTGCCATCTGTCGGGTTGCGGGCGCCTGCCGCGCCCACACGTACCCCTTGTGACGCATCGCCAGCCCCGCACCGGCGCCGTCTGACGCCGCCGGATTCCACCCATTCTCGGTGCGCGTCGGCCCCCAGGCACGCGGCGTTTCGGTCGCGCACCCCGCGGCGAGCGAGATGATCACGCCGGCGAGCATGAGAACTGCGTGTCGAGAGGTGTTGGCGGAACGCTTCATGGTTGTCTCCACTGGGTCACTGCCGCCTTGCATCGGCGGAATCTGCGCTGCGGACAACCGATGCCTCTGTGGTTGCGCCGACGCGGTTCGCTCCAGGCCGCGCCGCCCGCACAGTTCGCCAGCGCACCTTTGGGCTAACGGACTAGGCCACGGATTCTGGGCCCCCTGTTAAACCGCACGCCCCGCAAGGACCGCCCCACTTCACGTCCCCCGTGGATCGCAGCTATTGTCATAGATGCGCCCCAACGCCTGTCTGCTGGCCGCCTCGCTCCTGACCGCGACCTCCCTCGCGCAGCCCACCTCATCCTCGCCCCTGGCCCCCCCGGCCAACGGACCCAGGCGAGCCGATCCCACGTGGGTCGCTCTCGCCGGCTGCACGCTGCATCCCAAGCCAGGAGAGGTTGTTGAAGGGGCCACGGTCGTCTTCCGCGACGGGCTGATCACGGCAATTCTCCCGGGTGAACCAGGGGAGGGTGGCAAGTTCAAACCAGCCCGCCTCCCGTTGGGGCCGCGCGTCATCGACTGCAAGGGCCTGCACATCTACGCCGCGTTCATCGACGCGTGCGTCGAAGTTGACGCCCCGGCCCCGCACGGCGACGAATCACAGTTGCACTGGAACAAGCGGGTAACGCCCCAGCGATCCGCGCTCGACGGCGGCGGGATCGATGAAGGCACGGCGACTTCGCTCCGCAAGATCGGCTTTGGCACCGCGATCATCACGCCCAAGGGTGGGATCTTTCGCGGCCGGGCCGCGGCGGTGTCATTGGCGAAATCCGCCGACGACACCAGCGCCGCCAAGCCCTTGGTCTACAAAGATGATGTCTACCAGTCAGTCGCCCTCGACACAAGCGGCGGCGGATATCCCGATTCCCAGATGGGCGCAATTGCCGTCGTTCGGCAGACCTTGAGCGATGCGGATTGGCAGACCCAATCGCGTGTTTCGGGCACGTTCACGGGCCCGTGGACCGCGGTTGATTTCTTAGCCCCCGCGAGCGCCGCGCCCGACAAGGCGCCGCCCCGCCCCGCGACGTACCTGTTCAACACCGACAGCGAGCTCGACACCTTCCGTGTGCACAAGATCGCCGCGGAGTTCTCGCGTCCGATGATCGTGTTGGGCTGCGGCACCGAGTTCCGCCGGCTTGAGGCTCTGAAGAAGGACAACGACCGATTCATACTGCCGCTGAACTTCCCTAAAGCCCCCGACGTTGGCACGATCGCCAAGCAGGAGGCGGTCGAACTCAGGGACATGATGACTTGGGAACAAGCTCCGACCAACCCCCGCCGCATGCGTGACGCAGGCTTGGCCTTCGTGCTCACCACGGCGAAGCTCCGTGACCGCGGGGAGTTCATCAAGAACATCCGGACCGCCATCAAGCATGGGCTCAAAGAGGACGAAGCCCTCGCGGCCCTGACGACCACACCCGCCACGTGGTTCCTCTCGGCGGGCACCGCGCCCGTGGGCGTCGTCGCTGTGGGCGCCCGGGCCAACCTGCTCGTGACCGACGGACCGGTCTTCGGCAAGACGTCCGACAACAAGGAGAGCAAGATCCGCTCGGTGTGGATCGACGGCATCTACAGCGAGATCTCCACGCCGTCCGTGTCGTATGAAGGCACTTGGGATGTCAGCATCCCCGCCGACGATCGTCCCATCAAGCGTCGCTTCGAGATCGGCAAGGACAACGACATCGAGGTGTACCGCGACGACAAGCATGTCAAATCCACAAAGGTCGACGCCGCCCCCGGTCGCCTGACCTTCGTCTTCGACCACGATGCGCTGGACAGCAAGGAAGGGCTCTGCACTGTCGCCGCGTTGGTCAGCAACGCCGACAATGGCGAACCGGCGACCATGACCGGCATCGGTATCACCGGCACGGGTCGTCGCTTCGAGTTGGTCGCTACGAAGCGTCCCAAGTCCCTCGCCGGCATCTGGCCGGCAAAGTCCGACCAACCCGACCAAGCCACGGCGATCCTGGTGTTCAACAAGGATGGACAACTCGCGATCCGCGGAGTTTCGGCGCCCCAGGGCGCGGAGCCCAAGGCGATTTCACCGCAAAATGTGACTTGGGATGGCACTCACCTCCGCTATGAGATCGACCAAACCAAGGTCGGCGGCCAGGGCATCTCCACCGTGGACGCGACGGTCGATTGGACCAAGACGCCCCCGGAAATGTCAGGTGTTTCCAAAGCCGCTGACGGCAAGCAGACGCCTTGGAAGGCGCTTCGCCGCGAAGGGAATCCCTTCGTGGGTTCATGGCGGGTCACCGAAGCCGACGGAGTTGCCAAGGACGCCGCAGCCAAGGATCAACTCACTATCAAGGTCAGCACCGACTCCGTCACGTTGACCTTCGCCAAAGCCGAGGGCGACCCCACGGTCATCAAGTGCGACGATGTCAAGTTTTCAGGCCTTCCGCAGGGTGATGACTTCAAGGAGGCCCCGGACTTGAGTCTCACGTTTACTCACGACCTGGCCAAACTCGGCGGTCAAGGCAAGAGCAGCGACGTCGTGAAGTTCGTTTTTTCGGCTGAGTCGATCGACAAGGACTCCATCGCCGGCGTCGGTACGCTGCCGGACGCGAGCGTTCACAACTACAAGGCCGAACGTCCCGACGGCAAGAAGCCCAAGGACGACGAGGACGCCCCCACCGACGTTCCTGAGAAACTCAACTTGCCGTTCGGTCCTTACGGACTCGACGAGTCTCCGGAGCAGCCGGCCAACCTGATTATCTCTAACGCCACCATCTGGACGAACAGCAAAGCTGGAAAGATCGACAACGGCTTTGTCTACGTCCGGGCGGGCAAGATCGTTCAGGTTGGCGCCGGCGCTCCCAACGTCGCCGTACCCCAGGGTGAGAAGAGCGCCTACATTGACGCCAAGGGCAAACATGTCACCGCCGGAATCATCGATTGCCACAGCCACACTGGCATTTCCGGCGGCGTGAACGAGGGCGGGCAGGCGGTGACGGCCGAGTGCCGCATTGAAGACGTCACCAATCCGGACGCCTTAGGCTGGTACCAGCAGCTCGCCGGCGGCGTCACCATGGTGAACAACCTGCACGGGTCGGCCAACGCCATCGGCGGTCAATCACAAACCAACAAGGTCCGGTGGGGCTGCCTCCACCCCGACGACATGCATTTCGAGAATGCCGTGCCCGGCATCAAGTTCGCTCTGGGCGAGAACCCACGCCGCGCGAATCGCGGCCCGCAACGGGACTTTGGCGGCGGCGGCGAGGAAGGCCGTTACCCGGCCTCACGCATGGGCGTGGAAATGCTCATCCGCGATCGTTTCACCGCCGCGAAGGAGTATGCCGCGGCGAAATCCTCGGGTGCTGCGCCTCGGCGTGATCTGGAACTCGAACCCCTCGCGGAGATCCTCGCGGGCAAGCGACTCGTCCACTGCCACAGCTACCGGCAGGACGAGATGCTGATGCTGGCGATGGTCGCCAAGGACTTTAACTTCCGCATTGGCACTTACCAGCACGCGCTGGAGGGATACAAGGTCGCGGACTATGTCCGCGAATACAGCGGCGGCGCCAGCGGCTTCTCTGATTGGTGGGCCTACAAAGTCGAGGTGCAGGACGCCATCCCTCTGGCCTTCCCGATCATGCACGAGCAGGGTGTGGTAGTCTCCTTCAACTCCGACAGCAACGAGCTTGCACGCCGCCTTAACACCGAAGCCGCCAAGGCCGTTAAGTATGGCGGAGTGCCCGAACAGGAGGCGTTCAAGTTCGTCACGCTCAACCCGGCCCGTCAACTCAAGGTTGATTCCTTTGTCGGTTCGCTCGAAGAGGGCAAGGACGCCGACCTGGTCATCTGGTCGGGTTCTCCGCTCTCGGCCTTCAGTCGCTGCGAGGCCACCTATGTCGACGGGCGCCGTCTGTTCTCGCTTGAAACCGACGCGGCTGCACGCGAGAAGATCCGAACCGAACGCTCGCGGCTGATCCAAAAGCTCCTGAACGACGGCAAGAAGAAAACCGACGCCAAGGACGCCGACAAGCCCAAGGACGGCGCCGAATCACGCTCAGAAGACCGCCCGGCGGGCCGTCGCCGCCGTCCTCCCAACTCCGAGGAGGAAATCCAGGCGCAGGCCGTGCGTGAGTATTTCATTCAGTTGCACAACAGCGGCATCTGGCACGAACAGGGCGTGTGCGGGTGCTACGACATCGGAGCCGCACGCGAGTAACGCCGCATCATGCCCAAGCCGTTGCTCATAGCGTTCGAGGAGGCGGCCGCTGTACTGACTTCGCTCTGCGTTCGGCGTGGTCAACCGGTCGTCGTGGTGGGAATTACTGGCCCCGTCGGCGCCGGCAAGAGCCTTCTTGCCCGCGAGCTCTCACCATGCGTAGTTTCGACGGATTCGTACCTTCCCAACTACGACGAGCTTCCCTGTGAGGAGCGCGACCTGCCACACCGCGCGGACTTCCAGCGGCTCGCCAGGGACCTGCGATTTCTGAAGGAGGGGCGCGACGCGAATGTGCCCGTGTGGTCATTTCACTCCCACAGGCGGGAAGGCTTCAACCTGGTCCGTCCGAACCCGATCGTTGTCTGCGAGGGAATACACGCTCTCTACGAGCCCGTCCGCCCGGTGCTGGATGTCTGCGTGTTCGTCGAAGCCTCGGCCTCGACTCGCCTTCATCGCTGGCAACGCATGGCCGCGGCCGGGGAACGCGGATGGGGTGTGGAGGAGACTACTTCGTTTTTCCACTGCGTTGCGGAGCCGACATTTGCCCTCACCGCTCACGGATACCGCGATCTCGCCGATGTGCTGGTACAGAACGAACGGGAACTGACGACCTCGGGGCCGCGTGCCGGCAATGCCTCGCCGCGAGGCGAGGGATGAGGAAGAACGAAGTGCGAGGTTCAAAGTCCGCGCAGAAGCTCTCGTGACTGTCCCGGCCGGATCGGGGATTCCGGTTTGGCGCCTGCAATGGTGGGGTCTTCGGGCAACTGCATGTCGCCGCGACGTGCGGTGATGATCGGCAAATACGCAGCGACGGTGGCTTGAGACAGCGCTGAGGGCAGGGCCGATGGGCGGGCAGATTCGGTCTGTTCTACCGCGGAGATCAGCGGCTGACGTTTCGAACTGAACGGCCTCGAGACGATCACGACGCCCAATGCGAGCAAGGCCGCCATCGCAACCGTCGTACTGGCACGCCGGACCAGTACTCTACGACGTCTTGTTCGCAGCGACGCCACCAAAGTTGGCAACATAGGCGGTCGGCCACAATCTCCCATCACAGCCTCGTCCAGGAGTTCATCAAACGTCGCCCTGTTTTCGGGATGATCACGCATGGCGATACTCCACGGCCCCCAACGGCATTATTGTGAGCGGTACGCCGCGGCTGATAGACGAGGAACCAAGTCCGGCGGCGCACCGTTTCACCCGCGATTCTGGACTGTCGCATTCGACGCCAGCCTGATTGCCTGCCATCGGAAGCCCCCCCACCGACGCGCGGATCGCTTCGACCCCGGCCCGGTAGCGTGCGGCGACGGTGTTCCGGTTCTGCCCCAGCGCCAAGGCGATTTGGTCGAACGTCATTCCCGAAGCGTGCCGGAGCGCGATCACCTCCCGCTGCTTTCGGGGTAGCCGTTCCATCGCGGAGCGCACATCATTCAGAACGCCCTCGGGTCCCCGGGCGGGAGTGGGTTCCAGGTGTGAAACAAGCCGATTCCTGCGTTCTCGGCGCCGCATCGACCTGAACTGCGAAATTGCTTCCCGCCGCGTGAGCTGGGCGAGCCACGCGAGCGGGTCCGTGACCGATTCCACCTGCTCACGCCGAAGTACGAGCACTCGCAACATGACGGACTGCACGACATCCTCGGCGGCCTGCTTATCACGAACAACCGCCCTGGCAAATGCTGCAAGCGAGGCCGCGTATCGCTCCCACAGGAGCCGGGCGGACGGCTCGTGCCCCCTGTGCATGCGGATGAGAAGTTGGCGGTCGTCGTTGCGCACGCGGCGGCACTCTTACTTGCTTTCAGGTTCCGCCGCCAGTTTCGCGTTCTCCAGTGTTTCCTTGCACTCGGTGAGCGTCTTCTCGAAAATGGTGGCCGTCTGCCGGACCTTGCTCACCGCCGGGCAGAGCACCAGGGCGAGCGTTCCGAACTCCCCTTTGGAAATCCGCCTCGCCATGGCGGCGCATGCTTCGACCGGATCGGAGGCGTCCCAGGCTTCAAGCATCGCCGCGTACGCCTCGCGGCTTTGTTCGATCTCGCGGGCCAGGCCCTTCTCATCCAAAGACGCGATCATCTTGCGGTGCACCTCTTCAGTCGGGTCCTCGGGGTTGCCGCTCAAGGCAAAGAGCAGTTCCGAGAGTTTGGCACCCGCGTCGGCACCCGAACTGTGGGCGCCGAGCCAGTCGAGCATCACTGTCTGTTCCCCAACAATCGAGGCACGCATGCGCATCGGGTCCTTGGGGTCAACTTCTTCGATCGCCGCGCGAATCGTGTCACGCGCGGCGGCGGTCATCTTACCGCTTTCTGCCAGCACTCTGGCTTCGTCCGTCGCCATCGTTCCCATCGCCACCGCGACAAGACTAGAAATCAGGAATCCGTCGCCAGAGACGTGATTGCCCATCCGCACGATCGCCGCTATTTCGGTCGCGGCATCCTCGGGCCGGCCTTCGATCAAATCACGCCGCGCATCGAACCGCAGAAGTCTTGCCCCGGACCGGACTTTGCCAAGGTGCGAGAGCAGGGCCATCACCCCGGCCTCGTACTTCACTTCAAAGTCACACTTCTTGTAGTGCGAGGCTTCGATCCACAGGGCCGGGTTGTAGTCGGCCGTGATCTTCGCCACGGCCTGATACGCGGCGTTGTCTTTGACTGCTTCTTGAGTGGTTCCAATCTGGTCGTAGTTGAGTTCCGAGAGCTTGGTGGCAATCTCCGAAGAAAGGGATACCGAGGCCTCCCAGTACTTTAATGCCGCATTCCGGTCTTGTGGAGCCACTCGGTGCAGGGGTTGGGTTTCCACTGCCCATGAATGGCAAGGTTCAGCGAGTGAAAGGCCGCAGAGCGTCAGGAGGAAGATCGGCTTCATCATGGTGTACATCCTGTCAATTAAGGGAGCTTGTACGATCGATGGCCAACTGCGGGAACAACATTCGTCTGTGATCGTGAGGCTGCATTCCCTGCCATCGGCGCCCATGAGACGCCACAGCACCAGCGTTGTGTGTCTCGGTTCTCGTGTTTTACGTCGATTTGAACCGGACAGCATACATTTTTGAGTACATAGTCCTATAACTGTTGAACTTCGGCCTTTTCGGTCATTTCTTCGACCGGTAATCGCAACTGAATGCCTTCATGCCAGACAAATTGTCAGAGATCTCGCACCGAATTGGCCGTCCACCTCGAATGGGTGGTTGCTCTCAGGCAAAATCCGCCTTTTGAGAGAGCACTTTCAGATTTCTTTATTTTCAGGGGGCGAATTCTGTGCAAGAGCAATAATTACCTTTCTCGGGCGTAGACATTTTGGTACAATGGAATGACTCCTAGATGAGTCAAGAGAGAGGCCTTATGCGGACATCAATCACAGCGTCGTGTGCCCGATCACAAATCAAGGCGTTCCGCATCGCGGCAACGGCAGCGATTGCGTTGACAACCTTGGCGACGTCCGCGAATGCCGGCTTCACTTTCGAGACACGCAACAAGTTCGTCATTGCGCCTCGGGTAAGCGGGGTCGCCGCCATAGGTAACGATTTCCTAACCGACGGCTTGGGTGACTTTTTCAACTACCATCAGGATTCGACCACGGATCCGTACATTCATCCCCTGGATTTGCAGTACTACAAGTACTCATTCCTTGGTGAGGTGGTTGCTTCCAGCGGTCCCAGCGTCGTGTACGCGGGGGAGTATCAGATCTCGTACGACGTTGTGCCGTTTGGCATCCCGGATGTTCCGCTGTCCATCGGGACATTTCTGATCACGGCGACCTACCAGGACCCCATGCACGCGACACTTGAGGGGTCCCTGGTCCAGTACCCCAACTTCATTGTCGAGGATCCGAATTTCTTTGACTTTTCGTATGGCGGCAACCCCATGTCGTATGAAGGCATCTTCACGGCGCAGGCTGCGTCGTACGACCAGGGCGGTCAAATCCACGGGATTATCCGCCAGACGGCCCCCGCCCCCGGTGTGATCGCCACTCTGGCCGGATCGCTCCTGTTTGTGTCGCGTCGGCGTCGGTAATCGCTCCCCGACAACCAACTGTCCGTCGACAAGCTCGTCTTCGATGAGCTTTTGTTGTCGTTCGTCGGGAATTGGGTGATCATACCGCAATTTGTTTGGCCAACCTGCGGCGGATGACGCATTGCACCCAGTCGGGACGATCCACGCTTTGGGATAGGCCCAGAGGACCGCGGAATCCGCTCGACGCAAGACACGATCGCTAGGGAGAAACTCAACCATGACAAATGTACTGCACGGAGCGGCAAGGATTTCCTTGTTGCTGGGACTCGGATGTTGTTTGATGACCGGTAACGCTCTGGGACAATGCCAGACAAGCAAGTTCGTAGCAAACGATCCCGCCGACTTTGACCTTTTCGGTACCTCGGTCGGCGTGTCAGGCGACTTCGCGATCGTTGGCGCGCGTGGAGATGACTCGCCGGGCGCCGCGGATGCCGGCGCGGCGTACATCTTCGCTCGATCCGGCCTGGCCTGGACGCAGGTCACGAAACTAACGGCCTCTGACCGGGCCGCGGGCGACAACTTTGGTCAGGCGGTCGCCATTGACGGCGACTATGCGGCGGTGGGTTCTCCCAACGACGGTTACTCGGGCTTCAATGCGCTGGGCTCGGTCTACATCTTCCACCGGATTAACGGCGTCTGGACCCAGGAGTTCAACATCCTGGCTCCTGCCAGTGGTTTGCGGGGCAACTTCAATCGGTTTGGTAACAGCGTCAAACTCAGCGGCAACACCATCGCCATCGCCGCGCAGTACGAAGACAGCAGCCGCGGCGCGGCGTACGTCTTCGTTAGGTCCGGCACATCTTGGACGCTCCAGCAGCGGTTCCAGCCTGCCGGCATGCCGGGTTCGGCCTTCTTCGGAAGCGAAGTCGGTCTCGACGGGGACACCTTGGTCGTCGGAGCCCAGGGCGACAATACCGGCAACGGTTTCGCCACTGGTTCCGCGTATGTCTTCGGCCGTTCCGGCACGGTCTGGTCTCAGCAGGCCAAGTTGGTCGGAACCAGCACCACCAGCAGTGATCAGTTCGGTCGCTTTGTCGGTGTTGGCGGCGACCGGTGTGTGATCTGCTCTCCGCTCGAGACCGCGTCCGGCGTGTCCTACGTGTACCGTAAGGTCGGCGCGAGTTGGGTTCAGGAGCAACGTCTGCTTCCGGCAGTCCCGGCGAGCACTTCCTATTACGGAATGTCGCTGGCCATCTCCCACGATGCCACGCGGATGATCGTCGGCTTTGACCACGCCGGGCCTGCCATCGATGGATCGGTCGACGTGCTCACCCGCTCGGGCAACACTTGGACTCGTCTGACGACACTGCGGTCCTCGGACGCCAGCAACGCACACAACTTCGCCATATCGGCCGCGCTCGATGCCGACACGGTCATCGTGGGTGACGAAGAAAACGACTTCGGGGGCTTCGCCAGCCCCGGAGCCGCGTATGCCTTCATGCCATTCACCAATGGCAATGACCTGTGCGCGAACGCATCGGGAGTCGTGGCCGGCTCGTACGTCGGCTGCACCTCGGGCATGGGCGCTCACGGATCGGCGACGTGCGGCAACAGTAACTCGACCGAAGACGTCTACTACACGTACACGGCGAGCTGCACGCAGACCGTGAACTTCAACACCGCCGGCTCGGAGTACGACACGGTGCTGTCGATCCACTCGGGCTGCCCCGCGACTTCGTCAAATCTCCTCGATTGCAATGACGACATCGCCCTGGGGACGCTCTACTCCAATATCACGATGCAGGTCAACAAGGGTCAGACGGTCGTGATCCGGGTCAGTGGCTTCAACGGCGCTGACGGGGTGTTCCAGTTGAATGTCTCCGAGTCCGGGCTGGGCAACGATCGCTGCAGCGCGGCGGCGCACGCGGACGTCGGCCAGACGCCATTCGGCAACTGCCAGGCCACCACGGACGGTCAGACCTTTTCCGGTCCCTGCTTCATCACCAACGTACACAACGATCTCTGGTACCTCTTCGATTCGGGCTGCAATGGCACCGCGGTCGTGGACACTTGTGACGCGGCCACGGACTTTGACACCACCCTCGCCGTGTACGACACCGACAGCTGCATTCGCGCCGACTCCGCCCACCTGATCGGTTGCAGCGACGACGATTGCTCGGGGACCCGTTCGCGTGTCGAGTTCGACGCGACCGCGGGCCGCACCTACCTGATCCGCGTCGGCGGATTCTCGGCTACGTCCCGCGGCAGCGGCATCCTCAACATCAACTTCACCTCACGCTGCCCGGCCGACTATAACCTCGACGGCGGTATCGATGGCTCAGACCCGCAGGCGTTCTTTGCAGACTGGACCATGGGCAGCCCCAACGCCGACGTGAACTGCGACGGTGGCGTGGACGGCAGCGACGTTCAGTACTTCTTCGACAAGTGGGAATCCGGCGGCTGCTTCTGATGGTCCGGACCCGCTGACCCTTTCCCAGCACTTGAAGGCCCCGCGCGGTTCGCGCGGGGCCTTCTCATGTTTTCTTAGTGTTCTCCCCCGCCGTGCTCCTCGGCCGCGGGTTTCTTCGCCGGGGGCTTTTTAGTTGACTTGGACGGCGCCTTTTTCTTGGTCGGTTTGGCGGTTGCGTGCTCACCCTCTTTCGCTTCCCCATGGCCTTCGGCGGCGGGTGCGTTTGCCGTCTGGGCTTCGTGATCCCCGGGTGTTGGGGGCTGAGGCAAGCCGTCCTTACCAAAGTCGAATCCATGCTCCGCGGTCGAAACCGGCGATGTCGGCCTAGCGAAGGCCAGATAGGCCCAGGCGCCGGCGGCGAGCACCATTGATTGAACCGCCAGAAGGCTCACACCAATCCGAACGGCTTTCCCGCCGGAAAGGAGGGGACGCGAAAGTGGGGCGAGGGACTTCAGGACCAGTACGTTGAAGACAGGCCACGTGCGTTTGAGACCATCGACGACCGGCTTCAACAGTTCACGTCGAGGCTTGGGTTGCGGAGCCGGTGCGGGCGGCGAGCTCGCGACGACTGTGGTTGGCCTGGGAGTTGCTATCGTGGGCTCCGACGCCGCGGCTGTGGATGCAGCCGCAAGCGTCTCGCGCGAAGTTACCGCCGCAGGCGGCACGACGGGCGCGGGCTCCGGCGCCGGGGCAGGAACTGAGGCAGGAGCCGAGGCCGGGGCGGCTTTGGCCTCTTCCTCTAGCAATCCGGCGGTCAGTCGTTCGAGCTGCGCATCGAGGTTTTCGGTTTCGTTTCCGTTATCGGTGACTGGTCCCCCCGTCGGGGGCGGGGCGGCCGATCCGGCGGGAACAGCATCGGCGATCTGCTGCAGAGCCGACTCATCCGTCGCGGCTAATGCCTGCGTCGCGTTCTGCGTCATCTGCTCCGCGGTGGCCTGAATCTCTCCCAATACCGCGTCGATCTGCGCGACGGTGTCGTCGCCGGTAGCAACCGAAGGAGCGGGAGCGGGATTGTCGGTGGCGGGGTCTGACATTTGACGCGCGGCACGCGCACTCCGCACGCGCAGCTTCATCGGGTTCATCGGCACGAATCCGGGGGCAATCAAGGCCTCGCTCCTCCCCCACCGGGGCGGCAGATAATCTCCCACATGAGCCGACACATCATCTACCTCCCTCAGGCCGCCTTCTCAGCCGATTCGCGTCTGGTGATCCGCGATGACGAAGCACACCACGCCGTCCGTGTTCGGCGATTGGTGGCCGGAGATCACGTTTTGTTGTCGGAC
This sequence comes from Planctomycetota bacterium, assembly GCA_018242605.1. Taxonomy (GTDB): domain Bacteria; phylum Planctomycetota; class Phycisphaerae; order Phycisphaerales; family UBA1924; genus UBA2402. Next base: position 633,277 of record JAFEBP010000005.1, read on the forward strand.
GGCAAGGGATTGCTCGCGGAGGCGTGCATCACCGAAACTCGCAAGAGAGGCCGGGACGGTTGGGAAGTGGAGGTCGCGGTCGAGGCCGTGAACCGGCCCACGCCGATCCTGCCGCGTCTCACCGTCTTCGCGGCGCCACCGAAGGGTGACCGCCTCAGTGAGATGATCGACGGGCTGAGCCAGACGGGGGCCGCGGCCTGGAGGCCGCTCGCTTCCCAGAGGGCCCAGGGTGATTCGCTCGTCTTCAAGGCAGAGCGGCTCGAACGCATCGCCGCGGAGAGTCTGAAGCAGTGCTCCAGAGCGACTCTGATGGAGATCGGGCCAACCGCGACGCTGGATGAGGCGCTCATCGCGGCACCCAGGACGATCATCGCGGACGCGGGGGGTGCTCCGTACGTCGATGAAGGATCGCAAGACATTGCGTTGTAAATCGGCCCGGAGGGCGGGTGGACCACCAGCGAGATCGCTATGGCCCGCGACAAAGGCACGCACTGCGCCAGCTTCGGCAGGCACGTCATGCGGATCGAAACCGCGGCGGTGGTCGCGGCAGGGATCATTATTCACGCCCGACATGCGTTGGCGCGGTAGAAGTGTCAGGACAGCCGCGCGAACTTGTTGGCGAAGATGGAGAGGAGTCCCCCGAGCATCAGGTAGCCAAGCGCGACTTCTGTTCCCGCGATAAACCGACCTAGCCCGTCGATCGGAACCTCGTCGCCGATTCCCAGCGTCATCAGCGTCGAGATGCTGAACCAGAGCGCGCGACCGAAATCAGGCCTCCCGATTACGGCGAATGCCTGGCCGTGATCAAGATGGTGTGAGGTCATGTTCATCGGCACGCCCATGAAGAGGACAGCGAATACCACCGCCACCACCGCGGACACCAACGCCCAGCGTCCGAGGCTCTGCCCGAATCGGCAGGAGAGCCCCCAGAGCCAAATTAACACGCGACCGATTGGCGTGGCCCGGCGCCACATCTCCCTGAGGTATTGCAGGTCCGCGACTTGGCGGCGGAGCACAGGGGGCAAGCCGAGGGCGTCCTGAATCGGGTGTTCAGGAAGGTCGTGGGCAAAGATAACCTCGCCGCTGAGGGTGATCCGCGGCAAGGCAAACCACCAAGTCGGCTCCGTGATCCGTGTGCCGAAGAGCTTCGCGTCCTTGAAATCCACGCGGGTCAAGTCCGTCTGATGGATAGTCGCTCCGGTGAGGTCTGCGTTGGTGAAGTCCGCGTGGTCGAGTCGCGCGTTGGAGAGATCGGATTCGATCAGCTTTGTGCGGTTGAGGATCGCGTGTTCGAGCCACACCGAGGTGAGGTCTGTCCGGGAGAGGTCCGCCTGCGTCAGGTCTGCGGCTGAGAAATTAGAGCGTTCCAGAACTGCGCCTGCCAGCTTGGCCTTGGTGAGCTTCACGCCACGGAGGAACGCGCCGCTCAGCCTGGCCGCGGCGATCGACGCATCCCACAGTTCGCCTCCCTCTGCGACGGCCCAGTCGAACCATTCTCGCCAGCGCCGACGCTCATCTTCGGAGTATTCTTCCCAAGTGGCGGCTCGAAGGGACCAGCGTTCACGTAACTGGACAGGGAGCTTTTCGGGATGGACGTTACGGAGTATCTTGGAGTTGGTATCCCACATGGGTAATTCACAGTAGTGCCCGGCCGCGGCGCAATTGCGCGGCCTTACCAACAATGCGTAGTTCACGTGAGCTGAGGTGACAGTATCGCACCGTTTTCACGCGTTACACTGGCGTCACGAGCAACTGCCCGTAGTTTCCACCTGCAAGACCATGCCCGAATACACCAGAATCACCGACGTCTCTCCGCGCGACGGACTCCAGAACGAACCGGGAGTGATCAGCACCGCGGACAAAGTTCGGCTGGTGCAACTTCTGGCGATGAGCGGCGTGGACGAGATTGAAGTTTCGAGCTTTGTGAGTCCCAAATGGGTTCCGCAACTGGGGGACGCCGCGGCCGTGTTCGAGCAGCTCCGGAACCTTCCACCGAGCGCTCCGATGCTCTCCGCGCTTGTACCGAACGAAAGGGGCTTGGCGTCTGCGCTGGAAGTGAATCAAGCCGCCGGGCGCGCGTTGATCGGCAAGGTGAGCGTCTTCACGGCGGCGAGTGAGACGTTCTCGATGCGGAACACGAACGCCACCATCGCGCAGGCCATCGAAAGATTCGTGCCGGTTGTTCGGTTGGCGCACGGCTCGGGGCTGTTAGTCCGCGGTTACATCTCGTGCATCGTGGCGTGCCCCTTCGAAGGCGCGATCGCGCCCGATGCGGTTAGGCGGGTGGCGGACAATCTGCTGCAGATCGGCGTTGACGAGCTCGACCTGGGTGACACGATCGGGGCGGGGACACCGTCGAACATTACCGAGGTCATTCGGGCCGCTCCGGCGGGTCGACTGGCGACCACGCTGCACCTGCACGACACGTTCGGCAACGCCCCGGCGTGCATCCGCGCGGCTCTCGACGCCGGCATCCGATCTTTCGATGGATCGGTGGCGGGACTTGGCGGCTGCCCGTACGCTAGCACGCCTGGGAGGCGTGCGCCGGGGAACATCGCCACGGGGCTCTTGGTCCGGGCTGTTCGCGAGGCGGGCTACTGCTGCGGCGTGAGCGATTCCGCCCTGGAACAGGCGGCCGAGCACGCTCGCCGGATCGTGGAGGGCCGCGGCGGGCTTTTGACCGAATGACCCCACGTGTCCCCCGCGGGGCCGAAGCGGGGGTGCTGAAGGCTGAATGGGGGAATTCCGCTCCTGACGCATCTCCCGCTCACCCGCCCCCGCACGCGAGCCGACACTCATCTACTGTTGCACCCCGGTCTTCGGAACATTGCCCGAGAACCCGGACAGTCAGCACTTCGTATGGGACACATCCCCTACCGCGGCGGTGCACGCCGCGGCTCAGAGAATCTCGACCATGACCACCATCAACCGTCGCGCACTCATCACGGGAATCACCGGTCAGGACGGCTCTTATCTTGCCGAGTTCCTGATCGAGAAGGGCTACGAGGTCCACGGCATCATCCGCCGCTCCTCGTCCTTCAACACGGGCCGAATTGACCACATCTACCTCGACCCGCACGTGAAGGCCGGCAAGCTGAAGCTGCACTATGGCGACCTGTGCGATGCGAACAGCCTCAGCAAACTGATGCGCGAGGTGGAGCCGCACGAGGTATACAACCTGGGCGCCCAGAGCCATGTGCGTGTGTCGTTCGACATGCCGATCTACACCGCCGACACGGTCGCGATGGGTGCGTTGCGGCTGCTTGAAGCCGTGCGTGACTACCAGCAGCAGTCCGGCCGGCAGGTGCGGTACTACCAGGCGAGCTCCTCGGAACAGTACGGCAAGGTGATCGAGACGCCGCAGAAAGAAACGACGCCGTTCTATCCGCGTTCGCCCTACGCGTGCGCCAAGCTCATGGCGCACTGGGCGACGGTGAACTACCGCGAGTCGTACGGGCTGCACGCATCGTGCGGCATTCTGTTCAACCATGAATCTCCCCGCCGCGGCGAGACGTTCGTGACCCGCAAGATCACCCGCGCTGTGGGCCGTATCAAGATGGGCTTGCAGAACAAGGTGTTCCTGGGCAATCTGGACAGCAAGCGAGACTGGGGCTATGCGGGCGACTACGTGAAGATGATGTGGATGATGCTCCAGCAGGACAAGCCTGATGACTACGTGATCGCCACGGGGCGCACGATTACCGTGCGCGAGTTTGCGGAGATGGCGTTCGCGTGCGTCGGCCTTGATTTCAAGGAGCACGTGTCGTTCGACCAGCGGTACCTGCGTCCGGCGGAGGTCGATCTTCTGCTGGGTGACCCAACCAAGGCGAAGCAGAAGCTGGGCTGGGTGCCGACCACGTCGGTGGAGCAACTGGCCAAGATGATGGTGGAACACGACCTGGACATCGCGAAGCGGGAGAAGACGCTGCGCGACGCGGGCCACTCAATGCCGGCGCAGGCCGGGCACGATCAGTAAGTTCGTCGGTCGATTCATAAAACTCGCCCGCGGCGTAACGCCGCGGGCGGTTTACTTTTTGCGACCGAACAATGCCTCGGCAACATCGATCCGGCATCAATCGGGCTTTGGACCGGCAAGCCGGGGATTCGTGAACTTGGCGAGCAGATCGAACCAGAAGGGAGCACCGAAGGAAACGGCCATGGCGGTCGCGAGGAGTCCCACGATTTTGAGACAAAACGCCCTGAAGATCTCCCAACCGGAACCGGCAAGCCAGGGCCAAGCGTTGATCGCGCCCCTCTGGTCGCTCCAACCCAGCGGAAGGCCGCTGCTCCAGAGAGCCTTGAGAGCACTTTCGCGAGCGGCGGCTTGCTGATCCTGAGTGAGTTGCTGGCCGCTCCCCGCCGCGGCGAGTGTCGAGAAGTCCGCGGCGGTCAGAGCACCCGAGGATGACTTGCGCGTGAGATCGGCCAGGGTGGAGAGTTCGTTGCGCATTGCCGCGATTTCGCCGGCGAGTTCGGGGAGCGTCGTTGGAGGCGTAGCGGTGGGTGCAGCCGCCGCGGGTTGAGCAGCCTTGACGGGGGTTGGCGTCGCGGTTCCAAGTTGTTGCGAAAGTGTCAGTAGTTTCGCGCGTGTCGCGGGCTCCACCATCAGGGCGCGGGCGACCATGAAGGCATCGCCGTTGAGAGCGACCGCGATCGCGAGGCCGACGGCTCCGAGCACCCAATGCGCCTTGCGTTTGAAAATCTCTCCGGCGTCGCTCATGCCGACGTTGAACCACTCCTCCAGCAGGATCTTGAACTCCTCGAGATTCTGGTCCGCGGCTTTCCACATGCACTTAATGACATCGGGAGCCTGCGCGTCGGGCGCCACGGTGGTCGGGCCATTCACGTTCGTCGGCTGGGCGATGATGTTAAACGTGTCGGAGATGACCTGAGCCATGAACACCTTCGGCGGTATGTACGAGGGCTTGCGATCTCCCGAAGGCTTGACAGATTCGAGGAGCGCGTCCACATCGAACGCTTTGGTGCCCGCTCCCTTGAGCTTGTCGGAGAGGTGCATCAACGCCTGTTCGAGCAGACGGGCGCGAGTCTTCCAGAAGGCGAACCAAAGCTCCGATGTCGCGGAGGAGATGGTGCTTAAGAGGAAGAAGAAGGTGACGAGTCCGATGAGGACTTCGAGCGAAACCGATCCGAACATGGAACGTCTCCCCGGGTGTGCTGGAACAGTTGCTCCAAGATAGACACGCACCGGGAGGCAGGCGAGGGAGATCCGTGCATTTTTGGTCAACAAACGCCGGCGGACCAGCGGCCGAAGAAGGCTTCCAGGTCGGCACCGTCCACACCGCCGTCAACATTCGCGTCCGCGGAGGAGTCGCCCATGAGCCAGGCGTTGTAGTACTCGGTGAGGTCGGTGCCGTCCACTGCGCCGTCGCGATTGAAATCTCCGAAGCACGGGATGGTGGCAGAGAATATTCCGCTCGAGTTGTCCGTGAATCCGAGTTTGAAGACTATGACACCGTTGGACATCTGCGATGAACCCCCGTGGCCGTCCTCGTGATCGAAAACTATCTGACGGACGATGCGCGGCGGGCCGGACTCGTTGACGGCGATGGAATCTCCTTCGCGGATAATCATGCGGACGACGCCGGAAAGATCGGTCGCGAAGAGGGCAGTGGCGGACGCCGCGCTCACCCCGGGGCCAGTAAGCGTTGCGAGGAAGGCGATTTGGTCGTCGGCTCCGACGCGTGGATCGAAAAAGGCAGCGAAGTATGCGCCGGCGGCCCCGGGGGCCGCGGCGCCTTCACGAGCGAGCAGCTTGAGCGGAACGTCGGCATCCGAGAGCCAAAGGCCGGAGTTGTTGCCTGCGGAGGCACCGCCGCCGAAGAGCGAGGCTCCGAAGACCACGCGGCCACTGTCCGACAGGGCGACGCGGCGGTTAAACGCGGCAAAGGCGGCGAGCGTCGTGCCGGGGGCGGGCTGGCCAACCTTCGCGATCTGGCGGATGTTGGGAGAATCGGCGGCGCTCACCAGGATTGCGATGTCCTCGCCCGCGGGCGCACCCGCCCCTTCAAGCCGCGCCCAAAAGGCTACGTCTCCGGGAGCGTTGATGGTCGGGGTGCTGGAGAACTCCCGGTAGAACTGCCCGGCGGGCCCGCCGGGCACCTGGCGGCCGGCGAGCGCCACGATGGCCGCCTGGCCCGAGCGATCACTAAAGACACCGTACTTCCAAACGGCGGTTGTGGCAGAGTTACCGATCGCGGCGCGGAAGGCGACCGCCGCTCCGCCAAATGTTGGAGGCGAGATCTGACGAAAGGTAGCGTCGGCGGGGATGTCGGCGCTGCCCGCCTCGGGTGCGAGCGTGGCGCTGGTGATATCGCGTGTGTGGTCCCGCGAGAAGGTGATCGAGTTGCTCCGCGACGCGGTGTTCCAAAGCACTGTTTCGCCGGTATCTGCCAACGGCACCAGAGCAGGAGCCGTGAAGGTATTATTTTGCAGCTCCTTCAGCAGAATCGTGAATGCGTTCTGAGGTTCCTCGGTGAGAGCGATGAGGCTTGTGGTCGTTGGGGTTCCGTCGGCGAAGCTCGCCGCGAGCGTGATCAGATCGGAATCGTTGAACGATGCGGTCGGGATGCCTGTGATGTTGCCGGTGCGATCCGGGATGATCTGCTGCTTGCGAATGACCGGAGAGAAGGCGCCGTTTCGATTCGTCCAGATCGCGACATCGTCGAGCAGCGTCACCCCGGCGCCGGTGAGACGGGCCCAGAAGACAACGTGGCCTGAACTGTTGATCCGCGGGTCGCTGACCGCCGCGAATCTCACGCCGGGAATAGACGGCGCCGGATCACCGACCAGCACGATGGGTCTCACCAGTGCTTCGGAGGCGATTGACACGCCGGAGAATCCGACGGCCACAGACGCCACAGTCCACACGCCCCAGTTCAGAGTCTTCATAGCTTTCCCGTTTTAGTCCGGCCAGAATGCCGGGACCACTCGCTGCTGAGTGCAGCGCTTTCGACGCTACCGCAAGGGTATATGGGCGTCTTTCCGGGTGGTTGCGGGCGGCTTTCGGGCTGGTTGAGGCCCGTTTGTGGTCCGGTACTTCCCTTGGGGAGAGCGACGGGAGTTGGCGCGGTCAGCGATAGAGATCGATTACGCGTTTGACGTCGTCCGGCTTGGGCACGTCTCGCATGAAGATTTCCACACCATCGTCGGCAGCGCTCGAGATGGCCAGTTCACCGACGCCCCAGACTCGCTGCCAGAATGTCTGGCGGATGGCGACATGGCGGATGTCCTTGATGAGGATTTCGCTGGTGTTCTTGCTGAGGAGACCGGTGCGGTCCACGATGCGGCGGGTCGTGATGCGAAGGCGGTCGTGCATGGTCCGGATCTTCCAGACCAGGAGGGCGATGAGGCAGATCAGGGCGATTGCGGCGCATCCGATAGCCGCGGGGGGCATAGCAAGGAGGAGGAAAGCCCCCACCGCCGAGGCGAGGAAGAGCGCCCAGAGGCCTAGAAAGCTCATGGGCCTGGCGCGGAGCATGGCTGGACGAACGCGGATCACTTCGGCTTCCGGGCCGAAGTCAGGAGGATAACCGGCGGCGGCGGCACGATCCGTCTTGCCGGACGCGACGGGGGCTTCACGAACGATGTTAATGTCGCCGCAGGCGGGGCACGTGACCTTGCTGCCGGCGGGGCTGTCGGTCTCAAAGGCCTTGTCACACTTGTCGCAGATCAGGCGGATGGGCATCGTGAGGGTCCGGGAAGGCTGGCGAGGCGGAAAGACACAACCCCCGGCGTTTCGGTCGGGGGTTGTGGGTCAACTCGCCATTTGTTGGTGGATGGAGCGGGCCGGTTTCAGGCGGCTGCTTTCAGCCGTTCCACGAACGGACGGGTTCGCCCGTGTATTTGCTCAGGGGACGGATGATGCGGTTGTTGGCGTGCTGCTCGATAATGTGAGCGCACCAGCCGCTCAGGCGGGAGGCGACGAAGATGGGGGTGTACTGCGGGACCGGGATGCCCATCACGAAATACGTCATGCCGCAGGGGAAGTCGACGTTGGGATGGATCTTCTTCTGCTCGAGCATGATCTTCTGGACCTTGTCACCGATCTCGAACCACTTCAGGGAGTCAGGGCCCTGCTTGCGGGCGATTTCGCGGCCCAGAGCGCCCAGAATGGGGGCGCGGTGGTCGCCGTTCTTGTAGACGCGGTGACCGAAGCCCATGAGCTTTTCTTTCGTCTCGAAGGCGTTCTGCATGTACGACTCGACAGTGCCGCCCTTCTTGATGTGAGCGTCGATGCGTTTGAGCATTTCCATGGCGGCCTCGTTGGCCCCGCCGTGGAGCGGGCCCTTCAACGCGGCGATGCCGCCGCAGACTGCCCCGTGCATGTCAGAGAGTGTGCCGGCGATGACGCGGCAGGTGAAGGTGCTGGCGTTAAAATCATGCTCGGCGTACAGGATCAGCGAGACGTCCATGCACCGGGCGAACTCGGGGCTGGGCTTCTTGCCGGTCATGAGGTACAAGAGGTTGGCGGCGTGAGAGAGGGTCGGATCTCCGCCGCGTTCGGGCTCAACAAGTTCGCGGCCGTCGATCACGCTCTGCATGTGACCGATGATGCTGGGGCACTTGGCGAGCAGTCGCTTGGCCTTGCGGAGGTTGGCGGGGCCGGAGTTGTCCTGACAATCGGGATCGAGGTGGCCCAGGAGACCGACGGCGGTGCGACAGACATCCATGGGGACGGCGGTGCCGCGTTTGAGCGCGGGGCCGACCTCTCGCAAGAACTGGATCACGGAAGCGGGGATGGCCCGCTCGGCGACGAGCTCACCCTTGAAACGCGAGAGTTCTGCGGCGGACGGTTTATGACCTTCAAGGAGAACGAATGCGACTTCCTCGAACGTGGCGTTCTTGGAGAGGTCGTGGATCTCGTAACCCCGGTAGTAGAGGCCGCCCTGTTCGATGGAACAGATCGACGTTTCGCCGGCGATGATGCCTTCAAGTCCCTTGCTGTAGATCGCTTCCGCTTGCTCTTTTGAGATCGTTGGGGCTGCCATGGTGGTTTCCTTGTGGTGTTGACGGGAGTGTAGGTTGTCGCTCGTTCCGAGGGCAGGAAACGGTTACATCGAATACCCAAATCATCGAGATTCTCGTGTGGCCCGGCCTCGGCCCGCCGCCGAGTTTCACTCCCCTACATTCATGCCATGCCAGCGCTCGCTTCCATTTTCGCTTCGCTTCGCACCCAAAACCGCAAGGCATTGATGCCCTTCATCTGTGGCGGTCACCCGGCGCCCGGGAGTACCGCAGCGCTATTGCCGGCCCTTGAGCGGGCCGGAGCGTCAATCGTGGAAGTTGGAATCCCGTTCTCGGATCCGATCGCGGACGGCCCCATCATCGCCGCGGCGATGCACGACGCGATCGCCCGGGGAGTGACACCGGCATCGGTGTTCGAGGACGTTGCTCAGGCGCGGCCGAACACGCAGGTGGGAATTGTGGCGATGGTGACCGTTTCGATTATCTATCGTCGCGGGGGCCCGGAGAGGTTCGCCGCGGCGGCGAAGGCGGCTGGGATCGATGGGCTCATCGTGCCGGATGCGCCGCTGGAGGAGTCGGAGGGTCTGATGAAGGCCGCGGCGGGGGCCGATCTTGCGTACACACACCTGATCGCGCCCACAACCCCGCCGCGCAGAGTCGAGCAGATTGCCAAGGCGTGCACGGGGTTCATCTACCTACTGGCCAGGACCGGGATTACAGGCGAGCAAAGTTCGACGCCTCAGATCGGGCCGGCGGTGCAACGTTTGCGGCAGCTCACAGACCTGCCGATCGCGGTCGGATTCGGGATTTCGACACCGCAACACGTTCGGGCGGTGGTCGAGCACGCGGACGCGGCGATCGTCGGGAGCGCGCTGGTGCGGCGGATGACCGCGGCGGCGAAGGAGGGGCGAGAGCCTGTGGCGGAGGCTGAAACGTTTACAAGGGAACTCGCAACGGGATTGGGGTGAAACCGACAGGTAATTCACTCCCGTGGGGGCAACTGAAGGGGAATCGGCGGCGAAATCACCACGGGCGATTTCGCGCGCCCTACATTTCGGAGACCCGTCCGCTCTTTATGCAGTCCCGGCTCCCGGCGCGTTGCCGGCGGTGTCGAGCATTGCACGTCATTCCCTTGCCTCAAGAGAGAATCCATGAGCATCACGACCAACGGCAAAGCCCATACGCACGCGCAGCACGCGCACCGCATGGATAGCCACGCCGCGCAGTCCGCTTCGCACGCCGAACGCGCCGAAGTGATCTTCGGCGCCGACGTCTTCAGCGAACGGGTGATGCAGCAACGGTTGCCCAAGGACGTGTTCAAGAAGTTGCAGCAGACGATCCTGTACGCCGAGCCGATTGACGCTGCCCTGGCGGATATCGTGGCGTCCGCGATCAAGGAGTGGGCCCTGGAGCGGGGCGTCACCCATTACACCCACTGGTTCCAGCCTTTGACGGGCTCGACCGCGGAGAAGCACGATTCATTCATCTCTCCCGACGGCCACGGCGGCGCGCTGACCGAGTTCTCCGGCTCCGCGCTGGTGCAGGGCGAACCGGACGCGAGTTCATTCCCCAGCGGCGGCCTACGCGCGACGTTCGAGGCACGCGGGTATACCGCGTGGGACTGCACGAGCCCGGTGTTCGTGAACCGAAACGGCGGAACGGCCACGCTGTGCATCCCGACGGCGTTCGTGTCCTGGACCGGCGTGGCGCTGGACACCAAGACCCCGCTGCTGCGTTCGATGGACGCGCTGAGTGAGCAGGCGATGCGGATTCTGAAGATCTTCGGCGCCGACGCGGGCGTGAGCCGCGTGATGGCAACCCTGGGTTGTGAGCAGGAGTACTTCCTGATCGACCGGAACTTCTACTTCGCCCGTGAGGACCTGCTGGCGTGCGACCGTTCGTTGTTCGGGGCCAAGCCCCCGAAGGGCCAGCAGTTGGAGGACCACTACTTCGGCTCGATCCCGACACGGGTGATCAACTTCATGTCCGACTGTGAGCGAGAGTTGTACCGCCTGGGCGTGCCGCTCAAGACGCGGCACAACGAGGTGGCGCCCGGCCAGTTTGAGTTGGCGCCGACGTACGAAACGGCGAACGTGGCGTGCGACCACCAGATGCTGGTGATGGAGGCGCTGCGTCGCGTCGCTGCTCGGCACGGGCTGGCGTGCATCCTGCATGAGAAGCCGTTCAAGGGCATCAACGGCAGCGGCAAGCACCTGAACTGGTCGATGTCGACGAACACGGGCGTCAACCTGCTGGACCCGCGGGACGAAACCCACACGAACATGCTGTTCCTGACAGTGCTGTGCGCCGTGATCCGCGCCGTGGACATGCACGCGGACGTGCTACGAGCGTCCGTGGCGTCGGCGGCGAATGACCACCGGTTGGGTGCGAACGAGGCTCCGCCGGCGATCATGTCGATCTACCTGGGTGACATGCTCACCGACATCGTGGAGCAGTTGGAGAAGGGTCACGCCAAGAGCACGATCAAGGGCGGCAAGCTGGACTTGGGCGCCCGGACTCTTCCGCATATCCCGAGGCACACGGGCGACCGCAACCGCACCAGCCCGTTCGCGTTCACGGGGAACAAGTTCGAGTTCCGCGCGGTGGGCTCGTCGGCGTCGGTGGGTTGGCCCGCCTCGGTGCTCAACACGATCGTGGCGGAGAGCCTTGATTACGTGGCGACGAGGATCGAGAACGAACTCGGGCCAAGGTCGAGCGAAGCCAAGCTGCAGAGCGTGGTGCGGGGCGTACTGCAGGACATCATCAAGAAGCACAAGCGAGTGCTGTTCGACGGCGACGGCTACACGAAGGAGTGGCACGAGGAGGCGGCGAAGCGCGGGCTTCCGAACTTCCGCGAGTCGGTGGCGGCGCTCTCGGTGATCAGCGACAAGAAGAACGTGGACATGTTCAAGAAGTACCGCGTTCTGACCAAGCAGGAACTGGAAAGCCGCGAACACATCTTCATCGAGAAGTACATCAAGCAGGTGCTGATCGAAGCCGAGACCGCGATCGTCATGGCCAAGACGCAGATCCTGCCCGCTTCTCTGCGTCAGCAGACTGAACTGGCCAACGCAGTGGCGGCGACCGAGACGGCCAACAGCGACGCGGCCGAGACGCGGGCAGCGCTCGACGAGTTCCTGATGCGGATCCACAACCTTCGGAATGCGATCAAGACGCTCGAGGAGACTCTCGAGGCCGATCACGGGTCGGACGTGCACAAGCACGCGGAACACTGCCGCGACCACGTTCGCCCGGCGATGAACGCGTTGCGTGACTCCGCAGACGCGATCGAGGCGGAAATCGCGGCGGACTTGTGGACGTTGCCCACCTACCGCGCGATGCTCTCGATCAAGTAACGTCCGGGGTATTGAGCTCCCGGTCGGTCATCGGAACGACCTAGAAACGAAACTTGGACAAACTCCCGCGGCGAGCGCCGCGGGAGTTTTCATTGGGCCAAAATGCCGGCACCATTCACGGCGTGGGGGTGCCCGCGGGCTTGACTGCAAGAATGGAACACGGGGCCTCACGAACCACCCGCTCGGCCGTGGAGCCCATCAGAAAGTCTCGCAGATTCCACTTGGCGCGAGTGCCCAGAACGGCGAGGTCGCAACGTTCACGCTGGACAAAGTCCAAGATGCCTTTGCCGTGGCCTTCGAAGCGGAGCGCGTGAAACTGAGCCTTGAGGGCGACCATTTCGTGAGCCAGTGGTTCGCAGAAGTTACGCAGGTGCTTCTCCACTGCTTCCTCGTATCGTTCCAGGAAATCCGGCATGTGGGATTTGAGGTCCGGCGGCGGACCAACTCCTCGCCACGGGTCGTCGAATACGTGGAGAATGTGGAGAGCGGCGTTGTCCTGCGCGGCGACACGGATGGCCTGCTCGAGCGCGAGCCGCGATGTCTCCGAGAAGTCCACGCAGGCGACGACGGACCGAAAGCGATCGGACTGACCCTCGCGCACAACCAGCACTTTGGCGACTGCACGTTGCACGCACGCCGATGCCACGGGTCCAACGCCGCGTTGACCGTGGGCTTCACCGTGAGCACCTAGGACGAGCAGATCGATTCCGTCGTGCAGTGCGCGATCGAGAAGCTCCATCCGAGGGCTGCCGAGGATTGCTTCAAACTTCACATTCGCTCCGGCCTCTTTGGCCGGGGGCCAAGCGGCCCACTGTTCGCGGGCGGCCTGCAGGAGGATATCGACCGGCGGCAGTTCTACCGGAAGGAATGAGTTGCCGGAGATCGGGTACACCGGGATGGGCACGACGTGGATCACGGTGATCTGGCTTTTGCCCTCGGCCATCCATCCACCGATACGGACAGCCTGTTGCAACGCCGCCGCGGAGCAGGGAGAGAACTCGATTCCGACCAAGATCTTGTTGAGACGGTCCATCGCGAACCTCCTGCGGGGATTATCCCGCGATGTCGGCCGGCGTCAGGCCGGCTCCAAGGTTGTCGAGGCAATTCAGCATAGCCCCGGGTGTGGAAGGGGGTTTTCTTCATAACCTCGCAATTCCCTGGGCCAGAGGTTTGGCCTCGCTCAGGTCTTCGATTGCCATGTCGCTCGGTGCGGAGTCCCGGGCACGCGGGCTCTTGCTTTGAGGCGAATCGGCCTCGATGTCTTTGGCGAGAACTCTGGCCACGCCGGGGAGCGAATCCGGGTTCAACGACATGGAGTCGATGCCGACGGTGGCCAGCCACTGAGCGAACTCGGGGTAGTTGCTTGGCGCCTCGCCACAGATGCCGACTTTTCGGCCTTTGGCGTGGGCTTTGGTGATCACTAGTTCAATGAGCCTCTTGACGCCCGGGTCGCGCTCATCGAAAATATGCGTGAGGAGGCTGGAATCGCGGTCGACGCCGAGGGCGAGTTGAGTGAGATCGTTGGAGCCGATGGAGAAGCCGTCGAACAGGTCGCTGAACTCCTCGGCAAGTACAACGTTGTTCGGAATCTCGCACATCACGTACACCTGCATGCCGCGTTCGCCCCGGAGCAGACCATTCTTTTCCATCTCCGAGAGCACGGCCCGGCCTTCGGTGAGCGTACGGCAGAATGGGATCATGACGATAACGTTTGTGAGACCCATCTGGTCGCGGACTCGCCGGATGGCGGCGCATTCGAGAGCGAATCCTTCGCGATAGCGATCGTCGTAGTACCGGGACGCGCCTCGGAATCCGATCATCGGATTCTCTTCCTTGGGCTCGAAGGCGGCGCCGCCCAAAAGGCCCGCGTATTCGTTCGTCTTGAAGTCGCTGAAGCGGACGATGACGGGGCGTGGATAGAACGCTGCGCCTATGAGAGCCACGCCACCTGCGAGACGATCGATGAAGAACTCGGAGAGGGAGGTGTAGCCGGCGGCGATTCGCCGAATTTCAGCCCGTTGGGCCGGGTCCGGGACAAGTTCGGGATGCACAAGAGCCATCGGGTGAACGCCGATGCGGTTGGTGACCAGGAACTCGATCCGCATCAGGCCGACGCCCGCGGAGGGTAACTGGCACAGACGGAAGGCCTGGGCCGGATCAGCGAGGTTGAGCATAAGAGGGACGCGGGGGATCGGCAGTGATGACGGATCGAGTTCGCCGCGTTGGAATGGGATCGCACCCTCGTAGACCTTTCCGACATCTCCGTCGGCGCAGGAGATGGTGACAATCTGGCCGTCGCGCAGTGCTTCGGTGCCGTGTCCGGTACCGACGACACAAGGAAGGCCCATTTCGCGTGAGACGATGGCGGCGTGGCAAGTACGACCGCCTCGATCGGTAACGACCGCGGCGGCTTTGCGGAGCACGGGCTCCCAGTCCGGGTCGGTCATGGCGGCTACAAGCACTTCGCCTTCGAGGAATCTGGGCAGATCGGCGATCGAACGCACGATACGAACGGGGCCGCAGGCAATTCGGCTGCCGACGCTCTTACCGGTGAGGATCGCTTTTCCCTTGCCCTTGAGGCGGAAGACTTCGAACTTTGTGCCGACGGCAGACCGAGATTGAACGGTCTCCGGGCGGGCCTGGAGTATGAAGAGCTCGCCGCTGCGGCCGTCCTTGGCCCATTCCAAATCCATCGGCACGTCGGAGCCGGGGCCGCCCCGCTTGGAGTAGTGATCCTCGACGATGACCGCCCATCGCGCGAGCGTGATGATCTCGTCGTCGGTGAGAACAAAGCGGGCTCGGTCGGCTGACGAGACGGGAACCTCGCGAACGCTACGTGCGGCAGCCAGGCCCTCCCCGGAGTAGACAAGCTTGGTCGCCTTGTCGCCAAGTTCGCGGCGGATGATGGATCGGAATCCCTGCTTTGCAGTGGCCTTGTGGACCCAGTACTCGTCGGGGCTGACGCGGCCCTGGACCACTGTTTCGCCGAGACCCCAGGAGGCGTCGATCATGACCACGCCGCGGAAGCCGGTCTCGGTATCAAGAGTGAACATGGTGCCGGCGCAGGCGAGATCGCTGCGGACCATTCGCTGAACACCGACAGAGAGGGAGACGGCGCGATGGTCGTATTTGTTCTGCACTCGATAGGCGATTGCACGATCCGTGAATAGTGACGCCATGCACGAGCGCACTGCGATGTCCAGGGCCTCGACACCTCGGATATTAAGAAAAGACTCGTGCTGGCCCGCGAAGGAAGCGGTGGGAAGGTCTTCAGCGGTGGCGCTGGAGCGAACCGCCACATCGACTCCACCCGTAGAACCGGTGCTTTCGGCGTGGCTGTCAGACGCGACGAGCGGGCATCCGCTGGATCGGGAGAGTTCCGCGTATGCGGCGACGATCTGCTTGCGCACAGGAGTCGGCAGCGGGGAGGAGAGTATTTTCTCGCGGATGTGAGCGGCGGCTTCGGCTAGGGCGCGTGTGTCGGTAACGTTGAGATCATCGAGTCGGCCGTAGATCCAATCTTCGATGCCGGCCTGACGGAGGTGGAGTCTGAACGCATCGGCGATGATCGCGAATCCATCCGGAACGCGAACGCCCAACGGACTTAGTTCACGGATCATCTCACCGAGCGAGGCGTTCTTTCCGCCGACGGTCGGGATGTCGCCGATCCCGATCCTTGAGAATGGAATCACGAAGGTTCCGGAGTCGGGCGTGTTCATGCTATAAGGATCGCCTCGGCATGGAGGTTGCTCAACGGGGAAATTTCCTCTAAGTGAGAACCGCACGGCACGATTTGATGCGGGAGCATCTCAGGGAGGCGAAGCGCCCTGGGTCAAGTCGCACGCGTGGCCCGCACCGCAACCGCAAGCTTCGCCCTTCCAGGCCGCTCGGCTCTCTTTCAGGATGAATGGGATGAGAAGCAGTGCGGCCAGCGGATCCGACCAGGCCCATCCGAGCCACGAGTTCAGGGTCAGGCCGATGAAGGTCGTCACGGCGAGCCAGAAACAGGTAAATGACTGCACGCTGTCGGCGCGAACCGCGCGACTTCCAATTTCTCGTGCGACACGTCGCTTCAGTAGAAAAACGACTGGCATCGTCACCAGTGAGAGCCCGGTGAGAATCTGGCCGGCAAGGCTCTCGCCGGCTTCTGGGCCCCAGCCGGCGAGACGGCGCAGGCTCTCGGCCACGAGGTAGATTGCCAACAGCAATAGGAGCCCAGCCAGGAATCTGCCCGCGCTTCGCTCGACCACCTCGGTTCTTGCGTGGGCACCCTGGCGCTCAGAAGACAATCGCCAAAGGATGATCGCGGCGCTGGTGGTCTCTACAAATGCGTTGACTCCAAAGCCGAGGAGCGCGACGGAGTTGGACAGTTCGCCCGCCCAGATGGCGACAAGGCACTCTGTGATGCTCCAGACGAGGCCGAAAACAGTGCACCGGGCGCCGATGCGTACCCAATGTGCCCTCGTGGAAGTCAATGGCGTACTTTCGGCACGGGCCGGGGTAGGCCCGGGAAGGAGCATGGTTAATGATAGGAACGACGAACTGGTGCTCGGCACGGATCAAGGATGTCACGATCCGGGCGGCTGCACAATCGCGGAAATTTCCGCGTTGATGCAGGCCGGCAGTTGGGCGATACTGAATGTGCAAAGAGTCGAACACGGGAATACACAGTGACGGCGTGAGACACAAGCGTGCGATTCATGGAACGGACACCGGCACACACAAAGGAGACGCCATGACAACCGCCATCGACATCAAATCCGACTCGCAGATCAAGTCCGATGTGCTGCGAGAGTTCAAATGGGATGCGACCATCGACGAGACGGACGTGGGCGTACAGGTCAAGCACGGAGTTGTGACGATCACGGGCACCGTCACGGCGTATGCGAAGAAACTTGCTGCGGTGGAAGCGGCGCACCGGGTTCACGGCGTGCTGGACGTGGTGGATGACATCAAGGTCAAGATCCCATCGGCGTGGGAGCGGACGGATCAGGACATCGCGTCCGCGGTCCGATACGCGCTCCAGTGGGACGTGATGGTCGCCGAAGAACAGATCAAATCAACCGTTTCGAACGGCAAGGTCACACTCGAGGGGACCGTTTCCAACTGGGTGGAGCGGTTCAACGCCGAGCGGTGCATCCAGAGACTGACAGGAGTGAGAGGTGTGATCAACAGGATCACAGTGACTCCCAGTGCGGCGCGCCCGGACCAGATCAAAAAAGAAATAGAAGAAGCCCTGGAACGTCAGACGGAACGCGAGGTCCGGCGGCTGGGTATCAGCGTGCTCGACGGCGTCGTGACTATCACCGGCACGGTGCGTTCGTGGGCGGAGAAGAACGCCATGGAGCGTGTGGCGCTCGCTACGCCGGGAGTCACCCGCGTGGATGACCAATCGATCGTTGATCCCTATCAGTAGCGATGGTCGATCGACCGCCCCCGGACGGTCCGGGCGGACGGGAACCGGAGAGTTCACATTAGAAAGGGATGACCATGAGCCTCACACTCTGGAGAAAGCGGGATCCGATGAACGGCGGACTCGCGACTCTGCGCGATGAAGTAGAGCGGACATTTGACCGGTTCTTCCACGAACCACTGGGATTCACTGAGCCCAAAGCGCTGCGAGCCGAGGGGTGGATCCCACCGCTGGACGTGAGCGAAACGGACAGCGAGGTGACGATCCGCGCCGAAGTGCCTGGCATCGCCGCGAAGGACCTGGAGATCACGATCTCCGGCACGACGCTGAGCATGGCCGGGAGAAAGGACGAGACCGTGGAAAAGAAGGAGGAGAACTTCTACCAATGCGAAAGGCGATTCGGCTCGTTCCGCCGCGTCATCGAGTTGCCGGAGACGGTAGACGCGGAGAAAGTGACCGCGGAGGCCGACAATGGTGTCGTGACGGTCCATGTCGCCAAAAAGCCAGGCGCGAAGCCCAAACAGGTGGAGATCAAACCCGCGAGCAAGAAAGTCGCGGTGAACGGTTGACGGCCCCGATCGCGGCGTGCGGTTGAACTTTGCCGGTGCGGCGTCCTCGACCCGCTCCGGCGTATTCCCGTTCGCGAGGAACCGTGAATGTCGGTCTACAAACCACTAGGAGCAAGCCATGCCGCTGACCACGATGAAAGAGCTGTTGATGCTGGAACTCAATGAGTTGTACGCCGCGGAGAAGCATGGAGCGCAGGTGCTCCCCGAGCTTGTCAAAGCGGCCGCCAATCCGGAGCTTTCGTCGGCGCTGGAGGAACAGCAGCGGCGGACGAATGAGCACGTGGCACGCCTTGAAAGCGTGTTCACGGAGCTGAACGCGTGGCCGCGGCCGATCTCTCGGAGCGAGAGTAAGGGCATGCGGGGGCTGTTCCAGGACAGTCTGCGGCTGGCCAATCTGACGAAGGCGGAGCCGCACGTTCGCGACGCGGCCCTGATATCGGTGGCGCAGCACGTGCTGCACGACGAGATCGCGGGCTACGGGTGCGCCCGGAGTTGGGCGGCGCTGCTGGGGTACGACGAGTCGGCCACGAGGCTGGAGAAGTCGCTCGAAGAAGAGCGTACATTTGATATTCGGCTCACGCGGCTTGCCGAGAACATCAACAAGCAGGCACTGGCAACGCTGACGCACCCGTAGAGTCGATCGGATTGGCCGGCGCAACGATAACAACTCCGACTCGTGGTGGTCTGAAACACGGCCGCCACGAGAGTTCTTTTTTGTTCGGCCCGGGCGTTGGCCCCTTTGGAGAGTGCTTGTGTCGATCAACCGGCACGCCGGAACAGATCGAGGAATCGCCCTTCGAACTGTTTGAAAACGCCCAAGCGATCGAGTTCCCTCTTGAGGCGGGTTGCCTCGGTAGGATCACGGCGGGCGAGCGCGAACAGCTCCTCGATGCGCGCGGAATCGTTCGGGCTTAAGGCGCCGGGCGAGCCGGAATCATGGGAGGGATCGACGGTCTCAACTTCCGGGGCGGGTTCGATGTGCTCCGTCGCTTCTGCCGGCTGATCGCCCTCATCTTCGTTCTCCTGCTTCATCTGCTCCATCGCTTCGATCAGAGCCCGGTCGACCACGGCGGCGTGCTTGTCCAGTGCTTCGAGACTCACATCAATACCCGCGAGAACGCTGAACACGCTCAGAGCCGCGCGGGCGGCCTTTGGGTTCGGCACTCGCATCGCGAAGAACGGAATCTCAGCCAACAGGCACATGCCCTCGATTCCCCGAGCGGCGGCAACGCCAAGGAGCAGCCCGTTCAGCCCACCGATCTGGCCGTCGGACAGGGGCTCCACTTCCGCCAGCCGGAGTTGAGACAAGGTCTTGGCATCGGTGGCGACGCCGGAGACCTTGGGATTCTCGGCGGGATGAAGCCCCGACGCCAGCGAGGCGAACGTCACAACGCGTTCGACGCCGAAGCGTCGGGCGGCGTCGAGCAGTTCGTTGGCGTACGAGTAGTTGCCTGCGGCGGGCTGGGCTGGGCTGACGAAGACGACCAGATCGCGGCCTGGCCCGGGGTTCTTCCACCTGAGAAACGCACCCACCGGGAGGTGCGGGGGCGCCACGATGCCGTTTTTCACCTCGACCTCGAGCACGTCAAAGTGATTACCTGGTTGCAGTTCGGCGCCCTCCACCATACCGAGTTGCTGGATCAGATAGGTCGCCGCGATGATCGCCACATTGCCCATTCCCGGCCAGGCAGCGATGAGCCACGGCTTTGGCTTTTCAGCGGCCGGAGTCGCGGGTTCGTAAGAAAGTTGATGAGAGGTATCCATCGCGCTCACTCCTCCTCGATCTGCAGGACCGCGGCTCCCTTGATCGCGTCGTGCTTGAGCAATCTGAGTGCATTATTGACAGCCAGCAGCGGAAATACCTCAACCCGGGTGCGTACGGGGAGAGCCGCGGCTTCGAGCATGAACTCGCCCCCGTCTTTGCGTGTGTTGTTTGTCACGGTGCGGATCACGCGTTCGCCGTACATCGAGGCGTAGGGAATCGATGGGATCGGGCTCATGTGAATGCCGCCCAGGACCAGCACGCCGCCCTTGGCGAGCGAGGCGAGTGCGTGCGGTACCAGCTCGCCCGCTGGTGCGAAAATGATGGCGGCGTTCAGCCTCTCGGGCGGCGATTCTGTCGCATCGCCGACCCAGCAGGCCCCGAGTTCGCGGGCGAGAGCCTGATGTCGTTCGCGATCGCGGGTGCAGACGTAGACGCTCGCGCCGCGGCCATTGGCGATCTGCAGGGCAACATGACCGGCGGCACCGAAGCCATAAATTCCCAATCGTGCCGTGCGCCATCCGCGTGGTCTCTCGGAAATACCGGTGAGACGCAGCGAGCGGAAGCCGATGATGCCCGCGCAGAGCAACGGAGCGGCCTGGACGTCTGAATAGGCGTCGGGAATTGGATAGACGAATTCCGCCGGCGCGGTCATGAACTGGGCAAAGCCGCCGTCGGCGGTCCAACCGTTAAATGCTGCAGAATCACAGAGATTCTCGTTTCCGCCGGTGCAGTATTCACAATGGCCGCAGGTGGATCGGAGCCACGCGACACCCACCCGGTCACCGGGTTGGACCGTGCCAGCGGAGTCGGCCTGTTCCACAATCCCGATGACCTGGTGGCCCGGAATAAGCGGAGTCCGCCGCTGAGGCAGTTCGCCTTCCACCACGTGCACGTCAGTGCGGCAGATCCCGCATGCGGCCACACGGATCAAGACCTCGCCGGAAAGGGGTACGGGCCTGGGCATCTCGCGGACGTCCAAAGGCCCACTATCGACCGGTCCGGGCCGGTCCAGTACAGCAGCGAGCATGTTCGAACGACTGGGCATTCACGTTGACACCGGCTCATTGTCTCATGCGGTGGAAAACGATGGGCGGCCCGAACGCGGTCGGGTCTTCGCCCTTGTGCGAGATGAGTTCACGGAGTTGTTCCGTCGACTCCGTGATAACGGAAGCCTCTCCTCCGCCAAGAGTCACACGATCATGCGTGAACTTGCCGGCATCCGCGGCTCGTTCCAACCAAGCGGCGTCAAACATCCAGACCCGCAGCGCATCTTCGTCATGCGAGACTTTCATGATCTGGTGCACCGGAACGACCAGGAAGCCGTATTGTCCGACAAGGCGGTCCCGCTCGGATCGTGAGAGAAACAGGTCGGCGTACCGTCCGGTCCCGATCTGCGTGAGCACGAGGTCGAGTTTGAGAGCGGTCTTGAACTCGCCTTGATGATGAACGGTGAGGACCACCGAGTATTGGCCCGGACTTAGCTCGCTCACAACGGCTCGGGTGACCGTCGTACCCGCCGCGGCCCATTCACCGACAATCACGGGGTCCCAGACAGCCTCCGACGTGCCGGCGGCCGAGTGCAGGAACGAACCGCCGCAGCCATCGAGCGCGAATGCCAGCAGCACTCCTCCGACCACGTTGAGCAGGCGGTTCACGGCTCATCACCTCTTTGTCGGTGCATCCCATTCCAACGCGGTGCGTACCGCAGGATGAGCCGCGAGTTGTTGCGTTGAGAGGGTCGCCAGTTCTCCCTCATACAACTGCGTGTGGGCATCTGCTTGTCCGCGCAGGTGGCCGAGCAAGCGCGGGGCCGCAAAGACAACCAGGTTGTCCAGTCGCTTGTTGCGGCAGGCGTGGCCGATCCAAGTCTTGACCTCTCGGGCGAAACGCTCTGCTTCCTCCTCGACCTCGTGCCCGCGAGAAACGGTGTGGGGGGCCGCGGCGGCCGAAGAACTGCCCACGCTGCCGCGACGTTCAGAACCGCCCAGAAGACTCGGCCGGTGGTGTTCATGCTCATCTTCGTGGCTGTTTTCCAGGATGTCTTCCTGGTGGATGTTGAGTTGACCGCCCGGTGTCCGGCGGCATCTGAAGAGTTTGGCGGCCCGGTTGTCGGCCGTCACAAACCAGCATTTCGGCTCGTTCATTGCGGACTCCTCATTGGGTCGGCCGCGGGCGGCGACAGCTCGATCTGTGCCCGGCGGCGCGGACTGTGAAGCTACGGCGTCAATCCCCGTCGCCCGCGAGAAGGGTCTCGCCCCGGGCCAAGAGTTTAATCTCGGCCTCGTGCACAGCGCAGGGATCCGGTGCGCTGCCCTTGAGCTCCCGTTCGGCCTGCAGCCAGTCAGAGGTCGAGTCGCCGGGCCTTCCGCTGAGGGTGCGGCATTCAAAGATCTGGTATGCTCTTTCCGCGATGAGTTGCGGTGTGATGGCTCTGGTCACCGGAGGCTCTGCGGGCGTTTGACGCCCACGGACGGGAGATGGGCTCATTCGGATCTGGTTTTTGACGGTGGTCATGACGTACTCCTTCGGTTCGGCATGGTCCTTGGGCGGACCGGGAGATGACGGGGCCTGCCGGCGCGTGGTCAATTTGGAAACGCTCCCAGGAGATCGAGACTCGTGATCATTCCGATGGGAAAGCGTTCCCCATCGACGACGATCACCCGGTGGATACGTTTTTCGTACATCATCCTCGCGACCGCCGCCGCGGGCACCTCGGGCGAGACCATGAGCGGATCCTCGGTCATGAAGTCCTCGACGCAGATAAGGGGCTCGGGAATGACTTCGCTGGTTTCTTCGTCTTCATCCTGCTCGGAGAGGACTTCGAAGAGGTAGGCCGGAGGGATGTCGCTGGTGCCTTCGGAGCAGCGGCGGATGAGATCGGTCTTGGTGACAACACCGATCACACGTCCTTCCTGATCAACGACCGGGGCGCCGGAGATCTCGTGGTCTTCGAAAATGCGGGCGAGGTCACGGATCGTCGCCGAGGGCGAGACGCAGACCAAGTCGACACTCATGATGTCTCTGGCCCGCAGATCTGTCTTGAGGTATGGCATGCTTGGTCTCCTTGGTGTGGCTTTATTCGTCGGTAGGTACATCCGCTCCGACAGCTAACTCGGGGCTTTCCTGGTGAACCGCGGAGTACCCCGCTTCGGTCACCGCGTGCAAGAGGTCCGCCACGGTGCAGGGGGGCTCGTGCAGCACGACGGCCCGGGCTCGGTAGATGTTCACGTTCACCTGCTGCACTCCTCCGAGGCGTTCGACGGCCCGGGCGACCTCTTCGCGGGAATCGTTGTCGTGCATTCCGGCGACCAGGAGCACTGTCCGCGTCACATATGACGGCATTGCTCTCACAACACACTCTCCTTGCCGTTGGGCTCCCGTTAATAAGAGGCCTTGGCGGCGACTGCACTGCGGCAACGAGATCATTATCGATCAAGCCCGCGCTCCGTGCAACGCGGAAAGTTCCCTGATCGCGGGCCGAACCGAACTCCGGACGGGGCCGCTCCGGGCGGGGCGAGCTTCCGCAACCTCAAGGCAGAATTCTCGCTTTTGGGAAGCAAATGAACGCTTGCGTGGCTATGCAAGAGAGCGACGAGCACGTATAATGCGACTGTGTGTGCCGCAACGCGCATCACGACGGAGCACGGCTCGCTCCGGGATCAGACGACCTCGGCGGACCAAGAGGCGTGGAAACCTAAGAGCCAGCGACTGACGGCCGCGGAGATGTCAGCACGGGGTCAGAGGCACGTCGCCGCGGCGCTGGACCCGATCATCACGGTGAGCGCGACGGGCGTGATTCTGAACGTGAGCGAATCGGTGCTGCGCGTGTTCGGCTGGCAGCCCGCTGAGCTGGTGGGGCGGAACGTGTCTGTTCTGATTCCCGAACCGCACAGGTCATCGCACAACGAGTACATCGAGCGGTACGCGAGAACCGGCGAGAACACCTTGCTGGGGCGGCCGCTGGAGTTGCGGGCGGTGCGACGCGACGGGGCGGAGTTCCCGATCGAGATGTGCATGTCGCGCGCGGAGACGAACCGGCCCGAGGGCCCGCAGTTCGTCGCGATCATCCGCGACATCAGCGACCGGGTGCGGCTGGGGCACGCGCTCGCGGAGCAGAAGCGGTTCTACGAGACGATCATCGAGCACATGCCCGACATCGTGTTCAGGCTGGATCGCGCGCTGCGGCACCTGTTCATCGGCGGGGCGTTGGACCGGTTGGGCGGGCTGCGGGCGCACGAGTTCGTGGGCAAAACAGGTCGGGAACTGGGCTTCCCGGCGGGCGTCTGCGATCAGCTCGAGAGCGTCTGCAAGGGCGTGTTCGCCGGGGGCGACGCGGGCGAGGTGGACGTGCAGCTCGGGGAGGCCTGGTTCCACTGCCGGATCGTGCCCGAGCGGACCGGCGAGGGGGTCATCGCGACGCTGCTGGGCGTGGCGGAGGACGTCACGCAGCGCAAGAAAATCGAGGAGGAACTGGCGGGCCACCGCGACCGCCTGGAGAGGCTCGTGGAGGCCAGGGCCCGGGAGCTGCGTCGCAGCCACGAGCAGATGCGGATGGCGGACCGGATGGCTTCGATCGGCACGCTCGCGGCGGGGCTGGGGCACGACATGAACAACGTGCTTCTGCCCGTGCGGGCGCACCTGAACGCCGCGCTGGCGGCGTCGCGGCCGCCGTGCAGGCCGACGGTGCGGGCGTGCGTGCGGCAGGTGCGACGAAGCGTGGATTACCTGCAGCAGTTGGCCGACGGGCTGCACTTCCTGGCGGCGGACCCGGAGCGGGAGAACGGGGGCGGGCCGGGCGAGTGCACCGCGCTGGCGAAGTGGTGGTCGCAGACGGGCGCTCTGCTCAGCAAGCCCGTGCCGCGGCACGTGCGGGTGACGGCGTCGTTCCCCCGGACGCTGCCGGAGGTAGCGATGGCCCCGCACCAGTTGACGCAGGCGGTCTTGAACCTGATCGTCAACTCGGGGCAGGCGATCCCGCCGCCGGCGGACGGCAAGGGGCGCAGCGGGCTGGTGCGTGTCGGCGCCGCGATGGCGGGCAAGGGACGCGGCGGCGGAGTAGGACGTGAGATGGTCTGCCTGAGCGTGCGCGACAACGGCACCGGGATGACCGACGAGGTGCGGCGGCGGGCCTTTGAGATGTTCTTCACGACCAAGCCCCGGGGGCTGGGGTCCGGGCTCGGGCTGCCGCTGGTGGCGCGATTGGTCAACAACGCGGGGGGATCGGTCACGGTCGATTCCAAGCCCGGCAAGGGGACGACGGTCAACCTGTACCTGCCGGCGGCGGAGCGGGCGGCCGCGGCGAGCCTCGGGGGCCACGGGGGCACGGCGGTCATCTCGCTCACCAGCCCGCGGACGGCCAACGTGGTGCGGCAGATGATCGCGGCGGCGGGGTACCGCGTGCTGGGCGAGCGGGAGCGGGCGGGCGCGGCGATCTGGATCGCGGACGCCAAGCACGCGACCCCGGCGCGGGTGCGGGCGTGGAGCGGGGCGCGTGGGGGGTGGGGCATCAAGGGCGCAGCGCTGAACGGCCGGACGTTCGTGCTGGTGGGCCCGGTGCGGGAGCAGGATCAGAAGCGGTGGACTCCGCTGCGGCCGGTGCTGGTCGAGGCGCCGGACGACTTCATTTCTCTCCGCGACGCCGTGGGGCGGGCGGTGGTGCGGCAACAAGCCGGTGCTACGAGGTGACCGATGATCAAGAACAAGCGCAACTCCGTGTGCCCGGGCGGGAAGACTCCGTGCGGCTGCTGCTGCGGGAACGAGGTCAAGCCCGAATCCTCGGCCGCCGGGCAGGCCGCGGCGGGGATCCGCGTGCTGTGCGTGGACGATCACGAGGTGCTGGTGGAGGGGCTCAAGGCCCAGTTCGCGATCGACGGCAAGATCAGCGTGGTGGGCTGGCTGCCCAGCGCCGAGCACCTGCTGGAGGAGACCGCGCGGCTCAAGCCCGACGTGGTGCTGCTGGACATCGAGATGCCCGGGCCCGACGCCTTCGAGACCGCCGAGCGGCTGCGGCACATGTACCCGCGGGTGCGGATCGTCTTCTTGAGCGCGCACGTGCGCGACGGGTACATCGCCGCGACGTACAAGTGCGGGGCCCAGGGCTACTTCTCCAAGGGCGATGACCTCAAGGCGATCGCGGCGGGGATCCACGAGGTGGCCCGCAACACCAGCGAAGGGCACGCGGGCAGCCACTTCGTGATGGGGCCCAAGGTGCAGGAGCGCTGCCTGACGCCGCGCACGACCCACCCCCCCCACACCCACACCCCCACGCCATCCTCCGCCCAGACATCCACGCACGCGCCCGCGCACGGCGCACCGCACGCCCCCGCGCGGCCGGGCGAAGAAGAGATGCCCGCCACCCCGCTCACCAAGCTCTCGGAGCGCGAACTGGAGGTGCTGCGCATGATCGGCAAGGGCCTCACGCGGATGGAGATCGCGGCCCAACTCTCGCGCAGCGCCAAGACCATCGACGGGCACCAGGACCGGATCCTGCGCAAGCTGGGGTTGGAGTCGCGCGGGGAGTTGATGCGCTTCGCGATCCGCGAGGGGCTGGCCGAAGCGTGAAGCCCGCGTTCGCCCGGCCCTGCGTTCATCGCGAGCCTCCCCCACCGCTCGCCCGGCTCACGCGGGGGCGTGCGAGGGGCCGTACACCACCACGCGCACATCCTGGAGCGTGACGAGCCCGCCGCGGACCATCTCGCGCAGGATCGGGACGAACGCGGCGATCTTTTCAGGGGCGTCGACGATGTCGACGACGATGGGCAGGTCCTCGCTCAGGCGCAGGATCTTGACGGTGTGGATGCGGCTGTCGGCGCCAAAGCCCATGGGCCCGCGGAGCACGGTGGCACCGGCCAGGTGCAGGGCGCGGGCCTTCATGACGATGGCCTCGTACAGGGGTTGGCCCTGCCAGCGGTCGGCCTCGCCGATGTAGATCGTCAGGCGCTGGGCGTGCTCTGGAAGCGTGGCGTGTGGAGGTTGGGGGGTCTGCGGAGCGGGATCGGTCATGGTGCACCTGTGCCGTAGAGTTTCGCCGCCACCATCGAGCCGAGCCAGACGCCCAGCAGGCTGAGCACGACGCTGCCCAGGACGTACACCCCGGCCCGCCCCCACTGCCCGTCGTGCACGAGGGCGAGGGTCTCGCGGCCGAAGGATGAGAACGTGGTGTACCCGCCCAGCACGCCGATGAGCACGGCGTCGCGCACCTCCTCGCGGACCATCACCGGCCCGTACCAGAGGGTGGCGAGCAGGCCCATGAACAGGCACCCGGTGACGTTGATGACCAGCGTCCCCATCGGGAAGTCGGGCCCCCACCAGTGCTGCACCACCCCGCCCAGCCAGTAGCGCAGCAGCCCCCCGACGCCCGCGCCGCAGAAGATGAGCAACGGTTTCAGCACGGGAGGATGTTACGGGTGCAGCGGCAACGCCCGCGCCCCGGAGGCCCTGCTGCTCCGCGCCGGGGGCCTCCGCGTGCGCCGGACTCACGTCCGGCTCGCCCGGACTCTGCTCCGGCCCATCCGGAGCGTGCTCCGGCTCAATCGGAGTCCACTCCGGCTCGTCCGGAGCATCATCCAACTCGCTTGGATGCAACTCCGGCTCAAGCGGAGTTCCCGCCGAGCCGATCGGAGGAGCGTCCGCACGCTCCGGAGGGGCGCGGACCCGCGCGCCGCTCGGGCGGCGCAGCGCCACGCACCGGCGGATTCCTCACACTGGACCCACCCCATGCCCCGCGGAAACAGCAACTACATCCCCCGGCCCGACGGCACGTTCGACGCGTGGGTGGCGCATTACTACGACGCGGTGTCGATCTGGTGGGATGCGCAGGGGCTCGATCCCGCCGACCTGGCCGCGCTCAAAGACGCCTGGGTCGCGTGGCAGGAGGCCTACCCGCGGCACGTCGCCGCGCAGGCCGCGGCGGAATCGGCCCGCGCCGCCAAGGACGCCGCCCGCGCCGCGCTGGAGCAGCAGGTCCGGCCCGTCACCAACTTCGTGCAGGGGTACCCCAAGACGACCAACGCCGATCGCGCCACCATCGGCATCTCCCTGCGGGAGACGTCGCCCACGCCCGCCCCCGCGCCCTCCTCGCGCCCGCTGGCGATCGTCGAGGTGAACGGGCGGCTCACGCACCAACTGCGCCTCGTGGACGAGTCCACGCCCACCCGCCGCCGCCGACCCGCCGGGGTGCAGCGCGCCGAGGTCTTCGTCGCGCTCACCGCGCCGGGCCAACCCGCCCCCAGCGACCCGCGCGAGTACCGCTACATCGGCAGCGTCACACGCGGCGAGACGACGCTGAGCTTTGAATCGGACAAGGGCGGGATGCAGGCCCACTACCTCTCGCGCTGGGTGAGCACCGGCGGGGCCGCTGGGCCGTGGAGCGACACGGCGAGCGCGACGGTGGCGGCCTGACCGGATTTCGCGGGGCGCACACTCCGGTCACGGCGGCCGATCGCGACGCCCCTCGCGGCGTCCGCTCGCGCGGGCGCGTCCGCGCGGATGGGTTACCGCATGCCGTGGATCAGCACCGCGCCCCGGCCCAGCCCCGCGAGCAGTTCGCGCAGGCACGCCTCCTCATCGGCCGCGGCGACCGCGACGGTGAGCATCGGGTGCTTGGCCGGGCGATCGGGCGTCTTCTGGATCGACGCGTCGTACAGCTTGTTCCGCTCGTACTGGATCCATACCGGCGAGCCGCGGAGCGCGCCCCTGAACTTGGTCCAGTGCCAGATCGGCGGGGTCGGGTTGCGGGGATTGGGCACGAGCCCGGGGATCGTGTAGACCGTGCACCCCAGGGCCTGAAGCGCGGCGTCGAGCATCTTGCCCATCGGCGCGCCCTGGTCCAGCGCGATCAGCGCGGGTTCCCACGAGTCCGGGTCGCGGAAAAGGTTGGAGATGAACTCCGCGAACGTCGGGGCCAGCGCGAACTCCTGCTCTCCCTCAAGATCGATGTGCGACACGCTCGGCTCGCCCGCGGGCCCGCACGCGCGGTAGTCCAGGCAGCACCAGGTGTGCCCGTCGCCGCCCAGGGGAATCAAGCCCTGCGGCAACTCCCACTCCTCGCGTGCCGTTGCGGTCTGCTGCGCGAGGCCGTCGCCGTCGGTGGCGTGTACGCCCGCCAACCGCGTGAACGAGTAGCGCTTGCGGCCGTACTTCTTGCGTCCCTCCGGGGTGAGTTTGAGGCTCGAAAGACGGATCTGGCCGCCGTTGCGGACCCGCAGCACGGCAAGGAGCTCCGCGGGGAGTTTCACCCCCAGGGCCGCTTCGGTGCGGGCGAACTCCTCGGGGGTCGCCGGGTCCGTGATGTCCACCTTCAGGGGCGTGCCGAAGAGATCATCTGGGACTTCGAACACGCCGGGCTTCTTCTTTGCCATCTCGTGCCTCACTGGCCCCGCCTGTGCCGCCGCGGGGGCGGAGACTGTATTGCCGCCCTGCTCGCGGAGGGTCGACGCGGGCAGGTCCGGGCTGTCGCTGGAGCCGCCGCGGGGCGGGGGAGGTAAGGTGCGGGCGCACTGCCTCTCGCGCTGGGTGACGCGCCGCTGAGCGATTGGGCCGTGGAATAACGCGGCGAGCGCGACGGTGGCGGCGTAACACTCCGCTGCGCGGGGCAGAAGCAAGCAACCCGACCGCGAGCCATCGCTTCTTCGCCCCGGAGGGGCGCTGGGCTGTAGCCACGGGTGGAGCGGAGCCCGGCGCGAGCCGGGCGGAGCGCAACCCGTGGAAAGCGTGATCTTTTCATCCTCCTGCCCCGGAGGGGCAGAGGAATCTCGCGGGGGCGCCGCGGGTCAATCAAACGCGTACTTCTCGTCGAACTCAACGCCGTGCGCGCGAAGGATGCGCCGAAGTTCGGATGTGAAGTCCTCGTGCTTGTGATGCTCTGCCTGCCCGGCGATGTACTTCTTCACGGCCTCTTCCTGCGACTTGCTGACGGAGAAGACCGAATATCCCTCCTGCCACGCGAACTCGCGCCGCGCCGGGAACTCCTCATGTATCCACTTGCTCGAACGCGCCTTGACAGCTCGCATCAGATCCGACACAGAGCCGTCGGGCCGCCACCGCAGGTACATGTGCACGTGGTCTTCCACGCCGCCGATGTCGTACAAGACGCCCTTCTCGGCCCGGACGATTCCGCCGATGAAGGGATACAGACGTTCGGCGACATCGGCAGTGATCCAAGAAGCTCGGGCCTTGGTCGAGAAGACGACGTGGAGCAACAGTTGGGAGTAGGTGCCGGGCATCGGGAATCCTTCGCCCCTCCGGGGCGACAAGAAAGAGAGAATGGGAGACGCTGTCCACGGGTTGCGCGACGCTCAGAGCCGCGTCGCTCCACCCGTGGCTACACCCCTGCGCCCCTCCGGGGCGGCCTGCATCGGCTCTGAACGCCCCGGAGGGGCGTCGGCGTGTAGCCACGGATGGAGCGGAGCCCGGCAGCAGCCGGGCGGAGCGCAACCCGTGGGAGGCGCGTTGGTTTCCTTATCCTGCCCCGGAGGAGCAGAGGAATGATCGCGACGTCGGCACGCACGCCTGATCCACCTGGAGGTGGCCATCGCGAACCGCAGCGCTGATGCTCTTCATTCCGCCCGTGCAACGAGTAGCACTCCTGCTCAGAGGCGCGGCGCTCTGTTCCGAGCCGGTGGGGGTGCCGGGGGAGGGCGGCCAGCCCTCCCCGGCATCAGCGACATTCGAATCAACGGGGCCGCGGCGCGAGCGAGCGAGGCAACCCCACGCGCGAGTGAGTCCCCGGTCAGCGCTTGCGGGCTGATGACGATTCTGTGCAGGAGCATCGGGGAGGAGGAGCCGGGCATCGCACATCCTTTGCCCCTCCGGGGCAAGAAGAGGAGAGAGGGGAGAGACGTGTTCCACGGGTTGCGCAAGGCCCAAAGCGGCCTTGCTCTACCCGCGGCTACAGCCCTGCGCCCCTACCGGGGCGGGCCGAACTTTGAGCCCATGTGCATGGGCTTCGCTGCGCCCGCAGAACCCCCAGCTTTCTTGCACGGACCGCGACGGCCCTATGCAACCCCGGTAGAAACGAGGGGCGGGGCCACACCTTATATAAGGTCCGCCGCCGCGTGTTGCGAGTCTCTTCCATGAAACTTCTGACCTCTGATGAAGTTGTAAGGAGGCATGGCCGACCCAATTCGCCGTGGCCCCCGCGTGCCGATTGACGGCTCGGGTAGCGGGGGCGATGCAACACGAGCGAGCCGACGAATCCAGCGGTGCCGACCTGTCTTTCTCCGGGTGTGAAGCTGACCCGGCTCGGAGAGCCGGGCCACCCAAGAAAGGAAGCGCAGAAACATGGCTGATTACATCCCCGGCCCCGATGCGTCGTTCCAGGCGTGGCAATCCAACTTCGTGACCTACGCCAACGCGAACCTGGCCGCGCTCGGGCTGGTCGCGGCGGACATGACGCCCATCACCGCGGCCCAGACCCTGTGGAACACCGCGTTCCCGGCCCACGTCGCGGCCGTGAACGCCGCCAAGGCCGCCAAGCAGACCAAGGACGAGGCCCGCGCGGCGTACATCGCGGCGATCCGCCCGCTGGTGCGGCGGCTGCAGGCCTCCAGCGTGGTGAGCGACGCCGAGAAGGCCTCGCTGGGCATCACCGTGGCGCAGACCCCCAGCCCCATCGGCCCCCCCACCACCGCCCCGATCTGCTCCATCGAGTGCGGCAACCGCCTCCAGCAGACGCTGCGCTTCGTGGACTCGGCCACGCCCACCCGCAAGGCCAAGCCCGCGGGCGTGCTGGGCGTAGAGATCTGGAACAAGGTCGGCACCACGCCCCCGGCCAACGAGGGCGAGCTGCGCTTCGTCGCCGTCGACACCAACGCGCCGTACGTCATGAACTTCGTCGCCGAGGACGGCGGCAAGACCAACTACGTGTGGATGCGCTGGGTCTCTCCCACCGGCGAACGCGGGCCGTGGAGCGAGCAGGCGCAGGCGACGATCGCCGCGTGAGTGATTGAGAATATCCAATGCACCCGGAGCGCCCCCGCCACCAGCGAGGGCGTTTTCCAATTGAAATGGAACCAAGCGCGACGCACGACCAACGCCCACGAACGCAGCGACTCTTCAGCAGGATGGGGGTGCCGGGGGAAGGGCGGCCAGCCCTTCCCCGGCAGGAGCGGAGAAAAGGCGGGAGACGCGTGCACATGGGAGGAAGCACACGCGGCGGTGACTACTTCATGAAGCCAGCGAGTGGCTCAGTGCGCTGCAGCCGGCACGGGAGCAAACTTCGCCTGCACATCGACACCATCTAACAAGTAGGCCACGACATCCGCCGCCGCGTAGGTGTCGTGCCCTTGCTTGAGGAAGCGGGCGACGTCGGCGACATCGTCGCCGGAGGTGACCAGCGGGAGTTCGCTCGTGTGGTCGGCACGCTGCTGGCCCAGGCCGATGTTGGCCATCAGGCCGTTGCAGACGCACATGCGGCCGTGGGTCTGATCTTCCTTGCCGCCCTTCTTGATGAAGTCCTCGACCGGCTCGGCGGGGCAGCGCCAGCCGATGGTGCCGTCGGGCTTCTTGTACGCGTGGCGCAGGTAGCCCAGATCGCAGAGCCGCTCGCTGCGCGCGGGGGCGTTGGGGTCGGTGCGGGTGCCGGGCATGCGCAGCACCTTGAACGGGAACCCGGTGGGCGAGGCGACCGGGTCGGTAAAGACGTGGGCCGTGCCCGCGCGGCTCATGGCGAGCACCCGGGCCTTGATGGCGGAATCCAGGCCCGACTCTTCGCAGTAGGCGAACGCCGTGCCCACCTGCACGCCCGCCGCGCCCAGGCGCAGGGCCTCGGCGACTTTCTCCGGGCGGGCGTAGGAACCGGCGAGCCAGAACGGAAGCCCAAGGGCGCGGAAGGCGTCGAGGTCGGCGGCGTCGCGCTCGCCGTAGATGGGTTCGCCATCGGATGTGAGCCGCATGGGGCCGCGGGGCGGGGCGTTGTGGCCGCCGGCGGTCGGGCCCTCGATGATAAAGCCGTCGACGCGTCCGCTGGCCTTGCGGGCGAGCACCGTGGCCAGGGTCGCGGACGAAACGATGGCGTAAAAGTCCGGGCGCGGAAGCGACGCGGGGCCGTCGGGCCAGAACGCGGCGGGATCAAAGCAGGTGACAAAGGCATCGTCGGGAGCGGCGCCCTGGACATCCAGGGCGAGCTCGACCGCTTGGACGCGGGCCAGGCGGTCCATCACGCCGGGGATGGCGCGCGGGATGCCGGCGCCCATCAGCACGCAGGAGACGCCGGCGAGCATCGCGCCGTACAGCGAGGCGAGCGTGGGGAGCTGGATCTTCTCCAGGTAGTTGATGCCCACGGGCGAGTCGTGGCCCTCCTTGGCGAGAAAAACCTCGACAAAGTTGCTGGCGACGATGAGTTCTTCGGCGGCGTGCGAGGGCGCCTCGGAACCTATTGGCGTGGATTTGAAGGGCTTGTCGGCGGGCTTGCCTCCGGGAATGAAGTAGCGGTCCAGGATCCGTTGGGCGACGCCGGGGACAGGGAAGGCGTCCAGCGCGCGGCGGACGTGACCGCCCAAATCGCCCAGTTGCAGCCTGCGGGCCATGATGACGTCCAAAGCCGTGCCGGAAACGACGCCGAGCTGCCCGAGCGAGGAAACGGCCCGTGCCAGCCGCCAATCCGAGACGCCCGCGCCCATGCCGCCCTGGATGATGACCGGTAGCTGAGAGATCTGCATGGGCCATCGTAGGCCCATAGTGGATATCTGAGTCCAGATGTCAACTGGTACAAGGCCCGGGCGGGCCGGGGCGTCGCGGGGGCCCGGGCGCGGCGACGGGGGCGGCCAGTATGATTCGCGCATGGTCACTTCATTCTCGCTGGGAGTCCGCGCGTGGGTGGTGGGTGTGGTGGCGCTCGCGGCGGCGACGATGGCGGTTTGGGCGCAGGCGCCGGTCGAGCGGCGGCCCAACATCATCTTCATCCTCGCGGACGATCTGGGGTATGGGGATGTGGGGTGCTACGGGCAGAAGGTGATCAGAACGCCGCGGATTGATCGGATGGCGACCGAGGGGGTGCGGTTCACGAGCTACTACGCCGGCGCGCCGGTGTGTGCGCCGTCGCGGTGCCAACTGATGACCGGGCTGCACTCGGGGCACGCGTACATCCGGGACAACCGGGAGGTGCAGCCCGAGGGGCAGTTCCCGCTGCCCGAAGGGAAGGTGACGCTGGCGCGGGTGCTGCAGGCGAACGGGTACACGACGGGCGCGACGGGCAAATGGGGGCTGGGGCCGGTGGGGTCGACGGGCTCGCCGGAGAAGCAGGGGTTCGATTTCTTCTACGGCTACAACTGCCAGCGGGCGGCGCACAACTACTACCCGGTCTCGCTGTGGCGCAACGGAGTGAAGGAGACGCTGGAAGGCAACACGCCGGGGAACCTGGTGGGCCGGCAGTACTCGCACGACCTGATCGTTGAAGAGGCGCTGCGGTTCGTGCGGGAGAACCAGCGGCGCCCGTTCTTCCTTTACATGCCGGTGACGATCCCCCACGTGGCCCTGCAGGTGCCGGAGGACTCGCTGAACGAGTACAAGGGGAAGATCGACGATGCGCCGTACGACGGGAAGCAAGGGTACTTGCCGCAGGCATCGCCGCACGCGGCGTACGCGGGGATGGTGTCGCGGCTGGACCGCGACGTCGGGCGGGTGCTCGATCTGCTGGCCGAGTTGGGGATTGACGACAAGACGCTGGTGATCTTCGCCAGCGACAACGGGCCGACGTACGAGCGGATCGGCGGGGCGGACTCGGCGTTCTTTCAAAGCGCGGGAGGCCTGCGCGGGCTCAAGGGGAGCGTGTACGAGGGAGGGATCCGCGTGCCGTTCATCGCGCGGTGGCCGGGATCCATCGCGGCGGGCAAAACGGTTGATCGTGCGTGCGCGGCGTGGGACGTGATGCCGACACTCCTGGAAGTGGCCGGATGCGTTGTGCCCAATGGGCTGGACGGGATCAGCCTCGTGCCGACGCTGACCGGACGGGGCACGCAGGCACAGCATGAAAGCCTGTATTGGGAGTTCCCGGCGTACGGCGGCCAACAGGCGGTGCGGTTTGGCGCCATGAAAGCGGTTCGCGTGAAGATGGACAAGGGCCCGATCAAGACCGAGCTGTATGACTTGAGCACGGACCCGGCGGAGTCAAAGGATCTGGCGGCGGAACGCCCGGCGGCGGTGACGCGGGCGGAGGCGTTGATGAGGGCGGAGCATAGAGGCTCGGCGGAATTCCCGTTCAAGGCGATTGATGCGGACGACAAGCAGGGAGCGGCGGCACCGCAGTATCCCGGCTATCAGTTGGTGTGGGCGGAAGAGTTCAATGTGGATGGCCCGCCGGACGCGGCGAACTGGGTGCCCGAGACGGGGTTCGTGCGGAACCAAGAGGCGCAGTGGTATCAGCTAATCAACGCGACGTGCCGCGGGGGAGCGCTGGTGATCGAGGCGAGGCGTGAGCAGGTGGCCAACTCGGCGCACAACCCGAGCGCGGCGGAATCGGATTGGAAGCGTGCGAGGGCGACGGCGGAATACACGTCGGCGTCGATCAAAACCAAGGGCAAACACGCGTGGACGTATGGCCGGTTTGAGATGCGGGGGCGGATCGACATCCGGATGGGGATGTGGCCGGCGTTCTGGACCGTTGGGAGCGGAAGCGATGGCCACCCGGCTCGGCCGTGGCCGGCGTGCGGCGAGATCGACATCATGGAGTACTTCAAGGGCACGCTGCTGGCCAACGCCGCGTGGGCGAGCGAGAAGGCGGGGGTGGCGTTGTGGGATGATGTCAAGGTCCCGATCGGGAATGTGGCCAAGGACGCCGGTTTCGCGAACGCGGAGGCGTGGGCCCGCGAGTTTCACGTGTGGCGGATGGACTGGGACGAGAACGCCATCCGGCATTACGTGGACGGGCGGCTCATGAATGAGATTGACCTGACGAAGACGATCAACCAGACCGCGGACGGGGCGAACCCATTCCACGAGCCGCACCACATCATCTTGAATTTGGCGGTGGGCGGGACAGCGGGGGGCGATCCTTCAGGAACGGAGTTCCCGGGGCGGCTCGAGGTCGATTGGGTTCGGGTGTATCAGCAGGCGGAGGCACCGGTTCGGATTGATCTTGATGGCGATGCGAAGCGCCAGACGGTGGTGGATCGGGAAGAGGGCGTGTACCTGGGGCACGTGTCGACGGTGATGCTCTCTGATCGCCAGACGATTCTCGCGGCTTACCCCAAAGGACACGGGCAGGGCCCGGTGGTCTTGAAACGGAGCACGGACGGCGGAATCACATGGTCGGAGCGATTGCCAACGCCAGAATCGTGGGCAACGAGCAAGGAGACTCCGACGCTCTTCAACCTTGGCGGGGACTCGTTGATCATGTTCTCGGGGTTGTACCCGATTCGTGCGGCGAGATCGGCCGACGGCGGGGCGACCTGGAGTGAACTCACACCGATCGGAGATTTCGGCGGGATCGTGGCGATGGGCGGGGTGGCAAAGCTCGGGGAGCGAAAGTTCGCGGCGTTCTTTCACGACGATGGCCGATTCATCGCGGCCAAGGCGAAGGAAACGAGGGCCAAGACGTTCACCGTCTACCAGACAGTGTCGGAGGACGCCGGAGCAACGTGGAGCACGCCGCGGGGAATTTGGAAGGGAGCGGACGTGCACCTCTGCGAGCCGGGCGTGGTGCGGTCTCCGGATGGGAGCACGATTGCATTGCTCCTGCGGGAAAATCGGCGGGTGAAGAACTCGCACGTGATGTTCAGCCAAGACGGGGCGGCGACATGGTCGACGCCGGTGGAGTTGACTGCGGATCTGACAGGGGACAGGCACATCGCGGCGTATACGCCGGATGGGCGGCTGGTCATCAGTTTTCGTCGAATGGTGAAAGGCGACGCGTGGTCGGGAGACTGGGTGGCGTGGGTTGGGACTTGGGAGGAGTTGTTACGCGTCGCTGGTGCCGCCCCCGCGGAGTCGAAGGCGAAGAGCAAGCCCTATCTCGTCCGTCTCAAAGACAACCTTACAGAGTGGGACTGCGGGTACGCCGGACTGGAAGCTCTGGCGGATGGGACGATGGTCGCGACCACCTATGGGACGTGGACGCGAGATCAGAAGCCGTTCATACTGAGCGTTCGATTCTCTGCAGCGGAGTTGGATGCGTTGGTCGAACGGCGATAGACGGAAGGATCGCGTCACGTCCGTTAACACCGGACTATTTTCCTGAAACGTATATGAAACAGTTGCAGAAACGCGCCGGAGGCCATAACCTTGGGCTCCTTCCGCAGCCGGCGTCAGTGTTGCCGCCGTTTACTCAGAACCAGGAGATAGAGAGATGACTAACCGAATTTCGTTTGTGTGTGTGTCCGCGCTGTTGTGCCTTGCCGGTGCCGCGAGCGCTGCCCCGAATCTGTTGAATAACGCGGGGTTCGAGAGCCCTTTGGGCTTTGACTTCTCAAACCTCAGCAACTGGAACGGGTTCTTCGGAGGTCCGGCCGGGACCTTCCTGGAGGCATTCAACACCACCGGCGCGACGCCGCACTCCGGCGCTCAGGCGCTCGTGACGACGGTCCGCAGCGGCCCCGGCACCGACGGGCTGGGCGCATTCACGGGCCACGTCCAGTTCGTGACCTCGATCATCCCGGGATCGATGTACGAGCTTTCCGTGTGGGCCCGGACCAACCCGATCGTGACCAACGGTGCAGAGTTCCGTGTTGAGTGGCAGGACGCCGGCGGCAACGAGATCTCGCGTCACAACGCGGCGATCCAGGACCTGCTCACCGCGAACTTCCAGCAGTTCAGCTTCACCGAGACCGCTCCGGCGGGCGCTGCGCGGGCCGCGATCGTGCTTGCCGTCCACAGCTTCGTCAACACCCAGCCCAATGCGGACACCAGCGTCGCGTGGGACGACGCGTCGTTCTCGGTGGTCCCCGCCCCGAGCGCGGCGGCGCTTCTCGGCGTGGGCGCACTGCTGGTGGGTCGCCGTCGCCGCTGAGTGAATGGACAGAATTCTGATTGTGAAAGACCCTCGGTTCACCGAGGGTTTTTTGTTGCGCCGATTACTTGCCCGCTGGCTTGGGCACGCAGAGGTCGCAGGCGACGCCCTGGGGCGCACACTTCTCGCAACGGGCCTTGAGCACATCGCCCTCGGTGTAGATCGAGAGTTCGGTCTTGCAATCGGGGCACATTTCTTTGTAGATGACCTGGGTTGTCGGACCGGTGCGGGGGCGGTTACGACGAATCTTGGCGATCTGGTCGTAACACTTCTGGCAAACGGCAACGGTACTGCCCGCGGCGTCGGACTTGGGGTGCTTGTAGTTATGACAGCCGATCAGAGAGGCGAGGCACAGGGCAAGGGCGAGGTGGGCTTGCTTCATCGTCGATTCCTTGAAGTCACGGGAACTTGAGCCGCTGCTTGCGTTGGCACACGGGACTGACACCACAGCGTACACCGGCGGATACCGACTCGGGTGACACCGGTGAGCGTCCCGATGTGTTTCCCCCCCACTATTCTCTGGGTTCACACGAGTTCACTATGTCAACGTCGCCGCCGCCCCAATCCCCAACGCCGAACTCGCCTGGTCGCACCGACCGGCGAACGCTCGAAATCGCGTCGGCGTTTCTGAAGTTGGGGTTGATCTCATTCGGGGGGCCGATCGCTCATCTTGGGTACTTCCACGCCGAGTTCGTGCGCAAACGACGGTGGCTGGATGATGCGGAATACGCCGATCTGGTCGCGTTGTGTCAGTCCTTGCCGGGGCCGGCGAGCAGTCAGGTGGCGTTCGGACTGGGGATGCGCAGAGGAGGAATCGCGGGCGCGGCCGCGGCGTCGGTGTGCTTCACGACTCCTTCGGCGCTGTTGATGATTGCGTTCGCGTATGGGATGGCATCGCTAGGTAGCGTGACCGAAGCGGGGTGGATGCACGGGCTGAAATTGGCGGCGGTCGCGGTGGTGGCGCAGGCGGTATGGTCTATGGGGCGCAGCCTGTGTCCGGATGTGCCGCGTGTATTGATGGGGTTGACGGCCGCGGGCACGGTGTTGTGGATGCGGAGCGTGTGGGTTCAGGTCGGGGTGATCGCGGTGTGCGCACTGGCGGGGTGGGCGTTATATCGGGGAATATTGCCAGAGACCGTAGAGACGCGGCCCGCCGGGGTGGCGAATCACAAGGCGCCGACGACGGCGCTGCTGGTGTTCGCAGTACTGCTGATCGGTTCGCCGTTGTTGGCACGCGAGACGGACAATCGGTGGGTGAATTCCTTTGATGCCTTCTATCGATCCGGATCGTTGGTATTCGGGGGCGGGCATGTGGTTTTGCCGCTGCTCCGCGAGCAGATTGTGCCGCGGGGGTGGATGGACGATGGGACGTTTCTCGCCGGATACGCAGGCGCACAGGCACTGCCGGGGCCATTATTCACATTTTCGGCCTATCTTGGCACGATTATCTTTGAAGGACCCGGAGCGTGGCGGGGTGGAGTGTGGTGCCTCATCGCGGTCTTTCTGCCCGCGTGGTTGCTGGTGGGAGGAGTGCTGCCGTTCTGGCCGGTTGTTCGCGCGACGAGATGGGTGCAAGCGGGACTCAGGGGAGCCAACGCCGCGGTGGTGGGCATTCTGCTGGCGGCGTGGTATTCACCGGTGATGACACAGAGCGTGCACACGGTGACGGACGGATTTGTCGCGACCACGGCGATCGTGTTTCTAATGCGTTGGCGTGTTCCGCCGTTGCTCATCGTGCTGGGTTGTGCCGCGACGGGATTATGGCCGCCAGCGTGAGAGGCTGCGTGGAAATACAACTTTGGACGGCATAATCGCTCACAACGGGAAGAACTTCAGACCGTAACCGGACGAATCAGTCTCCGGACCAAGATATCGCTTTCGTTCGCTGCACTGTTGAGCACAGACACCTCGCGTGCGATCGGCATCATTAGGGGTACCAACGGAGCGGAGGCCGACACGCATACAACTGCTGCAACAACTACAGCCAACCCCAGAGGGCGCCAAGTTTGACCATCCAGAACTTCTTCAACTTTTCCATCGTGATCTTCACTGTCGGGAACCTGGCGGCCATGGGCCTGGAACTCCGAGTACGAGAGGCCATCAGGGCGGTGCCGAACCCGCGATTTGTCATTCTGATTGTGGCATGGAGTTGGGTGATCGGGCCCGCGTTCGCGTACCTGCTCGCAAAGATCCTTCCGCTTGCTGAGCCGTACGCCATCGGGCTGCTCTTGGCGGGTCCGGCACCGTGCGCTCCTTTCTATCCGATGGTGGTGAAGCTTGCTCGTGGCGACGTCGGCTACGCCGCGGCGCTGCTCCTGCTCACCGCGATAGGTACGGTGCTGCTCATGCCAGTGCTGTTGCCGCTGATGATCTCGGGTTTGAGCGTGAGCGCCTGGGCTATCGCGAAGCCACTGCTGACGCTTGTCATGACACCTCTGGTGGTCGGGATCGCGTTCCGAACGTTCGCGGCGCGAACGGCGGATGTGCTGCACCCGCTGGTCAAGCGCATCGCGGGACTCTTCACGTTGATCACGCTGGTACTGGTATTTGTGCGCTTCGGCAAGGACATGCTCAACGCGATGGGGAGTTTCGCGATTGGCACGCAAGTGGTGTTTCTGGGCGTGATGACGCTTGTGCCGTACTGGCTCGGATTTGGATTGAAGCAGGACCAACGAAGCATCCTGGCGCTCGGGGTAGGCACCCGCAACGTCGCCGCGATATTCGCTGTTCTCATGGCCATTGCAAATCCGGACCCGCGAACCGTGGTGATGGTGGTGCTGGTGGTGCCGCTGTCGGCGATCGTGGCTTTCGCTGCGGCGAGGTTCTTCGCCGGCCGCGGCGGTTTGCCTACGACACACCCAAAGGCATAACGAGAATGAGAGTGCGTCCGTGCGCCGATGCCCTGTCGGCAGATGTGGCGCAGCGGTCCTGACGGGCTTCGCGGAACGCTGGGACGCTCCGCAAGCCTCATGGACCACCATTGCGTAAGTTGCGCGTCACACAAAGTGAATGCCGTGTTCCGCGGCGATCTGGATGATGCGTGGCATGTCCGGCGGACCGGGTTTGGAGAGTACCTCCTCGCAACGTGCAAAAAAGACCTCGAAGCCGGACGGCGCCGTGGAGACCAACAGTTTCAAGTGTGTCTGGCCCGCGTTGCGAAACGTGTGGACCACACCGCGGGGGGTGTAGACAACTGAGCCCACGGGGACCTCCGCCCAAACACCGTCCTTGAAGAACTCTGCCCGACCCTCCAACACGAAGAAGGTCTCGTCCTCGTTGAGGTGGTAGTGTGGCGGCGGGCCGCCGCCGGGCGGGGAGACGCTGGTGAACAGGGTGTACTTGCCGTCGGTCTCGGCTCCGGTGAGGTGCAGCGCAATCTCGTCTCCAAACGCGCGGATGACCTTGCAGGAGTTCGGGGGAACGATTCGGGTGAATTGGGTGGAAGGTGGGTTCATTTGACAGCCCAGAACGGTTTGATGCCGGCGTGCGATAATCGCGGGCGTGAACTCAGTTTATGCGGAATGGAATAGCTCGAATGGTCCAGGAGTCGCTCTGGGCAATCGATTTGTTTCGTGTATAGTTGAGTCGTGGCCGGCGAGGATGCTGAGCGGCATTCACGTACCATCCCACAGGAGCCAATCATGGCAACTCCGCTGTGCGACGCGTCGTCTCCCCAGTTCATGGAGTTGCTGGCGACCTGCCCGATCGTGCCCGGGGCGATCGTGAGCAAGCCCGTGCTGAACCTACCTGAAGGGAGGGTGGTGGTGTTCGCGATGGATGCGGGTCAGCAGATGAGCGAGCATCGGGCTCCCTTCATCGCCACGGTGCACGTGCTGGAAGGGAGACTGTTGTTCGGCGTAGAAGCGAGCGAGCGGGAGATGGGGCCGCACGATTGGCTCGTCATGCCGGCGAACGCCCCCCACCGCTTGACCGCGCTGGAACCGACGCGGTTTGTGCTGACGCTGTTCAAGCAGGCGTGAGCATGCCGTGAAGTTGATTCGCATGTCCAACCTAGGGTAGAATATCATCGGCTGGAAGAACGCCACCGGGTCCACGGGAAGGGCTTAGCCCAACTTCGTTCAGTTCCAATCCATGATTCCAATCGCACGTTCTTCGTGCCGCCTGTTTGTGGACCCCGGGCGAACTGCATGGAGAACTGACCGTGAAAACAACTCTTCCGCCCCGTCCCAATCTTGACCACCTCCGGCGTCAGGCCAAATCGCTGCTGGCTGCATTGGCGACCGGTGATAGGCAAGCAATCGCGACCATCGTGAAGCACCTGCCCGCGGCCAAGGGCATGAGCGAAACAAACGTGCGTGCCGCGGGGTTCAGGCTGGCGGATGCGCAGTCCGCCGTGGCCCGTCAAACCGGTTTCGCGGGATGGCCGCAACTGGCACGGCACGTGGAGCAACTCCGGGCACTGGAAGGAACGTGGGAGTTCGTCAGTCTGGAGATCGACGGGAGCGCCCTTCCCGCGGCGGGACTGATTGCATCACGGCTGCTAATGGACGGGGACCGGTTTCGGATGGAATCGCCCGAGGGCACATACGAAGGGGTGTTCAACATCGATGTCGAATCCGAGCCTCACGGCATCGATATTGAATTTGTGGAAGGGCCGGAGGCCGGGAACTGGAACTACGGGATCTTTCGGCTTGTCGAAGATCGATTGGAGCTGTGCCTCGACATGAACGGGAAAGACCGGCCCCGGGAGTTTCGCACGGGACCTGGATCAGGCCGCGCCTTTGAGATCCTGCGGAGGGCATCGAGTGCGCGACCCGAGGCGGTGAAAGGAGGTACGCGGAAGGAAAGTTCACCGCCGGCGAAGGCAGCGTGCAGCGGCGACGCCGCGGCGAACGACGCAGAGTTCGCATACGTTGAATCGGAGTTGCTCACCCGCCTGCAAGGAGAATGGGCCGCAGAGAAGTTGATCCGTGACGGCAAGGAACTGCCCGGGATGATGCTCAAGAGCGCCGTGCGGTCTGCCAAGGGCAATGACCTGAAGGTGTCGGTTGGCGGGCAGGTGATGGTGCACGCGTTGGTGCGTCTGGATGAACGTCAGAAGCCGGTGAGCATTGACTACCTGTTGCAAGCGGGGCCGGGGAAGGGTCACGTGCAACGGGGCATCATGGAGTGGCACGGCGATGTGGCGTGCTTCTGCATGGCGGCTCCGGGGATAGCGCGGCCGACGGACTTTGAATGCCCGGCAGGGAGCGGGCGAACCGTGAGTCATTGGCGCAGGAAATGAGATGCCTCATGCGTTGGACGCTTCCGCGGGCATGCCCGGAATGCGAACGGGAGCCTCCAATCGTGTTGATTCCGCACAGCCCCGGCAACATGCCGGGGGATTTGTTCTTCTGTACAACATCGTCGCGCGAACGAATAAGTCATCCACGATGGATGGATTATCCGGTGGTCCAACTCCCAACTCTTGTGGAATAGGGAGGCACCACAGCAGACAGCTTCCACCGGGAATTTATTTCACTTCATGGGCGAGTCGTTCCGGACGTCTGGTCAGTCGCTTGTTGGCAGGGCTTGCGCCAGAAGGTCACCGAGGTCCAAGGAGCGAGTAAACATCGCGAGTTTGCCGTCCGAGGAACGCGGCCACTGCGATTCCGGTCGATCCCAATAGAGTTCGACGCCGTTGCCGTCCGGGTCGTTCAAGTAAAGAGCTTCGCTGACGCCATGATCCGCAGCGCCGGTCAGGGAGAGGCCCGCGCTACGGAGACGTTGGAGCGCATCTGCCAGGGCGGCACGAGTGGGGTAGAGAATCGCGACGTGGTAGAGTCCGGTGGTGCCGGGAGGCGGCGGTGAACCTCCTTTACTTTCCCAAGTGTTGAGCCCGATGTGGTGGTGATAGCCGCCGGCGGAGATGAAGACCGCGTCCTGCCCGTAACCCTGCATCACCTGAAAGCCAAGCACATCGCGATAGAACCCCAGGGATCGCTGCAAGTCCGCCACCTTGAGGTGGACGTGACCGATGCGGACGCGAGGATCGATCGGGGCAGTGATCATGCCAAATAGTTGCGGCCCAGAACTCACTGGGCGCGATGAACGCGCGATGGCTCCGATACCCTGAGGTGTCGTCCGCGCGATCGCTTTACACAGAGAGGTGCGGTATGCGAGTCATCCTATTGCTGTTCACGCTATTCGCTCTGACTGCGCCGAGTGAGACCCGCGGCCCGGAGCCGGTGCTGAAGCAATCGATACCATTGCCCAAAGTGAGCGGACGCATCGACCACCTCACTTACGACCCGGCGACAAAGCGTCTGAATATCGCGGCTTTGGAATACGGCTCGGTCGAAGTGATCGACTCAGAGAAAGGAGAACGGGTCGGTAGCGTGAAGGGTCTCAAGGAACCGCAGGGCATCGTGTTCGTGCCCGCCACTCATCAGTTTGTGGTCGTCTGCGGCGGGGATGGCACGGTGCGAGCGTTCGACGCGTCAGGACTGACGGAGACGGCCAAGACCGTGGTGGGCGACGATGCCGACAACATGCGACTTGATGCGGAAGACCTGGTGATCGTCGTCGGTCATGGGAACGGCGCGATCTCGCTGCTTGAGGCGGCAACGCTCAAGAAAACGGGCGAAGTGAAGTTCGAGGGGCATCCGGAGTCGTTCCAATTGGAGCCGCATTCTGATCGGGTGTTCATCAATGTGCCCGGCGGGCTGGTGGGCGGGGGCGGCAAGCTCATCGTCGCGGATCGAAGTACGCTGAAGGTGACGACGACCTGGGAACTTCATGACGCCGGCCGCAACTTCCCGATGGCGCTGGATGCGGAGCACAAAAGGCTGTACGTAGGCTGTCGCCGGCCGTCGAAACTGCTCAT
Source organism: Planctomycetota bacterium (assembly GCA_018242605.1). Classification (GTDB taxonomy): domain Bacteria; phylum Planctomycetota; class Phycisphaerae; order Phycisphaerales; family UBA1924; genus UBA2402. The sequence continues at coordinate 678,132 of JAFEBP010000005.1, forward strand.
GATCGATGTGGAAACGGGGAAGACACTGGCCTCGCCGGAGTGCATCGGGGATGCGGACGAGGTGTTCGTGGATGGGCCGACGGGTCAGGTGCTTGTCGTCGGAGGGGATGGAGCGGTCGATGTGTTCCGCACCGAAGACCAGAAGGCGCTTGCAAGAACGGCGTCGGCCAAGACCGCTCCCGGCGCGCGGACGGGGCTGTTGGTTGCGGAGACACACACGCTATTTATCGCGGTCCCGAAGAGGTCGGGAAAAGATGCACAGATCCGCGAGTATTCCTTGGCTGACTGATCGCGGGACTATCTGGTGCGGTGCCGCTGCGGACGTGCCAACGCACCTTCGGCGGCTCCAGATCAGCCAGGCGTCTGGCCTTGGCTGGATGGGATCTCAACGGACGGGCGCGGCCGCCGGCGTTGCATTCTTGGCGGCGGGGCGAGAAGCCGTGACGGCAGAGCCCTCGGGGAGCGTGCCGGGGTTGTTGATCACCACGTCGTTGGCGGTCAGACCTTCAATGACTTCCACCTGAGCGCCAAAGTCGCGACCCTGCGTGATAGCGCGGTACTTGACGCGGCCGTTTTCGACCACCGCAACACGCACGCCCTTGGCGTCGAAGGCCAACGCGCTGGTGGGCACAAGGAGCGCGGGATGATCCCGCTTGCCCTCGAGCCTGACCTGGGCGTACATGCCCGCGAGCAGAAGGCTGTCGGTATTAGGGACATCGACCTCGACGCGGAGACTGCGTGTGGCGGGGTCGAGGGAGCCAGCGGTGCGTCCGATGACGCCGGAGAAGACCCGGCCCGGGAAGTTTTTCACGGTGACCTGGACCGGCTGCCCGACGGTGATGCCGGTGCTGTAGGTCTGGGGAACATCCACATGAACACGGAGCAGATCGAGCTGGGCGATGCGGAAGAGTTCTTTGCCCGCGCCGGAATCCATGGTGATCATCGCACCGGCATCGAAGTTGCGGGCGGTGATCACGCCAGCAAACGGAGCCAACACTTTCTCGAATCGCTGCAGTTCGGCGAGACGGCTCGCGGCGGCCTCAGCGGCAGCAACACTCGCCTTGGATTCTTCCAGAGTGGATGCCACGACACGGACCTGGGCGCGCTTTTCGTCGATGTCCTGAGGCGAGACGGCGTTGCTGCCGGCAGACTCGTAGCGGCCCAGCGTTGTGACGGCGAGTTTGTGCTCGTCCTCTGCCCTTTTGACGGCTGCTTTCGCCTGCTCGAGCGTGGCCCGGGCCTGATCGAGTTGAGCGTCGAGTTCGGGCGCGGCGATCTCGGCGATAAGCTGCCCCTCCTGCACTTTGGCGCCGATGTCTATGCCGGGCGGCGGTGGTTTGAGGTAGCCGGTGGCGCGAGCAAAGATCGCGGTGGAGCGATTGGGACGAATGTCGCCGGGGAGCGTAAGCTGGTTGCCTCCGTCGCTAAGACGCGGGGTGACAGTTTCAACCACCATCCCGGACTTGGCGGCCACCTCGGCCGCTGACTTCGCCATGGCGATACGGCGTTGGTATGGCAGCCAGCCGATGAAAAAGAGCGCTGCGAAGAGCACCGCGATGGCGAGAAGTATCAGTATCGCGGCACTGCGGGGCACTCTGGGAAGATCGGGAGCAAACGCGTGCTCCTCGGCATGGGGCAACTGGCCGCGCTGAATGGGCCCGCTGGAAGAAGCCTGTGAATCGCTGATGATCGTCCTGTGTCCGTTATCCATGGGCGGCGAGTCCTTCCTTCGGGCGCACAGCGGCGTGGAGTTCCGGGTGATCCGAGGCAATCAGCAGTTCCGGGGCGAGGTGCCGGTGCGGAGAACGATGCCTCAGAGCGCTGTAACAGATCGGAACAAAGAAGAGCGTGGTCACTGTCGCCATCAACAAGCCGCCGATGACAGCACGAGCGAGGGGGGCGTTCTGCTCGCCGCCCTCACCCAATCCCAGAGACATCGGGAGCATGCCGATGATCATGGCCAGGGCGGTCATGATCACGGGGCGCAGACGCGTCATCCCCGCGGCGAGCGCGGCCTGCTTGGGCGTGCCGCCTCGCTCGCGGCGGCGGTCATTGGCGAACGTGACCATAAGGATTGAGTTGGCGGTAGCAACGCCAATCGCCATGATCGCGCCCATGAGGGCGGGCACGCTTACGGTGGTGCCCGTCACGAAGAGCATCCAGAGAATGCCCGCCGCGGCACCTGGGAGAGCCATCAGGATGATGAACGGATCGATCCAGCTCTGGAAGTTGATCACCATGAGCAGGTAGACGAGCAGGATGGCGAAGACGAGTCCACCGGCGAGGGCGAGGAATGAGGTGCGCATGCTCTCGATCTGACCCCGCAGAGCGATCGTCGAACCTCGGGGCAGCCGGGAACGGTACTTGTCGACGACTGCTCGTACGCGCTCACCCGCACTTCCAAGATCGGCGCCGTCGACATTCATCTGGACGTCAACCGAACGAAGGATGTTGTAATGGCTGATGTTGGCGGAACTGACGCCACGGGTGGTGTCGGCGAGGTTGGCAAGGAGCTGGCGTCCCGTTGACGCGCCATCGACGGTGGGCGGCGTATGGATCGGGAGCGTTTGAAGAGCGGAGAGAGAGTCGATGCGATACTGGGGAGTTTGAACGATGACGCTGTAGGTCACGCCGTTCTGCGGATTCATCCAGAAGTTAGGGGCGGCTTGGAGCGTGCCGGAGAGGGAGATGAGCAGATCCTGTGCAACATCCCGCTGGGTCAGCCCTATCTCGCCGGCGAACGTTCGGTCGACGGCGACGCGTAGGTCCGGCACGCTACGGACCTGGTGCATGTGGACATCCGCGAGGCCGGGTTCCCCGCGAAGCTCGGACATGATCTGCGTAGCGATCGCGCAGTTTTCGGCATCGTTGCGCAGAGGGCCCGCGACCTGGACGTTGATCGGCGATGACAGGCCGAAGTTGAGCACCTGTGTCACAATGTCGGCGGGCTGAAACACGAAGCTGAGTTCGGGAAAGCGCTTCGGGAGTTCGGCCCTCAGTGTGCGGATGTAGCCGCGTGTCGGAGCGTGGTCTGGATTCAGCGAGATGAGGAACTCGCCGTCAGCCGGTGAGCAGAGGGTGCCATCGCTTAGCGACAAATTGATGCCGCTGTTCGGAATGCCGATGTTGTCGAGCATCGCGTCCAGGTCTCTGGCCGGGATGAGCTCGCGGATCGCGCCTTCGATTTTGGCGAAGTAGTTTTCGGTTTCCTCGATTCGGGTGCCGGCTGGGGCGCGAACGTGAAGGCGGATCTGGCCCGCATCCACGGTGGGGAAGAAATCCTGGCCGACGATCGGAGCGAGCGTAACGGCCGAGCCAACCACAAAGAGCAGAAACATGACGGAGGCAATGGCTCGGTGCTCAAGCGTCCAGTAGAGCAGGCCGCCGTAGAAGCGGCGGAAGCGTTCGAACTGGCGGTTAAACGCAAAGTGGACGCGCCACACCAGGGCGTAGCGGACGATCAGGAGCAGAAGCGTGGCCGCCGCGGCCATGGCGGCGAACCACGCGAACGTGATTTGGGGGTCGGCGACTGCGCGGTTCCACGCCGTTCGCAGGCCGGAAGTGAGCGAACCATTGCCGAAGATGTGATACTTGTGTTCGATGGCGTACGCGACGACGGCGATGAGCGAGGCCCCGAGCAGAAGGCTGATCTTGACGCCCGTGCGGGAGAAACTCCTGCGGAGCGATGTCATCGGCCCGTTCTTGCGTGCGGGGTTGGAATCGACATCTTCGGCGTCTGGCGTTCCGCCGTACATCGAGACCTCCTGACGGAGCAGGAACTGCGCCATCGTGGGAACGAGTGTTCTGCTGAGCAGATAGCTGGTCATCATGGCGAAGACTACCGCCATCGCCAGCGGCAGGAAGAGGAAACGGGCCGCGCCGCTGATGAATGCGACGGGAACGAACACGATGCAGATGCACAGGGTGGCCACGAACGCCGGTACGGCGATCTGTTCCGCGCCGTCGAGGATGGCCCGGACGAGCGTCTTGTGCTGGTGGAGGTTGCGGTGAATGTTCTCTACTTCGACCGTGGCGTCGTCCACGAGAATTCCGACAGCCAGGGCCATTCCGCCCAATGTCATCACATTGAGCGTCTCCCCCAGGATGCCCAGGACCAGGATGGAGACGAGAATCGAAAGCGGGATGGAGATCACGACGATCAGCGTGCTGCGCCAACTCCCCAGAAACAGCAGAATCATGAGGCCGGTGAGGCCCGCGGCGACGGCGGCCTCCTTGACCACCGATTCGACAGAGGCACGCACGAAGATCGACTGGTCAACGAGGAGGTCGATCGTGAGGTCCGGAGGCAGCTGCTTGCGTGCTTCAGGGAGGATCTTTTTGACAGCTTCCACCACTTCGAGCGTAGAAGCATTACCCTGCTTCATGATCGAGAGCAGAACACCACGTTTGCCCCCGGCGTGGACCACGTTCGTCTGTACCTGAAAGCCGTCCCGCACATGCGCCACGTCGCGAACGTAGACCGTAGTGCCCCGGACAACCTTGACAGGCATGTCGTTGATCGCGGCGGCGGCCTCGGGGCTGGAGTTGAGTCTGACCGGGTACTCGTTGGCTCCAATTTTGACGCTACCGGCGGGGAGGATGAGGTTCTGGGCGCCGATGGCGGCTGAGACTTCCTGCGGCGAGATGCCCCAGGCGTACAGCTTGTCGGGATCGAGATCGACCATTACCTGCCGCTGGCGGCCGCCGTAGGGGTACGGGATCATCACACCCGGGATGGTGATGAGTTGGGTGCGCAGTTGATTGATGGTGATGTCGAAAAGCTGCTGCTCGGGAATCGTGTCGCTGCTGATCGCCAGTTGAAGGATCGGGACACTCGAGGCGCTGTAGCGGATGATCAGCGGGGCCTGCGTACCGGGGGGCATGAGTCTCAAGCCCGTTTGCGCGGTGGCCGTCACTTCGGCCGTGGCTTCTTCGACCTTGGCACCGGGTTGGAAGAATATCTTGACAACACCGATGCCGTTGAGCGATTGGCTTTCGATATGGTCGATGTCGTTCACGGTCGTGACGACGAATCGCTCGAACTGCGTGACGATGCGGGTCTCCATGTCGTCGGCGGGCATGCCCGCGTAGTTGTACACGACGGAGATCACAGGGATGTTGACCGACGGGAAGACGTCAGTGGGCATCCTGAAGATGGCCAGAGATCCAAGGATCAGAATCAGCAGCGACGCCACAACAAACGTGTACGGCCGGCGAAGAGCTAGTCGGACGATCCACATGAGTTAGCGTCCCCCCATCCGTGATCCGCCCGCTGATGCGCGGCTCGGAGTTGCACGGCGCGGCCGGCTGTCGCCCCGACCGCTCGACACCGGTCGGCCCACGGCTCCGGCACGGACGGCGGAAGAAGAAGACTCGCGGGCTTTCAGATAGCAGCGCAACAGAGATCGGTATTCCTCGAGATGCCAGGACTTCTCAGGCTGGTGTGCCCTCGCGTACAAGCCCATCATCGACTTGTTCAGTTGAAGGACGGTCTCGGCGACGCGCTCGGCGCACCCCTCGCACACACGAGGGCGGAGAGCATCAAGTATGACTGAAAGTCGCAGACGCAATCGATGCCGAGGACCGAGGGGTAGGGTGCTGGGCGGTGCGTCGAGCAAAGCGAGAAATGCGGGGTGGTGCGCCACAAACAACACCATCGAGTCCACGAACTCATCGACGAAGGCAGAGCTATCGGCCGGGTGCAGACGCACCCATTGGGCTTCAACATCCTCGATATACCGAGTACGCACGGCCCTGGCCACAGCCTCCTTGTTGGGAAAGAACTGGTAGAGGGATCCGATCGGTGCGTCCGCGCGGGCGGCGATTGCTGACATGGTCGCCGCTTCGTAACCGACGTGAGAAAACTCGGCGACCGCCGCGGCGAGCAGATCCTCGACACGGCGCTCGCCTCTTCGCTGGGCGGGCTTGCGGCGAGCACACCCCGACAGGGACGAGGGACAACAGCCGGTCTTTTGTAAATGCGAGCCCATCCTCATATTCTACCACCGGTCTGGTCTCACGGTATATGCCGGGGTCTTCACCTGCTTTTTCACCGGCCGCTGACCCCGCAACATGGGTACCGGCACTGACGGATGTGTCTGAGGCGTTTCGCCTGAGTGCCTTTCTCCGCCTCCTTCCAGCTCACTCGATCGTTTGTTGATATTCATGCCCACCGACTGCTTACGGCGATCCGGGGCAAGAACTAAAAACGCCGCGTACGACACCCTGGTCGCACGCGGCGGCAGTCATGGCAGGTCGATTTGCGGCGAGCTAGTTGCAACCGCCGGCTTCCCACGCTACGAAGAATGTCTCGACATCGCCACCGTCGATGCCGCCGTCCTGGTTGACGTCGCTGCTGGGATCACCATCCTCCCATGCCAAGAAGAACGCTTCAACGTCGGCTCCGTCGATACCACCGTCTTGATTAAAATCGGCTGGGCAGGGCGCGCCCGCGGGAACGGCATCGCGGATTGTGGCAGCGAAGATCGCCGCGTCGGAGACCTGGCTGAAGGAATCGCTAAAGGTGATCGATTGCAGCGGGCGCCCGGTGAAATCGGGCCAACCGGCGGCGATAAGGCTCTGGGTGCTGATGACGGCCTCCACCACATTCAGATCGACGCTTGGAGTGCCGTTGTCGACATCTCCGGCTCCGAAATAGAGGCCCAACTGCTGCTGAGATTCCACACCGACGCCGGCCGCCTCCGGGTCCTGATCGCCGAACCAATCGGGGCAGTTGAGCAGGACCGAGGCCGTTTCGCCGTTGTCAAAGCCCAGAGTGCACGAGAATGTCGTACCGCCGTTGCTCGCGTGGTAGATGACACCGATTTTGGTGCTCGAGCCCATGGCCGAGGCCAATGGAGTCAGATCTGTCGTTTGCGGCCCGGAGTTGTTGGAGTCGGGGAGCCATTCGGGCTGGACACCGACAAAGTTGCGCGTGCCCAGGTCGTCGTCGGGGTTGCCAACAATCGTGTCGAACTGCCAGTTTCCGTTATCGACAGTGTTTCGGTCACCGAGCTGAACGAGATCAAACACGGCTGGTTCGGTCACCACGGAGTATGGAATTGTGGAAGGACCTTCGAGTCCGACCTCGATTGATCCAGGAGTCCCCGTGAGCCGCAAGGCCCGGTCAGAAAGTGATCGGAATCCCGAGAGCCTGTCGGGCTGCTCGGACTCGCCTTCGTGCACCATGCCGTTGAAGTTGTACGCCAGCGGTACAAAGACATCGGTGTGGATTGTCGGCGCCTCGTCAATCGTAAGCGAGAATGTGCCCATGGAGCCGTTATTGCCTGCGACTCGAATTCTGTACGTCTGGTTAGCGATGGCGCTCCACCGGACACGGGACTTGGGGCCGCGAGTATCGTCCCCGCAGGCGAGCTCAGTGCCTCCGCATGAGGCATAGACGGCGAGTGTGGTATCAAGCGTACCGGCGCCGAATGTATTGGCTTCGACCATGCCGGAGGAAGGGGCGGTATAGCTGTACCAAACGTCGGCTGAGTCGCCGGATCCGCAGGATGAGATATCGGTGCCGGTAGCATTGAAGGTGGAACCAGCGATGGTCCCCGCCGAAACGACCGCGGCGTTGGCGCAGTTGTCGTTGGCGGGAGGTTCGGGCACTACAACGCCCATGAGCTGGATCTCCCCGACCTGCATGAATGTGGCAAACGTCGGACCAAGTTCGATGCGGTAGCGTCGGTACCCCGTGGCATTGCTGAAAGTGAACTGCTGGTCCTGGTAATTCCGGGTCACTTGAGTCAAGGTGGTGGTATAGATCTGGGTGAAGTCGACGCCGTTGTTCGAGCCGTACAGCGTGACATACGACGGTGTCCGGCCTCCAAATGCCTGGTCGTCGTTTCCACCAAAGACGTCGATACCGGAGACGCGGCTGAAGCCGAGGCCGGGAGTCACATCGATGATTGTGGGCCCCAAGTTCCCCCCGGCCACACCGAGTTTGGTACCGCAGCGAGCATCCCAGAGGTTCGCAGCGGTTTCCGCGACGCTACTGGATGCTCCCGGGGTGTAGGTAGTCGTAAACGCGTCGCCGGGGGTGAGGATGTTGTTCGCAGTGAGCAGTTGGACTTCGGCCACCTGCATGCTGTTCGCCGCGGCGGGAGTGCGAACCGAGGGAAAGGTGACGCGATAGCGAGAATACGCCGTGCTGTTCGCGAACCCAACCTGATTGATTGCGAAACGCGTGGTGGGCGGATTGAGGGCTCCGCTGGCGATAGCAGTGAAGACCACGCCATCGTTGGAGCCCTCGAGAATAAAGCTGGTCGGATCCCGCTCCGGTGCATCGTTGGCCGTGATGATCGCCAATCCTCGAACAATGCCGGTGCCGGTCGGAGTGACGGTAAAGCCAGTATTCAGTTTGTCGAAGTTGAGGTACTTCGAGTTGGCTGAGTTGTCGATCGCTTCCGCAGGGCTCTCCGCTCCGGGGTAGTTGGTGGAAGAACCCGTGATCGGGTCTCCCTGATTGGTCACGTCTTGAGCCACCGCCATGCTTGCGAGGGCCGCGACCGTGGCAAACCCGAACGGTGAGAACGATCCGAGCCGGTCGCCTCGTGGAATCATGCGCATCGGAAATTCTCCTCAGTTTTTGGTGTGTCTGATGGCCGGAAAGCTGCCGGCCCGCCTGTGCCCCAATTTAACAGAATCCTCAGCGTTGTCAACTGAATTCGTGGACTTCGTTTGCGACAACTCCATTTGGGAGCAGAAAGGCTCGCTGTGACAGCGCACTCGGACGATTCGCTAACGAACCTCGCGTCGAACTCACCACCGCTGCATCGCGCCGCCCAGCGTCACCACTGCCATTGGTGCGGTCAATTCTGAAATCAACCCCACAGTTACCCTTGGAATTCTGCCCGTTACAGCGCCGCCACAATGAACGCACCACAGTCAAGCCGCATCTGAAAACCAGCCTTGACGCGCTTCAACAACCCACCGAGTGGATCCGCGAGGCGAGTGTGGAATAAGCAGGCCAGAGTTCCGGAATCCCGCACCGCGGCTCGAAGACCTCTCCTGGTGCCGAGCCCGCGAGCGACACTATGGTCATACTCTGCGAGCGAAGGCAAATCGAGCGGCGAGGGCGCCGGCGGTGCGAACGCGGGGCGCAGTCAATCATTGCTCGAATGGTGCACTTCACCACCCCGCGTCGCCGCCTGGTCCGAACCCTTCAAGAGCCAAGCGAGTCGCATGGCCGATTGCCTGACCTCCGCCTTGTATTGGGTGGCCTGCCGCGTCGAAGAACCTCAAGGTGACTGTGGATTCAAATGAGTTTGCGTTCGGAACAACGAGTATGGACTCGGTTAGCTCTCCGCGGCCCGCCGGAGTCCATCCGTGCGTGAACTGCTCGGGTTTCTCCGGCGGCTTAGTGGTGTAGAAGTGATACACAGCCTCGAAACGGCGACCGCCGGTGGGCCGCCAGACCCCGTTTGCGGGAGGCACGGGAGGCGCCCCGTCATAGTTTGAGGACTCGTTATTCTTCCGCCTTCGTTGAAGACGTACATGAGCTCCAAATCCTTCGTCGCGGCAAGGTCACCGGATGAAAACTGCACTTGCGATCGCCAGGCGCCGACGAGCGGGTTTGTCGCGCAACCGGCCAGAAGTGAGATGGGGGTGGCGATCGCCTGCGTTGTAACCATGTGAAACAACATTAACGGAGCAACACGAAGGCGCAGGCGCGGACGAGTTCACCCCGCAGCGCCGAACATTGCGCCGACCCCGCCCGTCAACGCCATCGCGAGTGCTCCCCAGAACGCGACGCGGGCGGTCGATTTCCACACTGGGGACCCGCCAGCGTACGCCGCGAGTGCTCCCAGAATCGCGAGGAAGAACAGCGAGCCACCCGAGACGACCCAAGCGATTGCTTCTCTTGGAACCACTGCGCCCAATATCAGGGGGAGAGCGGCGCCGGCGGTGAATGTGCCGGCTGACGCGAACGCTGCTTGCACCGGGCGTGCGCTAAGTTCCTCGGTAATGCCCAGTTCGTCACGGGCATGTGCGCCCAAGGCGTCTTTCGCCATCAGTTGCGTCGCGACTTCTCCGGCGAGTTTGGCATCGAGCCCACGCGCAACGTAGATCGCCGCGAGTTCCGCGTGCTCGTGCTGCGGGTCGATGGCGAGCTCCTTGCGTTCCCGATCCAGGTCGGCATTCTCAGTGTCGGACTGCGAACTGACCGAAACGTATTCGCCCGCGGCCATCGACATCGCTCCCGCCACCAGGCCCGCGACGCCGGCCACGAGAATATTGCCTCGGGTTGATTCCGCGGCTGCGACTCCCACGACCAGACTGGCTGTGGAGACGATGCCGTCATTAGCACCCAGGACAGCCGCACGGAGCCAGCCGATTCGGTGGGAGCGGTGTTGTTCAGCATGGGCCATCGTCGAATTCCCTGTGTGCCAATGGTGAAGGCCGTGGCCGACGAGTCGGCGAGGTTTATCACGCACACTGTAACGACTCACCAAGGTCGTCACGCGTGCAAACTGGCAATTATGGGTTAGTTTTAGAATGAGTCCGATTGTCAAGGCACCGCCTGAGTACGCATATCATCCGATCCGAAGCGAGGATTACAGTGAGCGTCGCGACACCTCGGCCAAACTCGACGACCTCAACAAGCCCCACGCCGCCCTATCGACAGACAGTGGAAGAGGTGCTCGCCCGATTCGACACTGATCCTCGGCGCGGCCTCACCAACGCCGAAGCGGCCGCGAGACTTGCAACTCATGGTCGCAACGAACTGCTGAGCGAGCCGGCAATACCCGCCTGGTATCGATTCGTTGCGCAGTTCACCAACCTGCTCGTGATTCTGCTGCTGATCGCCGCGGCGATATCGGCGACGATCTGGTTGTTGGAGCGAAAATCCGCGTTCCCTTACGAAGCTCTGGCAATTCTGGCAGTCGTCATCCTCAATGCGGTCATGGGCTTTGTGCAAGAGTCCCGGGCTGAAACGGCGATGGCAGCGCTCCGCGAAATGACCGCGGCGGAGGCGACAGTAGTCCGTGATGGAGAGCGGCGGCGGGTACCGGCGGCGGAGGTCGTGCCGGGAGATTTGATTCTGATCGAGGAGGGCGACGCAATCCCTGCCGACGCGCGTCTCATCCGCGAGGTGGCGCTTGAGGCAGCGGAGGCTGCCCTCACGGGCGAGAGTCTGGCCGTTTCAAAGGACACCGCGCCGGTGTTCGAAAACGCCCCGGATGTTGTGCTCGGCGACCGAATCAACATGGTTTTCAGCGGCACCTCAGCGACGTACGGGCACGGAGCGGCGGTCGTGACCGCTACGGGGATGCTGACCGAGATGGGACGCATCGCCGGCATGATGCGGTCAACGGCGGTCGACATCACGCCACTGCAGAGAGAACTCAACCGCGTGGGAAAGGTGCTGGGCGGTGTGGTAATCGCCATCGCGGTGGGCATGATCGTTACGATCGTGCTCGTAGAGGAAGTGCGGGGGCTCTCGGCGTTGTTCGAGGTGCTCATCCTGGGCGTCGCGCTGGCCGTCGCTGCGGTCCCCGAGGGGCTTCCCGCGGTGGTCACGGCGGTGCTGGCGATCGGCGTGCAGCGGTTGGCCGGTCGACATGCGATCGTGCGGAACCTGGCGGCGGTAGAGACGCTTGGCTCGGCGTCCGTTATCGCCTCGGACAAGACCGGAACGCTCACAAGGAACGAGATGACGGTGCGGACGGTCGTCACAGCGACTGGCCGGGTCGGTTTCGGTGGTAGCGGCTACTCGCCGGAGGGGGGTGTATTCTCAGAAAACGGCACGCCCATCGGCGGCGATCTTCTGGAGGAGTTGCAGCGAGCACTCACGGTCGCCGACCGTGCAAACAACGCGACGCTTCACGAATCGGCAGGGCGCTGGACCGTGCAGGGCGACCCCACCGAAGGGGCGCTGCTCGTTGCGGCCCGAAAGGCGGGGCTCGCTTCGGGCGTGCTGGAAGCACGGTTCGAGCGTATCGGAGAGGTGCCCTTTTCATCCGAACGGAAACTGATGACGACCGTGCACAGCGACGCCGACCGGCAAGGCCGCCTTCTCGCTTTCACAAAGGGAGCTCCGGACGTGGTGGTGGTCAGGTGTACTCAGGAGTATGTAGGCGCTTCGCACCGCCCGATGAGCGATGATCGCCGTGCCCAGATCCTCCGGGAAGCCGAGAATCTGGCCGGTCACGCCATGCGGACGCTGGCCGTCGCGGCACGTGAACTCCCCGCGTCGGCCACGGCACATATCGGCAACGCGGGACGGAACGAAGCGGATGAGGGCATCGAGCAGGAACTGGCGTTCCTTGGGTTGATCGGCATGATCGATCCGCCCCGTGAGGAGGCCGAGCGGGCGGTGGAGAAAGCGAAAGGCGCCGGCATTCGCCCGATCATGATCACCGGTGACCATCCGCGCACCGCGGCGGTCATCGCTCGGGAACTGGGGATCGCAACGGACGAACGGGTCGTTACAGGCGCCGAACTGGCGGTCATGTCGGACGCGGCGCTCGCCCAGACCGTGCGCGAGGTCAGCGTGTACGCGCGCGTCGATCCGGAGCACAAGCTGCGCATCGTGCGGGCGCTGCAGAGCGAGGCCGGTGGCGCCGCGGTTGTGGCAATGACGGGCGATGGCGTGAACGACGCGCCCGCGCTCAAAGCAGCGGACATCGGAGTCGCGATGGGGATGACCGGGACGGATGTTTCGAAGCAAGCCGCGGACGTGGTACTCACGGACGACAACTTCGCGACCATCGTCGCGGCGGTTGAAGGGGGCCGGTCGATCTACGCCAACATCCGCAAGTTCCTGCGGTATCTGCTCTCATCAAACATCGGCGAAGTGATGACGATGTTCTTCGGCGTGATGCTTGCGAAGCTTATCGGGCTGCATTCTCACTCCCCGGCCAATCTGGAAACGGCGGGCGAAAGTGGAATCGTCTTGCCGCTGCTGGCAACTCATGTCCTATGGATCAACCTTGTGACGGACGGGCTGCCCGCGATGGCCCTGGGGCTGGAACCCGCAGACCCCGACGCGATGACTCGTCCGCCGCGGCCGCGGAATGAGCGGGTGATCACCGCAAAGATCTGGATCGGGATCTTTCTCGTCGGCGCGATCATGGCTGTAGGCACGCTTCTGGTGCTTGATTCTGCTCTGCCCGGCGGCATGATCGACGGAACGGGCACCCTTCGACATGCTCAGACGATGGCGTTCACAACGCTCGTGCTCTTCCAGCTATTCAACGTGTTCAACGCGCGGTCGGACGTCCGGAGCGCATTTGAAGGAGCATTCAGCAACCGCTGGCTGTGGGCGGCCGTCGGTGTATCCCTGGCGCTGCAGGCGGCGGTCATTCACGTGCCACTCCTTCGCAGCGCATTCTCCACCACGAATCTGAGCGCCGGCGACTGGATTGTCTGCTTAGCGGTCTCCAGTTCAGTACTGTGGCTCCGCGAACTCGGGAAGGCGGTGGCACGATTCGAGACGGGCGGACCACAGAATGCTGATGCGGTCGTTACTTCGATGGGGCAGGGACGTGCTGGTCAATAAAGATCGGATTGCCATCGGGGTCGGCGAGGATCAGGAATGCAGGCCCTGATGTGGATTCGTCCGCCGCGAGCACTGGGACGATGCCCTTGCCCTTGAGACTTCGCTGGATCTCGCGAACATCGTCAAAGTGCGGCAGGGTCGCGCAGGTCCGATCCCAGCCGGGATTGAACGTCAGCGTGTTCTTGTCGATTCCACCGTGGAACAACCCGATCGTGCAAGTATCGTTCTGGAGGATCACCATGTTCTTGGATGCGGTGTTGGGGAACTCCCGAAACCCGAGCTTCTCGTAGAACGCTCGCGACGCGGCGAGATCCTTGACCACAAGGCTGACCGAGAAGTTGCCGAGTTGCATCTGGGGCTCAGCCCTTTGTCGATCGCCGCCGGGCCTGGAAGCCTGCGGCGATGCGCAAGCGCTGAGACAGCAGAAAAGAACGCCTAGTATCAATCGTGTCATCGGTGATTCCATGTTCGGTTGGTTACGGTCCGGAAGATAGCAGCCCGGAGAGCCATGATATCGACCGGGGCGCAGGGGTCTTTCCAAATCTTGCGAACTAAGAGAAATTCCCGCGCCGCAACTTCGTTGCGGTACATCGAACGGGTCAATCTCGCGATCGACCACGTGATGCGTTATCTCGGAGGGCCCGTTCGGTTGGAGGCGGTTGCGAACGCAGCGGGGCTGTCGCCGTTCCATTTTCATCGTGTTTTTCAGTCGCTCGTCGGGGTGACCCTCGCGGAGTTTGTGAAGCGGCTGCGGCTGGAACGGGCGTTACTCATGATGGCGCACGCACCGCGGTCGTCGCTCACGAAAATCGCCTTCGAGTGCGGGTTCGCCTCTTCCTCCGACTTCTCGAGGTGCTTCAAGCAGCGGTTCGGGGTGGCCCCGAGTACGTTCGACATGAACGGGTGGCGTGAACGCCATGGCGCCCAACTGCGGGCGCTCTCGCCCGCGAAACTGCATCTAGACCGACTACCCGAACGCCTCAATCCTGACGGGTTCAAGGTGAGAATCCGGGCTCTTCCCGCACGCAACGTTGCGTACATCCGGGTGCGCAACCCGTACCGGGCAGGTGCGGTTGCAAATGCGGCGGCGCGGCTGATCATTTGGGCGGAGCGGCACGGGCGCGCGAGCGGACAATGGCTCGGGTACCAATGGGATAACCCTGAGATTGCGTCGCTTCAGGATTGCCACTATCACGTCGCGGTGGAAGCCGAGGAGTTTACGCCGCAAGGAGAGATCGGCAGGTTTCGATTTCCACCGATAGTTGTTGCACAGGTCGAGATACGTGGCGGGATCGATACAGAAATGCGGGCGCTGCAATGGCTGTTCGGCTCGTGGCTTCCCAGAAGCGGGTATGTCCCGGACGATCAACCGTGTTTCGAGGCGTGGATCGGTCGACCGTTCGCGCACGGCATGGAACATTTCGAACTTCACGCGCAGTTGCCGGTGAAGCGAGGCTAGATGGACCCGGTTCGCGGGGCGGCGTTCGCCACCATAAGCAGCGCCAGTCGCGTGGCACCCAGAATTACCGAAGCGGCGTCTTCCCTCGCATTCGTCGCAACAAAAGCACGAACTGACTCGGTCTTGTCACTGGTAACGCATGCAGTTTCAGTCCGGTGGCCACTCGCCAGATCGAAGGCACGCGATGGTCCTGGGGGAACTGAGTACGACTCGCTTGGGCGTTGGATTGCAGTACCAGACGAGCGAGCACCGCCCATCGATAAAGTGGCTCGCGATCCGCAGAACATTGCCAAGGTGGCGACGACCACCGCCGAGACTGCCGACTGTCAGTGCGTCCACGTACAGCCATGCGACATGCGACATCCAGGCCTCGCACAGTCGCTCGTCCTCGGGCGGGATTTCTTCCTTCATGGTCCACCTCAGCGGCTCGCACACCTTTCCCGCGCCTGCGGTCGAAATGTACGCTTGGTCACAAGTGCCCAGGTGGTAGGGTGTCGGGCCAAGGTACCAGTCGATGTACGCCATGCCTTCGGAATTTTCCCCCACCGCGCTGACAGTCGCCGCGGCATCGGGTCCGAGTTCCGCGTCGACGGCTCGCCGCGCTTCATCAACGGACACCCGCCGGACTTCCTTCAGCAGAAGCACGACCGTCGGAGTGCAGTGTTCGTGTTCGTCGGACATGGACTCTTCACCCGGCATTCGACCTTGGTAACTGCGCCAAACTTGTTCATGCAAAAGGCGAGTACGTTGGCATAGCGGGCTCAGAGGCTATCACAGGAGAAAAGGCACCGATGGTTGGTTCTTGACGGCCCCGAACCGGCCTGAACCGCTCCTTCGAGGGATCGACGAAGAGTCATCGGCAAAGCCCATTGCTTCGACCAACCGATCGCAGATGGTAGCGATTCGCTTATGGGACGAGACCCTGCCTTTCCCGGTGGCGCCGCTCATTCCGCGAGTTCCTGTGGTGCAACGAAGTCGCGTTGACTTGTAGCGTGAATTCGCTATGCTGACCTGATTCCGCCGTATTCGTTGATGGTTCGCCCACGCCAATCTTCTCTTCCCGGCCAGCGCAAGGGTCGAGCGGGCCGGGACAGGAAAATCAGGAGTTCGTCATGTTCCCGAATCGCCTTGTCACTTTTGTTCTAGCGACATCGATGGCCGCCGTGTTTTTGGCGTGGATGCCGTTAGCCCGGGCGCAGAGTCCGGCAGGGCCCGCGTTCACTTATCAAGGCGAGTTGCGTGCCGACGGAGTTCCTCTCGACGGCGCCTGCGATTTCAAGTTCCGCCTCTACGACGCGGCGACAGGAAGTGGTCAGGTCGGTCCGGAACTTTCGGTACCCGGCGTCAACGTTCTCAACGGCCTTTTCACCACTCAACTCAACTTCGGGAGCTCACCATTCGTTGGGCAGGCTCGATGGTTGGAGATATCCGTAAGGAACAGTGGCAGCGGCGCCGCCTACACGGTTCTCGCCCCTCGTCAAGCGCTCACAGCGACTCCTTACGCGCTCTACGCGATCAACGGGCCGGCGGGTCCGGCGGGACCCCAAGGACCGGCGGGCCCCGTGGGCATCATTGCCTCGGTAGATACCCAGTTCAGCGAAGATGATCGGTCCGGCTGGGTGCACGTCGAAACGATGTCCGATGATACGTGCTTTTCGAACATCCCCCTGGGATTCACTTTTACAGGTTGGGGGCGTGCGAACACGACGGTGAGTGTGTCTAGCAACGGCCTGTTGTTCTTCGGGCAGCAGTGCAGCGCATCCTTCACCAACACCACGCTGCCGAGCGGAATCAGCAATGATCCGTTTCTCGCCTTTTTCTGGGATGACCTGTTCGACCATGGCTCGGCCGAGTACTTCGAGTACGCCACATTCGGCAGTCCGGGCGGTCGCGTCTTTAACCTCTTCTTCCGCAACGGGCTGCTTTCCACCGCATGCGGCTCGAACGTAATCAACGTGATGATCTCCATCCACGAGGGCACCAACCTCATTCATTGCAGCTACTCCAACATGACCGGTTGCTACAACATGAGAGGCGGGAGCGCGACATTCGGCCTCCAAGGGCCCGGTGGCGCCGGGGCGAGCGCGTACACCGTGAGCGTTGACGCTCCCATCCTCGACGACAACGCGTCGCGGCAGTCCATCAGCTTTCAGCCTCCCCGGCAGTAGTCCGATAGGGACCCGACGCTCAGGGGCTCAGCAGTGGTGCAACGGGATGGAATGCTCTCACGCCACAACAAAGCCAAGGAATGCGGCCCTGCGCCACCGCGATCCGCGTTGTCGAGCTGGATGCCTCGAACGGTTCGCCCCGCTCGATTAAGCCAGCGGTGCGAAGTGTCTATCGCGACCGCGGCCGTCGAGAAGCCGTAACAGCACCACCCTGACCGCGAACGCGCATCGACCAGCGGACGGCAGTGCATCCGCCACGAGGATTTGGCCGTCCAGCGACGCCATCGCTTCCGTGGAACTCGCATGCGATCTAGGATCATGGTGCATGCACGACCTGTCGAAAACGATCGAGATTCTTGAGCGCACGCCCGCCGTCTTACGCAGCGTGCTGCTCGGAGTGTCAGGTTTCTGGGCCAATGGCCGTTATGGCCAGGGCACGTGGTGCGCGTATGAGGTGGTTGGGCATTTGATTGTCGCGGAGCGAGACGACTGGATGCCACGCCTCCGGCGGATCCTGGAGCACGGAGAGCAACGACCTTTCGATCCCTTCGCCCACGACGCGACAGTCTCGCCCGGATCAAACATACCCCTGGCAGGCCTGCTTGATGAGTTCGAGAGCCTCAGGTCGACGAATCTGCGTGACCTGCGGGCGATGAACATGACCCAGACTGATTTGTCGCGAACCGGAATTCACCCCTCGCTTGGACGCGTCACAGCCGCGCAGTTGCTCTCGACATGGGCCGTGCACGACCTGCACCACATTCGACAGGCTTGTCTGGCGATGGCATGGCAATACCGGGAGGCGGTGGGGCCATGGAAGGCGTACTTGAACACGCTATCGAGGTAGTACTTCATGGGTGTCCAGCGGACGCTTGGGAGCCTTGGAATCTCTTCGCCGCGTGACGACGTAATCGGCGCAGCAAACCGATCATGACGATGGTCGTTCTGAATCGGCGAAGAGGTAACTGTTGCTACGGAGCCTTTAGTTGCTTGGGTTGAGCATCGATCCGTTCAATGCGAGGGCGCAATACCCTTCCGAAAGGCGACATGTTGAACTGAGTTTTGAACGCCAACGAAAGGACAAGCATGCGAGTCATGGTGATCGTGAAGGCGACCAAGGACAGTGAAGCGGGCGTCATGCCCACGCCCGAACTGCTCCAGCAGATGGGCAAGTTTAACGAGGAACTGATCAAAGCCGGGATCATGCTCGATGGGGCCGGCCTGAATCCCACTTCCAAAGGAGCACGTGTCCGATTCAGCGGTTCCGCAAGAACCGTCATCAGCGGGCCGTTCACCGAATCGATGGATTTGATCGCCGGTTACTGGCTCTGGCAGGTCAAGTCGCTGGAAGAGGCGATCGAATGGCTCAAGCGATGCCCTCACCCGCATCCAGGAAACGACACAGAAGTCGAAATTCGTCCGCTCTTTGAAGAGTCTGATTTCGTCCAGTAAAACTCGCGTGGACCTAGGCTTGGGGAATGAGAACTCGGCCCGCGATTGATCCGGAGGACCTCTGGCGTGCACGGGAACAGATCGTGCTCGCACCCCACGACCCGCGTTGGCTGACGGACGCCGCGGAGGAGTGCCGACGCATTGAGCAGGCCTGCGGCCCATTGCTTCTCCGCGTGGTTCATATCGGAAGCACGTCTGTCCCCGGGCTCATCGCCAAGCCGGTGCTTGACCTCATGCCCTTGGTCAGAAACGTTGAAGACGGGTTCGAGTGCGTTGGCCCGATGCGGGCACTTGGGTATTGGTACGCGGGCGATTTCGGCATCGCGGGACGGCACCTCTTTGTCAAAGGCTCACCCCGAACACACCACGCTCACATGCTGGTAGAGGGATCGAAGGAAGCCCGGCGGCACATGGCCGTGCGAGATCTGCTGCGTTCGAGCCCGGAGATGGCCGCGAGGTACGCCGCCTTGAAGCAGTCTCTGGCATTGCGGTTCGTGGACGACCGGGAGGGGTACGCCATGGCCAAGTCGGTGTTTATGCGAGAGTTGTTCGACCGAGCGGACGTGGAATAGGGGGCCGTACCGGCGCAGGGCGAGGGTTCGGCGCATGCGGCCAGCGGGCGCATCGCAATGCAGGTTAGCGGATGCGGTACCGCGGTTGCGAATCGTTCATTCGGAAGCTGCCGCAAACTCGGGGTCAATGGCATCGATAATTCTCGGTGAGGCATGATCTGGGCAGGCGTCCGTAGCCATGCCGTCTTGCCTCATTGACAGGTATCCTCGACCTCGAAGTGGTGAGTGCCTCGATCCACCCCAGCATGCCCCCCGCTAAGTGAATATGGATATCGGGTATCGCCCAATTTGCATCGAAGTCGAGATTCAAGAGGGTTGTTCCCTTTCCCGGCCCTGCAGAGCATCACACTGCCCGAACGTCACACGTGATCGCGCAGAAATCCAGCATATGTCCGTACGGGCATTGCGGAGACCAAGGCGACGACGCCGGACCCATCCGCCGCGTCAGCGCGGCCACCGCCACGCGAAGATGGCACCGATGATCGCACCGTAAATGATTCCGTCGATAATGTTGGCGACGATGGTGCGCTTGTAAGAGCCCCACCAGATGGAACTCGGGAGGAACGAGAAGCAATAGGCGAGGATTCCCGCGGTGGCCGCGATCTGGAACACCTTGGCGAACGCCGCGGGGCCAGGAAGCGCGACCCTTGTGAGATAGCCGATCATGATGCTGACGACGAGGTGGACGATGAAGGTGCCGACCATCTTGTCGCCCATCGTCAGGGGCGTGTTCCAAACGATAAGGTGTCCGACTGGGCCGTCGTTCAGAGCCTTCTTGACCTTCTCCGACTCCATCGCCTCTCGGCTGCGAAAGTCCGGGAAGAGATAGTTGCCGGGTTTGATGCCTCGCCTTCGCAGGTCCTCCATGAATCCGTCCTCGCCCCCTCCGGGAAGATCGATGAAGTCATTCTTGTGATGGAGGAAGGGCATGCCGAATATGGTGGAGACCAACCACACAGCAACGGCTGAGAGGAGGATCGGGAGCCAGAGGGGGAGCAGGAGTTCCATATGGTTCCTTTCGAGCTCAAGCGGGGCTGCACCCAATACCCCTTCTGACCGCGGGCTTGGGACCCGGACCGATGACTGCGACGCGGTCGAGGGTACGCGAGAATCGGACTGAGTCCTTTCAAGGCCACCTCGCTTCTTTTGGCTCGCGACGAGGTCAAACCACCGCGTGCAGTGTTCTTGAAAGCGGTCGGCACAGGCCGCGGCACTTCATGAGTTCCGACCACCCGCAGTTCGCTCGGCCAATGCCGGTTCGTCGATCGACCACCGCCCCACGAAGGAATCCAAGGTGGATTCCGCACCGATAGGCAGGATGAGCATCGGGTCGGTGTGGCCGAAGTCGGCATTGAACAGCACAGGGATGCGCGGGTTGTCCAGCACCACGCAGAGCGCGGCGCCGAGTTCAGCACACATACGCGTGGTGTACCCGTATGGCCGGCCCACGACCATTCCCCCGATGTGCTTCAGGATTCCCGCATCCTTGAGCGTCGCGATATCCCTGGCGACAGCCTCCACTTCGATCGGCTCGTGAACGTTCTTCTCCGCTGACTCCCAGAAGAACACCGCGCCCGCGGTGGCGGGAATCTCGTCGATGTTACGTCGAACCATGTCCGCCATGACCTGAAGGCAACCGCCGATCAACCGCCCCTGCGCCTTGCCAGATTGAAGCCATTGCCATCCGGAGTTAGACCGCAGGAACCGAGGACGCACAGAATCCTCGCCCGTCATCCAGTCGAGGAACTCATCGGTCCACGATGAGGCCGCCGCCAACTCACCGACAGCCCTCGTTTCGAAAAGGACTCGCAAGAGATTGTCTCGGGTGAAGGGCAGAACGTCGGGAAACTCCCCCAAACTGGAGAGCACGGACGGGCCGTAGAACACGACCAAGCCCGTTCGCCTGTGAACTGCAAGCAGAAGACTGGTGATGTCGGAGTGGCCCATCAGCACCTTGGGGGATTTGCTAAGCTGCTCATACTGCACATGTGGCAGTACTTCCTGACAGACGAAGTTCCCCCCGATCATCGAGAATACCGCATCCGTGCGGGCGTCCGCGAAGGCGTCATTAAGATCGGCCGCCCGTTCTTGCGGAGTCCCGGCGGTCGCGCCCGTCGATTCGAGCGCATGTTGACCCAACCGAACAGTGAGATGGAGTGAACGAAGAAATCGGATCGCCCTAAGCAATCTGCCCCTGAGTTCGGGGCGACCCGCAAGTCCGGCGGCCGGGCTGACGAGGCGACAGACCGATCCTCGCCCCAGGCGTGTAGCCAACAACCGATGAGCGGGTGTCGCCGTCATGCCATCAGCATATCGATCCGCCTTGCAGACGGAGGCGTCATGGCGAGAATCTGATCACGTTATCCGATCGGCCGGTCACCCGAAGATGTAATGCGACGATCTCAAGAAGCCTTGCGATGCAAGCCGGCGCGAACCCTTGCCCATCCAATACTTCCATCATTTCTTCTGATGAAGCGGACTGGCCACGTGCTGATCAATCAGGATTGGGTTTCCGTCCGGATCGGTGAGCATCAGGTACGCGGGGCCGGTGGTGGCTTCATCCGCGGCGGGGTTCGGCGTCAAGCCGAGCGCCTTCAGAGCCCGCTGAATGTCACGCACATCGTCAAAGTC
This sequence comes from Planctomycetota bacterium, assembly GCA_018242605.1. GTDB lineage: Bacteria > Planctomycetota > Phycisphaerae > Phycisphaerales > UBA1924 > UBA2402. Next base: position 699,924 of record JAFEBP010000005.1, read on the forward strand.
GGTGAGCGTGGCGTTGTTCGTGTCCCAACCGGGGCAGAACGTCATCATGTTCCGGGGGAACATGCCCTGGAAGAGGCCGACCGTGGCGGTCTCGTTCTGGAGGACGACCCAGTTCTTGGCCTGATCTCCGCCGGTCATCCTAAAACCGAGCTTTTCGTAGAACGCACGGGACGCGGCGATGTCCTTGACGGCAAGACTGACCGAGAACTTTCCGAGCCGCATGTGTGGGTCTCCTGGTGTATGGCTGGGTCTGGATTCAGTGGCGTGCAACGGCGATCACCCCCACTATACCAACGACGAATCGGATCACTGGCGGTTCCAGGAGAACTTCTCGCTCAGTGCCACATGCGTGGAAAATCAGATTGACGGTGAGCCTGAGAGTAGCTTGCTACACGGAATTCACATATTGCAAAAATACCGGCTGCACTCTGATGTTCACATACGGAGTCATTGACTGGCCTTGCGCAAGCCCATTGAGCCAGCAACCCGCCGCGCCGAACTGAGCAGTCAATTCATCTCCACTGGCGTTGCGCATCGATACCACCCTCTCGCCAGCAGGCCGGCCGGCGATGAAACAGCAATGCTGGTGCATCTATGCGAGGCCGGGAATCGGGTCGTGCATCGCCCTGAACTTAGGCGTGCCGCCAGAGCCGTCTACATCAGGCAGCAGCGACGGGCCGGGGTGCAAGACATGCATGCTACTTGGACATCCCCAAAGCACTCAATCCTTTGGTTGAAATGCTCAGCGAGGTCAATCTCGCCGCTCTAAATCAGGGTGACAGGATTTGAACCTGCGGCCTTGTGGACCCAAACCACACGCTCTACCAAACTGAGCTACACCCTGCCGGGAGAGAGATCGTAGCGTGCACGTTCGTACGCGGCAGCCATGACTCAGTAGTACGCCGATTCAGCAACCGCCCAGTTCCCAGGCGGTGAAGAACACCTCAACGTCGGCCCCGTCGATGCCGCCATCGGTATTGACATCAGCGGAGGCGTCGCCCGCTTCCCACGCGGTAAAGAAGGCCTCGACATCCGCGCCATCGACGCCGCCATCCCCGTTGAAGTCCGCGGGGCAGGCGATGCAGGACTTAACAGAAAGTTGAGCCGCGGCGGTGGTCGCGGAGCCACAGATCGTGGTGGCCACACACCGGAACCGTATTGCATGCTCCGGGCCTAGGACCAGGCCGTTGGCCTGATCCGCGGCGATCTGCAAAGCCGCCGTGTACGCGCCGCTGACCACGCCACCGATGCCGGGAAAGCCTCCATCCCACGCGCTGGTCGGACCGTCGTCGAGATCCACGAACTCGCCCGAACCCGCCGGTGATTCTCGCTGCCACTGGTACAGGAACTCCCCCGCGCCACCGAACTCGGCGACAAACGCCACCGCGCCGGTATCGCACACTTCCGCCGCGGCGGGGGTGTTCAGCACGAGCGGCGCGGCGCATGGATTCAGTTGCACCTGGAGATGGTCCATGGCTAGCGCCTGGTAGTTGGGGTCCCACGCGTTTGGTGATGTACACTTCAAGTACAGCCGATCGAAGCCCGCTGCGTCATAAAAGCCGACGATGGAACCCATGGGAATGAGCCACTGATCCGCAGTGCTTCCGGAGGAAGCCATCTGACCGTTCCGCCAAGTCTGCCATTCGATGGTGGCGTTGATGTTGCCCCAGGGATAGGGACCGTAGATCTGGCCGGTGGTCCACCCATTGCCGTACATGAACTCGACGCCGAACATGCGATGCCCATCGGTGGTGCGCAGCAGAACCCACCCCTGGCTGCCGCCGTACGGAAAGTAGAACGCTCGATCGGAGCCGTTGGCGCCGTGGAACGGATCAAAGGGCGGCGAGGAGGCTGCTTCGCCGACCCAGCTGTCGCCATCGCACCCGATGAAGAGTCGGTCTTCGACGTAATCGCTGAGCGGCACGCCGTTGACGCTCAACGCGTTGAAGTTGGCGGAGCGATCGATCGAAGTCACCGCAGCGCCGGATCCCAGAGTGTTGATGGTCTGGGCGGGCGCAAGCGTCGCAGCGACAAGACACAGCAGTGATGCGAGGCTCTTATTCATCTGGGACTCCTTGAGCGACATGATTGAGCACGCGAATCCCGCCGCTTCATCAGCAGCCGCCGGCTTCCCATGCCATGAAGAACACCTCGACATCGGTACCGTCCACGCCGCCGTCGGCGTTGACGTCGGCGGCGGTGTCCCCTGCCGCCCAAGCGCCGAAAAATGCTTCCACATCGGCGCCATCAATGCCACCATCGCCGTTGAAATCTGCGGGGCACGTCGAACAAGATTGCACTGTCAACGCCGCGGCGGAGCTGCTCCCGCTTCCGCAGTCGTTGGTCGCGACGCAGCGGTAGAGTCGAGCGTGAGCGGGACCGAGTTCAAGTCCGTTCGCGGTATCGGGCGCGATCGTGAGCGTCTCAGACTGGCTGCCGGAGATCAGTGCGCCAATGCCGGCGGCGTTCCCGTCCCAGGATGAGGAAGCGCCGTCCTCAAGCGCCGTGAAATAGCCGGAACCGGGAGATGTTTCTCGCTCCCATTGGTACGTCTTGGGATCGACGCCGATGGACTCTGCGTGAAAGGCAGCCGCCGCGTTGGAGCATGCGGTGGCCGGCGATGGCTGCGTCGTGAAGACGGGCGCGTCGGTGGCAATCCATCTCGCCAAGTAGGGAGCCGACTGGCCGTCTGCGTTGAGGAATCCGCCGCCAGCGAAGATGGAAGAATCGGGCATGAGTGCCATTCCAATTACGTAGGCGTCCATGCCGGTCCCCATCGCCGACCAGGCCGAGCCATTCCAACGGGCAACCTTTCCGGCGGGCAATCCTCCGGCGTAAAGGAAATGGCCGCCTGCAACAAGGTCGCCGTTGGGCAGCGGGAGCAAGACGAGCGCCTGGGATTGCAAGCCCGAACCCATGGGGATCCAGCCGGTGGCGGTGGTCCAACGAGCGATGCGGCTGGCGCTGCTGTTGCCGGCAAAGGTGAATGTACCGCTGGCGATCACATCGCCGTTGGGCATGGTGGTCATCGAGAGCACCAGCGCGTTCATGCCCGGGCCCATCGGCGACCAAGCGGAACCGTTCCACTTCGCGACGTTGCGGGAGAGCAGACCGCCTGCTTGCGTAAAGCTCCCTCCCACCGCCAGGTCCCCGTTCTGCATCACGGTGAGGGCGTACACCACGCCGTTGGGACCGGTGCCCAGAGCCGACCAGGCGCCGTTGCTCCACTTTGCTACTCGATTGGCGGTAATGCCGCCCGCTTGCGTGAACAGACCGCCCGCGATCAGATCTCCGTTCTGCAAGACGGTCAGCGCGAATGCTTCATTGTTGACACCCGATCCCAGGGCGGACCAACGGGTGCCGTTCCACTCGGCAATGTTGTTTGCCGACACGCCTCCCGCCATGGTGAAAATGCCCGAGGCGATGAGGTTTCCATTTTTCGCGACGACCAGAGCATCGACCGAGCCTTCGATTCCGGACCCCAGCGGGATCCAGGACGTTTCGTTCCACATCGCGATGTTGTTCGCGGGTGTTCCTCCTGCGGCGGTGAAAATGCCGCCCGCGACAAGCATTTTCGGGCTCGGGCCATCGCCATCGGGATCCCACAGCGTGAGAGCGCCGATACTTGTGGTCGACGGGTTCGGCCCGGAAATTGTCGGCGTGGAGTGCCAAGCGCCGGGACACTGTGCCGCGGCGGTGCACGTCGAGACGAGGACGGCGGCGAGTGCGGCGAACTTCACGGTTCGAACGATGTGACGCAGCGCGGTAGTTTGCATGGCAGGTCCCTTTGACGAGTGGGCAGGGAAGGCACGCGGACGGAACGTGCACGCTCTTCATCCCATAGGAGGCAGCATATCCATTTAATAGTACTTATCGATCCAGAAATCCGTTGCTGCCGTACATCGTCCGTACCCTCGGGTACAAGGACTGTCGAAGTGATATGGCCAAATTCGAACTGCACGGACTTGGCGCGACTGTGTCCCGCGCGTGTGCAACCCTCTTACCCCGATGGCCCCGTGTGCCAGATTCCTGATCGCCGCGCCCATAACCTTGGCCATGACCACTTCGCCTCAACGCATCGCCCTTGTCACCGGCGCCTCCCGCGGCATCGGGAAGGCCATCGCTCTTCGGCTTGCGAAGGACCAACGTCACGTCGTGCTCGTGAGCCGCACCGAAGGACCGCTGAACGATGTCCGTCATGCGATCGAGCAGGGAGGAGGACAGGCGTCGGTGGTGGCGGCGGACATCGCCGACGCCAAGGCATGGGCCGCGGCGGTGGAAGCCGTGGCGGACAAGCACGGCCGCCTGGACATTCTGGTCAACAACGCGGGAATCACAAAAGACAACCTCTCCCTTCGCATGACGGACGAAGACTGGAACGTGGTGATTTCGACCAACCTGACGTCGGCGTTCGTGGCTATTCGCGCGGCGGCGCGGCCCATGATGAAGAACCGATTCGGACGGATCGTGAACATCTCTTCAACGTCGGGCGTGGTCGGCAACGCGGGACAGGCGAACTACGCCGCGGCCAAGTCCGGGCTGATCGGACTCACCAAGACGATCGCACGGGAACTCGGCGGCAAGGGCGTGACGGCGAATGTGATCGCGCCGGGGTTCATCGAAACGGACATGACGCACAACCTGCCGCAGCAGGTCAAAGATCAGGTCACAGGAGCGATGGCGGTGAAGCGGTTGGGCACACCCGAAGACATCGCGGCGGCGGTGGCGTACGTCACGTCGGACGAGGCAGGATTCCTCACCGGGCAGACGATCTGCGTCGACGGTGGCCTCACGATGTGCTGAACCATGCAGAATGCCGACCGCGCACTTTCCCGTATCATCCGCTCGCTCGCCGAGGAGCGAGGGATCTGCGTGCAGTCGATCGGCGAGGGGTGGATCCTCCAACTGACGCGCGGCGAGACGGTCCGGCACGTCTACGGGTACGCGTTTGATCTCAATACGGCGGCGACGCATCAGATAGCGTGCGACAAGGCGGCGACGGCGGAGGTGCTAGCGGCGCGCGGGGTGCCGCACATCCCCCACCGCTTATTTCTGCACCCGTGCATGGCGAGGTTTGTTCCGCTTAAGGGGAACTGGCCAGGGATGCTGGCATTCTGTGAAGCCGCGGGATGGGACGTGGTGGCCAAGGAGAACGCGGGCACGGGGGGCCGTGGCGTGCTGCGCGTGCGCAATCCGGTGCAGCTTGAGAGCGCCGTCTACAGCCTATTCGCTCGGAGCAACTCTGTAGCGTTGTCGCCGTACCGCGAAGCGCGAACGGAGTGCCGGTTCATATTGCTCAACAATCGGTGCGAGTTGGCATTTTCCAAGGTGCGCCCGTCGGTCATTGGCGATGGTACTTCCACCGCGTTGGAACTTCTGGCAAAGCAGATCTCCATGGGCGGCTTCACGGGCGATCACCGGCGCCTGCTGGAGAATCTTGAAGAAGATGCGGCGCACGCCTTGGCACAGATTCCTCCGGCCACGACGGAGTTCCTGCTGAACTGGCGGCACAACCTCGGGCAGGGGGCGATGGCCAAGTCGATCGCCCCGGATTCGGCCCCGGAGGCTAGTGACCTGGCGCTTTCCGCAGCCAAGGCGCTCAACCTGATGTTCGGGAGCGTGGATGTGCTGCTGACCGCCCAGGGACCGCAAGTGCTGGAGGTGAACGCGGGGGTGATGATGGAGTTTGTCGCCCGCGGTGTAGAGGGCGGACAGGAGATCGCGGAGCGGATCTACGCCGCGGCGCTGGACCAGATGTTCCCGCCTGTATCGGCCTGATGAATCAATGTGTGGGCATCGGCGTCGCCGCCCGCAGTGCACAATCGACCCAACCGGGCTGCCAGATGCCCCTACCCTCGCAGCCGGAGCACACATTGAAACAACACCCCACGACCACATCCGTCGCCATCTTGTTGCTTGCCGCGGGCGCCTTAGCGCAAGTCAAGCCGGTGGCTTTCACCAACGCCCACATCATCCCCATCACGGGCGACGAAATAGCGTCGGGCACGATCGTCGTGCAGAACGGCAAGATTCTGGCTGTTGGGGGAACAGTCGCGATCCCTGCCGATGCCGAGCGAGTGAACGCGTCCGGCAAGACGATCATGCCGGGGCTGATCGATACGCATTCTCACGTGGGCGGAATCGCCGGCGCGGACGGCTCGTCGCCCATACAGCCTTCGATCCGCATCTATGACTCGCTCAACCCGTTCGATCCGGGCTTCAGGCGTGTTGTTTCCGGCGGAATCACGACACTGAACGTGATGCCCGGGAGCGGACACCTCCTCAGCGGTCAGACCGTTTACCTCAAACTACGGGCTCCGAAGCGAGCGGATGCGGCAACCCCCGCCACCATCGACGACTTCTTCTACTTGGATGAAACCGGAACACCGATGGGCGGCATCAAGATGGCCAATGGCACCAACTCGATGGGCGAGGCGCCGTTCCCCGGGACACGCGCCAAATCTGCGGCGCTGGTACGGGAACAGTTTGTCAAGGCGAGAGAATACAAAGCCAAGAAAGACGCCGCCGCGGCGAGGAACAAGCCGGAGGACGCTCCGCCTCGCGACCTGGGCCTGGAAGCGCTGGTTGAAGTGCTCGAAGGCACCCGCGTGGTGCATCATCACACGCACCGCGCCGACGACATCATGACCGTTCTGCGGCTGCAGAAAGAGTTCGGCTTCCGCGTGGTGCTGCACCACGTGAGCGAGGCGTGGAAGATCGCGCCCGAGATCGCCGCGGCGAATGTGCCTTGCTCGGCCATCGTAGTGGACAGCCCGGGAGGCAAACTCGAAGCGGCCGAGATGTCCTGGACCACGGGCGCGACGCTCGAGAAGGCCGGGGTTCATGTTGCGTTCCACACCGACGATTGGATTACCGACTCGCGCCTGTTCATGCGGTCGGCGGCACTCGCCGTGCGGGCGGGCATGACCCGCAAAGGCGCCCTCAGCGCGCTCACGCTTGAGGGGGCCAGAATCCTCGACCTCGATCGGCGCGTGGGCTCTTTGGAGGCCGGCAAGGACGCTGATTTCCTGCTGCTTTCTGGCGATCCGCTCAGCGTATACACGCACGTCGAGCAGACGTGGGTGGAGGGCGTCAAGGTCTTCGACCGCGGGAACCCGAAGGACAAGTTGTTCGCGACCGGCGGGTTCGGCGCGAGCACCCCGACCAAACCGTATATGTGCTGCTCCGAGAACGCCCGCGGCGAAGAGTTCGGTCAATAAACACTCCCCATGCCACACATTCATCATTATCGCAGATTCATCGGGTGCCTGGTCGCCGCCGCGTCGTGTTTTTCCGCGGCCCGATCGCAGGCACAAGTGGCCATTAAGGGCAAAATCGTTCACACGATGACCAGCGCAGGAACGATCGCGGACGGAGTTGTGGTCATCACCAACGGCAAGATCGCGGCTGTCGGCAAGGCCACGGAGGTCAAGATACCCGATGGTTACAAGGTGATTGAAGGAGCCGTGGTAACGCCGGGGCTGATCGATCCCCGAGGCACGGTTGGGGTGTCCGGGTTGTTCAATCAGCGTCAGGACCAGGATCAGTTGGAACGCTCCTCGCCGATTCAACCCGAACTGAGAGGTATCGACGCGTTCAACCCGGGCGACCGGCTGGTGGAATGGGTGCGTTCCTTCGGAATCACGACGGTGCACACGGGGCACGCGACGGGGGAACTCATCTCGGGACAGACGTGCATCGTCAAGACGACCGGCAAACCGGTTGAGCAATGCACGGTTGTGGAGACCGCGACCATCGCTGCCACGCTGGGGCCGGGGGCACAGAAGGATGGCAAGGCCTCGCCCGGCACTCGCGCCAAGGAAGTCGCGATGCTGCGTGAGGAGTTGATCAAGGCGCAGGAATATCAACACAAGCGGGATCATCCCGCTCCCCCCGATGAGAGACCGGATGGGGAAGATAAACGCAACCCAGACCGGAACCTTCGGAGCGAATCTCTGGTGCGGGTGCTGAAGGGTGAAGTGCCGCTGATGGTGACGGCCAACCGCGCACAGGACATCAGCGGGGCTCTGCGACTGGCCAAAGAGTTCAAGATCCGGATGATTCTTGACAGCGCTTCGGAGGCGTACCTGCTCTTGAATGACATCAAGGCGGCGGGTGTGCCGGTCATCCTTCACCCCACGATGTCGCGTGCGTTCGGCGAGATGGAGAACATGAGTTTCGAGTCAGCGGCGAACCTCACGCATGCGGGGATCCCCACCGCGATCCAGAGCGGCTACGAGGCGTACGTGCCCAAGACACGTGTCGTGCTCTTCGAGGCCGGGATCGCGGCGGCGAACGGATTGACAATTACAGAGGCATTGGCGACCATCACAACCGTTCCGGCCGCAATTCTGGGCATCGCCGACCGTGTTGGCTCACTCAAGGTCGGCCTGGACGGAGATGCTGCGGTGTACGACGGGGATCCCTTCGAGTACACGACGCACTGTACAAGCGTCGTCATCGAAGGGCAATCGATGCCCCAAATTGTCCACTAATTCGTGGCGACTGCGGGCCGTCCGATGTGATCCTTGCTGTCCCCTGCCGTATCCTTGCGGATGCGCATCGCATTGCTACCGATACTCCTGTGCCTGAGCCGGACCGGGTTCGCCCAACAGGTCGATTCAGTCAAGGTATTGGCGTCGTTCGATACGCTCGATGGCTGGACTGCGACGGCGGCGGACGGCGTCAGCGTTTCGATCAAGCCCGATGCTCCGGAAGGTTCGCAGGGCAAGGCGATGCGGATCGACTTCGACTTCACGAAGGGGTCGGGCTTCTGCATCGTCCACGCCCCCATGCCGATGACGCTCCCGGAGAACTACGAGATTCTCTTCAGGGTGCGCGGCGAGTGTCCGCCAAACAACTTTGAAATCAAACTCATCGACGGTTCGGTCCACGGCGCCGCCGCGTCGCCTTCTGGCGACGATGTATGGTGGGTGAATCAACGCGGATTCATATTCCCCAACTCCTGGCAGACGGTGCGGCTCAAGAAGCGCAAGTTCTCGTTCGCGTGGGGTCCCGGCGGCGGCGACACGCCTCTGACGAAATTGGGGGCGATGGAGTTCGCGATCGCTGCGGCGCAGGGAGGCAAAGGCTCGGTCTGGATTGACCTTCTTGCGATCCGCGAGTTGCCGGTGGTCAAGGCGTACACAGGCACGCCCAAGGGATCTTCGTCCTCGAAAATGTGCGAAATGCACGACCCGACCAATCTATTCGACAACGATCTCGCCACGGCCTGGGAGAGCGATGCGGATGACGCGGCGCCTACGTACACCATTGATTTCGGAGAATCGCGGGAGTTTGGCGGACTGGCGATCCAATGGGAAAAGGGACACGCGCCCACCGCGGTGAGTTCTTCGCTCTCCGAAGACGGGACCAACTGGATCCCGAGCACGGAGCTGATCGGCGTGAACGAAGACCGTGCGTTCGTCGCGATGCCCGACGCACAGGGGAGATTCGTCAAGCTCTCGTTCAAAGCGCCCACCAAGGGCGTCGGCGTGGGTATGCAGAATATCGAGGTGCTGACCACCGATTTTTCAGCGTCTCCCAACGAGTTCATGAAGGCGGTAGCCACCCGGTATCCGCAGGGGATGTTCCCCAAGTACGTGTCGGAAAAACAGACGTATTGGACGATCGCGGGCATCCCCGGCGACCTCAACAACGCGCTCGTAAACGAGGAGGGAATGGTTGAACTGGGCAAGGGCGAGTTCAGCCTCGACCCGTTCATCATCAAGCCGGACGGTACTGTGCTGACCTGGGCCGACGGAACGCACACCCAGGAACTCGCGGCGGGCGTGACGCCGATCCCCATCATCGTGAGAAAGCTGCCGGGACAGACGCTGATCGTCACGTCGTATGTCGAGGGCAGGCCGCTCGACAGCATGCTTCACATCTGCTACGAGGTGCGGGCGGCGGAGGAGGCCGCGGCGAAGGGGACTCTGGTGATCGCGGCCCGACCGTTCCAGGTGCTTCCGACATGGCAACGGCTGAACATGGACGGCGGCGTAGCGCCCATCGTGACGGTTGCCCGCGAGGGCAGCACGCTGATCGTGAACCGAGACCGGAGAGTCGCGTTTCACACCGCACCCGCGGCCATGCGGGCCGCTACGTTCGACTCGGCCCCGTGTCCGTATGAGCTCACGGAGGCGAAGGACACGCTTTCCGAGCAGGTGACAGACCCGACGGGCCGCGCGTCGGCGTTGGTGTATTACCCGTACGAGATCCAGGCGGGCGGCGTTCAACGGTGGTGGGTTTCCACTCCGATCAATCGAGGAAAGAGCGCGGACAAGCTGGCGGCGCTCTCGACAAACGCGGACGCCAAGCTGAGCACCGGTTTCAGCAAATCGGTAGAGACTTGGGCCCGCATCGTGGGAAAGGTGCCGTACACGGTGCCCCCGTTCATCGATCCGTGGAAGCAGACGTACTTCTCACAGGTGGCGTACATCCTGGCGAACTCGCGGGGGCCGGCGCTGCAACCCGGATCGCGGACCTACGACCGAACGTGGATCCGCGATGGCAACTCGATCGCGGCGGCCATGCTCGAGAGCGGCAACGCGCCGGTGGCCAAGAACTTCATCGAGTGGTACGCCAAGTACCAATATGAAAACGGGAAGATCCCGTGCGTGGTGGACAATCGAGGCCCGGACCCGGTGCCCGAAAACGACAGCACCGGTCAGTACATCAACGCGGTAATGACCTACTACCGCTTCGTGCACGACGAGTCTTTCCTGCGCAGTCAGTACGCGGGCGTGAGCAAGGCCGTGGCGTTCATCAACTCCATGCGGGCTCAGCGATTGACGACCGAGTTCGACGCGAGCGGACCGAATCGCAAGGAACCGGGCAAGCCGTCGGTGCCGGCGTTGGCGTTCCGCGGGTTGGTGCCCGAATCGATCAGCCACGAAGGGTACTCGGCCAAGCCGATGCACTCGTATTGGGATGACATCTGGGCCTGGCGAGGTCTGCACGACGCCGCGGAGATCGCCAAGGCCCTCAAGGAGCAAACCGACGCGTCGACGTGGTCGACGGCCGCCGATGAGATGGGCAAGAGCCTGGCCGCGTCGATCGCCCTCGCTCAGAAAACGCACGGGATCGACTATGTTCCCGGGTGCGTGGAGCTCGGAGACTTCGATTCGACCTCCACGTCAATTGCCTTGTGGCCCTGCCAGGCAGAGCGGTACGTGCCGCTGGAGGGTCTCAAGAAGACGATGTCCAAGTCGTGGGTGAACTTTGTTTCGCGTCGTGACGACCCGTCGTTTGAATGGCGTGACTACACGCCGTACGAGATCCGGCACATTCCGGCGTTGCTCGCCATCGGCGAGCGAGATCACGCGTTGGACATGATCGCGTGGCACATGGATCACCGTCGCCCCAAGGGATTCAACCACTGGGCCGAGGTGGTGTGGAAAGATGAGCATGCGCCCAAGTTCATCGGCGACATGCCGCACAACTGGGTGGGCGCGGAGTACGTTCACGCGTGGCGTAATCTGTTCGCGTTCGAACACGAGTCGGACCAGTCTCTGGTGGTCATGGCGGGGATCCCCGCGTCGTGGTTCCAACGGATGAACGCGGGCCCGCCAGTGGCGGTCGTCGGGCTGCCCACGTGGTACGGAACAATTAACATCTCGGCGCACCGGGCGGGCGAGCCCTATGTTGTGAATCTCTCGGGCGCGGTGGATATTCCCCCCGGAGGGATCGTCGTCCGACCCGTGTCGGACAAAGCGATCAAGTCGGTCACGGTCAACGGCCAGCCGGCCGAGTTGAACGCGATCGGGCAAGCTGTGGTCCGCGAACTTCCCGCGGAAATTCGGTTCTTGCACTACTAGGCATGGAGGCCAGCGTTTGACTTTTCGCCAAGGATTCGTGTGGGGCGCGGCCACTTCCGCGTATCAGATTGAGGGCGGTTGGAACGCCGACGGCAAAGGCCCGAGCGTCTGGGACATGACGTCGCGTCATGCCGGCATGGTGCACGAGGGACACACCGGCGACATCGCGTGCGATCACTATCACCGGTATGAAGACGACGTGAAACTCATGCAAAACATGGGCCTCAACGCCTACCGGTTCTCCGTGGCGTGGTCGCGTGTGCTGCCGGATGGCACCGGGAGAGTGAACGGGGCGGGATTAGGGTTTTACGACCGCCTGGTGGACTCGCTGCTGGCGGCGGGCGTGGAACCCTGGCTCACGCTTTTTCACTGGGACTTTCCTCAACGGCTGCACGAGAAGGGCAACTGGCTCAATCGCGACAGTGCGCAGTGGTTCGAGGAGTACGCCCAGGTCATGGCCGATCGTCTGGGCGACCGCGTGACGCACTGGATGACGCTCAACGAACCGCAGATCTTTTTGGGGCCCAGTGAAGGCGAGGGGTTTCATCCGCCGGGGAACAAGCTGAACCACTCGCAACGTCTGTTGGCGGCCCACCACGCTTTGCTGGCGCACGGGCGTGCGGCGCAGGTAATCCGGGCCCGAGCCAAAAAGCCGCCGCAGGTGGGTTGGGCCCCAATCGGACGGATCAAAGTACCGTGGCACGCAGGCCTGTTCGCCGGGGCAGGCAAGCCCGGAGTGCCCAGCGCGGCGGATATTGACGCGGCCAGACGTAGAACGCACGAAGTGCCGTTCAAGGACTTCTGGAACAACGCGTGGTTCGCCGACCCCGCGATTCTGGGGCACTACCCCGAAGACGGACTGCGGCTCTACGGCGACGATGCCCCGAAGGTATTGCCGGGCGATATGGAAACGATCCGCCAAACTCTGGATTTCTACGGCATCAACGTGTACGACGCGGAAGTCTTCAGAGCCGGGCCCGACGGCACGCCGCAGCGTGTACATTTTCCGCCGGGCCATCCGCAGAACGCGCTGCGTTGGTTCATCATCCCTGAGGCGCTGTATTGGGGGCCCAAGTTCCTCTACGAGCGCTACAAGGTGCCGATGGTGATCACCGAGAACGGAATGAGCGGTCTGGACTGGATCGACGCCGCCGGAAGAGTCCGCGACTTTGGGCGCATCGATTACACGCGGAGATATTTGCTGGAGTTGCGCCGCGCCGCGCGTGACGGTACAGACATCCGCGGCTATTTCCATTGGTCTCTGCTGGACAACTTCGAGTGGCAGCAGGGGTACAAGGAGCGTTTCGGCCTGATCCACGTGGACTTCAAGACCCTGGCAAGAACACCCAAGGAATCGAGCCGATGGTACAAGCGCGTGATCGAAAGCAACGGCGCCGCACTGGACGATACCGCGGCGTAACGAGTCACGCCGCGGGAGGGTCTGCGGGCTTGGGCTGGTGTACCGCCTTGCGCACCTCATCGAGCAAACGCTCCACCTGGAAAGGCTTGAAAAGCACGCTCTGAAGGCCTTCCTGGTGGGCGCGAACGATGGAGTGGTGCGGGTCGTAGCCGAAGCCGGTCATGAGAATAACAGGAACTCCGGGGCAGGATTTCCTCGCCGCGGCAAACACCTCATAGCCATTGTGGTCCGGCATGCGGATGTCGGACAACACTAGGTCGAACCCGGCGGGATGAGCTTCCAGAGTAGCGATGGCCTTGGCACCGTCCTCGCAGACGGTCGCGATGGCGCCGCGGTTGGTGAGCACATCGCCGATGATGCGGCGGATGCGAGGCTCGTCGTCGGCGATGAGCACTCGCTTCCCCGCGAGCAGAGGATCACTGGCCTTGTCGGCAAGAGCTTTCTCGACGCCCAGGAGCGACGCGGGCCCGGCAGCGCACTCCTTCACGCGGCTGCGGATCGAATCGATGTCGTTCATGATTCGCCGCAAGTGGCTCTTGACGCCCGCGTCCGCGCCCAAAGTCTGGGCTTGCAGAATCTCGACCTCGTGAGCGATGTCCTGTAGAGGCTCATCGAGTTCCACGGCAACGCGTCCCGCGACAGTTTGATTGGTATTGGATCGCTCAACCACGAGCAGGTCGAGCATGTTGATAGCCAACGCCACGTAGCGAGCGAAGATCTCGCCCAACTGGCGGTCTTCCTCACCGAACGCCGCGGCCCTCAGGCTCTCGACATTCATGATGCCGATGACCTTGTCGTGGACCCGGAGCGGGACTGTGAGAGAGCTCTTGGCGCCTTCGACGCCGGGAAGGTACAGCGGATCCCGCGTGATATCATCGCAGACGTAACTGCGACCGCTAGCGGCTACATGCCCGCTGATACCGTGACCCTCAAGCGCGGGCCGGATGACAAAGGAGTCGTAGTCTTGGGGGAGGTTGTAGCCGATGACCAGTTCGAGCTTGTTGGCACGCTCGTCGAGCAGCCGTATGGCGAAGTGATCGAAGTGGAGCAGGCTGCTGGCGTACTTGGTGATCTTGGTCTCGAGCAGTTTGAGGCGTTCGTGGGCATTGTACTTGCGGACCACGTCTGCATCGAAGCGGACGAGCTCACTGCCGGCCTGATCAATGGCGTCGATCTTCTGCTGCAAGCGACGGGCGCCGGAAACATCCGCGACAACCAGAATCAGGCAATCCGCTGGCAGGTTGAAGGCCGCGATCTCCGGCCCTTTCGAGAGCGGGGCCACCTGAACCTGGTAGAAGCGTTCGTCATCTCCCATCCGGGTGAGAGAACTGGGGCTGGGTGAGGCCGCGCCCCCCCCAAGTGCAGCGACCCCCGGGGGCGGCACAGGATACTCGCGATCGTACTGGCGTGCGGCGACCGAGAGCCGCTCCAGCATCGCGCCGCTCAACCGACCGACGAAATCGTTGGACCAGATGATGCCACCGGAGCGAGAACAGACACAAACGCCCTCGCCGATGGCGTTCAGGAGCAGCATCCCGAGCCCGCCGATCGGAGACCCGGCGGCGCTTCGTACATAATGGGAAGAATCGCCCCGATCCGTCAAGAAATCCCTCGTGTGACAGCACCACTTCTCAGGCTGACCGGCCCTTCGCAACCCGATCCGAATCGTGCGTCGGTACGGAAATACATCGATAACATTTCAACGGCAGGCAAGGGCCTGTTGCCTGTACGAGGAGTGTAGCGGCACTTCAATCGGCGTGCGACTCGTTTCAGCTCGGGTCATTACCCGGTTATTCGCCCCGTCCGAGCCGCCACGCCCTTCGCTGTCGAGCCGTGACCCGCGGCCACAGCATTCACCGAATGCCGTCCCGACGACACCCCCCGCAGGCTTGGCGGTGCAAAGGCCCATGGAACCTATCCGGCGGCAATCCGGTCCGGATTTTCGTGGGTAAGATCGCCCGACCCGTACGGGGCGGAAACGACGCGGGCCGACCAAGCACCCAGCTCACTTCACGTTGGAGGTTGGTTTTATGCTGCAGTTCAGAGGGACCACCACGTTTGGATTCGCGGCGCTGATGTGCCTCGCAACCGTTGCAACGGCTCAGAACAAACCGTTCCCCGATGAGTGGTTCTTCGACGGAGCCCAGAGGCCGGCTCCGCTCAAGGCGCTGGAGGGAAAGCCGGCCCCCGCCATTTCGGCGGCGTCATGGATCGGCACCGAACTGGCCCTCAAGGACCAGAAAGGCAAAGTCGTCGTCGTAGATTTCTGGGCCACCTGGTGCGGCCCGTGCATGGCCTCGATCCCCGAGAACGTCGAGATCGTCAAGAGGTACAAGGATCAAGGTCTGGTGTTCGTCGGCGTTCACGATGCTGCGAACGGCTGGGACAAGGCGGCCTCGGTCGTGAAAGACAAGGGAATCAACTATCCGGTCGCGCATGACAAATCACCCGGCGCGAGCGCTTCGGATTTCAAAGTACAGTTCTGGCCGACATACGTGCTCATCGACCGCAACGGGATCATCCGCGGAGCGGGTCTGACGCCCAATCACGTGGAAGATGCGGTCAAACTACTGCTGGCGGAAGCCGGGCCCGCGGCCGCCGGGGCGATCGGTGCGGAGTTCGCCGCGGACCACTATCTGGGGGGGGAAGGTCGCCCGGCATCCCTCAAATCGAGCGAGGGTAAAGCGGCGCCCAGGCTCCAGGCCGAACGGTGGATCGGTGCGGCCCCCACCGCCGCGGCGTTGAAGGACAATGTCGTTGTGGCATACTTCCTGTCCCCTTCCAGCGCGATTGCGATGAAGGACCTGGAAAAGCTCGCGGCGATCGAGAAGGAACTCACCGCCCAGGGCGTGGTTTTCGTGGGGATCTGCGACGCTCGGGCCTCGTGGGACAAGATGAAGGAAACAGCAGCCGCCAAGATGATCACGATGCCGATCATGCAAGACGCCAAGGAAATGCCGGACGCTTCAAAGAGAGAGAACCCACGCTCGCTCGGAGTCATCGCGGGGGCACTTGGCGTGCAGTTCCAGCCTACGACGGTCATCATTGACCGATCTGGCACCGTGCGGGCCGCGGGATTGAAGACGGACAAGATCAAGGCCGTCGCTGAGAAGCTGCTGGCGGAACAGGCCAAAGACATCCCGCCCAAGGGGCAGTAACTTCACAACTGAAAGAAACGGCACCCGGAATACGAACCGGGTATGGGCTCTCTCCTGACTACATGGCTCGCTGATTCGGTACACCTGATTCGCCTCACCACCGGGGATCCGCAATTGACCACTTTCGCACCGCCTGCTGACCGCTCCCAATCGTCACCCGGTTCGGCTGGCAACTGCCGCTTTGCCCAGACTGTCCGCGATCAGGTCGCGCGGACCGTCGTTGGCCAAGTGGTCGTGGTTGAACGCGTGCTGATCGCGCTGCTCACGGGCGGACACCTTCTGTTGGAAGGGGTCCCGGGGATCGCCAAGACGCTCATGGTGCAGGCGGTGGCGAAAGCGATCGACCTGCGGTTCAACCGCGTTCAGTTCACAATCGACCTGCTCCCATCGGACATCATCGGCGCTGAAATCCTGGACCAGAGGTCGGGCGAGTTCCGCGTGCACAAGGGGCCGGTGTTCACCAACCTACTCCTGGCAGACGAGATCAACCGTGCCTCTCCCAAGGTGCAGTCTGCGCTCCTGGAGGCGATGCAGGAGCGGCGGGTCTCGATCGGCGACGCCACGCATGACCTGCCCGCGCCCTTCCTCGTCATCGCGACACAAAACCCGGTGGAGCAGGCCGGCACCTTTGAACTTCCCGAAGCGCAGTTGGACCGTTTCATGCTCCGCCACCAACTGACCTATCCCAAGCCCGACGAGGAAGCCGAGGTCGTGCGGCGGAGCCTGGCGTTAAAACTGAAGAAGCAGGGCGACGGCGCCGTGCCCATGTCGGCCTTCGACGCGATCGACTCTTCACACCGGCTCAGCGTCTCCGACCTCACGCAGGCGATGACGGACGTTCAGAGTGTTCACGTGAGCGAAGTATTCATCCGTGATTGCGTGGAGTTGGTGAACCTGACCCGTACGCACGAGCACATCGAACTGGGATGCAGCCCCCGCGCCGCCCTGGCGCTCGTGCACGCGTCGAGGGCAAGGGCGTATATCAACGGACGCGATTACGCCGTGCCCGAGGATTTGTTCGCTTTGGCACCGGATGTGGTTCTTCACCGAATCCGGCTCAAATACGAAGCCCTGGCCGAGGGACGCCGGTCTCCCGAAGTCCTTCGGGACATCCTTTCCCGGCTGGCTTGACGCCCCCGATCCGGACGTTCACTTTCCGCTGGTAACATCCCCTTGTCGATCGCCGCGTACACCCAAGTCCTGAGCCCACCCGAAGAGTTCGCCAGAGGCGACTTCGAGTTCGTCGTGCGCCGTATCGCCGACGAACTCGCGCTGGGGGCCGACAACTCGCTGTTCGTCGGCAGCGGCCTCGAATACGCGAGTTCAAGACCATACCAGCCCGGCGACTCGATCCGTCTGCTCAACTGGCGGCTGACGGCACGGACGGGCAAGCCGTTCATCAAGGAGCATGAGGCGCTCAAGCGTACGTGCGTCTACATCCTCGTCGACACATCGGCGTCGATGGCGGTAACATCGGTTCCGCTGAGCAAACACGGGCTCGCGGTGTGGATCGCCGCGGCCGTCGGGCTCGTGGCGCAGCGGCGGCTGAGCCCCGCCGCGATCGTCGGCGCGGGCGAACGATCGACGCGGATCATGCCCAGTCTGCTTCGCAACGACCTGTGGCGTGAAATCGAACCGTTGCGTCGCAACAGCATGAGCGAGATCACGCGACTCGCGGACCGGCTCGACAACCTCAACCTGCGCGCAGAGCGAGCGAGCATGGTGCTAGTGATCAGCGACCTGCACGATCCCGACGCGCTTGAGGCGTTAAGCCACACGGCCCAGCGTCACGACTGCGCGATGATCCACACGATCGACCCGGCCGAGACCGGCCCGCTGCGGGCCGGCTTCTTCCGCGGGCAGGAAGCGGAGACCGGCAGACAGTTCCTGGGAACATCAACCACGGGCATCGCGAACACCCACACCATCCGCTCGGATTTGGCGCGGCGAGGCGTGGACTATCTCATGCTCCGCACCGACACTCCATTTATCGCACCGCTCAAGCACTTCCTCGGAAATCGCGGCGGATTCACGCGGGGGCGAGGATGAAATACGCCTGCATAATCTCCGCATCGCTTATGGCGTCCGCATTCGCGGCTGAAGGCCCCGCCGCACAGGTCACCCGCGGGATCGCCTCCGCGATCGAGGTGCCCGTGGCGCCGGGCCTGCTCCGCGCCAAGTCAAACCAGACCCCCGATTCTCCGGTGCTCGTGCGGGTAGTCCCGTCTCAAACGCCCGGAAAGCAGAGGATCGAGTTTATCGGGTTCGTGGCGGGGAGCTTTGACCTTCGCGAATTCCTGGAAGGCCCCGGTGGTGGCCGCGCGGAACTGCCGTCGTTACCGATCCAGGTGATCTCCCAACTGCCGCCAAACGCCGGAACAGACGTTTTCGGCCTGGCGCAACCCAACTTCTCGCTCGGTGCGCACTACCAGGAGATTTTGGTGCTTGGTGCCGCGGCGTGGGCTCTGGTTCCGCTCGTCGTGATCGCGAAACGGGTACTGCGACGCCCAGCGCCCGCGGCCGCACGGACAGAGACTCCCCCACCACCAACGATCGCGGAAGAACTGAGTACGCTCATTGCGGCTGCAACGCAGCGACCGATGAGCGTGAGCGACCGGGGCCGGGTCGAGTTGCTGCTTCTCCAGTTCCTGCGAGATCGGCACCGCGCCGAGAACGCCGATGATCTGGCGACGCAGATTCGCACACTGTTCCACATGGCTGAAACAAAGGAGCTGGTGGTTGCTGTCGAGCGATGGCTGCACAGCGCGCAGGGCTCGCAGCAGCCCGACGCGGCGACAACGGCGGAGTTGCAGCAATTCAGATCGGCATACTTGACTCCAAAGCCCGCGGAAGGCGTGGTGTCCCCATGACGTTCCTCCATCCATGGGTCCTGCTGCTGCTCGCGGTTCCTGTCTTGCTGATGTGGACGGTGATCGGGCGTGGCCCCGGGATCGTGCTGCCGGTAGATCATCAGGCTCATACGTCGCGTAGATGGTTGCACCGGTTGCTGGGAATCTTCGATGCGATCCCGCTGCTGCTGCTGGCGATGGCAATCGTGATTCTCGCCGGGCCGCAGATGCTCAAGCAACCGCGGAGCCAGCGGTCGCTCACCAACATCCAGATCTGTATGGATGTATCCGGCAGCATGAGCGGCCCCCGCTACCGCATGGCCTCTCAGGCGATCGAGGATTTCACCAAGGCGCGCGAAGGAGACGCCTTCGGCCTGACGCTCTTTGGTTCTCATCAGATCCGTTGGATCCCGCTCACCAAGGACCTGTCGACGATCCGCCACGCGATGCCGTTCGCCAACCCGGACAACCAGCCGGTGCACATGTCCGGCACGGCCATCGGGGCGGCTCTGCGGTACGCCCGCGACAACATGGAGGCCGAAGCGCTCGAAGGCGATCGCTTGATCATCCTCGTCTCCGACGGTGATAGTTCGGATCTGGGAAACGGTGAGAACTACAAGGTGGGCGAGGAACTCAAGGCCGCGGGGATCACGTTGTACCACATCCATGTCGCCGAGGATGAGATCCCCACGGAGGTGGTTGATATGGCCCGTGAAACGGGCGGAGAAGCGCTGGCGGCCCACGATGTGCAGAACCTCAAACAGGTTTTCACGCATATCGATCGGATGAAGCCCGCGAAGTACAAGAGCTCCGGCACAGTGCCGCTGGACCACTTCAAGCCCTTCGCCATAGCGGCCCTCTGCCTGGCCGGGCTTCACGCACTGGGACTCCTGGGAATGAGGTACACGCCTTGGTGATCGCCCCGCTCATCGCATTGCTCGCCGCGGCGGTAGCGATCTCTGCCGAGTGGATCCACGCGCGACGCGTGAAACGGGTGGCCCGGCTGGCGTTCGGGCCGACCGGACGTGCCGCTGGTTGGACGGTGATCGCACCGTGGGTGCGGTGCATCGGCGTCGCCACGGCGGTCTTCGGCGGAGCGACCTTGGCCGCCTACGACCCGATGGAATCGGACGAACCCCCCTCACCGCACGCCTCGCGGCAACTGCTCATCTGCCTCGACGTTTCCCCCAGCATGCAGATCAAGGACGCAGGCCCGGACGCCGAGAAGATCTCCAGAGCCCGGTGGGCGGGGAAGCTCGTTCAGGCGATCCTCGATCGCATTGACATGAAGGAGACGCGAATCTCGGTCGTCGCTTTCTACTCCAAAGCGCTCCCGGTGCTTCAGGAATCAACGGACAAGAACGTCGTTGCCAATATGCTCGACGGCCTGCCGATGTACGTCGCGTTCGAGGCCGGCAAGACCGATCTCGCGGCGGGCGTGAACGAATCGCTGCAGATGGCCCGGCCCTGGGGGCGGAAATCCGCAACGCTCGTGGTGATCACCGACGGGGATGCCGACCCCGCCGCCGTCAGCTCCGCGATCCCACCTTCGATCGCCGATGCCATCGTCATTGGCGTCGGCGACACCAACCGACCGACAATCGTCGCGGGGCACTCCTCGCGGCAGGACCCGTGGTCGCTCAAGCAACTGGCGGCCAAGTTGGGAGGCGTCTTCCACGAAGGGAATCGACTCCATCTGCCCCGCGAAATTCTCGAACGACTCAAGATGGTCAGCCCCCGTGCGGGGGCATCGATGGGTATCCGCGAGATCGGCTTGGTGTGCCTGGGAGTTGGCTCCGGCCTTCTGGCATTGATCGGGCCGGCACTGATGCTCTTTGGCCTTCCCGCGGAGTTCGCCGCGGGTCGTCGTCCCGTCCAAGCACGGTTTACACCTTCACGCACCTGAGACGCACCATGCTCCGCACACGCATCGCTTGGACAATTTGGGCACTGCTGCCGATCCTGGGTCTCGCGTACCACTTCGGGCCGGGCCAGCGGGCGTTCATGGAAGATCGAGCAGCTCGGCTGCTCGCCGCGGCGATCCACAAGCAGGACGCCGCCATCAAGGCACAGGAAAGCGCGTACGCCGTGCACCTGAAAGCCATCGACGCGCGGCGAGCGGCGTTCTTGTCCCAATCGACCGCCGATGTGACGAACTCACAGGAGATCGGGAAGCAAGAGGATGCCGCGTACAAGGAAGCCGCCTCGGCCTGGGAAGCAACCGCCGATGCGTTCGGGCAAGCCCAGGAGGTGCTCAAGAGCGCCGAGTCCAAATCTCTGAACTACGCCCGGTGGGCCCACAGCCGCGCGCTCATTCGGGGAGGGCGGTTGGGCTCGGGGGTTAACGAACTCGAGGAGCTCATCGAGGAGCTGGCCTCGAAAGGCCAGGCAACCACGCAGTTGGCACGGGACGCGCGGAGCGAGCTCGCCACCGGGTACTACTACGGCGCGAGACTGATGAGACTCGCGGACAAGCCCGCGCAGGAATGGCGTGAGGTGTCGGGCAAAGCGAGGCAGAACTACCGATACCTCGCCGAAACTGCCCTCGCCAAAGGTGAATCTGATTCGACCGTGAAGGAATACCAGAACAATCTCGAACTGGTGCTGAACCTCGAGCAGAGCAGCCTAGCGGACCTGCAAGCCAAGCCTCTTCCTAAGAACTCGCCGAGAGGCATGAAGGAGGGAATCGGCCCGCCCAAGGCCGGCAAGAGCAAGCGACCTCCTCGGAAGGGTGACGCTCGCGACGGCGCGTCCGGGGTCGGCGAAATCGATGGAGGCTGGTAGGCGAACCCGAGCTACTTCGTTCTTTCACGCATGTGATCAGCATCTCAACCATGAACACCGCACACGAGCGACACATGACAGCACACCACTCGCTGACTCACCGCAACGCTTGCCGACGCCTTTACTGGCGGCTGGTCGCACTCGCTTGCTTGAACGCCTTCACTTTGACGCGGTTCGCCATCGCTCAAGACAGAGACGGCCCCGACGAGCCGCCTCCCGCGAGCCAACCCGCGGCGGGCGAATCGAAGCCAGCATCGATCTCCCCTCCGGAGCAGCCCAGCAAGGAAGAGATCGCCGACCTCAAGGCGCTCTACGACTCTCTCTCACCGGAACAGCAGACGGAGATGAAGGCGTACTACTCCGATCTGGGTGTGAATCTGGACACGCTGCTTGGACTTGCCACCGCGAAAGCGGAGCAGGCCAACCGGGCGAGAGAGTTGCTTGGTGCCATGAAAGAACTTGACTGGACACGCCGCCCGCAGGCGGTGCTGGCTGCTCGCTCCAAGCTCGGATTCGGTCAGGTGCCCCAGCCCAACGCCGCGACAGCCAGCGGGCAAGATGTTGCCAAATGGCTCCACCTGCACGTCATGGCGGGCGAATGGGGGACCGTGGCAGATTTTCTCAAATCCCGGCCAGAATCAGATGCACAAGGCGTGTACTCACAGATCCTGCAGGCGATCAACAAGGGCGATGCGGGCCTTCTTCCCGAAGAAGTACTGGCGATCGCGGAAGCGGCCCCCGCGGAACTCAAGCCGTGGCAGTTGACATCTTTGGCGGGGCTGCTCAAGAACGCCGCAGCGAAGCACAGCATTGGCCCGGCCCTCGCGCAGATCAAGGCGGGCACGCGGAACTTCGGCATGAAGGATGCCGAGACTCGCCGCCGCACGGTCGACTTCCTCGCGAGCGCCGGCTTGGTGGTCGAGGCGTACGACTATCTGCCGCCTTTGGAAGAAGCCAAAGCCGCCGCCGACGGGCAGTTGCTCCTCGTGCACGGACGGTACAAGGAAGACCTGGCGAGCAAGGCCGTGGACGGACCGGAATCGGACGCGAACCGGCTCGCGGCATGGGAGCTATTCTGCGAAGTTTCGATGCTCCCGAAGGCTTCGTTTGAGGTGAAACGTGAGGCTTTGAGCAGGAACATCGGGCTGATGAATCAGGTGCCGCGGGCAAAGGTGACGCCCTGGCTGACGGACGTGTTCGCGAGCGACACGATGGGACCGGTGGCGCTCGAGATCATGGCCCTGACGGCGGTGTCGATCGGCGACAACAAGCTGGACGTAGAGCAGCGGGCGCAGTCGATCCTGAACCTGAAGGAGGCGGTGGACATACTTCTGGAACGCAAGTCTGTTGAGAGTTCCGCGCTGCGCGTTCCGATGCGGATGCTCACGACAGCGCTCATCCAGGAAATAGAGAATACGGTCAAGGAAAAGGGACGCGAGCGAGTGCTCGCCCGCGAAGCGCAACTCCTGCTGCGTGCCATCCCCAACGACGCCTGGTTCGCGACGATGGAGCCGAGCCTGGCGACCCGGGCATCGAAGGCGTGCATCGCGATCGCGACGACTGCCGACGAGACCGACCTGGCGTTGTCGCTCCTCTCCAAGGGGATCAAGCGATCTCCCGACCAGGCGATTGACCTGGCAGATCATTTCCTCAAGAGCTGGGAGCAGCGTCTGAATCCCAAGTCCGAGGAGGACGACGGTCGCAGCATGTTCTATTTCTACCGTGAGTACCTTCCTTCAGCGCCGCTCACCCGCGGCCGCCAGCGAAGGAATCTCGACCGCCTCCAGCAGGTGATGAAGGAGTTGGAAGCGATCCACGTGGACCCGCGTCGATTGCCGACGATCGCATCCGCCTTCCGCGCGTGCCATAGCCGCACCGAAGTGTACGAGCGTGAAGACATCGTCCGCGCATTCGGCCCGATCGAGCAAATCCCCGCGTCGACATCCTGCACGCTCGCAGAGTTCATGGGCGCCAGCCTGAACGGCGATTGGCGCAACCGCACCACGCAGCAGGCAGCGGGCACCAAGCGGTCGGATTCCGAGATCGCCGCGCTCGTGGACAAGGGCTACGGGATTGCTCTTGAACTCATCGAGAGCGCGTTCGCGACGCAACCGGATTCGTGGCACTTTGCCGCGGTCAAAGCCGGTCTGGCGTACGACCGCATGCAGTTCAGGAACACGCAGCAGAAGCAAGACCCCGCCAAGGTGGACGAGTATCGCCAGGCGGCCTTCACGGCGTTCGAGCAGGCCGCCGCTCGATACGCCAAGGCGCTCGAGACAGGCGAGGAGCGCGAGAACGTCGCCGTCTTCACCCGCTGGTTCGGGGCCGCGTTAGGCACGCCGGAGCTCAACTTCTTCCGCGTCGACGACATGCCCACGGAGGGTTCGCTGCAGGACGATCAGATCGAGAGGATCCGCAAGGCAATCGCCGCGATGTCGCCGGATCGGGCGTTCCGGCACATCTCCGATTTCGCTCGCACCATCGGCGACGTGGTGGGACGAACGGACCCGGAGATCAAGCCGCGCCTCGTGCATCACGCGCTTCGCATCATCGGCTCGCACCCGGCCGGCGCTTCGCTGCGTTCGCTCGATGAGCTGTACCGAGACCTGGTGAAAGACGAGATCAAGCTGCGAGTCGCGATCGATGGCGATGATCGCGTCGGCGTGAATCGTCCGTTCGGCGTTCTGATCTCTCTGCGATTCACGAACGCGGTGGACCGCGAAACAGGCGGGTTCGCCAAGTACCTCCAGAATAACGTGTGGGGCCGCGTCGGTCGGCAATACCGCGAGATCAACTACCGAGACCAGCTTCAGAAGAGCTTTGAAGCTGCGTTGAGCAAATCGTTCACGATCGAAACGATCGGGTTCTTCGACGCGTTCATGCCTTCGCGGGGCGTCACCGAAAGCGGCCATGACGGCTGGCTCGAGAAGCCGATGGCCTACGCCATCCTGACCCGCAAGGACCCCAGCATCGACCGCATCCCGCAGATCATCATGGATTTACAGTTCGAAGATCAGACCGGGCCCGTCACACTGGCGCTTCCCTCAAACACTCCTCCGCTCGCGGTGAACGACACGCCCGCCCCCAGGCCATGCCTGGACTTGGCAGTGGCGCAGATTGTCGATACACGAGAAGCACAGTCCGGCGAGAAGGACAAGTCGATCAAGCTCGAGGTGCAGGTCAGGGGCAAGGGCGTCGTGCCCGACATCAAGGACGTGCTTGTCGGGCTCGACAAAGCCATCGAAGGGTACACCATCGCGCCCGACGGCATCGAGGCCAAGCCGCCCATGATTCTGCAGGAATCAGAAGTAGTGTCGCGAAGGTTCTATTTCGGGGGAAATCCCGACCCTCCGAAGGGCGGCTACCCGGAAGCGGATGAAAACGGCATGTACCGCCTCAACGTGGAACGCGTGTACACCGTAACGTACAGGCCGGGGGAAAACGCCAAGGGCGCAGAGTTCAAGGTTCCAACGCTGGCGGAAGGATCCAAGGCGAAGTTTGAATCGCGGTACTACTCCGACTTTGACCTGGTGCCCGTGGTGAACAACGTGGTGCGCGTCTCCCCGCGGTGGCTGACACCGACGCGGCTGGTGATCGGCGGCGCGGTACTGGTGGCGTTGTTCGGGGCCGGGGTGATCCTGTACCGCCGCAAGCGACCCGACCCAGTGATGAGCGACGGTTTCACCCTGCCCGCGCGGATCACACCGCTCACGGCCGTGATGACTCTGCGCAGAATTCAACTGGAGCACGCGGGTTCGTTGCCGGAGCCAAAGGTCCATTCGCTGGCGAAGGACATCGAGGAATTGGAGCGTCGCTACTTTGGCCCCGGCGTAGCTCCGACCGTCAACGGAGATCTCGAGTCCGTGGTTCGCGGATGGATGGCACAGACGGCGTCGAAGGCCAACTAGTAAGTTGGGGCACCAATTAACGCCGCCCAAAGCGGGCAGCTTTTCGTGTTTTGTTTGCTGAAGGGGCTAACATACCCGACCGCATTACTCACCCGAACGGACCCATGCCGAAAATCAATGTCGGATTGCGAGCGGCGGCTGTCTCCAACACGTATGGACAGGGGATTGGACGCTCGTTTTCCAGAAATACGCGCCAAGAGCTAGCCGTTTGAGCAACCGGCAAGATACACGACAGGTTCAACAGAACTGCGAATGGCAACAGAGGCTGCGATAGATCGATCCGCCGATACGACCGCCGGGATGACAATCCCCGCCGTTCCTGGTGGTCACTGGCTTTGGCGAAACCGATCGTCCTGGCCGGCCTTCGTCATCTCCATGGTGGCGCACTTGGTATTCATCGCGATCGCAGCGGTGGTCATTGTCGGCCGTACCGCAGGCGATGGGCACGATTCGGGATTTTCTGGCCCGGTTGAGATGGCAGTGATTTCAGAAGCGGAACTGGCACGCCTGCAGGCCGATGCGCCCGGCGGCGGAACCCCAGCGGTTCCCGAAATGTTGCCTACAGAACTGGACACAATCCATGCACCGGAAGTGTCAGGCGGGGGGGAATCGCCGCGCGAGGGCGTGGGCATGGGTGATCTCGGAACACTCACCGGAGGCGGAGATGTCTCAGCGGGCGGAGGTCTCGGATTGGGGGGTTCAGGCAGCGGTGGCGGCGGCACTTCATTCTTCGGCATCGAAGCCTCCGGCAATCGCTTCGCGTATCTCGTGGACGTTTCATCATCGATGCAAGGCAAGCGATTGCTGCTCTTGCAACAGGAACTGACCAAA
Source organism: Planctomycetota bacterium (assembly GCA_018242605.1). Taxonomy (GTDB): domain Bacteria; phylum Planctomycetota; class Phycisphaerae; order Phycisphaerales; family UBA1924; genus UBA2402. The sequence goes on from JAFEBP010000005.1 coordinate 726,693, forward strand.
TCGGTCCACAAGATGGACGCGGGGTCGGAGTTCATCATGGTCGCGTTCGCGTCCGACAAACAGGTGCTGGGCGAACGGACTGAATGGCGAGAGGCCTCGGAAAGCGGAAAACGCTGGGCGCGGGCCCAGATCGGCCTGCTCGCTGCCAACGGGAACACGGAGCCTCTCTCTGGGTTCAAGGTGCTCTTCACGATGCGGCCCCGGCCGGACGCGATCTTCTTCATGACCGACGGCGAGTTCGACCCCGCGGTCGTGAAGGACGTCGCAGACATGAACGCCAAACTGCGGATCCCGATTCACTGCATCTGCTTGGGCAGCAAGCAGGGCGAAGAGCAGATGAAGACGATCGCGGAACAATCCCGAGGGACGTACCGATTCGTGCCGGAACCATGAGCACCTTGCATCCAAGCACGCCCGCCAACTTCTGGCTCCGGTGGCTCGCGATGTTCGCCGCGACTGTCAATGGCGCGTGCGTCTTGGCTCAGGATCTGGTGCTGCGGAAGGGCTATGAGGGTGAATCTGGACCGGTGAACGGAGTCTCCGCGGAAGGCGTGGACATCCCGGGAACCGGGAAAGGCCACAAGACCATTCCGTGGGACGCTGTGGCCGGGCTGGGCGGGCCATGGCAAGAGCAAGCAGCGCCATACCTGGCGGTGGCGGAGACCGCGTGGCGGGCCCGCATCCGTCTTGAACGCGGCGACCTCGCCGGTGCGGAGCCTTTATTCGAGCAGTTGTTCCCGGATCACTGCAAAGGCCAGGGACCGCTGTCGCAACTGGTCAGCGGCGGGCTTTTGATCTGCCGGCTCGGTCGCGGCGCACAGATGAACTCGGTGGCGCCGTGCATGGCATACCTGCACGCGATAGAACAGGGTAGTGTCCGAACGATCACGCGCGGCGGCGATGTCGCCGATCCTTCCGACCGAATATTGGTCGATTCGGCAACGAATCTGGTGCCCCTGTTGCCGCCTGTGTGGCTGAGCGGCCCTGGCGTCGCGGCATTGGCTCACGGCAACTGGGCGCCGTACGAGGGCAGAACCGGGCTGATCTCGAACTTGTATCAGCAATCCGCGCGCGCCGAAGCCGGGCTGGCGGTGGCTCTGCCAACCCGACCCCGATCGGACGATGGCGCCGAGCTCGTGTGGGATGTCGTGGTCTCTCGCGTGGGCGATGCGGCGCAGCGTGCCGCCGCACGCGAATCACTGCGTTCCCGATCGGACAAGGGGCAGGCTCCCTGGATGGAATCCTGGTGCCGCGTGGCGATCGGACGATCCTTGCTCCGAGAGTCGGACACAGAATCCCAAAACCAGGGAATCGCGGAACTCGCGGTGTTGCCGGCGGCACTCGAGCGGGTCTGCCCGTACCTCACCGGCATCGCCCTGGCGGAAATGGCGATGGCTTCACTGCGACTGAGCGATGCCAAGACGGCGATCACGCTCCGCAGTCGGTTGGCCGAGAAATTTCCCGGGCATCCCGCGCTGGATTGGGAGCCGCTGCGTCAGTGGTCGGCGGCGGCGGCACCGGACCCAATCGTCCCTAGCGACTCGCTCGGATCCTCGCCCGCCGCGGACTCGGAAGGAACACGAAGGAAATGACCCCACCCACGCGCACAGCCGCGGCGGCCCGGGGTCGCTCGCTCGCACGGGTCACCCTCGGTGCGGGCAAAGTCATCGTGTTGACCGTGGTGCTGTGCGCCGCGGCGTTCGCGCAAACGCCGCCGGCGGCGCCGGCGGAGTCTCGCCTCAAGGAAATGCTCGAGGCTCGCGACAGCCTGCTGGCTGAGCACGGATTGCTCGATGCACTCGCCGCGGGGCTTCGATCTCGGTTGACGAAGGCTACCGGGGATGAGAAAACTCGCCTCGCAGAATCGCTCAGCAAGTTGTACGCGAAGATGCTCACCTCCGCGTCTACCAGCGAGCGGCGACGGGAGATCGAAGATGCGTGCCGCGCTCTGTTGAAAGCAGCGCCGGAGGCCGAATCGCCCGCGTTGCGGCTGACGATCGCTCAGGCACAGTACCTGCCCATCGAGGAACTGGTCGAACGACGTGCGATGAAGATGACCCAGCCCGCCGACGACGCGGAAGCCGAACGGGTGTTGCGGGCGGTGCGCCCGGTGTTTGATGAACTCTCGGCCCGGCTCACGCTCAAAGCCAAGGCGCTGAAACAAAAGAAGGACCAAGGCACGGCGAGCGACGCCGAGGCGGAGGCGTTGCAGGGTGATATTGATGAGACCAACAGTCTTCGCTCGCGTGCGAGTTTCCTCGCGGGCTGGAGCGCGTACTACATGGGGGCGCTCACGGGTGACAGGCACGCCGCGACAGCCGCGCTAGAACATTTCGGGGGAGTGCTCAATGCGCTGCCCGGCCAAAAAGCGACAATTGACCGAGTGGCAGAGGGCAATTTGCGCTACCCCCACGTGGCAAAGGCGGCGATCGGTTGTGCACTCGCATGCTCCCTCTCGGGCGATGCCGTCGGGGCGCAGCGCTGGCTCGAGTTGGTGGAGCACGGGGAGGACGTACCCCAGGATGTCATGTCCTCGTTGCTGCGGCGCAAGATGGCGATTTGCGCCGCCGACGATCGATGGGCCGACGCCCGGATCGCGGTGCTCAGGGCCCGACAGCCGGAGCCGGGCCAGCCCGTGACCCCCCTTCCACTCGCGGATGCCCGGCTACTGGCTGTAGTTTCATTGGACGCGCTCAACCGCGCCGACCTGCGCCCGGGACTGCGTGCCACCGCCGAGGAACTGGCTCAGATCGGGCTGGGAGACCTGGTGCTGCGCGGCGAGGTTGGACACGTGATGAGCCTTGTCAATATCTACGGCACCTCGCTGGTGGGAAAGGATGGTTTCATCAACAACTATGTCCGCGCCCTGCGCAGCTACGACGACGCGAACGCTTCGCACGCCGCGACGCAGGGCAAGCCCGACACCCCGACCAAACTGCCGCAGGTGATCAACGCATTCCATGCGGCGGCCTCGCAGTTCGAAACTGCTCAGAACGCGCCAGACGCGGAAAAGTTCCCCGCCGAACGGACCCGGGCGATGCTGCTCCGAGGGCTGTCGCTCTTCATGGCCGGTGCTCTGGAGCAAGCGGCCGACGTCTTCGAGCGGGCGTTCGACACCGGCACACCGGACAAGCAGCGGAGCGATGCGCTCTGGTACGGGATCGTGGCGTTGAACACGGCGGTGCGTGAGGGCAAGCCGAGCCTGCGAGAGCGTCGGGAACGGATGGCGACGCTGTTCATCAAGACCTTCCCCAACTCACCGCAGGCCGTGGAGCTGCTGGTAGGTCGGGTCAATTCCGGCGCCGGGGGCGACACCAGAGACCTGGAAACTCTGCTGAATGTACCCCCCGAGTCGCCGATGAGGGAAACCGCACGGCGAGTCGCCGCGAGGCTCCTGTACGCCCAGTTCAAGCGAACGACCGGCGAGGACCGGGAGTTCGTGATCATCCGATTCGCCGAAGCAGCGGAAGAGGCGCTCAAAGCGCAGTTCGCGCGGGCCACCGCGAACCATGATTCCCCGTCCCGCGAAGCGGCGGACCAGGCCATTCTCCTGGCGCGTCAACTCACCGATGCACTGCTAAGCGCCCAATCACCGGACGCGGCGCGAGCGGAGTCGGCGCTCACTTCAATCGAGAGTGTCGCAGCGTACCACGCCATCGACCTCAGGTCGTTGGGATCGGAGATCACCTTCAATCGCCTGCGGATCGCCTGGGCGACCAACAACGACACGGCGGCTCAGAAACACCTCGATCTCCTGCGTGCCGAGGGAGGCGCGTTCGCGAACGAGGCTGAAAAGACACTGTACCGCCGGGCATTGGACGCTTGGACTGCATCACCGCAGAACACCGCCGCGGCGCGCCGGGTGGTATCGGGCGGTTCACGAGTGCTCCTGATCCGGGACTTGGGTGCCTCAGCGTTGTCGGGCGTTCGGGATCGCGTGGCGGATGCGGCGTTCGCGGTGTGGCGGATCGAGAACGATGTCTCGATGCGAGATATCGCAGTCAGGACCGATGAAGCTCAGTTGGATTCCGGTGCACGCACGGCCTCGTCGCTGAGGCGTCTGGCGTTGATGAAAGAGCCCATGGGTGACCCGGTCGGGGCCCTGGCATTTTGGCGAGAACTGATCGCGGGATCGGACGATGGATCGGTCCAGTGGTACGAAGCGACTTTCGAATCCCTGCGCATTCTCTCAGAGACCGCGCCCAAGGAAGCGATCGTCGGCCTCAAACAGCACAAACTACTTCATCCCAAACTGGGACCTCCGCCGTGGGACGCAAAGTTCGCGGAACTGGCTGCGAAGTTGGGAGAACCTGGAATAACGCCCTCGAGCAATGCGTCTCCCCCGCCGGCCGCCCCCCCCGCTCCTGCGCAATCCTCGCCGCCAAAGGACTCGGGAGGTGGCGGTTGAGTGACCTCCCCAACATCCCGATCACTCCCGAGACTTCAACCGGACAAGGGACTGATCCCTCAGGTAGCCCGGCTCAACTCGCCGCCGCCTCGGACGCGTGTGTGTACTTCTTCCCGGGCACCTCGACAGAGCGACCGCTCGAACTGCTCGGGCTCCCCGGCGTACCGACATCGCAATCGCAGGTTCTGCTTGCCCTTCAGCAGCGACTCGCCGTGCTCAATCAGCACCCCGAGGGCATGTCGACCGTGGGCAACAGGGCTCGATTTGCGCTGCATGCCGCCGCAGCCAAGCTCCTCGATCCGTACCGAAGACCCGACGCCGAGGCCTCGACTCCCCAACGAACGTCGCCGCCCGTCGCGGACCCTGCGCTGATGCAGGCCATCGCGATGGGAGGCGGCTGGAACTCGACAGCGTTGAAGTACGCGCTGCGATCCGGGGGACCGGATGCAACTGACGCGGGGACGATCCTCAAGCGAGTGTCGCGTCTGACGGGCGTCCAGGCCCCGCCGCCTTTGCCGCCAGTTCAATCCCCAACGGCGCGTCACGCATCGCCCGCACCGGTCACGCTCCAAAGCGTGATGGAGCCGCCCGAGTTGCTCTTCGCACCCGACGCACAGGATCCGGCGCGACGAATGATCGCGGCGGCGGCGTGGGCGCTGGGGGGCGTAATGGCGTTGCTGCTGGCACTCATCGCCGTGGTTGTTGTCATCAGCCGAATGCCCCGCCCGGGAGCCACTTCTGCTGCCACCCCGTCGGCATTGGATAATCCCGCCGCATCTTCAGCCTCCACGGCGCAATCCTCGCTTGCAAGCGAATCAAAGCCAGCAACGCCGCCGGCGCCGCAGAGAAACCACGTTGAAGAATGGCCGGACTTCGTGCGCGCCATGGACGAGTGTGCGTCTTCCCTGCGAGTCGGTGAGGCGGCCGGTGCCTCGCAGTTCGCGGTGACACTGGCCAAGATGGGGGCCGGTTGGACCGCGGCGGGCTCGGACGAGCGTGCCGCCGCCATGAATACAATCGTTGAAGCGGTGTACGCCGCATCCGGCGATGGAGAACTCTGCGCCAAGCTCGTAACCGAAGTCGGCTCGGCGGGCGCATCGCTGGGATCTGCGGCGAAACCAACAGACACGGAAGTGCTCCCGGGCATCTGGTCGGCGGGACTCCAGTCGCGACTTTCAAGTGAACGTGACCTGCCACGAGCGGCGCTCCGGGCATTGAACGAGTCTTCCGATCGGACCTTTTCCAAAGGGGGAGGCGCCCCGGGCGAGTCATCGTTTGAAAGCGGTGCGGCCGCGATGCTGACGATTCTCTCCCAAACGCTGGTGCCGGCCGTTGCTGCAACAGATGATGCAGCGGCCGCGAAATCTCTGGGCGCGTGGAAGAGATGGTCCGCGGCGAGCGCCGCGCTGCGGGGCCCGCAGAGTGAGCTCAATCAGATCCTCACGCTGGGTGCGCTGGACCGCCTGCTCGCCGGACCGCTTGAACCGACACAATGCCGCGAAGTGTTCGATGCGGTTTCACTACTGGTCGCGGGCCTCCCCTGGCGGGAAGGTGATCCCTCACGCCGATGGCTGCTCCATGCGTTCGAGACTCCTTCGGTCAGCGTCGCGGATTTGTTCGCGGTGACCCAATCTCTGGCGACTCGCTCCGGGGCGCCGGGCGTGGATCAGACCATGGTGCTCGCGGCGGGTGCAAGCGACGCAGGCCGCGGGCAGTTGCGGGACCAGTACGCTTCCGTGTGGGGGCTGGCGAGCGCGGAGGCCCGTGATGCCGCGATGGCCAAGTGGATCGAGGCGGCCAAGAACGAGTTGGCACGCGGCGATGTCGGAGATTCGCCGTTGCACCACCTCGCCGCGGCGGTGTCGCTCGCTCGTCTCAATGCGGCGGCGGCGGCCATCTGGGCGGGCAGTCCCGACATCGCAGCGCCGTTCGTGACCAGCCCGGACGGAGGCATCGACAAACGCATTTCCGCCATACAGACGCTCGGTGTCGAACCGGTGATCAGGCGGGAACTCACGTCTTGGGGCGTGCAATACGGCGGGCTGTCGTTGGGGGCCTCGAAGATTCCAGAACGGCGAAAGATGCTCGGCGAATACTCGGGCTCGCTCACCCTCGCAGACGCCGGCCTCGTCGCGGCGGAGGCGCTCCGTGGCCCCAACGAGAACCTCAGGGCCGATGCGGTGGCGTTCGTGAAGCGCCACGCGAATGACGCAGCAATGGTTGCGGCGTTGCTCGAAGAAGCACCTGAGATTCCCCAAACCGGGCCGAGCACTGAACTCATCAAGGCGGTTGCGGTCGCGGCGATTCCTTCGCCGCGTGATCCGGGATGGCGAGTGTCGGTAAGACGTGCGCTGGTGTCGCGGCTGCTCGAGTTGGTGGCGGGCACGGGCGAAACGGGAGTGGTTGACGAAGTCGCTGTGTTGCTGGCCGAGGCGTACGACGCGCAACGCCCAACAATTTCAACGTCGCAGGAACCCGCTGACGACCCAGATTCGTCGCCGCGAGCTCGCGGGCGGGTGAAGCCATCGCCCGAATCGGCTGCGGCGGCGTTGCGAGCCAAGTTGTTGCGTGAAGCGGAGGCCGCGGTGCCTACGGGGCGCGAGCCGATTTCATTGGGACAGGCGGCGGCCGCGCGGGCGGCACGGGCGAAACTGGTCAAGGGCCGCATCCAGGAGTTCGCGGCCGAGCAGGTCGCCTGCTGCGAGTTGCTGGCGTTCGTCATTTCCTCTGAGCGAACTGACCGGGCCGAGGGCGCGGCCAAAGTGCTGACGGAACTTGGGGAGGCTCGCCGGACCGCAAGGCATGTGTTTCCACAGATCGAGGCGGCGGAGCGTGCAATGTTGAAATTGTGGCTGCTGCGCGCCAGAGCGGAGGAGGCCTCCTCGTGATGAAAGCGTGGGTCATTGCGATCATGGTTCTGAGCGCCGCGGCGTTGGCCCAACCGGCGCCGTTCGTGGGCGCTGCGCAGCAACACCACGATGAGTTGACGGCGCTCAATCCGCAGGATCCGCAGGCGTATCTGTTGCTGGGAGAAGTAATCGCGGATCAAGCGAAGACCGAGGCGGACCGGCGTCTGGCGACACAGTTGTTGTGCCTTGCATTTGAAGCGGCGCGGGGGAAGCCCGCGCAGCATTCGGTCGCTGGGGCCGCAGCGATGGCATTGACCGATCTGGATGGAACGGAGAAGACCAAGCGGTGGCTGACCGCGATGGCCAGGACGGTCGATCCTTCCCGTGCCGAGCCGCAGTGGCTTGCCAAGCCGGCGCCGGCTTCGCCGGATTCATCGCAGTATCAGATCGCGACGGTCTTGGGAATGGTCCGCAGTGGCGATGGGGCCCAAGCCAGGACTCTGCTAGCCAAGCGGGAGGTACATGAGTCGTTGGCGGCAATGGACCGCCTTCTCGCTTCGAGCGGGGTGACGGGCGGGCTGTCCGGGCTGGAGCGGGAGGCCGCGAAATGGTCGTGCCCCACCTGCGGGAACAAGCGGGTGGTGCGAAAGCAGGGCGTCACACCTCCGGAATATCGCGCATGCACGAACTGCGCCGGGGCTCCAGGGCCGGCGCTTTCCAATGAAGATCTGATCGGGCAGTTGCGGCTGGAGTCGCTGCTGCTGCAAGGGCTGCAGAGGTCCTGGGCGGCACAGGCGGCAACGGATCGTGGCGAGCCGCTGATCGACCCGGACCCGGTGGCGTTGTGCGCGGCGTTTCAGGTAGACCCGGCGAAGTTCTACTGGCGGGAGGGTCAATGGTGCGCGACTCCGGACTGTTCAACGCCCGCGCCGCCTCCGCCGCTCAAGGCTCCGGAACCGAAAAAGCCTACAGTCACCCCCGCGCCCAAAGATTCCGCGGCCCAGTGACGCAAGGCAACACCAACATGGCAGACCCGACACCCCCGACTTCTCCCGCCCCCACCGCTCCCGCCGCCGCTCCCAAGGCCGGGCCGGAGCCAAAGCCGCAGATTACTTTCGATGAGTTCGCCAAGGTAGACCTTCGCGTCGCCAAGATCCTGAAGGCCGAGCCGCACCCGAATGCGGACAAACTCTACAAGCTCCAGTTGGATGACGGATCGGGCATGCCCCGCCAGATCTGCGCGGGCATCCGGCAGGCGTACACGGCCGAGGAACTGGTGGGCAAGAGCATCATCATCGTCGCGAACCTGGCGCCGCGCATATTGCGTGGCGAAGAGTCCCGCGGCATGCTCCTCGCGGCGAGCAATGTGCCCAAGGACGCCGCCGCGGAGACCGTGCGGACCGTGGTGATTCTGACACCGCTCTCGGACATCGCGCCGGGCGCGATTGTTTCGTAAAGCGCGGGATCAGGCCGCGTCGAAGAGACTCTCGCAGAACTTCCAGTTCACGACGTTCATGATCGCCGTGATGTAATCCGTGCGCTTGTTCTGGTACTTGAGGTAGTAGGCGTGCTCCCAGACGTCGATGCCCAGGACGGGCTTGGCGCCGGTGAGCATCATGTCCTGCTGTTTCTCTTCCTGGATGATGAGCAGGCGGCCGGAGACGGAGTCCTTGACGAGCCAGGCCCAGCCACCGCCTTCAACCTGTGCCGCGGCGGCCTTGAAGTGGGCGAGGAACTTGTCGAAGGAACCGAAGTCGCGGTCGATCGCGGCGGCGAGCTTGCCGCCGGGTGCGCCGCCGCCGCCCTTTCCGGCCGGGGCGAGCATGTTCCAGAACAGCGTGTGGTTCACGTGGCCGGAGCCATGGAAGGATACTTCGCGCGACCAGTGCTTCACGAGGGCCGCGTCGCCGCCCTCGCGGATGTCGCGCAGCGTCTTGACCGCCTTGTTCAGGCCGTCGACATAGGCCTTGTGGTGACGGTCGTGGTGAATCTCCATCGTCTGGGCGTCGATGTGCGGTTCGAGCGCGTTCTTGTCGTAGGGGAGCGGGGGCAGGACGTATTCGCCCTTGGCGGCGTCGAATCCGACGAGGCTGGCCGGGGTCTTCGCGGCGGCGTCCTGCGGCTGTGGCAGTGTTTCGGGAGCCGCGGGGGTCGTGTGCTTGACCTGGGCGAACGCGGCGGAAGCGAGGGAGGCTGCGCCGAACACTCCGATGGCGGAGAGGGCGTCACGGCGGGGCAGAGCGGGCTGACTGTCCTGGTTCATGTGCTGATCCTTGTTGGTGAGAGAGACAAGGTTAGCGCGGCGAGTTGACCCAGCCCCACTCGGAGGCGTCGCTGGCGTGCAGGTCGAACTTCCTGAACTTGGCGTCGAGCTTGACGCCCTGCGCGGTGAGGTTCCCGGGGTGCTGCTGCGTGGGCTGTCCGGCCTGTGGCGGAACGAAACGGTCCACGGATCCGTCGAGAAACGAGATGTTGCAGCCGCGGCCGTGACGTCGGGAGAACTGATCGTTCCAGGCGAAACTACCGTCGTCGTAATCGTGGTTGTAAAACTTCGCGTCTTCCTCGATCAGCACGGGGATCGAGGTGAAGTACGCATAGCGAGAAGCGGCGCCGGCCTGGGGTTGTAGCTGATACACGGCTTTCCACTGCAGGTCGGTCTTGGCCCCGGCCATCCTGATGAGCATGGTGTAGTCGAAGATGGCGTTGGCTTCTCGCTTACCGGTGGGGCACTCCATGATCTTGTCGACCGACTGGAGATACTCGCGGAGGACGGAGGCGTCGAGTGGGTGGTGATAGCGGGCGGGGTTCGCAAGGTAGGTGGCGTTGTTGCGGCCGCTCCAGTCCAAGTTCACCGGGCCCTGCCAATACGCGCCGGGGATGGTCTTGAAATCGCCTGCGTACTGGAACATCGACACGCCGAGCTGCCGGACGTTGGAGCGGCAGATGACGTTGCGCGCAGCTTCACGCGATTGCGAAATGGCGGGCAGAAGGAGCCCGATCAGGATCGCGATCACGGAAATGACAACCAGCAACTCGATCAGCGTAAATGCTCGGCGCATGGACGGTTCCACGAATGTGGGCAGCAGGAGCATAGCCGTGATCGGTGAACAGCGTTCCGAAGCGTCAAGGTGGAATACGCGATGAACTTTTGTTCCCAGCGCTTGGCGCGGCCAGATTGGTTATCCGGACCAACGAGCAGGGTGCTTAGGTTTCTGGTTGTTTGGCGACGGTGCGCGCGAGCTACTGCTGCGATGAACTTTTGGTGCGATGCGTGAATTCGGCACTTATTCGGACTTTCAGGGTTGAGTTCCTTTAGAGCAGCACTCAGAATCCGGTCATCGTGCGACTGACCATGCGATGAACTTTTGGTGCAGCACGGCCACGCGCCGAAGCAAGTTATTCGGACCTTGGCGACTAGACCTAGATCCGGGATCTTGATGTCAAAGATCAGGTCAGGGCTTCCCTTCGGTGATACGCCTCGATTCGTGGAACGGAACCGAAGTTTGCAAGACATGTGCGCTTTGTGCGCACATCGCCGGTTGCTTGCAATCTCGGGAACTGAACCGGCGAATTCGCAGTCGTTCCGGAAGACTTCGAGTCCCGCAACAGAAGCAGCGATCGTCGATCCAAGCAGACTGAGATTCGCCTGTAACCCATCGCTCGTTCGTTCGTACAAAGTGCTACAACGCTATCGTGCAATCCTCTATTTCCGATGGCGTTAGGCGTTCTGTTCGGTAGCATTCGACTGGAGTCGAAAACGTGTCCCAATCCCTTTTTCGGGGGTGTTCTGTGCGATTGATGAGCTTTGCTTCCGTCGTGATCGTGTCCGCGGCCGTGTTGTTCGCGACCGCGGGTTCCGCGCTGGCACAACCTGGCGGCGGAGGAGGAGGTCGGGGCGGATTTGGCGGCGGCCGCGGCGACATGATGCCGGCGATCAATGGTCGGCAGGTGGACAACTACGCCAAGATCCTGGGAATGACCAAGGACCAAAAGGACGCGGCGACGGCATTGCTGGAGGGTTACTCCCAGCAGGCGGCGCTTGCTTCCAAGACGATGCGAGATCAAAGCGACAAGATCCGCCAGGAGTTCCAGGACAGCGGCGATCCGACCGTCTGGAACAAGATGCGCGACGGAATGACAAAGTTCCGCGATGATCGCAAGAAACTGGACGACGGTTTCATGAACGACGTGAAGGCGCTGCTGACCCCCGCTCAGGCCGAGAAGTGGCCGCAGGTTGAGCGGGCCACGCGCCGCGATCAGACGCTGCGCTGGGGCCGTCTGAGCGGCGAACGGGTTGATCTGGTGCAGTTGGTGGATCAGCAGAAGTTCCCTGCCGCGACTGCGTCCCAGGTTGCGCCGGTGCTGGCCCAGTACGAGGAGGAACTCGACGGAGTGCTGGTGAAGCGCAACGAGGTGTACGAGGGCGCGATGCAGAAGATGATGGAACTGATGCGCAGCGGCGATACCGAGGCGGCGCAGGACATTGTGAAGAAGGGCCGCGAGGCCGGGATCAGGGTGCGCGACGTCAACCGCAAATACGCTCGCCAAATCCAAGACATTCTGCCCGAAGATCAGAAGGCGGGCTTTGAGAACGCGTTCCGCAAGGAATCGTTCCCCGATGCCTACCGCAAGCCCTACTCGCAGCGTGCGGTCGAAGCGGCGGCGGGCTTCAAGGACTTGACTCCGGAGCAGAAGGAGAAGATCTCCCAGATGTCTGCTTCGCTCAGCAAGGACATGGAAGCGCTCGCGTCCAAGATCGCGACGGCCACCGAAGAGACCGAGATGAACTTCGACATCACACAGATGATGCGTGGCGGCGGGCGGCAGGAAGGCCCGATGGCCGACCTTCGCAAGGATCGCCGTGACCTGGACCGCAAGTCGCTTGACGCTCTCAAGAAGATCCTGACCGAGGAGCAGTCTGCCAAGCTCCCCGAGCGATCTGAAGAGGAGAACGCCGACGGCGGTCCCCCGGGCGGCGGTCGCCGCGGACCCAATGGCGGTGGCAACGGCGGGCAGCAACGCAACCGCGGGTAAGCCGGCGTACGCATCGCGATGAACCTCACAGCCCGGCCTGACGGCCGGGCTTTTGTTTTTTTGATTCGCGGACCACTCGAACGGGTTGACGCTGCCCAGTTTCTGCACGTCGGATATTCGGGCTGAGCTCATGGCGACCGATATTCGGGAGTTGAACATCCGGAGGGCGCCGGGCGTACAGTCCCCGGACAGGATTTCTAGTTGAACTCACGCACGCTTCAAGTTCTGACACTATTGATCGCCACACTGCTGGCGCCTCTGTGCTGTTGTCAGGTTGAATCGCTCGCGGCGTTGTTCGACGCTCCGAAGGCCAAATCCGGCGGTTGCCCGCATTGCCGCTCGAAACAAGAGTCCCCGAAGAAGGCTCCCGAGGGGCCGTGCCGAAAGTGCCCATCGTGCAACTCGAGCAGCCTGGCGCAACCCACGTCCGGCACTCACGCGGAGCACGTTCAGGTTGCCGCACTGGCTGCCTGGATTCTCCCGCTCCCGGCGCCGCTGCCCCAAGTTCGTGAGGCGGTGCGACCGGCGCGTGAAGAGTTCATAGCGTACAGATCCGGAAGAGAAGTGCTGCGCATGCGGTGCGCGCTGATTTTGTAGCATGGGGTCTTGCCCCCCGTGCCGCGCCCGGTTCCACGGGCGACTTTCCAAACACAATCCGCGCTGAACAACCCGAATCCCCCCGGAGGGAATCCGCATGAACGCTTCACATCCTGATCTTTCAACATTGTCGCGTGCGTCGAATCGCGCGACATTCGCCATGGCTGTGCCACAGCCACGAATCCGATGGCGGACCAGAGTGCTGCTCCCGATATTCCTGCTGTTGGGCGCCGGCGGCGTCGCCGCGTACGCGGGGCGGGCGGCCCTCATCCCGGCGGTCGCGGTTCGGGTCGCGCCGGCGGTCACGGCGAGTTCCGAGGGGCAACAAGCCGCGCCCGAATCGGCGACTCCCGCGACCACAGTCCTGGTTCAAGCGCCGGGTTGGATCGAGCCCGACCCGTTCGCGGTCACGATCCCGGCGTTGGCCGAGGGCGTGATCTGCGAAGTACGCATCACAGAGGGCCAGCGTGTTGCCGCGGATGAAGTAGTAGCACGGATGATCAACCGGGATTCGACCTTGGCGTTGGAACGAGCCGACGCTGAACTGCTTGAGCGGGACGCGGATATCGCACGGGCGGAGGCGGATTACGCGGCGGCGCAATCACGAGCGGACGAACTCAAGGATGATCTTGCTCGCAAGCGGCCTTTGGTGGAGAAGGGCGCCATCGGCGCGGCGGAACTGGCGCAGTTGGAGTTGCGGGTCACGGCGGCGGAGCGAATGACGACGGCGGCTGCGGCGGCGACCCGGCAAGCGCAAGCGGCACGGGCCAAGGCGGCGGTGATGCAAGAAGAAGCCAAGCTGCTGCTGGACCGGATGGAGATCCGCAGCCCCAGCGCCGGGGTGGTCATGCGGCGGCTCGTGGAGCCGGGCTCGCGCATCTCGATGCAGACGAACTCGGGAGAGATGGCGACATCGATCGCCAAGCTGTATGACCCGGCTCGCCTGCAGGTTCGTGTGGATGTACCGATCGCCGATGCAGCGAAAGTGGGCCCGGGCACCAAAGCGGAGATCACGACCGAGGCGCTCCCCAACACGGTGTTTCACGGCCAGGTATCCCGGGTTGTGCACGAGGCGAACATCCAGCGCAACACCGTTCAGTTCAAGGTGGCGGTGAGCGAACCGGTCGAGACGCTCAAGCCTGAGATGCTCACACGGGTGCGGTTCATCGGCGAGAGTCGAACGCAGGCGGCTCCGGGCACGGCGAGCGCCGAGGGTTCGGAGGGGCTCGTCATCCCGGCGGCGGCGCTGGTCGCTCGCACGCAGGATGGGGCGGCGGTTTGGCTTGTAGACCTGCGGCAGGACGGCCCGCACGCCAAGCGGGTACAGGTGACGCTCCGCGCGGGCCCCGCCGAAGCGAACGCGGTGGTCACGAGCGGTCTGCACACGGGGGACCGGGTCGTCGTGGAACCTCCGCCCGAGCTTCGCGAGGGTTCGAGGCTCAACATTCTGGGTGAAGCGGAGGAACGCTAAACATGGCTCTTATCGAGTGCAGACAACTCACCAAATCGTACCGGAAGGGTGACAGCACTATCACACCTTTGCACCAACTGGACCTGGATGTCGAGTCCGGCGATTTTCTCGCGCTCATGGGTCCGTCTGGCAGCGGCAAGACGACGCTGCTCAACCTGATCGCGGGGATCGACTCCCCCACCGCGGGCACGCTGCGCATCGGCGGGCAGGACATTGCGAACCTCTCGCGTGGCGCCCTGGCGGATTGGCGAGCCGGCCACGTTGGGTATGTGTTCCAGTTGTACAACCTGGTGCCAGTGCTGACGGCGTACGAGAACGTCGAGTTGCCGCTGCTGCTGCAGGGGATCAGCAGGCGGGATCGCCACCGCAGAGTGTCTACGGCGTTGGACCTGGTAGGCATCGCCGATCGGCATGATCACTACCCGCGGCAGCTCTCGGGCGGGCAAGAGCAGCGGGTGGCGATCGCCCGCGCGATCGTGACCGATCCGGCGATCCTGGTGGCGGACGAACCGACGGGCGACCTGGACGCCGATTCGGCGAAAGCGATCATGAGTCTGCTGACGCGGCTGTGCGACGAGATGGGCAAGACGCTGATCATGGTGACGCACGACGCGCACTGCGCCGAGTACGCCCGCAGGACGTTGCACTTGGAGAAGGGGCAGTTGATTGGCCGCGGACGGCTGGATGCGCCGACGCCGGTAGGAGTATCCGAATGATCCATCCCCGTTTTATTCCGCTCGTCGGCAAGCAGTTGTGGCGTCACGGGACGCGATCCTCGTTGACGGTGCTGGGGGTCGCCGCGGCGATGTTCCTGTTCGTGGCGGTGCAGACGCTGCAGCAGGGCGTGGCGAAGGCCACGAGCGCGGCGGCTGGCGACACGACTCTGGTGGTGTACCGCGAGAACCGATTCTGCCCCGCGACAAGCCGGTTGCCGGAACACTACGAGGAACGGATCGGGAAGATCGCGGGCGTGGCGAGCGTGGTGCCGCTCAAGATCGTGGTGAGCAACTGCCGCGCAAGCCTGGATGTCGTGACATTCCGGGGCGTTTCACCCGAGAACGCGGACGGCGTGGCCAAGCAGTGGACCCTGGTGGAAGGTTCGCTTGATGAATGGAAGCGGCGGTCCGACGCGGCGCTGGTCGGGGAGCGGCTGGCTGAGCGGCGGAAGATGAAGGTCGGACAATCGTTCGATTCATCCGGCATCACGGTGACGATCGCCGGCATCATCCGCTCCACCGCGGCGCAGGATCAGAACGTCGCTTACGTGCATCTTGATTTCATCCAGCGTGCGAGCAGGACGGGGCTGGGGATTGTCACACAGTTCAACGTGCGGGTGGATGACCCGGCGAAACTCGAAGCGACGGCGAAGGCGATCGACGCGGAGTTTCGCACCGATTCGGAGCCCACAACGACGAGGCCGGAGAAGGCGTTCGTGGCGCAGGCGGGTTCTGACATTGTTGAGGTCGTGGGATTCACGCGGTACCTTGGCTGGGGTTGCCTGGCGGCGGTGCTGGCGCTGGTGGCCAACGCGATCGTGCTGAGCGTGCAGGACCGCATCAAGGAGCACGCGATCCTGCAGACCCTGGGATTCCGCGGCGGGCTGATCGCACGGCTGATCGTGGTGGAGAGCGTGCTGCTGGGTCTGGCGGGCGGGCTGCTGGGAACGATCGGCGCGGCGGCGTTGATTCACTGGGGCGGTTTCAGCATGTCGGCGGAAGGGCTGAGCGTAAACGTGGATTTGTCGCCTCGGGTGCTCGTGATCGGGTTGACGATTTCGGCGCTGGTCGGCGTGATCGCCGGGCTGGTTCCGGCGCTTCGGGCGGGGCGTCGGGGAATTGCGGATTGCTTCCGTGCCGTGTGAGTGAGCAACTATGGCCAGACTTCTCCCGTTTGACTACGCGGTTCGGAACCTGGGGCGCTCTCCGTGGCGGACGCGGCTGAGCGTGCTGGGGGCGGCCCTGGTGGTGCTGCTGTTGATCGGGGCTGGGGCGTTCGTGCGGGGCATGGAACGGTCTCTGAGAGAGAGCGGCGAGCCGGACAATGTCATTATTCTGGGAGCCGGCAGCGAGGAAAGCGTTGAGCGCAGCGAGATCACCGAAGAAGCGGTGGGAATCGCCATCGCGAGCATCCAGGGCGTGCGGTCACGCGCCGGCGCGGCGTACGCATCGCCCGAGGTGCACGTGCAGTTGGGCGTCAAGACAGAAGCGGGGCAAGAACGACCGACGCAGATGATGGTGCGCGGAATCACGCCGGGGGCCATGCTGGTGCACGGGAATGTGCAGATCGTCGAGGGACGCCTGCCGAGTCCGGGTCAGGACGAGGTGATGGTGGGCGGGACCATGCACACGCGACTCGGGCTCGCGGAGTCGCAGTTGCAGATCGGCGGCAAGCTGCTGATCGACAACCGACCGTGGACTATCGTGGGCAAGTTCAGATCGCCGGGCGCGGTGATGGACAGCGAGGTGTGGGCGTCGATCACCGACGTGAAGCAGGCGACGAAACGAACGACCATTTCCTGTCTGATATTGACGTTGGACCCGACGCAGGCGGAGTTCGCCGATATCGGCGTGTTCGTCAAAACGCGGCCGGACCTGGAGCTCGCGGCGTTACGCGAGACGGAGTACTACGGACAGCTCGCCAAGTTCTTCGCCCCGCTGAGGGCGGTGGCGTGGGCCACGGCGGGGCTGATCGCGGTGGGCGGCCTGCTGGGCGGGCTGAACACGATGTACGCCGCGTTCGCGGCGCGGGTGCGGGAGATCGGGACGCTGCGGTCGCTGGGGTATCGGCGGCGGGCGATCGCGCTGAGCCTCGTGCAGGAGTCGGTGATCGCCGCGGCGGCGGGCGCGCTGCTGGCGTGCGGGATCGGGCTCGCCGGGTTGGACGGGATCGCGGTGAAGTTCTCGCTGGGGAGTCTGAGGTTGACGGTGGATGAAACAGTGATCGGCATCGCGCTGGCGGCTGGGCTGGTCCTGGGCGTGGTGGGCGCATTGCCCCCGGCGTGGCGTTGCCTGCGGTTGGAAATTCCTACGGCGCTCAAGGCTGCATAGCCTGACACGCCGGTCCTTACTGGAGATTGTCATGAAGGTTCGAATGATTGCGTGCCTGGTTGCCGGAACGTTGCTCGCGACTACGCCCACGATGGCCCAAAGCAAGCCGTCGACGATCCCTCCCAAGACATTCGTGCTCGAAGCGCCGGCCGGCGCGAAGGCCATCGGCGAGGCTTCGGCGTCCAAACCGGGCGAGAAGATCACCATACAGGGGGAGGTAGCGGGAACGAACGCGTTCGAGGCGGGCAAGGCGACGGTTGTTCTCAAGGATCCGGCGTCCGACAAGACAGCAGTGGTGCGGGTGGTGAACGACAAAGGCCAGCCCTTTCCGACGGAACTGAGGGGATGGCGTGGCCTGAATCCGGGCGCGAAGGTCACGGTGAAAGGCAAGCGGGCGGTCGGTGAGGGCGTGGTCGTTGATGCCGACGCGATCTGCGTGACAACGCCCGCGATGCCCGAAGGGTTCATGCTGACTCAGGAACCCAAAGACGCCAAGTGGATCGAAGAGATCCGGGCGGGGGCCAAGGCGGGGCAACCCGTCGCCGTCCGCGGATATGTGGGCGGCAGCGTGACGCCGTTCGTGGAGGGGCGGGCGGTGGTGACTCTGGTGGGCAAGGGCCTGCCCTCTTGTGCGGACAAAGGCACCGATCACTGCAAAACGCCCTGGGACTACTGCTGCGAGACCGCCAAGGACATCGCCGCCCACAGCGTCACGGTTCAAGTGGCCGATCCGGCGGGCGGGGTGCTGCGGACGACCCTCAAATCCGACAAGGTCAAGGAACTGGCGGAGGTCATTGTGGTCGGAACGGTGGCGGTGGCGGACGGCAAGTCGCTGATTGTGAACGCCACCGGCGTGTACGCGGTTGAAAAGACCGCGAAGTAGCCGGCGCCGGGTAACGGCTACTCTTTCATTGAACGCGCCGTTTACCCACCTCACCATCATGCCAGTTGACCCAGCCAGCCTGACAATCCGGATTCATCCCGACCCCGTGCTGCGGAAGAAAGCGCAGCCGATCCCCCAGATCACCGATGAGCACCGCGCGGTGGCTGAGGCGATGTTCGCGCTGATGCGGACGGAGCACGGCATCGGCCTGGCCGCCCCGCAGGTGGGACTGTCGTGGCGGATGTTCGTCGTCGACATTCCCGAGGACGAGGGTCAATCGGTGAACTCGGACCCGCCGACCGCAACGAACGGGCGCGTGGTGTACATCAACCCGGTGCTGCGAGAGCCGGAGGGAGCGGTGGTGCCGTTCGAGGAAGGGTGTCTCTCGCTCCCGGACATCCGGGGCGATGTGCTGCGTCCTCCGGTGGTCACGATCACCGCGCTCGGTCTGGACGGCAGGCAGTTCACGCAGCGCGGGGGCGGTTTGCTGGCCCGATGCTGGCAGCATGAGATGGATCATCTGGATGGAGTGCTGATCATCGACAAGATGACACAGATGTCACGCATCAAGAACCGAATCAAGCTGCGAGATCTGGAGCGCGGGGACCGCTAGGCCCAGGGCCCGGGAGATCGACGCCGTGGAAATTGTCTTCTTTGGTTCCGGGGCCTTCGGCCTGCCGACGCTCGCACATTTGTCGGAGAAGCACCGGGTCACCGGAGTGGTGACGCAGCCGGACAAGCCTGCCGGACGTGGCGGCACGCTCACTCCAACGCCGATCGGTGCGTGGGCGGCGCAGCACCTGCCGGGTGTACCGCTGTTCAAACCGGAAAAGGTGAACGTGCCGGATGTGCGAGACCAGATTCGGGCCTTGCCAGCGTCGGCGTGGGTGGTGATCGCTTTCGGGCAGAAACTGGGGGCGGCGCTGCTGGAGGGCAAGTTCGCGGTCAACCTGCACGCGTCGCTACTGCCGCGGTGGCGTGGGGCGGCGCCGATCAACGCGGCGATTCTGGCGGGGGACAGCGTGACGGGCAATAGCGTGATCACGCTCGCGGACAAGATGGACGCCGGGCTGGTGCTGGGGCAATCGAAGCGACCTGTGGAGCCGCGGACGACGGCGGGCGAGATGCACGACCTGCTGGCGGCGGACGGGCCGGCGCTCATGGAACATGTGCTGCAGGAGCACGCCGCGGGGGCGTTGTCGCCCCGGGTGCAGGATGAATCACTGGTGACCTTGGCGGGCAAACTGAGCAAAGCGGACGGGTGGGTAGATTTCAGACGGTCGGCCGTTGAGTGCCGGCAGCGTGTGCATGGGCTGACGCCGTGGCCGGGAGTGACGGCGAAGTTTCGCGGGGCGGGGCTCAAACTGCTGCGGGTCGAAGCGTTGGAACAGGGTCACGATTACGCCGCGGGGACGATTGCGGACGCGGAGACGGGGATCGTGGCGTGCGGTGATGGCACGGCGCTGCGGCTGCTGGAAGTGCAGCCCGAGGGCGGCCGGGCGATGGCGTGGAGCGATTTCGCTCGCGGGCGAAGGCCTATTGTCGGCGACGCAATCGTCGGAGGCCACGCAGGATGCTGACGCTCTGGGATTTGATCAGACCGATGCGGGATGCACTGCTGGGCGCGCCGCCCAAGCAGGCGGACGTTGTGTCGCCGCCACGCCGGAGGGTGAAGCAAGCGGTTGCCGTCGCGCCGACCAAGAAGCCATCGGGCCGGAAGGTTCGGCCGAAAGCCGCGGAGAAGTACGCCGAGGTGACGCGCCTGATGCTGCACCGGTACGAGGTGCGGGTGAAGCGGTGGCGCAACAGCATGTCGGGGCTGGCATTCCTGGTGCAGTACCGCGACGGCACGGTCGCGCGGCTGATCGAATCACCCAGACCCAAGAGCCCGATGTCGGTCGCGATTTTTCTGCACGAGATCGGGCATCACGCCATCGGGCTGGGCATCCACAAGCCGCGATGCCTGGAGGAATACCTGGCGTGGAAGTTCTCGCTGGAGACGATGGAACAACTGGGATTGCCGGTGACCGACAGGGTGCGACGGCGGGTGGACCGCAGCCTGAGATACGCGGTGCGCAAGGCACGCCGACGGGGGATCAAGACGTTGCCGAGCGAGCTGATGCCTTACGACGGGTGAATCAGGGGTGACCGGGGAGGAGCTTTACGCCGGCTTGAATGACGGTCACCGCGACGGTGTTGGCGACGTGCCAGATGCGTGAACCGCCGGCCATGAAGAGAAGGGCGAAGGCGACCATGCCGATGATGGCGCCGGATTCCGTCCGCCAGAGGTTCGCGTACGCCGGGACGAAGTTGCCCAGGATGCGGCTGCCGTCGAGCGGCGGGACGGGGACGAGATTGAAGATGAAGCCGACGACGTTGATCATCGTTCCGCAGGTGACGAAGACGCCGAGATTGGCTCCAAAGGGATCGGGTAAGCCGCGTCCGTACACAATCCAGAGGCACGACGCAACGGCGCAGAGGACGAAAAGGATGAGGTTGACGAAAGGGCCGGCGAAGGCGACGAACGCGTCGTCGTAGCGACCCCGAAAACGTAGCGGATTCACGGGCATCTGGCCCCAGGTGAAGCCGAACAGGGCGAACATGATGAGGCTCCACGTGCCCATGTGGACAAGCGGGTTCCAGGTCATGTGTCCCAGCAGGCGGGGCGTGTCGTCACCGCACCGGATGGCGGCGACGCCGTGACCGAGCTCGTGCAAACAGATCGAGAAGATCACCCAGAATACCCAGGAGACGGCGAACATGGGGTTCTGATTCCACGCGTCGGCAAGCCACCACGATGATCCCAAGATCGAGCCTCCTGTTGTGCCGCGAACGGCGTGGAGAGGAACGGAGCAACTTCAAAACGATAACAGGCGCGGCCGGGCCGCGCCTGTCGGGAAAGCGAAAAATCTGTATCAAGCCTTCGCGGTGGTCGCCTTGGCGTGCTTGAGCGCGGTGGCGCAGATGGAATCGAAGAGCTTGGGGTCTTCGATGGCGATCTGACTGAGCATCTTGCGGTTGAGCGTGACGCCGGCCAGACGCAGGCCGTTGGTGAACAGGCTGTAGCGGGTGCCGCGCATCTTGCAGGCGGCGGTGATGCGGGTGATCCAGAGCTTGCGGTAGTCGCGCTTCCGGCGGCGACGGTCGCGGTAGCCGTACACGCCCGCGCGGATCACCGCGTTTGCTGCACGGTACTTGCTGGTGCTGTTGGAACCGTAATAGCCGCGGGCCTTGCGCAAGACTCTCTTGCGTGCTTGAGCCCTGGCGGCGCCTTTGCGTACACGAGGCATCGATCAATCTCCTGGCGAGTGTCCGAACGGAGCGGCGGGACTTCCCGACGGCTTAGGTCCCGGCGGACTGGTGATGAGCTTACTTGGCAGCCTTGGCGGCCTCGCGAGCGGCCTTGCGCTCGGCGGGGCTGGGGCTCTTGCGCAGCGCGGTGCGGGGCTGCTCGCGGCCGCGGAGGCGGCGGAAGAGCAGCTTCTCGAGGCGCTTGGTGTCGGCGCTCGACATGTAGGGGTCGCGACGGTACTGGCGCAGCTTCTTGCCACCCTTGCCCGAACGCAAGTGCTTGTGGCTGGCCGACCGGTGGCGGATCTTGCCGGTCTTGCTGATGCGGATGCGCTTCAGGAGACCTTTGTGGGCTTTGTTCTTGGGCATGGTGACAAACTCCGAACAGACGCCCCGCGCTGTGCAGGGCCTAAATGCTAGGCCGATCGACACGCGTTGGCCACTCTTCCACCGGGGGACATTACGGGTTCGTTCGGACGGAACTGGGAGCGGCGTTATTTGTCTGCACTCTTGACGACTTCGCCGCCTTGAGATTCCCAGTCTTTCAGGCCTCCCTGAAGCACGTAGACATCTGAGTAGGAATTGGCGAGAAGGCGTTTTGCCAGGCCACGAGCAGGGACGGAGTTTGGATCGCTGCCGTACACAATGATGGAGCTGTACTTTGCGTACGCCGCGAGCTTGCCGGACTTTGGTTGGATTTCCTCCAGCTGAATGTTCTTGGCACCGGGAATGTGCCCCGCGGCGAACTCCTGAGGGGATCGCGGGTCGGCGATTAGCACGGCTTGGGGGTTCTTCTCAAGATCGGCGATCTTGGCCTTGGCTTCACCCACGGGCATCCACTGAATGGAGTTGTCGTTGGTGCTATCGCAGGCAGATAGCGAACATACTGCGAACATCATGGCGAGACCGGACACCAAACTGGCGGGAAATCTGTGACGTACCATCATGATTGAGCATACGCCCAATCGGAGGCGATGGCGGGAACGAAGCGGGGCAATCCGCGTCGAACTCGTTGGATCCGCCGATGTTTGCCGATGGATGGCGTAAGGCGGAACCTGTTTGTCTGACGTTGGGGAGCGGGCTCGGTGTGCGAGTATCCCACGACGCAATGGAGCCGGGTCGTTGATCGCTCATACCAGTTTGGTCGCGTTCTGCGTGGCCTTGACGAACGTCGTATCGACGCCGGTGAACTTTGCGCCCCCGGACGGCAGCAAACTTGTCACGATGACACTTATCAGCGAGGGCTCGCAGCTTGTGCCGGGTTCGACGGCGATGCTTGGGATGCACTTTGCGATGTCGCCCAAGTGGCACATTTACTGGAATGGGCTGAGCGATGCGGGGTTCCCACCCAGCATCGAAATTGTTGTTCCGCCGGGTTTTGAACTGGGCGAACCGCAGTGGCCGGCGCCGGTAAGGCACCTGGGTGAGGGCGATGTACTGGATCATGTGTACGAGAAGGAAGCCACCGTTCTGGTGCCTCTGAAGGTACCTGCGAGCGCCAAGCCCGGCGACTCGGTGCGCCTCACAGCAGCTTCAAAGTGGCTCGTCTGCGACGATGCGTGCGTGCCGGGCGAGGGCAAGAGCGAGATCACGCTCAAGGTGGGAGAGAAAGCGGAGGCGTCGGCGTCGGCGGCGAAGTTCGCCGCGGCGCGGCTGCGTCTGCCCAAGGCCCTGCCGACGGACGGCAGCGTGAAGACGCAGGTTGTGGGTGGAGTATTCACGGCGACGGCGGCGCAGGCGACGGTGCGGTTTTTCCCCGCGTCGGATTGCGTGGCGCTCAAGGACCTGCCTAAGAACGGTGAATCAACCACGGGGCGCCTGCAGATCGCCATCGCCGGCGAGGCCACGCCCAAGGATCGAGTTCAGGGCATTCTTGAAATCGCTGCGGAGAAGCAGGAAAGCAGGTTCTACAGCGTTGACCTTCCGGCGGGCGAGCCGAAAAAATGAAATCAAGCCGGGCGGATGGTGTCCATCCCGCCGGCATGTTTGCACCAGATACGTCCGTCATCCCCGGGGCGCGTGACTCCGAAGAGGCGGAACGAGAAACGAGTTGGAGAACTCCAGTATGACCACCAAGACACTGTTCGGATCAATCATCGCCGGGGCCCTGTTCCTCGGGGTCGGCTCGGCCTTTGCTCAGGACAAGCCGGCGCAGCCCGCGCAGACGCAGCCCGCCACCGACGCCAAGCACGAGAAAAAACAGGACAAGAACGCGAAACACAGCGACAAGCACGCCGAGAAGAAAGCCGAGACCGCGAAAGTCGGCGAATCGGCCCCTGAGTTCAAGCTCAAGGACACCGACGGCAAGGACGTGAACCTGGCCGACTACAAGGGCAAGGTCGTTGTTCTCGAGTGGTTCAACCCTGATTGCCCGTTCATCATCAAGCACCACCAGAAGAACAACACGTTCAACGACCTGTACACCAAGTACAACGCCAAGGGCGTGGTCTTCCTCGCGATCAACAGCGGCGCGGAAGGCAAGCAGGGCGCGGGCGCCGAGCGCAGCGCGAAGGCCAAGACCGAGTACAAGATGCAGTACCCGATCCTGATGGACGGCAACGGCAAGGTCGGCCAGATGTACGGCGCCAAGACGACCCCCCACTGCTTCGTGATCGGCAAGGATGGCAAGCTCCTCTATCAGGGCGCCATCGACGATGACAAGAGCCCCGAGACGCCGGGCAAGACGAACTACGTCGCGAAGGCCCTGGACGAGATCCTGGCCGGCAGCACGGTGAGCACCCCCGAGACCAAGTCCTACGGCTGCCCCGTGAAGTATTGAATCTCCCGACCCACAAAGAGTCGAATGATGAAGAGCCCGGGCGTCTGCCCGGGCTTTTTCATTGGGATCGGGGTATGCCCGTTGCGTGACAAACGGGGCGGGCCGAGTTGGGGGCCGTCACCCTTGTTTGGCGCGACGGAGTATTTGTGCCGAGCGCATCAACATACGATAATTGCACATGCTCGGCTCTCTCCCCGATTTTCTCCTGGTGGTCCTTGGCTTTGGTCTGATCGTGTTCCTTCACGAGCTGGGCCACTTTGTCGCCGCGCGTTGGGCGGGTATTCGGGTGCTGGCGTTCGCGGTGGGGTTCGGTCCTGCGCTGATGTCGTTCCGCAAGGGAATGGGTATCCGCCGGGGCAGCACCGAAGCGCAGTACACCGCGCTCACCGAAACGGGTGACCCGGCCGCGAAGGACCTGAGTCCGACTGAGTACCGCCTGAACATGCTGCCATTCGGCGGCTATGTCAAGATGCTGGGTCAGGAGGACGGAGATCCCACAGCCGTCTCGGACGCGGCCGACAGTTTCCAAAGGTGCGCACCGTGGAAGCGGCTCATCGTCATCTCGGCGGGCGTGGTGATGAACATCATCACGGCCGCGGCGTTGTTCGTGATGGTCTTCATGATCGGCATGAAGGTGGAGCCTGCCCGTG
Source organism: Planctomycetota bacterium (assembly GCA_018242605.1). Lineage (GTDB taxonomy): Bacteria > Planctomycetota > Phycisphaerae > Phycisphaerales > UBA1924 > UBA2402. Next base: position 751,702 of record JAFEBP010000005.1, read on the forward strand.
TCGGCTCGGTGGTGGCGGGGAGCCCCGCGGCGACGACTCCCGCGCTCAATGCCCATGAACTGCGCATCATTGAGCCGGGCCTGCTGCCCGGCGACCGGGTCATCGCGGTCAACGGAGAGCAACCACGCTCATTCAATGATCTGATTCTCGCAACCGCGATGGCGGATCAGGACATGGCGGTGCGGCTGACTGTTTCGCGGACCGGGTACGAGCAACCGCTGGAGTTTCAGATTCGGCCGCGCGAGGGCCCCGCATCGGGCCTTTTGGAGTTGGGCATCGAGCCATCCCGGTCGGCGCAACTTCTCAATACCCCCGATCAAGCGCAGAGGACGGCCTTCGCCGAGGCCATGGAGAAGATGGGACTTGGCGGTGTGAGCGCGGGGATGACGCTCGCGGCGGTGGACGGGATCAAGGCATCGGACGCCAATGACCTCTTCGCGGCGGTGCGCAAGTCCAAAGGAGGACCGATCGAGCTTCGGTTCATCGATGGAGCCGGCGCGACGGTGACCGCCGCCGCGTCACCCAGGCCCCAGTTTCAGCTCGACCATCTGCCGCGGCCGAACAACGCGGTGGCGCCGGTCGACCACCTGCTGGGCTTGATGCCTGTCATGACGGTGGGCGCCACGACCAAGCGGGCCGAAGGGCTGGGGCTCAAGGACGGCGACATCTTCGCGCGGCTGGGCTCGGTTGAATACCCGGCGATCCCGCAGGGCATCGCGGAGATTCAGTCGTACAAAGGTCGGAGCATCCCGGTCGTGGTCTTGAGGAAGGACGACGCGACCAAGGCATGGAAAGAAGTCTCGCTCACGGGTGTGACGGTTGATTCCAAAGGACGCATCGGGTTCGGCGTGAGTGACACCTCGCGGGATTCGGTGCTGGTGGCGTTACCGTTCACGACGCTGCGCCACCCCGCGGCCGAACGGGCCGAGGGCGTACAGCCCGCTGATTTCACGCCGCCGGCGAACAGCGTGATCGCCTCGCCGGGCACTCGCATTCTCGCTGTGAACGACCGGCCCGTCGCCAACTTCGCCGACCTCCGGTCCGCGCTGCGAGCGGCGACGGAAAAAGCGTTCAGCCTGCACGCTCCGCATGTGACGATCTCGCTCACGCTGCGTCCGCCTCAGCGAGGGATCGCGGACGACTCCGGCCCGACACAGACGGTTCAATGGCGGCTGGACGCGGCGGATACGGCGTCGCTGCATCAACTGGGCTGGGACAGCCCGATATCGGCGGACTTCTTCGAGCCCGAGCAGGTGCTGCTCAAGGCGCACTCGCCCTCGGAAGCGCTCTCGATGGGGATCGCCGAAACACGGCGCGTGATGTTGACGACCTATGTTACTTTCCTGCGGTTGGCGCAGGGGAGCGTCAAGATCGAGCACCTCAAGGGGCCCGTGGGCATCGCCCACCTGGGCACGCTGGTCGCGGGACGCGGCTTCATCTGGCTGCTGTTCTTTCTCGCGCTGATTTCTGTCAATCTGGCGGTGATCAACTTCCTTCCGCTGCCGATCGTGGACGGCGGGCAGTTCCTGTTCATCGTGTTTGAGGCGGTGCGAGGCCGTCCTGTGCCAATGGCGATCCAGAGCGCGGCGACGGTCGCGGGGCTCGTGCTCATCGGCTGCGTATTCCTTGTGGTGACGTACAACGATATCCGCAACCTTCTGGGGTTGTAGAGGCGCGAGAGCAACCGCGGAACTACGCTCCTGCCTTGACCGGACTGATCTCACTCCTGGCGCTGGGGCTGCTGATCGCGCTCGCCGCGATGACGTTGTACACCGTGCACGTGCTCACCCATCCGCCCCGGCGGACCTACGCGTCGGCGTTGGCTCGTAACCGCCCCGGCGACCCTTCTGAACTGCCTGCCGGGCCCCGCGATTTCGGAGAATGGGGGTTCGATTGCGGCGATCTGCGCTTGCCCGTGTGGGAGATTTCCGGCGACGCGCCCCAGGGACCGACCGTGATCCTGGTTCATGGCTGGGGAGATTCGCGGATCGGCGCACTCTCCCGGATTCCGCACCTGCTACCTCTGGCCCGGCGAGTGATTACGTTTGATATGCGCGGGCACGGCGAGGCTGCGGGATTGTGCATGCTCGGGGTTCGCGAGCCGAATGATCTGGCGGCGCTCATGGATCATCTCAAATCGCCGGTGGTGCTGATGGGCTGGTCGCTGGGTGCGGGCGTTTGCATCGCGGCGGCGGCGGCAAGGCCGGAGATGGTGCGTGCGGTCATCACGGAGGCCCCGTACCGGCTGGCTCGAACTCCCGCACGCAACGTGATCCGCGAGTGGGCGTTGCCGTATCGGGTCAATCTCCCGCCGGCGATGTGGCTGCTGGGAATCGGTTTTGGCGTGGGGCCGTCGGGCCTGAACAGCAGTGGGTTCGACCGAGCGGAGTTCGCGGCGCGGGTTCGCTGTCCGTTGCTGGTACTGCATGGAGAGTTTGATTCGGTCTGCCCTCCCGCCGATGGACGCGAGATCGCTGCGGCCGCGGGCGGGGTGTTTGTGCCTATTACCGGGGCGGGGCACCACGGAATGTGGACCACCCCGGAATCGTGCGAACAGTGCGTTGGGGCCATCGGGAAGTTCCTCGCCGGGGTGCCTGCGGATCGGGATTGAACCCCAAATCCGGGAAGCTAGCGTCTTCTCCCGCGGCTTGCCGGAGACTACCCTGTGGCCTCATGGCCTGGATTACCAAACCTTCCGCGACTGCCCGCATCGAACGCCGCGACCAGCCCTACCTGACGGCCGAGATGCGCAACACACTGACCACACGATACCTGCCGCGGTATGAGACGACTCACGCGGCGTTGCTGCCCGCGCTGCACGAGGTGCAGCACGCCTACGGATGGGTGCCGCCGCAGGCCATGCTCGAGATCGCCGAGTTCCTGAAGCTCAAGCCTTCGCAGGTGATCGACACGGCCTCGTTCTACGAGGAATACTGGCTCAAGCCCAAGGGCAAGCATCTCATCTCGATCTGCAGGAGCATCGCGTGCGAGTTCTGCGGGCACGAAAAGGTCACCCAGGCGGTCAAAGATCGATTGGGGATCGACGTCGGAGAGACCACGGACGACGGCATGTTCACGCTGATCGAACTGGAATGCCTGGGGTCATGCGGAACCGCCCCGGCCGTTCTGGTGGATGAACACCTGTGCGAATGCACCACGCCTGAGGGGATCGTCAAGGCGATCGACGAAATCTACGCCGGCAAGCACTGACATAATCGAATCATCTGAGCGTCGATCGAATTCGACGGGGCCGATGCATACCCGACCGAACGCCGATACTCTTGCGGATCGGTTGTTGTGGCGCGGCGGGTTCTCGGCCCCCGCGTCGCCCGCTCGCTCACCCGAACGGGGCAACTATTGAGGGGGCGTGGTATTCTCCCGCTTCGGTTTCAAAGGGGCTTCGTTCGGCCATGATCAAACTGCCTTCCGCCGCTCTCACGCTGTTTCTGTGCGTCGTTCCCGCTTCGGCGCAGACCTGGCAATCACAAGGACCCGCTCCTTCGCTCGATGGGCAATCCGAGGGAATGACGGCCCAGCGCAACCCTGTTACGGGTGCTGTGCGCGTGGTGCTGCCGCACCCCAGCGACCCCAACATTCTGTACGCGGGCACGGTGAACGGCGGGGTGTGGAAGACGACCAACGCGACAGCTCTGACCCCGAGTTGGATGCCGCTCACGGATACCCAAGAGTCACTCTCGATCGGCGCGCTGGCGTTCGATCCGTTCGATCAGAGTTCGCAGACATTGATCGCGGGCATCGGCCGGTTCAGTTCGCTCGCGGGGATCGGCGGAAACCGAATCGGGCTCATCAAGACGATCGATGGCGGGGCGACATGGACGCGTCTGGCCGGGACTGCGCTGAACGAGCGCAACATCGCTTCGCTGGCGATCCGTGGACCGATCGTTCTGGTGGCGGTGAACGCGGGCACGCAGATCGGTCTGTACCGCAGCGAGGACGGCGGCGACCATTTCACCAACCTCTCCGGAGCGTCGGGCACGGGCGTTCCGACCGGCGCTGTGGCGGCGCTCATCGGCGATCCGGGAAACGTCGCCCGCTTCTACTGCGGAATCACCGGGACCAACGGCGGGGTCTATCGCTCGGACAACTTCGGCGTCTCGTGGTTCAACATCTCGACGGGACTGCAGAACCCCAACCGCACCGACAACGTCCGCCTGGCGATTCACAACTCAGAGACCGACAACGTCGTTTGGGCGTCGCTCGATTCTCAGGGCGAACTGGCCGGCGTATACCGCCTTCCCAACTTCGCCGGCGCGTGGGAATCTGTTGGAGTGCCCACAACCAACGAGGGCAGCGAGATGTTCCCTTGCATGCTGGGCGCGAACCCCGGCGGTCAGGGAACAATCCACATGTCCCTGGCGGCCGATCCGAGCAACCCCACCATTGTCTACGTCGGCGGTGATCGTCAGCCGGGTGGGAACTGCGATGGCGGCGGGTTTCCAAACTCCATCGGGGCCGAGGATTACAGCGGTCGGCTGTTCCGCGGCGATGCCGGTGCGCTGCCGGAGAATCGCTGGCGCCCCCTCACCCACAGCGGCACCGGGCACAACACCTCGCCGCACGCGGATTCACGGTGCCTGGCGTTTGACGCCGCGGGCAACCTGATCGAGAGTGACGACGGGGGCATCTACAAGCGTGTGGACCCCAACTCAACGATGGCGGACTGGGTCGCGGTGCTGGGAGATGCGTGCGTCGGCGAGTTCCATTCCGTGGCGTGGGATCACAACGCGCGCGTGGCGTTCGGCGGCACGCAGGACACCGGCAGCAGCGAGCAGATCGCCGAGGCCAGCCGGGTCTGGCGCTCGACATTCAGCGGCGACGGCGGCAAGGTCGCGGTGGATTCCAGCACGGTCGGGGAGTCGTACCGGTACGGGAGCGCTCAGTACCTGGGCGGTTTCCATCGCCGCCTTGTGAGCTCGTCGAACAACACGATCGACTTTGTATTCCCCGATCTGTTCGTCGAAGGATTGACGCCCCCGCAGGACATCTTTGCGATTGACGCTGCGCAGTTCTATTCGCCGATCGCGACGAACCAGGTGTTCGGTCCGGGCCTCGCGCTGCTCACGTCACGCCATGCGTTTGTTTCGTACAACCGGGGTGCCACGGTGCGTGACCTTGGCACGCCGGGCGGGACACCCGGGGCGATCGTGTTCGGCGGCTGCCGAAATGGAGTTGAGAACCCGCACGTGGTGTGGTTGGGCTCGACGAACGGTCGGTTGTTCTTCAAAGAGGGGCTGAACGACGATTTGGCTCAGGTCACGAGCTATCCAGGGTCGACCGCGCAGCGGGTTCGCGCGATCGCGGTTTCACCGTCGGACTACGGCACGGTGATCGTTGCCGATACGTCGCGCGTGTACATGTCGCGGTCGCTGGGTCAGGAGTGGACGGACATCACCGGCGATCTGGTGGATACCGCGATCCGAGGGGTGGCGTACCTGGCCCGGCCTCAGGTGGACCTGATCGTGATCGGCGGTATTTCGGGTGTGTACGCCACGCCCGCGTTCAACCCGGGGATCTGGAGCGAGTTCGCGGCGGGGCTGCCCAACTCGCCGGTCCAGGACCTGCACTCGGACCCGGTCGACAGGGTGCTGACTGCGGCGCTGCTGGGCCGCGGCGTCTGGACTTTGGACACCACGCCGTGCCCGGCGGACTTCAACCTCGACGGGGGTGTCGACGGCGCGGACGTTGAAGCATTTTTCGTGATGTGGGAGGCGAGCGGGGTCGCGGCGGACGTGAACTTCGACGGCGGCATCGATGGCGCGGACGTGGAGTACTTCTTCAGGCGGTGGCAGGACGGGGGCTGCTGAACCCTGTATTGCAAAGCCGGCTCAGGTTCCACGCTTGTTGCCGAACAAGTCGATGTGCAGCCGCCTGCATAATCTCCAGCCCCGCTGAAGACAGGCCTGGACGATCCACGCGGTGCGCTGCGCGTCGGGTGGCGTTACCCCTTCGGGCATGAGCATGACATCTCCCGCGGACCAGCCGCGGAGGCGGGACAGAAGTTCATCGATCTCCGGCAGATCCGACGGTTCTGCGACAACGAACTTGAACTGCCGCTGCGGGTTGGCGTCGATCAGGCCTTGCAACGCGGCGAGGTTGAGTCGGCGGGACTCGTGCAATCGCCGCCACGCACCCTTGGGGTCGCGGGGATCTTCTGGCGCCGGTGTGCTGTTCGCGAGTTTGGGGCTGATGCTCATGAGGTCGCACGGCACGGTTCTCAGGACAGTGCCCGCGGTCTCGATGGTGATGTGCATCTCCATGGCCCGCAACGCCTGGGTGAGATCCGCGAGGTGGTCGAAGATCATCGGCTCACCGCCGGTCACTACAGCGTGGCGCTGGCGGGTCGCCCTGGCCTCGTCCACGAGGCTCGTGATAGTGCGTCGGCCGCCCTGGGCGTCCCAACTCGCGTAGGGCGTATCGCACCAGGCGCATCGGAGGTTGCAGCCGCTGAGTCGCACAAACCACGACGGAACGCCCGTCAGCTTTCCTTCGCCCTGAATGGAAACGAACGTTTCGGAAATTGGCAACGACGGCGCGGCGGTTTCGCGTGCGGGGTTCGGTGTTGTGGGTGCGTCTTCCATGGCGAACAAGCCCGCGCGTCAGACGTAGCAAGTCGGGTCCGCAACGCCGGCCTGTTCGAAGCCGGCGCGACGGATGGTGCAGGAATCGCAATGCCCGCAGGCCTGGCCCCGCGGGGTTGGGTCGTAGCAACTGATCGTGAGGGAGTAATCGACGCCCAACCGAGTGCCGAGTTGGATGATCTGCGCCTTGGCGATCTTCACCAGCGGCGTGCGGACCTTGAGCCGTTCGTCGGATGACTCCACCCCTGCCCGGGTCGCGAGATTTGCGGTCAGTTCGAAGGAACGAATGAACTCTTCGCGGCAGTCTGGATAACCGGAGTAATCCACGGAGTTGACGCCTATGAACACGTCCCAGGCGCCCAAGACCTCCGCCAGCCCCATCGCGAGCGAGAGAAAAACCAAGTTGCGAGACGGCACGTATGTGACCGGGATGCCGGCATCTTTACCGTACTGATCCTTGGGGACGCCGATATCGGCGGTGAGCGCCGAGCCCCCGAACGCACGAAGATCGACGCGGACGGTGCGGTGGGTGGCGGCGCCGATCGAGCGTGCGACGGCCGCGGCGGCTTCGAGTTCGATCCGGTGGCGTTGGCCGTAATCGAAGCTGAGGGCGTGACAGTCGAAGCCCTCGGACCTCGCGACGGCGAGGCAGGTGGCGCTATCGATGCCGCCCGAGAGCAGTACCACCGCTCGTTTTTGTCGGCCCTTGGAGTTCACTGTCACATCGTACCTTTCTGCAGCACGACGGCGTGGGGACCGCTGTCCTTCTTGAACTTGCGCTCGTAGTTGGTGCCCACGCACTGGCCTTCGCCCACCCACTCGGGAGACTCGAATGGACGGCGTTCGAAAGGCGCACCTGACACCTGGGGGAGCACGGTTCGGGGCAGATCGCAATTCTCTCGCCAGGACGCGTAGTTGGAAGGGTCGGTCCAGACATGGAAGTGCTCCTGATCCCAGGCCCAGAGTTCATCGTGGTCGGTGACGACGCGCAGTTCGCCGCCGGGGGCGAGCACGCGCCACGCCTCGGCCAGGAACCGGTGCTGAATGACGCGGTTCTTGTGATGCTTGGTCTTGGGCCAAGGATCGGAGAAGTAGAGGTGGATCACTTGGGCGACGGCGGTCTCGCACCGCCAGCGTAGAAACTCACCGGCGTCGGTGCGGAGCATGCGGACGTTCTGGAGTTGGGCCCGCCGCACGCGGTCGGCGCAGTACAGGTAGAACTCGCGGGCCCACTCGATCCCGAGGAAGTTGACCTGTGGATTCGCTCTGGCTGTCTCGAGAATGAACGTCCCCTTTCCGCAGCCGATCTCGATCTCGAAGCGTCTGGACGGATCGGCGAACCATCGGCACGGATCGAGGCGCCCGGCCAGAGGGTTGGTCATCGCTTCGTCCGGGAGCGGAGGGAACTCAGCTTCCGAGAGGCCGACCACGCCCGTGGCGTCGTCAAGTTCGCGGCCATGTCCGAGGTTGAACGACATCGGGCCAAGCGTACGGAGTGGCGAGCGCGTTGGTTGACGCGCTCGCCTGCGTTGATGACGGCTTGCCGCCAGCGAGTGATTGCGCCGGCGGAGGAATCGGTTGGCGGCCGGGGCCGTTTACGTCCGAATAACCACGAATCCGCTTCTCTGTGAAGGCGTTGACTCGAATTCGAGGGTCGTCCCCTGGTGATTTCCACTATCCTCCGACACCCGTAACATCTACCAATCGAGAGCGTAGATAGTGCTGGACTCCTCGCCGATAGCACCGCATCATGTTTGGATCCGCCCGCAACCTCTCGCTTTTAACGACCATGGTGGCGTCGTGCGCGTACGCGGGTCCCCTGGATCGCTCGATTGTTCACCCTGAGGCCACCTGGCTGGTGCATGTCGACATGGAAGCGGGGATGGCGGGCGTGCTGGGTACGCACCTGACCGAGAGGATGGCCAAAGACCCGCACAATCCAATGAGTCGGATGAAGCGAGACTTCGGACTCGATCCCACGCACGATGTCCGCGGCGTCACGGTGTTCGGCCTGCCGGGCCAGATCGATGACGGGATCGCGATCATCACGACGACCTCGGCGGCCGACACGATGGGTGAGCGGCTGGCGCAAACCTCTTGCAAAGGGCTGACGACGACGAAGCGGGAGAACTGCGTTGTCTACACGTGGGAGTTGAAAGGCCGGACTTTCCGCGCAGCGGTGTACCCGGGACGACGCGTTCAGGACAGGCTTGTGGTGCTCGCGGACTCCGAACGCGTATTGGACCAGGGAATCAAGGCGGTGGAACGGGATCCCAAGCAACCGCCTGCGGCACCGTCGCCGATGCCGCAGGCCGAACCGCGGCCGGGCTCGATCATCTTCGCGACGGCCGCGGACCTGAATCGGGAGGGAGAGCCACGCCCGCAGGCGTCGATTCTGCAGGCGGCCAAGACGCTGGTGATAGACGCAGGCCAGATGCCCGGCGACACAGAGGTGTATGGCAGCGCGACGATCGTCGCGGCGGACAACGAAGAGGCGATCAAGGTCCAGCACATGGCCCAAGGCGTGCTCGCGCTGCTGGCGACCGGGGCCGCGGACCGGCCGGAAGAGCAGCCCGTGGTGGCGGACGTCGTCAAAGGAGTCAAGATCACCACCGACGGCGATCGATGCATCGTGGAATCGCACCATAATGCGACCGTGGTTGCGGCGATGCTGGACTTGCTGGCCGAACGCCGCATGCGTGCCCACCGAGAGGCCATTGAGCAGTATCGCAAGGATCATCCGGGGGATGACCGACGCGGGCCCTCACGAGGCACGTCACCGACTCCGCCTGCCAACAATACCAAACCTGTCTCCCCCACCACTCCCCGCTGATGGCCCGCAAAAAGGACATCCCCGCCCGCCCGCCGATCCAGGTTCCTCTCTCGGAACGAACCGCAGAGGAACTGGCTGTGCTCGCGGCCCGGGATAATGTCGCGGCGTTCGCCGAACTGGTCGTGAGATTCGAGGCGAGGCTTTTCAACTTTCTGCTGCGCCGCGTGGCGCTCCGCGCCGACGCCGAGGATCTCACTCAGGAGGCGTTCGTGCGGGCGTGGGAACGCATCGAGTTCTACGACCCCACGTGGCGGTTCTCGACGTGGCTGTTCACCATTGCATCTCGGCTGGCCGTGAGCAAGCACCGTCGGGATCGGCCCGCGATGCACATCGAGTCGGCCGAACAGGTCTTCGGCAAGGACGCAGATGACGGCTCCGATCCGGAACTGAACGCGCGGCGGGGAGGGGTGCTGTGGGACCTGGCTTCTGAGATCCTCAAGCCCGAACAGCACACCGCGCTGTGGCTACGGTACGCTGAAGACATGGGCGTGACGGAAATCGCACGGGTGCTGCGGAAATCACAGGTTGGGGTGCGGGTGTGCCTGTTCCGTGCGAGACAGGCGCTGGCCAAGGCAGCGAAGGCCCGAGGGTACGACGTCGAGGAGTTGGCCGAGGCGGGCATTGACGCTTCAGAGTTGACCGAAGTGACGTCCGGGAGATCCGTTGCGGGTCGAGTTCCGTCTGTGGGAGGTGAGTCGTGATGAGTTTGTGGAGCATCCTTCGTGTTTCACGGGTGCTGGACGACCGCGACCGCCGCACGGGCCGGGCCGAGGCGCAGTTCGGCGACCAGGGCCGGATTGACGCGGAGCTTTCGGACGCCAACGCGGTGCCGTGGGAGCGTCCTTCCCCGCTGATGCGTTCGCGTGTATTGCGCGAGATCGAGACCCGTCGATTGAGCAGGCCGAGGCGGATGGAATCACACGGACGGCCGCTGCGGTTCGCGCTCGCGGCAGCGTTTGCGCTCGCGTGCGTCGCGCCGGCATGGAATATCGTGAAACCGCACCTGACGCAGGTGCGTGAGGCGGCTCCGATCGCCGTGAACGACGATTCAGACGGCGATCCGTTCATCCTGAGCGGGATCGCGGCACGCTCGGTGCCGATGCTCTCTGAGAACCTTGACGCGCCGCTTCGCCAAGAGGCCATCGCGATCGGCGAAGACACGCGGCGGGCCGCCCAGATGATCCTGAGCCGGTTGCCCATCGGTGACTGAGGCCAGCCCGATTGAACCAATCACTAGCGTCCCGACCTCGGAAAGAGCCGAGTTCCCTGCTGGGTTGAGAGAGAGACGCCGCCAGCGGTGGTCGTGGCCATTCCGATCATCTTGTATCCGGAGGAAGCGGGCACCAGCAAGGGCGCGCCGGAGTCGTTGAGCACGACCTCGCTCGGGGTTTTGGTTGTCTTGGGAGACAACGCGATCCACGCGGAGTTGGGCGTGCGGAGCATGACATCGCCGATGAGCAGGCGGCCCTTGGGAACCACTGCGCCTTGCGGCGCGGACTCGGGGCCCCAGGAAGCGATGATGGCTCGGACGTTCTTGCCCAGGCGAGGCTTCAGGTCGATGGGCATCGGGCGGATGTGGGTGACCGGGGTCTCGAGGACACCGATGGCGATGTCATCGACATCGCCGCGGGTCTGCGGGAGGATCCATTCTTTGACGCGCACCTGGTAGAACGTGGTGGGATCGTTGACGTCGCCGAGCGATCCGTCGGGCTTGCGGCGGAAACGGACCATGTAGTCGGAGGCCGGGGGATCGACGGAGGTGCGGGTCTTGTAGTTCTCGTTGATGAGGTGACGGGCGAGCACAACGCGATCGGAGGAGATCAGCGTCGCGTTTCCGAAAACGTTGTTGATGTCACGCCACTCGAAGCGGGTGAAGCCGGCCACGGCGTCGAAACGGGCGTCGGTCGCTACGGGGGCTCGCCCGGCGGTGATGCCCAGCGTGCAGGCCACCGTGAGGCACGCGGCGATCGCCGCCGCCGCGATTTTGATGCGTCTCATATGGGTGATTGTATCGGCCACACGGGGCTACCAATCGCTCGCGTCGGGCACGTAATGCACATCCAAGCCCCCCGCGGAACCGATGGCGATGCCCGGATCGGTCAGCCACAACGGCTCGGCGATCACGGATCGAACGCTGCCGTCGCAACGGGCGGCGCATGTGGTGCCACCCACTCCCACTCTTGGGCGGTGGTGCCTGAACGAAGTGGTCGGGAAGGGGTTTTCCTGCCACGCGCCGGAAGAGAACACCATCGGCGGATCGAGGAGTGCGGTATTGCTCGGCGGATCTCCGGCGAGCAGCGAATCGGCGAATACAAAGACTGATTCGGGCTGGCGGATCTCGAAGAGCCGCTTCCACGGGCGGAACCCGATCTGCTGCGCCCATCCGGGAGTCTTGGAGGGAGAGAGGTAGTAGCCGTTGTAACCGTAGGTGCTCGTAGGAGTCTGGCGGGGGCCCTGCGGGCGGTAGGTTCCCCACGCTTGAGAGGGGCATTCGAACACGGAGCGGGGGCTGAGCTTCGCGTCGAGGAAGGGGGCGATGAAGCCCTTCTCGTAGTTCACACCCTCGGGTCCGGAGCCGTGCGTTCCCCACCAGAAGATCTGCTCGCCGGCGCCGATATCCTCGCGTGACCAGTAGGCCAGAGGCATTACGCGCTCCTTGTAGGCATTGGCGTACATCGTCCACGCGAGCACCATCTGACGCTGATTGGAAAGGCAGGCGGCGGTGCGGCCGGTCTCACGCGCAGCGCCGAGGGCGGGCAGGAGCAGTGCGATGAGCACGGCGATCACACCGATCGCGACAAGGAGTTCGATCAGCGTGAACGCGCGGCGTTCGCGATGGAGGATCGGGGGATTCATCTCCGCCCCCCTTTCATATCCGCTGGTTCTGAGGCACGCAGCGCGAGCAGCAGGGCTTGACGATCGGACGAGTCAACGGCACCGTCGGCGTTGACATCGCGTTGACCCTCGCCGCGATCCCATGAGTACAGGTCTTTGACGCACAGAGTGTTGTCGCCGTCCACATCGAGCCGGGAAGGGGTGGGACCGAAAGCCACCAGACCGCTCGTCCCGACGCTGTACATCGTTGAACCCACGATCGCTGGGCTCCCGCCGGCGCCGGAATATCGGCGGATCATGAAATCCGGACTTGACGGGCCCAGCGCGAGATCCACCAGATACAAATCTGACGATGTGTCAAAAAATCCGGTGGGCGGCGCACCAACCGCGAGGACATCCCGGCCGCCAAACTGGGTCGCCACGGGTTGGTGCGTCCACCCACCGATGATGAAGAAACCAGCTGTGTCCCACAGCAGGGCGGCGGAATCGCCCAGGTCGTCGAAGAGTTGCACGTTGGCCAAAGTGCCGTAGCCTTCAAGCCCGGCGGAGAGCGCGATTCGACCGCCCGGCAGCGGCACCGGGATCGATTGAGTGCGGTTCGAACCGACCGTCCAGATGACGGCTCCGGTCAAGGCGTTGAGTTTGACCAGGTTGGCGGTGTCGGCACCGCCGCTGAAGGCGTACGCTGCGGCGTAGACGATCGGTGGTGATCCCGGCTCCGAGTCGGCGGGCGGCGGAGCGACGCAGACACCGCCGAAATAGCCTTCGGGGATCTCATTGAGGTACACCCAGTTGGGTTCCGGCGGCGCCACCGTAATGGGGAACGCATAGATGCGGCCGGGATCGGTGCCGGCGATACCGCCGACGCTGGAGACATACACCATGGGCACGCCGCCCATCGACCTTGGAAGGTATGAGGGGCTGTTGCCTGAACTGCTGCCGATCGGGACAGACCAGACCAAATCACCCGGCTGGAACGGATTGCGCTGGGGGTGGTAGGGATCGGCGTTGATGCAATAGAGTTTTCCGCCGCCGAAGTTCCCGTCGTAATCGGTGATGAACACGCGGTTGCCGGGTTGCAGATCGTCGGTCACGACGGGGGAGGCGTTGACGACGTTGCGGGTCAGCGTCCGTTCCCACGCGAGCGAACCGTCGGTCATGCGGAACGCGCGGACACGGTTGCCGCTGGCGTAAATCACGACGCCGTTGCGTTCGTCAATGGCCGGCGACGCGAAGGAGTCGACATAGGGGGTCGGGATGGCGGACTGCCATCTCACTACGCCGGTGGAACGAGAAAAGGCGAAGAGTCTGTACTGGTTCGCGGGTTGGCCGACGGGGCTGATTCGGCCCGCCGCGAATACCAGTCCGTCATTCACGGATGTGCCCGCGTACACGGCCACGCCCGCTTGCCCGATGAAGGTGATCAGGTTGCCGTTGATGTCGGTGGAGCGGATCCACGCCGGCACGGAAATAGGCGGCGCCGGCAAAGACACCATGGCGAGGCGGTTGGAGTTACCGGCCAAGTGGGTCCAGGACCGCTCGACGCAATGGGTGGACGCTGAAAGTTGAGCGCCGGCGAGGGCGGCGAACGCCCATTGTCCGGTGAGAACCACGCGCACGGCTCCGGGCCGTCGCGACGCGACGACCGAGGGATTCCTTGATGTGCGGGGGGCCAGACAGACCATCCCAATCTCCATTCCCGTTGGATCAAAAGCCGGTGCGAGAAGTGCCCGGCACTGTGGAACAAAACGCGCGACGCACTTCTCAGCACGCCGCACGCACTCTCTCTATCTGCCAGCGGGGCGGCGCCGGCGCGCCAGAAGCGCGCCGGCGCACCCCAACGTCAGCGGCACGCCCGGTGTGGGGACGGGCGCGGCGTCGCTGATCGCGTCTATGGAAATCGAACCACGGTCGTTGATCACCCTTACAAACCGCACTGCAGACAGACCGGTGCCGGACAGGTCAAAGCCCATGCCGCCGCCGGAGCCGGCGTATCCGGCGCGCAGTTCATCGAACGTCTTACCCACCGGATCGAACGCGGGATCGACAGGCCGCGTGAAGTCGGAGTTCACAGCGCCTTTGCTGATCGCGTACGGATCGGTCACATCGGAGTAGCCGAGTGCGGGGTACAAACCCAGGGCCGCGACACGTCGCGCGGGCGTCCAGACCATTCCATCAGCGCTCACTTCCACGCGGGCGTCGCGGGGCGCGGCGAACACTCCGATCGTGATTCCGTTGGGATAATCGCCGTCGACCAGGAAGGAGTTTCCAAAGACCAGAAAATCGACGCCGAAAGGATTCGAAGGATCATCAACAATCGGCTCGTCAAATCCCAGGGTCAATGAACCGCCCGCCCCCAGCGCGACAATTTCATCGGCGCCGAATGCGGGATTGAACGGGGTCACCACGCTTGGGAACACGCCTTCTCCGGTGAACCGCTCGGGCGATCCGATCGCCACTTCGGGGACTTGGTATGCAGGATTCGCGCCGACACCAGGGGCGTAGCCGATGACTCGATCCGCGTACGGATCGGCTGCTACCGCCGTTGACGCCGCCAGCACCAGAACCCACGAACGAGCCAAATGATCAAAACGCACGAGGCCTCACTCACCGCTGTTACGCGGCACGCAATCCTGATTCGCGCAGGATCGGTCCCCAAGTAAAGATCCTTGGACGACTCGTGGAGTTGGTGTACCGGGAAGCGCGGCGCGGGAACGGTGTGCCGAGCAATTCTCCGGAACCCTTGCCCGCGTTGTGAGGTCTCCTCCACCTCACACACACGGGCCCGCGAGGGCCCATCGACAATCCTTCGGCAGGTCTTCCGGCTCCGGGCCAGCGAGT
Source organism: Planctomycetota bacterium (assembly GCA_018242605.1). Lineage (GTDB taxonomy): Bacteria > Planctomycetota > Phycisphaerae > Phycisphaerales > UBA1924 > UBA2402. Next base: position 766,810 of record JAFEBP010000005.1, read on the forward strand.
TCACCTTCCCGAACGAACCTGTGCCCTCGTGGCACCCGGATTCATCCAGTGGTTGCGAAGAAGTCAGGCACGTCGCCAAACCTTGCTTCGCTCGAACTCGCGTTCACACCCGTTACGGCGGCGCGTCCGCGGCGGCTTCTAACCGCACTTCCCTTTTCACCGAGACTCACGACATTCAAGTCCGCTATCCCGGCACCGAAGTTACTAACAGCCTAGTCAATTCCATTCAAGAATCAAGAGTTTTCTGGTCGTTCCTCCAGAATTTTACTTAAATGCTTGTGGGTTCGCCACTTAGCTTCCAAGCAAAGTCAATCATCGGCACCCTATGTTGGGGATTTGGTCAGGAGCGATGCGGCATTTTCAACGCTGGTTTCCCCCGCTCGTTGAACCACGTATTCGTATCCCGGCAACATTGAAGCGGCGCCGGTCTCCCCATCGGACCGGAGCGCGTACAGCGTCACGTTGAATGACGGATGGCCGGGCGCTGACAGCAAACGCCTTTCACGCGTGCGCTTGGCGATCCGAGCGAGTGTCTCCAGGCAGGCCTGCGTCGGGGTGCGTCCCTCTTCCATCAATCGCACGACTTCGAACGCGGCGCAGTTGTGCAGAGTCGATTCTCCCCGCCCTGTTGCTCCGGCACTGCCAATCTCGTTGTCGGTGAAAATGCCGGCGCCGATCACCGGTGAATCGCCAACACGCCCCGGAATCTTGTACGACAATCCGCTGGTGCTGGTGCACGAGAACAGGTTGCCCTGAAGGTCCAGGCCCGAGACGTGAATGGTCCCGTATGTAAAAGGTGCGCCGCTCGCGGTCTTTGAATCTCCGGGAGGAGGGCCACCGGGCGTCGGATTGTTCTCGCGGCCGGCCCAGCGGGCGTGTCCGAAGTCGCTGGTGACTTCTTCCGGACCGATCCATCCATCCTTGTTCGAGAGTGAAGCCTTCCACTGAAGCCACCCCTCGCGTGCCTTGGGCGTGAGCAGGTCTTCTTCCTTGAAACCGCACTGCTTCGCAAACCTCAGCGCCCCCTCGCCAACCAGGAGAGCGTGGTCGGTGCGTCGCAGCACTTCTCGGGCCACGGCCGCGGCGTGCCGGACGCGGCGCAACCCCGCCACCGCGCCGGCCTTGTGGAGGGGGCCGTCCATCACGGCGGCGTCAAGCTCGACTTCCCCGTCTTCGTTGGGGAGCCCGCCGTAACCCACCGAGAGTTCCTCGGGATCATCCTCCACGAGCGAGATTCCGGCGACGATCGCGTCGAGCAGCGGCGTGCCCGCGCCATGGAGCTTGGCCGCCAACGAAGTGGCCGGAGCGCCATTCCAGGATGAAATCAAAATCGGAAGTTGAGCCGTTGTCGTCATTCCGATTCACGGTAGGGTGACCACGGACGGTTCGGGATTTTCGTGCGATTTCAACACCCCGCCTGCCAGCGGAGGAAGAAGTACGCGACATCGCTGCCGTCAACTCCGCCGTCGGCATTGACGTCCGCCGCGGGGTCACCGGCGCCCCAGGCCGCGAAAAAATCCTGCACATCGACACCGTCGACCCCGCCGTCCTGGTTGAAGTCTCCGACGCACACGGTTCCGCAAGCGGTGGAAGCGGGTTGGCGGTACACAACGTCGAGTGCGCTCTTGAAGCCGAACTGAGTGGGATTCTGCATAAAGGTCAACGCACCGGTCGCAAGATCGATCGCGACGGTGTGAAAGGCCGGGTAGGAGTCGTTACCCGAAATGACTTCGCCCGGCTCGCCCTGGACCCATGAAACGCTTGCCGCTTCGAACGGGTACACGTGCGAAATCTGGAATGTGGGGGCCAATGAGCCACCCACCGACCAGAAGCCCCCGGACCCTGCTTCTCCCGCGAAGAGCGGGTCTACTTCGCGGATCGTACCGGTCGCGGGATCAAACACGGAGACGGCGTACACGCGTGCCCTGTCAGCGAACTGCAGGCCGGCGGGATGATCGAACTCGGAGTTATGCAGCACCGCGAGTGTGCCATCACACAAGGGCGCGATGGTCCACACCCTCTGAGCCAGCAGCGTTCCGTAATCGGGATTCGTGTAGACCGGATGAGGAATGGCTAGCGGAGTGCCGGAGTTCGGTGGCAACTGCGGACCTCTTGCTCCGGGATAGCGGATGACAGATTCGTGATTGCAGTACAAAATATCACCGGCGCCGTCAACAAACACCTCGCCCAGGCGAGCCTCATCGAATGAACGAGGGACTTCGGCGACGACAGACACATCGCCGCTCGTGGGCACCAGTCGCAGGAGCGCATCCGACGTTGCGCCCGCGGCGGTGGCTCTCGCGTAAATAATCACGTCTCCCGTGGATGCTTGGAACGCGCCGTCGACCAGTTCGCACTGCTGGGGGAGGTTCCTCGCAAAGGCATTCGCCTGAGCAAACTGGCCGAATGCCAGCGTGTCTGGATTGAAGAGCGTGAGGGGCTCACCGAAAAGCCAGAGATCGCCGGTATCGGAGGCCGCGATGCCGGTCCATGATCCACCGGAGGTAAGGAAGTCGCGTGGGGAGGAATCCACGCCCCGTTCGATGATCGTAATAGGCGCGCCGAAGAACCGGTTGGCACTGAGCACGTACGGACCACCAGGCACGGGCGGCGTATTGATCAGCACCAGGCCACCCACAGATCGACCGCAGGCGGGGGTGAGTCGGCCGATCGTCAGCGTGTTGTGGGACGCGTCAATGAGATCGGGCTGTATTCCTACTTGAAACTCGGTGGAACCGCCCGAAGAAAGCACGCGAGTAAAGGTCACCGCGTTGGTGTTTGAGTCATACGCGGCGCCGTTGTTGGGCGGGGTCGAAACCGTCCAACCGGCCGGGAGCGGTATCGAGATATCTCCGAGATCCAACTGCGTGGCAAGCTTGTTTGTAAAGTTGACGGAGAGCAGGAGATTGGGAGTGCCGCGCACTGGCTGGATCGTGTTGCCGCCCGGGGAAGGAACAGACGGAGTTCCGATGACGCCGGGCTGCAGATTTGACGCGTAGAGAGACGCCTCCAACGCCGGCGCCACGACGATCGTCTGAGGGGGTGATGAGACGCCCAAGGTCGCACCGCACGCGTCGAGAGCAAAGATCTGCAGGCCTTGTCCCAACGCCGTTGCCGGAAACGAAGGATCGAAGCAGTCGATTATCCTGGTGGTGACGACGACCGACCTCGACTGCCCCGCCGCGAGGCTCGCGGTCCACCGCATCTGCCCACCCTGGTTGAACAGTTCGCAGACGGTGGCGCCACCACAGTCTTGAATGGCATCGAACACTGCCATCCGGCCCGGGGTGATGCTCGAGCCCGACGTCGACAGAGTAACGACCGGGACTGCGATTGATCCGGGGTTGGCGACTGTAATCGTGTGCGTAATGAGGTCCCCTGCTCGGAGCGGGAGCGGAACAGCAGGGACCGAAGTCACTGTGACCGTGACCGGAGTGGGCGGCCTCGCATTCACCTGTGTCGATTGGGACGCCGTGCGCTGAGATACGCCGGTCGCGGTCACCGCGACCTGGAGTGACTGCGGACCCGTGAAGCAGCCGGTAGTCAGGTTGGCCGTCAGGTTGACGCTTGCGCCGGGCGCCAGGGTGGGGAGGTTCCAACGGACCGACGCCGGGTTCGAGGGCAACTGAGCTCCCCCGTTGGACGCGCTCACAAACGAGAAGGTCTGGGAGGTCCAGGTCAGGGTCACGACGACCGCGCTGGCCGCGGTCTGGCCCATGTTGGTCACCGTGATCGGCACGGCGATCGCATCTCCCACCGTCACTGGAGAGGGGGCGTTGATCGCGGGGCGGGGGTCGGGCTGTGTGGGAACGCAGGACGAGTTCACGCACGAGGCGCCGGCGACCCATACGCCCGCGCAGTTCGCCTGCGTGGTCACTGAGCAGTTGTTATTGACGCAGCAGGAGCCCAGCGGTTCGTAGCCGCTGGAGCAGCAGGCGGGCATCCCGGTCCACCGGACGGCGGATGTGCCGTCAAGAATCTCGACGGTGGCGGTGCCGCCGCCGGAAGACGCGACCCTTGCGTGAATCCCGACAATATTGACATTGTCCAGCACCGGTGGCGAGCCGTGGATTTCATTCAACGGCAACAAGCTGCACAAACTCAGGACCGCGATGTCGCTATCCGCGGGGTTGTTCGTCAGATCATGCTGGAAGATCATGTACTCGCCGCCCGGTGAAACCAGCGAAACGCCGGCGCCGGGCAGCAAACCCAGGTCATACACCGCCGAGGTGAGATTCACGAGGTCGTAGAACCGCAACTGCGGCTGCCCGGTTCCGCACCCGGACGACGACGCGTTGGTTCGGACATACGCGATCCGGCGCAGTGACAGTGGCGTTCCGTTTGCGACGGGCGGTTGGCCGCTGAAGCCACCCTGCGTGATGCCCTCATCGTACCAGAGGGGAGCGTTGCCGTCATTCGGCGTACAGGGGAGACAATCCTCAAAGAGCAGAACGAGCGGCTGGCCCGCGGCGGGCGGGATCGAGTAGATACGCAGACGCCGCCCAGCGTTGGGGCACCCTCCGAGCGAACCACCCGCGGAAAAGAGGTAATCTCGCGTGGGAGAGAGCCGCATGTTGAGCGGGCTGTAGGGGCTGCTCAGTTCTGGAGGCATCGGGTAAGCACGGTCCCCGGTATCGGAAGGGCCCACCTGACCGTCGCCATCGGTATCAACGTACAACGTACCGCTCTGAACGAAATACCCGGGCGCGCCGGCAGGAGTGTGGTAATGCGGCGAGAACGGCTGGAACGCTCCCACCAAACTACAGGGCTGTGCGTTCGCTCGCCCGATACACAACCAAAACAGCACAAAAAGCAGCGATGCAATTCCCTGTACGCGATGACTCATGATCTGTTCTCCTCCGGCTGCGCCTCGCAAGCATAGGCCGAACGTCCACCGCGTAGACTCGCGTGCGGCGGAGAGGTTGGTTGAAATTCATCGTCGTTCGTTTCGACAGTTCCGGAGGAATCAGTCGTCACCGCAATCACGCCGGGCCTGTGCCAGGAGATCACCAGCGTGTTCCATGCCCTTGACCGCGCTGAGAATCTTGGGTTCGAGAGGGTCGATCACCTCTCGCTCCAATCGCTTGGCGGCCTCGTCGTTCCACACGTATTTGATCGCATCGAAACGGGCACGCAGCTGCTTCATGGCGTCCATGAGATTGGCCTTGGCGACGTTCGCTGACATCAGGGCCTCTCCCCTTGTTTCAACCGCTCGGAGAGCTCTGGCTCCGGCGCGGAGGGAGCGGTCACGCTGCCCCCGCCGCTCTCGCTGGGCGGGGCCATCCGTGCGTACGCCTCGAGCGTGTTCCGCATCGCGTCAAGACGAGCGCAGGCCAGCGGGATATCCCGGTGCAGCGCTTCGGACAGGGCCTGGCACGCCCCCTTGTACATCATCGCCTCGCGCTCCCACCGAGGGGCCCATTTGCGAACGTTCTCGGCGCGTCGCTGCGCATCCTCCAACCTCAGTTTGGCCCGCTCCAGGGCTTTGCGTTCCTGCACCACGCTGGCCGGTTCGGGTGCGCGGCTGAGCTGCTTCTTGGCGATCTCCGCCTTCGCCGCGTTCACCGCGTCCTCGCGTCGACGGATCTCGGCCTTCCAGTGCGAGGGCCGATCAGAAGAGAGCCACTGCGACATCCTCTGCACATCGGCATCCATGCTCGCCAGGGCGGCCGTGGCTTCATCGACGAACTTGATGAGCGCGGCCTTGGCGTCGCTCAACGCTCGGAAGTCGTGAATTCTTGCGGACTCGCTCATGGTGCGTCAACGCTGCTGCAGGTATTCCTCGATCTTCTCGGCTTTGCGAACCAGGAACGGCACATGCTTGTCCGCGGCGGATGTGAATCGTGCCAGCTGCTTCATGGTCGTTTCGAACTCCTCCGCGAACTTCAGGTGCTCCTGATCACGCCACGTCTGGCCCAGCTCGTTCATGCGGGCATGGATCACGGTGCACTGCTGCTGGAGAAAATCGTTGAAGCGTTTGAGTTCGAGCGCGAATCGGCGGAGTTCGCCCGGGTCTGCGACAGCTTTGGACATATACGAGGGTATACGGACGGGAGCGTCTGCTGTTGCGGACGCGGGCCTGACAGCAGCCAACACGCCATGGCGAGAACAAGGCCCGGATTCACTCGGGCGTTATTGGTCAGCGAGCGGGCACATCGATTCTCGGCAGCGTGCGGATCGCCAAAGCCGGCGTTTTTCGCCGGACCGTCGCATCCGTCACTGATTACCCGTTCGCGCCACGACCCACGCGTTCACGTCCCAGTACGGCCGACCGGAGCGGGAAACTCCCCCGGAACCGCCGATGAGCCGATACTTCACCGGCGCCGGACGACAACAATCGCCCATGACGGGATTGCTCCCAGGACGACGCCGCTGGGGTGAACTGAAGGGACTTTGCATGGCCACGGCTCGCTACGCACAACGCGGGTTTCGGCACGCCGCGGAGAACGCGGCGGTGTGGATGGCGTGCTGCGCTGCGCTATTGCTGAGCGCCTGCTCGTTCGCACGCGAAGACTCGCAGCCCGCGGGATCCTCCTCGTTCCCGATCTATTGGATGGGGACGACCGACGACAACGAGGTACGGTGGCGGAGCGGGATCAAGTGGTCCGACCGCCTGACGTTTGGCGATGCGCCGGTGCGCCACGACAGCGTCGCTATTTACCAGCAGTGGATCGCGGATGATGTGCGATCGCAAGGAATCTCGATCACAACAGGGCCGGGATACGAGGCGACGCTGCGCGAAACGATGACCCGGGCGTTCGCGGATCGGGTGCCCCGGGCGGATTTTTCCGGGTATGTGCTGCTCGACATCGAGTTCATCCCGCTGCTATGGGGGAAACGCACCGGGGGCCCTGACCTGTTCATGGAGGCCGACCACGGCCCGCACCAGTTTGATCTGTGGTACACCTTTGTCCGCGAAAGCCGACCGGAGGTGATCCGCGATCTGGGCACAGAAGCCGCGGAGCGTGCGCTCGCGGACGCTTACGAGCGTGCCGTTCGCGACTGGCTCACGATGATGTTCCGGGTGGCAAGGGAACTGCGTCCACAGGCCAAGTTCTGCTATTACGGCATGCCGATGGGCTCGCGGCACGTCAACTACAACGGGCCGGATCCGAACACCTGGCGGCAGCGCAACGACCGGTGCTCATGGCTCATTGACCTTCAGGATGCGCTCATGGTGCCGCTCTATCAGGATCGCTTCACCGTGCCAGACGGGCAGACGCCCAGAGGGCCGTACGAGAACACGATTGCGCAGAGCACGGACTGGATCGTTTCCAACATGCGCGAAGCCAAACGGATCGCCGGGGCCAAACCGGTGCTGGTGCTCGCGTGGGCCAAGTACATGGAGTTTGTGACGGGGCACGAGAAGCAGTTCCTTTCAACGATCAATCTCGACCACATGTTCCGCCTGCCAAAGCAGAATGGTGCGGACGGGATGGTGCTTTGGGACCATTTCGACAATCAGGCGGACTACACCGCGGCCCAGCAGTTCATGGACGCCAACGTCAACGGCATCCTCGTTCAACTGGCCGGGCCCCCGCCTGGCGGTGGTTCGGGCGGAGGAGGAAGTCCCCCGCCTCCCCCACCGCCACCCCCCCCCACACCGCCCGAACAGCCCAACGACCCGACGCCTCCAGGTGGCGGAGGCGGCGGGACCCCGCCGACACCTCCGGGTGGTGGCGACGATGGCGGCACACCGCCTGCGGGTGGAAGCGGCTCCAGCGGCAGCGAGGGAGAATCGGGCGGCGGTACCGGAGGAAGTACTGGCGGAAGCGGGAACCCGCCCAGTGCCCCCCCGACCGATCCCTCGCCGCCGCCACCACCGACTTCCAACGCGCAACGTCCGGCACCCAATCGCAAGTACGGCCTGACGGTTCGTTCATCCTCGAACAACCGCACGACCGCTGCCACGAACCGAATCTCACGCCCGGGCGATCCGCGCAACTCGGTCACGCCGTCGCGGCCCGCCGCGTTGCGCATCAGGCCGAAGTCCCCGCCCGCCGTTCGCGTGGTCCCCACATCCAATCCCGGATCGGGCCAATCTGGCGGCGGCAACCGGTAAACTCCCGGCGAGTCCAGCTTGCGGAAGTCTGTTACTGCGTACGCAGAATTTTTTTGTATCGGATGGAACCACGTTCCCACGGACAACGGATATTCATGCGTCCAGAAGACTACCGGCCGCTCGGAGGCGAGTTCGTTGTGTCACTGGATTGTTGTGCTGAAACCCTGACCCCCACGAGACCCGGCACTTGGGTTTGTTACTGAGTGCCGGGTTCTTTTTTTGGCGTATTGCGGCATGAGCCGGCGACATTCCGTCGCATCCGCGCCGCGGCGGCTAACCAACTGGCGTTCACTTCGATTCGGTCACCTTGCTCAGGTTGAGTTTGGTTCCCGGAGGCAGCTTCGCGATCCTGGTGACAAGTGTCCGTGGCGGCTGATTCCATCGCACCTCGAAGTCGACTTCAACGGGGTCGCCAACAGCGATTCCGGCCAAGGAAACACCGGGCGCGATGTCTTGAAATGGCATGATCATTTCTTTCATGCCAGTGACCGTGCCGGACTTACCGACGAATGACGGGATCGCTTCGTGGTGAAGCGACAGGGACTGCCTGACGTCTCCGCTCGGTAGCGCGTCCACGATCGCCCTTACCGTGTAGCTCTGATCGGCGCCATTCGATGGCGTTGCCGTGGTTGCGGGAACGGGCGCCACGGGCTGGGGCTCGTTGCGTCCGCACGAACAAAAAATCCCCGCGAACAGCGCGGGGATGATAAATACTTTGAAAGTTTGCATCTGCCTGCCTCGCGATCGAGGGCAACTCAGCCAACCTTGACGCCGACGAAGCCCTGGATGGCAACGAGATCGTGGGCCAGATCGAGCGAGTACGGAAGGGTCCACTTCTCGCCGATGCCGACGTGAACGACCTTGGCGGGGTGCTCGCGGCTCACCCAGTCACGGTTGCCGCGGTTGTACACCACCATGCGCTGCTTTCGCATGCGCTGCGCACGCTTGAGAGCCCGCTTGTTGGTGGGGTCCATACGCATGAGACGAGCGATCGTGGAAGTCTGATCCGCGGTGCGGGGCAGCTTCTCGATGACGCACTGAAGATTCTGACCGGGCTTGAGTTTGGACACATCAACCGACATGGCGTATCTCCGAGTTTCCCATCGGCGCTCACCGTGGGGCCTAGATGATAGGCCCCGATCTCTCGCAATTCTCACGGAAGGCGATCGGCAACAATACCTAACTCTTTCCGACTTCATGGCGAGATCGGCAGAGGATTCCATTTGCTTGCGAGACGGCTTACAGCCGGACATAAGGGAGGTCACAACCCACCTCACCCGAACCCTGGCGTCACAGTCTGCCGATCCCTTCGCCGCCGTACGCTTGCTCCGCGGCACTCAGTTTGCCCACGATGACCAACATCACCGGCTCGGCCAACCCGAACACCAGCAACGCCACACCGCCGACCAACCGCGCGGGAGGGTTGCCACTGGCTTCGGAACTCGGCGGCGACCTTCCTTGCGTTCGGTGCCGCTACAACCTTAAAGGTCTCTCCATTCGATCTTCATGCCCGGAATGCGGCACGCCGGTACGGGCCACATTGCTCGCGGTCGTGGATCCGCGTGCCTCCGAGCTGCGGCCCATCATCCATCGCAAGTTGACCGCGCTGGGGCTCACCGTTTGGGCCGCCGCCGCGTGCGCGGCGGCGTTCACAGCTTGGACCATCCGAGGGTTGGAGATCTTCGGTTCCACACAGGCGTTCTCAGATGACACGCGATGGCTCCGGTTGGCAGCGCCGCTGCTCGCGGTCATCTCCGGGATGGGGGCGTCGGTGCTCATCCGTCCGCACGGGGGAATTCCGCTGAATTCGCGCGTGTACGCGGCGATTGGAGTTGGATGCTACCTGCCGATTGCCTGGCTTTTGTGGCTCACATTCAACCATCCGAGGTTTCGATTGGCGGAATATCCCACGCCTTCGGGCGAGCGCGCGATCGCGGGTATCGCGTTGTGCGCCGCGCTCATCGCCGCGCTTGTTCTTCTGCGTCCCAACGCGCGAATATTGGCGGCAAGATCGCTCCTGATGAGGTCGGGCCGAGTCGATCGGCAAACGATGAGAGCGGTTGCGGCGGCGCTTTCACTCTCAATCGCCGGTTATTTGTGCGGGCTGCTGGCGAACCAGGACCCGCGGCCCGGGCTGGATGTCGTTCGGAGCATCGGTGGCCTGCTGCTGCTGTGCGGATGGGTGTTGTTTACCATCGGGCTCGTGGGCATTCTGTACGACTGTTGGCTTCTTAGAGGCGTGGTGGCGGAACCGCCGCTGGCGCTCGAGGACCTATTGACCTCTCATCAGGGCACGCGACCCAGCCGCACTTGGGCCAAGACCGATCCGGGGCGACCGGCATGACGCAGGCCGAACGAGACAAGTTCGATTCGTTGCTCGAGGAAGTCATCGAATCCCTCCCGCCGGGGATCGCGAAGCTACTTGACGAGATGCCGGTGATTGTTGAGGACTTCCCCGCCGACGACGTGCTCGAAGAGTTCCGCAATGCCGACGGCACTCTGCCGGCACGCGACGAGCTCTGCGGTCTGCACAGCGGGATCGCCTTTACAGACCGTGCCGGCGACGATACCGGCGACCTCCCTGCGGGCATCTACATGTATCGCGAGGGGATCATCGCCCAGGCGGGAGGGTGGGAGGGCCCCGAGGCCGAGGAGTACATCCTCGACGAGATCGAGATTACCCTCCTGCACGAGATCGGCCACCAGTTCGGACTTGATGAGGATGACCTTGAACGTCTTGGATACCAGTAGCACACACCGGCGGCAACGCCCGCTCAGGAACAGCAACATGCTCGGAAAGAACCTTGTGTTGGCGTGCATTGCCTCGGGTCTCTCGGCGGTTTCGTACGCCGCGGACAACGCCAAGGTGGCCTGGCTGGAGATTTCCGGTGCGCCCTCTGAGCGGCCGCACGAACTGGCGTGGCTGGTCGGTTCGGCGGATCACCCGACGCTGCGGGAGGTAATCGAAGGGATTGACGAAATCGCGCACGACGGCGACTGCCGCGGCGTGGTCATCCGGCTCAAGGACGCGGAACTGAGCGCGTCGCAGGTCGAGGAAATCGGCGCGGCGATCAAGCGGGTCCGAGAGGCGGGCAAGAAGGTGCACGTATTCGCCGAGGGGTACGCCGCGACGGACCTCATGCTGGGGTCGTACGCGGATGAGATTATCGCCCAGCGGGGCGGCGAGGTGACGCTGCCGGGCATCTACATGGAAGAGATGTTCCTGGCGGACACGCTGGCGTGGGCGGGCGTGAAGGCGGACTTTGTGCAGGTGGGCGATTACAAGGGCGCCTCCGAGATGTTCGCCCGCTCGGGGCCGAGCAAGGAGTGGGACTCCAACATTTCGCAGCTGCTCGACAGCATGTACCAACACATGCGTGAGCCGATCAAGCAGGGCCGCAAGCTCGACGACGCCAAACTCGACGCGGCGATGAACGAGGCGTGGATGGCGGACGCGGCGGACGCCAAGAGGGTGGGCCTGATCGACGCGGAGGCGGATCTGCCGGCGTTGAGCGATCATCTCAAGGCCGCGTACAACGGCGAGGTGGAGTTCGACAAGCGCGAGTTGGGTGACGCCGGAACGATGACCCCGGACGCCTCGAACCCGTTCGCGATGATGGCGGCGCTGAGCAAGCAGCCCAAGAACAAGCCGACGGGGCCGACGATCGCGGTGCTCCACATTGATGGAGAGATCATCGATGGAGAATCCAAGAGTGGATTCAGCGGCGGCGGTTCGGTGGGCAGCCGCACGATCCGCAACGCGCTCGAGGACATCCTGGCCGAGAGCAACATCAAGGGCATGATCGTCCGCATTGATTCCCCCGGCGGGTCCGCGATCGCGAGCGAGGTGATCTGGCAGGGCGTTCGCCGAGTTGCCGCGGCCAAACCGGTGTGGGTGAGTGTGGGCGGCATGGCGGCTTCCGGCGGGTACTACATCGCCGTGGCCGGTGACAAGATTTACGTGAACCCGTCGAGCATCGTGGGCTCCATCGGCGTGGTGGGCGGGAAGATGTCGCTCAAAGGCCTGTTCGACAAGTTCAACGTGCATGTCGTCGGGCGTGGCCGTGGCCCACGGGCGGGCATGTTCAGTTCGACCTCTCCCTGGTCCGTTGAGGATGCAAACCTGGTGCGGCAGAAGATGACCGCGACGTATGACCAGTTCACGAAGCGGGTTACCGCGGGAAGGTCGGGGATCGACCTCAAGACCACCGCCGAAGGACGCCTGTTCACAGGGGATAAAGCGATCGCCATGAAGATGGCGGACAAGATCGGCGGGCTGGACGACGCGATCAATGACATGGCCGAGTCGCTCAAGATCGACGAGTACGACGTGATGGACTACCCCGGCCCGCGGGCGCTGGGGGAGGTGATTCAAGACACTCTTGGTGGCCTCATGGCCGCGCCGCAGATCAAGTCCCCGGCTCCGACGCCCGTCGGGGCGCAGGTCCGGGATGTGGTCCGCGAAGTGGTCGGCGAGCGAGCGTGGAAGCAGTTGGCCCCGCAGGTGCGGGCCTTCATGCTGATGCGAGACGAACCGGTGTTGCTGACCTCGCCGCACGCGATCATCTGGAAGTGAGCCGGGGCTCAGATCGTCATGATTTCCTTGGACTTCTCTTCGACACGCTTGTCGACCTCGCCCTCGTACTTCTCGAGGAGAGCCTGAATCTCTTCCTTGAGGGACTTGATCTCGTCCTCGGGAACATGAGAGCCGGGGGCCTTGGAGAGCGCGTCGGCGTGCTTGTTGGCGTCGCGCCGGGCATTGCGAACGACGACCTTGGCCTCTTCGCCCATTTTCTTCACACGTGCGGCGTCTTTCTGACGACGGTCGGTGCTCATGGCGGGCAGCATCAGGCGGATCTGCTTGCCCTCAACCATCGGGTTGATGCCCATCTGGGCCTTTTCAATCGCCGTCTTGATCGCGCTCACGATGCTCGCGTCGAACGGCTTGATCAAGAGCTGGGTCGGCTCGGGAACGCTGATCGCGGCGATGGCCTTGAGATCGGTCGTTGAGCCGTAGCACTCGACCTTCAGAAACTCGACGAGCGCGGGCGAGGCGCGGCCGGTCCGCACGCCCCTGAGCTCGTTCTTGAGGTAGTCGAGCGCCTTTTCCATGTGCTCTTCGGCGGTCAGAAGAATAGTGTCTGGGTCGTTCATGGCATCAGTTCCTGTTGAAGCGAGCGGACAAGGCCGCCCGGGCGGAAAGCTCTTGGTAATGGTAGTGATCCGGCGGGTCTTACGCCGAGTGCAAACGCGTCCCGATGCTCTCCCCGTTCACCACCCGCGCGATATTGCCGGGCTTCTTGAAGTCGAAGACCACCACCGGCAAATCGTGCTCGGCGCACATCGTCATCGCTGTCATGTCCATGACTTTCAGCCGTTGGTTGATGGCGTCGGTAAAGGACACGAAATCATACCTCTTGGCGTTCTTGTCCTTCTTGGGATCGGCGGTGTAGATGCCGTCCACCTTGGTCGCCTTGAGCAGTGCGTCGCAATCGAGTTCGGTCGCCCGCAGGCTGGCGCACGTGTCGGTGGTAAAGAACGGATTGCCTGTGCCCGCCACCAAGATGACCACTCGGCCCTTCTCCAGGTGCCGGATCGCCCGGCCCCGGATGAACGGTTCGGCGACCGCTCGAATCTCGATGGCGCTCATGCAGCGGCAGTCTACGCCCAAAGAGAGCAGCTTCTCCTTGAGGGCCAAACCGTTGATCACAGTGCCGAGCATGCCCATGTGGTCAGCTGTGGCCTGCTGAATGTGGCCCTGAGACGCCAGTTCCGCGCCGCGAATGATGTTCCCGCCCCCCACCACCACCGCCAACTGCACGCCGGTTTTGGCAGCGTCCTGGATTTCACCGGCGATCGAGGCGAGTTCCTCGGGATCGATCCCAAAGGTGCCGGATTTGCAGAACGACTCTCCGCTGATTTTGAGCAGGATGCGGTGGTACTTCTGGGGCATGGGCGAGGGGTTCCGTGGGGATGTAGTTCGAACGGTCAAAAGTAGCCCGCCGCGGCCGGGTTTGCAGGATCGCTCCCCTGGCGCGGTGCGGGTAGGCGACCTGCCCCACAATCCAGTCTCTGCCAAAGGCAAGTCACCGCATCAGCACGTCGCTACGTTCCATTGACACTTCGGCACTATGGCGCTAACTCTTCACGCCACTGCAAAGACGCGAGATGACCCAGGCGATGACTACCCCGGCGCGCGATACCGGTAACTCTTCGCAGACCAACGCGGGTGAAGTCAATCAAACGATTCCGGCAGGTCGGACTCTCCACAGAACCCGGTGCGTGACGCAACCTTTGCTTGGCCCGCTCGTATGAGATTGGCCGACTTCACGCCGCGCGAGTGGCAATCGGCAATCGCACTGGGGTGGTGCGTCCCGAAACTCCGACATGATCGGAGCAGGATTTGACTGCGCCTCGCGGCGGGCAGTTCGCCGCGAATTGGCGAAGAAAAGAGATCAGAAACATGGACGGACACCTAGACACGCAGCATCCAGAGCCATGTTCGCGCGTCGCCCGGGCCTGACAGCCAGCCGGCGGCGCATCTTCACACAAGGGGTGAGCGGAGCGGCAGGGGTCGCCTCGCGAATCGGATGATCCACTCTCGGGATCGTGATCGTGTCACGCTCCCGCGCAGTGCAGTACGCGGCGTGCGCTCGCGGGGGTTTCCGCACGCCTCAGAAACAGACAGGAGTTAGTGATGATGAAGAAAACCCCGTATGTTCTCGCACTTCTAGCCGCCACAGTGGCGACGGCGGTCGGCCAAACCGACCTGCCGGTTCCCCGAGGCACGGTGATACAGCGACTGCGCGTGACTCCGGAGGGAGTTGTGCCGGCCGGGTACGGCGACCGCGCCGCCAGGACCTACGACTCCATTTCCGCCGCGGCTTGCGCGACGTTTCTGGGCTCCAACCACATTCTTGACGACGTCAACTTCGGGCCTGTGGGACCCTGGGCGTCCACGACTGGAAACGTGCTGCGGACCATTACAGTGCCCGTAGGCAACAGCGGCACGACCGCGCTCTCGTTCGATCTGCGTGTCACCATCTGGGACACGGCGTCGTTCAGCAACAACCCTATGGTTTCAGGGAGCGCCACGCCCCTGTTCCGCGTCACCGTTCCGATCAACAACATCACTCAGGGCATCTTCACCCTTGAGTTGACGCCCAACACGTCGCCGACACTCCCGGACAGCCAGGTGTTTGTTGAACTCGAGGCGTTCCAGCGCGGAACGACCACCCTGTTGCCACTGGGCGGCACGAATCCTTCGGTGCTGTGGGGGGTTGAGTTGACCACCTCAGGGCCGGGCTCATCGACGGCCGACTGGGGCCGCGATCGCAACAACAACGGAGTGCTTGAGGGCGGTGCGGTGGGCGCGCCTCCCGCGGAGCACAACCAGAGCGCCTTCAACGGCGGCGCGTGCAACGCCCAGTTCATCAACCTGCCGATCGAAATCACGGGCGACATCGCCGTGACCGTTCCCCCGAGCACCACGTTGGGAGCCATCGCCGACTCGCAAACTCGAACCGATGTCTACACCGGAGGGCAAGTGAAGTGGTTCTCATTCACCCTCCCGGGTGATGTGAGTGACGCGGCACTGACTTTCCTCGATATCGACACCGTGGGGTCGTCCATGGTTGACACAGCGTTGGCGCTCTTCGACTCCCAAGGGAACCTCATCTGGTCGGATGAGAACAGCGGACCCGATGAGCAGGGGCAGCTCACGTTCGGCGTCGGTCGGCGAGCGGCCAACGGCAACGGGCTGCAGTTCGACGGATACGACGGCGAACTCACCGGCGGGCAGACCTTTTTCCTCGCGGCCACTGGGGGACCGGCGACATTTGACGGCGGCTTCTCGGCTGTGAGCACCGGAACGGCGACGGGGAACATCAAACTCAACTTCAGAAGCAATGTGAACGGCGGCCCGCTGCCGCCCAGCGTGCCGCCCACCGGGCATGAACTGGGAACTTTGCTCGCCCCGGGCGTTCAGGGCACGGCTGAACTTCCGGGTCTCAAGAACGTCATCTGGAATGTCTTCACGCTCTGCAAGGCCGCGGACGGCGCCACTGCGGACGACTTCCTTGACATCGACTTCTCCCGCAGCGACACCACGGGCGACGCGGACTCCGCGACCTTCCTGTACGATTCGGACGGCAATCTGGTCACCTTCAACGACGACGACGGGCCCGGGCTGTTCCCGCAACTCTCCTTCGGTTCCACCGGACCCCGCGGTCCGTACTCGCCGGGCGGTCAGACCTTCTCGGGTGAAAACGGTGCGCTGCCCGCGGGAACATACTACCTCGGATCCGCGTTCCTCAACGTGGCGACCATCGCGGGCAACAACCGTTTCCATCTTCGCCCCACAAGCGGTGACGATTTGGCGATTACAACCGACTTCCTGACCGGAATCCTGGACTGCACGCCCTCTTGCCCGCCATGCGCCGCTGACTTCAACCTCGACGGCGGCGTCGATGGCGGCGACGTCGAATCGTTCTTCACGGCCTGGAGCAACGGCGACGGGTGCGGAGATGTCAACCTTGACGGCGGCGTCGACGGCGGAGACGTGGAGACTTTCTTCACCGTCTGGCAGTCGGGCGGTTGCTGATCGGACACGACTGAGTCGATTTCACGGAGGGAACTCCCTCCGAGAGTCAAAAAGGCACTCTGCGACTCAGACACACTCCTGGAACCGCCGGCGCAGGCACGCCGGCGGTTCGCTTTTTGTTGGCACATTCCGCAACTTGCCCGACCAGCCGCCCGCCGTATACTCGCGCATGCAACGCGCCTTTCTCCAAGCGCATTGGTCGCATGTTGCAATTTTCTCCTATCCGGTCCCACAGGAGTTGCTGACGCCGCACCTGCCGACCGGTTGCACGCTCGACACGCTGCACGGCAGCCCGTGGGTCTCGCTCGTCGCTCTGGACTTTGACGAGATCAAAGTGAAAGGTTGGACGATTCCATTCCATAGCGCGTTCCCTGAAGTGAACTTCCGCTTCTACGTCCGGCACGGCAAAGACCGCGGCGTCTGCTTCATACGCGAGTTCGTGCCAAAGAAACTAGTCGCGCTCGTGGCGTCAAAGGTGTACCACGAACCGTACAAGGCTGTAAAGATGTCCAGCAGCGTCCGTCGGCTCACGGACGGGACTCAGGTGGACCACAAACTGCATATCGCCGGTCACACGCAGCGAATCACACTGGCGACCACTTCTGAGCCGCCGATGCTCGCGCCCGCCGACAGCGACGATGCATGGTTCAAAGAGCAGGAATGGGGGTTCGGGAAAACAGCCACAGGTCACACCCTTAAATACCGCGTGGCGCACCCGCAGTGGCTCACATATCGAGTGTCATGGCACGAGGTCAAGTTCGATTGGCCGCGGGTATACGGCGAGCATTGGAGAGTGCTCAAGGGACACAAGCCCAAGAATGTCATCCTCGCAGAAGGCAGCCCGGTGACCATGTTCGATGCGGGGCAGGTGGCATAAGGAACCGCAGAATCGTCGGCTCAATGACGGTGGATGTTATCGGAAAACGCGCACTCAAGGCATCTCTCGCCGCGTCGCCACGGGGTACTTCGGCCCCAGAGGAGAGTCATCGCGGCTCCGGCCAACTGGCTCAGCAGCCCCCGGCGGTCCACACGACAAAGAAGGCTTCCACGTCACCGCCGTCGACGCCTCCGTCTTTGTTCACATCGCCGCTCGGGTCGCCGCCGCCCCAACTCTCGAAGAATGCCTGCACGTCGGCGCCGTCGATACCGCCGTCCTGGTTGAAGTCCGCGGCGCAGTCCCGCTGATGCGCGGCCAGCGCGTTCACGATGCCGTACCCGCGCACGAACAAGGGGTCGGGCACGCCGTTCGCCACCTGGTCCGATGCCGTTGCGAACAAGTTGGCTCGCATCTGGTCAACAGTCCAATCCGGATGAGCCTGCGTCAAACAGGCAACGGTCGCGGCGAGCAACGGCGTCGAGAGGGAAGTGCCGCTCGCCGTTGCGAATGCCGTCGAACTGTTGGGGTCGACACACGCTGTTCGACGCCCCCACGCGAGCAACTCGGGCTTCACACGACCGTCGGCCGTCGGCCCGTCGGACGTGAAACTCGCTTCGACACCCAGATTGTTGACGGCTCCGCAGGTCAGCACCTTCAGGCCGTCCGCCGGCGCGATCAGATGCGACGTCGCCGAGTCCGCATCGTGACCTTCGTTCCCGGCTGCCGTGCAGCAATGGACCCCGTTCGCCGCGGCGGTGTTGAGGGCGACTGTCGTGACGGCGGTGTGGCCGTTGAGGTCCGCCTGGGTGTACCAATCGATGTATCCAAGTGAAGAGGTCGTGACGTCCACGCCGCGTGCTTCGCAGTATTCAATCGCCGCGGCGTAGTAATCCTCTTCGATTTGAGTCTCGGTGGGAACCACCTCTGTCTTGCAGAGGATAAACGAAGCGTCGAACGCGCCACCGATCATCTCTCCGGGCAGGTACGAGGCGAGACAACTGAGAATCAGCGTTCCGTGCTCGTGCTGACCCGCGGGGTCAGCGGCCTCGATGCCCGTGTTGTCGTCATTGTTGATGAAATCGTGCTCGGCAAGAATGTGCGGAAGATGAGCGGCGTTGTTGAAGACGTCGTGGATGCGGCTGAAGCCAGTGTCGAGAATTCCCACAATGACACCCGCGCCGGTGTACCCCCGGTCGTGCATGGCCGGGAGATTCATCTGCGCCAGTTGTTCACCGCTTCGGCCGTAGGCCAGCCGCTGCGAGTAGCCCCCGGCCGCGGGTTCGACTTCAATGCACGGCACCGGGCGGGTGCCGCGGACCGGCTGGACCGAGCGCACGAACGGAAACCCAGCGATCACCCGCAGTTGCTCGGAGTCGGCCACGACGCTAATCGCGTTGGCCCACTTCGATTCGGTACGCGTGTGAACGCCGGTTGCGGTGATCGCTGCTGCGTACCGAGGGTTGATCGGCAAGTCGCGTGCATCGAATAACCCCGGATCTGTTCGCCGCAACTGGCGACGTTGCACCTGGCGCGCATCGGCCGTCGACTCCAAACCGGCGATCGCATCGGATTCGGCCTGCGCAGAGGCAAACCCTTTGTCACCGAAAAACACCCAGACCGGCGTGCCGGGGGAACTCTGGACGGATGAAGGCTGTGCAAACGCGGCACCGCAAGTGCCCGCCACGGCGGCGATAAACAGAGACTTTTTCACCGTTAGCTCCCGAGAGCGGCGGAACCGCCGCGGAATGAACTCAAACTGGCCGACCCAGACCCGGACTATGGCCGCTACGTACGTGAACCGTCGCGGTTCCTTCATGATACGGCCGAAACGAGAGCCCGAAGCACAGTCAGTGCGCGAATTGGGTCGTTATCGGGGCAGGCATTGTGGACCCCCTTCAGTCTCCGGCGATTGATGCCTGCGGTAGAGGGAGGGTACTTATCGACTAGCACAGAAATAGGACGCAATGTCACCGCCGCACGGACGAAGTGATTGAGCCGGCGCCGCTGCTCCTGGCTTCGAATCGCTTCGGAAGACCCGGGCGATTGCGCAACTAACGCTAGTCCGCCTTGATGTGCTGTTTCAGGCAGTTCGGCTCCGCGTGGGATCATTGCATTCCGGCTCACCCATGCGTTGAACGGGGACAAGCGGATGAAGCGACACGGTCTTTCACGAGTTCGGGCGGTCAAAATCGTAATGGCATACACCCAACATCCAACTCGCCTGCGACTGAATGAACTCCGACGTCGGCACATTCATCAGCGTCGGCTACGCGCGTAAGTTCGGTTTGGTCACGTCGCAAAGCCGCATCAACCAGGACCTAGGGTTGAGGATCCTCTGAACGGACCCCATTGACACACCCGCCCGCATCACCCCGCATATTCGCGCTGCCAGGAACAGAGTGATTGTTTAACCAGCGGCAGAGATCGGTGTCGAGATCCGCCGAGACGAATCTCGAATGAGCAATCTGTCCCGCCAGGGACTTGCCGGTCTCTGCTGAGGACTTGCGTGTGGCTCGCAACGACATGGTTCGGTACTCCACGAACTTCGCGGACTCTTGAGGTGAGGCTCTTTGTCGGAGAGGTATGAGCATGCAGTCTCGTCCGCCCCGGCACATCGGGCGAATCGGCGAATTGCGACGACGCGAGACCAAGGCGTTGCTGTAGATTGAGTGGCTGAGTTCTTCCAATCGTTTGCAGAGTCGACGTTCCTTGCATCACCGGCTCGTCCCGCGATACGGTTCATGTTCAGTCGCAGGGTGATGGGCGGGCTGCGAACGTCCACCCGGCATGCAATCAGGCGGACAATGACCGGAGATACGACCGGTAGAGCGTCGGATGTGTGGTCTACCAATATTCGGAGGTCGCAATGGGAATGAACCGATACACCCCCTCGTTTGCCGTGGTTTGCATCACCTATGGCTCCTCGATCGCCCAGACGTGCGCTCCAAGTGCCTGGCGGTTATTGAGCGCGACGAGCCCCGGACCACGTCACTCGCACCAATTGGTGTACGACTCCACACGCGGAACCGTCGTGCTGTACGGCGGCGCGTTCGGCGTTTTCCCGGATTACACGGAACTCGAAGACACCCTCGACCTGTTTGGGAACGCGTGGGTTGCAAGACCGATCCCATCGCCCTGCCCCAAGCGATGGGAATACGGCTGGACGTTCGATCAGGCGCGTGGCGTGATGGTGCTCAACGGCGGAGCGAGTTTCGTGGGAATCCCCGGCAATCCCAACAACCATCACATCGGCGGTACGTACGAACTGAATGGCAACGCCTGGACACTCAAGACGTTCGGCGGCCCCGACGCCCGGCACGGCACCATGCTCGCGTACGACACGCGGCGGAACCGCGTGGTGCTTTTCGGTGGCAAGCACGATGTCGTTGGTACTTGGGAATGGGACGGCCAACGGTGGACGGCCATGAACCCGCCCTCACCCGTGCCTCCTCCGCGAGCGTTCGGAGGGTTCGCGTTCGACGAACGGCGGGGTAAGACCGTCTTGTTCGGCGGAGCGGACAACTCATTCAATGCGATTGGGGATGTTTGGGAGTGGGACGGCGCCGGATGGGTCCAGATCACCTCACCCACCCCGCCTCCCGCACGGCGCGGGCACATCATGGTCTACGACAGTTTCCGGCAAGTGTGCGTCGTATTCGGCGGAACCGGCCCGACCGGATATACCAACCAGATCTGGGAATACGACGGGACATCGTGGATCCAACGGATCGTCGCCGGCACCGCGCCGGTCGGCAGAGACCTGTTCGGCTTCGCGTACGACCGTGGTCGGAATCGATTCGTCTTGGCCGGGGGCCAGAAGATCAACGGCCAACACAGCGACACTTGGGAGTTGCGCGGCGATCCGTACGTTCAAACCCCGCCGACGGCCGTGTCGGTGCGTGCAGGCGAATCTGCTGAGTTGTCGGTGGAAACTTCTGGTGCGACGCCGCGAACGCTGCGCTGGCGGCGTGGCGGTGCCGACCTCGCCGACGACGGGCGCGTGTCCGGCTCCGCGACCGAGCACTTGGCCATGACGAACTGCGGCCCATCGGACGCCGGGCTGTACGACGTGGTGATCACGACGTCCTGCGGGACATTTTCGACGTTTCCGGTCAGGTTCGATGTCGTTTGTCCGTCAGACTTCAATTCCGACGGCGGCGTTGATGGTGGGGATGTCGATGCGTTTTACGCTTCTTGGGCAGCCGGCGGTTCACAGGCTGATTTCAATGGCGACGGGGGGATCGATGGATCGGACGTCCACGACTTCTTCCAGCGTTGGGAAGCGGGGTGCTGATGCGAAGACTCACGGGGCGCGGAGCAGTGCAACTGCCTGCTCATCCTGCCGTCCTTCCGCCGCGAGCGAATCCCCAAAGCGCCGGGCTGCGCGGCTCTCGTCCGGAGATTCACCCTCCGCCTGCAGTTCTGGGATCGACCGCCGGGCGGCACGGTACGGAGTTGCGGGCGAGGAAACTCGCCGGTTGCGTTGGGTAATAAGTGCCGAAGGAGGGACTTGAACCCTCACACCTTTAGGGGGTACCGGATTTTGAATCCGGCGCGTCTGCCATTCCGCCACTTCGGCTGGTGCTGGGAGCCATGGTAGCCAGCCAGTCGTGGGATTTGCAGTCACGGGTAGAACGAGGTGCCGCGCGGAGGGCGTGCGAACGGCCCCGCAGTCTCGCCCTCCCTGAAGTTACAGCTTCTTCGCTACCACCATCCGCGACTGCATGAAGCCGGGAAGCAGGCTGTCGACACTGACGATCTTGAATCCCAGTTTGGACATGATCTCCTCGACCTCGCGCATCGAGTCGATCGGGTACCAGGGGCCCCGCGGCGGGCGGAGCTTGTATTGCACCGCCTTTCGCATCTTGATCAGCGGGTCGTTCACGTACAGCATAATCGCCAATCGATCCGAAGAGACTCTGGCGAGTTCTTTGAGAATCGACATGCGTACTTCTGGAGGCGTGTGACCGAAGAGCCTACAGGAGAAGGCGGCGTTGAACTCATTGTCTTTGAAGGGCAGGGCCTCTCCGTTCGCCTGATTCAGTTGGACGTTTTTAGCGTTCGCGAATCGCCTCCGGGCCACACTCAGCATCTGTTCGGATATGTCCACGCCCTGAACGAACGCAAAGCGCTCGGCGAGAGGCACCAACGTTCTACCTGTGCCGCTGGGGAGTTCGATCACTCGCCACTCCGCGGGCATCGATCGCGCCGCTCTCGCGATGGACTTGATTTCCATGTTGTGGAAGACACGGTCTCGAACGTTTTTGAGCCGCTGGGCGTCGTACACCTCGGCAACGTTCGGATCCTGGTAGTTTGTTCTCGCGGGGTATTTGGAATCAACCTGGCCCATCACACTCCTCGCTTCGGAAATTGCGAATCGTCATGGATGCTTCCCGAATCAGACTGAAGACCACGCTGTCCTCAGCCTCTGGCACCCCACAGTAAGCGCCCGAAGCGAACGAAGCGGGGCGATTTGCGGCATTCTCCCGGCACGCGATGTCAGTTATCGGCGTGCAGTTCGACCTTCCATTCGTGAACACCCGCCGACCATTGATCCTGCATCGACACTTCCAATCGAAGTTCGGTCGTTTTGACAGGTTTGAATGTCACCTCGCACCACCGGTCTTTCGCGACCGGGAAAGGACCGGTGGCATCGACCGGTTTCCACTCATCACCCTCCTTGAAGAGCAATCGCCACGACTTGGGCACACGGCATTCGCCGCGACCCGTGTCGTCAAACCAATACACCCTGGCGGATCCGAGCGTGACCGGCATTGACCAGGTGTATCCGACCCATTCGGTGCCACCCTTGTGCGGCCACCAGTGGCAAAGCGCCGCGGGCTGCTCGGCCGAGTTCCCCGGCTCTGCGCCGTCGTGGATGCCCTCGGGGTTCGCGATGTTGCTGAGGTACGACACCCCCACTTTCGCGCTGGACTCCGGGCCTGTGATTCGAGGCGGGGGAGGAGAGCTCGGTAACCAGACCTGCATGGGGCCGGGCGAGCGGTTATCCCACGCATAATACGGAATGGCGGTGAAGCCGACTGATCTGGGCTTGCTTGAAGTTCGGTAGAGCGTTCCGGTCCACTCCGGTTGCTGGGCCACCACCGCGGTTCCCTGGATCGTCACGACTCCACCCAACAGATCGGGACGGCGCGAAGTTGTCAGAGCCGCGTCCGCGGGCACCGCGAATGACCAGAACGGCGCATCGATATCCGCGCCCTCCACGCAATACACCAACGGTCCGCGGGCGATGGCCAAGCGCCCACGATTCTCCGCGAGGTTCGGGTTCGCTTCAACGCGGCGGACGGGCATCGGCAGCGACAAGGCTACGCGATCACCCTTCTTCCACTCACGGTCAATCACGATGTACCCCTTGACGACCTCGGGCTTGTCAACGCGTTGACCATTGAGTTCGATGCCGGCGCCCTCGCACCACCCGGGCACTCGAAAGTGCACCGTTGCTCGAGCATTTGTATCGGCGGTGGTGGCAAAGGACACCTCGCCATCCCACGGATAGTCTGTCGTCACATCAAAGCCCAGTTCATGGGAGTCGATCGTGGTGGCGACCTGACCCTGCACGTAGAGGTTCACCCAAAGATCACGGCCGCGAACGGAGTAGGCGTAATCGCCCAGCGACGCGAGCGTTCGCATCACATTGGGCGGGCAGCAGGCGCAGCCGAACCACTCCGATCGATGATGGTTCCCCATGCTGGCCAGCGGATTCACGTAGAAGAACCGGGTGCCGTCGAGCGAAACGCCGGAGAGGATGCCGTTGTAAAGGGCGGTCTCGACGCAATCTGCGTACACCGAGTCGCCCAGGGCGACATTCATGCGGTGATTCCACATGGCCATCGCCACGCTGGCGCACGTTTCCTGATAGGCCGAGAGGTTCGGCAGGTCGTAGTCGTGCGTGAATCCCTCATTGCCCGCGCTCGGACCGATGCCTCCAGTCAGATACGTGTTTCGCTCCGCGGTGTTGCGCCACACGCGACGTGCCATCTTGAGAAGGCTGTCGTCCTGGCGTGCCGCGCCGATGTCGACGCACGCCGACATCAGATACCCGAACCGCACCGCGTGCCCGTTGGGGCACGTTTGCTCACGGACGGGGACGCTGTCGAGCCAATACTCGCCGTTGTACTGGTCCTTGGGGGTCGCGTGTTCGGTCGCGAAGAAGTGCGAGCCCCGGGCGTTGATGAAGTAGGTCGCCAGATCCGTGTACTTGGCGCGGCCGGTCTCGTCTGCCAGCTTGACGAGCGCCAACTCGATTTCCGGATGGCCGCAGTACCCGGCACGCTTGCCGGGACCGTCTCCGAAGGTATCGCACAGAAGATCGGCGTACTTTGTCGCGACATCCAGAAGCGTGGTCTTGCCAGTCGCCAGCTTGTGCGCCACCGCGGCCTCAAAGAGGTGGCCCGCGCAGTACAGCTCATGATGGTCCCTCAGATTGGAGAACCGCTTGTCGGGGGCGTTCACTTCGTACCACGTGTTCAAATAGCCGTCCGGGCGCTGTGCCGCGGCGATCTTGGCGATGATTCCGTCCACTCGGGCTTCGAGCTGTGCGTCCGGATATGCCCCGAGAGACATAGACGCCGACTCGATGCACTTGTACATATCGCTGTCGATGTACACCGGCCCCTTGAATCCCTCACGCTTGCCCGCGGCGGCGAGTTCGAGGTCGGCGATATTCCCAAACTTGTCGAGCATGTCCAGGCCGTGCTGAAGCGAGACTTTGCGGTTCACCTCCCGCCGCGGGGCCCAGAACGCGTCCGCGATCTTGACCCGCACAGCGTTCGCGTGCTGTGGCTGATTCGCCGCCGATTCTGGCTCGGGCGCGATGAACCTCGCTTCGACGCTTGCGGTCAGGGCCGCGACCACTACCAAGTTGACTGCGCAGATCGGGAACACTGAGTTCATCGGAGTTTCTCCGGAAGCAAAGCGAGGGAAGGACCCGGCCCGAGCCAGAGGATAGTGAGCGTGCGGAGCCGAATCGCAATCCCGATCTCGGATGGCCCGCGGTCCGGCTCACGACCGTACCATGCCGCCCATGCCGCCCACGGGCGACTCGGGCCAAGCACAACCGAGCGACGCCGAACTTCTCGCCGCGATTTCGCGCGGGGAGGATGCTGCGTTCGCGACCCTCTATCAGCGGCATCGGGAGTTTGTCTTTCGAGTCGCCCAACGGTTCGCACGCAATGAGCATGACGCGGCGGATGCAGCCCAAACGGTGTTCATCGACCTCATCTCCCGCGCCGCCACTCTGCGATTGAGCGGCAAGCTCAGCACCTACCTCTACCCGGCGTGCAAACACGCGGCGTTGGCAATTCGCAGGAAGCAACAGCGTCGCGAGGGGGCAAACCAAGTCACTCTTCCAGCGGCGGCGAATCCGTCCCCGACTCAGAGTGAAGCCTTGCGGCGTGCCGTCGATTCGTTGGCGGACTCCCAGCGTGAGGTCCTGCTGATGAGAATCGTCGACGGCATGTCGGTCGAAGAAGTGTCGCTCGCCCTGGCCATTCCGCCGGGAACCGTGAAATCGCGCTTGCACGCGGCTCTTCAGGTGCTTCGGACGATTGGGCCGGACTGAGCCCGCCAGATCTACCGAAGCGGCCTGTTTGGCCAGCCCCGCTGGAATTTCTGAAAATCATCATGAATTGACCGAACCGAAACGCCTCGGGGCGCACTGCATGGGTGGCCATGCACGAGGACCCCCACATCCCACCCGAACTCGCCCGGAATCTGCAAGGCTTGTACCCCGAGACCGAGCCATCCCAGATTGCGGAGGCTCGCCTCTTCGCGGCGGCAAGGTCTGCGCTCGCTCGTCGCAGACGCCGACGCGTGCTGTGGCGTCTGTCTCCATTGGCCGCCGCGGCCGCCGTGGGGCTCGCCGTTCTCATTCTCCCCCATCGCGCGACACCCTCTACCGCTCTCAATCTGAGCACCGGGCATCGGATCGATATTCGTGACGCGTTCATCCTGGCGCGTGCCATTGAGAGCAACGCCCCGCCCGCCAACGGCGACCTGAATCACGACGGCCGAGTCGACGGCCGGGACGTGGACTTACTCGCGGCAGCGGCCGTGCGCCTCTCTAACCCGGGGGCGTTGTGATCCCTCTGCGCTCACGGTTGTGGTTGCTGGCGGTTCTGGCCTCCTTCTTGGCCCTGAGCATGGGGACGTCGCCCCGCCGCTGCGAACCGCGATTCCTGGCGATAGACGTTTTTGTCGACTCCAAGGGAGTACCGCTCGGCGCGTACCAGTGTGAACTGGATGCAGCTAACTCCGTCATCGTCGGCATCGAAGGCGGCGAGCACGCGGCGTTTGCTGGCCCGCCCCACTACGACCCGGCAGCGATGCAGCAAGAGCACGTCATCATCGCGGCATATTCCTTGCGGGGTGATCTGCCGATTGGACGCACGCGTGTGGCACGCGTTCACCTGATGGCCTCAGTCGCAGTTGCACCGATAGTGACGCTGTCGCTGACAACCGCCGCCGACAGCCAAGCCCAGCGCATCGATGCCGCGGCCTCCTTCGCCTTCACGCCCGCTTCCGGAGATTCCAAGTGACACGCATAAAGGTCATGCTGAGTTGCATACTCGCCGTCGCCGTCATCGCCGAAGGGTTCCTGTTGCTGGGTTGCAGCAGTGAGTCAAGGGCCCACCCGAGCATGAGTTCCGCGCCGGCCGCGCGTGCGGCGGAGAGCTCGAGAGGCCGCTCGTACGGCGAAGGGCTCTCTCCCGTTGTCAGCGAGGCGGCCGTCGGGTTTGACCCGACGCTCACCAAGGAGGACACACCGCCGCCCTCATTCGCCACCGACGAACTCTGGGTGATCCAACGAACGCCTCCGTCCTCCGAGCAGACCCAGGTGGCTGAGGATGATGTGCCCCCCTCCGGCGCGCTCTTCTGCCCACCGCCGGAGTCCGCGCCCGAGGGCTCACGGATCGTGCCGGTGCCGCTGGAGCACACAGACGTGCGTGCGTCGATTGCAGGATATATCTCCACGGTCAACGTCACTCAGCGGTTCGTCAATCCGTTCTCGTCAAAGATCGAGGCGGTGTATGTCTTTCCGATGCCGGAGAACGCCGCGGTGAGCGATTTCGTCATGACGATCGGCACGCGCACCATCCGCGGCATCATCCGCGAACGAGAAGAAGCGCAGCGCATCTACGCCGCGGCCCGTTCGCAGGGATACGTCGCGTCTCTGCTCACTCAAGAACGGCCCAACGTCTTTACCCAGAAGGTGGCGAACATCGAGCCCGGCCACCGCATCGACATACAGATCACCTACTACAACACGCTGGCGTATTCGAACGGTGCGTACCACTTCGTCTTCCCGATGGTGGTCGGCCCCAGGTTCAACCCGCCTGCTTCACGCGCTCCGATCCTCGCGGAGCCCGCGGGCACGCCCTTGGGCAAAGACGTCGCCGTCAAGTACTTCCGGCCCCGCGAGCGGAGCGGCGCGGATATCGCGATTGATGTTGACATCAACGCGGGCGTGGCGATCGAGCGTATCGGTAGCCCGACCCACCAGGTCGAGACGACTCGCACAGGCAACAACACTGCCCGGGTGCGGCTCGTTCGAAGCGATTCGATACCCAACAAGGACTTCGTGCTGTCCTACGCCGTCGCCGCGACGGACTTGAAATCGGCGTTGATTACCCATGAAGATCGGCGGGGCGGATACTTCACTCTCATGCTCGTGCCCCCTGCCAACTTGAGTACGCTCGACCGCAGCCCGGTGGAGATCGTGTACGTGGTTGACCGCTCCGGCAGCATGCAAGGCCAACCCATCGCCCAGGCGAAGGACGCGGTGTTGGCGGGTCTGGATCGCCTGCGCGAAGACGACACGTTCCAGATCATCGACTTCTCCGAGTCCGCCTCGTCCCTGGGTCAGGCTCCGTTAACGGCCACGCCGGAGAATCTCTCGCGTGGACGCAGGTACGCGCAGCGGCTCGACGCGGGAGGAGGCACCATGATGCTCAACGGCCTCCGCGCTGCTCTTGAGTTCCCGCACGATCCACGCCGACTGCGCTTCGTGGCGTTCCTCACCGACGGCTTCATCGGCAACGAGACCGAGATTCTGGGCGAACTCGATCGGGGCCTGGGCGACTCGCGTGTCTTCGGGATGGGCGTCGGCAGCTCCCCCAACCGCTGGCTGATGGACGAAATGTCAGTGCTCGGCCGCGGCGCAGTGAGCTACCTGGGCCTTAAAGACGATGCAGGCCGGGCGATGGACACTTTCTTCGAAACGATCGCGCACCCGGCTCTGACCAACCTGCGGATCGACTGGGGTGATGTCCGTGTCAGCGAGGTTTATCCCGCCCGCCTGCCCGACCTATTCGTTGGTCGCCCCGTGATCATCACAGGACGCTACGACGGTTCCTTCAGCCGTCCGATCAAGGTCAGCGGGAATGTCGGAACGCGTCGACGCGAAATCATGATCGATCCCGACGCGGCACTCGCCAAACCGGGCAGCGACGCCGCGGCATCGTTGCCGAAACTCTGGGCTCGAGCGAAAATCGCTGACTGCACCCGCCGAGGGTTCAGGTCCCCCAACGCGGAGAGCGATGATGACATCCGCCGCACCGCTCTGGATTACGCTGTGATGTCCCGCTTCACGGCGTTCTTGGCGGTGGACTCCATGACACGCACGGCCGGCGATCACGGCACCACGGTTGCGGTGCCGGTTCCGGTCCCCGAGGGCACACGCTACGACACCACGGTGGTTGAGAAGTAGTCAAAGGCTGAATCAGCAGCCGTTTTCCCAGTGGCGGAAGAAGAACTCGACATCTCCACCGTCCACGCCGCCGTCACCATTCAGATCGCCGGCGGGGCCACCTTCATCCCAGAAGTTGAAGAAGGTCTCAACATCCGACCCGTCCACACTGCCGTCGACATTGACGTCCGCGATGCACGGGTACTGCATCGAGAACACCCGCGACATGGCGAAGAAGATCTTGTTGACCGGATCGATCTTCACCCGCGCTGTCGCGGTCTCAACCGATGGAAGCACCACCATCGCCGCGCCGGAATTGGGGAATGTCCCCAGTGTGTAGGGAAACGTGATCCCATCATCGACAGACAAGCGGATGACCACGCTGGAGCAAGAGATCGGCGCGGCGTCGGTGCCGCCAACAGTCCAGGTCACCTGAGTCGTGCTCCCTGGCAGCAGTCCTTCGCCCCCCGGTGAAACAATCGCGAACGGGGTTGTGCCCGCCGCTATCGAGATGAGCACCTGGGGCGATATCACGATGCCGCCGGCGCCAACGCGATTGTCGCGCACGAGCAATGCGAACTTGCGGGTGACGCCAGTGACTGTCGGAAGCCGCTCGCCTGGGGTCGGCACACCGGAACGCACATCCGCGAGTTGGGGAAATGTGCGTGCGCCGGCAGAGACCGGTGGGAATGCACGGAACAAGGCGCCGGAGCCGTTGTCGGTGGCGCCGTCACCTGTGAGTGGTCTAGCCACGCCCGCGTCGATCTGCTCCCAGGAATACGACAGCGTGTCGCCGTTCACATCCTGCGCCTGGCCCGCGAGCACGAACGGAGTCTCGGGCGGAATGGCGGTGTCACCGGTGACGGTCACGATGGCGGGCGTCTCGTTGCTCGTCGCCGACTGCACCGGGCAAGTGGCTGTACCGAGGAAGTTACGCATCTCTGTCAGACTGCCGTGATGGAAGAACGGGTCGGCGAACTGACGGACGTTGTCCGTCGGCGGCGCATCACCAACGGGACAGCCGCCCGCGTAGGCCATCGGAGACGAGCCCGAGCCGGCTTCCCAGGCCGTGGACAGGTTCACGTTGCCCAGGCACCGGCCTCGGGTGCCGCTGAATGTGTGGTTCGCACCGAACTGGTGTCCGAGTTCATGAATGACAACAAGAGCGGAGAGCGGATCGACATCTCCACCACGGGGGATTCCCGACACACCTCCCGCCTTGCTGTTCGTGCACACCGCCCGCAAGTACGCCACTCCCCCGTAGATCCGGGTGAGCACATGCCCAACGTCGAAGTTGGCGTTGCCGATTCGGTTGGAGAGCGTGGTAATGTTCACTCCCAACAGGGATCCGGAGCAATCAGTCCCTCCACCGCCGCTGCAGTCGGTGCTGTAGGGATCGGTGTCCGGATCAGTGAAGATGATTTGGTCGTTATTGGCGACCAGATTGAAGTGCACGGCCAAGTCGTTCTCGTACACCACGTTTGTACGCCCTATCACGGTAAAGATCGCTGCGAGCGGATCCGCGACGTTAGGCGCATGACCCTGGATTTGACTTTGGTACAAGCCATATTCACCGTTGCAAGCCATCGCCAACCGCACGGTTCGCAGCGTCACCGCCGCTCGGGGGGAGTACGCCCCTGAGCCTACCTCCGCGTCGCCCGCCGGAGCTCCGGTTGTTTCACAGACCCAGTCACCGCCGCCCGGAAGATCAGCGAACCGGTACACGACCGCGTGCAGTGGGTCAGCGGATTGCCATGCGTCGATCATCCAAGCTCCGTTCGGCGTGCGGAGCATCGCTGTCACCGCCCGGGGAGTGACCTCCATTCGCCCAGAAGCAACGCCGTCCGCGGATTGGACGATGAACGAACGAAACTGCGGGAACTTCTCGGCGAGTTGCGGCTCCATCATGGGCGAAGCGGCCACGAAGCAGGGCACCAGTTCACCGTCCGGACCGGGCAGCTCGAAAGAGAGACCGTAAGAGTCGAGCCTTGCGTCCAATCGCTGCGGCGGAGCAGCCCGGAGCGCGGCATCGATCCCCGCGCGGTCCAAACCCACGATCTGTCCGTTGGCAGGGCGGGGTCCGGCAACGCCCAATTCCGGGGGCGCGTCGGGTAAGAACGTGAAGTTCTGAGCCTGCGTGATCCCGACGCACACGCACACGACCGCAAATGCAAACTTCATGGCATTCACCCCGGGGGCAGAATTTCGATTGAGCGAACGAAAGGAAAGTGTACACCCAGGTGTCGATTCGCACCGGACGGGAATTCGTTGCGTCCGAGTACTCGCGAGGCGGTCGGACTCCCGAAGGATCGCAGTTCCCCAATAAAAAACCGCCGCGGAAAATCCGCGGCGGTCGTGGTTGTACTCAACAGTTGAGCCCGAGATCACTTCATGCCGACGAGGCCCTTGAGTTCGGTGAGCTTGCCCATCCAGCCATCGAACTTGGCCTTCACTTCGGTGAGCATCTTGGACGAATCGGCGCCGGTGGCGGTCTTCAGCTTCGCGACGGCCTCTTCGATCGTCGGAATCTGGGCCTTCAGGTCCTTGGAGATGCCCTCGGCCTTGGTCTTGTTGGCCGCGTCCTTGATCTCAGCGATCTTCGCGGTCGCAGCGTCAAGAGTCTTCTTCGCCTCGGGCCACTGCTTCTCGACGGTGTCGGAGATCCACTTGCCGGCGCTTGCAGCGGCCGCGTCAATGGCGCTCTTGGTCGCGTCGGCGGCAGCCTTGGTCGCGTCGGCGGTCGTTTTCGCCGCGTCCTTTGTCGCGTCGGAAGTCGCCTTCGCCGCATCCTTGGTCGCATCCGCGGTCGCTTTCGCGGCGTCCTTCGTCGCGTCAGCGGTCTTCTTCGCAGCGTCGCCGACTGCCTTGGTCGCATCAGCCGCGGCTGACTTGGCCTTATCGGCCGCTTTGTTCGCGTCTTCTTTCTCGCATCCGGCCACGATGACCGTCAAAGCCAACGCTGATGCTGCCAGAATCTTCATGCTCATGGTCGTTCTCCTTGATGAAATTTAACGCCTCCCCATGTTTGGGGGGATGTTGTTCGGTGCTGATGACGGGCTCGCCCGTACGCGAATAAGTATAGCGTCCACCAACCTCATCACATGCCCGATAGCAGCGACTGCGAACGCTCCCCAGGGCACGGAATGCTAGTAGAATACAAACAAATGATCGCTAGTCTCCAGCACATGGAGTACTTGGGATTCCGGTCCAGACGTTTCACAAGCAGGAATCACGTGGCTCGAGCAATTATCCTATCATCTTTACGCGTTGATCTCACTCCCACCCCTCCAAGGTAAGACCATGCGATTCTCATTGATCACGTCTGCTGCTCTCCTGTCTCTCGTGTGCGGCTCTGCATTCGCCCAAGCGACCAAGACCGATCCGCCGGCCGAAAAAACCCCGGCCAAGAAAGTCGAGCAGCCGGCCGACAAGAGCAAAGCCGAAGCCAAGAAGATCACGCTGAAGGCCGGCGACAAGGCTCCGACCCTCGCGGTGTCAAAATGGGTGAAGGGTGACGCGGTCTCAGGCTTTGAGGCCGGCAAGGTGTACGTCGTTGAGTTCTGGGCCACCTGGTGCGGTCCGTGCCGTGCGAGCATCCCCCACCTGACTGAGCTGCAGAAGAAGAACAAGGACGTCGTGTTCATGGGCATCGCCGCGAGCGAGCGCATGCCCAAGGAAGGGGGCGATACTCGCCTGGAAACCCTGAAGAAATTCGTTGACGACAAGGGTTCCGAGATGGACTACCGCGTTGGTTACGACCCGGATCGCAAGATGAGCGAAACATGGATGCGTCCCGCCGGCCAGGACGGGATCCCCTGTGCGTTCCTCGTGGGCGGCGACGGCAAGATCGCCTGGATCGGCCACCCCTCCGACCTTGAAGAGCCCCTCGCCAAGGCCGTCGCGGCCGCGGGCAAGGGCAAAGCCACCGACAAGACCAAGACCAGCCACACCGACAAGCAGAAGGAAGCGGTCAAGAAGGGCAAGTAAATCCGCCCCGAACTCTCGCATTCCAACACGCACCCGCCGCTGGCCATCATCGGATGCGGCAACATGGGTTCGGCGATTCTCCAAGGCGCGATCGGGGCCGGGATTATCAATGCGCACGATGTGATCGTGGCCGACCCCGATGCCACCAAGCACACGGCGGCTCATTCACTGGGCGTTCGCGCAGTCACTTCGGCGGAGACGGCCGCGTCGTGGCTGCGCGAACGCCAATCTCAAGCTCCGCAACTCCTGCTCGCCGTGAAGCCGCAGTATCTGGCGGACGCGGCCGCAGGGCTCACGTGCGGACCCGGCTTGCCGACCCTGGTAGCAATCTCCATCCTCGCAGGCATGCCCAGTTCGAAAGTCCGGGCAGCGATGGGCGGCGGCGTTCGCGTCGTGCGTGCCATGCCAAACCTCCCCGCCGCAATCGGTCAGGGCGCCACGGCTGCATGTCTTGGGGAAGGCGCTGCGCCGGGCGACGACGCCTTTGCTCTACGGCTGTTCCGGGCCATCGGTCCATTGGTGGTTGCCATCCCCGAAGCCCTCATGGACGCCTTCACGGCCGTCGCAGGTTCGGGCCCGGCATATCTCTTCTACCTCGCCGAGGCGATGATCGCCGCGGCCGTTGAACAGGGCTTCTCCGAGGCGGACGCGGCCACGACAGTCAGGCAAACGCTACTGGGTGCCGCGGCCCTGTTCCAGCAATCTGTGCAGACTCCAGAGCAACTTCGCGCTGCGGTCACGAGCAAGGGTGGCACGACCGCCGCGGCGATGGCGGTGCTGGACTCGTGCAGCGCCAAGCGGGTCTGGATCGACGCCATGCGTGCGGCTCGAGCCCGCGGGGCCGAGATCGGCCGATCGTGACCTGACGCCTCCGATCGCGATCCCTCTAACAGGTGCCGACCGACGGGGGCATTCAACCCATGAGCCGCTTCTCCCGAATTACAGTTGGCACGGGACCGCACAGCCCGGGGCCTGATCCGCAGAGTCGCGGGTCTGAGCGATAGCATTGCGACGCGGGCAAACCGGTCGAACAGAAACACTCGTGGAGTGACTCCTTGGCACGCCTCTGCCTCAACATGATCGTCAAGAATGAATCGGCCATCATCGAACGATGCCTCGCCGCCGCCGCACCGCACATCGACTGCTACGTCATCTGCGACACCGGCTCTACGGACGCCACCAAGGAGATCATCAAACGCTTCTTTGAGGCCCGCGCCATCCCGGGCGAGGTTCTGACCATCCCCTTCCGGAACTTTGAACAAGCCAGAAACGACGCGCTGGACGCCGCACGCCGAAGTTCCCTTGACTTTGATTACCTGTTGTTTTGTGATGCGGACATGAACCTGCAGGTCGATCGGCCCGACTTCCGCTCGACCCTCGACAAGCCCGTATACATGGTGACTCAAAGGGCCCATTCGGGCCACCTTGAGTATCAGAACGTCCGGCTCGTCAAACGCGATCTCCCGAGCAGGTACGTCGGCGTCACGCACGAATACCTGGACATCGGCAAGGCCGGACGCTTCTCGCTCGACGGCGTCTGGTACCTTGACCACGCCAGCGGATCGAACAGGGCCGTGAAGTTCCAGCGCGACATCGCGCTGTTGCTGGAGGATCTGGCGCAAAACCCGGACAACTCACGCAGCGTTTTCTATCTCGCGAACTCTTACTTCGATATCAACGACTTCTCGAACGCGATCCGCCAGTACGAGCGTCGGACCCGTATGGGCGGGTGGGAAGAGGAAGTCTTCTACTCGTGGTACCGCATCGGCCGATGCTACAAGGGCCAGGGACGCGACGCCGAGATGCTCCAGACGCTCCTGGAGACTTTCGACCGCTACCCACATCGCGCCGAACCTCTGCACACGCTGGCCCTCCACTACCAGCAGGCCGGCAAGCACCGCCTCGCCTTCCACTTCGCGGAGATCGGTTCCCGCATCGCCAAGCCCGATTCGGCGCTGTTCGTGGAGCCCGAGGTCTATTCGTGGCGGTTGCAGGACATCATGTCTGTCTCGCTCTATCACATGGGCCGTCGCGCCGAGGGACGCGACTTGTGCAAGAAGCTCCTGAACATCGTTCCGGAATCCGAGCGACCGCGTGTGTTCAAAAACCTGCAGTGGTGCGAAGGCGGCGTGTAATCCCCTCAGGCTTTGGATGCGGTGGACGCCTTGATAGCCCAATCGACGACGCGCTGATAGTGCGCGGGGTGAATCACGTCCAACGCACCGTCCCGAGTCAACGCTCGGGCCGCTGCGAGTTTCCCGTTCGTGACAAGAACCGCTTGAGAAACGAACAGAAGAGCATTCTGCCTGTACCACCACTCCACATTCGCGTCATCCCACACCGGCCAACGAATCGCGTCGATCGGCAAGAACCCGTTGCGCGCAAAGTGCGTGACCCAGTACGAGGGGAATCGTTCGTTGATGTGATTCGTACCGCCCTGATATGGCAGCGCCGCCGAGAAGAGCACCACCGGTGCCAATCCGCAGAGTGAATCTACCAGGCCGTTGGCAGAACTGGGCGGTAGGTGCTCGGCGACTTCCATCGAGATGGCCAGATCAAAAGTTCGCTGGGTTGCGGGCCCCAATGAACTCAGCACCGCTGGGGTCAGCTTCGACAAGTCCGTCGCTACAAAGCGATCCGCCGGGATCTCGAGCTGTTCGCGATTCACGTAGTCGCCGTCAATGCCCACTACATCCGACAGCCCCAGTTGCCGTGCGGCGTTGAGCCATGCCCCCGCGCCGCAACCGACATCAACCACAGAACGGACGGGATGAAGCGCGAACACCAACGGAAGAACTCTCAGCGCCGAACGCCGCGATCCATCTGATATTCCCGAGAAGAACTGAGCCGTGTACGGAGTAGACATGAAAACACGCAGACGCCACCGACAGGCGACGGTCCACGGGCAAAGATGCATCGTAGTTCGACGTTCAAAATCAGTCCAGCGCTCCTCCTAGGTCACAAAGCCGCACGCCCGCCGGCCGGCCGCACTATCCTTGTGGCGATCTTCTAAACGGTCATATTCAGGAGCGGTTCATGCGCAACACCCTCGTCCTCACCGCCGCGATTGCGGCCTTCGCAGGTCTCAGCTTTTCGACACTCGCCCAGCAATCCGCGGAAAAGGGGCCGGGAATCGAGAAGTTCGTCAAGATACGGACCCCCGGTGCGCCGGCGATCGCCCCGGATGGCACGATGTATGTTCGAGACTTTCCCGAGGGCGTGTACCAGTTGTACCGCGTGAAGGGTGACAAGGTCACCGCCGATCACAAGGGCGAGAAACTCACCACATACGCCGACGGTCTGGCCGGATTCTCGATGAGCGAGGACGGCAAGAGGATACTGCTCGCGTACGCCGCGGGCGGCAACGAGAACACGCAGGTTTCGCTTCTGGATACCGCCACGGGCCAGGTCACCGACCTGCTCAAGAACCCCAAGGTGCAGTACGCCGTCAACCATTGGCTGCACGACTTCAGCGGGTTCGTCTTTACCGCCAACGACGCGAGCCCGAACGATTTCTACGTGTATCGCTACGACTTCACCGCCGACGGTAAGGGGAAAGTCACCAAGCTCCTGGGCAAGGAAGGTTCCTGGTCGGCTTCGGATATTTCCGCGGATGGCTCGCGGCTTCTGGTCGGCCAATACCGTTCCGCGTCGGACTCTCAGTTCTACGAGGTGGACGCCAAGACCGGCGCTCTCAATGACCTGACGATCAAGCCCAAGGACGGCGGGACCGTCGCAGCGGCGCCCATAGGTTACCTGCCCGGTGAGAAGTCGGTCCTGTTCGAGAGCGACATCGAGGGCGGCATCAAGAAGCTGTACGTGCGTGATCTCGCGTCGGGGCAGGTCACCAAGGCGATCTCCGAACTCGACGCGTTCGAGATTGACAGCGCCTCCATCAACCGCGATCGCAGCTTGCTCGCGGTCGCCACGAACGAAGACGGGTACGGCGTGCTACACGTCTACCGCCTGCCGGGCTTCACGCCCGTAGCGCTTCCGCAGATCGAGAAGGGCGTGGTCGGCGTTGCCGATCTCACGGGAAACCGGATCGTCTGGTCACTCTCCAACGCCCGCACGCCCGGTCTGGCGTTCGCATACGACATCCCCGCCAAGGACGGCACCGTCGGCCAGGCCCGTCAGATCACGACCCCGGACACCCAGGGCATCGACCTGGGCAAGTTCCCGCTGCCCGAACTCGTCAAGTACAAGGGATTTGACGGCGTTGAGATTCCGGCGTTTGTCTACGTTCCCGTGGGCTACGCCAAGGGCACACCGATCCCCTTCGTCGTCAACTACCACGGCGGACCCGAAGGGCAACACCGTCCCGGTTTCGATCGCACGGTTCAGTATCTCGTGAGCGAGGGCTTCGGAGTGATGCAGCCCAACGTCCGCGGCAGCACCGGCTACGGCCGTGCCTTTCACATGCTGGACGATTACAAGAACCGCTGGAACAGCGTCAAGGACGGCGTGGACGCCGCGGCATGGCTCGTCGCCAATGGCTACGCGGCCCCCGGAAAGATCGCAACGTACGGCGGCTCGTACGGCGGCTTCATGAGCGTGGCGTGTCTTGTGGAAGACCAGCAGCGAGTCGACGCGGGGTCGCAGAAGGCCCGCCTCTTTGGCGCCGGAATCGACGTGGTGGGAATCGTCAATCTCAAGACCTTCCTCGAGCAAACCAGCGGGTACCGCCGCAAACTCCGCGAGGTGGAGTACGGCCCCCTGACCGACCCAGAGTTCCTCACCAGCGTCTCGAGCATCTACAAGATCGACAAGATCAACGTGCCGATGTACATCGCACACGGCTTGAACGATCCTCGCGTGCCGGTGGGTGAAGCCATGCAACTGGCCGTCGGCCTCATGAAGCGGGGCATGGAGCCCGAGCAGTTCTTCGCCCCCGACGAAGGCCACGGTTTCCAGAAGTTGGACAACAGGCTCCTGTTCGCCAAGAAGATGAGCAAGTTCCTCAAGCACACCATCGGGAACTAATCCCCGGATGAACCCCGAATTCACAATAGCGCGGCGCCGCGGCGGCCAATCGGGCCATCGCGGTGCCGCGCGTTCGGAAGCGCGGATATTTCCGCGTTCAACGCCCGCTCGGATCTTAACCAATGCTCGCCCACGCACGCACGCGCAGCCAGTGCGCGGCGTGCTGGCGGTGACCCTACTCAACCATCACATCCTTCAACAATGAAAAGAGCGTGCCATGACCAACGCCCGCATCATCGACGGAGTCGCCCTCGCAAACGTCTTTCGTGAACAAATCAAGGCCCGGGCCGCATCCATCCGCCAGCGGGGAGGACGAGTCCGGCTCGACGCGGTGCTGGTGGAAGCCGGTGATAACTCCGCGCGTGTCTACGCCGAGAATCAGGCCAAGACGAGCCAGATGCTCGACATCGACTACCGGCTGCACAGGATCGCGCCCGCCTCCCTTGAAACTGCGTTCGACGAAATCGCCGGACGCGTGCTTCTGCTGAGCAGCGATGAGGATGTCACGGCGATGATGTTGCACGTGCCCATGCCCCAGGGCGTGGATCCGTACCGCGTGCAACGATTGATCGCCCCTGAGAAAGACGTGGAAGGCGTCAACCCCGCCAACATCGGAAACATCGTGTACGGCCGGTCGTCCCTGGCGCCGTGTACCGGGTTGGCGGTCATGAAGATGCTGGAGTGGGTCTGGCAGCAGAAGCGTGCCGAGGGTGAAAAGGTACACGAAACCACCATCCCCTTCCTGCGGGGAAAGATCGCCGTGGTCGTGGGCGCTGGTGACGTCGTCGGCAAGCCCATTGCGGTGCTGCTGATGCGTCAGGAAGCCACCGTCATCTCTTGCAACAAGTGGACACCCGGTCTGGCCGAGATCGCGAAGACCGCCGACGTTCTGGTCGCCGCGGCGGGTGTTCCCGGACTCATCACAGCCGAGATGGTGAAGCCTGGCGCCGTAGTGGTCGATGTGGGTGTGAACCGTTTCAAAGGGCCCGACGGCAAGGTCCGCACCGTCGGCGACGTCTGCTTCGATTCCGTTTCGCACACCGCGGGTTGGCTCAGCCCGGTGCCCGGCGGCGTGGGCCCCATGACAGTGGCCATGCTGCTGCTCAATGTGGTCGAAGTCGCCGAGCGACGGCTCAAGTAAACACAATCAATGCCCTCCATTTATCCATTCCGTGCACTGCAGTTCCTGAGCGGCCGCGGCGATGTGTCGTCGCTCGTCGCTCCGCCCTACGACGTGCTCGACGCCGCGTCCAAATCGGCCTTGCTGGCAAAGGATGCCCGAAACATTGTCGCCATCGATCTGCCGCACACCCCGGCCAAGGAACTCGGCCCCCCCACCTCGTACGCCGCCGCGGCTGCCACCTATCGCCGATGTATCTCTGACGGCACCCTGCGGCAAGCCGCCTCGCCCGTCATGTTCGCATATCGCCAAACCACCCGCACCGCGAACGGGGTCTCGATGCGGTCCGGCATGGCGGCATGTGTGGAGGCCGTTCCGTTCGGTCCCCGGCCCGGCGGCGGGATTCTTCCGCACGAGGAGACCTTCAGCGGCCCCAAGGAAGATCGCCTGGCGCTAATGAACGCGACGCACGCGCAGATCTCCCCGATCTTCGGGCTGCATTCCGACGAGCACGGACTGGCCACTTCGCTGCTCCGGTCCGTCATAAACTCTCGCTCGCCCGACATGACCGCGGACATGGGTGACGGCGTGCTCCATGAAGTGTGGACCATCAGCGATGCCGCGACCATTCAGGGCTATCAAGCAGCATTGGCAAACGAGGACATCTTCATCGCCGATGGTCACCACCGGTACACCACGCAACTCAACTACGTCGCCAAGCTCAGCGCCGCCGGGCGCCTTTCCACGGACCACCCCTCCCGCCGATGCATGATGGTGCTTGTCGGCATGTCCGACCCCGGCCTACTCATCTGGCCGACGCACCGCGTCCTGGGCGGCATGAAGAGCTACTCGCTCGACGCGTTCGCGGCAGCGGCAGGAGACGAGTTCACACTGACGCCGGTCGTCGGCGACATCGCGGCGCTGGAGGCCGCCATCGTCAAGGCTCCGAACGAACTCTCCTTCGGCGTCTTTGATTTCCAGTCACGGCGTGGCGCGATCGCAACCCCACGCACCCAGGATCCTCTGGCACCGAGATTCCCGGAGAAGCCGCGGGCATGGCGAGAACTCGCCGTGGCGTACATACAGCACGTCGTCGTGGAGCGAATCTGCCAGCCGCTGCTCAATGGCGGCGAGCCCGTGAAATGGGCGTTCCCGCACACGATTCGAGAGGTCCAGCAGATCGGCGAGGGACTTGAAACGGGTGCGGGCGGCGGCAAGGGCTTCGCTCAGTTGGCCCTCATCGTTCGGCCGACCCCGCTCGCGGCCGTGCGTGAAACGGGCCGCGCCAACCAACTCATGCCGCAGAAGAGCACTTTCTTTTATCCCAAGTTGGCCACCGGACTGTTCATCAATCCGCTTGAGTAGGCCGCGGCCGGTGGGCGCTCGCCGTGATCCCCGCGAACACTCCGGGACGGTGGTCGTACCCCGGATCGCCGGGGTGCAGTCCGTCGACTTCGGGCGTGCGCCAGATGAGCATGACAATACCGGCCGCCGCAAGAATTGCTCCGGCGCCCGCCACTCCCATCTGGATCCCCGCCACGGGCGTCATCCGATCGGCGATGAGCCCGCCGATGTAGCCCGAGAGCACGGGCCCCAGGCCCATCACGCCGAACACGGCGGTGTTGCAGATCGCCAGCACCCGCCCGCGCATCGCGTCGGGCACCAGCAACTGCATCGCGGCGTAGGTCGCGTTGAAACTGATGAGCCAACCCGCGCCGCACACCAGCAGCATCGG
This sequence comes from Planctomycetota bacterium, assembly GCA_018242605.1. GTDB lineage: Bacteria > Planctomycetota > Phycisphaerae > Phycisphaerales > UBA1924 > UBA2402. The sequence goes on from JAFEBP010000005.1 coordinate 807,883, forward strand.
GATACCGATCCACATGCTTCGGGCGGCGCCGAATGCCGCCATGCAAACGCCGCTGACAAGCACCGCGATCGGGATGAGATGGTGCTTGGGGTACCACTTGGGAAGACCTCGCATGAGAAACGCACCACCGATGGCGCCGAGCCCCATGGTGGCCAGTAGCAGGCCGTACGTAATTTCCTGCTGTCCCTTCGGGAGGTCCCGGGTGAAGTACACCTCGCTGGCGTACTGCGGGAGCATGCGCTGCAGCGGGGCCCCGAGGAGGCCGTACACCGTCATCGCCAGGAATGCCGCCCACGGCCCCTTGCGGTGGTAGATGAATGAGAGTGCTTCTCGCAACTCCGCCCACACCGACTTGCCCTCTACCCGCGGCGGTGCCGGCGCATCGGGCGTCGTTGAAACTGCGAACATCACGCCCAGAAAGCTGAATGTGTTGATCGCGAACAAGGCGAACGGACCGAAGAGACCCAGCAGCACGCCGCCCAGCGCAGGGCCGATGACACGCGCCATGTTGAACTGCAGGCCGTTCAACACGATCGCCTCCGTCAACTCCGCGCGGGGCACCAAGCGGGGAGTCAGCACCTGCCACGCGGGCACGTTGAACGCGCCCACCGCGCCCAGCAATGCCGTGAGCGTCATGACGGTCGCGATGGTCGGGTAGCGGCCGTACGAGGCGATCGTGAGCGTCGCGGCGATCACCATCATGATCGCCTGCGTCGCGATCAGTAACTTCTTGCGGTTCACCCGATCGGCGAGGACGCCACCGACGATCCCCAGGATCATCATCGGCGCGAGCTGTGCCGCGGCGTGCCACCCCAGCCACAACTGCGGTTTATCCGTAGTGACATTGATCACCCACGAGAGACCGACAAACTCCATGAGATTGCCGACGCTTGAGCCGAACGCGCCGAACCAGACATTTCGGAAGTGGCGATGTCGCAACACGCCCCATCGGGAGTGGTGCGTGTGACCGTCGCCCCGAGCCTGCTCGGGCGTCTGCGGAGATGGGGATGACGTTTCATCCAAGGCGGTAAGTTTAGTGCGGATTCAGCGCCGCGACATCGCAGCACCCACTTTGATGCCCGGCATGGATCGCCGTGTCGCCCTGGAACGCTTGTGACGTTCGTCCGCCCGCGAAATCACGGGCTCTGCTACGGCGTGTCGCAGGAATCGAATTGAAAAAGCCGTCCCGAGAACTTCTTCCCGGAACGGCGAGCAAATGTGTGTGCAAGGTAAGGCTGTCAGAGCCGTTTCAGAACATCATGCCGCGGCGTTGCAACGCATTCCCTTTGATCTTCGCACGCAGTCCGGGGTGATTGGCGAGGAACCTGCGGAACACGTTCGCGTGAGCGTTCATGCCGCCACCGGAACCGCCTGGAAATCCGCCACGAGCCTGCGGTCCGTTGCCGCCCTGCGGGCCGAATCCTCGGTGTCCGCCACCGCGAGGACCCTGAAGTCCGGGACCGTCTTCATCCGGACCACCTCGCTGCATCGGACCGGCTTTTCCGCCCTGAGGTCCGTCGAATCCGCGAGGGCCATCGAATCCTTGCGGTCCCATCGGCCCGCCTTGACCACGACCGCCGCCGAATCCACGGGGGCCATCAAAGCCTTCAGGACCCCTCGGCCCGCCTTGACCACGTCCGCCGCCGAACCCGCGAGGACCATCGAAGCCTTCAGGACCCCTCGGCCCGCCCTGGCCACGACCGCCGCCGAACCCGCGAGGACCATCGAAGCCCTCAGGACCCATCGGCCCGCCCTGGCTACGACCGCCGCCGAACCCGCGAGGGCCATCGAAGCCCTGAGGACCCAACGGCCCGCCCTGGCCACGGCCGCCGCCGAACCCGCGAGGACCATCGAAGCCTTCGGGACCCTTCGGCCCACCCTGACCACGACTGCCGCCGAATCCACGGGGGCCATCAAAGCCTTCAGGACCCCTCGGCCCGCCTTGACCACGTCCGCCGCCGAATCCGCGAGGGCCATCAAAGCCATCGGGGCCCATCGGGCCACCGCGACCGGCGCCACCGCCCGCCGGTCCGCCCTGTTCGCGTTGATCATTCATACGTTGACGGCGCATCTTGCGGGGCGGTCCGTCCTGATTGTCGCCGTCGTCATCACCACGTGGCCCACCCGACATTTGGCCAGGCCCACTTCCATCAGGCCCGCCGCGTCGGCCCTGGGGTCCGTTGCGTTGATCGGGCCCGCCGCCGGGGCCATCCGCGCCGGGACCGCCGCGCGGCGGTGGGCGATCATCGTTCATCTGCGCACGCTGTCGGCGAGCACGCTGCGGCGGCTGACCATCGCGCGGCGCCGGGCGATCATCGTCCTTTTCGATCACAACCACGCGACGTTCGGTCTGTTCGGCGTGTTGCGGCCGGTCATCATCATCGCGCGGCGCGGGAGGCTGTGAAGCAACCAACGGTGTCGCGAGGCACGCAAGCGAAAGCAAAGTCACGAGAGTACGAACTGTCATAGCTGAGACTCCTAAAACACCCCGCGGCTGAACGCTCCGCGTGCTCGGGTATTGCAGTTGTCGTCAAAAGTCCGCCGCGGGACAACTTCGCTTCGCTTCGGCAGAAAATGCTCGGTTTTCGGGGCCTTACCGGCGTGACAGCAGAAGAATGGCAACCGCCAGCGCCGCCAGCCCGATGAGCACCGCGAACGCGATCTTCCACGCGCTGTACGGCCGTTCGCCGGAAACTTCACCAGTACTGCCGTTGATCAGGAATCGGAACAGTCGCCCGTTGTAGCGGTACGCGCTCACCCAAATGGGCACCAGAATGTGCTTGAACGTGATGTCCCGGTATGTGGGGGCCATGTCCGCGATGCGCTGATGATCACCGCCGATATCGCTGCGGATCGTGGACTCGATCGTGCCCCGCATGAGCGATTGTGCCGAGACGAATCCCTCAGGCAGGCTGATCGTGTACGACTCGGCTCGATAGCCCGCGAGGTACCCGTCGCTGTAAGGCACCAGCTCCCTCGTGTCCCATTTGCCGATCTCGCGGACACGCTCCACCGGCAGTGAGGTGCTCGCGGGCACCAGCACGTCATCGAATGCGTTGCGCACCGTGCCCTGCACCCACGTCCAACGGGTGCGCCGCTCCATCACCATGCGCGTCTGGGATTTGCCGTTCACGATCACCGTACGAGGGACGGTCACGTAATAGTCATCGCCACGCTGCCCGGTGTACGTCGTGATCGTCCGGCAGTCGTACGTCCAGTACGGCATGTACATGCCCGCAAGCCCCGAACCGTGACGGAGTTGCTCATCGCCTTCGACGCTCGCGTAGTTCTTCAGGTGCCGGGGCGCGAACCACAGCCCTGCGAGCCACTTTCGGAACTTGTCGCGGGCCTGTTCCCGGGTGATCTGAAACGGCAGCAGACTCTTGGGCTTGATCACCTTCTGCGATGACTGGGCTGCAACCACATTGCTGCCGCAGAACGGGCACGCCTGGCTTGTGACATTGGGCGAGAAAGTCACGTTCGCACCGCACGAATCGCAGTGGATGGTGACGCATTCCACCGCCGGCGCCTCGTCGCCAAGATCGCTCAGCACGGATTGGTAGTCGATCTCCTCGACCGCCGTGGAGGCCTGAGGGATCTCGTTCTCCGCGCCGCAGAACCGGCACGCGAGGTGCGTCGTGCCGGGGCTGAACTCCAGTTCGGCCCCGCACTTGGTACATGGAAATGTTGCGATCGCCATGGCGTCGTGTGATCAGACCCGGCATCAGCGGGGCGGCAGCGGTGGCGGAACGGACGCGAAGATGGGCGTGAGCTCCGCGATGCTCCCCGCCGCGGCCCAGGACGCCATGCCCTGTTTCCAGACCAGCGACTCTCGCGTCAGTTCGCCGCTCCCGGCCTTCGCGGTGAGCGAGGCCATGTCGAACGGGCCGGACTGCGCACCGTTGATCGCCACGAAGAACGCGGCGGCGTTGGGCAACGGCGGCGGCGCGGCACCGGGCTGCGCGGCCGCGTTGGCCTGGCCGAGCGTCTGTGCCATCTGCTGCGCCATCGCGAAACCCATCCCGGCGCCCATCCCGACGCCGGCCGTACCGCTCGGGTTCTTCGCCGCGTCCCGCAGGGCCTCGGCGGTCTGGAACTGCGTGTACCGGTTGAGGTCGCCAATCACACCCATCTTGGTGCGTTGATCGAGCGCTTGTTCCACTTCCGGGGGAAGCGAGATATTCTCGATGAGCAGCGCCGTGAGTTCGATGCCGTACTGCGCCACCGCCGGCTTCATGTGGCCCGCCAGCACCCCGCCCAGTTCGCTGTAGTTGGCGGCCAGGTCCAGCGCGGGGATCTTCGCCTCGCCGAGCCCTTCGGCGAACCGGCTGACAATGAAGTTGCGGATCTGATCGGTCAGCCCCTCGATGGTGAGCCGCCCGTTTGTACCGGCGATCTCCTTGACAAGCGTCCCGGCCTCTACTACACGCATCGCGTAGGTGCCGAACGCACGCAGCCGCACCGGACCGAACTCCGCGTCGCGGAGCATCACCGGGTTCATCGTGCCCCACTTAAGGTCGGTGAACTGGCGCGTGTTGACGAAGTACACCTCGGCCTTGAACGGCGAGTTGAAGCCGTACTTCCATCCCTTGAGCGTGGCGAGGATCGGCATGTTCTGCGTTTCGAGCGTGTACGTACCGGGCTTGTACACGTCGGCGATCTGCCCCTCGTTCACGAACACGGCGACCTGCCCCTCGCGGACGATCAGTTTCGCGCCGTACTTGATCTCGTTCTGGTAACGCTGGAACCTGTACACCAACGTGTCGCGAGAATCATCGAGCCATTCGATGATGTCGACGATTTCGTTGAGCAGCTTTTCCTTGACCTTGCCGAAAATGTCCATGTGTGTCTCCGAGGTTGCACACAGTGTATCGGAGAACAGGCCGCCGAGTTTCGGTCCCCCAGCGGGCACAGACCATCCCGGGACGGGCTCGTTCGCGCCGACGAAGCCGGGCCGCTGACACGGAGTCTGACCCAATTCTCGCCCACAGAGGCACGCGGAGCCGCCGGATCGATTTACTCCATGGACATGCCGACGCTGCTGACCAGGCTCATGCCTTGCTCATCCATCGCCGCGGCGTAGTTGTAGATGTTCACCTTGGTCGGCTGAGCAATCTTGAACGCCGCGGCCATGTTGCCGATGCTGCACCAGCGGCTCGGGTTCTGCTGCCAGGCCATGCTCGAGATCACCTCGTCGACCTTTCCTTCCGCGAACATCTGGATCAGTTCTCGGTCGTGCTGGAAGATCTTGTTGCGGAACTCCTCCGCCGGACCGCCTTCGCCCGCGACCTGCTGCTGATCGCCGAACTGCGGACCCACGTGGCTGAGATCGGCAGACGACACCACCAGCGTGCGGCCGGGGAGTTCAGCCAGCACTTCGCGCATCGCGTTGACGAACGGCTCGAACGCCAGCCCGTTTCCGTCGTAGCTCTCGCCGTTGTTGACGCTTGGATCGTGCACGAGCGCGGCGAATACCTTGGGGAACTTGCCCGCGTCGTCCAGACCCAGGCAGTGCTGGATCCAGGGAATCTGCAGTTCGATCGAGTGCTCACGCTCGTGGTCAAAGCGGTTCTGGAACAGCTTGTCGGCGTCGGCGCCCAGGCGCCTGCGCAGCGCCGCGATCAACTCCAGATCGGCCTCGCATGTGCCCAATGGGGATTGATACCCCTTGTCGCAGCCGCAGATGCCCGTCGCCTCGCCGAAGTGATTCGTTCCCAGGATCACGACCCGATCGGGACGGTCCGCCACACGCAATCGGCCCCACACGCTGCTGTAGTTGATCCAGCCTCGCTGGTAGTCCAGGTGAGGCACCACGATCGCCTTTGGCAGCGAGTTGAGGCTGGGATCGGGAGCGTCCTTGAGCGACGCGGCCATCCATTCATCGAATATCTCTCGCATCCGCTTGGCGCCCAGTTCGGCCCGTTCGGAGTCCGACATCTGGATCGGCTGGTTCTGCTGCTCCGGCGGCAACTTGCTGCGGACCGCGTGCTCGGCGAGCGCGTCAGCGATCGCCGCGGTGGATGCCGGCGGCAGTACCGGGCTGCTGTCAAAGTCCGCCCGCATCTTGGTGAGCATCGCGTCGAATGTGGGGCCGAACAGAAGGCCGGCGTCATCGAGCTGGGCGATCAGTTGCTCCAGAGGTTCGCGGGTCAAGCCCTTGCCCACGGCACGCACGATGTCGTCGACGCTCTTTTGGCCGTCCATCATCGGCAGCACCGCCTGGAATGCGGGCGACGTGAATACGGCCTTGTCGGAGATCTGACGTGCGTCGGCGAGTCCCATCGCCACCTGATTTCCGAACTGGGCAGGGAACCCACGCACCGGGCGCAGGCGGGGCCGCTGCTGGTGCATCGCACCGGGATTGAACTTGGGCGGAACGGGAGCGGGGGGCTGAGTCGTCATGCTGGGCAAGGGTAGGTAAGCGATCGGTTCAGTGTTTGACGCCACGGAGTAGATCGACCCTTCCCAAGCTCCACAGCACCCGAACGCGGAAAGAGCCCGTTGCACATCTAAACATTGCTCTACCGACCCGCCGGGGGGTGGTCGCCCGCAGCGACATATCCTTACCCCCGTATGGATGACCGCCTCCGCATCCTGGCATTCCAGAACGCCGAAACCTCGCGCCTCATGGGTGTGGAGTACGTGCCGATGTACCGCACGGACGCGCCGGATGGCCCCGCCCTCACCGCTCCGCCGCAGTTGGTCCAGCCGACGCCCGCCCAGGTCGCGGCCCCCATGCCACGCGTCGCCGCGATGGCCGAGGTCAAGCTGCCACAAAGAGTGGCCACGGTACAACCAACGCTGCTCGCCACTCCCAAATCGCCCTTCGCCACACCGACCTGCCCGGCAGAAGTCGCCGCCGCACGAACCCCGGAGCAGGCACAGGCAGCGCTCGACGCCCTGCGTGCCCGTTACGAAGCCGATGCCCCGCATAAGCACTTCAAAACGGATCACCATTCGATCGTCTGGGGGGAAGGCGAGCCGCGAGCCCGATTGATGTTCATCGGCGAAGCCCCGGGCGAAGAGGAAGACAAGACGGGCCGCCCCTTCGTAGGCAAGGCGGGGCAACTGCTCAACAAGATGATCGCCGGCATGGGACTCAAACGCGAGCAGGTGTACATCGCCAACGTGCTCAAGACACGCCCTCCCGGCAACGCCACCCCCACCACTCAGGAAGCCGAGGCGTGCGCCCCGTACCTCTTCGAGCAAATCGCCATCGTGGGGCCGGAGGCGATCGTGACCCTCGGCCTCCCCGCCACCCGCCTGCTGCTCGCCACTATCGCCAATATGGGCGAGCTCCGCGGCCGCTGGTCGCAGTTTCGCTGCGCCGACGGCCGCAAGATACCCGTGATGCCCACGTACCACCCCGCGTACCTGCTCCGCAGTTACACCGACGAGAATCGGGCCAAAGTATGGTCCGACCTCAAGATGGTCATAGTGAAACTGGGTCTATCCGCGGCCGCCACCTGACCCCAGTGCCCGCCACACTCAAGCGGCCTTGCGCCGCCGACGTTTCTTGTCGGCCACCGCCGCGGCGGGCAATGAGAAGCACTCAACGCGCCTCGCCCGCCGCAGTTCATGGCACACCCGCATCAGGAGCGTCCGGTCCTGATCACGGCCGATCAGCAGCTCCGCGAACCGCGCGTCGTCCAGCAAGTCATTGAGAACGTGCTCGGCGTGCGCGGGCGAGAGCGTCGCCGCGATGACGCATGCGCCCGCCGCGAGGCGCCCGACAGTCATCGCCGTGGCAAGGGGTAACTCCAACTCGGCGCTCAGGAATGCGGTGTGATCGATGGCGGGCAATAACTCTCGATCTCGCAGCATCCGGTCCGCACGCAGTATCGCGTCGATCCCCGCCTCGTCGTCGCCGGTGGCCAAACGCACCGCGGCCAGGCGAAGCATCGTCTCTGGTTCATCGCCGCAGATCCGGGCGCACGCCTCCATCCACTCCTGTCGTGCCGCTTCGTCGATCAGTGTCGGCGAACACGCAAGCCACGCTCCGCACGCCCGAGCGGCCGCCCGTTCGGCCGTTGATACCCGCAGTCGCACGCCCGTCGCACGCGAAGCGGTTTCCTCCGCCAATAGGTTCATGATCGAGTCGCAGGCCTGCTCCCCGGGCATGAGCCTGGTCGGACGGACACCGCTGACTCGACGGCGCTCTCCCTGGGTCGGAAGGCGCCCGGCGACGCGGTCCGCAAGCGTGAGACGAGCGGGCACTCGCGAGAACACCGCCGCGGCCTCGATCATCCGCTGTGCAAGCCGGAGCTCACCCGTGTTCACACGACCTAGAGTGATGTTGGCGCAATCGATCCTTGCCGGGAAAACAGAGGGATACGACAGCGGCCGATCCGTTCCCCAGTCAAACCACGCGGCCTCGCGCTGCGGATTTTCACAAGTCGCTACCGACAGTTCGCCCTCCGCGCAACGGCCGACCACGGCGTCGAGCCGGAATCGCAGGAGTGCCTCGGCACCCGCTCCGCGCGGCAAGGCAAACCACTCCACGTCGCTCGCCGTCGGGGTGGCGACCAGCGGGTCAGACCAAGCCGCCGCTTCAGCCAACCCAATGCGCAAAGGCCGCACAGGCCATCCGGTACGCATCAACCACTCCCCGGCCGCGGCGTCCGCTCGCTCGTCGCTGTCGCCCGCGCATGTCCAGAGCGAGCCGACAAAGCCCGCCGCCCCCGCCCCCGCCCGCACAATGAGTCCGCAAAGATCGTGTTCAACGCGGCCCAACCAATCCTGCGGCCAAGTCGAACGCAGAACGCCGGACCGGGACGACGAATTACGAGTCTCTGAAGTGATGGCCATAGCGCGGATTAATCGGTCCGCGGAGAACGGCCCTTGACGGCGGCAAGTTCGAGAAGGTCATCAAACTCCCGCGGCGGGCGCGACACATGACCGAGAATGAATGAGCCGTTTATTCCGTCCCGCAGGCACCCTCCGCACGCTCGCGTTCCTCCGTGGACTTCGGGATCCGGGCCGGCCGCGGTACGTTCAAGACCTTCGAAAGGCCGAAGCGATGGACCGAGAGCGACTAGGCGGGGTCCCGCGCGTGCTCTTCCATCCCACGCTACGTTTATGTTCGCTTCCGACTCATGCCAGAACCAGAGCCCAAATCACAAGCCCTGCTCTTCACCGCTTTCGAGCCCAGCGGAGACGATCACGCCAGTTCTGTGATCGCAGAGTTGCGGCGCCGACACCCCGACTTGCCGATTTTCGCGTGGGGTGGGCCCAAAATGGAGCGAGCCGGAGCCACCATTCAGGAGCGCACCGGAGACGATGCCGTCATGGGCCTGCCGGGATTCGCCAAGGTGCTCGAGCACCTGCGTATCAACGCCCGAATCGACGCTTTCTTCGCCGCCAACAAGATCGCCATCCACATCCCCGTGGACTCCCCTTCGGCCAATATGTCGATCTGCGCGATCGCCAAGAAGCACGGGGCCAAGGTGGTTCATCTGGTGGCGCCTCAAATCTGGGCGTGGGGCCGCTGGCGGATCCACAAGCTTCGAAGGCTCACAGACCTGGTGCTCTGCATTCTCCCGTTCGAAGAGGAGTTTTTCCGCCGACGGTACGTGCCGGCGCGATTCATCGGGCACTTCCTGTTCGATGACCCATTGGACGAAGCCGCGCTCGACCGCCGCGCGTCCACGTTCGGCGATGGGGAACCCCGCATCGCCATGATGCCCGGCTCACGACCCGACGAACTGCGGCGTCACTTCCCGATTCTCCTCGATGCTTTTCGCGCTCTCAGTGCTCGCTACCCGGCCGCCAAAGGAGTCGTGGCAGCCACCAATGATCGCGTGGCTGGCGACTTGCGTAACGCCGCGGCGTCGCGGGGCGGCTGGCCCGACAACCTGCGCATCGTCGTTCAGGATACCGACGCAGTGATCCGCTGGTGCCAGATCGCCTTGGTGAAGAGCGGCACCGTTACGCTCCAGGTCGCCAAGCAGCTGCGCCCCATGGTCGTCTTCTACAGGAAAGCCAACGCTTTCCTCTTCCTTCTCGTGCGCCTGATCCTCTCCACCAAGCTGTTCTCCCTGCCCAACGTACTCGCCCGAAAACGCATCATCCCCGAGTTCATCCCGCATTTCGGCGGCGAGGGTCCGCTCGTCATGGAAGCCGAGCGGCTGATCGAGTCGCCCACGATGAGCGACCAGCAACGCCGCGATCTCGCCGCCGTCACCGCGCCTTTTTCCGGGCACGACGCTTCCATCCTCGCGGCGGACGCCATTGAGGAAATGCTCGGACTCCGTCAACCGCCTCACTCTGATTCGGGAACCCGAGAACTCCCAACGGCCGTCCGCAAGCCCGCCATCCCCGATGCGCTGGACCTACCTCACGCCGGGGCGGTTGTGCCGCAGCAACTCGATCCGGGCATCTAAGTGGACTCCGGGGCTTGCACCGGCTCGTTCGGGTTTTCTTTGACCCCCCAACTCGGACGCGCTACCCTTGCCGCTCATTTTCGTCCGCCACAGTACCGATCAGAGTCCAACCAAGTCTTGCTTGACTGCTAAAGCGGGGTATTCGTGACAAAGAAGGCTGCTCCAGCGCGAAAATCACCTGCCAAGCCCGTGGCCAAAGCGAAAAAGCCCGCGTCGGCTCCTCCTCCCAAGGCGAAGGCCGGCAAGAAGGTCGCCCCTCTCGCCAAGACCACGGTGAAGGAAGCCCCAGCCCACGCCAAGTCGGTTGCGCCACCCGCGAAGTCATCGAAAGACAACAAGCCCGCCGCGCCCGCTCCAGCCCCCGTGGCCGCGGCCCCCACGGCCGCAGCCAACGGCGCTGGGTCTCCCAAGCCCGCGCCGCCCAGCCCACCGCGCCCAATCAAACGTCCGAAGCCGCCGCCGGTGCCTGTCAAAATGCCCGCCGGTCTCAGCAAACTGCTCGACTCCAAGGGTCCGTCGCGCAAGCCATTGATTCCGTCGGGCCCCAAGGCCTCCCAGCAGCGCCCGCTCGGCTCGCACACCGCCGCGGCCGAGGCGGAATCACCGAAGTTGGACTTCAAATCGCCCTTCAACAAGCGCGAACTGGATCGATTCCGCGGATTGCTTGTGCGTAAGCGAGCAGAACTCGTCGGCGACGTAGCGACGATGGAGAACGAAGCTCTGCTCGGTCAGAGCGGCTCGTTGTCCAACACGCCAAGCCACATGGCCGAGCAGGGAAGCGAGGCGTATGACCAGTCTCTGTCCCTCGATCTGGCCGCGGCGGACCGCCGGCTGATCAAGGAGATCGACGACGCCATCGCCCGAATCAACAACGGGACATTCGGCGTGTGCCAGATCACCGGCAAGCCGATCAAGGCCGATCGCCTTGAGGAGCTTCCATGGGCCCGCTACTCGATCGAGGCCGCTCGCGAGCTCGAACGGCAGGCGATGCGGTCGTGAGCGACGCTGGTACGCCAACCGCCTCAACGATTGATCCGGCCTCGATGGCGTGGCGGTCTCCGAGAGCGTGGGCGGTGTTGACGACGATGGCGGTTGTGGGACTCGCGATCGACCTGTGGACCAAGGTGTGGGCCTTCAAAACCGTCGCGGGGTCGCCCGTGGTGGTTAGTCGTGAGGAAGTTCTCTCTTCAGGCTGGCTCGGGAGGCTGATTCCTCAGCACGATCCTGTCACCGTAATCCCCAACATCCTGGATTTCACGCTCGTGCTCAATCCGGGCGCGGTGTTCGGCATGGGGGCCGGCAAACGCTGGTTCTTTGTGGTGTTCACGGGCGCTGCGCTGGCGTTCGGACTGATGCTCTTCGCCCGCTGGACAAAGCGCAACGACACATGGGCGCACATCTCTGTCGCGCTTCTGCTGGCCGGCGGTCTGGGAAACCTCTACGACCGATTGGTCTTTGGCTGCGTTCGCGATTTCATTCACCCGTTGCCGGGCGTGAGACTTCCATTCGGAATCCGCTGGCCCGGCGGCGGCAACGAAGTCTGGCCCTGGGTTTCCAATGTCGCGGACCTGTGGCTCATCATCGGCATCGGCATCCTGGTGCTTAGAACACTGAGAACTCCGCCCGCGCCGCGCAACACCGCTACTTCCTGAATGACTCGCGCAGCCCATCGAGCACCCGCGGCCAGGCGTTCTTGAAGTACTCGTACACCTGATCCCATTCCTCCCCGGCACCGAAGCCGGCATGCACCAGCCGCACCAGCGTGCCGCCTTTCGCGTCCTCTCGAACGCTGAACTGCACCCAGGTGCGCTTGGTTCGCGCCGACGCGAACTTCGGCGGCGCGTTCCACGAATGCGTCACGGATTCCCCCGGCGAATACGCAAGCACCTGACACCCTTCGCTGCCCCGCTCTCCCGGCGGCGGAGTCATACTGAAGTAGATCTCGAACGGGCCGCCGATACGCAGATCGATCTTCGACTCAACGCCGAGACGTGACTTCCACCCCTCGCTCGTCGTGTACGCCTTGAACACATCCTGCGGCGCCGCGTCCACGTGCTCCTCGATCACGAACTGCCTGACGTCCGGGCCACCCGACACGAACAGCGCAGAGTCGATGGCGACGGCGGGCGGTCCCGACTTGGCCTTTGGCTCCGCCGGCGCGAACTTCTTCACCAACTGTTGCATCGTCCAGTTGTTGCCCTTTTCAAACTTGGCGTACACATCATCCCACTCGGGCCCATCGCCGAACCCGACCATCGAGTGCCACACGTGCGTGTGCGTGCTGTCGATCGGCTCCAGCCGAACGACCCACCACGTTTTCTCCGCGAGTTTCAGCGGCGAGTTTTCCGCGGGAACATCGAACCTCGCCGCGAACATCCTTTCGGGTTCATACGCAAGAATGTGGTGCACAATGGTCCCCGGGCCGCCGACGCCGGCTTCCTTGTTGTAGTTGGTCTTCAGCGTGCCACCGACCCGCAGATCGATCTCCGCCACCGGCACCATCCACGACTCAACGCCCGGCTTCGTAGTGAATGCTTCCCACACTTTGGCGACCGGCGCATCGACCACCGCGTCACACCGCAATGTACGCTCCCCGGCCAAAGCAGGCACACCAATCAACGCCGCGATCAGCACCGTCCGCATGGAATCTCCCCTGTTGTTCGTAGATCTGGCGATCCTTGTGGAGGCCGCCGAGGAATGTTCACCGCCACGCCGCGAGAATCGCTCCGCCCGTGGCGGAGGCGAGAATCTGATATCCCGCGTCCAGCGCGAACGCCATGATCGGCTTGCGGTGAGCCGCGTAGTTCTCGAAATGGAACGTCGCCGCGTACCCCAGCCACAGCGTTGTCGCCGCGCAAATCCCGCCCGCCACCGAAGTGACATGGAAAGCGTTGAGACAGAGCACCGTGACCCACGCCCGCACCAGGTCGGTCAACAGAAACATGCCGTACACCTTGCCCGCACCTTTCTGCATGGACTTGGTCTGCTCCGGCGTGTATCCGTGGATCCCCACCCAGGCCCGCCCGAACACCGCCCCGTACCAGATCCCCCCGACCAGAAACATGGCGATCGCCGCGACCACAACGGCCAGGTAGTTGACGTGAGTGATTTCCCACACAGGCATGACGCGAGCTCCTATGGAGGCCCCGAGACGGAAGACCGCTCCCGCCGCGCAGCCTCCTGCAATAGTTCAAAGTACCGACGCAACTGCGACACACAGGCGTCGAAAGCTTCCGGCGTGCGGGCCGCACGCGACTGCATGATGCCGCCCTCCATCACAGTCAGCACAAAGTCCGCGAGTTCGTGGCGGTTCGTCGTCGCGGGCAATCGATCTCCCGCGGCGTCGATCCAAGCCCTGACGGCCTTGGACCAGTTCTGAAAGTTCAGATCGATCAGGGCCCTCACCTGCGGTGCACTGTCCGCGATCTCCAGGGCCAGGTTCCCGATCGGACACCCCATCGAGAACCCGATCGGCGCCAACCAGTTGCGGTACTGGTCGAGCAGCGCAAACACACGCTCGATCGGGTCTTGTGTCTTGGCTTCGACCGGCCCTATGACAATCGGATGCAATCCGTGTACGTACCGCTCCAGGACGCCCACGAGCAACGCTTCTTTGCTCGGAAAGAAGTGGTACAGGCTTCCGGCATTCACTCCCGCCTCGCGCAGAATCGTGGAGATGCCCGTCGCGTTGTACCCCTGCTCATGAAAGAGGCGTGCAGCCGCTTCGACGATCCGCTCTCGCGTATCGGGCTTGGGATCGAGTTTGAGTTCGGGAAGGGCCATCGCTTCTGGGTTGAACGCTCAATCAACTCTTGGTAGAACGTTCAACTTACAGGATTTCGACGACCCTGTCAAGACAAGTTCGAGAATTTCGTCAGATTTTCAACCGCGACGCTTCGATTAGATGTCATCCGTAGCGCTTTTGGCCTGCGGAGGCCGCGGTTTCGCCGCCGCGGCAGACAGTTTCGGGTCCGCGATGATGGCCGCAGCGGCTTTGAGATCACGTGCCTTGACCGCCTTGGCCACACGCACCGGATCAGCGTTGGTTTTCGCAATTTCCCGCTCGAAAACCGCCCATTTTTTAGCGGCAGCCTTCTCCTCGGTGCACACGCAAAGGTCCGACACCAGTTCTTGCAATCGTTGAACCACCCGCGCATCTTGGTGCTGGTAGTAGCGGTTCACGATCCCCTGTTGGTACTTGCTCAGGTACTGGTTTCCAGCCATGGTCACTCCGGTGAGTCAGAGAATAGCCAGGGAAGTGTTTCCCCATTTTAAGCAGACTGACTTGACTTCCAAAACACCCGTATCAAACATGTGTTTCATACGCGCGTATTCCCAAATGAACCTACACCTAACACACACAGGCATGCCCGCGCTTCCCGGTGACCAGTCAGGCACACGAGAACGCCTATTGGACGCGGCAGGGCAGGTCTTTGCCGACCGAGGATTCGCGAACGCCACGGTCCGCGAGATTTGCGCGCTCGCCGGAGCCAACATCGCCGCGGTCAACTACTACTTCGGCGACAAGCAGGCGCTGTACAGCCAAGTCCTGCAGCACACGCTCGAACTCGCGCGGACGCAGTACCCGATCAACATCAACCCGACCGCCCCCGCCGCTGAAAGGTTACGTGATTTCATCCGCGCCTTCCTGCGCCGGATCCTCGATCAGGGGCGACCCGCGTGGCACGGTCGCCTCATGGTGCGCGAAATGGTGGAACCCACCGCGGCGTTGGACATGATGATCGAGACCACCGTGCGCCCTACTTGGCAGTTGCTGCTGGGCATCATCGCGGAACTCACCGCGACGGCACCAACTTCGGAGTCTGCCAAGCTCGGCGCTATGTCCGTAATCGGACAGTGCGTCATGCACAAACACTGTCAGCCCGCGATCTCGAAGCTCTACCCGAGCGAGAAACACCACCCCGAAACCGTGCGCATGCTGGCCGACCACATCACCGCCTTCTCCCTGGCCGGGCTCAAGGCCATCGGACCCTCCCCCGCGAACTCCTGAGAGATCCCCAACGTGTACGCCACCGCTCTCAAAATGCTCTTCCGCGACAAGTCGAAGTACTTCGGCATCGTGATGGGCGTGATGCTCGCCTCCATGGTCATCACGCAGCAGGGCTCCATTTTCGTGGGCATCATGTCCCGCACCACCGCCACTATCACAGACATGGGCTGGCCCGACATCTGGGTCATGGACCCCAAAGTCGCGTTCATCGACGACACCAAGCCGCTTCAGACTACGGCCCTTTCCCGCGTCCGCGGCGTCGAAGGCGTCAACTTCGCCGCGCCACTCTACAAGGGCCAGCTCCGCGCACGCCTGGACAACGGCGAGTTCCAGAACTGCATCGTGATCGGTCTCGACGACGCCACGCTGACCGGCGGCCCCCCCGAGATGCTCCGGGGCGACCTCAGCGACCTGCGCCAGGCCGATGCCGTGATCGTGGATTACGTCGGCGCCACCACCCGCCTGGCCCGCGCCAACCCGCTCCCCAACGGAAAACCCATCCCGCTCGCCGTCGGCGACACCATGGAACTCAACGACAAGCGCGGCGTTGTCGTCGGCATCTCCAAGAACACCCGAACTTTCCAGAGCCAGCCGATCGTCTACACCACCTACAGCCGCGCGATCCAGTTCGCCCCTAAAGAACGAAAACAGCTCTCGTTCATCCTGGTCAAGACCACTCCGGGGATGCCGATCGCGGAGGTGTGCAAGCGCATCTCCGAGACCACCGGGCTCGCGGCATACACCAGCCGCGAGTTCACGTGGAAAACCATCATGTACTTCATCCGCAACACGGGAATTCCCATCAACTTCGGCGTCGCGGTTGGCCTGGGCCTGCTCATCGGCACGATTATCACCGGCTTCATGTTCTACTCATTCACTGTGGACAATCTCCGGTATTTCGGAACCCTCAAAGCCATGGGCACGCGCGACGGCACGCTGCTGCGGATGATCCTGCTGCAGGCGCTCGTCGTGGGCGTGATCGGCTTCGGGCTGGGAATCGGCGCCGCGTCGTGGTTCGGAACCTCGATGCGAGGAACGCCTTTGGCGTTCGTCATGACATGGCAGTTGCTCTTCGTCGCCGGCTCCGCCGTTGTCATCATCTGCATGCTCTCGGCGATGTTGTCGATGCGCCGTGTCATGACGCTCGAACCGGCGATCGTGTTCAAGGGGTAGCACCGGGAACACCGCCTGAATCCGACCTCCTTGACTTATCGAACAGTGATCTGTAAGCTAACAGTGTTAACTGACTGAGAAGCGAGATGGGATCGACCGAACGAAGAGCCCGAGAACGACACGCCACCAGGGAGCGAATCCTCGCGGCGGCCCGCGCGCTCTTTGTGAAGGAAGGATTCGAGGCCGTCTCGATGCGGAAGATCGCCGCCGCCATCGAGTACACCCCCGCCGCGATCTACACGCATTTCAAGGACAAGACCGAACTGCTCATGGCCCTGGGCGATTCCGACTTCGGCCTGATGCGCGACAGCATGCGCGACGTGGAGAAGATCGCGGACCCGGTCGAACGCCTCCGCGCCTGCGGCCGGGCGTACATCCGCTTCGCCCTCGAACACCCCCACCATTACCGCCTGATGTTCATGACGTCCTGGCCCTATATCGAGCCCAAGGATTGCCTCATCGAGCACGGCAACGCCGACGAGGACGCGCACGCTTTCCTCTGCGGACTCGTCCGCGAGTGCATCCAAGCAGGGCGTCTGCGCCCCAAGTACCGCGACGCCCACACCACCACGCAGGCCTGCTGGGCAGCGGCCCATGGCGTGGTCTCCTTGTACATTACCCACGGCTCGGACCCTTGGGTCGACTTCAAGCACCCCCGCGAGACCGCGGAACTACTCCTTGACGCCGCGATCGATGGGATGCTCAACCCGACGCCGGCCCGTGACCGAACGCCCCGCACCCGCGTCGCCAAGGTCGCGCCCGACACGAAGGCGAGGAGGCGGGCATGATGCGTCTGGCCGTCAAGATGTTGATGGGCGATCGACTCAAGTACCTTGGCCTGCTCCTGGGCACCGCCTTCGCCGCGATGATGATCGCACAGCAGGGGTCCATTTTCGCAGGTCTCTCGGCGCAGACCGGCACGTTCATCCGTGAAATTGGCGACGTTGACCTCTGGGTCATGGACCCGCAGGTACGGTTCAGTGAAGACGCCATCGCCCTGCCCGAGACCGCCGCGCAGCGCATCCGCGGCGTGGAGGGTGTCGAATGGGCCGCGCCGCTCTACAAGGGCTTCCTTCGCTGCCAACTCCCCGACGGTACGCGCACCAGCCTCATCCTCGTGGGCCTGGACGACTCAACGCTCGTGGGCGGGCCAACCGTCATGACCAACGGCACCCTGTTGGACCTGCGACGCGACCCGGGCATCCTGATCGACGAGCGCGACACGAACTCCAAACTCGCCCTGAAGCACGCGGGAAATCGCCCCATCCAGGTCGGCGATCGGCTCTCGATCCACGACAACGATGCCCAGATCGTCGGCACCTACCGAGGTTCGCCCTCATTCTTCTGGGATCCGGTCGTCTACACGACTTACTCTCGGGCGCTGCGATTCGCCCCCAAGGACCGGAATCTGATGTCGTTCGTTCTGGTCAAGTGCAAATCCCCGGCGGACATCCCCGCCGTCAAACATCGGATCGAATCATCCACTCCATACATCGCCCGCACCGGTCCCGAGTTTGAAGCGGTCACCCGTGAGTACATCCTCAAGAGCACCGGCATCCTCATCAACTTTGGCTTGGCCGTGGGCCTGGGTTTCATCATCGGTCTGATCGTCACCGGACAGACGTTTTTCAACTTCACGCTCGACAACCTCCGGTACTTCGCCGCTCTCAAGGCAATGGGTGTTTCCGCGGCGACGCTGGTCCGGATGGTCCTCGTACAAGTGTTGAGCGTCACATGGATCGGATTCGGCCTGGGCATGGGAGTCGCGGCTCTCATGGGCATCTACATCACCAGGACCGATCTGGCCTTCCTGATGCGCTGGGAAGTGGTCGCGTTCACAGGGATCGCGATGCTCGTGGTGGGTGTGACCGCCGCGCTCGTCAGCCTGACCAAGGTCCTTCGGCTCGAACCGGGCATCGTGTTCAAGGGATAAGCAGAATGTCTGAGGCTTCCAAAGCTCCGAATCACACCCATGACGGCGGGCCGATGACACGCTCAGCCGCGGACGTCACCAGAGGACGCCCCGTAGCCGTACGCTGCCGCTCGGTGACCAAGACCTACGGCTCGGGCCAATCCGCCGTGCGGGCGCTTCGCGGCATCGACATCGACGTGCACACCGGCGAGTTGCTCATGTTGGTAGGCCCCTCCGGTTGCGGAAAAACAACGCTCATCTCCGTCATCGCAGGCGTGCTCGACCGCGACGGCGGCGAATGCACCGTCCTAGGAGAGGATTTCAACAAGATGCGTTCCGACGCCAAGACCGCGTTCCGCGGCCGCAACGTCGGATTCGTCTTTCAGGCCTTCAACCTCATCCCCACGCTCACGATCGCGGAAAACGTCTCGGTGCCGCTTCTGATCAACGGTCACAAACGCAATGCCGCTGTGGAGCAGGCCAAGTCCATGCTCTCGCAGGTCGGCCTGGGCACCCGAGTCAACGACTATCCCAATCGCCTCTCCGGCGGCCAGCAACAACGCGTCGCGATCGCGCGGGCACTCGTGCACAAGCCAAAGCTGCTCGTGTGTGATGAACCTACTAGCGCGCTCGACCATGTCACCGGCCAGAAGGTGATGGAACTTCTGCGCGACGTAGCCAGCAGCAACGACCTCTCCCTCGTGGTCGTCACGCACGACCAACGCATCTTTGAGTTCGCCGATCGCATCGCGGAAATGGACGACGGACACATCGAGCAGATCTCCGGCGGGCTGGGGCACAAGGTCGCCGAACACCCATCCGAGTCTGCCTTGACCTGACCTCCCGAACTCAATACCGAACCTCCCGAACTGGAGCGTAATCATGATCCGAACCTTTCTAGTCCCCATCCTGGCCATCATCGGCATGGTGCTCGCGGCGTACACAGTGGTCCAGGGCGCCCGCCCGCCGCTGGCCCAACCGCCAGTCGTCGAGCCTCCGTCACCCCCCTTCGCGGCGTTCGTCGCTGGCGCCGGGCTGATCGAAGCCAGCAGCCAGAACATCGCCATCGGTGCACCGGTCAGCGCGGTGGTCACCAAGGTCCACGTGACCGTGGGCGACACCGTCAAGGTCGGCGACCCGCTCTTCCAACTCGAAGATGTGCAGGAGCGTGCCGTACTCGCGGTGAAGGAAGCCAACCTCGCCGTAGCGCAGAAACAACTCGACAAACTCCGGCAGGGCACGCGCCCCGAACAGCTTCCGGCGGCCCGCGCCCGCGTGGTGGAATCCCAGGCCGTTCTCGCGGACATGCAGGCCCAGCTCACCAAGTGGGAGGCATTGAACGATCCCCGTGCCGTGAGCGAGGACGACCTCTCTCGCCGTCGCTACGCCGTCATGACCGCCCAGGCACGCGTCGAAGCAGCCAAGGCAGACCTTCAGTTGCTCGAAGCCGGCACCTGGTCCGCCGACCTCGCCGTGTCGGAATGCCAGGTGCAGCAGTCCCGCGCCGAGGTTGAACAAGCCCGCACCGAGATCGAGCGCCGCCTCGTCCGCGCTCCGGTGGACGGCCGCGTGCTCCAGGTGAATATCCGAATCGGAGAGTTCGCCCAGGCAGGCGCCCTCGCCCAACCGCTGATGCTCGTTGGCAGCGTCAATCCGCTGCACGTGCGTGCCGACATTGACGAACACGAAGCGTGGCGTGTCCGGGCCGGATCGAAGGCCACCGCGTTCATCAAAGGCAACAAGAACATCACCTTCCCGCTCAACTTCGTCCGCTTCGAGCCCTTTGTCCTCCCCAAGCGCTCCCTCACGGGCGACAGCCAGGAGCGCGTGGACACCCGTGTGCTGCAGGTGATTTTCAGCTTTGATCCCAAGGAACTTCCCGTCTTCGTCGGCCAGCAGGTCGACGTGTACATCGAGTCCCAGCCAGTCGAACGCGCCGCCCCGGCCGCGAAGAACGAAGAGAAGAAGGCCAACTGATGCCAGCGATTCAAACCATGAACCGTTCCCGCACGTCGGTCCAGGTGCTCCTTGCGGCCGCAGCCCTCAGCGGAGCGCTCGTCGGCTGCAAGGTGGGCCCGGACTACAAGGAGCCCGTGGCACCGGCCAAATCCGGTGAGTTCGCTTCCCTTTCCGGCGATGATGTCGCCAAAGCGAACGCGGAACTCAAGCCTTCCGCCGCCCGGCCTCTCGCCATCGGTGAGTTGTCCAAGTGGTGGCAGAAGTTCAACGACCCCGCGCTCGACTCGCTCATCGAGCGAGCCGTCGCAGGCAACAACGATCTCAAGATCGCCGCAGCCCGCGTGCGTGAGGCCCGCGCATTGCGCGGCATCGAGGAATCAAACCTCTTCCCCAAAGTCGACGCGACCGGTTCCTATCGCCGCAGCCGCGACAGCGAAAACTCTCCCCGCTCCGATCCCGGAAGCACCGATGCACACGATCTCTTCCAGGCCGGACTCGACGCGGCGTGGGAGATCGATGTCTTTGGCGGCATCCGCCGGTCGATCGAGGCCGCCGACGCCGATCTGGCCGCCGCCGAGGAAACCCGGCGAGATGTTCTGATCACTGTCATCGCCGAGGTGGCCCGCAACTACGTTGAACTGCGCAGCTTCCAACGCCGCGTCGAAGTCAACCAGGAAGCCATCCGTTCGCAGGGCGAAACTCTCGAACTCACCAAATCGCTCGCCAACGCCGGGATCTCGTCCCAGTTGCAGGTAGAGCAGGCCCGCGCGCAGCTGGCGGCACGCGAATCACAGCTCCCGCCGCTGCGGGTCGGCGTGCGGCAATCCGCCTATCGGCTTGCGGTGCTGCTGGGTCAGGAACCCGGCTCCCTGCTCGCCGAGTTGGGCGCGCCCTCGGCCATCCCCGTCTCCCCCACCGACGTTCCAGTGGGCCTCCCTTCCGAACTTCTGAGACGCCGGCCCGACATCCGCAGATCCGAACGGCAGATCGCCGCGGCTTCGGCGCGCGTGGGCGTGGAAACCGCCGAGCTTTTCCCGAAGTTCTCCATCACCGGCGATTTCGGGTTTGAGGCCCGCGATATCGGGAACCTGTTCGACGCCAATAGCCGCGTCTGGGGCATCGGGCCCTCGATGCGATGGAACATTTTCAGCGCGGGCAAGGTGCGCAACCGCATCCGCGCCGCCGGGGCGCGTGAAGAGGCATCCGTCGCCGAGTACGAGCGCACTGTCCTCCTCGCCCTTGAAGAGGTCGAGAACTCGCTCACGCTCTTCGTGCAGGAACAGGCCCGTCGCCGCAGCCTCGCCGCGGCCGAACAGGCCAGCAGCCAGGCCCTCAATCTCGCCACCGAGCGCTACAAGAGCGGCATCGGCGATTTCCTCAACGTGCTCGACGCCCAGCGTGCCCTCTACGAACTGCAGGACCAACTCGTCAACAGCGGTGCCGAGGTGTCGCGCAGCCTGATCGCCTTGTACAAGGCGTTGGGAGGCGGATGGGATGAGTCCGTGCTGCTTCCTCCGGAAACGGCCGAGAAGCCCGCTGACTCCGAAACCGAGCCTCAGGAACAGCCCGAAGCGCCCAAGAGTTGATCCGCCGCCTCCGCGCCGATCAGAACGAGATGATGAGCCGCAACTGCCCCACCACGGCGGTATCGATGTTGCTGTCACCCGAAGGATCGAAGATCACCTGCAGATCCGGCGTGACACTCACGCAAGGCGTGATCTGCACCTGGTAGAAGAACTCCAGCGAAGTCTCGTTGCCGGGGTAAGGCGATCCGTTGGCGTCGCTGAGGTCCACGTACGACACGTACGCGCCGGCGATGTCGTCGGCGCGGCTCTCGCAGATGCCCCTCTGCACGCACCCGCACGCCAAGTGCATCTTGGCGGGGTTCACCTCATCGTCACCGTAACCGAACTGCGCGAAGGCGAAGAAACCCTTGTCCTTGTCTTCTTCGGAGTCGCTCTTTGGAATCACCTGCTGTTCCACAAGCGCGTAACCGCTCCAACTGCCCTGCTGGTTGCCCCCGGCGAACGTATCGAGCCGCGCCGTCAGGTACTCGGCGCCGACCGCGACGCGACCATGGCCCAGCGAACCCACCTTGTCCCACGTCAGGCCCGTCTCCGCGATGCCGAACCACGACGCGGAACGCGAATCGCTGAAGAACGTGTCGGGACCGCGGTTGCCGGTGTTGTAGCCGTCCGCGGTCGCACCATCAAAGAACCCGGCGCCGATGTACCAGTTCTTCGTGGGGTAGCCGAACACGACGATGCCGGTCGCGGGATCGGGATAGGTCGGCAAACCCTGGTTGGTCGGACTGACGCCCGGCGACGAGCTCAGAAAGTCAGACGCGGCGCTCACGAACGCAAACTCGGAGTTGGCGTCAATCTTTCCGATCTTGAGGCGCATTGCGTCGTCAAACGCCCGCTGTTCCCACCAGAGTTCGGACAGTTGCCCGCGGTCGGTGCCCGTATCGATATTCGAGATGCCCTGGAAGTCGCCCACATCTGCCGACCCGCCGTTCACCTCGGAGAACATCGCGTCCGCGTAGAACGTCGAACCCTTCCAGCCGGCAAGCCGGTCCATGTCGAACGTGGAGTTCACGTCCCACAAATGCCGGGTCGACGCCCTGTTGTTCAATCCGCCCGACCAGACGCTCGACCAGTGCATCGTGTACGAGGCGTCAACCGAGATTCCGTGCTGTTCAAGCCACGTGCGACCACCGAACCAGTCGCCGGTCGCACGCTCCCACTTCCACCAGGGCTTGCCGCCGAACCAATCGCGTTCCTCCGGTTCAGGCGCGGCTTCCGGGGGCGTGCTCGATGGCTCGGGAGTTCTGGGGCCTTCGACACGCCCCGGCAGATCGTGTGGGCCGCTCATCATCTCTTCGAGCGTCGTAGCTTCCAACCCTGCTACGTCTTGCGCATTGGCAATACCAGCCGCGCACATCAGCGCGGCGACGCATCCGACCGGAACGACCGCGTTTTTTGTTTGGTTCATCACAAGCCGCTTCGTCGGCTCTTGACGCCCACAACCCAAGATACACCCTGAAAGTCCGGTTCCGACTGCGCCGACTCGCTAAACTTTGCCAGATTGAACGAAGCGCCGCCACCGCCCAAACAAGGTACGTCACGGATCGCCGGCTGGTGGCGTTCGGTCGTTGCTTGGGCGAGCTTCAGATCGCTATGGCAAGCCGCCCATCAGGAAGGCCACGGCAAGAACAGCGTCGCCGCGAGCATCGGAATCGGCGTCTTCATCGCCAACACCCCGTTGTGGGGGCTGCATTCTGCGATGTGCGTGATCGTCGCACGGATCCTGCGCATCCATCCGCTCCCGATGTTGGCGGGGACCTTGGTGGGGTTGCCGCCGATCGGCCCCGCGCTGATCGCCGCGGCGATCTGGCTCGGCAGCATCATCGTCCACGGCCACGCGCCCGCGTGGGCAGAAATCAAAGCACACAAGCGCGGGTATTGGCACTTGATCGCGGATGTCGCCCTGGAGTGGACGATCGGATCCGTTCTAATCGGCGCGGCTCTTGGCGGGCTGGCCTTCTGCCTCGCATGGGTCGCGCTGCGCAAAGTGCACGCACTCCCGACTACCGACGCCGTCGCGAAGTAACAAGAAGGCCGCCCAGCCCCATGAGCATGCCGGCCCCGGGCGTAGGCACCAGCGACGAGTTCACGAGGTAAACGCGGTCGCCGTCGGCGCGGAAGGCAAGTCCGTCATCGCCCCAGCGGATCAGGCTCTTTCCGTTCGCGGCACCAGACACTTCGATGGTGCCGAGCGGGATGTACGTCGACCGCTGGTAGACCTGGATCGTCGAGTTGTTCAGGAAAAAGACCCGATCGTTCGTGAGGTCGGCCACCACGCCGCCCAGTCCGTTGGCGCCGGTGAACGTGCCGGCGAGAGCGGGTGTGATCGGATCGAGTGCGCGGCCGGAACTGCTGATCGCCAGCGAACCGTCGAACGTGAACGTGCCGCCGGCCCCGGTTCCCAGCGCGTTGCCCAATCCGCTCTGTGAACCAATACCGGCGCCCGTGACCGTGATGCGACGGAACGATCCGGTCGCGGACTCCGTGTCCAAGCCCAGCAGCAGCGACGGGTTCGCGAACGCGATCCGATTGTTGAGCGGCGCGACGCCGGAGACCGAGCCCCGTTGCGCGATGCTGTCGAAGATCGCGATGCCTTGGTGGCGAGGGGAGAGACCTTCCGCACGTCGGCTTACAGCGATGCTCGTCGGGATGCCCGGCATTACAGCGATGTCATCAGCAAAGAGCGGGCCGGCGGTTTCGTCAAAGCCCAGGGAGATCTGAATGTCTGCGGTTTGGCTAAGCACGTTGAAGCGACGCACCGCCCCCGCGCCATCGAGCCCGGCGTACATGTACTGATTGTTCGATGAGATCGCCAGGCGATTGGGCTCGCTGCCGATGAAGATGGATGAGCCCATGGTGCCCGCGACCGGGTTGATCCGGGTCAGCGAGTTGCCGCGCCCCACTCCCGCGGAACTGGGGACGGACGCGTAGATCGCGCCGCCCGTGGAATCAAAGACCAGATCATTGGCCTTGAGGCTGAGTTGCCGGATCTGATCGGCGATGGAATAGGACGAAACAAGCGTGCCCGCCGCGACGGCAAAAACGCACCCCATGCTCTGAACGCGCATCGGCACTTCCCTCACATAGCGGCGCCGCACGCCGTTGCTTCAGCGACGGCTGCGGAACCCCAACCTGGATGTGCCTTGACTCGTTCCCCCTTTGCGCACTACCGCACCATCAACATGCCACACGGAATTGAATTATGCAACAGAATTCCTGCATTTTGTGGAAAAAAGTCACAATTTTCCCGCCCCAGTTTCCGAATCTCGGAGACGGCCCGAACGGGCACTCGGGAGTGGGCGCCCTATTCGACATCCAGACCCGCCACGAAAGCAGCCAGCGATTCTTCGCGAGACTGAAGTTCCTTTCGGGCCTTCTCCAGTTCCGTGGCTATCGCCTCCAGACGTGCCTCCTGATCGGTCAACTTCTGCATATACCGCCGGTACAGATCACTCTTGCCGTCAATTGTGTTCATATTGCTGCGGATGCGGCCCTGGTCGGCGTCGATGGTGGTCTTTTCCTTTTCGAGCGCCTCGATGCCCTTACGCGAATCTTCCACCAGCGCCTGGCGCTTCTGCACTTCCTTGAACGCGTCGACGACCTTGTCCGAGACTTTGCCGCCGCTCTGGCGGTACGACAGGAGCGTCGCCAATTCCACGGAGGTGACCGCGTAGGTGTGGGCTTCCACACGTTCAAAGGCCACGTCAACCGAACCTGTCTTTGCCTTCTCAAGCGGGAGTAAGAAGCGGTACAACCCTTCGGTGGTCTCGTATGGCTTCTCGGGCGTTTTCAACTCCCAGCCCTCGCGTCTGGGTTCCTCGATGACCATGTCCCGACCACGTTGGGCGTCCTTATTCGTGAAGGTGTGTTTGACGCCCTCGCGGCGCAGATAGGTTGCTTCCAACGCTCCCTTCACGATCCGCACCTTCTGAATATGCTGCTCGCCGCTGGTCTGGCCCACGTGCGTCACCGCGAGATCCACGCTGTACGCGAGCAGTCGCTTGTCGCCGGCGGGGACGTGCCCGATCTGGGCATCGCCGGCGTAGGTGCCGTGGTCGTAAACGCTGATGGGTCCGGGCAACAGTTCCAGTTTGGTGCTGTTGGTCATCTCGATGCCGCGCATCGGGTACAGACCGGGATCAGTCGAGCTGAAGATGCTTACTCGCCGGCCGGTCACGGCGCCGGAGATGATCGGCAGCATGGCCGACCTCTGACGCTCTATGGTCACCGGGTGGTCTAACTGATACTCAAACACCTCGCCGGATTCAACGGCCTTTGCCTGGGAGGACGCGGCGTACTGCGCCAGCTCCCCGGCGTCAGCGGTGCGGTACCCGCCGGGTCCGCCGCCGGCGATCACCGGGGCGCCTGAGCGCAACCGTTCAGTGACACCGGCTCGATCGGCCTCGACTTTCTTGTACTTTTCCGACGGGTCATGGAGCCGCCCTTCGGCGATGTCCGCGAGCCCGGCCTTGAGCGCCACGCCTCCCTCAAAGATGCGTGAAGCCACGCCGGGAACTGTGGGTACCGGCACCTGCGGTCGCGCGACATACAGCGGTTCGTACAGGTCCATCCTGAAACTCACCGGTCGACCCGAGACCAGAGACAGCACCACCCCGCTCCAATCTTCGTCGGTGGTGTTCTCGACAATCGCCCACCCCTGGAGCGTCACCTGTTCGCCTTTCCCGGGCGGCCCGGCTTCGTCGGGCAAGACCAGGCGGTAACTGGCCTTCCACACGGGCGATTCCTGCACGTAGCCCACCACGATCTCTCGGGATCCCTGTCCGCTCAGTGAAATATCAACCGTCTTTGTTCGATCCGCACGATGCTCAGCAACCGCGCTCAGCGCCTTCTGCAACTCGGCCGCTAACTCCTTGTCCTGCAGATCCACGGACGAAGCCTGCGTCAGATTCAGCGACTTGATGCCCGCGGCGGTCAGGATGTTCACATACGGCACCTGCACGGGCTGGCCTTGCCCCTTGGTCTCGGCGCGATTCTCGCAACCGACCACGGTGCCGGTCCAGGGCCCCTCCGGCATCGTCATCGTGACCTTGGCGCCACGCAGCCTCGTCATGAGTGCGCCCAACGTGGGCTCGTCGGAGAGATCGATCCCGAAGCTTGAGAGCCGCTTGCTCAGCGGGTCGCGCGAGACGTAACTCACGCCGTCGATCCGACCGTTGCCGGAAAGATCCAGGACGACCATCGACTTCAGGATGTCGTTGACCTGCTCGGTGCTGAAACGAAGTTGCACCGCGGCATCGCCGTCGATCACGCCGCGGCGCTCGAAGCTGGCCACGCCGGAGCGGTACAGAGTAATCGCACGGATCGGCAACGGGTCGGCCGCGCGGCCCGCGTCCTGCGACCACGCCGACGTGCACGCCAAGCCCGCGGCGACCATCAACAAAGAGGGAGGAATGTGCTTCAACATGAGTGGTTTCTCAATCGCCACGGCCCGGTTACTCCACGTCGAGCGACGCCAGGAAGTCGCTCAAATCAGCCTCGAGCCGGGTCTGCTCGGCGCGGGCCTTGTCCAGTTCCGTAGCGATCGATTCGAGCCGGCTCTCCTGCTCGGTCAGCTTCTTCATGTATCGTCCGTACAACTCGCTGGTCTTGTCGATCGTGCTCATGTTGCTCCGGATGCGCCCCTGATCGGTATCGATCCCGGCTTTTTCCTTCTCGAGCGTCTCGATCTTCTTTCTCGCGTCCAGCACGAGGCCCTGCCGACGCTGCGCTTCACGCATCGCGTCCATGACCTTGTCCGACACCTTGCCGCCCGACTTCCTGTACTGGACCAGACCATCAACGCCGACCGACATCAGCGCGATCGTCGTCGACTCGATCCGCTCCTGCACGACTTCCAGCACGCCCTGCTTTCCTTTCTCCACGTTCAGCGCCAGGCGGTAGAGCGATTCGGTGGTTTCGTACGGCTTTTCAGGGGCCTTGAGGTCCCAGCCCGGTAGCAACGGGTGCTCAACGATCACGCTGCGACCTCTCGCGGCGTCCTTGTTCGTGAAAGAATACTGCCGAGTCACCCGCTTGAGCGAAGTGATCTCGGCCAGACCTTTCACGATCCGCACCTTCTGGATGCGATCTTCACCGCCGTCCTTGGTGTCGCAGGTCATTGATAGATCAACGCTGTACGCCAGGAGCCGCTTGTCGCCGGCCGGCACGTGACCGATCTGCGCATCTCCGGCGTACGTTCCATGGTCGTATACGCTAATGGGACCGGGGAGCAGTTCGAGCTTGGTACTGTTGGTCATCTCGATGCCGCGCATCGGGTATTTGCTGCCGTCGGCGGCGCTAAAGATGCTCACTCGCTTGCCGGTCACCGCATCCGAGATGATCGGCAGCATCGCCGAACGTTGGCGTTCGATCGTCACCGGGTGATCCAACTGATACTCGAAGACCTCTCCGGACTCGACCGCGCTGGCCTGGCTCTTCGCTGCGTAGGACGCCATGTCGTCGGCGCTCAGTGAGCCGAACGACTCTGACGCGCCGGTCTCCCTGAACGGGCTCGCCGACGCCGGTGCGGGCGCAGCCGCGGGCTTGCCGGGGGTGGCGACCGCGCGGCGTGCGGCCCGAACTTCCTTGCCCATGGCTTCGGCGTCCTGCTTTTCACCCGCGCCACCCGTGCCCCCTTCAAAGATGCGTGGGGCCACGCCCGGCACCGTCGGCACAGGTACCTCCGGACGCGTCACGTACAACGGCTGGTACAGATCCATACGGAAGCTCACAGGCCGGCCGGATACCAGGGATAGGACGACACTCGACCAATCCTCGTCGGTTGTGTTCTCCACAATTGCCCACCCCTGCAACGTCACCTGGCCCGGCTTGGACGCGTCCTTGCCTTCATCGGGCAGCACGAGTCGGTAGCTGGCCTTCCAGACAGGAGCTTCCTGGACATACCCCACCACGATTTCCCTAGAACCCTGACCGCTCACGGTGACATCCACGGTCTTGGTGCGATCGGCGCGATGCTCCGCCACGGCGGTCAGGGCTCGCTGCAGCTCCGAAGCCAGGTCCTTGTCTTGCAGGTCCACCGACAGCGCTTGGGTGAGGTTGAGCGATTTGATGCCCGCGGCCGTCAGGATATTGACGTACGGCACTTGGATCGCTTGTCCCGGGCCTTTGGATTCTGGCCGCGTCTCTCCGCCCAGGATCGTGCCGGTCCACGGCCCCTCGGGCATCGTCATCGTGACCTTGGCGCCACGCAGCCGGCCGAGCAGAGCGCCCAGCGAAGGCTCATCCGAGATGTCGACGCCGAAACTCGACAGCCGTTTGGCGAGCGGGTCACGCGAGCCGTAACTCACGCCGTCGATCCGACCGTTCCCGGAGAGATCCAGAACGATCATCGACTTGAGAATGTCGTTGACCTGGTCGGTGTTGAAACGAAGCTGCACCGTCGCGTCGCCGTCGATCTGCCCCCGGCGTTCAAAGCTGCCCACGCCGGACCGGTACAGTGTGATCGCCCGTATCGGCAGGCGATCGTCCTTGTCCGGCCCGGCCCACGCCCACCCACTCGCCGTGAAGTTCGCCGCCAGTACCAGGATCGCCGCGCTCGCATAAGTTCGCATTGTCTTCTCCGTAGGTGTCCCCCAAACCATACCGCCGAAGATCACGCCGTGTTGCCGCCGGGCCCACACAAGTGACAAATCGGTGACGCGAGCGAAACGGAGCGCGACCTTTGGATTCCTGCACGTCGCCCCCTGCTACTTCGTGCCCTCATCGGCCCCGCTGCTGGGATGGACGAGTTTCTCTTTTGCGATCTTGATGTAGTTCTCGTTGGTGGCCCGCACCGGCGGCGTGATTCCCTTGGTCAGCGGCTGCCCATCCGGCGGCAGCCAGTCGAACTCCGGGATTCGGGCGATGAAGCCCTGGCCAACTTCGTGCTCGCGTGAAACACGCGGACGGCCCGCGGTGCGCTGGCCGATGAACATTCCTCGTCCGCGGCTCTTGAGGCACCACGCCAGAATCTCCGCGCTGGATCGCGTGCGAGAGAGCGTGCAAACCGCCAGCGGCCCCGTGTACGCGTGCGGGATCGGCGCCACACGCAGGCGAACAATGCCGCGTTGCGAGAGAATGTGGTCCGCGGCGTCGTAGTCTTCCGGGCGAATGAGGTCGACGATCGACGCCTCGGCCTCGCCAGGGTTGGTGCGCTGCGCGGCACCAAAGAGCGTGCCCGCTTCGATCGGCGCGGAGTCCGGCGGCATGAGCCACGACAACGCTCGCAAAGCCGCGGCGTCGAAGCCCGTGCAACTGGTGATATCCAGGATGATCGCGCTGGGATTCTGCGCGATCGCCGCGGCGAACGCGGCGTCGACCGCCCGGCAGTCACGGAACGCGAGCGCCTCGATGGTCACGATCCGCGTTTCGTTGTCCAGTTTCACGGTGAGGGGCTCGACCGGCACCGAGCAGGCGTTGAGCATCGGCACCGCTGAGGCGTCCCCCGCCCGATACGCGATCGGCAGCGGCAGCGTCGATCGCTTGCGCCAGGCCAGCCCGCCTGCGAACAGGTAGGAAATGTCGTCGTGCACATACGGCAGCGCGGCACGCAGATCCGCGAAGTACTCGCGGAACGCAGGCGAGACGGCGATGCTCGGGTCAAAGAGCCTCGCCGTCGTCTCTCGCTCAATGGAATCGGTCAACGCGGCGTAGTCGACGGTTGCGGCATGATCCGCGGCGGGCGTCACCGTCATCGCCGCGATGGTGCGGTCGTCCGTGAATCGGATGCAAATGGGCCCGTCGGCCGTCGCCATCGTGGTGCGGGCGCGGTACGGCCCGACGGTGGATATGCCAATATACCCCTCGCCCGCGGCTCCGGTCTGCGGGTTGGGCAGCGTCGATTCCCACACCAACAACATTCCCTGCGGGAAGATGAAAGGCGCCAGCACGGGCCCTAGCACCGATTCCACGCCGCCCACCATCTTCCAGGCTACGCCCGGATCGGTGTTGGCCTTGAATCCGGTGGGCGTCGGCTGGGCGGTCATGCGGGCGTGGATCGGGCCGAACCACGTGGAGTGAAACGTGACGTCGTATTCGCCGTTGAGGGGCCGCACCGGAGTCGCGGCGCTGGCGGCGGCCGGTAGTTCCGTCCGAGGCCGGGCCGGAGTGGCGCAACCTGTGAGCATGCTCGCCGCGATCGCCAGCGCGGCCTTCGCCCTGAAACATGGGGCGGAACAAACGAGGGACGTGGAGCGAGTAGAGATCATGTGTGCTGATGAACTTTTGGTGTGAGTGCGCGCCTCGCGAGAACTAACATTATCGGACTTTCAGTGCCACCAACCGCGTTTCTGACGTGTTCAGGGGCTTTTCCTGCCCCCATCGTGCCCCGTCATCATGAACTTTTGGTCGCCCGTCGTCACTCCAACAAATGTTCAATGTACGGCCCTTGCGTCGGCGCCGCTTGAGCGTGCCTCGGAACATTGATACGCCTCGTGACCCAGAACGTCGCGCAGATTCCCAAGGCGAGCATCGAATGTGCGCATACATCGTGTCTGAAGGACCGCCACACCCTACCCCCTGACGCCGGCGAGCAACTCGCGCGGCCGCTGCCGGGAGATCCCGAACGCGGCCGGACCGGCCGCGAGCAGCGTCACCGCGAGCACGCTCACCCAGCCGATCAGCAATGGCGTGAGGGGCGGACGCACGGATAGCTCGAGTCCGAACAGCAGGCGGTCGAGCCGCTGACCGCTCAGGATTCCCTGCAGGCCCAATGCCGTCCCCAACACCATCGCCGAAAGGGCGATCACGACCGCCTCCGCCAGGACCAGCCTCACCAGCAATCCCCGCGAACCGCCGATGGCACGCAGCACGCCAAACTCGAACCGCCGGGCGTGGATCCCCGCGACGATGATGTTGGCCACGCCGAAGCTGGCGATGAGCATCGCGAAAACGCCGATCGCCGACGCCACGAGCAACGAGCCACCGATGAACTTGGTGATTTCTTCCTTGATCCGCCGCCCGCTGCCCGCATCGAGCAGGCCGTAGTCGATCAACTCCGTACGCATCCGCATCACCGCTTCTGCGTCGTTGCAACTGGGGTCGAGCCCAACCTGGATCAGATTGATCGCCTCGGAACCGAACACCTTTCGCAAATCGTCGCGAGATCCGAAGACGGCGTGGATCGCCTGGTCTGTGAAATCCTCGCCGATAGCGAAGAACTTGCTCACGATCTCAAGCCCAGGGCTCGTCACCACGCCGACGATCTCGAACTCGGCTTCGCGTCCTTCGGCAACCGCCTTGAACGAGTCGCCCACGTGCACCCCCCGCGCGACCTGAAACTCCCGGGCCACCAGCACCGCGCCGCCTTCCGCCAGCCGCCTCTGGGCCCGTTCCTGCCCGGCAGCGTCCGTCGGCTCCACCCACGTGAGCCGCGTCATTTCAAAGAACGGCTTGGGCTCGAACGCGATGAACATCGATTTGTACTTCTGCAGCGCCTTGACACCGAATGTGCCCGTTTCCACAGGGTGCAGTGTGATGGCACAGGTGCCGGTGACAAACGGCATGGCGTCGAGCTTGGCCTGCGCTTCCGGCTTTAAGTTAAGACCTGTCACGAATGCGTCGGGGAACTTGAATCGCCCCAGCCAGTCCTCGTTGATGGAGCGTCCCTGCGTCCACAACGCCACCAGGATCGCCAATCCCGACATCATCGCGCTGGCCGTGAATCCGTAGCGGTACGGGGTCGCACGGATCGTGCGCGACAGCGTGCCCGCGGGCAATCCCATCGCTTTGTTGATGACCCAGCCCAACACCCATACCACCGCGAGCAGCACGGGCACTCCCAACAGGAAGTAGCCCACGAACATCGCGGGAAGGCCCGTTGTAGCGTACCCCCAGAACACCGTTTGGCCGTCCTTGGGCACGAATACCAAGCACAGTTCAAAGACGAGCAGCCCAAGACCCACCGCGAGCAGCGTCAGGATCGTCCGTGTCCTGGGTGGCGCGGCACGCACAGAAAGTCCCTCCAAGGGAGAAACACGCATCGCCCGCCACGCCGGATATGCCGCGCCCACCACACCGGCAAACACAGAGCCCACCACCGCCAACACCAGCCCGAAGCTGGATATGGCCAGCCCCACCGGAAGTTCATTGCGAAAGTGGTTTGCGAGTCCCCACGCCGCGAGCACACCCAAAGGCGTTCCGATGACGCCGCCCATTCCGCCGATGAGCACGCCGGTGAGCAACTGAACGGTGGCCAGTTGCCCCTTGTCCGCGCCGATGCACCGCAGCACCGCCAGTTCGCGCTGGCGCTCGGTCACGGCCGTGGAGAGACCGGTGGCGATGATGAATGCCGCGGCCAGGAACGCCATGACGGTGGCGAGGACAAAGCCTAGTTGGCTGCTCTTGACGTTCTGATCCAGCCCGCTGGTGATTCGCTCTGTGGTCTGCAGCAGGCACGCGGGTCCCAGTTCGTCCCGCCTTGCCGCGGCGACCCGCTCCGCGTCCGCCGAGCCGCCCTTGAGAATGATGTCGATCTCGTCTACGCGGCCGGACTCGCCTGTCAACTTCGACAACCCTTCGAACGTGAGCAGGCATTGCCATCGGGCGCCGAAGGGCGGCTGCGCCACGAACCCCACGATCTTGAGCGGCGTGGGCGAACGGAAGAGTTTCACGAACTGCACGGTGTCGCCCAGTTTGGGCTGGTATGCGGCGTTGATGTTCGCCGCGGAGGCATCATCGGTCGGGTTCGGCAGCGCGGCGACCGGCGGATCCGACAGTTCCCGGAACATGCCCGGCCTGGGCTGTCCGAATCGCTGGGCCATCGCCTCGTCGATCACGATTTCATCCGGTGCCCGGGGCAGTCTGCCTTGGACCAGGTCGATCTGCCGAAACGTGGGCTCCAGGTCCGGGTCAAGCCCAGTGCCCGCGGCGGTGCCGAGGCATTCGACCATTTTCCAGGCAAAGGAACCGTCCTTGCCTTTCACCCACATCGGGCGAGGGAACGCGAGCGCGATCGACGAGCCCGAACGCCCCACCGCCGCCGTGACCTCCGGCCATTTCCGAACTTTTTCCACCAACGCGGCGTCGAGGTACTTGCCGCTGCCCAGCGGCTTGATGCGCAGATGGGCCTTGCCGATACTCTGGTCCAGCCGCACTCCCACGGCGCGAGAGACTGACTCCATGGCGCACGCCACCGCCGCGATGAGCGCCGCCGACAGCACCACCGCCCCGACCAACAGCAACGTCCGGCTAAGCCGCGTGCGTGCTGTGCTGATAGCGAGCCGCCACGCCGGCCGCATCGAGCCCCTCCGTGTCGAAAGTGGTTGTCATCCGGCCGTCCTTGAGGACGAAGACGCGTCTGCAATGCACCGCCGCGGCGGGCTCGTGCGTCACCATCAGCACCAGCATGCCGTTCTCGGCCGCGATCTCGCCCAACAAGGTCCAGAGACGCTCGCTGGTGGCGGAATCAAGGTTCCCGGTGGGTTCGTCCGCGAACAACACCGGAGGAGAGAACAGCAGGGCCCTGGCGATGGCGACCCGTTGCTGCTCACCGCCCGAGAGAGCGTCGGGCCGATGCCCCTCGCGGCCGGCCAGTCCGAGGCGGTTGAGCAGTTCTGTGCTGCGGGCGGCGAGCGTCTTGGGATCGTCTCCGGCGAGAAGACCCGGGAGTTCAGCGTTCTCCCTCGCTGTGAGCGTCGGAATGAGGTTGAACTGCTGAAAAACGATGCCGATTTCGCGCCGCCGGAACGCTGTGGACTCTCGCTCGGAAAGCGATTGAATGGCCTTGCCCGCCACCTCGATCTCGCCCGCGTCGGGCCGGTCAAGGGCGGCCAGCAGATGCAGGAGCGTGGACTTGCCGCTGCCGGATTGGCCCATGACGGCGTAGAAGCCCGGTTCGTCGATGGTGAGATCAACGCCCCGGAGGGCCTCGACGGCGCGGCCGGCGATGCTGTAACTCTTTTGCACGCCCCGGCAGGCGATCAGCGGACCGCCGCCCGCGCGGGGCGCCGTCCCGGCCTGTTGGGTGGCGGAAGATGGAGTTGAGTTCAATGTCGTCACGTCGCCGCAATCATTCGGGCCGATGGTCAACCCGGATGCTGAGCGTCGTACGCCTTGGAATCCAGGCAGTTCGCGAGACCGGCCTTATCGGCGACGCGAACCTTCACGAGCCAGCCCTTGCCGTACGGATCACGGTTGAGCAGGCCCGGATCGTCCGAAAGGGCGGCGTTGGTCTCTACCACTTCGCCGGAAACCGCGCAGTAGATGTCGCTGGTTGTCTTGACGGACTCGACTTCGCCGACGATTTCACCGGCCTTGAACTTGAAACCGGCCTTCTTCATCTCGACGTAGGTGACGTCGGTGAGTTGATCGACAGCGAACTGCGTGAGGCCCAGGATCAAGGTGTCACCCTCGGTCTTGTGCCATTCGTGGGTCTGCGAGTAGACGCGGTCGGAAGGAGTTGGCATGGGAATGGTCTCTGTTCGCGGGCGTTGTGAAGCGTTGCAAGGGCGGTCGCGCTCGGGAATTGCGATCCGCCAAGACACCATCCTATCTGTGCGCCAGCGGCGTTGGCAATGGGGGCGCGGAATTCCCCTTGCGGCCCCGGGCAGTCCCCGGAAGCCGGGTAGGAATTCCTATTGACAGGGGACCCAAGACCGAATAACGTGTGGGTTACAACTTTGTTTCTCCCCTCCGGACGGTCGGCGCCTTTGGCCCGGCCGTCTTTTTTCCCGCCGAATCCGATGGTGACTCTTGCAACGAGCCGGCACAATGTGAGCGAGCGCGGGGCGGAAGCACCTTCGAGAAGGCGGTCGATTCCGGGGGATACATGCCTGCGGATCGATCCCACGAAAACTCACGCCAACCCTCCGCCGCCGGGGTACTCTCTTGGGCGCTGACGGTCTGACCGTTCTCCGCCGCCCAACCATGCTGCTCACACTCACCGCCAGTTGTCTCAAGTCGATGCTCGTGCCCGCGGGCAGAGCAAAGAAAGCCAAACTCGATCTGCTCGACCTGCCCGCGTACACGCGGGAGACTCTGGGTCTCAGCGGGTTCAATCTCTCCACGGACTTGCTCGCCGGAGCCAACCGCTCCCGGTTGGAGGCGATCCGCGAGCGGGCCGACCGCGCCAGTTGCTCGTGCCTCCTGCTCATCGAGCCGGAGGCCCAGAACTTCGGAGCCAAGGACGACCGCGCGGCGCTCGCCGCGGCGGAGCGCATGAGCCGCGTCATCGATGCCGCCCAGATCCTGGGGTGCAGCGCCGCCTCGATGCGGGTGGTGGCCACGGACGACGACGAGTCGCTGGTGAAGGTGGCCTCGCGGCTGCGACCGATCATGGAGCGGGCGGAAAAGCTGGATATCAATCTCGTGCTCTCGCCGGACAAGGGCCTCACCCAGCGTCCCGAGCGAGTGACTGAACTGCTCAAGAAGGTCGGCGGCTTCCGGATCGGCACCTATCCGGATTTCGAAACCGCCGCGGGACAGAAAGACCCGGTGGCCTATTTGCACCGGCTGACGCCGTACGCCTCGGCGGTGTGCGCCTCGACGGTGAAGTTCATCGCGGCGGGCAAGAGCGCCAAGGCGGACACCCCGCTGGAGCACCTTTCCGCCAAGGGCGCGGCGCACGAAACGTACGAGTTGCGCCCCCTGATCGAAGCGGTGATCTCCGTGGGGTACGACGGCCCGCTGGCCCTGGACTACCGGGGAGCCGGGGACGTTGCCGTCGGCCTAGCCTTGTCAAGAGATATGATGCTGGCGGCGTTGGGAGCCGACGAGGAGGAGGACGACGACGACGATCTGGGACTTGAAGAGGAAGAGGAAGAAGCAGCGCCCGGCGAGGGAGATGAGGAGTAACCCATCGCTCGCCGGACTTGAGTCAGGAGTGACGCCAATGCCCGACACGGTTGAGCCAATCTCCCAGTCGAACTCCCAGACAGATACCCTCACCAACCCGCAAGTCGCTTCTTCGCCGCGTGTTTCCCGGTCGTTGTTCCGAACGCTCGGAAAATCAACCCCAGATCCCGCCGTGTTCAGACTCGACCAACCCATCGTGATCACGATCGACGGACCCGCCGGGACGGGCAAGTCGTCCGTCGCGCGATCCTTGGCACGCAAGCTCGGTTTGGATTTCCTGGATACGGGCGCGATGTACCGCGCCGCCGCGGCGATCTGCATCGATCACAAGATCGATCCCGCGGACCATACCGCGTTGGTGCAGAAGGTGATGAACGCGGACCTGCACTTTGACTGGACGCTGGACCCGCCGACCATACTGGCCTGGGGCAAACCGATCATCGGCCGCATCCGCGACCCGGACGTCACCGCGATCGTCTCGCCGCTGTCGGCGATCCCCGCGCTCCGCCAGCACATGGTGGCCAAGCAGCGGATCATCGCCCGCCAGCACCCCCGATTGGTAACCGAAGGCCGCGACCAGGGATCGGTGGTGTTCCCTGACGCCAAGGTGAAGTTCTATCTGGACGCGTCGGCCGAGGTTCGAGCCGCCCGCCGCGCCCGGCAGCTGGCCAACGAGGGCAAACCATCCAACGAGGCCGATGAACTCCGCAAGATCATCGAACGCGACCGCAGCGACATGAACCGCGCCGACGGCCCCCTCCTGCGTCCGCAGGGCGGAACAGTCGTCGACACCTCGTTGCTCGAGTTCGACCAGGTCGTGTCCGAACTGGAACGGATCGTGCGACTCAGAGCGCAGGCGCCCGACTGAACCCGCGGCACCGCCGCACTGATTGCACCGACGATGTTCGCACGACTCCGAAGCAAACAGCCCGGCGCCTCGCTCCCGCGTCTGCTCTTTTACGAGTTCGCGTGCGTGGTATTCCGGGCGGTCTCCCGAATGTGTTTCAAGGCCAGGGTTCATTTCCCGGAACGCGTGCCCGCGACCGGTCCGTTGCTCCTGGCCGCGAACCACCAGTCGTTTCTGGATCCCCCGCTCATCGGGATCCGGCTGCGGCAGCGGCACCTGACGTTCATCGCTCGCTCGGGACTGTTCAAATCTCCGGCGTTCGCGGCGGTCATTTCGTGGCTCAACGCGCTGCCCATCCGCGAGGATGCCAGCGACGCCGGGGCGATCAAGGAAACCATCGCCCGGCTGCAAGGCGGGAGCGCGGTGCTGATATTCCCGGAAGGGTCCCGTTGTGACGACGGAGCGATCGGGCCGTTCAAACGCGGCGTGGCGCTGCTCATGAAAAAGGCCCGGTGCCCGGTCGTGCCGGTGGCGATCGAGGGCGCGTTCGACGCGTGGCCGAACTCCCGAAAACGACCACGCTTCACCGGGTGCCGCGTCGAGGTGATGTACGGAGCGCCGATCTCGCACGAAGAGCTCATGAAAGACGGGCCGGACGCGGCACTGGCGCGTCTGGCCCTTGAGATCGATTCGATGCGGATGCAGCTCCGTCGCGGTTTGCGGGAGGCCACCGCGGGGAAGTTCCCCGCGGCCGGCGCGGGGGATGCTCCTTTCACGCCGCGAAACGACCCGCGGCCTGCATCTCGTTCCGCAGAGCCGACAGCGCCATGACGCGCTTCTCGGTGGGCGGGTGCGAGGCGAACAAGTTCATGAGCGATCCGCCGGTGAGCGGCTCGATGATGAACATGTTGTTCTGAGCGGGGTTGGGGTTGTGGAGCGGAACACGCCCCGCTACGACCTCAAGCTTCTGGAGCGCGGAGATCAGTCCGTCGGGCGAACCGGCGATCATCGCGCCGTCGTGGTCCGCGACGTACTCGCGGCTGCGGCTGATCATCGCCTTGATCACGGCGGCCCCCACCGCGGCGATGATGACCGTGAGCAACGCCACGAGCGGGTTGCTGCCTTCGCGGTCGCGTCCGCCGCCGCCGAACCACATCGACATCTGCGCGAGGTACGCCAGAACGCCGGCGAGCGTCGCCGCGATGCAAGATGTCAGCGTGTCGCGGTTCTTGACGTGGGCCAGTTCATGGCCGATCACGCCGCGGAGTTCGTTGAGCGTGAGCAGGCGCATCGCCCCTTCGGTCACCGCAACGGCGGCCTTGGAGGGGGAGCGTCCGGTCGCGAACGCGTTGGGAGCGTCGTGGGGGCAGATGCAAACCTTGGGCATGGGCAGTCCCGCGCGTGTACGCAGTTCATCCACCATGCGGTAAAGCTCGCCGCCGACACCCGGGGTGTCGGGGCCCACTTCCTGGGCGCCCATGCTGGCCAACGCGATCTTGTCGGAGAAGAACCAGGCGACCAGGTTCATCACTCCGCCCATCACCAGCGCGATGGTCATGCCCTGCTGGCCGTACATCGAACCGACGAGCAGAAACAGCCCCATCATGCCGCCCATCAGCAGCGCCGTCTTGACGTTGTTGAAAAAGCGTGTCATCACATCATCTCCTTGGGAAACTCGGTGTGCAACCTGCACGCCAGTTCCGGGACCATCCCGGTAGCAAGTTCCCCGAACAGCGCACCTACGGCCCCAGCGGAGCTTTGTTCGCACTGCGGTGCGGTTAGATGCGACACCTTCCCATAACCCTCATCGGGCTGCTCGGAACTGGCCTTAAAGGCAGATTTGACAGTGGTTTAGCGTGTGATTCCGTGCTGGTTCACTGGCTTCATCCGGGAGAGTGCTGCATACTTCACCTACAGCGGTACCGGCGGGTGCGGGGTCAATGGTCTGTCGAAACGGCAGTTCGAATCGCCAATATACTAACTTACTTCAAACAAATAGTTGGCCCGCAACATGTGAAACTGGGGACTTTCAGGCGGACTCCCCAACCGTCTCGTACTTGTACTGTGGCTAAACTCACGACCCCTTGGAATGGGTCGTAGGCCCGATTGTTGAACCCCGATGGGGTTCCGGCGGAAGGTGGACTCGCCGAATTCAGTCGGGTGGGCTAGTGGTGGAGACTGAAAAAGTGGATAAACAGTCAACTGCGCCCGCACTGCGCCCGCATGGGCAACGTCCGCACGAAGTGGCCTGGCCTGTCGCGTTCCGGACGGCACTCCAGATTGCCGCCGTGTCCACGATCGTGGCCTTGGTGATCTGGTCGGCAATCCTCGCCAAGACCGCCCGCCACGCGGTACCCCTGGCCGATGTTCGCCTCATCCCGATCCAGACCGACGCCCCGACCAGTCAGGAGCCGGCGATCACGTTTGACGACTCTCCCGTGGCACAGGCTGACGCCGCGCCCCAGATGGGTCCCCCTGCCCCCGTCACGGACAATCCGTTCGCCTTTGACGCTTCGGTCCGGTGGTTCAACGGCCGCCCCGTGAAGCCTGCCAAGCAAATGTGGATGACCGTCACGGCGTATTCGCCCGATTCCCGTTCTTGCGGGACTTCCGACGACGGCATGACCGCGACGATGCACTCCGTGGAAACCAACGGCTTCCGACTGGTCGCGGCCGATCCGACGATCCTGCCGTATGGCACGATGCTCAGCATCGACGGGTACGACAAGGGTCAGGTCGTGCCGGTGCTGGACTGCGGCAGCGCCATCAAGGGCCATCGGCTTGACGTGCTCTTCCCCAGCCACGAGCAAGCTCGATCCTGGGGCGTCCGAAAGATCAAGGTCACGGTCTGGAAGTACGCCGACGGCAAGGCCGCGGAGAATCCCCGCCGCGTCCGTTGATCGTCAGAGCCCCGCGGCGTCCATCCACACGCTTGGCTTTCGTCCCAACGCGATCGACACCGCCACGAGCGATTCGATGCTCGGGAGGTGCGTTCCACGTTCGATGGAGCTCAACTGGCTGACGCTGACTCCGGACGATTCAGAGAGATCCTTGAGGGTCCACCCCCGCTCGATGCGGGCCAGCCGCATCTGCCGGCCTAACTCGGCGCGCAAGCGATCCTGTGGCCTCTGCCCGAGCCCGAGGGCCGCCACCGCCTGCGACAGCGCGCGGCGCAGATCGGAGAGCGAAAAGGGCTTGGCAAGGTAGTCGAACACCGCCTGCTTGAACGTCTGCCGCATCGAATCCAACGACGGATAGCCGGTCACAACGATGACGCACAGTTTGCTCCATCGTTCGCGGATCTCCGCCAACACCTCCTCGCCGCTTCGTCGCCCCATCTTGATGTCGAGCAGCACCACGTCCGGCAGGCGGTCTTCGCACACGGAGAAGAACTCCTCCGGGGTCGACACCGCACGAACGTCGTGTCCGTCGGCTTCGAGC
This sequence comes from Planctomycetota bacterium, assembly GCA_018242605.1. Lineage (GTDB taxonomy): Bacteria > Planctomycetota > Phycisphaerae > Phycisphaerales > UBA1924 > UBA2402. The sequence goes on from JAFEBP010000005.1 coordinate 848,984, forward strand.
ACGCCGCGGATGTACTGCCGGAAGTCGTCATCATCATCCAGCGCGACAATTGAAAGCGCGGGCACCTGGGTCGGTGGGGGTGTTGTCGCGCCGGCGTCTGGCATTCCCGAGGATATGCGTTCGCCTTCTAGTCCCGCGACCGGTACACGGGTGTGTTGTTCGACCGGACATCGCCGCTCAACGGCCGTCGATCAGGCCCTTCGCCGCCAGCGACGCGGCGGCGGGGAGGTGCCCGTTCTTGCCTGGCGCTTCGGGCAACGGCCAACGGACTACCACGCGGGACGACATCGCCGGGAAAGGCATCTGGACCCTGTAGCCGCGAAACTCCGACGGCGTCCACCCCATTCGCTCGTAAATGCGGGCGATGAGTTGCCGGTAGTTAGGCACCAGAGGCGTCGCCACGGCCGGGGGCGATCCGGCGAGCTCGATGATGTCCTGGTTGATGGGCAGTTCATTCTGAACCGTTTGGCTGCCGGGCCCGTCCGCGCCGCCGTGAGGAAAGCCGTACGTCAGAAACTCCGGCTTGTGGGGCATCGGCACGCCGCGGTGAATGATCAGGTCGCAGAGCAAAGTCTCGGCGGGCAGCGTGATGGAAGTGCCCGAAGAACCGAACATATTGGTGTTGTCACGGTACATCGGCAAGCCGCGTGCGATGAACCCGAAGAACACGTCGAACGCACCCTGGTTCCCCACCGGGCCGCCCGGGAGAATGTACTCAAGCCCTTCAGGACCGGGCACCATCTCGATCTGTGGCACGCCCGGCGAGCAGAACTCCTTCACGATGAAGGGGGTATCGCCGGGACCACGAGCCTCGATCTCTTCCAGGCCGATGTTGGCCATTTCTTTGCCGCTGTCGTCCTGCACCTGGCGCCGGGCCAGACGCCAACGCGCGGTGGGGCGCAATCGGCGGAAGCCGATCAGGCCGGCGACCTGTGCAAAGCCCATCGCTCCTTCGCCATCGGGACCAACGACCGTCACGGCGAATCGGGTGCGAGCCTGCACACCCCAGATCATGCTGTTGCCGCGGTACGCAAGTTCGCGGCCGGTCTCCAGGCGGGACTCCCGCTCGAACAGCCCCATGCTCTCGAGGGCGAGTTCGAGATGATCCCGGTCACCGACATGCCGCTGCGCCACTTCGACGAAGTTCTTCATCGCGTTGCGCACCGCATCCAACAGCTGTTGCGGAGCTCCCGCCTTGCCCATGGCAGCCAAGGCGAGGTCGAGCCCCTGCTGGCCGGGGAGATGATTGAGCGCAGCGAAAGGCGCCTGGGCGGTCATCACGCGGGAGAGCTTCCAGGTGAGATTGCGGTTCATTCCGAACCGACGCGCGACATCCTGAGGAGATTCTGGATCAGCACCCACAGCGGCGTAGAGATCGATCAGTGAGCCGCGAACCGTTTGAAGCGCTTCGCGGCACTGATGGACTAGGGATTCAGAATTTGTTTGGCTTCCATCCTGCACATCGTGTCCTTTGAGTTCGGCTCCGTCAGCCATTTTACCAAAGTAAGCCCCCGATTGCCACGTTCATCGGTCGAATTCCCAGAAATATTTCTAAAAACAGTCTTGTAAACTGTTTGCAGACACGATATCCTAAAGAAAACCCCGCTGCCCGCGCATCGCGTCGCAAGGGCAATCTGTGCATCCAGGGGCAGTTCCCCTTGAGGAGACTCTCGATGGTTCGAATCAGTCATCAGACGTGTGCTGCGGCACTTCTTGCGCTTTCTGGCCTGGCTCTAGCCCAGCCGAGCATCACCTCGCTCGGCGGTGGCGTGGCTGTATCCGTCACCGACAACATCGGCGGCGCCTACTACCTGGGCGGTAGCGGCGCAGCCACGACCGCCGCGTGCCGGTGGGTCCTGGGCCCCAGCGGCTTGACCCTCACCGAAATCGGCGGCGCTGGCCCCGGCTACATGTCAACAGACGGGTCGATCATCGCGGGAACGATGCTCAACACGGCCCCCCAGATTCTCGGCAACACCGCCACGGGTGTGTCGCCCGCGTTCCGCACCGACCCGACGCTGGTCGTTGCGAACAACCTGCCCGCCAGCAACGAGTTCGCGTTCCGTCGTTGGACCGCTTCGAACTCCGCATGGCAGAGCGCGGGCGGGTTGCCCATCGTCCCGAGCCTGATGGTCTACGGCTCCGGTTCCAGCGGCGGCAGCGGCGGCACGTTCCTCTCCCCCAACGGCATGTCGCCCAACGGCCGCTTCGTCGTCGGCCAGGGGTACATCTCTTCCAATAGCAATAGCGCGGGCACCACGATCAGCGCGAACACATTCACCTGGCGTCCCTGGATCTGGGACGCGCAGGCCAACGGCGGGGCCGGTCAGTTCACCGTCCTCCCCACGCCCTTCCGCACGTCGAGCAACACGTGGCGTCGCCGCACGGGCGCCGCGTATGTCGTCAGCAACGACGGCTCTGTGATCATCGGCGCCCAGGAGCACAACGTTGGCACCACCCCCACCGCGGACCCCGACGGCGGCCGCTTGGTTGAGTGGCGTTACAACGTTGGCTCCGGCTCCTACGTCATGAACTTCCTGCCCAACGGCACCAACGCCTCGGGCTTCCCCTACACCTACTCGTTCACACCCGGCGCGGTCGCGATGAACGCCGCCGGCACGACCGTCGTCAGCCGCGCTGCGGACTCCTCCGGCGGCCTCTATATCGCCAGGTGGAACTGGAACAGCGGAACGGGCAACTGGGACAATCCGGTGACGATCGGTTCCAACCTCAACACACCGGCGACGTGGTTGCCCGTCTCGGTCACGAGCTGCGGCGTTCCCCCGAACGTCGGCGGCACCCTCGCGATGTCCGATGATGCCAGCGTCATCGTCGGCTCCGCGGTCTACAGCACGTGCGGCAGCTTCATGTCCGGCGGCTTCATTTGGCGCCAGTCCGACGGCCAGATCCGCGACTGGTACGACTACCTCAACTCCCTGAACACTCCGGGCGTGGCCCCGGGCGGCGTGTACGGCCCGATCGGCGATGTCGGCGACCCCACCAGGGGCCTGCCCGCTCTCGGCTACCCCACCGCCATGTCTCCCTCGGGCGATATGGTCGCGGGCTTCCAGGGCGGCACGCAGCGCATCCCCGGCGCTCAACCCTGGGTTCTCAAGTTCAGCGGCGGCCTTGGCTGCGTGGCTCCCGCCATCAGCCTCAACCCCAGCGCCACGACCACCTTCTCCGCCTGCACCTCTCAGATCATCTTGAACGTCGCAGCGTCGGGTTCTGCCCCCTTCACCTACCAGTGGTACAAGGACGGCAACCCGATCTTCAACGGCACCACCGCGAGCGGCTCGGTCGTTACCGGCGCTGACGCCAGCCAGATCCGCATCAGCGCACCGCTAACCCCCGCCGACACCGGCACGTACTACGCCCGTGTCACGGGTCAGTGCGGCTCTCCCGCGCAGAGCACCAACGCCGTCGTCTCCCTCGATCCCGCCTTCAACGTCGTCGCCACCAACGATACCTGCGCCACCGCCCAGGTCGTGACCGTCGGAACGAACGTGCTGGGCGCCGGACAGAGCCCCTGCAACGCGTACATCAACGACGCGACCAACTACTCCTCCTGCACCAGCACGCCGCCGAAGGCCGACCGCTGGTTCTCCTTCACGCCCACCACTTCCGGCAACTACCGCCTTGAAACCTGCGGCTCCAACTACGACACGCTCCTGTCGATCTTTGACGGCTGCCTGGGCAGCGAGATCGCCTGCAACAACGACTACACCACCGGCCCCTCCTCGGGCTGCTCCAGCGCCCGCAGCCGCATCGGTTCGGTCGGCCTCAACGCCAACCAGACCTACCTGATTCGTCTGGCCGCTCCGTCCTCCGCGTTCTTGTCCACCACCAACCTCATGAACCTGTCGATCTCGACGGCCCCGGCTTCCGCGGCCAACGACAGCTGCTTCACCGCGGCGACCGCCGTCATCGGCACCAACCCCTTCGACACCACCGAAGCCAGCAACGACTGGACGCCTACCTGCCAGACCAACACGACGCTCCTGGCCCGCGACGTGTGGTTCGCCTTCACGCCCACCGGCCGCGGCAAGCTCCGCGCGGCGACCTGCCCGGGCACTTCCTACAACACCGTTCTGAGCATCCACGACGCCTGCGGCGGCGGCAACCAGATCGCCTGCAACGATGACGCTTCGATCTCCGGCTGCAGCAGCCAGAGCATCGTTTCCAACGTCCCCGTGGCCGGCGGCGTCACCTACTACATCCGCGTCGGCGGCGGCAGTTCCACCGCGTTCGGCGCGGGCGTGCTCACTCTTGATTTCCAGTGCCTCGCCGACTTCAACGAAGACGGCGGCGTTGACGGCTCCGACGTGGGCGCGTTCTTCACCGTCTGGGAACTGGGCGACACCCAGGCCGACATGAATCTCGACGGCGGCGTCGACGGCGCTGACGTTGAAGTGTTCTACACCCTGTGGGCCAACGGCGGCTGCTGAGCCTGACCGACAGAGAACACACACACTGAGCCGGGGCGACGCGCACACGTCGCCCCGGCTGTTTTTTTGCGTACACCCAAAGCAATGCAGGCCCGTCAATGGCACATCAGGCCCGCCGCGATGCGAACTCGGATCGATACGTCGGTCACTGTTGTTGACTCGAAACCGCGACCCCAATCGCCGCACTCGCGACGAGTGTCAATCTCGTTCGGCGCGCGACCCCCCGGAATTCGACCTTCGGGGCGTCACGCGCCCCCACCCACGCTCGGTCGCGTTCAGTTGTCCACCCGTTGATCCCCGAACGCCTCTTCAAAGTCAAAGACCGAGCGGAACTCTTCGGGAGTGTCTTCCGGGCGTTTGTACAGTTTCTTGGCCTCGATCATCGCGAAGACGATCCGGCCAAAGTCATCGGTTTCCTGGATGTTCCAGCGCCTGAGCACCGTTCCCGCCAAACGTCCGTATTGGCGGATGGCGAAGTCCCGCAACCCCATGCACAGTTGCCTGCCGCTCACATGGTGCGAAGGCTCAGGCTCGCCGTCGGGGCTCACCGCCACCTGCTCGCCGTGGACGATTCGGACGGTGTGGGCCAGCCCGTCGAGGACAAACTGGAACGCGGCCGGAGGGAATGGCCCTGCGTGCGGTTTGATACCGTCCCACATGTCAACGTGTTGCTCTGACACCGACAGTTCTCCACAAGGGCACCGGTGCTCACCACGCCAACCGGTCCCCGACGTGCGTACGACGATGCTAGCCGGTACGTTCGCGTTCGGCTAGGTCTTTATCGGCTCTTCCCGCCCCGCCGTTGCAGCGGTTTTTTCCTCACTCCCTGCTCCCCCGACCGGGCCGCGGCCCCTGCACTCACGTGCGGGTGGCCCGCAACGAACCACCGCAGCGGCTTGTCCACCCATTCTCCAGCGTTCGGAATCCCGATACGCGGGGACGTTTCCAACCTCAATCTCCCAAAGCCCCCCCGCTCCACCCAAATTTGATCACTCTCCACGAGATCCACACCGTTCAGAGCACGGTCAATCGCCAGGGCGCGGCAGAGGTTCCCCGGGCCACTACACAGGTCGGTGTCGGCCGGGGCGGGTCGCGAAGGCGTGGCCCGGAAGAGACGCATCCGGGCGAGCCCCTCGGATGGCTCCAACGCACGCAACAGCACGGCCGCGGGCTCATCCACCGCTCCGCAGACCACATTCATGCAGAAGTGCATGCCGTAGGTGAAGTAGACGTACGACGTGCCCGGCGGCGAGTACATCGCCTCGTTGCGGGCTGTTCTGCGCCCGCCGAACGCATGGCTGGCCCGATCCTGAACGCCTAGGTAGGCCTCGGTCTCGACGATGACGCCGCTCAACCGCTCGCCATCGGACAACACCCGAACCAGACGGCAGCCGATCAGCCGCTTCGCGAGCGTTGCGGCGTCCGTCGCGAAGAACCGCCGGTTGGGGCGCGTTACCAACCCCGAATCGGACGCCTCACGCGTACGCATGCAACCCCGGGAGCAACAGATTGACGCCGAAATAGGTCCACAGCATGACGATGAACCCCGCCACGCTGAGCCACGCGCTGGTGATTCCCTTTTTCTGCGGACTGGCGATCCGCACGTGCACCACGATCAGGTACACGATCCAGGTGATGAGCGCCCAAGTCTCCTTGGGATCAAACGCCCACCACCGGCCCCATGAGTGATCGGCCCACCACGCACCCAGCAGAATCCCGACTCCGAGCGTCCAGAAGGCCAACTGCAGCACGATCATCTGCGCGGTGTCCAGGTCGGCCAGCGTCTTGGCTCGGGTGCCGCCGAAGCCCTCTCCCAACGCCACCGAGATGCCCGTTCCTCCGCCCACGCCGGCCAGCGAGGCCGTCGCGCTCCCCTGGAAGTAATGCACGCCGAGATAGAACAGGCTGATGATAAAGCCCAGGGCGATCAGCCCGTACGAGACGAGCACCGTTGTGACGTGGTACTTGAGCAGCACGCTCGTGTTCAGAATCGCCGCTTCACGCTCGATGAACACACCGGGGATTCCGGTCTGCGTCGCGGTGATGAGCACCAGGAAGCCGACCCCGGCCGCCGCGGCCCCGAACAGCCACTGCCGCCGCAGCAGCATCACGACGGTGCCCACCGTCACCGCGAAGAGAGACAGCCCGGTCATCGATTCGAACTGATTCTGGATCGCGAATCGCTCCGCGATGATGCAGCGTGCTACAAAGCCGAACGCGTGCAACGCCAGCCCCACCGCCAGCAACCCCACCCCCGCGCAGGCGAGTCCCTTGCGGGCGGTTCCGAACGCCAGCAACAGCGTCACGAGCGACAGGAAATACGCCCAGTACCCCCACTCGAAGGCGTTCACCTTGTTGTACAACACTTCCAGTTCCCGCTTGGCCGCGGGGTAGGTTGAGGGGTTGATCTTGGGCAGTTCAGACGCCAGCGTCGCCGCCGCGGCGTTCACTTTCGCGGCGTCACGGGCTCTCCACGCTGCGCCCAACTCCGCGGCGGCCTTTCGCGCCGCCGCGTCTTCGGGCAATCGCGACAGGTGCTGCCACGGATCGGTGCGGTTGGGCGGGGCCACCACTTCCCAGTTCGACTTGCCTTCCATGTACAACTGAACGCCGTCGTACACGCGGCTCATCGCCCGAGAGTACGACTCCTCGGACATGTGCTTGGCGGCGATGTCCTGCGCGTGCTGCTCGATCATCATCGGGGTCACACGGGTCACCCGCATCCAGCGTTCCTGGGTTTCCGAGTCGTCGGGGAACTGGGCCTCCAGGAAGGCCCGGCGCAGTGGCAGGTAGTCCACTCCGACGAGCGGCTTGTCCAGGTAATACGCGGGATCGATCACCAGATCCAGAAGGGTGAAGAGCGGATCGAACGAAGCTTCCTTCACGATCTCGCCGCCACCGGCCCTGGGAGTCTTGATGTAGTCCACGTAGCGGCGCTTGCCGGTAATGCGGTTCACCGTCTCCTTGGCCAGCGTGCCGATCACTTTGACGCGCCCGTTGTGGAACACCGCGAGCCCCCGCAGAGGTTCGAGGTCGACCGCCGCGGCGAACGCGGCCTTGTCTGCAACGGTCCCCACTTTCGTGAGGTCAACATTGTGCTGGCCGAACGGGCTGGGCAGCGCCGAGTTGTCAGCCGTCAGATTCTGGGTGCGCGGGTGCGCGTTGCCCTCCGGCGCGGTCTGGGCCCCGGCCCGACGCGTGAAGGCAAACACGCCGACGACAACCAACGCCGACACCAGGCGCAGCATGCCCGACACAGAGTCCGTTGACATGTTCATCGCGTCGCTCCCGCCGGCTCTTGCGCCGGCTCATGCTCCGCCTCGGGCGCGGAACGCTTGCGTGGGGCTCGGTACGTCCCCGCGGCCAGTTCATCCTGAATCCGCTTCTTCTCGCGTCTCACCAGCCAGGGCTTCACGTAGAACGCCCAGGGGATGCCCACTCCCATCAGGATTCCGCCCAGCGCGATGATGTGGATGCCGGGGTTGTTCCCGACTCCCAGAATCGTGAAGCTCGCGAACGGGCGGGGGATCATCCCGGCGTCGGCTTGCTGCTGAGTCTTGGCCCATCCCTGCGCATCCCACCCGGCCTGGCTGAACTTGAACTGGTACGGCGAGAGACCCGAACGCAGCCGTCCGAAGAAGTTGGTGATCCAGAACCGATCGTCCTTCCAATAAAACGGCGCGGTGAGCGGGGCGTTGAGTTTGGTCACATGCTCGAAAGTCTCGAACGTGGGGCGATCCGAGGTGGGAGTCACCCGCAGGACACTCTGATAGTCACGCGGCGATCCGCGATGGTCGTACGCGATCATCTCAAAGTCGGCGAGTTGGATCGCGAAACCCGGCAGCGCGTGCTGCAACCTGCCGAACGCGAGCACCAGGGTGCGTCCATCCGGAAGCATCACGTCACGCTCTGAGTCCGCGCCCATGCCGAAGTACTTGGAGAACGGCAACCATGCAATCTGGGGCTCGCCGCCTTTGCTCGACGACACCTCTACCCCCAGCATCGCCTTGTCGTGCGTGCCGACCGCTTCTTTGTCGCGCCGGATTGCCTGTTCGTCGGCCGGGACCGGCCGCTGCACCTGGGCCGCGTTCTCCCATCGCTCGCCGATGCGCAGCGACACGGCCTTGATCCCCAGGTCAATCCAGCCGTCGGCGGGCACGGGATCGATCACTCGAACGGCGCCCGCTTTCTGCCTCACGATCGCCCGAGTGTGCCCCGGGGTTGGCTCGTCCATGTAAACGTTGAGTTGGTCCGACTCGATCAACGAGATGCGGATCGCGGGGTCCGCGTCGCGCCGCTTGGGCATGCCGCGAGCGTTGAGTTCCTTGAGCATGTCCTGGCTGATCTGCGGAAACCTGTGATACACCCACCGGTCGAACGCTTCGCCGCCCGGAGGAGTCACCTGCACCACCGCCATACTGCTCTGCGCGTTCTCGTACCCCTTGGTAATGATCGGGAACGGAGGTTCTTCCTTGAGCTCCTTCACTGAGATGGCGTACCCGGTATCGCCGACGGAGATGCTCGCTCCCGCCGACGCAGGGAACACGGCCCGGAAGTTCTTGGCCGGGACCTCCACCACCAACGCGTGCAGCGTGCCCGGGGGCACCGCCTCGGACAAGTCCCGCCAACGTTCGTCGCTCATACCGCCGGCGGCGCCGAGCGTGTACTCCAGCGAGACGGCGCCGCGGCTCTCGGCGATGCGCTCTTTGGGCAACAACGGCGGAAGCGTGAACGCGAACACAGGCTTGTCCGACACCTGCCCCTTGTCGTCCGGGATGCTGCTGTGCATGTACACCAGGCGTAGCGGCATGTTCTGACCCGACGACAACGGCGGCAGTCGCTTCCAATCGATGACCGGGTCCGCGAAGAAGCAATAGCCCACCACGCGTATCGAAATGTCCGGATCGACGACCCCTCCGAGCACCGGCTTGCACGCGATGTTCAACGCACCGCGGCTGGGAACCGCCCACGGCTCCTCGCGCCCGCTCACATCCCACGCGGACTCGCCCGAGAAAGCCCCCAGGTTGTAGTTGTTGTACCGGGGCACGCCGGTGAGCGGGCAGTAGTCCCACACTCCGCCGCCGGGGCCCACGTACAGAGCGACGCGCGTATTGTCGAAGAAGCGGTCCTGAGGCGGACCGATCGTGGGCTTGCCGGTCGTCGGATCGACGCGGCCCGCGAACAGGATGGTGTCGCCCTCACGCTTGAGGCCGCTGTAATACACGCTGCCCAGTGCGATTGTCACGATGCCCGTGTGCACGGTCAGCACGCCCAGGTTCTTGAAGGTGAACTCAATCCGCCGGATCGTCGAAACGACCATGTTCACCACGAACAGCAGCAGGATCACTCGCAGCGGCCACCACGAGTAATACTCCAGTTCCGACATCTCCATTCCCGGCAGCCGGCGAACGGTCACCGCGCCGTACTCCTTGACGAACGCCGCGAAGAGTCGGAATCCCTTTCCGGTCGCCGGGTCGTATTGCAGGACCGGCCACACGAACGCCCACCAGAGCCAGGCGCCAAAGGCGATGAGGCTCAGCCCCGCGACAAACGTTGCGATGAAGAGCACCGGGCTGCGGCGTGACCGGTTGGCCTTCACCGCCAACCACATCGGGACCGCCGCGACGGCCGCGACGACGCCCAGCAGCGTGAGCCCGTAGAGCAGCACCGTGGGCACCAGGGCCAGCAGCCCGACCGGCACGCTGGCCGAGATCCCGTATAGCACGACCAGCAGCAGGAGCACCACCGCGAGCGTGATGGTGCTGAACACATGCAACAGCACCCGCACGGGCCACAGGAGCGGCCCTTTCAGGTTGGCTTGGTCCCAGGCTTGAGATTCTCTCCACTTGGCGCTCATGCTGTATCTTCGGCCTTCCGGCAAGGTGCTGCTGATGACCCCAGTTGCGTACTTCTCTTCGCAGCGGGACATCCGCCGGAGTACAGCCAACATCCATTTTTCCGCCGGATCGGGCTATTTCCCGATCAACAGCAGTTCGGGGCGTTGGTTCCCCATCATGATACGGTCCAGCGGAAGGTCCAGTGCCTGCCCGCCTTCGGGCTTCTGCACCGCCACCGCCACGATCCCGGCGATGTGCGCCCCTCGTTTGAACGTGAAAGACAGGGGATCCAGCCCCAGCACCGTCGCCCCGTCCATGGTCGCCATCCCCAGTAGGGTGATCGCCCTGATTGCGTCCCGTCTGTAGAGCAGCCGCATTTCCTCCAGAATCGACATTGATGCGGTCGTGGAGCCGGTCTCGGGGTCGCGTGTGGGCGGCAGATTCACGATCGAGTCGGTGCCCATGCCGACATGCACGCCGCAGAACATCATGTCCAGGTACCGGTGCGGTCCGAACTTTTCGGCCGCTTCAAAGTACGATGCGCATCGCGGGCAAAATACGACCCCCGTCCGTGAACCCGCGAGTTCAAAGATGTCCCGGTCCGTCGCGTAGTTCACGTGAGCCGCCGTGAAGTCGCCGTAGTTCAGCACGGGGGACAGGTGCTCGACCGGCGACTTCTCCTGCCCCACGTCGCTCACGATCGCATCGTCCCACACGCCCAGTTTCGTCAGCAGGTCTCTCTGCGGGCCGGTGCCCCGGGCCACGAACTCGACTTCTGACGGCGACTCGGAGAGGTGGGTGGAGAGCGGCAAGCCGTAGCGTTGGGCCAGTTCCACGCCCTTCATGTACGCCCGGCGCGACACGGAGTACGGAGCGTGCGGCTGCACACCGAACCGCATCCGAGAGCCCGCGCCGCGCGACGCCGCGAAGCGGACGCCCTCTTCAACTGCCTCTGCCATGCCCCGGGTGCCGGCCTCTTCCCCCTTGCCGATCGCGAAGTACTCCAGATAACTGACGCCCCACAGCGGCGACCGCAGCAATTCCTCGTAGGGAGCCAGTCGGGGCACCCCCGCGGCGGAACCGGCGATATCCCCCACCGCCACGACGCCCCCGGCAAGCGCTAGTTCGACTCCCATCCGCACCGCCGCGGCGATCGATTCGTCGTCCTGCCTGCGTCCGGCGCGCACAACGTCTACAAACCCCACGAATCCGCGGGCGGGGTCGTACGGCCTGGGACCGATGTGCGTGAGGTCAAGATGCGTGTGCGCGTTGACAAGGCCGGGGATCAGCACCGAGTTGGGCAGATTGACCACCCGTGCACCCGCCGCGGCGGCATGGCGATCGACCATCGAGGTGGGCCCGGCGGCGAGTACTTTGGTCTTGGCGTGGATCGCCGCGTGATCGCGGATCGCGATCGGCGAGTCATCGGAAATTTCGATGAGCAGCGAGCCCGGCGACGCGGACACGGCGAGCGCGTCTTCGATCGCCAGGCAGTTGAAACGGAGAATCGACGTGGCGGTGTGATCGGGCATTGGACAGTGCCGGGAGGGTACGCGCGTACTCCTTGGCACTTTCCGCCTGATCAGGTTCTTACTGCCACCGACGCGAAGCCTTGACGCAACGCCGCGGCCCTCAGAGGACGGCAACAGTGCGTGCGGCGGAACGCGCGTGAACCCTCAATAGCACTGCACCGACGAGTTTGCACCGCGCCCGCACGACCGCCCGCCGGCATCGGCCCGCGTGAAACGCGGGGGATGAACGAGAGGCGTGGTCGCTGCGGCGCATGCCGCCGCCGATTATCAAACCGGGGGAATCGGTGTCGCCCGGCCGAACGCGCTGTTGGAACGCGGCGGCTGTGCCGGCTGAGGAATCGGGATCGGCCGGCTGGTTTCACCCACCGTCTGGTGCATCGGCGGAGCGGGTGTGGTCCGCTTCTGCCGAAGCTGATCGATCGAGCGATCCAGCTTGCCGAGGATGTTCTTGACTTGGTTGAATGTTTTCTCTGATGGACCCATAACGAATGTGCCTCCTTGCACGGGACAACCATCGGAGGCTGCGGGCTTCCGCTGGTGTTTCGCGGCATCGCAAATCCCATTCGGCGTTGAAACGTGCCGGTTGTGCGGATTACGCCGCCGCGAGTGCGGCTCGGCGCTGTCGGGTTGGGTCGGATTTCTCCCCTCCGGCCCTACTTGGCAGAACGCCAGACTAGTTGGTACCCTGATGCACCAATGGCTCAGGTCACACTCTCCAACGTACGCAAGGCATACCCCAGCGGTTTCGAGGCAGTCAAAGACCTCAGTCTCGACATCCGGGACGGGGAGTTCCTTGTGCTGGTCGGACCATCGGGCTGCGGGAAATCGACCACTCTGCGGATGATCGCGGGACTGGAGGAAGTCACCTCGGGCAACATCTCGATCGGCGGGCGGATAGTCAACGATGTGCACCCCAAGGACCGGGACATCGCGATGGTGTTCCAGAACTACGCGCTGTACCCCCACATGACGGTGTACAAAAACATGGCCTTCGCGCTCTCGCTGCGGAAGGTCCCCAAGGCCGAGATCGAACGCCGCGTGCATGAAGCGGCACGCACGCTGGGCATCGAGGAGTTGCTCGATCGCAAGCCCAAGGCCCTCTCGGGCGGGCAGCGCCAGCGTGTGGCCGTGGGCCGCGCCATCGTGCGTGAACCCAAGGCCTTCCTGTTCGATGAGCCCCTCTCGAACCTCGACGCCAAGCTCCGCGTGACGACACGCGCGGAACTCAAGGCGCTGCACCTGCGCCTCAAGACCACGACCATCTACGTCACCCACGACCAGGAGGAGGCGATGACCTTGGGAGACCGGATCGTGGTGATGAGCAAGGGCACGATCCAACAGGCCGGGCCGCCGCTGGAGGTGTACCGGACGCCCGCGAACAGGTTTGTCGCCGGATTCGTCGGCACCCCCCCCATGAACTTCTTCGATGGGCAGTTCTCACGCGACAGCGAGGGACTGTGGTTCGTCGAAGGATCCAACGACGCGCAGGGACGTCCGTGTCGCGCACGGGTCCCCGATGATCGCGCCCGATCTCTCGAGCCGTACGCCGGCAAGCCGGTGGTGATGGGCGTCCGCCCCCAGATGCTCCACGAGGCGGCGGATTCCCCGCAGGCCTGGCGTCTGCCCGTTCGGGTGATCGAACCGCTGGGCGACGCGATGGACGTCTACTGCTCCACGCCCAAGCACTCCCACATCGTCGCCCGCATCCAGGCCCACGCGCGGCTGGCCGCGGGAGCCGTCGCGTCGTTCACGATCGATATGGGAGCGACGCACTTCTTCGAGCCCGGCGAGTACGGCAAGGCGCTCGGACGATAACCCAAAAACTCCGCCCGGGACGGGTGTGCGAGAAAAGGCGTTGACGCCTGCAAACACCTCGCGCTGTCTATAGAAGCAGCCTCCGAACGCCGATCAACACCGCGGCGGCCCGCACCCCGCGGGTCTTGCCATTGCGCTTGCGTTCTCGGAGCGGTGAGCATGACCGTGCCCTCGGGCCCAGAATCTTCAAACAACGCGAAGCCGGCGGCCCCCACGCCGCAGGCCGCGCCTGACATGCTCTCGGCCTTTTCAGAGATCGAGACGCGCATGGCGTCCTTCAAGGCGCTGTACGCCCAATGCCAGACGCTCGAGGCCGAACTGAGCACGCGTCAGGCCGAGATTACCCAGCGAGAGCAGAACGCCGCACGCCAGGCCGAAGAGCTGGCCGAGCGTGAACGCCACCTTCGGGATCAGGCCGACAAAGTCAAGTTGCAGGAGGCCGCCGCGCTCGAAGCGATGGAGCAGGCCAACGCGCTCACCCTGCAGTTGAAACAGCGTGAAGCCGCGGCGGCCGAGGAGTCTCAACGCCGGGAAACCGAACTGGCATCGCGCGACGCCTCACTGAACGCGACAGCCGCGACGCTCGCCGAGCGAGAACGCAAGGCCGCCGCGGCGGAGGATTCGGCACGCAAGATCCGCGAGGCCGAGCAATCTCTCTCCAAACGCATCGCCGAGATTAATCAGCGTCAGCAACAGCTCAAAGAAGAGGCCGCGGCGATCGCCGAGTCGCGTCGCGCTACCGTCGAGCAAGCCGCCGCGCTCGAACGCGACCGTGCCCTGTTCGCGGACCAGCAGCACGATCTGGCGGTTCGCACCGATGCCCTCGCCGCGGACCGCCTCGCCCTCGAAACGCTCGAACGCGAACTCACCGAGCAGCAGCAACGCATCGCCGATCAGGCACGCGAACTGCAGGCCCGTTCGCAGCAGGCCCAGCGTCTGGCGGCCGAGGCCGCGGCCGGTCAGTCCGCCGACACGCAGAAGCTCGCCGCTCAACTCGCGGACGCCAACGAGCGAGAGCGGCTGGCGCGTGAAGCCCTCGCCGAGCAGAAAAACGCCGCGGAATCACTTCTCGAACTCTCCCGCGAGTACGAGGCCCTCTGGCTGCTCGAGCTCGAGGCCGGGGCCGAACGCTCCCCCGCATCCTCCCCGCAACCCGCTGCGAGCGACAGCGACGCCGAGCTCGTCAGCGTTATCGAGGGGCTCAAGGCCAGGCTCAAGGCCGAGATCGAGGCCCGCCAGTCCGCCCGGCAGGAAGCCCAGGCCGCGCTGAGCGAGCGTGATCAGGCCGCGACACGCGCGACGCGTGCGGAAGAACTGCTGCGAAAGGCCCGCGCCGAGGGCGGCGTCTCGCCTCCGGCCTTCGCATCGCTCGAGCGCCGCCGCAAGCGGCTGCGTGTCTACCGCGACCTGGTTCGCAAGCAGGCCATCAAGGTGCGCAAAGCTGGCGAAGCCGTGAAGCGTCGCTACGAGCAGACCGACCAGATCCTCTCCCAGCGCGCCGAGCTCGCCGCGGCCAGAAACAAAGTCCTCGAGCAGGAGCGCCGCCTCGCCAGCAACAAGGCTGTCTCCCGCGCCGCCGTGTTCGTTCTATGCGCCGTGACCATCCTGGGTCTGCTGGGCGGCATGAGTTGGGCGGTCTCTCGCGAGATCGCTCCGGCCACCTTTGAGGCCACGTCCGTGGTCAAAGCCGAGGGCCGCGATCGCGAGCTCTCGGAAGCCGAGTTGCATGAGTGGCAGAAGTTCCACGAAGAAACGCTCGCCGATCCTCGCTTCCACGAAGCGGCCGCCGAGCGCTTCCGCAGGCAGGGCGACCCGACACTGTCCACTCCCGCCGCCGTCACAGAGCTGGTCACCACCCGCGTGACGACCGAATCCAACGCCGATGGTGAGCTTCGCATCCGCCTCAAGGGCAAGGGAGCCGAGCCCACCGCCCGCACACTCGAAACACTCACGGCCGGGCTGCTCTCGTACGCCAACTCGGGCAACGGCCGCCGCGTCGACGGGGGCGCCTCGGTCGCCGCTCAAACCGCAATGGCCGGAGCGGAACCGATCGATAAAGTCCGGACCATGTACGCGTTGGCCATGTTTGCCGGCGCTTCCCTGCTCGCACTCGTCTGCACGATCTTTGTCTGGAAACGCCTGGCCGGCGCCAAGACCGCATTCGAGCAGGACACCGAAATCGAGGGCATCCTGGACGAGAAGCGTTGGGTTCGTCCGGACCAGTGAACCAGGCCCTTCCTCAACAAAAAACCGCCGCCCAAAATCGGACAGCGGTTCGTGCGTGACACGATGCGGGCCGCGGGTGTGGGTCGCCGCCGGCGTCGTGAATAGAGAGGGCCGAAGGAACTGGATATCAATCAGACCCGCGCGACCATCAGAATCGTGCCGGTGGATGCCTCGGCGCCGTTCACCGCGGCGACCAGCGCGATCCGCGCGCCTGCGTGCAGGCTCTTGGCCGAGAGATTTAGAAAACGCAGGCCGCGAGACCCTGCCGCGGGAACCTCGGCTACCTGCTGACCGACCTTGCCCGAATCGTCGACCATCGCGATTCGGTAGGTCTGGCCGGACCGCTCCGGCAGATCGCGGAAGACGATGCGTGCTTCCTTCCAATCAAAGTTGACGAGCACCGACCCCTGACCCCTGAAGCCCGGTTCCATCGGTGTGAACGCAACTCGCCTGGTCGCGGGCGAGAAGAACATGTCGTTCATCTCGTCCCCGCCCAGCGCGGAGAATACCTCGCGCTGCACATCGGGCGTCACCATATTGCGGCGCATTTCTTCGTTCTGTCCCATCACCGAGAGGAAGGCCGCGCCCAGAACGACGCACACGCCGATCAGTCCCATCGAAGACGTACGCCAACCCCGCGACACCCTGGCGCTTGGCCGCATGACGATCTCGGAAGACTCGGAGCCCGCCTCGGTCTCGAGCATCGCGGCCTGAACCGCCGCGACGACCCGTGCACGCAGGTATTCCGGCGGCTCTACCCGCGGGAGCAGAAAGTCCAGATTGGCCCATCTCGCCTGCTCGGAGCGCACGTGCGCCTGCACTGCGGGAGATGCGGCCGCGAACGCGGCGTTGAACTCCGCCAGTTCGCGTTCTTCGAGCAGGCCGAGCGCGTCGAGATGTGCATTTTCAAGCAAGCCTTGCAACGTCATAAAACCAACTCCTCGCCACTTCTCTCTCGCAACCGCACCAGCGCCCTGCTCAGCGCCGACTTGACAGTTCCAAGCGGCGTGTTCAGCTCTTCGCCGATCTGCCGCAACGTCTGACCACCCAAGTACGCTCTCGTCACCACAGTCTTCTGCAACTCGGGCAACTGCTCGATCTTGCCCATCAGGTACTTGAGCTTCTCCTGGACATCCAACCCCGAATCGGCCTCGTCCGGGGCCGGCACCACCGCCGCCGCGGGCTGTTCGATCGAGGATGTTCGCAGGCGGGCCTTTGTCCGCCTGAGCTTGTCCACCAGGTGCCTCCTGGCGATGAGCATGACCCACGTGACCAGGGCGGCACGTGATTCGTCATATCGACCGGCGGTTCTCCAGAGCCTGACGAAAACTTCCTGAACCGCGTCCTCCGCTTCCATCCGAGTCGGCATCGCCTGGTACGCCATCCGGAACACGAGTGAACCGAACCGGTCGTACAACTCAGCGACGGCGGATTCATCACCCGACGCCACGCGCTGCATGAGCGCGAAGTCGCCGCGATCTGATCCTTCGGGCTGGCCTGGCCTTGCCCCCATCGGGTCGCGCACCTTTCAGATATCCTTCCCGAACCCGTTGAAGAAACCGCTGACGCGAGAACGACTCGCGGCCGCAAATCTCAGGAGAGGGTCCGGACCCACACGACCTTCTATACGCCCGTCCACACGACGGGGATGCCAAAATCGCCAGTCTTTCCACGATCAACGCCTCCCTTCAATCTGGTTTATTGAGGCCGAGATACTGAATCGTTACCGAAAGCCAACCCGAATTTCGCATTGGACATCGAAAGGACAACTGGCGATTGATGCCCGGAAACCTAGCAAACTACAAACCTGCAAACTGAGGCACAAACCCTACACGAAAACTGAAAGAAAAGACTTGTATCCCGGAAACACTTCGGGTACGCTCTGTATGGTGTAGCGTCCTTTCCAGCCCTCGAAGGGGTGTACGAGTGGTCATCAGCGGTCGCACATACCAGTCGCCGAACAAGGCTCGCGGGTTATCCCGTGCCGGTTTGGGCTATGCAGCGTTTACGATGATCGACCTCATGGTCAGCATCGCCGTTATCGCGGTGTTGATCGGTCTCCTCCTCCCCAGTTTGGCATCTGTCAACGAAACCGCCCGCCGCGTGGTGTGTCAGTCGAACGTCCGCCAGATCGGGCTGGGTTTGGTCATGTACGCCAACGATCACGACGGGCAACTGCCCAGCAGCCGCTTCATCAGCACCGGCTTGATGTCGCGGGCCGTGGCGCGCCCCGACAAGATGCTCATGTTGCGGGTGGGCGATGAAGACAGTCGGCCAGATTTGGCGCCTTGGGACGGCTTGGGCGTCCTCTACTCCAACGAATACATCCCCGCTGCAAAAGTCTTCTACTGCCCGTCTCACCGCGGCGATAACCCGTATTCCGCGTACGCCACCAGCTGGAACGGTCTGCCCGGCGAGATCGTCTGCAACTACCACTTCCGTGGCGAAGGGCCTTCCAGCATCGGCGTGGGCGCCCGCACCACTAACAATCTGTGGGCCATCGACCCCGCACAGTCTTCACTCATCGCCGACGGCATGCGTGTGCGCTCTGATTGCAACCATCAGGTGGGCGTAAACTTCTTTCGAGCCGACCTCACCGTCCACTGGTTTAACGACCCCACCGGCAACTTTGCTGATCGCCTGCCGATCACCAAGAACGAGGCCAGCCCTGAGGTCGTCATCGACGCTTGGCAGGCTTTCGATCAGTCCGCCAACGCCGAGCGGAACTGAATCCCATTCTCACGACGATTCCAACGCACGCCCGCAAGGCGTGTTTTTTTCGCGCCCGTCACACCGAACTTGACGCCCGTCACGCGAATAGCATCCGCGCCATGATTTCGCGAATCCTGCTCCCAACTCTCTTCATCTCGCTCGGCACCTCCCTGGCGCTGGCGCAGCTCTCGCCCGACCGCGCCTACTTCGGCGTGAACCGTCCCATGCCGGTCACGATCGCCGTGCCCAAGGCCGCGGAAGGCGAGGCCCGCATCGACCTGTTCGTATGGGGAGAGGGAACGCCAATCGCCACCGCGCATGTGGTCAAAGGCGGCGCGGACTTTGCCGCCTTGTTCCCATCGCTCTGGACTCAGCCCCCACGAGTGCTCTACGCCCAGCTCACGGTGGGTGACACCAAGGTCGGGCCGGCCGTCGTCCTTCAGCCCATGAGCGTGCCGCGCAAGGCCGTGATTTTCAACCACGAATCGCGCCAGGCTTGGTTCATCGACCCCACCACCAACAAGGCCAACTTCGATCCCCGCAGCGGTGCTGAGATTATCTACACCAATCCCCCGCAGGCCTTTGCCGGCTTTCGCGCCTGGGTCGACCAGAACGTCGTCTTCTCAACCGAACTGGGCGACATCGAGTTTCGCATGCGGCCGGACCAGGCGCCCAACACCGTGTGGAACCTTCTGGAACTGGTCAAGGGCGGCTTTTACACAGACATCAACATCCACCGGATCGTCCCCAAGACCCCCACCGGCGCGCCCTTCGTCATCCAGTTCGGCGACCCCACCGCGAGCGGCGACGGCACGCCAGGCTACTCGATTGCGCTCGAGCCCAGCACGCTCGCCCACGACTTCGGCGTGCTCAGCATGGCCCGTGACGACGATCCCGACACCAACGGCAGCCAGGTCTTCATCTGTCTGTCACGCGAAGGCACCCAGCGTCTGGACGGCAAGTACACCTCCTTCGGCGAGGCCGTCCGCGGCGCCGAAGTGATCACCGGTCTGTCCAAGGTCGAAACCGATCCCAAGACCCAAAAGCCCCTCAAGCCCGTGCTCGTCAAGTCAGCAAAGCTCGTTCCCGCGGCCCCGTTCGCCACCGGCCCCGCACCCGTCCGCCCCGCCGACGCGACCAAAGAGCGGTAAGCGGCGTAAGCGCCGGGTGAAAGGCCTCTCGCGTTAGAAACGCCATTCGAGCGAAGCGCCGGCGAACGGCGCGACCCCGGCGTCATCCTGGAACACCCGGTTCCCCTCGCGGTCGTCGAGCGTGTACTCCTGCCACACCTGAGCGCCGCCGTACACGCCCAGAGTCACCTGGTCGGAGATCTTCCACGCCACCTCAACGCCCACCGGGATGCGGCGGTACCGCCCGACGCCCTCGCTCGTGGCCGCGTCGCTGTCGAGCCTGAAATCCAGAAACTCAACGCCGCCGCCGAAGGAGATCGTCGCCGATTCGCACGGCTTGTACGAGAGTGAGAATAAACGCCGCCCGATGCTCGGCGAGGTCCCAAGGCTCCACTTGTCGCTGATCTTCCAATCAAGCAGCAGCACCGGGAAGACCGACACGTTGTCTTCCAGTCGGGTCCGCACCGAAACGCCCAACCCAGCCGTGAACGTGTCGGAGAACTTGTACGACGCAGCGACGAAGCCGCCGCCCGAAAGCGAATCGCCGAAGTTCGCGCCGTCCGCGAACGCCGATTCCAATCCGCCTCCCACCGACGCCGACCATCTGTCAGTGCATTGGTGCTTGAAGCTCAGCAGCATCGCAAAGTCGTTGATGTCCGTCCAGGGCTCCCCATCCGCGGCGAAGCCCGTCGCATTATCAAAGTTGAACCCCCACCGCTCGCCCCGCAGCGAAGCGCCAAAATCCGACCGTTCCCCCACCGGGAACAGCATGTCCAACGAGGCGCCCGCCCGCCACACCGAGACGTCGCCGTTGCTGTCGCTAAAGTCCGACGAAAACGTGTAATCTCCGTACACGTCGAACGAAGCACGAGCCTTTCGCCCTTCTGCGGGCGCGGTCGCCGCCGGCTCAGCCTGTTTCACCGCATCCTTTTCAGGTGTCGACGCGGCGGTCTGCGCAGCCTCCTGTGGCGCCGACTGCGCGAGGGCCGCGCCGGCCCCGGCCGAAAGAACCAGCATCAGGATGAAGAAACGAGGAGTTCGCTGAATCATGACATCTCCGAAGGTGAGGGGCAGAGTGTACCACCCACAACCCGCGGAGCACCGACTTGCCCGAGCGGCGATCTCAGTCCTCACCGCCATCGGCGTCTTCAAGGCCACGGATATCAGTCTCGAAATCGAACAGAATGTCCTCGATCGGGCTGCCCCGGCCTTCTTGCTCATTCACCGCCGCCTTCGCGATATCTTTCTGCTGACTTTCGTTCAGCGTCTTGGAAATTCGCTCTTTCCATCCCGCGTCCAGCTTGGTCCGCTCCGCCCGGGCCATTGTCAGCGGGTCCTGCACGTCTTCACGGTCCATCGTCATCAGCGCCGCCTCCCCCTTCTCCGCCACGGTCCGCTGCTTGGCCTCCACCGCGTCCGCTAGCCGCTTGTTCACACCCACCGCGTCGCGGGCATACGCCTCGCCGAACGACTCCAGTTCCTTGCGCTGCTCGGCCGAGAGCGAATCCAGTTTCATCGCCGCGGCGAGCATTTTTTCCACAGGGCCAACGCCGTACACGCGCGGAAAACTCCTTTGCAGCACCAGCCGGCCGAACTTCTCGCGATCCGAGTCGGACATGAACCCTTCCACTCGGCGCGTGGTTTCGCGGTTCACATCGCGGATCACGTAGGACTTCTCCGCAACCGACTTGAGGAATGAGTCCAGCACCTCGTGATCCGGAGAATCCCCCTTGACCTCCGCCTCACCCACCTTTTTGAATATCTCCTTGAACACGCGGCGCTTGTCGGCGATCGCCCGATCCAGCCTCTGCTCGTACTCGTCCAGCACCTCGCCCAGTTCCGGCGTGCGGCGCACGCCGATCTCTTCGCAGATCCTGACCAGATCCAACCGCTCCCCCGCCGCGAACGAGAACTTCAGCCCCACCTCTCGAACCCGGGCCCGCTCAACTCGTTGAAACTCGGCGCTCTTTGCCGGACCCGCCAGCGCCGCGGCGTCTTCGAACAGCGACTTCTCCAGCGTCTCGGCCTTCGCAACATATGCCGTCACCGCATCCCACTTTGCCTGGCTTCTGTCCTTTCCGTCGGCCTTGTTCGCACGTTCAACAGCCTCGTTCCCCTGTTTCTGGGCGTCCCGCAGCGCTACGCGATATCCACGAAACAGCTCCAGCAACGATGCCTTCTGCCCGGCATCCAGCCCCAGCATCGCCGCGTACCGGTCCATTTCCGACCGCATCACGGGTGCCACCAGCGGCCCGGCCTCCTGCGCCACCTGCGCCGGGGCCGGTGCCAAGGCCGCCAACCATCCCACCAGAAATGCCAGAACACACCGATACGACATCACCCGCCTCCTGGTTGAGAGCCCTGCGCCGCACCACCCCGTGGCCGCCGCATCACCATTCCACTACGGCCCGTCCGCGTTTTTCTTGCGTTCGAGCGCGGTCGCGATGCGCAACACCGGGAACTTCGCCCCATCCTTGAGCCAGGGGTCGTAGTAGTTCCACGTGCCTACTCCATCCTCGCTCCCGGGCTCCAGTAGGTACACCACCAACGTCCCCAATCTCTGACCGGTCTTCACCACCCAGCCCCCGGCGCTGCACTTCGCCGTCTTGGTCTGCTCGATCGAAGCGTCGATCGTCACCAGCACGTGCCCCTGGAATCGCCGACTCGCCTGCTTCGATGAACTGATCACGTACCCCTGCGTCGCCGCGTCAAAGTCTGTGTCCACCGACTCGACGGCGATCCCGTGCCTCACCAGCACGTCTTTGATTGCATCGCACTCCTTCGGCAAGTAGTACCCCCACGGCCGCGGCACGCTCAGGGTCGACTCAAACCGGTCGAAATGTTCGCATACGAACTGCGCTCGCTCTCCGGTGGGGATGCTCCGCCCATTCTCGATTCGTTCAACGAAGCCCGGGATCGTCACCGTTCCCGACGACACCATCTTCGTCCGCAGCGCAACGGTGTCCCCATCCCGGGGCGACTCCCCCGCGCGGATCGTCTGCTCATCCGCCACGCGCAGAATCTCCCGGATCTGGTCCTTGTCGCCGGTCGCCACATCCAGCACCGCCTTCACGAACTCGTTGGTCGCAATCACCCGATCCTTGTACGAGGCGTACGAGTAACTCTCCGTCAATACCGACATCCGGTTTCGCAAGCCCACGTACGTGGTGCCGTACCGGCCCTCTGCCGGAAACGTTTCCCACCGTGTATGGCTCCGCGGCGTCTCTGGCGCACGCTCGAACTCATCCTCGAAGTTGCCGTAAAAGAACGACTTCCATCCGGTTGCAAGCCCGAACCGATGCGACACCTCCGGAAACAACTGCGTCCGGGTGAACTCCGCAACCAGCGCCGATCCGGGCGGCGCCTTGGGACCGCAATACGTCATGTGATACTGGTGAAAGCTGCCGTCTGTCGTGTGGGTGTCGATGAACAGGTGCGGATCCCACTCTGCCATGAATCGCACCAGCCCCTGCGTTTCCGGGCACTCCACCTTGATGAAGTCCCGGTTGAGGTCAAAGCCCTGCCCATTCTCACGCTGCCCCTGCCCCTCTTCCGGCCCCACCTGCCCCGGCCGGCTCGTCTTTGAGAACCGTTCGTTACCGTCGGCGTTGTAGATCGGCGCAATCGCGATCACCGCTTTCTTGAGCCAGTCGGGATGCTCCCCATCGCCGATCGACCTGGCGAGCATCAGCAGCGCCTCCTTGCCGTCCACCTCGCCCGCGTGGATGTTCCCGATCGCGAGCACCACGAGTTTCCCCGCTTCCTTCGCGTTCGCCGCGTCCTGCGCCGTCGCCACAGGCGGATCGGCGTACACCAGGACCGGGATGTCCCGCCCCTCGCTCGTCTTGCCCAGCGATATGCGCCGCACGTTCGCCGTCGCCGACGCGAGCGCATCCACCATCTTGACCACATCCTCATACCGCGAGGTGGCCTTCCAGCCGCTCGACTCGGCCACCGTCAGAGGCGGCTCCACCAGGCACATCACGCACGAGGCGATCAACTCAAGCATGAGCAAGGATACCACTCGCACCCCGGCGTGCCGGTGCGAACGTTACTTCCATACACTCCGCCGGTTCGGTCATTCCATCTTCCACTACCACACCCCGCGAATCACCCGGAGGTCACGCATGGCAAAGAAGCCCACCAAGAAAACCCCGAAGAAGTCCCCCGCCAGGAAGCCCGCCTCGAAGAAGCCCATCAGAAAGCCCGCGCCTTCGAAGTCGTCAGCCAAGAAGCCTGCCGCCGCGTCCAGCGATCCCCGCCCCGTCACCACCGGCAAGGGCGCCGCGCCGCTGGAGATCGGCACACGCCTCGTTCGCGATTTCAACAACGGCAAGTTCGAAATCAACGACGATCTCTGGAGCAAGGACATCGTCAGCACCGAGGGTCTGGGTGTGAGCAGCGCCTGGCACGGCCGCAAAGCGGTCGACGCCAAGAACGCATGGTGGAACAGCACGCACAAGATCCACGGAGCCAGCGCCGATGGACCATACGTCGGCGCCACCGGCTTCGCCGTCAAGTTCCGCATGGACATCGAAGACACCACGAGCGGCGCCCGCAGCGAAATGGTTGAGATCGGTGTCTACAGCGTGCAGGACGGCAAGATCGTGCGCGAGGAGTTCATGTACGCCGCGTGCTGATGGCACGTTCCGCCGCCGCGAAAATGCGACGCGGTCCACCGCACCGACCTCGCAATCCAAAAAGGACATCGCCGCACCAAGGGGTGCGGCGATGTGTTTTTGACTGAACTTTTAGAGCGGTCCGCCCGTGCGAGCGGATCAGTTCGCGAAGTGGGCGAACGCGCGGTTCGCTTCGGCCATGCGGTGCGTCTGGTCACGCGTCTGCATCGCCTTGCCCTCGCCGCGTGCCGCGGCGTACAGCTCGTCGGCCAGGCGGCTGGCGATCGGCCGGCCCTTCTCGCCGCGGGCCGCCTCGAGGATCCAGCGGAACGCCAGCGACTGCTGACGTTTCTTGTTGACCTGCATGGGCACCTGGTAGTTGGCGCCGCCGATGCGCTTGCTGCGGACTTCAACGTACGGCTTGACGTTCTCCATCGCCCGCTGGAAGACCTCGAACGCCTCCTTGGGCGCTTCGGGAGAGGTTTCCTTGCTGAGCTTCAGGTTGATGATGTCAAAGCAGTCGTACACCGCGCGCTGCGCAACGGCCTTCTTGCCGTCCTGCATCACGCAGTTGATGAACCGGGCGACCACGCGATCGTTGTACCGCGGATCGGGACGCAGCTGGAAATCGGCCTTGGTGAAACTCTTGGCGCCCATGTGAACTCCTGAGTGGCTGCGGGGCCGGGCCCCTGACTGTTCACCGTCGGGGGCCGGGCGGGCCTGATCCGACGATTACTGCCTGTGAAACCCCGCCGGCGACTCGCCCGCGGGAAACGAGATTAAGACTTGCCCTTCTTCGCGCCGTACTTGCTGCGGCCCTGCTTGCGGTTCTCGACGCCCAGGCAGTCGAGCGAGCCGCGGACGATGTGGTACCGCACACCGGGAAGGTCACGCACGCGGCCGCCACGCACGAGCACGATGCTGTGCTCCTGCAGATTGTGGCCTTCGCCGCCGATGTAGGCGGTGACTTCCTTGCCGTTGGAAAGACGCACACGGGCGATCTTCCGCAGAGCCGAGTTCGGCTTCTTGGGGGTCGTGGTGCGCACGTTGAGGCAGACACCGCGCTTCTGCGGGCACTCAACCAAGTCCTTGACCTTGGACTTGGTGGGCAACGGGCGACGCGGATTGCGAACCAACTGGTTGATCGTCGGCATGAGTCAATGATCCGTGAGTGACAACACACCCCAACCAAATTCGGTCGGGGCAAGGGGGGAAAGTGTAGCGTCCTGCCGGCCGGAAGCAAGGGGAACGCCTCCCCTACTCACCGATGGCAGCCGGGCTCTGCGGGGACCCCCGCCGATGCAGAAAATCCGACCGCGTTCGGCCGCACCCGTGCGCAAAATGGCGGCGTTCACCAATCACCGACCCTGCCGCCTCGAAGACCAAGCGTACATCCACTTATGCGTCCGGTCGCGCGCCGCTGGCTCCCGATTTGGACTTCTGCTGCTCGCCTATTGACCTCGCGCGACCGTCCTGACTCCGACATGTGGGATACGCCCTATAACTACTCATCCTCGCGCGGCGCACACTCGACCAGAAGTTCATCGTGCATTCGGATCTCGTTCGCAACACCAACCGACGTTCAGGAATTTGCAATCTTCGCCCTCATTTTGCGGCCGAAACGCCGCCAGAGACCAGCCTCCGGGGCGTGAAGGGCCTATCCATAGCTACCTGCCTTCCGGAGCATGCCCCATGTCCGCAATACGTCTTATAACTTGTACTCGTCGCGGTGGCGCACACAGGACCAAAAGTTCATCTCGCGTCCTCGCCGTGATCGCCGGGGCACTTCTCTCCCAGTTCGGGTTCGCTCAGGCGCCCGCCGAACTTCCGGTCGTCAAAGTCACCCGAGACAACACCGCCATCGATCACTCTTGCCGAGTCGTCATCGAACCCGGCGCCCTGATCGCCGATCCGGACAACAACGGCGTCATCCAGATCAAGGGCCGCGGCATCACGGTCGAGTTTGAACCCGGCTCTGTCCTCCAGGGCGGCCCCACGACTACCGATCCTGACCAGTTCACCGGCGTCGGCATCACCGTGACCGATTCCCCCGGCGTGACGCTGCGGAACCTGAGAGTCAACGGCTTCAAGGTGGGGCTGCTCGCGCAGAACTGCGATTCTCTCACGCTCGACAACGCGGGCTTCGCCGACAACTACCGCCAGCGCCTCCGCTCCACGCCATCGGCCGAGGACGGCCAGGACTGGCTCTTCCCTCACGAGAACGACAAGCACGAGTGGCGCACCCAGCACGGTGCCGCGGTGTGCATCGAAAGATCCTCCGGCGTCACCGTGAAAAACGTCACGGTCCGGCGCGGCCAGAACGGCATCATCCTCGACCGCGTCAACGACTCTCGCATCTACGACAACGACTGCTCCTTCCTCTCCGGCTGGGGAATCGCGATGTGGCGTTCCTGCGGCAACATCATCTCCCGCAACGCCGTGGACTTCTGCGTCCGAGGGCACAGCGAGGGCGTCTACAACCGGGGCCAGGATTCCGCAGGTTTCCTGTTCTTTGAGCAGTGCCACCGCAACGCCTTCCTCGAGAACTCCGCCACCCATGGCGGCGACTGCTTCTTTGGCTTCGCGGGCAAGGAGGCCATCGGCGAGCGCCCCCCCGCCGACGGCACTCCGGTCGCGCCGGAAAACGCCGGCTGCAACGACAACCTGCTCATGGAGAACGACTTCTCCTACGCCCCCGCGCACGGCATCGAGATGACGTTCAGCCGCCGCAACCGCTTCATCCACAACCGCATCGTCGGTAACGCCATCTGCGGGGTCTGGGGCGGCTACTCCAACGACACCACCATCGCCGAGAACAACTTCAGCGATAACGGCGGTATGGCGTACGGCCTCGAGTGCGGCGGAGTGAACATCGAGCACGGCAGCGGCAACCGAATCATCGCCAACTCGTTCATCAACAACCGGTGCGCCGTCCACCTGTGGTGGGACGATGACGGCAACCTCCTCAAGCTCCCGGGCGTCGCCGGGATGCACCGGGGGGTGGTCGGCAACATCATCGCCCAGAACCACTTCGAGATCAACCCGAACCACCCGTTCACTTCGCCCCGCGAGAGGAACTCCCCGCTCGTCGTCATCCGCCTGCGTGACACCGGTGATGGACACGTGAAGGACAATCTCTACACCGTAAATGCCCTGCAACTCACCGATCCCCGCGCGACCGAGTTTGATGTGAAGCCCGGCATCGAGCCAACCACCACGGGCAAGTTCGATGCCGTGTATCAGGAGGAGAACCACGCGGTAGGCGAGAAACACCCGGTGGGCGCGAGGCCCCAGCTCCGCGGCCGCGACCAGATCATCATGGGGCCTTGGGGGCCTTGGGACCATGAATCGCCGATGGTCCGCACCCGTTCGCGAGAGGGCGGCAAGCACGTGTACGAAGTCTTCGGCAACATGCCCGAGGGGTTGGGTCTGACCTGTTCCGTGACCGCCGAAGCCGTGGCGCCGACCGCCCCCGGCCGTCCGACGGTCGTCACCGTCACCCCCAAGGGCGGCGCAGATGTCCAGCCGTACAGACTCTCACTCAAGGCCAAGGACCTCAACTTCACCGCCAAAGATGTGCTCATCGCCGCCTCATGGGAAGTCGTCGCCTTCCCATGGTCAAAGGATCCCCGCACCGATTTCGAGGGCTACACCGCCGATCGCAAGCGTGTGCCCAAGGCCGCCGTCACACTGCCTTCGCTCGATCTCAACTTCGGCGGCCGCGGCCCGCGAGATATGCCCCAGTTCGCCGAAGTACGCGACAAAGCGCCCGGTCCCGATCACTTCGGCATTGTCGCCGTGAGCACCATGAATCTGCCCAAGGGCGTCTGGAAAATCACAACGCTCACCGACGACGGAATCCGCGTAAAGGCCACGACCAAGGCCGGCACCACCACAGTTATCGAGAACTGGACGTGGCACGGGCCCACCCGCGACCAGGGCATTTTCAAGGTCGAAGAGGACCAGCCCGTCACGCTGGCCGTCGAGTACTTCGAGATCGACGGCCACGCGGTGCTTCAACTCAACATCGAGCCCGACAGCGCTCGCCCCAATCCATAATCGCGGGCCGTGCAACCAATGAGAGTTCCGGCTCGAACCCAGTAAGCGCGGCCACAGCCCGAACTTTGTCACGGCCGTTGATACTGTTCTTCATCCGTCCTGCTCGCCGTCGCGGCCATCCATGCTCCTCGCCCCGCTTCCAACCCGAGTTCTCTCGCACGAACTCATGGATGCCCCGGACCTCGCGCCCGATCAGACGCACCTCGCCCTGCGAGGCCTCGCCCGGCTTAACACCTTCAGCGGCGCGGCGCGAACTCTGTGGCGAGCCATCGAGCCTGTCGCCCGCACCCATAATCCCCTCTCGCTGCTGGACATCGCGACGGGCTCCGCCGACGTGCCGCTGGAAGTCGCACGGCTCGCCCGTCGCCGCGGTTGCACGCTCAACCTCGCGGCGTGCGACATCCGCCCCGAGATGCGTGCCGCCGCCGCCGCCAATGCCGCCCGCCGCGGCCAATCCCTCCGGCTGTTCTCGTTCGACGCCCTCCGCGACCAGATCCCCGATCGCTTCGACATCATCACCATTTCTCTGTTCACGCACCACCTCGATGATCCCGCCGTCGTCCGCCTGCTCAGCACCGCTCGCCAAGCGACGCGGCGACTGCTCATCGTGAGCGATCTGCACCGCACGCCCGTCAACCTCGCCCTCGTCGCAACCACCAGCCGGCTCATCACCACGAGCCGAATCGTGCACACCGACGCGGTGCTCTCCGTCCGCGCGGCATTCTCCATCCCGGAAATGGCCGCTCTCGCATCGCAGGCCGGGCTGGTCAACGCTCGGGTCACGCGAACCTTCCCATGCCGCCTGCTCCTGACCTGGAGCCCGCCCGATGCCTGACGCGGCTCCCACCGATCTCCCGGAATCATGCGATGTGGCCGTCGTCGGCGCCGGCCCCGCCGGTGCTCTCGCCGCCCTGCTCCTCGCACGCCGCGGCGTTCGCACACTCCTCATCGACAAGGCCACCTTCCCTCGCGCCAAAGTCTGCGGGTGCTGCCTCAATGAAGCTGCGCTCACCATCTTGGACGACGCCGGGCTCTCGCACATTGCACGCTCCGCGCCGCAGCTGAATCGACTCCGCCTGCACACCTCCGGCCGAACCGCGGAGATCTCGCTTCGACCCGGCGCCGCACTCTCTCGCGGCACCCTTGATCTCGCCATCGCCACAGCCGCGTCAAACGCCGGAGCGACATTTATCCAAGGGTCTTCCGCCAACATCGGCCCCACCGAACCGGCGGGACGGGTCATTCACCTCGGCGATCGCAAGGTCGCCGCGCGAGTTGTCCTGTGCGCCACCGGCCTCGCATCGAACGCCTCGACAGATCAACAGCCGGAGCTTGCTGCCGGCTCCCGCATCGGCTTGGGTGCATTGCTCGCCGCTGACGCGTCCTTTTCACCAGCGCACACAATCTCGATGGCCTGCACGAGGAACGGATACGTAGGCGCGGTCACGCTCGAAACCGGCGACATCGACATCGCCGCCGCGATCGATCCAGAGTTCGTCCGACGCTGCGGATCTGCCTGCGCCGCCGTCTGTGACATTCTCGATCACGCAGGCGTCGGAGTGCCGGCGGCGTTGCACGCCGCGCGTTTCCGCGGCACACCGCCGCTCACTCGCCACCGTCGCAGCCTTGAATCGCCCTGCCTCTTCTTCATCGGCGACGCCGCGGGGTATGTGGAGCCATTCACCGGCGAGGGTATTTCCTGGGCGCTTGCGTCCGCCGTCTGCGTCGTTCCGCACGTGCTCGCGTGCCTGGAAAGCACCTACGAGTCCGGCGCCTTCACTCACAATCTTCAACGCCTCCTTGCCCCTCGCCACCGGCGCTGCAGAGTTGTTTCCGCGCTTCTGAGATCGCCCGCCGCGACGCTCTTCGCCGCTTCCTGCGCGGCTCACCTTCCTCGGCTCGCCGCGGCGATTTCACATCGCTTCGGCGCCCCTTGGCCTTCAATCAAGCAGGAGCCCCACGGAGCCGTCGCGTGAACACTCCCAGGCTCCATGCCATCGGCCTCGCGGAACCCGCACACTCCATCGGCCAGGACGCGGCCGCGAAGTTCGCCGTCGCCAGATCGAACGCCATCGGTTCCGATCCCCGTTTCGTTGAACGAATCTACAGAAACTCAAAGGTCACCACCCGAGGCAGCGTGCTCCTCGCGCCCACCCCGCTCCGCCCCGACGCGGTTCCGCTATTCGATGAAGCTACCGGCAACTCCGGCCCCACCACCGCCGACCGGCTCCGAGCGTTTGAACAGTGCGCCGGCCCGCTCGCCGCGCAAGCCGTTCGCAAGGCGCTCAGCAGCGCCCAACTCACGCCCACTGACATCACCCACCTCATCGTCGTCTCTTGCACCGGCATGTCAGCGCCCGGCGTTGACTGCGAGCTCGTGGCTGAACTCGGCCTCTCTCCCACCACCTCACGCACCAATCTGGGGTTCATGGGCTGCTACGGCGGAATCGCAGGCCTCCGAACCGCAGCAGCGTTCGCCAAGGCCGAACTCGGCGCGGTCGTCCTGCTCGTCTGCGTAGAGCTCTGCTCGCTGCACTTCCAATACGACGCCGCACCCGATCAGGCGATCGCCAACTCCCTCTTCGCTGACGGCGCCGCGGCGACAATCATCTCCTGCCGCAGCCCCGTCTCCGTCCACGCCGCTTCCATCTCCGCGTCGGCCTCCGCCATCCTCCCCGACTCCGCCGACCTCATGTCCTGGCGCATCGGCAACCACGGCTTCGAGATGACTCTGGCCCCAAAGGTCCCGGAGCACATCAAAGCCCATCTGCGCCCCTGGCTCGAGCCGTGGCTCGCTGGAGTCGGCCTCGCCGTGCCCGCCATCGCTTCCTGGGCCATCCACCCCGGTGGGCCCAAGATCATCGCCGCCGCCCTTGAAGGTCTGGGACTGCCCGACTCGGCCGCGGCCGAATCCGCCGCCATCCTGAGCTCCCGCGGCAACATGTCCTCCGCCACCGTCTTCTTCGTCCTCGATGCTCTCCTCAAGTCCCGCGGCGCCAGCAGCCTCCCAAGCGTCCTCTTGGCATTCGGCCCCGGCCTCTCCGCCGAAGCAGCTCTCCTCACCCCGCCCCCACCATAACCCACCCCAAACCGAAACCCCACTTTTCAACCCAAGAAGTGCCGCGTATACTTGCCCGTTCGCCGAGGTAGCTCAGCTGGTTTAGAGCGCTGGATTCATAACCCGGAGGTCGGCGGTTCGAGTCCGCCTCTCGGCATTCAACTCCGTATTCTCGCAGATTCTCAGGCACCGACGCACGAACCCCTAGATCAAGGGGTTTTTTGCGTTTATGAGCCCGGCTGTGGAGTGGGCCGTGCCTGCGGGTACTTCGCCGTCAAGGTCACCGCAAGGGTGTGAACAGTGCTCCGGTGCCTGCCAATCCCTCCCCCTACGTGCTTGCGAATGGCGGATTTGCGAAATAAAGCGCCGGCCTACCAATGCTCGGAGTTCCTCTGCGGAAACACGCGTGTGACCTTCGCGTCCAAGGCCTTGTGGAGCCAGCACGATCCAATCGCGGCGCTCCGAGTTTGCACCCAACAGCGGCGCGGTATCGGACTCATTTCTCGGCGTTGACCTTGCCGGGTCTCCCTAGCATTCCCCAGTTGGCGTCGCTCGATGCCCACAACTGATTTCCGGATTGGCAGACGCGATCTGTAGCTCCGCCGAGTGCACTGATCGCAGCAAAAATGCGTGAACTTCGATGCAGCCCGGCCGTTCACGTCCGCCGACTTCCACGACCCATTCGCCATGAGCCAGCCCGCCGATCAAGACGTCACGCAGCTACTTGAACGCATCCGTTCGGGCGATGACGCGGCGACCAGCGAACTTCTGGGTATCGCCTACCACGAGCTGCGCGCCCTCGCGGGTCACGTGTGGCGCGATCAGCCCGGCGACCACACCCTTCAGCCCACCGCCCTCGTCAACGAAGCGTGCATGCGGCTCCTCAAGACCAATCCGAACGGCTGGAATGATCGAAAGCACTTCTTCCGCGTCGCCGCCCGGGCCATGCGCAACCTGCTCACCGATCACGCCCGAGCCAAAGGCGCACAACGCCGCGGCGGGCACGATATCCGCGTTTCCATTGACAACACCCAGGTCGCGTCACTCGACCAGGGCGTCGATCTTGTCATACTCAACGACACCCTAACAAAGCTCTCCGATCTGGACTCTCGCCTCGGTCAGATCTTTGAGTTGCGCTTCCTGGTCGGTCTTTCCGTTACTCAAACGGCGGAGATCATCGAAGTATCACCCCGGACGATCGAACTGGATACGCAGTTCATCCGGGCCTGGCTTCAGAAGGAAATGTCGGCGTGAAAGCCATGGCGAGCAACATGACACGAGAACACTTCGCGGCCATCCGCGAGTTGTTCCATCGAGCGTTTGAACTGCCCGAGCGAGAACGGACCGCTCTGCTGCAGCGCGAATGCGTGGGCCGCGATGACCTTCGGACCGCGGTCGAGGAGTTGCTCCGCGCTGAACAGACCGCCTCGGAACATCTCAATCCGGATGGCGGCCTCATCGTGCGCTGCCTCATGACCGAGTCCGCGAACAACAGGGGCGACACCGCACTCCCGGAGTTCATTGGGCCATACCGCGTCCGCAACCTGCTGGGACGGGGTGGGATGGGCGAGGTATATCTCGCGGAGCAGACCAATCCGCGCCGCGATGTTGCGCTCAAGGTGCTTCATCGGGGCGCGACGCGTCGAAGCCTGTTCGACAGATTCTCTCGCGAGATACGGGCGTTGGGCCGTTTGGAGCATCCCGGCATCGCCCGCATATACGAGGCGGGCCAGGTCGAACACTCCGACTCCCGGATCCCGTACTTCGCCATGGAGTTCGTGAGCGGACAGAACCTGACCGAGTTCGCCCGCTCTCAATCGCTCGATCTACCTTCGCGGTTGGAACTGGTGGCCAAAATCGCCGACGCTGTGCAGCACGCCCACACCAAGGGAGTCATCCACCGAGATCTCAAGCCTTCGAACATACTGATGGCCACCGCAGACGTCTCCA
The DNA here is from genome assembly GCA_018242605.1 of Planctomycetota bacterium. GTDB lineage: Bacteria > Planctomycetota > Phycisphaerae > Phycisphaerales > UBA1924 > UBA2402. The sequence goes on from JAFEBP010000005.1 coordinate 882,370, forward strand.
AGGTCGGAGATGCCAAGGGAAGCCGCTGCGAAACCCGCACAGGCTTCTCGGGCCCTCAGCCAAAGATCCTTGACTTTGGAGTCGCCCGCGTGCTTGAGCCCGAAGTCACCGAGTCCGCCGCTACCGAGGCCGGATTGCTCATCGGCACGGTCGCTTACATGAGCCCCGAGCAACTCAACGGCGACAGCGCGGGCGTCGACGCCCGCGCCGATGTCTACGCCATCGGTGTCATCCTCTACGAGCTCCTGACCGGCCGTCTGCCGCACGAAGTCCGGAGCAAGCCGCTTTCGGAGGCCGCGCTCATCGTCTGCGAACACGACCCGGCGCCGTTGTACCGGCGCGGCCAAACGCCTCTGGGCCCCTTCGACCGCGACATTCAGACCATCGTCGCCCGCGCTCTCACCCGAGACCGCGAACAGCGATATTCGACCGCGGCGGCGTTGTGCGACGACCTGCGTCGGTACCTTCGAAGCGAGCCGGTCCTCGCACGTCGGCCGACGGTGACTTACCAACTCTCCAAGTTCGCTCGCCGCAACAAGGGTCTCGTGACCGGAGCGGCGGTGGCGCTGCTCGCGCTGGTGGCGGGCCTGATCGCCAGCACCGTGCTGTACGCCCGCGAGCAGGAGGCCCATCAACGAGCGGACGCCAAGGAACGACTGAGCAGCGCGGTGCAGACATATCTGGTGGACGGTTTGCTGATGGCCGCGGCCCCTGAACGCATGGGCCATGAAGTCAAGATGCTCGATGTGCTCACCCTGGCGGCCGACGGATTGGAAGACCGGTTTGCCGACCAACCGGACGTCGAAGCGACGATCCGCGCCGAACTCGCCGAGGTACTCAGCAAGGTCGGCAAGTTCGAGGAGAGCGAGGCCCAGTTCGCCCTTGCCATTCCTCTGATGGAGCGGGTTTTCGGCATTGACGATCCCCGGACAATCCGGGCGTTGTTGAGCCGCAGTTCCAACGCCCACCAACTGAAGAAGCTGCCCGCCTCGGCCCAGACCGCCAACGAAGCGCTCACACGAACCCGACGTTCCCTCCCGACCGGCAGCGATCTCGAAATCGCGGCCCTGCAGCAACTGGGCGCCACGAACATCGCCCAAGGCCGCTTCAAGCCCGCCAAAGCCGCGCTGCACGAGGCGTTAGACCTTGCTCAACTGGCACCGGACGAACACCAGGCCGCCATCATCGCCATCCAGGCGTTGATCGCCGTCGCCGACGGTCACCGCGCCGCTGGCGACTCTGAGTCCATCGGTGAAATCGCCGAAGCCGCCGCGGTCACGCTCGGCCCCGACAACCCCACCACCATCAACACCCGCAGCAACCTGCTCATCAGACTCAACGCGGCGGGCAAGGCGGCCGAAGCGGTCGCCATCGCGGCGGAACTCCCGGCTTCCGCGGAACGCACTTTCGCGCCCGGCCATCCGATGCGGGGCCACGTGTATCGCAACAGCGCGGAGTCATACCGCATCGCGGGGCAGTTCGAGCAAGCCGAACGCCTGGCTTTGATGGCCAACGACATCTTTTCGCAGTTGCAGCCCGAGCAGTTGCCCGAGCAGGAGGTCTGCATGGCCCAGATGCGAGCCATCTACTCCCAATGGCCGGGGCATCAGGACCAGTTGCAATCCTGGAGCGTGAATTCAATCGGCGCCCGATTGAAGATGGCCTTGCCCGGCCGTTGGTTCACGGTCCGTAACACGCTCCAGAAGGTCATTTCCGACCTGGCTACTGGCGGAATTCAGATGACCGATTGCGACCTGCTGGCATCCGTCTGGGATTCCCGCGACACTTTCGCGCCACCCGGGAACAAACGCCGAGCCATGTTCTTCGCCAACTTCGCCCGCGCGGCTGCCGCCGCGGGAGACCTTTCCCATCATCAGGAAGCTCTCGCGATGGCCCAGGCTGCTTTGTCGGACGCTGAAAAGCCCAATGTGGTGTCGAGGATGATCGAGAACGCAGCGTCTCAGCGGTGAGGCGATCAGCAACGAGCACTCCCGGGACGAGTCGGCACGCTTGCGAGTTTCAGTTTCGAGAAGTCCGCGCCGCGATCGGGGCGAACGCTACCTCCTCGCGTGAAACTCACCGGCAGCAGTCGAACTCCGCAGTCAGGTCTTGGTCGGCCTACCGGGATTTGCTGTCACCGCGGGCGAAAATGCTCGCCACGTAGTTCAGCACGTCCGTTGCAGACGTCTCGTTGTACCCGAACTGCTTGATGAGCCGCTGCTTGACGACATCGATCTTGGCCTGGGTCTCGTCGTCTACCACGGACGAGACCAGGTTCTTGAGCTTGATCGTGTCGCGCTGGTCCTCGAAGAGTTTGAGTTCCAGCGCGCGGTAGAGCCGCGCGTTGGTGTTGTACTCGAACTTCTTCCCGTCCAGCGCGAGAGCGCCGATGTAGTTCATGATCTCCTGGCGGAAGTCGTCCTTGCGGGATTCGGGGATGTCGATCTTCTCCTCGATGCTCCGCATGAGGCGTTCGTCCGGCTCCTCGTCGCGCCCGGTGTAGCGGTTCTTCACGCGTTCCTTCTGGGTGTACGCGCGGACGCTCTCGATGTAGTTGGCGCATAGGCGGCGGATGGCGTCCTCGTCGGCCGAGATCGCCCGCTGCACTTCGCCCTTGATGATGTCCTCGTATTCCTCTTTGATCACCGCCAACAGCTCGCGGAACCGCTTCTTGGTGTTCTCGTCGGAGATAAGAGAGTGGTGCGACAGCCCGCTCTCGAGCTCGTTGAGCACCATGAACGGGTTGATCGCCTTCTCCTCGATCGCCTGCCGGCTCACGAGCGTGTTGCTGATCTTGTCCTGGATGTACCGGGGTGAGATGCCGCTCATGCCCTCTCGGGGAGCCTCTTCCTTGAGCTCACGAACGCTATCCTCGGTGAACCCCGGGATGCTCTTGCCGTTGTACAGCTTGAGTTTCTGCATCACCGTCAGGCCCGCCTTCTTGGGCTCGTCCAGCCGGGTGAGCACAGCCCACATGGCCGCCACCTCGAGGGTGTGCGGGGCGATGTGGATGTTGCGGATGCGTCCCTCGCCGAAGTCCTTCTGGTAGATCTTGATCTCGTCGTCGAGCTTGATGTTGTACGGCACATCGATCTTGATGGTGCGGTCGCGGAACGCCTCCATCATCTCGTTGCTCTGGAGTCGCTTGTATTCCGGCTCGTTGGTGTGTCCCAGGATCACCTCGTCGATATACGTCTGGGCGAACTTCTTGGGCTTGATCGTGTGCTCCTGGCTGGCGCCCAGCAGATCGTACAGGAACGCCACGTCGAGCTTGAGCACCTCGATAAACTCGCAGATGCCGCGGTTGGCGATGTTCAGTTCGCCGTCGAAGTTGAACGCCCTGGGATCGGAGTCCGACCCGTACATAGCGATCTTTCGGTAGTTGATATCGCCGGTGAGTTCGGTGGAGTCCTGATTCTTCTCGTCCTTAGGCTGGAACGTGCCGATTCCCACGCGGTCCTTCTCGGAGAGCACGATGCGGCGGACCTTGACGTGCTCCATCACCTTGCGCCAGTCACCGTCGTAGAACGACATCAGGTTCTCAACGATCCGACGGCAGAATGGGTCAGGCTCGCCGGTCACCCGGAGTTTGCCGTTGTGGTTCTTGGGCTTGTACACCGCGTTGAGCTTGGCCAGAACGTCCTCTCGCGCCTCACGCGGGATCAGCACCAGCGGGTCCTCGTGCATCGGGCACGCGAACGCGTGGGAACGCACCGCCTCGCGCGGGTTGGAGTCCTGCGGAACGATATCGCAATGCTCATCCAGCATCCAGGAGAACGAATACAGAGCGCCGTCGGGGGTGCGGCTGTAGTGTTCCAGCCCCTTCTTGAGCAGGCGAGCCATCGTCGACTTGCTGGAGCCCACCGGCCCATGCAGCAGAAGAATTCGCTTGTCGGTGCCGTACCCCTCCGCCGCGGCACGCAGGCAGTCCACCAGACTCATCAGGGCGAAGTCCAGTCCGAAGATGCCATCGGCCCCCTTGTCGAAGGGATCAGAGAAGAAGTGGTACCGCGTCACGTCCTTCTTGAACAGGCGGTACTTCTCGCTGCCCTGGCTCAGGATCGCGTCGTACAGCCGCTGGTACGCGTTACGCACCACAGAGGGGTTCTGCGCCGCCAGATCCAGGTACTCCCAGAACGTGCCGCTCCAGTGCTGATCCTGAAAACGACGGCGATCCAGGCGCGCCTCCACCGCGCCGACAAGATCCTTGCCCGCGAGTCCGGAGACCGCGGTCGAAACGTCCCTGTTCTGCGGCGAGTTGCCGGTACGGAACTCGTTCATGGCTCCTGCCCTCCGCGTATGCGTGTGGAGTTGAGAATATGGCCAAGCCGCGGCGTGGGGCTGCGCCCTCCGCGGCATCCTTTTTCTATCGGCCCTGGGCGCGTTGCACACGAGCCCCCCCAAGGCGATTCCACGACACACTGTTATACGTCTGACCGGAGCATGGGGGTTCGCAAATCCGATCCGCTGATTGCTCGCCTTCCCCCACCGAATCGCTCTAGGGCGGAATCCTCAAGCACCCACCGCCATCCGCCCCCCACCCCCGCAATCATTACTCTGAATGTGGGACGAGATCGCCCTGCTGGACTGCATCCTTGATGACCTGGCGCACCGCGAACGCCAACTGGTGGCGGAACGCGCCGTTCGAGGGCTCGATGCCCTCGATGAACTCGAACTCCACGACGCGATTGGTGAGGCGCTCGCCGCCGCCGGGCTTGGCGTGTGGCGAGAGCAGCCGTACCCGGGCGAGATCACTTCCCGCCGCCGCAAGAGCGAACGAGAACGCTGCGACTTCGTGCTCACCCGCGCCCCCGACGATCCGCCGCGGGACCCCATGATTGAGTTCGCTGAGGCGATGGACGCCAGGGCGACGCTCTTCGCCAACGCTCCGACTCCCGATCCTCCCGGCACTCCCGCGTCGGAGTGCTACTGGTTGGAGGTCAAGGTCGTCGGCCAGTTCGCGTACGCCGACGGCGTACCGCGTGCCAACTCCGGCTATGCCTCTGACCTGGTCCGCAGCCTCGCCACCGACCTCCAGAAGCTCCGCCGGGAGCCCATCGTTCAGCATGGGGCTGTGCTTCTCCTTCTGTTTACAGCCGATGAGACCACCGCGAAGCACGACCTCCCGCTCGCTCTGCACCGCGTCCTGGACCGTGACATCTACTTCCGCCCCCACCGACAAGGCGGCTTTGCGATCACCGACCGCATCGGAAACGCCTGGTGCTCCGCCGCGTGGGTTGGAGTGGTGCCGGGGTTGGGGCAAGGGGAATAGACACAAGGGGTACGGTGGGGCCGCCTCCTTCCGCGCGCCTAAACTTCCCTCTTCCCCCGACAGATACCGAGAATACCCGTATGGACGAAAGACAAGCACAAATCCGCGAACGAGCCGGCCTTGAAGAGTCGAGGCTCAATGAGGATTTCATTGAGTTTCTTCGCAAGTACGGGTTCTGGTTGCTCCTGATCGCCGCCGGCGCTGGTGGATTCACCTCCGCGAAGCGCTGGTACACGCAGTACAACGAGAAGAAGGTCGACGCCGCGTTCCAGGATCTGGAAGCCGCGCGTGCGGGCGGCAACGGCAGCCCCGAGGCCCTGGCGAACGTCGCGAACGAACACCGAGGCATCCGCGCCGTCACGCTTCTGGCCAATCTCGAAGCTGGCGACGCCTACCTGCGAGCCATCCGCAAGGGTGTCAAGGTCGGGGCCGAAATCGACGCTGCGGGCGTTCCAAAGAACGCAGACGACATTCTCAACGACGCGGATCGAGATAACTACCTGTCGCAGGCCGCCGCGATGTATCAGGCAGCCGCGGACGCGGCGTCGAGCAATCCGGGCATGGTGACGCTCAAGACGGGCGCACTCTTCGGCCTTGCCGCGATCGCCGAGTGCAAACGAGACATCGAGAAGGCCAAGGGCTTCTACGAGCAGATCCAGAAGGCGGTTGAAGGCACCGCCTTTGCCGCTCAAGGCGAGGTCGCCAAAGAGCGGATCGCCAAGCTTCCGACGCTCGCCAGTGAGCCCAAGCTGCTTGCCAAAGCCGATCTTCCCGACCTCGCACCGGAGGAGAAGGTCGACACCCCGACCACCCCTCAGCTGAATCTTGAACCCGTGCAGGTGACCCCGGGCAACGGTACTGGCGCCCCCGCAGCGACGCCAGTGCCCCCGACCGGCGAGAAGCCCGCTGAGAAGCCCGCCGAGCCCCCCAAGACTGACCCGGCCCAACCGGCGGCGACTCCTCCTGCCCAGCCGTCCACTCCCCCCACTGCTCCGCCCGCCCCCGCCCCCAAATGAGCCGAACGCACGATTCGGGCGATGACTCTCCCGACGTCGTTTCCACCGGCGGCTTCATCCTTCCCGGCGGCCACGTGGACGGCGAAGCGATGCACCGCGCCATCGAGGCGGCGCAGGAACAAGGCGTTGAGGACGACACCGCCCTCCGGCGCGTTGTGTTCTCGCTTCGACGCGATCTTTGCAAGCGACTCGACCGGTACTTGACGGACCGCATCTCGTTCATGAGCCGCACGCAGTTGCAGCGGCTGATCGATGAGGGCGGCGTGCTCGTCAACCAGCGGCAGCCCAAGGCCTCCACCGTGCTGCGCCTGGGCGATGTCGTTGAAGTTGTAGTTCCCCCGCCGCCGAGCACGGCCGTCGCACCCGAGGACATCCCTCTCGATGTGATGTACGAGGATCAGCACATCATCGTGCTGAACAAGCAGGCCGACTTCATCGTGCACCCCGCCCGTTCGCACCTGGGGGGCACGATGGTCAACGCGTTAGCGTACCACTTCCAGCACCGCTCGCAGGTCGGCGGTGCGCTCTCGGCGGTGGGCAAGGAACTTGCACGCCCCGGGGTGGTGCACCGTCTGGACCGCCACACCAGCGGCTGCATCGTCTTCGCCAAGTGCGACGAAGCCCACTGGAAGCTGGGCCATCAGTTCGAACACCGCACCGTCGACAAACGCTACCTCGCGGTTGTCCGCGGCAAGGTAGAGCCAGATATTCAGGTGATCGATCTGCCCATCGGGTCGCACGCCTCTCGCGAAAAGGGCTTCCGCGAGAAGTACGTCGTTCGGTACGACGAACAGGGCAAACCCGCCGTCACGATCTGCCGCGTACGAGAGCGATATCAGATCCCTCCCCGCCGCCCGCGCACCCCGGAAGGTCACGAGGCCCCGCTCGAAGACTACACGCTCGTGGAGTTGGAACTCAAGACCGGGCGCACCCATCAGATCCGCGTGCACCTGTCGTACAACCTCTGGCCCATCGTCGGAGACGACATGTACGGCGGAAAGCCCTTTCACGATGAGACGGGCAAGGCGATCATCTCCCATCCCGCTCTGCACGCGTGCACCCTGGGCTTCCGCCACCCCATGAGCCAGGAACCCATGGAGTTCACCGCACCCCTGCGCGGCGAGATCTCCGCCGTTGTCAACGCCCTCCGCCGGATGAGCGGCGGCGGACAGCGCCTCCAGGTGCACGGCGCGACTGTGAACCTCGACAAAGCTGTCGGCGAGGCGCGGTAGCACCTTTCTCTGCATGCTTCACCGGAATTCGTGATCGTCTTCTGACGGTTTCTCGAACTGGGTATGTGACCGCACCGCCGTGGAGAGTCCAAGGCGTCCGCCGCGTCGCACACCCAGCCCGGAATCAGCCAGGAGACACCCATGAACCGCGCACTCCGTCCTGCACTCGCCCTCCTCGTTGGCCACGCCCTCACAGCGGCAGCGTGGGGGCAGACCACCACCGCGTTCACCTATCAGGGCCGCCTCGAATCGGGCGGGAACCCGGCCAACGGCGTTTATGACATGCAGTTTGGGCTCTTCTCCGCCGCGTCGGGCGGGTCGCCTGTAAGAACCGTCTGCGTCAACGATGTCAACGTCGTTGGCGGCCTTTTCACCGCCACCGTGGACTTCGGCGTGAACACGACCTCGCCGTTCGTGGACACGTACATCGGCCTGCGTGTGCGAACCGATGGTGCGAACGCATCGTGCAACTTCACCGATCCGGAGTTCACGACTCTCTCCCCGCGGCAGCAGATCACGCCCGCGCCCATGGCCGCGTCGCTGCGCAACGTCGCCGTCGACGCCACGGGCCGCCTGGGCGTGGGATCGACTGCTCCGCTGAGCAGGGTTGAAGTGCAGGGCGGAGCGAACTCCGACGGCACCCTCGATCCGGTCGCGATGTCTCTGGCCTGGCGCTCGGGCGGCTTCCGCCACTTCATCCGCAGCCGTCACGACGGCATCGCCGGCGGGGGCAACGCGATCGACTTCTACATGAACAGCAGTTCGGCCGCTAGCGGCTCGACCTCCCCCGGTGTTGGTAACGTCCAGGCGCTCACGATTTCGGGCGCCCAGAACGGCTCGGTGGGCATCCGCAACACCAACCCCACCGCGCCGCTCTCGATCACCGGTCGCACCGGCGGACCGTCGAGCAGCGACTCGCTTCTCTCTCTTCGCAACAACGCCAACAGCGAACTCTGGAACATCAATCTCAAGGGCGACGACCTGACGATCTGGGACACGACATCTTCGCTCCCGCGCATCACCGTGGGCCACACGAGCGCGACGGCGCTGCGAGTAGCCGGCACCACAACCACGGGCGTCCTGACCATCACCGGCGGCTCCGACATCGCCGAACCATTCGAAATCGCCGGCGATGTTGCCGCACGCCCCGGCATGGTGGTCAGCATCGACGCCGCCCGTACCGGCGGGCTGTGCGTCAGCACCGGCGCTTACGACCATGCTGTCGCAGGGGTCATCTCGGGCGCCAACGGGATCAACGCGGGGTTGACGCTCACGCAGGAGGGCTCCGTTGCGGACGGCAAGCATCCTGTTGCGCTCACGGGCCGCGTGTGGGTGTTGGCAGACGCGACCAGCGCCCCGATCCGCCGCGGCGACCTGCTCACGACTTCGGACCTGCCCGGCCACGCGATGAAAGCCGCCGACCGCGAGCGTGCCTCGGGCGCGACGATCGGCAAGGCAATGTCCACCCTCGATTCCGGCACCGGCTATGTGCTCGTCCTGGTGAACCTGCAGTAATCCCCGCCAACACAGGCCCGAACTCAGGAGTCCTCCCATGACCATCAAGCACCTGTCCGCACTCGGCGGCGCCGCTATGACGGCCGCCCTCGCCTTCGCCCAGCCGGTGTACGTTCGCCCCACGCCGTGGTTCAACCCCAACGGTCAATCCACCGCGCCGTTCTCCAACATTCGGGCCGCGATCTGCGGCTCGTTCCAGAGCCCCATCGACATGCGGTTGAACCCGGGCACGTACTACGAGTCCATCAGCATTTCGGCGCCAGGCACGTATACAGCGCCGAACGGCCCCGCCACGATCGATTCGGGGGTCGTCAGCACGACCGATTTCCGGATCGTCAGCTACAACGTTCGACTCTGGCCGGGCTTCTTCGTCAGCCTCACGCTCTCGGACCAGGATCGTGCCGAATGGATCGGTCCGCGCCTTTCCACGGAGAACGCGGATGTGGTGGCGATGCAGGAGTCCTGGGACTACAAGCTTGATTCCTTCGACGCCAGTTCCCGGAACGACGCCCTTCGAGGCAACTACACCTTCCAGTACTACGGCTCGCAGTTCTATTCCGGGGACAATGTCAACTGCGGACTGCTCACCCAATCGATCCATCCGCTCTTTGGCGGCACACAGTTCAAGTACACAGAGTGCGACGGCAACGATTGCCAGGCGAGCAAGGGGTACACGCGGGTGCTGCTCAACAAAGGCGGCTTCAACATCGCCGTCTACAACACCCACACGCAGGCCGGAAACGACGCCAGCAACCCGGCCACGCGCCTCAGCCAGATCACCGAACTCGCAAACGACGTCGTCATCTTCCGCAGTCTGAACCCCACCTACGCGGTCTTCGTCGCCGGGGACTTCAACATCGACGGCTACACCTCCGAGTTCTCGGGGAACATGAGCCTTGCCCTGGGCGGGATCGCCGGCCTCGCCGACGGAGCGCTGAATGAGCAGTGCAGCCCCAAGACCAACTCCTGCACCACCTGCACCTACAACACCATCAAGGCGATTTTCGGCAACGACGGCATCAACGCCATCCTCGACCACATCCTGTACATCGGGTCTCTCGACGGACAGGTCAAGATCCTACCCAAGAGCTACGACATCAAGCAGTACCGCCGCTCGGATGGTGGCCAATGGTGCCGCACCGTCACGCCCACGGGGTGCGCGAACGACTTCTCGGATCACGAACCGATCATGATGGACTTTGAACTGCGCCGCGTCACGCCTTGAACTGCACGCCCCACACCCGACGTCCGCGGCAGCGCCTTACAACAGGCAATGCCCCGGACGTTTTTCATGCGCACAGCCTCAACCAATACGCCGGCCAATCGTGCTTCGCGGCCAGAATCCACGCCGCGTTCTCATCGATGACCCACGAATCATCCCACCACAGCACTGCCTCAAAGTCGATGAGATCCCTCATCCGCAACCTCGCGGCGTTTTCTGATCCCCGCCAGAGGTAGACCGCGCCGTCCCTTGGCACACCCAATCGCGTCGACGCAAGACTGATCAGCTCGGTGTGACCGCGGTACGCCCCTTCATCCCCACGAGGTGGATCCATCCGCTCCCACGCGAACCTGCACACGCGATCGAGACATATCGATGACGGCAGCATCCCCAGCCTCCGGCCCACCGCCCACGCGAGTTCATCCAGCGCGGATACCTGCACCAGGTCGCACCACGGCGGTGGACGGTTGTACCGTCTTTTGAACTCGCAGCGGGCGAGCTCGTTGTCTTCGAGAATTGGGATCGGCATCACACCAGCCGATCTTCCTTGGCGATACCCAAGGCCGGCCGTACGTCCACCTGCACCAGCGCGCCACCGCGCTCCTCCTGGAGTTTCTTCGCCGCGTCGGGATCCACGTAATCGCTGTGGCATCCGGCCTTTCCGGCCTGCGCCCCCACCGCTTTCTTGGTCTTGCTCGCGAGGCGGTGGATCTCATCCGGGCTCAGGACTCCGCGTTTGGCCAGGATTTCCTGCTGCTCGGCCGTCAGCGCGGCGCTTTTCACCGGCGCGCCGGCCTTGCCGTTGGCGCCAATCCGCTCAAACCCGTCGGCCTTTCCGCTGGCGAACTCCTGGATCTCCTTGCTGATGCGGACGCTGCACCAATCGTGGCCGCACATGGCGCAGAAATCGGTGTCAACGTCGAGATCCTCGTCGTGGTACGCGCGGGCGGTGTCGGGATCGAACGACAGTTCGAAGTGCTTTTCCCAGTTGAGCGCGGCTCTGGCCTTGGTGAGTTCATCATCCCGGTCGCGGCTGCCGGGAATGCCCAGGGCCACATCCGCGGCGTGAGCCGCGATCTTGTACGCGATGCACCCCTGCTTCACATCATCCTTCTTCGGCAGCCCAAGGTGCTCCTTGGGGGTCACGTAGCAGAGCATCGCCGCGCCGTGGTAGGCCATCGCGGTGGCGCCGATGCAACTGGTGATGTGGTCGTAGCCGGGGAACATGTCCGTCACCAGCGGTCCCAGCACATAGAACGGAGCGCCGTGGCAGAGCGTCCGCTGAATCTTTGCGTTGTACTCGATCTGGTCGAAGGGAACGTGCCCCGGACCCTCGATCATCACCTGCACACCCCTGCGCCAAGCCCGCTCGGTCAGTTCGCCAAGCGTTTCCAGTTCGGCCAACTGCGCATCGTCCGTCGCGTCCGCCAGCCCGCCGGGACGAAGCCCGTCGCCGATTGAGAAGGTCACATCATGCTCGCGCAGGATGTCGCAGATGTCGTCCCATCGCTCGTACATGATGTTCTCTTTGTTGTGCACGAGCATCCACTTGGCGAGCAGGGAGCCCCCCCGGGAGACGATGCCGATCAGGCGGTCCTTGACGAACTTGAGGTGCCCGCGGCGGACGCCCGCGTGGATCGTGAAGTAGTCGACGCCCTGGCGGGCCTGGTGTTTGAGCGAAGCCTCAATCGTGGGCCAGTCCAGATCTTCGATCTTCTTCCCGATGATCATCGAGTAGATCGGGACCGTGCCGATCGGCACGGTGGAGTGCCGGCAGAAGGCGTCTCGGCAGGCGTCGATATCACCGCCCGTGGAAAGGTCCATCACGGTGTCCGCACCCCATTTGACGGACCACGCGAGCTTTTCCAGTTCTTCGTCGGTACCGCTCGAGACAGGGCTGGCGCCCATGTTGGCGTTGATCTTCGTCTTGCTTGCGCGGCCGATGCACATCGGATCGAGCTTGTGCCTGAGGTGGTTGATGTTCGCGGGGATCACCATCCGTCCAGCCGCTATCTCGTCCCTCACCTGATCCGGAGAGAGGTGCGGCTCTCGCTCGCTCACCCGCCGCATCTCACGCGTGATCTCTCCCACTCGGGCGCGTTCAAGCTGAGTCACCGGCGTGAAACTGGCGGGATAGGTTACCCGCACCGGCAGCCCACGCGCGGTGGTAAACGCGGCGACCTTGGTGCCAGCGGGACCCGCACCTGCATGTGTCCCGAACGTCACGCTCCATCCCGCGGGCAGGAAGTCCCACGCGGTCTTCTCGCTCGGCGGCGGCATCCCCGGGGTGTCCGGAGAAGAGAACATCAACGGCCCCCCGATATCCGGTGCGTTCGCGAAGGACCCCGGCGTTGTCACACCAGTTGTGACCCCAGGGTTTCCCGCACCGCGCGACGGCACCGCAAACTTGCTCGTGGGCGTGAGGGAAGGCGTGCTGGCGTGACGACCGTTCGATGCAGTCATGGCGAACTCCAATATCGCTCGGAGGATCAACCGAAGACCTGTTCCGTCATGGAGTGCGATCCGGCCCGGGCTGAAACGCCCCGCGCGGCCCATCGCTTCCCTACGCCGGTACAACCCGGATCAGGTTCTACGGGTGCATCTCAGCGGCTTTTTCGTGCCGCGCCCCGAGCGAAGCGGAATGATAGCAGGGTGAGCGAAGAGCGCGGAGGTTCAGGTGGCGTCCGTCGAAAAGGCCAGTTGTTGAGGAATTCACAAATCAGAAAATCCGTCCGCGAACCCGCATTTCTTCCCCCATACACTGCGGCCTCATGCCTCTATCCCGCGAACAAATCACCCAGCGTGCCGCGAAGGAACTTCGGGACGGCTTCATTGTCAACCTCGGCATCGGCATGCCCACTCTGGTGGCCAACTACGTGCCCGCGGGCATGGACGTTTGGCTGCAATCTGAAAATGGGTTGCTGGGACTGGGGCCATTCCCCAGGGATGCTGACGTCGACCCCGACCTGATCAACGCCGGCAAGCAGACTGTCACCGCCCGCGCCGGGGCCAGCTACTTCTCGTCCGCGGACTCATTCGCGATGATCCGAGGTGGGCACGTGGACTTGTGCATCCTGGGCGCGATGCAGATTTCTCAGGAAGGCGACCTGGCGAACTGGATGGTGCCGGGAAAAATGGTTAAAGGCATGGGCGGTGCGATGGACCTGGTCGCGGGCGTGAAGCGAGTCCTGGTGACGATGGAGCACACCGCCCGCGGGGCGCCCAAGCTCGTGCGGCAGTGCACACTTCCCTTGACCGGCAAGAACTGCATCGACATGGTCATCACCGAACTGTGCGTGCTGGAGATGGACCGCGCCAAACGCCGATTCGTCTTGACGGAGCTGGCCCCGGGAGTCACCGTCGATGAGGTCAAGAGCAAGACCGAAGCAGAGATTATTCTGAACGGTGCGCCCCGGACCATTGCCATCTGATCTTGGGATTCACCTGGAAGGGTGACAAAGGCCCGAAAATCTGCTTGACCCGGACCGCTTGGCGCCAACGATCCCGTACTCGCGGGGAGTTCATGGTTTCGGCGGCATTCGCCTGTCGATAGATCTCGGTTGCGTTGTGCCGACGGTTCGAGTTCGAGGAGTATCGCATGAAACGTTCTCTGTCCGGCCTCGCGGGCCTTCTCTGTGGTCTGTGCGCCTCGGTTTCAGCCGTAGCGCAGCCGGTCCACGACACGTGCGCCAACGCGATTGACCTTTCCGCGTTCGTGCTGCCGTTCGTGAGCGATGTGTCCGACATTTCCCAGGCCTCAGGGCCGGTGGAAGAGAGCATGTGCGCGGCCGCGGCATACTCAGTCTGGTACAAGTTTCGTCCGCTCCAGAACTACACGCTCGAAATCAGCACCTGTCCCGACGACGCGCCGGAGAACTCCGTGCCGGACACTGTCCTGGCGCTGTACGCCAGCCCGGACGGCACGTGCAATATGCTCACGCCCATCACGTGCAACGACGACGCATGCACCACGCGTTCGTATATCACGGCGCCGGTCGCGGCGAATCGCACTTACTACCTGCAGGTCGCCGAGTACGACTCCGGCCCGCCGGCTCCGGGGCAGGAAATGATCCAGTTCCGGCTCAACGTGGCGCCGCCGCCCCCGCCGGATCGCTGGATCGAGGTCGGGGACGCGGCTGACTTGCCCGGCACGGCCCAATCCGCAACCGGAATCGGTCCGCTCAACGAAATCCGCGGCCTGCTCGCCACGTTTGACGTGGACATGTACCAGATCCGCATCTGCGCCCCGGAGATCTTCAGCGCCACGACCGTGGGAGGGGCCGACTTCGATACGCAGTTGTTCCTGTTCGATGCCTCCGGATTCGGCGTGGCCTTCAACGACGATTCGAGTGATTCGGCGCAATCCACGATCACAAACCGGTTTGTTGTGAACCCCGGCCTCTATTACCTCGCGATCTCGTACTACGACACCGATCCGCTCGACGGCGACTTCAACCAGCTATGGAACGATCGGCCCTTCGCCGATGAGCGAGCGCCCGACGACCCCCTGGGCCGATCCCACCCGGTCACGCAATGGGATGTCGACATCGATGTTGCGGGTGCATATGTCATCCGACTCACCGGTGCTGGCTTGACAGACGGGTGTATGCAGGAGACCCAGTGTCCGGCGTGCGCGGCGGACTTCAACCAGGACGGCGGGATCGACGGCGCGGACGTCGAAGCGTTCTTTGTTTCTTGGTCTTCCGGCGATCCTTGCGGCGACGTCAGCCAGGACGGCGGCGTGGACGGTACCGATGTGGAATCGTTCTTCCTGCTGTGGGAAGCGGGCGGTTGCTGAGAGCCGGCCGCGAACTCGCCGGCCGCGGCCGAATCCCAACGCCCTCGGGCGGCGAATGATGTAGTCTTGTGAGCCAACCCTCCACCACGTCTACAACCAATCCCCCTCCACGCACCTTTGTCGTCGGGATTTCCGGAGCTTCGGGGGCGGTGTATTCGCTCAGGCTGCTCGAACTCCTGATGCTGCAAGGGCACGAAGTGCATCTGGTCGTGAGCGAGTACGGTCGCCGCTTGTTGTTCGAAGAGGCGGGCGTGAAACACATCACGCTGAACGACCTGCTTCCGCTCATCTCTGGGGAGTGTCCCGGTCGGCTGATCTGTCACCCGGACAAGGACGTCGGCGCCGTGATCGCCTCGGGCAGTTTCCTGCACGACGGCATGGCCGTGTTGCCCTGCTCATCGGCGTCGCTGGGGCAGATGGCCAACGGGAGCGGGAGCAACCTGCTCTGCCGCGCGGCGATGGTGACGCTCAAAGAACGTCGGCCGCTGATCATCTGCCACCGTGAGATGCCGCTGAGCTTGATCGATATCGAGAACATGCGCCGCCTCTCCCTGGCGGGGGCCACTCTTTGCTCACCAAATCCCGGGTTCTACTTGAACCCCACGTCTATCGCTGACATCGTGGATTTCGTCGTCGGAAAGGTGCTGGACCTTCTGAACGTGGGCCACAACCTCAAGACCCGCTGGGCCCAGCCGGCTGGCGGGGATTAACTCGCGGACCTGCCCCGCCACTGCTCCAACGACTCGTGGCGGGTTAGATCGTACTTCAGCGGCGTCACGGTGATCCGGCCCGCCATCAGGTGCTGAACGTCGCTTCCCTGATCTGTGATGTGGAAATCCAGCCCGTATCCCGCGGCCCAGTAATACGCGGCTCCGGATGGGCTCGTGCGCCGTTCATACTTGTCGACCAATCCGTGCACATTCATCGGGCAGACGTGAACATCCGGCATCGGCGAGTCGACGGTGAGCGAGGGGTCTTCCACCACCGGGATATTGATCGAGAGGCACTCGTGAGGTTTGGGTGGACCGGATCGCAGCAATCGCTCGATCGTCCGCCTTGCCCAGGTGGCGGCAACGTCGAATCGGGGCGAGCCCCGTCCCAGTGTCATGCTCACCGCGATGGCGGGAACGCCGAGGAACGCGGCTTCAAGCGCCGCGGCGACGGTGCCGGAATAGATCACGTTAATGCCGCAGTTGGCCCCGGCGTTCATTCCGGAGATCACGAGTTCCGGGCGCGAACCGGCGCCGAACTTTTCGGGCCATATATTCGAGATGGCGAGTTTGACGCAGTCGGCCGGTCGGCCATCGACGCCGACCCCGCTCATCTGCTCGGTCACCCGTTCATCCTTGACCATGAGCGGGGTGTGGAAGGTGACACCGTGACTCGTGGCCGATTGGACGGTGAGCGGCGCGACCGGGAAGACGATGCTCCGTGGGGAACGGGAGACCGCGCCGGCGGTGGAATCGAGCAGAGGGCCGCCGAATACGCCACGGGCGTCAACAAGCGCCTCGTGCATGGCGATGATGCCCGGGGCTCGGATTCCGTCGTCGTTGGTAAGTAGGATTCGCATGGGTGTGGGTCACAAACGGATATGGACCACCAACCGTATCCGCGAAGCGGACGGGAATCGCGCGCAAGAAAAAACCGGGGCGAACACATTCGCCCCGGTTTGATCGCAGTTGCAGTTGAATCACGCCCGACGGCGGCGGGTCGCCGCGGCCGCGAGGCCGACTCCCAGGACGCCCAAGGCCCCCGGGGCCGGCGTGGCGGGGAAGTCGGTAGCCTCCAGGGTAAAGCCATAGCGGCCGGTGCGGCCGGAGCCCTGCCATCCTTCGAGCGGGTTGATGCCGCCGGGCCCGTCGGGGCCCGAGATTTCAGTATCGCTCGCAAAGTTAAAGATCGCTCCCGTGCGGCTGACAGGGAAGCGCCCGGCGGTGGTAACCGCGAGCACGTAATCACCAGGGTACTGCACGATGACCTGGGTGCCGTCTGTGGACATGTTCCGCAGCTTGGGCATGTTGGACATATTGCTCTCGTTGTCGTTGCCGAGCAATCCGTAGCCCTCACCGTTAAGCGTCACATTGAACAGGTACAACACCGGATCGAAGTCGGCGAATGCCGGCCGAATGACAAAGTTTGCCGGGTTGGTGATGCGGATGAAATACAGATCCTCGTAATCCGGGGCGTCGAACGCATTGGAGAGCGCCCCAGAGATGCTCAGGAGGCCTTCCGCTCCGACCGGACGGGTCGGAATCTGGGCGTTACGGATCGAGGAGCCCGCGTCGCCGCTTTCAAGCCAGTCGGGACCCGCGATGGCCACGCCCGCGCAGCCGATGAGCGCGCACAAAACCACCCCAAAAGTGTTCGTCTTCATGTCTTGTCTCCATGCCTGCGTTGCGGGAACGGAACCCACGAAACGCACAATCTCCACCTACATGCACCCCGCATCGCAAGGCACTTCCATAATGTACCACACAATCAGGCGTTTGCCTAGTGCGTTTTCGGGGCCACTACAATAAATCTTCCGCATCGGAACGGATTTTGTACGGCTTTGCCCAAATTGCCAGCCTATTTTCACAATGAACCCGACTTCCACCATCAACATTCCCGGCGGCGCGGCCATCGTTCTGCGGTTATTGCCCATCGGCGAACCGGGCGCCGCATCGCACGAAGTTCCGTCTGTGCGGCCGACACTGATCGGACGCCAGTCGCACTGCGACATTCAACTCGCAGACCAGAGTGTTTCACGCGAGCACTGCCTGATCGAATGCCGCCGCGGCAAGTGGTTCGTCACCGACCGCAACAGCCGGGTCGGCACGCTGGTGAACGGCGCGCGTCTGACACCGGGGCAAAGCACGACACTGGACCACAATGACGTCTTGGGTGTCGCTCGCTTCTCTTTCCGGGTGCAGATCGGCGAGGGACTTGCCGGCGCACCGATGCCCACGACGGGCGTAACGCAGCGGATGGCGGAGTCCGAGGGGCGGGTCCACACGGTCAAAGCCGAACAGTTGCTCAGCCGTGCCGAGAGGCAGTTGGGCCTGGTCATGAACCTAGCCGCGGCGCTGCACGGCGCCGCGGACGAACGCGCGATGGCCTTGTTCGTCTGCAAGGCGGTGGCCGAGGGGACCGGATTCCGGCGCGCTGCGTTCCTGCGCCCGGTGGGCGGGTTGGACGCGGTGAACTTCCTCGCTGCGGTGGACGGGGAACGCGAATCGACGACGGGCTTCCCGGTGAGCCGATCGCTCGTTCGTGCGGCGGCCCAGGGAGAGGTAGCCACTCTCACGGCGGACCCGATCTTGAGGCAGGCCGTGAGCATCATAGACGCGGGCGTGCGGACAGCGGTCTGCGCACCGGTGATGATGGGGGGCAATGCGGACTCGTTCATTTACGCCGACAACGGCGATCGCGAAGCTACCTCGCAGGGCGACGCCGCGGGGTTCATCGCGGCGGTGGCGCACTTCGCCTCCCTTGCGATGGCGGAACAGGCGCGCAAGCACCTGGACGAACGCAATCAGCGTCTCGCGGCGGACCTGACCGCGGCCCGCCAGGCGCAGGAGCGTCTGATGCCGGCGTCCCAGGGAGCCGTTGGACCGCACTCGTTCGCCTTCAAGAACGTTCCCGGCCGTCTGGTCGCCGGAGACTTGGCCGACATCATTGATCTCGGCAACGGCCGGGTGGCGGCTTGCCTGGGAGATGTGTCGGGAAAGGGCGTCGGCGCCGCGATGCTGATGGCGGCCGCCCAGACTCAGTTGCGGGCCGCGTTACGGACAGAACAGGACCTGGGCGCAGCGGTGAGAACACTGAACCGGGAGGTGCTTTCCCGGATGACCGCGGCGGGCGAGTTCATCTCGCTCTGGGTGGGGGTCATCGACGCGGCGGCGGCCACGCTCTCATACATCGACGCGGGGCACGGCTACTGGTTGCTACGGTGCGGCGCCGAGACCCGCCAGGGCCCGCAACCGCAGTATGTACCCCTGGGGATCGAGGACTCGGAGGCGTATGAGGCGGTCACTATCAAGCTCCAGCCGGGCGACCGGATTGTGATCATGAGCGACGGCGTCGCGGAGCAGACGAATCCGGCCGGTGAGCAGTTCGGCGTTGACCGCGCACTAGCGGTGGTCACGGCGGCGGCATCGGAGCGTGACGACGTAGCAAACCTATTGCGTTCCCTGGGCTCGTTCGCGGACACCGAGGCATGGGGCGATGACGTCACGGTGCTTTCGATCGGCACCGGCGGCTGATCGATCACGAGCCCCAAAAATGAAATCGCCGCGTCGTCCTAGACGCGGCGATGAGCTTACTTCCGGGGGAAGCGGACGGCGTTCAGTCCTGCTTCGTGACGGTGGTCAACTGCTTGGTGACCGGCGTGCTGGGGAGTTTGCCGGCGCTGTGGGTGCTGCTCAACTGGGTGTGGCTCTTGGAGTCAACAGGGGTCATGTCGAGCGGGCCGCCGGGGCCCGTGCGGGTGTAGGTGATCTCCGCAGTCTTGGTCTCGGTGCCATTGCTGGAGACGAGGTACATGGTGAAGGTCATCGTGTCCTTGCCCTGGAAGGTGTTGGTGGCCTTGAGGGTCTTCTTCTCACCGTTGGTGGGATCGGTGTAGTTGCCGGTCCAGGTGAAGGTGTTGTTGTCACGAGTGCCGGTGAAGAACGTGATCGCGGTGGTCTGGCTGTCGACCCACACGCTTTCATAGCGCTTCTCGCCGTTGTTGTAGCCGTAGAAACCAACGCCCTTGAAGGGATTGTTGTTGAACTGCGAATCAAACGCGGTCGAGACAAAGCGGCCGCCGAAAGAAGGAGCGAAACGGGCCGTTCCGGTGCTCTTAACGGCCTGACCGTTCTGCCCGCCGTAGCACGTAGCGTTGGCGGTCCAATCGCCGGTGAACAGGTTGGTCAGTTCGATCTGCTCATGGCCGGGAAGGTTCGCCGCGGCCGCGGGATCGAGCTTTGTAGTGCCGGTGGTCTTGGTGACGCCGGTCGTCGTGCCGGGCTGACGAGTCGTCTTGCCCGTCGTGTTGGTCGTGGTCGTTGTGTTCTGCTTACCCGTCGAGGTGGTCGTGTTCTGCTTTGCGGTCGTCGCGGGCTGCTTGCCCGTGGTGGTTGTAGTCTGGTGCGTGCTCTGCTGCGCGAAGGCCGCGCCCGTCAGACCTGCGGCGACAAGAACGGCGGCGATGCGGGTATTCATGCTTCTTTTCCTTGTTCCAAATGTTCAACGCCGCGATGTAGAGAGATGGCCCCGACGCCGCACATGCAGCGCCGCCGACCCGCGGCGTGCAAGTCTCATCGAATGAGATTACCGGGTAGGTTGAATTCGGGGGCCCGTAATCGGGCCTGAACACCCCCTCCCGAACGCACAGCCCCACTCCCCTTCCCCTGATCGGATCAGCGGGGCAAGTCATTTGCCAAACTCAATCGCCGCTTCTCAGAGAATACGGGAACCACTCGCTCCCCTTCATCGGTCAGTCCAGTCGAACACGCTCCACGACTTCGAGACCGAAGGCCTCCAGGTTGGGGAGTTCTCTCTTTGAGTTGGTCAGCAGGCGCAGACGCTGGAGTCCCAAGCTCCGCAGGATCTGCACGCCGATGCCGAACTCGCGTTGCGACGCGGGCATGGCCGAATCCCCCACACCGCCGGATAGATCGGGGGCATCTCGTTCCGCGGCGGTGGAAGGTGTGAGCAGCGTCTGCAGGCGTCCTTCCAAGTCCACGGCGGTGTCATGCATGCTCGCGGAGTGGCCGGCCGTGCGGAGGTACACCACGGCACCGCGACCGGCTCTCTGGATCGCGGCCATCGAAGCGTGCAGTTGATCGCAGGTCGGGCCGTCGGGCGAGGCGTCCAGATCGCCGAACACATCTCCCAGCAGGTGGCGGCGGTGCATGCGGACGAGCGTGGGCTCGGGCTGTGGTCGTGGAGCGCCGGCGGGGTCGAGTTCACCAACGCCCCCCACCGACAGCACCAGGTGCGGCAGGGCATCGACGACGCTCTCGAACATGTAGGCGGTAAACTCGCCGAACTTGGTGCGCAGAGGACGGCCGGCGGTGGGCGCGAGCCGATGCACCAGGCTCTCGCGGCGGAGACGGTGCTCGATGATCTGCGCGACCGAGCACATCTTGATTTTGTGATGCTTGCAGAACTCGGCCAGATCGGGGACACGGGCCATCTCGCCATCATCCTTCATGATCTCGATGATGAGCGCCGCGGGAGTAAGCCCGGCGAGGCGGCATAGGTCCAGCGAACCCTCCGTCTGGCCGGTGCGGACAAGCACGCCGCCGTTGCGGGAGCGCAGCGGATTGATGTGGCCAGGCCGAACGAAATCGGCAGGGCCGTGCTTGCCGTCGATGAGCATCTGCACGCACTTGGCTCGCTCGTGGGCCGAGACGCCCGTGGTGAAGCCGTGCCTGGGATGACCGTCGACCGATACGGTGAACGCGGTGCCGCGTTTGCTGGTGTTGACCGCGGCCTGCGGCGTCAGGTCGAGACGATCGCAGTCGGCCTCGGTCAGAGACAGGCACAGATAGCCCTTGGCCTGGGCGAGCATAAAGGTGATGGTCTGGGCGCTGGCGAACTGCGCGGGAAGGACCAGGTCACCCTCGTTCTCTCGGCCTTCATCATCGGTCAGTACGACCATGCGGCCGGAACGGAGTTCTTCGAGGATTTCAGAGATTGGGGAGAATGGCACGGCCGATGGTACGACCCGGGAAGCTGCATCGGGCAGCCCTAAGCGGACCGGCGCTTCATAGCGGATACGTCCCGCCGCGTCTATCGTTGCGCCCACAGAGGAACCCATATATGGCAAGCAAAGGCCCGGTCGATCCGAACAAGAAATGGCTCTCCCACACGCTGGCCGAATGGGCCTGCGGGCTCAACTTCGAGCACCTCTCCGCGGAGGCGGTGCTGTCGGCGAAGTTATTCTGGTACGACTCGCTCGGGTGCGCGCTCGGCGGCAGCCAGCAGGAAGACGCTCACGTCCTGCTCGCCCACCACAAGGAAATGCTCGGCAAGGGGTCAGGCCCGTGTACGTGCTTCGTGTCTGGGTTCAAGACCAATCCGGTGGACGCGGCGTTCATCAACGATCACATGATCCGGGCGATGGACTACAACGACATCTACTGGAAGGCCGACCCGTGCCACCCCAGCGACATCATCGCCGGCCCGCTGGCGCTGTGCGAGTATCTGGGCCTTTCCGGCAAGGACCTGATCCTGGCGACGGTGATTGCGTACGAGGTGGAAATGCGGCTGTGCGAGTTCGGGCTGCCGGGCGTACGCGAGTACGGCTGGCACCACGCGACGCTCACGGCGTTCGCGGCCCCGATCGCGGCGGGAAGGGTGCTGGGGCTCACGGTAGATCAGATGGTGCAGGCGATCGGCATCAGCGCCAGCCGGACTTTCACGCCGGGGGCGGTCACGGCGGGCAAGCTCACGAACATGAAGAACACCGTGGACCCGTGGGCCACGCGGATGGGCGTGGAATCGGCACTGCTCGCCAAGCGCGGGTACAGCGGCCCGGAGCACATGATCGACGGCAAGGAAGGTTTGTACGCCGTCTTCGGGCATGTTCAATACAAAGGCGCACCGGCGAAGTTCGACACCGAGAAACTGATCGGCGGCCTGCCCGCGAAATCGTCCGATGATTTCAAGATCTCGGATTGCGGCATGAAGAGTTTCCCGATCGAGGCGCTCAGCCATGCCCCGCTCACCGCGATGATGAAGTGCGTGAAAGAGAACGGGATCAAGGCGGACCAGGTGACCGAGATCAAGGTCGAGGTGATCGCGCGCGCCGCTGACATTCTCGGCGATCCGCACAAGTACCGCCCGGACAGCAAGGAGACGGCCGACCACTCCCTCCCGTACTGCATGGCGGTCGGGCTGGTGGATGGCATGGTGACGCCCCTGCAGTTCAAGGAGGAGCGGGTGATGGACAAGAGCCTGATCCCGGTGATGGACAAGGTGAAGGTGGTCGCGAACGATGAGTTTGAAGCGTTGTTCCCGAAGTTCCAGCCCAGCCGCGTGACGATCACCACCACCGACGGAAAGACGTACGCGAAGCGCGTCGATGTTCCCAAGGGCGACCCGCGTGACCCGATGACCCGCGAGGATATCGAAGTGAAGTTCAATGCGCTGGGCAAGGGCATTGTCGGCATTGATCGGTGCAAGCAGATCGCCGATTGGGTCTTCACAATGGATCAGCAGCCAAAGGTCGATGGACTGCTGGCGCTGACCGTGAAATGATGAAAGTACTTCGGGACCCGAGCGAGTGCGGTACGTGTTCGCACCCAGCGAGGTCAGCCACACCTGTTGAAAGTCGAGCGGCCCGACTCGAATCGTCGGGCCGCTCAGGAAACTCGATCTCGTCGGCTACCGATTCTCAGCAGGTTCCGGCTTCCCACGCCGCGAAGAATGCGCCCACGTCCATTCCGTCGATGCCGCTATCGTTGTTGACATCGGCGCTCGATTCGCCTGCTTCCCAGGAACGAAAGAACGCCTCGACATCGCCGCCATCAAGACCGCCGTCGCAGGTGAAGTCTGAGCGGCAAGGGCTGACCTGGGTCGGGTTGCCGACGGCTTCTCCGCAGGCGTTGCCCACCACACACCGCACCCGCAGAGAGGATGTAACCCCCGCGAGTCGGAGCACGGGCGAGTTCGAACCGGAGGCGATCGCGTCCGATTCTGGCGAGCAGCCCCCCACGGGACCGTCCGAAAGGTCGCACCACTGATCCGGGCTTGTTTCAGCTTGCCAGCGATAACCGATGGGTTCGTAGCCGATGGCGGCGGTGACCGCCAGTTCGACTTCATCGACGCGGCAGACCGTGACCTGCGCCTCGGGTTGGGCGGCGAACCATGGCACGCCGGTCTGCGTCCGACGGATGAGCGCCGTGGCGTAGCGACCGTCCGTTGTCATGACTGAACCCGAGGCTAGCAGTTCCGGGCCTTGCGAAGCGAGCGAGCCGATAGATACGGGTTCGCCGATCGTCTGCCACGCCGCCCCGTCGTACCGCACGAGCCCGGTGTAGGAATCGAGCGAACCGCCGATCCGCATCTCTCCCGCGGCGTACAGATCATCGCCGAGCACCGCCACCAAGGGGCAACTGTTCATCTGCCCAAGGTTGACCCATTGCGAGCCGTTCCATTGAGCGACCCCGCTATCGTAAAACGTCGGAGCGGTCTGCTGCTGAAGGGACGCCACGAGCGTGCCCCGGTAGTTGACGAGGCGGTACGCGATGCAGGGAACACTGCCGAATCGACGCCACGTCGCGCCGTTCCACGCGGCCATGCCGGAGACTGCTTGATCGCCCGCCTGCGAGAAGATGCCGCCCACGATCAGTTCTTGTCCGTACGCCGCGAGCGTGTTGATCCCCGGCCCCAAGGCGCCCTCGGGGTCAAACGTAACGCTGCCGTCGATGCCGGATCCCAAAGCGTGCCAGGAGTACCCGTCCCAGCGGGCAATGCGTTTCGCGGCGATTCCGCCCGCGTTGAGGAATCTCCCGGATACGAAGAGATCGGCGCCGAGTACCTGCACGGCCCCGCCACTCGCGTCAAGACCGGCGCCCAGCGGCAGCCACCGCTCACCATCCCAGCGGGCAACGTTGTTCGCTTCAACGCCATCGATGCTCGCGAACGATCCGGTAGCGATGAGTTCACCGTTATAGAACGCAACCGAGCTAATGTCCGCTGCATCGCCGGGGGTGAACGGCGTGAGCGAATGAGCGATGGCCGTCCACGCCGCGCCGTTCCATCGCGCGATCGGTCCGCCCATGCTGCTCAGTGTCCCGATGCCGATGACGCCGCCGAACGGATCTTGAGCGAGTTTGCGGAGCGAACCACTCACCCCGGCGTTGGTGCCGCGCCAACCCGAGCCATCCCACAACGCCACGCCCCACGCGGCGAACCCGTCCGATTGCTCCACGGACCCGACCGCGATGAGCGAGCCATTAAACTCTCCAGGGAGAGCGGTGGCGGTCACCCTAATCTGATCGGATTCGGTACCCGCGAAGTAGCGCCACGTCGCGCCGTCGAACGCCCGCAGGCTCGGGGTCTGGGCCGCGTCCGGCAGTCGCGCGGAGGCGATAAGGTCCGCGCCGTACACCCGCAGGGCTCGTGCCGGAGCGGCGATGTCCCAGCCGGCGCTGCGCCATTCGACGCCGTTCCACCGGGCCATGTACGGAACGGGCGACGCCCCCACCGTCCGGAAGTTGCCCGTGGCGTACAGCTCGTTCTGGTAGACGCAGACCGAATCGGCGGAGCCGAAGGAGCCGGTGATGCCGGCGCCCAGCGCACGCCACGCAGAACCGTTCCACCGCGCGATGTAGCGGATCGATGAGCCGCCCGCGGTCGCGAACGCTCCCGCGGCGATCAACTCGCCGCCGAACGTCGTCAGTGACTTCACCTCTCCGTTCACGCCAGCGCCCAACGCCCGCCAAGAACTCCCGTTCCACGCGGCGATGCGTTCGGCGTTGATCCCGCCGGCGGTCCTGAAGCGGCCACCGGCGATCAAATCGCTGCCGTACACGTACAGCACGCTTGCGCCCGACTGAAGCCCCGCTCCCAACGCAGTCCATGAGGTTCCATCCCACGCCGCGATGTTCTCGCACGGCTGCCCGTCGGCCTCTTTGAAAGTTCCCGATGCGATCAGTCGTCCGTTGAAGACCGCCAGGGATGTGACAGACCCGTTCACGTGCCCGAGTTGGGTCCACGCATGACCGTCCCAAGCAACGACGCCCTCAACGAGGCGATCACCCGCGATCGAAGTGCCACCGCCGGCAACAAGCAGCGCGCTCATTGGGCCATCGCCGTCTGGATCCCAGGCGAGGCTTGCGGTGCAACGGTCCAGGCCGGGGATGCCGTCACCGCTGAGCCACTGTGGTTGGCATTGGCCCTGTGCAAAGGCCGCGGGGCTGCTGATCAATGCAGCTGCCGGGAATACGAGAACTCGTCGTTTGAGCATTCAAAGTGCATCGACGGAATCAGGCTGCAACGACCAGTTTGAATAGGCCGGAACAGTGATCCAAGCGATACTCCCATGCCCCGGGGATTTGGGGAGCTTCGTCGCCCATGAAGAGCCCTGCCGAAGGTGAGAGCGTCTTGAACCATCTCCGCTTAGAAACGGCCTTGCCCCGCCTCGCCAATTCTGGTGCCGAACGAACGGAGTCAAGCCCCGTCGACTGCGGACTTTTTCAATTGCGCAAACCACCTCGACTTAGTTTCACCACCGGCCCAGCGGCACACTCGCGGTCGTTGTCTCCTGCCAGATCAGCACATCGAACAGGTCCTTTGGCACGACTGGAAAGAACTGGGATTCCATCGCAAGTGCGCCAATGCTCCGCATCGGCGTTGGCACCGTCAGCCACGCGGAGGCGGGATCGTCCTCACTCGCCCTGCGAATATCGAGGAACAGCCGCGGCATGCCCGTGGACGCGAGGATGCTCTCGACGCTCCCCGGAGGCGGGACTTGCAACTCATTGTCGGAGTGAAGACCCGGACGGTCAGTGCCCCCCATCGCCGTGTAGCGCCCCCGTCCGGTTGCGAAGCCGAAGACGACCATCTGTCCCGGAAATTTCTCCTCAAGGTGTAGCCCCATCCAGCGCAGTCCGAGCACATTGCTGCGTGCGACGTGTCCGTTGTGGGCCCAAAGTACGACCCTCTTGCCAGGATTCTGCGCCAGGATCCACTCGACATTGTCGGCCATGCATTGGTCACGGTGTCCCGACGCGCTCGCACCGTCGGTCGCGAGCCCCGTCCATTGATGCACCACCCGAGCGTTCTGAATCGCCCAGTCGGCGGACCAAGCATCGGTCTTCTTGACATAGGCATCGCGAGCATTCACCATGTGATCCAGCACATCCTTCGCGATCGCGGAGGCTTCGGCCGCTTTCAGCTCGCCCGGGAGCTCGATCTTCTCAAGCCGGAAGCTGGATGCGCCCGATTTGGAGACTCGGGGGTCGATCGTCCCAGGACAGTCCGGCGATGCGGGCCCGCGCATGGGGTCCGCCGCGATGATGCCGTTGGGCTGAGGATGCTCAAAGTCGAGATCGAACTCGGGATTTGTCCAAGGCGTCCCATCGACTTCGATGCGCAGCGTATCAAACCAGGCCTTGCCGCCGCCCGGCTTGACCAGGCCGAAGTAAATGGCTTTCGCGTCTGCGGGGACCGTGACCTCGATGGAACGCTCCTCCCAATCCGCCGTGCCGCGCGGCCCACGGTCCGACATGTTGTCAAAAGTGGGCGTTGGGCCATCAACACGCCACCACAATCCTGCCCAAGCGTCGTCTACGTTCTCCGTCTTGATCCACCCGGAAAACCGGATCTTCTTGCCCCGTGCCTCGTTCACCGGGAACTTGCCCGTAGCGCACCCAAACGAGTTACCGGTGGCGTGCGGGCTGTACGACTTCAGCTGCACCAATGAGGCGCGGGTTTGCTCGAAGAACTCCGGGTCTTGGATTTTCAGGAACTCCTCGACGAGACGCAACGCCACGGTTTGGGTCTGCATATCGAACCCAGTAAACTGAAGCCGGGGCTTTCCGGACTCGGGAGGATGCTTCTGGTTCCAATCGCGCATCCACTCGACCATCGCGAGCACTTCTTGAGTGTTCCACGTCCAAAAGTACATCCCCGCGATGAGTTTCTTGGGATCACCCTTGCCCTCGGTGACATACGCGTTCAGCGCGTACGCCTCGGGCATGTTGGCCTCTATGGAGAAGACTGAGAAACCCAGCTCCTCGACTAGGTACTCGAGCAAGCGATGCTTCATCTGAAACGCCTCGCGCGTGCCGTGCGTCGGCTCGCCCAACGCGACAATGCGTGCGTCACCGATGACCGCCTTGAGCGGGTGAAGGTCTTCCAAGCCGTGGCCGGCTTGGCTCGTGGCGAACGGAATCGCTCGCCGCTTGACCCAGGCGGTGGCCGGTGTGTCTGGCACGGGATCGCACCCGCCCATCGGGATGCACGCGACCAAGGAGAGAAAAGTAAGTCCCGCATTGGAGGCGAAGTTCATAGAAGCATCCTCTCTCAAAGTGTGGTCCCGATCGCACTACCCCGCCCGAGTACTACTCAGGCGCAAGTGGACCATTACGTCGCCACACTGGATTCGAGTCAACAGGAGTTTTCTTACACCGTCGAATACTGATTGAGCCGGTGCCGGCGAGTTCTTGGTGGTGCTCCGTGGCCTAAGCCTTGGCTTGCGCACCTAGCATGACGACACACCGCTGGCGAGTCGCCGGGACCCAGAGCCGGGACTATCCAACAGATCTTCCGCGCAAAACCATGGCTTTCGCCGGCTACCCGCGTCGACGATCGCCCGAGGTGCCTGGAAGGAGTTGACTGTGACGCGTTCGGTCGCTCTGCGACAGAGGACCTGATGACCCACGCGCCCGGAACCTCAACAGCGCCGGGAGTTTACCAACCTTGGTGTGCATTTCGACCTCGCGCTTTCACAACTTGCTGGCAAAAGCGATGTTCGCATCCCGTGCCGGCTCCACGTCCTGGAACATGGCGGGATCGACGGTCGAGGGCTCCGCGTCGCTGACGAACTCAAACCGCTCTGCCGCGGTACCCCTGATCGGCACCGTTTGGCACTGATCATCGACCTCGCATGCATCCCCGTCCGTCCGATTTGGAGCATCTCTCGCCGACACTCTGAAATCGAGGGTGTATTCAGTTCGCGGAAGGCTCGCAACTCCGCGGTGATGGGGATCGGAGATTTCGAAGACTCGGACTTCAGTCCGCTTTCACAAGCGCGCCGAGGGCGACTTCATCTTGCTTGCCCGTAACATCCCCCAATTCCTCTTCCAGGTGTAAAGCCAAGGGGAATTCAAGCATGCGCGAGCGGTGACGGCCAGCCGCGGATTTCAAGTTGAAATACCGGGATTCGCTGAGAAGGAGCCGAATCCATCGAGGCTTATGCGCTCAGAGCCTCCACGCCCACGACTTCCTTCTCGTCCACACGCTGAATACTCGCCCCCAGAGCCCGGAGGCGGTCCTCCATGCGTTCGTAGCCTCGATCGAGGTGATAGACGCGGTTGATGATCGTCCGTCCTTCGGCCGCGAGACCCGCCAGCACAAGTCCGGCGGAGGCACGCAGATCGCTGGCCATCACGGGCGCACCGACCAGTTTGCGAACGCCGGAGATGACGCAAGTGGGGCCATGGCGAATCACCTTGGCGCCCATGCGGGAGAGTTCCGCGACGTGCAGGAAGCGGTCGGGGAAGATCTTCTCGGTAATGACCGAGTTGCCGTCGGCGAGGGCCAGGACGGTCATCAACTGAGCCTGAAGATCAGTGGGGAAGCCCGGATGGGGCTGCGTCGTGACCTCAACGGGGCGGAGGATGCGGTCGCTAGTGACTCGCACGCAGCAGCGCATCGGGTCTTCGCAGCCGCGGTGGGCGGAGCGGGTCGGGATGTTGGCCGACCCAGCGTTGCACGCCTCGACATGCACGCCGATGGTGTCCAGGCAGTGCATCGCGGCGAGCAGGGAGTCCACCGGGCAGTTCTCGAGCACGATATCGCCGTTGGTCACGGCGCTGGCCATCATGTACGTGCCGGCTTCGATGCGGTCGGGGATCACACGGTGGTCAGCGCCACCGAGTTCCGAGACCCCCTCGATGACGACCCGCGGCGAGCCCTGCCCGCTGACGCGAGCGCCCATCTTGTTGAGTAGGTTGGCCAGATCCACAACCTCCGGCTCGCACGCCGCGGACTCGATGATCGTGGTGCCCTTGGCGAGGGTCGCGGCGCACATGATGTTGGCCGTGCCCAGCACCGTGGACCCGAAGGGGCCGCCCAGGAAGACCGTCGTGCCGATGAGCCCGCCGGGGGGCACCTTGGCGATGATGTCACCGCCGGTGAGTGTGATCTGTGCACCCAGCGCGGCCAACCCCCGCAGGTGCAGGTCGACCGGTCGCTCGCCGATCGCGCAGCCGCCGGGGAGAGACACTCGGGCAAAGCCGCGGCGAGCGAGCATGGGGCCCAAGGTGCAGATGCTGGCCCGCATCGTCCGGACGACTTCGTAGCGGGCGTGGCTGAGGCTTTCGTCGGTGACTCGTTGGGTGATGGTGCCGTCACCGAAGGAGCCATCGTCGGGTGCATCAGTCCGCTGGCAACCGAGTTCGCCCAGCAAGCGGAGCATGTTGCGGATGTCCGCCAGATTGGGGACTTCACGAAGTTTGACAGGTTGGTCGGTGAGCAGCGCGGCGGCGAGCAGCGGCAGCGCGGCGTTCTTGGAACCGTTGATGCGAACGCGTCCAGTAAGACGACGGCCGCCCTCGATGACGAACGTATCCATGCGATCGAACCCCTCTATCCGTAAGGCGAATGCCCCGCGTCCGTGCGGGAAGTCCGATCATATATCGGCGCGGGGGCGCCCGGAGCATCAAAGGGACTTTTTGACTTTGAATTCATGCGGAATTCCCCGCGTGAATCCTCGTCTTGCATCAACCCCAGGCACCGAGAATGCCCGCGATTCGGCGAAAGCACGCCCACCCCGGGCGGTGCAGCCGGCCCAGCCCGCAAGGACCGCCATGCCCATCGCGCGGTCGAAGTGAAATCGTTTGGCAAAGCCTTGACTGAAATGGACACTTGCTCATGTCGGAAGTTGGTGCGGTGGAGCCGCGGGCATCGGTGCGTAACCGATCACGCGACGGCCGCCGGGGAACCGCAGGGCGTCCCACGGCTTCGCGAGTACCAAGGAGTTCTGTATGAGCACGAAGCGGACAGCATGGGCGACAAGCGGCGCGTTGGCGCTGGCGGCGGGATTCGCGATGACCGGGGCGAACGGCGCGCCGGGCTCGGACCCCTACGCGGGCCTGCCGGACACGCTCGACCTCGCCGCGGTGGTCCGCGACTTCCGGGGCGTGGACCAGACGGGCGGTCACCAGGACTTTGAGCGCAGCCCCACCGCCGGCTTCTGCCAGGTCGGCAAGATGATCAACGACACGCTGGACGCCGACAGCAAGCCGACGTTCCGGTCGACCGGGTACAAGGTGAACACGGTCTGGAAGGACGCGAGCAACCGGCCGATCATGGACCCCCGGTCCTACATCGCGACCAAGTCAGGGGACGTGAACGGCGCCCTTTCCACCACCCTGGCCGGCGCCAGCACCACCGCCGCGAACTTCGCACAGTGGTACCGAGACACCCCGGGCGTGAACGCGAGCAAGCAGATCACACTCACGCTGCGTCGCACGGCGGGCACGAATGTCTACACCTTCAACGACCGGACGGATCCGGTGTTCACGAACCTGGGCGGGTTCTTCCCGATCAACGGCGAACTGCTGGGCAACTCAGGCGGCACGACCCCGAACCAGAACTTCCACTTCACGACGGAGATCGCCACCCAGTTCGTGTGTGAGAAGGGCAAGGGGCAGGTCTTTACCTTCACGGGTGACGACGACGTCTGGGTGTTCATCGACGGAAAGCTGGTGGTGGACATCGGCGGCATCCACTCGGCGTGCAGTCAGACGATCGACGTGGACCGTCTGACCTGGCTGCAGGACGGTCAGACATACTCGCTCAAGATCTTCCACGCCGAGCGGCACCGTACCCAATCGAACTTCCGCATCGACACCACGATGCGTCTGCGGAGGGTGGACCCGCCGGCGACGACCGCTCTGTACGACTGATTCCGTGCTCTGGTGTGCCCGTGTGGGCCGCCTGTTGGGAGAGAGGGGGGCCTACCGGCCTCCTTGGATGAGAGGGAGCGTCTGACGGGCGACCGTCGCCTCCCCCGCACTCCACGATTCGCATGAGGGCCGTCGCCCGCCGCTGAGGGTGCGGCGGACGACGGAGCGGGTCGGGTGGATGGCGGGGTGCACCGGTGTCGCGGGGGGCAGACTTCGCCGCCCGCCGCCCGTCAGTACCGCGAGTTCCACGCCCGGGCTGGCCGCGTATGGCCGCCCGGGCGTTGACTTTTTTGGAATAGGCACAGGGAATACAAAGTCGGGTTCCGATCGGGACGGACCGATACCGCGACATTTCTCCCCAGCCGTCGTGCCGACCTGAGTGGGCCTACTTGTCCTGCGGAGCGATCCCCATGCCTGCGCGGTTGGGGCTCGCCGGCCGCTTCGGCGGAACGAACGGATGATCCCGGAGTTCTCCGAGCATCTGTTCGATCGCGACATCCAACTGCGGATCGCCGCCGTTGACCATTTTTGCAGGGTCGTCGATGACTTCGATGTCGGGATCAACGCCGTGACCCTCGACACCCCAGGTGCCGTCGGTCTCGTAGAAGCCGAAGGTCGGCACCGTGATCTGACCGCCGTCAATCAGGCCAGGGTTGCCTGAGATGCCCACAAGGCCGCCCCATGTCCGCATCCCGATGACCTTGCCGATCTTGTTGTGCTTGAACAGCCAAGGGAAGTCATCTCCGCCCGAGCCGGCGAGCCCGTTGGCGAGCATGCACTTGGGGCCCTGGTGCGTGTCCGGCGGCCACGGCCAGTCGTTGCCGTGCCTTCGGGCCCAGTAGTTCACGGTCGGACGGTTGAGGAGTTCGATGAAGCGAGTGGGGATCTGACCTCCGCCGTTCCATCGCTCGTCGATGATCAAAGCGTCGCGGCGCCGCTCACCCGCGAACTGACGGAAGAGATCACTCTGACCGTCAACTCCGGTGTTAGGGACATAGATGTAACCGACCTTGCCCTGCGACTTTTCAGCCACGTACTTGCGTTTAGCCTCGATGTACGCGCGGTATCGGAGATTGCCCTCGTTTCCGACCGGGGTCACAAGCACCTCGTGCGACTTGTCGTCGAGCTTGGGCGCCGGGCCAATCGTCACAGAGACGGTTTTGTCGGCCAGGCCGATGAACGCGGCCCAGGGGTCCTTGGAGGTTTCCACCGGCACACCATTCACGGCGAGCAGGAAGTCGCCTTCCTTCACTCCCAGACCGGGCCGGCTGAGCGGGCCGCGGGCATCGGTATCCCAGGGGCCGCCCTCGTAGATCTTGGAGATCCGGTAGGCGGTGCCCGCATCGCTCTTGACAAGCTCGTAATCACAACCCAGCATCCCGACGCTCACGGGCGGAACCGAGTTTTCGACGTCACCGGGGCTGGAGATGTAGGCGTGACCGATGTTGAGTTCGCTGACCATTTCCGCCTGCACGTACGCGACGTCCTCACGGCTGATGCAGTCGGGGAGCATCGCGGCGTAGTGGTCTCGGACCTTGGCCCAGTCCACGCCGTGCATGGTGGGCTCGTAGAAGAAGTCGCGATGCAGACGCCAAGTCTCGGTGATGATCTGTTTCCACTCGGCGCGAGGGTCGATCCGCGTCTTCATGCCATCGGTAGGAACGGTCGTGGCCTTGCCGCCGCCGGCCGAGGCATCACAGACGCTCATGTTCGAGCCGCCCTTCATGGCGAGGATCTTCTTGCCGTCGGGCGTGATTTCGAACCCGCCCGCGCCGGCCATGATCACCTTCTCTTCCTTGCTGTCGTCGAAGGGATCGAAAATCTTGATGGCCGGGCCTTCCGCGGCGCCGCGGGCCGGGACGCGAACGTATACGAGCTTGTTGTCGCCGCTGACGGCCAGTTTGCCGAAAGCGCCGGAAGGCACCGGGACTTGCATCACGCGGCGTTCAAACCCGTCGAGATCGATCTTGACTTCCTTGGCGGGCTTGTCGGAACCACCATCGGCCTTGGCGCCGTCACCGCCCTTGGCAGCGGCACCCTTGCCGGTTCGCTTGGCCGTCCAAGTGCCCTTGCCGTCGCCCGCGGACCAGGAACCGCTGATTTCATCGCCGTTGATGATGCCGGTGAGATTGGCGACGACCTTGCCCATGCTGATGCTGAGAGTGAGTTCGCGGGTCGCCTTGTCGTACTTACCGCTGGAAATCGCGCCGCCGCCCATCGGGCTGGTCACGGTTCCGGTCACCGAGCCGTCTTCGTTCAGCGTGATCACCATGCCGATGGGGATGCCGCCGGCGGGCATGCCTTCGCCTCCGCCGGTCGCCCGGCCCGACCAGGAGCCGCTGACGCCGTCGTCAGGCTTCGCGGATTCTTCCTTGGAGTCGTCCTTCTTGGGCTCATCCTTCTTGGAGTCCTCTTTCTTGGCCTCGTCTTTTTTGCCCTCTTCCTTTTTGGAATCGTCCTTCTTCGCGTCGTCCTTCTTGGGCTCTTCTTTCTTGATTTCTTCTTCGTCGTTCTTGGGGGCCCATGGGCTCTTCACATCGTTGCGGAGCGGGGCCATGTACAGGGCTTGCGTGCCCGTGTAGACGAACGAACCCTCGATATCGGAGTAGATCGGGTTGTCGATGATGCGATTGGACGAAAAGTACAGGAAGTCGCCCTTGTGGTCGAACACCGGGTTGCTGTCGGCGAACTGGCCGCCCGTGACCCGCGTCTTTTCACCCGACTTGACGTTGTACAGCCAGATCGAACCGTTGTTGCCGCTCTTGCTGTCCTCGCTCCGAGCGTACGCGAGCCATTGCGAATCGTGGGACCACGAACTGTTCAACGGGGTGCCCCAGGGATCCTGATCAACCGTTTTGATCGTTCCGGTCCCGACTTCGCAAAGTTGGAGACGGCCGACTTCGTCGGTGAACGTGAGGTGCTTGCTGTCCGGGGACCAGATGATGTCCTGACGGAAGCCGGGGCCCAGGGTTGTCACTTTTCGGGGCGCGGCATCGGCCCTCCACCCCGGCGCTGCGTCCGCGGCCGGCTTTTCATCTTTCTTGTCCGCGTCCTTCTTTTCTCCATCCGGAGTGGACTCAGGCTTGGCGTCGCCCTTATTGGCGTCGTCCTTCTTACCGTTTTCCTTTTTCGCGTCGTCCTTCTTCTCTTCGGGAAGTTTGGCATCGGCGGGACGGACCCAGAGTTCGTACTCGCCCGTTTCGTCGCTGAAGTACGCGATCCACTTTCCATCAGGAGACCACGAGGGGCTGCGCTCAAAGACGCCGTCGGTGCGAGTCAGATTGCGAACGACGCCCTCCTTCGCGGGGGCGGACCAGAGGTCACCTCGGCCCTCCACGACGACGCGCTTGCCCGAGGGCGAAATCGACGCGGACTCCACGCGCTTCGAGGCGTCAACAATTCGCGGCTTCACGGTCGGACGATCCCCCGGGATCGTCACCTTCACCACCCTGTCCTGCCGCGTACCGAGATTCAACAAACGCAGTTCGGCGCCCAACTGGAACACGATCTCGCCCTGCCCGGAATCACCGGGCCCGACGCTGGGCCAGCGGACATCATCGTCGGTGAACTTGGTCACCTGCTCACGGGTGCCCCCCTTGACCGAGTACGCCCAGATGTTCATCCGGTGCTCGGGCCCGTTGTCAGATAGGTAATAGAGCGTGCTGCCGTCGCTGCCGGGTACCCACATCGGAATCGTGTCGACGCCCTCCCAGTCCGTGATCTTCTTACTGGTCTTGTCGTTCAGATTGAACAGCCAGATGTCCGTGGCCATGCCGCCGCGGTATCGCTTCCAGGTGCGGTTGTCGACGCTGTGCGGCGTGTAAGCCAACCAGACACCATCGGGCGAAATGCTGCCAAAGCCAGAGTACGGGACCGGGAGCTGCTGAGGCAGTCCTCCCGCGGCGTCGACAGAGAACATCTGCGTCTGGCGGGCAAGGCCGGCCTGACCGTTGCTCATGACCAGAAGCTTGTTGCCGCCCGCGTACGTGTCAGGCGCCCACTCGCTGAGCGTTTCCGCCGCGGGGTGGTGGGTCACGCGCGTGGGGATCCCGCCCCCGACGGGAATCGTGTAAATGTCACGGTTGCCCTCGTAGTTGCCGACAAAGGCAATCGCCTTGTCTTCGTTGCTGAACTTGGGGAACGACTCCTGCCCAGGAGGGCTCGCCAGCGGAGAGGCCACGCCGCCGTTCTTGGGAACCAGCCAAAGGTCGTTGGCATACGAGAAGACGATGTGCGTGCGACCGACATCCGGCCAGCGCAGCATGCCCGCGTGAGGATCGGTGTCGGCGTGCGCCGCGGCGACAAGCGCGCCCGCGCAGGCCATGAGTGCGAGCGGAGAAAGGAACGGTCCTTTGCGATTGTTCAAGACGTTTACCCTCAGGAGCTGACCTGTTGACACGGTCGCGGAGGCGAATCGTGCGTACTCGCGCCCGCCGCGGAGCGGCGGGCGCACGAAAACCACCACCCTCCCTTCGCGGCCGCATCAGCCCGGATGCGCCCGCGACCGCTTTCCGTCGCCCGCGCGAATCCGGTTGGGAAACCGCGCGGGGAGCTTTCACCTTGGCGAGCGTCGTGGTTCGGCCCCACGCTACCCTGCGACGGTGAACTCGCGGCAACAATATGACCTGTTAGCGGTCGATCTCGACGGCACTCTGCTGAATTCCCGGGGTGAGGTTTCTCCCGGGAATCTCCGAGCCATCCATGCGGCGCGAGACGCCGGCATGCGCGTGGTGGTGTGCACAGGCCGCGGGTTGGTCGAGTGCCGACGCTACCTAGACGCCATCGATCAACGAGACGCGGCGATCGTTGCGGGGGGATCGATCATCGCGGACCCGATCACTTCCCGCACGATCCATCGATTCGCGATGGACCTGGAACTGGTGCGGTTAGTCGTCGATCGTCTCATCGAGACCCACCACCCCGCCCTTGTGCTCAAGGACCCGCTGGAGGCGGGGTACGACTACTTGGTCGTCAGAGGGCCGCGGCAGTTGCAACTGGATCCGGTGATGGACTGGTGGTTCGAAGCCATGAGCGTGCGTGTCCGCACAACAGACCACCTGCACGAGGACGAGCACCCGGAGCACACTGTCCGAGTCGGAGCGTTCGGATACTCGGATCAACTGCATGCAGTGGCAGAAGACCTGCGACCGGCGATCGAGGGGCGGGGGCACCTGCACAACTTCCCGGCAGTGGTCGGACCGGAACACCTGCCGCGGTTGAAGGAGGGGCAGAGTTTCCATATTTTGGAATTGTTCAAGGAAGGAGCGGACAAATGGTCCGCCATCAGCTGGTTGGCGGAGCGGGACGGCATCGACCCGCGTCGGGTGGCGACCATTGGTGATGAAGTCAACGACATTTCGATGATCCGCGGTGCCGGACTGGGGATCGCGATGGGAAACGCAATCGCGCCGGTTCGGAACGCGGCCAAGCGCCACGCCCCCACTAACAACGAGGACGGGGTGGCCCACGCCATCGGCGAAATTCTGAGCGGGCGGTGGTGAGGCATGCAAACCCTCGCACAGATCAAGCAGATGCTCGAGTCGCGTGGGTTGGCGCCGCGCAAGAGCCTAGGGCAGAACTTCCTCATTGATCACAACCTGATCCGCAAACTGGTGGATGCGGCGAACGTGAAATCGGGCGAGGTGGTGCTGGAGGTGGGCCCCGGAACGGGCGCACTCACGGGCGAGTTGCTCGAGCGCGGCGTGATCGTCATCGCCGCGGAAATGGACGTGGGATTGAGCGTGCTGCTCCGCGAGCGGTTCGGGGAGTTCGGCGACCGATTCACGCTGGTGGAGGGCGACTGCCTGCGGACCAAGCACGAACTGGCGCCGGGAGTGGTCGCGGGGCTGGCGGGCAGGCCGTTTGTGCTCGTGGCGAACCTGCCGTACGGGGCCGCGACCCCGGTGATGAGCATCCTGATGGCGGACTATCCGTCATGCCGGGGGCTCTTCGTGACAATTCAACGAGAGGTGGCCGACCGTCTCGCCGCCAAGCCCGGGAGCAAGGACTACGGCACCCTCAGCGTCCTCGCGGCGTGCGTGGCGGAGTTCGAGCACATCGCGACGCTGCCGCCCGCCTGCTTCTGGCCGCGCCCGGATGTGACAAGCGCCATGATCGGGCTGCGGCGGAGAACCACGCCGTTGGCGGAGCCGCCGCGTGAACTGGCGGCATTCTGCCAGCGTCTGTTCGAGCATCGCCGCAAGCAGATCGGCTCGATTCTGGGCAGACAGTTCGCCTTTCCGCCCGGGATCTCCGCGGAAGCTCGGGCAGAGCAGCTTTCTCTAGAACAGTTCATCGCCCTGTGGCGTGCCGATCGTGCTACAGGATGAACGGCGACATGCGAACAAGCAGCATCCACGCAAACGTACCCACGAGGGCGGACGCCGCGGCGACCGCGACGAGCAGCACCGACCAAAGAGTGCGGCCATTCTCAAGGCGCCATCCGCGGACTATCGCAAAGTACCACCACGCGGCGATCCACCCGGCGACCACAACCCAGGCGATGGGACGGAGCGAGTAGAACAAACCGTTCGCCGCCGAAGCCAGGTTTGCGCTTCCGTTACCTCCCAGAATAGAGTCCACACACTCGCCCGCATACCGAATCAGGAAGGCGATCCGGTTCAGCACGAACATCAGCCCCAACACCCAGGTCGGGTAGAGCCCGGCACGCCACACGTGCTCCCAGCGGAGGCGAGAGCGATGACGAGTCACCGGCAGCGCCAGGAACATCAGCGGCCAGGCAAGAATGCACGCGAGCAACGCGGTCGCGGGGACCGCCCAGACCGGATAGAGCGGCCACACGGACACGAATCGGCTGCCCCTCCACGTGTCAACGCTAATCTGCGCGACCGGCTCAATCAGGGGCGAGAGCAGTTCCGGGTACCGGTACGAGACGTTGTTGAAACGCCATGGCACCGTCCCCACGGGAGCCCCGCGCGTGAGTACCAGCATGATGCACGCCGCGGCGATCATCAGGTGCGCCGCGAGCAACACCACCGAGATGGAGACCAGAATGCGCGAGAGCCGGGGCGCGTGATGCACATGCACACGATCCCAGAATCGGTTGGGCAGAACCAGCCACATCGCGGTCGTGAAGGTCCAGCGCAGCATCTGGCCCACGCCCCGGCTGTGCTCCACGAGACCGGGCAGTTTGCCACGATCGCCGTTCAGGATGTCTCCCCATTCAAACGTGAACCCGCACTCGCTGCAAGTGCCGCGAATCGGGCACGCGTCGGTCCATGTGGGGATGACCCCGCTCTGGTCATACCCGCAGCGTGCGCACTTCGGTGATAGTTCGGTCGCGCCGAGCGACATCAGGCCCGCGACTGGCTCTTGCGGCGGTTCCGGCATGGGAAAGACGGTACGTGCGCAAGAAAAAGCCCGCCGGAACGGCGGGCTTTGTTGAGATTCACGAAGCGGCTGATCAGCCGGGGAACTTGAGCGACTCGTCCAAGCCGGGGAAGTTCCGCTGCTCTTCCTCGTTCTGGATCAGGATCGTGGGCTTGATCAGGATGAGCAGGGTCTGCTCTTCCTTGACCTCGATGCGGTTGCTGAAGAAGCGGTTCAGGATCGGGATCTTGCTCAGCACGGGCACGCCGGACTCGATCTCCTGTTCGGCGATCAGGCGCTGGCCGCCCAACAGAATCGTGCCCTGATCCGGCACCGTAACGGTCGTGCGGACGCGGGTGACCGTGGTCGTGGGCAACTGGATGAACGATTGCGTCGCTGCCGAGTTCACGATGCCGCCGCCGGTGACGGCGCTCACGGCGGTGTTCTGGAATCCGTCGATCTTGGAGACCGCGGCGTCAACGTTGAGGGTGACGTAGCGGCGGTCGGCGGAGATGGTGCCTTCAACCAGCAGCACCACACCCTCGTTCACGGTGGCGAGCGTGGGGTCGAAGCCGACGGCGGCCTCGCTGACCACGGGCGTCAAGTCGGACACGAACGCGACCTGCGTGGCGACGTAAATGTTGGAAGTCTGGCCGTTGGTGAACGTCAAACGCGGGGCGGTCAGCTGGATCGAGCGGACGTCGGCCTGCGTGGCCTTCACGAGGAAGTCCACCTGCACGTCGTCCATGAACTGACCGGCAACGCCCAGGGCCGGAGCTCGGCTCAGGATGCCCTGCGCGAACGAACCCGATGCGCCCGCCTCGGTAAGACCCAGGCTGTTCTGGCCGGCGCCGATGACGGACAAGGGGCTGGGATTCACGACTGCGACGCCGACCTGCGGATCGGCCTGACCGTCGCCGTTCGCGTCGGTTGGAGCGCCGAAGACGCGACGCTGGAGGCCGCCCTGTGCGAAGTCGAAGAAGTCAGAGGGCTGCACGCCGCCGTTGGGGATGGCCGCGCGGGCGGCGCGGACCTGGTTGTTGTTGCCGTTGAAGTACACGTCGAGATCGAAGCCGATCTGCTCGAAGAACTTCGTGCTCACGAGCAGGAAGCGGGTTTCGACGTTGATCTGCATCGCGCGGATTTCACGCAGCTTGTTCAGCAGACCGTTGATCGCCCGGTGGTTGGCGGGCGTGTTCGTGATGATCATGCTGCCCTGGAGTTGCTGGATGAAGCCGACGTCGCCGCCGTTCTCCTGCCAGCCCTGGGGATCCACGTTGGTCGTGAGGATGTTGATCAGCTCGTTGGTCCGCTCCTCGATGGTGCGGCGGCCCGATCCCTTGTCGTTCTGGTTGCCGGTCTCGCGGAAGGGGCTCTGGTTGCCGCCGCCGCCCTGTCCGGCACTCTGCAGCACGCTCTGGAGGTCAAACTGTGGGGCGTTGTCGTAGTTGGGGACCTCGATCAGCAGATCCTTGATGTCGTAGATCTGGATGCTCTTGGTGCGGTTGATCGCTTCGCGGGTCGAGATCGTCACCACGCCGCCGTTGATCGCGTACGCGGCCCCGTTGGAGGAATCCTTGCTGACCTTCTCCAGCACGCGGTCAAGGATCGTCTTGACCGGCACCTTCGTGAGACGAAGCGAAACAGTGGCGTCGCGGTCGATACCGGCTTCCTGCAGCTTCT
The DNA here is from genome assembly GCA_018242605.1 of Planctomycetota bacterium. Classification (GTDB taxonomy): domain Bacteria; phylum Planctomycetota; class Phycisphaerae; order Phycisphaerales; family UBA1924; genus UBA2402. Next base: position 923,050 of record JAFEBP010000005.1, read on the forward strand.
CCCAGTCAGCGTCGACGTTGAGGTTGGTCACCGCGGCGATGAAGCCCACGATGCTCTCCAGCGTCGCGTCCTTGAAGTCGACCGGAACGGTCTTGGACTCAAGCACTGCGTACGCGTTGCGGTTTTCCTCCGGCTCCTGGAAGGCCGTGGGCTGGCCGCGGATGTTCGAGATGCTCGGCCAGTCCGCCGGGTACTTGACCAGGTAATCCGGAGCGATCAGAGCTTCGATGTTGTCCAGGCTCTGACGGGCGTAGGAGCCGCGCTGAGTCTCGATCGTCGTCATCGCCCGGCGGTACATGATGGTGTCCGAGAGCGTGTCGCGGAGCATCAAGGCCGTGGGATTGATCGGGTCCAGGAAGAGAATCTGGTCCAGAACCTGGATGGCTTCCTCATACTTGAGTTCCATCTGCAGGGCGCGGACGCGTTCAAATGCTTCGGTGATCTTGCGGGCCTTGGTCTGAGCCGCGGTCATCGCCTGCGTCTCGGCGGCCTTCTTGATTTCTTCGGCCTTCTTGATCTTCTCGGTGGTCTCGATCTCCGCCTGGCGGCGATCGATCGCGGTCTGGAGCTCATCGACCTGGTGGCCGTAGTCCTCGAGCTCGGTGGCGCTGAACAGCTCGCGAGCGCTGGTGACGTTCAGGCGGGCCGCGGCGGCCTTGTCGCGGGCGGCGCCGGTGTTGCCGGAATCCAGCGCGGCCTTGGCCTGCTCCATGTTGTTGGAGTACTGAGCGAGCGACTCTTCCTTGCGGAGCTTGGTGTCGCGGACGTAGTTGTCCAGGATCTTGCCCTCGACGCCGACGTTGCTGCCCATGCGGACCTTGGCCTCGGCGAGGTTCTTCTCGGCGTGAGCCTTCTGGTCGGCGGTGAGCATGTCGGCGCGGGCGCCGAGCACGTGCTCGTACTTCTTGACAGCCTCGTTGTACTGCGCCTTGTCGAACGCCTGGTCCGCCTCGGCGAGGATGGAGAGAGCGTCCCACTTCATCGCATCGGCGATCGGATCCGCGGGAGGCTGGGCGGGGGGCTGAGCCGCGGGAGCCGGCTGGGCGGGCTGTTCGGCCGCGGGCTGCGCCGGAGGCTGAGCGGCCGGGGCGGGCTGAGCCGGCGCTTCCGCGGCGGGCGGCTGGGCCGGGGGCTCGGCGGGCTTGGGAGCCGGCTGCGGGTTGCGCGGCTTGATCACGCCGGGCTGGAACATGCCCGGGGCGGCCGCGATGTGGCCCGCCTTGACCTGCTCGGTCTCGACAATCAGCGTCTGGAGCGACGTCACCATCTTCTCCTGATCGGGGGAGAGGACGACGCCCGAGCGATTCAGAGAATCCAAGGCGGCCTTGGCTTCCTTCACGCGACCCGCTTCGTAGTCGGCGTTGATGCGGTCCAGGGTGGCGGCGACTTTCGGAGTCAGCCCGGCCTTGGCGGCCGCGGCTTTCTCAAGCAGTTCGCGAGCCGTCGCGGATTGCTCATTGGTGGCCTTGGGAGCCGCGATGACGGCATTGGCGTGCTTTTCCAGAGTGACGTAATCACCCTTCGCGAGGCACTCCTCTGCGGTTTGCAGGCTCACCTCGGTGGGAGCCATGCTCTTGAGCCGGCGATTGGCGTTGGAGAGGAGCGTGAAGGCCTTGGCCCGCTCGGAATCCGTCATGGCGATCCCCGACTCGCGAGTCGTCAGATCGGTCAGGATGGACTTGGCCGCGACGATCTTGCCCGCGGCGAGAAGGTCAACGACCTCCGCCATTTGAGATGCCGCGGTGGGCGTCGAAGCGACTTCACCATGGACCGCGGCTTGCCCGAAAGCGACGCCGGGCGCTGACAGCAGGCCCCCGGCCAAGCCAGCCGCGGCCAACAGCGAACCCACGGAACGGACGGAACGACCCAGCGCGACCGAGTTGCCAATCGACATGTGCTTCTCCAAAGGCAGCCCTTTGTCCCCGAATCCGGATCTCTGAAATCCCGGAGGGGAATAAAACAAATCCGAACTCGCTCACCCACGCGAAGCTGAAGCCCACACGCCTGGTTCAGTCCCGCCCCGGCTTTTCACGTCCCGGAGCCAAAGAACCGACGAAACCCAAGCCGCCTCAACCACCGTGGAAGGACCAAACGTAGGAGGGCAACCCTCGCTCCGTCAGGCCCCACACTTTTCGGCGCGAGCGTGACCCTTGAGACCCGCGTGGCCTCAAGCCCCCCACCCCCTACCCCCACGCTTCGAACGCCGCCGAGCTATCTCTGTCAGGATCACGCTGCCCGATTCCAAAACGCCCCCCGGACTTTTGCTTTCCGGGCGGCCCTATTCCGAATAGGAGGCATGAAGATAACCACATTGCGGACAAGTTGCAACCCAATCTCGGTAGGAATTTTTCGGGGGCGAACCGCTTGATCGCAGAGGCGCGGTGGGGGTCGGCCGTTCAGCGTGCGTTCGCACGGTGCAACGGCGTCACGAACGCTCGTGTCGGTCACGGGTCGAGTGGCACGCGGGCTCCTTCAAGTTGTGAGCATCTCGCGTCCACTACGGGTGGGCGCGGGTGTGAGAGTGTGAACCGGCGAGACGCACTGCAAGTTGCGGAATTCCCTCGCATCCGCGAAATTCCCATGGCCTACAGCCAGCGACAGGTCTTGACCACCCCCGACACGATCGGCCCCGGGGAGGGCCTCTTGATCTTCTTGGGGAGCGAGGCCAGCATGTCGTCGAACATCTCGGGGGTCAGGCGGTCGGAGGCCACAATCACGAGGTCCTCGGGATCGCCGCCCTTCTTTCCCGCGAGCTTCTCCACCGAAGTCATAGCCGCCTCCTCGGCCACCCGCAGGCAATCCGCGTGCAGGAGCAACTCGGCGTACTTCGCGGGCTGGCCCTGATTTTCCACCCGCACGACGCAGCGCCACGCGGTGATGCCAAGATCCTTGCCCTCGTCGTCGAGGTTGGTGTCGGGATCGACGTTGAGCACCAACTGCCACCGGTCGCGGAGTTGCTCCACGATCTCGTCCACGCCCAGCAGTTCGGGCTTGTCTTCGGGCATCAGCAGCACAGTCCGATGTTCATGCGACGCCGCGTCGGCGCCCGCGGGCTCTTCGATCTGTTCCAGATCAAAGGCCTTGAGGAGCTTCTCAACGCGTTCCTTGAGTGTCGGCTCGGCGCGGATCGTGACAATCTTGTGCTCGTCGACGAACACGTACAGGAACGGCTCTTCCGCCATGGCGCCGAAACCGCACATGCCATCCTCAAAAAAGAAATCCTTGAAGCGACGGATCGCGTCGGTGAACATTTCCACCGGCACTGTCTCGTAGGCGATGTAGGGATCCACCTCGCGAAACGCGTCGTGGCCCAGAACATCCAGGATTGGGTACACCCTGCCCGGCAGCAACGACAGGAGCATCCTGCACAGCGCGGGCACACGCTCGGCGGAAAGTACCGCATCAAATACGTACCTATCCGGCCACTCCTCCCAATCGCCCCCCTCGTCGTCGCCGTCCGCGGGCTCGAAGTTCAACGTGTATCCGGCTCGGGGGGTCATGTCCTCGACGGGATACACCCCCAACGGGAACTTGAACCCTCCCACTTCCATCCGCTTGAGATTGGCGTCTAACAGGCAACCGACCATTGATGCAGTGTAGCGGCCCGTGGAGCGGAACAGTCCACGCACCCCGCGCTCGCCCGACTCCATCGGCACGGAACGGCCGTCGGACGGCGGTTGGGACAGCAAATGCGCCATTAACGACGTGTATGCGTTACATTCCGTTTGGATTGTGTTTTCCGGGCCACTCGCGGCGACTATCGGACAGGTCACTCCTTGAAATTCCCTTATTTCACTGCGTTTTCAAGGAGAATTCCGTTGGCGCAAAGGCCGCTTCGTGGTATCCTTCATCCCCGCGACCGGTGAGGTCGCACACGAACGAGAGATCGCCGCTCCATCGCGGCCCACAGGAGAGAGACATGACCAAGATTGCCCTGATCGCAGCCCTGCTTGCCGGTGCGGCCAACGCCGCTCTGGTTGATACCCGCGTGGACACCACACCCGCCGGCGCGGTCGTTGACGGCGTGCTGGGCGCGGGCGAGTACGGCTCGGGCGCATACTCGTACCGTGGCGCTGGCGGCGGCTTCGGCGGCACGCTCGGCAGCGGCACGATGTACTTCGACAGCGACGCCACCAACCTGTACATCGGCCTCCAGGTCGGCGGAAACCTGAACGACAACGTCACCATCCTGCTCGACACCCGCGCGGGCGGCTTTGTCGACGCGACGATGAGCGATCAGGCCGACGGCGGCCGCCGCAACTCCACCGAACTCGCGCTCAACGCCGACGACGCCTTCCCCGCCGGCTTCCTCGCCGACTACTCGATCGTCATCGGCTCCTTCGGCATCGTCTCCTTCGAACTCACCAGCGGCTCGCTCAACTTCATCAGCTACGACGGCGCCTTCACCGGCAACGGCACCAACTTCCGCGAGTTCGCGATTCCCCTGGCGTCCATCGGCAGCGGCGCGAACAGGAACATCGACTTCTTCGCGGCCTACGTCTCCGACAGCGGCTACGCCAGCAACGAGTCCGTCCCGGCCAGCCCGGCCCTCCAGGCCAACGGCAACCCCGGCTTCGGCGATGGTCAGTTCGGCGGCACCATCGGAACACCCGGCTACGAGAACTTCGACCGCTTCACCACGGTCCCCACGCCGGGCGCCTTGGCGCTCCTTGGTTTGGGCGGACTGGTCGCCGGTCGTCGCCGCCGCTGATCAGCTTCTCGCGGCACACCTTTGGAGAGCCTTGAGCTCTCGATCACACACACGCAGCGGCGCACCCATCAGGTGCGCCGTTTTTTCTTTGGTGTTTGCACGACCGGCCACCCCGCAATGACCTAGACCCGTGTTTCAGTTGGACGTCAACGGGCTCTTGCCCTGCCAAATCTGCTGCCGCGTACCGGTCTTGACGACCTGGTTGACGAAGGCATCGAACTCCGGCTGCATCGCCGCGGCGGACTTGCCGAAGTACATCGTGAGAAGGTCCACGCCGCGTTTGCGGTACACGTACGCGTTCGCGGCCCGCTGGCCGAACTGGGTCTGTATGCGGGACACAAGACGCCCGTTCGCGGCGTCGTTCAGAAACTCCCGCAACGGACCACGATACGCACCGCCCGAGGATTCGTTCAGGAAGTGCACGAAGACCCAGACCTGCGCGTAGTAGAAAAGCGCGGCGTCCGCATCGCCCGTGATCAACTGCTGCGGCGTGCTGTTCACAAGCGTCTCGAGAGGCATGAGCTTGGCGGCCCGCACACCCCAGCGCAGCTGGTCGAAACGCTCGAAATTGGCCCAAGGTTTGAACGTCGGCCGCTCCTCACCGTTGGGATCCCAGCGGAATCCCTCCATGTAACAGGCCATGCCTTCTTCGAGCCAGACCGGCAACGCATTGCGGAAGGTCTTCTGCGTGTAAACGTGCCACCCCTCGTGGGCGGTGATCGCAAAAGTGTCACGCCTCCCGATGTCGTACAGCAAGGCTCGCCCGTCGCTGGTGAACCCGCCCTTCTGGATGCGCAGGTACGTCGGCGCCTCTTCTCCCATGAAGCGCTGCGTCATGCGCTCCCACTGTGCGCGGGTGTCGAGCAGAAAGACCTCGAGCGGCTCGCTGGGACGCGGCAACTCCGCAATCGCCGTGGTGTAATGCGAGAGCGCGGTCTCCAGAAACACCGGGATGTTGTCCACGATGAACGGTTTGGATGACGTGGTGTAGAGGCGGTACGCCGGCGTCGTGATGGTCCGCCCCGCGGGGAACTCCATCGTCCAGGGCTCGCTTTTGAGCACCAGCTCCGCCGGAGAAAGCGGCGCAGCGTTGTTCACCACGGTTGGGGAAGCGTTGGACGTGGGTGAGCGCTGATCACTGCCGCACCCGTGCAGGCACAGACCCCCGATCGCCGCGGCGACCGCTCCCACCATGAACGCTGTTTGTTTCATGCGCTGCACGCCTGTAACTTCTGTTCCACCACCAACAACTCGGCCTTGGCCTTGTCCAGTTTGTCCTTGGTCTCCTGCACCATCGCGGGGGGCGCTTTCAAGGCGTACCCGGGGTTGGCTAGGCGGCCCTCGTACGTACCGATCTCCTTCGAAAGATCCGCCTTACGTTTCGACAGAAACGCCTTCTCAGCTTCACCAACAGTCCCCTGGACTTCACCCGGATCGGTCAGGTCCGAAAGATGGAACGCCGCGGCCTCAAACGTGAGTGCCGCGGCGTGCCCCTGCGGGGGCTCCGTCGTGATGCTTCCCAGAGTGGCCAGCGTCGAAATCAATCCTTCGTGTGTACGCAGCCACGCGGCGTGAGTTCCCGGCGCGTGCAAAGTCGCCTTGCGTTTGGGTGCCACATTCTGGGCCGCTCGAATTTCTCGAATAACCGTGACGACGCCCTGAAGGCGACCGAACTCGCCTTCTGCGACCGTGTCTTTCAAAGACGTATCGCACACCGGCCAGCCGGCGGCGCACAACAAACCGCCCTTGCCGGGCGAGCGCAGCGTCAATCCCGGCACCGCGGGCGCTTCGATCAAGCCAATCTTCTCCCACGCGGCCTCGGTCATAAAAGGCATCACCGGATGGAGCAAGCGCAGGATCGATGACAGGACGTTGAACAGCACGGCACGCTGCGAGGCGCTGGTCGCGACCGTCGGCTTGATCGCCTCGAGATACCAATCGCAGAAGTCACGCCACACGATGTCGTAGAGCGTCTGGGAATATTCGGCGAACTCGTAGTTGGCCAGGGCGCGATCGCCGGCGTCCACGGCCGACGCAAGGCGGGAGAGCATCCAACGGTCCGGCAGCGTGAGTTCAGACTTGTCAATCGACTTGGAAAAAGTGGCGCCCTCGCCCTGCAGCATGCCCAGGGTGAATCGGGCGGCATTCCAGATCTTGTTGGCGAAGTTGCGGCCAATGTCGAACTTCGGGCTGGTGTTCTTGCCGGACTTGCTGTCTTTCACCACGGGCAGTCGCACGTCCTGCGTATTGGTCGCCATCTGGCAGAGCGTGTATCGCATGGCATCGGCGCCGTGCGTCTCGATGATGTCCAGCGGGTCGACACCGTTGCCCAGGGTCTTGGACATCTTTCGACCCTCGCCATCCTGAATCACGGCGTGGATGAAAACGTCGCGGAACGGAACGGGCCCGCGGCCCTGTCCTTCGCCCATGAAGTACCGATTGAACATCGTCATCCGCGAGACCCACAGGGTGATGATCTCGCGCGCCGTGGAGAGCGACGACGTCGGGTTGAACGCCCCGAGCATCGCGGGGAAGTCAGTCAGACCGGTGTCCTTGGCCGCCTGGCCGCCGTCGGGCCAGCCAAGCGTGGAGAGCGGCCAGAGGGCGGATGAGAACCAGGTGTCCAGAACGTCAGAGTCTTGCGTCAGCCCCAGGGCCTCGATCTGTGCGATGGCTTCCATGTCGGAACCGTCATGAACGCAGATGAACAGCGGGTCCGTGGGCGACCGCGCTTCAATGGCCTTGCGTTCGCCACCCTCGTGCATCCCCCAATCGCCGATGCAGATTCTGCCGCTTCGGCTGAGGGCAACGAGCCGACCCAAAGTCTCGCCGTCCACGCCCACACATGTCCCGCTCCACACCGGAATCCGGTGCCCCCACCACAACTGGCGCGAAATGCACCAGTCGCGGATGTTGTCGTGCCATTGCTCGAAGGTCTTGGAGTATCGTGCCGGATAGAACCGCATCGAGCCGTCCTTGGCGTCACCGGACGAAGCCCTCCGGCCAGGCGCCGAGGGCATCGCGTGCGATCGCTGCTCGGTCGCCAGCGCCGCATTCGCGCTCGCGGCCAACCTGGGATCCGTCACCTTCACGTACCACTGATCGCTCAGGTAAGGCTCAATCACCGCCTTGCTGCGGTCGGAGTGCTTGATGCTGTGACGGTACGGCCGCGTCTTTTCCATCAGCCCGCGGGCCTCAAACTCCTTCACCACGAGCGTGCGGGCCTCGGCCATTTTCTTGCCGACGAAGAGGTGGGCATCGCCGACGTCGCTCCACCCGTGCTTGTCGCTCACACGCCCGTCGGGAGACATCATGTTGCAGAGACCGCGGCCCGCGCCGCCCGCAAACATATCAATGCGATCCTTGTGCCGCTGGTACAGTTCGTAGTCGTTGCCGTCGTGGGCGGGGGTCACCTTCAGGAAGCCGGTGGCGTACTCGGCCTTGGGGTCGTTGGCCTCGTCATCGTCGCGTGCCATCGACTTGGGCAGCACCACGTACGCGTCCTCCACGATCGGGATGACGCGACCGACCAGCGGCAACTCCGCGCACAGCCCGTGCAGCGCCTTGGCGCGCGGATCGTGCGGATTCACTGCAACAGCGGTATCTCCCAGGTACGTCTCCGGGCGGGTCGTCGCGACCGTGATCCAAGCCTGTTCCTCCTGCGGGTAGGTCTCGGCGTTGAGGTAGCCACGGGAAGTAAGTTCGCTCCACGTCACCGGCACTGGGTCGTTGGGCGGCAGCACACCCTTGGCACGCTCCCGGGCGGTGCTGGCGCCGTGCGGGTGCACCAGCGGATACCGCAGGTACCAGAACGCGGCGTCGAGTTCCTCGTCGTAACACTCGTCATCTGCCACAGCCGTCTGGAGCGCGGGATCCCAGTTCACCAGTCGCTTGCCGCGGTAAATGAGCCCGTCGCGGAAGAGTCGGAAGAAGGCCTCGCGCACGGCGCGGGCGCAGACCGGATCCATCGTGAACCGCTGGCGGTCCCAGTCGCACGAGCAGCCCATCTTCTTGAGCTGGTTCGTGATCGTGGCTTCGTATTCATCCTTGAACGCCTGGATCTTCTCGACGAACGCCTCACGCGTGAAATCGGTCCGGCGCTTCTTCTCCTCCTTCATCACGCGTTTCTCGACCACCGCCTGGGTGGCGATGCCGGCGTGATCCGTGCCGGGCATCCAGAGCGTTTCAAACCCCCGCATGCGAGCGCAGCGGACCAGAACATCCTGTAGGGTGTTGTTCAGGGCGTGGCCCAGGTGCAAGGCCGCCGTGACATTCGGAGGGGGAATCAGCACCGCGTAGGGCTTGGCTTCGCCGCTGACCACCCGATTGGGGTTGGCGTGGAATGCCCTGGCGGAAATCCAGCTCTCCCAGACTCGTCCTTCGTGCTCGATCGGACGGTACTGTTTCGCCAGTTCACCGCTCGTTGGCGGGGTCGGCGCGGTTGACGTTGCTTGGCTCTGCTGCATCGGATAACACTGTACGGTTCCATCCCGCCGGGAGCGTCCATGTCCCCGGCCACAGCCCGCACCCCGCAAGTCCGCCGCATCATGAACGACACTCCGCCAACCCCACCCCGCAAGCCCTGGTCGGTCATCGCTGTCGGGGGGCTATTTCTGCTCGCCGCGTTCGCGGTGGTGTACGCGCTTAGAGCCCCCGGACCCGCCGCCTCCGTCGCCGCGGGGAGCGGGATCACCGGGAACGTCGACGAAATACTGAACGCCGCGCTCGCCCTCAAGCGAGAGAGCCAGTTCGCCAAGGCGGAAGTGATCCTCAAGCAGGCGTGCATCGAACACCCGACCGAGCAGCGGCTGTTCATCGAGTACGCGGAAATCCTCGGGGTACTCAAGCGGCCGGACGAGGCGTACGCGAACTACACGAAGGCGATCGGGATCGGGCCGCGGACAGCGGCGCTGGAACTCGCCGCGGGCACGACGGCGAACATGGCGACGGGGCTTTCCAACAAGCTCGCGGAAGCGGAAAAACACTACGCCGCGGCCCAAGCGATGGACCGCACGGACTGGAAGGCCCCGCTGTTCCTCGCGCAGATACAGATCAAGATCGGCACGCCGGAGAAGTTCGAAGAAGCCAAGAAGAACCTGCTCATCGCGGCGAAGCTCCAGCCGGAGATGGCGACGCCCTGGGGCACGCTCGCGGACCTGGCCCTGCGGGAGAACAAGCCCGAGATTGCGTTGCAACACATCGCCAAAGCCCGCGAGTTGGAGCCGCAGGTCACACTGTGGCGCGTGGTGCAAGCGCGGGCCCTCAAACGGCAGAACAAGCCGGAGGACGCGATCAAGCTGCTCGTCGGCCTCGACGACGCCCAGATCCGAGAGCCCGGGGTGCTGGCCACCATGGCGGAGTGCTTCGGCATGCTGCAACGCCCCGCTGACGCGGCCAAGGTGTATTCCAAGGCGTCGGATTCAAACACCGACAATGGCGAGTGGGCCCTGGAGGCGGCGTTGTGGTGGGAAAAGGCCGCGGACAAGGCGGCGATGCTGAAATACGCGCAGCGGGCGGACGCGATGGGGCAAGACGGCGCGGCCGCGGTGCTTGAACGGGCCAAACACAAGTAAATAGCGTCGTCGGCGAGATCGGTTGGTTACACTCGCCCGCTATTCCGGCGGCAATCCGGGAGCTTCAAGGAACCGCGGCGAATGATGCAATCCACGGACATGGCGAGTGATCCTTCGATCCGCCCGCCGCACCCTTCCGCCTACGCGATACTGATCATTCCCTTCGGCGCCATGAGCGGATATGTCAGCGTCGCGATGGCATTCCTGTGCACGCGATTCCAACTCACGGTGAAGGACGGTGCGTTACTGGTGGCTTCGGGCATGTTCCCTCACGTCTGGAAGTTCTTCTGGGCGCCGATCGCCGACACGACGCTCTCACGCAAGCGCTGGTACCTGATCTCCTGCGTGCTATGTGCATTGGGCATCACCGCCATGAGCGCGATCCCGATGAGCCCGGCAAACCTGCACCTGCTGCAAGGAGTGATCTTCGTCGCCAATCTGGCCTCCACCTTTCTGGGAATGAGCGTGGAAGGTCTGATGGCTCACGCCACACCGCCCGCCCAGCGCGGCCGAGTTGGAGGATGGTTCCAGGCGGGCAACCTGGGCGGGAGCGGTCTGGGCGGGGGAGCGGGGCTGTGGATGGCGACCCACTTGCCCTCGCCGTGGATGTCCGGTGCGGCCCTGGGCGTCTGCTTCCTCCTGGGAAGCGCGGCGCTGGTCGCAGTACCCGAAGCTCGGGCTGAGACACGGACGACGAGCCTGCCCAGGGCGATGCTGGGCGTGGTGGGCGACCTGTGGCAGGTCATCAAGTCGCGGGGCGGCATGCTGTGCGCCGCTCTCTGCGTTCTCCCCATCAACACCGGAGCGGCCACCAGCGTGCTGAGCCAGGCCGAGGTCGCAGCAAAATGGGGCGTCAACGAGGACACCGTCTCGCTCGTCAACGGCGTGCTCAACGGTGTGATCTCGGCGTTCGGGTGTCTGGTCGCCGGCGAGATCTGCGCCCGCGTGAGTTCCCGCTGGGTGTACGCGGCGGTCGGTCTCCTCTTGGCCGGAGTTTCCGCGACCATGGCGGTCCTTCCGTTCACCGGGACATCCTACGTCGTACTCACGCTGGTATACGCGTTCGTGGTTGGGCTGTCGTACACGGCGTTCACCGGCTTCGTACTGGACGCCATCGGCAAGGGTGCCGCGGCTACCAAGTACAACGCGTTTGCATCGCTCTCCAACGCGCCGATCACATACATGGGCCTTGTGCTGGCGTGGGCGCAGACACAATGGGGAGAGAAGGGGATGCTCTTCACAGATGCCGGCGCGGGTGTGCTGGGCGTGTGCGTGCTCGGGCTGTTCGCGTCAATGGTGATGCGATCCAAGCCGAGCGAGTCGGCGATCGCATAGTGTAATCGTGCAAGCAATTGGGCGGAGCAAAACACCGAGCGACTACACTGGCCACAACTCTGCGCAGGCACCTTCAATGTCCCAATCGCTCGCGTCAAACTCCGACAGCCCCACCTTCTCCTGGAACCGCTTTTGGTTGATTGTGTTCGGACTGGGGCTCATGGCCGAGACCGTGTACATGGGTCAGCGGGGAATGGCGCGCAGTTTCGACGGCCGCTTCTCAGACTTTGAGATCTTCTACAAGGCAGCGGAAGCGATGGTGCGGGGGCAGGAACTGCACACCTCGGGCACAGGCGAGTACATCTACCCGCCGCTGATCGCATGGATGTTGACGCCGCTGACGCAATTGGGGCAGGCGTGGGCGATGCGGGTTTGGTGCGTCATCAACCTGTTGGCCACCGGCGTTTCAATGCTGGTGTTCTTCAAGGAATCAGCCAAGCGCCTCGAAATCAGGCCGGAACCGGTGCTTTTCGTAACGGTGGCGTGTTTCACGATTCTGGCCAACTTCAGCGCGATCCGCTGGGAGTTTGAGTTCGGCCAATGCGACACGCTGGTGCTTCTGGGATTCGCCCTCGCCCTGCGATGGATGGACCGCCGGCCCTGGCTCGCGGGACTGGCTCTGGGATTCTCTTTCACGATTAAATATCAAAGCCTGGTAGCCCTGCCGTATCTGTTAGTGCGCCGGCGCTTCGCCGCGGCCGCGTCGATGCTCGCGGGAGCGGCGGTCTGTCTGATCATCCCCGCCACCACATACGGCTGGAACGCCACGATGCGTTCGGTGCAGATCGCCTTCGCGGGATTCCTGAACTACGTCGGATTAGGCCCGGGAGTCAGCGCCCAGAACGCGGCCCACGTGCTGCCCGCGACCTTCCACCGCAGTTTCTCGGTCACGAGCGTGGCGGCCCGCCTCACCGACGGTGTGCACCATCCCGGTCGCATGTTGCTCGTCACCGGGTTAGTAGCAGCGGTCATCGCGGGGATCGGGCTCTGGATGTACCGCCGTTGGAGCTTCATGTTGTTCAAAGAACGGTCGGCGGCCCCCGACGCCTCCACGCCCCTCAGTGGCGTCGTGGCGTTGGAGTGGACCGGTCTGATCGTCATGGCCCTGGCGTTCAGCCCGCACACGCTGTCGCGGCACACGTACATCATCATCCCGGCGCATGTGCTGGCGTTCATGATCCTGCTGCGGCCGCGACCGGGCGTCAACCCCGTTCCACTGGCGTTGGGCACGATCGCCTTCACGCTCGGCGTGATGTTGCCGCCCGGTCACGAGTTCGTCGGCAGCGCACTGGAGAACTGGCGGGCGGTCGGCGGCACCATCTGGTGCATGCTCATCTTCTTCTTCACACTGGTGTGGACGTGCTTCGCGTACATCCGGGCCCCATCCCCCGCACCCGGGGCCGTCAATCCCGGTCGCTGAACATGCGAAAGGCCCAAAGCCGGGAGAGGTGTCTTAGGTACCGCAGTTGCTCGCTCATGTCGAGTTTGCTCGCGCCTCGAACTCGTTCGGAGAAGTGGATCGGCACCTCGCTGATGTGCTCGCACCGGCACTTGGTCATCAGTTCCATGCCGATCTTGAAGCCGACCGGATCCAAGGCCTTGGCCGCGAGAAAGGTCTCGCGTCGCAGCGCAAAGAAGCCGCTCATCGGATCGCTCACGGAAGTGAGCGGCCGGGCCAGCAGAGTCGCCACGCGGCTCTTGATTCGGCGTGACACGCCCCACGTGGGGTCCAGCGATCCGCCCGCGACATAGCGCGAACCAATGACGAAATCCGCTCCGTCTTGAAGCGCACGGAGCATGTCCGGGATGGCCTCGGGCGGATGCGAAAGATCCGCGTCCATCACCACGATCGCCTCGCGCGAAGCCGACCGGCAGCCCCGGATCACCGCGGAACTCAGCCCGCGCTCGCCGCGGCGAACATCGACCCGCGCCCACGACAATCCCGATTCCGCCACACGCTCGCACGTGCCATCGTTGCTGTCATCGTCAACGATGATGACTTCCAGATCCTTCACCACGGGCAGCACCGCCGCCCCGATGCGGCTCAAAAGCGGAACGACGTTTTCTGCCTCGCGATACGTCGGCACAACAATGGTCGTGCTCGCTAGACTGTCGTCCGAAACGTCAACGCGAACCGGGGGACGACGCTGCGTCATCTCCCCCAGGCCGGAACGCAACGACGTCACCGTATTCGTCGGCGAGTTGTCCATCGTGTCCACCGTCGACCGAGTTCGGGCCTGCCGGGTGAAATCGCCGAGGGCGTCGTCGCGATCGGTGGCGTCGTGCTCGCACGATGCGCATTCAGACTATAAGCAAGCGTGCCGATACCCCGGCACGATCTACACCGACGCATCGCTCCGATCCGACTATGGAACCCACGGTGCGCAGCGGGTCAATCCCGACGCTGACCGCCTTGCTCTCGCTCCGCGATCAGGCGGGCCGCCTCATCAACATCCTTGTCGCCACGCCCCGAGAGGTTGATCAGCACATTCTGTTCCGCGCTCATCTCCGCCGCGAGTTTCACGGCGTGGCTGATGGCGTGACTGCTCTCCAGCGCCGGAAGGATGCCCTCGGTCTTCGCGAGCAGTTGGAACGCGTCGAGCGCCTCATCGTCCGTCGCGGCGGTGTACATCACCCGCCCCGAGTCCTTCCAGTAGGAGTGTTCCGGACCAACCCCCGGATAGTCCAGCCCGGCCGAACATGAGTGGACGTCCGCCGTCTGGCCGTCCGCATTCTGAAGCACATAGCTCAGTGAACCGTGCAGCACCCCGGGAGACCCGAACGACAACGGCGCCGCATGCTCGCCCGCGTTGTTCCCGCGCCCGCCGGCCTCAACACCGATTAACTTGACGCCGGCATCGTCGATGAACGGATAGAAAATACCCGCCGCGTTGCTGCCCCCGCCCACACACGCGACGACCGCATCGGGCAGTTTGCCGAGCAGCCGCAGAGATTGAGCCTTGGCCTCTCGCCCGATGACGCTCTGGAAATCTCTCACGATCATGGGGAACGGGTGCGGCCCCACCACGCTGCCGATAATGTAATGCGTGTTCTCCACGCTCCCCATCCAGTCGCGCATCGCCTCGTTCGTAGCGTCCTTGAGAGTGCGTGAGCCGGCGGTCACCTCCACAACCCTCGCCCCAAGCATCTTCATGCGGGTCACGTTCAACCGTTGGCGGCGGATATCTTCGGCGCCCATGTAGACATCGCACGAGAGTCCGAAGTGCGCCGCGGCCGTGGCCGTGGCGACACCGTGCTGGCCCGCGCCCGTCTCGGCGATGAGCCGCTTCTTGCCCATGCGCAGAGTCAACAGGGCCTGCCCCATGGTGTTGTTAATCTTGTGGGCCCCCGTGTGCGCCAGATCCTCTCGCTTGAGCCAGATCGCCGCACCCTGCCCCTTGGGCAGCTTCCGACGCACGTGACCTGTCAATCCTCGAGCAAGGTACAACGAAGTGGGCCTGCCGACGAACGTGCGCAGCAAATCAGAAAGGTCCTCCCAGAACTTGCGATCGTTGCACACCTTGTCGTACACCTCGGTGAGTTGCTGCAGCGCCGCCACCAGTGTCTCGGGGACGTACGCACCGCCGAAATCCCCGAACCGCCCGAGTTGGTCGGGCACATCCGAGATTCGCTTGGGGCTGGGTTTGCCGGGCGCCAGAGTCTTCATGGCTGAACGGTAGTCGACGGATGCGCACAACACCGCCGCCGCGGTCGCTCGTGATAACACTGGTTCGCGATGGACATTGCCTCTCAACCGCCGCTGGATGCGTCAACTCTTCCTGGGTGCCGCCGTGGCCCCCGCCAGGATGCCGCCATCGATCACAAACTCCGAACCGGTGACATACGCCGATTCATCGCTCGCCAGGAACAACGCCATGCTCGCCACCTCCGCGGCCGTCCCCATCCGGCGCATCGGAATATCCACCTCGATGCCCGCGATGGCAACCGCCCTGGCCTCTCCCTCGCCCAGCATCGGGTCCCACATCGGCGTCAGGATCGCCGCCGGGTGGATGGAGTTGCAACGGATGTTGTACGAACTCTGTGCGCAATACAGCGCGACGCTCTTGGTGTGATTGCGTACGCCCGCCTTGCTCGACGCGTACGCCGCGGCCCCTGCGATGCCCACCTGACCTGACCGCGAAGAAATATTCACGATCGAACCACCCGGCCGAGGCGGCTTCATCGCCCTGATCGCATGCTTGCACCCCAGGAAGACGCCATCGAGATTCGTGGCGTGCACCGCTCGCCATGATTCCAGCGACGCGTTCTCTGGGTCCTGCGGCCCGGCCGGCGGCACGAACCCGGTAATCCCGGCGTTGTTCACCAGCACATCCAGCCTGCCAAACCTTCGAAGGATCGAGTCGATCGATCGCTCCCAATCCGCTTCCACCCGCACATCCAGAGGCATCCAATGGGCAGACTCGCCGACCTCCGAAGCCGCCTGTTCGCCCTGGGTGCCTTCGAGATCGGTAAGCACCACCTGAGCGCCTTCCGAAGCAAACAACTGTGCGCAGGCCTTTCCAATGCCTCTAGCGCCGCCGGTAATGAGCGTGATCTTGCCGTCGAGTCGTCCCATTCCTGATGATACCGCCGCGACCCCCATTGCTCCGTAATCATCCCGCCGCCGCTTGCCCTCGCCCCTTTGCTTGCCGACAGTTCCACCCTATGAAGACCCGCTCTCTCCTCCTGCCCGCTTCCGGTCTGCTGCTCGTCGCTCTCCTGTACGGCTGCAACGCCCCTTCACAACGCAAGGCGGCAACCGCCCCGACGTTTCATGAGATCGTCATCGACGGCGACACGAGCGAGTGGCCCGGCGACACCGCGGCGTACTCAGATGAGCACTACCTCTACTTGCGGTTCTCCGTGCAGGGCGAACAGGAAACACTCCAAGCTTCCAGCCGCACCGTCACGCTGCTCGTGGACGCCGACGCGGACAAGGCCACCGGCTACGTCAGCGATCTCGCACCGATGAACGAACTCGGCGTCGATCTGGAGGTGCAGTTCTCGCCGCCAGGTCCCACCGGCACACCCCTCAAGGGCGTGCGGATCAGCAGCGTCGATACCGCGGGCAACCGCACGACAATCCCCACGACGAACTTCGACTTTCTTTGCGCCCCCACCTACGCCTCGTCGTGGTACGAAGCCCGCATCTCGCGCACCCCCGAGAGCAAGGGTTCGCTGCCCGAAGCTGGTCTGCTCGGCCCCGGCAAGGTCACCTGCATGGCGACCTTCGCCGACGCCGGCGGCAACATCTTCGCGTTTTCCGATCCCACCAGCATCACGACCGATCCGGTCTGCCCGGGAGGCAAACGCGAGGTCAACTTCGCCCCGCCCGCCAAGCCCGCCGGCGGCGTGCGCGTCGTTTCCTGGAATATTGAGAAGAGCGCGCCGGCCGACAAGCCCGAGGCCTTTGCCCGCGTGCTCACCTACCTCTCCCCCGACGTGGTGCTGTTCCAGGAATGGGAAAAAGGCGATGACGCCGCGATGAAGGCCTGGCTCGACAAGAACCTGGGCGCAGCGCCCCCGTGGAACGTCCGCAAAGCCAAGGGCGATATGACCAACGGCGGCGGCGTGGCGATCGCCAGCCGATTCCCGCTCGAGGCTGTGCTGGGTGACTCTCTCTTCGCGACGTACAAGGAGGACGACGGCAAGGAACAGCGCCGCCCCGTTCGCTACATCGGCGCCCTCGCCACCACTCCGATGGGTCCCATGCTGCTGGGCAGCGTTCACCTCAAGAGCGGCGGCTCAAAGGACACGATCGAAGACCGCCGACGCATCGCCGAGGCGCGCGCCATAAACGCCACGTTCCTCGCCGTGGCCCGCGCCACCAACGCCCCGTACCGCTTGATCAGCGGCGACCTCAATCTGGTGGGCACCCGGCCCGCGCTGGATGTCCTGCGGGCCGGTTTGGATACGGACGCGTCGGACCTGACCCCCGCCCCCACCGAGGTCTTCGGCGACTCTTCCTACTTCACCTGGCGGGACGACACGACCCCCTTTGGACCGGGCCGGCTGGATTGGATGGTCTATTCAGACGCCTCGGCCAAGGTAGCCAACTCCTTCGTGCTCGATGTGTCAAGAATGACCGACACCGAACTGACCAAGATCGGCATCCAAAGAGAGGACGCCAAGGCCAGCGACCACCTGCCCGTCGTGACCGATCTGCTACCCGCCAAATAACCGCCCCGAAAACGGGAATCCGAACCCGGCATAGCATCGAATGTATAGATAGCTGTCGATATGTTCCGCACGGACGCGGCGATCCCATCCACCGGCCATGATCGAGCCACGATCGGCCCACCGCACCCGGAGTTTGCATGCGCACACTCGTTGCCATCCCGGTCTTCAACGAAGAACGCTACGTCCGCGCCGTGCTGAGCCGCGTGCTCAGCATCCACCCGGACGTGCTGGTGATCGACGACGGCTCGTCAGACAACACGCCGCACGTGCTCCCCGATTTCCCGGTCGACGTCATCCGCCACGCCCGCAACCGCGGCTACGGCAAGAGCATGATCGACGCGTTCCGCTTCGCCGTGGCCGAAAAGTTCGACTGGCTCATCACCATGGATTGCGACGAGCAGCACGAGCCCGCCGCGATCCCCGCGTTCATCGAGGAAGCCGCCAAGGGCGGGGCCGACATCATCAGCGGGTCCCGCTACCTGCTGCCCGCCGCGGGCGATGACCGCCCACCCGCCGACCGCCGTGCCATCAACGCCACCATCACGGCGGAGATCAACAGCCGTCTGGCCGGCCCGCTCGGCGCGATCCTCACCGATTCTTTCTGCGGCTTCAAGGCGTACCGCGTGTCGTCCCTGCGGCCCCTGCGGCCCACGGTGCCGGGCTACGCGTTCCCGATGCAGTTCTGGGTGCAGGCCGCCGCGGCGGGGCTGAAGGTGCGCGAAATGCCCGTGCGCCGCATCTACAACGATCTCACCCGCACGTTCGGCGGCACCCTCGACGACGCCGAAGAACGCCTGCGCCACTACCGCCGCATCCTGCACCGCGAACTTCGGCGCAAGTCGCACCTGCTTCCGTCTCAGGCCCTGCGCGGCATCTGCGAGCAGACGTGCCAGAATCCTCGCGACGACAGCATCCGCAGCCTCTAAAATCCCGCAGCACCGCGCATGGCCACACCCACCCCCGAGGAGCGCCTGAGCATCAGTCCGTCGCCCCAGGTATGGCGGACGGGCATCGAGGCGGCTTGGCACCATTCCCGCGCCGACGCCGCGGCGATGGCATTCCGCGGGCAGTTGGGGCTACCCACCAACGGCCCCATCGTGATGAGCGGCCACCAGGCACAGTTCTGGCACGCGGGGATTCTCGCCAAGCACTTCGCGGCCCTCGCCGCCGCCAGCGCCATCAGCGGCAACGCCCACGCCGCGTGGATCACCGTTGATCAGGACTCTCACGACCCCTGGCCTCTTCCCGCACCAACCCCGGGGCTCGAACGCATCGTGATGCGGCTCGGACCGGCCGCCGAAGCCGACCGGCCCGTCTGTACCATGCCCGCCAGCAGCGGGCCCCACTCGTTGATCGCACCGCACCTGCCAGCGCTCGTTCCCTCGGCGGCTGCCGGAGCCAGCCGCATCGCCGATGCACTCGCCCGCCACACCGGCGCCGCCTCCGCCGCTGCGCAGATCGCTTCCGCGCTCCGTGACCTCATCGCCCCCCTGACGCCCGACCGTGCCCCGCCGATCGGGCTGTTCGCAACGAGGATCTCCGGCACCGATCTATTCTCCAACGCCGTCGCCTCGATGCGTGAGGACCCCGCGCTGTGCGCCGTGCATTACAACGCCGCGGCCCGCACCCACCCGGCCGCGGGCATCCGCCCACTCTCACTCACGGCGGATCAGGTCGAGTTGCCGCTGTGGCACATCGTCCCCACCGGGCCTCGCCGACGCGTGCACGCCCACCAACTCGCCGATATCCCCGTGACGCAACTGGCCCCCAGAGCCTTGCTCATGACAGCGTTGCTCCGCTCCGCCGCCTGTGACCTGTTCATTCACGGTGTCGGTGGCGGCGTCTACGACCAGGTGACGGACGCGTGGATCGGCGCCTGGAAGCCCAAGTGGCGTCTGGCCCCCACCGCCGTCGTCACCGCGACCCGGTATCTGTCCATCGAGAACGCCCCAGACGTTCCCAGCCCGCAGGCCATCGCGAGAGCACAGTGGCGGCATCATCGCGCACTGCACGATCCCTCGCTCCTTGACGACGATGCCGCCGCCGCGGAAAAACGCGACATGCTCCGGCAGATCCGCGAAACGCGTGCCGCGGGCGGACATCCCCTGCCTTTGTACCGCCGCATGCACGCGTTGCTGGCCCGGGTTCGCGGAGCCCACGTGGAAAAACTCTCCGAACTCAAAGCGCTCGCCGACTCGCTGAACTCGCACCGCGACGCCGCGGCGGTGCTGTTCGACCGCACCTGGGCCTTCCCGATGCTCGCCGATCAGACGCTGCAGGGGTTGCGTGACGCAATCCGCCAGGCCTTCGGGCAGCCCTGATGAATCTCCGTCGCGGCGATACCCTCCGGACGCATGAGAGCCATCGTCATCAGCCGCCAGGGCAACCCCGTCGCGCCCAACATCTCTGTCCGCACCGATTGGCCCGAGCCCGCCGCGCCGCGGCCGGGCGAGGTCACCATCAAGACCCTCGCCACAGCATTCAACCACATGGACCTGTGGGTCGGCATGGGGCTGCCGGGCCTAAACCTCTCGTACCCCCGTGTGTCAGGATGCGACGCGTGCGGCGTGGTGGAGGCCGTCGGCCCCGGGGTCGATCCCTCGTGGATGGGTAAGCGCGTCATCGTGAACGCGGCCCTGCGAATCGGCACCGCCTCCCGCGCCGACGAACCGCCCGCCACCACCCTGGCGCCCCAATACGAACTCATCGGCGAACACCACAACGGCATGCTCGCCGAGAAGTTTAGCGCACCGGCGGAAAACCTCGCGCACGTCGGGCAAGCCGACCCGGTTGACGCCGCGGCATTCGGTCTCTGCTCTCTCACCGCCTATTCCATGATCATCACGAAAGCCGCGCTGCGGCCGGGCCAGAGCGTTCTCGTGACAGGCATCGGCGGCGGCGTCGCCGTCGCGGCCCTGGCCATCGCCAAGCACCTGGGCTGCCCCACAGCGGTCACCAGCCGCCACCAGTGGAAGCTCGACAAAGCCAAGGAACTGGGCGCCGATTTCGGCGTGCTGGACAAAGGCCAGGATTGGTCCAAAGACGTCCGCGCCTGGAGCGGCAAGCGCGGCGTCGATCTCGCCGTCGATTCCTCCGGCAAAGCGACCCACCTGAACTGCATCAAATCCCTCGCCCGCGGCGGGGCGTACGTCACCCCCGGCTGCACCAGCGGCCCCAACGCCGAGACCGACCTTGCCCGCATCTTCTGGAATCAACTGCGACTGTTGGGTTCCACCATGGGAAGCAACGACGAGTTCCGCGAGGTGGCGGCGCTGTTCCGCGCGGGACGGCTAAAACTGCCGGTGGACCAGGTCTTTGAGGCCAAGGACGCGGTGAAGGCGTACGAACGCCTCGAAGCCGCGGAGCAGTTCGGAAAGATTGTCGTGACATGGTGATACTCACGGTTTGTCGGCGACGAACCGTTCGCGAGTGACGGCGGTCGTCGTTGTCTCCGCCCGCGGATCGCCCATCTTCCGCAGCGTCTGGGTGCTGCTCTGGCCCTGCATCATCGGGATTCGGATTACACGACCGCCGCGAGACTCGACGAACGCCGCGCCGGGAATATTCGTCGCGGCATACTCATCGCCCTTCACGAGCACGTCCGGCACGACCCGCTCGATCGTCTCGCGAGGCGTGTCCTCGCCGAAGATCACCACCGCGTCGACAGCCGCGAGGCCGGCGAGCACCCTCACGCGGTCTTCCACGCAGTTCACCGGACGCCCCGGCCCCTTGAACTCTCGGACTTTCTCATCGGTATTGGTCGCCACGATCAGGAAGTCACCCTGCGCCTTGGCCTGATCCAGCAGCCAGACGTGCCCGGCGTGCAGCACGTCAAAGCAACCATTGGTGAAGACGATTCTCTGACCGGCACGCCGACGGGCCTGCACCTCGACCGCCAGTTGATCGAGCGTGCGCACCTTTCCGGAAAGGCCCGCGGTCTCGACCAGAAGTGCGTGGTGAATCTTCTCGAGCGGGATCGGCTCCACGCCGAAGACCTCGACCTCGAGCCCAGCCGCGGCGTTCGCGAAGCGGACCGAGTCGGCCCAGCCGATGCCGTTGGCGCGTGCCGCGGCAAGCGCAGCCAGGAACATGTCGCCCGCACCGGTCACGTCGTACACCTGCCGCGCTATCGTGGGAACGGCCAGCGGCGTGCCCTCGCGTTCAAGCAGCAACGCGCCGTGCCGATCGAGCGTCAGCACGCACGCGTCCAGATCAAGTTGATCCCGAAGCCGCTCGGCAAGCTGCGCGTTGTGCTGCGGCGACGCGTCGGCGCTGGTGCCGATGCCGGTGGCGGTTTCGGCCTCGGTCCGATTGGGCGTGATCGCCGCAGCGCCTCTGTACTTGGAGTAATCCGGCAGCCGCGCCGGATCAACAAAAACCGGCTTGCCCGCGGCCTTAGCCCTCGCGATCACCCCGCGGCAGAGATCCTGGCTGCACACGCCCTTGGCGTAATCCTCGATGCACACCACGTCGCACCCCGGCAGCGCCGCGTCGAAAGCGGCCAGCAGTCGCCGCATCACCTCACCGCCGATGGGCTCGCGTGACTCGTGGTCAACGCGGAACATCTTCTGCGGGTGGCGTGCCTGCGCAAGGCCGATCAGATTCTGCTTGAGGGTCGTCGGACGGGACTCATCGGCGATGAGCCCCGTGACGTCGATGCCCGCGGAACCAAGCTGCTCGCGGAGCGCGTCCGCCGCGGCGTCACGCCCCACAACCCCCAACGCTTTGACGTGGCCCTTGAGCGCGGCCAAATCCAGGCAGACGTTGGCCGACCCGCCGGGACGGCTCTCCGTCTTGCGCACGTGCAGAATCGGCACGGGCGCATCGGCGGAGAGCCGCTCGGCGTCGCCGTAGACATGCTGATCGAGCATGAAATCGCCGACCACCAACGCCGTGAACGGGCGCCATGAAGAGACGGCATCCAGAAGCGTTGACATCGGCGACGATTCCCGCCCGAGGATTACTTGGTCAGGTCGATGGGCTTGGCCGGGGGCTTGGAACGGTCCGGCGTGGCCTTCGTGGGCGAGGGTGCGGGAGCCGCCACATCCGCGGTGGCCGAACCTGTGCTGTGGCCCTTGGCCAGGAAGATCTCGACGCGCCGGTTCTGAGGCGTGTTGCCGTTGGGCGCGTTGGTCACGAGCGGGCGGTACTCGCCCCAGCCCGCCGCCATCATGCGGCCGTACGGCACGCCCATGTTGCCCAGCACGTCGATCACCGAGATCGCGCGGTGGGCGGAGAGGTGGCGGTTGGTCGCGTGACGCTTCTGCGTGTTGGCGCTCACGCGCTGGCTGTCGGTGTGACCCTCGACGATGATCTCATACTGCAGCGCCGAGGAGGACTTGAGCACCTCGGCCAGAGCCGACAACGCACGCTTGGCCTCATCCTTCACGGCATCGGAACCGGAATCGAACGTGAGATCGCTCGCGAACCGCAGCATGCCGGTATTGGGGTCGTAGGTCATCAGGCCCGGATACTGCTTGGCGAGGGCCTCTAGCGCCTGATCCGTGGTCGGATCGAGACGGCCGAAATCCAGGCCGGCCATGCGGGCGTCAAGATCCTTGTAATCAGCCAGGGCCTTGTCGTACAGGCGGCGGAGTTCCGCGTTTTCCTTCTGGAGAGCAGCCAGGGCACCCTCGCCGCTGCCCATGCTCTTCTTGAGCAGTTCAAGAGCGGCGCGGGCTTCGTCGCGCTCACGCTGCAGTTCCGCGTTGCGGGCCGTCAGGCTCCGGTTCGCGGTGTAGAGGTTGTCGTACTCGCCCTGACCCACACAGCCTGTGAGCGTCATCGCGGCCAGCGAGAGAATGACGGGAACGGTGATTCGGCGAACAGCGTGTGCGAAAGCGGACATGCGAAACTCCTTGTCGATCATCGGGCGAGCACCGGCCCGATCCGTGGGCCGTGTACATGCGGAACTCGCTCAGGGTGCCGATAGTATGGCGGGGGAACGCCCCAAGGCGGGCAAAAGCGCTGTCGCTGGCGTGGCGGAGCCCCCAGAAATGGCGACTCCGTCAGGGCTTTTCGGCCTCCTCGGATGGCCCAGGCCCGGGATGCACTCCTTGGTCATTGGCGGGGCCCCGAACGCCCATACGGTCTTCCCGCCGCTTTCCGGGCTCCCGCATCGACCGCTATGGTCCCGGCAATGCCGGACGAGCCTCCGCGTTACTCCGTGACCACCCCAACGGATACCACCATGCGCACGCTGCACAAAGTCCTGCTCTCGACCCTCTTCCTGTTCCCCGTTCTGGCGGTCGCCCGTCAAGCCGAGCCCCCGGTCGCAGCCAAGCCCACTCCGTTCACCACCGAAGTGCTCGCAAACTTCAAGGCGTGGGACAAGGACTCCGACGGAGTGCTGGAGCCCGCCGAGCTCGACTCCCTGGTAATCGACAGCCATCTGACGGGCAAGCCCGCCGCCGCCGCGGGAGTGCTCAAGGCGGCGCAGCGCAACACCAAGATCACGCTCCCCCCCATCACCGTCGACTACCTGCACCAGTACGAACTGGCGGTGGCGCAGAAGCAAAAGCCCACGGTCAACTTCGACCGCCCGTTCAATCGCGCCGTGAAGCGAATCTCAACGCCCGCCCGCGAAGTGCTCATCGGCGAGCAACCGACGCTCGAAACATGCCACCAGGGGCCTCTGGGGGATTGTTACTTCATCTCCGTGGTCGGCGCCGCCGTGGTGCGTGATCCGGCCTCCGTCATGCGGATGATCTCCTCGACCCCGGACGGGTCGTACCTCGTGACGTTCGGCGACGGCCGCAGCGCCACCGTGCCCCCCCTCACGGACGCTGAAATGGCCCTCACCTCGTCCGCGGGGCAGAACGGCCTGTGGCTCCCGATTCTCGAGAAGGCCTTCGGCTCCCTCCGCACCGAGGCCCTGCCCGAGGAAAAGCAGTCAGAGTCGTCCACCGACGCGATCGCACACGGCGGCTCCGCCGCGGCGACGATCCGGCTGCTCACCGGCCATACCACCGACCGGATCACCTTCCGGCCACGGTCCGTTCGTTCCCAGGCCAAGACCGATACGCCCGCACCCGCCCCAGCGAAATCCGATGCACAGCCGACCAAACCCGGCGCAGCGACTCCGCCGCCTGTCGACCCCGCGCTGCTCGACAAGCACCTTGAAGAAGCACTTCCGAAAGTCCGCGAGCACTTGACCGCAAGCCTGAAAGACCGGCGTCTGGTCGCCGCGGGAACCCCCAAAGACGGCACCATGCCCCCGGGCGTCAACCCCAGCCACGCCTACGCAGTGCTCGAGTTCAACGCCGAGGCCGACACGGTTCACCTGTGGAACCCGCACGGAAACACGTTCAAGCCCAAGGGAGAACCGGGACTGCAACACGGCTACCCGACCACCGGCGGCCACTTCTGGATGCCGCTGAACGACTTCGGGCATGTGTTCAATGGAATTTCGTTTGAGACAGAAAAGCCGCTGGAAAAAAAGTGAGTTCGGGCTCCACCGTTGCATCGAGCCCGAACTGAAACTCGTATATCCGCCGATTCATCGCGGCCACGATCGGCATTGACGGCTCGCGAAGTTCCCATCGATCGCGAAGCGCGCATGAAAAAACCCAGGAACCAAAGTTCCTGGGTTTTCAGTTGTGTGTCGCAGGTTACGCCGGCTGCGTCTGCTTGGTGGCCTTGGCCTCTTCCATCAGCACGGCCTTGCGGCTGAGCTTGATGCGGCCCTGATCATCGACGTTGATGACCTTGACCTTGACCACGTCGCCGATCTTGACCACATCGGCCACGCTCTTGACGTAGCCCTCGGCCAGTTCGGAGATGTGGCACATGCCGTCAGTGCCCGGGGCGAGCTCGATGAACGCGCCGAAGTCCTTGGTGCTGACGACCTTGCCGGTGTAGACGGTGCCGACCTTGATCTCTTCGCACAGGGCTTCGATCTCGGTGCGGGCGCCGGCGATGCTCTCGGCGTCGTGACCGGCGAGCTGGACCGTGCCGTCGTCCTCGACGTCGATGGTGACGCCGTACTTGTCCTGCAGGCCGCGAATCATCTTGCCGCCCGGCCCGATCAGCTTGCCGATCTTCTCCGGGTCGATGTTGATGGTGATGAGGCGCGGGGCCAGCGGGCTGATCTCGGCACGCGGGGCCGGGATGATCTGCTCCATCACGTCGATGATCTCCAGCCGGCCCTGCTTGGCCTGCAGGAAGATCCGCTCGATCTGCGGGATGTTCAGGCCGCGGGTCTTGAGGTCGAGCTGGATGCCCGTGATGCCCTCGCGGGTGCCGGAGACCTTGAAGTCCATGTCGCCGAAGAAGTCTTCCTCGCCGATGATGTCGGTGACGAAGAGCTCGTTCTGGTCGTTGTCATCGGCGAAACGGCCGACGGAGATGCCCGCGCACGTGTTGCGGATGGGCACGCCCGCGTCCATGAGCGCCAGGCAGCCGCCGCAGACGCTCGCCATCGACGACGAGCCGTTGGACTCGGTGATGTCGCTGACGACGCGGATGGTGTA
>JAFEBP010000005.1:949387-960012 GCA_018242605.1 Planctomycetota bacterium
GTCGAGAAGGGCGGGAAGTTGTAGTGCAGCGTGAACTTCTTGCTGTACTCGGGGAGCAGGCCGTCGACGATCTGCTCGTCCTTGCCGGTGCCCAGGGTCACGCTGACGAGGCTCTGCGTCTCGCCGCGCTGGAACAGGGCCGAGCCGTGCGTGCGGGCGAAGATGCCCACGGCCCCGGCGATGGGACGGATCTCGGTGGGGCCGCGGCCATCGGCGCGAGCCTTGCTCTCGACAATCAGGCGACGGGTCACCTTCTCTTCCAGGCGGCGGAAGGCTTCCTTGGCCTGAGTGCGGTTCTTGAGGCTGACGAGGTAATCGCCGTAGTTGCCCGTGGTGTTGAGGGCAAAGTGCGTATCAAGCACCTTGGTCCGCAAGGCGTCGACCGCCTCGCTGCGGGCCTTCTTGCCCTTGATCTGGCGGGCCGCGGTCATTTCCTTCTCGGCCACCGAGGCGACCTTGGCGACCACCTCCGGGCTGGGCAGGTGCAGAGCGCCGGGCACCTTGGCCACAGCGCTCTTCGCAACCAACTGGTCGATCAGGCCCAGGACGATCTTGATGTTGTCGTAGCCGAACTTGAGGGCCTCGAGCACATCGGCGTCGGGCACTTCCGCAGCACCAACCTCGATCATGTTCAGGCCGTCCTTGTGGCCCGCGACGACGGCGTCGACGTCGCTGAAGTCCATCTGCGCAACCGTGGGGTTCACGACGAACTGCGGGCCGTCATCCGTGTGGATGCGGGCCACTCGCACCGTGGCGGTCGGGCCTTCGAACGGGATGTTCGAGAGCGCCAACGCCGCGGACGCCGCCGTCGCGGCCAGCACGTCAGTGTCGTTCTGTCCGTCGTGCGACAGCACGAAGACCTGGATCTGCACCTCGTCGAGGAAGCCATCCGGGAAGAGCGGACGGATCGGACGATCGATCATCCGCATCGTCAGGATTTCCTTCTCGCTCGGCGGGCCTTCGCGCTTGCGGAAGCCGCCCGGGAACTTGCCCGCCGCGGAGGTCTTCTCGCGGTAGTCAACCGTGAGCGGGAAGAAGTCGATGCCCTCGCGAGGGTTGGCGCGGACCACGGTGGCGAGCACGCTGCTGCCCGCGTAGTGCGCCATCACCGAGGCGCCCGCCTGCTTGGCGATGACGCCGGTCTCGAGCATGAGCGTGCGGCCGCCGAGTTCGGTCTGAACCCGCGAGACGCTCTCGGCCAGTGAAATGAGTTGAGCCATTGCGATTCCTTTGCGTAATGCAAACGATGTCCGAAGCTCGGGACGGCCCCCGAACCCGCACCTCGTGCAGGAAAGAAAGCCGCCCGATGGCCGCCGTTCGCAGAGGAACTCAAAGAGGCAGAAGGCAAAGACCAGTCCGAAAAGACCGCGAGCGCCGGAACCGGGAGATCCCCGGATCGTCGCCCGTTGTGAGGGGCGACCCTCCCGTCAACTCGGTTCCAACTGGAGATTGCCCACTGCCCGCTCCGCATCCCCGGCCAACGAGCGAGCCGTAAACAAATCGGCCCGGCGGCACTTCTGCCACCGGGCCGTAATAGTTCTTACTTGCGCAGGCCAAGCTTCGCGATGAGCTTCTGGTAGCGCTCCGGATCGGTGCGGGCCAGGTACTTGAGCAGGCGGTTACGCATGCCGACCTTGCCCAGCAAACCACGCCGGCTGTGGTGATCCTTGTCGTGACCCTGCAGGTGCTCGGAGACCGCATTGATCTCGTGGGTCAGCATCGCGACCTGCACTTCGACAGAGCCGGAGTCCTTCGCGTGACGACGATGATCGGTAGCAATCTTCTTGCGGGTTTCTGCGAGCAGTGCCATAGAGTGTCCTGATTCCGTTTGGGTTATGGTGAGAGGAATCGTACGCGCTCCCCCAGGGCCAATCAATTGGCCTGCCGGCGAGCTTGCGCGAGCCGCAGTCACACTTTTGAGCCCCATCGGCGGACACGATCGGAACAAGTTAGGGCCTCGGGCTCCCCAAGGACGCCCGCACCCTCATCCGCCCATCCCAAAGAGCCAATCCGCTCTCTCCCACTCCGCCCTCGCCGCGTAACGTCCACCGTGATCGTCGGCGCGGCACAGAATCAACGCCCCATCCCCACCACCATCGAGCAACTGCTCCCGGTGGAACTCTCCTCGCGCCTCGACCGCCTCGACCTGCTCTCCCGCAAGATCCTTTCGGGCAAACTGCCGGGCGAGCGTCGGTCCAAACGCCGCGGCCGCTCCGTGGAGTTCGATGACTTCCGCGATTACGTCGCCGGCGATGACCTCCGCCACATCGATTGGAACATCTACGCGCGGCTCGACCGCCTGTTCATCAAGCTCTTCCGCGAGGAAGAGGATCTGGCCCTGCATCTCATCGTCGACGCAACCCCGTCGATGAGCGTCGGCAACCCGAGCAAACTCGTCTTCTCGCACCAGTTGGCGATGGCCCTGGCGTACATCGGGCTCGTGAACCAAAACCGCGTCTGCGTCGGCACATTCTCGCATCCCAGCCCCAACACTCCGCTGCTGCGGCAACTCACGCCATTGCGCGGCCGCGTAGGCCTGGGCCGCGTCGGAGCATTCCTCCTCGAGAGCCTCGGCAACGCCTCCGCTCGAGGCGCAGGAGCCACTTTCGACCCCGCGGCGACATTCTCAAGGGTCATGCTCGAAGCCTCACACGCCCGCTCCGGCCGCGGCATCATGGTCGTGCTCTCGGATTTCCTCATCCCCGGCGGCTGCGACACCGGCCTGGCATACTTGGGAACCGCGACGATGTCCGGCGCGTTCGACACCTACTGCGTCCAGATCCTCTCTCCCGCCGAACTCGACCCCGCCCGCGAACAGGCCGCCGGACTCTTCGGCGATCTCCGCCTCACCGACGCTGAATCCGGCCGCAGCGCCGAAGTCACCGTGACACCGGAATCCGTCGCCATCTACAAGCGCAACTTCGCGGCGTACCAGGAACAACTGCACGTCGCCTGCACCTTCCGCGGAATGGCTCACTCCGTCGTCCCCTCCGACACCCCGATCGACCGCCTGATCCTCAACACGCTCCGTCGCGGCGGACTGTTCCGCTGATCCGGTCCGCCCCGACACCCTACGCTCCCCCATGCACCGTGACATCGAGGGCATCCTGATCACCAAGGGCCAGATCGCGATCCGCGTCCGCGAGTTGGCAGAGCAGTTGTCCGCCGACCTGTCCCGCGACATGTCCCACCTCACGGAGATCCAGCAGGAAGGCCGCGTGGTGCTCATCCCGGTGCTCACTGGCTCCATCGTCTTCGTGGCCGACCTCATCCGCCACCTTCCGCAGAAGCTCAGCCTGGGCCTCGTCGCTGTCTCCTCCTACCCCGGCAAGAGCATGGAAAGTAAGGGCGTGATGATGCGCAGCGACCTGCCCAAGAACCTCGCGGGCAAGCACGTCATCCTCGTGGACGACATCCTGGACAGCGGTCAGACTCTGGATGTTCTCAAGAAGCTCATCCAGGAGCAGCGTCCCGCCAGCGTGCGCATCTGCGTCCTGCTCCGCAAACCCGGTAAGGCAGTCGTCGATCTCAAGCCCGAGTACGTCGGCTTCGATATCCCCGACGAGTTCGTCGTGGGCTACGGCCTCGACTACGACGGCTTCTACCGAAACTACCCCGAGATCGCGACACTCAAGCCCGAAGCCCGCTGACGCGCGCCGCAAGCCTCGCTGTCGTCTCTCTATCTCTCAAGCAGGGATCCCAACAGGCCCGCTCGTTGAACGCGGGTCCGCAGATTCCTCGCGAATTTCACGAAATTCGCATTGCGTAGCCCGATAAGTTCCGCTATGTTAGTTCAAGTTGCGCATTGGATCCTGACGGTTCCGCATCCGCACCTCGGAGAGAGATCATGACAAAAACACACCGCGTTCTAGGCTTGGGTTGCATCCTCGCGCTCGTCGGCTCTGCCGGAGCGCAGTCGATCGATCCCGCATTCGCCACCAACTACTCCTTCACCGACCTGGGCAGCATCCCCGGTGTTCCGACGCTCTACGGCGGAATCACGACGGTGAACGGCGATCCCAACACGCTCCTGATCGGCGGGAACGCCAACACCATCGACGGCGCGATCTACTCCGTCGGCCTTGTACGCGACGCCAACAACCACATCACCGGCTTCTCCGGCCCCGCCGTGCGCTGGGGCGAGGGAGCATACAACGACGGCGGACTGACGTACGCCCCAAACGGCGCCCTCCTCGCCTCCCGCTGGCCCGTGAACCAGTTGGGCATGTCACGCGCCGGCAGCCACACCACCGACAAAATCGTCGACCTCGCCGCTCTGGGCGTTGAAAGCTCGCACGCCGCGCTCAACTTCATCCCGCTCGGCCACCCCGGCGCCAACAAGCTCAAGACCGTGAGTTGGGAAGACGGCGAGTGGGGCGAACTCACGATCGTTCCCGACGGCACTGGCACCTACGACGTCACCGGATACACCGCCTACCCCGCTTCGCGTCTGGGCGGCGGCCCCGAAGGTTTCGCGTTCGTGCCGATCGGTTCGCCGCTCTTCCCCACCCCCACCATGATCCTGAGCGAGTACAGCGCGGGAAAGGTCTCGGTCTTTGATCTCGACGCCAACGGCGACCCCATTGTCGCCTCCCGCCGGCTGTTCATGGACGGCCTCACGGGCGCCGAGGGCGCGTTCATCGACACGCTCACAGGCGATTTCATCTTCTCCACGTTCGGCGGCGGCGACCGGGTCGTTGTGGTGCAGGGATTCAACATCCCCGGCCCCGCTCCCCTGACGCTGGCGATCGCGAGCCTGAGTTTGGCCGCCGCGCGTCGCCGTCGCGCATAATCGCAACCCCGCTCCGCTCACTGTCCAAACCCGCCGCGGCTCCCGCCCAGGCGGGTTTTATCATGCCGTCTCAAGATCGAAGACCAGGTCCATATCCGCCCACCATTGCCCGGGCTTGGCCCCCGGCGCTCGCAATTGAAACGACCTCATCAGCGCGTCCCACGTGGCGCACCTGGGGTCCTGCGCGTACGACTGGTAGTCCCGCTTCGCGTCGAACCCGTCTACCGCCTCGCAGTACATGAACAACCGCGTCCCCAACAGAAAGATCCGCATCCTCGTGATCCCGATCCTGCGCAAAGCGGCAAGCACCTCGGGATACACCTCCCGGTGGTGCTTGCGGTACGCCTCGATCAGCGCGGGATCGTCCTTGAGATCAAGAGCTTGAGCAAAGCAGATCATGGAATCAGCGTCGAAGAGAACTCACCGGTTGATGCGGAGTTTCACAACCACCGCCGTGGAAGAGTACAGCCGTCCGTCATACGCCCGGATCGTGAACGCCAGCACCGATCCCACAGCTTCCGCCGTCGGCTGGTACGTCAGCGTCTGGCCCGGCGAGAAGAGCGTCGTGCCCGGAGTGACCGCGACATCTCCGATGGACAGACCGCCGGTCAGCACCGATTCAATGCGGAACGAGATCGGGTCCTTGTTCTTGTCGCTCTCATTGGCGGAAGCGAGCAGCGTCGCGAACGAGATCTGCACCGGCGGGTTTGTGCCCGGCGCCGGCGCCGCGAACTTGATCTCCTTCACGCTCGTCAGCGTCGGAGCCGCGTTCACCACCACCGACACCTGCACGGCCTTGGGGTTCTGCTGCACTCCATCGGAGGCCTGAATCGTGAACGCCTTGGTAACGCCCGAAGACTTGGTCGTCGGCGTCCACACCAGAGATTCGCCCGCCGAGAGACGCGTCTGTCCCGCCACCACCGCCGCGTTGTTTTTGGTAAGCGTTCCCGAACTCACCTTTGCAATGATGAACGAAACGGCCTGGCTCTCAGGGTCCGACTCGTTGGCCGCCGCCGCCAGCATGTCGTACGTGATGGTCAGCGGCACGCCCGCGTCTGCTCCCGTCAGGTTTCCGACCGTCGTCAGCGTCGGCGGACCATTGAACGACGCCGAGAGCACGTACGAACCCGTGCTGCCGTCCACGGCGCGGCCGTACGACTTGGGGTTGTACGCCCTTGGGTTCGTCCCGGCGCCGCTCACTCCAACGTAGTACGTCTTTCCCTTCTTCACCGCCGCGGTCACAAGGCTGCCACGCTCATCCGCTGCCCGGTTGTCGTTGTACGTCAGTTCCTTGCCCGA
This sequence comes from Planctomycetota bacterium, assembly GCA_018242605.1. Classification (GTDB taxonomy): domain Bacteria; phylum Planctomycetota; class Phycisphaerae; order Phycisphaerales; family UBA1924; genus UBA2402. The sequence continues at coordinate 955,479 of JAFEBP010000005.1, forward strand.
AGAATCGAAGACCCGCAGGAAGGTGTCGGCGGAGAACGATTCCTGACCATCTGCCGCGGCGGTAATGAATCCGTCCGACGGCGCGACGTACTTGTACAGATCCACATCGGCCGAGCCCGAGGCGTAGCCCGTATCGGTGCCGAGCACGCCTCGGACGGTCGAACCTACCGGCAGAGTCTGGATGTCCGTGAAACCGATGGCGTCGTCCGACACGAACTTCACCGAAGACTTGGAGAACAAACGCACCGAGACCCGGTAGTTGCCCGTGGCGCCCGGCGACCCAGAGCCAAGCGAGAACGGATCGAACGAGTCGTTGCCGAATCCGGCGATCGCGAAGTAATACGTACCCGGCTGCGCGAGGTACTGGATCAGCGGGTCGGTGCCCTCGAAGTCATCATTGAACGCGATGCGATCGCCGTTCGCGTTGAACAGCGTGAGTGTCGAATCAAAGGGCGCGGTATTCCCGGTATAGTTGATCGTCGAATCAACGTCGATCTCCAGCAGCGACGCGGAGGTAACGATGATGCGAACGAAGTCGACGTCCTTGTCGCCAACTTCCTGGCTGGCCCCGCTGATGGGGTCCGAGTCGGTGCCAATGGCCCCGTTCGCCGCCTCGAACGGGATGGCCCGTCCGATCACCGCCTGAGCGATGCTGCCGTTCACGTCGGTCGAAATGAACCGGAAAGTGAGGTTGTACGTGCCCCCAGGCCCGGCGCTACTGCGGTTGTTCAGGTTGGTGGGGTCGTACGCCTGGTTCAGATAGTCCGAAATGCCGAAGTAATACACGCCGCCGCGCGTCACCGTGAGCTTGATGAACGAATCGGTGACGTGACCGGCGAACTGGCCCGTAGTCGAGTCGATCACCTGGCTGTCGCCGGGCGCCGCCTCGCGCTCGACGAAGTTGCCCGCCAGATCTCTCGCCAGATCGTCATCGCTGCTGGCCAGTTGCAGCCCGTTCTCGCTCAGCACCCTCAGGAACGAATCGACGTAGCCGTTGGCATCGAGCGTGTCGACATCGATGAGCAGCGTGCCGTTATCGGGAATAACGACCTTGAACAAGTCCACGTCGAGCGACCCGACGGGATTGCCGTAGTCCGCGCCGATCAGGCCCGCGAACGTTGCCGGTTGCAGGTCGCTGCCGAACACGACCGAAACGGCGCCGCTCAACAGTCCGTTGGGATCGATGTTGGAAAGGGCGAACGAAACCGTGTACGAACCGGTCGCGCCGTCGGTGCGTCCGCCGCCCGCGGGGTCGTAGTTGCTGTTGCCCGCGCCGCTCACACCCAGGTAATACACGCCCGGAGTAAGGTCCGCGACCTCCAGATGAGAAAACCCGCCGTTGCCCGCCCCGTCATCATCCGAAGCGATCAGGCTGCCGTTGGCCGCGAACAACCGCACGTACGTGTCAAAGTCCTGCGGATCGCTCGTATTGGTCGAGGTCGAAATGATGAGCCGGCCCGCCGATGCCAGCTCGATCCGGTAGATGTCCACGTCGTCCGCGCCGATGTCGACCGCGCCGTCGCTGCCGATGCGGCCCGAGGCTTCGAGCGTCGCCGAGCCGTCGAGCGACGGGTTCACCAGAATGGCGCCGGTGATCAGTCCGTTGGGATCTTCCACCGGCGTGCCGCCGCCGCCCCCGCCGTTGTTCCCGCCCCCGCCCAGTCGCCTGCGAACCTCCTGCACCGCGGCGTAAATATCCAGCCGCTTGTAGTTCACCTGCGTGTTCTGCACGTTGTCGTCTTCATCATCGCCGTCGAAGATGCTCCCCGCGGTAGATTCGATGACGTCGCGCACTTCCGAGGGCGAGAGGCTGCGCCCGCCGAACTGCTTGGCCGCTTCCTGAAGCAGCGCCACGCACCCGGCCACCAGCGGAGAAGCCTGGCTGGTACCAGCCATGTTGTCGAAACGCCCTCCGGGCACGGTGCTGCGGATGAACGCCCCGGGAGCAAAGATCGTGTTGGGCGCGACCAGTCGTTGGCTGAAACTCGTGATGCGGCCCGCGCCCGTTGTGTAGTCAATGGCGCCGTCGCCCCACTGGACGTTTCGTGAGGTCCCGTCCTTCCACGTCGCGCCGACAACGAGCGTGCTGTAAATGCCCGGGGCCGCGAAGTTCTGGAACTCGTGTCCCTTGTAAGAGTTGCCGCCCGCAGAGACGACGGTAATTCCCGCGGCCTCGAGGCGGCGTATTTCGGGCTGGAGGATGTCGCCGTTGAGTTGGCTGGCGCTGGTGTAGAAACCACCACCCAGCGACATGTTCACGACCTGGATGTTGTACCGCTGGCGATTGTCGTACACCCAGCGCAGGCCGTCGCGAATATCGGTGAACGTGCCGCTGCCGTTGTCACCCAGGACCTTGACGCCCACGAGCCCCGCGTCGGGGGCGGCGCCGATCTCCGGATCGCGAGCGCCGATGATGCCGGCGACATGCGTGCCGTGGTCCTCGCGGTCCACGGGATCGCTGCCGCCGTCGGCGATGTTGGTGCCCCCCAGGTACCCCACGCTCAGCAAAGGGTGCGTGCGGTCCAGCCCGGTATCGAGCACCGCCACGCCGACGCCTGACCCGTTAATGCCGGCGTACACAGGGTCGTTGCGCAGCTGCGTCAGCCCGATGTAGTCAAACGCCGCGTTCAGGTGCTGGCGCGGCTCCAGGGCGTCGAACATCCAGGACGGTGCGTGGCGCTTATTCATGGCGGAGCAATCGTATTGGGCGCGGCCGCCCGACAAGGTGGTGTCCGGACAATGTGCGTGCGTTCCCCAGCGTCGGTGCGACGACAACGGGACCGCGACAAATACTTCGACGCATTGCCGGCGCTTAAGTGCCTTTTTTACCCACTTTGGAGCGGTTGGTGGCGAACACCCCAACTCTCTCTGCACGCGAGCCGCCACCCGCCGTCCAAACCGATCCGCGGCTTATCCGAACGCCTTCTTGTAGTCGGCCAGGAACTTCTCCAGGCCCGCATCAGTCAGCGGATGGCTCATGCACTGCTTGATCACCGAGAAGGGGCAGGTCGCCACATCCGCTCCCGCAAGCGCACACTGCAACAGGTGAGTGGTGTGCCTGATGCTCGCCGCGAGGATCTTGGTCTTGAGACCGTAGTTATCGAAAATCGTTCGGATGTCGCGGATCAGTTGCATGCCATCCTGGCTGATGTCGTCCAACCTCCCGATGAAAGGGCTGACGAGAAAAGCTCCTGCCTTGGCCACCATCAGCGCCTGTAGTGGCTGAAAACACAGCGTGAGGTTCGTCCTGACGCCCCGATCCGCCATCGCTCGGCACGCTTTGAGACCATCGACCGTGCAAGGCAGTTTGACGACGATGTTCGGGGCGATCTTGGCGTGCGATTCGCCCTCGGCCATCATGCCGTCGAACTTGGTGGAGATGACTTCCGCGGAAACCGGGCCGCTCACAATCTTGCAGATGTCTGCCAGGCGCTTGCCGTAATCAACACCCTCCTTGGCGATCAGCGTCGGATTGGTCGTGACGCCGTCGAGCACGCCCAAATCATGAGCCTGCTTGATCTCGTCGAGGTTGGCCGTGTCGATGTACAGTTCCATGCGATTGCTTTTTGTTCGGTATGAGCTGCCTTGCCGCCGCGCCGCACAGTCGAAGTGCGTGCCGCCGCGGTCAGGCATCGTAGCCGCCCGAGAACCAGCGTATTCCGCTCATTCCCCATATGGATTTTGATCCCCAAAGCGCGCCCTATCCCCTTCAACCGCCGCAACTGACCAAACTTTTACCAAACAAACGCGGTTGGTCTCACGATTTTGTTTGGAACCATGCAGTAACCACTTGCGGACCACGTTGTGTTGTGAGAGAATATGGGGATACCCCGGGCGTTCTGTTCGGCGGTTCATTCCCTTCGACGCGTTGTGAATGTCGTCATTCCATGAATGAGTGTGGGGTTCCGGAGACTTGAGTATGACAATTCATCGTTCCTTCAAGGCGTTGTGTACCACTGCGTTCGCCGCGATGGCGTGCCTGCTGTCCGTGGGGAGCGCCCAAGCGCAGACCTCGACAGGAGCATGCTGCGTCCGCGCCAACGGTGCAGTAAGCTGCATCGTGGCCACCGAGGCCCGGTGTCGTGAACTGCAGGGCGTGTACCGTGGCAATGGCACAACCTGCGGTGCCGACACATGCATTCCCGTCGAACCAACCGGCGCGTGCTGCGTCCGCTCGTCGACCGGCGCTGTTGAGTGCGTGATGCTGACTCTCGCCAACTGCACCGCGCGGCAGGGTGTGTGGCGTGGCGCGAACACCGCATGCACCGCCACGCTGTGCGCCCCACCGCCACCCCCGTCCGGCGCCTGCTGTGTACGCACGGCCACCGGCACCACCGAGTGTGTGTCGCTGACCGAAGCCGGTTGCCGCGAGCGTCAGGGAATCTGGCGCGGCGCCAACACCGCCTGCACCGCAACGCTGTGCGCTCCCCCGCCGCCCACCGGTGCCTGCTGCGTCCGCACCGCCACCGGCACCACCGAATGCGTCGCACTGACCGAGGCCGGCTGCCGTGAGCGTCAGGGAATCTGGCGCGGC
>JAFEBP010000005.1:960026-1018480 GCA_018242605.1 Planctomycetota bacterium
CGCCAACACCGCCTGCACCGCAACCCTGTGCGCTCCTCCGCCGCCCACGGGCGCCTGCTGCGTCCGCACGGCCACCGGCACCACCGAGTGCGTCGCGTTAACCGAGGCTGGCTGCCGCGAGCGTCAGGGAATCTGGCGCGGTCCCAACACCGCTTGCACCAATACCTCGTGCTCCGCGCCTCCGCCGCCCACCGGCGCTTGCTGCGTCCGCACGAGCACCGGCGGCACCGAGTGCGTGGTTCTTTCTCAGGCCAACTGCGCCGCCCGTCAGGGCATCTGGCGCGGCCCCAACACGGCTTGCACGGCCACGCTCTGCGCTCCCCCGCCGCCCCCGACCGGCGCGTGCTGCGTCCGTAGCAGCACCGGCACTGTTGAGTGCATCTCCGTGACGGAAGCCGCATGCCGCGAGCGTCAGGGAATCTGGCGCGGCAGTAACAGCCGCTGCTCGGACAGCACCTGCCGTCCGGCCCCGGTGATCGGCGCTTGCTGCTTGCCCACCGGCCAGTGCGTGCCCGTGACCGCTGACCGTTGCACCGCTATCAACGGCACCTACCGCGGCGACAACACCACCTGCGCCACCGCCGCTTGCCCGCAGCCAACCGGCGCCTGCTGCGTCCGCTCCACCACGGGTGTTGAATGCGTCGTTGTCACTCGTCGCGCCTGCTTCGAGCGTCAGGGCGCCTATCGCGGCGACGGCACGACCTGTGGCGCCGACACCTGCGGCCGTCCCTGCCCCTGCGACTGGAACCACGACGGCCGCCTCGACCGCGCCGATCTGGAAGCGTTCATGCACGACTATCAGGCCGGCAACGCCGACATCAACCATGACGGCGCAACCAACGCCGCTGACCTCCAGGCGTTCATGGAGTGCTTCGCCGCCGGCTGCTGACCTCTCGTTTCCTCTGAGAGTGTGTTGATCTCGAAGCCCCGCGCCGAACGGCGCGGGGCTTTTTCATGCTGAAAACAGCGGTACACAACGCGAGAACGAAGGCGCTCCAACGGACGCACGCACGACTCCACGAAACGGCGCAAAGCCTCCGTCGTGAGAAGCCCCGATGTCGACGTCTTCGTATGCAACGGACCGCCGTCGGCGCCGCGAACTCACCGCGGCACGTCACGCCCCTTCACCCCACCTCGTGTCGCGCCGAAGAACATCGGATAAAGCCCGTCGGCGTCGGCTTGACCGTCTACCACGGCCGTGCCGTTGGCGGGAACCACGGGCAACTCGTCGGGCGCCTTGACCAGGTCCACCGGCACGGATTCAAGGCCCGTGTGCCCCTGCAGACTCTCCGCCGCACGACGGGTCGCTTCCGCCATGTCCACCCGGGCGACCGCGCCGTCGCAAGTCGCCGCTTGCGGCTTTGCCGCCGGGTTGTTCCACGCCGGCGGAAGCGGACGCACGACCTGCACTTTCGCGATCCTCTCAGTGCGCTTGACCTGCCGGAAGTCAGCACGCTCCCATAGGATCACCTTCGATGCCGGTTGCGTCAGATCCTGCATCCCGATCGCCGCGGACAACCCCTCCGGCACGCCGTCACAAAAGTTCCCGCGGAACGCCGCGCCAAATGACGACGGACACGCGCCGGGCCAATCCGCGAACGAATAGGCGTCGGCGTTCTTGAAGAACACCGGCGAGTAGTAGTACGAACCCGGAAACAACCCCTCCGACATGCTCGCCGACCGCTCCTTCCACTGATTCAGCATCACTTCATCGCCGGGCGCGAACGCCAGCTGAGGGGAGAATCCCTGTCCCGGATTGCGCAGTGCCATGTACGAATGCCAATACGCCATGAACCCCTCGCCGACAAACCTGTTGTCGTCGCGGTAACCGAACCGCTCATAGGTGCGCCCATTAAGGTCTCCCCCATCATCGATCGGGAGCGTCCACGCGGGTTGCCCGGCAGCACTCGACGTAACGAACGGGTTGTAGAAGGTCCCGCGGTTTTCTGACGCGTACGCGGCATGAAGCGAGTTCACCGAACGCAAATTCGAAGCCCCCACCGCCGCCTGAGCCGAAGAACGCGAGTTCCCCAGCGCCGCGAGCAGCAACGACACGACCACGACAATCGCCGTGATGGCGATGAGCAGTTCAATCAACGTAAATGCACGGCGACTCCTGATGATGCTTGGAGTACGGTCAAGATGGGTAGTTTGTTGCAGTTGTGTCCTCACGCCCCCGCCCCCGCTCATCGCTTACACATCGCTGATTCCCGGAACTGCGCGCACATTCGTGGTCCATCTGTAGAATCCGCGCCGAATCCACTTCCCGCACGCGTATCCATGGTGCGATGAACTTTTGGCTTCCACGCGAACCCCGGAATCTGCGCCCAACGCCCCCGATCTCGACGGCACGCATACGACCCATAATGTACTCATGAGGAGAACCAAAAGTCCGAACTCAAACTCCGGCCCCGCCAAAGGTCCGGATAACTACGCGACGAGGCGGCTCGTGCGCGCGACCAAAAGTTCATCGTCGACCCCGCCGACTCCGCCCGCTCGTCTGTCGCGAGGTACGGTTGGCTCGCAGGTCTGCCCCGTCACACTTTCCCAAGCAACCGCATGCGAATCGCACTCTGCACACAAGCCGCTCCTTGGGAAGGCCAGCCCCGCAGCGGGCTCTACAACCTCCGTCCCGCCGCGGCCCTCAACGCTTTGGGGCACACCTGCGAGATATTCGTGCTTTCCATGAGCGCCCCGAAAGTGCTCGAACGGTTCATCGGCAAGGCCCGGGAGTTCAACGCCCGCCCGGATTCCTACACATACCAAGGGGTCGGCTTCCACACCATCCGAGGCATCCTTCCCCACCCGAATCTGCTGCGTTGGAAAGTCGCCCCCAAACGACCCTCCCTCGCCGGCAACATCATCCGCCGTGCGTTCTCCAGACGACTCATCCCGGCTTTACGAAACTTCAAGCCCGATGTCGTGCTCCTGCACGACGGCGTCAGCCTTGGCCGCCTGGTCAGGCACGTGCACGAGATAACAGGGCTGCCTTGGGGCGTGATCGAGCAGGACGCGCTCGAACTCGATCCCGCGTCCCCGCTGGGCCGCGACTACGCCGCGACGCTCAAGTCCGCTCGCGCTATCTGGTTCCTCGCCGAGCGGTACGCAAAGCACGCTCGCCAGAAGCTCGGCCTTCCGCAGGCACGCGTCATGTTCAACGGCACCCAGTTCCCCACCCACAGGCAGTGCATCACCCCGCGCCCGCAGGATCTGCAGGGCCGCAAGATCATTCTCTGCGTAGGCACCTTCGTGCCGCGCAAGGGCCACGACGTTCTGGTGCGTGCCTTCGCGAAGGCGGCCATCCCCGGCGGGCTGCTCATGATCGTCGGAAATCCGCCGCCCCCCGCCCTCTCGCGGCTCGTGGGGGAACTGGGCCTTGCTGACCGTGTGCGTTTTATTGACTACATGGCGCAGGAGCAACTTCCGCAGTACATGGTCTGGGCCGACCTCTTCGCTTTGACGTCCTGGGACGAGCCGTTCGGCATGGTCTACACCGAGGCCCTCGCCGCGGAAACGCCCGTCATCATGTGCGACGACTGCGGCCTGGCCCCGTTCATCGAGCCCGGCAAACATGGCTGGGTGGTCCCGGTTCGGGACGTCGAGGCCACCGCCGCGGCGCTCCGCCAGGCCTTCTCGCCGGGCTGCGATCTGGCCGCCATGGGTCGCAGCGGCAAACAACTCGTGCAGGGCCGCTTCACCTGGGAGAACAGCGCCCGCCAACTGCTCGAAGGTCTGCAGCCGTAGACACAAGCACACCCACCCCTCAAACACCGAATAAACCTGCAATTGTTACGACTGTGTTAAGGCATCTCGTTCTAACAGGGCCGGAGATACACTCCGCCCGCAATCCCGCATGAGCCAAGGCGCCCTCCAATCCGACGCCGCCATCCCCGCGAGCCCGATGGTCCGCACACGGCGGAATATCGGCGCGTGGTTCGTTGAATGGCTGCTGTTCCTCGCCGCGGCGTCGTCGGTGGTCATAACGCTCGGCATCGTGGGCGTACTTCTCTACGAGTCAGTCGGCTTCTTCCGGCATGTCTCGTTCTGGGAGTTCGTCACTGGGACCGAATGGGCCCCGCTCTTTGATCCCAGGCACTACGGGGTGCTGCCGCTGGTCTGCGGCACGCTCGTCACCACCAGCATCGCGCTGCTGCTGGCATTGCCGGTGGGCACCATCGTCTCCGTCTGGCTGAGCGAATACGCACCCCACTCGCTCCGCGAGGTGCTCAAACCCGCGCTCGAACTGCTCGCGGCTGTGCCCACAGTGGTGTTCGGGTATTTCGCCCTCACCACCGTCACGCCCTTCCTGCAGAAGTTCATCCCCGATCTCCCCGGTTTCAACATGCTCGGCGCGGGACTGGTGATGGGCATCATGATCATCCCGTACGTAGCCACCCTTTCAGAAGACGCGATGCGTGCCGTCCCGATCGCACTCCGCGAGGGCGCGTACGCCATGGGCGCCACCCGCGTGCAGACCGCGTGGAAGGTCGTTTTCCCGGCGGCTCTTTCCGGCATCACCGCCGCGTACATCCTCGCGATTTCACGCGCGCTGGGCGAGACCATGGTCGTTGCGATCGCGGCGGGCATGCAACCGCAGTTGACGATCGACCCGCGACAGACGGCCGAGACGATCACAGCGTTCATCGTGCAGGTGTCGCAGGGAGACCTGCCCCACGGCGAGGTGGGATACCAATCGATCTTCGCCGTCGGCCTCACGCTCATGGTGATGACGCTGATCTTCAATGTGGCAGGGTTTGTGCTTCGCCGCCGCTACCGGGAGGCCTATTGACCGTGGTACGAGCACCCACCGCCAACCTGCGCTGGAGACGGACGATCGACACGCTCTTCGCGATCGCCGGCGCGATGCTGCTGTTTCTGGCCGTGGGCGTGCTCGTGGGGCTCATCACCGACCTCATCCGCACCGGGGCCGATCGACTGTCCTGGGATTTCCTCACGTCCTTCCCATCTCGTTCGCCGGCCAAGGCCGGCATCAAGTCCGCTTTGGTCGGAACGTGCCTGGTGATGCTGGTGACCGCTTCAACCGCGATCCCGTTGGGAGTCGCGGCCGGGATGTTCCTCGAGGAGTACGCCCGCAAGAACTGGATCACCGCGATCATCGAGATCAACATCGCCAACCTCGCGGGAGTGCCGAGCATCATCTGGGGCCTGATGGCCCTGGGCATTCTGGTCTATCAGTTCAACTTCGGCCGCAGCATCTTGACGGCCGGTCTGACGCTGGGACTTCTTGTCCTGCCGATCGTGATTGTCTCGACGCGCGAAGCGGTACGCGCGATCCCCCAGAGCATCCGCGAGGCTAGTTATGCCTGCGGGGCCACCCGCCTCCAGACCGTCCGGCACCACATCCTGCCGTACTCGATGGGCGGGATCATGACAGGCTCCATCATCGCCCTTTCCCGCGCCATCGGCGAGACGGCGCCGCTCATCACGATCGGCGCCCTCACGTTTATCGCGTTTCTCCCTCCCGTGCCCTTCACCGCCAGTCAGGAGGGCGGCTCGCACGGCCCCTTTGAATGGCTGAACAGTGAGTTCACCGTCCTGCCGATCCAGATGTTCAACTGGGTGTCGCGGCCCGACGCGAGGTTCCAGGTCAACGCCGCGGCCGCCGGGCTCGTGCTCCTGGCCATCACCCTGACGATGAACGGCGTCGCGATCTTCCTGCGGTACCGCCTGCGCAAACGCATCCAGTGGTAAGACGAAACACCCATGGCCACGCAGACACCCAACCCGCCACTACCGCTCCGGCAGAACGCCGGCGTGGACACCCCGCGGCAGCGCAACAATGACTCCGTGACGCCCGCCCAAACCCCTGAACCAACCCCGCCCCCCGCGGGAGATCTGACGCTGAAGGCCGAGGCCAAGAACCTCCATTTTCATTACGGAAAGTACCAGGCCCTCAAGGGCGTTTCGCTGCCCATCTACAAGAACCGGATCACCGCCCTCATCGGCCCCAGCGGCTGCGGCAAGAGCACATTCCTGCGGTGCTTCAACCGGATGCACGACCTCTACCCCAACAGCAGGTACCAGGGCGACATCCGGTTGTACCCCGACGACATCAACCTCGTCGGCCCTGGCATCGATCCCATCGCGGTCAGGATGCGCATCTCGATGGTCTTCCAGAAACCCAACCCGTTCCCCAAGAGCATCTACGAGAATGTCGCGTTCAGCCTCCGCCTCCGGGGCGGGGCTTCCCGTTCGACCATCGACGCCGAAGTGGAGAAGGCCCTGCGCGGCGCGGCCCTGTGGGATGAATGCAAGGACCGCCTCCACGAGCCCGCCAACAAGCTCAGCGGCGGCCAGCAGCAGCGACTCTGCATCGCGCGTTCACTCGCGAGCCACCCCGAGATCATCCTCTTCGACGAGCCCACCTCCGCACTGGACCCCAAGGCGACGCGGCGCATCGAGGAACTGGCGACCGATCTCAAATCGCGAATGACCATCATCATCGTGACGCACAACATGCAGCAGGCCGCCCGCATGAGCGACTACACCGCGTTCATGTACCTGGGAGAACTCGTGGAGTTCGGGCCCACTCCCAGGGTCTTCCAGACCCCGGCCAAGCAACTCACCGACGAGTACATCTCCGGTCGCTTCGGCTGACCGTCATCCGCCGGAAGTGTTGCCGATCAACACCGCGTTCGGCGCGGATTGCACTGTGGTGGTGCCGTCCTTGGCGGTGAACTCACCGAAAAGATCGACGGACTGGTACGAGTAGATATCCCCGACCGAATCGTCCAACAGGCTCAAGGCGATCAACTGGCCGTTGCCCACGCCGGTCTTGATGGAAGCGGCCTTGGGTCCGGGGAACTCGATCTTCCAATCGCGCAGCACCTTTCCACCCTTGCCCACCATCTTGAAGTGGTAGGTGCCCGGCACCGAGATCGATCGCACATACCCGTTGTCCGCAAACAGGTAGACGGTGGCCACCAGCGAGTCCACGTACCCGTTCCCGTTCGTGTCTTTGGGCGGGTTGATCGCCATCCACATCACGCCGGGTTTGGAATCCTTGGGCTGAGGCCCTACAGCCTTCTTCTCCGTCTGATCCGCCACGCAACCAGCGAAAGTCATCGCTGCGCTGGCCACAACCAGCCAAATCCGGCAACAACTGGCGTTCATGGTTCTGGTTCCTTCGGAGGCGGCACAACCTGCGGACCGTCGCTGGGAGCGGGCTGCTCCGGACTGCGGGCAGGAGCCGGCGCCTGGAGCGGCGGTCCGTAATCGGGCCGCAGCGGCTCGGGCGAGGGAATGGTCGCCGCCGGATCGGGCACGGGCTCTTCCGGCGGGCGCTGCATCGCCTTCTCGCGACGGGCCTTCACGTCCGCCTTGATCCGCTCCAGGTAGTCCAGCACCCGCGACGGGTCTTCGAGACGATTGACGGTCTGGTCCGTCACATCCTCGATATCGCCGTGCACCGAGCCGGGCAGGTTCGGAATGACTCGGGGCGTCACGATCACCAGCAGTTCGGTCTTCTTCGATTCCTCGAGCTTGCTGCGGAACGGAACGCCCAGCACAGGGATGTCGCCGAGGAATGGCACCTTGGTGCGGCGATTCTCCATCGTCGTCTGAATCAAACCGCCGATCACGACCGATTGACCATCCTTGACCGTCACCACCGTATCGACTTTGCGGCGGGTGATGATGGGCGCGGTCTGATCGCGATTGATCTGCGTCGTGCGGTTGGTGAGCTGCGAGATCTCGGGGTTGATATCCATGCGGACAAACCCGTCGTCGCTGATGGAGGGCGTCACGTTCATGATGATGCCCACCGGGATCCGCTGCACCGAGGAGATCAGCGAACCGACGCTGCTCCGCTCGGTGTTGCCGGCGACGCCGATCTCGTCGCCCACGTTGATCTCGGCCTTCTGGTTGTTGTTGACCGTGACCTGCGGATTGCTGAGCACCTCAAGCTTGCCCTGCGCCTCGAGCGAGCGGATGAGGATGCTGAAGTCCGCCGATGATACCGAAAGGTTGGGCACGCCCAGCGCCGTCGCGACTCCGGTGCCGGCGCCCAGGAACCCGACCTTGTACGCGTCGCCGCCAAACGGACCGACGCTCACGTCCATGCCCCACTGCTCGCTGCTGTCCAGCGTTACTTCCGCCAGCAGCACCTGGATCATCACTTGCGGCGGGGGCGTGTCGAGTTCGTTCACAATGCTGATGACGGTCTGCATGTACCGAGGCGATGTGGAGATGACCAGCTTGTTGGACTTCTCATCGCCGACAACAGTCACTTCCTGTTCCAGCCTCCGCATCAGTGAACCGGAGAGCTGCGGCCCCAGGGTCGTCCGCTCGGTATCGCTGTCGCTCTTGAAATAGCTTTTGAGCGTCGTTTCGATCTCCTTGGCCTTGGCGTTGCGAAGGCTGTAGACGCGGCGTTCACGCTCGTTGGCGGTGATCCCGTCCAGCTCGCTCACCACCTTGCGCACCAGTTCCAGATACTCCTCGGTGCCGCTCACGATCAGCGTGTTGGTTCGGGCATCCACCGCGATCGACAGTTGCTGCCGCTCGTCGGGCACCGCTGTCACGGTCGGGGCGGAGTCCGGCTCGTCCGTGGCGTTGGCGCCATCGGCGCCCCGCCGCTGCCCGGTGGGCAGGAGCACCATCGCGTTGCCGCGTTGCTCCAGCTTGAAAGTATCCTTGAGCAGTTCGGCCATCTGGCGTGCATCAGCGTTCACGAGTGTGAACCGCTCGATCCGCCGGGCGCCGGCCGAGGACTTCTCGATGTCCTCGATCATCTCCATGACCAGTTTCACCATCGGTTCGGGCGCGGTGATCCAGATGGAATTGGTCCTCGCATCCGGGGTGAGCGTCACCTGATCACGGATCGCCCCGTCCACTTCGGCCTCGCTGGGCTTGCGTCCCTGTGCCGCGGCGATGTCGCCCGCGACCGTGTCCCGCAGGAACTGGAGCTTAGTCGCCTGCCTGGCGCCCACACCCCGCCCGCCGCCCACCGGACGGCCGGCGATGACGGATTGGATCAGCGTCACGACCTCCGTTGCGTTGGCGCTGCGGAGCTCGATCCACTTGATCTGCTGCTTCATCGCCACCTCGGCCGAATCCAGCTTCTTGGCCAGACTGCGCAGCTCGATCATGTCCTGCTCGTTACCGGAAAGGACAAGAGCGTTGAGACGTTCGTTGGGAGTGATCGCCACGGCTCCCTGGCCGCGCCGTTGATTCTCCTTGTCGGCGTAGAGCGATGTGAGGGACTGTGCAATCTCCGCGGCACGCGCCTTGGTGAGTTGCACAACGTCCACCCGCTCGCCCGCGGCCATCTTGGCGGCATCGGCCGTGAGGGCGGTAACGAGTTCCTTCACCACCTGCAGGTTCTCATCGCTGCACGCCACGATGAGCAGGTTGCTCACCGGCTCGGGCTCGATGCTGAACGCGTCCAGCGGGTTGCGGACGCTGCCGCTCTGGGCCGCTGCCGAGAGACGCTCCTTCATCAGCCGGTCGATGCGGGGCGCCAGGAGTTTGACATCCGCGTTCTGCACCGGCACCACGTGCATTCCCACCGAGAAGTTGGCCTTCTCGCCGTCGAGCGTCTTGAGCACACCTTCCAGCATCGCGAACGACTTGGGGCTCGTCGACACGATCAGCGAGTTCGTGCGAACATCCGACGAAATGATCAACCTGTCTTCCGGCCGCTGATCGGGCAGCGTCTCGCGCTGGCGGAACATGTCCCTGAGCACGCTGCTCACCCGCTCGCTCGCGGCGTACTGCAGCGGAAAGAGCCGCACGGTGTTCGCCGCGGAAGCAGCCTCGACATCGAGTTGACCCACGAGCGCCTTGACCACCTGCAGGTTCGCCGGGGTTCCTACCACGATAAGCGCGTTGAGTTGTTCCTCGGCGGAAATGACGAGCCCGGTGACCGGCGCGAACAAGTCGGCCTGGATCGCGGCTCCCTTGTCGGCCGGATCGACGGCCTTCCCGTCCAACGTCATGCGCAGGCGGCCGTACTGCTTCTGCAGACCCACCGCTTCGGGCGTCAGCGTCAGGCCCCGGACGAGCACCTCCTGAAGTTTCTTCGCGAGCTGCGAGGCGTCGGCGTGCTTGAGCGGCAGGATCGTCGGTTCGATCCAACTCGCGGCCCGATCGCTATCGAGATCCTTGATCAGCACCTCGACGAGAGCAACGCCCTCTTCCCGGCCCGCGACCACCAGCGTGTTGGTCCGCTCGTCGATCGCCACGGCGATGTCGCCCGCGAGGGCTTGACCGGTGGCGGTGGGCGGCAACCCCTGACGCTTGGTGCCGGGGAGCCGGCGCAACGCCTCGCCCTGCGTGAACAACTGATCCACGACCTGCTTGACACGCTGTGCCGACGCGTTGGAGAGCGTGAAGATCCGCACGATCACCGCATCGCCCACCGGAAGCGTGTCAATGAGACGCACCATCTCGCGCATCGCATCGACGTTGGCCTGCGTGCTCGCGACAATGACCGAGTTGGCCTCGACGTCGGCGATGAGGCGGATCGGCTTGGAAAGATCGACCTGTGCACCGCTCTGATCCACGCCCGCTTTGCTGATGCCCAGTCTCCGCACATGCTCCGCCAAAGCCTTGGCCGGACCGGTGTCGACGGACTGGTCACTGGGCTTGAGCATGGAAGTCAGCGTGTCCACCACGGGCTTGGCGCTGGCCATCCGAAGGGGAATCACCGCCACGATCTGGTTCGCGTCGACCGGCGCGACGTCGAGCGCCTTGACCAATGACTCAACCGCTGCGCCGTCGGCCGCGCTGGCCACCACCGCCAAGGCCCGCCTGCTGCTGAGCGTCACGATGGTGATCGGCTCGGCCACCACGCCGGGTCGGTCCACCGCCTGAGGCTTGGTCAGGCCCATGTCCTCGAGCATCTTCTTGATGTCGGCCGGCGAGTTGTTGTTGATATCGATCACGAACACGGACTGATTGAGCCCCGCGACCGGCCCGGTCTTGTCGGTGCCCGGGGGCAGCGTATCGAGTTCATCGATGACCTTCTTGATCTCGGTCAGCAGCCTATCGCTGCACGCGATGATGAGCGCATTGCCCGCCCGATCCACCTCAACGGCGAGCGTTTCGCCCTGCTGCTTGGCGGTCTCCGTGAACGTGTTCAGAATCGTCGGGCGGATTCGCCCCGCGGCGATCGTCTTGAGCCGCACGACGTGCGGCATCACGCGGCCGATCTGGCCCTGCTGCTCCAATGTCTCGGCCAAGGCCTTGATCTGGGCGAACTTCTCGTCGTCCGCGCGAACGATCAACGCGCCCGAAGCGTCGTCACCGATCACCAGCACGCTCCGCGGGCCGATGGTCGTCTGCTGGGCTCGGTCGAGCTTGTTGAGGTACAACTCGCGGATGGTGGTCGCCACCGCCGTGGGCTTGCCGCTCTTGAGCGCGATGATCCTCGCCGCTGGCATGTTCGCGAAGCCCGACACGTCCAACTGCTTCACGATCTCTTCGATGCGGGAAAGGTCTCGCGAGCCCGCGAAAACCACCAGCGAGTTGGTCTGCGGTTCCGCGGAGACCGTCGGGACCCCCTCGGCGTCGACGAGCACGGTGGCTTCGGGGAACTGCTGGTTGCGATTGCCCGGGGCACGCTGCGCCACCGCGCGTGCCTGCGCCTGGCGCAGTTGCTCTTCGAGCGGGGCGCGGAATCCCTCGTTGAGCGCCTTGGCGATGCTCACCGCGTCGGCGTGGGTCAGCGCGATCACCGCCAACTGCCGCTTGGTGTCGTATTCCTTGGTGTCGAGCTTGGAGAGCAGCGCACGGATGCCCTCCCACTGGCCCTTGTCCGCCCGGATCACCAGCGAGTTGCTGAGCGGATCGGGCAGGATGGTCACGTTGCGGGCCGCGGGCGTCACCGCCTCGGGCGCGAAGCGCCCATAGAACACCTTGAGCGCGTTGGCGGTCTGTTCCGCATTGGCAAACTCGAGCTTCACGAACTCCGTGGCCCGGTCCTGCGCCGCGGGCAGGTCGAGTTCCTTGATGATCTTCTCAATTTCATCGATCTGGTCCGCCGACGCGTACACCGTGATGGTGTTGTCGGGCCGGGAATAGTCGATGCTGGCCTCGGGCTCGGTCGCGTTGCGGGGCCGGGCGCGGACGACATCCTGGATCGTTCCCGCAACATCCTGCGCGTCCGCCGCGGCAAGGGTGTAACGGCGGAAGACCTGACCGCTCCGCAGCGGCTCTTTATCGATCTTCTTGACCTGATCCATGACCAGGGCAATGGCTTCCTTGCTGCCCGTCAGCATTAGCGAGTTGCTGCGGACAACCGGGGTGACGACCACCTTCACGTTCGGCGGCAGGGCTGCCTTGACCGCCTGTGCCACATCTTGGGCCCGCGCCGTTGTCAGCGCAACTGTCTCAATATTGGCCTCTTCGGCCTTGGGCGGCGCGTCCAACTGCTTGAGAAGCGCCGCGACCTCATCAAAGGTGGTGCTGGGCGCCGAAACGATGACCGAGTTGGTGCTCGGCTGGGGCGTGACGTTGACTCGCTCCTGCCCGTCTCCGTTCTTGGCGAACATCGAGCGGAGCACCTCGGCGGTGTCCTTGGCGGCGCCGTTCTGGAGCACGAACACCTCGATGCGGCGGTCCTTGCCCGCATCGGGCTGGTCAATCTGAGCGACCAGATCGTGCAGCACCTTCATGTCGCCTTCCTCGGCCGACACGATCAGCACATTGCCGTCCGGGGAGCCGATCACGCTCACCCCGGGGCCTTCAATTCCCTGGCCCTTGGCGCGATCCATGAAGAACTGCCGCAGGTTTTGGGCCGCGCGGTCCGCGCGGGCGTGGGTCAGCGCCACGGCCTCGATCAGGCGTTCCTTGCCGGTCGGGCCCGCGTCGAGTTCCTTCACGTACGCCATGGCCTTCTCGACCTGCTCGGTCTTGCCGACGAGAATGACCGCCCGCCGGAGTTTGTCGATCTGCACGGTCACCGCTGCGGGGTCCGCGCCCCGCCAGGGACGCCAGCCGGGCGTGGAGAACGCGCGTTCAAGCACGGTGCGGATCGCGGCCAGATCGGCGTTCTTCACCTCGACGGATTTGATCGCCATCGCCGCTCGCTGGATGGGTTCCTGATCGAGCGCGGCGAGCACCTTCTCAACGACCGCGATCTGCTCGCCGCGGCCCATCAGCACGATGCTGTTGGAGGCGTCGTTCACTTCGACAAACAACTGGTGCTCATCGCCCTGTTGCTGGCGGTTGGTCACGGTCGAGGTCCACCGCACCTCGTCGATCATGTTTTTGATGGTCTCGCCCAGATCGCCCACGCGCGCGTTCTTGAGGGGGATGATCTTGAGCTGAAAATCCTGCGAGGGCGACGGACTGTCGAATGTCTTGACCAGACTCTGCACCTGAGCAAAGTCCTCATCGCTCGAGGAGACCACGAGCGTGCCCGTGCGTTTGTCTCCCACCACCGCCACGCGGTTGACGACTTTCTGGCCCGGGCGTGCTGAAACGGCGGCGCGATCGGTGAAGAACTTCTGCAGCGCGGTCGCGACGGCTGAAGCGTCGGCCTTTTCGAGTTTCACGGACCGCACAGGCAGACCGCCTGTTTCCGCGGCGTCCACCTGCGCCACGATCGCCTTGACCTGCGTCACAATGTCCGGAGCGGCGCGGACCACGAAGATGTTCGAACCGTCCTGGGAGGAAAGAAAAACACGGCTCTTCTTGGCCGGGTCCTTTCCGACGACCACTTCCTCGACGATTCGCTGCACCACGCTGGGGGTCGCCTGCTGCAGCGTGATGATCGCGAGCTCCGCGTTGGGAGCTTCGGTCGTCGCGTCCGCCGCGGCCAGCAATCGCGTCACTTCCTCGTGCTGCGCCGCCGAGGCGGTGACGAACAGGCTGTTGGTCCGGGCGTCGGCAACGAACCGGGCGGTGGGCAGTTCGGTGGTGGCCGGCCCTTGACGCTGCGCGTCAAGCAACTGGGCAAACGTGCGGGCCAGTTCGTCGGCCGAGGCATGGGTCATTTGATAGCGGCGGATCGCCAAGCGATCCTTCACCGGGCTCTGGTCCAACGTTTCGATGAGGCGATCGATCAGAGGGATCGCGCTCGCGGGTGCCGAGACGATGAGCGAAGCACCCGTCGCGTCCGCGGTCAGCTTCACGGAGGCTGGATCGATCCGCCCGGCCACCGGACCCGCTGGACCCGCGAGCGTCACATCGACCGCACGCACGCGCCGGGCCTGCTGGCCGCGCGGTTCGGTGGAAAACAGGTCCCGCACCGATTGCACCGCCCGCTGCGCCGTGATGTTCGCCAGCGGGTACATCTTGACCGTCACTTCGGCCGCGTTGTCCAGCTGCGCAATGCTCGTGATGAGCGAGGCGACGGTGGAGAAATCGGCGTCATTGGCCAGAACGATGAGAGCCGCGCCCGCCGGGTCCGCCGTCACGCTCACCGGTCCCGAAAAACCGCCCGGGTTGTTGATGCTGTGCCGACCGATCTGCGTCAACGTCTGATTCACCAACTGGGCGATGGGCTGCGCATCGGTCGTTGAAGCGAGCGTCACCACATGCACGGCCACCGGCTCGGCGGGCATCTGCTTCTGCAGTTCCGCTGCCAACTCGGCGAGGCGATCGGTGAGCCGCGGCGGACCGACCAGGATGATGCTGTTGGTCGCTGAATCGATGGCGATCGTCGCGTCGGTGTCGTCCGGATTGTCGTTGGACGACGGCGGACCAACCACCTCGGGCTCAGTGGCGATGGCCATCGCCGCGGCAAAGACCGCCGCCTTGACAGGCACGGGACCGTCGAGATTCCAAAGCAAACTGCTCTTCTTCGGCACGTCCTTGCCCTGACGCTTGAGCAGCTCATCCGTGGATATCACCTCCACCTTGGCCCCGCCCTGCTGCTCAATGAGGCGTTTGAGCGTGCGGGCCAGCAACTCGGCATCCACACGCGACTTGTCCACGGGAATCATCCGCAGTTGGCGGGAGGAGTTGACGGTCGCGTTGTCGAGCTTCTTGACCAGTTCATCAACGGTCGCCATCTGGGCCTGACTGCCACGGATGATGAGGGAGTTGCTCTGCGCATCAACCCGCACCGTCGGGGGTGCTTCCTTGCCCTTTTCATCAGCGAACACTGCGGAGAGGTTGGCCGCGAGCTCGGTGGCGTCT
This sequence comes from Planctomycetota bacterium, assembly GCA_018242605.1. Classification (GTDB taxonomy): domain Bacteria; phylum Planctomycetota; class Phycisphaerae; order Phycisphaerales; family UBA1924; genus UBA2402. The sequence continues at coordinate 975,135 of JAFEBP010000005.1, forward strand.
GCGTTGCGCAGCGAGATGACCCGCACCGGACGACCGCCATCGGGGCTGGCGCCACCCTCGATGTCGAGTTCAGCAACAACTTGCTCGGCGACGTCGAGCACGGCACGAGGACCGCTGATCACGATCGCGTTCATGCGCGGCTCGGCCGCGACGTGCACCTTGGGCTTCTCTTCCGCACCGCGGGCGATCGCCTGCATCTTGGCCCACTCGGGCAGCTTGTCGAGCGCGGATTCACGGGCCAGCACCTGCTCGAGCACCGGCGCGAGCGATTCCGCGCGGGCGTGCTTGAGCGTGATGGACTTGACGCCCATGCCTTCCTTGTCCACCGCGACATCGAGTGACTCGATCAGCTTCGCCGCACGTTCAAGCTGCGCCGTGGTGCCCACCACCACGATGGTGTTGCTCGCGGGCTCCGGGGTCACCGTCGCGTCGGGCTCTCCGGGGCTAGCCTGGGCCTTGATCGCAGCGGCGACGGCCTTGGCGCTGGTCTCCGCGCTGCCCTTGCCGAGCCGGAACACGCGGACTTCGGTCGCGGTGGCGATCGAATCCGCGTCCAGTGACTTGATGACGCCGTCGGCGATGGCGATGATCTCGCGCGGGGCGGACACGATCAGTGTGTTGCTCGCGGCGTCGGCGGTGACCTCGACGAGCTTCTCATCCTCGGCCCCGCCCTTGCCCTGAGACGTGACCAGTTCGCGTGCCCTTGCCGCCAGAAGGCGTTGCACCACCGGAGCCAGGCGATCGGCCCGGGCCTTGGCGAGCGGGTAGAGCTTCAGGTCGCTCGCGGGCATCTCGGGCGCCGCGTCGACCTTATTCACAACGTCTTCGACAGCGGCGAATATCTCCGTCGGCCCGCTCACGATGAGCGTTCGCGTCGGAGCATCCACTGAGACCGTGACCGGCGCCGCCGCGGACTTGCCGGCGTTACCGAGCGAGCCCGACGTCGCCAGGCTCCGCAGCGTCGCGGCGACGGCGCTCGCATCCGCCCGCTTCATGCGATAGGTGCGCAACGTGAGATCGTCGGCGACCTTGGCCTGATCCAGGCTCTTGACGATCTGCTCGAAACCGGCCAGCCGCTTGGCGGGCGCGTCGACGATCAGCGAGTTGGTCGCCCGGTCCGCCCGGACGACGACTTCGCGGGCGGGCTTCAAGTCCGGCCGCGGCTGGCGGGTGCGCGGATCCAGCGGCACCGGGGGCTCGGGGAACATCTGATCAATTGTTTGCCCGAGTTCTTCGGCTCTCGCCACCTTGAGCGGGAAGATGCGGATCTCACGCCCCTCGGCGCCCGCGGCGTCCATCTCGTTCAAGCGAGCGACGATCGCTTCGATCTCCGGCAGCACGTCGGCCTGCGCGGAGACGATCAGCGTGTTCGTGCCCGGGTCGGCCTCGATCGTGACCGGCTGCTTTCCGCGCTGCTCCGCGGGGCGCTTGTCGTACTCGCGCTGCAGGACCGCCGCGAGATTCGCGGCGTCGGTCGAACGCAGCCGCATGATCCGCATCGGCGGCTTCTCCGCCATCTGGCGGTTGTCCAGGCTCTTGACCAGCGCATCAATGATCGGGAACTGGCTCGGCTGGGCCGCGGCCATGATGGTGTTGGTCGCCTCGATGACCTCGAACGATGGTTCGGCCCCGCCGCGGATCATCAGCGCTTCGCTGCTCTTGACCAGATCGCGCAGGAATCCGACAACTTCCTCGGCCTTGGCCACCTTGAGCTCGAGCAATCGCACTTCCCGGGCCGGCCCGGTTTGGCGCTGCAACTCGTCCATCACCTTCGCGAACCGGTCCATCGACTCCTTGTCGGCCACCACCATCAGCGAGTTGCTGGCCTCGTCGACCGTGACATCGATGGGGTTGGCGCCGGGAATCTGACTGACCTGGGCGTCGTAGATGGCGAGTGCTCGAGTCCGGACCGCCGCGGCCTTCTGATTGGCGATCGGGATGATCCTCAGGCCCTTCTCCACCGGAACCAGCGAGAGATCGGCGAGCACCTTCTCAACGGTCTCGAACGTGCGTTGGTCACCGGCAACGATGAGCGTGCCGCTCTTGGGCTCGGTTTCGATCAGCACCTGCACGGGCTGCTTGCCCGGCTGGGCGGGCTCGGCCATGATGCCCCGATCGCTCATCGCGCGAAGCGTGCGGGCCACGGCGTCAAGACTGGCGCCGTGCACGCGATACGTCTGCAACTGCGCGGCCGGCGGGAGTTCCACCCGGTCGAGCTTGCCGGCCAGTTCACGCAGGCTCTCCATGCGCTCGGCCGGCGCATCGATGATCAGGGCGTTGCTGTTGGGCTCGGCTGAAACCTGCACCTCCCGGGGCTGCTTCAGCCAGGGCTGCGGCCGGCCCGTGCGATCGGTGGGGATCGGCGGCTCGGGGTAGAGACGCTCCATCGCCGAGGCCACGTCCGACGCCTTGGCGACCTTGAGCGGGAAGATCTCGGTAATTCGCTTCGCCGCGGTCTTGTCCTTGTTGATCTCCTCGACGAAGTTCTTGATCTCTTCGAACAAGTCGGGGTGCGCGGAGACGATGAGCGTGTTGGTCCCGGCGTCCGCTCGCACCTCGACCGGCTTGGCGCTGCGTTCGGTCTGAGATCGTTTGCCGTACTGCTCGGTGAGCATCGCGGCGATCGCCACGGACTCGGCGGTGCGCAGCTGCAGAAGCTTGAGAGGAGGCAGGGAGGTGGTTTCCAGCCGGTCCAATCGCGTCAGGAAGTCGGCGATGACGCGGTGCTGCGGCTCCTCGGCCGTGATCAGCAGCGAGTTGCTCCGCTCGATCACCTGAATCGTCGGGTCGGGCACCTTGCGGGCGGGATCGACCGGCTCGGCGGCGTGCAGCAGTTCGGTCAGCCCTTCGAGCACCTTTACCGCGGGAACATTGTGAACATCGATCACGCGCGTCGTGCGCGTCGGCGGCACCAGTTGCTGCGCCTGCGTGAGAGTGTCGGCAAAGAGCCGCACGCCCGCAGCGTTACCGGAGATCACGACACATCCCGACGCCGCGTCGAGATCGGTCTTGACCGGGCCGGCCTGATCCTGCGACATCCCGGTGGTTCGTTCTGTGTACAGCTTCTGGGCGCGAGCGAGCAGAGCCGCGGAATCACCGGTCGCGAGACGCACGACGCGCACGTCGTTGGCGCCGCTCTCCTGGCCGTCGAGTTGTTCCACTAGACCGCTCAGCACCGCGAACTGCCCGGGGAGCGCACGCACGACCAGGGTCTTAACCTCGTCCGCGGCATCAAACTGCGGCTCCACGAACTGCGAGCCGTCCGCCGGCGTCAGCAACGGCGCAGCCAGTCGCGACAGCTTCGCCGCGAGCACGCTCGGTCGGCTCTGCTTGAGAGTGAACCGCCGCACTTCCAGGTCCACATTCGCCGCGCTCTGCGTCGAGGTCATGAGCTGAACGAACTCGTTCAGCGCGACCTTCGGGCCGATCAGCGTAACCGTGCGAGAGTCCTTGTCGAGCATCGCCTGCACGGGCTGGCGTTCGGCCTTCCCGGTCTTCTGGTACAACTCCTGCACCTTTGCGAGAATCTTGTCGGGCTCGGCGCCCGTGATACGGGCCAGACGGACCTCGCGATCGGCATCGGCGGGAACATCCATCGCCGTCACAAGTTGCTCGAAGTTGTCGACATCGGCGTCCGGCCCCGCGACGACGAGGCCCTTGCCATCGGGAGTGACGGCGAACTTGACCACCGAGTTCTGACGGGGCGAGAGCAGCCGGGACACCACCGCCTCCACTTGCTGCGGCGTGGCGTACTTGAGCTTGATGGTCATCGCCCGACGCTCACGCGTCGCCGCGGGCGAGCCCGCGGGCCCCGAGCCGGGGTCCAACTGCGACAGGAAGCTCGCGGCCTGAGCGAGCAGACTGGTCGGACCAACGATGCTCACCTTCGAACCCTCCGCGATCGGGATGATCGTCGGCCGCTTCTTGGGCTCCAGGCTCGAGAAGAGCGCATTGATCTTCGGCACCGCCGCCTCGGGCGTCATTGAACTGAGGACGAAGGTCTGCATCTGGATTTCCCCGCCCGCGCCGTCGGGGGTGTCCAGGAGCATGACGAGATCTTCCACCGTCTTGATGCGCGAACCCGAGCCCACTGCAACGATCGAGTTGGTCCGCGGATCGGCGGCCAACTGCACGCCGGTCACCTGCTGCTCCTGCAGCGTTCGCTTCTGGCCGTCCTTGTCGACGATCACCGTGGTCACGCGTTCGCCCACCAGGCCGCGGAGTGCACCCAGCACGGCGTCCGCCTGGGCGTACTTGAGCGGGAAGAGGCGGAACGCGGAGTCTACCGGACGCACGTTGTCGATCGCACGCACGATCTCGCGGATGCGGCGGACCTGCGCGGCGGTTTCCACCACGACGACCATGTTTTGCGCCGGCACCGCGATCACGCCGCCGAAGGGCCCCACCATGGCCTTGATCTGCTCGGTCACGGTCTCGGCCCGCGCATTGTCGAGCGGGATGCTGACGGTGACAATCTGATCGGGCGTGGCCTTGTCGAGATTCGCCACGTCCGTGACCGGGGCGGGCTTCTTCATCGAATCCTGAAGCGTGGCCAGGTAGAGGTACTGATCCTGCTTGCGCAGATGCACCGCGAACCGCTGGAGATTCAGGTTGAGGATGGACAGCGCATCCTCGAACGGGTACGCCGAGGAACTGACGAAGGTGATCGTGCCCTGCGGTGCGGGCGCTTCAAAGATGATCGGCACGCCCGCCTCGCGTGCAAAGAAATCGAGCACCTGATCCACCGGTGCGTCCTTGAAGTTGAATGAAATTCCGGTGGGCTTGACGGGCGCCGCGGCAAGCGTGGGCTGCGCGGCGGCCGCCGGCTGCGCCGGGGCGGGCTTCTGTTCCGGCGCGGGCTGCGCTGGGGCCGCAGGTGCAGGCTGCGCCGGCGGGGTGGGCGCTGGCTGCGCGGGCGCCTGCCCCGCGGGCTGACCTTGCGGCTGGGCCGGAGGAGACGTTGCGGGCGGAGTCGCGGGTTGGGCGGGGATTGGAGTCGCGGGCGCGCCAGGAGGCTGCGCTTCGGGCACGGACGCCTTTGCGGGTGCCGCGGGCGCGGGCTCATTCTTGGGCGCGGCAGGCTGCTCAATCTTCGTCGGATTGGCCGGTGTCTGAGGCAGCGCCGGCTCCGTCGCCTTCGGGGGCGGAGGCGCAGCCTCCTGATAAGCGAAGCTGGAGACGGCGAGGCCGGCGCAAGCCGCCAGCGTCGCCGAGAGCCGCAACCGTCTGTCGTTCAGAGTCGACATGAACTCTCTCCCTGCTGGCCCGGCGTGGTGACAGCACTGTACCGGGCGGATAACAACACACCGAACAATCGCCCCCACCGGCGAATCACGAAGCCAAAATGTCCGACGCCCCCCGGGTTGCATCAGCGAAGCCCCGGCCACCACGCCGAAGCGATCCAACCCGGCCCTCGCCCGAACTCGGGCGAACCTGAGACCTATCAGTGTACTACCCAACCGGCTTGCGCGACGCCAAAGTCTCCCCGTTCTTTAACTCAAATCGCTTGCCGCCGATTTCCAATACCGCCCGCTCCCCTTCTCCAGAAACAAACACGGCATCCAGAACCGTGGCCCCTTTCTGCACCGTGAGACGCTCGCCCGTCTTGACGTGCACAAAGAACGCCTCGGGGCCGTGGCTGCCCTGAACCACCCCGGTCAGGCGCCAATCCTCATAAGGAGGGAACCGCTGCGGCGCGGGAGCCGGGGTGGCCTGATCGGGAGCCGCGGCAACTTCCACTTTCGGCGGCCCGGGCTTGGGAGCGCCAGGCTTGGAAAATGCAAGCCGAGAGCGGGCCGCGGCGACCATCGCCTCGCGCGCAGGGGGCGTTGGCGTCACACTGGGCTCCACGTCCGGCCCCGAAGCAAAGAGCGGCGCGAACAACGTGGCCACCTCGAGCCGAAGTTCGAACCGATCCCGCTCCTTGTTCGCGGGCTTGACTGTGACGCCCTCGATCCGGTGAAGCCAGGGCTGCGACTCCGCCGCCGCGAGCGTTCGGAGCACCTGTTCAAGCGTGCCCGTGCCGCGGAGATTGCCTCGCAGCACTTCGAAATCCGCGGGCTTGCGCAGCGCCGTCTTCAGCCCGCTCGGCACGCCCTTGGTATTGAGCAAGGGGCTGGCGACCGCCTGGGGCTCGCCGTGATCCACCGTGACGTTGGAGAGCCCATGGGTCTCGGCGATGCGAGAAAGGCCATCCCGAAACCTGGCGCTCACGGCGTCGAACTTGGAACCCAGCGTCGACTGCCCCGCCCGCTCCACACGTTTGGCGAGTTCAAACTCGCCGCGAAGTTGCTTCTCGTAGCCGCTGGCGGCTGCCTTGGAGTCTCGGATCTGTTCCAGGATTCGATCGCGCGGACCCGCGTACATGGAGCGGTAGCCGATCAGCCCCGCACCCGCGACGGCCCCCGCCGCGGCAATCGTCAGCCACATCGCTCGCGTCATGGCTTCCCGCCTTTCGAGGCCGCCGGCTTGGGTGTGGCCGTCGAGTTCTGCGGCGATGCCGGCGGTACCGGGCTGGGCAGCCGAGCGGTCAGGCGAATTGAGAATTTGTCGGGGACATCGGGCCCCTGACTTTCAACCTCGTAGAGCCCCGCGCTCAGAAGGCGCTCACGAAGCTCGCTGGCGATCTGACGCGAATCGACCTTTCCGTCCAAATCGAACGTCACCGCAGTCTTGGCGGACCAAGTTCCATCGAGGTACGCGCCGCCCGAACCCGAAGAGAAGGCCGGAGTGGCCGAAATCCGCGCGGTCACCTGATCCAACTGCCCGGAAGTGCGGTCAGGCATGAGCCCGCCCAGATGCTCAAGGTACGCGAGCCAATCGGCGTTCGCGCCGGCCCATCGCTCAAAGTGGCTCACCCGCGCATGCTTCACAAAGAACTGGTCTAGTTCCTTGCGAGCGTTCTCCTCGCGTTGCTGGGCCTCGGCGAGTTCCGTCCGCAACCGACCCAGCTTGCGGTCGGCGGTGATGAAGCCCACTCCGCCGATCACGATCAACCCAAGCATGGCAACCAGCGCCGCCTGGCGTCGCCTCGCCGCCGTGTCCGGGAGCCGCCTCGGGTTGGCGAAGTCCATCGACGGACGTTCGAGCACGGTCTCCGCGAGCATGCCCACAAGCGGCGCGGCGAGCGAACGGTCAGACTCTGGCATGTGCGCGGGCCACTCGACATACGCCGGAGCCCCGATCATGTCCCACGAGCACGACAAACCCGCGGCGCACCGTTCGCCGACAGCACGGGCCAGTTCCCCTTCGCCCACAACCCCCACGAGTTCAGCGTCGCCTCCAGGCTTGGAGGCCCGATAGCTCATCCACGTGCGTTTCGCTTCAACGGCGACTTTCTCAGCGAAGGCGTCGAACTCCGCCTTCGCCACCGGACGCGGGATATCAACCGCGCGAGCAAAGGTCATGACGCCGTCCTCAACCACCACGAACTCGGTGGACCCCGAGCCGATCGCCAGCCCTAGCACGGGCGCTGCACGCCGCTGCGACAGTTCCGCCAGCACCGCCGCGGCACCAAAGCACCGCAGCCCGATCCGCCTGAGCTTGAGCCCGGCCTTCGCCGTCACCTCGCGGCACCACGCGACCCGGTCGGCGGGCATCGCGCCCGCCATCACGATTCGGGAGGTCGCCGCGGCGGACCACGAGCCGAGTTTGGGGCCGCCGATGGGGAGGTAATCGATCGACGTGCCGTCCAGCGGCATCGTCAGTTGCCGCCGCATCTGCAGGCGAACGATCCCCGCGAGTTCCGCGTCGGTGACAGTGCCGGCTTCGCTTGTTGGAATGGTCAGTTGCTTGAGAACGATGTCGCCACGCGAAACCGCGAGCACCACCCGCCCTCGCGGCAGCCCGGCCCGCTGGAACTCGCTGCCGATCCACTCACCCACCGCCGCGGCGGAGTCAGCGGCCACCGTCTCCGGACGCACGGCCGTGAGCCAGCGCTTGACGGCGATGCGCGTACCGGAGACCGCGGCGGTGATCGCGATCAACCGCGGCCCCTCGAGTTCCAGCACGCTGAATTCCCGGCTCACTGCCATGTGGATTACGTTATGGTCACCGGCCCGCGCGTGCAACCTGGGTCTGTTGACCCTTTTGCTTTTCTCGCCCCAGCGTCGTCGATACCGTTGCGTGTTTCACGACGGCATTTCTCCCTGACCTCTCACCGCTGAGACCTTTGCATGCACAACAACACCCTTCATCCCGGAGTCTGCTCATGGTCGCTCCGCGCCGGCAGCCCGGCGGAACTCCTCGTTTCCATCCGCGCCTGCGGCGTGCGTTCGGTGCAGTTGCACCTTGACCCTTTGCGCACCGGCGAATGGAGGTGCGACACCACCGCCGGCCTGCTCAACGCGGCCCGTATCCGCATCGCTTCGGGCATGATGTCGATGTCGGGCGAGGACTATTCGACGCTCGAATCCATCAAGAAGACCGGAGGGCTCCGCCCAGACGCCACGTGGGAGGCCAACCTCCGATCCGCCGAGGGCAACTCCGTGCTCGCGATGCGACTGGGACTGAGCCTGGTCACGTTCCACGCGGGCTTCATGCCCCACGATCCGGCGGATCCGGAGCGTGCGACGCTCATCGACCGCCTCGCGACCTTCGCCGAGGTCTTTGCCTCCCGCCGCGTACGGGTGGCGTTGGAGACCGGCCAGGAAGCGGCCCCGACGCTGCTAGAGGTGCTCAACGAGGTCAACGCGAAGCTGCCGCCCAACGCTCACGTCGGTGTGAACTTCGACCCCGCCAACATGATCCTGTACGGCATGGGCGATCCGGTGGAGTCAGTCCGCATCCTGGGCCCGCACATCCTCCAGGTGCATATTAAGGACGCCAACCCCTCCGACAGCTTGGGCGAATGGGGTGCGGAAATGCCAGTGGGCCGGGGCAGCGTGGCATGGCCAGCGTTTTTCGCGGCGTTGCGAGCGGTCAACTTCCGCGGCGAGTTCATGATCGAGCGCGAAGCCGGAGACTCCCGCATCGCGGATATCACCGCCGCCAGAGAGTTTCTTGCTGCGCTGCCGGCTTGAACAGTCAGGGTCGGGGCAACTGAATATCGCCGGAATCGCTTTTGAGTTGGCGGCCCGCAGGGTCGTAGCAGTATTCAACCCCCGCGGCCTCCGCCACGCACGACTTGTGCGTGCCGTCGCAGATCGGGAACTTGAGGGAAAGCCCGCACGCGCACACAAAGATCGGCTTGAGATTCCCCGCCGCGTCCCTGGGCCAGGTGGTGGGATCGATCTTCACCGGCCCGTTCGCTTCCAAACGCACAGTTCTCGCCATCGCTCGCCTTTCATTACGCCGGGCTGGGCACCGACTCCAACACTTCCTGCAGCACGCGCTCCGCCCCGCCCGCTCCCGCCGCCGCGCTCCGCAGCACGATGCGGTGGGCGCACACGGGCATGAGATTCTCGACGATGTCCTCGGGCGTCACGTAGCCCCGGCCCTGCATGAACGCCCACGCCCGTGCCGCCTGCGACAGCGACAGCGCCCCGCGGGGCGACAGCCCGTGCAGCAGCGCGGTATGCCGGCGGCTCGCATTCGCTAGCGCCACCACGTAGTCGATCAAGCTTCGGTCGATTTTCACGTTTTCCGCGCCGTCCTGCATCTCCAGCACTTCCTTGCGGTGCAGCACCGGCGCCAGCGCGTGCAACGGCCGGTTGCTCGGACGCTCCTCCAGCACGCGGGCTTCGTCCGCCGCGGCGGGATACCCCAACCGGATCCTCATCAGGAACCGATCCAACTGATTCTCCGGCAGCGGGTACGTGCCTTCAAACTCGAAGGGGTTCTGCGTGGCGACCACCATGAACGGCTGTTCGAGGCTCAGCACGCGTCCATCAACAGATACGGTGGCCTCGTTCATCGCTTCCAGCAGCGCCGCTTGCGTCCGAGGCGGCGTCCGGTTGATCTCGTCCGCCAGAACGATGTTCGCAAAGAGCGGGCCCCGCTTGAACGCGAACTCTCCCGTGTTCTTGTCGTACACCGTGACGCCCAGAATATCGCTGGGCAGCAGATCGGGCGTCAACTGGATGCGGCTGAACGAGCAGTCCAGGCTCTTGGCCAGAGCGGTGGCCAACAGCGTCTTGCCAACGCCCGGAACATCCTCGATCAACAGATGGCCTCGGGCCAGCAGACAACACACCACGCGTTCGATGCTCGCAGGGCTGCCGAACAGAACGCTCGCCATGCTGTCTCGAAGCCGCTGAATCGCCGGTTGCATCGATGCTCGTACTCGAGGGCCATCCGCCGCGAGCCCCCGAACGCCCGGGGGCCGCCTTCGCGCGGTGGCGACTGTAGGAACGGCGTGCGCTGATGGCGGCACGCGAGCTCCCCAACCGGACGTCACACGCCCGGCCTCCCCGCACCAACGCGCGTCCGTTGTTCGCTCAGACCTTGGCGGCCACGGGCTTAAACGGACGAACCTCGATGTCCCCGTTGTGGACGCGGACATACGAACTCTGCGGCACCGTCAGCCAGACGTCCCGTGCCTTCCCGCTCGGCTCCGATGCGATCAGCCGCGTGTTGAGGGAGAACTTGCCCGTCAGCTCGGGATTCGCCTTGTACACATCCTCGACATCGCGGCTGTAGTACAACGTGGGCGCATTCCCGTCGCTGGCGTAACGAACGGCGTGCAGGGTCTGCCCGTCGGTAACGCCCAGGGTCATCCACAGAGTCTCGTCAATCCCGTGCGCCTTGGCGATGCTCTCCACCAATCCCGCCATCCGGCTCAGAGCACCCTCGGGATCGGATTCGAGGCCGAGCGTGAGGCACAGGTAGAACATCACTTCCGAATCCGTGGTGCCCATGATGCTGGGAAAGAGTTCATCGGACACCGCCTCCACCAACCTCTTGCGGATCTTCTCGATGCCGAATATCTCACCGTTGTGCACGAACAGCCAGTGCTTGTAGCGGAAAGGATGGCAGTTGGTCTCCTGCACCGTGGCCTGCGAGGTGGCCCTCACGTGGGCCAGGAATAGACGGGCCTCTATCTGCGCCGCCAGATCCCGAAGATTGAAATCATTCCACGCCGGACGGATGCTGCGATAGAGGCCCGGCGCGGGACGCGAACCGTACCAACCGACGCCGAAACCATCGCCGTTGGTCGGCGTCTCCGCCGACTTTGAGCACATGCTCTGATCGATCAGCGAGTGCTTGGGCTTGAAGAGCAGGTCTTCGAGCAGGATCGGCGCACCGTCGTATGCGAGCCAGCGGCACATGATGAACTCCTTCTTGCTTGAATCAAGATAATGCCCGTGTCCCAGCCAGCCACCGTGTGATTGATGCGGCCACGCCTGGGTGGCTGTGAAACCTCGACACACCGACGCAATCGACAGACCCGGATGCTCACCAAGCGGGCGAGGCAGGACGTTCGCGCCGCGAGCTTCGTTGCCAAACTACCTCATTCAGTATACTCTAACTAAGAGTCTATTATCAGATATTCGCGTCACTTGGTGCAAACCGGTATCGCGGAGGAACCAATGGCTTCAACAATCAAGTACCCGGCGACCACGCGGCGAATCAGGCCGTGGTGCGGATGTGCGTGCGCTGTCCTGCTCTCGGCCGGCTGCGAATCGGCGGGTCAGGGCGCCGTCTCCGGCGGCGCCATCGGCGCACTCGGAGGTCTCGCGATCGGCTCGATGACGGGCAGCGCAGGAAAGGGCGCCGCGATCGGAGCGATCTCCGGCGCCGTCGCGGGCGGGGTCATCGGTGATCAGAACCAACGCGCGCGGCAAAGCCAGCAAGGCATGCGCTACGGAGGCTACTAATGAATATCTTGATGAACGCGTCTCTTTGGTACGCGCGTCTGCGAACGGGGATCGCAGTCGCCGGACTCGCCGCCACGTTGCTCCCCGCCCCGGGCTGCGGATCGCAACCCCGCACAGCCGCGCCGGATGCACACCGGGCGCTGCGGCCGATCGTGACGATCGCGGGCGCATCCGCCGCGGACAAGGACAGGGCCGCCCTGGCCAGATTCGTGGGAGATTGGAAGTTCGAGGGCTTCGCGATGAACGGATCCGATCGCGCCAAGGGTTCAGGGCGCGCCGCGGCGTCGATCGAGCGAGAGCACTTTGTGCTGCTTGACCTTCAGGCGGCCGAAGGTCAACTCAGCGGCCACGCCGCCAAGAAATCCGGCTCGATGATCTTCGCATCAGAGCCGGCGATCGGGCTCACGCTGACGGCATGGGGCGATGCGTCCCCGGCGATGACCCGGATGGTGGGCGAAGTCGACGCGAACGCTTCGCACTTCACGTTCAACGAAATGCGGACAGCCCCCGGAGTGCACCGGCACACGATTTCTTTCGACTTCGAGACCGACGACCGGTGGATCGCGGAAATCCGCGACGAATCTGAGCGAAACACCCCAGTCGTGGCACGGTATGAGTTTACCCGCGTCGCATCGTAACGCTCCCTGTCATGCTCCGGCCCTGAGATGCGTGCATGCTGAATCAGACTCCCCGGTGTCCCGCCCGTCATCATTATCCCTCAATTGCCGTCGAGGCAACGTCCGGCCCGGGAACCCGACTGGGCTGTCGTACGAAAGGGCCAGGCTGAGCTTGAAGCTGAACCCCCGTATCGCAAGGACACGCGAAGCCGCGCTGATCGCATGGGCCGTGCTGAGCGTCGGTGCCACCGCCCGGACTGTTCTTCCTCCCCCCGAAGCACCACCTCCACCGCCACCTGTGACTTCGGACCCGCCCCCAGCGACGGAACCGGCACCGGCTGATACCGAAGCTGTTCCGCAGTTGCAGACGACTCTCACCGTCGGCGAACCTCCCCATGTCCATGATCCGCTCCCGCCCACGGGTGTGGAGGATGAACTCGAAGAAATCAGACCCGGTCTGGCGATCAAGAAGAAGTTCGATGAACTGGCGGCGAAGACCAATCTCCGCATCGGATTCGCCCAGTCATTCCTGTTCCAGCAGGCGTCCGGCGGCCCAGGCGACCGCAACGCCGGCGGCGGTGATATCGACCTGCTCGCCAAGTGGACGGCGATCGGTGCCGGGACGAAAGACACCGGCATCGTCGCGTTCGCCGGCGAGTACCGCTTCCAGATCGGCGACCAACCGCCCTCCGCGCTCGGCCCCGAGATCGGCACTTTGCTGCCGACAACGAACGGATTCAGCGAGCGTCCGCCGGTCGTCAAGGAGTTGTACTGGGATCACCGGTTGTTCGAGGACCACTTCCGCTATGTCGTAGGACGCGTCGACCCGGAGAATCTCTTCGGCGGTCACCGCCTCCAGAGCGCCAACTTCTACTTCCTGGACAAAGCCTTTTCCTCCAACCCGACCGTCCCGTACCCGGGCTCGGGAATGACCGCCGCTGCACAGCTCAAGCCGACGCCGTGGATGTACATCGACGGCGGCATCAACAACGCCAACGGCAAGACCACAACCATGGGGATCGAATCGTTCTTCGATGAGCACGAGTTCCTGTCGTTCATCGAAGCCGCTCTCACCCCGACGATCGAGGGAGTCGGCGCCGGCAGATACCGCGTCGCGTTCTGGCACATCGATGCCAGAGAGAACGCGGGGAAGCCATCCGACCGCGGCATCACGGTCTCGTGCGATCAGGATATCGGCGACGCACTGACCGTATTCGCCCGGTACGGCAACGCCGATGGCGACGTCTCAGGAATCACTAACTCGGTCCAGGGCGGCGCGGGGATCAAGCACGTGCTCGGAAAAGACAGCCTGTTCGGACTCGCCGCGGCGTGGTCGCAACCCAAGGACGACACTCTCCGAGACGAAAAAGTGGTGGAAGCTTTCCAGAGATTTCAGATCACCGAGACCATGCAGTTCACGCTCGACGCCGAACTGATCATCGATCCGAGCAACGCCCCGGGCGACGACGTGCTGGGTGTATTCTCCGCACGCCTGCGTATTTCATTCTGACGCACATCGCGGCGGCCCGCCGCTACACACCGAGACAACCATGACAAGGCAAAACAACCCAACACGCAGCCCTTCCAAGGCCAAACGCATCGAGCACGACCTGCTCGGAGAAAAGGCGATCCCGGCCAGCGCGTATTACGGCGTTCAATCCGCCCGCGCGATGGAGAACTTCGCCATCTCGGGAGTGAAGCTGCACCTCTACCCGGACATCATCCGGGGTCTGGCGATGGTCAAGATGGCCGCGGCTCGGGCGAACCACGACTGCGACTCCAAGGCCATGCCGCGCCGAGTGCTCAAGGGCATCGAGGCCGCGTGCAAAGACCTGCTGGACGGCCACCTTCACGACCAGTTCGCGATCGACGTCTTCCAGGGCGGGGCGGGCACCTCGACCAACATGGCCGCCAACGAGGTGATCGCCAACCGGGCGCTCGAACACATGGGGCGTGAGAAGGGCGCGTACAAGTACTGCGACCCCCACGATCACGTCAACCTCGCTCAGTCCACGAACGACGCCTACCCCAGCGCGCTGCACGTGGCGATGATGCTCGGCAATGATCGACTCATCGAGGAACTCGATCGGTTGGTGGGATCGTTCAAGAAGAAATCCAGGCAGTTCGCGAGGGTCATCAAGATGGGCCGCACCCAACTGCAGGACGCCGTACCCATGACGCTGGGCCAGGAGTTCGCGGCGTGGGCACGCAGCATCACCGATGAGATCGCCGCTCTCCGCGCCGTCGAAAACGTGCTGTGCGAGGTGAACATGGGCGGAACGGCGATCGGCACCGGCCTCAACGCCCCCGCGGGGTACGCCGCCAGGTGCGCCCGCCACCTGGCGAAAATCACGGGCAGGCCGATCCGTCTCGCCGAGGACCTGGTGGAAGCGACTCAGGACACCCAGTCGTACGTGCTGTACTCCTCGGTGCTCAAGAGTCTGGCGATCAAGCTCTCCAAGATTTGCAACGATCTACGCCTGCTCTCCTCGGGACCGCGTGCCGGGCTGCACGAGATCAACCTGCCCGCGATGCAACCAGGCTCGTCGATCATGCCGGGCAAGGTGAACCCGGTGATCCCTGAAGTCGTGAACCAGGTCTGCTTCCGCGTGATCGGCAATGATCTTGCCGTCACCATGGCAGCGGAGGCCGGACAGTTGCAGCTCAACGTGATGGAGCCGGTGATCGCGGCGTGCATCTTCGAGGCGCAAATGCTCTTCATGAACGCCGCGGCGTCGCTTCGGTTGAACTGCGTCGACGGCATCACCGCGAACGAGGATGTGTGCCGCCGGTTGGTGGAGCAGAGCATCGGCATCGTCACCGCGCTGAACCCCGTACTGGGCTACGACACCGCCACGCAACTCGCGGCGGAAGCGATGAAGACAGGCAAAGGCGTCGTGGAACTGGTCCGCGAGAAGAAACTGCTGACCGAAGCGCAGATCCGCAAGGTGCTCGACCCGCGCAAGATGGCGGGAACGGCCCGCTGAAAACCACCGCATTATTTTCTTCGCCGGAGGCATCATGGTCTGGGCCGAGTTCATCGTGGTCATCGTGGCGATCGTGATCGGGGCCCGCATCGGCGGCGCCGGACTGGGAACCGTCGCCACCATCGGGTTGGCGGTGCTGGTGTTCGGCTTCGGATTGCCCCCTTCTTCCCCGCCGGCCACGGTGCTGGCGATCATCATCGCCGTCGTCACCGCCGCCGCGTCGATGCAGGCGGCCGGCGGAATGGACCTGCTCGTGGTCATCGCCGAGCGCGCGCTGCGGGCGAATCCCAAGTACATCACGTTCGTAGCGCCGGCGGTGGCGTACCTGTTCACATTCTGCTCCGGCACCGGCCACGTTGCGTACGCCATACTTCCGGTCATCGCCGAGGTCTCTCGCAAGGCCGGCATCCGCCCCGAACGGCCGATGTCGATCAGCGTCATCGCGTCGCAACAGGCGATCACCGCCAGCCCGCTCTCCGCGGCCACCGCGGCGCTGCTCGCGCTGCTGGACAAGGACGGAAAGGTCGGACTCACTCAGATCCTGATGATCTGCATCCCCTCCACTTTCATCGGCTGCATGCTCGGTGCGCTGAGCGTCGTGCGGATGGGTGTTGAACTCAAGGACGATCAGGGCTACCAGGAACGCGTCGCCAAAGGCGCCGTGGCCGCGGCCACTGAAGTCAAGACGTTGGACGCGACTCAGCGTCGTCGAGCCATCGGATCCGTCGCGACGTTTCTGACCGCCGCGGCGGCCATCGTCGCATTCGGGCTCTTCTCGAACCTGCGTCCGTCGTACACCGTGTCACCGCCCAAGGATGTCGGCTTCTCCGCTTCGATCGTGACGAGCGCAATCGCCAATCTCAGCGATCCGGAGCGACTGGACGAATCGGTCTCCCGCGCTCAACTCAAGGAGCGGCTCGAGCAGATCCGCGCCGAGCAATCAACCCCCAAGACGGTCAGGGTTGAAATGGCCACGATCATCGAGGTCGTGATGCTCTCCGCCGCCGGCATCATGATGCTCTTCTTCGGCGCCAAGCCAGCGGAGGCGGTGAAGACTCCAGTGGCAATCGCCGGCGTGGTCGCCGTGGTCTCCATCATCGGGCTGGGCTGGATGGGCAACTGCTTCTTCGACGGCAACAAGTCCGAAATCGTGAGCGGACTCCAGGAGATCATCCGGGCTCATCCTTGGGTGTTCGCCATCGGCCTGTTCGGGCTGTCCGTCGTTCTGTTCAGTCAGGCCTCCACGGTCGCAGCTCTCATGCCGGTCGGAATCGCGCTCGGCCTTCCCGCGGCGACACTCATCGCGATGTTCCCCGCAGTGAACGGCTACTTCTTTCTGCCAACCTACGGAACGATTGTCGCGGCGATCGCCTTTGACCAATCAGGCACGACCCGCATGGGCAAGTTCGTGCTCAGCCATAGCTTCATGCGGCCAGGGATGGTGGCGACGCTGGCGTCGGTGCTCATCGGTTTAGCGCTTTCTAAAATACTGATGTGAGCCCGGTCCGATGACCGCGTGGCTGAATGCCCCATCGATTTGTCCAAACAGCGGACCTCCACGCGCCGGATGTTCATGTGTTCCATGAACTGAAAGTGCCGCGCACATGGATGGCCGATGCGTGGCCCTCATCCGCGCGCACAAAGGGTGCGAGTTCAAACAAACGACTCGCCTGTTCGCCACCCACCGCGTTGTATCAACTAGCCGTCTCTCTTTGGCAACCGAATTGCGGCTCACACCCACCGAAGGTCTGACCTCGCTCGATGGTGTGCCTGGCGGTTCCTTATTCCGCCAAGTTGGGACTATGAACCGTCTCGCCACCCCCCATTCAGGGATTGCCCCGATAACCCAAACCACTCAACTCTGCGAGCAGACCAAAAGTTCATCGCGCAACGCCGACGCTTGCTGAGCAGGAGGTCGCAAGTCCGGATAACAAACATTCCATCGCGGCGTGCACGCGACCAAAAGTTCATCAGCTCTGATCGCATGAACCCATCGCAAACGAGGGGGTTCAACCGTGCGAGGCCGGTGGATTTGCAGGACGGCGTGGTAAGGGCTCATTGGGAGGTTGGGGGATCCCCGGCACATGTTCACCACTTGCGAGCGGCGATCTCTCTGCGCCCCTCCCATCCTGACTTGTTCGGCCCCTTGCAACCGCACCCCCCCACCCGCCGAATCTACCCAGCGGCGCGCAGCCCATCGGGTCCAATCCCCGCGGCGATCAGTTGTCCCATCGCCGACGCGCCGCCGTGCCTCTCGGAGGTTACTCTTGTCGTCACCCACTACCGTCCTCGAATCAACCAAAGAGACCAACGGGTCTGCCAAGCACGGGGGTCATAAACCCATGAGCGTCGACACTGAACCTGTTTCCAGCGCACGCGACATCGGCCATATCAGCATGGGCCGCAAGAAGAAGTCCGACCCCCACGCCACCCGTTGGGGCAAGTTCCTTCAGGCCGCGATCAAGCTTAACTCCTCGGACCTCATCATGAAGTCCGACCAGGTGCCCAAGCTCCGCCTCCGAGGCGCGTTGAAGCCGTTGGACTGCGAAGCGGTGACAACGGACGAGTTCTGGGGTATCGCCCAGAACATCCTCACCCAGGAACAGTTCGACGACCTTCACAAGTTCGGCTCCGTCGACTTCGCCTACGACTACGACGACAACAACCGCTTCCGCGTGAACCTGTTCCAGGCCCGCGGCAAGCTCTCGGTGGCCGCGCGACTGATCACCAGCAACATCCGCCGCTTCGAAGAGTTGTACCTGCCCCCCAGCATGTCCGAGATCGCCATGCAGCCCCAGGGCATCGTGCTGCTCTGCGGCGTGACCGGATCGGGCAAGTCCACCACGATCGCCGCGATGCTCGATTACGTGAACGAGCGCAAGCCCGTCCACATCGTCACCATCGAAGACCCGATCGAATACATTTTCATGGACAAGAAGGCCACGATCAACCAGCGTGAAATCGGCATCGACTGCCTGGATTTCAAGGTCGCCCTGCGAGCCCTGGTGCGTGAAAACCCCGACGTCGTGCTGGTCGGCGAAATGCGCGACAACGAAACCTTCGAAGCCGCCCTTCACGCCGCGGAAACCGGCCACCTGGTGTACGGAACGATCCACGCTTCCTCCACGACCCAGTGCTTCAGCCGCATTTACGGACTGTTCGAGCAGGAAGAAGTCGAGCAGGTCCGCAAGATCTTGGGCTACCAGATGCGGGCTTTCGTGTACCAGAAGCTGCTCCCCACGCTTCACCCGAACATCCCCCGCATCCCCGCCCTCGAAATTCTGATCAACAACGGCGTGGTGCGCAAGTTCATTCTCGAAGGCCGCGAGGGCGAGTTGCGTGAGTTCCTCAAGTCCATCGAAGCCCGCCAGCAGGGCATGGTGGACTTCAACGAGAGTCTCGTGCAGTTGGTCGAGAAAGAGTTCGTCGCCTTGAGGGTGGCGGAAGAATCCAGCCCCAACATCGACGAGTTCCGCATGCGGATGAAGAAGCTCGGCTGATCGACTGACACGCTCAACTGTTCGCAACCGTCCGGCGCCAGCCTCGGTACCAATTCCGGGCGCCGCAACGGAACTTTGTACATTGCTCATTTCCTGAAGCCCAATCGCTCGCCTGGATGCATCAGAGCGAAATCGGACGGGTGAAATCCTCGGTAACCCGGGGAAGAGTCCGGTTAGGGCAGCTATCCTCACCCTTCCTCACTCCGGCGATTGTCGCCGGGCGTCCTAACGACTCTTTCGACAGGTGCTGATCTTGGTACCAGACGCTCTTCTCAGCGGAAATCTACCGCTCCCGGCGCTCACGCTTGCCGAGGGGTTCTTCCTGGTGTCGCCGTGGAAGCCGGTGCTGCTCCTGATCCCCTTTGTGCCCTGGGCGATGATCGTCTCCAGGGTACTGGACAAGCACGCCGCACGCTTCTTCCTCGCCCGTGAGGCGTGGAACGTCGGCCACCTGTGCGTCGGCCTGCTGGCCTTCATCGTCGCGATCTCCATTCCGGTCAAGGAAGAGTGGGCGTTCTGGCTCGGCCTGGTGCTCATGATCCTGATCCTGGTGGGCGACATCGTCGTCTTCGCCATGGTGACCAACAAGGACGAACGCGTTCCCGAAGCCCACCAGCTCACGCTGGACTTCTCCCGCTGGACCGAGGCTCGCGCTGCCAAGGCCGCGGCGAAGAAGGCCGGCACCGTCCAACTCGTCATCAAGTCGCCCGACAAATCGCTGGTCCCGGCCCCCGACGGCGCAACGCCCGAGTTCGAAGTGCGCGTTGCAGCCGAGCAGATGATGTGCAAGACGCTCGACGCCCGTGCGAGCGAGGTGGTCCTGGCGCCCACCGGCAAGGACAACACCTACACCATCTCCATGCTGGTCGATGGCGTTCGCCAGCCCGGCGCGGCGATGCCCGCGTCCGAAGCTCTCAAGATACTCAACTTCTGGAAGGCCGCGGGCAAGCTCGATGTCGCCGACCAGCGAAAGAAGCAGCAGGCCGACATCGGCGTCGAGCGAGACGACTCCCGCAAGAAGATCCGCATGACGACCATCGGCACGCAGGCGGGCCCCCGCCTGGTCATGCTGATCGATCCCGAGGCCCAGGTAAAGCGCAAGCCGGACCACCTAGGTTTGCTCGAGCCCCAGATGAAGGAACTGCAGACCCTCGTCACCGACGGGCAGGGTGTTGTCGTCCTGGCCGGAGCTCCGGATTCGGGACGCACGACCACGATGTACACCGTCGTCAAGATGCACGACGCCTACACGAAGAACGTGCAGACGGTCGAACTGGAACCTCAGGACTCACTAGAGGGCGTCCGCCAGAACAAGTGGGACGCTCAGGCCGAGGGCCCCGAATTCTCCACCCTGGTCCGCTCGATCATCCGCCGCGACCCCGACGTGGTGGCGGTGGCGGAAGTTCCCGACGCGGCGACCGCCAAGGAACTGGCCAAGGCCGAGTCCGACCGCACCCGTGTGTACGCCTCGCTTCGCGCCGATAACGCCCTCCAAGCCCTTCAGATGTGGGTCAAGCTGGTGGGAGATGCGGATCAGGCGTCCAAGTGCCTCCACGGCGTGGTCGCACAGAAGGTGCTCCGCAAGCTCTGCACGAACTGCCGCGTGGCCTACCAACCTGGCGCCGAGATGCTCAAGAAGATGGGCCTACCCGGCGACAAGGTCAAGCAGTTGTTCAAGAAGGGCGGCCAGGTGCTCATCAAGAACAAGCCCGAAGTCTGCCCGGTCTGCGGCGGCGGCGGGTACATCGGTCAGGAAGGCGTCTTCGAAGTCTTCTCGATCGGTGAGGGCGAACGCGCGATGGTGAAGTCCGGCGATTGGAACGCGCTCCGCGGCGAGTTCCGCAAGAAGACCCTTCCCACAATCCAGCAGAGTGCTCTGCGCAAGGCGGTCGATGGCGTGACCAGCCTCGAGGAAGTCCTCCGCATCACCGCCGACCCTGCGAAGGCCGGCGATTCCAAGCCAGCATCCGAGCCCAAGACTTCCGGCGCCGGCGCGTGAACCGTTTTTCCGACACAATCCTCCGAGCCGACCGCTCGCACGGAGACTCGTTATGGTGATGACCGCACTTGCAGTTCTCGTTGTTCTGGGCGTGGGCTATATCTGGCTCACCCGGGGCTTCTTCTCTTCGCTGATCCATCTCATCTGCACCGTGATCGCGGGAGCGATCGCCTTCGCGGTGTGGGAACCCCTGTCCTACGCGTTGCTCAACGCAGCCAGCGATTCGGGCTTCACGGCCTTTCTCGGCGGCGTGGCCTGGGCGTTGGGGCTCGCGCTGCCGTTCGCCGTGAGTCTGGCCGTCCTGCGTCTGGGCGTTGACAAGATGCTCCCCGCCAACGTGAGCCCGGGCACAGCGGCTGACTACGCGGGCGGCGGCATCTGCGGCGTGATGTCCGGCGTGATCGCGGCGGGCATCCTGACGATCAGCCTGAGTTTCCTGCGGATGGAGACCGAGTTCTTCGGCGCCACCCACGTGTCGTACGCGGGCAACGGCAGCATCGAGCGAACCGGCGGTTTGCTGGTGCCGGTCGACAAGATCACCGGCATGCTGTACGGTCGCCTGAGCGAGCAGGCGTTCCGAGTCGAGGGCGAGAGCCTTGGCCGCTGGCACCCCAACGTTCAGGAGGAGGGCGCCGCCCTGCGGATCAACTTTGCCGAGGGCAAGGCCCGCAACACAGCCCGCCCCGCTGACTTCGATGTTGTCGAGCGTTTCACGGTGGGCGAGGGCGGGAACGCGAAGCTCGCGGACCTGCTCAGCGACCGCTGGAATCCCGCGCCCCAGACCGTCACCGACCCCAACGGCCAACCTTTCCCGCCCGGATCGCACATCGAGGGGTTCATCGTCAACTTCAAGACCGGAGCCAAGGAGAAGGAAGGCAAGACGGTCGTGGGCAACGCCCAGATCCGCCTGCTCCTGGAATCCGATGACGGAGAAGACCGCATCGAGGTCTATCCCGTCGCTGTGGGTTCGCAGGCCGAGTCCACCGGCTCCGCCGGGTACGCCCGTTGGCGCTACGACACCCGAGACACTTTCATCGCTTCGGTCGGCGCGGCGGCCCAGGCGCTCTTCGCCTTCGAGTTCGTTTGCCCGCCCAACTACAAACCCATCGCCCTGTACGTAAAGGGCTCGCGTGTGCGAGTTGACGAGGGGCCCCTGTCACAGCCCAAGTCCAAGTTCTCCTCCCGCAACTCCCGCGACGACAGGATCGCTCGCCTGGGCGGCGGATCCGCCGGCCCCGCCGCCGACGATCTGGATTACGCCTCAGCAATTCAGTTCGGCAACGGCCAGCCAGTGGCCCCCAACGCGTTCTCCAATCCTCCCGAGGGCGTCATGATGAACGCCGCGATCGGCATGATCATCCAGAAGGGCACCCACGACCCGATGGTGATCGACGAAGAGAACGGCAACCTCCTGGTCGAAGGCGAGAAGGACTTTGAAACCAACTACAAGGACCTCACCCGCGGCATGGAAAAGCCGCTGCGCATCGAAAGATTCGCGGTGCCCGCGGACGTGGTGATCATCAAGGTCGACGTCACCGCGCCGGGCAACCCCGCCATGTTGGGCAAGGCGATGGCCGCGGGCGATGACGCCGCTCCGGTGCTCCTGTACGACACCTCTGGCAACTCCTACCAGCCCGCCGGCTACATCTACGAGGACGCAACCAAGATCCACGTCCGCTACACCCCCGGCCAACCGATCTCCAAGCTTGGCGATATGCCCCGTCTCTCCAATAGCCGCCCCGACCAGAAGATGACCCTGATCTTCCGCGTCAGCTTCGGCGTACAAATCAAGGCGATGGCCCTGGGCAAGAAGGCCCTGGCCAAGTACGACCCGCCGATCAACTGCAATCAGCAGCAGGGCGGCCGGTAAACCGACCCACCTCTTGAAGAAAAAACGCCCGGACCACCAAGGTCCGGGCGTTTTCATTTGATGCCGTACCGAAGGGTGCTTACTCGGCCTTCTTCTTGGACTTCTTCTCGCCCTTGTCGGCTTTCTCAGCCTTCTCGGCCTTTTCAGCCTTCTCTGCGGCGGGCTTCTCGCCCTTGGCCTTCTTGTCGGCCTTGGCATCAGCCTTGGCGTCTTCCTTCTTGCCCGAGCCCCAGCCGACAACGCGGTTGGACTCATCGGGAATCAGCCACGCGTCGCGGCGCTTGCGACCCTCGCCCTCTTCGCGAGGCTTGCGGTGACCTTCGCCCGCCGGCTTGCCATCGGCGCCCGGAGCCGCCGCGGCGTCGCCCTGCGGGTGAGCCGGAGTCTCCTCGGTGCGGGCCTGCTGCAACTCGCGATCGGCCTTGACGTGCAGTTTGATGACCTGATCCAGGTCAGTATCGAGCTTGACGTGCACGTCGAAGTTGTCGACCCGCTTGATGGTCTGGGTGATCCGCACGTCGCGAGGGCTGACAACGTGGCCGAGTTCCTTGAGGGCGGAGGCGATGTCCTGCTGGGTCACCGCGCCGTAGAGGATGCCCTGGTCGTTGCAGGAGCGGGTGAGCGTGATCTCGACGCCCTTGAGCTTCTCGTTCAGTTCGACGCGCTGCTTGCGCATCATTTCCAGTTGCTTCTGGGCGTCGGCTCGGCGGCCGGCGAGTTCCTTGATCTTCTCCTCGCTCGGCTGGGTGGCCAACGAGCGAGGAAGAAGGAAGTTGCGGGCATACCCGGTGCGGACGTTTACGACGTCGCCGACGATGCCGAGAGACTCGACGTTCTCGACGAGGAGGAGTTTCAGACTCTTTGCCATCTGCTGTCCTTTCGAAAGAAAGTTAGGAGTCGAAGTTTCAGCGGCGGAACACCCGACGCTTCGCGCCCGACCCCAGCACGCGATTCAAAGTCCCGCAGAGGGCCTGTCGGCTCGCGGCGGGGAAAACTCTTAGAAGGGGATGTCGTCCCCGGGGGCCATCTGCCCGCCGTCATCGGGCGGCATGTCGGAAGCGGATCCGCCCGCGGGCTGCGGGGCCCCGCCGCGCGACCAACCCTCGCCGCCGGAACCACCTTGCCCGCCTCCCTGACCACCGCCCCTGCTGTCGATGAACTGGAAGTTATCGATCACGACGCTGAGCTTGGACTTCTTGGTGCCGTCCTTCTTGTCCTCCCACTGGTCGAGCTTGAGGCGGCCTTCGATAAAGACCGGACGGCCCTTCGAGAGATACTTGGCCATCGTTTCTGCGGTCCTGCCCCAGGCCTCGCAGTCGACGAACGTGGTTTCCTCACGCTTCTCGCCGGACTGCGTGGTGTAGTGACGGTTCACGGCCAAGCCGATGCGGCCGACCGTGTTGCCGGAGCCGATCGTCCGCAACTCCACGTCTCGGGTGAGGTTGCCCATCAGCAGGACTTTGTTGTAACTGGCCATAAGTGCTCCTTACTGCACGCGAGTGATCGCCCGCGGTGATTCACGGTGAGCAACCCGGCACACGCCGGGCCGCTCACGCTGTGTACCTCGGGCGAACGCTCCGGGCGAGGCCGGAAGGTCCCTATCAGGCGGACGCGGCGGCGGTCTCTGCGGCCGGCGCGGCGGGGGCTGCCGGAGCGACGGTCTTGTCCGAACGCATCTTGGCCTCGATCTCGAGCTCCTTGCGGCCGTCGAGATTCTGCATTTCCTCGAGCGTCATGTGGTCGACGCGGAGGATGAGCACCCGCATGACCTTCTCGGAGAGATTGCAGTCACGCTCGATGTGGGCGACGTCGGTGCCGGCGGCCTTGAAGTACACGAGGATGTACATGCCGCGCTTCTGGCCCTTGATCTCGTAGGCCAGGCGACGATCGTCCCACTTTTTCATGGAGATGATCTCGCCGTGACCGCGGGCGATGATCTCCTTGATGTGGTCGATGGCGGAGCCCAGCTCGGCCGCGGTGGCCTGGCTGATGAGGAACATTGCTTCGTAGTTGTAAACGCGCTTGTCTGCCATGGGAGGTCCTTTAGTGGGAGTCTTGAGCGGCGGTAGGCCGCGGTGATTTCGAGAGTTCGGTCTTTACGTGCCTTCGGTCTGCCGTGGTTGTTCCGGAGGTGCTGCTTTCGGTGGCGGTCGCTCACGCTGTGGCCCGGCGTTGGCGAAGTTCATCGCGTGGGCGAGCCCGCGGGCGATGAAAGTCTCAACCGAGGCCACACCCTTGTCGATCGCGCCCTTGAGGAGTGGCTCTTCCTCTTCCGTGAATCGGGAGAGCACGAAGTCGGCCTGATCGATGAAGGCCGGCTTCCCGCCCCCGGGTAACTGCCCCACGCCGACCCGCAGACGCGGGTAGTCGTCCCGAGCCAGAAGCTGCGAGATGCTCTCGAGCCCGTTGTGGCCGCCGGTACCACCGCCGGGACGAAGCCGTACCGCCCCGGTGGGGAGGTACAGGTCGTCCACGACGACAATGACGTCGACCACCGGATCGGACTTGAAGAACCGAACCGCTTCGCCCACCGATTGGCCGGACCTGTTCATGTAGGTCGTGGGCTTCATCAGCAGGCACTTCTCGCCGGAGATGTTGACCTCGGTGGTCGCGGCCTGGAAGCGAGCCCTCACGGGCTCGCCCCGACCGTGCTTCTCGGCAAGGCGGTCCACCACCATGAACCCGGCGTTGTGCCGCGTCTTGGAGTATTGGGTGCCGGGATTGCCGAGGCCGACGATCAGTTTCATTTCCGGAGAGAACCGTTTCCAGAGCGGCTCGTTCGTGCGTGAGGAAGAATGGCCCCGGCCTGGACGCCGGGGCCACGGTGAGCGGCTTACTTCTTGGCGGCGGGCTTGGCGCCGGCGGGCGCGGCGGCCGGGGCCTTGGCGCCGGCTGCGGGCTTGGCGGCCCCACCCTTGGCGTCTTTGCCGGCGGCTGCCTCTTCGCCTTCGGCGGGCTTCTTGGCGGTGATGACTTCGGGCTCGGCGGCGCCGGCCACGGCGGCCGTTTCTTCGCCGACCTTGATTTCCTGCTGGATGATGATCTGGGCCACCATGCCGTGCTTGTCGGTGATGAGCCGCATGTCGGCGTTGGGCAGCTTTACATCGCCCGCGGTGATCGCGTGGCCGACATCAAGTTCGGCGACGTCGACTTCGATGAAGTCGGGGATCTCGAGCACCTTGCACTCGATTTCGATCTCGGTGACCGGGTGCATCAGGATGGCGCCGGCCTGCTTGAGGCCCTTGGCCTCGCCGATCAGGTGCACGGCGACGCGGGTGTGAACCTTCTCGTTCAGGTCGACGCGGGCGAAGTCGGCGTGCACGATCTGAGTGCCCAGGTAGTCGAACTGGAGTTCCTTCACGAGCACGAACTGCTTCTCGTCGGCGCTCTTGGTGCCGGGGAAATCGAGGCGGAAGACCTTCTCGCCGGCGTGAAAGTGAGAGAGGGCCTCGCGGCTGTCGACGGTGATCGAGACCGGATCGCGACCGTGCCCGTACACCACGGCGGGCAGCCCGCCCGCGGCGCGGATGCGCTTGCAGTAACGGGAGCCGGTGCGTTCACGGTTCTTGGCTTGAAGGATCGGGGCTTGCTCGTGCATGACGTACTCCTAAGTGTGGGTCGGGGCGTTCGGCCCTGCGATCCCGGTTGCGTTCTGTGTGTTGCTACGTATCCTGAGTTCATTCCCCGCCGCTCACGCGGCGGACTTTTCGATTACCTCTTCGTGCCCGCGGTAAACTTGAACAAGGCACTGACCGACTGGTTGTTGTGGATGCGATGGATGGCCTGCCCGAGCAAGCTTCCGACGCACAACTCGACGAGTTTTCCTTTGAGCGGGGAGCACCGCTGAGCGAACGGGATGGTGTTGCACACCACCACGCGGCTGATCGGGCTCGCGAGCAGCCGATCGACGGCGGGACCGACGAGCACCGGATGGGTCGCCGCGGCGATCACGTCCTTCGCGCCCTTTTCCATCACCAACTTAGCCGCCTCCACCACCGTGCCGGCGGTAGAGATCATGTCGTCGAACATCAGCACCGTCTTGTTTGCGACATTACCGATCAGATTGCCCGTGGTCACCATGCTGCCGGAAAGACGACGCTTATTGATGATCGCCAACTCGCCGCCCAGCAGGTTGGCCATGCCCTCGGCCACTTTGACGTTGCCCACATCCGGGCTCACGAGGCAAAGGTCGCCCAGTTCCGAGCGGTGCTTGGTGAAGTAATCCACGAAGACCGGCGTGGCGGAGAGGTGATCCACGGGAATATCAAAGAAGCCCTGGATCTGGGCGGCGTGCAGGTCGAGCGCGAGCACCCGCTGGGCGCCCGCAGCGGTAATCAGGTTGGCGACCAGTTTGGCCGTGATCGGCACACGCCCCTCGTCCTTGCGGTCCTGGCGAGCGTATCCGAAGTACGGGATGACGCAGGTGATCCGCCCGGCGCTGGCACGGCGGAGGCAGTCGATGAAAACGAGCAACTCCATAAGGTTGTCGTTCACCGGTTCGCACGTGGAGAGGATGATGTAGCAATCGCGGCC
Source organism: Planctomycetota bacterium (assembly GCA_018242605.1). Classification (GTDB taxonomy): domain Bacteria; phylum Planctomycetota; class Phycisphaerae; order Phycisphaerales; family UBA1924; genus UBA2402. The sequence continues at coordinate 1,002,397 of JAFEBP010000005.1, forward strand.
GCGGACATCTTCGCCCAGCTTCACGATGATCTCGCCATCGGGAAAAGTCTCGATCTTGGCCTGTCCGGGGCCGCAATCGAGGTACGTGCAGACCCTCTGGGCCAACTCTCGGGTGGAGCGGCCGGCGAAGATCATGAGTTCTGAAACGTTGATGCTCATGAGCTCAATGCTCCCTGGTTGGCGAATCCTGGCCGGGCGCGGTACAGGCGATCCACGATCGCCAGATCGTCGGGCGTGTTGATCGAGAGCACGTCCTGCGGCGGAACGGCTTCGATGACTTCGACGCGTTTGCCCGCGGCCAGCAGCAGTTCCGGAGCGTCGGTGAGGTAGTACTCGCCGCTCACCGGATTGCGCTTCACGCTCGAAAGGGCGTCGAAAAGATCGCGGACGCCGAAGCAGTAGTACGAGGGATTGACCTCGCGGATCTTCAACTGCTCAGGGGTGCAGTTCTTGTGCTCGACAATGGCCTTGAAGCGGCCCTGAGGGTCTCGGTAGATTCGACCATAACCTGTAGGATCATCGATCGTGGACGTGGCCAACGTCGCCGCCGCATGCGTGGAACGGTGACGTTCGAGAACGGTCGTCAACGTGGCGGACCGGATGAGCGGGCCATCGCCGCAGAGAACAAAGGCGTCCCCGGACAGTTCAGTGAACAACGGCTTGGCGCACATGACGGCGTGGCCGGTGCCAAGTTGTTCGGACTGAACGGCGAACTCCACGTCGTAACCCCGCAGAGCGTCGCGGACCAGTTCCTGCTTGTACCCCACCACCGCGATGATGCGGCCCACTCCCGCGGCGCAGCACGCTTCGACCACGGCGCACACCATCGGTCGGCCACCGACGGGAAATACAACCTTGGGCAAGTCGGACTTCATCCGAGTGCCTTTACCGGCGGCGAGAATAATCGCGCTCAACGTGTTGGTCTGGGCTTGGGGCATGAAGGTTGGGTGGGAAAGGCCGCCGCGGATTGGGCATTGGCAGCCCGCGACGGAAACTGGTCGACCTGGACTCGAACCAGGACTAACAGAACCAAAATCTGCTGTGCTGCCAATTACACCATCGACCATTGAGTTCGGCCGAGCGTTTCTCCGGTAATCAAGCCGACTTTCTGGCCGGCGGGTGCGAACGGGACCACGTACTCTTTCGCGGTCCAAGTTTCGCAGGCGCTTCCAAGAGATGGGAGCGAAGGCAGAACCGGATTCCGCGGCATCGAGTGCCCGGGCCAACGCCCGCTGGGCCGGAGCGGGACGATCCATCAGCCGCGATGGGACCGCCCCTAATCGCGCCTCGGCCCCGAAGGTTTAGCCCCGGAACTTCCGTCGCGATCGGCTCCTGAACTGAAGCCCCCGATAGTAGGAAGGGAGGGATGTGTCGGCAACCGGGTGCGTTCGGGGGATAGAGCGGTTCGTTTAACCGCTCGAGAGTACTCCCATACCAAATTCCTAACGCATTACTACCAGTTGGTGCAGACTTCGCGGAAATGGCGACGATTTTAGTAATGCGGTTCGCATTATGTAAGCACCGGTTCGCTCTTCCCAGCGCAGACACTGACGTCGAATCGACGCCTCTACTCGTCAGTGCCGTCAGGAGCCCTTGGTGAGCATTTCGTACACCTGCAGTGCGACATCGCGGAGGTCGGGGCGGTTCTGCAGGCGGGCGATTGCTTCGGAACGTTGGCCCATCTTCGCCATCAAGAGCGACGTGAGGCCGTCGTGGTCGCTGTACCGATTCCAATAGGCGTCGTTCTGCCAACGCCGCGGACCGGCGAGAACAAGAGTCATCGCTTCGGGCACTCGCCCCGCGGCATGAGCCTCTTCGGCGCTTCGAAACGCCAACCTCCCGACGTTGATCCAAAAAATCTCCATCTCGCCCTGCTGCGGCAGTTTGGGCTCAAGCTGTGCCGCGGCGTCAAGAACGGCTCCGGCGAACGCGGTCGCATCGAAACTCTTGACCTGACCGGTGCCGACATCATCGAGCCGTTTATTGGCAAGATCCATGGCGTCGCCCAGCATGAACTCGTGTGCAATGATCGCCTTGGCCAGTTCGGTGGCGGCAGCGCTGCGGCCACCGGAGGGCGACGCCGCGTACAAAGCAAGTTGGTTCAAATGCTGTTCCTTCGGTTTGCAACCTCCCAGGAGGAACATCCCTACCGCCGAAAATGCGAAAATCACGAGCAGAAACCTGAAGCCCCGCCGCGGAGAATCGTGGGTAATCATCGTGTGCGATGATACCGCGAGCGAATCGGCCAGTTTCAGGGGTAAGCCCAACACGATGGAGTTGCCGATATAGATAACTGTGCCAAAGTCAGCCGTTTCAACGCCCACACAGCCAGCGGAGCAAGCAAAACTGCCCGCGACCTTGGCCTCGCTGGTGAAGCCGTTTCTAGGCTATCTGCAAGTCGAATGCGGCCTATCGGCCAACACGATGGATGCCTACGGGCGAGACGTGCGATACCTGCTCGAATCATTCGCGACGAAGGGAGCGCACACATTGAGCCGCGTGACGCCCCGGCACGTCGTAGAACACATGCAGAACCTTCATTCCAAGCGCGGGCTTGCCGGCGAGTCGGTCGTGCGGCACCTGGCATCTGTGCGGATCTTTTTCCGTTGGGCGATCGCCACCGATCGCATGGACACCGACCCTTCCGACATTCTCGAGCGACCCAGCCGCTGGCGGCGGCTGCCTGATGTGCTCTCGCCGTCGCAAACCAAACGGTTGCTCGCGGTCCCATCCGAAGTTGATCTGTACGGCGGGGATGGATCGCTGCGTCTGCGCGACGCCGCCATGCTGGAGCTGATGTACGCCAGCGGGCTTCGCGCTTCGGAAGTCTGCTCGATAGATCTTCGCGACCTGGCCGACACCCTGGGAGTCATCCGCATCACAGGTAAGGGTGGCCGCCAACGGCTGGTGCCGATGGGCGTGCCCGCTCGCGAGGCGGTAACGGCGTACATCAATGACGCCCGCCCGAAACTCGCGGCGCGGAACATGACTGGAAACCAGCGGCTATTGCTCTCTGTGCGGGGCCGAGCCCTCACCCGGATCGCCGTGTGGCAGATTGTGGATCGCAACGCGAATGCGGCGGGTCTCAGAGTCCATCCGCACATGCTGCGGCACAGCTTCGCGACGCACCTCTTGGGCGGGGGCGCGGACCTGCGCGTGGTGCAGGAGATGCTGGGTCACTCCGACATCGCCACGACGCAGATCTACACGCACGTGGACCGCACCCAGATCAAGGCGATGCACAAGAAGTTCCACCCGCGGGGCTGAGCGTCAGGCGATCGCTTCGCCGGCGTCTTCCGCCGCGGCGTTGATGAGGTAGTTCACGGCTTCTCCGGCGGCCTGCTGGGCGTCACCGATCAGGGCCGCCACTTCGCCGGCGGACAGCCCCTGCTCGTGCGAAAAGTCGATGAACAGCGTCAGCGCCAGTCGCCTGCGCACGTGACGGAGGGAATATGTGTCCTTGAGCGCCTCGGCGAGATTCGCGTCCATGCGGGCGAGGTGTTCGAGGTACTCTCGCATCGAAATCGCCTTGGACTTGAGCCAGGCGAGGATTGGATTGTCGCCTTGGGGCGCCCGGCTTCGGCCAACCCCGTGCAGCACGGCGGGCTTGGGCTCGATGGCCGAAATACCGGCACGGCCGATCCGCATCGGGATCGCGTGAGCATCCACGGTCTGCGGACCTTCCACCGAATGAGTCAAACGCAGCATCGGAATCCACCTGGCCGATCGGGCGTCCCTGCCCATGATCGCTTAGAACCGCCCATCCTTGAGCGGAGCGTGTGAACCGCTCCTTTCCGGCCCCATCGATCCACCACGATCGATCGGGGCGAGCAGACACACTTGTGTCATCGGCTCGGGCACGTCATGCGCCCGAATCGATCCACCCTGCACACACAAAAGTCTGTCGGACCCGTCGTAATCCGACAGACCGGAGAGATGAGAAAGACCCAGTTGGGAGTCCATCCCCCGAATCGGGTCCGGCCGTCCTGGCCGTGCTTCCTCTGGCGAGAAACCGCTAAGAAAGATCTGTCGAACGCTGTGGGCCTCCGACAGATCGGAGAGAGAGAGACATGCATTGGTCGGGTGGATGTCCTTCCACGAGTTCGGCCGTCATGGCCGCCGTCAGTTGCATTCATGAGTATCAACCGGTCCTGCGATTTGTTTGCTGTAGGGAGAACCCCCCAAGCTGCCATCATTCACAATATTCAAATAATGACCGCCGATTCGTAGTTTGAGATGCTCCCATCTGAAACTAATCGATACATACCTATCACCTTGATTCAGGCCCTGTCAACGCTTTCATCCGGCATCGTCCACGGCAATGAAAGCGTTTACTCACAGCTCCATTCAGTACCGCTGTAGGGCTTGGATCGAGGCCAAATCCTCCTTTGGCTGGTGTTTTACACCCAACCCCGCCGCGCGGTATCCTTGTACAACCCATGGCCAAGAAACCACATCAAAGCCGCACGCCAAACCACTCCACCCCCCCTGCAAACCAGGCGATCGGACAAAACCCAGGGTCTCCCCGGTCTGCCGCCGCGGGTTTTCTTGGAGTTGTGGGCTTGGGAGCCTCAGTGATGTTGGTGCTGGATCACTTCGGGGCGATGAGTCTGCCGGGGTGTGGTGCGGGTTCCGGATGTGCCGCGGCCGCCAAGAGCGCCTGGGCTCATATCGGAGTTGTGCCGGTAGCGTTCCTGGGGCTGGCCTGGTTCGTGGCCTTGGTTGTCTCGCTGATCGCGTCACGCGGCGCGTTCTCGTCGCCCGCTCGGCTGTGTGTTCGCATCGCAGCCGGAGTCTCGCTCGTGTATGTCGGCATCGCGGCGGGCGCCAACCTGTGGTGTGTGTATTGCCTGGTGGTTCACGCCTGCAACGTACTGATCTTCATTCTCCAAGAGGGCGGAGTGAAGGCGACGGGCGCTTCTTCGCGTCCGCTCGTTCTCGGCGCCGGCGTCGCATTGGCGTGCCTCGCGGTCCTCGCGCCAATTGAACTCATCGCGAAGCGAGACTCTCAGGCGAAGGCCGAGGAGCAACTGGCGGCCTCCACCGCGAAAATGACCCAGCGTGCCGCCGCACAGACGCAAAGCAAACCGACGGAACCGACACCGACGAAATCAACGGCGACCCCAACCACACCTTCGAACGCCGCGGAGCCGACCAAAGCGCCTGCATCATCCGAGGCCGCTCCGCCAGCGACGCCCGAAGCGGTTCGCCCGCTCGCGGGGAGGTACCGCTTCGGCCCGGAGAAGGCGTCGGTGCGAATCGTGATGTTCACGGATTACCAGTGCCCGGATTGCTACAAAGTCGAAGAAGAGCTTTCGTCGCTCATGAAGTCAACTCCGTCGTTAAGCGTGGGGATCAAGTACTTCCCACTCTCGAACAAATGCAACCCGGCCATGGGAGATTCGGACATGCACCCCAACGCGTGCTGGGCGGCGCGAGCCGCGGAAACAGCGGGGCTGCTCAAGGGGCCGGAGGGATTCTGGGAAATGCACCACTGGCTGTTCTCGCGACGCGGATCGTTCACGGACGCCGAACTCGCGGCAGGACTGTCGCAGTTGGGTTACGACCGCAAGACGTTCGAATCGATCATGACCGGGGCACAAACGGGCGCGGCGGTGAAATCCGACGTTGACGAGGGCGCTTCGCTGGGGATCTTCTTCACGCCCATGATCTTCATCAACGGCGTGGAACTCAAGGGATGGAACGCGCCCCAGGCACTTACCCGCGCTGTTGCCGCGGTGGTGGCCAGCGGTGCCGCGCCCGCGGCCAACTCCGCTGATGTTCCCCCCACCGCACGCGAGCGATACTTCAACGACTGGCGCGAGCAACCCGTGACGGAAATGCCGGACCGGTTCGCACGTCACACCATCAGCCCGAGCGACGCCGAGGTGTCCGTCGTGCTCATCGGCGACTACCAGGAAAAGAACACCGCGGACGCCGACGGTTTGCTGCGGCTGTTCACGCAAGGCCCCAAGCCGCACGTGCGTTACTCGTATGTTCAGTTCCCGATCAACAAGAACTGCAATCCGTCGACTCAGCTCGTCAAGAACCTCCAGGCCTGCGACGCCGCGAGAGCCGCCGAGGCCGCGGAAGTGATCGGCGGGGATGAACTCTTCTGGCGCATGCATGACTGGCTGATGTCGCACCAGAACGGTGTGACGAAAGAGAGCCTAGCGACCGCATGCCCCGAGCTCGGCATGGATGCCGAAACTCTCGAGACTGCCATGGAACAGCCATTCACGGCACAAGCCATCGCCGATGACGCCAAGGCGGCTATTGCGCTCGGAATGGACTCGGTGCCGCGGATCTACATCAACGGCAAGCGGGTTCCCAGGTGGAAGCTGAACAACGAAAATCTGCTAGCCGCGATGATCCTCGAAGCCGCACAGAAATGACCAGGTTCGCCAACTGATCCGGTCAATCACTTCAGTTCCGTATCGGGCTTGCCTTGCACGCGTTCGTCGGCGTATTTCTTGAACGCCGCGCGGAACTGCGGCATGTCGGGCGGCTCTGGGAAGATCTCGTCGAACTTCTTGGAACCGAACCGCTTGGCCCGCTCATCGACGGACTCGCGGTAGCGTGCCGCGAGCGGGTCGTACGCGAACTTTTTGAGGTCCGCCGGCGCCCTGCCGTACAGCTTTTCCGCATCATCGAGCGAGAGCGAGGCCAGCACGTTCACCAGAACCACGCCCGCCTCCACGCGGAAGTCGGGCTCCATCTGATCCATGCGGACGTAATCACGATTGACGACCACCGCCTTGCGCTGCTGCTCCATGAAGTAACGATGTCCGCGTTTGGCATACTCGAACTGCGAAGAGAACAGGTCGGTGTCGCCGGAGAGCAGTCCGCTGGTGTACGCACCCGTCAGGGCCCCCACCACCTGCGCCACCGCGACGTTGGGCGATGTGAAGCGGTCGTTGAGTTCATTGTCGACAAACTCGCGAAGGGGCACGGACATTTCCGCTGCGCGGTTCGCGTAGTTCTGGTTGAGGCCCTTGTACGTTCGCAGGCGGGAATACCAGTACTCGGCCCCCTTGAGGTCGTTGCGGCGGTAGAAGAAGCAGATGGTGTCCTTGAGAAAGTTCTCGTAGCCGGCGGTCAGCGGAGAGAAGCCGCGATTGTCGAGCTGGTCGGCCCACGACCTGCTCCGAGCATCCTCGATGATGTCGCCGTACGCCAGCACGAAGTGCGGATCCGGCGCTCCGATCCAGACCGTGTACTGGTTCAGCATCGACGCGAAGAAATCAAAGTACACGTCACCGGTGCGGAACAGTTCCTGGATTCCCTGCACCGTGATGCGGTCGGTGTTAAGAGTGTCGAAGTCGCGGCGGTTATCGTGCGTAAGGCGGGAGAGCCCCAGCTCCACGCCGCGGGCGGACCAGTAGACGGCGTGCGAACCGTGATGGCGCCAGTCCATCGGGCCATACTTCTGGGTGTACCGGATCATGCGATCCGGCTCCATATGGTAGTTGTCGATGAGCACCCGCTTTCGCATGGTGGGGAGCAACGCGTCCCAGCTCTTCTGCATCGCGGGGTCGTCGATCATCGCGGTCAGTTCTTCCATCGGCGTGGGCTGCGTGTCGACTTTGCGCTTCGATTTAAGGGCCGCCTGGTAGTCAGCGCGGTACACCGACGAAGCGCTGGCCTTGTGCATTTCATAGCGGCCCAGGACGCCTTCATCGAGCTTGAAACCCAACGCGATGACCTTGTCCGCAAGCGCCTTGGCGTCGGGATTCGCCGCGAAGAGCTCTTCGAGCGAATCCGGCGCATTGGCCACCACGGAGAGCCAATCGGTCATCACCTTGATCCGGTGGTCCCGGTCGCGGTCTTCCGGAGTCCTCGCCGGAGGCGGGCCGAGCACGATCGTCCACTCCATCGCGAGGCGGCGCTTGTAATACGCGTTGGCGTCATCGGTGAACCCACCGATCTTGTGCAGAAAGATCCAACCCAGCTCCTTGTGCAGGAGCATGTCGTTCGGGTTGGCCGGGATGCCCTGGTCGCGCAGAAGGTGGATGCCCGCGTTCACCCAGTTCCAGCGCTCTTCGCTGGTCTGGGTCATCACCGAGATGTTGTACGCCATGTTCCACGCGTGAAAGACCCAGACGCGGGGAAAGCGGGGCTGGAGCTTGGTGATCGCGCTGGCGAGTTCGATGGCGTCAAAGAACTTGCCGTCTTCCTTCATCGCGTTGGCACGCATCCACAGGAAGTTGACGAAAATGCCGCGGAACGCTCCCATCGCGATACCGACGGCGACTTCCTTGGATTGACCCTCGGTGGCCTGATCTGTCGCGGCGAGCTTCTCGCGGCCGGCGAGCGCGGTGAGACCCGTAGCCAGGCCGATCGAAGAGATGAAACAGACCAACAGGGCGGCGAGCGCGCCCGCTTGAACCTTGGTATCGCGCGACATATCCGCATGGTACGGTGTCCGCACTGCGGAGGTTCGGGTCATCCTCCCAGAGCTATCCTTCCCCATGACTCGCACTCCAGCGACCCTTGCCATTGCCTTCCTCCTCGTCATCGCGGGCGTCTCCCCTGCCCAAGACCGCAAGCCGGAGATCAACCCGGATCGCATCGTGCCGCTGGACCCTACTAAGGCGCCGGAGCCGGAAACGCCCGCGCCGATTCTCCTCGGCAGACGCATCGCCGCACTGAAGCAGGCGGCGGAACAGGTGAACACTGTCGTCATCGTGTCGGACCCGGATTCATACCTGGCCGCGATCTCCGCGTGGCGGCCGAACAAACGCTTTCCGGTCCTCATCGACGACGGCTCGCCGAGCTCGCGCGAGGCCATCGCGCGGTTCGTCAGGGGATACCAACCCAAATCGGTGGTCCGATGGACGGCTCCTGTCAAGCCAGACGCACCCAAACCCATCGTCGGGCCGGACGGGTTCGCCAAAGTCGACCTGACGAAGTATGCCGCCGCCGTGCAAGCCGCATGGTCGGTGGAAAAGCCCTCGATTGATCAGACCGCACTGCTCGATGCCTGGCGTGCCGGCGGGCACGTGCCTCCGGGTGTCGTCGTCACGAGCAGCGGCGACGCGGCGTGGGCCGGCGGACTGGCGCTCGCCGCGGCGTACGGACAGCCGACGTTGTTCGTGCCCGCCGCGGCGGGCAATATCGACTGGCAGATGTCCCCCAGCGAGGCCGATACGCTCGAGAAGTCTATCGAATCAGGGTGCGCATTGATGAAGTGGCGCTGGAACGCCCTGAGCGATGAGATCGAAGCGGTCACGATCAGCCTGAACTGCGCCGAGCGCATCGCCAAGACCAACAACGAGTTCTTGGCCCTCTCGGACCGCATCGGCCGGCCCGGCACAGGTCTTGAAATCAAGGAACGATGGGCCTGGGCAGGGCACATTTTCGGCACCGCGTCGGAAACTGTGTACATGGCGATGTGCTCGCTGTTCATGTCTCCTCGGAGCGCCTGGATCTTTGACGGGTATCCTGATTCGGTGCCCTGGAGCAACTACGACGGCACCAAGACCCAGGAGATCATCAAGCCCTCGGGGATCACGGTCGAGTTGCTCGACAAGCCCAACGGCTCGGCGCAGGCCTGGCGAGTGCGGGCATCGCGCGTCGTCGATGCGGGGCTCATCTTCGTGAACACCAAGGGAAATCAGGACTTCTTCGACTTTGAGCCCGGACAGTGCAAACCCGGCGACGTTCCGATGCTCAATGTGCCCGCTGCTTTGCATTTGGTGCATTCATGGTCGTTGCTCTTCCCGAGCAAGCGGGACCTGCTGGGCGGGCGATGGCGGGAGCGAGGGGTCTTCGCATACGCGGGGAGCGTGCACGAACCGTTCCTGCACGCGTTCGTACCGACCCCCAACGCCGCGGGGCGATTCCTGACAGGCGCACCGTTCGGCGCATCGATGCGGGTGGACGGGATGCACATGTGGAAGATCGCGATCCTCGCTGACCCTTTGTACTCGTTCACTCCCGGCATGAAGCGTGGATCCGACGCGTTGCCGCTGGAAGGCGCCGAACCCGTGGGCGCAAACCTGCGCGAGTTGCTCACGTCGGACAAGTTCGAGGAGGGAATCAACCTGATGACGCTGCTGGGGCGCGATCAGGACATCGCGAAGCTTGCGACGGCCCTGTTGGACAGCAAACCAGACAAGATCACATCCGGCGTGGCCCGAGCGTGCATCCTGCCCTGCATCCGGGCCGGGAAATGCGAGCTAGTGGCCCGGCTGTATCCCAGCCTGTCGCAGGACGCCGCAAAGGACGGAATCATGCGCGATGCGCTGTGGCTCACCACATACCCGGCGTTGGAGCACCCCGCCGACGACGCCGTGCTGAACCTACTCAAGGCCAACATCCGGCCCGACCAGGTCGAACGCGATGCCAAGACGCTCGGCGCGGCGTGGCGTGCGAAGTTTGGAGCCGCGGCTGCATCACAGTTGTTCAAGGACCTACAGGGACGATTCACCGACAAGTCGCAGCGTGACGGCCTCGAAAAGGCTTCAACCGACAACACACCCTGGGGTCGATGAGGCATTCCGGGGCGTTGGGTCCCGAGAAAACCAGCGGCCGGGGGGGGCTACCCGCCCCGGCCGCGGTCAGAGAGAGAGTGCGTCTGTAAGCCCCCGGAGTTTCTACAGACGGCGGACGAAACGGTTGCCCATCAAACGACGTACAAGCATCCGAGACGCTGTAACAAGAGCCGCGGGTCGTGAGACGTGAAGGGGTGTTCGGCCGACGCGTGAGAGAGTGCATAACACACGCGGCCTTTCATTCACGTCCCACGACCCGCGGCCCTTGTCCAAAGGCCGCCGGTCCCCACGAACTGCTCCTCCGCGCACCAACATTCCGCCAGGCTGCTCAGCAGCCGCCGGACCACCTGTCAAAGAACGACCCCACGTCATCACCATTGACCGCGCCGTCGCCGTTCACGTCCGCGGCATCGGCGCCCGCCGACCAAGCGGCAAAGAACGCGTCAACATCGCCCCCGTCAACACCGCCGGAGAGATCAAAGTCGGCGACACAATGGGGCGCGAAGTCGGCGATGAATATGCCAGAAGTCCCATCCGTAAACGTCAAGCCGAAGGCCAGTTGCCCGGTGTTGTTCAGCGGCCGCGCGTTGGACGCACCGCCCGCGTGTTCAGATGTCAGCAGCAACGAACGGACCGTGCGGGAATCACCTGGCGACACGTCGAACGGCTGAGTCTCCGCCGCGATGAGGTGCAACTGTCCATCGAGATCCGTCGCCCAGATGCCGTTGAACAGCACGCCTCCCGAGACCGGCGGCGCCGCCAACGCCTGCACTACGACCTGCCCGGGATCGGCGACGCAGACAGTTGAGATTCGGCTGTACGTCAAATCTGGTGAAAGCCCCACCGCCGGCATGTTGCCGCTCAAGACAACCCGCAGACTCTGCGGATTGCCCGCGGCGACTACAGGCCCGCGGTAGTAGTTCACGCCGCCAATGCTCTCGTAAAGCCCAAAGATGGCCGCCACCTGATCGCCACCAGGGCTCACGCGAGCATCGATCAGTCCGGACGCGGTGAACCCCACCGGTAAGTTCGCGATCGTCGGACGGGGCGGCACTACCTGGGCCAACGTTCCTGGCCTTCCCTGGAACAAGGACTTCCCGATGTGAGTATCCGCCGCAAATGTTACCAGACCGGCGCGGCTCACAAACGGTGTGTAGAGGTTCACGAACACATCCATCGGAACACCGGTGGGCGCTGCATCGCCGGCTCTTGCCAGCACAGCCGGGGCAGCCACGTCAAGCCCGTACAAAATCAAGCCCGCGGATTGATTCCCGCGTCGTGCGAGAATGTTGAGCACCCATTCGCCGCCGGGTCCGATCCCGACTGCGTTCATCTCCGCGACCGTCCAGCCTACCGGGAAGCCCGGCGCCGCGCTCCCTCCGAACAGCGCGGGGACCAAAGTACTAGCCGCAAGTCCCAGGCAGGTATCCGAGGGATAGGGCACCGAGGTGAACACTCGCAATGCCGCGGCGATGCGTCCGCCTGCCGCCGCAAAACTACTGGCGCCGCGCCACTGACTGGCCGGGAATCCAGGGACCGGCTGTCCATACATAGCCAGCATCTCGTATCGAGACGCTCGGACGGCAAACACTCCCCCCACCATCGATTGGCCCGTTCGGACCGCGCCGCTCGCGAACACGGCGCCGGAATCATCGAGCAGATAGGTGTCAGAGCCACCCCATGGCCCGAACGCACGGTCTGCAGGTTGGCCTGGGATTGAACTGCCTTCTCTTGCCACGGTCGAAAGTCCGCCGCCTCGAAGAATCCACAAACCTGTATCTGAGTTCCCGTCGACAGCCGGCCCGGAAATGGCCGCCGAGAACAGCACATCTCCCGCATCGTTGATCTGCGGGGACTGCATGCTGTTCGAGAACACCACGCCTGCAGGCGCAGATGGAACCGACTGACCGCTGAGCGCAACAACACCAACTCGCGGCGGAGCCGCCGCGACATCAGAGTGACACACGCCCAACGCGCCCCCGATGGCCATGAAAGCCACGGGCAAACGGCGCAGAGACATACGCTGCTCCTTCTAGCACTCTCTTTGGATGTCCGAACGGGTCAAGAAAACCCCTCCGAATGGAGGTCGCTATGAGCCTACAGCGACTTGTACTTCTTGTCAAGTGAGAAGTTGCGGCATTTTGCTTGAAACGCACGCTTCGGACCGTGATTTCACACAACTCACTTGCCCTTCACGGGGTGGAAAACACACAAAAACCCCGGAATTTTGTACCCAGTGCGTTCAAAATTATTGTTAGGTCGCGCGTCCGACCCTATTTCGGATCTCGTTTCACGTACGGCATTGCGAACACGCCGCGAACCTTGATGACACGGCCTCGGCTCGCGCGTTGCTCACAGGTCACGAGCGAAGGCAAGCCCTCCCGCAAAGTGCGCACGGTGTGGACGATCACGCCGTCGTCACCCGGGAAGTTTGGATCGTACAGACGAATATCGATCGTGTTCTCGTCGATCTTCGTCGCAGCGAACGCGAGCACCTGGTGGTTTTCCCACAATCTGGCGCGTTCCTTCTCGCCAGACTTGCCGAGTTCGCTGGTATTCGACTTCGCGTAGACCAATCCCAGCGGCACCACTTCGCCCGCATCAAGCCGCTTGATGATCGCGGGGAGTTCAGCGGCTGTCAGCGAGGCGGTCGAGGGCTCGGCTTCGACGCTTGTATCGGGGAGCTGCATCCACTGCAGGAACTTGGTGGCCATGATGCCCATCGCACCCATGCTCTGCACCTGCCGCTCGTAGATGTAGTCGTACAGCGGCGTCGCGTCTTTGGGCGGCGTGGTGTCGGCGGGAACATCCCTGTTCGCGAGGAAGTAGTCCGCCGCGGCGAGCGACATGCCGCCGCATAGCCCGTAATGGTCCGGCAACTGCATCTGCTTCTCGATCCCCCGGTTGCGCAGCGCGGGAGGGAGCGAGGTTCCTTTGAAGGAGTTGCGAAAGTGAAAGCCGTGCCGAGACGGCACGAACTCGGTGTTCGAACGGTCCGCGACAGTCCCGAAGCACAGCACTGCCGAAGCGATGAGGGGTGCGAGGCGCGCCAGCATGCGGCAGTATACGAGCAAGAGGTTTGGATCGTGACGGCACCTTCTCCCCAGGGGTGCACGATGGGCTCCGGACTCACGCACTCTTGAGGCGCATCGACCGAATTGCCTCCAAACGCTTCCCTACTATCGCTCGGGATTCAAGCACGCGCAAGTACCCACCGCCGCCCCAACTGAATCCGAAGTTCAGCGTCAAGCCCCTGCCATGGGGTGAAACCAACCTACCCTCTCCCCACTCATGCAACCCCGTCGCCCCACCCGTCAGATTGTGCTCGGTGATCCCCGCGTCGGCTTCGTCCGCATCGGCGGCGGCCTCCCCAACCGTGACGGCACGCCGACCACGCCCGCACCGATCAGCGTCCAGACCATGACGGCGGGTTACACCCACGACATCGACGCATGTGTCCGCGAGATCCACAAGCTCGCCGCGGCGGGTGCCGATGTTGTCCGCGTAGCCGTCCCGGAAAAGAAAGATACCGACGCCCTCAAGCACATCATCCCTCAGGTGAAGGTGCCGATCGTCGCGGACGTTCACTTTCATTTCCAACGGGCGCTCGAGGCCGTGGAGGCGGGCGTTCACAAGATCCGCCTGAACCCCGGCAACATCCAGGACCGCTCGCAGGTGATCGAAGTCATCAAGGCGTGCAAGGCCAAGGGCCTGCCGATCCGCGTGGGCGTGAATGAAGGCTCGATCATCGAACGCAAGGACAAGCAGAAGCGGATGAAGGAACTGGGCGCCGTGTTCAGCGAGCACAAGCAGGGTTACCTGTTGGCGATCATGATAGCAAAGCTCGAAGAGTACCTGGACATTTTCTACGAGCAGGATTTCTACGATATCGCCATCTCCGCCAAGAGCATGGACGCGTCGCTGGTGATCGACGCATACACCGAAATCTCTAAGCGGTTCGACCACCCTCTGCACCTGGGCGTCACGCACGCGGGCCCAAAAGAAACCGGCACCATCCGCAGCGTCGTGGCTCTGGGGGGTCTGCTCATCAACGGCATCGGCGACACCATCCGCATCTCGTACGCCAACGACCCGGTGTACGAGGTGGAGGACGGGCTGGAACTGCTGTACTGCCTTGGCAAGCGTGAGCGAATCGGCGTTGACCTCATCGCGTGCCCTACGTGCGGCCGCATCCAGGTCGACCTGTTCACGCTCATCCAGGATGTCCGCAAGGCCTTGGCGAGCAAGATCATCGTTCCGATGAAGGTCGCCGTCATGGGCTGTATCGTGAACGGTCCGGGCGAGGCCGAGGGCGCGGACGTCGCCGTCTTCGCCGGCGATCGTCGCGGCATCATTTACGTGCAGGGCGAACGAGTCGCCAACGTCCCCGAGCCTGAAATTCTTGACCGACTGCTCAAGGAATGCCTGGATTTCCAGGGCAAGGTGCAGCGAGGCGAGGCGAAGCTCGGCGAGAAGAAAGTAGAGATCATCCCGCCCGATCCCATCGGGGAGCTCGGCAGCGGTTACGAGAAGATCGCCGCGGGCAACGTCGACAAGTTCGCGCCCCTCACGGTCGGTCGATCTTAAACACCGGTCCTTCGGATTCTTGATCATCGTTTTCTGGTTCTTGGAGTGTTACGCATGTCTACCCCTGTGATTCTCGCCGCGAAGCGCACCCCGATCGGCAAGTTCTTCGGCGGCTATTCGAAAGTTCCCTCGCCGCAGTTGGGCTCTTACGCCATCCAGGCGGCGCTCGAGGCCGTGCCCGCGGCCAAAGGCAAGATCGACGAGTGCATCATGGGCTGCGTGCTGCAGGCGGGCTTGGGACAGAATCCCGCTCGCCAGGCAGCCATCAAGGCCGGTCTGCCCGACACGATCAGCGCGGTCACGATCAACAAGGTCTGCGGCAGCGGCCTTCAGGCCGTCATGCAGGCGGCCCAGTCGATCAAGGCGGGCGACAACAATATCGTGATCGCCGGCGGATTCGAGAATATGACCGCCGCACCCCACTTCGCCCGTGTGCGTGAGGGTGTCAAGTACGGGCCGACCCAGATGGAAGACGTGATGGCGTACGACGGCCTGCGCTGCGCGTTCGAATGCTGGGCCATGACCTCCGGCGCGGACTTCATCGCCAAGAAGTACGAAATCTCCCGGGCCGAGCAGGACCGGTTCTCCGTTCAGTCGCACCAGCGTGCGGCCGAGGCCACCAAGGCCGGCTGGTTCAAGAATGAGACCTTTAACGTGACCGGCGAGCAGTGCCTGGACAAGAAGAGCCCGGGCGTGTCGGCCGACGAAGGCATCCGCGCGGAGACGACGCTCGAAAGCGTCTCCAAACTGCGAGCCCTGCCCAACCACGAAACCATCACCGCGGCCAACGCCAGCCAGATCAGCGATGGCGCGGCGGCCCTGGTCGTCGCCAGTTCCGCCGCGGCGGAGCAACTGGGCGCCAAGCCCATCGCCAAGATCCTCTCTTACCACACCAGCGGCGTGGCCCCCAAGGAGATCTTCGCAGCACCGATCACCGGCGTGCAGGGCGCGCTCGACAAGGCCCGTCTCTCGGTCAAGGACATCGACCTGTTCGAGATCAA
>JAFEBP010000006.1 GCA_018242605.1 Planctomycetota bacterium
CCCCGAGCAGTTCGAGGCTGGCCGACGGAGTTGACAAAGTGTGTCCACGGTTCCTGGGTCAGGTCAGTCTCGACGAACTCATGCATCCACGTGTGAGCGGCGAGGATGCCGGTATTGAGCCACGGGTTGGCTTCGGCCCGCTGTTGCCATGGATCCTGTTCGGCAGAATCCCAATCAGGTTCATCGACATCATCTTGCGCGAATAACGTTTGACCTTCCGAACCAAAGTTTTGGAGCAGAATCACGACGTGCGTACGAATGTACGTTTCAAATGCAGGGAACTGCGCCACGAGGCCGTCGACTTGCTCCTTGACCAACAACGCCGTGTCGTAACCGCTGAGGTCTCGAGATTGTTGAAGAACATCATCGAAGGTCAGGTTGACTCGGACCATCGGCGTGAAGCGCTCGTTGAAGTCGCCGCTATTCCATGTGGACGGCGCCTTCTCGAAGAAATAGCAACGGGGTTGATCCCCCGAGCCCACAGATTGCCCGAACACAAAGCTCCCGAGGATGCAGCAGCAAAAAATGAAGAAGTGAGTGCGCATGCGACAACTCCTTTACCTCAGTGAGGTAATGGCCCGTTCTGTTCAGGACGGGTACTGAAGTTGCGACCCCTTGGAGCGTCCACACGACGCAGACGCCTCTCCAACGAGGCCGCCTGGTTCCAAGATGACGCGGGTCCTATCGATTCCCCGACGACATCTTCCAATTCGCGTGACGCGTGGTCGGTGCACCGCCGGCGGGCAAGGACCCGCGATCACCTATGAACAAGCGCCAGATTCCCAAGAATGAAAGAACACATCCACATCCACACCATCAACGCCGCCGTCTTCGTTCACGTCGGCAACGCCGAGCCCGGCTTCCCACGCGTCGAAGAACGCTTGCACGTCAACTCCGTCAATGCCACCGTCAGCATTGAAATCGGCCGCACATAGCGGACCAAACTCCAGCACATACCCGCGTTGTTCTCGGTTTGGACCCAGCACCTTGCCGCCGATCACGCTGGCATCGCCGGACATCGCTAGACACGACGTCAATCTCCAGTCCGGCGGGATCGTGATTCCGTGCAACCCTGCATAGTCTCGGACGGTCTGAATGCCGCGCGTTTCCGTCCAGATAAACGCCTCTGAAAGATATGGGTCTTGCTGCGAAAGAACTCCTCCGATGGTCTTGCCGTCGTCCGAAACACACATCGCGCCGGGCGCAATTTCCTGCGAATACGGCAAGATGTGCGCTTGCCGCTGTGCATCCCAGTACACGGCGCCGGTGGAGGCTCCGCCGACGATGACAGACCCGTCCGCGCTCACCGCGGACGCGTAGTACCCCTCCGAGAGCACAACCATGCCCCTGTCCGAACGCCACTCGAATCCAACGCTCAGGCCCGTGTTCATGTTGATGGAGATGCCGACAATCGTTCGGCCATCCCGGCTGATGCCGCGTGCTTCGCTGCGCTGGTCACCTGCTCTGGCGAAGCCCAAACCTCGGATGCCGCCCGCCGCCGTCCATCGAAACGCCTGATACTGCGCCGGGCTTGTCAAGATTGCGCACGAACCTGCCACCGTCAAGCCATCGCCGCTCACACGAACGAGGCTGTTCGCCAGCGTATAACCGGCGAGCACAGGAAGCGACTGAAACACCCCATTGCGCTGAACTGTTGCACGTGCGTCGGTTCCTGCGATGAGATTCCAAGTCGATCCAGTGATGACCGACCCGTTGGATGAGACTCCCGAGAAGTTGGCGTACGTCCCTAACCCCTGCCCAGCAATATCCACTCGCCCAAGTGCGGGCGTCCATGTGAACCCGCGGTACGGGTGGCTTGAACCTGAGCGTGTGTTTGATGCGGACCCAACCGCCATGCCGCCGTCTTGCGTGAGTGCCATAACAACGCAAGTACTCTCATCCGCCCGCGTTTCGACGATGTGGAAACCAGGTTCCGCGGACTGGACCGAAGACGTCAGCGCTATCCCGAGCAACCAAGCTACGAATAAGTGCCTGAGCATTGGTCCTGCAGCAATAGACGTGGCCCGCTGTCCGGTGAACCAATCCATATGGCCTCCGCCGTCCGGATACGCCGCGAAGCCTCGGGCGCAAGCACTCATGATTCATGCTCCACGGTCAACCCCGCGAAACACATCCAAGCGGTCGGGATCTTCCCAACACTCCAGGACGCAGCGACCGCACGCACCGCGGCCTGAAACCCACCCCCGAACGCCCGATACTCCTTGGCACCTTGTGATGGCGCAACGAGCGGGATTGGGTATTCTGGACAAATCTGTCAATTATACGCATGCTCTTGTCATGTCGCATCAAAATTAACGGACTTCCGACAAAAACGGCACTTTTGTGGGTTAGTTTGTTCCGCTGTGGCGATTCTCTGACCTGCCTGGAGGAGCATGTCAAAGGCCACGGCTCGCGTTCGTCATCCTAGTAATCGCACGCATTGGCCCGCGTCTAGATCAGCCATTCCTGCGCGCACGACCCGTACCCCACCTGCCCCCCTTTCAAAAATCCCAAAACAATCTCCATGCCACTCTCTTCCGCCCCTGCCCAGACAGCCCCGCCCCCTCCTTAAGAAATCTCACGTCCCGCTTCTTTTTCACGCCGCACCACCCACCCCCGTGCGCACACCCCCCGCCGAACCACCCCGCTCCTCGCGTAATTAGGGAGGCGCGTAATTCCCGCGCTCCCGCGAAGCAAGGAGCGCCCGCATGCCCGCCGCTCGTATTCCAACCTGTTACAAACTCCTCCGCCTCCGCGCCGCCACGCCCTTCTCTCCCCGCCCCCATCCCGCCGCTGCTCTCCGCCGGCAACGTACGCCACCAAAAGTTCATCGCCGCCCCGCCGCGGCACACCCCCCGCTCCATCACCCAATCCGCCGCGCCCGGACCGCCCAAGCCCCGCGCCCACCCCACCAAAACTTCATCGCACCCCGCCGCGGCCCCGCCTCAACGCCCGTTCCGCCGCGCCCCTCCCTGCGCCCAAGCAACCTCCAGCCCGAGCGCAGGCGCACGCACACCACCAAAAGTTCATCGCACTCACCACGCCGCCCCCGACTCCGATCGCGCCGCATCGGCCCACACCGCGCCCAGGCAACCACCAGCCCCAGCGCAGGCGCCCGCACAACACCAAAAGTTCATCGCACTCACCACGACGCCCCCGGCCCCGATCGCGCCGCATCGGCCCACACCGCGCCCAAGCAACCACCAGCCCGAGCCCAGGTGCCCGCCCACCACCAAAAGTTCATCGCACTCACCTCGCCTCGCCCGCCCCAACCGCGCCTCACCGACCCACTCAGCGCCCATGCCACCACCAGCCCGAGCCCAGGTGCCCGCCCACCACCAAAAGTTCATCGCACCCACCCCGCCGCCCCCGCCCCAACCGCGCCTCACCGCCCCACCCCGCGCCCAAGCAACCACCAGCCCGAGCCCACTCGCAACGCACACCACCAAAACTTCATCCCCTTCCCTCCCTCCAGCGTCCTCCCCGCCTCCACCAAAACTTCATCGCCCCTCCCAGTCATCCCCGCCACACCCTCTCCCATCCGCCGCAAGTCCAAATAACCGCCCCCGCAACCCACCGTGCGCACTCCACCAAAACTTCATCGCACTCCCCGCATCAACCCACCCCGCCCGCTCCCCCGTCCCAAAACCCGATCTTCGCCAGTATTTCGCAATTCCAAGTTCGAATCCCCTTGCGGGGGGGAGGGGGTTCTACTATTCTGTACCTTGGAGTTGGCGGGAATACCGCCGCGAGAGAGGGACACGGCGTCCCACAGTCTAAACCAGAGAGAACATCGGTTGAGAGAGCCGGTGCGGGCGCATTCCGTCCACTGCGCCCACACACGCAAAGCACATAGGAGAACAAGATGACCAAGACCATGACAGCGTTGGCAGCACTCGGGATGATCGCCGGCACGGCAGTCGCCGGCCCCTTCGGCCAGGGAAACCTGGTGGTGATCCGCGTCGGCGACGGCAGCACCGCCCTGAGCAGCGCGTCCTTCTCCACCTTCCTCGATGAGTACACCCCCGCCGGTGCGCTCGTCCAGTCCATCCCCATGCCCACCGCCCTCAGCGGCGCCAACAAGCGCTTCACCACCAGCGGCAACAGCACCAGCGAAGGCCAGCTGGCCCTCTCGCGTGACGGCCGCTACCTCACCCTCGGCGGTTACGACGCAGCCCCGGGCACCGCCAGCATCGGCACCACCTCGACCACCACCGTCCTGCGCGTCATGGCCCGCGTCGGTCTCGACGGCGTCGTCGACACCAGCACCTCGACCACCGCCTTCAGCGGCAACCAGATCCGCGGCGTCATTTCCGATGACGGCTCCCAGTTCTGGTCCGCCGGCGGCAACAACGGCATCCAGTTCGCCAGCTTCGGCGGCAACTCCAGCTTCCAGATCAACGGCACCGGCTCCACCAACAACCGCAACGTCAACATCTCCGGCGGTCAGTTGTACATCTCCTCCGGCTCCGCCACCAACCGCGGCATCAACACCGTCGGCACCGGCCTGCCCACCACCAACGGCCAGGTCATGACCCTCCTGCCCGGCACCGCCTCGGTCACCGGCTCGTCCCCCTACGACTTCTTCTTCGTCGGCTCCGACCTCCTCTACATCGCCGATGACAGCCAGTCCGCCGGCGTCGGCGGCATCCAGAAGTGGCAGCTCCAGTCCGGCACCTGGACCCGCATCGCCACCTTCCAGCCCAACGGCCGCCTCCGCCAGATGACCAGCACCACCAACGCCGCCGGCCAGGTCGTGATCTACACCACCGTCGTCGACTCCAACGGCATCGCGAGCATCCAGAGCCTCGTTGATGTCGGCACCCCGACCTTCACCACCGTCGCCACCGCCGCGACCAACACGCTCTTCCGCGGCATCGAATTCACCCCGATCCCGGCCCCCGGTTCCCTCGCCCTGCTGGGCCTGGGCGGCCTGATCGCCGGTCGCCGCCGCCGCTGATCCGCATCCTCCTTGATTGTGAAGCGCCCGGGTGCTCGTGCCCGGGCGTTTTCTTTTTTTGGAAGGACGATGCGGCCGCGAACCCGCTGACGCACCCAATCCCGGCCGCACCTACGCTACCCGCCCATGCCGTCGGCATCGTCCGATCCAAAACCCCCGCCGCGTCTGGATGTGTCCGTCGTCGCCCCCGCGCACAACGAGCAGGAAAACATCCCCGCGCTGGTCGAACAGATCGGCGCCGCCCTCGCCAACTCCGGCCTCACCTTTGAAGCCATCATCGTCGACGACGGTTCCACCGACCGCACCCGCGCCGAACTGGTCCGGCTCATGCCCGGCCGCCCCTGGCTCCGCTGCGTCGCCATGACCGACACCCCCAAGGGCAAAGGCAACGGCCAATCCGCCGCCTTCCACGCCGGCTTCCGCGCCGCCGCCGGCGACCTCATCGCCGTCCTGGACGCCGACCTCCAGAACGACCCCGCCGAAATCCCCGCGATGGTCAAACTCCTCCGCGAATCCAACGCGGGCCTCGTCCAGGGCGACCGTTCGCACGCCCGCAAGGACAACATCGTCCGCCGGGTCGGCTCGATCGTCGGCCGCCTCTTCCGCCGCTGGCTCCTCGGCGACACCATCCGCGATACCGGCTGCTCCCTCCGCGTCATGCGCCGCGACCTGGCCCTCAAACTCCCGCTCGAGTTCCGCGGCATGCACCGCTTCATCCCCATCACCGCTGTTCACCTGGGCTACACCGTCCGCGAGATGCCCGTCACCCACCGGCCCCGCGTCGCCGGTGAAACCAAGTACGGCTTCGGCATCGTCCAGCGGGCGTTGCCCGGCCTGCGAGACCTCTTCGTGGTCCGCTGGATGAAGACCCGCCGCCGCCCCGTCGCCAACGTGGAGGTGCGGCCTTGAAGCTCGGCCCCGTCTTCGCGATGACCGGCGTGCTCGGCCTGGCCGTGTGGCTGATGCTCGGCCCACTCTCCCCCCGCTCCGTCCCGCTGCAACCCGGCGAAGGCCAGTTCGAGATCTCCGTCGCCCAGCAGAAACTCCGCGTCGTCCAGACGCCCACCCCCGGCGCCACCTCCCCGCCGACCTACACCTACCGCGTCGTCAACGATCCCTCCGGCGTCAACAAGTCGATGACCGCCGACGATTTCCAGGCGATGATCGCCGCCCGCGCCACCGCCAAAGGCCGCGGCGTTATCCTGCGACTCTTCAACGTCTCCAGTTACGCCAACCTCCTCTGGGTCGCCGTCGGCTTCGGTGGCCAGGCCCTCTTCGCAGGCCGCATGTGGGTCCAGTGGATCGCCTCCGAACGAAAACGCCAAAGCGTCGTGCCCGTCGCGTTCTGGTACATGAGCCTCGCGGGCGGAATCATCCTGACCACCTACTTCATCTGGCGTCAGGATTTGGTTGGGGTGGTTGGCCAAGCCAGCGGCCTGGTGATCTACGCCCGGAACATCCGATTCCTGTACCTGAAGAAGCCCGCGGCCGCTCCCGAATCCTGATCTTCATTCGCGCAAAATCTGACGCCTCCCAGATGAATCCGTGTGCCATTCCGGGCTGAAAACGAACAATTTTCACGATTTTGCTGAATTTAAACCGCAAAGGTTGCAAAAACCAAAAACATGTTGCACATTGATGGCGCGATGCGCGTGTATCTCGATGGCCAGCAACTGAACATTCCCCAACCGACGCTCGCCGCCGCGATTGCCGAAGCGGCGGAACGTTCGCGGGTGGCCGGCCGCAGCATCGTGGACATCTTGGCCGACGGTCAGCGCGTCCAAAGCGACGCCCTTGACGTGGCGAAAGTCCAGGAACTCCGCTTCATCACCGCCAACCCCGGCGAGCAAGTCAAGGACGCCTGCGCCAAGGCCGCCGCGGCACTCACCGAACTGGCCGAGCGCCAGCAAGACCTCGCCGAAATGATCCACGCCGGAAAAACGCAGGACGCTTTCGAGCACCTGCGCTCCATCCTTGAAACCTGGCAAGCCGTCCGCGATGTCGCCGATCAGTGCGGCCAACTCCTGGGCGTTGATCTCGGCCAGATCTCGCTCCCCGGGATCGACGCGCCGCGGCCTCTGGAACAATGCGCCGCGGGCCTCTCGGCCGCGCTCACCCAGATCAAGACCGGCCTGGCCAACGAAGATTGGTCGCTGCTCTCGGACACGATCGGCTACGACCTTGACGCGCTCGCCGGCAACTGGCGCGTGGTCCTGGAGGCGATCGGCAACGCGGCGCCCACGCTGCGAAAGGGTGGGGGGGCGCCATGAAGACGGCCGTGGGGAAAAAGGCTGATGAAACAGACCGGTTGATGGAGAAAGCCAGCGAAGCCCTGGCCCGGACCGAGTACTTCGAGGCCGAAACGCTCTGCATGCGGGCCTGGGAGGCCGCGCGGGCCGTGAACGACTTCGAGCGGCTCGCACGCATCTGCCTGCCCTTGCAGGAAGCCCGCCGGCAGCGTCGCCACGAAGCCTGCGACGCGCCCACGACCGTGGTGCTGAACGAACTGCCCGGTCCAAAGCAGAAACTCGCCGCAGGCCGCTATCTGATCGAACCGCCGCTGGTGGGGATCGACGTGCGCACCCTGCGAGAGATCGCCGATCGCCAGCGCGTGCCGATCATGGCCCTCGCCCGCGAACCCCTGACACGCGCCGGCAAATGGCCCATCGTGGGCGTCGGCACCGGCATGCGCGAGCCGGTGGTCGTGCGAATTCAGGTCGATCCTCCGCAGGGCACCCCGTCGGTGGCTTGGTTCATGGCGACCCAGGAAGCCCTCGGAGACGCGGCGATCGCCAAAGCGCCCAAGCCCGTGCCGGCGGATCACCACGTGGACGATCTGATGGAGCACCTGGAGGCGGTGCCGGACCACGAGAAGCTGATCCAGGCGTTGGAGGCCGCGTGCAGAGCGGCGGTGGGCCAGCCGATCTCTAAGTCGCCCCGGCGCCGGCCGATCATGGACAATCCGTACTCGTTCTGATCCCTTGATTACTTGGCGAACTTGGCGAGCGCCTCGCGGTCGAGATCGACCTTGTCGCCGACCTTGACCTTGAGTTCATCCAGCGTGTTGCCCTTGAGCTCGATCACGTACTGAGCGGGCTGGCGGCTGGGGTACTGCTTGAGGCGGGCCTCGTACTTCTCGTTGCTCGCCATCCACTCGGGCAGGCCGGGGCGGGGCAGGACCTTCTTCTTCTCTTCCTCGCTCCGGGGCTTCTCGGGAACCATCTTGTGCGTGGCGGTGACGCGGCCGGAAGTACCGAGGTAGATGATGTCGATCGGGATCGGGCAGTCACGCATCACGAAGGCACGCTGCTCGGCATCCTTGAAGACGAAGAGCATGCCGCCGGTCGGTTTGATCTCGGTGCGGTCCGAGAGTCCGTGGAAGCGGGTTTTGTCATCGAACGCGGTTTCGAGCTCGAACGACTTGCCGGAGATGACCACCTTCGCGGTTTTGGGAGGAACGCTGTCATCACAACCGGGCATCGCGAGCAGGCAGGCCGAGGCGATGCAGGCGGTCGTCAGTTCTTTGATTCCAAAAGCCATCGGTCGTTCTCCGCTGTGAAGGTGACTGGTCCGTGCGGAATGGTATTAAGGCTGAAGCGGTCGCGGAACTCGTCGGGCGACATCGGGCGCGGCTCGCTGCACAGGCCGCACCAGTGTGCGGCAAGACCGATGACCCGCTCGCGGGGCACGCCCTTGGCGCGGTAGGCGTCCAGGCGCGTGTCGCCGTGGCGCTTGGCGAGGCGCTTGGCGTCGCTGCCTCGGACCAAGGGCAGGTGGAGGTAGTGGGGGAGGGGCGAGAGTCCCAGCGCGCGGTAAAGGAGGATCTGGCGCGCTGCGGAATCCAGAAGATCATCACCGCGCACCACGTGCGTGATGCCCTGACGCGCATCGTCAACGACGACGGCGAGTTGGTACGCGGGTTGACCGGGCTTGCCGGGATCGCGACGCGTCCAGATGACAAAGTCGCCGACGGTCCGTGCCGGGGTGTGCGATTGCGGCCCCGCGAACTCGTCGGTGAAGTTAACGGGTTCGTCGGGGACAAGGAACCGCCAGCTCGGTGAGGAATCTGTAAATGCGGTGGGGCGAGCGGAAGGACGCAGGTGCGCGGGGAACGGCAGATCGTGGGCGCCTTCCTGCGGTGCGGAAGCCGCGGCCTCGATCTGGGCGCGGGTGAGGTCGCACGGATAGATGAGACCTCTCGCCGCGAGCGAGTGCATCGCCGCCAGGTGCGGCGCGGGTTCGTGCGACTGCACGAAAGGGCCTTCATCCCAATCGATGCCGAGCCAGCGGAGCAAATCGATGGTGAGATCGATCACGCCGGGCTTGACGCGCGGAGTGTCAAGATCCTCGATTCGCAGGGTGATGTGCCACGATCGCTGCCGGGCCAAGGCCCAGTTCGCGAGGAACGTGCGGGCGTTTCCCAGGTGAAGGGCGCCGGTAGGGGAAGGTGCCAATCGGGTGCGCACGGCGGAGCGTAGCGGGCGCGAGCGTCAACGGGCCGGAACACCTTTGACTTTGGCGCCGTTGCCGACATCTTCGACCACGACCGAGCCGGCGCCGATGATCGCGCCATCGCCGATGGTGATGCTCGGCAGGATGCGAGCGCCCAGGCCCACGAGGGAGCCGGGCCCGATGCTGACGTTTCCGCCCAGAGCCGCGGCGGGGGCGATGTGGCAGTGCGTGCCGACGGTGCATTCGTGCTCGACGATCGCGCCGCTGTTGATGATCGCGTGATCACCGACGGATGCGCGGGAGTGGATCACGGCGTTGGGGCCGACGTAGATGCCTTTGCCCAGCCGCGCGGACGGGGAAACGAAGGCGGTGGGGTGGATGACATTGAAGGCGTTGGTGAGATCGATCCGAGCTGCGAGGCGTCGGCGGCAGTTGACATCACCGATGCAGAGGATGCGCGGGCCGGAGAACTGCGCGAGCGACTCGAGCGTGCCCAGGCGTGAACAAACACCCAGACGCTCGAGCAGCGCGGGGGGCTGATCATCAACGAATCCGGCGAGGGCGTGACCCGCGAGCGTCGCGGCTTCCGCTACGACGAGGGCGTGTCCACCGCCGCCGATGAGAATGATGTGAGTAGGCATGAGCAGAGAGATGGTAGAGGACGGACGTCGGACACGAGCGCGGGC
Organism: Planctomycetota bacterium; assembly: GCA_018242605.1. Lineage (GTDB taxonomy): Bacteria > Planctomycetota > Phycisphaerae > Phycisphaerales > UBA1924 > UBA2402. Next base: position 10,099 of record JAFEBP010000006.1, read on the forward strand.
GCTGCGGTCGAGGCGAGAACGCAGCGCGTGAGCAACCGAGATGATACGGAGAGCGCGGATCGGCGGAACAGCGCGGACGACGCCGAGGGCGCGGCGTGCATAGCTGCTCGGCTGGGCACGGCCGGAGATCACGCCGCGGCGGCTCGCTTGATTTCGGGTTCGTACAGCGTGAAGACCTCGACGCCCGGCAGGGCTTCGCGGGCGCGGGCGGCCAGTTCGCGCTCGTGCTCATCGCTGGATATGACCACGCACTCGATGTTGCGTGACGCGGCTTCGCGGGCGGTGATGATGCCCGCGCCCGTGGCGTGATCGTCGATGGTGGCGATGACTTCGGGGAAACGGGCGATGGCGCGGGCGGCGCGGGCGGTGTGGGCGCCGGCGCCGTAGATCGCGATGCGGCGGGCTCCTCGCGAGCGGAGCGTCGTGAGTGCCGCGGTCATCAATCGCTCTGCTGTGCACGCGATCCCGGGGAGTGTCAGCGTCAGCGATTGCGGGTCCACGGTGAGGCCCATATCGCGAGAAAGGTCAGCGAGCCACGCGTCGCGGAGCGTGGCGAGACTTTCCTGCGTGCACGGGCCGATTGCTTCGATCGCGCCAAGTAGGCGGGCCCAGTGGGCCTGGGCGGAGGCTGCGTCGGTGACGCGGCTTGGTGCGCGGGCGGCGGTCTCCACCATCGCGTCGTACGTGGCGCCGAGCGCCGAGGGCGTGAGGCGCGCCGCCGCGGCGAACGCCGCGCGGGACATCTCCTCGATCCGTTGGCGCGAAGCGGATAGTTCGGCGAGGCAGGTTGCCATCGCGTTCATGTCGCCGACGGGGACGATGAAGCCTTCGACGCCGTGCTGCACGAACTCCGCCGCGCCTCCGCAGCCGGTGGTGATCGCGACGGGGCGCCCTATCGCGAGCGTTTCTGAGACGGCGAGCGGCCATCCCTCTCGCTCGCTGACGAGGAGCGTGGCGTCATGGCCGGCGTACAGGCGGGGCATCTCGGGCGCGGCGGCGGGGCCGGTGAGCGTCGCGTTTCCCGCGGCGATGTGCCGGGCCATGGCGGTGCGGAGCTCGCTCGCGGCCGGGCCATCGCCCACGATGGTCATGTGGAAGAAGATCGCACGGGTTTCGAGCGTGTCGGCGAGCACCGCCAGATCCATGACGCGTTTGTGGTGCTTCTCGAGTCGCCCGGCGTAGAGCAGTCGCAGTGATCGGGCGGTGGGCAGGATCGGTGCGGGACGGGCGCCGCGCGGCACGCACACCGGCACCGGTGGCAGCGCGACGCCGGCGAGTGTGCCCAGCGCGGCGATGCGATCGGAGAGGGCGTCGCTCACGGCGGCCCAGGCGTCGCTGAGGGGGCCGCAACGCAAGAGGATGTCGTCGCCGTCGTGCCCGCTGCTGTGGTGCCAGGTGAGCGTGCGAACGCCGCGGTGGTGGTCGAGCGCCGCGGCCGCGTAGGCCTGCGGCACGTCGTTGCAGCAGACCACGCGGGCGTTCAGGCGTCGCAGCGATGCCCGCACGTCGAGGATCTGCCGGACCGGGTCCGCGTCGGGCGACCAGGAAGCGAGGGCGATTTTGTGCGTGTCGGCGAGAGCGGTGCGGTCGATATCGGCGCCCGTGATGGCGGGGCCGACGAGCAGCGGGCGCCACGGATTGTGCGGGCGGGTGAGCGCGGCGAGCCTGGCGCCGGACGTCGTGACGCCGCTGACATTGAGGGGGCGATACACACCTACGACAACGGGCTTTGCGGTCATGCCGCCTCCTTCAGTGCAATGGTGGATTCGTTCAATCGGCGGGAAATGAAATCGATCAGTCGCTGCGCGAGCGATTGGTGCGTGCCCAGGCGCCTGATGCGGCGGGACGCCATCTCGGCGTGCGCCGTGCGCCACGCCGGCGATGCTGTGCATTGATTGAGCAGGGCGAGCAGTTCTTGCTTATTCCAGAACGTGGTCGCTGCGGCATCTCCCAGGATCTCGCCCAGATCGACCTGGTCGCTGACGCGCCCGCGATGCCCCCGCAATGAGTTGACGCGGGCTCTGGGGATCCAGAGGACGGGCCCCGGGAGCGGGATTCCCATGCGGCCGCGGAGAGCGGCGAACGCCATGGTTTGGGGATGATCCGCGATGGTGTACCCGAACATGTCGCTGGATTGGTCGACCAGATCGGGCTCGAGAGAGATCAAGGACATCTGCGTGGTGGTCTTGGGGCCGGCCGCGGCGTCCATGTGCATGCGGCAGGCGCAGAAGCCCCCGCTGAGGAAGCACTCGAGCACGCGTTGGTGAACGGGCGAGTGGATGGTGGTCTGCAGCGTGACGGCGGCGCACTGGTACGCGGCGCGAAGGTCATCGCCGTGAGAGAGCTCGCCTCGGGCGTAGCGGGCGAGCCGCGGGTGTTTGTCCCAGCCGCGGCCGTAGAGGTGGAGGCGGGCGCCGGTCTGCTCCGCGATGTCCGCGGCCCACGCGATGGTCTCGTGGCGGATGGCGCGGTCGGCGAGGGGTTGGGCGTAGTTGCGGAGCACCAGTGTGAGCGTGCGGTCTTCGGGCTCGCGGCCCAGAGACTCACGAAGGCGATGCAGCGCGGCCTCACGCAGGCGGGCGCACGCGGGGCGAGTTGCGGCTTCGCTCGCGATCGTGAAGACGTCGTGGCGGAGGCTGGCGAACGCCGCCTGGATCGCTGGGGCGCCCGAGGACTCTTTCACGAGTCGTTCGTGCATGGCCTGCGGCGTCTCGCTGTGGTGGCTCATCATCGCGAGGTCGCAGGAGAAGCGATCTTTCATCGAGGGATCGACGGGCGCGGGATGGAACTTGGCGGAGCTTGCGCTCACCATCGCGGGCATGGCGTTGCGGGGGTCGTATCCGAACTTGTCGAACAGTTCGTTGAACACGTGGCCGGCGACAAAGTCGAGCTGACCGCTGGCGACACCGGGCGTGAACAACTGGGGCATGGCGTCCTGGACCCAGCAGACGTAAGGGATGTTGGTCGGGATTCCGCCGTTGCAGTATGAGCGAGGGATGTTGATGAATGTCACCAGGTCCGGGTCGAACTCGTCGACCATGGTGAGCATGCCCAGCGGCGAGGGGCGGCTGTGGGCATCGGGCTCGACATAGACGTGCGACGTGTGGCCGGCCTGCTCGAATCCGAGTGCGAGGTCCGCCGCGGCGTGGCGGATGTAGGTGCTGAACCGGCTGGTGAGCACGAGCACACGCTTGGGGGCGGGGGTTGAGTACCGAGAGGCCCACCACGCGGGCGTCCGCGCGGCGTACCGGGCCTGCATGCGGGCGGTCGCGCAGGCGAATGCGGCTTCACGGTGTTGATGGACAGCCTGCAACGCCGCGTGAAGGTTGGGATCAATGTTCGTGCCGGGGGGCGTCACGATGCACTCCGGGGGCGCGGCGTGCGGGCGACCGTTCCACGCCGCCGTGAAGCTCTCGCAGGCCCGCTCGCCCACGAACCACTCGACGCGGTCGTCCAGGATGATCGCTGTGAGGTCGGCGCACGCGCAGCCGTCAAGGAATGAGTTTACATCCGGCTGCACCACGCTGATCCAGGGCGTGTATCCCAGGTTGTGTGCATTGGTCTTGGACCAGAGCAGTTGGAGGTGGTCGGGCGGGTCGATGCCGCCGATCACGAAGGGCTTTGGGAAGAGTTCGGTGGGCTTGAGCAGTGTGGCCGCGGCGTGCACCGCCGCCTGCGCCGCATCATCAAGACCTCGCCAGCGTCGCGGATCGGGATCACCGGCGGCGCGGTGAACGAACCGGCCGTCGTTGGTTTGGAACCAGTCGCGGCCGCGCGAGTCCCAACCTGCACGCTGCGAGCGCAGATCGACGCCCCGGGAGAAGAACGCGGCGAGGTTGTTGTCGAGGTTGGCGTGCAGGAGCGCACAATCCGCGCGATCATCCCCGAGTTTCGCGGCGGCGGCGCGCAGCGCGTGCCAGGTGTTCTGGTCTCTCCCCTGAGGCGGGATCGCTTCGAGTTGTTCGGAGGCGAGGGTCGCGAGGCCCATGCGTGCCAGATGTGCCGCGAACAGCAGCCGCAGGGCGTGATCACCGGGGATCTGCGCGAGCGCTTGCGCCGCGATCGGGAGGAACGCGCGGCCGGACCATTCGCGGCCGAAGGCGATCAACTGATCGCGCGAAATGCGTCCGCCACCCGTGCGGGCGGGGGAGACATCCCCAACACAAGCGTCCGCGGCGGCTGAGCCCGGGGTCATGCCCGAACTATCGACGCGCGGAGGCAATTGCCGAAAAAACGGCCATGACTTACGGCGTGCCTGATGACGGGGGCGACGAAGCGGACGTAACGCACCGGGGCGGCCTGCCCGCGGCGGTAGCGCGCAAGATCGTGGACCTGCCCGCGCTGCTGCGAGCGCGTGCGGCGGCACGGGCCCAGGGGCGGCGCTTGGTGCAATGCCACGGCTGCTTCGACATCGTGCACCCCGGGCACATCCGGCATCTGCGGCAGGCGCGGGCGCTCGGCGACCTGCTGCTGGTGAGCATCACGGGCGACACGCAGATTTCCAAGGGCGCGGGGCGGCCGCTGATCCCGGAGGAACTGCGGGCGGAGAATCTCGCGGCGCTGGACTGCGTGGATCTGGTGTACATCGATCCCGACCCCACGGCGCTCGGGCTGCTGCGGGAGGTTCGTCCGGATGTGTACGTGAAGGGGAAGGAATACGAGAACAACAAGGACCCGAGATTCCGGGCCGAACGAGATGCTGTAGAGGCTTGCGGCGGGCGAGTGGTGTTCAGCAGCGGAGACGTGGTGTTTTCCTCCACGGCGCTGGTGGCCGCGTTGGAGCAATCGGCGGATCCATACCACCAGCGGCTCGCGCAGTTGTCGCGGCGGGCAGATCTGCAGGGGCCCGCGCTCTATTCCTCGATCTCGGCGATGCGCGATCGGCGCATCGTGATCGTGGGCGAGTCGATCATCGATTCGTACATCCTGTGCAATCGCCCACAGGTCGCGAGCGAGAGCCCGATACTGACATTGCGGCCGTTGGAGGCGCGGCAGTACGACGGGGGTGCGGCGATCGTGGCCCGCCACGCGGCGGCGCTGGGCGCACGGCCCACGCTCATCACGCCGCTCCCCACGGACGACCATGGCCGGCTCTCGCAGCAGGCGCGTGAGTTCACGGCGCGGCTGGAGCAGCAGGGGGTGGTGGTTCGGGCGCTGCCGGTGTCGCAGCCGTTGCCGGAGAAGCAGCGGTTCCTGGTGGGCCATCAGAAGGTGATGAAACTGGATCTGGTGGAGCCGCTCGTGCTGGACGTGGGGCAGCGGGAATCGCTGCACTCGATGGCGGTGGACGCCGCGGGGGATGGGTGCGACGCGGCGATCCTCACGGATTTCGGGCTGGGGATGTTCACACCGGTATCACTGGGCAGGCTGTGTCGCGGGCTGCGCCCGCGGGTGCGCGTGCTGGCGGGCGACGTGAGCGGGGCTTCCGCGGGCCTGAGGGGTCTGCGCGATTGCGACCTGGTCTGCCCGAGCGAGGAAGAACTGCGCGGGGCGATGCAGTTGCCCGAAGAAGGATTGCCGCTGGTCACGTGGCGCATGATGGAGGAAACGGCGTCACGCCACGCGATCATCACGCTGGGGGCGGACGGGCTGATCGCGTTCTCGCGGCTGCCCGCCCTGGCGACGCGGGCTGATGACGGCGCGTACCAGCAGCGACTCTCCAGCGAACACGTGCCGGCGCTGAGCCCGATCCCGCTCGATCCCATGGGGTGCGGCGATTCGCTCCTGACGGTGGCCACGCTCGCGCTAAGCGCGGGCGCGAACCTGACGGTGGCGGCGTACCTGGGCGCTGTCGCGGCGGCGGTGCAGGTGCAGCGGCTGGGCAACACGCCGATCACCCCGGCGGACCTGCGGGCGACGATCGCCCGAGTGCATGCGGGGAGGCTGGCGTACCTGGGAGAGGCGGCGGGCGAACGCCGGATGAAGGTGAGCGCGTAGCGGTTTGCGCTGGACAACCGCGCGCTGCGGCGCCGATACAGGAGTGCCGCCTTCGCATGATCGCATACATCATTCCAACCCGCAACCGCCCTGAACGCCTCCACCAAACGTTGGAGGCGATCGGTGCGCTGGGGTCGCACGAGGCTCAGGTGGTGATCGCGGACAACGCGAGCGATTCCGTCCCAATTCTGCCCCAACGTGTGGGCGAGGTGGCGGTCAAGTGCATCAGGCTGGATGCGAACCTGGGTGCCGCGGCACGCAACCACGCCGCGGCGAGCGCGGATCCCCGGTGCGAGTGGTTCGTCATGCTTGATGACGACAGCCACCCCCTGAACCTGAGTTTCCTGGAGGGATTGAGCAAGCAGCCTCGGGATGTCGGGGCGGTGACGGCGGACATCTCGCTGGGCGGCAAGCGCCGCGGCCGGGAGGCCGGGGGGCTTCCGGAGGTATTCGTGGGGTGCGGGGTGGCGATCCGGGCGGATGTCTTCCTGAGCTTGGACGGCTATGACGCTTCGTTCGGGTATTACGCGGAGGAGTACGACTTCTCGGCGCGACTGCTGCAGGCGGGATTGCGGGTGGTGTTTGATCCGCGGTTTGCGGTGGTGCACCATAAGGTGGAAGAGGGGCGGGATTTCAATCAGATCATCGCGCGGCTGGTGAGGAACAACGGTTGGGTGGTTCAGCGCTATGCCCCGCGGGCGGAGCGGCTCGAACGGTTGCACGAGACAATTTCGCGGTACCGGGACATCGCGCGACGCGAGGAGGCGGAACGCGGATTCGTTGCGGGCCTGATGGAGCTGAGGAGAACGATCCGGAGCCAGCCGCGGCGGCCGATGTCGGCCGCGCTTTGGGCCCGGTTCACCGGTCTGGCGGCGGCGCGGGCGGCGATCCGTTCGGCGCATGCCGATCGTCCGTTCGCCACGGCGGCTCTGATCGACGAGGGCAAGAACTCCTGGGCTGTTGCGAGGGCGCTCAAGGAGGTTGGCGTTCGAGTGCTTCCCGACCGGGATGACGCGGAGGCGTGGGTGATCGGCACCATGTCGCCGGGACCAATGCTGGACTCGTTGGAGCGGCGGTCCCGGGCGTCGGGCGCGTTCGGCCGGCGGATCGTCGCGCCGTGGCGGGGGGCGGAAATAGCGCTATCCTTAGCCTCCTTACAGGAGACTTAAAGCTATGAAGACTCGTGCAATGATTGTCGCCGCGTGTGTCGCGGCTTTCCTGGCCGGCTGTTCTTCCAACAAATCCGCTGACACCAAGACGGCTTCGAAGACCGCCGACAAGGCCGCCGCTCCGAAGCAGGCGAGCATGGGCGTTGTGAACACCAAGTGCCCGATCATGCCGTCGCACCCGGCGACCGCCAAGAGCGTCAAGGAGTTCAACGGGCAGAAGGTCGGCTTCTGCTGCGAAGGCTGCTACAAGAAGTGGGACGCGATGAGCGACGCCGAGAAGGCCGACGCTCTCAAGAAGGCGATGTGAGCTTCAGGCCCAACCGGCCGAGCACATCCTAGATAAATAACGACGCCGGGGATCGCGAGCGATCCCCGGCGTTTTTTCGTTCGCATGATCGCGTGTTCCGAGGGCCTACACGCGATTGAAAGTGATCTTGAGTGACGTCTTGTGGCCGTCGCTGTCGAGCAGTGTGCCCGAACCCGAGAGCGTGTTGCCTTTGAGCTTGAGCGTGCCGAAGACGAACTGAACGGACATGTCACCGTCTGTGATCGCGATGCCGGCGAAGACGCCGGAGGGGAGGATGAGCATCGAGAGATCGCTCCCGCCGCCGCCGGATCCGGGGGAATCAGTTTCGCGGCCTTCGATGCCCCCGTTGGCATCGATGGTCATGTCGAGGGTGACAGTTTCGCCCCGGCTGGTGGCGGTGCCGGACCAACTGCCCGCGAGTGCGCCCACACCGGTTTGTCGTTTGAGAGAGACTTTGATCGTGAATACTTTGCCGTTGTCGTCGGCCTGCGCGGCGGTAAGGGTCATGGACGAACCGGAGACCTTGAGGTCAGCGAGCGGGAAGAGGCTGCTGTCGCTGTCGTCACCCAGAACGATGCCGTTGGGGAGAAGTTGTCCCAGGTCCTGCACCTCGTCGGTGAAGTCCTGGCCATCGGAGCCGCCCAGGCGGCCGGCGACGCTGCCGTCGGTGCCGATCAGGAGCCGCATCGTGCCTTTGATGCCGCCGAAGCTCCAGGTGCCGCCCCATTCCCCGGCGAACGCCGCGACGGAGGCGTTGGGATTCCAGCGTTTGAAGGTGCTCTTGACCGAGATCGTTTTGCCTTCAGACACCCAGGAGACCGTTGCGGAGAGTGTGGTTCCCTTGGCCTTGATGAGTCCCGACACGGTCACCATGTCGGAGCCGAACTGGCTGGTGCCCGTGAGCGTGCCGTCGGCGTTGATGTGACCGGACCAGGTGCCGTGGGAGGCGCTGGACCGGGATACGACCGTGCCGCTGAAGGAGCCGTCAGCGGCGATGGCGATGCTGGCCCAGCCCTTTTCGCCCTTTCCGGAGTAATCGGCGCACCAATCTCCGGCGATGGCCGCAAGATTGAGCTGCGCCAGAGCTCCGGGAGTTATCGATGGGAGCAGGAAGAACGCGAATAGCGTCCACACGATCGAACGAAATAGTTGGTTTCGCATTGGTACCCTCACGAGGTGTCCCACACGCCCTCAAGGCGAACGCCCCGAGTTCCGGCGCGAAGCAACAGGATAGACGTTCCCCCGGAGAGGTGGCGCGCAAAGCCGAGAATCCGGCTCGCCAACTCGGTTCTCGGTCCCTGCATGCTATGCCGATCAAAAACCGGATAGAACGGAAATGGCTTTCCTTTTCATGGCGCGTAGACTCCGCCCGCGCATGCGTCTGCGGATTCTCATCGCCTCGTTGCTGTTTCCGATCGTCCTCTGGGCGTTTGCCACGCTTTTTTTCGGCGGGGACATCGGCAAGTGGAACGACGATTACTTCTTCAGCACCCGCGACCCGGTGACCAACCAGATGACCGGGTGGGCGGTGACCACACGCGAGCCGTACCTGCCTCCCGAGAAGCACCTGCAGGCGCTGCGCCCGCTGCTGCACTCGGTCGTTCCGTCCATCACATCCTTGTGTTGGGACCGGTTCTGGGTGGCGCACGTCATCGGGGCGATCGGCCACGGGTTGATGACGTTGCTGCTGTACCGCGTGATGCGGGCGCTGGGGCGAAGTGTTCATGCTTCGGCGGCGGCGGCGGCGATGTTCATGGTGTGGGCGGTGCATCACGAAGCGTGGGTGTGGATCGCCGCGTTCGGGTCGCTCTTTTCGGCGATCCTGTTCCAGTGCATGACGCTGTGCATGATCCGGTTCGCACGTCAAGGAGGGCACGAGAGCGGCGCCCGCGGGTGGCCGTGGGCCCTGCTCATGATCCTGTGCGGCGCGGCGATTCTGTGCTTTCAGGAGCAGGCGAGCGGGGCGTTCCCGGCTCTGGCGCTGGCGTACTGGGCGGTGTGCCCCGACGATGAGAGCCTTCTGCGTCGGGTGGTGCGGCCGGCGGTGCCGCTGGCGGTGTCGGGCTCGCTGGTGGGGGTGTATCTGTACCTGGTCAAGCACTTTGCGCAGCCGGGTCTGGGCAACGACGCGGAGTCTTACGAGAAGCCCGCGAACCTCTTCAACCGGATGGCGGACGTCGTGTCGGGGTTCCGAGACAACTTCATGCTCCGGCATTTCGCCAACGGCGCGGCGACACGGGGATGGCGGGTGTTGCTGGATGACAAGGCGGTCATGGCGGCGTGGTTGGCCGCGTTGGCGGTGGCGTGGCTCATCTCGGCAAGGGTGTGGGTCCGCACGCCCAGCCATGGGCCCGGCGCTCCGGCACGTGCGGGCGCTCGCTCCGCGTTCGTGGCGATGTTCGGGGTGTGCGCGTTTCTGGGGGCGTGCCTGACGATCGCGGTGATCAAGGGGTACCCGACGTTGAGCCGCGTGACGTATCTGCCGCTCGCGAGCGCGTTGATCGCGGCGTCGACCCTGTTCGACGGGGTGGGTCGGTTGTTCCATCCGCTTTCGTTCATGTCCGAAGGCGTGGAGTCGCGGGCGGCGACGGAATTGGGCCTGTGGTATCGGCGCGTGTGCGCGGTGGCGTTGGCGCCGATCCTGATAGCCGGGGGCGTGATGACGATCGGCGCGCAGTCGCGGATGCGGGAGGTGACCCGGGACGACGATCGCAACGGGCGGCAACTGGTGGAACAGGTGCCCAATCCGGACCCGAATACCGTGTTCCTGCCCGTCAACATCCGGCCGCGGCCGTTCCGCACGGGCCAGCCGCAGTTCGATGAAGAGGTCCGCTCGGTGTGGGAGCGGCTGTGGTCGATGCCGTCGTTCGTGAAGTTCCAGTATCGCCGCAAGGATGTGTACAGCCTGGGGGCGTGCATTGGGCTGCCGATCATCATGAAGGCGGACGAGAAGGGAATTGAGTACGTCTGGCCGTTCGGCGTGCCGTTCTACGACCCGGCGACGAATCGAGCCCCGATCCCGTGGCAGTTTGTCATTCCGGTCATGTTTGATGAGCAACGAAACCTGCACGTCGTGACGCGGTTGGTGCAACCACTAGAAGGCAGGCCGGCGCTGGTAGTGGAAATTCCCCAGACCCGCGAGCTGGTTCGGCAGGGTCGGATCAAGGAACGCGAGTTTGTCATGCCACCGCTGCCGAAGTAGCGGCGGAGCGAGGGGTTTGGCGCCCGGGTCGGCCCGGGAAACTCCTGACAACACGAGTCAACAACTCAGCGACGCAGGCCCTAGAAAAGCGGCGAGTGCGACTGAGTCGCAAATGATCAAATCGACCGTACGCGAGCCAAAAACGATGCACAAAGTGTTGCCCGGCTCCTACCCTTTCCGCTAGTCATGGCACCTACTTCGCCCACCGCTTCCACCCGTCCCGCGACGGCCAAGACCAACCTTCCCAAAGTCGACGTAATGTCAAACTTTCAAACCCCTCAGCCGTCGGGCGGCGCTTGCGCTCTGCCCGGTCCTACCGACGTCTTTGCTCCACGGCACATCGGTCCCGGTGAACGTGAAATCGGCGAGATGCTCGCGCTCCTCGGGTACACCAGCCTCGATGCGCTCACGGACGCGACGGTGCCCGCATCGATCCGGTTGAACCGCCCGCTCTCTCTTGCAGGCCTGCCCAATGGAGGCCTGACCGAGAGCGAAGCGCTGGATCGCCTCCACTCGCTGGCGTCCAAGAACACCGTGCTGCGATCGTTCATCGGCATGGGCTACTACGGCACCCACACGCCGGGCGTGATCCTGCGGAACATCCTGGAGAACCCGGGCTGGTACACGCAGTACACGCCCTACCAGGCCGAGATTGCGCAGGGCCGGCTTGAAGCGCTGCTGAACTTCCAGACGTGCGTGAGCGATCTCACGGGCCTGCCGCTCGCGGGCGCGAGCCTGCTTGATGAAGCGACCGCCGCGGGAGAGGCGATGAGCATGTGTTTCAGCATCTCGGAGCACACGCGAAAGACGTTCGTCGTGGCGAAGGACTGCCACCCGCAGACGATCGGCGTGCTGCGGACGCGGGCGGACGGGTTGGGCATCAAGATCATCGAGTCGGCGACGCCGCAGGCGGAGTTGAACGCCGACGTGTGCGGCGTGATCGTGCAGTACCCGGCGACGGACGGCACGGTCGCCGATCATCGCGGCCTGGTCGAGGCGGCGCACAAGGCGGGGGCTCTGGTGGTGGTCGCCACCGATCTTCTGGCCCTGACCCTGCTGACTCCTCCCGGCGAGTTCGGGGCCGACATCGCGATCGGCAGTGCGCAGCGGTTCGGCGTGCCGATGGGTCTGGGTGGGCCGCACGCGGCGTTCATGGCGACTCGTGAAGAGTTTGTCCGCAAAATGCCCGGACGCATCATCGGTGTGAGCAAGGACGCGCAGGGCCGTCCGGCGCTGCGCATGGCGATCCAGACTCGCGAGCAGCACATCCGCCGCGAGAAGGCGACGAGCAACATTTGCACCGCGCAGGCGCTGCTGGCGATCATCGCCGGCATGTACGCGGTGTACCACGGCCCGGCGGGCCTCAGGGCGATCGCCGAGCGGGTGCGCACGCTGACCGGCGTGCTGGCGTACGGCATGCGGTGGCTCGGCCACGACGTGCTGACCGGGACGTACTTCGACACCATCCGCGTGCGGCCGACGGCGCGGAACCGCTCTTCGGGAGACCCGGCCCAGATCAAGCAGGCGGCGGTTGCGCGGGGCGTCAACATCCGCGATTACGGCGATGGCACCCTGGGCGTGTCGCTCGACGAGACCACGACCACGGAGGACCTCCGGCAAATCCTGGGAGCGTTCGGCTGCGGCCGCGGCTTTGACATCGACGATTCCCAGCCGGTGCCCACCGACCTGACGCCGCTGCCTGCGTACTGCGCGCGGACCAGCGCGTACCTCACGCACCCGATCTTCAATACGCTTCACAACGAGCACGAGATGCTGCGGTACATCTTCAAGCTCATGGGGCGCGATCTTTCGCTGGCGCACAGCATGATCCCTCTGGGATCGTGCACGATGAAGCTCAACGCCACCAGCGAGATGCTGCCGGTGACGTGGAAGACCATCGGCGGGCTGCACCCCTTCGCCCCGGCCGATCAGTGGCAGGGGTACGCACAGGTGTTCAAGGACCTGGAGCTGTGGCTGAGCGAGATCACGGGCTTCGCGGCCACCAGCCTGCAGCCCAACAGCGGCGCGGCGGGCGAGTACACGGGGCTGTGCGTCATCCGCGCGTACCACCGTTCTCGCGGGCAGGGGCACCGCAACATCTGCCTCATCCCCGAGAGCGCCCACGGCACCAACCCCGCCAGCGCGGTGTGCGCCGGCTTCGAGGTGGTGGTGGTCAAGAACACTGCCAGCGGCGATGTTGATCTGGAAGACCTCAAGGCCAAGGCGCAGGAGCACAAGGACAATTTGGCGGCCCTGATGGTGACGTACCCGAGCACCTACGGGGTGTTCGAAGAGCACGTCAAGGAGTTCTGCAAGATCGTCCACGCCGCGGGCGGCCAGGTGTATATGGACGGCGCGAACATGAACGCGCAGGTCGGGCTCTGCCGGCCGGGCGACATCGGCGCCGACGTGTGCCACCTGAACCTGCACAAGACGTTCTGCATTCCCCACGGCGGCGGCGGCCCGGGCATGGGCCCGATCTGCGTGGCCCCGCACCTGGCGCCCTTCCTGCCGGGCCACCCGGTGGTGAACCCGCTGGGGTTCACGCAGGGCGGTCAGACGGGCTCACACCCGATCGGCCCCGTGGCGGCGGCGCCGTACGGCAGCCCCAGCATCCTGGTGATCCCGTGGATGTACATCGCGATGATGGGGGCGGCGGGCCTCAAGAAGGCGACGCAGGCGGCGATCCTGAGCGCCAACTACATGGCCAAGCGGCTGGAAGGCCAGTACGACGTGCTATACAGGGGCAAGAACGGCCGCTGCGCGCACGAGTACATCATCGACGTGCGCCCCTTCGAGAAGACGGCGGGGATCAAGCCCGACGACATCGCCAAGCGGCTCATGGATTACGGCTTCCACGCGCCCACGATGTCGTGGCCGGTGCCCGGCACGCTCATGATCGAGCCCACCGAGAGCGAGCCGCTGAGCGAGCTCAATCGGTTCTGCGAGGCGATGGTGGCCATCCGCGCCGAGATCCGCGAGATCGAGCAGGGCGCGATGAGCAAGACCGACAACCCGCTCAAGAACGCCCCCCACACCGTGCACGTGGTGACGGCGGTGGAGTGGAACCGGCCCTATTCGCGTGAGAAGGCCGCGTTCCCGCTCCCGTGGCTGCGCGACCACAAGTTCTGGCCGGCGGTGGGTCGGGTCGACAACCCGTACGGCGATCGCAACCTGGTGTGCGTGTGCCCGCCGATGAGCGAGTATGGGGCGTAGCGAGCAAGAACTGAACTGAGTTCAGGTGAGCCGGAATTTCGGCGAGGTCGGAGTTCTTCAAAGGCGCGAGCTTCCGCTGCGCTCGCGATCGGTCCCTCAACAGCGGCCTTGGGTGACTATTGGCGGCTCGGCAAGGCGAAATGCCCCAGGCGAGGACGTTGATCGGTTTCGGATGGTCATCCTGAGCTAGCATTCTCGGTGGAGCAGGTTCCCGGACAACTCGAGCTGATCGAGAGAGTGTTGCCGGTGGTTGTACGTCGCACGGGTTTGGCGGTGTATGACTTTGAGTTCTCCTCTGCTTTCAAGGTTGGACATCCATCGCGCATGGATCGCGGCGCAATCGGGATCGCGCGGTTGGGTGCGGTGGATGATTACGCGGGGGTGTTCGCCGCGTGGAGGCAACGGGGTGTTGAGTTTATTAACACGCCGGAACTCGCGGCGGCGGCCGATGACCTGCCGACGTGGTACCCAATGCTCGCCGACCTGACGCCTTTGACCAAATGCTGGGATGTGCTGCCGGAGGCCGCGGAGATCGAGGCATCCTTCGGTTGGCCCGTGTTCATCAAAGGCGTTCGGCAGACCAGCCGTCACAACGCGAGACTCGCGGTGGCGAGTTCGCGGGGTGATTACGAAGTACTTCGGGAGGGTTGGCTTGCAGATCCGATCCTGGCTCCGCAGCGTGCCGCGGTGCGATCGTTCGTATCCCTCCGGCGCGTACGCGACTCCCAGCACTCAGAAGAGTTGCCAAGGTGCTTTGAGTTTCGAACGATTTGGTTGCGGGGAAAAATGGTGGGCGCCGGACGCTACTGGCTCGATGCACCCGCGTATCACTGGACGCCGGAAGAGCAACACGCCGCGTGCAGCGTGGCACGGGAGGCGGCCGGGCGTCTCGCGACGCCGTTTTTGTGCATCGATGTCGCGCAGACAAGTGATCGTTCGTGGATCGTGATCGAAGTCAACGATGCGCAGCGGAGCGGGTACGCGGGCGTACCGCGTATCGAGTTGTGGAGGAACATTCTGGCTCTGTTTCGCAACGACTCTGGGGCGTGATTCAGTTCAGCCTGATTGGTGCGGTGAAGATGATCCCTCTCCTGACGCCATACTTCATTGCTGCCACCTGCATCATCGCGCCTCTGCTGGGCGCACTGGGGGCGTGGTACGCGCTGCGAACACGCGAAACGGTCGTGGACCGCGCCGCGCACATCGGGGCGGTGTTGCTCGTCGCGGCGATCATGTTCGGGGGCGTCAAGGACCTCGGGCCCTACGGGCGTGCTTCATCCCGCAAGCGTCAACCAGATCCGGCGTGGCTCGCGCTGACCAACGAGCAGCGTTGGTCGTGGCGGCTGACGGTGGGTGGGGCGGCGTCGGTGCTCGCCGCGGCGGGGGCGGGCGGAGTTCTGTTAGTCGTTCGACGGCCGGATGATCTCGAGAGGAAGCACCTGCGGGAGTCTTGACAACTCGCGGCGGTGATCCTTCGACCCGTAGGCCTTATTTCGGAGGCCGGGATTTGGCCACTTGAGCCCGAGCGGCATCGAGAATCTCGGCGACGATTACGTTCGCTTCGATGCCCGACAGCGGATCGACGGTCGTGTCGCCTCGCACGACGTCGCGCAGATAGGTCCATTCGTTCTCAAGCCACACCGGCTTTGGTGCGGGACGAACAAGTTTGGCGGGCTGGTCGGGCAGGCGCACCTGCAGGTCGGTCCATTTACCGGCGTGGATCGAGCCCTTTTCGGTAAAGACATCCATCTCCTTGTTGTCGTGCGTCCAGCACCACGAAGCCTGGATCACCGCCGTTGCGGTGGGGTAGGTGAGCACGATCGTGGCGTCGTCATCGACGCGCGGGTAGACCGACGGTTTGAGGGTGCTCGCGGAGGCGACGATGCCGGTGGGCCGCTGGCCGTTCATCAACCACGTGGAGATGACCGCGCCGTAACAGCCGAAGTCCACGAGAGCGCCGCCCCCGTTCTGCGCCGGATCGGTGAGCCACGTGAGGAACTCGGGTTGGCAGCCGATCTCCCTGGGGCCCTTGTGGCCGTGGCGGAATGCCATGCGGCGGATGGGCGAGAACTCGCCGGAGGTGATCATCCGCTGGGCCTCGCGCACCGACGCGTACCAGGAAGTCTCGAAGTTGGTCAGCACGAGCACGCGGTGCTCGCGGGCCAGAGCGGCCATGCGGTGTGCATCTTCCGCGGAGAACGCGAGCGGCTTTTCGAGTAGCGTGTGCACGCCGCGGGGAGCGCAGGCCTCCACTACCGCGAGATGATCCTTGATGGACGTCATGACGCTGGCGGCCTCGGGCCTGGTCGCGTCGAGCATCGTCTTGAGGTCGGAGTAGTAGAGGGTCGGCTCGAGGTTGTATTTCGCGGCGAGGCGATCGAACAGCGCCCGGTTGGGCTCGTACACGCCGACGATCTGGACGTCTGTGCGCTTGGCGGCCTGCGAGAGAACGCCCTCGACATGACCGTGCACCAAGCCGATGACGGCCAGGCGCAGCGGCCCGGTCCTGGTTGATACGTCGTACTCGCGGGTGTCGGGCGGGATGTCGTCGGCGTGGGTCATGGGATCGCTCGATGTTTGTGCTGCGCCCGCGGCGGCGCAGAGCACGAACGCGATCACGGCCGTCAGGGATCGGATCATGTACTGATCGTACTCGATACCTCACCCGGGGAGGCGAATGTCGGGCCTCATCAGTCCCCTTTCGCCGTACTCTGCGCGAACCCCACCGTGTTGCCCGCGGGGTCACGAACGTAGATTTCGTCCATGCCGTAGGGAGTGGCGCGGCGCGGCACCGCGATCGGAGCGCCGGGGACGGCGTTGATCGCCTCGTCGAGACTGGTTACGTCGAAGTACAGACAGACGCGGCCCGGCTGGACGGAGGGGTCCTTTGAGTCGGCTCGGACGCTCGCGGTCGACTGGAACATGAGTTCCAGCGAATCCTTGATGAGCATCACGAAGCCGAGAGTTCCCTCGTACGCCACCGCGGCGACCTTCGTGAACCCCAGCCCGTCGACGTAGAACGGCAGGAGCGGTTCGATCGCGTCGACGATCACGACGGGCGTCATTTTGGTCAGGGTGGGGCTTGACATAGCGGCTATCTCCTGATAGTCTCAATCAGACTAGTGGAGCGTAGCCATGGGCGGACGGCGAATCAAGAAGATCAGGCGGCTGGAAGAGTTGGCGGGCGTGGGCCCGGCGACGATGCAGGATTTCTCTCGGCTGGGTGTCCGGAGCGTCGCCCAACTCGCGAGGCGCAGCCCGCGACGCATGTACGACCGGCTGTGCGAACTCACCGGCGCTCGGCAGGATCCGTGCGTGCTCGACGTGTTCGAAGCGACGGTGGCGCAGGCCCGCAACCCGCGTCTGCCCCGAGACCAGCGCGAATGGTGGTATTGGTCGAAGAAGCGCAAGGCCCGCGCGAAGAACGGATGAAGCGCACACCCACCACAGCCTCGGAGCGGTTGACGCTCGCGGACCTGGTCGTGCTGGCGATGCTGACCGAGCGGCCCACCCACGGGTACGAGTTGGTGGCGGAACTTGAGCGGCGTGAGGTGTCGGACTGGGCGGCGGTGTCTCGGGCCCAGATCTACTACTCGCTCAAGAAGTTGGCGGGACTGAAACTGGTGGTGGCGGCGGAAGATCAGGAGCCCGCGGCCGGTCCGGAGAGAGATCGCTTCAGGGTCTCCGCGGCGGGCCGTCGCGCCATGTCCGCGGCGTTGGCACGCGAGCATTGGGCGTGTCAGCGTCCGCCGCTGCCGTTCCATACGTGGCTGGCGCTGGTGGCGATGGATGGGCCGGGCGACCGGCGATCGGTATTGGAAGCACGGGCCCGCTTCTTGGACGAGCAGATCGAGAAAGAGGTACGCACGCTCGAGGCGATCCGCAACGATCCGGGCCCAACACAGGCGATGGCGCTGGCCATCGTTTCGCACGCCATCAAGGTGTTCCGGCTTGAGCGCGACCTGCTAAAGCGGGTGGAGCCGCTGCTGGCGTGACTGGTGGATCCGGCCGTGGTTGAAACATTGGGACACTCCCTGAGATCTTCGCCGGCCGCGGTGGCAAAGGTGTCATGGAGCGCAAAGTTGGCGAACACCGGCGATGCGCGGGAGTTCGCGATTCTCTCCAAGAGCGGGGCGCGTTTGCGATGATTCATCCTCCGGACCCGGCGAACAAGTTTCTGCACCGCTAGTTCGTTGAGTCTCCGGATATGAAGAACATCTACGACGGCACGGTCGTCACCGACGAGTTCGGATACGCGACCGTCACCATGCCCGACTGGTTCGATGCCCTGAACCGAGATTTCCGCTACCAACTGACCGTGCTCGACGAGGTCGAGAACGACTTCATTTTCGCGAAGGTCTATCGAAAGATCGGGGTCGAGGCGCCGCGCCAGTTCATCATCCGGACCTCCGCGCCGAACATCGAGGTTTCCTGGCTGGTGACTGGCATTCGTCAGGATGCCTTCGCGAACCAGCACCGCATTCCGGTCGAGATTGACAAGGCAGGTCACGAGAAAGGCAAGTACCTGCATCCCGACGCGTTTGGAATGCCCGAGAGCGACGCCATCTACGGAGCGACGCCTTCAGCGGCACGCAAATGAACTGCCGCCGCGGACGAGCGTCCGGCCCGGTGGGAAGACACTGCGCGTCCGATCAGGGAAATTTCCCCGTTGTCTTTCCCGGGGTGTCCGGCCGATTATTTCCCATGATCGCTGTGAGCGCCAATCTGGCGGACGCGTTGGAGAGAACGTGCCCGCGGATAGCGTTCATGGGCTCCGCGCCGTTCGCATCACTTCTGGCGATGTTCACGGCGCGGGGCCTGCCTTGTTGCGGCGAACTGCTCGGCGGGCAATCCCCGCTCCGGCGTGCCGCGGCGGCGCGAGCGCTGCGCGCGGGTGTTCACTTGATCGCTAGCACGAAGCGCCCGGAGTTTGAACGCGGAGCTCCTGCGGCTCTTCGGATGGTTGTCGGGCGTGAACGCGTAGCCGCGGGCGCGACGACGCCGAAATCAAAGTTAAATTCCGCGACGGTTGGTTAGCGTCGCGGCGTGCAAGACTCTGTCTCTCTTCAGCCCCCTTCCCGAAAGAGAGGGGGGTGCTTGTTTGACGAAGCCCTGTTGGTCCGGTGGCCGCAAGTTTCACCGCCTTGGGCCAGGCGGTTCAGCGGACCGGCGCGGCGAGAGTGCCTGCCAGAGGATCATTCAGTTCAGTGCACCGCTTCGAACCCGCACGCGGGCGCCGTCCGCGATCCGGTCGCTCGGGAACACGATGACGGTTTCGCCAACCTTGAGACCGCTGAGAACCTGAGCTTCGCGGCTGGTCCTCTGTCCGATCTCGACGGGCCGCGTGCTCGCGAACCCGGCCTGAACAACGTAGACGGCCCAACCCTCACCGTGGCGGAAGAGGGCCCCGACCGGAACGCGCACCGCGTCGGGAGTCTCCCATACCGCGATGCGGGCTTCGACGCGGAAGTTGTCGCCCAGCGTGGGGCGGGCCGCGGGCGGGTCAAGGAAGTCGACGATCACGTTGACGCGCTGCTCCTCCACGCCCAACGCGGAGACCTTCATAAACCCGGACGGTTCAACCACGCGCACGATTCCCGAGAGTGGCTTCTCGCCGCCCCAACGCTCGAGCGACACTCGCTGACCCGGCCGGACCTTCACCGCCTGGTCGGACAGCACATCGAGTTCGACTTCAAGATTGTCCGGGCTGCCCACTTCCAACAGTTCATCCCCCGACGATACGACGCCCGCGCTCTCGTGCATCACACGCAGCGCCCTGCCGGAAATGGGCGAACGAATTTCGAACACGCTGCCGCTTGGTGATTCATCGGTGCGCTGCATCAACGCCGCCCGTGCCATCTCAACCTCGAACTTGGCCATCTGCAGCGCAAACTTCGCGGCGTCGCGGGCGTGCTCACCGGACCGGACCATGATCAGTTCGTCCTCGAGTTCGTGAACATTCGAGCCGCCCGCTTCCGCGGCGGAACGGACTCGCTTGCTCTCGGCTTCGAGGTGATCGAGTTCCTCCTGCGCTCGCGCCACCTCCGGTTCGGCCTTGAGCACCGCCGATTCCGCCGCGCGGAGCCTCGCTTCGGCCTGAGCCCTGGTCCGCTCGTCGAGCAGCGTCGGATCGGTGGGGGCGATGCGGGCGAGCACGGTGGCGCCCGCGATGACGGCGTCTCCCGGCTTGAGCGTGATCCGTTCGCACCGTCCGGCGAGCGGAGCGGAGACGACGTAGCGATCCTTGAGGCGAGTGCGGCCGTCCTCATCCGCCGTCACGAGCAGCGGGCCATGATCGATCGTGCTGACTTCGCACGGTGCCGCGGCGGGGCGCAGCGACCACCACACCCCTGCCCCCGCCGCCGCCAGCACCAGGATCCACGCCAGGGTTGTGAATGGCTTTGAGTTCATCCGGCGTCCTTGAGTGTCGCCAGCAGGTCCAGCCGCGCGAGGCCGCGGCGGACAAACCAGGCCGAGCACGCCGCCGCGCCCAGCGTCACCAATGCGCTCAGACTGTACGTTCGTACCGAAATGATCAATGGAAAGACGTAGCTTTCGGTCTGCAGCGCCCGCACCAGCCACCACGCCAGCGCCCGCCCCAGCGCCAGCCCAAGCGGGATCCCGATGAGCGTGAGAACCACGATCTCGCTGAGCAACATCCGCCCCACCTCGCCGCGGCCGAAGCCCAGCACCCGCAGGGTCGCCAACTCCCGCTGCTGTTCGGCGAGCGCAATACGCGCGGTGTTGTAGACGACGCCGAAGGCAATGATGCTGGCGAAGAGAGCGTGCAACACCGTGATGCGGGTGATGTTCTCGGCGATTGTCGCGCGGAAAGCCTCCAGCATGCCGCGCTTGCTGGTGGCCGCGGCGACCATCGGCGTTTGCTTGAGGCGCTGGTACAACTCCCCGGCATTCAGGGCATCTTCAAGGACATACGCGCCGGTGACGGCGGGCCCCTCGCCCATGGCACGGCACAGGGCCGTGCGGTCCATGTACGCTGTGAGGCCCAGGTAGCCGGTGAAGACGCCCGACACGGCGATGTCGGTGGATCTGCGGCGGCCCTCGAGAAAATCGGCCCTCACCGTCCCGCCCGGCTTCACTCCCAGCACGTCGGCGAGGCTCTGCGAGAGGAGCAGCCCTTGCGGGGGCACATCGACCGGTCGGGCGTCCGCGTCCAGCAGCCGGTGCAGCGTCGAACCGCGCTCGGTGCCCACGATGCCCAATCGCCGCGAGCGATGTTCGAAGTTCAGACGGGCCGCCGCCACGCGCACGGGCTCGGCCGCGAGCATCGAGCCGCCGGCCATCATTCCCCTCAGCGAGTGCATCCCCGAGTCACTCACGGGCTCGTTGAACGTGACCGCCAGGTGGTACCGCTGGCTGGCGGAGTACTCGCGATCGATCATGTGCTCCACGGCGTCGAGCGCGAAGTTGCTGAGCACGAGCACCGCCGCGGACATCGCGATGCCTAACGCACCCAGCGCGGATCGCCAGGGGTGGTTCTCGATCCCGCGCATCGCCATTCGCCAGCGAACCGGCAGGCCGCGCACGCCCAACCGTTCGAGCACGGTGGGGCTGAACTCGGTGGGGGCTTCGGGGCGCATCGCCTCGGCGGGCGAGAGATGCAAGGCCCATCGCAGCGCGCCCAGCACGCCGAGCACGCCCGATACCGCGGCGACGGTGACGCCAGTCACCACCGACCAGGGATCGACCCTGAACGCCAGGGTCGGGAACCGGAAGACCCGCACGTACACCGCGGCGAGATCGCGTCCGAGCGCCCATCCGACAGCGATGCCCAGCGTGCAGCCCGCGAGGCAGACCGCCAGGGCCATCAGCACGACGTGGCGGGCGAGGGCCGCGTTGGTGTAGCCGAACGCCTTGAGTGTGGCCAGTTGCTCGCGCTGGGTGCGGACGAGCCGTCCGAGCACGACGTTCACCAGGAACGCCGCGACGCTGAGGAAGATCGCCGGCGTGAGCGATCCCATGACTTTCAACTGATCGAACTCGTCGCGGAGGTAGCGGTCGGAGATGTGGTCGGTGCGGTCGAACGCGCCCAGGCAGCCGTAGCGGTCCATCAGGGCGTCCACGCCGAGGATCACATCGCGCGAGGTGGCCCGGTCGGCGAGGCGGATCGACACATCGTTGAAGGCGCCCTCCATGTCGAGGGCTTCGGCGAGCGTTGAGCGGCACATCCACAGCACCCCCGACCGCCGGTTGTCGGGCAGCATCTCGCCCGCCCGCACGTAGTACACGAACTCGGGCGCGAGCCCCACGCCCACGATCGTCAGGTCCTGCCACTTGCCGTTGATCACCGCGCCGAGCGTGCCGCCGGGGCGCAGGTGATTGGCTTCGGCGAAGGGCTCGCTGACGATCACCTCGCCGGCGCGGCCCGGCTCGGGCATCCGGCCTATGCGCAGGTAAACCGCGTTGAGAGCCGGCTCGCCGGAGTCCGGGATGGACACCAGCCGGGCAGAGCCGGGCTCGGGCACGCCCGGGATACTGAGGTTCACATCATGCACGACGCGTGTTTGGACCGCGGTCACGGCAGGGAGGGCGGCGATGCGATCGGCGACAGATTCGGGCGCACGCTTGACCTGGGCGAAGACATCGGCGAAGCGCTGGCGTTCGTAGTAGGCGTCGCGGCTGCCTCGCAGCGAGGCGTTCATGG
This sequence comes from Planctomycetota bacterium, assembly GCA_018242605.1. Classification (GTDB taxonomy): domain Bacteria; phylum Planctomycetota; class Phycisphaerae; order Phycisphaerales; family UBA1924; genus UBA2402. The sequence goes on from JAFEBP010000006.1 coordinate 32,595, forward strand.
AGAACGCCATTACCATCGTTGCGACGCCCGCTCCCATCACCAGCGAGATGGCGCCCAGCGGCATTTTGAGCTGCCAGATATCCCGCAGGAGTTTGCGGTCAATGGCCCGCATGGGAGCTCCGTTTGTGGCGGGATGGGTGATACGCGGTTACCACGTGAGCTCCTCCGGCGCGGCCCGTTGGGCGTTGCGCCGTTCGCCCGCGATTCTTCCGCCCGACATCGTCAGAACGCGGTCGGCCATGTCGGCGATCACGGCGTTGTGGGTGATGACCGCGGTGGTGGCTCCCAGTTCCCGGTTGACGCGTTCTAACGCCCGGAGCACGGCCGAACCGGTGCGGGCGTCCAGCGCGCCGGTGGGCTCGTCGCACAGCAGCACATCGGGCCGCTTGGCCACGGCGCGCGCGATCGCCACGCGTTGCTGTTCTCCGCCGGAGAGTTGCGACGGGAAGTGGTCCATCCGGTCCGCGAGCCCGACGAGCGCGAGCGCTTCTTCCGGTCGCAGCGGTCGGTCGGAGATCTCGGTCACGAGCGCGACGTTTTCGCGGGCGGTGAGGCTGGGAAGCAGGTTGTAGAACTGGAAGACGAAGCCCACATGCTCGCGGCGGTAGCGTGTGAGCGTCGCGTCATCATGCTTCGAAAGATCGTGATCAAGAAACCAGACCGAACCGGTGGTGGGGGTGTCGAGCCCGCCCAGGATGTTCAGCAGCGTCGATTTGCCGCTGCCCGAAGGGCCGAGCAGCACGACGAACTCACCGGCGAAGAGGTCCAGATCCACACCCCGCAGCGCATGCACCTGCGTGCTTCCCACTTGGTACACCTTGGTGAGGCCGCGGGCGCGGAACGTGGGAGTCGGTTGCGGGGGGGCAATCGCTTGGCCGAGTTCGATACCGGTATTGGCCGCGGAACTGGCCATCGGCAGATCCTCTGGGCCCCCGTGATGATGGCGGGATGAATTGTAAGCGGTGCGATCTCGTCCGGGCACCAACTGAACAGGGATTCAAACCGAGCTCGAACTCTGCCTCGGTTGAGTCGGCGCGGCCCGCAGTTCCTCGCGGACCTGCTCCAGGAGCGCGCCGAGCCTGTTGAGCCCGGAGCCATCGCCGCCATCGGCCCAGTAAGAATCAAGGTGCGTGTGCTCCACCAGCCGCGCGTGCCCCGTGGCCGTCAATCGCAGAGCCAGTTCCGCGTGCTGAGAAAACTTGGCCCGCAGCGCTCGCAGCATCACGATCTCTTTCAGTGTCGCCCAATCCGGGCGGACCAGATCGGGTCGGCGCTGACCGAGCCGCGCGGCCTTTGTCGCCGAACGTGCGGCGAAGATCTCTTGAGCGTACTGAGGGTCGGTGAACTTCTGAGCCTGGTAGTAGTGTTCGTTCGTCGGCCAGATGCGTCCGTCGATTTCGATGGGGTAGCGTGCCAGGTTCGAGAGGTAACCGTGCTCCTCTCGGCAGAAGTAGAAGCGGATGACGGTCGGTTCATTCATGGCAGTGGCGACGCTCCTTACAGGCTGGGCGGCGCTCGTGGAACGTGATTGCAATCGCTTCGCCCACGCACACCCATCGAGGTGATGGAGAACTCGCGAAAACAATACCGAAGTCGACGATCGCCCGCGGTTCAAGCACCTGCGTCGATCAATCAAGAAATGCGACGAAAGTCACCACCTCGGCCCGCGTGGTCCAGATCGCTTCCGAAACCGTTGCGTCCAAAAAGACACAGCGGCCCGGGGGAGGGCCGCCGTGCGCGGGCGGGGCACCCCAAAGGGGCGCCCCGGAAAGGAGGTCTAGAGAAATCCGCGACTCAGACAATACTTGTACTGAACAATTCTATGTCGCTGACGCCTATAGAGAAGGCTGCTTGATCCCCATAGTCAAGGTAAAAAATGACGTCTGGGTAAAAATCCTCAAGCCACAGACAGGTTCTGAGCCAATGGACGAGCCTGGGTGAACACCACGTCAGAAATAGGCTGATGTGTGTTCGTAGTCTGGGAGGTGGCGGCGGGGCGAATCTGGAAGTTCGGAGTGGTTGAGGCCGGAGGCTGAGAGAACAACAGCACCAGCTGAACGCGGTTGTTCACGTTCAAGGCACTGTAAATGGCCTTGGTGTGGTCGTGCACAGTGTGACGGCTGCGACCGATTTTCTCGGCGATCTGCGGCTCGGTCAGGCCGGCGAGCAAGAACTCGAGAACGCGCTGTTGGGCGGTGCTGACCTTGGAGAGAAGGTCAGGGCGGCTCGCGGCGATAGTGGCGCCTGTGTTTTCAAAGCGGCCACCACCTGTCAGTGCTTCGCCGGACGCCGAGTTACTGTGAAGGGTCGTCATTGCTGTTCCTCTTGATCGGGGGGTCGGCTCATGGCGGTTCTCGAAGTGAGAGTGCTTCGATCCCAAACCACCAGCACGCCGATCCGGCGTGCCTTCCCACCAATGGGCCGTTCCTGAACGCCCGAAGTATCGGTGGCCCCCAGCATCGGCGGCGATAGGTAGTTCTACCCCAATCAGGGACAGAGCGGCCCGCTGTTTCGTAAGTCTTTATTGATTAAGAACTTACGTCAAATGCATCATCGGGACACTTCCCGGGGCAGGCCCGAGAAAAATCAATTCACTCATCAAGGTGTGTGAAATATGCGCTTCGCAACGCCTGAACTGGTGATTCGATACGGTTGTTCTACTGGTCGCGCTTCGTGCGAATTCCCTTGAGGAGGGGGCCTGCGGAGATGCAATCGATCCTGAGCTCAACATCCGCGAGCTGCCAACGGGCACACTATCTCCGACGGTTTGGGGCGGAATGTGCGGCCCTCACGCGGTCGGTAGAAAGTGCGTTACGTTACCGGCGCCGAGCCTCTGCGAAACGAATGTCCAGGTGTGCTCGAACTGGGGCTGGCCATGCAGCCGCTGCCATGGACCCCCCGGCCAAGCAATATCAACGATGAACTCACCAGGAGCATCGAGCCGCACAAAGCACGCTCCGGCCGCGATGCGCCGAACGCTGCCGCGCCCCGCGGAGAGTGAGCCCTCAAACCTGAGGTACAGACGCCGATGGTCGGCAATTCTGTCGGCCAGGAACGCGGCGGGTTCGCTGATGTCCAGCCGCTCGTGGACCCGGAAACACACCAGCGGTTGAACCTCGTCCCGTTCCAGCAGCCAGTCGAAATGCGAATCGCCGTCGGGTGTTGAATGTTCGAGAAGGACGGTCTGTTGGGGCGATGGGGGCATGATCCGCCGACATTCTAACCCGCTCAAAACAGCCGACGGCCGCGCAGTGATGCGCGGCCGCCTGGAGGGAGAAAGAGAGAGTTTCTTCTGTCCGTTGCTTCTCGGCCGCGTCGGACTACTCGAGCAGATTGCCCAAGGAGTTCACGTCGGCGGCCAGTTGATTCTTGATGACCTGGACCTGTTCAGCGGTGAGGCGGAGCGATTCAAGGACCGCGGGGTCCGGGGCGAGGTCGCGGATGTCCGCGCGGAACCCCGCGCCCAGCTCGGCCGCGATGCGGTCGGCGACGTAGACGATCGCCGAGAGCGTCCGCTGCTCGAACGCCAACTCCATCGGTCGGTGGTGAAACCCGGTGACCGTGGAGAGGCTCTTGGGGAACTTCCATTTCTCGCACAGGCCTGCGCCGAAGTCCTGATGGGTGGCCCCGAAGTTCGCCAACTCGAGCGTCAGGAAGTCATTGGCGGGCGCGCCGCTCGCGTCGGGGCCCACGTCGTTGAGGACCTGGATGAGCTTGGAGCGATCCGCCTGCATCTCGACCATGACGCCGATGTCGTGGATGAGTCCGGCCAGAAATGCTTCGTCTGCAAGGCCGAGCTTCAGGGTGTTGGCGATCATCTTGCTGGCCGCCGCGACCACGTTGCTGTGCGTCCACAGGTCCTTCGCGGAGAAGGTGGGCGTGAGTTCGCCGCCCCTGAAGAGCTTCGCGAGGCTGGCGGCGATGGCGATGTTCTTGACGGCGTTAAGCCCGAGCATGACGATGGCGCGGTTGATGCTAGCGATCTGACCCGGCAGACCGTAGAACGACGAGTTGACCACCTTGAGGATCCGGGCGCAGAGCGCCGGATCGGTCGAGATCACCTTGTTGAGGTCCTGCGCTGTGCTCTTGGGGCTCTCCACGAGCTCGACGATTTTCATCGTGATCTCGGGGAGCGTCGCGATATGGCTGATCTCGCGGATTGCTTCCGAAACGACGGCCTCCGTCGCCGGCGCAGTCGGCGTGGTGGAGGTGGTCTTGGAGGTGGTTTGTGCTGTCGCGACGCTCATGTTCGGGAGCTCCGGTGACCGCACGGACGGACGCGCGGCGCACGACAAATCGGCATAAACACGCGCGGACTTTGGCTTTGCACGCTGCGCCCATCTCTTTGATTCGGCCCGACGAAGGGATTGCGCGGCCACGGGAAGAAGCATGGCCGATAACCCAAGATGCGGGTGAACACCGGCGAACCTGACTGTTCGAGATGGGCATGAAACGCTTACAATTGTTCAAAAAGTGCTGTTTTTGTGGCGAATTGCACTGCCTCACATATGATTGAACCGTGCGTGGCGGCGTTCCGCCGCCACCATCAAGCACTCGCTGTTCCAGTACCGCTCACCACTCATGCTCACCACTTTCGTGAACTCGCGTTCCGCCCCCATCGCGGCGATGCTGCTCTGTGCCGCGGCGCTCGGGCAAGACTATTTCATTCCTGTCAACCTGATCGGGGTGGCCAACGACAGGCTGCAGAATCGCGATCCGGTATTTCCTTCAGGTAGTCTGATCCTCGGGGGTGTGCCGTTCTTCATCGAGCCCGGCGGAAACAACATCTGGTGGGCCGGGCTCGCGACGGGTCCTAACCCGAGAACACTGACGGTGCCTGTCAATGTCCGTGGCGTCAAACGAGTAGAGACGCTGATCAACACGGCGTGGGGACAAGGCGGCCCCGGTTCGCTGCTCCGGATCGAGTTCATCGGGACCCACGGCGCCTTCCACGCGCTGGACCTTGTGGGCGGAGTCGACGTCCGCGACTGGAATCAGTACGCCTACACAAACACCATCAATAACACCACGACGACAAACGTGTTCGTGTCGGGCGGTCACCGGTTGGACAAGCAGTCGTTCGAACTTCCCGATTCGTTCGCGAACGAGGATTTGCTCGCCGTGCGAGTTGTGGATACCGGGGCCGAGAATGTGCAGCGCGGCTACCTCCAGGGTTTGACAGTGCGGATCGATCAACCGCCTCCGCGGTTGTGGCTCCCCGCCTTCGGCGGCAACTGCAACTCGTACACGGCGATCCAGACGCCCCAAGGCATCAACTGGCAGGACGCTTCCGACGCCGCGGCCGCGATCGGCGGTCACCTCGCAACGATCGCTTCAGCGGAAGAAAACGCCTTCGCGTACAGCCTTGTGGGCGGGAACGCCGCGTTCTGGTTCATCGATCAGGCCAACAACGGCCTGGGACCGTGGCTCGGCGGCCGCCAGGCGCCCGGATCAGTGGAGCCCGCCGGCGGTTGGGGCTGGGTCGATGGTTCGCCGTTCACCTATGCGAACTGGGCTTCCGGTGAACCAAACAACTCGAACGGCGGCATCGAGGATCGGCTGCAGTTTTTCGGTGGCCAGGTTCTCCGCGGCAGTAGTTGGAACGACCTGCCCGGTTCGTTCACCGTGCGAGGCTTCGTTGTGGAGTTCGACCGCTGCGTGGGAGATTACAACGGCGACGGCGGCATCGATGGCACCGATGTCCAGGCCTTTTTCTCTGAGTGGGAATCCGCCTCCGGGTGCGCCGACGTGAACGACGACGGCGGCATCGACGGTTCGGATGTTCAGACGTTCTTTGATCGTTGGGAAGCAGGAGCCTGCTGAGCCCCGCTGCGAGGCGCCCGCAAGCATCGCGGGCCCGCGAGAGAGCAGAAATGAGGCCGCGTCCGGAGGGCGTGGCCTTGTTCTGTTTTGCGGTGGGGGTGTCTTACGCTGGGGGTAGAATTCGCGGACCCGGTACTGTCAAGGAGCTCACCATGAACGCCCGAGCGTTGTTCGCCACCGTCTGCGTGAGTGGAACGATCCTACCCGCGGGGGCTCAGTGGTACTGGCCGCCTCGGTTCAGCGCCTCTGTCAGGTGCGGAGATGTGGTCGGTAACGCGGACTTGACCCTTTCGGGAACTTGGCCGGATTACTGCTCTCCGAACTCCATTCGGGTGTCCCGAGTGGGCGACGCGATCACCCTGACGCTCGCGCACGATGTTCCCGCGGGATCGATCTGCCTTCCGGCCTTGCGGGATTACTCGTTCACCTCTTCCATCGTGCTGACGGACGGCACGTACCGCGTGTTCGCCTCGCTCGAAAGCCGCTCGATTCCCCCGCTGGGCCCAACGCCTGTTGGCACGCTGACCATCCGGTGCCTGCCGTTCTGCCCCGCGGATTTCAACGAAGACGGCGGGGTGGACGGCTCTGATGTAGAATCGTTCTTCACCGCCTGGGAAGCCGCCGATCCGCTGGCGGACGTGAACAACGACGGTGGAATCGACGGCGCGGATGTCGAGGTCTTTTTTACGTCTTGGTCGGCCGGTGGCTGCTGACAGGGGCCGAGAACTACTCCCCATGCGAATCCGAGCGGCGGGCAACCGCGTAACACACAGGGCGCAACAATCCGATCGTCACCTTGGAGCAATCCGATGCGTACACGCGTCTCTGTGGCAGCTCTGCTGTGCGCCACCCTCGTCCCTTCGGCTCACGCCACCTGGTCGATCATCCTCATCGATACTCGCAGCGGCGAGATCGGGGTGGCCTCTGCCACCTGCCTGACGAACTTCGACCTACAGGCGAACGCCTCGGTAGTGGTCGTTGGCAAGGGCGCAGGGTGTGCACAGTCGTCGGTGGACACTACCGGCGTCAACCGCACGCTTATCCGCGACAGACTCGCGCAAGGAGTTGACCCCGCGGCGATCCTTGCCGAACTCGCGGTCACCGATCCGGGGCACGCCACGCGTCAGTACGGCATCGCCGATGTTCTGGGTCGCTCGATCACGTTCACCGGTTCCGAAGACGGGCCGTGGGCGGGCGGGGTCACGGGGTCCTTCAACTACAGTTACGGCGGCATTTCCAGCCGGATCGTCTATTCCATTCAAGGCAACGTACTGACCGGCGAGCCGGTGGTGCAGGCCGCGCTCGCGGCGGCGCAATCCACCAACGGCGATCTGCCCGCACGCCTCCAGGCCGCGATGGAGGCCGCCGCATCGTTCGGCGGCGATGGCCGCTGCTCCTGCCGTTCAGCCGGTCCGACCGGTTGCGGTTCACCCCCGCCCAGCTTCACCAAGTCCGCCGATATCGGGTATCTCATCGTTTCGCGGCTTGGAGATTCCGACACGTCGAGCGGCACGCTACCCGCGGGTGGCACCGGCTTGCCCGCAGCGGCCGACCTCACCGGCGACGGTCGAATCGACGTGCTGGTGCCCGAAGCACTCTCCACCTCGCAGCGGTTCTTCGTGTATCCCAACACCGCGCCGTACGGCTCGGTCTCCGCGACTTTCGGGCCCGGTATGGAATATGGCTGCGTCGTCAATCCGCTCGCCGCGGCGTGCGCGGACTTTGACGGCGACGGTCGGGTCGACGTCGCGGTCTGCGGCGGCGCGACCACCTCCGGCGCTCCGGGAGCGATCACATTCTACCGGGCGAGCCCTGCCGGCACGCTCGTGAACCGCGAAGATTTCGCGACTCCGCGACGGGTGGTCGGGATTCTCGCGTCCGATGTGGACGGTCGTAACGGACCGGATGTGGAGTACTCCACGGGCACGCAGCTGTTTGTCCGCCTCAACGACGGCTCGGGAGGGTTCGGCCCGGCCCTGCTCATCGGCTCTCTCACGAATAGCGGCGGATTGGTCGCGGCGGACCTGACCGGCGACGGCCTTGCGGAGCTCATCATTGGAACTGGCGCCGCCTCGGTCCGGTACTTGCCCAACCTGGGCAACGGCGCCTTCGGCGGGGTTCAGAGCATCCCGCTCCCGGGCACCTGCCGCGCGGTGGTGGCGGGAGACTTCAATGGCGACAATCGGATCGATCTCGCGGCGAGCAATACCGCTTCGGCGAGCCCCATCGTTGTGTTCCTGAACACTCCGGGCGGATTCGTTCAGGGGCAGACGCTCTCGCCGGGCGGAACCGCGGCGAGCTTCGGCGGTGCTGACGTGAACGGTGATGGGCGGGTCGATCTCACGTTCATCGACCCGCAGTTTCGGATCTCGGTGGCGACGTGCAACGGTGATGGCACGTTCACCCTCGGCCAGCGGTTCGCGAGCGGCCAACCTTCGGGCCCGCTCGTGTTCCTGGACCTCAACGGCGACGGTTTCGCCGAGCCCACGCTCAACTCCGCCAACGCGGTGCGGTATTGGGCCAACAACCTGGGCAATATCGTGAGCGGCGGCGGATTTGCGCCCGGCAACTACTTTATGGATATCAACATCGCCAACCAGACGGACACCACGCCCGATCCGGTCGTGCAGATCCGCGGCGTTTTCAACGGCATCCGCGATCGCCTGGTCGGCACCCCCGACGCGATTCAGACTCGGGTGAACCCGCCGTCGGCGTTCACGACGATCCGGCCCGAGAGTGTGATCGTGGAGCTGCGTGATTGGCGTGGTCAGCCGGTCAATGTGCCCGTCCGGTCAATCTCGCTGACGCGCGAGGGCCCGGGCCCGTTCGCCACCTCCGGTTCGACGTTTGAACCCTTGGGCGGCGGCAGGTACCGATTAGCGCTCACCCCGCTGCGCCAGGGCACGGACACCATGAGGATTGTTGTTGACGCGGGGGCGCGACCGGTGACGCTGATGCCGATGCCCGCCATCCGCGTCGCGAACCCCACGCTGGGGGCGCGGCGTTGATCAGCATGGAGACGGTCCGGGGACATCATCTCGCCCGGATCCACGTGCGGGCTGCATGCCCGCGCCGCAACATATACCCTCATCTGTGAAACACTTCTTCCTCACGGGCGAACCGCGTTGATCTCCATCGCCCTCCACATGCTGATGGGCGACCGCGCGAAGTTCCTCGGGCTGCTCGCGGGGGTCACGTTCACGGCGTTTCTTGTCACGTTCGCTTCTTCGTTCTTCTGCGGCATGATGACGCGCGGGTTCGCGTTGATCGCCGAGAACCCCGGGACCGATGTCTGGGTGATGGACCCGGCCGTGCGGGGCGACGAGCAGACGGTAAACATGCCCTCCAACGCGCTCCTGCGTGTGCGGAGCGTTGAGGGTGTGGCTTCGGCCTCGCCGCTGGTGCTGTCGACCGCCGACCTGCGTTTCGCGGACGGCAGGTTCCAACCGGTGCAGGTCATCGGCATCGATGACGATGCGCCGGAGCGGGTTCCAGCTCTGCGGGAAAGTAAAGACCCTTCGGTGCTCCGGTCGCCGGACGCCGCGATCTTCGCCGACGGCGGCACCGAGGGCAAACTTCAGTCGCCGGTGGACCGCACGCCGCGTGCGGGTCGCGGCACCGCTATCGGCTCCGCACTCACGCGCTCTTTGGCGGTGGGCGATGAAGTTCTGGTGAGTGATTCCCGACTCGTGGTCGCGGCGCGATGCGACGCCTTGCCGCGGTTTCCTCCCCGACCGCTGATGTACACCACGTATTCCAACGCCGTGCGGGTGCTGCCGCGGGAGAGGGAACGACTCACGTTTGTGCTGGTTCGAGCGGCTCCCGGCGTGCAGCCGCGTGAGCTGGCCGCGAGGATCGAGACCGCGACCGATCTGCGGGCCCGCGCCGCCGACGACTTCAAGTCCGACACGGTGCTCTGGTACCTGGAAAACTCGGAAGATGTAGGAGATGTGGGCGCGATGCTCGTGGTGGCGTTGTCCGTGGGCCTGGGCATCACCGGCGTGCTGTTCTTCCTGTTCACGCACGATCATCTGCGTTATTACGCAGCGCTCAAGGCGATGGGAACCAAGCCTCGGACGTTGCTGTCCATGATGCTGTGCCAGGCCTTGGCGTGCGCAGTCCTGGGGGCGGGGATCGGCGTCGGGCTGTGCGCACTGGCGGGCCGCGTCGCTGAGAGCGAGCAGATCCCCTTCCGGATGATGTGGTTCACGCCCGTCCTCGGCGGTGTCACGGTCCTGGCCGTATCCCTGATCGCCGCGGCGATCAGCGTGCGGCCGGTGCTCAAACTCGAACCCGCCAAGGTGCTGGCCCAGCGCTGATGCCGGTGCGGACCGCAGGTCCGCGCCGGGATCAGCAATCGCACCTTTCCCACAGCGTGATGTACGCTTCCACGTCCGCGCCGTCGATGCCCCCGTCCTCGTTATAGTCGGCGCACCGTTCTCCGGCTTCCCAATCCAGGAAAAACGCCTCCACGTCGGCGCCGTCGAGCCCTCCGTCCATGTTGTAATCGCAGTAGCAGCCCAGCCGGCACGCGAGGTTGAAGACCAGTTGTGTCCCCGTCGCGACCGATGCTCCGCAAGGGCTTGTCACCACAACGTCGTAGAGCGATTCGTCCGAAGCGGTGGGGGAATCGATGGCGAGCGTTGCCGTCCGGGTGCCGGAGTAGTGGCCGTCGTCCGCCAGATCCACACCCTCACGCCGCCACTGGTAAGTCATCTCGTCCGCATCTGCCGCGTACACGCTGATGGATCCACCGACATCATCGACGTACCACGGGTTCCGCAGGGGCTCGGTCCGCGGCCCGTGCGGATCGCTGAAGACGTTGACGGTTGTGAACGCGCCGGGGCCTCTGGGGCCGTTGGTGCGGAACGAGTAGCGGTAGGGCGTTCGGAGCGCCGCCGTTCGGTCGATCCAGTACGGCCCGTACGAGGTGGCCATCAACTCGCCGATGCCGGGACCTTCGGCCGGCGCACGGTAGATCTGGATCGGCGGTTCGCAGGAACTGTCGCGCCAGAAATGGAACTGCACCCCGGAGCAGTAGTCCATCGGCAGATCGGAATAGACGACAACTCCGGGCACAAGGTTGGGCGTGATCCGCACCGGATCGCCGGTGAACTGATGACAACAGGTGCCGCGGCACGCCCGCACGTGATACTCGTACGGCACGCCCGTATCGACAGTGGTGTCGATGTAGAACGACTGGTTCGGGTACCTGGCCGTGCCGATGAACGCGAACTGCTGGCCCGTATCCGTCCGCCTCCGGTACACCTCGAAGACGATGGTCGGCTCCAGCGTGCCGCCGTAGTACCAACTCACCGCGACGCCGTCGCACGGGCTGTGCTCAATCCCGTACGGAAACGTCGGCCCCGGATCAAAGCACCCCTGGCCGGACGCGGCCATCGAACACAATCCAACAGCACAAAGTGCAGTGGCTACTCGCAGAATTCTCATGCACCGGCCCTCCATCCAAATGTGATTCAGGGGAAACATAGCCGCCATGGGGCTGCAATCGTTGAATCAGTCTGGCGAACTCTGAGAATCGCATGAGCGCAGAATCAGCGCGTATTGTTAGGGCGACGTAAGTATCAACAAATATTCACCAGAAACAGTTGTGAAACAGTTACGGATGCGATACAGTCGCGGACGTGGGTGGCGCTTGAAACTGGAGTTTCTCGCGGCTCTGTACTTGGTATTCACTGCAAAAAGGTCCGAGGTCATGTTGAACAATTCTCGCGTTGTAATCGTTGGGGCAATTCTCGTCGCGACCGGCCAGGCCATGGCGGTTGATGTCTGTGGCAACGGTGGGTTCGAAGACGAGGGGTTTGATGGCCCCAACAGCGCCTTTTACTGGCACTCCTTCGCCAGCGGAGGTCCCGGCTCGGTCTCCGAGCGGTCGACCCTGTCGCCGTTCACCGGAACGTACGCCCAGCACCTTCTGGCCAACGGCGCCGACGCGATGGGCGGCACCGCCGTCGTGACGCAGAACACGATCGACGCGACCGGTGGGGTATCCCTCGAACCGGGCACGCCGGCGGTGTTGTCGTTCAATGCCCGCGGCGCGGCGGGCCCGGGCGGCGTTGGGTTCTATGCGCTGCGCATCCTGAACTCGTCGGGCGCCATCGTGTCCGACACCGGCTTGCAGGTGTACTTCCCCAATAACAACTGGGCCCATTTCACCACCCGCCCCCTCACCGTCCCGGCGTTCGGTGCGGCGCCCAACGACGCGTACTTCGCGTACGTTGAAATCGTCGTAGCGGCCGGTGCATTCGCCGCCTCGACCATTGAGGCGCACATCGACGGCGTCGCGATCGATGCCACCCTGGTCGCGGGCGGACCCCCGTGCCCGGCGGACTACAACGGCGACGGCGGCGTCGACGGCACAGATGTCGAGGTGTTCTTTACGGATTGGGGTAACGGCGACGCCCGTGCCGATGTGAACGGCGACGGCGGCGTCGACGGCACCGATGTCGAGGTCTTCTTCCGGGCTTGGGAGAACGGCGGCTGCTGAGTCCGCCGCACGATCCCGGGCACTGACGCTCACACCATTCGAAGAGTCGCCCGACGGGCCGCCGGATCCCCGGCGCCCGTCGGGCGTTTCATTTCCGGGGCCGGTATGTCTTTCCGGTACCAACGGCCGTTGGCTTCACGTTCCCAAGGTGCAGGTTGGTACCTGAGATGGTTCCCGGCACGCTGGGATGGCTTGGTCTCGCAAGAGGGACCTTGGTACCTCAACCGCCAACAATCCCGACCATGCACCCCCCTAGTGCCGGTCAGCGCCGTGCGTTTACCATTGTCGTGATCCCGTGCCTGCTCGCGGTCTCCATGATCGTGATGGGCATCATTCTGGCGAACCGCCCTTCGGCCGCGGCGAATACCGGCTCCACCGCGTACAACTCGGGTTTCAAGTCCGGCGCCACCTTTGGGCCAATTGTGCTGGCCGTGTTCATGGTGTGGCTCGCCAGCCGAATTGCCGAACGCCGGAGCCAGGCGATGGCCAACTTCGCCATCGGTGGGATCCTCTTGCTGGCCAACGTCGCGATGCTCATGAATGTGCTCGGGCTCGCCAAGCCGGTGCCGCCGCGGAGCTCGCTTGCGGGGGCCAATCAGTCGAGTCCTTCACGCGACCCGTCTTTCAATACTCCGGTCCCGCAGCCATCTAACCCGGCGCCGAGCACTCCGCCAGCCAGTGCTCCTCAGCCCTCGCCGGGACGGCCCATCCCATCCCGTCCCGTGCTTCCACCATCCCAGCCCGCGCCGCAACAGCCGACGCCCGCGCCCGCCCAAATTCCATCCGCGCCCCCGTTCGACGCTGCTCCAACGCTGGCGGCGTTGACCGCCGAACTGGACGAGAAACGTGCCAAGTTTCTCGCCGCGGCGACACAGGCCTATGCCACCGCCGCGAAGCCCAAGGCGTTCGTGAAAGGGTTGGATGAGCAGATTCAGGAACTCGCCGACGTGAAGAAGCAGGCGGCGGAGTTCGAAGCGTTGGCGCAATCGCTGGTGAGCACCGCGTGGGACCGCTTGAAGGCAGCGGGCATGCCGTCGCACGAGGCCCATGGCGCGGCGATGACCTTTTCCGATTCGTACCGGGCGTTCGAACGCCAGGTGGCCGCGGGCGAGGTGGCCCGCATGACGGATTCCGCCCTCGACTACTTCACGATCGGGCGCGACAATATCAAGAAGGTCACAGTCAACGCGCAGGGCCGCTTCGCCACGCGCGACCGTGAGGTGGAGACCAAACTCTTCCACGCCGGGGCCGGCCTCGAGTTCGCCCTCAGAAGCAAGGCCGAAACGCTCCGAAAGCTGGGCGACTGAAACACGAGTTGCACCAGACCGCAAACTTGTGTTCCCGGCGCGGCTCGCGGCCCGATCAATAGGTCCGCAGCGGGGATCACATGTCCACCACCAGAATCATCGAGTTCGGCGCGCTGGCGCCCGGCCTGCTCGGCGTTGCGCTGATGCTCTGGTCGGTCGCGCGACTCTTGCGGTCCGCTTTCCAGCACACCGACCCGAATCTGTGCCCCGGGCCGCGTCGCACCTGGGTCGGCTGGGTGACTCGCGCCTGGCTCCTCACCGATTACTGCGGGTACGACCTTTCGGCCACCGCCGCCCGAAGCGACGGCAGCCGCCGATGCCCCGAGTGCGGCGCGGTGCACGCCGCCGCCGCGAAGCTGACACGGACCTCACACCGTGTTCGCCTCGCGCCGCTGGCGGCGCTCTGCATGCTCGCCGCCGCGGCGATGTGGAACGTCCGCTGGATCCGCAGGGGCGGCTGGATTCCGTACACCCCGACCTCGGCCCTGATACTGGCCCAACGCCTCAGCGGGCCACTCTGCCACGACGACATCCGCTGGGAGGTGCACAACCGGGTCAGAGCCGGCACGCTGTACGCATGGCAACGCCACCTTGTCGTGGCCACCGCGATCGACAATCTGCGCGACGACGCGATTGCAAACAACGCCGAGTGGGCCATGAGCACACTCGCCGCCCTGGGTGAAGACTCGCTGATCGCTTTGGAAGCCGCGCTCCACAGCCCGGAATGGCAGCAACGCCAACTCGCCGCGGAGGTGCTCCGTTCCTGGTGCCCAGATGAACGCGCCTCGCGGCGGGTTACATCCTCGCCCGCGCCGGTCTATCAGCCCACGCCCAAGCTCTTAGAGGTCACGGTCGAGGGTCTGGCTGACGATGCGCTTCCGTACGCGACAAACTCCACCACCTGGGTTTTCAATGCCCGTTCGGGCTACGAGTTCCTCCGCAGGCACATCACGCAAGCCGCGCCGTACATCCGCGCCGGGCTCAACGCCGGTGATCCTCAGCAGCGGATGCTGTGCTCGCTCCTCGCCGGTCAGAGCCGCGACCCCGTGCTGGTTGCCGCGGCGGCGCCGATGCTCGTGGAGCAACTCCGTGACGACGGTGTCGTCTTCAACGCCAAATATGCGTGCGATTCGCTTCTCTGGCTGGGCCGCCAGAGCTTCCGGCACCTCAACCGTGCGCTGGATTCCCAGGATTCCCAGCAGCGGACGCTGGCCGGACTGCTCGTGCTAGATATCGTCGCCCGCGATCAGCGGGGCGACGACTGCGAGCGCCGCAGCGAACTGCTGGCCAAAGGGCGGGAGTTTGGGGCGAGGTACGTAGTGAGCAACGCCTCGCTCGGCGAATATCCGCCATTCCCTCATTAGTGCCCGAGCCACTCGCCGACAATACCCCGGGTGTAGACTCCCGCCAGTCCTTCAAAGAACGGACGGACATGGTCTGCGCCCTCGTGGTCGGCGTTGTCTGAAATGGTCCGGACGCACGCGAAAGCAACGCCGTGCTCGTGGCACACCTGGGCCGCCGCGGCCCCTTCCATCTCGACACACAGGGCGTCCGGCACAACCTTGAGTACTCGATCCCGCGCGAGCGGCGAGAAGATCACCTGGTCGCCGCTGGCGATCACGCCCGCGAGCACCCGAGGGGCCGAGAGCCCGGCTTGATTCCACAGTTCGCCGGCGGCGATGCGCAAACCGCGATCAACAAAGCGCCTCGCCGCCGCAGCCAGTTCGCCGGCCATAGACGCGTCGCTCGCGAGCGACGAGACGCCCAGCAACGGGATGTGCGTGGGAGGAAAGAACGGGGAAGCATCCAGATCGTGCTGCACAAGGCTGGCCGCGATGACGATGTCGCCCCGGGCCACCAGGTCCGATACCGCGCCGGCGATGCCGAAGAAGGCAACGGCTCCGGCACCGTGCGCCACGATCAGTTCAGTGCACGTCGACGCCGCCGCGACCTTCCCCCAACGCGAGGAGACTACGACGACCTCACGCCCACCCAATCGGCCGTGATGAAACACTCTCCCCGCGCGACGGGACTCCGTGCGGCCGCGGAGGAGCGGCAGCATCGCTTCCACTTCTTCAGGCATCGCGCCCATGATCCCCATTATCCCCGAACTCGGCGGCGTCATGGGCGATTCTTGCGGGTAGCGCGGCCGGTTTCCCGGCAAATCCGATGGTCCATCGCCCGGGCGACCGGATTTCCGCCGATATTCCGGTAATGAACATCGACCCAACGGTTTCCGCTGCGCTCAGCCAGACCAAGCTCGACTCGGCGATCTCGACCGCCGTGGCGAAAAAGTCCATGGATGTGGCCAAGGAGCAGGGGCAAGCTGCGGTGGCGTTGATCCAGTCCGCCGCGAAGACCGCGCCCGGGAGTTCCTCCGGCGGCGGGTTGGACGTCACGGTCTGAAACACCCGCCGAGGCGAATCGGGGCGCGCTAGCCTTAGTCCATGCAAGAGTTGCTGGAAGCAGACCCCCGTTTGACCCCGGTGGCGGACGCAATCGCCGCGTCGCTGCTGCGCGTTCAGCGGGTGTTTGATGAGCAACTCGCCAGCGATCTCCCTCCGGTCATGCAACTCGTCCGGCACGTAGAGCGGTACCGCGGCAAGATGCTGCGCCCCACGCTCGTGATCGTGTCCGGGCTGGCGGCCCATCCGCGGATCGTCGGTGAAACCGACCTGGTTTCGCTCGTCTCCGACCCGCACGTGGCGGTCGCCGCGGTCTGCGAGATGGTCCACATGGCCACCCTCGTGCACGACGATGTGCTCGACGAGGCGGATACACGTCGGCGGGGGCAGACCGTGAACCGGCTGCACGGCAACGAGACCGCCGTGATCCTGGGCGACTACCTGATCGCCTCGGCGTACCACTTGTGCTCGCGTCTGGGCACGCCGCAGTCGGCGCTGGCGATCGGGCGTGCGAGCGCCGTGATGTGCGCGGGCGAGCTCCTGCAACTGCACCACCGCGACGACGGCTCGCTGGACGAAGCCACCTACTACGAGATCGTGGATCGAAAGACCGCCGAGCTGATCTCAACCGCCGCGGCGCTGGGCGCGAGACTCTCGGGCGCGGATGAGAGTGTGTGCGAGGCGCTCGCCGAGTACGGCCGCTGCGTCGGCATCGCGTTCCAGATCCAGGACGACCTGCTCGACCTGACCGGTGATGAACGAACGGTGGGCAAATCCGTGGGCAAGGACCTGGAAAAGGGCAAGCTCACGCTGCCGCTCATCCGCTTCCTCGCCACCGCCGAGCCGGCGCAACGAGGCAAGGTGCTCCCGCTGCTCGAGCGCGCGGGGGACGAGAAGGCTCCGTCGCAGGAAGCGGCGTCGCAGATCGCCGCGATGCTCGCCCGGTCCGACGCCGTGGCGTACGCGCGTGAGGCAGCGCGGCAGCACGTGGATCGTGCGGTGCGTGCGGTGAGCGTGCTGCCGGATTCTCCGCCGCGGGCGATGCTGATCGCGATGGCCAACGCGGTGATCTCGCGGAGCTTCTAATGGGCGGCCTCGCGTGAAAGCACTCCTCCTTGAGTATTACGACCGGCGGATCGTCAATGTCAACGTGAACATCGTGGTGGCGGGGATACTCGCCTTGGCGCCCACCACGGCGATCGCCTGGTCGGCCAAGCACCAGTTCGGGATCGACCACCGACTGGCCATCACCGGCATCACGTTCGTCGCCGACGCCATCTCCGACGTGGCCGTGTATTACGCCCTGCACTGGGTGGCCAACCACATGCCCCGCAAGACGGCCCGCAAGCACGTCTCCGCGGCGTACGGGGACATGAGCTTCATCAAGGACGCGACGCTGGTGCAGTTCGAGCGTGCGTGCCTGTCGCCGCTGCTCTACGTGATCGCCCTGGGCACGCAGTACACGATGATGCGGTTCGATTTCGGGGTCACGGCGTCGACCATCACCGGGTTCATCGGTGCGATCGCGATCACGCGTGTGCTGCACACCATCTGGATGTACCGCGCCGAAGTGCGGGCGATGCAGCGAGCCGCCCAGACCGGTCAGTTGCCCGAGTAGGTCGCCAGTTCGCGGCGGCGGAAGATGTACACCGCGCCCACGTACAGAACCGCCGAGGCCCCCCCAAGCACGATCACCCCGCCCGCGACGTCCATCCACGACAGGGCCAGCCCGTCGACGATGCGGCCCGTGGGCCGCAGATCAGCGTACACCCGGAACGCGCCCGACACCACGCCGGCGATCTTCGCGATGAGCGTGGGGATGAGC
Source organism: Planctomycetota bacterium (assembly GCA_018242605.1). GTDB lineage: Bacteria > Planctomycetota > Phycisphaerae > Phycisphaerales > UBA1924 > UBA2402. Next base: position 50,463 of record JAFEBP010000006.1, read on the forward strand.
AGCATCTTGCCGTTGCGGTCTTCGGTGGAGTAGTTCTCGAGCGCGCCGGCGATGAAGCCCGCGCCTTCCGCGGCGAGGAAGATACTGAACGAGACCAGGCACGCCACGGGGAACGACAGGAACGTGCTTGCCGCGATGGCCAGCATCGCCAGGAACACGAGCTTGATCCACAGGATTCCGATGCAGCGGAAGAAGTTGGCGCGGAAGCCGCCGGTGGCGTACGAGATCTCCAGGCCCTCGTTCGAGAAGGAGAGGTACTCGGCGTTGGCCACCCTTTGCACCGCGTCGCCGTTGATGATCTGCATCGTCAGCACGCCCTTGGCGTCGACGTACGAGGGGCTCACCGGGATCGAATGGAACTGCCCGAGCCCGATCTGCTCGATCTGGGCCCCGCCGCCCGCAAACTCGATGGTGACGCGGTAGTTTTCGTCCGGGCGGTTGGCGCCGGCTTCCAGCTTGAACCGCAGCACCAGCGGGCGGTTGCTCTCGCGGGCCGCCTCAAGGCCGCTGAAGGTGTAGGCCCGGCCCCGGCCCGGCGGGATCGAGCGGAAATCGGCCTGGACCGCCTTGCGAAGGCTGGAAGCGATCGAGCGGGTCAGTTCTTCGCGCTTGTTTCGGAGTGCTTCGGCGTCGCTGATTGTCTGGGCGAGGTTGTTGATCTCCGCCTTGACGCGCTCCTCGACGTTCTTCTGGAACTGCTCTTCGTCCAGCTCGAGGGGGTCCGGCCGCACCGTCGCCCGGGCGGTGAGCACCTGTGTCTCCAGGATGAAGCGGTCCTCGGTGATACCCGCGCCGGACTGGGCGACGTACGAGGAGGTCTCGTTCATCGCCGGCTGATTTCGCAGATGCTCGGTGAAGAGGAAGATGCCCGAGGCGCAGACCAGCATCAGGGCCCCGGCCAGCGCGCTCACGCCCAGCCACTTGCCCAGGATGTACTGCCACGCCGCCACCGGCTTGGTCATGGTCTGCCAGATGATCTTGTCGCGCTGTTCAAACGTCACGCTTGACACCGAGAAGGCCAGCACGAGGATCGCCACCAGCCAGAAGCAGCCGGCGGTCGAGAACTGCAGGAACGATTGGACCCGGTACCGCAGCGGCTGGTGAGGATCGAGCACCAGCGGCAGGGCCGCGAGCCCAAACACCACGAGCACGATGAAGATGATCGAGACCTTCATCCGCACCGCCTCGGCCAGCACGTTGCGGGCAACGGCCCAGACCGGGCCTGTGCTCCCCAGCAGCAGCCGCAGGGCCTGCATGAGCGCCGCGAAGGTGGCGAACAGGCCGACCAGGCCCGCCGCGGCGATACCCAGATCTTCTCCTCGCTTGCCCCACACGCACAGGCCCACAAGCGCAGCGCCCAGGGCCGCGAGGCCCAGGTATGTCAGCCCCAAACCCAGCCAGATGACCACGAGCGACAGGCCCGCGGCGATGGTCAGGCCCACGCCGAACCCTGCGGTGGATTGCTTGGCTTTGAGGATGTCGTTCACGATCCGGGCGGTCAGGTCGAGCTCGCCTTTGGGGGCCCCGTCCGCGCCGGGCGCAGCGCCGTCGGCTTCGGCGGCGGCCGCGGCGATCTCGGGTGTGATGATGCTCCCGGACTTGTTGGCCGCCGCGGCGACGCTATACGCGATGAAGAGGGCGATCGCCACGCCGACGATCACGCACGAAGCGATGATCTTGAAGCCGCGTGATTGCTGAATGCGGTCCGCCCGACTCATGAAGTCGGCGATTTTCATGCCTTGCCCCCTCCGCCATTTGCGTCATCGCCCTTGGGGGCGAGCAGCGATCCAATGACGGACTGGTCAACGTCTTTGGGCGTTTCGGGCTGCGCCTGTCGGGGAGCAACTGGCGCGGGCGCGGCGGCCTCGGGGGCCTTGACCAGCGAGCCGATCACGTCGACATCCGGTCCAGTTGCAGGAGCGGGCGCCGCGACCACAGGCTGGACCGGGGCCGCCGCCGCGGCGGAGGCGGCGACGAGCTTGTCGATGAGCGCCTCGCCCTGATCGGCGTCGCCCTTGAGGAAGGAAGCGGTCTGGCCGCCGGAGGTGGCGCCGGAGGTTGAGAGTTGCTCTGCCTTGGCCTTCTCAACGATGTCGAGGAAGAGGTGCTCGAGCGACTGGCGGGGCTTGGAGACCTTGACGATCGACTTGTCGCCCCCCGAGCGTGTGCGGATGAGGCGGTCGATCTCGGCCACCGTCTGCTCATCAAGGCTGTCGGTCTCGATGCTGGTGCGGGCCTGGGAGACCAGCAGTTCGTCGCACGTGCCTTCGGCACGCTTCTGACCGCCGTAGAGGATCACCAGGCGGTCGACGCAGTCTTCGACGTCGGCGAGGAGGTGGCTGGAGAGCAGCACGGTCTTGCCGCGCCGGCCCAGCTCGATGATCAGGTCCTTGATCTGCTTGGTGCCGATGGGGTCCAGGCCGGTGGTGGGCTCGTCCAGGATCAGCAGGTCCGGATCGTTGATCAGCGCCTGTGCGATTCCGATGCGGCGCTGCATGCCCTTGGAGAACTCGCGGACGGGGCGGAACTGGGCCCCCTTGAGGCCGAGCATGTCCAGCAGTTCATCCACGCGCCGGCCGCGGGTGCGGTGGTCGAGTTCGAAGAGCTTGGCGTAGTACTCGAGCGTTTCACGCGCGTTGAGGAATCCGTAGAGATAGGACTCTTCGGGAAGATAGCCGATGCGCTTCTTGACCGACACGTCGGTGGGGGACTTTCCGAACAGCGCGACGCGCCCGCCGGAGGGGCGGAGCAGGCCCAGGATCATCTTGATCGTGGTGCTCTTGCCGCTGCCGTTGGGTCCCAAGAGTCCGAAGACCTCGTGAGGCTGGATGTCGAACGAGAGGGAGTTGACCGCCCGAACACGGTCCCTCATCCAGAAGTCCTTGAAGACCTTGGTGACCTGCTGGCAGACGACGAGTGCATCGGGCATGGCGTGTTCGCGGGTGTTAGAGAGTGTCTGTCCGGGCTGCCGGGGTTCGGCCGATCAGCCCGCGGCCTTGATCGAGGTGGTGTCGGTCTTGAAGCGGTTCTTGTTCATCTCTTCCATGCGCTTCCTGACGGACTCGACGCCTTCCTTCTCCTTGATCGACTGGTCGATCTTCTTGAGGATGTCGGGGTCGGCGTTGATCTGCATCCGCATCGTGGCGATCTCCCTGGGGACCAGGGTGATCTGCACGGTGTCGCGGTTGAGGAACGAGGTGACGGCGTCGGTCCACTCCTTGTGGATCATCAGCGTCGGGTTGGCCTTGAACTGGCTGGACTTAGCCTCGAAGCGGGCCATGCGGCCCTTGGCCTGCGTCACCACCGCCGAGCGGTAGCGGCCGGCGTCGGCGAGTTTGGTGGTCACGTCGCCGCTCACCCGCACCGGGCCGGAAGCCCCGGGCACTTCGCGCCCCTGCAGCACGGCGTCGATGTCGGCGAGCGTGGCGGTGAGCGCGGCCTGGTCATTGCGGAGCGTGGCGTCCTCGTACTGATTGATGAGTTTGACGAGCGCCGGGGCGGCTTCGCCCGCGACCTGGTTGAGTCGGCTGGCGCTCTCGCTCTCGGCTTGTTTCACGGCTTTCGCCGCGTTCGCCACCGCGCTCTGCACGCGTGCGAACTCGTTGCGGGTGGCCAGCGGCGGCGTGGTCTGAGTCAGCGTCAACTGATCGATCACGATACCGCTGTCCATGTCGTCCAGCGTCTGTTGCGCCACGCGCTTGGCGCGGCTGGCGATCGAAGCGGCCTGGTCCGCGGACTGCTTGAGCAGTTCGTCGATGGTGGCCTGGGCGCACGCCCGCACCACGCCGCGCTTCACCGCGGCGCGGACCATGCGGTCCTCATCGTCGGGCAGCACGTTCTTGGAGTACTTCACGACGTCGTCACGCCGGTAACCGACTCGCCATTTCGTGTGGGCGATGTTGCGGTCGGCGGTCAGCACCGAGCCGCTGCCGCCCTGGTCGGGCTTGAGGCTCTCGCTGGCGACGAGCTTCTCGATGCTGGTGCCTTCGGGCGTGCCGTCGGGCACATAAACCCAGAAGTCCTTATCGATGTCAATCTCTTTATAGCCGCGGCTCACCTTGAGAAGTTCGCCCAGCGGGTACGGCGCGCTCATGTGAAAGCCCGGGTCCAGCGCGGCTCCCTGACGCTCGCCGAAGAGCAGACGCAGACCTTGCTCGCCTTCTTTTACCGACTGCAGCCCGCTCAGAATGTACAGGCCCGCCAGCACAAACATGCCCAGCTGCAGAAGCCCGAGCATGATCTTGAGCGCATCGGCCAGAGACTGGTTCGCGGGGTCCAGCGGCGAGCCGTCGGCCCCGCCGCCCGTGTTCTCGCGGAGCGTGATCGATCCGGCCCGCCGCGGCTGCGGCGTGGGCGCGGCGCCGCCCGGACCTTCCGGTCCGTCAGGGCTGCGGAGTTCAAGGCGTGAGTCGATTCTCATTTATCCGCCCCCTTGACGCCGTCGCGGTTCTTGGGCGCCATTGCTTCGGTGAGCCAGTTGGAGTCGCCCGGGGCCGGGATCTGGCCGGCCTTGAGCTGATCGAGCGCGTCGGGATAAAGCAGGCGGATGCCCGGCGTGGAAGAGGAGAGCACCAGCGTGGTGCGGGCGCCGAAGCCCTCACGCAGGAAGTCCATGCTCTGCAGGAAGACTTCCAGTTCCGGGTTGGCGTTCATCTGGGCGAGGTAGGGAGCGGCTTCAAGCTCGCCGCGGTTGCGGATTTCCTGGGCCAGCCGCTCGGCGAAGTCCGCGATCTTGCGGGCGTTGCTGTCGGCCTCGGCCTTGATGGCCTGGGCCTGAGCGGTGCCGCGGCTGTCGCTCTCCTGGGCCAGCTTTTCGCGGGCGGACTTCATGCTGTCGAAGACGGCCTTGGTGGTTTCTTCGGGAAGGAGGATTCGGGTGATGCCCACATCGACGGCGGCGAGGCCGTAATCGTCCAGACGCAGCCCGGACTTGTCCTGCGAGGAGGCGAAGGCCGACTTCATCGTCGCTTCGAGTTGAGAGAGGGCCGAAGACCCGTCGTCACCGCCGGAACTGAAGAGCTGGTCCATGCGGTACTTGGAGACCTGGCCGCCCGCGGCGCGCATGTTGGAGGTAAGGGCCTTCTCCGCGGCGCGGTAGTGTTCCTCGGACGTGTAGCCGGCGTTGCTGAAACGCTGGAAGAACTTGAGCGGGTCCGAGACGCGCCAGGTGCAGAACATCTCGACGATGACCTGGCGGTTGTCCGCCGTCTGCAGCGTCTCGAGCTTGGTGGTCAGCACGCGCATGCGAGTGTCGTACTTCGTGACCGACTGGAAGTACGGCATCTTGAAGCGCAGGCCCGGGGTCTTGACGACGTCCTTCTCGTCGGCCTTGCCGAGCGTGGTGACGACGGCCGCCTCGGTGAACCGGACGGTGAACGTGCAGGCGAAGGCCAGCAACGCAACCAGGAAGACCGCCGTGACGAGATAAATCAGAGACTTTCGCACGTGTGCTTGCTCCAAAGAACGGTGCGCCCGGGGGCGCGCTGTTCGTTATTTCTGCTCTTCGCCCTTGGTGAAGTTCTTGAAGATGTCCTGCCCGAAGTCCTTGTCCTTGTTGTCAAAGTCAAGGAGGAAGTTGCGGTCCGGCACGATGTACACGCGGGCCGGGGCCATCACCTGCTTCATGGTGTCGTAATACGCGCCGTAGCGGAAGATCATCGGCGAGGCCTTGTACATCGCCAGACGGCCGGCGTGCCGCGCCGCGAGCCCGCGCACTTCCATGTGGTGCTTCCAGCGATCTGCCCGGGCCGAGGCGAGCGTCGCCGCGGCGGAACCGCCCGCGGACTCAAGCAGCTTCTCGACCTTGATCTCCTGCTCGCGCACCGCGGCGGGGGTGGCCTTAGTCTCGCGCAGCTTGTCCAGCGCGTTGATCTCGTTCACGATCGACTTGGCGAGCGCGGGGTCTCCGGCGACCTCCGTCAGCACCTTGATCTCGTTGGCACGCGCGGATTGCACGTGAGCCTGCATCTTCTGGTCGGCCTGCACGGGCTTTTCGAACGCATCGGCCGCGTCCTTGGGCGGGTGGGCTCCGGAGATGGCCAGGAAGATGATCTCGACGCCCGCGCCGCGGGGTTTGCCGTCCGGGCCTGGGTTGAGTTGGTCAAAGGCTTGCTGCACCAGCTTGCCGAGCCGGTTGTTCAACTCCGTGCGGGTGCCGCCCAGGACATCATCGAGCGTGAGCGTCTGGAAGAACCGGACGACCACGCGCTGTGCGGCGGTCTTCAGGATGTCGTCCCGCATCTGCGGGGGGCCGAGTTCGTCGTACAGCAGCACGTCCTTGATCGCGTACCGCAGGGGCATCTCCGCCGAGATCATCGCGATATCGGTGAGTTCGGAGCGGCGAGTGGCGGTCTCAACGTCCGGGCCGGACTTGGCCGCTGCGCGGACGAACTGGTAGATTTCCTCGCCCGCGTGGTCGTTGGTCCACAGGATCGGGTCTTTGGTCGCCGGGGGCGCGGTGCCGAGTTCGATGGTGCGCAGGCCGGTGACGGTGAGGTCGGTGACGGTGGGCCGGGTCTGGCCCTCGCGGCGGAAGTAATACTCGGGGATGTAAACCGAATCGATGGGCCAGGGAAGTTTGAAGTGCCAGCCCGGGGCTAGGTCCGCACGAGTCACGGCGCCGAACCGCAGCAGGATGCCGCGCTGGTGCGGCTTGATGACGGCGACGCACGAGAGCATCCAGACGATCGCCAGGCCCAGAATGACGAGCGGAGTGATCGCCTTGCTGAGCAACTGGTAGAACCAGCCGCCGGTGACGTCGAAGCCCAACTGGTAGTTGATCGCATCGCTGATGGATTGGGCGATGCGGTCCGGCGTCGAGAGCAGGCCGAGCAGGCGGGAGTCGAACGCCGGGTGCGGCAGCTCACCGGCCTTGCGGGGGCGGTAGACGCCCAGAACAAAGTGCAGGAAGACTTCAACGCCGATCAGCACGAGGAAGCCCGGGACCACCACCTGCAGATACCGAAGGGGGGCGGGGGGGCCGACGAGATCGACAAAGTTGGCCACGCCCATGGCCAGACCGATGAGCGAGGTGCCGATGGCGAACGCCGCGCCGCCGCGGAGGTGAGCCCACGCGGGCTGCTTGGCCAATCCCGCGACGTAGCGAGCGAACGTGAATCCGAGGACCGCGATGGTGAGTCCCAGACCAAGACCCCAGCCCTCGCGGGTGGGCGCGGAAAAATCTTCCGGTGCCACGCGGCCGCGAGCGCTGACGAATCTCAGCACGCCCGCACCCACCAACATCAGACCGATGACGATCGACACGATGGGGACGAAATACTTGTGCAAACCTGCGAGCCGCCGGGCCGCCGGACGGAACTCGTCGGAACCGGCGGTGAACACCGATGTCCCCGCAGTGGGGGATGTGGCCAGCGCCTCGGTTTCCATCGCTTCGATGCGTTCGCGGCGGTGCTGATCGAAGACGATCGCGAGGCAGAGCCAGGCGAGTATGCCCGCCGCGGCGAACGCCGAGCCGGTCACCGACGTGTGGTCGTTGCCGAGGATGCCGTGGATGAGCAGGCCGGAGGCGAGAAGCGTCTGCAGCACGATGCCGCCGATGCTCACCCGCGTCGCTTGCCTGTAGGTGATGTAGTCTGCTTTCATGCACCCAACCTGTTGGGCCCGAATTTGGGCGGTTTTCAATCATTCCGCGGCCGATGCCGCGACGCGCCCGCGTGTGGGGCATTGGCGGCCCGTTGGCCGAGGTTCAATCTATACCGGCGGACCCGCGCCAGAACGGCAGGGGTCTGGGACGGGCGGAAGTTCCGGGGCAAAGTTTCCGGCGCTTCCGAAGCTCCGGCACGAACTCTCCCCCCCGTGAGGGCCGTATTGTCGCCGGTGGAGTGCCCTGTGTCCACCCGAGAGGCCCGGTCATCCGCTCGGCACCGATCTCCGACGCAATATTGTCTGATTCCCAACCAGGGCGCGAAGGCCCTACATACCGAAACGCATTGATGTACGTCCGGGATTGACCTATGTTCGTCCCTCTCCGCGGAGATTGTCCCGCGGGGCGAACGATTACGCTCGCCGCCGAGGGGCGTTCGCCACCCGTCCAACCACCGACCGATTCCGTTTCCGCACCCGCCTCATGATTGTCCAGACTCTGACCATCGCCCGAACGACCTTCATCGAGGCCGTGCGCCAACCGGTGCTGCTGCTGATGGTGCTGGCCTCCGGACTTCTGCAGATCTTCAACACCTGGAGCACGGGCTTCGCGATGGGTCAGGAAGAGACCAGCGAGGTGATCGGCGACAACAAACTCTTGTTGGACATCGGCTTGGCGACGGTGTTCGTATTCGGCACGCTGCTGGCGGGTTTCCTGGCGACGGCGGTCATGAGCCGCGAAATCGAGAACAAGACGGTCCTCACCATCATCAGCAAGCCGGTGGCACGGCCGACGCTGGTGTTCGGCAAGTTCCTGGGCGTGTCGGGGGCCATTCTCTCGGCGATGGTCGTGATGCTGGTGTATCTGCTCTTCTGCATCCGCCACGGGGTGATGAGCACGGCTTCGGACGAACTGGACGGGCCGGTGCTGATGTTCGCTCTGGGCGGTGCGGCGATCTCGCTGCTGCTGGCGGGGTGGTGCAACTTCTTCTATGGCTGGAACTTCCCGCAGACGGCGATGCTGATGCTGGTGCCCGCGTCGCTGCTGGGGTACGCGGGCGTGCTGCTGATCAGCAAGAAGTGGGGGGTGCAGAGCCCCGCGATTGACTTTAAGCCGCAGATCACGATGGCGTGCATCTGCCTGACGCTCGCGGTGATGGTGCTGAGCAGCGTGGCGACGGCGGCGTCGACGAGGCTCGGGCAGGTCATGACGATCGTCGTTTGCTTCGGCGTGTTCGTGGCGTCGCTGCTGAACAACTACCTGATCGGGCGGCATGTGTTCCGCAATCAGTTGGTGGGGATGCTGATCGCCGCGAAGCCGGACGATCCGACCAAGGCGCCGTTTGACTCGCCGGAGAACTCGTACACGGTGGAGTTCGAGAACCCGCCGCGGCCGATGCCGCCGGGGACGGCGTTCTACTACAGCCCCAGCCCCAACGGGTATCCGATGATGGGGCGCGAGAAGTACGTCTCGTTCACCGGTGACGCGTCGAGCATCAAGGCGATCACGGCGCCGGGGGTGGCGCCGGCGGTGGTGGTGTCGGAGGGGCAGCCGCCGTACAAGAAGTTGAAGATCCGCAACATCGGGGCCAACGAAAAGACCTTGCCGGTGTACCGGGCTCCGGAGCCGGGGGATTACGTGTTCGCCGAGTACACCCGGATCAATCCGGGGGCGCTGGCGGCGTGGGGGGCGTTGCCGAACCTGCAGTACTACTGGCTGCTGGACGCGATCTCGCAGAATCGGCCGGTCTCGTTCCAGTACTTCGCGACGGCGGTGGCGTATTCGCTGGCGCAGGTGGGTGTGTTCCTGAGCGTGGCGGTGCTGCTGTTCCAGAAGCGGGACGTGGGGTGACGGGTCAATCGACTTTCTTGCGTTCGATCTGGTTGCCTTCTCGCAGGTAGGCGAGGAAGAAGGCCGGTTTGGACGCGTCGGGCTTGTTGCAGAGCAGCACCGGGCACCGGTCGGCGGTGAGCGGGCGAGCGTATTCGGCGGTCTGGGGTGAGAGCCGCGATGCGTCGGGCGGGCAATAGTGGATCTGGCCGATGAGGTCGCAGAACAGGTAGGCTGTGTCGCCGTTGTCGTGCATCGAGGAATCGATCACGCCGTAGCGGCTTGCGCCCTTGAATGTCCATGAAGTCCGGTTCAGTTCCGAGCCGTCGGCGGTGTTGATGCTGAGACGGTGCCACTCGTCGGACACAAGCGAAGCGCATAGCACGGTGGCCACGATCCTGGTTGAGCCGTCGATGGTGCGGCGGTCGAGACGCAGATGCTTGACGGGGCCGGGCGCGGAGAGCAGTTTGCGCGGGGCCGGGACCTTCTCGGTCAGGAGCGGGGCTTCGAGGTACCAGACTGTTGAAGTAGCGGGATCGTGCCAGAGAATCTGAACCTTCTCGTCTGGCGACCAGTGCACGCACGCCGCGGCGTTGAACGCCGGGCGGGGCTCGAACTCCACGAGGCTGGGCTTGCCGCCCGAGACGGTCACGAGGGCCGCGGAGGAGCCCGACGCGGAAGCGGCAACGAATACGAACGAAGATGCACCGGTGCAGAGGGGAGGCCCCATGGGCCGGAGCGAAGGGTTTGCGAGCGGGGCTTCTGTGAGCGTGGGCTCGCCGCGGTCGCCGAGCGAGATGATCCGCACGGGCCCTTCGCCCCATCGGTAGATCGCGTGGGTGCGCACCGGCACCTCCGGCGAGAAGCCCGAGAGGAGCGGCCGAGCGTCGCGGGGAATGGGCGCGAGGGGGCGATTGGATTCGGCCTGGAGAGGGTTGGCCGCGTCGAGAGAAAGCAGGTAGAGAATCGCGTCGCCGGTCTCGGCCGGGGCGTGAAGCCAGGCGAGACGGCGCGGGGCCCACGCGGAGCGGAATCCCTCGGGGCCCTTGCCGAGCCACAGGGGACGCATGTCCTCGATCTTGAACTCGACGGGCGCGGAATCGGCCTGGGCGAACGGCGACGCGGTATACGACGCGGTGACGGAGTAGGTGCCGACGGGCAGTTCGCCCATGTACGCGAGGAAGTCACCGTCGCTCACGTGGGTGTCGCCGGGCTTGAGCGTGATGGTGGCGGGTTCGCGGTTGTGCGGGTCGTGGCCGGTGGCGATCTTGTTGAGGCGCTGGGCGCTACCGGCGTATTCCTTGCCGGACTTGTCGACAGCGCGGAGGATGACGTTGTTGTTTCGGAACGACATCATGTCGACGGTTTCCGGTGCGCCGCCGACGTTCTTGAGTGTCAGGGTGAAGGGGGCGGACTGCCCACGCAGCACGCGGGGAGAGGAGATGGAGAGGGTGAGAGTCAGTTCGGCCACGGCGGCGTTCCTCAGGTGTTATTGACTTGGAGCTTGGCGGTGGAGCCGAACGCGTGACCGCTGGCGGTGGGTGTGGGGACCGGCGCGGTGTCGGCGAGGCAGGTGACTTTCAGGTCAATGACGCGGTTGACCGTGGCCGTGTCGCCCAGGCCAACGACGGCACCCAGGTTCGCGCCCTTGTTGGCGATTGTTCCCAGACCGGTGGTGATGTCGAACGTGAGCCGAGAGAGGCGGCGTGCGGCCTCGTGGTTCAGCAGCTTGCGGAGCGTGCGGCCGCTGTTGTTGACGGTGGGTTCGGCCTGCCCGGTCAGGTAGAGCATGAGGTTGCCGCTCTTGGCGATCGCGTCGTAGGGCGCTGCCGCGGCGAGGGGAGCGAGGGTGTTCTTGAGGATCTCGATGGGCGTTCCGGCGGTGGGGCCCAGGCCCTCCATGATCCAGTCGAGGATGTCGGTGCGGGCGAGCATGGGGTCCAGATCCCAGAAGCGCAGTTTGAGCAGGCAGACCGCGCAGAAGTGCCAGATGACCGGGTTGGCTTCGGCACGCTCGACGGTGGGGTGGGTGCCTTCCTGGCGCCAGACCTTGCGGTTCTCATACGCCATGATGCAGGGGATGGAGTCGGCCTGGTCGTGGTGGATGCACTGGTAATCACCCTCGACCTTGTGTGTATAGCCGGTGGCGCCGACATTTCCGAAACGGGTCCACGAGTGCGCCAGGAAGACGGCGTGTCCGAACTCGTGGGCGAATGTCTCGGTGACGTCTCCGCGTTCTACGAACTGGAACTCGCGTTCCCAGATGTACTCGCCGAGCACGTCCGTGACTTCGGCGGGGCACTTGGCGAGGAAGGCTGCGAGTCCCGGGAGCGAGTCCAACTGGTCGATGCCGGCGGGTGTGGTGCCGGAGGCGGCGGCGCGGGGGTTGTCCCGTTTGAGTTCCGTGTAGGTCTGATCAAGGAACTTGCGTGCGAGACCCTGGATGTGGGTCCAGCGGGTCTCCATCTTGAAGTTGCTGAAGAGGTTGGTTCGCGTGCCGTCGGCGAGGATGTCGTACTTGACGTTGTCGGCGTCGCCGGGGGAGGTGCCGGGGTAGCGAGAATAAGAAGATTTCTGACTGGCATAGCCCACATTGCCCGGGTGCACGACGGGGAGGAGCGCGTCGTAGTTGGGCAGCAGGTACAGGTTGTACTGGGTATATGCGTCGCGCTTGCCGCCGGTGCCGTTGACTTCATCGAGCGGAACGGCGGCGTTGATGCCGCCGATGTTGCCCGCGTAGTTGGTGAAGTAGTCCTTGACGGTGGTCTTCCACTCCGCTTCGGAGAAGGCACGCACGTACACGGGCCCGACGATCTCGGTGAACGCGGGGAGGTAGCTCTTGCGGACGTCGTTCCACTTGATGCAGGCCTGGTCGACGCTCGCGAAGGTCGCGACGATGTCGAGCACGGTGCGGCGCCAGACGGTGAATATGCCCGTGTCGATGTACTCGACGAGCTTGCCCTCGCCGTCGCGGAACTTCACCGGCTTGTCCTCGGCGTCGATCAGCGAGATGCGGAACTGGTAGTTGTCGCCGCCGATGGGCTTGGGGCAGAAGAACAGGCGGGAGAGCCCGACCAGGTTGTTGTCGCTGTCGGTGCCGCCGGCGACGGGCGTGACGCCCAGTCCGCCGCCCGCGGGCGCGGCGTCGATCGCCACCGGGCCACCGGTGTTGAATGGGTACTTCTTGAACGCCTTGGTGGCGAAGACCTGACCGCCGTCGGTGCGCAGGCCGCCGAATCGTTCCTCGCAGTTGTCGTTGCGTGATTCGGGATCGAGCGTCTTGTTCGAGTAGCCTTCGGCGGCGTCCTTGAAGAACCGGGTGAGCCAGGTCTTGGGCTTGGCGGCTCCCTGGAAGAGGTCGACGATGTCCAGGTTCTCCGGCGGATCGATGATGCGCCAGACCACCCGGACGTCGTTGGCGCCGAAGGCCAGGCACTTGCCGTCTGCCTTCTTGCGGAGTTCAACCTCGAAGGGGATCGCCGGGACCACGTGCTTCATCCAGGCGTGGGCCGTGTACGCGGCGGGCTTGGAGGCGGAGAAGCTGTCGCCGTTGCGTCCGGCGTGGTTGTCGGTGATCAGCACGCGGTATTTCTTGTTTTTCGCGGCGGGCAGGATCTCGGTGTTGATCTTGACGGGTTCGGGCTCGTTGCAGGACTGCTTCTCGGCCTTGTTTGACGCGGTTGCCGAAGCGGTGGCGGTGCTGCGCTTGGCGGTCGCGTCGTTCTTGGCGTCGTCGGCCTCCTTGCGGGCGTCGGTGGCTTCCTTGCGCTTGTCGGTGGCGGTTTTTCTGAGCTTCTTGGCGTCGTCGGTCTTCTGGGTCTTGACGGGGCCGTCCGCGAGCGACGCGGCTTCGCTCTCGGCCTGCTGGGCCGCGGCTTCGGCGTCGGTGGCTTCCTTTTCCTTGTCGGTGGCGGTCTTGTCCTTGCTGGTCGCGGTAGATTCCGCGGAAGTAGCCGCGGCGTCGTCGGTGTTGGCTTTGCGGCGCGCCGTGGTGGCGCCCTGGGAATCGTCCCAACTGCGCTTTTCCTCGGCGGCGGCGATGGCATCGTCGGTGGTGGAGGCCTCGAGCTCGTCGGCCTTGGTCGAGGCGTCCTTCTTCTTGTCGCGTTCCGCGACGGCGTCGTCGTATTTCTTTTTCTTCTCGTCCTCGTCGGCCTTCTTGGAGTCGATTTCACGCAGTTGGTCGGCGTGCTTCTTCTCGGCGGCGTCGTGCTTGTCCTTGGCGGGTTGCACGGCCGCCTCGGCGTCGGTGACCTTCTTCTTCTGGGGGTTGATCTTGCCGGTCTTGTCGGACACTTCCTTGTCCAGGTCCTGCTTTTCCTTCTCGCGGTCCTTGACGGCCTGCTCGGAGTCGGACACGGTGCTCTTGGCGTCGTCGCGTTCGGACTTCTTGGCGGCGAGGGCTTCGGTGCTGGCCTTGGCGACGGCCTCCGCTTCGGCGGCTTCGCGCTTCTTCTCGACGAACTTCTGCTCGAGGTTCGCGAACTCGCCGTACTCGCTGGGGGTGGGGGTGCGGCCGCCGGCGGTGATCCGCTTGTAGCACGAGTCGGCCTGGGCGGAAGCGGCCTGACGCTCCATGCTGGCCTTGGTCGCGGCGTCGCGGTCGCGGGTGAGCTGCTGCTCGGCCTGCTTGACCTCGCCCTCCAGGCGTGCGAGCTCGGATTTGTCCGCCGCGAGTTTCTGCTTGGCATCGGCGACGGCCTGGGGCGCGGCGCCGGCCCTCAGCTTGGCGTCGGCGAGATCGTCCTCGAGGCGTTTGAGTTCGGCCTTTTCACGGGAGACGGTGTCCTGGGCGTTCTCCCACGCGGCCTTTTCCTCGTCCCACTTCTGCTTCAATGGGGGGAGCTTGTTCTCTTCGGCTTCGCGGGCGGACTTGGCGTTCTCCCAAGCGCTTTTGAGTGGCGGGATCTTGTCCTGGGCGTCCTGGAGTTCGGCTTTCTTGACCGTCGCATCGTTCTTGGCGGCCTGGTGCGCTGCGGCCTGCTGGTCGGCCTTTTCCTTGTGGTCGAACTCGTCGAGCCACCACAGGCATTTGTAGTTGTCGTCGTATTGGACGGGGCCGTGGCGGCTGTTGTCGCTGGCGAGCTTGGGCCGCTTGTCGTTGGGATCGTCGGCGGGCGCGGCGGCGCCCTTGGCGAGGGATTCGTGGCCCCGGTAGAAGAGCCGGAGTTCGTACTCGGCGGGGTCCGCGAGCGTGTTGCGTAGGTTGGGTGCGATGCGCCGGGCCATTCAACTCTCCGTCAGCAGCCGTGAACCGTCTTGAGTTTGTCGGTGACGTCCTTGGACAAGCGACCGTCGATCTTGGCCTTGTCGCCTTCGGTGGTGTAGACGTACTGGGCCTGGAAGCTCTTGATCGCCGCCACGTAGTCCGCGTCATCGTCGGGGATGTCGAGGATGTCGGCGGTGAGTTCCTTCTTGAGATAGCCCAGGTTCTGCAGGCGGCCGATGGCGCCCGACTTGGTGTCCACCGGGTCGAGCCAGCCGATCTGGAGTTCGACGGTGCGGCCGGTGTAGGCGAGTTCCACCTTCTTGGCGTCGGGCATCACCTTTTCGATCTTGACCAGGCCGTCGCCGTCGGTGGTGCCGCTGCACTTGTTGGTGGGGCCGGCGGTGGTGGTGGCGGTGCCGTCGACCTTGACTTCGACCTTCTTGCTCTTGTGGGGCTTGTGGTCGCCGTCCAAGAGGCGGACCTCGATGGTGATGTACTCGGAGCCGATCTGGTAATCGTGCTTCTTGGAAGTCGCGGCACCGGAATCGGACTTGACCGTGTTGTCCGGGACATTGACGACGTCACCGGGGTAGAGCAGGTTCGGGTCGGTCCGCTTGGGGGTGGTGGCGAGGGCCTTGACATTCGCGCCGTCCTTCCACACTTCCGCGCTGGGGATGTCCTTGGCCTTGGCGAGGCTTGCGATCGAGTCGCCTTGCTTGACCTCGTAGTCTGCCATGCTCAGTGAATCTCCGGTTGGACCACCCGATCGGTCGCTGTACGCAAGTATCTGACTCACCGTAGGGGCGTTGCGTCACGCGTGCAACCGAAGGGGATCGGGGCGCAGTTGGCGCGCCCGCCGAGGGGCGGCTACCGGAGTGAGTGGGCGGCGCGGAACGGGGGATTCGGGAGGGCTGCATGTGGTGCGATGAAGTTTTGGTGGAGTTCGCGGAGGACTCTGGGGAATGGTGAGGCTTGGCGGGGGGCTTGGTGACCGAGCTTCAGGGAGACTGGATCTGGAAGAGTGCGATGAAGTTTTGGTGATGAGCGGCGGGCCTGTGTGGTCGTGGGGGTTCACAAGGTGCCTGTGGAATGGGGCTGAAGGTGGATTGGCTTGGGGTGGGTGCGATGAACTTTTGGTGGCGGGTGAGGGGGTGGAGATCTGAGTTATTGGGACCTATGTGGTGAAGTGCTTTGCGGCCGGCGATTCGGTAGGAGGTGCGATGAAGTTTTGGTGGTGCGAAGCGAATTCTTGGCGTCGCCGGATGTGCAGAAATTGCCTGTGGAAAGGGGTTGGAGGCGGATTGCCTTGGAATGGGTGCGATGAACTTTTGGTGGTGTGTGTGGGGGCACGGGAAGGTGAGTCATCGGAACTTTTGTGCGGCGGCTCGTGATTGCTGCGCTGGACCGGGGGCATTGCGTCGCCGAGCCATCGCTCAATCTCGGCGGGGGCAAGGGCGATTGGGAGGTACGCTCGAGCTGGGAGAAAAGTACACTTTTTGTTTGGGCGTGCGACGTTTGTGCGCGCGGCGGGGTGCAACGCTGAAGTGGGGGGAACCGATACTCTTGCATCATGCCCCCAGCCGCCAGAGCCGGAGATATGCACGTGTGCCCGATGGTGACGGGAGTGGTGCCGCACGTCGGCGGGCCGATCCTGCCTCCGGGTGTGCCGACGGTGTTGATCGGCGGGATGCCCGCGGCGGTGGTGGGCGGGATGTGCACGTGCGTGGGTCCACCGGACTCGATCATCAAGGGGTCGGCGACGGTGATGATCGGCGGGATGCCCGCGGCACGCATGGGTGATTCGTGCGCGCACGGGGGGACGATCGTCTTGGGGTGCCCGATGGTGATGATCGGCGGGTGACGCGATTTCTCGCGTGGCCGGCGCCCTTCGTGGCGGAGCGTACCTTCAATCTGGGAACATGAACCCTACCCGTTCTCATCCGGCGGCCGCGGCCGCGGCGGCTCTCGAGTCAGTTCGCGCACCACTTTCGGCCCTGATCGGCTTTGACGGGTTCATTGATTCGATCATTCACATGGTGGACACGCGGCACGACATGGGGCCGCGGGGGTACACGCGCCTTTCGACGATCGTGGCGTTCGCGGCGCGGTGCGCGGCGGCGAGCGGGAAGAGCACGAACATCGAGCAGGTGCTGATCGAGGAGCGGTTCGGGGGCAACGGCCCGCTGATGGGCGGGGCGACGGCGATGCTGGGAATGCCGACGACGTACATCGGCGCGGTGGCGGATGATTCGGGGGGTGTGCATCCGGTGTTCAAGCCGTTCGCGGCGCGCTGCCGCGAGGTGGTGCCGATCTGCCCGCCGTCTTACACGCACTGCCTGGAGTTTGACGACGGGAAGTTGATGTTCAACAACACGGCGGCGGTTCAGAAGGCGACGTGGGAGGCGGTGGTGGCGAAGGTGGGGATGGATCGGCTGGTAGCGATGTTCGATGAAGCGCGGCTGGTGGGGATCGTGAACTGGTCGCTGTTGGGCGGGGTGGAGGGGATCTGGCGGGGGATGATGCGCGACGTGCTGCCCAGACTCTCCAAGGCGTCCCGCCGCGTGTTCATCGATCTCTCCGACCCGGCGAAGCGCAGCGACGGGGACATTGCGGGGGCGATGAAGACGCTGGCGGAGTTGGAGGAACAGCCGGGGATCTCGATCACGCTGGGGCTGAATCTGGCGGAATCGCAGCGGCTGGCGGCGGTGGTGGGCGTGAGCGCGTACCACCAGGATGCGACGCAGTCGGAGGCGGTGACACGGGCGGCGGCGGCGATCCGCGCCAAGTTGGGCGTGGACTGCGTGGTGATCCATCCGCGCGAGGGCGCGGGCGCGGCGGATTCGGCGGGGCACGCCGCGTGGTTCGACGGGCCGTTCACGCCGACACCGAAGTTGTCGACGGGGGCGGGGGACCACTTCAACGCGGGGTTCGCGTTTGCGCAGGTTCACGGGTTGGCGCTGGAGCAGTGCCTGGCGACGGCGTGCGCCGTGAGCGGGGCGTACGTGCGGGATGCGCAGAGCCCGACGATGGGGAGGCTGACGGGGTTCTTAAAGAGTCTGGCGGAGTGAACGCGGGCGAGCGTTGAACTGCGAGCGCCGCGAATTAGCGGCGAGGAACGTTGATGTACGCGATCCGCGGGCGCGTGCGTTGCTCTACCCTCATCGTCTATGCCGAACCTGAGCCGGGAAGAGTTTGCAGACTTGATCGCTGCGGAGCGGTCCCGCACGCCGCGGGGCGTGCTGGCGGTGCCGGTGTCGCTGCGGTTGCTGTCGGATCAGTTGACGCCGGTGCTGGCGTACCGGCGGCTTGTGGCGCCCGACGAGCGGGAGGCGCCGTCGTTTCTGCTGGAGTCGGTGGAAGGTGGCGAGCGGCAGGGGCGGTATTCGATTCTGGGTGCGCACCCGACGGAGGAAGTGATCGCGCGGGGGCCGGTGTCGATCGAGGTGCGGCTGCACCGGGATGATTCGCCCACAGCGCAGGCGACGCCGATCGACACGGCGGACCCGTTCGAGGTGCTGCGGCATCGGGTGGCGCACCTGCGGCTGGTGAGACCGGCGAAGCGGGGGAGCAAGGACGAACTGCCCGCGTGCGTGCTGGGCGGCTGGTTCGGGTACGCGGCGTACGACAGCGTGCGGTACGCGGAGCCGGACAAACTCGCGTTCTCGCACGCGCCGCGGGACGATCGGCGCCTGCCGGACCTGCACCTTGGCTTCTACGACGGTGTGATCGCGTTCGACCACGTCGACAAGGTTGTGTTCATCGTGAAGCTGGCGTTCGTGGGGCCGGACGATGATGCGGGCGCGGTGTACGACGAGGTGGTGGGGGAGCTGCGGGTTCTGCTGGCGCGCATCGAGAAGCACAGCAAGCCGCTGCCGAGCGGGCTGCTGGTGCAGGAGGCGGGGCCGGCCCGGGCGCTGCCGAGCAACATGACGCGCGAGGAGCATGCGCGGATGCTCGCGAAGGCCAAGGAGTACATCCGGGCGGGGGACATCTTCCAGGTGGTGCTGGGGCAGCGGTTCGAGCGCCGGAGCGAGGCGGACCCGTTTGATGTGTACCGGGCGCTGCGGGCGGTGAACCCGAGTCCGTACATGGTGTACATGCAGTGCGAGGGGAGCGTGCTGGCGGCGAGCAGCCCGGAGATTCTGTGCCGCGTGGCGCTGGCGGAGGGCGGGGAGCGGGTGCTGACGAACCGGCCGCTGGCGGGCACGCGGCGTCGCGGGGCGACGGCGCAGGAGGACCTGGCGCTGGAGCGAGAACTGCTGGCGGATGAAAAGGAGCGTGCCGAGCACATCATGCTGGTGGACCTGGGGCGCAACGACGTGGGCGTGGTGGCCAGGCCGGGGAGCGTGGCGTTGCCGGCGGTGATGACGATCGAGCGGTACAGCCACGTGATGCACATCAGCAGCACGGTGACGGGGGCGCTTCGCCAGGGGCTGGATTGCTGGGATGCGCTGCGGGCGGCGCTGCCGGTGGGGACGATCAGCGGGGCGCCCAAGATCCGGGCGATGCAGATCATCGATGAGTTGGAGCCGATCCGGCGGGGGCCTTATGGGGGCGGCATCGGCTACGTGGGGCTTGACGGGCAGATGGATATCGCGCTGGCGCTGCGGACGATGGTGGTGCCTTTCGCGATGCGGGAGGGGCGGGTGTGGACGTATCACCTGCAGGCGGCGGGGGGGATCGTGGCGGATTCCAAGGCGGAGGATGAGTACCAGGAGACGGTGAACAAAGCCGCGGCGCTGGCGCGGGCGATTGACGTGGCGGAGTCGGCGTTCCGTGGGGGGTGAGCGGTCAGACCTTGACGAACCAGCCCTTGCGGTAGAGCGCGTAGCAGATGAGCCAGTAGAACAGGATGTAGAGGGCGACGGTGCCCCACGCGCCGGCGTTGGCCGAGCCCAGGGCCCAGGCGACCCAGGCCTTGAAGGACGCGATGAAGACGGAGGAGTCGCCGGTGGGCGTCACGAGTTTCCAGCGCGTGAAGACGGTCTTCCACATGAACTCGGCGAGGAAGTACGCGGCGATGGCGTTGGAGCCGTAGATGCGCAGGAAGGAGAAACGGGCGCGGCCGGTGACGTCCATGAGGTAGTACATGAACGCGAGGCAGACGCAGCCGGTGCCCGCCATGACCAGAACGTAGGAAGCGGTGAAGAAGTCCTTGCTGTAGGGCATGCCGCCGAAGCGGTGCCAGAGGAACGAGGCGGCGATCAATGCGCCGCCGCGGGCGGCGAGCAGGGCGGCGCGGCGGGGCGGGGTGATGGATTCGGTGCGGATGAGGTCGGTGGCGAGCGCGCCCAGCACGGTGGTGGCGGTGGTGGCGAGCCCTTGTGTGAGCGCGACGCCCCACCAGCCCAGCAATGCGCGGAGGTGGTTCTGGTACGAGTCGTGCTCGGTCCAGACGACGGCGTTGGCGCCGGGGAGAGGGATCTGGGTGAGGATGGCCCACTTGAAGACGAGCACGGCGACGACGAAGGCGATGCGGGCCCAGCGCGGCGTGTGGCAGAGCAGGACGGTGAGGAAGTACGAGAAGCCGATGAGGGGGAGAATGTCCCAGTGCAGCAGCACCTGGGCGGTGATGGGCTTGTCGTAGGCGATGGTGGCGCACCAGATGACGGTGCCGAGCAGGTAGATGGTGACGCCTCGGCGCAGGGCGGAGAGGGCGCGGCGCCAGAAGGGGACGCCCTTGCCGCGGCCGGCGCTCAGTGAGAGGGGGACGGCGGCGCCGACGATGAAGAGGAAGCAGGGGAAGACAAAGTCGGCGAGCCTGTTGCCCATGGCCCCGTTGTTCCAGCCGCGGTGGGGGAACCAGTAGGGGAAGGCGGGGTCGGTTCCGCCGACGTTGACCAGGAACATGACGACGATGACCAGGCCTCGGAAGGCGTCGAGCGAGGCGAGGCGCTGCGGGGCGGGTGCGGGCATGCGTGCGGCGATTCTACAGGGGCGTGAAGATGTTGGCCGGGGCGGGGTGTGCCGGTGTGCCGCGGGGAGGTCAGGGTGCGAGGGACGGATCGTTGAGCAGCGCGCGGAACGTGTTCACGATGTAATCGCGGCGGGGGGCGTCGATGCCGGGCCAGACGCCGATCCAGAAGGCGTCGTTCATGATCTTGTCGGTGTGGGTGAGAGAGCCGTGGACGCGGAAGTTGACGCCCTTGAATGCGGGTTGGCGGGTGAGGTTGCCGGCGAAGAGGAGTCGCGTGCCGATCTTGCGGCCTTCGAGGAAGCGGACGACGCCGCGGCGGGTGAAGGGAGCGCCTTCGCGGAGGGTCATGAGATAACCGAACCAACTGGGGTTGCTGTTGGGGGTGGCCTTGGGGAGGATGAAGTACTTCTCCATGCCGGCGGCGCGGAAGGCGGCGGTCAGGAGGTCGAAGTTCTCGCGGCGTTTGGCGACGAAACCGGGGAGCTTCTTGAGCTGGCTGAGGCCGATGGCGGCCTGCATGTCGCTGACTTTGAGGTTGTAGCCCAAGTGCGAGTAGATGTACTTGTGGTCGTAGCCTTCGGGCAGGTCGCCGAGTTGCCAGTCGAAGCGCTTGCCGCAGGTGTTGTCTTTGCCGGGGGCGCACCAACAGTCGCGGCCCCAGTCGCGGAGGCTCTCGACGATGCGCTTGAGGCCGCCGTGGTTCATCATGACCGCGCCGCCCTCGCCCATGGTGATGTGGTGGGCGGGGTAGAAGGAGAGAGTGGCGAGGTCGCCGAAGGTGCCGATGTTCTGGTTGTTGTACGTGGCGCCGAAGGCGTCGCAGCAGTCCTCGATGAGCCAGAGCTTGTGCTGTTTGCAGAGGGCGGTGACGGCGGCGAGATTGAAGGGGTTGCCCAGGCTGTGGGCGATCATCACGGCGCGGGTGCGGGGCGTGACGGCGGCGGCGAGGGCGTCGGTATCGACGTTGTGGGTGGCGATGTCGACGTCGACAAAGACGGGGACGCAGCCGTTCTGGACGATCGGGGCGACGGTAGTGGGGAAGCCCGCGGCGACGGTGAGGACTTCATCGCCGGGCTGGAGGCGGGGCTTGTCGAACTTCTCGCCGATCATGGGGCTGGTGAGCGCGGAGAAGGCCAGCAGGTTGGCGGCGGAGCCGGAGACGGTGAGGCGGGCGTGGCGGGTGCCGAAGACCTTGGCGACCTGCTCCTCGAACTGGTCGCCGAAGCGGCCCATGGTGAGCCACATGTCGAGGCTGGCGTCGACGAGGTGGACCAGGTCGTCGGCGTCGAGCACCTTGCCGGTGACGGGGATGTAGGTCTCGCCGGGGATGAAGGCGGCGGGTTCCTTGGCTTCGTGGAACTGGCGGCACTGGTCGAGGATGAGTTGGCGGGTGAGGGACATGGGGGAGGAGCGGCGAGGCGGAGCGTGGTCAGTTGGACTTGGCGAGGGCAGTGACGGCGCGGTATTGAGCGCGGAAGAACTCGGTGTATTGGATTTCGCATCGGGCCTTGAACATGGGGTCTTTCCATGCGGCGGCGATGGCTTTGACGTTTTCAGGGGTGAAGGGGAGCTGTTTGCCGTCGGCGAGCGTGGTGGTGGGCCAGGAGTAGAAGAGGGATTCCATGCGGGCGAGCGTGTCTTTGGGGAAGTTGGGGTTGGCGCGGGCGGCCAGGAGGGCGGCCCAGGCGTGTTGCATGTCTTCCTGCACGTCGATGGCGAAGGCGCCCATCATGATGCCGATGGTGCCGCGCCAGCCTGCGGGCTTGGTCTTGCTGGCGAGCTCGAAGGGGTCGGCCTGATCGATGAAGTGCTGGCGGTACTTCTCGTACATGGCGCGGCGGGCGGGCATGCGGCGGAGGTTGTTGCGTTCGGGGCCCAGGGGCTCGCCGGATTCGCCTTTGGGGTTGGTGCTGCCTCGGGGATCAGTGGCGGCGGGGAACTGCCAGAGGGCCTGGGCCTCGTCGGTGAGGCAGAACTCGGCGAAGCGCTTGGCGAGGGCGGGGTTGGGGCCGCCTCGCAGGAGCGAGATGGGGTCGGCGTCGATGTATACGGAGCCTTTGGGATCGATGTAGCCGACGCGGCTCTCGGAAGGGTCCTGGTGCGGGGCGAGGACGGCCTGGCTCTGGCCGCGGCCGTAGAAATCGATGGCGAGGCCGATGGCGGCTTCGCCTTGGCTGACGTCGATAGGGGGGCGGGGGGCGGAGTTGGAGAAGTAGCGGGCGTTGGCGCAGGATTCGCGGAGGAGCTTCCAGCCCTTGTCCCAGCCGTAGAAAGAAAGGATGGCGTCGAGAGTGGTGGCGATGCTGCCGCTCTGGCGGGGGTCGGCGAAGACGACCCAGCCGCGGAGGGCGGGGTTGGCGAGGTCTTCGAAGGAGGTGGGCTCCTTGACGTGGAGTCGGGCGAGCAGGGGCTTGTTGAAGACGATGCCGAAGCCCGAGAGAGCGGTGCCGAGCCAGTATTGCTCGGGGTCGTAGAGGGTGCAGGCGCCCAGTTCGTTCTTGCCGTACCAGGCGTCGAGCTGTTCCTGCGTGAAGCCCGCGGGCATGGACATGGGGATGCGGACGTCTTGGCCTGTGTCGGGCTTGAAGGTGATGCCGGTCTTGAGGCGGCCGTGGTCGTAGGTGCCGCCGCCGAGCATGGCGTCGTAGCCGACGGTGCCGGCGGGGCAGGTGGGGTTCTTGGGGTTGGAGAAATCGAAACGGCCGGCCTTGGCGGCGGCGAGGTACTGGGCTTCCAACTGCTTGATGATCTCGCTGGTGCCGCCGGGCTGGCGCCAGTCGATGCGGGCGGGTTCGTGGTAGTGGCGTTCGTGCCAGCGGGCGAAGGCGCGGGCGAACTCGAACTGAATCTGGGGCACGTGGGGCGTGACGACGACCAGCGTGTTGGCGGTAGAGACCTGCGCCCCGCGTTCTTCGGCGGGGCGCATGGCAAAGGGAACTCCCAGTACCAGGGCGAGGGCGAGGAAGATGACGATGCGGAAAGTCACGCGGGGAGTTTAGGGGCAGCCGCGGTGGCCGAAAGCGGCGCGGACGGCGGTCCGGCGGTTGGGGGTATCATTGCCGCATGGATCCGATCCGACGCACGACGGGGGCTTCGAAGCCGCAGGATGTCGCGGGGGCAACGCCCGCGGCGCCGGCGTCGGGTGTGTCCAAGCCGTTTGAGATCGGCGCGGCGGGGGGCGTGGCGCCGGTGGAGCAGACGCGGTTCAACGCGATCGCGGGGCGGATCCGCGACGGGCTGGCGCGGCGGCTGGACCGGGATGCGATCATGCGGGAAGTGGTGGAGGCCGAGACGCGCGAGCGGTTCGGTCCGCTGGCGACGCCGGCGATGACGGCTTCGGTGGCGGAGTCGTTCCGGTCGGACCCGGGGCTGGTGCAACTGGTGGCGAAGTTGTTCGCGGCGGCGGGCTGAGCGGGGTTCACTCAAACACGAAGGCGCGGCGGGCGTAGGTCCGGGTGAAGCCGGCGCGGAGGAGATTGCGCAGAGAGCCTTCGACGGCGGTGTTGGTTTCGCTCGCGCACCAGTTGCAGTTGAGGTCGAGGCAGCGCTGGATGCGGGCGGCGATGAGGGCGGCCTGGCCGCCGCGGCGGCGGGCGTTCTCGCGGGTGCCTGCGCCGCCGAGGTAGCCGATGGTGTTGTGAACGAAGAGCATGCCGGCGGCGATCGGGTCGGCGCCGTCGAGGGCGACGAAGTGTTCGTGGCCCTTGGACTCGATGCTGTCCAGGAAGAAGGAAGCGGAGGATTCGTTGGCGAAGATCGCGGTGAGCTGGGCGTGGGTGGCGACGGTCTGGCCGCGGGTGAGGCGTTGGACGGTGATGGTCGGGGGCAGCTTGGGCGGGTTGATGGCGGGGCGGCTGAGGGCGAGGTATTCGACGTAGGGCCATTCCTTGAAGCTGCGGCGCGAGAGGGTGGCGATGGCCTGGGGAGTGTCGCTGCCGGGCCCGAGCCAGGCGAAGAAGCGGTGGACGCCTCTGGCGGCGAACGCGGCGATGACGTGGTCGAGGTCTTCGGGGGTGGGCGGGATGCCCCGGAGCGCTTCGGCGCGGTTGCGGTTGGCGGAGGGGAACTGCTCGCGGCTTTCGGAGTTGATGCTCAGGCGGAAGGGGCCGATATCCAACTGCTCGCGGACGCGGGGGTTGATGGCGTCCATGTCTCGGTGGATCGACTCGAGCGAGTTGGCGAGTTGGAGCGGGGTCATTCGGGGAAGGCATCAGGGGATACGTATCGGGCATCAGGTCAAGGCGGGGAATCGGTGATGGTTGGCGTTGCGCTTCCAGCATTGAGAGGGTTGGTGCGGGAGAATCCGTCGGGGCGGGGTGCGGTTGGGCGGGCGGCTCTATCATCCGGGCGGCATCCGGAGTTTCTTTTCATGGATCCACTCGCTGCGTATCAACTGAACATGACCCGTCGCCGGTTCTTCGGAGCCGCGGGGAGCACTATTGGCGCGGGGATCGGGTCGGTGGCGTTGGCGTCGCTGCTGGGTGGCGGGGTGAGGCGGGCGGCGGGGGAGCCGCCGGCGGTGGCGCCGGCGCGTGTGGCGAAGGCCAAGCGTGTGATCTACATGCACATGGAGGGGGCGCCGAGCCAGTTGGACTTGTTTGATTACAAGCCGCGGCTGCACGAGAGGTTCAATGAGGAGCTTCCGGACTCGATCCGGCAGGGGCAGCGGCTGACGGGGATGACGAGCGGGCAGAAGCGGTTCCCGGTGGCGCCGAGCATCTTCAAGTTCGATCGGTACGAGAACAACGCGGAGGGCGCGTACCTGAGTGAACTCATACCGCACACGGCGCGGATGGCCAAGGAACTGTGCATCGTGCGGTCGATGCACACGTCGGCGATCAACCACGAGCCGGGCATCACGTTCTTCCAGACTGGCAGTGAGCAGCCGGGGCGTCCGTCGTTCGGCAGTTGGATGAGTTACGGGCTGGGGAGCGAGAACAAGGATCTGCCGGCGTTCGTGGTGCTGATCACGCAGGGATTCGGGAACATGCAGGCGCTCTCGGCCAGGTTCTGGGGGAGCGGGTTCCTGCCCAGCGAGCACCAGGGGTGCAAACTGCGGAGCGCGGGAGATCCGGTGCTGTTCCTCAAGGACCCGGCGGGGGTGGATCGCGCGGATCGCCGGCGCATGCTCGACATGGTGGACCAACTCAACCAGCGCGAGGGCGAGCGGAGCCTTGATCCCGAGGTCAAGGCGCGGAT
The DNA here is from genome assembly GCA_018242605.1 of Planctomycetota bacterium. Taxonomy (GTDB): domain Bacteria; phylum Planctomycetota; class Phycisphaerae; order Phycisphaerales; family UBA1924; genus UBA2402. The sequence continues at coordinate 76,221 of JAFEBP010000006.1, forward strand.
CGCGCAGAGCGAGATGGCGTTCCGCATGCAGATGTCGGTGCCGCAACTGACGGATTTTTCCGACGAGCGGCCCGAAACGCTGGAGTCGTACGGCCCGGATGTGAGAACTCCGGGAACGTTCGCGGCGAACTGCCTGCTGGCGCGGCGGCTGGCGGAGCGGGGCGTGCGGTTCATTCAGTTGTACATGCGGGGATGGGATGCCCACAACAACCTGCCCAAGGAGATGCGGCTGCAGGCTAAGGCGGTGGACCAGCCGCAGGCCGCGCTCATCGCGGACCTCAAGCAGCGGGGCATGCTGGACGACACGCTGATTCTGTGGGCCGGCGAGTTCGGGCGGACGGTGTACAGCCAGGGGATGCTCACGGCGGACAACTACGGGCGGGATCATCACCCCCGGTGTTTCTCCTTGTTCATGGCGGGCGGCGGAGTGAAGCCGGGCGTGGTGGTGGGTGAGACGGACGACTTCTCGTACAACATCACGCAGACGCCGATCGATGTTCACGATCTGCACGCGACGATGCTGCACCTGCTGGGGATCGACCACACCGCGCTCACCTACCGGCACCAGGGGCGCGACTATCGCCTGACGGATGTGTTCGGCAACGTGCGGCCGGAGTTGCTGGCCTGACCGGCGTGGATGCGGTCGCGGCGGTACAGTGATCCCGATGAGCATCTTCATTGCTGTTGCGTGTGTCGTGATCGCCCAGCCGGTTGAGCTGCGCTCCGGCCTGTCGGTGTCGGGAGTCACGAAGAGTTCCCGTTCGGTCGTTCGGACCGATCCGGTCGAGGCGGCCATCGTGGCCACGGGGAAGATCTCGCCCAAGGACGGCGACGTGGTGGGGGAGGGGCCGGCGGCGTGGAAGAAGATTGACGCCGATGACGGTGGGACGTTCTCGGGTGATGCGATCCGGTCGGGCTATCTGTGGATCGAGTACGACTCGCCGGAGGCGTGCGTGCGAGTGCTGGATGCATCGGGGCACGGGATGGTGTTCGTGAACGGCGAGCCGCGGGCGGGCGATCCGTACGGGACCGGGCAGGTGCGGTTGCCGGTGGCGCTGAACAAGGGGGTGAACACGTTCCTGTTCACGGGCCAGCGCGGGCTGCGGGCGAAGCTCTCGGCGGCGGCGGACATCGCCAAGCCGGTGCAGATCGACGGGGCGGACGCGACGCTGCCGGACGCGATTCCCGGGGAGAATGATCCGCTGCTGGGGGCGGTCGTGGTGCTGAACACGTCGCGGCGGGCGGTGGCGGGCCGGATCGTGTGCAGCGTGGGCGAGCCGCCCGCGGAGATCGAGTCGCCCCTCTTCGTCGGGCCGCTGACGACGACCAAGACGGCGTTCGAGATCCCGCCGGTGGGCATTCTCGCGTCGAAGGCGGAGAAGACGATCGCGTTCAAGGTGACCATCGTGCCGGATTCGGGGGCCAAGACGGACTCGCACGAGTTTTCGCTGGCGGTGCGTCGGGCGGACCAGACGCACGCCCGCACGTATCGGAGCGGTATCGACGGGAGCGTTCAGTACTGCTCGATCGTGCCGCCCATCGGGTTCGATCGGTCCAAGCCGGGGCAGTGGCCGACGGTGCTGTCGCTGCACGGGGCGAGCGTGGAGGCCAGGGGGCAGGCGGGGTCGTACGCGCCCAAGAAGTGGTGCGCGATCGTGTGCCCGACCAACCGGCGGCCGTATGGGTTTGACTGGGAGGACTGGGGACGCGTGGACGCGTTCGAGGCGCTCGCGGCGGCGGGGGAAGTGATCAACCAGGATCCGTCTCGGATCTACGTGACGGGGCACTCGATGGGTGGGCACGGCACCTGGCAACTGGCGGCGCACTATCCGGGTGTGTTCGCGGCGGCGGCTCCGAGCGCGGGGTGGTGCTCCTTCTGGACGTATCAGCAGGGATCGCGGCAGGAACCGGCGGGGCCGGTGGAGGGCGTGCTCTACGACGCGGGCAACGCCAGCGACACGACCAAACTCATCGAGAACTTCGGCGGCAAGGGCGTGGCGATTCTGCACGGCGACGCGGACGACAACGTGCCCGTGCGCGAGGCCCGCGCGATGCGCGATGCGCTCAAGGCGATCGGCGTTGAGCCGGTGTACCACGAGCAACCGGGCGCGGGGCACTGGTGGGGCGGGGGGCAGGAGCCCGGGGCCCTGTGCGTGGACTGGCCGGAGTTCTTCGACCTGTTCGCGTCGCGCCGGCTGGCGGCGGGGGCGGAGGAGCGGCGAGTGAAGTTTGTCACGGTGAACCCGGCGGTGTCATCGCAGTGCGCGTGGGCGAGCGTGCTGGCGCAGAACGAATCGATGCGGGCTTCCAAGATCGACATCCAGGCCGATCCGCACCGGCGGGCGTTCACGGGCACGACGGAGAACGTGCGGCGCCTGGCCCTGCGCACCGATGCGCTGGTGGGGAGCGGGGAGACGACGGTGGTGATGGATGGTCAGACGCTGGCGGTGGCGTCGGTTGATGCGTGGGGCGTGATCAATCTCGAAAAGAACAACGACGTGTGGTCGGTGTCGGGCGTGCCCGACGCGGCGGTCAAGGGGCCCGCGCGGGCCGGGCCGTTCAAGCACGCTTTCAACCGCAACTTCGTGCTGGTGTACGGCACGGGCGGGACGCCGGAAGAGAACGCGTGGGCGTTTGGCAAGGCCCGGTTCGACGCGGAGGTGTGGTGGGTGCGGGGCAACGGGAGCGCTTCGTTCGTGAGTGATGCGGAGTGGCTGGCCAAGCCGCGGCAGGATTGCAACGTGATTCTCTACGGGCATGACGGCATGAATAAGGCGTGGGGCGTGCTCCGCAAGGACTGCCCGGTGCGGGTTTCTCCGGGTTCGTGGAAGCTGGGGGCGACGGAGCACACGGGCGAGGGGGCGTGCGTGTACTTCACGTTCCCGCGCGAGGGGGAGGGGCAGAACCTGGTGGGCGTGATCGCGGGCACGGGGATGCCGGGGATGCGCGTGGCGTTCCGCACGGCGAACTTCCTGTCGGGCGTGGGGATTCCGGATCTGCTCGTGCTGGACGCATCGCTGCCGGGCAAGGGCGCGGAGGGCGTGACGGGCGGGGGCTTCTTCGGGCACGATTGGTCGGAGGCGGCGGGGCGGTTCGCGTGGCGGTGATTCTTCAGGGTCGGCGGGTTCTACCCTCCCAGCCGTGACCCTTCCACTGGCACAAGCGGTAGTACCGGCGACGCTCGCGGCGTGGCTGCACGATCTGTCTCCGTTCATCATCGAGGTGGGCAACGGGTGGGGGCTGCGCTGGTATGGGACCGCGTACGCCGCGGGGTTCGTGGTGGCGTGGTTCCTGCTGCGGAACCTGTCGCGGCGCGGGGTGACGCCGCTGAGCGAGCAGCGGCTGACGGACGCGATGGTGGCGCTGTGCATGGGGGTGGTGATCGGCGGGCGGCTGGGGTATGCGATTTTCTATGAGCCGCGGCTGTTCGTGACGATCAGCGACTCGTTCCCGTGGTGGGGGTTGTTGCAGATCAACAAGGGCGGGATGGCGAGCCACGGCGGGATGGTGGGGGTGACGATCGCGTGCTACGTGATCGCGCGGGGCGTGAAGGGACCGGACGGCAAGCGGACGGGGGCGGTGCCGATGCTGCACGTGATGGACCTGACGGCGTACGCGGCGACGCCGGGGCTGTTCTTCGGGCGGCTGGCGAACTTCGTGAACGGTGAACTGCTGGGCAAGATCGTGGCGGCGCCGGGCGAGCCGGGGCCGTGGTGGTCGGTGCGGTATCCGCAGGAACTGCTCAGCGACCAGGCGCCGGCGCTCACGCGTCCGCAGGAGTTGGGGCTGGCGAAACTGCTGAGCCAGTTCCGCCTGCCGAACCAGGGCGACGCGGGCGCGCTGGATCGCGCCCTGCATGTGCTGCGGAGCGGGCCCAGGGCGGAGGCGGCGAAGGTGGCCGAGCAGTTGACACCGTTGCTGAGCGCGCGGCACCCGTCGCAGTTGTACCAGGCGGCGGCGGAGGGGTTGGCGCTGGGGCTGATCCTGGTGGTGATGTGGCGGGGCCAGCGGCGGGCGGGCACGATCGCGGCGATGTTCCTGATGGTGTACGGGGTGCTGCGGATTCTGACGGAGTTGTACCGGCTGCCGGATGCGCACCTGGCGGTGCAGCGGATCATGGGGCTCTCTCGCGGGCAGTGGCTGAGCGTGGGGATGATCCTGTGCGGGGCGGGGCTGATGGGGTACGCGATGGCGAGGAAGACGGCGAGGTTCGGGCCGACGACGGCATGAAAAAACCGCCGATCGCGACGGGCGCGACCGGCGGCCTTGCACACACTCGGTAGAGATTCAGGCCGCGGGGATGAGGAGAGAGACGACGCTGCCGACGGCGGCGTTGTTGTCGATGGCGCGGGCGAAGAAGCGGACGGACCCGCTGATGATCCAGGCGCGGTTGACGGTGACGTTGAGGCCCCAGTTGTTCTTGCTGCTGCTGACGCGGGAGATCTTCTTGTCGGCGGCGTCGAATACGCCGTTGCCGTTGGAGTCAGCGAAGTACTCGACGTACTTGATGGTGCCGTCGGAGTCTGTGACGCCGGGGGCGGAGAGGGTGACCTTGCGGTTGGTGGGGAGCGTGGAGACGCTGGAACCGATGACCGGGACGGTGGGGGCGGTGTTGGCGGCGACGTTAAAGGCGAAGGAGGCGGCGCTGCCGAAGCCGCGGCCGGCGTCGGCGCGGGCGAAGATGAGGCGGGGGCCGACGGCCCAGTTGGTGGGCACCTTGAAGGTGTTGGTGTAGCCGCCGGTGGCGCTGGAGTCGGTGCCGAGCTTCTTGTCGCGCGAGTCCCAGACGCCGTTGCCGTTGGTGTCGACGTAGAACTCGACCTTGCGGATGGTGCCGGTGGTGGTCGAGACGCCGGTGGCGGTCATGGTGACGCTCTGGCCGTAGGTGGCGGAACTGAGCGAGCCGCTGAGGGTCGCGACCAGCGGGCCGGTGTTGGTCTGCACCGCGACGCTGGTGGTGGGGGCGGGGCTGTACTCGCCGTCGTTGTCCAACGCGGCGGCGAAGAAGGTGAGCGATCCCGTACCCCAGTTGCTCGCGGCGGTGGCCGTGAACGACCAGCCGTCGGTGCCGTTGGTGTCGGCGCCCAGGAGTTCGTCGGCGTCGTCGAGGGTGCCGCTGGCGTTGGAGTCGCGGTAGAACTTCACGGCCTGAACGGTGCCGTCGGTGTCGGCGATGCCGGTGGCGGTGAAGGTGACGGTCTGGCCGGTGCGGATGGACGCGAGCGAGGGCGTCACGGTGGTGGCGGTGGGCAGCTCGTTCACGCCGGTGCTCGCCTGCGTGGTGCCGTTGTCGTTCACGGGCGTGGCGACACCGTCGTTCACGGAGACGGCGAAGGTGGTGGTCTCCGACTGGCCGCCCAGGAGGCGGTTGAAGGTGGGGGTGAAGACCAGGGCGCGGATGGCGGTGGTGGCCGCGGAGGCCGAGCCGCTGAAGGTGTAGACGCCGCCGCCGGCATCGGCGAAGCCGCTGGCGGTGAGGCTGGCGGGGGTGAATGCGCCCTTGGCGGGGTTGTCGAGCGAGACCGAGACGGTCACGGACTGCGAGGGATCGACATCGGCGATGGTGACGCCGCTGAAGGGCGTGGAGGTCTGGGTGTCGAGGATGGACGAGGGTGAAGCGGTGCCGGAGATCGTCGGGGCATCGTTGACGGAGGTGGAGCGCACGAGGCCGTTGGTGTTGGTCACGGGCGTCGTGGCGCCGTCGTTGATGGTGACGGTGAAGGTGGTCGACTCGGTGACGCCCACGGCGTTGCGGTTGTTGGCGGGGCGGAAGACGAGCTGGCGGATGGCCGCCGTGCCCTGTGCCGCGGAACCGGAGAAGGTGTAGACGCCGCCGCCGGCATCGGCGAAGCCGCTGGCGGTGAGGCTGGCCGAGGTGAAGGAGCCCTTGTCGTCGTCGTCGAGGGTGACGGTGAAGGTGAACTGCTGGCCGGCGTCGGCGTCGGTGAAGGTGGTGGCGCTGAAGGGCAGGGTGGACGCGGAGTCGTCGATGGTGGTGCCGGAGGAATCGATGCCGGAGATGACGGAGGCATCGTTCACGGAGGTGGTGACGACGGTGGTGGTGTAGCTGTTGGCCTCGGCCGAGCCATCGTTGACGGACACGGCGAAGGTGGTGGTCTCGGTGGCGCCGACGGCGTTGCGGTTGTTGGTGGGGCGGAAGACGAGCTGGCGGATGGCGGTGGTCGCCGCGGCGGCGGTGCCGGTGAAGGTGTAGACGCCGCCGCCGGAGGTGGCGAAGCCGCTGGCGGTGAGGCTGGCGGGCGTGAAGGCGCCCTTGGCGGCGGTATCGAGGGAGACGGTGACGGTCTGGGACTGGCCGGGGTCGACGTCGGCGACGGTGAAGCCGGAGAACGGCTGGAGCGTCGCGTTGTCGTTGACGGCCTGACCCGCCTCTGCGCCCGACACGCTGGGGGCATCGTTCATGGAGAGGGAGAGGGCGGTGGTGGTGGAGTTTGCCACGGGAGCGCCCGCGCCGTCGTTTACGGAGATGGTGAAGGTGGTGGTCTCGGTGGAGCCGACGGCGACGCGGTTGTCGGAGGGGTTGAAGACCAACTGGCGGATGGCCGCGGTGATCGCGGAGCCGGAGCCGGAGAAGGTGTAGAAACCGCCGCCGGCATCGGTGAAGCCGCTGGCGGTGAGGCTGTCGGCGGTGAAGGCGCCCTTGGCGGCGTTGTCGATGGAGACGCTGGCGGTCAGGGTCTGGCCGAGATCGACATCGGCGATGGAGACGCCGGTGAAGGGTGAGACGGTCGAGGTGTCGTTCACGGCCTGAGAGGCGACAGCGCCGGTGACGGTGGGTGCATCGTTCACGGAAGTGACGACGACGGTGGTCGTGGTGTTGGTGACGTCGGAGGCCACACCGTCGTTGACGGTGATGGTGAAGGAACTGGTCTCGGTATCGCCCACGGCGTTGCGGTTGTTGGTGGGGCGGAAGACCAGGGCGCGGATGGCGGTGGTGGCCGCGGTGGGCGAGCCCGAGTAGGTGTAGACGCCGCCGCCGGCGTCGGTGAATCCGCTGGCGGTGAGGCTGGCGGAGGTGAAGGCGCCCTTGGCGGCGGTGTCGATGGCGACGCTGACGGTGAGCGTGGTGCCCGGGTCAACGTCCGCGAGGGTGAGGGAGGAGAACGGGCTGATGGTCGCGGAGTCGTTGACGGCCTGGCCCGCGGCGGCGTCGGCGATCGAGGGCGCGTCGTTCACGCTGGTGGAGTCGACGGTGGTCGTGGTGTTGGTGACGGGGCTCGCGTAGCCGTCTTCAACGGTGATGGTGACGCCGATCGTCTCGGTGGAGTTGGGCGAGGTGCGGTTGTCGGTGGGGTTGAGCACCAGCATGCGCAGGGCCGAGGTGGCCTGCGCGGCGGTGCCGGTGAAGGTGTAGACGCCGGAGCTGACGTTGTTGAATCCCGCGTCGTCGCGGCTGCCGGGGGTGAAGACCGCCGCGTTGGGGTTGGCGATCGTGACGGTGACGGTGAGCGTCTGGGCGGGCGAGTCGGGGTCGGAGATGGTGACGCCCTGGAAGATGGCGAGCACGTCGTTGTCGTTGACGGTCTGGCCGGCGACGGCGCCGGTGATGACCGTGGGATCATTGAACGGAGTGGAGACGACGGTGGCACCGGTGTCCACGGTGGGAGAGGCGAGCGAGTCGTCGGCGGAGATGCTGAAGGTCGTGGTTTCGGTGGTGCCGACGACGACGCGGTTCTCGCTGGGGGCGTAGACGAGCTGACGGATGGCGGTGGTGGCCGCGGAGGCCGAGCCGCTGAAGGTGTAGACGCCGCCGCCGGCATCGGCGAAGCCGCTGGCGGTGAGGCTGGTGGGGGTGAAGACGCCCTTGGCGGAGGCGTCGAGCGTGACACTGATGCTCAGCGTGGTGCCGGGGTCGGCGTCGGCGATGGTGACGCCGGTGAAGGGCGAGACGGTGGCGTTGTCGAGGACGGCCTGGTCGGCGCTGACGCCGGTGATCGAGGGCGCGTCGTTGATGCTGGTGGAGACGGCGGAGGTGGTGGAGTCGGTCGCGGCCGCGGCGACGCCGTCGTCCACGCTGATGGTGAACGTCGAGGTCTCGGTGCTGCCTGGGGTGAGGCGGTTGGCGGTGGGGCTGAAGACGAGCTGGCGGATGGCGTTGGTGGCTTCTTCGGCGGTGCCGGAGAAGGTGTAGACGCCGCCGCCCGCGCTGACGAAGCCGCTGGCGGCGAGGCTGCCGGAGGTGAAGGCGCCCTTGGCGGCGTTGTCGATCGAGACGCTGATGCTCTGGGTCTGGAAGGTGTCGTTGTCGGTGATGAGCACCGTCGCGAAGGGTGTGATGGTCGAGTCGTCGTTGACGGCCTGAGAAGCAACGGAGCCCGAGACGCTGGGGGCGTCGTTCATGGATGTCGAGACGACGGTGGTGTTGGCATCGGTGACGGGCGTTGCGACGCCGTCATCGACGCTGATGGTGAATGTGGAGGTCTCGGTGCTGCCGACGGCGACGCGGTCGTTGGTGGGGTTAAAGACCAGGGCGCGGAGAGCCGTGGTGATCTGCGACGCGGTGCCGCTGAAGGTGTAGGCACCGTCGCCGGCATCGGTGAAGCCGCTGGAGGTGAGGCTGGCGGAGGTGAAGACGCCCTTGGCGGCGCTGTCGATGCTGACGGTGGCGGTCATGGTCTGCGCCGGGGAGTCGGCGTCGGAGACGGTGATGCTGCTGAAGGGGGAGGTGTTGGCGTCGTCGTTGACGGTCACACCGACCGAGGCGCCGGAGATGACGGTGGCGTCGTTGTAGGGCGTGGAGACAACGGTGGTGGTGCTGTTGGAGGCCGTGCCCGATGCGCCATCGTCGACGGCGATGGTGAACGTGGAGGTTTCGGTGCTGCCGATGGCCGCGCGGTTCTCGGTGGGGACGAAGACGAGCTGTCGGATGGCGGTGGTGGCCGCGGAGGCCGAGCCGCTGAAGGTGTAGGAACCGCCGCCGGCGCTGACGAAGCCGCTGGCGGTGAGACTGCCGGCGGAGAACGTGCCCTTGGCGGCGGTGTCCACCGAAACGGTGATGCTCAGGGTCTGGGCGGGGTTGTCGACATCGCCGATGGTGACGCCGGAGAAGGGCGAGAGCGAGGCGTTGTCGAAGACCTCTTGGCCGGCGGATGCGCCGGTGACGCTGGGGGCGTCGTTGATGGAGGTCGAGACGGCGGTGGTCGTCGCGTCGGTGACGGCGGAAGCGACGCCGTCGTCGATGCTGATGGTGAAGGTCGTGGTTTCCGTAGAGCCGACGGCCACGCGGTTGGCGGACGGGGAGTAGACGAGTTGGCGGATGGCGGTGGTCGCCTGAGCGGCGGTGCCGGTGAAGGTGTAGACGCCCAGGCTGGTCTGGGTGAAGCCGCTGGCGGAGAGGCTGCCGGGCGTGAAGACGCCCTTGGCGGCGACATCGAGCGTCACGGAGACGGACTGGGACTGGGCGGGGTCGACGTCGGCGAGGGTGACGGCGGAGAAGGGAGAGAGCGTGTCGTTGTCGTTGACGGCCTGGCCGGCGGATGCGCCGGTGACGCTGGGGGCGTCGTTCATCGAGGTGGAGACGGCCGTGGTGGTGTTGTCGGTCACGGCCGCGGCGACGCCGTCGTCGGCGGAGATGGTGAACGTGGTGGTCTCGGTGTTGCCGACGGCGACGCGGTCGTTGGCGGGGTTGAAGACGAGCTGGCGGATGGCGGTGGTCGCCGCGGCGGCGTCGCCGGAGAAGGTGTAGACACCACCGCCCGCGCTGACGAAGCCGCTGGCGGTGAGGCTGCCGGCGGTGAAGACGCCCTTGGCGGAGGCGTCGAGGGTGACGGAGATGGTGAGGGTCTGGTTGTCGGGGTCAACATCGGAGATGGTGACGCCGGAGAAGGGCGTGAGGGTGGCGGTGTCGTTCACGGCCTGCGAGGCGACGCTGCCGGTGATGGCCGGGGCGTCGTTGATGGAGGTCGAGACGGCGGTGGCGGTGTTGTCGGTGGTCGCGGCGGCGATGCCGTCGTCGGCGGAGATGGTGAAGGTGGTGGTCTCGGTCATGCCGACGTTGACGCGGTCGTTGGCGGGGTTGAAGACGAGCTGGCGGATCGCGGTGGTGGCCTGTGCGCCGGTGCCGGAGAAGGTGTAGACGCCGCCGCCCGCGCTGACGAAGCCGCTGGCGGTGAGGCTGCCGGCGGTGAATGCACCCTTGGCGGCGGTATCGAGCGAGACAGTGATGGCAAGAGAGTGGCCGGTGTCGGCGTCGGCGATGGTGACGCCGGAGAAGGGCGAGAGGGTGTCGTTGTCGTTGACGGCCTGGCCGGCGGATGCGCCGGTGATGCTGGGCGCGTCATTGACGGACGTGCTGACGGCGGTGGTCGTCGAATCGGTCACGTCGGAGGCGACTGCATCGTTCGCGGTGATCGTGAAGGTCGTGGTTTCGGTCGTCGTGGCGGCGACGCGGTTCTCGGTGGGCGCAAAGACCAGGGCGCGGATGGCCGTGGTGGCGGCGGAGGCGGTGCCGGAGAAGGTGTAGACGCCGCCGCCCGCACTCACGAAGCCGCTGGTGGTGAGGCTGCCGGAAGTGAAAGCGCCCTTGGCGGCCGAGTCGAGCGAGACGCTGACGGAAAGTGTCTGGCCGGGGTCGACGTCGGCGATGGTGACGCCGGAGAAGGGCGAGAGAGTCGCGTTGTCGTTGACGGCCTGGCCGGCGGAGGTGCCGGTGATGCTGGGAGCATCGTTGATGGAAGTCGAAACAGCGGTGGTGGTGTTGTCGGTCACGGCCGAGGCGACACCGTCATCGGCGGAGATGGTGAAGGTGGTGGTCTCGGTGCTGCCGACGTTGACGCGGTCGTTGGCGGGGTTGAAGACGAGCTGGCGGATGGCGGTGGTGGCGTCGGCGGCGGTGCCGGAGAAGGTGTAGACGCCGCCGCCGGCGCTCACGAAGCCGCTGGCAGTGAGGCTGCCGGCGGTGAAGACGCCCTTGGCCGAGGCGTCGAGCGCGACGGAGATGGACAGGGTCTGCGCGGGGCTGTCGACGTCGCCGATGGTGACGCCCGCGAAGGGCGTGAGGGTGGCGTTGTCGTTCACGGCCTGCGCGGCGGAGGCGCCGGTGATGCTGGGGGCATCGTTGACGGAGGTGGAGACGGCGGTGGTGGTCGTGTTCAAGGTGGTGGTCGTGCCGTCGCCAGCGTCGACGGTGAAGGTGGTGGTTTCGGTGGCGCCGGGCGTCACGCGGTTGTCGCTTGGATCAAAGACCAGGGCGCGGATGGCGGTGGTCGCCGCGGCGGCGGTGCCGGAGAAGGTGTAGACGCCCGAGCCGGCGTCGGTGAAGCCGCTGGCGGTGAGACTGCCGGCGGTGAAGACGCCCTTGGCGGCGGCGTCGAGCGTGACCGTCAGGGAGATGGTGGTGGACGGGTCGACGTCGGCGATGGTGACGCCGGAGAAGGGCGTGATGGTGGCGGTGTCGTTCACGGCCTGGCCGGCGGTGGCGCCGGTGACGCTCGGGGCGTCGTTCATGGACGTGGAGACGACGGTGGTGGTGGAGTTGGTGACGTCGGAGTTGAGGCTGTCGGAAGAGACGATCGTGAAGGTCGTCGTCTCGGTGGCGCCCACGGCGACGCGGTTGTCGGTGGGGTTAAAGACGAGCTGGCGGATGGCGGTGGTGGCGGCGGCGGCGGTGCCGGTGAAGGTGTAGACGCCCGAGCCGGCGTCGGTGAATCCGCTGGCGGCGAGGCTGCCGGCGGTGAAGACGCCCTTGGCCGATGCGTCGAGGGTGACAGAGATGGACAGGGTTTGCGCGGGGCTGTCGACATCGCCGATGGTGACGCCGGAGAAAGGCGTGAGGGTGGCGTTGTCGTTCACGGCCTGCGCGGCGGAGGCGCCGGTGATGGTCGTGACATCGTTGAAGGGCGTCGAGACGGCGGTGGTCGTTGAGTCTGTGGTCGCCGCGGCGATCGAGTCGTCGGCGGAGATGGTGAAGGTCGTGGTTTCGGTGGAACCGACGGCGGCGCGGTTCTCGGTGGGCGCAAAGACCAGGGCGCGGATGGCCGTGGTGGCGGCGGAGGCGGTGCCGGAGAAGGTGTAGACGCCGCCGCCGGCGTCGGTGAAGCCGCTGGCGGTGAGGCTACCGCCGGTGAACGCGCCCTTGGCGGCGGTGTCGAGGGAGACGGAGATGGACAGGGTGTCGCCGTCGACGTCGGCGATGGTGACGCCGGAGAAGGGCTGCACAGTCGCGTTGTCGAGCACCGCTTGACCCGCCGTCGCGCCGGTGATGCTCGGGGCGACGTTGACGGAGGTGGAGACGACCGTGGTGGTGCTGTCGGTCACGTCGGCGGCGACACCGTCGGAGACGGTGATGGTGAACGTGGTGGTTTCGGTCATGCCCGCGGCGACGCGGTTGTCGGTGGGATCAAAGACCAGGGCCCGCAGCGCGGTCTGGGCCTGCGCGGCGGTGCCGGAGAAGGTGTACGAGCCGCCGCCCGCGCTGGCGAAGCCGCTGGTGGTGAGGCTGCCGGCGGTGAACGCGCCCTTCGCGGCCGTGTCGAGGGCGACGGTGACGGTGAACGTCTGGGCGGGCACGTCGGCGTCGGTGACGGTGATGGAGGAGAAGGGCGAGAGGGTGGCGTTGTCGTTGACGGCCTGGCCGGCGGAGGCGCCGCCGATGGACGCGGCGTCGTTGAAGGGAGACGACACGACGGAGGTGGCGGAGTTGGTGGTCGCGGCGATCAGGCCGTCCGAGACGGAGATGGCGAAGGTCGTGGTCTCGCTGGAGCCGACCATGACGCGGTTCTCGGTGGGCATGAAGACGAGCTGGCGGATGGCCGTGGTGGCGGCCGATGCCGTGCCGGAGAACGTGTACACGCCGCCGCCCGCGGCGGAGAAGCCGCTGGCGGTGAGGCTGGCGCCGGTGAAGGTGCCCTTGGCCGCGGCGTCGAGCGTGACGGAGATGGAGAGGGTCTGGGCCGGGCTGTCGGCGTCGGCGATGGTGACGCCGGAGAAGGGCGAGACGGTGGCGTTATCGAGCACGGCCTGGTTGGAGGCGGTGCCGGAGATGACGGAGGCGTCATTGTGCGGCGTAGAGATGACCGTGGCGGTGCTGTCGCTGGCGACGGCGGCGACGCCGTCGTCGATGTCGAGCGTGAAGGTCGTGGTCTCGGTGGAGCCGACGGCGGCGCGGTTCTCGGTGGGCGCGAAGACCAGGGCGCGCAGGGCGGTGGTGAGCGCGGAGGCCGAGCCGGTGCGGGTGTAGACGCCGCCGCCGGAGTGGGTAAAGCCGGAGGTGGTGAGGCTGCCGGGGGTGAAGGCGCCCTTGGCCGCGGTGTCGAGGGTGACGGTGGCGGTGAGCGTCTGGCTGGGGTCGGGGTCGGTGACCGTGACGGCGGGGAAGGGCGACGTGGTCGCGTTGTCTTCAACGGCGTGGCCGGCGCTGGTGCCGGAAATGACCGGCGCGTCGTTGACGCTGGTGGACGTCACGGTGGTGGTGGAGTCGAAGGCGCTGGTGTAACCGTCGTGCACCTGGACGCTGAACGTGGTGATCTCGGTGCTGCCGACGGCGACGCGGTCGTTGGTGGGGTCAAATACCAGGGCGCGGGCGGCGTCGCGCAGAGCGCCGGCGCGGGCGCTGTAGGTGTACACGCCGCCGCCGGAGGTGGAGAAGCCGGTGGCGGTGAGGCTGGCGGGGGTGAAGACGCCCTTGGCCGCGTCGTCGAGCGTGATCGACATCGTCAGCGTCTGGAGGGGGTCGGCGTCGGTGATGGTGAGCGAGGAGAACGGCGAGGTGGTCGCCGTGTCGTTGATGGTGGTGGTCGTGGTGAAGCCGCCGACGGACGGAGCGTCGTTGGCGGAGGTGGAACGCACCGAGGTCACGGCGTCGACGGCGGGTTCGCTGGTGGCGTCGTCAACGGTGATGGCGAAGCGCGAGGTCTCGGTGAAGCCGACGGGGACGCGGTTGTCGGTGGGGTTGTACGAGAGCAGGCGGATGGCGGTGGTAGACTCGCTAGGTGTGCCGAAGAACAGGTAGCGGCCCGAGCCTTCATCGCTGAAGCCGCTGGCGGTGAGCGAAGCGGACGTGAAGATGCCCTTGTTGGGGTTGTCGAGCTGGATCTGGACGCTGAGCAGGTCGTTGTCGGTGTCGCCGATGGTGACGCCGCTGAAGGGGCTGATGGTGCTGCTGTCCTGCACGGCCTGTGACGCCACCGTGCCGGTGATGGTGGGTGCGGCGAGGGTGAACTGGTACCCGGCTGGCAGGATGGGGAGGGACGAAGAGACGCGGCCGACGCGGACTTCGAGCTTCCAGTCGCCTCGGACGCCGCCGCTGGTGTTGTCGGAGGCGGCGACGTCGGCGCCGGTGAGGGTGGCGAGATGCTTGACGAACGCGGCGCCGGCCTGGCCTTCGCCGACGGAGCAGCCCCACAGGAGGATGTCGCCGGTGGCGGAAAGGGCCTTGCCCCAACCAGCGACCTTGCCGGCGACGGCGGAGAGGGCTGAACCGTCGAGGTTGGTAGCGCCGAGCTGCACGCGGCCGGAGCTGCCGTGGGTGATGAAGTTGACCGATTCGAGACCGCTGCGCTGCGAGAGGAAATTCGAGACCGTGTCGATACCGTCGCGCTGGGCGTCGAGCATCACGACTTCGCTGGCGGGGAATGCCTTGGCGAGTTCGTCGGCGTTCTTGACGTCGCTGGAGATGAACACGAGCGAACCGCCGGAGATGTCGCTGCTGAGCAACTGGCGGGATTCGAGCGCTTCGAGTGCGCCTGCGGAACCGCGCTTCGCCGGAGACGAAAAGAGTGGGAAGGAGGCGGAGCCGGAACGCGAGTTCGTCTTGGTCATGGGCGATTCCTCTTTGGACCCCTGCCGGAGAGTTCGGAACAAGGGCGCGTGTCTACCAACTGCGAGTCAATGGGCCCCCTCGGGCGCGCGATACTCCCGCCGAAACGCACGCGCAACGGGCCAGGCCCTCTTTTCGTGGGGGGTCTGCCATTGCGGCCGCCCGGCGGGCGGTTCCGCGAGTAATCGGACGGCGGCGTGGCAAACTTTGCTTTGAAGGGGGGGCAATCCCGGGTTTCTACCTCAGGAATGCCCCGGGCCGGGGTGAATTGTTAAAGTCGGGGTCTTTGGAGGCTGTTTTCAGAGAGCGAATGCCTGCTGCAAAGAAAACTCCGGCGACCTTTGGTCGCCGGAGCAGTTGGAGTTCGGAGCAGGATGGGAACTGCCGGACGCTTCAGCTCGCTCGCTTGTCGCGGGTGATCTGTGCGTACGCGTTGTGGTTGTGGATCGACTCGAAGTTCTCCGAGTTGATCGAGTACCACGTGATGCGGTCGTCGGACTCGAGCGCGAGCGCCAGGTCGCGGACGATATCCTCCACGAACTTGGGGTTCTCGTACGCGCGCTCGGTGACCCATTTTTCGTCCGGACGCTTGAGCACCGCGAAGACGGGGCAGGACGCGGCCTCTTCGAGCAGCGTGACCAGGTCCTCGATCCAGAGCATGCGCTCGAACTTCACTTTGGCCTCGATGCGGCAGCGCTGGTTGTGCGCGCCGTACTCGCTGATCTCCTTGCTGCACGGGCAGAGGCTCGCGGCGGGCGCGGCGACGGACATGATGAACTCGTCGGCGCCGTTGGCGGTGCACTCGAAGCTCACCCGGTAGTCCATGAGCCCGGGCATCTTGGTGACCGGGGCCTGCTTCTTGATGAAGTAGGTGAAGGAACACTCGAAGTGGGCGACCTCGGCGTCCAGGCGTTTGCAGATGGCGCGGGCGAGGCCGGGAATCTTGTCGGGCGTGAGCGGCTCGCAGGTGTGCTCGTTGAGCACTTCCAGGAACCGGCTCATGTGCGTGCCCTTCTGGTAGTGGGGCAGGGCCACGTACATATTGACGCTGGCCACCGTGGTCTGCTCGCCGCCGTCCTTGGTGCGCAGCCGGATGGGATAGGTGATGTCCTTCACGCCCACGCGATCGATCGCTACCCGACGCTTGTCGTGCTTGGCCTGCACGTCGGGCATTGCCCCGGAGCCAATCCCGGTCTTGATGTTCGGCGTTGTCATGATCGTCGCGGACTCCTGCGTTGTTTCCGCGGCATTCTCGCGGCCCCGCGCGGGGTGAAAAAAGGCCGAACCGTCTTGGTCGGCCTTCGGACGGGATTGTAGGTCGTTTGCGCCTGCCATACCCATGATTTCGTTCGCGGCGGCGCATCCGATTCGCCTGCGCCGCCATCTGCTGACCTTTGGATGCCGAGGATGCCGCGAGGGTGACTCCGAGGCGTGGTCCTCGAGTTTGCACGGGGCAACGCGTCGCGAGCGGCACGCAGACGACGGAACGGGCGGTCGCAGATCTCGGGATTGCGATTGCAGGGAAATCCTGCCAAGGGTCGGCGCTGAATGACGCATGACAGCGGGGTGACATCGCACAGAACGAAAGGCCCGGATCGTCATGAAACGCCATTCTCTCAAACTCCGCCCTGCGGCCCTCATTGCAGCATCCCTCGCGTCGCCAGGGTTCGCCCAGGCGAACTTTGCGGAGACGTTCGACGCCGCGGGAGATGTGGTGGGCTCGCAACTGGGTCCATCGAACCTGATCACGCGCGGCTGGACCTTTCGCCGGCAGTCGAGCCCGCAGGGCACAGGGACGTGGCGCACGTTCGGGCAGGGCTGGTCGTACGAAGGGGCGGGGTGTCTTTCCGTGGATTCGTCGGTGACGCAGGTGGGCGGCTCGGGCAGCGGCTGGGCGATTCTGCCCGCGGTGCCCGGCCAGCAGGCCGGTGACCCGGTGACGTTCTGGATTTCGCAGGGCTACGGAACGTTTTCCACGCCCACGGGGCGATTGGAGCTGCGCTACTCGCCCACCGGCAGCATCGGAACAGGGAGCGCCGCAACGGATGTCGGCAGCTTCTCGCAGGTACTGGTGACGCTGCCGGGGCTGTCGGCGGGCCAGCCGTGGACGCGTGTGCAGACGGTTGTTCCCGGGACGGGCCGGCTGGCGCTGCGCATGTACCAGCCGGCGAGCACATCGTCGTCGGACTACGCGACCAACTTCATGGTGGATTCGCTGCGTGTAGGTGCGCCAACGGGCGGTGTGGCGTTCCCCGCGGCAGGGCAGACGGTGCACTGGACGCTGGCGCAGAGCCCGGTCACGCTGCCCCAGCAGCACACCGAGATCGTGGCGGGGGGCACGATTATCGTGGACCCGGGTGTGCGCGTGAATGTCGCTTCGGGCTATCGCCTGGATGTTCGCGGCACGCTGGATGTACGCGAAGGTGCGACGTTGAACATTCCCGCGACGACGTTCCCGGCCTCGGAGGTAAACGTGTACGGCACGGCGTCGTTCACGGGAACGCCCGCGAGCCCGGTCTCGATCATCGGCGGGGCGCGTGATTGGGCGGCGACGACGGAACGGCTGGGCGCTATGCCTGGAGGGAAGATCACCGCGAGCTACGTCACGCTGCGGTCGACGTTCTCGGCGATGAACTCGGGGGTGGTCGTGGCGGACCACGTCAACGCGGACGGTCTGTACACGGGCTTCTTCACTAGCGGGCTCATCTATACCACGGGCGGCACGATCGCCGTGCGTGACAGCGTTTTCTCCAACGGTGCGTGGATCAACATGGGCGGCGGATACCTGCTGGTGGACCGCTGTACGTTCGACAACGCGCAGATCTGGACGCAGAGATACCGGGGCGGGCACACCGTCTATCTCAACAACCTGGTGGCACGTAACAGCCCGGATTCCTGCTTCCGCCTGACCGGCTACGACCACTTCTTCGGGCCTAATAACACCATCGCGGGCAATGGCTTTCCGGTGCACCTGCTTGGCGGGGGCATCGCGCCGGGCAGCACGCTGCCGTTGTCGGGCAACACCAACAACCTGGTCCACGGCGGCATCGGCACGGCGGTCGGCACATGCACGTTCGCCAATACCGGCCTGCCGTATCGCATCGATCGCGACGACAGCATGCCGGACAACATGGGGGGATCGATCTTCGTGGAGCCCGGTGTGACCGTGAAGATGGGGCCCGGCGCGTACATCCCCGCGTCCTTCGGTTCTGAACTGCGGCTCAAGGGGTTGCCTGAATCACCGATCACGTTCGAGCGGTTGGATCCGGCGCAGCCGTGGACGACCATCTGGTTTGCGGTGAGCCACGTCCGGCCGCGGGCGGAGCACTGCGTGTTCCGGGGCGCGGACCGGGGGGTGGACGCGGACGAGTCGATCCTGCGGGTGGATTCCTGCCGGTTCGAGGACAATCACATCGGCGTCAATGCACGCAACTCCGGCGAAGGGATCATCCGCAAGTCGCGGTTCTTCGGCAACTCCGTGGGGGCGCAATCGTCGTACGGCTCACCGGCCAGCGGCTTCTTCCACGGCTGGCTGGATGCGAACGGGGGACCGTCCAACACACCTAACTGGTTCGAGGGCAACGGGGTGGGGCTCGAGACGCTCAATCCGCTCTCCGACTTTGACGACGCCCGCAACTGTTATTGGGGTGATGCGTCGGGGCCGACCGATCCGGCGAATCCGTCGGGCCGCGGACAGGCGACGCCGGGGGCGAACTACGTCATGCCGTTCCTCGCGACGCCGCCCGACGCGGCCGACACGCCGCCGATGGTCCGCCTCAAGAAGCACTCGTTCCTGCTCGAAGAAGGGCACAAGGTGATCCTGCACTGGGACGCCAGCGATGACCACGCGATCGCGGGATTCCAGATCTGGTACAGCGCCCACGGCGACAACCCGGGCTTGCAGATCTTTGAGGCCGACATTCCCGGTTCGGCGCGATCGTGGGAAGTCACGGTTCCCGAGGCTCCGCCGGCGAGCAACTACCCCGACCCGTCCGCGTTCCGCGTCGTCGCGATCGACGACGCGGGCCAGGAAGGCTTCGACGACATGATCTTCCGCACGCCCTGGCTGCACGATGTGCCCGAGCGGATCGCGGCCGGGCCGATGCCGGCGCTGGTGCGCCCCGGTGCGCCGATGACCGTGTGTCTCGCTCCCGGGCAGGCGTACTTCGACGCGATGCTGTCGCTCGACGGCGACGGGCAGACGTATTCCCTGGGGGGCACGACGACCAACTGCCTGTCGGGAACCTCGGCGGCCCCGCCGATCAGCACCGATCTGGCTCGCGTCATCGTGTGGCGCGGCGGGGCGGGGGGCCGCGACCTGTACGAGTTCTCGAACTATTTCTCGGTCCGGCCGGATTCGGCGATCGGCGATGCGCCGCCGAGCGTGACGATGACCTCGCCGCGGGCGGGTGAATCGTTCGCGGGCGGCACAGGCGTGCCGATACTCTGGGCCGCTTCGGACGACGAGAGCCTGCGATCCTTCGAGATCCATGCGAGTTACGACGACGGGCGCACATGGCACACCGTCGCCGACGGTTTGGCCGGCAGCGACCGGGGCTACTTCTGGCGGCTGCCGTCCAGCACGGGCATCGCGGCCGTCCGGGTCCGGGTGGTGGCGCGGGACCTGCGGTTCCAGACGTCTTCCTCGGGAGGCGATCAGACCTTTGCGATCACTCCCGGGTCTGTGCCGTCGTGCACGGGCGACTTCAACCACGATGGCGGAGTGGACGGGGCGGATGTCGAGGCGTTCTTCCTGGCGTGGCAGGTCTCGAACCCGCTCGCCGACATCAACCAGGACGGGGGCATCGACGGCGGCGATATCGAGACCTTCTTCGTCGCGTGGCAGGGCGGGTGCTGAATCAGGGCCCGGCGTGGCACGCCGGTGCGGGCGTGCCCGCACGCTACCCTTGCCCGTGTCGGTTGATGCACAGGATCTGATCAAGCGTATTGAAGGCTGTTTTCACGCGGACCGCACGCGCCTGCTCGCGCAGCTGCATCGCCTGACTCGCGGCGTTCGTGACGCCCGCAGCGATCCCGCTGCGATCGTGCGGGGCCTGCTGCAGGCCGAGGCACGCGTGGCGGCCCGCAGGGCCCGCATTCCGCGCCCGGTGTTTCCGCCCGAACTGCCTGTCAGCCAGCGCAAGGACGAGATCGCGAAGGCGATCGCCCAGCACCAGGTGATTGTCGTCTGCGGCGAGACCGGCTCGGGCAAGACCACGCAGCTTCCCAAGATCTGTCTGGAACTGGGGCGCGGCGTCTTCGGGATGATCGGGCATACGCAGCCGCGGCGGATCGCGGCCCGCACCGTGGCGCGGCGCATCGCCGATGAACTGGGCCGGCCCGAGCTCGTGGGATACAAGGTGCGCTTCGGAGACGCCACGGGGCCGGACACGGTGGTCAAGCTGATGACCGACGGCATCCTGCTCGCCGAGACGCAGGGCGACCGGGCGCTCTCACGCTACGACACGATCATCGTGGACGAAGCGCACGAGCGCAGCCTGAACATCGACTTTCTCCTGGGGTACCTCAAGACGCTCCTGCCCCGGCGCAAGGACCTCAAGGTCATCGTGACTTCCGCGACGATCGACCCGGAGCGGTTCAGCCGGCACTTTAGCGACTGCCCGATCATCAGCGTGAGCGGCCGCACCTACCCGGTGGAGGTGTTGTACCGGTCACCTCTGGGCGGAGACGAGGACGAACGCGACAGCGACTTTGATCGGGCGCTGGTGCAGGCGGTGGACGAGGCCGCGAGCTACGGGGACGGGGACATTCTCGCGTTCTTCAGCGGCGAGCGGGAGATCCGCGAGGCGGCGGAGGTGCTGCACAAGCACCACGTGCCCGGGGCGCCGCGGGCCACGATCCTGCCGCTGTTCGCGAAACTCTCGAACGACGAGCAGCAGCGGGTCTTTGAGCCCCACGACCAGCACGAGACGCGCCGGATCATCCTGGCCACCAACGTCGCGGAGACTTCGCTCACGGTCCCGGGGATCCGGTATGTCATTGACACGGGCGTTGCACGCATCAATCGATACTCGGCCCGCACCAAGGTGCAGCGGTTGGAAGTGGAGGCGATCTCCAAGGCCTCGGCGGACCAGCGCAAGGGCCGCTGCGGCCGCGTGGGGCCGGGCGTGTGCATCCGGCTGTATTCGGAGGAGGACTTCACGACCCGACCGCAGTATACCGATCCGGAGATCGTGCGGACGAATCTCGCGGCGGTGATCCTGCAGATGGCGGCGCTGCGCCTGGGAAGGGTGGAGGACTTCCCGTTCCTTGATCCGCCGGATTCGCGGCTGGTGAAGGACGGCTACGACACGCTGATTGAGCTGGGCGCGGTGACGGAAGCGGGCGAACTGACGCCGCTGGGCCGCGACCTGGCGAAGCTGCCCATTGATCCGCGGATCGGGCGCATGATCCTGGCGGCCAACGCCGAGAACTGCCTGACCGAGGTGCTCATCATCGCGTCGGCGCTGTCGATCCAGGACCCGCGGCACCGGCCCTTTGAGAAGCAGGACGAGGCGGACGAGGCCCACGCGCCTTTCCGCGATGAACGATCGGACTTTCTTTCGCACCTCATTCTCTGGAACGCGTACCGCACGCAGAAGCGGCATCTTTCTTCGAGCAAGCTCCGCCGGTGGTGCAAGGAGCATTTTCTGTCGTTCGTGCGGCTCAAGGAGTGGGAGGAGATGCACCACCAGCTCGCGGACCTGGCGGGCGGCATGGGGTATCACGCGAATCAGACCAAGGCGTCGCCGGAGGCCATTCATCGCGCCCTGCTGCCGGGCCTGCTCTCGAACATCGGGTTCAAGGGCGAGCAGGGCGAGTACCTGGGGGCGCGTGGCCTGAAGTTCAACATCTTTCCCGGCTCGGTCATGTTCAAGGCGGGGGCGAAGTGGGTCATGGCCTGCGAACTGGTGCGCACCACCAAGCTGTACGCGCGCACGCTCGCGCCGATCCCGCCGGACGCCATCGAGCGTGCGGCGACGCACCTGGTCAAGAAGACTCATTACGACCCGCACTGGGATGGGCGGGTGGGGCGGGCCATGGTGTTCGAGCGGGTCTTTCTGTTCGGGCTGGAACTGGCGAACAAGCGTCGCGTGCATCTTGGGGGCGTAGATCCGCAGGAGGCCCGCAAGCTGTTCATTCACCACGCGCTGGTGGAGGGGGATTGCGAGATCGAGGCGCCGTTCCTGTCTCACAACACACGATTGGCCTCACGCGTGCGAGAGTTGGAGACCAGGGCGCGGCGGCAGGACCTGCTGATGGACGCCGCGGCGAGATTTGCATTCTACGACCGCACGGTTCCCAAGGAGGTCTTCGCGGTCGCGGCGTTCGAGCGGTGGCGGCAGGTGGCGTGCCGCGGGAACGACAAGTTCCTGTTCATGTCGATGCAGGACCTGGTGGCGCCGGGCGCGGAGGTGCCGAACGCGGCTGATTTTCCCGATGAGCTGGACATCGGGGGCATGGTCGTGCCGTTGACGTACGTCTTCAAGGTCGGCGCCGCGGATGACGGCATCACGCTGCGCTTGCCGGTGGAGGCTTTGGGCCAGTTGGACGTCAAGCGGATCGAATGGCTGGTGCCCGGCATGGTGGGGGAGAAGGTCGAGACGATTCTTCGTGGCCTGCCCAAGGACTTCCGGCGTCTGCTGCCCACGATCGGGGCGTTGGCGGAGAAGGTGACGAGCGAGCTTAAGTTCGGCGCGGGCGACCTGCGCGAGGAGATCCGCTCGGGGGTGCGGCGTGCTTCGGCGGTGGATGTGCCGTTGGAGACGCTGCGGTCGGTCGCTCTGCCCGAGCACCTGCTGATGCGGCTGGAGATCGTGGATCAGAAGGGTGAGGTGGTGTATCTGGGGCGCGACGTCAACGCGCTGCGTGCCAAGCTCACCCCGCAGCTGCGGTCAACGGCGATGACCAACGCGGATGCCCGCTTCAAGCGAGAGGGGATCAAGACCTGGGATTTCGGCGATCTGCCGGAGAAGATCGAGGTCGAGCGGCTGGGCGTGAAGGTGGCGGCGTTCCCCGCGCTGGTGGACAACCGCACAAGCGTCGGGCTGAGGTTGTTCGACAGCCCGGGCGAGGCGGCCATCTCCACGCGGGCGGGTGTGCGGCGGTTGTATGTCCTGGATGTTGCGGAGGATCTGCGGCGACAGACCAGTTACGTCCACAACCTGGAGCGGATGGCCGCGCAGTTCGCGCCGCTGGGTTCGGTGCAGTCGCTGCGGGGCGCACTCTCGGAGGCGATCGCCGATCGGGCGTTTCTGGACGGGTTGCCGCCGGTCCGTAGTCAGCGTGAGTACTTCGCACGACGCGGCGTCGGGCTGGATCGGCTCGGGAGCGCGGTGCGTGAGGTCTGCGATCTCACGGCGGCGATCCTCGCGGGGTACCACGCGGTGACGCTGCAACTGAGCGGCAAGATACCGGCGGGTTGGACTCCCGCGATCGCGGACATCCGTGATCAGTTGACGCACCTGTTTCCTCCTAACTTCATGGTCGCGTGTCCGTTCGAGCGGCTGCGGCATTATCCGCGGTACCTGCAGGGGATCGTGGAGCGGCTGCGCAAGCTCCCCGGCGAGGGGCTGAACCGGGACATCCGCCACGCGGCGGAGATGGCTCCGCTCTGGCGCGCCGGGTTGGAGTTGGTGCGGCGGCAGCACGAACTGGGGCTGGACCCTGTCAAGGTGGCCGAGTACCGCTGGCAGTGCGAGGAGATGCGGGTGTCGTTGTTTGCGCAGGAGTTGCGGACGGCGGTGCCTGTCTCGGCCAAGCGGCTTCAGGAACTGTGGACATCGATCGTGAGCCGGTGAAGTTCACAACGCCCATCGCGGGGATAATGCGATGCGCGCGCACCCCCATCCGTGGTTGATATTGGTTTTAGGACGCGGCGAAGAGTGCGCGATCATGAAGCGGCTTGCGCGTCTTCACCGATAACAGCCCGGCTTCGCGCAACGTACCGCGAGCGAATCTCCCCATCTCCGGGGAGCGTGCGATTCCCGTCATCAACCGTGAGCGATTCACCGCAACAACCCGCGAATGCCGCAGCCGCTGCGGTGGCGACCCCGGTGGCGCCGCGGTGGCGCGATGTTTGGCAGGCTCCGGTGCTTGCGGTGTCGGTGGCGGCGCTTGTGGGCGCGATCGCGTACTCGGTGGCGCACAGGCCCAAGCCGGACTACGGCGCGGAGCTGGTGCTGGCGGAGAAGGAAATCGAGGAAGGCAAGTACAGCGAGGCGCTTGCGACGCTCAATCAGCGGGCGCTGCCGGTGGTGGCCAAGGGCCTGTTCAACGATGAGCAGCGTGCCGAGTTCCACCTGCTGCGTGCCCGCGCGCTGGTGCTGGGGCAGGAAGAGGCCGGCATCAGCCGGGCTGAGAATCACGAAGCGATCATCGGTGAGTACGCCGCGGCGGAAGGGCTGCACGCCCAGCTTACGACGCGCGACATCGGCTTTCTCGCGGGCGCTCACCTTTCACTGGGGGATGTGGAAAAGGCGGACGCTGCGATTTTGCGGCTGCCCGCCGAGGCCGGGGAGCTGCGCCGGGCGCTCCTGAAACGCATCATTCTTGCTACGGCCCAACAGGATCATCCCGATGTTCATCGCGGGCTTGAGTACCTCGCTCGTCTGGGTTCCGAAAAAGAACTGACCGACGCCGAACGCATCTGGGTGCTGCGCCGCCAGGCGGAGATGCTGGTCGCCGCGGGCGAGATTGAAGACGGGGTGACCCGCATCCTGCGCACGCTGCCCCGGCTTGAGAAGGCCGATCCGGTGATGCTCGGGGAGGTGCTGGTGACGTTGGGCGAGGCGTACCTCGCGAGCGATCAGATCGAGAAGGCGGGAGAGCAACTCGATCGGGCGCTGGGGCTGCTGGGGGATGGCAATGAACTCACGCCGCGGGCGCTACGGCTGCGCGCGGTGGCCGACCAACGTAAAGGCGGGGATGAGTTGGCCCGGGCGCGTGAGGATTTCCGGCGCGTGGCGGACGATCCGGCTGCGGGCGACGAGGCGGGCCTGGCGTTGCTGGGGCTGGCCGAGGTGGAATCGGTGCTGGGCAACAACGGCAGCGGCGGCACGATGGAGGTGTCGGCGCAGTGCTACGAGCGGCTGACGGACCTGGTGCTCAAGCAGTCGGATGCTCCCCGTCGCGGCGCGGTGACGCGTCAGCAGGTGCTGGGGAGTGTGCTGGCGAGGTTCGCGGAGCAGCGCGACAAGGGCGATCGCCGCATGGCGATGCGCCTGGCCGAGCTCGCGGGGCAGTTGGACACGGGCAAGCCCACGCCGGCGGTGTTGCTGGCGCTGGCTACGGCGAACGAAGACGTGGCGCGGGAGGTGCTGTCGCCTTCCAGCGGCGAGGGCGCGCTGTCGCTCGCGCAGCTTGATCCGGCGACGCAGAAGGAAGCCCGGGCCCTCTTGCTCCGGGCGGGCGAGTTCTATCGCAAGCACGCGGCGGTGATGGCCCGCGAGGACGCGGCGGTGTACGGTCAATCGCTGTGGAACGCCGCGGACGCGTTCGATCGCGCGGGCGATCTGGACGCTTCCGTTGCGGCGTTCCAGCAGTTCCAGACGGACTTTCCTTCCGACCAGCGGCAGCCCGAGGCCGCGTTCCGGCTCGCGGAGGCGTACCGCGCTCGCGGCGACCTGGAACTGGCCGAGAAGCTGTACCGCGAGTTGATCGCGGGGCGGAGCGGGGCCAGCGGGCCGCAGTTGAGCGGTCAGTTCGCGGACAGCAGCTACGTGCCGCTCGCCAAGACGCTCCTGCTGGACTCAAAGTCGGAGAACGACAAGGAGGCCGAGGGGTTGCTGCTGAGCGTGGTGCGCGGGGAAGTGGGTGGCACGGCGGCGCCCAACTTCACCGAAGCGCTGCGCGAGCTGGGCGAGCATTACTACCACTCGGGCCAATACGAGCGGGCGATCGAACGGTTGGAAGAGCTCGCGGGGCGGGCGGGCGAGGGCGGCGCCTCGAGCGCGGGCGAAACGTACATGCTCGCGGACAGCTACCGGCTTTCCGCCGCGGCGATCGCGTCGGCGCTGCGGAGCGCCATGCCCGACGCCCAGCGGGTGGCGCTCGATCAGACCCGGCGCGATCGGTTGGAGCGGGCGGCTCGGTTGTATCAGACGGCGATCGCCGCGATGGAAGGCCAGGGGCACCGGACGGCGCTGGATGAGGTGCGGGTGCGAAACGCGGCGTTCTACGTGGGCGACTGCGCGTACGAGTTGAGGGACTTTGAGAACGCGATCCGCCATTACGACGCGGCGCGGGACAAGTACTCGAAGGACCCGGCCTCGCTGGTGGCGATGGTGCAGATCGTGGCGTGCCTGCTGGAGCAGGGCAAAGCCGCCGAGGCGGCCACGGCGAACGCGAGGGCGAGGCGGTTCTACGACTCGCTGCCCGAGAGCGTGTGGGACGACCCCACGCTGCCCATGACCAGAACCCAGTGGGAGGCCTGGCTCACGGCGCAGGCGAGGCTGGCCGGGACAGCCGAAGAGAAGGCCGGGCCGGAGTAGAAGCAGATCACCCGCGGCGGAGCTTCGCGGGTTTGGAGCGTCAGGATGACACGGATTGACAACAACCCCAGCCCGGCCGACGGGACGATCGCGCAGGCCATCGGCGACCACGGCGTGCTCCTCGAGCAGTTTGCGCAGCTCGGGGATCGGCTGCGGGCATTGATCGAGAACGAGGAGTACGAGGGGCTGCCCACGCTGCTCGATGAGCGCGAGGCGATGATCGAGCGCGTGCACGCGAGCGTGCGGCGGCTCGCGGGCACCGCGAATGCTGATCCGGCGGGGTACGAGGCGAACCTGCCACAGTTCGACCAGCTCGACGATCGGCTTGATGCGCTTCTGGACCAGGCTTCGCGGGACGAGGCCATGCTGCGTGCTCGATACGAGCAGATCGGCCGCCGCCTCGCGCAGATCGCGACGACGCGCCGGGCCGCCAGCGCGTACGCCGGGCCCGCCGCCGGCGCGGCGAAGTTCCAGGATGGTGACGCGTGAGCCGCGTGCCCGCCGAGACCGGTCGGCTCAAGCCTCCGGCGACGGACGAGGTGGCGGAGTTGCTCCGCGCGGTGACCGAGGCCACTTCGCGTGTCGAGGCGAGCAACACGCGCCTGCAGGAGCAGGTGGCGAGACTGACGAACGATCTGAACGACGCGAACGTGCAGTTGGAGCGGCAGCGGCGGCTCGCGGCGCTGGGCGAGATGGCCGCGGGCATCGCGCACGAGGTCCGCAATCCGCTGGGGTGCGTTCTGCTGTACGCCTCGATGCTGGAGCGGGACCTGGCGG
Source organism: Planctomycetota bacterium (assembly GCA_018242605.1). Lineage (GTDB taxonomy): Bacteria > Planctomycetota > Phycisphaerae > Phycisphaerales > UBA1924 > UBA2402. Next base: position 103,266 of record JAFEBP010000006.1, read on the forward strand.
AGCGTCCGGCGGAGAGCGCGATGGCCACCAAGATCACGCGGGCGGCCAAGGCCGTAGAGGCGATCGTGACCGACGTGCTCTCCTTCGCGAGAGAGTTGAGGCTCAGGCACGAGGACGTGACGGTCGAGAGCGTCTTTGATCGGGCGCTGGAGAACTGCAGTCATGACGCGGTGGCGGGGGGGGCGTGGAAGCAGATTCGGATCGAGCGTGCGTACACCGACGCGGCGGACACCGCGTTTGAAGCCGACCCGGGGCTGCTCACCCAGGCGCTGACCAACCTGATCCGCAACGCGATCGAGGCGATGGCCGAAGCGCCCGGGCGCGAGCACACGCTGCGGCTGGAGGCGTCGGAGCGGCGCGTCGCCGACGGCACGGGCAGACGGCCGCGGTGCGTCGTGCTCACCGTCCGTGACACCGGGCCTGGGGTGACGCCGGACGTGGTGGCGCGGATGTTCAATCCGTTCTTCACGACCCGCGGCACGGGTACCGGGCTGGGGCTGGCGATTGTGCACCGCATTGTGGATGCGCACGGTGGCCGGGTGAGCGTAACGAACAACGCCAAAGGCCCCGGGGCCGCGGCGGAGATTGTGATTCCATGCTCGGCCGCGGACGCGATCCGCCCCGGGCCGAGTGTGCAAGGGGCCGACGGCCCCGATTCGTTGAGGGAGAAGGCCGCATGAGAACTGTCCTGGTGGTGGATGACAAGGAAATGCTGCGTGAAGGGGTGTCGGCGACGTTGGAGCGGGCCGGGTTCGCGGTGCGGACCGCCGCGGACGGCGTGGCCGCGCTGGAGCAGGTGTCTCGCGAGCGTCCCGACGCGATCGTGACGGATATGCGGATGCCCGGGATGACCGGGGTGGAACTGCTGGAGCGGGTGCGTCAGATCGATGACGAGCTGCCGGTGGTGCTGATGACGGCCTTCGGGACGATCGAGACGGCGGTGCGGGCGATGCGCATGGGCGCGTTCGACTACCTGACCAAGCCGTTCGAGGGCGATGAACTGGTGATCGCGGTGAAGCGGGCGCTGGAGCATCGCGCTGTGATGCGGGAGAACGCGCTGCTGCGGGCGGCACGCCCGACGGCGACGCCCACCGCGGGCCGCATCGGGCTGGGCCGCCTGATCGGTGAATCCGACGGCATGAAGAGGCTGCGCGATTCGGTGGCGGCGCTGGCCGACTCGCAGGGGACCGTGCTCATCACCGGCGAGTCGGGCGTGGGCAAGGAAGTCGTGGCCCGGGCGGTGCACGAGTGCAGTCCGCGCCGTGAAGGTCCGTTCCTGGCGGTCAACTGCGCGGCGCTCTCGGAATCCCTGCTGGAGAGCGAGTTGTTCGGCCACGAGAAGGGCGCGTTCACCGGCGCGGACAAGCTCCGCAAGGGCCGGTTTGAACTCGCGGACGGCGGCACGCTGCTGCTGGATGAAATCAGCGAGATCGGGCCGGCGATTCAGGCGAAGCTGCTACGCGTCTTGCAGGAGCGGGCGTTCGAGCGGGTGGGCTCAAGCCTGCCGATGGGCGTGGATGTGCGTGTGGTGGGCACCAGCAACCGTGATCTGCCCGCGTCGGTCGCGAAGGGCGATTTCCGGCAGGACTTGTTCTTCCGGCTCAACGTGCTGCCAATCCACATTCCGCCGCTGCGCGAGCGGCGCGAGGATGTGCCGTTGCTCGCCGAGCACTTCGTGCGTGAGATTGCGCGGCGCGAGGGCCGCCCGCCGCTGGCCATTGATGCCGCGGCGCGTGACGCGCTGGTGGCGTATCACTGGCCGGGGAATGTGCGCGAACTGCAGAACATCTGCGAGCGTGCGGTGGTGCTGAGCGGCCCCAAGAACGCCGCGGGCGGCACGGGGGTGATCCGTAGAGAGCTCATCGAGGGGTGGCTCAACTCCTCGCTGGCCCCGATCGCTCCGTCGAGCGTGCAGCCGCCGGCGGCAGCACCGGTGCCGGCCCCGATGATCGCACCGTTGGCGCCGCAGGTGTTCGTCCATGCTCCGCAGCAGTTTGAGCCCAAGGCCATTTCTGAGCCGCGGCCGCTGGAGGAGTTGGAGCGGGAGGCCATTCTCTCGGCTCTGCAACGCTACCAGGGCCACCGAGTCCGGACGGCGCGGGCGCTGGGCATCGGGGTGCGGACGCTGGGGCTCAAACTCAAGAAGTGGAAGGGCGAGGGGTTGGTTGCGGAAACCGTGTAACGTCGTGGATGGATGTCCGGCACGCGGACTCCACACGGCCGGGCACGTGGCTTGCGGAATGGTTGGCTGAACGATGCTCTTTGAAGATCTGGCAAACTCGGGTGCGGCGCCGGCCTTGGAACGGATGCTGCGGTTCGCCGCGGCAAGGCAGCGGCTGCTCGTCCACAACATCGCCAACATCGATACGCCGGACTACCGGCCGATGGACGTCTCGCCCAAGGCGTTCCAGGATGCGCTCGCGAAGGCGGTGCACCAACGCAGGCAGGCTACGGGCGGCGAGTTCGGCGATCTGCGCATGGGCGCGGACGAGGAGGCGGTCTTCAACGCCGACGCGTCGACTGATCTGCATCCGAGAACCCCCTCTTCGGGCGTGCTGTACCACGACCGCAACAACCGCGACCTGGAACGCATGATGCAGAGCCTGGCCGAGAACAACCTGACGCACCGCGTGGCAGCTGATTTGCTGAGGCGTCACAACGAACTGCTGCGGTCGGCGATCTCGCAGCGCGTGTGAGTAAAGCATGTACGGACTACTCGACATCTCCACTGGCGGCATGATCGCTCAGCGGGCGCGGCTCACGGCGATCTCGGCAAACATCGCGAACCAGCACAGCGTGATGCCCGACGGCACGCCCTACCGCGCCCGGCACGTCATTCTTGCGCCCGGCGACCCTTCCGCCCACGGCAAGGAAGCGCAGGGCATGGGCGTTCACGTAGCGGAGGTGCAGATTGACCAGAGGCCGTTCAACCTGCGTTACGACCCAGATCATCCGCTCGCGGTGAAGGAAGGCCCCCAGAAGGGCTACGTACGGCTCTCGAACGTGAATCCGGTGGAGGAGCAGGTCAACGCGTTGCAGGCGTCGCGTTCGTACGAGGCGAACGCGGCGGCGGCGGAAAGCACCAAGGCGATGGTGGCACAGGCTTTGCGGCTGTTGGCGTGATCGGTGTATTCCCGATTGTGCATTGCTGAGATGGAGTAGCGGACTATGGCAGATCCATTGGGCTTCGTGAACGGTGTGTCGGGAGTTGATCGCGCGGGAGCGATCGACCGTCCGGGCGGGGGTTCGAAGGCCGCCAAGGGCGGGCCGAGCTTCGCCGACATGCTGCGCGAGAGCCTTGACGAAGTGAACAAGGCCCAGAATGAGGCGACCCGGGCGGCGGAAGACCTCGCCACGGGCGAGCGCGCGGACCTGGAGGGCGTGGTGGCGGCGACGCAGAAGGCGGACAACGCCTTCCGCATGCTGCAGTCTCTGCGCAACAAGATGGTGGAAGCCTACGACGAGATCAAGCAGATGCGCGTGTAAGCGGGGGACGCACCGCCCGTCGGGGCGGGTTCGCGCAGTTTCGGCCCCGTGCGTCTTCAAGGCGCAGGGCGTGCGCCGCCGAATGAATGGCGGTCAATGACGGACGCGGGGATCGCGTCCACACAGGCACGGAGGCCGCAACGATGGAGTTCCTCAGGCGCACATTCGCGCCGATCGGCAAACACCTCGGGAATCTCACCCCCACGCACAAGCTGCTCGTGGGGAGCGTGGTCGTCGTGCTCGGGATGACGCTACTGCTGGTGTCTCAGTACACCGGCAAACCCTCCATGGTGGAGCTGCTCCCCGGGGCGCCTGCGTCGGAGCAGGACTCGGCCGCCGCGGCGCTGGGCGAGCTGGGCATCCCCTACGAGAACGTTGGCGGCAAGGTGATGGTGCACGCGGCGGACAAGAGCCGTGCCGTGTCGCGCCTGGGTGAGTCGGGCAAGCTGCCCAGCGACAAGGCGATTCTGTTCGAGAACATTCTGAACAAGCCGAGCTGGACCAACTCGCGCCAGCAGAACGAGCAGCTTTACAACAACGCGCTGCAGAACGAACTGTCGCTGCGGATCGCCGACTTCAAGGGGATCAAGAGCGCGAAGGTCTTCCTGGACATCCCCGAGGCGCAGGGGTTCGGCCCCACGTTGAAGAAGCCCAGCGCTTCGGCGATGATCGTTACGGATTCGGGCCAGCAGCTCGGCCAGGGGATGGTCGACGCGATCGCCAACTTCATCGCCGGCAGCAAGGCGGGCCTCACGATCGACCGCGTCCGCGTGATCGACGCCGTGAGCGGCCGCCAGCGCAAGGCGACCACCGAGGACGAAGCTCTTCCCACCACGTATCTCGAGCACGCGGCGCGCGTGGAGAGCCAGACGCGTGAGAAGGTGCAGGAACTGCTCGCCTTCATCCCGGGCGCGGTGGTGGCGGTGACGGCGCAGGTCGACGTGACCCGCTCACGCGCCGAGGTGCGGACGAACATGCCCGAGAAGCAGGGCACGATCTCGATGCGCAAGCGCGAGACCGAGACCACCACGACCAGCGCGGAGGCCGGCCAGGGCGGCGAGGCGGGGTTCGGGGCGAATCAGACGGCCGACATCAACCGTGGCGGGGGCGCCTCGGGCGGGAAGCACGAATCCAACGAGACGACCACCGAGTACGAGAACCACGTCGGCACGCGGAGCGAGACCATTCTTGATCCGCGGGGCTATCCGACGATGGTCGCGGTGAGCGTGAACGTGCCCAAGGGCTTTGTCGCCAACCTGCTCAAGGCGGCGGGCGACAAGAAGGACGCGGAGAAGCAGCCCACGGACGAAGAGGTCAACCAGCGTTTCGCTTCGCTGCGCAAGGACATCATCGACAGCCTGACCCCGCACGTGCGGGCCATGACGGCGCAGGCCAACTCCCACGTGAGCGCCGACGACCTCAAAAAAATAGTCGCGGACTCCATCGGCGTGACCATGATCCCGGTGGTCGCACCCGCGGCGATGGCTGTCCAGACCGCCGGTTTGCTCGGCGGGCTGGGCGGTGGGGGGGGCGGCGGTTTGCTCGGAGGAGGTCTGATCGAGAAGGGCGTGCTGGGCGGGCTCTCCGCGGTGGCGCTGGGCATGATGCTGATGATGGTGAAGAAGGCCAGTCGCCGCGACGCGATGCCGACGGCGGAAGAGCTGGTGGGCCTGCCGCCCACGCTCGAAGCCGACTCCGACGTGGTGGGCGAAGCAGACGAGGGCGATTCGGCGATGGCGGGCATCGAGGTTGACGAGCAGGACGTTCAGCGACAGAAGGTGCTGGAGCAGGTCAACGAGCTGGTCTCGGCGCAGCCCGCGGAGGCCGCCAAGACGATCGGCCGCTGGATCACCCCTGAGTAAAGCAAGGCGAAGCACGGAGCCGCGATGCCCAGAAGACCCAACGACAAACTCCCGGAAAACGCCTCGGATCTGGAGCCCTTGACGAAGGCCGCCATTCTTCTGCTGGCTGTTGGATCCGACCGGGCCGCGGCGATGCTCAAGCACCTGTCCGCGCAGGCGGTGGAAGAAGTCACTCGCGAACTCGCGGGCCTGGGCCGCGTGCCCGGGGCGCTCCAGGCACAGGTCGTCAACGAGTTCTACGACGTCTCGATCCTGGGGGCGGGCGGGGCCGAGGGCGGGCTTGATTACGCCAAGACGATCCTGAAGAACTCGCTCGACAGCCAGAGTGCCGAGCGGATGCTCGGGCAGATCCAGACCCAGGTGCAGAAGACGCCCTTCTCCTTCCTTCAGCGTGCCGAGAGCGAGAACCTGCTCACGTTCATCCAGGATGAACACCCGCAGACCATCGCGCTCATTGTTTGTCACCTTCCCCACCACAAGGCCAGCGAGATTCTCGCCGGGCTCCCGATGCAGAAGCAGGTGGAAGTGATCAAACGCGTGGCAAATATGGAGCAGACCAACCCCGAAGTCATCCGCGAGGTGGAGCGGGGTCTGGAGAGCCGCCTTTCCAGCATGCTCGTTCAGTCGATGGAAAAGGCCGGGGGCGTCGAGACGGTCGCTGAGATCCTCAACCTCGCGGACCGCGCCACCGAGAAGGCGATCATGGAAGGGTTGGAGGCCGAGGACCCGGACCTGGTCGAGCAGATCCGCCGACTCATGTTCGTGTTCGAAGACATCAACAAGGTCAACGACAAGGGCATCCAGGCGGTGCTCAAGGAAGTGGAGAACAGCGAGCTGGCGCTGGCGCTCAAGACCGCCTCGGAGAGCCTCAAGACCAAGATCTTCAAGAACATGTCGGAGCGTGCGGCGTCGCTCATCAAGGAAGACATGGAGTACATGGGGCCGGTCCGGGTCAGCGACGTGGAGGCGGCTCAGCAGCGCATCGTGGACATCGTGCGGCGTCTCGAGGACGCAGGCGAGGTGGTGGTGGAAGGCCGCGGCGGCGATGCCGAGGCGCTTGTGTAAGTCCGATGGTCGTTCATTCCGGCGGGATGCGTCAGAGCGTCCCGATCGGCGGAGTATTCCCGCGTGGCGATGATCCGACAAGCTGCGGCCGAGCGAGTGGTGCGCGACGCGGTCGTGCTCGATCTGGGCGATCTCGCGCGACAAGGCGAAGCCTGCCGCCAGCGGGCTCGGGCGGAAGCCGGGGCGATCGTGCAGGAAGCCAAGGCCGAGCGCGAGCGGTTGATCCGAGGTGCCGCGGAACAGGGCAAGGCCGAGGGTTTCGCCAAAGGGCGCGAGCAGGGAATCGCCGAAGGACGCGAGCAGGGCCGGCGGGACGCGCTCGCGGAGCGGGGCGCGGCGCTGGACCTGCTGGCCAAGGGGTGGGGCGAATCGCTCGCTGGCTTCCTGGCGGCTCGGGAGGCGGCGCTGGTCGAGGCCCGGCGCGATGTGGTGCAACTGGCCGTGCTGCTCGCGGAACGGATTGTCAAGCGAGCGATTGAGCTCGAGCCGCAGCGTGTGGCAGACCAGGTCGCGGCGGTGCTTGCGACCCTGGCGCGGCCGACGCGCCTTCGGCTGCGGATGCACCCAGAGGATGAGGCGCTTGTTCGCGAGTCGCTGCCGTCTGTGGCGGCGAACTTCAACGCGGCGGAGCATCTGGAAATTGTCACCGACGCCTCGATGCGGCGCGGCGGCGTGATCGCCGAAACCGCGGGCGGGGGGGCGATCGACGCGACGATCCGCACGCAGTTGGACCGCATGGCTCGCGCGCTGCTTCCCGGCCATGCCGAGCCGTTCTCCGAGGTCTCGGCCACGCCGCGGGCCTCGTCTGAGGCACCTTCTCAGGAGGGTGCGCAGTGACCATGCTCGCGCACGCGTTTGAGTCCGCTCGCTTGGCGCTTCCGCTGCGCATTGTGGGGCGTGTCGCGGCGTTGCGAGGTCTAACCGTTCTTGTGGATGACCTGCCGCTTCCCGTGGGGTCGCTCGTCCGCATCGGCCGCGACGGTGGGGCCGCGGGCGCGATGTTCGGCGAGGTTGTCGGCTTCACGCGCGAGCACGCGGCCGTCATGGTGCTCGGACAGACCAGCGGCATCCGTCCCGGCGATGAGGTTGTGGGCGAGGAGACTGCTCAGACGGCGGCGGTGGGCCCCGCGTTGCTGGGGCGAGTGGTCGATGGGCTCGGCTCGCCGATCGACGGGCTTGGCCCGGTGCCGGAGATGGTCCGCCGGCCCATCTCCCCCGAACCGCTGCAGGCGCTCAAGCGCCGGCGCATTACCGATCAACTCGTGACTGGCATTCGAGCCTTGGACCTGATGACCCCGGTGGGATTGGGCCAACGTCTGGGCGTCTTCGCAGGGCCGGGCGTGGGTAAGTCGACGCTGTTGGGCACCATCGCGAGGCGCGCCAGCAGCGACGTGAACGTGATCGCGCTCATCGGCGAACGCGGGCGTGAAGTGAAGGACTTCATCGAGCACGCTCTGGGGCCCGAGGGGCTCAGCCGGAGCATCGTCGTCGTCGCTACCGGTGATGAGTCTCCGCTGCTGCGGCTTCGTGCGGCGCGCTTCGCCTGCACCGCGGCCGAGTTCTTCCGGGATCGCGGCGACGATGTGCTGCTGATGATGGACTCGGTGACGCGCTTCGCCCACGCGCAGCGTCAGGTGGGTCTTTCGGTGGGTGAACCGCCCGCCACGAAGGGCTACACGCCGAGCGTCTTCGCCCAGATGGCCCTTCTCCTGGAACGGGCCGGCGCGGTGGAGTCGGCGGGCGGCGGTTCGATCACCGGCTTGTACACGATTCTGGTGGACGGCGATGACATGACCGAACCGATCGCGGACGCCGCACGCGGCATTCTGGACGGGCACGTGGTGCTCTCCCGCAAGCTCGCACGCAAGGGGCACTACCCCGCGATCGACGTGCTCGACTCGATCTCCCGCGTCGCGGGCGATATCACCAGCCGCGAATGCGGAGAGGCTCGCATCCAGATCACGCGCATGCTCGCGGCGTACCGGGAGGTCGAGGATCTCGTCCAGATCGGTGCGTACGCCAGGGGCAGTAATCCGGAGTCCGACGCGGCGATCGAGTACCAGCGTGCGATCAACGACATGCTCAAGCAGGGGCGGGATGACAACATCCCGTTCGAGACTGCCCGGGGGGCGTTCCTCAAACTCGCGAAGGAGTCCGCCGCAGCGGCGTCGGGCGCGCGTCAGAAAGGCAGGGCCTGATTCATGGCCAGGTTCGTGTTTCGTCTCGAGCCGGTGCTGCGGCAGCGGCGTTCCGTCGAGCGTCTCAAGCAGCAGGCGTTGGCGAAGGTGCAGATCGAACGCGTCGCGCTCGAGGAGGCGATCCGCGAGTGCGGGCGAGGCATCGAAGCCGCGAAGCAGGAGTGGCGTAGCCAACTCGCCGCGGGCGGTGTGGCCGACCTTCGGGGCGCACGGCTGCAGGCTGGAGCATCGCTGCACCTAACGGCGCAGGCTCAGCGTGCGGTGATCAAGCTGGCGGGCGTGGTGCGCCGGCAGGAGCAGGCCCGGGCCGAACTCGCCGCGGCCTCGGCGCGTGTGAAGGCGGTGGAGCTTCTGCGTGAAGCGCAGTTGGAGCGTTGGCGCGAAGAGCAGAACAGGATTGAGAATGCGGCGTTGGACGAGATTGTCACGATGAGGGCCGGCACGGTTGAGGAGGCGGCATGAAAACGCTCTGGAACGGGTTCATCATTCTGGCCATCGCCAATCTGCTGGCGCTCGGCGGCTTCATCGGCTGGCTCGTGAGCAGCGATCGCCTGAACATGGACCGCATCCGGCAGATCCGCATGGTGCTCTCGATCACCATCAGCGAGCAGGCGGCGAAGGAGGCTTCGGAGCAGGCCAAGGTTGCGCAGGACAAAAAGACCGCTGACGAGGCCGCGAAGGCCGCCAAACCGCCGCTCACCGCGGCGGAGAAGCTCGCCGCGCGTGTGGAGGCGACGCAACTGGACCAGGAGCGGGCTTCACGGTTGCGACGCGAGGTCGAGGCGCTTCAATCTCGCCTGGCTTCCGACTCTGAAAAGCTCTCCAAGGAACGTCAGCAGCTCGATGCCGACAAGGCGGCGTTCGCTGCCACGGTGGCCGCGCAGAGCGCCAAGACGGATGACGAGCAGTTCCAGAAATCCCTGGGTGTGCTCGTTGGACTCAAGCCCGCGGCGGCGAAGACGATGCTGATGCAGATGATGGGTACGGGCTCCGCGTCGACGGCCCAGCCTTCCGCTCAACCGGGTGCTCAGGCGGGCGATCAGAATCAGCAGGCCTCGAGCGCGGACACCAAGGCCCGCCTCAAGCAGGCGGTCGCGTACCTCAACGCGATGGAAGAGCGTCCCCGGTCCAAGATCATGGCCGAGTTCGCCAAGGACGATCCGCGATTGGCAGCGGACTTGCTGGACAATCTCCGGGCATTCGGTCAACTCGCCAAGACGAGTGACTCGCCGCCCGGGACCGGCACTAAATGACGCGACCGCAGACACTCTCCGATTTTGACCGTGCGGCGCCCACCCCCAAGCCGCGACCCGCTCAGGGTGTTCGTCCTCCCTCAGCGGCGGCGATCGCTACGCCGGACCAGGCGTTCGACGCGCACCTGGCGCGGGCATCGGGCGAAGCGACTGATCAGAACCAGAAGGATCTCACCCAAGGCGTGTCATGCCAGGACAAGGGCATCAGCGATGAATCTCGGCCGAGCGATGGAGCGCAGTCGGCTCAGCAGGCTCAGACACGAACTCAAGCTCCCGTGACGGCGACTCAGAAGGCCGTAGATCTCCTGCGGCGCGATGGCCCGACGGACTTGGATGATCTGGCGACGCAGGAACTGCAGAGCTCCACGCCCCACGGGGGGATGAACGTCGCCGAGACTGCGGTGCCGCTCACCGGCGTTGCCCCCAAGGAGGCGCCGACCGCCCCTCCATCCCGGATACAGAGCAGCGGTGGCGATGAGGCCCGCTCGCTTGACCGCGAAGGGCAGAGGCCCGAGCACTCCCAGCAGCCCGGCGCAACGAACACGCCGGGAGGCGCAAAGCAGTCGCAGAACGCGCAGAACACGCCGCCTCAGACGGATCAAGCACACACTCAAGGGGCCGCGGAGTCGAGCGTGAACCGTGGCACTCCTCATACCGGCTCGCCAACGCAGGCTGGTCAGTCCTTGGCGACGGCCCAGGCCGTGAAGCCCTCGGCGGCGGGCGCAAATGTCTCAGAGCCTCGAGTGACTGGAGTTGGTGGAGTGAAGCAAACAGGTGACTCGGTGCGGGCGCTCTCGCGTCTGAAAGCAGCCGCCGAGCCGCGTGCCCGCCTGGTGGCGCAAGATAGCATGACGCGGCAGGTCACGGGAGGGCTTGCCGCGGCTCTCAAGCAGGGAGGCGGCACCGCCTCGCTCACGTTGCGGCCTGAAGCGCTGGGTGAACTCACGCTCAACGTGGCCGTGGAAGGGGATGCGGTGAGCGTGGAGCTGAGACCGCAGACAGAACTGGCACACCAGTTGCTAACTGATTCATTGGGTCCCCTTCGGGAATCTCTCGAAGCGCGGGGACTGCGCGTGGAGCGCATAGAGATCGCGGCGGTGGAATCGCCGCGGGACGAGCAGCGGCTTGAAGGGCACCAGCCCAGAGAGCCGGGTGAGCAGAGTACCGGTTCGCAGGACCCCAAGGAGTGGGCGTCTGGCGAGCAGGGCCGCGGCGGGGATTCTCATCCCGGCACGCGGCACGCGGCAGAATCCGGACGCACGGACGCGTCCGATGCCGAGGTTGGCGCGGCGGAGCCGCGTGAGAGTGTGCCCGGGTCTTCCGCCCTGTTGCGGATGCTCGGGGCAGACGGGGCGTTGAGGATCGACGCCACGGCGTGACAGATGTGCCGGGCCGACTGTGGCCCGGCGGCGTGAACGGCCGCCTTCGGGCGGACGGGCGCGATGGCCATGGCGCGGCGGACTCATCCGTCGCGACACCGGGAGTGCCTACGGCATGGACGCGATCGACACCATTGGGGCGGGTTCCGGCACGGCGAAGGCGGGCGGGTTCAGTTCCGTGACCTCGGAGCAGTTCTCGAAGATCATCTTCACGGAGCTGAGCCGCCAGGACCCGCTTGCTCCCAACGACACCAACGCGCTGTTGCAGCAGATCTCGACGCTGCGGTCCATCCAGGCCGACACGGACCTGACGGACCGCCTCAAGTCGCTGGTGACGCAGAACCAGTTCGCGTCGGCCACCGGCATGATCGGCAAGCGTGTGAGCGGCGTGAGCGAAGAAAATGAACGCGTGTCGGACCTGGTCTCGGGCGTGACCCGCACGGATAACGGACCGATCCTGACGCTGGCCAGCGGCGCGCGGATGCGGATGAGCAACCTGGACCAGGTGCTCGCGACGCCCCCGGCGGGCGATTCGCTTCCGGCGGGAGGTGGGCGATGATCTTTACAGCGGCCAGCATGCTCGGCGCACTGGGTTCGGCCCTGCGTCCCAAGAACGCTCAACCGTCCTCGCCGACGACGCAGGGGCAATCGGCAGAGTTCGCGGAACTGCTCTCCAAGGCGCAGCGGGGAGAGATCACCAGCGGCGCGCCTGTCAAGATCGCCAAGGGCCTGCAACTGAAGTTGAGCGATGAGCAACTCGGGCGGCTCTCGGTGGCCGCCGACAAGGCCGAGGCGCAGGGCGCGAATCGCGCCCTGGTCGTCCTTGATGGTCAGACACTGCAGATGGATGTGGCGTCACGCACGATCACGGGCGCGGTCGATACCAGCGCCCCGGGCGTGATCGCCGGCGTCGATGCGATCGTCGTGGCGTCGCCCGCGGCCGCATCGGGCGCTTCGATCGTGAAGCCCCCCTCCGCCAACGCCGCGGCGCTGGCCAATCCATCGCTGCTCAAGTCGCTGGGAACTCCGCAGAACCAGGTGACGCTGGCCTCTTCGAACTGATCGGATTCGTACTTCCCGCCCCAGCCGGGCGGACACGGGGATCGCGCGCACATGCCCTCCACCAACGCCATTTACACGGGACTGAGCGGTCTCAACGCCAACGCCCGCAACATCGACGTCATCGGCAACAACATCGCCAACGTCAACACCACCGCGTTCAAGTCTTCGCGGGCGCTGTTCTCGACGATCCTGCCGCGGACCATCAACATCGGCACCGCGCCCGGTGATGCGACGGGCGGCACCAACCCGTACCAGGTCGGCAACGGCGTGCGGGTCGCGGGCGTGCAGCGGAACATGGCCGCGGCGTCCACCAACGCCACCGGCAACGCGGGCGACATGGCGGTGGACGGGGCGGGCTTCTTCATGGTGCGCAAGGGGACGCAGACGCTGTACACGCGTGCCGGCGCCTTCTCGCCGGATGCCAACAACTCCATGGCGAACATCAGCGGCGATGTGCTCCAGGGGTACGGCATTGATTCTCAGTTCAACATCGTCGCGGGCAAGCTCACCGACGTGACCATTCCGGTGGGCGAACTGAAACTCGCCCAGGCGAGCTCGGTGGTGAAGTTCACGGGCAATCTCAACGCGCAGGGCATCCCGCCGACGCACGGCGCGCTCATCACGCTGGGCGGCACGACCACCACTGGGCTGCAGAGCGTGGCTTCCGCCGCTCCGACGCCGCCGGATGTGCTGCTCACCACATCGCTGCTTACCTCGATCGAGGATCCGCTCCTGCCGGCCTCGGGCACGCCGCTGTTCTCGGCCGGCCAGACGCTGCAACTGCGGGGCGCTTCCAAGGGCGGAAAGACCGTTCCGCCCGCGACGCTCTCGATCACGGCGACCTCGACGGTCGCGGACCTCCAGACGTTTCTCTCCGATACGCTGGGCATCTCCACGACGGCGGGCGCCAACCCCGACGGCAAGGCGCCAGGCGTCACGCTGAATACCCAGACCGGCGTGCTCTCGGTGGTGAGCAACTCGGGTTCCGTGAACGATCTCACGATCAACGCCTCGGACTTGCGATTGCTGGATTCCTCGGGCAACCTGGTGCGGTTCCCCTTCGCCGCGGCGAAGCAGGCCACGGCCGACGGAGAGAGCGTGCGGACCGGAGTCATCGTGTACGACTCGCTGGGGGGCGAAGTGGGGCTGGACGTGTCGATGGTGCTTGATTCGAAGGACTCGACGGGCACCACATGGCGTTATTACGCCGAGAGCGCCGACGACAGTGACACTTCGACGGCGCTCGCCACGGGCGTCATCCGATTCGATACCGACGGCCAGCCGATCAACCCCACGCCGGTTCCGATCACGATCGATCTCGCGGGCACGGGCGCCGCGACTCCGTTGGCGCTGAACCTCGATTTTGCGTCCACAGACAACGGGCTGACCTCGCTGGCGGATGATCGCTCGGACTTTGCCGTCAGCTTCCGCGACGGGGCTCCCCTGGGTGTGCTGGCGAGCTACGGAGTGGGCCGCGACGGCGTGATCACCGGTGCGTTCACGAACGGGCTGAACCGCCCGCTGGGGCAGGTCGCTCTTGCGAACTTCACCAACCCGCAGGGGCTCGAGGAAATCGGCAACAACATGTTCATCCCGGGGGCCAACAGCGGCACTCCGGTGGTGACCACCCCCGGGAACCAGGGGACTGGCGACATCACGGCGGGTGCGCTCGAACTCTCCAACGTGGACCTGAGCGAGGAGTTCATCAAGATGATCGTTTCCTCGACCGGTTACTCGGCGTCATCACGGGTGATTCGCACGGCGGATGAGCTCCTGCAGCAGTTGATGGTCATCGGTCGGTGATTCGCTGGATGCGGCAGCGTTAAGCGGGTCCGCGATGCGTCCGATGATGTGGTGCGGGTTGGTTCCGCGCACCATGGATACCCACGCCTCCCACCAAACGTTGATCCCCGCGCTTTGTGTCACGCCCGGCGTGCTGGCCCTGGCGATGCTCACCGGCGTCGTGCATCCGGAGTTAGGGGGCGGCGCGGCTCTGTGCGCTGCCCTGTTCGGAGGCATGGCGGCGATCGCGTTGGCCCAAGCCCCACGCAAGCCGCCGGCCCAGGTGGTCGTCAAGGTGACCGCATCGGGGGCGGGCAAGCCGCAGCCCAAGCAGAACTTGAAGCAGGCGGCATAGGCCGTTCGTTCGGCGCATCCATCGCGGCGGCGTGCCGCACCCGGGGGTGTTGCTCGTCGCGGGTGAGGTCTCCCCTCCTCCGGGACGATATCTAGCCGCTGCTCTCTTTGGAGCCGCCCGAAGGGAACTCAACTTATGTCCGACGCCAAAGCAACGCCCCCCGCAGAGAACAAGGATGCCGGTGCGCCCAAGGGCAAATCGCCGGTCAAGGCGATCGGCATCGTCGCGGTCCTGATGATCGTCGAGGCGGCGGGCGTGTTCATGTTCGTCGGCAAGACGGCCCCCGCTCCGGTGGCGGCGGCGGAGATCAAGGGCGAGCACGGCGGCGACGAAGCCGAGAGCGTGGAGATTCCCCTGATCGAGGACAAGTTCCAGAACATGCAGACCGGGCGCGTGTGGGTCTGGGACGCGGAAGTGGTGCTGAAGGTCAAGTCCAAGCAGGAGAAGTTCGTCTCCAAGCAACTGGAAACGCGGGCCGCGGAGATCAAGGAAGGCCTCTCCACGATCTTCCGCAAGGCCCAGCACAGCCACCTGAAGGAGCCGGGGCTGGAGACGCTGAACCGGCAGGTCACCGCGTTCATCAACGACCTGATCGGGAAGGACGCGGACGGCAAGGAACGCATCGAGCGTGTTGTGATCCCCAAGTGCAAGGGATTCCCGGCGGACTGACGCGCGCCGCGCAACCGCTGCCGACGCTTATTGGACTCCCCCGCGCAATCGAGTGCTCAAAACTCCCCGTTTCTGCGCGGTGCGTCCGATGCACACCGCGCGGACGCAATTCTGCGTCTGCATCACGCAGCAGGTTTCCCATGCCCGACCCCACGCCGACCGATCCAGCCCCGCAGAGCGATCCCGAGGCCTTGCTGAACGCCGCGGCTGAGGCTGTCGCCAGTCTGGGTGACCTGGCCGCCTCGACGGGGGAAACGCGGCAGGAACCCCGCGCGGCGCCCACCGGGCCCGCGCCGGCGCCGATCAAACTGCCGACCTTCGGCGAGTCGCGCAACCCCGCGGAGACGCGTGCCATCGACCTGCTGGCGGACGTGAACTTGAACGTCAAGATCGAACTGGGCCGCACCCGCATGATCGTTGAAGATGTGCTCAAACTCGGCGAGGGCGCCGTGGTGGAACTGGACAAACTCGCCGGCGATCCCGTCGACGTGTACGTGAACGACCGTCACGTGGCGCGGGGCGAGGTGCTCGTGCTGAACGACAACTTCTGTGTTCGCGTGAACGAGATTCTCACGCCGTCGCTGGATGGGGCGGGCCCGTCCGCCGCGGCGGCATAAACCGATTTCTTTCAAACTCGGCGGGGGACCCGCCGCAACCGCCCGCGGCATTGCTATGCCGCGGCCAAGCCAGGATGGCATCATGCAGAGCGGATGTGCGAGTGCTGTTGGATATCGCTTGATCGCCGCCGTGATCGCGGGCTGCGGCGCGTGGACGGCGGAGGTCGCTGCGGGCCAGGGGCCCGATCCCGAGCCCGCTCCGGTCAAGAGCACGGCGGCTCCGGCTGCCACCGTCGCCAAGATCGAACCCAAGTCTGAACAGATCGCCGATGAAAAGCCGTCTACACCGCGAGTGACGAACACGGTCGAGCGCAAGCCGCTGCATGTTCCGGCGACGGGAGCCGCGGCACAAAAGCCCGCCCCAACGAGTTCTCCGGTTAACGGTGCTTCATTGACGAGCACCACGCTCGCATTGGCGGCGGTGCTCACGCTGATCTTCGCGGTGGCCGCGTTCATCAAACGGTTCGCGGCCAAGGGTGCTCTGAGCGGCCTGGGCCTGGCCGCCCGGGCCCCCAGCGGTGTGGTGCATGTGCTCGCCCGGTATCCGGTACAGAAGGGCCTGTGCCTGGTGCTGCTGAAGGTTGACCGGCGCGTTCTGGTGCTGTCGCAGTCGTCGGTGCGCGGGGGAACTCCGCTTGCCACGCTTGCGGAGATCACGCAGCCTGAGGAAGTCGCTTCCATCCTCGCCAAGTGCGGCGAGAGCACCGGCGAATCGCTTGCCGCGAAGTTCCAAGCCACGCTTTCAAAGGCCGATCGCGAGATCGAGGCTCCCGAGGCACCCGCGCCTCGCAAGACGCGAGTGCAGGCGCCGGAGCCCGTCGTTCGCTCCGCGATGCCCCGTCAACCACGCCCGGTACGGGTTGAAGATGCCGGTGCGCCGGAGATTCAATCGCCCGCCGCCGCCGCGGCCGAATCGCTGCGGCTGAAACTCGCGGCTCTTCGCGCCGCCACCGCTTCCAACGGAACCCGGAGCATCGCCGCATGAATCGGGCCACGCTGTACAGCCTGCTAGCGGCCCTGGTGGCTCTGCTCGCGTGCGTCTCGTCCGCCGCCGGGGCAGATCCGACCGCGCCGGCCCCGGCGCTGCCTCCCACAGGGATCTCCGCCAACACACCGGCCTCGATCAACCCGCTCGTCGTGCTCGAGAGCGTCGGGGACGCGGTGAACCAGCGACCGGCGTCGCGCGAGCAGGACCCGCAGCGCGGGGGGCTCTCCACGGCCATCAACATCATGGTGGTCCTGACGGTGGTGGCCCTCGCGCCGTCGATCGTGCTGATGACCACCTGTTTCATGCGTGTGCTCATCGTGCTGGGCATGCTCAAGCAGGCCATCGGGGCTGCTTCCGTGCCGCCGCCGCAGGTCATCACCGCCCTCACGCTCTTCATCACGCTGATGGTGATGTCTCCCACGATTGACCGGATCAACACCGAGGCGATCGGGCCGTACCGCGCGGGCGAAGTTCGCGATTATGACGCTCTCTGGGACCGGGCCAAGCAGCCCATCCGCGACTTCATGTTCGAGCAGATCGAGGCCAACGGCAACTGGTCGAGCCTGTACATGGTCATGGAACGCCGCGGCATCGATACTACCGAACCCGAGAAGCTGACCCGTGCCGACGCCGACATGGTGACGCTGGTGCCGGCGTTCATGCTGAGCGAGCTCAAGACCGCGTTCCTGATGGGCTTCAAGATCTACCTGCCGTTCCTGGTGATCGACATGGTCATCAGCACCATGCTGATCTCGATGGGCATGATGATGCTGCCCCCCGTGCTCGTGAGCCTGCCGTTCAAGCTGCTGCTCTTCGTTCTGGTGGACGGCTGGGCCCTGGTCGTGGGCGGGCTGATGTCCTCGTTCGTGCAACCCGGCGTCGAGCCCGCCGCCACAGCGATGCTCCAGATGCTCGATAGCGTGCGATCCCTCGCCTGACCGCAAGACCGAAAGACCCGACATGACACTCGACGACACCGCCCTGGATCTTGTCCGCAACGCCCTCATCGTGGCGCTCAAGATCAGCATGCCCGTGCTGCTCGCGGGCATCGTGGTGGGGCTGGTCATCAGCGTCGTGCAGTCGGTGACTTCCATCCAGGATCAGACACTCTCGAGCGTTCCCAAGATCGTCGTGATGATCGTCGCGGCGGCGGTGCTGCTGCCCTGGGTGGTGCAGCGGCTCATCGAATACAGCACGGAACTGTTCCGACTTACCTAGCCCCAAGTGCCCACGACCCAGGCCAATTTCTCGCTCCTGTTGACGCACGTGATCCCGTTCGCGCTGGTGGCGTTCCGGCTTGCGGGTGTCTTTGTCGTAGCGCCCATGCTCGCCAGCGTGGCCACGCCGATGAAGTTCAAGGCGTTGCTGGTGGCCGGCCTGGCGGCGGCGGTCTATCCGATGGTGACTCGCGACGCGGTCATGCCGCGGATCGCCGACATCACCGACGCGGTGCCGTTGATCCTGAGCGAAACGCTCATCGGCTTCGTGGTGGGCGCGGTGGCGAGCATCCCGCTGCTGAGCCTGGAGATGAGCGGCGTGATCGCCGGCCAGCAGATGGGGTTCGGTCTTGCCCGCGTTTACAACCCCGAAGCGGACTTTGACACCGACATCCTCGGCCAGTTGCTCTACTACGTCGCGATGGGAGTCTTCGTCACCGCGGGCGGGTTGGAAGCGCTGGTGGGCTGCGTTGCGGACTCATTCATGAACATCCCCATCGGCGGGTTCCGTCCCGGCGCGGCCCCGCTCGACGCGTTCGTGGGCGCGCTCTCGTCTGGCCTTGAGCTGGCCCTGCGCGTTTCCGCCCCGGTCAGCGGTGTGGTGCTCTTGATCGTGATCCTGCTGGGCGTGATCGGCAAGACGATGCCCCAGATCAACATCATGACCGTGGGCTACGCGATCAAGATCGTGGCGGGGCTGGGAGCGATCGTGTTCGCGCTTCAGTCCATCCAGGCCGCGGCGGGTGACGAGGCCCTGGAGATCACACGCGGCATCGTGAACTGGACCAAATCGGTGGTGGTGACCCCGTAACGGAGGCGGCTGTGGCGGAAGACATGGGCGAAAAAACCGAGGCGCCAACCTCCCGCCGGCTGTCGGAAGCCCGGTCCGATGGCCGCGTGGCCAAGAGCCAGGATCTCGCCGCGGCGATCGATCTGTTCGGCGCGTTCGTCCTCATCCTGATGTTCGGCGTCACCGTTGCGAAGGCGATGTCCACGATCCTGCGCCGCAGCCTGACCGACACCGGCTCGGTGTACGTGGATTCCGTGCTCGACCTCACGCGGGCGGTGGCGATCCAGACCGCGGCGGCGATGCTGCCCATCCTGGCGCTCATCTGCATCATCGCGTACCTGGCGCACGTCTCGCAGTTCGGCCTGATTTTCTCAACGAAGATTCTCTCGCCTGACTTCTCCCGCCTGAATCCGTTCCAGGGCTTCGGCAAGTTCTTCAACACCCGCAGTCTGGCCAAGACACTGGTGAATCTGCTCAAGCTCGCGGTCGTCGTCACGATCGGTGTGCTTTTCTTCAAGAGCTGCATCCACACGCTGATGTCGCTGCCCTTGTACGCCACCGGCGCGGCGTGGGCGATGATCGGCAAACTCGCGACCCAGTTGACGGCGTGGCTCTTCTCCGTCTTGGTCACTCTCGGTGGCATTGACTATCTCTACCAGCGCTGGCAGCACACCAAGGACCTGCGGATGACCAAAGAGGATGTCAAGGACGAACGCCGCAGCATGGAGGGCGATCCGGTTGTCAAGGGGAAACGCCTCAAGATGGCCCGCCAGATCGCGATGCAGCGGATCAACTCCGCCGTTCCCAAGGCGGACGTTGTCGTCGCCAACCCCACGCACTTCTCCGTGGCGATCAAGTACGACCCCAAGACGATGCACGCCCCGCGAGTGGTCGCCAAGGGCGCGGATGAGATGGCGATGCGGATCCGGGAGGTCGCCCGTACGCACGGCGTGCCGATCGTCGAGCGGCCGCCATTGGCCCGCGCGTTGTACGCCGCGGTGCCGGTGGGGCATGAGGTCAACCCCGAGTTTTATGAAGCCGTGGCCGAGCTGCTGGCCTTCGTGTACCGGCTTGAACAGGACGCAACAGAGCGATCGGCCAGACCCGCGGCGCAGGCCGCTTGACAGAGTGAAGCATCGGTGTCACGTTTGAAGCAGACGACAGCACACAGACCCATCCCATGAGCACCGCACCCGCCATCACTCCACAGCCTTCACTGCTGCCCTCTTGGCTGCACCGCTTGCACTCCATCCGCGGGTACATCGTGCCGGTGGGCTTTGTCTCGCTGCTCGTGGTGTTGCTCGTGCCGCTGCCCCCGGCGGTGATGGACGTGCTGATCTCGCTCAATATCTCGCTCTCGCTCATTATCCTGCTGACCACGATCTACATGGATCACCCGCTGGACTTCAGCGTGTTCCCATCCTTGCTGCTGGCCACCACCCTGTTCCGGCTGGTGCTCAACATCGCTTCCACGCGCCTGATCCTCTCCGCCAACGCCAACACGCCCGAGGAGGCGGCGACTGTCGCGGGCCACGTCATCATGGCGTTCGGCAACTTCGTGGCGGGCAACTCGCTCTTTGTGGGCGTCGTCATCTTCCTGGTGGTCGTCATCGTGCAGTTCATGGTGATCACCAAGGGCGCCACCCGCATCAGCGAAGTGGCCGCCCGGTTCACCCTGGACGCCATGCCCGGCAAGCAGATGGCGATCGACAGCGATCTGAACGCCGGCACGATCAACGAGGCCGAGGCACGCCGCCGGCGCGAACGCATCTCGCAAGAAGCCGACTTCTTCGGCGCCATGGACGGTGCCAGCAAGTTCGTCCGGGGCGATGCCGTCGCGGGCCTGATCATCACCGTCATCAACGTCATCGGCGGTTTTGCCGTGGGGATCATCCAGCGGGGCTGGGACGCCGGCAAGACCGCAGAGGTGTTCACCAAGCTCACCATCGGCGACGGCATCTCCGCGCAGATCCCATCGTTCGTCATCTCGATCGCCGCGGCGTTGATCGTGACGCGGTCGGGCAGCAAGGCGCAGCTCGGCACCGAACTCACCGATCAGGTCACCAGCCAGCCGCGCGGCTTGTATATCACCGCCGGCTTCCTGTGCCTGCTGGCCCTGACGCCGCTGCCCACGATTCCGCTGCTCACCACCGCCTTGGCACTCTCGGGGATCGCCTTCAGCATGAACCGGTCGACCAAGGCCAAGGCGGCGCAGTCGGCCAAGGCCGAGGAAGCGGCCAAGGCGCCCGAGCCCCCGCCGGTGGAGAACCTGCTCAAGGTCGACACGATGGAGTTGGAGGTCGGTTACGGCCTAGTCCAACTCGTGGACGCGGCCCACGGCGGCGATCTGCTCGAGCGCATCGCCGCGATCCGGCGGCAGTTGGCGGTAGAACTGGGCCTGGTGATGCCTCCGGTCCGCATTCGGGACAACATGCAGTTGCCCAGCAGCGAGTACCGCATCAAGATCCGCGGCAATCCGGTTTCGACGGGCCAGACCAAGCCAGGCAAGTTGCTCGCGATGGATTCTGGCCTGACCTCGGGCCGGATCGACGGCGAGCACACCAAGGAGCCGGCGTTCGGGCTGGACGCCTGGTGGATCGACCCTTCTCTGCGCACCCGCGCCGAGACCATGAACTACACCGTGGTCGATCCGGTGAGCGTGCTGGGAACCCACCTCACCGAGGTTGTCCGCAAGCACGCCGATGAACTACTCACCCGCGATGAGGTCGGCAACCTGTTGGAGCAACTCAAGCAGAAGGCCCCCAAGCTCGTGGAAGAAGCGATCCCGGCGATCATCAAGCCGGTGGAGTTGCAAAAGGTGCTGCAGGGGCTGCTCCGCGAGCGGGTGCCGATCCGCGATCTGGAGACCATTCTCGAGACCCTGGTGGAATGGGGAGCCAAGACCAAGGACGTCGACGTGCTCATCGAGTACGTCCGCAACGCCCTGCGGCGCACCATCTGCCAGCAGTACGCCATGCCCGGCGACACGGGCAAGCCGCGGATCGTCTGCGTCACGCTCGACCCGACATTCGAGGATCAGGTCAACGCGTACGTCGACCGTGGGCCGGCGGGCACGACGATCAACATGCCCGCGCGGATCGCTTCCCGGCTCGCGGACCACGTTGTCCGCGCCATGCAGCCGGTGGTCAGCGCGGGCCACACGCCGGTGGTCATCGCCTCGCCGCAGGTGCGGGCGGTGGTGCGCCAGATCGTGGAGCCGCACCTGCCGTCACTGGCGGTGCTCGGGTACAACGAGATCGTCGCGGGCGTGGATGTGGAATCCATGGCTCTGGTCATGCCGCCGGAGGAGACCATTCGGGCCGCGGCGTAGGACGGTGTAGAGGTTATACAGACCTCGATTTCACGTTATCTCGCGTGGACGGAGCCTAGATCTTCCACGTACCCTTCGCAGTGACGCGTGCGGCCGTGGAAACGGGGCCACTTGACGCACGCGGTCCGGATCCGGAGTAGAGGCGACTCAGCAGGAGAACGTGACGTGAACAAGAGCATTCTGGTGTGTGCGTGCGCGGTGACTGCGGCGTCGTCCTTCGGCGCCGATTCGGTATCCGTGGCGTTGACGGGCGTGCGCATTCAGAACGGATTGGCGCAGAGCCGCAGCAGCAACCCTCAGACGCTCACCCCGGCGTACAAGTACTTTATCGATTTCAGCAACGACACCATGGTTCGCGGCCGCAGCGGGCTGCTGTCGATCCTGTATCCCAATCCGACGCCGCTGGCGACGGTGATGGAGTCGTTCCAGCCGGGGTCTTCCGCCTCGCTGCATTCGTACTCCATCAACCCGACCGGAACGCACCCGTTCCAGACCACCGACCAGCCCGTCACGGGCAACACCACGATCAGCGGCATCGCGGTGACATTCGCCATGACGCTCAGTTCGGGCATCGACGCCTCGAACTTCGCGTACTTCAACATCACCAACGTCGCCATCACGCCTTCGGCGCTGGTGGGCAGCATGGAGTTCACGTCCGGTTCGGTCGTCATTTCCCGCGGCTGCGTGGGCGATTACAACAACGACGGCGGTGTTGACGGCGCTGATGTTGAGACCTTCTTCACCGCGTGGGAGGCGGGCGACGCCGCGGCGGACCTGAACGCGGACGGCGGCGTGGACGGGGCCGACGTGGAGTTCTTCTTTACACGGTGGCAGGCCGGCTGCTGAGGTGAGAGCGATCGAACATCGAAGAACGGGAGTCCGGGACGCGGAGCCCGGAATCGGGGTGTGGCCGAGCCTTTGAGAAGAGGTTGGGCGTGGTCGCACCTAGAATAAAGGCCTGTCGCAACGGGTCCGCGGACCCCTCATTACAGAAGGCCTATCTATGACGATGAAGCGTGTGATCGTTCTCGGCGCCGGCACGGTCGGCAAGTCTGTGGCGGAACTCCTGCTGGCCCTGGGCCGCGGGGCGTACTCGGTGACGTTGGCCGATCGCGACGCCGCGGCGTTGGCGCAGGCGGAAACAAACCTCGCCCGCCTCAAGACGCGGGTGCCGCACGCGGTTGAGTTCACCGTCAAGCAGCTCGACGTAGCGAACCCGGCCGCGGTCAAGGCGGCGCTCACGGGTCAGGATTACGTGATCTGCATGCTGCCGTTCAACTTCGTGGCGGGCATCGCCGAGGCCGCGAACGAACTGGGGGTTCACTACTTCGACGTGACCGAGGACGTGGAGACCACCGAGCGTGTGCGCAAGATCGAGAAGGAAGGCCGCGCCAAGGTGGCCCTGGTGCCCCAGTGCGGCCTGGCTCCCGGATACATCGCGATCGCCGCGTACGGCGTTACCAAGGGGTTCTCCGAGTTGCACAGCCTCACGCTGCGCGTGGGCGCTCTGCCGCAGTTCCCCACGAACGCGCTGCACTACAACATCACCTGGAGCACGGCGGGCGTGGTGAACGAGTACTGCGAGCCGTGCAACGTCATGCTGGGCGGGCAGATGGTGAAGGTGCCCGCGCTCGAGGGCCTGGAGGGCTTCTCCTTTGAAGGCATCGAGTACGAGGCGTTCTATACATCCGGCGGCGTTGGCAGCCTCATCGACACGCTGGTGGGCGAGGGCCGCACCACCGAAGAGAGCAACATCGCCTACAAGACGATCCGATACCCCGGCCACCGCAACCTGATGAAGTTCCTGCTGGAGGACCTGCGGCTCAACGTCGAGCACGGCAAGCCGGACCGCAACGGGCGCGTTTTCGACCGGGCGCTGGCGGTGGACCTGCTGGACCACGCCGTGCCCCGGACATTGCAGGACGTGGTGGTCGTGTTCATCTCGTGCATCGGCATGCGTGACGGGAAGCGCGAGCAGGTGAACTTCCGGCGCGCCATCCACGCCACGGACCTCTTCGGGCGCGTGTGGCCGGCGATCGAGCTGACTACCGCCGCCGGCGTCTGCGCGATGGTGGATCTGCACAGGCTGGGCAAACTGCCCAAGATCGGGTTCATCCGCCAGGAAGAGTGTTCGCTCGAGGTCTTCAACCAGACCCTGTTCGGACTGGCTTACGAGTCGCCGGAGAAGATCGTCCCGGCGGTCGTGGCCAAGTAAGAGTTCCGCGCAGGCATATCGCGGACAATCCTTGTAAAATACTAACACGGTTGCGGCCACGCAATCGGAGAACGTCGCCTGAGTTTTTGCTTGGTAGAAGTACGTACAAAATTCGACAATGTACGTATTTTGAGCGTATAAACGTCGAATTTCGTCCAGCTGCGCTCCCGGCGTCTGCACCCCTGAGGCCTAGGCTTGCTCTGTTGCATGTGCGGGGGAAGGGGGTGGGAGACTCGCGTGTTTCTGGTCCGTCAAGCCAAGCCGGAGGATGTGTCGACCCTCGCCAAACTGGCGAAGATGGTCTACTTCATCAATCTCCCGCCGAACGAACAGATCATTCTCGACAAGGTGGAGCACTCCGCGCGTTGCTTCCGCCGTCTCGCCGATGGGGCGGACGTGGAGCAGGCCAAATCGGTGCGCCGCAAAAAGGCCGCCGCGGCCACCACGCCCACCGGGTATACGGGCATGGAGCACGACAGCGACTTCTTCATGTTCACGCTTGAGGATGTCAAAATGGGCGGAGTGGCAGGTACCTCGCAAGTGCGCTCCCACCAAGGCGGTCCTGGAAACCCGAACTGGTCGTTCCGGATCACTGAAAAGCGGCATTACAGCGAGTCGCTTCGGTTCGGCACCACCCATCCCGTGGGCCAACTGCACGCCGATGAGTCCGGTCCGAGCGAACTGGGCGGTTTGATCATTCAGCCCAGCTACCGCGGTCACGTTGAACGCCCGGGTCGCCTTCTGTCTTTCATTCGTTTCCACCTGATCGGCCTCTTCCGCGATGTGTTCGCGTCCCGGGTGCTCGCGGAGATGATGGGCCCGGTCTCCGCCGAAGGCGACAACATCTTCTGGGATGCGTTCGGCCGCAAGTTCGTGCCCGTGAAGTTCGCCGAGGCGGACCGCTTCTGCCAGCACAACCGATCGTTCATTTCCGAACTGCTTCCCAAAGAGGAGATCTACCTCTCCCTCTTCCCTCTGGAAGTGCAGAACGTGGTGGGGGTGGTGGGCAAGGAGACGATTCCGGCCCGTCGTCTGCTGGAGAACCTGGGTTTCAAGTACCGCGGCTTCATCGACCCGTTCGACGGCGGTCCTCATCTGGACGCGCTGACCGACGAGATCCCGCTGGTGAGGGACACGCGGCGGGCAAAGATCGGCCGCGCGGTGTCCCCCGACCGAGCGACCACGCCCGCCATCGTGAGTGTGATCCGCCGCGAGAAGGGCTTCGCCGCGGTGCAGGCCTGGTGCGAATGGGATGGCGAGGGCGCTGTGCGGATGGGCGCCGACGCGATGACCGTGCTGGGCGTCAAGAGCGGCGACGAGGTGGGATTTACGCCCCTGACCCAGTGGGTGAAGCCGGACGTGGTGGAACAAGAAAAAACCCCCGCGAAGAAGCGTCGCGGGGGTCGGGCAAAGGTTCGCAGTTCCTGATCCGCGGCGTTGCCGCCTGGGTATCAGTTCTTGTTCGACGTCGGGCGAACGATGATGTTGAGCATGTTTTCCGGCGTGCAGTACTTCGCGAAAGTGTCCTGAACCTGCTTGACGGTGAGGTTCTGGTACGCCGTGGGCATGTTGACCACGTCGTCGAGGTTGACGGCGCGATAGGTCATCATCTCCATGCGGCCCATCCAGTAGGCCGGGTCCTTCATCTGCTCGTCGAGGGTGTTGGCCATCTGCTTCTTGGCGGTGTCAAGCTCTTCCTGCGTGGGCCCTTCCTTGGCGAACTTCTGGTACATCGAGCCGAGCTTCTCGACCAGCGCATCGACCTTGGACGGTTCGGTGGGGGCGCCCGCCGAGAACATGCCGAAACCCGGATAGGTTGAGGCCGCCCGCGAGCTGGCGCCGATGCTGTAGACCAACTGGGCGTCCTCGCGCACTTCCTTGATCATGCGGGTCGAGAGGATGCGAGCCGCCATGTTCAGGGCGCGGACGTCGTTGATGTTGCGGTCATCGCAGCCATAGAAGCCGCAGGTGACGAACGCCTGGGGCGTGGCGGTGTCGATGTCCTTTTCCACCGTGCGGGGGCCCTTGGGCCGCTGCATGGTTCGCTCTTTCACGTACAGCGAGTCTGAGACACGGTCCCGCTTGGGCAGTGCGCCGATGTACCTGGAGACCAGGTCCATCGCCTTTTCCTTGGGGATGTCGCCCACGACCGCGACTTCGATCGGCGCGTTGGCGATGAGCTTGTCGAGCCACGCCTGGGCCGCTCCGACCGTGATGGCGTCGATCTGCTCGGCGGTGGGGACCTGCGTGCGAGCTTCGGTCTCCGGGTAGGGCGCCGCCGCGACGGTCCGCATTCCCATCATCATCGGGTTCTTGGTCGATTCCTGCAGCGCGGTCTTCATCGTCGTCTTGAACTGGTCGAACGAGGCTTCCTCGATCTTGGGCTCGGTCAGCAGGAGGTACGCCAACTGGAAACCGGTTTCCAGATCTTCGGGGCTGCCGGAGATGGAGAGGTTCATGGTGTCGGGGTCGCCGCCTCCGCCACCGCCGCCGCGACCACCGCGGCCGCCGCCCATGCCGCCGCCGCCCCCGACGTTGACCTTCTTTCCGGCCATCAGATCGGAGATGTCCGAAGACGACAGGCTCTTGGTGGCCTGGCGACGCCACGCGAGCTGCGCGGCCTGCGTGATGCCGCGGTTCGCGGCGGTCTCGAACATCTCGCCGCCGACCAGGCCGACTCGGACCGACACCTGGTTCTTGCGCGTGTCGTTGAATTTGTACGACACCCGCACGTTGTTGCTGAGCCACGCCGTGGTGACCGCGCTGGCGGCGTGCTCGGCCATGTCCGTGATCTTGCCGGGCGTGGGCGGCTTGGCCAGCAGCGTGGTCGCGTGCTTGGCCTCGGCTTCGGCGGTGGGGACCACCTTGAACGCGGCGGTGCCGGCTTCAAGGAGCTGCGCCTCAGTGGGCACATCGCCGCCGGAGGGAAGAGTGGCGACGAACGCCACGGCGGAACTGTCGAACTCCTTGGCGAAGCGTTTGCCCGCTTCCTCCGGGGTGATCGACGCGATCAGGCTCTTGGTCAGGTCTCGCTCCTGCGCGGCGGACATGAGGGTGTTGCCCTCGGTGATGTCACCGTTGAGCCCGCCCAGCACGGCGCTCGCCGGCATGGTGGCTTCGGTCTCCACGCGCCGGTCGACGCGCGAGAGGATTTCCTTCTTGGCGGTCTCGATCTCATGGGACGTGAAACCGAACTTGGCGGCGCGGTTCCACTCCATTGCGATCTCGCCCAGGGCTTCACGCCACTTGCCGGGGGCGGCACGCCCGCCCATGCTCACGTTCCACATGATGTTGGCGTCGTTGCCCATCGAAGCGCGGGCGCTCAGCAGCGCGGTCCCGCCTTTGGCGATCTTCTGATCCAACCGCGTGTTCAGGGCCGTCATCGCCAACGAAGCGACGAGGTCGTCGCGGTACTGCTCGGTGGTGGTGGTCGGCGGGCGGGGCGGAGAGATCCGTTCCACCTGGATGTCCTCGGAGCGGACTTCCGGGTCGCTGGCGACGATGGCGAACGACTTCTCGTAGGCCTTGATCCCGGGGTTCTGGGGCGTCGGGCGCGGCTTCTTGGGCGCAGGGCCGAACTTCTCCTTGATGATCGGCACCACGGTCTGCGGGTCGGTGTCGGCCACCACCAGCAGCGTCGCGTTGCTGGCGCAGTACCACTTGCCGTAATAATCCTTGAAGTCCTGTTCCTTCACGGCGTTGATCGTGGCTTCGGTGCCGATGGTGATGCGTTGCCCATAGATGGAGCCGGGGGCGATGTGCTCCAGGATGTAGAAGCCGATTCGCTGGCGGCCCGAGAGGCCCCGGCGGCGTTCTTCCTGGATAATGCCGCGTTCCTCTTCGATCTCGTGGGGCAGCAGCGAGAGCTGGTACATCACATCGGAGAAGAACGTCATGCCCTTGGAGATCGTGTCGGGCTTGGCGTCGGGAAGGGCCAGCTGATACGTGGTCTGCTCGAAGTTGGTGAAGGCGTTCTGGTCGCGGCCGAACGTCATGCCCAGGGACTGGAAGAACGGAACGACATTGCCGGGCGGGAAGTTCGTGGAGCCGTTGAAGGCCATGTGCTCCAGGTAGTGGGCAAGTCCGCGTTGCTGATCGCTCTCGTTGAGCGAGCCGCTGTGCATGTGGATCCAGATCGCGGCGCGGCCGGGGGGCGTCGCGTGCTTCTTGATGATGTAATGCAGGCCGTTGTCGAGCGTTCCGCTGACCAGACTTGGGTCGGTGGGAAGGGGCTCGGCATAGGCCATGGTGGTGACGAACGCTGCGGACAGGATGGTGGCTGTGGATAGATGCATAAAGACTCCCATGGTGTGAGAGTTTTATACGCGCGATGTTGGGGCGGTGTTACCGGAAGTGGGGGAGTCTCATCCCCGAAAATCGGGGGCGGTTTCGGCCTTCCCGGGCTCAGAACGACGATTGGCGTGCCCCGGGGGCGTCACGCCGCCATCGAAATCGGCCGCCGGAGCATGTCTTCCAGAGCCTTGGCATCCATGGCTTTGCCGAACAAGTACCCCTGTGCGAACTCACAATCCACGGCCTGCAATGCCGCGGCCTGATCGGGGTACTCCACGCCTTCGGCGACGACCGACATTTTCAGGTTGCTGGCCAGGGTCACGACCGCGCTCATCATGGCCAGGTATTCCCGCCCCATCCCCACGTGCGTAATGAAGGCGCGGTCCATCTTGACGGCATCCAAGGGGATTTCGTGCAGGCTCGCGAGCGACGAGTGCCCGGTGCCGAAGTCGTCCAACGCCACGCGGAAGCCCGCGGCCTTGAGCGCCTTGATGCGGGTGAGGGAGGTCTTTTTGTCCCGCATCATCGCCGTTTCGGTTACTTCCAGGCACACAGATGACGTGTCAAGCCCTGCGCTCTGGGCGGCATGCACCAGCCGTTCCACGATGTGGTCCTCCGCCAGATCCCGGCGCGACAGGTTGATCGCCACGGTTCGGGGTGCGATCGGGCCGAGCGTGTTCCGCCACTTGACGAGTTGGGCGCAGGCCGTGCCGGCTACCCACTGCGTGATTGCGCCGATGCTCCCGCTCTCCTCGGCGATGGGCACGAACTCGGCCGGCGAAATCCATCCGTGGACCGGGTGCTGCCAGCGCAGCAGAGCCTCCACGCTCCGCACCTCGCGTGTGGCCAGGCACACCACCGGCTGGTAGAGCAGGCTCAACTGATCGAAATCGATCGCCAGCGCGATGTCCCGTTCGAGTTCGGCGCGCCGCAACACGCGCTGACGCATCGCCTCGTCAAACATCACGTAGCGGCCCTTGCCCGCGGCCTTGGCTTCGTACATCGCCACGTCCGCGTCGGCCAGCACCGAGTCCGGGTTCTTGCAGTTGGGGTCGCCGATCGCCACACCGATGCTCGCCGTGCTGATCACCCGCTGGCCGGCGATGTGATAGGGCTCGCAGAAGACATGCACAAGCCGCTCAGCGACCTTCGCGGCGTCTTCGGGAGCGGCCAGCCCTTCGAGCAGCACCACGAACTCGTCCCCGCCCAGGCGCGCGGCGGTGTTTCCCTCGACGACGCGTGACGCTGAATCGGTCGAGCGGATCTCCCGGCGCAGGCGCGTGGCGATCTGCCGGAGCAACTCGTCGCCAGCGTCGTGCCCCATCGTGTCGTTGATGAGCTTGAAGCGGTCAAAGTCCAGGAACAGCACGGCGAACGAGCGGTCCTGGGAGCGGGCGGCGCGGAGCTGGGCCTGCGTCAACCGGTCCAGCAGCAACGCGCGGTTGGGCAATCCTGTCAGTTTGTCGCTCAGCGCCAGGCGCTCGAGCGCCTCGGATTGCTTGGAGAGCTCGCTGGTGCGTTCGTTGACCAGGCGTATGAGGTCTTCGTCGCGTCGACTGCCGGCGATCATGGCTCGCTCGACCATCCGCACCACCGCGAGCACCGCCAGCGCGGCGACCCCGACGGCGGCGTACCCCCACCACCCCGCGCGGTACGCGGCGCGGACGTCGCTCCTGGCGTTGAAGGTCTCGTCCGTCCGACCGGCCCAGAGCGTCCAGCGCGAGTCCCCGTCGGCGACCGGCAGCGGAAGTGTCTCGCAGTAGGGCAGGCTCGGCGTGGGTGTGCCCGCCTCGACATTTGCGCGGTACTCTCTCGCGGCGCCCGGTTCGAGCGGCAGCACCGTGTATTGGTGGTCGGTGCAGCGCAGGGCCCATTCGCCGTTGCCCGAGAGCTTGTCGCGCAGGGCGTGCGTGAGCATCACGGC
Organism: Planctomycetota bacterium; assembly: GCA_018242605.1. Taxonomy (GTDB): domain Bacteria; phylum Planctomycetota; class Phycisphaerae; order Phycisphaerales; family UBA1924; genus UBA2402. The sequence goes on from JAFEBP010000006.1 coordinate 133,752, forward strand.
GCTCACCATGCCGCGCAGGCTCCCGCCGGGCGAGTAGAACGGCACGGAGTACACAATGCCGGAGCGGTCCGCGTCGTCGGGGTGCGAGGTGTCGAACCGAGAGTTGTCGCAGGTGATCACTTCGGGCCCGCAGATCGCCGGGTATTCCAGACCCTGAATCGTGGATTCAACGGGGTACCTGGCGGCCAGCCAGTCCATCTGCTGCCGCATCAGCCGGTACTCAAAGATCTCGATCTCTTCGGCTTCTTCCTGGTCCCCCTGGCCTCCCTCGTCCGAGTTTTCGTTGGCGGTGCGGCCCACGATGAGCTGGTCGAAGGTGGTGATCGGCTCCTGCAGCTTCCCCGTGTTGGGGTCTTTCTCGTCCGGGTGCATGTCGATCGGCACGATGTACACCTCGGAGACCGCCACGCTTGAGGCCAGATTGTTGTAAATCTCCTGGACGGTGCGGCGGCTGTTTTCGTCGAACTCGTGCGCATAGCGGTCGATCGACCGCACGCCCGGCAGACGGGCCATGGTGCGCAGGCCTTCGTACATGAGCCGCATGTCGCCCGCCACGGACTTGGCGGTGTCCGCCGCGGCGGTGTGCGACTCGGTGCGGAACTCGCGCAGCGCCGATTCGAGCGCCGCGGCGGTGCCCGCGTGGATCCACATTCCCGCGATCATCGCCAATAACGCAACGCCCGCGTACCCCAGGCGTGCGGCGAGGCGTATCCGCCGGCGGCTTTCCTGCGGTGACTCTGATGTCGGCGACTCTGGTGCCTGGGGTGCCATGCGTGCGATTCCGGGTGTCGAGTGTGTATTCACCTGTCGATGCGGCCGGTCTGCATCGGTTCGGCAGCCGGCTGGCTTCACGCGACGCAGCGATAACCGCGCGCGAACGCCACCCGCTCCGGTGGTCAAACCGCCGGAGCGGGTGGCGTCCACGCGTGTGTTCGCGAGGTCCGGTCGGGATCTGGCCTACGGCTTGACGCCCAGCGTCGCACGCCGCTCGCGGATTTCATCGGCCAGCGCGGCGACGAATCGGTCCAGGGGCATCGAGCCCAGGTCTTTTTCAACGCCCCGCACCCGAACCGACACGGCGTTCTGCTCCGCGTCGCGGGGTCCGACGATGGCCATGTAGGGGATCTTCATCTCCGCCGCGATCTTGACCTTGCCCTGGATGCGGTCGCTGCCCGCGTCCATCGTCGTGCGGATGCCCGCCGCGCGCAGCGCGTCGATGACGCGCCCGGCGTACTCGTTGGTCTTTTCGCTGATGGGCAGCACCCGCACCTGTTCGGGGCTGAGCCACGCGGGGAAAGCACCCGCGAAGTGCTCGATCAGCACGCCGCAGAACCGCTCCATCGAGCCGAACGGAGCGCGGTGGATCACCACCGGCCGGTGGGCCTTGTTGTCCGGTCCGATGTACGACAGATCGAACCGGATCGCCATGTTGTAATCGACCTGCACGGTGCCCAACTGCCACTCGCGGCCGATGACGTCCTTGACCACAAAGTCGATCTTGGGGCCGTAGAACGCGGCTTCGCCCGGTTCCTGGGTGAAGGAAACACCCAGCGTTTGCGCCGCTTCCAGGCAGGCCTTTTCGGCGGCGTCCCAGTTCTCCTTGGAGCCGGTGTACTTCTTGCTGTCGGGGTCGCGCAGCCCCACGCGGACGCGGTAGTCCTTCATGCCCAGGGTCGCGAAGATGGTCTTGACCAGCGACAAACACCCTTGGATCTCAGCGGGGATCTGCTCCTCGGTGCAGAAGAGGTGCGCATCATCCTGGGTGAAACCGCGGACGCGGGTCATGCCGTTGAGCTCGCCGGATTGCTCCCAGCGGTAGACGGTGCCGAACTCCGCGAGGCGTACCGGCATGTCGCGGTACGAGTGCGGGGCGGAGCCGAAGATCTTGGCGTGGTGCGGGCAGTTCATCGGCCTGAGCATGAAACCCTCGAGCAGCATGTCCTCGGGGATCACCCGGTCATCAGGGATGGTGTTCTTGCCGGTGCGCTCGTTGAGCGACCGTTGCAGTCGGGCGGACACACCATCAAGCCGGTGGGTCATCTCGGCGCACGAACATCCCTCGGACATCAGCTTGTCCAGCGCATCGCGCTCCACGATCGGCGGGTATTGGCTCTCCTTGTAGTAGGGGAAGTGCCCGCTGGTCTTGTAGAGCTCAAGCCGGCCGATGTGCGGAGTGAAGACCTGGTGGTATCCCTGCTTGCGCAGTTCGCCGCCGATGAAGGTCATGAGTTCCTGACGCATCACCGACCCGTTCGGGGTCCAGAGGATCAGGCCCTGGCCCACGTCCTCATCGATGTGGAAGAGCCGCAACTGCTTGCCGATCACGCGGTGGTCGCGCTGCTTGGCTTCCGCCAACTGGTTGAGATACGCGTCCAACTCGGCCTGCGAGGGGAACGCGGTGCCGTAGACGCGGGTGAGGCGGTCGGAGTTCTCGTCGCCGTGCCAATACGAAGACGCCAGCGACATGACGCGGGCGGCGCCGATGCGGCCGGTGCTAGGCACGTGCGGGCCGCGGCAGAGATCTTCCCAGTTCTTGCCGGGTTGGCCCGTGGCGTAGAACGAAAGATGGGTTGACCGTTGTGCCGGCCCCGCCTGATCCGCCGACTTGGCGCCGTTGTACACCGACGACGGCAGCCCCAACGCCCGCTCGGCGTTGTCGAGCTTGTATTTGTTCCCTTCGCTCTTGAGCTTGGCGAGGCCCTGCTCCGCCGGCACTTCGTAGCGAGTGATCGGCCGGTTCTCGGCGATAATCTGCGCGATGCGCTTGTTGATCGCGTCAAAGTGATCGGTCGAGAGGGTCTTGCCCGGCGGAAGCGCCATGTCGTAGAAGAAGCCGGTGTCGGTGGGCGGGCCGTAGGCCAGTTGCACCTGAGGCCCGAGCACGTCCTGGATCGCTTCGGCCATGACGTGGGCCGCGGTGTGACGGATCAGGTACAACGCGTCCTTGTCCGGCTGCTTGTCGCGGGTCTTCTCGGTGACGATCGCCAGCGCGCAGTCCTGGTCGAGCACCGTGGAGAGGTCGCGGAGCTCGCCGTTGACTTTGCAGCCCAGCGCGGCCTGGGCGAGGCGCGGGCCGATGGCCTGCGCCACTTCAAGGGCGGAGACCGGCTTGTCGAAGGACTTGGTGGAACCGTCGGGAAGAGTGATGATGGGCATAGGTATGAACCGTGCTGGGGGCCTGCGGCCCGGGTGGCGTGGGGAAGGTAGGTGAGGAATCCGTGAGTTCGGCGCGTGTCAATCTGGTGTCGGCGGCGTCGGGATGGCGTACGTCTCCAGGTACCCGCACTGCGGGCAGCGGTACGAGGTCGTGGGGATCCCGGTCGCAACCTGGGCCTGCTTGATGCCCACCCAGATCGAGTGCTGCACTGTGCCTTTGCACCACACCGTCTGGAAGTTGGTCCCGTGCCCGTGATCGAGCAGGAATCCCGCCTCCATCGGCATATCGCAGCGGATGCACGATGGCACTGTGTTCTCGGTCTGGTTGGCGTTCTCTTCTTGCACGTGTACATCCATCTGAATCAGGGAAGCCATAAACAACAAAGCCCGGCTTTGGGCCGGGCTGTTAAACGCGAAAAATCGTGCGGGGGCCGGCAGTTACCCGCTGCGTGAAAAGGTCGTCGACGTAGTCGTAGTGCTCGGCATTGCGGAATAATAGCTCGGGAGGAACGGTCAAGCAACGAGTCGGCGCCACGTCCCCCGACAAGGTCGCGGGGATGTGCGATTCTCACCGCCCGATCCGGAACGGCCGCGGATCAAAGCCCGGCGATTCTCCGCTGAGCATCTCGGCCACCAGACGGCCCGTTCCCGGCCCGGTGCTCATGCCGATCATGTTGTGCCCCGCGGCGATCATCACGTTGCTCAACTTGGGCGAGAAATCGATGTACGGCCGTCCGTCGGGCGTCATGGGCCGCCATCCGAACCACTGTTCCTTGAACTGCGGCAACTGCCATTCCCGCAGATAGTGCGGCGCGGCGTCCGTCAGCAGCCGCAACCGTTCCGGCCGGATCGATTCGTCATACCCCGCGAACTCCATCGTGCTGCCGATGCGCAGCCCGGATTTCCAAGGCGTGATCGCCACGCGGTGTTCCTCGAAGATCATCGGGTAGGTCGGCTGACCCGGCGTGAAGTCCGCCGTCATGCTGTACCCCTTGCCCGGCTCGATCGGCAGGCGGCACCCCAGCATTGCCTTGAGCCGCGGAGTCCACGCGCCGGTCGCGAAGACGAAGGCGTCCGCCGCGAGCATGCCCTGGGGCGTTTGCACGGCCAGAGCCCGGCCGTTCTGCGCGTTGAGCCCGATTGCCGGGCAGTCTTCGTGGACCTTGACGCCGCGGCGTGCGAGCACGCTCTTGAGCCCGGCCATGAACCGGTCGGGGCGGATGTGCCAATCGCTCTCGAACAGCCAGGCGCCGGCGAGGTCGTCGCGGAGCGTCGGTTCCAGCCGCGCGAGTTCGCGCCCATCGAGCCGCTTGGCGCAGAACCCGAATCGCCGCCTGATGTATTCGTTCTCCGACGCGAACGCGTCCAAGTGGTGCGCATCGCGGTAGATGAACAGGCAGCCGCGCGTTTCCAGGTCGCAGTCGATGCGTTCCTCGCGGATGATCTGTTCGTAGCAGTCCTTCGCGTGCTGAAGAAGATCGTGCAGCGCGACCGATGTTTCCTGCATCAAGTCGTCGCGGCAGTTCATCGCGAATCTCGCGAAGAACGAGATCAGGTGCAGATCCAGTCGCGGCCGCACCGCGAACGGCGAGTTGCGTCGCAGGATCAGCGGCAGCGTTTTGGCGATCGCTCCCGGCCGGCACAAAGGGAAGACGTGGCTGGGGCAGATGTAGCCGCAGTTGCCGGCCGAGCACGCCTCGCCCACCTTCCCCTGGTCGATCAGGTCCACCTCCCAACCCCGCTGTGACAGGTAGTAGGCCGCCGAAGCGCCCACCACGCCGCCGCCGACCACGATCACACGGCCCGGGGTCACGCGCCTCGCCTCGCTCTTTCGCGGATCACCGCTGAAGCGGCCTCACCAATGGCCGCCGCGGCGTCCTCGTTGGTGAGGAACAGGTTGTACACGCCGGAGTCCTTCGCCGCGTCGATCTCTCGTTTGGCGTTGGCGTACCGCTTCTGGATGAGCTGCTCGTCCTCGCGCTTGCGGCTGCGCAGGCGGTTGAGCAGTTCGTCCTCGCTGGGGGGCAGCACGAAGATGCCGAACGCCTCGGGCATCTGCTTTTTCACCTGGATTGCGCCTTGCACGTCAATCTCCAGGATCACCAATCGCCCTCGCTTGAGTTGCTCGATCACCCACGCCTTGGGAGTGCCGTACTTCTTGCCGTACACGCCGGCGTGCTCAAGGAACTCGCCCGCGGCCTTCATCCGCTCGAACTCCTCGTCGCTCACGAAGTGGTAGTCCACGCCCTCCACGTCCGCTGGGGTCTTGGCCCGCGTGGTGGCGGACACACTGAAGACCGAGTCGGCGATGCTCCGCTCCACGCCCCGCGTAATAGTGGTCTTGCCCACCCCGCTTGGGCCGCTGATGATCAGCAGCATCCCGTCGTCGGTATCGGTGGGTAGTCTGTGGGCTTCTTCGGGCATGGGCGTTTAGGGTAGCGGGGGCTCGCGGCGGTGGCGATGACCGACCGGTCCAGGGCACCGCGGTTGCCGCCCGCCGGAGGCGGGCACGGGGACGTCCGAGGCTCTACGCTCGGGCGTGCGCTTCCTCTGTTTCCTGCAGCCGGGGACGAATTCGCGGAGCATCTTCCGCGACATCATCGTGGGATTTCAACGCGCCGGGCACGAGGCCCTCATCGTCGAGTTGGCCCCGATCTGGGACCAATACGCCAAGGCCGGGGCCAACAAGCCCGCTGCGATGTCGGCTGTCACCGCGGAGATCGCTCGCTCGGTCAAAGCCCATCGCGTCGACGCGGCGATCTGCATGTGGGGCAACGCCCTCACCACGCTCATGCACATGACCGACGGGGCCGGCACGCCCCGGACCGCCTTTGATGAAATCGGTGTGCCGCTGGTCTGCTATTGGCTCGACGCACCGCACTGGGCTCAGGGCGGTTCGCTGCACGAGGTCTTCGGTTCGCCGATCCTCCGCGGGCCGGCGATGCGGCACATCATCAACAACCCCGGCACTGCCAGGGAGATGACGGATGTGCTTGGTTTCGGTAGAACGCAAGCGCTGCCATATGGAGTGGACGAGCGGGTCTTCTCGCCCAAGGCGAACAGTGAACCTCGCTACGACCTCGTCGCCGCGTTGGGCCCGGGCGACCCCTCCCCATCGCCCCAGGTCCTGGCGATGCTCGAGAGCGATGACCCGCCGGTGGATGAACTCCGCCGCGCAGCGGCGCGGTGTGTCGCCCCCGCTTTAGAAAAGCTGATCGCGGATCACCCGCAGCGCGGCTTGATCCATCCCGTGCTCGAGGCACTCCTGCGGTCGCAGATCGAGAACAGGCACGAGCCGATGTTCTGCCGGCTTCAACGTTCCGACCCGGCGGGTGTCGCGGCGTTGGTTTCTCATCCGAGGTTGTACGTGCGGGCCACGATGCTCATCCGCACCGTCGAGGCTTGCGAGCGAGCCTTCTCGATTTCCTGGATCTCGCGCAGATTCCGCGTCGCGACGTTCGGCAGCGGCGATCTTCGCTCCTGGCAAAGCCGCGCCACGCATCTGGGTGAGCTGTCGTACGAAGCCATGGCCGATGCCTACGCCGTTGGCAAAGCCGGGCTCAGTGTCATGCGATGGCAGGACGACGTGGGCTTGAACATCAAGCCGTTCGAGATCAGTGCCTGCGGCCGCGCGTGCCTGTGCGCAAGGCGGAGTGGTGTCGACGATTTGTTCTGTGACGGTCAGGAGATCCTCGTCTTTGATTCGCTCCCCCACGCGGCGGAGCGTTTGCGAGCCGTTTGCGAGTCCCCCATGACCCGCCAGGAACTCGGCGGCCGCGCCCGTGCTCGCGTGGAAGCGGAGCACACCTGGGCGGCGCGTGCGCGTTTGATGGTCGAGTGGATTCCGTGAGTCGCGGGACAATAACGCACGCAGTTCGGCGGAGCGGGGGCATATCGTCTTGAACGGGCCGACCTTCTACATGCGCCCGAAGGACCATAGACATGAAACAGCGTCAACTACATGAGTCGGTCTTTTGTGGAGCACTCGACCGGACGCGATCGTTCGCCACGCGGTGGCTGGTGATCGCCTTCACGGTGACCGCCGCGGCGGGCTGCGCGAATGATCAGCCCAGCACCCTTGTGGAGGCCGCCGCACCCGCCATCCCCGGGGATCACTCCCTGATCACCCAAGCCCGCGCCGGGTACATCGTCGCGGATCCGGCCGGAAATGAAAAGTCGTACGAGGACCAGCACACCGGAGTGGGAGAGACCGCCGCGAGAGTGACCTACGGCCCTCCGGGCGATTTCACCGGTGAATCCAACTCGCGAGCCCAGTATGGCAGACTGAGCGCCTCGGCCGTTTCACGCGGCCAAAGCCTCGTGCATCCCCGCCAGTCGGCGCAGGCCAATGCGGCATTCACCGACACTCTGGTGGTCGAGGGCGCCGAGGGTTTGGGGGCCGTGGTCTACAAGTTCAAGCTGGATGGTGCTGCCACCGGTTCGGGTCACGCCGGGGCGCACCTGTTCTTGAATCACGCGGGCTCGCCCGACGACGAGCTCGCCGAGGAGATCACGGTGTCGGGAGAGTTCGCCAGTTCACCCCGCCCGGTCAACCTCGGCAAGCCCTTCGAGTTCCGCGTGATGCTCCTCAGCGACACGCGGCTCGTCGCCGGTCAGCGTGCCGAAGCGGCGTGCCGCTTTGAGGCCACTCTGCAGGGCATTCAAGTATTCGACCGCGACATGCGGCCGATCTCCGGTGTTCGGTTGCGCTCCGCCTCGGGCAAGAAGTACAACCTTCTCGCGGCGGACGTCGTCCGCAAATGACGTTCACGGCGTTGCCGGTTGGCGAGTCAAGGAAGGATCGATTCTGGTGTCGGTCAGCGTCTCGAGAAACGACACCAGGTCATTGATGTCCAGAGGCGAGAGTGGCAGCGGCTGCAGAATTCGCTCCGGTGTGACGGTTCCGCCCGCTGCGTGGCGGTGCGGCACGAACCCCGGCGGCGGTGGAGATGACTGCGGCGAGGGCGGGTTGGCGTAGAACTCGATCACCTCTCGCAGCGTCGCCAGTTGGCCCCGGTGCATGTACGGCCCGGTGGACGCCACGTTCCGCAGCGTGGGCGTCTTGAACTGGCCGCGGAACTCGACCTGGTTGGTGAGGTAAGCGGTGGGGCGGGTGCGTCGGCCCTCTGGATCGTCGTTGTACTCACCCATTGAGTTGAACGGGCTGGTAAGCAGTCGGTTGATCCCGTCGAAACGCCCGCCATCAGGGATGGCGGGCCCCAGCGTGCTGACGCCGGTATCGTGGAACTCGCCATCGGTGAAGTTGGGGCCGTGATGGCACGATCGGCAGTTGCCCGCGCCGAGAAACAGCTTGAGCCCCCGCTGTGCCCCCGGTGAGATCGCGGCGATCTTGGCTAAGTTTCCTTCCCGTACACCTTCCACAAACGTATCAAACGGTGCATGGCCGCTCACGATCCGTCGTTCGAACGCCGCGAGCGACTTGCCGATATTGACAAACAACTGATCCACCGCCCGACGCTCCTCGGGGCTGAGCGTGCCGTCCGTGCGGTCCGGCAGCTGCGGAACCGGGCCGAATACGCGCTGGTACGCCGCCCGCAGCGCCGGGTCGTTGCGGATCACCTCCGCGCACTGTTCTCGCGTCGCCCCGTGCTCGTTGGGCATCTCGATCGGGTCCAATGCCTGCGCCCAGAGTGTGTCGGCCCGCCCATCCCAGAAGTACCAGCGGTTGTACGCCACGTTCCACAGTGTGGGCACGTGCCGCATGGTCGGCGCGAACTTCTCCGGAATCCTCTGGCCGTCGGCCCAGCCGGTCTCAGGCGAGTGGCAGGTGGCGCACGACACGGTTCCCTTGGCCGACAGGCGTTTGTCGAAAAACAGGTATTGGCCGAGTCTCGCCGCGGCGGCGTTGTCCGCCACGCGGTTCGTCGGGTCCGGCGGCACCGGTGGCAGCGGCGACATCGAGTACATCGCGGCGACTTCTTCCGGTGAGAAGGCAACCTCACCGGCAATGACACCCTTGATCGCCCTGGGAGTGTCCGAGGACTTGGGACTCACGTTGGAACACGCCGCGATGACCGCCGCAACCCCGCACGCTCCGAACGCCAGCAGCGATGCCGCCGCGTGCCGGCGCTCGCGCCTCTTAGCGGCGGCACTCATTGGATCTCAACCTTGTACGCAACGCGCTCTGTGCGCCCGCCTTCTTCAAGGTCCACGTACACCTCCCAGGGGCCGGGCATGTGCATCAGCAGCCCTTCGGCATGGAATCGACCCTCGCCCACCCGCGCCACCCGGGGCGTCAGGTTCATGCCGTGCCCGTGCGACGGCATCCCGGCGTCCACGCTCACTCTGACGGCGGAGGCGGGCTTGGTGAGCGCGGCATCGCTGAAGACGCTGACATCCATCGAGTACACCTGGTTCAGCGGGATCGGATTCGGCCGCGGCGAGCACGCAACGTACAACCCCAGAGCCGCCGCGAACTTTGTCCCGGTGAACGGGCCCGGGGCCGCGGCCGCGGATGGTGGAGTATGTGCCTGTCCTGAGCAGCCGCAGAGGGCCGCGACGAGCGCGAAGACGACTGGTCTGAGGAGTGGTAGTTTCACGGCGTGGTTCCGCGCGTATGGAGCGTCCCGCGATCGGCACGCAGTGTAGCAGCAGAACGAGCGAGTAGTGCCCAGGTTCGGCCGCTGACGATGTGCGCCTGGATCGATAATGACTGCGAGGAATGCGCGGCCGCGGCGATGAGGCGATCCAGACTCGCCGCCCAGATTGGATTTCGGCTTACGCCGCCTTGTGAGCAGCACCTGGCAGGGCGCGGGCGGAGAACTCCTGGATGTGCCTGGAGATCTCCTTGAGCGGCGAAACAACCATGGCCCCGCCCCTCGCGATCGCCTCGCGGGGCATGCCGAAGACGACGCAACTCGCCTCGTCCTGGGCGACCGTGAATGCGCCGGCCTGCCTCATCGAGACCAGCCCGGTGGCGCCGTCGTCGCCCATGCCCGTCATGATGATCCCCATCGCGTTGGGCCCGGCGCAGCGTGCCGCGGATTCAAACAACACTTCCACCGACGGGCGGTGCCGGCACACCCGAGGCCCGTCGCCCACGCGCACGATGTACCGTGCGCCGTCGCGTGCCAGGCGCATGTGTCTGTTGCCGGGGGCCAGTAGTGCGAGCCCGGGGGTCACCCAGTCTCCGTCTTTGGCTTCGCGCACCTCGATCTCGCTCAGTGAATCCAGCCGCTGCGCGAACGAGGTGGTGAACCCTTCGGGCATGTGCTGGGTCATCACGATGCCCGGCGTCTGCTTGGGGAGCCCGCTGAGCACTTCACGGAGCGCTTCGGTCCCGCCCGTCGAGGAGCCCATGGCGATCACCTTGTGCGTGGCGTGGATCGAGGCCAGCGACGGCGCCGCCGGGCGCTGCGCGATCGGCTTGGCCGCGACGATTCCAGGCCGAGGCTTGGGAGCCGCCCCGGAGGCGCCGCGGATCAGGTCGCCCAGCGCGTTGCTCATGTCGCCGATGGAGTACGACTCGCCCGGTTTGCACATCACGTCGATCGCCCCCGCTTCCAGGCATGCCATCGCCATGTCGCATCCCTTGGGCGTGAGGGAACTGACGATGATCACGGGGATCGGGTGGTATTTCATGAGCCGCCGCAGGAACGAGAGCCCGTCCATCCGCGGCATCTCGATGTCCAGCGTCACGACGTCCGGTTTGAGCGCGAGGATCATGTCGCGCCCGACGAACGGATCGGGCGCGGTGCCGACCACAGTGATGCCCGGCTGCCGACCCAACTGGTCGCTGAGCATGCGACGAACGGTCGCGGAATCATCGATGATGAGCACCTTGGCTTGCGCTGGCATCTTCGCTCCTCCGCCTCACGCGGCCAGAGACGCGGGGGCTTTGTCAGGGGTCCAGGTGACGAACAGCAGCTGGCCCTCGCAATCCAGGCAGCAGGTTCGTTTCACGCCGACTTCCGGCGTCACCGTCGGGCATGCGCCGATCAGCGGTTCGGGAAGCCCCAGCGAGTAGGCGCAGTCGCGCCCGCCCAGTTCGGCCACCACCGACCCGCCCACGATGTTCGTCAGCTCGCGGATGGCGTCCACGCCCTGAGTCAGCGGTTCGACCTCCTCGGGCTCCACCCCCAGCAGGTTCGACGCCAGCGTGCGAAGGAACCCCTCGCCCGCGTTGAGCGTGACGCAGCCCGTGTCCGGGCCGCGGTAGCGGATCGTCGCGCCCTCGCACGCCTTGCAGTACACGGCCGGGTCGGTCTCCACCGGGTCGCTGATAAGGAACGCCGTGCGTTCGAGCGCCTCGGCCGTCAGTTCGGCCAATCGTTGAGCGGTCAGTTCGTTCATGCCTTGACTCCCAGCGCGGTGGCGATGATCTTGCGGAGGTCTTCCGGCTTGAAGGGCTTGCGCAGGCTCTCGATGACTCCCAGATCACGCATCCTGTGCAGGCGTTCCTGGTTGGCCTCGGTGCTCACCACCACAACCGCGACGTCCTTGAAGTCCGGGTTCTGCCGCAGTTCCCTCGCGAACTGCTCGCCGTCCATGACGGGCATGTTGAGATCCAGCAAGACCAGATCGATCCAGACAGTTTCAATGACGTCCAGGGCCTCGCGTCCGTTGCCCGCTTCGTGGATGCGGTTCTCGTCCACGCCCGCGAGCGTGGCCACCTTGCGGATGGCTTTACGGAGGATCGGTGAGTCGTCGACGATCAGGATGTTGCAGCTCATTCGCGTTGTTCCCTGCGGTTCGGCTTGTGCTTGATGGCCCTTGGAGTGCGTCGTTGCGTTCGAGTGTCGATGATGCGCCGGCTCACGGCGTCCACAGCGCCTTTTCCGCCCCCTGCGTGCGGACCATGACGGCCCCGTCTGTCATCCGCAGCGAGAGCGTCCGGCTGTTCGCCCCGCCGGTGTCGTCGCCGGCGAGCAGGATGCCGTTTTTCCAGAAGATCTTGCGGAGCAACGTGCGGTTGCGCGAGCCGATCTGGAAGTGTCCGTTGTCGGCGATGACCTCGGCCCCGCCCGCGGCGCACACGATCAGTCGTTCCTTCTTCGCCCCCTTCTCGTAGCACGATTTGAACAGAATGGGGATGCCCGTGTCGCCGAACATCGCGGGGTTCGCCGCGGCCTTGTCCTTGCTCAGGTCCGCCGCGGGGAGCATGAAGTGCAGCAGTCCGCCGATCTTGGCGACCGGGTCGTAGACGGTGACGCCGATGCACGAGCCCAGGGCGTATGTGACGACGACCGCGGCTGGATCGTCGGTCACGGTCATGTCGGCCACGCCGACGACGACCTTGCCGTCCGTTTCGGTCCTGGAATAGCAGGATGCGCTTGTTGGCACTCGGAACTCCGATCAATGCTTGAGGTATACGGAAGCCTGGGCGGCGGTGAAGGGAACGTTGAGCCCGGCGAGCGTTTCCGCGCTGCCGATGGCCAGGATTCCACCCGGACGAAGCAACTGGTGGAACCTCAGCACGAGTTTGCGACGCGTATCGGCGTCGAAGTAGATCATGACGTTTCGGCAGAAGATCACGTCGAAATGGCCCTTGAAGGGCCACGGGTCCATCAGGTTCAGCCGGGCGATGGTCACCAGCGATCGCAACTGACGGGTGACGGTGTATTGGTCCTTGTTCGCTCCGGTGCCGCGGGTGAAGTACGTGCGCAGCATCTCCTGCGGGATGCCGTCCATCTTGTCGGCCGCGTAGGTCCCGGCTTTGGCCTGTTCTACCGCGAAGTTGGAGAGGTCGGTCCCCAGGATCTTGAAGTCCCAGTTGGCGAGGTCGGGCAGACTCTCGATCGCGTGCATCGCGAGCGTGTAGGGCTCCTGGCCGGTGGAGCACGCCGCGGACCAGATCCGGATGCGCTTGCCCGGGAGCGTGATGTTGCCGCGGGCCAGGGGCGTGTAGAACTCACGCTCCAGATAATCGAAGTGGTTCCGGTCGCGGAAAAAACTCGTGACGTTGGTGGAGAGCAGGTCGAAGAAGACCAGCATGTCCTCCTCGCCCGCGTCCTCTTCCAGGTAGTCGAGGTAGGCCTGGGTGCTGTCGAACCGCGAGTGACGCAGGAAGGAACTGAGCCGGTTGGAGACCAGCGGCATTTTCTTCTCCGTGAGGCATAGGCCCCACCGATCGCGGGCGATCGACGCGATGCGTTGAAAGTCAGATGTCGCGAGGGTCGTCATGGCACGAATGCTCTGTTCGGAACGGAGCCGCGCCGGCGACGGCCGGCGCGGCTCCCGATCGAGGCTTCATCGACAATCCGCCGGATGCCCGTCAGAACGAGGCCAGGGATTCCTCTTCGTCAGTCATGGGAATCGCGGTCGCGGCGGGGGTAGGCTTTGCAACGCCCTTTCCGGGGGCCGAGGCCGCCAGCGAGTTCCGCTTGCTTACGGAGCTATCGGTCGCTTTTTCCGACTTGACCGTCTTGGGCCCGCGCGTCCGGCCGGCGGTCGGCGTCTTGGCCGTCCGAGTGGTCGCGGTCGTGTGGCTGTCACCATTGGTCTTGAACTGCTTGACGAGTTCCTGGAGGGAAGTGACCTGCGCGGCGGTCTCCTCGGCGCCCGAGGCGAGTTCCTCGGAGTTGCCCGCGTTCTGCTGGGTGACCTTGTCC
>JAFEBP010000007.1:0-163050 GCA_018242605.1 Planctomycetota bacterium
ACGGTTCCTGGGTCAGGTCACTCCGGACACCCCACCCCCAACCCCAACCCCCTCCTGTCATACCCGCACCCGCGGCAATACCCAACCAGCGCTCGCCGTCTCGCCAATATCTCTCCGCGCCACGCCGCAACGCGCACCGCCACCACGATCAAACACACAAACCACAGCGGCACGGCACAGAGCTTTACATCACGCCACCAGATCAGCCGAAACCACCACTCCATGTTCCACGGCACCTTGACTGTTTGCAAACGCATGAACTCGAGATCCCCCCCTATCATTCTGATATCCGCGATCATGTCCGGCGCATAGCTCACGCCAACCCGCCCGGCGACCGACCATACCTCCCAGTCTCCCGGCCCCACGTAGCAGATCCACCTCGTGCCGCTGATCCACCACAGCACAGCGAGCGTCAACGCTGCCACCGGCCCACCCCACTTCACACACCCCTTCGCCACGCGTCCTGCTTTCATGGCCACATGATACAGCCGCCCCGCGGCCGGCCGCACCACTCCCCGCGCGCACCCGCCCGCCCGACGCCAATCTCCTACCCAACGCCGCTGGTCCCCGGGCTTCACGTGTCCACTTGTGACCGCAGCCGCAGCACACCGACCCAAAAACCGTGCGGTCAATCTTGGCGGAGCCATACACCCCGGCCAGCAAACAGTTGTCTTCCCCCGATGCCTGATGCCCGATGCCCGATGCCTGATGTCAGATGCCTTCCGCTCTCCCGCCAAAAAATGGAGTCACGCCGTCCTTTCCGGGCGGCGTGACTCACTCCATCACTGACACACATGACAACGCGCAGTCCCTCCGAGAGGCCCATCCTGCGCGAGGGGTTAGAGTCCAATCCGATCGATCGGCACCGTGTCGCGGCGGGGAGTCGTGTAAATCTCAGGCCGCGCGTCGGTCTTCTTGGCGTCCGGCGCACTCTTTTCCGAAGTTGAAGAGATATCCGTGGCGTGCGCATCCTCGAAGATCTTCTTGGCCCGCCCGACCTCCGCCGAGTCATCCGTATGCACGGAGATCAGGATGTTGCCGTCCTTGATCTTGCCTTCGTAACGCTTGGCCTCGATCTCCGGGATGCCCATCCCGATCAGCGCGCCCGTGATCCCTCCCGCCGCGGCCCCGACGGCCATGCCGCGCAGCGCCGCCATGATCGGGCCCGCCGCGATGAAAGGCCCAACCCCGGGAATCGCCAGCAGGCCGATCCCGGCCAGAAGCCCCAGCGCCCCGCCCGCAACGCCGCCGGCGCCCGCGCCGATGGTCGCGCCCTCAGGGGCTTTCGTGTTCTTCTCGTGCGCAAAGTCGCGAGTGCTCGACTTGTCCGGGAACAGGACCGAAATGTCGTTGTCGTTGAAGCCGGAGTTCTTGAGGCGCGACACAATGTCGCTGGCGACGATCTGGGTCGGGGCGAAACAGAAGACTGCGGTGCTCATGGCAATGCTCCAAAATGGTGTGAAAGAAATACAACGTGTGCGTACAGGACCGATGCGTGGTGAACCGATCGCGTCCCTGCATGTCAGGGCTCACTGATCAGCGTCGCGAACTCAACGCACGCGGGTGCGTGTCATTCGCCCGTGTGACTCACCCGACCGCCGCGGCGTCCGCATTCAGAACGCTCATCGCAAGGTCCGTGAGCGACGAATCGGCGCTCTTCTCCTCCGCCAGCGTCTTGTCAAGGTGCTTGACATCCGAAGTCCGCCCGAGCAGCGTCGCGAAGGTGCGCAGGCAGCCGTAGCACGCGATCTCGTAGTGCTCGATCTTCTGCGCGGCGCAGATCAACCCCGCATCCCGGACATCCCCTTCCTCAGTGTGCTCGATGAGTTCAGAACCTTCCTTGATCAGCCCCACCGTCGCCTCGCACACCTTCCGGCCCGCGCTCTTCTCCAGGTCGGCGAGAATGAGATCGAGCCGTTCGAGTTGTTGCTTGGTGATATCGAGATGCTCAGTGAACGCCTTCTTGAGATCGGCGTGCGCCGCGGCTTTCACCATCTTGGGCAGAGCCTTGATGATCTGCTGCTCGCTGCTGCGGCTGTCCTGAAGCTGATCCAGGTAGAGTTCGGCAAGTGTGGTGACTTTCATGACGTATTTCCTTGGTAACTGACGAAAGGTGGTGATGGAGAAGAAAACGCAGAACACTCTGACGGCTGACATGAACGTAGACCCGACCGACGATTCGGTGCATGCCGCCCGGGTCAACAGGAAGAGCGATACAAGACCGATCGGCACACCAGGCGCCCGCAGCAGTACCGCGGGACAAGCCTCGCCGGCTCGTGAACGCGAAAGAGCGCCCGCAGGCAGGCATTCCGCACGCCGCGCGGATGCGTCCGCAAGAGGCCCGCGTAAAGGGATGCAGACCGCCGTGTCATGGTGATGACCTTCCAAAAGCAACTGAAGTGAATCAATGGGCGCGATGTATCAGCCCCCGGGGCGTGGTCGTAGCCGGCACCCCGCGAAGTGCCGTTGACCGGGCCCGTCAGAGTGAACATACGACGGGTTCCACGCCGTGGAGACGCAAACTCGCAAAAACGAAACGAATGGAGAAAACTTCCTCGGTCGCCACCGACAAGCATCAAACACCATGTAAACGCAAACACGGCCCCGCCAAGCCCCAAAACGTGCGTCAGAAACGCATAGCCCACGATGCCGCCCCGCAGAACTACGACCGCACCGGCATGCACGCCATCGCAAAGTTGCTGAACTCGTTTTCGCCGCTTGCTCCGCAACACGCCCGCGAACCGCCGCGGCTAGCTTCGTGCGCACACATCGCGCCTATCCAAACAAACTTGTTCCCGCCCGCGCTCCTCCCGCGTAATTGCCACCGGCCCCCGCTCTTTGACATCCCACCGCACCGCCACCTCGCGCTCGCCACCAAAAGTTCATCAGCGCGGCAACTCCCCGCACCGTCCATCCGCCCCCGCGCCGCCACGTCGCAATAACCCACCCTTCCTCACGCTCGCACGCACCACCAAAACTTCATCCGCACTCCCCGGGATTCGGCCCGTCATTCAGGCCCCACCCGCCGAATCCTCACACGCTCGGACCGCACGCAGCACCAAAACTTCATCGCACACCCCGGGAACTCACCTGGCGATACCACCTTCTTTCATGACAACGAGCCCACACGGCCCCCATTCCGCGCACGCACGACCAAAACTTCATCCGCACCCCACCCCTACCTCCCTGCCCGTACCGATTCCCGCCTACTGCGCTGCCCTCACACCACCAAAAGTTCATCTGCACGCTGACCCGCCGCCCGCTCCGGCCATTTCCCCATCTTCCGCACCCGGCCCCGCCTTCCGCACCGCGCACACGCCGCCAAAACTTCGTCCGCACCCGCCCCCCACCTCCCAGTGTTCCCCCCTATAACACCCGCCGCGCTCACCACACCAAAACTTCATCGCCCCCAGATGCCTCCCCCCACCAAACTCCCCCGCGCTGTCATCCTCTTGGGCTGGGTCTCCTTCTTCGCGGACGTCTCGGGCGAGATGGTCTATCCCCTCCTCCCCCTCTTCCTCGTCGGTGTCCTGGGAGCCTCAGCGCAATCGCTCGGCTGGGTCGAAGGTGTCGCCACCGCCGTCGTCGCACTCATGACCGCATGGGCCGGTTGGCGCAGCGACCGCCTCGTCCGCGGCATGCCCCGCCGCGTCCCTTGGATCCGCCTGGGCTACGGCCTCCCGATCCTCGGCAAGGCCCTTCTCGCCGGCGCCTTCGCCTGGCCCATGGTGCTCGCCGGCCGCACCGTCGACCGAGTCGGCAAAGGCCTGCGCTCCAGCCCGCGTGACGCCCTCATCGCCGATGCCGTCGAGAAGCCCGACCGCGGCCGCGCCTTCGGCTTCCACCGCGCCATGGACTCCGCCGGCGCAGTACTCGGCGTCGTTCTCTCAGCGGGACTGCTCTGGTGGCTCACCGGCTCGCCCGCCGGCGCTCCTTCAAACGCGCCGACTCACGAAGCCTGGGCCTTCCGAACCGTCTTCGCCATCGCCGCGGCGTTGGGACTCATCTCCTGGTCCTTCACACTCTTCCTACGTGAAAACGCCCCGCCGCCAACCGCCCCGTCCGCGCCCGTAGCCACGCAACCCACCCGCCTCTCCCCGGCGTACTGGCGCACGCTCGCGCTCATGCTCGTCTTCGCGCTCGCCAACAGCAGCGATGCCTTCCTCCTCTTGCGTGCCCGCGAAGTCGGACTCTCCCCCTGGGCCGTCGTCCTGGCCTACGCCCTCTGCACGATTCTCTACACCCTCTTCTCCTACCCCGCCGGCATCATCAGCGACCGCCTCGGCCGCTGGCGCGTCATCGCCGTCGGCTGGACGATCTACGCCGCCGTCTACACCGGCTTCGCATTCACCAACTCCTGGGGAATCTGGCCGCTCCTCGCGATCTACGGCATCTACCTCGCCCTCACCGACGGCGTCAGCAAAGCCCTCATCGCCGACCACGCCCCCAAGGACCGCCGCGGCACCGCCATGGGCCTCTTCTACATGATCAACGGATTGGTCACCCTCCTCGCAAGCGTCATCGCGGGCTTCGCCTGGGATTCCTGGGGACCTCGTGCCGTCTTCCTCATCGGCGCAGGTTTCGCCGCCGCCGCTGTACTGCTGATTCCCCTCCTCAAACGCCGCTGAAACTCAGCTCTTCGCCCAACCGTCATCGGTCGCCACCGGGTGAAGTTCCTTCCACAGCCGCTCGAGCAGTTCCTTCAGACCCATCCGCGCCGCCCCGCTGATCGTCAGCACGTCCTTGTCCGCCCGCAACTTCAGCTCGCGGCAGAGTTTCTTGATCGCCGCCGCCCGCTCTTTCTCATCCGGGATCAAGTCCAGCTTGTTGAACACGATGATCTCTCGCTTCTCCGCCAGAGCCTCCGAGTGCCCCGCCAACTCCTGGCGGATCACGCGATAGTTCTCCGCCGGGTCTGACCCGTCTTCCGGCACCAGATCGAGCAGATGCACCAGAATCCGCGTGCGTTCAATGTGCCGCAGGAAGTCGTGCCCAAGCCCCGCGCCCTGCGAAGCCCCCTCGATCAATCCCGGAATGTCCGCCAGCACCAGCCGCCGAGTGCCGTCCAACTCGGCCACGCCCAACTGCGGGCTCAGCGTCGTGAACGGATAGTTCGCGATCTTCGGCGTCGCCGAAGTCAGCGCCGCCAGCAGCGTGCTCTTGCCCGCGTTGGGCTTGCCCACGATGCCAACGTCCGCGATCAGCTTTAGTTCCAGCCGGAGATTGAACTCCTCGCCCGGCGTCCCCGGATCCGCGCTCCGCGGCGTCTGATTCGTCGAAGTCTTGAAGTGCTCGTTGCCCCAGCCGCCCTTGCCGCCCTTGGCGATCACCACCCGATCGCCGGGCTTGAGATCGTGCACCAGTTGCTGCGTCACCGTGTTGAAGATCAGCGTGCCCGGCGGCAACTGGATGATCAGGTCCTTGCCCGCCAACCCGCTGCACTGCTTGCGCCCGCCGTTCTCGCCGTTCTGCGCCGCCCACAGCCGCTGATGCCGGAAGTCGTACAGCGTACTCATCCCTTCCTCGGCCTGCACGATCACGTTGCCGCCGTCGCCCCCGTTGCCCCCGTCGGGACCGCCCTTGGGCTCGTATTTCTCGCGGCGGAAGGAAACAGCACCCGCGCCGCCTGCGCCGGCGCGAACTGTGATGATGGCTTTATCGACGAACACAGGAGGATGGTACTGGCCCCAGTCAGGAAGGCAATTCCCGTACGGAACTTTGTCGGGACTCTCCCATCCACCCCGCATCCGCATGACCAATCTCTAGCCACTCGAAGCGCACCCCGCGCATTGACTGTCGAACCCCGACACCACCGGAGAACACCATGAAACGCACGATTCTCATCGCTGCTCTGTCCGCCGCCGCGCTCACCACCGCCACTGGACTGCTCGTCGCCGGCCCGCTCAATCCGCCCGCGGGCTCGGTCGCGTCTTCCTACAAGACCCTGACCGAAGTAGAGCCACGCTCCGCGATCAGCAGCACGAACACACCCGGCTCCGCCGACGCCGAGTTCGTCATCTCTACCCGCGGTTCGTACTACCTCACCGCCAATATCACCGCCCATCCCGGCAAGTTCGGCATCAGGATCAACTGCAGCGAAGTGAACCTCGACCTCAACGGCTTCACCATCACCGGCGGCGTCTCCGGCGTCGCCGCTCCCGGCTACCCCAGCGGCATCGTCGTCCGCAACGGCACGATTCTCTACCCCACCGGCGTCGGCGTCGACCTCCGCGGCTGCTCCCAGAGCCGCGTCGAGCAAATCAATGTCGATAGCTACAACAACGCCGCCTCCGATTCAATTTACGTCTCCGAGCACAGCGTGGTGACCGACTGCGAGGTCTACGGCGGCAGCGCGGGCATCGGCATCCACGCCGCGGACAGTTCCATCGTGGAACGCTGCACCGTCGCATCTTGCGGATCGCACGGTTATGAACTCGGCGCTGCCTGCCGCGTACGAGATTGCACCGCCGCGTACTGCTCCGGCGACGGCTTCCACGTAAGCGGCGCCAACGGAACTATCACTGACTGCGTCGCATCGCAGTGCAGCCTGAACGGATTCGAATCAACCGATTCGTACGTCTTCCAGGGATGCACGACGTTTTGGAACTCGAACGCAGGCTTCAAGGTCGCCCCCCGCTCCACCGTCCGCGAGTGCACCGCCGATTCCAACACCCTCCAGGGGATCACCTGTCAGGGCCGCTGCGACATCATCGGCAACCAGGTGCGTGACAACGGCGCGGGCGGCGCCGCGGGCATCTGGGCCCAGGGCGACCGCAACCGAATCGACAACAACGACCTTTCCAACAACGGCTACGGCGTCTACATCTCGGGCGCGGCCAACCTTGTCGTCCGCAACCACTGCTCCGCGAACTCCACCAACTTCTACATCCCCGCCGGCAACCACGTCGGTGTCATCCTGACCCCCACCACCACCGCCGCCCTGATCAACGGCAGCAGCGGTGGCGGACTTGGCACCTCAGACCCCAACGCGAACTTCGTGTACTGACTTCCGAGTTTCTTCAGTCACGCCCACCACCGAACGGCTCTTCACCCGTGCTCGCTCTACGCGGCTCAACGGTGGGGAGCTGTTCTCGTCAAGCAGCCGCGTTTGTTTCGCGGTCGCCCATGGAAGCCGCGGAGATTTCTGACCAAATCGTGCGTGATTTTCGCATTGGCTGTCACACCCAACACAAACGGAGAACGCCATGAACCGCTCACACACTCTCACCCTCCTTTCCGTCGCATCGCTCGCCACCGCCACCGGCCTTCTGGTGGCCGGCCCGCTCGACCCGCCCCCCGGCGCGATCGCACCCACGATGAAGACGCTGTCGGAGATTGAACCGCGGATCGCCATCAACGCGATCAACACGCCGGGCGACGGCTCGTGGACCGCCACTCCCAGCATGTTCAAGATCTCCTCGCCCGGCTCGTACTACCTCACCGCCAACATCGTCACCGAAGCCGGCAAATCGGCGATCGAGATCGCTTCCGGCGATGTCACCCTCGACCTCAACGGCTTCAGCATCGACGGCGCCGGCAGCGTCTTCCCGGCCATCCGCAGCACCGTCGCGGCACGCAACGTGACGATCCGCAACGGAACTGTCCGGGGCAGCGGCGACGACGGTATCGACCTCAACGACGACGGTCAGATCACCGGCTCACTGATCGAGGGAATCAACGCCTCGCAGAATCTCCAAGCCGGGATACGCACGGGCTACAACGCGGTGGTGCGGAACTGCACCGCGTCAGGCAATGGCGGCAACGGGATCCGGCTCTCGGCCAACGGCGTCGCGGAATCCTGCACGGCCATACTCAACACGCTCAGCGGATTCAGCACCGGCATCGCCGCCACCGTCGTCAACTGTTCGGCGCGGGAGAACGGCGGCAGCGGCATCGCGGCGGGCGGCACCACCACGGTCCGCGACTGCAGCGTCTACTCCAACACCACCAACGGCATCGCCATCGGAACCGGCGGCACGGTCTCGGGCTGCACCATCGGTTCCAATGTCGGCGGCGGCATCTCGGCGTTGAGCGGGTGCGTCATCATCGGCAACACCTTGCGCAGCAACGGCACCGCCGGCACCGACGCCAACATCCTCTGCACCGGCCCCGACACTCGCATCGAGAGCAACAACTGCAGCCAAGGCTACCGCGGCATCCGCGTCTCAACGTCGGGCTGCGTCATCATCCGCAACACCGTCACCGCGGCCACGTTTCTCAACTGGGACATCGCCGCCAACAACATCTACGGCCCCATCATCGACAGAACCTCGCCCGCGAGCCCGACCGTCACAGCCAACTCCGCGGCGGGAACAATGGGGTCGACCGATCCCAACGCGAACTTCACGTATTGAATGCGCTTGTCAGTTTCAGCGATCCGCAGGGTCGCCATCGGGGCCGGCCATCGCGATGTCTTCACCGCCGGAAGGCTTGACTCCCAAGTACGTCAGCGATCGCTCCATGATGCGACGAACGATCGGTCCGGCGGTCGCGGCTCCGTAATAGGTGTTCTTGGCGATCCGCTCCGGACCGGGATCATCAATCACAACGATCACGACCAGACGAGGTGCTTCCACAGGTCCGCCGGCGATGAAACTCGGCACGAACTGGTGCTGCAGATAGCCGATCGGCGGCACGGGCGGACGGGCGGTGCCGGACTTGCCGAACATGGTGTACCGCCACGGCGTCCCGTCCGGGGCCGTTTTCGCGTACTTGGATTCCATGCTTGAAGTGACCGCACGCATTGTTTCGCGAGTGAGCACCGCCATCCTCTCAGGCAGCACGCGATAGACCACGCCATCCTCGAACCCATCCAGCCCCGACGCCGTCAGTCGAAGCCGAGGCAGTGTGCCCGCGAGCTCGCCTTGACGGCAGAACGCGGAGAACGCCCGGACCATCTGCAGAGGCGTGACAGCGACTTCGTTGCCGTAGGCGTTGCTCGTGTGCGTGAACACCGACCAGCGTGAGAGCGGAGTCACGATGCCGCTCGCCTCGCCGGACAGCCCGATCGCGGTGGGCTTTCCGAAACCGAACCGCACGAGAGCATCGTGGAACTCCCGTTGGGTGAGCCGCTGCGCGCCCTTGATCATGCCGATGTTCGATGAGTTGATCAGCACCTCTCTCCACGTCATCGTCGCGGCCTTGTGCACGTCGCTGATGGGTTTGCCGGTGGGCGTGATCCAACGACCGCCCTCGGTATCGAAGATCTCGTCCGGCCGAGCGCGTCCCAGGTCAGTGATCGTCGACCAGACGAACGGTTTGAACGTCGATCCCGGCTCGTACACGTCCTCAACACAGCGGTTTCGTCCCAGGCCCGGCGGCTTGGGCTGCCCCTTCTCGTCCAAGTCGGGCTTGAACAACTGGTAGCGGGCCCGGCTGTTGTACACCTCGTTCTTCTTCGCAGCGATCGCGCCACGCTTGGCCGCTTCTTCCTTCGTCATCGTCGGCAGCGGCACCAGACCTGTGACCGGTCGATAGACCTCGGTCATGGCGAGAATCTCGCCGGTATTCGGGTCCATCACGACCGCGCGGCCGCCTTGCGCATCGCACTCTTCAACACCCTTCTCCAGTTCCTCGTGCGTCATCCGCTGGATCTCTAGATCCATGCTCAGCCGAACGTCCTTGCCGGGAACCGCACGCTGCATCTGCCCCACTTCGACCCACAAAGGCCGTCCCGAGGCGTCCCGTACGTAGCCGATCTTTCCCGGCTTGCCGCTCAGTTCCTTGTTCAGCCGGGCTTCGCTGCCGGTGATGTACTTCTCCTCACCGCCAACCTTGCCGACGATCGATGCGGCTTCTTCACCGCCGGCGTATTCACGCACCGCACGCTTCTCCAGCGTCACGCCCACCAGTTTGTCGGCCTTCACCGCCGCTCGCACCGCGCTCGCTTGCTCGGGCGACAGCGGATCGGAGAGTTTGAGGTACCGAATCGGACGCTTGGGCGCCGGCGGGCCGTACAACGGCGACGTTCCTTTGGCCAGTTCCGCCAACTCCTCCGGCGACATCTCGTCCTCGTCGGGCTCTTCAGCGATCGGCTGGTCCTTCGATTCCGCCAAGATCGCGGCGCGACGGACATTTTCTTCCATCGCGAGCACGATCTTGCGCCCCAACGCGTCAGAATCACACCCCAGCGCCTTGGAAATCGAAACGATGGTCTTGTTGGGGTCCTTGACCATCGTGGGATCAAGAATCACCCGCTCCGCGAACCGGGTGGCGGAAAGCAACCGCCCACGCCGATCCGTGATGTCGCCCCGCAACGGAAGTTCTTTTGAACTGGAGACACGCGGCGTGATCTGCGCCACCAGTTCGGCGCTCGGCCACAACTGGAGTTGGACGATTCGCCCCAGCACGACGAGGAACACCAGCGCAAGACCCCACGCCAGCGCCGTTGATACAACGCCAAAGCTCTTGCGTGGTTCGCCGGATGTCTGCGTATTCATGGGCGTGGCGGCTTGGGGGGTTGATTCGTGGCGACCCGAGCGGGCGAGTCCGGGCGTGTCTTTGGCTTATCCGAGGGCTTGGGCTTGTTCGCGTCCGCGGGCTTCGCCGCGGACTTAACCTTCCCGGTGGCGGGCTTTGCCCCGGGCTTCGCCTTGGACTTGGAATCGCCGGGCTTGGGCGGTCCGACCAGCGTGTCGGAGCCGGCGAGAGCCAGTTCCGTCAACCCGGCGGCCCCGTAAGGCAGGATGGGATGCAGCGGCCCGATATCGGCGCACATCTGCTCGATCTGCGGTGGCGTGATCCGCTCGGCGATCCTCGCCCGCAGCAGCCAGAGCTTTTCGTCCTGCCTATTGATGCGCAGCTGCGCCTGGGTGAGTTCACTCAGTGCCTGGATGCGGTTGTGCCGTAGCGACAGCAGCCAGGAGCCGCACAGTCCCACACTTAGCACCAGAACTGTCAGCTTCCAGAACAAGGCGAATCTCCGCAATCACACGCGACCAAAGCTTTGGCCGTTCGCTCTGCCCGACGCACCTTCTCTCCAAAGCGCGTCGGCACTTCACAGCGACGAGGGGATCTTGAGTTCCAAACCGAGCGGCAGGTTGTCGACATCCTTGATCACGCCGCGGTTCAACTCGGCGATTTCGTCCGCCCGGGCAGGGCTACCCAACTGGCGGCGAGCGATGTCGGACAAAGTGTCGCCCTTCTGGACCTTGTACGCGGCGTTCTTGACGTTCTTTGCCGCCTTCGCGTTGGTCGTGCCGGGCTTTGGGGCCTCTGCCTTCGCAACGACCGGCTCGGGGGGGAGTTTGGAGGTCGAGGGCTTTGCCTTTCCGGGTGCCGCCGTCTCTGCCAACGGGATAACGAGCTTGGAACCGACCTTTACCGCGCCGTTCGGCGTGAACGCCTTGGGATTGGCATCGACAATCCGCTTCCACTGCATCCCGTCGCCCAGGAACTGCTTGGCGATCTTGTACGCCGAGTCGCCTTCGGCGACGGTGTAGGTCTTGCCCGACACCACCGGTGCGGCCGGAGCATCGTCAGCCCACGGTGAGGTCTCATGAACGGTCGACACAAGAGGCTTGGCGTTGTTAGGGAACTGGATGTTGCTCCCGTTCACTTCACCGCCGCGGCTCTTGATCTCTTCGATCAGCTGCCTGTGGCCGGATTCTCCGGACACCCGGGGGGTCAGCTGCGAAATAGTCACGGGATCGCCGCCCTTCGTTTCGCTGGCGACCTCCACCGGGCTGGGCGAGAGTGAAGGGTTGGAACGGGGCTCTGCCACCTTGGTGGGCGGTGGCGCAGGCGGAACTGCCGGAGCCATCTGGGGCTGGGCCCCCACTTCGGTCACGAGCTTGGGCCTGCGCTGGGTGGCAAGGTGGTCACTGATCAGCACGGCGATGCCGAGCACCAGCGTGACGCCGACAATGAGCGCGAGTTTGAGTTCTCTGGTCACGTTATCTGCATCCTTGCAATACCCGCGGGCGTGCCGCGGCGTGAATCGTTCGCTGAGTCACCTGCCTGGGCCTCCGTGCCTGGGCTGAACCAGTGACCGCGACATGCGGTAGTCGGGGTGGGGCCAACCCCCGCATAGGTCAATCATACCTCGATTTTCTCAGTCGTCATGTCCGTTTTCATGGTCCCGAATCGAATCACCCGAAGTTTTGCCGACCTGGCCCTGGGGTTCATCGACACCCCCTGCTCGTCCGCGGCGACATGTCCATCGGACACGTCCGCTGCTCCCGCGGCGATCAGCTCCGCGAAAGCCCGCTTGACCGGACGATCCTCAAGCGAGTGGAAGGCGATGAAGCCAATGGTCGCACCGGGGTTGAGGAAGTCGCCGGCGACACCACGCAATAGTCTCTTGCCATCGGCCACAATTGCCGCCAAGAGTGCCGCGAGGCTCCCGATCTCGTCGTTCACCGCGATTCGAAGGGCCTGAAAAGTCTTTGTAGCCGGGTCAATCCCTGATCCGGACGCGGCGGCGGCGGATCGGACAATCTCCGCCAGCCGCGCGGTAGTCTTTATCGGCCCCCTCGTGCGCTCCTGAACAATCTTTCTGGCGATCCGTCCGGCGGCCCTGTCTTCCCCGAACTCCGCGATCAGCTTTGCCAAGTCGCGTTCCGACAAACTCGCCACCAGATCCGCTGCCGTCAGCGGCCCGGAAGGGTCCATCCGCATGTCCAGCGGACCATCGTGCATGAACGAAAAGCCCCGCTCGGGGTTGTCCACGTGCGGGGAGGCAAAGCCAAGGTCGGCCAGCAGGGAATCGGCCTTCAACCCCGTCTCTGCCATCCGCCGCGGCGCGTCGGCGAAGTTTCCACGGAACGACACCACCCGCACCCCCGGACACCGCTCTTGGACATTCCTCTGGGCCACTTCCAGGTTGGAAGGGTCCAGATCGTTGAGTACGACGGTGCCGGTCGGTCCCAACAGCACCGCTGCCGCGGCGGCATGCCCGCCCAGCCCGGCCGTGCAATCCACGTACACCGAACCCGGACGGATCGCCAGCAGCCGCAGCGACTCTTCGGCCAGAACGGGAATATGGGAGGGCTTGATAGTCACCTGGGTACACGGATTGAGGGCTGTCAGCCACGGGCGCGCCGTCGCCGGGGCGTGGCCGGATGCTAGGTACTGACATCAACCGGGTTCCCGGCCCTTAACGCGCCGAGTGGGGCGCATTTCGGCGGGGTCCCAAGACGTACACTCTCGCCCCGTGGCAAGCTCATCAAACATCCTGATCGACGCACGCAACATCAGCAAGCGGTTCGGCATCACTCAGGCCTTGGACAATGTCTCCGTCGCCTTCTTCAAGGGCGAGGTCCACGCGTTGATGGGCGAGAACGGCGCGGGCAAGAGTACCTTGGGCAAGACTATTGCCGGTCTCCATAAGCCGGATACCGGGAGCATCACCATCGACGGTGTGCCGCTGATCCCCGGGAACATCGACCACGCCTTTGAGTTGGGCGTGCGCCTTGTGCATCAGGAACTGGCCCAATGCCCCAACTTGAGCGTGGCCGAGAATCTCTGCCTGCACGACATGCCGACATCGGCGCTCGGCCTGATCGACCGGCGCGCGATGAACGAACGCGCCGCGCGGCTCGTCCACGTGCTCGATCCCTCCATCGACGTGCAGGCACCGTTGGGAGAACTTTCCCCCGGCCGTCGGCAGATCTGCCAGATCGCGTCGGCCCTCGACACCGCCGACGCCCGCGGCGGCGGCGGTCCGCGGTGCATCGTGCTGGATGAGCCCACAAGTTCGCTCTCCGTGGCGGAAGCCGATCGCCTGCTGGAGATCACCCGCTCGCTGGCGAACAAGGGGCTGACGATGATCTACGTCAGCCACCGGATGGGCGAGATCTTCCAGGTCTGCGACCGTGTGACCGTGCTCCGCGACGGCAAGTTTGTCGCGACCAATGTCGTCAAGGAGATCGATGAGCCCACGCTCGTGGAGCAGATGATCGGTCGCCGCCTGCAAACCGCCGGCACGGGCGAGTTCACCAAACGCAGCGCACCCGGAACCGCCACGCCCGAGTCGGCCCATAGCCCGGAAGAGGGAGGCATCAAGGCCATGGCGGCCGACCAGGGACACCATCATCTGGGTGGTGTCGTGCTCGAGGTTCGGGGTGTCAGCTCTCCCAAGAAACTCAGCAACGTCTCCCTTAACGTGCGTGCGGGCGAAGTTGTGGGCATCGGCGGCCTCGTCGGTTGCGGACGATCCGAACTGCTCAACGCGATCTTCGGGCTCGACCCCGCATCCGACGGCAACGTGACGGTTGCAGGCCAACTCGTGGACCGCTCGTCGCCACGAGATTGCATCGACAAGGGCGTGGGGTATGTGCCCGAAGACCGCCGCAACCAGGGCTTGTTCTTCCAGATGGGCATTGACGAGAACATCTTGATGCCGTTCATGTCGCGGCTAGCGAGGATGCTCGGCATCCGCAACGGCGGCGCGGAACGCTCACTGGTGTCCAAGAGAATCGTTGACTTCCAAGTCAAGACGGCGGGCCCCAAGGCCGTCCCCGGGTCCCTTTCGGGCGGCAATCAGCAGAAGCTGCTGATCGCCCGCTGGATGAGCGACACCACCCGCGTGCTCCTGCTTGATGAACCCACCCGAGGCATCGATGTGG
This sequence comes from Planctomycetota bacterium, assembly GCA_018242605.1. Lineage (GTDB taxonomy): Bacteria > Planctomycetota > Phycisphaerae > Phycisphaerales > UBA1924 > UBA2402. The sequence continues at coordinate 14,568 of JAFEBP010000007.1, forward strand.
GCACCAAGGCCGAAGTCTACAAGCTTGTCCGCAAAGCCGCCGACCGCGGCGCGGCGGTGCTGCTGGTCTCCAGCGAGATGCCCGAGCTGCTCGCGCTCTCGGACCGCGTGCTCGTCATGTGCGCCGGTCGCATCACCGGAGAACTGACCGGCGAAGCGATGACGCAGGCCAATATCCTGCGTCTGGCGACAGCGGACGACGCACGCAAGGGCGGCGTGGCGGCCTAAGCCCGCTTATTTCCGCTTGGCAGCGAACACACCGTTGGGCTGAACGAACATTACCTGGGTCGCGGCGTTGCCCTCGACCGTGAACTTCACGGAGAAGCCCGTGAGGCCCTTGAGGTTGAACGAGTCGTCACGCTGGGGGATCAAGTCGTACGGGGGCTGCCCCGGCACTTTCGCCACGAGCGTGTTGCCCTTGAGCGAGAACGAAATCGTCTGCGGCCCCAGTTGGTAATCGCCCACGAACCGGCCCAGGTACACCGGATCACTCAAACGGCTGTCGCCCTTTTTCGTGAAGACGATCGGCTTCACGGTGGGGTCCATCAGCATCTCGACCGCGTCGATCTCCCCAGCGGTGTTGGTGCGGAACTGCAGTTGCTGATCTTCAAAGGTCGGGTCAGCGGGGTTCTTGCCGCACACGTACGTGTCGTAGTGCCAGTGCTCCATCGGCGCCGAGATGCGGTTGTACGACATCGTCATGCCGGCGCCGCCCCCGCCGCTCTCGATCGTCAGTACGCCGTACGCGGGGTGCTCGTACTCGCCCAGGTAATCCGCGGCTTGATGGGAGGGAGACGTGCCCTGCTTGCGGGTCGCGGCCTTGTTGGCCTTGCCCTCTTTCTCCATCTTGTCGGCGATTGATTTTTTCGCGAGCGCCGCGCCGCTCCAATCCTTGCGTTCCCCGCCCAGCAGGCGGTCCAACGCGTGATAGGTCGCGAGAATGGGCAGCGGCGAGCCGTTCATGTTGGTGAGCGCCACGATGCCGATGTGCTCGTTGGGCAACAGCGTCACCTGCGCCGAGAAGCCGTCGATGTTGCCCCCGTGCTCCACCATCAGCTTGCCCCGGTACGCTGAGACGAACCATCCCATCGCGTAGCCGATGCGGATCACCTCGGGATCGGTGCTCTCGCTGGGCATGATCATCTGCGGACGGTGAATTTCCGCCAGCGTGGTGGGGCTGATGATCTGCTGGCCGTTGAACTTGCCGTTCTCCAGGTGCACCCGCACCCATTTGGCCATGTCTGCCACGCTCGCGTTGATCGAGCCCGCGGGCCCCATCTGAGATATGTCACGGAACGGCATCTTGCGCATCGCCCCGTCACGCTTTTCGTACGGGTACGCGAAGTCCGGGGCCGCCTGCATGTCCGTCACGGAGAAATCCGCGCCGTTCATGCCCAGTGGCTTGAAGATCCGCTCGCGGACGTTGTCTTCCCAACTCTTGCCCGAAATCTGCTCGGAAAGGTAACCGGCCGTCAGGAACATCAGGTTGTTGTACTGCCAGGACTCGCGCAGTTCCTTGCTGGGCTCCAGGAACGCCAGGCGCGACACCATCTGCGGGCGGGTCAGCGTCGAGTTGTACCACATCAGATCGTGGCGGGGAAGGCCGGATCGGTGCGTCACCATGTCGCGGACCGTGAGCCGCTCGGTCGCGACCGGGTCCGCGAGTTTGAAGCCGGGGATCAAGTCACGCACCGGTTTGTCCCACTCGAGCTTGCCGTCGTCCACCATCGTGCCCAGCACGAACGTCGTGAAGGCCTTGGTGGATGATCCGATCGCGAAAAGCGTGTTTTCGGTCACCGGCGTCTTGCTGTCGAGATCTCGCACGCCAGCGCTCGTGGTCAGGACCACCGAGCCGTCCTTGACGATCGCCATTGCGAAACCCGGAACTTCCCACGCCGCACGCGCCTCATCGGCCCACGACGCGAAATCACCCAACGCATCGGTCGAGGCTTTCGTCACATCCTCCACGAACGCGAGTTTGAACGGGAACTTCTGACCGCCCTGCGTGAAGTCGCCAGACACCGTCTCGCCCTTGATGACGCCCTTGAACGTCGGGTCGCCGGGCACGCCGTCGATCTTAAACGAAAGGTCGGAACCGTTGATGACAATGTCTTTGAGGGCCAGGCCCTTGGCGTTCTGATCCGGGATGTCCACCGTGCCCGAGATCGTCCCGTCGAGGTTGTTCGTGAACTCCAGCTTCACGTTCAGCTTGGCGCCCGGAAGTTCAATCGCGCCGTTCCAATGGTCAGGGCCGGTGGGCACGGACGGTGCCGCCGACGAGTGGGGAGCGGGAGCCGACACAACCGCCGCGGGCTGGATTGTCGTACCCGTCGCGTTCGTCACCGGCGCCGGGGTGGCGATTGATACCGACACCGGCGCCGTCGCGGCCACCGCCGGCTGCGAAGGGTTCACGAAATGCAGCGAGAACGGGAACGAAGCGCCAAAGTGGACAAAGGTGCCCACCACACCTGTGCCGTCCGTCGTGATGGTGCCGCTGAAATGAGGGTCACCAGGAACATCCTGGATGCCGAAGTTGACGGTCGACCCGTCGATCGTCACGCCCGTCAGCGGCAGATCAAAGGTCCCCTGATCCGCGACCGTGATGTCGCCCGAGATCGTCTCATCACTGTGCGAGAAGAAATCCAGCTGGATCGACACGGGCTGGTTGGGAATCTCGATCTTGCCTTCCCACCGATCCGCGATCACCACGCTCGATGCCGCGTCACTGCCCTGGGGCGTGGACTCCGCCGCGGGGGCCGCTGCGACCGACGTTGAACTCTGCGTCCCGCCGTTGGGGTCAACGAACGTCAGCACGAACGGGGCCTGCTTTTCGCCCTGCGTGTACTGGCCGGTCACGGTCGAACCGTCTTCGCCGATTCGACCGACAAACCGGGGCGACCCCGGGATGCCCGGCACCGCGAAAGAAAGATCGCTACCGGAGATTGTGAACCGCTCGAGGGCAAGGCCGCTCACGTTCTGCCCGGGGATCGACATCTGGCCGGTCACGGTACCGTCGGAGTTGTTCTGGAACGTCAGTTCCACACCGATGGGCGCCCCCGGAGCGTTGATGGTCCCGGTCCAGCGGTCGGGAGTCCCCACGGGAGTTACCGCGGGCATCACCGCGGCGCTCGCCACCGGGGTCGGCGCGGGCTGCACGGCCGTCGCCGGTGCCGCGTAAGGCGCCTCCGGCGCGGGCTTCTCGCTCCACTTCACCTCGAAGTTGTGGTGCGCGCCGTTCTCGGAGTACGTTCCGCTGATCGAAACGCCGTCGTTGGAGATCGTGCCCTTGAACGTCGGGTTCCCGGGCAAATCCTTGATATTGAAATACAAGGTGTTGCCGACGATGGCGACGTTTTCGAGCGGCTGGTGCTCGGTTTCGCCCAGGCTGATCTCGCCCAGGATCGTGTCGTTGAAGCCGGCTTCGAACTTCAGGTGTATCTGCACCCGCTCGCCGTGGAGTACCACAAACCCATCCCAATACTCGGCTCCGGCCTCCGGTGTATCCGCGCGGAGCGCGGTGGGGACGCAGGCCAGGGCAGCGATGGACGCGGCGGAAAGAGTGACAAATATGCGATTCATGGGCAACCTCGTGTATTGACGGCCACAGGGTAGCGTGCCCCCCCGTGGCGCGACAGGCCCAGCCGGACCCAGACCGGTCGAGCCCAACCTCGCGAAGGAGGTTGACCGGCGGACGTCCTATTCGGATGCAGTCGGAATTGCTATCGGGCCAGCAGGAAGACGTTGAACCCCATGCTGATCACCAACAGGGCGCCCATGGTGTACACAAGCCAGTTGAATAGACTCTGCGGCTGCACCTGACTCACGGGGATTTCCTGGGGTTTGATCGACGCCTCGGCGACCGCGATTTGGGCCAGGTCCACCCCGCCGAAATCCTTGTGGGCCAACGGCGGCGGCTGCTTGGCCCTCACGGCCTTCAAATCCACGATCACGTCCTTGCAGCTCCGGTACCGAGCTTTGACGTCCTTGGCCATCATCATCTCGATGACCTCGGACAAGCCCGCCGACAGCTTGGGATTCACGTGGTCGGGCGCGACCAGTTCGGCCTTCAGATGCTTGTGCATCACCGCGCTGGGGTTTTTGCCGTCGAACGGAACGGCGCCCGTCACCATGTGGTAGAGCGTCGCGCCCAGCGAGTAGATATCCGCCGCGGGGGTGATGTTCATCTCGCCCCGGATCTGCTCGGGGGAGATGTAGTACGGCGTGCCGAAGGCCTTGCCTTGCTCGGCCTCCGCCGCTTCCTTGTCGGAGATGGCGCGGGCCAGACCCATGTCCGCCAGCTTCGCCACGCCCGACTTGGTGATCATGATGTTCTTGGGCTTCACGTCGCGGTGGATCAGCCCCCGCTCGTGAGCGTGCAGCAGCGCCTCGGCGACCTGGATCGTGATGTCGATCGCCTCGGCCTCGTTGTACCGCTTGTTCTTGATGATCTCGTCGTACACCGTCGAACCTTCCACGCACTCCATCACGAAGAAGTGGTAGTCGCCGGCCTTGCCGACGTCGTACGCCTGCACGATGTTGGGGTGGTTCAACTGGGCCGCGGCACGCCCTTCAGCGTAGAACCGCTCGATGAACTGCGGGTTGTTCGTGAACTTGCGGGGCAGCACCTTGATCGCCACGACGCGATCCAGGCTGATCTGCTTGGCTTTGAACACGGTCGCCATCGCGCCCGCGCCGAGCTTTGAGAGAATCTTGTACCCCGGGATTTTCTGCCCACTCTTTTCCGCCTGCGCCATCTCGCGCAGACGCGTCATCTGCCGTTTGGTGACGTAGTCGTTTTCCACGAGCAGATCGGCCAGCGACCGCTGGTTGTTGTCCTCGATCAGGCTCTTGGCGAGCGTGAGGCAGTGCTGCACTTCCTCGGGCGTCGCCAGCGCGTTGTCGATCACCATCCGACCCACGATGGTGTCGATGTTGCTGCCCTGCTTGGCCACTTCCTGGCGAACTTCCTCCGCGGAGGGGACCACCGGTCCGGTGGAGCCCAGCTTCGCTGTAATGCCGCTCGCGGTGTTGCCCGCGCGGCTCGAAGCATTGCCCGCACGCGAGGCTGACGGCGCCCGCGTCGGCGTCATGCCGGCGCCGGAATCCGCCAGCCGGGGCGTCTCCCCGGGATCGGTCGGGCCGGAGGAATCGGGTTTTCGTTGCGCAGGTGCCATGCAGTGGGTCGTTCGGCCGTCCGTGATGATCGACACAATCTCGGTACTCCATTCTACCTGCCTCGTGCCGGTTCGCGCGAACGGGGACCTTCCTAACCGAATTACGGCCGCGGAACCGGCCCTGTTCCGAACAAGTGCGGCGTCCTCATCGAGGCTTGCGCTGCTTTTTGGATGTGATCGGGAGCCTGTTTCATGAACGGAACCGCTCATTCCGGGCATAGGGACGACACCGCGGCTTCGTTGCGGATGAGTGCTCATTTCGGTTCCTGCCTGACGCTATCAGAACCACTCGCCGAAATTGTTCGGTATTTATATGGAATCATGAGGTGCGGGACTACCGCAAGGCGATTGGGCTTTGGGACCCGGTGGCCACGGTGTTCGAATCGTCTCAAAGGCCCTTCCGACGCTCCTCGTGCTTCCTGGTGCGTCCAAATCCGTGAACCGCCGCGACGGTTGCCCGGGCCGAGTCTACACTTGCCCCCTTTGGCCAAAGCGCCCTGCGTCCGGGCGTTGGTCGGCCGTCGCACTACCCACGTTGACACCCTTCCGCGCTCCCCGCGCTTGGAGATGGATTCATGGCAGATACCGCAACAATGGAGCAGGAATACAAGGTCTCAATCACCGACGCGGGCCCGAGCCGCAAGAAGCTGCACATTGAGATCCCAGCCGAACGGGTCTCGGAGAAGCTCCGCGGATCGGTCGACATCATCATGGGCGAAGCGGCGCTGCCCGGCTTCCGCAAGGGCAAGGCCCCCCGCTGGCTCGTCGAGAAGCAGTTCGGCTCCGCCATGCGCAAGGAGGCCAAGAGCGAGCTCGTCTCCTCCGCCACCGGCAAGGCCATCGAAGACAACAAGCTCAAGGTTCTCAATACATACCGCACCGACAGCCTCGACAAGGCCGAACTCGTCGACGGCAAGCCTCTTGCGTTCGAGGTCGACGTTGAAGTCCTCCCGGAGTTTGACCTTCCGGAGCTCAACGGCATCGCCATCCGCAAGCCGTTGATCGAGGTTTCCGACCAGCTCGTTCAGGAAGAAATCACCAAGGTCGCCGTCAACGAAGGCCAGCTCGAGTCTCGCGACTCGGCCGAGCCCGGCGACTACTGCACCGGCCACGCCGTGATGAAGGGCAAGGACGGCACCGAGTTCTACAACCTCAAGGGCGCGGTCATCCAGATCCCCACCGCCGACAAGAACGGTAAGGGCATGGTGCTGGGCATCGTCGTCGACGATTTCGCCAAGCAGGTCGGTTCGCCTAAGCCCGGCGAAACCGTCACTATCAAAGCCAAGGGCCCGGACCAGCACGAGGTTGAGGGCATCCGCGGCAACGACCTCACGGTCTCCTTCAAGATCGAGCGCATCGACCGCATCATCCCCGCGACGATGGAGCAGCTCACCAGCCTCATGGGCTTCTCCGACGAGACCGGCGTCCGCCAGTTGGTACGCGACCGCCTTGAGCAGCGAGCCCAGCTCCAGCAGCAGCAGGCGATGCACTCCCAGCTCGCCCGCCACCTCATCAAGGCCACCAAGATGGAGCTGCCCGAGCTCGCCACCGCCCAGCAGGCGGCACGCACCTTCGAGCGCCGCCGCATGGAGCTCATGTACCGCGGCGTCGAGCCGGCGAAGATCGAGGAGCATGTCGCCGAGATGCGTTCGGCCAGCGCACAGTCCGCCGCGTCCGAACTCAAGCTCTTCTTCATCCTGAACAAGGCCGCCGAAGTGCTCGACATCAAGGTGACCGAGGGCGAGATCAACCAGCGCATCGCGCTCATGGCCCAGCAGCGGGGCGTGCGTCCGGAGCGTCTGCGTCAGGAGCTCATCCAGACGAACCAGATCAACGGCGTGTTCCGTCAGATCGGCGAGCACAAGACGCTCGACGCGATCCTCGCGAACGCGACCGTGACCGAGATGCCCGTCGAAGAGTTCAACAAGGTGATGAAGGACGAATCGACCGCCGCGTGACGATCGCGGGCCGCTAGCGCCCGCGAGGTCTCCAGCGTCCAGTTCGGATATCGCGCCCAGGGGCCGGGGGCCCTACCGCTTCGTCATGCGCGGACGGCGCCGGTTCGGGTTCCTCGATCATCGGTGGCGGTTCTTCCGGCGGGATTGTGTCATCCACTTCCGGGGTTGGTTCCATCGGAGGCTCCGGCGGACCCTCGATTGACGTCGCCGCGGCCTCAGCCGCCGCGGCTTTCGCCTCGGCACGCCTCTTGCCCGCCGCGACCGCGACATCCGCAAAGGTGACGTCGCGCAGTTCGGCAACCCGCACGCGCCGCGAAGCCACGTCGATCACCGCTTCCAGCACGAGGCGCCCACCGGACTGACTCCCCTCCTTGGCGATCCTCGCTTCCACCCGCACCCGCCATTGCAGCGATCTCACCGCGATGAAATCCACGAGCGACTTGAACTGATCCGCGCTGACGATCCCGTTCTCCAGCGGCCAGGTCAGGCGCCGCTTGGTCGCCGCGTCCAACGAGCCTCTCGCCGACTCGATCCGGCCGGCCAGGTCCTCGTTCAGCCCTGGCAGACAGGCTAATACCGCCGCCGATGCTCGGTTGATATCCACCAGGCCCGCAACGAACGGATCGTCGGTCCACGCGACGGAATCCAACGCGGCCGACCATTCCTTGACCGGCACGCCCGCTGCCACCAACGCCTCCACCAGCCGCGAGGGACCTCCCGGCCCCGCGCCGCTCGCGGCGGCCTCGATCGCCGCCGCGGCCGCCGCGAACTTCTTTTGCAACGCCGCTCTCGCGCCATCGTCCAGTTTCGCGGGCACCCGCAACCGACGAAGACCCACCGCCAACCCTCCGTCCGCTCCGACCGCTACCGCGGGGTCGAAGTTGTGGACTCCGAGCAATCGTCCCACATCCGTTGCGGCCGACGCATCCGTGGATTCAGGAGTCGGTACGGCCGACGCTTCTGCTCCGACGGATTCGATGACCTCGCCCATGCTCTCAAAGCCGTCACCACGCGCCGCCAAGAGCGAGTTCGCCCCCGCCTCGCCCAACGCCGCCAGTTTCGCGAGCACCGCGGCGTCCGCCCGATTCACCGGAATCTTGCCCGCCTCGGGCTCCGCGCGGTGGCCCTGCGTCAGTTCCAGCAGTTTGATCTCCCCTCGCTCACCCCCGTCCTCAAAGACAGTCCATGATTCCGGAAGGTCGGGATCGCCACCGCCAAGCAGCACGTCTCGCTGCGAAGCCAGCCCCGCCGCCACCGAACGCACGCCCGACCACGCCAGCGCCCGCAGGCGGTCTCGATCAAGCCCGCCCCGCGTCTCGGCGCGGTGCGCGTCAGCCACCGCGATCATGGTGGTCCCGATCAGCGCCGCCAGCACAATGACTACGAGCACCGACAACAGCACCGTCGCTCTGCGGCGGGCGATCATGAGTCACCTCCCCCGCCGCTCGCCGCGCCGTCGACACCACCGTCGGGCACCGCGAACACCCGCCAGCAGTCCGGCGTCCGCAGCGACTCTCCCGCTTCTTGCTCCTCGCCGCCAATCCACAGCGACACTTCGATCGCCGCGGGCATCCCGCCCCGCTGGGCCGCGTCGAACTCTTCCGTCCACGCCCGACCATCCCAATAGCGGATGACCATCGCTGTAACGTTCGACGCAATCTCCTCGCTTGCGTCGCCGCGGCTGGCCATCACCCGCTTGGCGGACGCCTCGTACCGAAGTTCAAGCATCTGTCCCCGCGCTTCGGCCATGCGCATCAGGTGCGTGGGGATACGCACCCTCCCCGAATCTCCGGAAAACGTCGCGCCCGAAGACTCCGCCGATGATGCGAGCACCGCCCCCCCCACGAGCGACACGAGCCGCGACCACTCCCGCCCCCGCTCTGTTGCCTCCGCCAGCCGATCCCGCGAGCCCATCATCCCCCACACGAACGAGCCCATCGTCGCCGTCAGCGCCAGCAACAGCACAATCGCCAGCAGGGCCTCCACAAGCGTGAATCCGCGGCGATTCATCGGCCCGCCTCCATTCCCATGTCCACCGCGAGCGGGTCGTCGTCGCCGATATCGTCCGCCGGAGGCGAGCCGAGCCGCACCACCTGGTGCAGCACGAAGATCGCCGGTTTGGTTTCCGAGTCACCCCGGTACACGCTCACCGTTACGCACACTAGCCCATCTCGTTCGGTGGGCTGGGTATCCACCCGCAACTCCCAACCTGACCAACGGTCCAAACCGCCGGTCCACCGACCTGTCGGATCGATCCACTTTGTGGGGTCGCCGCCGGCTGTCTCGGGTGTCAGAGCTCCCGCTTCGATCTCAGCCAGCGCCGACGCCGCGAGATCAGCCGCCTGCTGCGCCTCTCGCATCGCTCTGGCCGTCTCGCTCGCTGCATCGGTCATCGCCAGCACTGACAGCCCCGCGCCGACAAACAACACGATCGCGAGCACGCACTCCAGCAGCATCGCGCCGAGCCTGCCCCGTGGCCGACCGCCGTGCATGGCGACGCATGCCCTCACGGTTCACCTCCGGAGGACCCGGTTTCCGCAGGCGCTTCTTCGGGGGCTCCCACAACAGGGGCTCGCTTCGCAGGAGCCTGCGGGCCAACATCGGGGGATTGCCACGCCGCGATGACGCATCTGGCCGTCAGGGTTCGCACGCTCACCGCCGCAACGCGGCCGTCCGGCGCGACGAGCGTGATCCCCGCTTCGCCCGTCGCTTCGCCGTTGGGCCAGAGCACGCATATTCCAATCTCCGCTACGTCGGCTTCCGCCCGCGGCGCCGCGAACGAGTAGCCTTTGGGCAACACCGCCACGCGTCGTTCTTTGCGCGTCAAATTCGGATCAGTCGTCGCCCCGTTCGCATCAGCCGACTGCGCCGCTGCCGCTCCCTCCGCTGCCTCATGCAATGGCAACACCTGTGTGTACACGCTCCAGGTGCCCGCGGCGTCCGGCCGTGCCACCACCCGCAACGCCTCGCCGCGGCGTTCAGCGTCCACCCCGCCCTCATGCACCGACGCCACAACTAGATCTGCAACTTCCCGCGGCGTGACCGACGCCACCATCGCGTCAAACGACGGCACCATGAGCGCGGCCAACGCCGCGATCAACACCAGCGCCAGCATCATCTCGATCAGCGTGAACCCGGCGTTCACCCGCGTCGCCGGCGATCGGACCGCCCTGCCACTGGTGCCGCGGCCACGCATCGCGCCCTCATTTCCCGGTAGTCGAAGGTGCGGGGCTCTTCGTCGCGCCGCCGCCGGCCGCTTCGGCCTCCGCGTCCCAAGAAACGATGTCGTCCGCGGTGCCTTCCTGCTTGTCACGGCCGTATGACCACAGGTCGTAGGTGTCCTCGTCGCCGTGCTCGCTCTTCTGGCGGTAGCCCCAGACGTTGCCGAACCGGTCCTTCTCCATGGGCTTCTCGAGGAGTTTGCGCCATTTCTTGGCCTCCTCCTCGTCCTGCATCTTTTCCTTGTTCCAGAGAACTTCCAGGCCCTCATCGTCCGTGGGGTAGCGGCCATGATCGAACCGGAACTGCTTGAGCGCCTGGCCCAGCGTGTTCATGTCGATTTTGGCGAGCTTGGATTCGGCGTCTTCCTTGGTGCCCAGCAGGTTGTACGCAACCAGGCCGCCCAGGGCGAGCACGATGAGAATCACGATCATCACTTCGATCAGGGTGAAACCCCGAGCGATCGAGAGGCGAGAACGAAACCGCACGGGCTGCTGCTGCCGCATCACCATTCCTCCGTCAGAAGACAATCTGCACGAACGCCGCGGCGATACGCCCCAGGATGCCGCGGCCCTCGTTCACCAGGCAAAGCCGCTCCCGTCAACGCAAAAGAGAGCAACCGCCGAACTGGACTGATACCTGAAAAAACGGATACTTGATAAATATAGCCACGCCGCGGCCCCGCGCCCACCCCCGGCGTCACACCGCTCCGCTCAGTTTGCTCATCGGCAGCAGAAGGGCCGCCGCGACGACGCCCACGACACTCGCCAATCCCACCAGCAGCAGCGGTTCGATCAGCCGCACCGCCACCCCCAGAAGCCTGTCCAGCCGCGCCTCGATCGTCTCGGCGACCTTCAGCAGCACGTCGTCCAGATTGTTCGCGGATTCACCGACGGCGATCATCTCCGACACGTCGTCGTCCAGCAGCCCGCTCTGGGCCAGCGGCGTTGCCAGGGCCTGCCCGCTCCGCACCGCCTCGATCGCGCTGTCCACCGCGGCACGCATCGGGCCACTCCCGGTGCCGTCTCGAGAGATCTGCAGCGCCGCCAGCATCGGAACCCCGTTGCCCAGCATCGCGCCCATGAGCTGGCATAGCCGCACGGTCGCGATGTTCCGCAGAATCGGCCCGATGACCGGCGCCTTGAGCCACACGCGGTCCAGCCATTCGCGCACCTTCGGCAGACGCACCACCCTCCACACGCCCGCCCCCAAGATCGCCAGAACGATCGCCGTCGCGGGCCCGTACCGCGTGATCGCGCCGCTCACCGCGAACACCATCTTGGTCACCCACGGCAACCCGTCCCCGAGCTTCTCGAACATCGGCTGGAACTTGGGCACAAACACGCCGAAGATGACCCCGCCGATGATCAGGCCCAACCCCACCAGCACCGCCGGATACACCAGGTTGCCGATGATCTTGGCCCGCATCTCCGCCTGCTTGACGACCATCCGCCCGAGCTTCACCAGCACGTCCTCGAGAAAGCCGCCTTTCTCTCCGGCTCGCACCATGGCGATGTGCACCGGCGCGAAGACCCGTGGCTCTTCCGCCATCGCGGCGGCCAGATCCGACCCCTTCTCCACCGCCGCCGCGAGCCCGCGATACACGCCTGACAGCCGCGCGGAACTCTTGCGGGCTCCTAGCAGCTTCAGCGAACGCAGCAGCGGGACACCGGCGCGCAGCAGGTCGCCCAACTGCTCGTACGACTCGCCCAAGGACCTGGCGCTGACGCTGCGGACGCTGCCTGCCGTCTCGGCTTCCTTCTCCCGGATCGCCACCGGGGTGAGTTGCTTGGATTCGAGCTCGGCGAGTACAGCCTGCTCGTTCGCCGCGGCCAGCGAGCCACGCACGCGTTGCCCCGTGCCGCTCAGCGCTGTGTATTGGAACGTGGGCATAGGCCGCGGCGCGGTGCCTTACTTGGTCTTGAGCAGTTCGCTGATCCGCTTCTCCAGTTCGACGTCGTCGGGCTTGACGCGCGAGTCGAACCTCGCCACGACATTGCCCTGCCGATCGACCAGGAACTTGGTGAAGTTCCACCCGGGCTCGCCGCCGATGGGCGCGGGCTGCTTGGCCAGCTTTACGAACAGCGGGTTCGCATCCTTGCCCTTAACAGCGGTCTTGGCGAACAAAGGGAACGTCACGCCGAACCGCTTCTGGCAGTCCGCGACGATTTCCTTGTTGTTGAGCGGCTCCTGCGAACCAAAGTCGTTGGACGGGAACCCCAGCACCTCGAAGCCCTCGCTCTTGTGCTTCTGGTACAGCCCTTCGAGGCCCGCGTACTGCGGCGTATAGCCGCACTTGCTGGCCGTGTTCACGATCAGAAGCACCTTACCCTTGTAGTCCGCGAGGTTCTTCTTCGCCCCGTCGATGTCCTCCATCGTGAATGCCAGCACGTTGGAGTCCACCTTTTCGGCGGCCTTGGGGGCTTCCTTCGCGGGCTCAGCGGGCTTCGTCGGCTCGGCGGCCTTGGGCGCCTCGGCGGCGGGCTTCGCGGGAGTCTTCTCGGGCTGGGGCTTCTCGGCCTTCTTCTCCGGCTGTGCTGCGAGCGCGGACCCGCTCAGAGCCCAAAGAGCCAACGCCGCGGCGGTACGAACAAGGGTGAGGTGCTTCATAATCCGCTCCGTTACCGCGAAGGCAACCGAGAAGTCTGGAGATAAGCGTACGCACGAATCGTCAAAGTGGTGCCTCATGCTTCCGAACGCCCGAACGCTCCGCATAACATCGCCCGCAAGGATGGCCACGCCTCCGCGCCGCTACAGGACTGCAACTCCAGATGCGATCCCTTCTTGACCTTTCAACTTCGCAGCCGATCGCCCACGCGATCCTCATCCTCAGCTTCGTGATCGTCGCCGGGCTCGTCCTGGGCACCGCCAAGGTCCGCGGCGTGCGACTTGGAAGCGCGGGCGTCTTGTTCTCCGGGATCATCTGCTCCCACTTCGGCGCCCGCATCGATCACGAACTCCTGGATTTCGTCAAGGAGTTCGGCCTTGTTCTGTTCGTCTTCATGATCGGCCTTCAACTAGGACCGAGCTTCTTCGGCGCCATCCGCAAGTTGGGCCTTCGCCTTAACCTGCTCGCGGCAGCGGTGGTGCTGCTCGGCTCGGGGCTCGCGGTGGTGCTCGGAAAAATCCTGCACCTGCCCGCGCCCGGTACTCTGGGCGTCCTCACGGGCGCCACCACCAACACGCCCTCGATGGCCGCGGCGCAGCAGACCTACTCCTCGATCCAGGGCGGCGATGAAGCCACCAGCGTCGCGATGGGGTACGCCGTGGCCTATCCGCTGGGCATCATCGGCATCATCGCCTCGCTCGCGATCATCAGATCAGTCTTTCGCATCGACGCGCCGGCCGAAGCGGCGGCGCTCGCGGCCGCGCAGGCCGAGCCGACCGTCGCCCTCGAACGAAGGGCATTGGTCGTCCTCAACGGCAATCTCGATGGCCTCTCGATCGCGGGCCTCCCCCACATCAAGGACTTCGGCGTGCAGATCGCACGCCACCGCGCGGCGTCCGCGTCCGGCGTGACTGTCGCTCACGGCGGAACCGTTCTGCACGTGGGCGACCACATCTCCGTTGTCGGTCCCCCTGAAGAACTAGACGCCTTCGAGCGCCTGATCGGTCGGCGCACCGCGGACGATCTCACGGCCGCCCCGGGCGAGATCCGTCTGCGCCGCATCGTGGTCACGCGCAAGCGGGTCGTCGGCCGCAGGCTCGCGGATCTGCACTTGGGCCAACGGATGAACGTCAAGGTCACGCGCGTCATCCGATCGGGCGTCGAGATGGCCGCCTTCGGCGGGCTGGTGCTCCAGTTCGGGGACGTGCTGAGCCTGATCGGTGACGATGAGTCCCTCGCCCGCGCGGGCGAAGCGTTGGGCAACTCTCCCAAGGCCCTGGATGAGACTCACTTTATGCCCATCTTCCTGGGTATCGCCCTGGGAGTGATCGCGGGCGTTCTGCCGATCACCATACCCGGGCTCCCCGAGCCCGTGCGGCTGGGCCTGGCCGGCGGCCCGCTCATCCTGGCGATCATCCTCAGCCGCGTCGGCAACATCGGCCCGCTGGTGTGGTACGTGCCCCAAAGCGCCAAGCTGGCGTTCCGCGAACTGGGAATCACCCTCTTTCTCGCGTGCGTGGGTCTCAAGGCCGGGGAGAAGTTCGTCGCCACCGTGATGAGCGAGAACGGCGCGCTCTGGATCGCGCTCGCCGCGATCGTCGCGACGGTGCCGCCCATCGCGGTGGGCGTCTTTGCGCGAAGGGCGCTCCGCATGAACTACGCCACTTTGAGCGGAGTCCTCGCGGGCAGCATGACAGATCCGCCGGCCCTGGCCTTCGCCGGCGGCATGTGCAAGTCCGAGGCCCCCAGCCTGGCCTACGCCACGGTGTATCCGGTGACCATGATGATGCGGATCGTGCTCGTGCAGGTGCTCATACTGGTCGTGCACTGAGCCGGAGGCGAAAAGACCCGTTCCCCATCACCTACCCTTGCTCGTGATCCGTCTGCACCGCACAGTTCGCTTCGCCGTCGGCAAAGACGGTGATCCGGAATCCCCCAACGGGTTCGCCGGCCGCCCGGCGTTCCAGGGGCTTGATCGGCACTACGAACTGTTCATCACCTGCCGGGGCGAAATCGATCCCGTCGCCTCCTACCTCATCGACATCAAGGAGATTGACCGGGCCGCCCACGCGTCGGTCATACCGGCCATCCGGCACGCCGCCCTGACAGACGATCAGACCCCGCCTTGCCGCGTGCTGCACAGCGCATTCTCCGCCCTCAACGCGGCCCTCGCGGGCCGGGTGGAATCGGTGCGCTGGAATCTCTCGCCGTACTACTCCATGGAGATTCACGTGAACCACCCCACCACCGCCCTGCTCCGCCAGCGGTTCGACTTCGCCGCGTCGCACCGCCTGCACGTTCCCTCGCTGAGCGATGATGAAAACCGCAGGCTCTTCGGAAAGTGCAACAACAAGAACGGGCATGGCCATAACTACCAGTTCGAGGCCTGCGTACGGGTTGACATCGACCGGGACGGCCGCCACGCCTTTACGCTCCGCACGCTCGAAGACATCGCTCAGCGCACGCTCATCGAGCGTTTCGACCACAAACACCTCAACGAAGACACCTTGGAGTTCGCCCACCCCGGCGGAGTCATGCCCAGCGTCGAGAATATCGCGCAGGTCTTCTACCGCCTTCTGTCCGGCGCGATCGCGGCGGAAACCCAAGGGGCCAGTCTCGCGACCATCACCGTATGGGAAACCGACCGAACCAGCGCCACCTACCCCGCCTGATTGGAATCCTCGGCGTTTTACCGCACGTACCGGCGATAGCCCGAATCGACAGTTCCCTGCGTTCGACGAAGGAACGTCACCGTCTCGGGCGTGCGTGAGATCGTGTACGTCCGGATTTGCCACACGTCCAACGTCGGCGGCCCTTCCCATGAATCCGCCGCGAAAAGTGTGTCCGGCTCGCGGGCGCCTAACTGCGCATCCTTGCGAGATTGCTCCCAGCCGTCGGAAACTCCGGCCATGCGAACTTCCGGGCTTGTGAATACCCCCGCGTCCGACGACTCCTCACCAGCCATGGGGGCGGCGAGGGCTGAGACGTGTCGCGCCGGTTTGGTCGATTCGCAGCCGAAGCCAAAGAGCGCCGCCGCGACCAGCAGGGTTGAAAGGCAGCAAGTCTTCACACCTGTTCATGGTACAGGATCGCGGCCCAAACCACAAGCCCCTTGAGGGAATTTGAGCCAAGGACCGAACGCGCAGTTGGGCGGCGCCGCGTGTGCAACGTGTTCGGGCGAACGGGAACGAGGTGAAGTTCCTGATAACAACCCGTCCGGCACCGGTCATTTCATGGGGCCGTTGCAGCCCACCAGCGAGTACGCCCGGTAGGTCCCATCCGGCAGTTTCACAGTTGCCGACTTGAGCGTGCTCAACGACTGCGGCTCGCCGCCCACCAACGCCGTGAGCTGCGCCTTGGCGGCTTTGAACGCCATCTTCTGAGCCTCGCGGTCCGTCGCGGCTTCGGCCTTGGTGCCCACGGTCACCCGTCCGTTGCTCTCCGTCGCGGTCGTCACGAACCAGGACGGCGCGCTGGGGTCCCGCACCGCCGGAGTTTCGGGCGCTCTGGGCGCCGGTTCCGCCGGTGCCGGTTTGACCGGCGTGGAGCCGGGCGCGGCGACCACCGCCTGGCCCGCCGGAGCCTTGGGGTCGCTCAATGTTGCCTGCGGCGTCGCTTGCGAAGGCGCAGGAGTCGCCACCGCCGTCGCGGGCTTCGCGGCCGGTACGGCGCTGTCCAGCAGATCCACCGGAGGAATCGGCTCCAGAGATTTGCTCCCGTCGCCCAGCACCGCCCAGACCACATACGACCCTGTCGCAAGCCGGAGCCACGCCGCCCGCTCGATCTTCATCCCGCGCGGATCCATGCTCCGCGCGATCGCGACATTCCCCGCGCGAGAGACCGCGCCATCAAACGCCTCGGCCAGTTTGGGCGAGTTGAATGTGCCCGTGGCGCGTTTCTGATCCTCCACCGCCGTCGCCCACCAGACCGGACCGCGTGTCCGATCCGCGGATTCCAGGCGGACGCCCACGGTCCGCTGCAACGCCGCGGCCTCCCGCAGCCCCTGAGCCTTGAACTCGTCCGCCAGCGATGGAGATTGACTGTCAGGCCCCGATTCCTCGGCGATCTTGGCCGCCAGCGCACGCTGCGCCGGGGTCGCGGGCGCATCCGCGGCCGCGACTTCTTCGCCAGCCTCCTGCGTACCACTGCACCCGGTCAGCACCACGGCCCCGCACACCAGCACGCTCATCGCAGTTCGGTTTTTCATGGCACTTCTCACGTCTTCTTGGGTTCGGCGAACAGCGGTTGCTGGTTCTTGACATCGGGCGCTCGAGAAGCCAGTTCGTCGAGTTCGCGCCTCAGTTCATCCACGTTGCGGAACTGCCGGTGCTCGCTCGCATACCGGATGTACGCCACCTGGTCGAGTTCCCGGAGTTTCGACATCACGCGATCGCCGATCACGTGGCTGTCCACCTCGCGATCGAACTCGCGGTGCAGATCCTCCTCGATCTCGGTCACCATCCGCTCCTTGGCCTCCTCGGGAATCGGCCGCTTGCCGCACGCCGACTGCACCCCCCGCAGGATGTTGTCGCGATTGAACGGCACGTGCGTGCCATCCCGCTTCACCACCACCAGCCGCGCCGTCTGCTCCACGCGTTCATACGTCGTAAATCGCCGCGCACACACCACGCACTCGCGCCGACGCCGCACAACCTTGGCGCCGTCGCTCTCGCGGCTGTCGATCACCTTGTCGTTGTTCGCGTTGCAATAAGGACACAGCACGGGTTACCACCACTGGTTGGGGGTGCAGGGCCGAAGAACGCAAAGGATACCCAGCCCACCCGGGCCGGACCGGGGATTAAATCGGCCTCGGCGGCGCAGCGTGCCAACAATCTTCCCCCGAAGCGGCGATCGAAGCCAAAACTTCATCCGCGCGAGTCCCTCAATCCGATGAGTAATGCCTTGAACGATCATCTGTCAAGACGAGTGGTGCTCCAAGGGGGCTTGATGGCGACCGCCGCGGCGTGGCTGTCCGGCTGTCAGTCATCCATCCGGGCGGGTGACATTCCCGGCCCGGTCTGGCCCCATGAGGGCGACCCCGGGGCCCCGGCCCCGCTCCCGCCCTTCCCGAGCAACCCGCCCGCCACCGTCACGCGTCCGCCCACCGGAGTCGACGTGGCCCCGCTGGGCAACGTGATTCCCCGTCGCGCCTGGACCAACGCTGGCATCATCAGCTCGCGGGCGTACGAGATGAACGGGATCAACCGCCTGACTGTGCACCACGAAGGCAACACCTTCACCGGCAGCGCGGACCAGGCTTCGATCGCCCGCAAGTTGGCCAATATCCGCCAGGGGCATATCAACCGCCGCCCCGAACCCTTCGCCGACATCGGGTACCACTACATCATCGACCCCGCCGGCCGCATCTGGGAGGGCCGCCCCCTCAAATGGCAGGGCGCGCACGTCGAGAAGAACAACGAGCACAACCTGGGCGTCATGCTCATGGGCAACTTCGACGAGCAGCGGCCTACGACGGCCCAGCTCCGCTCGCTCGAATCGTTCGTGGTCGCTCAGATGCGGTTGTACAACATCTCGGTCAACCGCCTGTACACGCACCGCGAGCTCAAGGCCACAGCCTGCCCGGGACGCAACCTGCAGTCCTGGATGCTCGCCGCCCGCTCCCCGGCCGGCACCTTCGCACGGGCCTGATCCGGCTGTCGACCGCACCCCGATCATCACTGGACCCACCCGTCCGACCTCCCTATCATCTCGACCCCGCATGGAGTATCGCGATGAAGACCGGCATTCACCCCAAGTATTTCCCTAACTGCAAAGTCTACCACAACGGCCAGGTCGTCATGACCGTCGGTGCCACCGTGCCGGAGATGCACGTCGAAGTGTGGTCGGGCTCTCACCCGTTCTTCACCGGCAAGCAGACCTTTGTCGACTCCGCCGGCCGCGTCGAGAAGTTCCAGCGCAAGTACGCCGGCAACTACTTCTCCAAGGCCGCCCCGGCCGCCAAGAAGGCCTGAACGCCACCAAGAGCCACAACCAAGAGCCACAACGAAAAACGGATCGCCGTCGGCGATCCGATTTCTTTTTTGCTTCCCGTGGGCCCAACGCCACGTTACCCAGCTTTCTTGCCGAGCACCTTCGCGATATCAAAGTCGATGAAGTCCGCGTGGTGGAAGATCCACGACTCGATCGTCCGCTCCACTTTGTCACCTTCGTGGCTGTGGGTCGCGACGATGTGCATCACCTGCGGCGGGATGCCGTGCTTGTAGCACAGAGCCACGCCGCTGAAAGGGTGCCGGAGCATCTCGCCGTAGAACCCCTTCACGACCGCGCCCGATTGGTTCTTGTCGAACTCGAGCATTTTGCCCACGTCGGCCAATAGCGACCCGGCGATGAGGTAGTCCAGATTCACCGGGATGCGAGCACCGAAGACTTCGTTGAGCACCTTCGTGATCGCGATGCACTGCTTGCAGCACGAGTTGAGGTGCTCGACGAACCGCAGATCGATCTTCCCCGCGAGCAGGGTGAACGGGATGGCGCGGATCTCGTCGAACGTCCACCCCTTGCCGCCGCAGCCGCTCGTCAGCGCTTCGTCCCACACCGCCGCGACCTTGTCGCGCAGCGCCGCATCGGTGATATCCATCAGGTTCGGAAAAAGCTGCGCAATGTCTTTGGTGGTGTACTTGGCCATGCCGGAGTGTAGATCATTCCCCGCGCACGGCAACGATCGCCGCGGTGGCGTCGTCGTCCAGGCTCGGCCGGCCGGCGAACGCCTCCAGGTGCGTGAAGATCCTCGCGGCCTCGGAAGCCAGCTCAGAACCATCGCACGCCGCGCGGATGCGTGCCACTCCGAACTGATCCGCGTTTGGATCCCGTTGCTCCGCCACCCCGTCGCTGAACAGCACCACCCGCGCTCCCACCGGCAGTTGCAGCCGTCGTTCGGGGAAAGGGCTCTGATCGTCGATTCCCACCGGCACTCCGCACGCCCCCGCGTCTTCTCCCACACTCCCGTCCGGCATCCGCACGAACCAATGCCCGTGCCCCGCATCGATGTACCGCAGGGTGCCATCGGATTCGAACACTCCTACCCACAACGACGCGAACCGGCCGGAAAGCGCGTACGAGCACAGGTACATGTTCAGCCCGGCCACCGCCGCTTCCAGGCTCCCGGTCGTCCGCAGCAGGGCCGACAGGTGCGCCTGCGTCAGCGCCATGAGCATGCCCGATCCTGCCCCGTGCCCCGCCACGTCTCCCAGGCACACCGCCACACGCCCCGCGCCCAGGTCGATGATGTCGAAGAAGTCGCCCGCCACAAACACGCCCGGACGCGACACCACCGCGTATTCGACGCACCCGGTCCGCCCCACCGGCGAGGGCATCACCGTTTGCTGCACCTCGCGGGCCGCGTCCAACTCCGCCGTCAGTTCGCTCTGCCGCCGCTCCAACTCAGCCCGCTGCAGATTTCCCCACGCCATCATGAGCACGCTCGCCACCGCCTCGCAGAACTCCGCCGCGTCCCGCTCCACGCCTTGCTCGCTGGCCCTCGCATCCAGGTAGATAAACACCGCCGCGGTGCCCCCGATCATCACCGGCACGCACACGGCCGAGTGAATCTCCATCTCGCAGATGCTGTTGCTCGATACCTGCCCCTGCATTTCCGACAGAACGCACGACTGCCCCGCCGCGGCGGCCTGGATCAAAGATCGGCTGAACGTGTTCGGCGCCCCGCTCGCGTTCCTGGTCTGCCGGGAACCCAGCACCTTCACCTCCGCCGCGTCGCGCTCCAGACACAGCACCGCGGCACGCGCATAGCCGGTTCCCTGCAACACCGCATCCAGCACGGCGTTGATGATTGAAGGCTTGTCGCTGGTTCCGCCGAGCTTTGAGATGCACTGCGTGAGCAACCTCAGCCGCTTGCCCGCCAGCGTTGTGTGCCCTTCGCTTGAGATCTTGCTGATCCGCTGGTGCGGCGCTGCGGCGTCGTCCACGGTTCCCATCCCCGCAGGCGCGTCCTCACCGATGCACACGCGGAACGTCCAGGCGCTGATGCGGGCCAGATCGCCCTCGGAGACCGGCACCGGCTCGTGCGGCACCAGTTTCACGCCGTTGATGAACGTGCCCCCGCTGCTGGCCTGGTCGGTGATGAACCACTGACCGCCGCGTGAACTCACGAGCGCGTGCCGCCGAGACACGCCCTCGTGCATCAAGCAGATATCGCAGTGCGGCAGCCGCCCGATCATCGCCGTGTCACCCGGGCGCACGAAGTACGCCCCCATCTGGGGTCCGATGAGCGATCGAAGTGTGAGCGGAAGATCGGGCATGGCGGAAGACCAACGAGAAACGCACCGGCCCCGCGTCAACGCGGCGGGAACTCCGGGACTCTGACGACTCGGCTCGGCGGTCCTTGCGCGTCACTGTATGTGAACCGTTCGTTACTGGCCAAGCACCCGGGTCTTGAGTTCTTTCCCGCTGAGCACCAGGGCTTCGCCGTCCATCGAGATCTCGATCGGCCCCTCCTGGGAGTCGATCGCCCACGAAACCGGCGCCGGGCGCGTGTCCCCGCCGGGCCAGATATCGAGCCGCGCCCCGGGGACATACGGCACCTGCCCCTGCGCACCTTGGGCGAGCGTCAACCGATGAACGTCGCCGCCGGCCGGCGTGACAGCCAGCGTCATCGTCTGCGCGGCAAGGTTGTGGAAAGTCACCGTGGTCGGCGCCGCCTTGGGACCGAACCTGTACACAGCCACCGTCGCCGCCGCGGCCAGAATCACAACAGCCAGCGCGAGTTGGAGCGGGCCCTTGGACATGCGCTAGCGGTCGAGCTCCGCCGCCACCACGTTGATCGAGCCGATCACCGCCGGCACGTCCGCGAGCATGTGCCCCTCGGTGAGCTTCGCTACCAACTGGTAGTTGATGAAGCAAGGGGGCCGGACCTTGACGCGCCAGGCACGCGGCCCGCCGTCCGACACGATGAAGTAACCCAGTTCGCCGTTGCCGGTCTCCTGGCAGTCGTAGCACTCGGCCACCGGCGGCTTCCAGCCTCGGTTGGACATGATGATTTCGAAGTGCTGGATCAGGCCCTCGATCGAACCGTACACGTCCTTTTTCGGCGGTTTGACGAACTTGCTGTCGGCGAACGCATCGCACGGGCCACCCGGGATCTTGTCGATTAACTGCTCGATGATCTGGATGCTCTGCTTGAGTTCCTCGACGCGGACGAGGTACCGGCAGTACGCGTCGCCCTTGGTGGTGATCGGAACCTTGAACTTCACGGCCTCGGCGCCCTGCCCGTCCCAGTTGTCGGCGTAGCACAGGTACGGGGAGTCCTTGCGGACATCCCGCTTCACGCCGCTGGCGCGGGCCATCGGACCCGTGGTGGACCACGCGATCGCTTCGTCGTGCGTCAGCACGCCCACGTCCTGCGTGCGGTCCATGAAAATGCGGTTGCGGTTGAGCAGAGACTCCAGGTCCTTCACCGCCTGCGGCACCTCGTCGCGGATCAACGTCTTGACCATCCGCTTGAAAGTCTCTTCGTCGGGCAGGTCCTGCATCAGGCCGCCGACGCGCGTCCAATCCGGGTGGAACCGCTGACCCGACACGTAATCGCACAGGTCGTAGATCTTTTCGCGGACGTTGAACGCGTAAATGAAGCCGGTGAACGCGTTGAGGTCAAGACCGGCGGCGCCGACACACAGCAGGTGGTTCTGAATTCGGGCCACCTCGGCCATGATCGTCCGCAGCACCTTGCACCGCGGCGTGATGTCGATGCCGAACAGCTTCTCCACCGCCCCGTGCCACGCGATGTCGTTGCCGATGGGCGAGAGGTAATCCATCCGCGAGCAGATCGTCACGTACTGGTTGTAATCCAAAGACTCCGCAAGCTTTTCGAATCCGCTGTGCAGGTAACCGATGTGCGGAGTCACCCGGGCGATCCGTTCGCCGTCGAGTTCCAGCACCAGGCGCAGCGTCGTGTGCGTCGCGGGGTGCTGGGGACCGAAGTTCAACACCCAGCGGTCGCCGGTATCGACGTGCTCTTTGAGGTAGTCGACATTGTCGGCATCAACCGTCAGGGCATCATCGGGCTTGATCGTGAATGGCATAAGGGAGAGGAGGATAGGAAAGCAGTTGAGCCTCGGGAAGCGATGTCCGCGAGCACTTCCACGCGCTCGAACTCTTCCGACTTCCGAAAGGCTCCAAGAGCTTGCCGGCTCATGCGACGAAGGTCAGCCGCGAGTGTCGCAGCATCCATCGTTCGGATTTTGGATGGCACTATCGGCGAGTCCCGGTCAGGACATCCGAAACCGCGCGCGCAATCGGCGCGACAAAGAGCAACGTGGGCAACGCCACGACGAATGAAATCGCCCACCCGCGCAGCCATAGGCGCACGAACCCGGGCTCAAATCCCGACCTCACGAACGTGTTTGCGAACGCGGTCGCGCACGACATCGCCAGCGCCAACAGGCACAGGTACAGGAACTGAGCATGGCGTCGGGAGAGCTTCATGCCCGCAGAGCGTATTGTTGTTCGCTTTCAACTTCGAGCCGCGAGGAAAACAACCGGGACCCGACTCATATTTCACGCAGCATTTGAACGGCACACGCCCGGAACCCCGCTCTCTCGAAGAGTTCCCGAGCCTCTTGGTTCGGCACCGCCGTGTCCAGCCGGACCTGCTTCACGCCCATCGCGAGGAACCTCTGAACCGCGCCCGACACCAACCGCGTCGCCAATCCCCGTCGGCGAAAGGTCGGCTCTACCCACATGTCGTGAATGAAGCCGAGCTCGCTGATGTCGTAAATCGGAATCTCTGACTCCACGGTTCCGACGATGAACCCCGCCAGCGTCCCCGCGTCATCCGCCACCAACAGCACGCTCCGGGGATCGGCCGCCCGCTCCGGGAGCCACAGCGCATATCGGTCCAGGACATCCGGCAGGTATCCATACTTTGCCGGATCCCAACTTCGGTGAAGCCTGCAGATCTCCCGCACCATCGGCAATATCGCCGGAACATCCGCGGTCGCGGCGGGACGCACCGCGATGGCGTGGCCGGTGCGTTCACAAGAAGGGCCGCCATCGTCCGCCGATGGCTGCGTTCGGGAAGTTGGGGGGTCTTGGGTCATAAATCTGCCTCATTGAAGCGCTGTTTCAGACGCTCCGCACGGTGCCTTTTCGCGACAGCATGCTACAATTGACGGTCCTTGATCGGGCCGCTTCTCACGCGGTCCGGGCAAGGTTTGACAACCCGAATCATGAGATCGCTGGTTCACGTTTTGAACCGGAAGGACACGCGAAGATGGCGTCGTACTCCAAGGGCCTTGAAGGCGTAATTGCGGCCGAAACCAAGATGTCGTATATCGATGGTGAGAAGGGAGTTCTCGAGTACGTCGGGATTCCCATCGGCCAGTTGGCGGAGTTTTCGACGTTCGAAGAAACTGTCTTCCTGCTCTGGAACACCCGGCTGCCGCGCAAGGGTGAACTCGCCGATTTCTCCGCCAAGATCCGTGCCCTGTACGAACTCCCCGCCGAGATCCAGGCGATGATCGGGCAACTCCCCAAGGACGCCCAGCCCATGCACGTCATGCGCACGCTGGTCTCGGCTCTTGGCATGTACGACGCCAAGCCCAACGCCACCGACGTCCCCACTGTTCGTGAGAAGGCCCTCAAGATCCTCGCGTGCGCACCCGCGATGCTCGCCTACTTCCACCGCCACCGCCAGGGCAAGCCCTTCGTGAAGCCCGACGCCAACATGGGCTTCGCCGAGAACTTCCTTTACATGCTCAACGGCGCCAAACCCACCGCCGCCATGGTCAAGGCCCTGGACGTTTGCCTTGTCCTGCACACCGACCACGGACTCAACAACTCGACGTTCTCCGCCCGGGTGGTCATTTCCACCATGAGCGACATCTACTCGGCCATCACCGCCGCGATCGGCTCGCTCCGCGGCCCGCTCCACGGCGGCGCCAACGAGGGGGTGATGATCATGCTCAACGAGATCCCCACCGTCGAAGCCGCCGAGAAGTACGTGCACGACAAGCTCGCCAAGAAAGACAAGATCATGGGCTTCGGGCACCGGGTCTACAAGGCCTACGACCCCCGCGCCAGCCACCTCAAGGTGCTCGCCAAGCAACTCGCCCACGATACCGGCAACATGGCCCTGTACGAAAAGTCCAGCCGCATCGAGAAGGTCATGAGCGAGGCCGTTGCCGCCAAGGGCATCTACCCCAACGTCGACTTCTACTCCGCCACCACCTATCACTGCATCGGGCTCCCGCTGGACCTCTTCACCCCGATGTTCGTGCTCTCGCGCATCGGCGGCTGGTCCGGCCATGTCATCGAGCAGTTGAGCGACAACCGACTCTTCCGCCCTGATGTGGATTACAAGGGGCCCCACGGCGTCGCCTACACGCCGATGGATCAGCGTTGATCGCTGCGCGTTGAATCCAAATCAAAACGCCGCGTGCACATGCACGCGGCGTTTTTGTTTAAAGACGTGCCCGCCTCACCGGCGCGGCCTGGCATCCCAACTCCATCTCAAGGGCTCGTCGATCACCGTCACACGCGCCGCCGCCGTCAGGTTCGCCGCCAGCGTGTCCATCGCCTCGCGCTCCTTGCGAGTGCGCACTTTCTCTCGCACCAGTTCGAGTTCCGCCCCCGAAGGCATCGGGCGGGCCGCGATCTGATCTTCGATCAGCACGAACCCGAACCCGGAGTCCAGCGCGAGCAGAGATGACAGTGTGCCGGGCGACCCGCTCAAGGCCGTGCGGATGATCGATGGCAGCGTCGGGTCCGTCGGATCGACCGGCCCGAACAGCCCGCCTCTCTGACTCGATGGATCCCGCGAAGACTGAAACGCCATCGCCGAAAATCTCGCTGACCTCGCGGGCCCCTGCGGAATCGCCTGGAGTTCCGCGAGCGCTTCGGAAGCGGTCCGATCGTTCTGCGCCACGAAGATCCGCGCCAGGACCTTGGCCGACAACTCCTGGGTGACCCCGATGTTGACCGCCGCGTCGTCCACCAGCCCATTCTGCCGCACGAGGGCACGTAGTGAAGCATTGCGGGCGAGCAGAGCCGCGTATCGCCCCGGCCCCAAGCCACGTGCTTTGCGGAACCGATCAATCATCGCCCCGGCTTGATCTTCGCTCACGCCGGCGTCGGCGCCGATGTTCGCCAGCAGCAGCGCACGCTCAGCGTCGATCTTCGACTTGTCGATGCTGATCCCCGCATCGCGGCACGCCGCGCTCAGTTTCTGATCCAGCACGAACTCCTCGAGCACCACCGCGCCGGCCGCCTCGTGCAGACGCCCATCAAAGGCCGCGGCATCGATCGGCACTCCGTCGACCAGCACCAGGGGCTTGTCCGAGGACGCTCGTGCCGCCGCAGGCCGCTGCGAAGCGGGTTCGGCCAGGTTTGGAAGTTCGGATCGCGAAGACCCGCCGCACGAAACAGAACACAGCGCTAACAGCACTCCGCAGACGCCGGTTGTTTTCAGAGATCGCATGCGAGATATGAGCATACCGGACCGCGGAAATCAAGCGTCAAGCGGATTCTGACGCAATCGGGACGCACCCCGGAGCATTGCGCGTCGCAAACGCGCACGCGGCGCGTCGAATTGATCGATTCACGCATCTTTGCACGCGTTTGTGTGGTATAGACACAAAGAGACGCGGGCGGCGAACGCCCGCCGAGTTTGACACGTTATTGGAGCGGCGCACGAGGCACCGGCCTCAGGGCCGCGAACTGCCCGGTGAGTAATCCGCACGATGGGCCGAATAATTCTCGACAATCGTGAGGCGATGTGGTAAGATGGTTCATTCATCCGAGAGGGCGTGCGCCCCTACACAGAGGCTCGTCGCGCCGGGGTTGCGTAAAAGTCCGCGTTCGCGGCAGATCGGAAACCAGTTAGTCAGCCTGAATAGTTCAGGGAGTGCATATGGAGGCCCACGCTATGTGCGGTCGAAGAGTTCATTGTCGGAAACCCGGATTCACACTGATCGAGCTGCTGGTGGTGATCGCCATCATCGCGCTGCTGATCGGCATTCTCCTGCCCGCGCTCGGAGAAGCCCGAAAGTCTGGACGGGTGACCATCTGTCAGTCGAACATGAAACAGTTGGGTGTGGCGACTCAGTCGTACACCGCGGATTACGCGGATCGGCTGTACGCCTTCACGATCAGCAACAAGTCGTACGACCTGCTCGCTTACGCCGACCTGCGTAGCGTCGCACAGAACGGCGATGCCCTGCGTTGCCACTCGGCTCAGGCCGTCGACATCATCCGCCGCCGCACCGGCCGCGATGACTTCGAGCTTCCGGATGCATGGATCCCCGATGTTCTGTACACGCACTTGGTGCTCCAGGACTACCTCGCCAGCCGCCTGCCCGAGAAGCTGGTGATCTGCCCCGAGGACAAGAACCGCCTGCTGTGGCAGACCGATCCGGTCGCCTTCGCCAACGGCGCGTTCATCCCGTCTCCCAACCCGCTCTCGTCGCGCTGGCCCTACAGCAGCACGTACGAAACCAACACCTTCCACTACGCCCCCGACCGTTGCGACAACGGCCCCGGCGTCACCCAGGGCGGCCAGCACAACCAGTACCAGTTGATTGGCGACGCTGGCGAAGCGCTCGGACGCCGCAAGATCCCCGATGTGGCCTTCCCCTCGCAAAAGGCTCAGCTGTACGACATTCAGTGCCGCCACAAGGGCAAGGTGCAGTTCTACTACGGCTACGCCGATGCAGTCTGCCCAATTCTGTTCTATGACGGCTCTGTGACGATGCGCCGCACCGGCCCACCGACCGACCCGATCGAGAACGGCGTCCGTATCCCCTTGGATGCCAACCCCGGTTGCGACCCCTCGCGTCCGACGTCTCCGTTCGCCCTCTTGGTGAACTACACGCCCGACACTTGGGAATCTCCCATCCGCGGCGGCGGCACCTCGGCCTCTTTCCCCGGCTTTTACCGCTGGACGCGCCTGGGCCTGCGTGGCATCGACTTTGGCGGTTCCGAAGTCAAGATTCCCGGAACCTGAGCGACATTCTTCGTTATTGAATCTGCGGCCCCGTTGTATGCGGGGCCGCTTTATTTTTGCCCTGAATTTCACCAGTTTTGACGATCTCGCGTCGATCAGACAATCGCCACAAGACGGGTTTTGTTCGCAACTTGAGATCTACGAAATTCTCTCGACAAATCCCTTGACATGTGGTAGAATGTCTGAAACCGAGAGCAGGCGTCGCCCACATGGTTCGGGGCATTCGCCGGGGTGCTTGTAAGTCCGCGTTCGCGGCAATCGGTGTTCAGGCACGGTGCCTGAAAATCCAGTGAGTGCATATGGAGGACCACACGATGTGCGGTCAAAGAGTCGTATCCCGTAAGCGTGCGTTCACACTGATCGAGTTGCTGGTGGTCATTGCAATCATTGCATTGCTCATCGGCATTCTCTTGCCCGCACTGGGCGAAGCCCGCAAGTCGGGACGTGTGACCATCTGCCAGTCGAACATGAAGCAGTTGGGCGTGGCGACTCAGTCGTACACAGCCGACTACTCCGACCGACTGTACGCCTTCACGATCAGCAACAAGTCGTACGACCTGCTCGCGTACGCCGACCTGCGCAGCGTCGCGCAGAACGGCGACGCACTGCGTTGCCACTCGGCTCAGGCCGTCGACATCATCCGCCGCCGCACCGGCCGCGATGACTTCGAGCTCCCGGACGCGTGGATCCCGGACGTTCTGTACACCCACCTGGTGCTCCAGGACTATCTCGCCAGCCGCCTGCCCGAAAAGCTGGTGGTCTGCCCCGAAGACAAGAACCGTCTGCTGTGGCAGAGCGATCCGGTCGCCTTCGCCAACGGCGCGTTCATCCCGTCTCCCAACCCGCTCTCGTCGCGCTGGCCCTACAGCAGCACGTACGAAACCAACGCCTTCCACTACGCTCCCGACCGCTGTGACAACGGTCCCGGTGTGACTCAGGGCGGTCAGCACAACCAGTACCAGCTCCTCGGTGACGCGGGCGAAGTGCTGGGACGCCGTAAGATCCCCGATGTAGCCTTCCCCTCGCAGAAGGCTCAGTTGTACGACATTCAGTGCCGCCACAAGGGCAAGGCCCAGTTCTACTACGGCTACGCCGACGCGGTGTGCCCCATCCTCTTCTATGACGGCTCCGTCACGATGCGTCGCACCGGCCCACCGACCGACCCGATCGAGAACGGCGTCCGCATCCCCTTGGATGCCAATCCCGGCTGCGACCCCTCGCGTCCGACGTCTCCGTTCGCCCTCTTGGTGAACTACACGCCCGACACTTGGGAAACTCCCATCCGCGGCGGCGGCACTTCGGCCTCCTTCCCGGGCTTCTACCGCTGGACGCGACTGGGCCTCAAGGGCATCGACTACGGCGGAACCGAAGTCAAGATCCCCGGCACCTGATCCGCCACCAGATTGCTTGTTCGAAACGGCCCCGGACTTCCGGGGCCGTTTTTCATTTGACTTCACCCCGTATCGACTCCCCCGCTGCCGGCGTAGACTGGAGTTCAATGCCCGAGTTCAAGACACATTTGATTGATGGAAGGACCACGCCGCGCTTCGCGGGTGTGTGCACCTTCTGCCGATTCCCCGTGATGTCGCCCAGCGACACTCCCGATTGGGCTGTCTACGGCGTGCCCTTCGACGGCGGCGTGACGTTCCGTCCCGGCGCAAGATTCGGACCTCGCGCCGTGCGCGACGCATCCGCCTACGTCAAGCCGTATCACGTTGAGCACGCCGTCAACATCGCGGAGAAACTCTCGCTCGTCGATGCCGGCGATGCGCCCGTCCGTCCCTACTCCATCAAGGAGACGCTCGATTCGGTCGCCCACTGGGCCGGCTCCATCGGCGATCCAAAGACCACCCGCCTGCTCGCCGTCGGCGGCGACCACTCCATCGCTTACGCAAATATCCGAGCCACGTGGGAACGCCGCGGCAAGCCGTCCAAAGGGCTTGGGCTCATCCACTTTGATAGCCATCTGGACACCGTGGATGCTGTCTGGGGCGAGAGATGGGGACACGCCTCTCCGTTCATCCGCGCTATCGAGGACGGCCTTGTCGATCCCGCCACGATGATCTCCGTTGGTGTCAAGGGGCCGCTCAACACCGCGGCTGATCTGGACTTCGCGCTCTCGCGGGGAGTAACGGTCATCCGCAGGGATCAACTGGGCGCCGGTGACGCTCTGGGAGAGTTCGTCCGCGCCCACCCGGGCCGCGAGTGGTACCTCACGTTCGACGTCGACGTGGTTGATCCCGCGTTCGCGCCGGGAACCGGCACGCCCTCGATCGGAGGCATCACGACCGCCGAAGCCCTTTCATTGTTGCGATCCCTCCGCGGCGCGGACATCGTCGGCGCCGATGTGGTCGAGGTGCTCCCCGACCGCGATGTGGCCGGCATCACCGCACTCTTCGCGGCCCACGTCGTCTTCGAGATCCTGTCGCTGGACGCCGCACGCCGGTAATAAAACCCCCGATGAAGCCCGACTCGCCAGAGCGTGCCCGAATCCGCAAGGACCCGGCGGTCCGCGAGATCATCCGCGCGTGGCGCTCGCTCACCGGCGGCGCCGATACCCCCGATTCGGAACGTCGCACGCTGGTTGCCTGCTCCGGCGGTGCTGATTCGTCGGCGCTGGCCATCGCCCTCGCGGCCGCCGCCCCGCGATCCGTCGTCATCGCGCACGTCGTTCATGACATGCGGCCCCTCGAACAGGCGCACGCCGACCGCGACGCCGCCGAGAACCTCGCTCGTCGCCTCGGAGTCAGGTACTTTGACGCATTCGTCCGAGTCCGCAGCCGCCCCGGAAACGCCGAGTCCGATGCCCGGTTGCGTCGTTACGCAACGCTTGTGAGAATTGCCAGAGCCAGGCGGTGCCCGCATGTCGCCACCGGCCATCAAGCCGACGATCTGGCCGAGACGGTGATCATGCGGCTTCTCGCGGGCGCGGGCCCCTTGGCGATGTCGGGCATCCGCGAGAAGCTGGCGCTCGATCATCACCGCTCGATCATCCGGCCCATGCTCGGCGTCACCCGCGCCGACTCCGAGCGAATCTGCGGCCTCTTCAACTGGACTTGGGCAGTTGATGCTACCAACGCCGACACTTCTCGGCTGCGGTCCGCCGTGCGTCACCGAGTGATCCCCATCCTCAAGGAAATCTCTCCCCGGGTGCTCACCCGCATCCGGTGTAGTTCATCCCTCTTGGCAGATGCCGGCCGGCACGTACGTTCTTCCATTACCGAACTTCTATTCCAGGGCGAGTCGCAATCGATCGCGGAGCACATCGCCCGAGATCAACTCCGCGGCAAGACCCGGCTGTACGTGGGGGAGGTCCTGCGAGGCTGGTACCAGTTGCTCACCCGCGGCAGACGATTGCGACGCATCTCGTTCCGCGCATTGGCCCCCGTCATCGCCGCGGTGCAGGATAATGATCGCCGCCCGCGCGAATTCACGGTCGGCTTCGCCACCTTTCTGATTCACAAGGACACCGTCACGCTCACGCCAGCAACGAACGCACCAGAGTTTCGCACGTCATCGCCACCAGAATGAGCGGCAGGTGGATGATCGAGCCGAAGAACAGGTGCCGCGCCTCGCGCCGTCCCCGCGTCCTGATCACCCGAACCCCGAGCAAGAAGAACGCCACGCCGCTCACCGCCGCGAGCGAGAGATACGGCACGCCCAGCCGGTCCGGCATCACGATGGCCGGCAGCAGCGTGGCCGGGATCAGCGCCGCGCTCCACAGACCGATGGTCGCCGCCGTCCAGCCTCCAGCGGGATCAATAACCGGCAGCACCACGTACCCGCCCTTGGCGTAATCGTCTTTGTACATCCACGCGATGGCCAGAAAGTGCGGGATCTGCCACACAAACATGAGGATGAACAGCGAGAGCCCGCCCGGATCGCGCAGCGATTGCCACCCGTCGACCCCGCCGGCCGTCCAACCGATCAGGGGCGGCAACGCCCCCGGGACGGCGCCCATGAACGTCGACAGAGACGTTCGCGTCTTCATCGGCGTGTACATCGCGATGTACGAAACGATGCAAGCCAGCGAGATCAACGCCGGGGCCGACCCGTTCATGAGCCACAGGATGCCGCAACCCGCGACACCCAGAAACACACCCAAGGCCAGCACGGAACCCGGAGACAGCCGCCCCTGCGGCAACGGCCGACGCACCGTGCGGGGCATCACCGCGTCGCGTTCCCGCTCCATGTACTGATTGATGGCATTGGCCCCCGCCGCGGAAAGGGCGGTGCCCACCCCGCACGCGATCCCCAATACAGCCAACTCCCACACCGACTTGGCTCGCAGCGCCGCCGCCATGACGAACCCCACCAGGGAGGTGATCGTGACCAGCTTGGTGATCCCCGGCTTGGTCGTTTCAATGAAACTGGCGATCTTCGTGGGCGCAACAGCGCGGGCCGATCCGTGCGCGGGAGCCGGGGAGTGCAGATCCAGTATCGTCGCGGTCTCTTCCAAGGCCAAAGGCTCCGTTGGGTCGGCTTTGCGTGCGAAATCCGACGAGTCGCACGCGAGAAAACTGTGGGGTGAAAGGGTAGCTCGCCTCGCGGCGGTATGCCGTCGCCAGTTCTGCTCCAGAATGCGCGAATCACACTCCAGCGTCCGCACATCCCGTCATGGGCACGCTTACTATGTCTCATGCCCCCTCCGCCAGGCCAGCCCGAGAGCCAGCAGCCCCCCAACCAAGCCCAACCCACCCCCGTAGTCCCCCCCACCCAACCCAAGTTCTCACCCGTGAAACAGGCCACTCCATGGTCTGATTCGGGAGAGGAAAGCCAACCGCGCCGCGCCTCGCTCGCGGACTTGGCGACATCATCCGCGGACTCGGA
The DNA here is from genome assembly GCA_018242605.1 of Planctomycetota bacterium. Lineage (GTDB taxonomy): Bacteria > Planctomycetota > Phycisphaerae > Phycisphaerales > UBA1924 > UBA2402. The sequence continues at coordinate 47,330 of JAFEBP010000007.1, forward strand.
GTTCTACAGCCCCATTCCCGAAGGTTATCAGCGCGGATTCCACAAGTACGTGGTGGTTCTGGGCACCGTGATGTCCGGCCTGGGAAAGGGGATCTTCGCCTCCTCCCTGGCCAAGATGCTGAAGGAAAAGGGACTTGTGGTCGCCCCGATCAAGATGGAGGGCTACCTCAACATCGACTCGGGAACCCTGAACCCTTATCGCCACGGCGAGGTGTTCGTGCTCGACGACGGCACCGAGTGCGACATGGACCTGGGCACCTACGAGCGGCTGCTCGATCAGAACCTCTCCCGCCGCAACTTCGTGACCAGCGGCCAGTTGTATTCTGAGATTCTTGAGCGTGAACGCCGCGGCGCCTACCTCGGCCGCGACGTGCAGATGATCCCCCATGTGACCGGCGAGGTGAAGCGCAAGCTCCGCGAGCTCGCGGTCCGCGGCGACGGCCAGCGCCGCGCCGATGTGGTCTTCGTCGAGGTCGGAGGCACCGTCGGCGACTACGAGAACGGGTTCTACATCGAGGCGTTGCGCGAGCTGGCCTTCGAAGAAGGCCCCGGCTCGTGCTGCTTCGTCGCGCTCACGTACGTCATCGAGCCCAAGGCCCTGGGTGAGCAGAAATCCAAAGCCGCGCAGCTTGGCATCAAGCGCCTGATGGAAGCGGGCATCCAGCCCCACATCATCGCCTGCCGCGCGGGCAACCCGATCTCCGACTCGATCGTCCAGAAGATCGCGATGTTCAGCAACGTCTCGATGCGCCGAGTCTTCTCGATGCACGACCGGGACAGCATCTACACCATCCCTGAGGAAATGCGCCGCGAGGGCCTCGACCGCGAGATCCTCTCGATCATGGGCATGCACGAGCGGGTCGACGTCTCGCTCGAGGACAAGGCCCGCGAGCGGTGGATGAGCTTCGTCAAGAAACTGGTGGCCCCAAAGCCCCGCACCATCCGCCTGGGCATCGCCGGCAAGTACGCCAACCTCCGCGACGCCTACGCCTCGATCGACAAGGCTCTGGAGCACTGCTCCGCGCACCTAGGCGCCAAGATCGAGGAAGACTGGATCGACACCACCGAGATCACCGATTCGAATGTCGAGCAGTTCCTGGGCGATCTCGACGCCGTCATCGTCCCGGGTGGCTTCGGACTCCGAGGCGTTGAAGGCAAGATCGCGTGCGTGAAGTACTGCCGCGAGAAAGGCGTGCCTTACCTGGGCATCTGCCTGGGCTTCCAGGTCGCCGTCATCGAGTTCGCCCGCAACGTGCTGGGCCTCAAGGAAGCCTCATCGACCGAGTTCAACCCCCGCACACCGCACCCGGTCATCAGCGAGTTGCCCGAGCAGAAGAAGATCGAAGGCCTGGGCGGCACGATGCGTCTGGGCGCTCAAGATGTCGCGATCACTCCCGGCACCCTGGCGTCATTCCTGTACGGCGGCAAGGCGAGCGTCCGCGAGCGATTCCGCCACCGCTACGAGGTCGACCCTGACTACATCAAGCGCCTCGAAGACGCCGGCATGGTCTTTTCAGGCCGCCACCCCAATCGCCCCATCATGCAGGTGATGGAACTGCGCCGCCCCGGCCCCGATGCGCCCGTGGGCGTGCCCACCCACCCGTTCTTCATCGGCGGTCAGTTCCACCCCGAGCTGACGGGCAGACCGCTGCGCCCCCAGCCGCTCTTCATGGGACTCGTCGCCGCGGCGATCGAACGCAAGTTCGGAGTGCTGCCCGAAACCCGCGACATGTGGACTGACGAACTTCGCCGCTGGACGGGCCGCGGCGCACCCACCGGTCAGGCCGCCGTCGCGACCCGCTGAACTCCGTCACCATCACTTCATCCGCGTCGCGGATTCCACGCGATGATCTCCAAACCGGGGTGACGACCGGCTCGCTGCTGATCGAGCCCCGATTCCCGGTCACCTCTCCCCAAAATCAACCCCGCCGACGGGCCGGAGGAAGCAATCGCTTCCCCCCAGCCCATCGGCGGTGGTGTTGAAATCAGTTAGCCCGGAAACCGGATCAGCAACCGGCCTCCCAGTTCATGAAGAACGCCTCGACGTCCGCCCCGTCAACCCCGCCGTCGTGGTTGAAGTCGGCCGACGAGTCGCCCAACTCCCATGAAGTGAAGAACGCTTCAACGTCGGCACCGTCAATGCCGCCATCCTGGTTGAAGTCCGCCGGGCAGGGCGGGTTCCCCGGCACCGGCAGGCCCGCGGCGGTAACCGACGAGATGGCCCCGGGCTTGAAGAGCGCGATCGACGCGTTCCCCGTCACCGGCGCCACGTCCGCATCGAAGCGGAAGTTGTACATCGTGCCCCAACGCAGCGCGTTGGCGTTGGCACCATTGGGAGGCAGGTACGGCTCGGGCGTCGTCCACGTCACGGCGCCCGAAGACGCGGCCGCGGGCCACGCGTCGATGTTCGCGGCAGTATTGGGGTACGGCTCGCCGGAGTGGGCGAAGGTGCCGCTGAATCCTACCCCCGAAACGCCCACGCCCGGCAGCACCGGGATGCTGAAGCCGCCGCCCGCTCGATCGGCGTTGTGGTTGTACACGGCGTACTCATAGTGCCAGGTGCCGTTGTGATTGTCCGTGGCCTTGCCCGCCACCCAGAACCTCGCCACGATGCCCGGGGTGCCCATGGAGGTATCCACGTAATCCGCCGTGGTGATCGACACCGTGGGGTCAGCGTCCTTCCACGCCTGAATGCCGGGAGACATGCGGTGCACCGTACCGATGAGGCTGGGCGCCGAGGTCGTGTTCGGGATTGAAATCGCCTGGTATGTCGCGTTGTTCAGGCCGTTCACGGCGGGATTGCCGCCGTTGGTCCACTGCGCATCGTCCGCCGTCACATAGTGCGCTTCGGCGAAGTACTGAGCGCCGGCGTTCTGGGCCGGGTCAACATCCGCCGTGCGGACCTGCAGACGCATGCCGATCGTGCCCGTGTCGCCCGTGCCATGCGGCCAGAGGAACGCGCCCGTTGTCGCGTTGACTTCCGACCGCGGCCCCAGGTAACCCTGACCGCCGTTGAGGCCCGAGCCGTACGCGTCCGAGCATCCAACGCCCAGTTGCTGGCTCCCCATGGGCGGCTGCGTGCACGTGCCGCACGTGCCGCTGTTGGTGGACGAAAACCCGTGCTTGAGCCAGGACTGGCCGATCTGCTCGAACCGGCCGTTCTTGAGCCGGTACATGTTCTGCGCGATCACGGGGTGCTGCACGCCGTTCTGGATCCAGATGACCGGCACATCACCGTTATTGCACGCGTCGGTGCCCACCGAGTACGCGGTGACGGCGCCCGTCGAACCGTAATACCCGATGTCCGTGAGGCGCGCGACGAACACGTCAGGCCCCGCGGTGGGGCAAGGATTGACGGTGAGGCCCATCGCACCAGTGGTGGATCGCCCCTCCGCATCCGAGACCGTAAAGCCCACGCTCTTGGTGCCCGCCGCCACCGAGACCGGCACCGTGACCTGAAGGCTGAACGTGCTGTCTCCCGCGGTCGCATCGCCGTGGGTGCCATCGTTGTAGAACGCCTGATTCACACCGCCGCCGATGCTCGAGAGATTGCCGGTGACCGCCAGCCCCGTGCTGGGCGGGTTAAACCCGGACAGCACGTTCACGGTGAGCAGCGTGCTGCCGCCCGCGCCGCAAGACAGCACCGTACCCGGCGTCGCAGCGCCATTCCCTGTCGGCGGGATCGGCCCGTTTGTGCACGTAAACGTCAGCTTCGAGCCCGCGACCAGCCCGCCCGTGTTGCACGAGTACTGAGTCGGCGGAAAGGTGGAGTGCTGGACACCCACCGTCGCGCTCAAGCCGCCCTGGTCCATGACACCGTACACCAGTTCGAACTTCGAGTTATCCTCGAACAGGCGGACCTCGAAGTTCGTTGGGCCGCCGCCCGAGTAGTAATGGGCCCGCCATTCGATGTTGAACACCCGGTTCGGCGCCGAACCGGTGACCGACGTGAAAATCCCGTCGCCCGTGCCGTCGGTCCGAAGGTCGTCCCAGTTCGCGCAGATCGCGATGCCCAGCACCGACTGGGGCAGACACCCGTTGCTGTAGGCGTTGTTCGTGGTCGCGAACTGAATGTTGCCGTTGCTGCTCGCGCTGACGCTGTTGTACGGCACGCCGTACACCGTGAACGGAAAGGGCAACGCGACGGTGTTGACGCAATCGTCACAGTGATTGCCGATGTCAGTGGTGCCCGGCGTGATCGAAGCGCCCGTAGACGCCGCCAAGTTGAATCCGGTGCACTGAGCCGATGCGCCCGCTGCGCCAACGACCAACGCCGCCGCCGCGGCAAACCGCCGCAGTGTCCCAACCGATCCAGACAATACACAACCCGACGCGGGGTTTTTCCAACTCATTGCGTGCTCCAAGGGCCTCAGGGGATGGTCAGCGTGGGAAATCCGCGTTCCCGTTTGAGATCGCTACAAGACATGGGAGCGGTGAATTCACGGATTCATCGGCGGATATGCACAGGATACCGAATTCCGTCGCGAATTGGAACAGTGATTTTGGCGGGACCGCAATTCAACCGCTCCAAATCACACCAATCCCTCACAAAAGACAGGCCGGCATGATTCACAAATAGGCAATAGACCCGATATCTCCTGCCCCGCGAGGAAGGAAAAGCAATCCAATGGAGCAGAGAGAAACCGTATTTATTCCTTACGCACGCATCCTCAAGCGCCCCTCGCCGTATACCCCATGTCGGAGTTTGACTTGATCGCGACACTGCCACGACCAAACCGAAGTTGGAACAACTTGCCCGCCGCAGTGTCTGAAAGAATGGAGACCCGAATGCCCCACTCCCGATCCCGCTTGTTCCCCCTCCGAGCCACCGGCATCGCCGCTTGTCTGGCGCTTCCTCTCAGCGTTTTCGGGCAAACCCCGCCAGTCCAAGTTTCGGGAGATGAAATCCCGGTCTCGGGCGACGACTCGCCAGAGTGGATGAAGAAACTCGCAATCGATCCCGCCAGCCCCAACGCCAAGCGATACGCCGACCAGCAGGCCAAACGCAAAGCCACCGAGAAGGAGCTGCGCCGTCTCCGCCTCAAGCACTTCGGCGGCGTCCGGAACACCGCACTGCGTCAGGAAGGTCTCGTCAAGCTCCGCGAGTACACCGATCCCGCGCTGTTCCCCCTCATGGTCAGGCTCTTTCAGGACGAGCAAGCAGACGTCCGCAACACGCTCCTGGACATCTTCCGCGATGCCCAGTCCGACGAAGGCGACGCCTCGCTGGCCTGGATCGCGGTGCACGCCGACGACGCCGAGTTCCGCAACTCCGCACTCGAACGCCTGCACGCCCGCCTGCACACCGACAAGGCCCCGCCCGCGCAGGTCAAACTCGTCATCTACGAGGGCCTGCGGTCCGGCAAGGAAAGCGCGATGGCCAGCGCGTCCAAGCTCGCTCACGGGCTCAACCTGCTCGAGGTCGTTCCCTGGCTGATCAACGCGCAGGTCACCCAGCGCCCCACCACGCAGAACGTCGCCACCGGCTCCATCGGCTCCACAGACAGTGCGCTCGCGTGGATCCTTGTCGGCCAGCAGACGGCCTTCGTCAGCGATCTCACGCCCGTCGTCGGCCCCTACGCCGTCGCCTTTGATCCCCAGCTCAGCACCGTTACCACCGGCACCATCCTGCGTGTCATCGACGCGGCCGTGGTAGCGTACCACGTCGACATCCACAACGAACTGGTCGACTGGACCACCGACGAGTTCGGCAAAACTACCAAGCAGCTCGGTTACAACGTCCCCGCCTGGCGCAACTGGTACCAGGACGAGTTCGTGCCCGAACTCAAACGCCGCGAACAGGAAAAGCTCGCCAAACAGGCCGCGGAAGCCCCGCCGAAGTAACGACACGTGGCTCCTGCTGCTCAGTCCTCCCGCGCCTCCCCCACCCCGATCACGCTGGCAATCGCCATTCTCTCCACGTGACTCAGCGAGATGAGCCACGAGGCGATGCCCTTGCGCTCCGACACACGCAGCGCCTCCCCGCTCAACACCACCGTCGGCTCGCCCGTCGGACGGCTGACGACCTCGATGTGCTGCCACGAAACGCCGTCGGCCAGGCCGGTGCCCAGCGCCTTCATCACCGCTTCTTTCGCCGCGAACCGCGCGGCGAGCCGCTCCGGCCGCCGCACGCCGGTGCAGTAGTCCGATTCGCCCTTCGTGAACACCCGCTCCAGAAACCGATCTCCATGTTCATCCAGCATCGCCCGGATCCGGGCGACCTCGATGATGTCTACGCCATGGGCGATCGCGTGCATGGTGAACACTTCCGCCGCGTTCAACCCGCGGCGGCCGTTTACTTCGCTTTGACTTTCTTGGAGCCGTCAGACTTCGCCGGCTTTTGCTCCGGCTTCGCGGGCTTGGCCTCGCTCGCAGGCTTCGTTTCAGCCTTCGCCTCGGCCTTGGTCTCGGTCTTGGATTCTGTTTTCGTGTCTGTCTTTACGTCCGCTGGCTTGTCCGCACTCGCGGCCTGCTTGTACGACTCAGATCGGTAATCGGTCTGGTAAAATCCCGACCCCTTGAACAGCACCGCGGCCCCCGTGCCGATCAGCCGCTCCAACGCGTTCTTTCCGCACAGCGGGCACTTGCGCAGCGGCTTGTCCTTCATGCTCTGGAACTGCTCGAACTCCTTCTTGCACGCCCCGCAGTGATAGTCGTATGTCGGCATCTGGTTTCCTTTGCTTACTGCGGCGCAACCGCGACCTTCGCCGCCCGGATCACCCGCTCGCCCCCCTGGGCCGCGATGGCGTAGCCGGCCTGGAACACCGACGCGATCCGCCCGGGCTCAACGCCCGCGGCGGCCTGCTGCATCACAGCCTCGTGACGGCCGGGCGTGAACTCATCGTTCGGGTTCGGCCGGATCACGCTCACGCCCTGTTGCCCCAGCACCTTCAGCAACTCAGCACGGATCACCTTCATCCCCGTCAACAACTGCTCGACGGTCGCCTTGGACTGATCCTGCGCCAACGCCAGATCGAAATGATCCACCACCGTCACCACCGAGGAAGCGACTCTCGCCGCCCCTTCCATCTTCGCCACCTGCTCGTTCTGAAGCGCGCGGCGCTGGTAGTTCTGAAAATCCGCCATCAACCGCAGCGACCGCGTGCGGGCCTCCTCCAGGTCGGCCTGCAGCTTCGCCGCGTCCATGCCGAAGGAATCCGCCGGTCCGAAGCCCGATTCTGAAGATTGACCGGAATCGGACGCCGCGTCCGGACCGTTGCCCGCTGTGGAGTTTGAATTGTCGTTGTTCATGTGCTTACGTCTCCACCACATGGGTCGCACGCCTTCGCCCCGGGGGGCACATCACCGACCCAGAAAGTCCTTCACTCGCTTCCAGAAGCTCTCGCTTTCGGGGAGCACCATCTTATCTTCCGTCGCCGCCAGGTCCCGCAGCAGTTGCTCCTGCTTCGCGGAGAGCCGCCGAGGCACCTCGATCTTGACAATCAATCCCAGATCGCCGCGCCGACCGCTGCGTAGGTTCGGCAACCCCTGTCCCTCGATGCGGAACGTGTGCCCGTGCTGCGTACCCCTGGGTATCGAGAAGGGCTTGGATCCCTCAAGCGTCGGCACCTGTATCTCCGAACCCAGCGCCGCCTGCGTGAACGCGATGGGCATCTCCAGCAGGAGATGATCGCCTTCGCGCTGGTACAGCTCGTGCTGCTTCACCCGCACCACCACGTGCAGATCGCCCCGCGCCCCTTGACCCGCGGGAGACACTTCCGGCGGAGGCGGCTCGCCCTCACCGGTCACGCTCAGCGCCTGCCCATCGTGGATGCCCTTGGGGATCTTGACCGACAGGTTCCGCTTCTTGGGCGTCCGGCCCTTGCCGCGGCACGAGGTGCAGAACTCCTTGACGATCTGACCGCGTCCGCCGCACGCCGGGCACGCCACCACCATCCGGAACATGCCGCCCAGCCCGGTCTGCTGCACCCGCCCCTGGCCGCCGCATGTCGCGCATTTGACCGGCTTGCTCCCCGGTTTGGCGCCGGTGCCCGTGCACGTTTCGCACACGTCCATCCGGGTGAACTCAACGTCGCGTTCGCACCCTTTGAACACCTCATCCAAAGTGATCGTGACTTCGGTCTCCAGATCGAACCCGCGGGCCGCCCCGCGGCGGCCGCCGCCGCCACCGAACCCACCGAAAATGTCGTTGAACATCGAGAAGATGTCGGTGGGGTCCATCCGCGAGAAGTCGTGGGCCGCGGCGCCCCGCCCCCGCAGTCCGTCGTGCCCGTACTGGTCGTAGATCTTGCGCTTCTCGGCATCGGCAAGAACCTCGTACGCCTCCGCCGATTCCTTGAACTTGGTCTCCGCTTCGGCGTCGCCCGGGTTGCGGTCCGGGTGGTACTTCATCGCCATGCGGCGGTACGCCCGCTTGACCTCCTCGGCGTCAGCGTTCTTCTCCAGGCCGAGCACTTCGTAGTAGTCGCGTTGGGTGGGCATGGGTCTGGACGCTTCGTGCAGGATCATCGCCGGACGTCGTCGGGAACACGCCCCGCCTCCGGCGATCGGATTTCAGAAAACAGGCCCACGATCGGCTGACCGTGGGCCTGTGGATCAGTCTGGGATCGGCGTCCTCAGGCCACAGCGCCCTCGACCGCGTTGGTCTCTTCCTTGAGCTCCGCGATGAGCACATCAGTCGTGAGCATCAGGCCGGCGACGCTCGCCGCGTTGATGAGGGCCGTCTTGGCCACCAGCGCCGCGTCGATGATGCCCGCCTTGACCAGGTCGGTGTACTCGCCGGTCGCGGCGTTGAAGCCGTTGGCGCCCTTGCTCTCGCGGACGTTCTCGACGATCAGATCGCCGTCGTAGCCAGCGTTCTCCGCGATCTGCTTGATCGGGGCCTCCACGGCCTGCAGAACGATGTCAAAGCCCAACTTCTCATCGTCGTTCTTCGACTTCTTCTGCGCCGCGCGGATCGCCTCCTGCGTGCGCAGCAGCGCCACGCCGCCGCCGGGAACATATCCGTCCTTCGCCGCCGCCCGCGTGCTCTTGAGCGCGTCGTCCACGAGGTCCTTGGTGGACTTCATGGCCGTCTCGGTCGCCCCGCCCACGGAGATCATCGCCACGCCGCTGGTCAGCTTGGCCAGACGCTCCATGAGCTTCTCGCGGTCGTAGTCGCTCGTGCTCTTGTCGTACTGAGACTTGATCTGCTCCGCACGGGCGTTGATCTCGGACTTCTTGCCCGCGCCCTCGATGATGGTCGTGTCGTCCTTGGTGACGACGATCTTCTTGGCCCGGCCCAGTTCGTTGAGTTCGACGCTCTCGAGCGAACGGCCCAGGTCCTCGCTGATGAACTCGCCGCCCGTGAGCACAGCGATGTCGCCGAGCATGGCCTTGCGGCGGTCGCCGAAGCCGGGGGCCTTGACGGCGCAGATCTTGAGCATGCCACGAAGGCGGTTCACCACCAGCGTTGCGAGCGCCTCGTTCTCGACTTCCTCGGCGATGAGCAGCACCGGCTTGCCGGTGGTCACGACCTTGTTCAGCAGCGGGAGCAGGTCGGGCAGGTTGCTGATCTTCTTCTCGTAGATCAGGATGTACGCGTCCTCGAGCACGCACTCGGCGGTCTTGGGGTCGGTCATGAAGTACGGGGACAGGTAGCCCTTGTCGAACTGCATGCCCTCGACGTAATCCAGTGTGGTGTGGGCGGTCTTGCCGTCCTCGATCTCCACCACTCCTTCGGCCCCGACCTTGCTGATCGCCTCGGCGATGATCTCGCCCACCTCGGCGTCGTGGTTGGCGGAGACGGTGGCCACCTTGCGGTAGTCATCCTTGCCCTTGCACTTGATCGCCATCGCGTCGATGGCCTCGGCGGCCGCTTCCGCCGCCTTGTTCACGCCCCGCTGCAGCATCACCGGGTTCGCGCCCGCAGTGACGTGACGCAGGCCCTCGGTGAAGATCGCCTGGGCGAGAACGGTCGCCGCGGTGGTACCGTCGCCGGCCTTGTCGGCCGTCTTCTTGGCCACCTCGTTCACCATCTTGGCGCCCATGGCCTGGAACGGCTCGGGGAGCGACACTTCCTTGGAGACGCTGACGCCGTCCTTGGTGATGTGCGGAGCCCCGTAGGACTTCTCGATCACCACGTGACGACCGGCGGGCCCCATCGTGCACTTGACCGCCTCGGCCAACCGATCGACCCCGCGCTTCATCTCGAGGAGCGCGGCATCGTTGAACATGATCTGTTTCGTGGACATGAATGACTCCTGGGATTCGGGACTCGGGATCCGGGACTCGAAAAGCCGTCAGCCCGGACCGCCCGTCTCCTCAATTTTTCTTTCGATCGAGCGGATGAGGCCTGAAAGCACCTGACCGCACGCCTGAACCGACTGCTGCAGACTCTGGCACTGCGTGCCGGATAGATACTCGAGCCGTTCCGCGAGAACCAACTGCGTGTCGACCTCGAACAAGGCCCCCCGAGCGACGCGGAGAAACCGAAGGTAATCCTGACTCGTTCCTCGGCCGTACCCCTCCGCGATGTTGCTCGCCACCGAGACAGCGCCGCGTCGGAGTTGGGAGGTCAGGCCGAACCGCTCACTCTGCGGCAAGGCGGCCGACGCCTTGTAGATCGCGATCCCCATCTCGACCGCCCGCTGCCAGGCGTGCAAGTCGCGATGAGACGTGATCTCCGACATCCTCGTGATCTCCTTCACGAATCCCGAATCCCGAGTCCCGATTCCCTCCTGATTACCCCTCGATCACCCCCAGCAACTCACTCTCCCGCAGGATCAGGTGCTTTTCACCCTTGATCTCCACTTCGGTCCCGGCGTACTTGCCGTACACCACGGTGTCGCCTGCGTGCACCGACATCTCGGCCCGCTTGCCGTTCTCCAGGCGCTTGCCGGGTCCGGTGGACACGACCTTGCCCTTCACGGGCTTTTCCTTGCTCGACTCGGGAAGATAAATCCCCGAGGCGGTCTTGGTTTCGGCTTCAGAAGGCTTGACGAGGACGCGGTCTTCAAGAGGCTTGACGGCCATTGCGAGTTCTCCGATTGCTTAGTGAACTTCCTTGCGAACTTCGCGTCCCTGGCTCTCGCCGGGTCCGCGCTGTTTGTACTCAACGAACGATTCCTGGGAGGGCGCCGGCTCCTGCCGAACCCCGCCCCAGACTTTTTTCCGGACATACCCGATCACGATCGGGACGAACCCCGCCGCGAACAGGCTGGTGATGACCAAGGCAAAGTTGTCCTTCACCCATGGCAGATTGAAGAAGTAATACCCGATCGTGCAGCAGACCCCGACCCACGCCAACCCGCCAACGGCTGAGTAGAGCAGGAAGCGGCTGGTTTTCATGTCGCTGATGCCCGCGACGAACGGCACCAGCGTCCGCATGAACGGCAGAAACCGAGAGACCAGCACCGCCAGCGCGCCGTACTTGCGGAAGAACTGGTCCGCTCGCCGGAGATGATGCGGCTGCACCACCTTCCCGAATCGGCCACCGAACAGCTTCGTGATCGAAGCGCCGGCGGCTTCGATGCTCGGCACCCCGCTCCCTGCCCGCAAGCTCAGCGCACGCCCGATCAGAAAGTTCGTGTAGTTGCCCACGAACGCCGCGACCCAGAGCACCGCGATCACCGTCGGCAACTGCAGGATCCCCCGAGCGCAGATCGCGCCCACGGCGAACAACAGCGAGTCGCCGGGCAGCCACGGCATCACGACCAGACCCGTCTCGGCGAAGATAATGAGGAACACGACCGCGTAGGTCCATGCGCCCCATTCCTCCGCCGCATTGTCCAGATGCGTGTCGAGGTGACTGAAGAGATCCAAGATGGCCTGCATGTGGCCCTTTCACGATTCCTGATTCCTGTACCAATCTGCGTCTCAAGCGGTGGATCAGAATCCCATGCCGCCCATACCACCCATACCACCCATGCCACCCATCCCGCCCATGCCACCCATGCCTCCGCCAGGACCGCCCTTGGGGGCCGCGTCCTTGGGTTCGGGTTTGGAGGTCACGATGCAATCCGCGGCGAGGAGCACCGTCGCCACGCTCGCGGCGTTCTGCAGAGCCAGACGATCGACCTTCGCCGGAGTGATGACGCCCATCTGCACCAGGTCGCCGTACTCCTCTGTCAAGGCGTTGTAGCCGTAGTTACCCTTCCCGTCGCTCACCTTGCTCACCACCACGCTGCCCTTGGCCCCGGCGTTGTCGGCGATGGTGTGCGTCGGAACGGCGAGGGCCGTCACGACCGTGCGGATGCCCGCGGCGAAGTCAAAGGTAAAGCGGCCTACGTCCTCGCTGGTCGCATCGGCGTTCTTGCCGAACACCGTCTTGTATTCTTTCATGTTTTCAAGCGCCTTGCGGGCCCGAAGGAACGAGACGCCGCCGCCGGGAACGATGCCCTCCGCCACCGCCGCGCGGGTCGCGTGCAACGCGTCTTCGATGCGGGCCTTTTTCTCCTTCAACTCCGCCTCGCTCGCGGCTCCGACCTTCACAACGGCCACGCCGCCGGCCAGCTTGGCTAGACGCTCCTGAAGCTTCTCGCGGTCGTAGTCGCTGGTGGTCTTCTCGATCTCCGCGCGGATCTGCGCGATGCGGGCCTGGATCGACTTGGTGTCGCCCGCGCCCTCGATGATCGTCGTGTTCTCGCCGTCGATCTCGATCCGCTTGGCGACGCCCAGGTGCTTGATCTCGACCTTGTCGAGTTCGATGCCCAGGTCCTTCATCACGGCGGTCGCGCCCGTCAGTACAGCGATGTCCTCGAGCATGGCCTTGCGGCGGTCGCCGTAACCCGGCGCCTTCACCGCGGCCACCTGCAGCGTGCCACGCAGCTTGTTGATCACCAGCGTCGCCAGGGCCTCGCCCGTCACGTCCTCGGCGATGATCAGCAGCGGCTTTTTGGTCTTCATCACCGCCTCAAGCAGCGGCACAAGCTTCGAGACGCTGTCGATCTTGTCCTCGTGAATGAGGATGAACGGCTTGTCCTGAACCACCTTCATCGCCTCCGCGTCGGTCACGAAGTTGGGCGAGAGGTAACCGCGATCGAACTGCATGCCCTCCACCACGTCGACCACGGTGTCGATGTTCTTGCCTTCTTCAACCGTGATGACCCCGTCCTTGCCGACCTTCTCGAACGCGTCGGCCATGATCTTGCCGATCGCGGCGTCGTTGTTCGCGGAAATCGTCGCGACGTTCTGGATGTCGCCCTTGCCCTTCACCGGGTTCGACAGGCTCGTGATCTCGTTCACCGCCACGCCCACCGCCGCTTTCATGCCCCGCACCAGAGCGTTGGCATCGACGCCCGCGGCGATGTGACGCAGCCCCTCGCGGAACAGCGCCTCGGCCAGCACCGTCGCCGTCGTGGTGCCATCGCCCGCCGCGTCGCTCGTTTTGCTCGCCGCTTCCTTCACGAGCAGAGCGCCCATGTTCTCAGCCTTGTCGCGAAGCTCGATCTCTTCGGCGACGCTCACGCCGTCCTTCGTGACCGTCGGGCCGCCCCAGGACTTGTCCAGCACCGCGTTGCGGCCCTTGGGGCCCAGGGTCGCCTTGACCGCGCGGGCCAACTTCTCCACACCGGCGAGCAGGGACTGGCGAGCATCAACATCAAAGGTGAGTTCTTTGGCGGACATTGGCGTAAAACTCCAAGTGCTTGGTCTGTCGGAATCGCGGCCTCGATGCCGCGATGTCTGGATCTACTTGACGATCGCGATGATCCGGGACCATCGCTTGGAAGGGCACAGGCAACTGGAATGCCAAGCCCGCCCGTCCCGCGTTTTGCGATTTTGGATTTCGATAGGGCTCCAAATGGCCTTGGCGCCACGAATGCAGCAACCTTCATGACATACCAAGCGCGAACGGGCGCAATACCACTGCCAAATCGGCAGCAGGCCGGCTATCGATTCCCGAGCATTCCCATTCGCTCCCCCCGTCTCTGCTGACCCGCCACCGCACCAGCGTCGAGCACATCCACCGCCCCATCCCCGTTCACATCCCGCGGCGTCGCGTGCTGCAGGTACACATCGTCGACCGTGACCCGACCGTCCCCGTCAACGTCAAACGCCGCCCCGGTCGCCGCGCTCGTGAACACCGACGCCTCCTCCGCCGCCGGAAACAGGAACGAGAACGCCGGCCCCACTCGCTGCGACCACGCCGCCTCGTTGTGCTGCTGGTTGAAACCGATCATGTGCTTGAGGTCGCCGCTCTCTGCGTAGTTCCCGCCCGTGTGCGTGGGCCGAATGAGCGCATCGCGCAGGTTGTACGTCAGCCAGTAGTTGTCGTCAGATGTGCCCGAATCGCCGCTGTCGAACCAGATTCGGATCGGTCGTTTGGCCTGAGCGGCCACGCGTCCGTCGATGTCCCCCACCTGCCACGCTCCGGACATCGCTCCTACCCGGGTCACGCTCCCGGTGAACTCCCAACCCATGTAGAGCGACACCAGCGCCCCCATGCTGCTGCCGATCGCGCCGGTATCCGCGGCTCCGGTCAGCGTGCGGTACTGCGCATCGATCCGGGGTTTGAGTTCCTCCAGCAGGAACCGCGAGTACCGATCCGCCCGCCCTCCGTCTTGCGGCGGGGTGTAGTCCGGGATGCGATTGGACGTGTTGTCCACGCCCACGATGATGCACTCGCGCATGGCCCCGGTCGCCACCTGCGTTGCGCTCGCCTGGTCCGCCGCCCACGTCCCGAACGGCCCCTGGTCGAACACGTTCTGACCGTCGTGCATGTAGATCACCGGGTACCGCCGCGCCGGGTGCTGGTCATACCCCCGAGGCAGCAAAACCCGATACGCCCGAACCTCTCCACCCAGACTCGTCGACGCCATCGACGGCGGGCTCGCTGGGTTGTAGTCCCTCCGCACGGCGCCGACGCCGGCCGCCGGCCAGTAGGTGTACACCTGCCCATCCTGCACCAACATCGCATCCAACCGCGACGAATACACGCCCGCCGCGGGATCTCGCCCCGTCCCGTCCGCCGCCGTGAAGTAGAAGTCCATCACTGCCCGGGGAACCGCGACGCCGTTCGCGATCCAGGCCCGCTCCGTCCCCGCACGCCCGGCCCCGAACGGCACCATCTTTGTTGATGAATACGCCCCCGTTCCGCCCAGCCGCCACCGCAGCAACGGCGACGCCCACGCTGACCGGAACACCACCGCCTTCGCGGGCGGCGTGAGGACCGCGGCGGAAGTCGAACCCGCCAGCACTGTCCCGATCGCCGTGCCGTTGGTCGCCAACCGCTGCTGCGCCGGCGCATCGCTCCGCAGGTAGTACCGATACGAGTACGACGTGTTCTTGGGCAGGCTCACCGAGGCCTTCCACACCGGGTACACCCCCGGCTCCAACTTCACCGCCCGCGTCAGATCGTTCGCCCCCAACTCCGCAAGATCGCCCAGCACATAGACCGACTGCCCCAGGGTTGTGGTCTGGCTGATCTGGAACGTGACCACCTCCCGGTCCTGCGCCCACGCCCCTCCGCACACCGCCAGCACATTGAGGATCATCAACCGGCGACGCATCGACGAACTCCCTTTGGGAACAGGATCCGAAACGAACGACACCCTGCACTCCCACGACCAGCCCTCAATCGTAGCGACCGCCAATCGCCGCCCTCGTTTTTCAGAGGTCCTACGCTCCGGAACCATGCCACGCCCAGTCACACTCTTCACCGGTCAATGGGCCGATCTTCCCATCGAAGTCCTTGCCCAGAAGGCCAGATCCTTCGGATACGACGGCCTTGAACTGGCATGCTGGGGCGATCACTTCGAGGTCGACAAGGCCCTTTCCAGTGACTCTTATTGCAAGAGCCGCACCGACATCCTCGCGCGGAACGGGCTCAAGTGCTTCGCCGTCAGCAATCACCTCGTGGGTCAGTGTGTCTGCGACGTGATCGACGAGCGCCACAAGTCCATCCTCCCCGCCCGTGTCTGGGGCGACGGCAAGCCCGAAGGCGTGCGCGAGCGAGCAGCGCAGGAGATGAAGGACACCGCCGCCGCCGCCGCCCGCCTGGGCGTCAAGATCGTGAACGGCTTCACCGGCTCCTCCGTCTGGCACAAGTTGTATTTCTTCCCCCCTACCTCCGCCGCCGAGATCGAAGCCGGCTACCGCGATTTCGCAGCCCGCTGGAATCCCATCTTCGACGCCTTCGACAAGCACAAGGTCCTCTTCGGCCTCGAAGTGCACCCCACGGAAATCGCCTACGACCTCCACACCACCCGCCTCGCACTCGAGGCCGTCGGCAACCGCCCGACCTTCGGCTTCAACTTCGATCCCTCCCACCTCATCTGGCAGGGCATTGATCCGGTGAAGTTCATCGACGCCTACGCCGGCCGCATCTACCACGTCCACGTCAAGGACGCCCAACGCAACCTCGACGGCACCTCCTCCATCCTCGCTTCTCATCTGGCCTTCGGTGATCACCGCCGCGGCTGGGATTTCCGCTCACCCGGCCGGGGCGAAGTCAATTTCGAGGAGATCATCCGCGCCCTCAACCGCGCCCAATACCACGGCCCCTTGAGCGTCGAGTGGGAAGACAGCGGCATGGACCGCGAGCACGGCGCACGCGAAGCCTCCGCCTTCGTGCGGCGGTTGGACTTTGAGCCCTCGCGCATCGCCTTCGACGCCGCGTTCGACAAGTAACGACCGCTCCTTGGATTTCAGGAATTCTGCTGCGGCTGCGAGGTCTGCCCGCACTCGCGCAGCGAGCCGGGGCCGAACGTGATCGCGTTTTTGCCTTGGCGCTTCGCCGCCA
Organism: Planctomycetota bacterium; assembly: GCA_018242605.1. Lineage (GTDB taxonomy): Bacteria > Planctomycetota > Phycisphaerae > Phycisphaerales > UBA1924 > UBA2402. Next base: position 64,011 of record JAFEBP010000007.1, read on the forward strand.
TCGCCAGTTGATCCGCCTTCGCGAGCAACTCCGCGGGCGATGTTCCGTCCCAGGGGAACGTGGCCATGCCGCCCGAAATGCTCAGCGTGCCCGGCGCGCAGTCCGCCAGTTTCGGGAACCGGTGCTGCTTGATCTGCCGCTGGAACCGCTGCGCCACTTCCATCACCGAGACCGTGTTGCGGCTGCTTTCCTTCCGCGGCCCCTCCGGGTCGTGGAAGATCACCGCGAACTCATCCCCGCCGATGCGGCACACCCGATCGCTCGGCCGGATCACGCTGCGCATCAGCCGCACGGCCTCGACGAGAATCTCGTCGCCCGCGTCGTGCCCGTAGGCGTCGTTGTACACCTTGAAGTCATCGATATCGAACAGCAGCACCGTCACCGTCTGCCGCCGCTGACGCGCCTGCTCCATCGCCGCGTTGAGATGCCGCTCGAAATACCGCCGGTTCCACGCGCCCGTGAGCGGGTCCGTGAACGCCGCAAGCCGCAACTGCGTCTGTTGATCGCGCAGCCGCAGCCACGCCGCCAGCCAGTGCGCATGACCAAACAGAATCGCCGGTTCGGTCGCGCCCGACAACGCCCCGAAGATCGCGCCATCCCACGCCACCGCGACCGCGCCCGCGGCAACCTGCCCGTCCGGTTTGTAAAACGCGATCGACGGATCGCCGCAGCGGGCGCGGATGAGATCAATACCGCACGCGAGCACATCCTGCCCGCGAAGTAACAGCGTCAACATCGGCAAGTCGCCGGAGGAAGTCGTCGGCGGATCCACACGCCGCGGCTCTCCTGGCTGATCCTGCGACGCTGACCCAACCGGATCAAGATGCTCCGCTCGGATGTACGACGCGAGCGAGGACGGATCCCACCCCGGGGATACCAACCCGTCGAACGCGGTCGCCAGATCCGCCTGTGATTCCGGCCGAGTGACGCCAAGCACCTTGACCGAAGGTTCCGCCAAACGCAACCCGCGGATGAAGTTCAGCAACCGATCCTGCGCGGGCGAGTTCGATCCCGGACGCAGCGAATCCTCCACCTCACGGGACACAACCACGACCGACTTGGTTTGTTCACTCGGTGTTTCCACCGGCACAACGGGACTCACCAACTCGCCGATCGCGTCGATGGGATTCCGAACTCGAACAAGCTCGAGGCGGTCATCCAAACGCAACGCGGCGTCCAAGCCCGTTCGTCCCACCAATATCACTCGGGTGTCAGCGCTCACCACGCGTGGCTGCCTTTCCCCTTCTTGGGTCATGGAACGACTGTACGGTCGAATCGGGCCGCGGCGTGGCATTCTCGAATTGCATCGGCCCGCACGTCGGTATCGGGGCACAACTGCACGATGCCACGGAGTCCAGCGAGTTATCAGACTTTACGTTCGTCATCGTCACGCGGCTCGACATCCAGCAACATCGCGAGTTCGTCATCAGTCAGTAACCGAGGCGGGGGCTGCACCGGACTCAACTCCGCGGCATCCGGGATGGTACCCACCGGAGGAGGTGGTGTTGCCATCCCGGCTTGAGCAATCTCAATGACCGGTGGTTCCTGCCCCGCCGACTCCTGAATCGCGGCTTTGGGTTCTTCCGCTTTGCCACCCGTGGGCCCTACAACGGGCCGTATTGGCGTTTCCGGCCGCCTCCATGCGAACACATCCTGCGGACGAACAGTCCGAAGCTGCGGGGTTGAACCTGTCTCGTACATCCAGATGGCGGCGGTCGGCGCGTACCGGGTCACGCTCTCGAACACGGTCGTCGCCGCGGCGAGTCGCCTTGGGTCCACGATGAGCAGAATCACGACCGCCGAGGGCCCCGTGGGCGTCGGCTTCTCGAGATTCGCGAACCGACAGACTCGCGCCACCGCCTCAAACTCGTCGTCGCACCTCACGACCGAGAACCCGGGGCGCGCGAGCGCGGCGAGCAGTTCGGGCTTCAACTCGGTGCCGCGCTCGTGCCATACCACGCACCGCGCTTCACGCGCGGGGCGATGTGTGCTCCCCGCCATGTCGGGCATGCTCTGAGTGTACACGTCAGCTTCTGAATCCCCCAGCGAAGTTATGCTATTTGCCCTCAATTCTTGAGTTTTCAGACCTTGGGCGCGTTCCAAATCGGTCCCCGGATTATCCAGATTACCACGACTCATGTTTTCCTTTTGGTCCGTCCGGCGCGTTGACCCGCGGCGTCTCCGCAAGCGAATCGACATTTACCGGATCTGGAGCACGACGCGGGCCGCGCGGCGAGCTCCGTCGGTCGGCCCCAACGCATGCAGCGCACCGCTGATTGCGTTCCTGCGGTCGCGATCTTGCAGCAGAGCCAGAACTACTGGAGCCGCCGATCGCATGTTCGCGCCGGGATCGACTTCGTCTGTGGCCATCACAGCAGCGCCGGCAGCCACCAGTGGCTGAGCGTTGCGTTTCTGGTGCTGATCCGAATGAAACGGGTAAGGCAGGAAGACGGTCGGAACGCGGTTGCACCAGGCCTCGGCGACGCTTCCTGCTCCAGCGCGGCTCACGGCCAAGTCGGCCGCTCCCCACGCCACCCCCATTTCACGAAAGAAAGGCTGCACGCACGCGGCTATGCGCGCGGAATTGTAAACGGCGCGCAATTCTTCCGTATCCGATTTTCCGGTCTGATGGATGACCTGCCATCCCCCATCGCGCAGATCCTGCGCATGAGCCTCCACAAACGCCATCAGAAACTGGTTGATCGACCTGGCCCCCAGGCTTGCCCCCGTCACGAACAGGGTCGGCCGGTCCGGTTCCATCCCAAGTCGCCGACGGCACTCCGCAGCTGATCCCGGCGCGTGCGCCGCTCGACGCACGATCGGGGGAATCACCTCCCAGGGGCGCCCCTCCACCGCCGCCGCCGTCAGCACCTTTACCGCGTGGCTCGCGATCCACCCGTTGGCGCGTCCAGGCGTCGCGTCCAGGTTCACCATCACCACCGGGCACTTCTCCACCCGCGCCGCCTGCACCACCGGAGCCGCGACGAACCCCCCCATCGCCACCACGATTACCGGATTTCCCGACGCTCTGGCCGCCGTGATTTCGGCCCGCGCCGCTCTCACCGCTTTTCCCCAGTGGCTCAGGAACTTCATCATCGGCTTGGGACGCAGCGAAAACGGCTGCGCCGGGATCGGCACAAACTCGACGGGCTTGTTGCCCAATCGCTCCGCACGCAGCATTTCCGCGTCCCCGGGACGCTCGCTGCACAGAAATCGGGCATTGGCGGCGGGACGTTCCTCCAAGACGCACTCTGCGATCGCCAGCCCCGGGAACAGATGCCCCCCGGTGCCGCCGCCCGCAAACAGAATCGTCGGTGCCTCGCTCATGCCGAAACCGGCACGGGTTGCGTAGAAGGTTCCTGCTCCGCCACGCGGTCAGCGGTTCGTTCGATCGCGACGAGCATGCCGAGCGAGAACGCCGTGAGAATCCAGCCGGTGCCGCCCGAAGAGATCAGCGGCAGCGCGATCCCCTTTGCCGGCGCCAGCCCGGTCACCACCAGCAGGTTGATCGTCGCCTGAAGACCGATCGTCGCCGAAACGCCAAGGCACCAGAGCCGCAGCATCGGATCCCGCTCCCGCCTCGCAATCGCCACGCCCGCCCACACCAACCCCAGCAGCAGCGCCATCACGAACGCCGCGCCCGCGATCCCGCCCTCCTCGCAGATCACCGGCATGATGTAGTCCGTGGTCACCTCGGGCAGGTACCCGCGTTTCTGCAACCCCTCACCCAGCCCGCGGCCGAACCCTTCACCCTTGTGAATCGCGATCAGCCCTTGGATCGTGTGGTACCCGATCGTCTCGGGGTTCGCGTACGGGTCGAGGAACGCCTTCACCCGGTTCATGCGGTATTCGCTCGTCAGGATCGCCGCCGCCACGCCGCCGCCGGCCACGAGCCCGGGAAGCGCAAAGTGCCAGAATCGTGCCCCGCCCGCGAGCAGCAATAGGCACGCGACCGCGCCGATCAGCACCCCGGTTCCCAGGTCTTCAAGCACCACAAACCCCGCCACCGCCGCCACCGCGATCATCGCCGGCAGCAGGCCCCGGAACAGCTTCGGCAGCATCTCGGCCCGCACAGCGCAATACCAGGCGATCAGCGGCACGAACGCCCACTTCGCCACCTCGCTCGGCTGCATGGACAGATCTCGGGCGCCCGAGAAGCCCAGGCTGATCCACCGGTGCGCCCCGTTGCGGACATCACGCACGCCCGGCACGTACACCAGTGCGCAGAACGCCAGAATCACCACTACGGCCATCGCCATGATCGGGAACACCATCGACCCGTTCGCCCGGTTCGTCATCACCGCCGCGAACCGCCTGACCGGCAGCACCGATCCCACCGCCATCGCGACCACGGCCATCGCCATGTAAAGGGCGCTGCGGCTCTTGACGATGCTCAGGACCGTCATCGCGGGAACCACGTCCTGCGCAGAATCCACCCGCGCCACCGCAAGGCCCGCGGAGTTGACCATCAGCACGCCGACGCACAGCAGCGACAGGGCGCAAAGAACCATGACCTGACCAGGACGAATCATGTTGAAGAATATCGGCTGTTCAGGGGGCCCGGGTGCAAAAGCCGTGATTCCCGTTTCCACCCGCCACAGACCCTTTTCACCGCCTCATTTCACGGCCTGAGGCAGCAGCCGCTCGATCACGTCCAATGCCGCGTGCAAGTACTGCGGATTCCCCTCCCGCTCGATCATGGCCGGGGCGCACGCAGCCATCAGCACCCTCCGGACGTTCGCCAGTTCCGGATAGTGGTCATCCACCGGCAACCGCCTCTGCCGCCGCAGTTTGGCCAGTTCCGTCAGCGGCTTCACCCCGTGGAGCATGTCGGCATGCCCCCAGTGCTGCCGCTCCAGGTAGAGCGCATCCTCCAGCCAGTGACCCGGATGCACCAACGCCAGATCCACCAGCACGCAAGGCCCGCCACCCTCTTGCGGCGCGTTTCGCCGCATCGCATTCCCCGCGTGCAGGTCGCCATGGCACCACGTGTTGATCGGGCGCGATGCCCAACGGCCCTCCAGAATCGGCCGGGCCCGCTTCACATGCCGGAGCGCTTCCTTCCACCGGTTGGCTTCCGGCAGGTCCCCCTCCCTCGCCACTTCCTTGGCCTTCTCGATCAGTTTCTTCCAATCCGGGTTGGGCGGGCACGCTTCCAACGGCGCCAGAGTCATCGCCCGCGCCTGAAAATCCGCCGCCGACCGGATCAGTTCCAGCACCCCGGCCTTGTCCAGATTAGCCGCCAATGGATGCCCGTGCAATCGCTCGGTGATGATCCACGCCAGGTCATACCCGCCTAACTCCGTCCCGCACGCAACCACCCGCGGGGTCGGCAGGATCGAGCACCATTCCTGGTCCCAATCGTCGTCCCGCATGACACCCATCTCGGTCGTCCAGCGGAACTCCCGCGGCCCCACCGGCAGCTTCACGAACACATCGAGTGATTGTCCCCCCGCCCGCCTCCATGTCGAAAAACCCGTCGCAGCGCCCCCCCGCTGCCATCGGGAACGAAACCACTCGATCGGTCCTAGTCGTCCACCCGTGTGCTCTTGCAGCACCGGAGAGAGCGCGAGCGCCAGACCGTGCGCATCGCCCGAAGCAACCGAGTGCGTTTCCATCATCGAGGTACAGCCTAGCCCACTTCCGGACGCCGCGACGGAGCCCCGGAGAGTTCTCGGGCCGACTCCTCCGCTACTCCCCGCCTCGAGCGCCGCTGCGGGTCCGCCGTCACCGCCAGCAACGCGCACCAGATCGGCGTCACCGCCGCGGCATCACCCAACGCCCTTCGCAACGCACGGCACGCCTCGTGCATCGTCGCGCCGGTAGTCTTGACGTCGTCTAGCAGGATCAACGTCTTGCCCGCCAGTGATTCGGTCTTGAACCACGGCGCGGCCCGCATCGAGTTGGCCACGTTCGCCCGACGCGACGTGGGCGCCTTGGAAGTCTGCGAAGGACGGTGAGACCTCCGCAGCGCCCGCACGATGCGAAGCCCCGACCCCTCACGCACACCCCGCGCGATCGCCAGCGTGTGATCAATCCCGCGAACGAAACGGCGCCAGAACGGCGTTGGGATCGGCACAATCACGGCCGATCGCGCATCCAGTCCGGCTCGCGAAAGATGCGGCGTCATCTGCCGTCCGAGCAACGCGCCCGCGTCATGCGCCAACCGCCGCCACCGCGTGTATTTGATTTCCAGCACGACGTCCCGCAGAAGCCCGGTGTACTCGCCCAATCGGATCATCCGATGCCATGACAACTGCTTCCCGCGACACGCCGGACAGCCAGACTCGCGAACCCCCACACCCTCCCCCAGCTCGTCAGGATCGAGCGCCTCAAAGTCACCCACCGCAATCCCGCACCGCGGGCAATAAGCACCCGCCGGATCAGGCGTCCACGCCGCATCGAAGGCCCGGTCCGCGAACGGCGCACGCACCTGCCCCAACCACACCGTCTCGATCTCTCGCAGCGCGGAGGCGATCGCCGGCCACCGGTGCGTTGGCACCGCGGCGGGCGTCACCGGCGCGATGTCAACCGACGCCGGCGGGATCGCCGCAGACTCAATCACCACCGGCGCCGGCTCGTCCGATCGTCGCGACTCCGGCGTCGGCATCTCTCCCGGCGCGTTCTGCACCGGCGGCCACACGAACTTGTTGACCCCGCTCCTTTTCGGTGTGTCCCCGCCTGACATGCCCCACGATAGCGCCCGACAGAATCACCCGCAGGCCCACGCGAGGGGTTGGCCATTCCCCCAGCCCGACGCTACCCTTTTGAAGCGTTCCGCCCGTAGGAATGCAGCCCGCCCTTGTGAAAAGGATCACCCCTTGCAGACCACAACACCTGTCTCTCCAAGCGTTTCCTCGAAGGCGCCCGTCGCCGGGGCCGGGCGCGTTCCTGCACGTCTGGCCGCCATGTGGCCGGCACCCGCCGAAATCGGCGACAAACCCATGATCTGGGTCAACGGCAAGATGCTGCCCAAGTGCCAGGCGATGGTGAGTGTCTACGACCACGGCCTCCTCTACGGCGACGGCGTGTTTGAAGGCATCCGCGTCTACCAGGGCAAGATCTTCAAATGCCAGCAGCACATCGACCGGCTGTACAACTGCGCCGAGCAGATCGCGCTGCGCATCCCCATCACCAAGGAAGAGATGGAAGCCATCCAGCGTGAGTGCATCGAGGTCAACGGCATCAAGGATGGTTACATCCGCCTCGTCGTCACCCGCGGCTACGGCACGCTGGGCCTTGACCCCCGCCGCTGCCCCGTCCCCGGCATCATCTGCATCGCCGACCAGATCAGCCTCTACAAGCCCGAGTTCTACGAGACGGGCATGAAAGTCATCCTGGCCAAGCGTCCCAAGATGCCCATCGCCTGCCTCGACCCCCGCATCAAGAGCCTCAACTACCTCAACAACATCCTCGCCAAGGTCGAGGCCATTGAGCAGGGCTGCGACGAAGCCATCATGCTCAACATCGAGGGCTACGTCACCGAGTGCACCGGCGACAACTTGTTCATCATCAAGAAGGGCAAGGTCTACACGCCGCCCGTCGACGACGGCATGCTCAACGGCGTCACCCGCCGCTTCGTGCTCGAAACGCTCTGCCCGCAACTCGGCATCGAGGCCGTCGAATCCTCCCTCCGCATCGAGGAAGTCCTGAAGGCCGACGAAGTCTTCCTCACCGGCACCGCCGCGGAAGTCATAGCGGTCAACCAGATCGACGAGACCCGCATCGGCAAGGGCGACGAAGGCCCCGTGACCCGCAAGATCCGCAAGCTCTTCCGCGAGATCGTCAGCGGCCCCAACATCCCCGAGAACTGATCAGTCCATTCACTCGGATCACACCCGCCCGCGGCATCCCGCCGCGGGCGTTTTCATTTCGCGACCGCCCTCTCCCGCCACTCCTGCGCATCCTTGGGCTTCCCCCACGCCTCGTACAACTCCGCGAGCCGCTGCGACGCGCTCGCCATCGCCGGCGGCGATTGGCCGCTCTCCTTCAGCGTCCTGTACGCGTCCAGAAGGTGAATCTCGGCATCCGTGTACCGCCCCAGCCGCGTCAACGCCGAGCCGTACTTGACCCGCGCGTTCGCCGCCCGCCAGTCCTTCGATCCCACCGCCGCGTCGTACGCCTTCACCGCACCCGCGAGCGTCTGCGCAGCCAGGTCCGCGTGCCCGCCGCCCAGCTGCGCGGCCCCCAACGCGTACAGCGATGTCGCCACGTATTCGTGGTTGTCTCCGTGATTGGCGCGGTACATCTCCACGGCCAGCGCCGCGCTGCGGGTCGCCTTGTCGAACTGCTTGGCGCTCAGGTACGCCGACGCGATCGCCGCGTGCGTCTGCGCGATCGCGTCGTCGCCCGCCGGCATCGCCTGCTCACGGATCTCCAACGCCTCCGACAACGCCTGGGCCGCCTGATCGTGCCGCTCCAGAGCCCCCAGCACATGCCCCAGGTTCGTCAGAGTCGCCGCACGGATCAGCGGACTCACGCCCGCCGACTTCTGATGCGAGAGGGACGCCTCCAGCGCCGCCGCCGCCCCCGCCGTGTCCCCCGCATGTTCCAGAATGCTCGCCTGCAGGTTCATCGCCACCGCGTACTCCTCCGCCGGCGCCGCGTCACCCATCGCCGCGTAAGCCGCCAGTGACTTGTTCACCAACTCACCGGCCTGCTTCTCCTCTCCCAGCCGAACGTACGTATCGGCGAGCTGTGCCTGCGCCAGCGCGGTCAGCGGATCACCCTCGCCGTACGCACGCTGCCACCGGTCCAGCACCCCCGTGAACAGCTCCCTTGCCGTGGCGGCATCTCCCGAAGCCGCGGCCACCTGCGCCAAGCAGAACCGTACCCGCACCGCCTCCTCCGAGTCCGGACCGGAGAACCTCTCTCGCAGCGCGAGCGCCGCCGTCAGCCGCTCGTGCGCCTCCTCGCGTCGCCCCAGCGAGAGATCAATCGTCCCCAGCCGTTCCAAGACCGCCGCACGCAGCGACGGGTCCCTGACCTCGTCCAGCCGGTCCGCGGCGAAGTCCAGCACCTCACGCACCGTGATCTCCCGCCCCCCGGCCACCCTTGGCTCGGCCGCACCAAGGATCCGCCTCAGGAAGAAGTCATCCGCCGCCGCCGCGTATCGCTTCGACTTCTCCGCGGCCGCCCGCGCTTGCGCTTCTCGCGTCCGGGCCGCCACCGCCGCGTCTCGCTCGCGGCTCGCGTTGAGATACCCCACCGAGACTCCAACGAACGTCCCCGCCAGGGAGAGCGCGACCAACGTGGCCGAAGCCACCACCAGCCGATGACGCGACACGAACTTTCCGACCCGATACCCCACGCTGGGCGGCCTCGCCTCCACCGGTTCGTTGCGCAGGAACCGCTCGACGTCTGCCGCCAGTGATGCCGCGGACTCGTACCGTCGGTTGCGGTCCTTCTCGATCGCCCGCATCACGATCCAATCCAACTCGCCCCGCACCTGGCGGGCCAGTTGCGAGGGTTTGGCGCCGCGCCGATTGGCAAACTCCACATCGCTCAGTTGCGTTTGGCCCACGCCCACCGGCGCCGCGCTCAGTGCGCTCAACCGCGTGCTCGGCCGCTGGGGGTCCACCTCGCGCATGATGCGCTGAATCTCGCCGTACGCCGCGCTGCGCAGTTGTTCGCCATCGAAGGGAGTGGTGCCCGTCAGCAGTTCATACAACACCACACCCAGCGAATACACGTCCGCCCGAGTGTCGATGTTGGGCCCGGCCCCCTCGGCCTGCTCGGGGCTCATGTACTCGGGCGTGCCGATGAGCTGGCGGATCTCCGTCACCGCCGGCGTTTCGGTCAGCCGCATGTGGATGGCCTTGGCGATCCCGAAGTCGATCACCTTGGGCAGCGGCATCCCGTCGCGCTCGACCACCAGCACGTTGCTCGGCTTGATGTCCCTGTGGATCACCCCCTTGTGGTGCGCGTGCTGCACCGCGTGGCACACGCGGACGAACAGTTCCAGCCTCGCCCTCATCGACAACCGCCGCTCATCGCAGTACGAGGTGATCGATTTGCCCCGCACCAGCTCCATCACGAAGTACGGCCGCCCCGTCCCCGTGGTCCCCGCGTCGTACACCTGCGCGATGCCCGGATGATCCATCATCGCCAGCGCCTGCCGCTCCGCCTCGAACCGAGCGATCACCGGCTTGCTCTCGACGCCCGCCTTCAGGATCTTGACCGCCACCTGCCGCCGCACGGGCTCGTTCTGCTCGGCCAGGTACACCGAGCCGAATCCGCCTTCGCCCAGCAACTGGAGAATCCGATACGGCCCCACGAATTCACCCGGGAGCTCTCCCCGCCCGCCGAACGTCACCGTCCCTACTTCCAGGCTCGGCACATTCGTCGGCGAGTAATGGATCGGCTTGGCCTCCAGCGCCACCGTTCCATCGAGCACGATCGATGCGATGCGCTCGTCTACCTGCTTGCGCAAGTCGGCATCGTTTGCGCACGCATCCTGAAGAAACTGCACCCGCTGCCCCGCCGGCTTGCCCAGGGCCTGAGTCGCGATCTGGTGTGCCCGTTCTCGGGTTTCTTCGCTCATCGGCAACTTCTCTCCACGTCTCCCCATTCCAAGCCAAACAGACGCCGCGGCCTCGCGATTTCAGTCCGCACGCCACCCAATCCGAACGAGAGACAAACGGTAGCGTACCGGAACTGCATCGCAACACCATGCGTGAGAACCGAATCGGCCACAAGGCGTCAAACCATGCAGGAATCGCCGCGCCCGCGGCCCTCGTGACATGGTGAATCAATCGTGATACCATCGCCCCAATCCCGATTTACCCCATTTCACACGGAGATGCGAACGATGAAGATTCTGAGCAAGGTGTTGGCCGCCGCGGTGCTGACCGCCGGCCTGACCCTTCCCGTCTGTGCCCAGGACAAAGCGCCGGCCCAGCCCACCAAGCAGGCCGAGCCCACCAAGACCCCACCGGCCAAGACTGAGCCAGCCAAGACTGAGCCCGCAAAGACCGAGCCGGCCAAGACCGAACCCGCCAAGAAGGATGAAGCCAAACCCGCCACCAAGCCGGCCGACACCAAGGCCGCCCAGGAGCCAACCGTGTACGTTCACATGAAGACCTCGATGGGCGATATCGTGCTCGAACTCGATAACGCCAAAGCCCCCGTCAGCACCGCCAACTTCCTCAAGTACGCCGACAAGGGCCACTACGACGGCACGATCTTCCACCGCGTCATCGAGAACTTCATGATCCAGGGCGGTGGCTTCACCGCCGCCATGGTCCAGAAGCCCGCCGACGCCCCCATCGCCAACGAGGGCAAGAACGGCCTCAAGAACGTGCGCGGCACCATCGCCATGGCCCGCACCACCGACCCCAACTCCGCCACCTGCCAGTTCTACATCAACGTCAAGGATAACGCCGCCCTCGACTTCTCCGCCAGCAACCCCGGCTACGCCGTTTTCGGAAAGGTTGTCGCCGGTATGGACGTGGTCGACAAGATCAAGGTCGTCAAGACCTCCACCAAGGGCCCCTACGGCGATGTGCCCGTGACCCCAGTCGTCATCGAAAAGGTCAAGCACATCACCGCCGACGAGGCCGCCGCGCTCAAGGCCCCCAAGGCCACCGAGAAGCCCGCCGAGAAGAAGTAATCGCAACTCGCCCTGCACACGGGCCCGGGCGACTACGCCCGGGCCCATTTTTTTGAACCCGATCCCTACAAGCGAACCGCTCAACCAGATCAAGCATGCCCGCACTTGGAATTGACATTGGTGGCACCAGCGTAAAGGCCGCGGCGGTGGAGGCCCACTCCCACGCCATCACGCTCGGACACAGCCGCACGTACCGCCGCCCGGATACCGCCACACTCTTGAGCGCCATCAAGGAGGCCGCGGCCAACGCGGGCGACTCCTTTGATTCGGTGGGCCTGTGCCTCCCCGGCTCCTGGGACGAATCACGCGGCCTGGTGACCTACTCGATCAACGTCCCCGGCGTCGTCAACATACCGCCCGCCGAGCTTGTCCGCAACGCCAGCATCCGCGCCGCACGCGTCTCGTGCTTCACCGATGCCCATGCCGCCGCGTACGGCGCCTACTCCGCCGAACGCTGCGCCGGTCGCTTCCTGGCCATCAGTATCGGTACAGGCGTCGGCGCGGCAGTGCTCGATGACGGCGAACTCCTCGTCGTTACCGGCCGCTCCTCAGGCCACATGGGCCAATGGGACGTCACCGTGGACGAACCCGCCGCCTCCCCTCCCATCGCTCCCGACGGCGGCCGAGGAGGCCTCGAAGGCTACATCTCCATCTCGGCCCTCCGCGCCCGCTACGGCGACGATGCAGACGTCACCAGCATCGGCCCCGACGATGCGCCCGTCCGCGCGCTGGCCCGCGCCATCCGGATCGCCCACGCACTCTACCGGCCCAACCACGTGCGTCTCCTCGGCGGGATCGGCACCCGGCTCACGCACGTGCTGCCCGCGCTGCGCGGCCATGTTGAGAACAAACTCACCTCCCTGGCCATGCCCGGTTGGACGCTCGCGTGCGGCAACTCCGACCATGTCGCCGCCGTCGGCGCTGCACTCCTGGGAAGGGGAGCGTCCTGAACTCATCCGTCGCCACCGCACGGTACGATTCCAGTAATGCCGCGATGCACACCGATCTTGGCGCATCCCCTCCGGAGCCGAGTGCAATGACCCTGAAATCGATCGTTCTTTCTTCGTTGCTCTTCACCGTCGCCACCGCAGTGGCCCAAAACTCCACGCCCCCCACCGCGTCCCCCCCGGCGTCGCTCCCCGCAACTCCTACCACGCCACCCTCCGCCCCGAAGGCCACGCCGCGCCCCGCGCCCAAGCCCACGCTCTTCCCCGGAGATCCTGCCCCCGCGCTCCAGATCGAAGACTGGCTCAAGGGCGACAAGATCGCCGCCTTCGAACCCGGCAAGATGTACATCATCACCTTCTGGACCACCTGGAGCAACGCCAGCCTCAGCGCGTTCCAGACCCTCAACGCCGTGCACCGCTCGTATTCAAGCAAGGGCGTGACGATGATCGCCGTCACCAGCCGCGATCCGCGCAACCCCGAGGACAAGATCCGCGCGTACGTCAAGCAGGAGGGTGGTCCGATCCTGGGCTCCATCGGGCTCGACACCGAGCGCAAGACCTGGAACGCGTACCTCTCCGCGCTGGGTAACCGCTACATCCCCTGCTCGGTCATCGTCAACGGTGAAGGCAAGATCGCCTACTTCGGCCGTCCGATCATGCTCTCCGCCGTGCTGCCCAAGCTCATGGACGGTTCTTGGAACGTCGCCACGGACGCCAAGGCCGCTCTCGAAGCCGAGAAGAGCTTCGAGTCCCTGCGAACCCGAATCGAAGCCGACGGCGACGATGTCCTGACCGCTATCCGCGAGTTCGAGGACGCTCATCCCTTCTACGGCGGTATTGTCGCGGAACGCAAGTACATCGCGCAGCTCAAGGCCGGCCAGCAGGGCGCACTCGTCACCGGCGCCATCCTGTTCGATCGTTACCAAAAAGAAAACAACGCAGACGGCCTCAACGAACTCGCCTGGCGCATGGTCGATCCCGCCGCCAAGGTCAAGGTCCTGGATCTGGAGTTGGCTCTCCGCGCCGCCGTCGAAGCCAGCCGCATCACCAACCGGCGCAACGCCTCCATGCTCGACACCGAAGCCCGCTGTTGGTTCCTCAAGGGTGACGTCGCCAAGGCCATCCAGACACAGAAGGAAGCCATCGCCAACGCCGCCGCCAACGAACGCCCCGATATGCAGAAAGTGCTCGCCCAATACGAAGCCGCGAAGTGACGGCACGGCTCGGCCGCAACAGGGTTGTCCCGGTCGGCCCACCATCGTTGAGACCCGACCGAATCAACCGGCGTCCAGACGAGCCCGCCTCACCCCGGCCGGATCCCCCTGAACATCCCCTGCACGCGTTCGGTCTCCAGCTTCACCACCTGGTTCAGGATGTGCCGCGGAATCCGCCAATCTTCCTGCCCGCGCGTCACCGCCGCGCAGTGCTCGCTCACGCACCGGTACATCAACTTGAACGCGTCCCGCGGCTGGTGAAGCCGGTCCAGCGCATCCACCACGTCCTGCCGCGTCACATCCTCCGCGAACAGGTCCAGCAGCTTCGGCGCCGATGCCCCCGCGTACGCGCACGCCGCCATCCGCGCCTCGCACAGGTCGTACAGCATCGCCCCGGTCCACGCCAGGTGCTCGATCAGGCTCTGCTTGTCCAGCCTCGCTTCCTGAAAGAACGCGCTGCTCTCACGGAACACCGCGTGCCGCAGTTCCATCGGCAGCAGCATCTTGACGCCCAGCCCCTCCTGCTGCAGAAACTTATTGTTCAGCAGCGGCCAGATCACCGCCTTCATCCGGTCCGGGTCGCCCGATATCAGGGTCGGCTCGTCCACCCGGTCGATGATCACCATCAGCCCCGTGAACCCGAAGCACCGCAGCACCCGTTTGAGCCGCTCCAGCATTAAATACCGCGGCTCATCGGAATCCGACAGCGGCAGGTTCGCCGCCTCCCGCACCGCCGGTGAGATCTGCCGCAGCGCCCGCGCGTACGACACATCCCCCCGCGCGATCACCCGGATCTGCTTGCGGACCCGGTGCCCCGTGCGCAGAATCTTGAGCCGATCCCACACCGCGAACTTGAGCGCGAACGCCGCGTACAGGATCGCCGCGCCGGCCAGCGTCCAATCCGCCACCTTGCGTGGGAGAATATCCGGCAGCGTGAAGTAGTTCACATAGATCAGCCCCGCCACCAGCAGCAGCGGCATCACCGCCAGCGCGATCCCGCCCCACAGCACCCCCGCCGGCGGCGCGATCCGCAGCCGCCGGCGCAGGTGCACCGTGCGGAACTGCGCATGGTCCGGCCGGTCGTACACCGCCTGAAGCAACAGCACGTCCTTGCGCTGGTCCGCGTCCAGCCGCTTCACCGGCTTGCCCTCGCCCTGCCCGAGGTCCAAACCGTCCGCGATCGAATCCGGGTCCAACAGCGCATCGGTCAGCCGCGGCACCACGCTGTGAATGATCGCGTCGATATGATCCACCAGACGCAGTTTCTGCAGCGATTCCAGCGGCGTCTTGCCCCCCAGCCGCTCGTGCAGCCGGTCCAGCACGCCGTTGAGATCGTCGTACGGAACCAGCAGCAGCTTGGCCCCCGGGTTCGCGAGGTTGTACTCGCTGACACGCTTGGCGATCTGCAGGCGGATCGCCGTCTTGCCGCTGCCCTTCTCTCCGAACACCACGCTGCTGCCCGGGCGACGCAGGTCGCCCATGATCTTCTCAAAGTCCGAATGAAACGTCCCCAAATCCGCCGCCGCCTTGCCCGTCGGCTCGCCCATCTTGGCGAACACCGCGTCCGAACGCGCTTCCTCGCCCCGGAAGGGGTTCTCGGTGAGAGACCAGTGGTGGAGGAAATCGGTGACGGTCATGAGGGGTTGAGCACGCGGTGTAGAGGCCCAGGCACAGGGAACGATCCGAACCCGCCGACCCGCCGCGGTCTCAGTGCTCGGTCCGCTTCCCTAGCTTTGGGGAAATCTCGGCCAGGATTTTGGTCAACGTCGCCTTGTCCTTGGCCTCCATGTTCAGCCGCAGCAGCGGCTCGGTGTTGCTCTTGCGGACGTTGCACCACCACCCGAACTTGTTCCAGCAGTCGATCGTGATCCCGTCCAGTTCGTCGAGCGTCGCGCCCTTCGCCGGCGCGATGAACTCGCGCTTCAGCGAGTTGAGCGCCGCGTCCTTGTCCTCGATCTGGAAGTTGATCTCGCCCGACTGCGGGTACCGCGCGATCGGCGCGATCAACTGGCTCATCGTCTTGCCGCTCTTGGCCAGGATCGACAGCACCACGCACATGCTGATCACGCCCGAGTCGGCGTTGAAGTTGTTGCGGAAGTAGAAGTGGCCCGACAGTTCGCCGCCGAAGATGCCGTTGTTGTCCGCCATCGCCTGCTTCAGGAACACGTGCCCCACGCGCGACCGCACCGGCTTACCGCCCGCCTTTGTGATCTCCTCCGCCACCGCCTTCGTGGAGCGCAGGTCGTACACCACGCTCGCCCCGGGCGCCAGCGCCAGGAAGTGCTTGGCCAGCAGCGCCGTCAGGTGATCGCACCCCACCGCGTGCCCCTTCTCGTCGATGATCATGCACCGATCGGCGTCCCCGTCGTAGCACACGCCCAGGTCCGCCTTCTCCGCGATCACCGCGTCCTGCACTTGCCGTAGGTTCGCCGCCACCAGCGGGTTCGGCTCGTGCGCGAACACACCGCGCGTGTTGTCAAAGTTCAGTTCAACGATCGTGAGCCCCGGCACGGGCCCCATCGTCGAGCCCTTCCCGAAGATCTTGGGGATCATCGTCCCCGCCATCCCGTTGCTCGCGTCGATCACCACCTTGAGCTTCTTCCCGCCCGTGTCCAGGAACGACCGCACGTGCCTGGAGTACGCGGGCCACAGATCGCGCTGCTCCACCCGCCCGTTGCTCTTGACCAGCGTCGCCTTGTCCACCATCGCCGCGTGCTTGCGGATCTCCGCCAGGCCCGTCGCTTCGCCCACCGGCTTGGCCTTGCGCTTGCTCACCTTGAACCCGTTGTACTGCGGCGGGTTGTGGCTCGCCGTCACCATCACCCCACCCGCGCAGTCCAGGTGATTCACCGCGAAGTAGATCATCGAGGTATCGACCAACCCCAGATCGATCACGTCTCCGCCGTGGTCATTGATCCCCTGGATCAACTGTTTCGTCAGCGATGGGCTGCTCGACCGCATGTCGCGGCCCACCACCAGGTTCCGCATCATCGGCGTGGTCTCACCCGCCTCCTGCGCATCACTCAGAAGAAACTTGCTCGCTCCGTACCCGATCTGCCACGCCATCGTGTCATTCAGCAAATCCGGATACGTGCCGCGAATGTCGTACGCCTTGAAGATCCTGCCGAGCATGTATGGTTTCCGTAAGGATTCGCGACGCCTGATATCTACTCTCGCCGCGCGGGCACAAGCGTAGCCTCATCGACTACCAAACATGCTACAAACATTGGTATATTCCCCGCGTTCTTCCCCACCTACGGCCGCTCACTTCATATTCACGAACTGCACCGGCGCTTCCAACTCCGCCTTCGACAGCATCGTCATCACGCCCCGAAGATCATCGATCTGCTTCCCGGTCACCCGAATCTCCTCCCCTTGGATCGACGCCTGCACCTTCAGCCCCGTGTCCTTGATCATCTTCACGATCTTCTTGGACAGGTCCTGCTCCAGGCCGCTCCGCAGCTTCGCCACCGCCCGCAGCCCGCCCGTCGCAGCGCTCTCCGGCTCGCCCCAGTTGAACACCTTCACCGAGATCCCCCGCTTCGTCGCCGCCGTCTGGAACATCTCCTGCAGCGCCTTCATCTTCCCGTCTTCGGTCGTCATCGTGAGCGTCTTGGCCTTCTTGTCCACCACCATCTCCGCCCTCGCACCCTTGAAGTCAAACCGCGTCGCGACCGCCTTCTTCGTGTTGTTGATGGCGTTGTCCAACTCCGCGAAGTCCAGACGGGACACAATGTCAAGTGAGTGCATGTCGGCCATGGCGTCCCCAGCGTAGGACCAGAAATCCCCGCTTCGCATGCCGCGCCCCGCCCCTCCATCCATCCAACACTTGCCGCCGTGAATCCACAGTTGCTCTTCTCTCCCGCTCTCGCCCACGTCCCCCACGCCTTCTCCACCCGCGTCGGCGGCATCTCCCGCGGCATCTTCTCCTCCCTCAACTTCGGAAACCCCGGCGACCTCGCCCCCCACGAACGCGACACCCCCGACTCAATCGCCCGCAACATCGACCTGGTCCTCAACGCCATCAACGCCCCGGGCCGTGAACTGGTGCAGGTGCACCAGGTCCACGGCGGCGACATCTTGCTCGTTCGCCCAGGCCAGCCCGCCCACGCATCGCCGGACACCACCAAGGCCGACGCCATCGTCACCGACGATCCCACACGCATCCTCGCCGTCCGCGTCGCCGACTGCGCCCCCATCCTCCTTGCCTCGCGCGACGGCCGCGTCGTCGCCGCCGTCCACGCCGGCTGGCGCGGCGTCATCGCGGGCATCGCCCCCCGGGCCATCGCCGCCATGCGCACGCTCGGCGCTTCCGATATCTCCGCCGCCGTCGGCCCCTGCCTCTGCGCCGACAACTTTGAAATCGCCGACGACGTCGCCCGGCAGTTCCGCGCCGCCTTCCCCGATCACGCCGACATCCTCCGCCCCGGCGCCCGCCCCGGCAAGTTCCAACTCGACATGAAAAAAGCCATCGAACGCCAGTTGGCGAACGATGGCTCTGTGTCTGAAATCTCGGTGCTCCCCCACTGCACGGCCGGAGCACCGGACTTGTTCTTTTCGCACCGCCGCGATGCCGGTCGCACGGGACGGATGATCGGAATCATCGGCCCCGCCGCCTGAACGCCGCTGCGAGCGTCTTACTTCTTCTCTTCTTCCTTCACGCCCAGTTCCTTGTGACCATCTTCACGGATCTTCTGGGTCTCGTCGAGCAACTTCTTCGCATCGGCGGTCTTGCCGTCACGGATCGCAGACTCCAGGTCCAGGAGTTTGTGACCCAGCACGATCAGCCTCGTGTAATAGGTCTTGAGCGCCGCATCAATCTTGGCCTTGTCCTTCTCCTCCGCCAGCGGGCCCTTGGGGATCGCGCTGCGGGCCATCACCACGCCGCGCTGCGCATCCAGCACCAGCGAGATGTTCTCGTCCTTCTTGTCGGCCGCGTCGATCTGCTTCGACAGCCTGCTCAGGCTGCGGCCCATCATCTTCATTCCGCCTTCGGCCGAGGCCGGACGCTGCTGTCCGCGCTCCCCCGGAGGGCCGCCCGGACGACCGCCGCCCGGTTGCTGACCGCCCGGCTGCCCGCCCGGCTGACCCGACTGTCCCGGCTGAGCGGGGGGACGATCCTGCGGCTGCGCGGCCGTCACGCCCGCGAACACGCCGCCCATCAACGCCGCCGCCGCCGCACCGCAAACTGCTGAACGCCAACGCATCATGAATCTCCTGAAAAGCACTCTTCAAGGCCCACACAAATCGCCCCGATCACAAGACCGGGGCGAGAAAGCGTCGCTACGCTCCGGCCCTGTCCGCCGCGATGATCGCGGCTTGGAGTATGTATACGCATGACGACCCCCGCCCGTATCGCTTATTTCTCCATGGAAATCGCCGCGGACCCCGCGATGCCCACGTACAGCGGCGGATTGGGCATCCTGGCCGGCGACATCCTCCGCTCCACCGCCGATGTCTCCATGCCCGTCGTCGGTGTCACGCTGATGTACAAAGGGGGGTATTTCACCCAGACGATCGACTCTACCGGCATGCAGCAGGAGTCCGAGACCCCCTGGCAGCCCTCCAAGCACGCCGAACTCCTCCCCCAGCGCGTCTCCATCCGCTTGCGCAACCGCACCGTCACCATCGCTGCCTGGAAAAGGATCGTCCGCCCAAGCCACACCGGTGGCCGTGAGGTGCCGATCTACATGCTCGACACCAACCTCCCCGAGAACGACCCCGCCGACCGCGACATCACCTCCCGCCTCTACGCAGGCGACCTCACCTTCCGCCTCCTCCAGGAAGGCGTGCTGGGCATCGGCGGAGTCTACATGCTCCGGGCCTTGGGCCACACCGATTTGGAAACGTTCCATATGAACGAGGGCCACGCCGCCCTCCTCACCATCGAACTCCTCGCCGAGCACAGCTTCACAGCCAAATCCAACCCCGCCGACCCCGCCGTCATCGAGGCCGTCCGCAACCGCTGCGTTTTCACGACCCACACTCCCATCGGCGCCGGCCACGACCGATTCCCCCTGGGCATGGTCTTTGACATTCTGGGCGATCAGTCCGCCATCCACGAGAGCGCCCCGTACGTCGAGAACGGCCACCTCAACATGTCGCTCCTGGCCCTCGCCTACTCGCGGTACGCCAACGGCGTCGCCCAGCGCCACGGCGAAGTCTCCCGCCACCTCCTGCACGACTACCGCATCGACGCCATCACCAACGGCGTCCATGCCCCCACCTGGTGCAGCCCCGCCATCGCAGCGTTGCTCGATCAGCACTGCAAGAACTGGCGGGCCGATTGCGACTCTATCCGCCGCGCCGCCTTCATCCCCGATGAAGCCCTCGCCGCCGCGCGCACCCAGGCCAAGCAGGCCCTCATCTCCCACGTCAATGCGTTGACCAACGCGAACTTCTCTCCCGACCACTTCACTCTCTGCTTCGCCCGCCGCGCCACCGCCTACAAGCGCGCCGATCTGCTCATGAGCGACCCCAAGCGCCTCGAGAAGATCGCCGAGCGCGTCGGCCCCATCCAGATCATCTACGGCGGCAAGGCTCACCCGCACGACCATACCGGCAAACTCATCATCCAGAGCGTCATCCAGACCCTCGCCGCGCTCAAGGGCCCGATCAAGGGCGTCTACCTCCCCAACTACGACTTTTCTCTCGCCAAGCTCCTCGTCTCCGGCGTCGATCTGTGGGTCAACACGCCCATCCCGCCGCTCGAAGCATCCGGCACCAGCGGCATGAAGGCCGCCCTCAACGGCGTCCCCAGCCTCTCTACGCCCGACGGTTGGTGGCTCGAAGGTGCGGTCGAAGGCGTCACAGGTTGGACCATCGGCCGCGACCAGTACGGCCGCGCCGTCAGCGAACCCGATGCCGCCGCCATCGCCTCCGCGCTCTACTCCGAGCTCGAGCAGGAGATCCTCCCCACCTTCTACCGCGACCGCCGAATGTGGACCCAGATCTCCCGCCAGTGCATCGCCCTCAACGGCCCGCGCTTCAACACCAACCGCGTCGTACGCGAATACGGCGTCCTCGCCTACGGCCTCAAGTAACTCCGCGCACGCCCCTACGCTCGCTCATGCCCGCCGCGGCGATCCAGACCGAACATCTCACCCGCCGCTACGGCGCCCGCCGGGGCGTCGAGAACGTCTCCATTTCAATCCCCGAGGGCTCCCTCTACGGCTTCCTCGGGCCCAACGGAGCCGGCAAGACCACCACCATCCGCGTACTGCTCGGGTTCCTCCGCGCCACCTCCGGCTCCGCACTCATCCTCGGTCACGATTGCTGGCGTCGCGGCCACACCGTCCGCGCCCAGGTCGGCGCCATCCCCGGTGACCTGCGTCTGTGGCCCTGGATGACCGGTCTCTCCGCCCTCCGCCTCTTCGGTCGCATCCGAGGCCTCGATCTGCTCTCCCGCGGCCGCCAACTCGCCGACGAGTTGGAACTCGACCTGAACGTCCGCGTCCGCGCCATGTCCCGCGGCACCCGCCAGAAGCTTGGGCTCATCTTGGCGCTCGCCCACAATCCCTGCATTCTCATACTCGATGAGCCCACCACCGGGCTCGATCCTCTCATCCAGGACCGCCTCCGCGCCATCCTCAAGCGTCTCACCTCCGCGGGCCACACCGTCTTCTTCTCCAGCCACACGCTCGCCGAGGTCGAAGCCATTTGCGACCGCGTCGCCATCGTCCGCCAGGGCCGGATCGTCGCCGACAGCACGCTCGCGGACCTTCAGCGCCAGGCCGGGCACGAAGTCACCATCTCCTTCAAGCCGGGCGCTCCCCTGCCCACGCCGCCGGATTTCCTCACGATCGACGAATCCTCGCCCCACTTCTGGAAAGGCCGCATCTGCGGCGATGTCGCCCCGCTCCTCTCGTTCCTCGCCGCAGCCCCGGTCGATGACGTCACCATCTCCCGCCCGGACCTCGAAGCGCTCTTCCGCCGCTTCTACGAGTCACCGGAGCAAGGCGCATGAACCTGGGCCTTATCCAACGCGCCCTGCGCGAGATCGTCCCCGTCTCGCTCGTCTTCGGCCCCCTGCTCGCCGCCATCGCGGCGCTCCTGGGGTTCGCATTGCCGCGCATCGCCAACCGCATCGCCAATCCATCTTTTCTCCCCCCCGCCGCCCGCCAACTCCGTGATTCCCTGCTCGGCATCGACACCACCAGCGCCAACCCCTCCGACATCGTCTTCGCTCTTGCCTGGTCGCACCCCGTGATCCTCATCCTCGTGTTCGCCCACGCCACCATCACCTGCACGCGCGTCCCCGCCGCGGAGATCGAACGCGGCACCATCGACGTGCTCTTCGCGCTCCCCGTCACACGCCTGCGTCTGTTCGTGAGCGAGACCGCCGCGTGGTTCATGTGCGCCGCGTGTGTCATTGGGTGCGTGTACGCCGGCAGCTTCATCGGCACCCGCTTCATTTCCCCCAACCTCCGGCCCGACTTCTCGCGGCTCTTTGTCATTCTCGTCAACCTCGCCGCGATGTACTGCGCCGTCGGCTGCCTAGCCCTCGCGGCGTGCGCCTGCTCCGACCGCCGGGGCCGCGCCGTGATCCTCGTTGTCGTCCTCACCGTCGGCTCGCTCCTGCTCAACTTCCTGGAGCCGCTCTGGGAGCCCGCCAAGCACGTGTCGTTCATGAGCATCCTGCACTACTACCGCCCGATCAACGTGCTCATGAGCGGCGCATGGCCATGGCGCGACCTCGCCGTTCTCGGCGGCCTGGCGATTTCGCTGTGGACGTTCGCGAGCATCGTGCTGTCGCGTCGCGACATCACCACGACCTGAGAACTACTCCTCGTCCTTCTCAATCGGTTCGAACCGCTCCCACACTTCCCGCAGCAGATCGCACACGCACCCGTCCGGGCTGGTGCTCAGGTGCTTCACGATGCTCTCGATGGGCGCGAAGATGATCTCTCCCCCCCGGGCCGGCCGCCCGTACAGCACCGCGCCCGTCCCGTCCTGATCGGTCAGCATCTTCCACTCAAAGTCAAAGTGGTGCATCAGGAAGTCCCCCACCACGCACCCCAGCCCGATCGCCAGATCGTCCGCCGGCGGCCGCTTCTTCGCCGGCTGCTTATGCCACCATCGAACCAGATGATCGCAGATCTCCGGCGTGTCCTCGTCGTCCTTGGGCTCAACTCCCAGGTCCTCGATCATCGAGATGATGTACCCCTTGTTCTGCTCAAGCGTCTCGTTCTCTTCGTCGTTGAGATCCCGGATCTGCCGGGGGGGGTGGCTGGGACGGCGCTTGTTCATCCGCGATTGTACGACCGCCTCTTTCCCAATCGCGCCGCCCGTGCGATTTGCCACACCACCGCCGCTCTACTCCGGGCATGTGCGGCGCACGCGTGACTAGAGCCCCGGTGCTCGAATGACGCAGGGCGTCGATCGTGATCAGCGTGCCGCCGCGTCCGAGCGGAGCGTGGTACCGATCTCACAGGGCCTGTGGCCCAGCGCACTCGAGTTTCACTCTTCCTCGCCATCGCCCGCGTACTCATCCTTCAAGAGCGGGCCGAAGAACTCCACCAGTTCATCAAGCATCTCCACGATGAACCCCTCAGGAGCCTCCTCGAACCTCTTCGCAACGGAGTGGATCGCAGGAAAGATGATTTCGCCCCCGCCCGGCGGTCGGCCCACCAACACAAGGTTGGTCCCGTCGCGGTCGGTGAGCATCGACCACTCGAAGTTGTAGAAATGCATGACAAAATCCCCGACGACGCAGCCCAGCGAGATCGCCACTTCATCCGCCGGGGGCCGCTCCCCTTCGGGCTGCCCATGCCACCAGCGAACAAGGTGATCGCAGATCTGCGGAGTGTCTTCTTCTTCGTCCGGCTCAATCCCTGACTGCTCCACCAACTCGAAAAAAAACGCCTTGTTGCCAAGTATCGCCATGCTCTGTTGTTGGTCCAACTTCGAGAACTTAAGCGGAGGAATAAATGGCTGCGGCGAGTCCATTTCGGATGATATGTGCCGCACTGCAAAGCGATCTCGCTCTGGCAGTCGATCCGTCTGACGTCCCAGAGTTTTCCATGATCGCCGTTCTTATCAACCACGGGTTCCAGACACAGCTAGATTCGCGAGCCGCGAAAACGCCTGCGTCTTCACTGGCAAGAACCAAGCGATGCAGGCGCGGAACCTCGCCATCTTCAGATCTGTCGCGTGGATGAACACCGCGTCAACATTCCTCACCTCGCAAAACCCCCGGCGTGATCCACGGTCCCGAATCGCCACTGGAGTTCTGATGGGGCCCGCCCGCCTGTCACTCCCGCGGCTGCGCGTCGACTCTGAAACGGCACGAGAAACCGCTTTCCCGCCTCTGGCCTGTGCAACGCGATGCACCGCGGGCCCTCACCCCCTCAACCGCCCGCTCATCCGCTTCTTAAACCCTCACACGACAAGCACTTAAACACAAAATCGACCAAACTACGAACAAACCTCTTGCATATCCGTCCAAAATACGTACACTGATTTCATCCAATGGTTGAACCGATCACTCAACCCCTTGGCTCGTTCAACCCGCCCGACAATCGGGTGGATCAGATACTCGCCGACTACTTCGACCCGCACTGCTCTCTCCACGCGATCGCAGAGCGTCACCAGACCAGCATCCCGGCCCTCGCAGACTGGCTCGCACAGCCGCAAATCCGCCAACGTCTGGACGCCATCAGCAACACCGCAACCCACCGCGCACGCGTGCTCGCCTCCAACAACCTCGACAAGGTCGTGAGCGTCGCCCTGCACATCCTCGCGAAGTTTGGCCCCGGCGCCGCGGCCGCCGGCAACCCTGCGGCGAACGCGCACCTCGTCCGTGCCGCCGCGGCGATGCTTCTGCGCCTCTCCCGCATCCCCGACTGCTCCAAGCCGTCCCGCCCCGCCGCGGCACCTCAATCCCAGGCGCAGCCCCGCACCCCGACCAAGGCAACCCCTTCGATCAACCTCGCGGAACTCGTTCGTGGCTTCGCCGCGAAGAAGGCCGCACCGCCGAACACGCCTCAGCCCGCGTCTGTGCCCGAGTGCGAATCTTCTCCTGAGCACCAGACGCAACCCGAGCCTCAACCTGAAACCAGGCCCCTCGTACCGCCCGCCCGCCGGCGCAGCCCTTCACGCCCCGAGCGCCGCTCCCACCTCGTTCACGCCGCGGCACCCCGCCGCATGATCGCCCCACGCCTACCGGCACTCAACCGCCGCGGCGTTTCAGCCCACTCTCGCTCCCCTCCAAGATTCCGAGAACCTGAACAGAGCAGCCGCCCCCGATCGCTCCCATCCCCAGCCCAACACCCAGCATGAATCCTCGATACCCTCCACCCGAATGTCCAACGCCCCTGCCGCCTCCACACTCCGCGACACCGTCGCCGAAGCGCTGAAAGCCGAAGCCAAGATCCGTCTGGGCGGAGGCGCGTCAGCGATCGAACGCCAGCACGAAAAAGGCCGCCTCACCGCTCGCGAGCGCGTCGAGAAGCTTATCGATCCCGGCACGTCCCTCCAGGAATACGGGCTCTGGGCCGCTTTTGGTATGTACCAGGAGTACGGCGGAGCCCCCGCCGCGGGCGTCGTCACCGGCATCGGCGTCGTGCACGGCCGCCGCTGCATGATCATCGCCAACGACGCCACCGTGAAGGCCGGCGCGTTCTTCCCGATGACGTGCAAGAAGATCATCCGCGCCCAGACCATCGCCATGATGGCCCGGTTGCCGCTCATCTATCTCGTCGACTCCGCCGGCGTCTTTCTCCCCATGCAGGAAGATGTCTTCCCCGACACCGACGACTTCGGCCGCATCTTCCGCAACAACGCCGTCATCTCCGCCAACGGCATCCCGCAGATCGCCGCGATCATGGGCTACTGCGTCGCCGGAGGCGGGTACCTGCCCGTCCTCTGCGACACGCTCCTCATGACCGAAGGCTCGGGCCTCTACCTCGCCGGCCCCGCGCTCGTCAAAGCGGCCATCGGCCAGGAAGTGACCGACGAGGAACTCGGCGGCGCCGCGATGCACGCGAGCATCTCCGGCACCATCGACTTCAAGGAAAAGGACGACGAGGCGTGCATCACGCGTCTGCGATCTCTCTTCTCCAAGTACGGCCAACCGAACACCTCCGCACGCCCCGTTCCCAACACCGCCAAATCAACCGCGCTCCACCCCGGCGAAGCTCTGTACGACCGGTTCACCGACAAGGCCGGTGCGCAGTACGACGTCGAAGCCGTCATCGAGTGCCTCGTTGATGTCCGCGCCGAGAAGAACGCCGATGGGTTGGAGCTCCTCGTCGCCGATTGGGACGAGTACAAGACCGACTACGGCCAGTCCATCGTCTGCGGCTACGCCCGCATCGGCGGCCACTGCGTCGGCATCGTCGCGAACCAGAAGAAGCTGACGCAGCGCCAGATGCCCGGCGGCAAAGCGGGGCCTTCTAAGTTCACGAACATGCCCGGAGTGATCTACGACGACAGCGCCGACAAGTCCGCCCGCTTCATCATGGACTGCAATCAGCGCAAGGTCCCCCTCATCTTCCTGCACGACACCACGGGCTTCATGGTCGGCCGCGACAGCGAGCAGGGCGGCATCATCCGCGCCGGCGCCAAGATGGTCAACGCCATGGCCAACTGCATCGTCCCCAAGATCGTCGTCATCACGGGCGGCTCGTACGGAGCAGGCAACTACGCCATGTGCGGCCGCGCGTTCGACCAGTTCCTCGCCTTCGCGTGGCCCAACGCCAGGTGCGCCGTGATGGGCGCCAACCAGGCCACCGGCGTGCTCACCACCATCGAGGAAGCCAGCCGCAAGCGCAAGGGCGAGACCATCGACCCCGAAACCCACAAGCATATCTACGCCGCGATCCACGCCTCCTACACCGAGCAGGCCGACATCCGTCACGCCGCCGCACGCGGCTGGGTCGACCGCATCATCGAACCCCACCGCACCCGCGAAGAGCTCATCGCCGCTCTCGACGCCGCGGCACAGAACTGGGACTACTCGGCGCAGTTCAAGACCGGCGTGCTTCAAACATAATTGCAACCGCTTCCATCCGGCATGCGGCACACACCCCACCATCACCGACCGGCGTTCACGCTCATCGAACTGCTCGTGGTGATCGCCGTCATCGCGCTGCTCATCAGCCTGCTGCTTCCCGCGCTCGCCAAATCCCGCGCCGCGGGCCGTCTCGTCGTCTGCGCATCGCAGACTCGCCAACTCACCTCCGCGTTGCTCCTCTACGGCGATGACTACAAGGACAAGTGTTTCCCCTACGACACCTACAACATCTATTTCCAGGCCCTCAACCAGTACCACGGCAACATCGAAACGCTGCGCTACTGCCCGGTGGCCAAGACCCGCCAGGAGCGCACCGGCGGCGGCTCCATGGGCACCGCTAAACTCGGCTGGTACCTGGGAGATCAGGATGGAAGCTACGGCTTCAACGGCTTCCTCTACTCGCCCTATCCCGGCGATCCGATGTCCATCTTCTGTAACCGCGAGCCGTACCCCAAGGCCTGGTGGCAGACGCTGACCAAGTTCGATCTTCCCGAGCGAGTGCCCGCCTTCGCCGACGCCATCTGGGTCGACGGCTGGCCGACGCCTTTCGACACCGTGCCCCGCGACCTCGCCACCGGATGGTCCAACCCCGGCGGGGAAGCGCCGTACCACATGGGCCGCTTCTGCATCGCCCGCCACGAGCGGAGCATCAACGTCGGCTTCATGGATGGCCACGCGGGGATGATCTCACTCCGCTACCTGTGGGATCTTCAGTGGAGCCGAACGTACCGCCGAACCGGTCCGAACGCGCGCCTGTAGCCGCGCCCCGATTCCACCCGCACCCCGGGCACCACCCCCGCGCCACGCGCCACCCCGCCCGCCACTCCATGATCCGGTCTGCACGCAAACCATTGCTCAACGAAGAGAACGCCCCGTCACAGGATTCGTTTGGAGCGCGGGTAGCTCCCCAGCACCACCAGCTCGCGGCAGTACTGCCTCGCCTCCGCGATCACCGCCGCCACCGTCGGATCGTCGCGGTGCCCCTGGGCATCCACGAAGAACGTGTACGTCCAGTTGCGCCTGCCGCTCGGCCGCTTCTCGATGTGCGTGAGGTTGATCCCTCCGCGCTGGAACGCGTTGAGCACCTCGGCGAGCGCGCCGGGCTTGTCGGCGGTGTTGAACATTGCCGTGGTCTTGTCGTCTCCCGTGCGTTCCGCGCGCTGACGCGAGATCACGAAGAACCGGGTGATGTTCCCCGGATTGTCCTCGATGCCCACGAAGATCGGATTGAGCCCGTAGATCTGACCCGCCAGCTCGGAGCCCACCGCCGCGCACTCCGGCACGCGCGCCGCCGCCAGCGCCTTGCGGCTCTCTTCAGCGACCATCTCCGCCGCGCGGCTGCTGCTCGGCGTCGGGATCAGCTCGGCGTTCGGGTACTGACGCGCCAGCCACACGCGGCACTGCTCGAACACCTCGGGCTTGGAAAGAATGCGCTTCACGCTCCGAGGCGGGCAGTTGGCCAGCAGACAGTGACGAACCTCCACTTGAACCTCGGCGCACACCACGACCTCCGCCCGCCCCTTGTGCGCCAGGTCACGCAGCGCATCGAGCGTCTCGACAATGCCGCCGCCGGTAGAGTTCTCGATCGGCACCAGCCCGTAGTTCACGTGCCCGCGCTGCACCTCGGTGAACACGCCCGCGATGTCATGCAGGTCCTCGTGCTCAACGCTCCCGCCGAAGTGCCGCAGCGCGGCCAGATGCGAATACGACCCCGGGGGCCCGAGGAACCCGATCCGCAGCGGTTGCTGGAGCGCGAAGCTGCCCGACATCAGCTCGCGGTAGATCGCTTCGAGCGTGCGATCGGGGAGCGGGCCCGTATTGGCCTTGAGGGCTCTCTCGAGCACCTCGGCCTCGCGGTGCGGCGTGTAGACGGGCAGCCCCGCCTTGCGCTTGTACTCGCCGACCTTCACCACCAGCGACGAGCGTTCATTGAGCAGTTGAACGAGCGACGCGTCGAGTTGGTTGATCCGCTGCCGGATCGCGGCCAGGTCGATCTGCGGCTTGTTGCGGGAAGTTGCTTTCTTCTTCTTGCGTGCGGGCATGTGGTACGAGGGTATCTCGGTTCGCGGCACAACCTCGCGCTTCGGGCGTCCAAACCGATCACCGGCTCAAACCCTTCCCCGGACCATCTGCACCCCCACCACCACGCACCAGATCCCTTGCGCCAGCACGAAACCACCCATCCCGTGGATGTTCATCGGCAGATGACCCGAAGCGAGCAGGGCAAGCGGCGCCGCGCCGCACACCAGGCCGGTGACCGCCACCCCGATGTGCCCCCTCTTGAGATGGATCAGGCTCATGCCCCACAACAGCAGCGCGACGCTCGCCGCCACCACTCCCGCCCGCGAGAGAGCGCCGTTGGCCTGCTGGCAGAGCGCCAGCAGCGGGCGCAGTTTCTCGCCCAACGCCTGCGGGTCCGGCCGATCCGCGGGGATCAGCGAGGGAACGATGAACCCGTTCACGATCGCCGCGCCGCTCAGCCACACCCACCCCAACCCAAAGGCGAGAGATCCCGCGAGCACCGTGATACGACCGAACCCAAGCGCGTGCGCGAACCCCATCAGCCCAAGCAGCACGCCGCCCAGCGCGAAGATGAGCACGCCGTGAACCAGAGCGTTGAACGCCGCGTCCTTCGCGAGGTCGTCGATGAGCCCCGGCAGGTCGTGCGAGTGCGACGTGGGGTGCATCGCCATGAAGATCACCATGACCGCCGCGGCGGACAGGAGCACGATTCCAAAGGCGCGTTGGGAGTTGTCTGATGTGTGCATGAGTTTCCTCGGTGTGTACATGAGTATCTTCGGTGTAAATGACCGCCTCAAGCCCCTCCGGCAGGGATTCATGCGATTCCGGACGCCGCGGCTAAAATGTCCGCCCAAGAGTCACCACGCATGAAACAACGAGCCAACAACCGACGGACGCAGGCGACGCGAGGGGCGATCGTCGATTCGTTCAACTCGCTCGTGCTCGAGCGACCCTACGAGAACCTGCAGGTCGCGGAAGTGATCGACAGCGCCGATGTCGGGCGCTCGACGTTCTACGAGCACTTCCGCAACAAGGACGAACTGCTCGTGCACGCGATGTCGCCGATGCTCGGAGTGCTCGCCGAAGCGGCCACGCCGCACGGCGACGCCGCCCGCATCGAACCGCTGCTGGCGCATTTCGCCGAGTTTAGACCCCGCACCCGTGCGCTGCTCCACGGCCCGTCACAATCGGTGGTGCACGAGGCGTTGACGGACGCGATCGCCGCAAGGCTCGCGTTGGGGACAAATGTACCGGTACGGATCGTCGCCAGCGCCGCGGCCGGCCTGCAGTTGTCGCTCATCCGCGCATGGCTCGACGCGATCCAACCGTGCGCCGCATCGCAACTCGCCGCGGGGCTTGTTCGTGCGACGCGTGTCGCGGTCGAATCACTCTCATCACCCGGAACCGACCGCGCGTGACGAGCCGCCCCAAATCTCCCAGGGTGCTGGTCCTTACCGCGATGCACAACGAGGCCGCCGCGATCAGGAGAGCGCTGAGAACGTCGGGCGCTTCGGAGATCAGCGTCCGCGCCGTTGGCATCGGCGCCAAGGACGAGCTCGGCGCCGCCGCGCCGGCGTTGGTCATCGCCGCGGGCCTGGCTGGCGGATTGAACCCGACGTTGAACACCGGAGACGCGGTCGTCGATACGACTGATACCCGCGTGCAGGCAGGGTGCGAAAGGTTGGGCATTAGAATCGGGCGGATCCACACCAGCGACGAAACAATCTCAACGGCCCAACACAAAGCGCAGCTCTTTGAAACCACCTGCGCCGACTGCGTGGACATGGAGAACTCGCGGCTGCGTGCATGGGCGTTGAGTCACGGCGCCGCGTTCATCGGGCTGCGGGTCATCTGCGACACAGCCCGGGACGCACTGAACGCGGACCTGCTCGGAGCGATCGACGCCTTCGGTTCGCCGAGACCATTTCCCCTCGCGGCAGTGATTCTGCGAAAGCCCGGCACGATCAGGTCCATGCTGTCGCTCTGGCGGCAATCGCGGATTGCGCTGCCGCGGCTGGGCGAGTTGGCGGCGTCCGTGGCGCGGGACTGGCTTCAGGCATGAAAAAAGGGAGCACACCGCTCGGCGTGCTCCCTTCGTGAGATCGATCAACGAACTACGCGATCAGTTGCAGCGGCCGCCTTCCCAAGCGATGAAGAAGACTTCTGCGTCGGCGCCGTCAACGCTGCCGTCGCCGTTGGTGTCGGCGGCTTCAACGCCCGCCTCCCAAGCCTGGAAGAATGTGCCGATGTCGGCGCCGTCCCAACCGCCGTCGTGATTGAAGTCGCCGACGCACGCGCGGAGCGCGGGGGCCGGCGCGGGGCCGTTCAGAGCGATGGGTCCGCCCGGCTTGAAGAGGCCGAGGCTGACGTTGCCGGCGGCCGGCGCGACGTCGGCGGTGAAACGGAAGTTGTACAGCGTGCCCCAACGCAAGGCGTTGGCGTTCTGGTTCTGGGCGTATGTCAAGGTCTTGAAGGTGATGCCGAAGGGAGTCACTTCGCTGGTCCAGTCGGTGTTGTCGTACGGCTCGCCTGAGTGCGAGTCGACGTCGTGGAAGCCGATGTTGGTCAGGTGCGCTCCGGCGGGCAACGGCACGTAGAACGAGCCGCCGGCGTGGTCGGAGTTGAAGTTCTCGATGGCGTACTCGTATGTCCAGGTGCCGTTGCCGTTGTCCGTAGTCTTGGCGCCGACCCAGAAGCGAGCGGTGATGGGGCCGCGACCGGGGAGCGGGCTGGCGACGGAATAGTCAAACGGAGTGAGCGTCACGCCAGTGTCGTTCGCGGGCCAGGCTTCGATGCCGGCGTGCTGGCGCTGCGTAGCGCCGGCCCATGCCGGGGCCGTCGGAGTCGCGAAAGAGACTCGCTTGTAGGAAGCGTTGTTGAGGCCGTTGTTCCACTGAGCGTCGTCCTGAGTGACGTAGTGGCATTCGGCGAAGTACAGGGCGCCCGGGTTTGAAGCGGGGGCCACGTCGGTCGACCGGACCTGGATACGCCGCATGATCTCGCCGCTGAAGGCGGGCGCGGTGTACGGGTAGGGATAGACGCCGGTGGTGACGTTGACCTGGGAACGGGGACCGAGGTTGCCCTGCGAACCGTTCAGGCCCGCGCCGTAGGCGTCGGAGCAGTTAACGCCCAGCTGAGCGCCGCCGTTGGGCGGGCGGACGCACGTGCCGCACGCGCCGCTGTTAGTGCTCGCAAAGCCGTGCTTCAGCCACGACTGGCCGAGCTGCTCGAAGCGCCCGTTGGCAAGACGGAAGAGGTTCTGAGCGATGACCGGGTGGCGGTTGTTGTCGGCCTGCCACTCGACGGGCGTGTCGCCCTGGTTGCAGGCGTCGGTGCCGACGGCGTACGACGAGATTCCGTTCAACGTCGCGTAGTAGGCGACATCGGTGAGATCCTCGATCCAGACATCGGGCCCGAGGGTGGGAGGCGGCGGCGGTTCTGCGTAACTCACGTTCAAGGTGAAGTTACCCCCGTCGTTGACGCCGTACCCGCCGAGGCGGATGTAGTACTCCTGTCCGGTCACCGCGGTGACGGAGACCTGCGACTGAAGGCCGCACGAGTCATCGTTGCAGGCGATTGCGTTGGAAGCGGTGCCCGGGCAACCGGTGTGGATGGAAAGCACGGTATCGAACGCGCTTCCGCAGGCCGTGACGACCAACTGAAGGTCGCGGTCGGCGACGACCTTGAACCAGACGTCCTTGCTGGCGCTGCCGATGCAACCGGCGATGCCGTCGTTCGTTGCGGTCGAAGTGGAACCGGTATACACGCCGGGGCCGACAACTGTGGCCGCGGAACATGCGTTGTTGGCGGGCTGTGCGTACGCCGCGGCGCTCGCGGCGGCGAGCAGCGCAAGTATGGACACACGATGAATGGAGCGGTTCAATCTCACGTGGAGCCTCCGAAACAGGGTTTTATGAAACTCGAGCGGCACCGAACGACCACGCGGGCGGATCAGAACGACCGCCGACGTGTGCACACAGAACGACAAACACCGCCACCCACGAGACCAAGCCTATGCAATTCAACCAACCGAATCGACGGTCGCCTCGGAGGCACCGCCCCGTCCAACTCAATCGACCTCCAAGTCCGATCACGCACCTAATACGGCAAACGCGGGCGTTTCTTTCAGCACGCGGACCGCTCCCACGCTTCGAAAAACGTCAACACGTCCTGTCCGTCGAGGCCGCCGTCATCCGCGACATCCGCCACGATGTCTCCGCTCTCCCACGCGACGAGGAACGCCGCAACATCATCGCCGTTGACACCGCCATCTTCATTAAAATCCGACACACACGGCGGATGGGGTTGCACAAAGCTCTGGAAGCCGATGCGCCAACCGTTGTTCAGGAATCGCGATCCCTGAAAATACAACGGCTCCGGGTACAAAGGCGGGTGATTGGCTGAGGGAGATCCGACGTACGAGCCGACCACTACGCACTCCAAGCCGTAGCCGGTCACTTCCAGCACGATTGTCGGATTCAGGAACTCAAAGGTCCGGGTTTCGTAACCTGTCAACGACTTTCGAACGGTCTGGGATGCAATGACAGGCCCTGTCGCCCACGCGCCACCCAGACGAACCTTGACCGTGACAGTACTTCCCACGGCTCCACCAAGCGTCATCTGCACCGAACTCAGGTAACCAGAGATTCCTCCTCTGACCTGTTGTTGCCATACAAGTCCGGGCGATAGGGTGAATAGAGCCGATTGCCGTGCCGTGGGATCCATCGGGCTGATCTGATCCAAAACTGCAACTTGGGCGCATGCAACAGCCGTCATGCTACCGACGCTTGCAACCACCGTGGACCATGGATTGATCCGACACACGCGCTGCGAGTTCCTGGGGTGACGAGCCGACCCGTTCAACCGTGCCCGAAGGCCAAGTATAAGTGTAACCTCCCCGGAGAAGTTCGGGAAGGCAATCTGAACGCGATTTTAACGGATTCTGGTTCGATAACGCGGGCGCTTTCGAGTACTCTTGGCGCGTTCCGATTCGGCCCTTAAAGGAAACTGCACCATGAAGAGATTGGCACTCGCCGTTCCCTCGCTCGTTCTTGCCTCTTCCACCTTCGCGCAGGAGACTGATTCATCGCGGGCGTACGCCGCGGAACTCGTCGCCGACGCCGCCAACCGAACGAGCCTCGCTGACGACGGTTCACCGAGTGGCTACAAGAACGGTAAGTTCACCCTGACAGACGGCGGCCCAAACGTTCTGAACGTGGGCGGGTTCCTGCAAGCCCGGTATCTGGGCAACTTCCGACAGGATCGACCGGACGGCAGCCACGACACTTATACCGGCGGATTCCAGATTCAGCGCGCCCGACTCAAGTTGGACGGGACCGTCTGGGACAAAGCACTGTCTTACAACTTCCTCACGGAGCTCTCGGGCAAGGACGGCACGGCTCAAATTCTGGACGCCGAGGGACGCTACACATTTGAAAACAAGGCGTACATCCGTTTCGGCCAGTACAAGCCCTTCTTCAATCGGGAAGAGTTGGTTTCTGACACGTTCCAGCTCACCGTCGAGCGTTCGGTGACCAACGCGATCTTCTCGATGACCCGGTCGCAGGGCATGGGAATCGGCTGGCAGAATGAGAAGTTCCGCGTCGGCGCGGACATCACAGACGGATCGAATGCCCTCAACACGTCGTTCGACTCACCCAAGGAAGCCGACTTCGCGATCAATGCCCGCGGCGAGTGGATGTGGAAGGGCGACGACTTCAAGCGGTTTAATGACTTCACCTCTTGGCGCGGGCAGGGGTACGCCGGGTTGTTGGGTGCGGGCATCGACTACGAGACATACGGCGACACGGGCGGCGGCGCCGTGGAAAAGCAGTTGCTCAAGGCGACGGCGGACGTTTCCATCGAGGGTGACGGCTGGAACGCGTTCGCGGCGTTCATCTGGCAAGAGACCGAACCGGACGCGGGCGAGAACACCAACGACTTCGGAGTGGTGGTGCAGGGCGGTCTGTTCGTCACCGAGCAGTGCGAGCTGTTCGCGAGGTACGACGTGATCCTGCCGGACAACACCGACGGACCTGACGATTTCAACTCCGTGACCGCCGGCCTGACGTACTACGTGTCGCCCAAGAGCCACGCCTTCAAACTGACCGGCGACGTGGTATGGTACATCGATCCCGAGTCGAGCACGGCCATCGTCCCGGCGCCGAGTACTTCGCTTGACCTGCTGACCGATAGCGCGGGCAACCAGGTCGCCTTCCGGTTGCAGGCGCAGATCGTCTTCTGAGTCTCCCCGACGGCGGGGAAAAGCACCCGTCGGAGGTGACGGCGTGAATCAAGCGGATCACGGCGCGACGCCGATAGCGATCCCCGATGCGGCTCCTTGTCCGCATCGGGGATCGCTGCGTTATGCCCGACATGCTCGACCAAAGTTCGATCGACGCCCTGCTGCAGGCCGTCGAAACCGGGGATGTTCGCCCGACCGACGCGATGTCGGCGATGGTGTTCACACAGCGTCCGCGCGAGGAAGCACCGCCGGAGGTCAAGGCGTACGACTTCAAGCGTCCCGAACGCGTCAGCAAGGACCAGATGCGCGCGTTGCACACGCTGCACGAGTCGTTCGCACGCAACTTCGGCGCGGCCCTCTCGGGGTTTCTTCGCACGATCGTCGAGGTCAAAGTCGCGGCGTGCGAACAGATGACGTACTCGGAGTTCACCAGCGGCCTGCCGAACCCGACGTCGTTCAACCTCGTGGACACGGACGGCCTCGAGGGCCAGATGTGCCTAGAGATCAGCCCGCTCATCATCTACCCGATCATCGACCGCCTGCTGGGGGGGAATAACCAGGACCTGTTCATCCCGCAGCGTCCGCTGACGCTGATCGAGAACCGGCTGATCAGCAACGTGACCAAGCGTGGGCTCGCCGCGCTGTCTGAAGCGTGGCAGAGCATCCGCGAGCTCAAGTTCTCCGTTTCTGCGACGGAGAGCAACCCGCAACTGGTGCAGATCGTTCCGCCCAACGAAGTCGTGGTCGTGGTATCGTTCGAGCTGAAGCTCGCGAGCCGCGCGGGCACGATGAACCTGTGCATCCCGTACAACGTGATCGAACCGGTCATGGAGCAGTTGAGCAGCCAGTCGTGGTTCGCGGCGAACAAAAACCAACGGAGCGAACAGACGCAGAGTCGGATCACCAAGGGTCTGTCGCGTGCGCCGCTCGAGGTGGCGGGGATTCTGGCCCGCACGACGATCACGCTCCGTGATCTGCTGCAACTTTCCAAGGGCGACCTGATCGTGACCGAGACGGCCGCGACGAAGCCCATCGCGGTGTGCGTCGAGGGTGAACACAAGTTCTCGGCGCAGATCGGGCAGTTCCACGGGAACCGAGCGCTCAAGATCACCGGCGCGATCGCGCCTCAGGTCTGAGCCGCGCAGAGCGTCCGCCAGCGATCACGGATCAACCTCTCCCAACGCCGCGAGTACCCAGGAGCATCGCACAGGCGTGACGACAACAGCCGTGAACGCAGTGAACTATGGAGTTCACGCAGGCGAGTCGCGTCAGTCGCGAGCGATACGGCGATCGCGGCGTATTCCGCCGCGTTGGCGGCGACGTACTCCCCAAGGCCCGCGGCGTGGAGGAGCGATGCGCCGATCCGGGAGACGTGCGAATCTCCCGCGAGCGTGACGACGGGCACCCCCATGAGCAGCGCCTCGCACGTGGTCGTGACACCCTGGTACGGGAAGGTATCCAGGGCGATATCGATCCGCGAATAGCAGAGCAAATGGTCCGATCCGGTCGGGGCGTGGTCCAGGAGTTCAACACGGTGCGCCGGTATGCCGCGGCCGGCAAAGCGAACAAGGGTGCGTTCACGCACCTCGGGGTACGCGAACGCGGCGGCCTTCAAGACCATGACGGAATCGGGCACCGACCGCAGCACATCGGCCCACAACCCAACGCACATGGGCGACCACTTGCAGATGTTGTTGAAAGAACCGAAGCGGATCGGACCTCCCGGCACGCGGGGCGCAAGGTCGGGCGCGTTCATTGGGGGCTGATAGCACAGGCAGCAGGGGTCCAGCCGCCAGAGTTCCTGCGCGGACGCGAGCGTGGAGGTCGGCCTGATCGGCGATGGAACATCGGAAGGGTTGGTGACAGAATCGACGATCCAGCCATCTATGGAGGCGAAGCACGTGGCGTGCGGGTAGCCGATGGCGCTCACCTGCAACGGGGCGAGACGTCGCGAAAGTACATCGATTCGGGACAGTGCGCTCAAGCCCCCAAGTTCAACCAGCACATCGAGCTGATCGGCTTCGACAGCCGCCGCGGCGGTGTGGGAGTCGAGTCTCCAGAGGTCTCGCCAATGATCTTCGCCCACCTGCTGGCGCATCGATCGCGACACACGATCGCCGCTGCCGAAGCAGGAATAACAAAACAGTTCAACACGGGCGCGATCCAGGTGCGAGAGCAGCGGCTCCAGGAATCTCGCTACGGCATGGTCGCGAAGATCGGGGGAAATGAACCCGACCCGCAGACGCCGGGAGGGATCGGGGTCGAACCACTTGAGTTCGTGGGGTGAACGGGGCTTGACGCCCTGGAGGTCAAAGTCCGCGGTGGCCCTTGCCGCGGCCATGTGGTAGCCGAGCGTGCGTTCGGCGGGCGAGACATCGTCGTACAGACTCATCATGCACAGCAAGGAGAGCACCGCGCGGTCGCCGGGAGCGGACCGAAGGCACGCGCGGAGTCCCTCGCAGGCCTCGGCGACTTCGCCGAGACGGAACCGAACATCGTTGAGCCCGAGCACGTAGCGCGAGTCGTTGCCGAAGCGATCGATGAGAGCCCGGTACTGATCGCGAGCCTCAGTCAGCCTGTTGAGGCCGTCGAGCGCGACGGCGCGATTGAAAAGAGCGGTCTCCGCGTGCGGGTGGCCTGCGGGGACGCGATCAAGGAGCGTCAGGGCTTCGGCGAGGCGCCCCCGGGCGAGGAGGGAGGCCGCGAGCACACCCCCATATCCGGGATCTGCGGGTGCCAGGCTTATGGCACGGCGGAGCATGAGTTCGGCCTGGTCCACCTTGCCGGCCTGCAGGAGAATCACGCCCAACTGGGAGTATGCCTGCGCGTCACCGGGTTTGCGCCGCACATGGGCACGCAGAATCGCTTCGGCGCGGACGAGGTCGCCCGCGACCCGGGCCTGCTCCGCGGCGGCGAGCGATGATGATCCGGTCATCCCGCGCCCACCTCCGCGTCACACATTAAAGAGGAAGTGACAGACATCGCCGTCCTGCATCACGTAGTCCTTGCCTTCGATGCGCATTTTTCCGGCTTCCTTGATCGCCTTCTCGGCCTTGTACTTCTGCAGGTCGGGCACCGAGTAAATTTCCGCCCGGATAAAGCCGCGTTCAAAGTCGGTATGGATGACGCCCGCGGCCTGGGGAGCGGTGAAGCCCTTGTGGATGGTCCAGGCGCGGACTTCTTTCTCACCAGCGGTGAAGTACGACTGGAGGCCGAGCAGGTGGTACGCGGCGTGGGCGACGGCGTCGAGGGCCGGCTCGGTCATGCCGAGAGCCTCGAGCATCTCCTTCTGTTCGGCGGGGGACATCTGCGAGAGTTCACTCTCGATCTTGGCGCACACGGGCACGACCTCGCTGCCTTCCTTGTCCGCGTGCTCGCGGACCTTCTGGCACATCGGGCTCTGGCCCTTGAGGTCTTCCTCATCGACGTTCATCACGTACAGAACCTTCTTTGCGGTGATGAGGCCGAGCATCTTGGCGGCCTTCTGCTGTTCGGGGTCGTCGATCTTGCAGGTCCGCGCGGGCTTTCCGGACTCGAGGTGAGGCTTGAGCTTCTTAAGAGCTTCCCAGCGGGCGATGGTCTCCTTCTCACCGCTCTTGGCCGCACGCTCGGACTTGGTGTACGTTCCGTCGACCGTCTCGAGGTCGGCGAGGATGAGTTCGGTGTTGATGATCTCGATGTCACGGATGGGATCGACGGTGCCGGAGACGTGGATGATGTCCTCACCGCCCGGTGCCTTGGTAAAGCAGCGGACCACCTGGAGAATCGCGTCGACTTCGCGGATGTGGCTGAGGAACTTGTTGCCGAGTCCTTCGCCTTGAGAAGCGCCCTTGACGATGCCCGCGATGTCAACCAGCCGCAGCAGCGCGGGGATGACCTTCTGGGTCTTGATGAACGACTGGATGATCTCCAATCGGGGCTCGGGCACCGGCACGACGCCGACGTTGGGCTCGATCGTGGCGAACGGGTAGTTCGCCGCGAGAATGTTGGCCCGCGTCAGGGCGTTGAAGAGCGTGCTTTTGCCCACGTTGGGCAGTCCGACGATGCCGGCTTCCATGCGAATATGTTCCTGAAAGGGTGAGGGTCTCGATGGTAGTGACCATCGGCAGCGGAAGCACGCCGCGGACGGAATCTGCGGCGGTTTAGACGCGATTTTCGGCGTTGAGCGGGGGCTTGCGAGAGTCCGGGCGGCGGTCGGCCTTGCTATTATTCCGAGTTCGCCGTCACCCCCGGCGAGCCCGATCACCATCAAGGCCAGGGGGGTTGGCCCACCACACCGGCATCGCCGCGGGACGCGGCGAGATTTCGGAGCTATTTCCATGCCGCAGAACTGGACCAAGAAGGAACTTCTCAGCAACCCCATCAAGCACGTCGACATCACGGCGTTCGACGCCCGGCCGATCGTCGATTCGTACCGCAAGATGGCGTATAGCAGCCGCACGCTGGCGAACGCGGCGGACATCTACTCGATGATGCTCCGCGACAAGGAGTGCGCGGTGATCCTGACCCTGGCGGGCTCGCTGATCAGCGCGGGCCTGAAGAAGGCGATCGTGACCCTGATCGAGAACAACATGGTGGACGCGATCGTCTCCACCGGCGCGAACATCGTGGACCAGGACTTCTTCGAGGGCCTGGGCTTCAAGCACTACATCGCCCCCGGCAGCCCCGAGGCGCCCCCGGTGGACGACATGACGCTGCGCAACTGGATGATCGACCGCATCTACGACACGTACATCGACGAGGACGATCTCCGCGCGTGCGACGAAGCGACGCACAAGATCTTCAACATGTTCGAGCCCGGCGCCTACTCCTCACGCGAGTTCATCGACGCGATGGGCGCGTACCTCGCCAAGAACCACGCGAAGAACGAGAGCATTGTCAAGACGTGCCACCTCAAGAAGGTGCCGATCTTCG
Organism: Planctomycetota bacterium; assembly: GCA_018242605.1. Taxonomy (GTDB): domain Bacteria; phylum Planctomycetota; class Phycisphaerae; order Phycisphaerales; family UBA1924; genus UBA2402. The sequence continues at coordinate 103,978 of JAFEBP010000007.1, forward strand.
TGCCCGCCTTCAGCGACTGCTCGGCGGGCTTCGGCATCGTGCTGCAGCAGACCGAAGCCATCGAGGAAGGCCGCGGGCAGGTGGCGTTCGACAGCGGCAAGGACTTCCGCGAGTTGACGGACATCAAGCTGGCGTGCAAGGACACCGGCCTGCTGATGCTCGGCGGCGGCGTGCCCAAGAACTTCGCACAGGACATCGTGGTGGCGGCTGAGCTGCTGAACGAACGCAAGGGCGGCAAGGCCCGCGGCGACATCGGTATGCACAAGTACGCCGTGCAGATGACCGTGGCGGACAGCCGCGACGGAGCGCTCTCGGGCTCGACGCTCCGCGAGGCGTGCTCCTGGGGCAAGGTGGACGTGGTTCACGAGCAGATGGTGTTCGGCGAACTTTCGGCGCTGTTCCCGATCCTGGCGAGCGACGCGTTCCATCGGGGCGCGTGGAAGGGCCGCAAGGGATTCAAGTTCGCGGAGCTGTTCGAGAAGGGCGCGGGCACGCCGAACTTCGTGGCGGCTCCGCAGCGCCGCAAGACGACCGCTCGGTAAATCGCGGCCAACCAGCATGACTCCGAACCGCCCCTGCCGCAGGGGCGGTTTTTTGTTTCACACGTGCGGGCGGTGACTGGAGGGACATACGCTGGGCGATGGCCAAGAGAGATGCGACGCGACAACTCGCTTCGACGTCGCCACGGGGGCGTGCGGCGTACGTTGCACTGTTGCGGGGCATCAACGTGGGCGGGAAGAACCGGATCGCGATGAAGGACCTGTCGGCGATCTTTGCGAGCGCAGGGGCGAGCGATGTGCGCACGTATATCCAGAGCGGGAACGTGGTGTATGCGGCGGACGCGACGACCGCGGCGGGCGTTGCGAAGGCGGTGACGTCGGCCATCCAAACCAAGTTGGGGCTGTCGATTCCGGTCGTGACGCGAAACGCGAACGAATTCGAAGCGGCGATGGCGGCCAATCCGTTTCTTGCAGCCGGGGCGGATCCGGAGGCTCTCTACCTTGGGCTTCTGGCGGACACGCCCTCGAAGCAATGCGTCGCGGCGCTCGATCCGCAACGATCGCCGGGAGATCGTTTTGCCGTCATCGGCCGCGAGTTCTATCTGCACCTACCCAACGGGGTGGCGAAGAGCAAGCTGACCAACGCGTACTTTGATTCAACGCTGCGGACGGTGAGCACGGTGCGGAACTGGCGCACGGCGACCGCGTTGGCGGAGATGCTGCGGGGGCTGGCGTGAGGCCAAAGGATTACTCGCCTTCTTCAGGGATGCGCTTGCCCTGAGGGTCCAGACCGGTCCGCAGTTCGGCGTTGATGCCCTCTCGAAGTTCGGGAGTGATGTAGTGCTCCATGCGCTCGCTGGGCTCGTGCACGTGGTCTATGGGCAGGCCGAGGTACTTGGCCAGGAAGCTCTCCCACAGGCGGTGGGAACGAACGAGCTTGCGGGCATCGCTCTCGCCGGCGGCGGTGAGGCGCATGCCGTCGGCGTGCGAACTCACTCGCTTGGAGCGGGAGAGGCCCCAGACAGCGAGGCGCGCCCGCAATCCGCCGCCGATGCCGCCGCGAACCGTGCCCGCGGGAAGCGCGGAGCCGGGGCGGACTTCGCCGGAACGGAAGAGCATGCCCAAGGCGTCTTCGCGGGCGATGCGCTGCGAAAGGCGCAAACGCCTGACGAGTTTGGCGACCACACCTTCGCGGGGCGCGAGAAACACGCAGAGGGCGAACTCGACGCCAACGGCGACGCTCATCATTCCCGCGGCGGCGACGTTCCAATAGAGGGCGGCGAGGTAGCCGGCGCCCGCGGCCAGCGCAGCCAGGATGACCGAGAGCCAGAGCATGCGGCTGAGGCGGTCGGTGAGCATGTGGGCCGACGCCGCGGGGCCGATGAGCATGGCGACCACGAGCACGGAGCCGACGGATTCAAAGCTCACCACGGTGGTGGACGCGACGACACCCATCAGGCAGTAGTGAATGAGCGCGGCGGAGAAGCCCAGTGAGGTCGCGAGTGCGCCGTCGAAGCTCGCGAGTTTGAGTTCCTTGAAGAAAACGGCGGCGAGCATGCTGTTGATGATCGCGGCGGATCCAAGGATGATCACGGCGCGAGGGATGGACGCGCCGAATAGTTCGACCCGGGTGAACGGGGTCATGGCGATCTCGCCGTACAGCACGCAGCCCGGATCGAGATCGACGTTGCGGGCGGCGAGGGAGATCATGATCACGCCCAGAGCGAAGAGCGTGGAGAAGACAACGCCCATGGCGGCGTCTTCGGGCACGTTGCCCATGCGGGTAATCCAGGCGGAGAGCACGGCGGTGGCGAGGCCGGCGATGCCAGCGCCGATGAGCATGGGGAGCAGGTCGCGGGTGCCGGTGAGGAGGAACGCCGCGGCGAGGCCGGGAAGGATCGCGTGGGAGATCGCGTCACCCAGCATCGACATCTTTCGGAGCACCAGGAAGCAACCGGGGACGGCGCAGGCGATGCCGCAGAGCACCGCGGCGAGTAGCGTCCACCATTCGCCTTCGTGCAGCATCATGCGTGGGGCCCTCCGCTGCCGACCACCGGGATCGCGTGCGGCGAGGCGGGAAGTCGGCCCTGGGCAACGAGACGGGCTTCCAGCGCGGCGATGACATCGTGCGGAAGGACATGCTCGATCTGGTCGGCGTCGCGATCGACGTGATCGGCGGCGATTTCGGCTTGTTCGATGAGGAAGAGCTCCCAGAGGCGGTGCGCGCGGGTCACCGAAGCGGCCTCGGTGACTCCCGCGGGGGTGAGCCGCCAAGCGTGCGGGTGGTCGCCAGGCTGCGCGAGACCCATGCGGCTTGCGCGGCGGAGGGCGGTGGTCAGTTGCGTGGTGGTCCAGGCTCGCTTGGCGAGCAGTTCGCTCTCTCGCAGATCGCGCGGCGAGGAACCTTCGAGCAGTTCGTGCATGGCGCGGAGCAGATTCTGGAGCAGTACGCGACGGCGGAGCGACCGGCGACGCCACCAGGCGGCGGCGACGCCTCGACGCGGGGCGGCGATGAGCGAGACTACGAAGATCACGCCAGCGACGAGAACGACGAGGGGGCCCGCGGCAAGGCCCGGGCGCAGCGCGCTGATGCCGACACCGACAACGCCGCTGACGATGCCGAAGACCCCAGAAAGGACGAGCATGATGCGGAGGTGATCGGTCCAGAATCGGGCTGCCGCGGCGGGGACTGTGAGCATCGCGGCGGTCATTACCACGCCGGCGGCGGGGAGACCGATGACGGCGCACAGGCAGATGAGGCCCATGAGGAGGAAATCGAGCCAGACTACGGGGCGGCCGATGGAGGCGGAGAAGCCGCGGTCAAAGCAGAGGGAGCCCAGTTCGCGGGCGAGCACGGCGACGATGGCGACAATCGCCGCGGCGCAGACGCCGATGAAGACGACATCGGAGCGGACCATGGAGGCGGCCTTGCCGAAGATAAAAGTGTCCAGGCCCGCACGATTGCCGGAGGGTTGCTGCTGGATCGCCGAGGAAAGGGAGATTCCAAGGCCAAAGAACGATGCAAGGACGATGCCGATGGCGGCGTCTTCCTTGATGCGGGTGTGGGCACGGATGAGGACGATGCAGCCGGCGCCGATGAGGCCGGCGATGAAGGCGCCGATGAGGAATGCGGCGAAGTTGCGCTCCCCCACTACGAAGTACGCGAGGCAGACGCCGGGGAGCGCGGCGTGGGCCATGGCGTCGCCCACCAGGGCGCGGCGGCGGAGCACGGCGAAGGTCCCGACGACGCCCGCCGCGAGCCCGAGCAAGGCAGCGCCGAGCAACACCACGCGGGTGTTGGCGTCTTGCAGAGTGATGAGGCGGAGGAGGTCGGACATGGCATTGTGCTAAACGCGGCGGAGGGCCTCGGCGGCTTCTTCGAGCACGGTGAGGCGGCCGCCGTAGGTCTTGTGGAGGTTCTCGCGGGTGAAGACATCCTGCACCGCGCCGCTGGCGACCAGCCGCATGTTGAGAAGCATCACGTGATCGAAGTACTCCGGGACAGTCTGGAGGTCGTGGTGAACCGCGATGACCGTCTTGCCCTGCTCACGCAGTTCGCGGAGAACATCGACAATGGCTCGTTCGGTCGCGGCGTCAACTCCGGCGAACGGTTCGTCCATCAAATAAAGCGTGGCGTCCTGAGCCAGGGCGCGGGCGAGAAAGACCCTTTGCTGCTGGCCTCCGGAGAGACGGCTGATCTGGCGGTCGGCGTAATCGGCCATGCCGACCTTGGCCAGGGATGTGAGCGCGGCTTCACGGTCGGCCTTGCCGGGGCGGCGGACCCAGCCGAGCCGTCCGTATCGGCCCATCAGTGCGACTCCCAGTGCATCGATGGGAAAATCCCAGTCGACACTTTCGCGCTGCGGAACGTAGCCGACGAGGCTGCGGGCCTTGCGCAACGGGCGACCGAAGATCTCGACCTTGCCGCTGGCCAGGGGGACGAGTCCGAGGATCGCCTTCAGGAGCGTGCTCTTGCCGGCGCCGTTGGGCCCGACGATGGCGATAAGGTGACCGGCGGGCAGAAGCACGTCGACATCCCAGAGCACGGGCTTGCGGTGGTACGCGACGGTGACATCGTGGACTTCGACCGCGGTCTCGGTGGCTTGGGCGACGGTCATTTCAGGGCCTCCACGATCGTTTTGACGTTGGCCTGCACCATGCCGATGTAGGTACCGGCGGGGGTTCCGGCTTTTCCCATGGCGTCGCTGAACAACTGGCCGCCGACTTTGACATCGTGGCCGCGAGACTTGGCGCCCTCGACCAGGGCGTCGATGGTCTTGCGTGGAACGCTGCTCTCGACAAAGACTGCTTTGATCTTGCGTGCGACGAGCATATCCACGAGATCGTTCATGTCCTTGAGGCTGGCCTCGCTTTCGGTGCTGATGCCCTGGATGGCGCGGACCTCGATGCTGTAGGCGCGGCCGAAGTAGCCGAAAGCGTCGTGGGCGGTGACGAGGACGCGGCCGCCCTGCGGGATGGTGGCGATGTCGCGGAGAGTCTGTTCGTGCAGTTCGCGGAGGCGTGCGGCGTAGTCGGTGGCGCGGCGCTGGTAATCGGCGGCGCCGGCGGGGTCGGCTTGCGTGAGGGCTTCCCGGATGCGATCGGCGGCCTGCATCCACATGGTCACGTCGAACCAGACGTGGGGGTCGGGGGCGCCGTGGAACTGCTCGGGGGTGCGAAGCAGGGAATGTTCGATCTTGTCGCAGACAGCGACCACTCGCTTGCGCTTGCCGAGTTCGCCGAGCACATCACCCATCTTGCCTTCCAGGTGCAGGCCGTTGTAGAGGATGAGGTCGGCGTCTTCCATCATGCGGATGTCGCCGGGGGAGGACTTGTAGAGGTGCGGGTCGACGCCCTCGCCCATTATGGCTGCGACGCGGGCGCGATCGCCGGCGATGTTGGCGGCGACGTCGGCGATCATGCCGATGGTGCAGACGACATAGAGGCCCTTGGGCTGAGGCTTGGAGTCGGGGGCCTTCTTGCAGGCGGTGGACATCGCTGCGATAAGGAGCAACCACAGGCCGAGGATGGCGTTGAGTCGTGTTCGCATTGCTGTCTCCGGCCGGACCCCTTCGGATCCGGTCCCGCAAGTGTAGCCCGTGCTACAAACTCACGCCGGGGCTTCTGACTGTAGCATTTACCCAATTTTTGGGAGGGCCAAGGAGTCGCGGCGTGCCTACCTTCCGGGGTCATGGCAAGCCGCCCCAAAGCCACGGTCACACCCGCTTCGGCGGACACGCATCGCCGAACGCGTGAGGACCACGCCGCGGAGACCGCACAGGACTACGCGGAGGCGGTGGCGGACCTGATCGAAGCGTACGGGGAAGCGAGGGTGACGGACCTGGCGCGACTGTTGGGGGTGTCGCACGTGACGGTGGTCCGGACGGTGGCGAGGTTGCAGCGGGAGGAGTTGCTATCGACGCGGCCGTACCGCTCGATTTTTCTGACGACGCGGGGGAAGAAACTGGCGGATGAAGCACGGCGGCGGCACCTGGTGGTGCTGGACTTCCTGTTGTGGCTGGGCGTGGGGCTCACGAACGCGCAGCGCGATGCCGAAGGGATCGAACACCATGTCTCCGCCGAGACGTTGGCGGCGATGGAACGGATCTGCAAGACCCGCGGGCCGCGACGGAAGCGGCGTGCGGGTGGTTGAGCCTTACGGATCGATCCGGTTCTCTTCATCTGCCGGGGGCGGATCGGCCAATCCGAGGTAGGCCCTGGCGAAGCAAGCCACGGCGGTGGCCAGATCGCGTGCGGTCTTGACGAGGCGGTCGGGGGCGCGGAACTCGGTGCCGAACTCGAGTTGGATCGCGTCGATGCCGTGCGCGTTGTGGCTGCCGTATTCGGATACGATGTATCCGCCGTCGAACAGGTCCTCGTGGGCGAGCGGTTCCTGCGGGCCGTCATTGGGAGGGAGAATGCGGCAACCGGCGGCCGCGAGCGCGCCGAGGATGCTCTTGGGACCGGTGAGGGCCTCGTCGCCGTGCGTCTTCAGGAGGGCGCGGACGGTTTCGCCGTTTCGCGTGCCGCGGACGATGGCGTTGGGTTCGCGTTTCTGGCCGTGGATGTCGATCAACAGGCCTCGGCCGTGGGCGGCCCGAATGTCATCGACGCCGGCACGGAGGGCCTTGTGGAACGCGGCGTACTGATGTGCGCCGACAGGGTCCTGGGAGGCGAGGTCCGGGGCTCGGTTGGGATCGGCATAGCGGCGGTGGAAGTCGGCCACGATCAGGTGGGGCTTGGCGCCCAGGGCACGGGTGAGGATGACGGCGAGGAGGCTGGCGAGTTCGGCGGTGCCGGTGTCCATCACGGTGACGAACTGGGACTGACCGGCGGTTTGATTCTGCTTTGTTCGGGCCACACCTCCGGAGGGCTTGGCGCCGCCGCCGTGGGGTGCGGAAATAATGATTGGAAGAGTGCCGCGGTGAACGGTGACAAGATCCGATGGAGAGACCGATTCGGGGGCGGGTGCCGGGGGCTCGAGTTCGGCGATGGCGGGAGTGACGACACCGGCGGCGGCAACAAGCACGGTTCGGCGCGAGATGGGCATCGGGCGAGTATACGACTTGGCGGAGGGGGGCTGGGGAGTTACCAGTCGTGTACGTTGAGGACAAAGTCAACGCCTGTCGTGTGCTTCACCTTTCCCATCAGTATATCAAAGCGATTCTTGAGCTCCGGCTCCCTGCCGTCGTTGTCCTGTCCGTCGGCTCCGACCGACCAGAGGAGATACCCGCGACCGTAAGGGTCCTTGGAGGGGTCGATGCACTTGTAGCCGAGCACTTTGCCGGACCAGGGATCAATGGGAGCGGAGGGCAGCAGTCCTGGGGTCAGTTCCGCGAGCGCTTCGGGGAAGCGACCGTGGCGAAGCCGGTAACGTTCGAGAGCGAGCATGGTCTCAACTCCGGCGCGTTCAAGCAAGATCTGGTCATTCAAATTGGCATACCGATCGAGCGCGGGGAGCAGATCGTCGAGCAAAAGCAACGCGGGACGGCGCACAGCGCCCAGAGCGACGCGTTGAGCACGAGGCAACTTCAACGCGACAATCGTTGCGTCGAACTCGCGGTTCACCGCATCTTTATTCTCTGAAAACGTACCGAGCCGCTTAAAGGACAATCCCTCTTGCGAACCGACGCCGAGGTCACGGCGGAGCGCTGGCGAGAAGGCGCCGAAGCGGACACGGTCCGGATCGGCGAATATCCAGCCCAAGTTGTCCATCGCGAGCAATCGCTCTCCCTCGACAGCGTGCTCAAGCCCGATGTTGGAAGTCTGGCGGGCGAGCACCTCGTCAATGCCGTCCAGCCATTCGGAAGTTATGTGGGTGGCGAGTGCTCGCCGCATACGGCTGAACGCGAGAGTTTCGATAGAGCGAGCGACGTTTGCGTCGATGAGCGTCGGTTGTGGGCGGAGCATGCGGGCGGACGCCATCATGGTGTCCAAAGCGCGGCAGAATTCCATCTTGTCGGACCGCTCCAAGGCGATCACCATGCGCGCGGCGTTGATGCGTGCCAGTTGCCTGACCTGACCGAGTTCGGGAAGAAGCAGTTCCATCGCCGGCTTTGACGCGGGAATATCGATGGGGCGGACGGTCCACGGCGACGCGGCCATCTGGTCCATCTTCTCGTAGACGCCGTGCTCGCGGTAATAATCGATCAGTCGGCGCGCGAGGGCTTCCTGCTTGCGTTCCTGGCTCGCGCGGGGAGAGTCCACGTTGGGTTGCTCACCCACGAGCGTGAACTCGGGCACCAATCGATCGTTGCCGGAGGTAGCGAGACCGTTTGCGGTGAAATAGGCGGTGTCGGCCTCATAGATAGCCATACGGACGTCGCTGAAGCGAAGCCACGCGTCGCCATCCTGGGGCCGAACACCTTTGGGCTGTACAGATTCGACGTGGGCGAGGAGACCGGCGGCCAGCGGGCGGGCGGCGCTGGCGGCGGCGGCCTGGAGGCGGAGCCAAAGCTCGTAGCCGCCCCAACCGACCGGGGCGGTGATCATGAACAGGAGCGCGGCACGGAGAGACCACCGTTTGAGCCACGCGGAGCGGGCAGGCGTGAGCAGGCGGGATTTGCCGAGCATTTTCTCGTTGGGCTGATACCGAGGCTTGCCGCTCTCATCCAGTACGAGTTCCCCCAGCGATGGATCGACGTAGCAGATGGTCTGACATTCCGGGCAGGTGATTTCGCTCTCGGCGCCAACGGGCAGTCCGATGAGTCCGTAGTGGCAGTTCATGCACTGACCGCGGGCGCGGAGGATGTAGCGGATGCGGCGGCGAAGCAGCCAGTCACGGGTGAGATACGCGGTGACGGGCCCCGCCGCGGCAACCGGGAGCGTGAGCAGCAATAGCAAGATGTACTTCGCCCAAGGAGTCGGCTGCGCCCAGTCTTCGGGGCGGCTCACTTGCATCCACGCGACGCCGGAGAGTGCGAAGGCAAAAACTCCTGCAAAGACAACGAGAAATGTGACCCAGAGTCGGCGGCGCACGCCGCGGCGGGCGGCGCGGATAAAACGCGCGCACTGCTCATCGTCGTACCGATCGAGTTCTGGGAAGGCGCGATGGATGCGGCGTGTGAGGAGTCGCATGAGGTTGACTGCACCGGGGCTACCGCACTTTCATTCGCGGCGGGATCGGAGATCTGCGAGCGGCCCTCCCGCCCGGACCACTCCGCAACAGTACGTCACGGAGTTCAACCTCTTACACCGCGGTACGCACCCGTGGTTGCACATCGTCGGGCACGGCGCGGTACGCCATGCATATCCGAACGCCATCTTCCTCATCGACGGCTTGCAGCGTCGTGACCGAAACCGTTCTGGCATCTTCACGGGTCATCAAGACGCTCACGTGAGGCCTGGACGGCCAAACGTGCGCGTGGAAGCGGTCCTGATAGACCGGGCCAGCGAGGGCCCCCACTGTTTCCTTGAAAAGGCGAACCCGTTCCTGCACGAGCGAATCGCCGAGCCCGGAACTGGCTATACAGAGCGGCGGCCCGTCATGCGTGAGAACTGAGAGCCGATGACGGTCCCATGACGCCTCGAGAACTTCGCCGCCGCGGGGGTGCAGAGCAAGCAGCCGGAAGGGTGCGAAGCTGTCGATGTTCAGCGACGAGATCGCGTTGATCGCGGCGTGGGCCGTCGGTGCGGTGATCAACGCGGGGATGATCCTTCCGCGCGAGATCAGCCCGTCGGGCAGTTTCGGACGGCTATCCAGGTTGCGATTGACGAGCGCCAGGATGAGGCCGGATTCGGCCGCTGCGATCCAGGTGCCGCCGGCGTGGGTATCAGCGGGCCAGATGGCGCGGAGGGAGAGCCCCGCGACTGGGACGTCCCGCCAGCGCGGGGGCGCGGCGGGGGGGCGATCGCGCTGCTCATCGCGGTTGAACACGACGCGCACGCCGCGGCGGTCGTTGTTGCGGATGGGGATGATCGAGACGGTGCACATGAACGCCGCGGCTCAGTGGGCGTGCTCAAAGTTCATGGTGGCCGGGGCCTTGCCGAAAGAGGGCTCTGCGTGGACTCCGAACTCTGCGGCGATGGCCTTCATCATGGCAGCGTGGTGGATGGCATGGTGGGTGGCAAAGGCGAGTTCGCGGGCGAGGGTGGAATCGAGTTCGGCTTCTTCGCCGTCGGCGGAGATCATGGCGAGCACGCGTACGGAGGTGCCGCCAGGGAGACGGCTGACCGCGTTGAGCCGGGAGACCAGAGAGAGAACGGCCGCGATCGCGGCGTCACGGTGGGTCTCCATGGCGACGTTGCGCTCGCGGCGGTCGTAACTGATCGGTCCCTCGACTTCGCCCCACCAGAGAACAGCGGCGAAGTGGTCGAGAACATGGCGGAGGTGCTTGCCCAAAGTGCCTCCACGGATCAGGGCGGATTCGCTGGCGAATGCGGAATCGGGGACCTGACGGATGAAGGACTCGCACTGCCGGAGGAGCGCGGCCGCCGCGGCGGCGACCCGGGAGCAGGTGTTGGTTCCGTTTTCAGAACCGCCGGGACAGGTTGTGTCCGCGGCGACCGCCTCGGCAGTGATCTTCATGCCCGCTTGGATGCCCGGGACAAGCTGCGGTTACAGGAGTCTGGTGCCGTTCAGGGACGGGCAGCGCCGAACTCGCGGATGGCTTCGATGATTTCCCGTCCGTTGGCGCAGCGGGGGCACTTGTGCTGGCCGCCCAGCTTTCCCCGGCTCTCCAGCCAACGGTGGAATGTGCCTATCGAGAGAAGAGTGATCGTCGGTTCGGTCATGCCCACGCCATCGGTGCGCTTGGTGGTGTAATCGACGTTCTGGCGCTTCAAGGACTCATCAAAGACGCGGCCGAACTCGGCGACTCTCTCACCGCCTGAAGCGACTTCAACGGCGAGTTCAAGGCCCGCGCGGCGTTCGCCGGAGGGATAGACCGGGGCGGCGGTGAACTCGCCAACGACGACACCGGCGGCCTTCGCGGCGTCGGCGACGGCGTTCTCGATGTGCTCGACGATGAGATTCTCGCCGAAAGCGTTGATGAAGTGGCGGTGGCGTCCGACGATGCGCAGGCGGCAGGGACCGTCGCCCCCACCGCCGCCAACGCTGGGACGCTTGTCGGGGATGGTGTCGAACTCGACGACATCGCCCAGTACATATCGCCACAGACCGGCGCAGGTGGAGAGTACGACGACGTACCGCTGGCCCTTCTCCACGGTCTCGCAGGTAAAGGCTCGGGGCGCCGGGTCGTTGATCTCTTCGAAGGGGACGAACTCGAAGAAGTTGAACTGATCGACGTTGAGGCGCAGCCCGGGCTCGCCGGGGGTGTCCTGCAGGGCGATGAAGCCCTCGGAAGCGGGGTAAAGCTCGAGGCGAGTGGGAATGTCCGCGCCGTCGGCAGAACCGGAGTAGACCTGACGCACTCGGGAGGTGAACGGGGCGAACTTGACGCCGCCGTGCACAAAGACGTGCATGTTGGGCCACACATCGCGGATCGTGTCGACGCGGCGGCCCTTCTCGCGGGCCATCGCCATCACTCGCTCGAAGAGGACCAGGGCCCAGCTGGGCATGCCGGTCACCATGCGCACGTCTTCATCGATGCAGCGCTGGGCCATCGCCTCAATCTTGCTAGGCCAGTGGCTCATGAGGGCCACCTTGGGGCCGGGGAGATAGATCTCGGTCAGGGGCCAACGGATGAGCGGCGTCACGATGCCCGAGAGGTCACCCGTGCGGATGCCCTTGTCGCTCGTGGAAAGGTCGGTCGATCCGCCCAGGAAGAGCACCTTGCCGGAAAGCAACCGGGCCAGCGACACGCCGAACCTGGAGAGATGGGCGAAGATGTCCAGCGAAGCCAGGAAGTTGCTCCGCATCATCCGCTCACTGACCGGGATGTACTTGTCGCCGGCGGTGGTGCCGCTGGTCTGAGCGAAGTCGCGAACCAGACCGGGCCAGAGCACATCGGGCTCGGCCTGCTCGCGCATTCGGGCAATTTCATTCTTGTACGCGTACCAGTCGGCGACGGGCACGGCCTGGCGATAGGCGCTCACAACATCGTCGTTGGAGAGTTCGGCGATCTTGGCGAACCCGTAGCGACGGCCGGCGACGGTGTTGGAGGCGTCGCGTAGAAGGTTTCTGAGCTGTGCGACCTGGATGCCGGCGGAGTTTCGCTGCCAGTGGCGGGTGTCGCTCAGCAAGCGGATGCGGCGCGCCAGATACGCCCGCAGGCTCAGGCCCACGAACGCGAGACCCCCCAGCGGCATTGATTGCTTAGTCATCGGACGGCTCATGTCGCGGCGGGCCGAGAGTCCAGCTCTCGCACGAACTCCGTCAGAGCCGCGCCGAAACGGTCTGGCGACTCGATCATCGGAGCATGGCCGCAGTTCTCCAGCCACACCACGCGAGAGCCGCGAATGTCTCGCGAGAACTGTTCGCACGCCTCGGGCGGGGTCACGATGTCCTGCCGGCCCCAGACAATCAGCGTCGGAGCGGCGATCTTGCCGATCTCGTCGCCCAAGTGGTTGCGGCGGGCCGACCTGCTCAGCTTCACCATCGCCCGCGCCTGGCGGCGATGCGAAAGCACTTCATGGGCCCGGTCCACATCGGATTGGAGCATCTTGGTCTGGTCGTAGAACAACTCGCCGATCTTGCGCGCTACCCATTCACGGCTGGGACGGATCTGCACATCCGAGACGATGCTCTTCTCGATCAGCCCGCTGGCCCCGGCGAGCACCAGGCCCCGCACAAGTTCGGGACGCTGGATCGCGATCTTGAGCGCCACATGGCCGCCGAAGGAGTTGCCCACCACCACCGCGGGCTCGCCCACGTGCCGCTGGAGGAAGTTGGCGGTCAGCTCGGTGACACCGTCGATCGAACAGTCATCGCCCAGTAGATCCAGGAGCGGCATCTCGAGCAGGTGGCATTTGGCGTAGGGCGCCACCAGACGTGCCGACTCCTCCCAATGGTCGTTGAGGCCCACCAGCCCGTGAAGAAACACCACCGGTTTTCCGTGCCCGAGTTCCACCAACTCGGCGGTGACGGGCGTTTTGCCCCTCCCGGCCAATGAAATGGATCGCGATCGCGGAGCGTCGGAGGTGGCGTGAGAGGCTGGAATCGGCATCGGCGTCATGGGGGAGTGCGACGAATGGGAATGATAGTAACTACTAGCCCGTGGCGGCGGAGCCCCGGTGGGTCCGATGTCCAAACCGCATCCCGGGATTCACCCCCTCCCACCTATTCACCGACCACCCGTCCATCTACCAACCGAACAACGCGGTCTGCCCGGGCGGCGGTCACTGCATCGTGCGTGACAACCACCATGGTGAGTTGCCGCTTCGCCCGGACGGCCAGCAGCATGTCGAGAATCGCGTCGCCGGTCTTTCGGTCGAGGTTACCGGTGGGCTCGTCAGCGAGCAACACAGCGGGTTCGTTGATCAGTGCCCTGGCGATGGCCACACGTTGGCGTTCACCGCCGCTGAGTTCGGCGGGGCGGTGATTCAAGCGGTGGGCCAGACCGACTTGTTCGAGCAACACGGCGGCTTCGCGATTGCAGGACGCCGACTTCGCGAGGTAGCCCACCCCCCACCGGACCATCGCTGCGATTACTACGTTTTGAAGCACACTCAGTTCAGGGAGCAGGTGGTAGAACTGGAAGACAAACCCGGCGTCGGTGGCTCGATAACGGTCCAACGCCCTCCGGGACAGGGTGTTGATGTCCGTGCCACGGAACTCGATGCGGCTGCGCCCCGTCGTTTGGGTGAGCCACCCCCCGCATTCGGGGCACTGTTCCTTCTTGGCGCCCTTGAGGTCGTACCCGCAGTGCTGGCAGACGCGGGCGGCCTGGGTGGGCTTGTCAGGCCGGTCCAGGCCGCCGAGCAAATGCAGGAGAGTGCTCTTTCCCGAACCCGATGCGCCCAGGATGGCAACGAACTCACCCTCGGAAACGGTGAGGTCGACGCCGCGGAGGACGGGAACGTGAACGCGACCCAGTCGATAGGTCTTGTATAACCCGGCGGCCATGAGCGCGGGCGTGACTGCGGCCTTCGCCGAGGAAGAGGGTGTGCTGGACGGGGTTTTCAAGACGGTCGATTCCAATCGCAACTCGCTGGTTCGCCGCGTCGCGGCGGCGATTATTCAAAACGCAGGGCCTTGACGGGGTCCATCCACGCCGCACGCACGGCGGGCACCAGTGCGCCCAGCACACTGGCGATCAACGCGGCGAAAAAGACGTACATCGCCTTCTCCGACTCGACGACGTTGGGGATCTTCACGAAGTAGTAGATGCGGGGGTCCCAGATCACGATGTTCAGTTTCTCGCCCAGCCACTCATGGATAGGGTTGATGTTGGTGACGATGAGCCACGCCAGACCGAGGCCCAGGGTGGCGCCCACGATACCGATGGCAAAGCCGTACGCCACCCACCAGGCGGCGACGCCGCCGCTGCTGGCGCCAACGGCCCTTAGGACGCCGATATCCTTGGTCTTCTCCGCCACCATGGACCAGAAAATCGCGAGGATGAGAAAGACCGCGACGAACGAAATGATCAGGAAGAGGACCAGCAGGAGGGCGGTTTCCTTCTGCACGGCGTTGATCATGGTCCGGTTCTGGTCTTCCCATGTGTAGATGCGGATCGAGAGGTCGCTGGGGACCGCGCCTTTGTGATCACGGGCGAACTTGGAATAGATGGCCTCGCAGCGGCGGCGCAGTTCTTCGGCGGCTCCGCTGCGCCCGAGGTCGCCCTTGCCCTTGACGAGCACGTGGGTGACACGGGCGGGGTCGTCAACGAGCTTGGTCTCGGGCTCGTCGAATGACTCGTCGCCCGGGGGCGTCGCAACGACCTTGGGGCCTTCGGCGGCGACCTTTACCCTGCGTTTCGCCGCGTGCATCTTGAGCATTTCCTGGCAGGCTCCCAGCGGCATTAGGACGAACTTCTGGTCGAACTCGAAGACTCCGCTTTGGAACTCATTAGCTACCGGGAATTGGCGGCTGACCATCTCGACCGCTTTGCCGCTGCTGTCGAGCGGGGCCATGTTGACCATGACCTTTCCATCGCGGGGCATGAACTGGTCGACCCATTGGGTGCGGCCGTCGGGCAGCGTGCGCTCTCGCTGGGTGGGCATGTAAAAGCCTTGGGGTTGGCGGCTGTTGAATCCCGACACTTCGATCCCCATCACGATCGCGGGCTGGGGGGCCCCGGTCGGCCCATCCGCTCGCGACAGGGAAAGTCCGTTGTTGTAGATCTGCTCCCAGGTGGTGCCCCCGATCTTTGTAAGTCTGGGGTCGAGCTGGTGTTTGTCCTTCGGGAGCGGCTTCGCCAAGGGCTTCCACCAGAGGATGTCCTTGAACTGGGTGACTCGTGCGTAGCTCTCTCCTTCAATACCCCGGATGATGGCGGTCTCCTTTCGGCCATCCTCAAGGGCGATCAGGCCGAAACTCTCGATCATGGGGGCCGCGGCCTCTACGGCGGGGTCCTTTTCAAGCCTCTGGACAAGGTCCTGGTAGTACGGGAAGCCGGCGTTGGGCCACGCGATCATGACGTCGCCGGTCACGGTCCGCCCGCTGCCGATGAGCATGGTGAGGAATCCGCCCATGACGGACCAGACGGTGAGGACCATGGCGGTGCACAGCAGCACGGCGACCGCCGCGAGAAGCGGCATGATCTTGCTGAACAGGTAGCGTCGGGTGAGGAGGAGTTGGTACACGCGAGGACGAGGGTATGCGTTGGCTTTGGGGTTCCACGGCGTGTGGATCGCGGGCGGCCGCCGGGGCACGAGTTCGCCGCGGGCAACAATTGGGGAATACCGTGTGACCTTTCCCGCCGCGATTCGCGGCCTGAACAACTCGCCAATACGGAGATTTCAAGAAATGGGTCTCGTCAAAGAATTCAGAGAGTTCGCGCTGAAGGGCAATGTCCTCGATCTGGCTGTGGGCGTCATCATCGGCGGCGCGTTCGGCAAGATCGTCAACTCGGTCATCGAAGACATCATCATGCCGGTGGTGAGCATCCCCGGCAAGGTGGACTTCGCGACCAAGTTCATCGGGCTGACGGAAGCCGCCCGAACTGCAATCGACGCCGCGACAAGCTCCGGGAAACCGCTCGGGCTGGAGGACGCTCGCAAGTTCGGCCCGGTGTTCGCGTATGGCAACTTCATCACCGTCGCGATCAACTTCATCATCCTCGCGGCGTGCGTGTTTATGGTGGTGAAGCTATTTAATACCGCCCGGAAGAAGTTCGAGAAGGAACAGGCACCACCGCCTCCGGCGGGCCCGACTCCTGAGCAGAAGCTGCTGACCGAGATCCGCGACCTGCTGGCGCAGCGGCGCTGAGCCGGGCCTGAACTCGCACAGATCGAGCGCACACCGGAGTCTTGCGTTTGCGAGATGCTCCGGTGTTCGCCTTTTTGGTGCGTGCACAAGGCCGCGAGACCCGGGCACCTACTCTCCGCTCTGTGCCTTCCGAACAACCGACCCCAACGCTCTTTCAACGTCTTGGCGCCGCCGGTCCGATCGCGGTGGTAGCGGCCTTCATGCCCGCGCTCGCCGGCGTGGTGCTGCTGTGGAAGATCGGTCCGGTGAGCGAGTATCTCAAATCGCACGGACCGGCAGGCCTGGCTATTTACGCCGTGGCGTTCGCGCTGCTGGCGGGGCTTGCCCTCTTGCCGACGTACGCGCAGGCGATCTTGGGCGGTTGGGCCTTCGGGGTGGCTTTCGGCCTGCCCGCGGCGTTGGCGGGGTTCGTCGGGGGGTCGATTATCGGGTACGAAGTCGCACGGCGTGCGAGTAAGGATCACGTCGAGAAGCTCATCGACGAGAAGCCCAAGTGGCGGGCGGTCCGGGACGCGATGGTGGGACATGGGCCGGCGAGTTTCTGGCGGGCGTTGGGTACGGTCATCCTGCTTCGGCTTCCGCCCAACTCGCCGTTCGCGCTCATGAACCTGCTGCTTGCGAGCGTTAAGGTAGACAGGGCGCCCTACATCATCGGCACCTTGATCGGGATGGCGCCCCGCACCGCCCTGGCGGTGGTGCTGGGGGCGGGGATTCAGGGCGCTCTCACGAAGGACGTTTACAACTCGGCGATCCCGACGTGGATGAAGGCGGCGGGAATATTCGTTTCGCTCGCTGTGGTGGCGGTGATCGGGCATATCGCGAACAAAGCGGTGCAGAAAATGGGTGCGGCGCAGCAGCCGTAGTTGCCCCGCGGTTCCATGGGCGTGCTCAATACTACAGTGATACATGAACGCACACAGGTGTATCTTGGTTGTGGCCGCGGCGGCGTTGACGGCCGGTTGCCAGATGACGCCCGCGGAGCCCGGGGGGCACGCAGAATCCACCGCTGCATTCGCGCCAACCGCGCTGAGGATTCACCCGCTCACCCACATCGACGCGGCGAAGTCGACGCCTGACAAGCCCGCTGCGGACAAGTCGTTCATCATCCTGCACTTCGAGCTCAAAGACCGCTTCGGCGATGCCGTCAAGGCCCTCGGGCAGTTGGACGTGGAGTTGACGAAACCGGGCGTGGGCATCGCGCCGGGCATGGAGACGCGGGAGCTTTCCTGGACCGTCAAGGAACTGAGTAATCCCGAACAGAACGTCGATCGATTTGATCCTCCGACCCGCACGTATCGGATCGTGCTCAGCGGCCCGAAATGGATCGCGGATTGGGCGAACCGGCCCGAATCCGCCAAGCGAGAGGGCCCGGCGTGGCTTAAGCTGCGGGCCGTCATGCAGCTTGAGGGCGGGGGCATTCTCCGCGACGAGTACGTGCTGCAGTAGAACGCCTTCGAAAACGTCATCTCACCCGGCACCGCCATATTCACCCCGCCGCAGGAGCACCCATGGGACCCAACGAGTTTCACAAGCATCTGAACGCGTTCGAAGGAAGCTGGAAAGCCGCGTGCAAGATGTGGCAAAAGCCCGGAGCGCCGCCGTTGGAGTATGGCGGGGACATGACCAACACCTGGGAACTGGGCGGTCGGTTCCTAAAACAGTCCTTTAAGGCGCCGCTCTTCGGCGGGGTGTTCGAGGGGATCGGGTACTTCGGCTACAACATCCACGCGAACCGCTACGAGGGCGTGTGGATGGACACCGCGAGCACGATCATGCAGTTGGAGACGGGCAGCGTCGACGCGTCCGGAAAGGTGTTCAGCATGTCCGGAGAGTTCCCAAGCCCGATGGGCGGAACGATGAAGAAGCGGACCGTGATCACGGTGCGCAGCCAGGACGAGCACCTGTTCGAGATGTACTTCACCGCCGGCAACTTCCCCGAAATGAAGATGCTCGAGGCCGTCTACACCCGCGTGAAATGATCTTCGCCGGCGGTTCTAGTTGAGCGTCTTGCTCAGGATCGCGGAACGGTAGTTGGTGTACGGCCATTGCCAGTGGCCGATGAGCCGGTATCCGCGGCGGAAGTAAAAGTTGAGCAGATCGGTGTCGGGCTCGGCCATGGTGCAGGCGAGTTCGGTCGCGCCGGCTTCTCGAGCTCGCTGCTCGATGACTTCCAGAAGGCGCAGGCCGATGCCCTGGCCCTGTGCCGCGGGGTCGACGGCGAACTGCGAGAAACTGGCGACTCCTCCCTTAGAGAAGTACGGGGGTCCCTGGGCCTCTTCCACTTCGTGGAACAGGATACTGCCGACGAGGACCTGCTTGACGCGACCGTCGGGGCCCGGGTCGTGGCGGACGGCGACATGGCACTCGCCGTTGAAAACGCGGCGCTTGGTGGTCGCGTCGTCCTGCCGGCCTGCGAGCGGACGCAGTCCCATGGCCACCTGTTTGGCGTATGCGCGGTGCAGCAACTGCGTCAACTCCGAGATGGAGTCGCTTGGTGCAAGCCTACGAATCGTCACTACCGGCGCGTTGTCCGAAGGGCTGGCCATGAGGGGATGATGATACGTATCAGCACCCCCGGATAACAATTGGAAGCCACTGTGACTTCGGCCCGGACCGATGCAGGCTCGGCCTGCAAAAGTTGCGGGGCGCCATGGGTGTGGGGATCATGGCGCCCCGCGGATCTCACGACGCCCGCTCGTGGAAAGCGGCGCCGAACCAAGATGAGTACCAAAAACAATGCGGGTCGCAACGATTGCTCGACGCGGCCCACTCCTCCCGACACACGGGTTCTCTCTCACCTCCCGTGTTTCCTCCGGCCTCCGCGGCCAAGAGAGGTATCGATCAAACTGCGCGGGCGTTGCACGGAATTTGAGCAAGGCCGGCCGCGGACCTAAACGGCCGGTTCTAAACTGATTCCCAGATGCCCGAAGAGTCACTGGCTCCTGGATCAGCCGCGCCGCCGCGGAGATCGCCCGCGGCGACCGTCGGCGTGTGGCTCATGGCGTTGGCGTTGTGCGTGATCTCGGTAGGTGTTGTCGTCGCTCCGCTCGCGATCACGCTGGCGCATGCGGCGTCATCAGCATCATCGAAGCAGGAGTCCGCCCCACCGCCGCCGAACTGGCCGACGGATGCGATCACGCCGTGGGCGCTGCTGGGCAACACGCTGGCGTGGTCGATCGGGATCGCGTGCCTTGCGACGGTGCTGGCTGCGCCCGCCGCGTGGGTGATTCGTGCGCGCGGGTGGCGTTCGGCGCCGATCATCTTGGTGCCGCTGCTGCTGCCAACGTATCTCACCTATGCCTCGCTCAACCTGGCTCGAGCGCCCGGAACGATGCTTGGGGACTGGATCGAGCGTTCGGCCCAAGCGGGGTACAAAGAGTTGCCGATCATCGCAGGGAAGGTGCTCGCGCTGCTGGGGTTGGGGCTGTGGGCGTGGCCCATCGCCGCGCTCGTGATGGCGGCGGCATGGAGGAGTATCGATCAGGGGATGCTCGACGTTTTGCGGATGGAGCAAGCGGGTCTGGGGCGGCGCGCGGCGGTGATGTGCCGACTGCTGGCGCCGGGTGCGCTTCCAGCGATGGCGTTGGTGGCCATGATCATGCTTGGTTCGGCGGTGCCGTTGCACCTGGCCCAGGTTCGAACGTACGCGCTAGAGGTGTGGTTCCTATTGACGCTCAAGCCGGGCAATGCGCAGGCGTGGGTGACAGCGTGGCCCGTGATCGCGGTGGCGTTGTGCGCGTCGGTAGTGCTGACCAGGCGACTTTGCGAAGAGAGACGAGATGAGATCGGGCATGCTTCTGCGGGAAGGGTGCGAAGCTCGGTGACGGTCGCGTCGGCAGCGATTTGGGCGTGCGCCACGATTCTGCCGTTGGGCCTATATGCTCGAAGCCTCGTATCTTGGCGATCGGTAGCTCTTTTTCTTCGGTTGGCGGAGGAACCGCTCGAGTCGAGCGGGGTGGTGGCCGCGGCGGTCGGCGGGATCGCGGGGATGATCGTTTGCGGGGCGTGGATTGGATTGAGCCAGACTGACCCAAGGGTGCGGGCTTTGGTGCAGTTCAGCATCGGGGCGTTTCTGCTGGGCGGGTTGATGCCGGGAGTATTGGTCGGCACGGCAGTGCGGACGGCGTTCGACGCGTGGCCAGCGCTGAGGTCGCTGGCGGACTCGCCGTTCACGCTGGGCATCGGGCACCTGGCCCGGTTCGGTTGCGTCGCGGTTCTGGCGGGGTGCTTCCTTGCGGCCAACGAGCCGCGAGAGCAGCGAGGAATGCGGCAAGTCGATGGGGCCACCGGGGTGCATGGGTGGTTGGGGGCGTGCCTGCGGGCGGATTGGGCGGTGGTGGTCGGTACCGGCGTGGCGTGTGCTTGCCTGAGCCTGCATGAGATTGAAGCGGCGGTGATCCTGCAACCCCCGGGGACGCCGAGTTTGGCACAACTGCTACTGGGGTACCTGCACTTCGCGAAGACTCAGGAAATGTCGGCCGCGGCGGTGGTCCTGGTCAGCGGCGGGGTGATCGTGGCGGTCGCCGCGGCGGTGATTGCCAGGAATGCGCAATCGGTTCGGCGGGGAACAGCCCGGGCACCCGAGTAACTCGGCGGATTCTCCGGTTGCCTCCGGATCCGCGCATTGAGGGTCATCACCCCGCCCGCCGCCCGCTGCTAGCATCATCCGGCCCCCGGGGAACCCGTTATTCCGCCGCATGAGCACCGAACACGAAAAAGTCGCAGAACAGCTGTTCATTGAACTCGCTGACGCGGGCAGCGCGACACGCCAACGCCGCCTCGACGAAGCGTGCGCTGATAACTCGTCGTTGCGAGACGAGGTTCTCAGTCTGCTCGGGCATCACGACGCCGCGGGCGTCGAGTTTCTCGATTCGAATGTGCTGCGGGGAATCACTGCGAAGGGAATTGACAATGTTCTGCCGGCCGAAACGCGGATCGCAGGGTACACCATCCAGGGAGTTCTGGGCCAGGGCGGCATGGGGATTGTGTATCTGGCGCGACAGGAGCGGCCACGACGCGTTGTGGCACTCAAAGTCATTCGCCGCGCTTCGGCCTCCCCGAGCCTGGTGCGCAGGTTCGAGCACGAGGCGGAGGTGCTCGGGAGACTGCAGCACCCGGGCATCGCGCAGATCTACGAAGCGGGCCAGGCGGACGCCGGGTTGGGGCCTCAGCCGTTCATATCCATGGAGTTCATCAGAGGCAAGCCTCTGGGGGAGTTCTGCCGGACGCACAATCTTCCGCCCAGGGAACGCATGGCACTCGTAGCGTTGGTGTGCGACGCGGTGCACCACGCCCATCAGCGCGGGGTGATCCACCGGGACATCAAGCCCAGCAACGTGCTGGTAGACGAGAGCGGTCAGCCCAAGGTCCTGGACTTCGGAGTTGCCCGCGACGCGGAAAAACGCGACATCGGAGTGACGCTCCACACGGGGGTCGGCGAGCTGATCGGAACGCTTCCCTACATGAGCCCCGAGCAGGTGGGAGGGAAACCCGAGGACATCGACACGCGAACGGATGTGTATTCGCTGGGGGTCGTGCTCTTCGAGTTGCTCGCCGACCGACTACCACACAATCTCGCCGGGCTGTCGTTGCCCGACGCTGCACGCAAGGTGCGTGAGGACGAGCCCACGCGGCTCTCTTCCATCAGCCGCGTGCTCAGGGGCGACGTGGACACCATCGTGAGCAAGGCGCTGGACCGCAACGTGGCCCGAAGGTACCAGTCCGCCGCGGATTTCGCGGCGGACATCAGGCGATACCTGGCCGGCGAACCGATCGCCGCGAAGGCCGATTCCGCGATGTATGTGCTGCGAAAGCAGCTCAATCGGTACCGCGGCGCCGTGGTCGGAGCGGGGCTGTCGGTGCTTGTGCTGGTGGTGCTGTGCGCGTACATCTACAAGCAATCGCTCGACAACGCGGCCCTCGCGAGGAACGAAGCGGCGGCGAACGCTAAATCCAAGGAACTCCTCGAATCGGTGCGGGCGACGGAGAAGATCGCTCAGAAGCATGCGGCGGAGGCTGTGGCGAGCGAAAAGGAAGCCCGTTCTCAGCTCGCCATCAGCAACGTGGAACAAGGTCGGCTGTTCGCGCGGACGGGCAACTTAGAACAGGCCGAACAACTGATCTGGCGGCAGCACGCGGAGGACCCCTCGTCGCGTTATACCTATTGGGCTCTGTGGGAGATGTACAGCCGTGCGCCGTGCCTGGCGTCGGCCTTGGCAGAACCGGGAGACCTGTACACCCTGACGATGAGCCGCGACGGCACGCAAGTGGCGACCGGCGGTGCGGGATCCCACCTTCATCTTTGGAGGCAGCCCTTCGATCAACCCAGGCTCACCCTACCAGTGCCGGACCGGGGTCAACGTGGAGCGGTATTCAGCCCGGACGGATCGCGGGTCATCTGCCTCTCGGATTCCGGGGCGATCCACTGCTGGGAGACCGCGACGGGCTCGCTTGTCTGGTGCGGCCACTGCGGCGCCAAACTCGGCGCCTTTTCGATCGCGTGGAGCCCGAACGGTGCGACATTCGCCCTGGGCCTTCGGACCGGGCTCCTGACCCTTTACATCGCCGAGACCGGAGTAAGCGCCGGCTCAACACGGGCATTTAAGAACGGCAGCGTGTACGCGATGGCGTTCTCGCCCGATTCCACCATGCTCGCGGTAGTGGGGAGCGACACGGTCAAGCGTCTATACCGCGTGGCGGATCTGTCGCTCATCGCATCCATCTCCGCACACGAACAGCCGCCCGGATGCGTCGACTGGTCGCCTGACGGTTCGCTCATCGCTTCGGGCGGATACGACCGAACGGTTCACATCTGGGATTGGAACGCCGGCACAACGTTCGCGGTGCTCAACGCGCCGAACGGACCCATCAACTCGGTGCAATGGCTGGCTTCCGGAGAACTGCTCACCACGGGGTGGCAGACAGTGGACACGTGGGACCCGCTCCGCGCTCCCGACCCTTCGGTATCGAGAGTCTCGTCGATCCACCTCCGAGAGACGCCCAGGACCGCGGAGGCGAGCGCCGATGGTTCGGCGGTGGCGGTCGGGTACACCCATGGCGGCATGGGAGTATTCGAGCGTCGAGTTCACCCAGAAGTTCGGCGTTTCAAGGGCGGATCCGGACGAACGCTCGCCGCGATCAGCCACGATGCTTCGATTCTGGCCGCGGGCGACTCGGATGGGTATCTGCGGTTGTTCGACACCGGCAGACCAGGCGCTACTCCGATCGCCACGATCAAGGCGCATGCCAAGCGTGTCTTCGGGGTGCGATTCCAGCCCCAGGGCCACCTGATCGCCACCGGCGACGAAAGCGTCCTGCGACTGTGGGACCTCAACACGGGCGAACTGGTGACGGAGTGGAACGACTTCTACAACGGAAGTGCGGACGCGATCAACTTCTCCGCTGACGGAAAGACGATCGCGTATTGCTCCACGACCGGCGTGTTCCTGGTGCGAGAGGTGGCAACCGGGAAGCTGGAACTCTCACTGAAGCCATCGCCGATCTCCGGTGCGAGCATCACATTGAGCAGAGATGGCAGCCGGATCGCGATGGCCTCGCGGGACCGATCGGTCTACCTCTGCTCAGCCGACGGCCAGTTGCTCAACAAGGCGACGTTTCCCGATGTTCCGTCCGGGCTCACGTTCAGTCACGATTCGAAGCTGCTCGCGGTTTCAACCGCGGGCAAGCCGATCACACTGTTGAGCGCGGTGAGCGGGGTCATTGTCGGAGTGCTCGATGGGCACACAGTGTTCCCCGCCGGGATCTGCTTCATGCCCGACGACGACGACACACTCGCGAGCGTGAGCCATGACGGAACCGCACGTTTGTGGGATACCAAAGCCATGCGCTGCTTGACGACCCTGGAGCCCTTCGAGGGCTGGGAAGGGCTGAACGCCAGCGTGTCGGGGAACGGTCGCTTCCTCGCGGCGGGCTACGCGTTGGGCGGAGCGGTGATCATCGATCTGGACTACTACAAACGGCATATGGCGGGCAACGCACGCTTTCAGGCTCAGCGGCTCGAAAAGCAGATGGGAAACACGTTCAACACTTCGGCGCTCACCGATTGGACTGCGACTTTGTCACGGCCTCGACCCCAGCAGGACGCACCCGCGGACGGCCCATCGATTTCACTCATTTCGCGTTGGGGACGCGAGCGGTGAATCGGCTAACGCCGGGCGAACTCGCGACGGGCCGTTGAGTGGTGCCCGATAGACTTTCCTCCGCCACGTACCGACGCCGTACCGGACATCGGGCAATGAAATCAATCTTGCCGGAACGCGCAACTTGAGTTGGCCGGACACTACCATCTCGGTCCATGTCCGATTTTCTCCCCGGCAAAATCCAAATCGTCCACGAAGACCAGGATGTCATTGTAATAGACAAACCCTCCGGCATGCTCACCGCGAGCATGCCCGGCGATGACCTTCCGTCGGTCTTTCGCGCCCTCAAGGTGTACGTCCGAAACAAAGCCAAGCGCCGGGGCACGCAGGTGTGGATCATCCACCGCTTGGACAAAGAAGCATCCGGGCTCCTTGTTTTTGCAAAGACCGAGAAGGGATTCCAGTGGCTGAAAGAACAGTTCCGCGCCAAACGCGTCCATCGGCTGTATACCGCGGTGGTTGAGGGGGCCATCACGGCGGAATCCGTGCCCGGCACACCCAAGGGAAGCCTTCCCGCCGGCACCATCCAGAGCTTTCTGGTTGAGGATGACGAAAGCAAGGTCCGCAGCACCAACCGGCCGACCCAGCGGCGGGCTCCGGAGGAGGCCGAAGCGAAGCTCGCGGTGACCCACTATCGCGTGACGGCCGCGGCGTTTGATCGCAGCCTATTGCAGATCCGGTTGGAAACGGGCCGCAAGCACCAGATCCGAGTGCACATGTCAGAGTTCAAGCACCCGATCGTGGGCGACCGTCGGTACGGAGCCAAATCCGATCCGCTCGAACGGGTGTGTTTGCACGCGACCGAGTTGGGCTTTACGCACCCGACAACCGGACAGACGTTACGGTTCCGCAGCAACGCGCCGCCGCAGTTCTACAAACTTATTGGCAAGAAGCCCGCCGAGGTGGACGATCGTGCGCCCGACTTCCCCGCGCCGGCCGCCGCGCCAACCGCGAACGCAGCGAACGCCGCAAGGGCCAGGAAGCCCGAGACCGCGGCTGCGGCCAAGCCCGCGAAAAACGAACCTCGCGCCCCCAAGAACCGCTCCACCCGGGAATCCTGGGACCACGTTGCGGACTGGTACGACAACCTCCTTGAAGACCGCGGGAGCGATCACCACGAGCGTGTCATCATTCCTGGAACAATGCGGTTGTTGGAGCCCATTGCAGGCAAGCGGATTCTCGATGTCGCGTGCGGACAGGGAATCCTGTGTCGTCGCCTTGCCGCAGCGGGCGCTCACGTCGTGGGAGTGGACGCCGCCCCGCGCCTGATCGCGGCGGCAAAGTCCGCGGGCACTGCGGGAGGGCCCACGATCGAATACAAGGTGGCCGATGCTCGTTCACTTGGCCTTGAGAATCTCGGGCGGTTCGACGACGCCTGCTGCATCATGGCGCTCATGAACATCGAACCGGTGTCGGCCGTACTGAAAGGTGTGGCGGCGCTCGTTCAACCAGGCGGCAGATTCGTCGCCGTGATCCTGCACCCCGCCTTCCGTGCCCCGGGCCAGACGTCCTGGGGGTGGGATGTGCCCAAGGCCAAGACCGAGGGCGGACCGGTGAAACAGTACCGGCGTGTCGACGGATACCTGTCGAACGGACACAGGGAAATCGTGATGAACCCGGGCGGAGTCGCACGCGATCAGCCGCCCATAACCACGATCACCTATCACCGCCCGATCCAGGCGTACGTCAAGGCGTTCTTCGAGGCGGGATTCTCGGTCACGGCTCTTGAAGAGTGGCCGAGCATGCGGCAGAGCGAGCCTGGCCCGAGAGCCGCCGAAGAAAACCGCGCCCGAAGAGAAATACCTATGTTTCTCGCGCTGCGCGGCGACCGATTAGGCACAACGTAGAATCGCCAAAATGCCCGCAGAACAGAAGCCCCAACTTCCTCTACCACTCGCCGAATCTGTATCTGATTTCGTAGTGTCGGTTCTGGCCGCCCTCGGTCGCCGGGTGCGCGATGATGCCGACGCACGCCGCGCTTGCCGAGCCTTGGGCGAGATGCTCCAGACGCTCGGCGCAGAACCGGTTCAATCGGTGCCGAGCGAAGTCACGGCGCAGCCCCCGGTGATTACCCCGCAGAGTGCGTCAACGCAAGCTTCGCCTGTCGTGGCGAGGGAACCGGTGATCGCGCCACCACCGGTCGTCGCCGCCCGACCGATCTCGGGCCCCACCGTCGTTTCGGAAGTCATGATCGCCGGCGCCCACGCACGAATTCTGAAGCGCGGCGACGCGGTGCTCGAGGTAGCGCCCATCGAACCTCCGCTGTCGGCGCCGACCGCGTCCGGGCCCAAAATCGCTTCACGCTCCGAAGACGCGCCCGACCTCGCACGCGTCGTGAAGTCGGCACGGATCAAGCGCGACGCATGTTTCGCGGCGGCCGCCGCGGGCGGATCCGCGGCGGCATTCGAGGAACTCAGGAACCTCGAAAGCCGGTTGCTGACGTGCCGGCCCGTTCTTTCGCGTGGAGACACGTGGATCGCGGACCCTGCCATCAACACTCCCGCCGAACGAGCCCGACTCGCCGGAGAGTGCTACGAAAATCTCTCGCTCGCGGCGGATCTTCTGGAAATGCTGGAGAAACGCCACCAGTTGCGCCCCCGAAACGGTCTCGAGGACGCGTTCGTCACGGTGGCCGAGGCACAGTCGGCGGTTCGTAACTTCGCCGACGGGCAGAACTTTCGCGACGATTCCGATCAGTTGGACGTGTTCACATTCCTGCGTCAGCAGACGCAGTTGCTCCAGATATACGTGCCCAACTTCATGCGGCGAGACGACATCGCGGACGCGGCCAACTGGCAGGAAGTTCGCAAACGGCTCGTCACACTGCGGGCTTCTGTCGAGAAGAAAGCAGTTTCCGAGCGAGAGGTCAACAAGCGCTTTGATCGCTTGCGCGACAAAGTGAAGCATCTCAAGGATCGTGAGGGCGACGAACTGCGAGAGACATGGGCGGCGATTGACCGCAACGTCAGCGAACTGTCGGAACTGGGCGTGCCTCCGGACGAACACCGGGTGCAGGCGATCATCCGCCGAATCGATCAAGAGCCGCCGGTAGAGTTCGCGATCGGCGAACCGCTGGCGGCGGCGCTCGACGTGGCCGAGGATGCCGACGACGCGGGCGGTTCGGAAGTCGCGCCGCGCGACTGGTCCGCGACGGTCCGCTCGATCGCGCAGCGTCTAGCGGGCAGAGAGCTGCTGGTGATCGGCGGGCACACGAACGAGCGATCTCGCCAGTCGTTCATCTCCACGTTCGGCCTGAGCGAATGCCATTGGCCCGCCGCCCGCGCTCACCGCCTGCCGGTCTCACGGATCGAGCACATCGTGAGGCGGCCCGAGGTGGCCTTGGTGCTGCGGATCAGCAAGTTCAGCGACCACCACCACGGCGCGATCAAGGCCGCGGCGGACGCGGCGGGGAAACCCTTTGTGAACCTGCCCGCCAAATCCGGGTATGGCGTGGAGCAGGTGGCCGCCGCGATCTCCGAACAAGCCGCGACAAGGCTCTCCACCCCCCCCACGACTCAGGCGGCGTGATTCCCACTTGCGGGGTGCGGGCTCCTACACTCCGGCTCGCCGCGGGCGTAACTCAGTGGTAGAGTGACAGCCTTCCAAGCTGTACGTCGAGGGTTCGAATCCCTTCGCCCGCTTTCACGTAAGTCTCGCTGATCGCAGTACTTAGCGAACCCATTCGGCGTCCGAATGGTGCGGCGGAAAATGCTTCGAATCCGGTATATACCGGATTGGAGTACCGCGATGAAACACTGCGATCCCGCCTTTCGAGATTCTTCCCCCGACATCCGAATCCCCAAGTACCGGCACCACAAGGCCTCCGGACAGGCCGTGGTGACTTTGGCGGGGAAGGACGTGTACCTGGGCGTCTACGGCTCCAAGGCGAGCAAATCGGCGTACCAACGGCACATCGGCGAGTTCATGACCCGCGGCGGCGTCGCGGCCACAGGGAAGCCCAACGAGTCCCTGACAGTTGCTGATTTGATCCTGCGGTACTGGAAGTACGCCGGGACGGCGTACAACCTGAGGACCCGAAAGGGCATGCTCAAGCCGGTGCTGCGGAGATGGCGAAAGGCCTACCTACAAGGCGTTCGACGAAGGCGCCGCAGCGGACCGGATCGCCGAAGGTTTATTCGAGGGCGAGGATGTTCATTCGCCCTGTTCGTAGCGGATGACAAAGCGGACGTTACATACCGGAAACTGCTCGCCGCACCGTCGTCGCAAGTCATCGCATGAAGCGCGACTTGGTGCAGTGATTTTCGGAGGACGCGAGCAGGAGGAGGGGCGAGACCAGACCGCCGACGTTCAGCGGGAGACGCTGCCTCTCCTCCTCGCATCCTCACCCTCCACCCCAACGAGAGAATCGTTTGCTAGGCGGGGTTGGCAGTGGCGGTGTCGCCGGGAGTGCCGGAGAGAACTCTGGGAGTTCGCGTGTCTCCGTCTCATCATCGGAGCCATCAAGCGTGTCAACGCCGTCCACGAAACGCCGCCAGGTGGGCATGGCGACCGGTTCAACTTCGATCTGTTCCAGGATTGGATTGCAGGGCACCAAAGCCGCCGCAGCAGCGTAGCGGATCTCCTCCAGGATTCGGTCGAACTGGTAGGGCGTCGTGGCTTCCCGGAACGTCATCGAGAGAACCTCACGCAGAGCCCGGATGACAGGGTCGGCCGGAGTGTGCTTGAATATCTCGTCGAGACGCTGACGCCGCCGAACTCCCTCAACATTGGCGCGCCGGCGGAGTTCCTTGGCCGGCACGATCATGTACTTGAAGACCTTCGCGGAGTGGTCGTGCTCGTACGACCGATCCGCGTCGATGCGAAAGAGTTTCAGAGCCTCGAGTTCCTTCCCCAGTTCACCCAGCGGCTGGATGGCCAATGCCCGGATGTCGCGGACACACAACTCGCTCGTGCGTTCGAGCGATTCAAAGTACGTCATAGACATGATCCGCCGGAGCGCCGTGAGGCACGGATCGCCGATCGCGGCCTGGAGAAGCTCCATCAGCGTCTCCGCACCATCGACCTTTTCATCGTCGTCGAGCTTGACGGCGTCAAGATCACTGCTATGCACGAAGAAGAACTTGGCCCGATTCTGGTTTGCAGCTTTGCCTGCCATCCCGAGAGTTTACGAGGCTAACCCCGCTCGCCCCTGACCTCGGTCGAACTTGGAGGGTGTGCGGCATTCACGATCGCTACAAGATCGGCGGGCTCTTTGTGACGTGAGCACCACACGACGCGGCCAGACGCCCGGTGATCTCAGCGATGGTGTGGATGCGGACGTCCATAGGGCAGAATTCACCGCGGGTTCAGCAACCTCCGTCTCCCCAGAAGGAGAAGAACGAATCGATATCGGCCCCATCAACTCCCCCGTCCTGGTTGGAGTCCGCCGAAAGATCGCCGCGTTCCCACGCCGCGAAGAAGGAATCGACGTCCGATCCGTCGATACCGCCGTCGCAGTTGAAGTCCGCGGCACATCGGACACGCATCACCACGTCGTCGATATCGATCTCGTCGGAGACGCCGCCGAACGGCGACGATCCAGCGCCAATCACGATGCGGTCGACGCCCTCGGCAAACTCGGAGGCTGACGGATCAATCGAGTACAACCTCCAGTCGTCGACAAGGTCGTAGGCGACCCAATCAACAGCGCTCCCGGCCTGGTCCTGTGCGGTGATGAACAGCGAGGCGGACACGCCAGGAGCATGCCGCTTGGCCCACACCGACAACTGCGAGATCTCGCCGCGACCGAACGACCGCTGCAGATCCTGGTGCACGGACATGCCCGCGGTCGGGCCGGTGAATGAAACAAGACACGCGCCCGTGCGGGCATCGCCGCGATCGCAGCGTGGCAGCGTATTCAGCGGATAGACCCACCCCGCGGAATCACCCTCGAACGAACCGTCGACCACGGCGTCCGTACCGTTCACCTCCACGGCCGTTTCGTTCGTGGACGCCTGCCCGCAAGAGTTGGTCACGGTGCACGCGTACGAACCGATTACGCCCGGAGTCACGGTCGAGATGTGCAGCGTCGGGGTCGTGGTGCCGTAAATGAGCCCGTCATCGGACAACGGGTGGCCCGCGAGGCTCCACTGGTATTCGAAGGGCCCACCCTGTACCGGCGTCACCGTGAGTTCTACCCCGCCGCCCTGGCAGTTTGCGACGGAGACGGGAAGTTCGTTGAGTCCGAACGGCGCGATCGCCATTTTCCAGAACTCGGCGGAATACATGGTTCCATCGGTGGCGCCGCCGAAGTAGAGATCCCGATGCTTGCGGCTGTCGAACGCGGCGGCAACCGCCTCACGTCCGGAGGGCCCAGGGAGAGCCGAATCGACACGTGCCCATTGAGTCCCCTCATATTCCCAGACATCGGCGCGGCGCGGGGAGGAACCGGTTGAACTCGCCCCGCCGAAGATCCGCGTCACACCACGGGCGGCGTCGTAGATCTGTGCGTGCGAGGATCGTGCGGGTGGACCATCCACGGGCTGGAACGTCCAGTTGCCGCCGTCCCATTCCCATGTGTCGTTCTGGACCGAGGCACTGGCCCCCGCGAACAGTACAACGACATTCCGCGCGGAGTCGTAACTCATGCCGGCACCGCTGCGCGCCGATGGCGCGTTTGTTGGGTGCGATTGGGACCAGGCAGCGCCGTTCCACTCCCAGGTGTCGCCGAGCACTCCGGCAGAACCCAGTCCACCGAAGATCACGACGCGGCCACGAGAGGCGTCGAACGCACCCGCAGCCTTCGCACGCGGTGGGAAAGGGGCGTCCGGCAACCGCGTCCAAGAAGAGCCGCTCCATTGCCAGACGTCTCGCAGCAGTCCCGATGCTCCCCTGCCCGCGACCAACAAGGTGATTCCACGGACGCTGTCGTACACCATCACCGATTCGGCCCGGACGGCGGGGCTCATCGACGGATGCGCCTGCAACCAAGAGGCCCCGTTCCAGAACCATGTATCCGAGGAAAAGCCACCGGGCTTCACGCCGCCGAAGAGGAGCGCGACGCCGCGGCGGGCATCGAACGCCATCGAGGCGCCGCGCGAGGCGTCCGGCTGGGTGTCAGGCCCAAACAGCGACCAACTTGCCAGTGGAGAAGGGTCTGAGACGGCAACCGTCGCGGCCCGGCTGTCGACGGGCGGACAGGTGCTCGAAACGACGCACACGAACGACCCCGAATCCGGCGGCTGGGCGTTGGAGATTCGAAGCGTATTGGTTGTAGCGCCGCTGATGGAGGCCCCGCTGGGAGTTAGGCCGTTCGCCAGGCCTTGCCCGTCCTTCTTCCACTGGTAACCCGTGGCATTGGTCCCCAGCGCCGTAAGTGTGATCTCACCACCCGCGCATGTGGCGGCATCCTGCGGATGCTCTATGACCGCACCGTTGATGGTAACGGTGACGGTGGTGGTCATCGCACTCCCGCAGGCGTTCGAGACCTGACACTGGTACACACCGGCGTCTTCGGCCCGCACCGCCGTAACTGTGAAGGTCGGCGACCCCGAACTGCTGACGAGCGACCCGTTCCGAGTCCACCGATATGTGAACGGAGCGGCTCCCGTTGCGGCGACGTTCAGCGAGAGCGGCTGGCCCAGGCACAAGGTGCGGCCGGTCGGCTGAGTCATGATCACCGGCGGCGTGACGACCTGCAACGTCGCGGCGGAGGAGGTGGTGCTGCCGCAGCTATCCGTCACCACACAGTCGTAGCTACCCGCACTGGCGGCGGTGGCGTTCCCGACAATGAGCGTCGGCTGCGTCGCCCCACCGATGGGCTGGAGGTTCTTGCGCCACTGATACGTGACGCTGCCCGTGCCCGCGGCGAGCGCACTGAACGACGTAGCACCGCCCTCGCAAACGACTCTCGCAAAGGGCTGGGCCACGATCGTGGGCCCTTCAGTCACCGTCACTGCTACGGAGATGCTCACCGTCCCGCCGCGCTCGTTCGAAACGATGCAGTCATAGCTCCCGGTGTCCGCGACCCGCGCCGGGTTGAGCGACAGCACCGAACCGGTCGCGCCGACAATCGGGAATCCGTTACGCCGCCACTGGTACGCGATCGGCGCACTCGAACTGGCGACCACGGAAAGCGTGAGCGGCTGACCTGCGCAAAGTGCCTGCGGTGATGGCTGGGTCAGGATGCGCGGAGGCTGGAAATCCGATACGGCGCCGAACTGGAGCGTGTAGCGACCGTTCCCTCCAACATCGGCGATATGGATCAGCCGCTCGGGACCCACCGGCACGCTGCCGTCACGGACAATGCGCGATGTCTGCCATGCGCTGTCCGACCGGACCTGACTGCCATTATCACGCGTCGCCGAAAGCAGCGGATACTGAGCACCGAACGGATCGTCGACTCGGAAGTAGACGACTCCCTGCGGAACTGCTCCGAGCGGTTGGATCGTGGCTCGACGTGTGACCTGATCGATGCCGGTGACCTGCGCCGGCACCACGGCAACGGTCCGCACCGTGCCATCTGAGAGATGGATGTGATCGGGCAGTGACTGCGCATCGGGAATCTCATTGGTGAGGAAGTCCCATTGCCCGTCGTCCGACAGCCCCTCGAGGTTCACCGAGTGGATCGACTCGTAAATGCTCACGGAGTCGATCAGAGAGAACTCCCGAGAGCCAAACCCGTTGAGGCTCCGGAACGAAGCGTCGTACGAAACGAAACTACCCTGCAGCGAAGACGTCAGGAGCCAGCGTGCCGTGAGGGTCTGAAGCGGAGCGATCGGGGGGAATGTCGCCGATAGCGTCGGGGCTACCGGCGAAGTGCCGACCTGCGTGCCGATGATGTGGAAATCAATGATGAGTCCACGGCTGTTCTCGACGATCCTCGGCTGAGCCGATTCGATCACCAGGTCCTGAGCGGTTCCGGCCCCGATGTTGCTGACCTGAAGCCCGAGCGAGAAAGGCACGGCGGGTTCGATCTCGGGAGTGAACGGGTCGTCGGAATACACCGTCCGCTCAAGGAAGTACTTGAGCTTCAGGTCGGGGTTCGGCACCGCCGTGATCGGAGTCGGGTACAGAGGCACCGTCACTCGGTGCCCGTCGAGGGTGTAGCTGAAACTGCCGCCGATTGCATACACCGTCGGACCGTTGGTTGCGGCGCTATGGCCGGTGACGATTTCCCAACGTGCCATCGCCGAGGCGTGGCCGGCGATCGCGCTGCCGCCGCGTATGTCCGCGATTCCTTCGAGCGTCGGTTCGAGCACCGCGAACGACGGGTGAGCGGGCGCAGCGATCCACGCCCCAACCGTGTTGCCGGAGCGGTCGAACACCACCACATCGGCGGAAAGGTCGGACATCGGCGTGGTGCCGTTGTTCTCAACGCGAAGCGTGGCGCGGAACGATTTGCGGGTGAGCACGGCCTGCTGATCGATCTCGATCTTCACTTTTGCGCACACACCCTGGCCTACCTGCTGCATTTCGCCGGCCGCGGACGCCAATGCGAACTTGATTCCGTCGTAGATACCGATGAACCCCTCGGCTTGATTGGCCTGCGCCGCGTTCAGAGCTTCGGCACGGAGCCGCTCGATCGCATCCCGAGCGACGAAGTCATCGTCCCAGCCCACGGGAACATCGGCAAGATCGAAGATACCCGCGTCGTTGTATTCAATCGTTCGGTTCCATCGTTCGATAAACCTCGTCACCGACATCGGGTCCATTTCCACCGGTGCCGACTCCATCAACGCCACCGCTTCGACCGAAGAGATGTGATCTGAACCGTCCCCGAGGGGGTCGATGAACACGCGGAACTCACTGAGCCAGTCGAACAAATCGCCGGCCATGGGGTCGACCAGCATCCGCGGGTCGCCCAGCAGGTAAACCGCGGGCGCGAACATGGCGTTGAGACGATCGACCTGCGTCAGAATATTGTTCTGGGCGACAGTACGAGACGAACCATGGGCGTGGGCCCGCGCATAATCCCACACGCGATTGATGATGTCGCCCTCCGAGCAAAGCAGGTTACCGCTCTCATCATCGCAATCGGGCCTGCAGCCGTTGTAGATTCCGCACGCGCACTGGAGTGCCGTAATCAACGGAATGTGCTTGAGCAATCCGCGTTCAAGGCATGAAACGACGACACCGTCGACGGCACAACTAACGATGTGCTGCCGGTTTTCCTTTGAATCATCCGTCAGTTCGAAGTTGCAACTCTGGAGTAAGCCATTGATGCATCCCGCGACTCCGTCGATGCCAAGGATAGACAGACCGCACTGAATCACCGCAATTGCGCATTTCAGGGCGCATTTGTTGCAAGGAAGCGGCTGCAACACGCCAACCGGCGACGACGACGTCGGCCCGCCCAAGCCGCTCGGACCGCCGGAACCACCAGTGCCTGGCGATCCCTGAGGGATCCACCCGCCCCCACCGCAGTCGCCGCTCGTCCGCGAATAAGGAAGATTCGTCTGATACAGCCGGAGTCCGCCGCAATCGAGTTCCCATGTGACCCAAGTCGCTGGGAGTCCGCACGGATCCGCACCATCGGATCCGCTGGGATCCCTCGTCACAACCACCGGCACCGCAATGCTGCTACCCCCACCTGCCAGATTGCCCAAATTGTGCAACAGCGGCGCGATGTGGTAGCCGCCGCCATCGACGGACCACAACTGAACATTGTTGGCGGTGATCAGCCCAAAGTTCCTGATCCACAGCATGTACTGGCCGCTCTGGCCCGGCATTAACATGCCGACTCCCGGTCCCGCACCTGGCAATGGCAACTCCAGATCGATGAAGTTCGGTTCGAGCGTCACCACCGGAGCGGGGACGTTTGCCCGGAAGATCGCTTGAATCGTGATGAGATACCGGTCAAGCACAGTCGAGGGCTCGACCGTCCATGTGTACGACACCGTCTGCCTTGGCAGGAACACCTCGGCGACGACCGGGTCGCCCGCCGTCACCACCGCCGGGACCGCCCCGCTCCCGTGCGTGTCGGCGGTCGCTTCCAACTGATATGCACCCTCGGGGACGTCTGCGAACTCCACCGTGCCGGAAGAGCCGGTGACAGCCGATGCGACCATCGCTCCAGAATCCGCCCTGCGCAGCACCACTGATGCGCCAGAGACGACCGGGTGGTTCGGATCAAAGTACGTAAACTCGTCAGTAACGCGTGCCCGAACCGTGCCGCTGAGCGTTGAGATGCACGCAAAGTGATACGGAACGGCAACTTGTGTTTCGGCCGACCGCACCACAAAGCTGCCGGTGTAATCACCCAACGTCTGCGCGGATTGAGGATGCAGGGTTAGCGTCACCGACCGCTCCTCCCCCGCCGCCATGGTGCCCATCTCCGCCGGGGTGTTCAGCATCAGCCACCCCTCCCCGGGGACCAGCACCGTCACGTTGTGCGCCGCTGACCCTCCCGTGTTGACTACACCGAACTGGATGGTCACCGACTGACCCCGCACCATTGTCGCTTCGACGGTGCGGACCACCGCCTCAAGGCGCGGCCCCGACGGTGAGAGCCTCAACACCATCGGAATCGTTCGCATATGGCCCTGCGTCGTCGCCACCTGCACTTCAACACTCGTATCCGCGGGCGTTGCACCTGAGGTCGCCGCGATTTGCAACGAACAGGTCACCGATTCGTGAGCTGCGATGGTCGGCGTTAGTCCAATGACCTGAGCGGTAACCTCGACCGGCAAGCCGACCACCGACATCGAAACCCCTGTCAACGGCATGTCCCCGGTATTGGCGATCACGATCGGATCGCTATTGACGGTCGCCCCCGGACGCAGCCGAGGCATCGTCACCGCCTCCGGTACCGACAGCCCGTGCAGCACGAACGATGCCAGACTCGTCGTTCCCACCGCCCCGGGCGGACCGGCGTACACCAGATACGCTCCGGCCTCCGTTGGAGGCAGCGGAAGAACGTACGAATACGCACCGGTCTGATCGGTTGTGGTCTGAAACGTGCGCAACGTCCCGCGCACGCCAACCGCAACGGCCACACTTCGGTTGGCCACAGGCACGCCTGTGCCATGGACCGAAGCGGTTCCACGGATCGTGACCGGCGACCCGGCGATCGCAGACACCGGCTCGGCCTGAGCGGAAACATCGTAACTATTGAGGTTGAATACCACCGAGGCACACCCGCGGTTGTTGGTCTCTCCTCCGGCCAGACCTTCGTTCAGCACGTCACCAAAATCTGTCTCGACACACAGAACATACTGACCGGGCAGGGATGGCATTCGAACCAGGGAAGATCCGGTATAAGAAGCTCTCGGCCCCAAGCCGCTGTGAGACACGGCAGCGAGTTGAATCTCCTCGCCCGTGGATACGCGACGCGCCAGCACACGATCCAGCCACGTGCCGCCAGCCGTCTGGTCCGAGGCATTGGTCACCTGCCATGTCACAGTGCCATTCGACGCAACAAGCCCATCGGCGACCGGCCCCAGCGATGAGACCTGAAGGTCGGGCCTGGCCCGCTCCCCGATCATCAGGCTTCCAGCCGACACTGAAATGTTGTTCGCCTCATTGCTCTCCAGGACCACCGAACCCGCGTCGGTGAGCACCTCGATCTGGAACTCGCCCGACAGCCGCTCGGGAACGGTCGCCGTCAGCATCCTGGGCTCGCTCGAGAGCCCAGCAACCGGTGTTCCCTGCACCCTGCTCCCGAGCACCACGCGAGCGCCGGTGCTGCGATTCACAAGCGTCACCTGATCGACAAAGGCGGCGTTTGTGGATGCTGGCCCGAGGTTCAGACCGGTCCACTGAATCTCGACCTGATCCCCGGCCAACACGGACGCCGGAGCGGCGGCGATACTCGTCGCGGCGAGATCCGGCCGCAGGATCACGGAGTCGGATGGGGAGACCCGACAGTTGTCCGTCTCGCTCTCCTCTATGACTGCGTCGGGAACGTCGACACACACAACCACCCGGTACGACGTCCCGAATGCGGGCACGGGGAAGCTCTTGGATCGCAGCGCCGAAACCGCACCCGGACCAATAGGACCCGCAGCATCCTCAACCGCCACAAGTGCATCGTCCCCGATCCCCGCGTCGGTCGACACAAACACACGTTCCTTCCAGGCGCCTTGAGCTGCCACGGTCCCGACATTGCGGACCGTCCAGGCGACCTGCACCATCTCTCCCGGCTCACCGGCGGAGGGCACACTCAACGAATCCACGATCAGGTTGGGAAGCGCCGGCCGCGCAACGAACACCGGCGCGGATGTCGCTCGGTTGTTGCTCTCTACCTGCTCAACGATCCCTCCCGCGGAATCCGCGGCCACTCCAAACTCATACTGCCCCGCGAGCCACCCCTGCGCCAGCGGTAGCGTTACAACCACGTCCTGCGCGTACGAAGCGCCCGCCGCCAGGTCGGTCACAGGCGCAGGCGACGAGGCACCCAAAACCAACTCGGTCGCTCCCGGCGACCCGGCTTGTCTCATGAACACTTGGTCACGCCACGACCCGTGCGCCGCTCGTGTACCGATATTCCGCACTACCCAGGAGACAGTGATCGGCTGACCGAAAGTCGCCGGACCTCCGGAGACCGACACGTGATCCACCACCAGGTCCGCCAAGTCTGGAAGTACGACCGCCAGTACATCCGAGCAGCGGGCATTGTCGGCCTCGCCTCCAACGCCTCGCTCCGCCACGGTACCGGTGGCGTCGGTTGTGACACACACTCGAAATGTCCCGGCAATCTCCGCGGGAATACTCACAACGGCGGATCGTGGGTATTCAGCGCCAGCATCCAGGCCGCCGAAACGCACCAACTCCGCCAACGTGCGATCGGGCAGGACATGGTTCGAGTCGGTCAGAGTGACCCGATCAGACCAAACGCCCCCGGCCGCGGCGGCTCCAGAGTTCCGCACCGTCCACGACACGGTGAAGGAATCGCCCGCCGTCGCGCCGGCGGGTGCGTTGACCGCTGTGACGATCAGGTTCGGCGAAGCCGTGGGTTGGAGTGAAATGGCCATCGCCGCTGAGTTGTTCTGCTCGTTGAGTTCTTCGACGGCGCCGGCCCCATCGCAGACGAAGATCAGGTATCGCTGGCCGGACGCTACGTAGTCGGCGGGGAGCGGCACTTGCACATCGCGCGTGTACGAGGCGCCGGAGGCCAGTGCCGCAGGTGAGAGCACCGACGACAGCAGCACATCCGATGCGTCGAGCGTTTGGTCCGTGCTCAGATACACACGGTCAACCCACGGGCCAGACGCATCCCCCACGGCGGGGTTGTTCACGGACCAATGCACTTGAATGCTGTCCCCGAAACGCGCCGTCGCCGGGGCGCTTGGTGCTGAAGCGAACTGAAGATCCGGGAGCATCAGCGAGAATACGGCCCGCGCCGAGGAGACACTCCCCGATCGGTCAACGACGTTGAAATAGAGCGAACCGCCGCTTGCCGCGTGCCATTGCTGCAGTTGCAAGAATGTCACCATTGGCGTCGCCGTCGTGGCGAACCCGTCACCGACCTCCGCCGCCGTCGCCGCGGGGCGCGTGTCCCACTCCATCACGACGGTATCACCGACGCCGAGCGCTACGTCCGGGTCGAATATGCCACCCTGCAGTTGCACCGTGCCACCCGGCGCCACCGGTCCATAGGGTCCGCCGGCGCTCGCCACCGGCGGCGTGTTGGCGTACGACAGGAAAGTCTGGTCGCTTCCCTGGAGGCCGTCCGAATCACTTACGTACAACCGCAGCGGCACGGTCTGTACGATCGAGAGCCCTTTGGCGATTGCCGCCGCGAGATCGATTGACTGGACGCTGTTTGTTCTCCCGCCATCGTCGGCATAGCCATCCGCGCCCAAATCCCATTGCACGGCGCGAATGCCCCCGAAGCCAGGCTCACCGCCGTCGGGGTCGTAACTGCCCCTTGCATCGGCCATCACGTTCGGGGATGCGGCGGAGAATGCATAGGGTCCACCCGCGACTGCGACCGGTGGGGAGAGATTGCCCTTTCGAAGCGCGATGCTGCTGTTGGGCAGAATCTGACCGGAACCAAGTGAGGTGCCCCGCGAACCGGAACGGTTCTCCACCCCGGCTCGGTATTCCCCCGCGAAGCCGGGGGGAGAGACCGCTTTATACCGGAACTCTATCGACCCGTCCGCTTCGAACAACACGGCTTGGAATGTGTTGCTGTCGGACAAACCAAAGCGGGGCACGTTGTTCCACTGTGCGATGAATCGCCGGGAGGGGGCGACGCCAAGGGTCTGGTAGAACACCCCACCAGCCGCCGCGGGATTGAAGTTACCCCAACGCGGCGCGATCAATGCGTTGGGCTCTCGTGAACTGGGAATCGGATCATTTGTCGGATCGTCGAGCGTGGCGCCGAACGTCAGGTAGCCGTTGGGAGAAATGCCGATGTCGTTGTAAAGGCGGTCGTAGAAGCCGCCCCAGAAACCCAGGGGGACTCGGACTCCTGAATCATCACCCACACTCGCCCGAGTGCCGGTTCCGCTGATATCTTCAAATGCACTCGAGGTGGAGGTCGTGAAGTAGTTGACCTCGGGACAGGACGTATTGTCGCCGCCGTAAGTTCCCCCTCTGACAGCACACTCTGAAGGCGTGAGTACTTCACATCCTCCCGCGTTGTTCACGCCGATGGTGCATGCACCCGCCGGGACCGCGGTGAGCGTGGCGTAGTACCGTGAGCCGCACGGCACACCGCTCAGGGCGGAAGCGCCGGCCCAAGCGATGTACCGGCCCGGGCCAAGCACGGAAGTGACCGACGCGTTCTGGCAGGGACCAGCGACTGAGTACCCGTAGTCAAAGACCTCCTGAGTGCGGCAACCCGAGTTCCCGTCTATCAGACCCAGCCCCAGTGGAAACTCTCCTTGTCCTTGCCATGTCACTCTTGACCACCCCGTCAGCGTGAACTCATACCAGTCGGTGTCGCGGTAGTCCTGGCCGTTGCGCACGTAGGTTCCACCGGTTCCGGAGATCGTCTGGCCGGGAGCGATCGGAGAAAACACCGGCGCAGCAGAGTTGCAGCCCCCGTTAAATGAATCGACCGCGTCAGTACCGCAGGCGGCTTCGCCCTCGGCGATGGCGCCGGGAGGGATCGTGAGGGAGCATCCGGTGCACGCGGGGGGAGTGTTGCAGGTGGCCGCAGGCTGACTGACGCCGAGCGTAAACGCACCGGTCGCCGCGCCGTAGCCGTGCACCAGGATGTAGTAGGTTCGCCCGTTCTCCGAGCACCACGAAACGGTGGAACCGCCGCCGGAACATGCATCATCGTTACCACCAATGCACACGAATGAAACGCACGAACCGCAGAAGACCGACAGTTCGGTATCGAACGCCGCGCCGAGACAGGTTGTGACGGTGATGCTCTTCCCGGTACCGACCAACCGGAACCACACGCCCGGTGCTGTGACCGGCGCTCCCGGGCACCCCGCATTGACTGTATCTACCGAGGCACCGGCAGTCGTTCCCGCGACAGTCGTGCTCACACTGCCTTGGCTCCAGGCGATCTGCTGTGCGTTTTCACAGAGATCATTCGGAGGCACATCCCGCGGACCGTACGAGGCTACCGCCTCGCTCCGGGGCTTGGCGGTGCCGGCAGTCTCGCACGGGGTCGTGAGCGGATCGACCCACGGTTCCGGCTGAGACGCTGCAGAGGCGATAGTAATCTGTGCCCGTGCCGGCACGT
The DNA here is from genome assembly GCA_018242605.1 of Planctomycetota bacterium. Classification (GTDB taxonomy): domain Bacteria; phylum Planctomycetota; class Phycisphaerae; order Phycisphaerales; family UBA1924; genus UBA2402. The sequence continues at coordinate 144,997 of JAFEBP010000007.1, forward strand.
GACTGCCCGCGCACGCTCCGACAAACAACAACGCACACACCATCCGCACACGGGTCATCAGACGCCTCCGCGTTACTGCTTCACACTTGTCAGAACTTGCCCACGCAGCCAACGAACCACTTCCAACGCTCCGGGTATCACCGCCGACCGCCGGACGACATACGTCGTTCGCCTCGACGACGGGGAAGCGCGAGCACTCCGGACGCCAAAGCGAGAACCAACGAACTACCCGGAGTCGGAAGGTGGAGGAACCCCTGGTCATACGCGATCACAGTCTGCCCCGGGCCAAAGAGGCTGTTGAGCCAGACCCACTGACCGTTGTCCCTCGCGTAGACGTTCAGGTTGTCGATGTAGAGCGTCGATCCGTTGAGCAAGGTGAGCGCATCGGTGTTGCCCGCCTGGCCGAGACCGAACAAGTACAGCGCCTCATTTCCATTCGCGCTGCGGTTCCCATTATCAAGGACGTCCAACAGTTGAAGGGTCACTGGGCTCCCCAATCCGCCCAGGATGAGGTGACCGAGGCCGAAGTTTCCGTTGTTTCCCGGATTGATCGGTCCTGCATCCAAGCCAGCGATTTCCATGAAATGCGTGCCCGCTCCCGTAAATCGCACGATGCTCGTGGCCGCTTGGAACGCGGCCTCGTTCGTGATCGAGAAGGAGAGGTGCTTTCCGATCGACAGCTCTGCTCCCGCGGCGATGTTGATCGAACTTCCCGCGTTGAGGTTGAGCGTCCGATCAACCGAGATGGCTGAGTCGACATCGGTCACCAGAAAATCAACGTTGTTCCCAGTCGTCAGGTCGCCGAGTCGTATGACGCCTCCGCCGGATACCGAGAACCTTGCGCGGCCTCCACCAGCGACGGTACGAAGCCCGTGGAGGTCAATCTGGCCTCTTGAGTACGCGACGAAATCGATGCGGTCCTCGCTGCGTGCGGGGGTCATCAGACTCTGCACCCCCGACAGGTTCACCACGCCACCGTTGCTCGCCGACACCACGCCAGCCCAACTGGCACCGTCACGATCGTTCCAGCCCGAGTTGAACGTCTGCACGCTCGACAGGTCCAGCACGCTCCCCTGACCGTCCGCCGAGAACACCGTGCTGTTCCGCACGTACCGGTAGCCGCCCAGCGAGTAACTCACCGCGGCAAGGTTCCCGGTGCTCACTCCGAACGTGCTCCCACCGCTCACCATGATCGTCGAGTTGTCGATGTTGTGCATCGCCCCGGTGGTCAGCGTCCGGCCGGGCTGGATGTTCAACCGGCTGAAGTTCAACGTGTCCAGGTTCGGGGCGTTGAACACCGACCCGTTCGCCTGGTCGATCTGCACCCAGTTCAGCGAGGTCAGTTGCGGCGCGTTGAAGTGCGCATCCAACCCGAGCGACACCCGGGCCTGATAGTCAAGGTCCAGGAAGTAATCGTCGCTGCTCCTGTACCACGACACTGCACGCGAGTTGTCGGCCGATGTCAGGGCCGGGGCATTCACCACCGCGCCGTTGGCCGTGTACACGCTCAGGGTACCGTTGCTCGAGATCAGGGCCGGCAGATTCACCGTCGATCCGTTCCCGGCATCAATCCTCGCGTTCGCCGAGGTTGTCAGCGAGTTCAGCCCGTACGTTGCACCATCCGGAACCACGAACCGCGCCGTCCCGGTCCCGCTGATCTGCTGCAACCCCGAGAGATTGATGATCCCCCCGCTCGCCATGTTGAAGTCGATGCGGTCCTCAAATCGCGCGGGGGTCGTCAGGCTCTGTACCCCCGACAGGTTCACCACGCCGCCGTTGCTCGCCGACACCGTTGTCGCGTTCGTGTTGCCGTCGAAGTCGTTCCAGCCCGCATCCAACGTCCGAAGCTCTCGCACGTCGACAGTTGAGTTGGTGTCTGCGGACATGATCGTGAAGTTGCCGTAGCGGATCGGTGACATCGAATACGATGTCGAACTGAGCCTGATCAGACCACCGTTTGCCGCGAGGAAGGTTGGAATGCTGGAACTGCTTCCAGTGATGAGATGACTGCCGCTCGCGGCGACAAACGAACCTCCCGCCAGCGAGTCGATGCTGCCACGGATATCAGAGTCTTGAGTCACGGTCAGGGTTCGCCCGGGCCGGAGCACGATCCGGGCTCCACTGCCGAGGACGAGATTCTGAACGTCGATGCTTGCGGGCGTCAGGATGTCGAGCCTGATCGTGGCGCCCGCAGGAATCATGATCGTGTACTGCGTGGTCGGCGTGTTGATCGGAACGACCCGAGGGTCCCAATTGAGGCAATTGGAGTACTCGTCGGTACCCCCGGCGCCTGTCCAAGTCACCGTGGTCTGAGCTGCCGCAGTTCCCCCCGCTGCGGCCATGAGCATTGAAGCCACCAACACCCGCGCACGATTTCGAGTAGCCAACTGCCGCGACGCCATGTATTTCTCCTCGTCTATTGTTCTCACTTCGTTAGCATCACCTGTAGAGGCACTACACCCTGAGGCCGAAATCACTTCCCGCCTCACCGACCAATCCCAGCACCTTGGTAATCCAAACAACAACCCACACTGGCATAGACCATCTGGCGAAGGGCGCTCTCCGATGTATCTCTCTCACGTCGCCCGCCTGCGCATCGTGCTCGGTTGATCTGCCCGTCCCATTGAGCTCGCAAGATTTCGCCGCGGATCGACACTTGAAACACCCCTGCATATCCGCTCGGGTCGCGTTAGGATGCGCCATTAGAAACTCTCTGAACCAGTCCCCACTATCGCTTTGCAAATGTGAAGACGCGGCTCAATCGCCTGAGCCTTGGTGTTTTTCAGATTTTTCGAATGACTATGAGCCGCTGATCACTTCTTGGCATTTCCCCTTGCCCTGAATAGGGCAACGCTCTCCTCCACGACTCTTAGCTTGGATGCTCGTTCTGGATTTCCAGGCGAGCCAGCCGCGGCGGCCCTCACGATCGGCAGGCATTCGCTGGCAATACGCAAAGCACCTGCGAACTGCCCCTGTGCATCGAGGAGAGCGGCCCTGACCATTTGCAAGTCCACATAAGCATCATCCAGCATGGAATCGTCGCCCGGCTGTCCCCTGGCCTGCTGAATGAGTTGATAGCACTCGGCATACAACGCGTCGCATTCGCTTTCTCGTTTGCACCAGAACCGATGCCACGCCACTTGGGATGCTATCTGCACGAAGATCTTGATGTGCTTTCTGTTTCGACCGGTCTTCATCACGAGTTGGCGAGCGAGCACCAAGGCCTCTTCCGCTTGTGGCGGGCATGCGTCGGCGGCTGCCTTGTCGATCTCGGATTGGCCGTACAAAGACACTACTTGTGCGTACATCGCATCCGGCGAATCCGGCCATCGTTCGTAGTTCCTTCGGCTGGCGTCCCATTGGAGGTTGAGCATCCGTGCCGCGGCGGTGACATCGCCGCTTCGGCGATAGGCGTCTCCGATTCGCTGCAGGCTCCAATAGCGGTCATCTGCAACCCGGGGATCGTCGGGCAATCTTCGGGCGAGGTCCTCCTGGATGTCCAAGGCCTCGAGGTAACGAACGAGCATCGCGTCTGGGTCACCCACTTCCTTGTCCAAATCTCCAAGAAGAACCGTCACCCGGGCCAACTCACGCATCGCGTTCACATCATTCGGGGCGGCGAGAGCAACTCGCTGGACAAACGAGTATGCCTTCTCTCGCCAAACGCGTGCCTCGGGAAGGTGGTCTTTCTCGTACTCCACATCGCTGATGGCGACGTAGGCGCGTCCCAACGTCGCGGTGATCGACAAATCTGCTGGATTCTCTCCAGCCAACTGCTCCAGATGAGGGACGGCGGCCAGAAGGTGCTGCCGCCGAACCTGTGAAGAACCCGGCGTGTTCCACAGCGATTCGGCGAGTTGCTGCCAGAACCCCAGTTCTGAGGCCAACCGGGCGGCGTGCTGGCGACTCCGCACCGCAGCATCGATCGACACGCCCGTCGCCGCGAACAGAAGCAAGACGCACGCACCCAGCGCGCCCGCGAGGCTCGGATTGCGTCGCACGAACGATCGAAGCACATATCCGGCGCTCGGCCTACGAGCCAGGATCGGTCGTCGCTCGACGAACTGTCGAAGGTCGTGGGCCATTAGCGCGGCACTCTGATACCTTGCAGCGGGATCGTGCGCCAGAGCCTTCGACGCAATAATCTCGAGATCGCCGCGAAACGTGGGGTTGATCAGCCCAAGGCGCTTCGGTCGTGCGTGTACAACCTGGCGCAGCACATCGAAGGCCGCCGATTGGTCATCGCCGAATGGCGGGCGACCCGTGACAAGTTCGTACAAGACCACGCCCAGGGAGTAGACGTCCGAGCGAGCATCCGCCGCTCGGGGACCTCTCATGACTTGTTCGGGGCTCATGTATGCGGGCGTGCCGATCAACAGACCAGTTGTGGTATGCGGTTCGGTGCCTTGATCCGTCATGCTCGCTACACCAAAGTCCACGACACGGACTCGAGCAGTGTGAATCGAAGCATCCGCTTCCATCGAGACCAGTATGTTTGAAGGCTTGATATCCCGGTGGATGACCCCTTTGCGGTGTCCGTAGTCCACTGCGTCGCATGCCAGCGCGAGCAATACCAGACGCACGGCAACGGAAACCGAGTGGGACTGGGCGAACGCGGTGATCGACTGCCCCTCGACAAGCTCCATTGCGATATACGCGCGCGGATCGGGAGCTTCGGTCGTTCCAAACGCGTAGAAGTGGGCGATTCCTGAATGATCCAGGCTCGCAAGGATCGACGCCTCGCGCTCGAAACGCCTCTTCCATGCGGCGCCCGCGGCATCCGAACGGAGAACCTTGAGCGCGACCCGCCTTGAAGGGGATTCCTGCCGAGCGGCATAGACCGACGCGGACCCGCCCCGTGCAATCAGGCGTTCAATTGTGTAAGGGCCCAATACGGTCGGATGTGCCTGCCGTATCTCCGCGGGAGAATCGTCAAGGACGTCTTTTCCGGGATCGTGCAGCAGAAGAGACTCGACCTCTGACCGCAAATCCGGCCGGTCCGCGCACTGCGCGTTCAGAAAATCGCTTCTCGCCTCTGGCGAAAGGTCCGCGGCAAGTAGAAAAATGGATTTAGCGCTGCGAGAACCTGACATGGGCTTCACTCGCTCGACGTCATATCTCGCCGCATCCACGCGAGGGCGAACCTGCTGTCGGCCTCGGCCGTAGACATGGAGAGTCCCAGTAGCGATGCGGTCTCGCCGACGGTAAACCCACCGAAGAATCTCAGTTCGATGACCCTGGCCGCCCTCGCATCAACATGAGCGAGACGCTCCAACATCTCATCAAACACGAGCATGTCCGCCGCTGCCGGAAAACTCTCTTCCCGTTTGGCCGAAGTCGCCAACACGCAGTTTGCAGCACAGGCGGCCTGCCGCGTTTGACGTCGGCGGGCGTGGTCAATCAAAACGTGCCTCATGACCTTCGCGGCGAGAGCGAGCACCCGCTCCCTCGGCAAGCCGGAAGCCTCACCGCCCGCCCGCTCATGCTGGAACATACGAATCAGCGCTTCGTGAACGAGGGCCGTCGATTGAAGTGTGTGTCGTCGCCACCCAGGACGAAAGCACCCGCGGGCCAGATGCTTCAGATCCGCGTGCAGGCGAATCAACCACCCGTCCCGTTCCGGTACGTCGCTTGGCATCGGGATCGTCGGCGTTCCCGTCATGCGCGATTCTTGGCTATCCGAACGGCGGGTTCCACTTGGTACTGATCGCTCCACAGAATGAACGGTAGACGGCGCTCTCCCGGCCGGGATGTTCCGAAAACCTCGGATCCTCCCGCTCGCGTCGATACTCAAAGCCAGTTCGGTCGTTCGATCGATTTCGGCCGCATGGCGTTCCATGCGACCCTTTCGACGCGGCGCATCATCGGCCAGAGTTGGAACTCAGGAGTACTCGTCCGACCTTTCCTTTGTGCATCTTCTGGGCCTGCTGGGTGAGCTTGTTCCACTCCTCCGCGAGCAGCCCGCGGAAGGTCCGCAGGAACTCCAGTAACTTCTCCGCGGCGACGGTGCTCTCGCTCGCGACCTCGGCCACCACGGTGTCCGGCCGGGAGAAGCCGGCCCGCAGTGCCTACTCGGGGAGCCCGTACTCCCGTGCGATCTTGAGGAGGAGTTCCTCCGACGGCGATCGCTTGCCGGTCTCGATGTCCGAAACGTGGATCGGCACCTTGTCGAGCGTGCGGGCCATGTCCCGCACACTGATCCCCAGCACCTCCACTCGGTGCGAACGCAACCGCTCGCCGATCACCTGGGATTCATCGTCCGTCTGAGTCTTCGGCATTCACTTCGCCATGGTGACCTCCTGCTGACTTGTACACATCGACGCGTACACTGATTTGCAGCGGAGTCCAGAAAGATCACGAGTGTTTTGTGCCGGATTCGGACAATGCCCTCGGGGTTCACGGGAGTCGGCCCCAAGACGCAGTGCCGGAAATACGGCACAATACACATTCGGCTTCGTCCCCCGTGCCGGATCGGTTCGAGCCGGAGGAGTTATGCCCGCAGCCTCGGACCGACGTAGCCCCGCCAGTCCGAAGCCGACAATCCGCCGAGGAAGCGTTCCACCTGCAAGAGGAGCCCCCGAAACGCTGGAGACAACCACGCAGTTTGACTCGATCGTTCAGCAGCCCGCCGCCCACCGAACGAAGAAGTACTCAACATCTCCACCGTCAATGCCTCCATCCGCGTTCACATCACCACTCGGCCCACCCTCCGCCCACTGCACGAAGAATGACTCGACGTCGGCGCCGTCGACGCCTCCGTCGCAGTTAAAGTCGCCGATGCAGATAGTGAGACTTGCGGGCTGGCTGGCGACACTGCCGCAGGCATTGGTCACTCGGCATCGGTAGCGAAGGGACGCAGGCAGATCGGTGTTGCTTATCGTGAGTGTGCTGCTATGGCTCCCAGTGACGGTGGCCGAGCTGCCAGTGACCGCCGGCAGCGAGCCATCCGAGAGGTCGATCCACGGATCGCTGTCGGTCGGAGCCGTTTCGACTTGCCAGTGGAACGAGAGGGGAGCGGTGCCCGCCGCCGAGACCGAAAATCCGGTGCTGCTTGCGGGGCACCCGGAAGCGGCGGCGGGTTGGCTGGTGATGCTCGGGCTTACGGGGCTGAAGGCGTAGCGGGCAAAGAACGGCGTGATGCGGCCACCGGCGGTGGTGAACACCCCGCCCGCCACGATGTCACCGCTGGGTTCAACAGCGATGGCGTAAACGGAGTCGTTCATGCCGCTGCCAAGCGCGGACCACGCAGCCCCGTCCCACATGGCGATGCGGTTGGCGGGTGTGCCGCCTGCCGTGGTGAAGTCACCGCCGGCGATGATGCGGCCGGCGGGTGATACCGCGAGCGAACGAACTGTCCCGTCCATCCCGGCGCCGAGCGCGGACCAAGCCGTTCCGTTCCATCTGGCGATGCGGTTGGCGGATGTGCCTCCGGCGGTGGTGAACACGCCACCCGCGACCAGGTCGCCGTTGGGCAATCGCACCAGCGCGTTAACATCGTTGTTCATGCCGGTTCCGAGGGAACTCCAGAAGGGGGCCGTCCATCGCCCGATGCGGGAAGTGGAGCTCACGTAGTTGCCTCCGGCTACCAGCGATCCGTCGCTCAAGATCTCGAGTGCCAAGACCCCTTGGTTGCCACCAAAGCTGCCTATCGCAGACCAGGTCTGGCCATTCCATCGCGAGACGACGTACGGCACGCCGGTGTTGCCAGCGTTGATCCACCCACCGGCAGCGATATCACCGTTGGGCATGACAGTCAATGAGAAGACCCTGGGGTTAATCCCGGTTCCGAGCGCGGACCAGTTAGTGCCATTCCAGATCGCAACATTATTGACGGGTTGGTTATCCGCGGCCCAGAAATGGCCGCCCGCAACCAGTCTCCCATCGGACAACGCGGCCATTGCGTAGATGGGACCACTGACGCCCGCCCCCAAAGGTGACCACACCGATCCGTTCCACCGGGCAACCGCTGCGGCAGGCACGCCCTCGGCCTTCGAGAAACTCCCACCAGCAACTAGTTCGCCGCTGGGTAGCACCTTGAGCACGTTGACAGTGTTATTGAAGCTGCCCTCGCCAGACCCGAGCGATGACCAAGACGCGTCGTTCCATCGCGCGATGAAATTGGCGTTGACACCACCTGCTTTGAGAAACTGACCTCCCGCTACGACGTCGCCCCCCGGCAGCGAGGCCAGCGCGTACACGTAACTCTCCAAACCCGAACCCAGCGCCGACCATTGCGTTCCATCCCAACGCGCTATGTACTTGACGCCCACCGCCGCCCCGTACCCAAAGAAGCCACCGGCGATGACGTCGCCGTTGGGCAGCGTCATGACGGCATTCACCGGGCCATTCACGCCCGCACCCAACTGTGACCATGTGGTACCGTTCCACTGGGCAATTACAAAGAAACCGCCGGCTATCACATTGCCGTTGTGTGCGAGCGCGAGGGACTGAACGCTATTGTTGACCCCTCCACCCAGAGATGACCAGGACGCTCCATTCCACTCCGCTATGTAGTTCGCGCTCACATTCCCGATGGTGGTGAAATCGCCACCCGCCCAAATGTTGCCGGTAGGCAGACACAGGAGAGCGTTCACCCTATTCCCGGCTCCGCCCGCGAACTCACTCCACGCCATGCCATCCCAACGGGCGAGGCGACGCGCCGTGACACCTCCCGCGAGTGTGAAGCTACCGCCGGCGATCAGATCGCCGTTGGGCAACGCGGCCAGGGCGTTCACGCGCGAGAAGCTATTCACGGCAACTCCGGCGCCGAGCGGCGTCCACGTCGCTCCATTCCAACGGGCGACTCCGCTTGCACTCACGTTTCCCGCCATGGTGAACTCACCGCCCGCAACAAGGTCGTTGTTCGGCATGACCGTCAGCGCCCGGATCGCACCGTTCACACCAGACCCCAATGCCGTCCAGCGACTCTCTTCGGCGTTCCACGCCGCGATGTTGCTCACGAGAGTTTCATCCGCCAGTGTGAAAGCCCCCCCCACGACAAGCACGGGTGAACCAGGGCCGTCACCATCGGGATCCCAGTTCACCATGGCGTACACGGGGCCGCTCAAGCCGGGCAGACCTTGGCCGTTGCCCGGAAGCCATTGGGGCGGGCAAGAGCCTTGAGCATGGGCGAGACTGCCCATGGTGGCGAGAATCAGTGCAGCGAAGCATACTGCCAGAATTGAAATGGGCCCTGGTCCCAGTTCGCGCTTCCGGACGCGGGTCCGGTTTCTGCTATGAGGACGCTGTTCATCGAGAATCATGGTGGATCCTTTTGATCGGTGGGAATACTCAACGTGAGGTACTGACAAACCCATATTTTCAGCTTCGGCAGCTCTGAGCCCCTGGCAAGATCCGCCTTCGGCCCACATTGACTTGCTTCGCGGCGTAGCACGGCCAAATGTCTCCGCCAGGCTATGTGAGCCACTCGCGACTCTGTTCCTGGTCACCTGGCCGCGGCAACGCCTCCGCGTACGCCCGCTCCACCCGTTGCGGAACATGCACCGACTGGGGTTAAATGAGGGGAACGAAAGGGATTGGCACTTGCAACCACCGAGTTGCCAGTCCTGAAAGACTGTTGAGCAGTGTCGTACACGACCGTCTTGACTTCTTTGCGTCCATGAGCATTCTCCTATGTAGGTGCTTCGACTGGCATCACGAGGGACATCTCGCGATGGGGGGCACGCAGGGTGTGGCGACAAATCAGACCGAACAGCGCAATCTTGCGAAAACGTTGTTACTGCCGGCAACGCATGAAAAGGCCCGCGCGGTTCCAACAGCGCGGGCCGAGAAAATGACACGCTTTTCCTAGTCCTTTATCGATACGGCGAGCCCACGCTATTGAGCGAGAACGCTCGGCATGCAAGTGTGCGGATCACCTGATGTCGAACCGGTCCCAGTCGATTGCTGGGCCCCTGACTCCGGGCCGAATGTCGGCCGAACGCAGAATGAGAGAGTCGCCGTCCTGCGGAACCGGTCCTTGGCGAAATGTGAACACGAAGAAGATCCGGTAGACTCCATTTCCAAGATATTCGACGTTGCCCGGCCTCGCCAGATTCTTGTACTCTTGCAGCGTCCCAAGCTGGTAATCACGATCGCCCTTTCGCAGCCAGAGCGTATCCGTGAGGCGCCCGGTCAGGTAGATGCCGACATGTCCGCCTGCGGGCATTTGGATAACGCTATTCGATCCCCTGGTACTGATGGCATCCTCAACAGCGGCCATCGCCTGGCCACACGTCAGGGCCACAAGCACCAGAGCGGATTTCAAGAAGAGATTCTTCATGTTCAACATGCTCCATTCGCGTTGTCCCGAAAGCCCCGATACGACGCGTAGCGGAGAAGACGAGACCTGCATGCATTGAGTGGCGGCAAATGGACCGACGAGCGCATCCGATCGTCTAATTTCTGCCAAAGTTCCATTCTGGACACCTGTTTGGCGACCTCGATGCCTCGGTTCCGGCTCGGTGCTTCCGGCTTTCCAGTGGGCAGAAAGGAGCTGACCTTGCCCATCTACGGTGCCCGATTTCGCTATCGCGTTCCGCCGATGGCCATCGCGTAAGAACTAGGAGAGACCCCACGAGAAAGATGCGGCGGCCTCTCGAAGTTCGCATTACGTAAGGGTTCCGTGGTCAAACGACGCACCCGTCGGCAGGCCCCCCGCCCATTGAGCAGAGAACTCGAATACGGAACACTGAGGGTGTTATGCTACGTTTTGTTGTTCGGGTCTCTGTACGGCGATCCGCAGACAGTTGGAGGACACTGCTCAATGGCTGCACCTGCTCCGCACGAAGACGCTCCCGACAGTCGCGGGGAATCCCTTACCAAAATGCTGGAAGAAGCCCGCGAAAAAGGGCCCGAGGCTACGAAGAAGCTCATCGCGGTGCTCTACGAAGAGCTTCGGAAGTTAGCGGCTGGCCAGATGGACCGTGAGCGGACTGGTCACACGCTCCAGCCCACTGCGCTCGCGAATGAAGTCGTCATCCGCCTATTGGGTACGGACAAGCCGAACTGGATCTCAAAGGCTCATTTCCTGGGGGCCGCGGCGACGGCGATGCGGCGCGTGCTTGTGGACCACGCAAGGGCGCGAAATGCGGCCAAACGTTCGGGAGGGAACAAAGTGAGCATGGACTCGATCGATGCGGACCCGCTCGTCGAACCCTCGGGCAGGTTCGAAGAGGAGATCGAGATCGTTGATGCCCTGCTCACGGAGTTGGCGAGCCTCGACGAGCGCCAAGCCCAGATCATGGAGTACAAGTACTTCGCCGGGATGGACAACACACAGATCGCGGAGTTGCTCGGGATCAGCGTGCGAACCGTTGAGCAGCAGCACACGTTCGCGAAGCGGTGGATGAAGGCACGATTCGACGCCAAGTGATCCCGCCCCGACGCGACCGGTCGGCCTTCATGTGAAATTAGAGCGTCCCAGTGCTCCTTGTGTAATCCTGCCAAGTGCCCACCCTCTGCGAGATACTGCCAACTTCCATGCCATCCGATCGCCACAAACGAATGACCGAGCTCTTTACCGCGGCACAAGAGTTGCCACCCGACCAGCGCGAGGCGTTCCTCCTGGCCAACTGTGCTGGCGACCTCGAACTGGCAAAAGAGGTCTTGAAGTTGTTTGCGAAACAGACGTCCACGAACACCTTCATGGCCGCGCCGGCTGCTGACCTCCAAAATTTGTTCTTTGCCGACACAGAAGCGCTCACCCCGTCTCTCAGGCACCCTGATCCAAACGCCGTAACCACGCCAGCGCGACCGGATCAGCTCCCGCCGAACAACCCAGGTTCACGCACCGGTGGAGGAGAGCATCGGGGCGACCGCATCGGACCCTACAAGCTTTTGGAGATCATCGGTGAGGGTGGGTTCGGCACGGTCTGGCTCGCCGAGCGCCGCGAGCCAATGGTGCAGCGGGTGGCGTTGAAGGCGATAAAGCCGGGTATGGACAGCAAAGCCGTGATCGCTCGTTTTGAGCAGGAGCGCCAGGCTCTGGCGGTGATGGACCACCCAAACGTTGCAAAAGTACTCGACGGCGGCGTCACCAACTCGGGGCGCCCGTACTTCGTGATGGAGCACGTCAAGGGTGATCCGATCACCGTCTTCTGCGACCGCCAGCGTTTCACGATCCGTCAGCGGCTGGAGCTTTTTGCCAGCGTCTGCGACGCCGTCCAGCATGCCCACATAAAGGGGGTCATTCACCGCGATATCAAGCCCAGCAATGTGCTGGCCGCGGAAATCGACGGGCACCCAGTGGTAAAGGTCATCGACTTCGGTATCGCCAAAGCCATCAGCCACACGTTCACCGACAAGACGATTTTCACCGAGCGAGGCCAGATCATCGGCACGCCCGAGTACATGTCCCCCGAGCAGGCCGAGATGGGCGCGACTGACATCGACACGCGCAGCGATGTCTATTCGCTGGGGGTCGTGCTTTACGAAATGCTCTGCGGCTCAGTGCCCTTCGATTCCAAGAGCCTTCGTGCAGCGGGATACGCCGAGATTCAGCGGATCATCCGCGAGGACGAACCGCCTCGCCCGAGCACGAAGCTGAGCACGATCGATGATGAGACGGGCACCGCCATCGCCAAAGCCCGCCAGGCCGAACGCAACAAGATTGCAGGCGAACTGAAACGCGAGCTGGAGTGGATCCCGCTCAAAGCCATGCGGAAGGATCGAGCTCGCCGCTACGCCAGCGCCGAGGCCCTGGGTGCGGATGTGCGTCGGTATTTGGAGGGCAAGCCACTCGACGCCGCTCCCGAGTCTCGTGCCTATCTCGTGCGGAAGTTCGTCCGCCGGAACCGAGGCCAGGTGCTGGCAGCCTTGGCAATCGCGGTCGCGCTGGTGGCGGGGTTCGGGACCGCGCTCTGGCAGGCCCGAGAGGCGGCCCGGCAGCGCGACGCCGCCGTCGATGCCGGGCGCAAGGAAGCCCAACAGCGCGCCGCGGCCGAGACAGCTGAAAAGGCCGAGAAGGAACGCGCCGAACAGTTGCAGAGAGTCTCCGACTTCCAGTCGCGAATGCTCGGCCAGATCGACACCAAAGCCGCCGGCGTGGGGCTAATCGCCGACGTGCGCGAGCGGTTCGTCGCGGCCCTGGAGAAAGCTGGCGTGTCCGAAGCCGAGCGTGTCGCGCAGGCCAAGACCCTCGGCGACCTGCTGGTCCGCGTGAACGCCACCGACACCGCCACGGCCATGATCGACCGCACGATCCTCAAGCCCGCGATCAAGACCATCGACGAGCAGTTCAAGGGCGATCCCAAGACCGACGCGAGCCTGCGACAAGCGATCGCGAACTTGTACATAACCGTCGGGCTCCACGACGCGGCCTTCCCACTGCAGGAGGGTGCTCTGATTACCCGTCGCCGCGTGCTGGGGGAGGAGCACCCGGACACGCTCACATCCATCAGCAATATGGGTTTCCTGCTCGACGAACAAGGCAAGCTGGCCGAGGCCGAGCCTTACTACCACGAGGCCCTGGAGAAGTCCCGCCGCGTGCTGGGGGAGGAGCACCCGAGTACGCTCACATCCATCAGCAATATGGGCGCATTGCTCCAGGCACAGGGCAAGCTGTCCGAGGCCGAGCCGTACTACCGCGAGGCGCTCGAGAAGCGCCGTCGCGTGCTGGGGGAGGAGCACCCGGACACGCTCACATCCATCAACCTCATGGGTTTTTTGCTCCAAGACCAGCGCAAACTGGTCGAGGCCGAGCCATACTACCGCGAGGCCCTCGAGAAGCGCCGCCGCGTGCTGGGGTCGGAGCACCGGGACACGCTCGTCTCCATCAACAACATGAGCTTAGTGCTTAGGTTCCAGGGCAAGCTGTCCGAGGCCGAGCCGTACTACCGAGAGGCCCTCGAGAACTCCCGCCGCGTGCTGGGGGATGAGCACCCGCATTTGCTCAGCGTCATCAGCAACATGGGCTCCCTGATGGAGGCCCAGGGCAAGTTGGCCGAGGCCGAGCCGTACTACCAAGAGGCCCTCGAGAAGTCCCGCCGCGTCCTGGGGGAAGAGCACCCGGTTACGCTCACCGCCATCGGCAAAATGGGCTCATTCCTCTATGTCCAGGGCAAGCTGTCCGAGGCCGAGCCGTACTACCGCGAGGCGCTCGAGAAGCGCCGTCGCGTGCTGGGGGAGGAGCACCCAGACACGCTCACATCCATCAACAACATGGGCGCCGTGCTCCAGAACCAGGGCAAGGGGGCCGAGGCCGAGCCGTACTACCGAGAGGCCCTTGAGAAATCCCGCCGCGTGCTGGGGGAGGAGCACTTGAACACGCTCATGTCCATTATCAACATGGGCGCCCTGCTTCAGGTCCAGGGCAGGTTGGCCGAGGCAGAGCCGTACTTCCGCGAGGCCCTTGAGAAGTCCCGCCGCGTGCTGGGGGAGGAGAACCTGAACACGCTCATCTCAGCTTGTTTGATGGCACGCCTGAAACTCGATCAAAGAAAGGCCCGAGAAGCGTTCAATCTCATCGCGCCCTACGAGCCGGCGGCTCGCAAACAGTTCACCGGCGGCAACGCGCGTCGGCTCGCAGATTTCCTTACCGCCTATGGACGCGCCCGCGTGGGTGTTGGTTTCGATGGAGAACGCTTCAAGCTCGCCGAAGCGAACCTGCTCGAAGCCCATCCGATCTACCTCGCCGCCAAGGGCCGTGGTCCGACGCACAAAGACACGCTCGAGTGCGTTCATGCCCTCGTCGATCTCTACGCCGCGTGGGACGAGGCCGAGCCGGGCAAGGGCTACGACGCCAAGGCCGCGGAATGGCAAGTCAAACTCGAAGCGGCGAAGGCAGCCAAACCCGCGGACGCCAAAGGCGCAGCCAACGGCCCAAAGAACAAACCCGCTGATCAACCGCGATAGGTCCCGTCGCACGCACACTCGCACCGCGTGTTAACAAGGCGATCCCGTCAAACAACTCTCTAGTCCACCTCCACCAACCGCCCCCCTCCATGTCCGCCGACCGCCACAAGCGCAAAACCGACCTCTTCACCGCGACGTACGACTTGCCGCCGGACCAGCGCGAGGCCTTCGTCCGCGCCAACTGCGGCGGCGACCTCGAACTGGCGGCCGAGGTCCTCGCGATGCTGGCGCAAGGCACGACGAAGCTTGAGCGCTTTATGCCTGCGCCTTTCGTCGATCTAAACGACCCGAAAGTCGTATTCAACTTCGCCGGGCACGACGCTTTCTCCGCCGATCCCGCGTGGCAGCGTGAGCAAGCCGGAACTCAAATCGGCCCATACACCCTCAGGTCAATTCTCGGCCACGGCGGCTGGGGCGAAGTGTGGCTCGCCGACCAGACCGAACCCATCAAGCGGTTCGTCGCGATCAAGATCATCAGGTTTGGGATGGATTCCGACTCCGTCGTTGCCCGGTTCAAGGCAGAGCGCCAGGCACTGGCCCTGATGGACCACCCCGGCATCGCCAAGGTCTTTGACGCCGGCGCCACCAACCTGGGCCGCCCGTACTTCGTGATGCAGTACATCAAGGGCGAGCCGATCACCACGTACTGCGATCGTGCGAAGTTGACGATCCCCCAGCGACTGGAGCTGTTCTGCCAGGTCTGCGAAGCCGTGCAGCACGCGCACACGAAGGGAATCATCCACCGCGATCTCAAGCCTTCGAACATCCTTGTTGACATTTCCATCGACAAACAGGGAACAACGACCGCACGGCCGATGGTGATCGACTTCGGCATCGCCAAGGCCCTCAACGAAGACATCGCCGAGCGTGCATTCGTCACCAGGGCCTACACGCCCATCGGGACCGCCGAGTACATGAGCCCCGAGCAAGTCGGTGTGAAAGGCTCGACGATCTCCACCAGCACGGATGTCTACGCACTGGGAGTGCTGCTGTATGAACTTGTGACCGGCGCACTGCCCTTTGATTCGCAGACGCTCCGCGGCGCACCCACCTCAGAGTTGCAGGCGTTCATCCTGAACACCGATCCACCCCGCCCCGCGACGCGGCTCACATCCATGGACGACGGCGGGACTGCGGCCGCGGCGGCTCGCGGAGAGTCAGCCCATTCTCTCGCCAAAATGCTCCGCGGCGAGCTCGCGTGGATCCCCCTCAAAGCCATCCGCAAGGCGCAGGCGGAACGCTACGAATCTCCCTCGCAACTCGCGTCCGACATTCGCAACTATCTCGACAATCGTCCGTTGATCGCGGGGCCGGAGAGCGGGTGGTACAAGACCCGGAAGTTCGCGAGGAGGAACAAGGGGACGGTGACGGCGGGAGCAGCGATCGCGATGAGCCTGGTGCTGGGGGTTGCGAGCACGTTGTGGATGGCCAACGACGCGAGGTTACAGGCTAGACGAGCCGATGAGCGGACGGCCGAGGCACAGGCCGCCCTCAAGAGGATCGAATACAACTCCTACGTCGCCAACGTTCAAATGGCTGCAGCGGCGATGGACTTTCGCCAGTTCGACCGCGTACGAGAGCGTCTCGACGCGTGCCCGGAACACCTGCGCGGCTGGGAATGGCGATGGCTCGATGCGACGTCCGACACGAGCCTCGCCCAACTGAAGGGGCACACGAGCGGGATTAACTCTGTTGCGTTCAGCCCCGACGGCACGCGGGTCGTCACCGCCTCGACGGACATGACTGCGCGGGTGTGGAACTTGGCCACGGGGGCGTGCCTCGCCGAACTCAAGGGGCACACGGACGCTATCAGATCCGTGGCATTCAGCCCCGACGGCACACGGATCGTCACGGCGTCAGACGACAAGACTGCGCGCGTGTGGGATGCGGCCACGGGAGCGAGAGTCGCCGAACTGACAGGGCACCGGGGTAGTATCAGATCCGCCGCGTTCAGCCCGGACGGCATGCGCGTCGTCACCGCCGGTTTCGACATCACCGCGCGGGTTTGGGACGCGGCGACGGGAGCACCCCTCGCCGAACTCATCGGGCACCTTGGCAGTATTAACGCTGCTGCGTTTAGCCCCGATGGTAAGCGGATCGTAACGGCCTGCTTGGACAAGAGTGCGCGGGTGTGGAACGCGACGACGGGAGCGAGCCTTGCCGAACTGAAGGGGCATACGGGCGGCGTCAGATCCGCCGTGTTCAGCCCGGACGGCACGCGGATCGTCACGGCGCCTTATGACCCCACCCCGTGGATGGTCTCAGCTGCGTCGTCGGATACCACCGCCCGGGTATGGGACGCGGCCACGGGGGTCAGCCTGGCCGAACTCAAGGGGCACACGAGCGGCATTAACACTGCCGCGTTCAGCCCTGACGGCACTCGGATTGTCACCGCGTCGGATGACACGACCTCGCGAGTGTGGGACGCGGCCACGGGGAGAAGCCTCTTCGAACTGAAAAGGCACACAGGTGTTATCAGATCCGCCGCGTTCAACCCAGACGGCACTTGGATCGTTACGATGTCAGACGACAAGACTGCGCGAGTGTGGGACGCGGCCACGGGGGCCAGCCTTGCCGAACTCAAGGGGCACACTCGCTCCGTTAATGCTGTCGCATTCAGCCCGGACAGCACGCGGATCGTCACAGCGGCGGATGACACGACCCCGCGAGTGTGGGATGCAGCCATGGGGGCGAGCCTCGCCGAACTCAAAGGGCACACCATCGCTATTATGGCTGCCGCGTTCAGCCCCGACGGCACGCGGATCGTCACCGCGTCTTGGGATAAGACCGCGCGGGTGTGGAACACGGCGACGGGGGCGATCGTCGCCGAACTCAAAGGGCACACGAGCGGTATTAACGCTGCCGCGTTCAGCCCCGACGGCACGCGGATCGTCACGGCCGCGTCGATGGACGCCACCGCGCGGGTGTGGGACGCAGCCACCGGGGCTTGCCTCGCCGAGCTCCTGGGGCACACGGGCATTGTCAGTTCCGCCACGTTCAGCGCCGATGGTTTGCGGATCGTCACGGCGTCGCTGGACACGACCGCGCGGGTGTGGGACACGGCGACGGGGGNNNNAAGCCTCGCCGAACTGAAGGGGCACTCGGGCATTCTCAGATCCGCCGCGTTCAGCCCCGACGGCACGCGGATCGTCACGGCGTCGCTGGACACGACCGCGAGGGTGTGGGACACGGCGACGGGGG
>JAFEBP010000007.1:163058-408513 GCA_018242605.1 Planctomycetota bacterium
AAGCCTCGCCGAACTGAAGGGGCATTCGGGCACGGTCAACCGCTCCACGTTCAGCCCCGACGGCACGCGAGTCGTCACGGCCTCATTGGATAAGACTGCGCGAGTATGGGACGCGGCGACGGGGGTGAGCCTTACCGAACTCACGGGGCACTCGAACGGCATTAGCTCTGCTACGTTCAGCCCCGACGGCACGCGGATCGTCACAGCATCCTGGGATAACACCGCGCGGGTGTGGGACGCGGCGACGGGGGCAAGCCTCGCCGAACTCAAGGGGCACTCGAGCGGCATTTGCACTGCCGCGTTTAGTCCGGATGGCACGCGGATCGTCACCGCGTCTACTGACACGACTTCGCGAGTGTGGGACGCGACGACGGGGGCGAGCCTTGCCGAACTCAAGGGGCACACAGGGGTGGTCTATTCCGCTGCATTCAGCTCCGATGGCACGCGGATTGTCACAGGGTCTTATGACCGCACCGCTCGGGTGTGGGACAGCGTGCCTTACCGTGAGCGATTCCCGGCGATCCAGCGGGCGAGGCGGGCGGCCGCGAAGATGGCCCCGATTGTGCATGAGCGCCTTAAAGCTGGGGATTCGACCGAGAGCCTTCGTTCCGCGATGACCGCCGATGCGACGTTGACACCCGACGAGCGGACGGCGGCCCTCGCGGAACTTCAACGGACGGCCGCTCTACGGCGGGCGGAGGTGAAGCCGGACCGTTGAGCCCCGCCATCTCAATGGGTGTGCCCGCGTGGCTTCCAATCGCAAACGTAACCACCGCGCGACCTTTATGGATCACGCTGCCACCGTCCGCAACGATTATCACCCGATCCTAGTGCCCTGGCTGGCCCCAAAGACAGCACGAGTAGCCCAGCGAGGAGCGAGGTCGCTCGAAACTACATTATCCAGAAAAAGTGTTCGGCAATGGTCCAATGGCAAGAACGCCTCCAGGAACATATGGCAGGTGGGAGCGTTCGAGCTTTGGCCTGAGTTGAGGGACCGCGGCGTTGGGACCTCACACGCTCCGCCGCTCAGCGCGTGATCGTTACTTGCGTATCCCAAGAAGAGGTGTACGGGCGGCCGCCGGTCACGGCGGTCAAGATGATGTACCTCTCGCCGTTGTTCGGGACCGTGAAGTACAGGTTCGCGTAGCCGTTCGCATCGGTAGCGGCACTGCCGAAGGGGCGGGCGCCGTAGAGGTTGGAGCGGATGTGGAACGCCACCAGAACGTTGGCGATCGACGCGCCGTTGCCGTTGTCGGCCTTAAGGCGGATGCGCCAGATGACCTGGCGACCTCGCGGCCCGGCCGGCTCGGTAATGGAAACGATTTTGGTGTTGGGAACCGGAGAGGCCTCCGCCGTGCTTCACACCGCCGGCACGCCAGCCGCGGCGGCAATGCCCGCGACGGGGCTGAGAATCGTGGGAATCGGGAGAGCCGTGGTGAGGATTGAGCGAAAACGATTCAGGGGACAAAACTCCTTTGTGCACCGTCGCGGCCGCTTACAGAACGATGAAACGCTCAACGGTCAGGATGCCGTGGTCGGGTGCATGTGACAAACAACGTGGCGTAAAAGGGGGAGCGTCCCTCAAGCGAAGACGAAAATCGAGAAGGATGGATGGCAGCGTCAGAGTGCGCTGGGCCAAGCAAGCCTCCATGCCGTAATGAAGAGCTGATCCTTGGGGCTGGTCGCGCCCTTTCCGCCATGTCTCCTGTCGAGCCTGAGATACCCGCGTCGGCGATCCACGGACCTGACGGCTCTCATCTCAAGGAAATCCCATGACAAGTAACTCACTGGTGTCCTCTGCGAAAAGCGGGCTAATCGGGATGGTGCTAGCCTGCGTCGGGAGAGTGTTCGTGGTAAGCTCCCACGCGCAGGGCCAGGTGGCCTTCACGTACAACAACCAGCACATCGAGAAAATCGCGGTCAAAGGCATCAACATCCTGACCGGCGGCGGGGTGTACGGGATCGGGTCCTTTTCGGGCTCGGATACGCCTGAAACCAAAAATGGCACCATCGGAGGGGCCAACGGGTACATGTCGAATGGCGGTCCTCCCTGTGCACTGTGGTTCGGGCCCGTCGGGACTTCTCACGCCTCTTCACCTACCAGGACTTCGTACTCGACTTCACGGCCCCCGCGTGGCTGCCGCTCGAGTTTCGAACGTACCACGCGAACGCGGTCAGTTATGTATGGCAGGATGGTGTCACGGTTCAATAGACCACCGTTCGCGCTCACCGCATATCCCTTCTGATGACCACCAACCAATCGTCCCTTGATCAGGCGGTTGGTTATGGTTCTGTGGATGTCTTTAACCGAGTAGGCCGGCGCATGGCTTCGTACGATTGATGCATGGACACCGAAATTTACTTGCGTCTATCGAATAAAGGGTTGGGCGTCCAGTTGCAGGTAGTTCCCTGGAAAGGCGGCACATGTCGGCTCATTCTCCCGCTCGGCATTCCAATCCGGTGATTCACAGAAGAGGATCCACAGGTGCGACCGAGGTTCCCCTCGCCGAGGGCGCGACTCGCGCCATGGGTGTGATCATGTTCGCGTTCGCGGCGATCATGCTCGTTCTCCTGACCGTCCGCTCCTCACCCGCCCAATGCCCCCCCGGCTGGTTGCCCGGGGATGGTTTTCCGGGGCTCGATGGCTATGTGATCACTAGCACCGTGTGGGACGCCGACGGCGCAGGGCCCGGAGCGCCGCTTCTGGTGGTCGGTGGGTGGTTCAGACTCCCGGGAGAGGCCGAGGATGTGAGGGTGGCTTCGTGGAACGGCACCTCCTGGGCCCCACTTGGAATCGTCGAGGGCGGCACGGTGTATGCGCTCGCAGCTATGCCCAACGGGCGTAATGGCACCGATCTTGTCGCCGCGGGCTACTTCACCCGCGCGGGAGGGATCGCGGCCAACAACATCGCCCGCTGGGACGGCGCCAACTGGACGGCCCTTGGCTCGGGCTTGAACGACTCCGTCCTCTCGCTGGCGGTACGCTCGAACGGGGACCTCGTCGCCGGCGGCGTCTTCACCAGAGCGGGCAACCTGCCCGCCAGCCGGATCGCCCGCTGGAACGGCTCCGAGTGGTCGCCGTTCGGCTCGGGCATCGGTAACACCGTGACCGCGCTCGCCTTCATGCCCAACGGCGACCTGATCGCGGGAGGCAACTTCAGCACGGCCGGAAACGTCGCGGCCGCCAATATCGCTCGCTGGAACGGCTCCCAATGGTCGCCCCTGGGATCAGGATTGAACGGCATCGCGGAGGCGCTCGCGGCTCTCCCTGACGGTGACCTGATCGCGGCAGGTCAGTTTACGACCGCCGGAAGTGTTCCGGCCAGCAGGATCGCGCGGTGGAACGGTTCCGAGTGGTCGCCACTGGGGGATGGAACCGACGGCATGGTCTCAGGTTTGCAGGTGCTTTCCAACGGCGACCTGGCCGCGGTGGGCTGGTTCTCGAATGCCGGGGATGTACCCGCACAAGGTATCGCACTCTGGGACGGTGAGGAATGGTCCGCCCTTGGAACCGGTATCTCCGGCGGCGGCGTCTCTCTCACCGAAATTCCTGATGGCGACTTCGTCGTGTCCGGCCGCTTCTACTCCGCGGGCGAACTGCCGGCCGTCAATGTGGCCCGCTGGAACGGATCCGCGTGGCTGCCCTTCGAGGTCGGCATGAGTGGACCGGTGAGATGTCTCACGTCGCTTCCGAATGGGGACCTGATCGTGGGTGGGTCGTTTGGCGGTGTCCCCGGGGTGATCGCCGCGGGCATTGCCAGTTGGGACGGGGAAGCGTGGTCCGCTCTTGGAACGGGGCTGAACGGCACCGTGTATGAAGTGGTCCCGCTCCCGAATGGCGACCTTGTGGCGGGCGGGAACTTTCTGACCGTTGGAGGGACCATCGACACAGAGCCGACGGAAGTGAACCGAATCGCCCGTTGGGACGGAGCGGAGTGGCATCCGCTCGGGACGGGATTGAACGACGCAGTTGTCTCGCTCGCTGTCCTGCCCAACGGCGATCTGATCGCTGGCGGTAACTTCAGTTTCGCGGGAGACCAGCCGGTGAATCAGATCGCCCGCTGGAATGGATCTGAGTGGTCGCCCATCGGTGATGGGCCGACGGGCTCGGTGTGGGCGCTCCAGGTTTTGCCCAACGAGCGAGGCGGGAGTGACATCATCGCGGGAGGGTTTCGCTCCTTCAGCGAGAATGAGCCCTCGGTCGGGGTCGCCCGCTGGGACGGCGAACACTGGTCCGCGATGGGCACCGGGGTCGATGGGTATGTCGAGGCCTTTACAGTGCTGCCCAACGGCGATCTGGTGGCGGGCGGGCTCTTTCAGATGGCGGGGGACATCGTGGTCAACAACATCGCCCGCTGGGACGGCACAGCGTGGTTGCCGCTTGCCCAGGGTGTGAACGGCACGATCTTCGAACTCGCAGTCCTGCCCGACGGTGACCTGGTCGCGGCGGGCACCTTCACCACTGCCTCGGGCGTTCCGGCCAACAAAGTGGCCCGTTGGAATGGAAGTGAGTGGTCCGCCCTCGGAAGCGGGACCAACGGCGAGGTGCAGGCGCTTGCCATTCTGCCTGGTACCGAGGGTGGCAGCAGAGTCGTTGTCGGCGGAGTCTTCACCACGGCCGGCGGCGAGGTATCCGTGTATCTTGCCAACTACTCAGTCGGTGACCCGGGCCCGGCGATCTCCGCCCAGCCCCAGGATGTCGCCGGTTGTCCCTCTCGCCCGGCGAACTTCTCGGTGGTAGCGGCGGGCGCAGGCACGTTGTCGTACCAATGGCGCCGGGATAGCGTGGCGATCGACCTCGACGAGCATCCCTCGGCCGCGACCCCGACGCTCACGCTTTCGAGCGTCGCCGCGAGCGACTCGGGTGCGTACGACTGCATCGTCAGCAACACTTGTGGCAGCATGATCAGCGACGCCGCGGAGCTCACTGTCTGCGTTGGCAACTTCGACTGCTTCGGAGGCGTGGACGCGTCGGACGTAGGCACCTTCTTCAGCGCATGGGAGCACGCCGATGGGTCGGCCGACGTGAACGGTGACGGCGGGATTGACGGATCGGATGTCGAGCACTTCTTCACTCGTTGGCAGGGCGGTTGCTGATCAGTCGAGTTTCCAGAATTAGTAAGGCTCTCGCCTTCGTTGAGATGAGTGTTGACTCTTCAATTAGGCGAGTTCGTTGAGGTGACCGGTGCATTAGCTCGAACTCGCGTCCGCGGCCTGTCGGCTGAGGTTCGAGTGCTGGGTCGGCGCGAGACTAGGAGCTTGGTCATTACCGAAGTCACATAGCGACACTACCGCGAAGTTCCGCGCTTTCAGGCAATCGCAAATGACCACTCTCGCATCTCTGCGAGCTTGCTGCGATATTTGGAATTCAAGGAGTTTTCAGGTGCTTTCAGTGATCCGCGCGAGGCATGATAGCGGAAATGGTCACAGACTGAGGCGTTCGGCCACGTATCCCGCTTCGAGCGGAGATCATGGGGAGACAGCCAGGGTCTTGGCGACGCTGCGGTGCCTGAGACCGGAAGTCGACTCAAGGAAGCGCACGACGGCTTCGATGCGGGTGATGCGGCGGCCGTCGCAAACTCTGTGCTAGCCGGTTCTCAAGGGAAGCGTGCTTACCGCCGACGCGGCGGGATAAATCGCAATTCCGGCATCCGCTAGAATGGGAAGCAGCGCGTAACCGGGCTCATGAAGCACCGAAGTTCTCTCCCGGAACCACTCAGTGACCCGTTGAAACCAATCCGGTATATACCGTTTTGCTTTCCAAAATACTGCAAAACCACGTGAAATCACGCGACGGTAGAAGACCACTTGCAAAACTCGCGCGAGCTGGTAAAATGTATCAAAATCGGGGCGTTTTTCGCCGTTTCTGCGATAGGCCGGACTTGGCTTCCAAGCTGTACGTCGAGGGTTCGAATCCCTTCGCCCGCTTTCGCGTGATTCGAGTCCAGCGCATTGCTGGGCCAATCCACTCGGCGCGAGAGACCGGCTTTGGACGCGCGTTCGGACCCGAGCTTGGTTGGTTTTTGGCGCCCGGAGCGATCGACGCCCTTTCCACATCTTTCGAAGTTCATTTGGTGCCGGTGTATTCCGAGAACACGCCAAGCGGCACGTGGCGCCGGACATCCTTGAATCCCGCCGCGGTGAGGGCTTGCGTCACCGCTTCGGGACGCACACACTGATCGATGGTGTCCCAGTAGTACCGCCAAAGTTCGCTCGTTCGCTTCGAACGGCAGCCGACGCGGCAGAAGATCCCGGCGATGGTCCGCATGTACGCGCCCAACAGCGTGCGGCCGATGCGAGATTCAGGTGCGGTAATCTCCAGGATGCAGACGCGTCCGCCGGGCTTGAGCACGCGGTGAAACTCCCTGAACGCGATCACCAAGTCCTCCACGTGGCGGAGGGCGTAGCCCATGGACACGAAATCAAACGCGCCGTCGGAGTCGGGGATTGATTCCGCGGTGCCGACACGGGCGTCGATCTTGATGCGGTCGCTCGCGAACTTGAGCATCCCAGCGCTTGGATCGATGCCAACGACGCGGCCGGTTCCTCCAAGAATCCGCACCGCTTCCCGTGCTACCAAACCCGTGCCGCAGGCGACATCGGCCACTGCCATTCCCGAGCTCAGGCCGGATCGTTTCAGCGCCTCGCGCCGGTACCAGCGCCCACTGCCCAGAGCCAGCCAGCTCTCGACCCGGTCGTAATCCTGCGCTGTATCGTCGAAGATGTTCTTGAGCCAGTCTCGCTTCTCGAGCCCGTCGCGGTAGCGATCGGTGAATATCGGATGAGGGGGCGCGGCGTTGGTGGGATTGGCGCCCATTGGCGAGTGCAGGATACTCCGATCCCGGTGACATGACAAGGGAAAGCAAGCCTATCTCCGGCTGGGAGAGTGATGCATCTGACGGCATCTCCCAAGCCGAACGCCTGACCCTGGCGGCGCCGGCGGGCATGAACCCTGTCAGGCTGTGCTACACTCGGCCCAATACCTGTGAACCGTGAGGAAACCGAGCAGACATGTCCGCGACCGCAGAAACATTGCTCCGAGTGAAATCCGTGCTTCGGAACAGCCTGAAGCTTGACGAATCAGCCCTGCTGGCGGATGAAATGCCGCTGGTTGGAGGCGAGTACGACCTGGATTCGCTGGACATCCTGCTCGTGATCACGAACATCGAGAAGGAGTTCGGCGTTCGGATCAGCGAAGGCACGATGGATCGCAAGGCGTTCGCGACGACCCGAACGCTGGCGGATTTTGTTCAGCAACTAGGACCAACCAAGTGAGCGGCTTGCCGGAACTCCGCGACGTGCTCGCGGCGCTCCCCCATGCGGAGCCGTTCCGCTTTGTGAGCGAGCTCACCGCGCTCGAACCGCTCAGGAACGGGAACGGCGTTTGGAACGTTTCTGGACGAGAGGCGTTCTTTGCGGGGCACTTTCCCGGCGAGCCGATCGTGCCGGGAGTGCTGATCGCGGAATCGCTCGCGCAGTTGTGCGGGCTGGTCGTGTTCGGGGGCGCGGGCACAACCGGCGTTCCGGGCAAGCCGGCGCGGCTCGCGCAGATCGATGTCAAGATTCTCGCGGCGGTCCGGCCCCCGGCCCGTCTTGAGTTGGCCGCGAAGCTCGTCAGAGACCTGGGGCAGTTGGTGATGTTCGAGGTGAACGCTTCTGTTGGAGGAGTGCAGGCGGCCGAAGGCCGGATCGTTCTTGCCAAGGTATCGTGAGACCGGGACCCGAACAGCGGAGGATCACATGCGGCGCCACACACAGATCGCGGCAAGGCTCGGCCTGGGCGTGAGCATGCTCTTTGGCCTGGGAGGGGCCCGGCAGCCTGAAACACCCGGCGAGACAGACGGTTCCTCAACCAAGTCGCCGGCTGAGACGAGGAGCAAGGACGCTCTGACGAAGGAGTTCGCCGAAAGACTCGCCGCGCTGGACGCGAAAATGGCGAAGATCGCTGATCTTCGCGCCGACTTCGAACAGACCAAGCAGACAGCGATGCTCAAGAAGCCGCTCGTATCGAGCGGATCGCTAGTGTGCAAAGGAGAGGCAGTGCTGTGGCGAACCGTGAGCCCTCGCAAGAGCGACATGCTCGTCAAGGATGCAAAGGTGACGGTGTACTACCCGCAGGACAAGCTGGCGGAAGAATACCCCATGGGTTCGCGGTTCCGGGACGCAGCGGGCGGCCCGCTGCCGCGGCTGTCGAAACTCACAGAGAACTTCGACTTCACGGAGATCGACGCGAAGGAGTTCGGTGAAGAGTCCGGTTCTGAGGGGCACCGGATTGCGGTGAAACTCACGCCGAAGACGGACGAGTTGAAGAAACACGTGGAGTCGGTACGGGTGCTGATCGATGAACGCGTGCCTTGCGCGGATCGCATTGTCATCACCGATCCAGAAGGAGAGCGTACGCAGATCCGGTTCACGGCTGTTCGCATCAATACCGGCGTGAAGGACTCGGAGCTTGAACTGAAAATGCCGAAAGACACCAAGATCAGCACTCCAACGCAGAGCCCGAAATAGGCCGACCCGGTGGGCGCGTAGCGCCCGCGCGGTTGGACTCGCTTGGTCGGTGTTCGTATCATCGCGTCGATGGATCCAGGACAATCCAGCCATGCGGTGGCCGAGCAAGCTCTGCAGGAACGACCGCCGCGGACCGGGGGCGCACTTTCGGAATCGGCCTCGCCCGCTGCGCCGCGCTGGGCGGAAGCCCTGGCGACGGGCTCCATCAACAAGCGCCGAATCTCGCTGAGATTGGATCAGGGCGCCGGGCTTCAGCCGGAGCAGGTCGAGTGTGAAATCGTGCTGCGCGCGGGCCGGAACGCCGCCCTTTGTTCCGTGATTCTGGAAGGAGATCGGCAATGGAGCGAGGCCTCCTTTGAAGCGGCGATTCAGGAGATGATCGGCTTGTCGCTGAACGGGCTCGGCAGGACATGCTTTTCTGAACCGGCACGTGTGTGGAACTTTCTTTCCGGAATCACCGAGCCTGTTGGGGACGGTTTGGACCGGTATCGCGTGTTCAACATTGCGCGGCATAAAACGTTCGCGGCGTGGTTCGGCGACGCCGCGGTGACCTCCGGGAGGATCCCTCCGGCCAGTTGCGTAGGGCATTCCGGAAACGCCATCGCAATCCACACACTCGGCGCCATGCACGCGGTATCTCCGGTCGAGAATCCGCGGCAAGTTCCCGCGTTCGCATACTCGTCAAAGTTTGGGCCGCGCCCGCCCTGCTTTTCAAGGGCGGGGATCGCAAGCTTCGGCGGGGAAAAGCTGCTCATGATCGCCGGCACATCAAGCGTGCGTGGCGAAGACTCGGTGTACGAGGGCTCACTCGCAGACCAGTTGAATGAGACTGTGAAGAACCTCCGCGCCGTAGCGGTCGAGGGCCTGCGATTGGGCACAGACTCGGCGGCGTCGGATTCGCCGCTGGGGCGAGCCCGTGCGGTTCGGGTGTACTACAGGCGTCCCGAGGATCAGGCGTTCCTTGAACAGCATCTTCCGCGGGAACTGGCGGAATGTCCCGAAGTTGAGTTCATGCTCGCCGACATCTGCCGCGAGGAACTGCTCGTTGAGATCGAAGTTGTGCTGGAAGTGACGCGTGCATAGCCGCTCGGAGTGGCTGCAGAGCATTGCTCGCCACGCGGCGGAACGGCCGCGGGCGGTGGCGATCGCGGAGATTTCCTCCGAAGGTGACATCACTCGGAGCGCGACATGGTCGGAGTTTGTGGCCTTGGCGGAAGTGCGGAGGATTACGCTGGTCAACGGCACGCCCCAAGGCGCGACGGTACTGGCAGCAATGAACTCCGGGATCGACCTGGCGGCGTGGTTCGCGGCGTGCATTCACGCCGGAGTTAGAATTGTGCTGGCGCATCCTAAGTGCGGTGCCGCGGAGGTGGCGGCCGTGTGCGACCGGGCCTGCGTAAACGCCGCGATCGCGCCGGAGCACCTGCTGTCGCTGGTGTCGCCCAAGGTCACCCGGCTCGCGACGTCGCCCATAGCCACCACAGACGTTGGCCGTCCAGCGAGCCCGCGGACTGCACGCGATTCGCAGGAGCTGGTCGATCCGGGGTCCATCGTGCTGTCATCTTCGGGAACTTTGGGACTTCCGAAGCTGGTGATTCGGGGAAGCGGTGCGTTAGACGCCGACGCCCGTGCGGTGGCATTGGGAATGCGTCTAAGGCAAGATGATTGCGTGCTGTGCATCGCCCCGCTCTGCCACTCGTACGGGGTCGATGTGCTGCTGGGAGCGTTCTTCGCCGGCGCCACGCTGCGGGTGCTCTCGGAGTTTGACCCCTTCGGAGCGGCAAGACAAATCGAGAGCGGAGTGACAGTGATTCCGGGCGTGCCGTTCGTGTACGAAGCACTGGCGAGATTCTCGCAGGGCCCAGGCCCGGGCCGTCCAAATCATGGCGTGAGGCTCGCACTGTCGGCCGGTTCGGCGTTGAAACCTCGCGTGCGTCAAGAATTCGCTAGTCGCTGGGGTACCGACATCGGGCAGTTGTACGGCGCGACGGAACTGGGCACCGTCTCTCTCAGCATCCCGGGGGAGCCTGGCTTTGACCCCGAATCGATTGGGAATCCGCTCCCGGGGGTGAGCTTTCGGGTGGTATCGGCGGATGATCCGACCCAACCACTTGCACCCGGCCAAGAGGGCCACCTCGCGGTCAGGTCCGCATCCATGCTCAGCGGATATGTCGAAGGTGAACCGGAACTGATCGATGGTCACCTGCTCACGGGCGACCTGGCGAGACTGGCCCCTGATGGGCGTGCGACCCTTACCGGGCGCCTCAAGCTGCTCATCGATGCCGGCGGATTCAAGGTGAATCCACTGGAGGTGGAAGCCGCGCTCTCTGAGCACCCGGATGTCGCCGAGTGCGCCGTGGTGGCGTTGCCCGTGTCCGACACGATTCAAAGGCTCTGCGGACTGGTTGTTGCCCGTGATCCACAAACACCACCCACGGACTCAGCACTGCGCGGGTTTCTCAAGGCGCGTCTTTCACCGGTCAAAGTGCCGCGTGTCTTCCAAACTGTGGTTTCACTGCCGCGATCAGCCACGGGCAAGCTGCTCCGCGAGCGGCTCACGCGGGGAGGAGACTCAACGTGCGCAGGCAAATGAAGTTCGTACGGCTCATCGCCGCATTGTGCGCCACTCTCACTGGGGCGGTCACTCTCGGCGGGTGTGCTGCAGGTTTGCCGACGTACCCGCCAATGGACGATGCCGGTTCACTGAAACTGATCGCCGCGAGGTTGGACTCGGTGAAGTCGATCTCTTCCGTCGCGGAACTAACACTCACCAACTCGCAGGGGCAGACGGTGACGCTAGACGGAGCGTTTGTCGCGCAGCCGCCCGATCGTGCGCGGTTGCGGGCGTGGAAGTTCGGGAGCCCGGTGCTGGACCTGACCATTCTGACCGAGGGCGTGTGGGCGTATGCCGTTGACCGGGAGGGCTTGCCGGCGACAAACATGACGTCGCTCCCCTCGGCCGGAGTTTCTCAGGCACTCGGGGCGTTGTCAGGAAGCTACTTCGCAAGCGCTCAGTGCGTTAAAGATGAGTCAACGGACACGACGCTCGTGGTCATCGGCCCGGGATTCGGACAAGATGGTGTGCGGTGTGACATCCAACGACGGACCCTGACGCCGCGGCGGTTCCGACTTCCGGGCAGCGGCAAGGAGATGGAGCTAGTGCTTGGGCAATACACGTTGGAAGCGGGGATTGCGTGGCCCCACCGGATGGAGTTCAGGTCGCCGGACGGTCTAATCGTCATACGGCTGAACGACGTCGAGTTGAACGGCGATGTGGAGAAGGGTGCGTTTGTGCCGCCGGCCCGCGCGACGAAACTGCCATGAACGAACCGGGACATAGGTTCAGCGTGTTCGCGCCGCTGGTTGCGTCGGCGAGCCTGAGTACGCGCCGACCGTGGGCTGTTGTGGCCGTCTGCGCCGTGGTGTTCCTGCTAGCGCTGGCTTCACTGGGCAGACTGCGCGTTTCGGCTTCTCTGGAGGCGATGTTGGGCTCGCACTCCGCGGCGGCGGGCGCGTTCCATCGGGTGATCACAGACTTTCAGGCGGGGGAAGCGTTGCTGGCCCTTGTGGAGCCTCGGGACTCTGACGCGACCATGCCGCCAACGGCCGGCGAACTCGCTGGCACCGCGAAGTTCGCCGATGCGCTTGTGGAAACGTTGCTCAAGGATCCACGGACTCGGGACCGAATCGCCTGGGCGAGGTCGCGTCAGGACCCGGCCTTCTTTCGGTTCGCGGCTGAACATATCTTTCCCAGCGGGCCGTACTACCTTGGCGAATCGGGAACTCGGGAGCTGCTCGCCCGGTTTGAACCGGCACGTCTGGCCGAGCAGTTTGCCCGCAATGAGTCGCTCATGGCCTCCCCCGGTCCCGCGGGCGGTGCGCTGAGCAAAGCGGTGCTGAAGGATCCACTCCGACTATTCGAACTCGCGGCCAACGCGGGCATGGGTTCATGGGACGCTTCCACACCGACGGACCCAAACGCCGAACCATTGCCGGAGTTCTCTGCAGACGGGCGCGCGGTACTTGTACGGATCGCCTCGACGACACCCATGAGTGAACTGGAGGGCGCACAAGGGCTCGTCGCCCTGGTCAAGCAGATCACCGCAGAATTGAACGCGGGTGGTACGGGGCCGGGTTACAGCGTGAGATTGGGCGGCGCCTACGCGATCGCGGCGATCGCTTCCGGAACGATTCGACGGGATTCGATTATCAGCACGGTGGTGTCGATCGCGCTGCTCTACGGGCTGTTCGTCGTGTTCTACCGGCGGTGGATCGCGCCGCTGCTGATCGGGCTTGTCGCCGGCGTGGGGTTGGTGGTAGGCTTCGGTGTCTACTCGGTGGACGAACCGGTTGTATCGCCGCTGGCCGCGGCCGTGGCGGCGATGCTCGCCGGGCTCGGCGTTGACTACGGGATTCACTTCGTCGCGCACTTCGATGCGTTAAGAGCCCTCGGACATCCGGCGCAGCGATGCGCGATCGAGACGGCGCGAGAGATGGCTCTGCCGATCACCACCAACTGCTTCACCAGCATCTTCGGCTTCGCATCCCTCTGGCCCTCGCAGATCCAGATGCTGTCGGACTTTGCAAAGTTGGGGACCGCGGGGCTGGTGGGCGCGTGGATCGCGGCGTTTACCCTCCTGCCGGCGTTGCTCGTGCTGACGCACACCAAGGCAGATGTGAAAACGCCCGCTCCACCGAGGTTCGGCGTGATGGCTGATCTCGTGGCGGCTAGGCCGCGGCTGTGGGTCTCCACCGGCGTGTGTCTGCTCGTGATCGTGGCCCTGTGCGCCGCGATTCGGGGCGTGGGGCCGCGGCTGGAGGGAGATCTGACGGTGCTGCATCCTCGCCCGAACGAGGCGCTGCGCACGACCGACGAAATCATCGCGAGATTCTCCGGCGAAGGAGAGATGATCCCTGTCCTGGTGCGGGCCGGAGAGCCGTCCGGGTTGCTGCCCGCTGTGTTCGATGCGGCCAAGGCGCTGCGGAGCCAGGCGTGCAAGGACATCGGAGTGGCGGACGTGATCGGGATGCACCGGCTGTTGCCCGACCCCCGAGAAGTCGCGCGTGTCCGCGCCCTTCTCGCCGATGTTCATGCCAACACTCTGCTGGAGAACTTCGACGCCGCTGTGGCGACGAGCGCGTTCGAGCCTTCGGCCTATACCGGCTATCGGAACTTTGTCGCGAGGATGCTCGCCGGAGGCGAGCCACCGACGCTGGCCGACCTCCGGAAGTATCCGTCAATCGCGCAGCGACTCTTGCCCGTTGGGACAGAGCCCGGCGCGGACGGGGCGGAAACGCTTGTGGTCATTCGACTCACGCATCCTCTGCGTGACCGCGATCGGCGGGCCGAGGTGGTCGCCGCCCTTCGGGCCGCGCTGGCTCCGGTGCCGCAGACGACGCTGGCCGGGCTCGCGGCGGTGTCCGCTGAACTGGATGATGCGACCAAACAGGGATTGCCGCAGTCGGTGGCGATCTCGGTATCACTGGTCCTGATCTGGTTGGCGATCGTGTTTCGCCAGCCCCGAGACGTGCTGATGGCGCTCGTGCCGCTTGTCTTTGCGGGGACCTTTACCGTGCTATTCATGATGGCGGTGGCCGCCAGGTTCAACCCGATCAAC
Organism: Planctomycetota bacterium; assembly: GCA_018242605.1. GTDB lineage: Bacteria > Planctomycetota > Phycisphaerae > Phycisphaerales > UBA1924 > UBA2402. The sequence goes on from JAFEBP010000007.1 coordinate 177,188, forward strand.
AGCATCGCGATCCCCCTGCTGGACGGGATCGCCGTCGATGCCGGCGTCTTCCTGGTGTCGATCGCGCGCGAAGCTCGGCGGGAGGGGTTGGGGCGAGTGGGGCTGGTCGAGCGGCTCAGGCCGACGATGCACGCGGTACTGCTCGCGAGCGCCACGACCGTCACCGGGTTCGCAAGCCTGTGCGTCACACATACGCCCGCGATCAGGTCGTTGGGCTTTGTGGCTGCGATCGGGATCACCGCTTCCTTCTGCGGCGCGGCGGGAGTTCTGGTGCCGTGGCTGCTGCATGCCGCCGGACGAACGAAGAACCGCTGAATCTACAGCACGCGGGCGTGCTCGGGGAGTTTCCCGCTGGCGAGCGTGTACAGATTCACGATGGACTCAACGATCCGGGACTCGATCTGTTCGGGCGGAAGGTCCGGCGCGATCGGCGGCGCGAACGCGAGTGCGTACCGGGCCCGAAAGAGAGGCAACCACGAGACCGGCTTGGAATACACGCTTGAATTGATGACGACGGCCGGAACGATTGGGATGTTCGCCATGTTCACGATCCGGCCGATGCCGGACTTCATCTTGCGGGTGTGAACGACGGACGCCTCGCCACGACGAAAACCGCCCTCGGGGAACATCACGACCACGCGGCCCCTCCTGAGACGCGACAGGATGGTGCGCACGGTGGGAGCGTCGGGCTTGTGACGATCCAACGGGAACGCGTTCATGCTGCCGTAGAACCACCCCAGCAGCGGGTTGCGGAACACTTCCACAATGCTCACGAAGTCCAGAAGCCGCGGAACGTGCCGGATGAGCAACGCGACGTCGTAGGGGCTTGTGTGATTCGACGCGATCAGGCACGGCCCTTCGCGCGGAATGTGCTCAAGCCCGAAGACCACCGGACGGCTGCTGGCCCAGAAGATGTGCGTGCCGATGAACCGGATTGCGCGATAAAACACATCGCTCATGGAATCTCGCTGTCCGTGAGGCCCGTGTGGGCGAGCAGTTCCTGGTATGTAGCCACGAACGCGGCACGCAATCGCTCGGCTAGTTCAAGCCGGTCTGTTCTGTTGCTCAAGGGGCCTCGAACGCGGCGTGCGGGCGGTACAACCTCGCTCCCGAACGCCATGTACAACCTCGCGCGGCGTGGAGGCAGCCACGGATTCACCCGATTGAGCTTTTCAGTGCCGAGCACCACCACGGGCACGATCGGCGTGTTCGTCCGCAACGCAATGGTGCAGACGCCATGTTTCATCGCCCCGCCCCGCAACAGCGAGTCCCGCCCCTTGGCCACTCCGCCTTCCGGGAAGAGCCCCACCACTTCGCCCTCTCTAACGAGTTGAACCGCGCGACGGACGGCCGGGAGGGTAAAACCGTACCTATCGACCGGGAACGCGCCGCCGCGGTGGAGCATCGCCGCGCCCCACCACTTCTCGTAAAACTCGATTCTCGCCATCCAGCGGACTTTCCTCCGCAGGGCAGCGGCCACCACGATGGGCTCAAGATGGCTGATGTGGGTACAGGCCAGGAGCAACCCGCCGGGGCGATCGACTCGCTCGCGGTGCAGCACCACCTCACGAACACACTGGAACTTGATGAACCTGCACGCCAAGCGACCCGCGTTGTAGAACGCGTCGTTCATCGCGGGATGGTGATGGCCATGAGCCCGGCGCATTTGCAGAGGGATGATACCGGGGGGATCACCCCGAGCGACGCGGTGCGCGCGATCTCGCAAAGTGACCGGCATGAAACGGGCGTATCCTGCCCCCCGAATGGCAATACCAGCCGCGGTGCAACACGAGTCATCAGTTCCAGCGCAGGAGGGCGGTCCTCGCGCGGGTCGCGGACTCTTCGCGGTTCCGTCAGGCCCAACAACGTCTGGAAAGGGGACGCCCGCTTGGCTTGGACCGTTCTTTTCCTTGGCGGGCGACTGGCCAAGGACGGCGAGGGCCCTGCGGCCGATCGCGTGCACGGTCGCCCCTTGGTGTTCGGCGGGGGTACGTGCGGCCATCCGCGTCAACTCGGAGCGGATCTTCGGCACGAGGATCTCGGCAAGGCAACAGCGGCGATTCGCGCGGCGGGTCATCGGGAGTTTCTACGACTTCGTTCTGGATGTGGGTCGGGCGTCGAAAATGTCCGCCGAAGGCCTTGCCGGACTGGTGGAGAGCGTTAAGGGTCTGGACGCCTATCGGAGCGCGCGCCAGGCGGGTCGAGGGGCTGTGCTTGTCACCGCGCACCTGGGAACGTTCGAGGCAGGTCTGGCCGCGCTCGCCCGCGAAGAGACGCGGATCAGGGTGGTCTTCAAGCGGGACTCGGTGGCCGCGTTCGAAAAGATGCGCGTCAGGCTTCATGACGCGCTGGGTGTGGTTGAAGCGCCCATCGATGACGGCATGGGGACACTCTTGGCGCTCCGAGACTCGCTGCTCAACAACGAAGTGGTCGTGATGCAGGGCGACCGGGCCGTGCCGGGGCAGCGGAGTGCCATCGTCCCGTTCCTTCACGGGCACCTGCGGATGCCGACGGGCCCCGTACGGCTGGCGCAGCTGACGGGTGCGCCGATCATCCCGGTGTTTGCGATTCCGAAGGGCCACGGCAAGTACCGGGTGCTGCTCAAACCCCCGATCAATGCAGAATCTGAAGCCGGATCTGCGAACGATCGGACCTCGACGCCTTCCAAGGCGTTGCTGGCACTCGCCGCGTCGATGGCGGAGGTCATCGCCGAGTATCCGCACCAGTGGCTCGCGCTCGAGCCGGTTTTCCTTGAGGACACCGAAGATGGACGCCGGTGAACTTCACTCACAGCCCGGAATCGTCATCACAGGTATGGGCCTGGCGACCAACCTGGGACGCGACGTGAACACAACCTGGGCGGGCATTCGGGCCGGTCGGATCGGGCTCGGACCGATGAGCGAAATGGAGTCGCCGTTGCCGCCAAGCTCCGTTGGTGGTCAGGCGATGGACCTCCCAGCCCAGTACTCGCCCGAACTTCCCCGAGAAGCACGATACCTTCGGTGGGTCATCGAGCAAGCGCTCAAAGAAGCCTCCGCTTCCTACAAGCCTGATCGCTGCGCGACGATACTTGGCACAACTCTTCACGGCATCCGCGCCGGTGGGCGATTCCTTCGCAGCGACGACCCCGGAGAACTCCGCAACTTCCTCGCAAACTCCGTCATTCGCCTGGCGACCGGCGGACTGGGGCTTGGAGGGCGTTGCGCCACCACCTGCTCGGCGTGCTCGTCGAGCCTTGGAGCGATCGCGCTGGGCGTCACGATGCTGCAGACCGGGAGCGCGGATCTGGTCGTCGCGGGCGGTTACGACGCGGTGAGTGAATACGCCTGGGCCGGGTTCAACTCGCTGCGGCTGGTCACGAATGACGGGGTAAAGCCCTTCTCAAGGCACCGGCGCGGGATGATGCTCGCCGAGGGCTACGCCGTCGTCGTGCTCGAACGCGAGGCCGACGCCGCGGCACGCGGCGCCAAGCCGCTCGTGCGTGTACGCGGCTGGGGCGAATCGGCGGACGCCCATCACCTGACGCAGCCGGACCCCAAGGGCCAGGGCGCGGCCCGAGCCATGCGAGATGCGCTGTCGCGGGCCGGGTTGCAAGCCAGTGAGATCGGGATGATCGCCGCACACGCGACCGCAACGCCCGACAACGACGCGGCAGAATACGCGGCGTTGCGCTCCGTGTTCGGCGAATCGCTGGAGTCCATTCCTGTCGTCGGGTTCAAGAGCTATCTGGGCCACACGCTCGGCGGCGCAGGGGCGGTGGAACTCGTGCTCTCCGCGTGTGCGCTGCGGTCGGACTGGATACCGCCGTGCGCCACCGTTCGACAGGAGGATGTTGAGTTTGAGGGCCTTCGGGTGACCCCGCCCTCGGGCACTGCCGGGCGCATCTCCTACACGCTGAACACGTCCCTGGGGTTTGGAGGCGCGAACACATGCGTGATCCTCGGTCATGCCGAAGAGGTTGCGCAGGTACGAAGCTATCCCGCTCTCCCGCCCCCGCAAGCCTGGATCACAGGAATCGGCGTGCTGCTGCCCGGAATCACCGGCGTACCGGCGCTGGTCGAAGCACTTGATGGTCCCGAGACGCTCATTGTGCCGCGGAGCGCCGCAGCCTGCATCAGCGACGATCAACTCGCCCAGGTGCTGAACGTCCGGCGAGTCCGGCGGTTGAGCACGTGCGTGAAGCTCATGCTGGCATCGGTCTCGATGGCGATCAAGCACGCGGGGCTGGAGAACAATACCGAGCGACTGGAGAAAGCCTGCGCGATCCTGGCCAGCACGCACGGTTCCTCGGGGTTCTGCTCGGAGTACTACACGCAGATCGTGCGGGAAGGCGTGCTCGGCGCGAACCCCGTGTTGTTCGCGGAAGGGGTTCCGAACGCCGCGGCGGCGCACGTGAGCACCAACTTCGGCATCCGCGGGGCGTGCCAGACGATCATCGGATCACGCACCGCGGGATTGGACGCGTTGGGCCTGGCCGCGATGCGCATTCAGGCCGGCGCCGCACAGACGATCCTCGTGGGAGCGGCCGAGGAGACACACGCGAACGTGGATAGGGCGTACCGGCATTTCAACCTTTGCGAGGAAGCCGCAGCAGGACGGGGTTTCTTCACCACACCCGGGGCTGTGGCATTGGTCGTTGAATCCAGCGCCTCGGCCATGGCCAGAGGCGTTCGCCCCTTGGCACGACTGGGCGGCAGCGTTGCGGTATCAGGAACCGCGGGCAAGAGCACCGACGTGGGGTGTGCGGCCGAGTGCGATGCGCCAACCCGAGCGTTGCGTCTCATCGGCGCCGATGGCGCGGTCCTCGGATCGGACAATCGATCCTGGATCGATCGTGCCGAGGAGAACGCGGTGAACGCACACCCAGGTGCGACGCTCGTGCACTCCCTTCACGACCGGACCGGCGATCTGTTCGCGGCGGGATCATTGCTGGCGATCGTGAGGGCGCTGGCTCAGGGGTCCCACGATGCGATGACCGCGCTTTGCACGGACTTTGCAGGCGTTGCTTCGGCCATGAGGGTTTTCCGCTCGGGGCAGGTAATCACCACCGGCCCGGATGCGTAGAGTACCACCCGCGAAAACGACTACTCAAGCGGCAGAACCGAGGAATTAGGAAACTCCATGCGAGATCGCTATGACGTCCTGATCGCCGGCGGCGGACCGGCCGGCTCAACCGCGGCACTTGTTCTCGCCCGCGCCGGTCTCTCCGTGTGCGTCCTCGAGAAAGACAGGCACCCTCGGTTCCATATCGGTGAATCTATTCTGCCTCGCAACTCGGTGGCGATCAAGGAGCTGGGACTGGAGGCCGAGGTTCAGACGCTGCCGCACGTACCCAAGTTCGGCGCGGAGTTCGGGATGGGCAACGATTTCGCAACCCGCAAGTTCACCTTTACCGACGGACTCCTCCCCGGTTTTCCGATCTTCAACATCGAGCGGTCGTGCTTCGACAAAATGCTGCTCGACCAAGCCCGGAAAGCCGGCGCTGACGTTTTCGAGGAAATGCCGGTGAAACAAATTGCGCGGCTCCGCCATGAAGATGTGCGCGTCCGCACGGAAGACCGTGAGGTGACGGGGCGGGTCCTCATCGACGCTTCGGGTCACGGCACGATCGTCGGTCGGCACCTTGATATTCGCCGCAACTTCGAGGACCCTCGCCTGCAGAAAGTCGCCTATTTCGAGCACTTCGAGAATGTCGAGCGACCTGAGGGAACAGCCACCGGGCATCCCGGCATCATCATGTGCGAAGAGGGCTGGTTCTGGCTCATTGGCATCTCGGCATCAAAGACGAGCGTCGGTTTCGTCACGCGTCCCTCGTTCGCGAAGACTCTCAGCGTGCCGCCCAAACGGCTTCTTTCCTGGGCGGTGCAGCGGTGCCCGGTGGTGCGGCACCGAATGCGCAACGCGGCGGGCCCGGCGGAGAACATGGTGCTCAGCGATTTCAGTTACCGCTGCCGCCCCTACGCCGGCGACGGATACTTCATGGTCGGCGACGCCGCGTGCTTCCTGGATCCGATTTTCTCTACCGGTGTCACGCTCGCGATGGTGAGCGCACAGCACACCGGCGCGGTGGTCGGGAAAATGCTCAACGGGAAACTCCCCGCCGCGGCGGCCCGCCGCGAACACATCCGATTCATCAGCAATAGTTGCCGCCCGTTCTGGCGGCTGATACGCGGCTATTACGAGCATTCATTCCGAGAGTTGTTCATGGAGGGACAGGGCCCGTTCCAGATGCAGCGAGCGGTGATCTCCATTCTCGCGGGACAGGTCTTTCCAAAGCCGGTGTGGGCGCTTCGTTGGCGGCATGCCGCGTTCGACGCGTGCGTTGAGCTTCAGAAGCACTTTGCGCTGGTGCCCCGAAGAGTTCCATGCAGGTTGGTCGATCAGCAACCGGAACTGGTTCCCGCGTTGGGCGAACTGGTCGCGGCGTAACCGGCAGTCCAACACGGAGATCAAGCAGCCGCGCCGGGAACCCGAGGCGTTGCCCGGGTCCGCAACACGATCCTGAGGGCAGCGTAACTCAACAAGGCCAGCGTTGACCCCACCACCGCCGCTCCGGCGATCCACTCCCACAGCAGGGCTCTGGCGTCGGCAAGTTTGAAGGTCGACCACGCGGGCAAGGTTTCAAGCGTCGGGAATGCTCCGTGGAGAAGCGTGTGTCCGACGAACAAGGACAGAAAGACAAATACGAAACCAACCGGCGGCGTCGACAGACTGGAAACGGCGATGACAACCGCCGGATGAAGCCGGAACTTCGCCGCGAGCCACAGGCACACGATCGTCTTGACGCCGTACAACGGGGCCACGGCCATGAAGACGCCCGCGGCGACCGACGCGGCCAATCGCTCCCGCGAGCCTGCGTCGCCGGTGGCCATCTCAAACAAGCGTCGGGGGCCCAGCCACCAGCATGCGCGCCGGAGCACCGTGCCGGTCGATCCGCTAAAGTGAGTTGCCGGGGTCGTGTTCGACCACGTTGCGCGAGGAACAGGATCACCCGGCAGCACCGAGCGCCCGAGCAGCATGGCGTGCATTCGGATCGCGTCCCACGTGTCACGTCCGACCCGGAAATGAGTGACTCGCCCCCCGGGGACCTTGTACACGCCGGAGATCGGCACTTCGACGACCCGCGCACCCGCCCATCCGGCGCGGATCAGGACCTCGGTCTCGAAGGCGTAGCGTCCGCTCTTGCTGCCCAAAGCCTCAACCAGATCCAGCGGATACGACCGCAATCCACTTTGGCTGTCGTCGACACGAACCCCGCTCGTGATCCAGACGAAGTGATTCGAAAGGCGACGGCCGATGATGCTTCCCGCGGGGCACCCGGCGGTCCGACCCGGGCGGGCGCCCACAATGAGCGCACGCGGATTCTCGGCCGAACGGGCGATCAATAGTTGCAAGTCCGACGGCACGTGTTGACCGTCGGAATCGATCGTAAGAGCGTGTGTAAATCCGAGTGCGCTGGCCTTTGCGAACCCTGTGTGGAGCGCCGCGGCCTTGCCTCTGTTCCGCTCGTGTGTTATGACATGACGGTCGGGCCCGGACGCCCAGGTTCCCAGTATCGAGGAAGTGGCATCGGTTGAACCGTCGTTCACAACAATCACCGGAAGTCCCAAGCGCATAACTCCTGTGAGAACGCCTGGGAGTGCGCCATCGTTGTTGAACGTGGGACAGACAACCACGAATCGCTGTGAACCGACCGGGCTTGATGCAGAGATGCTGAGCATGAAGAATCGAACGTCCCGGCGCGGCCGATGAACCTCTGCCACCCGGCTACGAGCGTGATGCCACTATAGCGAGAAGGGGTTGTACCCGCGCACGGTTGCCCCCGGGATACCAATGCCTTACGCTTGACCCGCGTACGCGATCGTGGCGCCAGGCCGGATGTCACGGAGTATTCGTCGGCGAACACACTGGGGTAAATCCATGAATGAACGAAATCCAATGGCTGGCGGGCTTCTCATTCTGCTGTGCGCGCTTGTGGGGTGCCACGGTTCCACGGCGACCGGCCCCACGGTCAAGTCCGCGAGCGATCCATGGTTCCTGGCAGCAACGACAGGCGCCCCGGCGGATCTGGATGCGGCGATTAAGAGCGGAGCCAACGTGAACGCCCATGAATCGCGCGATCGCAACACCCCGCTCCACGTCGCCGCGATGGCGGGCAACGTGAACGCTGTGAAGGCCATCCTGGCCAACGGGGGCGATCCTAACGCTGTCGACGAGGACGGTCGCACGGCACTGATGATGGCGCTCTACCGAGGGCAGAGCGCCGCCGCGATCGCGTTGATCGACGCCAACGCGAACCTGGAAGTGCAGGACCGATCGGGAAAAACAGCCCTCATGTTCGCCGCCCAATCCGGTCAGATCGACGCCATCCGTTCCATGGTGAATCACAAGGTGAACATCGATGCGGTGAGCCACAGCAACGCAACGGCGCTCATCTATGCCGCCGACCGCGGGCAACTGGGGTCGGTGCAGGCGCTGAAAGCGGCCGGGGCGAACGCGGCGCTGCGCGACAAGAAGGGCCGCTCCGCGCTTGATTTCGCGGTTGCAAAGAACTATCCGCAAGTGGCGCAGGCTTTGCAGGCGCCCTGATGCTCGCGGAATCTGCCCCGGTAGACTGGAACTCGGCATGCGCTTTCAGCCGTGCATGGTCGGAACGTGATCGGACGCCTGTCCCGCACGCTCAGAAGCTGAGTTCGACGGTCAGGACAAACGTGGGATTGTCGTCGTCAGGATCAAGTACATATCCGCAGATGTCGACCTTGTCCACGGTGAACCCGACGAGAAAACCCCGCTGAATGTCACGGTCTGAGTCGTAGAGGCGTGTCCGCTGCCCCACGAGCCCGAAACGGAACCACTCCACCGGCGACAGTGTCAGTTCAGACCAGTTGTAGAAGAAACTCTCCGCGGAGTTGTTGAGGTCGATGACGTACTCGCCCTCGCTGTAGAGTTCGAGCTTCCACCAACTGAGCGTCGCTTCGTAGCCGGGGGCGATTCCGTCGGTCTCGCCGAAGACGCCCCCGAGCATGGGCGTGATCTGCCACTTGAACTGTTCGCCTCCGCTGAAGTTGTAACCGGCCCAGAGGGAGCCCGTCTCGACAGCCTCGTAGTTGTACCGGGCTTCAAGATGCAGCCAATCGTGATCGGCCGTAAAAGTGGGTTGAATGTACTCGCGGTCGTCGGGCACCATGTACGTGCTCGCAGAGAGAGAAAATGACCACGGTTTGATCTCGAGATCTCCACCGGTCGGTGGTTGGGCGTCGGCCGCAATTGGCGGCGCGTCGGGAGTCGTCGGCTGGGACACGGCCGGGGCGGTCAACAGCCCCACCACCATCGGAATGATCGCTGACGTATTTTCCAAGCGATTATCCTCCAAGAGCGATCGTCAAGGCCACCAGAGCACCGCCCAGCACGACCATCACAACCGCGTGCACCCAAGGGCTTCTCCCGACGCAACGCCCGAACGCATACCCCAACGCCGCCAGCATCGCGATGGCGATCAGATTGGAGACCCGCATCGCGCGGCTCGCCTCGTGCATGAGAATGAAGGGGATCGTGACCGGAAACGTAGAGAGCACCACCAGCAGGAATACACCCAACGCGCCGAGCCAATCTTCCTTCGCCAGCCGCACAAAGTGTGGTGGTTCCGGCAGTTTCACCAACCGCTCGTGGATCGCCTTGAGTTCCTGCGGTTCCAAGATCGACGCGACCACCGTCGGCAGCGCCCCCGCGATGATCCGCATCGCCGCCTGCGGATCAGCGGCGCCCCGCACGGCACGGAAAACCTTCACGGCTCGCCCCTTTTCGGCCAGGCATCCCATGAGGTACAACACCGCATCGATAATGCCCCAGGCCAGGTTGCAGCCCAGCGCACCGATGAGCATGGTGCGGATGTCATCGCGACCGGCCTCGGCGACACTCAGCGACCCGGTAAAAGTGATCACCATGATCAGCCCGAACAGCACCTCGGAGATTCGTTCCTCGGGCGTGAGCACTCGTTTGGTGGAGCGAATCGGTTCTCGGGTTGAAGCGGTCATGGGTGCTTGTCCTTAGAGAGGTTGTGTAGTTGAACGCCCAACGCTACGGAAAGAATATGACGTCCGGACGGCGACCCAGTGCCTGCGGCACTGATTTCCATGGCTGGCAAGCGCCATCGGATCGCGAGGCGCAACGTCAACGAGTGATCGTGTTTGAGGCGACGAACGCCGTAGAAACTTGGAGCGCCTCGGCAACGCCTACTGTTTCTTGACTGGAGGTTCGCAAACGCCCGACACTACAAGGAGACTTCCGTGAAGGAACACAACGACGACGGCGAACGCGGCGCCCTGAAAAAAAAGCACTACGAGAAGGAACTGAAGAAGCTGCAGGAACAGCTCTGCCACCTTCAGGCGTGGGTGAAAGCCAAAGGTTATCGCGCCATCATCGTCTTCGAAGGGCGTGACGCGGCGGGAAAGGGCGGAGTCATCAAGGCGATCACCGAGCGCGTCAGCCCCCGGGTGTTCCGGCTGGTCGCGTTGCCCGCTCCCTCGGACCGCGAGAAGTCTCAGATGTACATCCAGCGGTACATGCAGCATTTCCCCGCCGCGGGGGAGGTGGTGATCTTCGACCGCTCTTGGTACAACCGCGCGGGCGTTGAGTATGTGATGGGATTCTGCACCAAGGAGCAGCACAAGCGATTCCTGGAGTTGTGCCCGGAAATCGAGAAGTTCATCGTGGACGGCGGCATCAAGCTCATCAAGGTGTGGCTTGAAGTGAGCGACAAGGAGCAGAAGCGGAGGTTCGAAGCCCGCATCGAGGACCCGTTGCGACAGTGGAAGCTCAGCCCCATGGACCTTCCCTCGCGCAGCAAGTGGTTCGAGTACTCCCGTGCTCGCGACATGATGCTGGACGCGACCGACACTGATTACTCCCCCTGGCACATCGTCTTTTCGGACGACAAGAAGCGGGCGAGGCTGAACATCATCCGCCACATTCTCGACGCGATCCCCTACAAGGTGCTTTCTCGCGAGAAAGTAAAGCTCCCCAAGCGGTCCATGAAAGGTCAGTACGACGACCAGGCGACGATCGCGAAGCGCAAGTTCGTCAAAGAAGTCTATTGAGGTGACGCGACCATTTGTCAGGCGGTCAAGGCCCCCCACCGCTGCTACCAACCCACTACACCGGAGTTCACCGTGAACGCAACTCCCGCCACCGGCCGGCCGAAAAGCGAACCGGGCTTCCTGGATCGAGTTCGCTCGGCGATGCCCGCGATCCGATGGCTCCGGACGTACGACAAGTCGTGGCTGCGCGGTGATCTGGTCGCGGGCGTCACGCTCGCCGCGTACCTGCTGCCCGCGGGCCTGGGCGATGCGTCCCTGGCCAACCTGCCGCCGGAGGCCGGTCTCTATGCGTGCCTGTTCTCGGGGCTCGTCTTCTGGCTTTTCTGCAGTTCACGGCACACCGCCATCACGGTGACCTCGGCCATTTCACTGCTCGTGGGCGCATCCCTGGGAGAGATATCTCGAGGCGACACCACCCGGTACGGCGCGCTCGCAGCGGGCATCGCCTTGCTTGTGTCGGGCATCGCCTTCATCGCGTGGCTCGCGAAGGCCGGCTCGATCGTCAACTTCATTTCCGAGAGCGTGATGGTCGGATTCAAGTGCGGCGTGGCGCTGTTCCTCGCCAGCACCCAGTTGCCCAAGTTGTTCGGTGTCCACGGCGCGCACGGCAACTTCTGGGAGAACGCCGCTGCATTTCTCAAGAACCTGCACGAAACAAACCTCACGTCGCTCTCGCTGGGCATGGTGGCACTGGTGGTCCTCGTGTGCGGCAAGTTCCTCCTCAAGAACAAGCCGGTGGCGCTGTTCGTTGTGATCGGCGGCATCGCGGCGTCGTCCGTGCTCGGTCTGGAGGCCCGCGGGGTGAAACTGCTGGGTGATGTTCCTCAGGGGCTTCCAAACGTGGGCCTCCCGGCGATCGGCTGGACCGACTTGAACGAACTGCTGCCGCTGGCGCTGGCCTGCTTCATGCTGGGCGCGGTTGAGACAGCGGCGATCGGCCGCACCTTCGCGGCCAAGCACGGGGGCCGACTGGACGCCAATCAGGAGTTCCTGGCGCTCGCCGCGGCGAATCTCGCCGCGGGTCTGGGACGCGGGTTCCCGGTCAGCGGCGGCATGTCGCAATCGCTCGTCAACGAGGGCGGCGGGGCCCGCACTCCGCTGTCGGGCGCGCTCGCTTCGGGGTTCATCCTGATCGTCGTGCTCTTCTTCTCTCACCTGCTGCGAACACTGCCGCAGCCTGTCCTCGCGGCGATCGTGCTGGTCGCGGTCACCGGGCTGTTCAAGGTCTCCACGCTGCAACACCTGCGGCGGACGAACCGGACCGAGTACATCGTGGCGGTGGCCGCTTTGATCGGAGTGCTGAGCTCGGGCCTGCTGCGGGGTGTCCTGATCGGGGCCATCATCTCCCTGGTGCTTCTGATCCGCCGCGCCTCTCGCCCCAATGTCGCGATGCTGGGCCGCATCCCGGGCTCGCGGCGTTTCTCCGACTTCGATCGTCATCCCGACAATGAACTGATCCCGGGTGTCTCGATCTTTCGGCCCGAAGCGAGCCTGATCTACTTCAACATGGATCACGTGCACGACTCGATCATGGAGCGGGTAAGGGCCCAATCACCGGCACCGAAGCTGGTCGTACTGGACCTTTCAGCCGCCGCGTACGTGGACATGCACAGCGCACACATGCTCGCGGGCCTTGCCGAGGAACTCAAATCAACCGGTATCCGCTTCCGGGTGGTCGAAGCGCGATCCGCTGTGCGCGACCGCCTCCGGGGCGAGGGCGTGGACGAGAAAATCGGCGGCATCAACAGATTCACTTCCGTGGCCGATGCGCTCGAGACCTCGCCGGAGGGCACGACCAGCGAACCGCTCCCGACCGGGCCGCAACATTAAGCACGCCCATTGACTTACGTTGGATGGCGCCCGTTCGACCTCTCCATTCCCGATGGCACTCAGCCGGAGGGAACATGTGCCCGAGGTAATCATGAACCACTTGCTCAAGGAAATTCGTCACACTCCGCTGCTCTGGCTCCTGGCCTTTGTGCCGGTAGTCTTCGTGGTTCAGAAGGTTCAGCCCGGGTGGCACACACTGCTCTTTGGTCTGTCGGTATTGGCGATCGTGCCGCTGGCGACACTGCTGAGCCACGCCACGGAATCGGTGGCGGCCAAGACAGGCGATTCGGTCGGCGGGCTTCTGAACGCGACCCTGGGGAATCTGACCGAACTGGTGATCGCCCTCGCCGCGCTGCGTGCGGGCGAATACACCCTGGTCAAGGCCTCGATCGCCGGAGCGATCGTCACCAACACCCTGTTCATGCTCGGCGCATCGTTCCTGCTCGGCGGGCTCAAGCACCATGTTCAGGAGTACAACCGGGTGAGCGCGAGATTGCAGGCGGGGTTGCTCTTCCTCGCGACCATCGCGATGCTGGTCCCCTCGGCCGTCTCCGGTGTCGAATCGGCGGCTAGAGCGGAGTTCACCCATCGCCTGAGCGTCGGCCTTTCGGTGCTGCTCATCATCGCCTACGGGCTGGGCATGTTGTTCTCGCTGAAGACTCACCGCGAGTTGTTCGCCAGCGTCGAGTCCGGAGAGGCCGAAGAACAACCCTGGCCCATCGGGTTGGCGCTGGCCACGCTCGCGGGCGTCACCGTGCTGGTGGCGCTCGTGAGCGAGGTGTTCGTGGAATCGGTGCAGCAGGCGGCGATCTCGCTGGGCATGACCCCCGCGTTCGTGGGCTTCATCGTTGTGGCGCTGGTCGGGGCCGCGGCGGAAATGGCCGCGGCGTTCTCGGGCGCCCGAAAGAACCGCCTGGACTTGAGCGTGGGGATCGCGCTGGGGAGCGCCTCGCAGATCGCCCTGTTCGTGGCCCCGGTGCTCGTGCTGCTCAGTTATGTTCTGGGGCCCACTCCGATGGACCTGCAGTTCTGGCCGGGCGCGGTCGTGATGATGCTGATCGCCACGCTGACGGCGTTTCTGGTGACCAACAGCGGGCGCTCGGCGTGGTTCGTCGGGGCGCTTGTGCTGATGGTGTATTTGGTCTTCGCGCTGACGCTCTTCCTGATGCCGCCAAAGGCCCAGGGAAGCGCCGTCCTAGGCCGGGACGATCGTGTCCCAGGCCACCCCCAGTGCGTCGGCCATCGACCGGCACGCCTGGATCTCACGATCGTTCAGGCATGACGAAGTCCTGGTGCCCTGCACGATCCGGCGGATGCCCACCTGCAGCAGCCGACGGAAGCACGCGGCGCACGGAGTGCCGGTGACGTACGCCGTGGCGCCGCGCAGATCGCAGCGTGCGAACGCTACGGCGTTGTCCTCGGCGTGAATGAACCAGTCGTACTTGTCGGGCCGTTCGGTGGGCACCATCTCGTTGGGCAGGCCCGAGACCGGGCCGTTGTAGCCGGTGCTGAGGACGCGTTTGCTCGCGTCCACGATCACGCAGCCGTGCTTGGTGTGGCGGTCGGGCGAACGGGTGCTGATCTGTTCGGCCATCGCGAGGAAGTACTCGTCCCAGGAGGGGCGGCGGGCGGTCACGGGTTCGGCGGTGGCGGAGGTGTTCACGATACTGGAATCGTTGGAGCCCGGCGAGTGGATTTCCTGACTCAAACACTTGAGCCCCTGGATGCAGGAACAGCGCGGCGTGCGTCCTTAGCCCGCCGGGCGACCACACCACTGTTGCCAGACGTGCCGCAACGCGCCGCCAAACCGAGCCGCGAACGCCGGACCGTCGCAGAGCGGCGACGCCTGCATCCGCGGGCGCAGGCCCGCTCGCAGGCTTGCGAGCCGGGCGCGGTCACTCACGAGCGCCGCGGCGAGAGCAACGAACTCATCCTCAGTCCCCGCGACGAGCTCGGACAACCCCACGGCCCCAAGCAAGCTTGCGCCCACTCGCCCCGCGTGCGTCCGCCCGGCAAGGGTCAAAACTGGGACGCCCATCCAGAGCGCCTCGCACGTGGTCGTCGTGCCGTTGTAAGGAACCGGATCCAGGCCAATGTCCATCCGCGCGTACAGACCCAGGTGATCAATCACTGAGTTGGCGCGGGAGAGCACATCGATCCGCGCCGGATCAACGCCGTGCGACGCAAACCGCGCCGAGACGTCCGCCCGGAGTTCATCGTCGGCGAAGGCCACGCTCTTGAGCACCAACCGCGATCCCGGGCACGCCAGAAGCACGCGTGACCACAGCCCGATCACCGCGCGGTTGAGCTTCTGGGCGTTGTTGAATGAACCGAACGTGAAGGGCCGATCGGGAACGCCGATCGCCGGTTCGGGCGCCGCGGCCGGGGGCTTGTAGCAGATGAAACACGGGTCCAGACGCAGGAGCTTTTCGCTGGCGCACGCGTCGGCCTCGCCCGGCGGATCCGTCACTGAATCAACGATGCGGTAGTCGATGCCGGGCACGCCCGTCGTATTGGGATATCCAAGGTACGTCATCTGCACCGGCGCCACGCCGGACTGAAGCGCCCCCAGACTGTGGCCCTGAGTGTGCCCGCTCAGTTCGATCGCGATGTCGATGCGGTCGGCACGCATGGCCTGCGCCAACTGCTCATCGGTGGCGGTGTCCATGACCCGCCACTGGGCCGCGTAAGTCGAGAGACGTTTGGTGACGGCATCGGCGATGAAGTTGGTCTGGTAGGCGAAGAGCTCTATCTCTGCGCGATTGTGGTGCTCGAACAAGGGCTCGATGAACCAGGCGACAGAATGCGCACGCAGGTCCGGCGAAACGACGCCGACCCGCAGCCGCCGCTGTGAATCTCTCGTGTTGGACCACGACCGAAGCGGCGGAACACCGCCGCGGGAAAGCAACTCGCCGTACCGCTTGTGTTGTTCAAACTGCCTTTGACGCGACGCTCCCGGGAGGTAGTTCAGAACGAGCGAGAGCCCGCTGGCGAGCATTGCGTTCTGCGGCTGCGAGGCGGAAAGGGACTCTAACACCCCCACCGCCTCCTCAACGCGCCCGAGATTGAGTAGAGCCGCGGCGTGCTGCGACGCCGGGCCGGGATCGCCCGGGGCGAGCTCCGAGGCTCGACGGCAGACCCGTTCGGCGCGGGTGCACTGGTTCTTGTCAAAGAGGATTCCCGCCATGGCAGAGAGCGGCCCGGGATGCTGGGGCGCGAGCGACGCGGCGCGTTCGAGCACCTTGAGCGCTTCATCGGGCCTGTCGGCCATGCCCAGGATCGCGCCGTGCTGCATGAGCGTGCCGACATCGCTCGGCGCCAGCGCCGCGGCCGTAGCGGCGAAGTGCAGAGCTCTGGCAGGCTGAGCGTTGGCAAGGAGCACCTCGGCCATGAGGCTGTTGGCGGCTGGGTCGCGCGGGGCGCTCTGCACCAACCGCTGCCCGGCCGCGAGAGCGCGAGCCCGCTCACCCGACCGCAACAGGGCACGCACCGAGGAGAACTTGTCCGGACTGATCGCCATGAAAAACCGCCCACCAACAAGGGCGGGCGGAGAGGATACGCGGCGAGAATATCGCGGGGATGTTACCGGCGGTTGAGCTTGCTCAACAACCGCAGCACTTCAATGTACAGCCAGATCAGCGTCACCAGCAGGCCAAAACCCCCGTACCACTCCATGTACTTCGGCGCGCCGGACCGGACTCCGCCCTCGATGAACTGGAAATCCAGCACCAGGTTGAGCGACGCGAGAACGACGACAACGACGCTGAAACCGATGCCCACGGCCCCAGAACCGTGGATCGCGCCCAGTACATGAATCCCGAACATGCCCAGAATCCAGTTCGCGAGATAGGTGAGGCCTACGCCTAAGGTGGCCACGACGACGCACTTCGCGAGCACGCTGCCCATGCGGATGAGGCCCAGCGCATACCCCACGAGCAACGCGGCGAAAATGCCCAGGGTCAGGCTCACCGCCTGCAAGACCAACCCCGTGCCGGCCTTGGTCGATCCGGCGACCGCCAGGGAGATCGCGCCCATGACCAGCCCCTGCGCGACAGCGTAAACGGGGGAGAGAAACGGCGCTGTCTTGGGGACAAAGGAAATGACCAGCCATAGCACGAATCCGCCGATGGCCCCGCCCAGCACGAGCAATCGAGAGAGTCCCGGATTCACGCCGGTGTACTGGAAGGCGAAGATCGCCGACGCGATGCAGAGCAGGAGCAGGAACGCGGTCTTCGCGACCGTGCCGTTCATGGTCATGACCGCGGAATCGCCCGGCCTGGTGAGTTCAGTGGAAATGCCGCCCCAGTTGGCGGGGGCGAACGTGTCTTCACGAAGAGTGGGATTGCTCGTACGCATCGTCTGGAAGGCTCCTTTGGTTGATCAAAGCATATGTGCCTTGAAACACAAAGGACGCCGGCCGTGGATGTCCTTGGGCGATCAATCCACCGAGATACGAATGTGCGTGCTCACAGGATGGGCCGATCCAAGAAGTGCCGCGGACGCAGCGAGGAATCAACCCTGGACGCCCGTGGCCATCGGCTCGGGACGCCCCTTCTCCGTGGCGACCTGCTGCATGAGCAGGACCCAGGTTTCTCGTTCGTATTCGAGCAGTTCGATGACCGTGTCGACCTTCTTCATGTCCTTCTCGAACACCCCTTCGACCAGGTGCTTGTACATGAAGAGGTAGAGCGAACGCACCTGCTCCGCGAGGGCCGGATTGGGCTCGGTGCGGATGCTGGTGGCGAGCTCCATGATGATCTCGCGGCACTGCGAGAAGCCGTTAAAACTGGCCTCGAAGTTCTTGACATTCAGGCCTTCGCGGCCCTGGCGGGCGAACTTGATCGCACCCTCGATGAGCAGCAGTCGCAACTCTTCGGGCGTCGCCGTCATCACCCGCGTGCGCAGGTAGGCGTTGGCCGATTTGGCATACTGATTCGACGCGTTCTGCGGTTGGCCTGAACTCATGGCACGCTTCTATCGGCCCTTCGAAACCCTCGCTTGATCACCCCGGATCAACCAGCGCGGCCAATTGAACCCAGCGCAGACTGCTGGGTCTGCATCTGCCCGATGGCCTTCTCCATCGCGAGGAACTGGCGTTGAAGGATGTCGCGCTTCTGGGCCAACTGATCATCCATCGCGTCGATGCGGCTCTGCTGAGCCTTGACCTGGTTGCGCAGCTCATCCCCCCTTCCGAACAGGATCGCGGAAGAACCATCCACGTACCGCTTGGCCAATTGCTCCATCTGGCCCATGATGCCCAGCGACGAGAACGTGTTACCCGAGTTCTGGTTCCGCACCTTGACCCCGCCGCCGAGATCGATGACCGAATCATCCGCGGTAACGCGGGCCGTGAAGAGCGATTCCACGCCGGTGGGGTCCGCGGCCATCGCCGCCCGCAACTTGCCGGAATCCAACTGCAGCGTGCCGCCGGACCCGATCGTCACTCCGACGTCGGCGAACGACTGGTAGTTGCCCGAAACGCCCTTGGCCGTGCCCTGAATCGTCGAGAACAGCAGGGTCCGCAGTTGCAGCGTCGTCGCGTCGCCCAGGAGCGGGCCCTTCTTGCCGCTGTCCTTGTCGTAGTCGCTCTGGAACTCGATGCGAGAGATCGCCGTGTTGAACGTCGAAATGAACGTGCCGATCGCCTTCTCAATGTTGTCGGTATCCGTCGCGACATTCAGCGTCACCGGGGAGGCGCTCGTCCCCTTGAGATCAATCTTGACCCCGGAGAGGATGTTATCGATGGTATTAGTGGAGCTGGTCACGGCGACGCCGGCCGCGGCGTCGCTGCTTCCGAAGAAGACCCGAGCGTCGCGCCCGGCGTCAAGAGTGGTCAGCCCCAGATCGAGCGAACCGGAGTCCAGGATCATCCGGCCGGCTCGGCCGCTCTGCGACGACGTCAGGCTGAGACGGAAGGGGGCCGAGCCCGAACCGTCACGGACGATCGCCGCGGTCACGTTCGCTTTCGCGGCGTTGATCTTGTCCGCCACCTGTTGAAGGGTGTCTGCGGCGGTGAGAGTGATGGTGCGTTCCCACGATCCGTTGATGGAGTTTGAACCGCCCGTACCGGACGCCTCACCCAGGAGGTTGAGCGTGCGTGCCATCGATCCGCCGCCAACTTCTTCGATCTTGATCTTCTGGGCGCCCGCGGTTTCGCCGTCCGCGAGCGATTCGGCGATCGAGATTCCGTCGCCGTTGGCGTTGATCTGGGCCTTCACCTTGACGCCGCGGCTGTTGATCAGATCAACCAGGTCGCCAATGGTCTTGAGCGAATCGGTGACGCTGACGTTCGCGCTGGTGCCGAACGAATCGGTAATCCGGAAGTCGCCGTTGCCTATTCCCTTGCCATTATTAAGAGACGAAAGAGCCGTGGCTCGGCCGATGTACTGGCGCTGCAGGTTCCCGCTGTTCACCACGGAAGCGGACACGCCGTCGGTGCCGGTGGAGATTCCTAAAGCCGCCGCCGCGTCCGAGCCGCTCGCCCCGGTGATGATGAGCTTGCCGGTGCCGCTGGTGAGGTCGGTGATGACGATGCCCGTGCCCCGCGAGTCCAGGGTCGCGGTGAGTCGCTTGGAACCCGAGGAGACACTCGCGTCTTCGATCGCCTTGAGTGCGTCGGACACACCCCCGTTCGGATCGATGGTGGCGTCAAACGTGGAGCCATCGCGGAGCGTGAAGTGGATCAAGCCCGAGTTGGTCCCGCTCGTGCCACCCTTGAGGCCGCGGACCAGGGTCGTCTGAAGCCCCGCAAGCACGCGGCGTCCAACGATGTTGCCGCTCACCGGATCGGTCAGCAGCCCCAGGTCCTTCGCGGTTGTGTCCGTGCCCTCCGAGACTGTCAGAGGCTTGGTGCCGGTGGTGTCGGTGATCAGCAGTCGGCCATTGGTCGAATCGATGGACGCGGAGACACCGGTGGCGCCCGCGGCGGTCAGGGCTTCGTTGATGCGTGTCACGACTCCGCCCATGTCCGAGACCGCGCCCTTCACCTTCGTGAGCGTGCCGCTGACGGTCTGGTAGACGTCGCCGATGTTCACCTTGACGGCCGCGGGGGATGCGCCCCCGACGTTGATGACGAAGTTGTACGAATCCTCGGTGGTCGATGGCTTGCGCGAAACCCCCACGCCGTCATTCAGAGAGGCCAGCGTGGTGGCGGAGTTCAGGGCGTAGACCGTGCTGCCGGTGATCGTGCCGCCGCTCGCCGCAACCCCCGCGAGCCCCAACCCCGTGGCGGTGGTCGATCCCTGCGCGTTGGTGATCGAGAAACTGCCGCCGGCGTTATCCTTCACGACGAACTTGCCGCCGCTGATGGAGGCGGTGACCTGCGCCGTGCCGTTGCTGTTGATCGCCTCGAGCACCTCGCCGACGGTCGTCGACCTCGAAAGATCGACGGTCGCGGTGCGGCCGCCCGAATCCGTGATCTGGATCCGGCCGCGCGACACTCCCTCGCCGTTATTGAGGTCCGCGAGTTCAACATCGCGGTCTAGGCGGGCTTTGGCCGATTCCAGAGTGATGGTGGATCCCCCCAGGCCGGAGACGTCCTTATTCGCGAACCCGCGGGAGAGTTGCTGCTGGGTGGAGACCAGCCGATCGACAACAAACACATAGCTGCCGGAGGCCGCGTCGGTGGAGGCCGTGGCGCTGAGCACATCGGTGTTGGATGAGACGGCGGTCTTGGTCTGGAAAGTCTTGTTCTCGCGGAACGACGCCGCGGAAGTCCGCAGCGCGGCGATGCGGGCGTTGATGTCGAGGTACGCCGCCTGCTGGAACTGGAACTGCTGGAGGCGGGCCTGCGCAAGCTGCTTGGGGCGCGAGGACGCCGCGATCAACTGGTCAATGAGCTGACCGGAGTTGATGCCGCTGAAGAGTCCCACGCCGCTGGAGATGCCGCCCAAAGGAATCCTCCGTTCATGGCCTTCATGGCCGGTGTTCGATCAACGAGATCACGCCGCACGCCGGAGCAAGGGGGCGCCGTCCTGGCCGATCAGCAGGAAGGCCTCGCCCGGGAACTCGTGGACGCCTTGCGGCAACGGTCCCGGTATCCGTTCGGCAGAGGGCCGGTCCAGGCCCTTGGCACGCAGCCGCAGCAGGTCGCATGTCCAGCTGGCCACGGCTCGCGAGTACATCGCCTGCGCGTACGCTATCGCCGGGTCCGATTTGTCGAGCTTCGATGCCATAGGTATCCTCGGTGGCCTTCCTTCCCCAGCAGTAACGGCATCGGCGGTCCGGCGGCGGGTCCTTGAAGCCCGACAGGGCGCACACTCGGTGTGCGGACCTGTATTCCCCGCTGGTGGGGAATGTGCCGGTACAGACGCACCCGGCGGGGGGATCAGGCGTACGGGTTATCGGAGAACAGAAACGGATTTCACCGATAAGGGATTCCGGTCGGCGGATCAAACCTCATGAAGCAGTTACCAAGAATACTGATGTTCACCGTCGGCGCCTTGAGCGCGGCGATCATTCTTTCGTCCCTGGCGTTCGGCATCGCCGTGCTCTTCGTGGGCCCCAAGCCCGCGTGGATGATCTTCGGTTTCGAAGTCGTATCCATGGTCGCGGGAGTCATGGGCATCCTGTTCGCCGTCGGCCGTTTCCAGGAAGGGCAGGGCATGACGCTCGCCTGTGTGGCTGTCACGACAGCCGTCGCGGCGTTCCTCGCGTGGCTCAGCGTGCCGGCGGGTCTGGAGATCAACGGCCGCAACGAACCGCTCAACCTCACCAAATGGCTCATCGCCCGCGAAGGGGCTTCCGTGGTGCTGGGCAGCATCGCGGCGTTCGCGGTGCTGTCGCGTGACCGACGGAGCTTGAGCTACCTGACCAAGTCGATTATCACCGGTGCGCCCGTCCTGGCGCTGGCGGGCGGCGCATTCGTCGGTCGCCACAGCCTGGCCCCGATGCTCGCGGCCATGCCCGGCTGGCTCTCGATGCTGCTCGCGTGCATCCTCGGCGTTGTACTTGTAGGCCTGATGAGCGCGTGCGGACATTGCCTGATCCGCGCGTTCGAGATGGGCCGCACCGAGAACAAGCAGCCCAACACCTAAACAGAAGCCGGGTGCCACACCGTCTTGAACTCAACAAACGGCTCGATCCAGTAGGGGCTCTGGCAATCATCGCCGAACCAGTCGATCTGCTCGCCGCCACGCACGGTGACACGCTTGATGTTCTCGGCGACACCCTCCCGCAGCAGCGTGGTGTGCTCCGCTGAGAGTCCCGCGGCGTGGACCGCATCGATATCACGGTGCCCCGCAACAACCTTTAACAATTCATCTCGCTCACCGGTCAGGATGTTGACTACGCCGGCGGGCACATCGCTGGTGGCGCACACCTCACCGAAAACCGCAGCGGGGATTGGGTTGGTCTGACTCGCCACCACCACCGCCGTGTTGCCCGAGCAGATCACCGGCGCCAGCAGTGAGATCAACCCCAGCAGCGGCAGTCGATCCGGAGCGACCACGACCACGACCCCCGTCGGTTCGACGATGGTGAAGTTGTAATACGGGCCCGAAACGGGGTTGTTGCAACCCAGCACCTGGGCGTGCTTGTCGGCCCAACCGGCGAAGTAGATGACACGATCGATCGCCGCGGCGACCTCATCGGCCGCGGTCCTGGCCCGCTTCCCGGCCGGCTTCCCCCCCACCGCGCTGATGGCGTCGGCGAGTTCTCGGCGCTTGCCCTCCATCATCTCGGCCATGCGGTACATCACCTGCCCGCGGTTGTACGCCGTCGCCGCGGACCACTTGTCCAGTCCCCGGCGTGCCGCCTCCACCGCGTCCCGAAGGTCCTTGCGGCTGGCCTTGCACAAATGGGCGATCACCGCGCCATCGGCGCCATTCACCGCGAGCGAACGCCCGGACTCTGAGCGTGGGAACGCTCCGTCGATGAACAGCTTGTACGTCTTGAGAACATCGAGTCGGGTAGCCATGGCGTGATCCCCTTGAAAGGCTCGGAAGGGTAGGAAAGTGAACTTCGCGGTCACAGCAACAGTTCGAACTCCAGTTCATCGCGGACCGGGATGCCGTTGTCGGCGATCCTGGGGATCCCCGGCTTCCATTCCCGCGCCGCGTTGATGGCGTTGGGATGAAGCGCACACATCCGCCACCCCTGTCGCTGGTAGAACTCGATCGCGTGTACGTTGTCATTGCTGGTGGTCAGGAAGATGCGACGGCACTTTCGCGAAGCAGCGAAGTCAGCCGCCGCGTCGAGCAGGGCGGCGCCAACGCCCGCGCGGGCATCGAAGGCATTGAGCGTAGCGACTTCGCACTGGTAGCCGCCGGGCAGCACCGCCAACGTCACAAGCCCGCTGCGACGCCCGCCAACCTCGGCGATGAGCGGGTGCAGGTGCTCCAAGTCGTACCGCACGCCGCGGGACCAGATGAACGGACCACCCCACGATGCGATGAATCGCTCGCGAACGAACGCGAGATCTTCGGATGAGGCGGCTTCGCGAATCGAGACGGCCAACCGGGTGCGGAGCCACTCCAAAACGGTCGCGGCGCAGCGGTCGGGCGGAAACACCGGATACCAGACCTTCGTGATCCGGGACGCTCCCGCCGCGTCGGGCTCCACGTACCACGCGGCCCGATGCAGCAGGGTGGTCGGCCCATCGTCAACCGGAAACTCGAAGGTGGGCAGTGTCATGGCCCGCGTGAGCTCGAGCGAGGCATCGCTGAGAATCTCGAAGGGGATGTGGTTGCGATGTCTGAACTCGCGCTGGTGCTCCGTGGTGTTGGTGCTCAAGCCCCACACCCTGACGCCCAGAGATTCGAACCCGCCGTGGAGATCGCGGAATCCGCACGACTGGGGTGTGCAGCCGCGGGCGCCCGGAATGCTGTCCCACTCTTCGCCGGCAGCACCGAGCCCGGGCGGTTTCCCGGGAACTCCGGTGCGTGGGTACAGAAAAACCACGCAGCGTCCGATCTTCGCCAGTTCCACAACGCCGCCGCCCGTCGTCGGCAGCGAGATGGCCGGGAGTTTGAAGCGGCGCAGGTGCAGGCACCGGCCGTCGTCCCGGGGCACGGGCAGATTCGGCGGCAGGATCGTCGGGTCATGCATGCGTCGGTACGCCTATGGATTGAAGTGGCACGCTCAGAGCGAAACGTACGCCCGCAGCCCGTGCACGCCGCCCTCTCGCCCGAATCCCGATTCCTTGTAGCCGCCAAAGGGGCTCGCGGGATCGAACTTGTTGTACGTATTGCACCAGACCACGCCCGCCCGGAGTTTGCGGGCGATATCGAAGATCTTGCTGCCCTTGTCCGTCCACACGCCCGCGGCGAGCCCGTACGGCGAGTTGTTCGCACGCGAGATCGCCTCTTCGGGAGTGCGGAAGCTCATCACGCTCAAAACGGGGCCGAAGATCTCTTCACGCGCGATGATGTGGCTCGGCTGCACATCGGTGAAGAAGTACGGCCGGCAGAAGTACCCCTTCTGAGGCAGCACAGCGCCGGTGGGATCGTGGAGTGTTGCGCCCTCCTCGGTGCCGGCTTGCACGTAGTAGTTCACCTTGTCGCGCTGCGCCGCGCTGTTGATGGCGCCCACGTCGGTGTTCTTGTCGATCGGATCTCCCACGCGCAGGCTGGCCATGCGGTGCTTGAGTTTCCGCACGACCTGCGGCAGGATGCTCTCCTGCACGAAGACCCGCGAGCCGGCGCAGCAGACCTCGCCCTGGTTGAAATAGATGCCCGAGATGATCCCCTCAACCGCCTGATCGATGCTCGCGTCCTCGAAGATGATGTTGGCGCTCTTGCCGCCCAGTTCGAGCGTGAGCCGCTTCGTGCGCCCCGCGGCGTTCGGAGCCGCGGTGGATTTGGCGATGCGCTTTCCGACCTCAGTAGAGCCGGTGAACGCCACCTTGTCAACGCCGCTGTGAGCAACCAGGGCCGCGCCGGTGCGACCGTCGCCGGTGACGATGTTGACGACGCCCGGGGGCAGCCCGATTTCTTCGCAGATCTCCGCCAAACGCAGCGCGGTCAGAGGAGTCGTTTCCGCGGGCTTCAGGACCACCGTGTTGCCGCACGCCAGCGCGGGAGCCAACTTCCACGCCGCCATCAGCAGCGGGAAGTTCCAGGGGATCACCTGCCCGCAGACGCCTACCGGCTTGGGATCAGCGCCCGGGAAGGCGAACGCGAGTTTGTCGGCCCAGCCTGCGTAGTAGAAGAAATGCGCCGCCACCAGCGGCACATCCACATCGCGGGACTCCTTGATGGGCTTGCCGCTGTCAAGTGTTTCGAGGATGGCCAGTTCACGGGCACGCTCCTGCACGCGGCGGGCGATGCGGAAGATGTACTTGGCACGCTCGGTCGGGGGTAGCGCGGCCCACTTGGGCTGAGCAGCGCGTGCCGCAGCGACCGCGGCGTCAACGTCTGCCGCGGAGCCTTGGGCCACCTCGGCAAGGGTCGTCTCGTTGGCGGGGTTGATGGTGGCGAAGTGCGTTAAGTCTTCAGCCGCCTTTCCCTTCGACACTCTCGAAACTTTCGGAGCCGTCCACTCGCCATTGATGAAGTGGTCGTAGCGTGGTTTGATGGAGACTTTGACCGTCTCGGGCGCGGGGGCGTAATCCCACGACGCGGGCTTGGGCTCGCCGGGGGTTTGCGAAACTCGCGGCACGGAAGGGGCGACGGCGGCGTGCCCGTTGTGACCGTTGGGGCCGGGGCTGGTCATGGCGGGATGGTAGCGGCGGCAGGCACATCGTGGGCACCGGCGCCGCATTCCGGGCAGGCAGGGCCCGTTCCCGTGGGATACGCGCACTGCTCGCACAGCCCGTGCCTGCGGCGACGCCACCGGCGCACGGCCCGCAGCATGGAGATCACGCCGCCGATGGCGATGGCGTAGATCACCGAGTTGAGAATGAACCCCCACCAGATGGGACGGATTGGAAGTCTGCGGACGAAGCCGGCCGCGGGGAAGCGTTTGGCGGGAACTTCGATCCCCGACGTCCAAACGGTCTCGAAATGGCTGACGGGCGTTTGCACTTCGCGGTATCGCTCGGAGAACGCCATCGCCACCATCGGCCAGCCGACCCGGACGAGCGTCAGCGTCCTTTGGGGCCCGAGCCCTTGGCGAACACCGGGAAGCGAGCCCATCCACTCGCATTCGGTGATGAGTTGGTAGTCGATTCCCACGCCGTAGGCATGGTGCCAACTGCGGATGTGCCATTCTGCGGGCGCATCGGGCGGGAGGGGCTTCACCGAATCGTCGCCGTAAACGGCGATCAGCTTGCCATCGGTGCATTTGGCAAACATCGCGCACGTCCACGACGCGGTGACGCTGAGCAGCATGCCGAGGATGAACAGCAGGAACAGCCGCCGCGCAGGACGCATGGGCCATTCTAACCTGGGGTGCCGGAGCGTGCGTCACAGGGGTGTATCGCAGGGTCGCTACGCTCCGGCCGTGAACGACAAGGTCTGGCGCATCTTCACCGATACCGGCGGCACGTTTACCGATTGCCTGGCCATTTCGCCCACCGGAAGCACAGGGCGGCTCAAGGTGCTCAGCAGCGGAGCGATCCGATTCGGAGTGGTCCGATGGCACAGCGAGCGCGAAGTAACGCTCTCCGAGCGTGCCGCGGTGTTCGCGTTGCGCGACTTCGATGCTCGGAGCACGGGAGAGCAGGTCACCACGCGAGTCCTTGAACAGCACGGGGCTCGTGTCCGGCTTGCGGACGCGATTGTTCAAGGCCAATCGCTTGAACTGTCTACCGGCGAAACGGCGCCAGTGCTTGGGGCACGCCTGTTGACCAGGATGGCCGCATCGGAGCAGTTGCCGCCGATTTCGCTCCGGCTGGCCACCACACGCGGCACCAATGCCCTGCTGGAACGGCGGATCACGCCGGTCGTGTTCTTTGTGACGCGTGGCTTTGCCGATGTGCTGGAGATCGGTGATCAACGGCGTCCGGAGCTCTTCGCGATCCGCATTCGCAAGCCCCGACCGTACTACGACCGCGTGATCGAAGTGCATGAACGGCTCGGCGCGGACGGAAGCGTATTGCAAGTTCTCGACACCGACGCGATCAGGTGTGCGATCCGCGAAGCCCGTGCGGCGGGGTTCGACGCCGCGGCGGTGGCACTGTTGCACGCTTGGAGAAATCCCGTCCATGAAGAACTCGTGGGAGAACTGCTGCGGGAGGGGGGGTTCACGCATGTGTCGCTCTCGGGGCGGATGTCGGCACGGATCGGTCTGCGAGTGCGTGCGACCACGACCGTGGTGAACGCGGCGCTGTCGGGCCCGATCGAGCGGTTCGTTGCCACGACGGCGGGTGCGCTGGGGAGCGCGGGGAAGATCGAAGTGATGACCAGCGCGGGCGGACTGCTTCCGGCGGACCGATTCAACCCCAAAGACAGCCTGCTGAGCGGGCCCGCCGCGGGGCTGGCCGGCGCTCAGGCGGTGGCGAGCGCGAGCTTTCCGGATGAGCCCGCGAGGATCATCACGTTCGATATGGGAGGCACGAGCACGGACGTGGCCCGCATCGACGGCCAGATTCTGTACACGGTGTCGCACCGCGTCGGCGACGCGGAACTGCTCTCGCCCGCGATGGCGGTGGAGTCGGTGGCGGCGGGCGGGGGATCGATCTGCGCGGTGGAGCATGGCGAACCGATGGTGGGACCAAGAAGCGCGGGAGCAAGCCCAGGCCCGGCCTGCTACGGGGCGGGTGGGCCGCTCACGCTGACGGATGTAAACCTGTTGCTGGGACGGATCGATGTATCGAGGTTTGAGATTCCTTTGGATGTCGGCGCCGCACGAGCAGCCTTTGACAACGTGTGCGCGGCCCTGCCGCCGGGGCACGAAGCGCGGGAGAACTCTGAACTGCTGCTCAACGCCTTCGTTGAAATCGCCAACGAACGGATGGCGCAGGCGATCCGGAGGGTTTCCGTGAGGCAGGGGTACGACCCGGCGACCCACACGCTCGTGGCGTTCGGAGGGGCGGGCGGGCAACACGCCTGCGCCGTTGCTTCGCGGCTGGGAATCTCGCGGATCCTGATCCCGGCGGATTGCTCCCTCCTGAGCGCGGTGGGTCTGGCCGTCGCCCGTCGGGAACGGATGGTGGAAGTGCAGGTTCTTGCCGGGCTCGAAGGGTTCGACTTCGCCAGAACATTCGCCGACGCGGAGCACCGCGCGCTCAGTGAACTCTCGGCGGATCTGCCGGGTTCGCCCGCCCGGGTGCGGAGGCGGATCGTGCGGCTGCGGTACTCGGGGCAGGAGCACGCGATTGATCTTGAACTCGATGACGCAAAGACGCTGCGCGAACGGTTCGAAGCCAAGAGCCGCGAGGTGTTCGGGCATGTGCTCCCGAATCGCACGGTGGAGGTTGAATCGATCCGGGTGCTGGCGCAGTGCGAGGACATCCAAGACCGGTTGCCACGGCAGGAACCTGCGACCGTTGCAGTTTCCGCTTCGCACAGCCGCGAATCAACGGGACGGATCCGGGTGGTTGACCAGAGTGTGTTGGATTCCGGCGAGACCATCGATGGGCCCGTGGTGATCAGCGGCCCTCGGGGAACCGCGGTGCTCGACGAGGGATGGACCGCGTCGATGGACGCGACTCGGGCGCTGGTGCTCACGCGGCGCGGCGTGGCGAGCGGGCACGCGGCCGCCGCGGCGTTCACGCGGCGTGAACTGCTGGGCTGCTCGTTCCAGGCGATCGCCGAAGAGATGGGAGAACTGCTCCGCCGCACCGCGATCTCAGTGAACGTGAAGGAGCGGCTGGACTTTTCGTGCGCGATCACGGATGCACGCGGCGAACTGGTCGTGAGCGCCCCGCACCTGCCGGTGCATCTGGGCGCTCTGGGGCGGTGTGTCCGGGAGTTTGTCGCGGTGCACCCGCTGGGTCCGGGGGACGTGGGATTGACGAACCATCCGGCGTTCGGGGGATCGCACCTTCCGGACATCACGCTGATCGCTCCGGCGTTCGCGGCGACGGGCGAACTGATCGGGTACGTCGCGTGCCGGGCGCACCACGCGGAGATCGGCGGGATCGTTCCGGGTTCGCTGCCGCCCAAAGCCACCCGGCTGGTGGAAGAGGGAGTCGTCATCCCGCCCATCAACCTGGTGGAACGGGGCGAGCCGACATGGGGTTCCGTGCGTGCCCGGTTCACCAGGGCCGCGTACCCGACCCGGAACATCGAGGAGAACATGGCGGATCTGGGGGCGCAGCTTGCGGCGGTGCTGCTGGGCGTTCGCTCGCTGAACGCGGTGTCCAACCAGTACGGCGTCGGCGAAGTCGCGGACGCCATGACGACCGTGGTGACACGGGCGGAGGTGCGACTGCGTGAAGCGCTCACGCGGCTGGGCTCGCGAGAGGGCCGGGCGGTGAACCGGCTGGATGACGGAGCCGAGATCCACATCCGGATCAAGGTGTCGAGCGGGAGGGCCGAAGTGGACTTTACCGGCACCTCCGGCATGCACCCGCGCAACTTCAACGCCCCGCCCGCCGTCGTGGGCAGCGCGGTGCTGTACGTGATGCGGTTGCTGTGCGGACGCGATGGGCAAACGGATATCCCGCTCAACGATGGGTTGATGCGACCGCTCTCGATCACCGTGCCGCCGGGGATGCTTGCGCCGACGTTCGACGCCGATCCGGCCAGTTGTCCGGCCGTCGGCGCGGGCAACGTCGAAACGAGCCAGCAGGTGGTCAACTGCCTGCTGCGAGCGTTCGGCGTGTGCGCTGACGGGCAGGGAACGATGAACAACCTCCTGTTCGGCAACTCAAAGTTCGGGTACTACGAGACGATCTGCGGCGGCAGCGGGGCCGGGCCGGGGTTCGACGGGGCCAGCGGCGTCCACACGCACATGACCAACACGGCGATCACCGACGCAGAGGTGTTTGAGACGCGGTACCCGGTGCGGCTCGAACAGTTCGCGGTGCGGCGTGGTTCAGGCGGCGCGGGCAAGAACATGGGCGGCGACGGCGTGGTGCGGGAGTTGCGGTTCCTCCAGCCGGTAACCCTGTCTGTGGTGTCCACGCATCGGGGCGTGGGGCCCAGCGGGCTCTTGGGCGGCGAGAACGGCAAGCCGGGAGCGAACTCGGTGGTGAAGGCTGATGGTTCGCGAAGTGACCTGGGAGCGTGCAACACGGTGGAGTTGGCGGCGGGTGACAGGGTGGTCATCGAAACGCCGGGCGGCGGCGGGTGCGGTCAGGCCTGAAGGCGCGGGGCGGACTCCGACGCGGCGGCGGCACGCACCAAGCGACGGACGCGGACGGAAGCGAAGGCGATGCCGCCGAGGATCCCCCACCACAACGCGCCGCCCACGAGCACTTCGATCAGCCACGCGAGAGATTCGGAGAAGTTGCGGATTCCCTGTTTCCACGAATCGCCAAGTGTGGTCTTGGTGCTGTTCCACCACGGGGCCGCGGCGGGGGGCGGGGCCGATTCGGCGCGGATGATCACCAGCAGCGTCGCGAGCGTGGTGAGGCGGTTCATCCTCTCGCGTTCGGCCTGCATCCGCTCGATGGATTCTCGCACGGTCGCGAGATTCTGGCGGATCTTGAGCAGGTCCTCGACGCGTCCGTCCTTGTTCTTGCCCAGCATGTCGAGCAGTTCGGATTCCACGCGCTGTTCATTGCGGAGGCGGGCCTCCAGATCAACGACCTGGTCGGTGACGTCCTGGCCGGTGGAGTTCTGCGCCGTGATCTTGCCGATGTCGGCGAGCCGCGCGATGACCTCGCCCACCCGGTTCGCGGCGATGCGGAGCGTGAGTTGGGCGCTGGCGTTGGGGCCCTCGCCGCCGCTCTGGGCATCATCGATGTACTCGCCCGCGGCGTCGTTGACGAGAAGGCGGACCTTGGAGAACGCCGCGGCGGGGTCGGTGCTGCGGAGTTCGACGGACGCCTTGCGGACCACGTGCCTGGGCGACGTCGCTGAAACGGCCGGCGACGCGGCATGGACCGGCCCGGGGGCGTTTGGGCTCGCCTGCCGGCGTTGCATCACCGCCGCGGCCTCTGCTTCCATGGCGTCAGCGCCGGCCGGGCTTGCGGCGGGGGCCGCCAACCGAATGGAACTGCGGGCACTTCCCACCGCGGGGATCATGATCGCCACAAGGCCCACGAACAGCAGCAAGCACGCCGCGGCGGCGATGAGCCCGCCACGGGAGATGCGGCGAGACAGGTTCCATGAACGGGCGGACGAGGTGGTCGCGGTGTGGGCGTCCAGGGCCTGGCGCCAGAGCTGGGTGTCCGGGCCGTTCCATTCGGTCTGCTCGGAGAGTTGCCGTTCGATCAGGTCTTGCGGGAATGGGCTGTTGTTCATGAGCGGGCCTCCTCTTCCACGACTCCGAGCGCCGCTCGCAGTTGGCGCATCGCGGCGAATGAACGCGACTTCAAGGTTCCGACGGGGATGTCCAGCACTTCGGCCGCCTGCTCGTGCGTCAAGCCCCGGTGATGGCACAGGAGCAATACGACACGGCTGGCGTCCGGCAGTTCGGC
Source organism: Planctomycetota bacterium (assembly GCA_018242605.1). Classification (GTDB taxonomy): domain Bacteria; phylum Planctomycetota; class Phycisphaerae; order Phycisphaerales; family UBA1924; genus UBA2402. Next base: position 208,523 of record JAFEBP010000007.1, read on the forward strand.
CATCGCTTCGGCGAGGCGTCCGGCCTGTTCGTCGTCCCGCGGGAGTGGGACGGTGGGCGGGGCCTCGCCTTCGTTGAGCGGGATGACGGACCGGCGGGCCCGCATGTCGATGGCTCGGTTCACGAGGATCCGGTAGAGCCAGGTCTTGACGCTGCTGCGGCCGTCAAAGCCCTTGGCGTGGCGGATGACGCGGAGCCAGGTCTCCTGCACGGCGTCGCAGGCGAGAGTGCGGTCTTGGAGGATGCCCCTGGCGACGCCCAGGAGGCAGCGCTCGTAGCGTGACGCGAGTTCACCCAGGGCGGCTGTGTCACCCTTGGCGAAGCGTCGCAGCAGTTCAAGGTCCGGGAGAGACTCGATGGGTCGAGGTTCCACGCGGAATTAGACCGCCCCGGGGGCGGTCTGGTTCGCGCGAAAGTTCGGAATTTGGAAATTGCCCCGCGGCGGCTCAGTCCGCGTTCTCGCGATCGCGGGACTGACGGTCGGCCCGCTTGCGGAGCGATTCATCCAGGATCTTCTTGCGAAGGCGGATGCTCTTGGGGGTCACCTCGACCAGTTCGTCATCCTCGATGTACTCAAGGGCGGCTTCGAGGCTGAGCTTGCGCGGGGCCTTGAGGACGACGGTCTGTTCCTTGCTGGCGGCGCGGATGTTGGTGAGGTGCTTGAGGCGGGTGATGTTGACGGTGAGGTCGTTGTCGCGGTTGTGCTCGCCGACGATCTGGCCGCAATAGACCTTGTCGCCGGGCTCGACGAAGAGCACGCCGCGGTCGGCGAGGGCCTCGACGGCGTGGCCGGTGACGGGGTTGGTCTCGAGGCTGATGAGCACGCCGAGCTTGCGATGGATGATCTCGCCCGCGACGGGGTCGAAGCGCAGGAACGAGTGGTGCATGATCGCCTGGCCCTGCGTGGCGGTGAGCACGCGGCTGCGCATGCCGATGAGCGAGCGGCTGGGGACCTCGAACTTCAGGTGGGTCGTGTTCTCGCCGCGGGGCTCCATCTTCTTGACTTCACCCTTGCGTGAACCGATTAGCTCCATGACGGAGCCGACGGTGGCGTTGGGGGTGTCGATGACGAGTTCTTCGATGGGCTCGCAGCGGACGCCGTCGATCTCCTTGATGATGACCTCGGGCTTGCCGACAGAAAGCTCGAAGCCCTCGCGGCGCATCGTCTCGATGAGGATGCCCAGGGAGAGCACGCCGCGGCCGGAGACCATGAACTCGTCGGCGGTGCGGCCGGGCTCGATGCGCATCGCGACGTTGCGCTCCAGCTCCTTGAAGAGGCGCTCGCGGATCTGGCGGCTGGTGACGTACTCGCCTTCCTGGCCGGCGAAGGGCGAGTCGTTGATGCGGAAGAGCATCGTCATCGTCGGCTCTTCGACGCGGACGGGCGGCAGGGCCGAGGGCTTTTCGGGGTCGGCGATGGTGTCGCCGATGTCGACGGATTCAAGGCCCACGATGGCGCACAGATCGCCGGCTTCCACCTCGTCCACCTCGGCGCGCTTCAGGCCGACGAACTGGAGCAACTGGCCAACCTTGGTGAGGACCTGCTTGCCGTCGCGCTTGATGACGCAGACCTGCTGGCCGGCCTTGACCTTGCCGTTGAAGACGCGGCCGATGCCGATGCGGCCGACGTACTCGTTGTAGTCGATGTTCGTGATCAGCAGCTGGAGGGGCTTGCTCGTGTCGGCCGGGGGGGCGGGCACTTCCTTCACGATCATCTCGAAGATGTCGCGGAGGTTGTCGGGGCGGGGATCGGCCAAAGGCCACTCGCGGCTGGCCCAGCCGTCGCGACCGACGGCGTAGGCGATGGGGAAGTCCAGTGCGTAATCCTCGGCGCCCAGCTCAACGAGCAGGTCGAAGACCTCGTTCACGACTTCCTGCACGCGCTGGTCCTGGCGGTCGATCTTGTTGACGATGACCAGGGGCTTGAGGCCGGCTTCCAGGGCCTTGCCGAGCACGAACTTGGTCTGGGGCATCACGCCCTCGGAGGAGTCCACGAGGAGGCAGCAGCCGTCGGCCATGCGGAGCACGCGTTCAACCTCGCCGCCGAAGTCCGCGTGGCCCGGGGTATCGAGGATGTTGATGCGGTAGGCCTTGCCGTCGAGGCCGCCGTACAGGACGGCGCAGTTCTTGGCGAGGATGGTGATGCCGCGCTCGCGTTCGAGCGGGTTGCTGTCCATGATGAGGCCGTGCTGACCGCCCTCGAGCTTTTCGAGTTCGCCCACGCGGAAGTTGCCCGACTGCTTGAGCAGGTTGTCGACGAGCGTGGTCTTGCCATGGTCAACGTGTGCGATGATCGCCACGTTGCGGATGGTGGGGTTCCGCGGAACGTTGGTGGCGGTGGAATGCTTGGCGGGGGCTGTGGCGGCGGTCATGGGATGGCCAGACTAGGAGCGACGTGCCGCGGGGCGGGTGCGGCACGATCTGTTCGTGCGGTATTTGTGGGGTACCAGCCCTACGGGGGGCGGGATGTGGTTGGGATTGTAGGAGGGGCGATGGGCTAGGGGATGGAAGTCGGGCGATGAAGATCTGGCTACGGGGAGGCGGGCAGCTGAGCCTGTTCAACGGCTTGCCGCGACGGATTGGAAAGCGAGCGGCGGCGATGAACTTTTGGTCGCGTGCACGCGGTGTGTGAGATGGGTTATAAGGACGTAGGGCGCTGGGATGACCCATCGGAAACGAACGCCCGGGAGTGGAGGGGGGTGGCGGAGCGGATGAACTTTTGGTGGTCTTCACGGCGAGAAGAACGGTTGCACCGCGGAGCGGGCCCACGAAGGTCACGGACTCGTTACGGTGGTCACACGGGGGCCAACCGGATGAACTTTTGGTCGAGTGCGCGACGCAGATCGCATCAACCTGGGGAAAGCCGGTGTTGGGTCGGTGCGGTGCGGTGCGGTGCGGATGAACTTTTGGCTTTGTGCGCCTTTGAATGAGGCGTCGCCCGCGGTTCCCCGCCCACGTCTCACTTGGAGGGCGAGTGGGTATAGGCGCCGATGAACTTTTGGTCGAGTGCGCGGAGCAGAAGGGAGAAGCCCAGGGAAAACAGGTGCAGGATCGGTGCGGATGAACTTTTGGCTTTGTGGGCCTGAGAATGGGGAGTCGCCAGCGGTTACGCGTCCACGGCTCACTTGCGTGGCCCATGGCCAAGCGCCGATGAACTTTTGGTCGCGTGCGCAGCCGCGGCGGGGCAGGTTCCCTTGATTCGGATGACAAAGAACAACCGGCGCGAGGATGCCTCGCGTTCGGCGCAGAGTGATACGCCGGTCGTTCGCTTTGATCGCGGGGATTTCATGGAACGACGCTGATTGTGCGCACGGACGCGGCGCGTTGGTCGAGAGGCACCGCTCAAGCCACGCCGCCATCAACCTTTAACAACCTTCCTGCCAGTGAACGATGAACTGCTCGACATCCGCCCCGTCGACGCCGCCGTCGGCGTTGATGTCGGCGAGGGGACTGCCGGATTGCCAGGAGTCGAAAAAGGCCTGGATGTCGGCGCCGGTGGTTCCGCCGTCGTGGTCGAAGTCGCCGATGCACGCGACGTCGCGGGTCCGCCGGAGGGCGACGCGGCCAGCGGGGCAACCACGACGAGGACAGCGCTTGTCTCAATCGGGGACTTCATTCAATCAGAGCAAGTAGTGTCGGAGGACCGCGGCGGCAGTTCTGGCCTGTCGGCATGATTGCTGCTGGCGATGCCGAGCCCAGCGGGATCGACTGAGCCGCGATGCCGCGGCGCGCCTTTGATTGACCCGTGAATCCGACCGCTGAACTTCTGGCACCAGAGATCGAGGAGTTGATCCGCGCGGGCAACTACGCGGACCTGCGGGCCAGCCTGCACCACGTGCACCCGGCGGATGTGGCGGAGATCCTGGGGAGCCTGGAGCAGAAGGACGCGTGCCTGGGGTTCCGGTTTCTGCAGCGCGATGACGCCGCGGCGGCGTTCTCGTACATCCCCCCGGACCGTCAGCAGGACATCATCACGGGGCTGGGTGAAGAGGCCGCGGCGGGCGTGATCGAACGGATGAGCCCGGACGACCGGGCGCACCTGGTGGACGAACTGCCCGAGGAGGTGGCGCAGCGGATCGTGGCGTCGCTCTCGCCGCAGACCAGGAAGGTGACGCAGGCGATCCTGGGGTACCCGTCGGAGAGCGTGGGACGGCTGATGACGCCGGACTACGTGACGATCAAGCCGGCGTGGACGTGTGCCGCGGCGATCGATCACATCCGGGCCAAGGGGCGGGACGCGGAGACGATCAACGTCGTGTACGTGGTGGACGACGCGGGGAAGCTGATCGATGACATCCGACTGAGGCAGTTGCTGCTGGCGCCGCCCGAGGCGCTGGTCGAGACGGTGATGAACCGCAACTTCGTGACGCTGCGGGCCGACCAGGACCGCGAAGAAGCGGTGTCGGCGATGCTGCGGTACGACCGCACGGCGCTGCCGGTGGTTGACAGCCGCGGCGTGCTGATCGGGATCGTGACCAGCGACGACGTGGCGGACGTGGCTCAGGCGGAAGTCACGGAGGACATGCAGAAGATGGGCGGCAGCGAGGCTCTGGAAGAGCCTTACATGGCCACCCCGCTGCTGGAGCTGGTGCGCAAGCGGATCACGTGGCTGGCGGCGCTGTTCATCGGCGAGATGGGCACGGCGTCGGCGCTGGGGTTCTTTGAGCACCAGTTGGAGCGGAGCGTGATCCTGAGCCTGTTCATCCCGCTCATCGTGAGCAGCGGCGGCAACAGCGGCTCGCAGGCATCGTCGCTCATCATCCGAGCGATGGCGCTGCGGGAAATTTCGCTGCGTGACTGGTGGCGGGTCTTCCGGCGCGAGCTGGCGTGCGGATCGCTGCTGGGGTTGGGGCTGGGCATGCTGGGGCTGATCCGCATCCACGTGTGGCAGTGGACGGGGATCGGGCATTACAGCGAGCACTACCACCTGGTGGGCTTCACGATTCTCACGGCGGTGTTCGGGATCGTGCTATGGGGGTGCATCGTGGGCGCGATGCTGCCGTTCGTGCTCAAGCGGATCAAACTGGACCCGGCGACGAGTTCCGCGCCTTTCGTTGCGACACTGGTGGATGTGACAGGCATCGTGATCTATCTGGGGGCGGCGACGCTCATCCTGAGAACGACGTTGCTGCGGCCGGAGTTGCACAACGACACGCCGCTCACGGGCTCGACAGAGGTGTACGTGGTTTCGGCCACGCCTGATCCGGACGATAAAACAGAATACGAACTGATTGTCCAGACCGCGGACCAGCACGAAAAGGGCGGAACAAGCCGAGTTCGTGTGCCCCTCAAGGGCCTCCCGGGGCAAGCTGTGCCAAAGCCCGGGGACCATGTTCGCATTCTGTATGATGTCTCTTCCGTACGCGAAGTTGAATCCACATCAGCGAATTAGGCCCGCAAGCAGGCGGCGTTCTCGTCAAAATGGGCTTGCGGCTAGGTAATCTACCCGGTATACTCGATCCGTTCGATCGTGATTTCCGAGTGGAAGCACGCTGGAACGAGGAGAGACACACATGCGTCGATCGTTTTCCGTTGCGCTGGCAGTTTCCGCCGGCCTTGTGAGCTTGGCCACCGCCAATCTCGTCACCAACCCCAACGACGCCAGGACCTGGCAGGGCGCGAGCGTCGGCACGTTCGCGCAGCTGTTCTACGGTGCGGACACGTTGGCGAATCGTCAGCTGGTGGTGAACAACCAACTGCTCGATGATGACATTTTCCACCGCAACAACTACCAGCCTGCGCAGTTGCTGCACAACGGGTGGTCCGACGGCAACGGCGGCGGCACGCTCGGCCGCAGCCTGGACAACACCGGCACCGGCAGCTACGACTACGGCGCGGGACCCGGCGACGTCTTCTTCCACGCCAACACGGTTGACGATCTGTGGTTCCAGACGTCGGCGAACGTGGGCGACACGGTGTTCGACATGGGCTTTGACGCTCAGTACGCCGCGGTGTTCGCGGCGGTCGATCACGGCCCGATCCCGCAGGAAACGATCGAGACGACGGTGTACCTCTCGAACTCGCCCACGGGCCCCTGGACGCAGGCGGAAGTGCAGCGCGTGTTCCTCGAGGGATACCAGGCGAACACCGGCATCCTCTGGGACGGTTTCGCGTACGTGGTGCAGGCGCAGGGCGGCGGCTCGTTCCGTTACGCCTCGCTGACCAACGGCGGCCCGGGCGCGCTGCAGCACGACGGCGATGACGAGATCAACGGCATCATGGGTCTGCCCGTGGTTCCGGCTCCGGCCGGCGCTGCGTTACTGGGCCTGGGCGGCCTGCTGATTGGGCGTCGCCGCCGCTGAGTGACGAGTGACAGAGTTCAAACCGATGGGCCCGCGCGAGTGCGCGGGCCCGTTTTACTTTTGAGGAGCACTCGCCGCGGCTTATTCGTCAACACCCAGATCGCGCTTGGTGAACAGAGCTTCAAACAACAGGCCGTCGCGTTCGACGTTCTCGCGGGCGCCTTCGAGACGGTCGATGGTGGCGATGACACCGAGCACGCGGCCGCCGGCATCGCGGAGGGACTTCACCGCTTCCAAAGCCTGGCCGCCGGTGGTGGCGACGTCTTCGACAAGGACGATCTTGTCGCCGGCGTTGAGGACGCCTTCGAGCTGCTTGGCGGTGCCGTAGTCCTTTTTCTGGTTGCGGACGAAAATGCAGGGCAGGCCGGTGTGCAGGCTGGTGGCGGTGACCAGGGGAATCCCCCCGAGTTCAGCGCCGGCGAGACGGTCGGCCTTGGCGTTGGCGGACTGTTCCAGGCGTGCCAGCGCATCCGAAAAAAGCGGGGCCAACTGCCGAAGAAGTTCGGGGCGGGTCGAAAAGAGATACTTGTCGAGGTAGTAGCGGCTGGTCTTGCCCGAACGCAGGGTGAACGATCCCCGCAGCAGGGCGACATCGGCGATCGACTTGGCGAGGCTGGCGCGGTTGACGGCGGCGGTAGACATGACGCCAGCGTAGCGCGAGGGATTCGGGATTGGCAATCGGTCGGAATCGCGGGCGTTGGGCGACCGGCGTTCCGAGGAGACTAGCGATGAAGTTGACGGTTGTAGCGACACTGGTGCTGGCTTGCGGGCTGTCCTGGGGGCAAACAAGCCCGTCGAAAACGAGCGATTCCGAGGCGAGTCTGCTGGGGGGCCCGAAGGTCGACAGGCCGGCGGCGAAGGCGTCGCTGGTGCGTCGCGACTTCAACGGGAAGCTCGAACGTCTCGAATCATCGCCCGAGGAGGCCGCGCTCAGGACGATGACGCTGACGGAGGACGAGAAGAAGAGCACCCAACTGGTGCTCAACGAGCGAGCGGCGATCTTCGACAAGGCGATCTCGGGGAATATCCCGATGCTGCTGAAACTGCAGGGCTTCCGCGATGCGGACAAGAAGGCCAAGCTCGCCATGCTGCAGGAGTGGGGTCAGGCGTTGGCGCCGCTCAAGGCGCACGGCAAACTGGTGGACGAACTCGCGGCGGGTTTGAGCCAGGAGCACGGGGCGCAACTCAAGTCGATGGTGAAGGAGTACTGGGACGCGGTGATCGAAGAGGGGATGAAGGCCGACGAGACCATGGGCGAGCGGCCGAAGAAGGCGCAGGTCATCGCCCGCGAGTACCTGCTGGGCCTGGGCGCGGAGATCAAACGCTCGTACGACCGGATCATCGCGGGCAAGGTCGGTCAACTGGATGAGTCGCTGAAGAAGATCGACGCCACCCCGGAGCAGAGCGACAAGATCAAAGCGATGAGCGCAGAGTACTTCCAGAAGACTCTTGGGAAGCCGACCGCCGAGCAGAAGCGGGACTTTGTGCTCAAGGTGCTGGGCGTGCTCGACGCCAAGCAGAAAGCCGCGTTGCTCAAGGAGTTCTTCGGGAAGTGAACCGGCTCACTCGATGCCGACGATGAGCAGGTCGTCGCCGGCGGGGCCGTGGCGGTGCTGACGCACCGCGGCGTGAAGAACCTCCACCATCGAAGCGGCGCCGGTGGTCGCCTTTGGTGCGAGAGTCGTTTCCACGGCGTCGATGCCAAACTGCGCACCCGAGGTGTCGGCGGCTTCGATGACGCCGTCGGTGTAGAGAACGATCACGTCGCCGGGTTCGAGGGCCGCGGATTCAAGGGTGCCGTCCCACTCGCCCACGCCGAGCATCATCGCGGAGGTGTCGAGCCGCTGCACGCGGCCGTCACGCCTCACGAGCATGGCCGGCGGGTGGCCCGCGTTGCACCACTCGACCTTGCGTTCACGGGGACACACGCGGACGGCAAGGGCTGTAGCAAAGACCATCTCGTCGGAGAGGGTGGCGCCGATGTACTCGTTGAGGGCCTGGAGCAGAGACGCGGGGTTGCCGCCGCGGGCGGCGCCGATCCGCTTGATCTCGCCGTGCAGACGGTTGACGGCGAGGGCGGAGCCGATGCCGTGGCCGGTGACGTCAACGACGACGATCGTGGCGCCGGATTGAGGATCGGAGGCGACGTGAAGATAGTCGCCGCCGATCTGACGCATGGGCTCGTAGGCGTAGACGACCCTGACGCCGTGGTAGTCGCCGGGTGCGGGGAAGAGGCGTTCGTGGATGCGCCGTGCGACGCCCAGTTCCCGGTCGATCTCTTCCTGGCGCGTGGTGAGCCGTCGGATCTGCACCCAGTCGCGGAGTTTTCCGTATCGCAGCGCGGCGATGAGCATGCCGGGCACGCCCGCCAGAACGGGCAGCAGAAACCCGAGCAGCCTGAAGTTTCCGGAGTCGTTGCCGAACAGGAACATCTCGCCGACGGCGGTGAACGCCAGGACAATGAGGATCGGGCGTGCGGCTTCGAGAATCGTCCAGGGGATCACCACCGAAACGGCGGTGTGCACCAGGGCGAGATACGCGATCATCGGGAACATCGGGCCGATGTTGGCGTTCTCGCCGATGACCCCCCACCGCCGCAGGATCACCGTGATCGCTCCGGCGACGATCTGGGCGCCCAGCGTCTGCGTCATCACGCTCGCGAGCATCACCATCGTGGCGCGGCGGATCAGACCCTTGAGATCCAATCGGCCGAAGCGCCCGCCGCGGACACGCTGGACGATCATGAGCCAACAGCCCATCGCGATGTTGACGATGGTGGCGAAGAGTTCCGGTCGCCGCAGTTCGCGGTGCTGGACGTTCCAAGCGACCCAGACCGGGAGAACCGCGAGCAGGACGGTCAGCACCCCCAGCATGGCCCACAAAAACGTGAGCCGCCGCCGGAGCAGGTCCAGGCGGGCGGCGTCGAGTTCCGAGGGTGCGGTCGACATCGGGCGGAAAGATATCGGGGAGCCGCTCACCAGGTTTTGCCGATCCACGATTCGTACGTCGCCTTCTGCTGCGGCGTGGGGGCCTTGGTGCGCTCGATCTTGAGTTCACCGGAGGGCTTGCCCGTGAGCTTGATATTCAACGTCTGCATGCGTTCGCGGCGGAAGAACGTGAGCGTCACCTCGTCGCCGACTTGGTGCTTGCGAAGGCGGGCGTTCAGATCGGCGGCGCGGAGGCGTTGGCCGTCCAGCGCGACGATCTGGTCGTCTGCGATGATGCCCGCGGCGTACGCGGGGCCGTCGGTGCGAACGGCCGAGACCACGGCGGCGCCGTCGGCGTCGCGCAGATCCAGACCGATGTACGGCTCTTGAGACAGGGTGTCATGGGTCACCGGCTCCACGCCCTCGTCCTTCCTGGGCACGCGCTTGAGTTCCAGACCCACGCACGCCAGCGCATCGGCAAGCGGAAGCTCCTTCACACCGCGCACGTAATCGGCGAAGAAAGGGGCAAAGTCAGTCCCCGTGAGTTCTTGCAGGATGTTGAGAATGTCGGCGGTGGTGTAGCCCGGGCCGGCGGCTGGATATCGCTTGTACAACGCTCGCATCAGATCATCAAGGCCCTTGGCGCCTGAGGTACGGGTGCGGATCTCCATATCGAGCAGCAGATTGACCAGCGCCCCTTTGTTGTAGAACGAGACGGTGGAGTTGACGCTGTCGGGGCTGGGGCGGTTGAACTTGACCCACGCGTCGAAGCTGGATTCGGCCACGGACTGCACAGAGAGGCCGGGGCGGGCGAGTTCACCGTCGATGAGCTTGGCGAGGTTGTCAAGGTACTGCCTGGGCTCCCACACACCCGCTCGGACGCACAGCAGTTCGTCGTAGTAGCTGGTGGCCCCCTCGGCGACCCAGAGCAGGTCGGTGTAGTTCTCGCGGCTGTAGTCGTACGGCGAGAGACCGGCGGGCCGGAACTGCTTGACGTTCCAGGTGTGGAACAGTTCGTGACTCACCAGGGCGAGGAAGTTGCGATAGTCCTTGGCCGTCTCGCCGAGAGTCGGGCGGGCCTGGATGATGGTGGAGTTCAGGTGCTCGGTGCCGCCGCCGATGCCGGGGGCGATGTGGGTCAGGAACACGTATCGCCGGTAGGGGAAGCCGCCGAACATGTCGTGCTGCACCTGGGCGATCCTGGCGAAATCGTCGGCGGCCTTGGCGGGGACCGCCGCGGCGTCGCCCCAGATCACGATCTCGTGCGGCGTTCCGGCAACGTCGAAGGTTCTCACCTCGTGCTCGCCGATCTCGATGGGCGAGTCGACGAGCGTGTCGTAGTCGGGCGCGAAGAGCATGGAGGGCGCATCGGCGTCGGGGGAGAGGCCGGTGGCGGTCTTCCAGCCGGGCGGGGCCTTGATGTTGATGCGAGCGGGTTGGTCGCGGAGTTCGTGGCAGTACATGAAGACCGCCGCGCCGCTGAGGAACGCGTGGGTGGAGTCGGCGTGCCGCGTGCGGTTGCCCAGCGAGTTGGCGTAGATGCGGTAGGAGACGGTGACCGTGTCAGCGCCGAGCGTGTTGACACGCCACGAGGACTTGGCGGTCTTTTCCAACGAGAGCGGGCGGTCCGCGGCGTCGGTGGCAGAGACATCGCGGACTGCGCCGGCGAGATCGAGCACCTCGTACCGGCCGGGACGCCACACGGGAAGATGGACATCCAGCAGCAGGCCGTGCCATCCGCGGATGGTCATGGAGACGCTGATCATCTGTGTGCGGGCGAGGGTGGCGTCGATGGTGTACTCAACGCGGGGCGGCTCGGCGGCGCGAGATGCGGACGCCGCGAAGAGCGAGATGGCGAGAAACCCGAGCAGGAGTGCTGAGTGGTGGAGCATGCGAGGACCCATTCTTGCCCTGTTGTCGCAACGGCGCAAGAAAAACGGCCCGGCAATTCGCCGGGCCGCCCGTGTGCACTTCGGAAAAACTCAGGCGGAGAAGCTGGAACCGCAGCCGCAGGAACTGGTGGCGTTGGGGTTGTTGAAGACGAAGCCGCGGCCCATGATCTCGTCGCGGAAGTCGACGGTGACGCCGTTCAAGTAGAGCAGGCTCTTGGGGTCGCAGATGACCTTCACGCCGTGCTGGTAGAAAACCTCGTCGGTTTCCTTCTGCGATTCGGTGAGGTCGAGCAGGTAGCTGAACCCGGAGCAGCCGCCGCCCTTGACGCCCACGCGCAGGCAGACCTTCGCGCCGTCGAGCTCCTGCTCGGCGATGATCCGCTTGATCTCCTTGGCGGCCAGTTCGGTGATGATGACCGCGGCGTTTTCAGTGTGCTGTTCGGTGCTGGTAGTGGACATGGTTCTTTGGTTCCCTTGTGCTGACCGGGAATAGTACGTGCGTGGCGCCGGCCGGTTCAGTGTGCCGCGGCGGTGGTGTCGGCCGGGATGCCGTTCTTGGTCTTGTAGTCGGCGATGGCGGCGCGGATGGCGTCCTCGGCGAGGACGGAGCAGTGGATCTTGACGGGGGGAAGGCTGAGTTCCTCGACGATCTGGGTGTTCTTGATCGCGAGGCCTTCGTCCAGGCTCTTGCCCTTGAGCCACTCGGTGGCGAGGGAGCTGCTGGCGATGGCCGAGCCGCACCCAAAGCACTTGAACTTGGCGTCTTCAATGACGCCCGTGCCGGGGTTTACCTTGATCTGGAGCTGCATGACGTCGCCGCACTCGGGCGCTCCGACCAAACCGACGCCGACATCCTTGCGGGCCTTGATATCGGCCTGTGTGCCGAACGTGCCGACGTTGCGGGGGTGCTCGTAATGATCGATGATTTTGGGACCGTATGCCATGGGGTTCTGTCTCCGGCTTTTCTACTGATTCGCTTGTGGTCTTGTTCGGATGCGGCTCGTCAGGGAACGGTTCAGTGATGTCCCCATTCGACCTTGCTCAGGTCGATGCCCTCGTTGTGCATGTCGTACAACGGCGAGAGTTCACGCAGCTTCTTGACAGCCTGCACGATTTGCTCCGCGGCGTAGTCCACGTCGGCTTCCCTGGTGAAGCGGCCCAAGCTCAGGCGGAGCGAGGAGTGGGCGAGATCGTCGCCCACGCCCAGTCCCTTGAGCACGTAGCTGGGCTCGAGGCTGGCCGAGGTGCAGGCCGAGCCGGACGACACCGCGATGTCCTTGCAGGCCATCATGAGGCTCTCGCCCTCGACAAAGCCGAAGGAGATGTTGGTGATGTGCGGAAGGCGCTTCTCACGGTGGCCGTTGATCGCGCAGTGGTCCAGACGCGAGGTGACGGAATCCTCGAGTTTGCGGCGCAGGGCGAGCAGTCGGGTGCCGTCACGGTCCATCTCGGCCTTCGCGATCTCCGCGGCCTTGCCCAGGCCCACGATGCCGGTGACGTTGAGCGTTCCGGGACGGAAGCCGCGTTCCTGCCCGCCGCCGTCGACCAATGCCTGCAGGCGCACGCGGGGCTTGCGGCGGCGGACATACAGCGCGCCGATGCCCTTGGGGCCGTAGATCTTGTGTCCGGACATGCTGAGCAAGTCGATGTTGTCGCGTTCCACGTCGACCGGCATCTTGCCGGCCCACTGGGTGGCGTCGGTGTGGAAGATCACATCGTGCTCGTGGCAGAGTGCGCCGATGCGGGGGATCTCGTTAATCGTGCCGATCTCGTTGTTGGCCCACATCAGCGAGACCAGGATCGTGTCGGGACGGAGCGCGGCCTTGACCATCTCGGCGGTGAAGATGCCGTCCTTGGGCGGCTCGAGGAAGGTGACGTCGAACCCTTCCTTCTGGAGGCGCTTGCAGGGATCGAGCACGGCCTTGTGCTCGATGATCGAGGAGATGATGTGGCCGCGGGACTTGCCGCTGCCGGCCGGGGCCTTCTCGTACATGTACGCGGCGCCCTTGATGGCGATGTTGTTGCTCTCGGTGGCGCCGCTGGTGAAGATGATTTCCTTTTCGTCGGCGCCGAGCAGCGCGGCGACCTGACCGCGGGCGGTATCGACACCCTCTTCGGCTTCCCACCCGTAGCGGTGGTTGCGGCTGCCGGGGTTTCCGAACTTCTCGGTGAAGTAGGGCAGCATGGCCTCCACCACGCGGGGATCGCACGGGGTCGTGGCGGCGTTATCGAGGTAGATGCTGCGGTGAGCGTTGCCGGCTGTCATGGTTCATCTCCGATTCAGGCGTACACAAGACTCGCCCTGTTGAGTTTTAGAATCAGTCTAGAATAATAGGCGCAGCGCCAGCGGTTTCCAGCATTCTCACCGGCACCATTGGTTCATGCCTCTTCGGGCCGCTTGTAGACCATCTCGAGCCGGTTGCCCTTTCGGTTGTAGTGGGCGCTGGCCATGTACGACCTGATCAGCAATAGGCCGCGGCCGGAACCGCGCTCGAGGTTTTCTTCCAGCGTGGGGTCGGGCACGGAGTCGGGATTGAACCCGGGGCCTTGATCTTCCACCGCGAGCACAATCCGCTCGTTGCCGACCTTGTAGGACACGTGCACGGGCACGTTGGGGGGGAGCTTTGAGTGTCCGTGCCGGAAAGCGTTGCTGACCGCCTCGTGCAAGGACAGTCGGATCGCGAACAGCGAGGCCTTGGGGTAGTTGTGACGCTCGATCGCTTCGACCACCTTGGCCTCCGCGTTGCGGATCGATTCCGGCTCGTTCAGCACGGAAAGCGTCGCTTCATCCGGGGCGTGTGGTGGCATGTCGCTCATGAACTGGACGGCTCAACGATCGATGAAATAGGCACGCAAAAGCCCACCGCCGCGGCCGTGCGGCCGCCGGGGCACGGACGCGATCAGGTGAAGCTCTTCATGGCCACTTCGGTATTCTCGTGGATCTGGAAGAGCTTGTTGAGGCGCGTGATGACAAAGACCTCGTAGATCTGAGGGTCGATGTTGGCGAGCCGCAACTGACCGGACCGTGCCCGGATCTTGTTGTTCACGGTGATGAGCGTGCCAAGAGCCGCCGAAGACAGGTGCTCAACGTTGGCGAAGCTGATCAGCAGTTTGGGCTTGTCTTCCGCGTCGACAAGGCGGCCGATCTCCTCGCCGATCATCTGGATGTTCCCTTCATCGAGGATGTTGCGGTCGATGAACTCAACCTGTGATACGTTGTCGACGCGCTTGACGCGGACACGAGATTCTGAAGCGGGCATTCGGGCGGTCTCCTGAGATGATCGCTTTTATGGTAGCGGCAAAACCGCCGCCAAGCGGCGCGGAAACGCGCGACCTCGACGCCGACAGCTTCCCCACAAAAAGACCGAACGCGGCGACATCAGCCGACCGTGAACCCGCCGGCCCCCGCTGTGTTGTTGACCGGTGATTCTCCGTTGATCCCGTCGGCCGTCACCATGGTGACCATGATGGTGTACGTGCCGGGAGCCGCGGGAGCCTTGATCGACAGGCCGGAGAGCTTGGAGGTGGCGCCGGCCTTGACGTTGATGTTCTTGGAGAACGAGATCACCGAGCCAACCTGCGATCCCATCGAATCCAGGATCGTGAAATCAAACCGGACGCTGCCCTTGAACAGGCTGTTGCCGGCGTTGGACAGGTTCAACGTGACCTTGCCGGATTTGCCCGCCCGGATGATCGCCGGGAAGGCATTGGTGGCCGAGGAGATACCCGGATCGAACGTCGGCGCGACCACGGTGAACAGCCGCCCGGTGTCGACGGTGTTGTTGTCTTCGCGATACTCGGCGATCTTGTTGCCCTCATCGATCTTGGCGATCAGCCGGTATTGGCCGATGGCCAGCGAGGACGGCGGCTTGAAACTCAGGTCGACGAGCCTGGACGCCCTCACGCCCAGCCCGCCGACCGACACGCGCTTAGCATCGCTGACGGCGATGTCGCCGGAATCGTCCGCGAGGGCCACCGGCCGCAGGTACAGGCGGACGGTGGTGGAAAGTCCGTTGGTGATCGGGTAGTCACCGGCGTTGATGACGCTGATCCGAGCGGTGGAACTCGCGGGCTTCTGGCCCTTGACCAGTTCGGAAGGAACGGTCGCGGAGACGAAATCGCCCGAAAGATCTCGCGAGCCGCCGATGCCAACGCCCTGCACGACCGAGGAACGGTTGTTGGTCTCGTTGGTTTCTTCGATCTGGTTGGCCGGATCGGCGATCGCGTAAAGGCGGATCGCGCCGGTGGCGAGCTCGGGGGAGAGCGTGAAGGAAATGTCGCCGACATCGGTGGCGTCCGCGGCGAGAGCCGCGATGGAACGGGAGCCCAGCAGCAGATCGGTGACCGGGTCCGGAGTGCTCCCGCGGGCAAGGTACAGCGAGACCGTCGTGCCCGTGCTGGGCAGGGGCCCGGTACCCGCGTTGCGGATGCCGACCGTGGCGCGGGCGGGG
This sequence comes from Planctomycetota bacterium, assembly GCA_018242605.1. GTDB lineage: Bacteria > Planctomycetota > Phycisphaerae > Phycisphaerales > UBA1924 > UBA2402. The sequence continues at coordinate 224,094 of JAFEBP010000007.1, forward strand.
GTATTGGGGATGATGACGTTGTTGGGGAGCGCGATCGAGGCGGTGAGGTCAACCAGGATCGGCCCGCCGCCCCCGCCGCCCGCGTTCACCGTCACGCCGATGCCGGAGGACAGGTTGTTCGACTCGTCGGCCTCGGGGATGATGTTCTGGGGATCCACCATCGCGAACAGTCGGTAGGAACCGGTCGCGATCGAATCGGGAAGCGTGAAGTCCAGAGAACGCTGCTCTACGCCGCCAAACCGTGGCGCCTGGGCGATGGACGCGGCTCCCAACCAGGTGGAATGCGCGGGATCAAATGTGTTGCCCGGAGAGGCGAATAGATGCACCGCGACCGGAACGGACGCGAGCGCCGTGCCCGGGTTGGTCACCAGCACCTGCGCCTGGTATTGGGTGTTGGGCACCAGCGCGCCCTGCGGCGAGAACTGCAACTGAACGGACAGATCCCCGGCGAGCATCTGCCTGGGTTCGAGTTGTTCGATGGGTGACTGGTGGGTGCGGTATTGGCGCATAAATCGTGATCCTGACGCAAACGCTGGGCTGTGGCACGCTCCGCACTGGTGCAGGCCGGGACCTCAACGGCGCGACGCGCAGTTGGCCCCCCCGGCCCTCCCGCCGGCTCATTATTCGCACGCCCACCCCCGCCGGTTGCGGCCCACCCTACATACCCCCAACCCCGTCTGATCATCTCAGGCCGTATTCCTTCAGCTTGCGGTACAGCGTCCGCTCGCCGATGCCCAGGAGCTTGGCGGCGTGTTCACGGTTGCCCTGGGTGAGGCGCAGGGTCTCGCGGATGGCCCGCTTCTCGATCTGCTCGAGGCTCGTGCCCGCGAGGCTGGCGTGGGCGCCGGGCCCCTCATCGTTGTCGGCCGTGTGATCGGCCCGGACTTCCTCGGGGATGTGGCGGAGTTCCACCGTCGGCCCCTGACCGGGAGGACGCTCTTCCCCCAGGGCCATGACCACCATGTTCTGCACCACGTTCATGAGCTGGCGGATGTTGCCCGGCCAGTGGTACGCGGTGAGCCGCATCATCGCGCTATCCGTCACGCGCGGGATCACGACGTCCGCAGGTTTGGCCGCCATCTCTCCCGCGAATCGCTCGCACGCGTACAGCACCAGCGGCGGGATGTCCTCGCGCCGCTCGCGCAGCGCCGGCAGGTGCACGTGGGAGCCCTTGATGCGGAAGAACAGGTCCTCGCGGAACTGCCCCGCGGCGATGGCGGTCTTGAGATCGCGGTTGGTCGCGCTCACGAACCGCACGTCGGTGTGCCGGGCCTCGTTGCTGCCCAGACGCACCACCTCACCGCTCTCGAGCACGCGGAGCAGCTTGGCCTGCATCGCCATCGGCATGTCGCCGATCTCGTCCAGGAAGAGCGTCCCGCCGTCGGCGTATTCAAAGACGCCCGCACGATCCTTGTCGGCCCCGGTGAACGCGCCCCGCACATGGCCGAAGAGCTGATCCTCGAGCAGGCTCTCGCTCTGACCGGCGCAGTTGAAGGTGACGTACCGCTGGTCCGCTCTCTTGCTGTTGCGGTGCACGGCCTGGGCGATCAGCTCCTTGCCCGTGCCGCTCTCGCCGGTAATGAGCACCGGGATGTTGCTGGGCGCGATCGTCTTGATCATCCGCAGCACCTTGCGCATCGGCTCGCTCTGGGCGACGATGCCCTCGAAGCCGGCCTGATCGAGCTCGGCCTTGAGGCGGTCATTCTGGTGGCGCAGCAGGACCGTCTCGGCCGCGCGATTGACCAGGTTGCGGAACACCTCGAGATCCAAAGGCTTCTGGATGAAGTCGTACGCCCCCAGCTTGAACGCGGCGCGGGCCGTGGGCACGTCGCCGTGCGCGGTCACGAGCACCACTTCGGCGTTGGGCTGCAGCGTGCGGGCGGATTCGAGCACCTTGAGGCCCGCGTCGGCGCCGTCGGTGGCGACGCCGCTTTTGCCGCCGCTGGTGGGCATGCGCAGGTCGGTGACGATGACGTCGAACGAGCCCAGACGCAGTTCCTCCAGGGCCTGGGCCACGCCCCCCACCACCGTGCAGACATGGCCGGGCTTGCGGAGCGCCTCGGCCATGACGTCGGCGTGTTCCTCCTCGTCTTCAACGATGAGCACCTGGGCGGCGAGGTTGGGGCGGTCTTGTTCGGTCATTGCGGCGATCTCGGTTGCGGGTGGCTCTCAGCCTCCCTTGCCCGACTCCTTGGCCCAGTTGTCCTTGAGGGTCACCGTGCGGTTGAACACCGGTGAACCGGGCTTGCTGTCCTTGTCTACGCAGAAGTACCCCAAGCGTTCAAACTGGAACGCGCCACCGACCTTTGCTCCGGCGATGGCAGGGTCGATCCAGCCCTGCACGGTGACGAGGGAGTTGGGGTTGAGGTCATCCAACTGATTGCCGGTGCGCTTGCCGGGCTCCTCGGCGCTAAAGAGGCGGTCGAACAACCGCACCTCGCCCTTGACGGCATGATCCGCGCTGATCCAGTGGAGGGTTCCCTTGACCTTCTTGAGCGGCTTTCCGTCGGGCCCCAGCGGCGAATCGCCGCCCCGGGTGGCGGGGTCGTACGTGGCGCGGATCTCGGTGATGTTGCCGGCGGCGTCCTTCTCCACCCCGGTGCACGTGATGAAATAGGCCCAGCGGAGCCGGACCTCGCGGCCCGGAGAGAGCCGGAAGAAGTTCTTGGGGGGGTTCTCCATGAAGTCATCGCGTTCGATGTACAGCACCTTGGAGAACGGAACCTTGCGCGTGCCGCCGCTGCCGCCGCGAGCCGCTTCCTCGGGGTTGATGACGAAGTCGAGTTCGTCGACCTTTCCCTCGGGCCAGTTCTCGATGACGACCTTGATCGGGTTCAACACGCACATGGCACGCGGGGCCGTGGCGTTGAGATCCTCGCGGATGGCGTTTTCCAGACGGGCGACGTCGATCACGCTCTCCTGCGTGGTCACACCGATGTCGTCGCACAACGCCCGGAGCGAGCGAGCGGTGTAGCCGCGGCGGCGAAGGCCGCGGATGGTGGGCATGCGCGGGTCGTCCCAGCCGCTGACGCGCCCTTCCTTCACGAGGTTGAGCAGGAACCGCTTGCTCATCACGGTGTACGTGAGATTCAGGCGGGCGAACTCGATCTGCTGGGGGTGGTGCACGCGGGCGGACCCGCTCCGCCCCTCGTTGATCGACTGGATGAACCAGTCGTACAGCGGCCGGTTATTGCGGAACTCCAGCGTGCAGATCGAGTGCGTGATGCCCTCGAGGCTGTCCTCCAGGCCGTGGGCCCAGTCGTACATCGGGTAGATGCACCACTTGGTTCCGGTGTTGTGGTGCGCCTCGTGGAGGATGCGGTACATCACCGGATCGCGCAGCACGAAGTTGGGGCTGGCCAGGTCGATCTTCGCGCGCAGCGTGCGAGAGCCGTTGGGGTGCTTGCCGTCCCGCATCTCGGCGAACAACCGCAGGCTTTCCTCGATCGGGCGGTCGCGGAACGGGCTCGTGGCGGGCGTTCCGGGCGTGCCGCGGCGTTTGCTGACTTCATCGGCCGAGAGGTCACAGACGTACGCCTTGCCCTTGCGGATGAGATCGACGGCGCACTCGTACATGTGCTCGAAGTAATCGCTGGCCCAGAACACCCCGCCGAACCGGTAGCCCGCGTGGTTGTCGGTGAGCCAGGCGACGTCATCGATGATGGCGTCCACGTATTCCTGCTCTTCCTTGGCGGGGTTGGTGTCGTCGAAGCGCAGGTTGAACGCGCCGTGATACTTGCGGGCCAGGCCGCTGTTGAGGCAGATGCTCTTGGCGTGGCCGATGTGCAGGTACCCGTTGGGTTCGGGCGGGAACCGGGTGTGGACCTTGGGCTGCCCCTGCTCGTTCACGCCCCACTTGCCCGAGGCGTTGTCGGCCTCGATGATCTGTTCGAGGAAGTTGAGAGGTTTGTGTTCGGGCGTGGTTGGCGGGGTGTCGGACATAGCGGGGGGCATCGTAGAACTCATCGGTGGGCGTGTTTGGCGGCGAAGATCATTCTTCTGGCCCCCGAGGACGGCAGGATCGCTCCACCGATGCGTCACGCATCGCTTTGGCGGCGGCCCCTCGGGGGATTTCCCTCGTTTCCCCGCCACCCGCTCCACAGCGGCGCAAGACTACCAGACCCGGTACCGGAGTCGGGCGTCTGCAACCCGATAGGGGTTGGTACGCTTCGTGCGAACGCGTGCCGCGTGTCGTTCGCTGCCCGAACAGGCAAGGAGATGGCATGCCCAGCGACAACTGGTACGACGAATCGGAGTTGTACGACATCGCATTCGGCTGGGACACGGGCGTGGAGATCGCGCTCCTCAATCGCCTCTTCGCCCGAAACAGCACCCGGCCCGTCAAGACCGTGTTCGAGCCCTTCTGCGGCTCGGGGCGACTCATGATCCCGATGGCGGCGGCGGGCTTCCGGATGATCGGAGCGGACGTGAGCGAGCCGATGCTGGCCCTCGCGTCGCGGAAGGCACGCCGGGCGGGGGTGGCGTTGGAACTGCACCGGGCGGATGTCGCTTCTTGGACGCCGCCGCGTTGCGACGCGATCGTCACGTTGATCGACAGTTTCCGGCATCTTCACACGAGGTCGGACGCGGCGGCGGCGCTGCGAGCCTGGGCCAGGGCGTGCGGCGTCGTCGTCATTGGGCTCTCGCTCGAGTCGCCCGATGGACGACCCGCTCCGGCGGAGCAATGGGAATCGCAACGCGATGGCGTGACCGTCCAAACGACCGTCGAGATGCTGAACGCAGATGGGCCTGATCAACGCGTGATGAAGGCGACGCTGCGAGCGAGCTTTGTGAATGGGCAGGCGCGGGAGATCACGACCGAGAGCCCGATGGCGGCGTACAGCTACCAATCTTTCGCGGCGTTGGCGCAGGAATGCGGGCTTCGCGTGCGTGAGTGCCTCTCCTGGCGATCGGTCTCGCGCGGAGACGTCGCCGCGACGGAGGGAAACGTGGTCGCGGTGCTGACCTCGATGTAGGAGGCCCTGTCTGCGTCTCATCGACGTTTTACCCTAAGAAAACACCGATTTCGCGGCGTTCGTTGGCCCGATATTCGCACCGAAAGGCGATTCTCGGTCGAGCATTCCGAGCAGGGGCTACCGCACGCGGGGATACCATGAGATCGCTCTTCACGATCGCTTCAATCGACCCGAAGCATCCGCTCTGATTCCTCGGCCGTCGCGGGATACGCCTGGAGAACACTCAATGCGCCTTTGGATCGCCGTCATCGCGTGCCTCGTCGGATTCTTCTCGTGCCGCGCGACGGCGCAGTTCGAAGCTCGGGGATTCATCCGCGAACCGCGCCCCGTCACGGCGGAGGTTCCCCGACCGGCAGAGGCCTCGCCAACGGTGGAGTTGAAGACCGATCGCGGAGTGCTCGCGCTCTGCCTCTCGCTGGTGCCCATGCGCACTCCCGATGCGGTGTGCCTGGTCGACAATGGCCGCGGCATGCTGACTTCCGCGCCGTTGCCCGCGCCCGCCACCTGGCGTGGTGTCGTGCGCGACTATCCGCGCAGCGTCGTCGCCGCGGCGGTCGTCGCGGGCGGGTTGCGGGCGGTCATTGACCTGGGCGAAGGGCCGGCGAACGTGCTGTACGTTCAGCCCGCGAGAGAACTGGGGCTGGGAGAGGGGCACGTGATGTACGCCGCGGCCGACGCGGCCCCGGGCGATTGGCGGTGCGGCGTGGTGGAGCCCGCGCAGCCCACGCCCGCGCCGGCCGGCTACGGACCCCGGGCCTGCGCCAAGGTCGCGGAGATCGCCTTTGATGCGGATTACGAGATGTTCCTAGCCAACGGCGAGTCGGTCGCCAACACGGTCGCGGACATCGAGTCGGTGCTGATCGCCAACGACGTCATCTACCTGCGCGATGTGGGCATCGGCCACCAGTCGACGGCGTTTGTCATCCGAGCCACTCCCGCGGATCCGTACACCGCCACCGACGCGGGCGGACTGCTGGACCAGTTCAGGGCTGAATGGGAGACCAACCGCGGCGGGATCCGCCGGGACATCGCCCACCTGATGACCGGCCGCGAGGTGGACGGCAACATCATCGGCGTCGCGTACGTCTCGGTGGTGTGCAGCAACTTCTCCTACGGCCTCAGCCAGTCCCGCTTCACGGCGCAGTTGGTGTACCGCGTGGGGCTCACGGCTCACGAACTGGGCCACAACTGGTCGGCGAGCCACTGTGACGGCGACGCGGACTGCTCGATCATGTGCAGCGGTATCGGCGGCTGCGCTCAGAGCGTCACCGCGTTCAGCAGCCGGACCATCAGCGAGGTCACATCCTTCCGTGACATCCGCTCATGCCTGAGCGTGGGCGTGCCCGTGGCGTACGACGATTCCTATCAGTCCCTGCCGGGCCAATCGGTGCGGATGGACGTGCTGGGCAATGACTCGGACGCCGGATGCGGCGTGATCACGATGCCGTCGTTCCAGACGTCAACGGCGGGGGGCGGCCTGGTAACCCGTTCGGTGGGCACCGGCCCCAATGGACGAGACGAGCTTCTCTACCAGCCCCGGGCGGGCTTCTCCGGGCTGGATTCGTTCACGTACCAGATCCGCGTGGGCGCGGGTTCTCCGGCGACGGGAACAGTTCGTGTTGAAGTCGTGACGCCCAGGGCTCCCGACGCGGTGGGGCTGACCGGCCCGGGGCTAGACGCGGCGTATTACCTCACGCTGCCGCTGAGCGTCGCGGAGTTGCCGCGCGGCACGGTGGTGGGAACGGCGACCTCGCCCACGATCAACTTCCCCTCTTCGAGCACGAACATCGCGGGTGGATCGCGGCACGACGGTGTGGGCATGATCCTGACCGGCACGCTCCAGATTCCCGCGGCGGGGACGTACACGTTCTATTGCGCATCGGATGATGGCTCGGTGCTGTACGTGAACAACTCGCTGGTGGTGATGAACGACGGGCCGCAGGGTTTCACGGAGGTGGCAGGCACGATCTCGCTGCCCGCCGGCCCAGCGAGCGTGCGGCTGGAGTACTTCCAGGGCGGCGGTGATGCGGGGCTCCTGCTCAGCGTGCTTCCGCCGGGCTTCGGCGCCGGCAAGGTGGTCGTTCCCGCGGCATGGTGGACAGCTCCGGGAGTGTCGATCACGTTCCTGGATCTGGGCGGGCTGTACGACAACCTGCCCGACCTTTCAACGCTCAACCCCGTGCGTCGCGGCGTTGTGACCGACATCAACCAGGCGAACTTTGACCAGTACTTCGCCGGCAGCACTCGGCGCGAGCACGTCGCGGCGGGCTTCAACGGCTACATCGTCGTCCCCACCACCGGCTTCTACCGGTTCTACACCACCAGCGACGACGCCTCCACACTGAGTATCGGAGACCGAACGGTCGTGAGCAACCTGGGCCTGCACGGCATGGTCGAACAATCTGGCGTGATCGCCCTCGCGGCGGGCATGCACGCGATGCGCATTGAGTTCTTCCAGGGCGGCGGCGGCGGCGGGCTCATCGCGTCGATCGAAGGGCCGGGCATCGCCAAACAGGCCATACCGCCATCGATGCTGGCGCGTTCGCTGCCGGACTGCAACGGCGACGGGATCAACGACGCGGCGCAGGTTGTCACCACGCTCGACATGGGCGACATCCTCGTCGGCGGCAACGGTCTGGGCACGGGCGTGGTCGGCTCCGGCATCAACCCGGCGACCGGCGTTCTGATCAACTCTCCGTCAACGTTCGGCGGCAATCGTTCGACGGGCGCATCGATCTTCCAGCCGCTCAACGGTCAGTTCGGCCGCGCCAATATTCCGATGATCGCAGGCGTGTTCGTGCCCAATGGCACCACGACCATCGCCACCGGCCGGACGTTCCGCTTCTCGACGGTGTCGGGCGGGTATTGGGATTGCATGCGCAACGGCGCCGGGCCGTGGGACACGGGCGTTCCCTCGCTCGTGCTTGCCGATCAGAACGCAACGCCCCGCAAGGGCGTGGGCATGCACGCCAACAGCGGGTTCACGATCGACCTGGCCGCCGTGCGGACGGCCAACCCGGGGCGATCGGTGCTGCGTGCAACGGGTGTGGCGGGGCTTAACCGCGACAGCTGCGCCGGGCGCGACGCCGCGGCGGAGTTCTACGTGCTCGTGGACGGTGTAGTCGCGTACCACACGATCTGCACAGACGACGCGCTGGCGCAGCAGTTTGATGTCGCGCTGAGCGGCAGTGCTCGGTATCTCTCGCTGGCGATGCTCGAGGCAACCTCCAACAACTGCGACCACTTCGCCGTGGCGGATGCGAGGCTGATCCTGGACGCCGCCGCGGACGCGGATCACGACGGCATCCTTGACTCGTGTCAATGCGTGGCCGACTTCAACCAGGACGGCGGTGTCGACGGCGCGGACGTGGACGCGTTCTTTAGCGCCTGGCAGAACAGCCTCCAGGAGGCGGATACCAATCACGATGGCGGCGTCGATGGTTCGGATGTGGAGACCTTCTTCCAGCACTGGCAGGGCGGAGACTGCTAAGAATGGGGGCCCGCCGGCCAAAACCCCTGCTCGAACCCGGCCGCGGCATGTAACGTACGGTTAGTTTCGGCGTACCGAGGCGTCGACAGTCGCCTCCCACACTCTCCCCCGTTGGAATCAAGGAAGAAATTCATGAAGATGTGCCCGATGTGTGTAGTTGTCCCCGGATTGATTCTCGGCCTGAGCGCTGCCGCCCTGCTGGGCGGAGCAGGCGAGAAGCCGGCGCCGGCCGCGGCTCCCGCGCTGGCGGCCGACGCGTACACCGTGGACGGCGTCCACTCGTTCGCCACGTTCCGCGTCAAGCACATGAACGTGTCGTACTCGTACGGACGGTTCGACAAGATCGAAGGCAAATTCGACATCGACCCCGCCAAACCCGAGGCCGGAATGATCGATATGACCGTGGACGCCACCAGCGTCAACACTGGCAATGACAAGCGCGACCAGCACCTCAAGAGCCAGGACTTCTTCTCGGTCAAGGAGTTCCCCACACTCGCCTTCAAGAGCAAGAGCTTCAAGAAGACCGGTGATGCGCTCACGTGCGAGGGCGACCTCACGATGCACGGGGTCACCAAGACCATCACCATCCCGGTGGAGTTTGTGGGGCAGGGCGAAGGCCGCGGCGGCGTCAAGCTCGCGGGCTTTGAATCCAAGTTCACCATCAAGCGTTCCGACTTCGGCATGAACTTCATGCTCCAGGGCATCGGCGATGAGATCACGGTCATGGTCTCCGCTGAAGGCGGCAAGAAGTAAACTGCGGATAGCGAACAGCGGACGACCTCAACACCCCGGCGCTCCGCGTCGGGGTTTTTTCTGACACCTGTACGATGCGGCGGATGGCGTGCGGTACAAGAAAGTCATATGACAAGCGAACAGATCATCCAGTTGGTGCTGTGGGGAGTGGCGACTCCGCTGCTTGCGGGCTTTGTTGTGTTCCTGACCGTCTGGTGGCGGCGGAGCGAATCTCCCGCGACGGTCGTCCTGCAAACAGCTCTGTCGGGGGCGTTGGGCGTCGCCGGAGCGTACGTCTTCTCTCAGGGCATGATGCTCGGAGTTCCATCGGTGCCCGCGAAGGAAGCGGCGCACTGGCTGCCGATCGCCGCGCTGGCCGGGGCGGGGTTGGGCGTGATCGAGTTGCTCGTGCCCCGGCTCGCGAACAAGTACGTTGCGCTCGCGGTGGTCATCGGCATCGGCGTCGTTCTGCCCCGCACGCTGCCCCTGGAGGGGAGGGCCGAGTGGCTCAGGCCCGCCGTGCTGCTCTGGTCGTTGCTGTGGGCCTCGCTTCGCGTGGTCTGCGCCGTGCCCACGCGGTTCGTCGGCATCATCGCGATGGGGATTCTCAGCGCCTGCGCCGCGGCGTTGCTCGCGGCATCCGGCAGCCTGAAACTCGGCCAACTCGCCGGTATCGTCGCGTTCGCGTTGCTGGGATCTTGCCTGGCTTCGGTTGTTCGTCCCGGCACGCGGTGGGTCGGCCCAGCGAGCGGCGCGGTCGCGGCGCTGCTCGCCTCAATGCTTGGGCAGGGAATCGCGTTCGGGTCCACCCCGCAGAGCGCGACGATGGTCCTGGCCGGCGCGGCGGTCGCCGCGATGCCGGCCAGCACCCTGGGCGTCATCAAGGCGTCGAGTTGGAAGCGGGTGGTGCTGGTGGGCGCTGTCGTGGCGTTCATCGGCGGCGTCGCCGTGGCGATGGCCGCGAAGGCCGCGGCGGCGAGCAGCGAGTATTGAGGTACGGGAGGCTCACAGCTTCGCGGCGTCGGCCGGCGCGGCGTCCGGGCGGTCACCGGTGATCAACCTGGCCCCGCGCTCAAAGAACATGTATGACCAGATCCAATCGAGCATCACCATCACGCGGCTGCGGAAGCTGATGAGCGCCATCACGTGGACCACCGCCCAGAGCAGCCACGCGAAGAACCCGCCGAACTTGGCGCCGAACACCGCCGCGACCGCGCGGTTGCGGCCGATGGTCGCCAGATCTCCCTTGTGCTTGTAGCGGAACGGCGGGCGCGGCGATGTGCCGCCCGAGACTTCCGCCACGATCGTGCGGGCGGCGTATCGGCCCATCTGTATCGCCCCGGGGCACATGCCCGGCACCATGCCGCGAGCCGGGTCTTTCGCGTGTGCCAGGTCGCCGATGACGAACACCTCCGGGTGCCCGGGCGCTGTCAGGTCCGGCCCCACCACCACGCGCCCCGCCCGATCGAGTTCCACGCCCAACGAGGCTCCCAGCGGCGAAGCCCGCACCCCGGCGCCCCACACGGCGTTGCGTGCGTCGATGCGCAGCGCGACGCCCTGTTCGTCAACCGCGTCGATGCCGTTGGAGTCCATACCGGTGACGCGGGTGCGCAGCCGGACTTCCACACCCAGTTGCTTGAGATCGTGCAGGGCCCGCGCTGAAAGCGCGGGATCGAAGCCGGGCAGCACGCGGTCCTGCGCTTCGACGAGGATCACCCGCGCCGTGGCGGTGTCGATCCGGTCAAAGTCGCGGGGGATGGCGTGACGCGCGATCTCGCAGATGGCCCCGGCGATCTCCACGCCCGTGGGGCCCGCGCCGACCACGACGAACGTCAGTTCCGCGCGGCGTGCCGCGGCGTCGTTCTCGCGTTCGGCACGCTCGAAGGCCAGCAGAAATCGCGAGCGGATCGCGAGGGCATCCTCGATGCTCTTGAGGCCCGGGGCGAATGCCGCCCAGTTGTCGTTCCCGAAGTAGGAGTGCGTGGCGCCCGCCGCGAGAATCAGGTAGTCGTAGTCAACGGCGCCGTCCTTGAGAATCACCCGCTTGTTGGGTGCGTCGATCGCGGTAGCCTCGGCGAGGAGCACCTCCGCGTCGGGCACGCCACGGACGATGCGACGGATCGGCGCTGCGATCTGCGCGGGTGAGAGGGCGGCGGTGGCCACCTGATAGAGCAAGGGCTGAAAGACGTGGTGATTCCGCCGATCGATCAGCGTGATGCGGACGCCCCGGCCCGCGAGGGCGTTCACCGCCGCGAGACCGCCGAACCCGCCGCCGATGATGACCACGTGTGGCTTGACGGCGAACTACTCCTTCTTTGCGGGCGCGGGGGCGGGCGTGGGCGCGAGAGCCGGCTCCGATTTGGGCGGCAACGGTGTTCCGGACTTGGCGGCGAAGTACGACTCCACCGCATCACCGATCGCCTGCACCGTGGTGCCCTTGGCGTAGGCGCCGTCGATCTTCACGATCTCCTCGTTGAGACCAACGACGACGTACGTGGGGAACGTCTTGACGCCCCACGACTTGGCAACCATGTCCGCTTCCACGAGCAGCGGGAAGCTGTAGCTCTTCTGCTTGAACCGATCGATCGCGGCGTCCGGGGACTTGTCGCGGACGGACATCGCGAGCACCTTGACGGGCTTGTCGCGGAACTTCTGGGCGAGCGAATCGAGCTCGGTGCGCGAGTCGCGGCACGGCAGGCACCACGAGCCGCCGAACTCCACGACGAGCACGTTGCCGCGCAGGCTCTCGAGCGTGATGTGGTCGCCGTTGGAGGAGCGCAGATCGAACGCGGATACGGTCGTTGGAGCGGCGGGGGCCGGCGGGGGTGCTTCGGGTTCCGTCTTGGCCTCCGGCGCGGGCGGCTCGGGGTTGACGGGCTGCTTGACCTCCGGCACCTTATCCGCGGGAACTTCGATCTTCTCGCCCGACGGTGTCGCGATGTGCGTCGCCGGAGGAGTCGCGGGGAGCTTGGGAAGCTCCTCGCTGGCGTACCCGTCCGGCACCTGGATCTTGAACGAGTCGGCGGTCAGCGCGGGCGGCCTGGCCTCGTCCACGTGAACCTTGGTCAGTTCGAGAATCATCGAGCCGTTGGCCATGGTGCCCTCGATGAGGCGTTCAACTTTGCGTGGCAGGTGGTCGGTGGTGGCGAAGCTCCAGCGCGTCTTGGCGACCTTCTTCTCGCCGAACGTCACGACGATCACATCGCACTCCACACCGTCCACCGTCTGCTTATCGAGCAACTCGTAGTCGGCGTTGGTGCCCAGTTCCTTCGCGAAAGGACGCGCGGAACTGAGTTCGTCGTTGCGCGACGAGGTGGCGACCTGGAACGCCTGGTTCTTGGCCTCGCGGGGCTGGCGCTTCTCGATCACCTTCTTGTCCGCGTGCGAGATGAACTGGATGTTGTTGCCCGTCCACATGACGTCGAAGTTGATCGTGTCGGCGGTAGCCTTGGGCGTGCCCGAGCCCGTCGAACGGATGAGCCAGCCGTTGGTCTGCGTGCCCGCCGTGGGTGACCGCAGCATCTTGACGTCGGCCTCGATCTTGGCGGTGTTGGGCTCGAACATCGCGCCCACGGCGTACGCCTTGGCGTGGTACGTGATCGCCTGCGCTCGCTTGATCGCCTCGGACGCCGCGACGAAGAGCTCGCTGCCTGGCTTTTCATTCTGGGTCGACGGCTTCTCGACCACCGGGGGCGCGGCCGCTTTGATCTCCTTGGGGGCACCCGCATCCGCCGGCACCGCCGGGTCGTGCGCGGGCTCCTTGGCCGGGTCCGGCTTCTCCGCCGGCGGCGAGGCCGGGTCCGCGGGCTGAAGCGCGGGCGAATCCTGAAGGCCGTACGCCGCCGCGGCCATCATACCGACAACCATCGCCAATCGAACGAATCTCATCGCGTGTACTCCGGGCGAACCCCTTCGTGCGGGGCCAGCAACTTGGCAAGCGCAGCCCCTGGGTCGGGCTGCCGCATCAGGTGTTCACCGACCAGCACCCGACGAACACCGAATTCCCTCAACTTCGCAAGATCATTGGGCGTCTTGATCCCCGATTCGCTGACCAGGGCGGACCTGTCCCCCACTCGATCGGCCAATCGCGTCGTGTGGTCGAGGTCGACGCGCATGCTTGACAGATCCCGATTATTGATGCCGAGCAGAGCCCTGCCGCGGGCCCCCGCCACCACCGCCCACGCTCGCTCGAGGTTCTCCTCGTCGTGAATCTCGAGCAGCGTGGCCAGACCCACCGAGTGCGCGAGCGAGGCGAGCTCGGCCAGCATGCCGCCGGGCAGGCACTCGGCGATGAGCAATACGGCATCGGCGCCCGCCACGCGGCTCTGCCACACCTGCCAGGGATCGATGATGAAGTCCTTGCGCAACACCGGAATCGGAACTTCCGCGCGGATGCGCTCCACAAACGCGATGTCGCCTCCGAAAAACGGCGAATCGGTCAGGCACGAGATCGCCGCGGCCCCGGCCCGGTGGTATTCTCTTGCGATGCGCTCCGGCGAAAAACCCTCGCCCTCGTACTCGGGCCGGATCAGCCCCGCGCTGGGGCTGCGCCGCTTCACCTCCGCGATGACGCGCGTGTCGGAATCACCCACCGGCGTCAGCGCGGCGATGAACCCGCGCGTGGGCGGGCAGTCTTTCGCCCGGGCGCGAAGCTCGTCGAGCGAGGTCCGGGCCTTGGCGGCTTCCACGTCCTCCCGCGTGCGGTCCGTGATGTCCTTCAGCGTCACCATGGTCGGGCTGATTGTTGGCTCGGCGCACGCGGCGACACAGGCCTCCCCCGCGGCGATGTCGACGCTTGCCAAGGACGCCACGACAGACTCCCGGTGGATGATCGCCTACGCCTTCGGCGCACTGGTCGCCCTGCTGGTGATCGTGAGCATCGGGCTGTTCCGGCGCGGCGGGCTTTCCAAGGGCCGCTCGGTGGCGGAGCACCCGTGGTACATCTGGCTCTGCTGCGGGCTGCTCGTGTGGCTGGGCATGGGCGTCGCCGCGGGAATGCTCGCGGGCGGATCGGGGCTGCGGAACCAGGCGCTCTCGATGCTGGGGGCGTACACCGCGGGAATCGGCATCGGCGCCGTGCTGTTGCGGCTGCTCAACGCGTCGTCGCCGGGCTCGGGGCTAAGTCTGGGGTGGCGTGCCGCGGGCAAGGGCGTGGTCAGTTTTCTGCTCGCGTGGCCCATCGTGAGCGTCGCCGGGATGCTCGCCGCGTACGCCCACACGCTCGCCACGGGGCACGCGCCCGACACCGTCGCCCACGAAACACTGCGTTCGTTGCTGGACAACCGCTCGGACCCGTGGGCGTGGGTGCTCGCGGCCACGGCGGTCATCGCGGCGCCGATCCAGGAAGAGATTGTCTACCGAGGGCTGCTGCAGAGTTCGCTGCTGGCGCTCTTCAAGAGGCCGTGGGCCGCGGTGATCGCGTCGGCGGCCGTGTTCGCGGCGATGCACGTGGGCGGCGGCGAAAAGGGAATGCCCTGGTACGCCGTCGCTACGGTGTTCGTGCTCGCGGTGTGCATGGGCGCGGCGTTCGAGCGCACCAGGTCGCTCGCCGCCCCGATCGTGATGCACATGCTCTTCAACGCGGCGAACGTGGCCCTGGTCTTCGTGTGAGACTGTTGTTCACTTCAGCTCCGCGAGAAACTTCTCGAAGCGGTCCATGCCCTTGTTGATCTGGTCCTCGGAGCATGCAAAGGAGATGCGGACGTGGTTCTTGCCGCAGCCGCCGAAATCCTCGCCCGGAACGAACGCGACCAGCGCCTCATCGAGCAGGGCGTTGCACATGTCCAGCGCCGAGTTGATGGGCTTGCCGCCCTTGCTGGTGGTGCCGAAGTACGCCGACACATCGGGGAAGGCATAGAACGCGCCCGTCGCCTTGGCGTTGACAACCTTGGGGACCTTGGAGAGGCGTGCGTTGATCACGTCCGCACGCGCGGCGAACGCCTTTCGCATCATCTCGACGTCCGCCGAGCACTTCGTCAGGGCCGTGCGGATGGCCGGGTAGACGAAGCTGGTGATGTTCGTGGACATCTGCCCCTGCAGCGTCGACATGGCGTTGGTGAACTTCTTCCCGAACTCACCGGGCATCGCCGTGTACCCTACGCGCCAGCCGGTCATGCCGTAGGCCTTGCTCAGCCCGTTGAGCGTGATCGTGCGTTCCGCCACGCTGGGATCACTGCCGATCGAGAAGTGCGCGATGCCGCCGTACACGATTTTCTCGTACAGTTCATCGGAGAGAATCACCAAGTCCGGCGCGATCGTCGCCGCAGCCTCGGCGCACACCTTGGCGATCGCCTTGAGCTCGTCGGGAGAGTACATGGTGCCGCAGGGGTTGCTCGGCGAGTTGAGGATCACCATCCGAGTGCGGGGGGTGATGGCGGCCTTGATCTGCTCGGCGCTGGCCTTGAAGCCGGTCTTGACCGTGGTGGGCACCTCCACGATCTTGCCGCCGGCGAGTTCGACCAGCGGGGCGTAGCTCACCCAGGCGGGCACGGGGAGCACGCACTCCTGCTGCGGCTGGCCGGCCTTGGGGAAGTCAAAGAGCACGTGGCACAGGACGTACAGCGAGTGCTTGCCGCCGCTGCCGATCGTGATGTGGTCGGCGGTGAGGCCCGGGATGCCGTTCTCCTTCGTGAACTTCTCCGCGATCACGCGCCGCGTCTCGGGGTCGCCCAGGGTGGGCATGTACTTGGTCTGCCCGGCCAAAAGGGCCTCGATCGCGGAATCCTTGATCGCCCGCGGCGTGTCAAAGTCCGGCTCGCCCGCCGCGAACGAAAGCACATCCAGCCCCTGCGCTTTCATCGCCTTGGCGCGATTCATGAAGGCGATGGTGACGGAGGGCTTGAGGTTCACGACACGGGGCGCGAGCGAGATGTTGGGCATGGGCGGAGGGTAGGTAATCGGAGTCCCACCGCGTGGAACAACCGGTGCGCCCGGTGGGTGCGCCGCGGCGATCGGTCGCCTCGGCCGGGGATATCCCGAACAGTTTCAACACCCGCCCGACTGCCAGGACTCGAAAAACGTCTGAACGTCCGCACCATCCACGCCCCCGTCCATGTTCACGTCCGCCGCAAGATCAGAATCCTGCCATGCAAGGAAGAACGCTTCGATATCGGTGCCGTCGACGCCGCCATCGTGGTTGAAATCGGCGACACTCAACACCGTGATCCCCGCGGTTTCGCTCGCGAACTCGCCGCACGCGTCCCTGATGATGACGTCGTATTCCCCGGCGTCGTCGCAGATCACCGGACTGATCCGCAGCGATCGAGTGGTCGCCCCGGCAACGCTGCCCGCGTCGACAAGCGCTCTGCCATTCTTCCGCCACTGGTACCCGACGATCCCGGTGCAGACTGAATCGGCCGTGACGGTGAGCAGCAACTGACCGCCCTGGTACACGGAGCCCGATTCGGGCTGCTGCGAGATCGCGATCCTCCCGGACCCCGCGAAGATGACGCCCCCGCCCCCACCGGTCGCCGCCGATCTGGCCCCGCCGCCCGCGGCCCGTACGTAACTGCCCGCGACGCCACCGTCATACACCGCGATGCGTCCACCGCCGCCACCGCCGCCGCACCCAGCGCCCGTGCGCTGCGCGGGCACGCACGTGGAGCCGTTTGACGAACCTCCCTGGGCAGAAATGAACGCCCCGCCCCCGGCCTCGATGAAGCTCCCGGCACGCACGAAGATGCTGCCGCCCCCGCCGCCACCGCTGCCGCGATTGGAAGAACCGCACGTCAAGCACCCGTCGGCGCTCCCCTGCGCCGAGAAGCCCGGTTCGCCATCTGCCTCGATGGTGCCCGATAGCTGCAAACCATGCGCAACATCAATGTGAATGACACCGCCGCCAGCCCCGCCGGGAGTAAACGCCGTTCCCGATCCCGAAGCTCTCGCCGCCCCACCGCCACTGCCGAAGTTCCCCGGCCTGTACCGGTCGTCCGCGGTTCCAAGTCCGCCCACGCCGCCTGCGGAGCCGTTGCCGCCGGAACTCGCACCTCCACCACCGCCTCCGCCCGAGGGTGCGGTGCTTCCCGCCAAGGCTCCGGTGCCGGCTCCTGGTCCGACGTCGGACGGATAGCCCTTGCCGGTCGCCGAGATCTTGCCGCTGTTGGTCACCTCAAGACGGTCCGAAATGTACAACTCCAACGGAACCAACGGCGGCGTTGTGAGCACGCCGGGACCGACGATGGAGACGCTACGAAGCCACGCGGGCCCCATCAACTTCGCGCGACCGCCCGCCACCTGCAGAACGTCGACCGTCGGGTCCAAAATGGGTGTCTCGGAATCCGGAGCGCTGGGCGAGTTGATCATCAATGTCACCGGATCAGCGAGCGCCAAACGCTTGACCACCGTCCCGCTCGCACCCATGCCCCCGGTCGATCCGCCGTACGCAGACATCGTCGGCGAGGACGCCAGGAGCCCACCCATCACCGCGATCCGTCCGCCCGCCGCGGGATAGGCTCCGCCGTTGGCGGTGATGGATCCAAGCGCGTTCACCGTTGCGCATGTGATCCACACCGAACCGCCCGCGCCAGCGCCCACGGTCGCGCCCCCGCAAGTGCCACCCGGGGCACCGTTCGACGAAATCCGAACCCCGGTGTTGAGCGACAGCGTCCCGCCGACGACCAGACGCAAGACCCCGCCCCCGGCGCCCGCGGGCGCGGGTTGACTCTCGCACGCGAGCGGCAGCGACCCCTGAACAAACCCGCCGCTGCCGAAGTCGTCCGGCGCCAGCAAGTTGCCATAGGCCTGCCCTCCGGTATCAAACGGCCCGCCGTTGCCGCCGTGCCCCGGGCCGGTCTGGGACGCCGCGGAGATGTACCGGCCCGGCGCGGGCCCCCGTCCGGGCAGGTAACCCATTCCGTCAGCGTTCATGCGGCCGTTGATCACGCAGTTGTCGGCGACCGAGAGATGTAGGCCGCGAACCGTGTCACCCGGGGCGTAGGTGTACGTGTGGCCTCTTGAGTGCGTCACCAAAGCGCCCGAGTTGATGATGAGAGATCGGATCGAACAGCGTCCGTTGATGGTCAAGACCGCGGGCGAAACCACCGTGATGTCCGCCGAAGCCAGCGGAACGCCGTTGACGCTGGTATCGGTCGGGCCGATCGTCGTGCTGGTGGTGATCGACACGCTTTGCCCGGCGGCGACTGCCGCGACGATCAAGATCCCCGCGGCGCATGCCAGCCCATTCACGTGCTTCCAGAACTGCAGCATAAACGCCAATATACAGAATGTCGTCGCAGGATTCAAGGCGACTTGCGGAGGGGCCTCCGGCTTGAACCGCCGGGATGAGATCACGGTCCAGCCCCCTCTCACCGCGATCCGCGCATTTGAACTGCTCAGCATGTTCCCGCGCTCCAGAGACCGAACCACGCTCCCACATCCGCCCCGTCAACACCGCCGTCACGGTTCACATCCGCGCACGGCATCGACCGGCTCCAATCGCTCAGGAACTCATCCACATCCGCACCATCCACGCCACCGTCGTTGTTGTAGTCCGCGAGGCAATAAGAGCAGCGGGTGAAGAGTCCGACCTCGACGCGGATGGGCGGAGAGATAGCTGTTCCGCACGCGTTCGACACCCGGACGTCGTACGTGCCAGCGTCGCCGTCATCGCAGTCGTAGACATACAGAGTTTTCTGAGACGCTCCCCACCCACCCGAGAAGTTGACAAGATCGACGCCGTCTTTTCTCCATCGGTACGTGAACGTCTCGTAGAACTGCGCATCGGACAACGGCGCGGTCAGCACGAGCGTGTCGCCGTACTGAACGCGGCGATCCGTGGCGGGAACAAACGTTGGGGGCGAATCACCCGCGATCGCCACCAACGGCTCGCTCAGCGGGCTGTCCGCCCCGCGCCAGTGCGCGATCGCCCGATACGCATACGGCACTCCCGGCAAGACAGCGGAATCCGTGTACGTCGCCGCGTCAGGTGCGTCTACGGTCGCGAGCTCGATGAGCGTGTCATCGCCCGGCTCGCGGTTGCGGTACAGCGTGAATGAAGTGGCGCACTGATCCGACAGTTGCAACTGGATTCGCCGGCACAGCGGCGGAGTTGGCGCCCAGACCTGCGGCGCTTCGATCTGAGCGGGGACGCTTGCGGATACGGGCCCCACCACCACAGACGGACAACTGTCTTCCATCCTTTCCACCCAATACCACCGTGGCCGCCCAGGTTGGCCCGGATCCAGACACCATCCGCGATTCCGATCCCACAGTTGCGCGATCAGGTCTACCGAAAAGAACTGCGGCACATCCGTCCGCCAGATCCGGACGGCGGGCGACAGCGCCCAGTCGGGCGGTGGATCCCACGAAAGCACGACGCCCCGGCAGGAGATCGACGTAACCCGCAAGTTCTCGATCGGCGGAGGACGAAGATCCCGCCACAACGGAAACGGGCCCTGCGGGGCCCCTTCAGCGCAGTCGTTTCCCGAGAACAGCCAGTAGTGGAGTTGCACTCCGATCGGTGCCGAGTAGTCGTCGAACACGATGCCGAATCCGTTGTGCCTCTGTACGAAGGCGGCGGAAGTGAAATCGGGAGTTCTCCCCCGATACAACTGCACGTGGGTTGCGCCGACCGGATACGCATAGAAGATCCGGGGCCAGCAGCCCACAACCGTCGGGACGAAGATATTGCTCGGCGGATTCGGCGGCTCGCACGGCTGCGCCGACGCGAACGACGCCAGCAGGCCGCATACGGCCAAGGCATGTGATTGCGTAGTCATCGGTAGCTCCTTGAAGTTTCGTGCTGTCCCCGGCGCGAATGCGCCGGTGCCCCACGGGTTTGTACCATCAATGTGTGCGCTCAGTTGCAGGTTCAACTTCAAGCCGTATTGCAGCCTCAGGACTCTCGCGGTGAAAACTCCGGCAATGACGTCGCGTCCTTACCAAAATTGGTAAGTTCTCACGAACATCACACAGCGAGTTACTGATTCCAAGAATCAGTCTTGATGTGCGTTTTCCGGCGGCTCGTTGAAGCCAGCCCCCCCACCGCCCCCCTCCAGCGCCGACAGAAAATCCTGCAAAATCACCGCCGCGGCGACCGCGTCGGCCCGTGACTTCTTCTCCTTGCGGGTCAGCCCCTTGCCCGCCAGCGATCGGTCCGCGGCGTCGCTGGTGAGGCGTTCATCCTGAAAGTGCAGCGGCCGGTTGAGCTGCGCCGCCAGACGCTGCGCGAACGCGCGGGTGAGTTTGGCCCTGGGGCCCTCGGTGCCATCGATATTGATCGGCAAGCCGCAGACGAGCTCAAACTTCGACGCCACGCCCACGTGGTGCTCGATCTGCGCGGTCAGGGCCCGCAGCAGCGCGGCCCCGCCCTCCTGCTCCCGAGGCACCTCCACCACGATGAGCGGCGTCGCCAGGCGCGTGATGGAATCGCCCATCGCCAGGCCCGTGCGCTTGTCGCCGAGATCGATGCAGAGGTAACGCATCGTGGAACCGCGTCAGCGCAGTTTTTCGTCCAGCAGGGCGTGCAGGGCCTTGAGTTCCTCGGCCTTGGCCCGGGGCATCACCAGCGTGGCGTCCGCCGTCTGCACCACCGCCAGGTCCTCGGCCCCCAGCACCGCGACGGTGTGGCCCTTGCTCGCGTAGATCAGGTTGTTGCGGCCCGCGTGCACGATGCCGTGGCCCTCGCCGGCGAGACGGTTCCCCGCAGCGTCCGGCTTGAGCGTGTCGGCAAAGCTGGGCCAACTGCCCACGTCGAGCCAGCGGATATCCATCTGCACCATGCAGACCTGGAAGCGTGACTCGTCCTTGGGGCTCTTGCTCTCGGCCTTGCTCGCCGGCTCCATGATCGCGTAGTCAACGCTGATCTTGGGCAGCGTGGGGTAGACCTCCTGCAGCACCGACTTGGCCTTCTTGCCGCCCCACGCGGCCTGGATCTTCATGAGCCCCTCGTAGCTCTCAGGCTTGAACTTCTCGAGCGCCTCCAGGAACGTCGTGGCCTTCCACACGAACATGCCCGCGTTCCATGAATAATCGCCGCTCTGCACGTACACCTCGGCGCGGGGACGGTCGGGCTTCTCGACGAACCTGGCCACCTGGTACGCCTGTTCCTTGGTGCCGTCGATCGCGGGATGCTTGCCGTGCTTCTTGTCGCGCACCGGCGTGCCCCGCTCGATGTACCCGAACCCCGTGGCGGGATAGGTCGGCTTGATCGCGAACGTCACGAACCGGCGGTCGTCGTTCTCGACCAGCCGGAAGCCCAGTTCCATCCGCTCGCGGAAGACATCCTCGGGCTCGATGACGTGATCGCTGGTCAGGACGGCGAAGATCGCGTCCTTGTCCTGCTTGGCCAGCACCGCAGCGGCGAAGCCCACGGCGTTCACCGTGTCGCGCGGGGCGGGCTCGCCCAGGATCTGCGAATCACGGAAGTCCGGCAACTGGGCGCGGATGGCCTCGCGATAGACCTCGGCCGTGCAGATGTACCGCTGGTCCGGGCGGATCAGGCCGTCCAGACGCTTGGCCGCCAGTTCCAGCAGCGAACGCGAGACGGAATCGCCCGGCCGCTGGATGAAACGCAGCAACTGCTTGGGCTGATCCTTGCGGGAAAGCGGCCACAATCGGGTACCGGCGCCGCCGGCCATGATCATCGCGTAACGCATGGACGCAACCGTAGCCGGGCCGTTCAGACTCCGTGCGCGTACATGCCAACCTATCCGGCCCGACCCCACACCAGTTCCCACACGAACGGGGCGGCGCCCAGCACGGCCGCCGCCAGTCCGCACCACTTGATCACCCGCACCTTGCGGTCGATGCTCAGCCCCGCCACCGGCTGCCCCACCAACTGCGCGAGCCGACGCTCACGCTCCGCGATGGACCCGTGCCGCCACGTGAACTTGCGCGGAGAAATCCCGTTCATGTACGCCACGTTCGCAAGGGCGGAACCCATCACGCCCGCCGCCTCCTCGGTCACCCCAGCGCTCTGCCCGCTCAAGTGCTTGACGGCGAAAGCGTCGGCCTGCCACTCAAACCGGCGGCTGACATGCCCAAAGACATGCAACGCCACGGCGAGCGTAAAGACCGACGCCCCGAAGCCGAACGCGTCGCCCTCCGGGTCCCAGTGCAGCACGAACGCCAGGGCAGATGTCGCCCACCCGCACGCCAGCACCACGCCCACCACGCACACGGCGAGCCAGAGCAGGTGCCGCTCTCGCACGTGGGCCACCTCGTGGGCCAGCACGCCCTCGATCTGGCTGTCGGTCATCCGTTCCAGGAGCGCATCGGTCACGAGCAGATACCGCCACGGCCACACCGGCCCAAGGATCGCCGCGTTGACCATCACCCCGTGCGTGCGCCACAGGAACGGGCCCCGCACCCGCACCCGGTGCTGCGAGCACACTTCCACCGCGCGGCGTCGGAACGGACCATCCGCGATTTTCACCGCGCCCCACACCAGACGCACCAGCGCCGGCGCCGTCGCCAGAAGCACCAGCAGCCCGCCCCACTGCAACCACGGTTCCGCCCGATCCCACCAGGGCCAGGGCCGGCGCTCGCCGACCACCCTGAGCGTCTCGTTCCACGCCGCCGCGAGCCCGATCGGCAGGAGCACCAGCAGCATCTGGAACTTCAGGCACATCAGCACGAAGCCGCCCCGCGTCGGTGGCGCGTGCACCGGCTCGCCCCGGTCAAGGCTGCGCAGCAGGCGGGCCTCGGCGATGCGCTCTTCCAGCGGGAACATCGACCACCACTGCCCGATGATCTGCGTGAGCAGCGGCGCCAGGATGATCACCTCGTCCACCAGGATCAGATCGCCCACGGCGCGGCGAACCACGTCGGCCCATCCCAGGCACGTCACCGCGAAGACAAACCACGCCACCCCCAGGCAGCGCGTCATGAGCATCGCGGCGTCGGTCCGCAGGAACGCGGCGTGATCGCCCCGCTCGTCGATGCGACGGCCCGCACGCAGGGCCCAAACGTGGAAGATCGCCCACAGCAGCAGCGCCGGCGCCCACGCCGCGGCCCATACCGCCGGCACACTCCACGATACCAGCCGCAGCACGCGCGTCTGGTCCGACACCTGCAGCGCGATCAACGCGATAACCAGGAGCGCTTGGATCATGTGGCGCGGCCCGCCCCGTGAGGCTTCACCGTGCGCCCCCGACGCCGACGGGAATGCCCAGCTTCACGAACACCTGCTCGGCGCTGCGTCGGTAGAGATCGATCAACGTTTCGCGGGGCAGCGAGAAGCCCCGCAGCCGCGGGGCCGCCATCAGGGTGTGCTTGGCCGGGTCGACCATGTTCAGGTCGGGGTCTGCGATCGGGCTCTCCCCGTCGTACTCCGATTCGAACATGGTTCGCAGCGTGAAGTACCGGCTGGAGTACAGATCAAACGCGGATTCCGGGCTGTCCGCCAGCTCGGCCATCGGGTGCGCCACCGGCCCCTGCTTGTGCACGAGATGCTCGTCTGTAGTGACAATGTCGGACCCGAAGATCACTCGCCCGCGCCAACGCGTGAGGAACCGCAGCACGCGCTCCCGCGAGTATCGGCTGAGCTCGCGCACGATCCACTTGGTGGCGCTGGTGTCGATGCTCAGGTTGGGGTGGCGTTCCAGCAGGCCGTCGAGAAAATCGAGGTCCTCGGCGTAGCCGCCCATGTGGGCCGCGAACCACGGCATGTCGGCGTAGCGGTCGAGCATTACCTCGAGCCCGCGGTAGTGGTCCCGCTTGAGGCCGTACTTGGCGGCGTCGGAGTACTTGGTCGCGAACCAAGTGTCCGGGTCGGCGATGTGGACCATCACCGCCATGCCCAGTTTGCGAGCCAGTTCCACGTGCTTCACGCGCCACTCGCCGTCCAACTCGGTCAGGTCCTTCCCGGCTTCATCCGGGAAGTACTCCCGCATCCGCGGGGCGTTCCACAGCTTGATCATCTTGGAGCCGAACTCGTCGTGGAACCGCTGGATGTCGTCGAGGTATCCCTGCCGGAAGGCGTGCGCACGGTCGGCGGCGCGGAAGTTGGTGAACGCGATGAACTCCACGCGATCGCCCATCACGCGCCTCACGGTCGGGGCCTCTTCCAGGCGCACCATCGTGAGCGCCTTGGACACGCCGAACAGGTCCGCGACCTGCCGCCAGATCTGGGCCGCCCCTTCTCCGTTCACGTGCGTGTGAAAATCGATGATCGGCGTCGGCGGAGGCCCCATCGCCGCCGCTTCGCGCCGATAATCCAGCCCGAACCGATTGGCCGCCACCGCGGGCTTCGATCCGGCGCTCGCCCAAACTCGCTTTGCATCCTGCATGGACCCAACTGTACAACCCCCAACCCGGACGCACGAGCCCGCGACACCCGTCGGCGCCGACAGCGAAAAACCCCGGGTGGTGCTCGCGCACGACTGGCTCTGCGGCCTTCGCGGCGGTGAACACGTGCTCGACGCGATCGCGAAGCTTCTGGCCCGCGACTTCAACGTGGCCGGCCTGTTTGTCATGTTCGATGATGGCCGCCCCCTGACTCCGGCGATCGACGCTCTCCCCAAGTTCGTCTCCAACGTCGGCACATGGCCCGCGGCGTCAACGTCCATGCGTCGCTGGCTGCTGCCCGCGTACCCCGCCGCGGTGCGCGCCCTGTCGCGCCAGCTCGCCCGCCTGCACGCCAAGACGCCGATCGACCTGGTGATCTCCACGAGCTCCGCGGCGATCAAGGGGCTCGCGCCACCTTCCGGCGTGCCGCACCTGTGCTACATCCACAGCCCCGCGCGGTACATCTGGTCTCGCACCCGGGAGTACGAACGCGGCAGCCCGCTGCGAACCCTGGGCCTGCGGATGTTCCGCGAGCGATTCAAACGGTGGGATCTTGCGACCAGCGCGGGCGTGAGCCGCTTCATCGCCAACTCCTCGCACATCGCCGCCGAGGTGCGCCGCTGCTACGGGCGCGACGCCTTCGTCGTGCACCCGCCCGTGCGCACAGGCTTTTTCACGCCGCCCGCGGATGGCGCCGCGCGCGGAGGGTGGCTCGTGGTCTCGGCCCTTGAGCCCTACAAGCGTGTTGATCTTGCGATCGAGGCCGCGAACCAGACCAGGTCACCGCTGAGGATCGTCGGGGATGGCGGCGAACGGAGCGGATTGGAGCAAATCGCGGGCCCGACCGTTCGCTTCCTGGGCCGGATCGATGACGCCGCGTTGCGCAACGAGTACCAGCGGGCTGAGATGCTCCTGTTCCCGCAGGTAGAGGATTTCGGGATCGTCGCCGTGGAAGCTCAGGCGTGCGGCTGCCCGGTGGTGGCCTTTGCCCAGGGCGGCGCGCTCGACACCGTGATCGATCAGAAATCCGGCGCGATGTTCCATTCGCAGACAGCGGCGGACCTCATCTCCGCGACGCGGCGATGCCCGCGGGAGCGCGGACAAGCGTGCCGCGAAAACGCAGAGCGATTCTCAGCAGAGGCGTTCGACCATCGCATGCTCGAGCACATCCGGGCGTCACTCGCTGATGAGCGGCGGCGGATCGGGAACGCCCGGTGAGACCCTCGCGGCCAGCACCTTGCCGATGTAGATCTCGTGGTCGGCCTCCAAGTCCAGGTGGCGTGCGACTTCGCAGTCGTAGACCGCCAGAGCGCGGCTGAGGATCGGTGCGCCGGAGACCATCCGCTCGATCGGCATGCAGTCGAACGGATCGCCGTCCCGCGGCCGGTTGGGCTCGGCGAACTTCTTGATGAGCAGCTTCTCGGTGCCGGTGATCTTGCACAATCCGAAGTGGTGACTATCGCGGATGAGCGGGCTGATCCAGTGCCCTTTGCGGATCGCGACGCAGATCATCGGCGGTTCCTGGGCGCAACGCTGCACCGAACGAACGACCACGCCGGTGCGCTTTCCTTCGAAATGCGCAGTCATCACAAACACGCCCGCGGGCACGTGCAGCATCGCATGTTCGATTTCAGTGAGAGTTGGCCCGGTCATCACATTGCCCCCGCGACAGAGATTATCGACTCGAAGCAAACAAGCGGTGAAGCCGCGCGGTGCTCACGCGAAAAAGCCCCACGCGGCGAGAGAATCCCGCTCGAAAGACCGTACAAACTCCTTTTATCCACTGTTTTTACACCTTATCCACACCGCTTCTGCACCGATTCCCCCATCGCGGTGCGCGCGCAACTCACTTTCATCAAAAAAAGAACTGCAAAGTGACGAAAGGTGTTGAAAAGTGTCGAAAAGTGTGTAGACTTCCCATGTCAGGAGTCGGCATCAGGAAGATGTAACGACGAGATTGGTGAGGTGCAGGGTTTGGGTGGCCGGGCAAAGGACTGCCCGGCAAACGTTCGGGTCAGCCGTGTCAAATGTGGATCGTGATCGCCAGGGACGGCGACGCGATCGGGACGGGGTTGTCGGAAGCAGGGACGCATGATCTTCACCGGCCATGCAGAACTGACGATCGACGCCAAGCAACGCTTGGCCATCCCGGCCAAGCACAGGGCACGGATGACGCCGGAGCGTGACGGGAACGCATGGTATTGCGTTCCGTGGGGCGGCAAGAAGCTGATGCTCTACACGGAGAAGCGGTTCGAAGAGATGGCGGAAAAGGGTGACTTCAGCCTGACACCCGATCCGGAAGTTGCCAGTGTAGCGTCCAACTACTTCGGCATGTGCGAGCGATTGGAGACAGATTCCGCGGGCCGGATCAACATCCCGCGGCACCACCAGGACATGACGGGCATCGGCAACGAGGTCGTCATGGTCGGTTGCGGAAAGTACCTGGAGGTGTGGGACAAGGCCGAGTGGGAGAACGGGCTCAAGGAACGGTTCGCGGCCCTTCCCGCACTCGTCAAAAAGATCGGCGGCGGACCCACCGCCCCCGGCCAGACCAAGGCCGAGTGATCGAGTGAAGCCTGCCGGAAACGGCACGCCCAGCATTGCCCGAAAGGGCACAGGAAACGTGATTCGGTCTGGACGCTCGCCGCGGCAGTTGTTCCCCGCGACCAGCGCCCACGGGCGCCAAAATGACTTTGGTGCCGGGGCCGCCGGAAACGGGTTGACCCTCGTAGCGCAAGGATTCGCGCCGCGACTCAATCCACACCGCCACGGGCGCACGCACGACGCGTGCCCGCCGCGACGGGAAGCCGGTTGCCAACTCGCCCGCACAGACCGACACACAGCGCTCGACCGACAGCCACGCGGCCGAGCGCATTACAACGACCCACCACCCGGCGGCGGGGGGCCATCCACCACCACCTTCCTACCTCCCTGCTGCCATACTCCGCCCGGTCACACACCGGGCGGTGTTATTTTTGAATCCTCCCCGGATGCGGCCGTCTTCGGCCCGGTATCCTTATTCCCGGCCATCGGGCGTTTCAGCTCGGGCCGCGCGTGCACCTTTCCACCAGAACATCTTCCGCCCGTGCCTGCGGCCGCTCACGGTCGGTCGGGCCGATCTCAAAGTGCAGCGCGTGCCTCGGGCCCGCGGTCCTTGCCGCGGCACTCAACCTCTCCCCCACCGCTCTCGCTCAGTCGACGCTCGACCATTTCGTGGGCGATTTCGCCGACTACGCCTTTGACTCCGGCCCGCTCGCCAATCCGGCGGACACCCCGGCCCGACTGCTGGCATTCTCGGTGCAGAAGCACGACGCCGCGTGGCTGCGCGTGTACTTTGAAGCCACCAACCTGGCCCCCGGTGTGCAACTGCGGATCACTTCGCCCCTGGACGGCGAGTCGCAGACGTTGGACCAGGATGGCTTGGCGTCCTGGTCCGCCACCTCGGCGTACTTCAACGGTGACGCGGTAGTCGTTGAGTTGGTCGCGCCCGCCCGCGCCCCGGCGAGCCGCGTGCGCATCGCTCGGATCGCGTTCGAACCCACCACCACTCCCCGCGGCGGGCCCGGGTATTGCGGTATCTGCAACGGCGATGATCGCACCCTCGCCACCGAACCATGGTCGGCCCGGCTCGTGCCCGTGGGGTGCTCGGCCAACCTGTTCTGCGACTCCGCCGCGGCGTTGCTCTCCGCCGGCCACTGCGTCTCCGACGGCTTTGCCAATGTCGCGGAGTTTAACGTTCCGCCATCCGCCGCGAACTGCAACATCGTCCACCCGCCAGTGAACGATCAGTTCCCCATCCTCTCCGGGTACCAGTACCAGACCAACGGCATCGGGGCCGATTGGGCCGTGATCCGAGTCGGCAACAACGACATGGGCCAGTCACCCTTCGCCCGCTACGGAGTCCGCAAGGCCCTGGCCGCCGGCGCCTCCACCGTCAGCAACGGCGCCACGCTCATCGGCTACGGGCTGGACACCACCTGCACCCGCGCGCAGGTCCAGCAGCGCAGCCGGGGCAACATATCGGCCGTGGGCCCAACGCACTACGAGTTCACCAGCGACGTGCGCGGCGGGCTCTCGGGCGGCGCGATCCTGAACGATTCCGGCGACATCATCGGCATCGTGACCCACTGCTCCTCGGCCGGTTGCCCCAACTACGGTACACGCATCGATCAGTCTCTCTTCATCGCCGCCCGCGACGCGGTGGCGCCGATCTGCGTCTCTTGCGCCGCGGACTTCAATCACGACGGCGGCGTCGACGGCCGCGATGTCGAGGCGTTCTTCCTCGCCTGGCAGGATTCGCTTCCCGCGGCGGACACAGATCAGAACGGCGGCATCGACGGAGCCGATGTGGAGTCTTTCTTCGTGCGGTGGCAGTCGGGCGGGTGCTGACTCAAGCACCGCCAACCTCTCCGGGTGCGCTTCCCGCCCGGCCTCGCCAACATTCTGCTTGAGTGTCCGAAAACTCGGACTTGATTCCGGCAAATGCCCTTGCATCGCTGGTGGCGTTGTGGTAACTTGGGAGACCTTTGTTCTTCCTCACGGCGCGGCAATCTCTGCCGGCATCGCCTGATTCCACCTTATTGAGGGACCATCCCGCATGAACCTCCGTTGCGTAGTCGTTGCACTGCTCGCCGCCGCGGGCACGTCGTCAGCCTTTGCACAGGGGACGCTGGATCATCCCGTCGGCCAGCTGGCCTCGTTCTCGCACGATACGGGATTTCTGGCCAACAACGACGACCAACCGCGCACCGTGGCCGCGTTCCCGGTGCACATCGACCGGGCCGCGTGGCTGCGGCTGTACTTTGAGGACGCCCAACTCGCCGCCGGCAGCGCGGTCCGCCTCACCTCGCTCCTCGACGGCCAGGTGCAGTTGCTGGACAGCAAAGGACTCACACAGTGGTCCTCGAGCAGCGCCTACTTCAACGGCGACACGGTGATGGTCGAGTTGATCGCCGGCCCCCACTCAGCCGGAAACCGCCTGTTCCTCAAGCGGGTGGGCATGGAGCCGGCGGTGCACCCGCTGGGCGAGCCGGGCATCTGCGGTATCTGCGGCGTCGACGATCGCCAACCCTCCGGCGAACTGTGGTCCGGGCGTCTGCTGCCCGTGGGCTGCTCCGCATCCGTGTATTGCGCCGTTGGTACGGGCATGATCACGGCGGGACACTGCCTGTCCGGGCAGACGACGCTGGTGGTAGAGTTCAACGTGCCGCCCTCCAACGGCGATTGCTCGCTCAGCCACCCGCCCGTGGCAGATCAGTTCCCGGTGCAGCCGGGCTTCCAGTACCTCAACGCGGGCGTGGGCGCCGACTGGGGCGTGTACGTCACCGGCCCCAACTCACTGGGCCAATCCCCCGTGCAGCGGTACAACCAGTTCCGTCCGCTCGCCTCTGCGCGTGCCGCCCTGGGCACCACCGCCGCCATGAACGGCTACGGGCTGGACACCAACTGCGTGCGCAGCCAGACGCAACAACTCAGCGTGGGCTCCATCACCTTCGTCAGCGGAGATCACTACCAGTTTGACGCCGACGTCCGCGGCGGCAACTCCGGCTCGGGCCTGCTCAACGCCGCGGGCGAGTTGATCGGCGTCGTCACCCACTGCTCGACCAACTGCCCCAACTACGGCACGGACATCTTCCTGCCCTCGTTCGACGCGGGCCGGGCAATCGTGAACCCCGGTAACTGCGCCGGCCTGCCCCCGCCCCCGCCTGTGAACGACACCTGCGCGGGCGCCACGCTGCTGTCCGTGGGCACTACCTCGGGCACGACCGTCTCGAGCACCGCCGACGGAACGGTCAACTGCGGCACCGCCACCGGGCCGGACGTGTGGTACGCCTTCACGCCCGGCTGCAACGGCAGCTTCACGTTCGACACCTGCGCCGCCGCGTCATTCGACACGCAGCTCTCGCTGCACTCGGGGTGCCCCGGCACGACTTCGAACATCCTGGCCTGCAACGACGATTTCTGCAGCGGCACGCGTTCGAGCATCTCCGCCGACCTGGTCGCGGGCACCCGGTACCTGCTCCGCGTGGGCGGTTGGGGCGGGTCCAGCGGCACGTTCACCCTGACCGTCACGCAGAACACCTTTAACCCACCGCCCAACGATCAGTGCGCCTCGGCCATGCCGATCACCCCCGGCGCCTACACCGCCGACACCTCCTGCGCCACCAACGACGGCGTCAACAACTGCTTTGCCTCCACCGCCAAGGATGTCTGGTTCTCCGTCACACCCCCCTGCGATGGCACTTACACCGCCGACACCTGCGCCGCCGCCACCTTCGACACCATGATCTCGGTCCACACCGGCTGCCCCGGCAACGGCGCGAACCAGATCGCCTGCAACGACGACTATTGCAACCTGCGCTCCCGCGTCACCTGGTCGGCGACTGCGAACACGACCTACCTGATCCGCGTCGCGGCCTTCAGCGGCACCGACAGCGGCCCATTCACCCTCACGCTCTCGGGCGGTGGCCAGCAGACCAACGACGCCTGCGCCAACGCCATCTCCGTCGGCCCCGGCTCCTACCCCGGCTCCACGCTGTGCGCGACACCCGACGGTGACGCCGCGTGCGGCTACTCGGTCACCAGCAACGACGTCTGGTACGAGTTCGACACCCCCGTCGCCACCACCGTCACCGCGGACCTCCTGGGCTCCGCGTACGACACCGTGCTCTCCGTGCACACCGGTTGCCCCGGCAACGCCGTGAACGACATCGCCTGCGACGACGACAGCGCGGGCGGCTTCCTGTCCCGCGTCAGCTTCTCCGCGCAAGCGAACACCGAATACTACATCCGCGTCTCGGGCTTCGGCGGGGCGTCCGGCTCGTACGTGCTCAACATCGCCACAGGCGGCGGACTCCCCAACGACGCGTGCGCCGACGCGACCCCCATCGCCGACGGCACCACGCCGTTCACCAACGTCGGCGCCACGACCGACGGCAGCCCGGCGGGAATCTGCCTGGCCTTCGGCACGGACCAGATCGGCCAGGACGTCTGGTACACCTACACCGCTTCGTGCGACGGTGATGTCACCGTGGACACGTGCGGCAGCGACTTTGACACCAAGATCGCGGCGTACGACTCGATCACCTGCCCCACCGGCGAACCGACCGCCTGCAACGACGATCTGCTGAGCGACACCTGCCTGCGGCAATCCAGCATCACCTTCCCGGCGGTCAACGGGCAGCAGTTCCTGCTCCGCATCGGCGGATACTCCACCGCCACCGGCTCGGGTGTCATCAACATCGCCTGCACTCCTTCGAGTTCCACATGCTCGGCCTGCCCGGCCGACTTCAATCAGGACGGCGGAGTCGACGGCGGGGATGTCGCCTCGTTCTTCCTGGAGTGGGAAGCCTCCGGCCCCTGCGCCGACGTCAATCTCGACGGCGGGATCGACGGCGGCGACGTCGCCACCTTCTTCAGTTCATGGGAAGCGGGTGGATGCTGAAAACCCGCCCCTTATCCCAAGACTGACTCCGCGGCACGTTCAAGCCAACCGGCCGCGTCCAGCAGGATCATCGCCGAAAGCACATCCGGACGCTCTCTTCCCACAATCGCGTTGTGAAAGAGTGTTTGCGCGTACAGATCCGCCTGGGAATCCCCTTCGGTCGCGAGCCCCGCGAAGACGTGGATCGCCCAAGGCCGGTTCGTCGCGTTGTCGGGCTGCACCTCATCCATCATCCATGCCGCGGCGGACCGAACGCGCATTCCAAGTTCATCGCGCCCACGAGTCAGCCAGGACAGCGCGTGCAACGCGCACAACTCTCCTTCGTGCCAGACTTCAACGCCGAACTGCCGCAAAGGTTCCACCAGGGGTCCCGTGGCACCCTGGCCGGAACTGATCGCCTCCAACGCAGGCGGATTCTCCCTGAGTGGCATGGCCTGAACCCCCCACCACAACGAGGCGTCCGGGCCACCTCGTTTACCGGGAATAGCCAGGGGTGCTTCTAGAAGATGCCGCAAGAACGGCTCATCAACATCTCGGCGATTCCCCGAATCGTCGCGAAAACTCATCACGAACAACTCGAGTTCAGGCAACCCCCATCGCCGCATGCACGGAGTTTTCTCCAGATTCAAAAGCGCTGCTTCTTTAAAAAGTGCTGACCAATCTGATCGGGTCCGTGTGTTCATGGCGGAGTTGGAAAGGCGAGTCATTCCGTTCATGCCGCCTGTGCTGGTCCGGGGAGTTCAACCATTCAACATTAGGTGAATCGCCCCAGAGCGGTCGCCGATCGTTCCACCACGGAGCGATCGTCCGCCCACCCTAGCCTCGAACGCTGGCTGTGACCATGAACAACAACCCCCGCGAACCCGCCCGCTCCATCACCGCGATCACGACCCAGTTCGAGATCTTCCCCGAAGTGTCCGGGCACACGTTCAAGGCGATCGCCGACTTTTCGGAACTCGACGACCGCTTCCGCCCCGGACCCAAATGGACCGGCCGCGCCCTGCGGCTGAGCAAATCGCACCTTGTGTTCCAATCTCGGCGCATGTGCCACAGGGACCGCACCATCGCCGCGGCGATCCACCGCATCGACTCCGACCCGGTGCCGCTGGTCGGGACCGTGTCCCAGTGCGTCTACTCCTCCGACGGCATGTACGCCGCGGTGCTCGAGTTCATCGCCCGCCCCGACTCGCCGGAGTTCCACGCCTGGCTCGCGGGCGTCGCCAAGTCGCTGGCGAAGGCGGCCTGAAATCCCCGGGGAGGCTCGAAGTTCATCCGAGGAGCCTCTTGCCCCGCGGGTTGATGCGCCCGACACTTCCCCCTCGTGCGGATCACTACCACATGCGACCAACTCTCCACCGACCTGGCGAAAGCCGGGCCGTGCGTGTTCGTGCCCACCATGGGCGCCCTGCACGCGGGCCACGCCGCGCTCATCCGCCGGGGCGTTGAACTCGCCCGCGAACGAGAGCTGTCCGGCGGTTGTGTCGTCAGCATCTTCGTGAACCCGTCGCAGTTCAACGATCCCGCCGACTTCGCCCGCTACCCCAAGACCTTCGAGGCCGACGCCGCGATGTGCGAAGCCGCAGGGGCCTCCCTGGTGTTCGCGCCCGGGGTGGACGATGTCTATCCCCCGGGCGTTGAGATCGCCACGCCCCCGCTTCCGGCCGTCGCAGCCGGACCCGGCCTTGAAGACGCCTTCCGCCCCGGCCACTTCGCCGGCGTCTGCCGCGTCGTGAAGCGGCTGTTCGAGATCGTCCGCCCGGTTGCGTCCGTCTTCGGCGAAAAGGACTGGCAGCAGTTGCAGGTGATCACGGCGATGGTCCGGAATCTCTCGATGCCCATCGAGATCATCCCGGGCCCCACCGTTCGTGAAGACGACGGGCTGGCGATGTCCAGCCGCAACCGCTTCCTCACTCCCGCCGACCGCGTGCGGGCCCTCGCCCTTCGTCGCGCGTTGCACGCCGCGCAGTCCGCGTCGACCCCCGCCGATGCCCAGGCCGCGATGACCAGCGTCCTCGCGGCGGATTCGATCGTCGCCGATTACGCCGTGGTGCGCGACGCCCAGACGCTGCTCGCGCCCGACCCCTCCGGCGCACGCCCCCACCGGGCGCTCATCACCGCGCGAGTCGGCAGCGTGCGGCTGCTCGATAACGCGGCGTGGGCACCCCGATCCGTGTGATCGCCCGCGGCATGCACGCTCGCACGCCCCAGCGCTCCTATACTTCTTCCGATCGCCGGTAGCCCCAACGTTGAGGTCGAACTTCGAGACTGGGAACCTGCTGGCCGCGGCTTACAAGGGCACGTCGTGCCGCGCCGCGCAAAGCACCCTGGTACGACTTGATCCGCGTACGCGAGAGCACCGTAGCACTATGCCTTTTTCCAGTTTCGGACTTGCCCAGCCCATCCTGCGCGCCCTTCAGCAGGAGGGGTACACCACGCCCACCCCGATCCAGTCCCGGGCGATCCCGCTCATCCTTGAAGGCCGCGACGTCCTGGGCTGCGCCCAGACCGGCACCGGCAAGACCGCCGCGTTCGCGCTCCCGGTCCTTCACCGCCTGATCATGGCGCCCGTCGATAAGTCCCAGCGCGGCGCCGCCAAGGCCCGCGTGCTCGTGCTCGCGCCCACCCGCGAACTGGCCGCGCAGATCGCCGCCAGCTTCGCCACCTACGGCCGCGAGTCGGGCCTCACGCACACCACCGTCTTCGGCGGCGTCAGCGAGTTCCACCAGAAGAAGGCCCTGGCCAAGGGCGTCGACGTCATCGTCGCCACGCCCGGCCGCCTCATCGATCTCATGCAGCAGCGCGTCGCGGACCTCTCCGGCGTCACCACGCTCATCTTGGACGAAGCCGACCGCATGCTCGACATGGGCTTCATCCACCCCATCCGCCGCATTGCCGCGGCGGTCCCCGCCGGCCGCCAGACACTCCTCTTCTCCGCCACCATGCCGCGGGAAGTCCAGGCGCTGGCCAACTCGCTCCTGCGCGATCCCGTCAAGGTCGCCGTGACCCCCGTGGCCTCGGCCGCGCCGATGATCGAGCAGACCGTGTACATGGTCGAGCGCATGAGCAAGCAACCGCTGCTCTCGCACCTGCTGATGGACCCGGCGATGTCCCGCACCGTGGTCTTTACCCGCACCAAGCACGGCGCGGAGAAGCTCGGCAAGCGCCTCAAGGCCAGCGGCGTCACCACCGAAACGATCCACGGCGACAAGGCCCAGAACCAGCGCATCCGCGCCCTGGAACGCTTCCGCGCCGGCCAGGCCCGGGTGCTGGTCGCCACCGACGTCGCCGCCCGCGGCCTGGACGTCGACGGGATCACCCACGTCGTGAACTTTGACCTTCCCATGGAAGCCGAGGCCTACGTGCACCGTATCGGCCGCACGGGCCGCGCCGGCGCCGCGGGCATCGCGATCTCGTTCTGCGACGGCGAAGAACGCTCCCTGCTGCGTGACATCGAGCGTCTGCTCACCAAGCGGATCACCGTCGCGACCACGCCGCGGATCGAGACCCCCATCGCGGTCTACCCGCCCGCGGACGATTCCTTCCGCCAGCAGCGGCCGTACCAGAACCGCAACGAATCGGGCCGTGGCGAGCGTGATCACTCCCGCCCCCACTCCCCCGCCCAGAAGCCCCACCAGCCGCACGGCGCGTCGCACTCCAGCCACCCGCACGCCAAGCCCCAGGCCCGCCCGCAGTCCCAGCAGGGCGAACAGCGGGGTCAGGGCGGCGACAGGGCCCCGCAGGCCGCCAAAAAGTTCCGCGCCCCCTGGGCCAAGAGCGGCGGCCGCACACGCCGGTATTGACCCCCCGGCCGACGCACGCCGCCGGCCTCATCCGCAGCTATTCCCGCCGTCCATCCCCGGCCACCGACCCGATGCATCGCGCGAAAAATCCGCGCTGAAGAGGGCGGCGCCTCTCTACCATCCCGCAACCAACACAGGAGTACCTGACCCTTGCTGCGCACCCCTCTTCACTCGTTCCATCTCGAATACGGCGCCCACATGGTTGAGTTCGCAGGCTGGGAAATGCCCATGTACTACAAGGGCGGGGGCGTGCAGGCCGAGCACAAGCAGGTCCGCGAGAGCGGCGGCATCTTCGACGTCTCCCACATGGGCCGCGTCCGGTTCTCCGGCCGCCACGCCCGCCGCCTGCTCGAGCGCGTCTGCACCCGCCGCATCAGCGACATGGAGATCGGCCAGTGCCGCTACTCCCTGGTCTGCAACGAGGCCGGCGGCGTGCGCGACGACGTCATCGTCTACCGCGTCGACGACGACGCGTTCCTCGTCGTCGTGAACGCCAGCAACCGCGAGAAGCTCGTGGCCCACTTCGAGGCCGTGCGTGCGTCCGCCGACTACACCGTCAAGATCGACGACCAGACCACCTCCAGCGCGATGGTCGCCCTGCAGGGCCCCCGCGTCATCGAGCGCATCGGCCAGTTCAGCCGTGAGATTCCATCGCTCAAGAAGTATCGCTTCGCCGTCAAGAACCTGTTGGTCGCCAAGCTCATCGTCAGCCGCACCGGCTACACCGGCGAGGACGGGGTCGAAGTCATCCTCCCCTCCATCGCGGTCGGGATGGCCCTCAAGTACCTCTTCCAGGGCGTTGACATCAAGGCCGAGCAGGCCGTGCTCAAGCCCGCGGGCCTGGGCTGCCGCGACACCCTGCGCACCGAAGCCTCGATGCCCCTCTACGGCCACGAGCTGGGCGAAGAAATCAACGCCCTCTGGTGCGGCGTTGATTTCGCCATCTCCCTCGACAAGGACCAGATGGACAAGGGCGAGAAGTTCATCGGCCAGGACGCACTCAAGAAGACCGTCGCCGAGGGCGGCCCCAAGCGCAAGCTCGCAGGCTTCTTCATCGAAGGCCAGCGCTCCGCCCGCCCGGGCATGATCATCCGCAGGGACGGCAAGGAAGTCGGCCTCGTCACCAGCGCATGCCCCAGCCCCACGCTGGGCCGCGGCATCGCGATGGGCTTCCTCGACACTCCGCTGCACGGTACCGGCACGTTCGAGATCGATACCGGCAAGGGCTCGACGCTCCCCGCGACCCAGACCGCCATGCCGTTCTACAAGGTCGCGAAGAAGTAACGACTCACCGCAGCCACTCGGCGGGCGCCGGGCCCGACGTGGCGCGGATCACCGAGCGGATCCCTCCACGTCCTTTCCAGTCCGTCTTGACGACCAGCCACGCCGGCTTCATCGCCGCCGCGAGGTCGTCGCGGATTGCGTTCGTCACCGCCTCGTAGTAAATGCCCTCGTTGCGGAACGATTGCAGGTACAACTTGAGGCTCTTGAGCTCCACGCACACGCCCCCCGCCTTCGCGCCCCGAGGCTCAAACCGCAGCGTCACCGTGCCGAAATCCGGATGACCGGTCACGGGGCAGACGGACGTGAACTCCTCGGCCACGTGCTCGATGACGAACGGCGTGTCCGAGGGCGTCGGGAAGACTTCGAGGAGTTTTGCGTCGGGCATGGGAGCGATTATTGCGATCAGCGGTAGCGGCCGAGCAGTTCTAGAATCCGCGGCTGCTGCGGCTCGATCTGCAGGCTGCGACGCAGCGCCCGGATCGCCTCGGTCTTCGCCGCCTCGTCGGTCTGCTTGCTCCACTCCCACTGGTTGAGCAGGCACGCACCGATGCCGTTGAGCGCGGGATAGTGGTTCGGATCGATCTCCACCGCCTTGCGGAACGCGGCGAGCGAATCCGGGTACTGCCGCAACCTGAACAAGCCAAATCCCAGGCGTTCGTACGCCACCGCCGTGGGCTCGGTCTTCACAAGCTGCGTCAGCGTGTTGACCATCTCCTCGTAGCGCCCCGTCTTGCCCAGGCTCTCGGCCAGGTTGAGCAGCAGCGGCGCGGAGAGTTCGGCCAGTTCCGCCGCCTGCTGATACTCGACCACCGCCTCTTCGTGCCGGCCCAGCGAGGCCAGGATCGCCCCGAGATTGGTCCTCGCCGGCGCACTCTTGCCGTTGAGTTGCACGGCCTTCTGGCCGTACGGCAGCGCCTCGGCGGGCTCGCCCAACTGCAGGTACGCCGTCGCAAGATTCAGATTCGAGTTGAAGTCATCGGGCTTGATCTGGATCGCCCGCAGGTACGCCCGCACGCTCTCGTTCACTCGGTTGAGCAGTTGCAGCATCAACCCGTGCAGGTACTGAGCGTTGAAGTTCCCCGGCTCCAGTTCCGCCGCCTTGCCGTACCGCTTTTCCGCCTGGTCGTACGAGCCGCGCTGACGATAAATATCGCCCGCGCCCATGTACGCCGTCGTGAGCTTGGGGTTGACCTCGATCGCCTTCTCAAACTCCGCCAACGCCAGCTCGTATTGCCCCTGCGAGGCCAGGCTCGAACCGCGCTGCACCAGACCCTGCCCGTCGGTCTTGGAGGCCTCGCTCTTGCGATCCACCGACACCGCCGGGGCCTTGCCGACGCTGTCCGGAGACATGGTCGCCCCCGAAGTCGTCGAGGAGGTCGACTTGGTCTTGGGCTTGTTGTTGTATTTATCCAGCGACTGGCACCCGCCGAAACACACGGCGACGATCGCGGCCGTGGACAATGCGATTAGTTTCATCGGGTTCTTTGACATGGGGTCGATTATTGGTTGATTCAACGAAGTCCGCTTCGATTCCCGCCGCTCCTGCACAACCGCGCGGGTGCCAACAGTACGCTCGCCGCCCGATCCCCCGGCCAGCTATGAACAGCCGGCCATCCCCGAGGATCATCGGCAAGACCCGCCCGAACAGGCAAGCCCTCACGACCTTTGCCGGGCACTCACTTCGGCTGTGACTTGCGTCCGACCTTCACCCGAACCGGTGCCGCATCCTTCGAGCCCTCTTCGATAAGCCCGACCAGGCGACCAAGATTCACGCTGTCCCATGGCTCCCCGCCGTCCGTCTCTCCCTTGGGCGTTTCGAGTATCTTGGGTACGTCCCGAACGCGGCGATGGTTCACCACCGCCGCAAACCCGCTCCCGGCCAGCGCCTTCGCCGAGAACTTCCCCTCACCGTCGTGCTTCTTTGCGCCTCCGCCCACCCAACCCTGCCCGATGTGCTCGTGCCGGTCCAGGTGGCTGCCCACCGGCCCTTTGCTGTCGTTCAGGTGCATCGCCCGCAGGTTCTCCATGCCGCAGACGCGATCGAACTCGTCGAGCGCCTTGGCGGCCGATTCCCGCGTGGACATGTCATACCCCGCCGCGTGCATGTGGCACGTGTCCAGGCAGAACCCCACGCGCTCCCCGGGGGCCCCCGCCGCGATGATCGCGGCCCGCAGATCACGCAGATGCTCGAACGGCCCGCCGATGTGGCTGCCCGCGCCCGCCGTGCCCTCCAGGCACACCACCGTTCGCCCGCCCTTGCACCGCTTGAACACCTCTTTGTACGCCAAAGCAATCCGATCGATCCCCTCCCGCAGCGTCCACCCGACGAACGAACCGGGGTGGTGGACGAGCAGCGCGATCCCCAACGTCTCGCACCGCTCCACTTCGTCGGTCATCAGGTCAACGCTCTTGGCCCACAGATCGTCCTTGCAACTGGCGATGTTGATGAGGTACGACGCGTGACTGACGATGCGATCCTGCCAGCCCAGCTGCGCCACCTTCACCCGCCACTCATCCACCATCGCCGCGTCCAGCGGTTTGGCCTTCCACTGCTGCTGGTTCTTCGTGAACACCTGCACGGTGTCGAAGCCCAGCTTCTCCGCCTCGTGCAGCGCGTTGACCATCGAACCGGCGATCGAGAGGTGTGATCCGAACATGGTGCGAGGGTAGCGGGTCCAAAAAGAGACAAGCCGCACCGGGGTGGAAGTGCGGCCTGTCCCAAACGGAAGCAATCCGATGTATGTGAGGAATCAACCTCGAACGACCGAACGGCGGCGAATCATCTACCGGCGTCCTCGCTTCACGGTTGCTTCTTGTCGATTTTCTTTTCCATGTCGTCCAGACGCTTGTTCAACCGGTCGAGGCTCTCGGAAAGGCGATCGAGCTTCTCGGTCATCTCGCCGCCGGCCTGCATGCGATTCCCCGGCACGACCCACACGTGATCGGGGCCGCCCTGGCCGCCCCCGCCGATGATCGTGCGACCGCCCTGGCCCTCGTCACGCCACTGCTGAACCTTGAGGCGCAGCTCGCCGCTGGACTTCTCGATCTCCGCCAGCGCCTTGGCCAGCGACTCCTGCAGCTTGGCCTTCCATTCCGCGCCGCCGGCGTCCGCACGCTGCACCTGCTCCATCGCACGCTCGATCGCGCGGCGGGCTTCGGCGGTCCAGTCCTGCTCCGGGGCCATCAACCCCTGCAGTCCGGGCAGGCCCGGCACCCGAGCCGCCCGCGGCGTCCGGGCCTGAGGCGCCACCGCCTCGCGGGCCTTCTGCATGGCGTCCTTGTCGTACGCGGCCAGGTCCAGCGTCAGCGTCTTTTCACCGCCGCCGCGCTTGATCACCACGTCGACCTTGTCGCCGCCCTTCTTCTTCAACAGGATCTCGCGCAGATCTTTGGGCTCATCGACCTGGTGCCCGTCGATCTTCAGGATCACGTCGCCCTTCTGCAACCCGGCCTTCGCGGCCGGGAGATCAGGGAAAATCTCCTCGACCACGATCCCGTCATCTTCCTCGTTGTCATTCATCAGGAGGCCGAGCATCACCGGCGGGGGCTCGGGCTCGGTCATCATCGCGTCCGGAGCATCCGGCGGCTCCGGCGGCGCGGGAGCGATCGGAGCGCGGGGCATCGCGAATCCCTTCACCACGCCGTGACCCTGGACACCGACGTTGAACGTGTGGACGACCTCGCCGTTCTTGCCGAGCAGTTCGATCTTGTCGCCCGCGCGGCGGATGCGATCCTGCGGGACCTTCTTGCCGTTGATCTCCGCCGACACATCGTCACCGCTCATCTTGAGCGTGTAGGTGTCATCGCCCTCGGTCTCGCTGACCATCATCGTCATGTTCGACGAGAGCGTCTGCTCATCCGACGCTTTCGCCTTCTTCCCGCTCTTGCGGATGGGCTGGTTGAAGCTGCCCTTGAGGTTGTCCTCGCCCTGATCCTGCGCGTTCGCCGTGCCGCAGGCCAGCACCAGCGCCGTGCAGGCGCCGATCATCGCGGTCAGTGTCTTCTTCGTGTTCGTGTTCATGCGTGTGTTCCCAGAGAAGCGATCGGTTTGAGTGTCCTTCGGAATTCCACCCGCCGCGTTTCGATGTGCTTGCTTCCGCACCCGCAGGGATGCACCCCGCGGCAATCTTCCGTCACGATTTCACACGGCGGGCTTGCGGAACTTCCTGGGCGTCTGCTCGGGCACCAGTTGCACCGGCGCCTGCTGGCCCGTCTCGTCGGTGGTGAAGCGATACAGGTTGTCCACTCGCTGCTTTTCCACCACGCCGCGCAGATAGAAAATGTCGTACCCGTGCCCGTCGGCCGCCGGCACCACATCGATGACTTTGCGATCGGGCGTTTCGCCCACCACCGTGCCCGCCTTCTTGCCCGTGTCTAAGTAACGGTTGAACAGGTCCGCCGCGCTCTCGATCTGCGATGTCAGCCCAGCGCGGACGCCCTCGCTCCCGCCCAGCATCGGGACCGTGCCACGGCCCACGAACGCGAGCGCCATCGCCGCCGCGGCCGCCCAGCCCGCCCATGTGCCAACGCTCCGCGCCCGCGCCGCCACCGACACAGTCTTGGGGAACGCGAACGTCGGCGGGATCTCCGCCGCCGCCGGTGTCGCCACCCGCGGAAGCCGCACGGCCTCGGCCTTCGCCGTCTCGCGACGCACCGCCGCCGTCAGCACCGCGTGGTCCCGCTGCGCCAACGCCAGTTCCTTCCACACCCCGGCATCCGCAGAGGCTCTCGCCTCCAGCGCGGACCAATCGGACGAGCCCGCTCGCCCGTCGATCACCCTTGAAACCAGAATGTCCAGATCAGTGTCGGCCATGTTGAACCCTTCCAAACTCCACCATTCAGAATGGATGCGCCGCGGCGTCTCCTCCGTCCGCACGAACGCCCCGTATTTTGCAGAATCCCCAAACTAGACCCTACCGGCACTCCCCAGTCCTAACCGCCGGTCTTCCTCCTCACGCTCCCGTGCCGCCGCAAGCTCGCGCAACTGCCTGCGGCCGCGTGCGATCCGCGTCTCGATCGTCGTTTCCGGAAGGTCCAGAATCTCCCCGATCTCCCGATAACTCAGGTCGTGAATCGCCTTGAGAAGCAACGGCTCGCGATACCCGTCGGGCAACTGCTCCGCCAGTTGCATCAGCAGCCTGCCCTGCTCGTATTCGGCCAGCGATTCAGGCGCCGCCTCGTGATCCCGGCCGCGTCCCTCGAACGCGTCCTCGGTCCCTTCAGCGCCGCCCATCCGCTCGTCGCTCTCGCGCCGTTTCCCCGACCGTGCCGCGGCGTGCGCTACGTTGATCGCCACCGTCCGCAGCCAGGGCCGCACCGCCTTGGGGTCGCGAACCTCCCCCACCTTCCGGACCATCGACATCGCG
The DNA here is from genome assembly GCA_018242605.1 of Planctomycetota bacterium. GTDB lineage: Bacteria > Planctomycetota > Phycisphaerae > Phycisphaerales > UBA1924 > UBA2402. The sequence continues at coordinate 266,411 of JAFEBP010000007.1, forward strand.
ACTTCCTGCAGCAAGTCCTCGACATCCGCCCATCGCGGTTTGTGCGCCAGCAGAATCGCCGCCACCCAGCGGCGGTTCGAGTTCCAGAGCTCGTTCAGCGCATGCGCATCACCGCAGACCGCCGCCTCCGCGATGCGATCCGCGCGGGCGCGCGCGGCATCCGCCGCCGCCAACTCCGCGGCCGCGGCGTCCGAAAGGCCGCCGCGCTGATCCGGCCCTGCGAGATCTTCCACACCCTGATGCTGCAACTGCTGCTCCGTTCACCACCCAAGATGCGCCCGGGTTGTTGTTCCGCCGCAAAACAGGATACGAACGATTCCGTCCCGTTTCCCCAATCACACCCATGAGCAAGCGCCCGCAACTCCGCATTATTGGGGCGTACCCTCACGGCCTTTCACCGACATTCGCACCCCGCTCTCCAGCCGATGCCCGACAGCCCACGCCCATCCTCCTCTGAAGCAGTCATGCCGCTGGGCGATCACCTGGAGGAACTCCGCAAACGCCTGATCCATGCCCTGTTCGGGCTGGCCCCGATTTTCGTGCTCTCGCTAGTCTTCGGTCAGCATCTGCTCGGGTTTCTGATCTCCCCGCTCCAGCACGCCTTGCTCGCCGCGGGCCACGACCCGGCCCCCCTCGCCACCGAACCGCTCGAAGTCTTCGGCGCGTACATCAAGGTCAGCCTGATCGGCGCTGTCGTCGTCGGTAGTCCGTGGGTTCTCTTCCAGATCTGGCGCTTTGTCGCACCGGGGCTGTACGACCGCGAGAAGCGTTTCGTCTATTTCCTGCTGCCCCTCTCAGCGATCCTCACCACCTCGGGCTTGTTGTTCCTCTTCCGCGTGGTGATGCCGCTCATCCTGGCCTTCTTCCTCCAGTTCGGTGTGCAGATCGGCGTGCTCGCCCCGACCTACGCGGACCTGCCGCCAAACACCACGCTCCCCAAGATCGTAATTCTGGACGGCGACCCCAAGTCCCCCGCGCCCGGTGAAACCTGGTTCAACAAGCGCCTCAACGAAGAACGCCTGTGCATCTCGGTCTCCGCCTCGGGCGTTCCCGAGATCCTTGCCCGGCCCATGAACAAGGCCGCGGGCATCCGCCAGGACTTCCGCGTCGCCTCGTACATCTCGCTGCTGCTCTCCCTCTCCATCGCCTTCGCGGTGGCCTTCCAGACCCCCATCGTGGTGCTGCTCCTGGGCTGGGCGGGCTTCATCGACGTCGCGTTCCACTCCAAGTTCCGCCGCCACGCCCTCTTCGGCTGCGCCATCGCCGCGGCCCTCATGACACCCGGCGACGTCGCCTCGATGCTCCTGCTCTGGATCCCGCTCTACGCCCTGTACGAACTGGGCGGGCTGCTCCTGCGCATGTTCCCCGCGTCGCGCGTCGCCGCGGGCTTCAAGGGCAAAGAGCCCGACGCCGCCGCGGATTGAATCATCCCCTCATCGCCGCGACGCACGCGTCGGCCACTTGCCGCACGCTCAACCCCGCCACCTCGATCACCACATCCGCCAGCGACCGGTACAGCCCGTCGCGCCTCGCGAGCATCTCTTCCATTTCCGCCAGCGTCCCCGCCGGAGTCAGCCCCGGCCGCTGCGCAACATCCGTCCCCGCCAGCCGCTCGCGCAGGGCGTCCGCATCCGCACGCAGGTACACGATCCTTCCGGATCCCTCCGACCTCGCCGCCACGAGCAACTCCGCCGCGCCCGGTGCGGTGGGCGTGCCCCCGCCCAGCGCCAAGACCGCATCCTTCCGAGCCAGCACGCTCCGCAGCGCCCGCGTCTCCGCGGCCCGGAACCCCGGCTCTCCGAACCTGTCCCACGCTTCGCGCACCGTGACGCACCCAAGCAGCCCCGGTGTCACGTGATCAAGGTCAACGAAATCGCGCGACATCGCCGCCGCGGCGCCGCGGCCCGCCGTCGTCTTCCCGCTGCCCCGCAAGCCGATCAGGATCAGGTTCATCGTTCGTCCGCCGCGCGTCAGCACAACGTCTTCAACTCTCGCCGCATGATCTTGCCCGTCGCGTTGCGGGGCAGCGCCTCAAGCACCCGGATCTCCGAGGGCACCTTGTACCCCGCGAGGTGCTGCCGGCACCACGCCAGCAGAGCCTTCTCGTCGAACACCTGCCCCTCGTTCATCTCCACAAACGCCAGCGGCAGTTCGCCCCGCATCGGGTCCTTGGTGCCGATCACCCCGCTGTCCTTGACGCTCGGGTGCCGGTTGAGCACTTCCTCGATCTCTCGGGGGAAGACGTTCTCCCCGCCCACGATCAGCATCTCCTTGAGCCGCCCGGTGATGTACAGGTGCCCCTCGGCGTCGAACCGACCGATGTCGCCGGTGCGGAAGAAGCCGTCGCGCGTGAACGCCGATTCGGTCTCCTTCGCCAGTTTGTAATAGCCCCGCATCACGTTGGGCCCGCGCACCTGCACCTCGCCGTCGTGCCCCCACGGCAGGGCGATCCCGGCGTTGAGGTCGATGATCCGCTCCTGCACATCCGGCAGCGGCCTGCCCACCGAGTGTGGGCGGCTCTCCGACGGCCGGCACCAGTTCGTCACCGGCGCGGTCTCGGTCAATCCGTACCCCTCGTTGATCGTGATGCCGAACCGCTCCTTGAACCGCGCCGCCACCGCGTCCGGCAGCGGCTCTCCGCCCGAGACCACGATCCGCATCGACGCGAAATCCTCGGGCCCCGCGTCCTTCGCCGCCAGCAACGCGTTGTACATCGACGGGATCGCCACCATGATCGTCGGCCGGTGCTCGCGGATGAGCTTCACGATCCGCGAGGGCACGAACCGCGCCGGGTACGTCACCTTCATCCGCCCCGCCAGCGGCAGCAGCGTGAGCACCGTCAACCCGAAACTGTGGAACTGCGGCAGCACGCCCAGGATCGAGTCGGTGGGCAGCAGCTCGATCCACTGCAGCACCTGCCGCACGTTCGCCCACAGGTTCCCGTGCGTCAGCATCACGCCCTTGGGCTTGCCGCTCGTGCCCGACGTGTACAACAGCACCGCCAGGTCGTCATCGTCCGCCGTCAGCGGCCGCACCGGCTCGGGAACGCCGCTGAAGTCCTGCTCCTCCAGTTTCAGCAGCCGCTTCACCCGCGGCGTGTGGTGCGTCGCATCAAGCAACGACTGCGTGGTGATGATCGTGTCCGTCTCGCAGTTGTCAATGACGTACTGCAGTTCCTCCGGCTTGAGCAGGTAGTTCAGCGGCACCACCGTCTTGCCCACCATCCACCCCGCCAGCGCGGCCATCGGGAACGCCCCGCTCGTGGGCACCATCACCCCCACCGTCGCCGTCTCGCACTTGGCCCGGATCAGCGCCGCCAGGTGCATCGCCCCCACCAGGATCTCCGCCGCGCGGTACGACTTGCGGTCATCCACCACGGCGATGCGCCGCGGATCACGCAACAACTTCCGGATGATGGGCCAATGCAGACTCAATCGACGGGGATTCCAGTGCTCGGGGCGGTGCGCAAGACGCAACCGTAGCCCCCGCCCCCCCGGATCGAACAGGCCACTGTTCCCGCGCGTGGTGTCCCCTTACCCTAGTCCTCCGCGGCGCTGTGCCCGCGCCCGCCCGCAAGGATGCACCCCACCATGCCGACCGCCAGATTCGCTCTCTTCGCCCTCCTCACCGCTCTCGCCGCGGCGTTCCTCGGAGGCTGCTCCAGTTCACAGACCTCCGGTTCCGCCAACTACACCGAGGCGTTCAAGGCCGGCCGCTACGCCGACGCCTACGAATCCGCCTCCAAGCAGGCCACGCTCGGCTCGGGCCCCAAGAAGGATCAGGCCTCGCTCATCGCCGGCCTCTCCGCCCACGCCCTCAACCGCAACGACGACGCCGAGAAGTTCCTCACCCCCGTCGTCGGCAACGCCGACCCCAAGATGGCCGGCGAGGCCGGCGCCGCCCTCGGGCTCATCGCCGCCGAGCGTGGCCAGCACGACAAGGCCGCCGAGTACCTCACCCAGGCCGGTCGCAAGCTCACCGGCGACGATGCCGCGCGAGCTTTCCTCTACGCCGGAGATTCGTATAAGTCCCTGGGCAAGACCACCGAGGCCCGCGGCATGTGGAGCCTCGCGCAAACCAACGTCGTCAACGACAGCGCCCTGCGCGTCATGATCGGCGACCGCCTTAGCGCCGCCGCCACACCCCCGCCCCCCGCCGCCTCGCCCAACAAGGCCGCCGCCGCGACCCGCTACTCCGTGCAGGTCGGCGCCTTCTCCAACTACACCAACGCCCAGGCACAGGTCAGCCGCTACCGGGCGTACGGCGCCGCCCGCGTCGTTGAGACCCACAAGAACGGCAAGAAACTCTTCGTCGTCCGCGTCGGCACCTACGCCACCAAGGCCGAAGCCGACCGCGTGAAGAAGACCATCGGCAGCAGCGCCGTCGTCGTCACCACCGCCGGTGAATGATCGCCCGCGCCGCTGACCTGCCCCGGAAAATCTGGGCCGTACCGAATGAGAGCCGAAGGGGCAAGAATGTCCCAGCGAGCCTCTCGACACGTATTGCTCAGGCACACGACAGCACAGATCCTCCGCACACGACGCGAAGCCTAGTAGATGGACGCCGCGGAACCGGACACCGCGCCCGTGACGTGCCTCGCCCACGCACCGCTCACCCGGAACCGTCCTCGCAACGCCGCCAAGTCACGCACGCCGCCAATGTCCAACCGCGCGCAACTACGCACACGCGCCGCAGAGACTTCCCACGCCGGCGATGACCAGTTGTGCTGCTCGTAATCCGCCCGCCTCAACCGCCGCCGCCGCCACCACCACCGCCGGAGTTGGGAGGGCCCTTGGGCCCGGTGTCGCGCTTCAGCGGGATCTTGGGCCGCGTGTCCTCGGGGTTGATGCGCGGCGCGCCCTGCGTCTCGCCCGCGTGGGCCGAGGCTTCCAGCCGCTTGTACGCATCACTGGACCGATCCATGTCGGGCTGACGCACGATGATCCGGCCGAACGCGTCCCGCAGGATCGCCTGGAACCGCTGGCGGTTCTCGCCCGCGAGGCCCGCGGCGTCCACCGGGATCGGCGTCGAATCCAAGAACGTCGCGCTCACGTTCAACGGGTAATCACGCGGCACCGGCACATTCAACCACTCGGGCAACGGCGGCAGCGCGGGCTGCATACCGCCCGGGCCCCGCATCGGCCTGTCCTCGCCCTGCGTCTGATCGCGGGGTCCCTGCGGCATCTTGCCGCCCGGGCCGCGGGGGTTGGGCATCGGAGGCGGCGGAGGTGCCGCCGGGCCGCCCGGGGCCGCGTTGGGGTCCTTCATCGCTTCTTCGATCTTCTTCAGATCCGCGAACTTCAGCTCCGGCAGCTTCGCCACGCCCGCGATCGGGTCGCCCGGGTCAAGGCCCACCGTCGCCGCGCGGTAATAGCCGTAGTAGAAGAAGTACATCGACGCCACCGCGTGCGGGTTGGGCGAAAGGTCGCCGCCGCCGCGATCGGCGCTGGTGATGAAGTAGTACGCGTCCGGATCCACATCCACCGGCTGCGACCACTCCGACCACGCGCCCTCGATCAGCCGAGACTCGCCCAGGGCCTTCTGCGACTCCTGGAGGCTGCGGCCAAAGAGCGGGTTGTTGATCACCACCCGCATCCGGTAGCGGTACTGCGAGCCCGCCTGCGTCGTGAAGTCGTGCGCGAAGAGCTTGACGTCGGTATTCTCCAGCAGCGGCAGCACGGGTGTCGCGGCGTTGGACGCGCGGCTCTTGTCGTCCGCATCAACTTCGACCTTCTCGCCCAGCTCCTGCAACTGCTTCACCACGCCGTTGCGGCGTTCGGTCAGGTTCTTCAGCTGCATCTCCAACTGCTTGCGGTTCGCCGCTGGGTCTTCCTTCGGGGGCTGAGGCGTCCGCTGGGGGCCGCCTCCGCCGCCGCCCTTGCCGGGCCCGGGGCCGCCGCCGTCCCGCGGCGGGGTGGGCGGGCGAACCGTGGGACCGCCCGGCACGTTGGGAATGTTCTCGAGCTTGGTCTTGATGTCCGCGATCTTGTCGTTCGCGTCCTTGAGCTGCTTCTTGGCCCGATCAACGGCGCGGGTCTTCTCCACGCTGTCGCCCGCGACGTCAGCGAGCGACGGCGCTTTCCAATCCGGCCCGGCGATCGTCGAGAAGTACCGAGGCCGCTGAATCTCCTCGGACATGTTCCGCAACTGCTCGATGTACGGCGGCACATCGCCGATCGACTTCACGTTCGTGTTCCAGAGCGCCATCGTGTCGGTGTTGCCCGGCAGCACCGGCACGATCGTCACCGTGGGCGAACTCGGCGTGGTCCCGTCGGGGTTGCGGAGCGTTTCACGCTCCACCTGCACCGAGACAATCTCCAAAAGGTCGTTGGCCTCGTTCGCCGCGTCACGCCACCACGAGAGCGGCACGGCCTCCATCGGGCCCGGGCCGTCGGGGTCGGCGAGCAGCACGTCGCGCAGCGACTGCCCGTTGAACACGCCCTCGATGCTCACCGCCGCCTTGTCGAACGGCTGGGCCGCGGGAATGAGCCCCGACTTGGCCAGTTCCGGATGCCGCACCACTTCCACCGGGCTGATCGTCGAACGGAAGGCGTGACGCGCCGCCAGCGTCGGCGCCGGCACCGCGGGAAGCTTGAACGTCGCCGCCGCCACCGGGCCGGTGCCCTGCGTCTTGCCGATGCCGGGCGCGGGGCCCAGCGCCACCTTCGGCGCCGGCACGGCCTTCACATCCAGCACCAGCCTGTCGGCCACGGAGATCGCCGGCGCAGCGAGGCTGTCCGGCAACACCGCGGCGTTGAGCTTGGAATCCAGCGCCTTGGCCGCATCCTTCACCGGGTCGAACGCCTGCGCGGGCGGACGCTTGACCTTGTCCACCTCGACCTCGTTGGGGCGGACAAACTGGTAGACCAGCAGCCCGGCGCCGGCCACCGCCGCCGCGGCGATGACGATCTTGTCGATGTGCTGCTCGAGGGGCTTGATGCCTTTGAGTTTCATGTCTGAATCCTGGCCCTGGGGCCGTTGCTGTCAGTGAAGTCGTGCCGTGTCAACTGCTCTGGTCGCCCGTTCCTGCGATCAACCCCCGCCCTTGCGCGGAGGCATGCCGCGCCCGCCGCCGGGCGGAACGCCGCGGCCGCTGGGAGCCGGCGGAGGCGCCGCCGCGGGTGCATCGGCCTTCTTGCCGGCGCCCAGGCCCGAGGCCACGCCCGGGGACATGTACTTGGTCATCCAGCTCCGCAGCCAGACCGTCTCGATCCCGACGCGGGCCCTCACCACGTGCTCCTGCCCGTAGTAGTACCCGTTGCGCAGATCCTCGAACACGTTGACTTCGCTCAGGTCTAGGTCCGTGACCGACATGAAGTTCGTCCGCGTGATCGCGTCCAGCAACTCGTTGATCCGCGCCGAAGACACGATCACCGTCATCTCCACGCGACGGATGTCGTACACCGTGTTCCACTCGCCGGTGCCTCGCCCCGTGATCGAGACTTCCGGATCAACCGGCACCATCCCGGGGATCGCCGCCGCCGGCGGGGCCGCCCGCGTCACTTCCGTCGAGCGACCGAAGGCGTCCTCGCTCGCGAAAAGCCCCTCGGGCTCCTTGAGGTTGATCGATTCGATCCGCTTGACGACCGAATCCGCAACGCCGCCGGACTTGTCGCCGCTGTTGGCCAGCTTCACCGCCGCGATCAGATCCTGGTACACCCAGTAGTCCCACTGCAGGACATAGAAGTAATCCAGGTTGATGTTCGCCGGCTCGATCTTGCCGAACGGGATGCCGCACCCGCCCTTGACCGCGCCCTTGGGCCACACGTCCAGCGTCGCGTACACCGAGATATTTCTCGCCGCCTCCTGGTACGCCGCGATCCGCCGTTCCGTCAGCCGTTTCACCAGTTCGCCGTTCTCTTCGTTCGTCAGGGCCCGCTTGCCGGCCGTGATCTTGTTCGTCTCGCGGACCGCCATCTCCTTGATGTCCGAGGCGATCTTCACCGGGTCGCCCGGGGCGCCCGCGTGGACGCTCTTGAGCAGTTCCTCGTACAGGTTCGGCTTGCCGCGTTTGGCCAGCAGCGTCTCTTCCATCTCATTGAGCTTGGCCGTCTCGATCTCCTTCGCGCCGGCCTCGGCCTGCTTGGCTCGCTCCTCGGGAGTCAGGGCGTTCCACTTTTCCTCGCCCATCTCCTTCTTCAGCCGCTCGGATTCGATGTCCGCCCCCGAAGGGAACAACCCGTCGACCATCGGCTTGTGCTCGCTGCGCCCGACGCGCTTGGCGTCGTCGCCCACGCCCCGGTTGAACTCCTCGGCCCGCTTCACGACCGACCCCGCCGCTTGGCTCAGGTTGTCGCGCTGCTCCTTGAACCAGCGGGTGAGCTCCGCGTTGGGCGCGGTCTTCAGTTCCACCGGCTTCTGCGACGGATCGAAAGAGGGGATGTTGTATGTGACCAGCGCCCCAGAGACCTTCTTCATCTCGTCGGTGGCCGCCTTGGACCGGTCCGTGCGGATGCTCTCCCGCCACGCGCTGGCGAAGAAGAACGCCACCGGCAGCGAGATCACGATCAGCGCCGAGAAAATCACGACCAGGAGGTTCGCTTTGACCCAACCAAGAATGTTCTTCACTTCTTACCTCCGTTCGTGTCTGCCGGGGCCGGCTCGGCCGGCTTGAACACCACGTACCACGTCACCGTGATCGTGCCCGTGGGCGTGGCCTTGGGGTCTTCCTTGGGGGGCGTGATCGGCGCGTCCTTGTCCAGATCGCTCTGGGCTTCGGCCTGGATCTTGTCCGCCGACTGTTGCGCGGCGTTGGGCATCGAGCCCCCGCCGCCGCCCACCACGATCGCGCCCTTGATCGGCGTTGATTTCAGGCCGATGCCGTACGCCTCGTTGCCCTCGATGATCGAGCCGTCGGCCGTGCGACGCACGCCCGAACCCGTCCGCTCTTCACCCTGGCCCGTCGACGCCACCACCGACCCGTCCTTGGCCCGCTCAACCACGTTGAACACAGGCGAAGACGTCACGATCTCGAACGGCACGTTCGCACGCTTCACGTTGGCCTTCAGCCACTTCTCGATCGTCTCCTGCGCGAACTTGCGCGGCTCGGGCTGGTGCGCGTTGAGCGTCAGCTTGCACATGATCCGCGGGAACGCACCGATCTTGAGCGGATCCGGGGCCGCCACCGCGCCCTGGGCCGCCGCCGCCGGGTCCTCGGTCTGCGGCGAGAGGTAATCCGTGTCCAGCGTCACCAGCGACAGCGCCGGCAGCGGGGGCTCGGGCGCGTCCTTCGCGCCGTACTCCTTGAACCACGCCGGGGCCTTCGCGTTCCCCGCTTCGATCATCGACGCCACGTCCGCCGTGATCTGCTGGAACACCCCGCGCCGCTCCAGCAGCGCCACCATGTTCGCCGCGTCCATGTTCGCGGCGCCCGCCTCCAGCACGCCCGCCGCCGCAGCCTTGTTCTTAAGATCCGCCGCCAACGCCACGGTCCGGGCGATGATCGGGTCCGGCGGGTTCGCCGTGATCCCCATCTTGTCCGCCAGCGGGAAGAGGAACATCGCCCCGCTCGCCGCCAGCGCCAGACCGGCCGCCAGCCCGAAGTACGGCACCTTCTCCTTCCACATGCTCTTGCGGAGCACCGACACCGGCATCAGGTTCCCGCCCACCGCGTTGAGCCCCAGCCCCTGCAGGGCCAGGCCGTACGCCGTGATCAGGTTGAGCGAGGCGTCGTTGAGCGCCGCCGCCCCGTCGCCCTCGTTCTTGATCTTCTTGAACTCCTCCACGCGGTACACATCCATCGAGAGCTGCTGCTTCAGGTACTTGCGCAGCCCCGGCAACCGGAACGTCGAGCCCACGCCGATCAGCCGCGTCAGGTTCGCGTCCTTATTCAGCGACTGGTAGTACCCGATCGACCGCTGGATGTCCTGCGCCAGATCCGTGAACACCGGCCGCATCGCCTGGAAGACCTGGCGGGCGTGCTTGCTGTCCTCGGCCTCACGCTTGAGCTTCTCCGCCTTGGCGTACGACAGTTGGAACTGCTGCACCAGCGCGTCGGTGAACTGGTGGCCGCCGATGGGGAAGGTGCGGACCCACATCCGTCCCGGCGTCGCGATCACAAGGTCCGTCGAGGTCGTGCCCACGTCAACGATGATCGTCCCCGGCGTCTGCGCCCCGAAGTCCAGGTCATACGCCAGCGCGTTGTACACCGCGATCGGGCTCAGCACCACAAAGTTCGGCGTGATGCCCACGTCCTCGAGCATCTGCAGCCGCTCCATCACCCGCTCGCGGGTGATCGCGAAGATGCCCACCTCGACATCCGGCGAATCCGGGCTCACAAACGTCTGGTAGTCCCACTCCACCTGCTCCAGCGGGAAGGGGATCTGCTGCATCGCCTCGAACTTCACGATGTCCGGAACCTTCTTCGGCTCCACCGGCGGCAGCTTCGCGAACCGCGCGAACGCCGCGTGCCCGGGCACCGACACCGCGATCGACGCCTTCGTCAGGTCGTACTGGCTCGTGAGCGCGCCCAGCGACACCCGCAGCACGTCGTTCGGATTCACATCCGGTGTCGACAGCGGCTTGGGGTGATTGATGACGGCATACTCCAGCAGCTTCGCGCTGCCTTCGCCTACCGCTTCGAGTTTGACGGCCTTGATAGCCGCGGCACCGATTTCAATGCCCCAACAGACGTTTGACGACGCCATGGGAATCCTCACTAGAGGGCGAGATCGCCCGACCCACAACCCCGAGCACGCCTTACGGTGGGCGTGCGGGTTTGTGAAGGGCGGGATGGTACGTGCCTTCCCGCCCGGATACCAACCGCGCACTCCACACAGAGTGCGCGAACTTGCCACCCCCGGCCAGCCGCCGCCCGCACCCCCTCCTTTGCCTCGCCCGATCCCCTTTTCCTCCCGCCGAACACGTCTGTTCGTCCCCCCAGAATACGGCCCCGCTCCCCCCTTGGTTGCCCGTGCCGTGTCACAAGCCTGTAACCACCCCCATCACTCCCCCGCCCGCTCGTCGTTCCGCCGCTCCAGCCAATCCGCCGCCCACGACCCCACCACCCCCAACACCACCCCAATCACCAGGATCCACCACCGCTCCAGCGGCACCTTGAGCCCGAAGTACTTCTCCGGCCCGATCCACGCCGCGCCGTGATATCCCATCAACAGCAACGAATACCCCCACGCCAGCCGCGTCCCCGCTGACAGCCCCGCTCTCCACGCCACCATCCTCCCGTACACCCCCTCTCCCGCCGGCACCTCCTCGTCCGGCTCCGGTCGATACACGATGAGCCAGAACCCGCTCACCGCCCCCGCGGCCCCGAGCACATAGATCACCACTTTGGCCCATTCAGGAAGTTGCACGTCCAAGGCTAGCAACCCACCGACCCGAGCTTGAACCCCTCCACCTCAATGTGCTCGCTCGCCAGGGCAATCGGCTTACCGCTCACTTCCACCCCCGCCGCCCGCACCAGCGTGTCATCCAACTCCAGCACCTCCGCACCCCGCAGCGGCCACGGCTCATGCGCCACCCGCCCCGACAGAATCCGCCCGCCGCGCCGTGTAAACAGGTAATACCGCTCGGTCAGAAACCGCGCCAACTCCGCCGACACCCCCGCCTCCCCGCCCCGCGAGATGAGTTCCCCCGTCCGCCACCGAACCCGCATCCGCCCCCGCGGCCACGGCCCCGCCCGCCGCGCCAGCCGGTAGTCCATCACCACACCAGCATCCGTCTCCTCCCGCGTCACGTCAAACCGGCTGTATATGTAGTTCAGGCTCCACAACCACCTCCCGCCCAGCACCGGCAACAGCGTCTGCGCATCCAGGCTGAAGAACCACACCCCCGCCACGCCTCGGAACTTCGCGTACGTCCGCACATTGCACTCAAAGAAGTTCGTCGTGCTCGCCAGCCGCGGCACACCCTGAAACACGCAGTTCGCCATCCGGAACGGCACCAGCCCGATCCACGCCGAACCATCAAACAGGTCCAGTTCCACCTCCAGGGGCACCAGCCGCCGCATCACCGCCGGATCCACCCGCCAATGCAGGAACAGCAGGTCGTCCCAGTCCATCCTGACCGCCGGGCTCCTGATATCGTGCATCTCCAAGATTAGCGGTGATCTCCCATCGCGCGAAACGCACGCCCCCTAAACCGTCCGATATCGCCCACCCGCCGTCCGATCACAACGCGGCAATCACCGGATTCGCCGACAACTCGACGATCCGCAAGCCCTCGGCGGGTACGCTTCGGACCGCCTTCTCACCAACGCGGCACCGGAGTTCCACCATGTTTCGTCGCTTCGTATTCGTTTCGGCGCTCACACTCGCCACGCACGCGCTGGCTCAAGGTTCATTCACAGGGTTCACGTACCAGGGCGAACTCCGCAGCAGCGACGTCGCTGCATCAGGCCAGTACGACATGCGGTTCGAACTCCTGAATCTGACGACACCCGCCAGCAGCCCGCCGCCGCTGTGCATCGACAATGTCCAAGTCACCGAAGGCCGATTCGCCGTCCAGCTCAACTACCCCGTGTCGCTCCCCGCCACCTTCGCCGGCGCCAACCTCTCGCTGCGAATCAGCGTGCGTGCCGACACTGGCGCGGGGTGCTCCAACACCGCTGGCTTCACCACCCTCGCGCCCGACCAGCCCATCACCTTTACGCCCTACGCCGCGTTCGCCGTCTCGGCCTCATCCGCGACCAACGCCATCAACCTCAACGGTCAGCCCGCCTCGTTCTACACCACCGCCGGCAACCTCACCGGCACACTCGCCGACGCCCGCCTCTCCGCCAACGTCCCGCGCCTCAACGCCGCGCCCACATTCACCGCCAACGTCACCGCCCCCACCTTCATCGGCGCACTCAACGGCAACGCCTCATCGGCCACCAACCTCAACGGTCAGCCCGCCTCTTTCTACCTCAACGCCGCCAACCTCACCGGCGCACTCGCCGACGCCCGCCTCTCCTCAAACGTCGCCCTCCGCAACGCCGCGAACACATTCGCGCAGCCGCAGACCATCACCACGCCCATCACCACCGCCGACGCCCTCACCATCAACCACGTCGTTGATCTCAGCGCCACCGAGCCCGCCGGAATCCGCAGCTCCGTCAACTGGAACGGCAGCGGCCGCGGCTACGGCGGCTTCTTCGACTGCGACAACTCGCCCTCCGGCGTCGGCGTCTACGCCCAGGCCAACGCCGCCACCGGCCCCACCCGTGCCCTGTGGGCCAAGGCCCTCAGCTTCACCGGCCACGCCGGCTATTTCGAAGGCCGCGGCTACTTCAGTTCCAATCTCGGCATCGGCACCACGTCCCCCAGCGCGCCACTCCACGTGCGTGAAGGCGTCGCCACCGGCGCCGTCGCCACCCCCAACGCTTCCGCCGTCTTCGAGCGCGACACCGCCAACTACCTCCAACTCCTCACGCCCGACGCCAGCGAAAAAGGCGTCATGTTCGGCTCTCCTTCCAGCGGCTTTTTCGCGGGCATGTACTACGTCCTGGGCCAATCACTCAACTTCCGCACCGGCGGCAACCTGATCAGGATGCGCATCACCGACGCCGGCGATGTCGGCGTCAACGTCACAACCCCCGCCGCCCGCCTCGATGTCGGCGGCGACATCAAGACCAACACCCGCGTCCTCGCCCCGGCCTACGCCAACGCCGCGGGCCAGTTCGTCGCACCCGTCGCCGTCGCCAGTTTCGATCAGTTCGGCTCCCCAATAGGCGTGCCCACCGGCAACGCCTCCCTCAGCGCCGGCGGCACCGGCATCTGGAACATCTCCTTCGATGGCTACAGCAACGCCAACTTCTACAGCGTCATCATCACCTCCCGCGGCACCACCCCCATCGTCGGCTCCCAGATCTCTCAGAGCGCTTCCAGCATCGCCATCCGCACCTTCAACCTCGCCGGCACCCTCACCTCCGCCCCGTTCAACATCGTTGTTTACCGCTTGAACTGAAACACTCCGGACAGGTCTTCGACGGGCCGCGGTAGCAACGCGTCGACGCTTTATCTTGGATTGATTCACGGCGTTGATCAGCCAAACGCGAGCGAACAAAGCGCTCCGGACGCTTCATGGCCTAAATCGCCGCACGCGGCCCATTCTTCGACGCCCGGTGTGAGTCCTCGAACACCGGGATGGCCTGCAACAACCCGCGCCCAAACTCCACACCAACGCGCAACACGCAGCCCGCCCGCGGCGCATCGCCGCCCTCGCTCCCACCCACCCCACAGGCACCACGCATCCCCACTGCCCGTAGTCTGAAAGACCGCCAGCGCAGCCGAGAGATGTCGTCCGCCCCGGGCCGGCACCCCCGGAAAGCCCGCAACAACTCCCGCAGGCCGCAAATCCGCTCCTCCCGCCCGTACTAAGCGACGACTCGCGAGCACCCCACCCCTCCTGAGCCGCAACGCGGCGCCCTAGCCCTAGCCCGGGGCCCGAGCCCCGGGAATTTCGTCCCGCGCCAATCCAAGCCCCAACGGGGCGAAATAACCTCCAGCACGCACCAACGCCGTGGGCCGAGACTCATCTGCCCCGATCAACTTCGCAAGTTCGTCGGTTCCCTCGGCGAGTAGAAAGCCCACAAAGGTGCCTTAATCACCAGCGGCGACTTCACCTCCGGCGCTCGCATTGCGGCCCCAAAAGCCACCTCCCGCGTCGTCCTCATCGAAGAGGAACGCCTGGACGACCTGATGATCTCCGCGGCGTCTGCGTGAAGGACCACAAGCCCTACGTTGCCAACAAACTATATAGCGATCATTTTAAGGTCGCTTGATGTCACGCGAGGTACTCCAAACGGCGAAAGAGTGGCCTTGGCATGAAATCGAGATCGCTCCCGAATTGCCAAGATACCATCTCCCAATGTCCACACACGACGACCACGCCACACTAATCGATTCGCTAGAGCGAATTTCGCTTGTCGACAAACTGGCCACGGCGGTGATGACATGCACTCCCCCCCGTGTGTATGGAGCGCATGGCGATTGGGGAGCTGGAAAGACCAGTTTCTTGCACCAACTCCACCGAACGCTTGATGGCATGCCCGCACGGTCCGACTGGGTACATCGTGAGGAGCAACAACACCAAGCCATCAACTGCAAACACACGGCGGGTTCGCACCCCTGCATGTGCACAGTTCCTCGCCAGCGCTGGTCCAAAGAAGAGGACGCGCTTGTGGTTTGGTTTGAGGCGTGGCGTTACCAGCACGAGTCCGCCCCTGTAGTCGCCCTCCTACACGAAATGCGTGGCCAACTCGGGTGGCTTGCACGGGCCAAGAATGAGATGCTCAAACTGACGGAAGTGACCATCCGATCGGCACTGTTGCAACTTGAGCAGATTGCCAAGTTTGCCTCGCTTCAATGCGCAAATGGAGTCGGCAGCACAAATAAGGGTGCTGGCTTAGTGGCCACCGTTGTGGACCAAGGGGAACGCTGGGAACGCGAGCATCTTGCAGAGAAGTTGCCCGCGGAAGCGATCCGGGAGCAACTCGAGCACGCGGTAAACCAACTGCTCGGTCGCGATGCCCAAAAGAACCCTGGCGAGGGTCGCCGCGTCGTGGTGCTCGTCGACGACCTCGATCGCTGTGAACCGCAAGCAACGTACCGGCTCTTAGAAGGAATCAAGATATACCTCAGCATTCCTAATTGTGTCTTCGTCCTGGGAATGGACCAGAGAATCATCGAAGACGCCATTGCCGAATCGGCCCCCGGCGCCAAGGGCGAGTCAGAAGTTGCGCGTCGCCGCGCCCGGGAATACTTGGAGAAGCTCTTTCAAGAAGTATATCACCTGCCAATCATTCACGACGTACCAACGCACGTTATCGCGTGGCTCCCAGACAATTTTAATCTAGTGCCACAGAATACACGTGACGCGATTAAATCGCTGCTCGTAGATTATCCCGGTTGTATCCCCGCTAATCCGCGGAAAATTAAGGCATTTGCCGCGGTACTCTGGCGGTTTCTGACTGAGCCAAATCCGCAGCAAATCAAAAGCGCTGCATTCTTAAAGATACCCGAATACCGGGAACCCGCAGCCAAGGACCCATATCTGGCGCTTATTCTTGTTATGGCTTCACTCTATCACTTCCACCCCGAAGCGTATCGCGTCCTTGAAGCCCATACCGACGGCTTCTATGAAGAACTTTGGCAGTGGTGCACCCGGACAGGTGAGGACAAAGATAAAGATCACGGATGCCTTGCCGGTCTGGAGCGTGCATTCAAAATTGCCAAGCCAGCCAGTGCGGGAGACAATCCGCTACCGGAAATGCGCCCCCTCTACGCGGACTACTCCCGCGGAAACGTACTACGCATTCAGCAGCTGTTATACCATGCCCGTCTATTTACAAAAGCACAGATCTCGTCGATGCTCCTCAAATAACGATATTCACCAATGCCTGCAAAGTCCGGCCAATTCCATTCATCATCTCCACACACAGCGAGTCGCCTGCCAGCTTTTGGAGACGCCACATGGGTTCACTTCTGGCAGGATCGGCTATGGACCGCTCCGAACCGTGAGATGTGGACAAACCCCCATCATGATCGGCGTCTCCTTCTCTATGCTGCGTCGTTGCGGGACAAGTTCGGATTCGTGCGGTTTGTAGGACTGCCGACCCAAGGCGGACCCGAAGACACGTCGGTGGAGGCCCTGTTCGTCGAACCCGCTCTCAGTAGCGAGCGGATCGATCCCAACCGTCCTGAAAAGGAATGGCCCCAGCGCTCGTCACTCATCGAGGCGATTATCGACAATCCTCGGCTCGTCATACTTGGCGACCCCGGCTCTGGCAAATCGACGTTGGTAAGCTGGATCGTGCTGAATTTACTCTCGCGCGACAGAAATCGACTCAAAGACGCGATCGGCCCGCTTGTGCCGCTGGCACTGGTGTTAAGGGACTTGGAGGTCTCCGGGGAAGTAACGTGGCAGAAACTGCTCGCTCGTTTCATCGCCCACCCGACAGGTCAGGCGCTAGGTTCGCCGGGCGAAATTGAGGACTTTCTGTATCGCGGTCAAGCAATGGTGCTGGTGGACGGCCTTGATGAAGCAGGCGATATCGCGACTCGGCAAGCAATTGTGACCGCGCTTCATGGCGCCTTCACGCAGTATCCATCAGTGCGATGGCTGATCACTTCACGTGTGGTAGGATATCACGACGCATATGCCGATCGAATACGCCGTCGAGCGTTGATGGAAGAGTACTTCGACCAAGCCCACATTTTGGATCCTACTAACGACCTTAGCGATGCCGATGTCCCTCCAAACGAGCATCGGCCGGGAAGTACCGTCGCCTCATTACTTTACGTCTCTCCGTTTGATGAGGCCAGAATCGCGATGTTTGTTCGCAACTGGCACGAGCAACATGAGACGAACCGCGCCGATCGCTCACTTCGCTCCTCCGAGTTGATTCAGGCTCTTGACCGCTCGCCTCAAGTCAAAGGACTCGCGAGAATTCCGAATCTTCTGACGATGATCGCGCTCGTTTATCGAGTTTATCTTCGCCTGCCGGACGGACGTGCGTTACTCCATGAGCGAATCGCACAAGCTTACTTGGAGACGATAGAAACAGCTCGCAAATTGCCAACTCCGGGGCACACGCTCGAAGACATGAAGCGTTGGCTTGGCTATGCCGCCTTCCGGATGCAAAGGGCAAGGTTCTCTCAAAACGCCGAGGACGCGAAGGGCCACGGCATCTTGGTCTCCCGAGACGACCTTGTCGAGCACATTGTTTTTGCCATGGGGAAGGGAAACGCCGATGCCATTAGGCAGCTTAGACCGACGGCTGTCGCCTTTGTCGACTGGGTCGCCCGCCGCGCCGGAATTGTGATTCCTCGCGCAGAGAATCTCTTCGCCTTCGCCCACCTATCTTTCCAGGAGTACTTTGCTGCATGGTTTATCGCCGAACAAATCACCGGCCCAACCTGGAACAAAGCGAACCGAACTCCCTCACCGCTTGCGGCTGGCACAGATCTGCTAACGCTTAGGGCCGCAATCGATGACGTTCGATGGCACGAGAGTATTATACTGCTGTTTGAATTGCTAGCCGTACGAGGTGAGTGGTCAGATGAAATGATGAACCTGCTCTTTTCGCCTACCGAAGATGCGGCATGGAGCATGAATACTAGCTACGGCCGCCGCTTGGAGATCCTTCTACAACTCGCATGCGATATTCATTCCGGATTATCGAATGCCTTGCGCCTTGCGTGTTACAGACAGGCATGGCGTGAATTGTCCTTTAAATCCATGCAAATGCACCGCGAAGGTCGTTTTACGATTTCTGGTTGGTTTGCAGATACATTCCTCAACGGAACAAGAGAGCACTGGCCGGCTGTTTTTGAGTGCTTGAGCAGATACGGAGATGAATCTCCGCTGGAAGCCATTGTATGGGCAGATGCAGACGACAAGTTTGTCGCTCAGTTGTGCAATTCTGGCCGTGGAGTTGCAAAATGCACTTCGGTATTTCTTGGGCAAGATAAGATTACCGACGCTGGCGCCGCGTCGCTGGCGGCACGTGACTCCTCGTTCACAGCCCTGACTTCGCTTTATTTTTTTCGCACACAAATTACAGACGCTGGAGTGGCGGCGCTAGCTGCTCGTAAGTCGATGCTGACAAAGCTCACATTGCTGTCGCTTAGCTCGGCAAAAGGAGTAAGCGACACAGCCGCGGCGGCGCTGGCAGCGGATGATTCAGGACTGAAAGGACTGACCACCCTGGACCTGAACGACACCCGGATCGGCGATACCGGCGCAACTGCACTGGCTACATACGGTTCGGGCCTGCCAGCGTTAACAACGCTCTACTTGAGCCACACCGAAATTGGCGACCCAGGCGTCGCCGCACTGGTGGCCAGAAATTCTGCCTTGCGGGCCTTGACGACGCTCGACCTTGGCGCCACGCAAGTCGGAGACATGGGAGCAGCGTCACTCGCGACCAGCGGTGCAGTTCAGAATAATCTGAACAGGCTCAGTTTGCGCAACACCAAAATCAGCGATGCGGGGGCCGCGGCCCTAGCGGCCAATGGCTCGGGCCTGAAGGCCTTGACCATGCTTGATCTCAGTGGCACTCAAGTTGGCGACGCGGGCGTCACGGCGATCTCTGCCAATGAGTCGGGCCTGCCGGCATTGAGGACGTTATACCTCCGAGACACCAAAGTCGGCGACGCAGGCATAGAAGCGTTGGCTAGCAAGGACTCGGGCTTGAAGAATCTAACCGCCCTAGACCTCAGCGGCACCCAGATTAGAGACTCGGGCTTAGTGGCGCTGGCTGCCAAGGAATCGGGGCTAGGGGCCTTGACAACGCTTGACCTCTGCGACACAAAGGTCGGAGACGCAGGGGCGGCAGCACTGGCGGCCATGGGCTCTCGGCTCTCCTCCCTGTCCAAACTCAGTGTACGCGGAACCAAAATTACCGATGTGGGGGCTGCAATGCTTGAGAGAGCACTTCCAAGGCTAGAGATCATTCGTTAGACGAGTAGCCTGCCGCTGGCAACTTCGCGCGATTATCCCTGCTCGTTCGCCAAATCCTCGCTCGCTTACTGAAGATAATCGCAAATCCAACTTACACCATGCGGTCATTTCTCATTAATGAACTTGCTTTGGTAGTCTGCTTTCGAGCTCTCAAATCAAATGCGGACGAATGTCGACCCAATCCCGTCTGAAACCGAAGGCCTGCCGAGCGTCGTCTGTTCAGGGAGCGAACCAACCGTGCACAGATCACCAGTTGCTGCACCGGCGAGGGAGCAGGCACCGCTTCCGAAGCCGCGATAAGCGCCCTCCCGGGTGTTGCGACCTGCTATTAAGTGTCAAGATTGATTAAGTCATAAGTGCATATGACCCGGTGGCGCTCTGCTTACTGGTGGGCACAGTGGACGGCCGCCATCCGCGCCCACAAACTCGGATTCGCACTAATGGCGGCGGACCAATTTCTGGATCGCGTTGACCATCGCTCCTCCCAGCGCAGTGTTGGCGTCCAACGTATCGCGGCCGTGCCTTGCCGCGAGTAGGTAATCTCCAACCCACCGCCGCCCCCATGCGCACAATCCATGCCCCTCCAAACGAAATCGACCCCACCCCCAACCCTCCCGCGTAATTGCCATCGGCCGCCGCTCTTTGGAATCCTGCACCCACCGTCTTTCGCACGCCACCACAAGTTCATCGGCGCGGCGACGACTCCAACACACCGGGATCACCAACGTCGTTCGCCACAGGCCCTCCCCCTGGGTGGGCCGCCGCTCCGCGGCGGCCGTTTTGCGCAAATCCAGCGCCCAACGTCGCAATAACCCTCCGTCCCGCACAGCCGTGCACGCGACCAAAAGTTCATCGCGTCCTCGGCAGTTCTTCCAGCCCCGACTAAGCGGGCCGCCCCGTGACCCTGCCCTCCGCGTCGCTCACACCACCAAAACTTCATCGCACACCCCGGGAGCCCATTTGGCGAAAGCCCCTGAGCCGCAACCCACCACCCCGCTGACCGCGCCCTGCACAGGACACCAAAACTTCATCGCGCACCCCGGGAACCCACCTAGCGAAAGCCCCTGTGCCGCAACCCGCCACCCCACTGCCCGCGCCTTGCACAAGCCACCAAATCTTCATCGCACCCGCCGCACCTCCCGTCCCTGCCTTCCCGGGCCTCCTCTCCTCTTGCCCGCACCGCGCAGACACCACCAAAACTTCATCGCACACCCCGGGAACCCACCTGGCGATATCCCCTGAGCCGCAACCCACCGCCCCACTGCCCGCGCCCTGCGCAAACCACCAAAACTTCATCGCACCCACTCCCGCCCGCCCCCTCAATCCGATTTCCCCATTTCCCAATTACCACTTTCCCCATTTTCCCTACCCTTCCCCGTGTCCGAGCGCCGCTTCCAAGTCGTTTCAGAGTTTGAACCCACCGGCGACCAGCCCGCGGCGATCGATCAGCTCACCGCGAACATCCTGGCCGGCAAGCAGCACGTCTGCCTGCTCGGCGCCACCGGCACCGGCAAGACGTTCACGATGGCCCACGTCATCGCGCGCCTCCAGAAGCCCACGCTCATCCTGAGCCACAACAAGACCCTGGCCGCGCAGTTGTACGAGGAACTCCGCGACTTCTTCCCCAACAACAGCGTCAACTACTTCGTCTCGTACTACGACTACTACCAGCCCGAGGCGTACATCCCCCAGCGCGACATCTACATCGAGAAGGATTCCTCCCGCAACGACGACTTGGACCAGTTGCGTCTCGCCGCCACCAGCAACATCCTCTCCCGCCGCGACACCGTCGTCGTCGCCAGCGTCTCCTGCATCTTCGGCCTGGGCTCGCCCCGGGCCTACGGCGAGCGTGTCCTCACCATCACCAAGGGCTCCCTCGTAGACCGCCGCGCCTTCCTCCTGGCCCTCAGCGCCATGCAGTACCAGCGCACCGACATGGAATGGAAGCGCGGCCAGTTCCGCGTCCGCGGCGACGCCATCGATATCTGGCCCGCCTACGAAAAATACGCCGTGCACGTCGAGCTCTTCGGCAGCGAGGTCGATTCGATCTCTCTCATCAACCCCACCAGCGGCGAGGAACTCGCCCGCGAAAAGCAGTTCTTCCTCTTCCCCGCCGTCCACTACGTGATGCCCGAAGACCAAATGCAGACCGCCCTCTCCGCCATCCGCGCGGAGCTGGAGGCCCGCGTGCTCGAACTCCGCAGCGCGGGCAAACTCCTGGAGGCCCAGCGGCTCATCTCCCGCACCAAGTTTGATCTCGAACTGCTGGAAGAGACCGGCACCTGCCCGGGCATCGAAAACTACTCGCGCTTCATGGACGGCCGCAGCCCCGGCGAACGCCCCTACTGCCTCATGGACTACTTCGACTTCGCACCCCCGGCCGACGGCCCCGCACAGTTCACCGCCGCCCCCGCCGTCGGCCCCGAGTCTCTCGCGGCACGCTCCGAGGCCGGTTTCCGCGGCTACCGCAGCGTCGACACCGACCGCATGGCCAACGAAACGCTCCCCCGCCCCAACCAGAGCGACTGGCTCCTCATCATCGACGAAAGCCACGTCACCCTCCCCCAGGTCCGCGCGATGTTCAACGGCGACCGCGCCCGCAAGACCGTCCTGGTCGATCACGGCTTCCGCCTCCCCAGCGCGCTCGACAACCGCCCGCTCCGCTTCGAAGAGTTCGAATCAGTCGTGCCGCGGACCATGTACGTCTCGGCCACCCCCGGCCCCTACGAACTCGAAAAGGCCGGCGGCGAAGTCGCCGAGCAGGTCATCCGCCCCACCGGCCTCCTGGATCCCGAGGTCGAGATCAAGCCCACCAAGGGCCAGGTCCAGGACCTGCTCGAACGCTGCCAGCAGCGCGTGAAGGACGGCGAACGCGTCCTCGTGACCGCCCTCACCAAGCGTCTGTGCGAAGACCTCGCCAACTACCTGGCCGAAAAGGGCCTGAGCGTCCGCTACCTTCACAGCGATATCGAAACACTCGACCGCGTCGAGATCCTCGCCGACCTCCGCCGCGGCAACTTCGACGTGCTCGTCGGCGTCAACCTCCTGCGCGAGGGCCTGGACCTACCCGAAGTCTCCCTCGTGGCGATCCTCGACGCCGACAAGGAGGGCTTCCTCCGCAGCCCCACCAGCCTGATCCAGTTGATGGGCCGCGCCGCCCGCAACGTCAACGGCCGCGTCATCATGTACGCCGACACCATGACCCCGGCGATGAGCAACGCCATCGGCGAGACCGAACGCCGCCGCGTCAAGCAGACCGCGTACAACCTGGCCAACGGGATCACGCCCCAGACGATCAAGAAGGCGATCCGCCACGGCCTGGAAGTCGAACTGCGGGCCCGCAAGACCGCCCGCGACGCCGTCGCGACCAACGAGCCCGAGTTCGAGATCGACGAACTCGTCCGCACGATGGAAGAGGAAATGCTCGCCGCGGCACAATCCATGGAGTTTGAAAAAGCCGCCGTGCTCCGCGATCAGATCACCAAGCTGCGGCAGCGCAAGGCCGCCGCGACCGAACGCGGCGCCCCCACCAAGGCGCGCCGGTCCGACCTCGAAGGCGGCTCGACCAAACGCAAGCGCGAAGGCAAAGCCGGAATGCCCGGCACCCGCATGGGCAAGCGGCGAAAAGGTTAATCGGAGTTTTCAAAAATGGCCATCCCCCCGGCACCCGGCTCATCCTTCCGCAAGCGCCTCGCCTACTACCTCTTCGGCCTGGCCATCGGCCTGGTGATGCTCGGCCTCTTCCAGATGGCCCGTCAGAAGGAAGCCCAGGAAAGAGCCAACCCCCAAACAACAACGGCCCCGCCTCAGAAGTGAGACGGGGCCGCAGGGTGCTCGGCTGAACGGATTACTTGCCCTCGGTCTTGGGAGCTTCCTTCACGTCCGTCGTGAGCGGACGGTTGAAGAGCTCATCGATGTGCAGCCCGGCCTCGGAGTGGCCGCCAAACGCCGTCCCCTTCTCGCCCTTCTTGAGCCGCTGCAGGCCCTTCTCGTAGGCGTCGGAGGGAAGCGGAACATACTTGACCTCCTTGACGAGGTCGGGCCCGTGAGTCAAGTAGAACTCAACGAACTTGCGGACTTCCGGGCGCTCCAGCGACTTGGTGCTGACGTAGATGAAGATCGGCCGGCTGAGCGGCGCGTACGTCCCGTCCTTCACGCTCGCCTCGCTGGGCAGCACGGCCTTGCCGGTCTTGGGGTTCACGATCGGCACCGCCTTGAGCTTGTCGGTGTTCTCCGCGTAGTACGCGTAACCGAAGTAGCCCAGCGCGTTGGTGTCCTTGGCGATTCCCTGCACCAGCGTGTTGTCGTCCTCGCTGGCGGTGTAGTCAGGACGGCTCTTGCCCTTGCCGCCGGTGACCGCCTCGGTGAAGTAGTCGAACGTGCCGCTGTCCGTGCCGGGGCCGTACAGCTTGAACGGCGCGTCCGGCCACGCGGGATTGATCTGGTTCCACTTGGTGATCTTGCCCTGAGCCTCGGGCTCCCAGATCTGCTTGAGCTGAGCGATGGTGAACTCCTTGACGCCGGCGTTCTTGGGGTTCACCATCACGGTGAGCGCATCGAAGGCGACGGGCAGTTCGATGTACTCGATGCCGTTCTTCTTGGCTTCTTCCATCTCCTTGGCCTGGATGGGACGCGAAGCGTCGGAAATGTCGATCTCTCCCCGCACGAACTTCTTGAATCCGCCGCCCGTGCCGGAGTTGCCGACGGTGACCTTCGCGCCGGGGTTGGCCTTCTGGAACTCTTCAGCAACGGCTTCGCTGACTGGGAAGACGGTGCTGGAGCCGTCGAGTTTGATGGTCTGCTGGGCCGCGGCGATCGTGCTGGCGAAAGCCACGACGGACGCCGCGATACGAGAGGTGAGGACACCGGGCATGAGAGTCTCCAAAGTGCTTGGGTCGGCGGGGCCGGGAACATCCCGGGTCACCGCTCCGAAGCCTCGAATTATCGCCGGCACTTCCGGCAAATCTGCACCGGATCTGTTAAGAATGGGACAAGATCGAAGGGGCACACCCGCGTTTACAGTCAAAAAACACGGGCCGGCGTCGGCCGGCCCGTGTCGTATTCAGTTCGTGTCAATAGATCAGCAAGATCCCAGTTCCCAGAACCCGAAGAAGATGGAGACATCCGAACCATCCACGCCGCCATCCTGGTTGACGTCCGCGATGGACTGCCCGTCTTCCCACGCCGCGAAGAACGCCTGAACGTCGGCGCCGTCGACGCCGCCGTCCTGGTTGAAGTCCGCGACGCACGGGTTCGACCCTTCGCCGACGGGCGTGGCCGTCTCCCCCGAGATCGTGAGCGTGTCGAGCCCGGTCGTCGTCAACGCGATCCTCGAAACGTAATCGAACGGCCCGTTGGCGTTCTGCGCGAGAATGCGGATCTCGTCTCCCTCGATGACAAGCCCGTCCTCAAGCAAGAACCGCACGGGCCGCGGCCAATGCCAACGCCCGCAGGCGGTGCGTTGTGCGCCCAGGATCGCCGCGCCCTTGCCGCACCCCGATGGGTTGACGGCGACGAGGCACTCGGGCGGGCAGAGAGGTTCAACGTCGATGATCGGCGGGCGGAAGTTGGCGACCTCGCGCACGAGTTCACCGTTGCTCAGCACTTGGATGAACTTGAGATCGGCGCCCACCGGGGTGTAATCGGCGGTGATCCGATGCCGACGATCGGGCAGCTTGGACACACTTGTGTAGCCCAGGTACTGATCGCCGCTCCCACCATGGGAGCCGGTGTAGCTGGCGGTGATGGACGTTCCCACCGGCCATTCGTCTGTTCCATCGCCCAACGATCCGTCGAACTCGAACGAGGCGGCTTCGGCGTGGCCCAGGTCAACCTCAACCCCGTCCTGGCCCGTGCCCCCAAGGTTGGCGAGGGTCATGGTGCCGGGTCCGGTTTCGAGCGTCGCCCCACCGAGCGCACGGTGCGGGATGCCGAACTGGTGCGGGCCAACCCCCACCAACCGGATCAACGGGAGATCCTCGCCGCCCACCGTTGCATACGCAATCCGCTCGCGGCCGGGCACGGGCCGGATGATCTTGAAACTGTCACCCTGCGCGACCTGTCCCGTGCTGAGCACGAATGTCATGGGCGCCGTGTAATCGACGCACCAAGCATCGGTCTCGACACCGGGCTGATCGTCGGGCACCGGCGCGAACGTGATCGCCAGCACAGTGCCATCGCCCTCGGGCATGACCCGCTCGCACTCGGGCAGATACACCGTTCCCGTCGCGTGCCCGCCGCTTCGAATCTGGATGTATGCGCCGCCGTCGCCACTGTTGGGGAAGTTGGCCGTGACTTCGACGTGGCCTGGGGTGGGAGCCTGCATCCAAAGATTGGCGAAATCGATCGAGGAGCCGTCCTCGCTGCCCGTGTCAGACCCCGACACGCTCAGGTGCAGTTTGGAAGGTGTGGAGAGCGAATCGATCATGGCAGGAGTGAGCTTGATGTGCCATCCGGTCGAGTCGGCGACCTCCAGCCTCATACCGTCGGAACCGCCGGAGCCGATGTTCGAGATCACCGTGTTCATCGGTGCGATGTCCAAGCTCGCCTGGCCGACCGCATTCACCGGAACGCCGCAATCAAAGCGCGGCGGGGGGCAGGTCCAGACCTTCAGGTCCATCCAGTCGATCGCGGTGTCGTCCTGCGAGTAGACGTCGAACAGACCATCGGCCATCGCGCCAAGGAAGTTGGGGCACGAGAAATCGCTCGGGGGCGTGTTGAGCAGATCCCAGAAGAGCGTCGTTGGGCCGTTGTTGGGCATGTGCCACGTGCCGGCGTTGACCGGCAGGAACGAGTAGTTGAAGCCGCGGTAGAACGCGGCTGGTGCTCCAGGGTTCTTGAGCTCAAAGGAAATGCCATCGTTGTCGCTGCCCCCGCCGCTCACCGATATGGGCTTGGCGCGAACAAAGAGGTGGGCCCTGATGATGCCCGGAGGTACGGAGAAGGAATGACCGACTCCCCGGTCGACCTGGAAGTTGTCGAATCCGTTCCACAGGAACGGCGGCAGGGTGCGCAACGCGGCGAGCGAAGGTCGCAGGTAGGGCGGCGGGTCCAGCGGCAGCGGCAGGAGATTGTCCTTGTAGCCGGCGTGGATGACGCGGTACGGCCCGTCGCACGGACACACGGTGATGGTGAGCTTGGCCGAATCGATCATCGTGTCGTCCTGCACGATCATGTCTAGATAGTGCAGCGCGTTCAACGCCGGGATGATGTTGCCGCCGCCGGGCAACGCGGCAAGGTTGAGCGTGATGGTCGCGTTCTGGCCGCAACTCCAGGGCGGGGCGATCGCGGCGATGGATGTGGCCCACAGCGTGGGCTTGCCGAGACCCAGCGTGTCGTTCTCGGAAATGTCGCACAACGCCCTCATGGTGATGGTGAGCGTGGCGGTTTGGATGCCGCACGGGAGATTCCTGAATGTGTGGCCCACCAGCCTGTTGGGGGTCGGATCGTCGAAGCCCGTGTACGTTCCGCCGACAGGGGTCGCGGTGACCGCCGGTCGGGGCGTGAGGGGATCGATCGGCCCCGCGAAGTTGTCGTCACGCCCGGCGTCGTAACAGATGGTGATGCGCTGATCGGGCGGACACTGGGGCACGCACGATATCTGAGCCGCTGCTCCTAACGGCGCACCGGCGAGCAATGCCAACGCCGCGACACGGCGCGCGGAGCGAGTGTGCGTCGACCACATACAGGACTTCATAAAGAGTTCCTTTCGGTTGGAGACTATTGGCGAGCCTCGCCCGCGCCAACGAGAGTGCGCGGAACCCAATCCACGAAATCGCCAAACCACCCCACATCGGTGATCAGGTTCCGATATTACAGCAAATCGCCCCCTCACACAAGGAAAATCTGCTACAAACGGCCCTGCGGAGGGGCGGCGGGATCAGATTCACTTGATTCTGGCCGGCCGTGTGGCATGTTGTGGGTGTCGCGTCGCTGAACGGAAGTCGGTGACGGACGAGGGAGAAACACACAGATGAGAACCGTTGCTTTGCTCGCTCTTGCCGGTGGCCTTCTTGCTTCGAACCTGGCCACCGCTCAGTCCCGGATCCTCTACCAGAACTCGTTCGAGGCCCGCGAGATCGGCAGCGAGTGGAGCTCGAACACGCGGCTCGAATCGTGGTACCCCTCATTCTCAACCTTCAACGGCAACTACTCGAGCGAGTACACCGAGCTCACGCTCCGGGCGCGTCCTCCGGGCTCCACGGGCGGCACGGGCGGCGGGGGCACAGGCGGGGGCGGTGACGGCGGCAGCGGCGGCTCCGGCGGGGGCGGGACTTACTACTACACGCTATACACCGTCACGTTTGACTTTTATGCGATCGACTCGTGGGACGGCAACGACACGCGGTACGGCAAGGACCGGCTGATGGTGACTGTGAACGGTCGCTCGCTCATGAACGACACGTTCAGCAATCACACGGGAGTCGGGCAGTCATTCCGGGCGGCCGACATCGGCGGTCGCGACCTTGGGTTTGACGAGCGGTGGAACGACTCGATCTACCGGCGAGTTTCCCTGGACTTCACAGTGCCCGACGGCGAAGCGATGCACATCCGCTGGGCGGATGGCGGGCTACAAGGCCGGAACGACGAATCCTGGGGCATTGACAACGTCATGGTCACATCCCAGACCGTGCCGGGCCCGGGCGGGCTGACAGCGCTAGGCGTGTGCGGACTCATGGCGCGTCGCCGCCGGCGTTAAGTTCAGGTGCCTGGATTTAAAGGCCAAACAACTCAGCGCTTCGGCGTGCCGCGGGCCGGAATCGGCCGTTCAGATGCGGGCGCGTTGAGCGACGGGAAGAACGGATCGGTGCGGTGCATCAGGAAGTCACGAAGACCGCCCTTGAGCATCGCATCGTCGAAAGATTCGATCGGGCGGTGGCTCAGCGAAACGGCGGGAAAGGGCGCCAACAGCGATGGGGAATCGTTCGACGCGGGCACCATGCTGCCGGCGATGACGATGGGCTGCTCATGAATCCTAGACGCATCGCCGGACCGAATGTACGTGCCGCCAGGAACGCGTTCGCCCAGATCGTCCGCACTCCACTTGGCGAAGCCGTATTGAGCGGCGCTCGGGCCCAGTGTGAGCGCGGGATCAGCGGCCGCCGCGGGAGAGGGTGATGCGATCTTGAGCCCCAACCCGGAAACGTGTTCGGACAACGCACGCACGGGCGAAGATGCATCTGCCGTCAAGGCCGCCTCGGGCGACGCGGGCACCGCGGGCCCGGATGCCTGCGAATGCACGAAAAAGGCCACGGCGATAGCCGCCAGAACTCCCGACATCGCGACGATGCGTGAGGCCGGAAAGGGCCGGCGGCGGTGGCGCGGCAGAAAGGGCCTCCTTTCGTCGACAGACGACAGCACTCGGTGTGTCAGATCCGGCCCGATGGGCGCGTCTTCGAGCAGCGTCAGCACGCGGCGGGTGCGGTTGAACCGCTCGGCGATCGCGGGATCGGTCTTTGCTGCGGCGCGCAGCCGGGCCATCGCCTCGTGAAGCTCGCCCTCGGACTCGAGGTTGAGACATTCATTGACAATCCCATCGGAAAAGTGCGTTGCCGGCTCGTTATTCGGGGGCTCGGGCGGTCGTGCAAAGTCGGGCGGGGGCCGCCCGAACCACGAATCCGCGGGGTTGGAGGAAGGGTGCTTCACGACCAGATCTCCTTCGGTGATTCTGCTTTGGGGGCCGCGGCACGGACGACCTGAACGGACGGCGGCTCGACCGGGTTGCGTGCCGCGGCGACGAGGGATTCCGTCGCGGCGGGTGACTCGCGGAGAAAGCGCGCGGCCCCGCACTTGTCGGAAGCCTTGGCGCGAGCTTCACTCTCCAGGCGGAGGAACTCATCACGCAGTTTGACGCGGCCCCGGAACAGATGACTTTTGACTGTGCCTTCGGGAATTCCCATCTGATCGGCGATCTGCCAGATGGGCCACTCGTGCTGATGGAACAGGACCAGAACTTCCCGCTGATCCTGGGTGAGAGATTTGAGCGCGCGGTCGAGGATGGCCTTCTCGCCTTCCAGCGATTCCAGTTCCTCGATGTTCTCTCCCACCCCGCTGCCGGCCCAGACCGTGTTGGAGAGCCGGTCGCAGTCGCAGACGGGCTTCTTCTTCTCCACCATGTTGAGGTAGATACGGCGGGCGATCGTGAAGAGCCACGTTGAGAATCGGTACTTGCTATCGAACCGATCCAGATGGACCAGCACCCGCGTGAATGCCTCCTGAGCCACATCCTCGGCGACCTCATCACGCCCGCTCATGCGGCGGATGTACGCGAAGACCGAGGATTGATGGGTTCGGATCAGCATTGTCGCGGCGTCGGCGTCCCCACACGCCGCGCGGCGGATGAGACGCAGTTCCTTGGATTTCGACATCCCGGTGCTCATCGTCCGTGCTCCGCACCCCACGAAGCCTCCGAGCACACGCGGGTGTTCCACGCACCCACGATTCTTGAAGCGCTCGGGAGGGTCTACCGGATGAGTACGGTGCTGGGTTGCGGAGAGTTGCAGAATACCGAAGCGTCGAGCGTCGGGAACTGGGACTTTGGAAGGGGCTGGGCGGACCGGATCGGGGGGGCTGGATGGAGTTTTGGTCATCAGCATCGGGCAGGCACAGGCAGGTTATTCGGACCTTGAGGTGGAAAAGCGATTTTGGAGGCCGCCAACGGGGTTCGATGAGCACGGACCGGGTGAATGACGCGCGGAGGCATGCCAACTTCTGAATGGTGAGAGGTTCCAAGATCGGACGAAATCTCGGATTGCACGCCGCCACCGGATGGCGGAGCGACGCCCTCTGCGGCTTGTGCAATGCAACAGGCGGGACTGTCAGATTCGCGGTGAGAACGCGAACTGTCGCACAGACCTCGTCGTGCTCAACAACGGCAGGGCAAAGTGGAGAGCTTCCATGGAGATGACACAAGGGAATACGAATCGCAGATGGCTTCGGTGGGCCGCGGCGTCCGCTTTGGCCAGCGTCGCGATCCTGATCCCGATCGTCGCGACCCACCAACCGGATTTGAAGATGGAAGGGTGGCGGCTGGTTCTTGGGATTGCAATTCTGCCGTGCGTGGTTGCGTCCCTGGTGTTCGCGATGTTGGCGAACCGAGGGTGCGGCGCGGGCGTGTCCGGACTGAACGCGTCGATGGCAGGGCTTGGCCTGGCGTACATCGAGAAGCCGGACTCCGAGACTGCCTGGCAACTCACCGACATGGCGTGGATCCGCGACGGAGGCGCCAGAATGGACGAAGCTGCTCGGCGTCTCAGACTGCCCTGGGTGGGCCACGGATCCCGGAACGGGGAGGAGATCGCGGTGTTCATGGTGACACGTGCGTGCGGGAGCGTGGTCGCCGTGCGAGACGACTCGCGGCGGGGCCCGGTGGTGATTCTCCATCCGGGCCGCGCCTCACGCGTGAAAGGACAAGCATACTGGTGGCTGATCGCGGCGATCCTGTTGTGGGTGCTCGGGTCGGCCATCGAGCGCAACATGCACAGTCCGATGGTGGCGTGGGCTGGTCCGATGCTGGAATGGTGCGCGTTGATTGTCGGGATTCCGCAGGCGTGCATACTTGTGCTTCGCGGAATCGGACGCTTGCGAACCGCGACGACGGCGGACCACCAAGGTTCATCCATGTTTCACGGGGCGTACTCGGTATCAGATGGGGATCGGGCGTCCGTCGACGCGATCTTCACACCAAGGGCGTGCGAGACGATCATGGCGCAGGCGGAGCACGCCTCGTGGTGGTCGATCGGAAATGGATGGGTGTCGTGCGTCACGGCACGCGAACCGTACAGCAAGATCACCGGGATCACGATGTCGGCAAAGGAAATCGGGGCGATGATCGATGGGGTGATCGCGGTGAAGCGGGCGCTGGGGCGGGCGTAGTCATAGGTCGGCGAAGGGGCCAGTCGGAGCCGAGGGGAACTCGGGCATCGCGCGCTCACGGCGGATTGGACAGCGTTGGATCCCGGTGTTGATCGGGGCGTGCGCCGGGCGTCGTTGTGGAACTTCCGTATACTTGGGCATTGCCCTCGTAGCTCAGTTGGATAGAGCAACGGATTTCTAATCCGTCGGTCAGAGGTTCGAGTCCTCTCGGGGGCGTTGGCGAGTCACTTGGCGGCGCCGATCGCGCCCATCATCTCCTGCATCGACGGGGAGTGCATCTGGTGGGGCATTCCGGGAACGATCGTCACCTTGGCGTCGCTGCCGAGTTTCGTGAGCGATTCGCTGAGCAGTTTCACCGCCCCTTCCAGGTAGAACGTATCTCTTCCGCCGGCGATGATGTTGATCTTGCCCGCGAGTTTGGGGCCCAATGTGGCCCAGTTGCGTTCCAGAACGAGACGGATGTCGTACGCCTCCCACGCCTTGGCGACTTTGGGGTCGATCGCGCCGCTCGCACGGTCGAAGAGCGGCACGGGCTCGTTGTTGTCGCCCCGGGGGCTGAAGACGGCTTCGAACGAATGGATCTGCCCACCGGGGCCCAGGGCGGTTTCCTGCGCGACGAAGGTGTCGTAGTAGATGCTGATGTCGTCACCGGTTCGGCCGCGGGCGAGGCCGCGGCGTTCACCCTTGCCGTCGCGGTACATGTTCTCGCCGGGCGCGTACAGGTCGATCTTCTGGAAGTCGCGGAAATCGACCGGGTCGGGGCAGAAGGACCAGCACCGGGCAAACTGATCGGGGTAGGTGATCTGCAACCAGAGGCTGCTCCACCCGCCGCTGGACATTCCCGAGACGAAGCGATTCGCGGATGATTGGGCGCCATGGAACTTCTGCTCGACGGCGGGGATGAGTTCCTGCGTGAGCATTGCTCCCCAGGGACCGTTGTTGGCGGAGTCGGCGAAGACGCTGTGACCTCGGTAGCAAGTGGGATCGGGGCAGACGATCATGACGTTTTCGCCGCCGGGAATGGTGGCGAGGGCCATACCCAGGTAGGCGATGGTGGTGTGATCGGAACCGAAGCCGCCGATGAACCAGAGTGTCGGGTAGGACGCCGCGGCGTCATCTTTCCAGTCTTTGGGCAGAAACACGCCCGCTTTGACGGTCACCGTTCGGCCCGCGAACTGCGAGAGCTTGGGGCTGACCATCTCGAAGTACCTGACTTGATCATTGTCCTTCGGGGACTTCTGGCCGACGACCTTTGTGAGGTGCAGTTCTGTGGGGCCCGTACCGCCCGGCGCGAAGTCGATTTCCACGGCTTCGGAGTAGAGGTCACCCGCGCCCATGCCGGGCTTGGGGCTGTCGGGATTGACACGCGCGACGGCCTGCACTCGGCAGTTGCCGGAAGGAATCTCGGCGGGCTGCTTGGGGAAGGCGAGGAGGTGCGGCGTCGCGGCGGAGATATCCACGTGGCCGCCGGGTTCAATGCCGGTGACATCGAGGGACAGAACCTGGCCGGGATTGAACCAATCCTGCATGCCGCGACGGGGTTCGCCGCTGGGACGACTGCTGAACGCAACATACACGCGGCCGGAGTACGGCCTGGAGATCTTGTCGGCGTCGAAGACGATTCGGAAGGAGTCGCTCTTGGGACCCTGCGTCTTTGCGCCCGGAGTGGAGGGCGCGGCGGCCGGAGGCGCCTCCTGGGCGAACGTCGGTGCGGCGATCAGGAGGAGCGCGATGAGTATGCGGTGCAGCATGAGTTGGGCGGAGAGTACGCCCGGTTCGCGTTTTGCGAGGTGCGAGGACTTGACCAGTCCCGAGGCGGGCGGGACCGCCCGGACCTATGCTTGAGAGTCCAGGTCTACCACGCTCAACCGAAAGCCCAGAGTTACAACACAATCCTCAACTTCGCCGATTCACTCGGAACTTACTGCTCCGACAGCGCGGACGGAGCGCTTGCCCCTGCCCGCCGCGGTGACCGGGCTACGGGTCCGGTGGAGTTACTCGGTCAGCATCGTGCTCATGCATCTGCTCGCAATGCTCGCGTTCATGCCGTGGCTGTTCACGTGGACGGGGCTGGTGATGTGCGTGCTGGGCCTGTACGTGTTCGGCACGCTGGGCGTGAACCTGGGGTTTCACAGGCTTCTGACGCACCGGAGTTTCAAGTGTCCACGGTGGGTGGAGCACTTCGCGGCAATCCTGGGCGTGTGCTGCCTGCAGGAAGGCCCCGCCAGATGGGTCGCGATTCACCGAAAGCACCACCAGCAATCTGACGAGCGTCCCGACCCGCACAGCCCGCTGGTGGCGTTCATCTGGGGGCACTGCGGCTGGCTGATGCTCGAGAACCGCGAGACTGACAACTTTCACTTGCTGCAGCGTTACTCGCGTGACTTGGTGTCGCAGCCGTTCTATCTCGCTCTCGAACGGCGACTGCGGTGGTTCTGGGTGTACGTC
The DNA here is from genome assembly GCA_018242605.1 of Planctomycetota bacterium. Classification (GTDB taxonomy): domain Bacteria; phylum Planctomycetota; class Phycisphaerae; order Phycisphaerales; family UBA1924; genus UBA2402. The sequence goes on from JAFEBP010000007.1 coordinate 300,134, forward strand.
GCGCACGCGGTGCTGATCGCGGCGGTGGCGCTGGCCGCGGGCTATCTGCTGGAAGGGACATGGCCCGCGGCGTGGCGGTTTGCCGCGAGCATCGTCGTGTGGGGCGTCATCGTCCGGACGGTGCTGGTGTGGCACATCACCTGGAGCGTGAACTCCCTCAGCCATATGTGGGGCTATCAAACGTTCAAGGAAACGGGCGAGAACAGCCGGAACAACTGGTTCGTCGCGCTCATCTCCAACGGTGAGGGGTGGCACAACAACCATCACGGCGATCAGTGCTCCGCGGCGCACGGGCACCGGTGGTGGGAGTTGGACGTGACCTACCTGACGATCCGGGCTCTGGGGGCGGTGGGACTTGCCACGGCGATCGTGCGTCCCGATCGGAACCAGCCTCACGCACACGGCGCTGCGGCGAAGTAGAGCATTCCACCGTCTTCGCCCACATCCAGCGACTGAACCGGCCGGGCCGAACCGCTGCGACCAGGGTCTTGAAGCAACAGCAACCAGATTCCGCCTGACGTGCTTCGGTGTACAGTGGCTCCGTTGCGGGTCGTCTCGGGATGCTCAATCTCGTCCCGGTGGCCCGTGGGACTGGCGGCAGGTGCCGAAGGCTCGACGACAAGGATGGAGGGAATACCAATGCCTCAGGATCGGGTGTTCAGTTCTCTCGCGGAACTCAAAGCGCACTTGGCGGCCCTCCCCCCGCCAAAGCCGGGGCTGCGGCGAGTGTTCCGCGGGCAAACACACGACTTTGGCAAGATGATCCCCAGCGGCATCCGCCGTCGCACAAGAGAGTACTGGAGCTTGTGGCATCGGCACGCGATGCTGGTGTCGAAGTTCGAGCCCGACGTGCAAGCGGCGGCGGCAAGGTTGGAGCCCTCGACGCTGGACATGCTGGCGTACTGGGTTCACGCGATCGCGCAGCACTACGGCGGGGACTCGAGCTACCTGGACGTCACGCACGACATCGAATCGGCGCTCTGGTTTGCTCTGCACGAGATGAAACCGGTGCCGGTCAAGATCGGCATGGGGACGGGCGACACGCCTGACCCGGCTCACGATGTGATGATCGAGTTGGGGTTCTGGAAGTACGAACCGTGGACGAAGGAGCCCGCGTGGCTGTATGTGTTCGATGTGCCTGTATGGACCCAGGGAAGTTCGCTCGATCACGGCGTGCTGATAGACATTGCCGAGCATGCGCCCGCGTTGATCACAGCCTCAACGCGGATGGCGGCGCAGCGGGCGTGCCTGCTGCACGCTTCCAGCGCTGACGGGAACCTCGCGGAGCTCTACGCGTGCCCACCGCTGCGGGTGGCGTGGCCGATGACGGGCGCTACCCGGCTCAACTCGACGACGAGCGACATTTTTCCGCCGCCCGCGCGAGACCCATGGTACAGGATCTTCTGCAATCTTCCGTTGGGACCAACCGTGTCGGCCGGTGGCGAAGTGCGGCTGGATCGTCCGCTGCCCGTGGCGCAGTACGTGCCGAGCAATCAGGCGGAGGTGAACGATGTGCTGGGAAGGATCTCGCTGACGTCGCCGACACTGGCACGCAACGCGATGCTGGAGGCGATGCGTGATGGGCAGGCTCCCCAACGGACGGTGGAGCAGCTTGAAAACGCGCCCGTGATCCTGCTGGAAGCCGCGCTGATGGCGCTGCTCCCGTCCACACACGGGAATCGGTGGAATCTGCCGCTGCTCCTGGATGCGTTGCCGGAACGTGTGAGCGTGACGGATTTCAAGGGAGCCTCGCTGGGAGAGATCCCGACCAACAATCTGTTCTTCGAGTTCTCCGCGATGGAGGCCAGGGCCGTCGAGAGCGCCCGGGGGGCGGCACCGCCCGAGTATCCGCGAGGGTTGTGGCTGATCCGCAAAGAAGGCAGAATCGGGGCGGCGTTATACATGCACCGCGAGAACGGTGGCGGATATGCGCTGCCGCCGCTAGCCGTCGGCATCACCCCCGGCGGCGACATGGAACTGCGTGCCGGCGACACTGTGCTGCCGCCGGCCATGACGCACGGGCTGATGGGCCCGATCTGTGTCGCGTTGTTCGCGCTCTCGTGGTTGCGTGACGGCGAGAAGATGCTGCCGTTTGCGGCGGCTACGTTCGATGCCGAGTTGCCGACCGGGACGCATCTGAGCGGCTACGACGGGTTGGCCGTAACACTCAAGCGTGTGAACACGCCGATCGAGGGCGTCACGGTGCATGTGCTGCGTCAGGGCAACGAGGTGTTCTGCGGACCGGCGATGTCCAAGCATCAGTTTGCGACGCCGGCCGATCGGCCATACGGTCGGTTCACTTTGGACGAGCTGCGCCGGTACGGAAAATAGGTGTGCACACGAAGAACCGCGTGAGCGATCACGACCAGCGTGTTTCTGGGCTATTTATGGTCTTTGGTCGCGACCATGGTGTACTCGTTCATCACGGCGCCGTTGGCCTCGTCGCCGGCGCGGCGTGATGTTGGAGCGTCCTGCGCGGCGGACCTGATGAACGAAACCCTGGCCTGATCCGCGGAGACGCTGACGCGGAGATGACCGGGGCTGCCGAGGATCGTTCCGGACTTGTATCCGTATTCTTCGGCGCTGCGGGTGCCGCCTCGGACATTGCCGGGCTGCGGGACGCACTGGTACACGATTCCGTCCAGTTGGGCGTGTACGAACAGATGATCGTGCCCGTGGAACACCGCGGAAACACCCCGTTTCACCAGCATCTGATGGATCGGCATGGGCCAACCGGGGCGATGATCGGCGAAGCCGTCGGATCCGTCGGCGTTCTTTCCGCCCCACTCGAAATAGGGAGCGGACTCAACGCCGCCCCGAGATGACTTGCCGCGACCGCCGACGAGATGATGGATGAAGGCGAACTTGAACGGCGCCTTGGACGCGGCGAGCGTGGAGTCCAACCAGTCGTACTGCTCGCGGCCGAGCGTGAGTGTCCAACTCTGATCGGTCAGCATTGTCTCCGCCTCCGCTCCCCCACCACCCCCACCACCCCCAACGCCCCCAACGCCCCCAACGCCCCGCATTCGCGAGCGTGTGGACGAGAACGGGTCAAGCACGGCGATCAGTGCATCGCCCCACTCGAACGCGTAGTAGTTGGCGCCGGTGGCATCCGGTCCGTTGCTGCGTGATGTGCGGCCGCTGTACATGCCCCTCGCTTCGATGGCGGGCGGAGGGAAGTAGCGAGTTCTCTGCGTGAACGACCAACCCGCCATTTGATCGGGACCGAATCCGGCGTGGCCGAACTCGCCGTCGTGGTTTCCAAGCACCATGAACAGCGGTGCGGAGTGGCAGAGCTGGCCGAAGTAATAGCGCTGGGCGACGTACTGCGGAATCGCGTCATGAAAATCCCGGCGTTTGTCGGTCATGAACGTGTCGCCGAGGTCGATGTGGAAATCCGGCTTGTCCGCGAGGGCGTTGGCCAGTGCACGTTGATAGACGGCGGGGGTCATGTTGGGGTCCAGGTGGGAATCGGCCTGGACGGTAAAGGCGAATGAACCGCCGCGGGCGCGGCGCGTGCGGAATGTGTACTCGGGGCTTGCATCAAACTGGCCGGCGGGGGGCGTGGCGTGCGATCGATGTCTCCAGGTGTAGCGATAGGCCGTGTCAGGGCGGAGGTTGTTCAGCACGAACAGAGCGGGTTCACCGGCTCGCAGATTCTGGTGCGGCGTGGATCGGGAGGGACCATCCGAAGCCTCGCCGAACTCAATAAACCCCTCGGAATCGACGGAAGCGATGATGCTCGCGGTGATTGACGTTTCAGTCGGATTCACCAGCACAACATCGAAGGGATGAGCCGGGACTTCGGTCTGGAACGTGGACATCTGCGCGAGCATGCCGCGGCCGCCCTTGCCGGGTTCGGGCTGCTGTTGTCCCCCGCGACGGCCGCCGGTGCCCGGCTGCTCCGTGAGGCCCAGGAGCGGCGCGGCACAGAGCAAGACCGCGACGGAAGTGGCGAACATCGGGAGATTGAACCGAAAGCAGGAGACTGGCATGGGTAGAGATTTCCGCAGTACGTTTGGACACATGGGATCATCTGGATGGAGATGGCATCATCAACCGCCTTTGCCGCTTTTTTTCTTGGCTGGTGTCGCCGCGGGCGTCGCGTCGTTCTTGAACTCGGGATTCGGAGTGGCGCGCTGGGCGTGCACGGCGACGAGGTAGGCGTCGAGCCTGGACTCAAGGTCATTGACCTTGTCGGGCATCGCCGCGGCGAGATCGTTCTGTTCCTGCAAATCCTTGGACATGTCGAAGAGCATCCGTTTGCCGGACTCGTCAACGCGGAGGAGTTTGTACTGGCCGAGGTAGATCGAAGACGCGGGGCCGCCGTTGTTCAGGTCGTAGTGCGGGAAGTGGATGACGATTTCTTCGCGAGGGCGCGATACGCGGGCCGCTGCGCCGCCACTCTTGAAGATGGGTACGAGGCTCCCGCCTTCGATCACGTTCTTGTCGTCCTTGTGGCGCGGGTCGACGGCGATCGGCGTGCCCGCGAGGTCGGCGAGCGTGGGGAGCAGGTCCATGCCGGTGGCCCGCTCGTGGCTGAAGGTGCCGGGCTTGATGCCCGGACCTCGCACGATGAACGGGATGCGCACGCCGCCCTCCTGCACGCTGCCCTTGCCGCGGCTGAGCGGAGCGTTGGCATCGCCACCACGGCCCCCCCCACCACCACCGCCGGGGGTTCCATGATCAGTGCTGAAGATGACGTACGTGCGATCGGCGATACCCAGCTCGGCGACGCGGTTCATGATGCGGCCGATGGCGTTGTCCATGTCGCGCATACCCGCGGCGAAAGCGAGTGCTTTGGCTTTGAGTTCGGGCTGGAGCCTTCGCACCTCGGCGAGCGATTCGGGCGTGACTTCCTCTTCAGTCCCGGCTCCGTAATGGGAGAGTTGGAGGAAGAAGGGCTTGCCGGCCTTGACCTGGGTCTCGATAAACGCCAACCCTTTGTCGGTGATCGCTTTCGACTCGCCGGAGTTTGGGGTCGCGTTGCGACCGGGGCCGACGTTTGTGTTGGGACCATCGGTCTCGTCGAAACCGTGCTTGGATGGGCTTGCGCGCCCAACGTGCCACTTGCCGAAGTGTGCGGTCGCGTAGCCCGCGGAGCGCAGCACATCACCGGTGGTCTTGACTTCGGCGGGGAGTTCCATGTCGGTCTGGGGGGCCAGCAGGCGGTACGTGGATGCGGAAGCATCGTCGGCGGGAGCACCGCCGGCGTCCCTTTGGGCCTGTTTGCCACCGCCGCGGGGCCCGTCACGCTGAACGCCCTTGTCGTTCACGTACGTCATGTGGAGTTTGGCCGGGCTGATGCCGGTGCAGAAGCTCGCGCGGGATGGTGTACACCGCGGGCACGTCGCGTAGAAGTCGCTGAGACGCATGCCTTCCGAGGCGAGTTTCTCCAGACTCGGAGTGAGACCCGCGGCTTGGCGTGAGTTCGGCACGCGGTCGTCCATCTGCACCGAAGTACTGGACCAGCCGTGGCCCTCGCCGAGAATAAAGATGAAGTTCGGCTTGACCTTTGGTTCAGCGTCCTCCGCGTGCGTGACGGGCGCATTGGGGGACGTTGCCGCCGAAGCGAAGTGCGAGAGCCCTACCGCAATAGTCAGAAGCAACGTGATGAGACGATTCGGCATGGTGTTATTCCGCCCGGGCGCGGTGTGCAATATGAACAGACGGCTTTGGGGTACCTACAGCGAACGTCGGACGAACGCTTTTATTGCAGTGAATGAAGGCCGGGGCCCCTGAGAGGCCCGGGAGTTGTCTGCCCTTGATGGGGCAGTTTTAAATCCTCCGGCTTGCCAAAGGGGTGAAACGTAGATGTCACCGATGGTCCTTCACGCTTGAGGTGCCCCACTCGGACAAACGGTCGCCGTTGCGTGGCCCGATGAATCGTGCTTTCTGCGTCGGCCCAGAGTGACTGCATTGTCTGGAAATCGGGCGAATGCCACCGGTTGAACGTCGCATCGTTTAAAGCTCGTATAATTGGTAAACGGCCATCGCGAGCCGTTCGCGGAGCGTGTGTTCGTCTCCGCGGCGTCCACGGCGATTTCGGCCGGAGGAGTTTGCCATGCGGAACATACGCCCATTCGTAACGGTGTGGGTTCTCGCGGCGTCCTGTCTGACAACCACCGGACATTTCGGGCGTGCGTTCGCCGCGCCCCTGGGCACCGCCATCACGTTCCAAGGGGAGTTGCGCGACGCAGGCGCATACCCAACGGGACCGTACGACATGCGGTTCCGACTCTACGACACGCCGACGGGCGGATTTCCGATCGGTTCGATTTTGTGCGGCGAGAACATCATGGTCGCCGACGGCAGGTTCACCGTGCAGTTGGACTTTGGCGCGGTCTTTACCGGTCAGGATCGGTATCTTCAAATTGACGTGCGTGCCGATACGGGCCTGGACAGCTGCGCGAACGTCACGGGGTACGTCATCCTCACTCCGCGGCTGCGCCTCACGAACGCTCCGAATGCGGTGTACTCGATGAGCGCAGGGAACGCCTCAGCGCTCAACGGCCAAGACGCGGCGTTCTACACCAACGCGGCGAACCTGTCGAGCGGCACGATCCCAAGCTCGCGGCTCGGCGGCACCTATTCAAGCGCCTTGACACTGAACAATGCCGGCAACGCATTTTCCGGCTCCGGCGCGGGGCTTACCGCGCTCAATGCCGCCAACCTCGCCAGCGGCACGCTGCCGGACGCTCGCCTTTCGGGCAACGTCGCGCTGCTGACCGGAGCGCAGTCGTTCACCGGAGCCAAGACCTTTTCCGCGCCCCCCGCATTTGCCGCGGCGGGAACACCTTTCGCCGTGAACGCGACGGGATTGGTCACCAACTTGAACGCGGACCTGCTGGACGGCCTGCACTCATCCGCATTCCTTCGGAGTGTGCCAACGCCGCTCACGCTGTCCGGCACGAGTTCGACGCACATCATCCGCGGCGAGAACAGTTCCGGTGATCAATACTCCACAGGCGTGATCGGTGTCTCCACCTCCGCTACCGGCGACACAGTTGGGGTGCACGGCGTCGCGAGCAGCCCGGATGGGATCGGCGTGTACGGGGAATCCACGAGCACGTCGGGCCAGCCATACGGGCTCTCCGGCACGACCGTGTCTCCGAACGGGATCGGCGTGTTCGCTCGGAACGCGGCGACCAGCGGCAGCGGCGGGCTGGGCTTGTGGGCGATCAGCGATACACCGGGCGGATACGCGATCTACGCCATGTCGACGGCATGGCAAACCGGCGGGTTCGGCATCCGCTCCGACTGCTATTCCCAGTCCGGAATCGGCGTGTACGGATACACATGGTCGACGACGGGCTCAACCACGGGGGTGATGGGCGCGGGTGCTTCCACCTCGGCCACGGGCGTCATGGGAGCCGTGATCGCCGCGACGGGCACCACGTATGGCGTGCGTGGCGAGAGCGCCAGTGCGAGCGGCCGCGGAGTTCACGGGTTGGCCACCGCCGTCAGCGGGTCTACCTATGGCGTGTGGGGCGAATCTCAAAGTCCCGATGGCCGCGGGGTGTACGGAGTGAACAACACCGCGTCGGGCTCTACGTACGGCGTCCACGGACTGGCCGCGAGCAGCTCGGGGCGGGGCGTGCTGGGTGAAGCGACCGCGGCGAGCGGCAGCACGCGCGGGGTAGAGGGCCGAGTAGCGAGCACCTCGGGCACGGCGCTGTACGGTCAGGCCTCGGCGACGACGGGTTTCGCGTACGGCGTGTACGGCGAAAGCGCCAGCTCGTCCGGGCGGGGCCTTTCAGGCTGGGGCCTGGCGAGTTCCGGGAGCACCATGGGTGTTGAGGGGTTCGTGAACAGCGCGGCCGGCTACGGCGTGTACGGGGCGAACGGTCCGGGTTCCGGGTACGGCGTCTTCGCCAGCGGGCGTTTGGGAGCGTCGGGCACCAAGTCCTTCCGCATCGATCACCCGGAAGACCCCGCGAATCGGTACCTGATTCACTACTCGGCCGAGAGCGATGAGGTGATCAACTTCTACCGGGGCACCGCGGTGCTCGATGAACGGGGCGAGGCTGTGATCGAGTTGCCGACTTACTTCGGCAGGATCAACACGAACCCAAGCTACACGCTCACACCAGTGGGCGCTCCGATGCCCCTGCTTCATGTTTCCCGGGAAATTGACGAATCAACGCTCGCGGCGGCCGCCGCGGCACAGCCGGGTAAGCCCGCGCCGCGGTGCTCGTTCGGGATCGCCGGCGGAATAGCGGGCGCCAAGGTCTCCTGGCGCGTCGAGGCGGTCCGCAACGACGCGTGGATGCGGCGGCACGGCGCGCCTGTGGAGACCATCAAACCGGAGAGCGAGCGGGGTACGTACCAAGAACCCGGGCTGTACCAGAATCCCGGCCCGCAGAACCAATGACCGAGCGCGAGTCGTGAACGGAGTGCCGCGACCGCCGCGAGTTCCGTGTCGCCTCAGCCCAGCGTCTTGGCGATCTGGGTGTACGACTCGGGCCGGCGGTCGCGGTAGAACTGCCAGACGTTGCGGACTTCCTGGATCAGGTCCAGGTCGAGGTCGGCGATGACGACTTCGTCCTTGTCGCGGCTGGCGATGTGAGTGATCTGGCCGCGGGGGTTGCAGAAGTAAGACTGACCGTAGAAGTCGCCTATGTTCCAGGGACCTTCGCGGCCCACACGGTTGATCGCGCCGACGAAGTACTGGTTGGCGACAGCGTGCGCGGGCTGCTCGAGCTTCCAGAGGTACTCGGAGAGGCCGGCGACGGTGGCCGAAGGATTAAAGACGATTTCGGCGCCGTTCAGTCCGAGCTCTCGAGCTCCCTCGGGAAAGTGGCGGTCGTAGCAGATGTACACGCCGATGCGGCCGAAGCGGGTCTGGAAGACCGGGTAGCCGAGGTTGCCGGGCTTGAAGTAGAACTTCTCCCAGAATCCGGGGTGGCAGTGCGGGATGTGGTGCTTGCGATACTTGCCGAGATACGTGCCCTTTTCGTCGATCACCGCGGCGGTGTTGTAGTACACGCCGGTCATGTCGAGCTCGTAGATGGGCACAATCATGACCATGTTGTGCTTCTTGGCCAGATCCTGCATCAGGCGGATCGTGGGACCGTCCGGGATCGGCTCAGCGGTGTCGTACCAGCGGACGTGCTGCTCCGCGCAGAAGTACGGGCCGTAGAAAATCTCCTGCAGACAGCACACATTCGCGCCCGCCTCCGCGGCCTGCCGGATGAGCGGGATGTGCTTGTCGATCATCGCCTGCTTGACCTTGTGGAGGTCGGTGTGATCAGGCAGGGGGTTGGCACATTGGATGAGCGAGGCTCGGGTCACTCTGGGCATAAGGGTTCTCCGGGGGAGAGTCTAGAGCCGCCGCGGGCTCGGGGGCGGGCTAGCCCAGCACCCGGCGCAGGTAGCGGCCGGTGTGGCTCTTGTCGACCTTGGCGACCTGCTCGGGCGTGCCCGCGGCGATGATGCGCCCGCCGCCCTCGCCGCCTTCGGGGCCCAGATCGATGATCCAGTCGGCGCACTTGATGACATCGAGGTTGTGCTCGATGACGACCAGGGTATTGCCTGCGTCGGCGAGGCGGTTCATCACGCCGATGAGCTTTCGGATGTCCTCGAAGTGCAGGCCGGTGGTGGGTTCGTCGAGCACGTAGAGCGTGTGGCCGTACGCGCCGGTCGGCGTGATCGCCGGCGCGGCGCGGCGCTTGGGTTCGGGCTCGTCTGCATCAGAATCTGAATCGTCGCTGTCACGTCCCCCTGGAGACGTCCCTGCGAGCGACCCCTTGCCAAGTTCGGTGGCCAGTTTGATGCGTTGGGCCTCGCCGCCGGAAAGCTGCGTGCTGGGCTGGCCCAACTGCACGTAATCCAGGCCCACCTCGTGGAGGCACTGGAGGAATCTCTCGATCTTGGGGTGATTGGCGAAGAACTCGAGCGCGTTCTCGATGGTCATGCTCAACACGTCGGCGATGCTCTTGCCGCGGTACAGGACTTCGAGGGTTTCGCGGTTGTACCGCTTGCCGCGGCAGACTTCGCACTCGACATAGACGTCGGGCAGGAAGTGCATCTCGATCTTCTTGAGGCCCTGACCCTGGCAGACTTCGCAGCGGCCGCCGCCGGCCTCGGCGCGGACATTGAAGGAGAATCGCCCGGGCTTGTAGCCGCGGATTTTGGATTCCTTGGTCTGGACGAAGACCTTGCGGATCTCGTCGAAGAAACCCACGTACGTGGCCGGGTTGCTGCGCGGAGTACGGCCGATGGGGCTCTGGTCGACCTCGATCACGCGGTCGAGCATGCGGGGCCATTTCACGCTCTGATGCTTGCCAGGCTTCACGCGTTGCCCCAGCAGGTGCTGACGCGTCGCAGCGAGCAGGATGTCGTTCACCAGGGTGCTCTTGCCCGAGCCGGAGACGCCGGTGACGCAGATCATGCCGCCGAGCGGGAACGCGGCATCGACCTTCTTGAGGTTGTTCTCCTCGGCGCCCTTCACGATGATCGCGTTCTTTTCCGACACCTTGCGCCGCTGGCGGGGGACGTCGATGCGTTTGCGGCCCGAGAGGTAGTCGCCGGTCAGCGAGTCGGGGTTCGCACAGATTTCCTCGACGGTGCCCTGGGCGACGATGCGTCCGCCGTGGATGCCCGGGCCGGGGCCCACGTCGACGACGTAATCGGCGTTGCGGATGACGTCCTCGTCGTGCTCAACGACGATGACCGTGTTGCCGATGTCGGTCAGGTGACGCAGAGTCGCGATGAGGCGGTCGTTATCGCGCTGGTGCAGGCCTATGGTGGGCTCATCGAGAACGTAGCAAGCGCCGACCAGGCCGCTCCCGACCTGGCTGGCGAGGCGGATGCGCTGGGCCTCGCCGCCACTGAGCGTCGCGGTCTTGCGGTCCAGAGAGAGATACTCCAAACCCACGCCGGCGAGGAACCGCAAGCGGTTGTTGATCTCCTTGAGGATCGGCTCGGCGATGATCGCGTGCTCCTGGCCGAGCTTGAGGCCCTTCACATACGCGACCGCCTCGGTGATGGTGAGGCGAGAGAACTCGGAGATGTTGATCACAGTCCCGTCGTACTTCGGGCGTCCGATGACGGTGCCCGAGGCGAACCGCTTCAGGTCCACGGCGTGGGTGCTTTCGATCAGCACGTGGAGGGCTTCGATGCGAAGACGGTCGCCGCGGCAGGTCTGGCAGGGCGTGCTGCTCATGAACTGAGCAAGCCACTCCTTCACGGAGGGGTTGTCGGTGGATCGCCACCAGTTGGTGAGTTCGGGGATGACCCCCTCCCACTTGTACTTCGCGGCCTTGGCCTCCTCCGCGGAGGCTCCGTGCATGAGGATGCGGAGCTTTTCCTTGGCGAGGGAGGAGAGCGGTGATTCAAAGTCCACGCCGTACGCGCGGCAGAAACGCTTGAGCGCGCGGGTAAACCAGGCCCGCACGTTCATGTTCTTGGCGTACGCCTCGATGGCTCCCTCGCGCAAGGACTTCTGGTGGTCCGGGCAGACCAGGACTTCATCCAGTTCCAGGAGCGTGCCCAGGCCGTTGCAGGTGGGGCATGCGCCGAACGGGGAGTTGAAGGAGAACGTGCGTGGGGCAAGTTCCTCCAGCGCCACTTCGGGGTGCTCGGGGTCGGCGAACTTGGTGCTGAAAGACTTGTCCTTCCACGTGGCCTGAGCACCCTCGCCCTGCTCGAAACTCACGACCACAAGACCTTCGGCGAGACGCAGAGCCGCTTCGATGCTCTCGGCCAGTCGCTGGCGGGCGTCGTGGGCGATCGCGAGTCGATCGACAACCGCGTCGATCGTGTGCTTCTCGTGGCGGCCAAGACCGAGCGGGTTCTCGCCGGGCTCCTTGAGCGCTTCACGCAGATCAACGAGCTTGCCGTTCACCCGGGCGCGGTTCCAGCCTTGCTGTGAGAGGTCTTCCAAGACGTCGCGGTGGAAGCCCTTCTTGCCACGGACGACGGGGGCGAGCACCATGATGCGCTGCTGACCGCCCGTGGACGGGGTGGCGAGCACGGCGTCAACGACCTGGGTGCTGCTGGTGGCGGTGATGGGCGTGCCGCTGCGTTCGGTGACGGTGCCGTCTTTCCTGGTCTTGGTGACGGCCCAGGAGTACGGGTGGCCGCAACGGGCGAAGAGCAGCCGCAGGTAGTCGTAGATCTCGGTGGTGGTCGCGACGGTGGATCGCGGGTTGCCGCTGGCGGATCGCTGCTCGATGGCGATCGTGGGCGGGATGCCCTCGACTTCATCAACGTCGGGCTTCTTCAACTGGTCGAGGAACTGGCGTGCGTACGCGGAGAGGGACTCCATGTACTTGCGCTGCCCCTCGGCGAAAATCGTGTCGAACGCGAGCGAACTCTTGCCGCTGCCGGAGAGCCCGGTCATCACGATCATCTTGTCGCGGGGCATCTCGAAGGAGATGTCCTTGAGGTTGTGCTCGCGCGCCCCGCGCACGCGGATGAAGCGGTGCGGCTCTGATCGGAAGTCCAGGGTAGACGGGGTGGGCACGAACTTAGCCTCTTGAATCGTGTCGGTGGTCAGCGCGGTAGACTTGGTGCGCGACGTGGTTGGGGGCATGGTTGGGTAAGGGTAGCGGGCACGGCCGAAAGAATCGTGTTTCGTTCGGGAATACGTACCAGATTCGCTACGCCCCTGACGAACGCTACTGCAGAGCCCAGCTCGGTCCTCGCGGTCCGCCTAAGTCGGGGGGCAAGGGCATCGCTGAACTCGACCCTGAGACGGAGACCACGCGGTCAGATTCGGCCCAGGCGCCACGGCGAGTTGTGGGGGCAGCGGATGCCGCGGCTCGCACGTCTGGGACCGCAACGCGCACTTGTTCTTTACGGCTTGGGATCCTCGCGACTCACCGGCGGCGGCTCGCGCGAGAGTCGATGCGAAACCTCATGTGCGGTGTACCGAAGGGCGGGTCGTGGTGCCACTTGTCCGAGCGATACCCACTTCGCAGGTGTGCAAAAAAGTGTACTGCCCGCGGCCATGAACTCTGCACAACGCGTGACATCTCGGGCGCTTGGAGACGCGACTGCTGCGGAGACGGGCCCGCGCGATGCCTGTGATGCGTCTTGCCAAAAGCGATTCACGAATGTCATCAGCACGCAGCAAACGACAACGTTAGTTTGAATTGCTCGCGCTCGCCCCCGAACGTGCTGCGTCGCCTCAGAGGGGTCGTGATCACGACAACTCGACTGTTGTGCGTGCGAGAACGAGCGGATACGAAGCGCTTGTCAGGCGTCCAAACGCCGCGTCTTGTCGATTCCATCCGCACGCGGCCAATAACGCGAAATGAACTTTTTTTCCAAAATCCGCGCGAAAAGTCTTGCAGAAACGCAAAACGTAGTGTATATTCACGCCTCGCAGGGAAGAGTGACAAGACAGACCGAAACGGAGTCTGTCGTGAAAAGTAATCATCAGTCGCTCGCCCAAAATCCTTACAAATTTGAATCGGCACTCAATCGAATGATTGTTCGCCGTACTAATACCTGCCCCACGGTGAGCGCTTTGTTTGCTTGCACGCCGACTGTTGTGTCGATGCATCGAACGAACTCACCGGACCACAAGACGCGGCGCCGCTCCGCCGAAATCTGACCCAAGCACGCCTCCCGCGAGCGAACACCGGGACGGCGATCACCGGAGCGACGGGCTCCGACAACAAGCGAAGACACCGGCGACGAGGCCGGGCGATGAGCACACCGCTCCGCCCACGGAGATTCCCCGCGCCGGTTTGACAAGACAGGGGCTTGGATGCGAAAGCGTTCGAGCGCCCTTTTCGGAGACGCCCGCGAGAGCGGACGCCCATGAAAGACCCACCGAGCACGCGGCCCCTCGAACCCGCGTGCTCGGCGCCTCTCGCCCGCTGACCCCGGGCGCTGCGGCATTTCGGATGATGAGAGACAGGGCGCATTTCCCGGTGCTTCCCGGGAGAACGCAGGCACGGATTCAGGAACGTCACATGAATACTCGATCCACAACCTCGCTGGTCGCCCTGGCCATCGCCGCCCTGGGGACACTCGCCCCGGGAGCCACGGTGAAGCCGCTGGGCCCCGAAATCTGGCGCGATTCCATCGATTGGCCGCAGGATACAGCGGCACCCGAACTGGTCGGGCCCGTGTGGATGGTCGCAGAAGTCGAAACGTGGTCGAGTTCGCGGGAGGACGTGAGCTTCTCGCGCCTGCGATGGCGGCCCGTCTTCGGCGACCAGAGCCCCGACGTTTGGCTCACTCGCATGCTCGCGGAAAACACCGAGCCCGCGGCTGATGACGCGAACGAGCCACACGCCTTCATCCGAGCGTCCGAGAGCGGTGACTTCGCGATCCTGTACGGCATCGACGGAACTCTGCTCAGCCTGGATCCCAAACGGGCGCGATTCGCGGCGTGGCGGGCGGGAGGAACGCTTGCCGATCCCACGGGAGACTGGCTCCAGGTCGCATTGGGTGAGTTCGGCGTGGCCGCCGAGGAGCTCGACGCGGAGATGCTGGCGGAGGCCCGGGCGGCCGTGGTGGTTGGCCCGCACGCGGACAAACCCACGGGTACAAACTCCTCGACGCTTGAACGATTCGAACACGTGGACTCCATCGATGCGGCCTCGGGCACGAGGGTGCCCGCGCCGGGTGTTCTGCTCGCCGCGGGGGCCTTCGCCATCACCGGGTGCCGTCGGCGGGCCCGCAAGATCGAATGAACTCGGTTTCAACCCGCGACGCGCGACGCTCGTTCCAGACCAACCGAGCGTGTGGGAAGCGGATTTCGGAGTGCGGTAGCCAACGCGGCCGCACGCCATTTCGGGCCACAAGCCCACCAGATTTCCGCCCGCGAAGCGGGTGTGTCCGTTGCAAAATCGCGTCGCCACCGTCAGGAGCGGGGGCGAGGCGGGCGAAATGCCGCAGCGACGAAAGAGAGAGCGTCGCTGCGGTTCGAGAGAGTCAAGACACATGCGGGAAGCCGCATGAGACACCTCGCCTGCAACGGACACACCCCAAGATTAAATCCTCCGCACGCCGCGGCGCACTCACGCCGCGGCGTGCGGACGGAGGATGAAGATGACACTGCCGGAGAGTTGAACGGCGAAGGACCCAGCGACAGGGACAAGACAACGGAACAGATCGATTGAGTTCAGAACCTATGCAACGTCAGTCGGAGAGAGAGACAACCGCCCCCCGCGCGCAACCGGCTGCGTTGCCGGCGCACCGGGGACTACACTTGACAGAGAGAGAGACCATGAATCACGACATCCACGAACACCACGGCCGCGTGCGCCAAGGGGCGGCACTGTTCAGAGAATATTGGGCTTGGCTGCGGACCTTGACCCCGGCGGCGCTGGTCTGCTTCGGCGGGCTTGTCACGGCGGCTGAGATTTCCCGCGAAAAAGCCGTGAAGCACTCGGAACGTTAGTTCGCACGCTGTTCGCCATTGCCTTCAAAATCTAGTGAGCATCTCCGCGGTTATCGGTTGCATTGGTTTCCGCGTCCTGATATGCTGGAGTCGGACCCCTCGAGTGTGTCCGCCCCATCAGGAGTTGAGAGATGTCTTCACGCGTGTATATCGCGGCCGCGGCCGCCTCAGCGCTTTTCGCTCCCGGTGCGCTGGGTGCAGCGGTGACAGTGCTCAGCCTGCAGGTCAGCACCGATGGCCTCGCGTGGTCTGATCGCGTACAAGTGAACCCGTCGGAAGCGGCTCGCGTTCTGATGCGAGCTACGGTCACGTTTGTGGGCGACGGCGAAGCGTCCCCGCTGGGATTTGCCACGTTGATGTGGCAACCGGTCATTTCCGGCTGGAACGACGCGCGTGACGAAGTGCTGCCATGGGCGAACAGAGGCACCAACACCACCAACGGCTCCGTCCCTGACGCCCCGGGCATCGACGGTCCCTTCGGGCGTATCTCTCCATTCGCGGCCGTCGGACCGGCGGCGGGTGATGAGTACCGAAATCACACACACGTCATCCGGGGCACCCCGTACCTGCGGTTGGCTCGCGTGGCGATTACCAACTGGGTTGGCGAAGGGCCCACCTCGGGCACGAACGCGTTCAACAACTTCAACGGTTCGGGGGGCATCGCGAGTTCGCAGAAGGCGTGGAGCAACGTGGGCGTGCGAGACCCGATTTTCTCCACCGCCACGGGCCAGGTGCCGCTGCTCAAACTGGGATTGAATATCGCAGGCGGCGTGGGACGCACGTTGGTCATCGATGCTCCGCAGGAGGGCATGACCCGCAACAGCATTACCGGAGCACGCGAGGCGGCGTGGTTCGCGAACCAAACCGACAACTTCGGGCAGATCAAGACTCCGGTCAGGGTCGAGCAGGCCCGGATCATTGTGATCCCGTCGTCGGCGACGTTCGTGGCCCCGCTCTTGCTGTGCGCTCTTCGTCGCGCCCGAAGGTGATGTGCCCGGTGACAACTCGGACCCTTTCCCTCCCCGCGGCCCGAATTCCAGATTGCCGCAGAGGACACGCGCCACGGACGTGTGGTTTCCTAAAAATGATCACTGATTACGCCGTGATGCTCGCTCGCTCACTGGAACAAACCTAAAGTTCCGTCGCAGAAGAGAGAGCCCAACAAATGATGTCCGCAATTCAACTCGCCGCCGCGTGCGCCATGATGCTCACCGGGGTCCAGGACCGTTCCGCGGTACTGAACCGGTGTGTGCGTGCCCAGCTAGTCTCATGGTCCAACCTCGAAGACCTCAGGTCGATCCCCGAGCACATCGAGCGAGAGCCTCTATGGCGCCAGATGTGTGCGTACGGGTGGGCCTACCACCATGAGGCGATCCGGGGTATGTCGCTCGATCGGCTGGCGGTGCTGGGGAATCGCACAGGCGGGGACGTCAATATCGCCAACGATTTACGCGCCGTTCGAGGCCCCGGCCTGGAAGATCCCCGCCCCAGGGAAGCACTGCGGATCGCGTGCGTCTGGACCAGCGAGAACCGAGTGGTGTACTCCCAGAGCCCGGGATCTTTGGTCACCGTGGGCTGGGAGCGGGCGAGTTTGAGCACGTTCCTCCCGGCCGCGTTAAGCACGGTCAATCCTCTCTCGCTGCCGTAGCACTGGAGCGTAAATACGAGTGTTGGACCAGGCATTCGGCCGAGGTCAGGAACTACCTGAGCTTCTTGTCGGCGGGTGCCATCAAGGGCGAACGCGATGGTTCGCCGTCGCGGCGTGGGTAGTCTTTCGGGGTCGCAGCGCCCTTGTGCAGCACAACGATGTTCCCCGTCGGCATGGGCAGAGTCTGGTCATGAACGGCCTTGAGCAGGTGCAGGGCATAGGCCGCCTCCGCCACTTCCGCCGCGGCCTGCTCACCCTTGATCAGCAGGATGATGCCGCCGGGCGTTCCGCCCGAGGGCGCCTTGGCCAACGGGACAGTCAGTTCAGCCAGCGTGGGCAGGCGGCCAACCGCGCGGGCGACGACCGCGTCGTAGGCTTCCCGATGGCCGCCGACACGGCCCTTGGCAGTCTTCTCTCCCCGCTCGTGGGCCAGTCGCTCTGCCCGGTCGCAGATGACGCGGACGTTTTTGAGTCCCAGGCGAGCGGCCGTGTCGCGCAGGAACGCGGCTTTCTTTCCGGTCGCTTCCAGGAGCGTGAATCGCAGCGTCGGCAACGTGATCGCGAGCGGGATACCGGGAAGTCCAGCGCCGGAGCCCACGTCGATAACGGTGGAATCGGCCGGGAGTTCGGCCAGAATCGGCAGAAGCGTGAGCGAATCCAGGATGTGCCGCGTCCACGCGGCGACGGGATCGCGGACGGCCGTGAGGTTGGTCGTCTCGTTCGCGGCGTACAGCAGGTCGAGGTATTGCGACATCCGCTCGAGGTCGCCTGGTTCAAACTCGATTCCCAGTGAAGACGCTGCGGACAGGAACTCTGCGGGGGGCTGGTTCAAGGCGTGGAATATAGCCGCCCGCGAGCGACAACGCGATCCGTAAACGGCGTCGCGACGGGCGCAACAAAAGGCCCGGGCGAAATCGCCCGGGCCTCGAAGGAGCATCAGGTCATCAAACCGGTATCAGCAGCCGCCGTTCTGCCAGGGAACGAAGAAGGCTTCGACGTCCGAACCATCGACGCTGCCGTCGAGGTTAGTGTCGGCGCAGGGCAGGGACTGAGCCCAGTCGGTGAAGAACGATTCAACGTCCGACCCGTCGACGCCGCCGCTCTGGTTGTAGTCCGCGGGGCAGGCCGAGCAGGAGGCGTTGCAATCAAAGTAACCGACGTAGAAGTCGGACTGGATGTTGAGATTGTCACCGCCCAGAGGACGGATGTGCCAGCGGCCATCGGTGTCGGCGTTGGCGAGTTCGCGCACGTCGAGGTGACCGACGCCCAGGTAATAAGTGCCCGCCGCGAGACCGCCGTTGATGCCGGTGAACGGCTCGCCGCCGGTGACGTAGGGACCGCGCGGGCCGGGGTGGCCATAGGAGAACTGAGGGAAGAAGCCCGCGCCGCTGTCGTCGTCGTAGCCGACGAGGTTGCCGATGGAGTTGAAGATGAAGGCTTCCTGATCGGCGTCGCCGGTGGGATCGCTGTTGGAGAAGTCGATGTCGAGGTAGTTGTCTTCGGTAGCGCCGTTGATGTCCTTGCAGACGTTGAACGTGGTCCAGAGGATTTGCTTGAGGCCGGGCAGAGTGCTGGTGCCCGGGGCACCGGGGGAAAGGAGCACACCCAGGTCGGTGCCGGCGGGCGCAACGGAAGGAGCCAGCGTGCCGCCCGCGACGTTGCTGCGGAACTGGAGCTGGATGTTGCCGGCGGTGCCCGGGGAAACGGGCGTCACGATGAAGCCGTCGCTGAAGCGCGTCCCGCCCTCGGCCACGGCGAGGTAGAACGTGTCGGTGCCGAGAAGTTCGCCGTCGTAACCGTCCTTCTGGTCGCCGTTGCCGTCCGCGGCGCGGCGACCGATACCGAATGTGAGCTGAGCGAGGTCGTCGGGACCGCTGTTCTCATCGGACCAGATCACGTTGCCGCCTGCCGTGTAGAGCGCCAGCGTCGTGTTGGCGATCGTGCTGTTGAGCGTGGTGATGTCCAGGAACGTGCGGGCCGCATCGGAGACATCTCCGGGAAGCGTGAACTGGAACCACTTGACCTGCCCGGCGGTGAACGCCTCGGTGCGGTTGACGGAGTTGCCCAGGGATCCCAGGCTCACGAACGAAGGGGGCGTCACGGGGACGTCACCGGTGATGATCAGGGGAAGGTTGATGGCCTGGTTGATGCACGTGCCGGCGGTGAATGCGGTCCGCTGGCGGTCGGTGGTGCCGACGGCGCCGCCTTCCAGAATGCCGTTGTTCGCGCGATCCAATCCCCAGTTGTCCGTTGACGATCCCGGGCCGACCGTGATGAGATTGGCGGCGAACGTGCGGGCAGGCTGACCGGCCGCGATCGACACCTGCGTCGTCGTGTTGCGGGTGAAGAACTGCAACTGCACGTACACCTGGTTGTCGGGAAGTGTGACGGGCGTCGCGGGAGTGATCGTGAGGTAATACGCGCCGTTGGCGAGGTTGTTGATGGGGAAAGTGCCCTGCCAGAGCGGGGTGGCGGTGGTAGCGACCATCGGGCTTGCGCCGAAGTTGGCCGTGTCCCAAATGGTCACGCGCAGGTCGAACGACGTCACCGCGGTCAGGCTGTTGGCCACCGGCACCGTGATGGTCCGCATGGCGTTGTTGGTTGTGCTCGCCCAGGGACCGATGGGGCCAAAGCTCACGTCATCCAGCACGTTCGCGGTACCCAGGTACGCCAGGCACGCCGCCGCGGTGTCCGAGTCATACACGGTCGGCGCCCGGTCGGAGTAACCCGAGGGGACTTCGAAGTAGTCATTGCCGTCCCACATGAGGTGGCGGATCGGCATGCCGGGAGGGAACGGGGTCAGTTCCTGAGCCGTCGCGATGCCGGAGACGGCTCCGCAGACGGCGAGCAACGCGAACACGGTGGTCTTCATCATCCGATTCTTCATGGCCTGAGGCTCCAAATGTCTTGCCCACCCATTTCCCCACTGTCTTTTGGAAAGCTGCGCGCGATGCGCAACACAACGCAGCGGCTGCGGAACTGCCGCGGCAAAACAGTAGCCTGCCTCTTGCCCTTGGTGGGGGAAGCAAGGTGAGTTTTCGGGCCACGAATGGGAATGTCCACAGGTCCGAAACAACCCGCCAAAGGGCTTCAATTACGGCCTCAGCGACGTCGACGCGATCGCTCGACGTGCGGACCGCTAACTCAGCTTGATCATGCGTCTTCCCGCCCATTCGACGATGAGAAGGGTCATCAGCAGCACCCATACCACGGGCTTGTCCCACAGAGTTTCGGTCTGGGGAGTCCCCAGGATCCGTACCTCGCGGTTGGGCAACAGGCTCGGCAGGTCGCTGATGCGTTCCGGCGGAACCACCGCGCCCCCCGTCGCGGAGGCCAGGCCCGCCAAAGAAGCGTGGTCCGTCTGCGGGAAGCGGAGTTCATCATCGGGCAGGATCACTTCGACCTGCGCGGAGAGGTCCAGCCCCGCCAGCACGGGGTCCGCCGAATCGATCGTGAACACACCGGGCTCGGAGCCCAGCCACGCGCCTGTGAACGCAGCGGCCGGAGTGTCGGCATCTCCGCCGCCCTGCGGCAATAGCGTCAGTTCGGTGGCGCGCCCTTGCTCGGGCTGGTCGGGGCCGGTCTTTCGCGCCACACGCACCTTGATGCTCGCTGGCCGCTTGTCAATCAGAGTCTGATCGATCAGCCGCACCGTCACCTGCACCTGCTGGTTGGCCTGTGCTGTGTCGGGAGATACGGCGAGAATCGCAGGCTTTCCGGCGCGGCCCAGGCTGTCACGGGCGAGCAGACGGACCAGCGGGATCCAGAATCGCTCCGTGAGCACCTCCCCACGGGCATAGCGGTAGCGCCAGGTCTCGTCGGTGCCGACATACACGACCCGCCCCGCGCCGTACCTCATCGTGAGAACCAGGGGCGCGGGAGAGGCCGAATCCGCACCCTCCTGCGGCTGAGCGATCGCCAGCACCTCGGCGGTGGGCTTGAGCGATGCGGGTTCGATTCGTTGGGCCCAGCGCATGAGAGGCCAGCCCAGGTTCGGGTCCGCAAGCTCTACGGGCCAGGGCTTGTCTGCATTCGTGCTGAGTTGCAGCACGCCGTAGCGTGCCGCGGCGGTGCCGGGCTTGATGAGCACCGGGCCCATCCACGGTTGCGGTCCGGCTTCGGAGGTGCTTCCACCATTCTTGAGCGTGAACGGGAGCAGGTCCGCGAGCGGTGTGCCCCGCCACGCCCCGGGCGTGGCGCCAGACCCGCCGATCCAGAGCAGCCCCGCGCCGCGTTCGGCCACCAACCGCTTGATCTGGGCGAGTTGCTCCGTGCTGAACAGCTCGGGACGCAGATCACCCATGAGGACCACGTCGAACCCCGACCACCCTTCCTGCGTGCGCGGGATCGAATCGAGCACCTCGGAGCCGTCCTGGATGTAGCGACGGTCGGAGGCCAGCAGCAGGGCGGAAGACCGGATGGACTTCTCGCGGATCAGGATGTTCTTGACGTACCTGTACTCCCATCGCGGGTACCCATCGAAGTACACCACGCGGATCGGACGGTCGGCCAGTTCGACCCGGAACGATGACACGTTGTTGTCGGCGGTCAGATCGGGTTCGTCGCTGACGATCCGCACCGACCAGGTGGCGTTGCCCGCTTGATCGGGCTTGGCCATGAGCGTGATCTGATCGCCGTCATCGGCGCTGGGCGCTTCGTGAAGGGGGCGCTCATCAAGCACGGCATTGGTCAGCGAATCAACCAGTTGCACCTTGCCTTTGGGGAAAGGGGCGTCTTTGGCCGCGCCCAGATTTGCGACCGTCACGGTGACGGGCACGATATCGCCAATGAACGCGGCGCTGGGTGATTCCACGTGCGTCACAGCCAGATCGGCCAAGGCCTTGGCGCTACCCAGCGGAACCGGGAAGACGGGGATGTGCCGGGCCTCGAGCTGACGCAGGACGGCACGCGGCGTCGCGTCCGCCGAGCGCCCGTCGGTCAACATCACGACGCCGGCGACAGGCCGGCCCGCCACCCGACGCAGCGCCTGCTCCAAAGACTGCCCGATGAAGGTGCGGCGCCCCTGGGCTTTTCCAAGCTCGACCGAAGCGGGAACGCCGCGATCAGCTTTCTCGAAGCGAAGATCGAACGCGCCGGCGTCGAAGCCCATGAACAGGACGTTGCGTGTCTGCTGGAGCGTGGTGAAAGTGTCGGCGGCCCGTCGGACGGTCTCTACCAACTGCGATTCACGCGTCTTGGGCGACGGATCACCCGTGTCCTTGCCTACATCGGCGACGGTCATCGAGGCCGAACGGTCGGCCATGACAACGACCCAGTCGCGCTCGACGCGTTCGTTCTGTTTCACCAGTTCCGGTCCGGCCACCAGGATGGCCACGAGCACGAGCACCAGAGCACGCATCGCGGCGAGCGCGATGCGCGAGGCCCGGCCGCCGAGCAACCGCCAGTAACTCCATCCAGCGATGCCGAAACACGCCGCGATGACGCCGACCCACGCCCACGCGGGAAACTCGCGAGCGAAGCGGAACTCAACGCCCTCGCCGCCGAACGTGAGGGACTTGCCCAGGCCGAACAACTGGTCCAGGAGTTGGTTCATGCGGCCTCCTTGCGGACCGTCTGCGTCGGGGGCGACGCGGCGGCAAAGCCGTCCCGGTTGGCGTGGCTGAAGATACGGGCAAGGATCAGTTCAACCACGGCAATGAACCCAGCGGCGATGAGCAGCGGTACGCTCACCGGCGGGGCGTCTTGCTTGCGGTTGAGCGAGCCGCCCGCGGGGACGGCGTTCGCGCCGGAGGTAATCCAATCCATGCTCGACGAAACGGGGCCCAGCCACTTGGAGATCTCGTCGCGGGTGTGGACTTCCACAGCTCCGCCCGCCGGATCGGCGTTGAAAGCCAGAGCGCCCAGCGTGTTTCCACCCGCGGCCCGGACGGTCCATAGTCCCGCATCGCGGATGGGGTTCGCGGGCAGCCCCATGGCGGTCACCGCTACGGTCGACAGGCCGCCCTCTTCACCGACGCGTACGAGTTCCGAAGCGCCCCGCGGAAGCGTTGGCGAAGCGCCGGCGGGCGCGACCCTCGGCCCCAGCGAGCGGCCGACACCTTGCCGGACGATTTCCTGCATCAACGGGACCATCAGCGGACGGGCGGGAAGATCCGTCCAGGATAGATCGGGCGGCGCGGCGAAAAGTACTACGGTGCCGCGTGCGGCGGATTGGGCGGACTCTGCATTCTCTGAAGAGCCCGGCTGCCCAGCAACGATCAGTGGTGAACCGTCCATCAGCGTCAGCACCGCCTCGAACGCGCCCGAGGGCGCACGCACGTCGAGCAACTTCGAGACGGTGACGCCCTTGACAAGTGTTGGTAGTTCCGCCGCGATCACTTCCAGCATCGGGTGTGCATCGGCCTTCAGCGGCGCGATCGTGCCGGGGGGCGTAAGGGTCCGGGCCTCGCGAGCAACCTGCCACGACAGGCCGAGCGAGGCGTTCATGGCGTCGGTCCAGACGTGGGCATCAATGCCCACCGGCGGGCAGAGCACGATGAGGGCTCCATCACCCACCGCTTCCCGAAGGGCGGCCCAAGCGGGCGCGTCGAGCAGATCCGGGCGTGGCACCACCACGGCGTCCATGCCCTTGAGCACACCCGCGCCGCGTGACACTCGCTCAACGCCGCTCGATGGTGCGATTCCCTGCGCCGGATCAATGGTCTGCACCCGCAGTTCCCCCACCTGCCGGCGACGCAGCGTCAGGTCTGCCTGAGGCGAGAGTGCCAGAGCCAGCCAATCGGCTGACGAATACTGGGCCAACGCGCCGCGTACTCCCACCGTGCCGGGCGCAATCAACGCTACTTCGAGTCGTTCACGGGTTTCAACCGGGCGGACAAACCGGTTGTCCGCGGAGAGTGCATCGCGATCGATCGTCGCGGTAATCACCAGCGGCACGCCGATCTTTGTCGCGCCACCCTTGGGAGAAGCGAGATTCGCGAAGACTTGCGCCGTCTCCTGACCCGGATTCCAGGTCGCTGTCGCCAGGCTCTCCGTGCGTGAGGTTTCGCCGGCATAGGAAGCGGACAGCGTGACTTTGGTGGACGCGGGTGTGGCGGCGCCGCTGCGGCGGAGCGATACGCGGACTGTAGTGGCAGATTCCGCGCCGTCGTTCGCCGCCAGGAGCATGCCGCGCAGCGGCTCCACCGCGGTGATCGAGATATTTTCGGCGGGGGCCGCCGCGGGAGCCGAAGCAAGGAAGGTGACTCGCCCGGGCGCCAATCCCAGAGAAGGCACGGTGGTCTCCGGGTCTGCGCTGCCCGTGCGGAAATCAGAAAGGGCCGCCACCCAAACCCCCGAATCCGCCTCGTTCTCCTTGCGACCCAGTTCATCGCGGAGTTTCGCGAACGCCCCCGGAAGGTCCGCGCGGCTGTCCACGGGCTTTAGGTTCTTCACCAGATCGACCGCGGCGGAGAGTTCCGAGGAGGCCGGGAGGATCGCCGCATCGACCGGAGCGCCCATGAGGATCACACCCACACGATCGCCGCGGCTGCGATCAAGAGTTGCGATGAGGTCGAGCGCGGCCTTCTTGTGAGCCTCGATGGCAGCGCCATCGCCCGCGACGTCAGCACCCAACCCGGACGTCACGCTGTTGTCGATCAGCAGATACAGCGTCTTGGAACCGCCGCCCGCCAGCAGTCCCGCCGCGCCCAGCACCGGCTTGCCCACCGCCAGAGCCAGCAGCACCACGAGCAGACATCGGCTGGCGAGGAGCAGCAGTTGCTCCAGGTTCATGCGGCGCCGCTGCCGCTTGTACGCCTCGAGCAGGAACTTCATCGCCCCCCAGGGCACCGGCCGACGGCGACGCCGCATCAGAATATGGATGATGATCGGGATCATCACACATCCGAGGGCGACGGCGGCGAGCGTGGGGTTGAGGAACGTCATCTGGGTATCAAGGGAGTGTAGATGCGCGGCGCGGCCTGCACCGCCCGACGCTGGTACCCTCCTGCGATGCACCTGTCTCGCACCAGATCCTGCAACGCTGCCCGCCTGATCGCGGGGGGGGTTGTCATGGCAAGCCTTCTCGCGTGCGAGGAACCCCGCGAAGACCTCGTGACGGTCGAAAGTGAAACGCAGGCGATCCAGATTCAGACAGGGTTGGAAGCACGGGGAATCACCCAGCCGACAAAGCGGGCGTCTTCCAAGGGCACCCGAGCCGGGTGGGTGATCAGCGTGCCCGCGGCTTCGGGCGCTACGGCACGCGCAGCGCTCGCGGAGCTGGGGCTCCCGCGGGAAAGTCAGGCCGGCTACGAGTCGCTCTCAACCGGACTGGTGCCATCAGCCGCTCAGGAGCGGGCGATGCTCGCCCACGCCGCGGCGGGGGAGTTGGCCAAGGCGCTGGAAGTGCTGGAAGGCGTCGTCGCCGCAAGAGTGCTGGTCACGCTTCCCGAGGCTCCGCCCATCGATTCCCCAGCGAGCGATGTGGCCCCGTCGGGCTCGGCCGCCGTGTTTGTCAAATACCGCCCGGTGGCCCAACCGGCCACGGTCGCGATCGGAAGCGAAGCGGCCGTTGCGAAAGACACAGAATCGGCGGATGCTCCGATGAGCGTCGGCGCGATTCGGGCGTTGGCGGTCAGGTCAATTCCCGGGCTCGACCCCGCCCGGGTGGGAGTTGTGCTGAGCCGCGCCGCGGCGTCGGCGCCGCCGACCCCTGGCACAGGTGCACCGCTTGACGCCGAATCGAAGAACCGCATGCGACTCTGGCTGGCGGTGCTCGGCGTGGGCGTCTCCGCCTTGTTGACCTACGGATTCATCGCGGCCCGTCAGTTCGTGCGAGCTCGCTTGGGACGCGCGGCCTAACCCCCCGAACAAGCATGTCCGACACAACAGACGAACTCCAGCCCCCCACCACCGCCCGGATGCGCTCTCGCGTAAAGACCATCGCGGGTGCGCTGGCATCGGCCGGTGAACGGGCGAGAGGCCTGCTCAATCGGCGTGAGGGCGGCGATCGCTTCGCGGCACTGGTCACCGCCGCTTCGCCCAGCGACATCGCTGCGTCACTCTGGAACGACCTTCGCGAGCGCGAACGGGACTGCATCAGCGAATGCGTGCCGCCCGCGCCGATCACCGGCGAGGAAGGCGCCGCGTATTTCGTTCGGTCCCGGGCCGCGGCGGGACGGGCCGCGGCGGCCGAGGCCGTGGCGCGCCTACCCGCGATGTGGCTCGCCGTGCTGCGTTGCACGCCGTTCGAGTTCAGGCAGCGGTGCATCGGGCTGGGTGTGGAAATCGCGGCGCTGGCATCGGCCAAACTCCCGGCAGCGCGGGCGGCGGAACTCCTCTCGCCCCTGGGCAGGCAACTCGCCAGAGCCGCGGCGGACGAGCGCAACAAACGGGAAACCCCGGCGATCCCTGATTCGCTGTGCGACGCGTGGTCAGCTCTGATGGAGCGACAATCGCTGCGTGTTCGCGGCGCAGAGCTCGCCGCCGCCGTCGGACTCGCGACCCTGGCGGACCTGTTCGATCGACTTCCCGCGGAGGATCGCCATCTCGCGACGCGAACGGCGGGCACCAACATGTGCACGCTATTCACCGCCGAACCTCGAGCGCCGGTGCATCCGGATGCAGACGCTCGACTGGCCGCGGCGGTGGTTTCGTGGATGCTGTCCGAGAGGCGCAGGGGCCATGAGGCATGAGCGACGCGGCTGCACAATCTCCAACCCCGATGAACACCGGACGCATCATGAAGTCCGGAGCCGCCGTGTCGCCGCTCTACCCGCCCTCGCGCCTGGTTCGCACCGCGCACACCCGCGCAAACGCGATGCTGGAGGAGGCTCGCGAGCGCAGCCAGGCGGCTCGCGCGGAAAGCGAGCGGCTTCTTGCCCAGGCCCGGGAGCAGGCAGAGATGATCCGCGAACAGGCCGCACGGCAAGGCGCCGGCGAAGCAGCGGAGCGGCTCACGCATCTCCTGGACCAAACACGGGCAGAACTCGCGGACCTGCAATCCAACCTCGCGGCACGCGTGACGGATCTTGCCTTACGTCTGGCGAGAATCGTGATCGACGCGGAGTTCTCCGTGAAGCCGGAACGGCTAGTTTCGCTCTCGGCCAAGGCCCTCGCGCGGGCGTCGTTCTCGACGCGGGCCACGGTCTACCTCAATCCGACGGACGCGGAACTCGTGGAACGGCATGCGCCGGCGTTGGCGGGGCTCGCCGCGTTCGAGGGCGAACTCGTGATCGCGCCTGATGAGAGCCTGGCGCCGGGCGTGGTTCGCGTCGAGACAGACTCGGGCGGTTACGAAACTTCGATCGACGAGCAGTTCGCGGCCCTTCGGCGATCACTCAATAGCAGCGACGAATCCCGGAGCGGGGGAACCACGCCATGAACCAGGGTCCATCCTCCCGCCTGGGTCAGCAGATCGAAGCCGCGGCGGCGAGAGCGAACGCCGCGTCGGGCGTCGCGCGCGTCGGCCGCGTCACGGCCGTGACCGGCACGGTAATCCGCGCGGAACTGCCCGATGTTCGCGTGGGCGAAATCGTGCGGATCGCGCGGCGTGACGGCGGCGACCTGGAGGCTCAGGCCGTGGGCTTCGACAAGTCGGGCGTCCTTCTCATGGCATTGGGGCGAGCCGAATCAGTGGAAGCCAATGCGAGGGTGGTTCCCGCCGCGCAGGCGCTCAAGGCCCCCACGGGAGAGGCCGCACGCGGGCGAGTGCTCGACGCGCTCGGCCGGCCGATCGACGGTCGCGGAGAGCTCACCGGCCAAACGGGCGCTGTGCTCACCGGCGAGCCGCCCCACCCCTTGCGCCGGGCCCGCATCCGCACCCCCTTGACCACCGGTGTCCGGGCGATCGACGCCTGCCTCACCATCGGGCGAGGTCAGCGTGTGGGAATTTTCGCCGCGGCGGGCGTCGGCAAGAGCACGCTGCTGAGCACCATCGCCAGGCACGTGGAAGCCGATTTAATCGTTCTGGCGCTGGTGGGCGAGCGCGGCCGGGAGGTCGCAGGTTTCATCGAGGACGACCTGGGCCCCCAGGGCCTGGAACGGGCCGCGGTGGTCGTCTCCACGAGCGACCAACCGGCCCTGCTGAGGCTCAAGGCCGCGCACACGGCGATGGCGATCGCGGAATCGGCGAGAGCGAACGGGCAGCATGTGGTGCTCCTGATGGACTCGGTCACACGATTCGCCCGCGCACTTCGCGAGGTTGGCCTGGCGGCGGGTGAGCCCCCGGGACGGCAGGGATACCCCGCGTCGGTGTTCGCCGAACTGCCCCGGATGTTCGAGCGTGCGGGCAACGACGAGAAGGGCTCGATCACCGCCTTCTTCACCGTG
The DNA here is from genome assembly GCA_018242605.1 of Planctomycetota bacterium. Classification (GTDB taxonomy): domain Bacteria; phylum Planctomycetota; class Phycisphaerae; order Phycisphaerales; family UBA1924; genus UBA2402. The sequence continues at coordinate 328,417 of JAFEBP010000007.1, forward strand.
CTGGTCGCCGGGGATGACCTTGAAGAACCTGTCGCGGACGAGACGCTCAGCCTGCTCGACGGGCACATCCTGCTGTCGCGTGTTCTGGCCTCACGCGGCCATTACCCTGCCATTGACGTAGTCCGCAGCAAGAGCCGCGTGATGGACGAGATCGCGTCGGCCGAGCACCTCGCCGCGGCGCAGCACCTGACGAGGATCGTGTCAACGTACGAACGCAACTACGACAAGATCAGTCTGAACGTGTACGAACGGGGCGCCGACCCCGAGGTGGATGAAGCGATCGAACGCATCGGCGACGCCGAGCGGTTCCTTCGGCAGAACCGCGCCGAGAGCGTCGGCTTCTCCGACACAATCTCGCGGCTGATGGGCCTGTTCACCTGAGCCGCGCATGGCGAACCGGCCCTTCCAGTTCGGCGCTCAGCCCGCGCTCGACCGCGCAGTCGCGAGGAATCGCGAGTTGGAGCGGTCGTTGGCCAGGGCGATTCAGGAGTTCGAACAGGAACAGTCGCTGGTCAGGAAACTTCACTCGCTCGCGGACGAGACGCAGCAGCGCATCGCGATGGAACGCGACGGCCTGGCCTCGCCGCGACCCGGTCCGGTGGAGCCGGCCGAACTCGCGGCCCGCAACCGATGCATCGAGGGGTTGGGCCGCCGGCTCGAGAGGGAGCAGGAGGCCGTGAGGGTCGCTCTGCGGAGAGTCGACATCGCGGCCGAGCGAGTGCGGCAGCGGCGGGCCGATCTGGCGCAGGCAACGGCGGCGCTTCGCGCAATGGAGAAACTGCGCGACGCACGCAAGCAACAGCACGACGCCGCGGGGCGTCTGGCGGTCTCCAAAATGGAGGACGAGGCTGCGACGCAGAGTTGGGAACGAGGGCGCGAGCGAGGTCAATAGCCGTCGGGCGTACCGCCCTTGCGTGGATCGCTCGCGGGTTGCCACCCGCCGTCGACCTTTCGGATAATCTGCACGGAGGCCACGACCTTGCGCAGGCCTGTGGTGTGCCCCAGAGCTTTGAGCTTCTCGAGGGTCTCCGGTGTGCGGAGCGCTTCTTCCAACTGCAGTTCATCCGGGTGCCATTGGTGGTGGAACCGGGGGACTCTGAGCGCCTCGTCCGCCGGCATGTTAAAGATCAACGCGTTCAGCGCGGCCTGGATCGTGCCCGTGATGATGCGGGGGCCCCCGGCGCCACCCGCGAGCAGCACCGCGTCGCCGCCCTTTACAAAGATCGTGGGAGTCATGCTCGACAGCGGCCGCTTGCCGGCCTGCGGACGGTTGAGGTCCGCGTGCGACAGCCCGAACGCGTTGTCGTGCCCTTTTCGCGTGATGAAGTCGTCCATCTCGTCGTTGAGCACAAACCCGTACTCGGGCACGCACAGCAGCGAACCGAAGATCAGGTTCACAGTCTCCGTGCACGCCACCGCGCCGCCCCATTGGTCGACGGCGCACAGGTGGCTGGTGCCATGATCGTTGGGGAACGGCGTCGCCGTCCCGTACGAATCGGTCGGTAGGGTGTGTTTCGGGTCGATCGCGTCGGCGCGCGCCTTGATGTACACCGGGTCCATGAGCTGCGCCGTCGGCACCTTGACGAAGTTGGGATCTCCCATCCACCTCGCTCGGTCCGCAAAGGCGTGCTTGCAGGCCTCGGCCACCAAATGGAGGTACTCGGGGCTGTTGTGCCCCGGGCCGTTCTGGATTTTCAGGAAATCGGTGTCACGGGCTTCAAGCATGCCGAAGACCTGAGCCAGCACTATGCCTCCGCTGCTGGGCGGGGCCATGGTCACGATGTCGATGCCTCGGAAGGCCGACCGCAGCGGCGCACGCTCCTCAACCTTGTAGCCGCTGAGATCCGCTTGCGCAAGTTTTGCCCCGTCCTTATTCACGGCACGCAGGATCGCCTCCGCGACCGGCCCGGAGTAGAAGCCCTCCGCGCCGCGTTCGGCGATCAACCGCAACGCCGCGGCCTGCTCGGGCACATGGATGCGATCGCCCTTGGCGATTTTTCCGCGGTTCAGATAGCGTTCCCACAGGAACGCGAAGCGCTGTTGACGAGCGACGTCCTTGTTGAGCCAGGGGATGACCAGATCATCCTTCTGGCAGGAATCCTCGTAATGCTGATCGGCGTTGAAGCCCTCTTCGGCCAGACGGATCGCCGGGGCAAGAACCTGGTCCCGGCGCATCGTCCCAAACTTTTCGAGCGCGTACAGCAGGCCCGCGACGGTGCCCGGGACGCACACGGCCTTGCCTCCGTGCGTCGGCGCGTCTATGTCCTTCTCGGTCTCGAAGAAATCCGGCGAAACCCACGATGGTCCGGTCTCCCGGTAGTTGACGGTCGTCAGCACTTCTCCGTGCTTGGGGTCCCTGGGCAACCGGATCACCATGAATCCGCCGCCGCCGATGCCGCAGGAGTACGGCCGGACCACCGACAACGCGAACGAGGACGCCACCGCCGCGTCCACAGCATTTCCGCCTGATTTCAGTATCTCGACCCCCGCGCGGGAGGCCAGGGGATGATCAGCAGCAACGGCAGCATGTGAGTACACGGGAGCGGGTTCCAGAGGGGCCGCGTACACGACCGCGGCGAGGGCCAGTGGGAGCAACATGCCTGGATGGTTGGCGCGCCAAAGCCCCCGGCGTGAGCGGCCGGAAGCACTGTCTTTGCGTGTTGGCAGCGGCGATCAGCGGAACCGAGTCTTGTGCTCGCGAACCTGCTGCTCGCGCTTGGCGAGCATCATCTCCCGGTGCTTGGCGATCGAGACGAACTCGTACCACGAAAGCAGCCGGCACATCACCAGACCCGGATAGCCGTCCAGCCAGCCTTTCTGGAACAGGTAGGAGTAAATGAACCGCAGCGTGGGGCGGAACGGCAGCTTGCGTCCGAACCGCTTGATCCACCGCCGACGCTCGATCGGACCGCCGAAGAGCTTGGCGTTGACCGCGCCCTCGTCGCCCGCCTCCATCGCGAAGGCTTCCCACGTCGTGTAGCGGTTGTGCTTCTCGATCCAGGCGGAAAGGTCGGGGTAGGCGTAGTGCAGGAACTCGTGCTGCAGGTAGCCGGCCTCGCCGGAGGACAGCACGATGTGCTCGTGAACCTCGTTGTCGCCGCTACCCGTATCGCCAAGATTGCCGATGCGTTCGTAGCGGCCCAGCCGGTGCTTGAGCAGGCGGACGTTCCAACTGGGGTAGTAGCCGCAGCCCTTGAGCCAGCGACCGAAGAACATGAAGCGGCGATTGACCCAATACCCGTCGCCGCAACCTCGCTTCGCGGAACCTTGCGGCGTCCACTGCCCGGTCACAACCCGCTTGATCTCCTCCGCGAGTTCCGGGGTCATGTACTCGTCGGCGTCGAGGATCATGACCCACTCGTTCTTCCAAGGGATGCTCTCGAGCGCCCAGTTCTTCTTTTTGGGCCATCCGGTCTTGCGGTTGTAGTTGAACTGGTAAACGTCCGCGCCCATCGCCTGGGAGAGTTCGATCGTCTGGTCCGTCGACCGGCTGTCGACCACGACCAGTTCGGTCGCCCAGTTGCAGCGACGCAGGCACTCAACGATGTTCCGCTGCTCGTTCTTGACGGGCACGAGAATCGAAACCGGCACGCTTTTGTACGCCGGCCACACGCCGGGGACGTTCTCCCGCGGGTTGAGTTCCTCGACCAGCCGCGGGACCGCTTCTCGCAGCGGCTCGGGCGCGGGCGGCCCCTCCGGCTCGGGTCGTAGCGGCACATCCGCCGGCGGCGTCTGCCCGACCGGAATGACAGGATCGATCAGACGCTGTCCGAGTGATCCAAGCGCCTCGGGCTGACGCAGCGGCGCGGTGCCCGGCATGTGCATGACGTACGGAGGCACCGCGACCTGCACGGGCGGCGCTGGCGGGGGAGTCGGCGGAGCCGCGACGGTCGCCGCGGTGTTCATCATCCGCCCTTCGGGAATTGCCAGCCCCTTGGCCGGATCGTTCTCCAACCGCTGGGAATCATCCTCAAGTCGCAGGGAACGGATCTCCGCGAGTTTGAGCGAAATCAGCAGGTCGTACGTCGCCAGAAGCAGACAGAACCGCAGTCCCGTCGCGCCGTCCAGGATGCCCAGACGGATGATGTACATGTACAGGAATCGCCACACGCCCGAGAGCGGCAGACGCGGCAGCACGTGCCGCTTGAGCCATCGCCGCATCGCGATGCCCCGCTCCAGGGGCCCGGCCTTCTCCCCTTCACGCCGCATCCGCTCCCGAGTCAGTTCGCGAGCTTCCAACGTCGAGTACCGGTTGTGCTTGGCGATCAGGTGCTCAAGCCCGCGGCGATCCTCGTGATTCATGAGGTTCGTCAGGCGCGTGGTCGGGCCGTCCACGATCATGTGCTCGTGAACTTCGCGTTCTTCGTAGTGCGCCTTGCCCCGCTTGAACATCCGCAGGTTGTAACTGGGGAAGTAGCCGCAGTGCCGGATCGGCCGCCCCAGGAAATACGTCATGCGGTTGACGTAGAAACCCGACTCGTGGACTTCACCCACTGGTCTGGCCGCGATCGCGGAGATCTCGTCGCGCAGTTCCGGCGTGATGGATTCGTCCGAATCCAGGATGAACACCCAGTCGCTCTGCAGGGGCAAGTTGTCCAACGCCCAGTTCTTCTGCTTGGCATACCCCAGCCACGGCCGAACAACGACATTGGCGCCCAACGCCTCGGCGATCTGCCGCGTGCGATCGGTGGATTCGCTGTCCACGACCCACACCGCGTCGGCCCATCCCTGCACGCTCTTGATCGCCCAAGGGAGGTTCAGTTCCTCGTTAAACGCGGGAATCACAACTTCGATGTTGCTCCGCTTGACGCGCTTGACGTGCCGGCCGTTCAGAGAGGTCATCGACGCGATTGGGTCGCTCGAAGTCTGTTGTGCTTTGGTGTCCAAGTAGGTTCCCGTCCGGTAAGATCGCCCGCCTCTTCAGATTCACAAATGGTTCGCGAAGCGTAGTGTCGCCCAAGTCTATCGGGCGAGACTCCCAGCCGGTTGACGACCGAGCCGCACGACGCACATCCGCTCGCACAATCAGGGGGCAAGCCTCCGCAAACTATGTCCGACCGAGGGTGACCGAATGCCAATCCGCGGCGGTGCCGCAAGCCCGGATCAGGCCGCTAGGCGTACAGCCGCTTAACCCGCACGCCGCGCCTCCGCATCGGCTCGGACGCACTCCACAGCCGGTCCTCGGAAGCATCACTGGACAGCAACACCACCGCGTCGTCGGGAACTTCAGCGGGTGCGACGATGACCCGCCCGAACCGGTGAACCCCGGCCGCGGCATCATCGATGATCCCAGCGATGCGCAGTCCTTGGCCCGCGAACACATCCAACACCGCCGCCGTATGCGGGCCCGCCCCGTACAGCCAGATCTCCCCGACGCCGTCGGCGCAGAGCTGCGATGCCACCTCGCGCACGCGTGCGGCGCGGCAAATGTTCGTCGCCCGCCTCGCCATCGGGGGAAGGACCGAGTCAATCCAAAGCAGAGCCGTGAGCCCCGCGTGCGTCGGACCGGACTGGGTCAAGAGCGATTCCACGCGGGATCGGGCCGCGTCGGACTCGCCGGCCATCGCCAGAGACAGCGGATCTCTCACCGTCGCAACATCACCCACAGGTAGCGAACTCCACGCGCCGGCCAATACGGCCGCTGCGCACTGTGCCTGAAGGGGCGAAGCGGAGAACTGGTCCAGATCGCGGAGGCGGTGCGTGTACAGCACCTCGGGCACCGCGGCGACTCCCATCGAACTCAGTCGCAGCCACAGGTCATGATCCTGCGCGCGGGGTAGGGATTCGTCATATCCCCCCACCGCGAGGACGGCGTCTCGCCTCAGCAGCATCGAACCGTGCGCGAAGGGGTTGCCAAGGCACAGTCGCCATCGCGACTCTCGTTCATCGCGCGGCGGCCGACGGATCGCAACCGTCGCTCCCGTGGAATCCGTCAGCGCAAAGTCGCTGCCCAACGCCGCCAAATGCGGGCGCCCCGCCATCGCCTGGACCTGAACCGCCAGTCGCTGCGGCTCGCACAGGTCATCGGCATCCATCCGTGCCACCAGCGGACACGCGGTGCGTCGCAGGACATGGTTCATCGCCTTGGCGAGGTTCCCCTGTTCGAGTTGCTCCACCTTGATACGGGCGTCGAGGCACGCCACTCGGGTCACCGCGTCGAGAGCCGGTCCGTCGGCACCGTTCGGCACGATCACGATCTCGATGTCGTCCAGAGTTTGGCGCAACACGCACCCCGCCGCGGCTTCCAGAGTCGCGGCGTCGCGGTGAACGGGCAGGGCTACGCATACGCGGGGCACCGTTTCTACATCGGCCGGATCGGTTGTCATGGCATGAACGCACGCCCCCGCAGCGCGGCAGCTCGTTCCCAGGAGCCACGGCGGCTCTCTCACCCCCCCTCTTCGGGCGGGGCTTCACCTAACGGGATGGAGGTAGAGTGCCGATAGACAGGGCACCTATGTCCGAGATCGTGGCTGATGCGCTCGTTGTCACGTTTACATACGGGGTATCACTGCGCACTTGGGCAGACACGGGCGGGATAGAACGCGAGCTCGCACTATACGAACGGCTCGCCCCGTATTACGGTCGCATCCTGCTCGTGACCTATGGCGGGCCCGGCGATGAGTCGGTGCTCGCGCAGCACGCTCCCAACGGGTTTGAAATCGTCTGCAACAAGCACCGGCTTCCGCTGCCCACCTACGCCGCGGCATTGCCTGGCCTGGTCTCGTGCGCGCTCGGAAATGCCCAATCGGTGGTGGTGAAAACGAATCAGATGTGCGGCGGACGGGAAGCGGTCGCGATCGCAAGACTTCTGCGAGAGGAAGATCGCGCCACCGCGCTCATCGGCCGAGGCGGTTATCTGTGGTCGCGGATGGCGGCGTACGAATACGGCACTAACTCGATGCAGGCACGCGACGCCGCGGACACCGAATCAACGCTCTGTACAGCCGCCGATATCGTGGTGGGTACAACGAGTGACATGGTGGCTGACCTGTGCTGGCGGTACGCCCTGGACCCGTCCCGCACCCGGACCATCCCGAACTACGTGGTTCATTCCTCCGGATCGCCCCTCGAGCCCACGGCCAGAGTCCCCGGACTGGTGCTCTACGCCGGACAGTTGGTGAAGCGAAAGCGTGTGGACGTCCTCATCGAGGCCGTCGCATCGATGGAAGGCGACGCACGCGCGGGTGTGAAACTCGAGATCATCGGCGAGGGGCCGGAAGAAAGCGCCTTGCGCGAACTGTCCGCCCGCCTCAACGCGCCCGTCGTTTTCCGCTCCCGCGTGCCGCACGCTCAGCTCATCAAGCGCATGGCCGAGTGCGCGATCTACGTGCAGGCGTCCGAGATGGAAGGCCACCCCAAGACCGTGCTCGAAGCCCTCGCCTCGGGCGCGGCGGTCATCGTCGCGAACACCCCCGGCCTGGGCGAAACGATCACGCACGGTGTCACCGGCCTGGTGATCACCAACACAAGCGAGGCGTTCGGCCAGGCCATCACCGAGTTGCTCGCGGATTCCGACTGGCGCGAGATCCTGGGCCAGGGCGGGAGCCGCTGGGCCCTTTCGAATCTCTCCCTGAACGCGATCGTGCCCAAGGAACTGGAAGCGCACCGAGCCGCAGCAGCACGTTCCTTCAAGGCTCTCCGCGCGGCCTGATACCGATCATCGTTTGGACTTCTTCGCTGGCCGGCGGGCGGACGCCTTGGCGTTCGCTTTCGCGATGGAAGCTCGGAACCAATCGCACACTTCCCGCACCGCGCCGTGCCCACCGGGGCGAGTCGTGACGGCCGCGGCGACAGCGAGCACCTCCGGGTACGCGTCGGCCACAGCGATCGGCAATCCCACGTGCTTCATGCATGGCAGGTCGTTGACGTCGTTGCCGACGTACGCCACCTGCTCGGGCTCCAGGCCGCGTTCACCGATCAATCGCAGAAGCACCTCCAGCTTGTCGTCGATCCCCTGATGGCACTCGAGCTTGAGCTTCTTGCAGCGAGCCCCCACCACCGGGTTCTGCTCCTTGCTCACCACGAGCATGGGCATCCCCAGGTCCGCGAGCATGCCGATGCCCAAGCCATCGGACCGGTTGCACACCGCGGCCTCGGTGCCGTCCTGCATCACGATCACAGTGTTGTCGGTCATCACCCCGTCGAAATCAAAAACGAGAAGGCGGATGTCTGCGAGCACCGCCGCGCGAGGGGAACCGGAGGAACGAGGTTTTTTGGATTGCTTCACGAGCGACTGTAGTGCCGACGAAGAGTCGAACAGCGGAACGGGCCGGATCGTCAGGCCCGCGGGCTGCGCGGCAGCGTGAGGCAGAAACAAGCGCCGCCGCCCTTGGCCGCGTCGGCCAGATCAAGGTTCCCGCCCAGTTCCTTCGCCAACCCGCTCGCGATCGCAAGCCCCAGGCCCAGGCCCGGAATGGCCCCGTGACCGTGGCGCTCGCCGCGAACGAAAGGCCGGAACAGGCGGGATGACTCGGCGCGAGCAATCCCCGGCCCGAAGTCCCTCACGCACAGTTGCAGTTGTGAATCGTTCAACGCGAACGACAGGCAAACTCGCTTGTCGGTCGCCTCGGACGCGTACTTGCAAGCGTTGTCCACCAGGTTGAACACGATCCGTTCCAGGATCCCCGCGTCAGTCTCGATGACGCGGGAGTCGCTCTGGTCGCCCTCCACGCACAGGCTCATACCCGATTGCTCGCACCGCGCGGCCAGCGGCCGCTTCAGTGAAGTGACGAGGTCCGCGACCGTGATCGCCGCGATCGCCTTGGTGGTGCGTTTGCCGCTCAATCTCGCGTAATCAAGCACGCTCTCAACGATGCGGGCCAATCGCTGGCTCTCGCTCTTGAGCGTGCCGAAGTAGGTCATCCGCGCGTCCTCATCCTGCACCATGCCGTCGGCGAGCATCTGTGAATACAGGCAGAAGGTCGTCAGCGGCGTGCGAAGCTCGTGCGTCACGGCGGAGACGAACCGCCCTCGCCGCTCGGCCAGTTCGAGAGACGCCCGCAGCACCAGCGCCGTCACGATGACAGCCGCGAGCGCGGCGATCCATGTGACCAGCACGGTCGTCCGCACCGGCGACCATGAGGGCATCAGCGCCGGGGCCGCCGGGGGCAGCACCAGTTCCGCAGGGATCGCCGCGAGCGTGCGGCCCAGAACTTCCTGATCCGCCGCAAGCCTGGAGGGGTCCACCACGGGCCGAAGCGAAGCGGTGGGCAGCAGGTCCTTCGCTGAGGCCAGCAGCATCGCGCGCAACGCCGGCCAGTCAAGCCAGAACCCCTGGTGCACGCATCGCTCCCCGAAGTCCACCTCCCGAACGAACAGCAACTCGGGCTCGGACTCGGCCACGGGCACCCAGCGAGCGACGAACTGTCCTTGTTTCACACCCGGCCCCATCGCGGAATCATCCGCCTCGCTCCGCAAAGCGTCTCCGGCGACTGTGCTCTTTTCGCTCTCTGACGCTTTGCCCATGAGGCCCGCGTCGGTGAGGTCCTTGCCGGCCCCCGAACGCCTGCCCGGAGCCTTGGCCGTCGACCCCGGCGCGAGAATCGCTCCGGCCGATGCGCCGGACTTGTACAGAGCTCCATCACCGTCAGCCCGATCGATCTTCTTGTGTTCCTGATCCTTGCGTTCCTCATCCGCCCCATCAGCCTTCTTCGCCGGAACCTCCTTGTCCGTCACGGGCCCAATAGCCGCCTGAGGTTTGCCGACGATGCTGTTCCGGAGGCTGTTCTCCCCCACCGCTTTGGCACGATCTGTAGCCTGTTGACGGGCTTGATACTCGTTGACGAGCGAAAGGTCCGAACTCTGCTGCTGCAAGACCTGAACCGGTGGCGTGGACCCCGGCGCCACGCCAGACTCGGCCCGATACACCTGCTGCGGCTCCGCCGCGCCCGGCGGCGTCGACGGCAGGCCGCCCGTCGGGCTCGCGAAGGTCGGTTCATTGAAAGTGAGAACCTGAGCAGGCAGAGGCTTGATCAGCGCCTCCAGCTTCGCCAGCTTCTCCGCGGCGGAAGCCACCGCGTACCCCGACACATACACCCCCTCGGCGAGCCTGACCTCGTTCTCCCTGGGCACCTGTGGCGAGCTCAGTCCCTGCGCTCCGTCATCCTGGAAGTGCAGCCGAACGTACTCATCCGGCGGGGACAGCAGCGGTGACGGAACCATAACGTCCCGGCTGCCCGGAGCTTTGTTGATGTTCGCGAAGGCAAGGTCCGCCGCGTAGAAAGGCTGGTATTCAAAGTACGGCCGCGCCGCCTCGCGGGCGATGATCGGCGTGAGCGCCGAATCCATGCGCCACAGCACAAGCCGGATGGCCTCCTGCCGCTTGGTCGCTGCGCGGGCTTCCACTTCCAGCCGCTCGAGTCTCAGCACATGGAACGTGAGCCAAGCCAGCCCGCCAAGTACGGCCAGAACGCACGCCGCGAACCCAAGGACCGTAAGACGCCCGCGCATCATGAGGCGCCCCCGTCATCGCACCCGTCCGACGCGAGCATGTACCCCTTCTGCCGCACGGTCACAATCACCGCCGGGTTGGCTGAGTTGTCCCTCAGCAGTTCACGCAACCTCGCGATGGTCATGTCTACGGTCCGGGTGTGCATGCCCCGGGGGTCAAGCCCCCAGACTCGCTGGAGCAGTTCGTCGCGTGCCACCGCACGGCCGCGGTTTCGCACGAGATACCCGAGTGTCTCGGCCTCTCGCTCGGAGAGCTGTTCACGCTCCCCCCCTTCAAAGACCACCTCGCGCCGCTCGAGATCGATCGTGCGGCCCGCCACTGTCGTCTTTCCGGTGCCGCGGGGTCGCTCCGGCGAGCGTCTGAGCACCGCGGCGACCCTGGCCAGCAGTTCCGTGGCGCTGAAGGGCTTCACGACATAATCGTCGGCCCCGTCGCGCAGCCCCCTCACCCGGTCCTGCTCCTCGCCCTTGGCTGTCAGCAGAATCACCGGCAGCGAAGGCTTGGCGTTGCGCAGCTCCTTCAAGACCGTGAACCCGTCCATCTTCGGCATCAGCACGTCCAGAAGCACCAGGTCAACCTCGGCGGTCAGCGCGGTGTCGAGCCCGGCCCGGCCGTCCGCGGCTTCCAGCGGCTGGTACCCGGAAAACTTCAGCGCATCACACAGGCCGCGCCGGATCGCGCTGTCGTCTTCCACCACCAGAATTCGTGCCGCGGCCATGCGTGAAGCTCTCCGTTTAACGTACCAACTGTATCGACACCGCCGAGCCGGCCCGCTCGCCTCAGGGCTGCTTCACCAGGACGCGTTCCTTGCCGAGTTGCACGAGCACCTCTCCGCCCTGCGCCAACATCGCGACCCGATTCTCCTTCTGCAACTGCTCGACCACTCGCAGGTACTCTTCGGTCCCGAACTCAACGGTGCGGTCTGGCTTGGCGTCGTCCTGGTCCATGATCTGCGAATCCACCCAGCGGTTGTTGCGCTGGTAGAGCGTTGAGTTGCCAACCTGCAACACCCCCCGGACCTCGACGCTGCGCATCTTGTCATCCATGTACGAGACTCTGCCCGGCGCGGCATTGCTCTTTGTGGACGCGTCCTTGCCCTGCCCCGCATCTCCGGCGCTCGCGAGCGCCTTGAGATTCAGTTCCTGGTTCACCCCTCCACCGCCTGCCCGCGCGGGCATCCGCTGCTGGAGGTGGTCCATGGCTTCGGCCCGTAGCGCGGGCATCGCGGCGGGCGAAACGTCCAGCCCTTCGCGGGCCAGGAACGCCGTGTACTCCGTCAGTATGCCGTACCGAGTCGAGAGGCGGATCACTTCGTCGACCAGTTCCTTCATTCTCGCGTCCGCCACGCCAACGCTCCCCTCGGCGCTCGCCTGGCGCACCTCATCGAGCAGGGCCGCGATCTTGCGGCTGGCCCACATTCTGGGCACGAAGTCGTTGCGCATGGTCGCTGAACCAGGGTCAAGCTTCACCCGCACCTCGCCTCCCTCCTCTCCCGCGATCTTGAGAGTCACCGGACGATCCCCGATGAACTGCCCCAAGATCAATACCTGATCGCCCTCGAAGAAGTCGGGCAGTTCTCCGGGCTGCACTTCCCGCACCGCGCGGGTATCCACCGCTCCATCGCCATCGACCACCGCAAGCCGCGGCACTCCCATGACCGGCCCGGCCAACCCCTTGAACACGCGCGACACCTTGATCTCCACGTCCTCGTCGGGCAGCACAAACGTGCTCATGCCCCGAGACTGTTGGGAGATCGCGTTGAGCAGCGGGGTGTTGACGTCTAGCCCCACGCCGAACGTGAACACGCGCCGACCGATGGCGTTGGCGGTCTTCACTGCCTCGCGCAGCCTCGCTTCATTGCGCTCGCCGATGGTCGGCAGGCCGTCGGTCAGGAAGAGCACCAGCGGTAGCATCCCCGGCGTGGGCTTTGGCCGCAAGGCCTCGAGCAGCGCATCGTGGATGTTGGTCCCGCCCTGAGGCACGATGGCCGTGATGTACTCACGAGCCGCCTTCACCGTCTGAGCGTCCTTGGCGACCGGCTTCTCTTCGAACGACCGCACCGAATCTGAATAGTCGAAGATGTTGAACATCTCGCCTTCGTCCAGGCCATCCACCACCGACAACGCCGCGGCCTGCGCCTGCTTGATCTTCTCGCCCCGCATCGATCCCGACCGATCTATCACAAGCACCACCTCGCGCTTCTGCTTCACGGCGCCCGCGGGTTTGGTCGGCACGCCGCCCAGCATCATGAAGTACCCGCCTCCGTGCGGCCCGAGTTGTGAATCCGGGTACGTGAACACGGTGAACCCCGGCCCGTCGTTGCCCGCCGCCTTCACCAGGTACGACAACCGCAAAGTCCCCACGGAAGCGCCCGGCCCCTGCACCTTAGCCAAAGCCCGGTTGGGCGTGTTCAAAGACACCGCCAGCGTGTGACTGGGTGAGTACACCGTCGTGATCGGTGCGTTGCTGCGGATGTCGAACGAGACCGACCAGTTGCAACTCGCGTGAGCGAGCGAGTTACTCCGCAGTAGTACGTAATCCACGCGGCCATCCTCGGACGTCAGGACCTGTTCCATGGTCAGACGAAGTTTCTGCGTGCCGCCCGCGGGGATCGGGAAGACGCTGGTTTGCACCAGGTTCATGCCGATGAACTCCACCAGCGCCGGGTCGCGGGTGCTGCGCACGATCTCGTCGTAGATCCGCCGCGCGTCCTCGCGTTTGAGCAGTTGCGCGGTCGGCTCGGGCCCCACGCCGTCATACTGCAATGAGCGCACCGCCACGCCGTCGGCAACGGGGAAGACAAGCACCGCCTCTTGCGGGCGCCCGCTGGGGTTGCGGATAGTCATCTCCAGTTCCGTGGTCGCGACCTGATCGACGATCTCGACCCGGGCGGCCACGTCCGAAAGCACCACCGCCTCGCCGCGGGGCGACCAGACCGGCCTGTGGTGTTGCTGCGGCAGGATCAACTGCGGACGCGGCGGGGGCATGGGCGTCACCTGTGCCCACGCCGTACCAACACCTACCAGCGACGCCGCGATGATGCTCAAGATCCTCATGACCGGGTCTCCCGGCGGCACGCTCGGCAAGAGCGCTATTCCGCCGTAGAGTGATACACCCGAAACCCGGTTGAGTGCGCAACTCCTTTGTAACCACCACCTCGCGCACGGCGACCTATGGCTCTTACTGCTCGGGCACCGCGGCGAGCAACTTCGCCGCCGTCGCGTTGCGCGGATCCACCTCCAGCGCGGTCTTGTAGCTCTGCTTGGCCTGCGCGAGCAGATTCATGTCCTGCTGAGTCATCCCCAGAAGCACGAGGTTGTCGCCAGTCTTGGCGAGTTTCGCGGCCTGCTGGAAGTTCGACAGCGCCGCCGGCAACTGCCCGGCCTGCCTGCTCATGAGACCACGGAGCACATACCCGTCCGGCGATTGCGGCGCCATCGCCACCAGCCGTCCCGCGGCGGCCTTGAGGTGCATGCTGTCCCGCAGAATGAACGCCGTTTCGCCCAGCCCCTTCCACGCCGCGACATCGCTCTGTCCCTGCTGATCGCGGGTCAGTTCCAGGTACACCGTGCGTGCCTCCACCGTGCGGTCAAGCTGCGTGAGGCAGCGGGCGTGCATGTGCATCAGGTCGCGGCGGTGGTCTCCGCCGCCGTTTTCGAGCATGCGCGTGAGATTCGTGTCCGCCTCGGCGAACTTCTGATTGGCCATTTGGGCCCGCACCAGGCTCTCGATGATCATCGCGTCATCCGGGGCGAGCAGGCGAGCGTCCTGGAAGAGCTTTTCCGCCGTGACGCTGTCGCCCCGGAGCATCGCGATGTTCCCCAGCGACTGCTTCACGCCCGCGTTGTTGGTGAAGTTCCCCGCGCGGGATTCCAGGTACGCCTTGGCCTCGTCCACGCGGCCCAGGTCGATCAGCATCTCCGAGGCGGCGATGCAGTACTGCGCGTTGGCGCCGTCCAGTTCGGCGGCCTTCTGATAGTGCCCGAGCGCCTCTTCCTTCCGGGCCACACGCTCGCAGAGCACGCCCTGGTAGTACTGGGCTTCGACGTTGGTTGCTTCGATCTCCGACGCCTGCGCGAAGCACGCGCTGGACTTCTCAAGATCGTTCATCTCGAGATACACGCGCCCCTTGAGCACGTGCGACTTGGCGACCTTTGGATTCAGGCTCAGCGACCGATCCACATGCCGAAGTCCCTTCTCGAGATCGCCCGCGAGGAACGCCTGATGCGCCATCTGGTATTCGGTGGCGGCCTTGAGGCCGTCCATCTTCACTTTCGCGGCGGACATGTGCTCGGCCGTGTAGTTGCCGTGGGAAGCACACCCACCCGCCCAGGCGGCGGCGGCGAGGGTGAGAAGGCGTGCAGCGGTAACGATCGGACGGTGGTTGCTCATGGCGTTTCTCCCGAGTTGGAGCGGCGTGTGCCCGCCCCCTCTCAGATCGGATGATCGATACAGACGGATGAACGATCGCGACCCCTTCAAGCAAGAAAGGCCGCGCATACCGCGCGGCCTTCCCCACACCTGCCCCATTCCGGTCGCTTACTTCTGCTGGTCAGGCTGCTGCTCGTCCACGTGCGTCACCGTTGTGACCGGCGTGGCGGGCGTCGCGGGCGTGTTGGTCGGCGTACGGCCGATCCGATCGAATCGGGTCCACATGGGACCAAAGATCGCGCCGGGGCTGAACCACAGCCGCGCGTACTCCGTCGGCTGACCGGCCTGGGCCGCCAGTTCCGCCACCGGCGCAGCGCCGGCGGGATTGGCAGCAGCCTCCTGTTGCTTGAGAGACTCGGCGAGCCCGAAGTTCGGGGCGGTCGGTTCGACCGTGCCAATCCGGGCGTCGGGAGTCGCTTCTGGTGTCTTTGGTGTCGTCGTTGCGTCCGGGGTCGAGACCTGGCCAGTGGTCCCGGTCGTTGTGGTCCCGGTGGGCTCCTGACCGCTCGCCGTGCCCGCGTCCGGACTGACTTGCGTCTGGCCGGTTGGCCCCTGGGTGTCAGCCGCGGCGCCGCCCGGAGTCGTTGTCGCGTCCGCCGTGGTCTGTGCAGGCTGCCCGGTCTGCGTCGTCGTGGACTCGGCTCCGGTCTGCTCCATCGTCGGGGTCTGCGACGCGTCGGCCGTCGTGGTGGAGGTCGTGGTCGTATTCGTCGCCGCATCGCCCCCGGTCGTTGTTGCCGTGGGTGTTGCCTGCGCGGTCGTCGTGTCGTCGATCCACGCCGGGGTCACGGTCACGCCGCGGGAAGGTTCGCCGACGGCGGAAGCCGACTTGCCCGTGGACTTGGCGGCCTCGCTGTGGATGATCCGCTCGAGCATGCTGCGCTGATTGCCCAGGGGCGACTTCACTCCGGTCAGCCGCTCACGCAGAGCGACCGCCTCGGGCTGCGCGGCATTCAGCCGCAGCGAACGCTCCACCTTCCAGAGGGCCTTCTCGTTGTTGCCCTCGCTCGCGAGCTTCTCGGCCTCGATGTTGAGCTGCCCGGTGAGCCGGTCGCGGCTCCACTTAAGCGTGCCCTCGCGGGCGCCCGCCCTCGCGTTGTCGACATACGCCTGACCGGCCTTGCCGGCATCCGCCATCGCGGTATCGTTCACGACTGTGGGCGTGATCAGGAAGATGATCTCGGAGCGTTCGGTCGTGTCGTCGTTGCCCCGGAACGCCGAGCCGATGAGCGGGATGTCGCCCAACACCGGGATCTGGCGGCGGGTCGCGACGGTGCTCTCGCGGAAAAGACCGCCGAGCACGATGGTCTGCCCGTCTCGGACAATGACGTTGGTGGTCAGTTCGTTGGTGATCTCGTCGGGCACGGTGACGGCGGCGCCTGTCGCGTCCTTCACATCACGGATCACCGCTTCCGAGACCTGCGGCTTGAGCTCCATGCGGATCATGCCGTCGGGCGCGACGATGGGCCGCACGTACAGCTGCGTGCCCGTGTCGAGGAACTCGACCGTCTGCGTCGTGGCGGTGTCGGTGCTGGTCGTGCTCAGGTAGCCGACCTTGCGGCCCACGAGCACCCGCGCGGCCTGCCGGTTGAGGGCGAGCAGCTTGGGGTTGCTCAGCACGGTGGAGTCGGTGACTTCATCGAGCATCCGCATGAACACGGCGACATCGTTGCTGACAACGCCCACCTTGAACCCGCCGGGGCCGGCGGTGTTGCCGACGTTGCTGCTCAGCGCGGTGCCGCCGCGGTCTTCCGGCAGCGGCTTGCCATTGGCCTTGCCGCCGATCAGCGCGTTGGGGCCCACGAGCGGACCGCCGATGGTGACGAAGTCACCAAAGTCCATGTTGGCCACCACGGCGAAGTCCACGCCGAACGCGTTGGCCTCGTTGAGCTGGGTCTGCAGAATGGTCGCCTCGATCAGCACCTGCGACGGGCGGGTGTCGATCTGCTTGATCAGCGCCTCAATCTCGGCGACGTTCTCCTCGTAGTCGTAGATCACCAGAGTCGCGGCCAGCGCGTATTCCTCGTTGCCCACGGGGACATCGCCCAGGCTCGGGAAGCCGGCCATCTTGCCGTTGGTCTTGATCTGGCCGCCCTCGCTGAGCAGGGGCTTCACGAACTCCGCGGCGTCCACCGCGCTCAGGTAGTTGAGCACCAGCGGCTTGCTGACTCGTTGTTTGTTGGCCTTCTCAATGGCGGCGATCTCGTCCAGCGTGTAGACGTAGATGAAGTTGCCGTCCTCGATGTAGCCGTAACCGTTGACGTTCAGGATCGCGTCGAGCGTCTCGTAGAACGTCACGCCGAAGAGGTTGGCCGTGACCTTCGCCGACACGTTCTTGCTCGAGACGATGTTCCGCTGGCTCTGCAGGCTCAGCATCTCGAGCACGGCGGTCAGGTCCTCGTCCACCACATGCAGATCAACGATGCTGTTGTCGTCGATGCGGACCTTCGCGGCGTCCGCCTTGGCGTTTTTGTGCTGCGCACTCTTGGGAACGGCCACCGTCGAACCCGGACCCTGTCTCGCGCCGTCGATCGCCGAGGACATCGAGGGTTGCGGGGTAGAGACCTGCGGCGCTTCGTTGGTCACCGTGTGGGTGCTCGGGCCATTGGATGCGGGCTGCTTGCCCTTGCCTTTGGCGGATTGGGCCAGCGCCACGCTTGTCCCGGCGAGCAGCGGCAGCAACGCCGCGAGGGCGACCCCGGTGATGTGAGCGTGGGCGAATGAGCGACGCGCGGCCTGACCGGTTTGGGTGGGCATGGTGAACACCTCGTATGGGACTCTTTCCGTACCGACGCTGTGTGAATGCGTCCGCTCTGTTTCGACTCTTCCGCGGGGTGACTTTGGCGCGGACTTGCGGCTCGGGCCGTGTCGGCGGGAGAATCGGTGAGGAAATGCGGTTCGTGCCGCCGGGTCCGGGGAGGAAGCTCCAGGGTTTCCACTGAAAAGCCCCCGCTATTCGGCGGCTACTCTGCTGAGTGCTCTCCAAGGGCGACCACGCACCGGACTTTGTGTTCACCGACGACGACGGCCGGAAGACTTCTCTTCGCGAGTCGCTCGCCGGGGGGCCCGTGGTGCTGTATTTCTACCCGGCCGACTTCACACCCATCTGCACGCGCCAGGCCTGCATGATGCGGGATATGCACTCGGAACTGGTGGAAAAGGGGATCCGCGTGCTGGGAATCAGCCCGCAGGACGAGGAATCTCACCGCAAGTTTAAAGCCGCGCACCACCTTCCCTTCACGCTGGTGGCGGATCCCAAACGAGAGATCGTCCGGGCGTACAAGGCGGGAGGGCTGTTCGGCCTGCCGCTGCCATTCGGTGCGCGGCGAATCACATACCTCATCTCAACGGATGGAAAGATCGCCGACGCCGTATCGGGAGAGTTCGGCACCGGCCCGCACGAGAGATTCGTGCGAGCGGCGATCGGCGGATGAAGTTCTGACCGGCGTGATCGACCACGAAGCCAGACCCCGCCGAGACGCGATCAGCACCCGGCTTCCCAGTGTTCAAAGAAGAACTGCGTGTCACCGCCGTCGACGCCGCCATCCTGATTGACATCCGCGACATCCAGACCCGCTTCCCAATCGGTGAAGAAGGCCTGCACGTCGCTGCCGTCGATGCCGCCGTCCTGGTTGTAATCACCGATGCATCCGGGCGCCGGAGGCGAGAAATCAACCGTCAGCGTGGTCCTGGATGAGGCGTCGACATTCTCTCGTGAGCCAAACCGCATCGACGATCCCGGCGCAGTTTCGTTGCCCACGATAATCCAGCCGAAGTTCGATGCCCCATCGAGCCACGCCTGAACATCGGCCGCGAGCATCGAGTGGGAGAAGCTGTAAGAGCCCACCCCCGCGACCACGAACGTCGGCCCCGCGGCGGCGAAATCGCCCCCCGGCGTCGCCCACTGCACGCCGGGGTGAAACCGCGACACCCACGTCGCGTCACCGGCGGTCGCGTCCGCGCCCTGCCCTTCGTTACCGATCGCCATCGAGGAGCCCTCGCCCCAACTGTTGGACACGCGGTGAACCGTGATGGGTTGCGACTCGCTCGACATGCGCGAAACCGTCAGATTCAACGTCACGGAGTTGATCGTCGACCCGGCCGGCACCGCAGCGGCGATGTCGTACGTCAGCAACGCACGCCGACGGCTGGAACCGATCGTCTCGCCGGTGAACAGGTAACTGCCCTTGGCGTTGCTATGGGCGGTCTCACCCTTCTCGGGAAAAAACTCGTACAGAGAGTTGTCCTTGGACGCATCGATCGTGACCACATCAGCGCGGGCGGCGAGTGGAAGCGCAAGGCACGCAGCGAACACAACGGGACGAATGCTCATGGACGCTCCGAGGAATGACGGCGAAGACAGAAACTGGTATCGGCTGTAGAGATATGTCCGGCCGCGTCATTTCGCTTGCATACGCAGGGGAAGACATTGGGTGTAGGCCGCACACCCATGTCGTAACCGACGGCGGTTATCCGGACGCAAAGCTGGCCCGGCGCAGGGAACCCGCTGACAGGTGAAAGGAGTCCCCCGCGCGATCCCGGTGCAAGCACCGAGCCGCGTTGGATCCAAAACAAAAAACCCCGGCACTCGAGGCGCCGGGGTTCAACACAAACAAGTTAGGACACGGTGGCTCAGCAGCCGCTTTCCCAGTGGACGAAGAACATCTCGACGTCGAATCCGTCGATGCCGCCGTTCTGATCCGTGTCGGCGAAGTTGGTGCCGCTCTCCCAGTCAGAGAAGAACGACTCCACATCCGTCCCGTCGACGGCGTTATCAACATTGTGATCGCCGATGCACGGGGGCGTGGTGGGCACCGCGAGACCGCTGAAGGTAACCGAGTTCTGCGTGCCGGGCTTGAATAGACCGATCGTGGCGCTGCCGTTGCTGGGCGGCTGATCAGAATCAAAGCGGAAGGTGTACATGCTGCTCCAGCGCAGCGCGTTGGCGTTCTGGTTCGTGGCGTACGACTGGGTAGACCAGCCGAAGTTGTCCGAACCGCGGGCCGCAGTCCAATCGGTGGACGCGTACGGCTCGCCGCTGTGATAATCCACGTCGTGGAAGCCCACGTTGGTGATGTTGATGTGGCTGGGATCGCCGTGCGTGTCGAAGTTCAGCGCGAACGATGCCCCGGAGCGATCAGAGTTGAAGTTCAGGACCGCGTACTCGTAGTGGTACATCCCGCCGGCGATCGGCGTGACCTTGTACGCAACGATGAATCGGCCCTCGGAGGGGACATCGACATTGATGATCTGAACGTCGGACTCGACCGACTTCCAACCATAAATCGCCGGTTGCGTCCGCTGCGTCGTGTACCCAGTCACGGTCGTCAGCGTGTAGTTGGGGTCCGTGCCGGTGAACCGCACGCGCCGGTACGAGGCGTTGTTCAGGCCGTTGTTCGCCGCGGCGTCATCAGCCGCGATGTAGTGGCCTTCAGAGAAGTACGTCGCGCCGGCATTCAGGGTGGGGTTCAGATCGGTGTTCTTGACCTGGCAGCGGCGGGCGATCGCCAGACCCGTCGCGTTGCTCGCGGGAAGGGCCGCGGCGGTGAAGGGGTAGGGGTACACGCCGGAGAACGCGTTGACCTGGGACTTGGGACCCAGCCGCGTCTGCGAACCGTTGAGGCTCGCCGAGTAGGGGTCGGAGCAGGTCGGGTCGAGCGTGGCGCCCGTGCCGTCGTTGGTGGCGCACGCGCCGCAGATATTGCCGTTGAGGGCCGTGAAGCCGTGCTTCAGGAAGGACTGGCCGATCATCTCAAACTGCCCGGCGCCGTTCACCATCTTGTGACGGTACAGGTTCTGACCGATGACCGGGTGGAAGTTGTTGCTCGATTCCCACCGCAAGACCCGGTTACCGATGTTGCACGAAGTGGTTCCCACCGAGAAGGCGCTGATCCCCTGGTAAGTGCCCCAGGACGAAAAGTCCGGGAGGTCGCCGACGATCACGTCCGGACCGACCGACTGCGCGGCGGCGATGGACGTGACGCAGGCACCCGCGACCAGAGCCAGAACGCGATTGAAAGCCAATGAGTTGTGCATAAGCCCTCTCGAATCTCTGCAGCGTGCCGGGAGAAGAGTCCAGCAGATCACCGCAACACCAACGGGTCCGACGAAGTGAGACAACGCCAAACAGCCGCCAAGAAGAGGCGGCTCAATGACTCCCAAATACGTCGGGAAGCACAAAAGGGTTGCACCCGCCCGACGAATTCTCGGAGCCGCAAAATACTATCCCGGTCAACGGGCCGCGGGCGGCGGAATTCCAAGTTGCTTTTCTCGCTCTTCGGCCTGGCGCACCAGGGCGTCGGATTCAGCCGCCTGTCCGGTATCCCGAAGCGCCTCCGCCAGCCGACGCATCCGGATGGGGTTGGTCGGGTCCAACCGCAGCGACTCACGCAGGGCCGGAATTCCTCGCTCTATGTCGCCGGAAACCAGCAAAAGCTGGCCCAGGCCAAAGTGGTATTCGGGCTCCGTGGGGTTCGATTTGATGGCGCCCTCCAACGCTCGAATAGCATCCGTTGCCTTCCCGCAGTCGGTCAGCGTCGCCGCCGCACGGACGAACTGTGAGGGTGAAACATCCTTGGCCTTGGGTCCTAGAACATACTCGGCAAGGGGGATCGCCTTGTCACCGCTCCCAACCTGTAACTCAAGAAAAGCGAGGGCAAGCCGGACGTCGTGCAGGTCCGGGTGCTTGGCAAGGACGTTCTCGTAAACTCGCTTTCCTTCCTCAGGAGGCTTGTTCTGGAGCATCAGCATCCGTGCCAGACCGAACACCATGTCCGGAGTCGGCTCACCGCGCTCGATCGCCTCGCGCATGTTGCTTTCCGCGCCGGGCCAATCGCCGGCCACCGCGTAGAGCCACGCGATCCGAACCAGGGTCTTGGGCTGATGAGGCCAGCCAACACCGCCCCGTGCGCGGCCGCCGCCCTTCTCAAAGTGACCGATCGCTTCAATCGCTCGCGATTTCACGGCGGGGTCGGGTGTATAGCCCGGCGCAAAAACGGTCGCGAACGGTACTTCAATACCCGCGTCGCCCAGATCTCCAAGATAGCGGTGGTAGCGGACGTAACCGGACCAACCCACCATCGAGAAGAACGCCAGGGCGCACACCGCGAACACCGCGCCCGCAGTCTTGACTCTCCCGGCGTATTTGAGCTGGATGTTCTGCATCCGCGCATGAGGCCAGGCAACCAGTCGCCAGAGCTGGAAGGCCAGGTACACCCCGATTCCCGCGAAACCGCCCGCGAGCAGCAGCGGAACACTGTCGAGCATGCCGCGGACCGCCACGAACACCGCGACGCCAATCCCGAAGAACACCAACTCCTGCGGCCAGGAGAGGTCGTACTTGGGCCGCACGATGGTGTGATTGACGGCCTGCGGCGTTCTGGGCTTGGCGAAGACCGCCGGGGTCGAGAACTGAAACGAGAGCGCTCCGTTCGGGCACACGCTGACGCAGTCCAGGCACTTCATGCAGCCCGGGTCTACGACCTGACCGAAGTCTCGCACCTCCTGATGCACCCGAACGTTCGACGTGCACGCCGCCGTACAGTGGCCGCACCCTTCGCACGCATCCGACACGACGATCCGGCCGATCGAGAGCTTGTCCACGGGCGCGAACAGTCCGCCGTACGGGCATCCGTAAGTGCAGAACCCCTTGCTGCCCAGGAAGTAGACGGCGACGAAACCGCACACGAGCATGAACGGGATCGCGATGTACCACGGCGGGAACGTCGCCCAGTAGTCCTCGACCATGAAGTGCGTGCTGAACCCAGGAAATGGGTTCGGTTTGTCGAGCCACAGTGGCGGCGTGACCTTCATCGCGTGCAGCACCGGGAACAGGACCTCCCGCTTGAACGTCGCCCAGACGAACATGTACATTCCCAGCAGCAGCGGCGCCCACAGCAGCAGTCTGGAACGGAACTGCTTGGGGCGAATTCCGACCTTTCCCAGCAACCAGGTGCAGGCGTCCTGGATCGCTATGACATGGCAGCCCCAGCCGCAGAAGAACCTGCCGAAGACAAATGTCGAAACCAGCGCGGAAGCGAACAGGACAAACCCGGCGTTGATGCGACCAAACTCCAGCGTGTACATCGACTCGGACGGCTCGACCGGAGACAGCGTCATGCCCTGGATCAACCATTGAACGATGTGCGCCGCGATCAGCAGGTTGACCAGCAGCAGCACGATCGCACGCCTCGAACCGTTCTTCGAACTTCGCGGCGCGGGATGTTTCACGACCGTGAGCGGGACCGTTCGTTCAGTGGGCGCGGCGGGGGTCGGGTCGCCGCAGGAACGGGGGAGCGACGTATTGGACATCGTGGAACGGTAGAGCGGGCGGACACGGCTGGCGGCCACGCTCCGGCGCGACCCAGCCGATCGCCCGTCTGCACGGAGCGCCCCGCCGACGGCGTGCCCAGAGGGAGCCACCCCACTACGCTAACGGCCCTTTGGATCCAACCCGGAACCGCGACCATGAAGCTCATTCCACACGCCGCGTTGCTGACCGCTCTCGCATTCGCAAACGCCGCGCTCGCCGATGAACCCCCTGCACCGCCCGCCGGTGACCAGGCAGCCCAGAGCGCGCCGATCGCGAGCGAGCCAGAGCCGTGGCGCATAGAGGTGCACCCGGGCATCTGGTACGTGGGTTTCAGCGGCGATCTCAAGCTCCCGCGCAGCAGCGGCGGCGCCAACGTCACGACCGACATCGATCAGTTGGAACTGACCGGACCGAGGATCGCGCCCTACGGCGAAGCGACGCTCCGCAGGGGTCGCTGGCTCGCGTCGCTGCGCGGGTTCGTGTTCAGCGCGGACGCGCAGGCCCAGCAGACGGCATCCGGCAACCTGGGAAACATCGATTTCAACTCCGGCGATTCGATCAAATCATCGCTGGACGTGGCGACCGTGGAACTGATGGGCGGCTACGAGTTCCTGCTGACCGAGCGTGAAGCGATGACCGGCGGGGGTTACAAGCTGCGTTTCGGAATCGACGGACTGGTCGGCGCCCGTCTGTTGGACTTCGATTACCAGGGAACCCTTGTTGGCTCGGGCGTCAGTTCGGGGCACGACGAGTTCACCGCGCACCCGATGGCCGGTGTTCGGATGCACGCTGATTTTTACGAGCAGTTCACGGTCACGCTGGAAGTTTCCGCCGGCGGACTGCCGCTCGGAGACGACTCTTCATATGGATTCGACATCGTCGTGGGCGGCCAGTGGCGACCCATCCAACATGTCGGCGTGCAGATCGGATACCGTGCATTGTTCATGGGTCTGAAATCCGGTAGCGATAATGAACAGTTTGATTACAGCGGAGCAGGACAAGGGCTGTTCGCAGGCGTGACATTCTCGTTCTGAACATACCGGCCCGAAGTTGAGGCGATAGGATTGACATTGGGATCGGATTCGAGGATACTCGTGGAGTGGCGTGGGCAGACCCGCAAACGTTGATGTTTCGAGAGCGTGACGCGCATATCGGCCGCCCGGCGCGTTCGCACGGAACCAGCCGCCGCGGCGAACGCCGGACCGATACCCTCTCTCGGTCGGCCAAGGTTCGGACGATCACGGGTTAAGAGCACTTCAGACGCAAGGGCGACTTCATGGCGACGACTGCGACCAAAAAAGACGTGATCGACAAGCTGACGCAGCGCACGGGGCTGCCGCGCCAGCAGGTCACAAAGGTCTTCATGGAGTTCTTCGAGGTGATGATCCAGGAACTCCGCAAGGGCCACCGCCTGGAGTTCCGGGATTTCGGCGTCTTTGAACTCAAGGAACGCGCCGCTCGAACCGCCCAGAACCCCAAGACGCTGGCGCCCGTGACTGTCCCCGCACGCAAGTTCGTGAAGTTCAAGCCCGGTCGCCTGATGCGTGAATCGCTCGGGCTCAGTGGAGCTACGAACAACAACCGCATGGCAGAGTTGAAGCCGATAAAGAAGAAAATCGGCGTGGCCTGAGCGGGCGAACAGAACTTCCCAGTCTGTTGCTAGCTGGAATGATTCCAAACTGGAATCAAACTTGTGAATTTTTACGATTTTGGCGAATTCGACAGAGCATGTCTCGGTCAGAATCCGCTTCTACATGGAGCAGGGGCATTCACCATGCCGCCCTGACAACTTTGATCTTTCGAAGGCCGGGGTCGTACCGATGTGGGGCGACCCCGGCCGCGCTTTTGGAGCACCGGCATTCTCACTTCAAGGGAAGTGCAGTTTGAACCGCGGATCGAACCCGGTGTCAACCGCCCGCTTGTTGATGTATGCCAGTTTGGGCATCACCGGAGCCGCGAACGTCGTGCCGGTGGCATCGCGATTGATGCGGATCGACCCGATTCGGCTGCGGGTGTCCACGAATCGGTCGTCCGCGGTGATCAGATTGCCATCGACCGGATCCAATCCCGCGGCGAACAACGAGCCGGTGACCGACCCGCTGATCGTGATGCTGCCGATGCTGCCCGCTCCGAAAGTGTCCGCGGCGGTGCCCGTGCCGCCCAGATTGACGTCTGATCCAAGGTCGGCCCCCGCCAGCAGCGCGGCGTTGGTCATGTTGCCCCGGACCGAGAAGGCGCCGAACGACGCCGCGGCGACGAAGCCGCCCATGTTGCCCAGCACGCCGAAACTGGCGATGGAACCGGTCACATTCGCCGCGAACGTCGAGGCAACGCTTCCCGCTCGCAGCGATTTGATACCGCCGATGATGTCCCATTGCCCGCTGACCGCGCCCGTGATGTCCGCTTTGGTGAGCACGACGCGGGACGTGCCATCGCCCGAGAGATTGAGGTCCGGGGTGAACGCGCCCGCGATCGACAGAGTCCCGATCCACGGCGCGATGATCGCGTCGCGGCCAGAATCGGTCGTCGTCCAACTCTGGGCCGAGATGCTCCGGATGCTCTGGCCGGAAGAGAGGCTGGAGTTCTGAACGATCCCGAGCGAAATCACGGCCGGCGACTGCCCGCTGCCGATCGTCCACGTGGAACCCACCACATCTCTGATCAGCATGGATCCCAGGCTTCCGCTGATGCTGATGTTGCCCGAAATGTCGGTGCGGGGCGCGTAGATCTTGCGGATCGAGCCGTTGATGGTGATCCCGGCGAACGTCGAAGACACGAACTGGTTGGGCGTGAGAATCCGCAAGTCCGTGCGGCTCGTGGTGCCGGTCAGTTCCAGCGTGGGCGCGTTGTTGCCGTTGGGAATGAGCCGACCCGTGCCCGGGCCCTTGAGGACAATCTCCACAAACTGGAAACCAGGAAGATTCGTTCGCAGCGTCAGTTCGGTCGACTGCCCCACCTGACCAAAGTCGTATTGCACGGGCACGAGCCCGGCGGCCACTGCCGTGTTGTTCGTCGTGACAGAGTCCGTTGCGCCCTCGGTCGCGGTGATCCGGGCGATGAGCCGGTAGTCTCCCGGCGTGAGCACCGAACCTTGGCGGATGCCCGCGAGGTCGTGCGGGATCAACTCGTCGAACCGCTCCACCCTCCGGCCCGACGCGTTGAGAATCTTGGGCAGCACCCGCGACGCGATCTGATAGTCCCCGGTGCCCAGCGCATCGTCGCGAGAAAGGAACAGGTCCAGCGTCATCGTGCCCGTCGACTTGGCGTCCCCGATGTTCTCGACCACCACCGTGGATTTCACCGATCGCTCACCGAAGAAATGAACGAACGAGGATGTCGCGGTCACCGAGGAAACGATCAGGTCCGCCGCGAGCATCGCACGCTGCTCGAGAGTCTGAAAGTGTGAATCCGCCTGTTCGTGGTGCTTGTGCATAGGGGTGGGCCGCAAGGCAATAGGCTCTATCGGGCATCCGCTCGGTTGTGCTGAGAACGCCCCGGGGGCCGTGAATGCTATGCGGCGACGGGCAGATCCCGGCACCGCGCCGTTCAGTTCAGGCCCCCAACACCCCAACCCGTTGAGGGCACGGGCCGGGACGCTCCCGACTCTCTCAACGTCCCGCCACGACCGGTCAATCCCCATACGCTCCAGCAGTCCATCGGGTTCCCGGGCGGCCCAGTTGCACACCGCCCGCCAACGAAAGGTCGGAGCATGAGAGGTTTCCTGGGTCTTGTATTGACGCTGCTCGGCGCCGCCGTCATGCTCTACGGAGCGTCCATCGCTCTCAAGGAACTAGGTGGCCTCTACCAGGGCGCCCTGGACAACCCGCTCGGCCAACCCGCCGACAATGAAAAACACACCTCGGACACAATGGTCCGCGGTGTGCTCGTGGGTGCAGCGGGAGTTCCGCTGTTTCTCGTTGGTACCGTCCTGATCAAGGTCGCGATGTTCCGCAAACGCGGCAATCTCGCGGCCCGGTAGCCCAGTCGCCGATCAGCTCACCGGCTCGAGCAGCAGGAAGCGAGCGTCGTCAGCCGTCAGCAGCGATACGCCGCCGATCTTCGCCCGCAGCGGGAGCGTCATCGCCGCGAACATCACGTCCTCCGCCTGCCCGCGGATTTCAACGCGCCCGATCATGCCGTTACCGCCGGGCATGTCGTCCTCGTCCAGCAGCGTGCCGTTGACGGGGTTCACGCCCGCCGCGAAGCGTGCGCGACCGACCTCGCCCTTGATACGGATGTCGCCGATGGAGCCCGCGGCCCAGCCGACCGCGCCGCCGTTGCCCGACGAAATCGCGTCCATGTCGTCCGATGTGAAGGTCGCGCCGGCGCCGACTTCCAGGTTGGTCGCGGTGGTGACCTCAACGCGCGTGACCGTCCCGGCCCACAGCGTCGCCTCCACGGCGTTCGTGGTCGCGAAGGAACTCACCACGCCGCTGGCGAGCAAAAGCCCGCCATCAACCGTCGCCGCCCTGAACGTGCCGACGTTGCCCAGCGCGATCATCTCGCCGCTGAACGTCCCGCCGATCGTGGCGGTGTTGATCGTGAGACGCGGAGCATTCGTGCCCGTCATGGTCGTGATGGCGGAGAAGTCGCCGCGGCTCTGCAGCCGGCCCATCCAGGGCGCCGTGATCCTGCTGAGCGAATCCTCCGGCACGTCGGGGTTGTTCGGATCGGTCAGCCACTGCCACGACGTCACGTCCATCGAGAGGATGGGAGTCACCGAGGAGACGCGTCCGTTGGCGACGTTGCCCATCTTCATGACCATCGCCGCGCCCGAACTGCCGACGCCCAGGTCAAAGTCCGTGAGATCGCCGGTGGTGAGCGCGCCCAGCGTGCCGAGGAGGTTCAGGCTGCCCGAGAAGTTGACCTTGGGCGCGAAGAAGGACTTGAGCGAGCCGTCCACGCTGATGTCAAGCTCGGTGTCCACGAGACCGTCGCCGCCCTTGACCGCCATCGTCGCAACCGAGGTGGTCGTCGTGTCCTGGAAGCGGAGCGTGGTGAGGCTGTCGCCCTCCCCGGGCGTGAACTCCGCGTAGCCGGGGCCCTTGAGTGAATACGTGATCACCGAGCCGTCGTCGTCGGTGGCCGTCATGACCACGTTGCGCCGGTTGCCGAAGCTGCCGAACATCAGCCTGAGGTCAAACACGCCGTCGAGCCACGATTCGTTGTTGCCCGGATCCGCGTCCGACGCCTCGCCCAGGTCGATCGTCGCGCCCACGTCGTACGTGCCGGGTGTAGGAAGCCCGCTCACAGTGATCTTCGCCGTCACCGCCGCCGTCGCGCCCGGCCGCAGGTTGAGCTTCTTGACCACCGCCGCCACCTCGTGCATCGGGTCCTCGGCGTCGTTCGAGGGAGCCATGAAGCGAACCGTGGCAGGGCCCTTGAACACCTCGTCACCCTGGTTGGAAATGGTCGCCACCAGTGTGATCTTGTCTCCCGGAACCACGAATTCCGGTAGATTGTCCGCCACGGAAATGCTCAGATCCGCGGCGAGGAGTTGGCGTTGTTCAAGCTGAACGAAATGCTCGGGGGCGTGGCGCATGAGCATTCGATCGGCGCAATTCCTGCCGTTATGCGGGTTTCGCGACCCCGAGAGTCGTTGGGAAGTCGTTCAGCCCGGCATACCCGGTGCACCCTGTGAAGACCGTCAAGGTATCAGGAGCGAGAACTGTGGTGCCTCCCGGGGGTTGACCTCCCCCACCACACACCGTACTTTGTGCGCTGCCCCAAGCGGCCGGGAACCCATCGGTATACCCTTGGCCTCTCATTCCTGGGGACTACGAAAAAGGGACGCGGCGTTGACCGAGCGAATCTTCCTTAAGAACTTGTTGGTCCGAGCCATGTTTGCCGTGATGCCGCTGGCATTTTCGGGCACGGCCATGGGCCAGTTGAACCAGTTGGACGCCACCCTGCGGCACGCGCAGCAGTTGGGCGATGGCGAAAAGGAAAGCGTCCGGGCTTTCGTCGCCGCCAACTCCACCAACCTGAGCAACGCCGATCCCATGCTCATCAAAAAGGATCGGGGGGTGCTCCTGACACAGCTCGCCGATTCCAAGAACTCCGCGGCTTTCCGCATCGAGTATTCCAGGCAGTTGGAGCCGCTGCTGAGCCCGCTGGTCACCAACGCCAACGAAATCGTTGCCGTCAACGCCTTGACGATCGCCGGCGATCTCGCCACCGCTCCCGCCGCCAACATGCTCCTCCAGGCATGCGGCTCGGAAAAGCCCGCCGTGCGCTACCAGGCGGCGTACGGCCTGCGCCGCACGTTCGAAGCGCTGGGCAAGATGCCCACCCCCACGATGCGCGAAGATCAGGCCGCCGACACGATCAAGGCGATGGGCGCCAAACTCGTCGCCGAGTCCGATGCGCTCGTCACCGACGGGCTCGTGCTCGCCATGATCGAGGCCGCCGGAATTGGCCAGTACCGCCCCCAGGCCCTCCCGCTGCTGTACACCTCCATGACCACCAAGGTCAAGGGCATCCGCAACGCCGCGGCCCCGGAGGCCATGCTCCGCGCGGTGCTGCGGACCAACACCGGCCTGCGCGACGTGCTCACCGCCGCGACCTCCGGCCAGGTCGGCTCCGAAACCCTCAAGGGCTGCGCGGAGTTCGCGGCCGAGTCCATCGCGTACTGCGTCCGCACCGTGGAAGCCAAGGCGATGCCCGCCGACAAGGCCTCCCGTGAAGCCCACGCGCAGCTGGCTTCCGCCGCCGAGACGGTCATCCTGCTCTCGCTCGAGCAGCAGGGCGGCAAGCCCCCGGCGGCTAAGAAGATCGGCGACAACCTCAAGGCGGCCACTACCGCAGGCGACGCCCAGTTCTCGGTGGACGCACGGAGCCTCATCGGCCCCGGCGGGCTGCTCTCCAAGGATCCCTACAAGTTCCCGGATTCGCAGTTCCTCAGCGGCAAGTAAGCCGCTGCAATCGTTCGGGTTGGGCATGCGCGAGGATCGCCGATGCTCAAACTCTCCATACCCATCCTGCTGCTCATCGCACTGCTCATCGGCGCGAACCTCGCCGACCGACCGCTGCCCCGCGCGGATTTCGTCGCCGTCAACAACGGCGACGTGAGCACGCTGGACTTCACCCAGATGTCCTGGCTGCAGGACTTTCGCGCCGCCCGCCTGCTCTTTGAAGGCCTCACCCGCAGCGACGTCTTTTCCAGGTCTTACGACACGATCCCCGCCGTCGCCGAGAGTTGGGACATGTCCCCCGACGGACGCGAGTACACCTTCCATATCCGCCGCGATGCCCGCTGGTCCAACGGCTCCCCGGTGACCGCCGAGAACTTCCGGGCATCCTGGCGGCGGATGCTCCTGCCCGACAACGGCGCGGATTACGCCAAACTCTTCCGCCTCATCGAAGGGGCCGACGAGTTCTACCGCTGGCGTGCCGCGGCCCTCAAGGACTTCGCCGCCACCGCCGCGGGGATGGACTCCAAAGCCCGCGCCGCCGCGGCCGAGGCGCTGTGGCGAGAGACTCTCCGCCGCTTCGACACCGCTGTCTCTCTGCGAGCCCCCGACGCACGCACCCTGCGTGTGGTGCTGACTAGGCCCACGCCCTATTTCCTCAGCCTCACCGCCTTCCCGGCCTTCTTCCCGGTCTATTCGCCCGATCTCGCCGAGCGAGAACGCGTGGACCCCGCAACCGCCCAAGTGCACACCGACGCGGCGTGGTTCAAGCCCCCGCTGCTCACCTGCAACGGCCCCTTCACGCTCGAACGCTGGGTCTTCAAACGCGACATGCGCTTCCGCAGGAACCCCCACTACTGGGATTCAGCCAACATCGCGCTCGACACGATCTCGATGCCCACCATCGACAACGGCAACGCCGCCGTCCTCGCATTCGGCACCGGCTCGGTCAATTGGGTCAGCGATGTCACCACCGGCTACCGCTCAGACATGCTCGACGCCAAGGGGCGGTTCTATGCCCAGCACCGCGAACAGGTCGAGAGCCTGCGGTCACAGGGCCTGGACCCGGTCGAGATCGATCGCCAGTTGCCGCCCGATCCGCGCGCCAACATCCACGCCTTCCCGGCATTTGGAACTTATTTCTACAACTTCAACTGTCGCGCGTCCCTGACCGACGGCCGCCCCAACCCCTTCGCCGACGCCCGCGTGCGCCGCGCCTTCACGATGGCCATGAACAAGGAGGCCCTCGTCTCCGTCATCCGACGCAGCGGCGAGCCCGCGGCGACCTCCCTCGTGCCCCCGGGCTCCATCGCGGGCTACACGCCCCCGCGCGGACTGCCCTTCGATCCCGCCGCCGCCCGCGAACTGCTCGCGCAGGCCGGGTACGCCGACCCCAAGTCCTTCCCCACCGTCGAGTTGCTGTTCAATAGCGACGGCGGACACGACGTGATCGCCCAGTCGGTCGCCAAGGACTGGGAGCAGAACCTGGGCGTTTCGGTCTCCCTCTCGCAGAAGGAGGTTCGCGTATTCCGCGAGCAGGTCAAGAGCGGAAACTTCATGGTCAGCCGCGGCACATGGTTCGGCGACTACGGCGACCCCACCACCTTCTTGGACATTAGCCGCGCCGGTGACGGCAACAACGACCGCGGCTACGCCAATGACGAGTTTGAACGCCTCATGGTCGACGCCGAGAACGAACGCGAGCCCGCCGCGCGGCTCTCGATCCTGGGGAAGGCCGAAGAACTTCTCATGGAACGCGATGTGCCGATGGCCCCCATCTTCCATTTCGTCCAGATTTACCTTTTCGACGCCCACAAAATCACGGGAATTTCCCCGCATCCCCGGCAGGAGCAATGCCTCTACCTTGTGGATGTGTACGGCGACGCCAAAGGCTCGGACACGCCCAAACGGATGCACGAAGCCCCTCGGTGATGCCGCGGCCCACCAGAAGGAATCAAACGAATCACACCGCGGCCTGCCAGGAATCACCCCGCGATTCAGCCCAGCGACTCCCCCTGCATTCACCATGACCGCAAACAGCACCAACCTCACACGCATCCGCGTCCGTTACTGCGAGTGCGACCCCATGGGCGTCGCTCATCACGCGGCATACATCCCCTGGCTGGAGATCGGCCGCACGGAACTGCTCCGTCAATCCGGCGAAACCTACGCCGCCTTGGAACGCAGCGGCCTGCTGCTGGTGGTCGTGAAGCTGGATGTCCGATACCGCCGTCCTGTCCGGTACGACGACGTTGTTGAAGTCCGCACGGAATGGTCCGGCGGTAGCCGTGTCAAGATCGAGCACACGTACGAAGTGCTGGTCGTGGAACCGGGGGCCAACACCCCGGAATCTGTCCCTTTCGTCGCCGCCGCGGCGAGCACCACGCTGGGGTGCATCGATCGCGACGGCAAGATCCGAGAACTCCCGGCATGGCTCGCGTCAGCGAGGTGAACGCCGGCCACGACGGAGTCGATTGGGGAATTGGCCGACCACAGCCCATGACTTGAAGGTAAACCGCGAGCACCCCAAACACAATACATACAAATCGCGGCTCGCAAGAAAATTGGGTTTTTGCGAGAAAATGAACACTTCGAAGACTGAATTTCCGGAATTTCGCGCTTCTACTTGTGGGGAAAGTTTGTATCCTGTATCATCCTGTCGAGGAGATCTTTCAATGAACACGCGACATTTCATCGGCGCCATCTCGCTTTTGGCCGCCTCCACCGCATACGGCCAGGACTTCTCGATTCCCTGGTACACGATCGACGGCGGCGGCGGCACCAGCTCCGGCGGTGATTTCACCCTGTCGGGCACCATCGGCCAGCACGACGCCGGCGGCCCCATGACCGGCGGCGACTTCTCCGTCACCGGCGGCTTCTGGGTCGGCGCCGGCACCGGCGGCGGCTGCAACCCCTGCCCCGCCGACTACAACCTCGACGGCGGCGTCGACGGTGTCGACGTTCAGGCGTTCTTCGCCGATTGGGAACAGGGCACCGGCTGCGCCGACGCCAATCTCGACGGCGGCATCGACGGCACCGACGTGCAGGTCTTCTTTGCCGCTTGGGAAAACGGCGGCTGCTGAACACGCCTCGCCAGGATCCAGACTCAACACACACGCAACGGGCCGGCGATCATCGCTGGCCCGTTGTTTTTTAGTGATTGCTCTCGGCGGACGCGGCATCCCCGCGACAGCGTGCGTTCCCCGCCCGACTCACGCAAGAGTGCGCATCACGCCCCGCCCAGCCCGCAGAAGCACCCGCGGCCCGGATTGCAGAACTTCGCCCCCACCGGGGCGTCATCGGGGCCGAGTTGCTCCTGCGTCTTGGTGCAGAAGTAGATGCGCGTGGATGACTCGTCATCAACCATGCCGGGCATGTTCTGACGTTCATCCACGTACATGAGTTTGTGCCGCAGATGCAGGCACGTAACCTTCAGCGACACGGGGCGGAAATCTTCGGGTTCGTGGCTCATAGGTAGACCGCCGATCAGAGCCCGCCCGGATCGCGGCCCGCGGCCTTGAGCACCGCACGCATCACGACCACGGGGAGCAGTTTGAGTTTGTACGCGTTGTCCGTCATCGCCTTCGCGCCGGTGATCGAAGCCGCCGCCGCCTTCTGTATCGCCGTGTCGTCCGTGATCTTGACACCCGACAATGCCGCACCGACCTCCGGCAGCATCCACGGCACCGGCGCCACCGCACCGGCGCACACCGTCGCGGACTTGATGGTGTCTCCGTTCAGACTCAGGGCAGCGCACGCGAAGGCCAGGGGCCAGTCGAACGACTGCTTTTCCTTGACGGAGGCAAAGCCGCTCTTGGCCGCCGCGTCAAGGGTGATGTGCGTGATCACCTCACCCGGCTCGAGCGAATGCTCTGACGTCACGCCCTTGTCGGGCATGTGGAACAGATCCGCGATCGGCAAGCTCTTGCGGTTTCCGCCGATGAGGTGCACCGTCGCGTTCGCCACCATCAGCGCGGGCGCCAGGTTCGAAGGGTGCACGATGTGGCAGGGGCCCTGACCGAAGATGGCGTGGTACTTGTTCTCACCCTCGACGGAGAAACACGTCGCCCCGCCCTTCTTGAGGCAATCGAACTGGCTGTTGCGGTAGTACCAGCAGCGGGGCCGCTGGAGCAGGTTCCCGGCCGCAGTCGCCACGTTACGAACGCTCGGCGTCGCGGCGTTCGCGACCGCCTGCCCCACCACCGGGCAGCGCTCCTTCACCAGCGACGAATCGACCAGTTCCGCGAGCGTGGCATTCGCCTCGATCCGCAGTCCGCTTCCTTCGGCCGAAACGGCATCCTTGCGGGACGCGTCCCGCACGCGGCGCACGTCGATCAGCAGGTCCGGCTCTGCCAGACCTTCCTTCAAATGATCGACTAGATCGATACCCGCGCCTTTCAGCACCGGCAGCTTGTACGAGCGGCCGACCAGCATTTTCTGTGCCGCGGCGTGCGAATCAGGAGTTGCAATGGCGAACGGGTTCATGCCGGGCGTCCTTTCTCGAGGGCGGCCAATACCTTGTCGGGCGTCAGGGGCAGGCTGCGAACGGGCGAGCCGATGGCGTTGAGCACGGCGCACGCGATGGCGCCGGATGTGGGAATCGTCGGCGGCTCACCCAGCGACCGCGGGCCCGTAGCCCCCTTGGTCCAGAGCACCGGCTCGATATGGGGCATGTCGCAGGGGCCCGCGATCTTGTACCACTCCAAGTTCGGATTCACCATCGCTCCCGTCACGCGGTCGAGCAGGCGGTTCTCAAACAGGGCATAACTCACCCCTTGGATCACCCCGCCGATGATCTGACTCTCGGCCATCTTGCGTGCCACCACGCGCCCGCACGATTGAATCGCGACGATCCGGTTCACCTTAATCACGCCGGTCTGAGTGTCCACAGACAGGTCGACAAACTGGGCACCGTTGCTGTTGCCCTTGGTCTTGTCCGCCTGCACGGTCTGCTGCGTGTTCTCGCCCTTTCCGACCACGGCGTTGCCCAGCGCAGCGCACGCGTCCTTCCAGGCCAGGACTTTGTCGCCCCCCTTCATCACCACCCCGCCCTTGATCTCCAGTTCTTCGGGCTTGGCGTTGACTCGCTTGGCGACGGCGTCGAGCAGTTTGGCCTTGGCGTCGTTCGCCGCAGCCATCATCGCCGGCGCGGAGTTCACGGTCGTCACGCTGCCGCCGCTGCCCGGTCCTTCCGGCAGATTTGAATGCCCGATGCGGACAGAGACCGCCTCCAAGGGGACACCCAGCGTGTCGGCCGTGACGATGCTCACCATCGTCCGTTGACCCGTGCCGATGTCCTGCGTGCCCGTGCGGGCCTCGACGCTGCCGTCCTGGTTGATGACCACTTCCGCATCCGTCTTCGCGGGGAAGCGCCCCCACGAGGTGACGC
Source organism: Planctomycetota bacterium (assembly GCA_018242605.1). Taxonomy (GTDB): domain Bacteria; phylum Planctomycetota; class Phycisphaerae; order Phycisphaerales; family UBA1924; genus UBA2402. Next base: position 363,909 of record JAFEBP010000007.1, read on the forward strand.
CCATGCCGAACCCTCGCCGCACGACGCCGGTCTGCGAGCCGGTCTTGGCCCGCTTGTCCCACCCGATGAGCTTGGCGCCCAGTTCGGCCATTTCCTTGATATCGCCCGCCTTGATCAGCTTCATCCGCATCTCGAGCGGATCCAGCCCGCACGCCAGAGCGATCTCATCGAGCATGAGTTCCTCGGCGAACGAGCCCTGCGGATGGCCCGGGGCTCGGAACGCGCGGGGCATGCCCGCGTTGAGCGACACGTCCTCGTGCTCTTTTTTGACCTCGCCCAGGTTGTACCGCCCGCCCGGGATATTGCAGCCGCCGCCGCCCTTGTTGGGCCCGACACTTCCCCACGTGCGGACTTCACCGCCCAGGATTGTGCCGTCCTTCTTGAACGCCATCGAGACGCGCGTCCGGCTCCCCGGGCGATTGCCGGTATCCAGATGCTCCTCGGCGCGATTGCAGAAGAGATACACGGGCCGCTTGTACTTTGATGCCAACTTCGCCGCCGTGGTGCCTTCCTTGCCGGCGCCGTTCAGCTTGCTGCCGAACCCGCCGCCGATGTACTCGCACACCACCTCGTACTGGCTGCGTTTGAGGCCGATCGCATCGTCCAACCCGTCGCGGACGGAGAACGTCCCCTGCGTGCTCGCGTACACCACGGCGGAATCACCCTTGTGATCGATGCTCACGCCGTGCGTCTCGAGCGAACTGTGCGTCTGCACCTCGGTCGAGTACACGGCTTCGAGTTTCAGTTCGGCGTCCTTCAGAATCGCCGCGGCCGCCTCGCCCACGGGCGGGGCCTCGCCGATCTCGTCCTCCAGCCGTGTCTTGGCCGCCTTGCGCTTCCACTTGCAGTTGAGCGCCCGCAGGCCGCGCTGAAGCGCCTGGTGGCTCTCCGCCGCGACGTACCCGGCGGTGGCGCCGTGGTACGTGCCGTCCTTCTTGTTCACCTCAACCTCGATCACGCCAGGGACCGCCGCCGCGGCGTCCTTGTCGTGGGAGGTGAGCTCGCCCACGCCCCACGGGCAGCGGACGAACGCGACGAAAAGCCCGTTCGCGGGGAACACGTCGCGGCCGTACTTGGCCGCGCCGGTCACCTTCGCCACGCCGTCCAGGCGTGAGGCGTTGTCGTTCATTGATGCACCGGCGTTGATCGGCCGGTTCGTGGTGGGCAGGTCGGTCGGGATGGAGTCGGCGATTGGCATGGGTCGCTCCGTGGTGATTTAGACGCGGGGAGAATCAGCGATCGGAGCCTGCCCGGAGGCGTCCAGCACCGCGTTGAAAACGTTGGTGTACGTGCCGCAGCGGCAGATGTTGCCGGCCAGCGCGCTCTTGATCTGATCAAGACTCGGCTTGGGCGTGTTCTGCAGCAGCCACGCGCTGGCCACCACGAACCCCGGCGTGCAATAGCCGCACTGCAACGCGTCGTGACGAATGAACGACTCCTGCACCGGGTGCAGTTTTCCGCCCTGGCCCAGCCCTTCGACAGTCGTGATCGGCGTCCCCACCGCGTCCGCGGCGAGCATGAGGCACGAGTTGACCAGCTTGCCGTCGACGATCACGCTGCATCCGCCGCACGAGCCGCGATCGCAGATTTCCTTGGAACCCGTCAGCGCCAGGTGATACCGCAACGCCTCGAGCAATGTCGTGCACGGCTCGGCCTTGAACGTCTTCTTCTGCCCGTTCACCTCCAGCGTCATGTCCACCGCGCCCGGGCCGATGACCGGCGGACCGTCAGGAGCGCGACGCGTTTCACGCTCCCGCTCCATCGCCTGCACACTCCCGGCGATGGACGCTCCGGCCGCTGAAGCGCCGATAGTCTGTATGAAGCTGCGGCGTGAAACGCCGCGGCTGAACTCGTTCGAACGCTCGGACTTGTCGGTGGGGCCTGGGGTGGTTGGCACGACGGTTCTCCGGGAGTCGCGGGATGAAGCGAAAAGGTAGCCCATCGCGGCGACCCGAGACGGTTTACGCCCCAAGTCCCCGCGATCAAATCGAACCGCCGCCGGAAGGTCCCCGCTCATCTCCGACGTTCCAAACCACCGTGGCGAACTCTCCGACGACCACATCGTCTCAACCCGCAAACAGGTACACCGCCCCCAGTGTTCTGGGCAACATCCCAAGCAACACCGTGTCGAAGCAGGCAATCGCACCGGCCTCGTTGATCGCGGCGTACGCGGTCGGCGGGATGGCGGTGACACGCGCGAGGCCGCCAGACAATTCCCCGGGCCCGACCCCGAGCGTGCCGATGACACTCTCCAAGGTTTCGAGGAGCGGCGGCGCTGTCGGCATCTCCTCAACTCCGGCTCGCGAGGGACTCGCCCGATTGAGTTCTATCTTCGTCACGGCGAATCACAGCCCCTTGTCATCCGACTCTCCCGGGACCTGCGACCGCAACCTGATCGCCCCCTCCCATGCGCAACGCAGCATCACCCTGGAAGTTCAAGGATGCGCCGCCCGACAGCCTCCATGGTTGCCACGCGAAGGCGAACCTTCTCCGGCGCCCCGACAACCCCTCCACAGCCCCGGCGACCGCGGCCCTACGCTCCTGCCGCTGACGGCCCTGTAGCTCAGCGGTTAGAGCAGGCGACTCATAATCGCTTGGTCCTCGGTTCGAATCCGAGCGGGGCCATTCTGATCGCGAGACTCACGCGACGACAATTACGTTTGACATCGATATCAACACGGGTTCGTGACGTTTGACCGTCCGGCCCTTTCGCGCCTCGCCGAGGCTCCGGATTTCGAGCGGCGTATTTCGCACGGGCCTGCGAGGCGCCCGCAAGCGGCTGGAGAGACAGCCCAACCTGACGGCCTTTCGCCGCTACGGGCAGTTTCATCGGAGGCCCCGAGTACAGGGGATTTCTCTAACCCGACGGACAGTGCACGCACTCCACCCGTGCTGAACGGTGATGAAGAGACGAGCGTGCGGACTTCGCGTGACGGCCGCTTATTTGCCCCGTGACACTCCATCGCCAAACTACCGTGGCATCGGTGGTTTATTCTTTGGAAGGCGGCACGGCCAGCGGCGAGCCGGCATGCTCGATTTGGTGGTGAATGCCTTCCGCGGCGGGACGGCCGTACAACTCAGGTTGGTAGTACTTTCCACGTTCGTTCGCGGGCTTCTCGATCTCTACGGGTGCGCCGTGAACTTGAACCCAGCGATCGTTGCGTACTGCCTCGATGCGCCACGAGACCTCCGCGCCGGGTGCGCCGCCGGCGATCTCGAAGCGGTTGTTCTCGACTTTTCGGGAAACGTGGAGCAAGGGCATAGCGGCGCCAATCGGTGTGAGTTGGTACCGCGGATCGCGGTTGATCGCGGAGAAGTATCCGGGAAGTTCGATCACGGCGCTCCCGGCGTCATCGAGTTTGGCGTTGCCGCTGTAAATGTTCAACGGCTCAGGGCCCTCGGCACAATAGTGCTTAAGTGCTTTGTTGGCGGGATCTGCGGGGTGATCGATGAGGAAGCTCTTGTTGCCTGTGACGTTAAAGTCGCCAGCTACCGACAGTACTCCAAAGACGCCCATGCCCCCGTATGCCCCGACATTTCCATCAACCGCCAAAATGTTGTGGATGGCCAGATGGTCGACGTCCATATCGCCATCGACATGCAAGCCACCGTTGAGAGCCACACTTCCATCAACTATTAGCCCCCCGGTTGCGTGGATCTGATCGTCCACTTCCATAGCACCACGGACGTCCATTTCGCCAAGGCAGACGAGAGCCGGCCCACCTACGGAGTTGATGGCGAGCACACCCGCGCCCTGCGGATTCGTGCTCAAGCCATACACGCCCCCGGATTGGGCAGCCTCCGTAACGCCCCAAATTCCCGAACCGCTGGCACTGTGCCCGTACACGCCGGTCGCACCCTCACCTCGAACTCCGAATCCTTCTCCACAAGCACCGTACACACCAATCCCATCGGTACCGTTTGCCGTCCCGGTTACGCCCTGACCGCTATCGACGGCGCTCGCGGTACCCAGGACACCAAAGTGAACGCCGGCCCCCTGTACTCCGGCAAACCCGCCGGGTGCGTTAGTCTCACCGCTGATTCCGGTATTTGTATCGCTTCCGGCAGCGATGCCGTAACCGTCCACACTCGTAGCCCAAACGGCTGCTCCGCGACTGCTGGTTGCGACAATCCCGTTAACATTCGAATAACTCGTTACCGCCAATCGTCCGGTCACGGGAGGAGTCGAGCCAATGACGACGTCGCCGCCCGTGTTATAGAAGATGTCCAATCCCTGTTGAGTCCAATACGAGTCGCCCGGAATCCCCGGACCGCCCATCGGCCCGGTAGGACCGATTGCTCCTTGCGGGCCTGTCTCACCTGTCAATCCGGGCAGCCCTTGAAGTCCCTGCGGTCCCATCGGTCCAGGAATCCCTTGAGGTCCCTGCAAGCCCTGAGGCCCGATCGGGCCTGTAGGCCCATTCAATCCGATCGGACCCTGAGGCCCTGTCAGACCAACTGGTCCTTCCAGTCCTTGAGTGCCCTGAAGGCCCTGAAGACCCGTTGGGCCGCGCGGTCCTGTGGGGCCTTGCGGTCCAGCCGGCCCCTGCGGCCCGGTGGCTCCTTGACTCCCCGTGCCGCCTGTGGGCCCAGTAGGACCCATCGGACCGGGGTTGCCGCTGAGTGCAAACTGCGCGACTGGCAAGGAGTCGATCCGTTGCCGAGGCAAAAGGCGAACGTAACTCCCGCTCCCGGCGGGGCTTCTAACATCCAACTCCAACCAACGGGCATCAGGGCCAAAGACCGCGCCGAAATCCAACCTCGCCGTGAATCGACCGTTCGCAGCAGCGATTTCAATCAACTCAATCTGCGAGCCGATCTGCGTTCCGCCCGTGTCGGCTGAATAAAGCCGTACCCGCGCATCGAACGAGCCGGTCAGGGGGATGCCCGATTGACTCAGTTCTCCCTGGTAGTTGAACACAGTACCGATTGGGGTCTGAGCGAAAGCGATTCCTGACATCCCCAAACCGGCCACCGCTCCAACACTGGAGAGAACGCAGATCAGAAGGTCCGTGGCTCGCCGCATGAGCAAGTTCTCCCTTGCCAGGTCGCATGCTCTTCTGGTCCGAACCGAACCAACTTGCCGCGTGAACAGGTCGAGTTTCATGAAAGTCATTGTGTTGCCTTTCGTATTTTCCCTCCGACGCGTACCGCGCCACGCGTCGTCCGTACCGCTTCGCGTCGATAGAACTTGGCCGACCGTAAAGTTCGGAATGGTCTGATGGTTCAAGCTGCTTCGAACGGATGCCTTGGACAACTTCCGCCACAGAACGGGCCCACCCGGCAGCATAGTCCACCCGCAGTATTGCGCGGTTTCGAATCACGCGATTCGCACCGTCCCGTCCCTTGAATATTCCCTGTAGCATGTTATCGGCCAAATCGACTAGTGAGAACCTCCCCACGGCTCCTGGGCTGCCGTACGCCACGGTAATGACCAACCACACGACCAAATCCTCCCCCAACGCCTCGCTCGGCAAGATCCTGCCTCCGAGGTTCCCCCAAATCTCGTTCTGTCGCACCCGCCCCCTCTGTCACACGACAAAAAGCGTGTCCACATCCGTGCTGCAAATGCACCATCCCGGATCAAGTCGGTCAGGCGATCCAAGCAGGCAAAGACATTGAGATAATCGACGTTGCCGGTGATTCTCGCACGGCCGCAGCGACGATGCGGTCATGCGCATGGGCGTCACCGGATTGGATTTCGTTCTGCGCACCGGCGGCATTGGTAACCGAGGGAATCACACTAGTGTCGAAAGGAGCCGCGCCGTCGGACCTGTGGTGCGTGAACGGACCAATCCTCGCAGTGGCGACCGCGATGGCCCCGCTCTCAGTCCGATTGGAGTCGCTCTCATTCGCATCATCAAGCCGGCCCGCGATTGACCTTTCGGTCGCACACACGCGTCCAACCCGCCACGCCGGATCGCCCTCGGGAGCATCCGCACCCTGTCAGTTCCCCGCTTAACTCTGAACTCGGGACCGCGGCGGTGTGAATCTGGGCGCTTTAACGCCGCGCGACCAAGCGACCCTTCCATTCCTCGAAAAACCGCTTTTTCGAGAAAATGCCACGAAAATTGTTCCCCGGCTCTCGATTCTGCGCTTACAAAAGGAACGTCACACCTGATGCGATTCCGCATCATGCAACTGCCTGGAGCCAACATGATCACGAGACCCCGCGTTCGAGCCGGTTTTTCCGCGTTGCTGCTCGCCTCGTTGGCCCGCGCCGACGTTTCGACGGCCTTCACGTATCAGGGCGAGCTCACGCAGTTCGGCGCACCGGTGGACGGTCAATACGACCTGCGGTTCCGCCTGCTGGACAGCGCCTCGGGCGGCAACCCGATCGGCGCCGAGCAGTGCGCCGACAATGTCACGGTCACCGGGGGCAAGTTCTCCGTCCTGCTCGACTTTGGCGCACAGTTCTCCGGCCCCGCACGGTTCCTCATGGTCCGCGTCCGGTCGGACGCCGGAGCAGGTTGCGCGGACTCATCCGGATTCACCGATCTGACGCCTGCGCAGGAAATCACCGCCGCTCCCAAGGCGTCATTCGCGGCGTCCGCCACGACCGCCTCCACCGCCACCAACGCCCTGAGCATCGGCGGACAACCCGCGAGCAACGTGGCACTCCTGAGCGGCAACCAGACCTTCACGGGTGCACTCAACTTCAGCAACGCCTCCAACGTCTTTAGCGGCACGTTCACCGGCAACGGCTCTCAACTGACCGCTCTCAACGGTGCGAATATCTCCGCCGGCACCATCACCCGAAGCCGGGTCGGGTCCGACATCGAGAGCGTGCTCTCCCAGTGGACCACAGACCCCGGCCACCCCGCGGGAGTCAATCCACTCGACGCGGTGATGTGGGAGACCAACACCATCCCGGTTCCACCGCCCGGCACTCATTACACCCAGCTCACAGGCGGCAACACGCACAGCATCGCCCTGCTCAGCGACGGCACGGTCGTCGCCTGGGGCGACAACTCGAACGGACAGCTCAACGTGCCCGCGCTCCCACCGGGAGTAACGTACACGGGCGTCGGAGCCGGCTTCGCCCACAGCATCGCCCTCCGAAGCAACGGCACCGCCGTCGCCTGGGGTTGGAACGGCTTGGGACAGTGCAACGTCCCGGCGCTGCCGCCCGGGGTCACGTACACCTTCGTCGAGGCCGGCGAACGCCACAGCGTCGCGCTCCGCAGCGACGGCACGGCCGTCGCATGGGGCCAGGGCACCGTGGTCAACGCCGGCTTCGGCAACTTCGGCCAGTGCATCATCCCGCCCCTGCCGCCGGGCATGACGTACACGAAGGTCGCCGCGGGCAACTTCACCACCATGCTCGCCCGCAGCGACGGCCAGTGCTTCGTCTTCGGCTGGAACTCCAACAACCAGGCCACCCTTCCGCCGTTGCCGCCCGGCGCATTCTGCACCGACGTCGCCGCGGGCGGCCGCCACAGCGTCGCCCTGTTCAGCGACGGCACCATCATCGCGTGGGGTGATCCCGCGGGCGGCAAAACAACCGTTCCCGCGCTGCCCCCGGGCGTGGTGTACACCAAGATCGCCACGGGCAACGACTTCACCATGGCCCTGCGCAGCGACGGCAACATCGTCGTCTGGGGGGCGGTCCCCACCACGCTCCTCACTCCCCCGCCTCTCGACAGCGGCACCGTGTACACCGACATTGGCGCGGGGTATGGCAACTGCTTCGGCCTCCGCGGCGTTCCCGTGGAGATGCGGCCACCATCCCTCTCCTCCGGAATCGGCGTGAGCATCGGCACGTCCGTCCCGCCCCCCACCGGCGGCCTGCGTGTCACCGGGAGCGCGATCATCGACGGCAACGTCACCGCCGCTCTGTTCGCCGGCGACGGCTCGGCACTCACCAACCTCAACGCCTCGAACATCGTGGGCACGCTCCCCGCCGCCAGCCTGCCGGGCACCTTTGCCCGCACCGATGCAACCAACGAGTTCGGTGCCTTCAACAACTCCTTCGCCGGACATGTCGGCATCGGAACCACAAGCCCGGCCAATCCTCTCCACATCGTCGCAGACAACTACGGCTTTCAGCACACTTCGGCCGACGGCACCAGCGATGTCACCACCTACGTCGACGCCACCGCCGGCTGGATCGGCACGGTCAACAACAAGCCGTTGTTCTTCTACACCAACAACAGCTATGACATCGCGATGCTGAGCACCGCAGGTCAGTTCGGTGTCGGCACCACCACACCCCAGGCCCGCCTGGACTCCCGTGCCACCAACGCCAATGAAACCGCCGTCCGCGGCCTCAACACCGCCGGCGGCATCAACATCGGTGTCAACGGCGAAGTCGTCACCGGGTACGGCGTCTACGGCAAGGCCACCAACACCACCGGCTCCAACTACGGCGTCTACGGCCAGACGCTCTCCACCGCCGCCAACGCTTTCGGAGTCTACTCCAACGGCCGGCTGGGCGCATCGGGCACCAAGGCGTTCGTGATCGATCACCCACTGGACCCGGCCAACAAAGTGCTCATGCATTACTGCGCCGAAGGCCCCGAGCCCCAAAACGTCTACAACGGCATCGTCACGCTCGACGACGCCGGAACCGCCGTGATCACCCTTCCCGCCTACTTCTCCTCCATCAACGTCGACCCCCGCTACCAACTCACCCCCATCGGCGGCCCCGCGCTGCTCTACGTCGCTTCGGAGATCCAGGATGATCGCTTCTCCATCGCCGGCGGCAAGCCAGGCATGAAGGTCTCCTGGGAGGTCAAGGCCCGCCGCAACGACGCGTTCGTCCGCCGCTACGGCGCTCCGGTCGAGGTCGACAAGCCCGCGAACGAAAAGGGCTCGTTCATCCGTCCCGACCTGTACGACGCCGTCACGTCGGATCGCTGAATTTTTTCCGCGCCCTGCATTCGCGCCTTCTCCCGCATCCTCACAGACATTACTTCCCCAAGGCCTCCCGCCATGACGAAGTTCATCCTCCGCGCCCTCCTGGCCGCCGCGTGCTTGTGCGGCCTCACCGCCGCGCAATCACTCCCCGCCCGCCCCAGCATCTCAGTCATCAAGCCCGGCGATGAACCGCCCCCGGCCGACATCCAGCCCGGCGTCGTCGACTCATGGAAGTGGGTCGGTTCGTTCGGCGGCATCGCCGGACACTCCTTCGACCTCGAAGGCAACTTGGTGCTCGCATGCACGGACCTGGCAACCAACCAGACGCTCTCGCTCCTCAAGCTCGACGTCACCCCAAGCGCCGCCCCCACCGTCAAGTACGGCCCCTTCGTCATCGGCAGCGTTTCCGGGGGCTCGTCGGTCGCCATCGTCACCGACTCACGCGGCCGTGCCATGCTCGGCCTGAGCGGCGCTCAGCTTGATTGCTACGACGCCAACGGCGCTCTGCAATGGCGCTCTCCGATCGCCTCATCACTCCCGGGCACCGCCGCCACCATCGAGGGCATCGCGGTCAACGACGACGATGTGCCCTACATCGTGGGCCTCTACCGCGCGACCGTCGACGGGCTCACCCAACAGTTCGGGTACGCCGCCAGCCTCGATCCCCTGTCCGGCAACATCCGCTGGATCACCATCCTCTCCGACACCTCCCTCCCCGCGAATCAACGGTTCCCCGGCATGACCTGGCCGGCCATCGCGACCTCCCCCGACGGCAACGTCTTCATCGCCGCCAGTTCGAACGAGGGCAACAGCCTGCTCGCGCTCCTCGACGGCGAGACCGGGCTCGTGCTGAACCGCGTTCCGATCGAAGGGAGCTTCGCCCCCCGTCTGTACGGCCGCACCGAAATCGCCGTCGGCATTGACGCTGCAGCCCATATCGTCACTCACGTTGCGGTGACCAGCTCGTTCTATCGAGATCTGCTCTCCCGCTTCGATCCCGCCACAGGCTCCGCGTGGACTCAGCAGTTGGTGCCAACGGCTCCGGGCAGTTCCGGCTCGCAGTTCGATCAGTGCCTTGTGGACCCCTCCGGCAACATCTTCGTCGGCGGCACTTACAACGATTCCGACGGCGTGCGGGTCCAGATGATCGGCGTCAACAAGTCCGGCGGGACCCTGTTCCACACCAAGTACAAGCCCGGCGGAGCCTTCGCAAGCTCCGGCGCGAAGATCCGCATGGCGCTGGACGGCTTCAACAACCCGTACATCTCTACGTACGTGCCGAGCCTTGGCATCCGCGGATGGATCGCCAAGATCGACCCCCGCCCCGCCGGCACCAGCGGCATCCCCGCCAACCGGCTCGTGTGGGAAACGCTGGAAGCCTCCGGCTTTTTCTATCAGAACCAGAGCCTGGGCATCGACCGCGGCGGCAACCTGTACTTCCTCGGCCTTCGGGGCTCGGGAAGCACCATCTTCGCGTACGCCTCCAAGTGGGTCCAGCCGGTCGCGGGCATCCCGACGGTGCTCACCGGCCAGACGAATCACGCCATCGAAGGCCAGAGCGTGTACGGCCCCGGCGCCGGCCGCCTGAGCGCCTCGCACGAACTATTCACCCTGCCCCTCACGTTCGGCTTCGACGAAGGTTCATTCACCGACACCGTGCTCTTCGGTGAATGGGGCGGACGCCTCGCGTTCAACAGCTCCGGCTCGCTCTACATGGGCGTCAAGGCGGAGGTCAGCGGCGGCGACACCGATGTGCACTTCCCCCTCGAGGCCAAGTTCCAGATCCCGGATCAGAGCACCCTGCTCATCGGCCAGCCCGTGGTCGTCAACACCGGCTGGTCCGTCAACGAGCCGGCCTGCCGCATGACCACCCGCGGCGAGCCATCCTTCAACGCCGGCCTGACGTACGACATCTACGACCATCTCTACGGCCTCGCCCAGTTGGAAATCGCCAGCGAGTTCCTGCTGAACACCGAGTTCGTCAACACCACGATCGACTCGCCCACCAGCGGCGGACCGGACTACATCCCCGGCCTCAACGTGATCGACATGATCGAGGCCCGCACCGGCCAGGACCTTCACGACTGGGTCGAGATCGGAAAGAACGGCTTCTTCCTCAAGGCCCGGCTCCCGCAACTCTTTGCGCAGGCGACCCTGCAGCCATCGAGCTCAACGGTCACCCGCACCTTTAACTCCAGCGCCCAGAGCCGCTTCTTCCAGGGCGGTGTCAACATCACCGAAGCGATCATCGCCGCCATCGTCGGGGGCGTGCAGGAGCACAACCCCAACGCGCCCGAGGAACTCGCGCTCGTCACCTCCAAGCCATCGATCAGCTTGGGCAACAGCGATTTCAGGCTCTCTCTCGAAGCCCGCATCGCTCAGCTGATCGCACGCTGCGATCTCGCGGTGACGCAGGGCCTGACCGCCACCGTCACACCCCGCGTCCGCTGCACACTCTCCGACGGTTCAGTCCGCGATATCAACCTGGGAGGCCCCCAGAACGATCCAAACGGGGGCCAGTTTACGTTCAACCTCCCGGCCTCCACGCGGATGGACATCACCCCCGAAGTCTACCTGCGTATCCAGTTCACCAACAACACCTCGCTCCAGCTCATCCCGGGCGTGGACTACGAAGCCCTGGCCTTCGGCGCCCGCGCCACCGCCTCGGGCGTCACCCTGTTCGACTACGACCAGTGCTTCGGTTGCGGCACAGAAGAAATCACGGTCGCCGACATCCCGATCTACAGCAACACCTGGACCGTCGATACTCCCCGCCAGAAGATCACCCCCTTCACCGTCACCGGCAGCCCCAACCAGGAGCCCCGCATCATCGGCGCCAGCCGCTCCAAGATGCCCATGCTCATCTACCGCCAGGCCGCGCCCTCCCGCTCACAGTTCAACACCCTGGTCAACGCCGGCACCGGCATGCTGATCTACGGCGACCGCTTCACGCCGCAGATGAGCGTGCAGTTCATGCACATGGGCCGCACCGAGAGCGTCCCCTGCACCTACATCAACCCCAGCACCGCCCGCATCACCATCCCAAACCGCTTCCGGCTCATCCCCGGCACCGGACGCCTCCGCGTCTCCACCGGCGGCGGAGTCTCCAACGTCATCGATCTCCCGATCACGCTCCCCATCCCGCGCGTCTCCACCGTCAACCCCAACCTGTGGGCCGCCGACCCTTCACTCGCCGACATCCCCGTCCAGCCTATCGACGCCTTCTCTTCCGTCGGCAGCGACACCTTCATCGCCCGCCGCGACTACTACGTCAAGCTGCGAGACACGCTCTGGAACTCTACCACCGCCAGCGTGGGCGCCGCGGCGTACTTCCCCGACTTCAACTTCAACTCCATGCCCCCCTTCCCGGCCGTGCTCATGGACGGCGTGCCCCTGCCCCGGTTCGTTCAGCCCGTGGACAGCGGCCTTCACAACGTGCGTCTCACCGAAACAGACTACAACAGGCCGCGTCTCGCCTCGGTCCAGGTCATCAACCCGGGCCCCGGCGGCGGCAAGAGCGCGCCGGTCGTGCTCAACATCTCCGCGCCCGTGCCCTGCGTCAGCTTCGTCGAGCCGCCGGAAGTCCTGCCCACCGCCGAGCCGCTCAAGATCACGATCCACGGGCCGCCCAACGTCCCCTACTTCCCCAACTACGAAGAGCCCAAGTTCGGCAACTTCACCAAGGCCTCGGTGGTCCGCCTCGACGGCATTGCCCTCGCCACCGACTTCGTCAACTCCTCCACGCTCACCGCGGTCATCCCCGCCCATTTCCTCGAGACCATCGCCAACCATTCCATCACGGTGAACACGCCCGCGAACGGCACGGTCTACTTCGAGCAGCTCTTCACCGGCGAACAGGACCCGCAGGTCGACGCCCCCTACTTCCAGGGCTTCCTGCCCAGCGGCGGCGAATCCCCCTCGCTCCTCTTCCCCGTCCGTTACCCCGAGCCGATCATCGAAGCGCTCTCGCCCGAGTCCACCACCGTCAACAACATCATCTTCATGAACGGGCTCATCCAGTCTCAGGACCCCGACGGCCCACGCTACAACCTGGGAATCGCCGGACGGAACTTCCGCCAAGGCACTGTCGTGCTCTTTGAGGGCACCCCGATCCCCAGCACCGTCGTCACCGGCAACGTCATCCACGCCACGGTGCCCGCCGACGCGGTCACCTCCGTCGGCAACGCCGTCATCACCATCATGAACCCCGGCCCGGACTTCCAGCTTTCGCAACCCGCCGTCTTCTACATCGACCCCTGACCCCAAGCGCGCAAGACAACGCGGGCAAAGGAGAACCCTTCGCCCGCGAAGCGCGTGCCGAGCGTGTGTCCGCGCCCGGGGTGAGGTAATCAGGCCCCCTCCGGGCCGATCACTCCTGGTCCTGCGATTCGTCCTGGCTGCTACGGGTCTCGATCAGTTTGCGAAGGTAATCGTTCTCGCGCCGGGTGGCCTCGAGATCGAACACGAGGTACTTGACGCTCAGGCGTAGATAGTCGAGCGACTCCTGGAGCTCGCCGACCGTCTTCTTCATGCGTTCATGACGCTCCCGAGTCTCCTGCGCCAGCCGCTCGAGCGGCGCACGCTCCGACGGCGGGAGGTTCTCGATCTGCTTCATCAACTCGGCCAGCTTCGCCTGGAAGTCCTGCTCGTTCATCTCTCATCTCTCCGTTTTGAACTTGTCCCAGTCGGGCGGACGAATCCGCCCACATCACCAACGCGATGGAGAGAGAGATACAACCGCCGCGCCGATCGCCCGTGCCAATCGCCGGCGCGGCAATAGCCCGGTAAGAACAAGCCTCCGGATTGAAATGTGAACACCGACCCGCGACCCCCCAGCCGCGCCGCCGTCAGCCCCGGTGCGGATGCGCCGCGTGTTGCGTGGAATCAACGCCCCATGTCGGCCCGACGCAACGCCTGCTTCGCCACGGGGCTCGCCGCCGCCGCGACTGTCTCGATCGAGGCCGGATCGTGCTTACGCAGATCTCGGACCACCCGCTTGAGATGCTCGTCGAGTTCGATCCGGAACCGGGCGAACCACTGTTCCAGTTCGTGACGGTTGAACCGGCTGAGCGGATCCTTGAGACCCGTCTGCATCACCGCCCAGTCAAGCAGCAGGCCCCCACCGTCGGTGTACCGGTACAGGTCCAGCGTCGCGGCCAGACGTTTCTGCAACGTCGTGAACGGGTCCGTCGCTCGTTCAGGGAGCTTGGTCATGATCTCCTTCAGCTCCCCATTGGTCGGGGCGAAGGAGAGTCCGTCCGCATCCACCGGGGCATCGGTCCGCAGGGGCATCTCACCCGCCGGCTTGAGTTCCGCGAACTCCGTGGAAATGGCTTTGGTGCCCGCTCGCTCGAACCGGATGGTCAGCCGCTGGTGCGGCCCGCCCGCGCCGCTCACCGACTCGGTCAGCAGCACATGACCCACCCCCCATTCAGGCTTGGTGGCGTGAACGACCCGATCACCTTTCGTCCAAGACATGCAGCACACCCCTGGGTCGGGGAAACGCCGGTGCGCACCCCGAGCAGCAATAATCCGTGCAACCCACAGCACAAAGCGATGATCCGCGCAACCGCGGTCACCCGATGCCAGGCACAGAAAAAAATCCCACACGCCCGACGAACAATCGGGCCGAAACCCGGCCCATGATGGGTAGGTTCCGCCAAGGAAAACAAGCGACTCAAAGGCCGGGCCTCGGCCGACAGACGGTCAGCGGTGGGGAAAAACACCCCCCAAACCGCCCCCGGCATCATGCATTGCCCGCACCCCGGACAAAGCATATCATCTATCGGGGTCCGCGCCTAGCCCTTTTTGCAAAGATTGAGCGATATTGCCGAACCCGACGGTTCGGAACGCTGACCATCCCCTCGTTGGAGCACCGCACTAGCCATGATCGAAGCCCTCAAGAGCGATGCCATTGTCAATAAAATCGGCGGTCGGTTCAAGCTCTGCGCGCTCATCCAGCGTCGCCTCGTGCAACTGATGGAAGGTGCACGTCCTCTGGTCCCCAGGGAAGGCCGTTCCGATTTGGAACTGGTCATCGAGGAGATCCTGCAGGACAAGATCACCCTCGACTTTGACGCGACCCCCTTCGATACCACCGCGCACGCCTGAGCGTCCAACGAAGCCCGCAGTCATGAGCGAATCCCAACGCAATCCCCGGCAATCACCCGCCGCGGATCCGGCTGTCCTGCGCCCCGTCGTCGCCGGAAAGCGCATCCTCGTGGGCGTCACCGGCGGCATCGCCGCGTACAAAACCGCGACCATCGTCAGCCGGCTCGCCCAGGCCGGGGCCAACGTCACCGTCGCCATGACCGACGCCGCGACCCACTTTGTCACTCCACTCACCTTCCAGTCCCTCTCCGCCAACCACGTCTACACCTCCTCCTGGGAACACGTCGATTCCAAGGATCCCCAGCACATCTCCCTGGCCTCCGGCGCGGACCTCGCCGTCGTCGCCCCCTGCACGATGGACTGCATGGCCAAGCTCGCCGCCGGCTTCACTGATGACGTCGTCACCCTCATCCTGAGCGCCGTCGACCGCGTCAGGACCCCGGTACTGCTCGCCCCCGCCATGAACACCGTCATGTGGCGGCAACCCGCGACCCAGCGCAACTTCGCTCGCCTCGCCGAAGACGGCTTCCGCTTCATCGGGCCCGGCGACGGTTGGCAGGCCTGCCGCATGGTGGGCGAAGGCCGGATGTCCGAACCAGAAGACATCCTCGCCGCGATCGCGCAAACACTCACGCTGTCGTCCAAACCCTGACTCCCCGACTAAGCCGGTCATGCTTGAATCTCCGCGCGCAGCCCCGTGCGCCGGGGTATGCTCCGGCCCATGAAGACCGACCCACCGCTCCAGCGACCGTCGGGCATTCTCGGGATGATCGAGTGGGTCGGCAACAAACTGCCCGATCCTGTCATTCTCTTCGCGATCGGCGCCGTCCTCGTCGCGCTGATGTCGGCCATCGCCGCCCAATCCGGCTGGACCGTTCAACCCGTGCGCCCCGTCCCCGCCGCGGCGGGAGCCGATCACGCCCGCGTCGTGCTTGAGCCCATCGGCGAACCGATCCGCGCCAAGAGCATCCTCTCCGCCGACGGCGCGTACTGGGCGATGAGCAGCGCTGTCAAGAACTTCATCGCGTTCCCCCCGCTGGGCATGGTGCTCGTCTCGATGCTCGGCATCGGCGTGAGCGAGAAGGTCGGCATGTTCGCGGCCGTCGTCAAGTGGCTCGCCACGCTGGTGCCCAGTCGACTGCTCACCCCCACTGTCATCTTCCTGGGGATGATGACCCACATCGGCACCGACGCCGGGTTCATCATCCTGCCCCCTCTGGCCGCGGCGATGTTCGTGCTCGCCGGACGCTCGCCCTTGGCGGGCATCGCCGCCGCGTTCGCGGGCGTCGGCGGCGGCTTCTCCGCCAACCTCCTCATCTCCCCCAGCGACGCGATCATGGCCTCCCTCACCTCCGCGGGAGCGCAAGTGCTCGATCCTTCCCGCACCGTCGCCGTGACGTGCAACTGGTGGTTCCTCATCGCCTCCACATTCCTCCTCACCGTCGTCGGCTGGGCCGTCACGTCATGGATCATCGAGCCCCGCCTCGCGACACGCCCCGCCGAAGAGGGCGGGCCCGCCCCCGCACCCAACGCAGACGACCCCGAGAAGATGCTCACGCCTCAGGAGCGTTCGGGCCTCGCCGCCGCCGCGGCAACACTGGTCGTGCTGCTGGGCATCATCCTCGCCATGGCGCTCGTCCCGGGCTGGCCTCTGCACGGCCTCGCTCCCGCCACCGGCCAGTCCACTCCGCCGGACCGCTGGACGCAGGCGATCGTGCCGATCATCTTCGTGCTCTTCCTCGGCACCGGCATCGCGTACGGGCTCAGGACCGGATCAATCCGCGGAGCCGCAGACGTCTCCCGGGCGTTCGCCGCGTCCATGGCCTCCATGGCGCCCGTCATCGTCATGGCCTTCTTCGCGGCACAGTTCATCGAGTATCTCAAGTACTCTCAGCTCGACCGCATGCTCGCCTTCACGGGCGGCGAAGCGCTCGTCAAGAGCGGCCTCTCCGCCACCCCGCTCATGATCGCGCTGGTGCTCCTGACGGCGGTCTTCAACATGTGCATCGCTTCCATGTCCGCCAAGTGGTCGATGCTCGCCACCATCCTCGTGCCCATGCTCATGATCGCCGGCATCAGCCCCGAGCTCTCCCAGGCCGCCTACCGCATCGGCGATTCGGTGACGAACACCATCACGCCGCTGAACCCCTACATGATCATCATTCTCGTCGCCGCCCAGAGATACCACAAATCCGCCGGCACCGGCAGCATCATCTCGCTCTTGATGCCGTACGCCGTCGCGTTCCTCTTCGCGTGGCTGAGCCTGCTCATGTTCTGGATGATGCTCGGCGTACCGCTCGGCCCCGGCGGACCTCTGCGGTACGTCCCTCAGGCGTGACGAGCGTTCAGGACTTGCCGACCTCGACCCACTTGCTCATCCCGTGACGCACGATGGCGCCGGTGGTCTGATAGATGATCTGCTCGGCCACGTTGGTGCAGTGGTCCGCGATGATCTCGCACGCCGTCGCGATCTCGTGCAGCGAAAACGCGAAGTCCGCCGCCATGAGCCCACGCGCCAGCTTCTCCTCGGCGTCCCGCAGCAGCGCATCCTTGAACGCCGTCACGGCGTGCTGGCTCTGCAGCACGATGTTGGCCAGCGCCGGATCATTGCGGAACACCGCCGTGTTCACGTCGCGCACGATCCCCACGACGCTGTTGGACATCACCCGAAACGTCTCCGGGAACGCCAGCGCACCCAGCTTGCCGTTGAGCACCATGTCCGCCAGGTCCACCGCCACGTCCGCCGCCCGCTCAAACTCGTTGTTCACCTTGACGATCGTCAGCACCGCCCGCAACTGCTCGGCCTGCAACTCGGCGCCCTGCTTGGTCGCGTCGGCCAGAAGCACCACGCACGCACGCTCCAGCGCCACATCCACCGAATCGATCGTGTCGTCCTGGGCCTGCACCCAGCGGGCCTTCTCCGCGCTGTTCTCGAAGATCGCGTCGAACGCCGCCTCCAGAATTACCTGCACGCGACGCCCCTGCGCGACAAGGTCTGCCTTGAGCCGCTGCGTGCGTTGAGCGAAGCCGTCTGAGGGTGTCGTCATGCGGGCCGGGTCTCCCAGTGCTCAAAACGATAGCCACGCCACCGCAGCAGTGTCTGTCGGCCTCCCGGCGCGGCCTCAACGTGATCCCGCCGCACGCACCGCCGCCCCGAGTTCCTGAACCGTGCGAAGTTCAACCTTGGAGTCGGGGTCGGGTTCGGCGGGGAGCCCGTTGGAGCCCACGCGCATCACATCCATCAGCAGGAGTGTTCGCCCCTCCGCCCGCACCACCCGCACCCACGCGGCCTGAAACCCCAAACGGTCGATGCTCACCCAGGAACCGAGCACCGCAATGTTCTCTGAGTCATATCCGTGCGGCAGGTACGGACGCTCCACCGGCATGACGGTCGGCCTCCACGGCCCCGCGTTCAGTTTCCAAGGCACGGAAAGCGGCGACAAGGGGTCGTCATCCAGCGCGTTCGCCATGTTCACCGTTCCGACATGACCGACCTCGCCCCCGCTCACGAATGCCCAACCGGGACTTGTACCGGCCGTGTCCCATTGGTATGCGTCAAGGTATACATCCCATAAAGCGTCCGGGTGAATCCTCTTCAACTCGCGCTCAGACATCCCGACATGCACGCCTTGCAGCGAATACGACGGCCCCATGAGCCGGTAAACGACCGGAACGAACAGCATCGCTCCCGCCGCACCGAGACAAAGTACCCACGACACGATGATCAGCCACCGCACCACGCGGCGCGAACTCACCACGGACCGTACCGACGCGGCTGGGGGCAAAGCCTCGGGCAATCACGCATTCTACTCGCCCGCCCACAAAGAGGTTCGCCGTACCCACCCTCATATGCTGCGCCGCACACAGGAGATGCTCCATGGCACTGTTCGACCTGTTCGCTTCAACCGACCAATCCCAGGTGCTCGCGAAACTCACCAGTCTTGAAGCCAAGATCGACCTCATCATGGCGCATCTGGGAATCGAGCCCTCCGACCCGGACCCCATAGCGGCCGAGATTCTCCAGATCGCCCGCTCCGGCAACAAGATCGCCGCCATCAAGATGTACCGCGACCGCACCGGCGCTGGGCTGGCCGAAGCCAAATCCGCCGTCGAAGATGGATTGCTCGGCAAAGGTCCCCTCGCCGGTCAATAGCCATCCCAACCAACCGCAGGACCGTGTCAACCCCACGCCGCTTCAAGATCGGTACCCTGTGACATGGCCTACGTCCACTTCAACCACCGCAGGATCAGCCTGGCCTTCACGTGTTGTCTACTCGCGGCGTTCGCCGGCGCGTGCAGTCAGCAGCACGCCCGCACGAACGACGCCGCGCCCGCCGTGGCGCCCCAGATCGTCCACTCCGCTCAGTTCGCCGACGCCGCCGCGGCTCGCGGGCTCGATGCCATCGCCGCCGCTTGGCCCGACGGCAAGTCACCGCCCCTCTCCGGCTCCGCCGGCGCCACGGTGCTTGAACCCATCCAGCGCGATATCGACAAAGCAAAAGCCGGCCTGGCCGCAGCGCAAATGCAGATCGGCACGCTCGACACTCGCGAGACCGCGCTCAAGACCACCCTCCTCGCCGCGTCGCAGCGCCTCGAAGCCGCCGCCGACGCGATGAGGCGCGGCTTCCCCGAAGGCCCATACGCCATCACCGATTGCCGTGAAGCCCTCACCCGCGTCCGCGGCGCCGCCGAACCCCTGTGCCGTGCCGCCGCCCCGACGACGCCCTCCCCAACGCGATAGCCCAACCGCCCAATTCCGGCGCGATCGTGCGAACCCGGCCTACCGTCGCCGCGTGCTAACCCGCACTGCCACTCGCATCGCGCCCGCTCTCGTGCTCGCGGCCCTCGCCGCCGCGACGGCGTTGGGGCAGACCGCTCAGCCCGAACCCCAGGGCTTCGCCGGTGTTCGGTTCACTCAAGCGCCCGCCACCGGAAAACTCACGTTCAAAGCGCTCCGGGCCAACGTCTGGCGTGAAGGCAACACTCGTCGGCTTCTGCTCAGCGGCGACACCCGCGTCCGCATCGCCCAGTACGAGTTCGTAGCCAAGCGAGCCGCGGTGTGGATGGAGCCGGTCTCCGCCCCCAACGAACCACCCGTCATGCAGGTCTTCGCCGTCTTCGACGAACTGGGCGACCCCGCCCAACCTTCGTCGATCGGCTTCCAGGCCAATCGCCTGCCGGTGCGAGCTGTCATCCGCGTGGAAGGCAAGGTCGAGTTGTCGACCGACGCCATCACCAATACACCGCCCGTGGCCTCCAAAGACGACCCCGACGCCGCCTTCGAGGCCGAGGCCCAAGCCGCGCTCGCCGCCTCGCTGACCCGCACCACCACCCCCGCCACCGCGCCGCCGCCGCTGCCCACCGTTATCAGCGCCGCCGCGGCCCCCGCGTTCGGCCCCGCCCGCTCCGAACCTCTCCCCGCTCCCCCGCCCGGCCCTATCGAGCAGCAGGCCACCGCCAAACTCGCCGGTCAGCCCCGCGACGTCATCTTCGCCAAGGATGGTCTCATCACGCTGGGTGCGAAAGACCTCACCGTCGTCTCCGGCGAAGACGAAAACTCCGTGGTCGCCTCCGGCGGCGTAATCCTGGTCTATCAGGACACCCGCTCGAACCGGACCCTGCAACTCACCGCCGAACGAGCCGTCGTCTTCACCGACCCCGGCCAGCTCGCCGACATGGCCCGGTTCACCATCGCCCAGGTCCGCGGCGTCTTCCTTGAGGGTGACGTCACCGGCTCCGATGGCAAGTACACCATCCGCGGCCCGCAGATCTACTACGACGTCCGCGCCAACCGCGCCGTCATGCTCGACGCGGTCTTCTGGACTTACGACGAGAAACGCAGGCTCCCGCTGTACGTCCGCGCCAAGACCGTCCGCCAGACCGCCGCCGATCAGTTCCAGGCCGAACACGCCGAGTTCACCAACAGCGCGTTCTTTGAGCCCGAACTCTCCATCGGCGCCTCCTCCGTCACGATCACCCGCAAGGACGTCCCCGCCGAGGCCGAGAGCCCCCTCGACGCGGCCGCCGCCAAACGCGCCCCCACGCAGTCCACCACCCTCCTCCAGGCCGACGACGTGACCATGCGGGGCGTGGGCGTGCCCTTCTTCTACTGGCCCACGTACGCCGGCGACGCGTCCCAGCCCCCGATCCGCGACTTCCGCGTCGAGAACCGCAACGGCTCGGGCGTCGCGATCAAAGCCACGATTAACGCCTACTCCCTGCTGGGCCTCCAGAAGCCCGCCGACCGCACCTGGGAGTTGATGACCGACGTCTACTTCGAGCGAGGCCTGGGCATCGGCACCCGCCTGGGCTGGAACAACGAGTCCAACAAGGGCGGCCTGTTCGTCTACACGCTCCCTTACGACGTCGGCACCGACGTTCTCAAGCCCGGCACCAAGCTCGAACACGACGGCGACTTCCGCGGCATCTTCACCGGCGAACACCGCTGGCGGATGGACGAAAAGTGGAGCCTCTTCGCCGAAGCCTCGTACATCACCGACGCCACGTTCATCGACGCCTTCTTCGAGAACCTCGGCGAAACCCGGCGCGAGTTCACCAACCGTCTCCGCGCCGACCGCGTCGCAGGCAACAGCGCTCTCTCGATCGAATCCAAGGGCACGTTCAACGACTTCATCTCCAACGAATGGCTCCTCCAGAGCCAGGGCTACAGCGTCAACAAGCTCGGCGAAGCCTCCTACGCACGCCAGGCCGACGATCTGCTCAAGGAAGCCTACCCCGGCCTCCTCTCCTACTGGTCCGAGTACCGCGTGGGCGGCATGCAGATGGCCTTCGACGAGATCCAGGCCCGCAAACGCGGCTTCACGACAGACTACCTCGCCCAGCGTGCCTTCGGCTTCAACGCCGACCAGAGTTACGGCGACATCCTCCGCGCCCAGGGCCTCAACGAATCGACCGTCGTCCGGGGCGACACCCGACAGGAGCTCACGCTCAACGCCGCCGCCGGCCCCGTCAAGCTCACCCCCTTCGTCGTCGGCCGCGTCACCGGTTACGACAACAAGTTCGAGGCCTACTCGCCCGACGAGAACGACTACGCCCGCCTCTGGGGCTCGGTGGGCATGCGAGTCTCCACCGAGATGCAGGCCGTCTACGACACCGCCGATTCTCGCCTCTTCGACATCCACCGCCTCCGCCACGTCGTGCAGCCCAACGCCACGATCTGGTACGGCGGCACCACCGTCGACAGCTCCGCGCTGCCCATCTACGACGAGTCGGTCGAGTCTCTCACCAACGGCTCCATGGCCCGCGTCGGAGCCACCCAGATCCTCCAGACCCAGCGCGGCGGCCCCGGCCGCTGGCACAGCGTCGACCTGCTCACCGTCTCCACCGACTTTGTCTTCTCCTCCGGCGAAGCCAACTCCAAGTCGCCCATCGGCCGCTTCTTCGACTACCGCCCCGAATACGCCAACCCCGGCAACTACTTCATCGGCGACCTCACCTACCGCGTCACGGACTCACTCGCCCTCACCGGCGCCACCGTCTACGACTTTGACCTCTCCCAGCAGGCCTTCGGCAGCGCGGGCGTCATCATCCGGCAGGGCCCCCACTTCTCCATCTCCTCAGACGTCCGCTTCATCAACGAGCTCGACTCCACGTACTGGAACATGGGCGCAACGTACGAACTCACCAACAAGTACTCCGTCTTCGCCGGCGCCGCGTACGACCTCAACGCCGGCGGCTTCCAGACGTCCTACGTCGAAGTCCGCCGCCAGTTCTCCGCCATGCTCCTGGGCGTCTCGCTCGGGTACAACGAGATCACCGGCGAAACCAGTTTCGGCTTCGTCTTCCGCCCCAACGGCGTTGTGGGTGAAGGCCGCCTCACCAGCGGCTCGTCGTCCAACGAGTTCGGCTCTTAGCCCCGCCCGGCGCCTTACTTGCCCACGGCGGGCGCCGCCGCGTTCGTCGTCGCCGCGGCTTCCTTCTTCTGCGATTCCATCAGCTTCGTATACGCAAAGACCGTCATCGCCGCGGGGATGAACGTCTTCTCGCCCGCCTTGCGCGACACGTCATCCAGCGACCGCAGCCGCCCGGACTTCACGTCCTTCGTCAGGTCGATCACCACGTTGTCGAACACCGTGATCAGCCCGCCGAAGATCTGGAACTGCTCCTTGGTCCGCGGCATGAAGTTGCTGATGCCCGGCAGGTTCGTGGGCAGCAGGAAGTACCACTTGTTGTCCGCCGCCTTCTTCATGTACATACCGATCGGCGGCATGATCGGCTTCTCCTCCCACATCAGCATCACCTGGTCGTCCGTGTGATACACCGTCGTGAGCTTCGCCTCGCTCTCGCGCAGCCACCCGTACGGATCGGCGAACACGCTCTTGAGCGCGTCATCGAACGCGTTGCGAGCATCCGTGGGCGGCGGCCCGTCCGGACGCTTGCGCCGCCCCCCCTGCGGACGGAACTGCGACGTCATCTGCGCCAGCAGCGAAGTCGTCTTGCCCGCCTTCGCCGCCTCTTCCGCCTTGGCCTTCAGCTCCGCCACCTGCGCCGGAAACGCTTTCTGGATCGCATCGCCGAGATCCTGCACGTTGCCCAGGAACACGCCGAACCGGCGCATCAACCGCCGCATCTCGTCGTTGTCGTAATAGATGTAATCGCCCAGGCGCCGCGCGTCACCGTTCATCACCGCGTCCCGCGCCGCGCGGATCGCCGCCTCCGGCGTCGAGCGATCGGCCTCGCCCCGCATGAACGGCACAAAGGCCAGGCCGCCCAGGCAGAGAATCGCCACGACTGTCCAGATCCATTTCATGCGCGTTGGAGTTCCTCGTGCGTTGATACGCCCGCCGCAACGCCCTGGTTACGAAGGCCGCTCACGCCGACGTGCGATCGACCACCTCGTATGCCTCGCGCTCGCCCCGCCCGCGGACCGGGTAGTCCTTGCGAAGCGGGTGCGCCGGGTAATCCTCCCAGAGAAGGATGCGCCGCAGATCGGGGTGATTGCGGAAGCGGATGCCGAACATGTCGAACACTTCCCGCTCCGGCCACTCCGCGCCCGGCCACAGGTCGCAGACCGAGTCCACGTACAGCCCCGGATCGTTCAAGATGCCGTCCGTGGGAAGCGTGGGGTCAAGGAACACCTTGACGAAGAACCGATCGTCCCTCGAGAAGCTCTGCAGGTTATAGACCACCGCGAACCGCCCGAGCGTCCGCGTGGGATAGTTCAGGTAATCAACCCCCGCCACGTCCGACAGGAAGTTGTATTTGCACCGCTCGTCATCCCGCAGGAACTTGAGCACCTCGTGCAGGTCCGCCGGCGCCACGATCAACGTCGATTGCCCGCGGAACTCCGTGGCGCGGAACCGCTTGGAAGGGAACGCTTCCTTGACAACCTTGAACATCGGATGGTCGAGCGTGACGTGTGTCTGGGACATCGCCGGGAGGGTAGGTGGACACGGGCCGCGTCGTCACGCCCCGGCATCCTGGAACTTCGCCACCTCGCGCAACATCTTGAATCCCGCCAACCCCGCCAGGTGAAACCGCAGCATCGCCAGCGCGGTCTTGGCCGACCATTCCCGCACGTTCTGCCGGCTCCCCGACATCTGGAACCGGCGCACGTCGCCCGACCCGTCGCGGCTCACCCGAGCGATCCACACAGTCCCCACCGGTTTGGCCTCACTCCCCCCCTCGGGCCCCGCGATCCCCGTCACCGCCAGGCAGTGATCGCACCCCAGCGCATCAAGGCCCCCCTTGGCCATCGCCCGTGCCGTCTCCCCGCTCACCGCCCCCGGCCCCCCCGGCGACGTCAGCGCCGAAGGCACCCCCGCCAGCGAGTTCTTGATGTAGTTTGAGTACGTGATCAGCCCCCCCACAAACGCCGCCGATGAGCCCGGCACCTCGGTCAAGTACGCCCCCAGAAGCCCGCCCGTGCAACTTTCCACGCATCCCAGCGTCTGCCCCTTCGCCCGCAGCAAGTCCAACACGGTGCCCGCCAGCGTCGCCTGCCCGCTCCCAAACACGTACGCCCCCGCCGCGGCTCGCGTCAGCCGCTCCGTTTCATCCAGCGCCGCCTCCGCCGCGTCACCCGGCCCCACCCCCTCATACCTCAGCCTGCACGACACCACGCCCCCGCTCGCCGTCGTCCCCACCAGCGGATTCCGCGTCCGATCCATCAGTGCTCCCAGCCGCATCGCCAGATCACTCTCCCCGATCCCAAAGCAGTGCAGCGTCCGCGTCCGGATCACCAGCCCCGCCGGCGGCCGCAGCCGCGGCAGCAACTGCGCATCAAACATCGGGAACATCTCCCCCGGCGGCCCCGGCAAACACAGCACATCGCACTCCTGCCCCCCGCTCCGCACCACGCCGAACAACCCCGGCGCCGTTCCGTGCAGGTTCTGCAAGCTCTGCCCCTTGGAAGGCCGCAGAGCCTGCACGCGATTGATCTCCGGCATCTCCCGCCCCCGAGACTCGTACCACGCCCGCACCTGCTCTAGCGCCAGTGGATCTTCAACCAGTTGGTCCCCCATCGCCTCCGCCAACGCCTGTCGCGTCAGATCATCCGCTGTCGGCCCCAGCCCCCCGCTGCACACCACCAGATCGCACGCCGCCGCCAACCTCAGAATCGCCCGCGTCTGTGCGGCCAGATCATCCGGCACCGTGACGTGCTCCACCGGCAGCACGCCCGCCCCCGACAGCCGTTCGGCGAGCCAACGGCTGTTCGTGTTCAGCGTCTGCCCAAGCGTCAGTTCGTCGCCGATCGAAAGTATCGCGGCGCGGCGGTGTTCGCGGTTCATCGAACTGACCGTAGGGAGCAATCCCAATCACGGAGTCGATGGTGAGCGCCCTCGCTCTGAACGCATCCAAGAGCTTCCATCGGCCCCAACAACGCCACAAAAAAAGACAAGCCCAGGGTACCACCCTGGGCTTGTTGAGACGACGACTGAGCATCATCTCGCTCTGCAAAGGAAGTATACCACCGTCCGGGGAACACCACAAGCCTTTTCGACTCACCTTCCATGAAGAAATCGCGATATTCCGACTAGGGTGCCTGGGCCGCGGCGAATGTAACACCTCGCCTCGCGCCGAATCGATTCCCGGCCCTGTCCGGGGCGGAATTGCCGGACTACCATCGCCGCTCTTCGGGCGCATAGCTCAGTTGGCTAGAGCGCGGCTGTCACATAGCCGAGGTCACAGGTTCGAGTCCTGTTGCGCCCATTTCAGCATCCTTCCCCCATCGCAAGGGTGCGAAATCCCCATCAAATCCAGCCTTTTTCGTCCGTTCGCGGCCCGGTCGCATGGTCCGCTTCCCAGCGCGTTTCAGTTGCCTCCCCGCCTGCATCGTTCCGCCGCGCGCCCCGCAAGCGAAGACGGTCCTCACTGAAACACCCGCCGCCACACGCCGCCCAACCCCCGCACTTCCCCTCGTGTAACACCACGATCGCCATGCGAATCCTCACTGACGTTCGTACGGTGTATGGACACAATTCGGCCTTGTTTCACACCCCGTCCGAGCCTCCGAACAGCCCATAACAGCGAAGTTTTCCTCCAGTCACAAACCCCTGCCGCGGGCCCCGTATCCGCCTCTGAGCCCCCTCGACCACCCAATCTTCGCTCGCCCTGATCATCGATACGCTTCACCGCTTGCCCCTGCGCATCGACATCCTCACGACCTTTCCTGAGATGTTCTCCGTCGCGCCCCCCGCGGCGTTGGGAATCAGCATCCCCGGACGCGCCGCCGCCGCGGGACACGTTGAGATCGTCGCCACCGACATCCGCTCCTTTTCTTCCAACAAGCACAAGAAAACCGACGACCGCCCCTTCGGCGGTGGCCCCGGCATGGTCATGATGTGCCAACCACTCTGGGACGCCGTCACCGCCACCGAAGCCGCAGATCCCCGCGCGGCCACGCGAATCCTGTTCACCCCGCAAGGCCGCACGCTTTCCCAGTCGCTCGTCGAGGAACTCGCCGCCAAGCCCCGCCTCCTCCTCATCGCCGGGCACTACGAAGGCATCGACGAACGCGTCATCGAACGCCTCGCCCCACTCGAAGTCAGCATCGGTGATTACGTCCTCTCCGGCGGCGAACTGCCCGCCATGGTCCTCATCGACGCTGTCGTCCGGCTGCTGCCCGGAGTCTTGGGCGACCTCGAGTCCAACCAGCAGGACAGCTTCTCTCAAGTCCCAGAAACCGGCCAGAGACTGCTGGACTGCCCCCACTACACCAAGCCTCGGGAGTGGGAAGGCCTCTCCATTCCGGACATACTCCTAACCGGTGACCACGGAAAGATCGCCGCCTGGCGTTTGGAACAAAAACTCCAGCGCACCCGACAGCGCCGACCTGATCTTTTGGCATGACAACGGCGGGGGCCACGCCTACCATCTCGGCCCGTCGCTTCACGGCGATCGGCTTGCCAAAGGCGCGTTATGTCACAGCAACTCCTCGAATCAATCTCCGCCAAGCACATCAAGCAGAACGTCACCCCGTTCGGCGTCGGCGACACGATCAACGTGTCGTTCCGCATCGTCGAAGGCGACAAGGAACGCCAGCAGGTGTTCCAGGGCGTCGTGATCTCGCGCAAGGGCCGCGGCATCGACGAAATGGTCGTCGTCCGCAAGATCGTCGACGAAGTCGGCGTCGAGCGTATCTTCCCGCTCAACTCCCCCATGGTCGCCGAGATCGAAATGGTCCGCCGCGGCGACGCCCGCCGCGCCAAGCTCTACTACCTCCGCGAGCGCACCGGCAAGTCCCGCCGCCTCCGCGACAAGCGTCGTGGCCTCAAGCACGATGTGCCCGTCACCACGACCGGCAACGCGGCCCCCGCCGACGCGCCGGCCGCCAAGGCCTGATGCTCTCGGCGATTTCCCCCGCCGATCCGAACAACCCTGTCCCCCTCCGCGGCCCGAGCTCCCCCCGATTTGCTCGGGCCGCATCTTTTTTGGCCGGCCCCGCCCACCCACCCGGCGGACGCCCCGCCGCCGCCGATCCCCCTCAAAGCCGCTCACGGCGCGTAGACTTGCCCCCCCTTTTACGATTCCCTCAAACGAGTATCACGAGCCTGAACATGACCAAACTCGAGCGTGCATCGATCTTCACCGGCATCGCGGTCGCCATTTCTCTCTCCCTGGGCTGGCGCGGCATCGGCGAGGTCGCCTCAGCGGCTCCCGCGATGCGCGACACCGCCCGCATCGCCACCATCGACGTGCTCACCGTGGTCGAGCGCCTCGTCTCTTCCGAGAAGTACGCCAAGGACCGCGACGCCAACACTACCGAGCAGAACTCCAAGCTCCAGCCCATCGCCGAGGCCCTCCAGAAGATCCGCGACGACGCTAAGGACCTGAAGGAAGAGAGCGAGAAGTTCAAGCAGCTCCAGGCCGACTACGGCCGCAAGAACCAGGAGTTCCAGCAGGCCCAGCAGTCCGCCGCTCAGCAGGTCGACCAGTTCAACACCGCCCAGATCACCGAGGCCTACCGCCTCGTCTGCGAAGCCGCCGAGAAGATGGCCACCGAGTCCGGCTACTCCCACCTCTTCTCCAGCAAGTCCGGCCCCTTCACCATCAAGTCTTCCAACGTCGCCGGCGCAGTGCAGGAAATCCTCGCACGCCCCATCATCAAGGGCATCGCCGCCGACGATCTCACCGAGCGCCTGCTCAAGGACATGAAGCTCGACGCCCCGCCCGCGCCGGCCGTCGCCAAGCCGATCGATCCCGCCGCCCCGACGGCCCCCACTACCCCCGCCGCTTCCGACAAGAAGTAACCCAACGCCCTTTGGGACTCCCCAATGGCCGCGCGAAGTAAAGGCCCCCGAAGCCCGCGGCCGCGGCAACCACTCTACCCTCGTTCACCGTGCGTGAACTCGATCTTCTCGCGGCTATCGAACGATGGTTCGCCGATCGCAACTGGACTCCGTGGGAGTTCCAGCGGCAGTCATGGCGCGCCTTCCTCGAAGGCCGCGACGGACTGATCCAGGTCCCCACCGGCGCGGGCAAGACCTACGCCGCGTACTTCGGCGCACTCGCCCTTCTCCGCCACGAGCTCTCACAGGGCCCGGCCCCGGGCCTGCGGATTCTGTACATCACCCCCCTCCGCGCCGTCTCGCGTGATATCGAGCTCGCGCTCCGCGCCCCCGCCGCCGACCTCTGCCCGAGCGCTCTCGTCGAAACCCGCACCGGCGACACTAAGGCCTCCATCCGCGCCAAGCAGCGGGACCGTCTCCCCCACATCCTGATCACCACCCCCGAGTCGCTCACGCTCCTGCTCACCCGCCCCAACGCCGCCGACCTGCTCGGTGGAGTCCGCGCCGTCATCGCCGACGAGTGGCACGAGCTCCTCAGTTCAAAGCGTGGCAGCCAGACCGAGCTCGCGCTCGCTCGCCTCCGCCGCTTCGCCCCCACAGTCCGCACCTGGGCCCTCTCCGCGACTATCGCCAATGCACAGGAAGCCGCGTACGCCGCCGCGGGCGTCGGCCGCGACCCGGTCATCATCCGCGCCCCCATGCAGCGCGAAGTCATCATCGACAGCGTCATCCCCGCCGACCTGCGCCGACTCCCCCTCGCCGGCCACCTGGGCATGTCCATGCTGCCCGATGTGATTAGCGCGATCGATCCCGATGTCTCAACCCTGGTCTTCACCAACACCCGCTCGCAAGCGGAACGCTGGTTCCACGCCATCGCGATGACCATGCCCCAGTGGGCCGACCGCATGGCCCTGCACCACGGCTCCATCGACCGCGACGAACGCGAGGCCGTGGAAGCCGGCCTCAAGAACGGCGCACTGCGCATCGTCGTGGCCACGTCCTCGCTCGATCTGGGCGTCGATTTTTCACCCGTCGAACGCGTCTTCCAGATCGGTTCGGTCAAGGGCGTCTCCCGCCTGGTGCAGCGCGCGGGCCGCGCCAGCCACCGCCCGTTCCAACCCTGCCGCATCACCTGCGTCCCCACCCACGGGCTGGAACTCTTCGAGATCGACGCCGTCCGGCGCGCTGTCGCCGCGGGGCACATGGAGCCCCGCGATTCGTTCAACAAGCCCCTGGACGTGCTCGCCCAGCACCTGGTCACCTGCGGCCTCGGCGGCGGGTTCGACGCCGATGACCTCTTCGAAGAGGTCCGCACCGCCTGGTCCTTCCGCTCCCTCACCCGCGAAGAGTTCGACTGGGCCATCTCGCTCGTGCGCGAAGGCGGCGGAACCCTCGCCGCGTACCCCGAGTACCACCGCATCGCCCCCGTCTCGCCCGGCACGCACCGCTACCACGTCCCCAGCGCACGCATCGCCCAGCTCCACCGCCTCAACGTCGGCACCATCACCGGCGACGGCACGCTCGACATCCGCTACCTCTCCGGTCGAAGCCTGGGACGCATCGAAGAGGGATTCATCGCCGGCCTGCGCGCCGGGCAGAAGTTTGTGTTCGCCGGCAAGGTCGTCTCCTTCGTCATGCTCAAGGACCTGGTCGCTTACGTCAAGCCCGCCAAGGGCAACACCTCCTACACGCCCATCTGGGGAGGCACCAAGCTCCCCATCTCCGAATCGCTCGCCGCGGCGATCCGCTGCGCCCTCGAACGCTCCGCCTCTGGCATCGCCGACTCCCCCGAACTCGCCGCCGCGTCCTCCATCATCGCGATCCAGCAGCGTCTCTCCCGCATCCCGCGCAGCGACGAACTGCTGATCGAGACCTCCTCCTCCCGCGAAGGCCGACACCTCTTCATCTTCCCCTTCGAGGGCCGGCTCGTCCACGCCGGGCTCGCGTCGATCATCGCCCTGCGCCTCTCCCAGTCCCGCAAGGCCACCTTCGCCATGGCCGTCAACGACTACGGACTCGAACTCGCCTGCACCGACCCCTTCCCCTTCGAGGAGTTCCTGGGCCCGCGACTCTTCTCGCCCGACGATCTGGACGCCCAGGCGCAGGAGAGCATCAACATGACCGAGCTCGCCAAGCTCCAGTTCCGCGATGTCGCCCGCGTCTCCGGGCTCGTCTTCCAGAACTACCCCGGCGCACAAAAGACCGCGCGTCAGTCCCAGGCCGGGGCCGGGCTCATCTTCGATGTCCTGCGCGAGTTCGATCCGGGGAACCTCCTCCTCCGCCAGGCCGAACGCGAAGTCATGGACCGCCACTTCGAACAGTCCCGCCTCTTCCGCACCATGGAGCGCCTCGCCTCCTCACGCCTCACGCACGTGGACACCCAACGCTTCACGCCCCTCTCATTCCCGCTCGTCATCGAGCGCCAAGCCGGACGCCTGAGCAGCGAGACCATCCTCGAACGCGTCGAAAAGATGTGCCTGGAGTGGGGCCTTGAGTGATCCGCTCTCCCGGCCCTCCCCAACGCCCTCCGCCGCACGAACTTCAACAACTCCCGATCCCCACGTTCGCTCGTCCGCCGCCGGTCGCCTTCCGCTGTGATGCAACAATCCCCGCCCGTGCCCCGCTACCCAATCATCATCGGCCCTACCGCCGCAGGCAAGTCCGCTCTCGCGGTTGAAGTGGCTTTGCGCATCGGCGGCGAAGTCGTCTCCGCCGATTCGATGCTCATCTACCGCGGCTTGGACATCGGATCCGCCAAACCCACGCTCGACGAACGCCGCGGCGTGCCCCACCACCTCATCGACATCGCCGACCCCGCCGACCGCTTCACCGTCAGCGATTGGCTCGCCGCCGCGGAACGCTGCATCGCGGATATCTTCTCCCGCGCCAAGACCCCGATCGTTGTCGGAGGAACCCACCTGTACGTCAAGGCCCTCCTCGACGGCCTCTTCGAGGGCCCGGGAGCCGACCCGGCGCTGCGCGAAGAACTCCGCGCCATGAACCCCGCCGCACTCCGCGCCGAACTGGAGCGCATCGATCCGCCCACCGCCGCAAAGCTCCACCCCAACGACATCCGCCGCACCATCCGTGCAATCGAAGTCTTCCGCCTCACCGGCTCGCCCATCAGTGCGTTGCAGCAACAGTGGGATGCGCCCGCGCAGGCCGCCGACCCGGCCTCCCCCGCGCCGATCCTCATCGGGCTCGAGTGGCCCATCCCGCAGATCAACGCCCGCATCAACGCCCGCGTCCGCGCCATGTTCGAGCACGGCCTGGAGCAGGAAGCCCGCGGCCTGTGGACCGCCAGACGGTTCGGCCCCCAATCGTGCGAAGCCCTGGGCTACAAGCAACTCATCGACGCCTTCGAAGGCCGCCTCACGATGGACGAAGCCGTCGAGCGCATCAAGATCGAGACGCGCCGATTCGCCAAGAACCAGCGAACCTGGGCGCGCCGACTCCGCGCCACCCCCGGCGCCGTGTGGATCGACGCGGCCTTCACCGCCGCCGACCACTGGCCCGACGCGGTCATCGCCGCGCTCCATCAGGCCCCATGACCGCAGCAGTGCGCACGATCGACGCACATTCAAAGAATCCGGTCCTCCAGAGCCTCATTCTCGCGTACAACCCGCACGTGCTCGCCGCGTCGTCGGCCCAGGTTGTTCTTTGACAACTTCAGATCGCAAGAGGCATCACCCGCTCCAGCCCTACACCACGCTCGCACGTGCAGCCAGAACTTCATCGCCGCGCCCGCCACGACCGCCCGCGGCGTCAGGCTCCGATAACGCTCCACGGGCCATGGACCCCACACATCACCAAAAGTTCATCGCGCACCACGCCCACCTGTTCCCGCGCCCCCGTGCCCCAGTGTGCCCGTTCCCGCAAGCAAGCATTTCAGGGCAACAAAGGCACTCAATGAATACGTGCGTCGGCGCGCGACCCACCAAAAGTTCATCGACACGCCCGCCACGACCCCCGCCAGAGCCGGTTCCTGGTAACTGCATCTGCCCCAGCGGCGCGCACTCCACCAAAAGTTCATCGACACGCCCGCCGCGACCCCTGCCAGAGCCAGTTCCTGACAACTCCTTCAACCCCAACGGCGCGCACACCACCAAAAGTTCATCGACACGCACGCCGCGACCGCCGCCAAGACCCCGTCCTGATAACTCCAACAACTCAACCACCGCGCACACCGCCAAAAGTTCATCGCAGCAAACCCCGCAAAAATACCGGCGATCAGCCCGAGTCGCTCAGTGCAGCAAGCCAGGAAGCGGGCGGTCATGCGTTCCCCATGCGTCCACATTGCTAGATTTGCCATACCTTTGCTCAAGGCAGCCAACCCTTCGTGCCCCTCGGTTCAACTCCCACCCCGAATACATCCATGCTGCGTCGCACCCTTTCCCCAGCGATTCTTTTGTCTTGCTGTGCGCTCCCCGCCATCGGCCAGGAGAAACTCCACTTCACCTACCTCTGGCATCTGGAGCAGCCCATCTACTGGCCCCAGCGTCAGACCTCCGGCAACGATCGTTACCAGCGTGCCTGGGAGTCGATCCAGGTGAAGGACTCCGGCGCGGCCCATCCGCAGGACGACCTCCGCGGCATCTTCGGCATCGACGACCGCAAAGCCATCTACCAGTACCGCGTGAAGGACAGCATCTCCGCCATCTCCGGCGCACCCGAGGCCGGCGCACAGATCACGTACTCCGGCGGCCTCATCGAGAACATCACCAGCCTCGGCAACGCCGGCCAGCTCGGCTACGGCTCCGGCTGGTACAACGATTTCCGCACCGCCAGGTCCTGGTTCACCGGCGCCTCCGGCGTCAACAAGCCCCGTCTCGATGTCGTGCTCTTCTCCTTCCACCACGCCATGCTCCCGCTGCTCGATGACGCAGCCGTGCGCAAGGAGATCCAACTCTACAAGCGCATCTACCCCGACGCCTGGGGCGGCTCGGTCGCGATGTCCCGCGGCTTCTTCCCCAGCGAAATGGCCTTCTCCGAACGCCTCATCCCGATCCTCGCGTCCGAAGGCGTCGCCTGGACGTTCGTCTCGGCCGAGAAACTCAGCCGCGCCTGCGTCGACTTCCCGGTGGTCTTTGGCTCCGGCGGCATCAACTGCGATCCGCCCAACAAGGCCGACCAGACCAACCCCGCGGCGGGCGCCTACTTCCGCCAGTCCATCTCCCGAGGGTGCGGCCCGGCGGAAGCCGTCCCCTTCGCCTACACCCCCCACCGCGCACGCTACATCGACCCGGCCACCGGCGCCGCCTCCGAACTCATCCTCGTCCCCTGCTCCCAGCACATGGGCTGGAAGGACGGCTACGCCCCTCTGGGCTTGGGCGACTTCAACACCGTCGACGCCATGTCCCGCCCGTCGCGGCCCATGCTCGTCGTGCTCGCCCACGACGGCGACAACGCCTGGGGCGGCGGCTACTCCTACTACATGGAGGCAACGCCCAACCTCGTGAGCCAGGCACGCTCGAGCGGTTACGTCCCCACCGTGGTGGAGAAGTACCTGAACGACCACCCCGTGCCCGCCAACGACTACGTGCACATCGAGCAGGGTGCCTGGGTCAACGCCGACGGCGACTTCGGCGCTCCACAGATGCTCAACTGGAACTGGCCCCTCCTGAACGCCGCGGGCCAGGTCGATATCGACAACGGCTGGCACGAAGACCCCCGCAACTGGGCCGTGATCACCGCAGCGACCAACCGCGTGCAGACCGCCGAGCAGATCCACACCGACGCGGGCGGCACGATCAGCCTCGGCAAGATCCTCTACCCCGACTCCGGCACCAACAACGCCGAACGCGCCTGGCACTACTTCCTGGGCGGCCTCAATTCAGGTTTCATGTATTACGGCACCGCGCTGGACATGGAAGTAAAGCCCAGCCTCGCCGCCAACCAGGCGATGCAGTACGCCGACCCCGTCATCGGTAACGCCGCCGCCGACCGCACCGCCCCCACCATCTGGAACCCCCAGCGCCAACCCTGGAACCCCGGAAGCACCAACTTCGGGCCCCAGTACGGCTACCGCCAGGTCACCGACAGCGGCGACTTCAAGGTCTGGACATTCGTGTACGACGCGAGCGGCGTCTCGAGCGTCACGCTCAAGTACCGGCTGGATGACGACGGCGGCAACGGCCCGGACAACGCCAACGAAACTTACGCGGGCGGCGCGGGCGTGGGCGCGTGGCAGTCGATCCCGATGACCCGCCGCGTCTTCCCCGCCAACAACGTCTACAACAACGGCGGCATCGACTTCTTCATCATGCCCCAGTACATCGCGGATCAATACACCGCCAATGTCACGGGCATCCGCAGCAAACTGGTCGATTACTACGTCGAGGCCGCCGACACCAAGGGCAACGTCAAAAAGTCGGACATCCAGCACGTCTGGGTCGGCGCCGGATCGGGCTCCGGCGGCGGGGGCGGTGGCAGCGGCCCCGTCGTGAGTCTCTCGCCCGCCATCCCCGTCGCGGGCCAGAACGTGACGATCACCTACGACCCCACCGGCCGGAACCTCGCCGGCGCATCGACGGTGAAGATCCACCACGGCATCAACAACTGGGCCACCGTCACCAGCCCCGACCCCGCCATGACGCTCGCGAGCGGCAAGTGGCAGATCACCATCCCCGTCGCCGCCACCGCAACGCAGCTCGACATGGTCTTCAATGACGGCGCGAGCACATGGGACAACAACGCCGGCCAGGACTGGCACTTCGCCGTGCAAGCCGGAACGCCGCCCCCGCCAACCTGGGTCATGGACGGCGTCCGCGACACCGCCTCGACGCTCATCGCACGCAACCAGATGAGCCTCTGGGCGGGCCTCTCCGGTGACGTGCTCTATGTCGCCACCGAAGACGCCGGAGAAGGCAATGACCACTTCATCCTCCTCGCCCGAACACCCGGCCCCTTGCGGGCAGCGATGTGGGCCAAAGCCGGAATGGTGGCGGGCTGGGACGCTTTCCTCGCCGACGAGAACTCGAACGATTACGAAGGCTGGTTCGACGCCAACCCCGGCACCGCCGTCCAGGCCATGACCGGCGCCAACGGCGGCGTGCTCGAAGGCACCATCAATCTCCGCCAGGAGTTTGGTACGCTGCCCGAGGACATCTACCTGGCCGTCGCTCTCTTCGGCAACGCCGACGGCGGGCAACTGCTCCGCACACATCAGGTCGGCCCCAGTGTCAACAACGACTTCAACGTCGACGCTTCCGAGTATGTGCTCGTTCACCTCTGCTCGCTCACCCCCGAAGGCTGCTCGCCCCCCTGCCCCGCCGACTACAACACCGACGGCGGCATCGACGGCGCCGACGTAGACGCTTTCTTCTCCGACTGGGCCTTCGGTCTCCCCGGCGCCGACATCAACCAGGACGGCGGCATCGACGGCTCCGATGTCGGCGCGTTCTTCGCACTCTGGGAGGCCGGCGGCTGCTGAAAACACCGATGGCCCCCGAACCGCAGCATCAATACCGTTCCCCATGTCCACCCCACTGCCCCGCCGTGACTTCCTCGCTCTCGCCGGCCTCGCGGCCGTCGCGGGCCCCGCGCTCGCCGGTCAGCGCCCCGCCGCCCGCAACGCCGACGCCAAGTCCGTGATGGCCAAGGCCATCGCGTACCTCAGGTCCCAGCAGGACAAGGCCACGGGCGGCTGGTCCGTGGCGCCGCAAGGCCCCGTCTTCCCCGCCATCACCGCCCTCGTCGTCAGCGGAATGCTCAGCGACGCGGCCATCAAGGACACCGATCCCGCCGTCGCCGCGGGCGTCGGGTTCATCCTCTCCAAGCAGCAGCCCGACGGCGGAATCTACGACAAGCTACTCCCCAGCTACAACACCTCCATCTGCCTCACAGCACTTTCAAAAGTGAACAACCCCGCCAAGGTCGCCGACGCCCGTCAAAAGGCTCTCGCGTTCCTCCGCACCCTCCAGTGGGGCGAAGAAGCCAAACCCGTGATCGCCGCAGGCGAGCCCGTCGCGGTGGTCACCAAAGACAACCCCTTCTACGGCGGCGTCGGATACGGCAAGAGCGGACGGCCCGACCTTTCCAACACCGCGTTCTTTGTCGAAGCCCTCGCCGCCAGCGGCGTCGAACGCAGCGACCCCGCGTTCCAGCGTGCTCTCGCATTCCTTCAGCGCGTGCAGATGGTTGAATCTGTCAAGGGGCCCGACGGCAAGGACATCCCGGTGAACGACCAGCCCTACGCGAAGGGTTCCCGTCAGGGCGGGTTCATCTACTCCACCAGCGAAAGCAAGGACAAGGTCGGCTCCGGGCAGAGTTTCGCCGGCAACCTCGAAGAGTCGCTCTCCGACGGCACCACCGCCAGCCGCCTGCGTTGCTACGGCTCGATGACCTACTCGGGCTTCAAGAGTTACCTGTACGCTGGGCTCAAGAAGGACGACCCCCGCGTGCTGGCCGCCCGAGGCTGGATCGAGAAGAACTACACCGTCGACGAAAACCCCGGCGTGGGCACCGACGGCCAGTACTACTTCTATCTCGTCTTTGCCCGCGCTCTGCAGGCATTCGGCGAGCCCGTCGTCAAGACCGCCTCCGGCGATCGCCGCTGGGCCGACGATCTGGTGGCCAAACTCGCCTCCCTCCAGCAGGAAGACGGCTCCTTCAAGGTCGTCGACGACCGCTGGATGGAGAACAACCCGGTGCTGATCACCGCCTACGCCCTGTGCGCCCTGGGCGAAACTGTCAAGTCCGCATGACCCGAACCGCCCGCCCCCGACTCAAACGGACCCGCCCTGCCTCCGGCGGGTCCGTACACTTTCCTCCCCTTCAACGGAGAGCCTGTTCGTATGCCCCCCACCCCCGCCGCCTACACCCAACTCTGCGAACTCCACCGCGAAGCCGCCCATCTGAGCGCCATCTCGAGTCTCATGAACTGGGACCAGGAGACCTACATGCCCCCTGCCGCCGCCGCGGGCCGGGCCGACCAGGCGGCGATCATCGCGACGATCATCCACGAACGCCGCACGTCCGCCAAAATGGGCGAACTGATCGGCGCGTGCGAGTCCGACGACGTAGTCATGAAGCCCGGTTCCGAGACCGCCGCGAACATCCGTGAGATGCGCCGCGACTACGACATGGCCACCAAGCTGCCTTCCGATCTGGTCGCCGAACTCGCCCGCGTCGGCAGCCAGGCGCAGGACGCCTGGAAGCACGCCCGCGAGAAGAGCGACTTCGCCGCGTTCGCGCCCTGGCTCGAGCGGATGTTCGCCCTGACCCGCCGCAAGGCCGAGCGCTACGGCGTGCCCGCGGGCGGAGAGCTCTACGACGCCGTGCTCGACGAATACGAACCCGGCGCCACCTCGGCGATGATCGACGCGACGTTCACTCCGCTGCGTCAACGGCTGACCGAACTGCTCAACAAGGTCGCCGACGCCAAGGACCGCCCCAGCGACAAACCGCTCAACATCAAGGCCGACCCCGCCGCGCAGCACGCCTTGGGCCTGTTCGTGCTCGGCCAGATCGGCTTTGACTTGAGCGGCGGACGGCTCGACGTCACCGCCCACCCCTTCTGCTCCGAGATGGGCCCCGGCGACGTGCGCCTCACCACCCGCTACCGCGGCGAGATGTTCACCGACGCCCTCTACGGCACCCTGCACGAGATGGGCCACGGCCTGTACGAGCAGGGCCTCCCCAAGGATGCACACTTCGGCGAGCCCATCGCCACCGCGCTCTCACTGGGAATCCACGAGAGCCAGAGCCGCATGTGGGAGAACATGGTCGGCCGCAGCAAGGCCTTCTGGAAGTGGCTGCACCCCCACGGCAAGAAGTTCCTTGGCAAGCAGTTCGCCAAGTTCGACGCCAAGGAGTACTACGCCGCCACCAACACCGTAACCCCCAGCCTGATCCGCGTCGAGGCCGACGAGGCCACGTACAACATGCACGTCATGATCCGCTTCGAGATCGAGCGGGCCCTGCTCTCGGGCGCGATGAAGGTGAAGGACGTGCCCGGCGAATGGAACAAGCGGTACAAGGAGTACCTCGGAATCAAGGTGCCCGACGACCGCCGCGGATGCCTGCAGGATGTTCACTGGTCCTGCGGCCTCATCGGCTACTTCCCCACCTACACGCTGGGAAACCTCTACGCGGCCCAGATGTGGGAGAAGATCAACGAAGACCTGCCCGACCTCTCCAAGCGCATCGCCAAGGGCAAGTTCGGCGACCTCAAGACCTGGCTCAACCAGAAGGTTCACCGCCACGGCCGCCGCTACTCCGCGGCGGAACTGTGCAAGCGGGTTACCGGCAAAGAACTCTCCGCCGATCCCCTTATGCGTCACCTAACGGCGAAGGCCCAGGCCGTGTACGGCATCTGAGTTACCGCGGACGCCGTCAAGACAGCCGTGATTCCTCGAGGTCCAGGTCGCGCTCGATCCGACGGAAGACCTCCTCGCTGACCTCCCCCCGGAGCCGCAGATCGACGATCGCGCGGCGTTCCGCGTCGATCGCCATTCGCCGCACGCGGTCCCGCGGCGTGGCGCGACCCTTGGTCGTCGTCTCCACGTCGCCGCGTGCCTCGGCCACCGCCATCTCCTGCCGGTCGAGATAATCCGCCCGCACGCGGGCCAATGCCGCGGCGTCTTCCGCGTTGTTGGCCTCCAGTTCCTCCAAGTACTTGGTCGCGGCGCTGGCGCCCACCATGCGGGCGACCAGTTCCTCGTGCTCGATCGAATCCGTGACCGATTCACCGAGCCAGCGGATGAGCGGCGCCAGCGTCAGGCTCTGCAGCACCAGCGTCGCGAAGATCACCGCGAACGTCAGCAGGATCACCAGGTCACGGTACGGGAACTTCACGCCGGATTGCGCGTCTACAAACTCCGGGATCGCCATCGCCGCGGCCAACGAGACAACGCCACGCATGCCAGTCCAAGCCACCACCGCCATCTGCCGCCACGGCGGCGTGGGTTCACGGAAACGTGCAGGCGTGAACCATCTCAACAGCCTCGCCATCGGGAAGACCCAGACGACGCGTGCGAGCAGAACCGTTGCGCTCACCGCCGCGGCGTACCAGATCAGCGTGGCCGGGTCGTACTTGCCCCGCATCGCAGCGATCACCCGAGGCAGTTGCAGACCGATGAGCACGAACACCAGGCCGTTCAGCAGCAGGATCAATAGCTGCCACACGTTGACAGCCCGCAGCCTCGCCTCGGCCGTGAAGAGCTTGGGGCTCCGACTCGATACATACAACCCGGCGACCACCACCGAAAGCACGCCCGACACGTGGAAGTGCTCCGCGGGCAGGTACGCCACGTACGGCGCGAGCAGCGAGATCGCGGTGGCGACGTTCGACTCGGTGATCCACGAATGCAGCTTCGCGATGAGCCAACCCGCCGCGACGCCGATGGCGATGCCCCCCACCGCCGCGACGGCCAACTCTCGGGCGGTGTTCAACTCCGAGAAGGTGCCCGCGCCGATGGCGAGCAGCGCGACGCGGTACGCGATGAGCCCCGAGGCGTCGTTCACAAGACTCTCGCCCTCGAGGATCGTGACGATGCGCCGATTGACTTCCAGTCGCTGGCAGATCGCCGTGGCCGCCGCGGCGTCGGGCGGCGCGACGATGGCGCCCAACAGGAACCCGACCCACCCCGGCATTCCCGGC
Organism: Planctomycetota bacterium; assembly: GCA_018242605.1. Classification (GTDB taxonomy): domain Bacteria; phylum Planctomycetota; class Phycisphaerae; order Phycisphaerales; family UBA1924; genus UBA2402. Next base: position 404,232 of record JAFEBP010000007.1, read on the forward strand.
ACGATGGCTGTCACCACCCACGTCACCACCAGCGCGGTGAACAGCACCAGACCGATCGCCAGCAGAGAGATCGAAGCGATATGACGACGAAAATCCTGAAGCCAGGTATTCCAGGCGGCGGCATACAAGATGGGCGGCAGGAACACCAGGAACACCAGTTCGGGATCAAGGGCGAGCGGCGGCAGCCCGGGGATGAAACCGATGAGCAGACCCGCGATGACCATCAGCGTCGGATACGGAAGGCGCGTGGCGCGGGCCACCTCGGCGAGCGCAATGACGCACGCGAGCAGCCCGATCACCACCGCAATCGCCGCTATGTTCATGCAATAACCTCTCCGCGGGGCGGCGCGTGCCTTGCCACCCAATCACCATCCCCCAATGACCCCCAACTGAACCCTGCCGGAAAACTGCCTGAATCCGAGTTCAGTTCCGCTGCGTACCCAGTGCCATGGCGGTAGACCGTTGCGTTTGCCATAACCTGACCTTTTCCTACCTCAAGCAGGTAGCGGACGCCAACTCTGCCAACCTTTCCATGCTCATGCAGCTCACGGACTGCTGCAGCAACTGCGGAATGTGCACTCCGTACGTCATTCTGATGTTGCAGACCGGCGCCACCGTGTTCCCCGCCCTCTCCGCTTCGAAAGTCCAAGCGCTGATGGATTCCGCCCGCGGGTGATATTCTCGACTTGTCCAGCCGGCTTGATCTCGCGCCCGCTCACCCTCCACCAGAAAAAAAGCCCGACGCGAACGGTCGCGTCGGGCTTGTGGTTTCAATCAGACTCGCTTACTTGTTGGCCGGCGCCGCAGACCCGCCCGCGATGGCGTCCCGCAGTGCCGCCGGAGGGTTGTCCGCCGCGGACTTGGCCTCGTGGAGGAGCTCCTCGCGTTCTTCCTCGTCCTCGGGGAGTTCGACCAGCGGCTTGACCTTGATCTCCTGGTACGGGCGGAAGCCGGTACCGGCGGGGATCAGGTGGCCGAGCAGGACGTTTTCCTTGAGGCCCACGAGGGTGTCCATCGCGCCCCGGAGCGACGCTTCGGTCAGAACCTTGGTGGACTCCTGGAACGACGCGCCCGAGAGGAACGAGTCGCTCGAGAGAGCGGCCTTGGTGATGCCCAAGAGCAGCGTGCGGCCCGTCGCGGGGCGGCAGCGTTTGGCCTTGGCCCCTTCGCGACCCAGCGCCTCGGCCTTCGCGTTGGCTTCCTTGATCACGTTCTTGTGGACCAGTTCGCCCACCTTGAGCTCGGTGCCGCCCACGTCCGTGATGCGGACGTAGTTCTCGATCTCCTTGTTCTTCTGCTTGAACGTGTACTTGTCGACCACTTCCTGCGGGAGCAGGTCGGTGTCGCCGGGGGCCTCGACCTTGACCTTGCGGAGCATCTGGCTGAGGATCAGCTCGATGTGCTTGTCGTTGATGGTCACGCCCTGAGCGCGGTACACGTTCTGGACCTCGTCGAGCATGTACGTCCAGAGAGACTCCTCGCCCTTGATCCGCAGGATGTCGTGCGGCACCATGGGGCCTTCGGTGAGGGGGTCGCCAGCGTTGATGAAGTCGCCGGTGTGGACGAGCAGTTGCTTGTCGGTGCCTACGTGGTGGTCCTTCTCGATGCCGGCATCGCTCGTGATACGGATGGTCATCTTGCCCTTGCGCTTGTCGGAGAAGATCTCGACCTTGCCGGAGATCTCGGCCATGACGGCCGGGTCCTTGGGCTTGCGGGCTTCGAAGATCTCCGTGACGCGGGGCAGACCACCGACGATATCCTGGCTGCCCGCCGCGGAACGCGGCTGGCGGGCGAGCATGGCGCCGGCCTTGATCTTCTGACCGTCCTCGACTTCCAGGCGTGCCCGGGCGGGCAGGTAGTGGAAGTCCAGGATGTTGCCCTGGTCGTCCAGGATGTTGATCGCCGGGTGCAGATCGCCCTTGTGCTCGACGATGACGCGGGCCTTCTTGCCGCCGCCGGCGTCCTCGAACCGGAACGTTTCCTTGTCCTGGATGTCCACGTACTGGACGGTGCCTTCCTTCTCGGCCAGAATCGGCACGCGGTGCGGGTCCCACTTGACGACGGGCTGGCCCTTCTTGACCTCGGTCTTTTCGGGCACGTAGAGGAACGCGCCGTAGGGAACCTTGAACTTCTCGAGTTCGCGGCCCTTGGGGTCCATGATGGCGATCTCGCCGTTGCGCTTCAGGACGATCCAGCACTCGTGGCCGTCGTCGTCCTTGCCCGGGACGGCGTTGCAGTCACGCAGCTCCAGGGTGCCCGCGGCGAGGGCATCATACTTGGTGTTCTCGGCGGTACGCTGACCGATGCCGCCCGTGTGGAACGTACGCATCGTCAACTGCGTGCCGGGTTCACCGATGGACTGGGCGGCGATGATGCCCACGGCCATGCCGGGCTCCACCAGCTTGCCGGTGGACATGTCCATGCCGTAGTCCAGCACCGAGCAACCGGTCTTGCTCTCGCTGGTGAGCGGGGAGCGGACGATCACGGAGTCGATGCCCAACTCCTCGATTTTCGCCGCGGCCTCGGCGCTGACCATCTGGTTTTCGCGGACGATGACCTCGTCGGTGACGGGGTTGACGATCGTGTTGACACTGACGCGGCCCACGATCTGGTCGCGGAGGGCCACGTCGACCTGCTCGCCCTTGTAGATGGCCCGCTTCACAACGCCGCGCTTGCTGCCGCAGTCGATCTCGCCGATGATCACGCTCTGGGCGATGTCGCACAGCTTGCGGGTGAGGTAGCCCGAGTCGGCGGTCTTGAGGGCCGTGTCGGCCAGACCCTTACGGGCGCCGTGGGTCGAGGAGAAGTACTCGAGAATGTTGAGGCCTTCGCGGAAGTTGGCGCGGATGGGGGTCTCGATGATTTCGCCGCTGGGCTTGGCCATCAGACCACGCATGCCGGCCAACTGCTGCATCTGGCTGATGTTACCGCGTGCGCCCGAGTCCACCATCAGGTAGACGGGGTTCAGGTACCACTTGCCCTTCTTATCGTCGGGCGCGAGCTCGTAGCCGTTCTCGTCGCGACGGTCGTGCTTGAGGACGGTGACCAGCTTCTTCTGGACTTCTTCGCGGCAGTGCGACCAGATGTCCAGCAACTGGTTGTACCGCTCGCGGGCGGTGATGATGCCACGGTCGTAGTTCTTCTCGACGCGTTCAACCTTCTTCTGCGAATCGGCCAGCAGCTCGCCCTTTTCCTTGGGGATGCGCAGGTCGGTGATGCCGAAGGAGAGGCCGGCGAGGGTGGACTGCTTGAACCCCATCTCCTTGAGACGGTCGAGCAGGTTGATGGTGTGGTGGCGTCCGCCGATGGCGTACGCGTCGTCGATCACGCGGGCGCAGCCCTTCTTGCCCAGGGCACAGTTGTAGAACGGCATGCCGTCGAACAGCACGTCTGAGAAGAGAGCGCGGCCGGGGGTGGTGACGATGCGGAAGTTCTCCGGCATCGGCTTGATGGCGCCGGTCTGGGAATCGACGACGTTGTCGAAGCCGTCGACGCGGAGCAGGATCCGCGTGTGCGGGCCGACCTTGCCCTGCTCCATCGCGAGGATGGCTTCCTTGCGGTCCTTGAACTTGGGCATCTTCTCGATCGGCGTCTCTTCGGTCTGCATGTACGTGATGAAGTACACGCCCATGACGATGTCCTGGCTGGCCGAGATGATCGGCTTGCCGTTGGCCGGGGAGAAGATGTTGTGCGTGCTGAGCATCAGCACGTGGGCCTCGGCCTGCGCCTCCACGGAGAGGGGCAGGTGCACGGCCATCTGGTCACCGTCGAAGTCGGCGTTGAAGCCGGCGCACACCAGCGGGTGCAGGCGGATGGCGTTGCCTTCCACGAGAACCGGCTCGAAGGCCTGGATGCCCATTCGGTGCAGCGTGGGGGCGCGGTTGAGCAGCACGGGGTGCTGGTAGATGACTTCTTCCAGGATGTCCCACACCGCGGCGTCACGCCGCTCGAGCATGCGTTTGGCGCTCTTGATGGTGTCGGCCAGCCCGTGCTCCTTGAGCTTGCGGATGATGAAAGGCTGGTACAGCTCGAGCGCAATCTTCTTGGGAAGGCCGCACTGGTGGAGCTTGAGCTCGGGGCCGACGACGATCACCGAACGCGCGGAATAGTCGACACGCTTGCCGAGCAGGTTCTCGCGGAAACGGCCCTGCTTGCCCTTGAGCGTATCGGAGAGCGACTTGAGCGGGCGGTTGTTGGCGCCGCGCAGCACGCGGCCGCGGCGGCCGTTGTCGAACAGCGCGTCGACGGCTTCCTGCAACATGCGCTTTTCGTTGCGCACGAT
>JAFEBP010000008.1:0-39037 GCA_018242605.1 Planctomycetota bacterium
TCCACGGTTCCTGGGTCAGGTCAAAGTGTTGACGTGGCGGGGGTTGGAGTGGTGGACGCGGTGCATGGGAGCACGGCACTAGCAGCCCTTCGGGCTGCGAGGAATTGTTTGGGCTTTCCGGGGGTTTCGCTCGGGGACTCGCTCAACCCCCGGCTACTGACTATCAGGCCTTCGGCCTGGAGAGGTGGAGAATGGCGGGGGTTTGCGTTGGTGTCGGATCAGGGTGGCCGACGTTGCGCGGTTGGGCGCGGACGGGTTGTCGGTGTGTTGATGTGGCGTTTGTTGGAGTGATGAGCGCGGTGCATGGGAGCACGGCACTAGCAGCCTTTCAGGCTGCGAGGAATTGATTGGGCTTTCCGGGTGTTTCGCTCGCGGACTCGCTCAACCCCCGGCTACTGACTATCAGGCCTTCGGCCTGCAGAGGTGGAGAATGGCGGGGGTTTGCGTTGGTGGCGGATCAGGGTGGCCGACATTGCGCGGTTGGTTGCGATCGGGTGGGCGGTGTGATGATGTGGCGTTTGTTGGAGTGATGAGCGCGGTGCATGGGAGCACGGTACTAGCAGCCCTTCAGGCTGCGAGGAATCGGTTGGCTTTCCGGGGGTTTCGCTCGGGGACTCGCTCAACCCCCGGCTACGGACGATCAGGCCTTCGGCCTGTAGAGGTGGAGCATGGCGGGGGTTTGCGTTGGTGGCGGATTAGGGTGGCCGACAATGCGCGGTTGGTTGCGATCAGGTGGTCGGTGTGTTGACGCGGCGGGCGTTGGGGTGATCGGCGCGGTGCATGGGAGCACGGCAGTAGCAGCCTTTCAGGCTGCCGTGGTTGGGGTGCGTGTGTCCGGGGGTTTCGCTCGGGGACTCGCTCAACCGCCGGCTACGTTCGATCAGCCCTTCGGGCTGGGCCCGCCCGATGTGGCCGATTTCGTTGCTCCCGAATACCCTCCCGGGCACATCAAGGAGCATTTATGCCGGACTATGCGCACCCCGACGTTTTGGTTTCGACTGACTGGGTTCTTGAGAACCTGAACAATCCGAAGGTGAAATTTGTCGAGATCGATGTCGACACCAAGCAGTACGACGTGGGCCATGTGCCCGGGGCTATCGGGTTCAACTGGCAGACGCAGTTGCAGGACCAGGTGAGCCGCGACATCATCTCGCGGGGGGACTTTGAGAAGTTGATGGGCGGCGCGGGGATCACGCCGCAGCACACGGTGGTGGTGTACGGGGACAACAACAACTGGTTCGCGGCGTACGGGTTCTGGCTGATGAAGTACTACGGGCACGCCGATGTGCGGATGATGAACGGCGGGCGGTCGAAGTGGCTGAACGAGGCGAACAAGCCGCTGTCGCCGGACAAGCCGGCGGTGACCGCGGCGACGTATGCGGTGGGGCAGGTGCATCCGGAACTGCGGGCCCGGGTGCCCGAGGTGCTGGAGGTGGCCACGGGCAAGACCAAGAACCTGGTGGATGTCCGCTCGCCCGATGAGTTCACGGGTAAGGTGATCGCGCCCCCGGGGATGAGCGAGACAGCGCAGCGGGCCGGGCACGTGCCGGGCGCCAAGAGCATCCCGTGGTCCAAGACTGTCAACCAGGACGGGACTTTCAAGACCGCGGATGAACTGCACAAGTTGTACTTCGTGGAGGCGGGCCTTTCCGAGGCCAAGCCGACCATCTGCTACTGCCGCATCGGCGAGCGGTCCAGCCATTCGTGGTTCGTGCTCAAGTATCTGCTGGGGCAGAAGGACTGCAAGAACTACGACGGGTCGTGGACGGAGTATGGGAACCTGGTGGGCGTGCCGATTGAGAAAAATGTGTAGAGGAAGGCATCAGGCACTAGGCATCAGGCATCAGGGAAGAGGCAGAAGGCAGCAGGTCAGAGGCATCGGGCAGCAGTAACGAACCGTGATGGTGCGGTGGGGGCTTCGCGCGCCCTGGAGTTAGTGGGTGGGGGTGGCGTGGGCTGGGGCCTTTGGGGGTGCGCCGGGGAGTTTTGCGTTTTGTCTGAGTCGGCCGATTCGGGTTGGCGGCGTGGGGGTGGTCTTGTCTCGTACTATCGCGTCACATGAGCCACACCTTCGGCAGCAGTTCTTCGACTCTGAACGTCCTACTCATTGGCGGAGGGGGGCGCGAGCATGCGCTGGCGAGCAAGATCGCGGCGTCGCCGCGGCTGGGTGATTTCTACGCGACGCACACGGACAACCCGGGGATCGCGTCGCTGTGCAAGCCTGTGGATGTGCCGGTGAACATCCGGGAGATCTACCGCCTCAAGCAGTTCATCCAGAAGAAGGACATCGGGCTGGTGGTGATCGGGCCGGAGGACCCGCTCGCGGAGGGGTACACGGACAAGTTGGCGGACGAGCGGACGCTGGTGTTCGGGCCGACGCGGGAGGCGGCGCAGTTGGAGGCGGACAAGGCGTTCGCGAAGCAGATCATGCGTGCCGCGGGGGTGCCGACGGCGGACTCGCGGACGTTTACTGATCCGGAGGCGGCGCTGGAGTATCTGCGGTCGCGGGAGACAGCGCAGGTGGTGAAGGCGTCGGGGCTGGCGAAGGGCAAGGGGGTGATCGTGCCCGCGAACCTTGCGGAGGCGGAGAAGGCGATCGAGCGGATGATGGTGAAGCTGGAGTTCGGCGATGCGGGGCGCAAGGTGATCATCGAGGAGCGTTTGGCGGGGCCGGAGGTGTCGGTGCTGGCGATCGTGGACGGCAAGAGCATCCTGGTGCTGCCGCCGTGCCAGGATCACAAGAGGCTGAAGGATGGGGACGCGGGCCCGAACACGGGGGGCATGGGGGCGTTCTGCCCGGCGAACACGGTGTCGGAGACGGTGATGGCGCTGATCGAGCGGCAGGTGCTGGTGCCGACGGTGGACGCGATGCGGCGCGAGGGGATCGAGTTCCGCGGCGTGCTGTACGCGGGGCTGATGCTGACGCACGCGGGGCCAAGGGTGCTGGAGTTCAACACGCGGTTCGGCGATCCGGAGTGTCAGCCGCTGATGGCGCGGCTCAAGAGCGACCTGGTTGATCTGCTGGTGGCGGCGTGCACGGGGCGGATCGATGAGGTGGATATTCAGTGGGATCCGCGTGCCGCGTGCTGCGTTGTGCTGGCGAGCGATGGATACCCGGAGAAGCCCAAGACGGGGGTGCCGATCTACGGGTTGGAAGAGGCGGCGGAGGTGCCGGATGTATCGGTGTTCCACGCGGGGACGAAGCGCGGGCAGGACGGGGGGGTGGTGACGTCGGGTGGGCGGGTGCTGTCGGTGACGGGGCTGGGCGACACGATGGCGGCGGCGCGGGCGCGGGCGTACGAGGCGTGCGAGAAGATCGTGTTCACGGGGAAGACGATGCGGACGGATATCGCGGCGGGGGTGTAAAGGCGGCGGGTGGCGCGACGCTCATGATGGGGTGGCGGGCTTTTGAGGAGTGGGTGACCTCCGCCAACGGCTATGATGGGCAACGGTCTATTGCTACACATGCCGTTGTTCGCTTCACAGTTTTTGAGCGAACACGGCCCGGGCCCTGTTGAGCTCGCCTGTAGACCGCGTGCGGTTGTGTGGAGCCTTGGCGATGGTGGGTAGCGAGGGCGATTCTCGAACGCGGACGGAAGAGCAACCGCAGACGGTTGAGCTTTTGCAGCGGATCCTCAAGGCCGTGGAGAAGGACAACCGGCGCGGTTGGCTGGAGCTGGCGGTGGCGATCATTCTGTCGCTGGCGACGCTGGCATCCACGTGGTGCGGGTATCAGGCGCGGCAGTGGGGGGGCGTGGCGGGGTCGAGCCAGGTGGCGGCGGATACGTCGGAACGGCAGGCCGCGGAGTTTACCATTCTGGCGTTGCAACTGCGGACGCAGGACGGGCTGCTGCTGTTGGAGTACTGGCGTGCGATGCGCGAGCAGGACGTGAAGACGGCGGAGACGATCAAGGCGCACATGCGTCCGGTGCTGAAGGCGGCGGTGGAGGCGACGCTCGCGGCGGGGATCCTGACGAATCCGCAGGTGACCGGGCCGCTGCAGCGAGCGGAGTACGCGTTGCCGGAGGAGACCCGGGCGGCGGCGGAGCGGGAGAAGGCGGGGCAGATGCGGGCGAAGGCGGCGTCTGCGGGGGAGCGTGCGAACCAGCATGTGCTGCTGACGCTGATGTTCGCGTCGGTGCTGTTCTTCGGGGGTATTTCCAGTACGTTCACTGAACGGCGGGTCCGGATCGGGCTCGCCGTTGTCGCGTTGCTCTTGTTCGCGTTCACCGCGGTTCGGATGCTCGGACTTCCGCCGTACCAGGGCGGCTGAGCGATCACTTTATGGAGATTCTACATGTTCGTCATACCCGTCCGTGCCACCGCCATATCAATCGCGGTTGGGCTGTGCGTTTCCGTGGCGTTCTGTCAGGAGGGGGCCGGCTCCGGCGCGGCGGGGGCAGCGCCGATTGATCGCACGGTGCTGCCGATCCAGACGCCCAAGCGGCCGGTGTACACGGAGCTGGATGTGCGGCAGGTGAAGATGCCGCCGCACTTTGAGGTGAAGGCGCCGGCGGGCGCGCCCAACGTGGTGCTGATCCTGATCGACGACATGGGGTTCGGCGCGGCCAGCACGTTCGGCGGGCCGGTGGAGACGCCGACGCTGGACCGGCTGGCGCAGAACGGCCTGCGGTTCAACAACTTTCATACGACGGCGTTGTGCTCGCCCACGCGGGCGGCGCTCAAGTCGGGCCGGAACCATCACACGGTGAACATGGGGTTCATCACGGAGATGGCGACGGGGTTCCCGGGCGCGACGGGCCAGATTCCCAACACGACGGCGCCGCTCGCGGAGATGCTGCGGCTGAACGGGTACAGCACGGCGGCGTTCGGCAAGTGGCACGAGACGGCGGCGTGGGAGACGAGCGTGTCGGGGCCGTTTGATCGCTGGCCGACGCACCAGGGGTTCGACAAGTTCTACGGGTTCATCGGCGGGGAGACGAACCAGTGGGCGCCGTACCTGTACGACGGGGTGACGCAGGTGACGCTGCCGGATGATCCCAAGTACCACTTCATGACGGACATGACGGACAAGGCGGTGGAGTGGATCAAGTACCAGAAGGCGATGACGCCGCAGAAGCCGTACTTCGTGTACTTTGCGCCGGGGGCGACGCACGCGCCGCACCACGTGCCCAAGGAGTGGATCGAGCGGTGGAAGGGCAAGTTCGACCAGGGCTGGGACAAGATGCGCGAGCAGACGCTGGAGCGGCAGCTCAAGGCGGGCGTGGTGCCGGCGGGGACGAAGCTGGCGCCCAAGCCGCCGGCGATCCCGGATTGGGAGACGCTCAGCGCGGACCAGAAGCGGCTGTACACGCACCAGGTGGAGGTGTACGCGGCGTACCTGGATTACTGCGACCACGAGATCGGCCGGATGCTCAAGGCTGTCGAAGAGACCGGCGACATGGACAACACGATGGTGGTGTACATCGCGGGGGACAACGGGGCGAGCGCCGAGGGCGGCGAGCACGGCATGTTCAGCGAGATGACCTACTTCAACGGCGTGCAGGAGCAGGTCGCGGACATGCTCAAGGTGATGGACAAGTGGGGCGGCCCGGAGACGTACCCGCACATGGCGGCGGGGTGGGCGGTGGCGCTGGATTCGCCGTTTGCGTGGACGAAGCAGGTGGCGTCGGACTTCGGCGGGACGCGCAACGGCATGGTGATGCACTGGCCCAAGGGGATCAAGGCGAAGAACGAGATCCGCACGCAGTTCAGCCACGTGATTGACATTGCGCCCACGGTGCTAGAGGCCGCGGGGCTGCCGGAGCCGAAGATCGTGAACGGGACGCCGCAGATCCCCATGGAGGGGACGAGCCTGGTGTACGCGCTGAACGACGGCAAGGCGGCGGAGCGGCACACGTCGCAGTACTTTGAGATTTCGGGCAACCGTGCGATGTATAAGGATGGGTGGCTGGCGCGGACGATCCACCGGGCGGCGTGGGAGAAGAAGGTCCGCCACCCGCTGGCGGAGGACGTGTGGGAACTCTACAACGTTCGCACGGACTTCAGCCTGAGCACCGACCTGGCGGCGAAGAACACCGAGAAGCTGGCGGAGCTGCAGGCGGCGTTCATGAAAGAGGCCGAGAAGTACCACGTGCTGCCGATCGACGACCGGCTGTTCGAGCGGGCGATCGCGGAGATGGTCGGGCGGCCCGACCTGTTCGCGGGCCGGAGCTCGGTCTCGCTGGCCGAGGGCATGACCGGCATGATGGAGAACTCGTTCATCAACGTGAAGAACAAGTCGGTGACGATCACGGCCGAGGTTGAGGCGCCAAAGGGCGGGGGCAACGGGGCGATCCTGGTGCAGGGCGGCCGGTTCGGCGGCTGGGCGCTGTACGTGAAGGACGGCGTGCCCGCGTACGACTACAACTTCCTGGGCCTCAAGCGCTTCACGGTCGCGGCGAGCAAGCCGCTGCCGGCGGGGAAGGTGAATATCCGCTTTGAGTTCGCCTACGACGGCGGGGGCATGGGCAAGGGCGGCAAGGGCACGCTCTTCGTGAACAACGAGAAGGTCGGGGAGGGGCGCATCGAGCACACCCAGCCGGCGATCTTCTCCGCGGATGAGACGGCCGACGTGGGCATCGACCTGGGTACGCCGGTGGTTGAGACCATTGGTTGTGAACTCAAGTCCAAGTACACGGGGCGCATCCCCAGCGTGAAGGTGGAAGTGAAGTAAGTCGCTAACGGGTCATCGCGGCTGACAGGCCGCGGTGACCTTTTTCTCGTGATCGAAGGGTTCGTCGGCATAATTCTCAAGGGCACACCATGATTCTGCGTACTCGGTTGGGCGTTGTTCTTCTGGCGGCGGGGGTGGTTGTGGCGGCGCCGGTGTGCGTGGCGCAGAACTCCGAGCAGCCCGCGGCCAAGGAGCAGTCGGTGGACCAGCGGGTCGCGGAGATCAAGGCCTCGCTGGGCCGCAGCCAGGCCACGCTCAAGAACTACGAGTGGATGGAGACCACCACGATCCTGCTCAAGGGCGAGGAGAAGAGCAAGACCGTGAACCGGTGCTACTACGGCGCGGACGGGAAGGTGCAGAAGGTGCCGGTGGAGGCGCCCGCGGCGGAAGAACCCGGGCGCGGGCTGCGGGGCAAGATCAAGGCTAAGAAGAAGGAAGAGCTGGCGGACTACATGAAGCGGGCGGTGGCGCTGGTCAAGAGTTATGTTCCGCCCGCGCCCGACCGGGTTCAGGGCGCGAAGGAGAAGGGCAGGGTGTCGATCAAGCTCGTTGAGCCGGGCAAGCGCGCGGATGTGGTGTTCGCGGATTACGAGCAGGTGGGCGACTCGCTCACGATCAGCCTCGACATCGCGGCGAACCGTCTCACGGGCGTTGAGGTGAGCACGTACCTGGATGAATCCGTGAAGGCCGGTCAGAAGCCCAAGGACCCGGTGACGATGAAGATCAAGGAGTCCGCGTTCGAGGATGGCACGGTGTACACCGAGAAGGTGGAACTCGATGCGCCTTCAAAGAACATGAAGGTGGTGGTGGAGCACAGCGGGTATCGCAAGGTGTCGGGCGAGGGGAAGTGAGTGGGGGGAGGCGTCAGTAGCTAGGCATCGGGCATTGGGGGGAGCATTCGTTCCGCCGCGGCGGGCGGGGATACGGTGGTAGCGGGTTGGATGTTGCTGGTGGTGAATGAGCCGTTGTGCAAGGCGGCCCGGTTGGATGTGGCGGGCGCTGATTCGGAACGAAATCTGGCAGTGGATGGGGCGGTGCAACGCTTGGAGGCGGAGGTGCCCAAGGCCGCGGCTGTTCGGCTGCGGTTGTGGGCGGGGCTGAGCGTCGGGCGGGCCGCGGGGATGCTGGGAATCTCGGAGCGGACGGCGGAGCGGATGTGGGCGGATGCCCGGGCGGGTCTGCTCCGGGGGCTCAGAGAAGGCGCGTGAGGCGACACGATGGCCAACGACACGAAACGCGAGGCCCGCCGGGTGTTCATGGAGGTGGCTGACCTTTCGGAGGCGGAGCGGCCGGCGGCGCTGCGGCGGGCGTGCGGGGGGGATGCGGCACTGCGGGAAGAGGTAGAGGCGTTGCTGCGGGCCGAAGAGCGGGCGGGGGGGGTCATGTCCGCGCCGACCGGGGATTTGCCGGTGGTTCCGGCCGACGCGATGGCGACGCTCGACGCCGCGGGGACTTTCGCCGGCGGGGTGCGCGAGGGGCCGGGGACGCGGATCGGGCCGTACAGGCTGCTGCAACTCATCGGCGAGGGCGGGTTCGGCAGCGTGTTCATGGCCGAGCAGGAGACGCCGGTTGTCCGCAAGGTGGCGCTCAAGATCATCAAGCTGGGGATGGATACGCGGCAGGTGGTGGCGCGGTTCGAGCAGGAGCGGCAGGCGCTGGCGATGATGGACCACCCGCACATTGCGCGGGTGCTGGACGCGGGTGCGACGGAGACGGGGCGGCCGTTCTTCGTGATGGAGCTGGTCAAGGGCCAGCCGATCACGACGTATTGCGATCACGGGAAGTTGTCGATCGAGGACCGGCTGGGCCTGTTCGCGCAGGTGTGCACAGCGGTGCAGCACGCGCACTCCAAGGGGATCATCCACCGGGACATCAAGCCGAGCAACATCCTGGTGAGCACGCAGGACGGCCGGCCGCACGCCAAAGTGATCGACTTCGGGATCGCGAAAGCGACGGCGAGCAAACTGACGGAGAAGACGCTCTTCACCGAGCACCAGGCCTTCATCGGCACGCCCGAGTACATGAGCCCGGAGCAGGCGGAAGGGAACCTCGATATCGACACGCGGACGGATGTGTATTCGTTGGGCGTGCTGCTGTATGAGTTGCTGACGGGCACGACGCCGTTCAGCGGGAAGGAACTGCGCTCGGCGGCGCACGCGGAGATTCAGCGGATCATCCGGGAGGTGGAGCCGCCCAAGCCCAGCACGCGATTGAGCGCCAACACCGGCACGATCGCCGGCGTCGCGGCGCAGCGGCACACCGAGCCCAGGCGGCTGGGAATGGTCATCCGCGGCGAACTGGACTGGATCGTGATGAAGGCGCTGGAGAAGGACCGGACACGCCGCTACGAGACGGCCAACGGGCTGGCGATGGACATACGCCGGTACCTGAGCGGCGAGGCGGTGGTGGCTGCGCCGCCGAGCACGGCGTACCGGTTCAAGAAGTTCGTGCGCCGCAACCGCGTGATGGTGGCGGCCGGGGCCGCGGTGGGGGCGGCGCTGGTGTTGGGAATGGTCGGGACGATCTGGCAGGCCAGGGTGGCTGCGGCTCAGCGCGACCTGGCGCGGAGTGAAGCGGCTCGCGCTGTGGCGGCGGAGGCGGAGGCGCATCGGCGTGCCGATGAACTCCTGCGGGTTGCTGACTTTCAAGGGGCGATGCTGGCGCAGGTTGATCCGGCGGCGGCGGGTGTCAAGCTCACCAAGGATGTGCGAGAGCGGTTCGACGCGGCGCTCACCAAGGCCGCGGCGGCGGAGGGGGAGCGGGAGACTCAGGCGGAGCTCTTTGCGAGCCAGTGGAGCCGGGTAAATGCCACCGATGCGGCCCTGGAACTGATTGACAGCACCGTCCTCAAGCCCGCGGTGGCCGCGATTGAGAAGCAGTTCGGTGATCAACCGGTGGTGGCTTCCACCCTGCGGCACGTGCTGGCGGAGCGCTACCACGACCTGGGCCTGGACAGTGCCGCGGTCACGCTGGAAAAGCAGGCGCTGGCGGACCGGCGGCGGGTGCTGGGGGAGGACCATTCGGACACGTTGGTGTCGATCGGCAACGTGGGCGTGTACCTGAATGCGATCGGCAAGCCGGAGGAGGCCGAACCTTACTACCGCGAGGCGCTTGAAAAGAGCCGGCGCGTGCGTGGACAGGACCAGCCGGAGACGTGGAGTTGCCTTGCGAATCTGGGGAACCTTCTCGTGGAAAGAGGCCGGTTGAGCGACGCGGAGCCGCTCCTGCGGGAAGCTCTGGAGCAACGGCGGCGGCAACTTGGCGAGGAGCACCCGGACACTTTGGAATCCAGGCGCGATTGGGCCATCCTATTGAGGGAGCAGGGAAAGCTGGCCGAGGCTGGAGCCGAGTTTCGCGAAGTGCTGGACAAACGCCGCCAGACGCTGGGGGCGGAGGATCGCAAAACGTTGACTTCGCTCAACGACCTCGCGACGCTGATGAAGAGCCAGGGCAAGGTGGACGAAGCCGTCGGGTACTTCCGTGAGGTGGTGGAGGCGAGACGGCGCAGCCTGGGAGAGGCGCACCCTTCGACACTGATAGCGATGCAAAACCTGGGGGCGGTGCTCGATGCCAACGGACAACCCCAAGAGGCTGAATCGCTGATGCGTGAGGCGCTGGCGAAACAGCGGCAACTGCTGGGCCCCGATCACGCGAGCACCTTGACATCATTGGGGAACCTGTCGGTGTACCTGATCGGTCAGAACAAGTTCACGGAGGCCGAGCCGTTGTGCCGCGAGACGCTGGAGCGGCGGCGGCGAGTGCTGGGCGCCAATCACACCGGCACGCTGATTGCGAACAACGTCATGGGTCTGGTTCTCATCCGTCAAGGCAAGCTCGCCGAGGGTGAGCCGTTCTGGCGCGAAGCGCTGGCGACCGCCCAGCGTGTCCTGGGCCCGGCGCATCCCGAAACACTGATCTACCTGCACAACCTGGCGGGGCTGGCGATTGATCAGAAGAAGCCCGCCGAGGCCGAACAGCTCTACCGCCAGGTCGTCCAGACCGGCACTCCGGCGGTTGGGGCCGAGCACCCGACCGTGCTGAGCGCCACGCGCAGGCTCGGGGGCATCTTGATCGAACAGAAGCGTTATGTAGAAGCCGTCGAGTTGCTCTCTGCCGCCGAGCCCGCGGCCAGAAAAGCCTACATCGGATCGAGCGAACGGAATCTCGCGCCGCTCCTGCGGAATCTGGGATCGGCACGCGCTCAGATCAACCAGTTTGCGGGCGCGGAATCCAACCTGCTCGAGGCCCACGCCATTTTCGTGAAGACGCTGGGTGAAACCCACAAGGACACTCGCGGCTGCGTTCAGGCCCTGGCGGACTTCTATTCCCAATGGGACAAGGCCGAGCCGGGAAAGGGGCACGATGTGAAAGCAGCGGAATGGCGGGCGAAGGCGGAGCAGGACAAGGCGGACCCGAAAGGCGGCGGGGGATGAGGCCGCCCACCCGTGGGCGTTCCGGCGGGCGTGTCTGTGATCAATGGTGCGCCGCCGGGCCCGAAGGAACTCGCCGAGGTCGGGCCGCTGCTTTTTGACGGGGCAGGGGGGGTGAAGGAGCGGGCGAAAGCCATTGCGCCGCGGGGGAAGGCGGGTGGGAAGGGCGGCGGGTGACTTTGCGGGTTGGCCGGTAAACTTGCCGCACATCCCTCCCAGGAACACGGCATGACCAACTCCAACTCCGGACCATCCGACCCCACCGCCGACCTGTCCGCCTCGGCCGCCGACGCGGCGACCGTCATGGGTTCCTCGACGGCGGTGGCGGGCTCGCTGCGCGAGGGGCCGGGGACGCGGATCGGGCCGTACAAGATTCTGCAGTTGATCGGCGAGGGCGGGTTCGGCAGCGTGTTCATGGCCCAGCAGGAGCAGCCGGTCCGGCGGAAGGTGGCGCTCAAGATCATCAAACTGGGGATGGACACGCGGCAGGTGGTGGCGCGGTTCGAGCAGGAGCGGCAGGCGCTGGCGATCCTGGACCATCCCAACATCGCCAAGGTGTTCGACGCGGGGGCGACGGAGACGGGGCGGCCATATTTCGTGATGGAACTGTGCACGGGCGAGCCCATCGACGCGTACTGCGACCGGCACAACCTGAGCATTCACGAGCGGCTGGAACTGTTCGCGCAGGTCTGCACGGCGGTGCAGCACGCCCATACCAAGGGGATCATCCACCGGGATATCAAGCCGTCCAACGTGCTGGTCTCGGCGCAGGATGGGGGGCCGAGCGCGAAGGTGATCGACTTCGGCATCGCCAAGGCCACCGCCAGCCGGCTCGCGGAGAAGACGGTGTTCACGGAGCACCAGCAGATCATCGGCACGCCCGAGTACATGAGCCCCGAGCAGGCGGAGGGCAGCCTGGACATCGACACGCGGACGGACGTGTACGCGCTGGGCGTGATGCTCTACGAGCTGCTCACCGGCTCGGTGCCGTTCTCCAGCCGCGAGCTGCGCTCGGCGGCGTACGCGGAGATCCAGCGGATCATCCGGGAGGTGGACCCGCCCAAGCCCAGCACGCGCCTGAGCCAGAACACCGAGACGATCGCCGGGGTGGCGGCGCGGCGGAAGACCGAACCGCGCAAACTCGGCACCATCGTGCGTGGCGAACTGGACTGGATCGTGATGAAGGCGCTGGAGAAGGACCGCACGCGCCGGTACGAGTCGGCGAACGGGCTCGCGGCGGACATCCGGCGGTACTTGTGCGGCGAGGCGGTGGTGGCCGCGCCGCCGAGCACGGCGTACCGGTTCAGGAAGTTCATCCGGCGGAACCGCGTCGTGGTGTCGGCCGGCAGCGCGGTGGCGTTGGCGCTGCTCATCGGCGTGGTCGCGTTCGCCTGGCAGGCCAAGGCAGCGAACGACCAGAGGGACATCGCGGTGAAGGCCCAGGCATCCGAGCGCATCGCCAAGCAGCAGGTCGAGAAGCGGCTCGGCCAGATTGTGAAGGCCAACGAGATCATGACTTCGGTGTTCAAGGACCTCAACCCGCAGGAAGTGGCGCAATCCGGGCGGCCGCTCCAGGAGTTGCTGGTAGAACATCTCGATCAGGCCGCGGGCGAGCTTGACGGCGACGCCGTCGGCGACCCTCTGGTGGTCGCGGGGATGCAGATGGACCTGGGCGCGGCGCTCCAGGGGTTGGGGGAGGCGGGCAAGGCGGTGCGGCTGCTCGAGAAAGCGAGAGATACGTTCGCCGCCACCATGGGTGTGGATCACACGCAGACGCTGACGGCGATGAACGACCTGGCCATGGCGTGCTTCGACGCCGGAGAGGTGGACAGGGCGCGAACGCTGATGAGCGACACGCTGGCCCGCCGGAAATCGGTGTCGGGCCTTTCCCACCGCGAGACGATCACGTGCATGAACAATCTCGCGCTCATCTATCAGAAGGCGGGGGAGGCCGCGGAGGCGGTGAAGCTGCTTGAGGAGGCGCTTGAACTGCGGACGTCCCTTGATGGTCCGGAGCACCCGGAAACGGCGAACGCGATGCACAATCTGGCGCTGGCGCTGGACACGGCGGGGGAGTCCGAACGGGCCCTGCCGCTGGTGCAAGAGGCGCTGCGGATTCGCAGAGCAAAGCTCGGGGAAGATCATCCTTACACGCTGCTCAGCGTGAAACTGCTCGCGTCGTGCCATCTCAAACTCGGCAGGCCCCAGGAGGCGATCACTCTGCTCGCCGACGCGATGGCGAGGGCCAAGAAGAGTCTTGGTCCCGGGCACCCGATCACGACGAGTATCGCCACGAGCCTGACGGCGCTCTACTACCAGACGCAGGACAGGGAGAAGCTCCAGGCCCTGCTGGAAGAGTTGCTCCCGTCGATGAAGGCGCGACTCGGCGCGGACCACCCCGACACGCTGAACGCGATGGGCAATCTCGCCGGCGTCTACTGGCTGAACCGGCAGCTCGACAAGTCGATTCCGCTCTTCGAGGAAACGGTGCGGGGGTACGAACGCACACTCGGGCGGACCGCTCCCGCAACGGTTCAGGCGATCGCGAACCTCGGCGTCAACTACGCGTCGGCCAATCGCTTCGAGCAGGCCACGCCGCTGCTGGAAGAGACGTACAGGGTTTCGAGAGACTCGCCGGATCTTGCCTTCGCGACCCCGGCGCTGCTGGACTGTTACGCGGCGCAGGGCAACAGCGAGCGGGCGGCAGCGGTTGTTGAAGATGTGCTTGCCTACATGCGGCGGGCCACGCCGCCTGACAGCCCCGGTCGCGCCGGCGCGATGGCCAAGACGGCGGAGGTGCTGCTGCGGATCAAACTGTTCGCGCACGCCGAGCCGCTACTGCGCGAGGCCCTCACCATCCGCGAGGGGAAGGAACCCGATGACTGGCGGACGTTCAACACCAAGTCGATGCTGGGTGGGGCGCTGGTGGGCCAGAACAAGCTCACCGACGCGGAGGGGCTGCTGCTCGACGGCTACAAGGGAATGAAGGAGCGCGAGGCCGCCATCCCGGCGCAGATCAAGGCCGCGCGCCTCTCTGAAGCCCTCGCGCGCCTGGTGCGGCTGTACGAGGCGAAGGGCGACGCAACCGAGGCGGCGGCGTGGCGGGGGAGGCTTGAGTCGGCGAAGGGGGAGGCCGAAGGTGGGAAGTGAAAAGGACAGGCGTCAGGAGTCAGGCATTGGGCATCAGGGATGGGTGTCTACGCGAGTGAAGTTGGTGGCCTTGCACGGTTCGCGTTGCGAGACGGTGTGAACCGGTCGCGGGGCCGACGCGCTCGAACGAACGGTCCCGGTGGCCGCGTCTGATCGCATCAACCTTCGGTCGGCAGGGCTTCTTTCAGGAACTCGATGAGGGCTTTGGCGGCTGGGCCTTCGTATACCCGGAAGACGCGGCCGCTACGGACCACGAGCTTCTGGTTCGCGATCGCGCCGATGCCCAGGATGTCGGCGGCGTCGCCGGAGGGGCCGGAGAGCAGCAGCGCGGCGAGGCATTCGGTGTTCGCGGGGCGTTCGAGCAGCAATCCTGTCGGGGCGTCCTGGGCCAGGAGCTTGACGAGGGCATCGATGGTGTCCTGACCGGGCGCGATGGCGGGGGTGCTCTGCTGGGTCGACTTGGTCCATCCGTCGATGCTTCGTGCAAGGACGACGCGTGAGAACGGGCCGGTGGCGAGTTTGTCCGGGGCGGCGCCGGGGAACTGAGCGGACACGTCGAGCGGGTCGTCGTCGCAGCGGGCCAGGCGGAGTGCGGATACATCGGCCGCGGGGATGGCGAGGGTCTGGCGCGCGAGGTACGCGGTGGGTTCGGGGACGAGGGCTTCGATGGCGGCGTGATCGATGGCGACGAGCATGGGGCCCCAGGCTGGGGTGCGGGTTTGACCTTCCACCCAGATTGCGCTGACGACCGCGAGCAGGTTGTCGCCGCGGGCGTCGGCGGGGCCGCCGACGCGGAGTTCCTGCACGAGGGTCTTGGTTTCGTCGGTGCCGGGGCGCGGCGGGATGGAGACGGTCACGAACGTGGTGGGCGTATCGGCCCAGGTGCGGGCCTGCGCATCGGGCGTGCCGAGCAGGCGCGCGGCGGAGAGCCTTCCCACGGCCTGCGAGAGGGCGAGGCACGAGTCCGGGTCGGCCCGGGTCGTCACGGGCGAGGTCAGGCGCCAGCGCTTGCCGGTTCCCTCGACGGAGATTCCTGCGCCGCGGGTTTCCAGATGGAGCGTCGCGGAGGATTGGGCGCGCATGAAGAAGACGGAGGAGGTTCGCCACGCGGCGAGCACGCCGGCGGGCTCGATGGCCTTGGCCAGGCCTGCTTTCACGGGGCGCGAGGAGCTCGCGCCGGGGGGATCATCCAGCGTGATGAGGGAGGACTCGCCCAATGGATTATCGACGGCGCTGAACGCGAACCGGCGCGAGTCGGCCGTTGTCAGTACGACGGTCGGCTTGGCTGCGGCGGGGCCGGGCTTTGCGGGGGCGGGGGCGGCGTCGGACAGAAGGCGCGTCATGGCGCGCATGGGCGTGTCGTCGGCGGGCCAGGGGGGCTGGGACTTGTCGGCGGAGCAGATCCACACGCCGCCGGCGCCTTTTTCGACCGTGACGGCGGGCGCGGCGTCGCGCAGGAACTCCACCCGCTGCAGGGGCACGGCGTCGATCCCGGCGAGCCAGGTGGGCTGGGGCGTGGTGGTGGTTGCGGGCGCTGGGGCGCGGAGGGCGACGAACGTCGCCGAGGCGAGGAGCAGGACAACGGCGAGGGAGATCAGAGCGGTGCGGGCGTTCACGCGCAGAGTTTACGGCCCGCGCTCGTGTCGTGCGGACCGGCGCATCATTCCAGCGGCTGAATACCGAGCAGGGGCAGCCCGAGCGTCGCCCAGCCGCCTCGACGGACCGAGTCCCAGTGGGTCATCGTCGCCACGGTCGCCGCGCTGCTTGACAGCACGACCGAGTACCACGTGGAGGGCGCGTGCCCGGAGATTTGCGGCAGATCATCGAGGCGCAGCGACCTTGAGGAGCGCGTCGGAATGGTGAAGACGCGCTGCTCGAACGAGCCATCGGTGAACACGAAGCGGACAGACACGTCGATCGAGATCGCTTCGCTGGGGTTGTACACCCACAGCGTCTGGGTGAACAGGGAGCCGGGCGAACTGGCGAACGCGTCCGCGAAGGTCCAGGTGGTCGCGGACTGACGGGCGGACGATGCGCTCACCGTGTCGTGGCGTTGGGCATCCCATGAGGTTGCCTGAACGAAGTACCGCGAGGTGGCGGCGATCCGGACGCTCGCCGCGGCGGCGGCGCCGGTATCGAACTGCGCCGCCGTGAACGTGCGCGTGGTCCGGGGCTGGATCGTGGCGCTCATGGTTGTCGCGGGCGGGCCGTTGTCGAACGCCAGGGTGAAGGTCACGGACGCGGCCTGATCGTCGGGGTTGCTCACGCGGACCTGCCACTGGGTGCCGAGGTCGATCGCGGGGATGACGACGACGGGTATCTGCCCTGAACCGCGCTGGCCCAGGGTCGCCAGAGCGGTGTGAGAAGCGGTGTCGTACCGGCTCATCGCGACCACGATGTCGCCGGTGGCGCTTACCGAGGCGGCGTAGGCGGTGTCGCGTGCGAGCGGTCCGACATCTCGCAGGGAGATACCCCCGCGCCGATACGCCGCGACGGAGCGGACATCTGTGACGCTCGCGCCCTGGTCGGTGTAGAACACGGTGGTCACGGTGACGTCGGTCGGGAAGGGGTTGTAGAAGAGCACGAAATCGCTGGACGCGGTGGAGAGGTCGGCGAGCCCCCACGAGGAATCCGGCGAACCGGTGAAGGACTCGCCGATGGAGTATGGGGAGTCGGGATCGCCGCCGAAGGGGTCGTAGTGAGTGAACGAAGCGCCCAGGGGGGCGGAGGACTGCACCTCGATCGAGTATCCAACGCCGCGGCGCACGAGGCTGGCGGGGCCTTCTGCGATCGTGATACCGCCGCGGGTGGTGGCGCCGAGTGTGCCTTCCGCGAGCACCTGATCGCGATCGCCGGATTCGTACCTCGCGACGATCCGGTACGTCGCGGTCTGGTTGCCGGGGTTGACGAGCGGGACGTACTCGCTCACGCCCGCGCTGCTGAAGCCTTCGGGGTACATGACCCGGGTCCACACGTCGATCGTCGCGGCCTGCTCGCGGCTGGACGCGAACGCGTCTGTGGCGATCACCACGAAGCGGCGCGGCCCGGTGGTGAGGAAGCCGTCGATCAGGGTCACGGGGATGTTCAGGTCGCCTGCGCCGGAAGCGCTGCCCACGGGCACCAGGACCCGGTTCCCGGGCCCGCCGCCGGGCGTGCCGAGGTCGGCGTACACGGACACGGCGCCCGTGCCGCCGCGTGTGTAGGTGACTGAACGCGCCGTGAAGTTCACGGTCTGCCCGGGGATAATCGGCCCGGCCGGCGCCTGGATGGAGGCGATCGCCGGTCCGGGCGCGCCCACGAGCAGGCGCAGTTCTGAGCCGCCGAGCGCGGCCTGTGTGATCACGATGTTGGCGTACGGGTCCGGCGTGAACCTGCCGACGCCGGCGATGACTGGGTCGCCGATGTTGGGCGGCCCCTGGGGCCTTGTCAGCACCGTGGTGCTCGCCGTTTCGAAGACACCGCCGCCGATTCCCAGGGCCACCTTGGTCGCGAAATCCGGTCCCACGCGGCCGAACACCAGCAGATCGGGGACGCCGTCGGCGTTGAGGTCCGCCGGCGCGAGCACGGACGAGATGCCGTAGACGAAGCTGTCGGAGGTCATGCGGATGGTGGGGGAGGCGAAGGTTGCGTCGCCCAATCCGTCCATGCCGTACACCAGCCCGTATTGCACGCCGATCAGGTCGGCGTGTCCGTCGGCGTTGATGTCGGACATTCGCGTGGCCGTGAAGCCTGAACTTGCCTGGGGCCTGACGTCGAACGTGCCGGGGGTGGTGCGCAGCAGCACGGAGTTGCCCGGCGCTGTGAACTGGTGCGAGATGACCGCGTCGGCGTCGCCGTCTTGATCAAGATCGGTCGCGCCCAGGAAGGCGGCGAACGGGGATGTGAGCGTGATGTCGGCGGCGGCGGCGAAGCCGGGGCCGGTGTTTCGCAGCGTCGTGATCGTGGTGGCGCCCGCGGCGGCGACGAGCAGATCGACGAGCCCGTCGCCGTCGAAGTCGATGGGCTGAAGGGCTGCGGCGGGCGGGATGCCCGAGATGACCTGGCCCGCGTCGAAGGCTGCGCCGCCGGCGTTTCGGAAGAGCGTGGAGCCATCGGCGAAGAGGTCCTGATCGCCGTCGGAGTCGATATCGACCGCGAGCAGGCCGCCGGTGCCGGCGCCGTCGGCGTGGGCGTATTCGGCCGCGACGGAGAAGTGTCCGGCGCCGTCGTTGAGCCAGAGGCGGAACGCCGGGTCCGTGCCTTGGCCGGGCGACGGGGTGGAGGCGATGTCCAGATCTCCATCGCCGTCAAAGTCCGCCCACACGACGAACAGACCGACGCCGGGGGTGGTGATGGATTCCGGGTACGCGACGCTGAGGCAGACACGGGGTTCGAGTGTTTGCAGCGCGGGGAGGGTGTATCGGACGGGGTGAAGGGCAAAGGGGCGGAACATCGACGCACCTCTTTGAAATCGCGGCGTCGCATACTTCACCGATACAGACACGCCGCGTGACTCGGGTCATGGAGTACGCGGAATCATAGGTGATCCATGCCGATCCTGGTGCCCTGGATGTCGATGATCTCGAACAGCCGGCCTCGCCATTGAAGAGCCTTGTCCCGCCACGGTGCTCATGTCGGGCAGGTGCGGCGGCGCGTGCGGGTCATGATGGCCGCGTGGAACTCACGGGGCGGTGGGCTGCTTCGCGTCGGGGGCGGGCGGGGCGATTTCAAAGGACAACGAGCCCCACACGCTTTGGTACCGGGCCTTGACGTCCTTGGGCGCGTCGTGCATTTCGAGCGTTTCCACGATCCACACGCCGGGCTCGTCGGGGGTGAAGGACACGGCGCCCGACTCGTTGGTGCGAGCATCGACGCGCTTGTGGCCCTGGTGGTGCAGGCTGACACGCTGGTTTGACGCGGGGGCGCCCTTCCAGAGGATCTTGAACTTCATTTCGTCGCCCGGCTTGGCCGGGGCGGGGTCGGTGAGCGGGACGACTTCAAGATCGAGGCCCACGACGCGGTCGAAGCCCGGGCCGGGTTTGCCGCCGACGTTGACGAGGGCCTTGACGCTGCGGGAGTAGGCTTCGCGCACGGCACCGTCGGGGGCGTTCTTGCGGGCTTCCACGATGGTGGTGAGGCCTTCGTCCTTGACGTACTGATCGAACTTGGCTTTCTCCAGTTCGATGAAAGCGTTGGTGCTGCGGTAGGTGAGGATGACGGGGCCCTCTTGCGCGAAGCGGTCGGCGGCGGCGGGGGCGCGGCCGTCGAACCCGATCAGCTCGTGATCGCCGGAGGCGGAGTAGGCCTTGAACTCGACGATCCGCTGGTTGTCGCGGGCCTTGGCCTCGCCGGGGGGCGCCTCGCCGACGCGCAGGTCGATCTTGACCAGATCGTTCTTCGCCGGGCGGAACTTGTCGGGCTGGATCCAGAAGATGTGCGCGGCGGCGCTCGAAGCGAGGACCAGCATGGAGGCGAGTGTGACGAGCTTTTTCATGGGCCAAACTCCGTCGGGAATGCCGCCCGCGGCGGTGATCGCCGCGGGCGACTCGGGTGCGTTGGGGGATGAGATTATCCGCCCGTGTTGGGTGACGCCGAGACGGGCGTCCTGAGGTACGGGAACGAATCGTCGAAGAACGAGTCGTTGCACAGCGCGCCGTCGGTGTACGGCAGGGCGCCGCTGGGGGCGCACCCTCCGGTCTGGCCGGCGTCGGGGATGGCGGCGCCCATCACGGCCCGCAGGGCGATGTCGACCACGTCGTCGCCGGGGCGGCGACCGTTGGGGAAGCCCTGGAGATCGCCGCCGAGGACGCCCAGGCGATTCTGCATGCCCTTGGGCTTGACGGGGATCGCGACGGTGTCGGTGTTGAGGCGGAGCATCTCGGCGGGCCGGACGTTGGCGGGCTTGTTGAGGCCGTCGAGCCCGGTCAGGAAGATGGCGACCAGGTCGTTGCGGGGCAGGCAGGGGGGCGTGACGCCGAAGAGGATCTTGAGGATCTCGGGGAGCGTGGGGTTGGTGACGTAGGTGAGGAACTGGGCGTCGTCCTTGGGCAGGCTGCCGTTGAACTTGTTCTTGTCGCGCACGCCGATCACGAGCTCGTTGACGAGCGGCATGCCCAGGCGCGAGACCTGGACGGCCGGGCCGGTGCCGAAGGCGGGCGTATCGAACGACGGCACGCGGCGCAGGGCGCGCGACTGCGGGAGGCTGGCGGTGGTCCAGCCGCCGATGACCTTTTCGGTTCCCTTGCGCAGGTAGGAGGCGGGCACTTCGATGATGATGGACGTGACGTTGTCGTCGGCGAGGGTGTCGGCCTTGGCGTCGGGAGCGCCCACGGGGTTCAGGTTGACCAGGTCGAAGGCTTCGCCCAGGTTCACGATGAAAGGGTCCTTGCGCTGGCCGACGAAGACGCGGCCGGTGAGGTCGGAGCCGGGCAGGGTGAACGTGGAGATGTGGTTACGGGCGTAGGCCTCGTAATCACCGAAGGTCTTGTTGCCCACGTGGTCGGCGGGCTTGCGGAACGACAGGGAGTTGGTGGACGGGTCGCGTGCGAGGGCGCTGCGCTTGCGGCCGCGGGAGTCCTCGTAGGAGACGCTGACGTTGTAGGACTCGGTGATGTTGAGCGCGCCGGTCGCGGAGGCGGCGGGGCCGATCATTCCCAGGTTGTAGAGCGCGACGGGCACGGTGGCGTTGCCGACGGGGATGGACAGGTCCTTGCTGACGTTGTTGAACCGGAACGAGAAGACCACGTCGGGCCGGGCATCGCCGTCGTTATCGATGTTGATCTCGTAGACGGCGTCGGGGTCCATCTGGAAGAAGTTGGGGCCGCCGTAGGGCGTCTGGAATGGCTGGTAGTTCGCCACGATCGTGACGTAGCCGTCGCGTCCTGATTCATAGCTGTTGAACATATAGAAATCGGTGGCGTCGACCTTGGGCATCGAGGTGATGCCCGGGGCTTCGCGGTGGCTGGAGGCCGTCGCGAGGGTGCAGCAGGCCGCCGTGACCAGTGCCGCCACACTCCCCATCCGTTGCTGTTTCATGCGTTGCTCCTGTGGTGAGAATCCGGTGCAAGGCGATAGCGCGGGGCCCTGCGGGCCCTTGGCGCCACCGCCTCGGTTGTGCGTTACCCCGCTTCGACGCTGAACAGCGACGCCGGGGACACACCTCTTTCGCGGTGGCGCTGGCCGGGGATTTTGCTTTTTGGATTCGGCGCGCGGGCGGCCCGCTGGGATGCCGATGGGTTGCCGGTTGAGTTGGGTGCTACTTGGCGGCGGGGGCCGGGGCCTTGAGGGTCTCGATCTGTGCGGCGATTTCCGCCGCGTCGGCGTCCTTGTGCTGGCCTTCGAGCGACATCTTGAGCGCGGTCAGCACGGTGATGCGGACGACCGGGGGCTGGGCCTTGGTGAGTTCCGCGGCTTCGCGCGCGAGGGGTTCGGCTTCGGCGTGGCGGCCGCGGGCGATGAGGAAGGATGCGTACGGCCGCAGGTTGAGACCGTTGAGCGGGTTGCCGGGGCGCACCTTTTTGTCAAACTCGATGGATTCCTTGAAGGTCTTTTCGGCCTCCTCGAACTCTCCGCACTCTTCGAGGCAGTTGGCCAGGTTGTTGAGCAGCGTGCCGAAATCCGAACGCACGACGCCCTGCTGACGCCGCAGTTCCACGGCGCGCCGCTGCAGGGGGAGCGATTCCTTGGGTTTGCCCTGTTTCTGGATCACGCCCGCGAGGTTGCTCAGCGTGCCCGAGAGGTTCGGGTCGTTGAGTTTCTCGCGCAGATCCACGGACTCGCGCAGCGCGGCTTCCGCGCCGGGGTAGTCCTTCATCCGCGATCGCACGACGCCCAAGCGCCACAGGGCGCCGCCGAGTTCGGTGCTGCCGGGGGCGTTTTCGCGCAGCGCGGCGATGGCGTCGACGACGGCCTTTTCGGCGCCCTTGAAGTCCCCCAGGTCCTGGCGGACCGAGGAGACGAGTGTCAATGCGTGCGCGGTCTTGCGGTGCTTGGGCCCGTAGAGCGTGGCGTAGGAATCGGCGACCTGCTCGAGCAGGGGGGCGGCCTCGGCGGACTTCTGCTCCGCCTTGAGGTACCAGCCGAGATCCTGCTTGGCCTGGAGGGTCGCGGTGTGATTGGGGCCGTGGAGCTTGTCGGTCACTTCGTAGAACTGGCGGGCCATGGCGAGGCCCTCGGCCGATGCCGTGGGACCGCCGATGCGCTGCAGAATCTCCGAGAGTTGGCCGGCGGCGACGGCGATGTCCTCGTCGCTCTTGATGCGGGTGGCGAGTTCGTAGGACTGGCGGGCGAAGCGTTCGCCCTCGGTTACTTTCTCAAGCGAGACGTTCGCGGAGCAGAGCACGATGAGCACGCGGGCGAGCTCGAGTTCGTCGGGCTTCTCCAGCCCCTGCAGAATCTCCAGCGCGCGCGTCGCGTGGGTCACGGAATCAGCCCATTCGTGGCGATCCTGGCAGATGCTGGCGAGCAGGTGCTCGGCCTTGGCGGCTTCCAGGCTCTGGGGGCCGCGGACCTGGCCGGTCAGTTCCAACACCCGCTTGGCGTGGGCTTCGGCCTTGTTGGCGTCGCCGATGGCGCGGTATGTGCGGGCGATGGCGTCCTCGACGGTCAGGTGGATCTCTGGCTCGTCCTTGAGGTCTTCATCGACGCCCGCGGCGGACTGGTCGAGCAGTTCCTTCACTGTCACGTCGCGGCCGGCGGTCTTGTCGGGGTCGGCGCCGGTGAGCATGTTGACGAGGAACTCGACGGACTTGGTGGCCTTGCGGGCTTCCTGCTTGGCCAGGATCTCGCGATCTTCGGCGAGCTTTTGGGCATCCTTGGCCTGGAGGAGGCCGATCGTGGTGCCCACGACGCCCGCGGCGAGGGCGAGGATGACCGCGGCGATGCCGATGACGAGGGCCTTGTTCCGGCGTGCGAACTTTCGGAGCTGATAGGTGGTGGTCGCCGGGCGGGCGACGATGGGCATGTCGGTGAGGTGGCGGCGCACATCGGCGGCGAGGTCGCCGGCGGATTGGTAGCGGCGTGCGGGGTCCTTTTCGAGGGCCTTGAGGACGATGGTTTCGGGGTCACCCCGCAGGCTGCGGGCGTGGGTGGCGGGGAGGGTGGGGTCGTTGTCGCAGATGATCCGTGCGGCTTCACCGATGGCCTTGCCGCGTACGGCGTAGGGGAGTTGGCCGGTGAGCATTTCGTACAGGATCACGCCGAGGGCGTAGACATCGCTGCGTTCGTCGACGCCGTGGCCGTCGCCGCGGACCTGCTCGGGGCTCATGTAGGCCAGGGTGCCCACGATCTGGCCGGAGTTGGTGAGGACGGTGGTGGCGGCGTCGCGGTCGGCGAGTCGGGCGATGCCGAAGTCGAGGATCTTGGGGGAGAGGCCGAGGGCGGAGTGTGTTTTGGGGGGTGCGTCCGCGGCGGTGGTGGAGGTTTGCTCGACGGTTTCGACGAGGACGTTGCCGGGCTTGAGGTCGCGGTGGATCACGCCGCGTTGGTGGGCGTGCTGGACGCCGTCGCAGACCTGGGCGAAGAGTTCGAGCTTGGCGCGCACGGAGAGGCCCGCGGCGGCTTCGAGCAGCGGGCGACCGTTCACGAGTTCCATCGCGAAGAACGGGGTCTCGCGGCCGGCGGGGTCGGGGGCGGTGCCGGCCTCGAAGATCTGCGCGATGGCGGGGTGCTTGAGGCGGCCGAGGGCTTCGGCTTCGTGGCGGAAACGTTTGAACAGCTCGGTGGTCGCGAACGGGGTGCGGATGACCTTGAGGGCGACGGTGCGGCGGGGCTGTTCCTGGCGGGCGCGGTACACCATGCCCATGCCGCCCGCGCCCAGGATGTCGATGATCTGGTAGCGGCCGAACTGCTTGCCCAGCAGGGGATCGTCGCCGGATTCCATTTCGGCCAGCGTGACGGATTCCGCAGCGGGCTTGTTCATGAAGTCCGTGTCCGAATCGTGCAGCGCGAGCAGGCGCTGCACCGCCGACCGAACGCCTGCATCCCTGCAGTTGCCGTCGAGGTACGCGGCGCGCTCAACGCCCGAGAGTTCGCTGGCGGCGTCGAAGTGACGGCGCACCTCGCCGAGTTGATCCGAGTTCATGAGGTCCCCCGCGTTTTCCGACGGCTGGCTCAACGCGACTGCTCCATCTGTTCGCGCAGCCATACGCGGGCGAAGTTCCAGTCGCGCTTCACGGTCCGTTCACCCACGTGCATGATCTCGGCGGTCTGCTCGACGCTGAGGCCGGCGAAGAAGCGCAGGTGCACGACCTCGGCGAGGCGGCGATCGAACGCCGCGAGCTTGGTGAGGGCGGCGTCGAGCGCGAGCAGGTCGATGGAGTCGATGTCCTGCCCGCTCTCGAGTTCGGTGACGGGCCGGTTGGCGTCGGCGGCCTTGCGGGTGCGCTTTCGGCGGGCCCGTTCGATCAGGATGCGGCGCATGGCCACGGCGGCGGCGGCGAAGAAGTGGCCTTTGTTCTGCCACTTGGCGTCTTTTTCGTTGGCGAGGCGCAGGTAGGCTTCGTGGACCAGGCCGGTGGGCTGGAGGGTCTGGCCGGCGGGCTCGTGCGCGAGCCGCGCCCGCGCCAGGCGCCGCAACTCGTCGTAGACCAGGGGGAGGATCCGGTCCGCGTCGGAGGAATCCTTCATCTCTGGATACGAGGGGCCGGAGTTGTCGCCATGAGCAGTCATGCGCGGCGCCGAAATACACAGAAAACGGGGCGTGCGGACGCGCCATTCTCGAAGCGATCGGAATCAGAAAAGACACTCTACTCGAACAACCGCTGAATGATACCACGAGGGGCGGCCGCGCCCGGCACGCATTGGTCGGTCGTCACACCGTCGGCGATTCCTTGTCGATCCAGGACCGCAGGGGGTCCACGTCCGTGTGCTCGCCGTAGTCCGGCACTCGCCGCACGTATTCGCTCTTCATCTGCAGGGAGTTGACCATGAAGTCCGCGCTCGCCCGGTTGCAGGCCACGGGGATGTTCCAGACCACCGCCATGCGGAGCAGGGACTTGACGTCGGGGTCGTGGGGCATGGGGGCGATGGGGTCCCAGAAGAAGACCAGGAAATCGATCTGGCCCTCGGCGATCTTGGCGCCGATCTGCTGATCGCCGCCCAGGGGGCCGCTGTGCACGCGGTGCACCTTGATGCCCAGTTCGGCTTCCATGATGCGGCCGGTGGTGCCGGTTGCGTACACCTCGTGGGCGGCGAGAACGCCGCGGTTCCAGAGGGCCCACTCGATGAGGTCCTGCTTCTTGTTGTCGTGCGCCACCAGCGCGATGCGCTTGCGCGGGGGCATCTTCAACTCAATGTACGAGCTCTTGTTCGCCATACAGCCTCCCACTGGTCTTGAATTCCTGGGTGAAGAGTATGGCCCCATGGAGGGGCACTCCCAGGGGAATCGAGGGGCAATAACGTGGGAGGAGTGGGGAACCGGGACTTGGGAATCGAGGGGAGGTGCCGCGGGGGGTGTGCGGGTTCGATGAAGGCCGGGTGCGAGGGTCGAGTTTGACGAGGTGACACGGTTGTGTGCCCGCCGGCGCGGCGGCTTATCGCTCTTATATTGGTGAATAACCTCTGCTGCGTGGATTCACCTTCCGGCCCACAGGATTCCGGTGCTGGCGTTCTGGGAACGAACTCGTACTGCCCGCATTGTGATTATGCGCTGACGGGGCTGCCGCGGGGAACGGCGGCGTGCCCGGAGTGCGGCGGGAGTCTATCGGCGGCGGCGTATGCACGTGCGGCGGCGCAGCGGATCGCCCGGAGCACCGGGGCGCGGCTGGCGCTGCTCATCTCGCCGGGGGTGGCGATCGTCGGCGGGGCGCCTGTGTTCGTGTTCCAGCGCAACCTTGTCTATTTGTTGATGTTCTTGTTCGCGTGCCTGTGGATCGGGGGGACGATCGCTATCTACTACTCGACGCTGCCCCGTCGGCGGGAGTTGTGGAAGGCGGCGCTGCTGGGGCTGCCGCTGGGCCTTGCGTACTTCCTGGCGGTGGGGACCACCGCCCTGGTAGTGGTGTTGGTGATCAAGTTTGTGTTTTATGTCTGAGCGGAAGAGAAGACCGACGGGGACCGTCGGGCCACCCTCGGGGGTCACTTGACGTCGTACATCACGCGGCCGTGGCGTTCGGCGCGGGAGACCTTGTCGCCGGCCCAGAGGCCGGCGAGGACGAACTCAACGCACGAGGCGCGGACGGCGGCGTCGGCGGCGGCGTTGACTTCGAAGGCTTTCTCCCAGACCTTGGGCACGCGCTTGAGGATGGTCTCGTAGTGGGCGCTGGGGAGCATGTCGCCGACTTCGATCTTGACGCCCTTGGCGAAGACATCGGCGATTTCTTCCAGGCCGTGCTGGTCGACGTATTCCTGGAAGACGGTCTTGACGGCTTCGGCGAGGATGGAGTCCAGGGTCTGGCGCTCGCTCATCTGGTGGGCGCCCATCATGTCGAGTTCGAGCTTGCCCACGGCGGAGGCGTGGAAGTGCGCGAGGTCGCTCATGCGGGGCACGGCGGGCTTTTCGCCCAGGCGGATGGCGCGCTGGCGGGCCGAGGCGATCATCGTGCGGTAGTTGGCGATGGAGAAGCGGGCCGAGACGCCGCTGGCGTGGTCGACGTAGCGGCTCTTGCGGGCGGCGATGGACATCTCCTCGACGACTTCCTTCATGAAGCGGGGGACGGCGACGGGGAACTCGCCGCCCAGGTCGACGCGGGATTCGTCCTCCATGATCTGGATGCCGGCGTCGCGGGTCCTTGGGTAGTGGGTCTGCACGGTGGTGCCGATGCGGTCCTTGAGCTGCGGGATGACCTTGCCGCTGCGGTTGTAGGTGCTGGGGTTGGCGCTAAAGAGGACCAGGACGTCGATATCGAACTTGATGGGGTAGCCGCGGATCTGCACGTCGCGCTCTTCCAGGATGTTGAAGAGGCCGACCTGCACGAGGTCGTCCAGGTCGGGCAGTTCGTTCATGGCGAAGATGCCGCGGTGCATGCGGGGGATGAGGCCCAGGTGCAGGGCGTCTTCGGCGCCCATGCTGGTGCCGCTGAGGAGCTTGGCGGGGTCGATCTCGCCGATGATGTCGGCGAACTTGGTGCCGGGGCTCAGGCGTTCGGCGTAGCGCTCGGCTTTTGACCACCAGGCGATCTTGGCGCCGTCGCCCGCGGCGGCGGCGTATTCACGGCCGGCGCGGGTGATGGGAGCCAAGGGGTCTTCATGCACGGGGCAGCCGGGGACGTCGAGGTACGGGATGGCGTCGTCCAGGAATCGGGCGAGCATGCGCATGAGGCGGCTCTTGCCCTGGCCCTTCTCGCCCAGGAAGAGGATGTCGTGGCCGGCGAGCACGGCGTTGACGATCTCGGGGATCACGGTGCTCTCGTAGCCGATGATGCCGGGGAAGAGATCGTCGCCCCGACGGAGGGCGGCGGTGAGGTTGTCACGCAGTTCGCGCTTGACGCTCCGCGATCGCCAGCCTTGGGCTCGCAGTTCTCCGACGGTCGTGGCGCGCGTGGTCATGGTCATCCATTGTTCGGCGTGGGGCCGGTTCTGGATGCGTCGGGCGGCGGGTTGCGGGGGTCGCGCGGGGGTGGGGTCAGCCGAGCACGCGGCGTCCGAAATCGATCTTCATCGCGGCTTTGGCCATGTAGAGGGTTTCTTCGGCCACGAGGTTGGCGCGGCGGGTGCCGGCGCGGATGATGTCGACGATGGTGTCGTCGCCGCCGGGCTTTTCAAACTCGGCGCGGCGCTGGCGCATGGGCTCCAGGAGCTTGTTGACGGCTTCGGCGAGTTCCTGCTTGACGTGGCCGTCGCCGAGGTTGTCGCCGCGGGCGTAGCGGTCCTTGAGTTCGGCGACGCGGGCGGGGTCGGTGATGAAGGCCTCGACGAACTTGAAGAGGATGTTGGTGGGGTCGCCGGGCTCGGTGGGGCTCTGGCGGCCGGTGGTGATCTTGTTGAGTTTTTTCTGGACTTCCTTGGGCGGGTCGGAGAGGAAGATGGCGTTGCCCAGGCTCTTGGACATTTTCTGTGCGCCGTCGCCCACGCCCGGCAGGCGGGCGATGCGGCCGATGAGGGCCTTGGGGATGGGGAAGACGCCGCCGGCGGTGGCGTACTGGTCGTCGGGGGTGCGGTCGCTGACGCCGCAGAACAACTGGTTGAACTTGCGGGCGGTCTTGCGGCACATTTCGATGTGGGGCTCCTGGTCCTCGCCGACGGGGACGAAGGTGGGCCGGAAGGCCAGGATGTCGGCGCACTGGCCGACGGTGTACATGGGGAAGCCGAAGGAGTACTTGTCTTCGAGGCCCTTGGTCTTGAGCTCGTGGATCAGCGTGGGGTTGCCCATGACATCCTTGAAGGAGAGGAGCATGGCGAAGTACCAGGTGAGCTCGGCGATGGCGGGCACCTCGGTCTGGAGGACGATGGTGGCCTGGTTGGGGTCGATGCCGGCGGCGAGCCAGTCCTTGACGATCTCGATGGTGTCCTGGCGGATGTCACCGGGCTTGTCGGCGCGGGTGGTGAAGGCGTGCATGTTGGCGAGGAGGAAGTAGCAGTCGTAGTCGCCCTGCATCTGGACGCGTCGCTCGACACTGCCGACCCAGTGGCCCAGGTGCAGGCGGCCGGTGGGCGTGTCGCCGGTCAGAACGCGGGGTTTGGTGGAGCTGGCCATGGGGGCGGAGTGTACGAGCCGAGGACGCTCATTGTCGCTGAGCGGCCACCGAGGGCCCGCGCGAGGGCGGTACCCGACCGTGATTGGCTGTGGTTTGCGGACGGCTTACGAGTCGCCCGGGGGGATATCGGTTTCCTCGGGGACCGTGTGGGGCACCACCTGCAACTGGTTGTGGCGCGTTTCAATACTGTCGGCGGCCGACAGGCGAGATGATCGCCATTCCGGGCGGTCGAACCGGTTGAAAGAGACTTCTTGAGAGGAGTAGCGGCACATCAACGCTGCTCGGGCGAGAGCGGCTCACGAATCATCGTGAGGCACATGAGCGGGATTGCAACGATGAAAGCCCGGTCACATCTTGGCACGAGGCCAAGGACAGGTTACCTCGGCCGCCGACGAATCGCCGAGCCCATCGCGCCCGCGAAGCCCACCGCCACGATCGAAGGTTGTGGAATCGTCGCCACGAAGCCTTGATCTCCCAACGAGGGCGATAGTAGTGTGCCCCCGAATGATCTGCCGTCGCCCGAAACGACTTCGCAGTACGGAATCGAGACGTCCATAGGCAACGGGACGCCGTGGGCGCGGAGGTAATCGGTCAGCAACACAGGCGCGGCGTCTTGGGCCCAGATCACGACTTGATTGTTTCCCAAGCCATCAGCAGTTCCCAAGATGACAGAACCATCGTAGTTAGTGTGGTTCGCCATCATGTGATCCGCGCCGGGGAACTGGCCCAGATCGAATGGCACGCCGTCCAACCATCGCACCGCATATCCCGCCAGATTATCCGCGGTTTGGAATCCGACGATAACTCGGCCATCGCCACTCACGCCGATTGCCTCAGAAGACACGATTCGATGTCCTGGGAGAGGAGCCAGCGCCCGCATTCCCGTAGATGGCGTCCAGCGGAAACCCTCGATGACGGCGAATGGCCCGCCCGTCTGGCTCACGCCGATGACGATATTCCCATCATCGCTCACATCGCGCGCTTCGCTGAAGCTTCCGGTGCCGCGGAGGTAACCCAGGGGTTGCAACCCAGCGCCCGCCGTCCATCGGTACGCCTGACCATCGAGATTGGTTTGTGCTCCCCGCTCGCTTTTGCCGACCACCACGGAGCCATCGGCGCTCGCGCCAAACGCGTAACTGCGGGTGTAGCCCGATTGAATTCCGAGCGATTGGAGCGGACCAGCGCCCACGCGGCGGTACGCCGTGAGGTTCTGGCCGGTGCCCATGCGGCCGATCATGGTTGTGCCATCGGACGACAGGCCAAGCGAAGAGGTGACGGCGGGAGGGGCCGGAACATCCACGCGTCCGGTCTCACGCGTCCAGCGGAATCCCGGCCGATTGGGATTGCCGAAAGGCGAATCGCTCAACCCGCTCGCGATGGATCCGTCAAAGGAGAGCCCGTAGACACGGCTCGTGCCGCCGCTGATCGCGTTGCCCATGAGGAACAGCCCCGGATCGGTCGCGAACGAGGATGAAGCCGCGCACAGAGCGAGAGCGATGGCGACGGGGCTTTCTGACCGCATCAGTTCGATCCTTCCCGGGGAATGAAGCTTCGTGCGCCGGACCGCAAACAACATACTGCGGATATCAGCGAGATGCAAGGAGAAGTTCACGAGCCGAATCAGTTATAGGACGTAGTTGCGTGCGAGCGCGTATCGGCGGAAGGCTGTTTGGCGTTTGGCGGCGGGCGATGTATCCGTGGGGTGGAGGCCGTTCGGCGGCATCGAGATTCGGGTTTGCGTGTCTCGCGCTGCAGAGCGGATTCCAACCTAGGCAGAGTTGTGCTTCCTCGTGCCCGTTGTGATTGGTCGAGGCTTCATTACGCACCGCTGTTCCCCCTCCTGCTGAATGCCGAATGAGTATTTCGATCCTCCTCTGGGTGACCGATGGTCTCTGACCCCTCCCGAGCGCGGGGGGCGGGTATGGGAATACCCCTACAGGAGCCTTCGGCGAATACAGTTTGGGGATGCTCGCGCCAGAGTCTGCTCGGAATCACGGAGTCCAGTCATGAACCACCGCCGCCAACAACTTTCCGCAGCCCACATGGCGCGCGGCTTTTCGCTTCTGGAACTGACCCTGGTGCTGGTCATTATCGGCATCCTGATCGCCGCGGCGGGCGTGGCGATCGGCAGCGCGGGCGAGCGGGCCAAGGTGAAGGTGACGCGTGCGAGCCTGGCGACGATCAAGCAGCAACTGACGGCGTATAACCTGGAGTACTCGGCCTATCCCCCGTCCCTGAGCACGCTCATCACCGCCAAGTTCCTGGAGGACAAGAAACTCAAGGACGCCTGGGCGCGTGACTTCATCTATGACTCTCGGGGCCGCAGCCGCGAGCAGCCGTTCATCCTGATCTCCGCCGGCAACGACGGCACGCCGGGCAACGAGGATGACATCGACGTCTGGACCATGGACAAGTAAGTTTCGGTCAGAGGTCGAGCGGTACCAATCTCCGCGTCGACGTTCACCCGCAGGCTTTCATGCCGCTTCCGCAGCCCAAACCCGCGTTGGCCCGCGCGCTCCATCGCGCCGGGAGTCGTCGCGTGTCGTTGCGTCGGGGCATGACGTTTCTGGAGGTGATCCTGTCGATCGTGCTGCTCACGATGGTGACGGGCATGATCATGACGGCGATCAACGGGGTGATCTCCAACCAGACGCGGCAGCACCAGCGGCTGGCGGCGGCGGAGGTGGCGAACCGGCTGATGCTCCAGTACATCGACGACCCGGAATCGATGCCGGCGCGGAACGCGCCGGTGAAGCACGGGCGCGATCTGTTCCGGTGGGAGGTGGTCGAGAAGGGGGTCACGCTCACTCCGGCGAAGGCGGTGGACTCCTCCACCCCCCGTGCGGCCAACGCGCTGACGGCGAACCGGCTCAAGACGGTGCAGCTGAACGTGTGGCTCAGCGAGGAGAGCGGCGGCAGCTACGCGCCGACGAACATCGTTCCGGCGTTCTCCATCACGCGCATCGTCGACCCGATCTTCGGGCAGTTGCGCAACCCGGACACGGCCGACAGCATCATGAAGGACCCGGTGAAGCGTCAGCGCTTCCTGGACGCCGTTACGAGCATGGCGAACAACGCGGGATCGCGGCCGATCGGCAACGGCAAGACCACGCCGCCCGGCGGGGCGCTCCCCAACCAGCCGGGCACCAAGCCGGGTTCACGCACCCCGCCCGCACGCGGAGGCGGCAAGCAATGAAGACGCGCGCCTTTACGATGCTCGAGGTGACGTTCGCGGCGGCGCTGGGCTGCCTGGTGGTGCTCGCGTGCGTGAGCGTGTTCTACGCGATGGACCGGTCGGACACGCTGCTGGAACGCCGCGCCACGCAGGCCAACGACCTTCACAATCTTCGGCTGGTGGCGCTGCGGGCGACGACGACGCTGGTGATGTCCAGCGAGCAGCAGCCGGCGCGGGACGACCCGGACAACCCCGACGCGCGACTGCCGCGGCGGAACCAGCGCGATCCCAATGCGCCGCTGCCGGTGCCGCGGCTGGTGCTGGAGAACGACCCCAACGCCCGCGGGCTGGGGATGTTCAGCACGGGGGGCGGGGACTTCTCGGCGGAGGCCTCGCCGATTCAGCGGTTGGAGCTTGTGCTTTCGGACCCGCCGGTGCCGGCGGAGACCAACGACTTCTTTGTGCGGGCGGGGTTGCGCGAGGGGCAGACGTACACCCGGCGCGGGGCTGATTCTCCCCGGGCGTCATCTTCAAGCCGCGCCGACAAGACCGGGGGGGCGGGCTCGGGTGGTGCGGGTGGCTCGGGTGGGTCGGGTGGTTCGGGCAGGGGCGACGGGTCGGGCGACATGTTCGGCAGCAAGTCGGCCCGCGCGGCGGCACGCACGGACCGGTTCAGCGATCGCGCCGCCGACCGCGCCTCGGGCGACACCAAGGGCGCGGGGGCTGGGGCCGGGGGCGCGAGCGCCGCCAAGACCGGGCGATTTTCGGCGGGGAATGACCCCAGCGTGACCGCCGCGGACAACGCGAATGCGGACGAAGAGGTGGCGCCGGTGCGGGCGGTGCGCGGCGCGCTGGAACTGCGGCCGCAGGAGTTCACGGGCAAGGAGATTCGGCGGGCGATGGCCGACGGGAAGGAACTTCCGCAGGCGTGGGAGATGTGGTGGGTGCCGCTGCCGCCGCGGCCGAACGGGAGCGAGCCGCCGTCTCCGGGCGAGATCGCGCTGTTCGGCAAGCCGTACCTGGTGGCGTCGAACCTTCGCTTTGTCAAGTGGCGGTTCTTTGATGATCGCTCGTGGCATTCGACGGCGGCAGCGACGTGGGAGCAGCAACTGCCGGCGTACATCGAGCTGTCGGCGGAGACCACGGCGGGGCTTTCGGCCAAGTGGCTGTTTGAAGTTGACTGGGCTCGCGGCCCGGAAGTGCCGCCCTCGGCCAAGGCCGACGACGGGCTCAAGAAGGCGACGCCGGTTGACCAGCCTTCGGGCGGCACGCCCCGCGCGACGCCGGTCAATCCGCCCCGCGGCGGTGGGGGCGCCACGAGCAAGACCAGCGGGGGCTCGCGCGTCCCGACGCGTCCATCGGCGCCGGTTCCGAGCAGCAAGGGTGGTGGTTGATGCGGGGGCGCGCGTTCGCACTGCCGCTGGTGCTCCTGCTGGTGCTGATCAGCGGGCTGGTCATTCTCGCGATGATGGAGCGGCAGGCGACCCAGGCGATCAATGTTCGCCGGGAGTTGGAGCAGTACACGTTCCACCATGTCTCCAAGGGTGTGCAGGAAGCGGTGGAGGCGTGGCTGCGCAGCAGCGGCGGCACGCGGGGGCTGGCGGACAACATCGAGCCCGACGGCCACGCGTTTGACCTGACCCTGGACACGGGGCAGACGGTGAGCATCGGGATGTTCGATGCGCAGGACACGGCGTTGTACGAGATGGCGGGGCTCACGGCGCAGTCCCGCGAGCTGGCGCGGCTCATGCTGCAGGAACTGCGCCAGCGGGCCCCCAAGAACGCCGGGAGCCTGGTGCGGCGCGACGGGCCGCTGCCGATCAGCGTGAACACGGCTTCGCCGGAGGTCCTGTTCGCGGCGGTCAACGCGGCGACGGACGGCGACGGCACCGACCGGATCGTCAACGAGATTCTGCACGCCCGCAACGAGGACATCATCACGCCCGAGGCGCTCAACGGCATTCTCACGGAGAACGTGAGCGACCCGGAGGCCCGCGGCCGGCTCAACCAGACCATCACGTGCCAGCCCACGCTCTGGTGCGTGGTGGCGCAGGCCGAGGCCCCCAGCAACGTGTACCCGCGTCCGCCCGCGCGGCG
Source organism: Planctomycetota bacterium (assembly GCA_018242605.1). GTDB lineage: Bacteria > Planctomycetota > Phycisphaerae > Phycisphaerales > UBA1924 > UBA2402. The sequence continues at coordinate 34,141 of JAFEBP010000008.1, forward strand.
GTACTGCGGCCTGGTGGTGCTCTCGGCCCCATCGAGCGGCGGCGGGCGCGACCGCGCGACGGCGCTGCAGCGCAACAGCCTGATCATCGCGTGGGAAGACTGCACGGATCAGCCGCCGACGTGGTGCCCGTGCAACCGGCAGCGCTGAACGGCGGGCTTGCGATCACAGCCCCACGCCGGCTTCTCTCAGCGTTCGCTCGCACTCAACGATGCTGACGCGGGCGTCGTCGAACTGCCTCTCCAGTTCCGAAGATTTGGCGCACCGGGCCTGGGCCAGATCCAGCATGGCGCGGAGGTCAGTGACGTGCGTCTTGAGGCGTTCGAACTCGCGCAGGCGCAGGAGCGCATCGGCCCGCAGCCGCATGGACGCCAGCAGTTGGGGGCCCGAGTCATCCGGGTTGAAGCCGCTCTCGAACAGCGGCCGGATCACCCGGGCGTGGCGGGCGGCGGCGGCCTCGGCGGCCGCCCAGTCGCCGCGAGTTTCCGCCAGATAGGCGTGGCAGAGATCCACGGGCGCGACGTAAGTCACCTCGTCCTGCGGGGTGCATCCTTGCTCGCGCATGTATTCGGCGGTTTGTGTAATCAGAGCAAGCACGCGTTGGGCCTTCTCCAGATCGCCGGTCTCGATCAGTGAACGCGCAGCGCATACGCCCGTCAGCGCGATCATTCCCTGGTTGAGCATGGAGTCGGGCGCTGTGGCGACGAGCCGCTGGGCCGCGTCGAAGGCCGCGAGGTTGTGCTTCAGCGACTCGGCATGGTCCCCGCGTCTGGACGCGGCGAGCGCGAGCCTGTAGCGGGCCCTTGACTGCGCTTCAAGGGATCGCCACTGCGACGGATCCGCCGCGACCATCCGATCCGCGGTTTGCGCCGCGAGCGTGAGATACTTCGCGGCGGCGTCGGGCCCCTCGTCCTGCGACACGGTTTCCAGGCGGCAGTAACTCCAGAAGAGGTTGCTCAGTGCGGGCACATCGGTGGGGTGTTGGGCGGCGAGGGCCTCGTCCATCGCGAGCGAGCGTCGGTACCAGGCGAGGCCGCGCGCCATTTCGCCGCGGCCGCGCAGGACATCGCCCACTTTGACGCAGGCCAGGGAGAGCGCGTGGCGGGCCGGGGCGTCTTGCGGGGCCAGGGCCGTCAGTTGCTCGTACGCCGCCACGGCGCGCTCGTACAAGCGCAGGGCGGGCTCCAAGTGTTCCTGCTCGCGCTGCACATCACCGAACGCGACCAGGTAGCTGGCGAGCAGCCGGACGGCGCGGACATCTTCCGGGGCCGCGGCGGCCATCTGCTGCACATCGGCCCCGATGGCCTCGAGCAGTTCCGCGCGTTCGGCGAGGGTGCCCATCTTGGGCGCGAGCGGGCTGAGCACGCGGGACACCACGGCGTCGAGCGCGTTGATGGCGGTGTCGCGGGATCGGGCCTCTTTTCGGAGGGCCAGGAGGCTGTTGGCGGCGAAGCCGCCGATGACGAGCACGCCCGCCGCGGCGAGCGTCGCGGCGACCCGGTGACGCCCGATGAACTTGCGAGCCCGGTAGAGGGGAGTCGCCGCGCGGGCCGTCACGGCGAGCCCTTCGAGCACGTTTCGGAGGTCACGGGCGAGTTCACCGGCTGATTGATACCTCGCCTCGGGTGCGCGATCGATGGCTTTGAGGAGCACGGACTCAAGGTCTCCGCGCAGGCCCGGGTTGGTCGCGGATGGGCGCGCCGGCGCGGCCTCGAGGAGGGTGCTGACGGCGGTGGCGAGGCTCTCGTCTCCGGTGAGGAAGGGGTGGCGCCCGGTGAGCAGCTCGAAGGAGATGAGGCCCAGCGAGTAGAGGTCGGAGCGCGTATCGATGGCCGAGATCTCGCCGCGTAGTTGTTCTGGGCTGATGAATCGCAGGGTGCCCAGGACGTCGCCGGCGGCGGTGAGGGCCATGGAGGACGCCGGCGCGTGGTCGATCGCGCACGCGAGGCCAAAGTCCAGGATCTTGATGCAGCCCTGTGAATCCAGGAGGATGTTCTTGGGGGCCAGATCGCGGTGCAGCACGCCGCGCTGGTGGGCGTGGCCCAGGCCGTCGCACACCTGGATGAGCAACCGCACGATCTCGTCGCGTGAGGGCTTTTTTTCCTGTGCGTAGACGTCCAGGGTTGGGCCGTCGATGTACTCCAGGACGATGAACGGCAGTTCCAGGCCGTCGTCGGTCACGCCCGACTCGTAGACCCGGGCGATGCACGGGTGGCTCAGCCTGGCGAGCACCTGGGCCTCGAACAGCAGCCTTCGCCGCTCCGCGGGCGTTGAGATCTGCCGCATGAGCTTGATCGCGACTTCGCGGCGTGGGCTGGCCTGGCGCGCCAGGTACACCGTTCCGAACCCTCCGTGGCCGAGCACTCTCAGCACTTCGTATCGGCCGATCCTGGCGGGGATCGCGCCCGCCACGAGCGGCCGCAGCGCCGCGGCGCGCGCGGTGTGGATCGTGGATCCCAGGAACTGGCCCGTGGGCGAGTCGTTGGCCAGCAGCGAACGAACGCAGTCACGCGCCTGTGGCGACAGGGACGAGTCACTGTCGAGCACGTTCTGTCGTTCGCCTGCGGGCAGTTCCCGCAGTCGTCCGAAGACCTCCAGGGCTGTCCGCATGTCCTGAGCGCTCATGCGGGGCTCCGCCCTCGCGGGGCGCCGGCACCCTGTGCGCCCTTGAGTTCCATGCTGAGCCACGCCTTGGCCCGGTTCCAGCGTGATCTCACGCGGCTGAGGGGCATATCCATGGCCGCGGCGATCTGCTCGAACTCCATCCCGCCCCAGAACCGGAGCTCTGCGACGCGTGCGCTTTGCGGGCAGACCGCGGCGAGTGCCACCATGGCGTCGTCGACTTCCAGGGCGTCCACCGGACGATCCAGGCCCGCGAGGTCCTCGGCGTGCAGAGAAATTCGTGTCACATCGCCGCCGCGTTTGAGCGTGGTCTCCCGGCGCGCGATGTCGATCACCACTCGCCGCATGATCGTCGCCAGAGCCGCGGTGACGCGGGAGGCGTCGGCGAAATCCACGTTGTGCTGGTTGATGAGGCGGATGTAGGCGTTGTGGATGATCGAACTGGCCCGGACCCAGTTGAGGGCGCGATCGCCGGTGAGCATCGAGTTGGCGATTGCGCGGATGCGTTCGTACACGAGCGGCATTACGCGGTGGAGCGCCTCCAGATCTCCCGCGGCGGCGCTCGTCAGGTCATCCAGGTCCTTGCGGTCCACACCATCGTCCGCCAGGCGCTCGGGTTCCATACAAAAAGCTCCCACACCGGTCCAGAGCCGAACCCTTGCGTCACGGAAGGGCGGACCGGCAACCTCAAAAAAACTTTAGGCCCGCGCGCAGCGGCGCGAACCGTTCTCGCCATGGGGATAGGAAATCTCACGCGAGACGGCCGCCGAAGTGTTCCGGCGACGCCGCGGCGATCCGTTGGGTCCATTTCCGGTTGTCTGGAAAGATGGGCAAGGCGGTCGGCCGGAGGAGCCCTCGGCTCGCGTGAAACGGTGTTCGTTCTCCGGGAGTGAGCGATGTCGATCCGCAAACTGCGTGCGTGGGTTTCGAAGGGAGTCCGAGGGCTGACCGCCTGGGACCTGGCGCAGAGTGCCGGGACGGTGTTCGAGCCGCTGGAGGGCCGGCAGTTGCTCGCGGTGGTGACGTTTGTCGGGCCCGGGGCCGGGCCCAACCCCAACAGCAACTGGAGCAACGCCACCAACTGGAGCACGGGCGAAGTGCCGGGCCCGAACGATGACGTGATCATCGGGTCCACGAAGATCGTGGCCATCACCTCGGCCACGCAGTCGGTGCGCAGCGTAAACTGCGCCGGCAGCATCTCGATGTCCGGCGGCGCCCTGAACGTTGCGCTGAGCACGGTGGTGGATGGCGCCCTGACGATCAGCAACGCCAGGTTCGGCGGCGGGGGGCTGGCGACCGTGAATGACCTGTTGGTGTCGGGCAGCGCGGTCATCGAGCCCGGCGGGGCGATGACGGTCAACGGTGGGGCTTCGTTCGTGGCCGTGGATGACATTTCGCTCCAGCGCGACATGCTGCTCAACGGCGCATCGAGCTGGACGCGGGGACGGATCAACCAGTACAACTGCACGGTGACGAACAACGGGACGTTCACGGCGAACAGCGCGGGGTATGTCTACTGGTACGCCCGGTCCGGGCCCGCGGTGTTCCAGAACAACGGCACATTCGTCAACGGGGGCAACACGAATCGGTTTGAGAACAACGGCGCCTTGATGTTGTTCAACAACGCCGGCGTCGTCACTGTCTCGAGCGGATCGCTGCAGCTGTACGGCGGCGGGGCGCATTCGGGCGCCTGGTCGGTGGAGGCGGGGGCGTCCACGTATCTGCAAGGGACGCACTCGTTCCAATCGGCATCCACGATCAACTCCAGCGGCTGGTTCTCGGTGAACGGCGGATCGACCAACTTTGCGGGGGCGAGCCTGAGCTTCGCGACTCTCGCGGTTGAGGGCGGTTCGGTCACCGGACCGACGAGCCTGAGCACGGGCACGCTGTATCTCTCTTCGGGAACGCTTGCAACCTCCGGCGCGATTACCACCGGGATACTGACGATGGTCGGGAACGGCGGGTTGGGGGCCGGCGGGGACCTGACAGTGTCGGGGACGGCGACGTTCAGCGCGGGCGACGAGGTGTACCTGCAGCGCAACGTGGTCCTCAACGGCACGAGCAACTGGTCGCGTGGGCGGGTGTACCAGTACAACTGCACGGTGACGAACAACGGGACGTTCACGGCGAACAGCGCCGGGTACATCTACTGGCGTGGGGTGACGGGCACGACGACGTTCCAGAACAACGGCACGTTCATCAACGCGGGTAACACGAATCGGTTCGAGAACAGCGGCGCCACCATGCGGTTTGTCAACGACGGGGTGGTGAACGTGG
>JAFEBP010000008.1:39141-39641 GCA_018242605.1 Planctomycetota bacterium
TGATGTCAACGGCGGGACGACGACGCTCGCGCACCAGAACCTGACGCTGCCCACGCTGTATGTTGAGGGCGGCACACTCCAGGGGCCGACGAACCTGACCGTGGGCTTGCTGTACGCCTCGAACGGGGCCTACGGCCTGACGGGGACGATCTCGGCCGCGAACCTGACGATGGTGGGCAACGGCAACATCCTCGCCGGCGGGGACCTGACGGTGTCGGGCACGGCGACGTTCAGCGCGGGCGACGAGGTGTACCTGCAGCGCAACGTGATCCTCAACGGCACGAGCAACTGGTCGCGTGGGCGGGTGTACCAGTACAACTGCACGGTGACGAACAACGGGACGTTCACGGCGAACAGCGCGGGGTACATCTACTGGCGTGGGGTGACGGGCACGACGACGTTCCAGAACAACGGCACGTTCATCAACGCGGGCAACACGAATCGGTTCGAGAACAACGGCGCCAACATGCGGTTCATCAACGACGGGGTGGTGAACGTGG
>JAFEBP010000008.1:39670-168123 GCA_018242605.1 Planctomycetota bacterium
CGTGGTGGGGGGCTCGCTCCAGTTCTACGGGTCGGGCACACAGTCCGGCTCGTTCCAAGTCGATAGTTCCGCGTCCCTGCTCTTCTCGGATACGCACTCCATCACTTCCGGCGCCACCTTCACCGGCGCCGGGCTGGTGGGCATTGAGGGCGGATCGTCCACGTTCGGTCCGGGCGTCTCGATCCCCGTCGCCCGTGTCAACGGCGGCACGCTCATCGCGTCCAACGGCCTGACCATCACGGGCACGCTGAGCCTGCTCGGCGGCACGATCGCCGCGGCGGGCGTTCTTTCAACGCAGGCGTTCTCCATATCGGGCGGCGCGATCACGGGCGAGGGCTCCCTCACGCTCGCGGGTGCATCGTCAATCAGCGGCGGCACACTTGCCAACACCGGCGAGGTTCACTTCGCGGGCGTCACCACATGGAGTGCGGGCACCTTCTCCGGCACGGGCCGGGCGTACGTCGACGCCGGCGCGCAGCTCCTGCTGACCGGGGCCGCCACCAATCAGCGGGTTCTTTCCCGCGAGCTCATCAACAACGGATCGCTCACGTGGACCAACGACGGGGACCTGGCCTTCAACAACGGCACGCTCATCAACAACGGCGCGATGCTCATTGACTCCAACGTTTCCACGCCCGCCGCGTTCCGCGGCGGCGGTTCGGCGCTTCTCCGCAACAACGGCACGATCACCAAGCGCGGGCTGGCCGCCTTCACCACCGCGACCGATCTTTCCTTTGACAATCCGGGGATCCTGGCCGTCGAGGGGGGCGCGGTGACCATCGGTGCAACACCCCAGGTCAGCGGCACCACGGTCTTCGGGGGTGACTGGCGCATCTCCGGCGGGGGCTCGCTCGCCGTCACCAACGTCACATCCGTCCGCGCGATCGTTGCGGGGGCCTCGCTCACCCTCGCTGATTCGGGGGCCTTCAGCGCGGTGTCAACACTCGCGACGCTCGGAGGATCGTTGAACCTGGAGAACGCCGGCGGCCGCACGCTGACTCCGTTCGGCGGGACGCTCACGAGCACCGGAAGCCTGCGCACCGGCCGCGGCAGCACGCTCAACCTCACGGGTGCGTTCGCGACCACCGGGACGCTTACCGCGCAGCTCGCGGGCGCCAACACGTCCGGACGGGTTGTCGCCACCGGCGGCGCATCGGCCGCGGGCGCTCTGGTGATCGAGCTCGCGCCGGGCTTTGTGCCGGGCGATGGTGACTCATTCGCCATCCTCTCGGGTGCGACGCGCTCGGGGACGTTCTCTCAGGTCACTTTTCCCCCTGCGAACCTGGGGATCAACTTCAGCACGTCGTACACCGCCACGCAGGTCCGCATCGAGACTGCCGCGGGCGTCCCGGGCATCTGGACCGGCGCGGGCGATGGTCGCACGTGGTCGCAGGCGGAGAACTGGGCGGGCGGGGTCGTCCCCGGCCCGGGCACCGACGTGTTCATCAGCGTCCCGGGCTCGCCCACGATCCTGATCAACGAGAACGCGGCGGCCCGCAGCATCACCTCCGACGAGGCCATCAGCGTGCTGGGCGGCGCGCGGCTTGAAGTCACCTCGGGCGGCCTCTCGACCATCAACGCTCCGTTCCGCGTCCTTGACGGGGAACTCATCATCGACCCCTCGGCCACCATGACCGTGCTCGGCGCATTCGTCAACGCCGATCAAGTCCTGGTTCACGGCACGCTCGAGATGTTCGGCGGGGGCGTGCAGACCGGCACGTTCACGCTCGATCCGTCGGCGACGATCGATCTCGGCCGGACTCACACCTTCGCGGCGACTTCGGGGATCCTGGCCGCGTCGGGTGCTGTGCTCTCGGTATCCAGCGGCACGGCGACGTTCTCCGGTTCGATCGCCCCGATGGTGGACCTGGCCGTCGCCAGCCGCGCCAGCGTGAATCTCGCGGTGTCGTACACGCTGCGTTCGGTCACGAACAGCGGGCTGCTCAATCTTCAATCCAACACGCTCTCGGTGACGGGCAACTACACGCAGACCAGCACCGGCACACTGGTGATCGACCTGCTGACGGACTCGCGGTTCGGCAATCTGAGCGCGGCGGGCGACGTTTCGCTGAACGGGACGCTGACGCTGACCAACTCCGCGGGCTTTGATCCCAGCAATCCCTCGTACTACTTCTTCACCCTGACCCTCATCACCGGCGCGCACGTGAACGGCGACTTCTTCGGCGTTGACGCGTTCGCGCCCGCCGCGGGATCGTTCCTGGTTCGTCGTGAGGGCAACGCCGTCAACCTGCTGCACAACATCGCGGACTTCAACAACGACGGCGGCATCGACAGCGCCGACGTCGAGGCTTTCTTCTATGCCTGGGAATCGGGCTTCGCGTGGGCCGATGCGAACGGCGACGGCGGCATCGATGCGGCGGACGTCGAGGCGTTCTTCGCGACCTGGGAGGTCGGCGGTCGGTGAAGCGGTTGGTCAACCTGCACGGCTTGTGCGCTGCCGCGGTGATCCGGTGATCGCCGCGGCCTCGCTTTGTCATCGGCGTTATCGCCGGATCGAGTTTCGGCTGAGGTCGTTCGGGATCAGGGAAACTTCCCTGTTCATGAATCGGGCTGTGATCCTGTAGGATTCCGCGCTTCCGGCGGGGAGCAGTGGCACTACTGAGGGAGATCACCATGCGTACATCCCGTTTCGTTCGTCGGTCGCTGAGCGGGCTGTTGATTGCCGCGGCGATGACGGCGGCGTCCGCGCAGTCGTTCACCACCGGGTTCACGTATCAGGGCCGGCTTGACGAGGCTGGAGTGCCCGCGGCGTCTTCGTACGACATGCGGTTCCGGCTGTACACGCTGTCGGTCGGCGGCGTGCAGGTCGGGTCCACTCTTTCCGCGCTCAACATCACGCCGGAGAACGGCTGCTTCGCGGTGAAACTGGACTTTGGCACGGGGGCCTACACCGGGCAGACGCGGTGGCTGGAGATCGACGTTGCGTACGCGGGTTCTAGCGGCTACACGACGCTCACGCCGAGGCGCGAGCTGACCGCCGCGCCGCACGCATCGTTCTCGCTCAACGCGCTGAGCGCGGCGACGGCCAACAACGCCCTGGCCCTCAACGGGCAGGCGGCGAGCTATTACCTGAACGCTGGGAATCTCAGCAGCGGCAGCGTTCCGGCGGCCCGGTTGACGGGTACGTATTCCTTCCCTCTCACCTTCTCCAACGCGTCGAACGTGTTCAGCGGTTCGGGGGCGGGCCTCATCAACCTGAACGCGACCAACCTGGCCACGGGCACGCTGGCGGACGCCAGGCTTTCATCGAATGTCGCGCTGCTGAACACCTACCAGACGTTCACCGCCACCAAGATCTTTAACGCCCCGATCGGCATCAACATCTCTCCGTACGACTCGGCGCTCCAGATCCGCAGTGAGGACTATTACACGCTGACTTCCAACAACACGCGGAGTGATTACGGCATCGCGATCCGCGGCATTCAGCGCGGCGGCGCCGACTCATACCCCGGGTACGGCGCGGGCGTGTTCGGAACTTCGGACACGGGCTCGGGCGTGGCGGGTTCCAGTGATTCGGGCTACGGCGTCTGGGGCGTCTGTGCAAACCCATCTTCGTCGGGTGACGGCGTCTACGGGCTGGCGCACGGCTCTGGCCGCGGCGTGTACGGCTTTGCGTACAGCAGCACGGCCGTTTCGCGGGGCGTGCGGGGCGACGCCAACAGCACCTCGGGCATCGGGGTTGAGGGCGTTGCGTACGCCACTACCGGCGGCACGGTGGGGGTGCGGGGTGAAACGGTGAGTTCCTCCGGCGTGGGAGTGCTGGGCGTGGCGAATGCCGCCAGCGGCGGGATCTACGGCGTCAAGGGAACCGTTGCTTCCGGCGGGTGGTTGCCCGCGGGTGTGTACGGCTACAGCGAATGGCAAACCACGACCGGGGGCGCTTCGGTGGTGGGCAGCCGGAGCGTTGACCTGTCGACGCATTCGATGCCGGTCTACGGCGGTGCGGTGGCGGGATTCTCCCAGGTGGGGCCGGCGGTTGTGGGTTGGTGCGATGGTTTGAGCACCTACGCCAATCCATTCGGGGTGTGGGGACGTTCAGCGAACACCACACTCTCCGACGCGGCGGGTGTTCTGGGCGAGGCGGACGGCTCCACCGCCACGGGTGTGCGCGGCTGGGCGAACTCAACCTCCGGGCTCAACTACGGCGGTCGCTTCGGAACGAACAGCGCGGGCGGCTACGGCGTTCTGGGTGAGACCGCCGGCAACAGCACCAGCATCATCGGGGTTTCCGGGGTCAGCGGCAAGGGCGGCACCGGTGTGCGGGCCGAGTCCACCGTCAGAGGCGGCAACGGGGTGATCGCGATCGCCAACGGAACTTCCGCGTACGCCGTGTACGGCGAGAGCGACATCGGCTACGCCGGGTATTTCAATGGGAACGTCTATGTTTCTCGCAGCTTCACCGTGGCGGGCACCAAGAGCTTCATGATCGATCATCCGCTCGACCCGGCCAACAAGTACCTCCTGCACTCGTGCGTGGAGAGTGATCAGATGTTGAACATCTACCGCGGGAACGCGATGCTCGACTCCTCCGGCGAGGCGGTCGTGACTCTGCCCGCCTGGTTCGAGGCCGCGAACCGCGACTTTTCGTATCAACTCACGCCGATCGGCGCGGCGGCGCCGTTGCTGCACGTTGCCGGCGAGATCGAGTCCAACTCCTTCCGCATCGCGGGCGGGCCGGCGGGCCTCAAGGTCTCATGGACTGTCACCGCGCTCCGCGACGATGCGTACGCCCGCACCAACCCGATGCAGGCGGAGCAGATCAAGCCCGCTCACGAACGAGGGACGTACCTGCACCCCGAACTATTCGGGAAGCCAGAGATGTTGAACGTGGTATCCGCCAAGAACTCGCTGCCCGTGCAGGTCAATCAGACAGTGACTCCGCCGCGGACTCAGACGATTTCACCCGCCGACCGTTGACGCCTGGTTACATCACCGGCCGGTTCAGTTCTGTTCGCCATTGTGCCGGGTCGGGACCGGATTCCGGCCCGGCAACATAACTTTCCCAAGCACCCGCTCCCGGGGTGTGTCCGTTTGATCTGATCCATTCCATCAGTTCCTTCCACGCCGCGGCGAGACCTTCGTACGGACCGCGGTACACCGCCCTGATCACCTTGGCGGCGGGCAGCCGCCCGGGCTTGACCCGTCCCGATGCTTTGACTTCCCGCGTTACCGGCACGCCTACTTCGAGATCAAAGACTGCCGGATCGATGCTGAAATGAAGCGTAAACAACGGCCCGGCCGGCGCGATTCCCTGTCCCGCGAGGGTCGCCATGACCTCCTGGATCGCCGGGTGCATCACTTGCTTGATGTGGTCGCGCGGGACCGTGAGCCGCACGGCCGCGGACAACTGTTCCGTGGTCTGCGCCAACTGTGGTGATTCCAACATGGTGCGTCTCCTGCCCCCATCACCAGCGTAGCACTTCCTTCCGCTCCTGCCCGGCGCGGCGGTGAGGGCCCGCCGGATCGGCCGGTTGGGATGGCTTTCTGCCCTGTTCGTGCCGTTTGTCCTGTTGCGGAGACGCTTGCACCTCGATTTCACGCCAGTTCCCGCCGCGCAGCCTGTGAATCGCCCCGCCCCTACCCTCCCTCCCTATCCCACGGAGTATGCCAGTGCTTTCCGCCGACACCATCCGCCAGACGTTCATCGACTTCTTCAAGAACAAGCCCGGCCCGGGGCCGAACGGTCACACCTTTGTCGCATCCTCCCCTGTGGTGCCGCTTGAAGACCCGACCTTGCTCTTCACGAACGCGGGCATGAACCAGTTCAAGCCGTGTTTCCTGGGGCAGGTGGCCCCGACCAGCCATCTGCACGGCCTGAAGCGGGCCGTCAACTCGCAGAAGTGCATCCGCGCGGGCGGCAAGCACAACGACCTGGATGACGTGGGCAAGGACACATACCACCACACCTTCTTCGAGATGCTGGGCAACTGGTCGTTCGGCGACTACTTCAAGAAGGAGGCCGTGGAGTGGTCGTGGGAACTGCTCACCAAGGTGTACAAGATCCCCGGGGATCGCCTGTACGCCACGTACTTCGAGGGCAACGCGAAGCTCGGGCTGCCGGCCGATGAGGAGACCCGGCAGTTGTGGCTGCGGTTTCTCCCCGAGTCCCACGTGCTGCCGGGCAACATGAAGGACAACTTCTGGGAGATGGGCGAGACTGGCCCGTGCGGGCCGTGCACCGAGATTCACTACGACCGCATCGGCGGCCGCAACGCCGCGGAGATGGTCAACAAGAGCGACCCTGACGTCATCGAGATCTGGAACAACGTGTTCATCCAGTTCGAACGATTGGAGGGCGGCTCGCTGCGGCCCTTGCCCGCCAAGCACGTGGACACCGGCATGGGCCTGGAGCGGCTTGTGAGTGTGCTCCAGAACGCCCGCAGCAACTACGACACCGATGTGTTCGCGCCGTTCTTCGCGAAAATCGAGCACGCCACCAACGCCCCGCACCCGTACCGGGGCAGGCTGGGCAAGGACGATGCGGGCAACGTCGACACGGCGTACCGCGTCATCGCGGACCACATCCGCACGCTCACCTTCGCGTTGACCGACGGCGCCGTGCCGAGCAACGTCGGGCGCGGGTACGTGCTGCGGCGGATTCTGCGGCGCGCTGTGCGGTACGGCCGCCAGATGCTGGGGGCCAAGACGGGCTTCTTTGCGTCGCTGGTGCCGGTGGTGGTGGAGCGGTTCGGCGCGGCGTTCCCCGAGCTGCGCAAGGACCCGGCGAAGGTGCAGGCCATTATTCTTGAAGAAGAAGAGAGCTTCGGCCGCACGCTGGACCGCGGCATCAAGCTCTTCGAGGAGGCCGCGGCGAAGGCGACCAACAGCACCATCTCCGGCCCGGACGCCTTCAAGCTGTACGACACGTTCGGATTCCCCATCGATCTCACGGTGCTCATGGCCGAGGAGCGCGGCCTGAAGGTGGACATGGCCGGGTACGACGAGCAGCGGATGAAGGCCGAGGAGATCTCGCGCTCCGGCGGCAAGCAGGAGGGCGAGAAGGCGCTGACGCTGAGCGGCGAGGAAGTCGCTCGCCTCAAGCGCATGGGCCTGGAGCCCACCGACGATTCGCACAAGTTTGAGCTGCGAGATCAGGCGGCGCACGTGAAGGCCATCTGGAACGGGCACAACTTCGACGAGCACGTCAAGGCGGGCATGGGCCATATCGGCAAGCAGGTGGGAGTCATCACCGACAAGACGACCTTCTACGCGCAGATGGGCGGGCAGGAGGCCGACGCGGGCAAGATCGTTGTGCTCAAGGGCGTCAAGTCCGGAGCGCACGAGCACGGCGAGTTCGTCGTGGAGAGCGTCCAGAACTTCGGCGGCTACATCCTGCACATCGGGCACGTCGCGCGGGGCGAGATTTCCGTCGGCGACACGGTCGAGATGAGCGTGGACAAGATCCGGCGTGCGCAGACCGCCGCGAATCACACCGCCACGCACCTGACCAACCTGGGCCTGCGGGCGGTGCTGGGCAACTCGGTGGACCAGAAGGGCTCGCTGGTCGCGCGCGACAAGATGCGCTTTGACTTTTCGGCCAACCAGCCCGTGACCCCGCCGGAGCTGGAGCGGGTGGAGAACATCGTCGCCGATCGGATCCGGCGCAACCTCATCGTTCACGCGGAGCCCGCGCCGCTGCACGTGGCCCGGGCGGTGAACACGCTGCGGGCGGTGTTCGGCGAGGCGTACCCCGATCCGGTGCGTGTGGTGTCCATCGGCGCGCCCATCGAGGCGCTGCTGGCGAACCCCGCCAAGCCGGAGTGGATGGAGTATTCGGTCGAGTTCTGCGGCGGCACGCACGTGGCCACCACGGGCGTGATCGGCGACTTCGCGATCGTGTCGGAAGAAGCGGTGGCCAAGGGCGTGCGGCGCGTGACGGCGTTGACGGGCGAGCCCGCGGCGGCCGCGATCGGCGCGGCGGCGAAACTCGGGGCGGACATCTCCGCGGCGGAGGCGCTGAGCGACCTGGACCTTTCCAAGGCCATCACGCCGCTGGCGTCGCAGATCGACCAGGCGGTCGTGCCCGTGTCGCGCAAGGCGGCGCTGCGGGCCCGGGTCGCGGCGCTGCAGGAGCGGGTCAAGAACGCGAGCAAGCAGATGGGCGCTGCGATTCGCGATGTCGCGGTCGCGGCGGCGAGGTCGCTCGCGGACAGCGCCCTGATGGCCAACGACCAGGTTGTGGTCGGCACTGTGACGGCGGGCGACAACCGCGAGGCGTTGCTCTCGGCGCTCAAGACCGTCCGCGACAAGGCCCCGCGTTGCCCGGCGATGCTCTTCAGCATCGACACCGACACCGGCAAGGTGGCGGTGGCGTGCGCCGTGCCCGAGGCGGCGGTGAAGAAGGGGCTCAAGGCCGGAGACTGGCTGCGGGACGCGTGCGCGATCATCGGCGGCAAGGGCGGCGGCAAGCCGGACGCGGCGATGGGCGGCGGCACGGACGCGAGCAAGGTGGGCGAGGCGATCAAGCACGCGAAGACGGCGGCGCTGCGGATCGTGATGTGAATTCTGGTACACGCTGAGCCGGACCGGGCGCACGCCTAGGCCCGGGGTCGGGGTGCGCGCCCACCCCTGCAACGATGTCGCACCCTCCCCGATAACTTCGGGTAGTCCGTTGCGGCCGTCGCCGCGGCGGGCGGTGGGAAAATTCGCGCGAGATTGGGGTCTGGCGCACAGTTCGGAGTCTATCTCAAGATCGTTGATCGGCGCCGCGAGAGCGCGCCGCAGTGGCGTCACGCCCGTGGGGGACCATCATGAACAGCAGCACGGGATTCTTCGCTCGCCTTCTGGGCCGTACCGCCGGGACATCGGGCGCATTGCCAAGGTCGTTCGAGGCGCTCGAGCCTCGCCAGATGATGTACGCCAACGGCGACAGTTCCCAACCTGTCCACCAATGGCTGACCGAACAGGCGGACAACCTGTTCATGGACCAGTTCGGATGGAGCTTTCTGACACAATCGGGCGCATCGGGCTATCTGCAGCAGGGAGCGCACGATGAAGATGTTCCCGACAGTTCCCCTCGCGGCCACTTCTGGCAGGACAGCGCCGGGCACGCGCGCACACTCGCCGGCGGGCTGCAGGATGCTGTTTTCGGGTACTCGTTTGAGTCCGCCCCCGCCCGCGCCATCCGTTATCTCGGGAATCTGCCCAGCGCACCGTCGCTGACCGACACCAACACGCTGGTGCAGATCGGCTGGGTGGCGCACCTGATTGAGGACATGACCGTCCCGGCGCACGTGCTCAATGACTGGCATCTGCCGGGCGATGCCGATCCGTACCACGATTGGGTCGACGGCGTGGAGTTCAAAGACAGCCGCGGAATGTTCGATTTCGGGCCGATCGCGAGCTTCAACAGCAACGACCCCACGCGGCGGATGAACTACTACGCAGCGGGGTCTATTGATTCGAGTTCGCTGCGCCTTCCCAGCGACATCGCGACCCCGATCGCCGCGGGCGGCGATGCCGCGAACCGGCTCGTGGGTCTGATGTACGAGAACGCCGAACTCGCGGACGACTACGACAGCGGCGATGCCAACGGCGAAGTGGATCGGGGCGGGCGCCGCACCGACACCTACTACGGCACGATCCTCGGTACGACGTTCTCGTACGACCACATCGGGTACGACTCCTGGTCTCGGGCGGAACTTGATTCGATGGCGAGGATCCTGGTCCCCCAGGCCGTTCGCTCCACCGCCGAGTGGTTCCGTGTGTTCTTTTCAGATCCACGCATCAACGCCGACGACCCGGTCGTCGGCTTCGTGAAGCTCACCAGCAAAGACGAGGCCCGCCCGCAGACGCTTCCGAATACCACGGTCTATCTGGACGCCATCGCGACGGACGAAGGAAAGGGCAACGCGGGCGTCGGGAAGGACTCCTTCGAGTACGAGTTCCGCCGCCGCCGCATCGACGGCTCGGGCGGATGGAGCGCCTGGGCTGCGGCGATGGGCGCCTCGGTCGGGCCCGGCCGCCATGTTGATGACGGGTCGGCCGTCGTGCAGGGCCAATCACCCTTCGCCGGCAAGCACAGCGCGACGAACGAGTACACATTCGAGGCCGAGTCCGGGTATATCTACTCGTTCCGCGCCAAGGCCCGCGATGGGGGCGGCCGACAGGGGACGAGCGAGGAGTACTTCGTTCGCGTCGGCGCCGGCGCCACCGTCGTGGAGGTCATCGACCGGTCGGGCAGCATGCGGGGCGCGCCGCTGGATGCTGCGAAGAACGCCGCGCGGCTGTTCGCCGACCTGCTCCAGCCTCACGACCGCATCGGCGTGGTGGCCTTTGACGACACCGCCTCGATCGTCTACTCGCTGGGCGACATCGACGAGGCCCGCACCGCGGTGGATGCGGCGAAGAACGCGATCGCTTCGATTTATGATGGCGGAAGCACGGCCATCGGCGAGGGCATCTTCCAGGCCGACTCGATGCTGGATAGCTACGCCGGCGAGCCAGGCCGCGCCATCATCCTGCTCAGCGACGGGCAGAACAACGCGGGCCGCGATCCTCTCGACGTCATTGACCAGTACGTTGAGCAGGGGATCCGCATCTACACCATCGGGTTCGGCTCCGGCGCCGACGGGGCCACGCTCAGCGGGATCGCGTCCGCCACCGGCGGGCAGTACTACTACGCGGCCTCCACCGGCGATTTGCAGCAGATTTATACCGCCATCCTTGGTCCGCTGAGCGGCCAGCGGAGCCTCGCGAATCAATCCCTGGCTATCTCTCCGGGCCAGACTCGCACGCAGTCCGTCTCCGTTCCCGGGGGGCGCACCGCCACATTCGGCGTCAACTGGGGCGGTAGTGATCTGGACCTCACGCTCATCGATCCTTCGGGGCGCACGATTGCGCCCACGCCGGTGACGTCTGTCGCAGAGGACTTCACCAACATCGCCGCGTGGACGCCGCAGGGCCCGTGGGCGGTTGTCAACGACTCGGTGCTCGGCGGGGCCTGCGTGACCGAGAGCCCCGCGGGCCGCTACGCCAACCTGATGGATGCCACGCTGACTTCCACGAATCGCATCGATGTGCCCACGGGGGTCGCGCCGGCCCTGGTGCTGCGCCACCGGTACGAGTTCGAGAGCAACTACGACTATGCCGACGTCGAGGTCTCCGCCGACGGTTCGGCCTGGACGCGTGTCGCTCGGTTCACCGGCACGCGCGCCACGGCCCGCGAGGATCGCGTGGCGCTCGACGCCTACGCGGGCGAAAGCGTCTTCGTGCGGCTCAGGGCCACCTCCGACAGTTCCGTTACGGGCGATGGCTGGCTCATCGACTCCATCTCGCTCTCGGCATCGATCCTTCCCGACGGCGTCGAGTACATCACCGCGCCCACCTACGAGTTCTTTCGCGTCGCCAACCCGCAGCCGGGCAGTTGGACCATGAGCGTCCGCGCGGTTGATGTGCCCCGCGCGGACTACCCCTTCAACGCGTACGTGTACAACGACACGCGTCCGCCGCTGCCGCCCCGCGCGAGCATCGCCGATGTTTCCATCGCCGAAGGCGCGGCGGGCATCCGCTTGGCGACGTTCACGGTCTCGCTCACCTCCTCGTGGAACGGGCCCGTGAGCGTCCGCTACGCCACGCAGGATCTCACCGCCGCCGCGGGCCGCGATTACGACCCGACCCAGGGCCTTCTGACCATCCCCGCGGGCCAGCGTTCCGGCACATTCACCGTTCCCGTCCGCGGCGACCTGCTCCAGGAATCCGCGGAGACGTTCGCGGTGGGGATCAGCGATCCCACGAACTGCACGATCGCCGACGGCTCGGCCGTCGCGACCATTCTCAATCAGTCGGTCCGCACGACTCCCTTCGGAGGCAAAACGAAGGCCATTTATACCGACGCGGCGGGAAAGACCGTGACCGCGACCCTCTCGAACGGCTCCGCGAGCCTGGTGTTCCTCGATAGCCAGACGACGCCGTTCGCCATCCGCGTTGATTCGTCGGGCGCCTCTTCCACGCTGAGCATCGCTTCCAAGACGCCCACGTCGCTGGGGCTCGTCACTTCTTCCACGGCGCTGGGCGCGTTGTCCGCCAAGACGGTCTCCTTCACGTCCGGGCTTTTCTTCGGCGGCGGCATCAAGACCATCGTCGCCGCGAACATCGGCTCGGCGGTGACGCTGGGTCCCGCCGCGACCACGGTTATCACCGCCGATGTGCTGAACGACGCGCAGGTCTCCTCGAGCGCGGCGACCACTTCGATCACCGCGCGTTCCTGGACGGGCGATCAATCCGCACTGTCGGCGCTCGCGCTGGGTGCGATCAAGATCGCCGGAGACTTCACCGCGGATATCACGGCGACGCGCGGGCTCAAGTCGCTCGCCATCAAGGGATCGCTCGTCAACGCCACGGTCTCGATTGCCGGCGCGATCGGGTCGTTCTCCGCCGGGGCGTTCCGGGGCAGCAGCATCGCGATCTCGGGCGTGGTCAAGAGCCTCAAGGCCGGCGACGTGAACGCTTCGGCGCTGCAGCTCTGGAACAGCGGTCCGACCGCGCTCTCGTTCGCCAACGTTACCGATCTGGATCTGGCGTCGAACGCGCAGATCAAATCGATCGCCGTCACTTCCTGGCACAACGGGGGCGCCCGTGACCGGATTGTGGCTCCTTCCATCGGCACGATCAGCTCCAAGGGCGACTTCGAGGCTTCGCTCGCGGTCAGCGGGGCGGTCGGCTCCGTCACCGCCAAGGGCTCGATCCGCCACGCGGATTGGCGGATCGGCGGAGATGTCAAGTCGATCGTCGCGGCCCGCATCGACGATTCACGCGTCTTCGTGGCGGTCTCGCCCGACTCCACCATTCTCCCGGATTCCGTGCAGCAGTTCGTGAGCGGGCGCGGCACCATCGGCGCGATTTCGTGCACCGTCGGCTCGGTTGACACGCTCATCTCCGCGCCCACGATCGGCACGCTCAAGCTCGGCCGCCTCTCCGCGGCGCAGAGCGGCCGCATTCTCGGGGTCGCGGCTCGCAGCGTTAAATCGGTTGCGGCGGTGCAGGCGAGCGGCGCGAAGGTGGCGCTGGCGTCGCTGAACAACCCCGCTCAATCACGGGCGATTGACTCTCTGACGCTGCGACTCATACCGGGATGAGGATGCCGCGCGGGAAGCGGCCCCGCGCTCAATGAGCCGCGGGGCCGCGATGTGGGAGGGCGTTTGCTCAGCAGCCCTGGGACCAGGCGACGAAGAAGAACTCAACGTCACCTCCGTCTACGCCGCCGTCCTGGTTGAGGTCCGCGACGTTGTCACCGGCGGTCCACGCCAGGAAGAACGCCTCAACGTCGGCGCCGTCGACGCCGCCGTCGAGGTTGAAGTCGCCGATGCAGCCGTTGGCGGGGCATTCGCGCACTGTCACGATCCCGGGCAGCAGGCCGGGGGAGGCGATATCGAACCCGTTGAACACCGCCGTGCGGAGGTTCAGGTCGGCCAGGTCGATGCCCTGGAGGCTTGCGGACCAGTTGGCGCCGATGTCGTTGTCGGCCGCGGAGAGGTGGCCGGCGGTGAGGTAGATGCTCCACGCGGTGCCCAGCCCCGGCGAGGCCGCGGCGGCGTCGGTGGGCCAGACCACTCCGTCATCGTCGTAGTTCACGATGTCCACCACGGCGTGGTCGGCGCGCCGCAGCGTGAGCACTTCCTTGCCCGGTGCCGGGCTGTTGCTGAGGTTGCCCATGTTGGGCAGCGGTTCCTGGTCGGACCATCCCGCGAGGGCCACCACGCGGCAGATGTTCCCCCAGGCGACGCGGAAGTCGGCCTCGGCGGTCGCGGTGTCGGCGGCGGTTCCCTTGGGGATCAGGATCATCACCTGTCCGGCGGGCAAGGTCGTGCCGGCGGGCACGGGGGCGGTGCGGCCGTCTTCATCGCGCAGGTACCAACCCGAGACGTCCAGATCGCCCGCGGCGGGGTTGTACACCTCGATCCACTCGTTGCGCGAGCCCAGCCCGCTGCTGCTGTTGGGGTTGTACATGATCTCGGTGATGACGGCCTGCCCGGTGGATGTCTGCGGCGTTGATCGCCACACGATGCCGGGCGAGCCTGTGGAGCCCGTCGCGCGGATGTCGGTGAACCAGGGCGTCTGCACGCTGTCGTACGCGCCGTCGATGTTGGCGATCGACATCCGCCAGTTGGCCCCGGTGTCGTTCACGCCCTTGCCGATGGCGGTGGAGAGCAGGTAGATGCTCGAGGCCGCGTCCGTTGCCGGCCATGTGCTGCCGGTCATGGCGTTGGGATTCTCGTAGTTGGCGACGTCTACCGGTTCGCCGGAGGCGTCTTCCAAGGCCAGCACTTCCTCGATGGCGGTGGCCCGCTGTGCCCGGTCCTGCCAGGGCGTGAGGGCGAAGGAGCGCACGGAGGTGGGCAGATTCCACGCCGCGCGGAACTGCGTGCCGACGTCGGCGGGCACTCCGGGGCCGTCGCCTGCGGTGAGCACGATGGCCTCGCCGGGCTGCATGATCGTGCCGGCGGGGATCGAGCCGGTGGCGGAGTCGCCCTCGATATCCTGGAGCTTCCAACCGGAGACATCCACGGGCGATGCGCCGGCGTTGAAGATCTCGACAAACTCCTTGCCCTCGTCGCTGCCGGAGGGATCGTACATGATCTCGGTGATCACCACGTTGGGCTTGTTCTCGAACGAGTCGAGGATCCCGTTGCTGTTGGTGTCGAAGGATCCGCCGACGCCCGCGACGCCGCCGTGCGAGTTGATCTCGCAGGAATCGAGCTGGCGGTTTCGGTTGCGGTCCTTGCGCCAGTCCAGGAGAATCTCGGTGAGGTCTGGCAGCAGGTTGGCGTTGCAGTCGCCCTCGCAACTGTCGGGGATGTTGTTGTATGGGTACGCGTCGGTCACGGTGCGCCGCACGATGTCGACCGCGTCGTTGATGCCGTTGCCGTTACAGTCTGTGGTTGTCAGGTTCGGCAACCGCCCGGGCGTGCCGTACGAGTTGATACCCGGGAACGCGGGCAGGGCGGTGTTGGCGTGCGTGGAACCCATGGCGTCTGAAGGTTCGGAGAGACGCCACGCCGCGCCGTTGTTGTTGTCGCTCACGGAACCCACGAAGTTGCGCAGCAACTGGATCGATCCGCTGTCGTCGTCGTCGGGCCAGGGCGTCTCGTCCCCTTCGTCGTCGCGGTAGGCCACTTCATCGATCAACCGGTTGCTCGCGTCGCGCAACTGGATCGAGTCGGAGGCGCCGTCGGGCGAGTTGGAGAGGCCTCCCAGCGTGCCGGTGATCGGGATGGGGTCGGCCGGGTAGTCCCAGAACGACTCCACGAAGATCACGTGGATGCCGGCGCCCCACGCGGTGTTCCAAGATGTCTGGGTGTTGGTGTACGTGCTGCGTCGCTGGGTTCCGTTCCCGCTCACACCGCCGCGGCGCGGGGCGATGACGGCGACGGTGCCGGGCGCGATCGAGGTCCCGATCGGGAAAACCGTGGTGGCCCCGTGGCCGTTTTCCAGGTACCACCCGGCCATGTTGACGGTCGCGGTCGAGGGGTTGTAAATCTCGACCCATTCCTGCCCCTCGTCGGTGTCGTGCGGGTTGTACATGATCTCGGTGATGACGATGGGCCCGTTTTCGGCTGCGAGGGCCTGAACACCCAGAGCGCCCCCAACGAACCCCGCCAACAACACCACGCTTGTTCTTCGGACCATGAATCAGACTCCGTAGCGAAACCGGCACGGGCGATATCTCGCCCTGACATGACACCGCTCGCGCCCACTTCAGGAGTAGGTCAACCGGGCGGGCCGTACATCGGAACTCCACTTCATGCGGAATTGGCTGATCGGGGCATCACGAATTTTCTGGGAACGCGCTTCTGCCGGGCTCGGCAGATCGCTAGGGGCCGGTTCGGTCGTTCTTCACTTGTCCGGCTTCTTCCTGTATCAATTCGTGCCCAACGCCTACTCCTGTTCACGCATGTCCTTTCGCGGCGGCTGTTGCCGAGAATCCGCGCACTCTGCGGCCCCGTCTAGGATCATCCTGAACCGTTCTTCTACCTCTTGCGCACGTCCGGCATGAACCTCTCACCAGAACTGTCCGCCAGCGGTCGCCTGGGCGTCGTTGCCGCCGCTTTCCCCGCGGCGGCGCACGCGGGCGCCGCCATGCTGCGCCGCGGCGGCAACGCGATCGATGCGGCGTGTGCCGCGGCGTGGGCCTTGGGCGTGTGCGAACCCGCGGAATCGGGCCTGGGCGGCCAAACGACCATGCTCATCCGCCTGGCCGATGGACGCTGCACCGTCGTCGACGGCCATTCCCGCGCGCCCGCGGGGCTTTCACGCAAGATCGTGAAGCGGGCCCAGCAGGATTACGGCGTGACGGCCACGACCATTCCGTCGACGCCCGCGACGCTTGAGTTCGCCCAGCGCCGGTTCGGTACGCTCGCGCCGGCGGAGGCGATCGCGCCGGCCATCGAGCTCGCCGAGAACGGCTATCGCATCACGGCCCTGCAGCGGCGGCTGATCCGCTGGTCGGTGCGGTTCTTCGCGCCCGGATCGCCCGAGGCCGCGTTGCTGCTCGGTCCCGGCAACGCGCCGCCGAAGGTGGGGGAGGTGTTCCGCCAGCCGATGCTCGCGGCCACACTGCGCCGCATCAGCGAGCAGGGGGCGGGGGATTTCTATCACGGCCAGATCGCACGCGACATCGTGGCCCACATGTCCGAGCAGGGCGGGCTCGTGACGGCGCAGGACCTGGCGGATCTTGGTCTGCCGGTGGTCCGCGAGCCGCTCGCGATCGAGCACGGTTCGCACCGGGTGCTTTCGGTGCCTCCTCCGGGCGGGGGCGTGCAGGCGCTGCTGGCCCTGCGGCTGCTGGGCGGGCTTTGGCACGCGGGCGAAAGTGACGCGGCGTGGCAACTCGCCGTGACACAGGCCACGTTCATCGCGTTCCGCGAGCGGGAGCGCTGGCCCGATCACCCCAAGGACGTGACTCCTTCACTGGCGAAGTGGCTCGTGGGCCCGGAGCGGGCGGCGAAGCTCATCGCTGATTTTCACGCGGGCAAGATGAACGAGCCTGTCGAGGACACCAGCGGGGAATCCGGCAACACCACGCATTTGTGCGTCGCGGACGCCGCGGGCAACGTCGTTTCGCTCACGCAGTCGATCCAATCTGTCTTTGGCTCCAAGACAGTTCATCCGAGATTGGGCTTTTTCTACAACAACTACCTGAGCGCCAGCCCGCGGACTGCGCATCCGTACCGGTTGGGCCCGGGCTCGCTCCCGCAGTCCAACGCGGCGCCCACGATCGTGCTCGACGGGGCGGGCGTGCCGCGCCTCGCGCTGGGCTCGGCCGGCAGCAGGCGCATCACGACTTCGGTTGTCCGGGTTCTGAGCGCGGTGCTCGACCGCGGGCAATCGTTGGCCGCGGCGGTTGCCGCGCCCCGGGCGCACCCGCTGCTGAGCCGCGCCGTGTGGTCCGAGCGGTCGCTTGGTTCCGCGGCGCACACGCTGATTGCAGAGAAGCAGGGCCCTGTCACACTCCTGAGCGACCTCAACTACAAGCTCGGCGCCGTGCAGGCCGTTGCGATCGATCCGTCGAGCGGATTCACTGGCGCGGCCGACCCGCGGCGGGACGGTGCTGTCGTTGTCGCCTGAAACACACCCACACATGTCAACACCCAAGACCAAGCCCGCTGCACAGTCCAAACGCGCCCCGCTCCGCGCCCGCGGCCGGCTGGATGCCCGGGGTTGGGGCATCGTCGCGGCGCTCATCGTGATCCCCGTTGTCATTGCGGCGTGCAAGGTCTGCGGCGTTGAGTTCCTGCGTTGGGCTGTGCAGTGGTGTTCGTTCGAGCCACTGCCGCACGAGATGCGGCACCGTACGCTCCACTTGCTCTTCGCCCCCGTGGGCGCTCTGGTGGTGGTGTTCACGCGCCTCACGCTGGGAATCCGGGTGCTGGGGCCGTTCCGATCCGTGCTCCTGGCGATCGCGTTCCAGGTCACGGGCCCGGTCGTGGGCCTGGCTTTCTTCGCGCTGGTGCTCTTCATCGTGGTGTGGCTGCGCCCGATCATCAAGAGCATGCGGATGCCGTTCTTCGGGCGGTCCGCGGCGATGCTCGCCGCGGTGTCGGTCACTATCGTGCTCACGATCCTGGTGGGCCTGGCGTTCGGCCTGAACGATGTCGAGCGTGTCGCGTACTTCCCGATCGTGGTGCTGACGCTGGCGGGAGAAGCCTTTTCTTCCACCATCCGGAAGGAAGGCCTGCACTCGGCCCTGTGGCGTGCCGGTGCGACGGCGGTGACGGCGCTGGTGATCACGGCCATCTCCTCGGTTCCGCCGCTGCAGGATGGGCTCATTCTTTTCCCCGAGTCTGTGCTGTTGGTGCTGGCGTGCATCGTGCTGGTGTGCGAGTTCCTGCAACTGCGGGCCTTTCAGTACCTGAATCCCAAGCCGCAGCGACCCAAGAAGGCCAGGAAGGCGCTCGACGCGGCGCCGGTCAGCGGAGCCGGGCCCCGGGGGTCCTAAAACCCGGGCACGAGATCAGCCGGTTCGATTCGGGTATCACGCACCGATTTACTGCCTCCTCAGGAATGCTGACAAACCTCTGTCAGGGATTTCGCATGTCACACTGAGTCCATCGTGCGAGATCAGGAGAAAGCACCCATGAGAGTTGCCGTCGTCAGAAACCGTGAGAACAAGGGAGTGATCGCTGCGTTCGGGCGTCCCTGCCCGGAGGTGTACGGCAAGCAGTCCGTCCAGCGCATCATCGACGGCCTGCGTGAGGGCGGGCACGAAGTGGGGGTCTTCGAGGGGGACATGACGATGCTCCCGGCCCTCAAGGAGTTCCTGGCCCCCAGCCCCGCCAACGGCACGCCCGGGGGCATGGTGTTCAACCTCGCGTACGGCGTGCAGGGGGATTGTCGGTACACCCATGTGCCGGCCATGCTCGAGATGGCCGGTATTCCGTACACAGGGTCGAGCCCGCTGGGCCACACGCTCGCGCTCGACAAGGTCGTCACCAAGATCCTGGCGATGGAGGCCGGCGTGCCCACGCCGGCGTTCGCCGTGCTCAAGGGGCCCGGCGGGGACGTTTCCAAGCTCCGGTTCCCGCTGGTGGTCAAGCCCCGGCATGAATCTTCCAGCTTCGGCCTTCGCCTTGTCAAGACTCGCGAAGAACTCGACGAGGCCGTCCTGGCGATCGTTGAGAAGTACGAGCAGGAAGCGCTGGTGGAGGAGTACATCCCGGGGCGCGAGATCGCGGTGGGCATCCTGGGAAACAACCCGGGCGAGACGCTGCCGCTGGTGGAGATTGATTTCTCGGGCCGCGAGCACCTGGCGGTGATGACCCACGCCGACAAACTGCACAAGAGCCAGGACGAGCCGGAGCGGATCTGCCCCGCGCCCGTCGACGATGCGCTGGCGGATCGCCTGCGTCAGATTGCGCTGGCGACGTTCAAGGCGTGCCACTGCCGCGACTACTCCAGGGTCGACATCCGCGTTGATCCGGCGGGCAACCCGTTCATGCTCGAGATCAACTCGATGGCTTCGCTGGGCTGGGGCGGCGCGTACGTGCTCGCCGCCCGCCAGGCCGGCTATTCGTTCACCGAACTGGTCTGCCGGGTCGTGGACCTGGCGCACACCCGGTATTTCGGGTCTCCGGCGCCGCTCGATGTTCCGGCGCACCTTACTTCCCAGTCCAAATCCGTGTCGGCCTGATCGCCGCGATATCCGTTGCTCAAGAACTTGCCTCAACAGCCGGCGCCAGCGCCGCACAGGTGTCCCATGCTCACACAGAGCCTCCCGGTCGTCATCACCAACAACGCCAAACCGCCAGCGAGGCGGGTCAAGTACATCAACGACGTGGCGCAGATCCCCGGCGTGACTCCTCAGGACCTTGAGCTGCTCGAGAAGGTCTCGCAGCGGTACGTCTTCCGTTCCAACGACTACTACCTGCGCCTGATCGACTGGACGGACCCCAAGGACCCGATCCGGCAGCTCATCATTCCCCGCGGGGAGGAGCTGAACGACTGGGGCAAGCTCGACGCGAGCAACGAGGCGGCCAACACCGTCGATACCGGGGTGCAGCACAAGTACGGCGACACCGTGCTTCTGCTCTGCAACGAGGTGTGCGGGGCGTACTGCCGCTACTGCTTCCGCAAGCGGCTGTTCATGAACGACAACGAGGAGGTGAGCAAGGACGTCTCCGCTGGCGTGGCCTACATCCGCAGGCACCCGGAGGTCACCAACGTGCTGCTCACCGGCGGCGACCCGCTCATCATGGGCACGCGGCGGCTGGGGGAGATCGTCGCGGAGCTGCGGGAGATCGAGCACGTGAAGATCGTCCGCATCGGCTCGAAGATGCCGGCGTTCAACCCGATGCGCATCACCGACGATCCGGACCTGCTCGCGATGATCCGCCGGTTCTCCACGCCGCAGAAGCGCATGTACATCATGTGCCACTTTGACCACCCCCGCGAGCTGACGAGAGAGGCCCGCGAGTGCATCGCGGCGCTCATCGGCGCGGGGGCGATCTGCGTGAACCAGTGCCCGATCATCCGCGGCATCAACGACAATCCTGACACGCTGGCACAGATGTTCGCCACGCTCTCGCACATCGGCTGCCCGCAGTACTACCTCTTCCAGGGCCGGCCCACGGCCGGGAACGAGCCGTACGAGGTGCCGCTGGTGGAGGGGTGGACGCACTTCTCCAAGGCCGTGGTCGCGGAGTCGGGCCTTTCCGGGCGGGCCAGGTACTGCATGTCCCACGCGTCGGGCAAGGTCGAGGTGCTCGGGGTCGATGACGCGAACATCTACCTGCGCTACCACCGCAGCAAATACCAGCAGAACAACGGCAGGTTCTTCATCTGCAAGCGCAACGACGACGCGTACTGGCTTGACCATCTCACGCCGGTCGAGGGCTCGTACGTTCCGTTCGGCGTCAACTTCGGCCAGCCGGCACGGTGAACCGCAACATCCATGAACGCCACGAACACATCTTCCTCCCGCGCCTTCACGCTCATCGAACTGCTCGTCGTGATCGCCGTCATCGCGCTGCTCATCGGGATTCTTCTGCCGGTGCTCGGGCAGGCGCGCAAGACCGGGGCGATGACGCGGGAGATGGGCCTGCTCCGGCAGGTCGGCATCGCCTATGCCTCGTACGCCCACGACAACAAGGACAACCTGCTCCCCGGCTATCTCCGCGGCTCATGGTCGCGCGATGAGGGCAAGTTCACTGTCTACAGCAACGGCAACGACGCGGGTGAGCAGGGCCGCCTGCGGGGCGGGGTGATCCGGCCGTACCCCTGGCGGCTGCTGCCGTACCTGGGCTACTCGCCCGCCTCGCTCGTGGCCGACAGGAACTGGATGAGGAGCATCAACGAGCTCAATCACGACCCCAACGACATCGGCGCGTACGAGTGGTCCGTCGCACGCAACCCGGGCTTCGGGCTCAACACGACGTTCGTCGGCGGCGATGCGCATCGAGGGGCGTACTACATTCCTTCGCTGCTTCGCTGGGGCGCGTTCTACATCATCCGGACCGACCAGGCGCTCCAGACCGACAAGCTCCTGCTGTTCACGACGTCGCGGGGCGTGCACCGCAACAGCAACGGCACGGTCGTGCCGGGGTACCACCGCATCGAAGCCCCGTGGCACGCCACGCCTACTTCCAACTCCGTGCCCGCGTTCATTCCCTGGGAGGGCTCGCGCACGCGGTTCAACGCGTCGCTCCCGACCACGGCGTACGGCCACGTCGACTTCCGCCACTCCGGCAAGGCGCTGGGCCTGACGATCGACGGGCACGCCGACGCGCTGGGCGTTGACCAGGCCTTTGACATGCGTCGCTGGAGCAACAAGGCGACCCGCGCCGACTGGCGTCCGTGATTCAGGAGTGCTCGCGATATGAAACTCACACGCAAACATCTCGGCGCCTGGATCGTGCTCTGCGGCGTGGGCATCGGGGCGGTGCTGGCCATGGGCTGGGCCTCGGGCTCGCTGAACTTCGGCGCCGCCGCGGGGCCTTCGGCGAAGCAGAAGGCGGCGGTGCTGTACGACTTCCCGGTCTCGCGCGGCACGCTGCCGCGTTCGCTCATCATCGAGTACGACGCGGCCAAGGACCGCACGCAGATGAAGCTTGCGTTGGCGGGCGTGACCCCGGCGGCGTCGCAGTTCAAGGCCGGGCCGCTCACGCTCACGTTCGAGTCGCAGTTCAAGGGGAAGGTGCGCAGCACAGAGGTGGGCGAGTTGTCGGTGGAGTGCGTCGTCACCGGGGTGTGCGGCGTGGCGGGCGCGCTGGCGCCGTCTTCTCCGCCGGCGGAGTTCACCGCGGACGGCGTCGTGTACAAGGCGAGGCCGCCGGTGAAGGGCGTTTCGCCGTACCGCAGCAAGGCCAAGTCCGACGGCGTGCACGAGACGCTGGTGTTCCGGGTGATGACCAGGGACCTGGTGGCGATGGTCAAGGCCCGCGAGGTGTCGGCCACGCTCGGCGGGGTGAGCGCGAAACTGAACGCGGCGCAGATTGAGGATCTTCGCGAGTTCGCGGCGCGGATCAATCCGAACCTGTGATCAGGAGCGGTTGCCGGCGGACTTGATGCGGCTGACGAGGCCCTGGTTCTTCATCTGCACGCCCACGATCGGCACGCTCAAGCTCGGCCGGCTCTCCGCGGCGCAGAGCGGCCGCATTCTCGGCGTCGCGGCCCGCAGCGTCAAATCGGTTGCGGCGGTGCAGGCGAGCGGAGCCAAGGCGCGCTGGCGTCATTGAACAGCCCCGTTCAATCACGGACCATCGACTCGCTGGTTCTTCGCGTCATTTCCGGTTGACGGTTCAGGGCCCCGGAGTCGGATCGGCCCGGCGCTGGTCTGCAAAGGTGTTTGAAAGCGCCAGCGCCCGCGTTGGGAGACCGTCGGTCTGTTCAGGACGCGCACACCCGATCGGGAGAGTCATCAGACTCAGTGGAAGAATCCGCCTTCGGGCGCCGCGACGCTGAGCCGCTTGAGTTCAACCCTGGCTAGGAGCACGATTTTCGTGCTGACGGCGAGGTCCTGCTCGCCGCTCGAATCGCCCCGGCCGTCCCGTTCGTTGATGCCAAGGGACATGAACTCCTGCCGCGTTTGGCGCGCGCGGTGTTCGTCCTCTTCCGTGGTCTGGTCGAACTGGATGCCACCGATGCGCCATGTCCCCTCGTCGGCGGGGAGAAGACGGTTCAGGAGGTCGGCTTCGGTGCGGGCCTTTTCGTAGAGTTCCTGGCGCAGTTCCGCGATGACTGCGTCCATCTCCGCCTTGGGAGGGCGGGTGACGATGCGGGAGAGTTGCAACTGGAGTCCGGCCCGGCTCGCCTGCTTGAGACGTTCCGTGAGCCCGGCGGTGAGGTGCTCTTTCACGCGGATGCTCGCGGCTACCGAAACGCGCTCCATGCCGGAGGGGTCCTCTCCCCGGCGCGCGGTTGTGAGCGCCCACTTTCCGTCGATCACCTTGGAGAGGGCCTCGGCCAGCGCCGCCTTGGACTTGCCGGTGTCTTCCCCTGCGAGCAGGAGGTTACCCGAAACGAAGACCCGGACAGTCTCGGCTTGCATTTCCCGTTCGGCCTTGAGCGTCAGAGCCACCACGTCCCATGGAATGTTGGTTGCCATGTCGTCGTTCTCCGGATTCAAGATGACCAGGCCTTTCCGACCGCGAAACCCGCGACCGGTCATGGTAGCGGCGCGGGGCGATGAAATCGATGTCTCGCGGCCCGGGCGCGGGTGTGCTGGAAGGGTCGGCAACACTCGCCGCGGAGTCGGCCGGGACCTCTACTCAGGAGCGGTTGCCGGCGGACTTGATGCGGCTGACGAGGCCCTGGTTCTTCATCTCCACGCCCTTGAGCGCGCTGGCGAGGGCTTCGCGGTTGGGGGCGTAGTCCATGGCGATGTTCATCGCGACCCATTCCTTCTTCACCAGTTCGTAGAGGGCGTAGGTGAAGTTCTGCATGCCTTCCTCGTTCTTGCCGACGATCATCGGGAGGGCCTGGTCGTCGCCCTCGCGGATCTTCTCGCGGACGACGGAGGTGCCCAGGAGTACTTCGCAGGCGGGCACGACGCCGAAGCCGGTCTCTGGCAGTGCGGGCAGGAGGCGCTGGGCGAGCACGCCGCGGAGCGTGTTGGAGAGCGCGTGGCGCAGGAACCCGTGCTCGTGGCTGGGGAAGAACTCCAGGATGCGGCTGAAGGCCTGCATGGTGTCGGCGGTGTGCATGGTGCTGAAGACCAGGTGGCCGGTCTCGGCGGCCTGCACGGCGGCGAGGACGGTGCCGTGGTCGCGCAGCTCGCCGATGAAGATGACGTCGGGGTCTTCGCGCACCATGAACTTGAGCGCGGTGGAGAAGTCGGCGACATCGATGCCGATCTCGCGCTGGCTGATGATGGACTTCTTGGGGACGAAGCGGTACTCGACGGGGTCCTCGACGGTGATGATGTTCTCGGCGCGGGTCTGGTTGATGTGCTCGATCATCGCGGCGAGCGTGCTGCTCTTGCCGCTGCCGGTGACGCCGACGACGACGATGAGGCCCTCGGTGGTGTGCTCGACGAGTTCGCCGTAGGCGGGGGGCACGTGCAGGTCGGCGTAGGAGGGGATCTCGGCCTTCACGCGGCGGATCGCGGCGTGGGTGTGGCCGCCGGAGCGGTACATGTTCACGCGGAAGCGGTCGCCGTCCTTGATGTGGGTGGCGAAGTCGAGGTTGCCGTTGGCCTCGTACTTGGCTTTGAGAATTTCCGGGACGATCGGGTCCAGAAGATGATCGGCCTCGTCCTCGGTGATGGGCTCGGAGGCCATCCGCTTGAGGTTCCCGCCGATCCGGTAGACTGGGGGCACTCCGACTTTCAGGTGCAGGTCGCTGGCCTCGAGCTTTTTCATGGCGCCGAGGAGTCGGTGGATCGTCAGTGGGCCGGTTTCCATGGAATCGGGTCTCCGGTGCCGCGGGGCATGAGACTGTACCCCCACAGAACCCCCAACGAACGGGGATTCTCAGCGGTGGGAGGGAGCGGAAACGTGTGCAATCCGGGTGCCGCGCGGCGATCGCAAAGTGTTCGTATGGATGATGGCTTTGCTTAACTCGCTGCGTGCGAACTTGGCCGCTCACGCCACCAGTTTCATCGTCACCCGATTCGCGTCGTTGATCTTGCCTTGCTCAACGTCCGTGGCGTTGTCGATGGTGGTGCGGGCGATGGCGGTGCAGGCTTCGCGGGTGAAGAAGCCCTGGTGCGACGTGATGAGCACGTTGGGGAAGGTGAGCAGCCGCGCGAAGACATCGTCCTGGATCACGACGCCGGAGAGGTCCCTGAAGAACAGGTCGCCTTCTTCCTCGTAGACATCCAGGCCGACGCTGCCCACGTGCCCGCTCTTGAGCGCGGCGATGAGGGCGCGGGTGTCGATGATGCCGCCGCGGCTGGTGTTGATGATCATCACGCCGTTCTTCATGGAGGCCAGGGCGGCGGCGTTGATGAGGTGCTTGGTGCGGGGAGAGAGGGGGCAGTGCAGGGTGATGATGTCGGACCTGGCGTAGAGGTCGTTGAGCGCGATGTATTCAACTCCCATCGCGGTGCACGCGGGGTTGATATTGGGATCAAAGGCGAGCACGCGGCAGCCGAACCCGCCCATGATCCTGCACACGACCTCGCCGATCTTGCCGGTGCCGATCACGCCGGCGGTCTTGCCGTGCATGTCGAAGCCCATCAGGCCGCCGAGGGCGAAGTTCTGCTCGCGCACGCGGTTGAAGGCGCGGTGGAACTTGCGGTTGAGCGTGAGCATCAGGCCCACCGCGTGTTCGGCGATTGCGTACGGCGAGTACGCCGGCACGCGCAGCACCGAGATGCCCAGCCGGTCGGCCTCGGCCACGTCCACGTGGTTGAAGCCCGCCGATCGCAGCACCAGGAGCCGCGTGCCCGAGGCGAACAGTGCGCGGAGCACCGGGGCCGAGGCGTCGTCGCCCACGAAGATGGAGACGGCCGGGCAGCCGCGGGCGAGGTCCGCCGTCTGCTCGGAGAGTTCGGTGCGCAGGTGGACCAGCTCGTGGCGGCCCGCGTTGGCTTGTTCAAGGAAGGGTTTTTCGTACGACCGGCTGGAGTACACGGCGATCTTCATGCGGCGAGTTCCTTCGATCCGGGTCCTGGCCCGGAAGTACCAGCGTACACCCGGGTGTTGGCGCGGCAGGGGCGCGAAAGAAACGGCAATACCGATCATTGTACGAACACGAACGCCGCGGTGGTTGTCGCTCACGCGGGGCTTTGATTCATCCGATCAGCCCTGACGCGGCATGGTGGGCTCTGTCAGGGGCCCCTTTGCTCGGGTCTTGGCCGAGGTTGGCGCCCGAGCGGTGCGGAGCCCGCCGCGGGATTCAGCTCCCCGTCCCGGGGGTGTGATTCTGCTCAAGAGGTCCCGAGCGCGGGGCCGGATTCGCCGAATACCAATAGCTCCTACCATCTGCCCCTTCCGTAATCCCAGAGGATCGATCCCCATGCGACTTTCGAAGCACAGCTTTTTCAGTCTCGCCGCTCTGGCGGGCGTTTGCGGGCTCGCCGCGGCACAGTTGGTGACGCCCCCCCCGGCCACCAACCCGGCGATCGATGAGCACATCCCCAAGGCCCCGCCGCCGCCTCCGGCCCCTCCGCCGACGACCCCTCCGCCGGTGACGCCCAAGCGAGCGGTGAAGGAGCCGATCCCGGACCTGCCGTGGAAGGAATGGGAGCGTGAGGCGTCGGGCGCGGTGCTGCCGATCGGCGAGCCGCTGGAACTGGCGGCGCTGCGCCGCAATCCGTACGTGGCGCCGGAGATGATGTCGAAGATCGAGGCGTACCTGCCCGAGCGGCTGCAGTCGATGCGCCGCATCGTGATCGACAACCTCGACCTGGTCGAGAAGATCGACGACGGCATCTTCGAGAAGACCCAGTTCATGGGCGCGGACGCCAAGACCAACATCGGCGAGCTGGTGAAGGTGACCAAGCCGCTGCAGATCACGGGGATGGCGCTGGACCTGAAGAACAAGGGCATCATCGACGACAAGGCGATGGGCTACAACTCCAAGATCACGACGCAGTACACCAAGAACATCTTCCCGCCGCTGCCGGCGGACGCGACCACCGAGGCGAAGAACAAGCGCACGAACGACGCGCTGCGGGTGGTCTTCAAGAGCGCGATCGACGAGCAGATCTGGGCGTACGACGATCTGTGCGCGTTCGCGGCGTCGGAGTTCCCTTCGGTGAACGCCAAGGCGCCCCGGGCCGAGAAGATCAAGGCCGTGAAGGCCGAGCTGCTCAAGCTCCCGATCGAGAAGCGCAAGGAAACGCTCCGCAAGGTTGCGGGCCTGCCCGCACCCGACGCCAAGCCCGCGGCGAAGCCGGCTGACGCGAAACCGGCCGAGAAGAAGTGATCTTCGGATAGACCCAGACACACACACGAGAACGCCCGGCCGCATGGCCGGGCGTTTTCTTTTCGGCTTGGACGGCATGAAAAAACCCGGCCATGAAGGCCGGGTTTGAACGAGATGAAGCATCAGGGAGCGGTCTGTATCAGCATCCGCCGTCCCAGCGGATGAAGAAGGCGTCTACATCGGCGCCGTCGACGCCGCCGTCGCCGTTGAAGTCGCCGCTGGGCAGGCCCTCGCCCCACGCGGCGAAGAACGTGTCAACGTCGGTACCGTCGACGCCGCCGTCGAGGTTGAAGTCGGCCGGGCAGCAGGTGCCGTCGATCTCGACGATGCCGATGAGGCGCGACGTGACGGGCAGATCGTTCCAAAGACCGTTGGCGGAGGTCTGGACGTAGTCCTCGTTGCCGCTGTTGTTGGGCTCGGCGGGCGCGAACTTCGTGAAGCTCACGGCCTCGCCGTTGGCCCACTTGAAGTTGGACTCCAGGTCCGTATCGGAGAATCCGATCCACGCCGGGCCGTTCGCGAGGCCGGCGACGAAGTCGTTCTCGATCTCGTTGTTGATGGTGGCGAGGTTGCCGCCCAGGAAGCGGGCGCCGGCCTGGGACTCGGGCCAGTTGGCGGATTCCATGATGTAGTAGAAGCGGCTGTTGACGGGATTGCAGATGGGGCCGGCGATGGGCTGGGCGGCCTTGATCTCGACGCAGCCGAAGATCTCGCCGATGGCGGGAGGGTTGGCCAGGTCCTTGACGTCGTTCCAGGTGCCGTTGTTGTACATCATTACGTAGTCTTCATCGTTCGAGTTGTTGGGCTCGCCGCTGCTCCAGTTGCGGTACGCGGAGGTGCCGCCGTCGGCCCAGACGAACGAGCCTTCGGTGGCGGTGTCGTTGAGCCCCAGCCAGATGCGGCCGAGCGGGGCGGCGAAGTTGGAGCGCAGGAAGTTGTTCTCCGCGGCGTTGTCGACGGTGGCGAGATTGCCTCCCAGCGATTGGGCGTACGCCTGCGCCTGCGTCCAGGTGGAGTTGCTCAGGCCGTAGTAGACGTTGCCCGTGGTGGGATCAACGATGGGGCCGCGGATGATGTAGGGGCGGGTGATCTCGATGACGCCCTGCACGCCCGCGCAGGCAAGGTTGGGGACGTCGTTCCACAGGGCGGAGCCGGGGTAGAGCACGGCGTAGTCCTCGTTGCCGGAGTTGTTGGGCTCGCCCGGGCCCCAACTGGTGTACACGGGAGCTTCGCCGCTGGCCCAGACGAAGGTGCCTTCGGCGGCGGCGTCGTTGAAGCCCAGCCACATCGCCGTGGTGAAGGGGCTGAAGGTCGATACGAGGTAGGCGTTTTCCGCGGCGTCGTTGACGGTGACGAGATTGGCGCCCATGTCGGCGGCGAGGTACTGGGCGGTGGTCCAGGAGGTGCCGGACAGGATCCTGTACTGATGGCGGTTGGCGGGATTGACGACGGCGGTGGTGGCGTAGCTGGGGATGAGCTTGCTGATGGAGATGTTGCCGCTGCCGCCGGCGTTGGAGCCGAAACTGCCGATGCGGATGGCGTATTGCCTGCCGGGGACCGCCGCGAAGCAGGTCCGCGACTGCGCGCTACAAGCGTCATCGCTGCAAGCGACGGCGGGGGCGGTGGGGCAGCCGCATCCTTCGAAGACGTCGAGCACGGTGTCGAAACCCGCCTGCCCGCAGGTGGCGACCACGTAATCGCCCGGGGCGGTGGGGGTCCAGCAGTACCAGTTGTCGTGCGAGATGGAAACGCAACTGCTTACGCCGGAGGTGGTTGAGCAGTTGGTGTCGAAGGGGAAGAGGCCCTCGCCCGAGATGGCGATGGGGTTGGCGCATTCGTCGCCGCCCAGCACGCGCGCGACGAGGGTGAACTCGCCGGTGCCGATCGCGGAACTGAAGTGGGACACCCGGAGCAGGACCGACTGGGCGGCCGCGAGGTTCAACTGGAAGCGTGAGTCGCGGTTGCCGGCGCCGTCGTCGTCGCACGCGATCTGGGATCCGCCGCACGCGGTGTACGCGCTGAGCACGGTATCGATCGAGTTCGCTCCGGTGCGTGAACCGGCGGTGGTGAAGACCACGCTGCGGGGGCATCCGTCGTTGGTGTAGCGGTACCAGACATCACGGTTGCCGTTCGAACCGCCGCACGTGGCGGTGCCGTCCGGGGTAGCGGCGGAGAGATTGCCGGATACTGGCGATTCCTTGGCGAGTGGGGCCGCGGCGCCGCAGTTGTTGTTGGCGGGCTGGGCGATCGCCGTGGCGGCGAGTGCGCCGATGGCCATCGCCGCGACGCGGGCCGGGCGCGCTATGAGATACGGATGCTGACGGAACAGTTTTTTCACGAGTTCTCTCCGTTTTGTGCGAGATGCGCGGAATGGCGCAGGCTCATCCCCAAGCCCATCGGCGCCGCCCCCGACGAGGAACGGAACACGCCGAGAGACCGGGCCGCCACCATAGGCAGTTTTACCTATCGACGGTGGAAGGTCCGCAAGGGTTATTGATGAGTTTGACGGGGCGGGGTGCTGTAGTAGGGAACGGCGGGCGGAGACATGGTGGGACGGCTGCGGGTGAGAGTCGGCGTTGTTGGATGCCACGCGGCGAGCGGACCAAAAACTCGGTTTGGGCGATTGGACTGTGATTGGGGGAAGGCGTTCACGCACTCGGATGTTGAAATGAACTGGTAGTGTCAGTTGTGACTTTGGGGTGTCATCCGCCCCACTGAGAACGCGACCAGGGAATCGGCGGGACGGGGGAGCCTACCCTATCCAATGGGAACCTCAACTCGCTCCGCCGCCAAGATCGTGTTCGACGGGATTACGTTTGACGATGTGCTCCTGCTGCCGCGGCGCTCGGCGGTGATGCCTGCGGAGGCGGATGTTTCCACCCAACTGACCAGGACGATCCGGCTGAATATCCCGCTGATCTCGGCGCCGATGGACACGGTGACGGAGTCTGCGCTGGCGATCTCGTTGGCGCAGGAGGGCGGGATCGGGATCATCCATAAGAACCTGAGCGTGGAGGCGCAGGCGCGCGAGGTGGCGAAGGTGAAGCGGTCGGCCAACGGCGTGATCGCCGACCCGCTCACGCTGGGTCCGACGGACACGGTGACCCGCGCCAAGGAACTGATGCGCCAGCACAACGTGAGCGGGTTCCCGGTGACCGAGGACGGGGCGTCGACGCTGCGGGGCAAGGGCAAGGTGCTGGGCATCGTGACGCGCCGGGACCTTAAGTTCGTCGAGAGCGACGAGACGCGGGTGGGCGACATCATGACGTCCAAGGACCTGGTGACAGCGCCGGCGGGGTCGACGCTGGCGCAGGCCGAGGTGATCGCGAGCAAGAACAAGGTGGAGAAGATCATCCTGGTGGACGACCGGTTCAACCTGGCCGGGCTGGTGACGATGCGGGACATCGAGCGGCTCAGCCAGTTCCCGCGGGCGTGCGCGGACGGGCGAGGGCGGCTGCGGTGCGGCGCGGCGGTGGGGGTGGATCAGTACGAGCGAGCTGCGGCGCTGCTGGGGGCCGAGGCGGACGTGCTGGTGGTGGATACGGCGCACGGCCACAGCGAGAACGTGCTGCGGACGGTGCGGACGATCAAGGACATGCCCGAGGTTCGCCAGCGCGGGGTGCAGGTGATCGCGGGGAACATCGCGACCGGCGAGGCGGCGCTGGACCTGATCGAGGCGGGCGCGGACGCGGTGAAGGTGGGCATCGGGCCGGGCTCGATCTGCACGACGCGGGTCGTGACGGGCGTGGGCGTGCCGCAGATCACGGCGGTGATGAACGTGGTGGAGGCGCTGCGTGACACCGGCGTGCCGGTGATCGCCGACGGGGGTATCCGCCACAGCGGGGACATTCCCAAGGCGCTCGCGGCGGGGGCGCACAGCGTGATGATGGGCGGCCTGTTCGCCGGGCTGGACGAGAGCCCCGGCGAGGTCGTGATCACGCACGGGCGGCGGTACAAGAGCTATCGCGGCATGGGCAGCGAGGGGGCGATGAACGCGGGGAGCGCGGACCGGTACCGGCAGTCGGAGAAGGTGGGCAAGCAGAAGTTCGTGCCCGAGGGCGTGGAGGGGCTCGTGCCGTACAAGGGCGCGTTGGCGGACTTTGTGTACCAGATGGTCGGCGGGCTGCGGAGCGCGATGGGGTATTGCGGGTGCCGGACGATCGAGGAACTGCGGGAAAACGCACGGTTCTGCCGCGTGAGCGGGGCGACGGTGGTGGAGAACCACCCGCACGACATCCTGATCACGAAGGAGAGCCCCAACTACATGGCGGGGAAGGAGTAAGGGGCGGGGTGCGCGGCTGGGCGGAGCGCGGTGCCTCAGTGACGAGCGATGCGGAGGCGGACTTGCCGTACGCTTGGCGATGAGCGTTCACGAGCGATTTGATCTTGCGAAGTGGGTGGCGGAGTGCGGGCTGGGGCCTTTGGAGGGCGAGGCTCGCGCGTGGGCCGCGACGCAGACCGAACCACAGGACGATCCGCAATCCGAGCCGATCGAGGAAGGGCTGCCGGTGGGCGGGGTGTGCGGGCCGGGGGATCTGGCGGTGATCGAGCAGATCCGGGCGGGGCTGGGCGTGGGCACGCTGGGGCCGGCGACGCCGACGGATGTATTCGTGTGGGCGATGGGAGAGCCGCCGCGACGGGAGGCGACGAAGATCGGCGGGGTGCCGTACCGGCCCGCCTCGGCGCCGTGGCCGAAGAGCAAAGACGGAACGCCGATGGAGTTGCTGGCGCAGGTGTGCTTCGCGGATTCAAAGGACGTGGTGTCGTTGCCGGGCGGGATGTTCCGCAAACCGCGGGAGTTGCCGGGGGATGTGCTGTTGATCTTCGCGCCCGGAGACTACCTGGCGGACTGGGACGATGATGATCAGCAGAGCCTGGTGTTCGAGTGGCAGCCGCTGGGGCTGACCGACCTGGTGCGCCCGGGCGATGCGCCGCCGGGGCGATTGACGCCGGTGCACGGGCAGATTCATCGGACGGCGGACTTTGACATGCCGCCGGACGGGCATCCGATCTACAACCTGTATTCGGGCAAGTCGGTGGGCTTGATTAGTGGGACAAAGATCGGGGGCGTGCCGTCGTGGGGTCAGGGCGATCCGGGGTTGCCGGGGGCGCACCTGTGCACTATCGGGTCGGTGAACCCGGTGAGTCCGCGGTACCCGCTGCTCAACGTGGCGGCCGTGCCGGAAGGGAAGTTTGGAGTTGACGGGAACTTCCTGATGATGGGCGATATGGGGGCGCTGTACTTGTTTGCGGATGGGAAGGGGCGGGTGCGGTGGACGGTGCAGGGGGGTGAGGTGCGCGGAGCGGCGGCGTGCGCTGCTTATTGCAACAGTGCGCGGGTGAGCAAGAGCGTGGTGCGCCCTTGATGGCCGGGACGGCCAAACTACGTCAGAACTCGGCCTGCTTGGGGGCGCGGGGGAAGGGGATGACGTCGCGGATGTTCTGCATGCCGGTGACGAAGAGGATGAGGCGCTCGAAGCCTAGGCCGAAGCCGGCGTGGGGGACGGTGCCGTAGCGGCGCAGGTCGCGGTACCACCAGTATTCCTTGGCGGGGAGCTTCATCTCCTCGATGCGGCGGTCCAAGTAGTCCAGGCGTTCCTCGCGCTGGCTGCCGCCGATGATCTCGCCGATCTTGGGGACGAGCACATCCATCGCGGCGACGGTGTCGCCGGGTGCTCCGTCGGTGCCCGGATCATTGAGGCGCATGTAGAACGCCTTGATCTGCTTGGGGTAGTTCATCAGGATCACGGGCTGCTTGAAGTGCTCTTCGGTGAGGTAGCGCTCGTGCTCGGTCTGCAGGTCGCTGCCCCACTTGACCTGGAACTCGAACTTCTTGCCCTTGGCCATGGCGTCCTGGATGATCTTGACGGCCTCGGTGTAGGGCAGGCGGCGGAAGGGGGTGTCGAGCACGTGCTTGAGGCGGGCGAGCAGGCCGGGCTCGATGCGCTCGTCGAAGAACTTCATGTCGTCGGGGAGCTGGGTGAGGGCGGCGTTCACGCAGTACTTGATGAACTCCTCGGCGATCTGGCTGTCGCGCATGAGATCGCAGAAGGCCATCTCGGGCTCGATCATCCAGAACTCGGCGAGGTGGCGGGCGGTGTTGCTGTTCTCGGCGCGGAAGGTGGGGCCGAAGGTGTAGACGTTGGAGAGGGCGCAGCAGTAGGTCTCGACGTTCAACTGGCCCGAGACGGTGAGGTGCGATTCCTTGCCGAAGAAGTCCTGGGTGTAGTCGCACTTACCCTCGGGGGTCCTGGGCAGGTTCATCTGGTCCAGGGTGCTGACGCGGAACATCTGGCCCGCGCCCTCGCAGTCGCTGCCGGTGATGATGGGGGTGTGGACCCAGAAGAAGCCGCGCTCGTGGAAGAAGCGGTGCACGGCCATCGAGAGGCAGTGGCGCACGCGGGCGACGGCGCCGAAGGTGTTGGTGCGGACGCGCAGGTGTGCGACCTCTCGGAGGTACTCAAAGGTGTGGCGCTTGTTCTGGACGGGGTAGGTGTCGGGGTGTTCGACCAGGCCGGAGATACGGACCGCGCCGCCCTGGGCAGAATCAACGAGCACTTCCACGCTCTGGCCCTTGCCCTGGCTCTGGACGAGCTGGCCGTCGACCTCGACCGCGCAGCCGGTGGTCAGCTTCTGCACCTCGGCGAAGTTGGAGAGGTTGCCCTTCACGACGCACTGGATGGCGTCGAAGCTGGAACCATCGCTCACGGCGACGAAGCAGAGGCCGCCCTCGGCCTTGCTCTCGCGGTTGGTGCGGACCCAGCCCTTGATGGTGATGGGGCAGCCGGGGGGGGTGGTGAAGGCGGTTTTGGTGGAGAGCCAGGACATGGAAGGGGGACTCTGGGGAACTGGGATCGGGGCGTGAACGACGATTACTTGCCGCGTTTGCTCATGAAATCAACGACGTCGATCTGGCTGATGATGCCGACGACCTGGTCGGAGTCGACGACGACGGCGACCTGGCCGGTCTCGAAGATGCGGAAGAGTTCTTCGACGCGGGCCTTGGGGTAGATGAGCCCGCCGATGGGCTGGGCGACGGCGGAGACGGGATGGGCGGTGGTGACGGCGCCAGATTGCAGGCCGCGGAGGACGTCGAGCTCGGCGACCATGCGGACCGGGCGGCCCTTGGCGTCGGTGACGGGGAGCTGTGAGACGCCGGAGGAGCGCATGAGCTCGATGACGGCGTCGATACGATCGGTCTCGCGGGCGGTGTGGACTTTGGGCTGGCGCTTGTTGGCCAGGATGTCCTCGACCTGGCCCAGGTCGCGGTCGGAGCCGAGGAAGCCGTAGTCCTTCATCCACTGGTCGTTGAGGAACTTGGTGGTGTAGCGGGTGGCGGAGTCGGGCAGGACGGTGACGACGGTCTTGCCGGGGCCGAGCTGCTGGGCGATCTTGACGGCGATGTGGACGTTGCAGCCGGAGGAGCCGCCGCAGAAGAGGCCTTCTTCGCGGACGAGGCGGCGCGCCATGGAGAAGGCTTCCTTGTCGTTGGTCTGGTGGAACTCATCGACGACGGAGTAGTCCATCGCGTCGCAGAGGATGTCCTCGCCGATGCCCTCGACCTTGTAGACGTGGGGGGTGGGCATGGTCTTGGTGTAGAAGTAGTGGTAGTGGACCGAGCCGATGGGATCGACGCCGACCACGCGCACCTGCGGATGGTTCTTCTTCATGTATCGCCCGACGCCCGAGAGGGTGCCGCCCGTGCCCGCGCCCAGCACGACGGCGTCGAGCCTGCCCTCGCAGTCGCGCCAGATTTCCGGGCCGGTGGAGAGTTCGTGCGCGTCGATGTTGAGCTGGTTGTGGTACTGGTTGACGTAGAAGCCGTTGGGCGTTTCGCGGGCGATGCGCTTGGCGGTCTCGACGTAGTGCTGGGGGCTGTCGCCGGGGACATCGGTAGGGGTGATGACCACCTCGGCGCCGAAGGCCTTGAGCATGTTGACCTTCTCGAGGCTCATCTTGTCGGGCATGGTGAAGACGCAGCGGTAGCCCTTCACGGCGGCCCACATGGCCACGCCCTGGCCGGTGTTGCCGCTAGTGTTCTCGACGATGGTGGCGCCGGGCTTGATGAGGCCCTTGCGCTCGCTCTCGTTGAGGATGTGAACGGCCATGCGGTCCTTGATGGAACCGGTGGGGTTCATGTACTCGCACTTGACCAGGACCTGGGCGGCGCCTGGGGGCACGACCTTGTTGAGGCGGACCAGTGGGGTGTTGCCGACGGCTTCCAGGATGTTTCGGGCGATTGTCATGGCGGGTAGTTCCGAGGGGTGGAAGGGTACGCGGGCGGGTGGTCACCCCGGCAGGCTATCGGGCGTGAAAAACCCGAAACAGGGGTAGCGGCGCGGCGGGAGGCGGCGGTATCATGACGCGGCTCGGTTCCGAGCTTCTTACGGAGAGACAGACATGCCAGGATTGCATCGTTCGTGCGTGGTGTCGTGCGCTTGCGGCGTTTTGCTCGCGGCGGGGTCGGCTTCGATCGCGCGTGCGCAGTCGACGTTCACGGTTCTTCCCAGCAGCGTGACGGCGGGCGAGGGCCTGATCGGCGGGTACGCGTTCGCACGCGGGGTGAGCGGGGACGAGCGCGTTGTGATCGGGAGCACGGCTAACGGCGCGGGGACAAGCGGCGAAGCGCCGTGGATCTGGAAGAAGAACGATGCGGGTGAATGGACTCGGACGCTGCTGCCGTGCCAACGCGCGGGATCAACGTTCAGGGGCGGGCGTGCGGTGGCCCTGTCGCGCGACGGGAGCACCGTGGTGGGGATGCTGTCGGTGGCGGGGCAGGGGAGCGTGGCGCCCGGGACGATGGCGGTGTGGCGCAACGCAACCTCCGCGACGCCGCTGCTGAGCGAACCGCTGCCGCTGACGAGCGGGGAGCAGGGGCAGTTCTTCCGCGGGCAGTTGAGCGGGGTGAGCGCGGACGGGTCTCGGATGAGCGGGTTCGCCGCGCCGCGGCACCTGAACTCCGAGATTCCCAAGGTGTACGTGGGCACATCGGCGTCGATGACGACGCCCGCGGGGCAGGTGGCGGCCCAGGACTATTTCAGCGGGGTCATCCCTACCGGCGGTGCGATGACGGCGGACGGGAGCAAGGTGGTGGGGTGGCGGCGCGATACGGTCAGGACGACGGCGTTTCAGTGGACGGCGGATACGGGGTTCAGGGATCTGTCGTCAGACGGGGCGGGCGCGGACTTCTCGAACCTGCGGGCGGAGGTGGTGAGCGCGAACGGGGCGGTGATCGGGGGGTACAAGCTGGGCGAGCGCGGGCCGATCAACACGGGCGGACGGCCTGTGATCTGGCGCGACAACGGCACGCGGCTCATCAACCTTGCGCTTCCGGCGGGCATCTTGCAGGGGCGGGTGCTCGCGCTGAGCGGGAACGGTTCGATCGTGGGCGGGGTGACCGGGAACACGCTGGACCTGATCAACGACCTGGATGACCGGTTCTCGGGGCTCACGGCGATGCTCTGGGTGAACGATGCGCAGATCACGCTGCGGCAATACCTGCTGAACAACGGCCTCAACGTCGGTGAGACAAACCTGTCGTACGTCACCGGGATTTCCGAGGACGGCCGGACGTTCGTCGGGGCCGGCAACCGCACGGTGGCGGGGCAGAGGCAGTTCTTCTCGTTCATCGCGACGGTGCCGAGCCCGGGGACGGGCGTGCTGCTCGGGCTGGCGGGGTTGGCGGCGGCACGGCGTCGGCGGTGAGGATGGGTGGGCCGGGGCCGGGAGGGGGGCCTTCCGGATGCCTAGCCTTTATCCCTCATGAAGTCCGCCATTTGCCTTGTTCTGTGCGCCGGTGCGCTGGTCGGGTGTTCCTCGACGCAGGCCCCGACGTTCGCCGTCACGTCCGCGACGATGAAGGACCGCTCGCCCGACGGGGTGGTGCTCGAGTTCACGCTGGACGCGGACAATCCGAACAACGAGGCGCTCCCGCTACAGGACGTGACGTACGACGTGTCGCTGGACGGCAAGCAGGTCTTCCACGGCGTGCGATCGGCGGAGGCGACGCTGCGGCGGTACGGGCGGCAGCAGTTGACGCTGCCTGCGTGCGTGGCGGCGGCGGACGCCGCGGGGCCGCTGGCCAAGTACCGGATCAGCGGCGAGGTGGTGTACGTGGTGCCCGGGGCGATCGCGCAGACGCTGTTCGATCAGGAAGTGTTCCGGCCGACGGCGAACTTCTCCGGCGAGGGAACGGTCGAGCTGGTGCGGTAAGCCGGGCGATCAACCGCGTTCCCAGAGATCAAAGAAGACTGACACATCGGCGCCATCGACGCCGCCGTCGCCGTTGACATCGGCGAAGGCCAGGCCGCGGGTCCATGCATCAAAGAAGGAGTCGACGTCGGAGCCGTCGACGCCGCCGTCGCCGTTGAAGTCGGCGAGGGCGAGGGTGATGGAGAGGGAGTTGGGCAGTTGCAGGGTGCGGAGGAAGCCGATGGAGGTGGCGAAGGCTTCGAGATCGATGTGGCCCGTGACGGCCGCGGCGGTGACGACCTGCATGGTGAAGGGGGAGATGATGTAGGGGTTGGTGGGGTCAAAGCCGTGGACGCTGGTGAGGCGCAGGGTGCCGTCGAGCGCGGCGTTGCCCGCGGCGATGACGCGGCCGTAGACGCCCTCGGACTCGGACGCGATCTCCAGCAGCGAGGCGCCGGTCATGGTGAACGCGCCGCCCGCGGCGATGATGGCCCCGGGGGAGAGGGAGAGCCGTCCGGACGTGAAGGTGACGTCGCCCAACACGCTGATGAGGGGCGAGGCTGCTGTGCCGCCGTTGGTGTCGCCGAGTTGCACATCGCCGCCGTCAATCTCCAGGCCGCCCACCGCGAGCAGCGGGCTGCTGACGGTGTGCGTGCCGGGGCCGAAGCGCAGGAGGCCCGCCCCGATGACGCGGCTGCTTTCGGTGAACGTGGAGGCGACCGCAAGCACCAGCGAGGCGCCGGCGGAAGTGACGGCGATGCCGGAGTGGATGAACGGGACGTTCACGGTGAGGGCGCCGGCGGCGAGAGTGAGCGTGTTCTCGACCAGCACTGTGAATGAAGCGGCGGGAAGGGAGGAGAGCTGGCTGTTGCCGGATTCGTTGGTGAGATCACCCCGGACGCGCAGAGAGGAGGTGCCTGTCGTCGCGGTGATGGTGGAGTCGGCGCTGAGGTACGCGTGTGCGCCGGCGTCCACGAGGATGGCGGCGGCGTTGAGGGAGAGGTTGGCGGAATCGAGGCGGAGCACGCCGCGGATGGTGGTGGGGCCGGTGAGCGTGTGCGCGGCGGGGGATGAGACATCGAGTTCCGCGGCGGGGTCGATGGTGAGGCCGGTGATGGTGGAGATCGAGCCGGATGTCCAGGCGAGTCCGCCGAGGATGGTGATGTCGGTGGAGGAAGCAAGGGCGGGGCCGGAGAGCGTGAGTCCGCCCGCGACTTCGAGGTAGCGGAGGGAGGTGTTGGATTCAAAGAGTTCGACACCGGCCCAATCGGGGATGAGGACCTCGTCGGCGCTGGTGGGCAGGCGGTCGTCGGTCCAGTTCTGCGCTGTGTGCCAGTTGTTGTCGCCGGCTTCACCGTCCCACGCGATGGTGGCCTGACGCATCCACGCGGCGGAGGCGTCGGCGATCATGGGGTTGCCGTTGGAGTCCTGGACGCCCGAGACCCGGCCCAACAGCGTCAGGGTGTAGGTGCCCAGGCGGGAGGTGATGGAAGAGAGTCCAGAGAGACGCCAGGTGCGACCGCCGTCGGAGGTGGTGAGAGATTGCGCGGGCGTCAGGAGGTTGGTCACGCCCGAATCCAGCGTGAGGGCGAGATCGGAGGGATCGAAGCCGGTGACGGGCTCGGAGAAGGTGATGGTGA
Source organism: Planctomycetota bacterium (assembly GCA_018242605.1). Lineage (GTDB taxonomy): Bacteria > Planctomycetota > Phycisphaerae > Phycisphaerales > UBA1924 > UBA2402. The sequence continues at coordinate 78,829 of JAFEBP010000008.1, forward strand.
CGGCGTTGGTGCGGCCGTTGATCGCGGCGTCGGGCGTGACGACGGCGGTGGGGGGCAGGTCATCGCGGAGCGCGAACTCCAGCGTGTAGACGCCGGTGCCCGCGGCGACGTTGTCGAACAGGTTGAACATGTTCTCGTAGGTGGGCGAAGGCGCATCGGTGAAGGTGCGGTCGGTGAGCCACGCGCTCTCGAGGGGAAGCGTGGAGCCGTCGGGCCGCGTGATGCGCGAGATGCGGTAGAGGCCGTTGCCGGGGTCGGGCATGCGCAGGAACTGGTAGCTGCCAGCGCCCGAGACGGTGAGGCGGACGGAGAGGTCGTCGGGCGTGACGGGGCCGTCGGTGGAGAAGTTGGTGAGCGGGGTGACGGGCGCGCTGCCGCCGGTGCTGAAGTAGACGCGGTCGGGGGTGTGGCCGGCGTCGGCGGTGTCGTTGGCGAGGAAGTCGATGACGTTGTCCATGCCGGGGCCCACGGCCTTCACGGAGTGGATGAGTTCGTGGATGTTCACGGCGGAGATGAGGGGCGAGACGATGCCCTGGAAGTAGCCGCGTTGCTGGAAGGTGGCGGAGTACTCGACGAACTTGCCCTGCAGGGAAGAGGTCAGCAGCCAGCGGCCGACCTGGGTGGCGCTGGGGGCGATATCGCCCAGGCCCAGCGTGAGGCTGGGGCTCTGGGCCAGTGCGCCGACCTGGGAGCCGATGATCTCGAAGTTGATGAGCAGGCCCTGGTCGTTGCGGATGATGCGGGGCTGGGCGGAGTTGATGCGGAGGTTTTCGGCGGTGCCGTAGCCCTGGTTGTGGACAAGCACGCCCAGATCGAAGGGCACGGAGCGCTCGACGATCTGCGTGGTGAGCGGGTCGTCGCCGATGACATCGCGCTGGAGGAAGTAATCCAGCGAAAGGTTGGGCGTGGGCAGGACGGTCAGGCGTTGATCGACGAGGCGGTCGGTGGATTGGATGCCGTTGATGGCGTATGACGCGTCCAAGCTCAGGACGTATTCGATGGGGCTGGCGCCGGCGGCCTCGTCCTTGGGGATGATCTCCCATCGGACGGAGGCGGTCGCGCCGGCAGGGAGGTCGGCGGAGCCGTCAATCGCGGGGATGCCGATGACAGGAGGGAGTACGGTGATGCGGAAGCGGTCCGTGCGGTCGATGCCGGCCAGGTCCTTCACGGAGAGTGGGAGCGAGAAGCCGGTCTGGGGCGCGCCGGTGGTGTTGACGTAGTCGATGCCGGCGATGAAGGTCTCGCGGGCCAGGAGCGCGGTCTGGTCGATCTGGATCGTGACGCGGGCGGCGATGGTGTCGACGATGGTGATGGTCTGCGGCGGTGAGGGGTCGCCGGGCTGGTAGGGCGGTGCGCCCGGGCTGGGGTCGCGCGGGTCCATCGGCGCGCCGGGGCCGTACGCGCCGCCGGAACCACCACCGCCGCCGCTGCCATCACCGCCGCCCTCGGGCGGGTTGTAGCGGATGGGCTCGATGGGCACGATCGGCGCGGGCGGTGGTGAAGGCGCGGCGGAGCAGTCGCCGACCACGGCGATGGGCGCGGACTTGGTGGTGATGAACGGGCCGCTGGTGACATCCCACTGCACCAGGCCGGGGATGATGCGCTTGGAGTTCTGGTCGCCCGCGCCGATGCGGGTGATGAGGACCGGGATCTGGCGTGTCTCGTTGGGAAGAACGCGTCCGACGCTTGAGACCAGCGGCACGACGCGGAAGCGGGAATCCTGCTCGGCGGAGAGACGGACGTTGTCGGCGGCGATGAGACCGGTGTTGGTGAGCGAGAGGTTCCACTGCACGGTCTGGCCGATCGAGGTGACGTCGCAGGCGTCGAAGGAAGACTGATCGAGCGCGATGACCGGCATCCGCACGGCGGTCTCGAACACGGCCCGGAGTTCGATCACGTACTGATCATCCACGGGGCGGCGCTGGAACGTCCACTGGTATGACGCGGTGCGGCGGGGCATGAAGAAGACGCGCTGCGTCTCGGCCCCGGGGCGGACTTCGACCTGGGTGTCGACGCCGTCGTGCTTCTCGGAGTTCATCTGCAGGCGGTAGGTGCCCGGGGCCACGCCGCCGAGCAGGGCCAGGCCATTGGCGTCGGCGGTGGTCTGGGCGACGACGGTGTTGTCGCTGAGGCGGCGGAGCGTGACTGTTGCGCCGCCGACGCGGGGGTGGGCGGGGTCGTTGTAGAAGAGTTCGTCGATGCCGGCGATGGCGAGCGAGCCCGCCTGAGCCGTGGAGACGGTGAGCTGCACGGGGATCGTGACGTCGGTGCCGTTGCCGGTGATGCGGACGGAGGCGATGAGGTTTCCGGCGGGGGTGCCCGCGGGCGCGATGGCTTGTAGCGAGAGCGATGTGCTCGCGCCCGCGGCGAGGGACGCGAGGCGATCGGGCGAGGCGAGCGTGAGCCACGAGGGGCCCTGGAGAGAGACGGCGAGGGAGCTGCTGGGCAGGCCGCCGGTGTTGGAGAGGTTGACGTCGAAGACGGCCTGTGCCGCGGCGGTGACGACGACGGGGGAGGCGGGGCCGGCGCCCACGATGACGGGGCCGGAGGCGAGGATGCGGATGGGCAGCTCGACGAGGCGCTCAGCGCCCTGTGCCGAGGTGAGGCGGAGGGTGACCGAGCCGGTGGTGCCCGCGCCGGATGTGGCGGAGATGGAGACGTTGAGATACGCCGCGGCGCCGGGGTCGAGGCGCGCGGCGGAAGAGCCGTCTGAGAAGGAGGCGAAGACCAGGACGTTGGCGGGCGCGGAGACCAGTTCGGCGCGGACGTTGGTGAGCGTGACGTCGACGGGGTTGGAGATGGTGAGCTGCGGGACGGCGGGCGCGGCGGCGGAGACGATGTCGAGGAGTTGGGGCACGCCCGAGACGCTCATGCCGATGAGGCGGAAGGTGTCCTGCGCGGGGCCGGATTGCGGTTCGGCGGGGTTGGCGGCGCGGATGGTGTAGACGCCCACCTCGGTGGGGAGAGGGTTGAAGGTGGTCTGGAAGTGGCCGCTCGCGTCGGAGAAGGCCGTGAGCGTGCGGGTGGAGTTGGCGGTAGAGACGCGGACTTCAACGGTGCGGTTGGGCGTGGGGTTGCCGTTGCGGGTGGTGACGCCGGAGATGGTGATCGGCGAGCCCGCGGGGGCGATGTCGGTGGCGGTGGAGGCGGTCGCGGCGTATTCGGCGTTGAGCTGGATGGCGTTGGCCAGGCGGTCGTTGTTGTCCTCGCGGGCTTCGTCGACGGCGTCGGCGCTGTCGGCGTGGATCACGAAGTAACGCACACCCAGCTGCGCCGGGGTGCGGATCTGCACCTGGCGCTGCACTTCCTGGCCGGCGGCGATGATGCCGTCGAACTGGATGGTGGTGAACGGCTCGGCCGTGTCTTCGAGCACGCCGTTGGTGGTGGAGTAGACCGTGTAGGCCCAGGGGCCCGAGACGGCGCTCGCGCCGGTGTTGCGGAAGCGGACGGTGAGTTCGACCAGGGTGTCGGTGTACGCGGAAGAGGGGACGGCGGCGGAGGTGACGATGAGGTCGGGGCGAGGGTTGAGCGTGGACTGGATGGTGCCGCTCTGCGCGGAGTTCTGCTCGGCCGTGGCGGAGGCGTTGTACTCGGGGATGTTGTTGTAGATGTCGGTGGTAACGGTGGCGCGGAGTTGGCCAACGCCGGGAGCGCCGTCGGGGAGTCGGAAGGTGAAGGTGCGCTGCGGGCCGGTGCCGCCGGACGCGAGCACGTTGGCGGGCGCGCTGACGTAGCCGCCGCCGACGACCTGGCCGGTGGTGAGGTTGCGGACCTCGACGTAGTCGGTCCACGAGGCGGAGATCAGCGCGTTGCCGATGTTGCGATCGTTCCACGCGACGGTCAGGAGTTGGCTGGATTCCGCGGCGGGGCTGCCGAAGATGATCTGCACCGGGATGAGATCGGCGGAGGGCGCGAGAGTCGAGACGAACGAGGCGGTGGTCGTGTTGTTGGCTTCGCCGACGAGGCCGGGGTAGTACTCGACGATCTGGTTGTTGATGTCGGCTGCGATGGAGATGGAGATGGGGCCGGCGCCGGAGTAACCAGCGGGCAGCGTGATCGTGGCGGAGCGGGCCCGCGATTGGCCGGGGTTGAGGGAGCCCAGTTGGCCCGTGCTGTAGAGCACATCGCTGGTGGCGATCACCTGGTTGGTGGTGGTGTTCGTGAGGGTGATGCGGTCGGTCCAGGAACTGCCCGCCGCGGCGATGCCGGCGTTGAAATCGGACCAGTTGATCGTGATGGTCTGCCCGGACTGCGGTGAGGGGGGATTGACGGAGATGCCGGTGATACGCAGGTCGGGTTGCTGGGTGTTGTTGCCGGTGGTGGTGAGGGAGAAGTTGTTGAGGTTGGGGCTCGGCTCGAGCGTGCCGCCGGGGAGGACCAGGCCGAGGTAGTCGGTGAACTGGCCGGAGAACGAGGAGTAGTCCATCACGCGGAAGACGTTGCCGACGGCGGGGACAAAGCCGGGCGCGAGCGAGACGCTCAGGCGACCGGCCAGCGTGGCCGCGCCGCCGATGACGAAGCGGCCGATTTGGGAGTTCGCGGTGCCGGCGAGGGTGGTGGAGATGATGCTGGTGGGCGTGAGTGTGAGCGGGCCGGTGTTGAGCGTGGAGGAGGGGGTGGCGGAGAGGGTGCCCTGGTTGGTGATGGAAGCGCCGGGGGAGATGGCGAGGGCGTTGTTGGGGGAGTCGGCGGAGATGGTGCCCTGGTTGATGAGGGTGCTGAGGTAGTTGTAGTAGGAAATGCCGCCTTTTCCTCGGATGGTGATGCCGGGAGCGACGGTGAGGGTGGTGGAGGAGTTGCTATAACCGAGATAGATGTTGTTGGCGGTGCTCGTGCCGCCGAAGACGATCGAGCCAGACCCGCTCAAAGTCTGGGCGCCGCCGTAGAAGTACATGGTGGTGGCGTTGCCGACGGAGGCGAGCGTGATCGTGGCGTTGTTGAGCAGCGTCAGGCCGTTGCGGATGTAGATCGAGGAGTTGTTGGGGATGAGTGCATCGCCGGTGATCGAGACGGCGTCGAGCGTGGCGTTGCTGAGGCGCCCGCCGGTGGTGACGCTGATGGTGCCGGCGCGGTAAGTGCCGGAGAAGGTCCCGGTGGCGTCGACGGTGATCGTGCCCGTCGAGAGGCCGTCGGTGCCGATGGAGAGCGTGGCGTTGTTGGTGGCGAGCATGGTGCCGGCGTTCACGAACGAAGCGCCGGGAGCGATGGTGAGGGGGTTGTTGGGCGTGTCGGCGCGGAGGGTGCCTTGATTGATCAGGGAGCTGGCGTAGTTGTAGTAGGAGATGGAACCGTCGCCGCGGATTGTGATGCCGGGGGTGACGGTGAGCGTGGTTCCGGAGTTGTTGTAGCCGAGGTACAGGCTGTTGGCGGAACTGGTGCCGCCGAGGATGATGGAGCCGGAGCCGTTGATGGATTGCGTTCCGCCGTAGAAGTAGAGGTTGGTGGCGTTTCCGACGCTGGCCAGGGTGAGCGTGGCGTTGTTCGAGAGCGTCAGACCGTTGCGGATGAAGCTCGATGTGTTGTTGGGGATGGTTGCGTCGCCGGTGAGGGTGACGGCGTCGAGCATGGCGGTGGTGAGCCGGCCGCCGGGGGCGACGCTGATGGTGCCTGAGCGGTACGTGCCGGAGAAGGTGCCGGTGGCGTCGACGGTGATGGTGCCCGTCGAGAGACCGTCGGTGCTGATGGAGAGCGTGGCGTTGTTGGTGGCGAGCATGGAGCCCGCGTTGATGAAGGTCGATCCCGGAGCGACGATCAGGGTGTCGGCGTCGGCGAGGATCAGGCCCTGGTTGATGAGCGAGCTGAGATAGCTGTAGTAGAAGATGCCGCCCCTGCCCCGGATCGTGATGCCGTTTGCGACGGTGAGCGTGGTGCTGGAGTTGTTGTAACCCAGTTGGATGAAGTTGGCGGAGCTGGCGCCGCCGAAGACAACCGAGCCGGAGCCGTTGATGGACTGGGTTCCGCCGTAGAAGAAAAGATTGGTAGCGTTTCCGACGCTGGCCAGGGTGAGGGTGGCGTTGTTGGCGAGCGTCAGGCCGTTACGGACATAGCTTGAGGTGTTGTTGGGGATCGTGGCATCGCCGACGAGGGTGACGCCGTCGAGCGTGGCATTGCTGATGCTGCCGCCGGGGGCGACGCTGATGGTGCCCGAGCGGTACGTGCCGGAGAAGGTGCCGGTGGCGTCGACGGTGATCGTGCCCGTCGAGAGGCCGTCGGTGCCGATGGACAGCGTGGCGTTGTTGGTGGCGAGCATGGTGCTCGCGTTGATGAAGGATGAGCCGGGGGAGACGGTGAGCGAGTTGTTCGCCACGTCGGCGCGGATGAGACCTTGGTTGACCAGGGTGCTCGCGTAGCTGGAGTAGGAGAGTGCGCCGCTGCCGCGGAGGGTGATTCCGGGAGCGATGGTGAGGGCGGTGGCGGCGTTGCTGTAGCCGAGGTAGATGTAGTTGGCGGAACTGGTGCCCGCGAAGACGATGGAGCCGGAACCGCCGAGCGCCTGGGCGCCGCCGTAGAAGTACATGGTGGTGGAGTTGCCGACGGAGGCGAGCGTGAGCGCGGCGTTGTTGATCAGCGAGAGCCCGTTGCGGATGTAGATCGAGTCCGCGTTGCTGACGGTGGCGTCGCTGGCGAGGATGACACCGTCGAGGGTGACCCCACGCAGCCGCAGGAGCGATTGGGCGTTCGCTGACGCGAGCGTGCCGCCCTGGAACGAGCCGTACAGCCAGAGTTCACCACCGGTGCCCGAGAAGGTGAAGGTGGCGCCGGCGTTGTTGACCGTGGCGTTCAACTGGAGGATCGCGCCGCCGTCGGCACGCCAGATGCCGGAGGAGTGCCCGGTGACATTGCCGTACACGTACATCACGGATCCCGCCGCGGCGTGTACTGTGCCGGTATTGGTGAAGCTCAGCCCGGGGTTGATGGTGATCGAGTTGGCCGCGGCGGTGGAGTCGATCAGACCGAGGTTCAGGAGCGTGCTGGCGTAGCTCGCGTAGGAGATGACGCCCTTGCCGGTGATCGATACCCCGCCGGTGATGGTGAGCGTGGTGGCGGCGTTGCTGTAGCCCATATAGATGTTGTTGGCAGTGCCCGTGCCGCCGAAAACGATGGAGCCGGAGCCGCCGAGGCTCTGCACGCCGCCGTAGAAGTACATGTTGGTGGAGTTGCCGGCGGAGGCGAGCGTGAGCGCGGCGTTGTTGATCAGCGTGAGGCCGTTGCGGATGTAGATCGCGTCGGCGTTGAGTACCGTGGCGTTGCTGGCGAGGGTGACGGCGTCGAGCGTGAGGTTTCGCAGCCGCAGGAGCGACTGCGCGTTGGCGGAGGCGAGCGTGCCGCCTTGGAGCGTGCCGTACAGCCAGAGCTCGCCGCCGGTGCCGGAGAAGGTGAAGGTCGCGGCGGAGTTGTTGACCGTGGCGTTGAACTGCACGATCGCGCCGCTGTCGGCGCTCCAGACGGCGTTGGTCTGGTTGTTGACGTTGCCGTACACGTACATCGCCGATCCTGCTGAGGCGTGGACGGTGCCCGTGCTGGTGAAGTTCAGTCCGGGGTTGATGGAGATGGAGTTGGCGGCGACGGTGGAGTCGATCAGGCCTTGATTCAGGAGGGCGCTGGCGTAGCTCGCGTACGCGATGTTGCCCCAGCCGATGATCGAAACGCCGCCGGCGATGGTGAGCGTGGTGGCGGCGTTGCTGTAGCCGAGATAGATGTTGTCGGCGGGAGCGGTGCCCGCTAGAACGACCGAACCGGCGCCGCCGAGAGTCTGGGCGCCGCCGTAGAAGTACATGTTCGTGCTGTTGCCCGTGGAGGCGAGCGTGAGGGCGGCGCTGTTGGAGAAGGTCAGCCCGTTGCGGATGTATACGGCGTCGGCGTTGAGCACCGTGGCGTTGCTCGCGAGGGTGACGGCGTCGAGCGTGGCGCTTCGCAGCCGCAGGAGCGATTGCGAGTTGGCAGAGGCGAGCGTGCCGCCCTGGAGCGTGCCGTACAACCAGAGTTCGCCGCCGGTGCCGGAGAAGGTGAAGGTCGCCCCGGCGTTGTTGACCGTGGCGCTTAGCTGCACGATCGCGCCGCCGTCGGCGCTCCAGACCGCGGAGGCCTGATTGGTGACGTTCCCGTACACGTATATCACGGTTCCCGCGGCGGCGTGGACGGCGCCGGTGTTCGTCAAGTTGAGTCCCGGGTTGACGGACAGTGAGCCACCGGGGGTGTTGGAATCGATCAGGCCCTGGTTCACGACCGAACTCGCGTAGCTCGCGTAATACACGCCGCCGTTACCTCGGATGGTGACGCCCGGCCCGACGGTCAGTGTCGTGGCGGCACTGCTGTAACCGAGGTAGATGAAGTTGGCCGAACCGGTGCCGCCCAGCACGACGGAGCCGGAACCGCCGAGGTTCTGCGCGCCGCCGTAGAAGTAGATGGAGGTCGAGTTGCCGGTGGACGCGATGGTGAGAGTGGAGTTGTTGATCAGCGTGAGCCCGTTGCGGATGTAGATCGAGGTGCCGTTGGGGACGGTGGCGTTGCCCCAGAGGGTGACGTTGTCCAGGGTGGCACCGCGGAAGATGGCCTGTGTGCTCTGCGGCTTGATCGTGACTCCGGTGAACGTGCCGTACAGATTGTGGATGCCCGGGCCGGCGAGTACGACGGTGTCGCCAACTGTTGAGAATGAAGCAAAGTGCTCGATGGAGGAGCCCGTGTCGGCGTAAAAGACTCCGTTGACGCCGCTGGCGATGTTGCGCCAGGCGGACCCTTGCAGGGAGATTGTGCCGGTGCCCAGGGCGCGGATCGCGCCTTCGTTCCGGACGCCATCGCCCTGGATGTTGATCACACCGGAGGTGGTCTGGATGATGCCCTGGTTGATGACGGCGACATTGGTGGGACCGCCGAACGTTCCTCGGTAGCCGACGAAGCCGGATTGGCCCTGGACGGTGACGGTGGAAGCCAGTGTCAGGGCCGCTGCGGAAGTAGAGACGCGCAGGCCGTTGTTGAGGTTGACGCTGCCGAAGGTGATCGTGGCGTTGCCGCCAAGGGTCTGTGTGCTCGCGAAGTTGATGACTCCGAAACTGGTGGCGTCGCCGAGTGTCGCCGCGCCGTTGAGCGTGAGGCCGTTGGTGATGCTCAGCAGCGCGTTGGAGTTCACGGTGAAGTCGCCGTTGATCGTCGCGCCGTTGAGTGTTCCGGAGGTGAGCGTGTGGCCCGAACCGGCGAGCGTGAGCGAGCCGCTCAGCGTGCCGCCGGACAGGAGCAACGGCGCGTTGAAGGTCGAGGGGTTGGTGATGGTGAGCGACCCTCCCTGGATGTTCAGGGTCTCGCTCGAGGTGACCGACCGGACGCTGCGCGTGCCGGAGGTGGAGTTGAACACGATGGTGGGGTTCGCGGCGACGTTGATGACCGCATCGTCGTTGATCGTGGGGACGCCCAGATCCCAGTTGCCTGCGGTGTGCCAGAGGTTGTCGCCCGCGGCCCCGGTCCAGTTGACGGTCGAGAGGCATAGACGCGGCTCAAGGGCGTCGATGACCAGTGCGCGGCGGTGGTCGCGCCCGCCGAGCATGCGGGCGGAGAGCCCCCCGGCGGCCTTGCCGCACAAGGTCACGAGACAACGAACCCCACGCAAGAACGACTTGTTCATACGGACCCCTCAGGCGCGTCGCGGGAGCGGCGCAGAACACGCGGCCGCGGACGAATGTGCGCGGCCGGAAACAACCCGGAACCAGTTGAGGCGGGCCGCCGCGTACTTCAAGGCTTCAGGCGAGGAGCGATGAAGAGGCGCCGCACTCTTTGAACAGAGAATCCTTCCCAGCTTCGAACGAAACGCATGATAGGGGATAGAGGGTTCAAAGCCGTTGTTCACGGCGCAAAAGCAAGGTCTGAGAATACGACCTAGGGAAACCCCGGTGCGTGGGTGTGCGGGGCTGGTCCTTGATTACGCCCGCCGCCGCCGCGACACCCCGATCATGGCCACACCCGCGAGCGGCACCAGAGCGGCGCCGGGGGCGGGGATGTTGGAGATGAACGCGGGGGCATCGATGGGGGTTTGGGCCGAGCCCAGGGCGACGCCGACGAAGGCGCCCGTGGCGCCGTTGTACTTGAGCACGCGTCCGTTGCCGGTGGAGCCCACGTAGAGGAACCCGTCATCGCCGAAGGCCATGCCCACCGGCGTCGTGAGCCCGCCGGAGTTGGGGGCCACGAAGTTCGATTGGAATGCGCCGGTGGTGGCGTTGTACTTGCGGACGCTGTTGCTGGTCTCGGTGGTGATGTAGAGTGAGCCGGCGCGGAACTCGAGCACCCGGGGGCGGCCGATGCTGGAGATGAAGATGCCCATGAACGCGCCGGTCTGCCCGTTGTACCGCAGGATCCTGTTGCCCCAGTAGCTGGGCACGTACAAGTTCCCGTCGGGGCCGATGGTCGTGCCGTTGTCGGGGCCATCGAGCCCGCCCGACGCGGCGGTGACGAATGTGCTCAGGAAGGCGCCGGTGCGGCCGTCGTACTTGAGCACGGAGTCGGAGTTGAAGCTCGAGACCAGGAGATTGCCGGAGGTGTCCCAGGTGAGGCCGGTGGGGCCGCTCAGCCCGCCGCGGCCGGAAGGGACGATGGTGTCCAGGTACTGGAGCGTCGAGGGGTTGTACCGCAACACGGAGTTGGTGCCCTCGCTGGCGACGTACAGCAAGCCGTCGGGGCCCAGGCGGGTGCACAGAGGGCCTTGGAGCGATCCGCCCGAGAGCGAGCCGTTGGGGGCGCCCGTCGCGGCGTCGTACCGCCCGACGGCGTTGGCGAAGAAGCTGCTGACCAGCAGGTCGGAGGCGTGGGCGAGGGGCGCAACGCACCCGCCGACCAAGCCCACGGCCCACGCAAGTACACGGATGCGTTGATTCTGGTTCATGTCTCTCTCTCCGCGGCCGCGTTCGGCCTGTCCTACAGCGATTGGATGCAACGCGTGACGACTTCCGCCACGATCAGCCCGCGCGGCGGCGCCGCTATGCAGGCACTGACCGGGCAATCGAACAAGTTCATGGTGCGGAGTACCGGCGAGACCTGCGCGGCGTTGCACTCCTGCTCCAGCGACCACACGCTGGGCGTGGAGGCCGCGGCGGGTTGGGTGGCGATCGCGCCGGGGAATTGGCGAAATAGAGGAAGAGAAGAACGGGCCGGAGGCCCAAGCCACGAAAAAACCCAGCCTCTGGCGAGGCTGGGCTTTGGATCTTCGGACAGGTTCGAGCGGCAGGCTCAGGCCAACTTAACCCGCGGCCATCTTCGCGGCCTTGGCCTTGGCGTCGTCGAGGGTGCCGACGTACATGAAGGCGCCTTCGGGGAGGGTGTCGCCTTCGCCCTCGCACAGACGCTCGAAGGAGTCGATGGTCTGCTCCAGGGGGCTATCGACGCCCTTGAAGCCGGTGAACTGCTCGGCGACGTGGAAGGGCTGGGAGAGGAAGCGCTCGATCTTGCGGGCGCGACCGACGGTGCGCTTGTCCTCTTCGGAGAGTTCATCGACGCCGAGGATGGCGATGATGTCCTGGAGGTCCTTGTACCGCTGGAGGATGCCCTGCACGCGGCGGGCGACGCGGTAGTGCCGCTCGCCGATGATGTTGGGATCGAGGATTCGGGAGGTGGAGGCGAGCGGATCGACGGCGGGGTAGATGCCCTTCTCGGCGATGCCGCGAGCGAGCACGATGAAGGCGTCCAAGTGGGCGAAGGTCGTGCTGGGGGCGGGGTCGGTGAGGTCGTCGGCGGGGACGTAGATGGCCTGCACCGAGGTGATGGCGCCCTTGCTGGTGGAGGTGATGCGCTCCTGGAGCTGACCCATTTCGGTCGAGAGGGTGGGCTGGTAACCCACGGCGCTGGGCATGCGGCCCAGCAGAGCGGACACTTCGGAACCCGCCTGCGTGAAGCGGAAGACGTTGTCCACGAACATCAGGGTTTCCTTGCCCGAGGCGTCGCGGAAGTCTTCGGCCATGGTGAGGGCCGAGAGGGCGACGCGGAGGCGGGCGCCCGGGGGCTCGTTCATCTGGCCGAACACCATCGCGACCTTGTCGAGCACGTGCGCCTTCTTGCCGTTGGCGTCGGTGTACTCGGCTTCCTTCATTTCACGCCAGAGGTCGTTGCCTTCGCGGGTGCGCTCGCCCACGCCGGCGAACACGGAGTAACCGCCGAAGTTCTTGGCGACGCGGGCGATCATCTCCTGGATGACGACGGTCTTGCCGACGCCTGCACCGCCGAACAGACCGATCTTGCCGCCGCGGACGAAGGGGCACATGAGGTCGATGACCTTGATGCCGGTGGGGAGGATTTCGGTGTTGGGGTTGAGCTGGGCGAACTGCGGCGGGGCCTTGTGGATGGGCGAACGCTTGGTGGCGTTGACGGGTCCGCCCTTGTCGATGGGGTTGCCCAGAAGGTTGAACACGCGGCCGAGCACGGCCTCGCCGACGGGGACGGACACCGGGCCGCCGGTGTCGACGCAGGACATGCCGCGGGAGAGACCGTCGGTGGAACCCAGCGCGACGGCGCGGACGCGGCCGCCGCCCAGGTGCTGCTGCACTTCACCGATCAGGTCGATGGTGCCGCCGCGGGTCTGGCCCTTGACTTCCAGGGCGTTGTAAATGTCCGGGAGTTGATCCGAGGGGAACTGAGCGTCAAAGGTGGAGCCGATGACTTGGGTGATCTCGCCGGTGGTAGGCATGTCGAAATCCTGTGATACGAGTGCGTCGTTCAACGCTGGAAGCAACCGCTGCTCAAGGCCCCTATCAAATCGCTAACTTATTCGAGAGAAGGGGGGGACAAGGATAGGCGGTTTGGGCGTGCCGCGGCCTTGTAGCGCGCGAGGAATTGGAGGAAAAAGGAGTCGAGAATCCGCCTGGATTCGGTGTCTGATTGGACAATTGTGCGGGCAGCGGTATTTAGCGCGGGCGTGCATCGGGCTGGGTGGCGCGTTCGACCCAGTCGGCGATGGCTTCCTTCTGGCCCGAGAGCGTCGCGAACATGAGCAGGTGGCCGAAGTTGCCGGTCCAGCGTTCGGGGCGGCCGAGTTGTTCCCAGAGCAAGTCGCCGTTCCTGGCCGGGACGATCATGTCGCCTTTGGCGTGGAGCATGAGCACGGGCTTGCCGATCATCGCCGTGGCGGTGTGGAACGGGTCAAGGGTGGAGCGTTCGAGGTAACCGGCAAGGATGGTGGGGCGGAGCGTGGCGGGAACGTGGAGCTCGGTGGAGTTGCGGCCGCGGATGCGCGAGTAGTAGTAATCCATCCACTCATTGCCGGCGATCTCGAGGAAGTTGGCGCCAGCGCCCACGAGCACGGAGGCGTCGAGGCGGTCGCCGAGGCGTGCGGCGACGGCCGGGGAGTTGATGCCGCCGAAACTGCAGCCGATGAGCACGAGCGGGTGCTCGGGAATCTCAGGGTGGCGTTCGCGGACGAAGAGCAACGCGGCTTCGTTGGCCAGGGCGTACTGGCCCAGGGCGTCATCGAACTCGGAGGCGGCGAGGGCGGCGGTGGCCTGGGCGAACGCCGCGGGAGTGACCTCGGCGGAAGGCTGAGCGCTGGGTGCGATGCTGGATTGGGGCGAATCCGGCGCGATGGTGAGTGCGCCGGGCCGGCGCCACGTGAGGCCGTTGGGGTTGAGGACCGCCCAGCCGCGGCCGAGGAACTCTTCGACCAGCCCCTTCTCGAATCGGTACCCCGCGAGGCCCCACTGGTGCATGACCAGGCCGCGGATGGGGCGGTTGGCGGGCAGGCGGAGCGTGAAGGCCATGTGGTACGGCGCCGAGGCGCGCATGGCGTGCAGGCGGCTCCAGGGGTCGGTGTTGCCGGTGTCGTCCAGGGGCGCGGGGCGTTCGCGCCAAGCGTAATAGTCGAAGGATTCGTAGTCGGCGGGCGTGCCGCCGGCGCTGTAGACCTGGCCTTCGGTGGCGACGATCCAGCCGCCGCCCAAGGGTTCGGTGCGTTCGGTCGCGGCGGCTTCAAACTCGGTGGAGGTGCCGTCGTTGTTGCGGATGTTGAACCGCATGGGCGGCAGCGTGGCGCGGGGAAGTTCCTGCGTCCAGTTGCGCGGCCACTTGGGCGGGGGTGATTCGCGAAGCGCGGAAGTTCCCGGCGCGGGCTGGGCGGGCGTGCGCGTGTAGGAACAGCCGCACAGCGCAGAGAAGCAGGCGGCGACGAGCGTCAGGAGCGGTCGTCGGCGATTGGCCATGGTGGAACGATACAGAAGATGTGGGAGCGGAACAACCCGGGGCGTCAGACGCGGTACGCCTGCGCGACCTTGGTGAGGGCTTCCTCGACGATGCGGAAGTGCTCATCGGTGAGGTCGTGGTGCATGGGCAGCGCGAAGACCCGGGTGGCCAGTGCATCGGCGACGGGGGTGTCGTCGTTGGCGAAGTCGCCCAGCGCGGGCTGCTGGGGCAGGCTGCGGGGGTAGTGCACGGCGGTGGGGACGCCCTCGGCCTTGAGGGCGTTGCAGAACTCATCGCGGGTGCAGGCGAAACGCTTGGTGTCCATCTGGACCACGTAGAGGTGCCAGACGCTCTCGGCGCCGGGGGTGACGGCGGGGGGCGTGAGGCCGGTCACCTTCTTGATAATGGCGTTGTAGCGCAGGGCGTTGGTCTGGCGCTGCTTGGTCTGCTCGGGCAGGCGGTCCAGGCGCGAGCAGCCGATGGCCCCGGCCATGTCGTTGAGGCGGTAGTTGTACCCGATGCTCTCGTGCAGGTACTTCTCTGTTTCGCCGTGGGACCGGAGCAGGGAGATCTCGCGGGCCAGTCCGTCGTCGTTGCAAGTGACCAGACCGCCCTCGCCGGTAGCGAGGTTCTTGGTGGCGTACAGCGAGTAGGTCACGGCGTCGCCGAACTCGCCCAGGCCGCGGCCCTTGTACGTGGCCAGGTGGGCCTGAGCCGCGTCGTAGATGACCATCAGGTTGTGCTTCTCGGCGACGGCCTGCACGGCGTCGATATCAACAGGGGTGCCGTAGAGGTGGGTGACGGCGATGGCGGTGGTGCGGGGCGTGACCTTGTGGGCCAGGTCCTTGGGGTCCACCTGCATGGTGTCGGGAAGGGCGTCGACAAAGACGGGGATGCCGCCGCGGGCGACGACCATGGAGACGGTGGCGATGTACGACCAGGCGGGAACGAGGACTTCATCGCCGGGCTTGATGAGGGGCTCGTACGCGAGTTGGAGGGCGACGGTGCCGTTGGCGCAGGTGAGGGCGTGCTTGGCGCCGGTCATGGCGGCCCAGCGCTGCTCGAACTCGAGACACTTGGAGGCGGCGCGGAGCATCCCGGACTTGAGCACGGCGTTGACGGCGTTGATGTCGGCCTCGGTGAGGGCGGTGGACATGAACGGGACGGGCTTGGTGCTCACGGGCGTGCCGCCGAAGGAGGCGAGTTTGCTGAGCGAGGGACGTGCTTCGGCGGTGAGGGTGGACACTTGGAAAACTCCGGGAAAACTGTGAGCATCGGCGGCGGAGGCGGCGGCTTTGTGGGCTGCACGGCATGCCGCGGATCGGGCGGGGATGGGGTCATCGGACCCGAGCCCGTGCGGCGGTGCGGGGGCGAGCCCCAACTTCGCCGCAAGGAGCGATTCTATGCGGGTGGAAGGCGGGGTTCCCTGCTTGACGGTGGGGTTTTGGGCGGGGATGGGGGAGTTGAGAGTGAGGCAGAAGGGAAGAATGGCCGGAACGGCCAATCTACTTGCGGACGATCCCCGTGCCTTTCACCACCGTGCCGATGCGGAAGACGCGCTCTCCGAGTTTGGTGAGCTGCTCGGCCACGGAGTCGGCGAAGGTCGGCGAAACGATGACGCAGTAGCCGATGCCCAGGTTGAAGACGCGGTACATCTCTTCCTCGTCGATGTTGCCGTGCTGCTGGAGGAAGTTGAAGATCGGCGGGCGCTCCCAACTGGTCAGGTCGATCTTGGCGTCGAGCGTGGGCGGCAGGGCGCGGCAGAGATTGCCGCCGATCCCCGAGCCGGTGATGTGGGCCATACCGGTGATGGGGTTCTTGACCTTGTAGGATCGCAGCAGGCGGACGATGGGGTCGGCGTACAGGCGCGTGGGGGTCAGCAGGACCTGCCCGAGGGTCTTGGGAGTCACCGGCGCGGCCTTGCGGCGGCCCTTGGCCTTGGGGGCGGGGTTGAGTTCGTCGTAGACCTTCGACAGGTCGAGGCCGGCCTGCTTCACCACGTCGCGGACAAGCGTGTAGCCGTTGCTATGGATGCCGTCGCTGGCCAGGCCCAGGATGACATCGCCCGCACGGACTCGGGCGGGCTTCTGGACGCGCTTCAACTCCACGACGCCCACGCAGAAGCCGGCGAGGTCGAAGTCACCCTTGGCGTAGACATCGGGCATGTTGGCGGTCTCGCCGCCGATGAGGGCGCAGCCGCTGCGGCGGCAGCCGTCGGCCACGCCGGTGACCAGGGCGTGGAGCATGGCCGTATCGACGACGGGGGTGGCGATGTAGTCCAGGAAGAACAGGGGCTCAGCGCCCTGCACGACCAGGTCGTTGACGTTCATCGCGACCAGGTCGATGCCCACGGTGTCGAAGACGCCCAGCTCCGCGGCGAGTTTGATCTTGGTGCCCACGCCGTCGCAGCAGGCAACCAGGACAGGGTCTTTGTAGTTGCGGCGGAAGAGGCGCTGGTTGTAATCAAGGCGGAAGAGGCCCGCGAAGCCGCCGGGGTTGCTGATGACCCGGGGCGAGAACGTGCGGCGCATGAGCGAATCAAGGGATTCGGTGAAGGCGTCTTTCTTGTCGATGTCGACGCCGGCGCCGGCGTAGGTGAGGGGCTTGGTGCGGGCCATGCGGGGAGGGTAGGGAAAACCGGGAGGGGGAAAAAGGGGCGAACCGGCAAATCGCGAATGAGCACGGTCGCCGTGGCGCCGGCGAGAAGTTCCGCCCGGGGCGCCGCGGCGATACCCGTGCCGAAGTGGGTTGTTTGACGTCCCTCTTCGGAATTGACCGATGGCCGACGCCCGCCGGCATCACATCGCGTCGATCGAATGGAGCCAATCGACGAAACCGATGGGTTGATAATCGACCTCGCGCCCGAAGATGGCTTGATAGCGCTCGCCCACATCGCTCTCTTCCAGCGGCTTGCCGGGCTTGGCGGCCGATCCGTGCTCGACGATGGTGATCTTGTCGGCGGGGAGTTCGTTGAGGCCGCGCTTGAGAAGGTAGATGACGTCGGTGTCGTCCCACGGAAGGCTGTAGCCGATGAAGACGACGCGAGTGGCTTCGCGCAGTACGCGCAGGGCCCTATACCACACGGCGGAGATGTGTGGGTTGCGGTAGTCCTTGAGGGTGGTGGGGGTGATCATCACCGGCCGCGGCGGGGTGGCGCAGTCGCGGCACTTGGTCTCGCGTCGGCGTTCGTAGCTGGCGTCGTACTCGGGCACATCAAAGGTGTTGCGGGCGATCTTGTAGGTGTAGCCGCTGCGGCCGATGCCCATGTCGAGCCGGTGGCAGTTGGGGCAGTAGAGCCAGTTGAGCGAACCGTGGATCTTGAGCAGTTCGCCCCACTTGCCGCTCTCGCGGTAGGCGCGGGTGGCGACGTCGCAGGCGTAGTCGGGGTACTGGCCCTCGCCCGCGGAGATCATGGCGTTGTCGACCAGCACGTCGTAGTTGAGGGAGATGACCGTAGGCGGCCTGCCGGTGCGGGCGGCCAGGTGCCGCAGGATGCTCTCGTGGGGCGCGAGATTGCCCGGTCCCTCGAGCATCACCTCGATCACGCCGAAGACGGCGTACTCGGCGCTCTCGCGGGCGGCGCGGATGTCGGCGGTGGTCCAGGTGGGGCCCAGGCTGTGGCGGCGATCGACGGCCATGTCGAGCAGCGTGAGCACGAGCGGGAGCGGGGGATAGTCCTTGGGGCGCCGCTGGTGCCGGTCGGCGGGCACTCGGAACTTCTCTACCAGCAGGCGGTTCAGAGGCTCAAGCAGGTCGGGGTGCCGCAGGGAGAGCGAGAACGCCTGCGGGAGAATCTCGGCGGTGAGCGGGCCGCCGCAGGCCTTGGTGGCGCCGGCGCCTAAGACAACGACAGGCACGTCGTTCGGGGTGAACTGGGCCGTGGCGGTCATGGACGAACGGTAGGGAGGCGACAAATTCGCGAGAGGCGACAAGTCTCCAATTCGCAACGGACTGATTGAAATATCGAGGGCACGTGAGCCCAGGCGAAAAATGACGGTGTGGCGCGCGCGGGCCAACGTGCCTGTCTATCTCAGGGCTGCCGTCTCGTCTCGACGGCACTTCTGCGAGCGGCGATTTCTTCGCCGAAGGATTCAACTGGGAGGCACACATCATGAGTGAACTTAGATCGATCGACACCAGGCCGCAGGCGGGCGCAACTGGAGGTGGTGGTCATGCCGGGGGAGGCGGGAGTGGCTCGTCTACAAGTGGCGGAAGTGGTGGTGGGGGTTCATCGGGGAGATCCAACTCCCAATCCAGCGGACTTCTAAAGGAGGATGGTCGCATCAAAATGGGCAAGAGCATCTTCGTAATCGCGTTGGCAGTGCTCGTGCTGTTGGGTTGGGGGGTTGTTTTCTTCAACGGCGTATGCCTCAACAGCCTTCCGTTCCGGCAGATGGTGAATCTAGTCTCGGTGAAAGTGCCTGCGCCGGTTCCACCAGTTCCGTCAGTCATTACGACTCCGGAGGGGCCGCCCGATCCGGAGTCCGGCGTGCTTAAGAACAGCAACTTTGCGATTCAACCGATCCCGGAGATTCCAGCGAACAAGCAGGAGCCGGATTCGGTCAACATCGCGAGAATCAAGCTGTTCCTGCAGGTGATCGGGGTCACTTCTGATCTTGGGGTGTTAGTGTGGTCGTGGATCTTCGGGTTCATGGGCTACCCGTACACGAATCTGCTCTTGCTGACCTGGCTTTCGGCAACGCTCGGCTCGCTCGTCAACTACACCGTTGTGGCGCTGCGCCGATCGAACAATCCGGGCCAAGGAACGAGGGGCGGGGGGCGCATGCTGCACTCGGTCACGGGCAGCCTCGTGGTGGGTGTTGGGTTGGGCTTCACGATGTATGTCGCGATCGTGGGCGGCGCGACGGTGATCACCAAGTCAGGCCTGTCCATCACCAGCCCCGACGATTATGCCAACAAAGCGGCGATCATCTCATTGCTGACGCTGCTAGCCGCGCTCTTCCCTGGCTGGTTCCTGAACGTGCTGGAGGTTCGCCTGCAACAGGCCAATAGCTCTAACGGCGGGTCGGGAAGTTCCTCGGCCGCCAAGCCACTCCCCCCTTATGCCGTGACGGTGGAGGTGCAGCCGAAGGATGCCGGGACCGCAAATCCAGCGTTGATTGACTCGCTCAAGGTCGTGATCAGGGGCGATCCGGAGTATGTGAGAGCGGGTGACGGAGGGAAGCCGTCGTAACTTCGTGGGGGCCGTGAAAGCTCCGCGGGTTTTCGCGAGGTGACTCCACTTTTTGAGAGTCATCAGATGTTGGTGCGTGAAGCAGAATCGGCGGGCACGGACGCCCGCCGGAGTGGCGCAGCGAATACCGGTAGCCATCACGCGGATGTTCCCAGTGTCTAAAGAGCCTCGCGCGGATTGCGAGCGTCGTCACGTGCGCACGAGGTCGTCGCCATAGGAAAGATCTCTACGGTTCTGTACCGAGGACGCCTCTATTTTCGGCCAACTCTTGGCCTAAAGCGAGACCTCCCCGATCTGCTTAGCAACCGTTCCAAGCTCTCGCGCGGACGCTCCGACACCATCAGGCCCGCGTGGCGGGCTCAACGGGTTTGGGCGAGGGGTTGGTCTTCGCTTGCGTGAGCGCGGTCAGAAACTCGGCGGCCCAGCGGTAGATGTTGTGTTCCGAGACCTGCTGGTACAGCCGCGACATGCGGGCGCGGCGTTCTTCTCCGGGCATCTCAACGGCGATGCGGATCGCCTCCGCGAACTCCTCGGTGTCGTACGGGTTGATGATGAGGGCGTCGGGCAGGTCGCGGGCGGCGCCGGCAAACTCGGAGAGGATGAGCACGCCGTCGCCGTCGGCGCCGGTGGGGGTGGGCTCTCCCTGCGCGGCGATGAACTCCTTGGCGACCAGGTTCATGCCGTCGTGCAGAGAACTGACGATGCAGACGCTGGCCATCTTGAGGAAGGCGTGGACGGTCATCTCGTCGTGGTGAGCGACGAGGAAGTGGATCGGCTTCCAGCCCTGGTTGTCGGCCTTGAATCGCCAGTTGATGGCGTCCGCCAGGGTTTCGAGCTCGGTGACCAGGTCGCGGTAGCGGGGAATGTGGGTGCGGCTTGGCGCGCCCAACTGCACGAAGGAGAACTGACCGCGGTGCTGCGGGCAGCGCTCAAAGAACCGTTCGATGGCGCGGAAGCGCTCGGCGATCCCCTTGGTGTAGTCAATGCGGTCGACACCAACAGCGATGGGTACGTTGGCGAGAGAGAACTTGTGACGCAGCGATTCGCTCCGGGCAGCAAGCTCATCTCCCGAGGCGACGTGCTTTTCCGACCAGGGCTGGACGCTGATGGGGAAGGGCCGGACCAGCGTTGTGCTGCCGCGGAGCTCGACGCTGAAGCGGTCCCAGTCGAGCTTGGCCTCCACCATGCGGTCGACGGTGTCGAGGAAGTTGTTGCAGTGCTGCTGAAGGTGGAAGCCGATGAGGTCCGCGCCGAGCATGCCCTGGAGCACCTCGGCACGGAAGGGACAGATGCGGAAGGCTTCGGGATTGGGCCAAGGGATGTGCCAGAAGAGGCCGACGCGTAGATCCGGCCGGCGCTGCTTGATCATGGCGGGCACGAGCGCGACCTGGTAGTCCTGGACCATGACGACGGCGGACTCGGCGCCGACTTCGTTGAGCACGGCGTCCGCGAAGCGCTGGTTGGCGTTGACGTACTGGTCCCAGTCCGAGGCGCGGAAGATGGGGCGCTCGTGGGTGAGGTGGCAGAGCGGCCAGAGGCCCTCGTTGGAGAATCCGTAGTAGTAGCCCTCTTCTTCCTCCTTGGTGATCCAGACGCGCCGCAGCGTGTAGCGGGGATCGTCGGGAGGGACCGAGACGCACGCGTTGGCGTCGACCGTGGCGCGATCGGCGTCACCCGCGCCGTGGGCGACCCACAGCCCGCCGCAGGCCTGCAGCACCGGGTCCAGGCCGGTGACCAGCCCGCTGGCCGGTCGCACGAGCTTGGGCCGGCCGTCGGCAAACTGGTGCATGTACGGCTCGCGATTGCTCACCACCACGAGCGTTGTATCACCCAGCGCCGACCGCGCGTGGGCACGCAGGCGTTCGCGCGTCCAGGTTTTGTCGGACCGGGTGAGCGTGTCGGCGGACTCGCGCTCCTGGCTGCGGGCGGCGCGGAACGAGGCGGCCAGGTGGGCGCTCTCGTCTTCGAGCCGGCGGAGCGGAAGTCCCGGGGGTGGCGCCGCCTGGGTGCCGCCGAAGCGGAGCTTGCGCATCCATTCCGCCAGGGCGTGCATGGGGCGCTCGAAGAGCGCCCACGCGAGCCCGGAGGTGAGCACGAACAGCACGCCGGCGACCGAGAGCGCCAGGGCGAGGCCCCGCACCATGCCGCGGGTGAGCCGGTCTTCCAGGTAGAGCGCATCGTGCAGCACCACCAGCGTGCCGGTGTGCGCGCCGTCGGGCGCGGCGATCATCGAGGCCAGCACGTGCGTGGTCCCCGACACGCTCCTGACCACCTCGCGCACCTCGGGCTCGCCAGTGTGGATCCGCGCCACGATCGGGGCGATGGTGGATTCCAGATCGGCCACGGCCTCACCGCCGGCGACGTATCTGCCGTCGGGCCGGAAGAGGGCGAAGCCCAGGAGGCGCGAGTGCCCTTCGAGCCGCTCACCCATGGCCTTGGCGATCTGATCGTCGGGCAACTCGAGCGCGGAGCGAGCGGCAGGGGTGGTGCGGTGCAGCAGCACGCCCGCTCGTCGGTCCAGGTCCTCGACGCTGGTGCGGTATTCCTCGTTGACCTGGTACCAGACGATGGCGCCGGTGCCCAGGGCTGCGAGCAAGGCGATCGTCATCCCCAGTCGGACGGATCTCGGCAGACGGAAGCGCACGGGGGGGGTGGTCATGTGAGATCTCCGGGGCGTCCGCGAGAGGAATGACCTGAGTCGTTCGCGGCCGCGAACCGGTCGAGAGCAGTCGCGGCGTTGATCAGCGCGAGGTGCGAGTAGGCCTGCGGAGCATTCCCCAAGGGGATGTTGAAACGCGGTTCGTGCTGCTCCGAGAGCACGCCGGTGGGTCCGACGCACCGAAGCAGTTCTTCGAACAGTTCGGCGGCCTCCTTCATCCGGCCGCAGAGGACCAACGCCTCGATAAGCCAGCCGGTGCACAGGTGGAACCCGCCTTCGCGTCCCGGCAAGCCGTCGTCGAAGCGGTATCGGTAGACCGTGCCGCCCTCCCGCAGGCCGCGGTTGACGGCGTCGACGGTGGAGATGAAGCGAGGGTCGTGCGCGTCGAGCAGGCCCGTGAGGCCCACCGAGAGTGCCGAGGCGTCGAGTTCGGCGTGCCCGTACGCGCCGGTGAACGCGTTGAGCTGCGTGTTGAATCCGTTGGCGAGCACGTCGTCGCGGATGCGGTCGCGGAGGACGGCCCACGCGGGGTTGGGCCTGCCGATGACGCACTCGTGCACCACCAAGGCGCGGGCGACGGTGTGGAAGCACATGACCTTGGAGTGGACGTGGTGCTCGCGCTCGCAGCGGATCTCCCAGATGCCGTGGTCGGGCTCCTGCCAGCGCGACTCGACTGCTTCCACCATCGCGCGGGTCATGCGCCAGTGATCGGGCGAGATGGGCGCTCCGCTCTCGGCCAGAAGGGCGATGAGATCCGTGATCGGGCCGAAGACATCCAACTGCACCTGCAGCGCGGCGGCGTTGCCGATGCGGACCGGGCGGCTCTGCGCGTACCCGGCGAGCCCGCCGATCTCGGCCTCGGGGCCCAGGTCGCGGCCGTCGACCGTGTAGATCGGCCGCAAGCGGCCGGGGGATTCGCACTGATCGAGCACGCGGGCGAGCCAATCAAGCAAGCGCATGGCGGTGCCGGTGTTTCCCAGACGCACGAGAGCCGAGGCGGCCATAGCGGCGTCGCGGGGCCAGCAGTATCGGTAATCCCAGTTGCGGCTGCCGCCCAGATGCTCTGGCAGGCTGGTGGTCGCGGCGGCGGCGATGGCGCCCGTGGGGCCGTAGACCAACGCCCGCAGCAGCAAGGCGCTGCGGCGGACGTGCTCGGCGCCCACGGTGGGGAGGCGGAGCGTCGCGGCCCACGTGCTCCAATAACGCTGGGTCAGGTTGCGTCGTTGTGGCTCGGCGTGCGGGTGGGGTCTGTCGTTCGCGGAACCGATGCGTAGTTCCAGGATGACGGGCGCGGCGTCGGGCGTGATGTCGGCTTCGGCCGTCTGGTGCGGGCCGTCGGCGGAGATGCGCCAGGCGATGCCCGGCGCGTAGAGGAGAATCGGATCCGGACTGCCCTCCACTTCCAGCCCGTGCTCGCGGACGGCTAGGCGCGTGGCCACGCGGCCAAAGTCCAGGCGCGGCGCGAACCGCACGCGGCACGCGCCCGGGCCTTCGATCACGCGGACGAGGTCCGTCCGTCCGGCACGCTGAAAGGCGCGGCCGGCGCCGCAGTCCAGGTAGTCGGTCACTGTGCAACCCGGCCACGTGGTCTTGAGCACCAACGAATCGGCGTCGTACGACTGCGTGGGCGGGAGAGCTGCCTGCGCGGGGCACACTTCGAAGAAGCCGGCGCCGGGGCCGCCGAGCAACTCCGCGAATATCGGCGGTGAATCAACGCGGGGAACACAGAGCCACACCACGCGAGCGGCAGGCGTCACGAAGGCGATTGTCCGCTGATCGGACAGGACCGAGAGCGAAGAAATTGGTGTGAGGTTGAGATCTCGCGCCCACGCCTCGCGCTGGTCGGCCAAGGTAGCAAGCAGACGCGAAACGTCAGGCGTGCCGCGGAGACGATGTATCGCGGCGGAATCTCCGGCGCCGACTTTGACGGCGGTGTCGTTGTGGCCGAGACTGACGAACGCGTGCTCATCGGTGAGATCATCGCCGATGAACATGACGGCGGAGGCGCCCACACGATGGCGTAAGCGTTCGAGCGCGAGGCCCTTGGTGGCGGCCTCGGCCATGAACTCGATGACCATGGAGCCTCTGCGCACCGTGAGTTCGGGGAACTGATCGGCGAGCGCGCGGACGGCTTCGATGGCGGCGGACGCGTCGGGGGCGGCCCGGTAGTGGAACGCGACGCCGCGGGGCTTGAGTTCGACCGTGCATCCGGGGCATTGTGATGCGATCTGGTTGAGACGGACGGTGACAAAGGAGAGTCGGTCGCGGTCTAGTGGCTTCAGGGGTGCCGCGGGGATGCCGGCGATCTCCGCGCCGTGACTTCCCGAGAGTTCCCATGAAGGATCGGGTGCGAGGCGCGCGCGAAGATCATCGAGGCCGCGGCCGGAGATGATCGCGACATGCGTGTGCGGTATCCGGCTGAGTCGTGAGAGCGCGGCGAGCGCTTCGGGGTGAGCGGCGGCGGTGTCCGGTAGTTCCACCAGTGGGGCCAGCGTGCCGTCAAAGTCGCTGGCGACCAGCAACACCGGCGTGGTGGCGACATGGTGCACAATATCAGCAAGCGGTTGGGTCATGGCTGGCTGCGGCTGCGACTGGGATGTTCGACAGTTCCACACGTGGACGCTCCGGCGAGCGGCAAGGAACTGTTCGGTTGGGAACACGGGCCTCCCATTCGATGATATGGCAGGGCACGGTTGGGAGCGTCGCGCGGGTCCGAGTAGTTTCGAACTCTCACCGTCGCGCGATGACGAGGCACCAGGCCACGATCGCGGCCTCAAAGGGAAGGCGTGAGTCGACCCAGTCGCGGACGCGGTGGGGCGCGGTCACGCGCAGCGCGATGGAGGAGATGATGGTGATGATCGCCCACGACACGCGGGGCATGAGAGGGAGCGCGGGAATGAGCAAGAGGAGCACGGCCGAACAGAGACGGGCGGCCATCGCGAAGTTCCAGGCGCGATCTCGCCCCAGATTTGTTGGCAGTGTGCTGGTGCCGTAGCGGCGGTCGGCGCTCTCGTCATCCAGGTCGCACAGCACGGCGTCGGCGATGACCCGCAGCGCCAGGTGGGCGCACGCGAGCATGAGTGACGCGGCGTGCGATGCGGCGGCTTCCCGGATGCTGGGAGCGTTTGGGTGCGCGGCGATCGCAGCGAGAGCGACAATCGCGGAGAAGCCGGTGATGCCGCCCGCGACGTACGCGTTCTTCACGAGCAGCACGTCCTTGGGACGCGGGCGCGAGGAGCGGGGGCGGGCGGCGTACGCGAGCACGCCCACCGCGGCGACGATCGGGATCGCCGCGCCCCACGGCGTGAGAGCGGCGCCCAACGCGGTCGCCGCGACGAGCAGCGTGACGAGCAGGGCGCGGAGCGCGGCGGAGCGGCGCGCGATGAAGTTGAACCGCAGCGGGTGGGCGTACGCATCGGCGGGATCGAGCCAGGCATCGCGGAGCTTGACGCGGTCGAGCAGGTACACGCCGGCGGCGGTGCAGAAGGCGAACGCCGCGGCGGTGAGCAGGTCTCGCGGCAGGATCAGCGTGTCGATGCCGGAGACCTGCGCGAGGAAAGCGACCGCGCCGACGATGTACAGCCCCGGCCAGACCGCCAGGTGCGAGGCGGCCATCAGGATTGCTCCGGCTGTGCGGCGGCTGAACATGGGTCGGGGCATCATTGCACCATGGCGGGCTCGGGCGGCAATTTCGGTGTGTGTGAGGGGTGCCTCGCGGGCGGTGTGGAGATGGGGGATTCGGGATGCTCGCCGTCCCGGCACCTACAATCTCAACCGGCCCAAGATCGCCGGGCTTTCAGCCTAAGGACATACTCCCATGCCAATGACCCGCCTGTTCACTTCCGAATCCGTATCGATGGGCCACCCCGACAAGGTCGCGGACCAGATCTCCGACGCGATCCTGGACGCGATGATCGCGGACGATCCGTTCAGCCGCGTGGCGTGCGAGACGCTGTGCGCGACGGGGCTGGTGGTGGTGGCGGGCGAGGTGACGACGCGGACGTACGTCGACATCCCCGAGGTCGTGCGGCGGGTGGTGAACGAGATCGGCTACACCTCCGGCGACATGCGGTTCGACAGCGAGAGCTGCGCGGTGCTGGTGGCGCTGAACAAGCAGAGCGCCGACATCGCGATGGGCGTTGATCGCGAGGGCGCGGGCGACCAGGGCATGATGTTCGGCTTTGCCTGCAAGGACACGCCCGAGCTGATGCCGCTGGCGATCCAGCTGGCCCACCGCCTGGTGGAGCAGCAGGCCCACGTGCGGCGCGAGAACATCATCCCCGGCCTGCGTCCGGACGCCAAGAGCCAGGTGACGGTGGAGTACGACAACAACAAGCCCGTGCGCGTGGACACCGTGGTGCTCTCCACGCAGCACGACGCGACGTGGAACGACCGCCAGGCCGAGCTCAAGAAGCAGATCACCGAGCATGTTCTCAAGCCCGTGCTGGGCACGTGGTGGAACAACGCCATCACGGTGCACGTGAACCCCACCGGACGCTTCGAGATCGGCGGCCCCCACGGCGACACCGGCCTCACAGGACGCAAGATCATCGTGGACTCTTACGGCGGCATGGGCCGCCACGGCGGCGGTGCGTTCAGCGGCAAGGACCCGACGAAGGTCGACCGTTCCGCGGCGTACATGGCCCGGTACATCGCCAAGAACGTCGTCGCGGCGGGGCTGGCGGACCGGTGCGAGATCCAGTTGTCGTACGCGATCGGCGTCGCCGAGCCCACCAGCGTGTACGTCGACTGCTTCGGCACCGCCAAGGCGGATGAAGAGAAGATCAGCGCGGCGATCCGTTCGACGTTCAAGCTCACGCCGCGGGGCATCATCGAGACGCTGAACCTGCGGACGCCGATCTACTCGCCCACCGCGCGCCACGGCCACTTCGGGCGTGCGCCGGGATCGATCAACTTCAAGGGCAAGAAGTACGACACGTTCACGTGGGAGAAGACGGACAAGGCCGATGCGCTGAAGGCGGCGGTCAAGTAAACGCCTGTACTGTGGAACAACACGCCGATCCGGACGGGCCAGCCTGTTCGGATCGGCGTTTTTCTTTTTTCAAGCATCGATCAGCGGCAGCCGCCGGCTTCCCATGCTTCAAAGAACGCGGCGACGTCGGCGCCGTCGATGCCGCCGTCGTCGTTGATCTCTGATTCGGGGGCGCCGTCGCTCCAGGCGGTGAGGAAGGCTTCGACATCGGCGCCATCGATGCCGCCGTCCTGGTTGAAGTCGGCGTAGCAGATGTTGGAAGAGACGACGAAGGCGACGATGTTGTTTTCGCTGGCGGGGTCGCCGTCGTCGATGATGCCGATGAGGCTCCAGCGCGACCAGGCCAGGCGCGGGCCGACGGTGAGGCCTTCCATGTTCTGGCCGATCTGGCCGATCCACAGGGGCGATTTGGCGACGGGGGTGAAGCCGCCGGAGTTGATGGATCCCAACGCCGCGACGTTGGTGGCGGAGGTGAAGTTGAGTTCGTAGATGCGGTTCTCGAAGAGGCCCAGGGCGCTGAGGGCGAAGGAGCGTTCCAGGGAGATGATCGAGCCGTCGGGGAGCGCGGCCAGGTCGCTCACGCCGCTGCGCGAGCCGGTGACGGCGATGCCGTGCATGGGCTGGGTGCGGTACGCGAACTGCGCGGCGGGGACCCAGCCGCCGGGGGCCTGGTCGTACCGCAGGATGCGGACCCAGGTGCCCTGGGCCTGCGTTGAGAGGGGGCCGTCGACGGTGAGGGCTTCCTCGTTGGCGGTGAAGAGCGAGCCGCCGGCGAAGGCGAGGGATTCAAAGCCGAAGTTGGCGCGGCGGTTCACGAAGATCGGCGGGGTGGTAAGGGTGCGGAGGCGCTGGCCGGTGGCGAGGCTGAACTCGTGGACGGCGGGGGTGTCTTCTTCGCTGATGTACACGGAGGTGGGCGTGGCGGCGATGCCTTCAAAGTCGTGCGAGTCAGAAATGGTGAGCCCGGCGGAGATGGAGGCGGTGGAGATGCAGCCGCCGGCGTCGGTGGTGATGGTGAGGAAGACGACTTTGTTGGAGTTGTCCATCACGGCGGCGAACGAGGAGCCGCCGAGGTAGCAGATGCCCGAGAGGCCGGTCACGGTGAAGGGCTGGCCGTGCTGGTCGGTGGTGGTGGTAGGAAGGGGGAAGAGGTCGCAGAAGGTGACGGTGTGGGTTTGGGCGCGGACCGACGGGCAGGACGCCGCGAACGTGGCGAGCGCACAGAACAACGGCCCGGGTTGGGGGATGATTCGCGGCACGTAAGTAACGGTACGTTGATCGGACCGAACGGGGTCGCGCTAGAGGTCGGTGCCGGTGCGGGAGCGGGGGGCGCGATTGAGCGGGTAGAGGCCGCTGCGGGTGCCGGAATCAAGGAGCGCGCTGCGGGTCTCGCTGCGGGGTTCGTCCTTGTAGAAGTCGGAGAGTTTGGGGGCGACCCAGTCGGGGCCGTGGTTGGGCTGTTCGTGCGGGGGTTGTTGCGCGGGCTGTTCGGGTTTGGCGTTCTGCGCGGTGGCCCAGCGGATGGCGACGGCGCCGAGCAACGCTGCGCCGCCCGCGGCGGCGGCGCCGGCGATCTGAGCGAGCGACCAGCCGACACCGGCTGCGCCGACGACTGCTGCGCCGGCGGGGAGGATCCATCGGATTTTGGGCAGGTCTGTCGTTGCGGTTTGCGTCGTCATGGCCGTGCTCCCGTTCAGAGGTGGAACGAACAAGCAACAGAGCCGGAATGCATCCTGCACGGAACGAAAGGGTGCCGCGGACGAACAGGTCGTCCGTGAATATCTCTATTCTCTCTCGGTTCGGGGAGCAATGCAAGGTCAATCCGGGGTCAAGATAGGCAAAAAAGCCCGGATTTGCACGAACTTCTTACGAACGATCGCCCAGGACGCGGACGACGACGAGGGTTTTGTCGTCGGTGCGCTGGGCCAGGCCGGTGAACTGGCGCATGTCCCAGAGGATGCGTTCGACGAGTTCCGCGGCGGTGCCGTTGGGCTTTTCTGAGAGGGCCTTGAGCACGGACGCGCGGAGGCGCTTCTTGCCGAACTTCTCGCCGGTGAAGTTGGTGGCGTCGGTCATGCCGTCGGTGTAGGCGACGAGCACGTCGCGCGGGCGCAGGTCAAAGACGGCGCGCTGGTAGCGCTGGGAAGGATCGACGCCCACGACCATGCCGCCGACGGAGAGTTCATCCATGTCGGCGCTGGTTGGGGCGCGGTGCTGGGGGACGCGGACGACGAGGGGGGGCTCGTGGCCGCCGGAGCAGTAGGTGAGGCGGAGCTTGACGGGGTCGATGACGCCGTACCAGAGGCTGGCGAACTCGTTGTCGCGGGTGTCGTTGCAGAGGGCGACGTTGACGCGCGAGACGACCTCGTCCAGGTCGTAGACCTCCTGCACGTGGGCGCGGAGGCTGGCGCGGACGGAGGCCATGAGGAGCGCGGCGGCGATGCCCTTGCCGACGACGTCGCCGACGGCGACGCCCAGGTGCCCGGACAGATCGACGAAGTCGTAGAAGTCGCCGCCGAGTTCGAAGGAGGGGATGTACCGCGCGGCCATGTCGAGCGAGCGGATGGAGGGCACGCTGCGGGGGAGCATGCGGCGCTGGACATCGCTGGCGAGCTGGAGCTGGCGCTGCACGCGCTGCTCCTCCTGCTCGAAGCGCAGGAGGCGCGACTGCTCCAGGGCGACGGAGGCCTGCTGGACCAGGGAGGCGAGCAGGCGGCGGTCGGCCTCGTCGAAGGTGCGGGGCGTGCGGGCGTACAGGCGCATCACGCCCAGGGCGCGGCTCTTAAAGACCAGGCCGGCGTGGATGGCGGCGCCCAGGCCTTCGGCGCGGGCTTCCTCGGCGAGGGAGATGCGGTCGTCGTTGCTGAGGTCCTCAGAGACGACGATCTGGCCGGACATGGCCAGCTTGTCGAAGAGGCGGTCCTTGGAGAGGGGGCGAGGGAAGTCGATCCACTTGCGGCTGAGGTTGCGGTTGGCCTTCACGACCAAGTCGGCTTCGTTGTCGCTGGTGACGCCGTCGGCGTCTTCCTTGAGGAGGTAGACAGCGCCGGCGTCGAGGCCGAGGACTTCGAGCGCGGACTCGAGGGCGACTTCGAGCACGCGGTCGGGGCCGGCGGCGCGGACGAGCAGGGAGCTCATGCGCGAGAGGGCGGCGACTTCCTTGACGCGATGGCGGAGTTCAACCTCGTGCTGGCAGAGTTCGCCGGCGGTGCCGGCGAGCAGGCGCAGGACGGATTCGAGGCGCTCGCGGGCGTCGCCGCTCAGGTGGGGCTGGCCGTCGGCGACGGCGATCTCGCCGATGGGCCTGCCGTCGCTCTCGGCGAGGACGAGGGGGATGGACGCGGCGGTGGACGGCGAGCCCTTGACGGCGTTGAGCGGGAGGAACTCCCAGCCGGGCTGGCCGTTGTCGGCGACGCGGCGGACGATGCGGCGGCCGGCGTTGTCGCGGAGCTCGATGTGAACGCCGGTGAGGCGGGCGAGCTCGGTGCAGAGGGCGGCGAGCGAACCGTCGGTCAGAAAGTCCGTGATGGAGCGGCCGCGCACGGATTCATCTCGCGTGGGCGGTGCGGCGGGAGCGGGGAGTGTGGGCGCGGCGGGCGGTTGCGTCACTTCTCCTCCAGCCAGACGCCGCGGATGACGGGGATGAGCGGGTCGGGGTTGTCTGCGAAGGTCTCGTCGAGCAGGTCGAGACCTTCGCGGGTCATGGCGGCGTCGCCGAGTTGGAAGCCGATGTACGCGAGGAGGAAGGAGGCGTCGCGGGGCGCGGGGAGCGAGGCCTTCTTGGCGTCGACGACGCGGGTGCGGAGCAGGCCGGCGATGGTGATGAGCCGGTCGTGGGCGGGCATGGTCTCGCCGGTGTAGCGGACGCCGATGACCTCGGGGTGGGCGCTGAAGAGGGCCTTGGCGTTGATGGCGGCGGAGAGGAAGAGGGCAGCGCCGATCTGGGAGTTGATGCGCGCGGCGGAGGCGGTGGGATCGCCGGGGGCGATGGAGAGGCAGCGGACAAACTGCTCTTCGGCGTCGAAGTAGCGGCGCTCGGCGAGGTCCTTGCTGCCGGCGACCATGTAGCGGGCGTACATCTCGCGGTCGTGGCCGTCGAGCTTGCCGTACGTGGTGGCGTTGCCGCCGGCCTGGCGGATGAGCCGGATGGTGTCGGCGCTGAAGACTTCCGAGGCCTGCTCGCGCTTCTTGCGGCTTTCCTCGGGGGTGGCCTTGGGGTCGGAGGGGTTGTTCTTTTCGAGCTGCGCGAGGCGGTCGGTCTCGAGCTTGTCGAGCGATTCCTTGAGGCGCGTCAGGCGGGCCTTCCAGAGGGGCGTTTGCGCATCGGCGGGCTCGTTGGGGAGCGGGGCGACGCCGTCCATCTTGGAGAAGCGTTCGAGCAGGTCGTCGTAGGACGTGCGGATCTCGCCGGGGGCGGGCGCCGAGGAATCAGAGGGCTTGTCGCCGGGGGTGGTGGGCTTGGTGGTCTTGCCGTCGTCGGGCTTGTCGGGGACGGCGGGCTTGCCGGTGGTGGGATCGATGGCGACGGCGGCGGGGCGCTGCTGCACGGCGGTGGGCACCGAGGTATCGATGCGGTTGGCGCCCTTGGGGGCGACGGAGCGCAGGCCCAGGAGGCCGGAGGCGGTGAGCGATTCGCGGCCGTCGGGTGTGTCGCGGATGCCGATGACGGCGGGGTTGAGGTCGCGGGTGGTGGAGAAGGAGGATGTGGCGCGCAGCGTGTTGAACTGCGGGGCTACTTCGTTCCAGCCGTTGCCGATGGCGTTGTACTGGTCGGTGGTGACGACCTTGGTGGGGCGGGTGTAGGCGAGGTAGTCGGAGCCGCCGGGGTTGAGGCCGGCGCCGCCGCGGGAGACGCCGCCGGCGTAGTTGGGGCTGACGCGCTGGCCGGCGAACTGGTTGGCGGTGGTGTAGCCGTACTGGTATTGGAGAGAGTCGGTGCCGCGGATGCCGACCTGCTGGACGCCGGTGCCGATGGTGTCGCGGCGGAAGGAGAAGAGGTCGTCGGAGCCGAGGGAGGCGCGGAAGTCATCGGTGCCGCCGTAGGGGCGGTTGATCATGAGCGAGCGGCCGCCGACGGCGTTGCCGGTGACGAGATTGTTGCGCATGCGGACTTCGTTCATGAAGTCGCGGTTCTTGTAGTTTCCCAGGCCGCGGCCCGAGAAGTCGCGTTCCAGGCCGCGGCCATCGCCCAGGGCCGGGGCCCAGTTGGGGTTCATGTTGACCTGCAACTGGCCGGGGCCGCCCAGGGGGTTGAGGGCGTTGGTCGGGGGCTTGTACTGCGCCTGGGCGGTGCTCGCGGCGAGGGAGAGCAGGATGAGGGCGGTGAGGCGCATGGGTGACTCCGGGATCAAGAATGATTATAGAGAGCGGGGGTAGTGCTACGGGGTTGGGGAGAGAGTGGATCGGCTGGAGGGGGATGTTGAGGAGAGCGGCTTTGGCCGGCGGGGTGTGTTGATGAAGTTTTGGTGGTGTGCGCGCCGGGCGAATGAGAGTTATAGGGCTTTGAAGCGGGGCTGGTGGGTTGGAAATGCGGGTGTGGCTGGAGGATCTGGTGGGGAGTGCGGATGAAGTTTTGGTGTGGTGCGGGCACCGCGGGAGGTGGGTTGATTCGTAGTTTGATTGGTTGTTCGAGGTCTTGCGGGTTTTGGATGGGGCGGATGAAGTTTTGGTGTGGTGCGCGGGCGATGAGTAGTTATCGGAACTTTCGTAGGGCTGGTTGGAGCGGTGGCGCTCACATATGTAGATACGCGGGGCGGGGAGATTTGTTGGCGGGAGGGGGGGAGGAAATGGGGAAAGGGGGAGATGGGGAAAGGGGGAAATGAGGAAATGGGGAAATGAGGAGTTGTGGCGGGGTGAGTTCATTGCGGGCCGCGGAGCGGATGAAGTTTTGGTGTTGTGTACGCGCGCGGCGATTGGGGAGATCGTGTCGGGGCGGCGGCGGATGGGATTGGGTGCTGCCGGGTGCGGATGGAGTTTTGGTGGCGGGCGCGATGAACTTTTGGTCGCGGGCGCGGTGTTGGCTGGGACCGGCGCGGGCGGGGAGGCTGTGCGGAGTTTCCTGTTGGATTGTCAAAGAACAACGGCCGCGGGCGGTTGGGCGGGCGGCTGAGGGGTGATACGCCGGGGGCGGGTGGAGTTGCGGGGAATTGGGCGGGAGTGCGCGAGGTGTGCGCACATTGGCGGGCGGTGGGTGCGAAACGTCAGTGGCGGAGGAGCGGGCGGTGGGGCCGTCGTGGATGGGTCAGGTCGGGGCGAACCCAACGACACACCGCAAGACCCAAAGGTCTCTTGTCCTGTTCATGCCCACTGCGATCTTGTCGAACTCTACCGCCTTCGGCGGGCCAGCCAACAGCCCGCTAGGACAACGCCGAGCGACGAGCCGGGCGCTGGGATTGCCGCTGCGATTCGAACGCCAAGAAAAAGGTCTGGCAAGCTCGGAAACTCGCCGCCAACCGCATAGATCGCTTCGAGCCCTGGGTCCGTGTTGGTCCAATGCGAGCCCACGGTTGCTCGGTACAGAATTCCATCAACGTTCAATACGGTCTCGGTGAATTCGCTCGTCGCGCCGGCCGCGTCAAGCATGCCCCAAGGCGAGCGCACATCGGGATACGACATCAATGGAATTCGGTACTCGTCGCCGTTGGGCAGGCTGAATGCGCTATTGGACTGGCCGACGCCCGGGGGGCCGTGGATCAATGGGACATTCGTCGCCGCGGGGGTGTTCCACCACCAGCCGCCGACGTTCTGGCCGCCGTAGTTAGGGTCGTAGAACGCGCCCTTGATCCACTCATCGAGCGTGGGAATCCAGTATTTGGCGCCGGGGTTGTGGGCCTGCTGATCGGTGAAGATATCGGTGTTGCCCTGGTATCCGAATGTGCTCACGTCGTACGCGCCGTTCATGACGGCGTCGAGGTCGGTGCGTTTGTCGTTGTGGAGCCAGTTGCAGAACATGGCGCAGGTGCGCCAGGTGGGGCCGCTGACGGGAAAGAGCTCGGCATTTGGCGCGTTGGCGAGCACGAATCGCGGCGACTGGCCAGCGCCGCGATCGATCGCGCCCCAACGAACGGGCGCGTTGACAAAGGGGGCGCGGCCGTAGAAGGCGTTGTAGAACTCCATCCACTGGGCGGTGGTGACTTCGGTCTTGCCGATGCGGTACTCGTAGGGAACGCTGCCGCGGCCGGTGACGGTGTTGTTGACATCGGGACCTGAGTATCCCGGGTTGCCGGGAGCACCGACGGTGACGAAGTCGATGCCGGAGGGGTCGAGTTGGGCGGAGGCGGGGCGTGACGCCGCGGCGGTGAGCGCGAGGGCGAGCAGGGGTGCCCCGCGCCACACGCGGCCAATGCCAATCCTGCGGCTTTCGCGCGGGCGCGAACTCGTGCGGTTGCGCCGCGCACACAAGCGAGCCGCGAGAATCATCGCGAGCGTGGCCGGGCCCGACGAGGGGACGGCGGTCGCGATGCGGAAACCGTAATAGATCGATGGCGTGCCGGGAAACTCAGCGCTGGCGGCATAAATCCTGTCATTCGCGACTCCGCCCCAGTGACTCCCTTGAATTCGGCGATACGGAATTGAGTCAACGACGTATGTTGATTCCAGCCACTCCGCCGTCGCGCCCGATGCGTCAAGCAACCCCCAGGGTGTTCGCACCTCGGGATACGACATCAGCGGGATCGCGTACTGGCCACCATTAGGCAGGGTGAAGCCTGCGTTGGTCTGACCTTGCCCGGGAGGGCCGGGAATGAGCGGGACATTGGTGCCGTTGATGCTGTTCCACCACCACCCGCCGACGCCTGTGCCGCCGTAGTTGGGGTCGTAGTAACTCGCCTTGATCCACTCATCGAGTGTGGGAATCCAATACCGTGCGCCGGGGTTGTGTTCCCATTGGTCGGTGAAGTGATTGCCATTAACGACGCCAAAGGTGGACACGTCGTACGCGCCATTCATCACAGCGGCGATATCTGTTCGTTTGTCGTTGCAGAGCCAGTTGCAGAACATTGCAGCGGTTCGCCAGGTGATGCCGCTCACCGGGCGTAGGCCTGCGGTTGGTGAGTTCAACAAGCGGTACGGCTCGTTTGGGTTTCCTGTCGCAGTGGCACCCCAGAACAAAGGCGTGTCGATCCACCGTACTCGGCTGTCGAAGTGATTGAAGAACTCCATCCACTGCGCGGTCGTCACTTCGGTCTTGCCGATGCGGTACTCGTAGTCGACACTGCCACGGCCAATCGCGAAGTTGCCGTTGTCGGGCCCGGCATACGCCGGGTTGCCCGGCGCGCCGACGGTGACGAACTCGATGCCGGAGGGGTCGAGTTGGGCGGAGGCGGGGCGCGCTGAGAATCCGGCGGCCAGCGCTACGGCGACCGCCGCGGCGTGGCGACCGGTTATCGCTCGCACGGCCTGGAGTGGCGTCGGCGTGTTCACGGTACCTCGCAACCCATACAGCACAAATATGCCACACGGAATTGTTGATGCCAACAGAAAGGGCGGAAAATGTGGAAAATTTGGGGAATTGGTGGGAGGGAGGGCCGGACGGGAGGCGAACGGAGGGGGAGGGGGAGGGGGAGGGGGAGGGGATTTCAGATTTCAGATTTGAAATTTCAGAGGGGGAGGGGGAATCTCAGATTTCAGATTTGAAATTTCAGAGGGGAGGGAGAGTCCGGAGGTCGGACGGAGGGAATCGGGGGAGGGGAGGAGATTTCAGATTTCAGATTTCAGATTTCAGATTTCAGATTTCAGATCTCAGATCTCAGAGTTCGGAGTTCGGAGTTCGGAGGGCGGAGGTTGGAGGCCAGAGGTCGGAGTTCGGAGGGCGGAGGTTGGAGTTCAGGGATTCTCTTTGGGAGGATTTGGGTTCGGGGTGGGTGGAGGGCTGTCGGGTGGAGGGGGATTTGAGGAGCGACCCTTTTCCAGTTCGGCGGTCCAGCGGGCCATGGTCTTTTCTTGATTGGACGCGAGGAGGGCGCGGAGGTCGTCGGCGCGTTTTCGGCTTTGGTAGTCGGTGCGGGTCTGGTCGTTGAGGTGGCGGTGGCCCTTAATTTCGGAGTTTTGGAGGCTGTCGGCCCAGGCCCGGATCTGACGGGAGCAGGACTCGGCGAGGGAGATCAACTCTGAGATGTGGGGTGTTAGATGGCCTGCGGCGGGCCAACGATCGAGGAAGCGGAGCATGGAGCGGACCTCGCCGGCACTGCCGCGGGCGATGTACAGGAAGGCCAGCAGTTCTGCGGTACTGCCGCGCTCGAATCCCTCGGCGATGTTGTTGGAGACGCTGATGGCGGCGCGGCGGATCTGGTCTTTGAGACCGCCGGAGGTGGCGAAGGTGCGATCGTCGGTGAGGGCGAAGACGCGCAGGCCCAGGTCCTGGGCGGCCTGCCAGACAGGGAGGCTTTCGAATCGGTCGTACTTCATGCCGGGCTACTCCTTTCGAATCTCAAGTTGAACTTGAGATCTCAGATTGTGCTCATGCCGCGGGCTGTAGGAACGAGGGTTCTTTGCGGGACGTGCGGCGGCGTACTGGATTGGGTCGCGGAGTTTATAGAGTTGCCGCACACGGTGATCTGGCACAACGGCTGGATTGGGTCATCAGTTGGCACGGCCCGAATGGCGGTGAGGGCGGCGGGCGGGGTTGTGGAAGGGAGTGGTGCGGGGGCTGGGTTGGGGGGAGGGTTGGCGGTTGGAGAATTCACTGCAAGGCCTTGGGCCGAAGCGCAGAATACCGTGAGTGGCCATGCTCATCCGACTTCTCGCCGTCCTGGTGCTCTGCCTGCCCGCGTTTGCGCAGCCGGGGGATGATGTTGACGCGGAGAAGAACTCGCCGGTGAGGAAGCAACTGGAGTGGGTGCTCAAGAGCATCAACAACCGGGCGGCGCCGGACGCGGGGACGAACTTCACGCCGCGGTTCCTGGAGCAGTTCAAGGTGGAGGATGTGCAGAAGCGGCTGTCGACGCTGCGGGACGAGGCGTTCAAGGGGGCGGAGGTGTCGCTGGTGCGGCACGAGGCCGAGCCGCGGCCGGACGCGATGTCGTGCATCATCGGGAACGAGGATGAGGAGCGGTACCTGAGCCTGATCCTGTCGGTGGATGAAAAGACGGGGAAGATCGCGGGGATGCTGTTCGCGATCACGGCGGGGGCGCACCAGGGGGGCGGGGCGGCGTGGGATGATCTCAACGGGGACCTGGGGCGGGTGCAGGGGGGGCTGTGGTTCGGGGCGTACGCGGTGAACATCGCGCATCAGGGCACGGCGGAGGCCGAGGCGCGGGTGGACCCGGTGTACGAGTTCGGGTGGCGCAAGTGGCTCAATCTGTCGCACGTGTCGCGGGCGTGGGTGTTCGGCGCGGCGGCCAAACGCGTGGCGGATGCCAAGTGCAAGCCGGGCGATGCGCTCCCGCTGGCGGGCAACGCCGCGGCGACCTTGCGCGATGCGATCGCGGCGAGCGCGAAGGGCGATGCGGACGCCACCGATGCGCTGCTCAAGTTCCTGGGGCGCGATGAGGTGGAGGAGTATGTGAAGGGGGTGAGCGAGCGCCCGGAGCGGACGATGCCGTACCTGTCGCAGCGGGAGAACTCGCTGCTCAAGGCGCCGGTGAACAACGCGATCCTGGAGAAATACGCCAAGGGGGATGAGGATGATCGGCGGAACATCCTGGCGCCGTCGGGCGAGTTGCCGAAGGCGACGGCGAGCACGGAGGATCTGGCGGCGTGGAAGCAGCCGCGGGAGATTCAGCGGGTGGGGTGGTTCGCGAGCAATCGCGAGGCGGGGTATGCGCTGGCGAACCTGCACGCGCTGTGCACGCAGCAGGGGATGGGGGACTTGGCCGAGGCGTGGCGTGCTCCCAACCCCACGCTGGGCGGGAAGCCGGCGATGGAGTTTGATCCGGCGGTGTGGAAGAAGACGTGGTTCCTGGGCGGGAGCGAGCCGGGGGTGATGAGCCTGGCGTGGCTGCTGGAGCGGGATGATGGGAAGATGTATGTGATGGTGATGGCGTGGAACAACGTGGAAGCACCGCTGGAAGAGCCGCGGCTGTATGAGATGGCGAAGAAGGGGTTGGAGGTGTTGTCGAAGGAGGGGAGGAAGTAGGGGGGAGGGACTCGGGACTCGGGAATCGGGATTCGGGAGGAGTAAGAGGGAATCGGGATTCGGGAATCGGGAATCGGGAAGAGCGGAATAGGGGTTTGGTGGGGGTACGGGTGGGTGGGGGGTTGAGCGAGTAGTTTTGGGAGGGGCTTGCCCCCTGAAGAGGTTTTTGCCGATAATTGGAGCACATGTCCGAGGCACGCGGCGAAGTTCGACCCATGTTCGATCCCGGCTGGCTTTTTCTGGCCGCGGGATTGGCTGTGTTGGGCGCGGCGGTGATCATCCCGGCGTATGAGGAAGCGGCGGAGGTACGGTTCAAGCGCGAGCGGGCGGTGGCGGTGGAGAAGCACCGCGAGTCGCGGATCGCGCGGTATGAAGAGTTCCTGGGCGCGGTGGACAGCCGCGTGCCGTCGCTGGTGGAGTCGCTGGCGGCGACGCAACTGAATCAGATCCCGACGGAGCGGGCGGCGCTGCCGGTGGGTGTGCCCAGGGGCAACGGGGATGCGTCGGTGTTTCCGGCGCTGGAGCCCGAGCCGCTGGTGCTGCCGGAGCGGGAGAAGACGCCGAGCCGGTTGGAGCGGCTGGTGTCGGACGAATCGACCCGCAAGTGGGTGATCGTGGCGGGGGCGGTGTGCGTGCTGATCGGGCTATTGCCCGCGGCGCGGGACACGGGCGAGAAGGCCCCGGCGTGAGGCGGGTCAGGCGGCTTTTCGCAGGCCGCGGGAGAGCTGGGTGAAGGTCGCGATCCAGGCGTCGATCTTTCCGAGCAGATCAGTTTTGTCGATGCAGTGAGCGACACCGGCGTCGAGGGCCTGTGCGCGGATCTTGTCGGTGACGGTGGCGGAGACGATGACGAAGGGGAGGGCGGCGGTGGCGGGTTTGGAGCGCAGTGCCGCGGCGATCTGGATGCCCGAGATGCCGGCGAGGTTGAGATCGGAGATGACCAGGTCAGGGGCGGATTTGGCGACGGACTCCAGGGCTTCTTCGCCGGAGGCGACGAAGGTGACGGAGAACTCGCGGTGCTTGTCGAAGAGGAAGCCCATGAGGCGGGCGGCCATGGGGTCATCCTCGACGAAGAGGACCTTGATGACTTCGCTGGCGGGTCGGGGCGCTTCGTTGCGGCCGACGGCGCGGACGCAGTTGCGGCCGTCGCGCTTGGCGGCGTAGACGCCCTGGTCGGCGGCCTGCACGAGCTGTTCAAAGCCGGGGAAGGCAGCGCCGACGCGGGGGTCGTGGGTGGCGACGCCGATGCTGATGGTGACGGGCAGGACGGTGGGCGAGCCGACGGCGGCGGAGACGTCGATGCCGGTGGCGGCGATCCTGCGGCGGATGACCTCGGCGAGCTTGAGCGCGCGGTCGGCGTCGGCGCCGGGGACGATGATGGCGAACTCTTCGCCGCCGCAGCGGCAGACGGTGCCGATGCCGGTCAGGGCGTCGCGGAGGCGCTTGGAGAGCTCGATGAGGACGGCGTCGCCGGCGGGGTGGCCGTGGGTGTCGTTGACGTTCTTGAACTTGTCGCCGTCGCAGAAGAGGACTGAGAGGGGGGACTTGTCGGCGCCGGACTTCTGGAACGCGGCGGCGATCTCGCGGTCGAAGTGGGCGCGGTTGAAGGCGCCGGTGAGCGCGTCGGTGATGGAGCGCAGTTCCAGGTCCTGGTTGTTCTTGCGCAGCTCGATGGTCTCGCGCTGGATCTGCTCCTGGGTGGCCACGAGCTGTTCGTGGGCCTGGCTCATGAGGCCGGAGAGGTCGGCGGATTCGCCGGTCTTGATCTCCAGGGTCTTGCTGAGCTGGGTGGCGCCGTCGTTGATCTGCACGAGCAGGTCGCGGGCGACGGGCTGCTCGATGCCGTACCACTCGCGTGCGGAGGAGACGAAGGCGCCGAGCTTGCGCTTCTGGTTGGTGTCGGCGAGGAAGGCGGCGGCGAGGCCGCCCAGGGCGACGGTGCGGAGGAGCTGCTGGTGCTCGGGCCTGCACTTGTCGGGCGTGTGGTGCTGCTTGATGCACTCGGCGATCTGGGGCGGCAGGCGCCAGCGTTCGGCGAGGTGGGCGCCGATTTCGGTGTGGTCGATCCCCAGGAGGGCCTTCTCGATCGGCGCGAGCAGATCGTGGTCGCCGGGGGCCTGGGCGCAGACCTGGTCGTACTCGGCCTTGAGGGTGGCGGCGCAGGCGAGGACGCCGATGTCCTGGACGAGGGCGCCGACGAAGGCTTCTTCGGGGTCGCAGCGGCCGGACTTGACGGCGATGCAGCGGGCGCCGGCGGCGCTGTACACGGCGCGGCGCCAGTAGGCGAGCATGTCGAAGGTGCGTTCCAGGCCGGCGCGCTTGGTGGACTCGACGAGGCTGAAGCCCAGGACGATGGACTTGACGGTGTTGATTCCCAGGAGGCTGGTGGCGCGGCGGATGCTGGGGCAGGGCGTCGAGAGGCCGTAGTACGAGGAGTTGACGGTGCGGAGCACCTTGGTGGTGAGGGCGGGATCGTTCTGTATGGTGGTGGCGATTTCCTGGGCCGAGACGCCCTGGTTGGCGGTGAGTTCGAGGACTCGCATCGCCACGCCGGGGAGGCTGGGGAGGTTCTGGCAGTTCAGCACGCGGTCGGCGGCTGCTTTGGAAGTGGCTGGAATGCCGCTGTTTTCGGACATCTCCGTAGTCCCTCTCATCAACTCGTTCTGGGTTGCGCTCTTCCCCGGGCAAGTCCCGATGGGAAGTCGCAACGGTTGTTCCATCGAACCCCCGGCGGGTTGAGATGAGCAAAATTACCGATTCTTGACTCGTCCATCTCCAGAGATGCCGCGGAAAGAGCCGCGGAATTCGGCGGTTGTGCAAGTGCTTATTGCGCATGGACTTGCGTGGGCAACGGGGCGGCGCCCGGGCGGGGGAGTGCAACGCGGGTCCGAATGTTTGCATCCCAGCGGTATGGGCGTGCGAAAGGGATGGTGGAGAAAGCGGCCCGCGATGGCGCGTTGCCCGTCCCGGGACTCTTGGGAGAACAGAAATGAAGAAGCCGACTGAGAATCGCGAGGAGATTGCACCGGACAGATTGATAGAAGTGACGGAGGCGGTGCTGACGGGGATCGAGGAGACTCAGAAGACGCACGGGAAGCTGATCTACCCGCCCGCTCTGGTGGGCACGGCGATGCAGCCCAAGGCGACGCGCGAGTGCAGCAAGTTCGAGATCGAGGAGGCGACGGCGTTCCTCGTGCGGCTGGGCGTGATCGCGCCGGTCGCGGACTGAGTTCCCCGGCGACACACCAAGGCACACCAACAACCCGCCCCGTCCGGTACGCCGGACGGGGCGGTTATGGTTTTGAGGGTGGCGTTGTTCCGGTCAGACGCCCATTCCGCCGGCGGCGTCGATCATGGGGATGATCCACTTGAGCGCGAAGCCGAAGGCGAAGGAGGTGATCCAGACGTACTTGATGACGTCGCGCTCGCACTCATTGAGGATCCAGTAGAGCATGATGAAGCCGCAGATGAGGCAGCCGATGCCGTAGAGGGGGCCGCTGTCCTTGAACGCGAAGATGGTGGCCACGACGTGCATGAAGAGAGCGACGAGGGCCCACACGAGGATGCCGATGCCGGCCATGAGGCCGTTCTGGGTGGCGATGCCGCCACCGACGAGGCCGCCGACGATGGCGATGTAGATGCCCACGAAGAGGATGGGCGAGGCGTTGAGCC
Source organism: Planctomycetota bacterium (assembly GCA_018242605.1). Classification (GTDB taxonomy): domain Bacteria; phylum Planctomycetota; class Phycisphaerae; order Phycisphaerales; family UBA1924; genus UBA2402. The sequence goes on from JAFEBP010000008.1 coordinate 120,566, forward strand.
AAGAGAGGAAGTCGCCGACGATTCCGAGCCCGCCGCTGCCGGTGGGGGCGGCGTCGCCCTTTTCCTTCTTGGCCTTCATCACCTTGATCTGCACCTGCTTGCCGGTGGTGGTGTTGAAGCCGCAGCCGATGCAGACAACGGTGTGCTCGGCGACGATGCGGCCGCAGTTGGGGCAGGCCTTGCCGCCTTTGGCGCCCAGCGCTTTGCCGCCGATGTCGAGGATGAATGAGTTGTCGTCTTCGGGGTTGACGGCGGCCGCGGCGGGCGCGGGCTTGGGCGGGTTCTGCTGGGTCTGGCGCGTCTGCTTGGCCTTCTCCAGGCACTCGGCGCAGGTGTAGCGGCCCTGAGCGTCCTTGGCGCGTGGCTTGCCGGAGACGTCGATGCCGCAGACTGAGCAGAGTTTGGGTTCGTCGGCCATACGGCGGGGAGTGTAGAAGCGCGGGCGGGGGGGCGAGAAGCCGGGGGAAGGAAGGGGGGACGGTCGACGCGGGCAGGGTGGGCGGGTGCAAGAATCGGCCCATGAGAATGACCCGCGGCGTTGTGATGTGCGTGGCGCTGATGCTGGTGGGCGCGGCTCGCGCCCAGGAGGCGATCACGCGGGATGTGCTGGCGTGGTGGTACCTGGAGGCGGATCGGGCGTGGAGCGCGGCGCGGACGCCGGAGAAGGTGAAGGACGCGAACAGCGCGTTTGATCGGGCGACGCTGGCGTTCTTCCGGCTGGGGTTTGCCGATGCGATCGGAGAGCTGCGGGGATTGCGGCGTTCGTTGACGGGCGCGAAGGCGGGCGAGGGGTTTGACCCGGTGCTGCTGATGAGTGTTGAGCCGCGGGTGGTGCGCGAGGGCGCGGTGAAGGTGCGGGCGAGGTCGCTGGTGGTGCGCGGCGATGGGCAGGCGGAGTCGGCGAAGGTGCTGGTGCGGTGGAGCGGGGGCGCGAACTGGGAGAAGGAGTTGGAACTCAACGCCCGGGTCGGGGAGGCGTGGGCGGGTGAGACGACGATCGAACTGGCCGGGGCCAGGCCGGGGCGGTGGGAGATTGAACTGGTGAATCACGGCGAGGCGCAGGCGCACGAGCGCGTGTACGGCGTGGAGGCGTCGCTGGATCAGGTGCGCGAGCGCTACGCCAAGCGGCTCGAAGCGCTCAAGGGCAAAGAGCCACTGGCGGAGTCGGTGGCGGTGTGCGAGCAGCGGAACAAGCTGCTGACCGATGCGCCCAGCCGGAACACGTCGGCGCAGTTCATGGCGGAGTATGACACGCTGGCGCGGCGGTTGGAGGCGGAGTTGGCGGCGCTGGAGGCGGGCAAGGACCCGTACCCGCTGGAGGGCGTGTGGTGGTGCGCGATCCCGACGAAGACGGGCTCGGTGCCGTGCTGGGTGAGCGGGCCGGTGGGCACAGGCGAGAAGGTGCCGCTGATCATCGCGCTGCACGGGGCGGGCGGGGACGAGAACATGTTCGTGTCGGGGTATGGTCAGGGCGCGGTGATGGGTCGGGCGGCGCGCGGGTGCGTGGTGGCGTCGCCCGCGACGATGACGCTGATGTCATCGGACGCGAACTTTGATGCGCTGGTGGAGCGGCTGTGCGCGTGGTACCCGGTGGACCGGTCGCGGGTGTATGTGATCGGTCACTCGATGGGTGCGGGCGCGGCGTCGCGGTTGGCGGCCAGGCGGAGCGGGACGGTGGCGGGGGTGGTGTGCTTCTCGGGCGGGGGCATGCCCAAGGCCGGGCCGATGTCGCCGATGCTGGTGATCGCGGGGGAGACGGACCCTCTGGCGCCGGCGGCGCGGCTGAGGCCGGGGGTTGAGAAGGCCGCGGCGGACGGGATGCCGGTAGAGTTCCGCGAGAAAGCGGGGTACGGGCACACGTTCGTGGTGGGAGACTATCTGGAGGAGGCGGTGGCCTGGCTGTGGGAGAAACGGTTGGCGGTGAAGTAGCGGTTCAGCGTGCGGCCATGAGCACCCAGTGAGGGTTATCGTTCTCGGGTTCAGAGAGCGCGGCGTATTCCTCACCGCAGGCGCTGATGTCGCGCGAGAAGTTGAACCAGTGGCACATGAGCAGGGTCATGGCGATGAAGCAGACCCAGGCGGCGATCTCGGCCTTGAAGCGGGTGCGGAAGGCGTACAGGACGCCCAGCCCGAAGCCGGCGGTGGCGATCTTCCAGACGCACAGGGCGGCGGGAGATCCCAGGGCCATGACGGCGCGGGCGATGGGGTTGACCTCCATCATGCCGATGGAGGTGGCGTACGTCAGTGTCATGGCGAGGTCGGCCATGGACATGACGAAGGTCGCCGCGAGGATGATGCCTACTCGCCTTGAACGGGAGAGAGGGCTGCCTGCTTCGCAGAGGGGGCGGAGCAGGTTTCTCGGGGCACGCAGGTTGAGAGTTGGCGCGTGCATATGGGGGAGTCGATCGGCCAATACGGGACGAGAATGCGGGCTCCGACCCCCCGAACTTACGATAAAATGTGCGCCCCTGAGGGCCGCATCGGTTGCACCTGCGAATACAAACAAGTAAGGGAAATCGGAATGATCAACCCAAACCATCCGCGTTGCCTGTCCGCGACCCACTCCGTGCGGGCGGTAACGGCGGTGCGGGCTGGGGTATTGGGCGGGGTGCTGGCCGTTGGGGCGGTGTGCGGCATGGCGGGGATGGCCTGGGGGCGGCAACCGGCGGTGGCGCCGCAGCAGCGGGGGGTGTACCCGGATGACTCCGTGGTGGCCAAGGACGCGCTGCTGCGCGTGAAGGAGTTGCACGAGGCGGGGAACACCGGCGAAGCGCTGCGGGTGCTGCAGGGGCTGCTCGAAACGGACGCGGACAAGCTGCTGGCGAGCGCGGCGGATCCGGACGTGTTCTACCCGGTGCGGCGGCACGTGCAGGAGATGCTGCTGGCCAATCCGGAGCTGCTGACGAAATACCGCGAGCGCGAGGAGCCGCAGGCGCTGGCGCTGCTGACGAGCGGGGACATCGCGGGGGTTGAGCGCACGCGGCTGATGTGCCCGAGCGGGTTCGAGGCGGCGCTGCGGATGGCGCAGCTGGAACTGGAGGCGGCGCGGTTTGAGTCTGCGCGGCTGGTGCTCGAGCAACTGGATCGGCACCCGGACCGCGCGGCGGGGTCTCCCAAGCGGGCGGACGCGGCGCGGCTGGCGGGGTTGGTGGCGGCGTACATCGGCCGGCCGGCGACGCGCGAGTGGGCGCAGCGATGGGCGAACGATGCGGGGCTGGACCCCAAGGATGCGCCGCCGCCCGTGGCCGCGGCGGCCGCGAGCCGGCGGCCGTCGGGCGTGACGCCGCTGATGCAGATGTCGGCGCCGGCGGCGCCGCCGGCGGCGACGCCGCTGCAGTCGGCGGTGGTGGACAAGGACGCGGCGGATCGGGCGGCGGACCCGCAGATCGACAAGGACAGCTTCGGGGCGTGGCGGTTCCGCGATTCGTCGTGGGTGTTCCCGACCGTAGCGGGTGGCGTGGTGTACGCGACGGACGGGGTGCACCTGAGCGCGTGGGACGCGGCGACGCTGGGGCCGCTGTGGCAGGCCAAGCCGGCGAACGCGCCGGCGTCGTTCAGCTGGGGGAGCGACGAGGCGCTGCAGTTCACGATCTCCGGGGGCAAGTACGAGCTTGAGGATGTCGCGAGCGTGGCGGTGGGCGGGGGCGTGGCGATCACGGCGACGGGGCTGCCGTACAACGGTCAGCGGACGGGCGACAAGCGCGTGCACGCGTTCGACGCGGTGAGCGGGACGCCGCTGTGGTCGATCGAGACGGCGAACCTGGACCAGCGTGTGACGGGGCAGCGGGACACCTCCAGCGCGTGCGTGGTGCGCGGGCCGGTGGTGATCGACGCCGACACGGCGGTGCTGGCGCTGCGCAAGCCCGGGCCGGCGCGGCGGATCACGAGCCTGTACCTGGCGGGCGTTGACCTGTACAGCGGGGACGTGAAGTGGGTGCGGCTGGTGGGTGCGTACGGCACGAACCCGTGGGGACGCAACAGCGTGCGGCCCGAGGCGATGGTGGTGGACAGGGGCGTGGTGTACCGCTGCGACGACATGGGCGTGACGGGCGCGTACGAAGCGGCGACGGGGCGGCCGGTGTGGGTGCGGCTGGCGCCGACGAAGGCGAACATGGAGTTCACGACGCGGGGCGAGGATTCGCGCCCGCCGTTCACGATGCACGCGCCGGTGATCGACGGGGACTCGATGTACGCGATCGAGCCGGCGTTCCAGAGGATTGTGCAGCTGTCGCTGGCGGACGGGAGCCTGCGGGCGTCGCGCGAAGGGTCGGCGATGTTCAACCCGTGGTACCTGCTCAAGGTGGGCGACTGGCTGTGCGGGGTGGGCGAGGCGCACGCGGCGTTCGTGCAACTGTCGGACCTGGCGGGCGGATCGGTGAAGTCCGGCTCGTCGTTCGCGCGGTCTGCGATCGTCGGGCGGGCGTTCGCGGCGGGGGGGATGCTGTACGCGCCGCTGGCGGACGGGTTGGCGGTGGTGGACCCGTCGAACCCCACCGAGGCGACGCGGATCGCTCTGACCGTGTCGGGCAACCCGGTGATCGCGCCCGAGGCGGACGGGGTGGGGGCGCACCTGCTGATCGCGGACAAGGCGCACATGCACACGTTCGTGCGATGGGAAGACGCGCGGGCGCTGCTGGACCGGCGCGTGGCGCAGCGGCCCAACGACGCGGCCCCGCTGCTGATCTATGCGCAGTTGGCGCACCGCACGGGCAAGTCGGAGCTGATCCCGGGGCTGGCGGACCGGGCGCTCTCGATCCTGGACAAGTCGGCGGTGTCGGAGGCGGCGGCGGTGACCCGCACGCGGCTGTTCGATCTGCTGATGGAGATGGTGGCGCAGAGCCGAGCGGCGTGGGGGCAGGTGGCGGGCGAATCGACCGAGGACGCCTCCAAGCCCAGGCCGATCAACGACACGGCGCGGCTGGACGAGATCCTGGATCGCGCGGCGCGGGCGGCGGACACGCCCCCGCAGCGGGCGGCGGCGCTGTTCGAGCGGGCGTGGCTGCGGGGCGTGCAGAAGCGCTGGCCGCAGGCGGTGGAGGCGGTGCAGGAAGTGCTGCTCGAGGACGCGATGGCCGACGTGCAGTTGCCCACCGAGTTCAGGGACCCCAAGACCGACTCGGTGCTGCCCTCGGCGGTGACGAACGCGCACGCGAAAGCCGCGGCGGTGCTGGCGGGTGTGCTCAGGGATGCAGGGCCGACGGCGTACGCGGCGTTCGATGAAGAGGCGCAGCGCGAACTGGGGCGACTGCCGGAGGATGCGGAGGCGGCGCGAGCGACGCTGCTGGCCAAGCGGTACCCGGTGGCGGCGGTGACGCCTGAGTTGTGGCGGCGTGCGGCGTCGGCGTGGAAGCGGGCGGGCCGATTGCCCGAAGCGCAGGGGGCGCTGGGTTCGGCCCTATCGGCGGCGGAGTTCAGCCACGCGATCGGGCGGCCGGGTCAGGAGCAGGTAGTGGCGATCGTGATGTCGGAGCTGCTGCCGCTTGCCACGGGCCCGAACGATGCGGAGCCGATGTACCGGTTGCTGCGGCGGTTGCAGAAGGACTACCCGGGGCTGGCGATCACGGGCGCGAACGGATCGACGACGCCCAAGGACGCGGCGGACGCATTGTCGCGCACGCTGGCATCGCGGACAGCGCTGCCCCGCGTTGGCGCGACGCCGGGGACGGCGGGCGTGCAGGCGCTGGCGGCGTGGGAGCCGGTGGCGCCGCTGTCGCGCGGCGCGGCGGGCTCTTCGGGCGGGTCGGTGGTGATGATCTCCACGAGCGTGGGGCAGGTGGCGCTGTGGGCGGTGGCGGCGGAGGACGGGAAGCTGCGGCAGGTGTGGACGCGTCCTTTCGAGGAGCGGCCGACGCTGGTGCGGCTGACGCCGGACACGACGGTGCTGTTCTGGCCGACGCCTTCGGGCGGGTACGCGGAGGCGATCTCGAACGTGGGCGGGCAGGGCGAGGTGGGCGCGACGAAGTGGAAGACGCAGGAGTTCGGGGGCCTGTTCGCGCCGGTGGAACGCGCGGATCCGCAGGAGCGGTTCCAGACGCCGCTGGACGGGGGCGTGCGTCCCGACGACCTGATCGTGCTGTGCGACGGCAAGACGCTGGGCATCGTGCAGCGCCGCGGCCGCGTCGCGGCGTTCGATATGTCGCAGGGCAAGACGATGTGGTCTCGGCAGTTGGACCTTCCCCGCGTGTTCGAGGCGGAGATCTGCGGCCAGCACGTGCTGGTGGGCGGCTCGCTCCCGCAGCGCGCGGTGGAGGGCAAGTGGATGCCTGCGGTGAGCGTGCTCTCGATGGCGGACGGCTCTGAGAAGACGCGGCTGAATCGCGAGCAGCTGGGTGACCATCCCAGGTGGATCCGCGAGGTGGACGCGGGCGGCGACGCGATCATCTGTACCGCCGAGGGGCTGATGCGGTACAACCCGGCGAACAGCGCGATCGTGTGGTCGCTGCCGGGCGCGCCGGGGCAGGCTTCGGTGGGCGGTTGGGTGGTGGGGGGCGGGTTGTTCGTGCTGACCCCTGACCGGGGCCTGTGGCGCGTATCGCTGGCGGACGGGACGGTGCAGGGCGAACAGATCAACACGATGGGCAAACTGCAACTGCCCATGAGCGTCCGGGCCGCGAACAAGCGGCTGCTGCTGTGCAGCAGTTCGGGGCTGCTGGTGGTGGACGAGCACGGCGGTGTGATCGGCGCCGACGCGCTGGACCACGACGCGACGCACATCGAGGCGCCCGAGCCGGGCGACAGCGTGTTCGTGGCGATGGAGCAGGAGACTCGCGTGGGCGAGGACGTTTCTGCGGAGGAATCGACGCTGCGGCTGTTCGTCTTCGGCAATCCCAGCGGCAAGCTGATGGGGACCCACAAGGTGCGGCTGTACGACTCGCCGCAGGCGATCACGCTCATTGATGGGAAGATCATCATCCCGGCCGGGGCGGTGACGCTGGTGGTCGATGCGCCGCTCGCGGGCCGGTGAGCCGCATCACAGCGTGGATTGCGGGGCGGCGTTGCGGGCCATGAGCCAGCGCAGCTCGGGGAGGCGCGCGATGATCGAAGCGCCCAGGTAGGCCGCGCCGCCCACGGCGATGCAAACGCCCAGGCGCAGGGCGCGGGCCGACCAGGTCTGCACATCGGGCCAGAAGTGGAGCGTTGCGGCGACGGCGGCCGCCATGGCGGCGGCGACGGCCGTGATGCGGACGACGGCGACGAGGGTGGCGCGGTCGAGCGGCCTGACGCTCAGGCGCGTCCTGCAGAACCACAGCAGCACGACCGTCTGGGTGATGGTGCTGACGGCGGTGGACCAGGCGAAGCCGGCTTCCCGCAGGGGCCACATCAGCGTGAGTGTGAGGCCCAGGTTGAAGGTCATGACGGCGATGGCGGTGCGCAGGGGCGTCGAGGTATCCTGGCGCGCGAAGAAGGCCCGCATCAGCAGCAGGTTGAGCGAGTGTGCCCACACCCCGGGGGCCAGGCCCAAAAGCACGGACGTGGCGCGGGCGACGCCCTCGGGCGAGAAGCCGGCGCGTCCGCCGCTGAGCAGGACGTAGACCAGGTCGTGGCGGGTGAGGATGAGGCCGAACATGGCGGGCAGGCTGATGAACATGCTCAGGCGCACGCCGCGGCGGAGCACGGAGGTGAACTCCATCGGCGAGCGGGCGGTGCGGGCGAGCAGGGGATAGATGGCGGCCGATACGGAGAGGCTGAAGACGCCCAGCGGGAACTGGTAGATGGTCTGGGTGTAGCTGAGGATGGAGTTGGAGCGCTCGTCGAGCGTGAGCGCGAAACCGAACATGGTGGGGCCGATCCACACGGGCCACATGACCAGGAGCATGCCCAGGGTGGCGTTGATCTGGAGCGTTCCCAGCCCCAGGACGACCGGGACGAAGCGGGTGAGCACGCGGCGGCCTCGTTCGTACGCCTCGGCGCCGGCGCGGCGCCACTTCAGGGAGTTGCGGAGCGTGGCGAGCGACCAGACGATCTGCGCGACACCGGCGACGACGGCGGAGCCGCAGATGAGGTAGGCCGCGAAGTTCTTGTCTCCCCCCGGCCTGAGATAGAAGGGAAGCGCGACGGCGATCTGGCACAGATTGAGGATGAGTGGCGCGGCGAAGGAGGGCCCGAACCTGCCGCGGGACTGGAGGATGACTCCCAGCAGCGCCGACATGCAGATGAGCGGCAGCGTGGGGAGCACCAAGCACATCAGCTTGAACGAGACTTCGCGTGAAGACCCGTCGGGCGCGAACGAGATGATGACGACGAGGACGGCCTCGATTACGAGGGTGAGCGATCCGGTGACGAGGACGAGGAGCTTGAGGCAGAGGGAGGCGAGTTCCTCCGCCAGGCGCGGGTCGTCGCGATCGAGCTGCACGAACTCGGGCAGGAAGGTGGCGGAGAGGGCGCCCTCGCCGAAGAGAGCAACGAACAGGTTGGGAAAAGCGAAGGCGGCGCGGAGTGCTGACCCCAGGACCCCGTCGCCAAAGACCCGAGCGGTCACCAGATCGCGGGCCATGCCCGCCAGTCGCGACAGGAGGGTCAGTGCTGACACAACCCGTACGGCTGAAGCGATCGCACCGCCATGGCGATCCGCGGATGATGTCGTGTCGGGTTGGGTCTTGGACACCGGAGAGGTTATCCCAGTTTTCAGTGCTGTTGCAGAGGTGGTCGCAGTACGGTAGGGCGTTGATTGGGAACTCACCTGGGATTGGAGAACGCTCACCGATGGCAAGTGCTGACCCGAATCGCTGACGAGAATATTACTCGAACGTGGCAAGGTGAACCACGGGGCCGCGTTTGGGGTGTTAAGATCATGTCAGCGAAGTGCGGTACGGCCCACGTACGTCTGTTCGCGCTTGAAAGGTCTATTGGGGAACGCCACGCAATGCGTATCGCACTATTCTGTGCAGTCATCGCAGGCCAGAAGGGCTTCGAAAAGAATGTGTCCGGGCACGTTCAGGTTCCCATCAAGGGAGCGACGTTGCTCCGTGACGCAGGTCATGACGTGCGCATGATCACCACGCGCTTCGGGAGCGATCGGTCGCTGCCGGATTTTCTTCCCAGGGACATCCCGCTGGATTGCGTCGACGATTCGCGGAATCGGGGCGGCTTTGCGACGCGCACCGGGCCGCCGGGCAGGGGCGTGCAACCGTTGGTTCTGGCGAAGCAGGTCCGGCAGATCAAGCAGATCTGCGAAACAAACAAGATTGATATTTTGCATCTGTACGGAGCCACGCGGACGGCGTACCTCGCGGCGATTCTGAAGATGGCGGGGCTCAAGGCCAAGACGGCGGTCTCGTTGTGCGGGCCGATCCTCCGGGGGCCGTTGCCCGAGAGCGTGTCGAACTGGTTGCTGCGCAACGCCGGGACGCTCGTCGCGAGCACGCGGTACATGCGCGAGCACCTGCGGGGCCACGGCGTGAAGCCGTCGCTGGTGCGTCACGGGTGCGTGCGCGATCTGCGGACGGAGGACGGATGGAAGGAGCCTCGGCACCGGCGCCGGGTGCTGTACTGGCGTGACCCGACGCTCGAGAACGGGGTGGACATCGCGATCGACGCCTTCCGCACGCTGGCTCCCAAGTACCCGGACGTGACGTTCACGATGGCGGTGCGTCCGGTCTGGCAGAACATCACGGGGATCGACGAGCTGCCGCGGCAGTTCCCGAATATCGAGGTGCACCGGTTCCCGTACAAGGAAGGGGTCACGCTGGCGGGGCTGATGTCCGAGGCGCTGTGCGTGTTCATGCCCTTCCGCAACAACACGTTCGACCCCCAGATGGTGATCCTGGAGAGTCTGGAGGTCGGGGTGCCGGTGATCGCGAGCGATCAGCAATCGAACAACGAGCTGGTGCTCCCGGGGTTCACGGGCGAACTGGTCCCCCCGGGCGATTCGCCGGCTTCGGTGGCCGCGCTGGATCGGTTGCTCGCGGACCGTGACGCCCTGCTTACGTTGGGCCGCAACGCGGAGTCGCACGTGGCGGCGACATGGAACTGGTCGAACTTCGAGAGCGATCTGGAGCGCGTGTACAGCGATGCGCTGGGCCGCTGAGGTCGGAACGGATCAGGAGAGGGCGGAGAGGTTTGTCAATCCGAGCGGCTCGCGGGCCCAGAAGGGCTCGGCGCTGGCGGTGCCGATGCGCGACCCCATGAAGCGGTCCTGGGCGGCGATCCAGTCCGGAACAGCCCTGTTGCCGGGGTGGTCAACGAACTGGGTGCGGTAGGCCAGGATCGATTCGCGCTTTCGGGCTTCGTAACCGGTGGTGTCGATGAGGAACGAGGGCTGCGGCACGGTGCGCAGGTGCGTGCAGTAGTAATAGAAGAGCCACTTGGGATGGATGGGCGGGCCGATGCCGGGGAATCCGGGCGGCGTGGGCATCTCGATGCGCGTCAGCTTGGCGTCGAAGCGGGCGTCTTCGGCGATGCGGGTGGTGGCGAGGTGGTCGGGATGGGCGTCGACGGGGTGGGGCACGAACAGGATCGTGGCCTGGTGGGCGCGGATGACGCCAGCCACGCGGTGACGCGCTTCGACGCTGTGCACGACCGTGCGGTTGGGGAGATCGAGCAGCACCCTTCGGACGCGGCCGGCGCCCACGTGCGGAGCGAGCGCGGCCGCGGCGGCGAGCGATTCGGGCAGGCGCGTGTCACGATCGCCGTGGGGCGTGGGGCTGCCGTCGGTCATGTCGAGCAGCAGGACGTCGTGGCCCTGGTCGGCGAGCTTGGCGATGGTGCCGCCCATGCCGAGCTCCTGGTCGTCGGGGTGCGGGCCGATGATGAGGATGTTGGCCATGGGTGAGGGCGTGCTGCTCAGAGCTTCTTGAGGGCGTCGACGAGGGTGTCGATGTGCTGGGTGGTGTGCGCGGCGGACATCTGGATGCGCAAGCGCGCGTGGCCCTCGGGCACGACGGGGTAGCCGAAGCCGATGACGAAGACGCCCAGCTCGAGCAGGCGCTTGCTCATGGCGATGGCCTTGGCGGTGTCGTGGACGATGATCGGCATGATGGCGGTGGGGCTCTCGAGTACGCTGAAGCCGGCGGCCTTGATCTTCTGTCGGGCGTACTGCACGTTGGAGCGCAGTGTCTTGACCAGTTCGGGCCTGGCGGAGAGAATCTCGATGGCCTTGGCGGCCGAGCAGGCGACGGTGACGGGGAGCGCGTTGCTGAAGAGTGTGGGCCGGCCGCGTTGGATGAGCAGGTCGATGAATCGCCTGGACGCTGCGACGAAGCCGCCCGCGCCGCCGCCCAGGGCCTTGCCGAGAGTTCCGGTGAACAGGTCGACGCGGTTGCGGCGCAGCGAGTCGGACATCAGGTTCGAGAGCGTTGACTTGAGGGGGTCGAACGCCCCGTCGATCATTCCGAAGTGCTCGTGTGTGCCGCGGCCGGTCTCGCCCATGACGCCGTGGCCGTGGCTGTCGTCGACGACCAGGAGCGCGTTGAACTCGTCGCAGAGGCGGCGCATGGCGGGCAGATCGGCGATGGAGCCTTCCATGCTGAAGACGCCGTCGGTGACGACCCAGATCTGGCCGGTGACGTCGGGGTTGGCGCGGGCGGCCTCGAGCGCGGCACGGAGCGAGTTGGGCCCTTCGAGCAGGTTGTTCCTGTAGACCGCCTTGTTGATGCCCTTCTTGATCGTGGTGGCCAGGCGGATGGCGTCGATGATGCAGGCGTGGTTGAGTTCGTCGGAGATGATCAGGTCGCCGGGCTCGCAGAGGGTGGGGAACAGGGCCTCGGCCGCGGTCCAGGCGGAGACGAAGGTGTACGCCGACTCGGTGCCCATGTACGACGCGATTCGCGCTTCGAGCGCTTCGTGCGGCGCGAAGGTGCCGCAGATGAACCGGACGGAGGCGGTGCCGGCGCCGAACTCGCGCAGGCCCCTGATGCCTGCCTCGACGACCTCGGGGTGGTTGGCGAGGCCCAGGTAGTTGTTGGAGCAGAAGCACAGGCAATCGCCGTAGCCGCGGATTTTGACCACCGGGCCCATGGGACCTTCGATCATGCGGAGGTGCTTGTACTGGCCGGACTGCTCCAGGCTGGCGAGGATGGAGTCGGCGCGGGCTTCGGCGGGGAGTAGGTTGGTGGGCATGCGACGGGAGGGTACGAGTGGTGCGGGCGGTTGCGAAGGAGGGGGCGTCATCGTGCCGCGGCGCCCATGTCGTAATGGCGGAGGCCGGAGAGTTGCTTTCGCAGGCCGGCGCGGAAGTCCGGGTGTGCGAGGGAGATGAGGGCCTCGCCGCGTTGGCGCAGGGTCATGCCGTGGAGGTTGACGGCGCCGAACTCGGTGACGACCCAGTGCACGTGGCCGCGGGTGGTGACCACGCCCGCGCCGTCGTTGAGTTGGTGGGTGATGCGTGAGACCTTGCCTCCGGCGGCGGTGGCTGGGAGCGCGATGATGGGCTTGCCGCCCTTGGAGAGGGCGGCTCCGCGGATAAAGTCCATCTGGCCGCCGATGCCTGAGAAGATGCGGTGGCCGATGGAGTCGGCGCAGACCTGACCGGTAAGGTCGATCTCGATGGCGGAGTTGACGGCGACGGTGCGGTCGTTCTTGCGGATGAGGGAGGTGTCGTTCGTGCGGTCGGCGCCGTGGAACTCCACCAGCGGATTGTCATCGACATAGTCGAAGAGGCGCTTGCTGCCGACGACGAAGCTGGTGGTCATGCGCCCGGGGTGGACGCTCTTGAATCGGTTGGTGATGACGCCCTGCACGACCAGGTCGACCATGCGGTCGGAGAACATCTCGGTGTGGACGCCCAGGTCGTGCTTGCCGTTGAGGCGGGACAGCACCGCGTCGGGGATGCCGCCGATGCCCACCTGCAGGCACGAGCCGTCCTCGATGAGGCCGGCGACGATCTCGCCGATGCGGGCCGTGACGTCGGTTTCCGGCTCGGAGTCGTGCTCGATCAGGGCGCGGTCGGTGTGCACGCACGAGTGCAGATCGGCGAATGGCACGGCGGAGTTGCCGTGGGTGCGCGGGGCGCGGCGGTTGATCTCGGCGATGACCATCGGCGCGGATTCAACGGCGGCGCGGGCCACGTCAACGGAGGTGCCCAGCGTGCACAGGCCGTGCTTGTCGGGCGGGGAGAGCTGGACGATGGCGGCATCGAGCTTGATGACGCCGCGGCGGAACATCGGGGCGATGTCCGAGAGGAAGACCGGCATGTAGTCCGCGCGCCCGTCGGCGACGGCCTGGCGAGCGTTGGCGCCGGTAAAGAGCGAGACGGAGGTGATGCGCCCGGTGTGGCTGGGGTCCAGGCAGGGGACCGGGCCGACCAGGTGGAGGTGGAAGAGGCGGACGCCTTCCAGATCGGTGCGGCGGGCGAGGGCCTCGATGAGCGGGGTGGGGGTCATGCAGGCGCCGTGAACGAAGACGTTCATGCCGCTGCGGATCGGTGCGACGGCCTCGTCGGCGGAAGCGGCGACGCGGGGTAGAGTGCGTGTAGACATAGGTGCGGAACTATATGATGGCGGGTCGGCGAGCGGTGCGTGTCCGGCCCGTGGCCGTCGCCGGACGGGGCGCACTCAGCGGGTGGTTGAGCGCCCAGCGCTGCGACGATCTTGACTTGTGCGCGCGAGCCGCCGGCTGGCGTCCGGGCCTTTGGGGAGCGTGTTGATCCGGCGACGGGGCACGTGCGGTATGGGAGCTGCGGTTGACAATGGCTGAAATCGCTCGCGGGTCGCCGCGATGAAACCGCCGCGTGGCGCATGTCGCGAGCGCCGGTCATCGACGCGGGCGGGCTGCTCAGATGCGGCGGCCGATGGCGGCAGCGAGTGACTTCATGTGTTGGGTGAGCAGGCACGAAACGGACTCCGGTGCGAGCGGCGAACCCAGCGAGAAGGCGCGAAGGCCATCAAGAGGCAAGCCTAGAAATCGGGACGGCGCGGCGCTGTTCTTCATCAACATGTTCGTGCCGATGCGCTGAGATATTGGTAGCGCGGCGAGCGGGAACAACGTCAGGACTCGGACAGCTTGACATCCGGCGGAGCCGGCCCCGTAGGGCTTTGGGAGGGGGAAGCTGGGAGCGGTGAACGGCAGGATGAAGTTGTCGCGATGCCTTGGCGGAGGATCCTGGGCGCAAGTGATTGCCACTGCTAGGTTTAGATCGTTCCGCCCACCGGTGATCCGGGACTTGCCTTGGGGCGATAAGAAGGTCTACTGTTCAGGTAGTTTCCATGAGTTCTAGGACGACAGAGTCCGGGCTCATTTGTTTTCCGAAGTTTGGATTGAGTTTGTTTACGAGGAGATGGGACATGAAGAGTGTGGGATTGGCCGCTCTGGCTGGATTGGCGCTGTGCGCTTCGGGCGCTTGCGCTGATCTCATCGGTGATGCAATTCGACTGGACGCGAACGGCGACATGGGCGCAGGCTCGTGGGCGCTGCCGGTCTCGGCGCTGCACTACAACCCGGACTCGGGTCTGTGGACGTGGCGCACGAGCGACACGGTGGAGATTCACAACGACCAGGGCGAGATGATCGCGGCGTTGTCCAACGTGAACCTGTCGTTCCAGGATGACCCAGTGATCTCGCTGAACTTCGTGGTGACCGCCGGCGCGGCGGTGACGCACTTCACGATTTCTTCGGCGGTTCTTGGCTTCGCGACCGGGCTGTACACCGCCCACGCGTCGGCCTCGATCACCACGACCGACAACGACGGCAACGGCGCGACGTCGACGGGCCAGTTCGGCACGAACGACACTTACGCGGCGTTCTGCAACGGGCAGCTCATCGGCACCTCCACGCAGGGAGTGACGGTGGGCGGCTTTGGTTCGCTCGCCAACTCCGGCTCCATCGGCCCGGCGAACTACACCGCCAGTTCCATGCAGTCGATGTGGGACTTCACGCTGACCCCGCACGACTCGGCCTCGGGCACGAGCGTGTACGTGAAGACGCTGGTTCCGTCCCCCGGAACGCTCGGGCTGATCGGCCTGGCGGGCCTGGCGACCGCCCGTCGTCGGCGCTGATGCGATCTTCGAAATCGAATGAGCAAGGCGGGCCGGTGCCCGCCTTGTTCGTTTTTGTGGCGAGGCGGCGGTGCATGAAAAGACGGGGGATCGGCGTAGTGTTGCCGTTCGACGCTGCGTTGAGTCACATTGCGAAGCCGGCCATGAGAACCAACGGAATTACTCCGATCCTGAACGTTTCCGATGTGGGTGCGAGCCTGCGGTGGTTCCGCGCCATCGGGTGGCGGGCGTGCTGGTCGTACAACGACGGCGGGATGATCGAAG
The DNA here is from genome assembly GCA_018242605.1 of Planctomycetota bacterium. Taxonomy (GTDB): domain Bacteria; phylum Planctomycetota; class Phycisphaerae; order Phycisphaerales; family UBA1924; genus UBA2402. The sequence goes on from JAFEBP010000008.1 coordinate 135,760, forward strand.
GTGGCGCGGACGGCAACGAGCACGGGCCGGCGAACTTCGCGGCGGTGGCGCCGGCGGAGGGGGACGTCGAGATATTCCTGTGCCGCGGCGGGCAAGGGTCGCGCGGGAACATCGAGGATGACTGCAACGAGGCTGGAGCGCCGAGCGGGACGTGGATGTCGTGGTGGGTGCCGGATGTAGACGCGGCGCACGCGGAGGCGGAGGCGGGCGGGGCGGAGGTGATCTGGCCGCCGACCGACGAGCCGTGGGGCTGCCGCGAGTGCAGGATCCGCCACCCCGACGGCCATGTTTTTCGGCTCAGCGGGCCGTGCAAGAGCGGCCACGAAGCGTGATGGTGTCCGCGCCGCGGGTGGTTGTGAATCTGTTTTCTTTGCCCCCCAGGCATGGCTCCGCGTGTGATCGGAGCCATGCCTGCCTCGTCCCCCTTTCACCACACCTCCTGACCCGCGTCGCCGGGAGAAACGCATCGGACCCTTCTCAACGACGTGAACCGCTTTCCTCTCACCGGTCACATCGGTACGCCGTTTCCAGGCACTCTCTCTCCTCCAGACGCGGTGATTATGGCAGAGTCGATGAGGAGATTCATGTGGGAAAATTCCCTTAAAGGGCGCAACCTGTTCAGGGCAGCGGCCTATTCGATCCGCCGCCAATGCCACCACTTCTGGAACGTGACTTCTCCGCCCGCCGGAGCAAAGTGCAGAGATTCGAGCATGACCAGCGAGCCGTCTGCGGTGCGGTAGAAGCGGAAGGTGCCCGCGGCGTTCCGGGTTGAATCAGGGAAGTGCTCCAGTGCCGAGGCCGGGAACGAGCTGTTGATCTCGTACGCGCCGTCTTCGAGGATCCGGTATCCGCCGGGCATCGTTGTGAGCCAGTCGACGGGGGTCTGCTTCGGTGTGGGAACGAGCGTAGTGGTCACCATCGGCTCGCGGTCGACACCGCACTCCATGATGATCCCGTTGGATTCGCCCGGCCGGGAGCACTTCAAGCGGACCCAGCCGAGATCGTCCTGACCGTCGGGGTGCTGCGCATCGGGCTTGAGCGCGACGGAGAAGGCTTCGAGTTGCTTGAGCACGTCGGCGTGCTTTTCGTCCTGGAAGCCGATGAGGTGCCACGGCAATATGCGTCGGCCGACGACGGGCGGGGTTTTGGGATCGCCGTACGAAATGAAGAAGATCATTTCACGCGGGGCGTCACCGGGGCCGTACTCCATCGGCCCGACGGGGTCGCTCACGGCGCGGTAGGTGCCGCTGAGGTCCGCGGGGGCGTGGTCCGTGGCGGCCGCGACGATGGGGGGCCAGTCTTTGGGGTAGAGGGGCTCGCCGGAACACCAGGTGCCGGCGCACCCCGGCAGGAACAACGCGACGAAGAGGAGCAGCCATTTCATGGCGAGCCTCGTGCTGTGTGGATCGCGAAGGGGCGATCGTGCCCACCGCCTTTGCGTAGATGCAATTATAGATTGGCGGGGCGGGGCGCACAAGAATTTCTGTGAGATTTCCGCCGCGATGGGCGCGGATTGCGCACGGCCTTGTGTCGGCGTGGCGGAAACCAGTGCCGCGGCGTGCGACGGAACCCAACCGGAGAACAGTCATGAGGAATAGCGTGCACACGTACGCCGGGGCGTCGATGCGCCTGGCGTTGGTGACGGTGATGTGTTTAGCGGGCCGAGCGATCGGCCAGGCGGCGCCGACGGTGCCGGGGCGAGAGATCGCTCCGGGGCCGGGCGTTTTTGTAGCGCCGACAAAGGCGGCGGATCTCAAGAACGAGGAACTGCCTTTCCCGCCGGTGGAGGAGATCCCGGGGTTTGAGCAGCCCTGGACGGGCACGAGCGGGGCGCCCACGCCGGGGCTTCGTCAGGACATCATGCGGGTATTCAACCCGGACACGGGCGAGATTTCGGAGATCCCCGGGGGCGCTTTCATGGGGCGCGACGGGGGCGGGGAAGCGGCGGGCGCTCCCGGCGCGGACGGGCAGATGGCTTCGTCTTACGCCGACCGATCGTTCGGCACGATGACGCAGGTGCTGGACACCAGCGCTGCGCCGTGGCGGCAGAACGTGCGGATCGCGTTCCATGTGACGGCCCAGGACGGGGCGCAGGGGTGGTTCGTGTGCAGCGGCAGCCTGATCGACGCGCGGACGGTGATCACCGCGGGGCACTGCGTGTACACGCGCAGCGCCAAGTTCGCCGACGGGCAGACCCACAACGTGTTCGCGTACGCTGACCAGTTGTACGTGCTGCCGGGCTGGGACGGGATCGGCAACACGTCGCCGCCGACCGCGACGACGCTGATCAATCCGTACGGCTATGCGCGGGCGGGCGCGCTGGCGAGCACCACGGGCTGGATCAACGACGGGAACTTCGACTTTGATGTCGGCGTCGTGACGCTGAGCGACCGCGCGGTGGGCATGCTCACCGGCTGGTACGGCACGGCGTGGGGCTACGACTGCGACACCATCCGCTCGCGGACGTACAACTACGCGGGCTACCCGGCGGAGAGCTGCGGGACCCCCGGCCTGCACAACGGGCGGACGATGTACTACTGGACGGGCACGATCGATTCGTGCCCGGGCAACCAACTGCACCTGAACACGGTGCCCGGCTGCTTCACCACCGGCTGGGGCGGGATGAGCGGCGGGCCGCTGTACTACCAGAACGGCGCATCGCGCCTGGTGCACGCGGTGGATTCCAACGGCGACCGCTCCACCAACACGAACTTCGCCAAGCTCACGCAGAACGAGTTCGACGCGATCTACAACCAGTTCATCCCGGCGGCTCGGGGCGGCTTCCTGGACCTGGACGCGCTGCAGGCGCGGTTCGCGACCGGCTCGGTGACGGCGGGCGCGGCGCTGGGCGGAACGTTCGTGGCCGCCAACCCGACCAACGGCTCGGGCAACGGCACGTTCACCTACCGCGTGTACCTCTCCACGAACAATGTCATCGACGCGAGCGACACGCTCCTCTCGACCCAGACGTTCACGCACAACTTCGGGCCCATGAGCAGCGTGAACGTGACGATCCCGCCGGTGGCGATCCCCGCGAACACGCCCAACGGCAACTACTACCTGGGCGTGGTGCTCGACAACGGCACCGACGGCAACCCCGGGAACAACGACACGAGCGCGTGGGACGCCTACGCGGTGCGGGTCTACCCCGCGGCGGTGTTCAACGATTCGTGCGTGGGCGCGCCCCCGATCGGCCTGGGCACCTACACCGGCAACAACTCTCTGGCCTCCACCGACGGCTCCTCGCCGTGCGGCGGCAACGCCGACGTGTGGTACACCCTCACTGTCCCCGCCAGCGGGGTGCTGCGTGTGAACACGTGCGGCTCGGACTTTGACACCATTCTCTCGCTGCACTCGGCCTGCCCGGGCACGAGCGCCAACTCGCTCATCTGCAACGATGATTCGGGGGCCGCGGGCGTGTGCGGCGCCGCGGGGTACCTGCAGAGCGAGGTGTCGGGCTACTTCGCGGCGGGGACGGTCGTGCACGTCCGCGTGGCTGGGTTCAACGCGTCCGTGGGCAACTACGTGCTCAACGTGTCGATGGACCCCCCGGCGAACGATCACTGCGACAGCGCGATCCCGATGGTGATCGGCTCCTACTCCGGCGACACTCGCCTGGCGGACACCGACGGTGCCGCGCCGTGCGGCTACTCGGCCAACGCCCCCGACGTGTGGTACTCGTTCTCGCCCCCGGGCGACGGCATCGCGCGGCTGGACACGTGCAACTCGCAGTACGACACGGTGCTCTCGGTGCACTCGGGCTGCCCGGGCACGCTGGACAACATCATCGCCTGCAACGACGACGTGGGCAACACCTACTGCCCCTCGCCGTACAGCTCATTCCTCGCGGTCCCCGTGCAGTTCGGTCAGACGTACTACGTGCGGGTGAGCGGGTTCAACGGGGTGGCGGGGCTGTACACGCTCAACTACGCGATGCTGGCACCGGACAACAACAGTTGCTACAACGTCGTGGGGCTGACCGACGGGACCACGGCCTTCAACAACAACCTGTGCGACACCGACGGGCCGACCGAGGTCGCCTGCCTGGGAAGCGCCGGCAACGTCTTCACCAACGACATGTGGTACTACTACTCCTCGGGGTGCGCCGGGGATGTGACGGTCGACACGATTGGTTCGGACTTTGACACCATCCTCGCGGCGTACAACACCGGTTGCCCGCAATCGCCGAACACGGCCTTCGCGTGCAACGACGATTCGGTCGGCTACCAGTCCCGCATGACCTTCCACATCGAGCCCGGTCAGAACGTGTGGATCCGCGTGGGCGGCTACTTCGGGGCCCACGGCAGCGGCGTGCTGAACGTGGCGTTCGCGACGCCCTGTGCCGCGGACTTCAACCAGGACGGCGGCGTGGACGGCGGCGACGTGACGGCCTTCTTCGACGCCTGGGAAGGCGGCCTGCCGGGCGCTGACGTCAACTGCGACGGCGGCGTGGACGGTTCGGACATCGACACCTTCTTCACCGCGTGGGAGAACGGCGGGTGCAACTGAGTCGGCCCTGCCTGATATGAACTCACACACGACGCTCGCCGGCCCGGAAGGGTCGGCGAGCGTTTGCTTTGGTACGAGAGCGAGGATTGCTCAGGAACTCGCGTGCTTCAGCGTGGCCCGGATGAGGCGCTCGACCTCGGCGATGTTCGGAACACCCAGCACGCCGCGTGGGACGAAGACGGGGCGGTTGTTCACGTTCGCGCCCGAATCCACATCGGCGAAGACGAGGTCCCCGCGTCCGTCGGGGTACTCCCTGCGTCGCGCGTGCTTGAGGTCGTCGCGGGTGAAGGAGATGACGGTGCGGTCGCCGGCGCGGGCGGTGCCCTCGATGACGATGACTCGCCGATCGGTGAGGGCGTAGGCGGTGTGCGGGGCCGCGCGGCCGGCGCGCGCGGGGGCGCGGACGATGTGGATTCCCAAGGCGAGGAACGGCAGGCCGAACGCCGGGAAACCGATCTGAAAGGCCATGGGCGGAGGCCTGGACTTGCCGTTGCTTTTCCAGCCCGAGCGGTGCGCCACGATCATGAAGGTGGTGGCGAACGTGATCCACGCGGCGGCGATGATCACGAAGAACCACCCGGCGCGGGTGGATGGGTGCATGGCGCGGCCGAGCGAGTGCGGCGTGGGTTGGCCTGACCAGAGCACCCGCTCACCGGGCTCGAGTTCTTGGCGTATCAGTTCGGATGGTTCGGGAGGGGTCATGGGGATCGGGTTCTCGCCGCGAATACTACGGATTGCAGCGGGCTGGGTTGCAGCCGAAGGGGCGTGCTGTCGGACGACATATCTGAACATGGGAGCGTGCACCGCCGGATTCCGAACACCGGCGGAAGGAAGCGGTACGGAGAAAAAGAAAGAGCCCCGGGGAGCAGTCGTCGGGCTTTCGGGGTACGCTGTGGCATGCTCACCTTCAAGCAATCGGTCGGGTCCGCGTGCGTGTCGGCGGTTCTGGTCTGCGGCGCCGGACGGGCGGCGGATGTCGTGTGGCTGGATGCGCTCGATCTCTCCGCGATTTCGCAGGATTGGGGCAAGGCGCACGCGTCCAAGTCGGTGGATGAGCACGGGCTCAACATCGGCGGGACGGCGTTTGCGAAGGGAGTGGGCACGCACGCCAACAGCGAGTGGACGATCAGCCTGGGCGGTGGCGCGGCGAGCTTCCACGCCAAGGTCGGGGTGGACAGCGAGGTTGGAAAGCGAGGATCGGTAGCGTTTGTCGTGCTGGTGGATGGGAAGGAAGCCGCGCGGACGGTGACGATGCGCGGCGGTGAAGCGGCCAAGGAGCTGGAGGTTGTTCTCAAGGGCGCGAAGGAGATGACGCTCGTCGTCGAGGACGGCGGCGACGACATCAACTACGACCACGCCGACTGGGCGGAGGCGTCGATCACGCTCGCGGCGGGCGCTCCCGCGCGGCCCGCGTCTGTGAAGTTGGCGGAGGGTGCACCGCCCACGATCGCGCCGGTGGATGTGCGGACGACCGCGATCAACCCGCCGCGGATCACCGGAGGATCGCCGGGCAAGCCGTTCCTGTTCCGGATTCCCGCGAGCGGCGCGTCGCCGCTGAAGTTCGCGGCGACCGGGTTGCCGGCGGGTGTGAAACTGGACGAAGCAACGGGGATCATCAGCGGGTCGCTGACGCAGGAGGGTCGGCACGAGGTGCGGGTGGAAGTGAACGGGCCGGGGGGCAAGGCCTCGTCGACGCTGACCATCGTGGCGGCGCCGGGCGCGATCGCGCTTACTCCGCCGATGGGGTGGAACTCCTGGAACGTGTGGGGCACGTCGGTGGATGACGCCAAGGTGCGGGCCGCGGCGGACAAGATCGTGGAGTTGGGCCTCGCGGCGCACGGGTTTCAGTACGTGAACATCGATGACGCGTGGGAGGGCTCGCGGGGGAGCGACGGACGCATCCGGACCAACGACAAGTTTCCCGACATGCACGCGCTCGCGGACTACGTGCATTCCAAGGGGCTCAAGCTGGGGATTTACTCTTCGCCGGGGCCCAAGACCTGCGCTGGGTATGAAGGAAGCTACCAGCACGAGAAGCAAGATGCGCAGACCTACGCCGAGTGGGGCGTTGATTATCTCAAGTACGACTGGTGCTCGTACGGCGGGATCAAGCCCAAGCCCACCGACGTGGAGCTGCGCGAGCCGTACTCGCTGATGCACGCGGCGTTGGCGGAATCACAGCGAGACGTGCTGTTCAGCCTGTGCCAGTACGGCATGGGCGAGGTGTGGAAGTGGGGGGCGCAGGTCGGCGGCAACGCGTGGCGCACGACGGGCGACATCACGGACACGTGGTCGAGCATGTCGTCCATCGGGTTCGGACAGGCGGAACTGCACCCGTTCGCCGGGCCGGGGCACTGGAACGATCCGGACATGCTGGTGGTGGGGCAACTGGGCTGGGGGCCCAAGGTGCGGCCCACGAATCTCACCCAGGCCGAGCAGGTGACGCACATCACGCTCTGGTCGATGCTGGCCTCGCCGCTGCTCATCGGGTGCGATCTCACCAAGATGGATGATTTCACGCTGGCGCTGCTTATGAACCCCGAGGTGCTGGAGATCAACCAGGATCAGTTGGGACACCAGGCGCGGCGGGTGCGCGTCGCGGGCAAGACCGAGGTGTGGGCGCGAGCACTGGCGGACGGGAGCGTCGCGGTGGCGCTCTTCAACCGCGCACGGGGCCCGGAAAAGATGGCGTTCACGCTTGAAGAGATAGGTCTGCCCGGCGCGACCAAGATGCGCGACGTGTGGGGACGCAAGGCGATCGATAAAGGCGCGGTAGAAGTGGCCGGGCACGGGGCGGTGCTGGTCAAGGTTTCGAATTGACCCCGGGCGCGCGACAGTTCCGGCGGGTCGGTCGGGTTTAGGTACCGCGATACCCGAGAGTCAGGGGGTGCCGAACCTGCCAGAGCGTGCGGGCGATGGCGTGCCGCGGCGCTATGTTGTCGCCGTTGGCCAATTTGCCGGATGAGCAGATACAGTGTGGGCATCGCGTTCGGAGGGCTCGCCGATTTTCAGCGTGCCGCGGCCGATTTAAGGCCGGCTTCGTGAGGGACCCATGAAGGATCAGCCGGAGACCAACCCGCTGGTGGATCCGCGCCCGCAAGCGTGGGAACGGCTGATCGCCGCGGTTGGTCCGGCGCCGCTCCTGTTGCTGATCGAGGCCCGCATGGGCCCGCTGCTGCGGGCGCGCCTCACGCCGGAGGACATCCTCCAGGAATCTCTGCTTCAGGCGTGGCGTGATCGCGCCAACCACGAGTGGCGCGGGCTGAGGGCGTTCCGCAACTGGCTCATCTCCATCATCGATCATCGCATCGCGGATGTGCGTGACTACAACGTCGCGATGAAGCGCGGGGGCGGAGCGACGCCCCGGCCTATCGGCGGGCAAGACAGCGCGGGTGCGTGCCGCGGCTGCGCGGCGTCCGAGCCATGGCTCAGCACAACTCCCAGCCGCGTTGCGGCGGTCAAAGAGCAAGCGGTCGCGATCCGGGCGGTGCTGGAATCGCTGCCCGAGGATGTGCGCCCGGTCGTGCGGCTCCGGTTGGTGGAGCAACTGCAGATCGAGGAGATCGCGGCTCAGATGGGGATTGGGGAGTCGGCCGTGCGGCACCGCTTCCGGCGTGGCGCGGAGCTGTTCCGTTACCGCATGAACTTTCTGCTCGCCACCCGTTCGGGAGGACCGTCCGAACCGGGTGGCGCCGAAAATTCCGCGACGCTGCGGGCCTCCGATCCCTCCACTCTGTGAAGACAGGATGCACCGTTCACACTCGACATCCTCGCAGGCTCGGCGGACCCGGACGATCGGATCGGAGCCCGGTTCCGGGTGCGAACGCTCGGCCGAGGACGAGGCCCTGCTGGACCGCTTTTTCGATGATGCCACTTCGGCGCTACAGGACGGGCGCGAGGTGGTGTTCGAAGGGCTGCTGGCCGTCCGTGCCGATCTGACGCCGCAGGTCGAGCGGCTCGCGGACTTGGCGCGTTTCGTGGCACCCGGGCTGAATGGACGCGTGCCGCAGGTGGAGGGGTACACGATCATTTCGGAACTGGGGCGCGGGGGGATGGCGACCGTGTTTCTGGCGCGTCAGGAGAAACTCGGGGGCCGGGCGGTCGCGCTCAAAGTGCTCCCCGGGCACGCGGCGATCTCGCCGTTGGTTCGGGACCGGTTCCGCGCCGAGACACTGGCGATCGCGCGGCAGAAGCACGCCGGCGTCGTGCCCGTGTACGACGTGATCGATGATGGGAGCACCCTCGCGTTCGCGATGGAATGGGTGGACGGGCGCACATTGGAAGAGGTGGTGGCTCGGGTGCGCGCGGACCTGGGCGGGCCGCTCGCGGGCGCGCGGGATGATCGGCGCGCTGCGGGATTCGTGCGGGCGTTCATGGAGCCCGCCGATAGCCCCGGGCCATGGCGCGATGACGCGACGTACTCCGCGCTCGTGGCGGGCATCGGCCTGACGGTGGCGCGAACGCTCCACGCCGTCCACCAGAACGGGATTCTGCATCGCGACGTGAAGCCCTCCAACATTCTTCTCAGGCGGGACGGTGCGGTGCTGCTGTCGGACTTCGGCCTGGCCCGCGAGCTTGACGGGGCGGGCGCCACCGTGGGAGAATCGTTCCTGGGAACGGCTCCCTATTGCGCGCCCGAGCAACTCCGCGGGCGGCGTGATCTGCTCGACGTTCGTTCCGACGTCTACTCGCTGGGCGCCGCTCTCTATCACGCGCTCGCTCTTGAACCGCCGTTCGCCTCGCGATCACCGGTGGAGGTGCTGTCGGATGTGGAATCGGACGGGCCGCCTCCGTTGCGGGCGGCCTGCCCGGCCGCCGCGGACGACCTGTGCACGATTATCGCCAAGGCCATGGACCCCGAGCCCGCGCACCGCTACCAGACGGCCGCGGCGATGGCGGAAGATCTGAGCCGCTTTTTGGAGGATCGTCCGATCCTGGCCCGCCGCGCGAGCGTGGCGGCGCGCGCCCGCAAGTTCGTGCGTCGCAACCGCGTGATGCTCGTGACCGGGATCGTGGCGTGCGTCATTGTCAGTGCCGCGGCGGTCGGTCTCGTGGCGAGGGAGTTCTACTTCCCGCGCTGGGCACAGGAATCGGTGGCACAGGCACGAACGGAGTTGCTGACCCGCGCGCTCGGGTTTCAAATGTACAACCACGCCTTCTTCGGGAGCAAGACGCCCACCGTCTGGCCCGGTTCAACCGACTTGCTTCGGCGAGCGGCCGAGAAGTACGACCGGGCCCTGACCCTTGAATCGCATCTTGATTCGGCGCGAGTTGAACGGGATGTGCTCCTGGCAATTGTGCGAGCCTCGCCGCCCTTGACCGGCGATAGCGACCCCACGTTCCGCGGGGAGTATCCGGTCACGTCGGCATACTTGCTCGCCGCGTCGCAGGACCAGGGTGCGAAGCCGACCCGCAAGCTCGACGAGCATGAGCCGGTGCTTCGCGACACCGACCGGGCTTCCACCGCCGACCTGCGCGCCCTGGGGCTCGCGGCCATCATGCTCATGGATACGAGCACCGCCGTGGAAGCCTGGAGCGAACTCGAACGCCGCGTGGATGATGATCCGTTCGTGGCCGCGGGGCTCGGCATGCTCTATGTGTGCGAGGAACGATACCCCATGGCCTACCCCCGCCTGCGTGACGCGGCGCGGGCATACCCCGAATCCGGGATGCTCAAGCAGTTCGCGGCGGAAGCGGCGTGGGGCTGCGGCGACAACATCAAGGCCCACCAGTACATCGACGCCGCCAGAGACCTGCCGGAACAGGACGGCATGGCCGATTACCGGATTCGCATGCTGTTGCGCATCGCCGAGGGCGGGTTCGACGAGGCGGTCTCCCAATACCAGCGCGACATGGCCGGTCCCCGGTCCATAAAGGTCTTTGCCGACAACGGCATCCTGCGGTACCAGTTGGGGCGTGAGTTCGAACGCCGCGGCGATCTCGCGATGGCGTTCTATTTTTACGCGTGCGCTACCGGCGGCGACCATTGGGTCGCGCGGCGCTCGTCCCGCACGCTCCAGCCCGTGGCCAGGCGTTGGTGGGGGAGTCTTGATGACAATGGATGGCGGGCGGCCTTGGCGGAGATTTTCGACGGCGACGATTGGTGGGATCGACGCGTTCCAGGGCTTGTGTTTATGGCGTATCACGACGCGAGCGATTGGTGGCCGATCCCTCCTGCGGCCGATCAGGCGCGCGCGGCCGAGCACCTGGACGCGGTCTGTCGCCGCATCTCGGACGACTTTGGCTCAAACCTCGAGGAGATCTCGCGGGGTCGCGATGATGCGGAGAGCCGGGCGATCCTGGATTGGTGGATGACGGGGGAACAGCGGCCCGCCGGACGGTCGGGCACGCACCGCTAGCGCGGGAAATCGCTCGGAGGATCGGCCGAGAGAAGGTCAATTGGGGCCGACGAATGCCGGCACAAAGCGTGGCGGCGCGAGCCGGCGACTCGACCATCAGTGCCCTTGCGAGATGAGTTCCCGAGCCTTGGTGGCCACCAGTTCCGCGGCGCCGCCGTAGTTGCTGAGGACGCAGACGGTGTACCCGGCGTCCAGGTACATCCCGAGATTGGCGGAGATGCCTTCGAAGCCGCCGCCGTGCCCGACTTCTCGCCCCGCCGGTCCGCGGGCAACGCCGAAGCCCAGGCCGTACTGAGGATTGCCGACCTCCGGGTGCGGGCTCCAGAGTTGATCCAGCGAGGCCTTCCCGACCAGCTTCTGCGCTCGCAGCGCCTGGTCAAAGCGGAGCAGATCGGTGACGGTGGAGTAGCCGCCGCCCGCGGGCCCGCCGCGGATGACGTGGGTGTACAGGTTGTTGGTGTACTCAACGCCCGCCGCGGTGGAGCGCTTCTCGTAACCGACGGCGAGGTTGGGGTTGACGTGGTCGAGTTCAAAGAAGCCCGAGCGGGTCATCCCGGCGGGGCCGGTGACGTGCTCGGCGATGTAATCAAAGTAGTCCTGTCCGCTCGCGTGCTCGACCACCGCCCCGGCGATCAGCATGCCCGTGTTGCTGTAGCGCGACTCGGAGCCGGGCGTGAACGCCAGTTCTTCGTCCTTCACGAGCGTCTTGTAGTCGTTTACTTTGCGGTACAGCGCGCGGCTGGAGTTGAAGAAGGTGTCGTTGAAGTAGCTGCCCAGGCCGCTGGAGTGTGTCAGCAGGTGCTTCACCGTGACCTTGCTCTTGTCCACTTTCGGGAGCCAGTCGTCCGACAGGTGCTTGCTGATCGGATCATCCAGCGAGAGTTTGCCGGCTTCCACCAGTTGCATGACCGCGACGGCGGTCATCATCTTGTTCATGGAGCCCAGGTTGAAGGCGGTGTCGATGGTGACGGGCGCGTTGAAGTCACGGTTGGCGATGCCCACCGCGCGGGTCGCGAGCACGCCGCCGTCCTTTGCGAAGAGCATGGTGCCGCTGAACGCGTTCGCCTTGGCGAGCCGGTCGACGTACGCGCCCAACTGCTCGCCGATCTGCTCGGCCGAAAGTGCGGCGGCGGGTGGCAGGCCCGTGGGAACGCGCGCGGGAGAGAACTGGAGCGAGGCGATCCGGTGCGGGGCGGCGTCTTCAACTTCGACCACGACCGCGCGCCAGGACTCGGCCAAGGCGGCGCGGCAGATAAGGACCGCGGCGGTCGTGGGGCGCGGCGGGTCGTAGGTTCGTGCGCCGAACACCTCCAGCGTGCCCGCAAACTCGTGCCAGCGGCGGAACTCCGCGAGGTGTTCCTCCATCGGGAACGAAGATTGGAACTTGTCGGTGAACCGGTTCTCGATGAACGACTTGGTCTTGGCGGCATCGTCGCCGTTGACCAACGCCACGACTTCCTTCGCCGCGGCGTACGCCGGGGTGTCGGGCAGTTCTCGAACATCTGTGTACGGCGGGGCCGGGGCTTGCCCGCACGCCGCGGGGACGGCCCACGCCAATAGAGCCGCCGCACAGGCGGTCGCGATTCGGGTCATGCTCACCATTGGTTCGACTCCTTGGGATGATTCGTCGTGCACGCGGGCTTTTTGCCTGCTGCGTTCATTTCGGTGGTGCTCGATCGTTGTTTCTGCGCGTCGCGGCACAGAGATGGCGAGGGGCGCGCCGGAAGAGGGGGTGGACTCTTCCGGTCGCGCGTTCCCTTCGCCGACTTTCTCCGTTATTTCCCGGCACGCTTCTGGTTCACCGCGGTCTTGGCCGCGGCGGTGGCCTCGTCCAGCGCCTTGTCGGCTGACACCGCGATGTCCGGGGTCACACCGGTTCCCTCCCAGTTGGTCTTGGTGATGGGGTTGCATGCCCGCATGAAGGGCACGCCGATGGCGATGCGTTCGGTCACGGGTTCCATGCGCACCGGGTGCGCGCCACCGCCCGTGGTCTCGCCCACGATGGTGGCCCGCTTGAGGTTCTTGAGGTTGTACGAGAACTCCTCGGCGCCCGAGAAGGTCCGCTTGCTGGTGAGCACGTACACGGGGATGTTGGCCGCGGGGCGCTGGCCGGGCACACTCTCCACCGTCCAGTATTCCTCGACAACCTTTCCGTCGCGGTCCACCATGTCGTTGAGGTGGGTCTTCTGCTCGAACAGGTAACTGGTGAGGAAGCGGATCATCTCGGGGCTGCCCCCGCCGTTGTACCGCACGTCAAAGATGATCGCGTCGGTGTTCGCCAGGAAGTTCATCGCCGCGGCGGCGGTCTTCTCCGCTTCCGCGCCGTCCAAGAACCCGTCCAGGCGCAGGTACCCGATGTTGCCGGGCAGCACCTCGACCTTGCGGAACATGTAGTTTTCGCGCTTGATCTGGTCGCCGTCGCCGAAGGCGCCGTGCATCGGGGTTTGCTTCTTGGGCGCGGGCCGCACGGCTAGGTGACCGTCGTGGCTCACCGCCCGAAGGTCTTTCGTGAGCGCCCGGGCGAGGGCCGCCTCGGTGTCGATGCTGTCGTACGCGCCCGCCTTCAACTTCTCGCGGACGCTCGCGGCCATCTGGTCCGCCACTTTGGGATACACATACCCCTCCTGCAACGCCTTGCACGCGCCTTCAACGATCTGCGTGCGTGATTCGGCCGTCAGGGCGGGCGTTTCGGTGAGTTCCGCGGCGGGCGAAATGGTGACGCCGTTGAGTTTGCCGGGTTCGGCCGCGCTGGTCTCGAACTCAAAGGCGAGGTCGCCGGAGTTGGCCGAACGCACCACGAGCGTGACGCCCTGGTCGCTCGCGCCCAGGACTTTCTGGATCGTGAGCGTGCCCCACTCGTCGCGCAGGCCCTTGAGGCGATTGACGCGCTCGTCGATGCCGGATCGCTCCCGCCGTTCCTTGCCCGCGAAAGCCTCTTCGAATCCGCGGATCGCCGGTTCGGACCCCGCGTTGATCGCTTCGATGAAGGCCGCGGCGTACCGGGTCGTCGCGGACTGCGCCAGCGGCGCGGGCGGTTCGGCGAGGGTGAGGGCCGGGACCGCGCCGGCGAAGATCGCGGCGGCCAGACAGAATGAGGCGGATCGGTTCATGATCGGTGCTCCGGGCGGGACCACGGGATAATCGTCTATAGTACGATTCGTACTATTACTCGGGATTCCGCTCCGGCGATTTCCCGTCACCGGATTCCTTCCCGATACCGACCGCCCGCCGCGGCGATAATCCAGCGATGCCCAAGCGATCTCACAGCGAGTTGGAGTGCTTTGTCCTGGGACTCGTCTGGCAGTTGGGGCCGTGCAGTCCGTACGACGTGCGGCGGGCGTTGCTGGACTCGCCGAGCACACAGTGGAGCGGCAGCGCGGGGGCGATCTACCCATTGATGGCGCGGCTTCAGCGGGCCGGGCTGCTGCGGGCCAAGCAGGAGAAGGGGTCGGGGCGGGCCAAACGCACGTTCTGTGTGACGGCCGCGGGGCTGGCGGCGCTCAAGGCGTGGATCGGTCCGCCGCTGGCGGATGATGCGGTGACGGTCAGTTACGACCCGCTGCGGTCTCGGGCGCGGTTTCTGGGCGTGCTATCCGCGGATGAGCGGCGGGCCTGGGCAGGAGCGGCGGAGGCGGCGCTGGGGGCGGTGGAAGAGAAGGTGAAGCGCTGGCAGGAGCGGTACGGGCCGGTGGATGAGCTTCTGGCGTTGATCACGCGGCATGGGGAGTTGGACCTGGCGATGCGGCGGGCGTGGTTGGCGGAGGTGCGCCGGGTCATTCGATAGAGCGCGCCGTTGGGAGTTAGACCGCCGACTGGTTTAATTTGGGTAATTTGACTGGAGCAGAGAGACCTGTCGCCGCGCGCAAGTTAGGTCAAAATCCGATTGGAGCCGGGCGCACCAACGGCCAACTATCTCGCCTCTCTACGCGGCGCTTGACCGAGTGTTCACCGAGTTGTGGCGAGTCTTTCGTCGCGTGTTGGCAAGCTTTGTGTTGTGTTGTGACGAGACCACGGGGTCACTCGAGGTTGTGTCATGGAGTCAACGAAACGTCAATGCGATGGTCAAGAGCCAACCTGTTCGGTCGTGTCGCGTGCGTCGCGGGGATCCCCCTTGCGTGCGTGCGTCCGGCGTGGGCCGACGGCGTCATCACGGCACTCGGTGATCTGCCGGGCGGGGCTGTTCAGAGTTCGGCGTCAGCGATCAGCGCGGATGGTCTGACGGTCGTGGGCTGGAGCGGCTCGGGGCAAGGAGTTGAGGCGTTTCGGTGGACGCGGACAGAGGGCATGGTCGGGCTGGGCGACATGCAGGGTGTTGTGTTCGAGAGCCGGGCCTGGGCCGTGAGCGCGGATGGTTCGGTCGTCGTAGGCCAGAGCAGCTCTCCGTACGGCGTTCAGGCGTTCCGGTGGACGCGGGCTTCGGGCATGATCGGGCTGGGCGATCTTGAGGGGGGTGATTTTTCGAGCGTCGCGCGGGGCGTGACCGCCGACGGGTCGGTGGTCGTTGGGCAGAGTAACTCGGCGAGGGGCCTGGAGTCGTTCCGCTGGACATCTGCGGATGGAATGGTCGGCGTGGGCGATCTGGGCGGGGGCTGGTTCCAGAGTCAGTCGTACGGGGTGACGGCGGACGCGTTGACGCTCGTCAGGTATAGCGCACCGGACCCGGGTGAGGGGCTGTTCCGCTGGTATCAGGCGATCGGCGCGTTCGGGTTGGGGGACCTGATCGCCGGCGGTTTCAATAGTCTTCCCCACGCGGTCAGCGCGGATTGGACGACGATCGTCGGCAGCGGGTCGGTGCTCGGGGGCACGGCGGCATTTCGATGGACGCGGAGCGGCGGGATGACTTCGATCGGTGAGCTGAGCGGCGGGGCGATCCAAGGCGGCGCTCTGGCCGTGAGCACGGACGGGAGCACGGTGGTTGGTTTTTCCACGGATGCGAACGGGGAACAGGCTTTTTACTGGACTTCGGCGGACGGCATGCAGCGGTTGTGGGATGTGTTGGACGCGCGGGGGGTTGATCTCGCGGCGCAGGGGTGGAGCCGGCTCGGCAGTGCGACGGGCATCAGCGGGGACGGGAACACGATTGTCGGGGTGGGTGTTCGCAACGGCCACGAGGAGGCGTTTGTCGCTGTGCTGTCGGGAGTGTCGACGTGCCCGGCGTGTGCCGCGGACTTCAACCGGGACGGCGGGGTGGACGGCGGGGATGTGCGGGCGTTCTTCGATGAGTGGGAGGGCGGTGGCGCGTGCGCGGATCTGAACCGCGACGGCGGGATTGACGGCGGGGATGTGCCGTTGTTTTTCGACAGTTGGGGCCGGGGGGGATGCTGACGCGGGCTAGTATGTTCCCGTCGGACCACACCTTCAGGAGTTGAGCCACCATGAAAACCCAGGGCGGATTGCCGGACAACTTGAAGTCGGGGGTTGAAAATCTGTCCGGAGTGAACATGGACGCCGTGAAGGTCCATTACAACACGCAGAAGCCGGCCCAGCTCAACGCGCTCGCGTACGCGCACGGGTCGCAGATTCACCTGGCGCCGGGGGCGGAGAACCACTTGCCGCACGAGGCGTGGCATGTGGTGCAGCAGAGCCAGGGAAGGACGCCGGGGCTGCCGGTTGAGCACGTGCTCCAGGCGAACGGGATCAGCGGCAAGGGCGCGGGCGAGATCGCCAAGGGCGTGATGCCCAGCGGCTCGGTCGACCGGGCGGCGCTGGGCGGCATGATTCCGTGAGGCGGGCGGAACTCAGGTAACTCTGGCGGCGGGGGGCAGGTCGAGCGCCGCCAGCTGCGATTGAAGGAAGTCGTTGGCTTCGGCGGCGCCGATGGTGGCCCGGACGATCCAGTTCGTCGGCGCGAGCATCTGCTCCCACATGCGAGCGATGCCGAACTGGAGTTCGTTGGTGGCGATGCCGACCAGCACGACCTGCGGTTGCTTCTTGGAAAACTCGACTTCAAGTTCGAGAATGGCGCGTTTCTCCTGCGGGGTGGAGATCGCGACTTCGACCTCACGCAAGTCGACGATCATGTAGTCGAGTTTGCCGACCCATTGGGAGTTGGCCTGAAGGACCGAGGCGTGGATTTCGCGGCCGAGCATCTGCCCGCTGCCGCGGCAGTACATGCCGCGGCCGTTGTCGATGACGGTGATGTCGTAGGGCATGGGAGGCGGAGCGTAGGAACGAGGGAGGGCCGCGCGGGGCGTTTGGCGCGGGCCTACCTTGCGTTTGGTTCTGGTGCGAGAGTTTGTAGGATCAGCAATGACGACCGGCGAGTTTTTGAACACGGTGAGCCCTTTGTTTCCCGGCTTGGTGTCCGTCGCGCAGACGGTGGCGCTGGGGGTGATCTGCGCGATCGTGCTGACGCCGGCGGAGCGGTGGGCCCCGGCGCACCCGCAGCCGCTGCTGTTCCGCAAGGGGCTGCTGCTGGACATCGTGTACTGGTTCGCGACGCCGCTGCTGACGCGGTGCACGACCGCCGCGGCGTTGGCGGCCGTGCTTTTGATCGTGCTGCTGTGCATCGGCCCTGAGCAACTGCCCAAGGATTTTCTGATCGGGGGGTTCGGGCCGCTGGGGCGGCAGCCGGGGTGGCTGCAGGCGCTCGAGATTCTGTTCCTGTCGGACTTCGTGGACTACTGGACGCACCGGGGGCTGCACCGCGGGCGGTGGTGGCGGATCCACGCGATTCATCACTCGCCCGAGGAGATGAACTGGATTTCATCATCGCGGGTGCACCCGCTGAACGATCTGATCACCAGGTCGTGCCAGGTGCTGCCGGTGGTGCTGCTGGGGTTCGCGGCGACGTCGGTGATGGCGGTGGTGCCGCTGGTGTCGTTCTATGTGATGTTCCTGCATTCGAACGTGCGGTGGGATTTCGGCCCGCTGCGGTGGGTGCTGGTGAGCCCGGCATACCACCGGTGGCACCACACCTCGGATGATGAGGGGATCGACAAGAACTTCGCGGGGATCTTCCCGATCTGGGACCTGATCTTCGGCACCGCGCACTTCCCCAAGACGCTGCCGGTCAAGTACGGGCTGGTGGGGTATCAGATGCCCGAGTCGTTCTGGGCGCACCTGGTGTACCCGTTCACGCGGCGTCAATCGGCGAGCATCATGGGGCGCCACGTGGAAGAGGAGAAGAAGGTGGAGGAGGGCGGGGGGCGGGGGTGAGGGGGTGCGATGAAGTTTTGGTGCGATGTGCGCCGGGGATGAGCCGCGTGCGATCCCGTTGTTCGCTGCGCGGAGCCTTGGATTGGGCCGGGCGTCGGGGGTGGCGCGATGAAGATTTGGTGGAATGCGCGCCGGGCGAGAAGGGGTTTGGGGAATCCCATGGACTGCTGTCGATGGGTTTTCAGGGGCGGGGTGTGATGAAGATGTGGTGCGGGGGGCGCGGCGGTGATGGCGGCGTGCGATCCCGGTGTTCGCTGCGCGGAGTCTGGCATTGGGCTGGTCGCTCGGGGTAGCGCGATGAAGTTTTGATGGAGTGCGCGCCGGGCGGGGCGGGGTTTGGGGAATCCCATGGACTGCTGTCGATGGGTTTTCAGGGGCGGGATGTGATGAAGTTTTGGTGCGGGGTGCGCGAGGGGGTCGGGGGCGGTGGCCGCGGGCGATTCCGGTCTTCGCGGCGCAGAGCCTTCGCTCAGGCCGGGCGTCGGGGTTGGGGGTGATGAAGTTTTGGTGGCGGGGGCGCTGCGGTTGGGTTGGGCGGCGCGGGCGAGAATTTGGGCGAGGACGGAGAGGGGGATGGAGGGCATGGGGGCTCCTAGTAGGCGCAGAGGAAAGCGCGCCTCTGTAATTGGGCGCGGTCGGGAGCGACTCGGACACATGCGTGCGCACGGAGATGGAAGGTGCAGCGCCGGCGAGCACGCCGCGCGGAGATTTTTGAGATGGGGGCGGGGCTGTCGGGGCGGGCGCGGGCGGGAGTGGCATCGAGATTGTTTTGAGATTTTGCGGGGAGGGCGTGGGTGGGACGGGTTTGTGCGCGGGTGGCCTCGGCATGCCATCCGGAGCGCTGGAGGCATGTCAACAGGAATCGGGATGGGGGTTACCGGAGCTTCGGGGGTGAAAGAGGGCTCATTTGAAGCCGATTTCGTTGCATCGGAGGGGGTGTTTCTGTAACCTGAGACCTGACGTGTCATGGGCCACCGTTTTCAATGGAGCTTCAAGATGAGCCATCTGCGTGGGGTTGTCGGCGGCGTCGTGGTCGTGGGGTTCGCGGGGGCGGCGGCGCTGGGGCAGCATGTGGTGTGGAATCCCGCGGCGGATTTCAGCACGAGCAACGGGAATCCCAACGGGGTGTGGTCGTACGGGACGATGCCGGTGGGGTTTGGGGCGTTCGAGTTGATGCAAGCGCACACTTCGGGCCCGAGCTCGGGGTGGCAGGCGACCAACGCCGCGAACATCTGGCGCAATGACGGGGGAGGCTATGCGTTTGGCGTAGCGCCAGGGCAGATCTCGCTGCATCCGGGGTCGGGGACGCAGCCGTGCGTGCTGCGGTGGACCGCGCCGGTCAATATTCCCGCGACCGTGCAGGTGACAGGCCGTTTCCTGTCGGGCGATGGGGGCGATATGCTGGTCCGCGTGATGCGCGCCGAGATTCCGCTCGCGGCGGGTTACGAGCCGTTTGACTTTTCGATGGCGGGGCTGCTGCCGGGTGACACCGTCGACTTCATCGTGTACGGCGGGTACGCGTACGGAAACACGCCGCTGGAGCTGACCATTTCCGGCGAGGTCGGCACGTGCTACGCGGATTTCAACCAGGACGGCGGGATCGACGGCTCGGATGTGGATGCTTTTTTCGCCGCGTGGGAAGCGGGCAGCGCGGGCGCGGATGTGAACCAGGATGGCGGCGTGGACGGGCCGGACGTGGAGATGTTCTTTGCGCAGTGGGAAGCGGGAGGGTGTTGAGGGATTGGGTGGCGGCGTGGTTCGGGCCGGTGTCGCTACAGGTTGGTTGCATCAGAGGCACCTGAAGTGGTGTGTCGTTACGCCTTATAACGAGCCGCACGCCTCGATTGCTTCCTTACGCTCCTTCATGCCCAGAGCTAGAAGCGTGCTATCGGGTTGGCGGCCTGCCCGGAATGGGTTCAGCCGCTTGCGGTATTGCACGATGGAGTTAGTACAGGTTTGTGTTCTCCATTGATATAAGGGAGCGTGCACCATGGTTCGATTGATCGCGTTGGCGTGCGGGTTGCTTTTCTCACACTGCGCTGCGTTGGCTCAGTCCACATCATTTGTGTATCAGGGGCGGCTTGAGGAATCCGGCGCTCCCGTGACGGGGACGTATGACCTGCGATTCTTGCTGTATTCTGGTTCGAGCAGTGGTTTGTTGCTGGCCGGCCCATACTGCGCGGACAACGTCAGCGTGACGGATGGTCTGTTCGCCGTCGAGGTCGGGTTGACGCTTCCGACTTCCGGTGCTGACACCTACCTGGAGATTCAGACGCGGCTGGATACGGGCCTGACGTGCAACAATGGCACGGGGTTCATCGTGCTTGCACCGCGGGTGAAGTTGACGCCTGCGCCCAAGTCGGTCTTTGCATCGGCGGTGCCGGAGTCTTCGCCGACGATTCCCGGGGCGCTGCGGTTCAACGCGACGCTCAAGCGGTTCGAAGGGTACGACGGGGTGTTCTGGTATCCGTTCACGATGGGAACGGCGATCGCGCCGGCCAACACGCAGGACTTTACCACGGCGGGTGTTCAGGTCTTTACCGTGCCGGCGGGGGTGAATCGGTTGGGCGTTGACATCTTCGGCGCGGGCGGCGGCGGGGGCGGGCGCGGTACGGGGCTGGATGCGCCGACGACCGGGACCTGCAACTCCGGCACTCCCGGCTACGCCAGCGGCGGCGGTGGCGGCGGGGCGGGCGGCTACGGCCGGTTCTCGATCGCCGTCACGCCCGGCGAGGTCTTGGCGATTGAAGTGGGGAGCGGCGGGGGTGCGGGCGGGAATGGTGTGCCGGGCGCTTCGGGATCCATCACGCGGGTCCGCCGCGGGCTGACGGATCTTGTGACGGCGGCCGGTGCGGCAGGGGGCTCGGCGGGCACCAGCGTCAACATGGGAGTCTCGGCGGATGGATCGTGCCTCAACCCCGGGATTCTGGGCGGGAGCCCGGGGGCCGGTGGTGCGGCGCCGACTATGAGCGGGGCGGGAACTGGGGTTTCGACCGCCGCGGGGAGTGTGGGGCAGTCGGGGTATGGACCATCGTGCTATTCATCGACGTTTCCGCCGAGCACGACTCGCTGCCCGTCGGCCGGCGGCTTCGGCGGGAATCAGGGCGGGCTGGGTGGTCCGTTGTCGACGATCGGTGCGGGCGCGGGCGGACGGGGCGGCAGCTACTCGACAGTGTCATTGGCCGGAAGCCCGGGGCGGGTGCGGTTGTTCTGGAACTGAGAGTGCAACGCATCGGGCTTCGGGGCCAGCTGTTCTGTGCCCGGACTTGAGCGGCCATCGGTATTCGATGAGCGTGCGCGGTGGCGCGGGCGTGCTTTGGAGCCAAGGCGTGGGCCGCACACCACGCTGGGGCTGAAGCTGCAGCCTTCAGCGGCCGGTTACCCGGAGTCGGGAGTGCCAACAATCGGCGGTGATATTCGCTGGATCGATGCGGTCTCCTGAGGAGCGTGCGTGATGATGATTTCATGGACGAGCGTGGCGGTGGCGGGGTTGGGGGCGAGCGCGATGGGGCAGGCGTTCAACCTGGACTTTGGGGTGCAGGGGCGGCCGGTGCCCGGCGCGGCGTTCGGGGCGGCTTCGGGACAGTCGGGGCAGTGGATGAAAGTGTCGGGGGCCAACGGGCTGGCGCTGCGTTCGACGGGCGGGGATGTGACGAATGTGAAGTGCACGCTGAGCGGCGCCGAAGAGGGGAACTCGTGGAGCGACCCGGTGAACGGGAACACGGGCGAGTTCGCGGCGCTGATGGATGACTTCCAGATCGCGTACCTGACGGACTGCAATCGGTACGCGTTCATCAACCTCACGCTGCGGGGGCTGTCGCGGGGGACGTACCGGGTGTTCACGTACGCGTCGCGCCCGGACCGCTTGCTGCCGATGGACACGTACATCGCGGTGAGCGGTTCGCCGGTGGAGGGACGGATCACGCAGATGATGACGCCCAACGTGTTCGAGGAGGGGCGGACGCACACGGTGCATGACGTAACGGTGACCGGGCAGGGGAATCTGGGCATCTTCATCCAGGACGGGGCGTTCGACACGGTGCTCAACGGCGTGCAGATCGTGCCCTTGCAACTGGAGGGATGCGGCGTGGCGCTGGAGC
This sequence comes from Planctomycetota bacterium, assembly GCA_018242605.1. GTDB lineage: Bacteria > Planctomycetota > Phycisphaerae > Phycisphaerales > UBA1924 > UBA2402. The sequence goes on from JAFEBP010000008.1 coordinate 157,886, forward strand.
CCCAAGACGCGGCGGCGCAGAAGGAAGACACGGTGACGTTCAGCGCGACGATCACCGGGGATGTGCGGGGCTACCAGTGGATGAAGGACGGAGCGCCGATCGGGGATGGGCGCGGCATCAGCGGGGCAACGACGGCGGCGCTCACGCTACGGGAAGTGCGGCCGAGCGACAACGGGGTGTACACGCTGCGGTACATCTGCGGCGGGACGACGATGGCGACGCGGGGAGCGACGCTGACGGTGGATGAGGGGCAGGTGTGCCCCGCGGACTTCAACGGTGATGGCGGGGTGGACGGGGCGGATGTGGAAGCGTTTTTCGCCCGGTGGGATGGGGGGTGTTGAGTTGGATGCCTGGGGGCATCGGTTCATACCGGAAGGCATCAGCGATCAGGCATCGGGCATCAGGGAAAGCAAACCCCTCTGCTGCCCGGGGCGTATGGCTCCGTCGAAATATACCGCACGGTTCAATGGTCGGTGTGCTGCAGTCGCGGTAACAAGTGGACACGTGATACCCGGAGACCAGCGGCGATTGGTATCAAGCAATCAGCAATCCTGACGGCTGGCCGGATTCGCGCGTGGCACATGGCCCCGCGGGGGGCTGGGGTCGCGCCACCGGCGGAGTCAGCAACCTCCCTGTTCCCACACGGTGAAGAACCGGTCCACATCGGCGCCGTCGATGCCGCCGTCCTGATTGACATCGGCGCAGGCCCGGCCGCCTTCCCATTCATCGAAGAATGAGCTGACATCGTTGCCGTCGGTGCCGCCATCCTGGTTGAAGTCGGCGGCGCAGGGGGGGCAGGCAACGCCGGCTTCCAAGACTGCGCGGTACGCCTCCTGATTGCCGTTGCGGATGCCGAATCCGACGATGACGTTGCCGTCGGGGGTGATCGCGGCGGCCTGGCTGAGCAGTGTCCAACCGCTGTCGGCGGGGTTGACGTTGTGTTCGAGGAGGACATCCCAGAGTCGGCGCATGCCGGTGGCCTGGGTCCAGTAGAAGGCTTCCTGCCCGGCGGCGGTGTTGCCGTAGCCGACGACGACGCTGCCGTCGCCGCTGACCCCAATGGCACCGGAACTCTGGACTCCGCCGGGGAGGTCGTCGAGGGACACCAGGCCCCCGGCCTGGGTCCATCGGTACGCGAGAACGACGTTGACGCCGGTGCCGGAGCCGACGATGGTGCGTCCATCTTCGCTGGTGGCGAAGGCCACGCTGGAGAAGCCGCCGCCGGGGACGTCGCCGAGTCCGACCGGGGCGGACGCGCCGACCCATCGGCACGCCTCGGTCCCCGGGGTCGAGACCGAGGAGACGCCCAGGCCGACGATGGTCGAGGTGTCGCCGCTGATGGCGAGCGCCTCACTCTGGAAGGCGCTGCCGGCAAGGTCGCCGAGGGGGACCAGGCCGGTGGCCTGCGTCCAGCGGAACGCTTCCTGGCCGTTGGTGGATACGCCGCGGCCGACGATGATCGAGCCATCGCGGCTGACAGCGCGGGCGACGCTGATGGTCGAGCCGCCGGGGAAGTCGCCGAGGCTGACCATGCCTTCGCCGGCGGTCCAGCGGAAGGCGCCCGAGCCGGTGGCGGTGGTTCCCTGGCCGACGATGACGGAACCATCGGCGCTGACGCCGCGGGCCATGCTGGTGAAGGCACCGCCGGGTAGGTCGCCCAATCCGACCATTCCGTCCGCGGCGGTCCAGCGGAAGGCCTGGATGCCGTTGAGGGAGTTACTCTGACCGACGACGGTGGCGCCATCGGCGCTGACGGCGATCGCGAAGCTCTGGAAGGTGCCGTCGGGGAGGTCGCCCAAGGCCTGGAGCGTGCCATCGGCGAGGGCGGGGCCGCAGGTACAAAGGCCGGCGAGAAGGGCGCAGCGGGAAGCGGTGGTGGAACGGATCAAACGCATCGAATCTCTCCTCTGGGGTCGGACGGGAAGGCATCGGGGAAGCAGAACTCAATGATGTCGTGGCAGAGTCGTAGTTTTATGCTCGGTTGAAGGGGCGGGGTGCGATGGATTTCTGGCGGGGGGTGCGACGCCTCGGCATGCCACACTGGAACTTCTGCGCGCGATTCAGCATGCGCCTGATTCCCAGGCGCCAAAGAATGTGTCGAGGTCGGCGCCGTCGACGCCGCCGTCGCTGTTCACATCGGCGTCGCAGTTGCCGATGTCCCACGCGGTGAAGAACGAGTTGACATCGCCGCCGTCGATACCGCCGTCCTGGTTGAAATCGGCGGGGCAGGTGAGGCAGGCGCAGACCGTGAGTGACGCGGCGTCGCTGATCACATCGCCGTAGCCGTTCTGTAACACGCAGCGGAAGCGGCGATCGAGGCCTGATTGAAAACTCCCTACCGGATGGAGGATCAGGTGAGGCGTGTGCGTGCCGGCGGCGGTGAAGCCGTAGCTCGCGGCGCCATCGGGCAGATCGCTCCAGGTGGGGCTTCCGACGCCCTGGTATTGCCAGCGGTAACTCGGTGGCCCGGCACCGGCGGCCGTGACGGTGAACTCGGCGTCCGAGGCGGAGCAGATCTGAAGATCGGATGGTTGAGACGAAAAGGTGGCGGCGGCGCCGGGCAGGACTTGCCAAGTCATGCCGTAGTTCTCCCTGACGGTGGCTCGGCCGCCGTGCTGCGCGGCGGCGAGGCCGTCGCATTGGATGTCGATGGTGTAATCGACGAACGGCAACAGACGCACCGCGGTCCCGAACTGCGGCCAGTATTCGTGGAAGTTGTCGGCTCCGGACGGACGGAAGGAGCGTTGCATCAGCAGGCCGGGGCCGGAGAAGGTCGCCCGGCATTCGCAGGAGAGGATGCTGACGACGGAGGGTGACTCATTCAAGCCCGCGGCCGCGGACCAGGCCGAGGCGCTGCGATCGCTCTGGTAGAGCACCGTCTCGGTTTCGACGTGAAAGACGACGCGAGTTCGTGTGGACGTGGTTGCCTGTGCATCGCCGAAGACGTACTGGTTGTTGACGAGGGCGCTGGTCGAGGTCGCCTCAACGCCCGTGAGCGCGGTGGTCGAGAAGAAACCGCCGGACACGCCGCCGGTGCCGGAAGAGGTGGCGATCGCGGTTGACGTCGTTGCGGGCGGGTTACCGGTGTAGCCGTATGCGGATGCGCCGCTGGAGCCGCCGAGGGGGAAGCCTGTCAGATTGAGTGAATGCGGGAGGGATTCGCTTTGCGTTGTCGCGTTGCCGAAGCCGGTAATGGAGGCATCCGTGACGACGATGTCGGCTGCTGCGGCGCGGTGCGCCGCGACGCAGGAGAGCGCCAGGCAGAGCGCGGGGAACGGGGCCGGTCCTGAACGAGTGCGCGATGAACTGTTCATACGGCGGGCAGGTTATGCCCAGATCAGGGGAGTGGAGTGATGTCGGAAGGCCTCCGATAAGGGCAAGAGATTTCTTGGGGCTGCGGGTGGCAGCGGGATCATCGAATGATGGCAATCGGACGGGCCCCGCCAGAGATGGAAGCATCGCGCCGGTGGTTCAGAATTGAGTGGTTCAGAATTGAATAGATTCCCACACATACTCGATGACCGAGTTCCACTGCCGCGCGATGTGCGAGTCTTCGTGATTGATGAACAACACGCTCGCATCCGCGGGCATGGCGGGGTCTTCGCAATCGAAGGCGAAGATGTTCCCGAAATCATCACTGCCGAACTCGAGGCACTTGGCCCGACCGCCTGTGACCTCTTCGGGCAGGTAGGGCCCTCCTGGTCGCGACCATTCGGCCAAGAGCCGATCGGGCAACGCCAAGTTGCAGACGACCTCTTCTTCACCTCCGAGATCGCGGAACAACATGTTCTCATACAAGTAGTCCAGAAGTTCGAGCCACGCCGCGGGGATGACGACACCGGTTGACTTTGCGACCTTTCGGAGTTCGGCGGAGGACATCCACAAGTCCTCGGGCACTTGGTCCTCCATGCCTGCTTTGTACTTCTTTGCGGCGGCTTTGCACTGTTCCAAGTTCATTTGAGTGTTCTCAGGGTGTGTGCGGCGTGATCATGCTGCGATAGGACGGTGATGGGACCTGCGGTCGCGTGCACTCGTCAGGCGCTCACGGCGATTTTGAATCCGCCGCAGGCCATGCGTCGCACGTCGAAGGGCATGTTCTTGGGGTCGCACATCGCGGCGATGCGGGGGTCTTTCATGACTTTCGCGGTGACGCGGTTGCGGTGGGCTTTGTTCTCGTAGACGATCCAGGAGAAGAGGACAGTTTCGCCGGGCTTGCAACGGGCCATCTTGGGGAAGGGGAGCGCGAAGGAGGAGGCGAGGTCATCGCCCGCGCATTCGCGGTATTCCAGAGCGCCCAGCTCCTTCCAGATTTTGGCGGACTTGCGGGCCAGGCGCCAGTAGGCGGGGAGGTTCTTCTTCTTGATCGGGAGGACGAAGCCGTCGATGTATGCCATGGGGAGCTCCTTTGGGTGCCGTGCGAGTGCCGGCAACATTATGACATGAGGTTGCGGTCAGGCACTGGGCACGCGGCTGCGTTGTTGCGTGACTGTTACGGCCGGCCCCGCTCGATCTGGCGGATGAGGAGTTCGCCGCGTACGCGGGCGACGTTGATGGTCGAGCCGTCGGGGAAGTCGTCCCGGCCGACCGCGCCTTCGGCGGAGGCCCAGCGGTCGGCCTGGGTGCAGTCGGGGAGGGATGCGCCTGCGGGCTTCCGCGCCCGCGCTGACTGGGCGGGCTGCCCGAATGCGATATACTGCGATTCACACCGGAGACGACCGCATGAGCAGCGAAGCATCCCTACAGAGCGCGAAGGTTCCGACACTTGAAAAGGTCGCGTTCGGGGTCGGCATGCTGGGGAACCAGATGTTCCCCGCCGCGCTGGGGATCTTCATGGTGGTGCTGGTCCGAGGCCTGGGCATGGACCCGGTGATGTGGGGGATTCTGTTCTTCGTGCCGCGGCTGTGGGATGCGCTCATCGATCCGGTGATGGGGTTCATCTCCGACAACACCAAGTCTCGCTGGGGGCGTCGGCGGCCGTACATCCTGGTGGGGGCGGTGGTCGCGGGGCTGGCGTACATCTTCATGTGGCAACTGAGCCCGCAGAACAGCCATGCGTACAACTTCACCTACTTCCTGATTCTGTCGCTGGTGTTCTACTTTGGGCTGACCATCTTCGCGGCGCCGTACGTTGCGATGGGCTACGAGATGAGCGACGACTTCCACGAGCGGACCCAGCTGATGGCGGTGGCGCAGTGGATCGGGCAGTGGGCGTGGGTGATCGTTCCGTGGTTCTGGGTGATCATCTACAACAAGGAGATTTACCCTGACGCGGTCGCCGGGGCGCGCAACCTGGCGGTCTGGGTGGGGCTGGGGTGCATGGTGCTGGCGATGATCCCGGGATTGCTCTGCAGGACGCGGCCCGTTGATCCGGCCACGCTCGAGGAACTGTCGGCCAGGAACATCAAGAAGAACACCGCCAGCCTGATCAAGGGGTTCGGCCAGACACTGCGGCTCAGACCGTTCCGTCAGGTCTGCATCGCGACCTTCTTCGTGTTCAACGCGTTCAACACGGTCGCGGGCATGTCGTGGTTCATCATCGTGTATTACATGAACCACGGGGACACGGGCGCGGCGGGGACGTGGCCGACCTGGTTCGGCACGGCGAGCGCCCTGACGACCTGCTTCCTGGTGATCCCGGTCGTGACGCTGCTGTCGCGGCGGTTTGGGAAGAAGGCGGCGTTCCTGATCTCGCAGGGGATCTCGATCGCGGGATACTTGTGCTTCTGGTGGTGCTTCAACCCGGCGCATCCGTGGCTGATGTTCCTGCCGCTGCCGCTGTTCGCCTTCGGGATCGGCGGTCTGTTCACGATCATGATGTCGATGACGGCGGACATCTGCGATCTCGACGAGTTGACCACGGGGGCGCGGCGCGAGGGGGTGTTCGGGGCGGTGTACTGGTGGATGGTGAAGTTCGGCTTCGCGATCGCGGGTCTGGGCGGGGGGCTGATCATGAAGGGGGTCGGGTTCGATGAGTCGGTGGCGGTGCAGACGCCCGGAGCGCTCACGGGCCTGCGGATCGCGTACATCGTGGTGCCGATCATCGGGACGGCGATCGCCATGGCGTTCATGTGGCGGTATGACCTGGACGAGGCGCGGAGCCGCGATATTCGCGAGCAGATCGGCGCGAGGAAGCGGTCGGCGGGGGTTGGCGCCCCCGCCTGACGACTCTGGTCGGGGCTGGCGAAATCCGGGTGGTGCGCGGCGGTCCGTTCAGCTGCGTCCCGGAGTCGTTCGGGGCCAGGACTTCGGATCAGGCGCTCACGGCGATTTTGAATCCGCCGCAGGCCATGCGTCGCACGTCGAAGGGCATGTTGTTGGGGTCGCACATCGCCGCGATGCGGGGGTCTTTCATGACTTTCGCGGTGACGCGGTTGCGGTGGGCTTTGTTCTTGTAGACGATCCAGGAGAAGAGGACGGTTTCGCCGGGCTTGCAACGGGCCATCTTGGGGAAGGGGAGCGCGAACGAGGAGGCGAGGTCATCGCCCTCGCATTCGCGGTATTCCAGAGCGCCCAGTTCCTTCCAGATTTTGGCGGACTTGCGGGCCAGGCGCCAGTAGGCCGGGAGGTTCTTCTTCTTGATCGGGAGGACGAAGCCGTCGATGTATGCCATGGGGAGCTCCTTTGGGTGCCGGGCGAGGATATGAAGGGGGGGTGGGGGGCGGCACACCAGTGATGAAGTTTTGGTGTGGGGTGCGCGGGGGTGGGGCTAGGAATCCCATGGACTGCTGTCCATGGGTTTTCAGGGGTGGGGTGCGATGAAGTTTTGGTGTGTGGGGCGCGGGGGCTTTGGCTGCGGGCGATCCCGGACTTCGGTGCGCAGAGCCTTCGCTCAGGCGGGGTGTCGGGGGTGACGCGATGAAGTTTTGGTGGAGTGTGCGCCGCGCGGGGCGGGTTTTGGGGAATCCCATGGACTGCTGTCCATGGGTTTTTAGGGGCGGGGTGGGATGAAGTTTTGGTGGCGGGGGCGGTGTGGTTGGGCTTGGTGGTGCGGGCGAGGATTTGGGCGAGGACGGAGAGGGGGATGGAGGGCATGGGGGCTCCTGGTGGGCGCAGAGAACAGCGCGCCTCTGTAATTGGGCGCGCTCAGGAGCGGTTTGGACGCGTGCGTGCGCACGGGCGCGGTCGGTGTTGCGCGGGGGAGCACGCTGCTGGGAGATTTTTGAAGCGGGTGCGGTACTTTCGGGGCGGGCACGCGCGAGAGTGGCACGGAAGTTGTTTTGAGATTCTGCGGGGTAGGAGTGGGTGGGGCGGGTTTGTGCGCGGGGCCCGTCGCTTCTTAGTAGTTGATGGTGCCTTGGACCGAGACGGTGATGCCGTCGGGGCCGAGCTGACCCGTGAGGATGGACGAGCCGCCGGCGTTGACGAAACGGCCGGTGCCCCCGGCGACGTAGGTGATCGTGGCGGTGATGGCGCCGGTCTGGAGGTTCAACTGGCCGGAGAACGCGGCGTGGAGCTGGTCGTTCTGGGTGGAGGTGTAGACGATCGCGCCCTCGACGTGGAGGACCGCCGGATCGGATGTGGGGGCGAATGAGATGGTGCCGGCTTCGGTGTAGCGGCCGAGGTGGGTGGCGTTGCCGCGGCCGACGAATGTGGCACCACTGGTGAACTGCGCGGTGCCGTGGGAGGAGAAGCCGCGGAACACGGCCAGGGCGGCGTCGGGCAGGGCGAGGAGCGCGAGGAGCGAACAGAGCGCGAGGAGGAAGCGGGGTGCATGGCGGTTCATTGTGCGGTTCCTTGTGTCTGCGCTGGAATGAGCGGCCGCGGGGCGCGTGCAGACGGGCGCGCTGCGGTGCCGGGCTGGTGGGGAGCGGCGGCCGATCCTGGAGCGGGATCGCTTTTCCTGCGAGGGGCGGTCCTTCTCTCAGCCGGGAGTAATGCGATGCGAGAAGGGTGGAGGGGCCAAGGGGCGGGCAGTTTGGCTTACTGGGCAGGCCGCTTCGGGCTGTTCATCGGGTCTACAACCTTGAACGTCGGATGATCGTTGGGGGTGTCCCAGTAGACGGGCGATCCGAGTGCGCACCACTGTGTGGAGCGAGGCTTGTGGTCGTACTTGAACGTTGCACGCACCGTCCATCGGTAGGTTTCGCCGCTGGAGAGCCCGGTGATCCGGAACTGCGGTTGCGTGAGTCCGGTGACCACGGTCGGGTGGTCCGAGTCGGCGAGCGGACCCTGGACCTTCCAGATCTTCACGTCGTAGCGGACATCCGAGATGCGGCTGCGCATGTCGCTGCCCAGGACCTTCTCATCCTCGGCGCGGGGAAACGCCTGCCAGCGGAGGATGGGATCTTGGAGGTTGATGGTGAGGGGCAACGCGGCGGGTTTGGTTGGGTCTGCCGCGGTCACGGGGCGCAGTCCGGAATAGGCACATCCACACAGGCAAAGGGCGACGGCGGCGGCGCACGTCAACCTAGCGGCGATGACGATCATGGGATCACCACCATTGTGAACAGTTCGTCCGTCGCGGCGTTCGCGATCTCGCTCTGCATCCGCAGGAGTTCGGCGCGAATCGGCTCGGGCCCGCCTTCCGCCCAGGCCTTGAAGTCCTTGGGCTCGCTCTCGCGGGTCCAGACGAGTTCGTGGAGGGCCCGACCGTCGGGCTTGTCGAGGAGTCGGGCGCGGACGGAGAGGGTCAGACGAAAGCCGGGAGCAGGACTGTCGGCGTCCCATCGGAGGCCGTAGCGAGCGAGATCGAAGTACAGGGCTGTCTCGCCGGGTCGGATCTGATCGGCTGCCGCGGCGGACACCAGGTGGGCCGGGAGATGAGACTGTGTGCTCACGAGCCTTGCGACCTGCTGCGCGACGGACTCGGTGGGGTGTGCTTCCTTCAGACTCAGCAGGATTTGCTCGTGCAGGGCTCGGATGACGGCGTCGTCCTCGGCGGAGACCGTCGCGCCGATTCCACCGACGATGGCGCCGATCGGCACGGTCACCACGCCGAGCAATAAGCCCAAGCCCGCCGTTTGGAAGCCGGCTTCAAGGGCGAATCCGGCACCGTAGAGCGCACCTCCGGCTGCGCCGCCCCCAAACGCGGTGCTCTTCTTTGTCGGTTCCTCGATCTGAACGGCTTTCAGTGGAACGGGCACTACGGCGACGGAAGTCACCCTTGCTCGCAGGGCTTCGCTGGGTGGATTGCAGTTGCGCTGAGACGAGGCGTGGCCGGAGGTGCAGCCGGCCACGCCGGCGGCGCTTGCGACCGCCAAGGCTGCGATGAGCACCGGTTCGGACAGGTGAATGCGCGGCGGCTCCACGATGCCTCCAATAGAGCATAGCCACTGATGGGGCAGCGTACCAGATGCGGCAAGGCCAGCCGCGGGTGGGGCTGGACTGTTGATGCGGCCGCGGCTTTGGGCCGCACGCGGGTGGAGCCTTTGCCGGTCCTGGGCCGGCGAGGATCTTCGCGGTCACCCTCCGGGGGCTCAACGACAAGGCGGTCCATTGGAACTCCGGAGGACGCCGCATGGGCGCGGGTCTCAGTCCCAGAGGTATCGCGGGTCGTACGAGACCTTGTACTTGGCAAGGAACGCGACGACTTCTGACTTGAAGTCGGTGGTCTTGTGGTGTTCGGCTTGACGGTCAAAGTAGGCACATACGGCGTCGATGCTGTCGTGCCCGATGGAGAACGCGAAGTACCCATCCTGCCAGGCGAACGTTTGAAGACCGGGACGCTGGTTCTTGATCCATGCGGATGTGCCGCGTTTCACGTGCAGCATGAGGTCCGCGATGGACGTGGTCTTGCCGAGGCTGACGAGCAGATGCACGTGATCGGCGACGCCGCCGGCGTGCAGGAGGGGTGAATGCAGGTCGCGGCAGATTCCGCCGGAATATGCGAAGAGGTCGGGCAGGAGATCGGTGGGGATCAGCGGCTCGCGGTTCTTCGTGGAATACGTGATGTGAATGAGGATGCTGGTGAGTGTCGTGGCCATCGGTCAGCGTAGACGGGTGTGGGATTGGAGCAGGTTCGTCGACGGCGGAGCCGTCGTGGAAGTTAGCCGGGGGTAGCCGGGACTGCTGTGGCACGGCTACCGGGGGTGCGGCTTCGCCGCGACCCCCGGCTACTGGCCTGCACCGCTCCGCGGTGGGGGAGGTTGGCATCACGGCTGCGGGGGTGCGGCTTCGCCGCTACACCGGGCTACTGGCCTGCATCGCTTCGCGATGCGGAAGATCTGTGGCGCGGCTACCGGAGGTGCGGCTTCGCGGCAACCCCCGGCTACTGGCCTGCATCGCTTCGCGTTACGGAA
>JAFEBP010000009.1 GCA_018242605.1 Planctomycetota bacterium
CCTTCGACAGTGTCTTGTCTCTCTCCTCCTATAGCCGTTCGCGGGCGGAAACACGCGGACGGCCTTCAAGAAGTGCGGCGGAATTCGGGAAACTCTCTCCTTCCCGTTGAACGACGAACTTCTGACAGTGTCTTGTCTCTCTCCTCCTATAGCTGTTCGCGGGCGGAAACACGCGAACAGCCTTCAAGAAGGTGACGGTTGAGCGGGCCTTGAGACGACCCGCTCGGCGGAAGCCTTCGGCAGAGTCTTGTCTCTCTCCTCTATGCTCGTTTGCGGGCGGAAACACGCAAGCGAGTTTTTTTATTGCGCCTGGTGTGCCGCTCCGCGGAGAGACGCCGGCCCACGTCCCCCACGTCACCGATGATCGCGATGTGCCGCGGGTGGGCGAACCAGACACAACAAACCTTTCACGTTTGGCACGGCGCCACTCAAAGCGCGGCGACAGCGCTCGCGAGGGGTGAGTCGCTGTTGTCTTGCCTCTCGAGTGGGGCGCCCGTGTTACGGCAGCGGGCTCGCGATCGTGTAATCCACGCGAACGGAGATCAGTTTGATGACCGTCGGGTTGGGCAGCGGTCCCGCCCAGGCGGCTCGCATGGTGAGCGTGCGGAGGGTGTTGTCCACCGGAATGTTCAGCGAGCCCGAGGAGAATGTCCGCAGCGATGTGGACGCGATACTCGACGTCACGCCGGTTGCTACGTCGGCGCCGCTGGAGATCGTCACCTGGTGCAACTCGACCGTCATGTCGACGGACGGATCATTATCGAGGCATCGGCAGGAGAACCCGGTGATGATCGCGCCGGTGGGCAGCAACAAGGGCGCGTAAAAGGACGCCTGGGTCCCGGCGGCCCCGGTGTTCTGCAACCCTACTGCGTCCACGAAGTAGCTTGTTGAACTGGAGGTCGGCAGGAATGCCGCGGGAGGGAGGACCACGCTGCGCGTTGTCGTGGGAATCGTGATGTCCCCGCCCACCGAGAGCGCACCAACAATCGACACCTCGGTCGAACCACGAACGAGCGTGATCCCTGGGATAAACGCGCCGTCCAGAGTATTAACCGTGCCGATGGAGAACGTGTTGGCCGCGCCGTTGTACACCAGCCTCCCGCCCAGCCCGGCTCCCGTGACCGTCTCCGTGAGGTTGAGTTGTGCACTGCCTCCGTTGGAAATCGATTGGATCGACAGTTCAGGAGCGATTGTCTGAAGGTGCAACGTGCTCGTGGGCGCCACGAGACCAATCCCGACGGCGGCGCCGTCCGTCCGCATGAACCCACCGGAAACCTTGAGCAGAGCGGCGGTATCGGTGGCCAGGTGCGTGCTGTTGACCTGCGAAGCGCCGATGTCCGCCGCGGACACCGTGCCGTCTTGGATCATGTCGCTGGTCACCGCGTTGGTCGGGATGGCGAACGTGTTGCCCGCGAGGCGCAGCCCGGCGCCGGCGAGGTAGGTGGTGTCGTTGTCCGGCTGGGTGGTGAACGCGGAACCGTTCCACTTGAGCACGTGGCCGGAGGTGGCGGCGGTGATTGATGAACCGGTGCCGCCGCGTGCGGGGGAGAGCGTGCCGGCAGAGACATTCGCGGCGTTGAGCGACGTCAGGCCCGCGCCGCTGCCCGAGAAAGACGCCGCGGTCAGCGCTCCCGAAGCGGACAGGCTCGCGAGGGTCACGCTCGCGCTGTTCTGCCACACCTGAAGGGCCGCGGACTGTCCGGCGATCGCGCGGACGGTGAGCGGAGACTGGCTCGGCGAAATGGGTTGAAGGGTCTGCCCGCCCTGGAATATCTGGCTCGCCGAGAGCCTTGGAACATTGACGGACAACACGCTGTCGTTGAGCACGCCGGTGAGGTTCGAGGCGTTGGAATAGAAAGACGCGGGCTGGCCGTTGAGCGCCAGCGAGTTCGCGGCGGTGCCCGCCTTGAGCGAGAACGCGGCGTGGGGCGAGACGGTCAGTTCCTGCCGGGGTGCGAGCGTGGACAATCCGGAGTTGTCGACGCAGTCGAACCCGTTGTCGGGCCGGACGAGTATCTCCAGGAATCGCTTTTCGCTGGCGAACTGGTCGCCGAAATCGAGTTTCACAACAAAACGGCCGTTCGAGACAACCACGTTGTCGGCGCACAGTTCCGGCCCGATCTGAGCACCTCCCGTCGGGGCATCGAACAAGCGGAACCGTATATCAAACAGGCCGTTGGCCTCGGACCCCTGCTGCAGCAACTCACCCTGAAAAGTAAAAGACCGATCCAACGGGGCGGGCTGCGCCATCGCGGCGCACTTGCACGCCATCGCGAAGAGAACAACAGCAACCGATCGATGTGACCGCAACGCCATGAATGCCACTCCACGATGGGCCCGCGCATGCACCAATCGCCGCGCCGTGACCGACAGTCCCAATATAGCGTGCGGATCGCAGGTTCACAAGGTTTCCAGGACCGGGGCGGGTCGATGACACGCCACCTGCCTCGCGCACACCTCACGAACGGGATCGCCAACGTGATTCTGGGACGCGTTCGGCTGAATCGCAAAGCCCGCGAGAGCGTCTGACGCCCGATCACTCTTTCATGAGACCCTGCTTCTTCAGTTCGGCGATCGATGCCTTGGCGACCTGCTTGACCAGGTCCTGAATATTCGCGGGATCGTCCGTGGAACTGCTGCCGGCCCAGATGAGTTTCTCGTCGCTCACCGAGTAGATGCTGATCTCGGCGTGGATGGTGACGGTGGTCGTGGTGTACCCGGGGCTGCGGTTGCGGTACAGGTCGTACTCGCGGTAGCCGTACATGCTGGTGCTGGGCGTGTAGACGGGCGGGTGGTAGACGCTCTGCCGATCGGTCGCGGTGAGCCGCAGCACCACCGCGCCGTCGATGCCGTTGGCCTCCAGCACTTTCTTGACCTTCTCACGATCCTTGAGGTCTTCATCAGGCACGAGCGTGTACGCCGCGATGCCGCGTCCGTTCTTGGCTTCGGCGGCGAGTTGGTCCTCGGCGGACCTGCGCTCGGCGGGGGTAGCGTTCACAACGATGCCGACGATCTTGTTGAACGGAGTCGCCCGCGGCGGATCGGGGGACTTCCACACCGTGGTCACGGTCGTGGTTTCGCACCCGACCAGAGAAGTGAGAAGTAGAGCACCAAGCACGGCGAGTAGGAGTCTCATGGAAGCGCCTTTCAGTGAGGCTCAATTGTAGATGTGCCGGCACGGCTCGGATATGGGCGGGGCCGCCTCGAGTTGGCTGCATTTCCACGGATGCGGTGCAAGACCGCAACGCCTGCCGCGAAAGGCGTGCGTGGATGGCGGGCAGAAAGTGCTCGCCGCGGCAGAGTCGCCGATTGTCCTCCACCAATGTTCATGTTGCACTCACCGATCACCCTCCGCAGTGAGGGACAGGAGACTTGTCATGCGCTTCGAGAACACCCGTCGGTTCGTTTCTTCCGCTTCCTCCGCCCGCTCGCTGGGCCGAACAACTCTGACCGTGGCGGCACTGTCGGCGCTCGCGGGGGCCCCGGGCGGGCTGGCGCTCGCCAGAGGCCCGATCAACGACAACTGCCTGAGCGCGAGCCAGAACACGATCGTGTACGAGGCGGGCCGACCGGACGCGTACGCCGCGCCGTTTGATTCCGTGACGTACGGGCCGGAACTGGCCGCGTTCCTGGCCAACGGGCCGGGCACCAAGCTGTTCGATCAGCCCGGAGACTACAAGGACTTCGGCTACACCTTCAAGAACCTGCCGCAGGGGATCACCAGCGCGGTGCTCGAGGTTCGGTGCCGGGCCGACCAGATCGTCAGTTCGCCCGACGACTTCTTCGGGCTGCAGCGCATCGGCGGCACGCTGGGATTCCAGTACCTTCGCCAGTTCCCCGGGTTGCCGGGCTCGCCGGGGCAATGGTTGGGCGGGACGGACTTCACGTTCACCCTGGATCTTTCGAACCTGCCGGGTTACTACGGCGCCACCAACCTGCTGCCATCCCTCAACACGCTGCGCAGGCTGGACCTGTGGATCTCCGACAACACCACGGTGGACTACGCGCGCCTTCGCATCACCGTGTGCCCGTGCAGTTCGCCGTACCGGATCTACACCGTCGGCAGCGCGGACAACTTCGCCGGCGGCACGGAGCCCACCTACCGCCAGCCCGCGCTCTCGGCGCTGCGGACCACGCCCCCATGGCTGTGGAAGGACTGCGACGATCAGACGACCGACCGCGGCTGGGGACACACCTTTGCCGGGTTCCCCGGCGGCATCACCTCCGCCGACCTGCTCGTGCGGATGCTGCCGAGCAATGCGGGGAGCGGCAACGACTCGATCTCCGTTGATCTGCTCGGGGCGGGAGGCCCACCGACGTTCGGCCGCGGGTTCAACATCAACACGCTCGCCGGCGCGGGCTCGTGGACGAACCAGGCGCCCACGGACTTCCTGTTCAACCTCAACACCACGCTGCCCACGGGCTACGCGGGAACGAACCTGCTCGGAGGCCTGGCCGACGGCATGTTCGACGTGTACGTGCAGGACGACACCGCCGTGGACTACGCACGCCTGCGCGTCCGCGCCTGCCCCAACCCCGTGATGAACGACGGGGTGATCGCCGAATCGATCTTCGGCGCAGAACTGGCCACGGGGCTCAACGGCTCGCTCATCGTCAGCAACCTCAGCCCGGGCGGGGGCGTGCGTCTGGACGCTCACGCCACCACCGCGCAGAAACTCAGCTTCGACCCCGGTCAGTTCGCCGCATTCCACGCCGGCGATTCATTCACCGCGAGCCTGCTCCGCAAGGCCGATGCCGGCGCTGAACCGGTGGCCAGCGAGGCTCTCCACTTCGAAATCCGCGAGTCTCCCACCTCGCCCGATGTACGCAACTACTTCCGGCACACGCTCTCTCGCGGCGGGGCTTCCGAAGGATGCCAACCGGTCACGCTCAGCAACAGCGCTACCGGCGAGCAAATCACCACATGCCTGCCCCCCGGTGGCGGGGTAGAGACTTCGGGAACAGATCTGGCGAGCGTCGAGATCGTCGCCGCGACGAGTTCCAGAGGCTCGCGGCACACCGTGCGGTACCTCTCCGGCCAGACGCTGCGGTGCGACGACGGCACCGAGTTCGCGGGCGACACGATCGAGTTCCTCGGCGCCACAAGCCAGGATGCAGGAACCCAGGGCGCCAAGATCGCGGTGACGTGGGGCGGCAACGGTCACCAGGGCCTCGCGGCTCCGAACCTCACGATCAGCGGTATCGAAATGGCCGTCGCCGGCCCGTGCCAGATCGGCGACTGCGATGATACTCGCCCGCTCTACTTCCGTCGCAGCGGCGGAGACTGCACGCTCAACACCAACCCGGGGAGCGTGACGATCGGCAATATCGGAAGTTCGGGCCAGGACGGCGCCTCGGTGGATCTGGGCCGCGCGGCATCGTTCGCCATGAACCTGGAGTCCTTCTGCGGCGGGCAAAGCACGGCTTGCGAATCGCGTGGCCAGTCGCTCACATTGACTGCCATCGGCGAGGCCAACGGGCTCTCCGGGCAGGTGCTCGGCGAAACCCGCGTCACTTCCCGCATCGGCCACTTCTTCGACATCTTCACGGACAGCCGGTCGCCCGGTTCCGGCCCGATGCAGGTGGAGGTGCTGAATCAGTTCGGCGAGCCGATCAGCAGCGTGATCGTGCCGGGCGGCACCGCCGACATCACCGCCGAGGGCGGCTCCGGGATGGCCGGCGGAAAGATCACCTTCAACGAGTTTCTAAACCTGTACACCGGCTTCATGTTCCGCGGCGAGATGACCTTCACCATCGGCGCGGTTGCTGTGACGGGCTGGGGAGTCGCCATCGCTGATCTTGGCAGTTCCGCGACCGCGATCAACACCGTGACCGTGCACGCCTCGGGCATGGACGAACTGGATATCTCCAACATCCAGAAGCAAGCCGCGGCGACCGCGCCTCCGTGCTCGGCCGATTTCAACCAGGACGGCGGGATCGACGGCGCGGATGTGGATGCGTTCTTCGCATCGTGGGATGCGGGCGCGGCGGCCGCGGATGTGAACCAGGACGGCGGCGTCGATGGAGCGGATGTAGAGGTCTTCTTCGCGCAGTGGTCCAACGGCGGTTGCTGAATGGGCGCAGGCCGAACCTTGCAGCTACATCAGCGACACGAGATGCGACCCGCCGGGCGAACGGTGCCCGGCGGGTCGTTTTCATTCGTCCGCGTTCGGCTGATTGCTCGCCGGCATGGACCGCGTTGCGGGCCCGCACCTCATAAACTCATGAGTTGAACGTCCCCCAAGCTCCCAATCGCCCTTCCACTCCCGGCGCGACACTGCGCGACGTGCTCCCCAAGGCGCTCGCCCGGCGGCGCGCTCTTCTTGACCGCGGCGTCACGCAGGCCTTCCGCGCGTTCTCGGGCGCGGCCGACGGCATCGACGGGGTCTTCATCGATGTCTACGGCCCGGGTGCGACGCTGATCGTGTACGAGGGCGTTGCGCCGCGCGTGTTCGACGCAGCGCGCGAAGCGCCGGGCGCGTTGGAACTGCTCGCCCCGCTCGGCGTGCGTGCCGTCTATCACAAGCCCTTCGCCAGAGACCGCTCCAAGATGGGCGGCGTGTTGCCGACCTGCGTCACGCAAGCGGCCCCGATCGCGGGTGAAACGCTGCCCGAAGCGGTCATCATCAGAGAACTAGGCTGGAATCTGGAGATTCGCCTGTACGACGGGCTGTCCACCGGCCTGTTCCTTGACCAGCGCGAGAACCGCGGATTCATCGCCGATTGGGTGGCGCACCGTAGCCGCGGCGGGGCCCCCACCGTGCTCAACACCTTCGCGTACACGTGCGCATTCTCGGTGGCCGCGGCGAAATCGGGGGCCACCACCACCAGCGTCGACGTGTCGGGCCGGTACCTGGACTGGGGCAAGAGGAACTTCGAGCACAACTCGCTGGACCCCGCGGCGCACCGGTTCGCGAAGATGGACACCTTTGATTTCCTGGGGTACGCCAAGCGCAAGGGCTTCACGTACGACCTGATCATCCTGGACCCGCCGAGTTTCGCATCCGGCTCGGCCAAGAAGGGCATCCGGCCGTGGAGTTCGATCGCGGATTACGCGCGGCTCGTAAAGGAGGCCGCGGGAGTGCTCGCGCCCAAGGGTGTGATCTTCGCGTCGACGAACACGCAGGAACTCTGCCGGCCCGGGCGGCTGGAGCGGGAGATCACCAAGGGGCTGGGCAGACCTCCCCGCTGGGTGACGCTGCCCAGGCCGCCCGTTGATTTCGCCAACGAACGCGACCGGTTCGCGGCGCGGGCGTTTTCGGCCTGATCGCGTACAATCCCCTTCCACCGTTCCCGTTCTCGCGAGCCCGCGGCGACCGCAGGCGCCGCTCAATCCTGAAGAAGCAACCGCCTGATGTCCACCGACACACTGCCCCGCCGCACCTTCGCGATCATCTCCCACCCCGACGCCGGCAAGACCACGCTCACCGAGAAGCTGCTGCTGTACGGCGGCGCGGTGACGCTGGCGGGATCGGTGACGAGCCGCAAGAACCAGCGGGCCACCGCCAGCGACTGGATGGAACTGGAGAAGCAGCGCGGCATCTCGATCTCGTCGACGGTGCTGCAGTTTGACTACAACGGCTACCGAATCAACCTGCTGGACACGCCGGGGCACAAGGACTTCTCGGAGGACACGTACCGCGTGCTGACGGCGGTGGACGCCGCGGTGATGGTGATCGACGCGGGCAAGGGCATCGAACCGCAGACGCGCAAGCTGTTCGAGGTGTGCCGCCGGCGGGGCGTGCCGATCTTCACGTTCATGAACAAGTGCGACCGCCCGACGCGCGAGCCGCTCGAACTGCTGGATGAATTGGAGAAGGTGCTGGGCATCGGCGCGTTCCCGGTCAACTGGCCTCTGGGGAGCGGGCCTTCGTTCCGGGGCGTGTACGACCGGCTGACCAAGCGGGTGCACCTATTCGAGCGGGCCGGGCACGGGGCGTATGTCGCGCCGGTGGACGTGATGGGGCTGGAGGACCCGGCGATCCGCGAGAAGCTCGACCCCGAGGTGTACCACAAGGCCCACGAGGAGATCGAGATGCTCCACGGCGCGGGCGAGACGTTCGACGAGCAGCGCGTGCTGGCGGGCGCGGTGACGCCGGTGTACTTCGGCAGCGCGATGAACAACTTCGGCGTGCAGTTGCTGCTGGACGGCTTTCTCGAGCACTCCGCGCCGCCGGGCCCGCGCAAGGCCGCGGGGCCCGCGGGGGAGCGGCAGATCCAGCCCCAGGACCCGACGTTCAGCGGCTTTGTCTTCAAGATCCAGGCGAACATGGACCCCAAGCACCGCGACCGGATCGCGTTCGTGCGGATCGTCTCGGGGGCGTTCACGCGGGAGATGTCGGTGATCCACGCGCAGAGCGGCAAGCGGATCCGGCTCTCCAACGCGCAGAAGCTCTTCGGCCAGCAGCGCGAGACCGTGGAGGACGGGCGCGCGGGCGACGTGGTGGGCATCGTCGGGCACGACGTGCTCCGCATCGGCGACACGCTCACCGACGACCGCACCATCGTGTTCGACGAGATCCCCCGGTTCACGCCCGAGTGCTTCGCGTACCTGCACAACCCCCAGCCCGGCAACGCCAAAAAGTTCCGGCTGGGCGTGGAGCAGTTGCTCCAGGAGGGTGTGGTGCAGGTGCTCATGGTGGGCACCGGGCAGGTCAAGACGCCGCTGCTCGCGGCGGTGGGCCCGCTGCAGTTCGAGGTCGTGCAGTACCGGCTCAAGGCCGAGTATGGTGCCGAGTCGCGCCTGGAGACGGCCCGCTGGTCAATCGTCCGCTGGTGGCGCAAGATTGGGGCGCCGGCGGACTGGCAGCCCGACCTGCCCGAGGGCGCAACGCTCGCCACAGACCGCGACGAAAAGGCCGTGGTGCTCTTCACCGACGACTGGGCGGTCCGGCACTTCAACCAGCGCAACCCGGGGGTTGAGTTGTCGACCTCTGCGTTTGTGTGAGCGGAGCGGATCGGCTCATGAAAAGCGGCACGCCGGCCCCACGAGAGACCGGCGTGCCGTGCGTGTGCGGGTGTTGCGGGCTCCCGCGGAGTGATGAACGGATCAGCGGATCATCGAAGCACGGACACTGATCCATCGGCCGATTGAAGTTTGCACGGGTTGCTCAGGATGACGGCCCCGCCGTTGGAGGCAGTCTCGTCGTAGGTGCCTGCGAAAACCTGCACCACGCCCTCTGCGGTCCCGCCCTGCACGGTGCTCACGGCGCTGCGGACGCGCCCGAAGGGGGCGTAACGGGAGAGGTTGAAACGGTGCACGGTTGAGCTTCTTTTTTGGCACGATGTCGATTGACCGACCCTGATACCCGAAACCGGAGAACACGAGAGTCGGCCCCCCCCCGATGATCGGGGCCGCGGAGACATTGCAGTTCAAGACGCGGAGCGATGAAGGACGATCGCCGGCGTTCAGTTCGTTGCCGGGCAGCAACCCGTAGTGCGAGGATCGCCCGGCGCGACCGTCATCGGCCGATCAAGACCGGGCCCGCGGGAGCGGTGAGCGTCATCGGCCGGGTCCATGAGAACTGCTCGTTCCACGATCCGCCTCCCACGACCCGGCCGCTGGGGTAGATGCGCAAGGTTGAGCCGATCGGCGCTAAGCGCGATGCGTTGTAGGCGTTCCAGTGGTCGCAGTACCCCGCGCACAGCGCGTTCGTGCCGCTGAAATCGCAGGCGCGTCCGCACGCGGAGATGTCGTTGCGGCGGGCGATGATCTGGTTGGCGGAGGTTGAACCGAATGTTGTCCGACCACTGCCGGGGTAGACAGTCACGGTCGACTGCATGATGCCGCACGTGGAATCGCCATCGCAGTGCGGGCAACTCCAGTTGTGCCCCAGTTCGTGCGCGGAAACCTCCACGCGACGGGAGCGGAGCAGGATGCCCTCGATGAGGCTGTACGCCTGCGTATGATCGGTCCACCCGCCCGGGCCGCATGTCTGGATGCCGCCGACATACCCGAGGCCGACGGTGGAGCCGTCGAGGTCCTTGCCGGAGAACAGCTGCGCGACGGTTCGGAAAGACGAGTTCCAGGGGTAGTTGTCGTTGTAGTAGCTTTTGAGCGTTGCGAGAATGTTGTCGGCGTTGTCGTTGGTGTAGGGGTCACTGTCCGAGGTGTAGGTTCTGGCGTCATTGATCGAGTAGCAGATCCCGGTCTGTCCGTCGTAGATCGCGTTGTCATCATTGATGATGCCGCTGATCTCGGTGAGCCAATCGCTGCCCCAATCACCGTACCACTCGTAGTCGCCCACCACATGAATGACCGCCTTGAACACAGCGGTGCGGGGTTGATAGCCGCCCGGCTGGGATCCGGACGGGGAGGCCTGCCCAGAATCATGCACACCGCACCAGTTCTTCGGCAATGGAGCCTTGTCGGAATCACGGAAGACTGCGTGCATCGTCTGTCCTGCGATGGAGACGCTCTCCACATGCCACAGGCCGCCCTCGCGCAGATCGATCCGGGCGGTGAGGCGGCCGCCCGGGAACAGCGTGGCGGTCACCACGCTGCCGGGCACTTCGACAACCGTGCCGCGGTAGGTGCGATCCGGGCCCGGATCGAACTCGACCCTGTCGCCGTTGCCTAGTTCGACAAAGGCCCGAAAGTCCGGGGCGCGCACCGAGTGCTGTGCGAGGTCGAGCGTGACCACGCGGTCCGCGAGCGTGAGCATGACTCCGAACTGCGCGGGCACGTCCGCCGGCGGGCGGAGGTCCTGGAGCGTGTAGTTCGCCAGCAACGACAGCAACTCCGTGGGATCCCGAGGACGCGGCGGGGCCAGGTCCGCGGCGCTGAGGATCAACCGGTCGTTCCCGGTCGGCGCGACGTCCGCCGGCGAGATGGCGCCCTGCGCGGGCTCGGTCGGTTGAACGGCGGCCGGCGACGCCTGCTGCGCGCTCGCGAGCCCGCACAGGCCCAGGAGCAGAGCGGCGATGTGCACGCCGCGGGTGATCGAAAAGTGTGCCTTGTTCATCGTGAATCTCTTGAAAGGTGCTGGACTGCCGCGAACGAGTTCGTTACTGGAGGTTGACGAGCACAAGGACAAGGCCCTCGCCGCTGTCGAGGGATGACATGGCCTTGCCGATGGTGGCGCCGGGCGCCAGAGTGCGGTCGGAGGCCCTCATGGCGCGGCCCGCGATGTCGCTGGTGGTGAGCAGGTCGCCGGGTTGGACCTTGCCGTTGCTCGCGGTGCACTTCACGTAGACGCGGCCGGTCATGGCGATGGGGTTCTTGCCGTCCATCACGCCGTCCTGGCCCATCTTGATGCCGGGGTTGACGCCGCCCGCGCCGCTGACGATGCCCGCGACCTTGCTGTCGTAGGCGCTGGTGCTGGGCATGAGCTGGCCGGGGTGCTCGGGGTCGATGACCATGAGCGTGCCGGGCTCGAGCTCGGCGGTCTGCGAGTCAAAGCCCTCGACGAGGTCGGAGCCGCCGTTGATCTGGAGGGTCTTGACCTCGAAGACGCCGTCGTTGCGGACCTTGGCCTTCACGGCGCCGTTGGCCCAGAAGTTCATGGCACCGCCTTCCATGCCGATGCCCGTCTTCCCGTTGCCGGCGCCGTCTTCCCAAACGACGATGATGGGCTTGGTCGGGTCGTAAACGCTACCGAAGGAGAGCTTGCTGCCGGGCGTGGTCGTCCCGATGCCGACGTTGCCGTTGTCCTTGACGATGAGCCCCCAGCCAGAATTCGCCACGTAAATGCCGGTCATGAGCTCGGTGTCGCCCCCGCGACCAACGAACGCTCGAGTCGTCTGGGGCGAAGCGACGTCGGAGTACCAGATTCCACCGGAACCGGAGGCCGCCGAACCGCGCACGAATGACCGGCCGCTGACTTCGAACGGAAAGACTGGCCCAGTCACCCCGACGCCGACGTTGCCGTTGCCCAAGAAGGTCATCGAATTGATCGCGCCGTTGTTGACCTGGATGTTGAGGGGGTCGGAGTTGATCTGCCTCAGGCACCCGTACCCGGTGGCCCCGCCATCGACGTAGCCGAGGACCATGCCGTATCCGCCGTTCTTGTTCAAGCCGATGAACCGCCCGGTTCCGGCTCCCGCGGTCGAAATCTGGATCGCAAGCTCGTCGTTGGCCAAACTGCCCGGACCTACGGAGAGCTTGGCCAGCGGCGTTGCTGTTCCGATGCCAACGTTGCCCGTGTTGTAAAACGCATTCGATCCGCTGAGCGACCAGATTGAAGAGCCAGCCGGACCAGTCGGACCTGTCGGACCTGTCGCGCCCGTGAGACCGATGGGGCCTTGTGCGCCCGCGGGGCCGGTCAAGCCGATCGGACCCTGCGGGCCCGTCGCGCCGGTGAAACCGATCGGACCTTGTGCGCCCGCGGGGCCGGTCAAGCCGATCGGGCCCTGCGGGCCCGTCGCGCCCGTGAGGCCGATGGGGCCTGTTGGGCCCGCCGGACCGGGGTTGCCCGAGAGCGCGTACATCGCGTACGGCGCGGCGGTCAGTTCCTGCCGCGGCGTCAACTGGGTGAAGCCCGACGGGTCAGCGCACGTCACGCTGTCACCGGGGCGGACATGGATCTGCAGGAACCGCTGCTGGCCGTTGTACTGGGCCCCGAAGTTCAGGTTCACGAAGAACTTGCCGTTCACCACCGCGACATCCTCCTTGCAGATCGTGCCGCCGATCTGGTTGCCGCCGGTCGCGGCGTCAAAGAGGCTGAACTCCATGTCGAACGTCCCGCTGCTGGGGGTGCCGGATTCGGCCAACTCTCCCTGGTACGTGAACGCGTTGGTCACACTGCCGGCCAGCGCGGTCGGCGATCCCGCGGCGAGCATGATGGCGAGCGATAGCGCGGCAGAAGAAGCAGTTCTCATATGCAGACCTCTTTGACGAATGTTCGATGCGATTAGAACGACACGGCGGCAGTCAAGCCATCAGCTGCTTCCTGCCATGAGGTAATGCGCGGAAGCGTCCGGGCGCGCAACATGAATCGCGAAGTTCGGCCTGAACCCCCGGGGGGGTGCCGCCGATCCGTCACAAAAATGTTGCGCGGGGCGGACGGACGACGCATAAGGGGTAGCGGGTTTTACCGGTCGTACCCCCCCGCTTCCTTTCCGCCGCTTCCCTCCCGTTCGCTCCTCACGCCGGTGCCCAGATGAATAGCATCACCTCCGTGGCGGATCTGCTGACTCATAGCCAACCCGGCGACGATCGCTCGATGAACGAGCTGCTGCCGCTGGTGTACGACGAACTGCGTGCCCTGGCCTCGAACCAACTGGCCGGCGAGGCCCGCGGTGCGCGGATGCACACCCTCCAGCCCACGGCGCTGGTGCACGAGGCGTTCATGCGGCTGATGGATTCGGACAAACGCTGGGCGGGGCGGGATCACTTCATGGCCGTGGCCTCCATCGCCATGCGCCGGGTGCTGGTGGATCATGCCCGCAAGCGCAACGCCGACAAACGCGGGGGCGGGAACGCCGCGGAACAGCTCACGCTGGACAGTCTTGAATCCGCCGCGATCAGCGGGCGCGGGCTCCGCGTGGTGGAGTTGGACGTGCTGCTCACGGAACTGACGCGCGTGGCGCAGCGTCCCGCCAAAGTGGCGGAGATGCGGCTCTTCGGCGGCATGGAACTGGAGCAGATCGCCCGCGTGCTCGGGCTGGCGCGGATGACCGTCTCGCGCGACTGGAGGGTGGCCCGCGCCTGGCTGGCGGCGAAGATGAAGGCGCGGGGCGATGTCTGACGATCCGACCCTGCCCCCGGGCCCATCTTCTGACGACGCCGCCCGCATGCAGCGGGCGTCGGAGATCTTTCTCGACCTGCAGGACCTGGGTCCGGCGCACCGCGAAGAGGAACTTAAACGTCGGTGCGGGGGCGACGCGGCCCTCAAGGACCTGGTCCTGCTGCTCCTCAAGGGCGATCAACTGCCCCTGCCCGCCGAGAGCTTGGCCGAGGACATCCGCCTCGCCCACGATTCGGCCCCGACCGTTGTGGGGGGCCCGTTTCCGGATCAGGGCTCGCGCATCGGGCCCTACCGCCTCCTGCAACGCATCGGCGAAGGGGGCTTCGGCAGCGTCTACCTGGCGGAGCAGGAACAGCCCATCCGCCGACGCGTCGCCCTCAAGATCCTCAAGCTGGGGATGGACACCCGCCAGGTCGTCGCGCGATTCGAGGCCGAGCGCCAGGCCCTGGCGCTGATGGACCATCCCAACATCGCCAAGGTGTTCGACGCGGGCGCGACGCCCACCGGCCGCCCGTTTTTCGTGATGGAACTAGTGAACGGCCTGCCGATCAACGAGCACTGCGACCAGGCGAAGATGTCGCTCCACCAGCGGCTGGAGCTGATCGTCCAGGTCTGCGACGGCCTGCAGCACGCCCATCAACGCGGCGTCATCCACCGCGACATCAAGCCCAGCAACGTCCTGGTGACCGTAATCGACGACAAGCCGGTCCCCAAGATCATCGACTTCGGCATCGCCAAGGCCACCAGCGCGCGCCTCACGGAAAAGACCATCTTCACCGAGTTCCGTCAGATGGTCGGCACGCCCGAATACATGAGCCCCGAGCAGGCGGGCCAATCGAATCAGGATGTCGACACCCGGACGGACGTCTATTCGACGGGCGTCCTCCTCTACGAACTGCTGGTGGGGGCGACGCCCTTCGATTCCAAACGCCTGCGTTCCGCGGCGTACGGAGAGATGCAGCGGATCATCCGGGAGGAGGACCCGCCCAAGCCCAGCACACGACTGAGCAGGCAGCCAGAGACGCTGGGCGCGGTGGCGAGCCGGCGCTCAACGCCCGCGGAAAAGCTCCCACGCGTCGTCCGCGGCGAGCTCGACTGGATCGTGATGAAGACGCTGGAGAAGGACCGCGCGAGGAGGTACGACTCGGCGGGGGCGATGGGCCGTGACATCCAGCGCTACCTGAGGGGCGAGGCGATCCAGGCCGCCCCGCCCAGCACGGCGTATCGGGCGAAGAAGTTCGTTCAGCGGAACAAGGGCGTGGTCATCGCGGCGAGCCTGCTGACAGCGGCCCTCGTCGCGGGGCTCGTGGGCACGAGCCTGGGCTTCTTCAACGCCGAGGCTCAGCGAAAGGTGGCGGTGAAGGAATCGATCCGGGCGGGACAGGAGAAGGAGCGGGCCGACGAGAACGCGGCGCAGGCGAGAGCGGCGGAAGCGATCGCCACCCGCCAGGCCTACTCCGCCAGCATGATGTCCGCGTCGACGGCGGTGATCGGCGTGCAGTACGCAACCGCCCGCGCGTTCCTCGATGCCGCGCCGCAGCGCCTCCGCGGGTGGGAGTGGCGCGTTCTGGACGCGAAGCTCGATACTTCGATCCGGACGTGCTCCATTGCCGCAAAACCGAGATCGGGTCAAGGGACCAATCTCATCCTTCACCCGGATGGCCGATCGTTCTTCACGATCGATTACTTGGGCGATGTCGTCGCGCAGCGATGGGATCTCGCGAGCGGGCGCCTGCTCCAGAGTTTCCCGCCCCCGGACCCCTCGAAAGAGCTTCGCCATAACCGGGCCCAGCTCTCGCCCGACGGGCATCGCCTGACGACCATACCGAACTATCGAGCGGCGGGCTCCAGGAGTTTCATGCTCGAAAACTGGGACCTGACAACCGGCGAGCGATCGGCCCACGTCGAGGTGGCAGGCCCCGACGGTTCGGATGTTCGCACATTCGTGAGTCAGGATGGTTCCAGAGTCTTTGTCTACGGAGGCGAGCGTGTCCGGAGCGCCCGCTTTGCATCGGAAGGAGTCGCGAACGGTGCGGGCTCGGCGATACCGAAGGTCTTGGCCGACCAACCTCTCGGCCATCAGACCTATCCGCGTGCAATCAACCGCGCCGACACGGTGATCGTCGAGAGCATCGAAACTTCGCCCTACGGACTCGTGCTCCGGGACACGGAAACTCTCGCCCCGACGACCGTGCTCGCATGGAGCACGATGGTCCAAAACGTGTGCTTCTCGAACGACGACCGGTGGCTGGGCGTGACCGGCAACGATGACGAGGCGCGCGTGTATGATCTTGCCGCCAACCCACCGACGTACATCGCCCTGGAACATCCGTACCAGGCGAACAACATCCGCTTCTCGCCCGATGCCTCGCTCGTCGCGACGATCGCGTTGGATCACGCGATCCGAATCTGGGATCGGGCCACGGGCCGCTTGCTCAGCACCTACCCGAGCGAGACGCTCGATCCCTGGGCGCTCATGTTCATGCCCGATGGAAAGACCGTCGCAGGTTGGGAATCCGGCGGCACCGTTCGATTCTGGGATGTCACGGCCGAGAGCGCGACGGTGCTGCGCGGACACAAGAGCATAGTGTCACGCGCCAAGTTTGCGAAAGGCAACCCGGCCGGGATCATCGTCTCCAGCAGTTGGGAAGGGGCCGATGGCTCGACAGCGATCGTGCGATTTTGGGATGCCGAGTCGGGCGAAGAGGTGGGCATCTACCACGGCCAACTCGGAGACATCGTGTTCGGGATGGATGTGTCCGACGACGGCCGCTTGGCCGCGATCGCCATTCGAAACACACGTGTGTTGGCCGCGACGCCCGGGGGCGAGCCTACGGGACGAACGGACATCATCGATCTCGCCACCGGCCAAAGGGTGGCCACCTCGCCCTCACGCCGCACGCCCTCGCGGGTCACCTTTGGCCGCGACGCTCAGTCGGTCATCCTGAGCGAGTACGACAACCATTCGGCTCTTGCTGATCAACTGCACGTGCTCGACGCCCGCTCCGGTGCGGTTCTTCGCACCAGGGACCTCGACCCCAAGTCCCATTGGGTGTCCGTGCGAAGTCCCGACGGCAAGACGATCGCCGCACTCCCAACGTCGCGCGGTGCCGCCGTGGCGTCCAACGCTGATCGTCCCGGCACCATGCTCATCCTCGACGCTCGGACGCTCGAAACAGTGCGCGAGATCGACGGGATTCCCGTGGAGCAGATGTCGCTTGCGTTCAGCCCGGATGGCACGCACATCGCCACGGGCGGCGCGGACGGCACCGTGCGGCTCTTCGCTATCGACACCGGAAAGTTGCTCGCGTCCACGTCCGACCAAGGAATGGAAGTTCTTTCCCTGTCCTTCAGCCCCGACGGCGCACGCCTCGCCAGCGCCGGCGTCGACCGCATGGTCCGCATCTGGGACGCCGCCACGCTCGACCCGCTCGCGGCGTTCGCGGGGCACGCCGGGCATATCGGGTGCGTGGATTGGGATGCCGACGGACATCGGCTGGTCTCCTGCTCCGGCGACTTCACGGTCCGAGTCTGGGAGCCCGACCCCATCCGCACGCGGATTCAGGCCCGAGAGGCACGCAACACGGCGCTGGCCCAGGTCGAGCCGATGGTGGCCAAGATGTTTGAAGAGCTGAAGGACGCGGCGAAAGTCGCGGATCGCATCAACTCGCATGAATCGCTGACGGCGGTGCAGCGAAAGACCGCCTTGCAGGTGGTATTGAAGAAGGGATTGGAACAGCACGCGGCGGAATCAGCGCGGCACTGAAGCGCCCGATGAGCACATACGAACTCCGGAATGAAACACGCCGGCCCTGGAGCGACCGGCGTTCACGTGTGCGCCTGTGGAAGTAACCTCTGAGAAGCCCCGCGCCATGGGCTAGCGGATCAGATTCGGCGTGTCGTGACCTTGGGGGGCGTCACGGCGTGATGATCACCGGCCCGTTCCCGGGCGTGTTATTAATAATCCATGTGGGCGAGTTGATGACCATGGCTCCCCCGTGAGTAGGCGTTCCATAGGACACGCCCGAGACGATGTAGATCGTCTTGGGGTTGGCGTCCCATTCTGCCACGACCTGGTACAGGTCGGCGTACGGCGCATCGAGCGTGCCGAACTGAATGTCGGAGTATTCATCGCCGCAGAACCAGGGTGTTCCCACGCAGTTGGTGTATTGCGGGATGCAAGTCTGGGCGCACGCCTGATGACATTCTTCGAAGGCGTTGCGGCAGCTCTCGTTGGCGGCCGCACGCTCGGCGGCGCACGCATTGCGACAATCTCTGCACGCCGCGGAATCGGGCGCGAAGAAGCAGGTGACGTCGCACCCCGCATCGCACGTGCCGAACGCGGCCTCGTTGGCGAGAAGACAGGCGTCGTACCCGGTGGCGACTTCACAGCTGTTGAAACACGAGTCAAGGCACAGATCAAGGCCCGGGTACCAGCCGTACCGGATGGGCTGGGGAACGCTCTGCGCGAACGCGGTACAGGGCGTGAAGGCGAGCAGCGCGAACAGAACAGAGCGGGATGAAAAGAGGTGTTTCATGATCGGATTCCTGCGAAACCGTGGTTGAGTGTTGGATCGGAGTGTGTTACTGGAGATTGACCAGGACCAGGACAAGGCCTTCGCCGCTGTCCAGAGACGACATGGCCTTGCCGATGGTGGCGCCGGGCGCGAGGGTGCGATCGGCGGCCTTCATGGCGTGGCCCGCGATGCCGCTGGTGGTCAGCAGGTCGCCGGGCTTGATGGATCCGCCCGTGGTGGAGCACTTGACATACACGCGCCCCGTCATGGCGATGGGGTGCTTGCCGTCCATGACGCCGTCCTGACCCATGTGGATGCCGGGGTTGACGCCCCCGGCGCCCGAAATGATGCCCGCGACCTTGCTGTCGTAGGCGGTGGTGCTGGGCATGACCTGGCCCGGGTGCTGCGGATCGATGACCATGAGCGTGCCCGGCTCGATGTCCGCGGTCTGAGAGTCGAAGCCTTCCACCAGGTCGGAACCGCCATCGATCTGTAGAGTCTTGACCTCGAAGGCTCCATTGGTGTTGACCCTGGCTTTCATGGCGCCGCCGATGCGGAACTCGATCGGACCGTCGGAACGGACGTTCCCGAGCCACACGGTGTTGGTGTTCGAGTTCTCGCCCAGGCGGCCCATGCAGTAGGTCTGGCTGCCGAACTGGATCGCGTCACCGGGGTTGTTGTTCGGCAGGCGGACATCGAGCATGCTGCCCGGGTTGACGTTGTTCACGCCGATGGCCACCATCGCGTTCGGGGTGATCGTCAGGGCGTTGACGAGATCGGTGTTGTTGCGGAGGATGAGCTTGCCCTGCCCTTCCCCGGCGACTCCGCCCGTGGAAAAGAAGTCCCAGACCTTGCCGCCGGCCAGGTTGGTTGCGTCGGCGCTGATGCAGGTTCCAAAGGTCACCGACGGCGAGGCCTGCGCCCGGATGACGCGGGCCGGGCCGGTGCCGGCGACCGCGGGGCCGATGCCGACCACGTCCAATGTGCTGCCCGGTCCGGAGTTGCCGATCCCGAGCTTGCCGTTCTGATCGAGCATCATGGCGGGCGTCGGCCGGTTGCCGTTGAAGGTGCTCAACAGGTTCGTACCCGCCAGGGTGTAGAAGCCGATGCCCAATGCGCCGCCTCCCAGGCGGAGCTGCGTCCCTCCGCCCGTTGCGGTCAGCACCGTGTCCACCGTGGGGTTGTCCGCGACGCCGAGGAAGCCTCGCTCGCCGCCGTTCAGGTCGGTCAGCGAAATCACGCCCGCGCCGCCGCCGAGCGCGCCCCAGTTGGTGGGGTTGAGCACGACCTGACCGAGCCCGTTGCCCACGCTGGTGCGTGCGATGAACTTGCCCGGCGAGGCGCCGACGGTGTTCGTGCCGACGAGCACACTGCCCGCCGTGTAGACAGCGTTTGATCCGTTGAGGCTGAACGGCGATGCGCCGGACGGGCCGGTGGGGCCCTGAGGGCCGGTCGCGCCCGTCGCGCCCTGCGGGCCGGTCGCGCCCGCCGGGCCTTGCAGGCCCTGCGGCCCCGCGGCACCAGAAGCACCCGTCGGGCCGGCCGGACCGGTCAGCCCGGTCGGGCCCTGCGGTCCAACCGGGCCCTGCGGCCCCGGATTGCCGGACAAGGCGTACAGGGCGTACGGAGTCGCGGTCAGCTTCTGCCGCGGCGCCAACGCTTCAAACCCGCTGGGGTCGTTGCAATCGGTCCCCACGTCGGGTCGCACCAAGATCTGCAGATAGCGACTCTGTCCCGCGAACGCAGCGCCGAAATCAAGAGAGACCGTGAACCTGCCCGCGGAGACGGCGACGTTCTCAACACACACCGAACCGATCGCGACACCGCCGCTGTCGACGGCGAAGAGTTTGAACTCCATGTCGTAGACGCCGTCGGCCGCGGAGCCGAACTGTGCAAGTTCACCCTGATATGTGAACGCTGTTCCGACCTGCGCGAGCGAGACCGAGGCTCCGGCGGCGAGAACGAGCGCCGAGGCGGCGAGCGAAAACAATGAGCGATCCATGTTCGACTCCTGGTGATTGCCGGCACGTTCGGCCGGTGGCATGACGGCCGGAACACTCCGGCAACAGGATCAACCTCGCAAACGGCGCGGCCTCGGTATCATGTGAACTAAGAAATTCACCAAAACTGATTCCCGTGCCGGTCGGAATACGTGGATGTTTGTAGATCAGCCGCACGCGGAGTCCCATAATGCAGACCGCCATGTCAATCTCGGATGTCTTAGCGCAAGCCCGACCCGGCGATCCACAGACCGTCGCATCACTGATGCCCGTGGTGTACGCCGAGCTCAAGGCGCTGGCCACCAGTTACCTGAGGAAGGACGGCTCGCACAGCCTCCAGCCCACGGCGCTGGTGCACGAGGCGTTCATCAAGATGGTGGGGCCCGACCGCGAATGGAGCGGCAAGGACCACTTCATGGCGATCGCCGCGATCGCGATGCGCCAGGTGCTCGTGGACCACGCACGCGCCCGCAACGCGCTGAAGCGCGGCGGGGGTGTCAGACCCGCGTGCGTCAGCCTGTGCGATCCGGCAGGGAAGGAGCGCGAGTCCGTCGAGTTCGAAATCGAGGAACTGGATGAACTCCTGACGCTCTTCTCCAGGTCCTCCTCGCGAGCGGCGAAGGTCGCGGAGATGCACCTCTTCGGCGGCATGACAATGGAGCAGATCGCCCGTGTTCTTGGGCTCTCGCTGATCACGACCAAGCGGGATTGGCAGCTTGCGCGGGCGTGGATCGCCGGAAAAATGCAGGAACGATCCGGTGGCTGAGAGTCCGCCGCCCACCAACCCCGGGCCCGAGGACGCCGAGGCCGCGAAGATGCGGCGTGCGGGCGAGGTCTTCTTCGCGCTGCGTTCGCTCGACGCCGCGGAGCGCGAGCCCCTGATCGGCGCGGAATGCAGCCACGACCCCGAGATCGAGCGGCTGGTGCGTCTGCTGCTCAAGGGCGATGAGGCGCCCATGCCCATCGAACGCCTCGCCGACGACATCCGCGCCGTCCACGAGCATTCCGGATTCGCGGGAACGGCGGCGGCGGAAGGAACCGTCATCGACCGGTTCCGCCTTCTGGAGCGGCTGGGCGAGGGCGGGTTCGGCATCGTGTTCGCCGCGGAACAGTTGCAGCCGGTTCGGCGGCGCGTGGCGCTCAAGATCATCAAGCTGGGGATGGACACGAGGCAGGTCGTCGCGCGATTCGAGCAGGAACGACAGGCGCTGGCGCTGATGGACCATCCGTGCATCGCGAAGGTGCTTGACGCGGGCACAACGCAGACCGGCCGCCCGTACTTCGTGATGGAACTGGTGCAGGGGCTCCCCATCACCGAGTATTGCGACGAGCACAAGCTGCCGATCCGGGACCGCCTGCTGCTGTTGGCGCAGGTCTGCGAGGCGTTGCACCACGCCCACCAGAAGGGAGTGATCCACCGCGATGTCAAGCCGAGCAACGTGCTCGTCACGGAAGTGGGCGGCAGGCCCATGCCCAAGATCATCGACTTCGGCGTGGCGAAGGCCACCAGCGCGAGGCTGACCGAGCGGACGATCTTCACGGAGGCCAGGCAACTGCTCGGCACGCCCGAGTACATGAGCCCCGAGCAGGCCGGACAATCCAGCGAAGATGTTGACACACGCACCGACGTGTACGCCGCGGGCGTGCTGCTGTATGAACTGCTGACTGGCGTCACACCCTTTGACTCCAAGCGGTTGCGTTCCGCGGCGTTCGGGGAGATGCAGCGGATCATCCGCGAGGAAGAGCCGCCCAAGCCCAGCACCCGCGTCGCCGAGCAGCGAGCCATCCTGGAATCCGTCGCCGCGCGGCGCTCGATGCCTCCCGCACGGCTTCCATCCACGATCCGAGGCGAGCTCGACTGGATCGTGATGAAGGCGATGGAGAAGGACCGGACGCGACGGTACGAATCCGCGGGCGAGATGTCGGCGGACATCAAGAGACATCTCGCGGGCGGGGCCCTGTCGGCCGCGCCCCCGAGCCGCGCCTATCTGGTGCGCAAGTTTGTGCGACGGAATAGGGAATCGGTGATCGGGGCGTCGCTGCTGGCGTGCGCCCTGATCGCGGGGCTGGCGGGGACCAGCTTCGGGCTCTTCCGGGCGCGGATCCAGCAAGAGCACGCCGTGTCCGAAAAGGACCGTGCGGAGCGCGAGCGAACCAGGGCGGATGAGAAGGCGGCTCAGGCGCAGGCCGCGGAGAGTGAAGCGCTCCGCCGGTTGTATGCCGCGTCGATGAGCGCGGCGTCGGACGCGGTGGCGAGCGACCACCCGGGCGAAGCCCGCCTCGCGCTCGATGAGGCGCCCCAGGGGCTGCGGGGCTGGGAATGGCGGCACCTGAACTCGCGGCTTGACCAGACCATTGCATATCACCGGGGTGGGCTGGAGGGCCCGGTCGAGCAGAACTCGGGCAACTACGACCTGCTGCCGTCACCCGACTCGGCCTCGTATTTCGTGATGAGTTCGTTTCATCAGAAGGGTCT
This sequence comes from Planctomycetota bacterium, assembly GCA_018242605.1. GTDB lineage: Bacteria > Planctomycetota > Phycisphaerae > Phycisphaerales > UBA1924 > UBA2402. The sequence goes on from JAFEBP010000009.1 coordinate 22,682, forward strand.
CAGCCGGTTCGATGTGAGAACGGGCCGGGAGACCGGCCCGATACCAATACCGGGTTGGGACACCCGCGCATCTCGCCTGTTCTTCACGCCGGAGAACGACCGCATCGTGCTCGGAGCCCGTGACACGGGCGACCGCGAGAATGAACTGCGGTTCGCCGTGTGGGACGTCCGCACGCTGGCTCCGGCAACGATCGAGCGGCGAGACCTCCGAGACCCGGTGCGATCTCAATCGCGATCGGCGCTCGTGGCGTTCAGCCGCGACCTTTCACGGGCGTTCGTGATCAACACCGACCGGATGACGCTGCTGAGCCTGCCGGACGGGACCGAGATCGCGTCGCGAAAGGGCGCTGAGGCCACGCGCTCGACCTTCGATCCGACGGGACGGTGGGTGATGTACACCGATGTCCGCGGACGCCTCACTCTGCTGGACGCCCGGACGCTCGCGGACCATGGCGTCCTGCCAGGACATTCCAACCTCCTGTATTCGCCAAAGGCCGACAGCTTCTCTCCCGACGGATCTCTCCTCGCCACGGCGGGCGGTGACGGCGTGGTGCGCATCTGGAACCTCTCCGCGGATCCACCCGTCGAACAACTCGAGCTGAAGCACCGCCAACGGTGCTGGACGGCGTGCATCACTCCCGACGGACGGCATGTCGTGACGGCCGCCGCGAACCGCACAGTGACGGTGTGGGACGCGGCCACCGGCGACAGAGTCTCCACGTACATGCAGGCGGGGGTTGTCTCCAACACGCTGGCGGTCTTTCCCGATTCGCGCACCGTGGGCGCGGTGTGCGAAGACAAGAGCGTGGCGATCTGGGAGATCGGGGCTGAGCGGACCAGGGTGTTGCCGCACCAAGGCACGGTGTACCCGGCGATGTTCCTGCCGAACCAGGGCCTGATCGCAACCGGAGGCTGGGACGGATTCATGGGTAAGCCCGGATCGTTGCGCTTCTGGGACGCGGACTCGGGAACTCTGGTGGCGGAGACGATGGAGTCCGGACGGTCGGTGGTGGCCGGCGCCGTGTCGCGCGATGGGTCGCTGATGGCGGTGGGAATCGCCGCGACGAATGACGCGGGCGCCCCGATCGCCGGGTGCGGCTTTGAGATCCGGGAGACGGCGACGGGGAGGTTGTTGTGGGCCGATCTCGAGACCGGGCAGGTGCCCAAGGGCGCCGCGTTCGACCCGTCCGGGCGGCGGTTGGCGTTCTGCCTCGAGAACTTCATCTTCATGTACGCGGCAAGAACGGGAGTACAGGCCGACCGCACATACCTCAAAATGCAACTCACCTCGATGGCGTGGAGCAGCGATGGCAAGCACATAGCGATCGCATCGGAGGATGAGTTCGATGGTCCGCGCGGAAAGCGCATCGCGCTGATCAAGCCCGACGGGCTCGGCATCGACCGCACGATCTCGACGCCGAAGCCGAACACGGTGGCATTCAGCCCCGACAGCCGTTGGATCGCCGCGGGCTGCGCCGATGGACGGGTGCGGCTGTGGAACACCGAGTCCGGTGACGCCGTGCGAACGCTGGGGAGTGAAGACACCCAGTGCTTCGCCGTCGCCTTCAGCCCCGATGGAACGCGGCTCGCGGCGGCGGGCGAGGACAAGATCATCCGCATCTGGGACACCGGGACGTTCGACCTCGTGGGGCGGCTCGCGGGACACGAGAGCTTTGTGTGGTCGCTGGCATGGGATGGTGCGGGCGAGCGATTGATCTCAACCTCGGGTGACGGCACAGCCCGTGTCTGGGAAACAACTCCTCTTCGCAGACGTGTCCAGGAGCGAAACGATCGTCTCAGCACGCTCCCGGACGTCGAGCGGATGGTGGGCAAGTGGTGCGACGAGCACAACGACGCGGAGAAGGTGATCGAGCGAATCAGCGCCGACGGATCGCTGACGGCTGCGCAGCGCAAGATCGCCTTGCAGGTAGTGCTGCGCAGAGGGCTCGGTTCATCGGCCCCGAAGCCCGACTGAACGGTGCCGCGGGCGTGATGCAATGCCGCCGGCTCCTATCCACGGATCCTCTTCCTCTGCCCTTCGCTCCCAATTCCGCGCATCACAACTGCCGCTTGATCGACTCGTCCTTGATCTTGTCATCCTCGGCCAGCATGAACGCCTTGCTCAGGATGATCGACAGCACCCGGTCGCCCTCGAACGGCAGGAAGATGTCGTTGCCCGCGTCCCCGACGGAACGCGGCACGATGCACAGGTACTGATCGTTGGGCTCCATCAGGATGTTGCCCGAACCCAGGTGAATCTTGTACCTCCGCAGCGTTCCCCGCACCTTCAGGAATCGGTCTTCTACGGTGCACACCGGCGCGATCGCCAGCCGCGGAACCAGCCGCTGCAATGTCTCCCGCCGCGACACGGCCGACCCGCTCAACTCGCCGAAACTGAAATCGTGCCAGTACTGGCGGTAGCGGCCCTGGGGGCCCCCGTCGTTCCACTCCGGGTTGTTCCCCACGCTGCACACCGCGACGAACAGGTCCACGTCACGCATCACCTCGCTGAAGATCAGCGGCGGGATCTCTTCCAGCGGCAGGTCCGGGCCCTCCGCGGTCCGGCTGAAGTGCACCCGGTCGGTCTCCAGGTACAGCCACGCGTACGCATCGCCGTACGTTTCGTCGCCCGTGCTGTTCACTTCGTACCGAGCGTGCAGGCCGGCGCTGGGAATCTCCAGCCGCGGCGATTGGCCCGAGTCCATCACGAACGTCGCGTACTTCCAACCCCGGTCCCGCACCAGCGGCACGAGCTGGTTCTGCCGGAAGATGTGGGCCGCGAAACGGTTGGAGTAGGTGCGTGTCCGCTGCTCCGCGTCCGTGAGCGGATAGATCTCTCGGTGGGCCTGCTTGAAGGGCTGCACGATGCGCCGATCCTCGAGCACGCCCCTCCACGCGTGCACCTGCGACGGGTCCGCCGTGATCGGGTGCCACAGCGCCACGGTATCGGAATCCCGCACGTCCACCGGCTTGCCGCGTTCGTCGATGAACCCGTCTTGGGTCCACAGCCCTTCGCGGGTGCGCCCGCCCCGGGTGAAGCTCCAGATCAGCCGGCGTCCGATGGTGCCTACCAGCGGGTGATCGATGTAACGCCCGCGCCACTGGCTCGCGTTCCAGGTGCGGCCGTCCAGGTACAGCCGCTCGATGCGGGCCTTCTGCGCCGGCAGCACGCGTCCGATCTCTTCCGCCAGGCGTTTGTGCTCCTTGAGGCTCGCGCCAAACTCGGCCTTCACCAGACCGGGAATGCTCTTGCGGTCGACGCCGTTCGCGGTCTCGATCAAACGCGTGACAACTTCCGCCCCACGGACCTCCGTGCGAATCGTGAACTCCCCCGCTTCTTCCTCGATGCTCCCGCCGGGCCCGAGCCCAAAGTCCGGCGCGGCGATCTCGTGCAGTTCATCGACCGTCACCTTCAACTCCGCCGCGAGCTTCGCCAGCGCCCTGTCCAGCGACTTCTTTGCCGAGCCGAACTTCACCAGTTGCCGCACGCGGGAGAGCTGCGTGAGCGCGTGCACACTCTTCATCCGTGAGAGCGCCCACACCGCCGAGTTACCCGGCTTGGGGCACCGCGCGCCGACGCCGGGCACCATCTTGAAGCACACCATCGCCAGGTCGCCCAACGCGGTGGCGACGTCCGGCCGGTCGAATCTCGCCGCGGCGGCCGCGAGGCCCCGCAGCACATCCGCCCCGCGCTCCGAGGGCACGCTCGAATCCCGCCCCTCGATCGGCCCACCCGGCATCGGCGGCCGACGCTTGCCCACCAGCGGGAACCACGCCGTCACCCGACGTTCAAAGTCACCCCCGGGCAGCTCCGAGATGCACGCGCCCACATTCTTGAGCCAGCTGGCCGTCGGCGATCCCGTGGACAGCGTTCCGACGTGCTCCAGAAGCCTCACCCACGTGTTGCGCTCGTTCGGGTTCATCGCGTTCAGGTCGGCGAAGGCCCGATCCGACCAGCATTCACCCAGGTCCATCGGCAACCCCAGCCCGATGGCGATGGTGCCGTCGAACCTCATCACCGATCCGCGATCGGACGGGTCCGTCGCGCGGGCCAATCGCTCACGGAAGCGAAGTATCCGCACCGCGGCTGTCACGTCGATCTTTCCGCCGTCGTTGTTGATGGCGTCCCGGGCCCTTTCAGCGATCGCTCCGCCGATGAGATCCCAGGGAATGTCCATAAAGCCCACGCTCTTGAGGCGGCTCAACGCGTGGCCGAGTTCTCCGATCTCCCCCGCGCTCGCGGGCACGCCCTTTGCTTTGAGTTGAACGACGCAGCCCTGCGCGATGCTGCAGAGCGCCTGGATCCCTTCATGAAACCACGCCGCGCGCTGAGATTGCCTGTCTGACTTGATGTTGCGGGCCGACATCGCCGCGGCGCCCGCGGCGATCGCCGCCGCCGCCTTCCAACCGTGACCCCGCATCTCCGCGCCGCGCTGCTGCAACGCGTTCCTTTGCTCATAGCTGCGCCCGGAGTTGCCGAGTCTCTCCTGCAGAGCATCGTTCATCATCTTGACCACCGGCCGCAGCTCGTCGCCCAGCACATCCTCGGCGAAGCGGGTAGCGCTCCGGTCGTCCTGCGGCTCGGGCACGATCATCGCCGAGTCCATCGCGTCGACATAGGACGGCGGCATGTTCTTGGGCAGCTTCTCCCGATCGACCAGTATCGCCTCCAACGGCCCGGTCCTCGCCGCGACCGAATCGCCGAACCCCTTCGACTTCAGCACCGCTTCCACCCGCAGCGCGTGCCGCGTTTCTTCCGACACTCCGACGCTCCGGAACGCCGCGGCGATCGCACGCAGATGCTCCACCACCGCCTGCGGCAGCGCGTTGTGTGTCGCCCACTTCTCGGTCGCGATGACGAACGCGCCATAGTGCGGGCACAGGAGCGTCGGGAGTTTCCTGAACTTCGCGAACACGCCCGAAAGAGCCGCGAACTCTTCCGCAGTGAACGCCAGCCCTTTGCGGAGCAGAGAGTTCATCACGGCCACCGCGGCCGGGTGGCACTCGGTGTGATAGATCCATGGGAGTCCAACGCGGCTCTCCGCCACCACGCCGTACTCCTTCGCCGCGGCGAGCACGGCGCCGATCGCGGTCACCCCAGTGAGACCGGTGATCAGTTCGGGCTCCTTCATCCCCTTGAGTTCTACCTTGGGCAGGCGTGGCTCGCCCGCGTTTGCTCCACGGAACCGCTCGTACGCGCTCGCCCCCCGGGCCACGGCGACCGAGCGGTCCTCCGCGGCACGCGGCGCTTGAACCCGCGGTTCTCCCCCACCGCCGTGCGGCCGCGCGGTCTGAAGCACCTTCGTCAACGCGGCGATCCGCTTTCTGTCCGACGCCAACGGGTGCTCCTTGATCTTGGCGATCACCGTCCGCACCACCTTGATCGAGGCCGGCGTGAGCGTTCCGTCCTTGCCGCCCTGCAGAAGCAACGGCACCAGCACGGACCACGTGGCCCACTCGTGGTCGCCCCGGACAAGCGCCGTCGCGATCCGCTCGATCTGCGACGCGGAGTACCCGGTCCGGCGGCGCAGCAACTTCTCCAGAATCCCGATCCGGTGAGGCGCCCTCTTCTTCTTCCACAGGGCGTCCCCGCTGCGTCCGGGCTTGTTGGGGTTGTTCAGGTGCTGCAGCTCGCCGATCGTCTCCGCGAGCACCACGACACACTCGCGCTGATCCGCCTCGGGCAGGCGGAGAATCTCGCTCAGCATCCGATCCGTCAGTTCGCTCGCCAGCCATAGATCCTTGGGCACGCGTTTGACGACCCGCTCGACGATCCGCCCCGCGTCTTTCGACGAGATCCCGCCCCCCGCGGCCGGGGCCGCGGTCTTCTTCACGCGCACGGAGGATCGTGCGGTCTTTTTCTTGGCCATCGCTTGAACCCCCTCGTTCAGCCGCCCACCAGCGGCGTGAGTTTGAGAAACGTGATCTCCAGCCCCGCAGTGATCTCAACCATTTCGTCGAGCGCCCGGGCCTGCCGATCGCCCACCAGCACGATGAACCGCGTCTTCTCGAACGCGTCGCACGCGGTCTGGAACTGCTGCTTCCAATCCACTTCGCGGGCCGTGGCCCCGCGGGCCCGCCGCTCGGGCTGCACCAACCCCGAGAACTCGCCCGATGCACCCTCACGCGCCCGGCGGTTGAAGTCGTCTACTTCCTGGTAGACCCGCTCGCGGATCAGCTCCCGGATCGTCACGCGCTCCGAGGGAAACTCGAGCTCAAACCGGCGGCCCGCCGCCCCGGTCGTGTTCGCATCGATGACTGTGAGTGTGCTGCTCATGGTGCCCCGCGCAACGCATGCCTTGATGAAGAAGGAACTCCCGGTGTGAACGCCGGCCTTCGAGGCCGCCCCATGCGTCCGCACCGCCGCGGCCGAGCGGCCGCGGACCCAATTTGTAGGTCGCCCCGGCGTTCCACCGCGCAGAAAAAACGCGGCGGCCCCGGAAGAGCCGCCGCGTGCCAGAATCTGATAATCAACCGCCGGACGCGCTCAGTGCGAAGCGCCGCGGATCTGCATGCCGTAGAAGGAGCGGTAGACGAAGAAGGCCGAGACGAGGAAGAACGCCACCGTCAGGCCGATGGTGATCGGGCTGTGCGTCGCGCCGTCGGCGCCCTTCATGCTCACGGCCAGTTCCACCGCCAGCAGGCCGAACAGCGTGGTGAACTTGATGACCGGGTTCATGGCCACCGAGGAGGTGTCCTTGAAGGGGTCTCCGACGGTGTCGCCCACGACGGTCGCGTCGTGCAGCGGGGTGCCCTTCTTGCGCAGCTCGGTCTCCACGACCTTCTTGGCGTTGTCCCACGCGCCGCCCGCGTTGGCCATGAAGATGGCCTGGTACAGGCCGAAGATCGCGATCGAGACCAGGTACCCGATGAAGAAGAACGACTCGTAGAACGCGAAGGCCAGGGTCGCGAAGAAGACGCCCAGGAAGATGTTGAACATGCCCTTCTGCGCGTACTGCGTGCAGATGGTCACGACCTTCTGGCTGTCCTCGACGCTCGCCTTGGTCGAACCCTCGAGCTTGATGTTGGCCTTGATGAACTCCACCGCGCGGTACGCGCCGGTGGACACGGCCTGGATCGACGCGCCGGTGAACCAGTAGATCACCGCGCCGCCGGTGATGAGGCCCAGCAGGAAGGGCGGGTGCAGGATCGAGAGGTTGGTCACCAGCGCCGGCACCAGGCCGTGGGTCAGCGCGACGACGATCGCGAAGATCATCGTGGTGGCGCCCACCACCGCCGTGCCGATCAGCACCGGCTTGGCCGTGGCCTTGAACGTGTTGCCCGCGCCGTCGTTCTCTTCCAGGGCCTCCTTGGCCTTCTCGAAGTTGGGCTTGAAGCCGTAGGACTTCTCGATCTCCGAGGAGATGTTCGGCATCGTCTCGATCGTCGAGAGCTCGAACACCGACTGGGCGTTGTCCGTCACCGGGCCGTAGGAGTCGACCGCGATCGTCACCGGGCCCATGCCCAAGAAGCCGAACGCCACCAGGCCGAAGGCAAACACCGCCGGGGCCATCATGATCGTGTGCGTCGAGCCCGCCAGCGGGGCGAACGTGAGGCTCACGTAGTACGCCGCGGCCATCAGGCCGACGATCGCGATGCCCAGCCAGTAGCACGAGAAGTTGCCCGCCACCAGGCCCGAGAGGATGTTCAGCGACGCCCCGCCCTGCTCGGAGGCGGTCACGACTTCCTTCACGTGACGCGAGTGGGTCGAGGTGAAGACCTTGACCAGCTCGGGGATGATCGCGCCCGCGGCGGTGCCGCACGTGATGATCGCCGAGAGCTTCCACCACCAGGTGTCGTCGCCCGCGATCGTGGGGATGAGCAGCTTGGAGGCGATGAACGTCAGGATGACGGAGATGACCGAGGTGAGCACGACCAGGAAGGTCAGCGGGTGCTCGTAGTTGAACTTGTCCGAGTTGCTGTACTTGGCCTTGGCGATCGCGTCGTTGATGAAGTAGGACGCCGCCGACGCGACGACCATGATGATGCGCATCGCGAAGAGCCACACGAGCAGCTGAACCTGCACGCCCGCGAAGTTCTCGCCGGCGGTGTCCTTGTTGATGGCCAGCAGGATGAAGGAGATCAGGGCCACGCCCGTCACGCCGTACGTCTCGAAGCCGTCGGCCGAGGGGCCCACCGAGTCGCCCGCGTTGTCGCCCACGCAGTCGGCGATCACGCCGGGGTTGCGGGCGTCGTCTTCCTTGATCTTGAAGACGATCTTCATGAGGTCCGAGCCGATATCCGCGATCTTCGTGAAGATGCCGCCGGCGATACGCAGCGCCGAAGCGCCCAGCGACTCACCGATGGCGAAGCCGATCAGGCACGCGCCCGACACGTCGCCGGGAACGAACAGCAGGATGCCCAGCATGATCAGCAGTTCCACCGAGATCAGCGCCATGCCGATGCTCATGCCCGCCTTGAGCGGGATGGCGTAGCAGGGGAACGGCTTTCCCCGCAGCGAAGCGAACGCGGCGCGGCTGTTGGCGAAGGTGTTCACGCGGATGCCGAACCACGCCACGCCGTACGAACCGGCGATGCCGATCAGGCTGAAGACCAGGATGAGCAGCACCTTGGGGAGCGGCATGCCCGACCCGCCCTGCGGGTTGGGGATGAGCCAGCCGAAGTACCAGCCCACCGCCACCGCGATGAACGCCCACAGCACCATCAGGAACTTGCCCTGCTGGATCATGTACGACTTGCACGTCGCGTAGATCAGTTCAGAGATGTCCAGCATGGACTTGTGCACGGGCAGGTTCTTGAGGTTGGTGTAGATCGCCAACCCGAACACCATGCCCAGCAGCGACACGACGATGCCGCCGTACAGCAGCGTGTCGCCCGCGATGCCCATGAACTTCTCGGTGCCCACGCGCGGCAGCACGAGGTTGGCTTCGCCGCCGCCCTTGTGGCCGCCTTCCGCCGCCGCGGCCGCCGCGTGCGGGGCCTGCGCCATGGCCGTGGCCGGTGTGAAGAAGAAGCAGGCACAGCAGGCGAGGACCGCCCCGAGCCATGCGAGTGTTGTGTGTTTGGGCTGTAAGCGTGCGAGCATGAAGTGTGGACTCCTCACGGTGCCGGGCGAACCAACGCCGCGGCTGAAACGGTTTCAGATGGATGGGCCGAGAACCCCCGCGGCGAATGTGCGAACACCGCGCTCAAGCGCCACAGAACGAATCAACGGGGGAGAAGCGAAGCCGGTGCGCTTCCACGCGCCGGCGAGCGACTTAGCGCTCGTCGCGAGCGCCGGGACCGCCGCGGCTGGGACCCTTAGTCATCGGCACAAGGTCGCCCTTCACGCGACGAACCTGGCTGCGACGTGCATCGCGGCGGGCACGCTCGGAGGGCTTCTCGTAGAACTCCTTGCGCTTGATGTCCTTGGTCAGACCCTCTTTTTCACAGAGTTTCTTGAACCGCCGCATGAGACCCTCGACGGACTCGCCGCCGCGGGATTTGACTCGGATCGCCATGAATACCTCGTTTGCGTGAAGATACCGATACCCTCTCCGCCGGACGGCGGAAGGGGGTAAGTAAAGGGTGGGGCAGGGCCGGAATCAAGCGGAGCAGGGGGATTGCCCGTGCTCCCCATTACACCCAACTCGGGGACGATGCGGATTGGGTCCCCATTCACCATCTATTTCCGTGGCAATGCGCGTGACGACCAGAGTACTTCAATAGCATGACAACGACTTCCGATATCCGTATTTAATCCGTACAAATGTCTTCCGGATCGATCTTATCGGGGTCGTTGTCACCCAACACCACAATCAGGGCAGAATGGTCGGTCAACCCGTTCGTTCGAACGGAGTGGTCGTATCGGCAGTCAAGGCACCGCCGTGCGAGCACTCGTGACGCGAACGCATGATCGAGTCGAAACCCACCCGGCAAGGCGCGCCGTCGGGCGGCCGGGCTGAGCCAGGTCCACTCCTTGGCGTCACCATGCCGCTGTCGCCAAAGGTCAACCCCAACGGTGCCAAATCGCTCGAACTGCTCCTCGGCCGTGAACTGTGTCCGGTCGTGACGATCCCGATGGTCGCCGGTGTTCAAGTCACCCATCAGCAGCCACCACCCCGGATCCAGCGCGCGAACCCGTTCATGAATCCACTGCCACTGTTCAACCTTCCGCTCAGGCCGCGGCCCGCCGGTCCAGACATGCGCAAAGAGCAGATGCCAGTTCCGGCGCTGGTCGATCAAGTGCATCCACCGATCCCGACTGACCGGCTCATCTTCAACCTGGTCCAACTCCAGCCGCGATGCAACGAGAAGCCCCTTGGTCCTGTTGTCAATGGGAGCGTTGTACCAGAAGTGCGCATACCCGCGGCCGCGGAGAGCTTCACGCCACCGTTCTGCCGACATCCGCAGGATCTCGCTCAGGCACACCACATCCGGGTCGTGCGACACCAGCCGGGCCAGGAGCGGCTCCAGACGCGAAGCGCCACCGGCCAGCACATTGCAGCACACGATTGTGAGAGAGTTCGGGTCCATATCAACGGATCACGCCCGGCGCGGAACCCCGGCGCCGGGCGAGACCAATCTCAAGGTAGCATGATCAACCGTTGTCCGTTCGCGCTACGGGCACGTCTGGGTCTCCCACAGCGCCACGAACGCCCCGACATCGGACCCGTCGATGCCGCCGTCCTGGTTCACATCCGCGCGAGGGTCGCTCTGGTTTTCCCATGCATCGAAGAAGGCCTGCAGGTCCGCGCCGTCGATGCCGCCATCCTGGTTGAAGTCGGCGATGCACGGGGGCGGTGGATCGTGCGCGACCAGCTTGGTGCTGGTGGTGCCGTACACGATCTCCCAGTTGGGCGGCAAGTTTGTTGTCGCGAACACGCCCGAGCGTCCCGCGCTGTGCTGCAGGATGAAGAACTCGGTCCCGTCCGCCGGCGGGAAGGCCGGGTCCAGCGTCACGTTCAACGTGCCGCCCAGCGACGCCGAACCGACGATGATGAGCCGGTCAAACTGGCTCACCCCCGCCACATCCAGATTCAGCGTGCCGCCCGAGTTCTGCTGGTAGTTGCCGGTGAAGCTCATGCTGCTGACGCCCTCACCGGTCTCGGTGCCCGGCTCCGTCAGGCCGAAGTTGAAGAAGTTGGGCGTCGCCAGCGTCACATGCCCTGAGAGCACGCGGCCCGCGTTCAGCACCAGTTGCGTGCCCTGGACAATCTGCCCGTTGGTGGCGGTGGTCAGCGCCCCCAGCGCCACCCCGTTGCTGTCGAGCAGGTCCACGCGGAAGGCCTTGCAGTGCAGCGTGCCGTTCAGCGTGCAGCCGAACGGCGACGCCGCCGACCCCAGCGAGAGGATGTTCCCGTCGGTCTCGATGACGCTCCCCGCGTCCGCCGTGAGGTTCGCGGCGATCGCGCCGTGGCCCGTGTACCCGCCGCCCGCCGCGAACCGCACCGAAGTGCCCGACACGCCGTTGCCCGTGAGCAACTTGTTGAACACCAGGCCGGCGCCGGTGGCCGTAACCGTCCCGAGGTTGTTGAGCCTCAGATCAATCGTTCCGTTGCCCAGGATGGTCCGACCGGCGTTGAGCGTCGCGGGCTGAGCGCTGATCAGCGAACCCCCCGCGACCGTCATGTTGCCCGTGGCGAAGGTGCTCCGCGACAGGATCGTCACCGGGTGAGGCCCCGCGTTGACCACACCCCCATTGGAGAACGCCGCGACAATCGTGGACCTACCCATCGCCAATGCACCAGTCGCGTTGATCTGCGAGCCCAAGCCCGAGAGAAAGACCTTGCCGTCCATGACGCCCGACGCCGAAACGCCCGCGGTGTCGGTGATCGTGATGTTGTTGCCACTGAGCGTGCCGTTCACCATCGCCAGCGGACCCCGGATCGTCATGTCGCCGTCCGTGCCGAGCGTTCCGCCTCCAAGAATGACCGACGCGTCGGGCCAGGTCTGCAGGGCGTTGCCCGATCCAGATACGTGCAGTTCATCCCCCGTGCCGATCTGAAGAATCGCCGAGCCCCCCGCCGCCGAGGACGTGCCGCCGAAATACGCCTCGGTCGCGCTCACCCGCGATCCCGCGCCCAGCACCGTGAGCGTGCCGCTCGCCGACGCCAGCTTCCCGACGATCAGCGGCCCGCCGTTGACGACTGCGCCGTTCGAGACGTTGAGGAACCCCGAGCCGGCGTTGCCCACGATGAGCGTGTTGATGCCCGAATACGAGAACGTGCTCCCCGCGCCGTCCACGGTCAACCGGCCGACATCGTCCCCGTCATCACCCAGCACCACGTCGCCCACGGTCGCCAGGAAATCGCTGCCGCTCTCGATGTGCAGTTCGCCCGAGGCCGACACCTCCGGTCCCCCCACCACCACGGCCCGCGGCAGGCCCGCCACCGATGAACTCGCGTTGTTCGTCAGCCTCAGCACCGGGTTCCCGCTTGTGTCGCTCAGCAGCAGCGGCCCCGCGTTGTTCACGTACTGCCCGCCGTCGATCACGATCTCCCCGCCGCTCTGGTCAAGCGTCCCCGCGCTGGCGATGAGCGTGTGGGTGGTCAATCGCGAGTTGATGATCATCCGCAGCGTCGCGCCCCCGCTTCCGTCGACATCGCCCGCCAGGATCAGGTTGCCGCCCACGTTCACCACGCCCGAGCCGTTGATCGTGAGGTTCCCCGTCCCCGCCGCCAGCCCCGCGGTGGTGTTGCGCCCCAGCAGCAGATCGCCCGCCACGGTCAGTGTCGACCCGAACCCCGCCTGGTTGCCTTCCACGAAGATGTCGCTGACGGAGGTGGAGTTGTTCCCCACCACCAGGTCGCCCGCGAAGTTCGCTTCTCCGCCGTGCGTGATCGTCAGGTGCGCATCGCCCGCCACGCCCAGCCGGTGCTGCACCGCCCCGTTCACATCCAGCAGCGAATGCGCCGACGGGCTCGCCTGGGCCCCATCCACCAGAATGTTCACCTGCGACGCGGAGTTCACCGCGGCGGTGAATGTGTCCGACACCGTCACCCGCCCCGAGTTGAGCACGTTGAGCGCGGCGTCCCCGACATTCCCGATCGTCAGGTCGCCGCTGGTCGTCGTGGTCGTGAACGAGGCGTCGTCGTCGTCCACCGTCAGCACGCCCGCGCTGCCCGAACCGTCGGCCACGATCACCGCGCCGCTGCAGCGCAGCGCACCGGTAGTCACCCGCAGCGCCGCATCGTCCCCGCTCACACTCCCCACCGTCAAACCCGTGCTGATCGTGTGCGTCGCGCTCGATACATACGTCACCGTGCCCCGCCGGTACGTGTGCGTGCGCGACGTCGCGGGGCCCCCCACGTACGACACCGTGTACGACGCGTTCAGGTTGAACGTCAGGTCATCCGCCGAGGTGGGGATCTGCGACGGGCTCCAGTTGTTCGCGTCACCCGCCAACCCGCCGAACTGGTTGAGCCAGTTGAGCCCGGTGGCGTGCGCCATCGGTGACAGGCAGGTGCCGGCGAGAAGGGATACGAGCGCGGCGCGGCGATAGCCGCCGCATGGGAGTGCGGACTTCTTCATGACTGTGTCTCCGGGTTGTGCCGTGGCGTGTCGCCGCGGCGTGGCTGCGGCTCATGTCGCCGGCTCGACGACTCCTTGCAGATTCAGGCTGCAAGTCGCGGCGAACGATACCCAACGCGACGCCCGACCCGCCCGCGGGCCACGAACCGGAACTTGAAAGGAATAGTCAACCACCGATCGACCCGCGCGGCGCCCCAACCTGCGGCGCCGTCCACCCACAACCCCCAGCCGCGAAAGCGACCCCGGCAGGACTCAAACCTGCGACCCCCGCGTTCGAAGCACGGTGCTCTATTCAACTGAGCTACGGGGCCAGCGCACGAAGAGTATGCCCCACCGCCGCCCGGTTTGGCCCCATCCCGCCGCGCCGAACTGCACAGAGCCTTAGTTCAGCACTTCAACGTTGGAATACTGGTCGAGATTGCAGACCACGATCTCGCCGTCGGCCTTCTTGAGCGTCAGACGGTCGAGCCAGAGCTTGTGGTCCTTGCTGTGCGCGTACCACGAGCCGGTCTTGGCCTGCTCCTGCTTCACCACGGTGCCCTCCACCGTGGTCACCATCACGCCAGTGAGCCGCGGCACCTGCTGCGTCACTTTCACGTTCTGCCCGGGTGTGTACATCTGTAGCGTCATCGCGCGACACTGTATCCCCACAAGGCGCGGATCGGTCGCCGGTGCATCAAATTCAACTTGGCCCGGCGGCAAACACCGCCCCCAACGAGCGATTTCTCTTGCCCCTCCCCTGCCACTTCCCTACCTTCTTGCCCGGATGAAGCCAACAACTCGCCATGTATGGACCTTGCGGGCGGGCCCGCTCGCTCTCGCCCTGCTCGCGGGGTGCTCGACCTCTCCCATGGAACGCGAGGCCGAGAAGGAAATCCGCAACGCCGTCATTGATTCCGCACGCCGCGAACTCGAGGACGCCCGCCGCGCCCCCAAGCCCCAGGCCGTTCGCCGCCCCGAAGACGTCACCCCTCTGCAAATCAGGCCCGAGGTGATGACCGAGCTGGAAGGGATGGCCGGCTGGAAGTCGTACAAGGAAGAAGACCTCTACCTGGGCAAGGACCTCACCTTCACCCCCGCCCGATCCGTCAAGGTCAGCCTCGAACGGATGGTCCGCTCGGCCATCGAGAACAACATCGCCGTGGAGTTCGCCCGGCTCGGGCCCGCCGTCACCGAGGCGCAGACCGCCGCGGCCGAAGCCGCGTTCGACTGGACCCTGTTCAACAACTTCAACTTCACCAACACCGACGATCCCCGCACCGGCACCTCTTTCTCCGGCGGGTCGTTCACGCCCGGCTTTGACCAGCAGCAGGTGCTGCAGGACGGCATCGGCCTGCGCCGCACGCTCGTCAGCGGCGGCCGCCTCACCGTGCAGCAGGATTTCAGCTACACCGACAACCAGACCCCCGGCCAGCGCAACCGGCCCAACCCCGCCGAGCAGGGCACCTTCACCCTCCAGTGGGATCAGCCCCTGCTCCGCAACGCCGGCAGCGACGTCACCCAGGCCGAGATCCGCATCAACCGCAACGCCGAGCGCACCAGCGTCCAGACACTCCGCCGCGACCTCATCCGCGTCGTCACCGACACCGAGAAGACCTACTGGGATCTCGTCCAGGCCTACTACGACCTGCAGATCCTCAAGCGCCTGCAGGCCCGCGGCGAAAAAGCCCGCGACCAGCTCCGCGCCCGCGCTCAGCTCGACGCCAACCAGGCCCAGATCGCCGACGCCGTCTCCCGCGTCGAGCAGCGCAAGGTCGACGTGCTCCGCGCCCAGGTCCAGATCCGCCTCACCAGCGACAAGCTCAAGGCCCTGGTCAACGACCCGTCCTTCCCCGTGGGCTCCGAGATCATCCTCGCGCCGGCCGACTTCGCCGTCGACCAGCCGATCCAGTTCAGCCTGCTCGAATCCCTCCGCCAGGCCATCCAGAACCGCCCCGAAGTGCAGCAGGCGATCATCGCGATCGACGACGCCTCCATCCGCCAGGTCGTCGCCCGCAACCAGCGCCTCCCCGATCTCTCCATGCGCCTCCAGACCCGCTGGACCAGCCTCGACAACAACATGGCCGAGGCCGTGGGCAGCCAGTTCAACGGCAACTTCGTTGATTACCTCGTGGGCATGTCCTTCGAAATGCCCATCGGCAACCGCAAGGCCGAGGCCGACTACCGCCGCCGCCGCCTCGAGCGCATGCAGAGCGTGCTCGCCTACCGCAACGCCGTCCAGCAGGCCGTGGTCGACGTCAAGTCCGCACTCGACCGCACCATCACCTCCTACCTGCAGATCTCCCAGACGCAGCTGGCCCGAATCTCCGCGGCCGAGACGCTCCGCGTGCTCGAAGTCGAGAAGCGTTTCGACACAGGCATCACCGCCGAGCGCCTCGATCTGGAACTCAACCGCCAGGAATCCCTCGCCCGCTCCGAGCGGGAGGAAGTCGCCGCCCTCGTCGGGTACAACTCGCTGCTCGCCGACCTCTTCAGCGCCATGGGCACCACCCTGGAACGCAACCGCGTCAACCTCGTCGTGCCCAGCAGCGCCGATGTTCCCTGGTCCGCCCCCGACCGCTAAAAAGCGCCGCTAAGAAAAACGCCGCGTCCCGCGACGCGGCGTGAACTTCATTAGGTTGTCCGCGTGCCGCAACGGCCCGCGACCACACGTTCAGCAGTGCTGCGCTTCCCAGGCCTCGAAGAACCGGCCCACGTCGCCGCCGTCAACGCCGCCGTCCTGGTTCACGTCGGCGCCCGACGCGCCGGCCTCCCAATCCCTGAAGAACGCCTCAACGTCCGCGCCGTCGATGCCGCCGTCCTGGTTGTAATCGGCGAAGCACGGGGGCGGCGGAGGCGGGGGCGTGTTCACGGTGAAGTTCGTGCCCGCGTTGTTCGTGAAGACCACGTTCGACGTCTCGTACGCGTAGTTCGCCGCGTTCGTCGTGCTCGCCGCCGAGGCCGACCCGGTGAACTTGAGCGCCGTCGTGCCGGTGATCGGGAACGCGCCCGCCACCCCCGGGCCGAAGTTCCCATCGCTGTCGTTGGTGATGCTGCCAGTCTGCGAGCCGGTGTAGCTACCCCACGACACCGACCAGTAGATCGTGCCGAAGTCGTCCTCAAAGGTCAGCCGTCCGCCCGCGAGATACGACGAGGGCACCAGGTTGGTGATCGTGAAGTTCGGCGCCGCCGCCGGCGTCGTCTTGCCCGCGAAGTTCGAGGTCGCGATCAGGACGCGGGCCCCCAGGGCGGTCCCCGATACCGGCGCGTTCATGTCGCACACCACGATCGCCCCGCCCCCGGTGGCGTTGCGAGCCACGATCCGCGAGAACTGCACCTGGTTCTGGAAAGACGAACGCATCCGCAGTTGCACCGCCTGCACGGTCGGATCGCCGTCATACCCGAGCATGATCTTCTCGATCTGCATGATGTGGAACGAGGCCGATGCCGCCGAGGCCAGTGAGGCCACCGCAGCCGCGGGAACGAGCAAACGACGCGCGAGTGATTTCATGGCAGTCTCTCCGTTGTCACGCGGCCTACAGAGCCGCTACGCCGATTCCGACGGTCGAGTCCGGCGCACACCCACAGCGGCAACCCGCCAAGGACGCCGTGCACACCGAATAAAAAACAAAAACGGTCCTCAACCACCTGCAGTCAACAAGGGCCCTTCGCAGGGACCTCGTGGGCGGATGTGTACCCCCGAAATCGGCATTGCACTCCCCCGAAAAAAAACTCGCGACCGCCTTGGCCTCCACACGCCGCCCGACCCCGAACCCGCTCACACCTCGAACATCCGGCACGGCCCCTGGCAGTCCTTGCCGATCGGGAACTCTCCCTGCGTGATGCCTCGCACCGCTTCATCGATCTTGCCCCGCACCTTCTCAAGTTTCAGTTTGTCAAACGCGATCTGGCCCCGCACGCCCTCGGAAAGCACCCAGTACTCAGCCACGCCGCGGGGCGGGGCCGCCGGGAACGCCTGCTGCAGCGCCAGGACATAGATCCCCATCTGAAGATCGTCCGCCGCGGGCTCGGTCAGCTTCTTGGTCGCCGCGCCGGTCTTGTAATCCACCACCCGCAGCAGCCCGTCCGCCAGTTGATCCACGCGATCGATCTTCGCCGTGAGCCTGTGCTTCACCCCGTCCACTTCATACCCGAACCGGTGCAGCCGCTCCAACTCCAGGATGTGGTCTGTCTCGCTGTGCAGCCGCGTGAGCGCGATGCTCAACTGGGCCTGCACCTGCTCCAGCAGCCCCCGATCCGCCTCCTCCCGCGGCCCCAGTTGCTCGTGATACACCCTCCGCCCGATCTCCATCATCGCGTCCATGCCCGGACGCCGCGCCCCTTCCGCGTCCGCCTTCGACCACTCCTCGTAGAACCGCTGCAACGCCACATGCACGATCGTGCCCAGCGCCGCCTGCTGGCTCTCCGGCTCCTTCAGCCCCATCACGCGGTGCAGATAGAAGCACCGCGGGCACTCCAGGTACGCGCGGATGTACGTGTAGCTCAGATCCAGCGGCCCCGGCTGCGGCTTGAGCAGCAGCCCCCACGCGTCGTCCGTGCTCGTCTGGCCCGCCCGGATCGCCGCGAGCGATTCGCCCACCTTGCGGATCTCCCCCTGCCCGGCCCACGCCGGCACCTGGCCCGTCCGCTCCACCGCCGCGATCGTCGCCATCATCCGCGCCGATTCGTTCAGACGCTCCTCGATCTCCGCCAGCCGCTCGGGCGCCAGCCCCGGCGTGTCCGCCGCCTCCAAGGCCGCCGCGGCGACCATCCGCGCCCGCCGCCGCATCCGCGCCGCCCACTCCGCCGCGCGATCCGCCGACGCCGCCTGCTCCGCCACCCGCTCCTTGCTCTGCGCTCCCGGGTCCTCCTGGCCCCACGCCGGCGGACCGTGCCCCAGCGCCGACGCCGCCGACAGCACCTCGCCGGTCGTCCGCACTACGCCCACCCGCGGTGCACCGCCGTGCGGCACCAGTTCCTCAAAGAAATGCACCGCGCTGTTGCTGGGCTTCTTGTTGTACTTGGCCATCAGCACCAGCCGCCGCTTGGCCCGCGTGCACGCCACGTAAAACAAGCGCCGCTCCTCATCCAGCCGGCGCGTCTTCTCGTCGCGCGTATCCAGCGGGTCGAACAGCTCGCGCGGGGCCTTCCACCCCTCCTCGTCCACGCCCGGCTTGGGGAACCCCCACGGCGGCGACACCCGGGGCACATACACCGTCGCGAACTCCAGCCCCTTCGATGCGTGCGCCGTCATCACCCGCACCCGCCCCTGTGACTCTTCGCTCTCTCCCGGCTCCACCGGCTCGATGGGCCCCTGCACCGCCGCGTCGCGTGCATCGTCCAGTTCCTGCAGATACTCCCACAACTGCCGCAGTTCTCCCGGCGGCGCCAGCCTGGGCTGCTTCTCGCGTGAAATCGCCAGCAGCGCCACCAGCGCCGACACCCTCGCCGCCGCGTCGCGCCCCGGCAGCAGTTCGCTGTGCGCCGCGCCGGTCAGTTCGATCACGCGCCGCACCGCCTCGTCCGCGCGCACGCCCGTCACCGCCGTGCGCAGCGCACGGAACTTCTCAACCGCCCGCGTGATCGCCGGAGCCTGCGCGGGCCGCCGCTGCGCCTCCGCGAGCAGGTAGTCCGCGTACGCGCCCGGGTCTTGCACCCCCTCCGCGCCCTGCTCGAACTTCGACCGCTCCGCGCGATACCGGCTGTCGATCTCCGCCACCACCTCCGGCGGCACGCCGAAGGGCGGGCGCGAGAGAATCCGCAGCACCGGCCAGGTGTTCTGCGGCTCCACCAGCCACTCGATCCACGCCCGCACATCCGCGACGCCCTCATCCTCCATCGGCGAGCCCGTCCGCGATCGCTCGAACTTCACGCCGTACAGCGACAGCCCGGCGCACACCCGGTCCATGTCGCTGCCGGTCCGCACGATGATCGCGATGTCCGACAGGTCCAGCGCGGAGTCCTTCGCCCGCTCCGCCAGGATCGCCGCGGGGATCACCTCCGCGTCGTCAAAGTCATGGCCCAGCTTGATCCCCTCCACCACCCCGCCCGCGTCGGCCGACGCGGGCACGATCGTCTTCTCCGGCCGGAACCGCGACGACGCCCGCGCGATCACCGAGTTGGCCGCGTCCACGATCGGCGCTGCGCTGCGGTAGTTCTGCGTCAACGCCACCACCGTGGGGTTCGGCCAGATCGACTCAAACCGCTGGAACGCCCGGTCGTCGCTGCCCCGGAACCCGTAGATCGCCTGATCGTCATCGCCCACCACACACACATCCGGCGCCGCGCCCTTCGCCCGCGGCCCGATCAGCAGCTTTAGCAACTCGATCTGCCCGGGGTTGCAGTCCTGGAACTCGTCCACGATCACCGCCCGCAGATCCGCCCGCACCGTCGCCGCCGCCGCGCTGTGCCGCCGCAGCAACTCGATCGGCAGCGTGATCTGGTCCGCGTAGCTGATCCACCCCTTCGCCCGCCGCGCCGCCGTGAACAGCCCGTACACCCGCGTTTCATCGGCGAACCGCTGCTGCGCCAACCGGTCCGCCGCAGCCTCGTCATCGTCCGAGCCCGCGGCGCCCGCCACCCGCCGCCCCCACGCCTCCGCCGCGCGCTGCGCGTCATCCGGCAACGCGCCCAGGTTCTGCATCCCCTCGATCGCCTTCTCGATCCGCACCACCAGCGTCTTGAGCCCCTCGGCGCGGCAGTCGGGGAAGAGCCCGTTGGTCACCACCAGATCGCGGATCAACCGCCGCGACTGCACCTTGTCGATCATCGTCAGGTTCGGCGGCAGCCCCAGCACATCCGCGTACCGCTGCACCAGCCTCATGCCGAATCCGTTGAAGGTGTGCGCCTGCACGCGCTCGGCCACGCCCGCGTCCATGATCTTCGCCAGCCGCTGCCGCAACTCCGCCGCGGCCTTCACCGTAAACGTCACCGCCAGGATGTGCTCGGGATCGATCCCGCGCTCCTGAATCAGGTGCGCCACGCGCTCGATGATCACGAACGTCTTGCCCGTGCCCGGCCCCGCCAGCACGACCAAAGGCCCGTTCGAATGCACGATCGCCGCCCGTTGCGCCGTATTAGGTTTGCGCTTCTCCAAGGTGCCAGAGCGTAGTCCCCGGCACCCGACCCGCCCCCAACCGACACCAGACGGGCACCCATCGCGAATTTCCGAAAATCCCGGAAGTATGTACTTGGCGAAAATCGTAAGGGAAATGTCTTGACATTGTTATTTTCTCGTAGTACAATGTTTCCATGAGCAAGAATCATCATCTCGGCCAGTCTGAGACAATCGAGCAAATCCCGCTCGCCTGTGCGGACGAAATGGCGGCGGTCGAGTTCTTCGAGCGGCAGCGATGGGGCGATTGCCCTTGCTGCGTGCATTGTGGCAGTGTAAATGTCTACACGATCAAGGACCGCAAGACCGGCGAACGCCGCGCCGATGGCCGTTGGCGGTGCCGCGATTGCGGCAAGCAGTACACGGTTCGCGTGGGCCAGATCATGGAGGAATCCCCGATCCCGCTCCGCAAGTGGGCGTACGTGTTCTGGTGTGCGGCGACGGCAAAGAATGGCGTCTCGGCGCTGGAGATTTCCCGCAAGATTCAGATTACCTACAAGTCCGCACTCTTCATGATGAACCGGATTCGGTGGGCGATGCGCGAGACAAACCCTCCGAAGTTGTCTGGCACGGTTGAGGCGGATGAGACGTACGTGGGCGGGAAGCAGCGAAACCGAGTCTATCGAGACTCGGGCCTCAAGATGCGTCGGATGGAGAACAAGACCCCGGTGTTTGCCGTTGTTCAGCGCGGCGGGGATGTTCGCGCCCAGGTCATGCCAACCGTCAAGGGCCGCAATGTCCGGGCGGCGTTGAAGGACCTGGTCGAGAAGGACTCGGACCTGATGACGGACGAGTCGCACCTGTACCACCGCATCGGCCGAGCCCACTTTGCCTCTCATGGCACTGTAAAGCACTCCAGCAGGGAGTACGTAGACTCCACCAATCCGAACATCCACACGAACACGGTTGAAGGGTTTTTCAGCCGCATTGAGCGGAGTCTTGATGGCACCTACCACGCCGTCAGCCCCGAACACCTGTTCCGCTACGTGGACCACGCCGCGTACCTGTACAACGGCCGCAAGATGAACGACGGAGAGCGGCTTGCCGATCTGATAAAGTCCGCGGACGGAAAGCGGCTGATGTACAAGGAATCGACGCGCCGGGCTGGATAAAGTCATTCGCATGGCCAAGAAGAAAACCAGCAAGAAAAGGGGTCCGCAGCCCCAAATCCTCAAGATTGAGGGGGATTGGGTGGCGGCGGTGCAGAGGGCGATGAAGGCGGGGAAGCCGAAGGCGAAGAAGCGTCCGGTGATGGCGAAGCAGTAGACTTTTCGAGTGTTCCGCCCTTGATGATGTGGTTGAGAACAAGCGTTCTTGTATAAATGAGCGCCCACGCCTTGGAAATGGGCTCAATCAACTCGTGTGGCATTGTCCATTGTGGGTTTGACCCACTTTCAACGGGTGGGTATGCGAGAAACGCCGCTACTTGGTCAGGGGCCATTTCTTGAACCAACTGGGTCGCTTCGACTGACCATTGGGCCACATCGGCGAGCCACCCAGAAAATCCTCCGATATGGTAAAAAACTGGGTAATTGCCAGGAACATAGAGCCTCTCGCCCCGCTCGATTAGTTCCTTGCCGCGCTGTTGATGCGTCTTGGTTGAGATTGCCTGCCCCCTGAACAGGTCTCGCTCTCGCTCAGCAGCGGATGCTCTTTCCTCTGCAATCTTGACCTTCTCCATCGCGCCGGCAACCTTCTCTCGACTCCCCATCGCCGTTTCGACAATGATCCATACGAAGGCCAACGCCATCGCCACCGTACCCGCATATGGCGTGGCCCATGCGGGCAGACAGGCAACTAGTTCTTGAGTGGTCATGTTTCGCTCCCACAGGCTGTACCCGATACCAGCGACGCCGACAACCGCGGCGAGGGCGTACCGGACCGGTCGGGAACTGAGAGTCTTTCGCATGTCACCATGTTAGGGCTTACCTTTCCCTGTTTTAGCCAAGTACATACTTCCGGAAAATCCTATTGACAGATATATCCGAGTACGATATATTGGTACCAAATGCTTCCCCGCGACTCCTCCGAGCTCGTCCTCCTCTCCCTCCTCGCCGACGGGCCCATGTACGGCTACGCCATCTCCAAGGAGGTCGGCGCCCGCTCCGAAGGCCGCATGAAGCTCACCCCCGGCGTCCTCTACCCCCTCCTGCGCCGCATGGAAGCCGAGGGCCTCGTGCTCACCGAATGGGAAGAGGTCAAGTCCGAACGCGCCCAGGAGGGCGACGAGGGCCGCCGCCGCAAGTGGTACAAACTCTCCGCCAAGGGCCGCAAGGCCCTGGACCACCGCATCGCCGCCCACCGCGCGTACACCGCCGTGCTCGATGCCTTCATCGGCCCACGCGGCGGCGGGGAGACCTCCCGGTGATCCCCCGCCCCTCCCAGCCCCCCGCCCAGCCCCCCGAAGCCCCCCCGCTGCGCCTCGCCGAGGCCGCCGCCGAAGCGCCCCAGCAAGCCCCCATCGGGCAATGGCTCGACGCGCTCTCCGCCCGCCTCGCCCGTGATCCCGCCGCGTCGGAGATCCGCGAGGAACTCGCCGCACACCTCCACGAGCGCGTCCGCGAGCTCATGCTCACCGGCAAGCCCGAACGCGCCGCCGAACAGATCGCACTCGAAGAACTCGGAGACGTCGAACTTCTGTCACGCAGGTACGCCCACGCGGCGACCACACCCAAAAGGAGAATGCTGATGAACATGTCGATCCTGGGCGCAGCCGCCGTCGCCGCCGCGGGCCTGGCCGTGGGCCTCAAGGAAGTCGCCGCGTCCTCTCGGCCGCAGGTCCCCTACTCCATCTTCCAGGTGACCCCGCCCGCCGGCGCGGACAAGTTCCTCGCCACCAAGCTCACCGTCGGCCCCAACGTCACGCTGGAATCGCTCATCGACGAGATCTCCCGCCAATCCAAGACCAACATCTCCGTCGCCTGGTCCGCGTTCGAGCAGGTCGGCATCGAGCCCGGCACGCCGATTCCCCACGCGTACGACGCCGCCTCCGTCGAGTACATCCTCCGCGACCTCAACCACTCTCTCTTCCGCGCGCCCCCGCAGCAGATCGCCTGGCGCGACCAGGACTCCATCTTCGTGATCGCCCCCCAGCAGTACTTCGATCACCTCGACCAGTCCGTCGTCGCGTACAACATCGCCGACATCGTTCAGGCCCGTGTCGACGCCGGCGAGCCCCCGCAGGATGTGCCCGAAGCGGTCGTGAAGCTCCTCAACGAAGTCGTCGAGCCCGAGCTCTGGCGCAACAACGGCGGCGATACCGCCGGCGTCTCGACCTTCGGCACCACCCTGTTCATCACCGCGCCCCAGCGCATGCACGACAAGATCTCCTGGGTCCTCTCCCAGCTGCCCACCGCCGCGTTCACGCCCGACAAGCAAGCCGACAAGAAGGGGTTCAAACACGCCGACGCGCCCCCCGGCGTCACCTACACCTCGCTCGCGGTGCAATCCGCGCCCGCGGGCGAACTCGCCTCCCTCCTCGCGGACCTTCTGGCCGGCCCCTCCGGCTTTCACTGCAACGCCGACATCACCGCCAACTCCCTGCTGCTCAAGGGCCCCAAGGCCAACGTCGATCTCGCCTGCGCCCTGTGCGAACTGCTCGACCGCTCCGCCCCGACGCAGTTGCCCAAGGCCGTCTCGGTCAGCCACACCTTCCGCCCCGTCTCGCTCACCCCTTCCAAGCTCCGCGAACTGCTCGGCAAAGCCTTCAACGCCTCCCCGGTCCTCAAGCACTGCGCTGTCGAACGCGTCCTGGAAGTCAAGGACGGCGACCTCATCCTGACCGCCACCGACGATCAGATCGAACTGACCCGCCGCATCGTCGACCTCATGGACCGCGCCGCCTCGATCAGGTAATCCCCGCTCCACCGGCCACGTCGCGCAGATACGCCGAAACGTCCACCGGCTCACCCAGCACATGCCGCACGTACGCGTTGCGCTCGTGCCAGATCACCGCCAGGTCCCACACGCAGCACGCGTACAGGCCCTTGGGGTCGTGCCACGCCGAGCCGGGCCGTTCCGATCGCACCAGCAGCCGCTGCAGCAGCTCGTTCTGGTTGTCCCACCAGTTCAGCACGATGTACCACTGGTTGCGCCCCGGGTGCCGCAAGATGAAGCCCACCCCCGGCCGATCCGCCGTCGCCGCGGGCGACGGCAAAAGCCCCAGCAGCAGCCGCTCGCCCTCCTCATAGTCACCGGGCACCGGCGACCCATCCACCGTGATGTCGTACCGCTTGAGCCCCCATCCCGCGTATTCCACATACCCGCTGAAGCGAGTGGGCCGATCCGCGTAGCAGTGCGTTCGCTGGAACTGTGGCATCCCTGATTGTTGCCCGCGTTCCACCGCCGCCTCCAACCTCATACCGTTGGCCGCAATGTCCACGAACTTCATCGAAGAACTCCGCTGGCGTGGCCGGATCGCGCAGGCCACCGACGAGGCCGCCCTCGCCAAACACCTGGCCGCCGGCCCCCGCCGGGCGTACGTCGGCTACGACCCCACCTCCGACTCTCTCACCATCGGCAACATGGCCACGATCATGCTGCTCGCCCACTTCCAGCGCGCCGGGCACGTGCCCGTGGTTGTCGCCGGCGGCGGCACCGGCCTCATCGGCGATCCCAGCGGCAAGTCCGCCGAGCGCACCCTGATGACCCGCGAGACCGTCGAGCACAACGTCGCCAGCCAGATGCGCATCTTCGGCTCGCTCCTGGACTTCTCCCAGGGCTGCTCCAACCGCGCCGTCATGGTCAACAACGTCGACTGGCTGAGCAAGATTTCTTACCTGGACGCCCTCCGCGACATCGGCAAGTTCTTCTCCGTCAACATGATGGTCCAGAAGGACTCCGTCCGCGAGCGTCTCAACAGCCGCGACCAGGGAATCTCCTACACCGAGTTCTCCTACATGATCCTCCAGTCCTACGACTTCCTGTACCTGCACGACAAGATGGGCGTGACGCTCCAGATGGGCGGCAGCGACCAGTGGGGCAACATCGTCGCCGGCATCGACCTGATCCGCAAATCTCACGCCGCCCGCGAGGGTGACACCGCCGAGCCAGAGGCTTTCGGCCTCACCACCCCGCTCGTCACCAAGTCCGACGGCACCAAGTTCGGCAAGTCCGAGTCCGGCGCCGTCTGGATGACCGCCGACCGCACCAGCCCCTACGCCCTCTACCAGTTCTGGCTCAACTCCGAGGACGCCCAGGTCATCAACTACCTGCGCACCTTCACCTTCCTCCCAAGGGAACGCATCGAAGAGCTCGCCGCGTCGCACGCGCAGGACCCCGGCCGCCGCGACGCCCACCGCGCGCTCGCCGTCGCCGCCACCGAACTCCTCCACGGCCCCACCGAACGCGCCAACGCCGAGGCCGCCAGCAAGGCCCTCTTCTCCGGCGACATCGCCGGCCTCTCGCTCAACATGCTCGGCGAGGTCTTCGCCAGCGTCCCTTCAGCCACCTACGCCAAGACCCGCCTGGAGGGTCAGGGCGTGCCCCTCATCGACCTGCTCGTTGAAACCCGCCTGGCCTCCAGCAAGCGCGAAGCCCGCGAGTTCCTCCAGGCCGGCGGCGTCACCGTCAACGGTCGCAAGGTCGGCCACGAGGACCACCTGCGTGCACCGGACCTCCTGCACGGCTGCATCGCCGCCCTCCGCCGCGGCAAGAAGAACTGGTTCGTCTCCCGCTGGGAGTGATCAAGAGTCCGACAACGCCCGCTTCACGCCTCCAGCGCATGGCGGATCCCCGCCGGCCGCTCCGGATGACCCGTGCGGCTGCTCAGCAGCGCCGCCTGCGCGAACGCCAGCAGCGACATCAGGTTCACCGGCCCCGTATCCGGCGAGCCCTTGCCCGCCGCACGCACCAGCGCCGCCGACGCGTCCCATCCGCCGTCCCGCGTCTCCAGCCGGTCGCGCACGCTCCCGTCGGGCGCCAACCACTCGCACCCCTTCTCCGTGAGCGTCAGCCGGCCCTGCGCGCTCAGCATCGTGCAGCGGAACGAATCCTCACCCTCCGCCAGCGCCAACCCCGCCGCGCGCCCGTCCGCGAACCGCACCACGCCCGTCAACTCTCCGTGCAGGTTCCGCAGCGAGTCGCCCGCCACCGCCCCGCGCAGCGGCGATGTGTACGCCGCGTCGATCGACTCCGGCTCCCCCAGCAGCCCCGCCAGCAGGTCCGCCCCCTGGAAGAGCGCAGCGCCCAGCGTTGAGGCCGTCACCTGCACGTGCATCGTCCGCGGCTCGCCGAACACCGTCGCGATCTCCGCCGCCTGCGTGAACGCCGCGCCCAGCC
Organism: Planctomycetota bacterium; assembly: GCA_018242605.1. Classification (GTDB taxonomy): domain Bacteria; phylum Planctomycetota; class Phycisphaerae; order Phycisphaerales; family UBA1924; genus UBA2402. The sequence continues at coordinate 49,527 of JAFEBP010000009.1, forward strand.
GCGGCAGCGGCGCAAACCGCAGCGCGTCCGCCGGCTTGGCCCCGCTCGATTCATCCAGCCACCCCGCCGACACCAGCTCCATCGCGTTCGCCGGCACCGGCTCCAGGCACAGCACCGCCACGCCCCGCGCCCGCGCCGCCAGCACCGCGCGAGCATCATCCGCCGCGGCACCGAAATCACCCGGTGACACGATCACAACCGCCGCGCACGGCGCAATAGACAAGCACCGCCGCAGATCGTCCGCCACCGGCACACCCAGCTCCGACGCCACCGCCGTCGCCTGCCCCTTGGCCGAGGTCCCCGCCATCGCGATGTCGCACCCCGCGCGCGACGCCAGCGCACGCACCGAGGCGATCCGCGCCGGATCGGTCCACACCGCGATGTTCGGACGGGTCGTCACGCAGGACCATCGTACCGACTCGCACGGCCCGCCTTCAGATCTCCGGCGTCTCTCCGCACAGCCCGTAGTTGAGATCAATTCTCTCCTTTGACTTCCCACAGACGGGGTGGAATGATGCTTCACGGGAAGTTTCCGGCCCGCTCCAAGGAGTGTCGCCATGATGCCGGAAGCTCCGATCAATCGCACATCCAGTCGCTCCCTCCCCGCCGCGTTCGCCTGCACCGCGCTCGCTCTGTCCTGCGCCCCCGCCCTCGCACAAGACACCACCCTCTACGACATCCAGGTCAGCATCGACGGCCAGACCTGGGTGGATCAACTCGACCTCTCCGCGCAGACCGCCACCACCCGCGTGCTCATGCGCGCCGCCGTGTCGTACCAGGGCCCGCAGTCCCCCTTCGGGTTCGCCTCGTGCTTTTCTCAGCCCGTCTTCCGCAACATGCGCGCCGGATTGGACTCCATCCTGCCCTTCGCGAACCAGGGCAACAACGGCAACGGCGGCGCGGTTGATCTCGACTCCACTCCCTTGGACGGCCCCTTCGGCCGCCTGCGCCCCTTCGCAAGCTCCGGCCCATCAGGCACGCAGTCGTACCAAGTGCACGAACACACCGCCGGTTCCGGCGAAGCCCCGGTCGATGCCCGCTACCTGCGCATCGCACGCAACGACATCACCCGTTGGCCCGGCGCCGGGCCCACCACCGGCACCCTCGCGGCCAACAACTTCAACGGCGCGGGCGGCATCAACACCGCCCAGAAGAGTTTCGGCAACGTCGGCCCCACCGACCCGCCGTTCGTCCCCGGCTTCACCTCCATCGCCATCATGCAGTTCGGACTCGATATCGCCCCCGGCGTCGGGGCCCCCGGCACCGTCATCGACATCTTCGCTCCCGTTGAATCATTCCTCCGCGACAGCACCAGCGGCGCCCGCTACGCGCAGTGGTTCTCCACGCAGAGCGACAACTCCGGCAGCATCCGGGGCACCGTCACGGTCGACGGCGCGTCCATCATCGTCCCCGCCCCCGCCGCCGCCGCGGTGCTCCTGGGCCTGGGGCTACCGCGCCGACGTCGAACCTGACATCGCCACGCCCTTGCCTTCGGAGGCGTTCAACTTGCTTCGCAAAGCCCCCAGGAACGCGATGACCCGCTCGTGCGTGCGCTGCGGCGCTTGAATCACCAACCGGTCGCCCAGCACTTCAAGCTGGGCGCGGTCGCCGCCGTTGTTCACCCATCCGTCCGGATCGATGTTCGATGTGAGCAACTCCACAAGCATCCACGTCAAATCCAATCTCATGAAGGCTGAGTCGTCGTGGGCCGTGAGCTCGCTGGCCGGCCGGTTCGCGATCAGGTCCTCCACCGAATACACGACCATCCGCCGACACAATCTCTCGGCCGTATCGGCGTGCGTCACCACCACCCGTCCGTCCTTCACGTACCAATCCACGCGGTCGCCGCGCCCCCCAAGCATCCGCGACAAGCCCGCGTCCAGAAGCTGGTCCGTCAGCCAGTCGCCGGCCCGCAGCGAGAAGGCAAGTCCCAGGAACACCGGCGCATCCTCGATCCCCGCTGTATCCAGTTCTATCTCCACACCGCTCGCCTTTGAAACCTCCTTCGTCAACGCGGCCAGCGTGCGGGGCGCTCCATCCACCCGCACCACCGTCTGCCGCAGCCGCGACACGACCGCTGCATCCTCGATCGCCGAACCGATCCCCGCCGCGTAGTGCGGCGAGGCGACCGGTGCGCACAGCGCCCCATACAACGCGCGGATCAACGCGGCGTCTTCCGGCGGTGTACGCGTCACGATGCACATCCCGGCACTCCCCGCGTCGCTGATCGTGCCGCCCGCCGACCACCACGCCTCCGGTCGCACCATTCCCGAGATCACCCGCATCACACCCGCGGTCCACTCGGATTCAATGTCGCCGCTGCTGCTGCTTAAGCACCTGAGCCGAGTGGTGGGCGGAGAAAACGCTCCCTCAAAATCAGATCGCCCCCCGCACGCCCGCATCACCGCCGCGGCGTTCACAAACACCAGTTCTTTCCCCGCGCCGTCATCATCAAACCCGTGCAGCGCCCGCGTCGAGAGCGTCCACACCCACGCCGCGGGCAGGTGCACCGATCTCTCCTTGTCCTGCCTGCGATCAAGCTCCGAGTTGAGCGGAGCCCGCCACTGCGGCACATCCGTCGCCGGTTGCCAAGGCGCCAGCCCCGCCAACACCAGCGTCGGGATGCACCCCACCCACCCCGCCGCCCCCACTCGCGGCACCGCAAACAACGCATTGCTCATCAGCGCCAACGCAATCCCGCCCAGCACCATCCGCCGACTCGCCCGCGCCCTGTACAGCGACTTCTCCGCGATCCCTTCCCGCCCGCACTCCGGACACGTGTACCCCTCCGCACCCGGCTTTACGCCGTCGAGCCCGTAGAAGCACTTCGGACACCGCCTCCGCCCCCGCGCCCGATCTCCCCACAGCCCGCGCACCGCCACCGCAGCGCCCACCGCCACCAGCGCCCACCCCGCCCACTCGGTCATCGTCGCCAACTCCATCATCGGTGGTTTGGATGCGCCAACGAAACACCAGTTCCCAGCGCCCGCACGCTCAATCCGCGCTCCGCTCCTGTGCGGTTCCCCAATTACCCACCCCCTACCCTCCCACATGCCTCCCTCCATCGTCTCGGTCGCGCTCAAAGTCGGGCTCGAGATCCACGTCGAACTCTGCACGCGCACCAAGATGTTCAGCCGCGCCCCCAGCCCCGCGGCCGACGCCCACGGCGAAGCCCCGCCCAACACGCTCATCGACCCCACCGTCCTCGCGCTCCCCGGCGCGCTGCCCGTCATGAACAAGGCCGCCGTCGAAATGTCCATGATGGTCGGGCTGGCCCTCAACTGCCGCATCGCCCCCCATTCCAAGTGGGACCGCAAGAGCTACTTCTACCCCGACCTTCCCAAAGCCTACCAGATCAGCCAGTACGACCTGCCGCTCTGCTTCGACGGCAGCGTCGACCTGCCCGCCTCCGACGCCGACGGCTTCCCCGATTTCTCCGCCCCCTCCCGCCAGATCGGCATCATCCGCGCCCACCTGGAGGAAGACGCCGGCAAACTCCTGCACGAGGCCCCCGGCGGCGGCGCCATCGACTGCACACTCGCCGACTACAACCGCGCCGGCGCAGCACTCCTGGAAATCGTCACCCAACCCGACTTCACTTCCGCCGACGACGTCGTTCTCTTCGCCAAGCTCCTTCGCACCACCTGCCGGTTCCTGGGCGTCACCCACGGCGTGATGCAGCGGGGCCACATGCGTTTCGAGCCCAACATCAACTGCATCCTCACCCTGGACGACGGCCACACCGTCGCCACCCCGGTCGTCGAAGTGAAGAACCTCAACTCCTTCAAGAGCCTGCGCGGGGCGATCGAGCACGAACTCGCCGAACAACCCAAACGCTGGCTCGCCGACCGCCGCGTCATGGGCCGCGGCATGAAAACCACCCGCGGCTGGGACGATGTCCGCAACATCACCTTCACCCAGCGCGAAAAGGAAGACGCCCACGACTACCGCTACTTCCCCGACCCCGACCTGCCGCCGGTGAAGGTCGATCAACCCTGGCTCGACCTGGTGACCGCCCGCATCCCCGAACTGCCGCTGCCGCGCCTGCGCCGTTACGTGAAGGACTTTGATCTCAAGTCCAAGGAAGCCTCCACGCTCGTTGAGGAGCGCACCACCAGCGACGCCTACGAAGCCATGATCGACGCCCTCGTCCAACTGGGAATCGAGCGAGACCGCGCCGGCAAGATCGCCGCCAACATGATCCTCCAGCAGGCGTCCAAGCGCGCCAACGAACGCGGCGTGCAGATCCACGAACTCGCCGTGTCGCCCCTGCGCCTGGCCGCGCTCGCCGCCCTGCGCGAGAACGGCCGCGTCAACAACCAGGCCCTCGATCTGCTCTTTGACCACCTCGGCCTCGCCGCCGCGGACGAGTCCCCCGCCGCGGCTCTCGCCCACGTTGAATCCCTCGCCGCCGCCCGCGGCGCTCTCATCGTGCGCGACGACGCCGCGATGGCCGGCTGGATCGATCAGGTCATCGCCGCCAACTCCAAGGTCGCCGAAGATGTCCGCTCCGGCAAGGTGCAGGCCGTCGGCCGCCTCGTGGGCGAAGTCATGAAACTCGCCGCCGGGAAGGCCGACGCCAAGACCGTGCGCGACGAGATGCTCAAGAAACTCGGCGCGGGCTGACGCGCCGGCCAACCTCTAGAACGCGAATGACATCTCGGCGCCCAGGATCGGGCCGTTGACGATCATGTCCCACGTGAAATCACCGTTGGTGTAATCCTGCCCGATGGCGCGGTATCCTCCGAACGCGGCGATGCTCCACGTCTCAAAGTCCCAGCGATAGCCGATCACCGCCGCCGCCTGCCACGAAAAGTCGCAGCCCGACACACCGAATCCGCCGATATCGCCCCGAAGCTGCACCGACCAATGTTCCGACAGGTCGATCCCGATCCTGGTGCCCACGAACGGCTCGGCCCAAGTCTCCGAGTCGCTGCGCTCACGCGTTTGGCCCGGAGTCAGCACCTCGCCGCCCGGCAGTGTGATGTTTGCCGAGGTCGTCAGCTTGGCCGTGACATCGGCGCTCGTGATTCGGCCGCCCACAAACGCATCCCACGAGAACCGCCGCCTCGACGCCGCGTCATCCACCATCGGCGCATCAACGATCCGATACCCGGTGAACAACTCGAACCAACCGGACTCGATGTCCAGGTTGCCGTCCACCGTCCCGTTGCGGCCGAAGCCCCGGTCCTTCGACGCCTTGGCCATCGTCCACGCCCCATCGAACTGCCAGACCAGCCGCTCGTACTGGATATCCACCGCGCCCATCAGGCCGAACACGTGATCCGTCTTGTCAAGGATGTCGACGAACGAGGTGGAGGTATGCAACTCAACGCCCTTGACGGTGACGTCGCCCTCGAAGCCCGTCAGCCACATATACGGAGAGACACTCACCTTGACCTTTTCGTCCTCCTTGACAGGGAAGCCGCTCGCTTCCTCGTGCTTTGCAGCGTCACCGACGGCAACCGGCGCTTCCGTATTGGTCGCCTCCGCCTTGGGAGTCTCTGCCTTGGGCGGCTCCGCCGGTGCCTGAGCCACCGAAAGGCCGCAGATCAAGACGCTGGTGAGCGAACCAACACGCGCGAATGTAGAACATCTCATGGGCGAAACTCCCTGCGAAGGTGTCCGGAGTCTTCACGGCCGAACGATGGCGCGGAGGCACTGCTCGTTCCGGGCGCCGGCCCCACGGGCTGCTGAATCACCGGACGGCCCAAGGCTATACACCCAGACCCGCGTTCGCGATGCCCCGCGACACGCCGCGAATCACGCCCGATTCCCTCCAGCCCGCCGCCCAGGCCCCGTAGTACCATCCCCTCTATGCCCACCCGCACACCTTCGCGCTCCGGCGCCCGCAAGCCCGCCTCCAAGAAGCCCGCAGCGTCCAAGCCCGCCAAGGCCGCCAACCCCTTCCCCGGCCGCATCGCACGCCTCCGGGCCCAGTTCAACAACGAGCGCATCAGCCACCTGCTCGTCACCAATCCCCTCGACGTGGCCTATCTCACCGGCTTCCACGGCGGGGATTCCTACCTCTTCCTCTCCCCCGATTCCGCCACCATCATCAGCGACTTCCGCTACCAGGAGGAACTCGCGCCCATCTCCAGGCTCGCGGAAATCTTCATCCGCAAGGGCTCCATCGTCGACGCCGTCGCCCAGGTCTGCAACCGCGCCCGCGCCAAGCAGATCGGCCTCCAGGCCGACCACATCACCATCGGCGAATGCGAATCGCTCGTCAAGGCCTTGGGCTTCACCGGCCCCTCCCGCGTCGTCATGACCCACGGCCTCGTCGCCGCCATGCGCACCATCAAGGACGATTCCGAGATCGCCCTCATCACCAAGGCCCTCGATATCCAGCAGCAAGCCCTCGAAGCCGTGCTCCCCCACATCAAGCCCGGCATGACCGAGATGGAGATCGCCGCACGCATCGAGTTTGAGATGAAGTCCCGCGGCTCCAGCCAGCCCGGCTTCCAGACCATCGTCGCCGCCGAGCCCTACGGCTCTCTCCCCCACTACCGCCCCGGCCCCGCCAAGGTCGCCAAGAACCGCTCCGTCCTCATCGACTGGGGCTCCATCTACCACGGCTACCACGGCGACATGACCCGCACCTTCGCTCTGGGCAAATGGCCCGCCAAGATCAAGGAAATCTACAACATCGTCCTGGACGCCCACAACCTCGCCGCCGACGCCATCATGCCCGGCAAGACCACGAAGGAAATCGACGCCGTCGCCCGCGACTACATCACCAAGCACGGCTACGGCGAGCAGTTCGGCCACGGCCTGGGCCACGGCATCGGCTTCAACGGCCACGAGGAACCCCGCCTCAGCCACATGCTCGCCGCGTCCGAACTCAAGGTCGGCCAGGTCGTCACCGTCGAGCCCGGCATCTACCTGCCCGGCGTCGGCGGCGTCCGCATCGAAGATTGCTTCCTCATCACGCCCAAGGGCGCCAAGAACCTGTGCACCATGCCCAAGACCCTGGAATGGTCCACGCTCTGACCGGCCTCACGCACGCCGCGGCATCATCCGCCCCCCTGCCACCACCGTCCGGATCGGATCATCCCCGATCGCGTGCGCCAGGTCGCGTTCGTCCGTTGATCGCAGCATGAGCAGGTCCCCGCGCGCCCCCGGCACGATCGCCCCGCGCGAATCGTCGCCCAACAGGCTCGCCGGGTTGATCGTCGCCGCGACGATCGCCTCCTTGGGTGTGAGCCCGCAGAACCGCACCGCCAGCGCGATGGCCAGCGGCATCGACAGGCTCGGCGCGCTACCCGGATTGAAATTGCTCGCGATGCACACCGCGCCCCCCGCATCCACCACGCGCCGCAGGTCCGCGTACCGCCCGTCTGCCATGTGCAGTCCGCAGTACGGCAGCCCCACCGCGAACGTGTCCGACTGCGCGAGATACTCCAGGTCCTCCGGCGTGCTCGCCTCCAGGTGGTCCACGCTCTTGGCCCCCAGCTTCACGGCCTCGCGCAGCATCCCCAGCGAGTTGAACTGGTCCGCGTGCACCCGCACCGGGTGCCCCAGGCGCTGCGCCGCCCGAAGCAGTTTCAGCGTGTCCTCCACGCTCCACGCCCCCTGCTCGCAGAACGCGTCCACCGCCGCCCCCGGCAGCAGTTCGTGCACCGCGGGCAGCGTCTCTTCGATCGTCCGCTCCACGAACCCCGGCGCCGCGTTGTCGATCGCGTGCCCCAGCAGCGCCGTGGGCACGATCCCGATCGGCGACATCCTCTGGCTCGCCAGAATCGCCCGCAGCATCTTGAGTTCGTGTTCTTTCGTCAGCCCGTACCCGCTCTTGACTTCCATCAGGCAAGTGCCGTGAGATCTCGCAGCGCCCGCGTGCTCCGCCACAATCTCCGCCAGCGTGCGCTCCTTCTCCTCGCGCACGCTCCGCACCGTCGACATGATCCCCCCGCCCGAGGCGAGAATCTCCAGGTACGGCTCGCCCGCGATCCGCCGACACCATTCATCCAGCCGATCCCCGCACCAGCACGCATGCGTGTGGCAATCCACGAACGCCGGCATCACCACCGCGCCCCGCGCGTCCACGGTGTACACACCCTCCAGGTCCGGCCCTTCCTCCTCCGCACGCCACACGGTCACGATCCGCCCATCGCGGATCAGCACCCCGCCCCGCGGGATGATGCCCAGGTCGCCCATCCCCATGCCGCGCCGGGGCCTGCGACCCGCCATCGTGAGCAGCCTCGCATCGGTGATCGCCAGGCAATCGTGCTTCATCAGGCGTACCTCGATGCGTTGAAGGCCCCCGGCCGTTCTCGGTGCGCCAGCCCCCGCAGAAACGTCAGGAACATGTGCGCCGCCACCCGCGCCGTGCGCTCCTGCGCATCGTGCGGCGGCGACAGCTCCATGATGTCAAAGCACGCCACCGACGGGCACCTCCCCGCCGCCAGCACCATCGATTCCACCTCTCGCGTCGACAGCCCCGCCGGATTCATCGCGCTCACCCCCGGCGCCGCCGACGCGTCCAGCACATCCAGGTCCAGGCTCACGAACCGCCGCGCGTCCGCATCCGCCGCCGGCGGAAACACCGCACCCGCCGCCCGCTGGCCCCCGTGCGCATCGAACCACTCAGTATGCTCGCGGCTGTTCACCAGCGGCGACAGCCCGATCACGTTCAGCACCGACACCCCGCACTCCTCAACCAGCCTGCGGAACGGCATCCCGCTCCCAACCTCTGCCCGCACATCCAGGTGCGCATCAAAGTACACCCCCTCGAACCGCGCGTGCGCCGACCTTGATCGCTCTTCCTGCACCACTCCCCGCACGAACGCGTACGTCAGATCGTGCCCCCCGCCGATCCCCACCGGCAGCATCCCCATCGCCACGATCGCCCGCACCGCAGCGGTCACCCGCCGATGCGTCTCCGTCAGCGCTGCGCCGTCATCGCCCGCCGCCGCTACCACGTCCCCCGCGTCAAACACCTTGGGGTAGTCAAAACCGTCCGGCGCCGCCACTCCATACTTCGCCAGCGCCTCGCGGAACGCCCGGGGCCCCTGCGCCGCCCCCGGCCGCCCGAAGTTGAGCCGCACCCCCAGATCATCCGGCATCCCCAGCAGCGCCACGCGGCAGTTCTCAGGACTCTTCGCGATTCCCCACGCAAACCGCCGCGAACTGATGTCCGCGGGCCACGAATACGGCGTGCAGTTGGGGATCGGCCACGGCATGACGGATTATTCCACGGCGGCGCGTGCCGCGGCGCGGGCGGCCAACAATCAACCACACGAATGGCAAAAGAACGCACAGAACTTCAAGTCCAGTCCGAGCGGGTCATCCTGGCGGCCGTCTGGCTCCCCGAGGGTGGGCATGATCCCCAGGACCCCTTCGGCGAACTGCGGTCGCTCGCCGAACAGGCCGGCGCCACGGTGGTGGGCGAAATTTCCCAGCGCCTCGAACGCCCCGTCGCCGCCACGTACATGGGCAGCGGCAAGGTGCAGGAGCTCAAGGCTCTGTGCGAGGAACTCTCCGCCAACACCGTGATCTTCGATCACGACCTGTCCCCGAAGCAGATCGGCAACCTCGAGAAGGAAACCCTCCGCAAGATCGTCGACCGCAGCGAACTCATCCTCGACATCTTCGCCAGCCGCGCCGCCACCTCCGAGGCCAAGCTCCAGGTCGAGCTCGCCCAGCTCGAATACACCGCCCCCCGCCTCAAGGCCATGTGGAGCCACCTGGAACGCATCTCCGGCGGCATCGGCTCCCGCGGCCCGGGCGAGCAGCAGTTGGAAATCGACCGCCGCCTCATCGCCGCCCGAAAGCTCGACCTCCAGCGCGAACTCCAGCAGATCCAGGCCCGCAAACGCCGCGAAGTCGCCGCCCGCAAGAGCAAGCACTTCACCGTCGGCATCGTCGGGTACACCAACGCCGGCAAATCCACCCTCTTCAACACCCTGACCAGCGGCGGCGCTTACGCCGACAACCGCCTCTTCGCCACCCTCATGACCCGCACCCGCGAGTGGCCCCTGGGCGGCGGCGTCAACGCCATGCTCTCCGACACCGTCGGCTTCGTCCGCGACATCCCCCACCACCTCGTCGCCTCCTTCCGCGCCACCCTCGAAGAAGCCACCCACGCCGACCTGCTCTTCATCGTCCTGGACGTCTCCGACCCCGCGGCGGAACTCCAGTACAAGGTCGTCACCACCGTGCTCGACGAACTCGAAGAAGAACTCCGCGAGAGCCTGCACGACGAAGACAAGTACTGGTCACCCCCCAAGCGCATCCTGCTGCTCAACAAGGTCGACCGCCTCCGCGACGCCTCCGAGATCCTCGTCTGGCAGCGCAAGGTGCCCGGCAGCCTGCCCATCAGCGCCATCGGCGGCGACGACTCCCGCAACGGCCTGCCCCAACTCGCCGCCCTCGCCCGCGCCGCCGCCCTGGGTGACATCGGCGAGTTCGACGTCACCGTCCCCCTCAGCGATTCCAAGACCATCCACCTCATCGAGTCCCGCGGCGAGGTGATCGACCGAACATACACCGACTCAGCGGTGCGATTGCGGGCCAAAATCGGCCGCCGTCAGCTGGCCCAAATGCGTTCCGCCGGTGCCCAACTTCAGTTGGCCACCCCGGAAGGCGAAGAAGTAGTCCTGGAAGCCCTGCCCGGCCAACCACCCCCCAAATCCGGATGGACTTCGGATCGGAGTGGACAACCGCCGCTGGCTACGCCATAATTAAGGCCGCGGAAATCGCGGCGACCGCCACTTTAGCTCAGCGGTAGAGCGATGCTTTCGTAAAGCATAGGTCCAGGGTTCAAATCCCTGAAGTGGCTTTGAGTTTGCCCAGTAAAACGAGAGCAAACCTACTCCCTGCCAAAGTCGATCTTCGAACGTCACCGCGCTCTTGGCGGCAGTTCTTCGCGTCCCCCCACGGACGGCACAACGCCGGATGCACGCCGCGAACGGGCAACGATCAACTCAACACCATGGCCGTTAGCCTTCGGTTTGCTTCATGGGCACTCCGGACGCACCCTCACTCGGATCTGCCCCGCGATGAACGGCCACCTTTACAGCAGGGAGCCTTCGCTTATCGGCGTTCCTACCGCCGTTCGGTGGAACCACTCCTTTCCCTGGGCGTCCATTGTCGATGGAGAGAGGAAGGGGCAACCCCGGTCGCCCCGGCTCGGTACCATTCTCCTGTCGGCGACCTTCTTTCGTAAGGATTCACGCATGGCGAACAACTCGGCTCAACTCGGGCGTCTGGCATTCTCCGCCGCCGCGGCACTCTCCGTGTGCGGCGCTGCGCTCGGTCAGAGCACCCCCGCCGCGACGCCCCCCGCCCCGGTGTCTTCCCAGCCCGTCGCCCGCAGCACCGGCATCCCCCAGCGCGACACGCTGATCAAGATGCAGCGCATGGTGACCATCACCTTCACCGATACGCGCATGGAAGACGCGATGAAGTTCATCGCCGAGGTCACCGGCGCCGACATCGACCCCATGTGGGCCGACGACCAGAACACCTCAGGCCTCGACAAGGACAAGACCATCAACCTCAAGATCGAGAAGCGCACCGCGCTCGACACCCTTGAGAAGATCCTGGAGAAGGCCACCACCGACTCCACCGGTGCCGGCGGCAACACCTGGCAGCTCTCCGAGTCCGGAACGCTCCAGGCCGGCCCCCGCGAGCGCCTCAACAAGTTCAAGCGCGTCGAGCTCTACTCCGTCAAGGACCTCCTCCTCGACATCCCCAACTACGCCGACGCACCCCAGTTCGACCTCCAGAGCGTGCTGCAGAGCGCGGGCCAGGGCGGCGGCGGCAACCAGAGCCCCTTCCGCGAAACCGGCACGCAGAACCAGGGCCTCCAGACCAAGCCCCTGCAGGAACGCATCGACGACCTCATCAAGATCCTCACCGAACTCGTTGAACCCGAGCAGTGGCAGGAAAACGGCGGCGACGGCGCCAGCATGCGGTACTACCAGGGCAGCCTCATCGTCAACGGCCCGGACTACGTCCACCGCCAGTTGGCCGGTTACCCCTACTGGTCCCAGCACGCCACCCGCGTCGCCTTCGTCAACAAGCGCCGCTACGTCACCCTCGGCGTCGACACGGCCCTCGCCGGCCTCAGCGGCATCGAGAACCAGCCCGTGACCATCCCGCCCAAGTAATCCCCGCTTCCAAAGTCCCTTCCTCTGAACGCCGCGGCACGTTGCCGCGGCATTTTTTTCGCGCCATCACTTCGCCTTCGCCGCCGCGATCAGCGCCTCCGCCACCGCTTTGTCGTGCGCATCAGGCAACGCCGCCGCGGCCAGATCAATCGCCTCCGGCCCGTGCCCCCGCTGATCCATCGAAACCCCCGCCAGCGCCAAGTTCGCGAAGAACGCCGCACGCCGCGGGTGCTTCGGCGGCGCCAACGCCTCGCGCTCGCCCCACATCATCCCCAACACTCCCTGCGGACCCGCCTCCACCCCCGCCGCCTTGGCTTCCGCCGCGACCCGCTCGAGCAACTTGAGCGTCGTGGGCAGTTCGTCCACCTTGGCCACCATCATCCGGATGCGCGCCGAAGCGAGCGCCCACCGCTTCCACTGCTCCCCGTGCCCCGGCCAATCCGCGTAGGTCATCCGCAGAATCTTGACCGCCTGCTCCGTCGCCCAGTTGAGGTCATCGAACGTGGCCACGCACGCCTCGTACCCCTTCATCCCGTACCGCTCGGCCTCCTCGAAGCGTTTGGCCTGCCGCATCGCGTCCGCCGCGCTCACCGCGCTGAACGCCCGCGCCGGGTGCCCCGGCGGAAACGTCCGCTCCGCCGCTTCGGGCAGGCCCGTCGCGATCGCGGCCGCTTCATCAATCCTCCCGGACTTTGAAAGCAGGTTCATCAGGTTGCTGCGTGCAGAGAGCGAGCTCTCATGATCCGGGCCGTAGACCTTCTGGCTTCGCTCCGCCAGTTGCCGCGTGATCTCCAGCGCCGCGGCCATGTCCCCCTTGGCCATCTCGCTGCTCTGCAGCCACGTGAGCATGCTCATCATCGTGAAGTCATCGTGCGCCGGCGCGCGCTCCGCCTGCGAGATCCCCTCCCGCAGCAGCGCGATCGCCTCGTCGTGCCGCCCCACCATCGAATACGTCGCCCCCAGCACGTTGATCACCCCCACCAGCACCGGGTCTCCGGGCGCCAGCACCCGCCTCGCCCGCGCCATCGCGTCCTCGCCGATCCTGAGCGATCCCTCGTGGTCTTGTACGCCCCGCGCCGCATCCGCCATGATCGACAGCGCCTCGATGGTCTTGCCATCGTCCTTGCCGCCTGTTTTCTCCAGCAGCGGCACCGCCAACTCCAGCTGCGCAAAGCTCTCCTTGGGCTTGCCCAGTTTCATCAGCACCCGCGCCAGGTCGCACCGCACCTCCGCCTCGACCTCCGGGAGTTCCGCGAATCGCTCGTGCAGGCCCTCCGCCGCGTGCGTCAGCACGTCCATCATCTTCACTTCATACCCCATCCGCTCCGGCGCCGCGGCCATCAGCAGCCCGTTGATCATGTACCCCCGCACCGCCAAACTCAGCTCCGCTTCCTTCGCCGCCCGCTCCCTCGCCCGCTGTGCCCCGATGAACAGCACCGTGCCCACGATCAACCCGGCGATCGCCGCCAGCACCGCCGCGCCCGACGCCACCACCAACCCTCGATTGCGCCGCGCGAACTTCGCCAGTTGATACGCCACCGTCGGCGATCTTGCCAGAATCGGCTCGTTCCGCACGTACCGCCGGATGTCCTCCGCCAGCGCCGCCGCCGTCGCGTACCGCTCCTCCTTGTTCTTCGCCATCGCCTTGCCGACGATCGTCGCCAGATCCCGGTCGATCCTGACGCCCGCCGCCGACCGCATCGGCGCCGGCTCGTCATCGCGGATGATCCGCGCCGCCTCCGCGATCGACTTCGTGAGCACGTCGTACGGCAGCCGCCCCGCCAGCAACTCGAACAGCATCACCCCGATCGCGTACACGTCCGTCCGCATGTCGATCGCTTCCGGATCGCCCGCCAGTTGCTCGGGGCTCATGTACGCGATGGTCCCCACGACCAGCCCCTGCTCCGTCAGCGCCGTCTGCTGTCCGTCCGGCTCCAGCAGCCGCGCCACGCCGAAGTCCAGGATCTTGGGCTGCACGCCCGCCGCGCCCGCCCGCGAATCCCCGCCCTCCCCCGACGCCTCATCGATCAGGATGTTCGATGGCTTCAGGTCCCGATGGATCACCCCACGCGTGTGCGCATGCTGCACCGCGTCCGCGATCCTCGCCACCAGCTCCAGCCTCGCCGCCGGCGTCGGCTCCTTCGTCCGCACGTACTCGTCCAGCCGCGGCCCGCGGATGTACTCCATCGCGAAGTACGACACGCTCCCGCTCGCCGTCGCCGCCTCCCCCGCGTCGTAGATCCGTGCGATCCCCGGGTGCTCCAGCCGCCCCAGCACCCGGATCTCCCGCGAGAAGCGGCTGTCCAGCGATGCCGAGCCCGCGCCCAAGCCACCACGAAGGATCTTGAGCGCCACCTCGCGGTCCGGACTCCGCTGCGTCGCCAGATACACCAGCCCCATCCCGCCCCGCCCGATCAGCCGCTCGATGCGGTACGGCCCGATCTGCCCGGGCAGAGCCGCCCCGGACCCCTCCGCCGAAAGCACCCGCCCCACCAGCCCCCCCTCGGGCGCGAGCTCCTCGCCGGCCACATCCGCCGACGCAAGCAGCTCTTCCGCCGCGGCCAGCACCGCCGCGTCACCCCCGCACGCCTCCGCAAGCAACGCCCGCCGATCTTCCGCGCCCAGCCCGTACGCCCGATTGAACACCTCGCGCACCCGCGCAAACTGCGCGGCCGTCAACTCCCGCCCCTTCGAACTGCCCCGGCTCATCGCGCTAACTCCCGGTGCAGCCACGCGCGTATGAACTGGCTGTCCTGCTCCACCGCCCGCGGCGAAACCCCGGCCACCAGCGCCGTCTGCTCCACCGTCAGCCCCGCCAGAAACCGCAGTTCAAACACCGTGCCCAAACGCTCATCCATCTCCGTGAGCCGCGTGACCGTCTCGTCCAGCACCACCAGGTCCACCCCGCTCGCCGGCGCCGCGACCCCCGCACCCGCCAGCGAATCCAGCGACACCGGCCGCGCCCCTTCTCCCCGCCTTACCGCGTTCTTCGCCCGCGCGTGATCGATCAGCAGGTGCCGCATGACCTTCGCCGCCGCCTTGAAGAAATGACTCCGGTCCGTCCACGCCTTTCCGGGCGCATCCAGCATCCGCACGCACATCTCGTTCACCAGCGCCGTGGGCTGCAGCGTGTGCCCCGGGTTCTCCTGCCCGAAGAGGCTCGCGGCCATCGCCCGCAGATCTCCGTACGCCGCGTTGAGCAGTTCGCCCGTGGCGGTGTCCTCCCCGGCGCGAATCCGGTCGAGCAACTGCGTGACGTCATGACGGGTGTCTGAGTTCATCGGGTCCGATATGCGGCACTGAATCCGAGAGGCCGGCGCGTCACACTTTTTTCGGAGAATCCGTGCGCCAAAGCCAGTGCCGCTCCGCTAGAGATTGTACGGGGCCTCCCAAACCACCCCTGAACAAGTCAAATCGACCCCTATCGGGGCGAGTCGGGCTTGCGTTCGCTGTCCTGCCGTCTCTCAGCAGCCAGTTCTCGAGCACACTTTCCGGTTTCTTCCGTCACACGAGGGTCCACATGTTCCAGCGATTAGTCATCATGCAAACGAATCAAGGTTCCCGTCCCATTTCGGCGGTCCGGCTGCTCGCAGCCCTCGTCGGCATCGCGGCGGGAGTTCGCGCCTCCCCCGCTCAGCACCTGGGCCACACCTCTGCCGCCGGCGATCCCAGCTTCCTCGTTCCGGACGAATGCACCGACGCACCCGACCCCGCCGGCTGGAGCCTCCGCCCGGCGCCCGCCGCGGATAACGCGTTCGCACGCTGCTTCTCCGAAGACAGCGTCCTGAGCCCGCAAGCCATTCAGGAATGGGAACGCAGAGCCCATCTCGGCCAGAATCCCTACGCCGCCCGCTACTTCGCCAACGACACTTGGAACTGGAACTACGATCCCAACAGCCCCGTCTACCTCACCTACAGCTACGTCGCCGACAACACGCTCTGCGACATCGACGGCTCCTTCAAGCGCAGCACCCTGCTCGAGTCGATGGACGCCAAGTTCGGCAGCCGAGAACTCTGGACCAGCTACATCCAGGCCTGCTTCGACTCGGTCTCCCGCATCTGCGGCGTCCGCTTCGCGCGAGCGAACTTTTCCCCCAACGGCGTAGACGACGGCGCCGCCTGGCCCAGCTCCTCGGGCTCGCCCGGCCGCCGCGGCGACATCCGCATCTGCGGCTCCACCATCGTCGACAACGTGCCCGGACTCAACACCCTCGCCTTCGCCTACTTCCCCTCCAGCAGCGGCGAAGGGGACATGTGCATCGACGTCTCCGAAGGCTGGGAAAACTACGCCGATGCCTACCGCTTCCTCCGCAACGTGTTCACCCACGAACTCGGCCACGCGCTGGGCCTGGACCACGTCTGCCCCCTGCAGCACACCAAGCTCATGGAGCCCATCTACTCCTCGAGCTTCGACGCTCTCCAGCACGACGACATCCTGGCGCTCCAGTACCTCTACGGCGATCCCCAGGAGCCCAACAACAACGCCGCCAGCGCCACGGTCTTCGTCGAGTCCCAGCCCAACACCAGCATCGCGTTCTTCACCTACGGCCAGGTCCCCAATACCGCCACCGCCAGCGTGCTCCCCGGCGATCAGGACTGGATCCGCTCCTCCCTGGCCGCCCAGATGCCCGTCACCTTCACCGCCACCCCCGTGGGAGCCTCGTACGACTCCAGTTCTCAAGGCCCGCAGACGCCCGAGAACAACTCCGGATGCACCTCCGGCCACTTCGTTAACTCGCGGCTTCAATCCGGCCTGCGCGTCGAGATCCGCGGCGCCAGCGGCACCATCCTCGCCAGCGCACAAGGCGGTCCGGGCCAGCCCGTCACTGTCAGCGCCCAGGTCCCCGGCGGCAACTACTACTCAGTGGTCTATCCCGTCTCCACGTCCTTCAACATGCCCCAGATGTACACGCTGACGCGCACCATCGGCGCACCCCAGCCCCCCATCAACAACCCCTGGTACGAGGGCATCCTGCTCGGCCAGCTCCCCTACGGCATGACCATCAGCGGCACCACCTTCGGCGCCACCACCGACGGCAGCGCCCTCATCGAGCCGGGCGGAACCATCGGCACCCAGGATGTCTACTACAACTTCAACCCCTGGGACGGCCCCGGCCGCATGCGCGTCACCGTCACCGGCGGCGCCAACGTCGTCTCCGTCCACCGCCTGGTCAACAGCGCCCCCTCGCCCTCCAACCAGTGGACGCCCATCAACGCCAACGGCGGCGCGAACGGCGTCGTTGACGTCAACATCACCGAAATCGTCCCCTGCGTCATCCGCGTCGCCGTCGCCCCCGGCGGAATACCCGGCCCCCACACCGTCTCCGTCAGATACATCGACGGCCCGACCAACGACAGTTGCCTCACGCCCGTGGACATCACCTCCGGCGCGTACAACGGCACCACCATCTTTGCCCGCCCCGAGCCCTCTCCCTACCCCTCCTCCTGCACGACCGACATGTACACGCTGCCGTGGGGCGCGTGGTACCGCTTCGTCGCCACCACGCAGGGCACCCTCTCCCCGAGCGTCTGCAACGCCAACAACACCATCCTGGGCGTGTACCAGGGCTGCCCGGCCGGCGGCGGCGTCCTGGTCGCATGCAACGACAACGCACCCTCGTGCGGCAACGGCGGCTCGGCCCTCTCGCTCCCCGTCGTCGCCGGGCAGGAGTACCTCGTCCGTGTCTCGCACTTCCAGAACCTCTCCGGCAACTTCACGCTCAACGTCGCCTTCACCCGCGACGGTGAATCCTGCCCCATCGCCATCCCGATCTCTGCGGGCAATACAGCCTTCTCCAACGCGGGCTACGCCACCGACGAAACCTCCTGCTACGCCGGCGCCAACCGCTGGTACCTCTACACCGCCTCCGGCTACTCCACCGTCAACGTCAACACCTGCACCGGCACCAACTACGACTCTTCGATCTCCGCCTGGAACGCCTGCCCCTCCGCCGGCGGCACGCTCCTGGCCTGCAACGACGACTGGTGCGGCCTGCAATCCTCCATCTCCTTCCAGAGCTACCCCGGCCAGCAGTTCTACATCTCCATCGGCGGTTACGCCGGGAACACCGGCTCGGGCATCATCAACATCTCCGAAACCCCCATCCCCGGCGAAGTCTGCTCCACCCCCATCCTCGTCACCGACGGTTCCTACCCCTTCAGCACGCTCGGCCACTACACCGACGGCCCCGCCGAGCCCAACTGCAACTTCTGCTGCGGCGACCCGCAGGTCCACGGCGATCTCTGGTACCTCTACTTCGCCACCGCCACCGGCACGCTCCACGCCTCCACCTGCGGCTCCGACTACGACTCCAAGATGACCGCCTACGCCTCCTGCCCCACCGGCGACGGACAGGCCATCGCCTGTGCCGACGATGAGTGCGGCGTCCAGGCCGTGCTCACCATGCCCGTCGTCGAAGGCACACCGTACCTCATCCGCCTCGGCGGCTACGGCGGCTGGACCGGCACCGGCACCCTGGTCATCTCCGTCACCCACCCCTGCCCCGCCGACTTCAACCAGGACGGCGGCATCGACGGCGCCGATGTCGAGTTCTTCTTCGCCGCCTGGGGCGCCGGCGACACCTCCGCCGACGTCAACACCGACGGCGGCATCGACGGCGCCGACGTCGAGTACTTCTTCGCCCAGTGGGAAACCGGCGCCTGCTGAACACCGCCCTCCCTCAACAAACAAGGCCCGCGGCGACCAACGCCGCGGGCCTTTTCAATTCATCCGATCAATACGCCGCTCGAACTCGGCCCTCCCCCCGTTTGCCGAGTCCCGATTCCTCCACTCACTCTTTCGCGTACCGCTTCGCCGTGCCCGTGCTCTCCAGCGCGGGTCCCAGCCGTTCCAGGGCGTGGGCGTACGCCCCGATCCGCATCCCGATCCCGTGCTTCTTGGCCAGGTCGAACACCGCGCTGAACTCGCGCCGCATGTACAGCGCCAGCCGCTCGCGGACCTCCTCCGCCGTCCAGTAGAAGCCCATCTTGTTCTGCGTCCACTCGAAGTAACTCACCGTCACGCCGCCCGAGTTGGCCAGAATGTCCGGGATCACCATCACGCCCCGCCGTTCCAGCATCCCGTCGGCCTGCACCGTCACCGGCCCGTTGGCCAGCTCCAGGATCACCTTGGCCTTGATGCGGTTGGCGTTCTCTTCGGTGATCACGTTTTCCACCGCCGCGGGCACCAGCATGTCAACGTCCAGTTCGAGCAGCTCCGCGTTCGTGATCTTCTTCGTGCCCGCCCCGCACAGCGACGGGTCCGGCAGCAGCCCCGGCTTGTGCTCGGCCTTGAGCATCGCCGCGATGTCCAGCCCCGCGGCGTTATACAGCGCGCCGTTCGAATCGCTCACGCCCACCACCTGGTAGCCGTCCGCGTGCGCCAGCCGCGCGAAGTTCTCGCCCGCGTTCCCGAAGCCCTGCACGGCGATCCGCCGCGCCTGCTTCTTGTTGTCCCAGCCCAGCTTCACCTCGAGTTCCTTCAGGATGAAGAACCCGCCCCGCGCCGTCGCGTCGTCGCGCCCCAGGCTCCCGCCCATCGCCACCGGCTTGCCGGTGATCACCCCCGGCTCGCGCCGCCCCACCACGTTGCTGTACTCATCGGCCATCCACGCCATGATCAGCCCGTTGGTGTTCACGTCCGGCGCGGGCACGTCCACGTCCGTGCCGATCGCCCACGCGATCGCCCGGATGTACCCGCGGCTCAGCCGCTCGCGCTCCGCCATCGACAGCTCGAAAGGATTGACGATCACCCCGCCCTTGCCCCCGCCGAACGGCAGACCCGCCACCGCGCACTTGAACGTCATCCAGAACGCCAGCGCCTTGACCTCGCTGGGCGTCACATCCTGGTGAAACCGGATCCCGCCCTTCGCCGGCCCGCGCGTGTCGTCGTACTTGCACCGGTAGCCCGTGAAGATCCGCAGGCTCCCGTTATCCATTCGCACGGGAATGGAAACCTCCAGGAACTGCTTGGGCTGCCTCAGACGCAGCAGTGTTTCAGGATCGACCTTGGCGTACTGCGCCGCCAGATCGAGACGCTTGAGTGCGTCGGCAAAGACGTCGTTGTGTGGAGTAGACATGCCAAAACAGTAGTGCCAACGAACCACCAAGTCGCGTTTTTTCTCGGCTGAAACCGATTACAAACTCCGTAGTATCCGCGGGCTTGCGGGTTGACATTTCCGCACGCGTGGGGGCCGGGATGCCCCTCTGTGTCCACCCCGGTCGCACGGGTAACATCGTCGGCATGAAGATCGCTCTTGCCCAGATCGCACCCGTGTTCCTCGACCGCGCCGCCACCATCGCGAAGATCGCCGACTGGGTCGCCAGCGCCGCCGACGCCGGCTGCGCCCTGGTCTGTTTCGGTGAAGCGATCGCGCCCGGGTACCCCTTCTGGCTGTCGCGCCTGCACGGCGCGTCGTTCAACAACCCGCAGCTCAAGCGTTGGCACGCCGCGTACGTCCACGCCGCGGTCTGCATCGAGGAGGGCCACCTCCAGCCCGTGTGCGCCGCCGCAAAACGGCGGAACATCGCCGTGGTCGTCGGGATCATCGAGCGGCCGCACGACCGGGGCGGCCACAGCCTCTTCTGCTCGCGCGTCTTCATCGGCGCAGACGGTCAGATCCTCTCGGTGCACCGCAAACTCATGCCCACCTACGAAGAACGACTGGCCTGGGGCGCGGGCGACGGCGCCGGCCTGTGCGTGCACCGCGTCGGCCCGTTCACCGTCGGCGCGCTCAACTGCTGGGAGAACTGGATGCCGCTCGCCCGGGCCGCGCTGTACGCGCAGGGCGAGGACCTGCACGTCATGATCTGGCCCGGCTCCGCGAACCTCACGCGCGATCTCACCCGCTTCGTCGCGCTCGAATCGCGCTCTTTCGTCGCCTCCGTGGGCGCGATCCTCCGCGAGTCGGACCTGCCCGCCCACCTCCCCGACCGCGATGCCCTCTGCCACAAGGGCGAGTTGATCTACAACGGCGGGTCGTGCATCGCAGGGCCCGACGGATCATGGATCGTGGAACCGCAGTCGGGCGGGGAGCACCTCCTGACGGCGACCCTCGACATCCACCGCGTTCTGGAGGAACGGCAGAACTTCGACGCCGCGGGCCACTACAGCCGGCCGGATGTCCTTCGGCTGGCCGTCGATCGCCGCCGCCATCGCGCTGCGGATTTGAACGACTGATCGCGGGCCTAGACGACCCGAACGCCTACACGCGGCGACGGTCCGTTCCACTTCCCCTCGCTCGACGCCGCCACCGCCCCCGCACCCGTCACCCGCCACGTCGTCAATCGATACTCCCCGCGCTCAAACTCCCACCCGTCGTCCGCATCCTCGTACAGCGCGCCCTCCGCCGCTCCATCCTTGAGCGCCGCCACCAGCGTGATCTCGTTCGGCCCCGGCTCATCCGTGTACTGCTTCGCCGGCCCCACCGGCACCGCCGCGCCCGGACGCAGGTACAAGTCCGGCAGCGCCTCATCCCCCGCCGATGCGATCTCAAACTTCCGCCAGGGCAGCACCGGCGCTCCGGGCCGCTCGCCCGGCTTCACCGCGCACTGCACCAGGATGTCCGGCCCCAACAGGAACGCATCATCGACCGCCCGCAGGTCCCGCCGCGTCGGGTCGGCGAAGAACACCGGCCGCACCACCGGCTCGCCCGTCACCGCCGCGTTGCGGAAGCACGTGTACAGATACGGCAGCAACCGGTACCTTCGCTCCAGCGCCCGCCTGCACGAGTTCTCGCACGCCTCGCCGAACACCCAAGGCTCGTGCGGCTGTGTCGTCTTCTCCGAGTGCGCCCTCGCAAAGGGCAGCAGCGCGCCGATCCCCATCCACCGCGCGAACAGCGCCCCGTCCGCATCGCCGATGAACCCGCCGATGTCCGGCCCCACGAACGGCTGCCCGCACAGCCCCATGTTGAGCGCCATGGGGATCGACCAGCGCAGGTGCCGCCAGTCGCTGCGGTTGTCGCCGGTCCACGTCGCCGCGTACCGGTGCCCTCCCAGGAAGTTGGCCCGCGTCAGCACGAACGGCCGCTTGCGGCGCGCCGCCGCGAGCACGCCCTCGCGCGTCGCACGCACCATCTGCATGCCATAGATATTGTGATACCGCGCGTGGTCGCCCGGGCCGCCCAGCTCCGCGTCCGCCTCGTGCCGGTTGCTCACCGGCATCGTCTTTTCAACGCCCCCGAACACCGCCGGCTCGTTCATGTCGTTCCACACGCCGTCCATGCCGTTGGCGAAGAACTCCGTGTACAGGCCCGCCCACCACCGCCGCGTCGCTTCCCGCGTGAAGTCGGGGAACGCGCAGTCACCCGGCCACACCTCTCCGTGATATTCCTGCCCCCGCGCCGTCTTGATGAAGTGCCCGCCCCGGCGTGCCTCCGCGTACACGCGGTACGCCGGATCAACTTTCACGCCCGGGTCGATCATGTACACCGTGCGGAACCCCATCTCACGCAGGTCCGCGTTCAGCGCCGCCGGGTCGGGGAACTTCTCGCGATCAAACGTGAAGACCCGGAACCCGTCCATGTAGTCAATATCCAGCCACAGCACGTCGCACGGAATACGCCGCTCGCGGAACTCCGCCGCCACCTCGCGCACCCGCCCCTCGGGCTCGTAGCTCCAGCGGCACTGCTGATACCCCAGCGCCCACTTGGGCGGCATCGGCATCTTGCCTGTCAGTTCGCTCAGCACCCGCACCACGCCCATCGCGTCCGCCCGCTCGATCACCGTCACCGCCGGGCTCGGCCCGTGCACCACCGCCCGCACGCCTCGGCGCAGATCAATGTCGCACCGGTGCGTCGTCTCGATAATGATCCCCACCGCCGACCCATCCTCCCGCACGCACAGCACGAACGGGTGCGACTGGTACAGATGCCGGCTGCCGTCGTGGTAATCAAAGTTGTCGTTGTTCCACAGCGTCTTGACAATCCCGTTGCGCAGCAGCGGCCCCGCCTGCTCCCCCGTGCCGTATAACGACACGCCCGCCGCCATCGCCACCTCCACCACCGCCCTTCGCCCCATCTTCGTAAACCGCGGCCTTACCCGCCACCCCGTCGGCAACTTCCCCCGCTCCCGCGGCGTCTCAAGGTACGCCGGGAACGGCGGCAACCCCATCCCCGCGAACGCCGGATCGCGGAACCGCGCCACGTCGTCGCCGATCAGCACGGCGTTGCGATCGGTGCGCCACACGGCAATTTGTGACTGAAAATCGCCCAATGTCAATCCTTAATTGGAAGGGAGAGAGGGTAGTAGTTGTGGCCGGGGAATTCAGGCGGCAAACACCAGTACTTTCACTACTTTGTGCATCTCGCCCCGAAATTCTGGGCCCCAAAACCCCAAGACTTCATACCCTCACCCGTCGCTCCCAGATGAAAACGTTTCATGGAGATTCAACGCATGTCTAGGTTCCCCATCCGTTCGGCACTCCGCGCCGCAGGCGTCGCGGCCGCCCTCTTCTTCACCGCCGGAGCCCTCGGCGGCTGCGTCGTCGTCATCGATGACGACATGGGCATGGAATACGCCGAACCGAACCTCAAGGCGACCCGCTCACAGACGATCGCCCACGTTGAGGACAAGCCCGTCGATGTCACCACCGAGAACGGCAGCGTGAGCATCAAGAAGACCGACGCCAAGGAAGTCAAGATCACCACCCGCCTGCAGGGCCAGAGCCAGGAGCGCCTCGACAAGGCCGTAGTCTCCGCTTCCCGCCACTCCGACGGCACGCTCCAGATCAAGGTCATCTGGCCCGACGGCAAGCGCAAGAACAACGAAGGTGCATCCTTCGAAATCGAGACCCCCGGCTTCACCGGCGTCAAGGTCTCCTCGTCCAACGGCGCAATCAGCCTCGCCGACCTCAAGGGCGACGCCACCCTCGACACCTCCAACGGCGCCATCAGCGTCAAGAACCACGACGGTGCCGTCAAGGCCGTTTCCAGCAACGGCGCCATCGACCTCGCCAACGTCATGGGCGCTTCCGCCGACTCCTCCAACGGCCCCATCACCATCGCCCTCAACCCCAAAGCCGCCGGCCCCGTGAAGGCCGACACCAGCAACGGCCCCATCCACCTCAAGGTCGGTTCCGCCTTCACCGGCGCTGTCAACGCCGAAACCAGCAACGGCGTCATCACCAACACCAGCCCCCGCGGCGTCCCCTCCCCCAAAAACAGCAAGACCGAAGCCTCCTTCCAGTTCGGCGAGGGCGGCAAGAAGTCAAAGCTCAGCACCAGCAACGGCCCGATCGACATTTCAGACGCGACGTGATCGCGCCTCCGCAGCCACGCAACCCATCGCTTGTTCCTCCCATTGAGCCCGCCCACGCGGGCTCTTTTCGTTGCGCAACCGCAATCGCGACTCTACCGTTTTGGTATGGCCACCCCCCAGAAGATCACCCCGTTCCTCTGGTTCAGCGACAACGCCGAACAGGCGGTCGCCTTCTACACCTCCATCTTCAAGAACTCCCGCACCCTCTCGGTGCTGCGCTACACCCAGGACACCCATCGCCCCAAGGGCAGCGTCATGACCATCGACTTCGAGCTCGACGGGCAGCGCTTCACCGCGCTCAACGGCGGCCCGCACTACAAGATCAATGAAGCGATCTCCTTCGTCGTCCACTGCGACTCACAGGCAGAGATCGATGAGTATTGGGACAAGCTCACCGCCGACGGCGGCACGCCCGTCCAGTGCGGATGGCTCAAGGACCGCTTCGGCGTCTCATGGCAGGTCGTCCCCGCCAACATCGGCGCGTTGCTCACCCACCCCGTCAACGGCGCGCGGGTCACGCAGGCTGTCCTTCAGATGATCAAGCTCGACCTGAACGCTCTCACCGCCGCGGCGGAAGGCCACTGAGCGTCACCCTCCCCCAATCCGCCACAAACACGCGGCCCCGGCACGGTGACGCCGACGCTCGCGGCCGTTGCGTGTACTACACAACGCCTGCGGAGATTCTCGGTCCGCACCTTCCAAATGAGCTTTGGAACGCCGAGGGTCCAAGGTCAACCTTGCCCAATCCTCCCTCAAGGATCTCGACCGGCCTTCGTTAGCATCCCGGAACTGCATTCGGGCGCGACAGGCCTGTCACTTGCTTTAAGCAACAAGTGAACATGCAGATGCCGCCGACTCCGCCTTCGCAGGCACATTGGAATACGCAGATCGAACGTCACCCGCGATGGCGGAAAATCGCCGCTCTATGTGTCTGGCCTCCCCGATGAGCCCGAATCCGCCAAATTGGGTTGTGCGGATGTTCCGCCGTCTGTACACTGAGCTTCGGGAGCATCGCCGCGCTTCCTTCTCCGGAGATTCATATGTCAAAGGACTCTTTGATTCGGACGCCTTGCCCGTCAGCATGTCCTCGTCGGATCTTGGTTGTAATCGCCGCCGCGGCGCAAGCTACAGCGCTTTCAGCCGCTCACGCACAATGCAGCTACGTCGCCGAGGTCCTTGCAGACTCACCCATGGTGTACTACCGCTTCGAAGAACCAAACGGCCCTGTCGCTCTTGACAGTTCGGGACACGATCGCGTCGGCACGTACGTGGGTGGAGTAACACTGAACAACCCGGGCATCGAAGGCGGAAGTTCGCGCGCCGCCTGCTTCAACGGAAGCAACAGCTACGTCGACATCTCCAACGCGGTGTTCGCTCAGTCTCGCGCGGCGATAACGGTCGAGGCGTGGGTGAACTTGACGCAGCCCACCAGCGATTTCGCCGCCATCGTGAGTTCACGGGTGTCGGGACAGTTGTTTCACTTTCAACTCTTTTCCGCCGGCAACATCACGGTCTACACGAACACCGGCACCATCCTGCTTCCCATCATCCCGCAATGGTCAGACGGAATCTGGCACCACGTGGCGCTCGTTGCATCATCCGGATCGACACGACTGTTTGTTGACGGAACGCAGTTCGGCGCGACCTTTACCAACACCTTCAGTTCGATCACGCCTTCCAGCGGCGCGTTGAGTATCGCCCGTGGATTCCAGGACCGCCGCTTTCTCAGGGGCTGCATCGATGAAGTAGCCGTCTACGACAGAGCGTTGTCGCCGGACCGAATCGCGTCGCACTACTCGGCAGGAATCAGGGGCTTGGAAATAACCTCCCAACCTCGGCCCGTCAATGTCTGTGCCACGGCCGATGCCGCTTTCGCGGTGACGGCCGCGGGAGTGGGTTCGCTGTCATATCAATGGCAGGTCGCCGACGGCACGCTGGGTTGGAGGAATCTCGAGGACGGCCCGCTCGTGCTCGGCGGCACCCCGACCTGCGCGACGATCACCGGTTCACGCGAAACGACCATGGTGGCGGCCATCGCTTGCGCCGGCGGCCCCGGCGAACTCGACGGTCGCCAGTTCCGCTGTGCCATTTCCAACGCCTGCGGCAACGTCTACAGCACCGCCGCGACACTGATGATCTGCGCGTGCTTGGATTGCCCGGCCGATTTCAATCAGGACGGCGGCATCGACGGCGTTGATGTGTCCGCCTTTTTCGATCGCTGGCAGATCGGCCACTGCGACACCGATGTCAATTCCGATGGCGGCGTCGACGGCGCAGACGTGAGCAGCTTCTTCGCCGTGTGGGAAGCCGGCGGCTGCGGCTGACACCCTCCGCGCTGCGCACAAGTGGAATCAACTCGACCGCTCTCCGATGAGCCTCTCGTCAACAGGAACGGGCACCGCTCCCATTGGGCCCGCCCCACCCTCACCCCTTCCGCGCCGCCAGGATCGCCGCCACCAAATCCTGCGGCACGCCCTCGGCCACCGCGTCGCCGTCGCACGCCATCGCCTTCTTGCCCATCTCCACCGTCGCCTTGTAGTTCTGGAGGTACGCCACGCACGAGGGGCAGATGGAAAGGTGCCGCTCGAAGATCGCGCGCCGCTCCGGCGGCAGTTCCCCGTCCAGGTACTCCATCAGAAAGTCGATCAGTTCATGGCATGTCACGTGGTTCACGAATCGGCCCCTTGCTGAGAACGAATGAGCGGGTCGAGAAGCTCCCGCAAGGCCTGCCGCGCCCGGTGCAGGCGCGTCTTCACGGCATTGGCGGTCATTCCCAGAACGGTCGCCGCCTCATCAGTATCCACACCTTCGATGTCGCGCAGCACCAGAACGATACGGTAGTTTTCCGGCAATCGGTCGATACACGCCCGCACCAGGTCGCGCGTCTCGCGCCGCTCCAGGCTCAGCGCGGTCTCGTTCCTCCACTCCACGCTCGGCGTCGCCTGGTGCCCGTCCGCCAGGAACGCCGGCAGCATCGGCTCGATCGACGTCTCCGGACGACGCCGCTTGCTCCGCAACTTCATCAGGCACGCGTTCACCACGATCCGGTGCAGCCACGTCGACACCTTTGAGTTCTCGTCGAACCGCGAGATGTTCTTGAACGCCGACAGCATCGCGTCCTGGAACGCCTCGCGGGCGTCCTCCTCCACCGGCATCATCCGCCGCGCCGTCGCCAGCAATCTCGGGCCGTACACCGCCAACAACTCCGCGTACGCCCCGTTCTCGCCCGCCCGCAGCCGAGCCACCAGCGCGCTCTCGTTCGCTTCCCGCGGCGGAGCCGTTGCTTGGGTGCTTTCCATGGTGAGTAGCATAGCTTTCCCTGAATCCCTACGCGCCAACCAGCCCGGTCGGCGCTCAACGCAACAACAC
Source organism: Planctomycetota bacterium (assembly GCA_018242605.1). Lineage (GTDB taxonomy): Bacteria > Planctomycetota > Phycisphaerae > Phycisphaerales > UBA1924 > UBA2402. The sequence continues at coordinate 77,267 of JAFEBP010000009.1, forward strand.
ACCCCGCCGCTCTGATGCCGAAACCCCAGCCCGGTTTCGGCATCCCAGGGACTCCCGTGCTCGTCGCCACCCTCATCCTCGCCGCCCTCGCCGCCTACGCCCTCGCGGGCGCCGCGTTCGCCATCTATTTCTTCGCCCGCGTCCTCTCCCGCCTCGACCCCGCCGCGGCTCATCCCCACTGGGCCTTCCGCCTCTGCATCTTCCCCGGCGTCGTTGCGCTCTGGCCCCTCCTGCTCCGCCGCACACTCGCACTCTGGTCCAACGCATGACCCGCCAACAGCGCCAAACCCACGTCTTCGCCTGGCTCGCCATCGCGGCCACGCTCGCCGTCGGCCTCTCCGTCGCGCTCGCCGCCGCGCTCTCCCGCGGAGCCCCGCGATGAGCGTTTCATACACCTGGGTCGGCTGGAACCGCCAGAAGCGCCTCTACGACGCCACCCTCGCCGCCGGCATCGTGTCATACCTCGCGGCGTTCCTCGCCATCGGCAAGTTCGCCCTCGCCAGCCCTCCCACCGACGAAGCCCTCATCATCCGGGCGCTGGGCTCGTGCGCGCTGGTCATGCTCCACGCCGTCCTGTGGATCGGCCCGCTCGCCCGCATCAACCCTCGCTTCCTCCCGCTGCTCTTTAACCGCCGACACCTGGGCGTTGCCACCTTCCTGGTCGGCCTCGCCCACGCCCTTCTCACCATCGGGTACTACCACGGCTTCGGCGGCATCAACCCCCTCCTTTCTCTCCTCACCAGCAACACCAACTTCACCTCGCTCCGCGCATTTCCCTTTGAAATCCTCGGCGTACTGGCCCTGGCCATCCTCTTCCTGATGGCCGCCACCAGCCACGACTTCTGGAACCGCACCCTGGGCCCCCGCGCCTGGAAGACCCTGCACATGTCCGTCTACCTCGCCTACGCCCTCCTCATCATGCACGTCGCCCTGGGCGCCATGCAATCCGAGCGCACCGGCTGGGTCGCGGCGTTGCTCATCACCGGCGCGCTCACCACCACCGCCCTGCACCTGCGCACCGGCTCGCGTGAACTCTCGCGCGATGCACGCCAACCAGCGCCCGATGCCGACAACTTCATCGACGCCTGCGCTGTGGACGAAGTGCCCGAATCCCGCGCCAAAGTCGTCTGCCTCCGCGGCAAGGAACGCATCGCCGTCTTCAAACATCAAGGCCGCTTCTCCGCCGTCGGCAACGTCTGCGCCCACCAGGGCGGCCCGCTCGGCGAAGGCAAGATCATCGACGGCTGCATCACCTGCCCCTGGCACGGCTGGCAATACCGCCCCCACGACGGCTGCTCACCCCCGCCCTTTAGCGAGAAAATCCCAACCTACGAACTGCGCATCCGAGGCGGCCGCATCCAGGTGAACCCAACCCCAAACCCACCCGGCACCCCCGTCACCCCGGCCTGAGTCCAGAGTACCTCCCCCTCTGCCCGAATCCCGATTCCCGATTCCCGAATCCCTCCCCCTACTTCACAAACTCCCGCACCGCCTGATCCATGTCCTTGATGCTCTTGCCGTACACCGACTCCAGCGCCAACCGCGCCGCCTGATGCCGCGACAGCCGCGCCATCACGTAGAAGATCCGCGTGTCCGCCGCGCCGAACCCCGAAAACCGCAGATAGTCAATGCACAGGTGCGCTGTCGCGTACCGCGCGCCCTCCAGGCTGTCGCCCGATCCCCCCGAGTTCCAGTTGATCATCTCCGTGAACGCGCCCCGCTTGAGGATCACCTGCATGTTCGCGTCCAGTTCACGCGGGGCCTTCCCCTTCGCCGAGATCGTGTACGACATCGCCACGCCCTCGCTGAGCCACCGCGGCTGATTCGAAAAGTTCGAATCATGAATCGCGTGGATGTACTCGTGCCACATCACCTGCGGTACAGCCTTGACGTTCTCAACCTTCAGGATGATCTCGTTCCCCTGCGTCTGCCCCGCGAACGTCCGGTTGCTCGCCTTCGCATTGAACTGGTTCGGATCGCACAGGTACACCCGCAGCTCCGGCACGTGCGCCGTCCCCAGCACCGGCCGCAGCACCTGCTCAGCCCGCGCGGCCGCCGCCGCCAAGGCGGGCCCGATCTCCGCCGGCGAGAGCGGCCCCTCCGCCACCTCGCCCACCTTTGATCCGATGCGATAGAACAGATTGAACCGGTCCACCGGGCAGAACTTCTGCCCGCTCCAGTTGTCGCTCTCCGGCAGCGGCCCCTTCTCTTTCTTCTTCGGGTCGTTCTTGTTGGCCGCCCACCACTGCTTCACCTCCGCCAGCGACTTGGGCCGCTCGCCCGTCAACTCCTTGAACGCCCCCGCGCACGCCCTGCTGAGCAGGTTGCGATCGTTCCCCGGCGGCTTGCTCGTGAACGCCGGCACATCCACGAACTCGTCGATGAACCTGCCCACGTTGCGGATGTCCCCCGTGTCCGCCAGCGCCAGGATCGCCGACGCCGCCACCGCCGTGTCCGTGTCATTCACAAACGCCCCCGCCGCGTCGCTCACCTCCTGCACCGCCTTCGCGTCCGGCTCCTTGCCCTTGCGCGCCTCCACCGCCCGCACGCCCAGCGCCCGCACGAACAGCCGCCGTTCATCGGGAAACTCCGTCCGCGACAACCGCTTCGCCAGCCCCGCCAGCGTCTTCACATCCGCGTGCGCCACGATCGCCGCCGCGCCCACCGGCCTCGAAAAGTCGTTCCCCGTCTCCACCAGCGCCACCGCCAGCGACATCGCCTCCTCCGGTGACGACTTGAACGCATCCTCCAGAATCCCCGCCGCGGCGTCAAACCTGTTCTCCGCCCAACGCGCCTGAAAATCCCGCTTCAGATCCGTCCCCTGCCCCGCACTCGCGCCCGCCGCCCACAGCGCAGCACACACACCCATCCCCCGCAACATCCCCAGTGTCGTTCGCATGCCCATGGTATGGATTGCGCCACGTTTCACCCCCTCGCCCCCCGGTAACAAAATAATCCACCCCACGCGCCAAACACGCCCCGCGGCGTCGTTCTTTCGCTAACCACCCACCCGGAGCACACCATGAACCGCGTTCTCATCCCCCTCACACTCATCACCGCCTTCTCCCTCACCGCCGCCGCCCAGCAACCCGCCCAATCCACTCCCGCCCAGCCAGTCCCCGCGCAGCCCGGCAAGCCCGTCGGCTTCGCGGGCGGCCAACTCCTCATGGGGCCCACCGATGCCCAGCGCCAGGGCCCTCCCGTCTCCGTGAACTTCCCCGGCGGCTCGCTGGAGGAGTTCGTCAACCTTCTCCGCAGCAACGCCAAGCCCGACCAGCCCGTCAACATCACGTACTCCAAAGACGCCGCGGCACTCCCCCTGCCCGCCGTCAAGATGGAGTCAGTCTCCCTCTCCGCCGTGCTCAAGTCGCTCGAGTACCTCGTCTCCAGCGACGCAGTGCAGATGTCGGTCAGCAACCTCACCGATCAGCACGGCCCCGAACCCACCGCAGCGTTCGTCATCAGTTGCCGCATGTCCGCCCGCCCCTTCGACGGCCCCCAGACTCTGAAGGTCTTCTCCGTCAACGACCTCATCGCCGAAGGCAAGAACGACCCATCCGGCCGCATCCCCGCCGAAACCCTGCTGACTGCCATCAAGACCGCACTCGCCCAGGTCCCCCTCCGGGGCGCATCCACCGCCGACGTCAAGTTCCACGCCGACTCCAGGCTGCTCATCGTCCGCGGCGCCACCGCCGAACTCGACGCCATCAACCAGGTCATCGCCGAGCTCTCCGACACCGTCCGCCAATCCGCCAAGATCCAACGCACCGCCGAATCCCGCAAGGTCGACGCCGTCCGCGCCGCCCAGCACCTCCAGTTGGCCATGAAGGAAAAGGAGTTCGCTCTGGCACGTCTCGACCGCACCCGCAAGGCCGCCGAGGCCGGACAGCTCCCCGTCGATGAAGTCGGCAACGCCGAAATGCAGGTCGCCCGCATCGATTCCGAGGTCCAGATCGCCATGGCCGAGAAGGAGAACATCGAACGTGGCATCACCGGCCCCGACGAAGCCTCCGGCGACCTCGCCAAGCGCGTCGCCGACCTCGAAGTCATCGTCGCCGACCTCCGCAACATGCTCGCCGCGAAGAACGCTCCCAAGCCCAACCAGAAGCCCGGGGCCGCCCGCTAACATCACGCATGGCGTGGAGCCTTCCAGTGCCCATCGCTCCGCCGCACCACCCCGCGGCAGCCACACCCGCCGATGACTCGGCGCGTCGGACCACCGCCGCAATCGCGGCCGGCGATCCCCGCGCCCTGTCGGCGTTTTACGAGGAGTGGTTCGACCGCTGCCTCGCCATCGCCCGCGCCGCCACCGGCCGCGATGAGTCCTTCTGCCTCGACGCCGTGCAAAACGCCATGCTCCGCGTCGCCCGCTCCATCCCCATCCTCGATTCCGCCCAGGACCTGCACCGCTGGATGTCCCGCGTCGTCTACACCGCCGCCCTCGATCTCCTCAAGTCCGAACGCCGCCGCGCCGCCCGCGAACGCGCCGCGCACCGCCCCGACCACATCCACACCCCGGACCGCAGCGCCCAGCACGCCGACGAGATCGCACACCTCTGCGCCCTCCTCCGCGAACTGCCCGAGCCCCACCGCCGCCTCCTCGACCTCCGCCTCCTCCGCGGCTTCACCAACGCCGCCACCGCCCGCGAAGCCGGCACCACCGACGGCGCCGCCCACGGCCACGTCCGCCGCATCCTCGCTTCCCTGCGTCGCCTCTCCGGTCACGAAGGAGACCACCGATGAGTACGTTCCGATCATCGCCCACCGAACCCCTCTCCCCCGCCGCGCAGGATCGCAAGCACGCGCTCCTCCCCGCGCTGCTCAGCGCCCAGGCCGCCCGCGTCCGCCGACGCCGCGTCGCTTCCATCGCTGCCACCACTACCGCCGCCGTCGCGCTCGTCTCCATCCTCACCGTCACCCAGTGGCCCGCCCGCAACGTCCAACTCGCCACCAACCCCCCGACACCGCACACCCCCATCAACCCCGAGCCCCCCACCGCCCCCACGCCCCCATCCCCAGCGCCCGAACCCCAACTCCGCGTCGCCATCGTCCATAACGACCCCACCGCCACCGCCGACGCCAACATCGACGACGCCGAACTCCAGCGCCTCCTCGCCGAAGCCGGCGAGCCCACAGGATTCATCCGCTCCAAGGGCCGCGTCTTCGCCGGCGAACAACTCGCCGCCCTCAACACCCCCGGCATGTAATCGGCCCACGCCGAATCTGCCCCAAATCTACCCGGAATCCAGATCGCTTCCCCGTATCATCCCGCTTCGAGCGCCCGCCCCAATCGGCCCCGAACCCGGGAAGATTCACAGTGAACGACGCCAACGCCTCCACCGCCCCCTCCACCCCCGCAACCCCGGCCGCACAGCCGGACCCCGCCGCCCGCAAGCGTCAGCGGATCCGCTCCATCATCCTCTGGATCAGTTCCTTCGTCGGCATCGTCAGCCTCGTGGGGTTCTTCATCCTCCCGCTGCTCATCCGCCACGTCGGCATCCCCCAGATCAACAAGCGCATCAACGGTGTCGCCTCGCTCAAGGGCGTCTACATCAACCCCTGGGCCATGGGCGTGGTCCTCGAGGAATTCTCCGTCGTCGACTCTGCCGGCAAGCCCGTCGCCGCCTTCGAGCGCTTCGACGGCCGCTTCGAGATGTGGGCCAGCATCTTCAAGGGCGGGTGGCGCTTCAAGCGCGCCGTGCTCAACAGGCTCGACGCCCGCGCCGAGATCTTCAAGGACGGCGTCCTCAACGTCGCCGCCCTCCGCAAGCCCTCCACCGAACCCGCCAAGCCCTCCGAGCCCATCAAGAAGCTCCCCCGCGTCATCGTCGAAGACCTCCGCCTCCTCAACTCCGACATCACCTTCTCCGACAACACGCTCCCCGCCCCCTTCGCCCTCGCCCTCAAGGACGTCCGCTTCATCTTCGATCCCCTCGACTCCTCCCCCGAGCATCCCAACACCTACCGCCTCACCACCGTCACCGACGCCGGCGAACGCATCTCCTGGAAGGGCGACCTCCACGTCAACCCCTTCTCCACCAGCGGCGAAGTCACGATCGATTCCCTCGCCCTCCCGCGCTTCATGCCCTACGCGATGCGCTACACCAACGCCCGCGTCGTCTCGGGCGTCCTCAACGCCGTCCTTGAGTGCGACTTCGCCCCCGCCGCCGATCAGCCCCTCGCCAACGTTCGCATCAAAACCGCCTCCATCGACAACCTCAAGGTCGAACAGCCCGACGGCGAACTCCTCGACGTCGGCAAGGTCAACCTCACCGACGCCCTCGCCAACGCCGAATCCAAATCCCTCGAAGTCGCCCTCCTCGAGATCGACTCCCCCTCCGCCTTCATCCGCCGCGACACCAAGTCCATCCTCAACCTCCAAACCCTCCTCACACCCACGCCCAAAGCCGCATCCACCGCCGCCCGCCAGCGCATCGACCACAAAACCGTCCAATACCCCATCGAGCGCCTCATCGTCGCCATCTCCAACCTCATCGAAGACGCCTCCGGTGACTGGTCCATCACCGCCAACAAAATAAGAATCCGCGACGCCGCCGCCGCCTGGGACGACGCCGCCACCTTCTCCCCCGTCGCGCTCCGCGCTTCCTCCGCCGCCATCGAAGCCGGCCCCATCAGCAGCGCCGACCGATTCCGCACACCCTTCACCCTCTCCGCCAAGCTCGGCGATCACGGCGCTGTCGCTCTCTCCGGCACCCTCGCACCCTTAGACCGCACCGCCGACCTCACCGTCAAGCTCGACAACCTCGACACCGCTCCCTTCGCGCCCTACATCCCCGAAAAGCCCGAACCCTCTCTCCCCCGCATCCGCCTCGCCGGCGCAATGCTCTCGCTCGAAGGCAAAGCCGCCGCGAACCTCCCCGACAAAGGCCCCGCCGCCGCTTCCTGGTCCGGCCAACTCAAGATCGCCTCCGCCGCCGTCAACAACGCCGACGGCGGCCCCGCCGTCCTCACCTCCGACTCCCTCCAAGCCACCGGCGACGCCTCCCTCTCCGGCGCCGACTCCAACTTCCAGCAAGCCAACTGGAAGGGCACCGTCAACATCGCCAAGTTCGCCTCCAACCTCCCCGCCCCCCAATCCCTCGCCGCGGCGTTCGACACCCTCATCCTCGACGGCCAAGCCCACGCCGAACTCTCCTCCGGCGCCGCCGCCTGGTCCGGCAAGACCCTCTTCACCAACCTCTCCGCCCAGATCCAGGCCGAAAAGGCCGCCATCGCCCGCGCCGACCAACTCTCGATCGAAGGCGACGCCTCCCGCGCCGGCGACACCGGCAAACTCGCATGGAAGGGCACCCTCCGCGCTGCCCAGGTCGGCGCCGCCAGCGCGGGCGAATCCGAAACCACCATCGGCACCCTCGCCATCCAGGGCGAAGCCGACGCCCTCACCTCCCCCAACCCCGACATCAACTGGTCCGGCAAGGTCGAAGCCGCCACCATCGCCGCCGCCATCACCAACGTCGCCCACACCACCCTCGTCGCCCTCTCCCTTGACGGCAAGGCCCGCGTGAGCGGCCCTAAGGACTCCGCCACCGCCCAGTGGAACGGCGCGATCAACGCCCAGGCCCTCGCCGCCAAGGTCGATGCCGAGCCCAAGGCCGACGCCACCATCGCCACACTCGCCGTCACCGGCGAGGCCCAACTCGGACTCACCGCCGCCGGCCCCGGCCGCGCGCAATGGAAGGGCGATCTGCAATCCGGCCCCCTGACGCTCGACGCCATGCCCGACAACCCCGTCTCCATCAAGCTCGCCCGCGCGGGCGTCAAGGGCGAACTCGCCTGCGAAAGCCTCACCGCGCAGCCCCCCGACCTCACCTTCACCGGCGATGTGGACACCGGCCAGATCGTCCTCGCCGCGCCCCAGCGCGCCGCCCTGGAAGCCACGCTCAACTCCGTCGTCCTCAAGACCATCGCCCTCAGCACCGGCGGCAAGACCATCTCCCTCGCCGACGCCGCCATCGAATCCCCCAACCTCAAAGCCTCTACCGCCATCCTCCCACCCCCCACCGACCCCAAGGCCCCCAAGCCCCCCCGCACCCGCCCGCCCCTGGGCGCCGACCTCCGCGCCCTGCTCCCCTACCAGTTCAAGATCACCCACGCCAAGATCACCAACGGCATCTACGAACTCACCGACACCGCCGCGCAGCCCCCCCTCGAGCTCCGCGGCGAGGATCTCCAGATCGAAGCCACCAACCTCGGCTCCGACGGCCAATCCACCGCCGACTTCACCATCTCCACCAAGGTCCAGCAGACCGGCCAACTCCGCTTCCTCGGCAAGATCGACCCCTTCCGCGATAGCCCCTCCGCCGATGTGCAGTTGCAGGTCGCCTCACTCCCCTTGAAGCCCTACGACGCCATCACCGGCCGCTACATCGGCTACCTCGTCGATCAGGGCCGCATGGATGTCAAGCTCCCGATCAAGATCGACGCCGGCAAAGTAAAGGGCAACCTCGACTTCCGCTTCGATAAGTTCTACCTCGGCAAGGAAGTCAAGAGCCCCGACGCTCCTGACGTCCCCATCGAGCTCGGCCTCGCCCTCCTCCGCGATACCGACGAACAGATCAAGGGCGACATCCCGCTCTCGGGCGACATGAACGATCCGCAGTTCACCGTCGTGGGCCTCGTCTGGCAGGCCTTCTTCAACCTCATCGTCAAGGCCGCCACCGCCCCCTTCCAGATCCTGGGCTCCCTCATCGGCGCGGGCGAAGGCGAAGACCTCTCCGTCATCCTCTTCGATCCCGGCCTGGACACCCTGCCCCCTGATTCCATCGCCCGCCTCGACAAGCTCGGCAAGGGCATGACCGACCGCCCCGGCCTCAAGATCAAGGTCATCGGCCGCGCCAGCTCCAAGACCGACACCCCCGCCCTCGCCAAGTCCATGCTCCGCGAACAGATCGCCGCCGGCGGCGCACCCATCACCCCCGACCAATACGCCGCGGCGGTCGAACAGATGTACTACCTCAAGATCAACCAACCCATGCCCCGCCGCAAGGCCACCGAGCCGCCCCCGGTCCCCATGGAACAGATGGAAAAGACCGTCATCGAAGGCATCGTCGTCCCCCCCGAGCGCCTCCAGCAACTCGCCGAACGCCGCGCCGTCGCCGTCGTCAACACCTTCGTCCGCGACCACGTCATCGCCCCCGACCGCGTCCAGGCCGTCCCCGACAAGGGCGGCAAGATCGAAGCCGACGACTCCCGAGTCGACCTAGAACTCCACTGACCAACCACGAGCAACACCTTCGCCGACGCCCGCGTCTGAGCGCAGGCTCTGCGAAGCGAAGACCGGGATCGCACGCAGCGACAACGCCCGGCCTTGTTCTCGCCTACGCACCACGCACGAGCAGTAATGGAGGCCTTGGGCGAGGCCCCTTGCTCCAATTCCTCGACTCCGCACGAAGCGAGCGTCAGCTCACTTCAACCATCAGCCACCGCTGGCCTCCTCTCTCTACGCTTTTCGCGCATACTTGATTGGATTGGCGGCGCCTCGCTTTCGATATTCATCGGGGACACGCTTGCCGACATACGCGCGTTCAATGTCCTTGGGCGCATCGTGGCCAATGAACCCGTAACGGCCCGCCACGCCTTGGCGACCCGGAAAGTTCGCGGCGGTTGCCTCCAGCCATTGATCGGCAACAAAGGCGCCTTTGATGATCCCCTGCATCGTCGCAAGGATCACCTCCGCCTTTTTCGCCTTCGCGAGGCTGATTTTCCATGCGTATCGAGTCGCTTCGTAAAGCGATGTCTCCGCGAGAGCGCTGCGGTTGACGCTGATCAGAATCGCATCGTGCCGAAACACCGCGGGTTCCGCGGCGTACTCGCGAATGATCTCCAAGGCATGCATCGCGCCGAACTCATGGCCACCGACGCCGCCGACCTCATTGGTGAGTCCGGGGAAGGCATCCATCAACGCCGACTCAACTTCAAAGGCGGTGGCGTCGTCCATTCCATGCCGATGGATGACATGGGCCACGTCAAACCCCGCGAGGCGGATCTCGCGAATGCGCTTCATCTTGTTATCAAGATCATCACCTTCAATGCCCTGCTCGCCATGAATGTGAGCGAAGACACGATTGCCCTTCCCCTTACCGACATAAAACGTCTCACCGTTGCGAGGATCAATGAGTCGGTAGACATAAGTCTTGAGTTTCTCGACGACCTCGGCCGGAAAACCGTTGATCGGTTGATGTTTCATACATGATCATATCAAAACCGCCAGCGATGACGACTTGTGGCAACGCGCAAGACCCGCTGGACAAGGCCCAACCCTCGGTCTCTTCCCATACCACTATCCTTCCCAATGCCGCCCCACCCCGACACCCGCGCCCCAGACCTCCGCCTCCGCCCCACCGCCCCCGCCGACCTGCCCACCCTCTACGAGTTCCAATCCGATCCCCAATCCAACACCATGGCCGGCACCAAACCGCGCACGCGCGACGCTTTCTTCGCCGTCTGGGAACGCATCTTCACCGACCCCGCCGTCAACTCGCGCATCATCGAAATCCAATCCGATCGCGGCGTCGAAATCGTCGGCGGCATCTCCTGCTTCCAGGCCGACGGGCACAACTGCGTCGGCTACTGGATCGCGCGGCCATACTGGGGCCGGGGTTTCGCCTCCCGCGCCCTGGCCCTCTTCCTCGCCGAAGAACCCCGCCGCCCCCTCCACGCCACCATCGCACGCAACAACGCCGCGTCCCGCCGCATCCTCGAAAAATGCGGCTTCCGCTGCGTCGGCTCCCGCACCGGCGAAGAAACCGACCGCTACCTTCCCTGCGAAATCGCCGATTACGTGCTCGAGTAGCGATCGCCTTCGAACATAGCCCGCAGCAGTCTCCATCCCTCCGGGCGTTCCCATTCCTCAGCCCGTTTCAACGGGCTTCCCCGCTCGTAGGCCACGCCTTCAGGCGTGGTTACCAGCCGCCAACACCACAACCAACGTCCCCATCCCCGCGAGCCCGTTTCAACGGGCTTCCTCCATGGGCCCGCCTTCAGGCGACTGCACCTCCACCTGCGTAATCCGTTCAAGCCGCTCCTCAACGCGTCCCGCGGCGTGATGTTCACGCTGCTTCCGAATGTACTCCGCAACCCAAGGCAGATCCCTCTTGCCAAACGACACCACGCCGTACCCCGTCTGCCACGCGAGCGCCCCAAGCCCGCACGGCCCGTGATTGATCGCGTGAGCGCACGCGCCCTTGAGGTCCCCGACCCACTTGGCGAACTCAACCGTGGGCGGCAGACTCACGGCCATATGAACGTGGTCCTCGATGCCGCCGACCGCGTGCACCATCGCCTCGCCAGTCTGGAGCGCGCGGTGAGTGAGGTACTTGTGCGTCAACGACTCGACCGTGGCCGTGAGCAGCGGCGCACTGTCTTTCGTGCGCCAGACTACATGATAATAAAGTTCCCAATACACATTCCGGGGCATGCTCGCAGTGTACGACGATCCCCCGACGCCCCCCATGGGCCACAGCCGCCTACGCCGCCCAGTCTCGCCACAACCGCTCCACCTCCGCAAGATCCACCGCCTCGCCGCACTCCGGGCATCTCGTGGTGCCGGTGGCCCCCGGCAACTCCGGCGCCGCGGTCAGGTCATAGCAGCACCGCGGGCACAATCTGCATCCAACGCTCGCGGCCAGTCTCCGAATCTTCGCTCGCCAGCGATAGTTCAGCACCAGGAACGTGATGGCGAAGCAGGTCGGCGGAACAGAGGCGAGCCTCAACCCCCACACCGTGATCGCCGGAACGCCGACGCCGCCCGAACGCCCGACCAACAACGCCGCAACCACCACAGCGCCCGCCCACACCGCGACCGCCGCCACAAAGCAGCCCCCGCTGATCATGTACCGTCGCCTCAGATACGGCAGCCGACGTGCGGCTTCATTCTTTGTCATGGCACAACGCCGCCGCGGCACGAACCAGCGCCTTGAACGCCTTCTCCTTGATCGTGTCGCCCGCGCGCAGATCAATCGCCCGCCGCGTATTCCCCTCCAGGCTCGCGTTGAACAGGCCCGACGGGTCCGCCAGCGATGCGCCCTTGGCAAACGTCAGCTTCACCACGTCCTTGTACGTCTCACCCGTGCAGATCATCCCGCCCCCGCACGACCACACCGGAACCCCGCCCGGGTTCGACCGCTTGGCCCACTTCATCTCCTCCACCACATCCGGCACGGCCTGCTTGATCAGCGCCCGCACCCGCGCGAGCATCTCGACCCGCCAGTCGACGCTCTCCAGCCGCTCCAGCCGCCCCCGCCGCTTCACGATGTTCTTGTAGTCCCACTGAATCTCAACCGACTTCTTGAGCCACCGCTTCAGGTCCTTCTCCGACACCTCGTCCTCGCTCGTGTACCGGGCCTCCGCCGCCTTGAAACTGCCCTCGGGCGCAAGCCGCGGCTCATCGAACGACTGCCCGCTCCAGAAAAGCAGCCGGATGCAGTCCTTGAGCTTGCTGTACCCGACAATCGGGTTTCCATCCAGAAACCACACCGGGTGCCGATGCCACACCTTGTTCTCCGCCCCCGGCAGTTGGCGATCGATGATCCTCGCCAGCGCATCGCAAATCCGCCTCTCCGCCGCGGCCTGCCCCGCGTTGTACGCCCTCGTGTCCTTGTGAATCGCCATGCGTTGACTCCTCGATCGACCGCAAAGAGCATATGACGACTCGCCAAACGCGATGCTGGCATCAACTCCCCGTCACACTGATGTCGCGGCCCCCACGACATCAGTGCCAAACGTCAGCGATCGCCAGCGGCATCACCACCGGCGCCGCCATCACTCTCCTGAGCCGCAACGCGGCGCCCCATCCCAGCCCAGGGCGCAAGCCCTGGGAACACGCGCACCTCAGCACCCAAGCCCCAACGGGGCGTAATAACCCCCCGCATACTCCAACCGTCCCGATCAATCCAAGAGCACCCGCGGCATCACCGACTGTGTCGCACCGATGCCCTGGCCTCCCGACATCAGCGCCGAACGTCAACAACCGCCCGCACCACCTCTAAAACCCATGGACAGCAGTCCATGGGTTCCTCCCCACGCCCCCGCCCCACAACAGCGGCGGGTGCCGGGGGCAGCCGCCCCCGGCATCAGCGACTCCCAACTTCGAGGCCCCACCCGCCTCACTCCCTGAATGCCAAGTGCAGCACCTCGCCAGCGCACCCGCTCCAACCACCCCCTCTCCATCCCGCGATACACTGCCGACGCGAGGACCCAGGCCACCCCGTACCAGTGGATTATGGAGCAAGTCCGCGAGAAACCGCGCCGAACGCGTTGGCTCCGCGTAAGAAGGGTGTGAACGACAGCAACGACGACAAGTGACGGATTCAATCTCAAAGGCCACTGCCGTTACCGACGGATTGCGGACCCGGGTCGTCCGTGCGGGCAACCGCTCAATCTGGACGCAACGTGCCCAACGCTGTCCCGCGAAACGAACCGAATCTCTCCGGACCTGAGGCGTCATCAATGAGAAATCTGCCAATTATCTACTCTCGTCAACTCCGGGCCAGCGTTGAGGTCCGCGTCCGCGATGATGGGATGTGGTTGCGACACCGTTTCGGGAACGAAGATGCGCAATACGACCTGGAAGGGGAGTTCTACGGGCTGTATGTGCATGATTCCGGCCTTGTGTGCGTAGCCATGGGCAGGCACTCTCCTAGTGAAAACTCGCCGAAGACTGATTCACTGCTGGAACTGATAGTCATCCGTCCAAACGACCGGCCCAGAGTTGCTTATGAATGGAATCGGACTCCGATGCCTCAGATCCCCGGGGTAACATCGATGACGGACTGTGATGAGCCCGTGATGCTGAAGCTGCTGTGTTGGGATGGGCCATGTCAAAGGCTTGGAGTGCTGCTGCATCGCCTTTCCCTTGTGCCCGGCTCCAAGGGATATGACGTTCATCTCGCGTTGGCTGATATCGATATGGCGCAGGGCATGCCGGGGGGACGGCTTCAGTTTTCTGATGGCGTTCCCATCGATGCATCCAGGGCCGCGGGCCCATATCCGTTCCTGATCAATGCTTCGGAAGTCCAGGGGACATCGCTGTTATTGCTGCAATGGGAAATGTGGCCCACAAGGGAACCGCCGGTGTCGGAGTTCGAACTCATTGATATTGTGAGCGGACGAGTGGTGTGGCAACTGCCCAGGGAGGAACAGTACCAGCGCTTGGCGACCGCCTCTCGTATCGGGAGGTTGGAAGATTTTAGAATGCGATCCGAGTTATCCCAGATTCAGGGCGGCCGGCAGAGCTTTGTGTTGCGGTCTCAAGACATGTGCATCGAGCGAGTGTTCCGAGTAACGCCCACGGGAGAAGGATGGTCATCGGTGTCGATCATCGCGGAGGAATACCGAGAGATGCATGCGCCGCCACACTGGAGCCTGCTCAACTTGTAGGGCGCCCACGCGTCCTGCCCGCCGCGTATCATGTGGAGAAGAGCCTGCGTGCGTCTGAGGAAAGGGTCGATTCGCTTGAATGGCGGGGATGCATCCCGCAGCATGCCGAGCGGCGACCGGGAAAGTGATTCTTTCGTTCTGGTAAACCTCATTCCTCGTACCTGGGCTGGTGCCTCGTGAAACTCAAGTTGCTATTCATACTGATGTGGTCGTGCTCGATGGCACTCACCATATCGATGTCGTGGCGGGCAGCAACACCGGAGTTTGGCGAACAGGTCTTTATGGCGATGGTCGGTAGTCTGTGGCTCCTGCCACTTCCTGTCCTCCTGTTTCTGCCCTTCGGACCGTGCGCCGGGATGCCTAAGGCAACGGTCAGTTATGTCGCCGGAATCACCATGGCAACGGGTGTGGCGTATATCGCGATCGTCTTGCTGTCGAGTCACGCACGAGTGCTGTTAGCGGTACTGCCGCCATTCCCCTTCGCGTGGCATTTCCCGCTGACGATCATCATCCCGTACACCGTGATGACCACGCTGATAATCGCGGCAAACCGCCAAGTTTCACCGTCTAAAGGCTGAACGCCGTCCCGCGGGTGGCACCCAATACCGCATATCACCGCGACCACCATGCCCCGTGAACCGCCCACACACGCTCCTCCGCCCTACGCTGACGCAGCACCACCCCCGCCGCCCACTCCCCGCGGCGGCTCAATCGCGGCGGATAAGGATGAAGGACCGGGACCACACCATCTCCACCACCAGCGCCGGCAAGCCCAAAGCCCGCCGCGCCCCGCCGCAGTTGGTGATGGGCTTGCGCCCCGGATATCTGAACCGGCGCGGCCTGCGCGGCGGGAGCAGCGGTTGGATCAGCGTCCACGGGTCATCGTCCAAGATCGGCTTGGCCTTGTTCGTGCCTCCGTGCAGTCGCTC
This sequence comes from Planctomycetota bacterium, assembly GCA_018242605.1. Classification (GTDB taxonomy): domain Bacteria; phylum Planctomycetota; class Phycisphaerae; order Phycisphaerales; family UBA1924; genus UBA2402. The sequence goes on from JAFEBP010000009.1 coordinate 92,593, forward strand.
GCGGGCGTGCTGCCCGCCGCACTGTTCATCGGCACAACCTCACGCCGGTCTTCTCATTCTGAAAGGCGCTCTAAAGGGGAGAGACCTCGGCAAGATGCCGGAAGATGAATGCAAGCAACTCCAAGGCGAACTCGAACGGCTCACCCACTCGAAGTAACCATTCTTCGGATCGCTCTTTGGTCCTTCGGAGCGGTGTTCCTTTTTTCAACGGTATTGTGGCTCGCGAGCGTGCGGTGGGATGTTGGGCTTTGGGTGGCGGATCGCGCGTCCGTCTCCGTTGGACACGGGCTGGTTTCCTACTCAGACTACGAAGACCATATCAGCGAAGAGGCCCGATCCGGCAATTCCGATTGGTGGGTTCGCAGGACTGACTTCCCGCTCGGATGGTGGTTCGATCATCGGGCAGGCGGATACTGGGAAACATGGTCTGTGCCATTGTGGCCGTTGTCGTTGTGCGCTTCATTGGGCTTTGGCCTTTTGCTTTGGCGACGCACCTGTCTCCGCCGACTTCCTGTTTGTTACTATTGCGGGTACGATCTCTCAGGCGATCCATGTTGCATTGTGTGTCCCGAGTGTGGCAAGCCTCATTCCTTTGGACAGATGTTGACATAGTCGCGGCCGGGTGAGCGCCACCCGCAATAAACTCCCGTCGCGATGACTCAGTTGGCAACTATCCCGCGATCATCGAGCGCGGCGGGTGGCTCGCGACGTGATCGGTATGCAGCACTGCACCAGCGATTCCTCCCACGCCCCCGCCCCACAACAGCGGGGAGTGCCGCGGAGGGCAGTAGCCCCCAGCATCAGCGACTCCAAAACCTCCAGCCCCCATCCGCCCCACACCACTCGCAACGACTCCCCCGCCCAACCCCTCCCTACGCTGGCCCAACACCACCCCCCGCCGCCCACTCCACGCGGCGGCTCAATCGCGGCGGATAAGAAGGATGAAGGACCGGGGCCACACCATCTCCACCACCAGCGCCGGCACGCCCACAGGCAGCCGCGCCGCGTCGCACCCCCCCACGCGACGACCAACACCCGCCGCGGTTGCATGGGTGCTCAGGGAATCCGATACCGAGTTCACTGACTCCCGTCGCACTGCTCGCCCCCATTCCTTCCCGTGTGATTGCCCCCGCGACGGCGACTCAGTGATATCTCAGAAACGCCATGTGCTGACGATGCAACGCTCATGACGACACCGAATGCCAAACAACACACTCCACGTAGCCTCATGCGGCGACTGGTATGGTCGCTCGGCATTCTGTTGTTCATGTACGCCGCGTCATTGGCGCTCATGTCAACCCGACTGGTGATCGTGTACCAGTATCTATCGGCTCCCATCTCGACCTTCGGAAATGATGGCATGGTGGTCACGGGGCTTCGTCTGCTGTGTTCACAGGAATTTGCATGTACCTACCTCTCATTCACTCCCAAACAAGAATGCAAGCCGCAATGGCTGTTCGCCAGGCAGCAACTCATCAAACGCGGCGGCACCGCCTTCACCAACTTTGAAGAGGACTTTGTGCTCAGAGGTTCCTCGGTCGGCATCTTTGATCAATCGATCCGAGGATTCGAAGTGGTGCAGTTCTCGAAGAACTCGATGACCGGAACTGTCATCTATGTGACCTCACCGCTGACAATTTGGGAGGTGCCCGTACCAGTACAGCTCACCCCGTGGATTCTCGCCGACCTCCTCGCCGTCTTTGGCACTTTGTCGATACTGCGTCCCGCGGCGGCGCTTGGAAAGGACTACCTGAGAAAATGGAGAAAATGGCGCAGATCGAGGAGCAACTCTGCCCTGCGATGCTTTGAATGCGGATACGAACTGACCGGCGTTCCCGGCCCCCTATGCCCGGAATGCGGATCGCCCACCGATTCGTCGCCGGGTCCCTCGAAGCCGTCGTGATACTCGCGGCGAGAAAAACTTGGTACGCGAACAGGCTGGCGGCACGTCGATCCCCGCGCCATCACAGCTCGTCGCCCCGAACACCCTCCATGGCATCGCGAGTCACCGCCGCGGCCGTCCTCAACGCCGAGCGTCGCCAATTGACGCGAACTCGACCAAAACCCCGTCCCGGGTCTGACACCAACCGCCGCCGGCCCTCGCCAACGCGAACTCCCCCAACGCCACCCGTCATCCTGCTTCCGATGAACGCGTACGGACACACATGCCACTCGGCATGAACCGACACAGCCATGCAACTCTGAACATCTACGCCCCAGCTTTCTTCTCTCCACTCGTTCCTCCGCGCGCACAAACCGAACCAACCGGCCCCCTCCCCGCGAATTCTCAAAACAATCTCCGTGCCACTCGCTCCCGCGCCCGCCCGCACAGCCCCGCGCCGTCATCAAAAAGCGCGGTTTTCCTTCCGCGCCCGCGCTGCACCGCCCGCCCCCGCGCGCACAAGCCCGTCCGAGTCGCTCCTTTCCTGGCGTAATTACAGAGGCGCACATTCCCCGCGCCAATCAGGAACCACCCCATGCCCTCCATCCCTCTCTCCGTCCTCGCCCGAATCCTCGCCCGCGCCGCCCACCCCGACCACACCGACCACACCGCGCCCGCCACCAAAACTCCATCGCCACCCTCCCCGACCCCCAGTCAGAGCGAAGGCTCCGCGCAGCGAAACCCGGGACCGCCCGCGGCAAGCGTTCAGGAACTTCACAAGACCCCCTCCCGCGCAGAACACCCATGGACAGCAGTCCAGGGGATTCCCGAATCGCCTCACCACCGCGCGCCCACCACCAAAACTTCATCGCACCCCTCCCCGACGCCCAGTCTGAGCGAAGCCTCCGCGCAGCGAAGACTGGGATCGCCCACAGCGAACGCACGCGATCTCCCCGCCCACCCCCCGCGCACAAACTCCGTCTCTCCCTCCGCCCGCGCGCACTCCACCAAAACTTCATCGCACCCTCCCCCGACGCCCGGCCTGAACAAAGGCCCCTCGCAGCGAAGCCCGGGACCGCCCGCGGCAAGCGTTCAGGAACTTCACAAGACCCCCTCCCGCGCAGAACACCCATGGACAGCAGTCCAGGGGATTCCCGAATCGCCTCACCACCGCGCGCACTCCACCAAAACTTCATGGCACCCCTCCCCGACGCCCAGTCTGAGCGAAGGCTCTGCGCAGCGAAGACTGGGATCGCCCGCAGCGAACGCACGTGAACTCCCCGCCCCCCACAGATCCGAAAACCCATGGCCGCCAGTCCTCGGGATCTCCGCCCGCCCCCCGCGCACAAACCCCGTCACTCTCCTCGCCCGCGCGCACTCCACCAAAACTTCATCGCACCCTCCCCCGACGCCCGGCCTGAACAGAGGCCCCGTGCAGCGACGACCCGGACCGCCCACAGCAAATGTTCAGGAACTCCCGAAGACCTCCTCCCGCGCCGAACACCCATGGCCAGCAGTCCATGGCATCCCCCATCCGCCCCACCTCAGCGCGCCCACCACCAAAACTTCATCGCGCCCCACCCTCCACCACCCACATAGGAGTCCACCCCAGAACAACGCCACTCATCCGCCGCATCGCCCCCGCCGTGCGGAGTCTGTCCGGATTGCGGGCCAGTTCCCTCCACGGACGGCCGATATAGTCACTCGAACGAGCCGCGCCGCGCCGGCGTACCAACCACAGACATGACCGCGTTCGCCCGCATCATCCTCATCCTCTCGCTGCTGCTCCAGTCCATCCCCGGACTGTCAGCGCAGCGGTGCGCCGAGATGGTGCAGGCCGACGCGCAAATCGCCCCAGCCGACGATGACGCCCCGTGCCCCTGCTGCCAGGGCGATGACCAGGCCATCACGCCGGCCTGCCCCGAGGGCGCCAAGACCATCACCTGCTGCTGCTGCATGCCGCGGCACGAAGAACCGCGCACCCCGCCCGCCGATCCCAAGACCGAGCAGACGCACCAGTTCGTCGCGTTGCTCCCCGTCCTCGTCTCCCTCCTGCGGCCCGAGCCCCCCGTGCTCGCGCAGCGTTGGACCAGCCCGGCCGGCCCGCCCATGCGGTCCGCCGATTCCATGCACTCGCTCCTGTGCGTGTGGGTCGTATAGGCACTCGCCTCCTTGGCGCCATTGCGCGCTGAGTTGATCCGTGTGCTCCCGATCCCGGCCCTTTCCCGCGCCCCAGCGCCCGGGAAAAACCCGGCCCCATCACACAACCAGGAGTCTGCTTCATGTCCGCCGTTCGCACCCCCGGTGCGGCCCGCGCCGGAGACCTTTTCCGCGTCGGCTCGCGTGCCGCGAACCCGCCCCTCCGTTCCCCCGCGCTCTTGACCGCCTGCGCCCTCGCGCTCGCCGGGCTGACCGGCTGCGCCCTCTCGCCCTCGGGCGCCAAGCCCGAAAAAGCCCGCCTCGCCCAGGCCGGCAAGACCTTCGAACCCAGGTTCGAGGAACGCGCCCTGCCCGATCTGCCCGACGAGCCGACCTGGCAGGACCTGCTCCACCGGGCCTTCCTCGCCAACGGCGACCTCGAACTCGCCTATTTCGACTGGAAAGCGTCGGTCGAGCGGATCGAGATGGCCTCGGCCTACCCCAACTCGAACGTCACGCTGGGCTATTCCTACATGTTCTCCTCCGAGAAGATGAAGTCCTTCGACCGCCAGACATTCTCGGCGGGCTTTGACTCTTCCGTCAACCTCTCCTTCCCCACCAAGGTGATGAAGAAGGGCGAAATCGCCCTCGACGAGGCGCGCGCGACCGGCGAACGTTTCCGCGCCGCCAAGTTTGACCTCCAGCGGCGCGTGCTCGGCGCCTGGGCCGATTACACCCTCCTCGCCGAACGGCTCCGCATCCAGCGCGAGCAACTCGCCCTCACGCGGATGTCCCAGGACGCCGCCCTCGCCCGATCACTCGCCGGCGGCGCCCAGCGCGACCTGCTCAGAACCGATGTCTCCCTGCAGACTTCCCAGGACGCGATCCAGACGATGGAAGCCGAACTCGCCGCGTCGCGATCCGTGCTCAACGGCCTGCTGGCCCGCGAACCCGGCGCCCCACTCCAGCCGCCCCGCGCCCTCCCCCCGCCGCGGCCGATACCCGCATCCGATGATCAACTGCTCGCCGCCGCCGTCGACCAGAACCCCGAACTCGCCGCGCTCGCGCACCAGGTGCAAGGCCGCACCGACGCCCTGGAACTGGCGCGGATGCAGTGGATCCCGGACATCAGCCCCACCGCGATGTTCACCGGCAGCGTCTCGCAGGCCGTCGGCGCGGCGGTCATGCTCCCCACCAACATCGTCGAGATCCGCGGCGGTATCCGCGAGGCCGAAGCCATGCTCCGCGGCAGCGAAGCAATGCTCCGCCAGGCCCGGCGCGACCGCGCCGCCTCGCTCGTCGCCACCCTGGTCACACTTCGGAACAGCGAACGCCAGGCCCACCTCTTCGAAACCGGCATCATCCCGCTCACCCAGCGCCTGCTGACCAACACCCGCCAGTCGTACGCGAGCGGCGCGGCGACCTACGCCGACCTGCTCGACGCGCAACGAACGCTGCTGGATGCCCGACTGGTCGTGGCCCAGGCCCGCGCGATGCGGGAGAAACAGCTCGCCGAACTCGAAGCCCTGATGGGCACCGACATCGAAACCCTCTCTAACCCGACGCCGCAGACGCCCGCCGTCGCGGCCGACACAACTCTCCCCAACGACACACCGGCGACGAGCCACCAGGAGCCCCGCCATGTCCACTGAATTCACCGCCCAACGTCCTCAAGGCAGCCGCTTCGGTTCACTCGCCCTGCTCCTCATCGCCGCCGCGGGCGGCGCATACGCCGGGATGCGCTGGCACACCACGCTTGAGCGGTGGCTCGTGCCCTCGATGGCTTCCGCGCAGCCCGAGCCCGTCAACAGCGTGTCCGCGGAGAAAAAGCAGCTCTGGACCTGCGGCATGCACCCGCAGGTGATCCAGGACCATCCCGGCGACTGCCCGATCTGCCACATGAAGCTCACCCCGCTGGTCTCCGGGGGTGAGAGCACCGCCCCGGCCGACGCGGCCACCGTGATCGTCGACCCCGCGATCGTCCAGAACATGGGAGTTCGCACGGCCGAAGTGACCGAGGCACCCCTCCGCCAGAAAGTCCGCGTCTACGCGATGATCACGGAAGCGGAGCCCGGCCACCGCGACGTCAACCTGCGGGTCTCGGGATGGATCCAGACGCTGTACGCCAACACCGACGGCATGACTGTAAAAACGGGCGACCCGCTCTTTGATCTGTACAGCCCGGAACTCAACCTCGCGATCGAAGAGTTGATCTCGGCGCGACGCGCCGCCAAGGCCGCGGAGAATGACGCCGGCAGTTCGCTCCGCGACACGAGCGCCTCGCTGGTGGCCGCGGCGGAGAACCGGCTCCTGGCCCTCGATCTGACGCCCGAACAGATCAGCGAGCTGGGCGCGATGGAGCATGCCCCCAGCGTGGTGACGTTCAGATCACCCTTCGACGGGCACGTGACGGAGAAGGCGGGCGTGTACGCCGGGACGTCCGTTGTGGCGGGCCAGCGCGTCTTCCGTCTCGCCCAGCGGACCACCATGTGGGTCGAGGGGCGAGTGCCCGAGGCGGACCTCGGGCGGGTGCGCGTCGGGCAGAAGACCAGTGCGCGGGTGGACGCTTACCCGGGCCGCGCGTTCGACGGCGAGGTCATCTTTATTCACCCTCACTTCGACGAGATGACCCGCACGGCGATGGTGCGGATGGCGCTCTCGAACCACGACTACGCCCTGCATGAAGGGATGTACGCAACGCTCGAGATCGACGTGGGCGACGCGGAACCCGCGGTGCTGGCGCCCCGCGAGGCCGTGATCGATACCGGAGAATCCCAGGTTGTGTTTGTCAGCGCCGGCAAAGGACGGTTCGAGCCGCGCCGGGTCATCATGGGCCAAAGCGGTGAGCGCGGGATGGTGCAGATCCTGACCGGGCTCAAGCCCGGCGAACAGGTGGTGGCGAGCGGACAGTTCCTCCTGGATTCCGAGAGCCGTCTGCGCGAAGCAATCGCCAAGTTCCTGGGCCAGAAGGCGATGCCGGTCGCGGGTGAAACGGTTGAACCGATCGCGCGACCGACGATGCCCCAAGTCACCGCGGCCCCCGCGACGCCTCCGGATCATTCAGCCGCCCACGCAACGCCTGCAACCCCCGCGCCGTCCGCGACGCCACCGCCGCCCACGGCGGTATCCGCCTCGTCAGAAGCGGCGAAGGTCGACGCGATCATCGCGGCGTACCTGCCGCTCGCCGAGTCGCTCGGCGCTGTGCAGAAATCAAACACGCCCCTCCAGGTCGACGCATTGATAGTGGCGCTTCATGCGATGCACGCGGACGTGACCGCGCCGGAAAAACTCCGGCTCATCACCAAAGCGGCGAAAGCGGCCGAGGCGATGAAGGGTCAGTCCATCGATAATCAGCGCGAGCTTTTCAAATCGGTCAGCGCACGGCTCATCGAACTCGTCGACGCGATGCCGCCTTCGAGTTCGGTCGCCGGTTCGCTGTACGTGTTGAACTGCCCGATGGCCAAGGCCGATTGGCTGCAGCGCACCAAGGATATCGCCAACCCGTACTACGCCGAAGAGATGAAGGAATGCGGAGCGGTGGTGCGTCCGGTGGCCGGCGCGAAGGGAGGGGAGTGACGCGTGATCGCCCGCATCATCGAACTCTCGATCAGGAACCGCTTCATGGTGCTCCTGCTCACGGCCATGCTCGTGGGCTCGGGCGTGTGGAGCATCTTCCGAATCCGGCTGGACGCGATCCCCGACCTGTCGGACGTGCAGGTCATCGTGACCACCGAGTACCCGGGGCAGAACCCCGAGGTCGTGGACCAGCAGGTGACCTACCCGCTGGCGAGCGCCATGCTCGCCGTGCCCGGCTCGACCGTTGTCCGCGGCTACAGCATGTTTGAGCAGTCCTTCGTGTACGTGCTCTTCGAGGATGGAACCGACATCTACTGGGCACGCAGCCGCGTGCTGGAGTACCTGAACTTCGCGAGGGATCGCCTGCCCAAGGGCGTGGAGCCCAAGCTCGGGCCGGACGCCACGGGCGTCGGCTGGGTCTATCAGTACGTGCTCTACCCCGGCTATTACAGCCCCGACCACCCCAACGGGCTCTGGCGCGACGCCGAGAAGGACCGTTGGTACGCCGCGGCGGATGATGCTCCGCAGGATCGGCGTGAACACCTCCAGAAGGTGCGGGCCTTCGAAAAGCCGGGGGTGGATCCCCTCACCGACACGCCCCTGGTCTCGGCGAATCTCGACCTGGCGCAGCTGCGCGGCGTGCAGGACTGGTACCTGCGTTACCCGCTTACTTCCGTCGAGGACGTGTCGGAGGTCGCCTCCATCGGCGGGTTCGTCAAGCAATACCAGGTGGTGCTCGACCCGCTCAAGCTCCGGGCGTACCGGCTGCCGCTGAGCGATGTCATGATGGCGATCCAGCGCTCGAACAACGACGTGGGCGGATCGGTCATCGAGCTCGCCGAAAACGAGTACATGGTCCGCAGCCGCGCGTACCTCAAGGGTCTGGACGAACTGGCGAAGGTGCCCGTGGGGCTCGGGGAGAAGGGCACCCCGATCCTGCTCGGGGACATCGCGACGCTGCAGATCGGCGGAGAGATGCGTCGGGGCGTGGGTGAACTGGACGGCAAGGGCGAGGCGGTGGGAGGCGTGGTCGTCGCCCGGTTCGGCGCCAACGCGCACAAGGTGATCGCGGACGTGAAGGCCAAGCTGGCGTCGCTCGAGGACGGGCTCCCGCACGGCGTGTTCATCAAGCCCACCTACGACCGCTCCAACCTGATCAACCGTTCGGTGGCGACGCTGCGCAACACGCTTGTCGAGGAGATCATCGTTGTCGGGCTGGTGTGCATCCTGTTCCTGCTGCACCTTCGCAGCGAACTGGTCGCCGTGTTCGTCGTGCCCTCCAGCGTGGTGGCCGCGTTGCTCGTCATGCACCTGCTGGGGATCAACGCCAACATCATGTCGCTGGGAGGCATCGCGATCTCCATCGGCGTGGTCGTGGACTCGGCGGTGATCATGGTCGAGAACGGCCACAAGCACCTGGACCGCGAGGAAGACCGCGTCCACGCGGGGCACCCGCCCACGCCCAGGGTCGACATCATGACCGCCGCGGCGAAGGAGGTGGGCCCGCAGCTCTTCTTCTCGCTGCTCATCATCACCGTTTCGTTCCTGCCCGTGTTCGTGCTCGGCGGTGAGGCGGGCCGCCTGTTCAAGCCGCTGGCGTACACCAAGACGTTCGCGATGTCCGCGGCGGCGCTGCTGTCGATCACCATCATCCCGGTGCTGATGTACTACTTCATCACCGGGCGCGTGCTCCCGCAGCGCTGGGGCGCCTGGCGCAACTCGGCCATCACGCTGGGGGCGATGCTCCTGCCGGCCGCGGCGTTGTTCATGATCGCTTCCGGCATGCCTCATCTCACGGCGTACCGCTGGGGAATCGCGGGCGGCTGGGCGGTGCTCATGGCGATGCTGCTGCTGCCCCAAAGGATCATCCACGAGCAGCACAGCCCGATCAGCAGAGTGCTTCAGTGGGTGTATGAGCCGGCGTTCCGCATGGCGATGGCGCACCCCTGGCGCGTCCTGCTGCTCGCCGTAATCGCGCTGGGATCGACGTACTACCCGATGAGCCGCATGGGCACGGAGTTCATGCCGCCGCTGGACGAGGGCGACCTGCTCTACATGCCCACCACCGATCCCTCGATCAGCATCACCAAGAGCAAGCAGTTGCTTCAGCAGACCGACAAGCTCATCAAGACCTTCCCGGAAGTACTGAGCGTGCACGGCAAGATCGGGCGGGCCGAGACCGCGACCGATCCCGCGCCGCTCTCGATGATCGAGACCGTGGTCCAGCTCAACCCCGACCACTCGCAGTGGCGGACCCGCCGGCCGACGTACTTCTTCAGCACGTGGCCGGCGTGGCTCCAGAAGCCGTTCTCCGCGACTTTCTGGCCCGCGGAACGGCCGATCACCACCGAGGAACTCAAGTTCGGCTGGCAGGACGAAGGCGGCCAGATGCACCCCGGGCTCAACTCGGTGGTCTCGTTCCCGGGCATGGCCAACGCGTGGCCGTTCCCCATCGAGAACCGCATCAACATGCTCGCCACTGGCATCAAGACGCCGGTGGGCATCAAGATCATGGGCCCGGACCTCCAGGTGCTCAGCGATCTGGCGGATCGAGCCGCCAGCGCGGTCCGCACGATCCCCGGCACGGTCTCGGCGTACGCGGAGCGCACCTTCGGCGGCAACTACCTCGACATCGACATCGACCGCGACGCGGCCGCCCGCTACGGCCTCACCACCGCCGACATCCAGGACGTGATCCAGTCCGCCGTGGGCGGCATGAACATCACCACGACGGTGGAGGGCGTCGAACGCTACCCGCTCAACGTCCGGTACCACCGCGACTATCGCGACGACCTTCCCGCCCTCCATCAGGTGCTGGTAACGGCCCCGATGGCCGGGCCCCAGGGCGAGCGCGTGCAGGTGCCCCTGGGCCAACTCGCCAAGATCCACATCACCCCCGGCGCGCCCATGATCCGCTCGGAGAACGCCCAACGCACGGCGTGGATCTTCGTGGACATCGCGGGTCGTGATCTGGGCGGATACATCGCCCAGGCCCGCAAGACCGTGGCCCAGCAGGTCCCGCTGCCGCCCGGGTACTCGTTGGTTTTCTCGGGGCAGTTCGAGTTCTGGGAGAAGACACTGCCCCGGCTCATCGCGGCGAGCGTGCTGGCGCTGGTGGCGATCATCTTCCTGCTCTATGTCAGCAGCCGGTCGTGGTTCCGCGTCGGCGTGGTGCTGATGGCCGTGCCGTTCAGTCTCGTCGGGGCGTTCTGGTTCATGCACGGGCTGGACTTCAACCTCTCGCTCGCGGTGGTGATCGGAATCATCGCGCTGGCGGGCCTGGACGCCGAGACGGGCATGGTGATGCTGCTCTACCTCGACAACAGCTTCGACCGCTTCAAGGAGCAGGGCCGCATGAAGTCCGCGGCTGACCTGTACGCCGCGGTGCATGACGGGGCGGTCAAGCGCATCCGGCCCAAGGCGATGACCGTCGCGGCGGCGTTCATCGGGCTCGTGCCCCTCCTCTGGGCGCAGGGCACGGGCGCCGACACCATGCGGCGCATCGCGGCGCCCATGATCGGCGGCCTGCTCATCAGCTTTGTAATGGAGCTTGTCGTATACCCAGTGGTCTTCTATCTCGCCAAGCTGTGGCAGCACCGCGAGGAGTTTGCAAGCGTGTAGTGTCGGTTCCCGCGGCGGAGTTGCCGCCGGGTCGGTTCGGTCCCTCTTTTCAGGAGTCCGCGAATGAAGTCTCTCGAATCCCGCATGGTGCTCGCCTCGTTCATCTGCCTGTCCGGGCTGGCGATCGCCGCGACGTCTCAGCCCGAATCAACCAAGCCGACAGGCAACGAGCCGCCCGCGAAGGCGCCTCAAGCCGCGAAGGTGAAGATCGCCGGCGATCCCTATTCGCTGACCACATGCCCGATCTCGGGCGGAAAGCTCGGTTCGATGGGCGACCCGATCGTCAAGACGTACGACGGCCGCGAAGTCCGCTTCTGCTGCGACGCGTGCCCGCCGAAGTTCGAGAAGGATCTGACCGCGAGCATGGCCAAGCTCGACCAGGCGATGATCGCGGACCAACTCCCGCTGTACCCGACCGACGCGTCCATCGTCTCGGGCAAGAAACTCCCGCAGAAGCCCATCGACTGGGTCTTCAACAATCGCCTGGTGCGTCTGGCGGACGACGCGGAGAAGGCGGAGTTCCGGAAGGACCCCGCCAAGCACCTGGCCGCCCTCGACAAGGCCACGATCGAGAAGCAGACCAAGGACTACCCGCTCAAGACCTGCCCGGTGAGCAAGGACGATCTCGGCTCGATGGGCGAGAACAAGGATGTGGTCGTCGCCGGCCGGCTCATCCGCCTGTGCTGCGGATCGTGCGAGAAGGATGTCCTCAAGAACCCGTCCAAGTTCATCGCCATGATCGACGCGGCACGCAAAGGAACCGGCACGAGGACGGATGATGGTCACAGCGACCACAAACACTGATGACGCGCCGGCTTCCAAGACGTTCGAGATCAAGCGTCGCCAGAATCGAGGCCGCGGTGGGCCGCCGCCGCATCTTCGCTGCGCTGCGCCTTCACTCACCGCTGGGCATTCCCCACACCTTCCGTACACTCACCCATGCCCCCCGCTCGCAAGCAGGAATCCTCAGCCACCAAGAGAGGCCCGGCCTACCCCAAGGCCGTCGACCGGCTCATCTCCCTCTTCGCCGATCTCCCCGGCATCGGCCGCCGCAGCGCAGAGCGCCTCGCGTTCCACTTCCTCAAGAACGAAGAGAAAGCCGCCGCGGACCTCGCCGCGGCCTTGCTCGATGTCAAACGCACCGTCCGCCACTGCGAAGTCTGCTGGAACCTCTCCGACGGCCCCCGCTGCGACATCTGCACCTCCGACAGCCGCGACCGCAAGACCGTCCTCATTGTGGAGCAGCCTCGCGACCTCATCGCCTTGGAGCAGACCGGCATGTACCGCGGCCTCTACCACGTCCTGATGGGGCGTCTGAGCCCCTTGGACGGCATCGGTCCCGAGGAGCTCACCGTCGCCGACCTCCTGAAAAGACTTGATAATCATTCCATCAACCCGGGGCAGACCCCCGTCGGGGAAGTTATACTCGGTCTGAACCCCACGCTTGAGGGAGACGGAACTGCGCTCTACTTATCAGACCTGTGTAGACAAAGGGGGGTCAAAGTGACACGATTGGCACGTGGTTTGCCGACAGGGTCTCAGTTGGAGTACGCCAACAAGGCCGTGCTTGCCGATGCCATCGAGGGCCGGCAGGGCGTCTAGACCTGCACCCTCGACACGATCGACCGCATGAGATTCGAGACCGCACAACACCTCCGACTCGGCCAGACCATGAAGCTGGCCCCCAGGATGATCCAGTCCATGGAGATCCTGCAGATGCCGCTCGCGCAGTTGGAGGAGCGCATCGAGCAGGAGCTCGAGAGCAACCCCACGCTCGAACTGCTCGACGGCGATCCCACCGAACCCCGCAGCGAAGACGTCATCGCCCCCGAGCGAGAGACCGATGAAGACCGGCCCCTCAAGCTCAACGAACGCTCCGCGGACGATGATTTCGCGCGACTCGATTCCTTCGAGGAAACACACCCCGACGCCGCGGAGAACGAGTTCGACGATGCCCCGTTCCACGACCGCTCGCAGCGGATGGAGCGTCAGGAAACCGATTACTCGCCGTGGCGCGGCGACGGCGAACGCGACGCCAAGATGGAAGCCATGGCCGCCGCGCCCGCCCGCGGCGTCTCGCTCACCGAACAACTCCGCGGCCAGTGGGCCCTGGTCGACGTCGATTCAGTCCTCCGCGCTCCGGGCGAACTCATCATCTCCTTTCTCGATGAGGACGGCTATCTCCGCACGCCGCTGGAGACCATCGCCGACCGCGCTCCCATCGGCGCTCCGCCCCCGCCGCAGGACGGCGACACCTCCAGCGAGGACCTCTCGCTCTTCACCCAGAAGCCCGACCCAGCCCTGATGGAGCGGGCCCTCCGCGCTGTGCAACTCTTCCTGGAGCCCCCGGGCGTCGCGGCACGCACGCCCGCCGAGTGCCTCCTGCTCCAGTTGGAGGCCATGGAAGACGACGCCGAGGACATGGGCTGGACCCGCAAGACCTTCACCGACGCCCACACCATCGTCGAGCACCACCTGGACGACATCTCCCAGAACCGCCTGCCGCGGATCGCGGAGAAGACCGGCCTTTCGCTCGACGAGATCAAGAACGCCCTCTCGCTCCTCAAGCGCCTGAGCCTCTCGCCCGCGCGCCGGCTCGTGGAGGACGAGAACCGCCCCATCGTCCCCGACGCCATCGTCGAGTACGACGCCGAGCAGGACCGCTACATCGCCTACCTCAACGACTCGCGCATGCCCAACCTGCGCATCAACCAGGAGTACGCGCGCCTCGCTAAAGACCGCGGCATGGAAAAGCGCGACCGCGAGTTCATCAAGACCAACCTCGGCAACGCCCAGTGGCTGCTCGAGGCCGTCGGCCAGCGCCGCCAGACCCTGCTGCGGGTCCTCACCAGCGTCGTCGAGGCCCAGCGCGATTTCTTCGACTACGGCCCCCAGGCGCTCAAGCCCCTGCCCATGACCGCCGTCGCCGATCAGCTCGGCATCCACGTCGCCACCGTCAGCCGCGCCGTCGCCGAAAAGTACATCGCCACGCCCCGCGGCATCGTTCCGCTGCGCAAGTTCTTCTCCGGCGGCGTCCAGGCCCGCACCGAGGAAGGCAACGAAGACCTCGCCTGGGACGCCATCAAGGCCGCCCTCCGCGAACTGGTCAACGCCGAGGACAAGTCCAAGCCTCTGAGCGACGAGGCCCTCGTCGAAGAACTCAAGAAACGCGGCATCGAGATCGCCCGCCGCACCGTCGCCAAGTACCGCGACCAGCTTGAAATTCCCACCGCGCGCCTGCGCCGCAAGTTCTGATCCGCGAACCCGGCCCCCGAGACGAACGTACAATTGGCCCGGTCGGATCCGCTCCAGGGCCCGTGGAATGTGTACACGCTCCGCGCCATTCCTGATCCCGCTCGCGCCCCTCGCGATATCCGCGCACCCGTACATCCCGATCACCCGCGTGCGCCCAACCGCACGCCGCAGTGTGCAGCTCGACTCTGATGTGTGTCGGCTGCCTGGTTCCCTCTTTCATTTCCTTCCGTTCCCTTTTTTCATCCGGAGTTCCCCATGTCAGTGAAATCCACGCTCGTCCTCTCCGCACTCGCCGCCCTCACCCTGGGCGCCGGATCGGCCATCGCCTTCGCCCCGCACGCGCCGTTCGTCGCGCCCGCCGAAGAGGCCGCGGCACGCATCGGCGACGCCTTCCCCTTCGACACCTGCCCGGTGGACCACAAGAAGTTCTCGGTGAAGGAAGCCCCGATCTCCAAGCTGTACGAAGGCCGCGAGGTCCGCTTCTGCTCGCCCGCGTGCCCCGCGAAGTTTGAGAAGGACCTGGCCGCGAACATCGCCAAGATCGATGACCAGATCATCAAGGATCAGGCCCCGATCTACCCGCTCAAGACCTCGCTCGTCACCGGCAAGGACCTTCCCGCCAAGCCCTACGAGTTCGTGTACGGCAACCGCCTGATCCGCCTGGGCGACCAGAGCGAGAAGGCCGCGTTCATGAAGGACGGCGAGAAGATGCTGGCCAAGCTGAACGAGGCGGTCATCACCGCCCAGGGCAAGAACTACCCCGCGACGCAGTGCCTCGTCACCGCCGAGGATCTTGACATGAGCTCCGGCAAGCCCGTCGAGATCGTCGTCGCCGGTCGCATGATCCGCCTGTGCTGCAACGACTGCAAGGGCGATATCGACGCCGCGCCCGCCAAGTTCATCGCCAAGCTCGCCACCGTGAAGAAGGGCGAGAAGTTCAAAGCCGAACGCGAGTGCGCCGACGAACCCGAAAAGAAGCCCGAAACCAAGAAGTAAACCCCAGCGCGATGCCTTCCAAAAAGCACGCCCCAGGGCGTGCTTTTTTCATGCGGCGCCTGTCGCTGAATTTTCCGAAGTCGACACCCGCGCCGCCCGCAGCACGAACCGCCAATGGCCCCACAAGCCCGCCAGCACCGCCACGTGGAAGAGCTCGTGCGGTCGGATCACGCCCGGCCAGATCACCGGCCAGCCCACTAGTTCGATGACCGCCCCGGCCGTGTAGAACAGCCCGCCGATCAGCAGCGGCGCGATGAACCGCACGCCGATCCGCAGGCTCAGCGCCACCATCGCGTACAACCCGAGCCAGCCCATCGCGACATACACCCCGACACCCAGCCACTGAGGGCAGGTCTCAAAGTACACCAGCTTGAGCGCGATCCCCGCGACCGCCACCGACCAGATCAACCAGAGCATCCCCCACCGCGCCACGCCCTTGAACAGAATCGTGTGCACCGGCGTGAACGTGCCCGCGATGAGCACGAAAATCGCCGCGTGATCAAGTCGCTGCAGCACCTGCCGAGCCGCACCCGCCGGCAAACCATGAAACGCCGCGCTGCACGACAGCAGGAGGACCGCCGAAAGGGAAAATACGAGCAGGCTCAGGCGCGCCCCGCCCCTCGTGCCCCGGATCAACGTCGGCGTGAACGCCGCCACCGCGATCGCGCCCAGCAGGTGCGTCGCCGTGCTCACAGGATCGTTCACGGAGTACAGCGGAAATGGTGCGATCGCAAGCAACACTCAGGATAGCGTCGCCATTCCTACTCGATTCAGCACAACTTCTCCTCGGCCAGTTGCGCCACCAGATCGTTCGCGGTGCCGGCCTGAGCATGGCAAGAGGTCTACCTCGGAGCCGGCGGATTCGCCACCCGCGCATTGTGATCGGTCAAGTCGGCAGGCCGTGGCGAGAAGTCGGCGAGCAACGTGCTCAGCCAAAGAATCGGGTATTGGCCCGGGATCAGTTGCCCACCAACTTGTTCTCTCGGCCTCCCACGTCGACGCCCCGCAGGCCCATGCGCGTCCACTTCTGGTAACCGGGCGCGATGAACTCGGTGCCGCCGCGGACCGGCGACTCCCAGTTGCTGGGCTCGTACCGGATCAGCATGGGGAAGGGCGTGATGGGGCGCGATGGGTCCCATCCGGGATTAGCGCCCACGTCGTAGCCCGATGGGTCGGGCGGCCCGGTGAGGATGATCCGCACCGAAGCATCGAAGAACAGCATGGGCGAACGGGCATCTGCGTAGGCGTAATAGAACTGGGCCTTGCCGAAGTGCCGCACCTGCGAGTCGTACTGGTGCACCTTCTGCGCCGGGAACGTGACCTCGCTGATGCGGCGGCGGCCGAAGTTGCCCTCGGGCCCGTTGCCGGTCAGGTAATAGAACCGGTGGCTACCGGCCTGAGTGACGCCGCGTTCGTTGTCGGAGCGGTCGGGCGAGAAAGCACAGTACACGGTCTCGTAGGTGGAGCCGTAGGGCCAGCGCTGCGAGCCCTCTCCGGTGGGCTGGGGCTGAAGTTCTCCGCGATCGAACGCGAAGGGGTCCGACGACCAGCGCAGCCGGTTCGCGTCGTCGGGGCACACGACCATCCGCTCGGGCAGGCGCTGCGCGAGGTAGTCCTGGAGCACCAGGTGGCTGTACAGGATGTTGGGGATCCACGAGCTGATCGTCGGGAAGTTGGATTCGTCGCGCCCGCCGCGGCGGCGCACGATATCCACAGCTTGCGCAGAAGCTGCTTCAAGGTCGTTGCCTCCCAGCGCCTGCGCCCGGGTGTCCGCGTATGTGAGCAACGACGCGCTGATCGGTCCGGGGGGCACCGTGAATGCCCAGAGCCGGTCGAAGTAATCGGCGGCATAGGACGCCGTGGCCACTCCCGTCTGCTTCATGTTGGAGAGGCAGATGGAGAGCCGCCCGGTCTTGCGCGCCTGCCCGAGCGCGGGCAGCAGAATGCCGATCAGCAGCGCGATGACGGCGATCACCACCAGCAGTTCGATCAGCGTGAACCCAAAGCGCAACGCAACGGCACCCCGTCGATGCATGGCCTGCTCCAAGGTAAGGTCACCACAACCGGAGCGCTCGAGGCCGGTACACAACCGGCGCGCCGCGGCACCGAACAGAGTGTTCGGTACCCACAGAATACCAGATTCCCGTGCCTGTGTCTAGGAAATTCACTCGCAAACCGGGGGGTTATCGGCGAATCATGCCCGCTGTGGGTGATACAGCCCGAGCGACCAACCGTTCTACCGGCCCGCGAAGGATCGCTTGAACCATTCCACCGTCTCGGCCAAGCCCACCTCGAGCGAGGCCACCGGCTCGTAGCCCAGAAGCTGTTTGGCCAGACCGATGTCAGCCACGGAGTGCTTGACATCACCCGTCCTTGCCGGCTCGAAACGCGGCGAGAGTTGGGTCGCGCCGCACTCACGGGCGATCAGGCTGGCGAGTTGCGCCACCGTGGTCCGAGAGCCAGCCCCAACGTTTACAGCCTGACCGGTGAGGCGCGTCTGCGTCGCGCCGGCCAGCAGCATCGCCAGCACCGCGTTGCTCACGAATGTGAAGTCTCGGCTCTGCTCGCCGTCGCCGTAGATGGTCGGCGCTTCGCCGTCCATGTAGTGCTTCGTGAAGGCGGGGACCACCGCGGCGTACGCGGAGTCCGCGCTCTGCCGGGGCCCGAAGATGTTGAAGAACCGCATGGAGACCGTCGAGAGTCCGTAGGCCGCGGCGTACACGGCGAGCACGTGCTCTCCCGCGATCTTGCTCGCCGCGTACGGCGAGAGCGGCTTGGGCATCTGCGTCTCGACCTTCGGCAGTTCGGGTTGGTTTCCGTACACGGAAGACGAGGATGCCGCGATCACACGCTCGACGTGGGTGGACCGCTTCTGCATGCCGCGGCCGAACCCGCGGGCCGCTTCCATCACGCGCAGGGTGCCGGTTGCGTTCACGGACCAAGTGCGCTGGGGGTCTTCGATGCTCCGGGGCACCGACCCGAGCGCCGCCAGATGAAAGACCGTCCGGCAGCCGCGCATCGCTTCGGCGAGCGCATCGTCGTCGAGGATCGAACCGTGAACAAAGGCGACGCGGTCGGGCTCCAGTTCGATCAGGCCGGCCAAGTGCTCTACCGTCGAGTTCGAGAGGTCGTCGATCACGCGGATCGATGCGCCCAAAGAGAGGAGCGCATCGCACAGGTGACCGCCGATGAAGCCCGCGCCGCCGGTGACGCACACCGGGCGTTCGTCATAGAACGTCCGCAACTGATTCACCTTGTCGGCGGGCAGTTTCATCGAGGTAGTGCAGTGTAGTGATTTCCGCGCATTAATGGAAGAAAAATCTGTCTTGCCCGCAACCGAACGGAATGCGACCGTCCATCACACCCCGTCCACACCTAAACTCGCACCCTCATGAGCCGGGCCGCGGATCAATCCTCAACGATCGGGCTGACGCAGGCGGCGGGCATCATCGCTTCCGATATCAAGCTGGCCCACTCGGTGTTCGCGCTGCCGTTCGCGATTCTCGCGGCGTTCATGGCCTTCCCGCAGCGTCCATCGCCCCCGTGGCGGGAGTCCGCGATCAAGTTGGTGCTGATCGTCGTGTGCATGTTCTTCGCTCGCACGTGGGCGATGCTCGTGAATCGGCTCGCCGACCGAACCATCGACGCGGGCAACGAGCGGACCAAACGCCGCGCGTTCGCTTCGGGCCGCTTGTCGGCGCGGACGGGCTGGACGGCGGCGGCGGGGTGCGCGGCGGCGTTCATAGGCGTGGCCTCGCTGTTCTGGTTCATCTTCTCGAACATGTGGCCCCCGCTGCTCGCGGCGCCTGTGCTCGCGTGGATCGCGTTCTACTCGTTCACCAAGCGGTTCACGGCGCTCTGCCACCTGTTCCTGGGCGGCGCGCTCGCGGCGTCACCGCTGGCGGCGGCCATCGCGGTGGATCCGCGGACACTGTCGACCACGCCTTCACTCTGGTTCCTCGCGGGATTCGTGCTGATGTGGGTCGCCGGATTCGACGTGATTTACGCCTTGGCGGACGAGGAGTTTGATCGGTGCAGGGGGCTCAACAGCATCCCGGCGCGGCTCGGCTGGCGGCGGGCCATCTGGGCCAGTCGAGCGCTGCACGCGCTGGCGCTGGCGTTGCTCATCGGCGCGTGGCGCTGGGATCCGCGGTTCGGCCTTCTCTTCGGCGTCGGCGTCGCGATTGTCGCGTGCCTGTTGATGCTGGAGCATTCCATCGTGGCCAGGCGAGGCAAGGCCGGGCTCGACATGGCTTTTTTCACGGTGAACGGGATCGTGAGCTGCGTGCTGGGCGCGGTGGGCTGCCTAGATGTACTGACCCGCGCCTGAACTAGAAATCCCTCCGGCGCGCCTCGGATCGAGCGCTTATGTCTCTCTCTCCACCAAGGCGCGAGCGGTGCGCCTTGATTCGCAAGGCGTTTGTGCTTTTGCACGTGCAGAAGCCGAACGCTCATAAATCCTTGGGAAATGAGAGCGATTTTAGGACCGAACACGGCGTATACAACGCATCAGGAGTTACAGCGCTCGGTTCCTCGCCGGCGGCAGTCATGTCCGACACACGCACCACATCGCCGGACGATCCCACCAGCGCGCCGTTTGTTGACACGGACGCGGTCACGCGGGATCCACCCACGCCGAAACCCGACACCAATGTGTCGGAAGATTTTGGTTCGCTCCAATCCACCGCGACCCCGCCCGATTCGGAGGCCGCGACGTTCCTGCCCCCGCTCGTGGGGCTCGGGCACCCGCTGCACATCGGGGACGTGATCGACGGGTACACCGTGGAACGGCACCTGGCCAGCGGCGGCATGGGTCACACGTACATCGTCAAGCACCGGATCAAGTTGGTGGAGGAGGTCCTCAAGGTGATCCGTCCGGAGCTGGCTGACTCGGCCGGGCGCATGCGATTCGAATCCGAGATCCGCACGCTGGCCAACGTGAAGGCGGACCCGCGCGTGGTGCCGATCCACTACGCGGGCACCCACATGATCGCGGGCGTGCCGTACCCATACCTGGTCATGCCGTTCCTGCGGCGTGCGCTGGCGATGAACAAGTACATCGACGGGCACCGCAGCGATCCGAGCTTGCCGCGACGGCCGAAGCTGCGCCTGCGCGGACGGCTGGAGTTGTTCGTGCGTGTCTGCGAGGCCGTGCAGGCGCTGCACGAACAGAACCCCGGGCTGGTGCACCTGGACCTCAAGCCATCGAACATCGTGGTCGACGAAGATACGGGCGAGGTGAAGATCCTGGACTTCGGCATCGCCAAGTGGGCGCGTGTGAGCGGCGCGCAGGCCGCGGCGGACGGCGCGGGCAGCCTTGGGTTCGCGGCCCCCGAACAGTTCAAGCACGATGCGCTGGTCTCGCCTCGAACGGATATTCATGCCCTGGGGCACATCCTGCGGGTGATCTCGGCGCATCACTACGAGCGGCCGACGATCCGCCGCATCGTCGAGATCGCCAAGGCGGAAGAGCCCACCGACCGCTACGAGTTCGCGAGCGGGGGTGGCCCGACGCGCTCGATCGGTGATGCGATCGCCGCGCTGCTCCGCGACCGCAGCCCCGCGCCGCCCACGCGAGACGGCAAGCCGGTGGCCCCGTGGCCGTTCAGGGAGCGTGCCGCGTCGGTGGTGTACCGCGCCAGGCACTGGGGGGGCGTCGCGGCGGTGCTGCTGGCCACCTCGCTGGCGCAGACGCTGGGCGTGCAAGCGCTATACATCTGGACGCCAGCGCACGCGGCGATCGAGCGGCTGATGAAGCCCGGGGCGGGGATGCTGCCAGCATCGGGGCCGCTCGCCAACTCCACGATCGTCGCGATCACGGACGCGACCGAGCGGCTGCTCACCGACAACTCGTCGCCGGACGTGATCGGCGCCGTGGGAAGGCTCGACCAGGCCGATCACCGGCCGCTGCTGGAATCGCTGCTGCGTGACGGCGCGAAGCTGGTGTTCTTCGACATGCGCCCGCCCGCGCGGGCCGATGAACTCAAGCCGTTGATCCAGGAGAACTACGAACTCGGCGGCACGGTCGTGTTCTCCGGCTTGTGGAGCGACTCGCCCCCGCAGAGCGCGGGCTACCGGTTCGGCCCGGCCACGGCGCAGTTGCGTGCCGACATGGGTTTGGACAGCATCGCGGTTGATGTTGTGCTCCAGACCCCCGCTGGAATCAAAACCCCGTCGGGCCCGCTGTGGATGTGGCAGGCGGCGCAACGCAAGGGGCCGGAAGCCGACCTGGAGTGGAACTACGAGCATTCGGAGATCGTGGCGTCCTATTGGAAGCTCGCGCCGGGCAAGGGGCGCGAGCAGATCCTGACCGGCACCGAGCCGGCGACGGCGCGGCTGCGGTTCACGAACCCCGACGTCATCACGACGCACGAAGCGGCGCCGGAGATCGGCATTCATGAAGATGACCGCATCGGGTACATCGAGATCCCGGGTGTGCCGGCGGACGAGGTGATGAAGGCGTCGACGATCGACTACGCGGACATCGTGAGCCGCCAACAGGCGATCAAAGCGAATCGCGCGGTGGTGGTTATTGACGCTCGCACCGACTGCGCGGACCGTCACGAGCTGCGCGACGGGCGGGTGGTGCCGGGCGGTTATCTGCAGGCCGCGGCGGTGGAAGCGTTGCTCAGCGGCCGGTGGCTGCAGCGGCCCACGGCGTGGGGCACCGCGTTCATCGTGCTGGGGGCGACGACGCTGGCGGCGCTGGCGACGTGCCGGGGCCACCGTCGTCGGGCCGCGGCGTGCTGGGCGGGCGCGTGCGCGCTGGTCATTGTCGCTTGCTTTGCCGGAGCTCACTGGGGTGGGTATATTGTGAACCCGGCGGTGCCGTTGCTGGGGATGATCGTGTCGGGAGTTGTGGGCCGCTTGTGGTCCGTGTATACCGGGCTGTGGCGGAACTGGTACGGAGTGCCTTCAACATGAGAACTGTGCATCTTCTGCTGAGCGTGGGAGCGGTGGGCGCGGGGCTGCTGGGCTGCAAGATCGGACCGACGGCCGACGCGGGGGCCGAGGCCGGATCGCCGCGAACCGCGGCGGCGGTGGCGAAGGCCGTGGTAGGCAATGGCTACGCGAAGTGGGACATCTCGATGGATGTGCAGGGCGGGAGGGTCGGGTTCGTGGCGGTGCGGATGTACGGCGACGTGGACGTGGTCATCGACAAGAACAACGCGCCGCCGGACTGCGATCCTTCCGCGCACAAGGGCTGGCCGCAGATCGTGTACAGCGAGGGCGAGTTTGACGTCCGGCAGATCGTGTACCCGGCGATGCCCTCGGGGGGCGCCGCGCTGGGCCCCAGCGCCGACAACCCGGGCGCGGCGATCCCCGCGCTGGCGGCCGTGCCTGACGCGTCGGCGCAGACCAACTCCGTCAAGGCCGGGAACAACGAGCCGGCCATGATCCCGCGCTGGTGGAAGATCTCCCGGTCGCGACGGATCACCACGTTCGCCTCGCGCCAGGGCGCGGGGTATCACGTGGTGTCCAAGAAACTCCCCGATGGTCCCAGCGCTCCTGAGACCCTGGTGGAGCGGATCACGGGCGTGACCGGACAGGTGTGCATCCTGCCGGTTTCGACGATGGCCTCCAACCCGTCAACCGCCGCGGCGTTCGCGGCGGGGCCGATCTGCCTGGACGGGGTCCGCTACATCTCGCTGGACATCTACGAGAAGAAGGACAACGGGGTGTCGACCTTCAAGTATGTCGTGACGGAAGCCAAGCCCAAGCCGTGAGCGTTCAGCCCGCGGCGCGCTGCAGCGTGAAGGCCGGCCAACCGATACTCACGGCCAGGAAGGCCCAGGCGAGCAGGCCGGAGGTGAGGAAGACGGCGCCGAACGCACGGGCGCGGCGCGCGATCGCCGCGGCGATCAGCGTAAGGGCCACGATTCCGCCGAGCACGGCGACCGTGAGCAGCGCGTGTGAGTTGAGGGTTTCGGCGACGCGGAGCGTGGAAACGGTGAGTTGCGAGAGGACCGCTCCGAACTCGGTGAAATAGGACTTGATCGCGGCGCCGCCGAAGGACAGGCCCGCGAGCCCTGCGAACCAGAGGATGCCGCCCATCACGGCGGCGCTTCGACCTGACCTGACCGGAACTTGAGTTGTGTTCATGGCTGGTGTACTCCCAGCCTGTTCTTCGGAAAAAGTGGTGTTAATTTTCGCGGGTGCCTATTCCTCGCCGCTCGTTCGCGAAGACCGCCGTGCCATGCTCGCGGCCGAGAACATCGCGACACCGCCGCCCCCGCGATCAGACGCGAAGCGGCC
Source organism: Planctomycetota bacterium (assembly GCA_018242605.1). Lineage (GTDB taxonomy): Bacteria > Planctomycetota > Phycisphaerae > Phycisphaerales > UBA1924 > UBA2402. The sequence continues at coordinate 116,318 of JAFEBP010000009.1, forward strand.
GATGGCCAGGTCGTGCGCCGCGTGGTATGCGCGGCCGAGCTTTGACCAGTCAAAGTCCCACGAGCGCTTATCGACCTCGTTGCGCAGGGCGATGCGGTCGCGCCGTTCCATCTTGCAGAACTCAAGGAGATACTTGGCGAGAACGGCGGCGGCCTCGTGGAAGGGGCGGCCGCGGCGGCGGAGGACCATCATGCCGTGCTGCTCGGGGTTGGGGTAGTTTTCCTGCACGTAACGGCCGAAACCGGCGAGATCGCTGGTGACGCTGGGTACGCCCATGGCGGCGCACTCCAGAGGCGTGTAGCCCCAGGGCTCGTACATGCTGGGGAAGAGCCCCAGGTGGCAGCCGCGGACGAACTGGTCGTACTCCATGCCCCACAGACGGTTGGTGGGCGTGATGAAGTCGGGGCTGTAGACGACCTTGACGGGGTCGTGCTCGTAGTTGATGAGGTTGAGATAGCGGATCTGGTTGAGCACGGGGTCGCCCTGATCGTCCTCCAGGATGTGGGTGACGGCCATGGGCAGGCAGTGCTGCTTCAGGGCGTGCTGGGCGCGGCGGTAGCGGAGCATCCAGTACTCGTCGATCAGGTCTTCCAGATGAAGTTTGCCGCCGCTGGCGGCGCGGACGAAGAGGCGGTGGCGGACGCTCTCGGTGATCTTCTCGCAGACATCGGCGAGCTCGTTGAGCACGCCGCGTTTCTCCATCGCGAGCGGGTTGATGCTGCGGGTGGGCCGGCGGGAGATGATGAAGAAGATGACGTTCTTGCCCAGGTTGGCCGCCTTGAGCTCGACGTTGAGGCGGGCCATCGCCTCGAGGCAGAGGTCAAAGCCCTTGTTCTTGGGCTCGTAACGGCCGGAGGTGAAGATGTAGAGCGTGCGGTCGAGATCGAACGAGTACGACGGGAAGAAGTGCCCCATCGTGAACTTGTGGATCTGCTCCTTGTACTCGCCGTGGAGGCGCTGCTGCTCGTGGCCGGCGTTGTACAGGCCGATGGTGAGGCCGTTGGGCAGCACGACATCGATCGGGCGGCCGAGCAACTGGGCGCACTCTTCGGCGGTGACGGCGGAGACGGTGGTAAAGACGTGCGCGCCGTGGGCGCAGGCCCGCTCGATCTTGTGCTGGGTCTGGATGTTGAAGCGGGTGGACTCGGTCTCGTCGTCGAGCCAGGGCAACTGGTCGTAGAAATCGTCGCGGCTGCTGGCGATATAGCGGCCGAGCAGGGTGGCGTGGGTCGTGAAGACCATGGCCACCGGCAGGTTGCGGTGGCGGATGGTCGGGATGGCGAGGCCGCCCATCCATTCGTGGAAGTGGCCGACGATGGGGGCGTTGGCCGCGGCGGGCCGGCCGCCGGCGGCGCGGGCCTCGCAGAGGGCCGCGAAGAGGCGCTGGCAGGCGTCGGCGAAACTCACGACGCCGTCGATGAGGTGGTCCTGGCCGGGGGTGGAGATGGCGTGGTCAACCCACAGGCGGTGCTTGGCCTCGGCGAGCCGCTCGTGTCCCTGCCAGTGCTCGATGAGCAGGACGCGGGGCCGGCCGGGGACGAGCCAGCGGCCGTAATGCACCATGAGGCCCTGGTCGCGCAGGGTCTGGACGGCGCGGCCGATCCAGCCGACGGGCTTCATCTCCTCAAACTCGACGGCCGCGCTCTTGGGCTCGTAGGGGCCGATGAGGCAGTAGCGTTCTGCCCATCGCTGCACCATGAGCGGGGCCTTGCTGCGCAGCACCTGGTAGATGCCGCCGACCTGATTGCAGACTTCCCAGGCGACTTCAAAGAGGACCGGCCCTGCGGGGGGCGGGGCGGATTCGTTGGCCGCCAACGCCGCGGCGCCGGGGGTGTAGTCGCTGCTGGCGGGATCGTTCTGTAGGGAGCGTTCGGCCATTGTGGGTGAGGGTATCGCGGGTGGAGCGGGTGCCGGGAGAGAGGATCGCTGCGAAAAAGCACGCCGCCAATTCGGTGGGCGCGACGGGCCGAGCAACATCGGGGACGCGTTTAGAACTCGAAAAGAAGCCGGAGTTTGGAAAGGTTCGAGGTTTGTCGCGGAGAAAGGAGGCCCATCCGCGGAAATCGCGCGGGGGTTGGGGCGATCGGTGGTACACTATGAACGACAAGACCGCGCGCTATGGCAGCGAGTGGCTGGATCGGCGCGCATTTCTTTGTGCATCGAACGAGGAGATTGAGATGCGGCGATACACGTACGGCTATGCGTTGGTTCTCGGCGCGGCGTTCGGGCTGGCGTCTACTGCGCGGGCGGACTTTGTCGGGCAGCCGCTGCTGGGGCCGCTCACCAACGGGAGCGTGGCCACCGGTTCAACGGCCGGGGCGGCGGACGACAACGACGGATTCGACAGCGGCGTGCACATCTTCAATATCTGGGACGGCGGGGATGATGTGTATGTGGTGAACTGGGCGGGCGGGAACATGACCGTGAACCTGACCAGCTTCGGGCCGGGCGTCGACAACGACCTGTTTGTGTACAGCCCCGGCGCGCTGGACAGCACGGGCGACTACAGCATCCTGGGAGCGAATGACTCGGTGACGCTGTTGGGTGCCGCGGCGGGGACGTATTACATTAACATCGACACCACGGCGTTCTCGGAGGGCGGCTACCGGCTGGAAGTGATTCCGGCGCCGGCGGGCATCGGGTCGCTGGGGATGGGTGTGGCGGCGTTGACGCTGCGTCGCAGGCGTTGAGGTACTGAATTTCAGAGCGCATTGAGCCACGGCTCGTTGAAGGGCCGTGGCATTTTTCTGCGCGGCGAGGATCGCTCGATCGATCGCCGTGCCAAAAACGACCCAGCCCGCTCGCGCGGGCTGGGTGTGCTTGTGGTGTGAGCCGCGGGGAACGCGGCGAAGATTCAGAAGCAGCCGCCTGCTTCCCAGACTGAGAAGAAGTACTGGACGTCGCCGCCATCGATGCCGCCGTCCAGGTTTACGTCCGCCGCCGCGAGGCCCTGTTCCCACGAGGCGAAGAAGGACTGAACATCGCCGCCGTCAACGCCGCCGTCCTGATTGAAGTCCGCGGGGCAGAGGCAGGCGTCGAGTGCGCCGTCTCCATCGGCGTCCGCGGCGGAAGGAACACCGATGCGGATGTTGTCGATCATCTGGCGGCTGTACGCAGCACCGGTGCGGCCGCCGAAGCCGACGGATGCGACGAAGGGCGAATAGCCGGGCAGTTGCACCGCATCGAACACGGTGGCCACATCGCCGGGGAAGGTGGCGAGTTTCACCGTGACGGTCCCGGCCGGGCTGAGGTCAACGATGGCGCGGTGCCAGGAGCCATCGGCGATCTGCAGTGGGAGCGAGGTGGTCCGCGCGATGGACACGCCGTTGTACAGAATGTCCATCGAGTTGCTCCCTTCCTCGAGCGAGTTGGCGTAGGTGTTGAACTTGACGGCGATGGAGTGCGCGGCGGGTCCATCCTCTCCGAAGACCGTGCTGGTATCGTGGAAGTCGGCATCCAGGAGCGCGAAGGAGAAGCCGTCGGCGGGCGGGACGGAGGCGTCGGTCACGCGGAAGTCGAAAATGGCGCGTAGGCGCGAGAGCGGTTCGGCGGAGAATGGGGTATGAACAATCGAACCGAACTGACTGAAATCGGCGGGCGTGAGCACGGCGACATCGTTCTCGATGAACGCCGAACCATTGAGGATGTAGCCCAGAGACTGGCCCATATCGAAGTGTTCAGCGGAGAAGTCAAGGGCCTCGCACGAGTCCGGGACGCTATTGCCGTTGCAATCGGCGCTCTGCGCGGGGCCGGCGCAGGCGTCGGCGCGGAGATCGCCGTCACAATCCTCGGATTCGCGGGGGCTGTAGATCGCGATGTCGCAGTTGGCCTCGGCGGGGCAGATACGCCCGGCGCCGAGGTATACTCCTGCGCACTGCTGCGGCGAAAGGGCGACGGAGCAGGAGTTTCCGACGACGCAACCGCCGCCGACAAAGGTCCACATGACCGCGACGGATTCGTAGTTGGGAGCGCCGCGCTCGGCCTCTCCCACGATGCGCACGACGTTCGTGCCATCGGTCCAGATGCCGTACGCGGAGGAGTACTCGTACTCGGCGGGCAGGTACGTGTGCAGATCGACGAAAGACTCCGCCGTGGCGCTGGCCCAGTAGGCGGCGTGATCTTGGCCGTTGGGCAAGCTGATTTCACCCGCGATTCGGCCCAGGCTGATGCCGCTCGCAGCGGACCGAGTAGCACCGGCCGGATGAAGGTCGACAAAGGACGCCGCGGTACCGTTCCAGAAAGCGGCGTGAGAGCCTTCCTCGTTGTACACCTCGCCGGCCTGCTGACCGTTGGAGATGCCGTTCGCGACGGAGCCATACCACGCCGCGGGATGCAACGACACGAAGGACGCGGCGGTGCCTGACCAGATGCACGCCTGCTCACTGACGGCGTCATAGACGGCGCCGGCCTGCTGATTGCCGTCGACGGAGGTGCACTCGCCGCCCAGGAATCCATCGGGCAGGAGATTGGTCCACGAGTCTGTGGTGCCGTGCCACAGGCAGGGAACAGTCGAATCGCCGACGTTGACTCGACCCACCTGCGTATTCCCGGATACACCGTTCACCTCGGGCTCGAAGCCGTCCGGGGCGACGAGTTGAACGACCTGATCGCCCGCGGCGTTCCAGAGCAGCCCGGCGTAGTAACCATCAGTGTCGGATGTGCGGATGTACCCGTTGCCGACAGCCGAGTGCTCATCGATGCCGTACACCTGGGCGCCGGAATCCGGTCCGGGCTCGGCGAGGGGCGTCATGGAGGCCAGCGTTCCGTTCCACATGACGGGATGGGAGTAGCCGTCATCGTAATACCCGGCCTGGCGATTTCCCCACACGCAGGTCGCGGTGGAATGCGAGTCGGTGCTGGGAGCACGCAGGATCGTGGCCGACCATTGAGCGTGAGCGGCGGTAGTCGCGAATGTGGAAGCGAGCATCGCCAGCAAGAGCGGAACGCCGGAGCGACCAGCGGGTATGAGGGATGAGCACGGGGATAGACCGTTCGGGTGTTTCATGCGGAGATCCTGAGAGCCCAGCGACAGGGCTGAAAGACAGAATGCTGATTCGGTTGGCACCACAAGCGCCCTTTTGAGAGAACGACGTGAGACAGCAGCAAAGAACCTGGAGCGTACTCGCGAACGCGAGCGCCGTGAGCACGAGGAGTCGAGGGTAGAGCGATGTGCGGTGCAGCCGAGCATCGGCGGGGACGAATCCACGTTAATTCCAACGCGGCGGGTGTTTATGGGACGCCGCGGGCGGAGGAGCTTCCGCACTCGGGGCATGAGGAGCCGGGAGTGAGACCCGCGAGGGGGTAGCCGCAGGAAGCGCACGCGTTGCTGGCACCGCGGCGACGGCGATAGCGCCAGGCCCACGCGGCGGTGAGGAGGAACGGAAACCAGAGCGGAACGGTCATGAACCAGTGGGTCGCTGAATATCTGCGTGCTTCAAAGGACCAGCGCAGACCCTCGGAGTTGAGGGCGACGTAGAAGGGCTCGGGGTTGAGCGTGTCGTTGCGGGTGAAGGTGATACGCCCGTGCTCGAATCGCCACGACGCGCGGGGGCCGAGTGATGAACCGGCGTAGAAGGGAATCGACGCGAGTTGGAGCAGCGCGATGATGATCAGGAGCGCCAGCGGGGCCCAGCGAATGGTCGACCGCGAACGACGCGGCTTGTGCGGCTTCGGTGCGATGGGCGCAGGGTACGGCGGGTGGCGCCGGGCCAGCCGCGGGCTGAACCGGAGCTTCGTGCGCATGGTGGCAACGTCGCCCCTGAGCGCGCCGTCGGCCACGTCGATCACTCGACGCCGCGACGCAAGGCCTCGGAGCCCACTTCAGGAGTGTGAGGGATGGGCCTGGCGCGGCACGGATGGGCGCGACGCCGGGCTCATGAAGCGCGATTTGAGGCGCAGAAAGCGCTGCTCGAAAAAGCGGTAGCTCGCCTCGGCCATCAGGTACGTCAGCAGTACAGACAGGACGAAGATCAGCGGCTTGCTGGTCATGCCGACCTTGAGCGTGCCGACGCGAACGGCGTTGACGGCGAGCATGTGCAGCATGTACATGCCGTAGGACACCACGCCGACTCGAGCAAGGACAGGGAACTTGAGCGGACGGGAGATGCCGTGGTCCTCGCGGATGACGCACGAGGCCACGAAGAAACCAAAGACGATCGATTGCAACAGATACCACAACGGCGTGTCGCCCCACGGCCACATCGCGATGCCCAGGGAAAGGGCCGCGAAGAACGGGGAACTCCATTTGCGCCCGACCACGGCCCAGAGACGCTCGAAGCTCCGCGGCTTGCTAAGAGCCATGGCCCAGAGCACGCCGATGCAGATCTCGGTCGCCGGGCTCTGCCCGATTCTTACCAGTCGCTCGATGAGCGTGCGCGGCTGTTCGATGGGACCGAACCAGAATGTCAAGACCAGGTCGATGGCCATGACGGCCAACAGCCACCCCACCGCGATCCGCCGCGGAAGGTATCGGAGCACCGGCGGCCAGAAGGCGTAGAACTGCTCTTCGGTGGCGAGGCTCCAGGCGAACACGAAGATGACACGGCGCTCCCCGTCCTCATTGAGCATGAGATCGACGAACCAGTTGTTCGTGTAGGTGGCGTAATACGGGAGGTTGTGAACGAACAGCCGGCCGGCGGCGTTGAGATGCCCGGAAGAGTCGTGCTCCCGCAGGAACACCAGCAGCGTGTAGATGCCGAGCACGGCGAAATACAGGGGAAAGATGCGCAGCGCCCGCCTGGCGTAGAAATGACGCAGGTTGATGGAGCCCGCGGCGGCCTCTTCCCTGCGCAGCAGGCTCGTGATGAGGAATCCGCTCAGCACGAAGAACAACGCCACTCCCGACGCACCGATGTCGGTGAAGGGAAGCATCTCGGGCGGCACGGGCCGGGTGTGCTGCCAGATCACCCCCACGATGGCGATGCACCGCAGGGCGTCGAGTGACCCGAAGTATCTGGCCGACGCGAATTTCTCGTGCGGCGTCACTGCTTGTCTTTCTTCGAGAGTTGCATCGGGGCCCGAGCTGTCTCGGCGTCATTCAACAAGGGGTGCACGGAGTTCGTCGGACAATCAGCGGGGTCTGAGATCTCGCGCTGCCACGGCGCGTCGCGGGAGCATTGGATCACCGAGCGGACAGGGATTTCCTGATCTGATTGAACTGTTCGGACCGTTGAGGCTGCAGAACGGCGCCCTTTGACACTTCCGTGCCGACTCGTTCGATGATCTTTGCGGCCTCCTCCCGCTCGGGCTGGGATCCTTCCGCGAGGAGACCGGCGAGGCCCACCGCCGCGGCCAGTTGCGACGCGTCGGTGTCCAGGGCCCTGCGGTACGCGGCGATGGCGGCGGGCCGGTCGGCCAACCTCGCGTTGATCGATCCGAGCGTTTCGTAGAAGGTGGCAAGGTCGGAGAGACGAACAGCGTCTTCGGCGAGCGACTTGGCGCGGAAGAGCGCCTCGCCGGGAGTGCCGGTGCGGTTCTGATCCAGGAGCAGGAACGCCAGGTTGTTCTTGGTCGCGGCGAGGTCGAGGCCGCTCGGACCGCCGGGCATGGCGAGGACGCGTTCGTAGAGACCGATCGCGGCCGGGATGTCCTCGAGTTGCTCGGCGCAGTTCGCCATCTCGAAGACGATTCGATAGTCGGAGATTGTCTTCGAGGCGAGTTGCTGGAGCACCTCGAGCGCGTCACGGCGCGCTGCCCGGCGCGCTTCCGCATCACCCTTGCTCTGGAGGGACAAGAACAGATAGACGCGGGCGTTGAGAAGCGTGTTGAGTGCACTGACCCCGCCGGAAGTTACGGCGACGGCACGCTGCGCGTTCGACACCGCCTCTGCCGGGTCGCCGTGGGAAGCGACGACGATCTGCGACACGGCGATGAGGGCCGCGGGCGCGTCGGGCGACATCGCCGCGGCCTGACGTGCGGCGGAGAGAGCCGCGGGCAAATCTCCCATGCGTTGCAGCACACGGGCGTGGGCTTCGAGCGTCTTGGCTGATGGTTTGGCCTGGCAGAGAGCGGCGGAGACGGCGCCGGCTTCCTTCAGGAGTTCGGCGGTCGCGGGGCGCAAGCGGGACGCCGCGGTGCTCCAAGCCCTGACGATCGCGAGTTGTTCGTCTTCGGAGTCCTTGTCGCACGCCTGGGTGATCACCCGCAGAAGGTCCTTCACCTCGGCGGCGTCCTTGGCCAGCGCGGCGACAGCCGGGAGCGCGATGCGGGTTCGGACGACGGCGGAATCGCGCAAGTAGGGCTGGATGACCTGCGACGCCGCGGCGGCGTTGGAGAGCATGAGGTTGGCGCGGAACCGGACGTTCAACAGGCCCATGGCGAGGGCGTCGGTGGGTTCGATTCTCGCCGGCAGCTTTGCGTCTCGCACCGATTCGAGCGACTGGCGAGCGCGTCCGAGGGCCAGCAGCGATTCGGCCACCGCGAGATCAGAAGAGGGGCTTCGCTCCAACGCCCTCCAGGTGGTGGCGGCGGCGAGCGCGGCCTCCCAATCACCCGCCCCCATCAGCGTGCGAGCGGCTTGTTGCTGGACCTCGGCGTCCGCGGCGTACCTGGCGGCGGCCCGCCTCATGATGCGAGCCGCGTCCGCCACCTGCGGCGGATCGGACTCCATCAACCGCCGGGCGACGAACAACTGGGTGGTCGAGTCGTCGACGAACTCATCGGCGAGACGGACGAGGGCGGAGCGATCGCCCAGTTGCTTGCTGCTCCGGGCGGCGGCGACGGCGCGGATCGCTTCGGCGCGGCGAGCGGTCGAGGGGTTCCTGGCGAGCGCATCCGCCAACGGCGTCAGGTCAGCGGTTTCCTCGGACTGGCCGGCGATGAGCACCTGCTGGTGGAGCACTTCGAGTTCGGGGTTGTCGGGTATCTGCTTGAGGGCACGGAGCACGGCGGCCTGCGCCTCGGCCAGTTCGTTCCGACGGAGATGGTGCTTGACGAGCGCGGACCAGACCTGAGGATCCCCGGGCGCGAGCTCGCAAGCGCGGGTGAACTCCTCCAGAGCCGACTTGTCATCGGCGCCCGATGCCAGCGAGGCTCGCGCGAGCGCTCGCTCCTTGGGATCAATCGATGGATCATTGAGCTTGGCCATCGCCTTGGCGAGGCCGGCGGAGTCGCCCATCGCCTTCAGTGAGGCCGCGACCGAAGCGATGAGACGAGCGTCCTTGATCGGCTGATCGAGCAGATCGTGGTACACGGCCAGCGACTCGCGGTCTCGACGGAGTGAACCGAGCAGCGCTGCACGCCGGAAGAGAATGTTCGCCGGAACGGGGCCGGATTGAGGTATGAGGGAATCGACGCCGCGGAGAGCTGGTTCGAACGCTCCCAGCTCGGACAGCCGATCGACGGCGTCCAGACGCAGCGATGCCTGCACGTTCGGGTCGATCGAGAGGCTCGCGAGCTCCTTGACGGCGTCTGAAGCCCGTCCCTGCTTGCGGAGCACATCGGCGACCTTCAGGACATACACGGCCCGGTCTGCGGATTCGGCCCCGATCGCCTTGAGCTGCTCGACAGCGCCGTCAAGGTCCGGCTTGATGTTCCTTTCGAGATCCTCCATCAACATCGCGTCGATGAGACTTTCGCGGATCTCCTGGCGATCGGGAAAGTCAACCGAGATCGCCTTGAACATCGCGATCGCTTCGGCCCGCTGCGCCGGGCTCTTACTCGAGGCGAGCGACGCCCGAGCGCGTGCGAGACGCACATCCGAGGACGGACGATCGGGGTCGGAGCATCCTAGTTCCGTGAGACGTGCGGCGATTTGCTCGACGAACTCCAGGTGCGCGGCCGCCGACCGGGATCGGATGGCGGCCAGGTAGGCGGCGCGGGACTGGCGGTATTCTGCCAGCGTCTGTTTCCAAACGTCGAGGGCGTCGGGCCGGTCCAACAGGTCGTGCACGTTGGCGCGGACAATCGCCGCGGCTTCCTTCTCAGGAGCCGGGGCTGACTCAAGAGCGCTATCCACCATCCGGATCGCCTCGTCCGGCTTGCCGGAAAGCCACAGCAGCACCGCGCGGCTCTGAAGGTCGGCGCCCGGCATGCCGGCCGCCATGGCCCTGCCGAGCGCGCCGGACTCCAGCCCCAGGCCCAGGCGGGCGCTCACTCGGGCGAGTCGGGATGTGAGGTCGGGATCGGCAAACCCGGGATCGGCGGTCTCACGTTCGACCACGGTGATCGCATCCTGCTTGCGATTCAGGCGCACCAGCAGCGTGACGCGGGCGGGCAGGAGCATCCGGCGGGCCCGGACCAACAGATCCGGAGATTCGATCTTTGAAATCTGCTCAAGGCTCGCGTCGATGCTGCGGAGCATCTCCTCGGGTGATCCGCCCAAACGGCCCGACTCGATCGACATTGCCTGCGCCCGGATCGAGACGAGGTTGACCGCAGGGTTCGATCGGAACTGAGCGGACGCCCTCTCGGAGGCCTTGAGCCCTTCTTCGGTGCGGCCCTCGTCCAGCAACGTTTCGACGATCCTGATCGCGGGCCCCGTCCAGCCGACGGCGAGATTGGAGGAGTAGACCCCGGCCCAGGTTTCGCGTGCCTGATCGGAGCGCCCGAGCCGGAGCAGAACCTCGCCGCGGAGGTACGCGAAGACCGGTTCTGCGGGGTGTTCCTTGATCGCAATGTCGAGGCGGTCGAGCGATTCCTTGTCCTCGAGTTTCTCCAGCACCGTCGGGAGCACCCGGCTCCACGCCGCCGCGGCGTAATCGCCTTTGCGGGTGTTCAACTCTGCGAGCACCGCGACCGCTTCCGGTACGCGGTTGAGGTCGCGGAGCGCGAGCGCCTTGAAAGCGAGAAGTTCGCTGACTCCCGCGGCGGAAGAGGATGGGCCGGGGGCGGCCTGCGAAACGATCAGCGACGCCAGGCCGGAGTACCAGTATCGCCGCGCCAGCAGGCGCATAGACATCGGATCGTGGAGCCTCGTCGCGGCGTCGTTGAGTACGAGCACCGAGTGTCCGTACAGCCCGATCGTGTCGAACAGCGAGACCAACTGCCCGGCAAAGGCTGGATCTGTGTACACGGGCTCCTGAGTTCTCTTGGCGGTCTTGGCGTCGAGACCGGCGACCTTGCAGATCGAAGCGAGCATCGCGCCGGCGTCGGGTATCTTTCCCGTCTTCAGAAGGACGAACTGCTGCAGAAACTCGAACGTCGGGTCGGCGGCGAGCGAAGCACGCTTTTCATTCGCGAACGTGAGCGCTTCGTCGGGACGGCCGGATCCCAGCAGGCATTCCACCCGCAACGCGGCGGCGCGGTAGCCCGCCGGGTCAATCTCCGTCAACCGCCGGGTGAGTTGTTCGAGCGTGGCGTCGAACGCTTTGAGGGCGATCCTCGCGGCGGCCTCCTCCAGAAGTACATCCACGTGCGTCTGGTTGACCGCGTCGAGATTCGCGGGCCGTAGCCTGACCGCCAGATCACGCGCTTCGACAGCCTGACCGATCTCGTTGTACAGCCTCAAAAGCTTGCGGCCGGTCTTGGTGTCAGATTCGTCGAGCGTCCAGGCCCGCGAGTAGGCCCCGGCGGCCATCGCCAGGTGCTTGCCGCCCGATTCCTCGACGTTTTCCCTGGCCTGCGCCAACGCGAGCCACGCCTCACGGTCCTGCGGGGTTCGGCGGAGCAGTTTCGACAGGTTCAGGATGGTTCCCGGATAGTCCGCCTTGGCGAACGCGGCCATGCCGTCGACCCGGAGTTGATTGGTTCTCCGCTCGTTCTGCCATCTGCGGACGCCGAACAGGAGCGTAATCGCCAGGATCCCCAGGACGATCACCACGCCGACAAGGATGAGGCGCCTGGCGGCCTTGGGCTTGAGCATCATAGACGATTGACCTTTCGAATGACCAGAAAGATAGTCTTCCAGATGATCATGAAATCAAGCCGGAATGATTCCCGCTCAACGTACTCAATATCATACTTGATCCACTCCTGAAAATCAGTTCCCTCGGCGCGTGTCCGGCGGATCTGCCAAAGCCCGGTCACTCCGGGACGGACGCTCAGCCTCGCCTCGCGCCACGCGGGGCAGTACTGATTCTCTTTGAAGGGGCTGGGCCTGGGCCCCACAACAGACATGTCTCCCAGAAGCACGTTGATAAACTGGGGAAGCTCGTCCAACTGGAAGTTGCGGAGAACCCGGCCCACCCGGGTGAGACGAGGATCATCGGGGATGAAGAACTGTGGGCCGTCCGCGCGGTTGGACGCCGCGAGCCGCGACTTGATGATGTCCGCGTCCTTGCGCATCGAGCGGAACTTCATGCAGCCGAAGGTTCGTCCGCCGATGGTCTCTCGCTGATGGCTGAAGAAGATGGGCAGCCCGTCCTCGAGCACGATCACCAGCGCGATCAGCGGATACAGCGGCAGGGTGAATGCGAGCACGATCAATGAGAACAGGATGTCAAAGGGTCGTTTGAACGGTCGCTTGACGATGACGGGAGTCTGGGCCGCGGCGAGAGACTCCTGGAGGGGTTCGATCTCCAGCCACTGGATCGGGGGCGCGGGCGGACGCTTGGCGGCATCGTCCAAAAGCACCGCCGGGCCGACGGCCACCGTGTCGCCCGAAATGGTCCGCCCGGCGCCGATCCAGAGCGGGCCGCGGCACGCGGGGGGCGGGGTGGTCCACCCGCTCTCGTGGGCCCAGATGCCGTCGCCGATCTGGCGGATGCCGTCGATGACGGCGTCGGGCCGTCTCCACCGACGGACGATCTCCCGCAGGAAGCGCGCGGATTCACCCGGCCGGTCGGCGTTGAAGAACCGCCCCTGCAGCTTGGCGGAGTAGCGGGCGGATCGGCGGATGCTGGAACGCAAACGCCTCCATCCGGTGAGCGGATCCGGGGCGGCCTGCCAGATCCGCACAACCTCGGGATCGGAAGTCAGGCCGACTTTCAGGACCTTTGAGTCCATCCCGCCGTATTGACGCTCGAAGCGAAGGAATCTCCCGTTGGCGTCGGCGCGGACGCTCTCGGCGTATTCGCCGCGTCCGGGGTCATGGAGGCGGACAGCCAGGATGTCCGGATCGACCCAGGACATGGCGTCGAGCAGTCGCGCGGGACGGAAAATCGCGAGCGCGCCGGGCGACAGGAGCAGGTACAACTCCGCGAGCGGGACGATGGCCGACGGCTCTCCCGGGCGGACGACCTGCACGCCCCGAGAAGCCCAAAATCGGTCGTGTACTTGCGTGGGCGTGAGCCCCCAGATAGTCTCCTCACCGTTCATGATTCGTGGCCCGAGTTGTACAGATCCTGAGTCATGCTTCGGGCGAGGGAGTCGAACGCATCGGCGCCCGGTGGCGGGGCTTTCGCCGCGCCCGCCCTGGGCTGATCGGGGCTCCGCACAGACCTCGCGGAAACACTCGCCACGCTGGAGCGGTTGAAATCGGCGGAGTTGGCCCGGTTGAACACCACTCCGGCCACGCGCGCGCCCAAGTTTCTCAGGTGACCGATCGCTTCCTTGACGCGGTCGACCCGCATGCCGCGTCCGACCACCAAAATCACGGCGTCGGCGACCGCCGCGCAGATGTTGGCCTCGAGGCTTCCCAGGATCGGGCCGGAATCGACGACAATCACGTCATACGCCCCTTTGAGATCGGAGAGCAGTGACGTGAACATCTCCGGTGTCACGCGGTTGAGCAACAGGGAGTCGTCGCGTCCGGCCGGGAGCAACGTCAGACCGGGCACAGGCGTGGGCCGGCTGGGTAGCTCCGCGCCCGGGAAGACGAGGTAATGTGCAATGCCGTGGTCGCCCTCGACCCCCAGTCTCCGGGTCAGGCCGCGTCCCACCAGATCAAAGTCAACCAGCAGCGTCCTGGACCCCGCCGCGACGTGCGAGATGGCCAACGACAGCGCGAGCGTTGTCTTGCCGTCACCGGATACCGGGCTGGTGATCGCGAAGACCCTCCTTGACGGATCGGCGATCTTGAGCCGGGTGCGTATATGGTGAACAGTGTGGACCGCGGCGGCCACCTGCTCGGGATCCGCCTTCGAGTTTGGAAGATGCGGCAGCACTCCGAGCAGGTCTGCGGAGACCCCCGCGTCCGAGGTTTGATCGGAGAAGCGGAAACGACTGTCGAGCATTCCCACCAGGAACATGAGGAACAGCGGGCCGCCGCCGCCCACCAGCAGCCCCATCGCCGTAAGTTTCATCCGTGGATCGTCGTTGGGCGTCGAGGGGGGAGCATCCGGGAGGATCACTTCGATCCGACCGATGCGATCCTGGACCTTTGATTCAACGCCGATCTGATCCAGCCGTTTGTTCACTTCATCCAGAAGGTCCTGGGTGCTCTTGACGTCCCGGGAGATGTCGTTCATCTGTCCCCGAGCCTTTTCCACGGCCTGGGCCTTGGCACGGTACATGTCGGCCTGATGCCTAAGGCGGAGGTAGCTGTTGATGAGTTCCTGTCGGCTGGGCGCGGCCTGCGAGTTCCCCTGCTGGCTCGACGCCGGGGACGGCTCGGCCCATTGAAGGGACCGTTCCTCGATGGCGGCCACCACCGAGTCGTACTCCTTCTGCACTCTCTGCACAACCCGGTGATCTTCCTTATACAGGCCTTTGAGGCGGTCAATCTCGCGGCGGAGCAGATCCCGATCGCTCAGGAGTTTGGCCATGGCCGGGTCCGAGACCGCCTGTTGTTCCGGTGTGGGGGGTTGAGAGGGCCCCGCTTGAGATTCGTCCGTGACGGCAGCGTCGGCCGCGAGCGAAGCCGGATCAATGCCCGCCTCGGTCAACTTCATCGTGAGGTCCGCAACCCGGCTGTCGAACGCCAGCGACTGGGTGAGGTAGTGGTCGCTGAGCCGGGTCAGGTCGGTGGTTTCGAACTCCGCGGAAGCCGCCCGGAGCCGGTTCTCCAGATCTCGCATCTGGGCCTCGAGCGTCTGCTTACGCGTGGTGAGGAGGCTGATCTGCATCTCACGCACGCTCTTGGACTCTGCGCCCCCGAATAGTTCCTGGTAAGCCCGTATGACTTCCTGAACCGCGACCAGCGCTGCCTTGGCGTTCTCGTCAGAGAACTCGACGAAGATCAGTTCGGGCGTCTCCCTGCCCGTTCGGACGCTCAGTTGCCTGCGGAACTTCTCTTCCGCGAGCGCGTCCTGCGGCCGTCCAAGTTCTCGCCACGCCGCGCTGCTCATCGCCTTCAGTTGCACGCGGCTGTGCTGGAGCAGGCTTGCCTGGGTGCTGACGAAACTCGCGAACATGGGCTGCAGTGTGGATTCTTCGCTCTGGTATAGCACGCGCGGCATGACGGGCTGAACGCGGATCATCCCCTCGGCCCGGAACTTGGGCTGGGGTAATAGGTACCCCGCCGCCGCGCCACCGAGGCCGCCGATCAGGCTGAGCAGGATCGTGATGAGGTAGCGCCCGCGCAGGTGCCGGTGCACCACGAGCAAAAGGTTCGGCGGACGCTGCTCCTCCGGGTGCATCCTGTAGCCGGGGACGGACGCTCCGCCAGAATCGGAGTACATCACCATCGAACCATCGGAACTCATCGCCGCCTCCATTCCGGATTGCTCAGCACATCAAGCGCCGGACCGAGCGGAGCGAGCAGGCTCTCCACCAGCGATTTCTCTTCGACTTCGGGGCGTCGGCGGGCGAACACCACCTGGATCTGAGCCGCGCCGAATGGGCGGGACGCGTATTCCGAACCGGCCTGACGGATCGCCGCCATGTCGATCGGCAGGCCCTGCCCGGGAACAGCGAAGAAGTTGTACACCACGAGAGTCTTGTACTCATCGAAGAGTCGTTGATCGAACTCGTACCTCATTGCCTGGATCGCCCTGCCTCCTACATCGAGATCAACTTTGCCGCGCTCCCTTTCCACCCAGCCCAGCCCGGGGTAACAGATGGGCGGGTAGTGGCCGGCCATGTCCCTGGTATCGCGGCACTGCACGAGCATCATGCTCACCTGTTCGCCGGATTTGTTATTGGTGTAGCGTCTGCTCAGCATCGCGTTGGGCCGCAGCAACGCCTGCGCGGAGGCGGGCACGGGGATGTCCACGCCTTCCCAGGAATCGAACTTTGAAGGGATGGCTTCGATCACCTTCGCGGCCTCGATGTGGAACTGCTTGGCATCGGCCGCGGAGGGGCGCCCGCGCGTTTCGAACTGCATGGCCACGATGACCAGAACGGCGAAGATCAGCGGGAGATGACGAACGAGCGAGGTCATGACGGAGTGAAGAAAGCGCGTGAACTACTGGTACGAGAGGTTGAACCGGGTCACCGGGATCTGGGCCCACCCGAGCACGGAGTAAATACCCCGCAGCAGCAGGAATGCCACGGGCAACATGAGCCACCCGCTGATATCGTGGAACGCGTCGGCGACGCGGATGGGGGCGTACCCGTACAACAGCACGGTCGGAAGGAGGCGGACGATGTTGCAGAAGATCGCGGCGACGGGGCTGAGAACCAGGACAAGCACCCGGGCGTAGGGCCTGAGCGGAAGGCTGAACGCAAAGGCGTACGAAACCAGGATGAGTGCGAGCACCATGCGCATGCCGTTGCAGGCTTCGGCGACGGCGATGTCGTGCCCGTTGAGATTGAGCAGGTTCATGGACCGCTCGACGGGCACGCCGAAGGACTCCAGAATCACCTGGGTGATGGCGGCGCTGGCGGTCTGGAGCGGGCCTGAGATGGCGTGGCGGATGGTGCCGGGCGTGGGCACCGCGAAGACCGAAACGGCGAACGCCGGGAAAAGCCGCAGCAGGGTGTTGATTCCCAGGCCGGTCACGGCGACGCCGATGATGACGATGACCGCCCCCGCGTGCCAGGCCGACTGAATTGCGTGATAGTATCCGATATAAGAGGCCGCCCACCCCATCAGCATGATCATCACGCCAAAGAGCGTGCCCCGGGGGTGCAGGTGACGCAATCGCACGCGCCTGACCCACGCCAGCCACAACGCGATGAACGGCACAAGGATGATGTGGCTCTGCTCTTCGTCGCGGCTGGCGATCGTGAGCAGGTCGCTCCACGTGACCCGCATGCACCAGACAGCGGCGACGAACAACGACAGCCAGACCAGCAGCAGCGGGCGGCTGGTGAAGACCGACCCTTCCTCGGCGTGGTTGCGGGGTGCGGCGCCGTTCATTTCTCCTCCGGCCGGGTCACGAACTCGTCAAACACCGATCGGCCTGCGTCGACCACGCCGCCGGGTCCCACCAGTGACCGGACCAGAACCGCGTCCTTTTTCACCGCACCACCGGAGAGCACCACCGAGTCGTGCAGTCGGGAAGTTGGATCCACCTGAGCGCCGCGCTCGGCCAGCGAAAACCGCAAGCGCCAGTCCGTCGCCGAAGAGGCGTCCTGCGGCGATTGACCCGGAGCGGTCGTGCGAAGGGATTCGATGTAATCATCCAGCGTTCGGATGGGTAAGGGCGGCGCGTGAGATGTAGCCACAACCCGCACATCGTGGTGGCGTGCGATGGCGGGAAGACCTTGTTCTTTCAGATCGACAAACCCTTTTGCGGGCAGGGCCGCGAGCGACTCGCGGCGCAGCATGAAGATCCCTGTCGGGGTTCCGTCCGCGGTGGTGTGAACCACGGCATCGGCGTCCGGTACCGCCAGATCCGGCAGCACGTCGCCGAGCGATTCCATGAGAATCGCGTGACCGGGCGCGACAAGCACGCGGCTTCCCTGGGGCAGATCGAGGACAATGTCCCGCAGGGCGCCGCCGGATCCACGGGGCTCCTCGGAATCCAGACACACCCGAGTGCAGGCCCATGACCCGGCATCAGCCGGCACGCCGGCGATGGTGTTGGTCGCGAGGAAGAGCGGTAGATCTGGTCTTTCCAAGCCGCGGCGGAGTTCTTCGATGCGCTCAAACCACAGCGAGCCGATGGTGCGACCGCCATGGAAAGGAAGGTCCATCCGTGATCTGCCCGCGGCTTTTGACAAGAGTGATTGGCGCACGGCGCCGGCCAGCAGCACCACGCCGCCCAGTTCGGCGGCGATGGGCGGCACCGACCGCGGGCCGCCGCGATTCGCCAGATCAGGGGATGGAACGGTTTGGGTCAAGGAGATCACGCACTTTTGAGTTCAATCCCACTATCGGGCACGCCGAGACTCAACCTGACCGGCCGGTCGGGCCAGCCCCTGGAGCGCGGAGGTCGCCAGCAGCCTTACGGCGAAGGGCAGCCCGTCTATCAAGTACCTGCGGGCGAGCCGCCGAGGTTCCTGAACCAACCTGTGCATCCACTCAATTCCCGTACGCCGCATCCACACCGGGGCTCGGTGCACCTCGCCGGCGACGAAACTAAATGTGATTCCCACACCGACGAACCACGTTCGAGGAAGTTGGGGCCTCATCCGCTCGATCAGGGCTTCTTGCTTAGGGCATCCCAGAGCCACTAAGACAATTCCAGCCTCGGTCGCACCCACACGCGCGACCATGGACTGTACGTGGGCTTCATCCCGCTCGAAGCCCACCTCAGGACATTCGATCCCCGCGATCTTCAGCGATGGGTACAGCTCTCGAAGGCGCGCGGAAGTCTTATCGGCCGTTCCTGGGTTTCCACCGATGAGATACATCGAGACCCCGGCTTTCGCCGCGTGATCGGCGAGCTCGAAGATGAGATCTGATCCCGCGGCCCGTTCGGGCAGCGGTGTCCTTTTTAATCTACTCGCCCAGACCAGCGGCATGCCGTCGGCCAGCCGCAAGGTGGTAGCGTCGTACATCCGTCTGAAACCGGGGTCGTTGAATGCCCGCCGCAGGATGTCCAGGTTGGGCGTAACGACCCACCCACCGGCGCCGGCTTTGGCCGCATGAACGATGTGCTCCGCGGCGCCCTCCAGCGTCAGGCTGTGGATCGGAACTCCGAGTAGTTCAACCGACTGAAGCATGCTCAGCGTCGTATCAGGCCTTGACGATCCGGGCCCCCAGCCCGTTCAGGTTCCGCATCGCGTTGCGAGTGTCAACAACGAGACTTGCGTGCGTGGCGATCGCCCGGTAGTCGACGACGTCGTGGTTGGTCACGATGATGACGCAGTCGAACGATCCGAGCGCCGCGGGAGTGATCGCCACCGACTGCATGTCGCGCTTGTGCCGCCGCATGTGGGGGAACCTAGGCACCAGCGGATCGTGATACGAGACGTCGGCGCCGATGTCTTCCAGAAGGTCGATGATCTCCGCAGCGGGGGTCTCACGAACATCGTCAACATTGGGCTTGTACGCGAGCCCCACGACCAGCACCTTCGCCCCCTTCACGGCCTTGCCGTCGTCGTTAAGGGCGGCGGCCGTGCGGTCCACCACGTAGTGCGGCATCTTGGTGTTGATCTCGCCGGCAAGCTCGATAAAGCGGGTGTACTGGCCGACCTCGCGAGCCTTCCAGGTAAGATAGAACGGATCGATCGGGATGCAGTGCCCGCCGAGTCCCGGGCCGGGGTAGAAGGGCATGTAGCCGAAGGGCTTGGTGGCCGCGGCTTCGATGACCTCCCAGACATCGATGCCCATCGGTGTGAGCACCAGCTTGAGTTCGTTCACCAGTGCGATGTTGATCGCCCGGAAGGTGTTCTCCAGGATCTTCGCCGCCTCGGCAACTTCCGCGGAAGAGACGGGGACAACATGCTGGATGCCCCGAGCGTACATCGCCGCGGCGAGTTGCGTGGACTGCGCGTCCAAACCACCGACGAGCTTGGGCGTGGTCCTGGTGTTGTGCGATTTCCGGCCCGGGTCCTCGCGTTCGGGGCTGAACGCCACGAAGAAATCCTCTCCGCAAACGAGAGGTTCGGCGCCCTTTGGGCGGGCGTCGAGCATCGCCGGCAGCATGTCATCGCGCGTGGTGCCCGGATACGTGGTGGACTCGAGCACGACGAGCTGTCCGCGACGAAGCGCCCGGCCGATGTCGCGGGAGGAGTTGATGACATAGGACATGTCCGGTTCCTGGTGCCGCCCCAGGGGCGTGGGAACACAGACGATGATCGCGTCGGGCTCGCCGAGCCGCGAGAACTCGGTGGTCGCCGAGAATCGCTTGCTTTGAGAAAGCTCGGTGGTGATCTCCGGGCCCAGGTGCTTGAGGTAGCTCTTGCCCTGCGCGAGCGCATCGATCTTGGTGGGATCGATATCAAAGCCCAGCACGCGGAATCCGCCCGCGTGGAGGGTGTGCGCTAGGGGAAGGCCGACGTAACCCAAACCGATGATGCCGATCAGCGCATCGCCGGATGCAAAGCGTGATTTGAGCTGTTCGAAGGTGTTCATGCGGATGCTCGGGGTAATTAAGGTGATCGGGGAGCACTCGGTGCGGCGATCTGCCGCCCGGCGTCCCCTTGCGAAGGGGGAATCTCGAACTCGCCCGGCGAGTTCGGGTTCCAATGGTGTGATGATCGGGCCTCCGCACGAGCGGCGGCACGGTTCTTGCCCAGGACCAGGCTTTCGAGTTGATATCTGCGAAGGAATCGGCGGAATCCGGCGTCGCCGTACCGCGGAAGCCTCTTCATCATGCTCTCCAGGTACCCCAGATAGATGGCAAGACTTCCCACGAACACGGGCTGGCGCGGCAGGCGATAGATGGCAGAGGCGGTCATGAAGAGCAGGCCGGTGCCCATGAACCACTGACCGAATCCATGTCGCTTGCGGCCTTTCCAGATGTTCCCGTGGCTCGAACCCATCGGGCGGAGGTGAATGAATCTCGCTTCGGGCTCTGGGGTGCTTCCGACCTGCCATCCGAGCATTCGGGCCCGATGGCAGTCGATGCCGTCCCACATGACCTGACGGACGAACCCGCCGATCTGCTTGAAACAAGCAACACGGTAGAACTTGCTCGCTCCGACGGTCACTTCATCACCGATGGCCTCTGGGATCAGTTCGCCGGCAAAGTCCTCGGCTGCGTTCGATGGACCGGGGTAGTAGGCTCTGCCGGAAAGGCATCCTAACCGCGGGTTAGCCTCCATGCGTTGCATCAGGAGTTCGAAGTACCGCTGCGGAAGCACAAGGTCCAGGTCGAGCTTGCAGACGTAGTCGTAGTCATCGAGCTTGATCGTGCCGAGACCGGCGTAGAAAGCCTCGATCACACCGGGCCCGACGCTCCGAGTGCCTCGGTCCTTGCGGGTAACGACCCGGATCCAATCGTGCTTGGCGGCGTATTCCGCGAGAATCGCGGGGGATTCGTCGGTCGATCCATCATCCACAACTACGACCATCGCGGGCCTCACGCTCTGCGCGATGAGGCTGTCCAAGGTTCGGCGCATGAACTTGGCTTCGTTGCGGCCGGGGGCGATGATGGCGTATCGGCGGTGCGTCATGATGCGGATCGCGGTCTGAGGGCCAAGTCAGCAAGCATCGTCTCGAGCGAAGGCGCACGCCCAAGTGGGACGGCGCGTGATGCTTCGTGTTCATTCCGGTATCGGCCGGTCCGGAGACGTTCCTTTCTTTCCGGGACAGCCCCGAACCCTGATCCGGACGACTGCACGCGGAGTGAGAATCCACCCCGTGCCGCGAGTGCGGCTTGAACTCGAGAACATAAGTAGCTCGGCCCAAACACCATTGTCATCGCAATGACCCCATCGCTTCGCGGCACCACGCAAGCGTTTCTCGCAGCCCGGCCTCAACCGAATCGGTCGGTTCGTACCCCAGCACCCGCCTCGCGGCTCCGATATCCGCGCAAGAATGCTGCACATCGCCGGGGCGTGCCGGAAGGAACACCGGCTCCTGATCACTCCCCACGATGTTCGCCATGATCGTCGAAACATCGCGGATGGAAATCGCCCGACCCAGACCGACATTGAACGCTTCACCCGCGGCGGGGCCTTCCCACATCGCCGCGCGCATCAGGCACTGCACCACGTTCGACACCGGAACAAAGTCTCTTGTCTGGTTGCCTTCCCCAAAGATCGTGACCGGTCTGCCCCGGAGCAGCGCATCTGCAAAGGCGGCGATGGCCGCGGAATACGCGGAACCGGCTGTTTGGCGCGGACCAAAGACGTTGAAAAAGCGCAGGCTCACGGCCCTAAGTCCGTGGCAGTGACTCCACACCCGCAGCAGATGTTCGCCCGCCGCCTTGCTCTGCGCGTAGACCGAGCAGGGCAGCATCGGCTCGCGCTCAGATTTGGGAGAGACCTCGCTGTCGCCGTACACGGCGGCGGACGAGGCGAACACGACGCGTGAAGTGCGCTGCCGCCGGCACTCCTCGAGAAGCCGCATTGTGCCCGTGGTGTTGATCTCGTGACACTCGAACGGTTCCCTCACCGATCCGGGCGCCGAGACGTACGCGGCCAGATGGAAGACGATCGCTGCCCCGCCGACAGCCTCAGCAAGTCGCGATGGTTCGAGCAGCGACCCTTGCACGAAGCGGATGCTGTCCTTGACCGCCGCGAGATTGTCGAGTCGGCCGGTGCTGAGATCGTCCAGCACCGTGACCCGCGCGCCGGCCGCGACCAGAGCATCGGCGAGGTGAGAGCCGATGAACCCGGCGCCCCCGGTCACGCAGATTGTCTTTCCCGAGAAGCCCCTCATACCGCGCTCTCGATCTTCGTCGCCACCCCGTGCCTCTGGAACAGCTCCGCCATGCCCGCGCCCGTGCCGTCGATATGGAACTCGCCCAGCACTCGCCGACGGCCCGCGGCGCCGTGCACGCGGCACAGGTCCGGATCGGCTGCGTAGGACCTGATTCCAGCGGCGAGCGACAGGGCCGAACCCGCGTCCACCAGAAAGCCGCTCGTTGCGTGCTCCACGAGTTCGCCGATGCCGCCCACGCGGGTGGAGACGACACCGAGTTCTTTCGCCATTGCTTCCATCAGCACGACCGGGACACCTTCCATGAAACTGCTCACGACCATCGCGTCCGCGTGATCAAAGTAAGACTGAATGTGCTCCTGGGCCACGGGGCCTACCAGCCGCACTCGTTCGTTCAGCCGCAATCGATCGATCGACGTCTGAAGATGGTTCATCATCGGACCGTCGCCGACCATGGTCAGTTCGAACGCCAGCCCCTCATCCGCCAGATGTCTGCAGGCGTCCAGCAACACGTTGTAGCCTTTGATGGGGTGCATCCGGCCGACGGTCAGGAGGCGCAGCGGACCGGGCGCGCGGGGCGGGCGCGGGGCGTAGACCTGGGGGTCGATACCGCAATGAACGATGCTCAGGCGGTTCCAGCAATCGGTGGAGACCCACGTCATGATCTGAGCCCTGCAGAAGTGTGAAATGCACCTCACGAAGGCGGCGCCTTCGACCTTCGGGGCCAGCGTCCACGAATCGACGTGGAAGAACTCCGCGGAGCCGTGTATCGACAGGCTGTAGGTGAGGCGGTGGTCGCACTCACACGCCATCATTGCGATCGCGGCCCCGTTGTTGGCCATGTGCACATGGACATGGTCGATACCGAGCCGTCGCAGGTGCGTCGCAAGGATCATGCCCTGCACCGCGTAGGCCAGGTGCCGCACCCGGGCCGCAACGCCGGGCGGCGACAATCGCTGAGACGCGACGACGGCGCGAACGCAGCCCGCAGGGAAACGCACGGCCGCCAGAATAGCGCGACTGAGCATCGCTGCCGGCCGGGTCTGGAGCGCAACCGTTTCCGCCGCGGCGGCCTGATTTGAATCTCCGGAACGACCGGTTGCCGTGGCCGGTCTGGCGGAAAAGGGATAGATACGAAATCCAAGAGCCCGCAGCGCGCGGATCTCGCGCTCGATGAACGTGTGCGAAAGGCTCGGGTATTCTGAGTTGAGGTACGCGATGGGCATGATGTGAGCGGGTCCCGTCATTCAACTGCCCCGGTACTCGATCAAGCGGGCCCGGGACCCGCTCAGCCGTCGTTGCCAGTACTCAATGACGCCGCGCAACTCGGCGAACTTGCCGATAACGGAGAATGCCGCAATGGCCATCGCGTCTCGCCAACGGTGCCGTCGCGTCAGTTCGCGGGTGAAGAGCCGCACGAAGTTCAGAGCCCACAGGCTCATCAGCCCACCTGCAAGAAACCAGCCCAACCGGGACCAGATCGCGATCGCCAGAGACGCCACCAACAGCGCGGGGATGAGGCCGCCCCAGAAAGCGGCGCGCAGCGTGCGTCGTCGCAGCTCCGCGCCTGTCGCCGAGTCGTACAGAAACCACCCTTCGGCCGCCCCGAACCCCGACCGGACAGCACGCCTCCACCACTGGCCGAACCTCGTGATTCCCACGTCGTGCCACGCCATTTCGCAATCAACTCGGACAACTCGACCGCCCGCACGACGGAATCTGGAGCACAACTCGAACTCCTCGCCGGCGATCAGCGATTCGTTGAATCCTCCGGCCGCGACGTAACACTCCGCGAGATACATCGCTACACCGCCGCAGGAGGCGATCTCTCCGATCGGGTAGTCCCAGCCGAAATCGCACATGCGGTTGTAGATCGAATGCTCTGGGTGGCGCTCGCGCAGACGGCCACAGACAACCGCCACTCCGGGCTGTGCTTCCAGTGCGGCGACTCCGGCAGAGAGCCAACCTTCACGCACCTCGCAATCACCATCGACGAACTGCACGTACCTCACGCTCGGATTGAGTTCCCTGAGCCTGGTGAAACCGGCGTTTCTCGCCCTCGCCGCGGTGAATGGTTTGGACATGTCCAGCCGGATCACCTCCGCACCGAGGCGACTGGCTGTGTCCACACTTCCATCGGTGCTTCCCGAATCCACGTAAACAACTCCTCCTCGACCCCGGACGCTCTCAAGGCATCGAACAAGCCTCTCGCCCTCGTTGCGTCCGATCACGACAACGCCCAGAGTTCGGTGATCTTCAGTCGGAATCGGTGTGGGAGGTTCGGACATGCTGCTCGACCAGTCCGGTTCGCCGGGACATTCGGATTACCGGTCCGATCGATCCGTTGTAAATGGTCCAACGACGCCAGAATCTCCCATGGGAATCGTTCCCGATCCGGCGCGATCAGCGAGGTTACGACGCATGGTGCTGCGGCATCCACCGAGGTCGGACCCGGGCCCGCCGCAAAGAGAAGAATGAAGATGTCGGAGCCGAGTCGCCCGATTGGTCATGGCTTTACTCGTCCAAACGCCCTGCGACAAAGGTCAGTCCCGGCGTCAGGTACTTGATCATCCGCGCCGGTAGCCTGGGTAATAGCGTGCCGTAGATCCGTCCGGTTCCCAGCTCTTTCCCACTTCTTCGGATCTCGCCGCGGACCGACTGCGGATCAGTCGGAACATAGTGCCTCGGATACCTCATGTCGGGAGCGGCCCAGAACGACTTTGGCGTTGAGAATCCCGCGTGCATGATCAAGCCGCGGAGCTCGCTGTAGGAATGCAACCAGCCGCGTGCTCTCCCGAGTTTGTAATGTCGTAGAAGCCGGTCGAGCACCGCCCTGGGCAAGGCGCTGCCGAACCTGAGCCCGTGCGCGTGCTCGTCGCGCCCGCCGAGGAGCAGCCTGAGTGAATAACGGTTCTTGGTTGTCAGGAACAACACGCCCCCGCGCTTGGTGACTCTCGCGATCTCGCGGAGCATCCGATGATGCACAACGTGGTGCGGTTCCGGGGATCGGGAAGCGCACCATTCCAGCACCAGATTCATGATCACGACATCAAACATGCCCTCGCGGTAGGGCAGCCGAGAATCGTCCCCGCCGCACGCGACGCTCACGTTGTGAATTCCCTGCTGCGTGCACCGCGCCGCGGTGAACTGGGACTGTTCCAACACCACGTCGATTGCATAGACCGCGGCGCATCGGCCCGCGATCGCCGCGGTGTGCTGCCCCATGCTGCAACCAATTTCGAGAACGACGGAATCACCTGTCATGGGCAACAGACCCAGAAACCCCGCCCTTGAATCCTGCGTGATGTACGTGTGTCCTTTGGTGCCGGGGATGTACACCTCATCGATCGCCGCACTCCAGCCGACGCGGCGGGCGCTCGCCAAGGCCCGGCGCACCTGAACAACTTCAGCATCATCCGGGGCGTCGCGGCGAACTCGGAAATCGGGGCAGCCGTCCCGCACCGGGTAAAACACGGAGCCATCGCTCGTCGTCGCCACATCCCCACTCCACCGCAACGCGGCGCCCGTCGCCGGGCACCGGTAGTTGTCCCGGAGCAGTTGCGAAGGTGATTCTGCAATCATCCTTGAACACCGATCGCCGAAAGCGTTCGGAAGCACCGCTCAGCCACCGCGACGAACCGCTCACTGGGGAAGCACCTCAAGTTCGTGCCCAGGTGCCCGATCGATGCAAGGAGCATCCCCATGGCGTCGATTTCAGAACAGCCCTTCGCGCTGCAATGAGAGCGGACTTCCCGCGCGAGTCTTGCTGTCGACAAGCCGAAGGAACTGGACAACCGGACCAGATCGTACATCCCGAAACCTCGCGGGTTGGAATCCGCCCAGTCGATGAGCGAGAATGACCAATCGCCGTGCGACCCAGTGCCCGACAGTCGGACGTTTCCCGACCACAGGTCGTTGTGATCGATCTGATGCTGCGGCGACCACACCTTGGCGTCGAGCCGCTCGATGGCGTGCTCCGCCGCCTTCCGCATCGCCAACGAGAACTCACCCTCGGACGCCACGACCAACAGGCATTCTCGAAACCTGACGTCAGCGATGGACACGCCGCCGATGGATTGGCCCGCGACCATGCGGAGCCAACGGAACAGGCTGTGCCGAACTCTCCGGCGACGAATCAACCCGAACACTCCGCCGGGCATCGGATCGCGCCATTCATAGCATGCCACCACCAGACCGCCGGATTCGGCTTGATAGAACGGGGGTAACACAGCACCGCGCGTTTCACGCGACAGAAGGCTTTGAATTTCGTGCGACCGCTTGGCGGCTCGCGCCACCACCAACCCCGCCGCGGCGTACCCGGCGATGGCGCACGCGATGCACCGTCCGGACTCTTCCCGGAGGTTGAACTTCGACGTCGCATCGGGCACCCTGACTTCCTGCGCGATCTCCTCCAGTCGATACCCGGGACGCCAGAAAGGCGCACCGCGGAGTACTTCGCACAAGGACTCCGCGGAGGGCGTCTGGTGTTCGCCGATCGGCACGTCTGCGTGCGCGATCATCGGGCCATCACCTCTTCCGGGCCGGGGGCCGCGCGGCGGCTCCTCGCGCCCGGCCGGGACTCGTTCAAGGTTGGAGACCGGTCCCGGCGCGTGGCCGTCATCACCATGGAACAGCGCCAAGTGGCATCCGTCGAGGCCCCCGGTGTTGCGCCACCGGAAGGCGCCGAGCCCCGCCCAACTCTCCGCCAAGCGACAGATCTCGGGGAACCGGTTCGGTCGTAGATAGGAGTTATTCGCCAGTTCATGGGCTTCAATCCGTGGTCGGCGTGGTTACCCACCCGACGGCCCTGGGCCGGCGCTCACCGCTCCGGCCGTATTTCCGACAACTCGACCTTCCGTATCGCTCGGCCTGATCATCGCCTTCGAAATTCGCTTTCCCAGCTCGGTCAGCGGACGCTCAAAGTAGAATGTCGAAACATGCGCCAGCGCGAATGTCAAGGCGAAACAAAGCGGTCGCTTCAGGTAGCGAACCACCGTGTCGCCCGATCCCATCCAGCCCATCATGCTCGCCGGGTGAACAACGTAGAGAGCGTACGAAACGTCGGCGACGTACCGCAGCACTTTCAAGCGTAGCCATTGGGAATGCAATCCGGGGGCAACGAGCGTCGAGCCGATAACCGCCGTGCCCAAGTACGGACGAAAGTACTGAACCGGCCCCGACGCCGGATGGCAAGACACCCCGAATGCGATCAGTATCGCCATGAACGGAATGCGCCGAAGCACCGTCAACATCACCTCTCCGGGTCGCCCGAGTGCGCCAAGGAGACACAGCGCCAATGTCGCGCCGGCGAGGATCTCGTCGACCCGCCGGTGCGTCGCAATCCCGATGTACACGCCGTCGACTGCTCGCCAAGCCGTCACCGCCACAGCGAGCAACGGGAGCAGCAGGAACCCCCGACGCCCGCACGCGCCCACCAGCAGCCCCACGAACAGGTAAAAGTGCATCTCAACGCACAGACTCCAGAAGTGACTGACATGCTTGACATCTTCCGAAGTCGGGAAGTAGTTCCAGTAATAGAACCAGAGCGGCGGGTAGGCCCGGAACGGCGCGGCTTGCAGGATGAGGATCAGCGAAGAACCCACAACCGCCAGAGGGACGATACGGAACAGCCGTCGCACCAGGAACGGAAGAACTCCCCCGTGCTTGTGCAGCGTAACGGTGATCAGGAATCCCGACAACGTGAAGAACAGAGACATGCCCGCCGGTCCGGCCGTGGAGTTCAGGTCCATCCACTTCGGGCCCAACGGCAACATGTGCGTCGCCATGACGAGCAGAATGCTGATCGCCCGCCATCCATCGAGCACGTCCAACCGGTCATATCCGGAGAAACGAGCATCAAGTTGCTTGCCGCCGGCAGCAAGACTCACCTCTCCCGGACCGGCCCCGGGCTGGTCCTGCATGTTCGCGATGGCACTTCTCATCGTGGTCGCCAGTGGATCCGCGGTTTTAGGCCACTCCCCTCGCGTTCACGATCACCGGTTGTACGCGGGCTCGGTTCGTCGCGTACGGACGCGCCAACATGCCCACCAGGCCGCCGGCGCCCAGCAAGTAGATCGGGTTCAGCATCGCGTTGAGCAGGTTGTCCATGGTGTACAACGCGAGCACCGTTGCCAGAACCATCGCGCCGACGAACTCGCGCCCGAGCAGGACCCGGGCGGCTGCTCTGCGCAAGAGCAGGGCCGGCGGTACGAGCAAGGCCGCGAACAGCGCCACGACCCCGACGACGCCGTTCTTCGTCAACGCGATCAGCCACAGCCCGTCCGGAGTGAACCTATGCCCGTCCGCCTCCCTGAGCATCAACCGGTCCATCCGTCCATCGCCGAATATCGACCTTGATCGCATGAATCGCCAGCACACGTCTTCGCTGTCGAGACGAACTGCCAGGCTGTCGTCGCGGCCGTCGCCGATCAGCGCGGAAACGTCCCGGAGCAACTGGGCGTCCCAGCCCCCCACGGTCCGCGCCAGCACGTACAACGGCGCGATCGTGAGAACTCCCGCGAGAATCAGGCGGGTGTTCAGCAGCCGCCCGACGAACAGCGCCGCTGTTCCCAGGAGCATGAGCATCAGCGCGTACATCGAACGGCACACCGCGCTGACGCCGAAAAGAACGCACACCAGCAACCACATCGGCACGCCCTTGAACACGCGCATCTTCCCCGCCGTCCAAAGCCAGATGCCGCACACGGCGGCCGTGCCCATGAACATCGCCACCGCCAAGCCGTGCTGCATGAACACGGTCGGCCGCCACCCATCGCCGCGCCGCGACTGGGCGAACTGGTGCTGATGAAAGCCGTACACCCAAGAGTGCAACACCGGGCTCATCCTGGCTTCGAACAAGACGAGCGGAACGTACACCAATCCGCCGATGAACATCGTCACCGCCAGCTCGCGTAACCCGTCGAGGTCGTTGAAGTACAGGCGACCGATGAAATACGGCAAACCCCAGGTCACCGTCTGGCTGAACACACCCGACACCCCCTCGTACGGGCCGTACCCCGCCGCGAGCGCCGAGGGAAGTGGCACGAGAATCCAGACGAGCATCGGGATGTCCCAGAGGCTGAACGCAAACCGTCCGAAGCGGGGTAGATCGAAGAGCACCGTGCCCAGCAGCGCGCTCACGCACGTGACGGACATCTTGGTGATTTCCGGTATTCCCTCCGCGAGCCGAAAGCGGGCCATGGGAAGGAACATCCATGCCACCATGAACGACCACAGGACCGCCCGCCGCGCCGGCAGGAAGGCGAACAGCACGACCACCGCGGGCACCCAGCCGTAGATCGCTATTGGAACGAGCGCGTTCATTCCTTGCGGCTGCCGCCGACCACACCCGCCGCGACCACACGACCGCTGATTCTGGCGAGTATCCGCTTCGCCGGCCCCTCAATAAACGGCATGGCGTTGCTCATCATGCACCAACCGGACAGCATCAGCCCGAGCGCCCCCAGGACGATCGTTCCTGCCTGCTGCGAAGCGGTCGGCAAAAGGACTCGGGGAAGCACGCTCGAGATGCACGCCACGGCGACGACCAGCCCCGTGAAGATCAGATCCTGGCGCAGAATCGCCAGACCGTGCCGGGTCAGACGGACGACCACCATGGCATGACCGGCGAGGTTGCCCAGTCCGCAACCGACGATGAACCCCGGCACCCCCGCCAGCCGGTGTCCCGCGAGGCAGCCGATCACCGTAACGACGAAGTTCGTGCCGTTGCTGATCGCCAGACTGCGGGCGTCGCCCACCGCGAGCAGCGCACGGTCGGCCGACGCCTGGAGGATGGCGAACCACAGCGCACCGGCCAACAGGGGGCAGAACAACGCGGCGTCCGAGTATCTCGCATCGTACAGAATATTAAAGAACCAGGGTGAACAGATGATGATGCCGAGAATGCCGAACTGAGACAACGCGAGTATGAGACGACGTGACTCACGCAGCTTCTGGTTCAGTTGACCCGGATCGCGGCGGAACACTTCGGCGATGGCGGGGAACTGAACCTGGCCCGCGAGGCGTTGGCCGATATCGAGGGGGAGCCTGCTCAGGGTGTACGCGATGCTGTACACCCCCAGAACGCTCATGGGCACCACCTTGCCGAGGATCAGGCGGTCGGTCTGCATCGCCAGAAAAGTCACCATCGTGCTGGCGAACACCCATCGCCCGAACCCGAGGATGTATTTCGCGGCGTCGGCATCCCACGCGAAGCGGTTGCGTACTCCGTGCAGGAGAAAGTGGGATGAGATCATGAAGAGCGTGTACGCGACCGTGGCGCCGCCGATCATCGCCCACACCGACGGCCACAGCAGTGCCCACACAACGGTGACCAGTGTCCTGATGAGCGACTCCCCCAACCCCAGGAATGTGATGGTCCCCAGGTCGATGTCGCGGGCCCGGGTCTGCAGCGCGGTGGATTGCAGACCCGTGGTGATGAACGACAGCCCGCACGCGGGGATCACCCATCGAAGCTCGGGCGTTGCATAGAAATGGGCGGCCGGCCATGCCAGGATACAAGTTGCAAGCCAGAGAATGAATCCGCGAACAACCTGAATGGTCCACGCGGTGTTCAGGAACGCGGGGTCGTCACCCCGGCGGCTCTGGACGATCGCCGGCCCCACCCCGATGTCTGAGAACATCTGCAGCGCCTGGAGCACGATCGATGCGAGCGCAGTGAGTGCAAACGCCTCGGGCACAAGCACGTGCGCCAGCAGGAGATTCGATCCGAACCGCAGCACCGTGGCGAACAGGTACTCCGCCCCGGTCCACCCTGACCCGCGCAACGCGCGGCTGCGGAGGCCCGAACGCTCGGCGCGCGCAGGCTCGGCGCCGGGTACATCCATCGCCGCCGCCTCTGGACGGGAAAGCTCAGTCATGACCAGCCGCCGCAATATGCCCACACACGCGGCGGGAGCCCGGAACATCGCCAAACGGCACAGCGGTAATCCGCAGAACGCCGGCCGCGACCCTGACCCAACCCGCATCGATCAACGGCGTCCGACAACAGCCGGCGTCGCCGTAGTCCGTACCGCTCCTCAAGATGCCGATGGACACCGTCATCAGGCCGCCCGGTTGTACCCGGTTTGCCATCACTCTCCGTGCTAACGAAGGTACTTCCGGTACGCATCCATCAACCAGTCCTGACGGCGTGCGGCGCGTATGAGCCGCTTCCCAATCTTCTGAAAGAGCCGATCCAACGCGCTGCGCTGGAGCTTGAGGTTGAGACATTCCCGCGGTTCGGCACCGAGAGAGAGTTTGTACGACTCGCCGCCTCGCGTGAGATCGAACCGACGAATCCCCCGCTCGATGCACGCCTCGATCGCCAGCACATTGGCGACCTTCCCGACGCTCAACTTCGCGGGAACGGACGGGTCGTACGCGATGCGGTCAACTTCAAGCACTCCGCGGACCAGCGTGCCTCGCACGTAGGCGCAGGGGCTCCCGTCGAGCCGCAGCATGAAGATCCGCATCGCACCGATATTGCACAGTTCCCGGATAATCGCCGTTTCGAACGCCCGCTTGGACTTGCTGCGGTACATGCTCGCCGCGCCCCAGCGGGCGATGTCTACCGCTTCGATCTGACCGATCACATCATCGAACTCCTCGGGTGTTCCGTGAACACGGAAATCAACCGCGTACTCCTTGTACAGCCGCCGACGGTCGTAACCGACGTGCCTGCGCATCCGCGGGCTGAGCCCCTCCATGTATTCGTCGACGCTGCCGGGGAGCGCCACCGCCAGCGTCTCGGACCTCGAAAACTCCGCCAGACCATCCTCGGACGTCCCAACAGATTGAACGGACTGCAGTGCACGTCCGGTCCAGGAATCGGCCGGTACGCACGACAAACTCAGGAACGAAGACGCTTTCCCGTATCGCTTGAGCGCGTCCTCCAGCATCACAACGCCTTCGGCGTCGGGCACATCGGGACGCGAGAGAAACATGTGGTAGTCGGCGCGATCCCCGCCGATGAAGCCGAACGAGGGCACGCCGGTAATCTTGTCACGGGTACGCGCGAACGCGCCGATCGCGCAGCACCTGCCCGACCCGTCGCGGAGGGTCAGTATTCTGGGTACGGCCGCCGGGGTAATGTGCTTCCAATAAAGATACTGCCATTGCCAAAGTTGAAACTGCGTCGCGTCCACGCTCGCACGCCAGAGATCATCCCACTCCTCGCGCAGCGAGAGGAACGCCTGCTCGCCGACGGACTCGGAAACGACGTATCGCGTCGGAGCGGCCCCGGGCAACGGCCCGGGCGCCGACCCATTGCCGGGATGTATCATGACCACGTTCTGGTTCGTTTCGTTTCCGATCATGACCTGGGTTCGCCAGCGTTGTTCCGCGTTCTTAGATCAGGGGCCGGGCAGTGCGGTCCACCGCGGGCATGGAGTTCGATGAGTTCATCGAGCATTCGGCACAATTCGGGTGTATTCCTGCATGGCCCGTTGCGTCATCGCCTCGATGCTGTATTGGTTCACAGCCTCGGCTCTTGCCGCGGCCGCGAGGCGCTCCCGCAACCGACTATCAGTGATGAGCCTTCGCAATGAGGAGGTGAGCTGCGTTTCGTCCTGTGGAGCCACCAGCAGCCCGTTCTGTTCGTGCCGGATCGCGACGGGCGTGTCGCCGACACCGGTCGCCACGATCGCCAGGCCGGCCATCATCTGCTCCATGAGCGCGATGCTCATGCCCTCTGTGTGTGAACTCTGCACGCCGATCTGAGCGGTTGCAACGATCGTCGCCATCTCCGCGTCGGGCACGAATCCGGGCGCCGACACCGTACCCTCCAACCCGGATTGCCGGATCAGATCCCGGGTCTGTTCGAAGTACCATTGTGTGGACGCAATTGGCTTGCCGACCAGGACCGCCGAGAAGCGGAGTCCTTCCTCACGCAGCTTGGCGCAAGCCCGCACGAGGATCTGAGGGTCCTTGGAGGGCACCATCCTTCCCAGCCACAGGATTGTCGGCGCGTCGGCGTCTCTGGGACCGGGAGGCGGTGTAGCGGGGACGCCCCCATGAAAGATGCCCACATCGCTGAGACCCGCCCCGCGGACGAGTTGATCCGCCACTTTCCTGCATGAACCCGAAACGCTCCGGCACCTTCGCAGGGCCCAGATCAGCACGCGGCGACGCACGCCCGTCTCGGAGAGCACCCGCTCGGAATCCTGCCAGGTGAAGGCCACGGCAACCCTGGGCCGCAGCCCCGCCGTCGCCAGGATCACGAACGGGAGCGACGACGTGCCGTGAACATGCAGAACCCGGATCCCTTCACGGCTCACCAGTCTTCTGAGGCGGAGCATCGACGGGATGATCCCGAGCGCCCCTCGCCCGCGTGACTCCAACGACACGACCTTGACGCTGTCGGGCGGAGCGTCCGCGTAGTGCCCGGCGCTGCGCAGCGCGATGGCGTACGAGCGCATGCCCCGTTCACCCAGCCCCACCGCGAGGTTGTACGCGAGGCGCTGAGCGCCCCCGCCCCCGAAAGAGCCGATGACCTGCCCCACGCCCATCGCCGGATCAACCTCGCTCATGCGGTCGCCCGTTCGACGGCTTCAAGAAGCGCGCCGCACACGAGCCCGACCTGCTCGTTGGTGAGCGTCGGGAACATCGGAAGGGTCAGTTCCCGCGCCGCCAGCGCCTCTGTGCGTGCCAACGAGCCGCGCCCCAGAGAGCAACCGGCGAACGCTGTGAAGCGATGTACTGGCGGATAGTGAAATGAAGATTGAACGCCCGCTTCTTTTAGCCGGTCCGTGATCTTTGCTCGGTCGACCCCGGAGGGCAGCAGCACCGGCATGATGTGATGGCCCATCCGATCCTGGGGAGCTCGGATTCGTTCCCAGTCAAAGTCCGGAACCGTCACCGGCGATCCGGCGAGAAGCTCCTGGTATCGATCCCTCACGCGCTGGCGTTCTGCCAGAAATCCGTCCAACCGCCCCAACTGCGCGAGCGCGACGGCGCTGCGCAGGTCTTCCATGCGGTAGTTGTAGCCGTGAGCGATCACGTCGTAGCTAAAGGCGCGGCCCTTGAAGCGATCCAGTGTGACGGTCGTCATGCCGTGGGAACGCATGTTCTTCATGCGCGCGGCGAGATCGTCGTCGTTGGTGGTCAGCATGCCACCCTCGCCGCAGGTGATGTTCTTGTTCCCGAAGAAGCTGAAGCAGCCCAGAACTCCCCAGGATCCGCACGCCCGCCCTTGCAGCGTTGAGAAGAGCGCGTGGGCGCAATCCTCAACCACCACCAGCCCGTGCGTTCTGGCAATCTCCAGGACACGCGGCATGTTTACCGGGAAGCCGGCGTAGTGAACCACAATCACCGCCTTCGTCCGCGGCGTGATGCGTTCGGTGATCTGCTCGACGTCGATGTTCAGGTTGTGAGGACCCGCCGAATCGCAGAAGACGGGCTCGGCGCCGACGTAGCGCACCGCGTTCGCCGTGGCCACGAACGTGAGGGTCGGCACGATGACCTCGTCACCCGGTCCGACGCCCGCCCCGATCATCGCCAGGTGCAGCGCCGCGGTGCAGTTGTTGATCGCGATCGCGTGCTTGACGCCGCAGCGTTCCGCGAACTTCGCCTCTAGGCGGGCGGTCGTCTCACCCATCGTGATCCACTGGTCGCGCAGCGGTTGCATGACCGCTTCCATCTCGATGGGGCCGAAGTCCGGTTCGAACAGGGGGACTCGCCATTGCATCAGTTTGCTCCTGTCCCGCCGCCGCCGGGCAGGAGGCGGCCTCGTTGATTCTGCATCGTCTCGTTCGCCACGGCGTAGTCCTCCGGGCGTCCGATGTCGAGCCAGAGCCCGTCGAACGGGCGAACCTTCACGGTCCGACGCGCCGCGAGCATGTCGAGCATCAGGTGGTCGAATCCGTAGTACTTTCCCTCGGGGATCAGGCCAAGGATCGATGGATTGAACACGTAGATACCCATACTCGCGTGGTACGTCGTCGTGGGCTTCTCCCTGAACCCCGTCAGTTGCTGCGTAACGTCGTATTCGAGCACGCCCAGCGAAACCTGGATCGTCCGGGGCACGACGGACACCGTTGCTTCGTGACCGTGTGACTGGTGGTAGTCGTACAAAGTGGAATAATCGATATCCGTGAGCAGATCGCCGTTCATCACGATGAACGGCTTGGTGAGCCCCGACACGAGCTTGAGCGGCCCCATCGTTCCCAGCGGCTGGTCTTCGGTCACGTACCGGATGTTCAAGCCCCACTTGGATCCGTCGCCAAAGAAGGCACGGAGCAGTTCCGCGAGATGCCCGACCGAGATCACGACATTTCTAAAGCCGTAATGCCGCAACTGGCATAGCACGATCTCGAGGATCGGCAGGTCGCCCACCGGCATCATCGGCTTGGGAAAGACCGTGGTGTACGGCGCCAGCCGGGTGCCCTTACCGCCCGCCAGAATCACAACCGTGGCATCGCGTATCACACCGTGTACTCCTCTGGGCGGAACCGCTGCGGGTTCGCGCGGATGAACTCGATCACTTTCATCAATCCGTCCCGCAGGCTCACGCGGGGCGTCCAACCGCACCTGGCCGCGGCGGCCGAAGCGTTGCAGATGAGGTTCATCACCTCGCTGTTCTGCGGACGCTTGCGCTGATCGTCGGTCAGGATTTCGATCCGCCGCCCCACGAGCTGCATCGCCAGTTCCGCGAGTTCGCCGATCGTCACCGCCTTGCCGGTCCCGACGTTGGTGACGCAGCCGACGCACGCATCGCTCGCCGCCACCGCCAGGAATCCCTCGACCGTGTCCTCAACGAACAGGAAGTCCCTCGCGGGATCGAGCGATCCCAGCCTCATGCTCTTTGCTCCGCTCAAGAGCTGGGAGAGGATGGTCGGGATCACCGCTCTGGCGGACTGGCGAGGCCCGAATGTATTGAACGGCCTGATCGTCGCGGCGGGCAGAGAGAACGAGCGGCAGTAGCTCTCGACCAGCTTGTCGGCCGCGATCTTGCTCGCCGCGTAAGGCGATTGGGCCTGGAGCGGATGGTCCTCATCGATCGAAGGGCGCAGGGCCGTGCCGTAGGACTCGCTGGTTGACGTATGGACCAGCCGCGCCACGCCCGCACGCTTCACGGCCTCGCACACGTTGAGCGTCCCCTGAACGTTTGTGGCGATGTACGACGCGGGCGCCCTGTAGCTGTACGGAATGGGTATCAGGGCGGCGAGATGAAAGACGATATCCTGCCCCTTGACGGCGTCCTGCATGTAGAACGGGTCGCAGATATCCCCGCTCAGAACCGTCAGGCGCTCGAGCAGGTCGGGCGCGATCAGCTCCAGGTTTCCGCGGTCCGGACGGGAGTCGTAGTGAAGAAGCGCGGTGACGTTCGCACCCAGGGCAAGCAATCGCTCCGTCAGGTGCGATCCGATGAACCCGCCGGCGCCGGTGATGAGAACTCGCTGATTATTCCAGTTGATCATAAGTTGGTTCTGTGAAACTACCGTGACAGGACCGACGCACGACCACGCCGCTTGAGCCCACGAGCACACGCGTGAGCCAGCGCGTGAAAGCCGACGACGACCGCCGCGAACGAGGGACCGTGGTGCCCCCCTCGTGCGTCCGTCACGCTCTCGGCACTGGCGTGATTCCGATGAAGGAGCAGGGCGTCGACATCGCTTCTGTTCAGCCCCGGCCGAGTAGTGCAGGCGTACTCGTAGCCCGCCGCCTTCGCCGCGTTCCTGACGCGGGAATCGACGCTGCCGTTGGGGTAGCACAGTCCGACAACCGGTGCGCCCAGGCATTCTTCCAACCGGGCCTTGGAATCGGCACACTCGGCCCGCAACCGCGCGTCGTCGAGCTGCGGCAGCATCGGATGGGTGAGGGTATGGGATCCGATCTCGTGCCCTCGCCTGTGCAGAGTTCGGAGCATCTCGGCGTCCATCGGGCGATCGAGTTCACCGGGCTGGAACGGGCCCAGTTCACGCTCAAGCCGATCGATCACCCCGGCGCGCACGCCGCCCTCCAGCCGCTTCAAGCGCCCAACCATTTCATCGAGAGTTCCAATCTCGCCGGCGTGGACGACCTTGCCCAGCACATCCGACAGAACCCGGGCGAACGCATCAGGGTTCTTACGCCACGCCGCGGCGGCAACATCGAACCAGAACATCCGTCCCTCAAGCACAAAGTCGGTGGTCACGAAGAAAGTCCCGCGCAGGCCGTGCCGCTCAAGGGTGGCGGCGGCCACATCGAAGTTGTCGCGATAGCCATCGTCGAAACTGATGCTGACGATCGGTTTGGACGGCAGCGCCCCCCCCCGGTTCAGGCACGACCACGCCTCCCGCACCGGCATCACGGTAAAGTGCCGAACCAGCCATCGCACCTGATCCTCGAACACCCGCGGCGTCAGCGCCAGACCCTGGAAGTACCGCCCCACGTCAGCCTCCGGCAGCACCCGGTGGTACATCAGCACGGTCGCACCGCCCGCGGCGCGATGCCGGAGCCACCTCAGGACGCCGAGTCGGGCGGCCACCGCATCGACGCATTCGCGCACTCTTCCCTTGGAGCTCAACGGGCCGCTCCGATGTCGGCCCCGTCGGCAGCCGCGGCGCAGGCAACCCCCCCGGCATTGGGAGGTGGTGCCCACGCGACCGAACCGTCTTCATTGAAAATAGTCTGCGATGATCCGAATCGTGAGAGGAATCGCTCGAACGCGTCCACATACCGGATCGCTTCCGCACGCGGCGCGCCGAAGATCGCCCGTTCCATGCTCATCAGCTCGCCGCGAAGCACATTCGCGCACGTGACATGGACTCCCGTGAAATCGGCGGGAAGCCTGTCGACCGACAGGACCGGCGATTCCGCATGGTCCATCGCGCCGATCACCTGCGTCAGTCGGTCGCTCATGCCCGACAGAGATTCCAGGTACCAGAGATAGTGCAGCCGCCACGCCACCTTGAGGGGCGCTCTCTTGAGAAACCTCAGGTACGTGCTGCACAGGTTTTTGACGTGGCAGAAGTTGCTCGGATCAAGCCCCTCCGTCAGGCCGCGCAGCGGCGTGCTGAACTGCAGCCACGCGAACGGGTCGAGATTGAACTGCCGGCCGCGGTGGGTGGTGACGCGGTGGAAGCAGCGGATGGGCCGGTGATGAGCGCGGAGCCACTCCACGTCGATTCCGAGCGTCCACGTACCGATCTGGTTGTCCTTGTCCTCCAGGCCGTCGAAGTGCGTCAGCTCGTGCCCCGAGAATCGCCATCCGTTCCGTTGCATCGTGTCGGCGATCAAGGTGAAATGGTCGGCCCGGAGCGGGTAGAGATCAAAGTCGTGCAACACCGCGTACTTGGTGGTGCAGCGGCCCAGCGCAAGCACCGTGTTCATCGAGTTGTAGAACGTTGAGACGTGGACCTTTTCCACCACCCAGCCCGACACAGCCGGATACCAGTGGAATCGCAGGGGAAGATCCGGGAACGCACGCACGGCCTGCTCGCGGATCTTCTCCATCTCGGGACGGTGCCTGCGGTCGAACACGACGTGAATGTCGCGGACCCGCGAGAGATCTGTTTTCGCAACGAACCGCAGGTTCACCGCCAACAGGTGACGCAAATCCCACGGCACACCGAGGATGATCGAAAGCCCGTCCTGAGGGCTGGTCATGGGCTCCCAGCGCAGAAGCGCGCCGAGCGCGGTCTTGATCGCTTCGCGCCCGAAGATCTGTCGAATCGCCCGTCCCTGTATCATCAATTCACTTTCGCCGACACGTTGCCGCGCATGCCTGCGTCGGTTCGAAGAGTTCAACTACACCGCTCGGCTGCATGAGAGGGAGCACGAACCTCGATCCGGGCGAGCGGCCCGACGTGGTTTCCGCGGGACATACGCGCCCACGCTCGACTCCATCCCCTGCTCCGATCAGCAGGCTACAGATTCACATCACGAACAGGACACCGGACCTTCGCATCCCACCAAGATCCACGAAGAAGCACGCCTTATGCGGCGGCGTGCCAATCGATCACGCATCGAGACCCTGCTCCGGGGCATCGAAAGACGCTCACGGATCAACGCGAACGATAGTTCATCGTCACCGCGGAAATGCCCCGCATCCACGGCGCACCAACAAGGCGTCGCGTCGATGCATGATGGCCGCACCGTCGACCACACGCATGGACCCACATCCAATGACCACTGCAACCAAGTGGCGCGGGCGACTCAACATCAGGGAACCACCACAAATCCCTCGCGGATATGGGCGATCGCCGCCGCGGCGGTGTATTCCGCACGCCACAAGGAGCGCCGCTGCTGGCGAGCGCTGGCCAGAAACGCCGCCGTATCCGCGGCTCCACCAAGGGTCTGGTTGTAGCTCGCGATGGTCCGCTCGGCATCGACGTACGTCAGCCGCGAGACTCTGGACCCGGTGTCACCGGTCGCGGAGCTCCACTGACTCAGGCTCATGGCCGTGTTGTTGTACCTGAGCTGTTGATCGTCCGGGCGGTTGGTCCAGTAGGTGTTGTTGTTGAACGCGATCGCCGCCGAGGTCGAGGCGAAGTCGACCCGAACACAGTTGGACGTAGTGTTGGCCGCCCTGGGCATCTGCACCTGATTCGAGTCGAACACGATGCCGCTCACGGTGCAGAACGCCGACGGCGATGGCGGCGGTGTGGCGGCCGGCCGGAAGACGCACGCGCCCTTCCAGTCATAGAAGACATTGCCGCGGATCTGCATGTTGTTGGCGCCGACGCCGCCGCCGTAGGTATCAGCCCCGATGTAGAGTGGCATCGCGTTGGTGTCGCCCGGCGCCGAGTTGTGGGCCACAATGTTGTCACGGATCACCGCGCCGGCCGTTCCGATGTTGTAGGCCAGGATGCCCCAGCCTCGCGGCGTCGTGGCGTTGATATCCAGTCCCGAAAGAACCACGTTCCCGCTCACGGTGCCGGTGACGCCGTTGGTGTGCGTCGCCGCGTTGGGATCCCCGCCGCCCAGCTGCGTCGCGATCGGATTCAGCAGGAACAGGTTCCCCTCGATCGTGCCGCCCGCACGGAGCTGAAGTCCGTGCGAAGAGGCCTGGGCGATGATGTTCCTGCGGACGATCGTGTTCCCGGAGTTTTCCGTTCCCAGGTACAGGTTGTGGTTGTAGATCGTGGCGTCCGAACGATCCGAGTTCTTCCATCCGTTGTGATCGAAGACACACTCCTCGATCAACAGCCCGTCCACCGAGTTGATGTACGCTCCCTGGGAGTGCGCGCCGCCCGGCGGGTACGCATCCACGATGATCGAGCGCCGGATCTTCACGTTCGAAACCACGTTCGTGCCGCCGTTGCGCCCCTGGATGTTGATGTTGTCCTTGAACTTCTCGATATAGCAGTCCTCGATCAGCAGGTTCTGATAGGCCTCCGAACCGACCAGCAGAACGATGCCCGAGGCGCCCCCACCGCTCGCCGCGGTGAACTGCAGACCGACGATCGCCAGGTTGCTGCCGCTGCTCATGATCGCCATGCCCGGCCAGGTGCCGGTAGGAGTAACGATCGGCCGAGGGCCCGTGCCGTAACTGCTCCACAACGCCGGTTCGGTCGGCGAACGGCCGCCGCGCCAGACCTCGATGTCGGCCTCGACGAACGTGTCACCGCACTTGAGCAGCACCCAATCCGGGTAGCCCTGGCGGACTTTGGCCCGGGCGGCCGCCAAAGTGCGGATCGGGCTTGCTTCGCTCAGCCCGCTGTTCGCGTCGTTGCCGGTCGAACTGCTCACGTACACAGTCCGCGTATCCGTGCTGGGAGTGAACCGCGTCCAGCCGTCGGTGACGGAGACGACAACCCAGTCGGAATAGGCCGACAAGCGCCCGGCGTTCGTTGAAGCGATGCGGTACTCGTGAGTACCCAGGCCGGGCGCATCGACGAATCGCGTGGCGTTCGCGGGAGCGTCCATTTCGACCTTCTGGCCCCAGGCCCCCGTCGAGTCACGCGTCTGGCGCTGGATCAAGAACCCGGTTTCATCCGACGAGTTGTCACGCCACGAGAGGCCGACCTCGAGCTCGTTGCCCGCGTCCGACGCGGAGAGTGCTGTGGGAGTATCCGGCGCACCGGGCTGCACGATGACCTCTTTCCACGCGGCGAACGCCGACGTCGCGCTGCCTCGCGACGCCGCCACTCGGAAGCGATGTGTGCCGATGCCGGCGGCGTCGACCAACTGCATCGCGCTCGCCTCGACCAGCCACGCCACAGTCGTTCCCCACGAACCATCCGTCGTGACGGATTGCCGCTCGACCTGGAAACCGCTCACGTCGGAGGTCGCATCAGTCCACGTCATCCTTACATCGCGCCCGTTCCCCGCATCCACCACGGAGAGGATGACCGGAATCGCGGGCGGGGGCAGCGGAGCTACCACCACCGGGACCCATCCGCTGTACGTCGAATACCGGCTGTCGCGCCGCGCGGCGATCCGGTACCTGTGTGTGCCCGAGCCCGGACGGTCAACCAGGCCCGTCGCGTTGACGTCCGCCGCGATCATGGTCGTGCTGTCGATCCAGTTTCGATTGTCAGCCTGCGTTTGTCGCTCAATCACGAATCCCGTTTCATCCGGGGACTCGTCCACCCAGCGGAGGTTGACGCTGTTGCCATCGCCCGCGTCGCTCGCTCCGAACGCCGAGGGAGAGGAGGGAGGCGGCGATACCACGGTCGAGGGTTGCCACACCGTGAACTCGGACATGAACTCGTTGCGGACCGCGGCGACCCGGTACCGATGGGAACCCACTCCCGGACGGTCCGTGATGCGCGTCGCGCCCGCCGCGGCCACGATGATCGACGATTCGCTCCATGCCCCGCCGCTGTCCTGCGTTTGCCGTTCGATGCGGAACCCGGTCTCGTTGCTGGATTGATCGATCCATGCTACCTGCACGTCCAATCCGTTCCCAAGATCCGTGGCGACCAGATCGCCGGGCGCGGAAGGGGCCGGATTCAGGACCTCCACCGTGCTCCAGGAAGTCACATCGGAGGTCGCGCGATCAGACACCGCCGCGATCCGATACCGGTGCACCCCCATGCCCGGCGAATCGCTCAGGCGTGTGGAGTCCGCCGGCGAGGTGATGGCCGTCGAGGATCCCCATGAGCCGTCGCCGCCGAGGGTCTGCCGCTCGATGCGGAAGCCGGATTCGTTCGTCGCGGCGTCGACCCAAGAAAGCTCCACGTCGCGCCCGTTGCCCCCGTCGAGCGCCGAGAAGCCTGTGGGCATCGCCGGAGCGGGCACGATCACCGTAACGCCAACCCACGCCGAGAAGTCGGACCCCGAAGTGCCATTCTCCGCGGCGATTCGGTACTGATGTGATCCGGGCCCGGGGCTATCCGGTAGACGCGTCGCGTTCGCCGGCGCAGCCAGCACGCTCAGCCCGCCCCAGGAGCCGCCCGCCGACTCTGTCATCCGTTCGATGCGGAACGCAGTCTCGTTGGAGGAGTTGTCGATCCAGGACAGCTCGACGTCGCGTCCGTTGCCCGAATCCGCAACACCCAATGCGGTGGGAATCTCGGGCACTCCAGACCGGACCGTGATCCGATTCCAGGGCGAGTACTCCGAGACCAAGCCGTCGCGGATCGCAGCGATCCGGTATTCGTGCACGCCCACTCCCGGTCGGTCCACCATCCGCGTTGCACCAGCGCCGCTGAGCAGGTCAAGTGGTTCGCCCCACGCCCCGCTGGATTGCTGGGTCCGGCGCTGCACGCGGAATCCGCTCACTCCCGCGGCGGATTCGCTCCAGGAAAGGCTCACTTCGAGAGCATTTCCCACATCAGACACGGATTCCCAAACCGGCGTTGCCGGCGCAGAGGATTGGGGCTGCCCACCGTCGGTGGGAGGCTCGGTCGGCGGCTGCTGGGGATCGGTCGGAGGAGTCGGTGATTCCGGTGGCGTCGTCGGATCCGCCGGCGGATCCGTCGGGGTCGTTGGGGGGGGAGGCGACGGTGGCGTTCCGGGCTGCCCGGAACCAGATCCGGCTCCGTCCGCGACCACCAGCCTCAACCAGCTCGTGAAAGCAGAGACCTCGTCTCCTCGCACCGTGGCGATGCGGTACTCATGCTCGCCCGGCCCCGCGGCATCGGTCACTTGCAGCATGTCCGCGCCGGCGTCAATCGTTGCACCGGCTTCCCACGATCCTGACGGGGCATGACGTTGGTGCTCAATCCTGACTCCCGTGGCCCCGTTTTCCGGAGCCAGCCAACGCAGCACAACGTCGGTGCCGGATTCGCCCAGCGAGAAACCCGACGGCGGCCTCAGGATGTTCAGTTCCCTCTGCCCTTTGTCGCGCCCGACGATCTTGATGGATCGGCGGCCCGCCAGCTTCTCGCTGCGAACCGGGCCGGCGCCCGGGGCCCGCCGCAGAACCACGCCCGTTCGGCCGGTCGAATACGACTTCGCAGACGAGCTCGCAACCGCGGCTTCCGCAGGCGTGGCGGTTGCTTCGGCTCCTTCCTGCAAAGCCTGCACCGCCGGCACAAGACTCTGAGTCACAAACTCCTGAAGTTCGTCGCACCGCTCTTGGGAAGTCAGCACATCCCATATTGCGACGCCCGCGGCTCCGCCCGCCCGCGCGCCTTCAAGAGACTGCCGGAGGTTCATGCTGTTGAGGAACCTGTCCCCGTACTGCTTGTTCGTCCGCGGATACCGTGGCCACAAGATGGCAACGACTGACTTGCCTGCGGCGGCTTTCTTCGCCTCAGCGATATTGCGATCGATGTAAGCCTCGTTCTCGTCCGCCGAGTTTTCCGTCAGCCGGCGGTCGGGAGAAGGGTCGGCAACCGTGAACCGG
This sequence comes from Planctomycetota bacterium, assembly GCA_018242605.1. Taxonomy (GTDB): domain Bacteria; phylum Planctomycetota; class Phycisphaerae; order Phycisphaerales; family UBA1924; genus UBA2402. The sequence continues at coordinate 160,453 of JAFEBP010000009.1, forward strand.
AGCTGGCAGACATCCGGGAACAGGACGTCCGACGCTTCGTAGAGCCAACCGAGCTCCGCCTCTTGCTGCGATGCGTCAAGCGGCGCCGGCATCGAGCCGTCCGGGCCGGGAACGACTCGCGGCGGGTACATGTAAAAGCCCCACCGCACCCCCGGCCTGATCCTGCGGCACTCTTCGATGAACAGCAGGAATATCCTGCGCGCCGACGCGTCGAACGACCGTTCATACACCGACTCGAACTGGTCTTGGAGGATTCCGGAGAGCAGCTTGGGCCGACGATCCTGGACGAACTGCCGCCAATCGTCCTTGAAGTCCCGGTCCGCCGCCAGCGGTCCGGCGGAACTTGGTACATTCGAGCACAGCGACCATGCCGGCCGCCATGTCTCGACATCCAAGATGCCGTAACCGGTCGCAGCGGAGTCGACTATCCGAGAGGACACCGCCCGCCGAATCGCCGAACGAAACCGCTGCTCCGCGGCGGGATCTCCTTCGAACGCGTGCGGCCCCGCGAGCGGGAACCCCACGTCGGCCTCGTGGAACACCCACACATCTCGGCGGATCGGCGCTCCGCCAAAGTGAACCGACTCGGTCCAATGGCTGGCGGCCCTGCCATTCGCATTCGGCGCATTCTCTACGGCCCATAAAACGGCGAACTCGTTCGAGGGGTTTGGTTCGGCCCGCGCAATCGGAGCAAGCACGATCATCAGGATCGATATGACTCGCGAAAAGAGCCGCATACACAAATCGCGTCCGGTTGAACTCATCCCGCACCTCGCCGCGTATCGAACCCACGCCCAGAGCAACCATCGGTCGCTGGTTTCGCCACGCCAATCAAAATGTGAAAAGGCCCCACAATCCGCCGACAGCCGAGCATCTAGACGATGCGCACGGCAGCTTCGACCATTAGTTGGTCGTTCTCAGACGCGAACTCGCGTCCGTTCCAACAAAGCGGGTCGATCTAACCCGGCTTGATACGGGCGGACTCCGTCCATGTCAGCAGCACTAGTCAGCTGATCAGGCCCGAACAACGCCGATCCAACCTTACGGTCAGATTAGGTAATAGTATCCAAAAGGTCGCGATCGATCTCCAATACGGCCGCCTTCCCGATCATATCGACGCAAAGCACAAACCGATTGTCGCGAACACTCGCTTCGATCCGCCCCCGCACTCCCTTTAACGGGCCTGAAGCGACTTCGACAAGCTGTCCCTTGGTCAGAGGCTTGCAACGAGCCAGGCCCATCCCCGAACTGAGCACTCTGGCGATCGAAACGAGCTCCTCGTGGAGTTGCTGCTGGTCCGCCACCTCGATGAGTTGCGCGCAGCGTTCGCTGCGATCCGCGGTGAACGCGTCGTCACGCGTGCCATGGAGAAACAAATAGCCATCGAACAGGGGAGCCTGAACCCGCACCTTCCGCTTCCCGTGGTATCGGACTTCGAGACAGAGCGGGAGGAAGCAACTGATGCCCCGGGCCTTCAAGTCCAGGGAGAGTTTCTTCTCTTGTCGGCTTCGAGTCCGGATGATGTACCATCGCCTGAACGCTGATCTGGCCGCGAACTCGAACGGTTCCGTTTGGGGGTATGCAGTGGGGGCGTCTTGAAGGCTGTTGGGTATCATGCGGGAAGATCCAACACCGAAGGAGACACCCGTCCCAGTCAAATCGGTGTGCCCGATCGGAGTCTATCGGCCATGTGAACCCCCGGCCTGCTCCGATCTCGCAGCTGGAGTCCGCCAAACCCTGCGTTATTTCGTTGATCTTGACCCGATACAACGCACTTCAGTAGCCTCAAGTGCAGTGAACTTCAAATGCACCGACGCTCAACCGGATTCCAAGTCCGGCGGATGTGGCTCTCGTCAGTGATCGATTCACACAACTGCTCGGAGCAGCGAATCGATCGTAGGAAGCTGAGCCGAAACCACCAAACATTTTGCTATCACAGTGGCCGCACTCGCCGCGAATCACGCGATCGAGAAAATGCACTTCCGTGCAACTTTAAGGTTTTTGGACGGTGAATTGTGGGAAAATAGACAAAATTCTCGATTCTTTGAGCATTTTTGCCCTATTGAGCGGACATTCTGGTATACTGGTAGCTACAGGAAGGGTGGGACCGCGGCGGGCGGTCGTTCATCAGGGATGAATGGAATGAACATTCGATCCGGACAGATCCTCGGCGTGGTGTTCACGATGGTGAGCATCGATGCTGCGTGCGCTGGGATTGTCCGACCGAGTGTCTTGAGCTCTCCCGCGGAGGCGCAGTCAGCATTGTCGTCGACCGGCCCGATCGAGCAAAGCAGTCTTGTATCGCTCTTCACCCGTGACGTTGACCACGTCGGTGTCGCGACGTTTGCAGTCGCACGGCAGGCGAGCGCTGTCATAGCTGAAGATGCCAATCCCAGGGCCGCATCTTTGTCGCGTCAGTCGATGGCCGCTTTAGGGTCATCGTTCCCGAGATACAACGGCCAACAGCCATCGGGCGCCGCGACCAACGAACTCCTGTTCCGTACGGCAGAACGAGGAATATTCACGGGCGAGCGGCCCTACGAAAACCTGTATCAGAACAGTGTGACCAAGCTGAGTGTTGCTGCTTCAGACTGGACGCTGTATGGCAACTACTTGATGTCGGGTCAGGCGACCGGATCGGCGACGTTGCCTTCCTTCGGGAATGAGCCGGGCGAGTTCTCCTCGGTGCCATTGCCGCCGGCCGCGTATCCGGCATTCGCACTGGCTGGCGTCTTCGCGATGCGAGCACTCTCGCCGCGACGCAAGTAGGTCGGCGGCACGCCGCTTGAATCTGCACAACCTCTTTCCGCGACACGCTGCGATCAGGCGCGATGGTACTGGCTCGCGCAGTCAACGCGGCGGAGCCGGGTGGCGTGAGCGTTTCATTCCCAGATACGTGTTTCCCGGCCGCCCCGGACTCTCGCAACTCATGGCCGGAATTACCACGGAGCAGCCACTGCGCCAAGGACCCAAGTCGCAACGACAAGCATGACCCATCACATCACCGGGAGCGCCGCCGATGTCGCGGCGATTCTCGCGGGCAACATGTGTCACTCTGTTGCCCGGCCAATGGTGCGAGTTTCAAATGCTGGAACTCACGCCAGAAACCCACTCGGGAGCTCCTGTCGCCGTGCTTCAACGTGCAATGAAAAACGGGAGGAGCCGATGGCTCCTCCCGTTGACATGACAAAACTGAGACGATTCAACCTCGCACAAAGTCTTGCGCTGCTTACTCCACCGCAAGTTTGCGGCGGCGAACGGCCGCGAGCGCGAAGATGCTGGCGAACGTGCCCAAGCCGGCGTATGCCGCCGGGGGAAGGGGGATGCACGTCAGCAGATCTTGGTGGGATCCGGAGTACTCACCGGTCTGAGCGTTGTAGTTGGTCCACAAACGCAGCACGCGCACACCGTGCAGAGCACCGTCGTTGTTCGCCGCGGCCCAAGTGTACAGGGCCTGCGCGGCCGCGCTGATGTCTCCCCAGGCCTTCTCGCCTTCGGAATACCAGATCGCGTTCTGCAGATCCGTGGTCGATTGGCTGGTCAGCGTGGCGCCCATCAGGCCGCCGAAGAGACCGGCGGTGCTGGCGGTGCCGTTGGCGATCGAGCGGAACTCGCTGTAGAGCTTTGCGGTCGTTCCGCTGAGCGGGTCAGGGTTCGGCAGGTTGACCGGCGGCTCGCTGTCATACGCGGATGAAGAGATCTGCGTGTAATACGTCCCGCCGAAGCTCAGGTGGTCCTGAATTTCGATGCAGAACGAGAGGAACGAGTTGGACCCCGTGCCTCTCCCATCGCCGGACAAGAGGTTGCCGCCATAGCTTCCGTTGTCGTTTCCGTTCGCGGCAGGACCCGCATCCCACACCTGAAACGCTCCACCGGATCCGTCGGTGCCGTTATAGACGCCGGTCGCGTCTTGGATGGTCACTCGCCCGTCGGCGAGCGCAGCGCCGGCAAGGGCGGCCACCACCGAGGCAGCCAAAACAAGGGACGTACGAGCACGCATAACTAAATCTCCTTTAAGGAACCAAGTGCTGAAGTTCTCCCGAATCAGGCCTGGTCGTGAGCGCACACACACAGGAGAAAACACATCCCACATCACGGAAAGGTCTCAGGAGCCCACAGTGGGTATTGTCACCTATTTTGGATCCCAGATCAAGGTCATATCGAGAAAAAGGGGACAATTTTCGGGCTCTGTCCTCAAGTTTTGAAGCGAATCACTCACAGTATTTCGTCATGGAGTGATAGTTATAGGACTTAATTGCGAGATCGGACAAGATCCAACGCCGCAGTTCAAAGACCTACTGCGTTCAAGTGACATGAGTCGACTCGCGCGATCCCGGTTATGCTGCGCCAACCGCGGTGATACAGACGGAACAGCCAAGTTTCTGACTATCTCCGCCGATCGCCATTCAAGTCGCACAAAGCATCACACCCGCTTCGCCGTTTTCAACGACCTTGCAGTTCAATTAGACGTTCTTGGTGCCGGCTTCACATCGATCCTCCGTGCGCCATCCGATTCAACCGGATTGACGCGTATCGAGACTTGAGAGTCCTACTGGGGATCGCTCGAGAGCACGCGCACATACTCGCGAACCCAATGTCGTTCCGCGGCTCGATTGATCACGATGGACCGCACATCGCGGAACGTGCGAGTTCTCACTCAGACAAGCTGAATAGCCGCTCCAACGGCCTGTGCTCCGGGCGCGGCGGCGTTGCCCCTCGTGGAAGTTCGAGTGCAAGTCGGCGGCGCCTTGAACTCGTACGTCGGGCGGCCCCAGACTCTGTGACCGCGGCTCGACGGCTGGTTCAGACTCCGATTCGTCAGTATTGAACTTGAGTTCACGACTCTGCGATCCTTGAAAACGTTTCATGCCTTGGTCCCATATGTGCGGGAAGAGACCGCTCGCTGCGGCGTTTGAGGCAACGTAGTCGTCATCACGTACGCGATGGGATGGGAAGAGCAGGCGCAATCAAGCCCCGCTCACGATGGCCAGAGGCTCGCGAAACTTCATTCCTGCCGAAGCTATCGGACATTGTCGAGAGAGTTTCAACCGTGGTACGAGCAAGGCCACGTCAGCGAACCTGGTTCCTGACTTACACCAACGCCAGTTTTCTGGGGGCTTGGTTGGAGCAAAACACCGCCAGCTGCTGCGTGAGCGGGCACGGCACGTCGCCACAACTCACTGCTTTGATTCTCGGGCGCACGAGCGCCGTTGAAGGACGTCTCGGTGATTTGGCTCGAAGTTAACCAAATTAACTCGAGAGAAGATGAAATTCTCTAAAAATGAGAAAGATTACCTTGAACGAAGCCCTGAATTGGGGACAATACCTCTAGTTGGGGTGTGTTTCCTCGCACCTCGACAGATGTGGGCTCATCGATATGTTTCGTTGAGTACTAGGCATGTGCCTGTAGCGGTTTAGCCGCGCGAGAGGAGTTTTGTTCGAAAGGAATCTGTTCATGCGTAAAAGAGTTCCACAGGCAGTGGTGGCGCTGTTAGCAGCGGCCTGCGCCAGTTCAGCCTTTGCTGACGGGCGTGTCACCATCACGGACTGCACGCTGCCCGACGGCAATAACGTGTACAACGGCACCGATGGGGCCGGCGGCGCGTTCGTCGTGACGCGCGCCACTCCCGGAGCGAACGGCGACTACAACGGCGCCTATGGCGGCAACCTCCTTGCCAACGACGGCCGCGGCACGGGGTCCGACTCGTTCCTTTCATTCTGCATCGAATACCAGGACCACCTGAGCTTCAACACCACGTACTACACGCAGATCTCCGACTCGGCGTACGACACCAGCGCCCCGGTGAACCTTCCCAACCCTGACCCGATCAGCGGCACCACGGCAAAGATCTACAGCGAGTTCCGCTCGATCGCCAACGGCACCGCCAGCACGGTGGGCCTGTTCAACGGCTTGCTCGGTAGCTCCCTGTCGCGCGCGGAGACCACCGCGATCCAGCAGGCCATCTGGTACTCCGAACAGGAGATCAACTTCAACGACATGTCCCAATTGGCCAAGGACATCTTCAACTGGGCCGCTGCCAACAACGACGGCGGCCTCCACGGCGTGCGTGTGCTCCGCCTGTGGGACACCTACAACGCCCAGACCGGCGAGTATTCCGGTTCGCACCAGGACGTTCTGACCTGCATCCCGCTGCCCCCCTCGGCTTACGCGGGCATGAGCACGTTCGCGGGCATCCTCGGGCTCGCGGCGATCCGTCGCCGCAAGTTCGCCGCTCAGTAATAGCTTTGCCTTCACTGGCAGCGTTATTCAGACTTGCGGTTCCGACGGGAGGGCTCCCTGAGCCCTCCCGTTTTTTTCGCGGATCTCCTCGAACTCCTTGACAGAATCCGACCGCTCGGGCAGACCACACGTTCAGGATGACTGGTGTAAACTGAACGCCGCGACGTCAAGTGATCGACCTGTTCTGACCGTGCCGAGCACTTCTTACGATGACATTCCGATCTTGACGCGTCAGCAGATCTGAGATCGGGCCCCTGAGCAGGGGCGGGTTGGTGGAAAGCACACATGCGGGTGTCGGTGATCATCGTCACGTTCAGCCAGCACGATCTGCTGCGCATTTGCCTGCGCTCGGCGCAGCGGGCGATGCAGTCCGTCGACGGAGAGATCATCGTCGTTGACAACGCCAGCACCGACGCCACTCCGAAGGTCGTGGAGGAGGAGTTTCCGGGCGTGCGGCTCATCCGAAACCCCGTCAACCTCTACTACACGCGAGCGGTCAACCAGGGCATGAGGGCGGCGAAGGGTGAGTTCGTCTACCTGCTCAACGACGATACCGAACTCGAGCCCGCGAATATCACCGAACTCCTTCAGTTCATGCAGGAGCATCCAAAGTGCGGGGTCGTCGGGCCGATGCTGAGATCACCGCAGCACGAGTACCAGGTCTCCGCGCAGCAGTTCCCCACGCCGATCCGGGAGATCCTCGGCGTGTTCGGCATCGCGCACTGGCTCCGCAACCGGAGCTGGTCGGAACCCATCCAGAAGCGATACTCGCGTCACCCGCTGCCCACCCGACGAGTCGATTGGGTGTGCGGAGGCGCCATCTTCCTTCGCCGGCGGCTCATGGAGGAACTGGGCCACCACGACGAACACTACCTGTTCTATTGCGACGATCCCGACATCGGAATGAGATCCGCGAGCGCCGGGTATGAGGTCTGGTATCTGGACCGGACCTACGTCCTTCACCACCACGGTCTCAGCACGGTCAAGACGCCCCGCAAGCTCCGGTTCGACATCATCCTCACCCGCAGCCGCAGACATTACCTGCGCAAGTTCCACGGTTGGCTCGGAATGGCCGCCGTGGAAGCCGCGTACGGCGCCGCATCGCTGCTCCGCGCGGCCAAGGCCCTGCTGACCGGGCGTCGCGAGAAGGCCGTGAAGCACTGGCTCTCGCTGCGATGCCAGTTCGAGGCCTGCCGGATGCCGCCGGAAGAGAAGCAGGCCATCGACGGCTACGCATCGTGCATATTCAACGGGCTTGGCGTGCCGAGCCCCAACGTACACTCGCCCCAGGCACAGACTGTCCAATGAACGCCAGGAGATGACGCATGCCCGTATTGGTCACCGGAGGAGCCGGATTCATGGGATCGCACGTCGCGGACGACCTGATCCGCGAGGGCCACGATGTCGTCGTGCTCGACGATCTGAGCGGAGGTTTCGTCGAGAATGTCCCGGACAAGGCGACGTTCGTTGAGGGATCTATCCTCGACAACGAGCTCATCCTGCGACTGTTCTTGCAGTACCGCTTCGACTACGTCTTCCATCTCGCGGCGTACGCGGCCGAGGGGCTCAGCCATTTTATCCGCCGGTTCAACTACCACAACAACCTGGTCGGCAGCATCAACCTGATCAACGCCTCTGTGAACAGCGGGGTCAAGTGCTTCGTGTTCACCTCCTCGATCGCCGTGTACGGCCGCAACCAGGTGCCCATGCTCGAGTCGACCACGCCGCTGCCCGAGGACCCCTACGGCGTGTCCAAGTACGCTGTTGAACTCGACCTGCGCAGCGCACACGAGATGTTCGGCCTCAACTCCGTGATCTTCCGCCCCCACAACGTCTACGGCGAGCGGCAAAACATCGGCGACAAGTACCGCAACGTCATCGGCATCTTCATGAACCAGATCATGCAGGGCAAGCCGCTCACCGTCTTCGGCGACGGCGAGCAGACCCGCGCGTTCAGCTATATCGCCGATGTCGCCCCAGTCATCGCGCGCGCACCGTTCGTTCCCGCGGCCCAAAACCGTGTATTCAACGTCGGGGCTGACCAGCCCTACTCGGTCAACGAGCTGGCGCGAGTGGTCTCCAAAGCCATGGGCGCCAAGGCCGAGGTGGTGCACCTGCCGCCCCGCAACGAAGTGGTCCACGCCTACAGCAACCACGACGCGGCCCGGAGCGTCTTCAATCCCGGAAAGCCTGTGACGCTGGAGGAAGGGATCGAACGAATGGCCTCATGGGCGAAACGGATCGGCTCCAAGCGCAGCAAGGCGTTCACCGAGATCGAGATTCCCCGCAACATGCCGCCTTCGTGGCTGGCCCGTTGACACCATTGCTCCGTCGCTCGGATCAACCCGGTCGCGACGCGCAGCGGTTCTCTTGAATCGCAATCGATCACACCGACCCCGCGATGAGGCTCCAGGTCTCCCGGACATGGCGTTCCTGGGTCAGCGTTCCGCTGATCGCCATGCGGATCACTAGGTGCGCCGGTTCGCCATCCACTGCGGGAGTGGTGGTGTGGGTGAGATACGCGCGGCCGCCGGAGTTGATGCGGTCCATGAGGGCCTTCGTCGCCGCGTCGCCGCCCTCACGAAGGCGGAAGCACACCAGATTCACAGTGCGCGGTGCGGCCAGAACGAAGCGGGCGTCGGCGTTGATCCAGGATTCCACGAGTTGCGCCAAACGGATGTGCTCGCGGATGTAGGCCTCAAGCCCGTCCAGGCCGTAATGACGCATCACGAACCAGAGCTTGAGCGCACGGAACCGACGGCCCAGAGGGATGTGCCAATCGCGGTAGTCGACGACCGCACCCGACTCGGTCGCGGCGTTGCGCAGGTACTCCGGAGAGATCGACAGAGCGCGGGTGACATCATCGCGGCGGGCGACCCAGAGGCAACCGCAATCAAAGTTGGTCAGGAGCCACTTGTGGGGGTTGAAGCACAGTGAATCAACGTGCTCGACCCCACGCAACATCCAGCGATGCTCCTCGCAGATACAGGCAGCGCCGCTGTGCGCCGCGTCGACGTGGAGCCAGGCGGAAGGTGCGGCGCCGCGAAGGACCTGGGCGATATCAGCGATCGGATCAACAGCGGTGACCCCGGTGGTGCCGACGGTGGCGCAGACGTAGAACGGGGTCTTCCCGGAGGCGAGATCATCGCGGATCGCCGCCTCAAGGGCGTCGGGGCGCATCCGGAAATCCTTGCCCACGGAGATCATGCGGACAGCGGAGTGATCGCCCGGACCCTTGGCGATGCCGGCGATCATCGCGGCCTTCACGACGGAGGAGTGAGCCTGCGAAGACGCGTACGCGACGAGATTCCCCATGTGGGTGCGAGCGCGAGCCGCGAGCATGGCGATGAGCGTTGATTCGCTGGCGGTGCCGGCGATGACCCCGCCCCCCGTTCCGCCGCTCTGGAAGAGAAAGCGGTCGGGCAGACCGATCGCGGCGCCGAGCCAATCCATCATGCGCTGCTCGACCTCGGTGCACGCGGGGCTGGTGGCCCAGAGCATGCCCTGCACGCCCAGGCCGGCGCAGATGAAATCGGCGATGACCGCGGGGCCGGAGGCGTTGGCGGAGAAGAACGCGTAAAAGTTCGGGTGCTGCCAATGCGTCAGACCGGGCATCACAATCCGGTCCAGGTCTGCGAAGATGGCGTCCCACTCGTGTGCGTCGGAGGATCGCGGGGCTCGCGTTGGCAGTTGCGAGGCGATCTCCCCGGGCTTGACGCCAGAAAGCACCGGACGCTTCTCCACATTCTCCCAGTAGTCGGCGATCCAATCCGCGGCACGGTGCGCCAGCTCGCGAAACTGGTCGCCCGAAAGGTGCTTGGGGGCGTTGGAGGGCGTGGACATGCGAGGATGGTTCGCCGCGGCGGGAACGGAAAGGTGTCCGCATATGGCCAAATCGTCGTATCCGACGCGAGCAAAAAAGAAGACAGCGGCTCTCTCTCCAGGGAGCCGCTGTCATTCGCTTTGGCACACCGGCGGTCTCTCCTCCGTCGGTGCGCCGAACTAACGGGCGGAAACTAAGGGTAAGTTTACCTAGATGGGGTCCCCGCAATCAACCCCAAAACCGCGAAATCGAGGCAAAAATGAGGTGCGTCATGCTTGTTTGTATTTTGAATGGTATTTCATGGGGGTGGAATTACCCACCTAATTGGGTATCACTGGCGATTGGTAACAACTAAAGGTGAAATTATGGGCGGACCCACTGAATAGGGCAATTTGCGAATTCTTGATCAGCTTCGCGTCTTGGAAGAGCGCGAGCTCGGATCGGGACAGATCTCGTGGCGGCGGGTCGTGGCGAAGGACGAGATAACTGCCCGAAGGTGGGAGCGCTGGCGCAGGCGGAGATGCGCGACCCGTTGACCAAGGAATCCAACGGACGCGGATCGGTTGTCCGCGGGCAACGGCCCTCTCGCGGGCGTACCACAGGACTTCCGGACGCTGATCGATCATCTCATCGGCCCACAATTCCGCGGGACCTTTCAAAAGCTCACCCAGCGCCAGGCCTGCGGCGCGGCCGCTGGTCACCTCTCCGCGACGGCGTTCGACCCAAGCACTCACGGCGAGAGCCGCGACGGTCAGGCACAGTGCGCCGATGATGGCGGCGCGGCGGGCTCGCGGCAGGGCGAGGCGCGAAGGTGCGATGCCCTGATACACCCGCACGTGAACGAACGCGACGCAGATGGGCAGTAGCGTCGCGGCGGGCATCGCGTAGCGGTTGTTCGACACACCCAGAATCGTGTACAAGACGATCGACAGCGCACAAGTCCACGCGATGGCGCGGCCTCGTTCATCGCGGCGAGGGTCGACGCCCGGTAGCGTCGGGATCATGAAGAGAGCGGCGCTGTGCGGAAGCGCCGCGGCAATGACGACGAACGGCAACGCGGCGATTTTCGCGATCGCGTCGTGCTTCCAGAGGAAACGGGTGGGCGGTTCGATGATCGCCGGCGTGCCGATCTCCTGAAGTCGACGCCAAGCAAGGAAGGCGTAGATCGATGCGAGCGACAGCGCGATGACGATGGCAACCCAGAGTTCGGGACGGCGCAAGAGCCGCCAGTTGCGTCGCGCCAGGCATGGGCCCAGCGCCGCCGCGACCACGCAGGGCATCCCAGCGGGCCCCTTGGCGAAGATCATGGCAGCGATCCAAAGCGCGAGCATCGCCGCGGCGGGCACGCCGCGCCGCACGCCCAGCAGCACCTCAATCGAGAGAAGACACGCCGCAAGGGTGAAGAAGTTGTGAAGGGCCTCGATCTCGGCGCTGCGGGCCGGCTCCCAGAACCACGGCGTGAGCACAAAGGCGACCCCGGCGACGAGGCCGGCGCTACCCCCGAACCATCGGCGGGCGGTGGTGCAGCACAGCACAGCGGCGCCAACCGACGAGGCGATCGAAACAAATCTCGCGGCGAACTCGGTGGCGCCGAAGAGCGAAGATGACGCGGCGATGGCCCACACCATGCCGGGAGGCTTGCGCATGTACGGCTGTTCGAACATGCGCGGCACCAGCCAATCCCCGTGCCCGAGCATCTCCCACGCCGGTATCGCACGGTGGCCCTCGCTCATCGAAAGCCCCGACGACCACGAGCCTGGCAGGAAAACCAGGAGAGCGAAGAGAGCGACGATCGCGGCGTGTGTGCGCGTGCGGTTCAAGACGCGGGAAGCGTACCGGGGGAGTCAGGTCTTGGCGGGCCGCTTGTTGGCGGGGTTGACGCTGACACCGTTGGTGTGATTGAAGCCGTCGTCCTCGTGCGCGGGGAGTGTTCCATACCTCCGTAACGCATAGACCCGGTATGCGCCGGTGGCTTTGACAGCCTGGATGAACTTGTACGAACGGCTGCTCTTGAGGCGAGCGAGCTTCTGCTCCGCGGGCTCGTTGGGGTCGGCGAGTTCCCATTGGGGTCCCCACCGCCACCGCGCGATCACCCGGTAAATCGGGTTGCGCTTCGCGGACTGGACGAGATTGAAGAACCGACTCCGCTGGATGCCGGCGAGTTCCACCTCCGCATGCGAAGCGCCGGAAACGGCCGGCGCGGGCGAGGGGCTGGCGGCGCCAACGGTTTGCCGCAGGCGTTCACGCTCACTCCAGAGTTGGTCCGCGACCGAGTGCAGACGCTGATATTCAACCGCTCGGACGGCCAACTCGTGGCCCAGACCTGGGGGGATCGCCGGACGTGGCTGGGTGTCGCGGAGTTCGATGGCGCGCTGGAGGAGCGAGTCGAGCCGTTCGCCCATGTGCTTGAGCTGGAAGTGGTCGGCGATGCGGCGGCGGCCGATCTCGCCGATGCGCCGGGCCAGCGAAGGGTCAGCGACGATGGGGGCCAGAGCGTCGGTGTACGCCGCGGCTTCGGCCTCGGGGGTCGATCGCGGGATCAACACCCCGCACTCCGGCGTCACCAGTTCCTTCTGCCCGCCCACATCGGCGCCGACGATGGCCAGACCGGCGGCCATCGCCTCGAAAATCGCGAGGGAGATGCCCTCCCACAGCGACGGGAGAAAGAAGATGTCGGAAGCGGCCATCAGCGCCCGCATGCGCGCGTTCGGAACCGCGCCCAGGAACTTCACGCAATCGTCCAGGTCATTGCGGGAAACGAACTCCTGGAGCCAAGGGCGGTCGACACCATCGCCGGCAACGAGAGCGACGAACTTGCGGCCGCGGGCGCGCAGCGCGAGCATGGTCTGCGCAAATACCCGAGGCTGCTTCTGATCGCAGATGCGTCCGGCGTAGAGAATGACGGCGATGTCGGGATCCAGGTTGAGTTGCCGGCGCACGGAGGCGCGCTGATCGGCGTCGGGCTTCCACTCCTCGCAGTCCTCGTTGGTGTTGCAGACCTCGATGCGGGCGGGGTCGCCCCCCCGCGAAGTCATCCACGACTTGAGGTGATTGGAGGAGACAATGTTCAGGTCGAGTTGCTCCTGGCACGCCGCGGCGTAGCGCGGGTACCCGCCGTTCTTCCAATACTCCTCTTCCATGTGGCAGTAGTCGGCGTACGCCGGGCCGGGACAGACGGAGCGGAGATAGGGCAGAATGAGGTACCCCAACTCGCTGTTGGTGGTGAGCACGACATCCGGGGAGCGCGTCTCGATGAGGTAACGGATGAAGGCCGGACGATCCGCGGGGCGAAGGAAGTTCGGAGTGACAAAGACGTCGGGCGTGAGGGCGGTGAACTGAGCCATCCAAACCGAGTCGCCCGGGAGCGTCGTGACGACGGTAATCTCCCAGCCACGCGCTTTGAGTTGCTCGATCGCGCGAAGATTGAACTTGTCGGCGCCGCCCATGGTGAGCCAGGGGACGATGAGCAGCAGGCGTCGGCCGTGCTTGGCGAGCGGGTTCTCGAGCGGGAGCGACTCGCGGACATTCTCGTACGGGGCGGGGGTCGCGGGCACGCAGGTTGGGAACGTATCGGCGGTGAGGTCGGGGTAGCGTTCCCTCAATCTCGCGGCGAAAGCCCGCTGTCGCTCTCCACCGTCCCAATCCTGCCACACGTCGGCGTGGTTCGGGCGGCGCCGGTACCAGGCCAGATGCTCGGGGATCGTCCCTCCCCAGCGACCCTTGGAGGCCATCCTGATCCACAGGTCCCAATCCTCCATGCCGCCGACAATTGATTCATCAAAGCCGCCGACGTCCAGGAACGCGTCGCGGCGGATCATGGCCATGATGGTGGCGACATTTTCACGCAGCATCCGCGGACCGTCGTGGAATCCGCATTTCCACAGGTGGCTCTTGTACGCGAAACCGACCGTCCACGCCTGCACAAAGTCGCAGCGCGGGTGAGAGGCCAGGAACCACGCTGCTTTCTCCAGCAGCGTGGGCTCGATAAGGTCGTCGGCATCGAGTTGAAAGACCAGCGGTGCGCGGGCGGCGCGGATGCCGGCGTTTCGGCCGCCGCCAGGGCCGATGTTGATCGGAAGGTCGATGACGCGGATGCGAGGGTCGCGGCCGCGATACTCGGCGAGCATCGCCAACGACTCGGGGTTGGTCGAACCGTCATTGACGATGACCCACTCAAAGTTCTGGAGCGACTGCGCGAAAACGCTCAGGGCCGTCTCATGAAATACCGGGCCCGTGTTGTAGAACGGGGTGATAATCGACACCGCCGGATCGCGGGGCCCGCCGAGCATGGAGTAGCCAAAGCCGGCTCGCTTGGGCGACGCGGGTGTGTTATCGAAATCTGGCTGGCGCGGGTCGATCATCCGCGAGGGTCTCCTCCGGTGTTTCCTGGTCCCCTACGGACTCCGGGAGCAATGGTACTCGCGCGGGCGCAAGACTTCGATTCGGGCGATGGCCGGTCGTCGCCCCGGTTATTGATTCGGGTCGACCCCCGTGTTGCGAACTCGCTGCCACAAGCTGCGCGCGAGGAGCGACTCAACGACTCGGGCATTCCCCTGGGCCTTGTCGACGGCCGCTTTGAGTTCGGCGGCGAGAACTTCGCACCGCGCCGCGTGCTCGGAGGACTGACGCTGCAACTGCGCCTCCAGCTCGGCAATGCGGCGTGCGGCCTGCGACTCCCGCTCGGCGGCCTGGCGGCTCACTCCCTCGATGGTGAGGTCCCGCTCCTGCGAGGCGGTTCGCCAATGCTGCGCCTGCGATTCGTGCCAGGCTTTGGCCTGCGCAAGTTCCTGCGACCAGCGCTTGAGTTCCTCGATGGCCGCCTTGTACTGCGTTTCGCGCCCCGTGGCGGCGGCGAGCTGGGAGGCATTCCAAGCCTTGGCCTTCTCGAGTTCCTCGATCCACCCTTTCAGTTCCCGGATGTTCGCCCGCGCTGATTCGAGTGAAGACTTGTAGTTGGTGGCTTGGGACTGCAGCCACGCCGCCTGCTCCTGGCTTCGGGCCGCGGCCTCTTGAAGGCGTGCGATCTGCGCCAGATCGGCTCCGCTGCGTTGCTCGGCAAGCCCTTTCCAGTACTCAAGTTGCTCGTTCAGCCAGACGCGGCTCTTTTCCTGCGTCGCGGACCATTCGGCGACGCGACGGAGTTCGTCCTCCCGCCGCTTGGCCAGGTCCAACGCGGCGGCGGTCTGGCCTTCGAGCCAGGCCTTGGCGCTCGTGAGGTCCTTGATCCACTGGCGCGTCTCGCCGAACGTGGCCCGACGGGCGGCGGTCCAGGCATACCCGGGGCGAACATCCATCACCGCGAGCATGGAAATCCAACTGGCGCACGTACTGGCCGAGTCCAGGACCTGCGAGAGTTCATGCAGCCCGTAAGGTTGCGGGTCCTCGATGCGGCCCAAGGCGTTGAGCCATGAGCCCGAGACGACTCGCTGGGCTTCGGCGACCCCGCGCGCGAATGCATCCCGGGCCGCCGCGGTATCGCCCGACGCCGCGGCGATGACGCCCGCGCGGCAGTAGGCGTCAACGGTCTTGGTGGCGAGCAAGGGGCTGAACTTGAGAACATCCATGCCGCCGCAGCGCAGGAACGCTCCGCGGGCGCCGGAGAGATCGCCCCGGGCGGTGAGCAAGCGAGCCGCGGCGTATTGATTGGAGATGCGCCAACGCCAGGCGTGGGCAGTGTCGTCGGCCTGCGCATCGAAGAGATCGATGAGGCCCAGGGCTTCGTCGATCGCCTCCGGGCTGGGTCGCTCGAGCGCGGCGTACGCCAGCAGGCAAACCGCTCCGCCCGCATCGGCCGAACCCGAGCGCGCGGAGGCGAGCACCTCGCGGGCCAACCGCAGGCGCTGAGCGTCGTCGCTCATACGCATGCCCATGCACAGCATGGACCGCCAGAGCCAGGGATTGTCGTAGTCGCGGGCGAAGTTGGACAGGTGGAATCCGTCCTGATCGCGGTACGTGGGGTACACGGTCTCGCGATAGCCCGACTTGGTCGCTCCGATCGGCGACTTCATCGAGAGCATGAGCCACCACTCGGCCTCGGGGAGGCGATCGGCGGGAACGTCGAAAGGCACTTGCGCGAACGCCCGGGGGCGGTCGGTGAGTTTGGGTCCCCCGCCGGCGGTCTGACGCCAACGGCGTTCGGGGATGAACAACGCGTTCATCTGCGACGCCAGCGACTCCCACGTGTACACGTGCAGGTGGTGCGGGTTGGGGTCGCGCCCGGATTCGTCCGCCCAGTTGTTGGGCACGCTCACGATGATGCGGCCGCCGGGGGTGAGCACCCGCGAAAACTCCCGCAGCAGCGCGGGCGGGTCCGGCACGTGTTCCAGCGTCTCAAAGCTCACAACGACGTCCACGCTCCGGTCGGCAAGCATCGCGAGCGCCGCGGCGTCGGCGGCGATGAACTCCACCATGTCGCCGCCGTAGTGCGCGGAGGCGTACGCCACGGCGTCGGGCGAGGCATCGACACCGATGACGCGCGATGCGCCGCTGGCGACGCGGAGCATGTGCGCGCCGTAACCCATGCCGCACGCGGCGTCGAGCACCGTGTCACCGGGCCGGACGACGTCGCAGGCGGCCATGTACCGGGCCAGGTGCGCATCGGAGCGGCGGCCGCTCTCCCGGAGCATGTCGTTGTGCAAATCGCGGCGTGATGAAAGCCAGGAACGCGGGTAGTCTCGCTCGGCCGCGGCGGGTACCTTCTCCACGACGATCTCGGCTCGGTGCGGCTCGTGCTCCA
This sequence comes from Planctomycetota bacterium, assembly GCA_018242605.1. Classification (GTDB taxonomy): domain Bacteria; phylum Planctomycetota; class Phycisphaerae; order Phycisphaerales; family UBA1924; genus UBA2402. The sequence goes on from JAFEBP010000009.1 coordinate 177,253, forward strand.
GCGCGACGTAATAGGCGAATCGCTGGCAGGCCGGGTGCTTGCGAAATCCGGCCTCGAAGAGGCGGGCCTCCCACCAGGCGCGGTCGCGGATCGTGCGGGGACGGGCAGGCCCCTGGGCCGAAGTGGCGACAATGATGACCGCACCGCCCCTGGTCACGCGATGAAGGTGGGCGAGCGCGGCGGGGATCTGCGATTCTTCCAGATGCTCCAGCGAGTGCACGGCCAGCACGCAACCCACGGACAAGTCTGGAGCGTCAAGCGCACGCACGTCCGCGAGCGTGCAGCGGCCGGGCGTGAGGAGTTCGCAGTTCTCGACCGCTTTGGGGCTGATGTCGATTGCGCGCATATCGACGCCCCGGGCGAGCAGCTCGCGCATGAGCGTGCCGCGGCCGCAGCCGACATCGAGCATGGGCACGCCGCCGACAATGGAGAGGATTCGGTCCGCGAGAGCCGAGGGGTCGGGGAAGAACTCTGCATCCGGCTGGGCGGTCCAGAAGTCGGACCACGCGACGGGATCGCACCCGGGCGAAGGGCTCGGGGAAACGGGTCCACCGGAGGTTGCGGGTGCGGTGATGGACAAGGCGTGGGACGGAGGAGCCGGTTGGCGGGGCCGCGGATCAGGCCGGCACGGCGCCTGGATGGAGAAGCGAGGCCCTCATTTGTAGGTCGATGGCACCGCCGAAGAAATAGTCGTCCTGATGAATGACGACCTGGAAGAACGCGGCCTCGTCGATCCAATGGAGCATGTTCTGGTCGCGGTAGAAACGGTCCCGCTCCTCGCTGACGTGGGCCTGAACCTCGTAGAAGTTGGAACCCAGAGTGCACGGGGCGGAGAGTTCCACCGTGACGCGCTCCCCCGCTTCGAACCAGCGATCCCACGTGACCTCGCCCGACTGGCGGCCGCTCCAGATGGATATGTCCTGGTTGAGGGTGCCCCACGAGTACATCTTGACGCCCTGCTTGTTGCGGATGCGGATGCCGAAGTTCAGGTGCTGCATCCGCTTGTGGACGACGCACTCAAGCCGGATACGCAGTTCCTCGCCGGGCTTGAACACCGAGGCAGGCCTGCCGGAGGCGTCGCAGACCCGCACCCCGATCACCTCGGCGTCGCAAGTTCCGAAGCTCATGCGAGCGCTGCGCAGTGGTTCGGCGGGCACGACGGGCTTGGCGGACTTGGCCAGCGCGGGCCGGTTGGCCACCTGGTTGCGGCCCCAGGCCGTCTCGGCCTCGTGCAGCAGCCGGCGATAGTCAAGAATCACTTCTCCGGACGGCCCCGCGGCACGCACGCGGCCCTCGTGCAGCAGAATCGCGCGGCTCGTGAGCGTGCGGACGCTCTCCTGATCGTGGCTCACGAACAGCAGCGTGACCCCGGTGCTGCGCAGGTCCTCCAGGCGTTGGAAGCAGCGTTTCTGAAACAAAGCGTCACCGACGGCAAGAGCCTCATCCACGATGAGCACATCAGGCTCCACCTGCACCTGCACCGCGAAGGCCAGTCGCACCATCATGCCGCTGCTGTAGGTCTTGACCGGCTGGTCGATGAACGAGCCGATGTCGGCGAAGGAGGCGATGGCGTCGAACCGCTCGTCGATCTCGCGAGGCGAAAGGCCCAGGATCGCGGCGTTCAAGTACACGTTTTCGCGTCCCGTGAACTCGTAGTTGAAGCCGCTGCCCAGCTCCAGCAGGGCCGCGATGCGCCCCGCGACGCTGACGCTCCCTTCGCTGGGCGCCAGGGTGCCGGCGATCATCTGAAGAAGCGTGCTCTTGCCGCTGCCGTTGCGGCCGACGATGCCGACCGCTTCGCCGCGGCGGACTTCGAAGGAGACGTGGCGGACGGCCCAGAACTCACGGAAGTACTGTCGCCTCCACCGGAAGAGGGCCTGCTTGAGGCGATCCTGCGGACGCTCGTACATGTGGTAGCACTTGCCGACGTCCTCGGCACGGATGACCACGGGATCTGGGCGGGCGTTCTCAGAGGACATCCGCGAAGCTCCGCTTGCTCTTCATGAAGAAGGCATATCCCAGCTGCATGACGATCAGGCCGATGACGGTGGCGACACCCAGGCCCTTCCAGTCAGGCCACTGCGAATACAGCGCGGTACGCCGCGCATCCGAAACAGCCTGCGCGAGAGGGCTCACCGAGACGGCCCAGCGGAACGCTTGCGGAACACGCTCGAGGGGATAGAAGATCGGGGTCGTGAAGAACAGCACCGGCAGGATGAGACCCGCAATGAGTTGGCGCAGGTCGCGGAGAAACACTCCCAGCGATGCAACAAACCAGGAGAGTCCCGCGGTGAGGGTCACGAGCGGGACCAGCACAAGGGGGAACAGCCACAGTGTGGTGGACACAGTGCCGTTGAGAACCCAGTGGCCCACGATCAGGATCACGAAGCTCATCGCGCCGAACGTCAGACCGGCTCCGATGGAGGCCAGCGGCAGCACTTCCAGCGGGAAGATCACCTTCTTGACGAAGTTCCCATGACTCACGATCATGGCGGGCGCATTGCCCAGCCCGGAGATGAAGATCTCCCACATCACCAGACCGCAGAACACGCTGGTGGCGAACAGCCCCCGGCCCTCCGTGCCGCCCGGAGTGACCGCTCCCCACTTGGCCTCCCACACGACGGAGAATACGAAGGTGTACACCCCCAACATGACCAGAGGGTGCAGCAGCGTCCAGACGAATCCCAGGAGCGAGCCGCGGTTGCGGGCCAAGACCTCGCGCCGACTGAACTGCCCGATCAGGGCGCGCCGTGACCACAAATTCCGGACCATGGCGACCGGGCTCAGCACATCACGGATGCGCACGGCGGCACCCATGACTCGCATGGTCGGATCGTTGGTCTCTGTCGCGGCGGCGAGCATCTGAGGGCGACTGTAGGAACTCGGCCGGGGCGACCCCATGACGGGTACCTCAAGCGCGGAACTCCAGACGGTGGCGATCGGCGTGCCTGGTCATGCAGCCCGGGCCGAATAATCGTGCGAGTTGGGCTATTGATCCGCATTATCGGGGCATCACGACGCAAAGTTCGATGGCGGCGGACCGTTTGCGGTTGACATGCGCGACGAGTTTGAGATAATAGAAGTCGTGGGAGCCTCGGCGTATTCGCGTGCCCCACGTTGATTATTCAAGGTTGACGATCGCGACCGCGCCTGTCGCCTCCGATGATGTTCGGCTGTTTGTGTATCAGCGTCGGATTGATGACGGTGTTTCTGCGATTGCGCCTCCAAGCGCAGGATGAGGTAGTCGTACCGCAACGCGGGTTCGCGCGAAGAGCGCAAACCCCGCGATTCGGCCCATCGGGCGGGTTTCCGCCGCTCGGTGGGCACTGTGTGGATGGATGGAAACTGGTTGGGTGATTCCGCTCGAGTCCGATGACCGCGGTTTCCGATGCACGCGTGCCGGTTGTTGGCGGTGCATTTCGCGGCGGCGGGCGGGAACGTCCTTTTCGAGGAGATAGAGAGATGACGCGTACCTTCGTTCTGTTCGCAGGCCTGGCGATTTCGTCCGCAGCCCTGGCCGATCTCGTGTCGTTCGACGGCATGACCGCCCAGCCCAGCACCTCGTGGTCCGTGCCCTCGGGCGGCGGTTCCACGACCTCCACCGGCAACCGGTTCCTGGGAGTGCCGATCACGCTGGCCGGCAGCAACACCACCATCACCGGCTTCGACACCACGATGCTGAACAACACGGGCGCGTCTCTCGCCCTGCAGGCCGGCTGGCAGGTCGCGCTGAACTACTGGATCTACAACACATGGACGCCCTCGGCCACCACGGCCCCGGCGTTCGCCAACCTCGCGGGCAACGGCTCGGTGGCGTTTAACATCGGCAGCGCCGGGCTCACGCTCGGCAGCAACAGCTTCCTGTTCTTCGCGCAGAACGCGTCCCCCGGCCCCGGCCAGGTTCCCCCGGTGGGCACGCTCCCCGGCGTGCAGATCAATCCTGTCACGGTCTCCTCCACGGGCCCGATCGGCATCGTGCTCAACTGGACGGTTAATCGCGCCGACGGCGCGGGCTTCGTCCTTCTCGGCGGCCTGACCCAGGTGCTCGTCGGAGGCGCCACCGCCGTGGCCCCCGTCGTGGGCACCAACAACTTCTCCGCTCCGAACCTGGGCTACTACCGCAGCGCTTCGGGAGAGGCCAACGGCAACTTCGCCGGGTCCTCTTCCCGCCAGATCGGAGCAAACTCCGACCTGATGGTCCGCGTTTACACCACCCCCACGCCGGGCTCGCTGGCGGTGCTGGGTCTGGGCGGGCTGGTCGTCGGCCGCCGCCGCCGGTAAGTTCGAACATCGCGGGCTCTTGAACCCCCGCGAGAAAACACCTCTTGTACAAGGCCGCGCCCGTGCGCGGCCTTGTTGTTTTTGTCGCGCCTCCCCGGCGCACAAATTCGTGTATAATGGTCCATATATCCGTTCGGGAACGTCGTCCAAGGACGACAACCCGGCGGCCTTGCAGGGAGATCTGAAATGCAATACCGAGTCCGTGTCGCAACGTCGTTGGCCGCGATGGCGCTCTCGGCATGCGCGTTTCCGTCGTTGGCCGGCGCCTCGTTGGCGTGGCAACCCCCGGCGCCGCAGGCCGCCCCCAGCGCGGACGAAATGGACAAACTGACCGCACCGATCGCCCTCTACCCCGATGCGCTCATCGCCCAGATGCTGATGTGCGCACAGAACCCCAAGCAGGTGAAGGAGGTGGACGCGTGGATCAAGTCCAACGCGACCATCCAGGGCACGGCGGCCCAGGAGGCGGCTCAGGCCAAGGGATTCGAGGCGAGCTTCATCGCTCTGGTGCCCTTCCCGCAGGTCATGAACATGATGGCCACCCAGTTGGATTGGACCACCAAGCTCGGCCAGGCTTTCGCGGCGGACAAAAAGCCGGTCTTTGATTCGATCCAACGCCTCCGGGCCAAGGCCAAGGCGACTGGCAACCTGGTCTCCACCCCGCAGCAGGAGGTGGTCGTGAAGCCCTCATCGAGCGGCGGAGAGATCATCGTGATCCAGCCCGCGAACCCGCAGATCGTGTACGTGCCCCAGTATAACACAACCACGGTGTACACCCAGCCGCCGCCGCCCGCGGGATCAACGGCGGGAGCGGCGCTCGTGGGATTCACGACGGGGGTCATCATCGGCGCGGCCGTCAACGACCACAACGATTACTACTACGGCTGGGGATATCACGGCGGCTCGTGCTCTTCCGAAGGGTGGGACGAATACTCGAACTACCGGCAAGACATGGCCAACGACCGGCAACAGGCCATCTCTTCGAACCAGGGGCAACGGCAGGACTCGCGGACGCAGAACCAGGGGCAGCGGCAGGACACGCTGACGCAGAACCAAGGGCAGCGGCAACAGAACGCAGCCGCCGCATCGGCCGGCGCACAATCCGCCAACGCCCAGAACGCCGCCGCGAGAACCACGCCCGCCACGAGCGCGACGAAGTACGAGAGCGGCAACAAGGCACGCGCCGAGAGCGCCCGCGGCCAATCCAGCATGGGGACCCGATCCGGCGGCGCCCGGAGCGGCGGAGGCGGACGCCGCTAGTCCGTCAAAACCGCTTGCGCAACTCCCTCCCCCAAACACTCAGAGAATCGAATCATGAAACTCTCACACGGATCGGATCGCGGAATGATGAAGTACTGCCTGATGCTCGCCGCGACGGCGTTGACTGGTCTGGTCGGCTGTGCACAAACGCACAAGGAGCCGCAGGCACAGACCGTCGAGACGAAACAACCCCAGGCGAGCAAGCCGGCGCAGCGGACCTTCGCGACCGCGTCCGATGCGGTGACCGCGATGTTCGGCGCGATGGAGCGCAAGGACGATCAAGGCCTCGAAGCACTCTTCGGCCCGGACGCGGGCGAGTTGATGCACTCCGGCGACCCGGTGGATGACCAGCGGCAGCGCCAGGTGCTGGTAGCGGCGAAGAACGAAAAGTGGTCGCTGCAGGATAAAGGCCCCGATCAGAAGGAGCTGATCATCGGGAACGAGAACTGGCCCTTCCCGGTGCCGCTGGTTCTCGAGCGCGGCAGTTGGCGGTTCGACACCGTCGCGGGCACCACGGAAGTGCAAGCTCGCCGCATCGGCAGGAACGAACTGGCGGTCATCGGGCTGTGCCGTGAATACCTGAAGGCGCAGAACGATTACGCGGCCGAGAGCCACGACGGGGCCTCGCCGGGCGCGTACGCCCAACGACTCAAGAGCCAGCCCGGAAAGCACGACGGGTTGTACTGGCCCGCCGAACCGGGCCAACGCCTCAGCCCGCTGGGTGGTGTCGCGGCGCGAGCGACGGCCGAAGGCTACAGCGTGCAGGAGTCAGGGCCCGCGCCCTATCACGGGTATTGGTTCAGGATTCTCAGTGCGCAAGGCCCGGCCGCGCCTGGAGGAGCGCGAGACTACATCCAGAACGGATTGATGACGGGCGGATTCGCGCTGGTGGCCTATCCGGCCGAATATGGAAACAGCGGCATCATGACGTTCATGATCAGCAAGGATGGAACGCTGTTGGAATCCGATCTGGGCGAGAAGACCAGCGAGATCGCTGCAGCGATCAAGGCGTTCAACCCGGATTCGCGCTGGAAACCGACCAAGTGAGAACAGCCGGCTGCGCCTCGTGTTCGCTATCGCAGAAGCGCGCCCAACCAAAATTCTCCCAAACTCCACCAAACCCCGCGTCGGCCGTCAGCACGAGCCTGATTCCCATGCGGCGAAGAACGTGGAGACATCGGCGCCGTCAGTTCCTCCGTCCTGATTGACGTCGGCTTCGTCCAGCCCTTCCTCCCACGCCCCGAAGAATGCGGAGACATCGGCGCCGTCGATTCCACCGTCGGAATTGAAGTCGGCTGTGCAGGCCGGCGGACCGACTTCGGGGCCGAAGACGAGAATGAGTTCCTCGCTGGGCGAGTACGTATCTGTGTGGTCGCGGAAGATAAAGCGCACCTCGAACCGATCGCCCGCATCGGCCACGGGGATGTGGAACAGCGGATGGTAATCGAAGAAGGGGTTGCCGAACTCCATGGAATCCCCGGGCATCATGGAATGGAGGTTGTTGAGCACCTCGATACCTGGGTCGATCGATACCAGCACTGCTCTAATGTCGGCGGCGGGAACGAGGGAGTAGAAGTCCTCCGCGGGTTCGTCTGTGTCAGCGGAGTGAAACCCGATAAGACCGGTCGCGAAGCCCTCTATTCCCGGGAAAACCGAGGGTTCGATGTGGATGGGTGTCGGAGCATGGAGGTGCGCCATAAGCCGGCCCTCTGCTGTACGGCCAACGGTAATCTCCACTTCGTCGTGGGCGAGGGCGGGGGAGACGACCAACGCAAGGAGCATGCCGACGAATCGTGTGGTGAGGGGGATCATCATCAGGGGATGTTCACGTCACACCGCCTGATTGCAGTTCGGACGTGATTCACGCGCGGCGAACTGGGTATAGTCTTGAGATTCCACCATTATGTGGTTGCGAACTCCGGGAAGAGTCTTCAGTTACTACCGAACTTGGGGGAGCTCCGGGCGCGGCGCGTCGGGTCAGGATCCGACCGCCTCGGGGATCGTGTCGCTCTCAACGACTCCATCCCTCTCCGCGTCCGTCTGGGTTCGGCCGGTGTCTTGTTGTTTGGAGCGGTGATCATTCGCAAAGGAAGAATCATGCGTCCATCGGAGTTGTTTGTTCGTTGCGCCATGGTGGCGGGCTTTCTCGGCATCGCGTGCTCAACCGGCAGGGCCGATGATCGTCGGTTGACGTACAGCGACGAGGCCCGGGTGACTCCCAAGGGCCAGGTCGAGTTTGAACAGTGGTTCACGTGGAAGACCCGCACCAAGGACGAGAGCGACTACAACCGGTTCGAGTTCAAGGAGGAACTGGAGATCGGCATCACCGATCATGCTCAGCTGGGGTTCGAGATCCCCGCGTGGCACTTCCAGACCGGGCCCGAGGACGAGAAGGACGGCCCGCGGCTTGACGCCTTCGCGGCGGACATCCGGTACATCTTCACCGACCCTGTCGCAGACCTGATCGGCGTAGGTTGCAAATTCGAGATCGGCATCAGCGAAGAAGTGTTCAGCCTCGAGGGCAAGCTGATCCTCCAGAAGACGTGGGACCGGTTTGAGCTGGCATACAACGCCAACATCGAGGCCGAGTGGGAGACCGAAGGCGGCGACAGCTACACGATGAAGAACGGCGAGTTCTCAGAAACGCTGGGCGCAAGCTACCAGGTGACGGACCGCCTCTACCTGGGCGGCGAGTTCCTGCACGAGGCCCCGATGCCCGACTGGCATACGGGCGAGGCGCAGAACGTCTTCCTGGGGCCCAACGCGTCGTTCCACGCGCCCTTCGATGAGAACAGGAAGAACTGGGCAATCACGGCGACCCCGCTGTTCTTCATCGTGGGAGGAGACGACGAACCGCGGTTCCAGCTCCGCATGATCTTCGAGATCGAGTTCTGATGACGTGGCGCACGGATATATCCACTCCCGGGGCCTTGCGGTTCACGGGCGGCCTGTTGGCGTCCGCGTGCCTCGCCGCCGCGTCCTGCGCGGGGGTTGATTCTCGCGTTCCGTCGGTGAGCGACGCGATGCTCGCCGCGCCGCCCGCCCATTCGAAGCAATCCCTTGAGAACGGACGGCGCCTGCTGCTTACTGCCTGCAACCGGTGCCACCGCGTGTACGAGCCGGCGTCACGCGATGTCGGTGCGTGGGACTCGGTGCTCCCGGCGATGGCGCACAAGGCCGGGCTGAGCGAAGCGGACGCCTCGGACCTGCGCGGGTACATCATGGCGGCCGTGCAAACAGCCCCGTACGGACGTTGACGCCGTCAAAAAAGCACCGACCCCGCGTGCCACGTGCGGGGTCGGTGCGGCCACGGACTTGTGTTGGGCTTATTCCTCGGCGTCGCCCTCGTCGTTGCCGCCGTTGTTCGTGCCCACCGGCATCGCGATGCGGGCCTCGAGCACCTTCTGGCGGATCTCCTTGAAGAGATCGGGGTTGTCCTTGAGGAACTGCTTGGAAGCTTCGCGGCCCTGGCCCACGCGGACGTCGCCGTAGGAGAACCACGCGCCGCTCTTGGCGATGATCTTGCTGTCGACGCCCAGGTCGAGCAGATCGCCCGCGGCGGAGATGCCCTCGTTGTACATGATGTCGAACTCGGCGTCGCGGAACGGAGGAGCGACCTTGTTCTTGACGACGCGGGCGCGGGTGCGGCTGCCGACGGTCACGTCGCCCTCCTTGATGGCGCCCGTGCGGCGGACATCGATGCGGACGCTGGCGTAGAACTTGAGGGCGCGGCCGCCGGTGGTGGTCTCGGGGCTCCCGAACATCACGCCGATCTTCTCGCGGATCTGGTTGATGAACACGACCGTGCAGTTGCTGCGGGCGATGATGCCGGTGAGCTTGCGCATCGCCTGGCTCATCAGGCGGGCCTGAAGGCCCATCGAGGCGTCGCCCATTTCACCCTCGATCTCGGCGCGGGGCACGAGGGCCGCGACGGAGTCGATGATGATGATGTCCACGGCGTTGCTGCGGACGAGCAGTTCGCAGATTTCAAGGGCCTGCTCGCCGGTGTCGGGCTGGCTGACAAGCAGGTCGTCGATATTGACGCCCAGCTTGCGGGCCCAGGAGGGGTCCAGGGCGTGCTCGGCATCGATCACCGCCGCGACGCCGCCGTCCTTCTGGGCGTTGGCGGCGACGGTGAGGGCCAGGGTGGTCTTGCCGCTGGATTCAGGCCCAAAGATCTCGATAATGCGCCCGCGGGGAATGCCGCGCCCGCCCAGGGCAAGGTCCAGCGAGATCGTGCCGGTGGAGATCCCGGGGGCGGAGAGGTAAGCCCCCTCGTCCATCTTCATGATCGAGCCCTTGCCGAAGGTCTTCTCGATCTGGCCCACGGTGAGCTCAAGAGCCTTGCGCTTGGCCTTCAACTCTTCGGCCTGCTCGGCGGAGAGCTTCGCGGCGGCGGCGAGGGCTTGCTTGTCGATCGGCTTGTCCGCGGGCTTGTCGGCCGGCTTCGCGGCCTGCGACGCGGAGGACGCGACGAGCGCGGCGGCGGGCTGCGTGGGCTTGGCAACGACGGGAGAAGGCTTCATCTCAACCGTTTGTGCCGCGGGCTTGGATGTTCCGTTGACGGCGGGCGCCTGGGGCTTGCCCGCGATGCCCGAAGTACCTGGCACGCCGGGGATACCGAGCTTGGTGTCGGCGGGGCGAGCGGCGGGAGCGGGGGCGGTGCGTGTGTCTGCCATGACTGGGCTTCCTGTCCTTGTCTGGTGATCGCCGCCGGAACGGAAACCAGGCCAGACCTACTCGTCGCGGGTTCGTTTCACCGCTCTGGTGCGGAGCAAACGGTCCGGGGCGGCGACGCTCGCGAGCCGGACGCATGAGACTACGTGAACCCTAACGAGCGAGTCAAACGGGAGGCGGTGAAATTTTCTCAAAATCATGTAAGTGGCTGAAAACAAGGGATTTGCGCCGATTTGACCGGCGACACACGCACCCGCGGCGTCCCGGCGACAGCCGTCGCGACGGCTACCTAGGACGACCAAACCACGCGGGGTTACGCTTGATCCGCATGCCCTCGGTTTCGCCACAAGACACGCTTCCGTTTCCGCCGCCGCGGATTGAGCCGCCGAGCGAAGAGGCCGCGCCGGTGCGCATGCCCGAGGGCTTCATCGGGATGTCGCTGATCGGCCGCGGCAACAGCGGCGAGGTGTACAAGGCGCACGATCTGGAACGCAAGACGGATGTGGCGATCAAGGTGGTGCGATTGTCGCGCAGCGCCGCGGCGGCGCAGCTCACGCGCGAGGCAAAGGCCGCGGGCGGTCTCTCGCACCCCAACATCGTGCACGTGTACGAATGCGTGGACACGCCCGACGCGCGGTGCTGCATCATGGAACTGGTGCGCGGGCCCGATCTCGCCGCGGCGATCGCCACGCTGCGCGCCGCCAACGCGAACGAACTCACGGGCGAACGCCTGTGGTCGGCGCTGGGCATCGACGCGGGGCGTGTCACCCCGGAACTGCGCGACGCGGCGGACAACAACGGCTATTTCGGGCTGGTCGCCGCGTGGACGGCGGGCCTGGCGGACGCGGTGGCGACCGCGCACCGGCACGGCGTTGTGCACCGGGATATCAAGCCCCGCAACATCCTGCTGAGCCCGCACGGGGCGCTGAAGCTGGGAGATTTCGGCATCGCGGCGACGCTGGACGTGATGGGAGAACTGCCGCGGGCGACAACACCCACGTACACCGCGCCCGAGCGCCTGGTGGAACTCGCGCTGCCCGCGGGCGCGATACCCCCCGACAAGCGCACGGACATCTGGGGACTGGGGCTCGTGCTGTACGAACTGCTCGCCCTGCGCCCGGCCTACGAAGGTCGCACCGCGGCCGAGGCGCTGCGGGCGCTGGCAACGGTCGATCCGATACCGCCCTCGCAGGCGAACTGGGCGGCGCCCAAGGCGCTTGAACGCGTCTGCCTGCGGGCCCTGGCACGCAACCCGGATGATCGCTACCAGGACGCCGCGACCATGGCCGCAGAGCTGCGCGAAGCGATGACGCCGCGCCGCGGCACCCGCGGCGGAACCCGGGTGGAGGGCGCGGCGTGACCCAGCGGCCCATCAGGCTCGAGCTCGAATCAACCGGCCAGGCCGGCCCCGCGCCGGCGGTGGCGTTGTTGCCGCCGGGCGAGAGCCGCGAGGGCGTGCTCGCAGCGACGCTCGATCGCGAGGGCTGGTCGCTCGCGGAGCACGGACAGGAAGCTCGCCAAGCGGCGCTGGGCGAATGGCTCGACGCCGCGCCCGGGTGGCGGGTGCGAGTGGTTGAGTGCGACGCGCCCGGGGTGAGCGCCAGCGTGTCGTGGACTTCCCCGGAACTGGAGTTCGCGGTGCAGGCCTCGGGCAAGGAACACATCTTCGTCTGCCCCGCTCCGGTCGAGGAAGGCGCGGAGCTCATCGTGGGGCGTGGCGAAGAGTGCGGGGTGTGCCTCGAAGACGGTCACGTATCGCGCCGCCACCTGCGGCTGTTCGTGCGCAAAGGGCGGCTGCTCGCCGAAGACCTGCGGAGTAAATGGGGAACGACGCTCAACGGGCGGGCCCTCGCGGCCCCCAGCGAGTTGGCGCATTCCGACCGGCTGGTGCTGGGGACGACGACGATCCGGTACATCTGCTACTGGGATGTGCTGACCCGCCCCACGCGCCCCGCGCCCGAAGCTCGCGCCAGCGACTCCCCCACCGCCACAGCCATCGCGCCGCCGGGGATGACGCACAACCGCCCGCCCCGCCCGGTGCTGGAACCGCCGCCCCCGCCGTCCGCGTTGGAACAGAACGCGAAACTCATCGCGCTGGGGATCTTCGCGCTCTGCTGTCTGCTGCTGATCGTGATGCTCATGCGGGTGTGAGCGGGGCCAGGACGGAGCCAGTCTATTGTTTTGGGCGGCGGTTTCCTGGAATGTGGCGATGTATCGCCGATCCCGGGCGCCAAGATGCGGAACCGCCCCCAGCTCGGAGAGGCTCCCATGCACACAGCGTGCTTCGTGATGACATGCGTAGCGATGACCGCGGCGGCGCTTGGACAGCCATGCGACCGGCCCGCGCAGCCCACCGGCGTGACGCTCCAGCAGTTGAACAACGGGTGCGACGTGCGGCTCTCTTGGCTGCCCGCGGCGCGGGCGACCTCCTACGAGGTGTACCGCGGACGATGGGGAACAGGCGAATCGTTCCTCGTGCAAACCACGCAGACCCACTTTGATGACACCATGGTGTACGGAGAGTTGACCTACGGATATCGGGTCGTGGCCCGCAACGCGTGCGGATTCTCCATGCCCAGCGAAACCGCGGTCGGTGCGCCCAACCCCGGGCGTGTGCTGTTGTCATCCCTGTGGTACCCGAGCATGAACTCCGACTGCACCCGGGTGCGGTTGTACTGGAGGCCGCCGACCCAGGGCACGGCGATCGGGCAGACTCTCTGGCGGGGACTGACGACGCGGCTGGAAGACGCCGTTCGGGTCGCGGACCTTGGGCCGGGGGTGAACTCCTACGACGATCCGGGCGCCACGCGCGGAGTGGCGAACTGGTATTGGCTCTCGGCGACAAACGGGGTCTGCGAACCCACGTTCGGTTGGTTCCCGATCATCACGCCTCCCGCGGCCGTATCGCCGCCGCAGGGCATAGAGGCCACGGACGGCTCGTATTGCAACGCCGTGTTGGTGACCTGGGGGTACTCCACGTGCGCCCAGCGGTACCGCCTGCTGCGCGGCACCACGCCGGACGTGGCCCAGGCCCTGCCCGTCACGCAAGACCCGATCTGGTGGGACACCTCGTACGTCGACCACGAAGCGCCGGATCACACGACGCTGTATTACTGGGTGATCGCCGAAGGCACACTGCCCGCGTCGACTCCGACGGGGCCGGCGGTCGCACGGGTGGGGCACGCGGCCCCGATCGTGAGCATCGATCCGGAACTGCACGCGTTGCCGTACACCGACTCGTGCTTCTTTGCGCAGGCGAGCGGCGCGGATGAGATCCAGTTCCGCTGGTATCGAGATGGCGAGCCCCTCACGGACGGAGGAAGACTGTCAGGAACGGACACGGCAACCTTGTGCATCGCGCAGACCGCGCCGCAGGACGAAGGCGAGTACTCGGTGGTCGCGACCACCGCGTGCGGCAGCGCAACAGCCGGCCCGAGCCGACTCTATGTCGATCTGTACAACTGCCCGCCATGCCTGCCCGACTACAACCAGGATGGGGGCGTCGACGGCGCCGACGTGGGCGCGTTCTTCACGGATTGGGAGGCGTCGCTCCCGTGCGCGGACGCGAACCGCGACGGCGGCATCGACGGGGGTGATGCCGAGGCGTTCTTCGTGTGCTGGGAGAGTTGCGATTGCTGAAACAAATCACTCCAGACTCTGATGCGCGCGCAGCGCTCGGCGGGAGCAAGGCGTGAAACCAAGAGCACCCGCAGACCCCGGCCGCTGGCTGTTCGTCGTCGCGGCCGAGATAGAAGCCCGCGCCCTCTGGCGTGGCCTCTTCGGCCAGGACGCGCCCGCGTTGCAGCCCTGGCGCCTCATGGGGCCCGTGGGCGGGCCCGGCGTGGTGATGTGCGGGGTGGGCAAGGCCAACGCGGCGGGCGCAACCGCGCGGTTCGCCGATGGCCATTCGGCGGTCGTCAGCATCGGGATCTGCGGCGCGCTGCCGGGACCGACCGCCCCGTCCATCTGCGACGTAGTGGTGGCGGACCGGTGCGTTTGGGCGGACGAAGGTGTGCTCACTCCCGAGGGCTTTGTCGATTGCGAGCGGCTTGGTTTCCCGCTGGGGCCGTATGAACGCGGAGCGGTGCCCGTCTCGGGGGACCTGTCGGACCTCATCGCCGCCCGCCTGACCGGGCTGCCGGTGGTGCGGGGCGGCGTGGCGACAGTCTCGACGTGTTCCGGCACCGATGCGCTCGCGGCGGACATCGCCGCGCGGACCGGGGCGATCGCGGAAGGCATGGAAGGAGCCGCAGCGGCGCACGTTGCGCTCATGATGGACATCGCCCGCGCCGAAGTGCGAGTAGTGAGCAACACCACGGGGGATCGGGGCAAGCAGCGCTGGGAGATGAAGGCCGCGTTGGCACGGCTGGAGGAAGCGGCACAGCGCCTTCGGGCGCCATAGCGACCGATCAGAAGCCTCGATAACCGCACCCCACCCGCACGCGCCCGCCCAAGTAGCACCCGCATCCTGCCGATGATCGGACAGCATGGGTCTGTCCAAACTGCGACAACTCGGATCAATCGCCAAGGTGGGGCAGGCGTTATCGGCGTCGCTCAAGGGCGGCGTCAAGACGCAGTTCCCGCCGCCGGTGGGCATCGATTTCGGCACCGGCGCACTCAAGGTGCTGCAGGTGAGCGGGAGCGAGCCGCCGCAACTGATCGCCGCGGCGAACGTGGACACCCCGGACGAACTGATCGCCGAACCGGCCAAGCGTCTGGAGTTCCAGATCGGGCTGCTGCCCAAGCTGCTGCGCGAAGGCGGCTTCAAGAGCAAGCGCGCCGTGTGCGCGGTGCCGGCGTGGGCGACCACGTGCAAGCACATGCAGATCGCCCGCACCGACGCCACGACGGTGTTGTCCGCGATCGAGAGCGCAATCCCTGTGCAGTTGGGGCGGGATCCCTCCGAACTGGTCTACCGCCACCTCACCGTGGGCGGTCAGGACAAGCCGGGCGCGAAGATGGAGATCCTCGTGACCGCCGTGGAGCGCACGCTTGTCGAGCAGTTGATGGCCGCGATCCACGCGTGCAAGATGGAGCCGGTGGGGATCCACAGCGAGTTCTCCGCCGCGATGA
Organism: Planctomycetota bacterium; assembly: GCA_018242605.1. Classification (GTDB taxonomy): domain Bacteria; phylum Planctomycetota; class Phycisphaerae; order Phycisphaerales; family UBA1924; genus UBA2402. The sequence goes on from JAFEBP010000009.1 coordinate 192,544, forward strand.
ACGCGTTCGCGTACGTGCACCGGCGCGCGGGCGACGTGCTGGCGAACACGCTGTACATCGACATCGGCCACGGGACGACGACCGTGGCGATCTCCCACGGCATGGAGTTGGCCTTCAGCCGCGTGATCGAACTGGGCGGACGGCACCTGGACGAAGCGCTCGCCAAGCAACTGGGGTGCGACGTCAAAGAGGCCCGCCGGCGCCGCTGGAACGTTGAGAAGGCGCAGACGCCCGCGCCGGCGCTGTCGATGGCCGAGCGGGCTCTTGGCAAGGACGCCGTCACCTCGATCACACCCCCCGAAGAACGACGGGAGACCAAGCTGCCCCCCGGCTTTGGCCCCCAGGTGCTCGACCAGGCGGCGGTGCCGCTGGGCCCCGATCAGACCAACCTCAACGAATCCCTGGACCTGCTGACCGACGAGGTCCGCATGTGCATGAGGTATCACAGCTCCCAGTGCCCCGAACTGTCGATCGACCGTGTCGTGTTTATCGGCGGCGAGAGCCGGCACATGGGATTGTGCCAGCATATTGCGAAAGCTCTCAAGCTCCCCGCTCAAATGGCCGACCCCCTTGCCCGGGTGTCGCGCACGGGCAAGGAGCCCTGCCGCGGCGTTGACTTCTCCCAGCCGCAACCCGGCTGGGCGGTGGCGTTGGGGCTGTGTGTGGGGCCGACCGATCTGTAAGTTGAACGAGCGTGCGGGGCGCGGCCCCGCCGGAGTCCCTGAATCCTGATGCTGTGCCCGTCATGATGAACCCCTTCCAATCACCGATGCCATCGCGTGGCAGCTTCCTCCCGCACGACTACATCGAAGCGCGGACGGAGACGCGGGCCAACATCCTCATGCTGACGCTTTTCGCGATCGCGATGGGCGGCGTGGTCGCCGCCTTTTTCGTGACCAACCGCCACTGGCAGCACCTGCGGCAGCAGCAGGAAGCGGTGAGCGCCGATTACGCCGCCGAGGGCAAGAAGATCGAACAGCTCAAAAGCCTGGAGAACCAGCGGGCCTCCATGATGGAGAAGGCCGAGATCACCGCGGCACTGGTCGAGAAACTCCCCCGCTGGGCGGTGCTGGGTGAACTCTCGCTGCGGATGCCCACCTCCATGCGCCTGGACCAGTTCACGATCAAGAGCACCCGCCAGATGCCCCCCGCCCCGCCCCCCACCACCGGCCCCGCGCCGCAATCGCTCGTCAAGAACCTGGCCGACAAGGTGAAGGACACCAAGAAGGAACCGGAGAAGCCCAAGGTCACCGTGCCCCGGTTCGACTACGCCGTCACCATCGCCGGCACCGCGGCGGAGAACAACGACATCGCCGATTTCCTCTCCAGCGTGCGCCAGAGCCCGGCGTTCGAAAAAGTCGAGCTCCAGTTCATCAAGGACGGCAAGGAGAACGGCAAGGACATGCGCAAGTTCGAGGTGACGGCCGGCCTGCGCCAGAGCGTCTCGACCTCCGAGCTCTCCAACAGCCTGCAGGACCTGATGGCCCAGCGCATGACCCTGCTGAACAAGAAAAAGGCCGAGGACGCACAGAAGGCCAAGCAGATGGCCGACGACGCCGCGATGGCCGCGGCCGCGGCGTCCGCGAACACCGAGGAGAACAACCGATGAACATCGGAGTGCGCGGCGCCATGCTGATCGGGATTGTGGTGGGGATGCCCGTGGCCTCCTACTTCCTGGTCTTCAAGCCGCAGAACAAGGCGATCGCCGCCGCCAAGAAGGAAGTCGACCACAAAGCGGGCCTGCTCGCCAAACTGCGCGAAGAGACCGCCCGCAACGCCGACCTGGCCCGCGCCAACGAGGAGATCCAGCGCAGCGTCAAGACGATCGAGGCTCGCCTGCCCAGCGGCAAGGAGCTCGACGGGCTGGTGCGGCAGGTCTCCGACCTGGCGGTCGCCTCGGGCCTGCAGCCCCCGGCCATGAAGAGCGCCAAGCCCGTACCGGCGGCGCTCTACATGGAGCAACCGATCGAGATGGAAGTGCTGGGCAACTTCGTGGGGTTCTTCACGTTCCTGGCGCACATCGAGAAACTGCCGCGGATCACGCGGATTCACGATCTCAAGATCAGCGGCATGGCACGCGACGACGTGGAACTGAAAGCCGAGTTCACCTTGAGCATCTATTTCCAGGATGACAAGCCGCTCGCGCAAGGAGCTACGCAGTGACGAACCCGGGAAGCAAGAGTGAGCCCGTGATCGACCCGATCTCGGGGAAGCTGGGGGCCGAACCCCCGGTGATCGTGAAGCCCAGGAGCAAGGTGCCGCAGCAGACCATCGTGACGATGGTCATCCTGGGCGTCAGCGCCGGGGCGATCTTCGGCATGCGCAAGCTGGGGATGCAGGCGGGCATCGCCTTCGGTGATCAGAAGATCGACTACACCCCGCCCGACTCCGAAAAGGCCCGTACGTACGAGCGCATCATGGGAGACCTGTCCCGCATCCAGACGCCCCTGGACGTAGCGCTGGGTGAGTTCGGCAACAGCCCGTTCATGCTCAAGCAGGACGTGCCCGCCACGCCTGGATTAGAGACACCCAAGGGCCCCACGCCAGAACAGGCCGCCGCGGACGAAGCCAAGCGAAAGGCCGAGCAGCGCCTGGCGGACCTGCAGGACAAGGCCTCCAAGATCAAGCTGCAGGGCGTCATGGGCGGCAGCCGCCCGCTGGCCCGCATCGACGGCGAGACGGTCCGCGTAGGCGACAGGATCGGCGAGGACTTCGTGGTCCGCAAGATCGAAGGTCGCCAGGTTGTGCTCACGGCGGAGAAGAAGGACTTCGTGCTGGAACTGGACACCACGCCGCAGGGCCCCAAGACCGCCCCGGTCAAGATGGGCAAGGGCAATAAGAAGTAACGCGAACGTCCGGCGGTGCCATCGCGCCGACCGTGCGTGGGACAGGAAAGAGTGGACGGGACCGGGGAAAGCGAGTTCGCTCCATGGCCAAATACAACCTCGACGACATCCTCAACGAACTGGGTGTCACCGATGATGCCAAGGCGCCCTCGCCCGCCAAGAAGCCGCACACGCTGGACAAGAACGAGAACGCTCTTTCCCCGGTGCCGCAGATGCCCGCGAACCAGGGCGGAGCGGCCAAGCCCCCCGGCAAGCCCCCGACCGCCGCGGCCACCGGCTCGGGCGACGGAGACTCAAAGGACAAACCCAAGCCTCCCATCCAGACAATGAGCGAGATCTACAGGCCAGATCCCGGCGCGGCGCACACGCCCCGGCCCACGGACCTGGCCGCGCTCCTCACCGTCAAGGGCGTGGCGGCCGACAAGCTCGCCGCGGCCCAGCAGATCGTGAAGCAGTCGCCCAACCGCAAGCTGCCCGAGGTGCTGATCGAACAGGGCGTTGACGAGGCGCTGGTGCAGAGCGCGGTCGCGGAGATGGCCGGACTGCCGTTCGAGCGGATCGACCTGGAAAAGGGCCTGGAGGGCGGATTCGACGGCTCGCTGCTGCAGCGACTGACCGGCGAGTTCTGCAAGGCGCACATGGTGCTGCCGCTGCGGATGGAAGGCCAGCGCGTCGTGCTGGGTGTGATCAAACCCGACGAGGTCTTCCTGTTCGACGACGTCAAGAGCCGGCTGGCGGTGCCGGGCGTGAAGATCGTCCTGGTCACGGCGTTTGACATCCGCGGCGCGATGGAGATCATCGGCGAGGGTGCCGCCAAGGAAGCCGAAACCAACATCAACGACCTGCTCTCCAACGTTGAGGAGGGCGATGTCCAAGTTGAGAAGAAGTCCAACGAAGAGACGGACCTGGAGAAGGCCGCGGGCGAGAACCCGGTCATCCGGTTCGTCAACCACATCATCCAGACGGCGGTGAAGGAGGGCGCAAGCGACATCCACATCGAGCCCTCCGAGAAGAAGCTGCGCGTGCGCTTCCGCATCGACGGCGAGCTGTTCGAGATGATGAACCCGCCGGCGAGCATGTCGGCGGCGATCACCAGCCGCCTCAAGATCATGGCGAACCTGGACATCTCCGAGCGCCGCCTGCCCCAGGACGGGCGCATCCGGTGCAAGGTCGCCGGGCGCAACCTGGACCTGCGCATGAGCACGCTCCCGTGCGGCTACGGCGAGAAGACGGTCATGCGTATTCTCGACACCCGCAGCATCTCGGTGGAGCTGAACCAGCTGGGGTTCCACGAGGACGCGTTCACCATCTGGCGCAAGGCCATCGACGCGCCCCACGGCATCAACCTGGTGACCGGCCCCACGGGCTCGGGCAAGACCACGACCCTTTACGCCAGCCTCCGCCAGCTCGACAAGAACAGCATGAATATCTCGACGGTGGAAGACCCGATCGAGTACCACCTGGACGGCATCACGCAGACGCAGATGCACGAGAAGATCGGCATGACGTTCGCGATGGCCCTGCGCTCCCTGCTGCGTCAGGACCCCGACGTCATCATGCTGGGTGAAATTCGAGACATGGAGACCGCGCTGGTGGCCGTGCAGGCTGCACTCACGGGCCACCTGGTGCTCAGCACCCTGCACACCAACGACGCACCCAGCAGCATCACTCGCCTGGTCAACATCGGCCTGGAGCCCTTCCTGGTCGGAGCGGCGGTGAACGCGGTGCTCGCCCAGCGTCTGATCCGCCGGCTCTGCCTCTCGTGCAAGGCGCAGGAGGCCCCCAGCGATGATCTCAAGGAATACCTGACGATGCAGGGAATGCCCACCGACCAGGTCTGGACCAGCAAAGGGTGCGACAAGTGCCGAAAGACCGGCTTCGCGGGCCGGGTGGGTATCTACGAGCTGCTCGCCGTCGACGACCAGCTCCGCGACATCATCGCCCGCAACCCCAACGTCGCCGAGTTCCGCCGCCTGTGCATCGAGCGCGGCATGGTCACGCTCCGCGGCGACGGCATGCGCAAGGTCGCGGCCGGGCTCACGACCATCGGCGAAGTGCTGCGGGTGACCGAAGGGCACTGAGCAATATCCGATGTCGGGTCGCCGCGAGCGAGGATGCCGGCCCGGGTCGATCCGTACTGTTTTCACATGTCCAACCGCCTGGCGCGTGAGTCGAGCCCCTATCTCCTCCAGCACGCGCACAACCCGGTGGATTGGTGGCCCTGGTGCGACGAGGCCTTCGAGGAAGCCCGCCGGCGTGATGTCCCCGTCTTTCTCTCCATCGGCTACTCAACGTGCTATTGGTGCCACGTGATGGAGCGAGAGAGCTTCGAACGCGAGGAACTCGCCTCCGCGATTAACCCCAGGTTCGTGTGCATCAAGGTTGATCGCGAGGAGCGGCCGGATGTCGACGAGGCCTACATGGCCGCGACGGTGATGATGTCAGGCCAGGGCGGCTGGCCGATGAGCGTCTTTATCGAGCCCACCAAACGCCGACCGTTCTACTGCGGCACGTATTTCCCCTTCGAAGAGCGGGCGCAGTTCGGACGCCCGAGCTTCCCGCGGTTGCTGGACGCGATGGCCACCGCGTGGCGCGACAGCCGCGAGGAAGTGATGAAGCAGGCCGCGGCGGTGGCCGAGGCGGTGCAGGAGCATTTCGCGGCGGAAAAGGAAGCCTCCCAGCTCGGCCAGGAGCAGGTGGCCGACGCGGTGTCGCAGTTGCTCCGCATGCTCGATGTGACGCACGGCGGGTTCGGCCAGGCGCCCAAGTTCCCCCAGCCGGTTTTCCTGGAGTTCCTGCTCGATGCCCGCGAACGCGCGGCGGACGACAGCACCGGCGACGCGCTCGACCGCGCTATCCGCCGGTCGCTGGACGGCATGATGGCCGGGGGCATCAACGATCAAATCGGCGGTGGCTTCCACCGCTACAGCGTGGACGCGGAATGGACCGTTCCGCACTTCGAGAAGATGCTGTACGACAACGCGCAGCTCGCGACCATCTACGCCCGCGCCGCGCGGTTCTACGGCGATGATGAATACCGCCGCACCGCCCGCGCAACGCTTGCCTTCGTGCTGCGGGAAATGACCGACCCCGCGAGCGGCGCGTTCTACTCCGCGTTGGACGCGGAAGTCGACGGCCGTGAGGGATTGAACTATCTGTGGACGCCGCCCGAGATGCGAGCCGCGTTGGCCGAGCCCGACGATGCGCACCTGGCGACACGCGCATACGGGCTGGACAAAGGTCCCAACTTCCGCGACCCGCACCACCCCACGGCCCCGGGAACCAACGTGCCCCGCCTCGCGGACCGCGCAGACAGGCTGGCCTCGCAACTGGGCCTGCTGCCGGGCATGCTGATCGATCGCCTGACGCGGATCAACGCGCAGCTGCTCGCGGCACGCGACAAACGCAAACAGCCGCGGCGTGACGACAAGGTCATCGCCGCTTGGAACGGGCTGATGATCGGCGCTTTCGCCCGCACGGGCGAACTTCTGGAAGAGCCCGAGTACATTCACCACGCCCAGCGAGCCGCCGACAGCGTGCGGAGCAAGCTGGTCGATCCCGACGGCCGCCTCTCGCGCTGCGTGCGGCAGGAGAACGCCTCCGGGCGAGCGGTCCTCGAAGACTACGCGTGCCTGGCCCAGGGGCTGCTCCATCTCCACCGCGCCAAGGAGGCCGCAGGCCTGGACACCGCGGACAACCTCGCCGCGGCGGGCTCGCTGCTCGCGGTGGCGCAGCGCGACTTCGTCGACGGCGGCGTCGCGTTCGACTCTCCCAGAAACGCGGACGACCTGTTCGTACGGACCCGCTCCCTGCACGACGGAGCAATTCCCAGCGGCTCCTCGGTGTTTCTCAACGCGTTGTTGGACCACGCGGAACTGGCGCAGAACACCGAGTCGGCCGAAATGGCCCTCAAACTGCTGGTGGGCGCCAGCGGCTCGATCGCGCAGGCGCCCGTCGGAACCGTGAACTCGACGCGCGCCCTGCTGCGGATCCTGCTCGCCGGCGAGGGGCGGGAGGAACTCGGCGCAGCGCCCTCGAAGCCGACCCGCCCTCAAGGCCCCCGGCCGGCACAGGAAGTCGATCCTGTGCAGATCTTCGCCGGCGTGGAGCGGGTCTCCATTTCGCGCGACTCGCCCGCCACCGTTACGCTGCTCATCAACATCGCCGAGGGTTGGCACATCGCCGCGGCAGCTCCGGGAGACGGAGTGAAGCTCGTGCCCTTCCGCGTGGAGATGCGCGGCGGCACGGGAATCGCCGCGTACGCCGATTACCCGCCCGGTGACAAGTTCAGCACACCGGGACAGGCCGAGATACTCGTGTACCGAGGCACCATCGAACTGCACGTCGCCCTCGAACAGACCGGAGAAGTCACCGGGCGGCCGTTGCTCAACGTGGTGTACCAGGCGTGCAGCGAGACCGAATGCCTGGCCCCAGCGCTCGTGGAACTGGATATCGCCATCGACGAGATCTGAAACCCGCGTTCGCCGCACGGTCGGTGAAGGGTGCAGAATCTGCTCCCCTCGCCCGGGCAGCAGAATCTCAAAAAGACCGGAAAAACAGGCCGCAACACCCCCCGCACTTGAAGCCTCCACCGGTTTGATTCCGATGAGTGGTGTGTTGGTGGTGTGGTCCTGACAACCTATTTCACACAGCGTTCCACGGAGGGAACCATGTTGATGCTGACGGAAGAAGCCATTCCGAGGACATTGCAATTCCCGGCACTGCCGGGCACCTCGCCGGGCATCGTGCCCTTCCCCGACATCGCGCCCGAGCCGCTGCGGTTCGACCGCCGTCGCCTGCCGCGCAAGCAGATGGCGGGCTTCGCGATGGCGGTGTTCAGCACCGGCTTCGCGGCGACCACGGTGGCGCGGGTGGAACTGGTGGACGCCAGCCACACCGGCCTGTGCGTCAAGAGCCCCACGCCCATCGAAGAGGGCGCGACCTTCTCGATCATCCCCGAGGATCCTCTCATGCCCCGCCGCGTGGGCATCACCGTGCGGTGCAAGGACGCCGACGGCGGCTTCCACCTGGGCCTGCGGATGCGTCGCGACAGCGCCGCGGCGTGACCAGCTCGCGGATCACGGATTCATGCCGCGAGCCACGGCGGCGTAGCGCTCCCACATCGCTTCGAGCGAGCTGGGAATCACGCGGACCTGGCCGACCACGCTGATGAAGTTGGTGTCGCCGCCCCATCGCGGCACCAAGTGCGCGTGCAGGTGCTGCGGCACGCCCGCGCCCGCGGCCCGCCCCTGATTGATGCCGGTGTTGATGCCCTGCGGATTAAGCGTCCGTTCCATGAGATCGGTGGCGCGTTCCACCAGCCCCCAGAACGACGCCCGCTGCGCGGGCGTGTAGTCCAGCAGGCGCGGAGCGGGTGCTCCAAGCGCCACGAGCAGGTGCCCGTTGGCGTACGGGAAGGCGTTGAGAAGGATCATCCCCTCGGCCGTGCGGACGATCACGTGATTCTTCTGATCGTCCTGCGGCGTCAGCCAGTAATCCAGCAGAAACGAACCGGTGCCGGGCTTGGGCGGCCCCGCGTTCTTCTCCTTGGCGTCGATCGACTCCAGGTATTGCAGACGCCAAGGCGCCTGGAGCGTGGGCGTGACCGGTTCTGTCGGCGCGTTGTGGGGCTTGGAACTCATTTGCCGGGGCCAAGAAACATGATCACCACGACGAAGATCGCGAGGATGACGAACACCACTAGGCCGATCATCGCGACCGTGAACGGACGCAGCGGGCCATCGTCCTTGTCTTCCTGAGGGGGCGGGGCCTCGCCGGGACCGACCACGACCACGCCGCACGACGGGCACGGCGCGGCGGAGGCGGTGGATGATGAAAACTGCGCGCCGCACTTGGAACAGACAAAGCCCCGGACGCTCGGAACAGGCGCAGCCTCCGGAGTTCGCGGCGCACCGGCATCAACCGCAACAGGCCGCGACCAGTCCGGCGTGGGCGTGTCCGATGGTTCGGGCGTGCTCGCCGGCCGGGGGGTGTCCTCGCGTTTCTTCGCCGCCAACGTCGAGAGATGGTCGTACAGCGAGCGGCCCGAAAGCGTGGCGCTCGAAGCATCGGCCCCTCCACCGCCGCCCGCGCGGCACTTGAGCGCCGCGGCACGAAGCTCCGACTCCGCGCGCATGCGGGTCTGGCGAGGCAGCGGCGCACGCTCGATCGCCTCCAGCAGGTGCCGCGCGGACTTGTAGCGGAACTTGGGGTCCTTGTGCGTGGCGCGCTGGATGATCTCGATGATCGCCTCATCGACGTGGCGTTCGCGCAGCTTGCCCAGCGGCAGATCGCGCGTGCGGTGCATCTCGCGGACGTCGACGAACTCTCCCTCGAACGGCGCCGCGCCCACCAGCATCTCGTAGAAGGTGATGCCCAGCGAGTAGGCGTCGGTGCGGGGGCCGCACGCGCCCTCGAACGCCTCGGGGGCCATGTACCCCGGCGTGCCCGCCAGCCCGACGTCCTCGGCGACGGCCTCGCCCGCCGGCCGCGATATCGCGATGCCGAAATCGGTGAGGAAGACTCGACAGTCGGTATCCAGCATGATGTTGCTGGGCTTGATGTCGCGGTGAATGATCCCCGCGTCGTGCAGTTCTGAGGTTGTGCCGCAGACGCTTGACATCACGGCGATCGCCGCGGGAACGCTCAGCGGTCCGGACTTGGAGACCACGCGGCTGATGGTGGGACCGTCGACATACTCCATCACGATGTACGGCGCGCCGTCGACCACGTCGGCGTGGAATACGGCCGTCATCCCGGCGCACTTCAGCCGCGCCGCGGCCCGGGCGCCCTCAAGAAACGTGGCAAACTGGGGATCATCCTCCGTCGCGGCGGCGCCCAGCAGGAACTTCACCGCCACGTCGCGACCGAGCATGTCATCGTGCCCCAACCACACCACGCCCATGCCGCCCTTGCCGATCTCACGCAGCAGGCGCACGCTGCCGAGCTGGCGCGGCGCCTTGATCTCGCGCACGGTCAATCCCAGCGATCCGCCGCTGAGAGAGAGGGGCACAGTTTCCTGCTCGTGAATTCCCATGAAGGGACTGTCCTCGGTGTTCACGCTTGCTGCGGTCGGCGATCCGATAGGGTGGGGAAGGGGTTGGGGCGGCGGCGCCCGGGAGACAGAGTGTACATTGCCTGAAGGCCGGGGAATGTTCGCCCCAATCCGAAGAAATGCAATCGGTTTGGACTGTGTGTGGGTCGGCGAGAGGTCGAACTGATCGTTCCGGTGACCGGTATCGGGGGCGGGTCACGTACTGTGATCCATGCTCTTCCCTCGTTGCGTGATTCTCTCGGTGGCGCTGGTGCTCGCGGGGTGCGCCGCCGACGCTCCGCACGCGGTGCTGCCCGCCGCCGCGGCGGTGACGCTGGGGGCCGATCAGGTGTACCGCCCCGGGAGCGCCGTCAGAGAGTTCTCAGGCGGGTTGGTGGGCAAGAGCCCGGGCACGCAACGCCGCAAGCACGGGGAGATCGACGCCTCGGGCTCGTGGGCGCTGCAGATTGACGGACGCACCAAGTCCGGCGATTGGAAGCCGGTGCGCACCGTGCGCCTGACCCGAGCCGCGGACGGCGCAGTGGCGATGATCGATGTGCGCGACGAAAAGGAAAAGAACATCACCGCGTTCGATCCCCCGCTGGTCCTGATGCCCGCGCGTCTCGCCGCGGGCGACACCTTCACGGCGCCTTCCAAGGTGCGCATCACGCGGATCTCCGACGGCGGCCTGGTGGAGCAGGGAACGGCAGAGTCAGGAGCCGTCTTGCGCGGGCACGCGGCAGGGCCGCCGGCAACCTTTGAGCTTGAATCAACGCTGCGCATGCAACTCTCAACCGCGAAAGTGCTGGAGATCACGCTCTACACGGTGCGCGACGGCGAAGGAGTCGTGGGCGAGCACGAGACGCTCAACGTAACCGTCGGGCCGCTGACGGTGCGGTCGGCGGAGGAAATCTGGGCCGAGAGCAGACCGAAGTAAGCCGCGGAACCGCCATGACGGGCATCGAGTCGCCATCCTGGCCGCGCGGCGACTCACCACGCCAGCGGCCGCAGCCACGCCTCGGCAAGGTCCACGACACGCGAGTCCAGGTCGGCCTGGGGCCACGTGAGGCGGCCGGAGGCGTTCAGCGTGCCCACGATCGCCGCGGTGATGGCGCCGTGATCCCGCAGCACCGTGCGGATCTTGTTGACGTCGTGCGGGTGCACTTCCAAGAGATAGCGTGAGGGCGTTTCGGCGAACGCCAGTTCGTGCTTCTCGAGCAGATCGGGTTCAAGGGTGAAACTAAAGCCCAGGGCCGGGAGTTGGCCGCCGCCGGAAAGGAGCCCCGAAAGAGCTCCCTGCGCGTCCGCCGTGGTCGCGGATTCGCGGCCGGTCGTGGCGATGAGCATCTCGGTGATCGCGACGAGCAGCCCGCCGTCGGAGCAGTCGTGGGCGGACTGGACAAGTCCGTCCTTGATGCACTGGGCCACGGCGCGGGCGGTCTGCGGGCCGATCTGCAGATGCGTGAGCGGGAAGGTGAGGTTCTCGCACGCGAATCGCTGGGCGTAGCAACTGCCGCCCATCTCGGTCGTGGTTGTTCCAACCAGCAGCAGCACGTTGCCCGCCTGTTTGGCATCCATGGTGATGCAACGGGCGGTGTTGGGAACGATCGCCATGCCGGTGACGAGCAGCGTGGGCGGAATCTCGATCACGATGGGCTCGCCGGTGGTGGGGTCGGTGTACCGGAGCTGGTTGTTGAGGCTGTCCTTGCCGCTCACGAAGGGGGTGCGGTAGGCCTTGGCGCCGTCGTAGCACGCCTCGGCGGCACGGACGAGCGACGCGAGATTCTGCGGCTTCTCGCAGCTGGGCCAGCAGAAGTTGTCGAGAATGGCCGTGCGGGTGGGATCCCCGCCGACGCAGACAAGATTGCGGATGCACTCGTCGATGCCCGCCAACGTCGTGAGGTACGGATCGCCGGGGTACGGAGCCGCGGCGGTGGGCTCGTTCCACACGCTCAGGCCGCAGGCCAGCGCGATGGCGCGCCCGCTGCCGGCGATGGGCTCGACGACCGCCGCGTCGCCGGGGCCGCGGCCGCCGGGGCCCACGAGCGGCTTGACCACGGTGTTGCCCTGCACCTCGTGGTCGTACTGACGGATGATCCAGTGCTTGCTGGCGATGCTGGGGTGCGAGAGCATCGCGGTCAGCGCCTCGCCCAGGTGCGGGCTTTTGGCCTTGGCCTGCGGGGGCGGAGGGGGCGGTGTCCACCGGGCTTCGCGCGTGGGCTGCGGGATGCCCTCGTGCAGGAAGTGCATCGGCAGTCGGCCGACTTCCGTGCCCGAGTAGCGGAGCACCAGCTCTGCGTTGGGGGTGCCGAAGACGCCCAGATCGGCCATCTCGACGCCCTCTTCCTCGCAGATGCGCCGCAGGGCCGGGAGGTTGTACTCGGGCACGGCCAGCACCATGCGCTCCTGGGCTTCGCTGATCCAGACCTCGGTGTACGACAGCCCGCTGTACTTGAGCGGCGCCTTCTCGAGATCAACCTGCGCGCCGATGTCCTTGCCCATCTCGCCCACGGCGGAGGAGAAGCCCCCGGCGCCGCAATCGGTGAGCCCGTGATAGAGCGGGCCGCCGGCGATGTCGCGGGCCCGCAGGATGGCGTCGAGCGTGCGCTTCTCTTCGATCGCGTTGCCGATCTGCACCGCGTGGCCGAACTCGTCGGCGTGCGTGCTCTCGAGCTCCGCGGAGGAGAACGTCGCGCCGTGAATGCCGTCGCGCCCGGTTCTGCCGCCGATGGCGATGATGCGGTCGCCGGGCTTGACCTCGCCCTTCACGTGCGTGCGGGGGATGAGCCCGATGCAGCCGCAGAAGACCAGCGGGTTGCCCACGAAGCGGTCGGCGAACATCACCGCGCCGTTCACGGTCGGGATGCCCATTCGGTTGCCGTAGTCCCGCACGCCGCTGACGACGTCGGTCAGGATGCGGCGGGGGTGCAGCGTGCCGGGCGGCAGGGTCCTCACGTCCGCGGACGCAACCTCGGACCAGGCCTGCGGGAACGCGACGCAGAACACATCGGTGCTGGCGATGGGCTTGGCGCCCAGCCCGGTGCCGATGACGTCGCGGATGCACCCGCCGATGCCCGTAGCGCTGCCGCCGTACGGCTCGAGCGCGCTGGGGTGGTTGTGCGTCTCGACCTTGATGCACACGCCCCACTCGTCGTCCAGGGCGATGACGCCGCTGTTGTCCTTGAAGACCGAGAGCGTCCAGTCGACGCCCTCTTCGATGAGTTCGAATGTCGCCGCGGCCACCGTCCGCTTGAGCAGGTTGTCGATGACGATCGTGCCGTCGGGCTCGGTCGTGTGGCCCGGCCGGTCGGACCAGTTGATGACATCGTCGCTTTCGGGCTCCTCCGCGACGTCCTGGGGCTCGCGCGGTTCGCGCGTGACAGACTTGGCGGCCTCGCCGAATCCAAAGTTGAAGGAGTACGGATCGTCCCGTTTGAGGGGCGCGCTGTGGCGGATGGGCTGCGGCGAGGCCGGCGCCGCGGGGGCCGTAACTTCGACCGCGCTGTAGCGAATGCGGCTCTTGAGCGTCTTGTGCACGCAGTGCTCGGACCACGTCTGTGCGATGGTCTCTAGTTCGATATCCCGCGGCTCGCGTCCCAGCAGCCGGTATTCGGCCTGCACGGCCTTCATTTCATCCAGGCTGAGGAAGAGGTGGCCGTCGCGGGAGAGCTTGGTGAGCTGCTCATCGCTCAGATCGCGGATCGGGATGCTGCGGACGCTCAGCGTGTACTCGTGGCCCTGCGGAAGGTGCGACGGCGTCCAAGGGCCCTTGGTGATCTGGTGCACCACGGTGTTCGCCAGCGCCCGTTCCGCGAACGTGGCCGCGCTGGATTCGGACACGCCGGTAAAGTCGTACCGGACGCCGGTAGAGACCCGCGCATCAACGCCCAGCAAGGTGCGGATGCCCTCGCGGACGGACTGCGCGGCGGGGTCCATCACGCCCGGCAGCGGGTGCACCTCCACCGTGCAGACGCTGGGCGTCGTGGAAGACACGCCCACGGCGGCCACCTCGACCACCGGATCGGCGAGCAGGCTGCGGGCGATCTGCTGGACCTGGTCCGAGCCCAGCGCCGCCTCGATGAGATACACCTTGGCGCAAGCGATGGAAGAAGCGCTCAGGCCCGCGGCCGAAGCGCGACGCTGCACCGAGGCGGCGCGCGGATCAACGGAGCCGGGCTTGACGCGGACTTCGACGCGGTGGAGAGCGGTGGACATGAGCCCACACTGTAGAAGAAGTTGGGCGGGGGGAGCGGCGGAATTACGCGATTGGGGCGTTTGCCGCCGCCTCGATATCTCGCACCCCGCGCAGGTCCACGACCAGGTGGCCGGCGTAGGCGCGGGTCACGAGGGCGACCTCGTAGGCCAGGCCGTCCAGCCGTCCCTGACCCACCGGGACGCGCCCCGCGGCGTTGACATCGCTCAAACGCGCGGACGCGGGCGTCGCGGCGGCCTTGGAGGTCGCCGAGGCCGGGTCGGCCCCCGCCATGAGGATCGCCGCGGGGTCGATGCCGATGCCCACGTGGGTGGCGGGCTCGCGGAGGGGCCAGCGGTGGTCGGCGATCTCCGCGCCGGTATTCGAGCAGGCCTCGTTGATCCCCGCGATGACGCCCGGCGCGGGCGTCTCGGACAGGGTCAGGCTGACCACCGCGCGGCCGGCGCTGTTCAGGCGGACGAGTTCCGCCGCCAGATCGCACGCCGCGGCGACCGCCTGAACGGCCCGATCGACATGGGCGGCGTCCGCAAAGTGTGCCGCGGGAATCCACAGGTCCACGCCGGAGAGCTGCAGTTCAAGCCGACGGAGCAGCGAAGCCAGATCGCGGCGGGCGGAGCGGTCAAGCTCGCGGGGCCGCACGCCCGGGGCCGCGGCGTCCAACTGCACCGCGCGGTACCCCAGCCGCGCCACCCACCCGATCGCCTCGCGCGGACCCTGACCCCAGGGCGCATCGACGCGGGCAGGCAATCCCGCGAGAGACAGGCTAAGGGGCACGTTCATGCGGTAAGGGTAGTGAGCCTGCGACAATGGTCGATCGCGGCGCATCCGCCGACGCCCTTGGAAGTTCGGCCCGGTAAGCCGCGGACCCGGTCGCCCCCGTCGGGATCCCTCCGCACTCACGACTCGGCCAAAACACAAACAGGCCGCGATGTCCTCACAGGTCCGGGCCGCCGACCCACGGTACCTTTGGTCTCATGACCGAGCGATTCAAAGTCGATCTCCGCGGCATCATCGATCTGACCGCGAACCACCTGTACAGCAGCCCGGATGTCTTCGTGCGCGAGGTCATCCAGAACGCCGTCGACGCCATCGCCGCACGCGCCCGGATCGAGCCCTCGCACCCGGGCCTGGTGCGGTTTGAGCTCACCCGCGACGCCGACGACTCCCACACCATCTGCATCAGCGACAACGGCATCGGCCTCACCACCGACGAGGTGCACGCATTCCTTTCCACCGTCGGCGGCTCTTCCAAGCGCGAAGATGCCGCCGACCTCGCGGAGCGTCTCACGGAGGAAGCGCCCACCTTCCTGGGCCGCTTCGGGATCGGCCTGCTCTCCTGCTTCATGGTCACCGAGGAGATCGTCGTCATCACCCGCTCCGCTCTCGACGCCGCCGCCCCGGCGGTGGAGTGGCGTGGGCGTGCGGACGGGAACTACCAGGTGCGAGAACTGCCCGACAGCCGCACTCCCGCCGGCACCAGCGTGTACCTGCGTTCCAAGCCCGAAGCGGCCGAGTACTTCGAGCACGAACGCCTGGTGGAACTGCTCCGCCGCTACGGTGAAATGCTGGAAACGCCCATTGTCTTCACCACGGGCTCCGAACAGGTGCGCATCAACCAGGAGCGCCCTCCGTGGGAACTGGGCCGGGATGATGACGTGGCCCTCGCCGACATGTGCCAGCACCTGCTGAGCTTCAGGCCACTGGACATCTTCCCCATCGAGGCCCCCGCCGGCGGAGTCCGCGGATATGCCTTCATCCGACCGGACCGTTCGAACCAATGGCCACGATCACACCGGCTGTACATCGGCGGCATGTTCGTGAGCGAACACGTGTACAACCTGATGCCCGAGTGGGCCACGTTCGTGGGCTGCGTGCTCAACAGCACCGGTCTGCGCCCCACCGCCTCCCGCGAGCAGGTGCACTCCGACGACACCCTCTCGGCCACCAAGGAGCAACTCGGCGAGGCGGTCCGCAGGCGGCTGGCCCGCCTGCTCCGCGGCGAACCGGAGAAGTTCGCTCTGGTCATGAGCGTGCACGACACCGAGATCCGCGGCCTGGCCGTGAAAGACTCCGATTTCTTCGATCTCATTATCGACCTGCTCGAGTTCGATACGACCTTGGGCCGCCTGCGCTTCGGAGAGTTCCGGCGCGAGCACGATCAACTGCTCATCGCCCGCACCGGCGAGCAGTTCCGGCGGCTGAGCGCTGTCGCCGCTTCCGCGGGCGTGCGGGTCTTCAACGGCGGATACACCTACCACGAAGAACTCCTCTGCCGCGCCGCCGAACGCCACCCGGAACTGGAGCTGCGCAGTTTCGACTCCGCGGACCTGGTCGAACTTCTGCCCGCGCCCAGTGACCCCGACCGGTTCGAGCGGCTGCGCACCATCGGCGAGGCCGCCCTGGACTCCCGCGGCTGCCGGCTGCTCGTTCGCGTGTACCGGCCCACGGACGTCTCCGCCTTCTTCGCGCTCGGTGCCGACGCCGAGTTTCATCGCCAACTGGACCGGACCAAGTCCATGGCCTCGGGGCTGTGGAATGAGGTGCTCGACGCGCTCGCGCCTCGGCCCGAACACCTCAGCCCCACGTGCCTGTGCCTCAACGCCGACAGCCCCCTCATCGGCCGGCTCGCGTCCCTCGCCGATGATGAGGCCGTGCGCACGGGCGTGGAAGTGCTGTATGTCCAGGCCCTGATGAACGGCCAGCACCCCATCACCGCCGACGACGTAGCGCTCCTTAACCGCGGGATGGAGCGATTGCTCTCCGGCTTCGCGCGGCGCGAGGAGCACCCGTGAGAGCGCGCCCCGTCGACCCCGCCGTCACCAACCTGCTCGACGAGGCCGGGACCCTTCCGGACTGCGCCGCCCGCACCGCCCTGTTCGAACGCGCCGCGCTGCTGGCCGAGTCCTTCGACGATCTCGGCACCGCGTGGAACGCCCGTTGCAACATCCTGGGGTCCCTGAGTTCCATGCAGGCGCCCCGCTTCGAGAATCTGTTCCTGTGCCTGGCGTGGTGCCTCGCGCAGTCCGACCGCGACCCGGAGCGATTCCACGCGTCCGCCGTGCTGTGGCAGTACAAGTGGGCCGTCAACGCCGCCGCGCACTACGCACAGGTCCCCCGCTCTGTCCTGGAGCGCCTCACGCTCGACCTGGAAGCACGATTCGTCCGCGAGGGCTGGGGCCGGCGCGGGGCGCTCCAGAAGCGCGTCGAGGTGTTGATGTCGCTCGGCGATCACGACGCGGCGGGCAAGCTCCTGGACGAGTGGCGATCCACCCCGCGCGACCGAGGATCTGACTGCAACGCCTGCGAAGCCGACAGTCTCTCGTCGATCCACTGCACACTCGGACGCGACGAACAGGGCTTCCGCGAGGCCCGGCCCATCATCCAGGGTCGCCTCTCCTGTTCCACGGTACCGCACAGCACTTTCGGCGACCTGCTCCTGCCCCTTACCCGTGCCGGGAGACGCGCCCAAGCCAAGGCCCTGTTCGAGCGGGGCCGCCGCCTCGTGGCCGCCATGGAGAACACAGGCACCAAACTCTCCGCGCCTTACCTCGCCTTCGCCGCGTTCCTGGGCGACGTGCCTCAAACCACCGCGTTCCTGCGCTCGCGATTGCGCGAAGCCGCGGCCCTCCGCTCCGACGCGGACCGGCTGAAATGGTTCGGCCACGCCGCCGTCGCGATGGACCTGTTCGCCAAGAGCGACACGCAGCACTTCGATCTCCCCCGCGTGCCCGGGCTGGTCGAAGAGCCCGGGCCGGTCGATCGTGCCAGTCTCGCCGACAGATTCACCAACATCGCACGCCTCCACGCCCAGGCCCTGGACCGGCGCAACGGCAACGCCTCGTGCTCCACATGGCTGACCGGCCTTCGCGACCAGTGGCTCGCGTTGTGATGCGGTGGGGCGAGCCGCGTTCAGCGGCCCCGCCCCACCCGCAAATGACCGGCCCGAGCGTCACTTCGCAAACTCGTACCCCTTCTTCACCGCCTGCGCCTTGAGCGCCGTCAGGATCGCGGCGTCGAGCGTCTGGGGCTTGGCCCCGGCGCGGCTTGCGAGTTCCTTGGTGATGAACGCTTCGCGCTGGGCAGAAAGTTCGCCGATCTGCTTCTGGATCTCCTGGCGTTCGGCCGTCTTGCGGGTGATGTAGGCCTCACGCTCGGCCTTGGTCATCTTCTTCATGTTGTCGGGGAGTTCATCGTCCTTGACGTTGTCAAGGTCTACCCGCTTGTTCTTCACGGCGTCGACGAGGTCCCACGCATCGTTGTTGTAGAAGCCCGAGGCCTTGGTCGCGGCGCGCTCCACCGCCACCGCGGGCGCCACGGCCCCGGCGTTGGCGTCTTGCGCCACCTGGCGCGCGGCGTACTGCTCGCGTTTCTCACCGTACGCGAGGTACGTGGTGTTGATGCGGGAACTCAGGTCAGAGAGTTGCTTGTCGAACGGCGTATCGACGTGCGGAGCCGCGGCGTTCATATCAATGAACGAGTAGGCCCCTTCTCCCAGCAGCGCGCCGTCCTTCCAACCCGTGGAGATTCCGGTCTGTTCATCACCGCAGTGGATGGTGTTCACGGTGATGCCCTTCCTGACCGCCGCGGGGATGGAGGTGTGGTAGTCGACCGTGCCCTGCGTGAACGGCTCGTTGCCGGCGATGAGGATGAACTTGAGGTCTTGGGCGGCGCTGCTCCATTGCAAGCCGTTGACGGCGGACTGGATCACCTGGCCGCAGAACTCATCCCCGCCGTTGGTGTTGAGCGCAAAGAGCTGGGCTGAGACCTCATCCAGATCGTCGGTGAGCGGAAGAATCTGGCGGATGAATCCCTCCCCGGCGGAAAGGCCAGATTTTCCGTATTCGTACAGAGCCACCTGCAACTGCGGGCGAACGCCCTTGTGCTTGGCGGTGGCGAGGTTGTTGACGATGTTCCAGAGTTGGCTCTTGGCCTGGGAGATGAGCCCGTCCATGCTGCTACTGGTATCCAGCAGGATGGCGATCTGGATGCGCGGGGCCGCGAGCTGCTGGGGCTTCTTGGCCGGTTCAGCGGCCGCGGTTTGGGCGGGTGCGGCGGGCGTTTGCGGCGCGAGCGCTGGGGGCGTGGTCTGCGGTTGGGGAGAGAGTTTGGCCCCCAGCGAAGCGACCGACCCGGCGAGAGCAAAGAGCACGAACGCGGCGCGAATGGACATGACTGGACTCCCAAGCAACCGAACCCGCACAGAACGCCCGGGAAACGCGCCCGATCGCCGTGCCAGTAGTACAGACGCCGGCGGAGGCGTCGGGTTGGTCACTGGGAAGTAACAGCGCGGGGAGTCGCCCGCTCGATCAGCAAAGTTCCCTCGTCGGCCCTGGCGATTGAAGAGACGGAGCGGTCTCTCCGGCTCGCTTCACTGGCACGAACCTGATTCCCACAGGTCAAAGAACGCCTGCACGTCGGAGCCGTCGATGCCGCCATCCTGGTTAAAGTCGGTCGGACATTCGTTCGGCGTGCAGACGTGGTGCGTGTACGTCAGCACGGCGTTGCCGCCGTTGATGCCGTTTGCGTCGCCATCGATGGGCACCCCGGCGAGCGAACGCACGGTATCGTGGATGGTGATCGTGTACTCGTCGTTCAGCAGCGGCGCGCCGAAGGAGATCAGCATGAACTGGCTGCCGCTGCCGCTCACGGCGAATGGCACCGCGTGGCCGTCAGAAGCGCGTGTCACCGTCAGGTCGCCGCCGGAGAACGCGATCGCGCTGGACCACAAGACGCGAACAAACGGAACACCCTGCGGGTTTGAAAACGCCTCCGCGCCCGGCGGCAGCGAGGGTTCACGCATGAGGATCGTGGGGCCGGGGGCGCTGCCGAGAAGTCGGATGCGATACACGCCGTTGGTGTCGGCGACGTACATGGTGTTGCCGTCGTCGCTCACCGAGAGTGATGGTGCGCCGTCTGATTCGGCGTCGTACTGAGCCGCGACGGTGAACCCCGAGGCGAAGACCGAGAGGTTGCCTTGGGCATCGCTCTGGTACACGCGATCCTGCACCGCATCCAGAAGGAACAGCGCCTGGCCCAATGCTCCGCCGGTGCTGATCGCCAGATCCCGGTAGTACCGGACATTGGACGGAACAGGAGGAACGATGGTGCTCCAAACGCCCGCGGCGTTCAATCCGTACACCGCGTTGATGCCGGAGTTGTTCGCGTCGTTGTCACACAGAACAAACTGGAAGCCGAACACACCCGTGCGATCAAACTCCGCGCCGCGCACATCGGTATCGGTGCGAGACGGCGGCACCGTGTTGGCCGAGAGCTGCGTACGGGTCATCGCCGGCGACAAGAACCAATACTCGGTGGGAGGCCCGTTGAGATCGTACAAGTACGCGCCGGCCATCCACCCGTGGGCGGCGGGCGTGAAATCAAGCGTGAACCCGATATCACCCGTCGCCCACGTGGCGACATTGGCGATCGCGCCGGTGGAGGACACCCTGAACAGGTCCGCGCGCGAGCCGCCGAAATCGGATTCAACGGACACGAACAGATCGCCGCCGAAGCCGCCGGTGGTGTCGAATCGCAGATCGAGCACGCTCGGGTTCGAGCCCGAGACGGTCGTTGTCGCCACCACGGATTGGCCGGCGCCGGTCAGCCGTCGCACGGTGAGAATCCCGCTGTTGACGCTCGCCGCGACCACGCCGGTGCCGAACGCCGCGTTGCGGATCGCCTCGATGCGCGGCGTCTTGTTGTCGAGCCGTCCAACCAGTTGATCCACGGCCCAGCCGGGTGGAACAGTAATCTGGGCGAGCGTCGAGGTGACACATGAAAGAGACCACATCGCCAGCCAACACGCTGAGTTTTGCATAGGACGCTCCTTATTCTGGACACAATTATACGGCATTGGGGCCCCCTTCGTGATCGGACAGTGCCACAGGAGTCCGAACACCAACGACGCAGCCCGGTTACGCGAGACCGCCCCGCGATGGGTCGGGCCCGATCGTGACCATGCTGTGGCGTTCTCGCGGAATCAATGCCGTCGGCGCAGAATCGATGAACCTCGGTCCAATCGCAGCGGGCTTCGATCGGGTGAAGCGTCGGATAGTGCTCGACCGCGGCGCGTGTTGACCGAGTGTGCGCCAATCGTGGCCTCGCGATCGGCTCCATACCCTCGCCCATGCCGCTTGAATACCAGACCGCCGGAGAATCGCACGGGCCCTCGCTGGTCGTGACTGTCACCGGGTTGCCCGCGGGCGTACCGATCGACGAGGCGTTCATCAACGCGGAGCTGGCCCGCCGCCAGGGCGGGTACGGGCGTGGTGGCCGCCAGAACATCGAGGAGGACAAGGCCGAGTTCGTCACCGGCGTTCGGCGGGGGCTCACGATCGGGGCGCCGGTCACGATGCTGATCCGCAACCGCGATTCGCGGCTGGACGACCTCGTGAAGACGCCACCGGTGTTCAGGCCGCGGCCGGGGCACGCGGACCTGGCGGGGAGCATCAAGTTCCTGACGACCGACTGCCGCGAGGTGCTGGAGCGGGCGAGCGCCCGCGAGACGGCGGCGCGGGTCGCGGCGGGCGCGTTGGCGCGGTGCCTGCTGCGGGAGTTTGAGATCGAAGCCTTCGGGTTCGTGCGTTCCATCCTGACGGCCCAGACGCAGGTGGAGGCCACCGCCGCGAACTGGACTGCGCTGCGCACGCTGCGGGACGCGAGCGAGACCTACTGCCCGGACGCGGAGGTGACGCAAAGACAGGTGAAGGTGATCCACGAGGCCAAGCTGGCGAAGGACACCGTGGGCGGCTTGGTGGAAGCACACATCTTCGGCTGCCCACCGGGGTTGGGCACGTGCGCGGACTGGCGCGACAAGCTTGACGCGCGGCTGGCGTACGCGGTGATGGGTATCCAGGCGATCAAGAGCGTGGAGATGGGGCTGGGCAAGGAGGTGGCGTCGCTCCCGGGCAGCCGCGTGCACGACGCGATCTACTTTGACGCCGCGAAACGAGACAACTCGCCCGACCTGGGCTTTACGCGAAAGACCAACAACGCGGGGGGCACCGAGGGGGGCATGAGCAACGGGCAGCCGATCGTGGTGCGGGCGGCGATGAAGCCGATCGCGACCCTCGGGCAGGGGATGCCCAGCGTGGACCTCAACACCAAGGCCGCCCAGCAGAGCCAGTACGAGCGCAGCGACATCTGCGCGGTTTCCGCGGCGAGCGTCGTCGTGGAGAACGTCGCGGCGTTCGAGGTGGCCCGCGTCTTGCGCGACAAGTTCGCCGGCGACTCGCTGGTGGAAGTGCGCGGCCAGTTCCAGACGTACATGCGGCTGGCCCGGCTCCTGCCGCTGGATGAGGGCGTGCGGATGGCCTGATGCCGCCACATGCCGGGGATGTGGGCTCTCGGCCGGACATTCAACCGACGATAAAGACCGGGCCGCGGGCACCGGACACGGGCCCGTGACGGACGCCTACATTGAACTCCTCGACGGGCTGGGCATCATATGAGCGAACTACCGAAACAGGCCCCCAGCGGGCACGCGGCACGGATCCGGCAGAAGAACCCGGACCAGGAGAATCGCCACAAGTCCCCGTGGTCGCTCAAAGAGCGGCTGGGGATGCTCGCGTGGATCATCGTCGACCGCCTGCTGTGCCGTCCGGTGCCCAAGCAGTTCAACGGTTGGCGGCTCTTCTGGCTGAGGTTGTTCGGCTGCAAGATCACGGGGCGGCCGATGGTGCACCCCGCGGCGATCGTCAAGATCCCCTGGCAGCTGACCCTTGAAGACCGCGCCGCCGTGGGCCCGCACGCGGAGATCTACAACCTCGGGCACGTCACGCTGCGGGAGTTGAGCGTGATCAGCCAGTACGCGTACATCTGCGGGGGCACGCACAACCTGGAGGACCCGATGCTGCCACTGCTGGTGGGCGACATCGAGATCGGGCGCGAGGTGTTCGTAGGGGCCAAGGCGCTGATCCTGCCCGGGGTGAAGATCGAGGAAGGCGCGGTGATCGGCGCGGGCAGCGTAGTGAGCCGCGACATGCCGGCGTGGATGATCTGCGCGGGGAACCCGTGCCGGCCGATCAAGGCGCGGCGGAAGATCTGAGGACAGACGGCCGAGGTCTCTTTCGCGAGTCATGTCAACTCATGCAATCGGGGCGTTCTCTTCAACGGCGGCCCCTCGGCTTGCCCATCTCTAGTCCAGTGGCGAGGAACAGCCGTCAGGTTGCAGCGCCTAAGCAGTGACGGTGGCTGGCACGCCTAATGCGGCCGATTGACCCTTCGGTTGCCGCCTGGACACCGATTCGCACGCCGAGTTCATTTCATGCCGGCAACGCGGCGAGGAGCCGCTGACCACTCGCTTCGTTCGAAAGGTTCCGTTCCACTCCAAGGCATCGCCTGCGTCGCAGACGCCTGTTTGGACTCTGTAGCAGCAGAAAATCACGATTACGCTGATAGCCGAGTCATAAAACGTCGGTGTTGTGCGGAGTACGTCAGTATGTTCGGCATTAGAACCTACGACTGCGGGACCAAGTATGGAGCCATTCCAATCTGGCTGCCAACCGCTCTCACCGACGCATGATGGGTTGCCCCGTTTCAGCAAGGGCAGGAAAAGGTATAGCGCAATGCAGTGATCCACCGTCAGGAGTGATCGCGACAGTGGAATGTACAAAATTGTTCTTGCAAGAACGGAGGAGGCTCCAGTATGATGGGCGGGTCAGGAACGTCAGAGCTTTTGGTTGTATCGAAGGCGTTGGTTCAGCAAAGTCTGAGGATGGCGGGTGGGATCTGACGACAGCGACGTGGGCGCTACCGAGGGTGCCGTGGAAAGCGCCCTTAACTTGAGGGAGAATGCGATGATGCAGGCCACGAATAGTTGGTTGGCTGGCACAACGACAAACTTGAATGACGGGGGAGAAAGCCCTGCGAGCAAAGAGTCAAAATTGGGGAGCGTCAGACCAGGAATTGCGGCCGTCATGTGTCCGATCTCGAGGCAGTACAACATCCTATTTGCAGTGCTTGGCCTGTTGGTACTTGCGCCAACCACTGCAACCGCACAACTGGCGGTGTGGAATCAGCAACTTCCGACCAGAAGTCCCTCCTCGCGAGCCTACCACGCGATGGTCTTTGACTCTACTCGTAGCGTGACGGTCTTGTTCGGCGGGGTACTTAACAGCGATAACGAAGAAACTTGGGAATGGAACGGGACCGTCTGGAGCCAACGGATGGTCAGCGGCCCCTTGCACCGGCATGCCCATGCGATGGCGTTCGACACGAGCCGCGGCGTTGCCGTGCTTTTCGGAGGTGCCAGCCAAATCAATGGCTCTAACGTGTACAACGCTGAAACTTGGGAGTGGAATGGAACCAGTTGGACCCAACGAATGGTCACCGGGCCTACGCAACGGGGTGGGCACGCGATGGCCTACGACTCACGCCGAGGAGTGACTGTCCTCTTCGGCGGCATTTACGGTCTTGAAAATGGCGAGACCTGGGAATGGAACGGCGCCAGTTGGACGCAGCGAGTGGTCAGCGGTCCTTCAGCGCGGTATTACCACGCGATGGCATACGACTCCGCTCGCGGTGTTACCGTCCTTTTCGGAGGTACCGCCGGTAGCAGAGAGACATGGGAGTGGAACGGGACCACATGGACCCTGCGTTCGGTGAGTGGGCCATCGCCACGTTACTCTGCTTCGCTGGCCTACGACGCGGCCAGCGGTGTGACCGTACTTTTCGGGGGCTTTGATGGAAGCGCCGCGAGCGGAGAGACTTGGCAATGGAACGGGACCGCGTGGCACCAGCGTTCGAACACGGGCCCCTCGCCGCGCTCCCTCCAAGCAATGGCTTACGACGCGGCTCGCGGCGTGACCGTCCTCTTCGGAGGAACTACCGGCCGCGACGAGACTTGGGAGTTGTGCGACATGAACATCGTCGCCCACCCTTCCTCCCAGACCACCTGCTCTGGCGGCTCGCCGAGTTTCTCCGTCACCGCGGCGGGGCGAGGCCCGATCACATATGTTTGGCGCAAGGACGGTGCCCCGATCGACTCATCTCCGACAGCCAACCCATCCGCTGTGACCGCGGCACTGATGCTCACAGACGTTCAATCCGCCGATGATGGCATCTATGACTGCGTGGTTACCAACGCTTGCGGGAGCATCACCAGCGGTGCTGCGACGCTTTCCGTTTGCGCCTGCCTCGACTGCCCCGCGGACTTCAACCAAGATGGCGGCATCGACGGCTCGGATGTGGATGCGTTCTTCAATCGTTGGGAGGCGGGAAGTTGCGACGCGGACGCGAATCAGGACGGCGGCATCGACGGCGCGGACGTGGACACATTCTTCGCGGCGTGGGAGGCGGGCGGGTGCGGCTGATCCGGCTGCTGGCGATCATCGGTCGGGGAAGCTCTGCCTGGAGAGACGCAACGAGAAACAGGTGTCTGCGGGCGAGCGTCATCCACCGATGACATGGGCAGGTCACGCGTTGTTTGACAGAGACTATCGCTCCGAATCTGCCAGTTCATTGGCCACACACTGAACCGTCGCGAAACGATGCATGCGCTGCTGTGTTGTGAGTCCGATCCGCTCTCGTGCACAGAGGTAGCTCTTCCCGCGAGCGCGGGGGAGAATCGCCACCGCAGCAGCCTGCTCGATGAACTTTGGACCGGATAGGGCCTGGGCTTCGCTGCCTGCAGACTTGACGCACACGGTGATGCAGCAATAGAAAATGACGAAGACATTCGCTTCTTCAGTAATGAAGTCCGTTGAAGCCACCTGGGCGCAGTGATAAATACGAGAGTTTCGGGTGTGACTGATCGACGCAGACGCTGCCTTCAATCTCTCCGATTCGACAAGGCGGATGGGCGGCCTTGATCCGCGCCGTACCTGAAACAGGCTCAGCGCATGACGTGTGATCACACCGGCGAGCGGCATGGAGACAGGCGTCAAAGGCGATCGGCGTTGCTTCTGAAAGTTGCCCTCCAGATGGGAACTGCTCGAATGCGAAGTCAAGCGATCAAATCTACTGACCGCGCAGACTGCATCGCTCAAAATACGAACACACTCCGTACGCAGTGCCGTTTAGATCCCGAGCGCGCGGTTATTCAGCCCCGGTAAGAACACCTGATGTGTTCCAGAATCACTCTTTCAAGCGGGAACCGGCCAACAATTGCAGCGTCAATGACAGTAGCTCGTCGCTAGTTAGTGCGGGCTATACTTAATGACACCAGGGCGGGCTTCCGCGTGTGAAGGCCGCCAAACTTGGAGTGACAGAACTATGTTCGGCGCACTGCGTCGTTCGGGGCTTGGAGGCGGGGTCAGCGGTTTGTTGGGGATGGCGGGTATCGCGGCGGCGACGCTGGGCGTCGGCGCTACGCAAGCCCAGGCGGGTTGGACCCACAGCAGCAGTTGGTCGGTGTCCTTCTCCTACGGCGGGTACGGATGGTGGGACGACTGCTTCGACGGCGGCGGCTGGCACTGGGGTGTCGGCTATCGCTCCGCGTACTACTACCCGGCGCCTGTGTACTACTACCCCCCGCCGGCGCCGGTCTACTACTGCCCGCCCGAGCCGGTGTATGTCTGCCCTCCTCAGCCCGTGGTGTACTGTCCGCCTCCTCCGGTCTACTACTGCCCGCCCCCGGCGATCTACTACCCCCCGCCGGCCATCGTGATCGGGTTCTGGGATGACGATCATCATCACCACGGACACGATGATCACGGCTGGCACGGCGGTCACGGCGGCGGACACGACGATCACGACGGTGGCTATAGCCACGGCCGGCCGCGCGACCCGCAGCCGTACTTGCCTCAGCCCCCCAACTCGCGGATCGATACCGGTCCGATGCCGCAGAACCCCGGACAACAGCCCCGAAACGCCGAAGGCGATGTGCGGCGCGTGCCCAACCCTGATCGCGTCGCCATGGGCCCGACGGACCCGAACCGGCCGTCCAAGCCCAGCGCACCGGTCATCAAGGCGCCCGCGTCGTACCCGCTGCCGGACGCTCCCGCGGTCAAGAACCCCGGCCAGCCTTCCAAGGCGCCGGTGACGCTGCCGGTGGTGAAGTCGCCCGATTCGACGCCCCGGATGCAGCCAATGCCGCAGAAGCCTTTGCCCGCGATGCCCGAGGGCGGCAACCGGATCGACGGGGGTTCGCAGCCCCGGGCGACCAAGCCCAACTACGACATCACGCCGCGGCGTTCGGAACCCGCAGCGCGGCCTCCGCAGTACACGCAGCCTCCCTCGACGGTGAGCCCCAAGCAGCCCTCGATGGACACGCGTTCCCGCCAGCCCGGCCAGCCCGGATTCGGTAAGGGTTACAGCGGCGGTCAGAGCTCCAGCGGCCTGACCCGTCCGAAGGACAAGGACAGGCACTAAGGACGGTGACGGCTCAGAGGAGTCGCACCCAGATCCGCCCGAACTTGACCGCGTGATCGTGATCCTGAAGCATCAGCCCGGCCTTGCCGGGCTTTTCTTCTTTTGAGGGTGCCGAGCCGGTGGGACCATCGACCGGGGCGTGATCGTGGATGAGCACGCCGTTGTGGAAGACGGTCAGGTTGGCGTCCGCGGTCTTCTTGCCCGCGTCGTCGAACCTGGGTGCGCGGAAAACGATGTCGTACGTCTGCCATTCGCCGGGCTTGCGGCAGGCGTTGACGAGCGGGGGGTGCTTCTTGTAAATCGCGCCGCACTGGCCGTCGGTGTAGGTGTCGCTCTCGTACGAATCGAGAATCTGGACCTCGTAGCGCCCGTAGATGTACACGCCGCTGTTGCCCCGGTCCTGCCCCTGGCCCTTGGCCGGAGAGGGCGTGGCGAACTCCACGTGGATCTGGGCATCGCCGAACGTGGTGGTCGAGAAGATGTTCCCCGCCCCCGGCACCACCTCAAACCCCACACGGCCGCTCTCCTCCAGGCGCTTCCACTTAGAGGCTTCGCCGTTCATGGTGTGCCACTGCTCCGTGCTCCCCGGGCCGCTGAGCACGATGGCGTCGGAGGGCGGCTCGCCGGCCGCGCCGGGGGTGACTACGGCGGGCTTGGGCGGCTCATGGAAGACGGCGGCGATGCCCGCGAGGGCGCAGACGGCGGTGATGAAGCGAAGCATGCCCGGATGCTATCAGCGCACTCACGTGCGAGAAGCAGCCGGGCATGCACGTCGAGGGCCGGGCGGGAGAACCCGGCCATCGAACCGAACGTGTGTATCGGAGTGGCTTTCGGGCCTGGCCTCAGGCGCGACGGCGGCGGGAGATCATGAGGCCGCCCAGGGCCAGCGTGGCCGCGGCACCGGGGGCGGGGGTGATGCCACGCAGTTCCATGCCGAAGTCGTTGTAATCGTGATCGACGCCGAAGTTGTCTTCCCAGGAGAGGAACATGGCACAATCAACGGGCACGCCTTCGCTGTCTCGCTTCAGGATGGTGGCGAGATGGTCTCGTCCGGTGGAGTTGAAGGCCTGCTGGCTGTAGTAGACGCTGCTGTTGACGCCGCCGTTGTTGCCGCTGTAAAAGGCCAGGCCGAAGTCGCCCAAGACCGACACCGACGCGGAACTGGGCAGGCCCGACGATGAGCCGCCGATCACCCAGGTGACGTCGGCGGGCGTGGGGCTCGCGACGGTGTAATAGCCCAGGCGGTGGAACGGGGCCTGGCCCGCGGCCTGCCAGGCCAGCGTCCACTGCATGATCTCGTCGCACTGCGCAAAGCGTTCGGCATCGATCTGGTCGCCGTAATCGGGAATCGTGGTGCCGACGCTGCTGGCGGAGCCCGCGGAGAGGATCCGGGACTGCACGGCGGTGGGCAGACCGTCCATGCTGGACTGAAGCCAGGTGGGATCGATCAGGTCGGCCGAGGCGGACCCTGCGACGGCGGCGAGGATGGCGATGGTGGCGATTCTGGTCACTAGTCTTCTCCTGTGTGTTCGGGGGCCCGCGGCCCGGTACACCAACATGCCACACGGGAGCACCGAAGGCAAGCCGTCAGAGCAAGGAGAAGCTCCAACGCGACGCGTATGCGGGGAGTAAGGAGGAGCGGTCGGTCCGTTAATGCGGGGCCAGGAGGCGACCCGCCCGCACAGGTGGTGGGCGCGTGGCGCGGGCGCTGTGTGCGCGGGCCTTGCGAGGGGCAAGGCGTGCGGGGTCGAACGGTGCGGGGGAGATTCGAACTCCCGAGGCCCTTGCGGGCCTGCTCGATTTCAAGTCGAGTACTTTCGGCCGCTCAGTCACCGCACCAAGGCCGCGATTGTAACGCCGCGGCGGGCGGGAGATTGGAAAGGCGCCCGCCGGCCCGTCGGAGCCAAAAATGAAAAACGCACCGGGAGGCCGGTGCGTGAAAGGACGTGAAAGGACGTGAAAGGGGGAAGGCTCAGGCCTTGACGTTGGTCTTGACGTTCCATCCGCCGTGGATGGGGCCGCCCTTGGCCTTGCCGTCCTGGCCCTGCTCTTGATAGTCGACCATGATCTGCGTGAAGTTGAGGCTGAAGGACTCCATGGGCACATCGTCGTTGCCGCGGCTGCTGCCGCCGGTCTGGTAGGACGACACGATGATGTCGGTGAACTTGTACTTGAGGTACTCGAGCTGGGTGCCGCCGGCCTTGCGGACGACGAAGGTGGCCTCGGGGATGTGCTGCCCGTTGGCGCAGAACTGCATGAGGTTGGGGCTGGCCTTGGAGGCCTTGATCACGAAGGAGATGTCCTGCAGGACGGCCTTGCCCGAACCGTGGCCGGTGCCGGAGGCCGAAGAGCCGCCCTGGGAGAGGCCCCAGGAGAAGGACTCAACTTCGATCTCGCCGGGGTGGGCCTTGTCGTTGGACTCGCCGGGAATTTCTTTGATCTTGAGGAAAGCGTCGAATGCCATGGGTGATGCTCCTACTGGGGGCCCGCGAGGGGCGGTGATGGTGTCGGCCTTTTCCAACAACCGGAAAGGCCCATCGGGGTCACCGGCTGCTGATAGTCTGGACGGGAGAGTTTTCTGACGAAAACCCGCGGCGTTGCGTGGGAATTAACCCCCGCCCCGACGGGCTTCTCGCGGGTATTACTTGCCGCCCTTGGCGCTGGGCAGCTTGCTGACCAGGCGCAGGGAGACGGTAAGACCTTCGAGCTGGTAATGGGGACGCAGGTAGAACTTGGCGGAGTAGTAACCGGGGTTGCCGGGGATCTCCTCGACCTTGACCTCGGCAGCCGCCAGCGGGCGGCGGGCCTTGGTGTCCTCGCTGCTGTTGGCGGGGTCGCCGTCAACGTACTGGAGGATCCAGTTGTTCAGCCAGGTCTGCATGTCGTTGCGCTCCTTGAAGGAGCCGATCTTGTCGCGGACCATGCACTTGAGGAAGTGGGCGAACCGGCAGGTGGCGAAGAGATAGGGCCAGCGGGCGCCCAGCTGGGCGTTGGCCGTGGCATCGGGGTCGGAGTACTCGGCGGGCTTGTGGAGCGACTGGGCGCCCATGAACACCGCGTAGTCCGAGTTCTTGTAGTGCGAGAGCGGCATGAAGCCGTTCTTGGCCAGTTCGGCCTCGCGCCGGTCGGTGATGGCGATCTCGGTGGGGCACTTCATGTCGGTGCCGCCGTCGTCGGTGGGGAAGGTGTGCACGGGCAGACCCTCGACCATACCGCCGGACTCGGTGCCGCGGATGCGGGCGCACCAGCCGTAGGTCTTGAACGAACGGTTGATGTTGACGGCCATGGCGTAGGCCGCGTTCATCCACGTGAACTTGTCGTGCTTGGCGCCGGAGGTGTCTTCCTCGAAGGCGAACTCCTCGACGGGGTTGCTCTTGGCGCCGTAGGGCTGGCGGGAGAGCACGCGGGGCATGACCAGGCCCAGGTAGCGGGCGTCTTCGCTCTCGCGGAGGCTGCGCCACGCGGCGTACTCAGGACCGCCGAAGATCTTGGTCAGGTCGCGGGGGTTGGAGAGTTCCTGCCACGATTCCATGTTCATGAGCGCGGGGTTCGCCGCGGACATGAAGGGGCAGTGGCCGGCGGCGCAGATCTGCGCCACACCGGACAGGATCTCGACGTCCGGGGCGGACTGGTCGAAGTAGTAGTCGCCCACGAGCGCGCCGTAAGGCTGGCCGCCGGGCATGCCGTATTCCTCTTCGTAGAGCTTCTTGAAGAGGGGGCTCTGGTCCCAGGCGGTGCCCTTGAACTTCGAGATGGTCTTGGCCAGGTCCTTCTTCGAGATGTTCATGACGCGGATCTTGAGCGTCTCGTCCGTCTCGGTGTTGTTGACCAGGTGGGCCAGCCCGCGCCAGGACGATTCCAGAGCCTGGAAATCGGCGTGGTGGATGATGGCGTTGACCTGCTCGGAGAGCTTGCGGTCGATCGCCGCGATCATCGCCTCGATGGATTTGACCGCGTCATCCGAGATGGTCGCGACGCCGGCGAGGGCCTGCTCGGCGAGCGTCTTGATGGCGCGCTCGATGGCTTCCTGCGCGCCGCTGGTCTTGGGTTTGAACTCTTTCTTGAGCAGATCATCCAGGGCGCTTCCACCGAGCATCACGCCGCCGAGTCCTGCTGATTGTGCCTGCGCATCGGACATGGTTGGTTTTCTCCGGCAATCTGGCCGCGACGTGCGCGGCGGGATGGATTAGTTTGAACGTGAAACGATCAGCCTTGGGGCTTGGGGGCCGCCGCGAGGGTCTTGAGCAGTTCGGGATCGGCCATGACCTTGGCCAGGAGGTTCTCGGCGCCGCCCTTGCCGTCCATGTACGTGAGGAGGTTGGAGAGCTGCGTGCGGGCCTCCAGGAGCTTGGCCAGGGGCTCAACCTTCTTGGCGATGGCGGCGGGGCTGAAGTCGGCCATGCTCTCGAACGTGACGTCCACGGCGATGTTGCCCTCGCCGGTGAGCGTGTTGGGGACGTTGAAGGCCACGCGGGGCTTCATGCTCTTGAGACGCTCGTCGAAGTTGTCGACGTCGATCTCGAGGAACTTGCGGTCGCCCACGGGCGGCAGCGCCTCGGCGGGCTTGCCCGAAAGGTCGGACATGACGCCCATGACGAAGGGCAGGTTGACCTTCTTCTCAGCGCCGTACAGCTCCAGGTCATACTCGATCTGGACGCGGGGTGCTCGGTTACGGGCGATGAACTTCTGGCTGCTGGCTTTGGCCATGACAAACTCCCTGTGTTCAATCCGCCCCAAGCACAGGGGCGAACGCTTGATCCAACGGACCTGACCCCTCGCACACTACGGGGGTCCGAACTACCGACGGATTGCCCCGGATGATACGGCAACCGGGACGATCTCTGCCATCTCCCACCCGCGCCGCGAGTCACGAGGCGGACGCGGAATCCTGGGGCGGCTCGCTGACCCGTCGAAGCACCTCGATGGCGTCGGGGGTCAGCACCTTGGTGATATCCAGGAACTTCTTTCGGACCATCTGCTTGGCACACTGGACAATCAAAGGCACGGGGCTGGAGGGCTCCCACTGTTCATAGTACCGGATGACCTTGTCGAACGCGACCTCGACATCCGCCGAGGACGCCACGCCTCCCGACAGCCGGCCGCCCCCCCCATCCCCGGGGCCGCCGCCCGTCGCCTGCTCGCCGCCGCCCGCGGCGCCCGCCGCGGCGACTTCTTCCTTGGTGCGGCGGCGGCGGACTTGGAGGGCCGCGTCCTTGAGCATCGTCTGGAAGGGCTTGAGATCCGGCCCGACACCCGCGCCGCACTTGGCGATGAATATCGCGTCGATGGCCTTCAGGGCCTCGGCGGCCTCGTCGGCGGCCTTCTCGACCGTTTCCAACACCTCCATGTCCGTCTCGGCGAAGGCGCCGTCGATGCCGGAAATGGTGGGCTTGGGCTTGTCCGGGGCTTCCTCGCCCGCCGCCAGGGTGCCCGCGGCGATGGCGATGTCCTTGAGGCTGAACTTGCCCATCTGGCGGGAATCGCACAGGGGCGCCTCGTACACCCGGTCGAGCAGCTTGAGCTTGTCACCGAAGGTCGCCATCGGCGTGGCCAGGGGGGCCAGCGCGTTGATGCGCTCGGTGGGATCGTTGTTGTCGTCGGGGTCCAACTGCGGGAAGACCTGATCCCAGTACTGTTCCAGCAGGCCCTGGATGAGCTTGAGGCCGTCGCGCAGGCCCGGGTACCCCTCCAGCCGGACCGCCGCCAGGGTCAGGAGCACCGCGGTGCGGACATGCTTGCCACGGGCGAAGACCTCGACTCCCACGTCGCGGACCTCGCGCCAGTTGGGCTCCTCGGCGGCGGAGAACTGCGTCTCCTCTTTGCCCTCGGCGAGCCGCTCGAGCTCAAGGAAGCGGCGGTCCCAGCGCAGGTTCTCGCCGCAGGGGGCGTCGGCGCTGACGGGCTTCAGAAGTGATTCGACGTTGATGACACCCACTGGAGGTACCCACAGAAAGAATCGAAGCCGCGTCTCATGCGCTGGGGGCGGCGGGGAACAAACCGCGGGCCGCGCCGGTCGCGGCCCGCGGGGGGAGGTTACGCATCACTTGGCGATGGAAGCGACCGACGAACCGACGATCGCGCCTTCGATATCGTCGATGCCGGGCCCGATGTATCCCTTGATCGTGCTGCGGACGCGGTCGCGCTCACGCGGCGAGAGCCCGATCTCGTCGATGCGGTCGAAGAGGACACGGGCCTTGTCGAGCGCTTCCAGCGAGAGCTTGTCGTCGTCCGTGGCTTCGCTGCCGCGGTTGGTGAGCCAGACGCGGAAGCCCGGGCCAGTCTCACCGCCGTTGCCCGACGCGACGTAGGCGTCCCAGGAGTTGGCGACGGCGGTCTTGATGTCGTCCAGCCGCATGGTCTGGCGTTCGCCGCCCTCCTCGTTGTCGAGCATGCGGTTGTATTCCTTCTGGCCGTCGGCGTACGCCAGATCGCAGAACGCGCTGATGGCCGCCAACACGGGCTTGGAGGAGAGCCGGTTGAGCGAGACCTTGTAGTCCTTGCCCGTGGGGCTGACGGTGAGGGGCACGTCCTGGTACAGGGACCGGCCGATGAGGAAGGACGCCAGGGAATCGGGGTCGATGTCCTTGACGTACAGCTCCATGGCCTCGAGCAGCTTGCCGAACGCCGACGAGAGGACGACGGCCGAGGTCACTTCGCGCTCGCGCCGGTCACGCGGGATCGCACCGGCGATGCTGGTGGCGACGTTCGTGTTGGACCGCGCGGTCTTGAGGTCCACCGGCAGCAGGTTGGTGGTGTCGTGATCGAAGAGGTTCACCGCGACGCCGCCGTCGAACTGAGCGAAGATGAGGCCGGCGCCCTGGACGACATCGATGGCGCCGTTGGAGTTGGCGAAGAACGCCGCGGCGGAGCCTTCACGCGTGATCGGGCCGGTGAACTGGAGTCGGCCGTTGGAGACAAAGTCGACGCCCGCGTCGTTGTCGAGCTTGACGCCCGAGCCCTCGGGGACGAACTGATCGTCAAAGAGCGGTGCGCCCGGCCGGGTGCGGATGCGGATCTGGGAGGCGTTGACGCTGAGGTTGGCCGTGGCGACCAGGTCGCCCACGCGGGCGGTGCCGCCGGTGGCGTTGATCGTCAGGTTGCCGAAGGCCACGACCTTGTTGCTCTGGCCCATCGTGAAGCCGCCCGAGCCGACGTTGATGCTGAAGGTGGGAGCAACCGAGGCGCCGCTGGGAGCCAGCGAGAAGGCGTTGGGGTTCAGCGCCTTGGTGATATAGCCGGCCTGGTTGAAGTTGGCGAAGACGGCCGTGGCGGACAGAGGAACCGACGAGAGGTCGCCGCCGATGGTCAGCCCGCCCAGGCGCTGGCCGGACTTGGCGCCGATGCTGCCGCCGAAGCGGAAGGGCACGACGGTGCGGTCGCTGCCGACCGGCACGATGTCGGTGCTGGTGGTGTTGGAAGAAACCGTGGCGACCGCGCTGCTCAGCAGCGTGAGGTTGCGGTTGTTGAGCTGGCTGTCGGCGTCGATGGTGGAGCGGAAGAAGAGGGTGCCGCTGCCGCCGTTGATGGTCGAGTCTCCCACCAGGACGACCTGGTCGCCCAGGACCATGCCGTTGGAGAGGGTGATATTGCCGCCGATGCTGGTGGAGCGGGTCGTGGACGCCGCGGCCTGGTCGTTGACGAGCAGGCGGCCCAGGCGATTGACCGAGCCGGTGTTGCCCAGGAACTCTGTGGTCGAGGCCGAGGTGATGGTGAGGTTGCGGGGCGTGGACGTCGCGCTATCGAGCGTGGAGCCGAACCGGACGCTGTCGGCGCCGATCGTGGTGTCCGCGCCCAGCGTGACGGCGTCACCGAAGTTGGCGGCGCCGGAGGTGAGCAGGTTCCCGCCGTTGAAGGCGGTAGAGCCGCCGGCGTCGGTGGTGAGGGCCGACAGACGGCGGCCGCCGCCGACGATGCCCGAGAAGGTCGTGGCACCGGTGCTGTTGATGGTGAGCGAGCGGGCGGTGGCGTCGAGCGAATCAACCGTGTTGCTGAAGGTGATGGCCACCGGCCCGGCGGTGCCCGACATCACGCTGTTGGCGCCCAGGAGCAGGGCGTTCTCGAAGGTGATCGTGCCGCCGCTCTGGAACGAAGAGACGTTGCCGGAGAGGGTCGTCAGGGCGCGGAACAGGATGTTGGTGCCGGTCACGTTGCCGGTGATCACGGCCGCCCCGTTGCTCGTGAAGGCCGAGCCGGTGGAGTTGCCGTTCATCGTCAGGTTGCCGGAGTAGGTCTGGTCGCCCACGGTGGTCACCGCGCGGGTGTTCACCGCGGTGCCGCTGGCCGTCAGCGAGGCGAGGTTGGATGCAACGCCCGCCGCCCCGGTGAGAGTGACCCCGCCCGATCCACCCACCAGCGTGAGAGCCCGCGGGGTCATGTCGGAATCAACCGTACCCGCGAAGGTGATGCCGTTGCCGGTCAGCACCGCGTCGCCGGTCAGAGTCGCGGCCGATTCGCCGTAGGACTGGGCGCCGTTGGTCGTGACGCCGCCGCCCAGGAACAGGGCCCCGTCCGCGTTGGTCGTGAGAGAGGCCAGGAGGTTCTGGCTGCCCACCGCGCCGCCGAAGCGGGTATCGCCCGCGGCGGAGGTGTTGACGGTGAGCGACCGCGGTGTCGCGGTGTCACTGTCGGTGCGGGCCCCCAGCGTGACCCCGCCGGAGGTCTCGACGGTGAGCGTGGTGTCCGCCACGAGGCGGACGTCATCCAGGTACGTCTGCTGGCCGTTGGTCCGGACCGTCGAGGGCAGGAAGGTCGTGCCGCCGACGTCGGTGGTGATGGTCGAGAGGCGGTTGGTGCCGCCGATGTTGCCGGTGAAGACCGTGTTGCCGGTGGAGTTGACCGTCAGTGCGCGGGCCGTGGTGGAGTCCGAATCGATAAGGCTCAGGAAGGCCACGCCGCCCGTCGTGCTGGTGGCGATGACGTCCGAGCCGAGCGTGACGGCGTCACCAAAGCTCATGCTGTCACGCGTACGGACCGTCGGAGCGGCCAGAATCGTGACGCCCGCGGCGTCGGTGCTCAGCGAGCCGAGCTCCTGGTTGTCGCCGCTGTTGCCGCCGATGGCGGCGCCGAACGTGGTATTCGGAGAGTTGACGGTCAGGGAGTTGAACTCGCTGGCCTCGGAGAGGATCGTGGAGGCGAAGTTGGCGGAGGTGGTGCCGTCGACCGTGACCGAGCGGCCCAGGGTCACCCCGCCGTTGAACGCCAGGACAGTGCCCGACACGGAGACCGGCCCGCCCGCGCCGGCGCCCAGGAGCGCCGTGGAGGAGTAGGTCTGCGTGGTGGTGCTGGTGACATTGCCGCCGAGCGAAGCCGGGCCGGTAAAGACCAGGGCGTTGCCCGAGACATTTCCGCTGACGGTGGACGCCGCGGAGAAGGTGACGTTGCCCGTGCCGGTGACATTGCCGCCGACGGTGCTGTCGCCGGTGAAGGTGAGCACCGCGCCCGACACATTGCCGGTCACACCGGATGTGCCGCCGAAGGTCACGTCGCCGGTGCCGATGGCGTTGCCGCCGACGGTGCTGTTCCCGGTGAAGGTGAGAATCGCGCCGTTGACGTTGCCGGTGATGCCGGAGGTGGAAGTGAAGGTGACGTCGCTGCCGGAGAGGATGTCGCCGGTGACGGTGGCCGCGCCGGTAAAGGTCTGGGCCCCGGTGGTGGTGCGGACAGAACCGGTGGAGATCGTCGAGCCGGTGGCGGCGAAGGTGGAGAAGCCGTTGGTCGAGCCGGAGTTGCCGGTGATGGTGACCGAGGCCGCGCCTGCGTTGAGGGTCAAGGCCTTCTCGCCGAACCCGGTCACGGTGTCGGCCGTGCCGCCGATGGAGATGGTGTCCATCCCGCCGCCGGCGGTCGTGATCGCCGTGTCGGCGGTGATCCCCAGGTTGCCGGTGATGGTGATGGCGCCCGAGGTGCTGCTGGCGAGGTTGCCGCCCGTCTGAACGCTGCCCGTGTAGGACTGCAGGCCGCTGGTCAGAACCGTGTTGACGGTGGTGAGCGCCGCGGTGGTGGTGAGCGAAGCCAGGCTCTGGCCCGAGCCGACAGCGGCGAATGTCGCGTTGCCCGCCCCGGCATTCACGGTGAGCGCCCTGGTGCCGGCCGAGTCGCCGTTGACATCACCCGTGAACGTCGCGTTGCCGCCGGCGGTGCTGACGATGGCGTCGCCGGTGAGCGTCGTCGCGCCGGTGATCGTGAAGATGCCCCCGCCCGTGGAGATCGTGACGGCGCCCAGCGAAGCGGTATCGCCGACGGTGATCAGGCCGCCGCCGGTGGTGATATCGCCGTTGATGGTCGCGGCGTTGCTGAACGTCACCGCGCCGCCCGCGGTGGTGACCGCCGCGGCGATCGTCGCGGCCGGGGTGTTGAAGGCGAACGCACCGTTGCCCGCGCCCGAGAGAGCGCCGTTGACGGCGACCGTGCCGCCCGCCCCGCCCATGGCGAAGGTCGTGGGATCGTTGAACGGCGTGGTGGTGTTGATCGTCATCGCGCCGGCGCCGCCCGAGCGGCCGAACGTGACCGCCGAGAAGCCGTCGGCGATGCGGAGGAGTTCCGCGTCGGAGAGCACCAGCTCGGCGCCGCCCAGCGTGTCGGAACCGCCCAGAGTGATGTTCTTGGCGTCGGCGTTGGGTTCCACGGCCAGAGTGCCGGTGCCCGAAACGGAGCCGCCGGACTCGATCTCGATCTCCGCCCCGCGGAGCGTCAGGGCGAACGCGCCAGAGTTGAGCGAGTTCTTGATGAACAGCGTGCCCGTGCCCGAAGAAATCGTCACCGCGGCGGAGAGCGTGGTGGGGTTGAAGAGGCAGATGTCGCCGTTGGAGATGAGATCGGCGCCCAGCGTGAGACTGCCGTTGACAGTGAGCGACTGGACCGACAGCGTGTCCAGGATCTCAACGCCCGTCTGGCCGGTCAGCGTGAGCAGCGTGCCGTTGACCTTGTGGCCGTCGCCCGAGAGGATGCGGACCATGCCGTCATCGGATTGGATGGTGTAGGTCATGCCCGTCAGGTCGGTGAACTGACCTTCATCGGGAATGTGTGCCGCGGTCGTGAGAGTGCCGTCGGCGCGGATGGTGAAGTTCGTGGGAGAAGGCGCCCCGGGGACGAACCCGTTGAAGGTGGGCGAGTTGGTGAGCGCATCGACGATCGCCGTGGTGCCGGCCCCGCCGGTGCCGTCGCCGGCCCGCAGGGTGATGGTGTCGGCGGTCAGGATCGGGCTGTTGGCGCCGAACGTCAGGTCGCCGGTGCCGCTGGTGCCCGAGTGCAGGGCGATGACGCCGCCCGCCGTCGTGACGTCCATCGAGTTGTTCACGAGCATCGCGCCCGTGGTGTTGATGGTGATGTTCTGGGCCGTCAGCGAACCGCCCTGGTTGAGCGAGCCGCCGTTGATCGTGATATTCGAGGCCGACCGGATTCCGCCGGTGCCCAGGCCCGCTCCCGAGAGAGTGACCAGGCCCGTGGAGGTGAACGCGACGCCCGAGGCATCGATCGTCGGGAAGGTGCCGCCCGCCACGTTGATCGCGCCCGAAGAACCAACGGTCAGCGTGCCCAGAGCGCCCAGCGAACCGACGCGATCCGAGAACGTCACGATGCCCGTGCCCGCGTTGAGAGTCAGGGCATTGCCCGCGCCCTCGACGCGCCCGGAGAACATCACGTCGTTGCCGGTCATGCCGGTATCGATCGTGACGGGGCCGGTGAGCGTGACGGTGGACGCGAACGACACCGAATCATCCGAGGTGTTGATGTTCGAGCCCAGCGATACCGCGCCCGCGCCGGTCTGGCTGAAGGCCCCGTCGAGCGTGAGCGCGGTTGTGTCGATCGTGAGCAGCCCGCTGTTGGCCACGGTGAACGTGCCGCCGGAGGTCGTGCTCGCGCCGTTGGACAGGGTGAACGTGCCGCCGGTGAGCGAGATGCCGCCCGAGCCGGCGTTGACCGCCGGAAGGTTGGCGCTGCTGGCGGACTGGATGACGAAGGAGAGCAGGCGTGCGCCGCCAGGGCCGGCCGTGCCGCCCAGCGTGACCACGCCGCCCGTGCCCGCCCGCAGATCCAGGCCCTGGCCGCCGTCGGTCGCGGCCGAGACAGTGCCCGTGATGCCGATGCCCGCGCCCGCGGCGGCCGCGCCGCCGTTGGTGGTGTCCAGGTGCGCGACGTTGCCCGCCAGCGACGCGCTGAGCGTCACCGGGTCGTTGATCTGGATGACCGCTCCGGGCGTCACGATGTCCGCGGCGAGCGTGGTGCCCGATCCGCTGCCGGTCAGCGTGATCGAGGTGTTGCTGTTCTCGCCGGTGATCTGACCGTCGACCGAGATGGTGCCGGCGGCCACCGGGGTGCGGATGACCGTCGCGCTGCGGAAGTTGCTGCTCAGGATGTTGATCGCGTGCGAACCATCGGCCCGGCCGATGGTGACCGAACCCAGCGACGAGGCCAGAGCGGCGAGGTCGGTGTCGGTGATGTCCAGCACGCCCGCGCCGGTGTCGGCGGTATCGCCGATGCGGATGGCCTGCGTGGTGGTGGTGGACTGCAGCGTCAGGGCCGAGCCCGCGCTGCCGGTGACGGAGTTGGCGACCGCGGGCAGATCGATCTCGTCGCCCGTCAGGGCGTATGTCAGGCCGTTGATGGCCAGCGAGGAGGACGCCCCGAATATGATGGAGCCGACACCGGCGTCAAGGCCCGTGCCGCCCGTGGCGTTGACCGCGCCGTTCAGGGCGATGTTGCCGCCGCCGGTGGTGTCCGCGCCGTTGGAAAGCGTGATGGTGCCGGCCGTGAGAGAGATGCCGCCCGCCGCGGCATGGATGTCGGCCAGGCTCGCGGCCAGGGCGCTCACCACGTTCAACGTGTTGAGCCGCGTGCCGCCGATGGCGCCGCTGACGGTGATCGTTCCGCCGGTGCCCGCGGTGAGCGCGATGTTCTCGACGCCCGCCGTGGTGCCGGTGAGGATGCCGGAGAAGGAGATATCGGCGCCGGCCGGGGCCGCGCCGGAGTTGGTGGTGTCGAAGACGCCGCCGCCCGGGGCGACGCGGGCGGGGCCCGTGACGCTGATCGCCGATGCGGAGGTGACCACCGGCGCCGCGAACACGTTCTGACCGCCGACGGCGGTTGAGGAGAAGCCGCCGGGAGCCAGGATCGCGCCGTTGACCGTGACGTCGCCCGCGGACGAGGCCAGCGTGAGCGACTTGCCGGTGTTGAGCGTGATGCCGTTCACCGTCACGACCTCGGCGCCGAGCGAGAGCGAGTAGTTCGTGCCGCTCAGGTTGAGCGTGTTCGCGGTCAGGCCGGCCGCGAGACTGTTGCCGATGGAGACCAGGCCGGTGGAGTTGAGGTTGGCCAGTTCGGTGTTGTCGATATCAAGCGTGCCGGCGGCTCCGCCGACGCCGATCGTTGTGCCATCGGTGAACGCGTTGATGATGATGCCGCCGTTGCCGGTGACGCCCGCGTTGATCGCCATGTTGTCGGCCGAGAGCGTGACGACGCCCGCGCCGGCGTTGACGGGCTGGTTGATCGTCAGGCCCGTGGGGCTGGCGCCGGCGATGAGCGTGACCGCGCCGCCGTTGGTATCGATGCCGCTGCCCGCGACCGCCAACGAGGTATTGTCGAAGTAGACCAGGTTGCCCGTGATGCCGCCGGTGATGGTGGAGACGTCATTCGTCGGGTTGTTGAGGGTGAAGTTGCCGACGCCGATCAGGACCAGATCGCCCGCGGTGATGCCGCCGCTCTGCGTGGCCCCGCCGCTGATCGCGTTCAGCGTGAGCGAGCGGCCGGTGTTGATGACGATGCCGCCGGTGCTGATCGAAGCTCCCTGGAGCACCAGGTCCAGGTTGGTGCCGCCCAGCGCGACCGCGCCGGTGGTGACCGCGCCGGAGTTGCTGCGGCCGATCGTCAGTGCGCCGGTGGTGGACAGGTTGCCCAGTTCCGCGTTGGAGAGGTCCAGCCCGCCGGTTGGGCCGGCGAGGTTGATCGTGCGGCCGGCGGTGTTGGGGCGGACGGTGATGGCGGTGTCGCCCGTGACGACAGCGTTGATATCTGCCGAGTCGGCGTTGAGAACAACGGTGTTCGTCCCCGCGTTCAGGGCCTGGTTCACGAACAGCGAAGGCGTGGTGAGCGTGATGGCGCTGTTGTCGGAGGTGAGGCCCACATCGGTCAGCGTGCCGATGGTCAGCGACGCGGAGCCCGAATCGTTGAAGTTCACCGTGCCGGAAACATTGCCCGCCAGTGTCTGAACGTTGTTGCCGGTGTTCGACAGGTTGAACGACCCGGCGCCGATCAGCCGCAGGTTCGCCGCGACGATCGCTCCGGATTGCGACACACCGCCGGTGAGCGCCTCGAGCGTGAGCCGCTTGCCCGCCCCGGCGGTCAGGCCCGCCGTGCTGATCGAATTGGCGATGAGATGCAGGTCGTAGCCCGTGGCCGAGAGGTTGAGCGCGCTGGTGGTGAGCGAGGTCGCCGCGTTCGCGTCCGAACGGCCGATGGTGACCGTGCCGGTGCTGGAGAGCAGGCCGAGTTCTGTCGCGTCGAGCGACAGGTCGCCCGGGGCGGTGCCCAGGCCGATGGTGGTGCCGCTCGCCCGGTTCTGGATCGTGATGCCGCCGTTGCCGGTGATCGCCGCGACGTAGTTGCAATCGGTCTGAGTCAGGCTGACCGTGGACGCAGCCGCGTTGATGGCCTGGCCCACCGATATCACGCCGTTAAAGTCCATCGAGACGGCGTTGCCGCCGGTGGTGATGCCGTTGTCGCCCACCGAGCCGACGGTGACGTTGCCGCTTCCGTTCACCGTCACCGCGCCGTTGGTGTTGGCGGCGATGGTGCCGAAGTTGTTCGTTGAATCGTTCAGATTGAAGGTGCCGGCGCCCATCAGGCGCAGGAACGTCACGACGAGGTTGCCGGATTGGGTGGCCCCGCCGGTGAGCGCCTCCAGGGTGAGCCGCTTGTTCGGGCTCAGCGTCAGGCCCGCGGTGGCGATGCTGTCGCCGATCAGGTGCAGGTCGCTGGTGACGGTGCCGCCGACGATGGTGCCGGTGTTGAGGGCTCCGCTGGCGTTGCCGCCGGAGCGGCCGATGGTCAGCGTGCCGGACGCGGCGAAGTTGCTCAACTCGGTGTTGGTCAGGTTCAGCGTCCCGGCGCCGCCCGCGAGCCCGATGGTGGCGCCCGCGGAGAGGTTGCGGACCGTGGCGTCGCCGCTGGTGATCACAGAGTTGACGGCGATGGTGTCGGCCGTGATCAACACCGGGCCAGTGCCCGCGCCGATGGTGTTGTCGATCGCGACATCCGACTGCGTGATCGTGACGTCGGCGCTGTTCGTGTCGATCGTGCCGGTGTTGTTGAACGTGCCCGAGGTGCTGGTGGAGCTGAAGCCGTCCGAGGCCGTGGTGTTGC
The DNA here is from genome assembly GCA_018242605.1 of Planctomycetota bacterium. Classification (GTDB taxonomy): domain Bacteria; phylum Planctomycetota; class Phycisphaerae; order Phycisphaerales; family UBA1924; genus UBA2402. The sequence goes on from JAFEBP010000009.1 coordinate 235,301, forward strand.
CGGCGATCGTGACGTTGCCGGTGGCGTTGATGGCGTAGGTGCTCGACGTGGTCGCGCCGCCCGTCTGGCTGACGGTGCTGCCGTCGACCGTGATGCCGCCAGTGCCGCCGTCGATGTTGCCGCCGATGTTCACCGCGCCGGTGTGATTGAGATCGATCGCGCCGGTGGTGGTGGTGATCGTGCCCGCGCCGTTGCTCGTGAATGTCGTGCCGCTGCTGGTGAAGCCGCCGTTCGCGGCGACCGCGCCCTGCACCTGCACGCCGCCGCTGGTGGCGGTGGCGGTGTACGTGCCTGTCGTGGTGGCCCCCGCGTTCTGTGCCACCGTGGTGCCGGTGACCGAGATCGCCCCGCTGCCGCTGGCCAGCGCCGCGCCCACCGTGGCGGTGGAGGTGTGGTTGATCGTGATGGCGTTGTTGACCGTGGTGATCGTGCCCGCGCCGGAGCTGCTGAACGTGGTGCCCGTGGAGCCGAAGCCCCCGTCGGCGGCGACCGCCGCGGCGATCGACACCGCGCCGCCCGTGGCGGTGTACGTGCCGCCTGTGGTGGCGCCTGCGTTCTGCGCCACCGACGAGCCGGAGACTGAGATGTTGCCCGAGGTGCTGTTCAGCGCCGCCCCGACCGTGGCCGTCGCGCCGCTGTGATTGATCCCGATGTTGCCGGTCGTGGTGGTGATCGTGCCCGAGCCAGAGTTGCTGAACGTTCCGCCGGAGGAGGTGAAGCCGCCGTCGGCCGCGACCGCTGCAGTGATGCTCACCCCGCCCGCGCCGCCCGTGGCGGTGTACGTGCTCGACGTGGTGACCCCCGCGTTCTGGTTCACGGTGGAACCGGCGACCGAGATGGCCCCGCTGCCGCTGGCCAGAGCGCCCGCGACGGTGGCCACTCCGGTGTGGGTGATCGCCAAGGGGGTATTCGTCGTCGTGATCGTGCCGCCCGCGGAGTTGTCGAACGTGGTGCCCGCGCTGGAGAACCCGCCCGGCGCCACGATCGCGCCGGTGATGTTCACGCCCGTCCCGGCGTTGAGGCTCAGGGTCTTGGCGGTGTTCAGCGTGGCCCCCGCAAGATCGATCGCGGCGGACCCGACGATGGCCAGGTTGTAGCTCTCGGCCCCGAGCGCCAAAGCGTTGCTGGTGATGGCGCCGCTGCCGAGCACGCCGTCGTTGCGGCCGATGGTGACCGTGCCGGTGCTGGCGAGGAAGTCCAGTTCGGCCTGGGAGATGCTCAGGGTGCCCGCGCCGCCCGCGACGCCGATGGTCGTGCCGCCCGAGGCGTTGCGGAGCGTGATGCCGCCGTTGCCGGTGACTGTGTTGCCGATGGTCAGGTCGTCGGTGGTGAGCGTGACGACGCCCGCGCCGGCGTCGATGGCCTGCGTCACCGTGATGACCGGGGCCTCGATCGAGACCGCCGCGCCGCCCGAGGAGATGCCGTTGGTGACGCCGATGGTGTTGATGTCCACGCCGTCGAAGTCGATGTAGGTGACCGCGCCCGTCGCGCTGGAGGCCAAGGTCGTGACGTTGTTGCTGGTGTTGGTCAGCGTGAACGTGCCGACGCCGTTGAGCAGCAGGTTGTCCGCGACGATCGCGCCGGACTGCGTGACCGCGCCGGACGAGTTGAGCGTGAGGGTCTTGCCCGCGTTGAGCGTGATGCCGCCGGTCGAGATGGACGCGGCGTTGAGATTGAGGTTGTAGTCCTCCCCGCCCAGCGCCAGGGCGTCCGTCGTGATGACGCTGGCGTTGCCCGTGCCGATGGTGACCGTGCCCGTGGAGTTGAGGTTCGTCAGCTCGATCAGGTCGAGGCTGAGCGTGCCCGCGCCCGCGCCCAGACCGATCGACGCCCCGGCCGTGAGCGGCCGCACCGTGATGCCGCCGTCGGCGGTGATGGCGGCGCCCAGGCCCATCGCATCGGCCCGCAGCGAGAGCGTGCCCGTGGTCGTGTTGATCGCGTCGTTGACGGTGATCGTCGCGGCCTGCAGCGTCACGTTCGCCGAGCCCGAGGTGATGCCCACCACCGCGCCCACCGTGCCGACGACCACCGTGTTGGTGTCGGTGTAGCTCGTGGTGCCCGTGGCGTCGCTGGCCAGGTTGGTGACGTTGTTCGAGCTGTTCGTGAGGGCGAAGGTGCCCGCGCCGGACAGGAGCAGGTCCCCCGCGCTGATCGCCGCGGTCTGCGTGACCGCGCCGCTGGCGGTGAGCGTGAGCCGGCCCGTGGTGGTCGGGGCGGCGTCGATGCTGATCGCCGCGCCGGTGAGGGAGATGTTGCCCGCCCCGGCGGAGAGGGTGCCGCTGAGGCTGATATCGCTGGTGTGGTTGATCGTCAGGGCCGCGCCGCTGGTGCTGATCGTGCCGCTGGAGTTATTCGTGAAGGTGGTGCCGCTGCTGGAGAACCCGCCGGGGGCCGAGACCGCCGCGTTCACCGCGACGCCCGCGCCGGTGGAGGCCAGCGTGACGGTGCCGCTGCCGGAGGAGACGCCCTCGCTCACCGTGAGAAGTCCCGAGGAGGAGACATCGACCGCGCCCGCGCCGGTCGCGGTGACGCCGGAGAGACCGCCCAAGGTCGCGCCGCCGACGGTCAGCGCCCCGCTGGGGGCCGTGAGGAACGCGCCGCCGGTGCCGGCGACCGCCTCGGCGTTCGTGACGCTCAGGCGGATGGGGGTGCCCGCCCCGCCGACCGAACCGCCGCCGCCCGCTCCGCTGACATCGAACGCGGCGCTGGTGGCCGTGACGAGGCTGGTGTTCTCGGTGCGGACGATGCCGCTGCCGGCGGTGGGGCCGATGTTGCGGATCAGCGCGTGGCCGGTGGTGGTGATGTTGCCCAGGGTGATGTTGCCCGAGGCGTTCTGCGTGTTGCCCGCGCCGGTGTCGGTGCGGATGGTGATGTTGGCGCTGCCTGCATTCAGGGTGACGCCGCTGGCGAACGTGATGACGGCGCTGCCCGCGTCGCGCTGGTTGTTCACCACGCCCGCTGAGGAAAGCTCGTTGGCGATCAGGGTGATCGCTCCGTTGTTGGTCGTGATGCCCGCGTTGAGGATGATCGATGCGCCGGCCTGCATCGTGATCGAGACGCCCGAGGTGCTCAGCGAGATGGCGTCCGTCACCGTGATGTTGTTGCTGGCCTGCAGAACCACCGCCGCGAAGCCCGCGTTGTCAAGGCTGCCGGGGGTGATGGTCTGGCTGGCGCCCGGGGTGGTGCCGAACGCCGTCGTGGCCCCGCCCACGGCCGAGCCGCCGGCGGTCTTGATCTCGATGTTCTTGGGGTCCAGCAGCAGCGTGCCGCCGGTGCCCTTGGGGGCGTTCAGCTCCATGCGCCCGCCGTAGATCAGGTCGACCTTGCCGGAGACCTCAACGTTGCCGCCGTCGCCACCCTGCTCGCCGCCCTTGGCGGAGATCGAACCGCCGTACGACGTGGTCTTGTCCGACCAGGCCACCACGCGCCCGCCGTCTCCCTGCACCGTCGCGTCGGCCTTGATGGCGCTGTCGGCGCTGATCGTCGTGGTCTCCGCACGCCGCTCTTCGCCCTTGCCCTGGAAGTTGCCGCCCACCAGGACATTGCCGCCGCCGGTAGCGCCGGAGGCGTCGATCCGTGCGTGCTCGAGCGCGACGTTCTGGCCGGTCACGGTCACGTCGCCGCCCTTGCCCGTGGCGCTGCTCGCATCAATCTGACCATCAACCTTGACGGTGCCCTTGCCCTGGCCCTCGATCTTGGCCGTCTTGGCGTTCATCTTGCCGCCGGCGCGGATCGCCATCGAGTACACGTCGCCCGCCGACATGGAGAGCCGCCCGCGCTGGGCGTTGATGTCGCCCGTGTTGGTGACCGCCGCGCCCTTGGAGTCGTCCGCGGCGCCCTTCACCTTCACGAACACGTTGCCGGTGCGCTCGCCGATGAGGACGTCCTCGCCCGCGGCCATCACGACCGTGCCCTCGGGGGCGTTGATCGTGCCGCCGTTGGTCACGCTCTTGCCCAGCAGCCCGACGAAGTCGGCGGTGATGGTGCCCTCGTTGATGACCTGGCCCTTCATGTCCGTGAAGCGGTTGCTGCCGCGGACGAAGTCCGAGTCGCTGATCTTGCCCGCCGCGGCGTACAGGCCGGCGACGTCGATCCGGGCCGAGCCGCTGAACAGCACGCCCGAGGGGTTCACGATGTAGACGCGGCCGTTGGCGATGAGCGAGCCGTCGATGCGCGTGGGCGCCGCGCCGGTGATGCGGTTGAGCACCCGGGCCTGGGCGTCGGGCTGGAGGAAGCGGACCGTCTCGCCGCGACCGATGTCGAACGAGCGGTAGTTGATGATGCTGTTGCGCCCGGCGCGGATGACCGTTTCGGCGCCGTTGCGGGAGATGTTGACGTCACCCCGCACGACCTTGGCGCCGTCCGGCCCGGCCAGGGCGCCCGAGGAGAGGGCCGCAACCAGGGCGCCGGAGAGCGCCGCGGACCACCCGCCGACGCGGCCGACACCGAAGATGGAACCGACCCGGAAGTGCTCGGCCATGTCGGCCAGGCCCGCCGCAGTCTTCATCGCACCGACGCTGAGTTGCTTGCGCATCGCCATACCTCGCTAGAGATCTTCACATCCCCCGAACATACACCCATGTAGCCTGTCCGTCCGCCGCGTCCTTGGGGTTGCGTCGAACCGAACCGTGGGGAGCCGTACCGAAACCGGAAATATCAATATGAGAGAGTGAGCATGAAATGGAGTTCGTTGTCGCCGGGCTGGGTGTCGGCCTCGCCGGTGCTGGGGTTGATCTCCCCCACCGCCTTGAGCGCAACACCCCAATCCAGCCGCACGCTGACGTTCCTGCGGAACAGGAGCTCGGCGCCGACACCGACGGAAAGCAGCGTGTCCGGCGTCTCGCCCGGCTGCTTGTTGTTCTGGTTGACCGAGCCCCAATCGAAGAATGTTTTGAGGATCAAATCCCAGTCGGCGCGACCGAAAGCCTGCTGGGGAGCCCAGCGGAAATCCTTGCCGGCCCAACTGGGCATGCGGTAGCGACCGATGCTGCCGGGCTCGCTGACGGCGAAGTAGTTGGGCACGTGGAAGCGGTACTCAACGGTGCCGACGATGACGTTGTCGCCCGCCGCGAGACTCTCTTTGTAGCCGCGGACGGAGAACATGCCGCCCGCGACTTCTTCCTCGTTGGGGATGAGGCGGTCGTCGGTGACGGCCCACTGGCCGCGGGTGGAGATGGCCACCTCGTTGGCCAGGGAGGTAAAGCCCTTGCCCTGCGCGCCCTGGAACCAGCCCAGCCGGTTGAACAGCGGCTCCATGAACGCGGTCTGCTCCGCCGAGAAGCGGATCACGCCCCAGTATTCGTCAACGTCGGGACGGCCGAGCAGGTCCTTCTGCGCGGGGTCCAGCCCGTCGAAGTTCGTGTAGTACAGGGCCTGCACCTGGCTGGCCATGTCGTCGGTGAAGCGTTCGAGATTCAGGCCGAAGTAGCCCTCGACGAAGTTGTCCTGGCCGGTCTGATCAACGGCGGTGTTGTCGACCTTCACGTCCTGCCACCGGATGCCGCCGATGGCGTCCAGGAACAACTGCTTCCGTTGCCAGATGTTGCCGATGAGTTCCGCGCCGGCGAGGATGTTCTGACCGCTGAAGTTCTCCTGTGAGAATCCGATTTCCGAAGCGTCGTACTCGGAGTACGAGCCGTAGGCCCGCAGCGCGAGCCTGTCGGAAAGGAGCGGGAACTTGTACGAGGCCGTCACCGTGTTCGACGCGTCGAAGTTGCCCGTGATGTAGTCAAGGGCCAGGACGTCGTCGTGCTTGGTGAGCTGATTGTGGACGAAGCCGAAGCGTTCTCGCCACTCGCTGGTCTGCTCCGTGCCGGTGTTGGAGACCTGGAAGTACGCCGTCCACGGCTTGCTCTCGGTGACGAGGTAGTCGAGCGTGACGCTCTCGGGCTCGCTGCCCGGCGAGACCGCCACGTCCACGCGCCGGCCCGGGTGGCGGTTCAAGCGGTAGACAAAGTCGTCCATCAGGCCGCGGTTGACCAGGTCGCCGGTCTGCACCGGCGACTGGGCGCGGATGCGGTTGTGCACGGGGTCATCGGGGCTGACGCGTGAGAGCTTGCCTTCATCGATCTTGCTCTCGAGCCGTTCGCCGCTGGGGATCGTGCGCACTTCTTCGATGCGTCCGGTCCACACGATGAGGCGCAGGTCGCTGGTCTTGCCGCCGCGCAGGTCCGCGCCCTCGGGATCGATCATGTCCTCGGCCGGGTGCGAGAAGACCGCGATGAACCCGATGCGGTTCATGTAATCGATGATCGCCTGGTTCACCTCGCGCAGGGCGCTGGTGTGAAAGTACGTCTCGCCGCCCTCGGCCACGTCGCGCAGACGCACGGTGACGATGGGCAGGCCGCGGGGAATCGGCCGCCCGCTCAGGTCCCGCTTGGAAGCGCCGTCGGCCCTGAGTTCGTAGGGAGATACGTACCCCTGCGGCGTCGCGGCGAGCTTCACTTCGACGTTGAGCAGGTCGTCCGCGGGCGGGTGCTGATCGTGCTGGGTGTGCCACTCGATCAGGAAGCGACCCACGCGATACCGGTTGCCGTCGCCCTCCACCACTCCCTGCGCGGCCTTGCCGTCATCAGCGGCCGCCGCCTTGGCGGGCTCGGCCTTCGCGTCCTGCGCCTTGGCGTCGGGCGCTTTGGCGTCGGCGGGCTTGGCCGCCGGCTCGGCCTTGGGCGCCACGGGCTTGGGTGCGGCGCCCACATCGTTGATGTCAACGGGCGGCGGGTCCTGCTTGTCCTGCGCGCGGGCGTGGCCCGCGGCGGCGATCAGCGCCGCAGCGAGCGCGACCCCGGCGCTGCGCGCCATTCTCTTGCTCGATTGCCGGGTTCGCGAGCCGTTGGATTCCGCAAGCGCGATTCGGTTCATTCATGCTCCTCACTACACGCCGTCCGGGATGGACGGGGTCTCCTTCGCCGCGATCCGACCTAAGGATTGTGCCAGTGTACGTCCGCCCACAATACGCAGTCCGCAGCAACATGTCGATATGAACCACTCAACGAGAGGGCGCGGGGATGTACGCCGCGTTGTCCGTCAACTGCTTCCACGGCGCGACGCCCGCGCCCGCACCCGCCGCCTTGCTCGCCGAGAACGCCAGCCGAATCCCCACATCTGAGAATCCCTCTCGGGCCTGCGTCCACCCCACCGTCTGGGGCGTCCGCGGGTCGATGGCCTTGTTCGAAAGCGCCGACCCGCCGATCACGCGCACCTTCTCGCCGCGCCCGAGCAACGACTCGACCGCCGCCGCCGTCACCGGCGCTGCGTCCGCCGCCGCGGCATCCTCGTACACGTACTCGGCGACATTGCCCACCAGGTTCTGGAACGCCCCGCCGCCCTCGCCCGACGCGGCGCACGGCGCGAACCACAACCGCCCGTCATCGGCCTCGGTCGCGGCATCACCGTCCTGCGCAGGGCTGGCCTTGGCCATGCCCGTGGGCCAGAAGGCGCCCGCCGCGGGCCACGTCGCTTCGACTCCCTGACGCGACAAGGACTGGACGTATAGATATTGCTTGCGCCAAGTAGCGTCGCGCAAGTTGGCGTTCGGCGGCGTCTCCTTGCCGGCCGCGGCCAACCACTCTTCCGATGTCGGAAGGCGGCAGCCAACCAAACGTGCCGCGAACATCGCCGCCTGAGGCGATACGTATTGCATCGGGTCGGCCCCGCTGGGGGGCGCTGGGGCCTTGACATCAGTGCTGTAGTACGGCTTCCCACCCAAATCGGTGATCGGTAGCCAACCCGCGCCGGGGTCATTCACCCCAGGTTTGGGAATGGCGATGAGTTCCGGGGCGCGACGGCTCCAAACCCACACGCGCGGCCCGGTTCGGACGTCCTTGGCCGCTGGGTCGCTCATGAACCGCTTGATCTCGTCCCACTTGTTGGCCCCCGAGATCGCGTCGAGGTACAAGCCCACGGGAAGCTCGTTGGAGCCCAGGAACGCGACCTTCTCAGTGCCCGGAATCTCGACGCGTCGGAACTCGAGCCGGTGGGTGGCGCCACCCCGCGACCAGGTGTACGCCGCACCGCCCTCCATCGGGACGAACGCCCAACCGGCAGCGCCCGGGCCCAGCTTGGAAAGGTCTACATCAGGAGCCTTCTCAACCAGATCCTTGAGGCCGGTCAGGAACGGCGCGGCGGCGGGCAGATTGAAGCCGCCCAGAGACGACGCCTCATCGAGGAACTTGGCGCCGGCGGCCTTGAGCTCCGCGCTCTTGGGTGTGCCCGCGAGCATGGGGCGCAACTGGCCGACGAACTTGTGCTGGGCAAGGTTGTACCTGATCCACACCGGCAGGGCCGCGATGGCCGCGTCACCCGCGCCGAACGTCTGGCCGGCCGCGAGGGCCTTGTCCAGGCCGTCGCCGGTGCCACCTCTCGCGAGAACGTAGTTGGTCCAGACGCGCGTCGAGGACGCGCCGGCACGGGCCGCGGCCGCCTTCTGCGGTTCGCCGGGGAGCTTCGCCACCGCCTTGACGATCGGGTCCTTGGCGAGGTCAACGGCCTGAGACAGTCCCGCATCATCGGCGGGCCAACCGATCGCCGCAAGCCGGTCCCACGCCGCGAGCGCCTTGGCGACGCCCTGAGGGTTGCTGTCGGTGGCTCCTTCACGGAGTTCCTGCACCAACGTCGCCGGGGCGGACTCCTTGGAGATGGCGCGCAGTTCATCGATCCGCGTGGTCAGCGTCGAAAGCGAAGCGCCCAGGTCCTTCGCGACCGGGGCTGATGTCAGCGCCGTGGCCGCCGCGTCGAGCGTGCGTCCGCCATCGAGCTGAGCATCCAGACCCTGGCCCATCGCCATGGCATGGGCCAGAGATGCCGCGAGGCCCGCGTGATCCACCAGTTGCTTCTGCCAGGCCTTTTCCGAATCAGCCACCGCCTTGAGTTTGGCCGCGTCGCCGGTGACGGCGGCACGGGCGGCCTCGCTTGCCGCGGCGTCGCGGTGCGAGGACATCACCGCCTGGATGGCGCCGATGTCAAAACCCGGCTCCTTCGAGACTGTGCCTTCCAGCGTCGCCGCCGGGCCCAGTTGCTTCTCCGCCTCGGCCATCCGAGAGCCGAGTTCGGCGAGCCGGGACTTGGCGGCCGCCCACCCATCCTCCGCCTTGATGCTGCTCACGGCGTCGGCCCAAGCCCGGGCAAAGGCGTCATCCTTGGAGGGCGACGGTTGTGCCTTGGCGTACGCGCGGATGCGATCGGCAACGCCGGTCAAGCCAGCGGCGATGTCCTTTTCGACCGCCGCGAGGTCCTCGTTCACCCCGTCGACGGCGCGGCGCACCGCGTCGCGGCTGGAGTCGGTGAGCGGCATCGCCCGGGCAAGTTCGGCCCGCTCGGCGAGCTTCTTGAGTCGTTCGGCAAAGGATGAATCGGCGGGCTTGCCCTCCGCGGCCAGTTCCGTGTTCAACCGTTCGATCGACGCGGTCGCGCGGGCCAGATCGGTGCGGAACGTCCACGCGGCCCGGGGATCGTCCCCGCTCTTGATCTCGGCGGGTTTGAGAGCCGGTTTGGCGGGCTCCGCAGGCTTGGCCTCCGGCGGCTTGGTTTCCGCCGGTTTGTTTTCCGCGGCTGGCTTGGCGGGCTCGGGCTTGATCGCTTCCGTCTTGGGAGTTTCGGGCTTTGAAGGCTCGGGCTTCGCGGGCTCGGGCTTCGCCGGTTCCGCCTTCGGCGCCGCGGCGACTTTGGGCGGCTCGGCCTTGGCCGGTTCAGACTTCGCGGGCTCGTTGGAGGCTGATGGCGGCGCGGGCTGAGCGCCCCCGCCGCACTTGGCGATGGAGAGGATCACGACCCCGAGCGCCACCAGACCAACACCCGCGACAGGAACAACCCAACTTTTGGCCGTGCTCGCCGCACCCTCCCCGGGTGCGGTCGGCGCCTGCGTGGCGGGCTTCACTTCGGTCAGTTGGCCGCTGCTCCACGCTTGGATCTTGCGATCGGCGGTCGCTACGAAATCTGACGGCAGCGTGTACGGCACCCGGCTCGCCGCCGCCAACCCCTGCTCGTTGGCCCGCACGCAAAACAGGCTCGCGGGCACGGGGTCGCCGACGATGATGTCCAGCCACGGCTGGCCGTTGGGCTCGATGACCAGCATCGGCGCATTGGCGGACAGTTCCTGACGCAGCAGGGCCATCCAGGCGCGGGCGCCGTCTCCCGGGCCTCCCAGACACTTGGGAACCCGAACATGCGAGGGAGCGAGCACGCCCGTGCCTGTGCGCGTGCGGCTGGCGCCGGGCTTGTACGCCCCCATCTCGCGATCCATCTCGTAGAGAATGCGGTGCAGACCCAGCCGCGGCGTGCCTTCGGTATCCAGATCCGCGTGAGACGCCAGGTTCTTGAGCAGCGTGGCGTCGCTGGTGCCCCCCTCGGGCGCGACGGTCAGCAGCGCCGTGGCGTCCTCCAGCTCCCGCCGGCAGGCGCCCACCGCGGCCCGCACCGCGTCTGCGGTCTTGCCCGCGACGCACTTGGCCTCGACCGCTTCAAGGCGCGGCAGGATCTGAGAAATGGCCCACCACTGCGGCACCCCCTCGATCTGAGCGGCCACGACCATCGGGTATTTCGTGCGGCCCTTGCCGTCGCTGCTCGACCACAAGCGCCCGACGATGACGCTGTCCTTGTCCTTCCAGTAGAACACGTGGCTGAACGCCGCGAGCCGCTTGTTCTCTTCGAGCTTCTCCCACGCGCCTGCGTCGATGTTGCCGGCCATGCCCTCGGTGTACATCACGCGCTTGACGCGGACGAGCGTGTCCGAGTCCAGGCCGATCTCTTCGATGTGGTCGTCCCAGCCGGGGTGCTTGCCAAACGCCACGGCGTGAACACGAACCTTGCCAGTCCCGTTCTTTGTTTGCGTTGCCACTGGTAGAGTTCCTGTCTGGACCGTCGGGGGTCCACCGGTCCGATAGCGGTATCGACCCGGGCGAAAGATGAGCGCCCGGGCGGGCCGTCCGTTCTTACTTGGGCCAGTCGGTGTCCTTGGGCCACTCGGTGGCCGCGGGGAGCGGGGTCTCAGCGTTCACATCAAGCACGAGAAGCACGTAGTGACGGCCATCGGCTGTCTTGGGCGCGATGATCCACTTTCCGTTGAGGAACTTGGAGTTCGCGTCGGTGAGGATGGCCCGCATCGGGCCCCACTCGCTCGCGTTGCCGTTGGCCTGGGCTCCCACCATCACGGTGGCTTCGGGCGGCGTCTTGATGCCCTGCTTCTTGGACGGATCATCGGTAAAGAGCTTGACCTCCACCGAAGCCGAGCCCGGGATGGTCGCCACGCACTGCGCGGCGTCCGCGGCGCTCAGCGTGAGCAGGTTGCCGATGTTCGCGCTGCCTTTGAACTCGCCGCCGACCCAGATGTGAGCGTACTGGTACGTGCCGCCGGCCTCCTGCGAGCCCGACGGCGCGGGGGCCCCATCACGGGAAGCGCCCAGGAAGTTGATCGACATCTTGACCGGCTTCTCGGTGGCCTTGAGAGACTTCTGGAGCTTGCCGAACCACTCGGGGACGCCGTCGCCCTTGAGGTAACCCTCGCCCGCCATGCGGGACATGATCCGCTGCAGGCGCGAATCGCCCAGGTCCTCGCCGCCCGAAGACTGTTTGCCGGAGGCCTCGGTGCCGCCGATCTTGGAAGCCGCCTCGCGGACGCTCGCCACTTGCGCGGGCGAAAGGTCCGGCAGCGTCGCCGCGCCGGTCGCTAGCGGGACAGCTCGCGCGGCGATCAGCTCGGCCCAGGCCTTGTCAAGCTCGTCGCCGCTGGCGTTGGCCAGCAGGTCAAAGCCGTTGGCGAGGAACTCGTTGAAGTAGAGCACGTAACGGCTGTCGCTGCGGCTCTTGACATACCCGGAGAAATACGTCTCCTTGGCCTCGCGGGCCCGGTACTTGCGCAGCAGGATGTTGCGCGCATCCTTGGGCTTTTCGCTCGCCAGCGACTTCCACGGGTCCAGCAACTCGTCCTTGGCGCGGGTCGCAAAGTCCAGCGTGCCGTTCACGCCCGCGTACGCGGCCTTCACCTCGTCGATCGCGCTCTTGAGAGCCTCGGCGCTCGCCATGGCCGGGGGCATCTTCTCCAGGGCGCCCACGCAGCGTTCCTTGACCTGGTTCAGGCGGCCCGCCAAGGCGGCCTGGTCCAGCCCCTTCACCGCGTTGGAGAAGGCGTCCCACTGCTTGCAGTTGGGCTTGGCCGAGACCAGCGCCTCGTTCTTCCAATAATCGATGTACGCCTTCGCGTACTCGGTGGCGGCCCGGCGGCCCGCCGCACGCGCCGGCAGCTTGCCCAGCTCCTCGCGGGCGACAACCACCGCGCCGGCTTCGCTGTCGATCGAGCCTTCGATCGCGGCCCACGCGCCCAGAATCGCGATCGCCCCTTCGGGCACGAACTGAGAATTGAACTTGCTCGGAGGATCAACATCCATCTCCGTCAGCGCCAGGCGGGGCCGCTCCAGCGCCGACTGCTTGACCGTGCCCGCGTCGATCAGCGACTGCGTGGCCTTTTCCGCGGCCTTGCCCACGCTGATCGAATCCGCCCAGCACTCCTCGCCCATCGCCGCGGCGATCAGGTTGTGCCGGGCCCAGCCGGTGGCGATGTTGGAGGCCCGCGTCGCCGCGGTGACGCTGCGCTGCAGGCGGGTCTGCTCGGCCTTCAGGCCACCGCCGGCCCATTGACCCAAGCGATCGAGCTTCTTGCCGCGAGCGTCCTGATCGTCGGCCAGCTTCTTGTTGCGGTCGGCCATCACGGTCGAAACGCCCTTGGGATCGGCCACGGGCTTGTCGGCCTCGGTCATCACGTCGCCGGCGATCTTGTGAGCGCCGAAGCGGGTTTCGTACAGACGCGCGTCGTCGTTGTCGGCCTTGCCCGGGGTGAGCAGGTACGCCACCTTCTCCAGGCGGCCGCGGGTGGCCTCGATCGCCTTGGCCACGCCCTCCAGGGCCTTGGTCGCCTCGCTGCTGGCCTTTTTGTCATCGAGCGAATCGGTCAGCTTCGCCAGCGTCGGCGGGGTCGCGCCGGCGTCCTTGGGCGGGAGCTGCACGCGCAGCACGCCCAGCGTGGTCACGATGTCCTTGCGCATCGCTTCGCCCGCCGCGGCGAGCAACTGAGTCGGATTCGCGACCTCGTCCTTCTTGAACTGGCCGACCTTCTGATCCAGCGAGTCCTTCGCGTCAGAGACCGCGGCGATCTTCTTGCGGTATTCCGCGGCGAACTGCTTGTACCCCTCGGCCGAGGCCTTGGCGGCGGAATCACCGCCCGATTCGGCCGCGAGCCACGCCAGCGGTCCGTCGTACGCCGTCTCGGCGGCGTCGAACTTCTCGAGCGTGTCGCACAGGTCCACCAACCGGCCCAGGTCGTTGCCGGGGCCGGGCTTCACCTCGGACAGCTTGGCGAGCAGACTCTTGGAGGCCGACTCGACCACGCCCCAGGCGTACTCGCGGCTGTTGCCGAAGAGGCCTTCGCTCGCCTCGTCGCGCTTCTTGTCTCCGTCGGTCGTGGGCCAGCCTTCCGGGTAGGCCCGCGCGACGGCGGTGCCCAATCGCTCGAGTTCGCGGCTGTCCATCTTCGCGTACTCGGCCTCGCCCATCGCGTACCGGGCGAGCACCGCGACGTCGACGAGCTGCCAGGTGCTCTTGCGGCCGGCCTTGACCGGCGGGTTGTCCACCGGAGCGGCGCCCTCGGCCAGGGTGTGCATGCGAACCAACTGCGCGAGGGCCTTGACCGCCGGCTCGGGCCACTGCTGCTCCTTCACGAGCTTCTCACGCACCGTCTGGAGGAGCGGCACCAGCATCGTGCTCTCCACCACCGCGCGGTGGGCGAGCGTCTGACGCAGGCCGTAGCCCTTGCTCGAAGCGCCGGCGAGCGCCGCGGCGGGAGCGCCGGCCCAGCCCAGCGAGATATCACTCGTGTGCTCGGCGGTCTCCGCGACCAGTTCGGCGCGGGTCTTGACGCCCTCGGGCAACGCCTCGGCCGTGCCGACCTTCTCGCCGCCGATGTACTTGAGGTTGCCCCCGTCGCCCACCGCGAACAGGGACAGCGGACGGGCCCCATCATCGCCTGGCTTGGTCGACAGGTGCGTCTCAAAGACGGGCTTCACGGTGGACCAGAACTCGCTCGGCGGGCCCAGCGACGAGCGATAGCCCATCACGCTCATGGCGGTGACGCCGCCGACGATGATCGCCGCGGCGAGGCTGCCGCCCAGCACCCAGGCCCGCTGCCGGGCCAGTTGCTTGCTCACGTTGCTGGCCCGGGTCACCAGGCCGCGCTCCTTGAACACTTTGCCCAGGAAGACGTCGCGGAGGAAGTAGGCCTTCTCCTTGTCGTATTCCTTGCCGCCCGGGAGACTCTCGACGTCAACGCCCAGAGCCTGAGCGAGGCTCACGTCCAGCGCCTGGCCCTCACGCATGGAACTCGTGAAGTAGATGCCGCGGAGGAAGAGGGGCTTGGGGCTCCACTCGCCGGCGACGAAGATCATCTCCAGGTAACGGCGCAGCCGCGGGGCGATACGCATGAGGTTGTCGGGCAGCTCGAACATCTCGTCCACTTCGTCGGTGCGGCGGCCGTGCGCATCGGTGGTGTGGACGGGGTTCTGGAGCAGGCCGGCGCGCCGCTTCATGAGGCGTTCGCGCACGCCGGACATGTGCTTCTCGACCTGGTCGGGCTTGAAGGCCTCGTCCAGCGGAGAGGGGTTGCTCCAGCCCAGGATCTGGTGCTGCAGGCCCGGATCGTTGATGGTCTCGAAGAACTCGCGGAAGCCGATGATCTTGTCGCACTTGGTGACGACCACGGTGACCGGGAAACGCACCTCGAGCGTGCGCTGGATCACGTCCAACTGCCGGGCGATGGCGCCGGCGGTGCGCTCGATCTTCTCAGAACTGTCCTTGAGCAGGCTCTCGGAGGAAATGACCAGCAGCAGGCCGTTGATGGGGCAGTTGGGGCGGGCGGTCTTGAGGAGTTTCATGAACTCCTTCCACTCGGTGCTCTGGCCCTCGGCCGCCTCTTCCATGAACATGCGCCCCGCGGTGTCGAGAACCACGGCGTGGTTCGTGAACCACCAGTGCATGTTGAGCGTGCCGCCCGTGCCCTGGAGGCAGTCCTGCAGGCCCGGGGGGAAGCCCACGTTGGAGTGCCGAAGCGCCTCGGTCTTGCCGCTGCCGCTGGGGCCCACGAGCAGGTACCACGGCAAGCTGTACAGGTCCTTGCCGGCGCCCTTGAACGCCGTCACGCCCTCTTCAAACTTCTTCCGCAGGTCGTCCATGCGCGCCTTGGCCGCCGGGTCGGTGCCCGCCCGAGCGCCGCCCGCGCGGGAGACCATCGTCGCGAACGGGCTGCTCTTGGCCTTGTCGCGCAGCATCAGGACGATCTTGTACAGGGCCAGCACCAGCCCCAGCCCGATGAGACCCGCCGCGGCGATGCGCCACGCGGGATTGTCGGAGGCGATCGCCATGTAGACGGTCGCCAGCCCCGCGCCGCTGGCCAACAGCGACACAGCCAGGATCGGCTTGGGCAGGTTCGAGATGCTGTTCAGGGGATTGTCCATGTTGGTTCAGACCTTTCGATCCCAATCATCGCCCGTACGCGCCGGGCGTTGCTTTTTTCCAGAGATACGGCCGGCCATCCGGCGGGTGCAACTGTTCTCGGGCGTGCGATCGCACGCCCAGTCAACGCCGCGTCACTTGCTCGGCTCTTTCCACTGGTTGCGGACGCCGTCGAGCGAGTCGTTCAACTGCTTGCTGGCGTGCTTAAAGAAGGACACGTAAGAGACAATGACCACCGCGAGCAGCCCGACCGCCAGGATCGCGAGCATCGTCAGGCTTCGGTTCGGCGGCTGCGTGAGGTTGCGGGTGTCGACGTTCTCGTACGCATCGGGGCAGATGCGGGCCGCCTGGTCGGCGTCGATCATGCCGCGAAGGCGCGCCGAGATCTCCAGCTGCTTGCGTTTGATGTAATCGGGCTGGCCGACGTAGTAGCCCTGGAAGCCCAGGCCGATGCAGTTGTACATCACACCCAGGAGCTGGGTGGCGCCCTCGCTGGGGTCCTTGAGCGCGTCCTCGACCAGCTCCCAGAACTCCTCCTCAAAGCCCAGCTTGCCCCGCTCGTGGCTCAGGGGCTTCCAGCCGGACCCGACCTTCGAGGACAGGATCATGGAGTCCACGAAGTACATCAGGACCAGTTCGCACCGCTCCCACACGCCGGCCATACCGGGCGTGGCCTCGGCTTTGGCGCGCACGTCGGTCATCAGCGCCTTGACCTCGGCACGCATCGTGCCGAAATCTTGCTTGCCGCCCTTGCGGGCGAGGCGATTGAGGCGGCAGACAAACTGAAAAATCGGCTCGCAAATCTCGACAAGCGTCATGCGGTGCTCCGCGGCAGGGTTCGGCGATCGCGGCGACCAGCGGCCGACGTCGTCGGCCTGCCGGGTGTCTCCGCGTCTCGCCCGTCCGTCCGTTGCGTCTCAACTCTGTCCGTCAGGGGACGGTCATGTACAAACTCACGTCCGTGTACTCCATCGGATCCGTCTCGCTCCAGCGCAGAGCCATGGACTTCTCGCTCTGCACGCGCTCCCACATCTTGGCGCTCTGGCCCGCGTCGAGCCGGAAGTAGTGCAGGTCAACCGCGCTGGGCAGTTCCATCGGCGGGTGCCGCTCTTCCTGCAGCTTCACGCCGAAGATGTTCAGCTTGATCATCGTCTTGGGCATCAACTTGAACTTGTCCTGATCCTCCACCAGCTTGCCCAGGCGGGTGGGGTCCATCTTCGTCCGCACCCCCAGGAAGTAGCCGTTGGGCGCGGTGAAGTGCTCCTCGGTGAGCGACGCCGCCAGCACGCCCCCGTCCATGACGAACGGCACCTGCAGGAAGCGCTTGGCGATGTCGCCCCGCAGCAGCGGACGGATCTTGCGGTCCAGCTCGCCGAACACCACCCCGGGCAGATCGTGCTCGTACCGGCTGGCCTCGAACTGGTCGCGTTCGGGCGAGAGCGCGGCGAGTTCGCCCAGCAGTTCACGCAGGATGAGGTACGCGTCGAAGGGAGAAATCGCCCCCGCGCCCCCCGGACCGCCGGCGAAGAGCGTGGGCAGGGTCCCGGCGAAGCGGTTGAGCGTCCGCAGCCGCATCAGCATCAGCAGTTGGGGGCCCTTGAGATTCTCCAGGACGAAGCCGCCCCGGGTGAGCTGGTTCACGACTTCCTTGCGGGCGGCCTCGACCGCCGACCCCAGATCGCGCAGCAGATTCTTGAGGCCCGGGTTGCCGCTGATGACCATGCACGGCGGGATGAACCGCGCGTCCAGGCGTGGGAGCGTGCTCCCCTCCGCGCTCGCGACGATCCGCAGCAGCGGGAGCACTTCCATGTCCGTCGTGTCGTCCCCGTCCACCACCAGGCGGGCGTTGACGCGCCGCACGAGCACCGGCTGGGTGTTCTCGCCCGTGTTCTCATCCGCGCGGGTGATCTCCCCCACGCGGAAGAGCCGCTTCACGCGCGCCGACTCGGTCGTGCCGTTCTCTTCCACCGTGTTCGCCCGCTCGGACTGCCACAGCGGCACCGCGATGCTCACCGTGAAGCCGCCGGGGGTGTTGGCGAACGTCTTCTTGATGTCCAGCGCCGGCACGTCGGTGTTGCCGGGCACGTCGATCTCCAGCCCGCTGGGCATCACCGCCCGCAGCCGGTCGATCCGCACCAGCATCGTCTCCAGCGCGTCGGTGCTGATCCGGCAGTCGATCACGCCGTACGGATAGGCCCAGCCCAGCCGCCGCTCGCGCCACACCGTCTCGGCCTGCTGACGCGAGAACGTCTGCAGGTGATGCGGCTGAAGAAACAGTCCCTCGTGCCAATGAATGTGACCCATGCTCGACATGCCGTGCTCCACGCGTGCTCGCGACCGTGACCACCACCACCCGCACAATTGCTCGCCGATGAAGAACTAGCGAATCACCTGCGACAAACCGTTGTCCACGTCCTTGGCGATCAGGCTCTTGAGCCGCTTTTCCATCGCCGCGGCGTCGTAGCCCTCCATCAAACGTACATACTGCTTCCAGTTCTTGGCCCCCTGGCTCTCGGTAAAAGTACCCCGCTCCGCGGCGGACTGCACGGCGTCGACGCTGAATCGGGCCATGTGGTCCTTGCCGAACTGCTTGCCCGAATCCAGCACGCCCTTGAGCAGCAAGCTCACCAGGCTGCGCAGCTTCAGGATGTCCCGGGCCACCGCGTCCTTGGACGCGCTCGGGTCCCCGCTCACGAACTTGGCCAGGCCCTTGTCCAGGGATCTGGGCACCGGGTTCTTGGCGTCCGGACCCAGCTCCCGCCAGTAGGTGCAGGCCCACGGTTCGAGCTTGAGCACGAACTCGCTGAGCAGTGTGCACAGGTCTACCAGCCGGTCGCCCTGGATCTCGGTATCGGCCGGCAGACCCACCATGCGCCGCAGTTCGCCCAGCGCCGCCGCGGGCAGCCCCCCCGGACCGGTGGGCACGCGGACTTCCTTGATCACTTCCTTCACCACTTCCCGAACCTGCCCGCCGCCGCTGATGCCAAGCCCCGCCGCGGCGAGCCGGCCGGCGATGTCGTTGCGGGCCGTCTCGGGCAGGGAGGCGCAGGCCTCGATCAGCATGTCGGCCAGGGCGCGCGGATCAGTGGGCTTGGCCGCCGCCGGCGCGGGCGCGTGCTGCACCGAACCGTTGTTCCCCTCGTTCCACACCGGGAACTGGGTCATCAGGTCCGAAAGAAAGGGCTCCCGCTCGTGCGCAGGCAGAGAAGAGAGCTCCCGCTGCACACGGTCGCGCAGCTGTTCTTGACGCATGTCCGCCGATTCGTCGGCGAGCGCGGCGTGCAGCTCCCGCAGTTGCGCGGAGAGCGCCGCCAGCCGCCGACCTCGTTCTGTTGCCGGTTCCATCAAGCCACAAGCATATCTCTCTCCCCTGCCGACCATCGCACGCATCGGAAGAGAGATTTGGAATGGAACTGGCGGCGCGAGGAGATGGGGTATTCCGCCACATTCCACCCGCCCCCCGAAACGCCCCCACCCCCGCCCCGAATAATCATCCGGAGCCTGTATGCACCACCTCTGCGCCATCGTGCTCGCCCTGGCCCTCGGTCCCGCGCACGCCGAACCTCCCGCGGCCCCTCTCGCGGGCCCCAAGGTCGCCGCCGCGGACCACCCAACCATCATCGAGCGCGGGTTCGACGGCCTGGTGAAACTCGCCGAGCCCACCCCCGAGCAGGCCGCGCTGGGCCTGCTCACGCTGAGCGACTCTGAGAAAGCCGCGACCGGGGCCGTCCTCTCCAAGCGCGCGGCGATCCTGGACGAGTTCCTGACCAACAACATCCCCCTGCTCACCCAGTTCGGCAACGCCAACGGCGACACCAAGGAGCAACTCGCGCTCGCCTATGCCGCGATGATCAAGCTCAAGCCGCTGACCGACCTGGGCCCGCTGCAGAACCAGTTGCACGCCGCCCTGGGCCCGCAGAACGCCGAGAAGTTTGACGCCATCATGAAGGACTACTGGGCGGCGTACATCAAGGACCGCGCCAAGATCAAAAAGCCCGACGGCAAGTACCCCAACAAGATCGAGATCATGGCGGAGGCAAAGCTCCAGAGCCTGGGCAAGGCGATCGAGAACTCCTTCAAGCAGATGATGGAAGGCGGGGACCTCATCTATCAGTATCTGTTCAAGGGCATCACCCTGCGGCCCGACCAGAGCGACAAGCTGCACGACCTGGTCAACAACTTCGCAAGGACCACCAAGGGCAACGCCACCAACGAACAGAACGGCCAGCTCTTCTTCTCCATCCTGCCGATCCTCGACGAAACCCAGCGACCGCTCTTTACCGCCAATATCCGGGAACTGGGCGGCAAGCCGAAGAAAAAACAGTGACATCGGCACACCCCCGGGGAATTGAAAAAGGCGTCCACGGTGGACGCCTTTGCTTCTGTACTTTCACGCGTTTCTCTACGCCGCCCGCGCCGCCCTGAGCTTCTCTTCAAGGCTGCGCAGGAGCAGGTCGAACTCGCTGTCTTCCTTGCGCTTGTCCTCCACCGTCTCCACGGCGTGCATCACCGTGGTGTGGTCGCGCCCGCCAAAGAACCCGCCGATCTCTTCCAGCGAATGCCGCGTGCAGCGGCGGGCCAGGTACATGCACACCTGCCGGGGCAGCGCGATGCTGCGCTGGCGGCCCTTGCTCTGCAGTTCCGTCAGCCGCACGCCGTAGAACTCTGTCACCGACGCGATGATCGCCTGCAGCGTCGGCTCGCCCTTGGGCACCGGCAGCGAATCGCCCAGCGCCTCCTTGGCCAGTTCCATGTCGATGGGCCGCTGCTCCACGGTCGACTGGATGTGCAGCTTGATCACCGCGCCCTCGAGCTCGCGGATGTTGGTGTCGATCTTCTCCGCGATGAAGCAGGCGACATCGTCGGGCATCAGCAGGCCGCGGACCTTGGCCTTGGTCTTGAGGATCGCGATGCGGGTCTCGTACGTGGGCTGATCGACCTTGGTGACCAGGCCCCACTTGAACCGGCTCACCAAGCGCTCTTCCAGATCCGGGATGTCCTCGGGCGGCGCATCGCAGGACAGGATGATCTGCTTCTGGGCCTGGAACAGGGCGTTGAACGTGTGGAAGAACTCCTCCTGGCTGCTGTCGCGCTTGGCCAGGAAGTGAATGTCGTCGATCACCAGCACGTCCACGTCGCGGAAGCGGTGGCGGAACTCCGACATCTCGCCGTTCTGGACGCTCTCGAAGAACTGCGTCACGAACCCCTCGCACGACGTGTAATACAGCGCCGTCTTGGGGTTCTGCTCGCAGATGCGGACGCACACCGCCTGCAAGAGGTGCGTCTTGCCCAGCCCCACGCCCCCGTGCACGAAGAACGGGTTGTACGCCCGGCCCGGGTTGGCCGCGATCGCCAACGCCGCGGCGTGCGCCATGCGGTTGCCCGGCCCCACCACGAAGTTCTCGAAGCAGTAATCAGGGTTGACCACCAGCGACTCGTACCGGCGGGGCTGCTCCGGCCGCGTCACGTAGATCGGCCGGCCATCCCCATCGCCGTTGCGCGACGGGTCCACCGCGCGCACGTGCGCGGGCGAGAGCGGCTCGGCCCGCACCCGAGGCTCGCCGATGGGAAACTTGGGCTCCACCTGGGTGATGTCCGGCATCGGCTGACGGGCCGGGGCCTCCACCTGGGTCTTGGGCGCAGCGACCGCCACGCCGGCAGCGGGCGTGGGCGCCGTCACGGCCGACGGGAGCTCCTCGACCACGACCGGGCGGCGTCCCTGCGGACGCATGACCTCATCCTCCGGCCCCAGGAAGCGGACGGAGAGCAGGTGGCCGGTGGCGCTGCGGGCCGCGTCGTTGAACGCGTCGGCGCACTGCCGGCGCAGGTAATCACGATGGATCGCCGAGTGCGTCCGCAACTGGAACGCGCCTCCGGCAATCCCCATGGGTTCGAGTTCCTCAAACCACTGTCGACACACCTCAGGGTGATGTGCGCGCAAGTGGGTGAGCATCCCTGCCCAGACCAGCCGATCAGGGTCCGCCACCATCACTGTCCAACCTCGCCTCTGTTGACCGGTTCGTCCGTACAGACCGAAACCGGATTGCCACCCAATCAACCTCGTACACGCCGACCTTCCCACGAGTCGCGTCGGCCCACCGAACTCTCTCTCCCGCGTGGACGCGCCCCACCGGGAGCGACGACGCGGATACCTCCGTTCCTTTGCCCGACGGCGAATCATTCGCCGCGTGCGCTGGCTCGGCTACGAATCACAATCCGATTCCTCACCCTCTTGACCCGCTCGCTGGTGCGCGCCTACGCAAACTCCGAAACTTCCAGTCGTGGACCTCATGGCGAAGGCTCCTTCAGCGCAACACGCGGCGAGCCTTGAAGGTACTTCACGGACGCGCCCGTGTCAACGCCTCTTTGATCAATCGTGAACGCTCTTTGAATATTTGCGCGCGGGGTCGGTTTTCTTTCGTGAGCGTCGTGTTCGCCGACGATGCCCAGAGCCCCAAAGGTCACACCGGCGCGATCGCTGCGCTCGCGCGAAGTTCAATCGTTCGCGGCGCGACCACGCCGCTGATCCGCGCATCAGCCCTCCCACCCGTGCCCACATACACCATCCCGCCCGTCAGTCGTTTCCCATACAAACATCGAACCCAAAGAAGCCTGCCATCGCTCCAGCGGCTGCACCCTCCGCCGCGGTCGGCTCGTATCAATATCTTGTCTTGGTTGTCCGGGCCGGACCCGGGCGAACCGTCGTCGGCTGGGGTATGCTTGCCCCCTATCGCCGAGATTCCTGCGGCGACCAGTTCGGCATCGCGTGGGGCGATTGCAAGCACGGAGAAGATACGCATGGCCGGTCGGACCTCTACCAGTTTCGGCGTCGCCGCGACGATCACCATCCTCGGCATCCTCTGCCTGGGCCTGTTCGTTCTGTCGGCGGTGTTCTTCGGGAAGTTCAACGACGCGAAGCGAAACTGGGATCAGGCCTTGGCCGACCAGGCCGAGTTCGTGACCTCCGCCGAGCGCAACAGCGACGATGTGCGACTCGTGAAGGAAGAAGCCAAGCGCTCCGGCGGCAAAAGCGTGGTGGGCTACCTCACCGACTCCATGCAGAAGATGATGGCCGACACCACCGGCAACAAGCGTGACTCCTACGCCTCGTTCGCCGCCAAGAAGAACGCCATCCCGGGCGCCGACACGTCCCCACTCCTCTCCGTCCTCGCGTCCCGCGACGCCGAGATCGCGACCCTCAAGGACAACTACGCCAAGGCCGAGTCCGCCCGCACCCAGGCCCAGGCCGACCAGAAGAACGCCGTCGACCGCATCAAGGGCATCGAGGACAGCCACCAGAAGACGGTGGACTCGATCAAGGGCGAGGTCGGCCAGTACAAGCAGGAAGTCGAGACCTACCGCGCCGGGGCCGACCAGTACAAGGGCAAGGTCGACGCCGAGTTCGAGAAGTCCAAGGCCGATTTCTCCGAAACCAAGAAGCGCCTGGAAACCCAGCTCGCCAAGCTCACCGACGAGAAGCTCATCCTGGAGGCCCAGTTGGCCTCGCTGCGTGGCCAGAAGAACCTCGAGACCTTCCGCGGCCGCGCCGAGGAATCACTGGTTGACGGCGAGATCATCGCCGTCGCCGGCTCCGACCGCACCGCCGTCATCAGCGTGGGCGCCAAGGACAAGGTCAACCTCGGCATGACCTTCGCCGTCTACGCCGACAAGAACTCCATCCGCCCCGACGAGAACGGCAAGTACGCCCCCGGCAAGGCCACCCTCGAAGTCACCTCCGTCGATGACTCCAGCGCCACCTGCCGCATCACCAGCGAAGTCCGCGGCAACCCCATCGTCAAGGGCGACGTCATCGCCAACGCCCTCTACGACCCCAAGAAGTCCTACAAGTTCGTCGTCTTCGGCAACTTCGACACCGACCGCGACCGCGTCGCCACCTCGCTGGAGCGCCAGGACATCGAGAGCATGATCCAGGCCTGGGGCGGCTCGCTCGCCCCCGACCTCTCGGGCGATGTCGACTTCCTCGTGCTCGGCGAGCGCCCCCTGCTCCCGCCCCGCCCCAGCGCCGACGCTCCCATCGAGGTCGTCCAGGAGTTCATCCGCCGCCAGCGCGACGTTGAACGCTACGACTCGCTCTTCAAGAACGCCGTCTCCACGGGCATCCCCACGCTCAACGAGAACCGCCTGTACACGCTGATCGGCAAGACCCCCGCACGGGCGCGCTAACAGCCGTGGCTCGCACCAGGAAGAAACTCCACCCGGCGGTCGAGTACCCGATCGTCGCGGCTATCCGTGCGGCCACCTCCCTCCCGCTCATCGCCGGGCTGCGCTCCGCCTCCGCGGTCGCCGACCTGGTCGGACGCATCTACCCCAGGCTGCACCCCAGCCGATTCGCGCGGGCCGAGACCAACCTCGCCGCGGCGTTCCCGCACTGGTCGCGTGAAGAACGCTTCAAGTGCTCCATCGCCTGCTACCAGCACATGTTCCGGCTGGGGATGGAGATCCTCTACTCCCCCCGCCTGATCACCAAGGAAGGCTTCGCCAAGCACCTCATCCTGGGCGACATCGCCGCCGGCCTGCGCGATATGCTCCGAGGCGGCCCCGTCATCATGATCACCGGCCACTGCGGCAACTGGGAACTCATCGGCTACGCCGTCTCCATGCTCGGCTTCCCCATGCACGCCGTCTACCGGCCCCTGGACCTCCAGAAACTCGACCAGTGGCTCTACGAAACCCGCGCCCGCCGGGGCCTCACCCTCGTCTCCAAGTTCGGCGCGGTGCGCTCCTTGCCCCCCATCCTCCAACGCGGCGAACCCGTGGGCATCGTCGCCGACCAGAGCGGCGGCGACCGCGGCCTGTTCGTCCCCTTCTTCGGACGGCTCACGAGCACGTACAAATCCGTCGGCCTGCTCGCCATGCAGACCGGCGCTCGCGTGGTCTGCGGCATGGCGCGCCGCCTGGGCCCGCACGAAGATCCCCCGCCGGGCCCCTGGCAGCAGATCAAACGCCGCGGCGATCACTTCCGCCCCACCCCCACCGAGCAACCCAGCCTGCGCTACGCGGTGGAACTCGTGGACTCCTTCGGCCCCGACGACTGGGTGGACCGCCCCGACCCCCTGTTCTACGTCACGGCCCGGTACCGCCGCGCCATCGAGATGATGGTCCGCAAGGCCCCCGAGCAGTACTTCTGGATGCACCGCATCTGGCGGGCCCGCCCCAGCCACGAGCGCCGCAACCGCCCCTTCCCCCCCATGCTCCGCGACAAGCTGCTCGCCCTCCCCTGGATGACCCAACCGCAGGTCGATGAACTGGTGGCGCGCAGCGATGAAGACCGCGGCGCCATCGCGCGGGGCGAAGCCACGCTCAACCGGTGACGACCCCGGGCCCCAAATCACCCCCCGCGGACGCAACAACCGATGCCCGGCACCTACACTACCCCCATCAGCCCCCGGAGCCCCGCATGAGCGACGAAAAAGGCCGCCTGTTTGATCGCAGAATTCTCGTGGTCGACGACGATCGGGACATCCTCGAAGCGTTCGAGGCGGCGTTGCAGGCCGAGGGCGCGCTCACGATGTCCGCGTCCGACGGCAATGAGGCCGTGAAGATCTGCCTGGAAGATCCCCCGGAACTCGTCGTGCTCGACATGATGCTCCCCAAGCGCTCCGGCTTCCTCGCGCTCGAGAAGATGAAGGGCTACGACGACAGCCCCGCCATCATCATGGTCACCGCCAACGAGGGCAAGCGCCACCAGGCCTACGCCGAGAGCCTGGGAGTCGACCGCTACCTCCAGAAGCCGGTCCCCCTGGGCAAACTGATCGACACCGCCGTCGAAGTGCTCGCCAAGCGCGATGAACTGCTCGGCGAAGAAGGCGATGAAGTGGATGACGGTGACGAAGAGGGTGACGAGGAGGGCAACGCCTAGTTGGCCCGCTCCAAACGCCAACTCGTGCTGATGGGCGGCGCCGGCGCCGGGGGCGCCATGACCCCGCTGGGCTCGCTGCGCCAGGTGCGCGAACGCCTCGCCAACTTCAACACCTCTCACGACGGCTCCATCGCCCGCAACACCGCCACAGAAATCCTCCACGGCCCCGGCCTCGTGGTGGAGATCGCCACCTCCCTCGACCCGGTCTCCCAGGCCATCGTCACCCTCAACGATGAGGACATCGCCCTGCCCGTCCTCTTCCGCATGTGCAAGGCCCACGGCTGGAAGATGATGGACATGGACACGGGCCGGACCTTCGGCTGACTCACCTTCAGCCGCGTTCCAGATCCTTCGGCGTGTTGACGTTGATCGCGTCCATCGCGCCCACTTCAACCAGTGCCCGATGCTCCTCCGGCACCGCCGCGTGCAGCGGCCCGTGAGACACCATCACCGCCCGCAGCAACCCGAGCGCACCGGCCCGATACACCCCGAAGCACGGCTCCACCCGATCCGTCTTCGCCAGCACGGCCAGGGCGTTGGGCCGCTCCGCCGCCGCCATCGTCACCCGCCGCACCGCCTCCGGCGTCACCATCGGCATGTCACCCGCGAGCACGAAGACATCCCGCCCTAGCGCCTCGAGCGCGGCGATGATGCCGCCCACCGGCCCCGCCCCCGGGTACGGATCTTCCAGCGGCGCCCCGTGACGCACCGCGATGGACTCGTGACAGAGCCCCACCAGCCGCACGCGATCCCCGAACACCCCCCGCAGCGCCGCCACCGGCCGATCGATCAGCCAATCGCCGTTCGCCAGCACCTCGCGCAGCTTGTCGCGGCCGAAGCGGCGCGAAGCCCCGCCGCACAGCACCACGGGCGTGATGCCGGTCAGTGCGTCCATGCGTAGAAGTCCCACGGCCCGGCCCCGGCGCTGCCGGGCGGCAGTTCAACAAACCCGTCGCTCACCGCCGCGCCCGGCACGTCGCCGCTCCCGGCGTTCTCAGCAAGCGTCACCACGCCCGCCCCGCTGACGCGGACAGGGCGGTGCCACCACAGTTCAATCGCCCGCTGATCCGGATGATCGATCACGACCCGCGCCGGCAGCCCCATGGATGCGCCCGCCATCGCCGCGAGCACCGGCATCGCGATGCGCCGCGCCGTGACCAGCGCCGAAACCGGGTTGCCCGGCAACGCGAACACCGGCCGGCCCCCGGGCAGCACGGCCCCGAGCATCGGCTTGCCCGGCCGCTGCCGCACCTTGTGGAACAGCACCGCCGCCCCCAGCCGCTGCACCACCGTCGGTATGAAATCCCGCACCCCCATCGAGACCCCGCCGGTCACGAACAGCGCGTCGCACTCGGATTCAAGCCCGCCCAGCGCCTCGAGCAACTTCTGCGGATCATCGGGCGCGTGCCGGGGAGGCAGCACATCGAGCCAGCCGCGCCCCGCGAGCAACGCCGCGAGGCTGGGCCCGTTGCTGTCGCGCAGTTGCCACGCCGTGGGGGCCGCATCCACCGGAACGAGTTCATCGCCGGTCGAAAGCACCCCCACGCGCACCCGCCGGTGTACCCACACGCGGGGCACGCCGAACGTGGCCAGCGCCCCCACCACCGGCGCGGTGATGATCGTGCCCGCGCGGACCACGCGAGCCCCTGCCCTGGAATGACTCGCCCGAGACCGCACGTTCTGCCCCGGCGACAGCGTCGCAGCCGCCGACACCACGATGCGGTCGGCGTGCTCGGTCACGTCCTCGCGTTTGATCACCGCGTCAGCGCCCGCCGGAATCGGCGCGCCCGTCACGATCCGCACCGCAGCCCCCGGCGGGCAGGCCGGAGGCTCGCGGCCGATCATGGCGTCCGCCGCAATCGCGATCGCGCCCCTCGCGTCCGCGGCCCGCAGCGCGTACCCGTCCATCGCGCTGACGTCGCACGCCGGGTGGTCGCGGTCGGCGCACACATCCCGCGCCAGCACGCGCCCGACGCACGCATGCAGAGGAACCTGCTCCTCGCCCACGCGCGACACCGCTCCACCCAACGCCGCCGCCGCCGCGGCGGGGGAATCGAGCATCACGCCGTGGCTCACCCTTTGGGCTCCGGATCGGTCACGTCCCGGACCCAGCCGCGCGAGCGCATCATCCCCGGCCAGCCGATGGTGGGCGCGGTGATGTGGGCCGCGTGCAGGAGCTCCTCGCGCGTCCAGCCGGCCTCCAGCGCCTTGCGCGTGTGCGAATGCGCAGCGCCCGCAAGCCCCGCGCCCAGCGACACCGCCAGCTTCACGATCGCCACGGTCTTGGGATCCAGCGGCCCGGCGAGCGAGGCCGCGCGGCCGAGGGCCTCGTACGCCGAAGTCAGCTCCGGGTGCTCGCGACGCATGTTCTCGTACTGAGATGGAATCGACATACGGATTCTCCTGGCCGCTCAGCGGTAGCCGCTGGGGCCGGTCTGCTCATGAGCGTATGGCGAGTCGCAGCCGCCCCCCGGGATGCCGCAGCCGGCGCACGAGGAGACAAACCGGCGCATCGTGATGCTCGCGCCCGCGCCCTTCTGGAGTTCCGTGAACCACAGCGTCGGCGCCGGCTTTGCGTCCGGGGCGATGCACGCCAGGTTGGCCGCGTCGTACACGCGCCCGTTGGCGACGGTGTACCGGATGGCCTGCGAGTTGTGGATGTCCGTCAGCGGATTCTGGTCCAGCACCACCATGTCCGCGAGCTTGCCCGCCTCGATGCTGCCCAGGTCCTTGTCCAGCCCAAGGTAGAACGCCCCGTCGAGCGTCGCCGCACGCAGCGCCTCCATCGGCGTCATGCCGCCCGAGGCCAGCAGCCACAGCTCCCAGTGCGCCCCCAACCCCGCCAACTGGCCGTGCGCACCCAGTTGGGCCCGCCCGCCCGCATCAACGATGCGCTTGGCGATGCCCGAGCAGTGCAGCGCGTTGTACTCCTCCTTGGGCGCCGTCTCACGCCGACGCGAGCGCGGATCAACCACGAACCGCGGCACGTACGTCAGCAGCCGCGTGTTCTCCCACACGTTGGTCGTGTCATAGAAGTAGTGCTCGCCGTCCAGCCCGCCGTACGCCACGATCAGCGTCGGCGTGTAGCCCGTCTTGCTCGCGCCCCACACCGCCGCGGCGTCGTTGTAGATCCGCTCCACCGGCAGCGTATGCTCCACCCCCGTGTGCCCGTCGATCACCATCGTCATGTTGTGCTGGTAGAGCGAACCGCCCTCGGGCACCACCATCATCTGCAGTTGCCGCGCCGCCTCGATCACCTGTTGCCGCTGCTCGCGCCGCGGCTGGTTGTAACTCTTCACACTGAACGCCCCCACCGCCTTCATCCGGCGCAGGTGAAACAGCGCATCATCCAGACTGTCGATCTCGGCCTTGAACGACCCCGAAGCCCCGTACAGGATGGTGCCGGTCGAGAAGATCCGCGGCCCCAGAATCTCGCCCGCCTTGCGCATCTCGCTGGCCGTAAAGATAGATTCCGTGTCGTTGCTGGGGTCGTGGATCGTGGTGACACCAAACGCCAGGTTGGCCAGGTTCACCCAGTTGTTCTGCGGCGTGAAGCCGTTCACGCCCTGCCCGCCGTGCGCGTGAACGTCGATCATGCCCGGCATGATGAACTTGCCCTTGCAGTCGATGACCTTCGCGCCCGCCGGCGGCGCCATCCCGGCGCCCACCGAGACGATCCGGTTGCCCTCGATCACCACCGTGCCATTCTCGATCACCGTGGGCGAAGCGCGATCGCCCGCCATGGTGATGAGCGTGCCGCCCACCAGCGCCACCGTGCCCTTGGGCGCATCAAACGGAGCCTTGAACGAGATGTTCACGCCCGTGGCCGGCGGGGGCGGGAGTTCCTCGGCCTTCTTCCCGGAGATGAACGCAAAGGAATCATCCAGCCGGCGCGAGTATGACTGCGGCCCCAGCGACCAGTTGAGCGACGACGCATCGCCCGACCACTGCAGGTTCACGCCCGCGTCCTTGCTCACCTTGGCCACCGGCTGCGAGTTGCTCTTGGGGCCGATGGCGATCTCGCGCCCCGTGGCGACGAACGGAGTGATATAGATGTTGAACCGCTCCACGAACGCCAGCCACCGGCCGTCCGGGCTGAGCCGGTACTCGGTCGCCGCTTCGCTCACGTAGTGAACCCGCTCGTCCGTGCCATCCAGCTTCATGCTCAGCAGGCAGCGGCGGTCGACATCCTTCTGCCCCTCCACGGTCGTCACGAACATCCGGTCGCTCGCCGCGCCGAACTGGGCGTTGGTGCCCTTGCGCGTGATGAACTCCATCGAACCGCCCGCCGCGGGAGCCTTGTACAGACCGGGCTTGTTCGACCAAAGCGGGCTGGAGAGGTAGCCGCCGCTCACCTTCCCGAACACGATCCACTGACCGTCCGGGCTGAACGCGGGGTCGACGTAATGCCCCTTCTCGGGCGTGATTGTCCGCTCCTGCCCGTTCGAAACGACGCGGATCGAGCCCAGTTCGTCATCATTCCATGTGGCAAAGGCGATCGAAGCGCCGTCGCGCGAATAGGCGGGCATGAACTCGAAGCGGTCGTTCTGCGCGGTGAGCCGCTTGGGCGCGCCCTCGGGCAGATCACGCACGTACACATGCCCCAGCGCTGAGTACGCCACCTGCTTGCCGTCCGGCCGCACCGAGACATTCTGCAGCAGCTTCACGTCAAACTCCGCCGGCGCCACCTCCACGGGGAACCGCACCGCGTCAAAGACGGTGCGGCTGTCCTTCACGTGGAAGGGAATATCCGTGACCGTGCCGCCGCCGACATTGATGCGGTGGAAGCCGCCCTTGGCGTAAAAGACGATCTCGCCGCTGTCGGGCGTCCACGCGAACGAGGGATACACGCCGTGGATGGCCCATGTCTCCTGCATGTCGCGCTCGAGATTGTCGTAGATCGCCCGCTCGCGCCCGCTCGCCAGATCGCGCACGAACAGCACCGTCTTGAACCGCACGCGCCGCACGAACGCGAGCGACTTGCCGTCGGGGCTGGGCGTCGGACGGATCGCGCCGCCCGGGCCGGAGATGATCGTCTCGTTCTCGCCCGTCTGCCGGTCCAGCCGGTTGATCGAGTAGATCCCCGCGTTGCTGTCCTTGTTGTACTCGAAACTGCCGCCGGGCGTGCTGTCCCACGAGTAATACAGGTACCGCCCGTCGGGGCTGAACATCGGCTCGCCCACGTCCTTCTGGTCGGTGGGCTTGGTGGTCATCTGCAGGCCGTCGAACCCGCCGCTCACGTGATACAGCCACATCTCCCCGGCGCCCAGCGAGCGGCGCGAACTAAAGTGCTTGTGCGCCACGATGAACTGGCCGTCGGGCGTCCACGCGGGGCTGTTCGTGAGCCTGTAGTTCTCCTTCGTGATCTGCCGCGGGCTCGTCCCATCCGCGCCCATCACCCAGATGTTGTCCCCGCCCCCGCGATCGCTGGTGAACGCGATGAACTTCCCATCAGGGCTGAACCGCGGCTGCATGTCCCACGCCACGCCGCTCGTGATGCTCTTGGCCTCCCCACCCGAGGCGGGCATCGTGTAGATGTCGCCGAGCAGGTCAAAGGCGATCGTCTTGCCGTCGGGCGAAAGGTCCAGCGACAGCCACGTCCCCTCCGTCACATCGAGCGAAACCTGCTTGTTGGCGCCGGGCGGGCTGTTGACATCCCACTTGCCCGCGTCCTTGGGCGCTTCCTTCATTGGCGCGGGTTGTTCGGTCGGTTGTTTCGGAGCGTTGTCCGGAGCGAGCACAGGCTGGGCCAGCAAGAGCACGATGGGGAGTACGAACATGGGGCGATTGTTGGGGAACCGCAGGGTTCGGGCAATGCGCCGCCCCGCCATCACGCCAAATCCTCGCGGTTGCCCTTACCCGCCGCAGTTCTGCATGCTCGCCTTGAGGCCGTCGCTGATCGCCGGGTTGGTCGCCGTCGCCTCGATGTACCGCCCGCCCGTACCGAAGGCGTAGTGGAAGAGGTACGTCCGCACGTTCGCGTCGGCGCTGCCCGTCAGCACGTACACCGTCGTGATGCGGATGCCCTTCTGGAACGACTGCTCCGCCAGCGCCGCGGCCACGGAAGTGGGCAGTGCCTGGTTGTTGCAGGTCGAGGCGATGTTGTCCGTGATCAGGATGATGCTCTTCTGCGCATTGGCTCTCCAGGGCGACGTGAAGTTGCCCGTCTGGCACGGGCCGCACGTGGCGCAAGAACCGGCCGCGCTGTTGTTGATCGCGGCCGACACCGCGTCCGCCGACAACTCCTCGACCCTCGCATTGGGCCCCGCGCACTGCGTGAACTGCGCGTTGTTGATGGCGCCCAGCACCGCCGTGCGGTTCGCGGCGGGCGACCCGCCCTGGCCCAGCGGCACCTTCACGCACACGCCGCCGTTGAAGGTCACCAGCCCGAGCTGGTAATCTCCGCCCGAAGCGCAGTCGATCGCGTTGATGGTGTTCGTGAGCGCCGTCCTGATCGCCGGGATGGCCGGACTGACGCTCCCCGACACATCCACCACCAAGGCCACGTCCATCGCACCGCATGTGCCCGCGGGGAGCACCGTGACGGGGATCGTGCCCGACACCATCCGGCCGCCCCCGTCGGTGACCGTGAACGGCAACTGATACTGCCCGGGCAACACCGCCGAGGAAAGATTGAGACTCGCCGCGTACAGACGATCGCCCGCAGCGCCGTCCCCCGTGGTGCCCAAGTCACTGAGCGATAGGAACGAAGGTCCGCCGATCGCGGCCGCGTTCACCCGCACCGACCCGATGGCGGGCGTGAGCGATGAAGGACTCACCGCGACCCGGATGCTGGTCGCCGCCGCGCACGCGCCCACGGAGATCGGAGGGCCCCACGCCGCGAGCGGCAGATCGCGCAGTTCCCACGTCTCTTGGCCGCTGGGAGAGCCGCCCCAGAGCAGCACGCTCTGGCGGTTCACCGTCTGCGTCATCGCGTGGCCCCAGCGCGGCGACGGAGCGGGGGTCAGGTTCAGTGGAACCCAGTTCGTCCCGTTCCACGTCCATGTATCGTTGAGACGATTGCCCGAGATCTCCTTGCCCCCGAAGAGCACCAGCGTGCGCGCCCTGCCGTGGTACGCCAGCGTTGCGTGAGACCGCCGAGAAGGCCCGGGAGCCGGCACGGGCGACCACGAGACCCCGTCCCACTCCCACGTGTCGTTGAGCGCGATCCCTCCGTTGGTGCCGCCGAACAGCACGACCCGCTTGCGGAACTCGTCGTACGCCATCGCGGCGCCCGCCCGCGCGATCGGCCCCCCGGCGGGCCCCCGGGACCATTGACCGTTCTTGTACAGCCACGTCTCGGCCTTCGCGTCGCCCGGGGCATTTTGACTGCTGAAACCGCCGAACAGCACGATGTTGCCGCGTGCCGAGTCCGCCGCGATCGCGTAGTCGTACACCCGTGGTGGAGAGAGCGCGGATATCCGCCGCTGCCAACCGTTCCCGAGCAGCACCCAAGTCTCATTGAAAATCGGCGACGCCGCGTTGCTGTCGTTGCCGCCGAAGATCAGGAACCCGTTCGAGAGCGGCTCGAGCGCCGCGCTCATCTGCTGCCGCGCCGGTATCACGCCGGTGGACCTCTGCGTCCACGCCGTGCCGTTCCAATCCCAGGTGTCCGACAACGGTCCGCTGCTGTTGCCGCCGAACATCGTGACCCGCCCGCGAAGCGTGTCGATCGTCATCGCGTGTCCGCTCCGCGAGCGAGGACCGTTGGAAGCGACAAACGTCCACTGGGCGTGGCTGGTTGACGCGAGAGCGAGCAAAAGAAGAGCGGCGGCGGTGCGGGTACGCATAAGAGTCTCCGGTTGGGTCTGTCAGCACTTCGCCGCAGGCACCGGGTTCTGACACCTCTTCGCAACCCCACACCCCGCGCTCGTACCCTGCCCGGATGATGCGAGCGTTCTGGACCATCCTGCTGCTGATCGCCTCGAACGTCTTCATGACGTTCGCGTGGTATTACCACCTCAAGCTCAAATCCTGGCCCATCTGGCTGGCGATCCTCGCCTCCTGGGGCATCGCGTTCTTTGAGTATTGCCTGCAGGTGCCCGCCAACCGCCTCGGCCACGTGGACTACGGCGGGCCGCTCGGCGTCGCGCAGCTCAAGATCATCCAGGAGGCGCTCACGCTCGTGGTCTTCAGCGTCTTCACCGTCGTGGTGATGCCCAACGAAAAGCTCCGCTGGACGGACTACGCCGCGTTCGCCCTGGTCTTCGCCGCTGTAGCAGTATCGGTGTGGGGGCGGCGGGCCGCCGCGTAATCGGTCTACCTGCCCCGCCAGTTGTACACGCCGGTGACCGGGTTCGTGTTCTCACTCGCCCAGTTGTCCCACCGCTGCATCTTCTTGAGTTCGTCGAGCTTCGCGCGGCCCGCGCTGCAGTCAAACCGCGTGGTGGCGACCGTGTTGAAGTACCGGGGATTCAGATACCCCCACGTGCTCTGGTTCAGGCGCGCGTTGTAGACCGTCGGCGCCGAGGGCGACCACCCCGGCCCCATCGTGTACGAAGACCCGTGGTCGGGCTCGCTGAAGGGCACGCTCGCCGGCGGCAGCACCTTGTAATACCCGTCGCGCTTGGCCGTCAGCGAATCCGCCACCTCCTGGCCGTTGCCGTGGTAGTACGTGCCCGAGACATCGCCCGCCCGCGACGCCGCGAACGTGAGCAGGTCCGACGGGAACCTCGCATCGCTCGTGCGCGCCACGTAGAACATGCCCCCCAGGTTGCGCGGGTTCACCCCCGGGATGATCGTCTCAAACCCGCAGATCGACATCGCGTGCTGCTTGAACGCCGAGTGGTTCGCATCGCCGCCCACAAACACCGCGTTCATGCCGAAGGCCGGGTGCTCGGACACAGCCCCGATGTACGAGCTGTCGGGGTAGCTCACCAGCCCGTTGCCCTCCTCCACGCGCCCCGAGTTGCCCCGGTTGCGCAGCGTCTCCAGTTCGCCCTTGTCGATCACCAGCACGCCCTCGACCGGCGTGCCCGCGTACCCCGCCAGCCGCCAGACCCAGGTGCGCATCGCCTCCCGCGTCACCCGACGCCGCGTGTCGATCGGGTCCGCCGGGTACATGTTGGCGTCGCACACGTTCCACCAGATCCAGTACTTGGGGATCCGCGCCGGGATCACCTGATCCTTGAAGTCCAGCGAGTATGACGCGTTGATCTTCCCCAGTTGCGAGATGCTCGACACCTCCTTCAGCGACCGGGCCGTCTTCTTGGCAACCCCCAGGCTGGGCAGCAGCACCGCCAGCAGCAGGACGATGACGGCGATCACCACCAACACCTCGATCAACGTGAACGCGCGGCGGACGGAGCGCATGAGCAGCCTCCATGTTCCTGGTGTGTTTCGGCCCCAAGGGCCAGACTCGCGAGATCAACGACCGAACCTCAGCACGCGACGAACGCCGCGGCACCATCATGTTACCCCGCCCGGGCACCCCGGGTTGCAGGAGCCCCGCTATATCCCCCGGGGTGACCGCTCCGCGAGGAACTCTCGCCAATCCAGCGCGCGGACCCCCGGTGCCAGCGCCCCAAAGCCGGCCGGAATGACCGGCGCCCTGTGCACCAGAAGCAACTCCACCGATTCCTTGCCCTTGGTCTTCATCGCCTCGCCCAATCGGAACAGCGGCCTGGCCATATCCGGCGTCACCGTCCGCGTCGCCTTGCACTCCACCAACGAAAGCGATCGGCCCCGCCCCGGGATGACGAAGTCCACCTCCAGCCCCTGCTCGTCCCGGAAGAAGTACAACTCCTTGCGCTCCCCGTTGTTGACCTGCGCCTTGATGATTTCGGAAGCGACGAACCCCTCGAATATCGCGCCCAGAAACGGCGACTTCTCCAACTCCGCCGCCGTGTTGACCCCCAGCAGGTGGCACGCGAGCCCGGAATCCGTGATATAAACACGCGGCGATTTCACCAGCCGCTTGCCGATGTTCTCAAAGTACGGCGGCACAAGTAGTATCTGCGCCGTCGTCTCCAGCACGCCCAGCCACTGGGAAACCGTCGGCACGCTGATCCCCAGCGGCGCGGCCAAGTCCGTCTTGTTGAGCATCTGGCCGTGCCGGCTCGCAACCAGCGCCAGGAATCGGCGGAACGTCGCCAGATCCCTGACGGCGGTGACGGCCCGCACGTCACGCTCAAGGTATGTCTGCACGTACGACGAGAACCAGAGCCCCGCCGCGCCCGGCCGCGCCACCACCTCCGGGTAGCCCCCGCGCAGCATGCTCACCTTCTCGCTCTCGCGCGTCGAGAGCGGGTACATCTGGAGCACCGCGGCACGCCCCGCCATCGACTCGGTGACGCCGCCCATCAGCGGCGCCTCCTGCGAACCGGTCAGGAACCACTGCCCCGTGCGGCGCGCATGCCGGTCGATCCGGGCGCGAACGTACGCGAAGATCTCGGGCACGTTCTGCACCTCGTCCAGGATCACGGGCGAACCCGCCGCGTCGAGAAAGCCCTGCGGGTCCGAGCGGACCCTCGCCACCACGTCCGGCGCTTCGAGCAGGAAATAGCCCGCCCGCGGGAAGAGTTTGCGGAGCATCATGGTCTTGCCGCTGCGGCGCGGACCGGTCAGGATGACCGCTGGAAAATGCTTCGCCGCGCGGGCAACCTGGCGTTCGATCTGGCGGGCAAGATACCGCATACCTGTGAGTTTCCTAAAGTTTCACTTTAGGATTCTCAATAGTATCCCGACCCCCAACCCGGTCCACCCGGCCGCCCGAACAGGGGCCCCGGGCTGCTTCATACCTTTGAGTTTCCTAAAGTTGTACTTTAGGAAACTCAAAGGTAGCGCCGGGCCGACCAGACCGCGATCGGCCGTCATTCCCGGCGTTTTTGGCGGGTGAACCCGCCCACCGGACCACGCCGCGCACCCTACATTTCCGCACCCCTCTCGGGCCTCGCGGATGCTCCTGACCCTCACACTCTCCCGCCCGCCGCACTCCGATTGGTCCGCCGCCGACCTCGGATACCTGCTGCACAAGCACCCCGCCAAGCTGCAGTCCTTCGACCTCTCCGCCGGACGCGCCCACGTCTTCTACCCGCGCTGCGACGACGCCGCCACCACCGCCGCGCTGCTGCTGGAGATCGACCCCATCGCGCTCGTCCGCGGCCGGGACCGCTCCGCCGGCCCGACCCTCTCCGAGTACGTGAACGATCGGCCCTACGTCGCCTCGAGCTTTCTCAGCTCCGCCATCTCGCGGGTCTTCGGCACCGCCCTCGCCGGCCACTGCCGCGACAGGCCCCTCGCCGTCGATCGAGCGATGCCCTTCACGACCGAACTGACCACCGTCCCCTGCCGCGGCGGCGAGCGCCTCGCCCGCGACCTCTTCGAGCCCCTGGGCTACACCCTCGACGCCGACCGCCTCACGCTCGACGCCCAGTTCCCAGAGTGGGGCTCATCGCGCTATTACAACCTGCGCCTGCGCGGCCAGACCACGCTGCGGCAACTCCTCACGCACCTGTTCGTCCTGATCCCCGTACTCGATGACGACAAGCACTACTGGGTCGGCGACGAAGAGATCGACAAACTGCTCGCCAAGGGCCAGGGGTGGCTCGCGGATCACCCGCTGCGCGACACGATCACCAAGCGCTACCTCAAGCACCAGCACCGGCTGACGCGGGAGGCGATCTCGCGCCTCACCGAAGACCAGGACGTCGACGCCGCCGACGCCGCGAAGCAATCAAGAATCGAGGAAGCCGAAAAGGTCACCGGGCTCAACGAGCAGCGTCTCGCCACGGTGGTCTCCGTGCTCAAAGCGGCGGGCGCCAAGCGCGTGCTCGATCTGGGCTGCGGCGAGGGCAAACTCATCCAGCGGATGCTCAAGGACCAGGAGTTCCTGCAGATCATCGGCGCCGATGTCTCCACGCTCGCGCTGGAGCGCGCCCAGCGGCGGCTGCACGCCGAACGCTCCCACGTCAAGGAGCGGGTGAAGCTGATCCAGGCGGGCGCGTCGTACCGCGACGAGCGCTTCCGCGGCCTCGACGCCGCCGCGGCGTTGGAAGTCATCGAACACCTGGACCCCCCGCGCCTGCGCTCGTTCGAACGCGTCTTGTTCGAGTTCGCCAAGCCGGGCACCGTGATCGTGACGACCCCCAACGCCGAATACAACGTGAAGTGGGAATCGCTCCCCGCCGGCGAGTTCCGGCACCACGACCACCGCTTCGAATGGAGCCGCGGGCAGTTCGAGTCCTGGGGCCTGGGAGTGGCGGACCGCAACGGGTACACCGTGCGCTTCATGGGCATCGGCCCGCCCGACCCGGACCTGGGCGCTCCCACGCAGATGGCGGTCTTCACCGCCTCGTGACCGAATCACGGTAGACCAAAGCACGCCCTGCACCGGGCCTCGTAGGCCCCCACCCCGCCCACCACGATGTGGGCGTCGTTCGCGAACATCCGCTGCGAGTGCACCGCCGGCCGCCCGCACTTGGCGCACGGGCCGCTGAACTTCACGACCTCATCGGCCTCGCACAGGAGTTCCGGGAACGGCTCGAACGGCTCGCCCCGGTGGTTGCGCTCCACGCCCGCGACGATGACCGTCGCCCCCGCTCCGATCAGCCCGCGGCACACCTGCGTGAGCGCCGCGCCGAAGAAATGCGCCTCGTCGATCCCCACCGCGTCAAAGCCCCTCGCCGCCGAAATGATCGCCGCCGCGTCCGGCACGCTCACAGCGTTCCACCGCTTGCCCGCGTGCGAAATGATCACCGCCCGCTCGTACCGCGTGTCCGCCACGGGCCGCAGCGCCACCACCCGCAGCCCCGCTTGGCGATGAACCTCGAGCCTGCGGATGAGCTCCGTGGTCTTCCCCGCGAACATGGGCCCGCAGAGAACTTCAAGACGGCCGGGCAGTGGTGATGGCACAGGCATGAGGCTCCGGACGATGGTATCGCCGCAAAGGTCGGCGCCGTCCCGGATCGGCCCCCCGCCTCACCCCGGCCCCGCCAGCGTGTACGTCGCGGTCCCGCTGAACACCGATGTCGTCGGCCCCACCCAGTCGCCGCACTCCACCTGGATGTAATACGAGTTCGCCGCGTTGTCGATCACCAGCCCCGTCGGCGCCGTGATCGTCTGGATCACCGCGCCGGTGACGCTGTTCCCGGACACCGCCACCTGCACCGACCCGAACTGCCCGTGCGGCCGCCTGTACACCTTGAACGAAAGCGACGAAGCCGAGGTGTTGTCCACCACCCACAGCGTCACGCCCTGGAGCGTCGCGCCGTCGGGCAATTGAAGCGGGGCGACCATCGCGCCCGACCCCACCGTCGCCGACAGGTATGTTCCGCTCGCCGCAACCTCGCTGATCTGCTGCTGCGACGAATCCGCCGCGCGAAACGCCGCGCCCGGGATCGAGAGCGTCCTCGCCACCGGCGTTGAGTATGTAAACGCATCCGCCCGGACCGCCCCGCCCACGTCGAGCCGGGCCGACGCCGTCGCAACGCCGATCCCGACATTCCCGTCGCTCTGCACCCGCAGCCGATCGCCGTTGTTCGAAATCACCCACTCCTGCGTCAGCCCCGAGTAATACGTGCGGCACGTCTTGATCCCGTCCCCCGCGCTATACCCGTAGAACGGCAGGCTGTTGGACCCCGGCACGTTCACGTACATGCCGCCGAAGGAAAAATCCGGCACCGGCGCGGTGATGCCGAAGAACTCGCTGGTGTTGAGCCGCGACGTGCGGTTGAGCAGCAGCCGCGACCGCGCGGGATCCACCGCCAGCGTCGCAGATCCGATGGGCTGGAGCCACTCCGCCAGCGCCCTCGCGGCGTACGGCGTTGGCGTCAGCTTCTGGCGGGGCGCCAGCACCGTGAACGCCCCGACCCCGGCCGGACGCACCGAGATATCCAACCAGATGTCCGATCCGGTGAACAACCCCGTGCCCGCGTCGATCACCGCCGTGAATCGACCGTCATCCACCGCCGCCGCGTTCACGCTCGTTGTCACGCCCAACTGATCTCCCGCCATGGGAGCGTTGAACAAGCGGAACTCAAAGTCGTGAGCCCCGCTCACACGCTGTCCCACGCTCGTCAACTCTCCCTGGTATGTGAACGCCTGCCCCAGCGCATGCCCGGCCGCCAAAAGCGCCGACGCCGCGAACGCCACTCTCTTTAGCATCATGACTCTCTCCTCTGGTGAATGAACCGCCAAAGCAGTGTAGTGTCATCCCCTTTCCAACCCCGCGTCTGCGGTTATGGGGCAATCCATGGGCGAGCTCCGCGCTCGCCCGCCGCAACCGCAGCCATCACCTCCTCGCGACCAATCGCTCGCTGTCACGCTCATTCCAGCCTCACCCCGAGCAGCGGCGAGGTTACACTTTCGCCGCCGCGAACTCTGTCCGAACGGAGCTCGGCCCGCGGCACAACACAGGGGAGCGACATGGCAGAAGGACAGGTCTTCGACAACGGGCAGCTCAAATCCGCCCTCAACGCCTTCAAGAAGCGCGTCAAGCTCACCAAGCTCGACCAGGAATCAAAACTGGGCGGGGGCAGGCCGGTCACCAGCGGCAAACGCTCGGACATCGTGGGCATGCAGCCGCCGCGTGAGTACCCCAAGGAGATCTGGGCGGAACTGGTCAAGCAAGGCAAGATCAAGGACATGGGCGGCGGTTATTACGCGCCGATCTGAACCGGCGCCGGTCTAGAGCAGAGAGGTGAATCATGGTGCTTCGTCGTTTCGCAACGCTCGTTGGCGCTGCGCTGGCGTCAACCGCCGGTGCGCAGAGTTCGGTCTCCATCGACCTGACCGGCGTCTCCATCTCGTCAACGCCCACCAACCCGCCCGACGTCGTCCGCAACAGCGGGACCGCGACCATCTCCGCGGCACCGGGATACCTCTACACCTTCAACCCCACCGTCCGCGGCACCGGCCTGCTGGGCGCCATCACCATCCCCACTCCCAAGCCTCTGGGTGATGTCCTCAACCAGTTCGTGCCCGGTCAGTACCGCGTAGTGACGGGCGCGATGCGTAACCCTCCCGGCACCCGCCCCTGCCAGGTCTTCTTCAACACCGTCGGCGGCACCTTCAGCGGTCTCACGATTAACCTCACGCTCGACCTCGACGTGCTGGCCGACGGCGTCGGCCAGGCGGCCGTGCGCAACATCTCCAAACCCTCCGGCCTGGGCCTGTCGGTCACCGCCGGTGGCGGAACGATCCAGACCTGGACCCCCCCGCCACCGGTCTACACCGAGTGGCAGTTCGAGGGCAATCTGCAGTCCGTCAAGGAAAACGGCCTCGCCCCGACATCCGGCCCCTCCAAACTCCGATACCTCGACGATGCCCGCTTCGGCCCCATCCTCGGCGGCCCCGGCAACGAGAACAACCTCCCCAACCCTCCCACGCCCCAAGGCGTCACGGCCGCGCAGTCAGCCTTTGGCCTGGCCTCCTCCTTCGGCATCCCGCTCCCCGGCGGCGAGGACGACACGGTCTACCGCACCAGCCCGCCCCGCAATCTCGCCGACCCCACCAACCGCACCAAATCCCGCGGCCTGGGCCTGCTCATGTGGCCGAACACCCGCGACTTCTGGCCCGATGACAAGATCGCCCAGTGGACCTTTATCTGGGACCTCTACATCCCCGCCAGCGCCTGGGCCTCCGAGTGGCCCGTGCCCCTCATCGAAGACAATCACAACAACGACCAGGCCGCCGACTGCCTCATCCGCCAATCCGGCGGCTCGGGCTCGATCGGCTACGGCGTGGAACCCGGCCAGTTCGTCTCTTCCGCCCTGCTCGGCCCCAACCGCTGGATGCGCGTCGCCCTCGTGAGCGACGGTTACCGCCTCGCCCAGGGCCGCCTCTTCGTCAACGGCACCTTCATCGGCACCACCAGCGGCGACTGGGTCTACAACTCCACCAAGTCCACCGATCCCCGCTACGGCGACGTCTCCACCGCGCAGCCCGTGGGCACCCCCGTCGCCCCGGCAGATTGGGCCGCGTGGGGCCAGTTCCCCAGCCCCTGGGTCTTCGCGCCCAACGCTTCGAACACCGCCCCCATGGCCTCCACCGTCTGCCTCTTCTCCGATCTCCAGGGCCGCGGCGAGTCCGTGTACGTCGCCAACATGCTCTTCAGCGACGAAGCCATGACCGACGCCCAGATCGCCGCCCTCGGCGGCACCAGCGCACGCGGAATCATGTTCCCGCGGCCACCCGCCCGCTGCGTCGCGGATTACAACGCCGACGGCGGCATCGACGGCGGAGATGTCGAAGCCTTCTTCATCGACTGGTCCAACGGCTCTGCCGCGGCGGACGTCAACGAAGACGGCGGCGTCGACGGTGCCGACGTCGAAGCCTTCTTCACCGCGTGGGAGTCCGGCTCCTGCTGACCGCAGGCGCGTGTCAGTCCAGGCCCGGAATCAGGTAGATCATCCGGTGATGGGCCTCGATCTTGTGCGTGCCCAGCATGGTGCACGTGCCCGGCGCCCAATCCTTCAGGTACCACACCGCCGACGACACGTTTGACGGTCCCACCCCCAGGAACTCGTCGCACCGCGACGCGATGACCGCGTCGGCCACAACCTCCAGTCCAAGTTGGTACGGCTGGTGCTCGCCCGACAGGTGAATGCCCACCTCACCGTTCACCCGAATGGTGTCGGCCACAACCACGCGATCTCCAAAGTGCCCCCGCAGCGCCTCGTACGCCCATTGACTGTCCGTCAACGCGAAGATCTTGAGGTTTGGGCTCCTGGCGATCCGCTCCTTGATGAGCCCGGGCAACTGCTGATAGATACTCACCAGTTCGTTCGACTCCTGGACCTTGTCCGTGCCGCGAACATGCACCGCGAGCGTCGGCCCACCCGCCAGGCACCGCTGAAAGAACTCATCCGCCCGCGCCATCACCGCCGCCGACGGCCGCACGTACTTCTTCATCAGGAATCGGTACACCTCGTGCACGCTCCGGCCGTGCAGCGGATGTTCCGGTGGTATCCACCGCATGATCGTGAACGCGCGGGTATGAAAGTCCGACACCACGACGTTCTCCGGCCTCGCCATGCACTCAACCGCCGCCAGCCGCGAGCCCGGCCCCGTCCACTGCTGCAAGGGCGGAGCATCCAGGTTCTCCGCGTTCCATTTCGCGGGAAAGTACGTCAGCCCCGCCTGCCGGAGGTCCCTGAGCATGGGCCCGCCCGAGAGAGGCTCAAAATAAAGATCCCACGCGTTGGGGTTGCGTGACGGATCGGCGAACTTGCTCCCCGCCCCCCACCAAACCACCGGTGTGCGCCCCGTGATCTCCGCGAGCAGCAACTGCCCCAGCACGTGATCAACGTCGGCGAAGAACCCAGCCTTCCACTCGCGAATCAACAGATACCGCGGCCCGGGCGCACCCGCCGCGGGCTTGGCCGCCTCCGCCAGTTTCAGGTTCTTCGACGCCGGCTTGAAGTACGGGTCCAGCGCCAGCGCCTGCTGCAAAAACCGCTTCGCATGCTCCGGCGCCCCCACCGCCAGCGCCACGCGCCCGGCCAGGTTCCAGATCGCCGCTCGCTTGGGGTCCATGTCCGCCGCCTGCCACGTGAGCGCATCGGCCAGGCCCCACTGCTTCTGCGTGAAAGCCTTCTCCGCGTCCATCAGCCGTTGCACAACATCATCGGGCATCGCATTCCTCGCTCGCGGACGGCCCCCGCATCACGAAGAGGCCTCGCCGCGTCGCATTGTACCAACACGCGATGCCGGCCCCTCCGCCCGACGCGCGGCCGAACACAGGCTAAGAATGATGCTCGCCGGGCCCGCACACCTCTCAGGAGAAATCGATGCAGTACGAAAGCCGTCTCCGCTATGACTCTGCCCGTATCCACGCCGCGGCCATCTACTGCTCCGACGGCCGCCTCGGCGAGCACTTCGACGACTTTCTTCAGCAAGGCCTCTCTCTCCCGCGCTATGACCGCGTCACACTCCCCGGTGGCCCCGCCTGCCTCGCCGGTCACCCCCAGGCGCACCTCGAAGAGCAGGGCGTCGTCGACGAACTCCAGTTCCTCGTCGAGGTCCACAAGTTGAAGCGCGTCGTGCTCATCGCCCACTCCGGCTGCGCCTTCTACGGCAACCGCCTCGAACTCAAGGAGCCGCGCTTGGAACTCGTGCAGCGAGCGGACCTCGTCCGCGCCGCCGCGTTCGTGCACCGCGTCACCTCCCTCAACGCCATCGAGGCCTACTTCGCCCGCCTTGAAGAAGGACGCGTGCGCTTCGAGGCCGTCGAGGTGTGACGCCCCGCGTTAGCCCCCGGCAGACACGATCAACACCTCCATCGCCCCGTCGCGAGCATCGCTCCGCGGCAGGTTCGCGATCGCGTGCTCTAGTTCGTGCAGGGCCTGCACCAGTTCCTGCGTCTCACCCAACCGTGCCACCGCATCGACCATCGCCCGGACATGCTCCACCGGGTGCGGATTGCTGAACTCATCCGGCGTCAGCCAGCCCGGGTTTTTCTTGATCTGCGCCGCCGTCGTCAGGATCGCCGTCTTGAGCGGCCCCGCCCACTCCGCCTTCACCACATCCGCCGGCGCGTACCGGATCAGGTCCAGACACCCATGCCGGTATCGTGAGTGCTCGTCCGTCAGCGTGCGGCCAAGCTGCTCATCAAAGTCCGGCACCTGCAGCGCCCGCTTGATGATGAACTCGCGGCACTCCGGCTCCGACCGATCCGGCAACGAGGCGATGAACACCCACAGCGGCGACTCCGCGCTCATCTGGGCGTAGTCCTCGCGCAGCGCCTCCATCGGCGAACGGGCGCGGATCCGCTCCCACTTCTGCTCGAACGCGACGCGATCCTCCAGCACCCGCCTGGCGTTCTCGTTGGAGTGCCGCACGTACTTGTACGCTCCGAACGCCCCCATCCCCAGCCCCAGCAGCGCCATCACCAACACGCCCGCGCCCGCGATCTTCGCCACCGCCGCGGCCCCCACGGATTCGGGCCTGTCCCACGCGCTCGCCAGCAGCAGGCCGCCCAGCACCAGCGGCCCGACCACGCCGCACAACAACCCCATCGGCGGCACCCATGAACCCATCCGCTCCATCCACGCGATCAGCACGCCGTTCGCCGCGAGCCCGACACCCAGCGCGACCACCGTGGCCACCACGCCGCTCGGCACCGAAAACACGTGAACCCACGCCAGCCCGCCCTTGCCCAGGCACACCCACGTCGCCACCAGCAGGAACACCCCGCCGATGATGGCCATGAAGATCGGCACGACCAGCCCCATCGCGTTCGAGCCCTGGGGCACCTTCCCGGAAAAGCCCTCCGTCATCGCCGCGTTCAGCAGAAACAACAGCAGCGCCGGCACCACCAGCACCGTCACGACAATCGACGCGAACATGTGAACTCCTGACTGTCTGGCCGTCACCGGTATTCCTCCTCCGGCGAACGTCGCGGCGCCGAGTGCGTCAGCGCATGCACCGGCGCGATGCGTTCAAAGACGTAGTTGGTCAATCCGTCGTACGTTCCGATCCGGGCCTCGCCGCACGTGAACCGCACCTGGTCCAGGTCGCCCGCGAGCAGGATCGACACCTGCAGCCCCGACACCCGCGGGTCCTGCGCAATCGCCGCGAACGCCTCGCGGGCCGAGTTGGTCACCGTC
This sequence comes from Planctomycetota bacterium, assembly GCA_018242605.1. Lineage (GTDB taxonomy): Bacteria > Planctomycetota > Phycisphaerae > Phycisphaerales > UBA1924 > UBA2402. Next base: position 280,220 of record JAFEBP010000009.1, read on the forward strand.
GCGTCGACCGGAAAGTCGTTGGCCGCCTCTGCCGCACGAGCCGCGTCAACCGCGTAATACAGCCCCCGCAGCACCGGCCTCGCCCCGCCCGCCGCCGACGCGATCAGCCCGTCCACCCGCGCCGGCGCCTTCTCCAGCGGAGCCGTCCCCTGCCCGTCCTTGGCGCACTGTTCGATCGTGTCGCAACACGCCAGCACAAACTCTCGCGCCGCCGGTGAAAGGTCCTCGCTCGCCGCGAGCGCCGCCCGCCGCACCAGCCGCGCGGCCAGCAGCACCTGCCCCCACAGCGGCAACGCTCCAAACTGCTGTGGTTCAAAGGCGTACGGCATCGGTCTCTTCCTGCTGGTTGCAACGCCGCATCACGCCGGCCAGTCGAACGACACGCTCCGCGCCCCATCCGCCGTGTGATCGGCCTTGCGCATCTGCACAACGATCTCGATCGACGAGGGCTTCCCGTCACGCACGTGCACCCGGTACTGCACCAGGCGCGGATCGCCCGCCGAAGGATCGATGCCGTTGCCCCATGTGAAGTATGGCTTCCCCTGCGCCCCCGCCGCACGCGCCGACAGCCGCATCGCCTCCGGCTCGAACACCACCCCCGTCATGTGCCGCGCCTTGATCCGGACGCGCCAGCCCCCGCCGCGGTCCGTCTCCTTGTACGCTACGAACGCGTAATCGTCATTCAGCACCGCGTCGTACGCGTCGATCGCGCCGAGCACGGTGATGTCGTGCGTATCAGTGCTGGCGGGGGCTTCGATCAGTGCCGTGGGCATGGGGTTCCTCGCGTGCGAAAAGTGCAACGGAGCGCACACAGCGCCCCTGCACCCCTTCAGTGCGAGAAATCCAGCTCCATTGACTAACCGGCGCATTCCACGGCCCCCGGCACCCAAACAGGCCCCATCAATCTACAACCACCACTCGCCCCGCTCCAACCACCCGCCAACACCAACCCACGTTCAACACCCCCCGGCCTCCCACGCCGCGAAGAACACGCTCACGTCGGTCCCGTCCACGCCGCCGTCAGCGTTCACGTCGGCGTCGCACTGGCCGACCTCCCAGCGATCAAAGAACGCCGACACATCCGTGCCGTCCACGCCGCCGTCCTGGTTGAAGTCCGCCGGGCAATCCAGACAGGCGCAGATCGTCAGCGTCGCGCCCCCGCTCGTGGCGCTCCCGCAGAGGTTGCTCGCGCGCCCCCGGAACTGCACGACGTTGGGGTGGTTGCCCAGACGAACCCGCGAAACGCTCAGTTGCGACCCATTGACCCCCGAGAGATCGAACTGCAGGCCCGAACCCGCCTCGCTGAACGTGTCGCCGCTCAGCGCCACGTACTGACCGCTGCCCGCCGGCGACTCCACCTGCCACTCATACGCGATCGGACCCGTGCCCGACGCATCCATCGAGAACACCGCCGTGTCCGAAGGGCACGCCTGCGTTGAAGCGGGCGAGGCGGTCAGCGCCGCCCCCACGCACGTCGAGTTGGCCAGCCGCACGTTGTCCAGCAAACTGTTGATCTGCGCGCCCCGCACCGACCTGAAGTTCAGCCGCCGAATCGGCGTGCCCGACACGCAGCCAATGAACCCCAGCGTGTTGGGCGCCACATCCACCGCACCCAGTTGAGCCCCATTCACGTCATACACCGACACCGTCACCGGCCCGAACGGGTTCACGGAAATATCAAACCCAATCGCCGTCCGCGGCGTGCTCATCACCAGATCAATGTCCTCATCCCCGTTGGCCGTCAGCGCCGCACCCGTCAGCGGCGACGGATTGATGACGTAGATATTCGGCCCCGGCGTCCCCGCGTGCCCGCTGTACGTCACGCCGTTCAGCGTCCACTCACCGCTCAGCACCGCGTTCACCGGCCAGAGCGATTCGGAAAACGTCGCCACCAGCGCCGCACCGCTCGTCGCACTCTCCCACACCGGCCGCGAGAGCGTGAACCCCGTGCTCTGCGCACCCGCGCTCCCAACCGCGATCCCCACCGCCAGCCCCGCCGCCAGCCCCGCCGCCAAATCCACCGCACCGCCCCAACTTCCCCGATGGTTGAATGCCTTCATCGCATGCTCCAGAAGTGTGAAGAACCCGCCGCCACCACAAGCCGGCGAACGAAAGGGCCCGCGTGCAGTGTATCGGAGGCGCACACTCACCCCGGTCCGAAGCACCCCCGGCACCCACAAACAGCCTCAGTTCGCTGCATTTTCCGCTATGTTGAGCGATTATCGGTCAACCTTTGCGTCCAGCACCGCGTGAGCAGCCCCCCGCTTCCCACGCCGCGAAGAACACGCTCACGTCGGTCCCGTCAACGCCGCCGTCGTTATTCACGTCCGCGTCGCACTGGCCGACCTCCCAGCGGTCGAAAAACGCCGAGACGTCCGTGCCGTCAATGCCGCCGTCCTGGTTGAAATCAGCGGGGCATTCAAGACAGGCGCACACTGACAGCGTCGCAGCGGCACTCGTCACGCTGCCGCAAGCGTTGGAGACGATGCAGCGGAACTGCCGGCCGTCCACGTCACCGGCGCCGCCTGTACAGGCGAGAGCGAGCGCAACCGTGTGATCGCGTGCGCCGGAGACGGTCGCGCACGTCGGTGATCCGCCGATGGCGAGCGGACCGTTTTCAAGGTTGTTCCAACCATCCGGGGCGGTGGTGTCCGCGACCTGCCACTGGTAGGTCAAGGAGTCGCTGCCAGCAGCTATGACCGAGAGGTTGGCCGTGCCGACCGAGCAAGTGCTGACCGAGTTCGGATGGGCGGCAATGACCGGGTTGTCCATGCGCACGTCGTCAATCAAGCTCCGGTTGAGCGAGTTGTCCAGACGACAAAATGCCCAATAGACGGTGTAGTTGCCGTTGATCGGCGTCAGCGCGCAGGGGATGTTCGTCAAGACCGAATCTGTCGTGAAGTTCTGCTGGCCGCTGGTCAGGTCACGATACCGGAGCGTCGCGCTCGCACCAGGCTGGCCGAAGTCCAGCGCCAGTTGAATCTCGTACCAGTGGCCGAGGGTCATGGCGTCGCCGTACCGCAGGCCGCCCGGCCCCGCGATGGCGGTCCTTGGGACGTTGCCCGTAGCCGACCATTTGTCCATTCCGAAGACCAACGAATTACCAGCGGGCGTCACGGGATCCACTCCGCCGCCGAAGTAGCAATTGCTGTCGAAGACAGCCGAAACGAACTTCGCCTTCATGCTCCAGACTACTGAACGGTGGCTCGATGAGTACACGATGGGGCACGGCAGGGATCGAGCCGCGCCAGTCGCGCTCCCGGTAGCGCCGTTCGCCGCGAGGCACTTGGAGCCATCAGGCCCCGCGCCGTTGAGCACCAGAGCAGGGTCCCATGGTGGCACCACCCAAACCCAGGCATCCTGTCCAATGATGCTGCCGTTGTTCAGGGCGTCAAAGGTATATGCGACCCCCGCCTGGCCGCGAGAATATTGCACAAAAAACAGGGAAACGATGACCGCCAGCACAGCGGCCCATGCTCGTTGCGATGCCCCGGGCAACTGGACACGATTCGCATTATTCCTGCTCGTTTCCAACGCCGAGTTCCGCGTTCCGTGTCCGGAAGTCAGGCGCTCAGACGACCCAACGCCGGTAGTCGGGAGCCGGAGAGCAAGCAGAGCATGGCCGAGTTTGCTCCGGAGGGTGCGCTCGGCGCGAGCGAAGGGGGCGGTGTGAACAAGTGACCTACTCATCGCGTTGGGTAGACAACCTCCCAGGGTCCCTGTGCTCGCGGCGGTGACGGGATGCGACAAGATCTTCACCGCGGCCGCCGAGTCCGCGTTTGGGCTCACGGAGGTATGCTCCCTTCCCAACGAGGCTGCTCTCGTGCCAACGAAGACGATCTCCGCCCCCGCGGAACCTCTCTCCGTACCCATCCAACAACGCTCCGTGCTAGGAATCATCGCAGTCTTCCTCAAATCGAGCCGGTATTGGTTCTGTATTGCCACCCGCGCCCGTCGCGGCGGGCCTGATCGACAGTATACCCAATTCCGGGCGTTCCGCAAGCGGTCTGTTGGGCAAATCGGGCTGGTCTTTAAGGGTCACCGAACGGGCGTTCTGCTTCAGTTGGTTATAAGACATGTTGAGTTCTGCGAGGCTCACAACTGGGTTTGGGTCACAGTGCCAACCGCCATCGATCTCACCGCTGCCCCATTCACCGCCCTCTGCACCGACGGCGGGAACAGCATCATCCAGACGGCCTCCGTCTTTCTATCGAAGACTGACTCGAGACTCCAATGCTCCCGCGCCGGCCGCACCAGCCATCCGCACGCCCATACCGGCGAACCCAACTCATGCCAATTACCGATGGCATTCAGGCAGCATGTAGTCTCACGAGCAGACGGATTTGAGCAGTTCCGGCGTCAGTTGTTGCCAAGCCCGGGCGCAGACGTCAAGCTGGTGCTGGCAGTCGTCGAACGCCCGAATGTCCATATGGTGGCTCCGCAGGTACCTCCACAGTCGCTCCACCGGGTTCAGCTCCGGGCTGTGCGGCGGCAGATACAGGGCCGCGATGTTCGCGGAAACGCGCGGCCTCTTGGACTTGTGCCCGCCCGCTTGATCCATGACCTACACCGCGGGATCGTCGGGGTCCAGTTCATCTGCGAGCATCTTCAGGAACACGCTCATCGTTTCGATATTCACCGCCTGGGCCTGCAGCGCCACGCCGTGCCCGCCGCCGGGCGCCACCGCGGCGTAGGGTATGAAGACCTTCCCAACCGCCGTCGGGATATCGGTGGACCCATTGCTCCACGGTGCACTTGGCCACGCCGAGCACTTCGGCGATCACGTTCTTCTCAGAGCCCCGCAGCGCCTGCAGCACCACGCGGCGCCGATCTCGCGGCTCCGCCGCGATCATCTCTTCCAAACGCGTGATGTCACCCTGTGTTCTTTCTCTCACCTGCATCGTCAGCCTCCATGCCAGAAGCCGACATTGCTCCACACCCGCACCGCCCGCGCCACCATGCGTGCGCCGAACGCGACCGGACATCGGCGGGGATCGGTTTGATGTCGTAACGGTTCGACCCCGGCGTCCCCGAGTGCCCGCTGTACGTCACGTCGCTGAGCATTCACCCACCGCTCAGCACGTTCCACTCTCGCGTCCAACCCAGCGCTAGCAACCCCCCGCCTCCCACGCCGCGAAGAACCCGTTCACATCCGTCCCGTCCACGCCCCCGTCCGCGTTCACATCAGCGTCGCACTGCCCCGCCTCCCACCGATCAAAGAACGCCGACACGTCCGCCCCGTCGATGCCCCCGTCCAGGTTGAAGTCCGCCGGGCACTCCAGGCACGCGCACGTCATCAACTCCGCGGTGTCGCTCCCCCGCATTCCGCACGGGTTCGTCACCACCGCCCGGAACTCGCGCCGAACCTCCGTCGGCATCGACACCCCGCCGAACACGTACACCCGCAGCGACTGCGTGAGCACGCCCATCGCCGAGAACGATTGGCCGTTCATCGGGTCTGTGTTCAATCCCTGCGCCAGGTTGATCCACGCCGAATCGCCCACGTGCCTCCACTGCCACCGGTAGGTATACGGCCCGGTGCCGAATGGGCTGACGGCAAAGTCCGCCGCCGCGCCGATGCAGGCCGTCACCGGCCGCGGGCCGTCGAACCCCGTGATCGGCCCGTTCCCCAGCCCGTTGTACCGCACCAGCGTCGTGTACGACTCGCTGTTCGCCCAGTACGTCGGATCACCGAAGTACACCAGCCCGCCCGACCCCTGCACCGGCCCCAGCGCCGCCAGCGTCAGCCGCGGCACCCCGTCGATGACCAGCGTCGCCCCCACCCCTCCCGCCGCTTGCTCGATGCGATACACGTGAAACGCGTCCGTCGTATTGAACGCCAGCGTCACCGTATTCGCGCTGCCGTACGCCCCGTACACCGTGTTCGACAGGAAGATCTCCGAAGCCCCCAGCCCGACCCAGAACACCCGGCCCGCCCGATCGAACGCCGTGATCGAGTACCCCGGCCGCGGCCAGCCGCTCGCCGCGTTCACGCTGTGATCCGGCGCGCTCACGATGCGCACCCGCGCCTCGATGGCGAAGTTCTCCGTGAAATCAAAGTTCACGTCGCTCCGCTGCCAATACACGCCCCCACCGTTGGTCCCGTCGCTGGCCAGCCCCAGCGTCGACAGGTGCAGCCGACCCTCCGTCAGATCCAGTTGGTACGGCGCAGGCGGCGAGATGTCCTGCACAATCGTCCAGCACTGCTGGTCCGGAAGCACGCCCAGCGACGCGTCATAACTGATCCAATGCTGCGCCCGCCCCACCCCAGCGCACCCCACCACCACCGCCGCGGCGATCCCCACACGCCTCCAACCACTCCCAAGAGCTCCCCCGCCCGCACAACCCGCTCCGAAACCAACGCGCAGGTCTTTCATCGCTCTCTCCTTGCAATCGCGCCGCCGAGCCCGCGGGCGACACACGAGAATCATGCTCGTTCGCCAAGCCTTGGACGCCTCTAATTGTATGGTGCCCCCACCCCCCGCCCCATTCCCCCGCCCACCCCCATCCCTCGCAATCTCCGCCCTCCTCGGCACCAACTGCTCGAGTTCACAACTTAACTTTCCAAGTCCGGCCTCCAAATTCCGAGCCATGAACTCTGAAGTCTGAAATGGATTTTCTGATCAATGTCTCTTCTCACCGCTGCTGCTGATCCATCGCAATCGGCCACCGCCGAGGCGATTGAGCGCACCCCGCGCCCACCGGCGAAAGCGTTCACCTCCGGCGCTTCACCCGCTTCTTCTTCCCCGCCTTGCTCTTCCTTGCCGGCAACGCCTCGCCGCGGCTCTTCAGCGCAATCACACGCCCCTTCTGCTCCGTATACGCCCGCCGGCAAATGAGCACCGTCCCTTCCGGCAGCGTCTCGCCCTCCAGCCCCGCCCTGAACCCCGCGATCAGTTTCGCCCGGTTCTTTCCCACCGCGATCATCTGCACCATGTCCGCCCCCGCCTCGACCGTCTCCATCTCCCCCGCCCGCGCCTTGCGCAGCGCCCTGCCGATCCTCTCATCCAGCCGCTCCACCAACGCCGCAATCTCCTCTCGCTCCAAACCGAGCGGGATCGTCAGGACCATCTCCAGTTCCTTCGATGCCCTGCTCTCGAACTCCTTGTGCGTGTCGATACCTTTCAAAGTCGGTGCGAACAGGCCCGGGAACAACTTCCTCGCTGCTTGCTCCTGGTGCTCATCTGGTTCAACAGCCAGAACGCTTGGGCACGACAAGCGCTTCACACGCGTCACGTAATGTCTAAGTATTCTGGAGACTGCACAGACAATACCCTGCTCCACTTCGGCATCCGTGCTCCTTTTATAAACATCCACATCGCACACCCAGTTGATAGTCAATCCGCCATGCTGAGGACCATAGTCGGAATAATAGTAATCGTGGCTAAAGATCCCGTCTGTGACCCGCGCCATCCCGATGTCAAACACATACAACTGCCGCACGAAGTGCGGATGAGCACGCACCCCGTCGAGGATCGCCCGCACCTTCAAGGCGGCCGCGGCGAATGCCGGGGGCGGCCGATTGGAGTTCCATACCATCTCCGGATTGAAGATGCAGTTCGCGCCGACGATGCTCACGAAGTATGTTCCGTCTGCGTCTGTACTGTGCATATGTCCGTGGTAACTTGACTGCTGTGTGATTGCCTACGCGACCATTCTATTGCCACTCAAACAACGCCCCCCGACACATCCTCCACCGCCGCGGCATCAGAGCACCGTGCGACCATCCAACACGGATTCCGCCCGTGCACGCATCGCCAGCTCGCCTCTACAAAATGGCGAATCCCGGGCACCCAGGCCTGATTCAAAGGCCTCACAGCATCCCTCGCTCCCTCAACTTCTGCTTGAAGCGGCACGCCGCGATCGCCGCCAGCGTGCCGACGTTGGATCGGTCGGATACCAACTCCAAGGGCTCCTCGGACATCCGGACATACAAGCCGCCGCCCGGCAACCGCTCCGCCCGATGGAACGCCAGAACGTAGCTCTCGCATAAACGGTTGAACTCATCCACAAACGTGCCGGTCGGATCCAACATCCCCGCCATCTCCTTCCCCAGCATGTGGCCCCAGAACACCCCTCGCACGCGGCGTTGCCGAGCCTGCAAATCCATCAGCGCCCACTCGGTGTGCTCGAGGTCCCTATGCCACGGATTCGGCTCGGAGCACTCCGCGAACTCGGTGTAGAACCGGCCGCCGCACAGTTCATCCACTCGCGCGATGTCGATGAACGCCTGGTAGCACCCCAGGCTGCTTTCGTAGAACGCCATGCACTCGCGAAGCAGCGCCAAGAAGCGATCCTGCTTCACCGTGGCGCAGAGCGATGTTCGGATCCTCAGCACGAACTGGTGCATCGGGGCGTTGAGCCGGCCCGCGATCATGCCGCGGTCGGCAAACTCGTAATGGCACCCCCACACCAACCGATGAGGCGCCCGATTCCCTTTGGCTCGTGAACCAGCCCGCGATTCAATGTACACAGTCTCGGCCCTGGCGGGAACCCGCCCCATGCCGACGTCGCCATCGATCATTTTGTTCGCTGGGATGCTGCCCTTTGATTCGCTGAATGGGCGCTCTCCTGAGGCAGTATCCTCCATTTCGCGGACATACCACTCGGCCGGAGGCAGATCGATGAACTCCGTCGCACGAACCAGCAGTTCCCCGATACGCAGGTGCGCATCGGGACGGTGCACGGGGGAATACCCGACAATCGAGAGATACGCGATGTCGTGCGGCGATTCTCGCACCCAGGGCTGCCTGTTTGAACTCTTACGGGAGCTTGCGGCCATTCACGCGTCCTTTTAGGTTATTTTTCCTAAATATCTCACGATATAATTCGATTTTTCTATCTAATGACTTTTGAGTCTGAGTGTTGAGTGACTCGACTATGTGAATATTTCCATGATTATCTACGAACTGTACATCGGGCATAAGACTGGAGACTTTTTTTCCAGATGCATCCACGAGCGCCTGATTCGTTCTGACTGTACGGTAGTCAACCTCGATTCCATCGGATTTGAGCTTCACGACTGTATTCTTGAAGTCGGTCCGCATCATCTTCTGATGAACGAGATTTCCATGAGGACGCCGTCCAGTCCATGCATTTTTCCGCGGAGGATAAGTTGGCTTCGGATTCTTGTTTGTAATCGCCGCCTTCATCCTGTCCGGCATATCAACCGGCGTTTGATTCTCCTCGAACAGCGGTCCTGCTTTGCTATACGCGAGATCGTCAGCGTTCATGTCGAGCGCCCAGTCGACATCTAAGATCTGATCGATTCGATAGTCGCTGAACATCGCCCAAACACCGAGCAGATAGGTGAGGTGAATCTGCGCCTCTTCGAGGGTGCCGCTCGCGTCCATCCACCCGTTCACGGCCATCATGACCGCTTGCCCGGCGATCCCGAACTCAAACATCCCAGTCGGATCCGTCCCCATCCGCGGATTCCCCCGCACATACTCATACAAGCAGTGCGAGTCCACGAACTCCATCGGGTCTCGCTGCAGGAACCGGCCCAGCACCGGGTCATACACCCGCGCCTTGTAGTCGTACACGTACAGCGGCTGGCTGTCCCCCGCGCTCCGCCGGATCGTGTTCAGCCGCTGACCCGTGAACAGGTTGGGAACGCTCGCCTGCCAGAGCGGCAACGCCTGCGCCCCGCCCCCGGCCGGCCGGTACACCCCCGGCGTTCCCGCGGCACCGGAATCCCCGCGCACCGGCAACCCGTACGCCGTGTAGTCGTACCACTCGAACAACGCCCCCGACGAATCCGCCAGCGCCACCGTGGTGCCCAGCTCATCCCGCAGCGGGTACAGCTCGACCCACGCCCCGCCCACCAGCGTGCGGACCGCCAGCACGTCGTCCAACCCATCAGGCCCGTAGATCGTGATGCGGGTCGGCGCGCCCGACTCGTCATACTCCGCGATCACCCGTTGCCCGTCAAACACACGCCGCGTGGTGCGGAACTGCCCCGCCTCATCCAGCACCCTCTCCCACACCCGCCGCCCGAACCCGTCATAGCCGAACGACGCGTACGTCGCTTCACCCGTCTGCCACTCTCCGTCGCCGCTCGTGTCGCCGAACACCAGCGTCAGCCGGTTCTCATGGTCGTACGAGTACCCGATCCCCCGCTGATCACGCGTGAGGTTGCCCCGCCCGTCGTATCGGGGGGGCGTGCCGCCCGCCGCTCCCACGATCGTCAGGTAGCGGTTGGCCGTGTCGTGCGTGAACATCGTCCCGCCGCCGAACCGCGGCACCACCGAGTTCCAGTTGCCCACCACGTCCAGCGACCATTGCTCCGCGGTGCTGTCGGGGTATTGAGCGCTCACCAGCCGCTGGTGCGCGTCGTACGTGCTCCTCCGCACTCCGTTGTGCCCCGCCACCGGGAATCCATACCACTCCCGGCGCACCGGGTTGTCCCAACCGTCAATGTCGAGCTCGATCGCTCCGGGCGCCGGGTTGGTCGTCATGCTCAACGCCAACGGACCGGCCGTGCCGCCCTGGCCGTTCGCCGTTCCCACCCGCGAGGTAAACGTCAGCGAAGAGACCGCGAGATTGAGCCCGAACAACGTCCGCTGCTGGTCAATCCACGTCGAAGTCGGCGCCGCGGCCCACGTACGAACCGACCGGAAGACCGGCCGATGGTTGCGATACCCGAACAGCGCGAACGGCTGCCCGTTGCGGCTCATGCTGGATGTGTCGCCGCAGGGGAGGATGGAGTAGCTCAGCGCCACACCACAGTCCGCGGGATAGGTCAATGACACCAACCCATTGCGGTCAAACTGCCGCGATAGGCCGCGGGTGAGCGGCGCCAACCCCGGCGCCACGACACACTGCGTCTCCTGGACCGGGCCATCGGCGTAGGCCGGCCCGTTCGATCCGTACGCGTACTGCATTTCCGCGGAGCTGCCGCCCACGGTCGCGATCCGCTTCTCGCGGCCCAGCGCATCAAAGTCCGTGGTCTCAACGGGCGTCCCGGTGGCAGACCCCACCCGCACCGCCTTCGCGTTGCCCATCCAATCGCGTTCGTAGTAGACCGATTGGCCCGCTCCGCTCGCCGCGCCGCGCGTCCTGCGAGTCAAGTCGCCACGCGGCGAGTACGCCGCGGTTTCCACAGACCCGTCGGGGTGCGTAACCCCCGTGCGCCGACCGGCCAGGTCGAACGCGTAGCTTGTCGTCTGCGTCCCGCCGCCCGCTGCGACGATAATCGCCTCCGGGTGCCCCAGCCGCGTGTACGTCGACGTCACAACACGTTCATCCGCCGTGCCCACCGCGGTGCGTGCTTCTTTCTCGCGCCCAAGCCCGTCGAACGCGGAAGTCGCCACCGCGACTCGCTGGGTTTGAACGTCCCTGTCCTCTGCGCGTATCACCCGCCCCTGACCATCACGCACATACGCACGTTGCATGCGACCGTACGCGGACGTACCGGATTGACTCTGCGTCGGCAGGTTGTTCCGGCCGTAGGACGTCTGCTCAGTTCCGTAGAGCACGCCGGCGATGGACAGCGTCCGCCCGGTCTGCACGAACGGGAACGCATCGCCGTAGGTGAACTGCTCAACCACCTGCCCTTCCGGTTCCTCCATCGCCGTCACGCGGCCCAGCACGTCATACTGCGTCCGCCGCACGCACTCCTTGCCCGTTGTCACGGCACGCGATTCCAGCTCGCGCCCTATCGCGTCCCGTGCGTATTCGGTCACCCGGTCCGTCGTCGCATTGATCGCTCCGGAGGACGCGGGGTTCGCCATCTCCGCTTCGAGCGCCAGCGCACCACAGGCGTCGTACTCCCATCGTTTCTGGGTCGCGGGCACCGTGCCCGAGTACACGACCTCGCGCGACTTGCCGCCGGTGGACCGCCACGCCGAGACCACCCGCCGAATCGGCGATCCCGCGAGCGCATCCGGGTCAATCCCATACATCCGTTCTTCGGTTGTCCTGTTCAGACTGTCGATCACGTAATCCGTGCGGGCGCCATCGGGATCAATCTCTCTGACGATATTGCCCCGGGCGTCGAATGATCGGTATGAAGTCGCCCACTGCGCCCCCGCACCGGCCCCCGCGATGAGCACTTTCTCCTGCACCGGTCGATTGAAGCCGTCAAAGACGCGCTCCATCACCGCGTTCGCCCCGCCATCGCCGACCGTCGTCGTCCGGGTTTCGTTGCCCGCCTGATCAAACTGATGAACGACGACTTGAGATCCGGCGAGAGATTCCTGAGTGGGATGAAACGGCCGCGTCTCTTTCCAGATGCGTCCAAGGTCGTCGCGCTGCCACCGCGTGATCGAGTGAGGCGTCAACCAAACGAACGCCCACCCCTATCCAAATCAACTCGCGCCACTCGCCCGCGCCATTCCAATCTTCGTGCTCCGCGTCGCCGGAACTGACCACCCGTATCTAATAAGAATTACATTTTTATAATAAAGGCACATGGATTGCAGCAGAAACTGCCCCGGCAAGCGGCCCCGTGCCGAGTGCCGCCGCAAGCAGGACTCGCTGGGTCAGTTGAAAAAGGTTGTTCAAGATCAAGACTCGGGAAAGCCATGGAAAATGCAACGGGCAATTTGTCCGCCCGACATCCCACGCCCATCGCACACCCCTCGCCGCGGCCCCAACCCCAGTGTTCCGGCGTCAAAGCCCGCCAAACCCACCCAATCAAAATCGGTACGGATTGCGTTCGCATTTCTCCGCTCTCAATTCCGCGAGCGTTGCGGTCCCATGACTTCCCGACTGCCCGAATCGCACCGCCGGAATGGTCCAATTGTGAGAATTTTCCGTTATTTCAGGTCTTTCTATTGGCATCGATTTTTCCGTGTGGCATATTTGGGGGAGCAACCCCGCAAAGGAAAATGGCCATGGCGCGCGCCCAATCCGTTTCGTCTCACGCCCGCACAACGCTCGCAAGATTCTCATCCGTGAGTCTCGCGCTCGCTGGTTCGTTCCTACTTCAGGCATCCGCCCTAGCCCAGGTCGATCCATCGGGCATCGAGTTCGTCACCATCGGTGCGCCGGGCAACCCGGCGTATGCCGGACCGGACAACAACAACGCTGTCACGGGCCGCGGCAGCGTGGGGTATGAGTACCGCATCGGTAAGACCGAAGTGACGACCGCCCAGTGGATGGAGTTCTTCAACCTGTTCGACGGCCAGATTCCCTGGGCGCACGCACCCCGTCGCTGGGGCGCGACCGCCACCGGCAATCCCAATCAACCCTACCAACTTCTCAACCAGACAACCGCGGGCCTGCGGCCCGCGGGTGGAATCACGTGGCGCACCGCCGCGATGTTCTGCAACTGGCTCTGCAACGACAAGCGGACAGATATCGCCGCCGTGATGAACGGCGCGTACGACGTGTCCACCTTTGGCGTCGTTGATGGCAATCACTTCACCGACCAATGGGAACACAACCCCGGCGCTCGGTACTGGATCCCGACGCTCGATGAATGGATCAAAGCGAGTTACTACGACCCCAACTACGGTGGCACAGGCGTCGGCGGGTGGTGGTGGAACAGCATCAACGGCACCAATGTGCCGCTCGTGTATGGCCCGCCGGGACAGGGCCAGGCGAACGCGGGATTCTCTCTGCCGGGTGGCGGTGAGTACGCAATTCCACTGATGTCTTATCCAGCTGTTACTTCCCCGTGGGGACTACTCGATACCGCGGGAGCCACGACCGAGTATCTTGAGACAGTTCACGTCGTAGACGGAATCCCCACCCGGCAGTTCATGGGAAGTCACTGGACTGACGCGTATCGGCAAGGCGATCGAATTTACGGGATCGGAGACGCGTTTCCATCAGACCCGTCTATTTATGCTGGTTTCCGCATCGCGGCCGCCGTCCCCTCGTCGGGCCCGGCCACGCTCGCGATGATTCTCGCGGCTCGCTTGTGTGCGCGGCGCAACCGCATCAAGGAGTATCGCCATGCAGTTGACAAGACTGGCGATGTTCGCTTCCGGCATGGTGGCCATCATGGCAGGGGTGTGTCCACGGTTCCTGGGTCAGGTCACAGCGCCGGTGATCCATCCTTGAATTGAGCGGCAACTCCTCGCCGCAAGTACCAACGTCCCGGAGCCGACGAGCGGCTTCGGGGCGTTTCGGTAGGCACCCAACCCCAGCCACATCGAACGCGCCCCGAAGCCATCCGCCTCCGTCATTTCGCACCCACCGCCCGCCTCTGTGCGCACACCTCGCGCACTCCCGCCCAATTCTCCGCAACTCCACCCGCCCCCGGCGTATCACCCTTCAGCCGCCCGCCCAATCGCCCGCGGCCGTTGTTCTTTGACAATCGAACAGAACACTCCGCCAGACCTGAACGCTCACGCCGGGCTCCCTTCCCCACCAACACCGCGCCCGCGACCAAAAGTTCATCGCGCACGCCGCCATGCACCGCAGTTCCCTCAACGCACGCTGCCACCAATCTTCATTTGCCAATTTCCCCATCTCACCCTTTACCCATCTCCCCCTTTCCCCATGTCGTCCGCCCCCACCAAAAGTTCATCCGCACCGGGCACCGCCGCTCCCCGTCCGCCGCCGCCCCGACACGATGATCCCACGCATCGCGCTGCCCGTGCTCGGCACCAAAAGTTCATCCGCACACCAAATCTTCAACTCCTGCCGCCCGCACCCTCACCGGCCCCTGCACAGCCCACGCCGACTTCGACCGCTCTCAAGGTCCCAATAACCCGGACCTCGCGCCGCGCACACGCCACCAAAACTTCATCCGCTCGGGCACCCCATCCTGACCGCACGCTATCTCCGCCCTTCATTTCCCCATTTCCTACTTTGACCTGACCCAGGAACCGTGGA